>NZ_AP038772.1:0-4807969 GCF_055378975.1 Desulfitobacterium elongatum | reverse complement strand
GGCCTTGCCCGTTCGAACCTCTTAATACGGCATTTTATATGGAAATACAATGGCTACATCTACAAAATTTTAGAAATTATTGCGATCAAGAGCTTCGCTTTTTATCTGGTATTAATGTTTTACAAGGGGAAAATGGGCAAGGAAAAACCAATGTTCTCGAAGGAATTTACTATCTTTTGACGGGGAAATCCTACAGGGTACATAAGGAGCAAGAGCTTACCCGTTGGGGAGAAAATGAATTTCACCTTTATGGAGACTTTCTTGTCAATCAACGAAAGTTAAGATTAGAAAGTCATTATCGAGATAAAAGAAAAGTTATTAAAATAAATCACGTTCCCTGTCAGAGATTATCGGAATATGTTGGAACAATTAATGTCGTATTTTTTTCTCCCGATGATTTGATCATGGTGAAAGGTGGGCCTGCGGAAAGAAGGAGATTTTTAGACTTACATATAGCCCAACTCCATTCTAGGCACGTCCATTTGCTGAATGCTTATAACAAAGTGATTCAACAAAAAAATGCCCTCCTTAAGCGTTCTTTTCAGGGAATAAAGAAAGATCAGATGGAACTTTGGAATGAGCAAATAGTAACCATTGGTTCTCAGATTCTTAAAAACCGCTGGGACTATACAGCGCTTCTTTCTGAGAAAAGTAAAAAAATTTATGAACAACTTTCTTCTGGAGAGGAAGCGCTTACGATGGATTACTTGGCTCTCGGAAAGAATAATTTACAAGAAGCCATAGAAAATTTCCCAAAAATGCTCGAAGATAAAATGGCAATGGAAATTGAGAGACAAATGATCCTTGTAGGGCCTCACCGAGATGATATTATATTTAAGTTAAATCAAAAGTCTGCTCGACTTTACGGTTCACAAGGGCAACAGCGATCCATTGTCCTAAGTCTTAAACTCGCTGAGCTTGAGGTAATGCGTCAAGAAAAAGGAGAATATCCCCTGCTTCTCCTTGATGATGTATTGTCTGAATTGGATACTTTTCGGAGAGAATATCTATTAAACTTTGTAAAATCTTTGAAGCAAACAATTATCACTATGACGAGTGCGGACACTCCAGCAGCTCACATATCATCATTATTCCGAGTGGAAAAAGGACAGATAAGGAGGGAAAATTAAATGTATTTGCATTTAGGTGGAGATGTTCTTATTAACCAAGGTAAAATTATTACAATTTTAGATTTAGAAACTGCAATGAAAAATTTAACCTCAGAGAATTTTTTAAGAACGATTAAAGACAAGAAAGATGTTATTTATATCTCCGAAAAAGGGAAAGAAAAATCCTTAGTGGTCACTGTGGATGGAAGTTATTTATCACCGATTTCATCAACGACCTTATTAAAGCGTTCTAATTCTATGGATTTATTTGAAGAATAAATAAAAAAGAAAGAAACCTCACTTACCCGAAGGAGGTTTCTTCGATTTCAGTTGTTTTTTAGTGCAACTAGACTTCAAGTGTAGTTCAAAGCGCCACCTGATGTAAGTTATGTTAGCTGCAGTTGAACGCAAGGTGAAAGCGTCGTATAATTAAAAGGTTAGGTGTTTATCTTATAGGGATTAATTGGGAGGAATCAGCTTTGCAAGAAAATGCGGAAATTAAGGATCAAGTTCCTAGCAGTGATTATAATGCAGGGCAGATTGAGGTATTAGAAGGTCTAGAAGCTGTCCGTAAACGACCTGGTATGTATATTGGTTCTACCAGCATCCGAGGTCTTCACCATCTTGTCTATGAAATAGTAGATAATAGCATCGATGAGGCCTTAGCTGGGTTCTGTGATAGGATTGAAGTCACTATTCGTAAGGATAACAGCATTACAGTCATAGATAATGGACGGGGAATACCTGTTGATATCCATCCAAAGATGGGAATACCTGCGGTAGAAGTCGCCTTAACTATACTTCATGCCGGTGGGAAATTTAGTGGGAGTGCCTATAAAGTATCTGGTGGCCTCCATGGTGTGGGTATGAGTGTTGTAAATGCATTATCAACCTGGTTAAAGGTAGAGGTGAAAAAAGACAGTAATATCTACCATCAGGAATATGCGCGTGGTAAGACAATGACAGAACTTACCGTGATCGGGCATGTAGACGATGATACTACAGGAACAAAAATAACTTTTTCACCTGACCCTGAAATTTTCGAAGATACAGTATATCAATTTGATATCTTGGCTCATCGTCTTCGCGAATTATCATTTTTAAATAAAAAAGTATCGATTACGCTCATTGATGAGCGCACGGATACTAAAGAAGTCTTTTATCATACTGGTGGAATAATTGATTTTGTTAAGTATCTTAATAAGAATAAAGATCCACTTTACCCTCAACCCATATTTTTTGAGGCTGAAAAAGACTTTGTTCAAGTAGAAATTTCAATGCAATATAACGACGGTTATGTAGAAAACCTTTTTTCCTATGCCAATAATATTCATACCCATGAAGGTGGAACGCATGAATCGGGTTTCAAAGCGGCATTAACTCGGGTGGTTAATGATTATTGCCGTAAGAATAACGTACTTAAGGCCAATGATGCAAATTTAACCGGGGACGATATTCGAGAAGGACTAACTGCAGTCATCTCAGTTAAGGTCCCAGAACCCCAATTTGAAGGACAGACTAAAACTAAGCTAGGGAACTCTGAGATTCGTTCTATTGTAGATTCGGTGACTGGCGAAGGGTTATCCAATTTTCTTGAAGAAAATCCCGCAGTTGGCAAAAAAGTTATGGAGAAGGCTGTTCAAGCTGCTCGAGCTCGAGAGGCTGCTCGTAAAGCTCGTGAACTGACACGACGTAAAAGTGTACTGGAAGTGGGGGCTTTACCAGGTAAATTGGCGGATTGTTCTTGGAAGGAAGCTGATCTCTGTGAGATGTATTTAGTCGAGGGTGACAGTGCAGGAGGTTCAGCAAAACAAGGAAGAGATCGTCGATTCCAAGCAATTTTACCACTAAGGGGAAAAATCCTAAACGTTGAGAAGGCTCGTTTAGATAGAATCTTAGGCAATGCTGAAATTCGAGCCATGATCACCGCGATGGGAACAGGCATTTCTGATGACTTTGATATTGAAAAGGCTCGATATCATAAACTTGTTATTATGACTGATGCAGACGTTGATGGTGCTCACATTCGAATACTGCTCTTAACCTTCTTCTATCGTTACATGAAGCCACTTCTAGAGAATAATTATGTCTATATAGCCCAACCTCCCCTTTTTAAAGTAAAAAAGGGAAAAGATATTCAATATGTTTATAGCGATATCGAATTGGCAAATGTTCTAGATAGAATTGGACGAGAGAAAACAGAAATTCAGCGCTACAAAGGTCTTGGTGAAATGAATCCTGAACAACTTTGGGATACAACTATGGATCCTGCAAAACGGACAATTCTTCAGGTCACGATGGAAGATGCCATGTTGGCTGATGAACTTTTTACTATACTGATGGGAGATAAAGTAGAGCCACGGCGTGACTTCATTGAGAAAAACGCAAAGAATGTTCGTAATCTGGATATTTAAAGGAGTGCCCGCTAATGTCAGTTGAAATGCAGGGAGGGAAAGTCCTTCCGATAGAGATAACGGATGAGCTTAGAAAGTCGTTTATCGATTATTCTATGAGTGTTATTGTTAGCCGAGCTCTGCCGGATGTAAGAGATGGATTGAAACCAGTCCACCGACGAATTCTATATACTTTACATGAACTAGGAATGACTCCAAACAAGTCTTATAGTAAATCGGCAAGACTTGTCGGGGATTGTATGGGTAAATTCCATCCTCACGGGGATAGTTCAATCTATGATGCCGTAGTTCGGCTAGCTCAAGATTTTTCTACCCGTTATCCACTCGTCGATGGGCATGGAAATTTTGGTTCAATCGATGGTGACTCGGCTGCAGCTATGCGTTATACCGAGCTTAGAATGGCTAAACTAGCAACCTATATGCTTGCAGATATTGATAAGGATACTGTCAACTTTGGTCCAAACTATGATGAAAAACAGGAAGAACCGTTGGTTTTGCCTGCTAAATTCCCAAATCTACTTGTCAATGGTTCCTCCGGCATTGCAGTAGGTATGGCTACTAATATTCCTCCACACAATATTACAGAAGTAATTGATGGAACGATCGCGCAGATTGATAACCCTGATATAGAAGTCAAAGAGTTGATGCAGTTCATTAAAGGACCTGATCTTCCTACTGGGGCTACTATTATGGGGACAGAGGGAATATACTCTGCCTACACCACGGGTAGAGGGACGTTTAAGACTAGAGCTGTAGCACACATCGAACATATGGAAAAATCAGGGAAAATGAGAATTCTTGTCTCGGAGATTCCCTATATGGTCAATAAGGCCAGACTCGTCGAGAAGATTGCTGAGCTTGTTCGGGAGAAAAAAATCGAGGGAATTACGGATTTAAGGGACGAATCAGACCGTACAGGAATGCGTATTGTCATCGAACTTCGGAGGGATTCCAATCCACAAGTTATTCTTAATCAGCTCTATAAGCATACTCAAATGGAAGATAGCTTTGGAATAAACCTTCTGGCTTTGGTTAATGGTGAACCTAAGGTGTTAAATCTTAAGCAAATGATTTATTACTTTATCGAGCATCAGAAAGAAGTTATTACCCGTAGAACACGCTTCGAACTCAATAAAGCGGAAGCAGAAGCTCATATCCTTGAAGGACTGAGGATTGCTCTCGATTATATTGACGAAGTGATCAACATTATTAGAACTTCTGCAGATGAGCAAAATGCTAAAAATAATTTGATGACGCGTTTTGGTTTAAGCGAAAAGCAATCTCAAGCGATTGTAGATATGCGGTTGAAACGCTTAACTGGACTTGAAAGAGAGAAAATTGAGGAACAGTATCAAAAACTTCAAGAAACCATCTCCTATCTCAGAGCTGTCCTCGCCTCAGAAAAAATGGTCTTAGAAATTATTAAAACTGAACTCAATGAGGTTAAAGAAAAATTCGGAGATGCCCGTAGGACTCAAATTTCCTTTGATGAGACCCATATGAATATCGAAGACTTAATTGCAGAGGAAGAAGTAGTCATCACCGTAACCCATAAAGGGTATATTAAACGCTTACCTTTGAATACCTACAAAAGCCAACGGAGAGGTGGTAAAGGGGTTCATGGCATGGCTACTCGTGAAGAGGACTTTGTTGAGCATCTCTTTACCGCTTCGACACATCACTATATCCTCTTCTTTACGACTCGCGGAAAGGTGTATCGCCTGAAGGCACACGAGATTCCAGAATCAAGTCGGACGGCAAAAGGAACCGCTATTGTCAATCTTTTAAATATCAATTCCAATGAGGAACAAATTACAGCCATTCTTGCTATTAGAAAGTATGATGAGGATTTCCTCTTATTTACTGCTACCAAGAATGGAATTGTAAAAAAATCTGAACTTAAAGAATACGATTCTTCTAGAAAAGATGGTCTCATCGCTTTAACCCTTGACGAAGATGATGAACTAATTGGGGTTCGCTTAACTAAAGGACAGGATCACATATTACTCGCTACGAAAAATGGTTTATCTATTCGCTTCTCAGAAGCAGATGTCCGTCAGATGGGACGTACTGCTCGTGGAGTGAAAGGCATAGAGTTATCAGAAAATGATACTGTCGTAGGTATGGATGTCATCTATGATGAAGAAGCAGAACTCCTCTCGATGACAGAGAATGGTTTCTCGAAGCGAACTGAGCTCTCTGAGTACCGTGTTCAAGGAAGAGGCGGAAAAGGAATAATTGCTACTAAATTGAATCAAAAAACTGGAACTCTTGTCGGAATTAAGGTAGTAAGGCCGGAGGATGATTTGATGATTATCACTGAAGATGGGATAATCATTCGTCAGGAAGCTTCAGGTATTTCCAAGCAAGGTCGCTCTGCACAAGGTGTTATGGCCATGAGAACTGGGGAAAGCAAAGTTGTTGCCATTGCGAAAGTGGTCAACAAAGAGGATAATGAAGAATCAGAAGAAGAAGAACAAACAACAATAGAATAAAATATTCTTTGAATAATTGACATTTTTTTTATCAAATGCTAGTATGGCAGAAAACTATTTAGACCCCAAATGGGCAGAGGAGGATTATCATGACAGAAATCGCGTCTTGGAAAGTTAAAACTGGTTTAGCAGAAATGCTTAAAGGTGGGGTTATTATGGATGTAACCACACCAGAACAAGCTAAAATAGCTGAAGCTGCTGGAGCTTGTGCTGTAATGGCTTTAGAGCGTGTCCCTTCGGATATTCGAAAAGCCGGAGGAGTCGCTAGAATGGCTGATCCAACGATAGTTTATAGGATTCTTGATGCAGTCACGATACCAGTAATGGCTAAGGCTCGGATCGGGCACTTTGTTGAGGCTCAAATTCTTGAGTCGATGGGTGTTGACTATATCGATGAGAGTGAAGTCCTAACTCCTGCAGATGATATGTACCACATCAATAAAAATGACTTTAAAGTACCCTTCGTCTGTGGCGCACGTAACTTAGGGGAAGCTCTTCGTCGAATTGGCGAAGGTGCAGCAATGATTCGCACAAAGGGCGAGCCTGGTACAGGGAATGTCGTCGAAGCAGTTCGTCATATGCGTACTGTTATGACTGAAATTCGTCAATTAACAACGATGCCAAAGGAAGAACTTATGACTGCTGCCAAGAAAATGGGAGCACCCTACGATTTAGTTCTTTATATCGCTGAGCATGGAAAACTTCCGGTTGTAAATTTTGCGGCAGGTGGGATTGCAACTCCAGCTGATGCTGCCTTGATGATGCAGCTCGGTGTCGATGGTATTTTCGTCGGTTCGGGAATTTTCAAATCTGAAAATCCTGAAGCTCGTGCAAAGGCAATCGTTTTAGCAACAACACACTATAAAGATGCTAAGATTCTTGCTGAAATTTCGAAGGATCTTGGCGAGCCAATGTCTGGAATCGAAATTTCTACTATCAAAGAAAACGAGCGTATGCAAGAACGGGGCTGGTAAACCATGGCGAAACGGGTTGGCGTATTGGCCCTGCAAGGGGCCTTTCGCGAACATCGCCAAGTCTTGGAAGGCTTGGGATGTGAAGCGGTAGAAGTCCGTACTGTGAGTGATTTAGATAATATTAATGGCTTGATTATTCCGGGTGGGGAAAGTACAACCATGGGTAAACTCCTTCAAATCGATGGATTAGGGGATAAAATTAAAGAGTTGGCAGCTGAGGATTTCCCTATCTTTGGTACCTGTGCAGGAATGATCTTATTGAGTAAACACGTTGATGATAGCGAGCAATATCGCTTAGGCTTAATGGATATGGCTGTTCGAAGGAATGCCTTTGGGCGTCAGATTGCCAGCTTTGAAACCGATTTAGAGGTACCCGCCTTAGGTTCTGATCCTGTTCGGGCCGTATTCATTCGGGCACCCTTTATTAGGGAAGTAGCCCCCAATGTAGGTATTTTAGCAGAATATAATGGCAAAATTGTTTTCGTACGTCAAGGAAATATGTTGGCCAGTGCATTTCATCCTGAATTAACACCCGATCATCGGGTTCATCAATATTTTTTAGATATTGTGGATGAGCAAATGTCTAAGTAGGTGGCCAGGTATGGAGGATTTCAAATGCTAGATCTCAAGTTTGTACGTTCTAACCCTGAGGTTGTGAAAGATGCTCTTAAGAAAAGAAATTCTACGCTTAGTTTAGATGAGTTTCTGAGACAGGAAGAGGAACGCCGGAAGATCCTCTTTGATGTTGAGACTCTAAAAGCACAAAGAAACAGTGTTTCCGAAGAAGTAGGCCGTCGCAAGAAAAGTGGAGAAGATGCTGAGAGCTTGATTCTTGAAATGCGTGAAGTTGGTCAACAAATCAAAGTAATGGAAGATCGGCTTTCAGACATAGAGAAAAAGATGGAAACAGTTCTATATGAGATTCCTAATATTCCTCATGAATCTGTTCCCGTTGGAAAAGACGAGTCAGATAATGTACAAGTCAGGACCTGGGGAACTCCACGCTCTTTTGACTTTCAACCCTTACCGCATTATGAAATCGGAGAAAAGCTAGACATCTTGGATTTTGCACGTGCTGCAAAAGTAACGGGTGCTCGTTTCACTTTCTATAAAGGGTTAGGTGCAAAACTCGAGAGAGCCTTGATTTCCTTCATGTTAGATAGACATACTTCAAAGGGGTATGTAGAGATTCTTCCTCCGTATATGGTCCATCGGAACTCAATGATCGGAACAGGGCAACTTCCGAAATTTGAGGAAGATGCCTTTAAAGTCGAGGGAACGGAATATTTTCTGATTCCTACTGCAGAGGTACCTGTGACGAATATGTATCGAGAAGAAATCCTCGAAGGCGAGAAACTTCCGATTCGTCACTGTGCTTATAGTGCCTGCTTTCGCGCCGAGGCTGGATCTGCAGGCCGGGATACTCGGGGTTTAATTCGCCAACATCAATTTAATAAGGTTGAGCTGGTGAAGTTTAGTCTGCCAGAGAATTCATATGAAGAGCTAGAAGCACTCACTCGGGATGCGGAAAGTATTCTTCAGGAGCTTGAGTTGCCCTATCGAGTTATGGCACTCTCTACTGGAGATATAGGTTTTAGCTCTGCTAAAACCTATGATTTAGAAGTATGGTTACCTAGTTTCAATACCTATCGTGAGATATCATCGTGTAGTAATTTTGAAGACTTCCAAGCTCGTCGTGCTAATCTACGCTTTCGACGCGAACCCAAAGCAAAACCAGAGTATCTACATACCCTGAATGGAAGTGGATTAGCGATTGGGCGTACCGTTTCAGCGATTCTTGAGAATTACCAAGAGGAAGATGGAAGAGTACGAGTACCTAAGGCTTTACAGCCCTATATGGGTGTCGAGTATATAGGCTAAGTCAATATTAAGAAATAAATTATCCTAAAATTAGGTATCGGCTTGTCATTTACACTTATAAAAATTTATGTTATACTAACAATCGTCACGTTTATGGAGGGGTGTCCGAGTGGTTTAAGGAACCGGTCTTGAAAACCGGCGACTCCGCAAGGGGCCGTGGGTTCGAATCCCACCCCCTCCGCCACAAAATTTTTTATAGTAACATCATCGGCGCATAGTACAGAAATGTATATTAAAGTGAGTGGGATACGAACGGGAGGAAAAGAAAATGCGACCTTTGGAAGCATTTTCCCGACCTGGCGTGATAGTGAGCGAGAGCGAACGGAGCGAATCCCACCCCCTCCGCCATAGTGTTAATCTTCTCGGCGTAAAGCCGAGTTTTCTGTAAGAGCGCTTGTAGCTCAGCTGGATAGAGCGTCTGACTACGAATCAGAAGGCCAGGGGTTCGAATCCCTTCAAGCGCACCATATTGGCCTCGTAGCTCAGGTGGATAGAGCGGGGGTTTCCTAAACCCTGTCTTGCGGGGGTTCGAGTCCTCCCGGGGCCACCACCATTTTATTCGAGGTATTGATGAGTCATCAAGATTGGATGCGACTAGCGCTAGAGGAAGCTCGAATTGCTTTTGAACTCGGTGAAGTACCGATCGGAGCAGTTGTCGTTCAAAAGGGCCAGATGATTGCCAAAGCGCATAACGAAAAAGAATTAAGACAAGATCCTACGGCTCATGCCGAAGTTTTAGCAGTACAGCGAGCGACTCAAGTATTAGGTGCTTGGCGTCTTTCGGATGCTACTCTTTATGTGACGCTAGAACCCTGTCCGATGTGTGCCGGCTCTTTAGTACAAGCGCGCCTTAAGACCTTAGTCTTTGGTGCTGCAGACATTAAAGGCGGAGCAGTCGGCTCAGTGACGAATGTACTCGACGTGAATCGATGGAATCATCGAATTGAGGTCGTTGCAGGAGTACTGGAAGAAGAATGTTCTCAGATTCTAAAAGAGTTTTTTAGAAAGTTGCGTTGACTATGAAAGTTTTTGCTTTGATGAGAACTTGTTTTTCATCTTAGCATTATAATTGTATACGGAGGAGTATCGAAGTGGTCATAACGAGAGCGACTCGAAATCGTTTGACGGGTAACCGTCCGTGGGTTCGAATCCCACCTCCTCCGCCACAAAGTTTATTGAAAACTGTTGCATTGTCCTATGGATAATGAACAGTTTTTATTTTGGAATTTGTCTACTTTTTCCGACATTCATTTACCTTTTTCTGGGTTAAATTTTGTTGTTTTTTTACAAGATTGCGACTAAAATTTTCTTTGTAAGTATTTTTCAGGAGGAATCAACGTGGAAAAGAGGCTTTTAAAGAAAATTGAGGCGCTTCGTAAAAGACTTAATGAATATGGCTTAACACACAGCTTGGTGGATGATGAAGTCGTTCAAATGAGCCAACAGTTAGATGATTTATTAAACAAGTATTATAGAATTGCTACCTATAAACAACTGAGTTTTTGGTAAGTTAGGTATCTTGTTAGATAATCTTACCAGTGATGGGATTAATATTTGGTCGTCTTTTGTTGACAGGCTTTGAATGTTAGCTTATAATAAGCTTCGTCACTAAATTTCATAAGTCTTCTTTTGGAGACAACTACGGAGAGATGGCTGAGTTGGTCGAAGGCGCTCGCCTGGAAAGCGAGTACATGGGGCAACCTGTGTCGAGGGTTCGAATCCCTCTCTCTCCGCCACAATGTTAATGACTAGCCAAGTTTGATTCGTATTGTATTCGACTTCGGCTTTTTATTTTGCTATAATTGATTTGGCCGTGCTAGATGGGGAGGTAGCGGATCCTTGTGACTCGCAATCCGCTTTAGCGAGATGGAATTCCCAAGTAAGGGCACCGTTTGTGGAGCGGCCAGGGCTAATTGTGATGAAGTTTGGGTCTTACGCAACAGAGCACTTCGAACCGTGTCAGATCCTGACGGAAGCAGCACTAAGGAGCACGCTCTGTGTGCCGTAAGGTTGCCTAGACTGAGCAATAAATCCTGGATTCGACCGGAAGCGTTTGTTCGAGTGAGGGTGCACGGCCTTAATTTTAAATGTTAAAAGGTGGTCTAGTACCATCTTTTTTCACTATACCCTACATAGATTAAGGTGGGAAGCGCGAATGGCTTATCTAGCGTTATACCGCGAGTGGCGACCAAAAAACTTCAAAGAAATGGTTGGACAAGAGCATGTTACGAAAACCTTAACGAATGCGATAATGCAGGAGAAGGTCGCACATGCTTACTTGTTTAGCGGTCCGAGAGGGACTGGAAAAACCTCGACGGCTAAGGTTTTGGCGAAGGCTTTAAATTGTGAGCAACGTGAAGGGGTTGAACCCTGTAATCATTGCTCAGCCTGTTTAAGTATCGATCAAGGAAACGCGATGGAAGTTTTGGAGATTGATGCTGCTTCGAATCGTGGTATTGATGAGATAAGGGACTTAAGGGAAAAGGTCCGTTTAAGTGCTGGTGAGAGTAAGTATAAAGTTTATATCATCGATGAAGTTCATATGTTAACCACAGAGGCCTTTAATGCTTTGTTAAAGACTCTTGAGGAGCCACCGGAGCGGGTAGTGTTTATCCTTGCTACGACAGAGGTTCATAAAATTCCTCTGACGATTCTCTCTAGAGTACAAAGGTTTGAATTTCATCGCATTCCTCTGGAGCAAATTCAAAGCCGCTTAGAGCAGGTTTGTGAGAAAATTGGCCGAGAGGTCGATGCCGAAGCACTAACTGTCTTAGCTCAAAAATCTGAAGGTGGACTGAGGGATGCTTTAAGTATTCTCGACCAGTGTCTTCTTCTCGATGGAACGTTGGGAGTAGAACAGGTTTATCAAGTATTAGGTATGGTTGGAGAAGATTTTAGTTCAAAGCTAGTAGATCAGTTGTTAGATCAGAAGTATGCTGAGACTCTTCAACTTCTTTCTGACGGGATTAACCAGGGGAGAGACCCCAGACAGATTATCCGTGAACTTCTAGAATACTTACGACAGGCTTTAATCTTTGCCTCGACCCGTCAATTACCACATATTGCACCTCATTTAAAAGAACGTTTGATTGCCCAATGTGAACAGATAGGCTTAAAACAACTACTCCAATGGATTGGAATTTTACTTCAAGGGGAAAGTCAGTTAAAATATGCTACAAACGCACGTTTAGCTGCTGAACTTCTCTTAGTACAGGTTATATATGATTCTCAAAGAGAACCCTCTCAAGGATCAGATGAAGTGATGCGTCGATTGCAGGAAATGGAGCAGGAAATCAGAAAACTTTCTATGGGGCAACCTTTAGGAAAAGGACCCGCGGAGCAGACGAAGATTGTAAGACCGAAAGGGACAAGTTCTGATACTCCCAAACCATCTTCCACAGCCCCAGACGTTTTCGCCCCTCAAGGAGGGAGTAAGGCAGCAGTAGTGTCAGGTAAGTCCCATACGGGTCTGTCCATTCAGCAGATTGAAGACCGCTGGTCAGAGGTATTAGAGCAAGTACGAAGGCTGAAAAAATCGACACATGCTTTTTTAATGGAAGGGAAGCCCGTTGATCTTCAGGGGGATGTATTGGTTATCGTATTTAAAGAAGGCTTATCCTTTCACCGGGATAAAGTGAATCAAGTGGAGAATCGGGAAACGATTGAAAAAGTTTTGAAGGACATATTTGGTTCCCCTTTAACACTGCGAAGCGTTTTGGAAAGCGAGTTGGAGAAAGGTAAACCCTCAGTTGAATCTGTTGATAACCCAGTCATAAAGAAAGCCACGGATTTCTTTGGAGCTGATCTTGTAGTAATCAAAGAGTAGATGGTGTGTAAAAAAGTTAATTAATTGAAATACAAAGGAGAGTTACAAAATGGCATTTAAAGGCGGAAATATGGGAAACATGGGTAATATGAGCAATATGTTAAAGCAGGCTCAAAAGCTACAAGAGGACATGGCTAAAGCTCAGGAAGAGTTAAAAAGTCGCACAGTGGATGCTTCGGTCGGTGGTGGTGCCGTTCAAGTCGTGGTTAACGGAAAGAATGAGATCCTTGAGCTGAAAATCAAACCAGAAGCGGTAGACCCAGAGGATGTTGAAATGCTCGAAGATATGATCAAGGCAGCTGTAAACGAAGGGTTAAGAAAAGTTGAAGAGTTGGTCTCTTCCGAGATGGGTAAATTAACTAATGGCTTAAAAATTCCTGGTTTATTCTAAGTGAATTGATATGGATTTTTTGAATTACCCACAACCTCTTGCTGATTTGATCTCAGGATTGGCCCGATTGCCTGGAATTGGACCAAAGACTGCTGGTAGGTTAGCCTTTTATCTTTTGGGGCAACCTCAGGTTGCAGAAAATTTAGCTGAAGTGATGATTAAGGCCCAGCAGAATATTAAGCAGTGCTCTGTCTGTAGCAATTATACAGACCAGGATCCCTGTCCCATTTGTGTAAGTGAAAAGAGAGATCGATCTTTGCTTTGCATAGTTGAGCAGCCACGGGATGTAGCTGCCCTGGAAAAAACGCGAGAGTTCAAAGGTCTGTATCATGTCCTTCATGGGGTTATTTCCCCACTTGAAGGTATCGGGCCGGAACAACTCACCGTGTCGAAACTCTTGCCTCGATTGGAGGGAGTCAAAGAAGTCATCATGGCTTTGAATCCTACCGTTGAGGGAGAGGCCACAGCCATGTATGTGTCAAAGCTTTTGAAACCTTTAGGGATTAGGGTTACAAGGTTAGCCCATGGATTGCCAGTAGGAGGAGATTTAGAGTACGCCGATGAGATAACTATCGCACGTGCGTTAGAAGGACGACGTCAAATCTAAATCTGTGAGCCTTGAATCATAGTTCACATGTGAGTTCTAGTTGGGATTAAATGTCAAAATATTAGGTCAGGGTTGTTCTTCTTTGTCCACCTTGTGCATATTTTTGGACTAGTAGTGGGTAAAGGGGGACTGTACTCATGACCTTTGTATTTTTAGGTCTATTTATTTTACTTATTGGATTGGTAGTTAAATCAAGCTTAGGTAAACCGAATGTTCTACTCAAAGTAATGATTCATACTTTGGGTGGTATAGTCGGTTTATGGATCTTTGATTTAATCTTAAGTGTGGTAGGGTTTAGCATACCCATTAATCTATTTACGGTAATTGTCGTGGGACTCCTTGGTTTTCCAGGGGTTATTGCCTTAGCTGGTCTCCAGATTTTAGGTATATAGAAATTTATATTTCCCTTGATACCTTTATGTAAGGTTGATGAAATGATGTGGATAGCTATTTTTATCCTTGACGAATTAAACAAACAAAGAGTATACTTATAACAATTGCAGGGAACATTTCGGTTAAATTAAACCGAGATTGTTCCCTCAATGTATTTTCATGCTATTTTTACGAAAATTCTATTTTTTTTGAAGCCGAATATTCGACTTCCTAAGCATTGGATTTAGGGGGCAGAAGGGGAGAAAACTCTTCTTCATAAAACCCTATAATTAAATTTTTCACTTTTAGGAGGATGTACCAAATGGCAAAAATGAAGACCATGGATGGAAATGAAGCTGCCGCACATGCATCGTATGCGTTTACGGAAGTTGCAACCATCTTCCCGATCACTCCCTCTTCAACGATGGCTGAATTTGCAGATGAATGGGCTGCCCATGACAAAAAGAACGTTTTCGGTCAGACTGTAAAGGTTGTTGAGATGCAATCAGAAGCAGGTGCGGCCGGTGCAGTTCATGGATCCCTTCAGGCGGGTGCTTTGACAACCACTTATACCGCTTCCCAAGGTTTGCTATTAATGATTCCTAACATGTATAAAATTGCAGGGGAGCTTCTGCCAAGTGTATTCCATGTGAGTGCACGTGCTTTAGCGACACATGCTTTATCTATTTTCGGTGATCATCAAGACGTAATGTCTGTACGTGCTACTGGTTTTGCTCAACTTTCTTCTCACAATGTACAAGAAGCTTTAGACCTAGGTTTTATCGCTCACTTAGCTACGATTAAAGCTAGAGTACCATTTGTACACTTCTTTGACGGTTTCCGTACTTCCCATGAAATTCAAAAAATTGAAGTTACAGATTATGCAGATGTCGCAAAATTACTTGACCATGATGCGCTTCAAGGCTTCCGTGATCGTGCATTGAATCCTGAACATCCAGAACTTCGTGGTACTGCTCAAAACCCGGATGTTTATTTCCAAGGTCGTGAAGCTTCTAACCGTTTCTATGACGCGATTCCGGATATTGTTGAGCACTACATGCAAGAATACAAGAAAATTACCGGTCGTGAGTACCATCCTTTCCAATACTATGGTGCTGAAGATGCTGAGCGCGTCATCATCGCTATGGGTTCGGTTTGCGATACCATCGAAGAAACTATTGATTACTTAATGGCTAAGGGTGAGAAAGTCGGTGTCGTGAAAGTTCACCTCTTCCGTCCCTTCTCCGCAAAATACCTCTTCAATGTACTACCCAAGACTGTTAAATCCATTGCTGTTCTTGAGCGTACGAAAGAGCCAGGCGCTAATGGCGAGCCACTCTTACTCGATGTAAAAGACGTATTCTTTAATTCCGATCTGAAGCCTGTCATCGTCGGTGGACGTTATGGCCTAGGTTCCAAAGATACCACTCCTTCTCAAATACTTGCAGTTTACAAAAACCTTGCTATGGCTGAGCCTAAAAATGGCTTCACCATTGGTATCGTCGATGATGTAACCTTCAAAT
The DNA here is from genome assembly GCF_055378975.1 of Desulfitobacterium elongatum. Lineage (NCBI taxonomy): Bacteria > Bacillati > Bacillota > Clostridia > Eubacteriales > Desulfitobacteriaceae > Desulfitobacterium > Desulfitobacterium elongatum. The sequence goes on along the minus strand of NZ_AP038772.1, from coordinate 4,792,377 downwards.
CCTTACCAGAGGATGAAATCATCAACACAGCTCCAGAAGGAACAATCGCTTGTAAATTCTGGGGACTTGGTTCTGACGGAACTGTCGGTGCCAATAAGCAAGCCATCAAGATTATTGGTGACCACACCAAGCTTTATGCGCAAGCTTACTTCCAATACGACTCAAAGAAATCCGGTGGTATCACTATTTCTCACGTTCGTTTTGGTAAGAAAGAAATTAAGTCTCCTTATTATGTCACTGGCGCTGACTATGTCGCTTGCCATAACCAAGCCTATGTAGGCCAATACGATCTCGTTAAGGGTCTTAAGAAAAACGGATCATTCGTATTGAACTGTAAGTGGAAACCTGAGGAACTCGATGAGAAGATTCCTGCTTCTATGAAACAGTATATTGCACAAAACAATATTAACTTCTACACAATCGATGCAGTTTCCATCGGTCGTGAAGTTGGACTTGGTTCACGTATCAATATGATCATGCAAGCAGCTTTCTTCAAGCTTGCTAACGTGATTCCTGTGGATGAAGCAATCGGCTACCTAAAAGATTCTGTAATCAAAGCTTATGGCAAAAAAGGTCAAAATATCGTAGACATGAATACTGCTGCGATTGACCGTGGGGTAGATTCCCTCGTTAAAATCGATGTTCCTGCTGCCTGGGCTAATGCTACAGATGCACATGCTGAAGCTGCTGCAACAATCGATCTCCCTGATTATGTTAAAAACATCCAAAACGTTATGAATGCACAAGAGGGCGATAGCCTCCCAGTAAGTGCTTTCACTGGCCGTGAGGATGGAACTGTTCCTGTTGGCACCACAGCCTATGAGAAGCGTGGTATCGCAGTTTCAGTACCTGAATGGGATATCGAAAAATGTATCCAATGTAACCAATGTTCCTATGTTTGCCCCCATGCAGCCATTCGACCATTCCTTTTGGATGAGCAGGAAGTGGCTAATGCTCCAGAAGGCTTCGCTACTAAAAAAGCTATCGGTAAAGAGGCTGAAGGTCTCCAATTCCGCGTTCAAGTAAGCGCGCTCGATTGCACCGGTTGCGGTAACTGTGCTGAAGTCTGCCCAGCTAAAGGAAAAGCCCTCGTTATGAAGGATGCAGCTGAGCAAACTGAAGCACAAGTTAAAAACTGGGAATATGCAATGACTGTTTCCAACAAGAGCAAGCGTTTTGATGTTACAACCGTTAAAGGCAGTCAATTTGCACAGCCTTTACTCGAGTTCAATGGTGCCTGCCCTGGTTGTGGAGAGACTGCTTACATTAAGCTTCTCACCCAACTCTTTGGTGATCGCATGATGATTGCTAACGCTACGGGTTGTAGCTCCATCTGGGGTGGTAGTGCTCCTTCCGTTCCTTACACCACAAATGCACAGGGACAAGGACCGACTTGGGCTAACTCCCTCTTCGAAGATAACGCAGAGTTCGGTTATGGAATGTACCTCGGTGTTCGTCAACAACGCGAAAAACTCGCACTCTTGATGAACGAAGCTCTGGAAATGGAAATCAGCGATGAGATGAAGGAAGCTTTCCAAGAGTGGATTAGAGGCATGAACGATGCTGATGCTTCTAAGGCCGCAGCTGCAAAAGTACGTGCTCTCCTCGAGGGCTATAACGGAGATAATACCGTTCTTGCAGAAATCCTTAAGAGAAAGGATCACCTCGTTAAGAAATCTCAATGGATCGTTGGTGGAGACGGTTGGGCTTATGATATCGGTTACGGCGGCTTAGACCATGTCTTGGCTTCTGGTGACGATGTCAACATCTTTGTTCTCGATACCGAAGTTTACTCCAACACAGGTGGTCAATCTTCTAAATCTACTCCTCGTGCTGCTGTAGCTAAATTTGCTGCTGCCGGTAAGAAAATCCGCAAGAAAGACCTAGGCATGATGGCTATGAGCTATGGTTATGTCTATGTCGCTCAAGTTGCACTTGGTTCTAACATGGCTCAAACAATTAAGGCCATCAAAGAAGCTGAGGCATACAACGGACCTTCACTTATCATTGCTTACGCTCCATGTATCAACCATGGACTCAAAGCTGGTATGGCGAAGAGCGTGAACGAAGCGAAGAAGGCCGTAGATTCTGGTTACTGGCATCTCTATCGTTTCAACCCGGATCTCGAAGAGCAAGGTAAGAACCCATTCTCCCTTGACTCCAAAGAACCAACAACTCCTTTCCGTGACTTCATCATGGGCGAAGTACGTTACACTTCCTTGATTAATACCTTCCCAGAGACTGCTGAAGAACTCTTCGCAGGTGCTGAGAAGTACGCTAAAGTACGCTATAACTCCTACAAGCGTTTAGCGGACCAAAAGTGGGACTAAGATTCACATAAATTATAGAGAAGTTGTCGTCAAGTAGACAACGATAAAAGAGCGGGGCATGCCCCGCTCTTTTATCTATAGGGAGCTCACTCTTATCAGAGTGAGCTTTTTGCATACTTCGATATCAGAAGTGTAACAATACATGGGCCCTTCAAGTAATCTAAATCCGTAAGGAAGCAAGGGGACAGGTACATCGTTTCCGTGTGAAACGTCGTACCTGTCCCCTTGCTTCTATGCTCGCTTCTGCACCTAGACACCCCACAACTTAAATCATAGGGCAGTCATTGGAATGAATAACAGGATGGTTTTTTGCGGAAGATAAGTTGGATAAAGGGGGGAAGACCTTTGAGAAGTAAAAGTTGGTTAAGAATGATAAAGGACCTTACTCTCCGTCCCCATGTCAGAAAGGTTCGGAAGGCCCCGGGTCTTCCGATCGATGAAGAATGGAATCAACCGATATCAATTCAACGAATTCGTGAAGAGCTATCGAAAAGCAGTGATATTGTCTTCCGGGATTTTAGATTGCGTGCTAAGAAAGAAATTCCCTGTGTTCTCGGTGTGGTGGATGGATTAATTGATAAGCATCTCTTGGATAGTTATCTCCTACGGGTATTGATGGTTGAATTAGCGGATGATCCAGAACTTAAAGAGATGACTTTAGAAAACGTCCATGATCGTTTGTTAAACCTTCTTACCCCGACAAACGAGATTAAGAAAATTAATCTCATGGGGGATGCTATTGATGCTATGTTATCGGGTGACGCAGTACTCTTTATTGAAGATACTCAAGAGGCACTTGTTATAGGTGCTCGAGGATGGCAAACTCGAGGGGTGACTGAACCCCAAACCGAAGCGACCATTCGTGGACCAAAGGAAGGATTTAATGAGACGATTCGAACGAATACCTCACTTCTCAGAAGGAAAATCAAACATCCTTCTCTTCGTCTCGTCTCGATGAAAATTGGGGAAATCTCAAAAACTGATGTGGTGATAGCCTATGTCGAAAATATTGCAAGCCCCGACGTCGTTTCCGAAGTGATTCAGCGTCTTAGTCGAATAAAAATAGATGCGATTGTTTCGGGAGATATGTTAGAAGAATTTATTGAGGATTCCCCATATTCACCCTTTCCACAGATCTATCATACAGAACGACCGGATATCGTCGCCTATAATCTCTTTGAGGGATGCGTGGCAATAATGGTTGATGGAACACCGACCGTTTTCCTTCTTCCAATGACTCTAGCAGGATTTATGCAAGTGAATGAAGACTATTATGAGCGGGCTATGATCGTCATTCTAATCCGTTTTGTCCGTTATGTTGGAGCCATCATTGCAATTATGGCTCCAAGCTTATACATCGCAATAACAACCTTTCATCAGGAATTGTTACCGACCTCTTTGGCGATGAGTATCGCAGCGGGTCGAGAGGCCACCCCCTTCCCAGCCTTAATCGAGGCTTCATTAATGTTGTTAACCTTAGAGATTTTGCAGGAGGCAGGACTCAGACTTCCAAAGCCGATCGGGCAGACCATTGGAATTGTGGGCGCTCTCGTCATTGGAGATGCAGCAGTCAAAGCGAGTTTAGTGAGTCCTATTATGGTAATAATTATCGGGGTTACCGCCGTTTCCAGTTATGCCATTCCAGCGTACGATTTAGCGATCGGGGTCCGGTTATTACGCGCCCCACTAATGATTTTGGCGGGTACTATGGGGCTCTTCGGGATAGGTATTGGTCTTTATGCAATACTTATTCATCTACTGGGCCTTCGTTCCTTTGGAGTCCCCTATATGAGTCCTATTGCTCCATTAAGAATTCGGGCTTTCCTACAGGATACATTTGTACGGGCTCCTTGGTGGGCCATGAAGAGGAGACCAGAATTGATGGATACCGATCATCCCAAATCGGGAGGAAGGGAATAAATGGAACGTATATCAACTCATCAATTTATGATATCAGGCTCAGCGGTACTTCTTGGGACAACCTTCATAGTAGCAGGGATAACAGTGACAGGTTTAGCTGGACGAGACGCGTGGATGGCAATTTTTCCTGGCCTCGTTTTGGCAATTCCCTTCGGTTTGATGCTCCTCTCCTTGGTTCCTAAGTATCCTAGTAAAAATCTTTTAGAAATATCGGAGAAAGTCTTAGGAAAATGGCCTGCTAAAGGGTTGGGCCTCATTTATATCTTTGCGACATCATATTTTGGAGGATTATTGGTAGGGCAGGGGGTAGACATGTATAATCGTACGGTTCTCCCGTTGATGCCACGTAATGTTATCATTTTGGGAGGGTTTATTTTAGTTTTTTATCTTTTCCATAGTGGAATAGAGGTTCTAGCTCGTTTCACCGAAGTTGTTTTTCCTATTATTACAGTGGCATTAATCTTGATCGCTCTCTTCTCGATTCCTCGTTTTGAACAAGGCGAACTATATCCGATCTTAGCTGATGGAATTATGCCCGTACTCAAGGCGAGTATGAAAGTCGCACCTTGGTCGATGGAATATATTTTGTTTCTAGCTGGGCTGTTGCCGTTTTTATCCCAACATGCAAGGGATTTAAAACAAATGAGGAAGGGGGTTTGGCGTACTGCTTTATTTGTTATTTTTTTGGATACGTTTACTGTTCTTATCCAAATCCTCACCTTTGGCCCTTTCGAAACGGTTCGTCTCACCTATGGCCTTTTGGTATTGGGTAATATGATTGAAGTTTCTCGAACAATATCTGGTGTGGAGTCAATCTTTACACTTGTTTGGATGGGGGCTTTAACCATAAAAGTAGCTGCGCTATTCTTCGCTGGAATGTGGGGAATAAGGTATGTTTTTGGTTTGAAAAGCCCTAACTGGAGTTTTGTACTTGGTTTAATTTATATTGTCATCCCGATGTTTATCTTACGAGGGATGGATCTTGTCGTGGAGATTGGAAAGGTGGATGACTTTATCATTTTACCATTTACTGTACTCTGGGTGCTCTTGGTTTGGGGGGGGGACAAATGGAAAAAACGTTCCAAAAAATCCTAAACATTCGTTTACCGATCGTAATTCTTCTTCTCTTGACACTGTTGTCCCTTGAAGGCTGCGGTGGGAAACGTGAAGTAGAACAATTGGCATTTATTATGGGTGTAGGGATTGATCAAGGAAAAGAAGAGGGGACCTATCAAGTAACCTTTCAGATTGCTCAACCGAAAACGAGCAGTGGGAGTGGATCTGAGATGGAGAACTGGACCTTGAGTGTCGAGGTAGAAAGTATACCAGTCATAGCGGAAAAGATCGATCAGATGCTCAATAAGCATCCTTTTGCAGGAACATCTCGGATTATCATATTAGGTGAGGGTCTGGCTCGATCCGGAATAAACGAAGCACTGGATAATTTTCAACGCTTCTATCAATTCCGTCGGACCATTTACCTCCTACTCGCCAAGGGAGAGGCTAAGGATATTCTAGAAACCCAACTTCGCTCTAAACAGCTCCCGGCCTTAAGTCTCTTGGGGACAATTGTAGGGCAACCCGCTATATCGACTTTTCCGGTCACACGGTTAGGGCATTATCTTACCATCTTAGGTCGAGAAAGTCAGAATCCGCTGATTCCTACAGTCCAGAAAATCAAACCAGGGGATAAGGGTTTTGAATACTCGGATGAAAAAGGGGAAGAACTGCAAATAGAAGCTTCTGGTGTATTTGAGGATGGAAAGTTAATCGATTTTCTGAGTGATGAGGAGACGAAAGGATATCTCTGGTTAGATAACGAAGTGAAGAACCGTTACATTCAAGCTTCGGAGGAAAATGGACCTAAGATTGCTATGTGGGTACACAAATCCTCAACCAAGTACAAAGTTCAGTCGGTCGATGAAAAGATGGGAATCACTTTTCAAATTAAGACTACGGTTTCTCTTAATGAAATAAGAGGGCAGCAAGAAGCTATGGATATAAAAACATGGCGTGAATTTGTGCGGAATCTTGAGCCGGTTGTTGCTAAGGCGATTGAGAAAGAATGTCAAGCTGCAGTCACCAAAAGCAAAGAGTTAGGCTTAGACTTCATAGGGATTGGACGTAAACTTGAAGTCAAGGATCCAAAGTATTGGAGACAGGTTAAGGACGATTGGTTAAGCCAACTTCCTGATTTTCCAGTTTCTTATGACATTCAAGTAACGATTGAACAAACAGGATTGCCACGGAATAGCCCGGTCAGCCCTCAAAAAGGTGCGCAGGAATAGCTTTAAGCTCGAAAAGTCCTTATAAATGCGAATAGATGAATCCTTGGAAATATTATGATATAATAATAGGAAATACCTCTGACCATTTGCTTGCTGGAGGGATGATTTTTTGCTAGCCTTGGGAGAAGGTTTGCTTCAGTATCAAAATCAGGGGTTTATTTCCTTTCACACTCCTGGTCACAAAGGAAAACGAGAGTTTTTCGAGGGGCTTCATTTTCCTGAGCAGGATCTGACGGAGCTCCCTGGATTAGATATGTTGCACGCCCCAGAAGGGGTGATTGCACAAGCGCTCGAAAGAGCTTCTGAAGTGTTTAAGAGTGATGCGAGTTTTTTCCTAATTAACGGAGCAACTGCTGGAAACCAGGCCATGTTCATGGCTTTGGCGAATTCGATGGCGAGCTCATCGAAGGGATTAAGGAAAAGGGTTCTCATAGAAAGGCAGTCCCATCGTTCGGTCATGTCTGCCTTGGTGTTATCAGGATTAGAACCTGAATATATTCCTTTAATCGTTCATCCAGAGTTTAAGTTGCCTTTAGGGTTAGAACTTGAAGGATTATCTCCCTTATGGGAGCGAGTTCAGGCGGTTCATCTAACCTATCCAGGGTATTATGGAAGTCTTCCCGATTTACATCGGCTCGTTGAAGAGCGGGATAGCATAGCACCTCAGGTGAGTATTTTTGTCGATCAAGCTCATGGTTCACATTACTTAAATGCTCTCTTTCCGCCAGGAGCTTTAGACCTGGGAGCGGATCTGGTCTTGCATAGTACACATAAAACCTTGAGTGCTTTAACTCAGGCAGCAATGCTTCATGTCCAGGGAGGCCGAGTACAGATTTCGGCAGTAAGGCAAGCACTTGAGCTTTTGCAATCGTCTAGTCCAAGTTATTTGTTGATGGCATCCTTGGAAAGAGCGGTGGAATATGCTCTAGAAACGACACGGTGGGAGCTTCTTCATGAAGCCGTTCACGATTTACACTATCGCGCAGGCCGTATCGTTCGTATCCTGAATCCTGAGGACAAAGGAATATATGGGATTAGTGAGCTCGATTGGTCGAAAATTCTAGTCAATACAAGCTCTCTCGGTGTATCGGCTCCTCTATGTGTCGAGCATTTGCGGGAGAAATATCGAGTGGAACCTGAACTATGGGATGAAGAAAATATTTTGTTTCTCTTGGGAATTGGAAATACTCCAGAAGAGGTTCGAATTCTTACTGAGGGTCTTCTCAGTTTGGGAGAATTTAAAAAGGATAAGGGATTTCTAACTCGAGAGAATTCCCGCCATCAAGAAGGTTACCAGCCTTGGCTTGAAGGATACAGAATCCCTCTACCACCCATGAGGCTTTCGCCTCGTCGTGCCTTTTTGGCACATAAACGAAGAGTTCCTCTTAAGGAGAGTTTAGGTAAGGTTTTGGGAGAGAGTATTTCTCCCTATCCTCCCGGTATCCCTCTTATCGTCATGGGGGAAGAGATGACCCCAGAGGTTTTAGAGGTGCTTGCGACACGTAGAGGACGTTGGCAGGGCTGGGAAGATCCTGGAAGAACGGTTTGGGTGATCGAGGAGGAATAAAGTGAATCTATCACTTCATCTTTTAGAGAAAGCAGCACTAGAAGGTCGGCTCACGCATCTTCTCCTATTCCATGGGGGAAGTGCCCCGGAGAGACAAACTGCGGGGTTGCAGCTTGCAAAAGTGTTGAATTGTTATTCTCCACGTAAAGAGGGTCCCTGTCAAGAATGTTTATCCTGTAAGAAAATTGCTTCAGGGAATCATCCGGACGTGAATATACTTGAACCTTTAAAGTCCTCAATAAGGATAGAGCAGGTTATCCATTGGCAAGAGCAAGTATACCGTAAACATTTCGAGGGAAAATATAAAGTCTTCATCCTTGAAGAAGCGGATAGTCTAACGATCCCAGCAGCGAATGCGTTGCTGAAAGTCATTGAAGAACCACCGGAAAGAACGTTGATTATCTTAAGCGCACAGAATGCAGAGGCACTTTTGCCAACGATTCAGAGCCGGGCACAAGCTGTATATTTCCCCGTGACTGGGGAGCCAGAATGGTTAGAGACTCTTGAAGAATCCATGGATCAGTTAGAGGCCAGGGAGGCATTTCGGTTAAGTAACCAGAATCCTGAATTGGCCCATGATATATTAAAAATAGGTGTCCAAAAGGTAAAGGAGTGGATTGAGGCTTTTCACCAAGCGGTGGATGAGCACGACTTTCTTAAGCTTTTCCCCCTTTTCCCGATTGAGAAGAAGGAAGCCGTGGTCTATCTCCAGGTATTGGCTCAAAGAGCATATCACAAGAGGGGGCCTATCAACCCAGTTGAGATCTTAGCGATTGGCAAGGCAATAGATCAAATCAAGGTGCAGGCTAACCCCAGATCGGTAATAGAAGTATTAGCCTTAGAATTATTCCGGCAAGGAGGAAATTAGATGGTAGAGGTCGTGGGAGTTCGCTTTAAGCGGGCAGGTAAGATTTATTATTTTTCGTCAGGGAACCTTGCTCTCGGCGTTAACGATAAAGTAATCGTCGAAACAGCGCGGGGAGTGGAGTTCGGGGAATTAGTAATTCCGACGCGTCAGGTAAAAGAAGAGGAAGTCGTTCTCCCTTTAAAACCCGTCATTCGAAAAGCAAGCACTGAAGATGAAAGGGTTGTCGATGAAAATAGAATCAAGGAGAAGGAAGCCTTCCAGATTTGTCTTAAGAAAATAATAGACCATCAGCTGCCGATGAAGCTGGTGGATGTGGAATATACGTTTGACGGCAACAAGATTATTTTTTCATTTACAGCCGAGGGACGGGTAGATTTCCGTGAACTCGTTAAAGATCTAGCCTCTGTATTTCGTACTCGGATCGAACTTCGTCAGATTGGAGTCAGGGACGAGGCAAAAATGCTGGGAGGAGTTGGCTCCTGTGGCCGAATCCTATGCTGTTCGAGCTTTTTAGGAGACTTTGAACCGGTATCAATTCGAATGGCTAAGGATCAAAAGCTTTCTCTTAATCCGACCAAAATCTCAGGAATCTGTGGACGCTTAATGTGTTGTCTTAAGTATGAAAATAGCGCTTACGATGAAGAGAATAGAGTGCATTGTAGAGAAAACTGTAGGGGAAATTGTAAAGAACACGGTGAAGATAAGGCCGAGAGTTCGGAAAACGGAGCTGAATCCTCGTTAAACCAAGAAGTTCCTGTTGCTGGGAAAGGACGTCATGAGGCACGTCATAGGAAAGGGGAAAAGTATAAAGGAAAGAGTGAGAAGGTATGAGTCAGTTAACCCAGGCCTTAACTGAAGTCGAGGAAAAGCTAAACTCCTTACTCGAAGAGGTGAGGCGTTTGCGACCTTATGTGACAAGCCTGGAAGAAGAAAATGCCAGGTTAAAACGGGAGCTCTGTGCACTTCCTGAACTGGAAACAGAGCGAGTTATTGCGAATGCGGAACGGATTCAAGGGGTTGCACATGACAACTTAGAGCGTCTTTACAAAGAGGGCTTTCATGTTTGTCACTTGCATTTCGGACAGCCTCTGGAGGCGGGAGATTGTCTCTTTTGCATGGGTTTTCTACGCAAAGACTAAAGTTAGATTGGAGAGGTCTTTTTGGCTACGGTTCAGAACGGGACACTTTACGTGTGTGCGACTCCGATTGGGAATTTGGGAGATATAACCTTGAGGGCTTTGGAGGTACTGCGTGAGGTGAATCTGATTGCAGCAGAGGATACTCGCCATTCGCGAAAGTTGCTGGATCACTTTGGAATAACGACGCATCTAACGAGTTATCATGAACATAATGAAAAGGGAAAAGCTCAGGAACTTGTGAAGAGACTTCAAAATGGGGATTCGGTGGCCCTGATTTCAGATGCCGGAATGCCTGGGATATCAGATCCGGGCAAGGAAATCATTCAGCTGTGTTCGGATGAAGGAATTCCAGTGGATGTCTTACCGGGCGCCAATGCTGGTTTGACTGCCCTGGTTTTATCGGGCATGCCGAATGAACATTTCTTATTTCATGGCTTTTTACCTTCACATTCAGGAACACGTAAAAAGGAATTAGCGAATTACGCCCAACTGACCTTTACACAGATCTTTTATGAGGGGCCTCATCGCTTGGTGGACACCTTGGAAGATCTTTTGGAGGTCTTTGGGGATCGTGATGCTGCTGTGGTGAGGGAGATTACAAAGCTGCATCAGAACGTCCATAAAGGGACCTTGCAGCAACTCCTTGAGGAGTTTCGCTTGAACTCACCACGAGGAGAGATTTGTCTGCTTACTGCTCCCTATATCGCGACTCTCCCTACGGGAGGAGCTGAGGAATGGAGACAAGAGGTGCAGGAACTCATCCAACAAGGAGAAAAGCCGAATGATGCAATGAAGCACGTTGGGAAAAAGTATGGGGTGAGTAAAAGGGAGATTTATCAGGCAGTCCTTTCTGAGAAAGAAGGATAAAGAAGAATAAAAAAAGAAGGCTTTTCGCCTTCTTTTATGTAGCCTTTTAATCTCTTAGGGTTGTTATGTGTTTTAAGCTTTCTTTAAACGGCTTCTGATTGGTCATTGCTGGTAGAAACAGATTCGCCCATGGCGGTTGCACATTCACGGCAAACGTTTTTTCCACGGAACACTTGAACTTCGCTCGCATTACCACAAAAAACACAAGCTGGCTCGTACTTTTTAAGGATAATCTTCTCTTGGTCGACGTAGATTTCTAAAGCATCCTTTTCGTCAATTCCTAAGGTTCTGCGTAGTTCGATCGGTAATACCACACGTCCTAGTTCATCTACTTTTCTCACGATTCCAGTTGATTTCATCACTAGACCTCCTCTTTACTACATCTTTCGACAGGATGTAACACCCTTATGATACCAATCATTCCATTTAAAGTCAACTATTTTTTCCTTGAAAATGGTATTTTTTTGCGGATTTTACTGGAAAAATTCATAGTTAAGGAATAAAATAATTATGTTTTGGGCACACTGCTCAAAAATGTGCCATTAAATGCATCTAGAAGAGAGGACGATATGCTTTGAAGTACTATATAACGACACCTATCTTTTATCCGAATGCGAGCCCCCATATAGGTACCGCATATACGACGGTTGCCGCAGATGCCTTTGCACGTTACCACCGTATGAGGGGCGATGACGTCTACTTTCTTACGGGTACCGATGAAAACGCCCAGAAGATCGTTCAGACTGCAGAAGGAAAAGGTTTGGACCCTAAAGCGTATGTAGACGGAGTAGTGGAACGATTCAAGGCTTTATGGGACGAGCTTGATATTTCAAATGATGATTTTATCAGGACAACTGAAGAGCGGCACCATAAGGTAGTCAAGGGAATCTTTACGAAGCTTTATGAGCAAGGGGATATTTATAAATCAGAATATGAAGGTTGGTATTGTACGCCCTGTGAGACGTTTTGGACGGAGAATAAACTTATCGATGGGAAGTGTCCGAATCCGGATTGTGGACGTGAAGTGGAGCTTTTAAAAGAGGAAAGTTATTTTTTCAAGCTTTCCAAATATCAGGATGTTCTTTTAAACTATATCAAAGAAAACCCGGAGTTTATTCAGCCCGTTTCCCGTCGTAATGAAATGGTGAAGTTCATTGAGGGTGGGCTAGAAGATCTCTGTGTTTCTCGGACAACGTTCCAATGGGGAATTCAAGTTCCCTTCGATCCAAAGCATGTAGTATATGTTTGGCTGGATGCTTTGATTAACTATATTTCCGCCTTAGGCTATCCGGATGGGGAGTTATATCATAAGTACTGGCCAGCAGAGGTTCACTTGATGGGCAAAGACATCGTTCGCTTCCATGCGGTTATTTGGCCGATTATTCTTATTGCTTCGGGGATTCCCTTACCTAAAGTGGTGTATGGTCATGGCTGGTTCCTCAGCAAAGAAGGGGGAAAAATCTCCAAATCACGAGGAAATGTCCAGGACTCTTTTGAACTGATTAAGCGCTATGGCTCAGATGCGATTCGCTATTTTCTCCTGCGTGAGATGCAGGTAGGAACAGATGGGACGTACTCTGAAGATAACCTTGTGGATCGTCTCAATAGTGATTTAGCGAATGACTTGGGGAATTTCGTCTCTCGGAGCTTAGCAATGATCGTTAAATACCGCGGAGGGATTGTCCCGCAGGCCAGTGAAGATACTGCTTTAGAAGCAGAGCTAAAAACACTGTGTCAGGAAGTCAAGGCTCAAGTCGAAGAACGCCTTGAGGCACATGATCCCGCGGGGGCTTTAGAAAACCTTTGGAGGTTTGTCTCCCGACTGAATAAATATGTCGATGAAACTGCACCTTGGGCACTAGCAAAGCAAGAGGGGGAACAGGCTCGTCTGGATACGGTACTCCATACGTTTGCTGAGGCCATCCGAATCCTCGCGATTTTATCTGCGCCCTTCATGCCGAAGCTGCCAGGTAAGATTGTTCGGCTTCTAGGTGTGGAAGAGGGATTTATACGCTGGGAAGATGCAAGCCGATGGGATATTTTAGAACCAGGCATCCAAGTGGAAAAAGGAGAACCTTTATTCCCCAGAGTGGATCTATCTCAATACGATTTAGAACAGGAGAGTAAGAAGACTGTGAATGAAATAAATACAACCGAAAAAGTGAATGAAACCATAGCACAAGCCCCCAATCAAGTCGAGGGCAAAGCTCCAGATGAACTGATAAATACGGAAGCCCCTGCTCAAGAGGCTAAAGCAGAATTCGAACCCATTAAGGATGAAATTACAATGGATGACTTTGCAAAGATTGATCTCCGCGTGGCCAAGGTTCTGGCTGCTGAGAAAGTTCAAAAAGCTGATAAACTCTTAAAGCTTGAGATCGAGGTTGCAGGGAAACCACGTACCATCGTTTCCGGTATAGCGCAACATTATGCTCCTGAAGAGTTAATCGGGAAATACGTCGTCATTGTAGCAAATCTGAAACCGGTAAAGCTCCGTGGAATTATGTCAGAAGGCATGATTCTAGCAGCTTCTCACGGGACGGTACTCGAAGTACTTTCGCTGGATAAGGAAATCGCGGCAGGAGCACGGGTAAAATGATCTGGGATACACACGCACATCTTGACGACGACCGGTATAAGGGGGATTTTGAGCAGGTCCTAGAAAATATGAAACAAGCTCAGATTTCTCGGGTCCTTAATGTAGGGTATGATCTTCCTTCATCACAACGCTCCTTGCATCTTGCTCATCAATTTGAACATATCTACGCAGCGGTGGGAGTCCACCCGCATGATGCAGAGTCTGCTGGACTTGAGACTTGGGAGCGGTTAATCGAGATGGCTAAAGATAAGAAAGTCATTGGCTGGGGAGAAATCGGACTGGATTATTATCGGGATTTATCCCCTCGTCCGGTACAAAAGGAAGTTTTTCTCCAGCAGATTGAGTTGGCTGATCAAACAGGGCTTCCGATTATTATCCATAATCGGGATGCTCATGAGGATATCTTAAAAATAGTGAAGGAACATAAGCCGAAACATGGCGGGGTATTTCATTGTTATTCTGGTTCTTGGGAGATGGCCAAGATTCTCCTTAATCTTGGATTTTACCTTTCCTTCGCTGGCCCGCTAACTTATAAGAATGCCCGTCACACGGTAGAAGTTGCTAAGAATGTACCCTTTGATCGGTTCATGATCGAGACGGATTCGCCTTACTTGACGCCTGAACCTTATCGAGGGAAGAGAAATGAGCCCACCTATGTTCGCGAGGTTGCCGCTCGTATCGCAGAGATTCGCAATTTAGATTTCCAAGAAGTAGCTGAGCAGGCGTTTAGAAATGCGAATACTTTGTTTGGTTTGCATTAGAGAAAAGTTTAGATTATTTTTTTCATAAGAAAATCTTCGACACGTAATCGTCGAGGGTTTTCTTTTTATGTGGCAACTTATCATTTTTTCCCGGTTGCTAGAGAGTTCTATTTTGCTTGTCCCACTCATATTTTTAGAGATAAGGGGGGAGAGTATGTATTCATTACCTATCGCCACGTACACGGACTATTGGCGTTCAGCTAAGAACCGGAGTCTGACTGTAGGGGGTACCTTACTTTTGGCAGGAAGTACTTTAACTTATGTCCCAGCCGATAAACTTTTTGAACGCACAGAGTTAAGGCTACCTATATTTGAAAGCACAAGTCCAGATACGATAATAAGTCCGGATATCCCTAATGGTTTAGAGGGTTCCTTATCTACAGAGAGTCCCTTAACTTCAGAAAGCACTAATACAGACCCCGTGCTTCCAGGGCTAAGTGGAAATGTTGCAGTGACCTACCGGATAGAAGATGTGGAGATTCCAGTGACCACAGAGTATATCGAGACCGATCAATTAGCCCCTGGAATGAGCAAAGTAGGGGAGCAAGGTCAAAAAGGAGTGGAACGGCGGGTCATTCGCACCACCTATGTGGGTGGAGAAATCGATGATGAACGAACTATTCATCAATTTTTCCGCGATGCTCCTAAGAAAAGAGTGGTCATGCAGAATACAAAACCAGTCAAGATTGAAACAGCGGCAATGGATATAAGCAAATTAAACGTGAAGAGTACATTTACCGTGGAAGCAACAGCATACACGCATACAGGTAACCCAACAGCTACTGGGGTATATCCGCGAGAAGGGCTTATCGCAGTTGATCCCCGAGTGATTCCTTTGGGTACCCAGGTCTATGTGGAAGGATACGGGTATGCTGTTGCTGCAGATACTGGAGGTGCAATTAAAGGAAATATTATCGACGTTTTTTTCCCTAGTTTGCAGAGATGTTTAGATTGGGGGAGGAGGCCGGTTCAAATTTATATCCTAGATGTAAAATAATTCCATATATTTTTGACAACTGACCACAAATTAGGTAGAATGGAGTTGTAGGTCAGAGTCAAATTATGGAGGGATGAGATGATAGAGAAGACACGAACTGAGGTCTTTTCCCTAGTTCGTAGCTCCCGTAAAGCCCAAATCTCCGTTGCTTTACTGACTGTAGTTTTAGTTGTAGCATCAGTACTTTTATTCAAAGCCAAAACGATACAAGTTGATGTCGATGGAAAAAAGACACGCCTCACAACCATCGATTCAACAGTGGGTGGAGCTCTTAAACACTCCCGGTTAGGAATATTCCCAGAAGATATCGTGGAACCGGATCGTACGACACTTGTGAGCAAGGATCTCGAGATTAAGATCACAAGAAGTATGCCGGTTAAGCTAACGGTTGACGGACAGACGTATAATACCCGCACTCCTGCCCCGACAGTAGGAGAAGCAATTCAAGATTTGTCAAACCGTTTAGGGTTAGACCTCAAAGAAACGGATGAGGTAAACCTCGATCGGAAGGAAGCAATTGTTGCAGATGCGGAACTTAATGTACAGCGGGCTGTGCCCATAAAGGTTAAGGTTGATGGAAAAGAATTAGATACTTATTTAGCACCACGTACAGTGGAGGAAGCCCTTAAAAAGCTAGAAGTCGTCCTGAATGAGAAGGATAAAGTATCATTACCACTCGATCAAATGATTAAGGCAGATGATCAGATTCAGGTTGTTCGAGTCACTGAGAAGATTGAAAATGTAAAGAGTGAGATCCCCTATCAGATTGTTGCACAGCCAGCAGATTTTCCAGTAGGTTTACCTGATCGTGTCGTGAAAAAAGGGGCGAATGGTGAACACGAGCAAGTCGTAAAAGTTACGTTTGAAGATGGTAAAGAAGCCGAGCGGCTGGTCTTACAGCAACAGGTTCTTAGGGCTCCAGTTAATCAGGTGGTTTCTCGTGGGGCACTGACCACAATATCGCGCGGTGGCCAAACGATTCAATTCAAACGAGCTTATTTGATGAGGGCAAGCGCATATTCAGGTGGAGGCATGACAGCTACGGGTCATGATGTTCATTGGGGAGTTATCGCTGTAGATCCAAAAGTTATTTCTTTAGGAACTCAGCTCTATGTAGACGGATATGGTGAGGCAGTCGCATTAGATACTGGTGGTGCGATAAAAGGTAACCGGATTGATTTATATATGAATTCTGAAGAAGCGGCCCAGTCGTGGGGGGTTCGCTCAGTTATTGTTTATGTAAAATAAAGTCTAGCCCATGAAAGATCAATTTTTTAGATAAGGTGACCTACACACTTTTCTTATTAGAAGATTTGAGCATGAAAGTGTTCAAATGGAGATGGGATTAGAATAAATCTGTTATTACTAAAATGAGGTTCTTCGAAATTTCGAAGAACCTCATTTTTTACTTTAAAGCATCATAATCATTAATAGCGAATGCAAGGAGGGAGCGGATTGCGAAGACCAGTAGTGATTCCCGGAAAGAATATAAAAGGAATGGCGGTTTTAATCGTTTTAACCGTGATGACAGGCCTGATCTTATCAGTATTCTATCAGGCTTCGGCGGCGGTCGTTAGTCAACTGAATACGAAATATAGTGTGGTCATTGATGCCGGCCATGGGGGGTATGATCCAGGAGCTATCACAAAACAAGGAGTCTACGAAAAGGAAATCAATCTAGAAATGGCTAAACGGGTTCAAGAGCTGTTAAAACCTTGTGGCATCAATGTAATCTTAACGCGAGATGAGGATGAAGATTATGTCCCTGAAGGGGCTCAGGGGAAACACACCAAAAAACAGGCGGATTTGAATTATCGTATTTTTATGGCTACGCAGGCTAAGGTAGATGCGTTTATTAGTCTGCATCTTAATGCGACAGTGACAGGATTAAACTCTGGAGCAGAAACGTTTTATCATTTCAAATCAAATGAAGGGAAGATTTTGGCTGAAACCATACAACAAGAATTAGTTAAGGTCCCCGGAATGAATCGACGCATTGCTAAACCTGGAGATTTCTATATTATTAACAATTCCCCTATGCCTACGGTGATTGTTGAGTTAGGGTACCTTAGTAACCCTAAAGAACAAAAAAAACTTCAAGAGTCCTGGTATCAGGATCAGTTAGCTCATGCTGTTGCGAAGGGAATTGCTAACTATTTTGGACTTCCTTAAACTTCTTTTCATTCTCAAGGAAAGGGTGATATTTTTTTTAGGAATAGATCAAACTATTAAGAACCTTAAAATTAAAGGGTAATAACAATTAGATCAGAAAGATGTTAGAAAAAACTTCGTACATTTTTGGCCGAATTATACTAAATAAGTCATACCAAATAGTGGATTTATCAATATACATAAGGATAATTGAAGAGGGGACAATAAAGTCAGGTGACCGAATCAAGATGAAGGAGTTGATTTCAGAATGAAGCGGTTTCTGACTTTTAGTTTAATCGCTGTTTTGGTACTTAGTCTAAACTTAGTTGGTTGTAATCCTGCTCAACCACCAACTACACCGACACCACCAAGTCCAATGACCTCTGAGAATGGGGAGCCACCAAAAGCGGAAGCAGAGACACGTCAAGATGTCCTGGGTGCTGAGAAACGTGTCGTAATGGGCTTTTATACTGACCCAGAAGGCCCTACGCCAGGATCCAAAGATTCGATGATGAAAAATATCAAAGCTCTCGATGAAGTATCTTTTTTCTGGTACACCTTTGATGACACTGGGAAAATAGTTACATCAGGAAAAAAAGATTTAAGCATTAAGGATGCTGCTCAGAAAAATGGAGCTAAGGCCTATGCGCTGATTCATAACATGCGAGGTGGGCTCTTCGATGCAAATCTAGCGCATAAAGTCTTAGCAAATCCTCAAATTCGATCCACTTTTGTTAATAACCTAGTTAATTTGACTCTGAATGAGAAATGGGATGGAATCGCAGTTGATATCGAAAAAACGCCTCCTGGAGATCGAAATAACTTTAGTGCTTTCCTCGATGAACTTCACAAAGCTTTAAAGGCCAAGGATAAGGTTTTAAATGTTTCTATTCCGGCTAAGTTTATCGATTATCCCTCAGATCTTTGGTCAGGTGCCTATGACTATGCGGCAATTGGAAAAAGTTCAGACCAAGTTGTTTTAATGACCTATGATGAACATGGATTAGGGACTACCCAAGGTCCAATCGCCTCTCATGCTTGGGTTAATAAAGTCATCGCCTATGCGGTAAGTAAAATTCCAAAAGAAAAGATTGTAATGGGTCTCCCCGTTTATTCCTTCGACTGGGGTTCCAACAAACCAACCATGCCAGATTATCTTTCCTTCGCGCAAAGCATGGATCGCGCAAAGAAGCATGGAGTTGAAGTTGGATTCGATGAGGAACATAAGGTTCCTAACTTTACCTACACTGCAAATGGTGTCCGGCACGAGGTATACTTTGAAAATAGCAAGAGCTTACAGCCTAAGATGGAGTATGCTAAGGAACATAAACTTCACGGCGTAGCCATATGGAGATTAGGAATGGAAGATCCTGCGATTTGGGATAGCTTAATTAAAACGTATGGGACCAATAAGAATAAGCAATAACGCAGATGCATGTATGAGCAGGGGTAAATCCCCTGCTCTTTGACTTCGTATGATGATTTGTGAAATTGGTTAGGGTAAGATAAGATAGGGGTTGAAAGAAGAAGAGAGGACTTTTAGATAATGATTGAGGAATTAATTATTGTTGAGGGGAAAAATGACGCACATGCAGTGCGTAGAGCCTTAGGTGAGGTTGATGTCCTATGGACTGAAGGATATGGCTTAACTCAGGAAAAACTTAACACTATCTCGGAGATGGCAAAACGTCGTGGAGTCATTGTATTTACAGACCCTGATTCCGTAGGAGAACAAATACGGGAAAGGATTCAGCGTCACGTTCCAGAAGTTAAGCATGTGTATATCTCAAAGAAAGATGCCCGTTCTAAAAAGGATGATGATATCGGCGTAGAAAATGCATGTCCAGAGGATATCCGTCGTGCCTTTGAACATATCCTAGCAGACCCTAATCCATCAGGACAGTATTGGGTAGAGCAGAACAAAGTGACTGAGGTTTTCAATTCAAATGATTTATTCGAGGCAGGATTAACCGGATATCCGAATTCCACAGAAAGGCGTTTGGCGGTGGGTCGTATCCTTGGTATAGGGGATACGAATGCCAAAAAGTTCTTACAACGCTTAAATCGCTTTGGGATTTCACGGACGGAATTTGAGCAAGCGGTCAGGGAGGTCATTCATGGAGAACGCATTTGACTATACGCGTCGTCTCTTAAAGGGAGGCGCAAAGGCACATAAAGCATTAGGGCAAAACTTTTTAACGGATGACAGAGTCATTCAGGAGATTGTGGCCGCGAGTATCAAGGATCCCGCGGTTCCTGTAGTTGAAATCGGCCCAGGCCTGGGAGTCCTGACTCGGGTTCTAGCAACAGAAGCCCAGAAGGTCTGGGCAATAGAACTTGATCGTGCTAAATTAGCGCTACTTCATCGGGAGCTTCAGGGATTACCCGTTGAAATTCTTAACATGGATGCACTCAAGCTCGACCTTCGTGAAATCTGGGGAGAGAATAAAGGGGTACTTGTAGGAAATCTTCCCTATTACATAACGAGTCCGCTTCTTATGCATTTTCTAGAGCAGAAAGAATCTCTTCAGAGCATGATTGTCATGGTTCAAAAGGAAGTGGCAGATCGTCTAGTGGCGAAACCCGGAGGAAAGGATTACGGAATTTTATCGATTGCTACCCAGCTTTCTGCGCAACCTGAAAAGATAATGGAGGTTCCCCCAAAGGCCTTTTGGCCTGCGCCTAAAGTGACCTCTGCAGTGGTCCGATTCCATCTACGACCCTATCCGGGGTTTAGGGTACAAGAAAAGGACTTCTTTCGTGTCGTGAAGGCTTCTTTTAGCCAACGTCGAAAGACGTTAGGAAATTCTTTGTCCGGAGGCTTAAGTATGGATAAGAAGATCGTTAGCCAGATCTTAGGCCAAGCGGGGATCGATGAGCAAAGGAGAGCGGAGACGTTAAGCATCGAAGAATTTCAAGCCGTGACAGAAGCATACCTAAACGCTAGATAATCAGCAGGGGTTGAAAAGTCCTTCGGTAATATGTCAAGACCATAAAATATATGGTCAAACTTTTCTAGTAGCCAGTTGTCCTAAAAAAGGCAATAAAAAATCTACCCATTTCCAAAGCGATATGGAAACAAGTTACAAAAATGGGATTTAGACTTTTGGACTATTGAATCGCTCTCACCCCCAATTACCTTTCGGCTGGTAGATTTGGTTAGTGCGTAGCAGAGCATCAACCATACGTACGAGTTTACGTGCAGTGAGCACTAAAGCACGGCGATGATGATGGGTTTTACTTTCATTGAATTTACGAGAGTAGAAAGCTTTGTACTCTGGCTCGTTCAACCGAACCATATTAGCTGCTTGGACAAAATAAGACCGGAGGTAGCGGTTACCAGAGTTGCTTAAAGGGGTGTCATCGGCTGTAAAATCACCCGATTGATGAGTTTTCCAAGTTAGACCTGCATATTTAGCTAAAGCAGCTTCATTAGGGAAGCGCCGAATATCAGCAATTTCAGCAATAATACCAGCAGTAAAGACTGGACCAACACCTGGAATAGAAGTGAGGGTGTTAGGAAAATGTTCAAGCTCAGCTTCAATTGCCTTATCAATTTTCTTGAGTTGGAGTTGTAACGTTCTAATGGTTTCGAAGCTTGTCGCTAGAATCAGATTTAGGGGTTGAAGTAAATTACCCCGAAGACGATGTGCTTTGCGTGCTGCTTCCTTAAGTGCAGTAGCAGTCCCTTCTGGATCCTTAAACTTGCTTTTCCCTTTGTCCACGAGGAACTCAATTAATTCATCAAGCGGTCGAGCCGCAATTTCCTCAGGAGAGAAAAATTCAAGAATAAGGGATTCAGAAGTAGCCCCAAAAGTGTTGCTAAAGACCTCGCCTTGAGCTAAAGTACTAAATTTTAAAAACAAGTTCGTTAAGAAGTAATTTTTCTCCCGGGTAATAGTTTCTACTAAGTGACAGCGAAAGCGGGTTAATCTCTGAAGGGGTAAGAAACGAAAATCAACTTGGCAATTCTCCGGAAGACGTCCAAATCTTAAACGATCTGCAATAATCCAAGCATCAACCCAATCGTTCTTAGGCAAATCCAAATAGGATTCTTTAAACTTGCTCACGATTTTAGGATTAAAAGAATAGATTTGTGGGTTAAAGGGAGCGATGCTTGGTTCTTCGGCCAAAAACATCTGGATATGCCAGCTGTAGACAGAAGTAGCCTCCATACCAATAACAAGGCGATCTTCGGAATTAGTCTTACAAGCATTAACTAAGTATGAAGCCAGAGATTCGACACCTAAACGATCATTAGAAGCATGAAAACGCTTGGAAACTTCATCGCCCCGATCATTCATCACTTTTACTTTAAAATCTTTAGAACTGACATCAATGCCAACAAATAAACTCATAGAAATCACCTCCCTTTCTAGTGGAAGTATGTAAAAATTACTGCTGGGCACCAGGCACCACAACCGTTCAACAACCTCGCCGAATCAGCACTTTCTTGTAGGAACCTTTGATCCAGACGACCTGCTACTATCGAAAGGAGGACCATCAAGTTGCGCAACCTTCGCGTTAAAAGCTCAAGATGTGGGCTGGGGGTCAGACTTTTCAAGAGGTCAAGCCTCAAGGAGTAAAATACCTTCCCAGAATGTAACCTTACGGTTTCATTGTGCCTGTAAAGCCAGCAAAATTAAATACTTTTCTGAGATTAAGAATCTTAAAGTAAGGCATGCGTGTGTGCCTTAATGTGGAAAAGCAATTTGGGGTAGTGTTAAAAGAGCTTTCCCACAACGGCACGCCCCACACACCTTCGACGACTGCATGGGGTATGCGTTATACTGCGCGCACCTTATTGCTTAAGGGAATTTCCAGTTGAAACGGGTTCAATTTAAAAGCTCCCCGTTCCAATCTAAAGGACTCGAGGAGCTAGGAACAAATATTATTATACGAGGAGCAATAATAGTGTTGTCATTGGTTGAATGAAAAGAGAGAGAGATTAGAAGCTATAATAAACTTCTAATCTCTCTCTTTCTTCTGTTAGAATGAGTTGATATTTATTTTTGTTGCTTTATGTTTCTTCCAGGTCACTATCTGGTCTCTTTATCTGTAGGATTCATTATTTGAAGGATGCTTCGTTGAACTCATTTATGATTTAGGCTTATTTTGCTATATCCTTTTTCGGTGCATCAGTGTTCTTAACTGCAGCCTCTTCTTCCGGAGGGGTAATTCCTAGAATCGCTGCAGAGTGGTCCCGCCCAAGGTAGAAGTTAGACCAAGAGGAGGTCTGATAGAGATCCCAGTTGGCGGGGGGGATGTGGTAGGAATCGAGTTGCCCTTCTTCCCCATACTTCTTCAGACGGGAGTAAGCTCGAACATAGACACATTGCTTTTGGTTGGGGTAGACTTCACACCAACCTTGATAACTTCCGCCACAGGCACCATTACGTTGGTTCTTAGGACATTGGGACATCGGACAGAGATATGCCAGGTCGAGAAGTGCGCAGTCGCCGCAGTCTTTACAGTCATTTGAGATGACTTTTATGACATGCTCAAGTCCATGCTTACGTGGATCCTTACGCGATTTGTAGATACTCCGCATGACAGGGAAGAAGGCTTTACCCGGGGTAAAAATAAGACTATGCATAAGCCGTAAGGCAGTGAAACTCAAGCCGACAGGGGCATCGAGAGGGAAGTTTTTTCGGTTAACTGGAGTAGTGGTATTTAGCCCCGTCTTATTATCCTTCTCGTAATAATAGAAGCCATTAGGCATAGGATAATCGAATTCGGGAACCAGAGACAACCAGTCCTTACTGAGTTCCTCACCTTTTTCAATGACATACTCGACTTGTTCATATTTAATGTTATGACCACCGATATGCACCCCAGCAAAGCCCATACCTTTCATCAGAGCGTACATCTTGGCGGCTCGAAGCAGGCGAGCGCCTACTCCCTTATCCTCAGCTGACTTTTCTTTATCCAACTCGGCGAGGAGTTTATCGGTGACAACGCAGCCTGGGAGCTGATTCTGATTCATAATCCTGGCAGCGCCAAAGGGTAGAATATAGATATTCCCGACGAGGGGGACATTTAAGTCGTTAAGTTTCATGAACTGAAGGACTTCATGAATCTTTCGAGCGTCGTAGCCAAGTTGAGTAACAATAAACTGAGCCCCACTGGCTACTTTCTTTTTTAATTTATAATATTGAACCATCTGTTCAGCTTCAGTGGCTTTAAAGGGGGAAACGGCTGCCCCAGCGAAAAAGTCACTCTTTTGATTGTAGGTCATTCCTTTTGGTCCAGGAATTCCAAGCCCCTTATTCATCTGAGCAATGAGCTCAACCGCATGGGTGGGATCTAGGTCAAAGACAGGCTTGGGGCGTCCTTTGAAACCAGAAACAGTATAGTCTCCAGTCATGACGAGCAGGTTACGGACATTAGCCCGATCTAAAGCATAAAGTTGACTTTCCATTTGGTTACGATTTTTGTCCTTACAGGTAAAGTGGACAAGAGGTTCAATCCCCAATTTTAGAATCTCTTGGCCTAGGTAATCCGCTAGTATGGCCGGATTACCACCGGGATTGTCCGTAATGGTAAGTGCGTGAACTTTACCTCCCTTAGCAGCTTGTTCTGCAGCAACTAAGGCATTTTCCTGGGCCTTCTCGTGAGCACCTCTCCCCGGAACCAACTCCCAAGTGACGGAAAGCGTGTCCTTATCCAGCAAGGACTGTTTAAAACGATTCTCCATACCCTAATCCTCTTTTCTATCTATTTTTCGTTTTCCAGAGAATACATAGGATGAATTATAGTTGTCACTTGCAATTGTATTATAATTCGGACTATTCTTTCAATACATGTAATAAAGATTTTTATATTACTTTTACGATATTTATGTTGCAAATTGTCAAATAGTAGTAAATAATAGAGTTATATTGTTTTAAAGTTCTTATAAGTTAAACAATTCTTAATGTAAGAGTATACAAGTATTTACATTCCTTGTTAAAGTTTACACGATTTATTTAGCCATTTCAATGGACTATCTTGCTTAAAGTTATCCTTTTAATACATTATTTTGCTTAAAGTAAACCCCAAAATATCTAAGTGAAGTTGTTTATAAGAGGATGGAAATTAAGCTATTAATCATTATTGTAGATGAACAAGCACATGCTGGGATTCATCCGAATGAGTGAAGGAGTTGTGACATGAAAAGTATCAAGAATCGTTTAATCCTATTTTTCCTTTTAACAGCAACCTTAATGGCAGTCATCGTCGGAGGATATAACATTTATAACCAAAGTGTTCTCGTCCAAACTAATCTCAATGAGTACAGAGAGACCTTGTATGCGGAATATGACCGATCCATTAAGTCTGAAGTGGAGACAGCGGTTAGTCTGGTTCAATCGATATACAATGAGCAGCAAAAAGGATTGATTACAGAGATAGAGGCGAAAAAAGAGGCTGCTGAACTCGTTCGGAATCTTCGCTTTAATAAGGGGAATTACTTTTGGGTGGACACGACTGAAGGCGTGAATGTCGTTCTTCTTGGACGCGTCGATAAAGAAGGCAAAAGCCGCATCGAGGATAAAGACCCCAATGGGGTTGCCTTTGTTAAAGAATTTTTAAAAAATGGATTGCAAGAGGGTGGGGGCTTCACAGATTATCAATTTGCGAAGCCAGACACGACAGAGCCTTTGCCGAAAAGAGGGTATACCCTTGCCTTTAAACCCTACAATTGGGTTGTTGGGACAGGAAACTGGGTTGATGATATAGAGAAGAATGTTCTTCTTAAGGAACAAGATTATAAGCGGCAGTTGCAAGCGAACATAACAAAGGGCATCTTTGTCATCTTGATTGGTTTAGCTGCAGTGATTATATTCGCGCTCATCATAAGTCGAAGGATCGCTCAACCGATCCTTGCAGTTTCTCGAGGTGCAAAAGAAGTTGCACTAGGAAATCTCGCGATCGAAAAGATAAAAGTGACCTCAAAGGATGAGATTGGCCAACTGGCTCAGGCCTTCAATTTAATGACAGAGAATTTAGCGCAGTTGGTAAAGCAGGTTGCGACTGCTTCTGAACAAGTGGCATCTTCCTCTCAAGAATTGACTGCAGGAGCAGAACAATCCGCGCAAGCTTCAAACGAAGTGGCTGCCGCAATCACAGATGTCGCTCAGGGTACGGAAAAACAAATGAGCGCGGTGAGTGACGTTTCTGCTGTAGTCGAGCAAATGTCTGCAGGGATGGAGCAAGTCTTGACGAACACCGGTTATGTAGTGAGTTCGGCTGAAAGTACCGCCCAGGCTACAGCGACTGGACAGGAATCGATCAAGAAAACGATCGAGCAGATGAATCATATTCAAGAAGTCGTAAAACTTAGCGCAGGCTTGGTCGAACAACTAGGCGACCGTTCTAAGGAGATCGGTCAAATTGTTGAAGCTATATCCGGAATTGCCGCGCAAACTAATTTATTGGCGCTCAATGCTGCGATCGAGGCCGCTCGAGCAGGAGAACAAGGGAGAGGCTTTGCTGTGGTTGCAGAAGAGGTTAGAAAGCTTGCTGAGCAATCACAAGAGGCAGCGAAGCAAATCTCGGGTCTCATCACGGAGATACAAAGTGATACTGGTAAGGCTGTAGATTCCATGAAGGATGGTACGCGTGAGGTTGAAATGGGGGCAGAAGTCGTTCATCAGGCTGGAGTAGCCTTCGAAAAGATTGCCCAGCATATTCAAGAAGTGACTGACCAAGTCCGTGGAATTTCTCGGGAAATTGAACAGATATCTCAAGGAAATGAACGAATTGTTCGCTCCGTTCATGAGGTAGATGAGATTAGCCAGGTTATTGCCGAACAGACTCAAAGTGTATCTGCCTCGACAGAAGAGCAATCCGCTTCAGTCGAAGAAATCGCTTCATCGAGCCAAGTCTTGGCAAGTATGGCGGAGGAATTGGAAAAGGTACTAAGCAAATTTAGGGTATAGAAAATAGGCCTTTAGGAGTACAGTAATCCATCAAAAGTACTGATAGCTCTTGACAAAGTGGGAGACTTTTGACTAAACTATATAAAGGTTGAAGGGGAGTAGCTGGCATACGAAATGCAGGTGAAGTCAACATACTGGAAATTTTTTTCCTGGCTTCACATTGGATGAACCAATAGCGAGACCTTTAACGCAGTTAACCTTTTTTTAAGGATTTAGCTGTGTTAAAGGTCTCTATTTTTTGTGTCTATGGCTAACATCCTTCGGCAGGGGAAAACTGTGAACGGAGAGATCTCTTGCTGAGGGGACTCGCAATGAATGGAATAACTTTGAAGGATAAATGAGGGAGTGGTATTCTAGAATGTGGATTTATTTAGGAGCAACGCTTATGGTAGTACTTGCAGAGATGGGAGACAAAACTCAGCTTCTCGCAATGGCCTTTGCTACACGATTTCCGGCGAAAGCTGTACTTTGGGGTGTACTCATTGCAACGGTGTTAAATCATGCTTTGGCAGTTGCAGTCGGAACTGTTCTCGGAGGAACACTAAATCTCCAGATGGTTCAGCTTGTAGCAGCAGCATCTTTCATCTTGTTTGGTCTTTGGACGATTCGAGGAGATACCTTAAATAACGAGCATAAACGAAAAATGGTAGTCGGCCCCATCGTCACAGTGGCAATTGCGTTTTTCATCGCTGAAATGGGGGATAAGACTCAGTTAGCGACGGTAGCTTTAGCAGCTAAGTATGATAATCCTCTGGCTACCTTACTTGGGACTACGACAGGGATGATGCTCGCAGATGCTCTGGGTATTTATGTGGGTGTCGTTGCCGGGCGTAGAATTCCAGAGAGAACAGTAAAGTGGATTTCTGCCTGGATCTTTATCGTCTTTGGACTGATCAGTTTATATACCGCTGCCCCCAAAGAATATATTACTCTGACGAATGGTGCGCTTGTTCTGGGTCTAACCGGACTGGCTGTATGGTTGATTGGAAGAAGACGCTAATTATACGTTTACTCCTCTGGCGACGCAATCTGGCACAGGGGAGTTTAGCTAAGTAACTTATTTAGGCTTAGGATAATGAGAAGAAGTAGAGGTTGATGGACAAGATAAATTCCCAGGGAGTGACGGCTTATGGTCTGGAAAATGGGGCTGCTGAGCAAGGATCCTTTATGAGAAGGTGAAGGGATGCTATGCGTCATATCGATGTTAGGCTTTGCAAGGCGATGGCGATAGAATAGGATTCCCAAGAGGGTGACTCCACAATAGGGGAATAAAGGGTAATAGTCCATTGTTTTAAATCCGGGATAGGTTAATCCAAGAGGAAGAAAGCCAACTGTATGGACAACTTGACTCGAAAATAAAAATCCTAATCCGATAGCTAGGACAGCAGAAAAGAGTAGGACAAAGTCTGGAAGACGCTTTAGTAGGGGATAGATGAGCATCATCGTGCCTAAAAAGTGAAGGATCCCGAAACGCACATATTCCTCAGGTAGAGCGATTCCAGTGACCAACGTGATGACAAGGCCCCAGAGTAAAACCTTGATGCCGTTCTTTACAGGTCGTTTGCTTAAACCGCTGCTTACGCCGGACAAAAAAATAAAGAGAAGAGCGGAAATTTTCCCGACCCAAAACCAAAAGAATGTATCGACATCAATGGGGAGGCTGGTCCATTCATCTAAGTCGTAAATGAAATGGTATAAGATCATTAACGCAAGGGCTAAGGTACGGAGGACGTCTATTTCAGAAATTCGTTTTTGGCTCAAGGATTAACACCATCTCTCAAAATGTCTTTGAAGGAATAATTATTTGATGATTAATTAAAAGATTGAAAGCCTGTCAGGGTATTTAAACTGACAGGCTTTTTTCTAACATTATATCAGGAATATAAGGTTATACAAAGTGTGAAGAGATGGTTTGTATAAAAATAGACAAGTCAGGAGTGAGGAGCGTCGCGGGGGATGATTAGATGCTGTTCGCAGTACAAGTAGGAAGTTTCTAACCCCTCTGCCCATAATTGAAGGATATCAAAGCGTCGCTCAGGATGGTAGCCTAACATCGCATGCTTCCCCAAAGACCGTGTCACAGATTCATTGTTCGCTAGAGTGATCCCCATCACGCAGTCCCCAATGATGGTCTCTGCGATCATACGAGCATGTCGGCGATGTTTGCGCGGCGATTTCAGGTCTTGGTGACGAATTGAGGTCGCAACTCGAACACTAAGTCCATAGCGCTTGGCATAGACCAAAGTGAGCGGGGGAATGGCGATGGACTCAGGAGAAAGAAGAGAAAGTGCCTTGACGGATAGCGCATGGGGGCCGTGTGTTGGGGTTGCATTGCCAAGGGCCTGAAAATAACCGAGTTCTTTATTAAGATTTCCTCTGAATCGAAGTACAAGTTTGGCGAGAGTCGCTCGGTCGGTAATGTAGGGATAGCAATTCGTTAAGGCAACATCGATACCCTCATCAAGGGCAGAAAGGAGTTTGGTTAATCCATTAAAGACATCTCCCGACATATCTCCATCGACAAAGAGTACACCCTGGGTATTTAGGCTACGAGCATATAGAGCACCGACTGCACGAGGAATATCAATCCCAAGGGGTTCTGCAAAGTAAATGGTATGAAGGCGTTGATCAGGTATGGAGCGAGTGAGCTCTAGGGTTCTATCAGTACACCCATTGAGAACTAAGATAATTCGGTTCAAGGGAAGTCTGAGAACTGTTGTCAAAACGGCGAGAATGCTCTTTTCTTCGTTGTGAGCAGGAATTACAACGTCATACATGCTATCCCTCCTTAGGGAAGCGCTTTCTTTATATTTATATGCCGTTTTTGATTATTCGCCATAGGATATAGGGAAGAGGTAGAAAGGGGGGCCGCTCATGTTTAAAGTAGGTGATATCGTTGCCAGACGTTCGCACAAACAGGATCTGTTTTTTCGAATCGAGCAGATTCTCTCTGTAAGTGGGGAACGGGTTGCTATTCTCAAGGGGATAAACCTCCGTCTTGTCGCAGATGCACCACTACAGGATCTCATCGGCAAGAACCCAGCCGAAGTCGCACACTATCAAAGGGAAGATTTTCAGGGTATCTATAACAAGTTGAAAATTGTCGTTAATCAGCGGAAAGCTGTCCAGGATGTTCAGGATGAGTTCTATGAAATCCCGGGGCGGGTTCTCCACTTGGATGGGGATGAAGAATATCTCGATCAGTGCATTAAGACATATCATCAGCTAGGGCTTGAGGCTAAGGGGATTTGTAAGTCTGAAGTCGATCAGCCCAAGGCCATCCGCCAAATTCTTCAAGAGAACCCTACCGATATCGTTGTTCTTACAGGGCATGATGGGTTTTTACACGGAAAAAAGGATTTTAAGAGTCTCGATAGCTATCGGAGTTCGCGATATTTCGTTCAATCGGTGCTTGAGGCTCGACGCTTTCAACCCAATAGAGATTCTCTTGTCATTTTTGCTGGGGCATGCCAATCGAATTATGAAGCGATTTTAGCAGCAGGAGCGAACTTCGCCTCCTCTCCGAAGCGTACTTTAATTCATGCCTTCGATCCCGTCTTTATCGTCGAGCGGATTGCCTTTACCCCGATTGATCGGATGGTGTCGCTGAAAGATATCATTCGGCATACTGTGACTGGAACGGACGGTTTAGGAGGAATCGAAACGCGTGGACAGCTCCGAAAGGGGTATCCGAGAAGCCCGTATTAAGACATGAAAAAGCGCCTGTGCAGAGAATGTGCAGGTGCTTTTTCATTTAAATGACCCGTGAGCTACACCACCCTATCTCCATCTTTCTAAATAGACGAAGGTTGCTTATGGCCTTATTATCACCGGCGTCCCTTCATTAATCTGATTATAGACGACTTCTACATCACGATTATGCATCCGAATACATCCTAATGATGCTTGAGTCCCAATGCTTGAAGGATTATTCGTTCCATGAATCCCGTAGTGTGGGAGAGATAGTCCAATCCAGCGAGATCCAAAGACCCCGCCTGGGTTCATATATTTGGTCGCAACTGAGTAATTACCCGTTGGGGTTGGAGTTGCGCTTTTTCCCACTGCGATGGGGTAGCGGCCCAAGATACGATCCCCGTCATAGAGCTCCAATTGACGTGCTGAACGATGAATGACGATCTTTCGCTGTGCCATAGGGAACCTCCTACCTTTCTTTTTCTTTATTATCCTATGAGTTTTATGAATAAACGTTAATCTTGCATAATCTTGGTCCCTTTGAGCGGAAAATAAATGTGATTTGGAGGGAGGAATTTCATGAGTGATTATGTGGAGGGAAAACTTTTAATTATTGGCGGAGCAGAAGATAAAGAAAAAGAGTGTAAGATACTGAAGCGTTTTGTTCGTGAAGCCGGTGGGAAGGAAAGCCGACTCACCGTTTTAACCGCAGCAACAGAATATCCGGGACAAGTAGGATCACAATACAAGGAGCTTTTTCAACATTTAGGGGCAGCAGAGGTACAAGTACTTGATGTAGCAGAGCGTACCTCGGCAAATAACGAAACGATCTCATATGAACTAGAGAAGGCCACTGGAGTTTTCTTCACGGGCGGGGATCAACTTCGAATCACAGGGATTCTCGGAGGGACAAGACTAGGACGGACTCTACACCGACTTTATGAGAGAGGGGTAATCATAGCGGGAACGAGTGCAGGAGCATCGGCTATGTCAGATACCATGATTGTCGGGGGGGAAGCGGGGACAGCCAAGAAGGATACCTTGACAATGGCTCCTGGACTTGGACTATTACATTCTGTAGTCGTGGACCAGCACTTTGCTCAGAGGGGACGAATTGGACGTCTGTTATCGGCGATCTCTCAGAACCCATATGTGCTTGGGGTTGGAATCGATGAAGATACATCGATACTCGTTTACTCAGACGGACGCTTTACCGTAGTTGGAAGTCAGACAGTCACTGTGGTGGATGCCTCTCCCTCGTTAGAAAGTAATGTATCTGAGATATCCCCTGGGCAGGCCTTGGTCCTCACCCCGGTACTTATGCATGTTTTGTCCGATGGTTATGGCTTTGATCTAAAACGACGAACTTCGCATTATAAAGCCGAGAAATAGGAGTTAAGAAGAATATTGCGCTTTAAAAAGGTAAAACTAATACAGTGTACTTTTCTTGAAGGATAGAAGGAGGACTAATATCGCAATGGAGATACTCAAAATCCAGGCGATTCCGGGGGCCAATGTGTTTAGTTATCGCCCTGTTATCCGGGCCGTCGTGGATCTCCAGGAATGGACAGAAGTAACGAGCGACACTCTTGGAGACTTTAATACGCGTTTAGTTCAGTGTTTACCCACACTCTCGGATCACTTTTGTTCACGTGGGAGGCCGGGGGGATTTATCGAACGGCTAAAAGAGGGAACCTTAGTGGGACATATTATTGAGCATGTAACTATAGAACTTCTTACCTTGGCAGGTCAGAATATTCCTTACGGTAAAACCCTTTGTCTTCCGGAATATCCTGGGCAATATGAGATTATTTTTAATTACGATTCTGAAAAAGGTGGAATAGTAGGGTTCCAGCAGGGCTTTGAACTGGTGAATGAAGTCCTGGCAGGAAAAATTCCCATGGTTGAGAGTCGAGTTAAGCAGATAAAAAAAGTGATTATCGAAAATAGTTTGGGTTCATCGACTCAGGCGATCGTTGAAGCGGCTGAGGAGAGGGGTATTCCAGTGCAACGCTTAAATGATTGTAGCCTCTTACAATTGGGATATGGTCGGAATCAAAGAAGAGTGCAAGCCACGATGACGGATCGGACGAGTTGTATCGGAGTGGATATCGCAAGTGATAAGGACTTAACAAAAAAACTCTTACAAGAAGGGGGGCTTCCAGTTCCCCGAGGTTTCCTCGTTCGAAGCGAGGATGAAGCGGTTGAAGCCTTTCAGGAATTGGGTCACCCCGTGGTCGTCAAACCCTATAACGGAAATCATGGAAAAGGGGTAACCTTGAAGCTTGAGACAGAGATGGAAGTACGAACTGCTTTCCGAGTAGCGCAAGCCTATGGAGATCAGGTGCTTATCGAGAAGTACATTGAAGGGAAGAATTTCCGTACCCTTATCGTCGGTGGGAAAATGATTGCTGCTGCAGAGCGGATTCCAGCTCATGTCATTGGAGACGGGGTCTCTCGTATTGAGGAGCTTGTCGGACAAGTAAATTCCAACCCTGAACGAGGGGAGGATCACGAGAAGGCTCTTACTAAAATTAAAATCGACCCGGTCGTTCTAATGAGCTTAACACAAAAGAATCTCACCCTAAATTTTGTGCCTGCCAAAGGAGAAGTCGTCTATCTGCGTGATAGTGCTAATCTTAGTACTGGGGGAATCGCAGAAGATGTAACGGCATGGGTTCATCCAGATAATGCTCAGATGGCTGAATATGCTGCACGAATCGTTGGTTTAGATATTGCTGGTATTGATTTAGTTCTTAACGATATAAGGGTCTCCTTCAGAGAACAAGATGGTGCGATTATCGAGGTGAATGCCGCGCCCGGGATTCGAATGCACCATTCTCCTACGATTGGCAAATCGCTTGATGTGGGGAAAGCCATTGTGAACCAGATTATGCCTGCCGGGAATGGAAGGATTCCCATCATCGCCATCACCGGAACAAATGGGAAAACGACGACGACACGTATGATCGGGAAAATGCTTTCGGACCGTGACTTAACCGTTGGAATGACAACGACGGATGGCATTTATATCGGAGGTAAGCTACTCGTTGAAGGAGATACAACCGGGCCAGAAAGTGCTCAAACCGTTCTAAGGCATCCAGACGTTCAGGTAGCTGTCTTAGAAACAGCACGTGGAGGAATTTTGCGTTCGGGACTGGCTTATGATTATGCGGACGTTGCTGTAATTACGAATGTTGCCAATGATCACCTAGGGCAATATGGTATTGAAAACCTTGAGGATATAGCTCACGTCAAAAGTTTAGTCGCGGAGGTTGTTCGTCCACACAGTTATGTAGTTCTCAATGCAGATGATCCGCTAGTGGTACCTATGGCGCGTAAGACCAAAGGTAGAGTCATCTTCTTCAGTACAGAAAAGGATAATCTCACCATACGAAAACACTTAGCTTTGGGTGGAATGGCGCTTCTTGTCCGACGCGGAATGATCCTTATCTGTCAAGGCGATCATTCTTATAAGATTTGTGCGGTGAAACATCTTCCGGTGACTTGGGATGGAAAAGCTTTGCATAACTTGCAAAATGCCCTGGCTGCGATTGCAGTCGGGTGGTCTCTGGGGCTAACGGCGGAGGGTATTCGAGCATCGCTTGCCGAGTTTACTTCTGATTCAGAGTATAACCGAGGAAGGTTAAATCTTTATCAGGTTGGCGGGGTTCAAGTGTTTATTGACTACGGGCACAATGCGGCAGGAATTCGAGAAATAGCTAAGACCTTAAGGAAGTTCAAAGCACGTTCGGTGGTTGGGTGTATTACCGTGCCAGGGGATCGACCAGATGATACGATAAGAGAAGTGGCACGAGTTTCGGCCCAGGGCTTTCAGAGACTGATCATCCGTGAAGATGATGATTTAAGAGGACGCAAACCGGGTGAAGTCGCGGAAATCCTTCTGAATGAGGCCATTTCTGCGGGGATGGATCCTCGGAAGATTTCGGTTGTCCTTCCAGAGAGGGAAGCTTTTCAACATGGATTGGATACATGTAACCCAGGAGAAATCTTTGTCATGTTCTACGAAAATTTAGAGCCTATCGAAGAAGAGATCACGTTTCGACTCAATCAAGAGAAGAGAATGGCTTCAGAACGACCTCAAGAGGTAGCTTCCTTAGGGGCAGTCTGACATCAAATGAGGTTAACTGTGAGGGCTACCCGGAAGCAGAATTTGGGTAGCCCTTTGCTGTATAGAGTAGACAATCATGGCGCGTTACATCACCATCAGAAGATAAAAAGTTTTTGGAGTAGGGAATGGTCAAGAATGTTCCTTATATTGGGTCTTTTTCAGAGTGTCGAGTAGGTTAAAAGATTTTCCTGAAAATTCATCCGTGTACTAGTAGAAAAAAGCACTTATGGGGTATAATAAGAGAAAATATAACTCGAACGTTCGGAGAGGATTGAGTAATGAACAGGAATCAGGTCACAATGTTCGCCTATGCTAAAGTTAATTTAGCCTTAGCGATTACAGGGAGGCGGTCGGATGGGTACCATGAACTCCAGAGTGTAATGCAGTCTATAGGGCTACTTGATCGGATTACGATTTCTTTGACGGAGAGCGGAATCGAATGTTCCTGTGGAGAATTGAGCGGAGCAGAGAATCTCGCCTATCGGGCGGCTCAACTCTACCTGGAGGGATTAACTCAAACGAAGGGCATATCTATCAAGATTGAAAAGAATATCCCTGTTCAGGCTGGGTTAGCTGGGGGGAGTTCAGATGCAGCTGCTACCCTTCAAGCCCTTAATATTCTTTTTCTGAAGCCTTATTCTCGAGAACAGCTTCATGGAATCGCTGCACGACTTGGTGCTGATGTCGCTTTTTGTCTTGAGGGAGGGACCCAATGGGCTACCGGAGTGGGAGAGCGTCTACAGCATTTACCTGCTGCCCCGCGGATGGATTTGATCCTCATTAAGCCGAAGGAAGGGGTCAATACCGGAGAAGCTTATCGTGTTTTTGATGCAGAGGGTAAATGCACCCTACTCGATCATCAGACCTGGAAGGCCGCCTTGGAGTCTGGAAACGTTCAGAAAATCACCTCACTCCTGAGCAATGATCTAGAGCAAGCCTCAATAAAGATCTTACCTAAGATAGCCTGTATTAAGGAAGCCTTGCTAACGGAGATAGGGTGTCTAGGGGCACTGATGTCAGGAAGTGGCTCTGCAGTTTTTGGAATTATCAAATCGAGTGAGCTAGCAGAAGAGATTGCTATTCGGTTTAGAGAAAAGGGTTATGACGTTTGGGTAACTCAAACGATTGAAAGGGGAGCATACCAATGGAAAGAAAATTAGTACCTGTAAAGCTTGATAGTTACAAACCTTTAAGAGAGATTGTGTTCGAATCTCTTCGTGAAGCCATTATTTCGGGAGTTCTTGAACCTGCTGAGCGATTGATGGAGATTCAACTTGCGGAAGAGATGGGTGTGAGTCGTACTCCAGTTAGAGAAGCTATCCGTAAGTTGGAACTGGAAGGCTTTGTGGTTATGATTCCTCGTAAAGGCGCGTATGTCGCCGGAGTATCGCATAAGGATGTGGCCGATGTTTTTGAGATTCGTTCGGCGCTCGAGGGCTTAGCCGCGGGACTAGCAGCAGAACGAATCACCGATGAGGAGATCGAACAGATGGAGAGAATTCTCCTTTATCGTCAAGGGGAAGCAATGAACCTAGAAGAAATCGTGGAGTCGGATACGGACTTTCATGCCTTAGTCTATAAGGCCAGCCGAAATGAACGATTGATTCAGATTTTGGCGAATCTAAGAGAGCAAATTCAGCGTTTCCGGGCGACGTCCCTTGCTGTTCCAGGGCGGCTTAAGGATGCCATCGACGAACACCGCGGGATTGTTGAGGCTTTATCCCGCCATGATGTAGAAGAGGCTCAAGCCTTGGCAACGGCACATATCGTTACGGCTGAGAATGTAATGTTTGAGACCTTGCGTTTTACCAAAGAGACGGCTACGGATGAGAAAGAAACAAAAGAAAATTCAGAGAAGGAATAGGGGTTAGTCAGTGGATAAGATGAAACGTGCAGAGCGCATGGTAGCTGTGATGCAAGTATTGATGTCAAAACCCAATGCGTTGATTCCTCTGACGGTCTTAGCCGAACGGTTTGGAGCGGCAAAATCGACAATCAGTGAGGATTTGCTTGCGGTGAAGGAGAGTATGCGCTTAACAGGCCAGGGTCGGCTAGAGACCGTATCAGGCGCCGCAGGTGGAGTTCGGTATATTCCAGAAATCTCAGAAGAGGAGGCAGCGCGTTTCCTCTTAGAATTAGCAGGGCGGCTAAGTTCTCAGGACCGTGTCTTAGCAGGTGGTTTTCTCTATATGACAGATTTACTCTATGACCCGTCAATTTTAAGGCCACTAGGGCTCATTTTTGCGGGTGCTTTCCGCGAGAAAAAGCCAGATGTCGTCGTAACGATTGAGACGAAAGGGATTCCACTTGCCTTAGTCACAGCAGAAGCTCTCGGAGTACCTATGGTCATCATTCGTCATGGAAATAAAGTAACAGAGGGATCGGCTGTAAGTATTAACTATGTATCAGGTTCTTCCAAGCGGATTCAATCCATGTCACTAGGGCGTCGGACTTTAGAGCCAGGTAAACGGGTCTTGATGATTGATGATTTCATGAAAGCCGGAGGCACAGCTTTGGGGATGATGAACTTAATGAAGGAGTTTGAAGCCGATGTCGTCGGTTTTGGAGTCTTAATGGAGACATCTCATGAAAATGAACCTAAATTAGTCGATCACTATTTATCTCTTCTTCAACTTGGAGAACTAGATCCTTTCAATGGAATCGCGGTCGTCGTGCCCAAAAGGAGCTAACCTCATTTTGGGCCAAATTGGTCCTATTTCTTCGAAAATCAAAGGAATAAAACAGAATAAGGTAAACTTAAGAATTTTTTCTCATAAAAGAAGGAGTTTTTTACCATATAGAGAATATCTTTTGATAGAATCTTGCAGGTCGAAGGGAAGGGTGGTGATATTCATAATGAACATTACTGACGTCCGGGTTCGGAAAGTGAACGTTGAGGGTAAGATGAAGGCGGTTGTTTCTGTAACTTTCGACAATTCGTTTGTTGTACACGATGTAAAGGTCGTTGAAGGAACAAATGGTCTGTTTGTTGCTATGCCAAGTCGTAAAACTCCTGAAGGGGAGTTCCGTGACATAGCCCACCCTATCTCTTCTGCAGCTCGTGAAGTGATCCAGAGTGCAGTTTTAAAGGCTTATCAGGAAGCAATGTAACAAGAAATATACAGATACAGGAGGAGAGACCCTGATTAGGGTCTCTTTTACCTATACAAGAGGAAGATATTGAGATAGAATTAATTATAAAATAAAAAAGGAATTTTGCTGTTTTTTGACGAATAAGATTCTTTCGGGTATATCTAATGAATGAAGGTTAAACTATTGCTGGAGGCGAATGTAAAATGCCTAATTGGGCTGCTGTGATAATGGCTGCGGGAAAAGGGACTCGGATGAAATCAAAGCTGCCCAAAGTTATGCACGCGCTGGCTGGAAAACCAATGCTTCAACATGTATTAGATAGTGTAGGAACGATTCAATTGGGGCGTTCCCTGGTCATTCTAGGGCATGGTAGAGAGCAGATTGAGGAATGGATAGATGGCCGGGCTGAGATTGTTATTCAAGCAGAGCAATTAGGAACCGGACATGCCATGATGCAAGCAATTCCTCATTGTAATGAGGTTGAGAATATAATTGTTTTAAGTGGGGACCAACCCTTGATTCGCCCTGAAACGATCGAAACCTTGGTTAAGCTCCATTCAGAAGGTAAGGCGGCAGCGACTATTTTGACCGCTCGCTTCGAGAATCCGTTTGGGTTAGGGAGAGTTGTGAAAGACGGAGAAAAGTTCCTTCGGATCGTTGAAGAAAAGGATGCTACTTCTGAGGAACGCCAAATTCGGGAAATCAATACGGGAACCTATTGTTTCAATGTCGCAAAACTTAGAGAAGCCCTAAAGAAAATAACCCCTCAAAATGCTCAAGGGGAATACTACTTAACCGAAGTGTTTCAAATATTCCTTGCTCAAGGGGACGTTATCGCGACTCATTGTACAGAGGATGTCCATGAAGCTTTAGGAATTAACAGCAGAGCTCAACTCGCCCAAGCCGAGAAGGTGGTACGAGAAAGAATTCTTGCTTACTGGATGGAAGAAGGGGTTACGGTCATCGATCCAGGCTCTACCTTCATTGATGCAGAGGTTAAGTTAAGCCAAGATGTGATTCTGCAACCTTTTACGACCTTAAAAGGGAATACCCATGTAGAAGAGGATGCAATCATCGGTCCTCACACCACGTTGACAGACTGTAGCTGTGGGACGGGCTGTGAAGTCACACATACGGTCGGCAATAAAGCTATGATTGGAGCTCGTTGTACCGTAGGTCCCTTTGCATATCTACGCCCAGGTACGGTTCTCAAAGCAGGAGTTAAGGTCGGGGATTTTGTAGAAGTGAAAAATAGTGTAATTGGGGAAGGCTCTAAAATCCCACACTTAAGTTATGTAGGAGATTCCCACGTTGGGAAATCTGTTAATATCGGTGCAGGGACGATAACCTGCAATTATGATGGTGTCAATAAATACCCTACAAAAATTGGGGATAACGCTTTCATTGGGAGTAATACTAATCTTGTAGCTCCGGTAGAAATCGGAGAAGGAGCAGTGACAGGAGCCGGATCGACGATCTCGAAGAACGTTCCGTCGCATGCGTTAGCGGTTGAGCGCAGTGCCCAGAGGATTAAGGAAAACTGGGTTCGCAATAAGAAAAATTAGGGGGATAATTTGGAATGTCAGTCAAAGAGTTAAAAATCTTTTGCGGAAATGCCAACCGAGAACTAGCGGAAGAAATTGTTGACTATCTCGGGGTTCCGCTTGGAGAGGCCAAAGTAAAACGTTTTCAGGACGGGGAGATTACCATTGCGATTGATGAGAGTGTCCGAGGTGCGGACGTTTTCATTGTTCAGCCAACGTGCAGCCCGACCAATGATAACATTATGGAACTCTTGATTATGATTGATGCTTTAAAACGGGCTTCCGCTCGACGCATTACTCCAGTCATCCCCTATTATGGGTATGCTCGTCAAGAACGTAAATCCAAAGCCCGTGATCCGATTACAGCGAAGTTGATGGCCAATCTGATTACGACTGCAGGGGCAGATCGGATTGTGACGATGGATCTTCATGCTCCAGCGATTCAAGGTTTCTTCGATATTCCAGTGGATCACTTACCTGCGGTCCCGATTCTCGCAGAGTACTTTAGAAATAAAGAATTAGAAAATATTGTCGTGGTATCCCCTGATCATGGGGGAGTCCAACGAGCACGGAATCTTGCGGAGCGAATCGGAGCTCCACTTGCGATCATCGATAAGCGCCGTCCAGAGCCGAATGTGTCCGAAATTATGAATGTTATCGGGGATATTAAAGGCAAGCATGTGATTATGATCGATGACATTATTGATACAGCAGGGACAATCACACAAGGGGCACAAGCCTTAGTGGATCGTGGAGCGCTGGATGTCTATGCTTGTTGCACACATCCTGTCTTATCCGGTCCAGCACTTGATCGGCTGGAGAAGTCTGTAATTAAGGAAGTTGTCGTGACGAATACGATTCCTATGAATCCAGAACGAAAAATCCCCAAGATCACAGCACTCTCTGTCGCTCCCTTGCTTGGATCTGCGATCGTGCGTATCCATGAGGATCTTTCCGTAAGTAAACTTTTTAGCTAGTTAGGGTCCCCTGGGTATCATCCCAGGGGTTCTTTCGTCGACGGGGATTCTTTGTATTCCTCCTCGGTTTCTTGGGAAGCTAAGCCTACTTCTTCGCTGATTCTTGGCAGAGCCGCAGGGGTCGAAGTAGGAGAATTTGAAGCTTCAACGTTGGGATTCTCTAAGTTTTCTGCCTCAGCTAGTGTATTAGGTATGAAATCATTGTCTGCGATGGCTTTATCTTTACTTTTTTTATTGCCTATGGGCTTATCTTTTTTTAAGTATTTGCCTATAGCATGAGTTGTTCCCGTTGCTAGGTTCGAAGTGGAGTGAAGGATAGATTTAAAAGCATCATTGATTCCCTTGTCTACTGCGATTAGACTATTCTCGCAACCCTTTTCCGTTACGATAACATCTTGCCCGATCGTGGTGATATAATCGGCATCAAGTAAGGCTTTCCCATTGAGAAGTCCTTCGATTTTTCCTCCGGATATCTCTATTTGTTTGATTTTTCCGGTCTCTGGGTCAATATAATATTCCTCAACTACACCAAGCGTTTTTCCGCTTTGGGTGATGACCCGTGTTCCGATGACTGAGAGTTTTTCCTTGATGAGGTTTAAGATTTCCGGGAGGCTTGCTGATTTTTCGACATAGGCTCCTTTGTTGATCGTAATGGCATCATCCCCGACGCTCACAACTTTAGCATAGGGAATAATGCGCTGATCCTTGAAGAACCCCTTTGGGTCAATCACCAAAGCGGCGAGAGACTTGGATTGTGAGTCAATGACCAGGCTTTTTACATAACCGATATGCTGTCCTTCGCTTAGGGAGACGATCGGCAAGGATAAAAACTTTTTACTCGGTTTCAATCGTTATACCCCCTTATTTTCAATGAACACAAAAATTTGGGAAACATGCTAACATCAATGTATTCACGGGATGTCTTCAATATGCTTAGAGGAGTTGGAGTTTTGATGAAGCTTATAGCAGGTCTAGGAAATCCGGGGGGGCAATATGCTGAGACTCGTCACAATGTGGGCTTTTTACTTCTGGATAGTCTAGCGGAGGATCTGAAGTTAGATTTCCGGCCGAAGTTCCAAGGGTTGGTGGCGGAAACTCAGATTTTAGGAGAAAAAATTTATCTCCTTAAACCTCAGACCTTCATGAATTTAAGTGGTCGCTCCGTTCGAGAGTTGGCACAATTTTATAAGCTTCACCCCGAGGATATCCTCGTAGTCTATGATGATATGGATCTGCCCTTAGGACGTCTTCGCATGAGAACGTCAGGAAGTGCCGGGGGGCATAATGGGATAAAGTCCATGCTCGCTGAATTGGGGACAGAGGACTTCTGGAGGCTGAAGATCGGAATAGGCAGGCCTCCGGCTGGCTGGGATTCTGCACGATATGTACTGTCGTCGTTTGCTAAGGAGGAGCTACCTACGTTAGATGAAGTCCTTGATCGGGGGATTAAGGCTGTGACTCTTTGGGCCAAAGGGGATGGCAATAAAGCGATGAATGAGTTTAATCGGTAGGTGCGTGAATAACCCTCCACTTCCTAGGCAAACCTAGTCTTGGAGGTGTTTATCATGCTAGTAATGAAAGTCTGCCAGGCGTGCGATCAAATACTGGGTGAGCTTGAATTGGATGACTTGACCGAGGAACGCCCTGATTCTATAATAAATGTCGTTGGGAATGTGGCGTATGCCCTTTGCCCGGACTGTATGAGCGATCTGGAAGTGGCACATTATAGCAGGCTTCACTAAGCGTACATCCTTATAATGTAACGCCTTCGTTCGTAATCTCAGTCACAAACCAAAGATAATCCAGTCATTTTATGCATAAAGATAAGGATTAAGCATCAAGTGGGGGTCCTTTGCGGACGTTCATGTTTTCGTGCTGCCTGAAAGGATGAATTTTTTGAACACGCTAAGCCATTATTTACGGCTGGGCTTCGATGTCGAGGCGGTCGAAAAGGCGATTTCTAAGAAGGAATGGCCGCAAATGATTTACAATTTAGCTGGAAGTCAAAAACCAGCTTTTGTCGCTCAGCTTTTGAAGAAGGGGAGACCTGGTCTTATTCTCACCTATTCAGACGAGCTTGCGCAAAAGTGGGTGAATGATCTGCGCTCGTGGCTCCCCGAGGAGACGATTCTATATTTCCCGGCTACTGAGTGGATGCCCTATGAAGTTTTAGGGAAAAGCCGTGAAACGACGGCAGAGAGAATACGTGTACTCAGCCGTCTTGCCGAGGATAATCGTTGTACAGTTGTTGCGCCAATACTTGCGGTAGAACGTCGAATGTTTTCCTCTTCGCGCTGGCAGGAGTATACCTTAGAGTTGAAGCAAGGGGAGTCCTATGGGCTAGCAGATCTCTCGAAGAACCTCGTGACAGCAGGCTATGAGCGTCTCGATGTGGTCGAAGGGAAAGGGCAATTTGCGATTCGTGGAGGAATTTTGGATATATCCCCATTAGATGGGGAGCCTCTTCGAATCGAGTTTTTTGATGATGAAGTGGATTCCATTCGGATCTTTGATTTAGAGTCGCAGAAGTCGACGGGTTCTTTGCAAAGTGTAAGAATCTCACCCGTCCTCGAATATGTGGTTCGACCGGAGGAATTGGAGAAGCTGCGTTGGGAGGTTCGTGCACAAGCTAGGAAAGTAGCAGGACGGTTGAACCGAAGTGGACGCTCGGAAGCTGCAGAAAATGTCATGAGTAAGTCTCTACGCCTCGAAGAGCGGCTAAGCATGGGGATATTGGATGAGAACATCTATCCCTACTTAAGCCTCCTTCCTGAGCCTCTGAATCCTTTCTTCTCGTTACTTGCGAAGGATTGCCACGTTATTTTGGATGAACCGTTACGCTTGAAGGAACAACTTGACTTTCAGCAAAAGGAGCGTTTGGAGGAGTATACATACTCCTTGGAGAAAGGACAGGAGTTTGTTAGCCCTGAAGCTCAGTTTATTACCTATGAAGAAGTAATAAACTATGGAAATCCTCGGCCATTTATTCTTCTCTCGACTTTACCGCGCCAAATTCCT
Organism: Desulfitobacterium elongatum; assembly: GCF_055378975.1. Classification (NCBI taxonomy): domain Bacteria; kingdom Bacillati; phylum Bacillota; class Clostridia; order Eubacteriales; family Desulfitobacteriaceae; genus Desulfitobacterium; species Desulfitobacterium elongatum. The sequence continues at coordinate 4,749,512 of NZ_AP038772.1, read as the reverse complement.
GGGGTATCTCCCAAACAAATCTTCAACTTAACCGCTCGACCTCTGACGGGATTCATGGGTAAAACAGGAATTCTTGTGGAGGAGATTGAGCACTGGCAAAACTCTGGCCATGTTGTCTCTCTTTTTGTAGGGGATGAGGAGCACGCTGAACGGATGATTCAGGGGTTAAGGGATCGGGGAGCGGTTGCGAGAAGACGGAAGTTAGGGGACCCCGTTCAGGAGGGTGGAGTTTTCATCTATGCCCACTCCATAGATCAAGGGTTTGAGCTCCCTGTCAGTAAACTAGTCATCCTAAGTGAAGCTGAGATTTATAAACGCGAACGAAAGGCTCCCGTTAAACGCCAGAAGCCCCCAGAGAAGAAGGTTAAGCGGTTACAGTTCGCTGATCTTAAGCCAGGTGATTTTGTCGTCCATGTCCATCATGGTATAGGTCAGTTCCTGGGAATTGAACGGATTTCCGTAAGTGGTAATGAGAAGGATTACTTTTCGGTAAAATACGCTGGGCAGGATAAGCTTTATGTGCCTCTCGATCAATTAAATCTTTTGCAGAAATACTTGGGAAGTGATGCAGAAACTCTTCCAAAGTTGTATAAGCTCGGAGGCTCAGAGTGGAAAAAGGTTAAGACCAAGGCAAAAAGTGCAATCAAGGAAATGGCGATCGATCTCGTAAAACTCTATGCTCAGCGAGAGGCGATGAAAGGGTATGCGTTCTCTCCTGATAATGTCTGGCAGCAGGAGTTTGAGGAGAAATTTCCCTATCAGGAAACACCCGATCAGCTGCAGAGCATCATCGAAGTGAAGCAAGATATGATGCGAGCTCGTCCGATGGACCGGCTATTGTGCGGGGATGTGGGGTATGGAAAGACAGAGGTAGCGCTTCGAGCGGGCTTTAAGGCGGTTATGGATAGTAAGCAAGTTGCCGTTTTGGTTCCGACGACAATTCTTGCCCAACAGCATTTTAATACATTTCGGGAGCGCTTCATGGGATACCCGATAACCATTGAGATGCTGAGTCGTTTTCGATCAGCTAAAGAGCAGAAGGCGATCCTCCAAGGACTGAAGGAGGGTACAGTCGATGTCGTGGTCGGTACGCATAAACTCGTTTCGGAAGCGGTGAGGTTTAAGGAGCTAGGACTTCTAATCATCGATGAGGAACAGCGCTTTGGGGTTGCCCATAAAGAGAAGCTTAAAACCCTTAAGGCAAATGTCGATGTCTTGACTCTATCGGCAACACCGATTCCTCGGACTTTACACATGTCCTTAGTTGGAGTTCGGGATATGAGTATCATTGAGACTCCACCGGAGGATCGCTTTCCTGTCCAAACGTATGTTGCAGAGTTTCGTCCTGATGTCGCTCGGGAGGCTATTCGACGGGAAATCCAACGGGGAGGCCAGGTGTTTTTCGTCCATAACCGAGTCGAGGATATGGATCAGGTCGTGCATTTCTTAAGTCAGCTTGTCCCAGAGGCTCGGTATGGAATCGCGCATGGACAAATGGGTGAGAGAGAATTGGAAAAAGAGATGCTTGCTTTCCTGGAGCACGAAAGTGATGTCCTCGTTTGTACGACGATCATCGAGACCGGCTTGGATATGCCCAATGTGAATACGTTGATTATCGATGAATCGGATCGGTTAGGGCTTGGGCAGCTTTATCAATTGCGCGGTCGTGTTGGACGTTCGAATCGAAAAGCCTATGCCTACTTTCTTTATAAACCGCAAAAGGTTCTTACCGAGGTCGCAGAAAAGCGCTTAGCCGCGATACGAGAATTCACGGAGTTTGGTTCGGGTCTCAAGATCGCGATGAGGGATTTGGAGATCCGGGGGGCAGGAAATTTGATTGGAGCACAACAGCATGGGCATTTAGCAGCCTTAGGGTTCGAGCTCTACAGCCAGATGCTTAAAGAAGCAGTACAGGAACTGAAAGGGGAGAAGGTCGAGGAGAAAATCGAGACAAGTATCGAGGTTCAAGTTGATGCCTTTCTGCCCGATCAATATATTGGAGAACGTCAGTTGAAGGCCTCTCTCTATCAACGTATGATCATGATCGAGAATGAAGAGGAATTGAGTGAAATGCTCGATGAGCTCATAGACCGATTCGGAACTCCTCCGCGAGAGGTTGAAAACTTACTTAAGATTATTCGAATAAAATGGCTCTCAGCTGTACTCAAGATTGAACAGATTCAACAAGCGAAACAACAGGTAGTATTGCGCTTTGCAACGGATCCCGGCTTAACAGGCGAAAAGCTTATGAGTGTTGCTTCAGCATCTCCGTTCCCTGTGTCTTTTGGAACCACAGGAACTGGAAACTTGGAGATAAAGGTTCGGCTCCGATCCGTCGTTCAGGAGGAAATTTTAGAGGCCATTCATCGCGTATTAATGGTATTTAATGGTATTGATTCGGGGACAACACCCTGATATAATGGCATTTGATGGATATGAAAGGGTGTGACAAGATGAAGATTTTCCGGAATGGATTGATTGCCGGAATCTTAGTACTAACTTTAGGATTAACAGGATGCTCCTCCTTGGGTGGGGAAAAATGGGTTGCCAAAGTGAATGGGCAAGCTATCACAGAGGCCGATTTTAATAGCCGTTTCTCAGATGTTCAGAAGACCTACGAGGGCATGGGGATGAGCTTTGATACGGATCAAGGGAAACAGGCTCTAGCTCAGGTTAAAAGCGAGGTCCTCGAAGGCATGATCGCTTCTAAATTAGTCATTCAAGAAGTTAAGAATCTTAACCTCAATTTAGATGATCCTAAGATTAAGGAACAAGAAGATCAAATCAAGAAGATGGTTGGGGATGAGACACAATACCAAGAATGGCTTAAACAACAGGCCATGACCCAGGAAGAAGTAAGAAATTACTTTGCTTTATCGGCTAAAGTAGCTGAAGGAGTAACTGTATCTGATGAGCAAGTAAAAACCTTCTTTGATAGCCATCAGGAGCAGTACGGGGGACAACCCGAACAGGTAAAAGCGCGCCATATCCTTGTCGCGACAGAACCAGAAGCAACAGATATTATCGCACAGTTACAAAAGGGAGCTAACTTCGAGCAACTGGCTAAGGATAAATCCACTGAATCAGGAGCCAAAGATTCAGGTGGAGATTTAGGGTATTTTACAAAGGGTAAGATGGTCCCAGAATTTGAGAAGGCAGCCTTTGCACAAAAAGTGGGAACATATTCCACCACGCCTGTCAAGACAGAGTTCGGTTACCATGTCATTTTGGTCGAAGATCATAAACAAGGAACCCAAGCTGACTTTACTAAGGTGAAAGAGCAAGTAGCACAGGATGCCTTAGCTGATGCCAAGGCACAAAAGTTTGAAGCCTATTATACAGACTTACGGACTAAAGCCGAAGCAAATATCGAGTATGCTAAAGAGTATAAACCAGCAACTAAATAAGGTGCTTTCTGAGGGGATTTGCCGACAGGTAAGTCTCCTTTATTTTATATTTAACTCATATCTTTGGAAAAAAATGAATAATAGAGATTCACCAGATATATACTATCAATGAAGTTAAAGACAACGCAAAATTTTCCACAGGCAGGATGTCCAATTGTCAGGATAACCCTTAGATTGTGGTCTTGCCGTGTCTGTAACGGCCGTTAAAAGCCAAGTGGCTCGTAAACGACTTTAAGGAGGGAAGAGCGTCCATGAAAGCAACAGGCATCGTAAGAAGAATTGATGATCTCGGTCGTGTTGTTATCCCCAAGGAAATTCGTCGGACACTTCGTATACGTGAGGGAGATCCCTTGGAGATTTTCGTCGATCGGGAAGGGGAAGTGATACTGAAAAAGTACTCCCCCATTGGCGAACTCGGCGAATTTGCCAAAGAGTATGCCGATTCCCTCTATGAGGCAACAGGTCATATTGCTTGTATAGCGGATCGAGACGTTATCATAGCCGTTTCAGGGGCTTCGAAAAAGGAATATTTAAATAAGGCGATTTGGGCGAGTATCGAACAGTCTATGTCCGATCGCAAAACAATCCAGCTCAAAGCCGGAGACACCGGAGCGAAGATGGATGAGGATGATGAGCAAGGGAAATTGACGAATCAAGTGGTTGCTCCGATTATTGCTGAAGGAGATCCCATTGGAGCGGTTATCCTAATGTCCAAAGACCCGAATATCAAAATGGGTGATTTGGAATTGAAATTGGTAGAGACGGCTGCGGGATTTCTAGCAAAACAAATGGAACAGTAAATCCATGGGGATAACCCCTAGGCTAAAATTAAAGCGGTGCTGCCGCTTTAATTTTTTTTCGCATATCAGTAAGTATTTTATTCAAGGTGCATAACACAAAAGCTAAAGCGCGATAAGTCGCACTGTGACTTATCGAGGGCTTTTGCCGGTGTATGAAGACCAACCAAGTGCGAAGACAGCATCTTAACAAGTGCGAAAACAGTGTTTTCGGGAGGAAGGCAAAGTTTTGTTTATAATTGCTTTATGATACAATAGCCCCCAGGAGGGATGCCGATGAAAAGTACTTTATACGTTTTGGGTTTGGGACCAGCAGGTCTTGGGTCTATGACGCTAGGAGACTATCAGCTGCTCAAGAAGGCTCATCGAATCTTTTTTCGGACGATCAATCACCCCTGTGCTCAGGATTTGCTTGAAGAGGGAATTCAAGCTGAATCCTTCGATGCGCTCTATGAGCAAGAGGGTTCGTTTGAAGCTGTATATGAGGGGATTGTTACCCGTTTAGGACGAGAATTAGAGGAATTTCCAGAGGTTGTATATGCTGTTCCAGGACATCCGTCGGTTGCGGAGAAAAGTGTTCAGCTCATTGTGGACAAGCTTTCTTCACGATTTGAGGTTAAGATTCGTCCGGCCTTAAGCTTCTTGGATCCACTCTTTTCTGCAATTCCTTTTGACCCTGTGGAAGGGTTTTTACTCCGGAATTATGATGCACTGAAGGGAAGCGGGATTACTGGCCAGGAGTGGCTCGTTATTCCACAGGTCTATAATTCTTTTATTGCCTCAGAAGTTAAATTGGACTTAATGGAGGTCTATCCTGATGATGCTCTGGTATATGTCGTTCAGGCACTAGGCACCACCCAGCAGAACGTTTTCAAGAGTTTGCTCTATGAGCTTGACCATCAGGAATTCGACCACTTGACTACCGTAATAGTTCCCCCTCATTCTGAAGCGATTTCAATAACGAAACTAACGGGTATTATGAGTAAGCTTCGGAGCCCTGAGGGATGCCCCTGGGATCAAGAGCAGACCCATGATTCCCTTAAACCGTGTTTGATTGAGGAAAGTTATGAAGTTTTAGAAGCCATTGAAGCGAAGGATATGTATAATTTAGCAGAAGAGTTGGGAGACTTATTATTACAAGTAGTATTCCATGCTCAGGTTGCACAGGAGTCAGGAGACTTCGAGTTCCATGATGTGTTGAGAGAGATTATACATAAGTTGATTCGTCGGCATCCTCATGTGTTCGGGGATGTTCAGGTGAATAACTCCGCCGAGGTGGTTAGGAACTGGGATCAAATTAAAAAAGAAGAAAAAAGCGATCAAGAACGGAAAAATAGCTTATTTGAATTCCCGCGTGGACTGCCTGCTTTAATGTTGGCGGCGAAGACTCAAAAAAAAGTGGGCAAAGTTGGCTTTGATTGGCCTGATCTCCAAGGTCCCTTTGCAAAGGTCTATGAAGAATTGAAAGAATTAGAAGAGGCCATTGCAGAGAAGAAGGGGATTCAGGAAGAATTCGGGGACACTCTTTTTGCCTTAGTCAATCTATCACGGTTCTTAAAGTTAGATCCTGAAGAGTCTCTACGGAGGACAGTTCGAAAGTTTCAGACTAGGTTTATGAAAATGTCGGAACTTGCCCTGCTCGATGGAAAAGAACTTGAGAATTTATCACTCGAACAGATGGATCATTATTGGGAAATGGCTAAAATTATAGAAAAAAGTGAAGAGATTAGCGACAATCTATAAATAAAAGCAGGAGTTTGGTCATTTATCGCGAAATATAACGCGGAATACTCAATACATATTTGGGAGGGAATCGTTTTGAACAAGGCTGATTTAGTAGCCGCTGTCGCAGAAAAAGCGGATGTATCCAAGAAAGATGCTGAGAAAGCAGTCAATGCAGTGTTTGCTTCGATCGAAGAGGCATTGGCAAAAAGTGAGAAGGTTCAACTTGTAGGGTTTGGTACCTTCGAAGTGAAAGACCGTGCTGAGCGTACCGGCAGAAATCCTCAAACCAAAGAAACCATCGTTATTCCGGCTTCTAAGGTTCCAGGCTTTAAAGCAGGTAAAGCGTTAAAGGACGCTGTTCAAAAATAAAGGAACAAAAAAGATGACTCGGAAATCAGGTTCTTTAGAGCCTGATTTCTCTTTTTTCGGCTTATGAGGACTCTATAATCTAAAGGTTGGGATTTGCTATGCGCATTGATAAGTATTTAAAAGTCTCACGGTTAATTAAGCGGCGAACGGTCGCTAAGGATATTTGCGAAGGGGAAAAGATTCGACTCAATGGTCGGATCGCGAAGCCTTCAGCTGATGTGAACCCTGGGGATATCGTAACCCTGGAGATGGCTAGGCACCTCTTAGAGGTTCGAGTTGTTTCTACACCAAATAGTGTCAAGGCGAATGAGGCCCATTTGCTTTATGAGGTTTTGCGAGATGAGAAGAAGAGTATGCCTGAGGAGGAGCTATAGAGCTCCGGTGATATGAAGAGCCTTAATGGCTCTTTTTTCTTTGCCCTTCTAGCGGTAAAGTCTAAATTTCCCCCTCCGAGAATATGGTTTAAGAAGAAATGGAAGATAGGGGGGCTGGATAGCATGGAAAAAAATAAGGAAAAAATGCACCGGCTAACCATGGATAACCGGGAATTTCTTTCTCTATCCGGTGTATCGAAGGTTCAGTCGTTCGACCCTAAGGAGATTTTGCTTGAGACGATCCAAGGAGTTTTAACTATCAAGGGGGAGAAGTTAGCGATCAAGCATCTCGATCTCAAGGAGGGGCAGGTTGAAGTCGAGGGGCATGTCGATGCATTAATCTACCCACGGCATTCTGGTTCACGACAAAATCTATGGGGGAAAATTTTCCGCTAGACTTCTGGAGCTGAAGGGAGGGAGAGGATATTTCTGAATTTCAAGCTTTAATATGGGTACTATTAGCCGGCGTTGCTATCGGCTTTATTTTCGATTTTTACCGTTCTCTTCGGAAATGGATGGGATGGGGGAAATTTGCAACCTTTATTGGAGATCTTCTTTTTTCTGTCGCCGCTTTAGCCCTTCTCTTTCGATTCTTTTTACGAGCCAATGCGTTAGATCTACGCTTCTATATCCTTTGGGGGAGTGTCTTGGGCCTCTTCCTGTACATGCGAGTTTTAAGCAGGGCAACCCTCTGGCTTTTTTTCAAGTTATACTTGTTGATCGAGAATTTAGTGTGGTTGATTCTGGAGGGGCTGAAAATTCCGGTCAAAGGTGTAATTCTCTTAATGCGTCCTCCTTATGCTTTTTTACGTTGGTTTAGTCTATTAGTTTTTCGCATAGTGGAGACTCTTTTAGCAGAACCTGTTTGGAGAGTGCGAAAAAAAATACTCAGCCTTTGGGATCGTCTCTTTCCGCCTAGGACTAATGGGTAAATTTTCCTAGAAAGGATTGATTCTATAGGATTCTCTCTGTATAATGAAGATGTCCACAGTTTGTAGGTTGGTTGTACTCATTTTGTCCATAGTTTGTCCACAGCTTATCAACAGATTGTGCATAACTTTTAGGACTGTGGATAAAAGGAGACTTACGATAATTTGGTTAAGCTAGGGTGTATGCTGTGCATTTAGAGATTCGGGGTCTAGAGAAGTTAAGCTTTAGAGAACGCCAGGCGGTCGTCTTGAAGGAAAGCGGAAAGTCCCAAGAGCAGATCGCGAAGAAGTTGCATCTCAGCCCCAGTTCAGTGGCAACCCTGCTTAATCGTGCCAAGGGAAAAGGGTATGAGATTGTGTGCATTATACCGGAGGCTGAATTTGGCCTAGGAGGGAACGAATTTGACGAAGAGGATCCGGACAGTTAAAGAGCCCCAGCCCAAAGCTGGACGGCGTCGCTTTCGACTCCTCCGGCCGATTTTACTAATGTTCTTTACTACCCTATTCGTTAGCTCGGGTTGGCAACTCTATCAGCTCCATAGCGAGGTCACACAAGACATCGCTAGCCTGAATGAGGAAAAGTCAAACTTGCTCAACGAAAAGAAGGATTTAGAAGATAAAATCGTTCAATTGAACACCCCAAGTTATATCGAGCAACTGGCTCGTGAACAATTAGGGTTAGTTCGCAAAGGAGAAATTCGTATTGCCCCCAAAAAGCAGTAAAAATTTGTAAGGCATGTAGAGGTCTGTCATCTTGACAGTCCTCTAAGCAGGCGGATATAATAAAAGTAATATGTTATATCATCACAAGGAGGAGTTTGCTTCGTATGGCCATTGCGGTTGGCAGCATTGTTGAGGGTGTGGTGACGGGAATCACCAATTTTGGAGCTTTTGTAGAGCTGCCTGATAAGATCACTGGGCTTGTGCATATCTCGGAAGTTGCGGATGCGTATGTGAAGGATGTCAGGGATTATTTAAAAGAGCAAGATCGAGTAAAAGTCAAAGTGATTCACGTTGATGAAAAAGGTAAAATTGGGCTATCGATTAAGCAGGCTAACCCAACTGTTAGAAGAGAAAGGGAACGCCGAGTGCCAACTGTCTCCTTCGAGGACAAACTGGCTAAGTTTATCAAAGATAGTGATGAGCGGCAACTGGAATTCCGTCGTGCTACTGAATCCAAACGTGGAGGGCGTGGCTCGAGTCGGTATTAGAAATAGCTGTTCATAGTCATAGAGATTGATTACCGCCGAAAGGCGGTTTTTTCTTTTGGGAGATAAATGAAGTAGGATTTTTGGGTATTGACAAGAAAAAATGAGGATTAGAATGAGAAGGTGGAATAGGGTCGAAAGATGTTAGGAATATCTGACTCGGGTAGACAAGCTTTGCTAAAGTCTTAAGTTATAATGTTTACATTAAATGGTAAGAGGTGACATTATGGCTGAATGGGCAACGTTGAAACCAAAGCATGGTCTGCGAAGAGAGCGGATTACCTTAGAGGGGCATCTTTGGCCCTTTGTCCTTGGAGGGCTGATTGCTCGTGGGAGTATCTTAGGGTTGTACCCTTTTGGTATAGGATTTGGAGCGGCCTTAATGCTGAATGGGCGAAAAGGGACCATCATGGGTCTATTGGGGGTTGCGGTGGGCTTATCTTCAATCATTTTGAAGGATCTTCCTACTGCACTTCAGACGCTACTTACCTTACTGATTCTGAGTCTTTCCATTCCGTATCTTCGCGGAAGAAAGCGGGAAGGGGTATATCTAGGGATATTGACCGCTTTCATTACGGGGGTTGTCTCCTTCATCGCTTTGAGTTTTGCTAAACCCGATATGATGATGGGGATGAAAGCCGTTCTTCTAAGTATATTGAATGGCGGCTTCGGAATTATCTTTTGGTATGCTCTCCGTCACCAAGAAGCGATATGGAGAGGAAACTTCACCCGAGAGCAGGGAATTGCTTGGTTAGTCATTTTGATCGGAGTGTTGAGTGGCTTACAAGGGGTTGTAATCGGACACATTAACTTCTCCGTCGTCGTCTTAAGTTTCTTTATTCTATTTGTTGCTGAGCGTTTTGGAGCAGGGGCGGCTGCTGGGGTAGGGGCTATGCTAGGGTTTCTCCCTCAGCTTGAAGTTAGTGTAGAGAACCTCATAGCCGCAGGAATATATGGCCTTGCCGGCTTTGGAACGGGAGTTTTCCAAAAACTAGGAAAACTAGGGATAGGATTAGCCTTCACAGGGATCACGCTGATGTTCACAGTGTATTTACAACCTGATGCTGTATATTCTCAGCTTCTCTCGTCAGGAGTTGGCCTGCTATTGTTTCTCGTTTTCCCGGGTACGACACGCAAGACCGATTTCTTGAAGAATAAGCCGATGCCTGAAGTAGAATCGACGGTGACAAAGGTTAAGACGGTTGCAGAAATCTTTGATCAGATCTCCTACAGTGCGCAGGCTGCTGAAGCCGAGGTCTCAAAATCTAAACCGGAAATCCCTGAGTTAATGAATGTTCTCGTCGAACGAGTATGTAAAACCTGTCCTACGATTGATACGTGTTGGACTCGAGAATTTTATAAAACCTATCACTATTTGTTTAATCTCTTTGAGTTTGTCGAACGAGAGGGAGAAGTAAAGCCTCAGGATCTTCCGGTGGACTGGAAACGTCACTGTGGGAAGCTTAAAGAGATGCTTCTTGGGGTACAATTTATTATGGAGCATGAAAAGAGCTTGGAATCCTGGAAATCGAGGCTTACCGCAAACCAAGAAGCCCTATCACGACAATTCCAAAGTGTATCTCAAGTTATAGGGCACCTTGCCAAAGAGCTCAATGCGCGGCACAATTTCGAACAAGTAAAACCTTCAAGCTTAGCCCGACGTAGAAGACAGTTTCTCGATGTCGGAGTAGCATCCTTCACAAAAAGTGGCAATCCAATGAGCGGAGATAATTATGCTTCCTTGGCTTTCTCACCGACCCATCATGCTTTCATCGTCAGCGATGGAATGGGGGTTGGTGAAGGAGCGGCAAAGCTTAGCTCTACAGCCTTAAATCTTCTGGAGCAATTACTGAATACTGGCTTTGAACCGGAAGGTGCAATCCAGGCCCTAAATTCTATCTTAGTCCTACGATCTCCCGAGGAAAGTTTTGTAACCTTAGATATGGGAATTATGAATTTAGAATCCGATGAGATGAAGCTCATTAAGGTCGGTGCGTGCCCCTCCTATATCAAGGGACAGGATGAAGTTCGTGTATTCGAATCCTCTAGTCTTCCTGTGGGGATATTAAACCATATCGAAATTTCGATCATTGAAGAGGAATTGCTTGCGGATGAATACTTGGTGCTTGTCACAGATGGGATTCAGGATATACTAAAAGATGGGACAGATTGGCTAAGAACTTTCTTAGAAAAGCAACAACCTAATACTTCTCAAGAAGTCGCGGATGGAATCGTCCGTGAGGCCAAAAGCATGAGTTCAAATGAAATGTTTGATGATGGAGTTGTTTTAGTTGTTAAGAAGAACGTTCTGGAATGATAGGAGGTCATTGCAGGCTTGTACGAGAAGCTGAAGCAGCAGATTTTGCCGCAACTTATTCCACCACATTCTCGAATTCTAGTGGCTGTTTCTGGAGGTCCTGATTCGGTAGCACTGGGTCATATTCTGTGGCGCTATACCAATGAGGCGAAGGATAGGGGACTTTCCTTGGTAATGACGCATGTACACCATGGCGTTCGCAAGGAATCGGATGAAGAAGAGAAGATGGTTAAGACATTGGCGAGGGATTGGGGGATCTCTTGCCTTGTTCATCGTTTTGATGCTAAAGCTTATGCCAAGTCATCCGGGCAATCCTTTGAAACCGCAGCCAGGGAGTGGAGATATACCCGCTGGAAAGAAGATATGGTCAAGGAAGAATGTACTCTCCTTGCAACGGCTCATCATTTGGGAGATCAGGCTGAAACAGTATTATATCGACTGATACGGGGGAGTGGAACAGCTGGATTAGGTGGAATATATCCTCGCAAGGGGAAGGTCATTCATCCTTTTCTATCGATAGGTAAAGAGGAAATCCTTGAGTATTGCCAGAAGGAGCAGCTGCCATCTGCCTTCGATAGTTCCAATGCAGACCTTATCTATACGAGAAATAAGATTCGATTGCAGCTTCTCCCTGAGTTGGAACGAGAATACAATCCTCGAGTCAAGGAAGCCCTCGGTCGGATGGCAGAGCTTTTGCGTTGGGATGAGGAATACTTAACTGAGGATGCCGAGAAAGTTTGGGGAAGATATGCCTTAGAAGGCTCTTCTAGTGAGATTGGCCTAAGACATGAAGTTTTTAAAGCACCGAAGGCGATTCAGTCTCGACTCATTCGGAAGGCAGTGAGCCAAATTTCCGGAGATCCACGAGGAATAGGGTATTCCTATGTTGGGCAGATTATGGATTCAGAGGGTCAGGTTGGCTGGAGTCAGGATTTACCGGGTCTGAGGGTTTCTATTGATTACCATGGCATCTGGTTCAAAAGACCAAAGGACGATGAGGAGAATAAGACTGAGCATGTCTGCTCACCTTTACCCCAAGGGATGAATTTCGGGGAATGGATTCACTGGAAGGATACAAAGGGCCAAGAATGGAAAATCGGACTCTTTGAGGACCAATCAGAAGGTACGTTCGACTCTTACGGATCGTCCCCTGGGAGCGTTGAAATTGAAAAGGTCTATCTTGACCGAAAGAAACTTGAGCAGAATAAGGATTCCCTAAGATGGAGAGAGCGTCAACCAAAGGATAGTATGTGGTTGTGTGGGGTAGGACATAAGAAATTAAAGAAAATATTCCAAGAAGGCAAAGTTGGCAAAGAAGCTAGGCAGGGGGTTCCTCTACTTGCTTACGGAGAAGATATTCTTTGGATTCCGGGTGTGAGAGTGGGGGACCGTTATCGAGCATGCTCAGAAGAAAAAGTCACAGGACTGCTGATACGGGCTTTATAGCACTTTTAAGATGAGCGAGAATAAGAGGTCAGAAGAAGACGGAAGATTCGTTGTAAAAGGGTCTTAACCGTGGTACAATATGTAATATTGCCTCGTAACCCGAGGCGGTTTTTCCAGTAGAGGGGAGGACCAGAGTTTTGAAGTTTTTCAAAAACGCTGCGATTTATTTGCTAATTATCCTACTTGCAATCATGCTCATCAAATGGGCCAACCCGCCCGTAAGCCAGGCCTTGGACATGGATTATACCACGTTCTATAAAGCGGTGGTTGAGGATAGGGTTCAAGAGGTAGTAACAACAACCGACCAGAATGTGAATAGTTATGACGTCACAACGAAAGATGGTAAAAAGCATAATGTGATTGGACCTTCCGGTGACAACGGACTCGTACAAGAAATGGTCAAGCATAATGTATCTTACCGGACCAATCGACCGGCTCAGTCTCCATGGTGGGCTGGCCTGATTTCGACGATGTTACCCATTCTACTCATTGTCGGCTTGTTCTTTTTCATGATGCAACAGACCCAAGGTGGTGGTAACCGGGTCATGCAATTTGGAAAAAGCCGCGCACGCCTTGTGGGTGACGAGAAGAAAAAGGTGACGTTTGAAGATGTTGCTGGGGCAGATGAGGTCAAGGAAGAACTACAAGAAGTTGTGGAATTCTTGAAGTTCCCCAAAAAGTTTAATGAACTTGGAGCGAAAATTCCGAAAGGGGTTCTGCTTTTTGGCCCTCCTGGGACAGGTAAAACTCTCCTAGCACGTGCTGTGGCGGGTGAGGCTGGTGTTCCATTCTTTAGTATTAGCGGATCTGATTTTGTAGAGATGTTTGTAGGGGTAGGTGCTTCTAGGGTTCGGGATTTATTCGAACAAGCAAAAAAGAGCGCACCCTGTATTGTGTTTATCGATGAGATTGATGCTGTCGGACGTCAGAGAGGTGCCGGAGTTGGTGGCGGCCATGATGAGCGGGAACAAACCCTCAATCAGCTCCTTGTCGAGATGGATGGCTTTAACGGGAATGAAGGAATCATCATCATTGCAGCGACTAACCGTCCCGACATTCTCGATCCTGCGCTTTTAAGACCAGGACGCTTTGATCGACAGGTCGTTGTAGATGTACCTGATGTCAGAGGGCGCGAAGAGATTCTGAAGGTTCATGTTAAAGGAAAGCCTATAAGTAATGAAGTGGAACTGAGCGTTCTAGCACGACGGACACCTGGATTTACGGGAGCGGATCTCGCGAATTTGGTGAATGAAGCAGCCTTGCTTTCCGCACGACGAAACGAGAAGGAAATCCGCATGAATGCTTTAGAAGATTCGGTTGAGCGGGTTATTGCTGGACCAGAGAAAAAGAGTCGAGTTATCAGTGAATATGAGAAAAAGCTTGTATCCTATCATGAGGCAGGTCATGCCTTGGTGGGTGAGCTACTGACTCATACAGATCCCTTGCACAAAGTTTCCATTATTCCACGAGGACGAGCGGGAGGATATACTCTTCTTCTTCCTAAGGAAGATCGAAACTATATGACAAAATCTCAGTTGCTCGATCAAGTCACGATGCTCTTAGGTGGGCGGGTTGCCGAAGCCCTTGTCCTTCATGAAATTAGCACCGGGGCATCAAATGATCTTGAACGTGCTACAGGACTCGTACGTAAGATGATTACAGAACTTGGGATGTCTGATGAACTTGGGCCACTAACTTTTGGACAGAAGGAAGGTCAAGTCTTCCTCGGACGGGATATTGCCCGAGATCGTAATTACAGCGAAGCAGTAGCTTATGCAATTGATAAAGAAGCACGCCGAATCATCGATGAGTGTTATCATAAAGCACAGACTCTTCTCCAAGAAAATATGCATAAGCTTGAAGCTATTGCCCAAGCTTTAATGGTAAAAGAGACCCTAGAAGCGAAAGAGTTTGCAGATCTTATGTCCAAGTTCGACCAACCTAAGGAAGCCGCGCAAGTCTCAGAGATCTCTGTGAATCAAGAAGCCAAAGAGGCCGTTGAGACTCCGAATATATCGGTGGAAAGCTCTGATGCTGTAGTATCTACTCCAGAGAGTACTACAGATGAGCTCCAAAATACGGTAAAGACTGAGGGATTGAGCGGGACAACCTGGGAAAACGAAAATAATAAGATCGATTAGGGAGGACGTAGGGGTGGAAAAAACCTTCATCATGCTCAAACCCGATGCTGTACAGCGCGGGCTAGTTGGGCAAGTCATCGCACGATTTGAAGTTAAGGGCTGTAAACTCGTTGGGATGAAACTTATGAACGTCGACCAAGCTTTAGCAGAGCAACACTATGCTGAGCATAAAGGAAAGAGCTTCTTCGAACCAACGGTCAGTTATATTAAGTCTTCTCCAGTGGTGGCAATGGTTTGGGAAGGGAAAAATGTGGTGGCGATTGCCCGTGAACTTATGGGCTCGACAAATCCAGCCAGCGCCAATCCTGGGACGATCCGCGGCGCCTTCGGAATGGATATCAGCCGAAACGTGATTCATGGTTCCGATTCCGTGGCGAGTGCAGAACGTGAGATTGCACTTTACTTCAAACCTGAAGAAATATGCGAATATCGTAAAGCAGGCGAAGAGTGGCTCAGCGAATAATCGTTTCATAGGAATCTTAAAGAGGACACCGTCTTGCGGTGTCCTCTTTCCCAAAGAGCAAGTCAAGACTTTTAACCACGAATAAGAGGTGTATGGAATTATGTCATGGCCGAAAGGTAGTAAGCTCCTCGTTGCGAGCGCTGCTGTTGCACTCGGTATCATGTTTATGACGTTGCTCAAGGTGGGTGGTGTTCAAGGGAGTACCAGTGCAAGAGCTGATACTTCTCTTCCTGCCTTAATTCAAACAGGGCAAGAAAATCTACTGCTCAAAAATGACAATGTAAAGCTTCGGCAGGAACTTGCTAAATATCAGGAGGGTCAGAACGCCTCTAACGTAGTCCTAGAGCAACTTGCTTCGGCGCAACTTAATGCTGGGTTAACTAAGGTTACCGGCCCTGGAATCCGAATTACTCTGGATGACTCAGGGACCCGAGAGAGAAAGGACGACCCCGCATATTACATTATTCATGAAGAATATATTCGAAATATAGTTAACTGGCTATGGAATGGCGGAGCAGAAGCAATCTCTGTCAATGGACAGAGGATCATGAGTAGCACGGAGATATTTTGCAGCGGGGCATTCATTCAGATTAACCAGACGCGCCAAATGCCCCCCTATGTCATCGAAGCGGTAGGAGATGTGAATCATCTTCAATCCGCCTTGAAATTTTACTTTTGGGAACTCTTGGGTGAATATCAAGAGCAGTATGGGATCACCCGTAAACTCGAAACACCAACAGAGCCACTTGTGATTCCTGCTGGGCAAGCTCAGAAGTTTCGCTATGCTGAGCCCATAAAGGGGGCAAAGTAATGAAGAAGCATACACTTGCGATTCCGGTTACTCTTGTTGCAATCGCAATGGGATTCCTTATCACCTTACAGATACAAACCCAGAAGAATGTCGCTGAACTTGAGCAGATTCAGATTCAAAGAACGGGGTCTGTAAAGAACTTGTTAGCAGATGCTCAGGCCGAGAGTCAACAATTAAGGGATGAAAATAAAGTGTTGACAGAGCAGTTAGACCAGGCTAGAAAACTTGGGGGAACCAGCCCTCAGTTACTTGCTGAGCTGGATCGGTATCAGATGATGGAAGGGACAGTGGAGGTCCAGGGACCGGGAATTCTGATTACGATCGATGACCGTCAACAAGAGCATAAAGTAGTCTTTCCCCTCACCCCAGACGATTTACTGAAGATCGCCAACACCCTGAAGTTCGCGGGGGCAGAAGCAATTAGCATCAATGGTCAGAGAATTGTTGGATCGACAGCAATTGTTCTGAGTGGAAGCTCCACAAAGCTAGTGAATCAAGTGCCGATTACCCGGGGAGAAGGGGTACCTTATGAAATCCTTGCCATTGGGAATCAGGATCAACTCTTGGATTATTTCACGAAGTTAGAAGCAGCGACACTCAAACAATCAGGAATTTCCGTCAGTGTTGTACGGAAGACGGTGCAGATTCCATCGTATAAAGGAAGCGCTCCGATTAAGAAACCAACATAAGAAAACCGCCACAGCGAAAGTTTTAATGACGAAAGCTTCCAGTGATGAAAGCTTCCAGTGATGAAAGCCTCCGGTGACGAAAGCCTCCGGTGGAGGGTTTCGCCCGAAGCCGCACGCTCAAAAGATAGCCTAACGGCTGAAGGTGGGTTTCGCCGAAGATGCTTTTGTAGAATCGCAAACCAGACAAACAGTATTAGCTGTGAGAATGAGATAAGGACGTTAGGTCCTGGATAGATTATCTGAATATTAGGGGGGGATCGTCTTGGCAAGGGCAAACCAGACGCTCCCCCTTTTCACTTGATGGAAGTCAATGAGAGAATAAGAACCTTCGGAGAATTTATTACAATCTTCAAAATATTTGTTTGCAACTAGAAGGGAAATTGATATATTTCGCGAAATGATTATAGTAGTACATAACATTTATCGATTACACAATAGTAGAGAACAAGATATTTAAAACGTTGGAAGAGGTGTAGAAAGTTGAAAACAGATATTGAAATTGCCCAAGAGGCCCGTATGAAACCCATTGTGGATGTCGCACAATCTCTGGATTTATTAGAAGATGAGATTGAACTCTACGGGAAGTATAAGGCCAAAATCAATTTAAGTACTTGGGATCGACTTAAGGATCAACCGAACGGGAAGCTCATTCTGGTGACAGCGATCAATCCGACCCCAGCAGGAGAAGGGAAAACGACAACAACCGTTGGATTAGGTCAAGCTATGTCTAAGATCGGAAAGAAGGCAATGATCGCTTTACGTGAGCCCTCCCTCGGACCGTGCTTTGGAATTAAAGGGGGAGCAGCAGGGGGCGGATATGCTCAAGTCGTACCCATGGAAGATATCAATCTGCACTTCACCGGGGATTTCCATGCGATTACTACGACGCACAATTTGCTAGCGGCCCTTTTAGATAATCATATCCAGCAGGGTAATCTGTTGAATATTGATCCTCGCCAAGTCGTGTTCCGTCGGGTTATGGATATGAATGACCGTTCGTTACGTAAAATTATTATCGGTTTAGGTGGACGGACTGAAGGTGTGCCTCGTGAGAATGGCTTTGATATTACCGTCGCTTCGGAAATTATGGCGATTCTCTGCTTATCGAATGATTTGATGGATCTTAAAGAGCGCTTTGGGCGGATTGTTGTGGCTTATACTTACGAAGGTAAGGCGATTACTGCTCATGATCTTGAAGCCGAGGGTGCAATGGCTCTACTCATGAAAGATGCAATTAAACCGAATTTAGTCCAAACTTTAGAAAATACGCCTGTCTTTATTCATGGTGGACCGTTTGCAAATATCGCTCATGGGTGTAATAGTGTGGTAGCCACCAAACTTGCTATGAAACTAGCGGATTATGTCATTACGGAAGCTGGTTTTGGAGCTGACCTCGGGGCAGAAAAGTTTTATGATCTAAAGTGCCGCTTTGCCAACTTGAAACCTGCGGCGACAGTCATCGTTGCTACGGTTCGGGCTCTTAAGATGAATGGTGGGGTTGCTAAGGAAAACTTAGGGCCTGAGAATCTTGAAGCCTTGGCTCGTGGAATTGTTAACCTAGAAAAGCATATTGAAAACATCGGTAAGTTTGGTGTACCTGCCATCGTGGCCATTAACCGCTTCCCGACGGATACCGACGCAGAGTTGGAGTTTATCGCTCAACGTTGCCGTGAACTCGGTGCAGAGTTCGCGCTATCCGAAGTCTTCACAAAAGGTGGAGAAGGTGGTATCGAACTCGCTAAGGCAGTACTCAATATCGTCGATAACAAAGAGTCGAACTTTAAGGTTCTTTACGAATTAGAATTGCCTATTGAACAAAAGATTGAAAAGATCGCTCAAGAAATCTATGGAGCAGATGGAGTAAACTTCACGAAGGAAGCACAAGTTGCTATTAAGAAATACACAGAACTAGGTTATGGTGAATTGCCCGTTTGTATGGCAAAGACCCAGTACTCCTTAACTGATGATCAGAATGTGCTAGGACGTCCTACGGGCTTCAAGATCACCGTTCGGGAAGTACGACTTTCTGCAGGAGCTGGCTTCCTCGTAGCGATAACCGGTGCGATTATGACTATGCCTGGTCTCCCCAAACGTCCAGCCGCGTTGAGAATGGACATTGATGCTGAAGGGAAGATTACCGGATTGTTCTAAAAACTAGAGCAAGATTCTAGTTACAAATGTTTAGCCCCAGAAGGATTTTTCTGGGGCTAATAGCATTGTAGTAAGTTTCCTTTATCTCTGGAAACTAACACGGTATAATGGGACGGAGGAGGAGAGGAAATGATCCCCATAGCTAGAGTCAATCAAATCCTTCAACATAAGTTATATGAGGAATATAGTGCAAAGAATAGGTTTGCTGAGGCTCAGCGGATGTATTGCCGACATGGTTCTGACCATGGAATAAGTGTAGCGAGGATAGCCTATATTTCTCTTCTGGAAAGTAAAGAGATGTCCCTAAGCAAAGAGGTCATCTATGCAGCAGGAATTCTGCACGATATTGGGCGCTGGGTAGAGTATGAAACTCAGGAGAATCATGCCCCAGTCGGGGCACGTTTGGCTGCACCGATTCTACGGGATTGTGGGTTTTCGGAACAGGAAGTAGAGATTATCACTCAAGGGATTAAGGAACATCGCTTAAAGCACTCAGAGGCACAAAGTACGCTTGGACAAGCGCTAGCTCAGGCAGATGATTGGGCGAGAGATTGCAGAAACTGTGAGAGTAAAGTGTCCTGCTATAAATATACAAAGGCCATGGAGGAAATCCTAATTTGAGATTCGTTAGTTAGCAGAAATAAATGAAACCATACTAGTGGAATCCTACATATCGATATTGGAGCCTTTGAATTGGATAAATCAGAATACTAGGGAGGCTAAAGATGAAGGACTATTTTATTCGCTGGATAAAGCTAGATAATGAACAAGAGGCCAAAAAGGCAATGCAGCAGATCGGATCTGATCCAGGCGGGATTGCGCAAATGGCAGGGAAACCCCTTGGACGCGCTTTGAAGATCGAGAATATTCCTCTTCCAGTGGCACATATCCTTAAGCAAGAGATGCTCTCTGTAGGCGGGGATGCCTCTGTTCATCGGAATGTCATCGTCAATAAGATCGAGGCGACAGATATACTTTTGGTCGGGACAGTGCGCCAACTTCGACAATTGGCTCAGAAAATTCTCGCCCAACCTTTTGGACTAAAGGAGCTGGGGCGAAGTCTAAAAGTAGTACTCGAATCATTAGAACCTCCCAAGCCGCGTACCCTCTCGTGCCGTGGAAAAGAGCTTCTCTTGGGAGAAAGGACTTTGGTGATGGGAATTCTCAATATCACACCGGATTCTTTTTCAGACGGCGGGAGATATTTCAACTTGGATACAGCGCTAAAACAGGCAGAGCAGCTTGTTGAGCAAGGAGCAGATATCCTGGATATTGGAGCAGAGTCTACTCGCCTAAACCACAAGGTCGTAAGTGCAGAGGAGGAGTGGAATCGGCTTGAACCCGTTTTGAAAGCACTTGTTTCACGTGTTTCGATTCCAATCTCTGTGGATACCTATAAAGCAAAGGTAGCCGAAAAGGCCCTTGATGTGGGAGTCCATATTATTAACGACATTTGGGGGCTCCAAAAGGATTTGGACATGGCCCGTGTGGTCGGAAAGTATCAGGCTCCAGTCATTGTGATGCATAACCAGCAAGGGACGAACTATCATCATCTGATGGGAGATGTCCTGGCCTTCTTAAGGAAGAGTATCCGTCTGGCTGAGGAACAGGGGTTGAGCGGAGATCAGATTATCGTAGACCCAGGAATTGGGTTAGGTTTCGGTAAGACTCCAGAACAAGACCTAGAAATCATGAGCCGTTTAGATGAACTCAAAGGCCTGGGACATCCCATTCTACTCGGGACCTCTCGTAAATCGATGATCGGGAGTGTGCTTGATCTTCCCGTTGATCAGCGTCTAGAAGGAACAATTGCGACAAGTGTTATCGGTGTGGCCTCAGGAGTCGATATTATACGAGTACATGATGTACAGGCAAATCGGAGAGCAATACAAGTGGCAGATGCGATTTATCGAAAGAAGAGGGGAGAGAACTTTTGTGGGGCGTGATCGAATCTGCTTAAGAGGGTTAGAATTTTTCGCTTATCACGGAGCGATGCCAGAGGAAGAGACTCTTGGACAGAGGTTTTTGATTGATGTAGACTTGTTTAAGGATTTGCGCCGAGTCGGGGAATCCGATCAGGTAGAGGATACCATCAATTATGCAGAAGTATATCAGGTGATAAGAGAAGTGGTCACTGAGGAAAGGTATCATCTGATCGAGAAGTTGGCAGAGCGAATTGCTGATCAGGTGATCACTGAGTTCCCATGTGAAGCCGTACGTGTTGAAGTCCATAAGCCTCAAGCCCCTATCCCTGGGATATTCAAAGATGTTTCAGTCGAAATTTTCAGGGAGCGAAAAGAATGAAAGCTTACATAAGTTTGGGAAGCAATATGGGGGACAGAGGCTTTCATCTGGAGGAGAGCTGCCGAAGGTTGGCAACGCATCCGGATATTCAGCTCCTTAAGGAATCCGGAATTTATGAGACAAAACCATGGGGGCTAACAGACCAGCCCGATTTTTGGAATCAAGTGATCGAGCTTGAGACGAGTTTATCTCCCCTTAGCTTGCTAGACGTTTGCCAGGACATCGAGAATTCCTTGGGACGGGTCCGAAAGATTCGTTGGGGCCCGCGTACTATTGACATTGACCTCTTAAGTTATGATAATAAAGAATGGAAGCATGAGCGACTCATTCTTCCCCATCCCCGCATGGAACAGCGAGAATTTGTACTTGCTCCCTTACGGGAAATCGCCCCAGATTACATCCTTCTTACCGGGCGAACCGTATCAGAGGTTCGAGGAGAAGGAGAGGTCTCGCGCATCGAATCCTAGAAAAAGACAGACAATATCGGATACGAGTTGTACTGCTGAGGGTTCAATAGAAGACTATTCACAATGTACTTGCTATATGTTTCCTAAGTACGGTCTTAGCCGTTACGCTATAACTATATTCTTATATTAAGATTGGAACGGTCAGGCCGTTCCTTACGAAGCCGCTTGGATCATGTTAGACCGAGACGGTGAAGGAAACCAGAGAATAGGGCACCTTCACGTTTGTGGGGGTGCTTTTTGTATTGATGGAGGGGTATTATGAATTTCGGGATTATTGGGGCCGGAATCGTGGGAACCGCTATTGCAATTCGGTTAGAGCAAGCAGGTCATCGCTTGGTCGGGGTACATACACGAAGTGAAGATTCCTATGACCGATTTTGTCGATATCTTCATTGGGAGAAATGCACCATTGAGGAGTGGATTGTAGAGACAGACGTTTTGTTTATTACAACCCAGGATGGAATGATTCGCTCTGCGGCTGAAGAATTGTCGAGGAGAAAGCTATTTAGGCCGGGTCAAATATGGATTCATTGCTCTGGTTCTATGAGCTCCAGAGCTTTGCAAGTCGATCAGAGCTTACCGATTAAGTACTTATCCCTTCATCCTCTTCAAGCTTTTGCAGGAATTGATCAAGCAGTGGAATTGTTAAGAGGGACACACTTTGGGATTGAAGGGGATGCAGAGGATGTTGGGTTAGAAATAGTAAGCCAACTGGGAGGAATTCCACACCGTCTGGATCCAGAGAAAAAGCCTCTTTATCATGCAGGGGCAGTCATCGCCTCAAATTATCTCGTCACTCTAGCAGACCTAGCTGTACGATTGTTTGAACAGGCGGGCATTGCCAAGGAAGAAGCGCTTGAGTCTTTGCTTCCTCTAATGAAAGGAGCGCTACAAAATCTCGGGCAAGTCGGGCTTCCGCAGGCATTAACAGGTCCCATCGCTCGGGGGGATGTGGAAGTGCTCCAATCTCATCTTGAACAAATGCCTGTAAAGATTGAGTCAGTTTATCGGGCTCTTGGATTGTATACATTAGAAATAGGGCAAGCGAAGAAGGAAATGAATGGAGGAGAGTATCCGAAGGACGTGTGGGCGGAGTTGAATCGACTTCTAAAGTAGAGTCACAGTACCTATAGATAGAGGAAAGTCTCGGGTAAGTAGCTTTTCACACAGCGTTCACTCAATAGCTCCAGGGCTCGAATGCGGCGGAGCATTCGGACGAAGGCCTCACTTGCTTCCGAGGGAGTACCTTCAGCGGATGAGTATCATTTGTGGAATGCCGCCTCGGGAGAAAATGTCCACTGGACACTTTCGTTGCCAAACCCTTCTGCTAACTGCATGTGAACCGGTGGCGCCACTATCCATTAAAAGCATAGTTCGATTTGACGCCCTTCCGCTAGAAGTCGTTCAGCTAAGGCCGAAAGCCTACCACGGCTTTCGTTCTGCGCGAAAAGCTACGTTATCGGGTCTTTTGGTCTTTCTAAAAGTTTTTTGGTGATAAAAGATTCTAGAAAGGAATGATAGATAGATGATCATTTGTAAGCGAATTTCTGAAGTCAGGGAAATCTTAAAAGGGCAGCGGGAGAAAGGGAGTCGCGTCTCTCTAGTGCCGACGATGGGGTATTTGCATCGGGGACATCTCACTTTAGTTGAAGAGGCGAAGCGGGATGGAGCATTCGTTGTTATGAGTATTTTTGTGAATCCGCTTCAATTTGGTCCGAAGGAAGATTTCTCGAGTTACCCTAGGGATTTAGAGCGGGATGCTAAGCTAGCTGAAGAGGCGGGGGTGGATATTCTCTTTAATCCAGAGGTCGAGGAAATGTATCCGAGTAAGAATCTAACGCATGTCGAGGTAGGGGAGCTTGGAGATAGCCTTTGCGGAGCCTCCAGACCGGGACACTTTAGGGGAGTGACAACTGTCGTCAGTAAGCTATTCCATATCGTGCAACCGGATCGCGCTTATTTTGGGCAGAAGGATTTTCAACAGTATTTGATTATTCGCCGGATGGTACGAGATTTGAATTTTTCAATTGAGATCATTGCTGTACCTATCGTAAGGGAAGAAGACGGTCTGGCCTTGAGTTCGAGAAATGTATATCTGAGTCCAGAGCAACGCATTGAAGCTCTGGTCCTTAATCGGAGCTTACAGGCAGCGGAAGAGTGGATTCGAGATGGGGAGCGACGGGCTGAGGTGATTGAGGAGCGAATTAAAGAAAAAATAAGAAGTGAAAGCTCTGGGGAGATTGATTATGTAGAGATTCGTTCGGCCGAGACTTTGGGGAAAGCTATAGATATCAACGAATTGGTTGTGATTGCGCTAGCTGTTCGTTTTGGAGCTACACGCCTGATTGATAACAAAATTGTAGAGGGGAAGATATAGATGTTTCGAACGATAATGAAGTCAAAGATTCACCGTGCAGTGGTGACAGAAGCGAATTTGAAGTATGTAGGGAGTATCACAATCGACGAAGAGTTGCTTGAGATAGCAGATATTCTCCCTAATGAAAAGGTGCAGGTTGTGAATAACAATAATGGAGCTCGTTTAGAGACGTATGTTATTCCTGGAGAACGGGGATCGGGGACGATCTGTCTTAATGGGGCAGCCGCGCGGTTAGTACAAGTAGGGGATGAAGTGATTATCATTTCCTATGGGATTTTTACAGATGAGGCAGCACGGACGTATCGGCCGAAGATTGTTTTTGTGGATACAGAGAATAATCCTGTGAAGTTAACGGATGAAGAGGTTCATGGGAGCGAGTCTTGACACATAGTGACAAGCAGTCCTAGAATTAAGAGAAGATTATGTCATCCATAAATTGGAGTAAGGGAACCTGTCATACAGGTGGGCATTTTGCCGGATGGGAGGATGAAATGCGACGTTATATAGTGCCTTGGCACCCGGAGGAAGTGTCCGTCTATTCAACGGAGGTTCTGGTTTTAGGTAGTGGAATCGCTGGGTTGTATACGGCTCTGAAAGCGAGTGAAAGTTTAGAAGTTACGGTGCTCACCAAAAAAGAAATCCCTGAGGGTAATACGAAGCATGCTCAGGGCGGGATTGCAGTTGCTTTGGACGAGGATGATTCTCCCTCTCTGCATTATGAGGATACACTTTATGCTGGAGCCGGATTATGTGACCCAGAGTCTGTTCGGGCACTCGTTGTGGACGGCCCGCGCAGGGTTGAAGAGCTGATTGGTATGGGGGCTAATTTTGATCAACTTAATGGCCACCTTGCCTTTACACGGGAAGCAGCTCATAGTCGGCGGAGAATCCTTCATGCTCACGGGGATGCAACCGGAGGAGAAATCGAGCGAACGTTAGTTGCACAGACTCTCTTGAATTCCAAAATATCAGTTAAGGAAGAACGCTTTGTTCTCGATCTATTAAAAAATGCCCAAGGCGAGATCATTGGGGTTTTAAGTCTTAATGAAAAAGATCAGAACCTTGAGATTTATTTAGCACGTGCGGTCGTATTAGCTACTGGCGGACTAGGCCAGCTTTATTGCTATACCACAAATCCTGAGGTCGCTACAGGAGATGGGATAGCTGCAGCCTTTCGGGCGGGTGCAGAATTGATGGATATGGAATTTGTTCAATTCCATCCCACCGCTCTTTTTATTCCGGGTGCCCCTCGCTTTTTAATTTCTGAAGCAGTACGAGGAGAAGGAGCGCAGCTTCTGAATTCCCAAGGGGAACGATTTATGGAAAGTATTCCAGGAAAAGAGTTAGCCCCTCGAGATGTCGTGGCACGGGCGATTTGGAAGGAACAAATGAAGGGTCAAGTCTTTTTGGATTTCCGGCCACTTGGTAGAGAAAAGGTATTGAATCGTTTCCCCATGATTTATCAAACCTGTCTGGAATATGGAGTGGATGTATTAGTAAACCCACTCCCAGTGGCGCCCGCCGCCCATTATATGATGGGGGGAGTTCGAACGAATACTCAGGGAAGAACGAATTTACCCTATCTTTATGCCAGTGGAGAATGTGCGTGTAACGGCGTTCACGGAGCAAATCGCCTGGCGAGCAACTCTTTGTTGGATGGATTAGTCTTCGGGGGACGCATCGTTGAGGATATCATGGGTATCTCCCGACCTATGCCCCAATTGAGTGATATCATCTCTCTTGATAAAGAGGTCATGTCTGAATCGGTAGTTCAAGGATATAAAGATGAGAAGCCAAAACGTAAGCTGGAACGTAAGGAACTTCAAGAGCTCATGTGGGAGTACGTTGGGATTGAACGTGAGGAAGAAGGCTTGGAAAAAGCTTTAACTCTCATTGGGGATTGGGATATTTCATTCAAACCTAGCCGTTCCGTAGATGAATTAGAGCTTGAGAACCTGTTGACCGTTGGCCGTTGTGTTGCCCGAGCGGCTCGAGCTCGGATCGAAAGCCGAGGTGGACATTTCCGCTCAGATTATCCAGTCATTGATGACCTTCGTTGGCAGAATCATTCGATACAAGAGAGGGAGACTGAAGATGTTCGCTGTGTTCCAATATCAAGAGTTGATTGAAAGGGCTTTACAAGAAGATTTAGGGACGGGAGATTTAAGCTCTGCTATTTTTCCGAAGAGTGCTATGACACGCGCGAAGATATACTCTAAACAAAAGGGTATTGTCTGTGGATTAGAGGTTGTAGAGCAGGTGTTTAAGACGATTGATTCGCAAATGGAGATTAAGAGGTTAAGGGAAGATGGAGAATCGGTGAAAACTGGAACCGTTGTTCTCGAACTTTTTGGGTCGGTACGCTCTATTCTGATGGCCGAGCGTGTGGCACTCAACTTTTTACAGCACCTCTCGGGAGTCGCGACAAAAACCCATCAGGCCGTTGAGGATGTTTCGGGATTACCGGTTAGAATAACCGATACAAGGAAAACGTTACCCGGGATGAGGATGCTACAAAAATATGCAGTGCGCATGGGTGGCGGTCAAAATCATCGCTTTGGGCTCTATGATGCAGTAATGCTTAAGGATAACCATATAGCCGCGGCAGGCAGTTTAGCTCGTGCAGTAGAAGAGGCACGACGTCATGTTGGACAAATGGTAAAGATCGAAGTCGAGTGCGAAAGTCTTAGGCAAGTCGAAGAAGCCTTAGAAGCTGGAGCGGATGTCATTATGCTTGATAATATGGATATCCAAGCGATGAAAGAGGCCGTCAAACTCATCGATAAGAAAGCAATCGTCGAGGCTTCCGGTGGGATAACGAAGGATTCTCTAAGAGCCGTGGCTGAGACGGGTGTCGATGTAATTTCCCTAGGGGCTCTGACGCATTCAGTGAAGGCATTGGATTTCTCATTAGATATAGGGGACATCAAAGAAGCCACCCGTGAGCGGTGGCAAAAGGGAGAATTTTAGGGCGTGCGTGAAAAAATCCTAGATCTGCTGGGGAATCAGCAGGGAGAGTTTTTATCGGGCGAAAGCATCAGTCTGAGCCTGAATATCACTCGGGCTGCAGTCTGGAAACAAATTCAGGCCCTTAGAAAAGTGGGCTACGAGATTGAAGCTCAGACAAAAAGAGGTTATCGTCTTGTTAAAGCGCCAGCTTCTTTAGACGAATGGGCTCTTAAGCGGGAATTAAGAACAGCCGCTTTAGGCAGACAACTATGTCTTTTCGATGAATTATCCTCGACGAATGATTCGGGCAAAGACTTAGTTCGGCAAGGTGGGGATCATGGCACGGTTGTTTTAGCTAAGCGTCAAATGACTGGCCATGGTCGTATGCAAAGGGTTTGGGAGTCCCCTCTGGGCGGACTTTGGATGAGTGTCCTACTTAAGCCAAAGCTTAACCTAGCCGATGCAGCAAAGCTCACCTTAAGTGCGGGGGTTGCCCTAGCGAGAACCTTTAGAACTCTTTATGACTTAAAGGTAGGGATTAAATGGCCCAATGACTTAGTGTATGAAGGGAAGAAGATAGCGGGAATTCTGGGAGAAGTCGCAGGAGAATGGAATACTGTACAAACCCTGATCCTTGGGATTGGGGTCAATGCGAATTTTGCGCGACAGAATTTGAGCCCTGAATTACCGGCAACAACCCTAAGGGAGCTATTAGGACATGAAGTCAATCTAAATCAATTGGCGGCGATGATTCTTCTTGAATTGGAAAGAGAAGTGCTGGCCTTGGAACAAGGAGATGCTCAGGGGCTAAGAGAACGTTGGACCTCTTTCGCTGTTGGGTTAGGAAGCCCTGTCGTTGTGGAGCGAGCAGGGGAGACTTTTACAGGGATTTTCCAAGGAATTCAGGAAAATGGGGAACTTGTCCTAAATCAAGAAGGCAAGGAAATTTCCTTTTCCTCTGGAGAAGTCAAATTAAGAACTGAGGGACAATATTGTCCTTAATGGCGGTTAGTCATCGGGAAGAGCACTTTCGGGTAAATGTTTGACGCGGGAATCTGGAGCGAAAGAAAATTCGTTGACGAAAAGTGAATTCGGATTAAGGAGAATGAAGATGATCCTTGTATTTGATGTTGGGAATACGAACATTGTGCTTGGAGTTTATAACCAAAGAAAACTTACCCATCATTGGAGGGTTTCTACGGACAAATCAAGGACAGTCGATGAATATGCTGTTGTGATAAAAAGCCTTTTTGATTTCAGTGGATTAACCTTTAAAGATATTAAGGCAGTAGTCATGTCCTCTGTCGTCCCGCCGGTTATGCCGACCCTAGAAAACTTAGCACGAAAATATTTTGACGTAGAGCCACTCGTTGTCGGGCCTGGGATAAAGACCGGCATGCCTATAGTCTATGATAATCCGCGCGAAGTAGGCGCCGACCGTATTGTAAATGCTGTGGCTGCTTATCATAGGTATGGAGGTCCTCTTGTTATCGTAGATTTTGGGACAGCAACAACCTTTTGTGCCATATCCAGGCGTGGTGAATATCTCGGGGGGGCTATTGCTCCAGGGATAGGAATCTCGACGGAAGCCTTATTTCAACGCGCCTCTAAGCTTCCTAGGATTGAGATTGTCAAGCCGAAGAGTGTCATTGCTAAGAACACCGTAGCTGGAATGCAATCGGGAATATATTATGGCTTTATAGGCCAGGTTGATGGTATCGTTCGACTTATGAAGCAAGAGTTGGGGGCCGAAACGAAAGTCATTGCCACTGGAGGGTTGGCTGAACTCATTTCAGAAGAATCTCGGGAGATCAATTCAGTCGATCCATTTCTCACCTTAGAGGGGTTGCTGTTGATCTATGAGAAAAACCATGACCAGCATTCCTAACATTCTGGAAGGGAATTACTAATATCATGAGATTAGGGAAATTTGACTTAGGCGTTCCAGTATTTCTTGCTCCGATGGCAGGGGTAACAGATAAGGCTTTTCGTGAAACTGTTCGATCCGTTGGAGGACGCTATGTCTGGACAGAAATGATTAGTGACAAGGCCTTGACGTACTTGAATTCTAGAACCTTGGAAATGCTTGACTTAACTGGAGAAAAATCTCCACGAATTGTTCAGCTATTCGGATCGGAGCCGGAGGTGATGGCAAAAGCTGCATGCTTGGCTGTCACTAAAGACGCAGAAGTTATTGACATCAATATGGGTTGCCCTACCCCGAAGATCGTGAAGAATGGAGAGGGTTCTGCTTTGTTACAGAACCTTTTCTTAGCTGAGCGCATTGCTGAAGCAGTTGTCAAGGCAGTACAGGTTCCAGTTACGGTGAAAATGCGCTTGGGATGGACCCATGAGGCGATGGTTGCACCTGAACTCGCTAAACGCGTGGAAGCGGTAGGAGTGCAGATGGTAAGTGTTCACGGGCGAACTCGGGAGCAGTTTTACTCAGGAACTGCAGATCGAGCTTGGATCAAGAAAGTTAAAGAAGCGGTTCAAATCCCTGTGATTGCAAATGGGGATATTTTTTCTCCCCAAGAAGCTAAGAGAGTTCTTGAGGAAACAGGTTGCGATGGAGTGATGGTTGGCAGGGGATCTCTCGGGAATCCTTGGCTCCTCCCTCGGATTGAAAAATATTTAGCAGAGAAAATTTTGCTTCCGGAGCCATCTCACCAGGAAAAAATAAAAGTAGCCTTGGAGCACTTCGAAAGAGTACTTCACTATAAGGGAGAACGCATTGGGCTGAACGAAATGCGCAAACACGCAGTGTGGTATATCAAAGGAATAAGGGGCGCAGCCCAATTGAGGGACCAGATTATGCAGACAAAAACCCCTGATGAGATGAGAAGTTTATTCCAAAAGATTTTAGAGGAGAACGCATAACCTTAGCCATTTTTGGAAGAATAGGAGGACATTAGTTCTTAGAAAGGGACATAGCGGAATCCTTGACAATATTTTGAAGCCAACATATAATACCAGTAATGCAAAAGAATGAACTTACATATTCTTACATCAAGGGAAATTTAGTCTGTTGGATTAAAGTGAAAGCGCGCAGTTAGAAGACGTGCAATATGTAGGACGAGAAAAGGGAGCGGATACTAATATGGCCGAAAAGGAAGTTATTCTAACCGTTGAAGGATTGAAGAAACACGAGGATGAACTAGAAACTTTAAAGACGGTCAAACGTCGTGAAGTGGCAGAGCGAATCAAGCAGGCCATCGACTTTGGAGATATTAGTGAGAACTCAGAATATGATGATGCAAAAAATGAGCAAGCCTTTATCGAGGGACGAATTATTACTCTCGAAAAAATGTTAAGAAATGCTCGAGTGATTGACGATACAGAAGATAGAGAAGTAGCAGCTCTAGGTACCACAGTCGTTTTAAAGGACCAAGACTTTGGGGATGAGGAAGAATATACGATTGTTGGTTCAGCAGAAGCGGATCCTGGAGTAAACAAGATTTCAAATGAATCTCCTGTAGGAAAAGCAGTCTTAGGGAAACCGAAAGGAACAGTCGTCGAAGTCAATGTTCCTGCTGGGGTTTTACATTACGAAATTATCGATATAAAATAGTCATTATAAGACTTAAACACGATTTTGGGTTTACACGACAAAAAAGTCGGCAAGAGTTCTTGCCGACACTTTGTTTTAGCTATACTAAAGTATCTTTTAGGATTACATAACACAACTAGGGCTTTCGCCTTAATAAGACTGACAAGTGCGAAAACAGTGTTTTAACAAGTGCGAAAACAGTGTTTTCGGGGGCGAAAGCCAAGTTTTGTTTAGCTGCTTTAATTAACGATGAATATTGTTTAAGCGAGTCGAGATTTGGTAAAATTGTAAAAGAACAAAGGTTTGGGGGTATATTAAATGGATGAGATGAATGATCTCTGGCGAGTTCGATTAGAAAAGCTTGATCTTTTTAGACAGCAAGGAATCGAGCCCTATGCAGATCGGTATCAGAGAACACATATGGCACAAGAGGTATTAGATGGTTTTGATGCTCTTGAGGGGCAAGAAGTGAAGATTGCGGGTCGGATCATGTCCAAAAGAGACCAAGGAAAGGTCATTTTTGTCCACATTCAGGACTTTAGCGGTCAGGTACAAGCCTATATCCGGAAGGATGATGTTGGCGAGGAATGGTTCGAGCTGATATCTAAATTCGACATCGGTGATATTATCGGGGTAAAAGGAATGGTATTTCGTACAAGACGCGGAGAAATATCGGTTCACGCGACTGAAGTTCAGCTCTTGTCCAAGGCCATGCGTCCTCTGCCAGAGAAATTCCATGGTTTAACGAATGTGGAATTGCGTTATCGCCAACGTTATGTGGATTTAATTATGAATCCAGAAGTAAGAAACGTATTTGTCATGAGAAGTAAAATTATCCGAACGATGCGGAACTATTTGGAGAGTCAAGGATTTCTTGAAGTTGAGACACCGACGTTGCATACCATACCTGGTGGAGCAGCGGCTCGCCCCTTTATAACTCATCACAATACCTTGGATATGGATCTCTATCTGAGGATCGCTTTAGAGCTGCCTCTTAAACGCCTAATTGTTGGAGGCTTTGATAAGGTCTTTGAGATCGGCCGTAATTTCCGTAACGAAGGTATCTCTATCAAGCATAACCCTGAGTTTACCATGATGGAGCTTTACCAAGCGTATGCGAATTTCGAAGACATCATGGAATTGACAGAGAACATGATTTCGGCGATTGCCAAAGAAGTTCATGGGACAACTGAGGTTACGTATCAAGGACAAGCTATAGACTTTAAGACACCCTGGCGCCGTTTGCCGATGCTGGACGGGATCTTAGAGTATGCTGGAGTGGATTTCCGAACAATCTTGACCGATGAACAAGCTCAGCAAGTCGCTAAAGAAAAAGGCCTCCATGTAGAAGCGGGGAGTTCACGTGGGAAGATTATCAATGAGTTCTTCGAAGAATTTGTTGAGCCCAATCTAATACAACCAACCTTCGTAACTGGGCATCCCGTAGAAATTTCCCCACTAGCCAAGAGAAATGCCGAGCATCCGGAATATACGGATCGCTTTGAAGCGTTTGCCTATGGTAGGGAATTAGGGAATGCATTTTCCGAGTTAAATGATCCGATCGATCAGAGACAACGCTTTGAGGCCCAAGTTGCTGAACGTGTGAAAGGGGACGACGAAGCGCATATGATGGATGAGGACTTTGTCCAAGCGTTAGAATACGGGCTTCCACCGACGGGTGGCTTGGGGATTGGAATAGACAGGCTCGTTATGCTAATGACGGATTCTCCTTCGATCCGTGATGTTATCCTATTTCCCACGATGCGTCCTAGGGATGAGGATTAGAGCTCTGATCTACATGTTTAGAGGGATTAAGTCCATTAGCTAAACTTACTCAAGGGAGACGGGATCAACGTCTCCCTTCGTCATATCTTTAATTCGGCTTGAACATAGATATGATCGAGTAAGATGAAATATAGCAAATACGCGAGATATCTAGCGTAAGCAAGAATCTAATTAGGAGTAAACATCTATGATGAGGAAATACGGTGATTGAGAAGATAGTTAGGCCTATGGTATAGTATCAAAGGTCGGTCGCGCGGTAAGCACTACCGAACATCGACTGTCGAAAAGTTACCGAAAAAGTAAATACAGCAGTTGACAAATCAGGTTCTTCCTGATATCATTTATAAATGTCGCCACTAAGTGCGACACACGGTGAAAGCCGTAAAATGGTCTTTGAAAACTAAACAACAAGGAACAGCCAATGACTCGTCAAGAGTTAAAGATTTAGATAATTTGAGCAATCAAATTTTCTTCATAAATTTTATGGAGAGTTTGATCCTGGCTCAGGACGAACGCTGGCGGCGTGCCTAACACATGCAAGTCGAACGGAGAACTCAATAAGCTTGCTTAGAGAGTTCTTAGTGGCGGACGGGTGAGTAACGCGTGGGTAACCTACCCATTAAATCGGGACAACCCTTGGAAACGAGGGCTAATACCGGATACGCTTAAGAGCTGGCATCAGCTTTTAAGGAGAGGTGGCCTCTGAAAATGCTACCGATAATGGATGGACCCGCGTCTGATTAGCTAGTTGGTGGGGTAAAGGCCTACCAAGGCGACGATCAGTAGCCGGCCTGAGAGGGTGAACGGCCACACTGGGACTGAGACACGGCCCAGACTCCTACGGGAGGCAGCAGTGGGGAATCTTCCGCAATGGACGAAAGTCTGACGGAGCAACGCCGCGTGTACGACGAAGGCCTTCGGGTTGTAAAGTACTGTCTTCAGGGACGAACGGTGCGGGTGTAAATAATGCCTGTACATGACGGTACCTGAGGAGGAAGCCCCGGCTAACTACGTGCCAGCAGCCGCGGTAATACGTAGGGGGCAAGCGTTGTCCGGAATCATTGGGCGTAAAGGGCGCGTAGGCGGATATTTAAGTCTGGTGTGAAAACCTAGGGCTCAACCCTGGGAGTGCATCGGAAACTGGGTATCTTGAGGACAGGAGAGGAAAGTGGAATTCCACGTGTAGCGGTGAAATGCGTAGATATGTGGAGGAACACCAGTGGCGAAGGCGACTTTCTGGACTGTAACTGACGCTGAGGCGCGAAAGCGTGGGGAGCAAACAGGATTAGATACCCTGGTAGTCCACGCCGTAAACGATGAGTGCTAGGTGTAGAGGGTATCGACCCCTTCTGTGCCGCAGTTAACACAATAAGCACTCCGCCTGGGGAGTACGGCCGCAAGGTTGAAACTCAAAGGAATTGACGGGGGCCCGCACAAGCGGTGGATTATGTGGTTTAATTCGACGCAACGCGAAGAACCTTACCAAGGCTTGACATCCACAGAATCCTGAGGAAACTTAGGAGTGCCCTTCGGGGAGCTGTGAGACAGGTGGTGCATGGTTGTCGTCAGCTCGTGTCGTGAGATGTTGGGTTAAGTCCCGCAACGAGCGCAACCCCTATATTTAGTTGCTAACGAGTAAGGTCGAGCACTCTAGATAGACTGCCGGTGACAAACCGGAGGAAGGTGGGGATGACGTCAAATCATCATGCCCCTTATGTCTTGGGCTACACACGTAATACAATGGCTGGTACAGACGGAAGCGAAGCCGTGAGGTGGAGCGAATCCGAGAAAGCCGGTCTCAGTTCGGATTGTTCTCTGCAACTCGAGAACATGAAGTCGGAATCGCTAGTAATCGCAGGTCAGCATACTGCGGTGAATACGTTCCCGGGCCTTGTACACACCGCCCGTCACACCACGAAAGTCTGCAACACCCGAAGCCGGTGAGGTAACCCGAAAGGGAGCTAGCCGTCGAAGGTGGGGCCGATGATTGGGGTGAAGTCGTAACAAGGTAGCCGTATCGGAAGGTGCGGCTGGATCACCTCCTTTCTAAGGAGAACGGTTCACTCTAGTAGTGAGCGTATCCTATGGTCGATCCTTTGAAGGACTGATGCGAAAGCATTAAGAGTTCAAAGGTGAAGAGTCGAAAGACTCGAAATGCCGAAGAGGCAAAACAGGGAAACCTGTAAAGAGCTGTTTGAGTGCAAACTACTTGTTGTTTAGTTTTGAGAGACCAAAAATCTCTCTGATTGGGCTTATAGCTCAGTTGGTTAGAGCGCACGCCTGATAAGCGTGAGGTCGGTGGTTCGAGTCCACCTAGGCCCACCATTTAAGTTGATATTGTGGGGGTATAGCTCAGCTGGGAGAGCACCTGCCTTGCAAGCAGGGGGTCAGCGGTTCGATCCCGCTTACCTCCACCATAATAAAATTTGAATGGTTTTTTGGTTTCTAAACATGTTCTTTGAAAACTGCACAGAGAAAAAGAAATTAACTGTAAATTAGGATAAACATCTGAGAACCTAATGTGGCGGGACGTTTGGTCAAGCTACTAAGGGCGTACGGTGGATGCCTAGGCGCTAAGAGTCGAAGAAGGGCGCGGCGAGCGGCGAAACGCCACGGGGAGCAGTAAGCATGCATTGATCCGTGGATACCCGAATGGGGCAACCCATCCAGAGTCATATCTGGATATCGTTAACTGAATCCATAGGTTAACGAAGACAACCCGGGGAACTGAAACATCTAAGTACCCGGAGGAAGAGAAAGAATAATCGATTCCCTGAGTAGCGGCGAGCGAAACGGGAAGAGCCCAAACCGACCCCTTCGGGGATCGGGGTTGTAGGACCCTCTTTTAAGAATGGATTTCTAGCCGAAGTGATCTGGAAAGATCGAGCAAAGAAGGTAACACTCCTGTAGGCGAAAGAAAGACATTCTGTGAGGGTATCCTGAGTACCGCGGGACACGAGAAACCCCGTGGGAAACCGGGAGGACCACCTCCCAAGGCTAAATACTCCTTAGCGACCGATAGCGAACTAGTACCGTGAGGGAAAGGTGAAAAGCACCCCGGGAGGGGAGTGAAAAAGAACCTGAAACCGTACGCTTACAAGCAGTCAAAGCACCCTAGAGGTGTGATGGCGTGCCTTTTGTAGAATGAACCGGCGAGTTACGGTATGTAGCGAGGTTAAGGCGAGAAGCCGGAGCCGGAGCGAAAGCGAGTCTGAACAGGGCGACAAGTTACATGCTGTAGACCCGAAACCGTGTGATCTACCCATGGACAGGGTGAAGGTGGGGTAAAACCTACTGGAGGCCCGAACTCACTGTCGTTGAAAAGGCAGGGGATGAGCTGTGGGTAGGGGTGAAATGCCAATCGAACACGGAGATAGCTGGTTCTCCCCGAAATAGCTTTAGGGCTAGCCTCGAATCGATGATTATTGGCGGTAAAGCACTGAATAGGCTAGGGGCCTTACCGGGTTACCGAACCTTATCAAACTCTGAATGCCAATAATTTAGATCGGGAGTCAGACTGTGGGGGATAAGCTTCATAGTCGAAAGGGAAACAGCCCAGACCATCAGCTAAGGTCCCAAAGTATACGCTAAGTGGAAAAGGATGTGGAATTGCACAGACAACCAGGATGTTGGCTCAGAAGCAGCCACCATTTAAAGAGTGCGTAATAGCTCACTGGTCGAGTGGTTCTGCGCCGAAAATGTAACGGGGCTCAAGCGTATCACCGAAGCTATGGCTTGTACACTCAGTGTACAGGGGTAGGGGAGCGTTCTGAATGCAGCGAAGTTGTTCTGTAAGGAATGGTGGAGCGTTTAGAAGTGAGAATGCCGGTATGAGTATGCGAAAAGGTGAGTGAGAATCTCACCCGCCGTAAACCTAAGGATTCCTGGGGAAGGCTCGTCCGCCCAGGGTAAGTCGGGACCTAAGCCGAGGCGTAAAGCGTAGGCGATGGACAACTGGTTGAGATTCCAGTACCACTCTTAAGCGTTTGAGCAATGGGGTGACACAGAAGGATAGGTTAAGCGTGCCGTTGGTTGAGCACGCCCAAGCCCGTAGGGTGTGAGACAGGTAAATCCGTCTCGCGAGAAGCCTGAAAGGTGACGGGGAGCGAAAATAAGTAGCGAAGTAACCGACTCCAAGCTGTCAAGAAAAGCCTCTAGTGAGCAAGAGAGTGCCCGTACCGCAAACCGACACAGGTAGGTAAGGAGAGAATCCTAAGGCGCGCGAGAAAACCCTCGTTAAGGAACTCGGCAAAATGACCCCGTAACTTCGGGAGAAGGGGTGCTCCATGCAAGTGGAGCCGCAGAGAAGAGGTCCAGGCGACTGTTTAACAAAAACACAGGTCCCTGCCAATCTGAAAAGAGAAGTATAGGGGCTGACGCCTGCCCGGTGCTGGAAGGTTAAGAGGAGAGGTTAGCCGCAAGGCGAAGCTTTGAATTGAAGCCCCAGTAAACGGCGGCCGTAACTATAACGGTCCTAAGGTAGCGAAATTCCTTGTCAGGTAAGTTCTGACCCGCACGAAAGGCGTAACGATCTGGACACTGTCTCAACGAGGGACTCGGCGAAATTGTAATACCCGTGAAGATGCGGGTTACCTGCGACAGGACAGAAAGACCCCATGGAGCTTTACTGTAGCTTGACATTGGATTTTGGTATAAAATGTACAGGATAGGTGGGAGACAAAGAAGCTAGGGCGCCAGCCTTGGTGGAGTCGCCGGTGGGATACCACTCTTTTTGTACTGAAGTTCTAACTTAGACCCCTGAATCGGGGTTGAGGACCGTGTCAGGTGGGCAGTTTGACTGGGGCGGTCGCCTCCTAAAGAGTAACGGAGGCGCCCAAAGGTTCCCTCAGCGCGGTTGGAAATCGCGCGTAGAGTGTAAAGGCAAAAGGGAGCTTGACTGCGAGACCAACAAGTCGAGCAGGGACGAAAGTCGGGCTTAGTGATCCGGTGGTACCGAGTGGAAGGGCCATCGCTCAACGGATAAAAGCTACCCTGGGGATAACAGGCTTATCTCCCCCAAGAGTCCATATCGACGGGGAGGTTTGGCACCTCGATGTCGGCTCATCGCATCCTGGGGCTGTAGTAGGTCCCAAGGGTTGGGCTGTTCGCCCATTAAAGCGGTACGTGAGCTGGGTTCAGAACGTCGTGAGACAGTTCGGTCCCTATCCGTCGCAGGCGCAGGAAATTTGAGAGGATCTGACCCTAGTACGAGAGGACCGGGTTGGACGGATCACTGGTGTACCAGTTGTCTCGCCAGAGGCACAGCTGGGTAGCTATATCCGGAGCGGATAAGCGCTGAAAGCATCTAAGCGCGAAACCGACCTCAAGATGAGATTTCCCACAGCATAAGCTGGTAAGACCCCTGAATGATGATCAGGTTGATAGGCCCGGTGTGGAAGCGCGGTGACGCGTGGAGCTGACGGGTACTAATCGGTCGAGGGCTTGACCTAACAAACGCAGGCAAGCGGTTCACTCACTTCGGGCTCAATCTTAAGTGAGGAAGAGATTATCTTAATTACAGTTAAGACATTACATCTGTGCAGTTTTGAGGGAATAGGGTTCCGAAAGGAACTTGAAACTTCAAAGATCTGGTGATTATTCCGGAGGGGTTCCACCCGTTCCCATCTCGAACACGGAAGTTAAGACCTCCAGGGCTGATGATACTTGGACCGCAGGGTCCTGGGAAAGTAAGTCGTTGCCAGGTAAGCGTAAAGAGACCGTCTATTTTAGATGGTCTTTTTGCTTTTTTACGGCGTAAAGAACGACGGGAGTGTGCATGATTCTTTGGGGTCGGTTCCACCCGTTCGGCTCACACGGCGATAGTATTCCTTTGACAGTTTGCCGTGTGGCCGAAACAGTCCACCGGACTGTTTCGTGGCGCCGCGTAGTGTTTCTCTCCAGCACAGCGGCTTGGCCGAAATGATATCCCATATCATTTCGTATCTCGAACACGGAAGCTAAAACCACCAGTGGCAAGGCTGCAGACGCATTCTAAGAGGCACCACCCTACTTGGACTGCAGACGTAACTATCCGTAATAGTACTCGACACAGACAAGGGCCGTTTTTTGCAATGCTACACTTCGCGCCAGAAAAAACGTCCCCTTGGTGTCATAGCGTCCCTGAAGAGATTTCTGAAGTCATTTGAAGTGCATGAGAATTCTGTTAAGATAGAAAAGAATATAGAGTCGATTAAGAAAGGAGAGTGGGAGTATTTATGAAGCTAGCTGGAAGTAAGGTTTTTCTCCGCTTCTTCGAAGAAAAAGATGCGGAAGCTTTGTACAATTTCCATTTAAGAAATAAAGAGTTCCTCCAAGAGTATTCACCGACACGTAACAATGATTTCTATACCCTTAGGTCAAAATATAAGTATATAGACGATTGCATAAGACAGAGGGAATGCGACGAAAGGTATGCTTTCGGCATCTTTATGAATGATACTAACGAGTTAATTGGAAATATTAATTTAAATGAGGTATTACGGGGTCCGTCTCAAAGTTGTCTTATAGGCTATTCTGTGGATGAACAACATAATAGTAAAGGGTATATGACAGAAGCAGTTCTCTTGGCCGTTCAGTTTGCATTTGATCATTTGCGATTACATCGTATCGAGGCAGGTGTGATGCCAAGGAATATTGCTTCAATGCGCGTGCTAGAAAAAGTGGGTTTTCAAAAGGAAGGTATATCGCAAAAAAATATTAAGATCAATGGGAGATGGGAGGATCATCAGATATTCGCAATTATATCGGATAAGGAATGAGATTAAGGAGAAGCAAACGGCAAACGAAAAAAACAGTATATGTACGTTTAAAATTGATTCCACTCTTAACCACTTTCACTTGATGATATGGATACTGTAAATGTTGTAGAAATATCCATAAACGAAATCACTGGAAAAGTAAGTGTCGATCCTCCAAAATAAAAAAAGCCTTTCCAGGGATTAAACCCGGAAAGGCTTCGTTTACTATCTTACCAATTGTTGCGTGTGCGTGGTTGGTAGCAATCACGGCAATATACTGGCTTGTCACCAGAAGGTTGGAAAGGTACTGTGGTTTCTTTTCCACAAGTAGCACAGATAGCAGGGAACATTTCACGTTGTGGACGTGAAGAGTATCCGCCATTGCCTCTGGTTTGTTGTTTTCTAGCAGCACGGCAGGATGGGCAACGACCAGGTTCGTTGGTGAATCCTTTTTCTGCGTAGAATTCTTGTTCGGAAGCGGAGAAAGTAAACTCAGCGCCGCAGTCCTTACAGGTTAAAATTTTGTCTTCATACATAATAAAAAAACCTCCAAAATTGTATTACCCGCTACATGGGAAGTCCTCAGTCTTCCTACAGCTTTAGGCAATAGGGAAGGTTTTTCGTAAATCCACAAAAACTAACGAGCTTTGATAAGTATAACCTTAATGTGGATATAAGTCAAACTTTTAAATAACTATTTCAAAATAAGACGATAAGACGATAATAACGATCATGAAGCATAATTTACGTTTTATTTTGCAATACAAGTTAGAGCTAGGGCATTTTTTGATAGGCATTTGATAGGTATATGAAGTAATACACGAGTGAAGACAAAGAAAAGGAGCTCGGTAATAGATCGGGGGATTATCGAAACTTAGAAATAATGGTAGAATAAGAGTAAATGTTACTTTTGAGAGGAGAGAAAAAATGAATCTATGGTATCTACTTGTTGGCATAGGCTTCGTTGTGGCTGGTACATATATAATGATGTCGAATAGTTTTGCATCGGGCGCTATTTGGATAATAATCGGTGTGCTATTTGGGCTTTTGGCTCGGATAAATAACAACAAAAAGGGATAAAAACCCTTAAAGAATTGTAAATTTCCGTTACTAAAGTCAAAGCTCGTGAATATAATTTACTGTTAGTACTAACAAGTACATTAAGCTGCGCAGCGGGTATCTCCAAGCCATGTGGCTTGAAAAGGAGGGATTACTCGTGCTGGGAAATTCTAATTTAACTGCCAAATCAGCTCTATTTATTCTCGTAATCTTAGGCATCGGAGTCGCTATTATCATTGGATTTGCAACCTAAACTTAATAATTCAATCCAAGAAAAAGTCGCCTATGATCTGCATAGCATGTCATAGGCGACTTTTTTAAAATTACGTAATTTCATTGATTGGCTGTACTTGAAGGTCAATGAATTATAGCTTGTCTGAGTGGTTCTCTTTTTCATGCTTTACAGCATCATACTCGAAGCGAAATTTTTGATTGCAAATAGAGCAATGGACGAACTTGCCATCATCTGAGGTTCTTGGCATAGGTACACACCTCCTTGACCATGATTATAGACAAAATTTGCCTATTTTATACAGCTTAGGGCAAATTCTTTCTGCGACAGTCTAATCATATTCTATAATAAAGAGGTGAATTATAATGTTGCATCGCTTAATACGAGAACTAAGGATAGAGTTCTATTGGATGAAGAAGGAAATGGTACGGCGCTGGCATTTGGATACACCTGTTGGAGTTATGGGTATAATAGCTCTATTATCTGGAATTGCACTCTTTATGCTCATTGGACAAGGCATAGCAAAAGTCATTCGAGGAGCAATTCCTTGGGTTGCAGGTTCTACTGTAGGAGCAGTATATTGGGCGTCAATAGGCTTTGCACTTAAAGCAAGTTTTATATTTCTCCTCTTTTGCAGTTCTCTGATTTTTTTCTTCCTTCTTAAGATGTATTATCGTCGTTAAAAGTATATTATGATAGGCATAATGTCAGTAAACACTACATATCTATGAAGTGGACAAACCTCCTATTATTAGTCAAGATTCGCCTTGCTTCTAATATTAGGCTGTGATAAAATTGTTAGGGTTAAAAGGAGGCTGAGAACGTGGACATATCCGGAGTTACCGGTTCTCACTTGTTTAATATGATTATGATCCCTGTCCAGGTGATTATCATATTCTTTACATTCTATTACTTTGTTCTTTCAATGTTTGGCTTATATAGGAAACGTGAAGAGAAGATATTAACGCCTGAGAAAAGTTTTGCACTTGTCGTAGCCGCACATAATGAAGAAGCGGTAATCGGGCCTCTCGTGGAGAATCTCTTAAGTCTAGATTATCCGAAGGAGCTCTATGATGTATTTGTTGTAGCGGACAACTGTACTGACAAGACAGCGTTAATCTCTAAAACCTCAGGAGCTCTTGTTCATCAACGCTTCAATAACGAAAAGCGCGGAAAGGGTTTTGCTTTGGAATGGATGTTCCATCGTCTTTTCAAGATGGAACGCCAATATGATGCAGTGATTATCTTTGATGCTGATAATTTGGCAAACGAGAGCTTTCTGATTGAGATGAACAGTAAATTATGCCAAGGTCACCAAATTGTTCAGTGCTATTTAGATTCTAAAAATCCCTTTGATACATGGGTAACGAATACCTTCTCGATCACATTCTGGTTATCCAATCGTCTACTTCAGCTTGCACGCTATAATACCGGGAGATTGACCAATATTTTGGGTGGAACCGGTATGTGTATATCCACTAAAGTGCTTAAGGATTTAGGATGGGGAGCGACTTCCCTGGTCGAGGATCTTGAGTTTACTATGAAGGCGTTAATGTGTGGAATCAAAACAACCTGGGCACATGATGCAGTTGTCTATGATGAAAAGGCGTTAACCTTTGCTCAAGCATGGCGCCAGAGAAAACGCTGGGCACAGGGACAAGTGGATGTCGCTGGACGATACCTCATTCCTCTTGTCTTTAAAGCTTTCCGTGAACGTAAGATCATGTATTTTGATGCAGCAGTTCACCTATTCCAACCGGCTCTTGTTATGATTGCAACTTTTTTTATGCTTACCAATGTAATTTCCGCTTTCCAACCTCATTATACCCACGTGTTTAGTCTTGTCATGCCTTGGTCAGGATGGCAGATACTATCTGCTATTCAGTATCTATATCCTGTAGCAGCGTTGGCTCTTGACCGCTTGCCATGGCGGGCCTATATTGGGTTGATTCTCTATCCTATCTTTATTTATAGTTGGATCCCGATTGTATTCCTTGGGTTTGTTAATCGTAAGGATAAAGAGTGGTCACATACGAAGCATACTCGGTCAATTAAGATTGACGATGTGGTCAAGGAAAAGAAGGTTTCGACGAACTGATTAAAGGTAGAGAGTAATCTCTTGAAGTAAAGTCATCTTTGGAGGGAATCTCTTTTGAGTGAGAGATTCCCTCTTCTCATATTTTAGAAAGCAGAGGGATCGTAAAACATGCCTAGAGAAGATCTGGAGAAGATGATTGAGAACCCTGGAGTCTATATGGGGGCAGATACGCCCTATGAGGAGGCTGATGCAGTCATCCTTGGGATCCCGATGGATTATACGGTAAGCTTCCGCCCAGGAACTCGAATGGGGCCTCTGAGTATCCGAAACGTCTCTATTGGGATTGAAGAATATAGTGTGTACTTGGACCGTGACTTGAGTGATTAT
Source organism: Desulfitobacterium elongatum (assembly GCF_055378975.1). Lineage (NCBI taxonomy): Bacteria > Bacillati > Bacillota > Clostridia > Eubacteriales > Desulfitobacteriaceae > Desulfitobacterium > Desulfitobacterium elongatum. The sequence continues at coordinate 4,706,800 of NZ_AP038772.1, read as the reverse complement.
GCCTATTGTGATTTGGGTGATTTAACCCTGCCTTTTGGTAATGTTGAAAAGTCCCTTGAGGTGATCGAGAGTGCATCCCGCCAGGTTGTTGAAGACGGTAAATTCCCGATATTTCTTGGAGGAGAACATCTGGTTACCTATCCTTTGATTAAACCCTTTATCGAGAAGTACCCAGAGCTTCGAGTCATTCATTTCGATGCTCATGCAGATCTGAGAACGGATTACTCCGGTGAAATTAACTCTCATGCAACGGTGATGCGGAAGATTTCGGAAATGCTCGGCCCGAAACGGGTCTACCAATTTGGAATTCGTTCAGGGATACGTGAAGAATTCCTCTTTGCGAAGGAGCATAACCATCTTGTCATTGAAGAGGTTCTTGAACCCTTAAAGGCTGTGCTCCCTGAGTTGAAAGGGAAACCTATTTATGTAACTTTAGATATTGATGTCGTCGATCCGGCGTATGCACCAGGTACCGGCACTCAAGAAGCAGGCGGGTGTACATCGAGAGAGATCATCAGGGCGATTCACGCTCTTGGGGAACTCGACGTGGTTGGATTTGATCTTGTGGAAGTATCTCCAGCTACGGACACGAGTGAGCGTACTGCTCTTCTAGCGGCTAAGATTGTGCGGGAGGCCCTCTTGAGCTTCGTCCGATGATAACTGTTGTGGCTTCATCCATTTAGGGTACTCTCAGCCTATTCGCTAAGGTGCCTTGTTTAGTGTCAAAAAGGAATTATCAGATAGTAGTAAAATAGAGAGAAATTTACACTACTTTTAGCTCTAATTTTCTCTAAATCTTTGAAAAAGCCTTTGACATAAATTCGATTTTTGTGTATACTAAAATTCGTCAGTTGAAATGGGCGATTAGCTCAGCTGGGAGAGCGCCTGCCTTACAAGCAGGATGTCGGCGGTTCGATCCCGTCATCGCCCACCAACTTAAACCACAATCATGGCCCCGTGGTGTAGTGGTTAACATGCCTGCCTGTCACGCAGGAGATCGTCGGTTCAAGTCCGATCGGGGTCGCCATATTTGCCTTGGTAGCTCAGTCGGTAGAGCAGAGGACTGAAAATCCTCGTGTCGGCGGTTCGATTCCGTCCTAAGGCACCACGCGGGTGTAACTCAGTGGTAGAGTGTCACCTTGCCAAGGTGAAAGTCGCGAGTTCGAATCTCGTCACCCGCTCCATTTTATTTGGCGGCATAGCCAAGTGGTAAGGCAGAGGTCTGCAAAACCTTTATCCCCAGTTCAAATCTGGGTGCCGCCTCCAAATTTCATTAATTTTGCCGATGTGGCGGAACTGGCAGACGCACGGGACTTAAAATCCCGCGGGCCTTAAAGCCCGTACCGGTTCGATTCCGGTCATCGGCACCACATATGGGTTTGTAGCTCAGCTGGTTAGAGTATCGCGTTGACATCGCGGGGGTCGGAGGTTCGAGTCCTCTCAAACCCACCATATGTATACCCTTTTTTAAAAAGAGAATGATTCTAAGAAACCTTGAAAGTCTTGTTGCAAGCGGATTTGAAGCAACTAGTAAAATATGGAGGTTGGACGCTTTCGAAGCTAGATACTTCTAAAGACCGCTAAATAACAATAAGGATTCCGACAGAATTCCGACAAGACCGAGAACGTTAATTGAAAAAGCCTAAAAACCTTAGAAAACTTAAATTTCTAAGGTTTTATTTTATGGTAGACTAGGAAATATTTTCTATATGAGATAAATAGCGAATTTAGTTCGTAAACGTGGTTGTTTTCTCCAAAGACTTTTTATAAAAGGGACAAGGAGTGAAAGCATGGGCAAAATTTTCTATAAGGTATTACTTAAGCATTCCAAGGATTTATAGAGCTTTATGAAGAATGGCAGAACTACAAAGTGAAGCATATAAATAATATGAGACAAGTTAGAAGGGATACCTCCATTAAGTGTTTTTGATGGAGGTATCCCTTCTCTATTTTATAACGTAACCCCTTTTATATGGTTTATAAGTGGGTATATGTTAGTGTATATATATATATCCAGGGAGGAAAAAATAACCCTACATTACTGCTCTTAGGATGTGCTAGGGGGAATTGCATTAAATGGCTCAAGTTAGGAAACGGAGCAAAGATTCTTTTACTATTACTATTTACATGGGGAAGAAGGAAGATGGCTCAAGGAATAATGTTTATAGGACTTTTCACGGTACAGAAAAGGGGGCAATAAGGTTTTCGCGTAGATTAGAGGCTTCATTGAAACCGAAAAAAACTGGACCGAAGAAAAAAATAATTACAATAGGTCATCTACTCGAAAAGTGGATAGAGTTTAAAAGAGATGAGGTTAATTCAAACACTCTAAAAAAATACCAGTGGTATTTAAAGAAACTCAAACCATTGGTAGGTGATATAGTTGTAGATGAAGTTAAGCCTTTTGAGATTATCGAGCGTTTAAGGCCGCTAAAAAAAATGGTAGTTTATAAAGAACTTCTTTGGGTTTTAAAAACTTCTTTTTCTTCGTTAGGCGCTGAGTACGAAAATCATAAAATTTATTTACGGTCAGTTAAGCATCCGAAGTTGCGATATAAAAGAAAACGGTATTTTACTGAAGACGAACTTAAATTATTCATTAAAAATGCGGAAAACACCAAATATTACTTAATATTACGCTTACTTACGCTATTTGGCTTAAGAATCGGTGAAGTATTAGGAATAAAATGGAAAGACATTGATTTTAAAGAAGCTGAGCTTACTATTACAAGAATCATCGACATTAAAAACAACCAAATAAATACTAATCCTAGACTAGCAAGTCTAAGAGTATTACAAGTTGATTGGGAAACACTTAATGAGTTTCAAGTATTAAAAGAGGGTCATAAATGTACTGATTCTGATAGTTTTATATTTTGTTTTGAAAATGGATTGCGGTTTAAATATCATACAATATTTAGGGCTTTCAAGCGGGCCTTGAAGTACAGTGGAATTTATCCAATGAATACGAATGATTTTCGTAATAGTCTTGAGATGTTGTTACTTAGTAAGGGAGAGCCAATTACTGTAGTTGCCGATTTTTTGGGAAAGAATTTATCGAATAAGCCTAATTTTGCATGGAGAAGGGGGGAGAGTATTTCACACCTTCTTGGAAAATATTCCTCAACTTTGGGCAATAATATCTTTTGAGCATTTATTAAAGGAGGTATTTCTAAATGGAACCATTCTTTAAAATGGTAAATAGACATGTCGAGAGCTGTGGATTGCCACCACTTATCACAAATGATAAATTCAATAATTACTTTGGTTATTTTGAAAACCAGATGGGGGAACAATGGGTATTTGTTTACGATTCAAATACGAAAAATGCAGTGATTCGTGGTGGGGATGCTGGATGGAAAAATGAATTTGAGGTCAAGAATGGGATTGCCCAGAACTTGATACTTAATCTATCTGAACAAAACTGGTTAAAAGCTTGTTGGCAAGCAGTTAGTGAGTCTTAAAGGTATTATTTAATCTCGAGAACTCGGTGCATAACATAAATGCTTCGAGTTCTTTTAAGTTTTAAGGGAAGACAGATTGATTGATTTGTATGATTCAAATATCTTAGAGTTAGGTTATTTAAAGAATTATAAGTCTATTTTTTTATTTAATTAAAAGGTTTTTTTGGAATAATATCGAATCTCAACTTAATTATAAGAATTGTTTTTTAAAAATGATAACCTGAAAAACTGAATGGAGGTTTCTTCTTGAGTACTCATGATATTTTTGTTGAACAAGCTGAATATATAACTACTGAAGCATTTGAGAAATGGAATATTGAACATCCAGAAGAAGGAGTTATCATTAAGAAATTATCACAATGGGGTGCTAAATTAATTATTGGACCAAGAGGATGTGGAAAAACAACTTTATTACTTAAAACTTACTATAGACTTTGTAATTCAAATGGACGAACAGCTCTGCCGATTTATGTTAACTTTAAATCATCTCTCAAAGTCGAGCCGCTTTATAAATCTGACGTTAATGCAGTTTATTGGTTTAACCAGTGGATTATACTTAAAGTGTATCAAGGAATGTTTAATACACTAAAAGATATTGGAATGGTCATTCAAAATGATTCAAGGGTGAAAAAAGGATATGTAGACGAAACAATAAGTAAAATAGAATTTGGTAATATTCATTTAATCAATGAAGAAAACGCGCTAACAATTGAGAATTTAGAAGATGAGATTAAAAAAACTTTGCAGTTAACCAATAAGACTCATTGCGTTCTGTTATTAGATGATGCTGCGCATGCATTTTCAACTGAACAGCAACGTGATTTTTTTGAATTTTTCCGACAAATAAAAAGCAAATTTGTCTCTCCAAAAGCGGCAGTTTATCCTGGCGTAACAATTTACTCGTCTACATTTCACGTAGGACATGATGCAGAAGAAATTAATGTATGGATAAGACCTGATTCACAAAATTACATAGAATTTATGATTAGTTTGTTGGAAAGGAGACTACCAATAGAAGTATTTAATCAATTAGTACAAAAAAGAGAACTTTTAGAGGTTATTTGTTATGCATCTTTTGGAATGCCAAGAGCTCTACTTAACATGGTTAGAAAGTTTTATAAAGAGAGTTCAGATGATGAAGAAAACAATAATGCCTATGAAATTACGTTTAATAGGACTATTGCTACAAAAGCAATAGCCGAAAGCTTGAAACAAACATTAAATATATATTTATCCTTAAAGGCTCAACTACCGACATATGAAAAGTTTATCGATACAGGTAATCATATCTTTACGAAAATGATTGACCTTGTAAAAGAGTGGAATAAAGCAAAAGAGGTTTCATACCAAAGTGTGACTATAGGAATAAATCAGCCTATCCCTGCAGAGCTATTAAAGGTTATAGGGTTTTTCCAATATGCGGGGCTGTTATTGCCAAAGGGAGATTTAAGTAAAGGGGAAAAAGGTGTTTTCGATTTGTATTCGATTCATTATGGTGCGCTTATTGAACGTAATGCCTTTCTTGGTCAGCAGGCAATAAGTGTAAACAATTTATTAATTGCTTTAAATAAGAGAAATGCTCATGCTTATACTAGAACGTCAGCAGATGCATTAGTAGGTAATGAGAGTATATCGAGTGCATTTCCATTATCGCTTCCCCCATGTCAATCATGTAAACAACCTAGAATTTCAGAACACTCAAAGTTTTGTCCGAACTGTGGCACTCAACTCAAAACAGTTTCTATCTTTGAATCTTTAGTTTCAAATGAAATTGATGTTCTGCCCTTAACACAAAATAGGGTTCAGGCAATTAAGAAGTATTCAAAAATAAGGACTGTAAAAGACATTTTAATGGATACAGAGAATCGTGAGTTGCGTAAAGTTCGCCAAATAGGCCCAATTTGGGCTCAACGAATTTTCTCATATGCTGAGGAATATTTGGTATGACACAGGTTTGGACGAAATCGGTTAACCAACTTCCGAGTTTAGTAAGAATAGCAGATATCTCTCAATACGTTGTATCTACAAACTGGGATGAGGAAGCTCCCATTGATACTTTCTACAGGACAACCCTTGATATCCTAAGAGTTGCACAACCTAACTTTATAGCTGCCCATCCCTCTATGGGTTCGCTTTTTCTAGTGGGAGTTATATCAGCTACAGAAAATTACTTCAGAGATATTTTTGCAAGGATTATTCAAGTCTGTCCAAAAGCAAAAAAAAAATCTGCAAGTCAGTCAATTAGTATGGGCTCAGTACTATGGCATACAGGTTTGAATGTAGAACGTGGAGCTTTTGAACATAAATCTTTTGCTAGTGCAGAGACAATAAGAAGTACGTCCAAGGATTTTATAGATTATTGTATTAAACAACATGGTTTAACATCTTCTATTTTGAAAGAATACGAAAATGTTTGTGAACTAAGACATGGGATTGTGCATTCCAACTCTGTTCTAGCGGGTAAAAATGCTATTAAACTTTTAATTGATCCCACTCCGAAAAAAGTCACAAAAGTTCATATTGGCTACCCACAATTACAAGAGTGTATCTTAATTTGCACTACTCTTGTAACAAGTTTCAACACTGAGTTGTTTGAAGAAATAAGTAAAAGATGGGCTGTAGATTGGCATACACTCTATACATCTACAGAACTAAATGTGTTGTTTAACAAGGTGTGGATTATTTTCCATTCTACAATTGATAGTGCAAATGGAACAATTGTTGAGCCACTAACACCAATGAAATGTAGAAACAAAATTAAAAGGGCATTTAATATCCCTTGATTTCATAAATATAATTTACCTAGAGATAAGTCGACAAAAAGGCAGACAAAGTTCTAGTGTCAGTTATAATGCGAATTATAGGGTGTGTTGATACTTTCGAGTCCTCTCAAACCCACCATATGTAAAAACTCAGAAAACCTTGAAGTTCTTAATAAAAGAGACTTCGAGGTTTTTTCTTTTGATGATAGGGTTGGACGGCGCTCAATCATTGAGTTTATAGATTGTTTAATGAGATCGATTATGGAAGATTTCTTGAATTCTCTGCTTTGCGGAAGGAAAGCAATAACAAATGTAGAAATGCTAAAGAACTAGGCAAATGAAGTCACAAGTTAAATAGAACTAGCGAATGAATGGGGGGTCTAATGATGGATGTTGTAACTGCTATTCAAGAGAGGCGAAGTATACGGAGGTATAAACAAAATCCTGTTTCTGAGGAATTAGTGAATGAATTGCTGAAAGCAGCCCGCTTGGCACCATCAGGAACAAATCACCAGCCATGGCGGTTTATCGTTGTCAGGGAGCAGAATGTCAAGCAAAGTATTCAAGCTGCTGCGTTTGACCAAAAGTATTTAAGTCAAGCCCCGGTTTTGCTGGTTTGCTGCGCTGACCTAATGACCTATGCCAGAGACACAAAGAAGAGAGTCCAGGAATTGATTGAAGCAGGCGCTATGGAACCGGATGCTCTACTCAATTATCCCGGTTTAGACAAACCCAAGGATCTTGAGGCATTAAAAGGTTATATTCCTCATGCTTCGCTCAATGTAGCAATTGCAATGGAAAATATCGCGTTGCGAGCCGTTTCCTTAGGTCTGGGAACTTGCATAGTCCAGTTAATAAAGGCTAAGAAAATTGCCGAAATCCTTTCTCTGCCGGAGAACTTAATCATTACGGCGTTAATGCCAGTAGGGTTTCCTGACGAAAACCCTATGCCCAGGCCACGACTAGCTTTAGAGGAAATCATATATAAAGAGATCTAGGGTTTTTCGTATCTACTCCTTAGCGGTATGGTTAGCATCTAATAAGTAGAAAGTTGTTTATCACCCATTGATGTTACAATGGGTGGTTTTGTTTAAGCGATAGGGTGGAGCTCTTTTTATAAGGGTTAATGCGTTGCTTTATTCCAAAGAATGGCCAGATGAGAATTTGTACATCCTAATATATTGGTAATGTCTTATAAGAATTTTGTTGCTATTTATTAAGGTTATCGACTTTTTGAGTTAAATTTTGTATTATTATATTTTGTAAATATTTTTTAGAAGAAAAATCAAAAGGCCAATACTAAGTGAAATAGGCCTGTTATTATGATTGATCTTTGCTAGAAGATAATCGACATACAAAGTGTCAGGGATATCTACTGATTATGGTTAGGAAAGGTGGTGGTTTTCTTGCAATCACTTTGGCAAGGGAAGGCGCCTATTTATGAGGCGTTGCAAAAATATAAATCCATGCGGGTCGTACCGTTTGACGTACCCGGACATAAGCAAGGTAAGGGAAACCCCGAACTCACGGAATTTCTGGGCGAAAAGTGCCTTTCAGTGGATGTCAATTCGATGAAGCCGCTCGATAATCTTGTTCATCCTGTCTCAGTCATTAAAGAGGCCGAGGAGTTGGCCGCAGATGCTTTTGGCGCACATCACGCCTTTTTTATGGTTAATGGCACCACCTCCGCTGTTCAGGCGATGATCATGAGCGTATGTAAACAGGGCGATAAAATTATCATGCCACGCAATGTCCATAGAAGTGCCATCAATGCCCTGATTATAAGTGGTGCAATTCCCGTTTATGTGAACCCAGGTGTTGATAAAAATTTAGGGATACCGCTGGGTATGTCGATTGCCGAAGTAAAAAAGGCCATCGATGAGAATCCAGATGCTAAGGCAATTTTAATCAATAACCCTACTTATTATGGAATTTGCTCTGACCTAAGGACCATTACTGAGCTTGCCCATCGTCATAATATGTATGTCTTAGTGGATGAGGCGCATGGTACCCACTTCTACTTTGGCGAGAATATGCCAGTCAATGCGATGGCAGCAGGGGCTGATATGTCTGCGGTAAGCATGCATAAAACAGGTGGGAGCTTAACCCAAAGTTCGTTCCTGCTCATTGGAAGCCGTCTTAGCACAGGTCATGTACGGCAAACGATTAATCTAACCCAGACGACCAGTGGCTCCTATCTGCTGCTGTCCTCTCTGGATATTTCAAGACGCAACCTAGCTCTAGACGGAAAACGCATATTCGAAAAAGTCTCTTCCCTTGCCAACTACGCGCGAGATGAGATTAATGAAATCGGCGGATATTACGCTTTTTCCTCAGAAATTATTAATGGAGATTCGGTGTTCGCCTTTGACCATACCAAGCTTTCTATTCATACAAGAGAAATAGGGCTAGCAGGAATTGAGGTTTACGACATTCTCCGTGACGATTACGGAATTCAGATTGAATTCGGAGATATCGGAAATATCTTGGCCATCATTTCCGTGGGGGATCGCGCCTTGGCCTTAGAACGTCTTGTCTCTTCTCTGTCTGAGATAAAAAGACTCTACATGAGAGACAAAGCGGGTATGTTTGATCATGAGTATATCAATCCCGAGGTGGTGATAGCCCCACAACAGGCCTTCTATTCCAATCAGCATTCTGTTGCGATCAAGGACAGCGCAGGGTTCATAAGTGGAGAGTTTGTCATGGCTTATCCACCAGGCATTCCTATCTTGGCGCCGGGTGAACGGATAACTGAAGAGATTATTGATTATATCGCCTATGCCAAGGTTAAGGGCTGTTTCCTGACAGGGACAGAGGACATGGCCATTGAAAATATCAGAGTTGTGGAGGAATAGACCATGGAATTATGGTATACAGAACAACACACAGATAACGTTCGCTTTTCGATCAAGGTAGATAAGCCTCTTTATACTGGTCAGAGCGAGTTCCAGAGAATTGACGTTTTCAAATCCAAGGAATTTGGCACCTTTTTTACCCTAGACGGCTTGATGATGGTCACTGAAAAGGATGAGTTTATCTATCATGATATGATTGTCCATATTCCGATGGCAACGAACCCGAAGATTAAGAATGTCTTGGTTATCGGTGCAGGGGATGGCGGAACCGTTAGAGAATTGACTCGCTACGCCACCATTGAAAAAATCGACATGGTGGAAATCGACAAATTGGTCGTGGACGTCTGTAGAGAATACCTACCTCAGACAGCCTGTAAGTTGGATGATCCAAGAGTACAGCTGTATTTTGAGGATGGATTGAAATTTGTACGCACCAAGGAAAATACCTATGATTTGATTATTGTTGACTCCACTGATCCGTTCGGACCGGGAGAAGGGCTGTTTACAAAGGAATTTTATGGAAACTGCTTTAAAGCCTTGAAGGAAGATGGTATCCTTGTAAACCAACATGAAAGCCCCTATTATGAGGAGTATGCTCAGGCTATGCAAAGAGCCCATAAGCGTATCAAAGAGTTTTTCCCAGTGTGCAGGGTTTACCAGGCTCACATCCCCACCTATCCGTCGGGTCACTGGTTGTTCGGTTTTGCTTCTAAAAAGTACGATCCCTTGACCGACATTGACGAGCAGGCTTGGAACAGCCTTGGATTGAAAACAAAGTATTATAATACGGATATTCATAAAGGGTGCTTCGCTCTGCCTAACTACGTAAAAGAGCTTTTAGTAAGTGCAGGGGAATAGTTTATCCTTATATTTTGACGCTAGATGGTAGAGGCCATCTGGCGTTTTATTTTTGCTCAGGGAAAGTCTAGATTTCATCCCTGTACAATAACGTGAAAAATGCGGAGTGGCTTATATAGAACGGGGGTAAGAATAACCCCGTTTGAACCTGGCAATAGTAGGGAATATATGGTTATACGAAAAGCTTGTGCATTTCGTAATGGAACCGAAATATGAGCATGCTCTGCTCATATACTCTACTATGGGGGGATGCTAGGTGGAACAGCACTCCGTGCAGGTTGGGACTCGATATTATAGGGATAGTATCTATCAGCGTCTCAGGCAGCTTCAGGTACAAGAGGATCTACCTGTGGTTATCCATGAGTATCAGCAAGGAAAGCGTTGGCTCATTGATTGTGAGTTCCAGATTTCTGCTCAGGATGAGCTAGAGGATCAAAATACACTAAAGAAGATTCATAGCTATTATCTGGCTAATGCACTTGCTGAAATCATCTTACTCCATTGGGAAAAGGATCATGTCCGCTGGCTCCTTAAGAAAGAGTATAAAATGAAGAGAGAGGAATCTGAGATTGTCTTAGAAAAGGCCCTTCAATACTTGAATCAGGAATTAAGAGAATGGAAGAGCTATCGAATCAGCCGAAAATCCTCCCTCGTGAATCAGATTCTGAACTGCTTAGATTCTCAATCGGTTTTTGATATTGAAGGTTTTTTGAGATTCCGGGCGCATGACTACAAAGCGGAAATACACAAAGCAGTTGCTTACATTGTCAATGAACATGTAATAGAAAAGGAATACTTGGAGTTTATTGAGCTACTAAAGCACTTTGTCGACTCTCAGAAGCCACGTTTACATACCTTGCATGTAGGAATCACGAGTCAAGGGAAGTTCAATCTCTACAATGAAGAAGGGAAGAAAATAACCCATCAATTTTTGGATGAGATTACCTTTGGGGATGGTGAGCTCTCGTATGAAGATATGCTTGTCAGTGCTTTGATCGCAGTTGCTCCTCGACAGATTGTTATGCATATTCGTTATGAAGGGTATAAGAATACTCTGCAGACCATTTTTAAGGTCTTTGAAGGTCGAGTGAGTTATTGTGAGGGCGGATGTACAATTTGCCGTAAGATTTGACAAAGAGGTCAATGGCCGATATAATAATCTCAATTTTACTAGTGGGTAAAAGCTGATAATAGTAAATTTTTTAAAATGTAAAAAACAGTGATGAGGAGAGTACTCTGTTTTCTTGTGCAAGAGAAGAAGTGTCAAGGGCTGGAAGCATTTCTCACAAGGGTCGGACGAAGACCACCTCTGAGTGCCGAGTCGAAGCTATAATAGGTGCGTAGACTAAGCCGTTTCCCGCGTTAAGGGTTAAAAGAGAAGGCATTTGAAGAATAGGCATATAAAGTCTGTATCATTTGCTTTAACTTGGGTGGAACCACGGGAATTAACTCTCGTCCCATATTGGGATGAGGGTTTTTTATATTTTTCTTTATAAAACTCGGATATCGAATACTAAGAATGGTAAAGGGAGTTGACGAATATGCTAAAGATTACATTAAAAGATGGCTCGGTTCGCGAAGTCGAACAGGGGACAAGCTTGGCAGGGCTTGCAGCCTCGATATCAAGAGGGCTTGCAAAAGTAGCGGTTGCTGGAAAAGTAAATGGAGCGACTAAGGATCTGGCTTATGTTCTTAATGAAGATTCAGAAGTTGAGATTCTCACCCTAGATAGTGAGGAAGGCTTGGAAGTTCTCCGTCATTCTACCTCTCACTTAATGGCACAAGCTGTGCAGAATTTATTCCCAGGAACGAAGCTAGGGATCGGACCGGCGATTGCCAATGGCTTTTATTATGATTTTGATTCAGAACATGTCTTTACCCCAGAAGATTTAGAGAAGATTGAAGCAGAGATGCATCGCTTAGCTAAAGAAAACAACGCCTATGTGCGTAAAGAAGCACCTCGTAGTGAGGCTTTAGCTTATTTTGCAGAACTTGGGGAAAAGTATAAGGTTGAGCTGATTGAAGATTTGCCAGAAAGTGTGGCAATCTCTATGTACACACAAGGCAGCTTCACCGATCTTTGCGCAGGACCGCATATTTCCTCTACGGGCCCAATTAAGGCATTTAAACTTTTAAATCTTGCAGGAGCATACTGGCGTGGAAGCGAGAAGAATAAAATGCTTCAACGGATTTATGGAACGGTATGGGCGAAGCAAGCAGACCTCGATGATTATCTCTTTAAGTTGGAAGAGGCCAAACGACGTGACCACCGCAAACTAGGACTAGAGCTTGATCTCTTCAGTCTACATGATGAAGGTCCGGGATTCCCCTTCTTTCACCCAAAGGGCATGATTCTTCGCAATCAGTTAGAAGATTTCTGGCGTCGTGAGCATCGCAAGAGAGGCTACCAGGAAATCAAAACTCCGGTCATCTTGAGTCGGAGCCTATGGGAACAATCCGGTCACTGGGGCCATTACAAAGATAATATGTACTTCACTCAGATTGACGATCAGGATTTTGCGGTTAAACCGATGAACTGTCCTGGTGGAATGATCATGTATAAACAAAAAATGAGAAGCTATCGGGATCTCCCGCTGAGAATGGGTGAACTCGGGTTAGTCCATCGTCATGAGTTATCCGGAGCCTTACATGGACTCCTGCGGGTACGTAATTTTACCCAGGATGATGCGCATATCTTCATGCTTCCTTCTCAAATCAAGGAGGAAATCATCGGAGTTATTGAACTCGTAGATTATTTCTACAAGGTGTTTGGTTTTGAGTATAACGTAGAACTTTCGACACGTCCGGAAGATTCGATGGGCTCGGATGAGACTTGGGAAATGGCTACAAATGCTTTGAAGGACGCCTTAGAAGCTAAAGGAATGGACTTTAAGATCAATCCTGGCGATGGGGCTTTCTACGGACCGAAGATCGACTTCCATCTGCGCGATTGCTTAGGACGGACCTGGCAGTGTGGTACGATTCAGCTGGACTTCCAGATGCCTGAAAAGTTTGATCTCACCTATATCGGAGAAGATGGTCAAAAGCACCGCCCGGTTATGGTTCATCGGGTCGTCTATGGAAGTATCGAACGCTTCATTGCTCTCCTTACTGAGCATTATGCCGGAGCCTTCCCGACCTGGCTTGCACCTGTTCAAGTACGGATTCTCCCCATCAGTGAGCGTCATCAAGAGTATGCACACGAAGTCGTTCGTCGCTTGAATGAACTAGAAATCCGTGCTGAGGTCGATGACCGACGCGAAAAAATCAACTACAAAATCCGCGAAGCTCAAACAGAGAAAATACCCTTTACCCTTGTCGTCGGAGATCAGGAGGCAGAGACAGAAGCTGTTGCCGTTCGCCGTTATGGACAGAGCAATTCCGGAGAGAAGATGTCTGTTGCCGAGTTTATCGCTCTGGCCCAAGAAGAGATTGAGAGCAAGAAAAAACTCTTTCAGTCCTGAAAAAGACCCAATACTGTAGCTTTTCGTGCAGAACGAAACCCGTGGTAGGGTTTCGGCCTTGGCGCGGCGCCACCGGTTTACATGCAGTAAAGCAGAAGGGTTTGGCAACGAAAGTGTCCAGTGGACATTTTCGCCCGAGGCGGCATTCCACAAATGATACTCATCCGCTGAAGGTGCTCCCTCGGAAGCAAGTGAGGCCTTCGTCCGAATGCTCCGCCGCATTCGAGCCCCGGAGCTATTGAGTGAACGCTGCGTGAGAAGCTACATGCCCGAATTGAAAGCTTGAAATTTTATTTTCTTGACAAAGGGCTTAAAAACAAATATACTATTTAATGTTCAAGTAGAAGCCATCCGCTTCTCACCTCATGGCTCTAGTCGATGAGGTATCTTCGGGTCCTGAGCTTAGTTGCTTGCTCATGATTTGTATGGAAGACGGGTGGAACTCTGCCCGTCTTTTTTTGTTTCTATAATTTTAAATGGGGGTGGTTTGTTATTAGCAAGGATTTACGGATTAATGACGAAATCCGGGCCCGAGAAGTCCGTCTTGTCGGGGAAGAAGGAGAGCAACTCGGTATTTTGCAACTGAGAGATGCTCAGAGTTTAGCCATGGATAAATCTCTAGATTTAGTGGAGATTGCACCGACTGCTAAGCCGCCTGTTTGTAAAATCATGGATTATGGTAAGTACAAATATGAGCAGGCTAAACGGGATAAAGATGCCCGCAAGAAGCAGAAGACCATGGAAATTAAGGAAGTCAAGCTTCGTCCGAATATTGAGGATCATGACTTCGAAACGAAAGCACGCAACGCCCAACGCTTCTTAACAGATGGCGACAAGGTTAAGGTAACAATCATGTTCCGTGGTCGGGAGATTACTCATCCGGACTTAGGAAAAACATTGTGCGTACGCCTGGCTGAGTTTTGTAAAGCGGAGGCTAATATAGAGCGTGAAGCTAAACTTGAAGGGCGCAATATGATTATGATCTTAGCGCCGATCAAACACGACTAACACGAGAGGGGGATATCCCAATGCCAAAAATGAAAACTCATCGCGGTGCCGCGAAACGTTTTAAGAAAACAGGTACTGGTAAAATCGTTCGTTATCATGCTTTCACAAGCCATATCCTAGAGAAAAAATCTCCGAAGCGTAAACGCAACCTTCGTAAGTCTGCGGTTATGCACAAGACCGATGCAAAGCGCATTGCTCGTATGGTTGCTTATCTATAATACCTTAAGAAGTAAAAGGAGGTCTTCGCTATGGCCCGTGTTAAAAGAGGGGTAACGAAGCATCAGCGTCATAAAAAAGTATTAAAACTTGCAAAAGGTTTCCGTGGAGCTAAGAGTAAACTCTTCCGCCCAGCAAACGAGCAAGTTATGAAATCTCTGGCCTATGCTTATGCTCACCGTAAAGATAAAAAGGGTGATTTCCGCAAACTGTGGATCGCTAGAATCAATGCAGCTGCCCGTATGAATGGGTTAACTTACAGCCGCATGATGAATGGTCTCAAAAAAGCCGGTGTATCCGTTAACCGTAAGATCCTGGCTGAACTCGCTGTACGCGATGCTGCTGCTTTCACAGAACTCGTGAATGTAGCCAAAGCTCAAGTTGGAGCGAAGTAAATAATGATGTGAAAGGGTGCTAAGGCACCCTTTTTGCTTAAGTCGAGCTATCCGTTTGGATAATTGGCCAAATGGGTATAACATGGGGTAGATGGATTCGCGGGGTGATTTTTTTTGCTAACCTCTCTACAGAATGAGCAAGTCAAATATGTTGTTAATCTACATAAGAGGAAGTTCCGCGAGGAAACGGGTGAGTTTCTGGTGGAGGGCTGGCGCTTCGTCGAAGAGGCGATTCGTCGGGGAGCAGAAATCACCAGGGTTTTTGTGTGTCCAGAGCGGCAGAGTGAGGCTTGGCCTAGCTTGGCCGAGGCTTTAGCTAAAAGTAAGGTTCCGGTGACTTTGGTGGATGAGAAAGTCATCCGCAAGATGAGTGACACGGAAAATCCTCAAGGAATCCTTGCCGTAGTGACTCAGCCTAAGTGGACTTGGAAAGACTTGAGCGTTCACTCGGATCAGGTGCTCTTGGTATTAGACGGGATTCAAGACCCTGGCAACTGCGGAACGATTTTAAGGACGGCGTTAGCAGCGGGTATAGATCAGGTCTGCTTAACAGAGGGAACCGTAGATCTTTATAATTTGAAAGTCCTAAGAAGTACGATGGGTGCTATTTTCTCCTTGAAGATCCTGTCCCATTGTCAACCTGAGGAGATCATGGATTTCTGCTCGGAGCACGAACTTCAGGTTCTTACGGGGGATATCGACGGAGAGAATCTCTATCATACGGATTTATCCCTTCCTCTAGCGCTCGTTGTGGGCAATGAGGGTAACGGTCCTTCTCCGATTTTCCGAGGAGAAGGGGTGAAGCAAATTACGATTCCCATGAATCATGAGGTTGAATCTCTAAATGTCGCGATGGCTTCTGGAATTATTCTTTATGAAATCGTACGGCGAAGGATTAATAAAATTTAATGACTCCACCTAAGGTAAGTTATCTTTACACGCTTTGACGACTGGTTTCCTTGTAAATCACAGAGGGGAATGTTATAATTTTCTGTGAACAGGTTTCAGGAAATCCAGGCCGAAAGGTGGACTTGCTATGTCGCCAGCAGAGTGGTTTTGGAAGATTTTTGAGGTAACCGGTTCCCCAAATGCGTATTTACTTTATAAACAATACGTACAGCAATAAGAAAACGCAATGATCAGGTTAAAAGGAGTTTTTCTTTGCAGGGAGGTTGAGCCTAAGACTGAGAGCTTAGCCAAGAGAAGTCCTCATCTAGAATTAGATGTTCAGTTTCGCCTGAGAGTGGCTTATTGAAAGTGTAGGTAAGCCCGGTCCCCACCGTTAACGGGGAATAAAGCTGCGGCTCATTGAGCTGAACCAGGGTGGTACCGCGGGAGTTGATTCTCGTCCCTTTTTTTAGGGATGGGAATTTTTGTTTTATTTTTAGGTCTAAGTTTTTTTAGACTTGGTGCTACTTATATTATTCTAACTTAGGAGGGTTATCGCTTGAAGCAGGACGTTCAACGTATTCAAGAAGAAACTTTATCTGAACTTAAGAAACTATCGACCTTGGATGAACTTCAGGAATTGAAGGTCAAGGTCCTTGGGAAGAAAGGGACCCTTACGGCACTTTTGCGACAGATGGGGAGCTTAAGCCCAGAAGAGCGCCCCATCTTTGGACAAGTTGTGAATGAAGCCCGAGATATACTCGAGGGAGCATGGACTCGTCGCACTGAAGAACTTTCTAATGCGGCAATGCAGAAACAACTCGAAGAAGAAAAACTGGATATTAGCTTGCCGGGGATAAGTCTACCCCGAGGGCATCAGCATCCTCTGACAAAGGTCATTGAAGAGATGGAAGAGATCTTTCTCGGCATGGGTTTTCAAATCGCTGAGGGTCCAGAGATTGAGACCGATTATTATAACTTCGAAGCTTTGAATTTACCTAAGGAACATCCAGCTCGGGAAATGCAAGATTCGTTCTATATTACGGAAGAGATTCTTTTGCGGACACAGACATCGCCAGTACAGGTCCGGACGATGGAAAAGCAACATCCCCATTTGCCTGTGAAGATTATTTGTCCGGGTAAAGTATATCGTAAGGATGATGATGCGACCCATTCTCCAATGTTCCATCAGGTAGAAGGCTTAGTTGTTGACCGAGGAATTCGGATGTCGGATCTGAAAGGAATCCTCTTAAACTTCTCGCGTGAGATGTTTGGGGAATCTCGTGAGATTCGCCTGCGTCCTAGCTTTTTCCCCTTTACGGAACCGAGTGCAGAAGTAGATGTGTCCTGCATGTTGTGTGGAGGAGCGGGATGTCGAATTTGTAAGGGAACGGGCTGGATTGAAATCCTTGGTTCAGGGATGGTTCATCCGAAGGTCCTTGAGATGGGTGGCTATGATCCACGTGAAGTGACAGGATTTGCTTTTGGTATGGGAGTCGAGCGGATTGCCATGCTGAAGTATGGAATAGAAGATATGCGGCTTTTATTTGATAATGACTTGCGCTTTTTGCAGCAGTTTTAAGGAGGCAGGGGTATGAAGGTCAGTCTAAAATGGTTAAGCGAACTCGTTGATATAAATCAATCCGCTGAAGAATTGGGGGAGACCTTAACTCGGGGTGGAATTGAAGTCGGAGAAATCGAGGATCACAACAAAGGTTTAGACTCCGTGGTCATCGGGGAAATATCACGGATGGAGCATCATCCTAATGCAGAAAAACTCTGGATATGTGAGGTCAATCTAGGAAGCCAAACCGTATCCATCGTCACAGGAGCGCAGAACCTGCTCTTAAGAGATAAGATTCCTGTGGCTCTTCCGGGGACGACTCTACCGAATGGGCTAGAAATCCAAGTTTCTAAACTTCGAGGGATCGAATCGGCGGGGATGCTTTGCTCGGCAGAAGAACTCTTGCTGGATTCAGCAGTCGGAGATCCGCGGAGTGAAGGGGGAATTCTAATCTTATCCCCAGACGCTCCGCTTGGCACGTGCTTAACGAATATCCTTGGCCAGGGAGATAGCGTACTTGATCTGGAATTGTACCCGAATCGTCCGGATTGTCTCGCAATGGTGAACGTGGCACGGGAAGTGTCCTCCTTAACTGGCGGAGCTTTACATCTTCCTACCTGGGCTGAGACGGAGAAGGGACCAGATTATCCTGTAGATCCTTCTGCTAAGATCATCATTGATGAGCCCGAATTATGCCACCGTTATGCTGGGCTATTAGTGGATGATGTGAAAATTGAGCCCTCGCCTGAGTGGATGCAAGTGCGCTTGAAGGCAGCTGGAGTTCGCCCCATCAGCAACATTGTAGATATAACCAATTATTGCATGCTGGAGATGGGACAGCCCTTGCATGCCTTTGATCGTGATGCAATCTCCGGTGCAGTGCATGTCCGACGTGCCCATACAGGAGAGAATCTTGTGACCTTAGATAATGTAGAGCGGGCCTTGGATCCGGAAATGCTTCTCATCGCAGATGATGAGAAACCGCTAGGTCTAGCTGGGGTTATGGGAGGCCTAAATAGCGAGATTACGGACTCTACAAAGCGTTTGCTTATCGAATCGGCTCATTTCTCTGGAGTAAGTATTCGTCGCACAAGTCGTCGTTTAGGCTTACGTTCTGAGGCTTCGAACCGCTTTGAGAAAGGAGTCAATGCTCACGGAGTGATTGCAACACTGGGTCGCGTGGCAGAACTTTTGTTAGAACTTGGTGCTGGTCGCCCGATAGGGTTTATCGATCAAGTTGGAAAACTCTTTGAACCGAGCCTCGTGACCTTGTCCGTAGAGAATACTAATTCTCTTCTAGGAACCTCATTAGTGAAAGAGGAAATTTCACATATTCTTGATCGTCTTAGTTTCCCTTATCAAGAAAAAGAAGGGGTATATGAGGTTGAGATTCCCTCGTATCGCTCAGATATTCAGATAGAGGTCGATCTCATCGAAGAGGTTGCCCGTTTGACAGGCTACGATCGTATTCCGACGACGCTTCCACAAGGAAGTCAAACCCAGGGACGGAGAACCCCTGAACAAGAATTCCGTCGGAAACTTCGTCACCTTCTCGTTCGTTTGGGACTGAACGAAGTCCTTACCTATTCCTTTACACGTCCTGAGGCAGACCAACAATTCGGACATGATGACCTTGCAATTCCCCTAATGAATCCCCTACGGGAGGAGTTAAGTGTGATGCGCACGTCTTTAGTTCCGGGAGTATTAGAGGTCGCAGCTCGAAATATTTCGCGTAGGAATCTTGATATTCGAATTTTTGAAATCGGCAATGTTTACTGGAGTAAGGAGCGTCCGCTTCAAAGTCTTCCAGAGGAACATCTCCGACTAGCGGGAGTCATCATGGGTAAGAGTTCACGCCATTGGTTAACTTCTGTGGCTGAATACAGCTTCTATACCTTAAAAGGAATAGTTGAAGAAATCGCTCAGGAGTTTGGCCTGGAATTTGATTATCGTCTGCCCAATAATCTCCAACTGATCCATCCAGGACGCTCAGCAGAAATCTATCTTAAGGGCGAGCGAATTGGGTTTATGGGTGAAATCCATCCTAGGCTTGGCAAGGAGTGGGATTTAGAGCGCGCACTTATCTTTGAATTTGAACTTTATCCGATGATGGAGGCTAGTCATTTGGGAATTCGGGCAACTTCGATACCGAAGTTCCCAGCAATGCATAGAGATTTAGCAGTCGTAGTACCGCTGGAAGTCCCAGCCCGTGCTGTAATGAGCCGAATTCAGGAGCTCGGAGGGGAGCTTTTAGAGCAGGTGGATATCTTTGATGTCTACACAGGGAAGCCCATCCCTGAAGATCGGAAGAGCTTAGCGTTTACTCTGAAATATCAATCCCTTGATCGTACCTTGAAGGATGAAGAGGTTAATAGCTTGAATTCTCAAGTGCTTGAAGGAATCGAGCGGGAATTCGGGGCTGCGTGGAGAAAGTAAATGTTCTAGGTGGTGTCATATGTCGGAAGAACGAGGCAAAGTTATCGTGGAGATTTATGGGGAGAAACATGTGATTCGCGGCGGGGAAAGCCCTGAGCACATCCAAGAAGTAGCCCATGAGGTGGATAAAAAGATGCGGCTCATTGCCCAGCGGATGCCTCGTCTAGGGGTTCATCAAGTGGCGATTTTGGCCGCTTTAAACCTTGCCGATGAGTTGAGAAAACTTCGCGAAGAACAAGAAACCCTTATGCAGCTCATCGAGAATCCAGAGGACTAGTGATTGTAAAGAAGTGGCGTAGCTTTATAGAGGTTACGCCTTTCTTGCATGGAAGGAATGTAGGCATCACACAACTGGCTTTTTCACTGGAATTTGGATAAACTAGAGGAAACGTTCCTTTCTACAGAATTTGATGATAGGCTTAGATAACTTGTGTGAATTGAGATAGATAGTGGTGAAGGCGTATGCATTTTGTTATGATTTTTCTGGATGGATTTGGGCTGGGAAGAGAGCAGGATAACCCGATTATCGCTGCCAATACACCGAATATTGACGCCCTACTTGGGGGACATCACCTTTGGGGAGATCGAACCTTAAAAAATGATAAGGTGTTTTTAACTCCTCTGGATGCATCCTTGGATGTGCCTGGAATTCCGCAAAGCGCGACGGGGCAGACCACCTTATGGACGGGAAGCAATGCAGCAAAGGCCCTAGGCTTTCACCTCAATGCTTATCCCAATGAAAAGCTGGCTAAGATTATTGCAGATAAGTCCATCTTCAGACAATTGGCAGAGCAGGGTAAACGGGTTACGTTTGCCAATACCTTTACGAATCACTATGACCAGGATATTGCATCAGGAAAGAAGCGATACTCTGCGTCTACATTATCAGCATTAGCGGGTGGTGTACGCTTGCGTCGGCTTGACGATCTTCTAAAGGGCAAGGGTGTCTACCAAGATATGACGAATAAGCTTCTCAAGGAGCTCGGTGAGGAGGTATCTGTGATTTCCCCCTACCAAGCTGGCCAAAATCTCGGGCATTTGGCTCTGGACTATGACTTTACTCTCTATGAGTTCTTTCAGACGGATGTTCGCGGGCACAAGCAAGACTGGGAAGAGTCGATCAGGCTTGTGCAAAAAATCGATGAGTTTATCGGTGGATTTCTGTCCGTGATTCAGAAGGAAGATGTCACTTGGCTCTTAACGAGCGATCATGGGAATATAGAGGACTTTAAAGTGAAGGGGCATACTCAGAATCCGGTTCCAGCTTTAGGCTGGTCGAATCGTGAGGTCGTTTGGCCTCAGTGGACAAGGCTTGAAGAGGTGACACCGGGGATTATGAAGATGTTAAGTTAGGATCGAGGAATAAGTATGTCAAACGTTGTAGATTCAAATTCATCGTTAATAGAAAATAAAAAACCAAACAGGCACGGCCAAGACGCGATGGAGCTGCTTGCCCCAGCAGGGAGTTTTGAAGCTTTTAAGGCAGCGGTGGAAAATGGAGCGAATGCTGTTTATCTTGGGGGGAGAAGTTTTAATGCACGGGCTAATGCAGCGAACTTCGACTTAGAGGAGCTCCGTCGAGTCGTTCAGTATGCTCATGAGCGGGAGACCTTTGTCTATGTCACGGTCAATATCCTGATCGCTGATAAGGAGTTCCCAGAGCTCTTTGATTATCTGTATGAGCTGTATGAGATTGGCGTCGATGCCCTTATTCTCCAGGATATCGGAGTAGCTGAATTGATTCAAAGTATTTTACCTGAGATGGAGCGCCATGCCAGTACCCAGATTACGATTAATAATAGCTGGGGCGTTCGGCATATGGAGAAGCTCGGCTTTCAGCGGGTCGTTTTCGCTCGGGAAGTTACTGCTGAACAGATGAAGAAAATTTCTGAGAAGACAGTACTCGATATAGAGGTCTTTGTGCATGGAGCACTGTGCATTTGCTATTCTGGTCAATGTCTGATGTCTAGTTTTATCGGAGGACGGAGCGGAAACCGGGGGAGGTGCGCTCAACCCTGCAGGCTTACATATCAGCTGATGAATGAGAAGAAGACGGATTTATTAGCTGAAGCGAAGCTAGGAGACCATTTGTTGAGCCCGCGAGATTTAAACTTCGTTGAAGAAATTGAGGAACTGAGGAAAAGTGGAGTTTACTCCCTTAAGGTAGAAGGACGGATGAAGCGTCCGGAGTACGTTGCGACGGTGATAAGGGTATACCGGCATGCTCTCGATCATGTTTTAGCTGAAGAGCATGAGTCCTCAGGGAGTGGGGTTACGGAAGAAGAGAAAACTGAGCTCTTACAAATTTTTAACCGAGATTTCTCACAAGCTTACTTTCATGGACATCCGGGCGCAGAACTCATGAGCTATGCTCGCCCCAATAACCGGGGAATTCGCCTAGGACGGATTACCAAGAATACTGGGAATCAACTGGAGATTAAGCTTGAAGCCTACCTGAGACCAGGCGATGGAATTGAGATATGGACCAGCCGCGGCCGGGAAGGGATTACAGTCAGTAAAGTCTGGCAAGGAAAGACGGAAGTGCTCGAAGGAAAACCTGGAGATGTCATCCAGATTGAGTTCTCTGGGAAATCCCATCCAGGGGATAGAGTATTTAAGACACACGATGAGCTCTTAATGGAAAAGGCTCGGCAAAGCTTTCAAGAGGGAAAAGAACAACGCAAGCGACCCTTGAGAATGCGTCTATCGGGTTCGATCGGCGAATTCTTAGTTCTGGAGGCTTGGGATGGAGAGCGTAATGCAAAGGTGAATTCCACAAATCCTGCTCAGAAGGCTTTGAAACGGCCCTTAACCCAAGAGTATGCTTTTCAGCAGCTCGGTCGTTTAGGTACAACTCCCTTTTGGCTGGAGGAATTAGAGCTTGAGGTTGAAGAAGGGCTCATGGTGCCAGTGAGTGAAATCAATGAGATGAGACGATTGGTTGTGGAGGCCCTACTAAGTAAGCAAGATGAGTATGAGTGGGTAACGAGGTCGGAGTATAATCTACGGCTTCGCGAATGGAAGAAAAAGCTTGTCCAGGAGCGGGAAGAGAACACTATGGTCCGTAAGAATGGGGCAGCTTGGAAACAGGCTTCCACAGCGAAACGTCTTACGGTCGCCGTGAGTGATTTAGAGTCGGTTCAGGCCGCTCTAAAGGCTGGCGCTAAACGAATTGCCATGGGGGGAGAGCGCTGGCGTTCCCGTAAAGGACTGAACCTTGAAGACCTACGTGTCGGAGTTAAGCTATGTAAGGAGCAGGGTGCGGAGAGTGTATTACGCTTACCCAGGGTTCTAAACGAGGAACAAAGTTCCTGGTGGTATGATACCTTGCTCAAGATTAAAATCTGGGACAATCGTCCGATTGTGATGGTATCAAACCTTGGGGAATTAGAAATCTTGAAAGCCATTGATCCAGAGTGGCCGTTCGAGACAGATTTCTCTCTGAATGTCTTTAATGAAGCAGCAATCGCCCACTTTTTGCGCTTGGGCGCGGGAACGGTCACCCTATCTCCAGAGTTAGAACACAGTCAACTTGAATCTCTAGCAAAGTGGCCTAAGACAGAACTTCTCGCTTTCGGTGATTTGGAGATGATGGTCAGTGAGTATTGTCCTGTCGGAGCGACCTTAGGCGGGAAGAAGGGGACGAAGTGTAGCGTGCCCTGTGTAAAGGAACCACATTACCTCAGAGACCGCTTAAAGTATGACTTTCCGATAGAGACAGATTTGGATTGCCGAATGCATCTCTATAACGTGAAGCGATTGAATCTCTATAAAGAGTTGGGAGCTATCGCCAAAATGGGGATCACTAATATCCGATTACAACTCGATCGGGCCACTCCTGTGCAAATTAGGGATACGGTAAGGGTTTTTCTCGAGGGATGGGAGCATGCTTTACATGGAGAAAAAATATCTGAAGGACAGGCGGAAGAAGTGAGCGCCTACCTGGAGGAACGTTTCCCAGAAGGATTTACGAAAGGACATTATTTCCGTGGAGTGCTTTAAGCACGTGCGATAAGAAGTCTTCCGCCTCTAAGACACCGCTATTGCGGCAGTTAGTGGGAAGATGAGAGATGAAGAGCAACTCAAATAGATGGTCTTTAATTAAGAGGGAGGAAAACATGGTATTAGACGAACGAGTCGTCCGAAAGCTTGACTTTGATAAGATTCTGGAGCGGTTAGCAAATCAATGCCTTTTGCCAAGGGCCCGAGAAATCGCGGAGGAATTAAAACCCTATGTAAGCCATGATCTCGTGCGGGAAGCCTTGGAAGAGACTGGGGAAGGAAAGGCCCTTCTGCGGGTCAACCCACTTTTCTCCGTGCGAGGGGCAAAGGAAATTCGTCCTTATTTGGAGCGGTGTTTAAGGGGCGGAGTATTAACACCTGAGGAGCTCCTTCATATTCGGGATACCTTAAAGACTGCCCGGCAAATTAAGCAAAGTGTGCTTGAGGGGAAAACTGAGGTCCCACATCTTAAGGAGATTATAGAGGGGATTGTCCTTCCCAAAGGTCTAGAGGAGGAGATCGCCCGCTGTATTTCGGAGGAAGCACAAGTAGCTGATCAAGCCTCGGCAGAACTTGCAGACCTTCGGAGAGGGATTACCCGCCTTCAGCGTCGGATCCGGGAAACCCTCGATGGAATCATTCGAAACCCTTCTCATCAAAAAATACTTCAGGACCCGATTGTTACACAGCGTTCTGACCGTTACGTAATCCCTGTAAAACAAGAATATCGTCAATCCTTTCCAGGGATTGTTCATGACCAATCGGCGAGCGGAGCGACTCTCTTCATCGAACCGATGGCTGTCGTGAACCTAGGAAATGAATTGCGTGAAGTGGTCCTTAAGGAACAACGTGAAGTTCAAAGAATCCTCATGCAGCTCTCCTTTCGGGTGGAGGGAGAGGCTGAATTGATCGCTGATGCCCATGAGGCACTGGCTCGAGTAGACTTTATCCTTGCCAAGGCCCGCTTAAGCGAGGGAATGAATGCAGGAGCACCGGCACTTTCTGATAAACAAGAAATCAAGTTGGTTCAAGCAAGACACCCACTGCTCACTGGATCTGTCGTACCCTTAACCATTGAACTAGGGACTCGTTTTGATACGGTGGTTATTACTGGGCCGAATACGGGAGGAAAAACTGTCGCCTTAAAAACGATCGGTCTCCTTGCTGCTATGGCACAATGTGGACTACATATTCCGGCAGAAAGTGATTCCCGTGTCGGGGTGTTTACACAGGTCTTTGCAGATATCGGGGATGAGCAGAGTGTCGAGCAATCCTTGAGTACGTTTAGCGGACATATGAAGAATATCGTTGAGATCGTTCAGAAGGCTGATCGACGCTCTTTGATTCTCCTCGACGAAGTCGGAGCGGGAACAGACCCCACGGAAGGGGCGGCTCTAGCCATGGCAATTATTGCTGAGCTTCACGAGCGAGGAGCACAGATTGTTGCGACAACACACTATGGGGCCTTAAAGAACTTCGCTTATAATACTCCTCGAGTGGAGAATGCCTCGGTAGAATTTGATTCTGAGACCTTAAGACCGACCTACCGCTTACTCATCGGAATCCCGGGGAAGAGTAATGCCTTCTATATCGCGGGGCGCCTTGGCCTGACGGAAGCTGTCCTTGATCGGGCGAAAACCTTTGTAACGGAGCGAGAGATGCAGGTCTCAGATCTTATTGAGAATCTCGAGGATACCCAAAGGGAGATTGACTTCGAGAAGCGCCGCGCTCGGGAAGAACGTCAAACGATTGAAAGAGAAAGCCTAGGACTTAAGGAGAAATCCCAACAGCTTGAAGAGGAATATCAGGAACTCATGGCGAAGGCCAAGGATCAAGCGATAGAACTCGTCCGAGAAGCAAGACGGGAAGCGGAACGCTTGATTGATGAGCTCAAACAGGCTCTGAAAGAGGAACGAAAAGACCAACAATCGATTGAACGAGCGCGACAAGGGTTACACAAGCTTTCCGGGAAGGTAGGGGTCAATGATAGCCCTACGCGGGGATCTGTCGGTGTGGATTCCGAAGAGATAAAGCTCGGGCAAATGGTGTATATGACCAAGCTGCGCCAGAAAGCACAGGTCCTAAAACTACCAAATGATAACGGGGAAATCCTTGTTCAGGCCGGAGTGATTAAGCTTAATGTCCCAATCAGCGAGATTCGTCTCGTCAAGGAAGAGAAGGCAAAGCAACCCACACGAAGTGCTGGAGGGCATGGTCGGCTTGGGATGAGTAAAGCAGAAACCGTCAGAAGCGAAATTGATCTGCGCGGAATGATGGTCGAAGAGGCAAGCTACGAATTAGATAAGTATCTCGATAATGCGGTTTTGACAGGAATTGGGCAAGTCTATATCATTCACGGGAAAGGGACGGGTGCCCTGAGGAGCGGAATTCAGGACTTTTTGAGAGGGCATCATCACGTGAAATCCTTCCGACTTGGGCAACATGGGGAAGGCGATTTAGGGGTAACAGTCGTTGAATTAAAGTAGCAATGGATGAGGCGATGACAGGTTGAGAACTAGGTTACGGCCTGGTTCTCATTTCATTTTCTAATCTCCAAAAAAACGTGTGTTAGGATTAACCACAATGAGCTTAGTGGAAGTTTTTCTCACTCAGTTGCCTTGTATTGTATATGTAATACATGAGAGCCCTTGAAATACGGATATTGACATAAGATACTTGTTAATGTGAATTTTAGTTCTTCCTTATTGACACTGTGGTATACCTCGTTTATGCTGAAATATGTAATTAAAGGGAGGTGATTGTAGAGATGAGTGAGAAAAAGGGTAGATATGGTCGTCCTTTGATACTGCTGGCACTTTTCTTAGGACTTTCTTTCGGGATTTTCTTCAGTGCGACATCAAACGCCAACGCAACTCAATCGATGAGTCCAGATGGTAAAACCTGTACACCCTGCCATACTGATGGAAGGGTAGGCACGGGAGCAACTGGGGCAACAGGGGGAGGACAAGAGCAAAAGCCTGCGGGTGAGGCTCAGAAGCCTGCTGAGCAAGCACCTGCTGCTCAGGTTGAACAAACGCCGGCACCTGTAGCAAAAGAACCAGCTAGTCCTGTTCTAGTTATTGGACTCGTTGCAGTTGTGCTTGGAGTCATTTATGTAGCGGCTATCAAAAAGAAACACTAACTTTATGCTGATTCATAATCAATGGAGATAAACTCCAGACATTATGCAAAAAGAAGAGGTAAGAGAACTGGGTTACAGTTACTCTTACCTCTATTCGTTTCTCTACTTTTAATTCAAATGGAGTTTGCTATCTACGGGGTATGATTGTCTAGTCGGTAATTGTCAGCTTAGCAGCAGGAGAGGGCTGCCCTGAGACAGAAGTTTTCGGATCCTTGAACGCTGCCCAGAAGACGTATTCTCCAGGAGTTGGGGCTTTCCCATCCAGGCTCAAGGGAATCACAATTTTATCTGATTTGCCAGGTTGTGCTTCTGGAGTAAAAGTCTGAATACTAGCTTGGTCAGGGAGCTTCACATAAACGACTAAGGATAGTTTTTTACTTGCTTCAGGGTAAGCTACAGGAATACTTACAGAGCCGTGTGTCGCATCATAAGCTATAGGACCCAGTGTAGGAACAGGAAGTTTAGGATCTCCAGTAGGAGGGACGTTTATTGCCGATGGCGGTGCTGATTCATTGTAAGCCTCGGTAGGCATTTTGTAAGGAGCTTCATCACTAGGCCAAGGTATCGTGGCATCACGGTCAGTAATATTGAGGAAAACCTTGGGGAGTTTATTTCTTGTTCCTGTACCTACGAGATAGGTAGGATGATCGGCATCGATCTCTTTCTCGACCCACACATCACTAACACTTGTAGGGAAGTCTCCTTGAGCTGCGATTTCTGTCCGTATAAATTGGCTAGGAGTTAAACTGCTAGGTAATAGGCCTGACTTAGCATCAAAGGAGCCACTAACAATCCCTGAGGGTTGCTTAAATTCGCTTTGTACGGTTTGTCCTTCATGGGCAACAGTCATAACTTTTTTCCAGATTTGAGCGGGATAACTTCCACCATAAACTTGACGTAAATAATGGTTACCGTCAGGGTCTTGATCATATCCCATCCAGACAACCCCAACATAATTGGGGGTATATCCAGCAAACCAAGCATCTGGGTTCCCTGATTTATTTCCATACTTAGCTGGCTCAAGAGAAGTGGTTCCTGTTTTCCCGGCCACAGCCCAGTTGCCGAATTGAGCACGCGTACCCGTACCGTTGGTTACAACGCTTCGGAGCATGCTATTGATTAGGTAAGCCGTAGTTTCCTTCATAGTCCGTTC
This sequence comes from Desulfitobacterium elongatum, assembly GCF_055378975.1. Classification (NCBI taxonomy): domain Bacteria; kingdom Bacillati; phylum Bacillota; class Clostridia; order Eubacteriales; family Desulfitobacteriaceae; genus Desulfitobacterium; species Desulfitobacterium elongatum. The sequence goes on along the minus strand of NZ_AP038772.1, from coordinate 4,678,590 downwards.
CTTGGTTATTTTCGGGGAAAGGACATCCTTACCTTGTGAATCAAGAACTTTCTCTATGGCGTGCGGCGTAATACGAACACCGTTGTTGGCAAATACACCATAAGCTGAAGCCATATCTATTGTGGAGACATGATCAGTAGTACCTAAGGATAAGCTTAATACCTTATCATCATTTTCTAAGGGGAGGCCCAGACGGTTCTTACCGAAGTCCCAGGCGTAATTTATGCCGATAAGATTCATGAGTTTAACTGCATAGACGTTGACTGAGTTTTCAACGGCATACCGCATCGTAATACGGCCTTTCCAGCCGGAAGTTTCAGTATCATAATCTGTTGGAGCCCATACTTGACCGTTTCCACCATTGTACTTAACAGGCATATCATCGAGGACGGTTCCCGGGAAGAATCCCCCTTTTTCAAGTGCAGGGGCATAAACGACGAGTGGTTTTATTGTCGAACCGGGTTGACGTGTAGATTGAGCTCGATTCAAACCACGGGCCGTGGTATAGTCTCGACCACCAACCAGCGCTCGGATAGAACCTGTAGAGGGTTCTATGACCGTCATCGCTCCTTGGACCTTAGTATTGTCCACGCTTTTTGGGAAATTATTTGCGTCTGCAAACTCCTTTTCGGCAGCTGCTTGAATTTTAGGATCGACGGTTGTGTAAATCTTTAATCCACCGCTGAAGATCTGTTCCTCGGCTAGCTTGTATTCATTGACAAGCTGGTCAATGACATAGTCGATAAAGTAGGGGAACTGATAGTCTGTGCCAGCGATTATTGGTTTTTGGGAAGCTGCACGATTCTTTTTCACGTTGTCTACGTGAGTAAAGGGGGCATCTTTATATTGGTTGAATTCACCTTGGGTAATGAGCCCCGCATCTTCCATTACTCCGAGAACGATCGTGCGACGGTTTTTGGCTTGTTCAGGTTTGACATAGGGGTCATAACCACTAGGGGCCTGGGGCAATCCAGCAAGCATGGCGATTTCATCGGGTTGTAAATCCTTAAGCTCTTTACCAAAGTACGTTTTAGCGGCAGCTTGAATTCCAAAGGAAGATTCCCCGAAGAAAATCCGATTGAGATAGAACGTGAGAATCTCATCCTTCGTGTATTCTCTTTCGAGCTGGATAGCCAAAGCAACTTCTTGAAGTTTCCGCGACCCGGTCTTGGCGGTGGGGTTCTCGATAAAGGCGTTACGCGCAAGCTGCATTGTAATCGTACTTGCGCCCTCTCTCATCGATTGAGATTTGATATCTGCAACGAGTGAACCAATGACTCGGATTGGGTCAACACCAAAGTGGTCATAAAAGCGCTTATCCTCGACAGCAACAAAGGTTTTCTTTACAAGCTCTGGGATTTCTGAGGACTTGGCCACTTGGCGATTTTCGGTTGCATGGAGTGCGGCAATCTGGTTTCCATCTTTATCGAAGATAATAGAAGTCTGTTCTTGATTTGTTAAGATATCCGGATGCCAATTCGGGGTTTGCGCTACTGCAGAAATCACGTAAATCAAAAATGCGATTGAAGCCACTGCAAAAATGGAACCGCTAGCCAGTAAAAAGACACGCCACTTCGAAAGGCGTTTTTTTCGTGGCGTCCTTTTCGGGGGAGATGCCATCTCTCGTACCTCCTAGTTTTCGTCGAATTTATTATTTTTCGTTTACGTATCGAAGGGACTAATAACAAAGTACACTTAAAAGTGTACTTTGTCACAGCAGAATTATACCATACTTTTTCTATCCATAAAACTTTTGCTAGCTGTGCTACATAAAATGAGCCCAAGATGGTGCATAAAATGAGCTTTCGAGTTGATATCAGTCATTCAAAACAGTATAATATTATAGATTGTATGTAACAATGATGTCTGAATAGCATAGAGTGCATATTTATAGCTTTTTGACCTAGGCACATAAACATAGTAAAGATTGATCCCTTAACTACAGGTTGGGGGATTTGATTTTAATAGTATTGAATTAAGTGGGATTCATAAGGGGGAAATAACAATGCATATTCTCGATGATTTAAAGGCTAGGGGATTGGTATATCAAAACACGGACGAAGAGGCTTTGTATAAGCGCCTTGAATCCCCTATAACACTTTATTGCGGCTATGATCCTACCGCAGATAGTTTACATATTGGGCATCTACTACCCATCCTTATTTTAAGGCGTTTCCAGCTTGCGGGACACCGACCCATTGCTTTAGTTGGCGGTGGAACAGGATTAATTGGAGACCCCAGCGGAAAAGTAAACGAGCGGACGCTTAATCCAACAGAGGTCGTGCAAGAGTATGCGAACCGCATCAAGGAACAACTGGGCCGTTTCCTCGATTTTGAGGGAGGTAAGAACTCGGCAATTCTCGCTAACAATTATGATTGGTTGGGCTCATTACAAGTCATTGAGTTTCTGAGAGATATCGGAAAGAACTTTTCCTTAGGAACGATGCTTGCCAAGGACTCTGTGGAATCCAGAATGAGTCGTGGAATTTCGTTCACTGAGTTTAGTTATATGATTTTACAATCGTATGATTTTATGAAGCTAAATGAACTTTATGGTTGTGAATTGCAGATTGGTGGAAGTGACCAATGGGGAAATATCACTTCAGGGATTGACCTTATTCGCCGGATGTCCGTTGGTGAAGATCGCCAGGTTCATGGACTTACGATGCCTTTAGTGACAAAGAGTGATGGCACGAAGTTTGGGAAGACAGAAGGGGGAGCGATATGGCTCGACCCAGAAAAGACTTCTCCCTATAAATTCTATCAGTTCTGGATGAACACAGATGATCGGGATGTTGTGAAATATCTTAAATACTTTACGTTCCTATCCATCGATGAAATTAGCCAACTGGCTCAAGACGTTGAGACTCAACCAGAAAAACGAAACGCTCAACGGATGCTAGCGAAAGAAGTCACCGAACTTGTGCATGGTGTAGAAGCTAGGGAACGTGCTGAGAAAATCTCGCATGCTCTGTTTACTGGTGGGCTAGAGAATCTCACGGGTGCGGAGGTTGAAGAAGGCTTTAGTGATGTCCCTTCCGCAGAAGTTAACGATGCTGAAATGATTCTTGTGGATGCTTTGATAGAGTTAGGGGCAGTCTCTTCGAAGAGACAAGCTCGGGAATCGATAGAGAGCGGCGCGGTCTATGTCAATGGTGTTCGACAAACCGATACGGGAGTATCGATAGCACAACTAGACAAGCTTGGCGGTAAGTTTATCGTTATTCGTCGTGGCAAGAAAAACTACTATCTATTAAGACTGATTTAGTTATAGTAGAAGAAGCTAGAAATATACGTACTGAATATGTAGGGCACGGTGACGCTTTAGACGTTACCGTGTTTTGCTTTATAGGAGAGGCCGTTATTGAGAGGCCATTATTTTGCACTTGAAATAGGAATAAGAATTATTTCTAAAACTAAAAATTAGGTATTGACTTGAGGTTAGCGCAGTGCTATTATAACAAAGCGCCGCAAGGACGGAAACGTCTCAGGCCACAGGGATAAAGCCTAGGCCCAAGCGACGCAACGGAACTTAAAATTGGGTGTTGACTTAAGCAAGTGAGCATGCTAATATAAGATTCCGTCGCGAGAGTCGAAAGACTTGAACGAAAAAAAGAGTTGACTTTCCGAAGTCACTCTGGTAAAATTAAAAACTGTCGCCACTAAGTGCGACACACGGTGAAAGCCGACAAATGGTCTTTGAAAACTAAACAACAAGGAACAGCCAATGACTCGTCAAGAGTTAAAGATTTAGATAATTTGAGCAATCAAATTTTCTTCATAAATTTTATGGAGAGTTTGATCCTGGCTCAGGACGAACGCTGGCGGCGTGCCTAACACATGCAAGTCGAACGGTCCAGTGTCTAACACCGAGTATTTTGGAGCTCGCAAGTTGGTGCCATGCGAGAGCGCGAAGAATGAGCGCTCCACGCATTCAATAAGTACCAACACGAAGCAGAGAATACTGGGTGTTAGATGCTGGATAGTGGCGGACGGGTGAGTAACGCGTGGGTAACCTACCCATTAAATCGGGACAACCCTTGGAAACGAGGGCTAATACCGGATACGCTTAAGAGCTGGCATCAGCTTTTAAGGAGAGGTGGCCTCTGAAGATGCTACCGATAATGGATGGACCCGCGTCTGATTAGCTAGTTGGTGGGGTAAAGGCCTACCAAGGCGACGATCAGTAGCCGGCCTGAGAGGGTGAACGGCCACACTGGGACTGAGACACGGCCCAGACTCCTACGGGAGGCAGCAGTGGGGAATCTTCCGCAATGGACGAAAGTCTGACGGAGCAACGCCGCGTGTACGATGAAGGCCTTCGGGTTGTAAAGTACTGTCTTCAGGGACGAACGGTGCGGGTGTAAATAATGCCTGTACATGACGGTACCTGAGGAGGAAGCCCCGGCTAACTACGTGCCAGCAGCCGCGGTAATACGTAGGGGGCAAGCGTTGTCCGGAATCATTGGGCGTAAAGGGCGCGTAGGCGGATATTTAAGTCTGGTGTGAAAACCTAGGGCTCAACCCTGGGAGTGCATCGGAAACTGGGTATCTTGAGGACAGGAGAGGAAAGTGGAATTCCACGTGTAGCGGTGAAATGCGTAGATATGTGGAGGAACACCAGTGGCGAAGGCGACTTTCTGGACTGTAACTGACGCTGAGGCGCGAAAGCGTGGGGAGCAAACAGGATTAGATACCCTGGTAGTCCACGCCGTAAACGATGAGTGCTAGGTGTAGAGGGTATCGACCCCTTCTGTGCCGCAGTTAACACAATAAGCACTCCGCCTGGGGAGTACGGCCGCAAGGTTGAAACTCAAAGGAATTGACGGGGGCCCGCACAAGCGGTGGATTATGTGGTTTAATTCGACGCAACGCGAAGAACCTTACCAAGGCTTGACATCCACAGAATCCTGAGGAAACTTAGGAGTGCCCTTCGGGGAGCTGTGAGACAGGTGGTGCATGGTTGTCGTCAGCTCGTGTCGTGAGATGTTGGGTTAAGTCCCGCAACGAGCGCAACCCCTATATTTAGTTGCTAACGAGTAAGGTCGAGCACTCTAGATAGACTGCCGGTGACAAACCGGAGGAAGGTGGGGATGACGTCAAATCATCATGCCCCTTATGTCTTGGGCTACACACGTAATACAATGGCCGGTACAGACGGAAGCGAAGCCGTGAGGTGGAGCGAATCCGAGAAAGCCGGTCTCAGTTCGGATTGTTCTCTGCAACTCGAGAACATGAAGTCGGAATCGCTAGTAATCGCAGGTCAGCATACTGCGGTGAATACGTTCCCGGGCCTTGTACACACCGCCCGTCACACCACGAAAGTCTGCAACACCCGAAGCCGGTGAGGTAACCCGAAAGGGAGCTAGCCGTCGAAGGTGGGGCCGATGATTGGGGTGAAGTCGTAACAAGGTAGCCGTATCGGAAGGTGCGGCTGGATCACCTCCTTTCTAAGGAGACATGTTCACTCTAGTAGTGAGCGTATCCTATGGTCGATCCTTTGAAGGATGATGCGAAAGCATTAAGAGTTCAAAGGTGAAGAGTCGAAAGACTCGAAATGCCGAAGAGGCAAACAGGGAAACCTGTAAAGAGCTGTTTGAGTGCAAACTACTTGTTGTTTAGTTTTGAGAGACCAGAAATGGGAACTCACTATTTTTTTGACCAAAACTATGGTTCTAAAGGAATTAAATTCTTTTGAATTGAGTTCCATGAACTAAAGAATTGGCAAAAAATACAGATTGAAAGTCTAGCTGAGACATGCTAAACTAACAATCCGCTGAAGAGATGAAAGTCTCGAAGCAAAAGTGTTCTTTGAAAACTGCACAGAGAAAGTAATTAACTGTAAATTAGGATAAACATCTGAGAACCTAATGTGGCGGGACGTTTGGTCAAGCTACTAAGGGCGTACGGTGGATGCCTAGGCGCTAAGAGTCGAAGAAGGGCGCGGCGAGCGGCGAAACGCCACGGGGAGCAGTAAGCATGCATTGATCCGTGGATACCCGAATGGGGCAACCCATCCAGAGTCATATCTGGATATCGTTAACTGAATCCATAGGTTAACGAAGACAACCCGGGGAACTGAAACATCTAAGTACCCGGAGGAAGAGAAAGAATAATCGATTCCCTGAGTAGCGGCGAGCGAAACGGGAAGAGCCCAAACCGACCCCTTCGGGGATCGGGGTTGTAGGACCCTCTTTTAGGAATGGATTTCTAGCCGAAGTGATCTGGAAAGATCGAGCAAAGAAGGTAACACTCCTGTAGGCGAAAGAAAGACATTCTGTGAGGGTATCCTGAGTACCGCGGGACACGAGAAACCCCGTGGGAAACCGGGAGGACCACCTCCCAAGGCTAAATACTCCTTAGCGACCGATAGCGAACTAGTACCGTGAGGGAAAGGTGAAAAGCACCCCGGGAGGGGAGTGAAAAAGAACCTGAAACCGTACGCTTACAAGCAGTCAAAGCACCCTAGAGGTGTGATGGCGTGCCTTTTGTAGAATGAACCGGCGAGTTACGGTATGTAGCGAGGTTAAGGCGAGAAGCCGGAGCCGGAGCGAAAGCGAGTCTGAACAGGGCGACAAGTTACATGCTGTAGACCCGAAACCGTGTGATCTACCCATGGACAGGGTGAAGGTGGGGTAAAACCTACTGGAGGCCCGAACTCACTGTCGTTGAAAAGGCAGGGGATGAGCTGTGGGTAGGGGTGAAATGCCAATCGAACACGGAGATAGCTGGTTCTCCCCGAAATAGCTTTAGGGCTAGCCTCGAATCGATGATTATTGGCGGTAAAGCACTGAATAGGCTAGGGGCCTTACCGGGTTACCGAACCTTATCAAACTCTGAATGCCAATAATTTAGATCGGGAGTCAGACTGTGGGGGATAAGCTTCATAGTCGAAAGGGAAACAGCCCAGACCATCAGCTAAGGTCCCAAAGTATACGCTAAGTGGAAAAGGATGTGGAATTGCACAGACAACCAGGATGTTGGCTCAGAAGCAGCCACCATTTAAAGAGTGCGTAATAGCTCACTGGTCGAGTGGTTCTGCGCCGAAAATGTAACGGGGCTCAAGCGTATCACCGAAGCTATGGCTTGTACACTCAGTGTACAGGGGTAGGGGAGCGTTCTGAATGCAGCGAAGTTGTTCTGTAAGGAATGGTGGAGCGTTTAGAAGTGAGAATGCCGGTATGAGTATGCGAAAAGGTGAGTGAGAATCTCACCCGCCGTAAACCTAAGGATTCCTGGGGAAGGCTCGTCCGCCCAGGGTAAGTCGGGACCTAAGCCGAGGCGTAAAGCGTAGGCGATGGACAACTGGTTGAGATTCCAGTACCACTCTTAAGCGTTTGAGCAATGGGGTGACACAGAAGGATAGGTTAAGCGTGCCGTTGGTTGAGCACGCCCAAGCCCGTAGGGTGTGAGACAGGTAAATCCGTCTCGCGAGAAGCCTGAAAGGTGACGGGGAGCGAAAATAAGTAGCGAAGTAACCGACTCCAAGCTGTCAAGAAAAGCCTCTAGTGAGCAAGAGAGTGCCCGTACCGCAAACCGACACAGGTAGGTAAGGAGAGAATCCTAAGGCGCGCGAGAAAACCCTCGTTAAGGAACTCGGCAAAATGACCCCGTAACTTCGGGAGAAGGGGTGCTCCATGCAAGTGGAGCCGCAGAGAAGAGGTCCAGGCGACTGTTTAACAAAAACACAGGTCCCTGCCAATCTGAAAAGAGAAGTATAGGGGCTGACGCCTGCCCGGTGCTGGAAGGTTAAGAGGAGAGGTTAGCCGCAAGGCGAAGCTTTGAATTGAAGCCCCAGTAAACGGCGGCCGTAACTATAACGGTCCTAAGGTAGCGAAATTCCTTGTCAGGTAAGTTCTGACCCGCACGAAAGGCGTAACGATCTGGACACTGTCTCAACGAGGGACTCGGCGAAATTGTAATACCCGTGAAGATGCGGGTTACCTGCGACAGGACAGAAAGACCCCATGGAGCTTTACTGTAGCTTGACATTGGATTTTGGTATAAAATGTACAGGATAGGTGGGAGACAAAGAAGCTAGGGCGCCAGCCTTGGTGGAGTCGCCGGTGGGATACCACTCTTTTTGTACTGAAGTTCTAACTTAGACCCCTGAATCGGGGTTGAGGACCGTGTCAGGTGGGCAGTTTGACTGGGGCGGTCGCCTCCTAAAGAGTAACGGAGGCGCCCAAAGGTTCCCTCAGCGCGGTTGGAAATCGCGCGTAGAGTGTAAAGGCAAAAGGGAGCTTGACTGCGAGACCAACAAGTCGAGCAGGGACGAAAGTCGGGCTTAGTGATCCGGTGGTACCGAGTGGAAGGGCCATCGCTCAACGGATAAAAGCTACCCTGGGGATAACAGGCTTATCTCCCCCAAGAGTCCATATCGACGGGGAGGTTTGGCACCTCGATGTCGGCTCATCGCATCCTGGGGCTGTAGTAGGTCCCAAGGGTTGGGCTGTTCGCCCATTAAAGCGGTACGTGAGCTGGGTTCAGAACGTCGTGAGACAGTTCGGTCCCTATCCGTCGCAGGCGCAGGAAATTTGAGAGGATCTGACCCTAGTACGAGAGGACCGGGTTGGACGGATCACTGGTGTACCAGTTGTCTCGCCAGAGGCACAGCTGGGTAGCTATATCCGGAGCGGATAAGCGCTGAAAGCATCTAAGCGCGAAACCGACCTCAAGATGAGATTTCCCACAGCATAAGCTGGTAAGACCCCTGAATGATGATCAGGTTGATAGGCCCGGTGTGGAAGCGCGGTGACGCGTGGAGCTGACGGGTACTAATCGGTCGAGGGCTTGACCTAACAAACGCTAACAAGCAGTTCACTCACTTTGGGCGAAAGTCTAAGTGAGGAAGAGATTATCTTAATTACAGTTAAGACATTACATCTGTGCAGTTTTGAGGGAATGAGTTCCGAAAGGAACGCAAAACTTCAAAGATCTGGTGATTATTCCGGAGGGGTTCCACCCGTTCCCATACCGAACACGGAAGTTAAGACCTCCAGGGCTGATGATACTTGGACCGCAGGGTCCTGGGAAAGTAAGTCGTTGCCAGGTAACAGCGAAGAGACCGTCTTTTATTAGATGGTCTTTTTGCTTTTTTACGATGTAAAAAACTAAACGGGGTGTGCATGATGCTCTGGGGTCGGTTCCACCCGTACGCCGGCGCCGCGTAGCGTTGTTCTCCAGCACAGCGGCTTAGCCGAAATGATATCCCATATCATTTCGTATACCGAACACGGAAGTTAAGACCTCCAGGGCTGATGATACTTGGACCGCAGGGTCCTGGGAAAGTAAGTCGTTGCCAGGTAACAGCGAAGAGACCGTCTTTTATAGATGGTCTCTTCGCTTTTTTACGGCGTAAAAAACTACGGAGTGTGCATGATGCTTTGGGGTCAGTTCCACCCGTTCGGCTCACACGGCGATAGTATTCCATTGATAGTTTGCCGTGTGGCCAAAACAGTCCACCGGACTGTTTTGTGGCGCCGCGTAGTATTTCTCTCCAGCACAGCGGCTTGGCCGAAATGATGTACTACAACTTCAGCGGCTAAGTGTTTTTTGTAGAGTTGCCGCTTCGGCGAAACTGTCCACTGGACACTTTCGTATTTCGTATCTCGAACACGGAAGTTAAGACCTCCAGGGCTGCAGACGCATTCTGAGAGGCACCGCCCTACTTGGACCGCAGACGTAACAGTCCAGTGGACTGTTACGCGGCCAGCGCCACATCCCCATAGAAATACTGATTGGCGCGGCCTCCTGGGAAAGTAAGTCGTTGCCAGGTAAGTGCAAAAAGACCGTCTATTTTAGATGGTCTTTTTGCTTTTTTACTTTGTAAAAAACTAACGGAGTGTGCATGATGCTTTGGGGTTAGTTCCACACGTTCGCCGGCGACAGACGATGGTAATTATATGATCGGTCAAATGATTAGCCCTAATGGCGGTTTGGTGATGAGTTTTTAGTTAACTTGCAAGCTATAGATCAAGAACACGTACAAATAAAATTTGAAAGTGTCTGGTAAAATGAAATCAGGAAATATCCTCTTGGAGATCTGAAGGTTGATGAAGAGAAGATACAAAGATTACTCCCGTTTAAGCAAAATAACTGCTTTTAAACGGGAGTTCTTTATTGGAATCAAAGATGTGCAGGACTAGATTCCGTAAAATGACTCTACCGGAGTGGCATGAATATCAAAGCGATGTCCGAGTTGTGAACACGACTAAAATTGATGCATTAAAGGAGCAAATCTTTAGTGGGATTTAGATATAAAACTGGAATAAATCCAGAGCGTTTTAGAGATTTTTCGAATAAGAACAAAAAGGACGATTGGGAACATCTATGGATTTGAGATAGTTATCACAAATCCATAGATGTTTCTTATAGAATGACTGAAAATACCAAACTTTTAGGAATTAGACCCGAATATAAAAGAGAAGTATACTCAAGGTGTCGAAGTTGTTAAAAAATTAACAAGGAGGAAATAAAAGTGGGTAAACTTAGTCAAGAAGAATTCCAAGCGTACCTGAAGCAGATCAGAGAATTAACAGAGGGCCCGTTCGATGAGATGCAGAAAGCCATTGAGGTCACTAATGTGTTCCCTGAGGAGTTCTATCAACTGGGCATAAAAAATAACCTCTATCGTGCTCCCCTTCCAGTGGAGTACGGCGGTTGGGGTCTCTCCGAGACGGAAATCTTGAAGATTCAGGAAGAGTTTAGCCGCGGCCCAGGCGGAATGCGTATGCATCTACACTATGCAATGGATTTAAACTGGCGCCCCTTGTATGACTTTGGTACTGAAGAGCTCAAGGCAGAGTTAATGCCCGGGTTCCAGGATAGAACAGTCTTCACCAACTGGGCCGTTACCGAGGAAACAGGCGGAACGGGTGCCGATCTTCGAACACGGGCTGTAAAAGACGGTGACGATTACGTCATCAATGGAGAAAAGTTCTTAATCTCCCACACTGACTGCAGCAATTATTCTTATATTACCTGTGTTACCAACCCTGATGCAGATAAGGATCACCGTCTCTCCACCTTCATGGTACCTTGTAACACTCCAGGCTACGAACTTACTCCAATGCCCCACATGATGGGCTGCCGTGGGTCAGGTCATACCGGCTTAAAATTTACCAACATGAGAGTCAACAAGAAATACTTGCTCGGTAAAGAAGGCGATGGTCTTCATATCTCGATTCATTCCCTGTCTGTTTCTCGTGTCCACATTGCAGCTAGTAATTTAGGTATGGCTCAGCGCATGTATGAAATTTCCCTGAAACGTGCCCATGATCGTGTTACTTTTGGTAAACCCATTATTGAACGTCAGGCTATCAGAATGAAGATTGCGGACATGGCTACTTATATCCATGCCCTGCGTACCATGGTTTATGACTTTGCTAAGGACTACGAAATTGATCCCGTAGGAGAATACATTGAAGAAAAGGCTGCTATGTGCAAACTGTTCAGTATTCACGTTACTAAATTAGTCAGCGATGAGATGCTGGAGATCTTTGGTGGTATTGGGTACTTCGAAGATTGCGAATATGGTCCTACTGAGCGCCTGTATCGTGATACCCGCGCAATGTGGTTAGAAGAAGGTACTCCTACTGTACAACGTATCACCATTTCTCGTCAGTGTATCAAACACGGTGGCGTATTAAAGTACAACGCATAATCCTAAGCAATCTGTAGATCGCCAGAGGGGTATCGGTATCAGCATGACGTCGCCGGTGCCCCTCTTTTTAAAAAAAACTGGCATAAGAGGCGGTTTCAGAATGTAATGGGAGGGCAGGAATTTGGCAGAGCAGGAATTTGGACCGCTAAGAAGCAGGGCTGCCAGAAAACCCTGGCCGGAATGCCCCGATATTATAATCTACCGCTGTAATCATTGCGTCAGGCTGTACCAAGAGTTGGGCTATGATGTTCCAGCGCAAGAGCCTACTTGCTGTGGCACCTCCATGGAACGGCTGAAGCCTCTGCATTTGGAAGACGTGTTGCCCGAGATTCATGTGGACTACAAGATTGTTGGCGGTTTCAACCAGAGCGCGGTGCAGGTATTCTGGGAAACGAAACAACTGGAGGACAATCCAGAATGGATTTTACTTAAGACCTTCACCGGGGGTTACATCAAGTATGTCACTTCAAAGAAGCATTCCCCAATGGTATTCCCTTTGGCCGATGAGGACGCCTATGTGTATTGCGACAGAAGCACCTGTCAAGAGTGTGTCTTTCGTTGCAAGCGTGGATTTATTATTTATTTATATATCAAAACAAGGGGGCTGTTGGAGGTTCCCTTGGAAAAGGTATCGGACTACTTTAAGTCTTAGAAGTGGTAAGCTAAACCAATTCTATAGAATGGATTTATCTACATTTACAGGTGGAGAATAAAAGTGTGTAACAAATCCAAAAGAAAAAATCCTTTGTGTCACCCTGGCAGATGAAGATCCCTATGTCTACTGTGATAAAGATCCCTGTCCAAAATATACGTTTCGTTTTGCTGTAAAAGGGGATTTGAAATTTATACACTTATAAATGGAAGTGGATTAGTTACTATCCCGCTAGAAAGAATGAAGGCCAATTGTCAGTCTTAATCGTAGAGTTTTCGCAACTATACACGACCTGACTGCGGCCGGATCTATTCTTCAAGAAAAAAAAGGGGGAAATCCAAATGGAGCAAAAGATTGGCAATAAACGATGGTCCGTAGTCGCTCTACTTGTTATCTGTTATACCTTTATGTATTTTGGCAGATCTGCAATATCCATTGCGGGTCCAGCAATGATGAAAACTAATAACTGGAGTGCCACACAGTTTGGTTTAGTTTCAACTGCATTTTTCATAGGTTATGCCATGACGATGTTACCTGCGGGTTGGCTAGCTGACAAGTTTGGCGCCACTAAAGTAATTGTGATCGGAACACTGTTTTGGTCGGTATTTACATTTTTCAGTCCCTTTGGCGGCACAATAGGTGCTTTAATGTTCATCCGTATTTTGGTTGGGATAGGCCAAGGTGTCACTTTGCCATCTGCTTCTTCACTGGTATCGAAATGGGTGCCAAAACATGAAGCTGGAAAAGCACAAGGATTAACACTTACTGGGGTCCCTCTTGGAACGGCTTTAACCATGCTCATTGGAGTTAACCTTATAAAGTATTTTAGCTGGCAAACTATATTCTATTCATTCGCATTTCTTGGACCCATTTGGGTTTTGATTTGGTTGAAATTTGGTAAGGATCGGCCAGAACTACACCGAACAATAGGTCAGGCTGAAGTAGATTACATCAAAGCAAATCAGGGTCAGAAGCAGGATGTAAGTAATGCTGTAAGTTTAACCAATAAACAAATTTACTCAAACAAAAATGTTTGGGGTGCAACAATCGCATATTTCTGTTACAACTACGTCTTTTACTTGCTTTTAACTTGGTTGCCCACTTACTTAGCGGTAGGTCGTGGCTTCACATTAGTCAAAAGTGGATACTTTACAATGATTCCCTATCTCGTAGCAATCTTCACTTATCCTCTTGGCGGTATTTTAGCAGACTGGGCATCTAAAAAATATGGTCAAAATGTTGGTAGAAAAATGTTTCCTATCATTGGCTTAGTCTTTGGCGGATGTGCTTTGTTTGTTGGAGCTCAGGCAAGTAGTGCAGTTATGGCTATCGCTTTAATCGCCGCTTCGATGGGTTTCCTAACCATGACTCAGGGGGGATTTTTCTCAATGCCAATCATCTTTGCCCCGAGGAATGCAGGTTCGATTGTTGGTCTATATGGTTTTATTGGGACATTTGCCGGAATTTCTGCCCCTCTTCTTACAGGTGTTGTAGTTGACTCTTATGGATATAATTATGCCTTATTCTTAGGTGCCGCAATGTCTGTGCTCGGTGCGCTTGTATTATTGACAATATGTAAGGTTAAACCGATTGAACCTTAAACCATTCTCCGTTAGTTAGGAGCTTGAGAATTTATCAGGAAGGGAGAGTTGCAACCTGAAAGGTTTAGAAGGAATTAAGGTAGTCGAGTTAGCTTCTTTTATCGCTGCTCCGGCAAGCCCAAGAATGCTTGCTGAGTTGGGTGCAGAAATTATTAAGATTGAACCATTTGGCGGGGATGATCAACGTACCCAGGGGCCTGGCTATGGTATGATGCGTGATGATATCGAAGATCCATCATTTGATATGGGTGGTCTTAACAAGAACTGGGTAAGCATCAACCTTAAAAGCCCAGAGGGCATTGAATTCACTTATAAGCTGATTGAATCTGCGGACGTTGTTGTAACAAACTTTAGGGATAAAGCTTTAATCAAATTAGGTCTTGATTATGAAACAATTCATAAAAAGTTTCCGCATATCGTTTACGCTCAGATGAGGGGCTATGGCGAAAGAGGTCCAGAAAGGGATTCCAGGGGATTTGACGCTACAGCGTATTCCGCACGCGGAGGTATATTAAGATCCTTCCCGCAACTCGGTGAAAGTCCTGTAAACGTTCCTGCTGCTTTTGGTGATTGGAATGCAAGTGCTTTCTTGACCTCCGGTATCTTGGCTGCCTTAGTAAAAAAAGGGAAGACAGGAATTGGGGACAGAGTTGTAGTTAACCTCTATCATGTCGCTTTATGGGCAATGCAGATTGCGCTCGTTTCTCGCCAGTCCGGAGCTCTGTATCCAAGATCGAGAAAATTCGTTCCCACTCCTTCAAATAATTGCTATCAATCCCAAGATGGAATTTGGTTCTTGATTTGCCATGCTGCCTATAACAGTGCCTATGATGATATGGCTAAAGCCTTTGAAATTGAAGAACTGATAGGTAACGAAGAGTATAATACTTTGGATAAACTGAGGGCCAATAATACTAATGGCTATGTCGTGGAACTCTTTGAAAACGCATTCGCGAAAAAGACTTTTGCTGAATGGGAAGTGATTTTTAGACAATACGATATTCCCTACCAAAAAGCCTTCACACTTGACGATGTTCTTTCTGATGAAGAAGCATATGACAATGATATTCTAAGACGTGTGAAATACGATTCGTATGGGGATCGAGTTATACCTACAAGTCCTATCCGACTTAGTAGTGTTGGAGATCCTGAGCTTTGGACATCAAAGCCCATCGGGTATGATACACGGGAGTATTTGCAGAAACATGGTTATTCAGAAGAAGAAATCAACAAGTTAATCGAAAATGGTGCGGTTAAAACGTATAAGGGTGAGGAATTACGATTCAATAAACTCGAAAAAACATCAGCAAAGGAACCTCTTGCCTAAGCAACAGAGTTTTAATTAACTCAGAGGCTATAGGAACATGAGAAAATCTAAGACGATTCAGCACTACTAAATATAGGAAGAAAGATTATAAGGGGTTTACGGAGTATAGCCAAAAATAAATGGAGTATTCACTGATTAAACCCCTATATAAAAATCAGGGTTGTGGAAGGAGAGTAAACACTTTGTCTGACGAAAGATTTCAAGTCATCATAATTGGTGCAGGCTTAGCTGGATCCGCTGCTGCTTATCGTCTGGCGAAGGCTGGTCGGGAGGTTTTGGTAGTTGACCGAGGCAAAACTCCAGGAGCGAAAAACGTATCCGGTGGCCGGATCTATACCCATGCTTTGGAAAAATTAATGCCTGGGGAATGGGCGGATGCTCCGCTCGAGCGTGAAGTAACCCGAGAGATGATGATGATGATGTCGGGAGAAGACAGCTTCACAATCGACTCGTTGTTTCCATCAGTGAGCCAATCTTATTCGGTATTGAGAGGCAAGTTTGATGAGTGGCTAGCTGCAAAGGCTGAAGAAGCTGGTGCTATGATGATATCCGGCACCACTGTTGATGGCCTACTCATTAGAGATGGAAAAGTAGTCGGAGTTAAAACCGGGGATGAGGAACTCGAGGCTGATTTAGTTATCAGCGCTGAAGGCGTTAACGCTATTGTCGCTGAGCGAGCTGGGCTGATTAAGCAAATTGACGTTAAGGATATTGCCGTTGCCGCGAAATATGTATATAAATTGTCTGAAGAGAAGATCAACGACCGGTTTAATACAGTCAGCGGAAAAGGCGCAGCTTTATTAGCAGCTGGAGAGTGCAACAAGGGGATTTTCGGTGGAGCCTTTATGTACACTAATAAAGAAAGCATCTCCTTAGGCCTTGTTGTTGACTCAAGTAGTTGGAAAAAGTCCAAATTACCCTTAGCAGATGTTGTGGAAGAACTAAAACAGCTTCCAGCACTTGCACGATATATTGAAGGTGGCCAATTAATCGAGTATTCGGCTCATCTTATCCCTGAAGGAGGATATAAAGCACTCCCAGAACTCTGTGCAGACGGATTTCTCCTGGCTGGGGATGCAGCAGGACTTTGTATCAATAGAGGATTCACCGTTCGTGGCATGGATTATGCTATTCTCTCCGGAATAGCTGCAGCTGAAACAGCAAATGAGGCAATTGATGCTGGCGACTATACTAAGGGCTTTCTGAATAGCTATCGTAACAAACTCCAGCCGGTGTTGAAGGATTTTGAAACCCTTAAGAATTCACATGACTATCTTGCCCATACAAACCACATGTTTACAACGTATCCAGCACTAGCAACAGGCTTAATGAAGAATTTATATAATGTAGATGGTAATCCATTAAAATCAGCAATGGCAATTATGAAACAATCAACTTCAGGTAAGCTACCTTATTTCGATGTCATTAAGGACATTGTGAAAGGGGGTAGGTCATTATAATGAAAAAACTTTCGATGGATGACCGTTTAGTCGCGAATCGCTTTGACAGTGATGATCACAATTCACATATCATTGTCGATAAGACAGCCTGCAAGACCTGTGAACACCGAGCTTGTACTTTTTCTTGTCCGGCAGAACGGTATAAGTGGGATCAAATAAACGATAAGTTAAGCTTTGATCATGTAGGATGTCTTGAATGTGGAAATTGTCGTCTAATTTGTGAGAGACTCAATCAGAACCTCCCGGGATATTCCTGGAACTATCCCGGACAAGGCATGGGGATTGTCTACAGAGAAGGCTAAGGATATTAAATTAAGATTTATCCAATGAATAACCGCTAATTCCTTGGATAATTAGATGATAACTTCAGTTGCAGTTAAAACTCCCTCTGGAGTAACTCGCCACTATATTATTAATGGGAGGATTTTAAAAATGGGACATATTCTTGATGAAGAACAACAAGGTTTAGTTGAAATGGTAAGGGAATTTGGTCAAAAAGTTGTAAAACCGCATGTTAAGGAATTTGATGAAACAGGAGAGTTCCCTTTAGAACTCTTAAAACAAGCTTTTGATATGGGTCTGCACATGTTGGAGATTCCTGAGGAATTTGGTGGTGCAGGATTAAGTAATGTAACAAATGCTGTAGTATTTGAAGAATTAGCAAAGGTAGATGCAGGTTTTGCTATTTCCCTAGTTACAACTTTTGTGGCCCTAAGGTCAGTTCTCCTGTGCGGAAATGATCAACAAAAGCAATTATTTGCTGATATTATTGAGCCAGGGGCATTTGCTGGATTCTGTTTAACAGAACCTAATTCAGGATCAGATGCTGGATCAATTCGCGCTACAGCTGTTAAAGACGGAGACGAATATATCATCAATGCCAGCAAAACTTTTGTTACAAATGGTGAGTTTGCTAGCGTATATGTGGTATTCGCTTCTACTGACAAGAGCAAAGGTTCCAAAGGTATATCAGCATTTATCGTAGAAAGAGACCGCCCTGGAATAATGGTAGGTAAACACGAAAATAAAATGGGTCTTAGATTGTCTAATACTTGCGATGTAGCGTTTACTGATGTAAGAGTACCTGCTAGTGCGTTGATTGGTAATGAAGGTGACGGCTTCAAAATTGCTATGGCTACCTTAAACATTTCTCGTGCATTCGTAGGTACTTTAGCAGTTGGAATTATGCAGTCTGCTATCGATGAGAGCGTTAAGTATACTAAAGAAAGAAAACAATTTGGAAAACCAGTGGCTGAACAGCAAGCTGTGCAAATGATCTTGGCTGATATGGAAATCCAATGTGAAGCCGCTCGTCAATTAGTTAAGCATTCCATGGTGTTGATGGATGCTCATGATCCTTGTGTTAGAGAAGGATCAATTACAAAAACCTTCTGTGGTGATGCTGTAGTGAAAGTAACCACCGATGCTGTGCAGCTTTTCGGAGGTTACGGCGTGAGCAAAGAATATCCTGTAGAAAAATTGATGAGAGACTCCAAAGTATTCCAAATCTTCGAAGGAACCAACCAAATTCAACGGATGACAATTGCAAGAGATATGCTTAAGTAGGAGGGAATTTTTAAATGGATATTCTAGTTTGTGTTAAACAAGTACCTGATACTGCTGAAATTAAAATTGATCCAGTTACTAATACCTTGATACGCGCTGGTGTACCGAGTATTGTAAACCCTTTTGATAAAAATGCGCTTGAAGCAGCAGTACAACTCAAAGAAGCACATGGCGGGACCGTTACAGTCATTACAATGGGTCCTGAACAAGCTAAAGATGCCTTAAAGGAATGTGTGTCTGTAGGCGCTGATAAAGCTGTATTAGTTAGTGATCGCGCTTTTGGTGGGTCAGATACCTATGCTACGAGCTATATCTTATCCCAAGCTATAATAAAACTCGGAAATTTTGATTTAATTATCTGTGGTAAGCAAGCGATCGATGGAGATACAGCTCAGGTTGGCCCGGCTATTGCAGAACATCTTGGAATGCCGTTACTCACTTATGCAGCTAAAATCGAAGTCAAAGATAATAAGGTATGCATCAATCGGGAAACCGATGAGGGATACGATATCGTTGAAGCGAATCTTCCCGCTGTATGTACCGTCGTGAAATCCATCAATGAGCCAAGATTCCCCACGGTTAAGAGTAAAATGGCAGCTAATAAAGCTAAGTTCGAAGTGTTGACAACTGCTGAACTTTCAGACATTGATACAACTAAAATTGGATTAAAAGGTTCTCCTACCCGAGTAAAGAAAACATTTGTACCAGCTAAAAGAGAGGCAGGTACTCGGATCAAGGAAGAAACTGGTAAAGACACAGCGCTTAAGTTAGTCGGAATGCTAGTTGAGGCTAAGCTAGTATAATGGAGGGTTAAGAAATGAGTGACTATAAAAATATTTGGGTATTTTTAGAAACTGTAAATGGCGAAGCGAAAAATATCGGCGTAGAGCTTTTAAACGAAGGTAAAAGACTTGCTCAAGCTAAACAAGAGAAAGTTGTAGCCGTTGTTATTGGTAAAGATAATGACGCTGCTGTCAAATCTGCAATTGCTTATGGAGCTGACGAGGTTATCAGCGTCGAAGGTGAAGAATACCAAGAATTCAACACTGATGGATATACCAATGTCATGGTGCAGTTAGTCGAGAAGTATCTCCCTAATGCTATCTTATTGGGTGCGACCATTAACGGAAGAGACTTGGCTTCAACAGCAGCGATTCGCTTAAATACAGGTTTAACAGCTGATTGCACTTCCCTAGACGTTAATGATGATGGACTTATTGCATGGACTAGACCGGCTTTTGGCGGAAATCTTATGGCGACCATTTTGTGTGAACGTAAACCTGAGATGGGAACGGTTAGACCGGGAGTATTTAAAAAGGCTGAGCCCGATGCTTCTCGTACAGCAGAAGTTATTAAAGAAGAAATTAAGACTCCTGCAGCATCAATCAGAACGAAGATTATTGATATTATTAAAGCTGTCAGTGCTTCGGGTGTAAAACTTGAAGAAGCAGAAGTCATTGTTTCTGGTGGTAGAGGAATTGGAAAACCCGAGAATTTTGCACTTCTTCAAGAACTAGCCGATGTATTTGGTGGAGCCGTGGGTGCATCGAGAGCTGCAGTCGATGCAGGATGGATGTCAGTGCATCAACAAGTCGGACAAACAGGTAAAGTTGTTGGACCGAAAATTTATATTGCTGCTGGGATCTCTGGAGCTGTTCAGCACTTAGTAGGAATGTCTTCCTCAGAGACAATTATAGCTATAAATAAAGATCCGGATGCACCTATCTTTGATATGGCGGATTACAGTCTAGTAGGAGATTTGTTTGAGATTATTCCTGTCCTTACAGAGGAATTTAAGAAGATTAAAGCAAGTTAAATAAATAAGTTTTACTGGTTTAAATTGAAAAGGAGTACCTCCTTATTACCTCAATAATGTTATAAAAATTTAACTTTAGGAGGTGAAAAGGAGTACTCCTGCTTCAAACTGCTGGATAAGAACTTCTGCAAAAAACAATAATGAAACTATGTCAACAATTTAATTTTAGAGTTTTTACTTAAAAGGATAAATACTGCTTCAAATAAATTAAAAAGGGGCAATTAAGATGAATCCAATGATAGGTAATAAACGTTGGTTGATCATAGTTCAGTTTCTGTTATGTTATTTAGTCCTGTATATGGATAGATCGAATATGTCAATTGCTGGCCCATCAATGATGAAAGAATTTAACTGGAGTGCAACTCAGTTTGGTTTAGTTTCGACAGCATTTTTCATGGGTTATGCATGTACGATGATTCTTGGTGGTTGGTTAGCCGACCGATTTGGCGGTGGCAAGGTCATTATTTTTGGAGCATTATGGTGGTCAGTATTCGTATTTTTGACACCTTTTGGTACATCACTAGGCTTGATGGTGATCATACGTATGATGATGGGGATGGGTGAAGGTGTAGCTTTGCCTGCGATCTCATCGATGGTCGCTAAATGGATACCTAAAAGGGAAGCAGGTTTAGCACAAGGAATTTGTCTTGTAGGGGTTCCCCTTGGTATTACACTCACTATGCCATTAGCGGCTTGGATCATACAGCGTCATAGTTGGGAAATGGTATTTTGGACATTTGCTTTTACTGCTCCAGTTTGGATTTTGATTTGGTTAAAATTTGGTAAGGACAAGCCGGAACATCACCCTACTCTAAGCAAAGAAGAGTTAGCATATATTAAGTCAGCCCAGGGTGATTCGCAGGAAATTGTAGGTCAGTCTGTAGACTTAACTCCGAAGGATATTTTCTCGACTCCATCGGTTTGGACAGGTGCTGTATCATTTTTCTGTACGAACTATCTTTTCTACCTATTTATGACATGGTTACCCACTTATTTTATGAGGGGGCGTGGCCTCCAATTGGGGCAAAGTGCCCTATATACAATGATGCCCTACATTGTGGCAGTGTTCACATATCCGATCGGTGGTTATTTAGCGGATAAGGCTGCTGCAAAATTTGGGGATAATATTGGTCGTAAAATATTCCCAGTTATCGGTATGATTTCTGCAGGAGTCTTGTTAATACTAGGGTCTCAAGCAGCGAATGCAGTGAATGCCGTCGCATTGATATCTGCTTCGAACGGTCTATTATGCCTTACCATGGGAGGATATTATTCGATGCCTATGGTCTTTTCCCGAAAGAATGCTGGTAAAATAACAGGGCTTTGGTCCACTTTTGCCACAATAGGTGGAATAACGGCGCCACTTCTTACCGGTGTAGTCGTTGACGCTTACGGATATAACTTTGCCCTGTATTTAGGTGCTTGTATATCCATCGTGGGCTCGATTATATTGTTGTTGACTGTTAGGGTTAAAGAAATTGTGCCTAAAGATATACCAGAACTGGAACGGACTAATCCTATTTAATTTACTGAATTAATTCTACTGGGTGATTGAGGAATAATTATAAACCCAGCTAAAGGGGTTGAGAGGATGTCACTGGAGATGAGAATAAATGAAGATCGAAAGCGGGAATACCGTCAAGCCGGCTACTGGGGTGACGCAACTTTGGCTGATTATTGGCAGATGTCTGTGTTGTGCGCCCCAGAAAAAGTGGCCGTAATCGATCTTCAGGGAACGAGCTATACGTATGCTGAATTAGACGACGCTGCAAGTAGGCTAGCAACCTATTTAAAAGATATAGGAGTAATGCCAGGTGATTTTGTATCTTTTCAAATACCCGGATGGTCTGAATTTACTGTAATTTATGTAGCATGTCTTAAAGTAGGGGCGATTGTAAACCCTATCTGCTGGGGTTATCGCGCTGATGAATTATTATACATTCTCAATAAGTGTGAATCCAAAGTATTGTTTATCCCCTCTGAGTTTAGAGGATTTGAGTATTCTTCTATGTTACATTCGCTATCTCAAAAAATTCCCAGCCTGAAGCAAGTAGTTATAGTAGAAAAAGAAAGAAAGGTTAATGAGGGTACTACTTTAAGCAGGATAATAAGGGATTATCCTCCCTTGGTTAGTAATTGTAAGCGAAGTTCGGACGAGCTAGCAGCAGTTCTGTTTACTTCGGGAACAGAAAGCTATCCCAAAGGAGTTATGTTAACTCACAATAACATTATTGCTGCCGAAAAAGCGTTGGCTACTGCAATGAATATTACCCATCTCGATGTAATGTTAATGCCAGCACCATTGGCCCATGCCATTGGTTTTCACCACGGTGTGACTATGTCATTTATGTTAGGGGCTAAAAGTGTTCTTCAGGATATATTTAAACCAGAAGTTACGCTTATGTTAATTGAGCGAGAAAAATGTACCTGTAGTATGGGAGCCACACCAGTTGTTTACGACATACTACTTGCATTACAGAAAAGAGAATGTAATATCTCTTCACTGCGCCTTTTCATGTGTGGCGGGGCGCCTATACCTAGGCATATAGTTAAGGAAGCTAGTGAAGCAGGCATAAAAGTAACAGGTGTTTATGGCTCAACTGAGAGTGTTCCACATACGGCCGTAAGGCCGGATGATACCATTGAGAAAATAATTGGTACAGATGGGGTAGCTGTAGCAAGTGTTGACGTAAAAGTTGTTGACGAATCGCGGCAATCAGTGCCAGTAGGGGTTCAGGGAGAAGAGGCATCCCGTGGTCCAGCGGTCTTTGTGGGTTACCTTAAGGAACCCGAATTGACAGTAAAGGTTTTGGATGATGATGGATGGTACTATAGTGGCGACCTTTGTGTGATGGATGATGACGGATATATCCGAATTACGGGTAGAAAAAAAGAAATTATTATCCGTGGAGGAGAGAACATTAGCAGTGTCGAACTAGAAAATATCTTACTTCAACATCCTAATGTTCGTGAGGCGGGTGTAGTGGCAATGTCCGACCAGAGGTTGGGTGAGAGGGTTTGCGCATATGTGGTACTGAATGATATGGTAAAGGGACTAACCTTAGAGGAAGTCAGGATTTTTTTTGAGGAGAAGAGTGTAAGTAAGTTTAAATATCCTGAACGAATAGAAATTATGGAGAATCTTCCTCGTACAGCGTCAGGAAAAATCCAGAAATTCGAGTTGCGTCAGGATATAAAAACTAAACTAGAGAAAGAAAAAATAGTTTTAGAATAACCTTCGGAAGTTTTGATAGCTAAAGCATTGCCAAACGAAACTCGATCAATGGCTTAAAGCATAATCGCAATACTAAAAATTTAAACATTACTAGAAGGCGTAATTTATCTACAAGTGTCTCAATCCATTGAATTGAGGGATTGAGACACCTTTCTTTTCGAGCAATTACCTACTGTCGGATTATTAGAGTAATTATGTTAACTTCCATCACATTTACATATATAATCGTTATTTATGTAATGATATAATAAATTGTAATATATAAGTGATCACTGCCCGGTGCTAATCATTACCCATTACCAACTGGAGGACTCTGTAATCATATTAAAAGACTTTGTGATTGGGATTATATGCACAAAACTTTGATGATTCTATGGGTATGAAGCTTCAGATATTTTTTGTGGGGTGATTAAAAAATGAATCTTTACCAGCTATATTATTTTAGGACTCTGGCTAAGCTAGAGCATTACACAAAAGCTGCTGCACAGCTTTGTTTAACACAACCCAGTCTAAGTAATGCTATATCATCTTTAGAGAGTGAACTTGGGACTGTGTTATTCGAAAAGCACGGGCGCAATGTGGCTCTTACAAAATACGGTAGATTATTCTTACCTTATGTTGAAAATGCACTAGATGAGTTAGAGCAGGGCTCTAAAAAGATTAAAGAATTAACTAGTAATGCACAACGTGCCATCAATGTTGGATTTATTTATACGCTTAGCTCATATTTTATCCCCGACTTAATTTCTGGCTTCATGAAAGACGAACAGAATTCAAATATACAATTTGCGTTACACGAAGGATCGACAAAAAATGAATGCACGGCTGATTTAATCATACGCTTAAAGAGTGAAAAACTTGATCTGGTTTTTGCTTCTCTAATACCAAAGGATCCTGATGTAGAATTTATTCCTATCTGCTATCAAAGTTTAGTTGCTCTTCTACCCTATGATAATCCTCTTGCCAAACTTGATAAGATTGATTTAAAGGATACGGAGCCTTATCCATTGATACATTATTCCGGTAAACATGGATTGAAACAAGAGATCAATCGTCAGTATGAAAAGGTCAATATAATTCCTAAAGTTTGTTGCGAGGTAGAAGATGAGAGCTCTATGGCAGGTTTGGTTGCTGCCAAAATCGGAATTGCTATTGTCCCAGAAAGTCCTACTTTTCGGAATTTCAATATCAAAGTTCTGCCTATTGGTAATCCAATGTATAAACGAATAATATACCTTGGCTATATGAAAAATAGACAGGATACCTTGCCTGTTCAGCGATTCAAAAAGTATGTCATTGAGAATTTCAAAGAATTTCGGCAAGTCCTTTAATTTTGATAATTGAGGCAGGGAAGACGATATTTACTTTGGTGCGCAAGCAAGTTGATCGGGACATGATGTTGGTTTGCCCCAGTAGTATTGTCACGGTGTTAGGCTATGTTCCTAATCTTCCTATTAGAGACCGTCCTTTAAAGATGGTCTCTATACTTTGTTGTATTCTAAAATTCTAAGAAACTACATTCCCAATGAAAATTTTTTACTGATAAATCATTTTTCTATGTCTGCAATACTTTTAGAGGATAGATGTCATCATTGGATAATCCTCTTCGGGAACGCCGCCCGTCATTGGACTAAGCCCAGAGTTTAAATACGTCGATCGGATAATTACCTTAGCCCCGGACCGGTTGCGTATCAGTGAGCCAGATCACCAATTGTTTTAACATTCCTTGCACGAAGTTTTTTAGAAGTTGCGCTGCCGACTAGAAACAAATCTTCGACCGGCAAGACCCACATCTTTTCAGGAATTTCTTCGGGCCATAGTGTGTGAACTCTATTCGGCTTTGTAAAATCTGAGGCTACCTTACTTAGTAGCTTATTTGATGATATTCCTATATTTACAGTAAAACCAAGTTCATTCTGAATTCTCTCGCGGATAATATGAGCTGTTTCTATCGGATCCCCGAACAACTTCTCCATCCCACAATAACTGCGCATCAGAATAGAAGCTTTGAACTACTCTTAGTAGTAACCAATATTTACTCCCCTTCTCCTCCTATAGGCTTGGAAGTTATACCCATGTTACGGAGTTTAGCATCAACGACGATGTTAACTTCAATGTTTGGAAACTCCTCATCCCAGTTTTCTTCAAGTTCTGGCCATTCAGCAGGAAATTTACGGTGATACTTCTCTCCAAATTTGAAGATATCAACTCCCCATTTTTGGGCTTTGTTTATGGCGGCTCGAATTTCCTCTTCAATTACAGCTGCTTGTTTTTCTTCCAATTGCTTAAAAGCGTCCGGTTTGTTTAAGTCGACTTGAGACATCTGCTCGGCAAGATTACCTTCTTCCTTTACCTCAACCGTAACGGTGAGTTTACCCTCGTCCATCTCAGGGGTTACTTTACTAGAGGCCCGGATAATCTCCAATGCTACATTTTTCGATTCATCACCCGGTGAGCTAACGACGATAATCCCGCTTTTAACCTCTCCTAAAATCCAGAGCAATCCTCGAGTTTCTTCAGGGCTAAACCAACCGACTAGTTTATCGTCCTTAAAAATCGCCGTCTCATGGAGTTCGACAATCTTTCCTACGGTTTCGTCCTCCTTCCGTTCTGTCAATTCTATCCCTGGAATGAAAGGGTCATTTGTTTTACTTACAAGGTTTTTTAAGACGTCAACCAAAACTACTTGGGGAACCTTAGAGGAAGCCCTCGTTGCTTTAGCTAAGTTTTCGATCCCTTTAGCCGGAATCTTTTCTTGTGGATGCTCGGCTTCTATGATATCCCTTGCTTTGCCCTTCGTGATAAAGACATAGACCAGCTCGCGGAGCTCTGGATCACGGTTAGCCAGGTCGAGGAGTGGTGCAATCCCGGATTTGGCTGATTCTTCACCAATGACGATTACCTTATTATGAGCAAAGTAGGATCTCCGATCCACCTGTTTTGTGGCATTTCGAATGGCATCAAAAACAGTTTCCCCTGTAGCTGTTACGACCCAAACGCTTTTCCCCCCTCCCCCTTTTCCCCCGCTTGTTGAGGATCCCTTCACTCCAGAGGGTCTAAGAATTTGATAGGTTAGGCTGATTTGACCATTTTCAAGCTTATCAATACCTATTGCTTCCACCACAGAAATTGCATCAAGTTCTCTTCGATTCCAACAACCGGACAAGAGGAGGGGTAATAATAGACATAGGATATAGATAAGGATCCGCTTTTTCATCGCGAGCGTTCTCCTTTTTTGCGGATTTTGGCAGTTAGAAGCAGAAGAGAGGGGATAAACAGGATAAAAAACAAACTGTACCAGGTATAGACTCGATAGGAAACAAACTCCCTCAGTTCAACGACGCTGGTATTAATGAGAGTTGTTAAGGAGACAACAATGGTTCCAGTTGGAAGGATAAGGGGTTTATAGTCTTTGAGATGGAAAAGCTGGCTTACTCCAAGCACAGCTAGATAGTAAGTAAATGAGACTCTGATAAACATTCCAAGAATCCAGATACCGATATAAATGGCATCAATTCGCTCTAGAAAATCCCCCACATGGACAAATCGTACTGCATTGTAGGGTGGATAAACAAAGGTTTTAGCCAATTCCGATCCGAAAGTCATAAGTACTGCGAAGGTTATGATTAATATAAAGGGTACTAGAAGTAGGGTGCTAAATAGAATAACTTTCTTGGTTTTTCCTTGATCATTAAGAAAGGGAAGAATCATGCCAAACCCTAATGTCTCTATCATCAGGGAAGAAGCGTATAGGCCACCCAAAAGTGTAGGATAGATCCCTTTTTCTAGGATAGGAGTTAACTCGTGGAAATCAATATCCTTAGACAGTAATAGGAAAATCGTGATAATCGTTAGCATGATAAACGGGGCTATAAATTCTGAAAAACGGCCCAGAACTTCAATTCCATGATGGACGGCATAAGCAGAAACAAGAGTTAAAGTAATGATGAAAAAAAGTGAAGGCGTTTCAGGCATGATCGTTGTTGTAAAAAACTTAGAAAAATTGCTTAGCGATAGTGCACTCGTATGAAGAGAGAACCAGACGAAAAGGAGTCCTAGCACTTGACCTGCTTTGCCCATAATGGTTTGGCAGTACTCGTAAAGTGTCTGATTAGGAAACCTTTTAACTAAGAGATAAATAGGGATGGCTATGATTAAATTAATGGGGGCCATAACTAAAACACTTAGCCAGACATCTTGATTAGCAGGCGGGGCGACAAGTATCGGGAGAAATGCAATTAAGATCGTAATCCTGCCGCTAAAAACAAGCAAGATCACTTGTCTAGCGGAGATTTTGCCACCTTCTAACATGCTTTAGACCTCGCTTTGTTAAACGCTTTGAAAAAGAGTGTTGAAATTTCGCGGAGGCTATTGGGTTATCATTTTAATTAGATTCTCGATTCCTTTATTAGGATTGGGCACATCCACTCCGATAATCTGAAGAAGGCTTAGTAGAAAGCCAATGCTTAGAAGAACAGAAGATGTTATAAGCTCGGGCCATTGCTTCTTGCGCATAAGTTTTGGAATATCTATAAGCGCTAGGCCGGCAAACAAAAGTACTAATATTAATATTTTCATCCTGTTATTTCTCACCTTTTTTCTTTTCCGATTCCTCTGTTTCTAGTGGGGTAGTGGTAAGCCCTACACGTTCAAGCTTAGCGACAACCTCCACATTAACCGCAAGCTCCTTAAATTCTTCCTCCCAATTTTCTTCAAGTCCTGACCATTCTCGGGGAAATTTATGATGGAACTCTTTTCCGAATTTGAAGATGTCGACTCCCCAGGCTTGAGCTTTTGTGAGGGCAGCAGTAATCTCTTCTTCAATGGTAGCAGCTTGCCTGAGTTCAAGTTCGTGAAAGGTATCGGGTTGGGTTAAATTCACTGCGGACATTTGCTCAGCCAGATTCCCTTCTTCTTTAACCTCAACTGTTATGGTTAACTTTTCATCCGTAATTTCCGGCTTGATCTTGCTGGTAGATTGGATAATCTCCAAGCTGACATTTTTATTCTCCTCTTTGGGGGAATTGACGATGATAATCCCACTTTTGACTTCGTTTAATACCCAAAGAAGCCCGCGAGTTTCTCTCCCATCAAACCAACCGATAAGTTTATCCTTTTTGAAAATGGCCGTCTGGTCAAGATCAATCACCCCTATAGATTTTCCATTACTTTTTTTATCTAAGAGTTTAATGCCAGGTACAACAGAGCTAATCGTTGGACTATCTAAGGTGCCAATAAAATCTTTTAAATTTCTTTTAGGTAGCTTAGAGGAGGATTTTGTCGCTTCGACTAAGCCTTCGATAGCATGACTTGGGTTATTCTCTTGTTCATGCACTCCCTGGAGAATTGGTTCTGCTTTTCCCTGTGCAATGAAAATATAGGAAAGCTCTCGAACCTCGGGATCCCGGCTCAGAAAATCAAGGAGTGGTATAACACCAGCTCGCGCTGCTTTTTCCCCGATAATGATGATTTTATTATGGGAGAAATATAATTTACGAGTCGTTTTGAGAGACGCATTCCGAATCGCATCAAAAACGGTATCGCCTGTACTTGTTACCACCCAGACTGCTCCCCCCTCAGTCGCTGATGCTTCTTTGACCTCACTCGGTCTGAGTATTTGAGCGGTAATGCTGATTTGTCCGTTCTCGGTACGATCAATCCCTAAGGCTTGAACGACAGCTAGAGTATTTAATTCTCTTCGATTCCAACAGCCTGTTAACATAACGAACAGAACTACACACAGAATGTAGAGAGGAATAGATTTCTTCATTTTTGCCTTACTCCTTTTTTACGGATGATTGCAGTTAGAAGAAGAAGGGATGGTAGGATGAAGAGAAAAGAGAGGCTATACCCAGTGAAAATTTTGTAGGAGGTAAACGCTTGTAATTCAACAATACTAGGAGCCATTAAAATGCTTAGCGGAATAATAATCGCCCCTATCGGTAGAATAAGTGATTTATAGTCTCTTAGATTCAAGAGTTGACTTAATCCCAACACGCTTAAGTAGTATAGAAAGGATAGTTTGACGGAAATACCTAAAACCCAAATCATCATATGGATGGATTCCACTCGCTCAAGAAAATCACCGATATTAATAAGCCTAATTAAAGAGAAGAACGGGAAGTTGAGGGCTTTTCTTTCCTCTAATCCGAAAACTGTGAGTACGGGGAGAGCAATAATCAGAAACAAAAGAGTAATTAAGGCAAAACTAATGATAAAGACCCTTTTAACTTTCTGACGGTCATTTATATAGGGAAGTAGCATCGCTAACCCTAAAACTTCGACGGTACGAGCCGTATAGATTAATCCTCCCTGAAGTACAGGAAGTAGTCCCTTTTCCAGGACTGGGGTAAGTTCCTTCAAGTCCATATCCTTAACAAGGAATATGGAAACCGTAGTAATGGCTATCAGAACGATGGGTGCGAAAAATTCGGACAAACGGCAAATCACTTCAAGTCCCTTTTGAGTGGCGTAGGCACAGATGAGAACTAACGTCACATAAAAGAAAAGAATAGGAGTCTCGGGCATGATGGTACTCGTAAAGAAGAGACCAAACGGAGCTAAAGTAATGGCAGTAGATTGTAGAATGTACGCAATTAACAAGAACCCTACCAGTTTACCTGCTTTGCCAGCAACCGTCTGACTATACTCAATGATTGTTTGATTGGGGAACCTTTTCCATAGTAAGTAAATAGGGAGTGCAAGTAACAATTGCAGAGGGAAAAATAGCAGTATGGATAACCAAACATCCTGGTTCGCTGGGGGTTCATTCAATGCTGGGAGATACGTAATCGTTATAATAATTCGATTTAGGACGATCAGTAAGATCAATTGTTTAGCTGTAACTCGTCCTTCTTCCGACATGCTATTCTTCTCCTTTATGATCTTTCGGGGGAGCGGGCATGCCGTTTGGCTTTTGCCTATTAGAGTCTTTCTCGCCAAGAACACGGGGCCTCGTGCGCATCGCCCATAAGGGGGCTCGAATCAGGATATCTTTATAGTCAGAAAGAGTGGATGGGGCTAAAGGGGACATGTAGGGTGCCCCGAGAGAACGAAGGGATATTTGGTGTGTAAGAAAAAAGATAAATCCTAACACCATTCCATATAAACCGGAAAAGCCTGCCAAGATAATCAGGATAAATCGAATGAGAGTGCTAATGTCAATCAGAGTCGGAACCACGAAGGCGGAGATGGCAGTGAGGGCAACTACAACAACCATGGGAGCGCCGACTAGTCCAGCAGAGACCGCTGCTTCCCCGATTACGAGTGCGCCCACGATACTTATAGCCTGGCCGATGGGCCTAGGTAGACGTACCCCAGCTTCCCGCAAAATCTCATAAATCGTATTCATCAAGAGGGCTTCTACAACAGAGGGAAAAGGTGTTCCCTCATGGGCTGCTGCTATACTCACCAAGAGTGCGGGTGGTAAAAATTCCTGATGGAAGGTCGTGATGGCAACATATAGCCCAGGTAACGTCGTGGCGAAAAAGAAGGCTATCCAGCGGAGCCAACGAAGAAATGTGGCGAAATACGGCCGGGCATAGTAATCTTCAGAACTTTGAAAAGCTTCAATAAATAAATAAGGAACAGTTAGAACAAAGGGAGTGCCATCCACTAAGATGGCTATACGCCCCTCCAATAGTTTGGCGCTGATAATATCGGGCTTTTCAGTCGAGCCAACGGTCGGGAAAAGGGACAGGGGTGCATCTTCGATGAAGGCCTCAATATAGCCTGATTCTAAGATGGAATCCGTATCGATTCTAGTAAGTCGATTCTTAACTTCTTGCACGATTTTGTCATTGGCAATTCCCTTTAAGTAAGCAACACAGATATCAGTTTTTGTCTGCCGGCCGATCTTCAAAGGAAAAAATTTAAGAGCTGGATTCCTCATTTTTCTCCTAAGAAGAGATATATTGGTGCCTATACTCTCCACGAAACCTTCACGAGGTCCTCTGACTACTGCCTCAGTATCCGGTTCCTCAACGTTTCGAACTTTCGCGCCTCGCAAGGAGACGATTAGGGCAATGTTTGATTCATCTATAAATAGAACTGTATCTCCCGACAATATGGCGTCAACTATCTCATCTAGGGATTTGCCCTCCTTCACGAGGGCAACAGAAAGAGCACTTTCCCTAATGACGGCTAAAGCATTGTCCTTATTGAAATCACGGGATAAAAACATGAGTGGATTAATGAGATCGGCATTCACGGCTTTCTCATCGATTAATCCATTAAGCATAACGATGAAGGCGTTAATCGAGTTGTGGATCCCAATCTTAAATTCCCGAATAACCAAATCACTGGATTCATCAAAGATGTTTTTGACCTTCTGTAGGTTCTTATCAAGAGTCAGTGAAAGGGAATCTTGATCCTCTGACTGATTATTATGGACCGAATTATTCCCTTGTTGACGCCTTCCTTTAGAATCCCGCTTCATTATCCCTTTGATTATTCTTCTGATTTGCATAGATACTCCAAAGCAATGTATTTCTCTATAGCTTCTGTAAAACTGTAATTTTTATGCCGCAAGATTCATCAGGCGTATCACAACGCTAAAGGGGGTGGGCCTTGCAGATTTTTTTGTTGACAGACAAACATGCAAGTGGTATTATAACTAAGCGTCAACGGACGGAAACGTTCAAAGGCACTGGGGGTAAGACCTCAAGGCATGATTGCAAAGCGGAATTAAAAATTATGTGTTGACTCGGGAGAGTAAACATGCTAATATAAGATTCCGTCGCGAGAGTCGAAAGGCTTGAACGGAAAAAAGAGTTGACTTTCCGAAGTCACTCTGGTAAAATTAAAAACTGTCGCCACTAAGTGCGACACACGGTGAAAGCCGACAAATGGTCTTTGAAAACTAAACAACAAGGAACAGCCAATGACTCGTCAAGAGTTAAAGAATTAGATAATTTGAGCAATCAAATTTTCTTCATAAATTTTATGGAGAGTTTGATCCTGGCTCAGGACGAACGCTGGCGGCGTGCCTAACACATGCAAGTCGAACGGTCCAGTGTCTAACACCGAGTATTTTGGAGCTCGTAAGTGGTGCCTAGCGAGAGCGCGAAGAATGAGCGCTCCACGCATTCAATAAGTACCAACACGAAGCAGAGAATACTGGGTGTTAGATGCTGGATAGTGGCGGACGGGTGAGTAACGCGTGGGTAACCTACCCATTAAATCGGGACAACCCTTGGAAACGAGGGCTAATACCGGATACGCTTAAGAGCTGGCATCAGCACTTAAGGAGAGGTGGCCTCTGAAAATGCTACCGATAATGGATGGACCCGCGTCTGATTAGCTAGTTGGTGGGGTAAAGGCCTACCAAGGCGACGATCAGTAGCCGGCCTGAGAGGGTGAACGGCCACACTGGGACTGAGACACGGCCCAGACTCCTACGGGAGGCAGCAGTGGGGAATCTTCCGCAATGGACGAAAGTCTGACGGAGCAACGCCGCGTGTACGACGAAGGCCTTCGGGTTGTAAAGTACTGTCTTCAGGGACGAACGGTATGGGTGTAAATAATGCCTGTACATGACGGTACCTGAGGAGGAAGCCCCGGCTAACTACGTGCCAGCAGCCGCGGTAATACGTAGGGGGCAAGCGTTGTCCGGAATCATTGGGCGTAAAGGGCGCGTAGGCGGATATTTAAGTCTGGTGTGAAAACCTAGGGCTCAACCCTGGGAGTGCATCGGAAACTGGGTATCTTGAGGACAGGAGAGGAAAGTGGAATTCCACGTGTAGCGGTGAAATGCGTAGATATGTGGAGGAACACCAGTGGCGAAGGCGACTTTCTGGACTGTAACTGACGCTGAGGCGCGAAAGCGTGGGGAGCAAACAGGATTAGATACCCTGGTAGTCCACGCCGTAAACGATGAGTGCTAGGTGTAGAGGGTATCGACCCCTTCTGTGCCGCAGTTAACACAATAAGCACTCCGCCTGGGGAGTACGGCCGCAAGGTTGAAACTCAAAGGAATTGACGGGGGCCCGCACAAGCGGTGGATTATGTGGTTTAATTCGACGCAACGCGAAGAACCTTACCAAGGCTTGACATCCACAGAATCCTGAGGAAACTTAGGAGTGCCCTTCGGGGAGCTGTGAGACAGGTGGTGCATGGTTGTCGTCAGCTCGTGTCGTGAGATGTTGGGTTAAGTCCCGCAACGAGCGCAACCCCTATATTTAGTTGCTAACGAGTAAGGTCGAGCACTCTAGATAGACTGCCGGTGACAAACCGGAGGAAGGTGGGGATGACGTCAAATCATCATGCCCCTTATGTCTTGGGCTACACACGTAATACAATGGCCGGTACAGACGGAAGCGAAGCCGTGAGGTGGAGCGAATCCGAGAAAGCCGGTCTCAGTTCGGATTGTTCTCTGCAACTCGAGAACATGAAGTCGGAATCGCTAGTAATCGCAGGTCAGCATACTGCGGTGAATACGTTCCCGGGCCTTGTACACACCGCCCGTCACACCACGAAAGTCTGCAACACCCGAAGCCGGTGAGGTAACCCGAAAGGGAGCTAGCCGTCGAAGGTGGGGCCGATGATTGGGGTGAAGTCGTAACAAGGTAGCCGTATCGGAAGGTGCGGCTGGATCACCTCCTTTCTAAGGAGAACGGTTCACTCTAGTAGTGAGCGTATCCTATGGTCGATCCTTTGAAAAAGCTGATGCTTTAGCATTAAGAGTTCAAAGGTGATGAGTCGCAAGACTCAAATGCCGAAGAGGCAAACAGGGAAACCTGTAAAGAGCTGTTTGAGTGCAAACTACTTGTTGTTTAGTTTTGAGAGACCAGTCGTTGGGGGTATAGCTCAGCTGGGAGAGCGCTTGAATGGCATTCAAGAGGCCAGCGGTTCGATCCCGCTTACCTCCACCATGATTATCTAGTAATCGTGTATGGTATCTTTCTAAAGTGTTCTTTGAAAACTGCACAGAGAAAGTAATTAACTGTAAATTAGGATAAACATCTGAGAACCTAATGTGGCGGGACGTTTGGTCAAGCTACTAAGGGCGTACGGTGGATGCCTAGGCGCTAAGAGTCGAAGAAGGGCGCGGCGAGCGGCGAAACGCCACGGGGAGCAGTAAGCATGCATTGATCCGTGGATACCCGAATGGGGCAACCCATCCAGAGTCATATCTGGATATCGTTAACTGAATTCATAGGTTAACGAAGACAACCCGGGGAACTGAAACATCTAAGTACCCGGAGGAAGAGAAAGAATAATCGATTCCCTGAGTAGCGGCGAGCGAAACGGGAAGAGCCCAAACCGACCCCTTCGGGGATCGGGGTTGTAGGACCCTCTTTTAGGAATGGATTTCTAGCCGAAGTGATCTGGAAAGATCGAGCAAAGAAGGTAACACTCCTGTAGGCGAAAGTTGCACATTCTGTGAGGGTATCCTGAGTACCGCGGGACACGAGAAACCCCGTGGGAAACCGGGAGGACCACCTCCCAAGGCTAAATACTCCTTAGCGACCGATAGCGAACTAGTACCGTGAGGGAAAGGTGAAAAGCACCCCGGGAGGGGAGTGAAAAAGAACCTGAAACCGTACGCTTACAAGCAGTCAAAGCACCCTAGAGGTGTGATGGCGTGCCTTTTGTAGAATGAACCGGCGAGTTACGGTATGTAGCGAGGTTAAGGCGAGAAGCCGGAGCCGGAGCGAAAGCGAGTCTGAAAAGGGCGATAAGTTACATGCTGTAGACCCGAAACCGTGTGATCTACCCATGGACAGGGTGAAGGTGGGGTAAAACCTACTGGAGGCCCGAACTCACTGTCGTTGAAAAGGCAGGGGATGAGCTGTGGGTAGGGGTGAAATGCCAATCGAACACGGAGATAGCTGGTTCTCCCCGAAATAGCTTTAGGGCTAGCCTCGAATCGATGATTATTGGCGGTAAAGCACTGAATAGGCTAGGGGCCTTACCGGGTTACCGAACCTTATCAAACTCTGAATGCCAATAATTTAGATCGGGAGTCAGACTGTGGGGGATAAGCTTCATAGTCGAAAGGGAAACAGCCCAGACCATCAGCTAAGGTCCCAAAGTATACGCTAAGTGGAAAAGGATGTGGAATTGCACAGACAACCAGGATGTTGGCTCAGAAGCAGCCACCATTTAAAGAGTGCGTAATAGCTCACTGGTCGAGTGGTTCTGCGCCGAAAATGTAACGGGGCTCAAGCGTATCACCGAAGCTATGGCTTGGAATGGAATTATTAAGTCTTTAGATAGAGAACACAAAAGACGTTACTTCAGGAATTTTGCTTCCACAAAGGAAGACAAAAGTTTTAATCAAAGCAAAATTCCCAAATGTCTTTAGGGGCTCAGCGTAAAGTCAATGCTAAGGATTTAATAATTCCATTCCAGGGGTAGGGGAGCGTTCTGAATGCAGCGAAGTTGTTCTGTAAGGAATGGTGGAGCGTTTAGAAGTGAGAATGCCGGTATGAGTATGCGAAAAGGTGAGTGAGAATCTCACCCGCCGTAAACCTAAGGATTCCTGGGGAAGGCTCGTCCGCCCAGGGTAAGTCGGGACCTAAGCCGAGGCGTAAAGCGTAGGCGATGGACAACTGGTTGAGATTCCAGTACCACTCTTAAGCGTTTGAGCAATGGGGTGACACAGAAGGATAGGTTAAGCGTGCCGTTGGTTGAGCACGCCCAAGCCCGTAGGGTGTGAGACAGGTAAATCCGTCTCGCGAGAAGCCTGAAAGGTGACGGGGAGCGAAAATAAGTAGCGAAGTAACCGACTCCAAGCTGTCAAGAAAAGCCTCTAGTGAGCAAGAGAGTGCCCGTACCGCAAACCGACACAGGTAGGTAAGGAGAGAATCCTAAGGCGCGCGAGAAAACCCTCGTTAAGGAACTCGGCAAAATGACCCCGTAACTTCGGGAGAAGGGGTGCTCCATGCAAGTGGAGCCGCAGAGAAGAGGTCCAGGCGACTGTTTAACAAAAACACAGGTCCCTGCCAATCTGAAAAGAGAAGTATAGGGGCTGACGCCTGCCCGGTGCTGGAAGGTTAAGAGGAGAGGTTAGCCGCAAGGCGAAGCTTTGAATTGAAGCCCCAGTAAACGGCGGCCGTAACTATAACGGTCCTAAGGTAGCGAAATTCCTTGTCAGGTAAGTTCTGACCCGCACGAAAGGCGTAACGATCTGGACACTGTCTCAACGAGGGACTCGGCGAAATTGTAATACCCGTGAAGATGCGGGTTACCTGCGACAGGACAGAAAGACCCCATGGAGCTTTACTGTAGCTTGACATTGGATTTTGGTATAAAATGTACAGGATAGGTGGGAGACAGAGAAGCTAGGGCGCCAGCCTTGGTGGAGTCGCCGGTGGGATACCACTCTTTTTGTACTGAAGTTCTAACTTAGACCCCTGAATCGGGGTTGAGGACCGTGTCAGGTGGGCAGTTTGACTGGGGCGGTCGCCTCCTAAAGAGTAACGGAGGCGCCCAAAGGTTCCCTCAGCGCGGTTGGAAATCGCGCGTAGAGTGTAAAGGCAAAAGGGAGCTTGACTGCGAGACCAACAAGTCGAGCAGGGACGAAAGTCGGGCTTAGTGATCCGGTGGTACCGAGTGGAAGGGCCATCGCTCAACGGATAAAAGCTACCCTGGGGATAACAGGCTTATCTCCCCCAAGAGTCCATATCGACGGGGAGGTTTGGCACCTCGATGTCGGCTCATCGCATCCTGGGGCTGTAGTAGGTCCCAAGGGTTGGGCTGTTCGCCCATTAAAGCGGTACGTGAGCTGGGTTCAGAACGTCGTGAGACAGTTCGGTCCCTATCCGTCGCAGGCGCAGGAAATTTGAGAGGATCTGACCCTAGTACGAGAGGACCGGGTTGGACGGATCACTGGTGTACCAGTTGTCTCGCCAGAGGCACAGCTGGGTAGCTATATCCGGAGCGGATAAGCGCTGAAAGCATCTAAGCGCGAAACCGACCTCAAGATGAGATTTCCCACAGCATAAGCTGGTAAGACCCCTGAATGATGATCAGGTTGATAGGCCCGGTGTGGAAGCGCGGTGACGCGTGGAGCTGACGGGTACTAATCGGTCGAGGGCTTGACCTAACAAACGCAGGCAAGCGGTTCACTCACTTTGGGCGAAAGTCTGAGTGAGGAAGAGATTATCTTAATTACAGTTAAGACATTACATCTGTGCAGTTTTGAGGGAATAGGGTTCCGAAAGGAGCTTGAAACTTCAAAGATCTGGTGATTATGCCGGAGGGGTTCCACCCGTTTCCATCTCGAACACGGAAGTTAAGACCTCCAGGGCTGATGATACTTGGACCGCAGGGTCCTGGGAAAGTAAGTCGTTGCCAGGTAAGCGTAAAGAGACCGTCTATTTTAGATGGTCTTTTTGCTTTTTTACGGCGTAAAAAACTACGGAGTGTGCATGATGCTCTGGGGTTGGTTCCACCCGTACGGCTCACACGGCAATAGTATTCCTTTGACAGTTTGCCGTGTGGCCGAAACAGTCCACCGGACTGTTTCGTGGCGCCGCGTAGCGTTGTTCTCCAGCACAGCGGCTTGGCCGAAATGATGTACTACAACTTCAGCGGCTAAGTGTTTTTTGTAGAGTTGCCGCTTCGGCGAAACTGTCCACTGGACACTTTCGTATTTCGTATCTCGAACACGGAAGTTAAGAGCTCCTGGGCTGATGATACTTAGCGACTTCATCGGCAGAGGGTTCGCCAAGCTACAAACGCATACTAAGAAGTGCAGCCTTACTTGGACTGCGACGTAACATCCAGTGAATTGAACAAAACTTTGATGTACATTTGTAGAATATAGCGAAGCAAGGAGCAACTGAAATGGTGATTTAGTGATTCGGCTTGTGACCCGAAAAAGTAGACATTACCGATGATGCTGGACAGCAACAATTGTTTCTTTAACCTGACATATATGTGTCAGGTTTTTATGATATTATATTTGAAGAGAGGAAAAGAATGGAATGATGTAATAAGATGAAGCTTGATAGGATGCTGGCAATAATCATGTTTCTTTCAAACCATGAAAAAGTAAAAGCACAGGAATTAGCGGACAAGTTTGAGGTGTCGGTGCGGACAATTTATAGGGACATAGACGCAATTTCACTGGCCGGGATACCCATAGTAACTTATCAGGGAGCAGATGGCGGTATTGGCATCGCTGAGGGATACAAGCTTGACAAGAATCTCCTCACCTCCCATGAGGTTTCCAACATAGTTACTGGTTTGAAAGGGTTACACAGTATCAGTGAGGATGTCAAAATTAAACTTTTAATTGACAAAATGACTGCTATTGCAGATAAATCTGAATACATACCGACTGGTAATGAGATTATGATTGATTTGTCATCCTGGAACAAAAATGACCAATTAGGCTTGAGAATACGAGAAATACAGAAAGCCATTCGTGAGCGGAAAATAATAGAGTTTACCTACTACACCAATGAAAAGCTTACCGAAAGAAAAGTGGAACCCTGCGTTATTGTTTTTAAGGAAACAAACTGGTATCTTTATGCATATTGTCTGCTCAGGGAGGATTTCAGACTGTTTAAATTAAAAAGGATGAGCCAATTGATAGTCACAGATATCGGCTATAATGCCAGGGAATTTTCTATCGATAAGGTAAAGTGGGACGACGAATTTGACAAAGATAAGCATTTGTCAATAGTAGTATTGTTTGATAAGTCTATGAAACATCTGGTAGAAGACATTTTTGGAACGGATAACTACGAAATTTTGGAGGATGGCAGGTTGAAAGTCACTTTCTACATGGGAGAAGGCGGGTGGCTCTATGGATTCCTGCTGGGATTTGGCGACAAAATAGAGGTTTTGGAACCTGTTAGTCTGCGAAATAAGATTAAGTCTATCGCAGAAAATGTTTATAACACCTACGCATAAACATGACATACTGTTGTCAGGTTTAGTGCAGTATTATAGAGACAAAAATGAGAGGGAGATGGGCTTCCAATGAAAAAGTATTTAAGAAATATCTTTTATGGTTTTTTAGCTTGGCTTATACCTTTTGTGGTCTCTATCTTTTTTTACACAAAGGAAGGAAAATTGATAATTGATGTTTTCTTTTTTAAGTCAATAATGATTGTTGTTGGCTCAATTTCTGGTGCAATTCTATTGGTTTTATATTTCAAAAAAATCAATGAGTCTTATTTAAAGGAAGGAGTCATCGCCGGAGTCATATGGTTTGGCATAAATATTCTCTTGGATTTGTTGATTTTGATCCCAATGTCAGGAATGTCTATTGCAAATTATTTTACACAGATAGGAATAAGGTATCTTGTGATTCCTGCAATGAGCATTACAGTCGGAACAGTATTGAAAAATAAGGGATTATAAGATCATGGAATCATTGAACGAAATTTTAATTATTGCTCCCTGCGGAATGAATTGCAGCATTTGTATGGCTTACTTGAGAGAAAAAAATAAATGTCCTGGTTGTAAGGGGACGGACCTAAAAAAACCTGTCACCCGTGTTGAATGCAAAATTAAAAACTGCGAAACGGTTAAAAGAAATGAAAAGAATTTTTGTTATGAATGTAAAGAATTTCCCTGTAATAATTTAAGACATTTGGATAAAAGATACCGTACCAAATACAAAATGAGCATGATTGAGAATCTAGAAAATATAAAACAAATGGGGATGAGAAGATTTCTAATAAATGAAAAATCAAGATGGTCTTGCTCCGAGTGCGGAGGTATTATTTGTGTTCATAAAGGATATTGTTATAATTGCGGGAAAAGAAATAAGGAAATCTAGGCCAATGTTGTACAGGCTAACAAGTGGGTAAATTATAAATGATATCACAAAGAGTGCTTTAAATATTAACTTGATTTGACCATTTTGACGGATGGCTTAAAGTGGAAGGTTAACATGCTTGTCAGTAAATTTGTTGCGTATCATTCTCATCAAACGTAGGATTTCCAGTTAATTGCTAGCCCCCTTGTCTGTGAAAGTATGTTATTTGATTTCAGTCTTATTTATTACCGGTTTGGGCTCAGAAATGTTTTTCCCCGAAACCCAGTGCGATTATGGGTGCCGTACCTCCTCAAAGGAGAGGAATTGCATCTGGAGTGAGAACTATGATGAATTATGCAGGGAATGACATCAGTATTACACTCCCAATGGCTATTATAGAAAACCACTGAAAGCAATAACGCTTTCAGCGGTTTTCACATAGAGTTTAAGAATAGATTGACTTTAGCTCCTTAATTTGCTCCAGATACTTATTTTTATTGGCCTAAACCAATAGAATCGCTTTCAACCTTTTTGAAGTCACTTTATAAGCTAACGATCGCCTGTGGTCTGTGATTCTAATCATATTTTTTAGGGAACTTCATTTATGTAATTGTACAATAGAATAGCTCTACGGCTGGGCTCGCTACATCCACATTAAATGACT
Source organism: Desulfitobacterium elongatum (assembly GCF_055378975.1). Lineage (NCBI taxonomy): Bacteria > Bacillati > Bacillota > Clostridia > Eubacteriales > Desulfitobacteriaceae > Desulfitobacterium > Desulfitobacterium elongatum. The sequence goes on along the minus strand of NZ_AP038772.1, from coordinate 4,637,884 downwards.
AATTGGCGCGGCCTCTTAGGATAGATGTCGTTGCCAGGTGACTGCAAAGACCATCAATTTATTTGTCTCTTTCTTTTTTACTTCGTAAAAAGCGGAGTATATAATACTTGTAGGAACACAGAATGTTATCTGACATATAAGTATTCGTTTGAGGATAAGGTTTAAGAATAGAGTCAAAGATAAGTATTTAAAAGAAGAGAATTCTGGAGGTCTCATGTTTCAAAAGGATTATATTATGAGAATGATCGAGCAGTTCACTGCAGTATTGGCTAAAATTATGGGGTTGAAATCGTCTGGGAAGATTGAAGAGGCACAACAGGTTTTGAATGAGGCGCTGAAACAATTTACGGGGTTGAGTGAAGCAGCAATAGAAAGATTGGCGTACAGAGACTTAATCAAGTTAGTTGGTGGTATTAATGAAGTTAACTCGAAAAAATGTATTATGTTAGCCGAGTTACTTAAAGTAAAAGCCGATATTTATTTGGGTTCAGAACATCCGGATAAGTCATTAAATTTATACCTTAAAAGTTTCAATATCTATGCCGAGACGATGTTATCAAGCAACAGTTCCTATCTACGTCCGAATCTCAATTTTATTAATGAAATCATCAATAAAGTAAAGCAATTCTCAATTCCCTATGAAACACAGATATTGCTTTTTCGTTATTATGAAAGCATTGCCGAATATGGCAAGGCCGAAGACGTGCTTTTTGAGTTGTTGGACCAAAATGTCCACCGAAACATTGTTTTACCCATAGGGATTGCTTTTTATGAAAGGCTAAGTCTAAAAAGCCCAGAGGAATTAGAAAAAGGCAATTTGCCATTGCATGAGGCACTAGAAGGTATGGAGAAGATTAGGTCCTTAGAGGGTTAATGCCTTATGTTTAACATAGTACTGTCTGTTCTCGTCAGTAATTTTGCGTATCACCTTACAAGGATTTCCCGCGGCAATAGAATGAGATGGAATATCCTTAGTTACCACACTTCCAGAGCCAATGACAACGTTGTCACCAATGGCAATGCCTGGATTGATTATAACCCCTCCACCTATCCAAGTATTATTACCTATAACTATCGGAAAGGCATATTCGAGACCTATTCTACGCGTCTCAGAGTGTATAGGATGACCTGCTGTAAAAAGGCTTACATTTGGCCCGAACATTACATTATTACCAATTATGACCTTAGCACAATCTAAGATAGTGCAATTGTAATTCGTATAAAAATTTTCACCTATTGTAATGTTATATCCGTAGTCACATCTAAAGGGCGGCTCTATAAAGAAATTATTACTAACCTTTCCTAATAGCCTTCTTATAATTTCATTTCGTTTTTCGATTTCGCTTGGATGTAAGGAATTAAAGTCGAAGATCATTCCTTTAGCAGATTGGCGCTCACCGAATAGTTCTTCATCAGATGCTTTGTACGGTTTTCCATTCAACATTTTTTCTTTTTCTGTCATAAGCTACTTCCTTCCAATCTTGTAATAGCATTCTAATATTCTACTATTAGAGAATAGCAATAATATTATTCCTGCGAAAACCCGCACAGGAATGTGCGGCTATAATTCATTTGCTGGATAAAGGTATTTTGTTTGTACTCTGCTGTGTGTCAATTTAAGTTGAAAGAAGATATTCAACTCAAATTGTGATTGTTGTCACACCCTTGCTATTACCCTTAGAGTATAATTTATATTGACTCTGTAGCGTCGTGAGCAATTGGCGAGGATAAACAGACTAAGGGAGTTCTGTACTGTAATTCAGATTTTGTACGGCATTTATCAAGAAATATTTTTTGTACAGGAACCTAGGTGCTTACTTGGACAGAAGGGGTTTGTAAAGGATGAAGAATTTTTTATCAAAACATAATAAGAGCTACCTTTGGCGTAGGGGGGTGCAGAACCTATTTGCACTTATTACCGTTGTTATAGGTCTTCAATTTATCCGTTTCGTTAATGCTTATTCTGATCCGAATTCAGTACAGTTTGTAGCAAGGCCAGCCGGGGTAGATGCATTTCTTCCCATCAGTGCATTGCTTGCTTTGAAGTCTTGGCTTGCGAATGGCATTTTTGACCGCATACATCCAGCAGGACTCGTGATATTTCTAGCAGCTATGAGCTTATCCCTATTACTCAAGAGAGCGTTCTGCTCCTGGATCTGTCCTTTTGGGACATTATCTGAAGGCTTAGCCCTAGTGGGACAGAAGGTGTTTAAGAGGAATTTCACTCCACCACGTTGGCTAGATAATAGTTTAAGATCGCTTAAATATGTAATCCTTGGTTTCTTCGTTGTCTTCATTTTCGTACTTATGGATGGGGAATCAGCTTATTCATTTTTACAGACACCCTATAACATGATCGCAGATGTAAAAATGCTAGGATTTTTCAAAGGAATCACTTGGGTCGGGATTACTGTTATTCTAGCACTTATGATCCTTTCGGTCCTCATTCAGAACTTCTGGTGTAGATATCTGTGTCCGTATGGAGCGTTACTGGGGATATTGAGTGTTTTAAGTCCTTGGAAAATACGGAGGAACGAAACTTCATGTATTTCGTGCGGAAGATGCACAGTGGCATGCCCGAATCGACTTAAAGTGGATAAGGCGCTAGTAGTAAGGTCACCCGAGTGCTCTGGGTGCCTGAATTGCATAGAGCAATGTCCTGTAAGTGATACGTTAACCTTTGATCTGCCGAAATCATCCGTTGCCCTGTCGCAAAGGACTCTGGCTATTGTAGTGGTCCTCTTTTGGCTTGCATTTATAGGAGTTGCTAAGGTAACAGGATACTGGGAATCAAGCATCGCACCTGAAATGTACAAAATGTTGATTCCTATGGCAGATAGATTTTAAATCCTTTATGAATTGTTAGGTGTTAGGGTATTGAGAATAGCCTCTATTCCTAATTGTATAGATCAAAGAAAAGGAAGATGGAAGGCGATTGCCTTCCATCTTCCTTTTAATATAGGGAATCAACCAAAATAGAGAATCACCGAAAGACTCGGTTTGAGGCAAAGGTCATTCGTTTGTCTTTAGATTAGTCTTTCCCTTGAAGGACTTGATCCTTGGATAATCCATGTCCGTTCCGGGAATCCATGCTGGGTGCCTTGTCCGGCTTATGATTCTGCGAGGGTTTAGTATCTGGATTAGAGGCTCTGTTTGGAAACTTTTTATCCATTAGAGCTAACCTGCCTTTCGTTAATTTAAGTTAAGTAAAACTCTAGATTATTTTACCCGTAATAAGATAGTTTCCATGTACGCCTTGCTGATTTTAATAGTACTTCCGTTTATTTTCGAGGGACATATATCTATTCAGGTTTTATATCTAATGATAAGTATCTGGAACAAGAAAAATATATATGTTTTTAGGACACTTGGATTATACTTAAAAACATTAATTCAACCATGAGATTCTTAAATTGTGGCGATTAGAAAAGGGAATTTTACAACTTGCCCCTAGTTATTTTAAACTTAATAGTGATAAAAGGAACAAATAAAAGGAGGTTGGGGCCTTTGTTACTCGGTCTCATAGCTTATCTATCAATATTCCTCTTTGTAGGAATATCCGCCTACAAAGCTTATCAATTTGCCAAGATGCCCTTGCACGGGCGCATGGAGCTCTACCCTGTCCCTAAAGAAAAAGGACATGAATACGGTGGATCTTACTATGAAGAGGTAGAGTGGTGGAATAAAGAACGTCACGTTTCTCATGGTACTGAACTGATTGAAATGCTTAAGGAAATGCTCTTTATTAAAAAGCTATTTGATAACCAAAGACCTTTATGGTGGATCTCATACGCTCTGCATTTAGGAATCTATTTTCTAATGGCTTGGACGCTTCTGCTTGTGGTTGGAGCGGTAACACTCCTCGGTGGAGGTCAAGTTAGTGCTTCGAGTGGAGTATGGGGAAGCTTAGTCTTTTATCTTACGGCGTTTACTGGACTCGTTGGGCTTATTCTTGCAACCTTTGGTTCTGGAATGCTACTTCTGAGGCGCTTATTTGATGATACCTTGAGAAAGTATACAACTCCACAAGAATACTTTAATCTGGCCTTGCTTTATTTTGCCGTTGTCACTGGAATCTTTGTCTGGGTCAGTGATTTAAGTTTTGACTCCGCTCGCGAAATCACGGCGAACCTCCTCACTTTTACCCCTTTTGAAGCAAGTGGTTTATTTGTGCTCCACCTCATTTTGCTATTTATTATGTTTACCTATATTCCTCTTAGTAAAATGAGTCACTATGTAGGTAAATATTTTACCTTCCATAAAGTCCTTTGGGAGAATGACCCGAATTTAAAAGGCAGTGAGATAGAGAAAAAAATACAGCAAGCAACATCTTATCGTCCCGCAAACTCCTGGTCGGCACCCCATATTACGGGGCAATACCCCCAAAAAAATAAAGAGACTTGATACACGTGGAGTTTTACTCCAACTCAAGTCAAATGAAGCTATTGGGAAAAAGGAATTTGTGGAAGAAGGAGAGCAAATTATGATTAATCAAAAGGATTTACGCACGAGAGATATGGGGCGTCCAGAGGAGCAGCTTATTAAGCTGGATAATTTAATGCCACTCAAGGCACCTTATGACGAACCAGAAATGGAACCGCCGCTAACCGATCCCAAACCCACCTGGAAAGAAAAATATTGTGCATCGTTAGATGGATATATAGGAATTGATACCTTGATTCGACCACAAAGCAAAGAGGAAGAAGACGAGTTCGTACAAAAGTTCCTTAAGGGCTTAGAAAAGATTTTTACCGATGCCAATAATGGAGCGCTGCAACCGCTCCTTTTATCCTTCGAGTACTGTGCAAAATGTAATACCTGCTCTGATGCTTGCCACACGTTTAAAGCTTCAGGGAACAATGAGCTCTATCGCCCTATCTTCCGTTCGGAAGTCCTTCGCAAAATCGTGAAGAAGTATTTTACGAAGAGTGGAAAACTCCTTGGAGGCTTCGTTGGAGCGGACATCGATGTTAATTGGGAAACCATTGCGCGACTCGGAGAACTCTCTTATCGGTGTAATCTCTGTCGCCGTTGTGCCCAAACCTGCCCACTGGGCTTGGATAATTCCATTCTTGCCAAAGAGATCCGTAAGATCTTTAGTCAGGAGATGGGGATTGCGCCAAGTCCTATTCACGCCAAAGGTACTGTTAATCAATTAAAAACGGGGTCTTCGACAGGAATCAGTAAGCCAGTCTTCTTGGATACCCTCGAGTTTTTGGAAGAAGATATCGAAGAACACTATGGTCTCAAAATCAAATTCCCTGTGGATAAAAAGGGTGCAGATATTCTCTTGCTGCATAATGCAGGGGAATATATGGCATGGCCTGAGAACCCTATTGCTTTTGCAATTCTGTTTGAAGAAGCTGGTTTGAACTGGACGTTAAGCAGCGAGATGATGGGTTATGATAACGTGAACTATGGTCTTTGGTATGATGATGCTCAAGCTAAGAAGATAGCCCTGCAGCAGATGAAAACAGCCAAGGAATTAGGGGTTCGACGTATCGTCATCGGAGAGTGCGGCCATGCTCATAAAGCCTCTGCGGTTGTTTCCGACCGTATGTCTTATGGTGATGATCGAGTTCCTGTGGAGAGCTGCTTGCCCTTACTTTGGGATATGGTGAAGAATAATCGCTTGAAGCTAGACCCCAGTAAAAATAATTTCCCGGTTACCTTGCATGACCCCTGTAATGTCGTCCGCCAAATGGGGATTGTCCAGCCACAGCGTAATGTCTTAAAAGCGATTTGTCCTCAATTCCGGGAGATGACCCCTCATGGCGTAGATAACTACTGTTGTGGGGGCGGAAGTGGCTTTGCCATTATGAATTCCATGAACTTCGGAGAGTTCAGAAATAAGGTCAGTGCCCGGATGAAATTCGACCAGATTTTAGGTGCCTTCCAAGATACAATCGAGGATCCATCCATTGTCAAGTATGTCTGTGCACCCTGCTCCAACTGTAAGGGGACGATTCGAGATATACTAGAGTACTATAGTGCAACATCAAAGTTTAATGTCCATTACGGCGGCTTAGTGGAGCTCATGGTTAATGCCTTAGTCAGCATGAAAAAACCTTTCTTGGAGTTTAACGAAGAGTAATTCAAGGAAGGCGTAAAACAATAGCAACTATCTTATTCCTGTCCATAGATTAAATGGATTGGGCGTCTGATCAGATGGGCCTTTCTCCTAGGAGAAGGTTCATCTGACCTTTGTCATACCTAACAACTATTGTGATAAGTAATATTTATCACAAGTATGGGGTTATTTATCTCTGCCAGGACGTTCAATTACATAATTAGCCGCATCAGGAAAGGAGACCATAATATGAAGGTCGTTATTATTGGAGGAGTAGCTACAGGGCCTAAGGTGGCTGCTAGATTGAGAAGACTACAGCCCGAAGTAGAGATTACCATTGTTGAACAGGGTGAGCTTATTTCTTATGGTGCCTGTGGACTACCCCTTTATCTGGGGAATCTAGTTCCACAGCTTGATGAACTCATGATGACCTCTTCAGGGCTAAAGCGAGACGTTCAGTTCTTCAGAGATCAAAAAGGAGTTCAATTTTTAACACGAACTAAAGCCTTGAAAATCAATCGGGTAGAGAAAACAGTGCTTGTCCAAAACCTCCAATCTGGAGTAGAACAAACACTATCTTTTGATACCCTCGTTTTAGCTACGGGGGCTAAACCATTTGTTCCTCCTATACCCGGGGTAAATTTGGGACAGGTTTTCACTCTGCATAGCCCCCAGGATGCGCAAAAACTAAAACAGATTATGCAAGCTAAAAAGTTCAAGCATGTAACGATTCTTGGAGCAGGTCTAATTGGTATTGAAGTGGCAGATGCTCTGGCTGGACCGAAGTTAAAAGTGACGGTATGTGAAGCAGGACCTTATGTTTTACCTAAACTTCTTGACCCAGATATGGCTCAACTTGTGGAGCGGCAAATGCGGGGGCGTGGCGTAGATATCCGACTATCCAGCCGAATCCAAGCCTTTGAGGGAGATGAAGAAGGAAATGTTCGTAGAGTCATTATGGATCAGGGATGCATTGAAACGGAGGCTGTGGTTATTTCCGCCGGAGTACGCCCTGAGGTCGAACTGGCGAAAGAGGCTGGACTCAGAATCGGAGTAACAGGTGCAATCCATGTTGATAAGCAAATGAGAACCAATGATCCCTTGATTTTTGCCGGTGGAGATTGTGCTGAACAGGTTCATCTTATTACTGGTAAACCTGTGTATATTCCCCTGGCTTCGACAGCAAATAAGCAAGGGCGTGTAATCGCGGACAATATTTCTGGACGACCGGTTGAATTCTCCACTGTGATTGGGACCTCAGTACTCCAGGCCTTTGACCTGAATGTTGGGCGTACTGGCTTGGGGGAGAGTGAGGCTCAGGAGCTAGGATATAACGTGATTACAAGTCTAAGTAGCGGACTGGATGCGACCCACTACTACCCCATGCATGAGAGCATTACGATTAAGCTTATTGCGGACCGAGATAGTGGGTCGTTGCTCGGTGCGCAGATTTGCGGTTCAGGGGAAGGGATCAAGAGACTAGATGTCTTGGCAACAGCGTTGAAATTCCGCGCAACAATCGAGGATTTAGGTAGTCTCGACTTAGGGTACGCTCCGCCCTTTGCAACAGCCATCGACGTCCTGATTCATGCTGCAAATACCTTAGAGAATAAGCGTCAGGGTCTTGTCCAAGGAATCACACCGGATATGGTTCTTCAGCATTTAGCTGCCAGAGAGGAAATCTGCTTTGTAGATGTTCGTGAACTCGAGGAGGTTGGGGCTAACCCACTTCCTGTAGATCATGTACTGACCATTCCCTTAAGAGAGCTTCGTGACCGCTGGGTAGAAGTGCCTAAGGCTTCAAGAGTGGTAACCCTATGTGAACTTGGAATACGTGGCTATGAAGCCGCATGTATCTTGAAGGGGAAAGGCCGAAGTCAGGTGGCTTACCTAGAAGGTGGAATGTCAACCTTCGGAGCATATGCTGCACAATTAGGCAAATAGCCATAAGGAAATCCTATAGTGTTCATTATTTCATAATTAGTTTCTCATATAGGTACAATAATGTTTCTGTATTTTACGAATAGGGTTCAAGCTGGTAAATTTAAAACATAATTAAAAAGTGTAAATATACACAAGAACAAAGTAATAATTATTCTTTCAATTTTAAAACTAAGTATAGATTGTAGTCTAAGGAGGTGTTGTTTGTGTTCATTGTATCAATCGACGAGGACCAATGCACAGGTTGCAATGCATGTACTGAAGGTTGTCCAGCTCGTCTCCTCAGTTTTGATAATGGAAGAGCTCAGGTAAGTGGGGATGAAACGGAGTGCATGGGTTGTGAATCCTGTACGACAGTTTGCCCTTCCGGTGCTGTTAGCATCATGGAAATGTAATTCCTAGAAATAAGACAATGGAGGTAGTGCCATGACTGAAAAGAAAACGCCGCTACTGGACGAACTACAAAAGGGACAGTGGCCCAGTTTCGTGACGGAAATCAAGAAGGCTGCTGTGAAAAATGCGGCTGCCAATGATTTGCTGCATCTCTTGGAGAGATCCTATGAAGAGCGCAAAGGACACTGGAAACACGGTGGTATCGTGGGAGTCAAAGGTTATGGTGGTGGCGTTATCGGGCGCTATACCGATCTTCCCGAAGAATTTCCGAACCTCGCTGAATTCCATACCATGCGTATCAATCAACCCTCGGGTTGGTTTTATGACACGAAAGCCCTCCGTAGCATATGTGATATTTGGGAGAAACATGGATCAGGGTTAACCAACTTCCACGGCGCAACCGGGGACGCCATCATGCTTGGGATGAAAACCGAACATATTCAACCCGCGTTTGATGAGTTTAGTGAAGCAGGCTTTGACCTTGGCGGATCGGGTTCAGACTTAAGAACCCCAAGCTGTTGCGTAGGACCTGCTCGTTGCGAGCACGCTTGCTATGATACTTTGGAGGCTTGCCATAACATCACGAACGCCTTCCAAGATGAGCTTCATCGCCCTATGTGGCCTTATAAATTCAAGTTCAAATTCTCTGGTTGTGCTAACGACTGTACCGCTTCAATCGCTCGCTCTGACTGCTCGATTATCGGAACTTGGCGAGATAGCTTGAGAATTGACCAAGCCGCAGTTAAGGAATATGCAGAAGCTGGCATGGATATTCAGGACCGCGTCTGTGATAAGTGCCCGACCCGAGCTTTAAAGTTCAACTACGAAACCAAGGAACTTACGGTTATCGCTGAAGATTGCTCACGTTGCATGCACTGCATCAACATCATGCCAAAAGCAATTCAACCGGGCAAAGAAAAGGGTGCAACTATTCTTCTCGGTGGAAAATCCACCATCGTTCAATCCGCTTTCATGGCTTGGGTCATTGTTCCCTTCATGAAAATGGAAAGCGAAGACGATTATGCTGAGTTCAAGGACCTTGCTAATCGCATATGGGAATGGTGGGATGAGAATGGTAAGACCCGTGAGCGTATCGGGGAAACGATTTATCGCTTAGGGATGGGGAATTTCCTTCGTGGTGTAGGTCTTCCTCCGGTACCACAGATGGTCTTCCGCCCGCGTGCTAATCCCTATGTCTTCTGGCCACAGGATGAGATTATAAAGTAAATTAAAATTCTAACGAATCGAGAGGTGGATATTTGATGGCTAAGATTGATCAAGGACCTCCGTATTATAAGGAAATGCTTCCCCCGGTAATTCTTGAAAACTATGGGAAATGGAAGTATCACGAAATTCCCCGTCCCGGTGTATTAAGACACGTCTCGGAGAACGGTGCAGCGCTTTACAGTGTCCGCGTCGGTTCCCCTCGCTTAATCAGCATTGACTTCGTCCGTGAATTGTGCGATCTCGCGGACGAGTATTGTGATGGATTCCTTCGCTTTACTTCACGTCATAACGTGGAATTCCTTCTCTCCGATGAGAGCAAAGTAGAAGCCTTGATTAAAGCGGTTGAAGCTAAAGGTCTCCCCGTAGGGGGGACTGGCGCCTCCATTAGTAATGTCGTACACACCCAAGGATGGGTACACTGCCACACTCCAGCTACGGATGCATCGGGTGTCGTAAAAGCAGTCATGGATGATCTTTATGAGTACTTCGGATCTATGAAGCTTCCTGCAAAACTTAAAGTCGGTCTAGCTTGTTGTTTGAATATGTGTGGAGCAGCACACTGCAGTGACATCGCAATCGTCGGTGTTCACCGGACACCTCCTCGCATTAACGACGAGAAAATCCAGAAGGGCACTGAGATTCCTAGCCTCGTAGCAAGCTGCCCGACAGGTGCGATTCGTCCGAATCCAAAAACTAAGAGTGTTATCGTTAACGAAGAAAAATGTATGTACTGTGGAAACTGTTATACCATGTCCCCTGGTATGGAAATCGCCGATCCTAAGAACGATGGTTGCGCGATTCTTGTCGGAGGAAAAACCTCCAATGCTCGTACTGCGCCAAGCTTCTCCCGTATGGTTATCCCCTTTCTCCCAAATAATGCACCACGTTGGCCTGAAGTAACAACAGCCATTCGCCACATTGTTGAAGTTTGGATGGCTAATGCCCGCCAAGGCGAGCGTATGGGCGAGTGGATTGAGCGGATTGGTTGGGAGCGCTTCTTCAGCCTTACTGAAATTCCTTTCTCAGACAAGCTTATCGACGATTACATCTTCTCAAGAGAGACCTTCCGTACTTCCGCAGCCTTCAAATATTAATCTTAAGCGAGCTGCTTAAAGAAAGGGGACAAAGCCACATGGAAAAAGGGCCTGCTAACCCCGAAGTTAAACAAAAAGTAGTTGCTTTCTTAGAGACCGTTCAGAAAGCGAAAAGTAAGGAGATTGCAGCAGCAATCGGTGAAAAGAAATCTGACGTTGATCTAGCTGTCAAAGATCTCGCGATGGAGGATGTCGTAGAGTATCTCTACATTACAACCACCTTTATCGCACTCAAAGGAAAAGTTGGAGCTCCAGAATAAAATCTCGACCCACTACTCATTGGAGCATTGAAAGTGTGGAGAGCCCTGGGTCTATAAGGTTTAGGTCTCTCCCTCTGAACTCAAATTTCATTCCAACTCCAGCTCTGTGCTATGTAAACAATCAAAAATGTGATTTGGAGGTAGGGAATAATGAGCGTTCTCTTCGGGTGGGTTCTACCCTATATTGTACTTATTGTTTTTCTAGGCGGGATGATCCACCGCATGCTGGTCTGGGCTCATGTCCCGGTTCCTTTCAAACTCACGGTGTTTCCTAGCCTAGACACAACGGGTGGGGCAGTCGCAGACCTGGCCAAGGAAGCAATTGGGTTCCGAAGCCTCTGGAGAGGGAAAAAGGGGTTATGGTTTATGTCCTGGCTATTCCATATCTCTCTCGCCTTTATCATCATTGGACATTTTTTTGGAATAGGGCTTCTCGGCCAGCAGTTTACCATATTTGGCGTATCAACTGAACAAAGTGAGCATTTATCTGTCCTTATGGGGACTTATGCGGGTGTTGCTTTAGTACTCGGGCTACTGATGTTAACTATCCGTCGAATCAGTTCGCCCACTGTACGATTTATTTCAAACTTTGCAGATTATCTAGTGCTCCTTCTGCTTATCGGAATCGCTGGAAGTGGAATGTACATGCGGTGGTTTGCAGAAATTCCTTATAGCGTGGTTCAGGAGTACCTTGTGGGCCTTCTAACATTACATCCAATCGCATCGCCTAATCATCCAGCATTTATGTTCCATCTTACTTTGGTCGAACTCCTTCTTTTGTACTTCCCATCCTCTAAGCTTATGCATTCCTGCGGGATCTTCTTCAGTCGCTGGTTGATCACACGCCCACATGAAAGACAGGTGATTCTTAAATGAGTGAGCAAGTGCGAATCCCCTTTGAGGCAAAGGATATTAGCCACATGAACCTCTCCGTTGTACCGACGGAAGATCGTCCTAAAGCGGCCTTAGAGATTCTAGGGGAAATGCTAAAGTATAAACGCTCCTTAAGATTATACCTGGATGTCTGTACGCATTGTGGGGCCTGTGCAGAGCAATGTCACTCTTATCTCGGGACTAAGGATCCTTACAACATGCCGGTTGCTCGAGTGGACCTCGTTCGCCGGGTGTACAAGAAGGTTTTTGCTCCAGGTCATTCGGTCTTTCGTGCGTGGGATGGAGCTAAAGACATCGACCAAGAAACGATTGATCTATGGTATAAATACTTCTACCAATGCAATCAATGCCGACGCTGTGCGGTCTACTGTCCCAAAGGAATCGATACTGCAGAGGTAACCATTGCGATGCGTGAGCTCTTGGCTCATCTTGGTCTCGTACCTAAGTTCCATGCAGGTATTACGAAGAACATGAAGAACACCGGAAACAACATGGGAACGCCCCTTCCGGCTATTCTCGATGGAATAGAGTTTCTTGAAGAAGAGTTAAAAGAAGAGACGGGATTAGACATTCCCATCCCTGTGGATAAAAAGGGCGCCGAAATACTTTTTAACCCCTCCTCGTCCGATCTCTTCACGAATACGGATGGAATGATGGCGGTTGCTAAGATTTTCTACAGTGCAGGTATCTCTTGGACCTTAAGTTCTAGAATCGCGGAAACGGCAAACTTTGGACTGTTCTTCCACGAGCCTACGATGCGTGAACACAATCGTAAGCTCATGGAGGCAGGGAAGGAACTTGGAGTCCAGAGAATTGTGGCCGGTGAGTGCGGTCATGGTTGGAGAACCTGGCGGATGTTTACTGATACTATCAATGGGCCGTTACCTTTCCCGGTAGTTCATCTCTTTGAAGAGGTGCTTGCGTATATGAGGGAAGGACGGATTCAGTTCGATAAGAGCAAAAACCCTGAAGTGGTTACCTATCATGATCCTTGTAACTACTCCAGAGGTGGAAATCTTATTGAACAGCCTCGTGAAATCCTTCGCGCCTGTGTCGAGAATTTTATTGAGATGACTCCGACAGCCCAGTATTCCTACTGCTGTGGGGGTGGATCAGGAATCTTGATGGATGAGGCCATGGAACTCCGAATGGCTCTTGGTCAACCGAAGGCAGAATCCGTTAGAGACACGAATGCGGAAATTCTTTGCGCACCGTGCGCGATTTGTAAGGCTCAACTGCCAGTCGTGATGGCTCATCATAAAGTCAATGTGAAAGTTAAGGGACTCAGTGACCTCATGGGAAGAGCCCTAATCTTGTGATGAAGGCATGAAACTGGGAATTAGCATATTTAAGGAGGACGATTAACATGGCAGATTTGAATGTGAATGGCCAAGTGGTTGCACTAGATGAGGACGGTTTTCTTGAGGATTCAGATGTATGGAATGAAGAAATTGCCTTAGCCTTAGCGAAGACTGAAGACGTTGAGGAATTAACTGAAGAACATTGGAAGGTCATATACTATCTTCGTGACTACTTCAAAAAATTTGGAGTTGCTCCAATGGTTCGTAAACTCTGCAAAGAGACCGGCTGTGATTTGAAAACAATCTATGAGCTTTTCCCGAGCGGCCCTGCAAAAGGTGCTTGTAAAATAGCAGGCCTATTAAAACCAACGGGCTGCGTCTGATTCGAGTTTAATGTATTGCCCCGGGTTTATTCCGGGGCGTAGCCCTTGTGGAAACCGATGCAGAAAGGATGGGTTGCGTTGTTGACAACTATAGAGAGGACAGGAGAAAGTAACAAAGTAATTCCTCGTCTGGTCATCGGTGCACCCCAGGGGCGAAGTGGTAAGACGACCTTTACCTTGGGTTTACTCAGAGCCTTATCGAGACAAGGAATCCCGGTCCAACCTTATAAAAAAGGTCCTGATTATATTGATTCAAGTTGGCATACAGCTGCAGCAGGGGTAACCTGTAGGAATCTAGATTCTTTCTTTATGAATAAGAGAGATATCTGTCAATCTATCGCCAAAAACACATCAGAGAAATCGATAGCAATCATCGAAGGCTCGATGGGGCTTTATGATGGATTGGATCTAGCGGGGAGTAGCTCTACTGCGGAAGTAGCAAAGCTTACCCATTCTCCAGTTATCCTCATCGTTGATTCCACACGTATGACAAGAAGCATCGCAGCAATGGTTATGGGTTATCAACATTTCGACCCTGAAGTGAAGATTGCTGGAGTAATCCTCAACAAGGTCGCTCGCCCTCGACATGAACGCATGGCAAGGGAAGCGATAGAGCAATTTTGCCGGATTCCTGTCCTAGGAGCCATCCCTAAGGACGCTGATCTCTCCATCCCTGATCGTCATTTAGGTCTTGTAACAAATGGAGAAATGGTAGAGACCGAGGAATTTATCAATCGGTTGGCTGATATTATTTGTGAACATGCGGATTTGCACAAGATCACAGAGCTAGCACAGGCTGCCCCTGAACTCCCTACAATCGGGTTCGAAGCGAATACAAAGTTATCTACACCGAGAAACTGGACGAGACCCTCCAAAATTGTAGTTTTAAGGGATCAAGCCTTTAGCTTCTACTATCCAGAGAATCTTGAAGCCTTAGCAGAATCTGGTGCAGAGTTAACCTATATCGACAGTATGAAAGCTACAGAACTCCCCCTAGGAATAGATGGACTCTATATCGGCGGGGGTTTCCCTGAGGTCTTTGCCGAACAACTTGAAAAGAATCGGAGCCTTAGAGAAGAAATTCATCTTGCAGCAGAAAATGGTTTGCCTATTTATGCCGAATGTGGTGGGCTCATGTATCTAGGACGCTCGATCCGTACCGGTAAAGGGGAATATAAGATGGTAGGCCTTCTTCCCTTTGATACCCAGATGGAACATAAGCCGCAGGGACACGGATATACAATAATGACCCCGTGCAAGGGGAATGTCTGGTTTGATGAAGCCCAAGTTATAAAAGGACATGAGTTTCACAATTCTCGGGTTATTAATCTCGATGATAATGTCAAATATGCCTTTGAAATAGAAAAAGGTCATGGATTTGATGGGACCCATGATGGTATATGTTATAAAAATGTACTAGCAGCCTATAACCATCTCCATGCTCTCGGCTGTCCCGAATGGGCACAACGTTTTGTCCAAATTTCGTTTAACTATCGTGAAGAGAAGTGGGAACAACGGATTCGTGTCGCCGGGGAATAGCCCTGATTAAGCAGTTCATTAGACGGAGAGACTTTTTCGCTCTATTCCACTGATTTAAGGGGAAAAAGCTCTGTCTTAGTGAAAGAAATCGTTTTCTTAATAGATATGTGAGAAAATGGTTTATATGAAAGTACACTAAGGAGGTGGTGACAAGGAACATTCTGACTCAAGGGATAGATTGTCCCGTGTAACCCTATCAGTGAGTGTAAATTAAACAACACGAACGAAGGAGAGGATATTTCGATGAGCAATGTTTCCACGGCAAAAAAACAAACCACGCCAAACGGTGGTTGGGGAGATCTCTTTAAGAAAGAAGATTACTGGGCAGTATGGCTTGGATTAGGACTTACCTTTGCGGCAATTCTATTGTGGCTATCCGGAAATACGTTCATGAAGTGGATAGCTATTAGCATTCCTTCCTATGATAATCTATCAAAACCTATGGCATACCTCGGAAGCCATCTTGGCGGACTTATTGGCCTCTATGTTTTACTTGCAATAATCTTTGGTTTTGCTCTTAAAGTCCTTGGACACAAAGTAAAGGATTTTCTCATTGGATTTACGATTATATTTGTGCTGTGTGTCGCTGTTTCTGTTTGGGGTTCCTGGAATGTTATGAAGAACCTTAATCTTGAGGCACCTCTCCTTGCGCTTGCGATTGGGCTGATAATCGGTAATCTCATCAAAATGCCAAAATGGATGGATAGCGCACTTCGAACAGAGTTCTTTGTAAAGACGGGTATCGTACTTATGGGTGCTACCCTACCGTTCACTTTGATTATGCAAGCAGGCCCGACTGCTTTCGTGCAAGCAACGATTATTGCAGTCACGACCTACGTCACAATCTACTGGGCTGGCACACGATTCTTTGGCTTGGACAGGCGATTTGCGGCTACTCTCGCTGCGGGTGGATCAATCTGCGGTGTATCCGCTTCTATCGCGATTGGTGGCTCGGTGAAGGCTGAAAAGCAGCATGTATCAATTGCGATTTCCCTCGTTGTTGTTTGGGCTATGGTCATGATCTTTGTACTTCCAATGGCAATTAAGGCTTTTGGTATTCCTTCAGGACCTGCCGGGGCATGGATTGGTACCTCTGAGTTCGCGGATGCTGCCGGTATGGCTGCTGCTGCAGCCATCGATGAACAAGCCATCAAGACCTTTACCCTGATGAAGGTAGTCGGTCGCGATATGTTCGTTGGAATCTGGTGCTTCATCATGGCACTTATTTCCGTTACGAAATGGGAAAAGCGCGAAGATGGTTCTAAGCCTAAGCCAGGAGAGATATGGCAACGTTTCCCGAAATTCGTACTTGGGTTCTTCGCAGCATCCATTATTATCACTTTGTTGGTTTCTAGTTTAGATGCAGTAGGTGCTAAAGCTGCTGATAGTCAAATCATTAGCCCTATAAAAACTCTTAGAGGCTGGGCCTTTAACTTAACCTTCATCTGTATTGGCCTAACTACCCGCTTTAAAGACCTTACATCTGTTGGCTGGAAACCCTTTGCAGCCTTCACCACAGGTGTTCTTGTCAATGTTCCCCTTGGATATATCTTATCCGTTGTGGTTATGGGAGACTACTGGTCTAAGGTTATGTAATTTCGAACTCGTTCGAAAGGATAGCGAAATCCGATATTTGGGCTAAAAGGCAAAATAGGCCTTCCGTAGAGGAAGGTTTTTTGCCATAAGTAGTATTTTTTCTGGTAAAATGAAGAAGGGATTAGTGGATAATTGCACTAACTTTTAAATAAGGGAGAAAAAAGAAATGCATCCAGAAAACGAGACTTGCATTCAACGAGCACGATTTTTCTTCTACTTTTTTGAAATGAAGGATTGGAAACCGGGTGAAAAGCCCCCACTTCAAGAGATCGTAAAGGTCAAAGATGTTAAACCGGAGGCGATTCGGAATCTGAACCGTTTCTTAACAAACCGTCTCGAGCGCATTGCTAGAATGCTCGAGATTCTTACAGAAGTTCACGACGATTGGGCCATTACCGGGTGGAAGGATTATATCCAGGTAGAAACGGAAAGTTTCGATTTTAATGATGCTATTAAAGCACTCAAGGACCAAGGTTTCAAGGATGATGAATTCATACTGAAGGTTGAATACACACGCAAATGGGGCGTTTTATAACCCTTGTAGGCTATGAAGGCTATTCCGCGTTTTGATAGAGTAAACTGGGAAGAACACTGTGTAAGGAGGGTACTGATTGTGTTCGAGCAGCAGTTTTTGGTATTCAAAGAAGTTGCTGAGACGCATAACATTACTTTAGCAGCTAAAAAACTCCATATGAGCCAGCCCAGTATCAGTCTACAGATTCAGAACTTGGAGAACCAATATGGAGCGCGTTTCTTTGATCGAACCAATAAAGGGGTTACCTTAACTAAAGCTGGAGAAGTTTTTTATGATCATACCCTGCAAATCCTCGATACCCTTGCCAATGTGCAGCAACAAGTGAGTGATCTCATCGAGGATCAAAGAGGACTTATCTATCTGGGTGCGACCTTAACTATTGGGGAATATGTATTGCCTAATATTTTAGCTTACCTGTATAAGAATCGCCCCGATGTGGATTTCAAGGTTAAGATAGCTAATACAGAGTCTATCTCACAAGATGTTCTTGAGAAACGAATCCATATTGGATTAATTGAAGGACTTGTACCTAGGCATAAAGAGCTTGTTGTAGAAAATTTCTGGGAAGACGAGCTCGTCGTCGTTGTTCCGTCCTTTCATCCTTGGGCAGCTCGTAATAGTATTACCCTTGCAGAACTTCCACAGGAGAGGTTTATCACCCGAGAGGTGGGTTCAGGAACCCGCAAGGTGATGGAGATGGCCCTTAGAGAAAGAGGATTAGACCCGGCGCAGCTCAATATTTCGATGGAACTTGGGAGTACTCAAGCCATTAAACAAGTCGTATCCGCTGGACTTGGAATTACAATCATTTCATCCTTAACCGTTCGTCGGGAGTGTGATATGAAAATATTCAAAGCCTTAAAAATTCAAGATTCTCCAGTAAGTAGACCTTTGAGAATCTTAACCTTGGCCCAGACCTCCCAAACAAAGGATGAACGATTTTTAATTAATCTGCTACATGACCAGAAGCTCTTATCCGACATATCAAATCGAGATTATTGTAATTCCGAAATTGAAATTGATGATATAGGCTAATCAGCTTGCACTATTAATTCTAAAGACAGAAGGGGAATACGGAATGCAACATGATATTCGAATTGGACTAGCTCAATTCGAATCCAGAGTAGGAGAGGCCGAGCGCAATTTAACTCGGATTACCCACTGGGCTGAAAAGGCAGCACATCAGGGAGTCAGCTTACTCTGTTTTCCAGAAAGTTCGCTTCAGGGCTACTCTCCTCAGGATGCTTTAGAGTTGGGAGATTGCTTGGACAGTATTCCCGTTCGTCGGTTAAGGGAGTGTGCTAAAGACCTTGAAGTAGTTCTACTTGTCGGCATGGTTGAACAGTCAAACTCTAAGGTAAAGCCCTATCTATCCCAGCTCATCGTTTTCCCAAATCGGGAACCGGAAGTATACCGAAAGGTTCATCTCGGACGGAGTGAGCAGGAGCACTTTTCACCAGGGGAGTGCTTTCCAGTATTTGAGGCCTTTGGAGTACGTTTCGCGGTAGGGATTTGTTGGGATTGGCATTTTCCAGAGGTGGCTACCATTTATTCCTTGAAGGGCGCAGAGATTCAGTTTGCACCGCATGCTTCTCCCCTTGTCGCGGGAGACCGTAAAGAGATTTGGCTAAGGTATCTTGGAGCAAGAGCTTATGATAACTCGGTTTACTTAGGGGCATGTAATTTAGTTGGCCCCAATGGAAAAGGAAGAGAGTTTAGTGGGGGTGCATTAGTTATCGGTCCAAAGGGCGACCTTCAGGCCGAGACGTTTGATAGAAAAGAAGAGCTTCTCGTGCACACTCTTTCCGCTGAACGGATTAATCTCTTGCGCACCTCTGATCGTGCTTCGATGCGAGATAGTTTCTTCCTTGCTGATCGCCGTAAGGAGCTGTATCGGGAACTTTTGGAACTTGATGTTTAAAGAATTACTGGAAGGGAGTGAACCCCGTTCTTAAGAGCTATAGAGTGTTTAAGAGGAGCAGAGTCTCCTCTTTTTTCTTTGCAGGACTATTCCGATGAAGAGCAGATTGCCCAAAAGAAGCAAGAAATATTTGGACAACTTCAAGCGAGGGAGTGAGAGGAGGGACGAGGGACATAGGGTGAGAGCAAATACAGAAAAATGACGAAAACGAGTTTGACATACCACATATAGTGTGGTTAAAATAAACAAGACACTAAATGTAGGGGGTGAGAAATTGCATTGCCCGTTCTGTGGGAATGATGATACTAAAGTTATCGAGTCCCGCCAAGTGGATGAAGGGACAGCTGTCCGAAGACGAAGAGAATGCGAGCGGTGTACTCGGCGCTTCACAACCTTTGAAAAGTATGAAGACACCCCACTCATTGTGGTTAAGAAGGATGGACGGCGGATGGAATTTTCCCGGTCCAAACTTAAGGCAGGGATTTTAAGAGCGTGTGAAAAGCGCCCAGTTTCGACCGAACGGATCGAAGAAGTCGTGTACGAGATTGAGAAAAATCTCCGTAACAGTCATGACCGTGAAGTTCCAAGTACAGCAATAGGTGAAGCAGTGATGAATACACTCGTCAAGCTTGATGAAGTGGCCTACATAAGATTCGCCTCCGTCTATCGTGATTTTGAAGATATTCAGCGATTCTTACAGGAACTTCATGAATTAGTTGAAAAAAAGGGAAATTCTTAAGCGGGCAATATGGGTACACCGAAGATATACAGGTTTGACGGATCCTCATTTGTCGCCTAGAATCTTGAAGCTCTTCATTACACTGGAGAGTAGTTCACTCCCTTAGCCCGTGCAAAATAGGCCTATAGACCTATTCTAAAAATTTAGGGATTGCTTCAAAATGAAATAGACAAAAAGAGCGTGCCTACAAGCTGTTAGCCATAATATGTCGAGATCAGTCGGCAGCCTAAGATAAATATTCCGAAACAAGAAGAGAAAGTTGGGGATTTTGTTGAGTTTCCAAGAATCAGCTCCTAAAAGTTGGGTTAAAGCCAACCTTGCACCAAATGCCAGAGTAGTCCTGGAGAAACGCTATCTTAAGCAGGAGAATGGAAAAGTAACCGAGAGCCCGGAAGATATGTTTCATAGAGTATCCTCCGTAATCGCTCAAGTGGAAGAGAAATTCGGCAAAGGGAAAAAAGAAGTCAAGGAATTAGCGAAAGAGTTCTATGAGATGATGGCTAAGCTTGAATTCATGCCGAACTCCCCGACCTTGATGAATGCAGGACGTGACCTTGGTCAGCTTAGCGCCTGCTTTGTCCTACCTGTGGAAGATAGTATGGAAAAAATCTTCGATGCAATTAAGTATGCAGCGATTATTCATAAATCCGGTGGGGGAACAGGTTTTAGCTTCTCTCGCCTGCGCCCAAAAAATAGCACAGTACGCTCAACGGGTGGAGTAGCTTCCGGACCGGTTTCCTTTATGAAGGTTTTTAATGCCGCTACAGAAGCTGTGAAACAAGGCGGAACCCGCCGCGGTGCCAACATGGGGATTCTCCGAGTGGATCATCCGGACATTCTGGAGTTCATCACCTGTAAAGAAAATAATAAAGAAATCACCAACTTTAATATTTCGGTCGGAATCACAGAAGAGTTCATGAATGCGGTAAAAGAGGGACGAGAGTACGACCTGGTTGATCCGCATACGCAAGAAGCCGTTGGGAAGCTTTCTGCTCCAGAAGTATTTAATATGATCGTTGATCATGCTTGGAAAAATGGAGAGCCAGGAATCGTCTTCCTCGAGCGTCTGAATCGGGATAACCCAACCCCACAACTTGGAGAGATTGAGGCAACCAATCCCTGTGGTGAGCAACCACTCCTCCCGAACGAGGCATGTAACTTAGGCTCCATTAATCTAAAACTCATGGTGACTGAGAAGGATGGAAAAGCGGTTATCAACTGGGAGCGACTAAGCTATGTTACCCGTATGTCGATTCGTTTCCTTGATAATGTCATCGAAGCGAATACCTATCCCCTTCCGATGATTGAGGAGATGGTCAAAGGAAATCGTAAGATCGGACTTGGAGTCATGGGTTTTGCTGATATGCTCATTCTTCTTCAAGCCTCCTATGCTTCTGAAGATGCAGTCGAGTATGCCGAAAAGATCATGAAGTTCATTCAGACAGAGGCTCGCTTGGAGTCTCAGCGTCTAGCAGAAGAGCGGGGTACCTTCCCGAACTATAAGGGTTCAATCTATGATGGTGTTCGTGAACTCCGGAATGCAACCCTGACCACCATTGCTCCGACTGGAACGATTTCTATGATCTGTGGTGCCTCAAGTGGAGTAGAGCCTCTCTTTGCTGTTGCATATACGAAAACCGTAATGGATGGGACTTCCCTTATCGAGGTTAATCCCATTTTTGAAAGTCTAGCCGATGAGTTCGGCTTCCACTCCCCCGAGCTCATGAAGAAGATTGCAGATAAAGGCACAGTGCTCGGTATCCCAGAAGTTCCGAACTGGGTACAAGAAGTATTTGTCACCGCCCAAGAGATAGCGCCAGAATGGCATATTCGGATTCAGGCAGCTTTCCAAAAGTACACAGATAACGCGGTATCGAAGACCATTAACTTTGCAAATTCCGCCACGCATGAAGAGATTGCCAAGGCCTATGAATTAGCGTATGACCTTAACTGCAAAGGCTTAACTGTATATCGTGATGGAAGTCGGGAAGAGCAAGTGCTCTCAACAGGAACATCGGCTGCCCAAAAGGCCAAAGAAGCCACTTCTTCTCAAGGAACCGATGGACAAGCTCCTGCTAGCGAAGGAATTGCTCCGAAAGTTCCCTTCATACCTGAAGTCAATACCGTTATTCCTCGTCCACGTCCGACCACTACCTTGGGAGTAACGGAGAAAATCAAGATTGGCTGTGGTAACTTATATGTCAGCGTCATGGCCGATGAGAAAGGAATCTGCGAGGTCTTCACGAATACTGGACGTGCAGGAGGCTGCTCCTCTCAATCTGAGGCAACTGCTCGCCTAATCTCTATTGCCCTGCGTTCTGGTTTATCTGTGGATGCAATTATCGAGCAAGTGAAAGGGATTCGTTGCCCCGCTTGTATCCGTCGTGAAGGGGTAAAGGTTACTTCTTGCCCAGATGCGATTGCCCGCGTGATTAAAGATCATATGGAATTGGGTAAGTCGAAGGAGAATGGCCTCGTCCTCTCCCAGACTCAGAAGGAAGATACAGCAGAAAAACCCGTTCAATCGAAGAGTGCTGCAATCTCTGGGATTCAAAAGACACGTACCATCGTAGCGGAGGAAAATGCCTGCCCAGAGTGTGGTATGTCCATCAATCATGAAAGTGGTTGTGTCGTATGTACGCATTGTGGATATTCTAAGTGCGGTTAATTAAATGTTCTTACAAAATAAAGTTCTTAAATAAAAAATAAAGTTGTTAATTTCTTTGCCCAAATAAATGTTTTATGATAATAAAGTCTGTCACCGGATAATAAAGTTTGCCACTGAATAATAAAGTGTGTCACTATATAATAAAGTCAATCACTTGTTTTTGGGAATTAACTTAATCGACATCTATGCCAATAGCTGAAATTTACGGTTATTGGCTCTTTTTTATTGTTTAATTTTAAAGCTTTTCTTGAGTTCCTTGATTTAGCGATAGCAACGGCATTCCCAACAATTACAAATCGATCCAAAAATGAAATTATCACTCGAAGTTTAAATTTGGCATTAGTTAAGCAGGAATTGCCAGACTACAAAATATTAAAGAAACGGAATCCTATAATATTTTCAACCGAGAATATTGCTCCTGAATTGATACCGAATCAACCAGAGGTTAACTTGACCATTTTATCACCAGCTGAAATTCAGAATAAGGCAGATATTGAAGGTGATTATTTATACTTACGGTATACCCAGCTGCGAATTGGAACATTAATATCGACAGTATCGTTAGATAACGTGTGGGTTCGCTAAAAGACTCTAAAACTTTTTATTTAAGTGGTGGAGGATTAAAACTTAGGTATTACAACTTATTCGGATTTTGGATTCAAAGCCCGTATATTGGAAGATGGATCTCTTAAGCTAGACCACAGCACATAACGATAGATTCCCGCAAGGGTGCCAGATGTTAAAAGTTTGGGGAAGGTTCAGGCACCACATCCCCCCCGCCTAAGATAAGAGCTATCTAAGGCGGTGGGACGTCGGGAATCCGGAACGTTAGGTGAAACGGCTTACAGTTAGATGTGAGGAGAAGGTAGAATGATTTCTTCAGTTCAGTTTAAGAATTTTAAATCATTAGAAAATTTTTCTGTGTCATTACAACAGATGAACGTATTAGTAGGGACAAACAATGCAGGTAAATCAACTATCCTTGATGCGTTTCGAATATTAAACGGTGCATATAGATATGCATCTAGATTAAAGCCACAATTATTGGAGGTCCCAGGTATTGGAACAACCTATGGCTACATAATCCCAGAGTCCAGTATTCCAATTGCTCTCGAGAATGTCCACTTTAATTACGAAGATAATCCTACAACAATTACTTACCGCTTTGAAGGCGGAAACAAATTGCATATTGGTTTTCATAAGGACAAGCCTATTTACCTGTACTTCAATACGGCGGGTACTCAAGTAAAGACACCAGCTGCATTTAGAAGCCAATTTCCATTAGAGCTTGCTATTGTTCCAACTCTTGGACCGCTTGAATACGAAGAAGAAATTCATGATAAGGGATATGTTTCTAGATGGGGTAGGAGTCATAGAGCACCAAGACTTTTTAGAAACATATGGTACCTTGGTGACAGTGATTTTGAACAATTTAGGGGTCTTGTGGAGTCAACTTGGCCGGGAATGAGCATTACCCCTCCGGAACCAAAATCAATAATGGATAGAAGTCTTAATATGTTTTTTTTAGAAAATAGACTATCTAGGGAAGTATTTTGGGCCGGCTACGGTTTCCAAATATGGTTACAGCTACTTACTCACATTGTGAAGGCCAAGAAGGCCGACATATTAGTCGTTGATGAACCTGAGATATATTTACATCCAGATTTACAACGTAAAATCATTGATATCTTAAGAGAGATGGGACCCAAAGTTCTTATAGCGACTCACTCAGTAGAAATAATTAACGAAGTTGACCCCAAGGAAGTATTGGTTATAAACAAGTCAAAAAAATCTGCACAAAGATTGTCTACCCTTGTGGACCTTCAACGTGCAGTAAACATTTTGGGTTCATCTCAAAATATCCATTTAACAAGATTAGCAAGAGGAAAGAAAGTCTTGTTTGTTGAGGGCAAAGATGAAAAGTATCTTTCTAAGTTTGCGACAATTAGTGGTTATCAAAATCTTTTTGATGGGGAAATCACCATAGTTCCTATTGGTGGCTTTTCTCAGTGGGATCGTATTTTACATGCAGAATGGGCATTTAGCGGAGTATTAGGAGAAAATATATTAATTGGGGCTTTACTTGACAGGGATTATAGATGTAACGAACAAATTAACGAGTTTAGTGAAAAAATGGAAAAGCAGATTACGCTTTGTCATGTACTGGCCAGAAAAGAAATTGAAAACTATTTGCTTATCCCAAGTGCCCTAGACCGAGCCATAAAAGCAAGGCTTAAGGTCCGACATTCGTTCGAAAAAATTCCAGTTATCCCAGACTTTAATATCGATGAAATATTGACGGAAGTCACAGAAAGCTTTAAAGAACAAGTCTTTGGTCAGACGGTTTCAAATGAAATAGTTTATTTCCATAATAAGGGTTTGGACACGGCTACAATTGCTGCAGGTAGCCTAATGACCTTTGAGACAAAATGGAAAGACTTGAAACAAAGGTTATGTATTGTTCCAGGTAAAGCTGTAATGTCTGCACTTAACGAATATTTACAGGATAAATGGGGGATCTCCATAACGCCTGGTCAAATATGCAATTACACAGATGCATCCCAAATTGATTCTGATTTAATAACCTTTTTTGACAAGCTAAAGACGTTCCGCACGCCTGAAGCTGTTGCAGCGCGATAAACCTGTGGCAAATACTCTAGAACTTCAGAGTATTACGAAATATAAAACCGATCGCTGGAATGGAGCTGTCTATCGAGAAACGCTCGGTTCTACTCACAAAGAACAAATTATTGAGTATCCCAAAGCCAATTGGCCATCAACCGAACTTTTCACCTATATATGGTTGGTGCAACAGGTGGCTGTGTGGTTTGGCTTCTTTACGCTGTCAGTAAAGGGAATAAGAAAAAGGAACAGCCATCCTAAAGAAGCTTAAGCAAGTAGTGTGGAAGAAGGTCAGTAAATGTTTGATTCGATATTTGAGTTTATGTTTGGTCGTAGAGCTAATGCAGTTATGAGAACAAAAATAATAGCGGTTTATCTCGATAACTTTATTCGTTATGGTGAACGAGATGAGGTCGACGAATAGGGAAACAATTGGAAGGAAAAAAGTCTCAATGATGTCGTTGAGTTTAAGAATATCGAAACGAAGTCAATATTCGGGGGTTATAATCAAAAAAAGACACTCGGTTAGGACTTCTATAAAACTTCGAGAGAAGCTAAAAATCGTTTATCAATTTAGTGCGCCTCTTCGTATTCTAGTGTCGCATTATAAGAATTATGGAGACAAATGGCAGGAGGAGCCGTGAGGCGCAAATGTCTATAATGCGAAGTGACTATTTGTTTAAAGAGGTAAGTGAAATGACTAAAAAATTTAAAAATACTCAACGAGATAATTGAGCATGAGAAAATAGATTACATAAAATCAACAATGAAAATTTGAATGCAATATCAAATACACAGTATAAATCTTTAATAGATTCTTAAGATTGGGTCTCGAGGTGATAACATGGAGAATATTAAAACTAATGCAGGAGCGTTGCCTTCTAATGCTGGTGATGATTTTCATTTTTTGTGGGCAGCTCAAAAGATATTGGAAATGCTTAAACCAAATACAGCACTTACAGCAGTAACCGTAGAGGGGCCTGCTTGGCAAGATTCAGTTGTAGCTGATATAGATGATAGTAAGTTATATGCGATCGACTTAGCTGAATATTATGGAGGTACAGATTTCCAAAGTGCATCAAAAATAGTATTTTCTCAATTAAAATATAGCACATATATGGGCGACACGGTGTGGACCGTTGCTAGTTTATGCCATTCTGACAATAAGAAGAAAGATAATTCAATTATTCGTAGACTTGCTGATGCTTATAAAGAGTATATAGAAAAGAATGCGAATGCAGAGGATAAACTTGTTATAAAATTTGTCAGCAACCGTCCCATCTCTGACAATTTAAAACAAGGCTTAGTCAAAGCAAGAGAGCTTTTAGCAACCAAAAGATATAAGCAAGCCAGCAGCATCATAAAGAATCTTCCTCCCGAATCTAC
The DNA here is from genome assembly GCF_055378975.1 of Desulfitobacterium elongatum. Lineage (NCBI taxonomy): Bacteria > Bacillati > Bacillota > Clostridia > Eubacteriales > Desulfitobacteriaceae > Desulfitobacterium > Desulfitobacterium elongatum. The sequence goes on along the minus strand of NZ_AP038772.1, from coordinate 4,611,315 downwards.
GACTGACATTGAAAGGATATATAAAGAATCCAACCTTAGCTCAACAGCGTTTTTGAGTTTTATTAAAATGCTTGATTTTGCGGATTGTGGTACTGCTACAAGAAGCATTAAAAAGGCAGAAATTATTCAACAATTGGGGAATTGGGGTATAGATAGTTTACAAAATAAATATAACGAAATAATAATGACGATTCGGGATCGAATGATGCCTGGTAGAAACGCCAATGTAGCAATGACTAAAGATTTTGTATGCTCTCTATTTGGCTGTAATTATACTCGATTTTTCCCTGCGCCTACCAATATTCCAGCGTTGAAAACAGGTTTTATTGAAAGAGCATGCATTCAGGATTTAGTGAAAATAGTATTACAACAAGAAAAAGTGCCTATATGTGTCTACGCTACAGCCGGTGTAGGAAAGACTACACTTGTAAGCAATATTGAAAAATATCTTCCTGATGGCTCTGCTGTGGTTTTCTACGATTGCTATGGAGGTGGAACATATCTGCAGCCTTCCGATTCAAGATATGAATGTGATACCGCTATACCTCAGATTTGCAATGGTCTGGCACTTGAATGTAAAACTGAATTTTTGTTGGAACGCAGATTGAAGGATTCTGAGTTTTTCCAAGAGTTGTGTGTACGGCTGGAACATGCAGTTAAATATGTAAAATCATTTTCTGAAAGTGCTATTATATTACTAATTATCGATGCATCTGATAATGGAGTATTTGCTGCAAGGCAAAATGTAAGGCCTTGTTTTATTGATAAATTACTTAAACAGCCTTTACCACAAGGTGTACGACTTCTTTTAACATATCGAACAGAGCACGTTGATTATTTTACCTTTCCAGAAGGCACTAAAACTTATGAAGTCCCTGCATTTAATCTGCAGGAAAGCACAGCATATATCAAATCTTTTTATTCTACCGCAACAGAAGAAGAATGTTTAGAATTTCATCGTCTAAGTAAAGGTATACCACGAGTTCAAGCATATTCATTGAATTTAAAACGAGAGACATTTCATGAAGTGTTAGATATGCTACGCCCATATGGTAAAACTACCGATGATTTACTCCAAGATATACTTGAAGAAATCTCCCAGAGATATGGAGAGAAAAATGAAGAAATCTTATTTATTTTCGGAGTCCTTATAAATTTACCTCGCCCGATACCACTAATAATTGCTGTCAAAATACTTGATTGCACACCGGAAATGTTGCAGAGTTTAAGTGTAGACTGTTCTTTTGGCCTGTATATAGAAAATGATCTTATTTACTTTCATGATGAGGATTTTGAAACATTTTTACGGGATAAATATTGTGATAATTTAAAAGCTGTTAGTACCATAACCGATTATATGTACCAGCACCGTCACCAAGATGCTTACTGCGCAAAATATGTACATAGTTTCCTTTCCAAACAGTCTGACATATCTAAACTTTTGAATATATCTTTAAATGAATCAATTGATGAATCACTTGTGGATATTACAGAAGCTAGTAGGATTATGCTTTCACGAATTAAAGCAACTTTAAGTATTCCAGTCATAAAAACACAGGAATACTGGAAAGAATCTTTTCAGTTGATATATAAAATCATTGACTTTTCTAAAAGTGATGAAGCAATCAATAAACTAATACAAAGTAACCCAGAACAGGCATATTTGTATTGTGATCAGAACACCCTTTTAAAAGTATTTACCACTGATAGAAATGATTTTGATAGCTTGGGGAAAGCTGTTTTTATCTTCTCAATGAAATCTGCGACAAAGACAAAAGCCCTTTCCTACTTGGATAGCTATGTGGGTGCTGCAAATTATTATTACAGTAAACCTGAAGAAAAGCAAAATCCGGTACAAAGACCGCAATTTGATGATATTGTCAATATAGCAGAATCGCTGCTCAGGCTCCAAGACGAGACCTCAATGAAACGCTGGATAACCTCATGGGTTAGTAAAAAATTTCAGGCAAACTTATTATTTGTAGTTTTTGTTCGTTTAATTAACCGAAATGATATGAAAATAGCAAACCAAATTGAAAGTTTGCATTGGTCCTTTCATTGTAAGCTTGCTACAGTAGCAGCCTATTTAAAATGCAAAAAAACACCTCCAATTGATTTGGTTGAATATCTTATAAATGTGTTTAATAAAATACAAGTATTAAATCTTGCTAAGCTTAATAAAGATCATTTTATTCTGTTCCTTGAATATCTTTGCAAAGATGATAAAGATAGGAATTTGCTTCTTAATATTATATCAAAGTACCATGTTAACTATCGTGTTTCGTATTTACCTTACATTCATGGGGATGATGAGCATGAATTAAATTGCAATGTGAGATTCTATGTTTTGGAAAAAACTTTAAAGAATGAAAAAATTAATTCTGAAGATTTTTGTGATAAGGAAAGTCTACTGAAGGACAAACGATTTACACGAAAAGAAATTGATGAACGGGTAAAAGATATAAGAAAAGTCTACGACCTTCTCCTTCCTGCATATATCTATCGAATGCAAATAATATTGGGAGTTAATAGAGAAGCGGCAGAGGCGCTTTATAACGATTGTTTGACAAAATTAGATCGATTGTTCTGGAGCGATCTTGATAGTCAAAAATCTGGAAGTACTCGCCTCTGTTTATTAGCACTATCCGATGCTGTTTTGAATACGGGTACAACGGATTCTCAAGCAATATATCAAAGCCTTATAAAAATAGCGAAAGCCACCAAAATATATCGTGATACGAAATTTGCCTTAGCGGACTTATGCTCATATGATCGCCGTTCTTATCAATTTACTTTAGAAACTCTTAAATCCATATCTGATGAACTCATTCAATATCCCACATCAGCTATGGAAGCATCGGAGGCATATATCAAATGTGCTCAGATTGGTCAGAAAGTTGAGTTAAGTGTTGGTCAGATTTATTTTGAAAAAGCACTTCAAGCTGCAAAAGGATTGGATTACGAATCATATCGAAAGCTTGAGCTTTTTAATGTTTTGTCTAACGTTTCTTCAGATGGAAAATATCTTTCAAATATTGAGCTTTCCCATGAATTTGTACGTTTAGCAGGGGATTATTATCGAAAGATGGGTGATTCAAAGAATTTTCCGTATAGAGAGGTTTTTGAAACTGCGACAATATTATGTCCAGAGAATATTTTTTCAATAATGTGCCGGTTAGATGATCGTAATGATTTTGATCATTTTTCCTTAACTGAAAGTGCTTTTTATGTGTTATCTGTATTGTTGGAAAGAGGTGCTTATCACCCAAATATTATATCATCACTGTCGACTATTTTACTGCCAGAACAGCCGTCTGATTATAGCGATCTAGCAGAAAAGATCTTGCAGCAGCTCGCAAAAGTGCCGACTTTAGTTCGCCAAAAGAGTTTAGACAATCTAATTTATGATACCTTATACAATGTACCATTAAGTTATAAAGATTCATTGACAAAAGAGCTCATTTCTTACATCAATGAATATCATATAGATTGTAAAAACAGCCAAGAGATAAAGGCTTTACATGATTTTCTATGCTCTATTGATAGTCACAAAGCAAAAAAAGAGCAGATAGAAAATAAAAAAACTAAATTACCTGTTTCAAATATGAAATCCTATGTTCAAACTTGCACCATATCTAGTTCAACACAATTAGTGGACTATTTAAAAGTATTAGAGAGGGATAGTCAAGTTAAATTTGTTGATTTATGGCTTGCCAACACTCTACCGGAAGATTATGTTTCTAATGCAAACATATTGATAGAAGCTTGCTTAAATGGGATATATTCTATCGAATGTTCAAAAATTATGAACGTTTTTATAAAACACATAAGTACATGGAGTGTTTGGCCATCAGTGGAAGCTTGGAGAAATGATGTATGCATCCAAAGAAAAATATTTGTAGATCATATGGAAAAAATTTTAATTTCCTATCATGATTATTATGATAAGTTGACCAGGATCTTTAATGTTCAAGAAGCTGATATTCGAGCATTTTTTATAGAATACTTGATATTAAAAGATAATGTTTCAAGTGAATATATCATTGAGATATTAAAGAAATTATCTATACGTCTTTCCTCCGGGTATGCTGAAGAAGCTTTAAAGTGGTGTATCTCAACAGAAATTCCTTCAATTCATCCACTATCAGGGGATAGACCGTTTTCTGATAGCTTTTCTCAAATTGATGGGGATTTACTGCCGATTTGCAAATTGCTTTGGAGAATGCTGGGACATCCAGATAAAAAATATCGTTGGATTGCTACACATGTAATACGGAACTTATATTCATGTGGATACTCAAACATTATAGGATATTTCACCACTTTATATAACGCTCATTTTGATTTGCGATACATGGATGAAAATAATTTCTTTTTTATTGAGTCGGCTAAAGTATATTTTTTAGTTGTATGCCTTCGAATTTTTGGCGAAGAACCAAAAGACGGAGTTCCATTTTATAACTTCTTTAAAGAAATTGCCTGCTCTGGACAAATCACTCATGCATTACAAAGAAGGTTTGCAAAACATATTAGTCTTAAAATTGCTGAAGTGAGTTATCCTGATGACATTGAGCAGTTACTGATATCTGATGAACTAAAACTTGGAAAGGTTAAAAAGTCTCCAAGATATGCAAGAGCAAGTTTCTCATCAATTCAAAAGTTCCGTTTTCATTTTGATTACATGGATACACTCCCATATTGGTACAATGATGTTGCAGATATCTTTTGCCTTACTCAGGAGGAAGTTGCCAGAGATTGCGATAACTATATCCAACAGTTTGGTATTGATAATAACAAAGCACAAATATGGCGAAATGATTATTTGCATTATAATAGATACCACAACCGTAATACACACAATAGTCAAGGTTGTTTGCCAGAAATTGAAACGTTGGAGAAATATGCCGAGTGGCATGCAATGTTTTATGTTGCCGACCAATATCGTTGCACCTTGCCCTATTCCGAAAATACATATAAGAACTACCATGAATGGCTTGATTCATATCTCCCGGGTTATCAAGAATATTGGAGCTGTGAATATCGTGCCCATATTCCCTTAGTCCCATTTTTATGGGAATTTAAAAAGTATAAGAATCCAGAAAACGACCGTGAATACATGATCCAACCAGGTTTAATTAATTCACTAATTATAAATGGTAATAACATAATCACTTACTTGAGTTGTAATTCTTCTTTCGATCAAAGCTGCCAGAGGGTAAAAACAAAGAGCGCGTTAATAAATGAGAAGGATATTCCTAGATTAATAAAGGAACTAAAGAATCCACATTACATATTTGAGGATTTTTATTTTGAACCAGATCCGGAAGAACGTAGATATCTCAAAAAGACTGCTGTAACAATTTGGCCTATACATGGCGATATTGAGGCTTTTAAAGATGACCGGCTTGACCAGCATGATCCATTTGCAAAAAATGTATCTACGAATATCTATTCTTTTTCACAAGATGTATTGGCTTATTGCGGATATGAACAATTGAATGTAGAGTTGCTTTCGCTTCCTGTTGAAAATAGAAATTTTTCTCTGCATATAGCTAAATGGAGTGAGCCGAGCGAAGAGGGCGGATATACAAAACAAGGAACTTATGGTAGTATTGCAGAATTAAAATCCGAACTACTTTTGAAATATCTTGATAGTATTAAAAAGGCTCTTATTTTTGAATATAGCATAGTTTTTGAAGACGAAACTTATCACTTTTATGGAACGCCAAGTAAGGCAGCTAAAGAAAAAGGCGTTTTTATCATACATTCGAATGGCAATACTGAATCGCATGTATTAAAGCGAGATTCAGATGTTGATTATGAGTAAAATTTCTGGCACCTATGATTTGGGTTAAAGTGTCCAAATAATCTTGAAGTATTTATAGATATAACATTAACTTCTTAAGAAAGTTGAAAGAAGAATGAACATATGACAAACAATAGAGATGTTTTCCTCAAAACAATAAAGAATCTTCTTGGAAACCGAGTCAGATTGCGGTGCAGTAATCCTGATTGTAGACCAACCCGTGGAGCAAATAAAGATCCTAAAGAAATAATGAACATAGGAGTTGCCGAGCACATTTGTGCTGCTACGAGAGGTGGGCCACAATATGATATGATCCCCAACTCATCAGTTTTTGAAAGACCAATAAAGCTTCATGACAAGAGAACCATAACAGTAAATTTAAATATAAGTGTTATTCAACTTCAAATTATCCATATTCCCGTTAGGCTAATAATTGGAAGTACAAACAAACCTAGTTTAAGTACAAAAAGTAGGATAATGGGAAGCTGAAATTATGCGTGAAGGAAAGAATTGTTCACCAAGGTTACAGCATATGACATGACCTGTTTTTTTGAAACGGGGTGCGGAGAAAATTCTTTATGTCAACAAGGAGTAGACAATGACAGAAATGATATACATGGGGTGCTTAGAAAATGAGCGTAAAACGGAGCTACCAAGAGTTCAGCTATTTCACTTGAAACATCGTTTTCTTGTGATCGCGTGGACATCTGAATCACGGCTCAGTAGCTTAAATGGCAAAAAATGAGGTTTTGGTTTTATGGTAACTTGTCATAGTGCATATTATCGGACTCAATTTAAGATCTTATGGTAAAATTTATTTAAAAAAGGAGTGGATAGAATGGGAAAATACGATCCTGGAAATAGAGAAAAATGTCCGCATTGTTCAGTTGTAGTTCTATTCGAGGAAAAAGGTACCCAAGGATTTGTAAATCAATCAAAGGAAAATTTTTTTATAACTTATTCATTTTGCCCAAACTGTAGGAGACTGATTATTAGTGCAATGGACGCTAAAACTCGGGATGAATATATTCTTTGGCCGCGCTGTTATTCGAGAAATCCTATACCAAAGGAAGTCCCTGAACATATTGCTGAAGATTATAATGAAGCGGCAATGGTATTAAATTTTAGTCCGAAAGCGAGTGCTGCATTATCCAGACGTTGCCTTCAAACTGTTTTAAGGGAAGCAGGAAATACTACTCAAAAGGATTTATCGGCTCAGATTGATGCAGTAATTCCTAATTTACCTAGTTATATTGCAGAATCAATCGATGCAATTAGAAATATCGGTAACTTTGCAGCTCATCCAATAAAAGATAAACAATCAGGAGAAATTATACCTGTTGAACCAGGAGAAGCGGAATGGAATCTTGAAGTGTTAGATATGCTCTTCGATTTTTACTATGTTCAGCCAGAAATAGCTAAAAGAAAAAGGGAAGCATTGAATTTAAAACTACAGGCAGCTAATAAACCAACAATGAAAACCGTTTAATAACAACCTCTAATCATCGACCCCCATTGTTCAAGCTATGGGGGTTATTTATCGGTTTTAGACAATACGTTCCAATATCTGTTTAAGAAGTCATTACCTAAGACAGATAAATCCAATGAAACAAAGAAATCATATCGTGCATAATAGATCGCTATACGTTGAATCTCATAACCAGTTTTCCTAGCCATGGCAGCATACCCAAGAATTTGGGCAAAATCATCGCCTTTATACTCTAATCTACTAGTCGTTTTCAGATCAACAACACAATCATCTGCTATAAAGTCGGCATCTGCTCCGCCTAACTGTTCGCTGTACTCTTCAAAAGAAGGATTTAACGTTACTTTTGACCATGAAACCGTTCTTAAAAAATCACAAAAAACATCACAAAGCTGGCTTACATTATCCGCTATGTCAAGATCAGTTAGAGATCGTTTTTGGGAAAAGTACGTTTTTCCCTCTGTCTCCTGAAAATAATAATCGGCAACATGAATGGAACCATTCCTGTATGTTTCATCAAGTTTCGAAAGAAAGATTGAATCACTGATCAATTGACTCAAATGGCAAATCCCGTTTATAAACATCTTCCTATTGTTTAAAGCATCGTTAAGTCGGTTTTGGAGATAACCCATAATACCTTGTAAATTCATCGTTATTTTCTCACGACCTAAAAGCCGTTCATTATCAATTGTTGAGTCACTAGTCGGGAAATTGGGTGAGTAAATGGCATAAGGAAAATTCCGTAACCCCTTTACCGCAATCAATTCTTGTTCCAAGACCACTGAACCTACTTCCCGAGCCAACAAAGCTCGTGCTACATAATCAAAAGCTGTACCAATCTGCCCTGGTTCACTGTATTTACCTATACTTTTGACTTTTATCAGCGATTTCCAAGCATCTTTCAATATTGGTTCACCGTATTGATCTTTGAAATAAGGTTTAAGTAAAGGAAATTCTCTTTTAATATCTGGATTATCATTAATTAGACTGCTCAAAGACATTTTACAATTCACCTTCCTCTCGTTTTAACAATTGTAACATTTTCAGGAGACATTTCTTTGATACGAGAGGGACAGTAACTCGACTAGTGACTGGTAGCACGCTAAGTTATCAGACTCAAGTTTTGAACTTCAACTTATAAAATGATGCCCAACATAGAACTGTCTTAGATTATAAGCCTTATTAATCCAGCTTCCGATTATTTTTATTCGTAATAGTTATTTCTAAGAAAATGAACTTCGCAAAATCCATATAATGGGAAGTCATATTATGGTTTTGTTATAGCAACTTTTGGAAGTAAATTGTGAAAAATTTTTTATATTAAGTGGTTCGGAGTTATTAGTTAATAAAGTAGGATGCATGTGAGTACAAAACCGCTTGAATATGTATTCCCGGTATCACCTCCCGATAAACGAAAGGAATTGGGCTTTCCGCACACTGTACCGAAAGATAGATGAGTATCGCTTGTGATATGCCACTTTGGCAAAGCTACGCCAAAGTGACATAGTGTAATCAAAGCGAAAAGGGAAACCCTGGTTGGAGGAAAACCGGGGTTTCCTTTTATTTTGCCTTAAAAATTACGGAGAGGTATTGGCATAGTATTGCAATAACTATTCGTAAGCTGGTAAATTATTCTTAAGATTTGTTATGACCAAATTATAAAAGAAGAGGTGACAAGAATTTTTATGAAACGCCGTGAGTTTTTCAATATCTCCGCGTTCGGTTTAGGATGGGGTACTTGAGGGGGCAGATTATGCTAATCTGATAAAAAAGGAGTTTGGTTAATGAGTAATGAAACAAAGAATCTGAGTTGCACAGACTGTGGAGTTTTAAACTGCTATCGGCAAGATAAAACCTTTCCCCAGTTCTGCCTTACAACGAATACGGATAATCAGACGATAGAGGAAGTAAATAGACTTTATCGAAACGATGAGTTCGTTTCAAAGTTATCCCATGCGGCAGCAGAAATTGAGGGGACATACTATGGAAAGATAACACGAGTAGAAGAGATTATTCTTTTTGCAAAGAAGATTGGAGCAAAAAAGATTGGGATCGCAACCTGTGTAGGGTTAATAAGTGAAGCCAAAACGTTTGTAAAAATACTTAATAAAAAAGGGCTGGAAAGCTATAGTGTGATTTGCAAAGTTGGCTCAATTGACAAAACAGAAGTCGGAGTAGACGAAAAGTTAAAAATCCAAAAGGGCTGTCATGAGTCCTTATGTAACCCTGTTTTGCAAGCAAAGTTGCTTAATGAAGAAAAGACAGACTTGAATGTGATCATCGGGTTATGTGTTGGTCATGACTCTCTATTTATTAAGTATTCTGAGGCACCCGTGACAACTCTTATTACTAAGGATCGAGTGCTTGGACATAACCCCGCAGCTGCGCTTTACACCAGCGGATTTTACTACAAAAGATTACTTGAAGATAACGATATTTAACAATTGAGTCGTTAAAAAGATCAGGAGTAAGCTTCATCAAGCTTACATCCTGATCTTTTTTTGGAGCTATAGAACTATACATCGAGTATTCTCTTAACTAAGTCAACAGCAGTTATGGCATCATCAGCAAAACCATCGGCTTTGATCACACGCGCAAAATCGCTGGTTGCAGGGCCTCCCCCGATAATAACCTTGACCTGATCTCTTAAGCCTTCCTTCTCAAGTTCTCGGATCGTTTCAGATATCATAAACAAGGTCGTGGTAAGCATCGCAGATAAGGCGACGACGTCGGGATGATGATCACGAATTGCCGCCACGAAATCCTCGGGTTGCACATCAACTCCCAGATCAATGACCTCAAAGCCGGCACCACGTAACATCATAACGATTAAGTTCTTTCCTATATCATGAAGATCCCCCGCCACAGTACCGACAACGACTTTACCCAGTAAGGATTGTTGAGCTGCAGACAAATGGGGTTTTAGAACATAGAGTCCAGCATGCATGGCACGTGAGGCAATCAACACATCGGAGATATAAATGTCATTATTACGAAATTGCTCACCAATCACTTGCATACCAGGAATTAAGGCTTTTTCCAGGAGTGTCTGGGGATCGATGCCATTTTCAATAGCTAGGGTAGAGAGAGTCTTTACACGGTTAGCCTGACCTTTCATAAGCGCATCGGTGATTAATTCTAATTCTGAAGTTATCAGATTCACCCACTCCTTCAATCCTAGAATGGCTAAAGTGCATTTTGCTTATATCGACTGGGAGTAATCCCTTCGATCTTCTTAAATACTCGTGTGAAATACCCCGGGTCTTCAAAGCCACTTTCTTCGGCGACTTGGGTAATATTATATTTGGGATTTCTGAGCATCATCTTGGCCTTTTCAACTCTAATTTGAGTAAGGTATTCCATGAGGGTACAGCCGAGATTTTGCTTGAAAATTCGGCTGAGATAGCAAGGGCTAAGATAGACGATCTGTGCAACTTCATCGATGGTGATCTTTTTTTCAGAGTTTTGGTTAATATAATCAGCCGCCTTCTGAACGGCTTGCAGGTTTTTCTGGTTTTTAGTGCCTAACACGCAGTTCAGAAATTTATCTAACATCGTTTTGGACCAGTGACAAAGCTCAGCAGGATGGGTTGATTCAAGAATTTCTCGGTAAAAATGTGAGTTGAGTTCAAGAACATCGTTTGAGTCTGCACCCCCATCGATGGCAGCTCTTGAAATCATGACGACCAACTCGACGATACGTGTTTTAACAGTATCCATGTTTCCATAGCGTTTTTCCATGATATCGATTAAGATTTGATCGAGAATTTTATGAGCAGGCTTAGTTTCGCCATTGCGTACCTTAGCTCGTAGTTCGTATTCCTTGTCTAAGGAATAGACGGAAAAGGCTCTGGTCTCAATCGTACGCATGGCAATTTCGGCTCGTTTTCGAGCTTGAATTTCTACGGCAAGCTGAGCTTGCTGGGCGGCTATTTTTCGTCTTTGCTCTAGGACGGTCATCCCGCTTTTCATGATCTGATTGGCAACGATGAATAACAAGTCAGCAGCCGCTTGAACCTTATCACTGGACATAATCTCAAGTTGGGCTGCAGCCCATTTTACTGCCGCTATATCTATATCAAGTCCTTTGACCATTTCTTCGATTTCGTCGAGGAAGTAATCTTCAGGTTCCCACATGAGAACCTGACCACAGATAATGGAAGCCACTTGTTCTTCCAAGAGAATGGGTGCAGCCCACATGATCAACCCTGCATGACAGCGGAAAATGTAAGGCTCTCCATATTTGGCAGCTTCCAGACAAGCACGCGCGTAGGAACGCTGGCATTTTTTTGTACCTAAATCATCTGACCGTATCATTTTACAAAAACGACAGTCCATAATCTCGTTATCCGTGGAGACGAGAGTATTTCCTTTGGTATCGACAAGGATGGCTTTCAAGCCAGTCGACTTAGAAAAGGAACACAACATTTTTTCTAAGAGGCTTCGTTCAACAAGTTTGCCTAACCAGTGGGATTCCTGGGTTGATATTACATTTGTTGGGTTCAAATATATCACCTCCGGAGTCTGGTATAAGGTGGATGCACCCTTAAAAGTGTAATTATTCCAAATCTAGTATATCATAGAACCGCGTTTAAGTTGTACAAACAAGCTATTAGAAAGCGTTAAAATAGAAAATGGAAAGAGCGCTTCAGCTCGTTCAGGTAAGAAATTATCCCATTCCTGACGAGGCTAAAGCGCCAAAAGTCCATTCTTAGGGTTCGATCGTTTTATCGATGCTTAGAACATTCTATAGGTCATATTTTGCAGGATCAAATTTATCCGTCGTCGTACTCTTGATCATAGCTTGCATAAATTCGGTTTTGTCCTCAGGAACGGAGTTCAATTGCTCCTCTAAGATATCCAGATAGCGAACTTCGCGCTCAGCAAGCGATAAGGCTCCGGCCTTATGAGCATCCCGTAATTCTGAAATGGTGGCGGAGGCAGCGATTTTTGTGCGTTCAAGGTGAGATTGGCCTTTAACAATTTCTCCGCTTATTTTGAGAACAACACTTGGGTCTAAAATATAGGCTTGCGGGTCAAACTGACGGTCTGATTCTGCGAGCAGGTCTCTCATGTCCTTAGCTTTTCCACGTGATGTAGCGACGTTCATTAAGCGGCAATCGTAAATAAGATTTTCTAGTGTTACGGTCGGGGCCATTCCGCCTAAAAGTCGTACATTTTCAACGGACTCATTACTCCAGCAGTCAGCCAGACAGGCTGCAATGTTACCTACGGTACTGGAGTGGGCACAAGCACTGGATTTCCCTTCCATCGAAATTGGGGTGCCGGAGATTGCTTTCAGATAGACTCCTTCGTAGCCGCAGTCTTTATCTGGGCCAACTGCACCACGCTCTACAGCGACTAAGGTTCTTACAGCACTCATTACACGATCAACGGCAGCGAAAACTTTTGGAATGAAGTTTTTATTAGCCATAACCATGGAGGTATTGGCAAATCCACAGGCCGTATCCCCGGAAGGTAGAGAGTTGGTCTGTTTTGAGATTTTTACGATGTTATCCCACAAAATAGTCATATCGTGTGTACCAACAACGCCGAGTGCGAAGAGGGCTTTGGGTAAATCACAATTCATAACAGCTTCATCATGAAGGTGTTTGCCACCGACAGATTCGATAGCTAAAAAGTCTGCTCCTGCATCACCACAACCACTAAAGGTCGCCATTAAATTATCCCAATGTTCGCCATGGTACATATGCTTTAGTTTTTTACCTTCACGGATGTCAACAGGGGTTAGACGTAAAAGACTTTTAAGCCCAAATTTTGCTTCGTATTCTAGCATCACGTCTTTGACGACTTTTGTTACTTCAACGCCCCACTGGGGATTAAAAGTGCAAGGCGGAAGGAGCTCGATTTCGACTAACATACCCGGTACATTTAATTCATGTGCTTTAGAGCATGCACCGTGAATCATCTCTTCGTATTGCGCTTTAACCTTTGGCATAGTCGCTTCAGATATTAACATCGGGGGAAGCGTAAAGTTAAGCTCAGGATAAACCGTGCCTCCACCAATGACCATACCATTACTACTCTGGATAGGTTTCTTAGCATACCCGTAGACGAAATCGTCTAAGCTCGTGTAAGATAGATTCTTAAATACGAGATTATCCACATTATCCCCTCCTAATAAATCTCACTATGGCCTTAGTGATAAACTTGCTCGGAAAAATTTAAGCTAAAAGTCTTCCGACAAGTTCAGTAGCAGAAGCTGCATCAGAGGCAAAGCCATCGGCGCCGATTTCATCAGCAAAGGTTTGTGAGATCGGGGCTCCACCGATGAGAACTCTAACGTCGTTTCGAATGCCCTCTTCTCTTAGAACTTCGATCGTTTCCTTCATCGAAAGCATTGTGGTCGTCAGCAAAGCGGAAAGGCCAAGGATTTGAGCCTTATGTTCTTTGATCGCAGCGACGAATTCCTCAGGTGAGGTATCTACTCCCATATCAATGACTTTGTAGCCAGAGCTTTCAAGCATCATACCGACGAGGTTTTTTCCGATGTCATGCAAATCACCTTTTACAGTACCAAGAACAATCGTCCCCTTACTCGGAACTTCACCATCTAATAGTAGGGGCTTAACCAGTTCAACGCCGGCACCCATCGCACGAGCGGACATTAGTACTTCAGGAACAAACATATCTCCGACTTTAAAGCGTTGCCCAACGACGTTCATTCCAGCAATTAAACCGTCATTGATAATGGAAAGCGGTTCTACCCCTTCTTGGATTGCAAATTTTGTTAGTTCTGTCACTTTATATTCTTGTCCTGCGATGACGGCTTTACTTAGCTCTTCAAAGTTACTCATTTTTTTACCTCCTCATATCTTCGATTCTAATCCATTCTGTCCTGCATTTTTACAGACAGAAAGTCAAAGGATTTTCCAGGGCGGTTCGGTTGAGGCCTCACTCCTTTATTTATCAAACTTGTGTGAATATTAAGTCAAAATTATCGCTTACTTTATTCTAGTCCTTGGGGAGCTTTCATCGTATGGATTTTCTTGTCTTATCTTGATTAATCTTTACTTCATTTTCGGATAGGGATGTGAAGAAAAACGCTCATGCTAGGACAAAAATACACTATAATCCTAAGAAGTACAGAATAATCCATAGCAAACAATACGGATACAAAGTAAGCTAACACCAAGGATATGGAGAAAAGGGTGAAGCGACGAGAGACAAAGTCCTAGCGGGAAAACAGATAATATGAGAAAAAGAATACAGAGGAGAAGATTGAGAGTAAGAGCGAGGGGGAGGGTAATGGTCAAATTTGATATCGTCTCTGGATTTCTGGGAGCGGGAAAAACGACTCTGATACGTCAGATTCTTAAGTCCTCGGGCAAGGAAAAGGTCGTCATTATCGAAAATGAATATGGGGAAACCCAGATTGATAAGGAAGTTTTAAGCGTAGCGGGATTTAAAATCTATGAACTAACCAATGGATGTGTTTGCTGCACACTGAAGGAAGATTTCAGGCTAACTCTTCGAGAGATCCTGAATCAAGAAGTGGATCGGATCATTTTCGAACCCTCTGGGATCTTCGTGTTAAGTGAGATTTTCGAGCTGTTTAAAGACTTGCAGATTTCCTCGAGGTGTACTCTTAACTCTGTGATTACAGTGGTTGATGCTCTGAATTTCTTCAAACATGCCAATAGCTACTCCGGATTTTTCGCAAACCAGATTGAGTTGGCCTCTTCTTTAGTGGTTAGTAAGACCCAGTTCGTCGACAAAGAAGAGCTGAAGAGAATCAATGCAGAGTTAAGGCGAATGAATGGGACGGCGTTGATTGTTGACATGGATTGGGAGGACATATCAGCCAATGATTTGGCTCACCTGTTGGATAGAAAACCAGACCGAAGCTTGAAAAAGGAACCCTTTCAAACAGATCATGACTTTGAATCCTTGGGGCTACAGACCTCAAGAACGTTCGAAGTTAAGGACTTAGAGCAACTCCTTGATACCCTCAAAAATGGACAATATGGTGAGGTAATTCGAGGGAAGGGAATTGTTCACGCGAGCGAGGGCGAGGGCTTTCTTGAATTTAATTATGTTGATGGTCATTATGAGATTGAAAAATTAAGAGAGAGTACAATAGAAGCAGTTAGTTTTATCGGTACGTCCCTTCAGACAGAGGAGCTGAAGAGAATTTTTACCCGAAGACTAAACTTCAGATGGGGTTAAAACTCCACCTGAAGTAAGTCTCCATTATGGAGAGGAAACAAAGAAACCACCAAAGGAACCGTTATGACGCTTCCTTTGGTGGTTTTGTCTATACTGGGAAACCCATTTGGTCTACATAGTGAGTCATGAATTCAGGTGCATAGGAAAGCTCCAAGGGGATTAACGCCTTTTGGAGAGCTTTTGTTTCCTCTAAGGCTTGCTTACTGCAGAGGCAAAGTCGGGCGCCTTCTTTCGCGGTATTTCCGACGAAGTGAATGGGGGCATCTAGCCCTTTCGGTAACAGCCCAATGGTCTTTAACGCTTCCGGTTTGAGATGATAACCAAAAGCACCGGCGATAAAGATGTGTTCTACAGAGGCGAGCTCAACGTCAAGACGCTTAAAGAGAATTTCTATGGCTGCAGCTATTGCGGCTTTAGCAAGCTGGACTTGACGGACGTCTTTCTGAGTAAGAAGGATCATGGATTCAGGGTGAATGACAAAGGCGTACTGTTCATTATATTCGATGAGATGTTGGGCGAAGAATTCGGGGAGTTCAGCTGGCTCAGCAAATTTACCACTTGGGGTGATGATCTGAGCGTTTACCAGCTCAGCCACTAATTCCACAAGTCCACTGCCGCATAATCCTTTAATCTTCGCAGTGCCAATCGATTCCAACGTGATTACGCCACTTTCGCTAAGTTGGACACTGGAGATTGCGCCGTCCTCTGCCCGGCAGCCACAGTGAATATTCATGCCTTCCAGAGCGGGTCCAGCCGCAGAAGAGGTAGCCACTAACTGCCCGTTTACGTTGGCCACGATTTCTCCATTCGTACCGATATCAATAAAAAGAGAAGGAACCATTAACCTTTGAAAGTCGATAGCGATCAATCCGGCTAAGATATCGGCACCGATAAAGGCGGAAAGGGAGGGTATCAAGCTTACGAGAGCGTTAGGTGCAATATCGAATCCAAGTTCTTCAGCGGTATGCTCCTGATAATCGGTAAAGATGGGGGTGTATGGCGCTAAAGCGAGAGAAATGGGATCGAGACCTACAAGTAAGTGAAGCATTGTGGTATTGGCCGCAATTGTGGCATGGGAGATGTGCTGGGGTTGAATGTTTAGCTGGGTATACATTTCTTTGATCAGTTGATTGATTCCGCTTAAAACGGCTTCTCTTAATTTTTGGGTATCTTCTACGCTTTGATGGGCAAAGGTTATACGAGTAATGACATCCCCACCGAATTGGGTCTGAGGATTTAAACAGGAAGTGGTTAGAAGCTCCTGTTCATCGGTATTCAAATCCATTAGGGAGGCGACGATGCTTGTCGTGCCTATATCGATTGCTAATCCATATAATTCGTCAGAGGAGGGATGAATTTCTCGGATGATCGGCTCAAAGGGGTATTCGCGGGCTTGACCCCCTTGGACGGTATGAAAGGTATCCTTTTCAGATAAGGTTATCGTGGTTTCTCCTAAGATTCGAGTCTGACAGGCGAACCTCCAACCTTCATCTTGCTTGGCGCCGAGTCGTTTCGTTTCCTGAGAAGAGGGTTCACTGACTCTACCAGATACCTTGACGAGACACTTACCGCAAGTTCCCTTCCCGTTACAGGTACTTTCTACATGAAGGTTATGGAGAACTGCCGCAGTGAGGATCGTTGTATTCTGAGGGACCTTTACGGCTAGCCCTTGCGGGAGGAAGGTTATGGTACAAAGAGACTTTTCCATAATGAAGCTCCTTTCTTCTCACTTAAGAAAAATTCCCCCACTCATTTAGAGAAGGGGAAGGAGGATGTCCTTTTACAAGCTGATTCTAGAAGTCAAACATCTGTGAGCGATAGGCGTTAAGATAGTTGCTGCAGTAATTATCTCGTCCAGCCAAGGTTTCGGCAGTGACTAGGCTTGCCATCATTCGTTTATCGAGGGGATTGATGATTAGACCATCTAAGCCTTTGGCAACGGCCATGATGGCAAAGGCTTGATTGATGAATTTACGGTTGGGTAAACCATAGGAGATGTTCGATAACCCACACATGGTGTGAACCCCTTTGAATTCTTTGGAAATAGTCTCCACCGCATTCAAGAATTCAATTCCGAAATCTTTGTTAGTAGCCACAGGCTGAACCAGGGGATCGACATAAATGTTATCGATGGGGACATTATTTTGCACTAATCCATTGATGAGACGGTCAGCGATTTTAAGTCGTTGCTCGGTTGTCTCAGGCATTCCGTCGTCGCTCATGCAAAGTGCAATGACTTTGAGATCGGTTCCGGCCACGACAGGAACTAGCGTATCATAGCGACTTTTCTCTAAGGAAATGGAGTTAATCATTGCGATACCTTTGTGTACGGACAGTGCCGCATGAATTGCCTTTGGATCTGGGCTATCAATACAACAGGGCGCGTCGTTGGTAGCCTCTTGAACGGTTTTCACGAGCCATTGAAGATAATCTGCTTCTTTACCTACGAAGATACCCGCGTTGACATCAATGAAGTCTGCACTCGCTTCGCGTTGGTCGATGGCAACCTTTCTGACGGCATCTGCATCTTGAACCCTAATGGCTTCACCAATTGCCTTCCGGCTCGCATTAATAAGTTCTCCTACAATTAACATCTCTTTCCCCCCTAAATAAACTCCTTTTTAAAAGTTGAACCTCTACCCTGATCCACTTCCCCGATTCCATTTTCTCTCTATGTACTATGGATGTATTGATTTTAATTCTAAAGCCGTTCTTTTCCCATGGATTATCTTGTTATCTCTCGGCGAATCTTTACCTGTTTTTCAGAATTAAAAGAAAAGTGATTCATTTTAAAGCCTGCTTACTGGTGTGAATTAATGAACAAAATAAGAAGTCGAAAGAAGGGTTTATACAGTCGACTGTCGAATTACAAGACTAATGTAACGGAATCTGAAGATTGAGAAAGGTATTTAATAAATGACAGGGACCTGATGAAAAAAGTGGTTTTCATTTAAGCCCATGTAAAAGTAAATTATGTCTATAAGGAGGAAATGAAAATGCAAGATGAGGATCAAATTATTTTAGGACATTTTGCGTATGTCTTACCGTATCTTAATAGCATGCTAACGAGTGATTGTAGTGTAGGTTTGTCTGACCTCGAAAAGCAAATAGTATATGTTCCGAGTAAGACGCTTGATCTAAAAATCCCCAAAGACGCGCCACTTAAGCCCGGATCTGGAATGTATCGGGCCATTCATGAACAACGTCGTATTGTAGCTAAAATGGATAAGTCGTTATGGGGAGTACCTTTTATCGCGGTTGCTAACCCCATCTATAATAGTCAAAGAGAGATCATCGGGGCGGTTGTAGTTAATGAAACTATAGACCGACAAGATAACCTCAAACAGATGGCCACGGCTTTAGCGGATAGTATGGCTAGCTTATCTGCAACGGTTCAAGAAATTTCGGCCCAGAGTGAAGAAATTTCTGCTGTCAGTACTTCGACCTTGGAATTTGTTAAGGAATCGGTAGGCCGTGTAGGAGAAACGGACGAAGTCTTAGCTCTGATCCGAAGGATAGCAAATCAGACGAACTTATTGGGGCTGAATGCAGCGATCGAGGCGGCCCGTGTCGGGGAGCAAGGTCGTGGATTTGGAGTCGTGGCAGATGAGATCCGCAAGCTAGCTAACGAAAGCTCAGATTCTATTAAAAAGATTGATGCGATTTTAAAGGCGATCCAATTTTCGAGTAATGAGACAGCGACCCAGATGGTACAGATCGAATCAGCCATCGGCCAGGTGTCAGAAGCCATCGGGACGATTGCTGCAGCAGCTCAACAGGCAAATGCTGTTGCCATCGAATTAGATACGCTTGCGAATGAGTTAAGTAAGAATGAAGGCTAATAGAATAGAAGGATAGCATAGCAAAAGAGCCGTTGGGCTCTTTTGCTATGCGCGGAGAAATAGCTTCAGGCACTTTCAAGGGGTGTCATCGTGCTGAATCCAGTAGGATGGTTACCTTGAACAAATCACCATCGATCTCAATCGTTAAATCTCCCTCGTGTAGGTCAACGATGGACTTAGCGATAGCAAGCCCTAGTCCTGATCCGTCAGTATGACGGGAGGTATCCCCTCGTTTGAAGCGCTCGTAGAGTTCATTGACGTTTTCACCCAGTTCGTATTTGGTAACATTTTTAAAGACAATTTCTACTTTTTCTTCTAGGAGTTTGACGGAGAGATAGACCCGCGTGTTCTCCAGTGAGTACTTAAGAATATTACCGATCAAGTTGTCAAAAACACGCCACAATTTTTGTCCGTCGACGGTGGCATAGAGCGGTTTTTCCGGAGTCGTCACCCGAAAGGTCAGGGTGGATTCATGGATCGCTTCGTTATGCTCGCCGAGGGCTTGCTGCAAGAGCTGAACCAAATCGACTTTTTCCTTAACGAGTTCAACACTACCGCTTACCATTTTTGATACTTCGAATAAATCATCGATAAGAACCTTTAAGCGCTTTGCCTTTCGATCAATAATCTGGACATACGCTTCACGGTCTTCCTCTGTCAACTCCGGAGTTTTTAACAATTCAGTATAAGTGATAATCGAGGTTAATGGAGTTCTTAGGTCATGACTCACATTGGTGATGAGTTCAGTTTTTAAGCGTTCACTTTTTGCTCGTTCCTTTTGTGAGCTTTTTACGCCACTTTTGAGCTGGTTCACGTTCGCCGCGAGAGTCGCTAGAGAAGATTTCCCCTTGATGGGTAAGTCAGGTACTTGGGTATTCCCTTGCGTGAGGTCAGTTGTATGTATCACGATCCGATTAAAATACCCCGTGCGCTTTAGGATGATTATCAATGTGGGGATTCCGAGGAGGATAAACGCAGGAATATAAACCACGAGGACTACTGGCTCGAGAATTACAGCCACAGCTCCAGCGCCGAAGACGAAGACCACAGCTAAGAGAAGCAGGGCTTGGGTTCCCATACCCCGATTCAGGAAGACGGTTTGAATCGAATCGTAGGCTTTATGGAGGAGACTTTGATGCCATTCCGCTTTGAGACTTGCCCAATCTTTGGCTTGAACTCTCTCAAACCAGAATTTCCCCTGAATCGCCGTTAAGACGACAAAGGCTGAGGCAACCATTACATCAAAGAGAGTCTCTTCGAAAAATTGATAAGGAGCGTTCAGGAGATAAAAGTGAGGCTGCTGGGTTAAAAGAATCAAGGTGAGGAACGTCGAGAAAACCATTCCCAACCCACGGACATCAAGCGGAATACGGTGATAGAGGGTGCGAATTTTTTCCCAGGGAAGGTGATCCATCAGGGTTGTTCTACGAAAGAGCGTGATACTGAGTGTCAAAGCTAGGATGGCTACTAAAGTATACAGCAGGAAGGCGTTCTTCTCTGTTTGGTACCCTTGATAATTGATGAGGACGGTACTTGTTGAGGGAGATGCTTTGGGCACTCCGACATGGCCTTCAAAGCGATGTTCCTTGGCTGAGAGAATTTGTTCGACGGTATTGTTATAGGGAAAGCTATGGGATCGATACATCATGGGTCTATGGTCATTATTGATCAAAGGATTCGTCTTTATAGTAAGCATCGTTTGATCATTCATGACTTGGCTGAGATCGGTATCGCTCGGTAGAGTGAGATTGGTGTACACTTTTCCTGATGTTGTATCTCTGAGGTAATAGCTAAACTCTGTCTTAAGATTCCCAAACTGTGCACGAGAACGTTCAAGATCCTTGTGGAAATCGTCGATGTTCTGTTCTTTTTCTTTTATGACTTTAGTCCGAACGTAATCATCCGTTAAGAAATTGTTCTTTATGTCCTCGATTTTAGTATCTCTTTCTTTTATGTAAGCCTCTGTAAGCTCCTTATTCTTAAGTAAATCGGCTTCGTTAATTTTCTGTTCGTATTGATTTTGGATGTCTTGAACTTGCTGACCTAAGTCGCCATAGCGATAGCGATGTTCATTAATTTCATCGGTAGAGACGGTGATTTCTTTTTTCATCTCTTCGCTGGATAGGTAATTCAATTCGAAGGCACTTAAGTAACTCATAAATTCGTCCGACTGACTTTGAAATTGCTGGGTCTGGAAGTAGTCCCTTTTGAGGTGGTCTCCCCCGTTCGTAAGTCCAGATAATACTCCTTTTGAACCAAAAACAAACAATAAAATAAGGGCCAAAAACGTTAATCTATTTTTCCATCTTGTATCCAATTCCCCACACCACCTTCAAATATCTCGGATTCTTTGGGTCAATCTCAATCTTTTCTCGGATTTTACGAATGTGTACTGCCACGGTATTCTCTGCATTAAAGCCAGGTTCTTTCCAGACCCGCTCATAGATCTCATCGATCGAAAACACTCGTCCTGCATGGGTCATGAGGAGTTCGACGATCTTATATTCTGTTGCGGTGAGCTTAACGGGCTCTCCGTTTACGGTGACCTCTTTGGTGGATGGATCTAAGGTTAGGCCGTTCAGACCAATGACTCGATGCTTATCTTCATAAGCACCGAACGTGACGTACCTGCGAAGTTGAGATTTCACTCGCGCTACGAGTTCCATGGGATTAAAAGGCTTCGTCACGTAGTCGTCTGCACCTACTTGAAGTCCAAGAATCTTATCTGTATCCTCACTTTTTGCACTGAGAATGATTATGGGGATGTTCAGCTTTTCACGAATCTTAAAGGTGGTGGCGATTCCATCGAGACGAGGCATCATTACATCCAGAACAATTAGATGAACGGTCTGTTCATTCAGCTTTTCAATCGCTTCAAGTCCATCTTGTGCCTTAATCACCGTAATTCCTTCATTTTTTAGATAGATTTCAATGGCATCGCGAATGTCTTTATCATCATCAACGACTAGGACGAAGGTCTTCTCCATGCTTCACTCTCCCTATATCGACACACGTCAATTTCTCGTTGTTCCCATGGGACTATCTATAGAATACACTGAAAATCTTAAGATGGGGTTGGGATAATCCTTAAGAGTATCTTAAATTATTAATTTGACAGGTTCCTCTGTTTACAAAAGGAGCTTTTTCCCATAGAATGTAACCATAGTACATTACATGACTAATGTACTGATGCAACTAATCGCTAATCTGCATTGATTCAGGAGGTGAAGCCTGTGATCTTTAACCCCGATAGTATTAAGCCCATTTATCATCAAATCGCTGAGTGGCTTGAGGCAGAGATATTGAGCGGAAACCTCACGGAAGATGAACGAATCTATTCCCAGTATCAGCTTGCCGATATGTTTACGATCAACCCTGCTACGGCAGCGAAAGGCCTTAATCTTCTGGCAGACGAAGAAATTGTCTATAAGAAGAGAGGGCTGGGGATGTTTGTATCCCCTCATGCGAAACAATACATTTTGACAAAACGTAAAAAACAGATCCTCGGTCAGATGATCAAGGATCTCGTCACTGAGGCTGAGCGTCTTCGTGTGGGGGAACGTGAACTGTTCCAGATGATCGAGCTGGCAAGGAAAGAATCTCATGGGGAAGGGGAGGAAGGAAGATGAGTGTGATCGAAGGCCGTGACCTTAAAAAGTCCTACGGTAAAATCCAGGCCATCAATGACGTATCGTTCGTTATAGAAGAAAACAAAATCACAGGACTTATCGGTAGGAATGGTGCCGGGAAGACAACGCTACTCAGGATGATGGCTGGACATTTAAGACCAACCCAGGGTGAAATAACGGTTTATTCACGAAATCCCTTCAATGATCTAGATGTTTCTGGGAAAATGATTTTTGTGGACGATAGTATGGCTTTTCCTGATTCGTTTACGCTCGAGGATATCCTCAGAGAAGTGGCACCTTTTTATCCGAATTGGGATAGTCAGCTGGCCAAGGGCTTGTTTGATTATTTTAGGCTTCATCCGAATCAGCGTCATAGCAATTTGTCCAAGGGAAGTAAAAGTATCTTTAATGCTATTCTTGGAATCGCCTCACGGTGTCCCCTCACCCTAATGGATGAACCCACGACCGGAATGGATTCAGCCGTGCGAAAGGACTTTTATCGGGCCTTGCTCAAAGATTATATCGAGCACCCCAGAACCGTGATCTTATCCAGTCATTTGTTAGGCGAACTGGAAGAAATCCTCGAAGATATTCTGCTGCTAGACCAAGGAACAATGCGGAGGCATCTTCCAGTCCTAGAAATGAAGGAGTATGCAATAGGCTTTAGGGGGAATACCCAAGCTGTTCTGGATGGTGTTCTACGTGACCTTTGTGATGAAGATATCCTCTATCAAGAGGAGTTTGCCAAAGGGAGTGTTTACGTCGTGGTTAAGACGGAACGACTTCAAGAGGGGTATGAGAGGATAAGACAAAACGGGGTCGAAATCCTTCCCGTTTCCATTGATGATCTGTGTATTCATCTCACAGCAAAGACAAAGGGGGGGATTGATGATGTCTTTAAAAGAGAGTAGTCTTTCATCCATCGTGTTGAAACAGTATGTGTATAAGCTCAAAGGACATTCTGGATTAGTCTATTCACTTATGTTTACCCAACTGATTGGCTTGCTCCTCTCCATGGGTCCAAGGGCCGGATCATCCTCAGGAAGTGACTTTTTAAGCGTCTCTGTCAGGACGTATTCTGCAGATACCATTCAGATATTTTCCTTCGTCTGGATGATCGTGATAGCCTCCTTGCTTGGCTCTAAAGCCTATCGGAGTATGGAATTTTCCCTCGTTACGAATCGAGTCTCAAGCCATCTATCCAACATCTTGCTCTTAGTGACATGCTCTGTTTTCGCTGGAATGACGGCAACTCTCATGAGTGTGCTTCAGCGAATCATCATGGTGTTCACTCTTAGGCCCTCGGAGTTCATTTTTGACGGTCTTCGAATAGCCCCGGCCGATTTATTCCTTGGAATTTTCATCTCAAGTCTTTATATGCTCCTTTTAGCGGCAGGCGCTTACCTCATTCGAGTGATTATCGAACTCAATAAGTCTTTTGGGATTCTCCTTACGATAATACTTGTTGCCTTCGTGATTGGAACCGTGAGAATTTTCGCATTAAATGTTGAGAAGTTCATTCGGTTTTATGCTTCTGAAAGTTCCCTAGGGATCTTTGTCTTGAAGGTACTGTTCACGGTCCTCGTTCTTTTCGGGCTAAGTATTTTTACTTCCAATCGAATGGAGGTTAAACGATGAATTCAATAATGTCACTTTTTCTCCTCGTTATCGTGATCGCCCTCTTTTACTTTCTGGCAAAGGGGCTGTGGCCGAGGATAACTCGAAGATTAACCTGGAAGAACAATTTGATTTCAGCAGGGATCTATTTCGTACTCCTCCTCCTCCTCGTTCCTCTATCCGCCTTGCTTCCGAAGGATGACTTCGTTCGGTCGAGTAAAGTCGGGGACAAGGAACTCTTAATCACTCAAGCTCCTCGCGACTGGTCAGTGGATTCACAGAAGTATCATATTCCACTGGATGGACATTTCGATGAACAATCAGGATTATATAAGAACAGCAGTCAAACATTTCAAGCGGATACGAGTCAATTAGCGCTAGTAAGCTCTGAAAATACAGGATATAATCTGATTTTCATGGAGAGAAAAGAGAGCAATGATGGAGAAATTGAAGTCAGTAGCTATGTCGCACCTCATTATGCCGACTCCATCGATTTCACTCGAATGGTTTCGCCCCCGAGGATTTCCTTCGAGAAGGGTACCATAACGATTGAAGCCCCAAGCCAACAGAATTTAGCGTTTAAGAACTTGAGTGATAGTTTTACCGTGAATCAATTCAAGCAGAAGGATCAAAACACTCGAGAGGGGAATGTCTCAATGTTTGGTGGGAACGCAGTCTATATTCGAATCCCCAAGAATTTGGAGGTCATCCAGAATGAAGGATTTCAGGGACAGATTAATTGGGTAAATAACCCAATTAAGATGATAGGAAGATCGCAGAAAAGTTAAATGAGAGTATGAATCAGTTTAAACAATAGAGTAGAATCTAAAAATCGTCCCCTAACTCAGTTAAGTTGAGTGAGTTCGGGGACTTTTGCATCGATTCCATGGCTAGTAGGAGGTCTTTGAACAAGAATCGAGAATACTAATCCAGAATGATTCAGTAGACCAAAGAGATATGAGGTGTATAAGAAAATGACACTAATTGAAGATAAATTACGAGAATTAGAAAGCTATAATCCCGTAGGGACTTGCCCGGAGGATTTTGAGGTCTTCTGGCAAAAAGGCCTTAGTGAAGATCATCCAGCAATCGCACGGTTGCAGCTCCAGGCGATCCCCTATCCCATCCCTAAGGTAGAAGTATTTAGTGCTTCTGTTCGTGCGGGTGATGGGGTTAATCTGAAAGGATATTATCTTCGGCCAGCCTTAGATAAAGGCCCTCGACCAGTTCGAGAGGCTCCGCCCATCCCCGGGCTCGTACGTTTTCATGGATACTCGGGCAACCGAGGACAAATCTCCGAGCTGCTTTTCTGGGCCTTACAAGGGTATGCGATCCTTGGACTCGATGTCCGTGGCCAATGTGGAGAGACTCCAGATGAACGGGTCTATTCTTCAGGAGCCTTCTCAGGGTGGATGACCTTGGGGTTGGATTCCCCTCATAATCACTACTATAGGCAAGTATATCTTGATGCAGTACGTGCAGTAGTAGCACTAGGTCATCAGCCCGAAGTGGATGAGAAGCGAATTGGCGTGTTTGGGAAAAGCCAAGGAGGAGGGCTTGCGGTCGTTGCCGCAGGACTGATAAATGCGCTAAGAAGAGAAGTAGGACTCCAAGCACAAGTTAAGGCAGTGAGTGCAGCCATTCCTTTTCTTGCGGATTTCCGTAGTGGGTTTAGGCTACATAGTGATGGACCTCTTGCTGAGCTTTCCTGGTATTTCCGCCTTAACGATACTGAACATCAACGCGAGGAAGAGATATTCGAGGTCCTGGAATATTTTGATGCTGTTCACTTTGCCCCATGGATTGGGAATAAGACGGCCTGCTTAGTTTCTATGGGATTAAAAGATACTGCATGCCCGCCGCCAACGATCTATAGACTCTATAAAGCATTGAGCGGAGAAAAGAAGCTTCTCGTCTATCCGGAGTATGGGCATGAATCGCCCGATGAGTTTGTAGATAGGCTGATAGAATTTTTTGCGAAGGAATTATTGCCCCATGAGAATGGTCGGTAGTTTTAGGCAGTCCAGCTATCTCAATGGAAAGAAGCCGCTCAGCTGATTCTTATCGGCTAGGCGGCTTCTTCTTGAGCGTTTCACTTTTCACTGAAAAGGCTGGTGTAAGATTAGTTTCATCCTAAATTGGAAGGGAAAGCATGCGTTCTTGAAACGCAGATATTAGGGTGATGCTTTTATTGTTGAGATTCGTCTTTTTTTTCAGCTACGAAGCTTTTAATACTCTCTTCGCGTCGATCATTTTTAGCTTCAATGGCTTGCTTCTCGTCAGCTGTAATCTCATCTGCATGATTATTGAGGTAATCCTCTGCTTCATGCAAATTAGCTAGAGTATGGTTGATATGTTCTTGCAAATGAATTTCATTATCCGCCCGATTATCTGGTTTAGCCAAATTAATCCCCTCCTATTTAATCATGACTTTATGTTGACCAAAATCGCAGGATGCTATGCAGATAAAAGAGAAAAAAGCCTTCATCTACTAGCGAATACTCGCAAACTGAAAGGATAAGGGTTGATAAAGTTAACACGAGAAGCAGGACTTTGTAGTGCTTTGCTCGAATCAGATAATTCAAGAATTCAAATCTCCGGGATATTTTAATGTTTACGAGTTCATGAGGGAATGCTAGGGATATAAGAGGAGAATACGTTTCAAATTATAGGAGGAATGAGTATGAACTTTCTTGAGATCGCCCAAACAAGACGAAGCTTGCGGACCTATCTACCCACACCCGTCGAGCAGGAGAAACTTGAGTATATCTTGGAGTGTGCTAGGCTAGCTCCTTCATGGAAGAACCTACAGTGCTGGCGCTTTATCGTGGTGGAGAATACGGAAGAGAGACTGGCCCTTACGAATGCTTTTGCGGAAACAAATCCTGGTCGGAAGGCACTCGCACAGGCACCGCTTATTATTGTACTATGTGCCCTTCCAGCGGAGTCTGAAGTTTGGGAAGGCAAAGACTTTATGATGCTAGATGCTGGGTTAGCGATGGAACACTTGATCCTTGCAGCTACGGAACAAGGATTAGGGACGTGTTGGCAAGGTTTGTTCTCTGAAGAGGAAGTGCGAAACACTTTAAATATTCCGGAAAATGTCCGAGTCTTGGCAATGACTCCTCTGGGGTATCCAGCTGAGACGAGACGCCCTCGTCCGAGGAAAGAACTGCAGGAGATAGTATTCAAGGGGACTTGGGGAGAAAATTTTTAGGAGCAAGGGAAATGCCATCATCGTTGAAGCTTGGGAAGACGGTCATTCCCTACGAAGAAAGAAAAAGCGCACGCATCAAACGAATTTCGATTCGTGTCACTCCAGATAAAGTAAGGGTATCTGCGCCAGCTCGATCTTCAAAACGCGAAATCCAAGCCTTTATCGAGAAAAACAGTGAATGGATCTTAGAGAATTGGGTGAAACTCCAGGAGACGATCATTAAGCCCTCGTTGCGACTTTACGAGACGGGGGTTAAAGTTCTTTATCTGGGGAGGAATATAGAAATTCGGATTTCAGAAGTTGAGCAAAAAATGATCAGTGCTCGCTTTGAAAGCAAAACGGATATTCTAAATATTACTGTACCTCTAGGTATCGAACAGGAGCAAAGGCAAGAAGCTGTTCGCGAAATTCTGGAGAAGTGGTTTAAGCAGAAAGCACGCAACATTTTCCTGCAGAAGCTGGATACTTGGAGCCAAGCTATGGGGGTAACTTATAATCAGTTCCGACTCAAGGAGCAGAAGACTCGCTGGGGAAGCTGCTCTAGCCTAGGGAATATTAACTTAAACTGGCGTGCCATCATGGCAACCGAGTCAATCATCGATTATTTAGTGATTCATGAGCTTACCCATCTTAGGTACTTGAATCATTCTCAAGATTTCTGGAATTTTGTAGCCCAATACTGTCCAGAGCATACGGGCTGCAGAAAATGGTTGCGCGAAAATGGACATACACTAGTCTTATAGCCCTGCGGCCTATGGTTGCAGGGCTTTCATAAAGGAGAGAAAACACCATGAGCGAAGAGTATCAATTCATAACCTCGGCTCAGGGGATTAAGGTTTTTTATCGGCAGAACATGCCGACCGATCTGAAAGCAATTGTTATTGTTAGTCACGGATACGCTGAGCATTCTGGCTTCTATATCTCGCTTATGGAGTTTTTGGCCTCTAACGGATACGGTGTTTATGCTTTGGACCATCGCGGACATGGGCGTTCTGAAGAGGAACGGGGGCATATAGAGAGATTTGAGTTTTTCCTCGAGGATATGGATGCTTTTGTCGACTTTATACTGAATAAACATGAGGGACTTCCGCTCTACCACTTTGGACACAGTATGGGTGGACTTATCTCGTTTGCTTATGGGATTCTTCATCCAGAGAAACTTCAGGGTCAAGTTTTCAGCGGTGCTGCAGTGGGGCGTCCAGCAGGGACAAGGTGGATCCATAACTGGATTCTAAAGTTGGCCAAGTCGTTCTTAAATCGATATAAGATCTATCCAGTATTGAGTAGACGTGGGACTCGGAATATGGAAATTAGAAAGTATTCTGGTGGGGATCCCTTGGTTTTGAGCTATGCAACCGCAGGTTTTTTCTGCGAGTTTATTGGTCGTGGGGTTCAATTTGCCCAGAAGAATGCATCCGACTTTCATGTGCCCTGCTTATTTCTCCATGGGACAGATGATCTAATTGTTCCATATCGGTCTTCAACAGGAATATTCAAGAAGATTGCTTCAGAAGATAAGGAACTTAAGCTCTATAGAGGATTATATCATGAGCTCGTGCAGGAGCCGGAACGAGAAGAAGTTATGAAGGATATCTTGACCTGGCTTGATCAGCGAGTAGGTCAGCCAGGCGCAATGGGTTAAATCAGTGGGAATTCCTTCTCCGACACCCTGGTATTTGCGGCCGAATGCTTACTTGCGGGAGTATTTTGCTGTAGTAAAGTCCTTGGTCTTTGATCGAGAAGTGTACATTAAAAAAATAATTATCACGATTAACAATAAGGGGGCGTCGCAAAACTGCTTTTTAGAGTAGTTAGCGATGCCCCCTTCTCCTTTATGTAGTAGGAATTTAGACTATCATACCCGATAATAATTCTAACTTCTCTGCTCTACTTAATTTTGAGTATAGCAAAATAAGCCTCTCGTTTTAGGCTCATTTTTATAATCTTGTTAGGCCGTTTTTAACGGATGAAGAGGCTTTCCCCATTCGTTCTTTCTGTATTTTCGCATGAAGTTTATTCACGTTATAGCCAAAATACAGCAGAATGAATTCAGTTATTACGCTGTTTTTACCCCGTGTTAAAAATCGGTTGAAGTTGTAGTCGTTTTTAAGAACGCCAAAGGCTCCTTCTACCTGGATTGAACGATTAACTCTTAGTAAAATTCCTTCTTCTGTTGTGATGTTATCATAGGAGACTTGACGTTTTTCCACGAACCTTTTGGATACTTGCAGTCTCCGATTTCCTTTTGCTTTTGTACAACTAGGTTTATAGGGACAGTCACCACAGTCTTCACATTCATAGACTGTTATTTCAGAGCGATAACCCGTTTTCGATGTTCGATGGGTGATTCCTACAGGTTTGAGCTGCTTTTCATTATGGCAGGTATATTCGTCAGTCTCCTCATTGTAAAACATATTTTCTCGTTTACTGATGTCCTTTTTAAAACTTTTCTTTTTCCATTGTTCATAGGTTTGTGGCTTTATGTAGTAATTCTGTTTTTGTCCCTCTAGATAAAGATAGTTTTCTTCACTCTCGTACCCTGAGTCAGCGATGATGTTCTGATATCGGGCTTTAATCTTGGACTCCAAATTATTTAAGAATGGAATAAGCTTGCAATGTCGTTTCGATCTTGAAAAATCCCCACCCCTGTTACATACTCACTTTCCACGCCAATCTGTACATTGTAAGCAGGCTTCAATTGGGCATTGCGCATATGATCATCTTTCATATGCATGAAGGTTGCATCAGAATCGGTCTTGGAATAACTGTTTCTTCCGTCAAAGAGTTGGTTATGGGCATCATACTTTTCCTGGCGGGTATAGAACTCCTGTAAGGATTCGGTGAACTTCTGCAGATTTGACTTCCGTTTTCCAATACCCTTAACGAACTTGATCTGCTCTTCTTGTCGTTTTTCTTCGAGGTAGGTCATCGCGACGCTTAGGTCAGCCAAAACGGTTTCTTGGGTGATTTTAAGGTCAGTCCCATAGGTCTGGTTGATTGCGTCTATGGAGGACTGAATTTTCAAAAGCATATTTGCTTCATTTTTATTGACGACCTTTTTCCAGACAAACGTATACCGGTTCGCATTCGCTTCTATTTTTGTTCCATCGACAAAGAGATTTTTAAACATCACCTCTCCGATATGATGGAGATGATGCACCATTTGATAGAAAAGGTCTTCTACGGCAGCTTCCAGATAGTCCTTTCGGAATCTGGCAATGGTACTGTGGTCTGGTATCTTGCTGCCTTCCAAAAGCCACATGAAGTTAATATCTCGTTTACATGCGCTTTCAATCTTTCGACTTGAGTAAATATTGTTCATGTAGGCATAGGTTAATACTTTGAACAGGATTTTGGGTTCAACTGCAGGTTTTCTTCCGGTGGAAGAGTATGCCCTGTATAGTGCCTCGTAATTTAATCCCACCAATATGTGGCTTAGCAGTCGAACGGAGTTATCCTCGGGTATTAACACCTCCAAATTAAATGGCAGAACTAATTGATAGCGAGCCTTTAAGATAGTGTCAAGAAATGTTCGCAAAAACCATCAGAACCCCTTAAGGCTAAATGTTTTATGTAAAAGCGTAAGTTGGGAAGAGTGTCAAGGGTGATGCGAGGGATACCGGAGGCCGTCAGGCCGAGGATATGCTCGGCATCATCCCATTGACACGTGCACCCTACCAAAACGCTTGAAGACGGCAAAGTCTCTTTCACCCCAAAGAGTAACCCTAAATCAAAGAGAGTTTGCTTGGCTAGCGCCGAGCGTCATGCTTTTCTGAATTAATGATTAAGGCTTACGCAGCTTTTGAACGTTCCTGCTCAATCGAAGTGATGATTTTTGGATTGATATAGGATCGGCCACTGCACCAGTCTTCGCTATACTCAATAAGGTAGCTGGTTACTAGCCGAATATAGGAATCCATACTTGGGAATATCCCAACCACCCGGGTTCTTCTACGTACTTCTCGGTTGAGTCTTTCCAGCAGGTTGGTTGACGCGATCTTTCTTGAATCAATCTCTGCAAAGCTGAAAAACTGTAGTGAGTCTTCCAACCCTTCTTCCAGAGTTTTAATGGCTTCAGGATATTTGGCCTCAAACTCATCCATCAGAGAATTAGCGTATTTCTTTGCACTGCTATAGTCTGGTTGAAGCCAGATTTGCTTTAGTTTATTAGCAAACGCTTGCTTATCTCGACCGGATATATGAGCGAGGATGTTCCGCATAAAATGCACTTTACAGCGTTGCCAGGAACACCCGATAAAGGACTCTTGAACAGCTTTAACTAACCCTTTATGGGCATCTGAGACAACCAGCCAGACTTTCTCTAGTCCTCGTGACTTTAACTTTTCGAAGAGACTGGTGTAGGTTGCTGTGGACTCTTCTGGCATGGGCTCTACGGCCAGAATATCTCGTTTGCCTTCTAGATCAATACCCGTTACAATCAGCACTGCCATATTTTTGACCCTTCGATCATCTCGGATTTTCTCATAGAGAGCATCCACCCAGAGTACGGGATAGACTTTATCGAGACTTCGATTACGAAAGGCTTCAACCTGTTCGTTCAGTTCTTTAGCGATGCTTGATACCTGACTTCGTGACATGGAGTCAATGCCTAAGGACTTAGTGAGTTTCTCTATTTTACGGGTGGATACGCCATTAACATAGGCTTCTTGAATCACATTCATCAAGGCCAATTCAGAACGTTTCTTACCTTCCACAAAGAAAGGGATATAGCCGCCATTTCGCAGTTTGGGTACCATTAAATACAGTGTCCCCATCCGGGTATCGAAACGGCGAACGCGATAGCCTGATCGATACCCTTGACGTTCAGTAGACCGTTCTGATTTTTCAGCACCTAGCTTTGCATCCACTTCTGCTTCCATCAGCCTTTCGCAGAGCCATTTTAACATAGCCTGCATGGGATCTTCTTCGGTTACAAATTTCATTAGCATTTTTTCAAAAGGTACGGTAGAATTTGGGTAAGCCATCGGTTAACAACTCCTTTTTGGTTTGCTTCAGCACTTACCTTTTCGGAGTTACCGATGGCTTTTCCTTTTTTACTTTTGCGAACTTAATTGTACTCTATCGCCTTTAATTCGGTATAATTCTTACCTGTATGATTTGGTTTGTTGCATAATTAAATTATACGCTAACTGCGGGTT
Source organism: Desulfitobacterium elongatum (assembly GCF_055378975.1). Classification (NCBI taxonomy): domain Bacteria; kingdom Bacillati; phylum Bacillota; class Clostridia; order Eubacteriales; family Desulfitobacteriaceae; genus Desulfitobacterium; species Desulfitobacterium elongatum. The sequence goes on along the minus strand of NZ_AP038772.1, from coordinate 4,578,369 downwards.
CTTAGGGACCCGCAGCTTTTTTTTTTCGAAATAAAATGGGGGCGTTGCTCACGAACTATTCTGTTCGTTTTGCAACACCCCCATCGTAGTCTCGTATTATGTATTCCCACTTACTGAGTACCACTTAAGCCCCTCACCTCTAATATTCTCTGGATATCTATATTCATATAATAGGGTACCATCTTTTGAAAACGCTAAGGGCCTAAGTTCAGTTAATTGGAATGCCTTATTCCATGAATAAATTATCGGAATATTAACAGTTATCTCTTTCTTGAATCGTTCATTGGATGGTCCAACTTCGACGTATGCAATATTTGGATCTAGAGTTTCTACTGCAAAGATAGTAGCCTGACCTCGTTTATCGTGATAACTCATCCAACCCACTGTATTAATCATATCCGGTGATGGTTGATCATCATATACGCTAGTAGATGCCTTCCATAGAAACTTATTCTTAATTGCTATAGTTGTTTGAGGTCCTTTTGGTGTCTTAAAAAGGTATATTTTACCCCAACCGAAATCAACATCTTCGAAAGGCACTGAGTTTTTCCCAACATCTAAATGTGCCCTGGCCGCATCTAACGATGTAAATCTATACCCACTTAAATAGAGAACCGAGCATATTACAAGAAAAATAGCAAAGCCTTGCGAAATCCTGATATATTTTTTCTTCATTTCCTAACCCCTCCCTCAAGTGTACTTCTCTCTTTATAGAATTTATCATGACAATAATCTTCTATAGAAAAAAAGAACTGCCTTTATTGAAGACACTATTGTTATCAAAATAATTAGGAATTCAAAAAATTTTCTATGGTAACAAAGTAAGCCTTAAATTATTTACCGCCGAAAAAAAAGCACTTATAAGGAGAACTGAAAAATTATCACCTGAAGCACTAATATCTGAAGCTCGAACCGAAGGGAAAAAGACATTATTTACCATGGTGTTTGTTAAAAAGCGATCCTCTCCTCCTATTCGCGATGGCCCAGGTAATTCTTCCATAGCTGTATCTGAAATCACTCCGTATCCTCCAACCACAAGTGTATCAGTAACCCATAATTTATTTAATGCATTTATTGTTTCTACAGGAAGCGAGTTACTTTTATTTGCTAACAAAATTGGTTCGCCTCGTGTGGCTGCAATAGAGGCGATGGAAAAAGCATCTGGGAAATTTTCCCCACTAACTATAACTGCGTTACCCGTTGTTCCTAAATTCTGTGCTATTAGCGCAGCTGTAGCATATCGGTTTGCTCCAGATAATCGATTAACTGTAAAACTTTTTGATAAATACATTTCAACCTCGTTAGAAATATATTCTGATCCACCAATTAAATAAATCGATTTTGGGGCAAGTTTTTGGATCTCTGACGTAACTCTCGGATCTAGATAACCAGAATAGGTTAATAAGATTGGTGCAGAGAGTTTATAAGCGAGAGGAACTACTGCCAGTACATTTGAAAAATCATCAATATTTGTTAGGATTACAGCATCCGATCCAGTTGGATATGAAGCCTCTGCAACTTGTATTGTCGATGCAACACTATCCGAATTGGATAATTGTAAATTATTCGGCGAAGGCATCTGTCCGATACGGTAAATTCCAGGTTCATAAATTCCTACTGTAAGCACTCTTTCATTTACTCCACCGGCTATACGTATCCAACGGGATTCATCCCAACGAAAGAGATAGTTCAGAAGATTAGATTGTTTTACTACAGGGATAGATAGATAGAGAATTTTTTTAGGCATTTCAGAATTACTCCAAGAAACTTGAATAGCTTTAGATCCAGGAATAATACTAGATGGAAAAGGGGCGGGTGCATCTATAGGTTGTAAGTTTATTGTACCGGAACTGTTCCATGTTAAAGGTGAAATTGATAACGATGCTTCGTTCGAGATATCCTTTATAGTACCACCCGTATAATCGATTATTGCGGGTGATACTAGCGTTTGTTGATCTGCGATTTTTATAGCTCTATAAGCATTTGGAAGACCATAGCCTGATATGGAAGAACGTACAGATTCATCGAGCCTTTTAGCAGACAGTTTAATAATTGATATAACTTGCCGAGAAGTTAATTCTGGGTGGGCACTCCAGAGCAGGGCTGCCACTCCAGATACGAATGGCGTGGCTAAAGATGTACCATAGGTGAAAATAAGCTCGTTTTCACCTGAAATTCCTATACTATCACTTAATATTTTGGTTCCTGGAGCTACGAAGTCTAAACCATTTCCAGTATTAGAAAAAGATGCTACACTATTATCTTTAGTCAGTGCGCCAACTGCTACAACTTCAGGCATCGATGCTGGAAATAGTATATTCGTATCTTCTTCATTTGAATGATTGCCCACCGCTGCAACTATTAAACTGCCTTTAGATTGGGCATATTTTATAGCTTCTTTCAGCGAAGCATCCATTGAAAAACTACCGAAACTTAAATTAATAATTTGTGCTCCATGATCTGCTGCCCATTTAACTCCTTTTCCAACACTTACAAAATCATCACCGCCTGAATTTCCGAATACTTTAACTGGTAAGATCTTTGCCTCCGGTGCAACACCCATAAGCCCAAGTCCCTTCCCATTTCCTGCAATAAGACTTGCTATTTGTGTTCCATGTCCATGGCTATCTATGGTTTCAGCGAAGCTTGTTCCTTCGGTAAGGGCGTTATAACCAGGTATTAAATTTTCCTTAAGATCACCGACATTCATATCCACACCTGTATCAATAACTGCTACAGTAATACCTTTACCACTAACACCTAATGACCATGCTTTTGGAGCTTCAATCGAATATAACCCCCACTCTAAGGAGGTGATTTCTTCATTAGGTATAGGCAATTGTGATGCAAAGGTATTGTTTAACGGAAAAACAAATATAACAATTAACAAACTTATAAGAAAATATCTATAATACTTCGAAATTATGCTCAACAACTCCCTTTTCATTTTTTTATTAGCACCCTCCAAGATAATTATAAGTCATTCCGATTTCATAAATTGAACTATTATTTTAATTAATAATATATAGGGTACGTACAAATAGTGTATACTACCAACTGTTTTAATGAATTTCAGTATAATTAAGTTTATTACTCTTCGAGTAATGCTTGTAATTGCAATCCTGAATAAGTAGATATTAAGTCTGAACCACTGCTTTCTGCTCCCATTTTAAAGCCACCTCTTTGAGTTTCCTTTGAGGAATCTAACCAGTTTTTTAAGTTCTTTTTATTAACCGGCTCGCTATTTAGTAAACTTAAAGCTAGTGTTGCTTTGTATGTGGTATAAATATATGATTTCCCTTCTTCACCGAAACCTCCATCTATATTTTGTTGTTTTTTTAGCCAATCTTCAAGGCTATCCTGTTGGGGTAACGTAATATTAAGCTTGTGAGCTAATTCAATTAAATACGCTGTAGAAACGATATCTAATTGTGGAATTGAATCAAGTTGTTTAATAATAACTTCCTTATTAATTTTTTGAGTATTATTATCTAATTCGCTTGAGATATCGAGTAACATATTAAGTTTTACTAGATTCATTTTATTTTTCAATTCGTAACTATTATTCAATTCATTTTCTAAATAGTTATCTAGAAAACCTTTCTCTTTATCTGTAAGTTTATATCCTAATAATTCTAATGATTCGATTGTATAATAAACACTTTGGATATCTGGATTTTCATTACTCTTGATCCAAATTCCTAGTAATTCTGATAAGTATTTTTCGTGAATTGTATTCATTGGGTGATTTAGGAAATTCATAATGTTTAATGCATAATAAGTTTGAGCAACACTAGGATAATTCTTATATAAAGGATGGAAACCTTTGTTTTCTATGTAAGATTTCATAACTAAATTAATAATTTGGTCACGTTTTTTAGATTCATAACCTATTTTTTTTAAGATTTTGGTTGCGATATATGTTCCCTGAATGTCAGTGGATGATGAATTTACTGCCGAAAATCCGCCATCCATATTTTGATTATTAATCAAAATGATTAGGGTTTCATAAGAAACTTCTGGTAGATTTAATAGTTTATTCAAGTTGTCTATATTTTCATAACTTAATAAATTCGGCACATTCTTTTTTAATTTTGAGAATTCTACCTTAAAAGAATCATTATTAACAAAATCCAAATTAAATCCAAATTTATTAACAATTGTTAATTGCTTTTCGATTTTGCCTAATTGATTATAATTTAAATTACTAAAATCTTGTTTTCTTAGATCTTCGATAATTGAATTAATGGTATTTTCTTTTTCCATTTGAGTTATCATCCCAATTTTATCAAGAGATAAAATCCGAAAGTACTTAATTAAGAAATCCTCACTATTTAATTCCTGTAAATAGCTCGAAATCTCTTCTTTTAAATTAGTATCATAATTAATCATTTCTAAGATATTTAAACCATAAAATATTTCACTTATTGATTCTTCTCTGGGTCTTTCTGAAAGAATCCTATTTAAGATTTCTTCAATATAATCACCTATAGTAAAATTGTTTATTGTTGTTGGAGATAATTCTTTTAATACCATTAGAGACCAATAAGTACTGTACAAATCAGGTTTTCTTGATGCTTCATTTAGAATATTATTAAAACCGCCTGTCTCTATACTTGTATTATCAATTAACTTAATCGTTTTTATTTCCCAATCTGTATTAGTTAAATTGTCATAAGTGCTTCTATTTTTAATGATAAATCCACTTAAAAAGATAGATATTAATATTATGAAAATCATAGATTTCTTTATCAATTAAATACCTCCAAACTGATATCATATAAGAAGATCATATCTCAATTTGTGCTAAAATATAAATACTATAGTTACGGTATTTAGTTGAAAACAACCTAGATACCATAACTATAGCTTTAGTTTTGAGGTAGGACAGAATATTTTTGATTAATTATTATTCTTTAAATAGGAAATAGAATGTCTCCAGTTGAATATGCTCTATAATCATGATAGTTATAATTAGCAATTGCTTGGTCTGTTTGACTCGAGTTTGACACCTCGAAAGCTGTAACTATTGAATTTCAAGGGCTTCCAAACTTTAGATTTGCGCATACCACTACAATTCCCTGTTTGTGGGAATTCATCTATACCTTTTGAACTCTTTCTGGAATCCTTGCCCCGACTGCTTTAAATGCGATCGCTGCAGCGCCATGAACCTCGGTTCGTACTAAGTGTTCCTGATCTTTAACTTTAATTTTAACGGCATGGACTTTCCTTAGCGCACGAATTACTTCGGTATAGCCGTATTCACTTTCGCAATTCATAAGAAGCTTTTGAAACTTGATCTGCATTACGAGTGCGAGAAAGCAAAGCATAATGTGTCCGCAGATCCGCCGTTCCGTCCAGTGGTAGACCGGACGTAAATCGAGCGTACTCTTGAGATTTCGAAACGCACGTTCAATTTGCCATAAGTCTCGATAAGCGGTCGCGACTTCCTCTGTAGGAAGCTGAGTATTCGTTTGCAATATGTATAGACCATCAAAAAGAGCTGCTTGTTTTAGTTTTTCCTTATTAATCGTTGCCGCATCCTGTGTGACGTTGATGTACTTTTTGTATTCGCTGTTCCCGATTAAATCCTTAATATTCCCGTGTTCAAGCTTGCTACGAAGTTTAATCTCAATCTTTTCTCGAACGGCTTGATCTCGTTTAGCCTCTTCTTCGTTTAAACAAACAATATATCGATCTCCTCCGAGGGTAACTTCTTTTACCTTGAGGTTATCCTTAACAAGAGTATACGGTTCAGGGGAAGCTACGATTTCAGGGCCAACTTTAACATTTCGCATCCGAACTCCCAGGATGTATTGAAGGTTCAATTTCTCGAGAAGCTCTAAGGTCCGCTTGCCCATCATGCCCCGATCCCCAACAACAATAACACGTTGGATATTAAATCGTTTTTTCAAATCACTGACCGCTTCAATAAATGCATCTGTATCCGGGGTATTCCCAGGGAAGACATGATGAGCAATGGGAATTCCATCCCTCGACATCAGCATTCCAATCATAACTTGGAGACGATCCGGCCGATGGTCCTTGGAATGGCCATATTCGAGAAGGTCGAAAGCCCCTGCGTCTCCTTCCACATACGTGGAGGTCGTGTCAAAGAAAACGAGATCCAGTTGACGGGTAAATAGGTCGGTATGATGGTAGAAAAGTTTCTCTTCAATCATTTCCTTGTTTTCATCCAAGAAGTCGATCGCTCGATAGAAATGATGAAGCTTCAAACTCTCTAACTCTGGGCGATGGACGGAATCTTTCCAATCGCTGACTCCCAGTTTACTGGTGGGCTCCGTTAAGCGATTTAAAACCATACAGAAGATGGCTTCTTGTACATCCACACTTAATTCTCTCTCGCAAAAGAGTTGAGCCAGTATTTCATGAAGTCCAAGGTTTTCCCAGAGTCGACGAAAGACCAAAGAGGGTCCATACTCTTTACTCCAGTCTGCAAAGAGATCTTCAGCGGCATCCACCACAGCAAGTTTATCGGAGAACTTCGCAAGAGAGCGAATCAGGTCGTCAAGTTTCCCATTTTGGAGATCCTCCACTCTCCCCAAGTTACAAAGGACTTTTTGACGAACCTTACCCTCTTCACGACGGCTCTCACAGATTTGAAGGTAACGGCGTTCCGAGCCGTCCCGATTGTAGGCTGTTTTAATACGTGCAAACATAGCAACACCATTATACCACTTAAATCGAGGTGATAACAGTAATTATTTGCCAACGTGCGGCACTACATTCTAAAGTTTCAGCGGTTTTTTGGAAGGATTTTTAGCTTTGAATCCGCATGAAAAGCCATAATTAAAAATTAACAGCAACAAAATTTTCGTTGTTGCTGTCAAACTCGAGTTTGAGTAGCTCCAAATAATCCAAAATAACTTGTAGCCTTTAAGTTAGAATAGCTACTGCTTACAAAGTCAGTCCCAGTATATGTCGGTGACTCATAATGAGCTGAACTATCACTTGTTTTCGAAAACCCTCCTGATGTTGGCAAAGCAAATGATACATTTAATCCAGAAACACTAATATCTTCGGTTAGCCTTAAAGAGTTAGGAACCCCGGGATCGGTCCATTCACCATATTGAGATCCATTTAACGTCGCATGAGCCTGAGTTAAATCAGACCAAGATATACTGTGAAGGTACGAATGTCCATGTGCTGCCCCATCGTACCCATCATCATAAGAAGATTGATCATAGGCACTTAACTTGATTTTTCCGTTATCTGATTTAAAATTATTTTTTATAGTTTCCTTTAAAGCCTCACGATCTTTAATATCTCCACTTATGGTAGTTTGACGTCCCGTTCCGGGTTCAGTAAATGTAAAAAATTCATTACCCGCTTTATCTGTAAATCTCTGTGTATCCTTAAAGCTTTTCACTTGATTTACACTAATTGAATCTGAAGTTGAAGCCATCACAAAACTTGAATTTGGTAAAACAAATACAAAACTTGAAAGAACTATGGCCATAAGTTTTTTTCTCATTTGCTTATCCCCCTATTTTTTAATCCGAGGTTACATTACAAAGAACAATTTTCTTAGCTAAGGCCAATTCATTTAGATCACCCCTATCGATAAAATCCGGGCTATATCAAAAATGTTCTATAGCCAGAGCAACATTCCTAGTTAACCTGGTTGTACTTTCGTTTTACTTGACTAAATCATCGTTTTACTAATATAAAGTTGTTAGTCAATTAAAAGGGGGCGTCGCAAAACTACATTTTAAAGTAGTTAGCGATGCCCCCTTCTCCTATATACCGTAGGAATTTAGACTATCATATCCGATAATAATTCTAACTTTTCTGCTCTACTTAATTTTGGGTATAGCAAAATAAGCCTCTCGTTTTAGGCTCCTTATTATAATCTTGTTAGGCCGTTTTTAACGGATGAAGAGGTTTCCCCATTCGTTCTTTCTGTATTTTCGCATGAAGTTTATTCACGTTATAGCCAAAACACAGCAGAATGAATTCGGTTTTTACGCTGTTTTTACCCCGTGTTGGTTATTGTGGACCTGTAGCTTTATTTTTTATGAAATAAAATGGGGGCGTTGCTCACGAACTATTCTGTCCGTTTTGCAACACCCCCTTATAAGCGTCATGCAGAAGGTTAATTGTTCTTCTTATCTTTTCCTTTGCCAGGTTTTTCGGCTGGGGCTTCTATGGTGCCTCCTGAAGAGGAACCGATCCCAAAGCGGTCTAATAGGTCATTGAAGAAACCCGCAGAACCATTTTTCTTTTTACCATTATCTTTATTATTGTCTTTATTGTCGTCTTTTTGATCGATCATATCGTCGGATGAAAATTTATCCTCTTTCCAATCCATTCGATATCCTGCAGGCATGTCGAAGGCTTTAACTGGAGCATTCTTCAAGGAGCGGGAGAGAACCTCACGGAAGACAATAGCTGGGTTGGAGCCGCCAGAGCTAGTTAGGTAATGGGTCCGGTCTGTTTTGTCATACCCCATCCAAACTGCGGCTGTAAGTTCAGGGGTGTAGCCGACAAACCAAACATCTTTCTGTCCCTTGGAGATTCCTGAAAACTCAGAAGTCGGAGGAAGCTCTACAGAACCCGTCTTACCTGCGACTGGCCGATTTCCGAAGGCTGCATTTTTGGCTGTCCCGCTAGTCACGACATTTTGGAGGAGGAGGGTCATGGTATAGGCGCTATTTGAATCCGTCACTTGGGTAGACTTAGGTTTGGCTTGGGAGAATATATATCCGTCTGAAGAGGTAATCTTTGTTATGGCATAAGCTTCATTCATTACTCCTTGATTGGCAAAGGCACTGTAAGCCTGGGCCATTTCCAGGGGGGATACTCCCTCTGAGAGTCCGCCGAGAGCTAAGCTTAGATTTTTATCCTTATCACTCAGCGGGATTCCCGCTTTTTGAGCAAAGGCTTTTCCGGTATCAATACCAATCTCATTGAAGAGCCACACCGCGGGGATGTTCCAGGAGTTATTGATGGCTTCTTGCATTGTTACCCACCCTCGGTTTTGGTAATCCCAATCCTTTGGCGAATATCCGTTCAAGTTAAGGGGACCATCATAAAGAAGGGTATTGGGCCGATAGCCTTTTTCTAGAGCGGGGCCATAGACGATAAGGGGTTTAAAGACTGAGCCGGGTTGGCGTTTGAGTTGGGAAGCGTGGTTAAACTGCCTAAAGGCACTTTCCCCACGATACCCAACCAGTCCGCGAATTCCGCCGGTATGCTGATCGATGATGGCAATTCCACTTTGGACGATCTGATCCGATTTTCCTGCAGGAAAGAAATGGTCATCCTTATAAACTTCTTCGGCTGCTTTCTGTACGTTGAGATCCATCTGAGTGTAGATCTGTAACCCACCTGTAAGGATCTGGTCTTGGGTAAAGCCGTAACGGGCGATGGCCTCTTCAATGACATAATCCACATAAGGGGCATACTTTCCTGAAAGGTCGTTAAGTGCATCTTTTCGTAATGCGATGGGAGCAGAACGAGCGCGTTCATATTCAGCAGCTGAGATGAACGCTTGCTCCTTCATCAAAGAGAGGACCAAGTTGCGGCGTTCTAAGGCCTTCTCTTTCTTACTTACAGGAGAATAGATACTTGGGGCGTTAATGACTCCAGCAAGCATGGCAGATTCTTCGAGGTTTAATTTGTCTGCACTCTTACCAAAGTAGTAACGAGCAGCTTCTTGAACTCCCCAGCGCCCTTCACCATAGTAGATCTGGTTGAGATAAGCCTCAAGGATTTGTTCCTTGCTAAGGGTAAGTTCGATCTTAAGAGCATAGCCGGCTTCCTTTAATTTTCGGCTAACGGTCTTATCGGAAGGTAAGAAAAGATTCTTAGCAAGCTGTTGTGTAATGGTGCTTCCCCCTTCGGAGAAGTCACGAGTTTTGAGATCGCGGGCAAGTGCTCGGAGAATCGCCCAAACATCAACCCCCTGGTGCTCATAGAAGCGCTTATCCTCGATCGCGATGATGGCCTCTTGCATATCTTTCGGGACCTTATCAAGTGTGATGGGCTCAATCCTCGAGGAGGATAGTTCGGAAATTTTGCTTCCCGTTCGGTCATAGATGAAAGTAGGTTGGGCGAGTGGGCTTTGGAGTTTACTAACATCGAGAGAAGATATCCAAAAGGCGGTACCTCCTAGGGTGATGAGGATAATCATAGTAAAAAGAATGCCTAAGCCGCGCCAGAATTTCGGCTTTTTCCAGAAGCGAGATTCTTTTATGAACTTAATCTGCAGAGATATTTTTTGGCGTAGGGATTGCCATAGCCCCTTGAATTCGGGGAGTTTCTTCATTTTTCTTGGCCTCCTTAGGGTTGAAAGCAAAAAGACCACCAGTCTCTGAGACGGATGGCTTTATCTTACAGTGCACCTATATATTATAATACGTGAAAAATTTACGATTTGTGGGGGTCTGTGAAAATTAGTCTTCGGGGCTTTGATACAAGACGGACTGCGCTCCAATGATTTTAATCCCTGTCTTGGGGACGAACCCCTTGAGGGCTGTAGAACAAGAAGCCTTGATTACGCTGAGACTGAGTTCTGCGATAGGGAGCTCTTGGCACTCTTCGAGGGTAAAAAAGCCAATGTCGCTGACTTCGGTGGGATCGGCCTGAAGAACCCCTCCTTGATATTCAAGCAGAAAGACGATATAAGTGTCATGTTTATCCCCAGGACGGTCGCGTAGGGCAAGGAGTGAAACCGGTCGTGCGATAAGTCCAGTTTCCTCTTTGATTTCACGCGCGACTGCCTCGGAAATCTTTTCGTTTTGATCGACATAGCCACCTGGAATTGTCCAATTTCCTTTGCCAGGATTATTGGCCCGCTGGACAAGAAGAACTTTTCCTTCGTGCCATACTACTCCACCGACACCCAAGGAGAAATTTCCCCAATAAGCAAAGGAGCAATCAGGGCAATGGGGCCGAAGTTGGCCTGAAAATTCCGTTTGCTGGAGAGGCTTGCCACATTGCGGGCAGTAATTATAATGCGTAAGTATAATAGGCATTTCGAATTTCATCTCTTTCATATTTCTTATGGGTTATTATGAAGAATATTCATTGAAGTCAAATCTTGAGATATTAGAAGTCTTGACACTGGTTTTCCCTAGCGCATACAAATGTTTTCTCAGCACGTTGATAGAAAAAGAACGCCAGAAAGGATATCCCCATAAAACCTATGGCGAGTGCATAAGTCATCTGTCCTCCTGAGTAGTCAAAGACCATCCCTCCGAGAAGCGGACCGAGAACCCGGCCGCCTGAAGAGGCTCCAGCGGTAATACCTTGATACGTTCCAATTTTCCCTTCAGGTGCAATCTGAGCTGCAGCAGTTGGTACAGCTGGGAGTATCAGCATTTCTCCTATAGTTAGGACCAGCATCATAAGGATATAGGAGTAGTAAGGAAGGCGGAAGAATAAAATGAGGAAGGCAGACGCGATAAGTAAACAAGCAAGATAGAATTGGCGAGAGAGGGTATGAGCCCAGTGGCGGATGATCCAGTTAACCATGGGTTGGAGAGTAACGATAAAAATCCCATTGAGTGTCCAAAGGATGCTATATTGCGGTAGGGAAAAACCCAGTTGAGTCATTGTAACAGGGAGAACCGTCGAAAGTTGAATATAGGCTGCCCAGACGAGGAAAATTCCTCCGCAGAGGGCTAGAAGGACAGGGAAACCACGGTCATGAAGAAGGGGCTGGGGTAGGGTCTTCGGTGTTGAGGACTTTTCCCTGTTGCTTTGGGCGGGGATCATAAAGAGAACGATCAGAAGATAAACTAAAAAGGAAAAGGAGTTGAGTAAGAACACTAAGCGAAAAGACAACGTGGCAACAAGCCCGCCCAAAGCTGTCCCCACCGCAACGCCTGCGTTATTAAAGACATAAAGAAGGTTAAAGCCTCTGCGCCCTCCTTCGGGCCATAGGGTATTGATGAGGGCGTTGAGTGGAACGAAGACGAAGGCTATAGCTAGACCAAAAAATAGAAGTCCTGGGGCATAGACTTCCCAGATTGGAAAAATTCCAATCATGCCAACAGATAGGACAGCACAAATTAACCCGAAGAGCATGATACGACGGGCCCCGAATCGATCGGCCAAAAAACCACTTATGAATTGACCAATAAGTGTAACTAAGGCTTGAGCGGCCATAAGCATCCCAGCCTCTGTTAAAGAGCGTCCAAGGACGTTATGCATAAAAAGACTGTTAAGAGGCCACATTAAGGAGTTTCCGACCGACTGAATGAATCCCCCCAGAATGATAACAAGGATGGGACGGGGAATATCTAGTTTACTTAATTTAAAACGCGATAAGTTCATAAAAAACATCCTCAAAGTTATTAAGTCCAAGTTCTAACTTAACATATTCTTTGTATATAAGAAATATTTTTTTAAAAAAAGTTGAATATACGAGAAGGATTCTAAAATATTGACGAAGAAAGTAAAGAAGAAAGTAAATTAGAATAACAAAATCTAAATTAAGTATACTAAGTCAATGTAATAAGCAAGGAGGTTTTCGATCATGGAATTCAAGGACACGCAGACCTTTAAGAATCTAACAAATGCTTTCGCAGGTGAGTCCCAAGCACGGAACCGGTATACCTTTTTTGCAAGTGTAGCAAAAAATGAAGGCCATCAATACATTCAACAAGTTTTTCAATCTACCGCAGATAATGAGAAGGAACATGCTAAAGTATTTTATAAATTATTAGTGGCTCATTCTAAGGGTGCCACCGAGGTCATTCATGTAGATGCAGACTACCCTCTCGTCTATAAGGACACTTTGGCAAACCTGAAAGCAGCAGCAGAAGGGGAACGCGAAGAATGGGAAGTTGCTTACTCTGGTTTTGCAGACATCGCAGATCAAGAAGGCTATAAAGATATCGCAGAGATCTTCCGTAAGATTGCCGAAGTGGAAAAGCATCATATGACGCGTTATCAGACATTAGCTGAGCAAGTAGAGAACGGGACATTATATAAGAAAGACAAGCCGACGACTTGGAAGTGCACGAACTGTGGCTATGTACACGAAGGGCCTGAGGCTCCAGAGCTTTGCCCTGCTTGTCAGCATCCGAAAGGATACTTTGAAGAGCTACCGCAAGAGTATTAATTCGTTTAAGATTCGTCATTAATTCAAGAAACCCTCTGTTAGTTTGAGCTGAACCTTGTAAATGGAGCAGTTAAGGGCACAGAGGGTTTTTGTTTACAATTTGTCGTCTAAAGTTTTTCTTCTTTCATCAACAAGGCCCCAAGGAAGCCTAAAGCCGCCATAATAAGGATAACCCACCAGGCCTCAGTGGCCTTCCCGGTCTGATCGAGCATAAATCCAATGGTAAGACTTGCAAGAGAGCTTCCGATGAATTCCCCCATATTCGTTACAGCACTAGCAATCCCACTGTAGCGCAAAGAGTTTACGGCTGTGACATTGGAGAAAGCGAGAATGTGATTCATGATGAGAATCCCAAAGAGAAAGAAGAAGGCCGGCCAGAGATAGGCAGGTGGTTGACCCTTAGCGAAGACTGTAATGTAGGTCCAGAGCACGAGGTTGATCCCGGTTCCCATCAAAAGGGGGCGGCGAATTCCCTTTAACCAGCGAACCCAGAGTGAGACCAGGGGCGCCCCTAAGATAAACCCAAAGGTCGCGAACGTCAGATAGCCGGCAGCCGTTGCTTTATCCAAGTCGTAGATTTGAGTGATGAGGGGGATTCCCCATAGACCAAGCAAGGTCGTACTAGAGCCTGTGAAAGCGAAAAGGATGAGGACATTGGGCCAGGTCTTTGGATTCTTCAAGACACTAGATAAGCTTTCCTTTAAGAAGGTTGTAAAGGAAGACGTTTCTTCCTGAGAGGGGGCTTGTAGGTTTAGCCTATCCACTGACTCACTTTCGGCATCTCGTACGCCCCAGAGCACAAGTAAAGCGAGAAGAAGTGAAACCCCAGCCATAATATTGAAGACATACCGCCAGTCGAGAATCATGGAGAGGAAGGTCAGAGGATAGAGCGCGAGTAACGAACCAAAATTTCCGAAGAAGGACGTCAAACTGGAAAGTGCCGAAAACCTTGATAAGGGAAACCAGGTCGCTTGGACCTTAAAGATCGAGACGATGATTACTGAGGTGCCGATTCCTACCATGAAACGGGATAAATAGGCGATCTCAAGGCTATGAGCAAGTCCGAAGAGGACACTCCCTGAAGCGGTTATCAGAAGCCCGAATACGTTGATTTTCCGAACTCCTACTCGATCCACTAAAATTCCGACAGGAATTTGCATAAGGGCATAGGCGTAATAATTCATGGCCGTCAGATTTCCAAGAGCTAATGCATTCATGGGGATTTCACGGGTGATTTGATCCGCGACTGAACCGACGGAAAGTCGGTGGAAAAAGACCGTGATAAAAGCAATGACTAGGATAGACCAGCTACTCCAGCCATATCGAAACCTTTTTAAATGCTCAGGCAAAACTTCCACTTCTTTCTGCGAATATGCTAATACTATAAGTGCATGAGAAATTAGTAATAAGGATATGCTTTTTAGTAAAAGGAGGAATATTAAATGTACAAAAAAATTCTTGTGCCCACAGATGCCTCAGAGTACTCGAAACGGGCGCTTATTAAAGCAATAGAGTTAGCTCATCATTTTCAAGCTGAAATTATCCTTATGCATGTGACGTTTACGCCTCAGGCCTATTGGGGATATACCATATCTTACGGAATTTCCGTAACCCAGGAGGATCTAACCCGTAATGGAGAGATGGCCCTTGAGGCTGCCTTAATGGGGGTTTCGACCGAAGGAGTAAAAATTACCACAGTTCTTGAAATAGGTCACCCAGTCAGTAAAATTCTCGAACAGATTAAGAAGGACAATATTGACCTCGTTGTCATAGGAAGCCACGGGTATGGTCCGATTACGGGATCAGTCCTTGGGAGTGTCAGTCAGCGTGTCCTCCAGAAGGCAACTTGTCCGGTGCTTCTCGTCAAGTAGCTAGGGATTAAGAAGATAGTACTAAAAATAGGTCTTTAGCCCTGCTCATAGAGGCAGGGTTTTTTTGTTTTTTCGCGAATACCAAAAAGTGTAAACCTTTAACAGGAGAGAAGACCCACGATGAAAGAAAAACAAGTTCGTTTAAGTGTAGAAGAGATTGATTATTTATTAAAGGGCTCGATTCATTGGGACGATATCGAACCTCGAGTTGAGGTCCCACTGAGAAAACCTATTGAACCTCGAGTTGAAGTCCCATTAGGAAAACCAATCGAACCAAAATATGAAAAAAGGCCACAGGAAAGAATAAGAGCTGACGAACCCTCTACAGAAGATTCCATGCTAGATCACAGGCCAAAAGACTCAGGGGCTGAGTTAGCCAACTCGTCACTATCTCAAGAGGAGGGTCCTATAAAACCCTTTTTAGAGGGAAATATAGTGTATTGGGCATTATCAGGGGTGAGTTTCCTCACCTTGGGAATATGGGTTTACTTCGTTTTTGCCGGATAGGTGGAAACGAAGTTTTTTGCTTTATGCCTCTATTTTTCTATTTTTGTTAGCAACAAGTATACTTCTCCTAAGAATAGGGGATTCCTTTTAAGAATAGTTATATTTCTAAATATTTTCAAGCTCGATAAGAACTTCGACATTAATTTCCCTCAAATTTTTCGCCCTTATATATTTGCAAATTCGGAAATATTGGTTACAATAAAGAGGAAGGTCAAAGAAGGTCATAAAGTCAAAGAATGTCATAAAGGGAGTGTCGTGTGATGGGAAATCTTGCAGACCGCATCGAGGTTTACTTGAAGCGGATATTGGAACAGGCTGATGAGGGGTTTATTATCCTGCAACGGGGTGTTCTGGCTGAGGAATTCTCATGTGCACCTTCGCAAATCAATTATGTTCTGGAGACGCGGTTCTCGGTCGAGCGGGGATACTTAGTCGAAAGCCGCCGGGGTGGTGGAGGCTACCTGCGAATTGTTCGGCTCGGCTTAAACCAAGAAGGGCAGTTCCAGAATGTCATGCGGCAACTGATTGGAACCCAATTGACCCAGAATCGAGCCTTTGGACTACTTCAACGACTACTCGAAGAAGAAGTAATTACTCCGCGTGAAGCAGCTATTATTCGAATCGTTTTACATCGAGATAGTTTAGGTCAGGAAAGTCTGAATGTTGAGGTGCTACGGGCGCATATCATGAAAAGGATTTTAACGACATTAAGCCGTGAGGATTTACAATAGAGGGTTAAAGGAGGGGATCACATGCTTTGTCAAAATTGCCAGCAGAGAGAAGCCAATGTGCAGATTACGAAAACAGTAAATGGAGATATGACGAAGCTTTACCTTTGTGACCAATGCGCTCAAAAGGCTCAAGAAGTGAACTTAGTCTTTCATCCTGGAATCATACCAGAATTTTTGCAAGCACTCTTTGACTTTACATCGACGCCACAAAGTCCAAAAGAAGAATCCTGTCCCCAGTGCGGGAGCACGCTTTCTGAGATTACACAGGCTGGTAAGCTAGGTTGTAGCGCTTGCTATCAAAAATTCGAGTCTCAGCTTGAACCACTTCTGCGGAAGATTCATGGAGGCGGACGGCATGTCGGGAAAATTCCAATGCGCCAAGGAACCGCAATCCGGGAGAAAGTAGAGATTCAGAGACTCAAAGAAAAGCTTCAGCAGCTCGTTCAGAAGGAAGAGTTCGAGGCGGCGGCAACCGTTCGAGATCAGATTCGTCAACTCGAACAGAATCTGGAGGGGTGAGAAGATGAAGCGAAAAGAACTGTTACTTCGGCAAAGTAACTGGATGCAGGAAAATCCTCAGGCTCCCGTCGTCTTAAGTAGCCGAATCCGTCTAGCACGTAATTTGGAGAACACCCCATTTCCCCAGATCCTATCCTTAGAGGCCTCAACGGAGCTCGAGAAGAAAGTCTCTGAAACCCTGCGAACCGTTGATGTCGCAGGGGAAAAACTCGAGTATTACTCTCTGACGGATCTGACGTCGATTGAACAGTACGTTCTGATTGAAAAGCATTTAATCAGCCCGGCGCTTGCAAGCTCTCGGGGGGCTCGTGGAGTCGCCTTAAGCCAGAACCATCAAATTTCCGTCATGGTGAACGAAGAGGATCACCTGAGAATTCAGGCCCTCCTCCCGGGTGATCAACTTAGGAAAGCGTTTCAACTTGCGAATGATTGTGATGATGAGCTTGAGAAGCAGCTTGATTTTGCTTTTCGGGAAGCCCAGGGTTATCTAACGGCTTGCCCAA
This sequence comes from Desulfitobacterium elongatum, assembly GCF_055378975.1. NCBI lineage: Bacteria > Bacillati > Bacillota > Clostridia > Eubacteriales > Desulfitobacteriaceae > Desulfitobacterium > Desulfitobacterium elongatum. The sequence goes on along the minus strand of NZ_AP038772.1, from coordinate 4,561,145 downwards.
CCAATGTGGGAACCGGAATGCGGGCATCCGTCATGGTTCATATGCCTGCCTTGGTTATGACCCATCGAGTCCAAAATCTTCTCGGAGCCTTGACCCATCTTGGCTTAGCTGTAAGAGGACTGTATGGCGAGGGCTCTCAAGCTTTCGGACATCTTTTTCAAGTGTCAAATCAGATTACCTTGGGAAAGAGCGAGGAAGATACCATCACCCATCTCGAAGCTGTAACTAAGCAGATTGTCGAGCAGGAAGTGCAGGCCCGTGAAGGCTTATTGCGGGATGCACGACTCGCTCTAGAGGATAAGGTCTGGAGGGCAAGAGGTACCTTGGAAAATGCTCGGCTCTTAACCTCTGAAGATGCCTTGCAGTGTCTCTCCCTAGATCGTTTGGGAGTCGACCTAGGGATACTTCCACAGCACCAACAAAGCTTTAGCACACTGCTTGTCGAGACCTCACCAGCGTCTCTCCAGTATGTTCTCGATCAAGAACTCGATTCAGGACAGCGAGATGAGCAACGGGCGAAGTACGTAAGGCAAGCTATAAGTATAAGCTCATAATATCTCCACAATGAGCAGGAGTAATAGAGACAAGACCTGTCTAAAGAAAAAATAACATGATACAAAGTAGGGAAGGTGAAATCATGATGAATGGAAGATTTACAGAAAAAGCGGTGAAGGTCCTTCAGCTCGCTAAAGAAGAAGCTAGAAGCATGGGGTCCAATGTACTAGGGACTGAACATCTGCTTCTTGGTTTAGTGGGGGAAGGGGATGGGATTGCAGCTAAAGCGCTTTTGGGTGTTGGAGTTCAGCCGGACAAAGTCCGTGAACAAATCGAAAATCTCATTGGTACGGGGGAACCTTATGAAGGAGAAGTCGGCTTAACTCCGCGTGTAAAACGTATATTGGAGCTTGCCAATGAAGAAGCTCGTCGCCAAGGGGTCACCTATATCGGAACAGAGCATCTCTTACTCGGACTCTTGATGGAAGGAGAAGGAGTTGCTGCACGCATTCTTATGAACATGTCGGTAAACCCAGAGAAGATCTGGAAGCAAGTCATTCGTCTTTTGGGAGGAGAACCGGAAGACGTTCCGATGCCAGCGAATCCTTCGGCGAATGCAACCTCGAAGAATGGAGGTCCCTCTAACACTCCAGCACTTAACGAGTTTGGACGAGATCTTACGCAACAAGCTGCTGAAGGGAAGCTTGACCCCGTAGTAGGTCGTGAGTCAGAGATCGAGCGGGTCATTCAGATATTGAGTCGTCGCACAAAGAATAATCCAGTTTTGATCGGGGAACCAGGGGTAGGGAAAACGGCGATTGCCGAAGGCCTGGCCCAACAGATCATCGACAATAAGGTCCCGGAAATCTTGGCAGGTAAGCGTGTCGTCACTCTAGATCTCTCGTCTGTGGTTGCAGGAAGTAAGTATCGCGGGGAATTTGAAGAACGCTTGAAAAAGGTCATGGAAGAAATTCGTGTCGATGGGAATATCATAGTTTTCATCGATGAGTTGCACACCTTAATTGGGGCTGGAGCAGCAGAAGGGGCAATCGATGCAGCCAATATCTTAAAGCCAGCGCTTGCCCGGGGTGAACTCCAATGCATAGGGGCAACGACTCTTGATGAATACCGTAAGTATATCGAGAAGGATCCTGCCCTAGAAAGGCGCTTCCAACCGATTACAGTGGGTGAACCTACTCTCGAACAGGCGATTAAGATCCTTTACGGGTTACGCGATCGTTATGAGGCACACCATCGGACGAAGATCTCAGATGAGGCGATTGAGGCCGCGGTTCGACTCTCTGATCGTTACATTTCGGACCGATTCCTTCCTGATAAAGCGATCGACCTTATGGATGAAGCAGCCTCACGTGTCCGCTTGACGTCGTTTACTGCTCCCCCAGATTTAAAGTCTTTAGAAGAAAAGATTGATGCCTTGAAGAAAGAAAAGGAAGCCGCCGTTTTAAGTCAGGACTTTGAAAAGGCAGCTCAAATACGGGATGAAGAGCATAAATTACGGGAAGAACTTGCCCAGCAGCGTAATGATTGGGAGAGCAAACGCGATGTCGATAAGACGATGGTTACTGCCGAGGATATCGCTCAAATCGTCGCAAGTTGGACGGGAATTCCAGTGAAAAAGCTCGCCGAGGAAGAAAGCGAACGTCTACTCCATCTGGAGGAGATTCTTCATCAACGTGTCATCGGACAAGAGGATGCCGTGAAAGCAGTCTCTCGTGCAGTCCGTCGAGCCAGAGCGGGGCTTAAGGATCCTAAGCGGCCTATCGGTTCCTTCATCTTCCTTGGACCGACAGGGGTAGGTAAAACAGAGCTAGCGAGAGCCTTGGCTGAGGCCTTGTTTGGCGAAGAAGACGCTCTTGTTCGGATTGATATGTCTGAGTACATGGAGAAGCATGCTGTTTCTAGACTGGTCGGAGCTCCTCCTGGATATATCGGGCATGATGAAGGGGGTCAACTGACAGAAGCTGTCCGCCGTAAACCCTATAGTGTCATTTTACTCGATGAGATTGAAAAAGCTCATCCGGAGGTCTTCAATATCCTCCTGCAAGTCCTAGAAGATGGACGACTAACGGATACAAAGGGACGGACCGTTGATTTCCGGAATGCGGTGATCATTATGACTTCCAATGTTGGAGCCTCTTTCTTACACAAGGAAGCCCTTGGCTTTGCAGCTCGTCGTAATGAAGAAACGGAATACAAAAATATGCGGGCCAATGTGATGGAAGATTTGAAGAAGACCTTCCGCCCTGAGTTTTTGAATCGTGTGGATGAACTCGTGGTCTTCCATTCCCTCCAATCAGAAGCCCTAACGCAAATTGCTGAAATCCTGATGAATCAAGTGAACAAGCGTCTTAAGGATCAAGGGTTTACTCTTCAGGTTGAAAAAAGCGCGCTAGAACTTATCGCCAAAGAAGGAAATGACCCGACCTTTGGCGCCCGCCCGCTTCGTCGCGCAATCCAGCGTCTGATCGAAGATAGTCTGTCTGAGAAGATCCTCCTTGGGGAGTTCAAAGCAGGAGATCAGATTAAGGTGGAAGTGGAAGAGGATAAGATGAAATTCTCCAAGCTTTAAGTCGAATTTTAACCGATAAACTCTTACTCAAGCCCTAGATTCACGTTTAAGCCCTAAATCCACAATCAAGTTTTGATAGAACTGTCTGACCATGCCTGGAAAGCGAGGTCAGACAGTTCTTTGGATTTATTGGGAACGGTCAAGACCGTTCCCTTTCCTACAAGAATTCTAATATGGTAAATAGAAATACGCGAATGACATTTTAAAATAATGAGTGAATATTTTCACGTTTTGTTGCAAAGCGTTTTTCTAGTATACTTAAAGCAGGAATTCCCCTTTGAGGAAGCAAACTTAAAGGTTATCTTCTAAAGAATTAGAGTGAAGGAGAGGCGTTCACGAATAAAGAGTAAAGTAGTGTATAAATGTAAGACCTGTGGGTTTGAAGTCTCTAAATGGGCAGGGCAATGTCCTAATTGTAGTGAATGGAATACGTTTGAAGAAACTATTGTAGAAGCCAAGAAAATAGGATTAAACGCTCGTAGTTCTAAAGCAAATAAAAAGCCTCTGCAAAGATTGAGTGAAGTCGAAACTAGTAAGAGCGATAGAATTGTAACTGACATCGGAGAGTTTAACCGAGTAATGGGTGGTGGAATTGTTAGAGATTCAATCACCATTATTTCTGCAAAACCAGGTGCAGGTAAATCAACCTTATTGTTACAGGTCGCTGAAGATGTTGCCGAAAAGGGCCTTAAAGTGCTTTATGCCTCAGGAGAAGAAAGTGAAAGTCAGATCAAGAGCAGGGCGGCAAGAATTCTAGGAAACCTGCATCACGATATATGGGTCTTATCCGATACAAGTATGGACAACGTATTGTCGGCAATTCGAGAAGTGGATGCGGATTTAGTGATTGTTGATAGTATTCAAACCTTTACTTTGGAGGAGCAACTCCCCTCGAGAGCAGGCTCGCCAACTCAAACGATGGAATGTGCGAATGAGCTTCTTAGAATCGCTAAGGATAGCACAAGGCCAAGGACAATTTTGTTGATTGGCCAGATGAATAAGAATGAAGAGATCGCTGGGTTGAGGGCCTTGGAACATCTCGTGGATACTGTCCTCATTATCGAAGAAGAAAATGGAGAGGAATTAAGGGGGGCATGGTGTTCAAAAAATAGATTTGGGAGTACAGGGGAGATGGGCTTCTTTGCGATGACTGAATCTGGGATGAGGTCTATTGATAATCCTTCGGAATTTTTTATGACACAGAGAACCTTGGGACAAGACTTTCCGGGCAGTGCAATAACGGTCATAAAAGAGGGCTCTAGGCCCATTGTCGTGGAAGTAGAAAGTTTAGTTTCAAAATCCTTTACCCCCTACCCTTCTAGAATAGGAGAATGTCTAAAAAGGGACCAGCTCAATACCTTAATATCTATTCTGGAGCAAAGAGGTAAGGTTGATTTATACGATAAAAATATAGTGATAAAAACCACGGGAGGGCTCCAACTCAAAGAGCAATCCGTGAATTTAGCGATAATAATGAGCATAGTCTCGTCCGTTAAAGATAAAGCGATTCCCAATGGAACAGTTTTTATAGCCGATGTCGGACTTACGGGGGAGCTAAAGAAAGTCCCTTCGCTTGACATAAGGATTAAAGAAATTGACAGGATGGGCTTCAAAAAAGTTTACGTCGCTAAAAACGTTATCAAGGATAAGCGAAGTTATAAGAATGTCCAGATCGTAGAATTAGATAGCTTGCATGAAGTCATCCAGGATATATTTTGAAAGAATAGCCTTCTATGGTAGAATTAAACAATCTATCATAGGAGGAACTGGCAAATAAAAAAGCCATACTTAAAATGTACGGCTCGAAAGTCCATTTATAGGATGAGTAGCTAAATTTGAGAACGATTGATAGGGTAAAAAGACAAAACGTTAGGTCAGGTTAAAAATAGTCAGTGTTGAGAGCTTCTTTTCTTCCTTTTCAATCACTTCTTTAAGGGAAAGATCTAAGGTATTTGCCAAGGCGGCTATGTAAAAGAGCTGCTTGCCAATCTCAGTTTCGATGATATCTTTGCAATTGTCACAGAGATTGCCTTCAAGTTGGCTATCTAACAGCGCTTTCAGATCGCTTAGACTTGTATCCTCAGACAAAGCTTTCTTGTGGGCATCAATAGCCAAACAGCCACAATTAGTCACGGATTTGACAACAGCGCGATTAACCCGGGCAGATGCCTCCTGTCCTTTGCTTAGAATATCTAATACACTTTGATGACGGATTAAGAGAGATTTAACGATGTTTTGGTAGCGAACAGTGAGATCTTCCATAAGCTGTTTCCTCACTCCTTTCTGACACTTTTATTATAGCGAGAGGGTAGTAGAGTTGTCAATTTTCTACATTCTTGACAAGGAAAACAAGAAATTGACACAAAAGCATGTCTGTGATATAATTTAAAAATTTTTGACCCCCTAGGAAAACCTTGTTATAATATACACACAGGGGGGTGACTCAATGTTTGGAATCGGGGATAAGGTGGTTTATCCTATGCATGGTGCAGGTGTAATTGAGGCTATTGAGGAACGAGAAGTTTTAGGGGAAGTCCGTCAATACTATGTCATGCATATTCCCGTGGGTAACATGAAAGTCTTTATACCGCTAGATAATGTCGATCATTTAGGAATACGACAAGTCATCTCTCGTTCTGAAGTACCAGAAGTTATGAAGATCCTTGAAAATGAAAGCAAACTCCCTGTTCTGGCGTGGAACAGAAGATACAGAGCGAATATGGACCGGATAAAGAGCGGTAGTATTTTCTCTGTCGCAGAAGTTGTTCGAAGTCTTTCACAGAGGGAGCGAGAAAAAGGGCTATCCACCGGAGAGAAGAAAATGTATGATAACGCCTGTCAAATTCTTGTGAGTGAACTGGTTCTGGCGGAAGATGCCCAGGAGGAGGAAATGAGAAATCGTCTAAAAGGGCTGCTTGCCTAATTGATGTGAAAATTATTTGTAATTGACCGTATAGCAAGTATAACACAAAAAGATTTTAGCCAAAATAAGGAATAAAGGAGGTGAGGCGATGATTCGCAATATAATACGCGGTATCATCACAATTTTATTCGGTGCTATAGGCTTCTATTTGGACTATATCTTATTAGAGTTGAATGTCTTGCAATCTCTAGGATGGCAGTATTCCCCTGTTTGGACTTACGTAGCGATGGTTGTTGTTTTCGCTACCCTAGGTTTCGTGATTGCTCCAGCGAGTATTCGAGGGTTTCTTGCTTTGATGCGTTGGCTAGACACCCGTATGACGAAAATCCCTACACATGATTTGATAGGTGGAGCATTCGGAATTATTATCGGACTTATAATTGCTAGTTTATTAAGCAACGCATTAGCGGGTATTCCGTTTCTAGGTTCGATATTATCTATTTTGTTAAGCCTCTTCTTAGGGTACTTGGGGCTTCTGGTTGGAGTAAAACGTAAAGAAGAAGTTTTGGGATTTTTCACATTCTTACCCAAGCTCCGAGGGGATAAATCCGAAAAGAACAAAGATAAGTCTGGTCGGGGACATGCTTCTGAACCCTCCTTCCAGAACTATAAAATCCTTGATACGAGCGTAATTATCGATGGACGTATTGCGGATATTGTTCAAACGGGATTTGTTGAAGGGGCGCTCCTTGTCCCAGGATTTGTGCTTGAAGAACTCCAACATATTGCTGATTCCTCAGATCTCTTGAAGCGCAATCGTGGCCGTAGAGGACTGGATATCTTGAACCAAATCTCGAAAGAAATGATCATTAAGGTGGAAATCTCTGAGCAGGATTTCGAGGATATCGCAGAAGTTGATAGCAAGCTTGTGCGGTTAGGGCAGGTTCTTGGTGCACCGATTCTCACGAATGATTACAACTTGAATAAAGTGGCGGAGCTGCAAGGGGTTAAGGTCTTGAATATCAATGAATTAGCTAATGCAGTAAAGCCAGTCGTTCTACCAGGAGAAGAGATGCTTGTTCAAGTTATGAAAGAAGGTAAGGAATCCGGTCAAGGCGTAGCCTATCTCGATGACGGAACGATGATTGTCGTGGATAACGGCAGACGGTATATGGGACAGCATATCACGGTTATGGTGACAAGCGTCTTGCAAACGGCTGCAGGACGGATGATTTTTGCGAAGCCGAAAGTGCTCGTTGAAAAAAAGCAGATTGGCCTTCCATCGACGAATGAGGTGAATGCCCTTGGTTGAATTGGGCGTTGTGATTCCTGCTGCTGGACATGGAAAACGGATGGGGGCCTCTATTAACAAACAGTTCGTTCCTTTATCTGGACGGCCGATTTTAGCGCATACTCTCGCCTTGTTTGAAGCGTCAGAGTATGTCGCCGAGATTGTTATCGTAGGCTCACAAGGGGATTTGGAAAAGATTCATGGTTTAGTCCGTGAACAGGGCTTTAAAAAGGTATCCTCTATCACCTTAGGGGGAAAAGAACGCCAAGAGTCAGTTTTTGCGGGGGTTAAAGCTCTTAGTCCTGTCATCCAACGGGTGGCGGTACATGATGGGGCTCGCCCCCTTTTGACATTAGAGGCACTTCACCGTTTTTTTACAGAAGCGGAAGAGTCTAGTGCAGCCATTATGGCCATACCCGTCAAGGACACAATCAAAAGAGTAGACTCACTCGGTAAGGTACTCGAGACTCCCCCACGTGAAACCCTGAGAGCGGTTCAGACCCCACAGGTCTTCGATCGTGCACTCTTAGAGGAGGCTCATCAAAAGGCAGCCAGTGCAGGGTATTTGGCTACCGATGATGCAGGGCTTGTTGAGTGGCTCGGGTATCCCGTTCAAGTACTTGACGGATCACCAGAAAATATTAAAATTACTACACCGGAAGATTTAACCTTCGCAGAAGGTATACTTGCTAAGCGCGCACTTAAGAAAGCTTAACGGGCGTTTCGTGCAAGTCGAGTTAAGTTAGGTCGAGCGATAACGGGAAGCCTATGCAAGTCGAGTTACGTTACAGACGCTCGGAAATACGCTCGCAAAGCAAACTAAGGGCTAAACTGCTTCTTGCAAGCTGCGGGGTACCCGCCTAAATCGCCATCCCTGGCTCAATAGGCGGCGGACCACGTCGTGTGGCCCGCCCCGCTATCTGGGGAGCAGTTTAGCCCAAGTTTGCTAGCTGCTCGCGAAGAAACCTCGCGTTCTGTAATCGTAACTCACTTTGCAGGAAGGCTTGGGTTTAGCTTTCTGGGTCTGATGGTGCTGTATGGCGGCATGAAAGCCTACCCAGAAAAGGACCTGAAAGACCTGGAAGCGTAGCTTTTCGGGCAGAAGTGAACGACTTCTAGCGGAAGGGCGTTAAATCGAACGAGGCTTTCGGGGGGTAGCGGCGCCACTGGTTCACATGCAGTAAGCAGAAGGGTTTGGCAACGAAAGTGTCCAGTGGACATTTTTGCCCGAGGCGGCATTCCGCAAATGATACCCATCCGCCGAAGGTGCTCCCCCGGAAGCGAGTGAGGAAGCCCTGGAGCTATTGAGTACGTGAGTCTCCGGTGGAGATTCACGCCCGAAGGTACGCTGCGCGAAAAGCTACACGACCCGATAATTGCGCACTCTAAATGACCTTAGAGTACAAGCACCTTTTGCTGCAGTAAACGACACGAGCAGTTGAACTGCTCGAGTACATGCTTTTAAGGAGACATGCCTTCATGCATAGAGTCGGAATCGGCTACGACGTCCATGCCCTAGTCGAAGGACGTCCATTAATCTTAGGCGGAATCGAAATCCCCCACGAACGAGGCCTCTTAGGCCACTCTGACGCGGATGTCCTAACTCATGCGATTATGGATGCCCTGCTCGGAGCTTTGGCCTTAGGTGATCTAGGCAAGCACTTCCCAGACACTGATGAGAAGTACCGAGGCATTTCAAGCATAAAACTGCTGGAGTACGTCATGGGACTGCTCGAAGAGCGAGGCTACCGAATTGGGAATCTCGATTGTATTCTCGTAGCACAGCGACCAAAGCTGGCTTCTTATATTCCAAAGATGCGAGAAGAGCTTGCGAAAACCCTCCAAACTGACCAGGAGAATGTCTCCGTTAAGGCGACAACGACAGAACGTTTGGGCTTCGAAGGTCGTGAAGAAGGAATGAGTGCTCAAGCAATTGTCAGCGTCATTAAAATTTAAGATTTGATTTTTTCATTATTGATATTATCAGAATAAGATTGATTATGTTAGAGGGAGGATATACATGCTTAAAGTTCGTTTTGCACCGAGTCCAACGGGACCCTTACATATTGGTGGAGCGCGTTCAGCACTTTTTAATTATTTACTGGCTCGAAAAGAAAATGGGGTATTTATTGTTCGTAGTGAGGATACAGACCTGGAACGCTCGAGCCGCGAGTCAGAACATAATATTCTCGAGGCCCTGCGCTGGCTTAATATCCAGTGGGATGAAGGGATTGAAGTCGGTGGAGAGAATGGTCCCTATCGCCAAACAGAACGGCTTAAACTTTATCAAGAATATACAGATAAGCTTCTAGCTAGTGGAAAAGCCTATCATTGTTATTGCTCTGAAGAAGAGCTTGAGCAAGAACGTCAGGAACTTATTGCTCAAGGGGAAACTCCGCGTTATCGTGGGAAGTGTCGAAATCTTACTCCAGAGGAACGTAAACAGTATGAAGCAGAAGGACGTAAACCTGTAGTGCGCTTCCGAGTTCCTGAAGGAGAGCAGATTGTGATTCATGACCGCGTACGCGGTGAGGTGATCTTTGAAAGTGATGGGATCGGAGATTACGTCATAGTAAAATCGGATGGAATCCCTACCTATAATTTTGCCGTCGTCATAGATGACACGACCATGAATGTAACACATGTCATTCGAGGAGAGGAACACCTTTCCAATACTCCTCGTCAGCTTCTGATTTATGAGGCGTTGGGGTTACCAACTCCTGAGTTTGCCCATATTTCCTTAATTCTCAATACAGAAGGACGGAAAATGAGTAAACGAGATGGAGATACAGCAGTTATCGATTATCAAGCAAAGGGGTATTTGCCTGAGGCTGTCGTGAATTTCATCGCACTTATGGGTTGGTCACCAGCAGGAGAGGAAGAATTCTTCACACTCGAGGAAATGACACAAGCTTTCTCTTTGGATCGAGTCTCAAAAAGCCCGGCCGTTTTTGATTTGAATAAATTAAACTTTATGAATGCCCAATACATTAAGAAGGCATCACCTGAGCGTTTAACAGACATGGCTTTGCCCTACCTTCAAGAGGTTGGAATTATGCCACAAGGGGAAATCTCGGAACAAGAGAGAACCTGGGTGAGTAAGTATGTTCAAGCGATCATCAATCACCTTTCTTACATGGCTCAGGTCAAGGATTTCGTCCATTACTTCCATGGATCAGAAGCACCTGCACCTGAAGGAGAGGCCTTGGAAATTCTAAAAGGGGAACAGGTCCCCGAAGTCTTAGAACTTCTCGCTTCAAAATTAAAAGAATTGGAAGAAATCACTATAGAGAATACAAAACCTCTGCTGAAGCAGATTACAAAAGAGCTTAAGCTCGGAGGTAAGCAAGTCTATATGCCTATTCGGATCGCTCTGACCGGGCAGATGCATGGGCCGGAGCTCTACGATATTATCCCACTCCTAGGACTTGAGAACGTACTCAGTCGATTGGAGCACACGAAGAAGCTTCTCTAGTCTAGTTATAACAGGTCTGCATAAAGGACTTCTGGTAACCTTCTCGCTACAATCCTGTATATTATTGACACAATCCTACGGATTCACTATACTTACACCAAGTAGATGCATAGTATATTACATGGTATATTGGATAGACGTGATGAAGGGAAAAAGTAGGAAGACGACCTTTGTTCTTAGAGAGGGTGGATTACGGTGGAAGCCATCCCAGAGGGTCTTTCGAAGTGCATCCTGGAACGGAGAAGAGATGGCATGAGCCTTTCTTCCGTAAGGCTGCGTTAAAGCTAGAAGTGGAGCAGGGGCTAACTTGCTCAATCAGAGTGGAACCGCGGAAATCCTTCGTCTCTGGACGAGGGGTTTCCTTATTTTTTTAAGAAGGTGATTTGTAATGTTTCACCAGTTGAGACAGGATATCCGCGTGATTTTCGACCGAGATCCAGCGGCTAAGACGATTGTCGAGGTTATTCTATGCTATCCCGGACTTCACGCCCTCATTTCCCATCGGATGGCTCATTATTTGTATAAGAAGAATTTGGTTCTTCTCCCGCGTTTGATTTCTCAGATCTCGCGTCTTTTTACTGGGATAGAGATTCATCCTGGAGCGACCATTGGACAGGGTCTTTTTATTGACCATGGGATGGGAGTTGTCATTGGAGAAACAGCTGAGGTCGGGGATAACGTGACCATTTATCAAGGCGTAACTTTAGGGGGCACTGGGAAGGAAAAAGGAAAGAGACATCCCACGATTGGGAATAATGTTTTCATCGGATCGGGTGCGAAGATTTTAGGCTCGATCAAAGTTGGAGATAATGTAAAGATAGGCGCCGGGTCTGTCGTGACGAAACCTGTCCCGAATGATTCGACTGTCGTAGGAATCCCAGGCCAAATCGTTGTTCATCATGGAGTTCCGATCAAAAAAATGGATCTGGGCCAATTCCAAGCATCGGATCAGGATTTACGAGAAGAAGAATTACCTGATCCAATCCAGGAAATGCTCCGTTGCTTGATGGAACGAGTCAACCACTTAGAGCGGAAATTAGGGGAAAAGGAGAGTCGATTCGATGTCTTTGAGATTATTCAACACAATGACGCGTCAAAAAGAAGAGTTTAAGCCTCGTGAAGAGGGAAAAGTCGCGATGTACACCTGTGGACCTACGGTTTATAACTTTTTCCATGTTGGAAATGGACGAATGCTCGTAGTCTTTGATATGATACGGCGTTATCTCTTGTTTAAGGGGTATGATGTTACGTTTATCCAGAACTTTACGGATATTGATGATAAGATTATTCAGCGGGGTAAAGAAGAAGGTATGGATCCGCTCGTTTTATCTCAGAAGTATATCCGAGAGTACTTCCAGGATGCTAAGGCACTCAATCTTATGCCAGCGACCATTCATCCGAAGGCTACAGAGCATATTCCTGAGATGATCGAGATCGTCAAAGGGTTGATAGACTCAGGGTTAGCCTATGAAGTCGATGGGGATGTCTATTTTTCCGTAGGTAGTTTCCCTGCTTACGGAAAGTTATCGGGACGGACATTAGAAGATATGCAGGCGGGAGCCCGTGTCGAAGTGGATGAACGAAAAAAGAATCCTATGGATTTTGCCCTTTGGAAAAAGGCAAAACCGGGTGAACCCTCCTGGGAAAGTCCTTGGGGATTAGGACGTCCGGGTTGGCATATTGAGTGCACAGCCATGTCTTTAAAATATTTGGGTTCAGACTTTGATATTCATGGAGGCGGAGGGGACCTTGTGTTCCCACACCATGAGAATGAAATAGCACAATCGGAAGGGTATCTTAAGGGAGAAACCTTTGCCCGGTATTGGATGCATAATGCTTTCCTTACGGTGAACCAACAAAAAATGTCGAAATCCCTGGGGAACTTCTTTACTGTTCGTGAGATTCTTGAGCATTTTTCAGGAGAAGTTATCCGTTTTTACCTCTTAGGGACGCATTACCGAAGCCCACTTGATTTTGATGATGAGAACTTAGCGATGGCTCAAAAAGGGCTTGAACGCTTGCAGACGAGTATTCGCTTAGCCGACGAGGCTCTAGGGCGAAAAGGTCAGGAGCCTTTGGAAGCAGAAGCAGATGATAAATTTAGTAAGTCTGCAGAGGAAGCGAGAAAGAGTTTCGAGGCGGCCATGGATGATGATTTTAATTCCGCTCTCGCTTATGCAAGCTTGTTTGAGTTAGGAAAGGCAATCAATGCCCATCTCCAGGCTTATCCCTACACATCAGCTGGACTGATAAAGGCTCGGGCTACTCTTGTGGAACTTGCAGATGTATTGGGTTTTGATTTAGCAAATCCTGCTAGCAATGCTGGAGCAGGGAATGAAAAGCTAGATCAAGTCATGGAGGTACTCCTGGAAGTCCGTGCTAAAGCACGTCAGAAAAAGGATTGGGAAATGTCCGACCTGATTCGGGATAAGCTTAAAGAGCTTGGGATCATCCTTGAGGACACCCCTCAAGGAGCACGTTGGACCTTTAAAGGATGAAAGGAGGGAGGGCATTCTGCCCGAACCTTATGCCAAGATCCTGGCAGGAAATGAATGCCCTGACCCTGGCCTATTTAGGTGATGCGGTTTATGAGCTTTGGGTAAGGACGCATCTTCTCACTCTAGGCTACGAAAAAGTTAAGGATTTACATCGTTTAGCTACAGAATATGTCCGAGCTTCTACTCAAGCGTCATTGCTCCATCAGATTCTCCCTCACCTTGATGAAACGGAAAGTCAGGTTGTACACAGAGGGAGAAATGCTAAAGGAGGACATCCCAAAAGTACAGATGTCGTGACCTACCGACATGCCACAGCCTTTGAGAGCTTAGTTGGGTACTGGCAGATGACGGGGAAGACTGAACGAATGCTGTGGGCTTTTGAGCAGTTAGACGAGCTACTTAGGGATTCTGAAAAGAGCAGAGTAGGCCATGAAATTCAGGAGAGTTCTGGATTTCAGGGAGAATTGTAAAGTTAGAGAAAACCATTAGATAATTAGAACAAACCTTGGGTAGAAGAAAAGGTTTGAAAAGATTGTGGACGCAGAAGAATTAAATTAGGCATTAAATATAAAATTATGAATGTTATTTATAGAGGGGTATAGGGGGCAGAATTGTGAACGTTGAATTGATTCAATACACTCCGGATCCAGAGAAGGTTGTTGCAGCAGCGGCGCGTTTATGCTACTCGTCAGATCCAGTGCCTGAATTATTGGAGCAGTTAGACGAGGAGAAGGTGGCAAACTTTGTTCGTAAGCTCCGCTCCATGGGGCATCTTTCTCCTTTTGAGCATGTAAGCTTTCAATTTTCGATTGATGGGGTTTCCCGTGCCTTATCTCATCAATTAGTTCGTCATCGGATAGCAAGCTACTCACAACGTTCCCAACGTTATGTGAAAGAAGAAGGCTTTGAGTTTGTTACACCACCGAGCATTCGAAGAAATCCAGAAGCGTTAGAGAGATTCGAAAAGGTTATGGACAGTTTGCAAGAGGAGTATCAAGCCCTACTGGGGATGGTACCTGCAGAGGATGCACGCTATATTCTTCCGAATGCCTGCACGACCTCTTTGATGGCGACTTTCAACGTCCGCTCCTTGCTGAACTTCTTTGAGCATCGAACCTGCACGAGAGCTCAGTGGGAGATTCGTGTGCTTGCTGAAAGAATGCTGGAACTCGTTCGCGGGGTAGCTCCGAATATCTTTGGGGATGCGGGACCAACGTGTGTGACTCAGGGAGTGTGCCATGAAGGGGCAATGAGCTGTGGAAGGATTAAGACGATCAGTAAGAAGGGATGACTCTCGAATGAATGATGAAATCGTTTATGGCAGAAACCCAGTATGGGAACTACTTCAATCCGGAAAGCCCATCAATAAAGTCCTTTTTCAATCCGAAGGGACGGGTGGGAGATTCCAGGACATGGTCAGCCGTGCTCGAGCGCAGCAGATCCCTTTTCAATTTGTGGACAAAGCGGCTTTGGACCGATTGGCAGAAAAGGCAAATCATCAAGGGGTGCTCGCTTATGTCTCTCCACGAGAGTATGCAGAAGTGGAGGATATATTGGCTTTAGCAAAGGAGAAAGGGGAAGATCCCTTTATCCTAGTCCTCGACGAAGTCGAAGATCCTCATAATTTAGGAGCACTGATTCGTACAGCGGACGCAGCCGGGGTTCATGGAGTGATTATTCCTAAACGGCGAAGTGTTTCCTTAACCTCGACCGTAGCCAAGACGTCTGCTGGTGCAGTGGAACATGTCCTAGTTGCCCGTGTCGGAAATTTAGTTCAGACTCTTGAAACGTTGAAAAAAGCAGGCTGCTGGGTGTCCGGAGCAGAAGCCGGAGGAACAGAGGTTTATCGTTCGGATCTCACTGGCTCAAGGGTTATTGTTGTCGGAAGCGAGGGTAAAGGCCTAAGCCGACTGATCAAAGAAACCTGTGATGAGATTGTGAGCCTCCCAATGAAGGGACAGGTAAATTCCTTAAATGCAAGTGTTGCAGGGTCGATTCTTTTATATGAAGTAGTCCGTCAGAGACGAACGAAGCAACAAGAGCCGACAGAACCTCCGAAACTTCGCCTTGACGCTTTTCAAAACTCTCAGGTATAATTAGTATGTTCTTGCGGACAAGAGCGGTATTCCATTGCAACATCTTCATCACCATGATACGGGAGGGATCGCTTTGACTCTTAACGCCCAACTAGAAGTGTCGGATGGGTGCGACACGATTGAGGTCATAGTGGATGAAGAAATCGTAGAGCAGGCCAAAGACGGTGATGCCGTAGCACTCGAATACTTGATCAATAAGTACAAGAACTTTGTAAGAGCAAAAGCACGATCCTATTTTCTGATCGGAGCAGATCGTGAAGATATTATCCAAGAGGGTATGATCGGTCTCTACAAAGCGATTCGAGATTTCCGCGGCGACAAGCTCTCCTCATTCCGGGCCTTTGCTGAGTTGTGTATTACTCGGCAGATCATAACGGCGATTAAGACTGCGACACGGCAAAAGCATATTCCTTTGAACTCGTATGTGTCGTTGAATAAGCCTATCTATGATGAAGACTCGGATCGCACCTTACTTGATGTGATCTCTGGAACCCGAATTACGGATCCGGAAGAAATCATCATTAGTCAGGAAGAATTCGATGACATCGAAGAAAAAATGGGGGAAATCTTAAGTTCCCTTGAATGGAAAGTCCTTATGGCCTATCTTGAAGGCAAATCCTATCAAGAAATTGCAGTTGATTTGAGAAGACATGTAAAATCAATTGATAATGCCTTGCAGAGGGTAAAGAGAAAGCTTGAGCGCTATCTCGAACGAAGAGATGGATAACCCAGTTACTCTACATATGGAATCCTTTAAGTAAAATCTTACTTGCATTGTACCGGCCTAACTTAGCCGGTTTTTTGCGTTAAAAAATTAAGACGTAAAAATAAATATAATAAATCATAGCAATAGGGGTGTATTTTTGCGCTAGATGGTATATACTATATAAGTGGTAGGAACAAATGGATAAGCGTTCATCCCTGCCCACCATTATATTCGTCGCGGGATGGAGCAGCGGTAGCTCGTCGGGCTCATAACCCGAAGGTCGTCGGTTCAAATCCGGCTCCCGCAACCAAGAGAGTATTACTCCGTGGTAACAACCGCGGAGTTTTAAATTTTCTGATTGTCTACTAATTCTTGACAGGATAAGTCACATGTGATAATGTATTGTGAGCATGGATTTAATCCGGATTTATACGTTATTGCCCAGGGAGGTGTTCGCGAATGCGTGTTGGCATTACTTTAGCTTGTTCTGAATGCAAAAACCGGAATTATGCTTCTATAAAAAATAAGAAAAATAACCCGGATCGTTTGGAAGTCAAGAAATATTGTAAGTTTTGCAAGACCCACACAGCTCACAAAGAAACCAAGTAATTGTCCTGGAATGCTTGGCGTAAGTCAAGTTTGTTTTATTCTTGCTCGCAAATCGGCGGTACGCCGGGAAGCGTTGTCGAGTATGGGTGGCTCAGAGTCTTGTAAGGATGTGATTGGATGGGCGCTATAAAGAAGCCAACAAATACTCCTGGACAAAGAGAAAAATCCTCGGAGTATTTCAGAGGTGTTTGGAGCGAACTTAAGAAGGTACACTGGCCAGACCGTAAACAACTGTTGACTTATACAGGGGTTGTTTTTGTTGCTGTAGCAATTGTTTCTGTATTGCTATGGATTGTCGACAGCGGGTTGAGCATTGTGTTATCTAAGATTCTCGGATAGGTACTCAAACAGGTTGTCCTTTAATAGTGGCAAGGAGGTTTGGGGCCTTGTATTGGAGGTTCCTGTTCGAAATATGACGAAAAATTGGTATGTCATCCACACCTATTCCGGCTACGAGAATAAGGTGAAGACGAATCTCGAAAAACGCGTAGAGTCCATGAATATGGAGGATAAGATTTTCCGCGTTCTTGTTCCTATGGAAGATGAGATTGAAATCAAAAATGGGAAGAAGAAAATTGCAAAGCGCAAAGTGTTTCCAGGGTATGTCTTAGTGGAAATGGATATGACTGATGACTCTTGGTATGTTGTACGCAATACTCCGGGAGTTACTGGATTTGTCGGAACAGGCGCAAAGCCGATTCCGCTTCTTGACCATGAGGTTGTGAATATCCTGAAACAAATGGGCGTAGAGGAAGTCCGTACTCGCATTGATTTTACCGTGAATCAAAATGTTCGCGTTACATCTGGCCCGTTCAAGGATTTCATCGGAGTCGTTCGGGAAATCCTAGAGGATAAAGGCAAACTTAGAGTTTCTGTATCTATGTTTGGACGGGAAACTCCAGTCGAACTGGATTTTGCCCAAGTCGAAAAAGTCGACTAAGCAGATAGAATTACCCTATTAAGGAGGTGTTAACATGGCAAAGAAAGTCGTTGGTTTGGTTAAATTGGCGATTAACGCGGGTAAAGCAACACCGGCACCTCCGGTTGGTCCTGCCCTCGGTCAGCATGGGGTCAATATTATGGCCTTCTGCAAAGAGTACAATGAGCGCACAAAGGATCAAGTCGGACTTATCATTCCGGTTGAGATTACTGTTTACGAAGATCGCACGTTTACCTTTATTACCAAAACCCCGCCGGCATCGATTCTCTTGAAAAAGGCAGCGAACATTAAGTCTGGTTCCTCTGAGCCTAATCGTAAGAAGGTGGCCCAGGTCAATAAGACTGCAGTTCGTGAAATTGCTGAACTGAAGATGAAAGATCTCAACGCGGCAAGTGTTGAAGCGGCAATGAGTATGGTCGAAGGTACTGCGCGCAGTATGGGTATCGTCATCGTCGAAGGTTAATGAGTATGTGGGAGGGCATAAGCCCGAATAACCACTAGGAGGTTTTAAGAATGGCCAAAGTTGGTAAGAACTATCAAGAAGCGGTAAAAGCATTCGACCGCACTGCCCTTTATGAGCCTGCTGAAGCTTTAGCTGTCGTTAAAAAGGTCGCTAAAGCAAAGTTTGACGAAACCGTTGAAGTGGCATTCAAGCTCGGTATTGATACTCGTCATGCCGATCAGCAAATCCGTGGAGCCTTGGTGCTTCCTAACGGAACCGGTAAAACTCGTAGCGTCTTAGTTTTTGCTAAAGGTGAAAAAGCCAAAGAAGCAGAGGCTACAGGTGCAGATTTTGTCGGTGCTGAAGATATGATCGCAAAGATCGAGCAAGGCTGGTTTGGTTTTGATGTTGTTGTAGCAACTCCTGATATGATGGGTATGGTTGGTAAACTCGGACGTGTGCTCGGTCCTAAGGGCCTTATGCCGAATCCGAAGACCGGAACTGTCACCTTTGATGTTGCTAGAGCAGTTAAAGAGATCAAAGCTGGTAAGATTGAATATCGTGCAGATAAAGCCGGTATCATTCATGCCCCGATCGGCAAAGTTTCCTTCAGCGAAGAGCAGCTCTTCGAGAACTATCGTGTTCTATCAGAGACACTGGTAAAAGCAAAGCCAGCTGCTGCTAAAGGGCAATATATCCGTAGTGTAACCGTCTCCTCTACGATGGGACCTGGTGTACGGATCAATCCGGTCAAAGCTTAAACTATTCCATAGTTTGGATTGGAATGTTTCTTGACAGGTTTTCATAGATAAGATATACTCTACTGGAATTGAATAACATCCGCTGTAGACAGCAGGAGCTGAGAAGCTTAATATCCTGCCGAGGTTGGAGAATACGCCGAATAATATTGGGCATTCTTAACCTCTGCAAAAGCGGAGGTTTTTTTAATGAAATAAAAGTGGGTTTATCTATCGGAAGGAGGTGGACTTAAATGCCAAATATCGAAGAAAAAGCACAAGTGGTTGCTGAGATTAAGGAAAAGCTCCAAAGCTCCTCAGGGGTCGTTCTGGCTGATTATCGCGGTCTGACGGTTTCCCAGGTAACCCAACTTCGCGCACAATTACGTCAGGCAGGCGTGGAATACCGCGTTCTGAAGAACACTGCAGTTCGCCGTGCGGCACATGAAGTCGGTATCGAAGGTTTAGATACCTATCTTGAAGGACCTACAGCGGTTGCCTTCAGTGCTGACCCGGTCGCTCCGGCTAAGGTGTTGGCTGACTTTGCAAAGACTTCAAAGAACTTTGCAATTAAAGCTGGCGTAGTCGAGGGGAAAGTTATAGATATGGCTGGAGTTAAAGCTCTTGCCGAACTACCTTCTCGCGAAGTTCTTCTTGCTCAAGTCCTGCGTGGAATGCAAGCTCCGCTTACAGGCATGGCGAATGTACTTCAAGGGCCGATCCGCAAAATGGGTTATGCCTTGGAAGAAGTGCGTAAGCTTAAAGAGGCTCAAGCCTAATCAAGGTTTGAAGTTCGACACACGAGGTACGATAGTGCGGATTGCATAATGAGTACCCGATGGAATCGAGTGAATTCAAAAATATTTTTTAGTGATATTAAGGGAGGAAATTTCAATGTCTAAAACTGCTGAAATTCTCGAAGCCGTAAAAGGCTTAACCGTTCTCGAGCTTGCTGAGCTCGTAAAAGCTTTCGAAGAAGAATTTGGTGTTAGTGCTGCTGCTCCTGTAGCTGTAGCTGCTGCTCCTGCTGCTGCTGCTGCAGTAGTAGAAGAACAAACCGAATTCGATGTTATCCTTACAAACGCTGGCGCTTCCAAAATCAACGTTATCAAAGTTGTTCGTGAAGTAACTGGCCTTGGTCTGAAAGAAGCTAAAGACCTCGTTGACAACGCTCCTAAAGCTGTTAAAGAGAAAGTTAGCAAAGACGATGCAGAAGCAGTCAAAGCTAAACTTGCTGAAGCTGGCGCAACTGTAGAAGTTAAATAAGTTTAACGATACGAATGAAAGGTGCTTCCCAAGTCGGGGAGCACCTTTCGCTTTAGCGGCTGTAATTATAATGTTAAAAAAATGTTGGAAAGAATTTTCTATAAAGTAATAGTTCTCCTTGACAATACCAGATAAACTTGGTATCCTTAGTAATTGTTACTGTACATAAAATGCTCTTATTATCCAGACTATCCCAGAAGAGGAAGAGCATATTAAGACTTGCAATGAGGAGATTATCATTTGATCAATTGTATCACGAAAGAGGGATCTCCATAAACAGAGAAGCGAGGTTTTGCAAAAGAGGCCTTGCTTTTGGCTGTTTATGTAACAATATTATCCTCGGGCGAGGACATCACACTTGAGGGGTGAAGCGTACATGTTCTATCCTGTTAAGGTTGGGACGCGGGAACGCTGGAGTTATTCCAGAATCCGGGAAGTTCTCGACATGCCAAATCTAATTGAAATTCAACAAAACTCCTATCAGTGGTTTCTTGATGAGGGGTTACGGGAAATGTTCCGTGACATTTCTCCAATTCAAGATTTCACAGGCAACCTCGTATTGGAATTTATCGATTATAGCTTAGGTGAACCCAAATACGATGTAGAAGAGTGCAAGGAGCGCGACGTAACGTATGCGGCACCGCTACGAGTCAAGGTTCGCCTCATTAATAAAGAGACAGGTGAGGTCAAGGAACAAGAGGTCTTCATGGGAGATTTCCCCTTGATGACTGTAAAAGGAACCTTCATTATTAATGGAGCTGAGCGTGTTATTGTTAGTCAGCTCGTTCGTTCGCCTGGAGTCTATTATGCCGAAAGCATCGATCCAAGTGGGAAGAAACTTTACGGTGCTACCGTCATCCCGAATCGGGGTGCTTGGTTGGAATTCGAGAGCGATCTCAACGACAATCTTTTTGTCCGTGTCGATCGGACCCGTAAGCTTCCGGCAACGGTGCTCATAAGGGCACTTGGTTATGCTACGAATGGACAGATAGCAGAACTCTTTAAGGATAATGAGCATATCCGGCTTACTTTAGAGCGGGACAACACAGAGTCTACAGAAGAGGCCCTTGTAGAAATCTACAAACGGTTACGTCCAGGAGAACCACCGACCGTAGATAGTGCACGCTCCCTGTTAGAAGCTTTATTCTTTGACGCTAAACGTTATGACCTTGCCAAGGTTGGACGTTATAAATTAAACAAAAAATTGGGCGTTGGGATTTCCGATGAAGTCCATCATCTTACGAGAGAAGATATTATTGCTTCCTTGAGCAAGATGCTTGACCTCATGAATGGGGAAGGGCATAAGGATGATATTGACCATCTTGGAAATCGACGTTTGCGTTCTGTCGGAGAACTCTTGCAGAATCAATTTAGAATCGGACTATCCCGTATGGAACGTGTCGTACGTGAACGGATGACAATTCAAGATGTGGATGTTATTACGCCCCAAGTCTTAATTAATATCCGTCCGGTTGTAGCCGCGATCAAAGAATTCTTTGGAAGCAGTCAGCTTTCGCAGTTTATGGATCAAACGAATCCTCTAGCAGAGCTTACCCATAAACGGCGTCTTAGTGCATTGGGACCTGGTGGATTAAGCCGTGAGCGTGCAGGCTTTGAAGTACGTGACGTTCATGCCTCTCACTATGGACGGATGTGCCCGATTGAGACCCCTGAGGGTCCAAACATCGGTTTGATTGGTTCCTTGAGCACCTATGGACGAATTAACCCTTATGGCTTCATTGAAGCACCTTATCGGAAAGTCGTCGATGGACGAGTAACGGACCAAATCGACTACCTTACAGCCGATGAGGAAGAGAAGCATATTGTTGCTCAGGCCAATGCCCCGCTAACAGAAGATGGACTATTTATTGAGGAGAAGATCGAGGGACGGCATGGTCCGGATTTCGTACTTGTTCCTCCCGAACGAATCGGTTATATGGACGTTTCCCCAAAACAGATGGTTTCTATAGCGACAGCGTTGATTCCTTTCCTTGAGCATGACGATGCCAACCGTGCCTTGATGGGTGCGAACATGCAGCGTCAAGCAGTGCCCCTTCTTAGGACTGATTCTCCCTATGTTGGAACAGGAATGGAGTATAAGGCAGCTAAGGACTCCGGAGTCTGTGTCTTGGCTCAACGTGAAGGAACTGTAGAACGATCTACAGCTGATCAAATTATCATCCGTCATGATGATGGAACCCTGGAAAAGCACAAGTTGCTGAAGTACCTCCGTTCTAACCAAGGGACATGTATCAACCAACGTCCAATTGTTCTAAAGGGTGAACGTGTTGAGGCCGGTCAGATTGTTGCTGATGGCCCATCCACAGACCATGGTGAACTTGCCTTAGGCCGTAATGTGCTGATCGCGTTTATGACCTGGGAAGGATATAACTACGAGGATGCTATTCTCATCAGCGAGAAACTTGTCAAAGAAGACTATTATACTTCAATCCATATTGAAGAGTACGAGGCTGATGCTCGGGATACCAAGCTTGGACCTGAGGAGATTACTCGTGACATCCCGAATGTCGGGGAAGACGTCTTAAAGGATCTCGATGAGCGTGGGATTATTCGAGTGGGTGCTGAAGTTAGACCTGGAGACATTCTCGTCGGTAAGGTTACTCCTAAAGGAGAAACAGAGCTCACTGCTGAAGAGCGCTTACTCCGAGCTATTTTTGGAGAGAAGGCCCGCGAAGTTCGTGATACGTCCCTTCGTGTCCCGCATGGTGAGGCAGGAAAGATTGTCGATGTCAAAGTCTTCACCCGCGAAAACGGGGATGAACTTGCTCCTGGCGTGAACCAACTTGTTCGTGTCTACATTGCTCAGAAACGTAAAATTTCCGTCGGGGACAAAATGGCTGGACGCCATGGAAATAAAGGGGTTATCTCCCGTATCATGAAGCAGGAAGATATGCCCTTCTTACCAGATGGTACTCCTGTAGAGATCGTTTTGAATCCTCTAGGCGTTCCATCTCGGATGAATATCGGACAGGTCATGGAGACTCACTTAGGAAGGGCAGCCAAAGCGCTTGGAATACGGATCGCAACTCCTGTTTTTGACGGTGCTAGCGAGAATGATGTTTTTGAAACGCTTAAAAAAGCAGGCCTTTCCGAGGATGGAAAAACCGTCCTTTATGACGGTCGGACAGGTGATCCCTTTGATAATAAAATTACTGTCGGGTATATGTACTTCTTAAAACTCCACCATCTTGTCGATGACAAAATTCATGCTCGTTCGACTGGACCATACTCTCTTGTTACCCAACAGCCTTTGGGAGGTAAAGCTCAGTTCGGAGGCCAGCGGTTTGGAGAGATGGAGGTTTGGGCACTTGAGGCCTATGGTGCAGCTTATACTCTACAAGAGATCTTAACCGTTAAGTCGGATGATGTCGTAGGACGTGTGAAGACTTACGAGGCGATTGTCAAAGGCGAGAATATTCCTGAACCGGGTGTTCCCGAATCCTTTAAAGTTCTAATTAAAGAGCTGCAAAGCTTATGCTTGGATGTCCGTGTCCTTTCTGAGGATGACAAAGAGATAGAAATCCGTGAGGTCGATGAAGATGTTACGGAGACAGCAAAGGAACTTGGAATTGATTTACACGAAGATCTTCCAACTCCGGTTTCTCAGGAATTGATTGAAAACACCGAGGAAGACGACTTCTTAGATGGGGAAAGCCCTGAAGAGGATGAAGTCCTTGATGACTTTGAGGATGAGCTGGAATAGACTCGGGTGAAAGGAGAGAGAACCGTGCTAGACGTCAACAACTTTGACCGGATGCGTATTGGCCTAGCTTCTCCTAGTATGATCCGTGAATGGTCACATGGAGAAGTAAAAAAGCCGGAAACCATTAACTATCGAACCCTAAAACCTGAGCGTGAAGGGTTATTCTGTGAAAAGATTTTTGGACCTACCCGTGACTGGGAGTGCCATTGTGGAAAGTACAA
This sequence comes from Desulfitobacterium elongatum, assembly GCF_055378975.1. Taxonomy (NCBI): domain Bacteria; kingdom Bacillati; phylum Bacillota; class Clostridia; order Eubacteriales; family Desulfitobacteriaceae; genus Desulfitobacterium; species Desulfitobacterium elongatum. The sequence continues at coordinate 4,537,192 of NZ_AP038772.1, read as the reverse complement.
ACGTGTTCGCTATAAAGGAATTGTTTGTGACCGTTGTGGAGTAGAAGTTACGCGTTCGAAAGTTCGTCGTGAGCGGATGGGCCATATTGAATTGGCTGCTCCGGTCTCCCATATCTGGTACTTTAAAGGAATTCCAAGTAGAATGGGGCTTCTCTTAGATATGTCGCCCCGTTCTTTGGAGAAGGTTCTTTATTTCGTTTCCTACATCGTGACCGATTCAGGGGATACCTCCTTAATGAAGAAGCAGCTTCTTACAGAAACCGAGTATCGGGAGTACCGTGAGAAGTATGGCAACCGTTTCAGTGCCAGTATGGGTGCTGAGGCGATCAAAGAGCTTCTCGAAGAGATGGACTTAGACAAACTCAATGATGAATTGAGAACAGAACTCAAAGAAGTATCAGGTCAACGTAAGATTCGGGCGATTCGTCGACTGGAAGTCGTTGAAGCCTTTAAGGAATCCGGAAATCGTCCTGATTGGATGATCATGGATGTTGTACCGGTTATTCCACCTGAACTGCGTCCAATGGTGCAGTTAGATGGAGGACGTTTTGCTACTTCTGACTTAAATGACCTTTATCGCCGGGTAATCAACCGGAATAATCGTCTGAAACGTCTGCTTGACCTAGGAGCGCCGGACATAATCGTACGTAATGAGAAACGGATGCTTCAGGAAGCAGTAGATGCATTGATCGACAATGGTCGTCGAGGCCGCCCGGTTACAGGCCCTGGAAATCGCCCTTTGAAATCCTTGAGTGATATGCTTAAAGGTAAGCAAGGACGTTTCCGCCAGAACTTGCTGGGAAAACGTGTCGACTATTCCGGTCGTTCGGTTATCGTGGTTGGACCGAACTTGAAATTACATCAATGCGGCTTACCCAAGGAGATGGCCCTAGAACTCTTCAAGCCCTTTGTCATGAAGAAACTTGTGAATGAAGGACATGCCCACAATATTAAAAGCGCGAAACGCATGGTGGAACGTGTGCGTCCAGAGGTTTGGGACGTTCTCGAGGAAGTTATCTCAGAACATCCAGTCCTTCTCAACCGTGCCCCAACTCTTCACCGTTTGGGAATTCAGGCTTTCGAACCCATCCTTGTTGAGGGTCGTGCTTTGCAGATTCATCCGCTCGTGTGTACAGCGTATAACGCCGACTTCGACGGAGACCAAATGGCAGTACACGTACCTCTTTCGGCAGAGGCTCAATCTGAGGCTAGATTGTTGATGCTTTCAGCTCACAACATCTTGAACCCAAAAGATGGCCGGCCGGTTGCTTCCCCGACCCAAGACATGGTCCTCGGTTCGTATTATCTGACCATGGATCGTCCTGGTGCGCTTGGTGAAGGAAAAGTCTTCAAGGATATGGATGAAGCGGTACTTGCCTACGACACGAAAGCAGTCAATCTTCAAGCAAAGATTAAAGTGCGTCAAGAGAATGGGGAACTGCTTGAAACCACAGTGGGTCGTTTGATCTTTAACTCGGTCATTCCTGAGGGAGTGGGATATTTCAACGAAGTTGCAAACAAGAAGACCTTGAACAACATTGTTGCTAAGAGTTACCGAGTCTGTGGGTATAAAGCAACGGCTGATTTGCTTGACGGAATCAAGAGCTTAGGCTTTAAGTTTTCCACTCGTGCAGGAATGACAGTCGGTTTGGCTGATATTACTGTTCCTGAAGAGAAAAGGCAGATTCTCGGTGATGCGGATGCTCAGGTCACAAAGACAGAACAACAGTACCGTCGTGGTCTGATTACGGATGAAGAGCGTTATGGCAAGGTTATTGAAATCTGGACCAGAGCAACTGAGACCGTAACCAAGGCCCTGATGGATACGTTGGATAAATTCAATCCAGTCTACATGATGGCAACCTCCGGAGCCCGCGGTAACATTCAACAGCTTCGTCAGCTTGCAGGAATGCGCGGACTCATGGCCGATCCATCGGGTAGAACGATTGAGTTGCCGATTAAGGCAAACTTCCGTGAAGGTCTAACCGTTTTGGAGTACTTTATTTCCTCTCACGGTGCACGGAAAGGCTTGGCTGATACGGCACTTCGTACAGCTGACTCCGGATATCTAACCCGTCGTTTGGTTGACGTTTCCCAGGATGTCATCGTCCGTGAAGAAGATTGCGGTACGACCCAGGGAATCATCGTAGACGATGTTAAGGATGGTCCAGAAGTTATCGAGAAGCTTGAAGAGCGTCTTGTTGGACGTTTCCTCATGGAAGATATCAAACATCCTGAGACTGGGGAGATCCTCGCAACGGCGGATAAGGAAATTACTGAAGACCAGGCCAAAGCCATCGCTGAAGTATACGATCAAGTCGCGATTCGTTCGGTTCTTACCTGTAAAACCCGTTATGGCGTATGCCGGAAGTGCTATGGGCGAAATCTTGCAACCGGCCGTTATGTAGAGATGGGTGAGGCTGTAGGAATTATCGCCGCACAGTCGATCGGTGAGCCAGGAACCCAGCTGACCATGCGTACTTTCCATACCGGAGGTGTCGCGGGAGACGATATCACTCAAGGTTTGCCGAGGGTTGAGGAACTCTTCGAAGCTCGTAAACCAAAAGGTCAGGCGATTATCTCAGAGAATGATGGAGTAGCTTCAATCCGTGAAGTCAAAGGACGGCGTGAAGTGGAAATCGTTAGCGATAATGATGAGCGCCAGTCTTACACCATTCCTTATGGTTCAAGGTTAAAAGTCCGAGAAGGGACACGCGTTGAAGCAGGGGATGAGCTGACTGAAGGTAGTATCAATCCACATGATATGCTGAAGGTAAAAGGAATCCGTGGAGTTCAAGTCTATCTCTTAGGAGAAGTTCAACGCGTTTATCGCCTCCAGGGTGTTGATATCAATGATAAACACATTGAGGTTATGGTTCGTCAAATGCTTCGCAAAGTTAAAGTTGAAGAAGCCGGAGATACCAGCCTCCTACCTGGCGGATTGATCGATGTCTTTGACTTTGAAGAGGAGAATACGAAGGTCATCGCAGCAGGTGGTGAACCCGCAGTAGCTCGACCGGTACTTCTCGGAATCACGAAAGCTTCGCTAGCTACAGACTCCTTCCTTTCCGCTGCTTCCTTCCAGGAAACCACGAGGGTCCTCACGGAAGCTGCAATCAAAGGAAAAGTCGATCCGCTACTCGGCTTAAAAGAGAATGTAATTATCGGAAAACTAATCCCAGCAGGCACAGGAATGTCTAGATACCGTAATATAAAGGTTTTGGATGCGGACGAAACTCAAAATCTTGACACCTGAAATTCCTGATGATAAAATACTATAGTGTGATTTATGCGTATTAGGAAAAATATGTATAAATCCGCCTCAATCTAAGGAGGAAAGCATTCTCATGCTTGATGAAACCTTAAAAAAATCCAAACACAAAACCGTTGGAGTCAAGCAAACACAACGGGCCCTCGAAAAAGGGAGTGTGCTCCGAGTCTACGTCGCCCAGGATGCTGAAATGCATGTCTTACGTCCCATTGTGGAACAATGTCGTAATCAGGGGATTGAACTCCTCGAGATTCCGACAATGACCGAACTAGGGAAAGCATGCGGTATCGAAGTTGGGGCGGCAGTCGCTGCGCTTCTCGCAGAGTAGACAAGGAACTTCGAGTCTTTCACGTTAGTTTTAGGAATTGCTTGCTAGATGCTGCAGCAAGCAATTCCTTTGATATTGTTCTCGCTTAGGAAGGAGGTGTAGTTATGCCGACGATTAATCAGTTGATTCGTCAAGGACGTACCCAATTGGCCAAGAAATCAACAGCTCCTGCAATGCAATGGGGCTTAAACTCTTTAAAACGTAAGCAGTATCCCTCTGGAGGATCCCCGCAAAAGCGTGGTGTATGTACGAGGGTTTACACGACAACTCCGAAGAAGCCGAACTCTGCTCTTCGTAAAGTTGCCCGTGTGCGCTTAACTAATGGTATTGAGGTAACTTCTTATATTCCTGGTATCGGGCACAATCTGCAAGAGCACAGTGTTGTACTTGTTCGTGGTGGCCGTGTTAAAGACTTACCAGGTGTTCGTTACCATATCATTCGTGGTGCGCTCGATACTCAAGGTGTTCAAAAGCGGATGCAAGCCCGCTCTAAATATGGTGCAAAACGACCTAAGAAAGCGAAGTAATTCGATTTGATAGGTTGTTGGTGAGATTCGGAATGAAAGTGTAAAGGGGGGAAATAATTTGCCACGTAAGGGATATATCGCTAAACGTGAGGTTCTGCCAGATCCGATTTATAAGAACCGTACACTGACGAAGTTTATTAACCAAATCATGTTAGACGGTAAAAAAGGAACTGCAGAAGCCATTTGCTATAATGCGTTCGAAATCATTCGCGAGAAAAGCGGCAAGGATCCGATCGAGGTATTCGAAACTGCACTCAAGAATGTTATGCCAGTACTCGAAGTTAAGGCACGCCGTGTTGGTGGTGCAAACTACCAAGTACCGATCGAGGTTCGCACAGAGCGCCGTCAAACTTTAGGTTTGCGTTGGCTCGTGGGCTACGCTCGTAAACGGAGTGAAAAGACTATGGAAGAGAAGATCGCTGGCGAACTTCTCGATGCTTCGAATAATACGGGTGGATCCATTAAGAAAAAAGAAGACACTCATAAAATGGCTGATGCTAATAAAGCGTTCGCACATTTCCGTTGGTAGGATGACTCGGAGTTTTCGAACTTCTAGTCATGCTGCTTAAGGAATATTACGACAGAAAGGGGGATTATCAGTGGCAAGACAATTTCCATTAGAGAAAACCCGGAATATCGGCATCATGGCTCATATTGATGCAGGTAAAACGACCACGACCGAGCGTATTTTATTCTACACGGGACGTGTGCATAAGATCGGGGAAGTTCATGACGGTGCAGCGACCATGGACTGGATGGTTCAGGAGCAGGAGCGTGGAATCACGATCACTTCTGCAGCAACGACCTGTCAATGGAAAGACCATCGTATTAACATTATCGATACACCAGGGCACGTGGACTTCACAGTAGAAGTAGAGCGCTCTTTGCGTGTACTTGATGGCACTGTGGCAGTATTTGATTCTGTCTCCGGCGTAGAGCCTCAATCCGAAACAGTATGGCGGCAGGCGGATAAATACGGAGTACCCCGTATTGCCTATATCAACAAAATGGACCGCATGGGTGCCGATTTCTTCCGTGCTTGTTCTATGATTTCTGATCGGTTAGGTGCTAATCCAGTACCGATTCAAATACCGATTGGAGCAGAAGAGAACTTTAAGGGAATGATCGACCTGGTGAAGATGACTGCGATGGTCTATACAGACGATCTAGGCACCACCAGTGAAACGTCCGATATCCCCGGAGACTTAGTCGAAGTAGCCAATAAATATCGTGAGAACCTCATAGATCATGTTGCTGAAATGAGCGAAGAACTCACGATGAAATATCTCGAAGGTGAAGAACTAACAGAGCAAGAAATCCATGATGGAATTCGACTTGGAACAATTGCTAATAAATTTGTTCCAGTGCTCTGCGGATCTTCGTTCAAGAACAAAGGGGTTCAACCGCTCTTGGATGCGGTTGTCGATTATATGCCATCCCCGATTGATGTACCTGCTATTAAAGGTGTGCATCCGGAGACTGGTGAAGAAGATCATCGCGAATCGAGCGATGTGATTCCTTTCTCCGCCTTGGCCTTTAAGATCATGGCTGACCCTTATGTGGGTAAATTGGCATTTTTCCGGGTATATTCTGGAACCTTAGGTTCAGGATCCTATGTCTACAACTCAACCAAAGGAAAGCGTGAACGTATTGGTCGTATTCTCCAGATGCATGCGAACCACCGTGAAGAAATTCCAGAGGTTCGTGCCGGAGATATCGCAGCAGCGGTTGGGCTGAAAGACACGACAACGGGGGATACACTCTGTGATGAGAAAGCCCCTATTATCCTCGAATCCATGGTATTCCCTGATCCAGTTATCGATGTAGCCATTGAGCCCAAGACGAAACAAGACCAGGAGAAGATGGGTACAGCCTTAGCTCGTTTAGCAGAAGAGGATCCAACCTTCAAGATGCGGACTGACCAGGAAACTGGACAAACAATTATTGCTGGGATGGGCGAGCTCCATCTCGAAATTATTGTCGATCGTCTGCAACGCGAATTTAAAGTCGACTGCAATGTCGGACGTCCTCAAGTTGCTTATAAGGAAACCATCCGCCGCACGGTTAAAGCTGAAGGTAAGTTTGTACGTCAATCCGGTGGACGTGGACAATATGGACACTGCTGGATTGAACTCGAACCCCTCGAACCGGGTAGTGGCTTCGAATTTGTTAATAAGGTCGTGGGTGGTGTTATTCCTAAGGAATATATCAACCCGATCGGTGCTGGTATCGAAGAAGCCATGCAAAATGGTATCTTAGCTGGGTATCCCGTATTGGATATTCGTGCTACCGTCTTTGACGGATCCTACCATGATGTAGACTCCTCCGAAATGGCATTTAAGATTGCAGGTTCGATGGCTTTCAAATCCGGTGCTGCTAAAGCAGATCCTTCAATTCTCGAACCGGTGATGAAAGTAGAAGTTACGGTTCCAGAAGAGTATATGGGTGATGTTATCGGGGATATTAACTCCCGTCGTGGACGGATTGAAGGAATGGAAGCCCGTTCAGGTGCTGAAGTTATTCGTGGCTTCGTACCACTTTCCGAAATGTTTGGTTATGCAACAGACCTTCGTTCCCGTACTCAAGGACGTGGAACCTATGTCATGATGTTTGACCATTATGAGGATGTTCCTAAGAATATTGCTGAAGGCATTATTGCTAAGCGTCAAGGAGCATAATCAAGGCCAGGTCAGAAACCGGAGGTCAGATTAGGTTGTTTGATAGGGCCTCCGGATTGCAAAACTAGCTTTCAAGCTAGCTATGCTTCTTAATTTAAATATTTATTTAAGGAGTGAAAAATTAAAATGGGAAAACAAAAGTATGAACGTACAAAACCCCACGTTAACGTAGGGACCATCGGTCACGTTGACCATGGTAAAACCACCACAACGGCTGCTATCACCGTTGTTCTTTCCAAGGCTGGTGGCGCAATAGCTACAGCATTCGATCAAATCGACAAAGCTCCTGAAGAGCGCGAGCGTGGAATCACAATTTCCACTGCACACGTTGAGTACGAGACATCTGCTCGTCACTATGCTCACGTTGACTGCCCAGGACACGCCGACTATGTTAAGAACATGATCACCGGTGCTGCACAGATGGACGGAGCTATTCTCGTAGTATCTGCTGCTGATGGCCCGATGCCACAAACCCGTGAGCACATCCTTCTTGCTCGCCAAGTAGGTGTTCCTTACATTGTTGTATGGCTTAACAAAGCTGACATGGTTGATGATCCGGAACTTATGGAACTCGTTGAAATGGAAATTCGTGAACTCCTCACCGAGTATGAATTCCCTGGCGACGATATCCCCATCGTTCCTGGTTCTGGCTTGAAAGCTCTCCAATGTGGTTGCGGACAACGCGATTGCGAATGGTGCGGTAAGATCTGGAACCTCATGGATGCAGTTGATTCCTACGTCCCAACTCCTGAGCGTGCTACCGATAAGCCGTTCCTCATGCCTGTAGAGGATGTATTCACGATTACTGGTCGTGGTACCGTTGCTACTGGTCGTGTAGAGCGTGGTATCGTTAAAGTCGGCGACGAAGTAGAAATCGTCGGATTGACTGAAGCTCCTCGCAAATCTGTTGTTACTGGTGTAGAAATGTTCCGTAAGCTTCTCGATCAAGCTCAAGCTGGAGACAACATCGGAGCTCTTCTCCGTGGTGTTGACCGTAAGGATATCGAGCGCGGACAAGTACTTGCTAAAACCGGTAGCATTAAGCCACACACCTCCTTCACTGGTGAGGTCTTTATCCTCAGCAAAGAAGAGGGTGGCCGTCATACCCCATTCTTCAACAACTATCGCCCTCAGTTCTACTTCCGTACAACTGACGTAACTGGTGTAGTTACCCTTCCAGAAGGTACTGAAATGGTTATGCCTGGCGACCGTGTAACGATCCAATGCGATCTCATCACCCCAATCGCTATGGAAGAAGGCTTACGTTTCGCTATCCGTGAAGGTGGCCGTACCGTAGGCGCTGGCGTTGTAGCAAAAGTAATTAAGTAAGTTCGGTATAGAGCGAATTTTAGGACTGGGGCTAGTCGAACTGATGCCAGATGTCCGAGGCCGGAGGCCAATACCTCCATTCGGACGGGCTGATGCGAAGGCTAGCCCTATCCTAGCGCTTATTGCTTTGCTTTTCGAAAATAGGTATAGAAGGTTGCCGTGGGGAGTAACTCCGCTTCCACCGGGGAATTTCTACGCCAAATAACCCGTACAACGGGAAAATTATTAGGAGGTTTTTAAAAATGAGCAGTCAAAAGATTCGTATCCGCCTGAAGGCATTTGATCACAAAATCCTTGATTCATCTGCTGAGAAAATTGTTGAAACCGCGAAGAGAACCGGTGCACGCGTCAGTGGCCCGATTCCCCTTCCGACTGAGAAGAACATCTTCACCATTCTTCGTTCTCCCCATGTCAATAAAGATTCTCGTGAGCAATTTGAAATGCGTACCCATAAGCGTCTCATCGATATCCTCGAGCCGACTTCTAAGACGGTAGATGCTTTGATGCGTTTAGATTTACCTTCTGGCGTTGATATTGAAATTAAACTCTAATCTCATTTTCAAGGCTTCATACAGTCATAAAAACTAATAAACGCTGGTTAAGTAGGAATGTCTGAAAGATTAAACATTCAGACACTCCAAAATGCTAGCGTTCATTTAGAGTTTATGATATACTAATTCATGTTTGTTGCGCGAAACGCCCGGAAGCGTGGAGTTGTGCATTTGGTCGTAGCGTACAAAATAATAAATTCAAATTTGGGACACTCTCGTGCTCTGGAGAAATATCTAGCGCACTTCAAAGTGTTCAGGAGGTGGCATTCGTGTCGAAAGGAATTTTGGGTAAAAAAATCGGAATGACCCAGGTATTTACGGAAAACGGACATCTGATTCCCGTAACTGTGGTCGAAGTAGGTCCCTGCTATGTGGTCCAAAAGAAGACCGTTGCAACTGATGGTTACAACGCAATTCAAATTGGATTTGGCGCTTTGCCTGAGAGATTGGCAAACAAGCCGCAAAAGGGTCACTATCAAAAGGCTTCCGTGAAGCCAATGCGTTGGATTCGTGAGTTCCGCATGGACAATGTTGATGCTTACGAAGTCGGTCAAGAGGTAAAAGCAGCTGATGTTTTCGCAGCAGGCGATGCAGCAGACGTTGTAGGAACCTCCAAGGGTAAAGGCTTCCAAGGTATGATCAAACGTCATGGCGCATCTCGTGGACCAATGGCGCATGGTTCTAAGTATCACCGCCGCACGGGTTCCCTCGGCGCGAAAGGCCCGGCTCGTGTCTTTAAAGGCCGCAAACTTCCAGGACGGATGGGTGGAGAGCGTGTAACCGTTCAAAACCTTCAAGTTGTTCGGGTGGATGCGGATAAGAATATGCTTCTCATTAAAGGTGCCGTACCAGGCGCTAAAAAGGGATTGCTCATCCTTAAGCCTTCCGTTAAGGCGAAGTAACTTGTAAGAAAGGAGGAATAAGCAATGCCAAAGGTTCAAGTAGTTAACATGCAAGGTTCTCCCGTTGGAGAGCTCGAGCTGGATGAATATGTATTCGGAATTGAACCCAATACCCATGTAATGCACTCTGCAGTTGTATCTCAACTTGCAAGCCTAAGACGTGGTACACATTCCACCTTGCTCCGTGGTGAAGTTCGCGGAGGCGGACGTAAACCCTGGCGTCAAAAAGGAACGGGTCGTGCACGTGCAGGTAGTATCCGTTCTCCTCTATGGAGAGGTGGTGCTGTGCTCTTCGGACCCAAACCTCGCGATTATGGATTCAGCCTTCCTAAGAAGGTTCGTCGCTTGGCTTTGCGTTCGGCCCTTTCTTCCAAGGTAGTCGAGCAACAATTGATCGTATTGGAAGATCTGAACTTGAACGAAGCAAAAACTCGTGAAATGGTGAAAGTGCTTAAAGCGTTGAACGTCAACAAGAAAGCACTCATCGTAACCGATGAAGCTAGTGACACAGTAACTCGCTCAGCTCGCAATATCGATGGCGTTAAAGCGACAGCTGTCGAAGGACTGAATGTCTACGAAATCTTAAAGTACGACGTCATTGTGATGACGAAAGCAGCGGTAACGAAAACGGAGGAGGTGTTAGCGTAATGCGCGATGCTCGTGATGTACTCAAGCGTCCTGTGATTTCTGAGAAGTCTGTTGGACTCGTTGAGGAAAACAAGTACTCCTTCTGGGTTGACACAGCTGCAAACAAGATTGAGATCAAAGCTGCAGTTGAGAAAATGTTTAAAGTTAAAGTCGTTGAAGTACGGACCATGAACGTGGATGGAAAAATGAAACGTGTTGGAAAGTACTCTGGTAAAACGGCAGACCGTAAAAAAGCGATTGTTACGCTCAAAGCTGGAGAACGCATTGAAGGCTTTGCAGGTCTGTAAGCTTGAAGCAAAGGAGGTAAACCAATGGCAGTAAAAGCATTTAGACCCTATACTTCAAGTCGTCGCAATATGACAGTGTCGACGTTTGAGGAGATTACAAAAACTACACCTGAGCGTTCCTTGCTCGCACCTTTGACCAAGAAGGCCGGTCGTAATAACTACGGTCGACTCAGTGTACGTCACCAAGGTGGCGGCCATAAACGCCAGTATCGCTTGATTGACTTCAAACGTAACAAAGATAATGTGCCTGCAAAAGTTGCGTCGATCGAATACGATCCTAACCGTTCTGCGAACATCGCGCTGCTTCATTACTTGGATGGCCACAAAGCTTATATCTTAGCTCCTAATGGCTTAAAAGTAGGACAAGTCGTTGTTTCTGGACCGGAATCTGATATCAAAGTAGGAAATGCTCTTCCAGTCAAGAACATTCCCGTTGGTACCCTGCTCCATAACATTGAGATGAAGCCTGGCAAAGGAGCTCAACTCGTCCGCTCAGCTGGTGGATCTGCTCAGCTTATGGCTAAAGAAGGTTCTTATGCAACCTTAAGACTTCCTTCCGGTGAAATGCGCATGGTGCACATTGACTGCCGCGCAACGATTGGTCAGGTCGGTAACCTTGATCACGAGAACATCAACATCGGTAAAGCCGGTCGTACTCGCTGGTTAGGAATTCGTCCGACAGTTCGTGGTTCTGTTATGAACCCGGTTGACCATCCACATGGTGGTGGTGAGGGTCGTAACCCAATCGGTCGTAATCCTGTTACTCCTTGGGGTAAACCGGCACTTGGAGCGAAGACCCGTAAGAAGAAAAATCCTTCTAACCGCTTCATTGTGAAACGGCGCAGTAAGTAATCGAAAGGAGGCCAAACAATGAGTAGATCTCTGAAAAAAGGGCCTTACGTAGAAGCGCGTTTGCTTGCTCGTGTGGAAGGAATGAATGCCTCCGGTGACAAGCGTGTTCTAAAGACTTGGTCCAGAAGTTCAACAATTTTCCCGCAAATGGTTGGACATACCATTGCGGTTCATGATGGACGGAAACATGTTCCCGTCTATGTTACTGAAGATATGGTAGGACACAAACTTGGTGAGTTTGCACCTACCCGCGCCTACAAGGGGCATGCTGGCAGTGAAAAGTCCAGCGGCCTACGTTAAAAAGGAGGAGTTGACAAAATGCAACAAGCTAAAGCGATTGCAAGATACGTGCGAATCTCTCCTCGTAAGGTGCGCCAAGTGGTCGACCTCATTCGCGGTAAGAAAGTAAGCGATGCTCTCGCAATTCTCCAATTCACCCCGAAAGGTGCTACGGAGCCTGTGACGAAAGTTCTTCAATCGGCAGTTGCCAATGCAGAACACAACTATGAGATGGATACGGACACTCTGTTCGTCAAGGAAGTCTTCGTAGATCAAGGGCCGACCTTAAAGCGCATTAAACCCCGGGCCATGGGACGTGCTGATCAGATCCGCAAGCGGACCAGCCATATCACCGTGGTCGTCGGAGAGAAGAAGGAGGTTTAAACCGTGGGTCAAAAGGTAAATCCTAAAGGCTTCCGGGTCGGGATTATTCGCGACTGGGAAGGCCGCTGGTTTGCAGATAAAAACTACAAGGAACTCCTTCATGAGGATTTGAAGGTTCGTAAGTTCGTAAAACAGAAGCTACACCAAGCAGGTGTACCTAAAGTAGAGATTGAACGTGCAGCAAATCGTGTAAAAGTATCGGTTTATGCGGCTAAGCCGGGAATCGTTATCGGACGCGGTGGCCAAGAAGTAGAAAATCTCCGCAAACAACTCGAGCACTTGACTGGCAAGCAAGTCGCTGTCAATATCGTGGAAGTGAAAAAGCCTGAGCTTGATGCTCAACTCGTTGCTGAGGGTGTTGCTCAACAACTTGAAAAGCGCGTATCCTTCCGTCGTGCTATGAAACAAACTGTACAACGCAGCATGCGTGTCGGCGCTCAAGGAATCAAGATTTCCTGCAGTGGCCGTCTAGCAGGAGCTGAAATTGCTCGGACCGAGTGGTATAACGAGGGAAAAGTTCCCCTTCACACCATTCGTGCTGATATCGATTATGGTTTTGCAGAAGCAAATACCACCTATGGAAAAATTGGCGTTAAAGTCTGGATTTACAAAGGAGAGGTTCTTCCCGCCAAGAAGGTCGCTCAGGTGGAAGGAGGAAAATAAATGCTAGTCCCATCCAGAGTGAAGCATCGGAAACAACATCGTGGACGGATGCACGGAACAGCTACTCGCGGTAATACAATTACCTTCGGCGAGTTCGGATTAGTGGCCTTGGAGCCAGCATGGATTACAAATCGCCAGATCGAGGCTGCGCGTATCGCAATGACCCGTTATATCAAACGGGGTGGCCAGGTTTGGATTAAGATTTTCCCGGATAAGCCGATTACGGCGAAACCGGCTGAAACCCGTATGGGTAGTGGTAAAGGGGCTCCAGAATACTGGGTAGCCGTCGTAAAACCCGGTCGTGTCATGTTTGAACTGGCCGGTATATCAGAAGAGGTTGCACGTGAGGCATTGCGCCTAGCTATGCATAAGCTTCCAATTAAGTGTAAGATCGTCCGCCGCGAAGAATTAGAGGGAGGTGACGCAAATGAAAACTAAAGAATTCCGTGACATGACCAACGAAGAGCTCCTCAAGAATATCGATGAATTCAAGACGGAACTGTTTAATTTGCGTTTCCAACTGGCGACCGGACAACTCGACAATCCAGCGAGAATCCGTGAAGTTCGGAAAGGTATTGCCCGCGGCAAGACCATTCTCCGTGAGCGCGAACTGAAAATTAACCGTGCTTAAGGTTGGAAAGGAGGCTTTTTAACATGGAAAGAGCCCAACGCAAAGTAAAAGTGGGTAAAGTCGTGAGCGACAAGATGGAAAAGACAGTCGTTGTTTTAGTAGAAATGACTGTGCGCCATCCGCTTTATAATAGAACCATTAGACAGAGCAAGAAGTATAAAGCACATGATGAGAACAACGAAGCCCGCACTGGGGATACCGTTGTCATCATGGAGACTCGTCCGCTTAGTAAAGATAAACGCTGGCGCGTTGTAGAGATCACCAATAAGGCGGTTGTTCTCTAAGAGCGTGCACTTTGAATTCGGAAGGGGGTCAACAGGATGATCCAGGTTCAAACAAGGCTCAGAGTGGGAGACAATTCTGGAGCAAAAGAGCTGATGTGCATCCGGGTGCTCGGTGGCTCGCTCCGCCGTTACGCATCGATTGGAGATATTATTGTGGCTTCTGTTAAAGAAGCAACACCAGGCGGCGTTGTTAAAAAGGGAGACGTCGTAAAGGCGGTTGTAGTTCGCACAAGGAAAGAAATCAAGCGCAAAGACGGTACCTACATTCGCTTCAGCGAAAATGCTGCCGTTATCATTAAGGACGATAAGAGTCCTCGCGGAACCCGTATCTTTGGACCAGTGGCCCGCGAATTACGCGATAGAGATTTCATGAAGATTATCTCTCTCGCACCGGAAGTAATCTAAGTAAGACCCCATACCAGTGGAGGTGAACGAAGTGGCTGCTGTAAAGCAAAAGATACACGTCAAAAAAGGCGATATGGTCATGGTGATCACAGGTAAGGACGCCGGCAAAAAAGGTAAAGTCCTTGAAGTGTTCGCGAAAAAGGGCCGTGTGGTTGTGGAGAAGATTAACATCGTAAAGCGCCATACCAAGCCAACCCAAAGTCTGCCACAAGGTGGAATTTTGGAGAAGGAAGCACCAATCGCAAGCTCAAATGTCATGCTATACTGCACAGAGTGCAATAATGTAACTCGCGTCAGCATGAAAGAAACTGAGGCCGGAAAAGTCCGTGTTTGTAAAAAATGCGGTGTGAACCTGCCCGACAAACACTAATCGAGAAGGGAGGGACCTTAGTTGGCTCGTCTAAGAGATAAGTACACTAAAGAAATTGCTCCTGCATTACAGCAGAAGTTTGGTTATAAAAATGTGATGCAAATCCCCAAGCTCGAGAAAGTCGTTATCAATATGGGCGTGGGTGAAGCCATCTCAAATTCAAAATCAATCGATTCCGCAGTAGGAGATTTGATGAAAATCTCAGGACAAAAGCCGGTTGTAACCCGTGCGAAAAAGTCTATCGCTGCTTTTAAACTACGTGCAGGTATGCCCATCGGAACCAAGGTTACCTTACGTGGAGAGCGCATGTATGAATTTGTAGACCGTTTGATGAACGTTGCATTACCACGTGTCCGTGACTTCCACGGAGTATCCGCTAAGTCCTTTGATGGACGTGGTAACTATACGCTCGGTGTTAAAGAGCAACTCATTTTCCCGGAAATCGAGTATGATAAAATCGATAAGCTCCGTGGAATGGACGTCGTTTTCGTAACCAATGCGAAAACGGATGAGGAAGCTCGTGAATTACTCGGAATGCTCGGAATGCCGTTCCGCCAGTAGAAAAAGGAGGGTCCTAGAGCGTGGCTAAAAAGTCAATGATCGTGCGAAACAATAACGAACAAAAGTTTGCTGTTCGTTACCATAACCGTTGCAAACTCTGTGGCCGTCCCCATGCATACATCCGTAAGTTTGGAATATGCAGGATTTGCTTCCGGGAGTTAGCCTATAAGGGCGAGCTACCTGGAGTCAAGAAGGCCAGTTGGTAAGACGGAGTAAGGAAGGGGGAAGACTCTAGTGGCAATGTCAGATCCAATTGCAGATTTCTTGACCCGCATTCGTAATGCAGGCATGGTTTATCATGATAAAGTTGAGGTACCTGCTTCAAATGTCAAGAAAGCAGTTGCCGAAATCCTTAAAGAAGAGGGTTTCATTAAAGATGTTGAATACATTTCTGATAACAAACAAGGCGTACTTCGTTGTTATCTGAAGTATGGCCCGAATCGTGAGCGCGTTATTACCGGTCTGAAGCGTATCAGCCGTCCGGGACTTCGTGTTTACGCTAAAAAAGATGAAGTGCCGAAGGTTCTTGGAGGCCTGGGTGTGGCGATTATCTCCACCTCAAAAGGCGTAATGACCGATAAACGGGCTCGTCAAGAAGGGCTTGGCGGAGAAGTGCTCTGCTACATTTGGTAATCATACACTACGGAGGTGCAGAGAATGTCCAGAATTGGCAAGCAGCCCATTAGTATCCCTAATGGCGTCGACGTCAATATAGAGGGCAATGTTGTAACCGTTAAAGGGCCAAAAGGTTCTCTAACGCGGGAAATGCATTCCCGAGTCAACATTGCGATTGAAAATCAACAAGTCATCGTGACTCGTCCTGACGATGAGCCTCTTAGCCGCTCCTTGCATGGCTTAACCCGTACTCTTCTCGCTAATATGATCGAGGGAGTAACAAAAGGGTTCAGCAAAGGCTTGGATATGGTTGGGGTTGGATACCGTGCTGCAAAACAAGGAAACAAACTCGTTTTGTCCGTTGGTAAATCTCATCCCGTTGAATTGATTCCTTACGAAGGCTTAGAAATTGAAGTTCCTGCTCAGAATAAAATCCTCATCAAGGGTATGGATAAGGAACTCGTCGGAGCATTCGCGGCTGTCGTTCGTAAAGAACGTCCACCAGAGCCGTATAAAGGCAAAGGAATCAAGTACGAGGGTGAAGTTATTCGCCGTAAGGTGGGTAAAACGGGCGGTAAAAAAGGCGCTAAGAAGTAAGACTTAAGCAAGGGCAAAAACTCTTGCACAAATGAAAGGAGTGAGTTTCCTTGATTACGCGCATTGACCGTAAAGAAATCCGTTTGAAAAAGCATAAGCGTGTCCGGAAGAACGTATTCGGCACCGCGGAGCGTCCGCGTCTGTCTGTGTTCCGGAGCCTAAATCATATTTACGCTCAAGTGATCAATGATGAGCTCGGAGTAACTCTAGCAGCTGCTTCTTCTCTCGATGCTGACTTCAAGGCTGCTGGCGTTGCTAGTGGTAATATTGAAGGGGCAAAAAAAGTTGGAGAACTTGTTGCAAAACGAGCCGTAGAAAAAGGTGTTTCCGATGTGGTATTTGACCGCGGTGGAAATCTTTATCATGGTCGAATTGCAGCTGTTGCTGAAGCAGCACGTGAAGCTGGACTGAACTTCTAAGACACGGTAAAGGAGGGAAAATCATTGGCGAAAATCGAAGCGAGTAAGTCAGAGTTGACTGAAAAAGTCGTTCATATTGCCCGCGTGGCGAAAGTTGTCAAAGGGGGACGTCGTTTCAGCTTCAGTGCACTCGTCGTTGTCGGAGACGGACACGGTAATGTAGGAGCTGGACTCGGTAAAGCTGGAGAGGTACCAGAAGCTATTCGCAAAGGAATCGAAGATGCGAAGAAAAACATGGTTTCTGTACCGCTTATCGGCACGACAATTCCTCATCCAATTCTCGGACAGTTCGGAGCAGGATCCGTTCTCTTGAAACCCGCTGCAAAAGGTACCGGTGTTATTGCCGGTGGTGCCGTTCGTGCCGTGCTTGAAGTGGCAGGCGTTCACGACATCCTGACGAAGTCCTTAGGATCCGCAAATCCGCATAATATGGTTAATGCTACGATGGCTGGCTTAAGATCTCTGAAGCGGGCGGAAGAGGTTGCCAAACTCCGCGGTAAATCCGTAGAAGAAATTCTGGGTTAGGAGGGTTGGCAGTGAAAATTAAAGTAACACTAGTAAAAAGCCCTATTGGGTATTCTGAGAATCAACATAGAGTCCTTAAATCTCTAGGCTTAGGGAAGATGGGATCTAGTGTAATTCATGATCAGACACCCAGTATCCAAGGGATGATTCGCAAATGTGCGCACTTGGTTGCGGTGGAAAACGTCGCAGAATAGAAGGAGGTGTTGACGAGCATGAAATTGCATGAACTGAAGCCTGCCAAAGGTGCGACCCACGCTCCAAAGCGTCTGGGCCGTGGTATCGGTTCTGGAACTGGTAAAACCGCTGGTAAAGGTCATAAGGGTCAAAAAGCCCGTTCTGGCGGTGGTGTCCGTCCAGGATTTGAAGGCGGCCAACAACCTCTGGCCCGCCGGATGCCTAAGCGCGGTTTCACTAATATCTTCAAGAAAGAGTATGTTGTTCTTAACGTACGTGACTTGGAGCGTTTCGAAAACGGCGCGACAGTTAGCTATGAGAGCCTCTTTGATATGGGTCTCATCAAAGCTGTAAAAGATGGCGTTAAGATTTTAGGAACAGGAGAACTAACCAAAGCTCTGACCGTCAAAGTTGACAAAGTCAGCCCGGCTGCGGCAGAAAAGATTGTTGCTGCCGGCGGAAAAGTCGAGGTGGAATAAGATGATCGTCGATTCCCTGAAAAATGCCTGGAAGGTTGCGGAACTCAGGAAAAAAATCGGGTTCACCTTGATCATGTTCTTAATCTTTCGTATCGGTTCGCATATTCCGATTCCCTTCATCAATCATGATGTCCTTTCACAGATGTTGGGATCGGGTAGCCTTTTTGATTTCTTAGATACCTTCTCTGGGGGTTCCTTTAGAAGGTTCTCGGTCTTTGCACTGAGTATTACCCCTTACATTACCGCTTCCATCATTCTTCAACTCCTGACGATTGTCATCCCTTATCTTGAGCGTTTAGCCAAGGAAGGGAACTATGGTCGGAAGAAGATCACTCAGTACACCCGTTATGGAACCGTCATTCTTGGCTTTGTCCAAGGTATAGGTATGACGTTCGGAATTCGGGGTGCGCTCATGATTCCAAGCCCAGGCATGGAATGGGCCATCTACCTCCTCGTAGCCCTTATCCTGACTGCTGGAACGGCCTTCCTTATGTGGTTAGGTGAACGGATTACCGAGAAGGGAATTGGTAACGGGATTTCGCTGATCATTTTCGCAGGAATTGTCGCACGGGTACCGGATGGCTTTAAGTATATCTGGAATCTCCTCAAAGTTGGAGAGACCAGTGCACTTGCAGTGATTGGACTACTGATTATCGGAGCTGCGATTATAGCCGGTGTTGTCTTCATCCAAGAAGGCCAACGCAGAGTACAAGTGCAGTACGCCAAACGGGTGGTCGGCCGACGTGTTTATGGTGGTCAAACCTCGCATATTCCTCTCAAAGTTAACCAGGCTGGGGTTATTCCCATTATCTTCGCAATCTCGCTCCTCGCTTTTCCTGGAACGATTGCGACCTGGATGCCACAGACCTCAGGATATGCACAGTTTATCAACAAGTGGTTTACGATGAACGGCACGCTGTTTTCGATTCCTTATCTTATCGCATATGCGGTGCTGATTCTCTTCTTCACCTATTTCTACACAGCCGTGTCTTTCAACCCTGTTGATGTCGCGGATAACTTGAAGAAGTATGGTGGATTTATCCCTGGTTTACGTCCAGGCCGCGCAACTGCGGATTACCTTTCGAAGATTTTGAGTCGTCTTACCCTAGCGGGTGGAACCTTCCTTGCCTTAATTGCAGTACTTCCTAGCTTAATTATTGGGCTTACTGGAATTAAGAACATCACTTTGGGTGGGACCTCACTTCTGATCGTCGTGAGTGTTGCGCTTGAGACCATGAAACAATTGGAGTCCATGCTTATGCAACGGCACTACCAAGGGTTTATGAAGTAAGGAGGCGGAACCTTTGAGAGCAATCCTTATGGGACCACCTGGGGCTGGAAAGGGAACACAAGCTTCCGATTTGATTACGAGGTATCAGATTCCTCATATTTCTACCGGGGATATGTTCCGTGCTGCTATTAAAGCGGGGACAGCCTTAGGGATTAAAGCAAAAGAGTTTATGGATGCAGGTTCACTCGTCCCTGACGAGGTAACCATCGGGATCGTTGCTGAGCGATTAGCCGAACCTGATTGTAGCAAAGGATTTTTACTGGATGGCTTTCCACGGACAGTTGCTCAAGCAGATGCTCTGGATAAGATATTAGTCGAACTCCAGATGACATTGGATGGAGTACTTAACATCGAAGTCGATGAAGAGAAGCTTCTTGAGCGCTTGACTGGACGTCGGATTTGCCGGCAATGTGGAGCAACCTACCATATGGTGTTTAATCCACCCACGACAGCGAATGTCTGTGATAAGTGCGGCGGAGAACTCTACCAAAGAAGTGATGATACCTTGGAAACCGCGAAAAACCGATTGCAGGTCTATAACGATCAGACTCAACCTTTGATTGAGTACTATCGGGAAAAAGGACTCCTTCGTGAGATTAACGGAGACCAAGAAATCGCTAAGGTATTGCAAGACATCGTTAAAGCCTTGGAGAAAAACGCATGATTGAGTTGAAAAATCCAGCTCAAATCAAGCGAATGAGAAATGCCGGGAAAATCGTTGCCGATACTCTCGAACTGATGCGGGAAACCGTACGTCCGGGAATTACGACTGGGGAGTTAGATCGCCTGGCAGAGGAGTATATCCGAAAGTGCGGAGCGATCCCGACCTTCAAAGGGTATAACGGTTTTCCAGCAGCAATCTGTGCTTCTGTGAATGAAGAAGTAGTCCATGGCTTTCCCGGTTTAAGGACTTTGCAATCTGGAGATATTATCAGTATCGACTGTGGAGCGACATTTGACGGATACGTGGGAGATTCAGCGATTACGCTAGCTGTAGGAGAGATTTCTGAAGAACATCAGAAGCTTCTGAGAGTTACCGAGGAAGCCTTAATGAAGGGGATTCCCCAAGCCATTAGAGGCAATCGCCTCTATGATGTTTCTCATGCAATCCAGTCCCATGTCGAAGCCCATGGCTTATCCGTTGTTCGAGATTATGTCGGACATGGAATTGGTCGGGCGATGCATGAAGAACCGCAGATTCCAAACTACGGTAAGCCAGGCCGAGGGCCACGACTCGAAATCGGGATGGTTTTGGCTATCGAACCAATGGTCAACTTGGGAACGTATGAAGTAAAGACCTTGAGTGATCATTGGACTGTCGTGACGAAGGACGGCAAAGCATCAGCCCATTTCGAACACACAGTAGCCATTACAGAAAATGGCCCTGAGATTTTAACTCGGAGTTAATGAACCCGAAACGAGTGCCGGAGGAGGGCTGAACATGTCAAAAGAAGACGTTATTGAAGTAGAAGGAAAAGTCTTAGAGCCATTGCCGAATGCCATGTTTCTAGTGGAACTTTCCAATGGACACAAGGTTTTAGCACATGTCTCTGGGAAAATCCGGATGAATTTTATCCGAATTCTTCCGGGAGACCGGGTCACAGTGGAGCTTTCTCCCTATGACCTATCTCGTGGAAGAATCGTATATCGGTTTAAGTAAAGGACCAAAGGGAGGGGATTACAGTGAAAGTAAGGCCTTCTGTGAAAACAATTTGTGAGAAGTGTAAGGTCATTAAGCGCCATGGCAAAGTCATGGTGATTTGTGAAAACCCGAAACACAAACAAAAGCAAGGATAAGACGAATTAGACTCTCCGTTGCGCGGCTGATTGGGACTAGATCTAGATCCAATGTAGCGGGAGCTGTCCACTTGCCGATAAAAAGTTTGCTGTTTCATGATTGGGTTGTTTAGAAGAGTAAACAGCATTATGGGGGTGTAAAGTTTAGATGGCACGTATCGCTGGAGTTGATTTGCCGCGTGAGAAACGTGTTGAGATTGGCCTCACCTATATCTATGGGATTGGTCTTCCGACAGCACATAAGATTCTCGCTAAGACCGGCGTAAACCCTGACACTCGTGTTCGTGACTTGTCCGAAGAGGAAGTAAGTAGCCTCCGGGAAGTTATTGATAAAGAGATTAAAGTTGAAGGTGACCTACGTCGGGAAGTATCCCTTAATATTAAGCGCCTGATGGAAATCGGCTGTTATCGTGGATTACGTCATCGTCGTGGGCTTCCTGTTCGTGGACAGCGTACCAAGACGAATGCTCGTACCCGTAAGGGCCCGATCAAAACCGTTGGAGCTAAACGTAAGAAGTAATTAAGGGGGGATAACCGAATGGCGCGTAAAGTAGTTCGCACAAAACGCCGCGAACGTAAGAACATTGATAGTGGCATAGCCCATATCAAGTCAACGTTTAATAATACGATGGTAACGATTACCGATACCACCGGAAATGCTTTATCCTGGTCGAGTGCTGGTTCACTTGGCTTTAAAGGATCACGTAAAAGCACTCCGTTCGCAGCTCAAATGGCTGCCGAAACTGCTGCTAAAGTTGCAATGGAGCATGGCCTCAAAGAAGTTGAGTGCTATGTAAAAGGACCGGGTTCAGGCCGTGAGGCTGCTATCCGTGCTCTCCAAGCTGCAGGTTTAGAAGTTAATATGATTAAAGACGTGACGCCGATTCCACACAATGGTTGTCGGCCTCCGAAACGTAGAAGAGTATAAGGAGGTGTCATCATGGCAAGGTATACAGGCCCTGTTTGTCGTTTGTGCCGCAGGGAGGGCATGAAGCTCTTCCTTAAAGGAGATCGTTGTTATACAGGAAAATGCGCAATTGACCGTCGTGCTTATGCACCTGGTCAACACGGCCAAAGCCGTGGCAAGAAGCCTACTGAGTATGGCATCCAGCTGCGTGAAAAACAAAAAGCTCGCCGTATCTATGGCGTAGCTGAAAAACAATTCCGTTCTTACTTCGACGAAGCTGCTCGTCAAAAAGGGATGACAGGGGAAAACCTTCTTCGTCTTTTGGAGCGCCGTCTTGACAACGTTGTATTCCAACTTGGATTTGCAACGTCTCGTCCGGAAGCTCGTCAACTCGTTCGTCACGGTCACTTCACAGTGAACGGACGCCGCGTTGATATCCCTTCCTTCCTCGTTCGTGTAGGGGAAGTCATCGCTGTTAAAGAAGCAAGCAAAACCTCCCCACGCATGAAGGATATCCTTTCCTCCTTGGATCGGACTCCACCGAAATGGATGAGCTTGGATGCGACTGCTGCCACCGGAACAATCATCGCACTACCTACTCGAGAAGATATTCAATTGCCCATCCAAGAACATCTCATCGTGGAAAAATACTCCCGTTAAGCTTGAACTTAGGATGGTTTGTTGATCAAGTTCCCGAGAAAGAAGGTGCATTCCGATGTTAGAAATCGAGAAGCCCAGAATTGAATGTGTTGAACGAACGGAAGATAACACCTACGCAAAGTTTGTCGTTGAACCTCTCGAGAGAGGATACGGAATTACTTTGGGAAATTCCCTAAGGAGAATTCTGTTATCCTCCCTTCCGGGGACTGCAGTTACAGCAGTAAAGATCGAAGGGGTACTCCATGAGTTCTCTACCGTTCCGGGAGTTCTAGAAGATGTCACAGACATTATTCTGAACCTCAAAAATCTCGCGTTAAAAGGGTATACGGATGAACTCAAGGTTCTCCGTCTAGAAGTCGAGGGCGAAGGAGTCGTTAAAGCCGGGGATATCATCACCGATCCAGATATCGAGATCTTAAACCCGGATATGAAAATTGCGACTCTGGACAAAGATGGTCGTCTCTTCATGGAGATGACGGCTGAAAGAGGACGTGGCTATGTTTCGGCTGACAAAAACAAGAAGGCTGATCAAGCTATCGGAATCATCCCTATCGATTCCATTTTTGCACCAATCTATAAGGTGAACTACACCGTGGAAGATACCCGTGTGGGTATGGTAACAGACTATGACAAGCTTTCGCTTGAGGTCTGGTCCAATGGAAGTATTTCACCCGAGGAAGCGACCAGTTTGGCTGCGAAAATCCTGAGTGAGCATCTGCGCCTCTTCATGGGACTCACTGATAAACTCAATAATGTTGAGATTATGGTGGAGAAGGAAGAAGAAGCTAAGGATAAAATCCTGGAGATGACGATTGAAGAGCTTGACCTTTCGGTCCGCTCCTACAATTGCCTGAAACGGGCCGGAATCAACTCTGTAGAAGAACTTACCCAGAAGACGGAAGAGGACATGATTAAGGTGCGTAACCTTGGTCGCAAGTCCTTGGAAGAAGTGGAGTTTAAGTTGAAAGAGCTCGGCTTGGGGTTCCGCAAAGCCGATGACTAATTCGGTGCAAAAGGAGGGGAACAACATTGGCTTATCGTAAGTTGGGAAGAAACATGGGTCATCGTGGTGCAATGCTACGTAACCTCGCGACCTCCCTGTTAAAACACGAGCGCATTGAAACCACTGAAGCGCGTGCGAAAGAACTTAACGCCATTGCTGAAAAGATGATTACTCTTGGCAAGCAAGGCGATCTCGCAGCACGTCGTCAGGCCATGGGATATCTCATGGAAGAAGATGTGGTTACGAAATTGTTTGAAACGATCGCTCCTAAGTACGCTGATCGCCAAGGCGGCTATACCCGAATCATGAAGGTTGGCTTCCGCCGCGGAGACGCTGCAGAATTGGTGCTCATCGAACTCGTATAATTCAATACATTCGTTACACGTTCGTAGTAGATGCTGAAAAAGCATTGAAGCCAGGTTGCTCATTAGAGCAGCCTGGCTTTTTTACGTCACGAAGTAAAGAAGGAAATAACTTACATAAACTTGCAGAAAATAGATATTAGTGGAGGGAGATTCAGGAGGGAAATTTGAATGAGTGCATCATACACAAACACATTATGAAGAAGCGGTAATTTTAAAGTATATTAAGCAATTTTCTTGAAAGATTATCGCAATAACAAATATATATTTCAATGTTTATGTCTATTGTGAATGATATTTTACTGAAATCAGTAAAATCGAGAAGGAAAAAAGTGGAATTATACTAAAGGATTCTTCTGACGTGAAGGGAATAGTTGATTATAAGATATACGAAAAAAAGGTAATTTTTCTGGGGGTAAATCCATAATAATATTCTGTGTGAAGCAATGACCCGCAACCTATTTATACCTTGGTCACCAGAAGTTGCGGTAGCGAATGGTGAAACCGGCACACCTTTAATTAGGTGTGTCTTTTTATATGCAGGGAAGTGTGTTCATGTCAACGAGCCCACGTCAATGGATAAGGCTGGCCTTACTCTATCTTAAACCATCTAAGGATTTAGATGCTAAGCAAACTGTTATTGTATCTTACCGTTATATCTCCTGGTTTATTACATCTATCTACTACCTCACTGGGCCACCCTATAATAGCTATAAGTATAAATTAGTTGTTGTAATTGCCTTATTTGTTTTTAGCAGTATCATTATGGACTACTACCTAAAGAGTAATAGCCTGAAGACAATTCGTCTGACCGCCATTATTGAGACCTTAGGATTAACTTTACTCTTAGTCCCTACAGGAGGACTTGAAAGCCCCTTCATTTGGTATGCACTAAATCCTGTTCTCATTGCGACAAATTATCTAGCTGGAATATACTGTTGGGCTAATTTATCCTTTTATTTACTCTCCTCGTTAGTGATTAGCTTAAAACTCTTCAATACCCAAGGACTAACTGTCACTGAAGTTATCCAAGCCAAATCCTATATCATATTTGTATACGTCCTTGTCACTGTAGCAATGAGATTACTGGTACGTTTAGTCAAACAACTCGATAGGCAAGCAGAAGAACTACAGCGACAAAAGCGGGAGCTTGTAAGTATGAATGCCGAACTTCATGAAGCTAATTCACGCGTCAATCGTTCGATGGGATATGTAATGTCCCTGTACCACATCATTGAGACTTTCTCATCAAGAGAAGATACCCATATCATTCTAGACCAAATGGTCAATTTTACTTCGCAGATAATGGAGTGCAACGCTTCCTTTGTATGGCTTACTTCCCATAAGGATGATCCAAGCAGCATTATTACTCATAGGCTATCCTCTACTCGAAGTAACAAACTAATGGACTTCTTAGACAGTCATGCGTCAGTAGAAAAAAAGAGTGAAGGTCAAAGTTCCTTTGAACTTGAAGGTGTTCGATATCTTGTTGCTCCTATTGAATCCTCTTCTCGTCTCTATGGATATGTTGGCATGGAGTTGTCAGCAGGGCAGCAAGAAGTAGAGCGAAAAGAGAGTATGTGTGAAAGAAGTACTGAGCTTCTCGGTTTCCTAGGTGATTTAGTAGCGGTCATTCTTGAAAGACATCACCTCGAAAGTCTATCTTCCAAGCTCATTATACTTGAAGAGCAAAATCGAATCGGTAATGAAATCCACGATAGTGTTTCTCAACGGTTATTCAGCATTCTCTGTGGTATTCATGCGTTAAATGCAAACTGGCATCGATTAGATGCAGAAACGATAAGTCAGCAGCTAGCACTGATTGAGCAGTCTACAAAGGACACCAGCAAAGAGCTGAGATCATCGATCTACCAGTTGAGTACGAGTAAACGCGGGGAAAAGGTGTTTAAAGATAATATAGAAACTTATTTAAGAGATTTCGCGAGTCTGAATAACGTTGAGGTTAGCTTCGACTTTGATGGAGACGAAGAACGAATCCCCTCTTCGCTGAAGCAAGCACTCTATCGGGTCGTCCGAGAGGCAACCGGTAATGCAGTAAGACATGGAAAGTGCAGAGAGCTTGAGGTGAAAGTCTGGATTCATGCAGCGACCTTAGAGCTTATGGTTACGGACAACGGGAAGGGTTTTGACACCGCTATGACACTCCAGAATAAAGAAGGCAGAGGGCTAGGTCTTAATAATATGCAAATACTCACCCAAACGTTTAATGGTTTATTTGAATTGGTAAGCCGTGAGGGAGTTGGAACAACACTTCAACTCAAATTCCCCTTAGGTTATAGGACAGAACAAGTATTGAAGCAAGAAGGAGGTGCAGCATGAATATAGTAATTGTTGATGATCATCCACTCGTTAGGCAAGGATTAACCGCCGTGATTACAGTCGAAGGAGATATGAACTTAATTGGAGAGGCTTCAACTGGAGACGAAGCTATCAGTCTTGTCACACAGGTAAATCCAGACGTGGCCCTAGTAGACCTCAGATTAGCGGAGACCTCCGGACTAGAAATCATCAAGACCTGTAAGGAAAAGACCCCTGCCTGTAAATACATCATCCTAACTTCTTCTGTCGATAAAGAGGATTTCAGAAGAGCTCGAGAGCTTGGTGTCGATGGTTACGTACTGAAAGAAGCTTTTCCAGAAGAACTCGTTTCCGCGATTCGTTTGGTTTATCGGGGGAGAAAATACTATGACCCCGGTATGATTGACTGCATGATGAGTAAGGATGAAAGAGATGAACACGTGGAACAGTTGACGCCTCGCGAATTAGAAGTTCTTAGAGCTTTAGGAGAAGGGTTAAATAATAAGGATATTGCTAAAAAGCTATATATCACGGAATACACGGTGAAAAAGCATGTGAGTCAAGTGCTTGCAAAGTTAGAGCTGGCTGATCGGACACAGGCGGCGTTGTATGCACGGGAAAAAAGGGTAACTGCCTAATAATTTCAAGAAATTAATAAGGTCGTTCTAGTTTGCTAGGTTCATAAATATACAAGTAAAGAGACTTTAGGTTGAGGTTTGTCCCATGCGAAAGGGGTAAATATAAATGATTAAAAATAGAAAGAAACTTCTAAGCGGAAAGCATCTCATCATTATTTCATCTATTATTGTATTAAATTCCATTGGAGTGAGCTATGCGTACTGGGCGGATCAGTTGCAGATTACGACGACAATGACAACAGGTCGTATTAACCCTGCTTTCCACGGTGAAAATTACAAAATTAACATCGTGCGAGATGGGAGTGAAAAAGGGAACTGGCAGAGCTGGGATGACAAGGAGGACAAAAATCCCAATGATGACCTCAGCGCAATAAGTAAGCTAGAAGTCTCCTTTGACGAAAACCGCCAAACTATGTTTATAACAGGAACGCTAGAAGAAGGTTACAATGCGTTCATTCATTATAGTTTAGTAAACGATGGAACACTACCCATTAAATATATGAAAAACGTAAGTTTGGGGAATGAAAATAAAAAGAGTCAGCTTGAGGGGCTTAGAATGCAGGATGGCCTAAAAGTTCAGGTTGATCAGCAGTCTGGGATCCTCGCCCCACAGGATAAAATCTATTCTGATAATAGTAACGGTAATCCCAAAATTCAAATTCAAGCTCCCAATCAACCGAATTCGAATGGTCTATCGGAGAAAAAAGAGCAAGATAACTCTGAGGAGGAGAAATACACATTTGAGATCAATTTGCCCTTTGAACAATGGACCGGAGATAAGTCCTCATATAGGGGGGATGAGAATGAAGATTAAAGTAATGATAGTTATGATCAGTTTAGTCACGGCTAGCGTATTTCTCTCAGGAGGGTACGGGTTTTGGCAGAAGGAACTAACAATAAAAGGTGATGTTACGGTAATTCCGGATTCAAAAAAGACTATACCCGCAGTTAACAACATCGTTCCGAATGCTAACAGTGTAGAAGGAAATGCTAACTCGACGGATACCCAAAATAAAAAGCAGCCTTCCGATGCTACAGCAATAATAGACAAGAATGCTCAGGAACCAGATCAACTGAACGAGCAAGTCAAAAATAACGATAAGATAGAGCCTAGGGAACTAGAGCAACTAGAGCAACTAAAACAACCGGAATCGATTGTGCTTACCGAGCCGGCGAAGGGAATTGAGGAAATAACTGAAGTACAATCTCCCTAAATCAAGATAATGAATCGAATATGAATAAGGATAATAGTAATCTTACGGAATCTAAAGAAGATAGTAGGCCGCCACAGAATAATGTAGGAGATCAAAAGTGATAAAACCAACAAGCTTATCGAAAATCAGGTATGCCCTCCTAGTAGGGCTAATTCCTTTTATCTATTTCTTTGTATAATTGCTTTTTTAAACAATTTTGGGGAACACATATTTAATTCTATACTAGAGTCGACTTGGGGTAAGTTCATTCAAAACGCTTCTATTGAAAATAGTTAGAATTTCAAAATAAAGTGGGGCAGATGGGATGCTTAAAGAGTGGAATCTACCACCAAAAACGTCCAAACTTAGATGCTACATGTTGGTGGCTTTGGTAATTACTATTTATGTTCTGGACAACCCCTATATTCAATCAAGATTCGGAAGTCAGCTGTTTAATTATGTAATTAAACCGGCTGAATGGATAGGTATAACTCTCATTGTTTTGAACTTCCCCGCGGTGAGGCCAAAAGGAAAACTAAGGATGCATGGTTTTTTGAGTGGATGGGCATTAGTTTTTGCTGTTATTTATATAGTCGCGTCGGTGTTAGCGGGAATATTTATTGATGGACTGGGTAAAAGCCCTTTCAGCCATTCATTCACTGGATTACTTTCCAATGCATTATTAATTGGTACCTCGATTGTTGGCAGGGAATTCGCGAGAAGTTATATAATTAACACCGTAACGAAAGAGGAGAACTATCTTATATTTTCCCTAATTTCCTTCTTTGTAGCCATTTTATCTATTACATGGAGTCAATTTTTAAAACTTAATGCTTT
Source organism: Desulfitobacterium elongatum (assembly GCF_055378975.1). NCBI lineage: Bacteria > Bacillati > Bacillota > Clostridia > Eubacteriales > Desulfitobacteriaceae > Desulfitobacterium > Desulfitobacterium elongatum. Next base: position 4,508,426 of record NZ_AP038772.1, on the reverse strand, counting down.
TGAGGGAGTCGTAATATTTGCAGCAAATTCGTTCGCACCAGAATTTGCAAAGAATCTTTTGGCAACTTACCTTTCCTATCTTGGAGGGCCTCTGCCAGCAATCATTTACTTTGGGATAATAGACGGGTTTCATTGGTGCTCCCCATTATTACCTAATCTAAGATGGATTACAATGGCGTTAGTAGGAATATTAGTTCCAATTTTTTCTCTAACATTCTTTCAAAGTATGTACGTTAAAGAGGCTAAGTTATTAAAAAACAAGGATAGAGAGGAAGATAGCCCACTTAGCTGGGTTATTATCAGTCTACTCTCTATATCTTTAATATGGTTTTCTGTAGGAGTATTTCCAATATATCCTTCAGTGATAGCAACGGGGAGTATGGAACCGATGATTAGGCCCGGTGATGTCATCTTGATCGAGAAGACTAAGATGAATACACAAAATAAGGTAGATCATAAAATTGGGGATATCATTCAATTCAAAAGAGAAAATATACTCATTTCCCATAGAATCATTGATATAATTGAACAGGATAACATAGTGAGATATCGAACAAAAGGGGACAATAATTCAACTGAGGATATAGAACTGGTAAAACCTGAACAGATCAAGGGCCAAGTAGTCAAGGTTATACCAAAGATTGGTTGGTTGACATTGCTAATCAAGAGTAAGAAAGATGTGCCTATGGATAAGGTAGTTTTTTAAGTAGCAAGTGTGAGCGGGGAAGCCCCGCTCTTTTATTATATCCTCCAAATATTTGATGCCACCAAAGTAGTAGCCACTATATTACTTTTGACCACACAAGATGACAAGATATAGAGTAAAGAAATACCCTATAGAGTGATTTTGAAAAAACGACATAGGGGTATAATCAACCATAGTACAGATTAAAACTTTCAAGCCGGCTGAGAGTTTTTTCATCTGAAATTAGTATTTTTAGAGGAGGAACAATAATGAAAAAACCAAGAATTTTAGTATTATCTTTGGCTGTAGCTATAATGGCAATGGGTGCTGGATATGCAGCATGGACAGATAAAGTTGATATCGTTAACACAGTGCAAACAGGACAATTAGATGTCGCATTCGAAGATCGAGGCGAAGCTGTTGAACTCAAGCTAGCTGATTATACTCGCGGTGAAGTTAATTACGAGCGTAATTGGAACGATACAGGTGCTTCGGCAGATCAAAACAATTGGGATGTAGCAAAGGTTAATTTCAGTAATCTTTATCCAGGTGCGCATGTTGATGTTAGTTTAAAAATAAAAAATAATAGCACTATTCCTATTGAAATGAAAGCTATTACAGATACTAGATCTGATAACTGGGGCCCGAATGGAGATAACTTTAATCAAATTGGAGCAACCGCTAGATTCTTCGATAAAGATAATAAGCCTTTAGAATTTGACAACGATACAACATATGCAAATCCTTGGGAGCCTGCTCATCTGAAAGATGTAGAACTACCAGTAGGCGGTTATGCAACAATCTCATTCAACTTCACTGCATCCGATACTATCGATGAAAATGCTACTTATACGTTTAGTCCGACTGCTGTATTCCAACAATTTAATGCTGGACCTGGTGGTGTAGCTTTAGAAGTACAATCTAAAGCCTACGGAGATCAAAAATAATTTATAGGTGTTTCAAAGAGAAATTGAACATTAAGTCGTACCTTCTCGGGATTTGACAAAAATTGAGGAAAGAGATCCGACTGCCTTTGTGGTAGCACGGATCTTTTGCAGTTATCCAAGAGTCTGCCCTTCAGAACCAAATTTTAAAAATATTTAAATGAGTACCTCAGTCTCTAGTAGCGAAGTGCATAATTCTTTTTAAAGATGAACCAAGCTTCATCCTAAAAACAATAGCGATTTTTGAAATATTCGTTTTTTAAAAGGCTAAAAAATTAGTAACTTATGAAGGAATATAATTACATTTATAGAACTATAAGGTTATTAGCTTTCTGGGAGTGTTGTAGATGAAAAAGATTAAATTGAGAAAAGATCAGAGGTTAGCTATTATACTAATTTGTATTATTCTAATAGGCGTATTTTCAACACTCTCCTTTATTAAGTTTAAGAACCCTGGTGTTGATGAAAAGAAGGTTGCCATTTATAGCTATGAGAGTAAAGACAAAGTAAATTACCAGGTTTCCCTTAAGCCTAATTCATTGTATGACGCGAAAAGTTTAGGAGAGGGTCAAGTCTACTTAGCGAACTTGGTCGATTATGTTGATGCCACCTATACGTATGAGTTTAATGGGGAACGCGAGGCCGAGATTAAAGGTAGCTATGAGATAGTGGCAGTGGTTGAAGGCTATACCGGTGAGGGAGATAAGCTTACACCCCTTTGGAAGAAGCAGTTTCCCCTTGTAGCGAAGACCAGTTTTGAAGCTAAAGACAAGAAGTACTCCATTACACAGAAGATTCCACTGAGGGTTAGCGACTACAATGCTTTCGCTGAGAAAATCAAAGCAGAAACAAAAATCACTTCGCAGCAGGCCAAAGTAACGACCAATATGAATGTTGAATTGAATGCCAAGACGGATAAAGGGGTAATAGAAAAAAAGTCTACCACGTCGCTTGAGGCTCCGCTCGCTATAAGCTATTTTAAGATAACCAAGAAACAAGGTGAAAGCAAACCTGAAGCCCTTGAAGAGGTCAAGACAGTGCAAAGGCCCCTAAATAAGAATCTCCTTACAGGATATGGGGTAGGGATAGGGATATTGCTTGTGGCTCTCTTAGGCCTAATCTTTGGAACTCAAAAAGTGGAGATAGATCCCTTTCTCAAAGAATTTAAGAAAATCTTTAAGAAGCACGGAACCCGCTTAGTTGCTTTAGAATCAGAATTTGATGCTACGAGTGAGCAACAGAGTAAAGTTCGCTCGATAGAGGATTTGGTCAGGATAAGTGATGAACTGGGGAGACCCATTATCTATAAGTATAGTTGCAACTACAAAGAGAATTTGAGGTTCTGGGTGATTGATGCGAATAGATATTATGTTTTTGATTTACGAGAGACTATAGGGTATGGAAATTCGTTAAAGGAAAAGGTTAAGATCTCAGTGGATCAGAATAGACTCAATGATAATTCTGTATGCTCTGGAGAAGACGTTGACATAAATAAGACGCCAGAATTGACGAATGAGGGGAATATACCTACACCTGCTTTTCAATTAGAGAACAATAAATGTATAGATCCCAAAGTTATGACATGGGGGAATATTTGATATCCAGTGAGCAATTGTAAGATAAAGTTGAACGAAAGAATCGATCACACAGGTGATCGGTTCTTTCGTTCATTAATGGGTAAGTAAAAACTAAAACCGCAATAAGATGAAAGAACTAAGCAATAGAACGAAAGCTTAGGAAAAGCAGGCTATAGTAAGCTTTCCCTTGGGGTATCTAAGTTGTTAGAGCCAATTATAAGACTAGCCTAGATAAGGCGAATGGGGGGTGAGAATGACCCCAATGTTTTTGTTACGGAGGTGAAGAAATATTAGGAGGGAATCGGATGAAGAAACCAAGGAGTAAAGTACTTGCAAGTCTTATCGTTTTATGCTTCCTGTTATCAACCATACTCTATCCTGTGGCTGCATTTGCAGATACGAACACTACGGTGCCGCTGCTTGAGACCATTCAGCGAATTTACGGACAGGACCGGTATGAGACTGCTGTGAAGATTAGTCAGGAGGGTTGGAAGGAGCACTCAGAATTCGCAATCCTTGCTTCAGGAAATGATGAGAATTTAGTGGATGCACTAACGGCTGCGCCCTTAGCCTACGCAAAAAAGGCCCCTATCCTTTTAACGGAAGGAAACCAGCTTAATCCATTGACAGAAAATGAATTGAAAAGACTAGAAGTTAGTAAAGTATTCGTTATCAGTGGTGCACAAGTGATTACTGCAAAGGTGATTGACCGCTTAAAAGAGTTAGGGATGGAGGTTATAATTCTTGGTGGAGCAGATCGTTACTCCACGGCTGTTAATATCGCCAAACGGTTGGGAGACGTTAAACAGGTTGTAATAACTACAGGATTAACCAATGCGGATGCACTCTCAGTTGCAGCCATTGCAGCATTTAAGGGAATGCCAATCCTGCTTTCTGAAGGAGATGCTCTTCCTTTAGTTGTAAGCAGTTACCTGACAGACTTCATAGAGTTAAAAGCTATATCACAAACTTACATTTTGGGTGGACTGAGTGCGATTGGCCCGAAGGTTGAAACTGATCTCCCCAATGTGAAACGAATTGGAGGGGATGATCGCTACGCAACCAACCTGGAAATACTTAAGCATTTCGCAAGTGAGCTCAAGTATCAGAAGTATTTCTTAGCCAATGGAGAAGATAAGCACCTCGTTGATGCACTGGTTGGATCTCCTTTAGCCTCTTTGACCTTCTCCCCTGTCCTTTTGACAGCGGCAAAGCTATCGGAACAGACGAAGGGGTTTGCCTATCTGAACCTACCGCCTTACGCTGTTACTCTCGGTGGAGAGGCCTTCTTACCAAATGACGTATTGAATCAAATCTTTGTAGGTCAGGAGTACACCACGGATGGGAGCATTCTAGGTTCAAACGATGCGAGTAAGCTAGCGATGTTCCCCCATTATCTCATTCTCAAAGGGAGAAATATTAAACTTAAAAATGCCGAAGTAAATTCCAGTATATATCTTAAAGGCAATGCAACAATTTTAAGCAATGTCAATGTCATGGGGACAATATTTGTTGATCCTGGTGAAAATGGGTATGTCTATCTAGATAATGTAGACGCTTCTAGAACTGTGATACTATCGGGTAGAATCAACTATTATGCTCCAAGTAGTGGGTCGGGTGGAGGATCAGGTGGTAGTTCCACCCCTCGCATAACTATTAGAGCTATTGATCCGATCAATCATACGGTCACAATCGATGGAACCCAATACACCTTCCCTCAAACTGTTAATGCTACGATGAGTGATGGATCAACGAAAGAGGTCGCTGTAACTTGGAGTAATCTGGACGCTATCGATCTTGAGATTCCTGGCGTTTACACAGTAGAGGGAACAGTCTTGGGGTATGACCAGAAGGTTATTCTTACTCTGAATACGTATGATGCAACAAAGATTTGGCTAAAGGACAAATCCGTTGATAGAACCAACTATTATTATAACTTCTGGGGAGGTCCCTTCCGAGTTGAGTTTTCTCAAGAAAATGAGCAGGGCTTGAAACAATTTAAAGTATTTAGTTTAAGAGTGAAGAAGGATAGAGGTGCAGGAGAAGAAATAGCTTACATGAACGGTGACGCAGATTATGTAACCTTTACTGAAACTGAGCCCTATAGTAATCGCTACCAGGCTGACTATCCGGCTTGGAATGAAGGAAGTTTCCGGGTGGAGAATTATGCTAATGAGTCTGGAACGGAGAAGAGTGTTAAACTCACAAATGATATCAAACAAGTCGAACTCCATATGTATAATCAAGTGGGACCTGAGGGCGCGGAAGTAAACATTCCGGATAGAGTCTTAGATTGGTTCGTTCCAGCTCCACTTGAACTCACCCTTGCGGCAAACTCCATTACGCTTTCTCGTCCTTTCATAGGAGTTGGTGAAAGTGATTTTTCCGTAAGGGCCTGGAGTGGCGAAGCTGAAATCACTCTTGAGAACCTTCATTATAACCCTGCCGAACATCAATTTACCTTCACCGCCTTAAACCCAGAAGACTGGTATGGGATGATTAACGTCGTGGTTGAGCCAGCCGAAGGATCAGATAAGGTCTTTCCAATCCTGAGGGGATCCTTTAATCTATATGGATATGGGGGGAGAATTACAGACCTATCCGGGGACGGTGTCCCTAATATGCCCTTAAGCATTTATGAAGGGTCCAATACAGAGGGAAATCCCTTCTTAACGGTCAACACAGATGAGGATGGGTACTATGCGGTTACACTACCCTATGGCAGTTACACTATGGTCGTAGGTGGAGGGGATTATATAACTCATAATGTGCCTGTTGCACCCTCTCAATGGTATAACGATGATGTAGATGTGGTTGCTATCGAACGTGCGTTAGAGGGAGAAGTAAGAATCGTCCTTACGTGGAATAACGTTGTAGGAGATCTTGACTCTCATTTATTTGGTCCTATGGTGAACAGCGAAGAGAGATTCCACGTTTACTATAGTGATGATAATTATAGTGATGAGACGAAGACTTATGTTGTACTCGATGTAGACGATACGGATGGTGTTGGCCCAGAGACCACGACTATAAAAGTCCCAGAGGAGGGAATCTACAGGTTCTATGTTCATAATTACGATGAAGATCCCGAGATTTATGAATCTCAAGCTAAGGTCAAAGTTTACGTAGGCGCGTCAGGTGAGCCTGTTCAGACCATTGATATACCTTCAACCGGAAATAACGAATTATATTGGTACGTCTTTGATCTAACTTACGTGGATGGTCAGCCTACTTTTACAGTAAAAGATGAACTGGTCAATGGGCTGGAGAACATGCCTATTCCCCAGATGCTAAGGTCATTGCCCTCCGAGCCTAAGCCCTCAAAAAGGTAACCATTAAGGAATGAGATGATATCGAGAGGGACTGTAACACAATGTCTAGGAGATAGAATTGAATCAAGATGATGGAAAGCCAGGTTACAAAGAATGTAGCCTGGCGCTTTTATGCCTAAAAAACAGAATAAGACATGGAAGTCATTTGCTTCTAAGCTTTTGAATAGTAATTACTAGATAAAAAAATAACTAGTAAATTCATTTACTTATCTTAAAAGGAGCTAACATAGGGGGGGGAATCATAATGGTTGACTTAGCGAGAACCTTTGGGGATGGCCCCTATCCCTTTCCTGTGGAAAAGATGAGCGACTTTTTCGATGTTTATGCGAGTGATACAACCTTAATGTTAGACCCTAAGCCCTCGGTGAAGTTTGACTTATACCCAGGGTCACATTCTCACTCTGATTTAGAGTTCCTTATACCGTATTCTTTTATGGAGCATGTGGGAGTAGAAGAAAAGAAAATACGACTTGAACCTAAGAAGATTCTTCCCATCAATTCAGACCAACCCCATGGACCTAAGGAACCCATGACGCAAATACGCTTTTTAGCCTTATCAATAGAAAGTACCTTTATGAAACAGGTTAGTGAATCTATGGGTAACAAGGAGGAGATTAATCTTAGAAATAGCACGCTGCATTTGAATGCAGGCATAGAGCGTCTCCTTCAACTATTTATGAGTGAATGCCAGGCGAAGCAAGCGGGCTATGAAATGATTTTAAAGTGCCTGAGTTTGCAAATAGCAATAAGTATAATTCGTCAATCTGGCAAAGTAGAAGAAAATTCCTTCTCGAAAAGGTGTTCCCTGACTGATAGGTGTGTGAAAAAGTCCATAGAAATGTTACAAGACAGGTATAATGAAGACTATACTCTTGATGAGGTGGCAAAGGTAGCTAACCTTAGCCCTTATCACTTCATTCGGGTGTTCAAGGTGCAAACAGGGAAAACTCCGTTCGTATTCCTACTCGACATAAAATTAGAAAGAGCACAAGAAATGCTTAGGTATCGGAAGTTATCGATCACAGAAGTATGTTATTCCTCTGGATTCAAGAGCCTGAGTCATTTTGCTACGGTATTTAAGAAAAAGTTTGGGGTATCCCCATCCGAATATCGCAGGAGCTTTATATAATTGGAACAGGGTTATTGTCGGTGAAAGCCTGGAACATATTTCGCTGCCCGGCACGAATATTGACAACAGCCAGTTGTATTTGAGCGATTGGCTTTTTTGTTCACATAAAAGAAGTAACGTATGGCATTTATTAGTACCAGAATCAATAGACTTTATAGTACATGAAGATTATACCTTTTGCGGATTTAAGCCGAGTATTTTGAAAATATAATAGAAAGGAATAGGATGCAAAAAATCTCAGGAGAGTACGGGAGTGAGTAGAATGAAAACTACACAAGGATCTAAAAAGTTTTTGCAGATCACGATTGGCTCAATCTTGTTTCTTTTGACCCTATATTTTGTTTTCAATGCCTATTTAGGTGTAACATATGCTGTTGAACTTAAGGCAAATGATTCGGGAATAACGATTGATCAAACAGATCTTTTCAATATAACGAATTTGTATCCCGGACAACCACCTTCAGAATCTAAGCAGCCATTAAAGATAAAGAATACGGGTAGCTCAGACTTCCAATGTTCTATTACTTCTAAGCTAAGTAGTGGGGACCCTCGTCTTTTCAATGTCCTAAAATTAAATATTTTGGATGATAAAGGAGTAGCAGTTTACAGTGGGAGTCTCGGAGGTTTAACTGAGCAATCTCTGGGGACGATTGGACCTAGGGCTAGTAAGACTCTTGACTTCACTTTGGAGTTACCAGCAGATGTAGATAATTCCTATCAGAACTTGGGTACTTCATTTCAATTCACTATCGTAGCTTCTGGTGGGTCGGGAGATGACGGGGACGACGGGGATGATGGAGATAACGGAAATGATGGAAGTAACGGAGGTAACGAAAATAATGACTCCCCTCCTTCGGAAGAACCAGAAGAAGTGATTGTGCCAGATGAAGAAGATGTGCTTGATCCAATAGAAACAGAGAATCCACAGATGCCAAATACGGGTATACCAAGTCGATTACCCTATTATTTAGTCGGTTCAATGGCGGTGCTTTCAGGATTACTCCTTGGGTTTAAGAAGCTATAGGAATAGCCGGGCGTACCCGGCCTTTTTCCTGTAGAAGGAGGCCCTTATGAAGAAAAAGATAGTGTCGATACTGTTTGTAGTCGTTGGATTGGTCCTAATTGTATATCCTACATTAAGGGACTACTACTATGAATATCAGCAGCAGAAAATAGTGGCAGAGTGGCAAAAGAATCTGGAAGAACTTAGAAAACTCTCTCTGGATGATGAAAATAACGATAACAAAAGCGATACCAATAGTATAATAACCCAACCTGAATTGAAGAATGAACAGGAAAATAAAATTAAAGAGAACCCAGCTATCCCTCAGCCTGACTTGACCCAAGAGATGGAGGGCATTCTCGCTATCGATAAGATTAATTTAAAAGTGCCAATTTTAACCGGGGTTTCTGAACGAAACTTAAATTTGGCCGTTGCTTCTATCGCGAATACTGGAAAACCTGGAGAAATAGGTAATTATGGTATTGCTGGTCATCGCAGTAGGACGTACGGCCTGCAGTTTAATAGGTTGAATGAGTTGGATAAAGGGGATCGTTTGGTTGTAGAGATTCAAGGGAATAGTTATACATATCTTGTGACCAATAGCATAATTGTTCCACCTGAAGATATACAAGTTCTTAAAAACGACGGACAAAAAAAGATGATTACACTGGTAACGTGTGATTACAGCAGTAAACCGTATCTGCGCTTAATCGTTCAGGGAGAATTACAGTCATAAATTAGGCGGGCTCATCTTTTCTTGGACATCATCCCAAAAGCTTTCTTAGCCTTTTGCATTCTTTCAAGAAGAACTCACTCTGAAAGGGCTCTCTCTGAAGCTGAAAGCACTTGACTAATAAATGACAGCAAGAGATTAGTTCCTCCGAAGGAGATACTTGAGAGAGCATACGATAACATTGATGTAAAAGCGTTATCGCTTCTGATACTTGGTTAGTTTTGATTTTTTCCTTGGCAATGGTAATGAGTGATATCCCTGCTAGAAGAATATCGCCTTCTGTGAAGTTTTCCTCTAGTAAAGCTTTTATTAAGGGCTCGGCCTCAGACCCTTTAGACGTAAAGTAAGCGTCGATAAGTTCAGTTAATAAATACTGTCGTGTTCTCTTAGAAGTGGGTGTTGTGGTATAGATGAGACCACGTTTTAAGAGTCCGGTTGCCTTTTCTATGCGCCAGATTTCCTTATAGTACTTTCCCAGGTTGCAGAAAAGTTCTCCTTTCCCTCGATCTCCAGGTAAATTCTTGGCCAAGCAATAACCTTGCAATAGTGCTGCGCGTGCCTCAGGAAGTCTTTTCTGATCCATATAGAGTTGTCCTAACGCAGCATAGCCCAGAAGCTGGATATAGGGGACTGGGGTCAAAAGGGCTGAACGATAACAAAGTTCAGCAGAGTTGTATGCACCATTTCTTCGATTGAGGGTCCCCATATTAAGGTAGACTGTCCCTGAGTGGACCCCTTCCTCCCAAGTCATGAGACTTTTTCGAAACATGGAAAGGGCCTTCTTATAATTCCCTTGGCCAAGGTAAAGGCTCGCAATTCCAGAGATGATTTTTGCCTTGAAGCGCCTTTCTAGAGCGGAGCGAGCTTTAAATCCTTGGGCAGATAGAAACTTTTCAAGTGCAGAATCATAGAGGTTTTCATAGGCTAACTGAAGCCCCTCAAACCATTTCTCATAGTTTTTCTGTAAGGGAGAAGGTATATATCTAATTCTTTCAGACCAAGAGTAGAACCCTTCATTGTCATCGGATTCGAGAGCATCAAGCGCACTCTGAACAGCTTCTTCAAAGGATTGAGGCTGTGTTCCGGTACTTGTTATAGGATTTAAAGCCTTGGGTAAAAAGTTTTCCTCTTTTATCATTCTAACGAGATCCTCCACGGGAAGACCAAGTTGTTTAGAAATTCTAGCTAAAATACCTAGACTCACGTTAGAGATTTTGCCATTAAAAATTTTGGATAAATATCCTGGCGTAATCTGAGAGCATCGAGCAAGTTCGGACAAGCTAAGCTCTTGACTCTGGAGAAGTTGGTCAAAACGTTGATCCATGTTCCCGCCCCCTCAAGTGACAATCAATACACTTATGGTTTAATTTGCCATCTGCCTAGTAATCCCCTGCTAAAATCGGCTTCGTACGTTAATTTAGGACTAAGAATAATTGACAAAAATAAGAGCAGAAAGAAGTTTTTCTCAAGATTTCTGCTGAATAGGGGAGAAAAAAGCAGATGGAGGAAACGACCGCCAATTGCGACAGGATTCTCATCACAAAGGTGTTCTGGATTTGGTTTATTATGGTATCAAAGGGGGGATATCAATGAAGAAGTTTATCATCGTGGGACTAGTTATCGCGTTCACTTTAGCTGCAGTGGGTTTCGAGTTCCAGCCTCTCATGGACATTATTGTATACGCCTAAATTCAAACCTTAGTTTTTTAAACCTACTAGAGATTTTAATTGTATATGGTGTAAAAAGGGCAAACTCACCGAAAGTTGGGGACGCAAAGCCGTTAGGGTCTAAGGTGCGTAGATGCACTATGATAGCCTGGCTACAGTTACGTAAAAATTCCCTTTCTGCCCTTATAAGGCAGTTTTTTTGTCTCCATAAGGGCAGCGGCTTCTTCCAAGGTAAAGAAAACTAACTTCTAGTGGAGCTTTTAATTCTTGTCTGAAGTCTAGTTGATCTTATCTAGGGGCGGTTACTCAACGGAAAAATGATGGGTGGGGAGGTGATAAGAGTAATGGAGTCCGTCTTTTTATAAATAGATGGGAGGGAGTTTCTATGCCAGGTGATGAAAACGGTCTTTGGTTTACATTGCTGGGTAACTTTGGCTTCCCAATAGCCGTCTCGACTTATCTCTTGGTTAAATTCGAGAAAAAACTGGATCATTTGACTACAGTAGTACAAGAGCTTAAAGCAGCTATGGAACATGATGAATAACTAACTCCTAAGATTATGAGTAAAAGAGCATTAAATGCGCGTTCATTCTGGGCATTAGATGCTCTTCTTTTTTGTTCGCTCCACTATGGGCGTTTTTTAATTTATAAACTTCAAGTAGACAAAAGTATTATTCATATACTTCTAAAGAGGGACATAGTTATCCATAGAGATATTACGATATGCACCCAATGGGTAACCTAAAAGGTATCCTTTGGATTGACGAAAAGAAACTGGGAAAATTTGATAATAGAACTAGAGGTATACACTTGGAGTTATGACTCTATAAAAGAGAGGTGAAAATCGATGATGCCCTATACAAGCTTAAGGCAGAAAACAAAGGAAGTTCTCTCTGAATTTTTGCGATTATATCCAGCCTATCAGGAATTCAGTGGGGAATTGCTAGAGTTGACAGAAAAAAACGTTTCACAAAGGTTAGCGCACATGAGTCGGGCTAGCTTAGAACGTTATTTTATCGGGCACCAATTACGGGTGGATATAACGGTAGAGCTTACGAAAGTTGCAATGCTTCTGAAGGAATTTCCAGAAACAACAGCACACATATCACCTCTTTCAACCACAGTAACTAAAGAACCTACAGGAGCCATAGATTCAATTTTATCAAAGAATTCAACACATTTTATGTATGAGAAACGAGGCAATGTTATCTACCTGCCCTTTAGATTTGGAGTGAGCTTATCCTAGGGTTTCTGCGAATGACAATAAGTCAATTCTTCGTCTGAAAGTTATTGAAAAAGGAGTCACCCAAAATATAGTGGAGTGACTCCTTAGACTACCAAAAATTATTCACATGCTTCTTGGACGAGTATTCGCTCACCAGATGCTGTTTCAATGGGTTTCGCTTTCAAGAGGAAGGTGAGGAGAGTAGCAACTAGGCAAAGTGAAGCAGCAATGAGGTAGGCGATGAAGTAGTTTTTGGTGAGGTCCACGACCGCACCTGCCATCAGTGGTCCGAGTACTCCTCCTACTCCCCAAGCCGTGAAGACGAGACCGTAATTAACTCCACCGTTTTTTGTGCCAAAGAAGTCATAGGTCGCTGAGGGGAAAAGGGAAAGGAGTGAACCATAGCTGAGTCCAGCGAGTGAGGCACCGCAGGCAATGAGGGCCGGGGTGTCATAGAAGTTAAAGGCAATCATATTCAGAGCTTGTAAGGTGAAGAAAATTCGCATCGTCCAGCTTCTTCCGATTCGATCTGAAAGCCAACCCGCTAAGATTCTGCCACCTGCATTAAAAATTGCGAGTAAGGCTACCATGGCATATCCCCAAGAAACCCCAGTCTGCACCTTGGTGATTGTGGATAGTTGCCCAATAATCATAAGACCGGCTGTTGCCCCGGAACCAAACATAATCCAAAGCAGGTAGAAGCGAGAATCTTTGAGCATCTCTTGCCAAGTAAACTCAATCTTAACTTCGTGAAGGGGTAGGGAGGTAGAGGATATCGAAGAGGATGCGATAGGAGAAGAGGTAGATATAGGGCGACGTTCACTTTGAGGGTGGGCACCTTCACGAAGGCTTGAAGGTGCAGAAGGTACTGAAGAAGATGAAGGCGTAGTAGGAACAGTGAGAACTTGGGAGAGTCCAACGATGACAAGGAGGAAAAATAGGCCCTCGATACGGAAGGCACCCTCTATGCTAAAATTTTTGATTAACTGATTTGTGGTGGGAGCAATGTAAAGAGAGGCGAGCCCAAATCCAGCCACGACCATGCCGGAGATGAGTCCCTTCTTTTGAGGTGGGAACCACTTTATGGCTGCTGGGGTGGCAGCCGAATATCCAAGGCCAATACCAATGCCTGCGACTAGGCCAAAGGTTAGGGTCAGTAATAAGAGGGAGTGGGTAAAGCTACTTAGGATGAGCCCCCCTCCAGCGAACAGGCCACCCACTGTTGCAACCCAGCGTGGTCCATAGCGGTCTTGAAGGCGACCACCAGGGACCATCATTAGGGCAAATACAGCACAAGCAACTGTATAGGGCAAAGAAGCAGCCGTTTTGGACCAGTGAAGCTGCTCGGTCAACGCAGCAGCAAATACACTCCAAGTATAGAGAACTCCTAGTGCAAGATTGATTCCAGTACCTGCTAGGGTAACAGTCCACCCTCGCAACGTTCTATTCATGTAAAGCTCTCCTTTCATCCTTACAGATTAGGTTATCCTTCACAATCAATCCGCTCTAATTTTTACACTCTCTTACTATCTGATGGGACAATCGCACTGATGTTAACGAGGCTAAAAAGGGAATAGTGAATTATGAGGCCAGGGAATCCTGGCCTCAGTTAATTATAGGAACACATCTCTAACTAGCTCGCTGACTCAATGCTAATCCTGGTAGTTCGCTTTAAGCATATTGACGACCGAAGCATCTGCTAACGTCGTGGTATCCCCTATAGCACGCCCTTCGGCGATATCCCTTAACAGACGGCGGATGATTTTTCCGCTTCGGGTCTTAGGAAGCTCTGCGGTGAAGAAGATGTCATCTGGGCGGGCTAAAGCCCCAATCTTCTTAGCCACATGTCTTTTGAGTTCATCAATGAGTTCGGGGTAGGTCTCCCTACCTTCTTTTAGCGTGACAAAAGCGGCGAGGGCTTGCCCTTTGACTTCGTGATGCTTGCCGATACAGGCTGCTTCTGCGACGAAGGGGTGGTCCACTAGGGCACTCTCAACTTCCATCGTACCGATCCGATGCCCAGAGACGTTAATAACATCATCGACTCGACCGAGAATCCAGAAGTATCCGTCTTTATCCCACTTGGCACCGTCTCCTGCAAAATAAATCCCTGGCCAGTTTCCAAAGTAGGTATTCTCGAAGCGTTTGGGGTCTCCATAAATATTCCGAAGCATGGCGGGCCAGGGTTCAGTAATTGCGAGGTAGCCGCCACTTCCTTTAGGGACAGAATTCCCATTGCCATCCACGACTTCAATCTTGACACCAGGGAAAGGAATTGTACAAGAGCCTGGTTTCGTCGCAGTGAGTCCTGGGAGAGGAGATATCATAATCATTCCCGTTTCAGTCTGCCACCAGGTATCGACGATCGGACATCGTTCCCCCCCGATATATTTGTGGTACCACATCCAAGCTTCTGGATTAATGGGCTCACCTACAGTACCCAGAAGACGGAGGCTAGAGAGATTACGACTTAGAGGATACTGTGGTCCCCACTTCATAAAGGTCCGAATCGCGGTAGGAGCGGTGTAGAGAATACTCACGCGGTATTTTTCAACGATCTCCCAGTAACGATCTCGAGTCGGATAATCAGGGCTTCCTTCATAGAGCAGGACGGTCGCACCATTGGCGAGAGGGCCATAGACAATGTAAGAATGTCCAGTAATCCAGCCGACATCCGCAGTGCACCAATAGACATCCTCTTCCTTAAGGTCAAAAATCCACCGATGAGTGGTGGAGACGCCTACCATGTATCCACCTGTTGTATGAACTACCCCTTTGGGTTTTCCGGTCGTACCACTTGTATAGAGGACGAAAAGCATATCTTCAGCATCCATGGGCTCCGCGGGGCAGTCTAGGGATGCCTTTTTCATTTCCTCATGGTACCAGAGATCTCGGCCTTCCTTCATAGTTATGTCTTGTTTCGTCCGTTCAACGACGATGACATGTTCGACACAATCGACTTCGTCTAAGGCGAGGTCGGTATTTTCTTTTAAAGGGACGATACCTCCACGCCTGAACCCGCCATCTGCAGTAATAACGATTTTGGATTGGGCATCAATGACCCGGTCCCGAAGGGCTTCCGAACTGAAGCCTCCGAAGACGACACTGTGCGGGGCACCGATGCGTGCACAGGCTAACATGGAGATAACGGCTTCTGGAATCATGGGAAGATAAATGGTAACTCGGTCTCCCTTTTGTACTCCTTGGTCCTTCAGCACATTCGCTAATTTGCATACCTCACGGTGCAGGTCTTGATAGGTCAGGACTTGACTATCCCCATTTTCCCCTTCGAAGATAATTGCTGCTTTATTCCGGTGCCAGTCTGTGAGATGACGGTCCAGACAGTTGGTTGAGGCATTTAATTTTCCTTCGAGGAACCATTTGGCAAAGGGAGGATTCCACTCGAGTGTTTTTTTCCAGGGCTCAAACCAGGTTAACTGTTTCGCCTGAGTTTCCCAGAAGGTGAGACGGTCTTTTCCCATTTCATAAATTTTCGTGCTTTGGATTAACGCTTCTCCTTGGAAATCGTGGCTTGGTTTAAATAATCTATTCTCTTGTAGCAAGGCCTCCAGGTTTTTCTCCTGCATGCATACTCCTCCTCATCTCCATCTGTTACAGAACAAGTATAGAAATAGTTTACTGTATTCTATCAAATGGTCTAAAAGAAGTGAACTTTCTGAAGATGAAAGAGCAGGGAAGCAGGTTAAGCGGTGTGATATGCCAAGTTATCTGATTCACGAATTAACTTGTCCCTTGGCTAGCTTGGTGTGAACGGTCGATTTTGCGTGGGCAATGGAGATCAAAGTAAATGTAAATTGGGATCAGGGCTAGGCAGAATCTTGGAGGATTGTGACATCAGAAGAAAGGGTGAATATGCTGTAACAAGCGGAGGAGGCGGGGTAGGATGACTATTCTATCTAAGAAATGGCGCAGAATATCAATCCTTACTTTAGCTTTTACCTTCTTGTTTGCAGTCGGAGGAGTATATCTAGAAGTTAGTAAAGAGCGGATAGAATACACCAAAGAAGAAGTTGCCTACTTCAAAGAGATTGCGCTTCAAGTGGAATATGGTTCAGGAATGCATCAGATACATAAATGGGTAGAAGAACTGAAAATTAAGGTGATTGGTACACCTACGACGGAGGACTTAGAAGCTTTAGAGAGCACGATGGATAACTTAAATGCATTGAGCGAGAATCTACATTTGAGACATGCTAAAAAAGATGAAGCTGCTAACATGGAGATATACTTTATTCCACACTCTGAATTTCTGACAAAAGGCTACGTGGAAGAAAGCGTTCTGAAGAATAATTGGGGGTTAGGAGTTATTTGGTGGAATAGTTTCGGAGAGATTAATCGAGCGATCATCTTAATTGCAACAGATCGAACGAATTCGAGAGAACGGGCCCATCTGATCCGGGAAGAAGTGACCCAATCCTTAGGGTTATTGAATGATTCCTGGGAGGACTCGGAGAGCCTGTTTTACCAAGGATGGGGGACTCAAAACTACACCGTACGGGATGAAAAAGTGGTTCAGCTATTATATGACCCAAGAATTAAACCCAATATGGCAGAGCTTGATGTAGATAGAGCCTTAATGACGAAAGCGCCATTTTCACTGGCTCAGTGGTTCAATCATCAAATTCAGATGTGGTCCTTATTCTAAGGGTGGGGACTGCTTTATTTTTTCTAGTTTGCCTCTTAGCTATAAGAGGAACTAATCTGGTATATAAAAAGGGAACCTCTAGTCTATAAGGTAGAAAGAGGTTCCTCCAGTCTATTTGGGGAAGCTATCTGGGCCTAGTTGTGAAATGCATGGTGGGAAGACAATCATCTACCCAAGGGATTTCTGACTTTATACGGCCGCATCATCTCGTTATCTTCATGTTCGAGAATATGGCAGTGCCACACGTAGCCTGGCCCTTCTGCTGGGTTAAACGGATAAAGGTTAAGACCCGGGAAGGTAAATATAGGAGCATTCTGTGGAGCGAAACGAGCTCTAATCGTTGTTACTTCACCTGGATTAGCTATGATGGTATCCTTCCAACCCGCTTCGTTAGGAGGAGGTAAAACGGGTCCACCGAGTAGATAGGGTTTAACTCGCAAAACCTTGGTTGGGTGGTCTAGGGGGGGCATACCGTTTAGAGCGACCCAATCCTGCATATATTCATTCGCCGAGAAGGCTTGGCGGCTTACTGGCCTAAACTGAACCAGATGCAAATGAATAGGGTGAGCATCCATCGTCAGATTGACGAGTTCCCAATCCTCTATCGCGCTAACTAAGGGGAGTTCAGAGATGGGGCTGCTCCACTTTTGCCCATCTAGTAACACTTCTAAGGGACCATTAGGTCCCTGGACTTCAAATAAGACCAGGGTTCTTTTTCTGGAAGTTCTAATCAATGGAGTGATAAAATTGAGAACGGGTGGTAGTTTTTTAGGAGTAACCGCAGGTTTATCTAGAACCGTGAATTGCATAATCTGGCCTGTCGTAAGAGGATCTACTGGATCCCCATCAGGAAATGGGGCATTGGCCGAGTTTTCCAGTATGAGCTGTGTGCCAGGTAATAGTGTCGAGAAGTCGACAAGGATATCTGCTCTTTCACCTGGAGCTAAGAGCAAGGACGTGAGCGTGACTGGTTTTGGAAGATAGCCACCGTCACTACCGATTTGCGTAAATGGCATTTGATTTGAGAACATTAGGTTATAAAATCTGGCATTGGAACCATTGAGCACTCTGAAGCGATACTGTCTAGGTTCGACATCCAGATTTGGCCAGACCTTGCCGTTTACGAGGATCGTATCGCCAAAGAATTCAGGCACCCAATAAGGATGCACCTCAGGATTTACACCATCACTTGGGTAGGCGAAGGAGCCGTCTGTGTTAAAGGATCGATCCTGAATGGCGAGGGGTATTTCGAATTTGCCTTGGGGAAGAACGGAATTTGGCCTATCGAGAGCGTTACGAGGGTCTCTTAATAGATAGAAACCTGCAAGCCCCATGAGGACATTCAGGCGAGTCAGACCGAGGGCATGGTCATGATACCATAGAGTTGTGGGTTCTTGGTTATTGGTATAGTGATAAAGCGATTTTTCAAAGGTTGGGCCTACCATTGCTTCCCCGGCAGTAAACCATGCTTCAGGATGTCCATCTGAGGCAGACTCTGTTTCACCCCCGTGGAGATGGGGGACAATAGGAACATGATGCTGAGCAAAGGGGAAGCCCGGAGGGAAAGGTGGAAAGGGTGGCATAGGCATATGATGATGATGGGGATCAGCCCAATGAAGGGTCGGATCCACGGGAAGGGAATAAGGTTCTGTAATCGTGTTGCGCCACTGTACGTTAATGGGGATTTTTCTTTTGGCTTCGAAAGTTGCCCCCGGATAATTTCGAAAGTCCGGGATGATTTCCCCTGTCTCGGGATCCCTAACTTTACCACCATATCCGTAGACGGTCGTCTCAGGGAACCCAGGGGGGAGAAGTTGCTGAGTGAATTGACTGACTGTAACCGTGTAATCATGGCTTTTGACTAATCCGTGTTTTTTTACAACGGTCGGTTCATAGACGGGTGGTTTTACTAAGGTGTTTACATACTTGGGTATCGACATAGGGTCTAATGGAGTAACCAATGAAGTCCCCCCTTTAATACTGTTTATATATATTATGAAAAGCTTAGCGATTGTTGTGATAGATGTAGAATATTATGATATTATTTGTGGTATCTTGACGTGCAAGATGTGCTAATTTGGCGATATTGGGTTAAAGAAAATAAAATCTATTAAGCAAGAACTATTGGATAAAAGTCAGAGTGTAAGTGATGTAAGTGATGGTAAGTATCGGCTCAAGTATTGGGTAAGTAATCGCTAACTAATGGGTAAGCATTGGGTTGACGCTTGTGCACAGTCGTTCTAAGATGAGGAAGAGATGGTCAAGCTATCCTAGGGATGTAAATCGAAAGTGTACACAATAGAAAGTCACAGCATAAGAAAAGTACGTTAAAGAAGCAGAGAAGTTGAACTTCCTCTTACAAGTAGTTGGGAGCTCAGAACCTGGTCATAGAGAATAAACAAGTAGGTAGTAAATGAGGGATAAGATGGACGAACAAATGAATGAGAGCATACATGAGATAGATGAGAACATAGATAAGAGCTTAAAAGAGAGCTTAAAAGAAAATTTAATTATTCAAAATGAAAACTTAAATGAGCTTAATGAGCCTAATGATAAGCCGATGGATAAGCCAATCGATAGACCGATAAGAAACATACGCTTAAAACTCGCTTACGATGGGACGCACTACCATGGGTTTCAGCGTCAACCGGAGTTCCATGGGCCCACGATCCAGGGGACACTTGAAACGGTGTGGAAAAAGCTTGTCGAGGAAGAGGTAACACTCAATACTGCAGGGCGGACAGATACAGGGGTCCATGCTGCTGGGCAAGTGGTCAATTATTCGACATCGGTACGTATTCCGGATCATAAAATTCCGAAAGCCTTTAATAGTTTGCTTCCGCGCGATATTCGAATCTTAGAGGCACAAACCGCTCCAGAGGATTTTCATGCCCGTTTCTCCGCACGCTGGAAGCGTTATGATTATTGGATTGATAATCGCTCCATTCCGGATGTTTTTTCCCGACTCTATGCTCTGCATGAACCGGTTCCTCTTAATCTTCAGCGGATGCAGGAAGCTGCAACCTATCTTGAAGGGCGGCATAACTTTAAGGCCTTTTCATCAGCAGGAGGAACAAGTAAGACCTTTGAGCGGACGCTTTACATCTGCCGCTTGGAGCAGGAAGATGGACTTCTTCGAGTCACCTGCATCGGAGATGGTTTTCTTTACAATATGGTGCGAATTCTTGTCGGCACTCTTGTTTTTGTGGGAAAAGGTAGGATTAAGCCGGAGGAGATTCCGGATATTCTGTTGAGCCAGAACCGAAGATTAGGGGGACCTACTGCACTAGCGCTTGGGCTTACGCTCAGTTATGTCCACTATGGTGACGAAATGCCTACGGATATTTTCCCGAATTTCCTTTAATCCTTTAAAACCTTTGAGTTCAAGTATCCATAACAGGGAGGTGAGCACCTTGGATTTTACTCTACCCCAACCTGTCACTATTCGGCGGTTATTCGAAGTCTTAAAGATCGATAGGATAAGTGTTCATCAGCTCTTTGAAGAAGAGATACTCTCCTTGCCAATTCAGTCGATTAACCTTCAAGGAGATCTGGTTTCATTGCCTTTTATAGGTGAGCACTTAAGCTTCGAGCCTCAGGGCAACCTTCTACGCTTCAGTATTACTGGAAAGAATCGAGAAGAACTTAGCTTTCTCTTATCCCTCCCGACCTCGTGGCCCATTTTCTGTGAGCAAGTGCTGGGCTGGATTGAGCGGGAGCAAGGACGCATCCTAGGGACGACAGAACGCTTCCAGCAACGTCTGACAGAACTTCTCATCCAGGGCTATGGGTTTTCTATCCTGCGTGAGCTGAAGAACTTTCTGGAAGTGGATATTTTCCTTTTGAACAAACAGCTCAAGGTAGTTACCTGGGAAGGGGGTGACATACTCCCTTTTAACCCTGTTTCTTTTGTCACTCCGAAACTGTCAAATTTTAAGTCTTTAGAGTTATCACCACAAACCCCTTTGAGCTCAGGGAATTGGAATGATTCGGACTATAAGGACCTTCCCCTCAGTTGGTATCCCCTTGCTGGACAACAAGGTGTGCTAGGATATATCGGTTTGGCAGTGAAACCAGAAGGTCTTAATCAGGTTGGACGGTTATTTCTCCATAAGACGGCTATCTTGCTTTATCTTGAGCTCGCCAAAGCTCAATCCATAGAGGACACTGAACGCCAACATTATCGTGATTTTCTCTTTGACCTCTTGTATAACAATTTCGACTCTCTCGAAGTCGTTCAATCCCGTGGGAAGCTTTGGGGCATTGATCTGACAAAACCACATCTTGTCATCGTGGGTGAAATCTCAGGTTTTGACCCGGACTCTTCAGACCAAGTGCTTTTTCAGGAGCTAATAGACAATGTGTCGTTGGTATTACGCAATCAACCTCGCATGATCTTCTTAGAACGCAACTACCAAATTGTTTTGCTTTTCCCTTTAGAAGCGATGCTTCCACTCAGTCAATGGTACTCCACTGCAAAGCAAGTTCTTCATCCTCTTCTTAATCTTCCGACGAACTTACCTGAGGATCGGCAAATCATTTTCGGAGTGGGTAATCTCTATGCCTCGACACGCTATATCCATCGAAGTTTTCAAGAAGCTAAATCTGCTTTAGAACTGGGGCAACTATTCCATCTCAAAGAAAGGGTGGTATCGTTCCAGGACCTGGGGGTGATGAGGCTTTTGCTCAAGTTAGAACAACAGGAACTCGAGGATTTTCGCACGGAGGTCCTAGGGCCTTTGCTCAAATATGATCAAGAAAATAGCCTGCATTTAGAGGAGACCTTGCTCGCCTATCTTTCCGCTGATGGAGACTTAAATCTAGCAGGTGATAGACTCTTTCTTCATCCAAATACCTTGCGTTACCGTTTGAAAAAAGTAGCGGAAGTGTTAGACCGCGACCTAGCGAGTTTAGAAAATAGAATGAACCTGTATATTGCCCTCAAAATCGGCCGGCTCAAGGCTTTGTGGCACGATTAGTCCTTTCATCCTCATGCTGCGGCACCTAGCCATCTGAGGATGAACGAGCTGAATAAACGTATGTTTTAAAAAAATTAGAGAATTTAAATAGTTTAAAACCCTTGCACCGTAAGCGTTGCAAGGGTTTTGTGTTTTTCTACAAAGGAAAGAACGATTTTTCATGAAGAATTATAAAAGAAAACAAGTAGAGTGTAATCAGAAATAAGAAATGTTTCACGAATCAAGTAGAAAGGAGAATTCAAGTGAAGGAGCTTATGTATACACCCGATACAGGCGAACTGGAAGCCCGCATCGCAACACAGCTTGCACTCAGTCGGATGTTTGCAACAGGTGGGGAGAATCTCAAACAGACGTTGACTTCGTTAGCTCAAGCTTATTCGCTTTGGGTGGGTAAAGTGAGGGAACCAGGCAGTGATTTGCTCCTCAATCAGTTATCCGAGAGTATTGCTTCAGAGATGAAAGACGAGTTAACCTACGAGTTCAATCGATTGTTTGTAGGCCCCGCATCTCCACAGGTACCTCCTTATGAATCCGTTTATCGTTCAGAAGATCGCTTGGTTATGCAAGACTCGACTCTGGATGTTCGTAAGTGGTATAGAGAAGAAAAGCTAAGCCTATCGAGCCCTAGCAATGAACCTGATGACTTTATTGCTACGGAGCTGGAATTCGCCGCGTATCTACTAGCCTGTGCTCATGAGCTTTATCAAAAAGATAATGCCGCAGAAGCCTTGGAGTATCTCCAGAAATACAATACCTTTTGGGATGAGCATCTTGGGCTATGGTTGCCAGCGTTTGTTCAGAAATTATCCTTTTTCGCGAGATCACAAGTCTTTAGAGTCTTTGGAGAAATTTTAATCCAAACGGTTACCCCAATTCGACAAGGAGAAGGAGGGCTATCATGAAAATTACCCGTCGTCAATTCATCGGTGGCACGGCTGCAGCCACCGCAGGGGCCGGTTTATTCGGCTTCAATATGCTTGCTAAATCCGATTCCGTCATCGCAGCTAGCTCAGAAGCAGGAGGAGTCAAGACGTTTCGTAACGTTTGTCCTCGGAACTGCTATGATACCTGTGCCCAGATCTCTTATGTTCAAGACGGTGTGCTTAAAAAGGTAGAGGGAGATCCCAAGAGTACCTTTACTCAAGGGAAGCTCTGTCTCAAGGGTTATACCTACACGAGAAGAGTGTATAGCCCGGATCGCATTAAGTACCCTATGAAGCAAACTCCCCGTGGCTCAGGAAATTGGACGAGAATCAGTTGGGATGAAGCTATGGATACGATTGCCAAGCAAATTCTCGACATTAAAAAGCGTTATGGCTCCACTCTCCCTATTTGCTTAGATAAGTATTCCGGAAACTTCGGAATTACCCACTATGGAGTCGAAGGAACGATGTCCAGTATTGGCTATACTACGAGAGCCTTAGGTACTCCCTGTTGGCCGGCAGGAATTGATTCACAGACCTACGATTTTGGAACGATTGTCAACAATGACCCTGAGGATATGGTAAATGCGAAGTATATTATCCTCTGGGGTCAAAATGCAGCTTGGACTGGCCTGCATACTCTTCCCTTCATTAATAAGGCGCGGGAAAGAGGAGCTAAACTTGTTGTTATCGATCCCATACTGACTTCGACGGCGTCGAAAGCTGATCTTTACATTCAGATTAAGACCAGTACAGATGGAGCTCTTGCTCTTGGAATGGCCCGCTATATCCTCGATAACAATTTGGTGGATTGGGAGTATGTCAAAGCGAACAGTATCGGTTTTGATGAATGGGCGGACTATGTAAAGAACCATATCACCCTCGATTGGGCTGCCGAAAAGACAGGGGTACCCAAGGATATCATTATCGAGCTTGCTCATGAATACGCCACAGCAAAGCCTGCGAGTATGTGGGTCGGTTATGGAATGCAACGTCATACCAATGGTGGACAAAATGTGCGGATCATCGATGCTTTAGGTCTAATGACAGGTAATGTAGGTAAGTCTGGCGGAGGAGTCAACTATGCTCATCTAGAAACATGGGGCTTTAACTACAATGCTATGGTCATGCCTGCACCTAAGGGCTCCAAAGGCTTTGTCGGAGCAAATGGCAAAGAAGGCGACCGAACGGTTAATATGAATAACTTCGCCGACGATGTCATGAAGATGGCTGATCCCCCGATAAAAATGCTCTGGATAGCCTGCCGGAATCCAGGCTCCCAGGATCCCGATACCAATGCGATAGAGAAAATGTTTGCCACGATGGAATACGTAGTGACTGTCGATTCGTTTTTTACCAAGACCGTGCAGATGTCGGATATCGTATTGCCGGCGACCACACATTTTGAGGACTGGGATGTCATGGCAAGTTACTGGCATCAATGGGTTGGCATCAATGAGCGGGCCATCGAGCCGATGTACGAATCGAAAAGCGATGTCGAAATCGCCATGCTGCTCTCTAAAAAAATGAATGCTCTTGAAGCAGGCTCCTGCACTTATCCCACGACAGGAACTCCCGAAGAATGGGTCGCTAAGGAATTTAACCCTGCTCTGAATGAATTTCTGGGTATTTCTAGTTACAAAGACCTACTACAGGGACCACGCAAAGCTAAAATGTCACCTGCTGCATGGGCAGATGGGAAATTCCGAACTCCCTCAAAGAAATATGAGGTTCATAGCGAGCTTGCCGCGAAGAATGGTCTGCCCGCAATTCCTATCTGGGTCGAAGAGATGAAAGCTCCTGAAAAGTATCCGATTCGTTTCTTGACACCTCATCCTCAGCATGGCCTACATTCTCAATTCCAAAACTTAGACTGGATGATGGCTGCTAACCCAGAGCCTATCGTTGAGATTCACCCCGTCTTAGCTGCAAAATACGGAATCTCAGAAGGGGATCAGGTAAAGATCTCTAATGACTTGGGAGAAGTCACGATTAAAGCTCATTTGACGAAAACAACCTCTCCCGATGTAATCGTCAGTTATGAAGCATGGTATAAGGACTCGAAATTTAATCTCAACTATACCGTTAAGCCAATCCCCGCTGACATGGGTAAGCAAGCGACCGGAAATGCTGGCATTGCCTTTCATGATAATTTCGTCATGATTCAAAAGGCCTAAGGAGGAATAACTGATGAGTAAACAATTAGGTTTTTTGCACAACTCGGAAAAGTGTATTGGCTGTAGGGGTTGTGAGATGGCCTGTAAGAATGAGTATCAAACGGATGCATCGACACGTTGGCGTCAGGTCTATCAGCTCAACGAAAAGGATTTTTCCTTACCAACCCGGATGTTTATCTCAATGGCCTGTAATCATTGTGAAAAACCGGAGTGCTTAAGGGTGTGTCCTGTGGAAGCGTATACGAAGCGTGAAGACGGAATTGTAGTTCATGATCAGAATCGCTGTATCGGCTGTAAACTCTGTACGATGGCATGTCCTTATAACCGCCCTCAATTCAATACGGTCAAGAAGAAAGCAGAGAAATGCAGTTTGTGTCATGAACGTCTCGATCGAGGGGAAAAACCAGCGTGTGTAGCAGCCTGTATACCTGGGGCGTTGGAACTCGTGGAGATTAATGCTGAACTCGATCTGAAGACTGGTATTCTTAAAACCTTACCTGGATTACCAAGTCCAGAGGTAACCCACCCATCGATACGTTTTATTGGCCCGAAACAAGGGAAACAAATAAGGAGGGATCAATAATGGGACAGTGGGAATGGCCTTTGATACTCTTTACGGTTTTAGGGCAAACCGCTATAGGAATCATCTTCTGTTTATGGTGGCTAGAGCATAAGCGGGAGAAAACGAATACGCAAGCATCAGCTGCGTATCAGAGTCTGGTAAAAACCTCAGTGCTTACAGCGGGAATCCTACTTGCTGTAGCAATGTTGAGCTCAGTCTTCCATCTCGGACATCCTTTTGTAGCTTACCGGGCTTTAACTCACTTAAGCACGTCATGGTTAAGTAGAGAGATTTTACTCTTCGTATTGACCTTTATGGCTTGGGCTTATCTTTTCTTGCAATCTTCAAAGCCAGGGAGCAAACTTAAGGGTATTTTGGGACTTACTACTGGTCTTGGGTTTCTAGGGATAATAAGTAGTGCGCTCATTTACACCTTGCCACGTGTCCCTGCTTGGAACAATATGGGTCCTATCATCTTCTTCCTCTTTACAAGTGTTATCCTCGGAGCGTTGACCATCGCTATGTTAGGGAGAAAGGTTCTTACTGAAGGTGAAATGCGTCAACTCCTATTCCTCGCACTGGGAAGTGTGCTTGTAAGTTTCCTCCTCTTTATCTTGTATATGTCTCTCTTGGGCATGAGTGTAGAAGGTGCAGCTACAGCACAGTACCTCATGAGTAGCCCACTTTTCTGGTTGAGAGCTTTCGCCGGTTGGATTCTCCCCTTGGTTCTCTTATTCACTATGGTGTTGAAGAAAGACAAACTCCAACCCAATATCATCCTTCTAGTATTCTCATGTGGCCTGATCGGTGAACTTTTGGGAAGAGCGCTCTTCTATGTTAGCGCTGTTGGGATTCAAATCACTGCACGTATGTAAGCTAGCCTTCCGCAGGATAGCTTCATAGTTCCAAGATTTTCTTTAAACATGTCCCTCCTTAATTTATGCCCTGGAATTGTTTTCGAAAAGCAATTCCAGGGCTCTTCTTATTTAATGAGGCTAGAAGGAGATAGACACGGCTAGAGAGAGGGATGGCGCTTCTGTCTCAGTCCATTAGGAATAAATGAGAATGGGCATTATAGGAGGACTCCCTTGCCCAGACCTTAGAATGAAGGGAAGAGCGATGAAAAAGAGGAAATCTAATTAGGTTAGCGAAAAGAATCACTAGATTGTGACAGAAATTTAGATAGAATGAGAATTAGATAAAACAGAGATTTAGATAATAGAAATACAAAAGATATATAATAGATATTAAAGAAGAAAACTTTTATGATGGGGGGATCAGCATGGAAGCCTTGCATCACCATATTTGCCCCCGTAATTGCTATGACACCTGTAGTATCATCAGCACGACACGAAATGGAAATCTCGTATCCATAGAGGGTAACCCTACTCATGGATATACCCGTGGGAAGCTATGCCCTAAGGCTATGGAAGATATCAATAAAGTATATAGCTCTCAACGCATCAAGTATCCCATGCGCCAACGAAAACGGTTTTCGGGTCAATGGGAACGGATTTCTTGGGACGAAGCCCTTCAGGTCATCAGCGAACAGATTCTATCGATCAAGCAGAAATACGGGACGACTCTTCCGATAGCCCATAATAAGTATTCTGGTAATTTTGGTATCCTACACAATGCGCTGGAGGCTTTTATGGCAGCCCTCGGACCGACGACGAGAGCAGTCGGATCTCCGTGCTGGTCAGCAGGAGTTGATGCGCAAACGTTTGATTTTGGTGCCTTCTTTTGCTCTGATCCTCTCGATATGGAAAAGTCAAAAATGATTTGGGTGTGGGGTGCTAATCCAGCGTGGACTGCAGTTCATCAAATGCCGATACTTTTTCAAGCGATGGAGAGAGGGGCTAAGGTGGTCTGCTTTGACACGTATTTTTCTGCTACAGCAGCTCGTTGTCACCAATACATTCAGGTGAATCCTGGAACGGACGGTTTGCTGGCCTTGGGTCTAACTAAAATTCTCTTGGAGCACAACCTAATTGATCCAGAATTAGGTCAGTACACTTTGGGACACGAAGAATTTATCGACTATCTTAAGCGGGAAATATACCTCGAGCATTGTTCGGAATTAACAGGAGTGCCTATAAATACAATGATTGAACTCGCTTTGGAGTATGGACAAACCCAACCGACCTGTATCTGGGCTGGGTTTGGGCTCCAGCGTTATGCGAATGGGGGGCAAACTCTCAGAGCGATCGATGCCTTGGCAGCATTAGCAGGCCAAATCGGGCAACCCGGTGGAGGTGTCCAGTATGGGCATTTTGAGACCTGGCGCTTTTCGGGTCCCTTATCAGATCACTGTCATGAGCAGGACCGTAATATAAATATTAATCAATTTCCTAAAGAGGCTTTAGCTGCTCGTCCTCCGGTGAAAATGTTGTGGATGGCTGGGCGCAATCCACTCCAGCAAGATGGCGATTTGAAGGAATGGATGAAATTAATCGACTTACTGGATTTTATTGTCGTCAGTGATCTATTCCACACCCGTTCTTCTACAGCTGCAGATATTTTCCTTCCGGTGACTTCGCATTATGAACATTGGGATCTTAATGCAAGCTACTGGCATTATTATGTCGGGGTGAATGAACCAGCGATAGCACCCGTGGGAGAAGCGCGTTCAGATTTACAAATAGCCTGGGATCTCTCAAAACGTCTTAACCAGCTTTCACCAGGGTGTTGCTCCTTCCCTATCGATGGCTCAGAGAAGGAGAGCGTTCTTAAGGAGATTGGACCCGAGATGCTACAACTCTTGGGAGTAGATGCACCCGAGGAAATTCTCAAAGGACCACTTAGGGTTAATTTCCCAACGACTGCCTGGAGAGAGCGTAAGTTTAAAACCCCTTCAGGGAAATATGAATTTCTCTCTGAGGCAGCGAGAAAGCAAGGCCTTCCTGCACTCCCAGAGTACCAGGCTTCTTGTGCTCCCCCCCTAGAAACTCCGCTCCGCCTATTAACGCCACATCATGCATCGGGGATCAACTCTCAAGCGTACTCACCAGAACGGAGTGACGTTATCAAAGCTCACCTCTCCGCACAAACGGCTTCGGCCTATTCTTTAAAGCAGGGGGACAGTGCAATACTTTGGAATCGCAACGGAAGTCTTCCGGTAATACTTGCTGTAGATAGCGGAATTCCTTCTGGAGTTATTATCATCTATCAGGAGAATAATAGTACTCTGAAATCACCGCACCCGAATTTTTTGAATCCAGGGACACTGACCGATATGGGATCCTACGCGACAGGGGCACGCGGAATGGCACTGAATGAAACGTTTGTTAGCTTGAAAAAGGTGGTAACTTAAGGTGGGAGGGAGAGAGAACTCTTGCAAAAACAGCTAGGTTTTTTCCTTGATGTGAATCGGTGTCTCGGTTGTGGTGCTTGTATTAAAGCCTGTGCCATCAATAATCACTTACCTCGCCCGCTAACCTGGCGTAAACTACGGCAAGTGGAAGAAAACTCTACGGGGCAGGTTAGTCAATTCTTCCTATCCACCGCTTGTAACCATTGCGCTAACCCGGAGTGCCTCCGAGTCTGTCCCTCTGGAGCCTATGCCAAACGACGGGATGGAATCGTTCTTCATTCTCCTGAAAAATGTACCTCCTGTAAATCCTGTGTATCTTCGTGTCCTTTTAATGCTCCCCAAATTAATCCGCAGACTTTGAAAGCAGGTAAATGCCAACTTTGTTATGAGCGGATTGACAGTGGGAGTTCACCCCATTGTGTTCAGGCATGTCTTACAGGAGCCTTGCAACTGAGGGAAATCCATGCTTCCCCAACGGATAAACTTTTGCGCTTAACTGCTCCTTTACCCACTTTACGGTTAACAAGACCTTCCACGTTTTATTACCCACCAAGAGCTACGAAGCTATATTAGTGAGGAAGTCGAAAAGACCTGGTTCTTTTGTAGAAAATTACAAAGAACCAGGCCCATTTTTGTAAAAAGTTACAACTGTTCTGTTGGTATCAGATCTTCTTATAAAATAAATAACCTTGTGTTTTAAATACATGTACTAATGAGTAGAGACAAGTACTTATATACATTGTACTCAATGGAACAAGTTGATGTCAACAGATTTTTATTAAGATAGAATTTTATTCTATGCAGAGCAACAACACTTTGCAGAAAGAAGACTTGACATTTACTGACACATTTAATAAAATACCAATATGAGTCTTTATGCTGTTATTTATGCCTGAGCCCCATAATACAGTGTAACCGCCGAGGTGATTGAGCCCCCCAGAAGCGGAGTAGACTAAGAATACGGTAAAATATGGAGGGAATATCATGTCCACGTTCTTTGCGAAAGCGAACGAGGTGGAGCGTAAATGGTATGTCATTGACGCTGCAGGCCTCCCTCTGGGTCGTTTAGCTACTGAAGCTGCTCGCATCCTTAGAGGTAAACATAAACCTACATTTACACCTAATGTTGATGCTGGAGATCATGTGATCGTCATCAACGCGGATAAAGTTATTTTAACTGGTAAAAAATTGGATCAAAAAATGTATCGCCGGCATTCCGGATATCCGGGTGGTTTGAAAGAAGTTCCTTATAGAAGACTTATGCAAAACATGCCTGAAAGAGCTGTTGAGCATGCCGTTAAAGGAATGCTTCCTCACAACAAGTTGGGTGCGCAGATGTATACGAAACTTAAAGTGTATCGTAACGAGAATCATCCGCATCAAGCTCAACAACCCGAAGTTTGGACCATTCAATAAGACGGGAAGGAGGAAGATTAATCATGGCTGCACAATTACAATATCAAGGAACAGGACGCCGTAAAAATGCGGTAGCTCGTGTTCGTTTAATTCCTGGAGAAGGAAAAGTTACCGTTAATAAAAGAGGACTTGCTGAGTACTTCGGCAAGAAAACTCTTGAGATGATCGTTCAACAACCGTTTGGGGTAACAGATACCCTCGGTAAATATGACGTGATTGCACTTGCTCATGGTGGCGGTACAACAGGTCAAGCAGGTGCTCTGCGCCTCGGGATTGCTCGCGCACTTCTGAAAGCAGATATCAGCTTACGCCCAGCTCTTAAGCGTGCAGGGTTCCTCACCCGTGACCCACGTATGAAAGAGCGTCGTAAATACGGCTTGAAGAAAGCTCGTAAAGCTCCACAATTCAGCAAACGTTAATTTATCAAGAAACAAGGAATCCCTCAACTGTACATGGTTGGGGGATTTATTTGTTTTTAAAGTGCGTAAGCAGAAAAAAAGCGTCCCAATCGGGACGCCTTCGTTATTCAAAGGGAACATATACGGCTTTGAAAGAGGATGGAGTAGTCTGTCGTAACCTGTGAGAATTTCCGGCGTTTAGAAAATAACCGCTAAGGCGATTAGTATTAAAATCGCAATTGCAATGATAGCTGCACCGGCGGTACTGCCAACAGGAGCAACAGTTGGACAACATGCGCCACCATAGCCCATGCCATAAGACATTCCGAACATAACATTACCTCCTTCTGAATTACTTTTTAGCCAAGATTTAGAACACGATACCCAAAGCGATTAGTAGGAGAATGATAACCACTACGATCGCAATACCTGGTAGAAAACGAGGGACACAAGCTCCGTCAACACCACCAAATGCCATTTGCATTTCCTCCTTTACTTGAAGATAGTACATGATATGCCTTGTCTGCTGAGATTGTCACACTAATGGTCACTTTTTCCTGTAGATGGCTGTGTTTTGTTTGATCGACGTTATGGGTTCCCCTTCTTCGGTTTTCCTTTTTTCGGATTCCCGTTTTTTGGATTCTTTCCATTTCGACGTCGTTTTTGGTGGTAAGCAATTTTATTTCAGAGTCTAAGAAATTCTTCAAAGAGCCTTGATTCGTTTCCACGGTCACCTCAGGGTGCCATGAAGTGTGTCATGAGGTCAAACCTCGTAATGTAAAAAAAGAGGCCGCCAGTAGGCGGCCTTCTAACTTCTTTTATCGAGTTCCCATCCAATACCCAATATAACCTACCACAAGAATGCCAATAGCGTGAAGTACCCACCATCCAGCCCTAAAAGTTCCCCAGGTTCCTAAAACCATACGCTCTCGAATATCTTCAGCCATAAGTACACCCGCTTTCTACTATATTTGTATCTATTTTGTGCAAATAACATCTGCTTTATTTCAATCGCTTTCTTTTTTGTTTTAGATGGAATAATTCCAAGCTTTCTTCCCATATGGTTTTTACAGGGCAATGGGAAGGGAGGATATTCATGAGACGTAAAAGGGATTGGCTTCGGAAGAGAAGAAGATGGACCCGGATAGGGGTTGGGGCCATTGTTTTGGCACTCTTAGTAAGTGGAGTAGCCTGGCGGTTACATAAACAAGACGAAAAGATCTGGAGTTGGAGCATTGGAAATCAGGTTGTTCTGATTGACGCTGGCCATGGTGGAGTGGACCCCGGTGCTGTGGGTAAGACCAGCTTAGAAAAGGATATTACGTTGAATATCTCCAAGCGACTGAAGCTACTCATTCAACAAGCTGGAGGAAACCCCGTTATGGTGCGTGAAGAGGATGTAGATCTAGGATCTTCACAGGGACTGGCCAAGAGAAAAAGGGAGGATCTCGCGCAGAGAATTCAACTGGCTAAGGATTTTCAGGCAAATGTCTACTTAAGTATCCACGTCAATAGTTCTCCTAATAATAAGTTGACTGGCCCACAGGTCTTTTACCATGCGGATTCCCCGGAAGGAAAGCTCCTTGCTGAGACCATCCAGGCTGAGCTGAATAAGCTTACCGGCTTCAAACGGGTAGCCAAAGGGAATCAAGAGCTCTTTATCTTAAAAAAGGCAGATCAGGCAGCGGTTACGGTTGAGGTGGGATTCCTATCGAATCCAGCAGAGGAGCAAAATCTGAATGAGTCTGACTACCAACAACAGCTGACCGTGGCAATTTATCAAGGGCTTTCAGAATATTTTAGTAAGATGCAGAGTCCTGGGACGAAATAGGAGATCCTCGGTGTGCGGGGCAGGAGTGTCAGAATAAAATTAAGAAGTCATGATTTGACGAAAAAGAAGGAAATGGTGGGCATAATCCCGAATAATTCTCTTTGTGCCTAGAAAGTGCAAAGTGCTTAGGAGGGAAAAAGCCAATGAGTCTTTTGCCAATTGTCTTATTTGCCCTAGGGGTGGTTTTCCTCATCTGGGCATTGCGAATGGGAAATTCGAATACGACTAGCCCTGAAATTATCGCAGCTCTTAAGGGACTTGCAGGTGTCAAACGGGAGTTAAGCCAAGTTCAGAAGGGACTCCGAGAAGCAGAAGCAGAGATGGGAGATCATGAATTAAGGCTTTTAAGAAATGAGAACGTCCAGGCTGAGATCCGTTCGGCGTTACAGACTCAGGCTCAGAGTTACTCGGACAACTCTAACAACTCTAGTAACTCGAGTATTTACTATTCCCAAACTTCTCATAGGCCACAGTTGCAACCAATTTCTCAACCAACATCTCAATCGACTTTGACATCAACTACGACCCAAGGAAATTTTCACAAGACGCAAGTCCTTCCTGAAAAATACAGGTGGGTTCTAGAACTTAATGATCAGGGATGGTCTGTCGCTGAAATTGCTGGACATTTGGCAATTAGTCGAGATGCAGTTAATATGGTGTTGAGAACCTCCCAGAAAGGGGGGTGCGCATGAAATTATCTCGGTCCTACGTATTGGGTTTAGGGTCAGGGTTAATTCTCAGCGCACTCATTGCCATGCTTCTTCCTCCTGGAAACATTCATTTCGGTGAAACCTCAGGGCTGATCAACAACCAAGTTGCGGCTCAGTCAGGGAGCGCTAAAAACAGCATGAATTCTGTGACTCCAGCGGAAGAGCAGCCTATGGCTGGAAAATCTGCTGCTGATAAATCCACCGAAGGAAAACCAACGATTGCTAGTTCAGCTCCAGCGAGTACCAATCAAAAATCAGCAGATTTAGGGGATAAGGATACTTTCATTATTCCTGCTGGGGCGAGTGCAGAGAAAATTGCTGATTTGTTGTTGAAGGAAAGTTGGATTACCTCGAAGGAAGAATTCCTAACCCTCGTCAAACAAAGGAATCTGGCCAGTAAGTTTAGAGCGGGGAGTTTTGAACTCACTCGAGGAATGGGTATCGAGGAGATCTCCAATCAACTGATCAAGTAAGCGATAACAGACACTAATAGTAGAAGTGAAAAGCAGTAGACCCATAACAGAAGCAATAATAGGAAGAAATATATTAATATAAATAAGAAGCAGTAAGAGTGAACACTTTCGTTCCCTTTGCTGCTTTTTTATGATGCGAATCCATAATCCGTATAGAAATTCCCTTTCTAAGAAAAAATGGAGAAGAGGAGGGGAAGTTAGTGAAGAAAGTCCTTGTCGCTGAAATTGGACAATCCGCGCTTAGCTTAACTGCTTTTAGGGATTTAGATACAGAAAGCCCTTTATTATTAGGGCAAGAGGTAACAAATCTAGGCTTAGAGGAAGGATTATCCCTTCTTGAAAAAGATATCGGAGAGTCTGACACTGAATTCCTGGAGTGCTATATTGTGAGTTCGCTAAAGCAAGAGGAACTACAACGAGTGATCAAGGCTTTGGATCACGCGGGAAAAGCCAATCCGGGGATGCCCTTCACCGGCAAGTCTTCCCACCAAGAGGGTATAATCGAGCGGTGGTCCGAGGCCAAAATAGTAAGAACCAATGAGGCTGTGAAAAATCTTTCCTCCCTATTTCTCGAGGAAGTAGGAGAGGTATTGATTTTGGATGGTGATAACGGTTCTATAGAACTGTATCTAATTCAGAAGAACAACCCCCTACTCGTGGAAGGAAGTTCTGAGGCGAGTCAGGAAGAGAGAGCTCAAGGGAATCCTACTTTGAAAACAGCAGAAGAACTTGCTTTTGAAATGGAGGATACCACTCAGGCCCTCCAAAAGGCAATCCTTCACTTTTTCGCTCAGGGTTCACCCGATTCAATAGCTCCCCATACTACACGGGATTTAACCCAGCTTCGCTGGGTGATTGGTACAGGAAGCGCTATAACGACTCTACCAGGTGGGCTGGAAGTCATCAGAGAGTCTCTAATGCACTGTAGTCAGATGTCTTTTCCAGAAACGGGTTTTCCAATACTTATCGACCGAGATAATATTCTTACTTCCTTAGGAGCCTTAAGTGATATCTATCGTCAAGGAGCTTGGCAGTTGTTGCTTGAGTCCTTGGGGATTGAAGGTTAAGTAGAGTTCCGAGGGGGTAATAGGCAAGAGAATGTGTCTAATAGCATGTAAAATTAATCGAACGAAAGGGGTTTATCTAATGCGTAAACGAACTGTGCGAATCATTGGGGTACCGATTGACTTGGGAGCAGATCGCAGAGGAGTGGATATGGGACCCAGTGCAATTCGTTATGCAGGACTTCATGAACGCTTGAAGAAATTAGGCTGGAACGTCGAGGATACTGGCAATATCGATGTCCCTATCGCAGAGACACGGGAAATTCAGGACAAACGGTTGAAATATCTGCCAGAGATCGTGGAAGTGAACAAAAAATTATATCAGGCTGTGGCACAAGCGATTAACGAGGGGGTAATTCCTTTAGTTATTGGTGGAGATCACAGCTTAGGAATCGGTTCCTTAGCAGGCTGCGCAGCGAGTGGAAAGCAGTTCGGGGTCATCTGGTTTGATACCCATGGAGACTATAACTCCCTAGATACAACTTCAAGTGGAAATATTCATGGGATGCCTTTGGCGGTAGCGAACGGGATTGGAGCTGAGGAATTAACCGGAGTTGGTGGAACGCAGCGAAAGATAAAAGAAGAGAATACGGTCATCATTGGGGCAAGGGATTTTGATGATGAAGAACGAGAAATGATCCATAAATCTAAAATCACGGTGTTTACCATGAGCGATATCGACCGTCTCGGGATGGAAGAAGTGGTTCGGCGTGGGATTGAAATCGCGAATCAGGGGACGGATGGAGTACATATTAGTTTTGACCTTGATGTGATCGACCCGACAGAAGCACCAGGGGTAGGAACTCCGGTACAGGGAGGGATGACCTATCGTGAAGCCCATCTTGCGATGGAGATGGTCGCAGAATGCACCTGTCTTTTAAGTATGGATGTGGTTGAGGTGAACCCTATTTTGGATATGCATAATAAAACAGCCGAGTTGGCAGTGGGGCTGATTGGTTCAGCCTTTGGGCAGCGGATTTTTTAAAATTGCCAAATCCCTGCATAACCCTTAAAATGGATATAGAGCTAAGTGTGAATTTTTTATATCTACTCAAGAGTTATCCTTTTTAAGAGGTATTTCTGAAACTTTTCTAAGATATGAAACGTAAAGAAGATGAGAGAAGAAAAGAGAGTAGATAGGAGCGGCTCGAAATTATGGAAGATGCTGAAATTGTTCAGCAGGTTCTTTCGGGAAAGCATGAACAGTATGATTTGCTTGTTCAACGATATCAGGAACCCTTAATTCACTATCTGCGCGGGATTCTTGGCGCAGAAGACGAAGTGTTTGACTGTGCCCAAGAAGCATTTTTGGCGGCCTACCGCAATCTTTGGCGCTATTCTCCAGCACATACTTTCCGTGCTTGGATTTACGCGATTGCCCGAAATAAAGCGATTGATCTGATCCGAAAAAGAAGAAAAGAGGTTCCCTTAACGATTGATGAGGGGATTGTGGATCTGAAGCCAGGGCCTGAAGAAACTTGGCTAGCCAAAGAACAGGCGATCAACGTTCAAGAGATTTTAGAAGAGTTGCCAGAACATTATCGGCAGGCTCTTTATCTTCGCTATCAGCAAGATTTAAACTATGAAGAGATCAGCATGGTATTAAATATTCCAGTAAGCTCCGTAAAAACGCACCTTCATCGTGGGAAGGAAAAATTACGCCAAATCATCGAAAGGAGGGAGATTCATGAACGAAATGGACGATATGCTGACCCAATTATTCCAAGATAAGCCGATTGCTCAGGAATCCTTGGGGACCATGCGCAAGGGAATCATGGATCAGATTTTATCCGCTCCAATCGACTTCCAGGAAAAAATCTTAATTGCACAGCGCCGTAAATGGGGCTATGTCTTTCTCGGCATCTTATCCGCGTTCAGCTTGGGTTTTTTCCTGTTAACGTGGTTTGCCGGTCCATGGCTACAGAAAGGCCTGAATCTAGCATCCTCATGGCTTATGATAAACGTGCCTGCTCTAGGTGTTTTCGCCAATGGATGGGAATGGTTAGTCGAGAAATGGGTTCTTTTAACCCATCTGAAAATCGGACTTGAATTACTCTGGCATCAGTATGCCTTTTCCATTATGGGAATCCTGCTTGTTTGGGTTTTGTTTGAAGGTATGCGCGATAAGCTGATTTTGAGAGAGCAGAAGTAGCTTCTGCTTTTTCGTGTTGCCTCGATGAGATAGAATGGATTTAGGGTACTTGAAGAAAAGATGCACAAGAGGTCGTCGAAGAGAATGCAGAAAAAGAGATGGGGATGCTCGATGGACGCTAGTAAGATGTTCTTTAAAGATCAAGCCCACATAATATGGAAAGAAGCTTGGAATGCAGCTCGTGAAATTGGAGAACATCCAGAGTTAGGCTACCAAGAGTTTTATGCGGTCGAGGTCTTGACCCAGCTCTTAAGTCGTCATGGATTCGAGGTTGAACGTTCAGTTGCAGGATTAGAAACGGCCTTTGTCGCACGGTTTAAAGGGAACAAACCGGGCCCCCGGGTTGCCTTTCTAGCAGAGTATGATGCCTTGCCTGGAGTAGGACATGGCTGTGGACATAATCTCATTGGAGCAGCCAGTGCAGGAGCGGCGATAACCTTAAGTAGAAGTTTAGAGTTACCCGGAGAAATATTAGTCATTGGAAGCCCTGCAGAGGAAACAAGCGGTGCTAAAGTTGCACTCGTTGAGCAGGGGGTTTTTGATGATGTAGATGCCGCCTTGATGTTTCACCCAGGGAGTCAGAATGTCCCGGAAATTTCAACGTTGGCATTGGATGCCTTGGAATTTGTTTTTTTAGGGAAAACCGCTCATGCAGTGGCAGCGGCTCAGTACGGAGTCAACGCACTTGATGCAGTGATTAATTTCTTCAATGGCATTAATGCCTTAAAAAAGCAAATTCCACAGGAGGCTCGAATCAATGGAATTATCACGGAGGGTGGGACGGCACCCAATATCGTTCCTGAACGGGCGGTCGCACGTTTCTACTTGAGAGCACGAACACGTAAGGTTCTCGATGAACTGAGAGAGCAAGTCATCCGCTGCGCTCAAGGGGCAGCCACGATGGTTTCCGCACAAGTGACCTGGCGGAAGTTTGAGTATTCTTATGATGAGATGTGGACAAATCGTGCGTTAGCTGATGCCTTTGCTGAGAATTTGAAAGAGTTAGGAGTTCGTCACATTTCCCCTCCTCAAAACGCCATGGGATCTGTGGATATGGGAAATGTGAGTCGAGTTATACCGGCTATTCATCCGTATTTAGCCCTGGGGCATGGTACAGATATTCCACATACACGTGATTTTGCAGATGCTTGCCTTTCTCAGGCGGGGGAGCGGCTACTATTGTTGGCTCTTCGTGTATTGGCTTTTACGGGATGGGATATTTTGACGGATGCAAAGCTTCTTAATCGGACGAAGCGAGAATTTCGATCGAGAGTGTAAGGGTTGTTTTTCTAAAGAAGTCAATAAAGATGAATAAGGGTATGAATTCCTAGTAATAGAATTCATACCCTTATTTTTATTACTCTGTATTTATTCTTTATTTAGGTGCACAAGGGCCATACCCTCCTCTGCTGGAGAAAGCTTGGCCTTTGTATCTTTTAGTATAGATTCAAGTCCTTACTAAAGATCAAGTCCTAAATAGGGTTCAAGTTCTCACTTCAAGATTCACGCTTATAGGATTTCGTCTTAAATGTCTCGGTGATTACTCCAGCGAAAATCAGCCCAAAGGCGATGGCTCCGGCACTAAGTAAGGTTATAGAGCCCAATCGGAAGCCTTCTGAATTATTATTCTCGATAAAATGACGGATTGTATCATAGGCTAGTCCGCCAGGTACGAGAGGGATAATGCCAGAAATACTAAACAAAGTGACAGGCATCTTATGTAGACGGGCAAGGAACTGACTGATTGTGGCTACACTAAAGGAGGAAATGAGAGTTGCGGTGACTAAATTCATCTGTATTTCTGCAGTAAGTGCGACATAGATCATCCAACCGAGCATGCCTACTAGCCCACCACTTATCAAGGATCGGCGCGGAACATTAAAGAGGACTCCGAAAGCCACGGTGGAAAGAAAGCTTGAATAAAGCGCGGTCCAACTCATAAGGTACTCCTTCTATATATTCATTATTTAAGTTCTTTTAATACATTACACCGCAGTAATTAGCTTACTGTATTGAATTGCTACATGTTAATTTCACATGAGTAGTGCTAAGGTAACCGCTACCCCTGCACCGATAGCAAAGGCAGTAAAAAAGGCCTCCGCCCCTCGGGCCAGTCCGGAGACTAAATCACCTGCCATGAGATCACGGACGGCATTTGTAATCAGAACTCCTGGGACGAGCGGCATAACTGAGCCGATGATGACTTTGTCGATGTGAATCTTCATCCCGAGATAAAAGAAGAGGTAGGCCATTGAGCCGATTGTGAAGGCAGCAAGGATTTCGGAAAAGAATTTGACTTGAATCCAGCGATTCGCTCTGAGATAAAGGAAGAATCCGAGCCCCCCTGTGAGCAAGGCGGGAAGAAAGTCGTTCCAGGTACCATCGAACATTAGGCTAAAAAAGCCACTTGCTAAGGCGGCAGAGACGATCTGTAGCCAAGCTGGGTATAGTGACCTCGACCTATCGACCTCTAAGAGCAGAGGGTAGGCCTTTTCGATAGTAAGTTGGCCGGAACTTATTTTTCGAGAAATGTCGTTTACCTGAACGATTTTGTTTAAGTCAATTTGACGTTGATGAATCCGTAAAAACTTAGTTTGCTCCTTGTCGCGCTCTTCTCCTTGAATGGAGAGGAAAATCCCCGTTGGAGTTACATAACTGTGAGCTTCGGAAAGGGCACAGGAGCGTGCAATCCGGTTCATCGTGTCCTCGACACGATAGGTCTCTCCACCGCTTTGTAACATGATCTTTCCAGCAAGAAGAGAGACTTCCATAATATCTCCAATGGATGTGTTCACAGTATCTCCTCCTGTATTGAAGCAAGATGTTAAGCCGCATAATTTTGTCCGAGGACAAGATCAACTCATAAGTAACTTTCCTTTATGATACTACGATAATATCACTGGAATCAAACTAGATATATTCATTATGTCTTCTAAGTCGCGCACATTCTTAGGATTCTAAAAAAGCATAAAAGAATTATGCAAAAGTTATTGAATGTTTATGCATATGAACGTATAATTATTAAAAGAAAAATTTGAGGGGGATTGGGTGTGAGAGCTGGAATTATCGGAGCGACTGGGTATACCGGTCAGGAACTTGTACGGTTACTCCATCAGCACCCGGAAGTTGAGTTGACCTATTTAGGGTCATCGAGCAATGCCGGAGCAATGTATGAGGAGATGTTTCCTCAGTTTTCAGGATTAGGAATTGGGAAGCTACAGGATGAACTGGTTCCCGATTTAGATATACTGTTTTGCGCATTACCCCATGGTCTTACAGCTGTAAGAACAGCAGAGTGGATGAAGCGCGAGATAAAAGTGATTGACTTAGGAGCGGATTTTCGTTTAAAAGACTCTAAGCTATATCAGGAGTGGTATAAACTCGAACACGCAGCACCCGAACTACTTCCTGAAGCAGTATATGGAATATCGGAGCTTTATCGAGATCAGATTGTGGGTAAATCCTTAGTCGCTAACCCGGGGTGCTATCCAACGGCGACGCTTTTAGCACTCGTTCCCCTTTTACGGAAGGGTCTGTTAAAGAAGGATAGCATAATTATCGACGCAAAGTCTGGGGTTTCCGGTGCAGGGCGAAGTGCCACCTTAGGAAATCACTATAGTGAAGTCAATGAGAATTTTAAAGCCTATGGGGTGGCAACACATCGGCATACACCAGAAATCGAACAGCAGCTATCTGAGGCTGTGGGGGCTCCGATCTTGGTGAATTTTACTCCCCATCTCGTACCTATGATTCGGGGAATACTCGTTACGATCTATGCTGAGGTAATGCCTGGAGTCAATGAAGAGGATCTGCGAGCCTGCTGGATCGGAAATTATGAAGACGAAGAGTTTGTGCATATCCTACCGGAGGGAAGCTGGCCACAGACAAAGTTTGCGTTGGGAAGTAATCAGGTATTCCTTCAGATAAAAGTTGATCCACGGACGGGGAGGGTTATCCTTGTATCCGCTCTGGATAATCTCGTTAAAGGGGCTTCAGGTCAGGCCGTGCAAAATATGAATCTCATCTTTGGATTGCCGGAGAATATGGGACTTCGTGGGAGAGGGTTATGGCCATAAATTGCACCATTAGATTGTGGAAGGGACTGTGGGGTAAGTAGCTTTTCGCGCAGCGGACCTTCGGGCGTGAATCTCCACCGGAGACTCACGTACTCAATAGCTCCAGGGCTTGCTCACTTGCTTCCGATGGAGCACCTTCGGCGGATGGGTATCATTTGCGAAATGCCGCCTCGGGCAAAAATGTCCACTGGACACTTTCGTTGCCAAACCCTTCTGATTACTGCATGTGAACCAGTGGCGCCGCGCTAAGGCCGAAACCCTACCACGGGCTTCGAACCATCGAAAGCCTCGTCCGCTTTTACGCCCCTCCGCTAGAAGTCGTTCAGCTAAGGCCGAAATCCTACGACGGATTTCGTTCTGCACGAAAAGCTACGTTAACGGGTCGCCAAAAGTCATTCTTTAGGGTAAAAATAAGGATAATGCAATGAAGCATTATATAGCTATAAAGGGAAGTGAATTAACATATGGACAATTTTACAGAAGAAAAACAAACAGATAATAAATCTTGGTCTTGGATCGAGGGTGGAATTGCCGCTCCTAAAGGATTTCGGGCTGCTGGAGTTATGGCCGGGATCAAATATCAGGATAAATATGATGTAGCGCTTGTTTATTCCGAGGTGCCGGCACAAGCTGCTGGAGTATTTACTCGCAATAAGGTTAAAGCCCATCCGCTTTTACTTACCCAGAAGCATCTGGGGAATGGGATGGCTCAGGCGATGGTTGCTAACAGTGGTAATGCTAATGCCTGTGTGGGAAAGACTGGGGATGAGGCGGCGTGGGCAATGGCCGAGACGACGGCCCATGTCTTAGGAATAAAGGCTGAGAATGTTCTGGTCGCTTCGACCGGAGTCATCGGAGTGGAGATGCCAGTTGAGCGGGTTGTTCAGGGGATAGAGATGGCAGCCCAAGAGATTTTATCAGCACAAAACCTGGTTCAGGCAGACCAGAATTCTCATCAAGCGGCCTTAGCAATCATGACGACGGACACAAGCGAGAAGGAGTTTGCTTGCGAGTTTCACACGGAGAGTGGTGTTATTCGACTTGGGGCTATGGCCAAGGGTTCGGGCATGATTCATCCGAATATGGGGACCATGCTCGGGTTTATTACTACGGATGCAAGCATTCCAGCTTCTGACCTCCAACCCCTGCTTATAGAAGCAGTAGAGGATAGCTTTAATATGGTTACAGTCGATGGAGATACGAGTACCAATGATATGGTCTTATTCCTCGCCAATGGGGAATCCGGAGTCACGTTAAGTCCAGGCGAGTGGGCTAACTTTCGAGAAATGGTGTTCTCCCTCTGTAAAAAACTAGCTCAAGCTATAGCCCGAGATGGAGAAGGGGCAAGCAAATTCCTGGAAGTCAAGGTTCAAGGAGTACAGTCTGTAGACGATGCCCGTAAGATTGCCAAGAGCATCTGCGGCTCGAGTCTTGTGAAGACGGCAGTCTTCGGAGAGGATGCCAACTGGGGAAGAATCCTCGCCGCAGCCGGGTATTCCGGAGCAGACTTTAACCCTGATCAGGTGGATATCTACTTGGGAAGTGTCCTTGTGGCGCAACATGGGCAAGGAGTCAACTTCTCTGAGGATGAAGCCAAGCAAGTCCTTTCCCAGAAGGATGTAACGATTCAGCTCATCTTCCACGAAGGGGACGCAGAAGCTACAGCATGGGGCTGTGACCTTACTCACGAATATGTCACAATTAACGGAAGCTATAGAACGTAATCGATTCACGAAGCATTAAAAATAAGCTTCGCAAATGGAGGTAGTGGAGATGACTCCGTTAGATCAAGGTCTGGACAAAGCAAGAGTCCTCATTGAGGCTTTACCCTATATACAGAAATTTGCCGGGAAAACTGTGGTGATCAAGTATGGTGGGCATGCCATGTTGGAGCAGGAACTTAAAGAAGATGTTATGTTGGATGTTCTACTACTTCATTCCGTGGGAATCCGCCCTGTGGTGATTCATGGCGGAGGACCCGAGATCAATGCCATGCTTAAGAAAGTGGGAAAAGAAAGCCAATTCATTCGGGGTTTAAGAGTCACAGATGCGGAAACGATGGAGATTGCCGCGATGGTTTTAGTCGGGAAGTTAAATACTGAAATTGTCTCTTCGCTAAACCGCTTTGGTGGGAAGGCAGTGGGGCTCACGGGGAAGGATGCTCAGCTCCTTCAGGCGGTAAAGAAGCCTATGCAGGTTCAGAATCCGCAAGGAGTACTCGAGGAAGTCGATTTGGGCTTCGTCGGGGAAATCGACCAAGTTAATCCAGGTATCGTAAGAACTTTACTCGAGCAGGGATATATCCCAGTGATCTCTCCCGTAGCAGGTGGGGAGGATGGAGAAACCTATAATGTGAATGCTGATACAGCAGCTGGAGAAGTCGCGAAGGCTCTAAAGGCCGATAAGTTTCTTCTATTGACGGATGTACCAGGGGTATTGAAGGATGTTCATGATCCCGATTCTCTAATTTCTGTGATTAAGCAAGAGGAGATAGCAGAGCTAACAGAAAGTGGAGTGATAAGCGGGGGCATGATTCCCAAAGTGGAATGTGCACAGGAAGCTCTACAAGGTGGGGTAGGAAGTGTACACATTCTTGATGGGCGAATCCCGCATGCGATTCTTCTCGAATTATTTACAGATGGTGGAATCGGAACGATGTTCGTACCTGAATAAAAATGAATGCAGAGCAATAATTAACAAGGATAATACTGGTCAAGGAGGAGAATTCAAATGAGCGAAATAACGAGTGAACTGATCAAGCGTGGTCAAGAGGTTGTCATGAATACCTACGGGCGCTTGCCGATGGCGATAGTCAAAGGAAATGGCTCCTGGGTTTGGGATGCTGAAGGTAATAAGTATTTAGATTTTGTCACGGGTTTAGCGGTTAACTCTTTAGGACACGGTCATCCGGCAGTAGTCGAGGCCATTCAGAAACAAGCAGAACAGATCATCCATACCTCAAATTTGTATTGGATTTCGAATCAGATTGCTTTAGCTGAGAGATTGGTAAAGCATTCCTTTGCCGATAAGGTTTTTTTCTGTAATAGTGGCGCCGAGGCCAATGAATC
Source organism: Desulfitobacterium elongatum (assembly GCF_055378975.1). Classification (NCBI taxonomy): domain Bacteria; kingdom Bacillati; phylum Bacillota; class Clostridia; order Eubacteriales; family Desulfitobacteriaceae; genus Desulfitobacterium; species Desulfitobacterium elongatum. The sequence continues at coordinate 4,464,323 of NZ_AP038772.1, read as the reverse complement.
CGCAATAAAGCTTGCCAGGAAATATGCGAAAGCACATTATGGGGAGCATAAACATGAAATTATCTCCCTTACGAATTCCTTCCATGGACGGACCTTAGCGACTTTAACAGCGACTGGGCAGACCAAATACCAAGCTGGGTATGCTCCTTTGCCTGAAGGATTTTCCTATGTTCCTTTAAATGATTCGGAGCAACTGAAGGAAAAGTTCAGTAACAAGACAGCTGCTGTCCTTATCGAGCCGATACAAGGTGAGGGAGGAGTATTCCCTGCAGAACGCGAGTTTTTGCAGACCGCTAGAGAATTGTGTGATCAATATGGCGCCCTCCTCATCTTCGATGAAGTACAATGTGGAGTCGGGAGAACGGGGAAACTCTTTGCTTATGAATGGAGTGGGGTTACTCCAGATATTATGACCCTAGCAAAAGCCTTAGGAGGTGGTGTTCCGATTGGAGCAATGCTTGCCAAAGATGCAGTAGCCTCCACCTTCAAGCCTGGTGATCATGCTTCAACCTTCGGGGGAAATCCTTTAGCTACAGCAGCAGGCTGTGCGGCCCTCGATGTCATCTTAGATGAGGGTTTTCTACAGGATGCACAAGAACGTGCAGCGTATTTTAGAGATGAGCTCCAGAAGTTAGCCGACAAATACCAGACAGGAGAACCCGTTCGAGGACTAGGGTTTATCTTAGGTTGGCCTATTGAGAAATCCGGTCCGGAACTTGTCACGGCCTGCAGGGAAAGGGGATTACTGATTAACTTCGTTGGGGGAAAGGCCTTGAGATTTTTACCTCCTCTTAATGTGACCGTGGATGAAATCAAGGAAGCGATTCGCCTTCTAGACCAAGTATTCCAAGAAGTTTGGTAGAAAAGTGGAGCTCTTCTCTTTGAAGAAGTGGGAGTATTAGCATCGGATAAGCTTGAGAAGTACAGCGAGTAGATAATAGAAGATAGAAGAAGGTTCCCGAGGAGGAGATGAACATGCAGGCAGCGTTAGTGTTAGAGACAGGTCGAATATTCATAGGGGAATCTTTCGGAGCGAGCGGAGAAGCCTGGGGAGAGGTTGTATTCAATACTGGGATGACGGGGTATCAGGAGGTACTAACAGATCCCTCTTATGCAGGTCAAATGGTTTGCATGACTTATCCACTCATCGGAAATTATGGAATTAATGCCTGCGATCATCAATCAGAGAAAATACATGTTCAGGGTTTTATCGTGAAGGAAACGGCACGGAATCCGAGCCATTGGCAGTTGGAAAAGAATCTCTCCCGTACCTTGGCACAAGCGGGAGTCGTTGGGATAAAAGGGATTGATACTCGAGCCTTAACCCGGCTCATTCGTGAACATGGAGTGTTGCGCGGCGTAATAACAACAAATCTCGAGAGTCTGCAGACGCTTTTAAAAAAACTTAAGACTTGGAAGGTTCCACAGGATGTCGTGGCCCAAGTCAGCACAAAAAAACGGTATACCTTAGCGCCTATCCTGAAAGGGAATGCGCTGGGCGCTGGGCCGGAGGCCTCTTCGGATCCAAAAGAAACGATCGAGGAAGTGAAGAAAAAGAACCATGCTGCGAGGCGCTCGTATCACGTCGTTGTTATGGATTTTGGAATTAAGGGAAATATTCTTCAGGCGATGCGAGAGGAAGGGTATTCTCTTACGGTAGTCCCATACTCTACACCTGCAAAGGAAGTATTAGCCTTAGATCCCGATGGAGTATTCCTGTCGAATGGTCCTGGAGACCCCAAGGTGGTGACTTCAGGGATTGAAGCTATCCGCGAATTGGTAAATCATCTCCCCGTCTTTGGGATTTGCTTAGGGCATCAGCTTCTGACCTTGGCTCTCGGAGGAGATACCTACAAGCTCAAATATGGGCATCGGGGAGGAAACCAGCCCGTTCAGGATCTGCAAACCGAAAAAGTCACAATTACCTCGCAAAATCATGGCTATGCTGTAGCCGAAACGAGCTTAGAAAATACCCTCCTTCAGGTCACACACCTGAACCTCAATGACCGTACTATCGAAGGGGTAAGACACACTGAACTCCCTGTTTTCTCCGTTCAGTATCACCCAGAAGCTGGGCCGGGACCAAATGACTCTCTCTACCTCTTTAAAGAATTTACATCGTTGATGGCAGAAAGGAGGGCGAAGCATGCCACTTAATCCGGCTTGGAAAAAGGTATTAGTCATTGGATCAGGACCAATCGTTATAGGTCAAGCGGCAGAATTTGATTATGCCGGGACACAGGCATGTAAAGCCCTAAGGGAAGTCGGCATAGAAGTCGTGCTCGTCAATAGTAATCCGGCAACGATCATGACGGATGTGCAGATGGCTGATCGTATTTATCTCGAACCCCTTCTTCCCAAAAATGTGGAAGGAATCCTTGCTAAGGAAATGCCAGATGCCTTGCTACCGACTTTGGGCGGGCAGACCGGGCTTAATCTGGCGATGGAGCTTCAAAAGCAAGGGATTCTCGAACGTTATGGCGTGGCACTCATTGGGTGTAATGCTGAGACCATTTATAAGGCAGAGGATCGCGAAGCCTTCAAGGATACCATGCTAGAGATCGGGGAGCCGGTGGCAGAAAGTGCGATTGTCACCACGTTGGAAGAAGGGGTGGAATTCGCCACCAGTTGTGGATACCCAGTAATTATCCGTCCGGCCTACACTTTGGGAGGAACGGGTGGAGGGTTTGCGAAAAACGAGAAGCAGCTTCAGGAAGTCCTCCATCGGGGATTGCAAGCGAGCCCTATTCATCAGTGCTTACTAGAGCAAAGTGTGGCAGGTTGGAAGGAAATCGAATATGAAGTGATGCGGGATTCCGCGGATAACTGTATCACAGTTTGTAATATGGAGAATATCGACCCAGTAGGGGTGCATACCGGAGATAGCATCGTCGTAGCTCCTTCCCAGACACTAACCGATGTTGAGTATCAGATGCTCAGGGCTTCCTCTCTTAAGATTATTCGAGCCCTTGGAGTCAATGGTGGCTGTAATGTTCAGTATGCCTTAAACCCCACGAGTCGAGAATATGTCGTAATCGAGGTGAATCCTCGGGTGAGTCGATCGAGTGCCTTAGCCTCCAAAGCAACAGGTTACCCGATTGCTAAAATGGCTGCTTTGTTGGCCGTCGGATTTACTCTACCTGAGCTAAGAAATCCAGTCACTGGACACACGAGCGCCTGCTTCGAACCCGCCCTTGATTATGTCGTCGTCAAATTTCCGCGTTGGCCCTTTGATAAGTTTCCAGCAGCCGATAATCGGCTCGGAACCCAGATGAAGGCGACTGGAGAAGTCATGGCCTTAGAGAGAACCCTGGAAGGGGCTTTGCTTAAAGCGATTCGTTCCTTAGAAATCGGAGCGATTGGATTGCGTATCTCGGAGGCGGGTCGCTGGACGGAGATTGAGATCGAAGACAAGTTAGCACAAGCAGATCACGAACGTTTCTTTGCGATTGCCGAAGCCTTCCGGCGAGATTGGACGATTCTAGAGGTTCAGATGCTGACGAAAATCGATCCCTTTTATCTTCATAAGATAAAGGATCTTGTTGCCTTAGAACGACGTTTAGGGAGTGAGCCTCTCACCCCAGAACTTTTGCGTTTAGCGAAGATCCAAGGCTTTTCTGACCCGGCGATTGCTCGTTTAACACGTCGATCCGAGGAGGCTATCCGTCAGGAGCGTTATCGTGAAGGGATCATTCCAGTATATAAAACCGTAGATACCTGCGCTGCCGAATTTTCTTCTTCCACCCCATATTACTATTCAACGTATGAAGAAGAGGACGAAGTTGCAGTAAATTCTGGACCGAAAGTGGTTGTCTTAGGATCTGGCCCGATTCGGATTGGTCAAGGGATTGAGTTTGACTATTGTTCCGTTCATGCCCTGTGGGCACTACAAGAGGCGGGCGTAGAGTCGATCATGATAAACAACAACCCGGAAACTGTATCCACAGACTTCGATACAGGGGATAAGCTCTACTTTGAACCCTTAACCTTAGAAGATGTGCTTCATGTCGTAGAAAAGGAAAAAGCGGATGGCGTCCTTGTCCAATTCGGGGGACAGACGGCGATTAACTTGGCTGGTCCACTAAATAAGGCTGGAGTACAGATTTTTGGAAGTCCAGTTGACTCGATCGACATGGCTGAAGACCGAGAACGTTTTGCTCAGCTCTTACTTCAACTCGGAATTCCTCAGTCTGAGGGGCGCGCAGCAACCACAGTGAGTCAAGCCAAAAAAATCGCAGAGGACCTCGGTTTCCCAGTGCTTGTTCGTCCCTCCTATGTCATTGGCGGACGGGCGATGCAAGTGGTTGAGAATCTCAAAGACCTTGAGGAGTATTTGACACGGGCGATTTCTTTATCGCCAGAGCATCCAATTCTTGTCGATAAATATCTCGAAGGAAAAGAAGTCGAGGTTGACGCGATAGCTGATGGGGAAATCACAGTAATTCCTGGCATCATGGAGCATATCGAGCGAGCGGGGGTCCATTCAGGGGATAGCCTAGCCGTTTATCCTCCCCAGAGTCTCACCCCTTCTGAAATCCAGCAGATTCAAGACTATACTTGCCGGATTGCACAGGGGATGGGAGTTCGTGGACTACTCAATATCCAGTTTGTCGTGGTGAGTGGTAAGGTTTATGTGATTGAGGTGAACCCTCGGGCAAGTCGAACCATTCCGATCATCTCTAAAGTGACAGGGATTCCGATGGTAAGCCTTGCTGTACAAGTATCCCTTGGAAAGAAGCTTACAGACTTAGGATATGCAAATGGTCTTGCTCCTGAAGTCCCATTCGTCGTCGTCAAAGCTCCGGTCTTCTCTTTCGAAAAACTGACTCAAGTCGAAACGTCCCTAGGACCAGAAATGAAGTCGACGGGAGAAGTTCTAGGAATGGATGTAAGCTTTGGGCATGCTTTGGCGAAGGCGTTTGCCGCCTCTCAGGTACCCCTTCCGGAGTCCGGAGATATCTTAGTCTCAGTCGCTGAGAAGGATCGTCCCGAAGCGATTGCTATGACCCGTGAACTTTCTCGCTTAGGCTTTGGGGTGAAGGCCACGGGAAATTCTGCGAAGGCCTTAGCGCTTTGCGGCGTGGAAGTCGAAGAAATCGGGGAAGGAAGCGATAAGCTCAAAGAAGCCATTCGTCAGCAAGAATTTTCCTTCATTTTAAGCACTCCAATCAAAGGTGGGGTAGAGGAAAGGACGGGATATTTTCTCCGTCGCTTAGCTGTGGAGCATCGAGTCCCTTGTCTGACCTCTATGGATACAGCGAAAGCCGTTGTTCGGGCACTTAAGGAGATTAGAGGAAATACAAGTCCTCAGGTGCTTTCTTTACAGGAGTATTTGGCGATGTAGAGCGGACAAATAGGATAGGACTTCAAGTACAAAAACGAGGGGGCATATCGAAACCAAAATTACGATAGCCCCCTTTGCGAAGTTATCCTTAATTTATTATTCCGTTTTCTCAGGATTAAATATCTGATTCATATTTCCATAATGAAAAAGCGAGGTAATTAAAGACAAAGAGTCTTTCTTGATTAAGGAGGACTCTTTTTGCGTTTGAAAATCGGGATAAATTAGATGACTATGAGTTATGATTTGGAAAAAAATCACATAGATTACAGCATGAATCAATACTCCGGGCTATTTATATTGAAGTGGAGTGAAATATTATTGAAGTTAAAGAAACGTTGGGTGGGAGTTATTTCAGGTTTGTTAATAATTGGGGTAATAGTTGTTGGATATTATTGGAAATGGCAAGCCCTTCATCAAGCAAGGATTATATACCAACCGGCAGTCTTGTCTTCAGAGAATGAAGAAAAAGAAGAAGAGGAATTGCCTATCCCAGAGAAAAAGGGGAGGTTGAATATCCTTGTTCTAGGTATTGACAACGAAGGAGATGAACCAGGTAGATCGGATACTTTAATCTTAGTTTCAGCCAATATGGACACCCATCAGGTTTCAATGATTTCTATCCCTCGGGATACTCGTGTTAGCCTTACAGGAGTGGGATTAACCAAAATTACACATGCCAATGCCGTTGGTGAGATAAAAGGTAGTGTTTATGAAGGTTCGCTGGAAAGCGTGAAAGCGGTTAGTGATTTGTTAGGGGTAAGCATTAATTATTATGTAAAAGTCAATTTTAGGGGTTTTCAGAAAGTGGTCGATGCTTTAGGGGGAGTTGATGTTAGCCTTCCAAATGTTGTGAACGACAATTTATCGAACCTTCATTTATCAGCTGGGGAGCATCATCTTTCTGGGGAGGAGGCCCTTAAGTTAGCACAAGCACGCTATGATTTACCGAATGGAGATTTTGACCGTCAGCAGAATCAGTTTTACATCCTTCAGGGTTTAGCTAATCAATTACTTAATCCTTCAAATATCTCTGAATTACCTAAGATATTGAAGGTTATTCGCCGGGACTTACTTGATACCAATATAGCGATTTCCGAAATGGTTATCATTGGGCTTGAATTCAAAGGGATAGATGAAGAAGAAATCAAATATTTTCAGTTACCAGGAGAAGGGATCTCAGCGCATGATCCTTTAGTGGGAGCCAATGTATACTACTATGAACCAAATAAGGAAGGCATTAAGAAGGTTGTAGAAGAAGCCTTGACTAGATGATTTTTTATTTTTATCTGGGATAAGGAATATTTGTCCCAGATAAAAATATTGTTTAGAGGAACCTGTTTCAACTGTCTAGTTTAAAGATAGGGTTAGCTAGTATTAGGGCTAGGGGAGGCTGACATGGAAGAGGGAATAGACATACGAGAGTATTGGGAGATACTGAGAAAACGCTGGAGGATTGTTGTGGCATTGCCACTCATCGCCGCTTTTATTAGTGGACTAATTAGCTTTTTTATCTTAAAACCAGTTTACCAAGCTTCTTCTACGCTGATTGTCGGGAAAAAAGCTCCGGATTTATCCCAAACAGCAGGGCAAATGCTTGATTATAACGTGCTTTTGGCAAATCAGCAACTTGCAAAAACTTATGGAATGATCGCTCAAAGTCGTACTGTGGAGCAAAATACACTTTCAAACTTAAATTTGTCCTTGAAGGTTGAAGAGCTCGATAAAATGATTTCTGTTAAGCCCGTACCAAATACTGAAATATTGGAAATCCAAGTTATTAATACAAACCCTGAGCTGGCTACATCAATTACTAATACGATGGTTCAAGAGTTTTCTAAAGCGGTTATCGAAATAAAAAAAGTGGACAGTGTCAGTATCGTGGATAAAGCGGTAATCCCAGAAAAGCCTGTTTCACCTCGTAAGGTAATTAATGTGTTAATTGCTTTTATTATAGGTTTAATGGCCTCGATTGGACTCGTTCTCTTGCTCGAATCTATGGATAACACTGTAAAAAGTTCTGAGGATGTAGAGAAGTTATTGGGAATCTCGGTACTGGGGAGTATTCCACAAGGTTAAGAGGGGAGGATTGCTATGTCAAATATATTAATGACCTTAGAACCTACAAAATCCCCTATTTATGAGGCTTATCGAACGCTCAGAACTAATATACAGTTTGTGAGTGTGGATTCAGGAATCAAAAAAATTATGATAACAAGCTCATGTCCTGAGGAAGGAAAGTCTTTCACAGTTGCCAATCTAGCAGTTTGCATGGCCCAGTCAGGGAAGTCAGTCCTTGTGGTGGATGCTGATTTGCGCAAGCCTACTCAGCATAAATTCTTTGGAGTAGAGAATGGAGAAGGGCTATCGGTGGCTTTAACTGAGGTACAAGTCCAAAATCAAGATTACAAAAGCTATATTAGAGAAACGGATGTTCCAGATGTTAGGGTTATTACGGCAGGTCCCATCCCCCCTAATCCTGCGGAACTCCTCGGCTCCAAATTGATGAAGCATATAATTGAGGTACTTAGTGAACAAGTAGATGTGCTAATCTTTGATACCCCTCCGATTCTATCAGTTACAGATGCTGCGATTCTTGCCCAAGAAGTTGATGGGGTCATCTTGGTTCTTGCGTCGGGCAAAGTGAATAAAGATTATGCAAAACGAGCGAAGGAATTACTTGATCGAGTAGGCGCTAAGATTCTCGGAGCAGTTCTTAATAAAGTGGAGATAAGTGCTAAGGAATATTATTACAACTATTATGAAGGCTCGGACAAATCGAGGAAGAGACACCCTCACCCATGATGGATATTCATAGCCACATTCTTCCGGGAATAGATGATGGTGCAAACAGCATGGAAGAAACCTTAATGATAGTGCGTCAGTTGCAGGAAGCCGGATTCAAGACCATCATCGCGACCCCGCACGTTATGGAAGGAAACGCTTATATGAGCCCCGAAGAAATCATAGCTGCGACAAAACAGGTAGGAGAGCGCATTTATGAGGCTGGAATTCCTGTCGAGATTCTACCCGGCGCAGAAAACTATATATTCCCGGATATGGCTAAGTGGGCATATGAGGGTAAGCTTCTAACCTTGGGAAACACGAGGAAGTATTTACTCGTTGAGCTTCCGCAGCTAGAAATACCACTCTATACAGACCAAGTTTTTTTTGAGCTTCAAGTGAAGGGAATAACCCCAGTACTTGCCCACCCAGAACGTTATAGAGTTTTTGGAAATCAACCGGAGCGTCTACTCGATTGGGCAAAGAAGGGGATCCTCTTTCAACTGGATTTAAAAAGTCTGAGTGAGAGATATGGTCCGCAGCCCTTGCGGTTGGCTAAGCTTTTACTTCGCGATAATTTGATTCACTTTATTGGATCAGATGCTCACCATTTACCTCGAAGCGTATCGACGTATACGGATGCGCTCCATAGTGTTAAGGAAATCGTCGGGGAAAAGATGTTTCGTGAAGTCATGGTGATAAATCCTCAAAGGATAAAAGTGTATTAACCTCAGGGTCGGGTTAATACACTTTTTTATTACGATAATTGAGAAAAAGTATAACTAGTGAAAAGAGAAATAGTAATAATTCGGCTTTGTCTTGAATCATATATATAAGAGGATGTCCGAGGAGCTTAGCCTACGCATCAAAATTTAATATCTATTTATGGAAATCAAGAAGGACTTACATACTTCAAACCTGATACTAATATTTCTAACTGATATCGAGAGGGAAGAGGGTTTTTGGATGATTCCTTTATCAAGGCCGGATATAACCCAAAAAGAGAAACAAGCTGTTTTAGAGGTTCTCGATTCGGATTTTTTGGCACTAGGGCCGAAATTAAAAGAGTTCGAAGAAAAAATTGCGGCTTATGCTGGAACAAAATTCGCTGTGGCCTGTAATAGCGGGACTAGTGCCCTACATATGCTTGTTAAGGCGCTAGGAATCAAAGAGGGTGATGAAGTTATTACGACCCCCTTTAGTTTTATTTCTTCAAGTAATTGTATGCTCTATGAACGCGCTAGGCCCGTGTTTGTAGATATTGATGAACACACCTATAACATGGACACTTCACAAATTGAGGCGAAAATTACAAATCGGACGAAAGCAATCTTACCTGTTCATGTTTTCGGTCAACCAGCGAATATGGATGAGATAAAGCAAATAGCCCTTAAACATAATTTAGCGATTATTGAAGATTCTTGTGAAGCAATTGGATCAGAATGGAAAGGTAATAAGGCCGGACATATGTCTGATGCTGGGGTTTTTGCATTTTATCCTAATAAGCAAATGACAACCGGTGAAGGCGGAATTGTCGTTACGAACAATGAAATGATTTCAAAATTATGTTATAGCATTCGAAACCAAGGACGCGGCATAGAGAGTCAATGGCTTAATCACGTTCGTTTGGGCTACAACTATCGGATGAGTGATATCAGTGCTGCACTGGGAATAACTCAGCTTGAACGCATTGAAGAAATTATTGCACGACGGCAGGAAGTAGCGGACATGTACTTGGATAGGTTAAAAGATGTAGAAGGAATAATTCTTCCGACCATTGATGAAAGAGTAAAAATGAGCTGGTTTGTGTTCGTTATACGATTCGAACCATGGATTAGCAGAGATATGGTTTTGGAAATTCTAATGGAACGGGGAGTTGCTTGTCGACCTTATTTCACTGCTATCCATATGCAGCCCTTTTATAAGGAGATGTTCGGATATAAGGAAGGAGATTTCCCGGTGACTGAACGAGTTGCAAGCGGCACTTTAGCTATTCCCTTCTTCAATAAGATTACGGAAGAACAAATTGAGACTGTCGTGGATGAGGTTAAATGGGCAGTTCGGTATGCTACAATAGCTAATCCTGAAAACGGCTTAAAATATTGTGGAAAGATATGAATTAAGGGAGATTCTCTAGGCTTGCATTAAGTAAAAGGGGTAGCGTCACATAATACCTTACCTTAAGATGAAGAGAGTTTAGTGTGTCAGATAGATGGTGAAAAAATAAATGTATGGAAGATTTTTTAAGAGACCATTGGATTTTATCTTGTCACTTTTTGCATTAATAGTTCTCAGCCCAGTGTTTCTCATCACAGCAATACTCGTCAAAGTGAAACTTGGTAGCCCCATAATATTTACGCAGAAACGTCCCGGTAAGAATGAGAAACTATTTACCCTTTGCAAGTTTAGGACAATGACCGAATCTAGGGGCGAGAATGGGGAGCTGCTTCCTGACGAAGTGAGACTTACTAAGTTTGGTCGCATGCTAAGATCTACTAGCTTAGATGAATTACCGGAACTTTTTAATATCCTCAAAGGTGACATGAGTATCGTAGGTCCCAGACCATTATTAGTGGAGTACCTGCTTTACTATACAGAAGAAGAAAGGCACAGACATGATGTACGACCGGGACTTACTGGATTAGCGCAGGTCAGTGGTAGGAATTTTTTAAAGTGGGACGCTAGGTTAGCTATGGATGTTGAGTATGTAAATAACATCACTTGCTTAAATGATATACATATCATGCTGGAGACTGTATTAAAGGTAGTAAAAAGACTGGATATTTCCGCTAATACTGATGACGTTGAGGGGAATTTAGGAGAAATTAGAAGTGCAAAAATCCGAAACTTGCAATGAAAAGACTTAAAAGGAGATGGGGAAGGAATTTAATGTTGTCAATAATTTCAACTGATGAAGTAGAAAAATGGGATGCTATAGTACATAGCTTTAAAGACTACGATGCTTATTATCTTTGCGGTTATTCGAAAGCGTTCCAACTGCATGGGGATGGTGAACCGTACTTGTTCTACTACGATGATGGCCAGCTTAGAGCTATGAATGTCGTAATGAAAAGGGACGTAGGACAGGATGATAGATTTAGAGGCAAACTGCAGAAACAGTCATATTTTGACATATCAACACCGTATGGTTACGGCGGGTTTCTACTGGCAGGTGAAATCGCAGAAGAGAACTTGAGAAAATTAGATAATCAGTACAGCACATTCTGTAAGAAGATTGGTATCATAAGTGAGTTTGTCAGGTTTCATCCAGTGTTACGAAATAGTGAAGTATTGGGAAGTATTTACGATATTTCTGACCTGAACAAAACCATCTCAATAAATTTAGATTCAAGAGAACAAATATGGAGTGGATTAACTAGTTTTAATCGAAATAGAGTAAGGAAAGCTCAGAAGAATGGAGTAAAGATCTACTGGGGTCGCAACACAGAGCTATATAAGGAGTTCATCGAAATGTATAACGCTACAATGGATAAGGATTATGCGAAAGACTACTACTATTTCGGAGAAGACTTTTATAACAGTATCCTAGATGATCTTAAATATAACGCAATTATAGTTTACGCAGTGTGCCAAGGCAAAAAAATTGCAATGTCCATCATACTGTTTGCCAATAAGCAGATGCATTACCATTTATCGGCCTCTGATAGAGAATATCTGAACTTAGCACCTACTAATCTGCTTTTATTTGAGGCTTCATGTTGGGGTAGTGAAAATGGGTATAAGACCTTTCATCTAGGTGGAGGAGTAGGAAGCAGCAAGGATAGTCTATACAAATTCAAAAGTACTTTTAATAGGAATTCGGATTACACTTTCGCGATAGGTAGAAAGATTTTTGATGAAGAGAAGTATGAAGAGCTAGTTAAAATGAGGAAAGTTGATAGCGGGACTGATTTATCAAGTGAATTCTTTCCGAAATATAGAGCCATATTTGCTGAATAGAGCATATGGATATGTAACTATCGGTGTAGGTGAATTGAAAAATCACTGCAGTAGCCAAAGCCCTAGGAGTGTGGGAAATAGGTGGGGCTGGGAATTTCGTTGGGGTACCGGTGAGAAAGAAATAATTGAACATAGGAGAGTCAAATGGGAAGAAACGTGCTTATAATTGCTCACTTTTGTAGTGATTTTGATGGTAATGGGAATAATCGCTTTAATTACCTTGCGGGCCTGCTTTCTGAAAATCAATTTGATGTAGAATTGGTAACGTCAGATTTTTCCCATAACAAAAAGATGAAAAGAAGTAAGATAGGAGAGCAATTAAAATATAAAGTTACTCTCATTTCAGAACCAGTCTATCAGAAAAATATCTCAATCAATCGTATATTCAGCCATTACATAATGGGGAGAAACTTAAACAAATATCTTAAAGGTAGGAAGATACCAGATGTTATTTATTGCGCAGTGCCATCACTCGATGTAGCAGGTATAGCTTCTAGATATGCCCAAAAAAATAATATTCGGTTCATTATAGATATTCAAGACTTATGGCCTGAAGCCTTTAAGTTGGTGCTCCATATGCCTGTTATTAGTGATTTCTTGTTCTATCCGATGCGAAGGCAAGCAGACTTCATTTATGCCGCAGCTGATGAAATCATCGCAGTTTCCAAATCATATGCAGATAGAGCTTTAAAGGTCAACAAGAAATGTAAAAAGGCTCACAGCATTTTCTTGGGCACGGAGTTAGCCTCTTTTGATAAATCGGCAGAGGAGAACAAAGAGATTGATAAGCCCAAGTATGAAATATGGCTTGCATATATAGGTACTTTGGGTCACAGCTATGATTTGACATGCGTGATTGATGCTTTGAAAATACTTCAGGATAAAGGGATTAAAAACATTAAGTTTGTTGTGATGGGTGATGGGCCATTAAAATCAAAGTTTGAAGAACATGCAATAAAGCAAGGAATTTATGCAGAGTTCATGGGAAGGTTGGATTATGAAAAGATGGTAGGAATACTGACAGCATGCGATATAGCTGTAAATCCCATCACCAAGGGAGCAGCACAGAGCATTATCAATAAGCATGCCGATTATGTCGCAGCTGGTCTCTCTATAATAAATACTCAAGAATGCCCGGAGTATAGGGAGCTGATTTCAGATTATAACGCTGGCTTGAATTGCGAAAACAACAATCCTACAGACCTGGCTGAGAAGTTATTGGTGTTATGTAGAGATGAATTATTAAGAAAAACCATGGGTCAAAACAGTCGAAGATTGGCGGAGGATATGTTCGATAGGAAGCAAACGTATCAGAAGATAGCTAGTATAATAAATAATTCTCTGTTGTTTAATTAATATTATTTTAGTGAAAGGATGATGTAATCATGGACAAAAAGTACAAAGTCGGTTATACGACAGGAGTATTTGATTTGTTTCACGTTGGACATCTCAATATTTTAAGGCAAGCAAAGGAGTGTTGTGAGTATCTAATCGTCGGTGTCAGCACAGATGATTGTGTGAAAGAATTCAAACATAAAACGCCAGTCATACCGTTTGAAGAGCGCATAGCAATAGTAGAAGAAATTAGATATGTAGATAAAGTGGTTCCGCAGGTCACTATGAACAAAATGGATGCATGGAAACAGCTGAAGTTTGACGCCATCTTCCACGGAGATGATTGGAAGGGCTCATCGCTTTACCTAAACTATGAAAAAGAGTTTGCTGAAGTAGGAGTCCCCATAGTATTTCTTCCTTACACCAAAGGAACGTCATCTACTGAGGTGGTGAAGAAGTTAGCGGAGTAAAATAAATGATTGACCCGTTCAATTTATTGATCTTGCAAAGTATCGGTTGGAGGGTAGGTTATGTCAAAACAATTGATGCGTTCTGGCTTGCCAAACGAATACGGCTTGATGCCGCTACAAAATAAAATACTGGAAATAATGGTCGACGTCGATGAACTGTGCAGAAAAAATGACATTGCTTACTTTATTATGGGGGGAACTGCTCTCGGAGCTAAACGTCATGGGGGTTTTATTCCATGGGATGACGATTTAGATATTTATATGACACCGCACAATTACAAGCGGTTCTTAATGTGTTTCGGGCAACTAGAAGAGGATAAATATGTAATACAGGAACATGGTAAAGTTGATTATATGGTACAAATTTCCAAAGTAAGAATGGGCGGTACAACTTATATCGAACCACTATATCGTAACAAAGTAATGCATCATGGTATTTTTATTGATATTTTCATGCTGCATAATTGCCCAAATAACATCCTGCAACAGTACGCGCAGTATTTTTGGTCTAAATACATTGATGTGTTAAGTTTGGCGCACAGAGGATATTCGCGGCGTAAGGGAGTGGCAGGGCTATTAATTAAGTTTTTCAAAATACTACCGGATAATTTTTTGAGAAAATCTGCAATGCACATGGTGTACAAATATGATGATAAACAGACTGGTTACTATTGTAATTTCTTCGGAAAAGCACGTTTCAAATCGGGTAAATACAAAAGAGAAATTTTCGGGACCCCTACTTATGTCGATTTCGAGACAGTAAAACTTATGGCACCAGAGCACTTACACGAGTTTTTAAAACAACGCTTCGGGGATTATATTAAAGTGCCCTCACCAGAACGCATTAAGTGGGAACAACATGCGGAAGTTTGGGACGTCAATAGAGACTTCCAGGAGTATGTGAAAGGCGGCCAGACGACGGTATGAAGAAGATAATAATCACTGCAGATGATTATGGAATGTGTCAAGCTGTGGACACAGCGATAGACGAATGCATAGTGGCTAACCTCGTCACCACCACAAATGTTTTGGTTAATATGGAAACCATGAATAATGCGAAGTCGCTGAGAGCTAGGTTCTCTCATATTTCCATAGGTATCCATTGGAATCTAACTACTGGAAAACCGTTGTTGGGAGCATGCGAAATCCCATCACTTATTGACCAAAATGGAAACTTCTTTCCTGCAAGAGAGTTTAAAAGGCGAATCAAAAATGGAAAAATTAATAGGACTCATTTAATAGCAGAGCTACGAGCTCAATACAAAGCGTTTTATGATTTGTGTGGTAAACCTGACTACTGGAATACACACGAGAATTTGGCACTATGTCCAAAAGCTTTTGATGTATTTAACGGGTTGGCAAAGGAATACGGAATCCCTGCTACAAGGAACTTCCAACGAGTTTACATTGACATTAAGTCGGTTCCACCAAAGAGAAGAATGAAAGAATTTCTTCATAGAATGGCTGTAGACATTTGGTTTGGAATGCTTGTAAAGAAAAAGTACGTTATGCCTGATGGAAGACTATTTCCATTCAAGATAGCTAGTAAACACGAAACGAATAAGCTGATTAGTGCTTTGAAATCAAGCAGATGCAAATCAATTGAGATAATCGTTCATCCCGCCATAACAACAGACCACAAATTCTTCGGAAATCTTTCGAAAGACAGGTTGAATGAGTACGCTTTCTTCTCAAACAATGAACTATGTAAAGTATTTGAAGAGAACGGACTTATCCTAACCAATTTTGCTGGCATAGCAACTAAGGAATGATTGGAATGAGAAGATGAGAACAATTGAAGTCTTAATTGCTGCGATGAATCAAATCGATGATAGTTTATTTGATAAATTGAGGTTGCAATCAGACGCTGTCATAGCAAATCAAACAGACAGTTATTGGTATAAAGAATATGTTAAAGATGGAAATAAGATAAAAATCATTTCTACAGCCGACCGAGGTGTAGGAAAGAACCGAAATATAGCGTTGCTGAATGCTTCTGCCGAGATATGTATTTTAGGCGATGATGATCTGCTGTACGCGGATGATTACCCCCAGATGGTAAATAAGGCATTTGATGAACTTCCGGATGCTGACATTATAGTTTTTCACGTCGTAAACCTGAAATATCCGAGCAAGAGAATAATAACAAGGGTTAAGCGAGTTAAATACTTCAATTTTGCACGATATGGCGCATGTCGTGTAGCATTTAAACGCGAGAGTATCCTTAAGGCAAACATTTGGTTTTCGCTGCTATATGGTGGAGGAGCTAAGTACTCATCAGGTGAGGATACCCTTTTCCTTGGTGAAGCATATAGAAAAGGTTTGAAAATATATACATACCCATGGAAGATTGCAGACGCACTTCAAGAGGCATCTACATGGTTTAACGGGTATAATGAAAAGTTCTTTATTGATAAAGGAGTTCTTCTTGCAAATTTATTTCCTCGGATGAAGTATATTGTCGGCTTGAAAATGGCGATTCAATTCAAGAAGAGAAGCAATTACTCATATTTGACAGCAATTAAGTATGTGTTTAAGGGAATAAATGAATTCAATCAAACTGATAGGGCATTATTCTAGATGAAATGAGGGTATAAGGACGAAAAACAAAATGAGCAAAATATATTCATTTATATTTGCATTGTTACCGGTGTTAAATAGTTATAGTTTGGGTATCAAAAAGATTAATGTAGCTGAAATATTGTTGATAATTGCTGTTCCTATAGCGCTAGTTACTTTAGTGATGGTGAAGAATAAAAACAAGATGAGGTCTAATGGCAAGAAGAACAAGATATGTGTTCAGCCCATTCTATTTTTTTGTGCGATTTTAATAATTACGTTAATTTCCTTGATATTTTTGAGTACTACTGAATATTCAATAACTGATATCAATTACAGATTCTTAAGGTTAGCATTGTGGGCGATGTCTATAACGATTGTGGGCAGTGCTTTTTTTAGTTTTAAATATACAAAGAAATGGATTATCCGAATATCAATTGCAGCTGTAATATATCTAATTATTCAGTCAGTTATGTGGTATTTTATGGGGAGCTTTTTTCCTTCATTGATAGATATTCCATTTTTAACTTTGAATTACGATAACGCATCCAATTTATCATTTTACTTAGATTTTTATTTTCGCCCATCCTCTTTCTTCTCAGAACCAGCATACTTTTCATATTATGTTATCTTGGGCTTAATTTTGACGCTTAATCCTGAAAAGAAAGATAAGATGTTGGTGTCTAAAGTGGATAGAAAGTTATATATTCTTCCGGTATTCTTTACAATCGGTATTTTACTATCTACATCTACAGGAGGAATCTATATAGCGGTTGTAGTGTGGATGATATACCTATTCTTTATTAAAGGATTCCATGGAAATACTAGTAGAGTATCTAAGGCTATTAATTTTATGATACTGTTAATTATATTTGCGAGTATTTTATTAATAATCAAGTTAGTAGTTTCTGATAATTTAGCTCTATTAAATGCATCGATTATTGAGAGCGTTCTTAATAAGCCATTCAATAGCTTTTCGTCTGGTATTCGATTAGGAGGTAGTTATAGTATCTTTAATCAACTTGAGGGGGTTCAAAGGATCTTTGGCGTCGGTTTTGGAAATGAAGATATCTATCTCAATTTGGATACAGATTTTCTGAATAGTGTAACAATGTTGTTACTATCAACGGGATATCTGGGGCTGTTTGCTTTTATTATTTTTGCAATGAATCTAATAAAAATAGGTAGGAAAAATGCAATTACATTATTTCTCACAATGACATATGTCATATTGTGTTTTACAGAATCGATGGTTTATTCAACTACCTCCATCGTCTATCTGACAATTATATATTATAGCCAAGAAGTAAATGAAAAAATACACCTTAGTTTTAAGAGTTGAAAAGCGATTTGAAATCAAATTATTAATGTAAATAGTAGCAAGCTAGGGTTGTACTCTCAGAGTAATCAGAAATTCCGATAACCGGATTTCCCCAGCGTAAGAAATAATGAAAAGATTGATGTTAAGAGAAAATCTTTGGCAACCGAAGCTTTAATAATAGTTTTCAACTGGAGGCTGCGAATGAAAAAGACAGCGCTTGTTATTATGGCGATCACCATAATATCTCGATTATTCGGATTCGGGCGTGAAATCGCGTTGTCCTATTATTATGGGGCGTCAGAGTTGACCGATATCTATTTGATTGCACTCATAATCCCGGGTACATTGTTTGCCTTTTTTTCAACGGCCATTACAACTAGCTACATACCCTTGTATAGCAGGATATCGAGTACGGAGGGGAGTGGTCCAGCCAATCGGTTTACAAGCAACCTTCTACATATCGTAATGGGGATAGCTGTATTGCTAGTAATCCTAGTGTTCGCCTTTACGCCGCAGATTGTCAAGCTATTTGCTATAGGTTTTGAGGGTGATACTTTAAGACTCGCAGTGTTGTATACTCGTGTAAGCGTCTTTGGGGTGTTCGCTTCATGTGCAATAGCAATCCTTACGGGGTATTTGCAGATAAATAACGAGTTCGTTATACCGGCGCTAATAGGACTTCCGCTTAACTCGGCTATAATAATAGCCATTATAATCAGCTACAGAACTGTATTAATTGTGATGGTTTTGGGGACGCTCGGAGCGTCGTTTTTGCAACTGCTATTTATTCTACCCTCAGTTTATAAATCTGGATATAAGCATAGGATGGTCTTCTCTGTTAGGGACGAGCACATCAAGGCTATGCTGATCCTGGCGCTGCCCGTGCTGTTGGGAACGTCGGTCAACCAGATTAACACACTGGTTGGCAGGACACTCGCTTCATCGATTGCGGTTGGGGGGATAACGGCGCTAACCTATGCCGATAGATTAAATGATTTTTTACAGGGGCTGTTCGTCTCATCAATTGCGGTGGTAATCTATCCATCAATCTCGAGGATGGCATCCGAGGGGCGACTAGATGCATTTAAATCATTGGTTGGTAAGTCAATCAATATGATACTTCTGTTGATTTTGCCCGCATCAATAGGGGCTATGGCTTTTGCACGTCCCATCGTCAAGTTGCTATTCGGCAATGGAGCGTTTGACGAACGGGCGCTGGTGATGACATCGGGCGCGCTCTTTTTTTACGCGATTGGTATGGCGGCATTTGGCGTTAGGGAGGTTCTATCAAAGGCTTTCTACTCTCTGCAAGATACAAAGACGCCGATGTACAATGCGGCGCTGTCAGTGGTGTTAAACATTGTGCTGATTATCGTGCTTTCGCGATTCATGGGAATTTCCGGGCTGGCGCTTGCGACCAGTATTTCAGCAATATTTTGCTCAGGGCTGCTGTTCTGGAGCCTTCGTAATAAGATTGGTTCGCTAGGGCTGAGGGTCATGGTAATATCTACTATGAAGATTTTATTAGCGTCAGGGATAATGGGGGTTGCCGCATGTTTAGCCTTTGGTTGGTTTAATAATTTCATGAATATTAACGTATCCCTGCTTTTCGCTATCTTTGTCGGCGTAATCGTCTATAGTCTTCTGATTTTATTGTTGAAGGTCCCGGAGGTTGAGGAGATAATGAAGTTAGTGAAGGATAAGTTTATGAGAAGGGAAGTATAAGCAAATTATTAAAAAGGCTTTTCTGACCCGGCGATTGCTCGCTTAATTCGTTAATCCGAGGAGGCTATCCTTCAGGAGCGTTATCGTGAAGGGAAAATGCGAGCTAAATCAATATTTACCTGCTAAGTGGAAATAACCCAGTTTTTGGGCGAGTGAGGGAGGAGGGTGATTTATATACTGTCCCCCCCTACTCGACATTTAGTTTCAGCTTTTAAATGTTGCAAAAACCAGAAACTGGATCACAGGATAATGGAGCGAGGGACTGTTCAATTAAAATGCCATTACCGGCTGGGATTGTTTGAATTAACTTCTTATTTCTTCAGATTTCAGCCTAGCGTGCTTCAAAACTTTAAGCTCAATTTCAGTTATTGCTCAGCCTGACTTAAGATTCATATTGCATAATAGCGTCATGAGAGCTAACAAAACTTAGTTTGGAGGACGCAAAATCTTGAAAAACAAAAATCAGATTAAACTGGTCATCGACATTTTTATGTACATTATCTTCGTCTTACTCATGAAAATAGGCTTTGGAGGATTGGCCTTTCACGAAATCGCGGGATTAGGGATTGGATTTGTTTTCTTAGTGCATATTCTGTTAAATCTCCAATGGGTAAAAAAAGTAACCTTGAGACTCTTTGATCGAACATTACCGGGTAAAACGCGGTTAGGGTATTTAATCAATGGTTTACTCTTGATTTCAATGGTCTTTATTATTGTGAGTGGCATCTTCATATCAAAGCTATTATTTCCGAATATAAGCATTGGGAATCACCGATGGTTTCAAATGACACATATTCTTGTTTCGTATCTATCCCTCATTTTAATGGGTATACACATCGGACTTCATTGGCAATGGATTGTTAATCTTATTAAAAAAATATTTAAAGTCAAACCTTCTAAACTTGCGAGTGTCCTCGCCAAGGTCGTAATTGTCCTTCTCCTTGTGTTTGGAGGCTATCAAATCGTTACAACTCAATTTACTTCGAAACTAGCAGACTTAGGGTCGGTCTTCAATATAACTTCGCAGCAAATGCCTCAAGAGGAATTTAAAGGCGGACTGGAAGGTAGAGGCCGGAACGAGGGACCCAGCGAAGGTGACCTTGGGGAGAGACCCATTCGTCCCGACGGCTTCTCAGGGGACAAAGGGAAAGGTGAGTCTCGAAACTCCAATCCTTTAGGCACTATCGCCATTTTCACTGGGATAATAGGAGTGTTTTCGGTCATAACATATTACTTAGAAAGACTAGTTTCCCGAAGAAAGCTTGTTAAATAGAAGAAAAATCTCCTAAAATTGAGCATATAAGCAAGAGGTGCGTATCGAAAATGTAGTTTCGATACGCACCTCTTTGTGGCATTAAATCAGAAGGTTAAGTCTAGCTCACTACTAAAGACAAACCAGCTAGGCAAACCAAAGGGACACTACCTGATTATGGCCTTCGGTAAGTGACTTTTCGAGATTCTGAAGAGTCTTATCTGAAACCTAGGTCTAAAAGTGAAGTGTTTCACTTTATTAAATTACAAAATTAATTAGTAATTTAAATAATCTAGGCAAAGCTTTGTAAAAAATTTAGTATGAACTTGTACGAGGCAGCACTAATAGAACTTTAGGAGGTGCTATTCGTATGGTACGGTAGAATCAGTAACAAAGACTCGAGAAGGTTAAGTTATTGATCTATTTTTTTTGTTACAAAGGAAGGAGAAGGAAGAATGAAAAAAGTATTTGTATGGGCTCTTGCACTTATGATTGCAATCACACCCTTGGCGGGTTGTAACACTACAACGCCAAGTGCTCCCGCAACCAGTTCCAATGCAGAAGGTAAGAGCACTGCTCAAGATCAAAGTGCAGATATCGTGGTCATTGGTGCCGGAGGAGCCGGCATGACTGCAGCCATCCAGGCTGTGCAAGATGGAGCTAAGAATGTAGTTATCGTTGAGAAGATGCCCCTCACGGGCGGAAACAGTGTCCGTTCCACTGGAGGATTGAATGCCGCTCCTACCAAATATCAGGAGGCTCAAGGCATTAAGGACTCTGTAGAACTTTTCGTGGAAGATACCATGAAGGGTGGCAAAAACCTTAATGATAGAGAACTTGTTACCACTTTAGCTAAGAACTCTCCTGCTGCCGTAGACTGGGTCAATGAGATCGGTGGCGACTTGAGCGTAGTTGGTATGTTTGGAGGCGCAAGCGTAAAGCGCATTCACCGTCCTTCCGACACCAGCGCAGTAGGTCCGATGTTGGTAAAAACTCTGAACAAAAAAGTTGCAGAGCTGAAGATTCCAGTTCTGCTTAACACCAAGGCTGATGAAATTGTACTCGACGCAAAGGGTGCTGTCTCCGGTGTAAAGGTAACCGGCAAGGAAGGTAGCTACACTATCAAAACTAAGGCTATCGTACTGGCCACCGGTGGTTTCTCAGCAAATAGCGATATGGTTGTAAAATACAAACCCGAGCTGAAGGGTTTTAGCACCACGAATCACGCCGGTGCCACTGGAGACGGTATCATCATGGCGGAAGCTATAGGCGCTGCTTTTGTAGACATGGATCAGATCCAGACCCACCCCACCGTGAACCCTGATAACCAGACCCTGTATACTGAAGGTGTACGCGGTAATGGCGCTATCCTGGTAAACAAACAGGGTAAACGTTTTATTGATGAGTTGCAAACCCGCGACGTCGTCTCTGATGCCATTCTTAAGCAAAAAGACGGTCAGGCCTACTTGGTATTTGATCAAAAAGTACGTGATAGCTTGAAAGCCGTCGAAGAATACTTTAGTCAAGGCATTGTGACAGAATCAGACACTATCGAGGGGCTTGCCCAGAAGATTGGCGTGGACGCCTCTACCTTGAAAACGACCATGAACAACTATGCAGGCTACCAAAAATCGGGTAACGACACCGAATTTGGTCGAAAGAGTATGGAAGTACCACTCACATCTCCTAAATTCTATGCAGCAATATGTGCTCCAGCCGTCCATCATACTATGGGCGGGGTGAAAATCAATACCAGTGCAGAGGTTATCAGTAGGGAAGGGAAGGCTATTCCTGGCTTGTTTGCTGGCGGAGAGATTACCGGCGGTGTGCATGGTGGAAACCGTCTAGGTGGTAATGCGGTTGCTGATATCGTAATCTTTGGTCGCATTTCAGGTTCCTCTGCTGTTAAGTATGTCGTTGCTAACGGCGGCCATACCGAACCTACCATCAAAGTCCAGGCTGCTGTCGCTGAAGTAAAGCCTGAGGTAAAAGGCAACTATAAGGATGGCACCTACACTGGCACAGGAAACGGTAAGGGTGGCGAACTCACTGTTGAAGTTATTGTCCAAGGTGGCAATATCACCAAGATCACCCTTAAACAACATTCCGAAACTCCTGGCATTTTCGAAGCCGCTGAAAAGGGAGTTGTCGCAGAAATCATTAAAAAACAAACGACTGAAGTCGATGTAGTTTCAGGTGCCAGCAAGACAAGTGGCGGTATAAAAGAAGCTGTTGCCAATGCACTTAAAAACGCAAAATAAAACTTGATTTATCTAAACTGACATCGTTTTAATACGGTGTCAGTTTTATTTTAAGCAAGGTTTCCTTCGATGTATCGTACAGGAAAGCTTGTACCTCCGAACTAAATATCATTGGTTTTCATATAAATATAATACATAATGGAACTTAAGATAAGCTGAGCAAAAGCTGAAAGTTAGCTTAAAAATCATTACTCCCTTCGAAGTCGAGAGGACGTTTATTCCCTGTGAACCCTCGTTTGATTTGTCCGTGAGTGGATGATATTGTATAATATCGAGTATTCAAATGGAATTCGAACTTAGCTTTAGAATGGGCTTCGAATAATTCTAGACTCTCGAGGTAAAGATTGGATGCAAACGCAGGATAAAGGTATAACGCGAAGAAAATTTATCGCCTTTGGAGCAGTAGCTATAGGAGGCCTAGCATTAGCTTCGCAAATAAAAGGCATAGAGGATAACAAGAATAATATGATGACTCAACCAAAGTTTTACCCAACCCCCGAAAAGTGGAGGGATCAAGACTTATCATTGGCCTGGCTTGGTCATGCAGGGTTTTTAATTAATTTCTATGGGACTAAAATATTGATAGATCCTGTTTTCTATGAAAGAATCGGAATTACCCCCGTCAGTAATTATACAATTGGAGTTAAACGATATGTTTGCAGTCCTTTAACGGCAGCTCAAATCGGTAAAGTCGATCTAATCATTTGTTCTCATGCGCATACCGATCATTTTGATTTCCCGACGCTTCGTGATTTACAATCCACAAAAACGTCCATCTTAACCGCAAAAAATACGAAATCCCTTTGGAATGGCCTGAATTATAACTCTGTTGATGAAATCCATTGGGGAGATGAAAAGCAATATGGGGAATTATCGGTAAAAGCTATTGAGGGCAAGCATTGGGGAGCAAGGCTTCCATGGAACCAAGAGATGAAAGCAAATAGTATTTTGCTCTCCAAAAATGGGGTTAATATCTTTTTTGGAGCGGATACGGGGTACACTGAGTCAATTCAGCAACAACTTCGTGAAGTAGACATTGAATTAGCAATTATGGGGATTGGAGCTTATTCTCCAAAGTCCTTCGAGCCACGTCATGCCACGCCTGAACAAGCGATTCAGATGGCTGAGGAAATGGGGGCCAAGAAGGTTTTGCCAATGCATTGGGGAACTTTCAAATTATCACAGGAACCCATGGATGAACCGATTAAGCGATTCAATCAGGCATTAGCCGGTCAGTTAGATAAAATTGCAATCCAAGATATTGGAGCAACATGGATCAAGGCATAGTTGAATTAATGAATACAAGGGGACGTTTTGTGTTAAACGAAACGTCCCCTTGGTTCTGAACGGCTTGATTTTCTTCATGATACTATTTATTAGCTAACACTATTCAGAACTTCTTGTTCAAGGTTAGCTATTGCTTCACTTACTCTTGAGGAAGTGATGGGCCCGATGGGCATAACATGAATCGATTCTTCAGGAACGACTGATTTTGTGGCAATGGCGTTAATGATATCTTCAGTGATCTCCTTGATTCCTAGATGAGTTAACGAAATCGGCAAGCTAAGTTTGTTATAAAAAGGAATCAAGAGTTTGATTTCCTCCCACTTCCCCTCTAATACAAGCTGAACAAGAATGCCGTAGGCTACTTTCTCTCCATGTAGGGCATGATGAGTTTCTTCTAGGATAGTTAGTCCATTATGAATAGCGTGGGCACCTGCAATTCTTCCATAATGATCACCAAATCCGCCTACCATTCCACCAAGAACGATAATAGTCTCAACAACTTTAACGAAGTCATCGTTTAGAATGCCTGTTTCAGCTGCTTTTATTGCCCCTTCTGAATGTTGAAGTAATATATCTTTACATTGTCTAGCAGCATAGTGGGAAATTTGTAAAGGCACAGGTTTGTTATCAATAATTGATATTTGGACATCTGCTTCATACCATTTTGCAAGTGTATCACCGATACCGGCGGTAAGCAGGTTAATCGGCGCATTGACTAGAATTCTAGGCTCGATTAATACGAGACTAGCGCTTTCTGGAAAAATGTCATAACGAATAAAGGCTCCAGATTCATCGTAAATGACACTAAGTGGCGTCCAGGGAGAACAATTAGAGGCGAGTGTAGGAACGAGGACAAAGGCCTTATGTGCCAAATGGCTTGCTGCTTTTACTAGATCGAGTACTTTTCCACCACCTACCGCGATGAGTGCATCATAGGAATTTCTATTGATGATTTCTTTTACCGTTTCAATTTCAGTGATAGAGCAATCGCCACCATACGTGTAGTCTTCAGATTTAATCTTGCTGAACTCTGGCCAAAATGTCTTTGCCGCCTGCCAGGACTTTTCCCCATGAACCACGAGGACTTTTTCAAATCCTCGATCCAATAGCTTAGATTCTAGGTGTTCTAAAATACCTTCATTTAAAATGTATTCACTTGGTGCTCCATGTACTGAAAAGCTTTCCATAGTTATCACTCATTCCTTAGCTAAGATTTTCCCGATAAGGATGGAATCAAAACTCCACCTGAAGAAAGTTCTCTATATCTTAGAAAACGGGCAGTATTCCCCAATCTAAACAACAGGTTAGGGAAGACTGCCCAAATTAGTCTTTATTAAGTCTTATTTTTTCATCCAGCTTGGTTTTCCGAAACCTTTAAATTCTGTATCAATGACTTTCACAAATTCTGGAGATTCGATAACGGCTTTTATATCTTTAGCAATTTGTGAACCTTCATTGCTAGCTGTTACAGCGACAATATTACGATAAGGATCAAGCATATTTTCAAGGGCTAAGGCATCAAGCAAGTTCATTTTAGCAGCAAGTGCAAAGTTTCCAGGTACGGCTGCTAGATCTACGCTGTCCACAGAACGAGGAAGTTGACCGGATTCAAGCGGTTTGAATACTAATTTCTTTGGATTTTCAACGATATCTTTCTCTGAAACCTTTAGTGGATTCGCATCTTTATTTACTTTAATTATCCCTTTATCTTGTAGAGTATTAAAAGCACGGGCAGCATTGGTAGGGTCATTAGGAATACTAACAGTTGCTCCCGTTTTAACTTCATCGAGTGATTTATAGGTCTTTGAATAAATGCCCATGGGTGCTGTTGGAACGGAGATCAAGGCCGTTAAATCCATCTTATTCTCTTTTTCAAAGTTTTCCATGTAAATTGTGTGCTGGAATAGATTGGCTTGAATATCGCCATTATTCAATGCTTTATTGGGTTGGATGTAATCGCTGAACTCAACAACTTTTACGGTATAGCCCAATTTTTCTAAACCAGGTTTAATGGCTTTTGTCACCATGTCACTGTAAGGACCAGCAGTAGCACCAAATTTGATTTCTTTGGATGTTGTGCTTGCCGTTTGTCCACCACTTTTGCTACTGCCGCAAGCGGTTAAAACTCCTACCACTAAAAGTAAAGTCAATACGGTTAACCATTTTCTCATCTTATCTTCCCTCTTTCTTCTTATTTTCTTTTATCTACAACTTTGGCAATAAAATCACCAGCAAATTGGATAAGCTGAACTAAAATAACTAAAATCAAAACGGTTGAAATCATGATAGTGTTGTCATAGCGATAATAGCCGAAGCGAATGGCCAAATCACCTATTCCGCCACCGCCAACTGTACCGGCCATGGCCGAAAAACCAATCAAACTAATGAGTGTTAAGGTAACACCAGAAATAATTCCGGATCTAGCTTCGAGGAGCAGCACTTCCTTGATGATCATCCAGGGAGTTGCACCAGCGGCTATCGCAGCCTCAATGACTCCTTTATCAATCTCACGTAAAGCCGTTTCCACGATACGTGCAAAAAATGGAATTGCAGCAACAGAAAGGGAAACACTTGCTGCAGTAGGGCCGATGGTCGTACCCACTAGAAAGTCTGTCAAGGGAATGAGTGCGACAAGTAAAATGATGAACGGAATCGATCGTACCAAATTAACGACAAATCCTAAAACATTTTGAAGCACCCGATTTTCCAAGAACAAGCCTTTGTCAGTGATATATAAGAAGATTCCGATGGGCAAGCCAATTAAAATCGCGACAACCAAGGAGATGGAAATCATATAGATGGTTTGAATAAACGCTGAATTGATTTCAGGGATAAGTTCTACAAAATGATTAAATTCAAAGCCCATTTTGTAACACCTCCACTTGTACTGCCCTGCTTTCGATATACTGTAGGGCCTTTGCGATTTCTTCCTTTTGCCCGTTTAGTTCCATAATAAAGATGCCAAGCGGCAATTCTTGAATATATTCAATGGAACCATGGAGGAAATTACCGTGAACGTTAAATTTCTGGAGCGTATCGGAAATGACACCCTCTCCAGCGACCTCTCCCTTGAAGGTCACCTTGATAATTGGTCCTTTGCAGCTCTCTAAGATAACCTCTGGGATTTCGAAGGAAACAACACTCGCTATGAATTCTTTGGTGAGTTCGGCTTTCGGGTTTGCAAATATATCATAGACAGAGCCTTCTTCGATAACTTTTCCGTCTTGCATGATTGCCATTCGGTCGCAAATTTCCTTCACAACGTTCATTTCATGAGTGATCAAAACAATCGTTATATTAAGCTCTGTATTAATCTTTTTTAATAAATTTAGGATTGATTTTGTCGTCGTCGGGTCTAGGGCTGAAGTGGCTTCATCACATAAAAGTACAGTGGGATTATTAGCAAGGGCACGAGCGATACCTACCCTTTGTTTTTGTCCTCCGCTCAGCTGTGAAGGATAGACATCTCTTTTGTCGGCTAGACCGACCATTTCGAGGAGTTCTTCAACTCTCTCTTTAATTTTCACTGTCGGTACTTTAGCAGCTTTAAGGGAAAATGCTACGTTCTCAAACACCGTTTTTTGACTGATCAAATAGAAATGCTGAAAAATCATCCCTATTTTTAAGCGTGCACGGCGTAGGTCTTCACTGTTTAAGGAAGTAAGATCCTTCCCGTTAACGAAAATGCTCCCTGAGGTTGGCCTTTCTAACAGGTTAATACAGCGAATCAATGAACTTTTTCCAGCGCCTGAGTAACCAACGATTCCAAAAACTTCACCTTCTTGAACAGTCAAGGACACATTATCGACTCCCTTTACTGTTCCATTCTTTGTATCATAAACCTTTGAGAGATTACGAATTTCAATCATATCATTCCCTCCTTTTTATCAGTAGTTTAAAAAATGTCCCTTTCAAACTGAAAGGGACATCGAAAATATCTCTGTTTCGACTTATCTTTCAGAATGTTAGTCATTCTGCAGGATTTAGCACCTTCCCAAATAGGGGGTTGCCGGACGTCATAGGGCCAGTCCCTCGGTCACTCTGAATAAGGATAACTCTATATTTAGTTGTAAAATAATACTAAGTATTCCTATACGACTATTTACACTTAGCTATTGATTGGATTTATACTATTACATAACAGAAGTAATGTCAATAGATTTCTTTAAAATAGATATCTTCCAAGTGATACCTTGCAGAGAGGAAGGGGAACACGTAATAAGGGGACGGGACATCGTTTCATGTTGTGGCCCGTCTAAAGATGCAAAACTTTTTTGTCAAATTAGCTCATAATGTCCGTAATGCGAAGACGGGTACGCCGCAGGCAGAGGTGATTCAAACGGTTTGATGAGCTGGATATAGATGGACTCAGGCGTCTTCTTCAGAGCGGATGTCGGGAGTCTGGCTGATCTCAAAACTAAAGTTTCTCTACAAAAACCGGAGGTTCCAATTATGGAAGCTCCGGTTTTTGTTCTAATATGACCCAAGTTTAGCGAGGATATATGCGGTGTTTAATATGTATTTCCCCTGCGTTGTAAAGTAATCAATATTTGTCAAGTCTGCTATCTTTTGAAGACGATAACGTAATGTGCTGGGATGAATATGCAGATCAGCAGCAGCTTTTTCCAATGTACCAATGGTAAGACACTTTTCCAAGGTAAGAAAAAGCTCTGTTTGATACTTTTTATCATAATTTTCTAGAGGAAGAATTACATTTCGCTTTAAGAATGTATGCTCATCGGTATTGAGCATGTGGGAAGCCATACGTATTTCGAGGTAATCTCTATAAACGTGAATGGATTGATCAGGAAAAAATGCTTTTCCAAACCGAATCGCTTGCTTTGCCGCCTCGTAACAATGAGGGATTCCGGTTAAATCGGTTTCAATCATACTACACCCAATATACATATGGTTTTTTATTTCGGAGAGTTCAGACAAATTATCCAATACACTTCTCATGGTGTCTTCCCTCATATGACACGATGTGCTTGGAAAAGAAACAAAAGCCATATATCCATCTGCAACTGAATGAACCAAGCTTTTTGGGAAAAGAGCTTGTATATAACGAGAGATTGATTGCAGCCTTGAACGGAAAATATACGGGCTTTCCTGCTTTATTTTCGACTTAGAGGTCAAAACCAGAACATAGTAGTTTGTGTTTGGAATAACCCCTAGAAGTTGTAGTCGATCACGAACAATATCTTCATCAGAATGATGGAACAGAAGCTCATCAATGATAGCGGTGGTCATGCGCTGTTCAGTTTCTAAGACAAGCTGCTTTTCGAGCAACTTGATGGATATAAATGAAACCATCTGTTGGATAAACAACAATTCGCGTTCGTTGATTTGTGCGTCTTTTTGCAAGAGGAAATAACCTATGATGTTGTTATGAGCTAGGCATGGAAATACAAAATAATTTTTAATTGATATATAAGCTAAGCCGTTACGAACCAACTTCTTTTTATTGATTATTTCTTCTCCCAGAATTAAGGCTTTTATATCTTCTAAAGGTTCGGTATTCGTTTCGGGATACTGCGCCAGTATTTCCCAACAGGCAGATAGACAAGCACAGTTGCCTTCTAAATGTTTTCCAATGATCTTGATGAAATAGTCAAGCTTTTCGCCGCATAAAACAGCGCGATAAAGTTGTTCATGTTGTTCATTGATCCCTTTAATTATATTGAATTGGTAATTAATGATCTCTGAAGTGACGGCAGAAATAATATCTCTAAAAGGCAAATCCTTATCACTGATTACAAATAAGGGCAGTTTATATTCTTCTGCAATCTTTATGATGCTTTTCGGAACCTTGTCGATAAAGCGGTTAATTTTCAGGATAATTCCGCTGATGTTCTTTTTTGCAAGTTTAGTAACAACCTCTGGAATAAGCTCAAGGTTATCCCGATAAGTGTAAAAGGTTGTCAAAACCAACAGACCGTTACCCAGGTTTTTGTCTGCAAAGTCAGGAACTTCCAATACGGTTATATATTGAAGTTCACGTCCCAGTCCGTCTGCGCCGGCGATTAAATGGATTTCATTCTTAAATATTTCTAGATTGCAGAGATCTGAAACATGGATACTCATTTTTTGCCTCCCATGCTTCTTTTTATCTTTGTTTAAAAAGCATTGTGTGCAGCGGAAGTCGCTGAAGTTTCCCTTATTAAAGTTTTCCTATATTAACTTAGACTAGCATAGGAGAACGATATACGTCAATTCTGAATATTCGTAGAAAACTAGGAAAGAATCATGCTTTACTTAGAAGCTTTCAAGGAAGACACCACTGTAAGATTTCGATAAAATTTAATCAAGTCATCAAAATAGAAATGTAATCAATACACAAAAAAAGATTCAAAGGAGGTTGGTTTACGATGACGAATGTTGGTATTACATCAATTGGAGCATATATTCCGTATTACTCGATGGATCGGAATATGATAGCAAGAGCATGGGGTGCGCGCGGTCTTAAGGGTGAGAGAAGCATGGCCAATTCCGACGAAGACAGCGTAACCATGGCTGTGGAGGCGGCGATAGACTGTTTTCGTTTTGTTGACAGAAATGATATCGGTGCCTTGTATTTTGCGTCAACTACCGCACCGTATGCAGAAAAGTCCCATGCGAGCTTGATCGCCACCGTATGTGATTTAAGCCACGATGTGTTTACGACGGACTTCGCAAACTCCATGCGATCGGGAACAAGTGCACTGAAAGCCGCCGTGGATGCGGTCTTGGCGCAATCGTCCGGACAAGCACTTGTCACGGCTGCAGACTGCCGAAACGGTTATCCGAAATCAAGCCAGGAGCAGTTGTTCGGTGATGCTGCGGCAGCGGTTGTAATCGGTACGGAAAATGTGATTGCTGAAGTAGTGTGCTTTTCCACTGTTAACAATGAGATTACGGATGTCTGGAGAAATAGTCAGGAAAAGTTCATCAACAATGCGGAACAAAGATTCGTAACGGAAAAAGGCTATATGACTGCGATGTCGTTGGCCGTCAAAGATGCTTTAAAGAAAGCAGGGCTGGCCCAAGAGGACATATCCAAAGTTGTTTTTACAAGTCCAGGATTTAAGGAGAACCTTCAGCTTGCTAAAAAATTGGGGTTCAATGAGATACAGGTTCAAGATAATTTGATGATGAATGTCGGCGACTGTGGAACGGCGCAGCCACTATTGCTATTAGCCGCTGCCTTGGAGGAAGCTAAGCCCGATGACAGAATCCTTTTGGCCTCTTATGGAAATGGTGCCGATGTATTTGTGTTTACGGTTACTTCTAACATTAATATGATCAAAAGAATGCCCACCCTTCATAAGTATCTGGAAAACAGGAAGAAATTTGAAGATTACGGTAGATTTCTTTCCTTTCGCGGAATCTTAACTGCAGTTCCCGGAGAACCCTTTAAGATTCCTGCTTCCACAGCGATGTATTGGCGGGAACAGGACACCTATCTACGGTTTATGGGAAGCAAATGTACAAAATGCGGAGCGGAGATATTCCCAGTCAACAGAGTTTGCCACCAATGTGGGGCGAAGGATGAATATGAGATCGTCTGCAAATCCGGTAAAACTGCAAAGGTATTCACCTATTCTATCGATAAGCTGGCGGGGCGCAGCGATGACCCCGTTGTTGTTCAAACGGTTGCAGAGGATCAAGAAGGGGTTCGCTATTATTTAAATATGACAGATTTTGAGCAGTCTGAAATAAAAGTTGGCATGGACGTGGAGTTTACCTTTAGAAAGATCAATACCCTGGGAGACTTTAATAACTATTATTGGAAATTTAGACCAATTAGGAAGCACGGAGGGGTGGAGTTATGAAGGACAAAGTAGCTATCGTTGGTATGGGCTGCTCGAAGTTTGGAGAGCGTTGGGATTGTGGTATTGACGATTTAATGATTGAAGCTGCTTATGAGGCTTATGAAGATGCAGGCGTGGGGCCAAAGGATATTGAAGCCGTTTTTTATGGAAACGGTTTTGCGCATGGCGTTGCAGGTACTGCTGTGGCCGATACGCTGAAGCTGTCCAACATCCCTATTATACGAAATGAAAATTACTGCACTTCGGGACATATCGCTTTGATCGAAGCGTGTATGGCGGTGGCGAGTGGTGCATACAACGTGGTGATGGCGCTGGGTGCCGAAAAACTTAAGGATACGGGTTATGCCGGTCTTGGGGCTGGTAGAGGAATGAGCCCGGTTTTAGAGGCCAGACGCACGGCTCCGGGATCGTTCGCCTTAATCGCAACCCGTTACTTTGAACAATACGGTTTAACCTATGAAGAAGGTCGAATGATGCTTGCTAAGATCGCAGTTAAAAATCATAAAAACGGGATGTTGTCTCCAAAGGCTCATTTTCATAAGGAGATTACGATTGAAGATGTTTTAAAAGCACCAATTATTGCAACTCCTTTGGGACTCTATGATTGTTGTGGAAACAGCGATGGCTCTGCTTGTGCAATCATCACCAGAGCCGATATGGCGAAGGATTTTAGACCAGATCCCATTTATATAAAAGGCTTTGGTGTTGCAATGGATGCGGTTCTTCCACAGTTTAGACCAGGCTTTACTTGGACTGGATTTGATGCACTTAAGATTTCCTCGAGAAAGGCATACGAAATGGCCGGTGTAAAAAATCCGAGGGAAGAGATTGATATTGCCGAGGTTCATGACTGCTTTACTACAACAGAAATGTTAATTTATGAGGACTTTGGCTTCAGTCAAAGAGGACATGCCAAGGAGGATATAGATGCCGGCTTCTTTGAACGTACAGGCGGCTTGCCGGTTAATACAGACGGCGGTCTCAAGTGCTTTGGACACCCAGTTGGAGCAAGTGGTATCCGCATGACCTATGAAATTTACAAGCAATTACAGCACAAGGTGGATAATCCCAAACGCCAAATTGAAAATGTGAATCTTGGATTATCGAATACATTTGGCGGGCCACCTCAGCTGAGCGCGGTACTGATTTGCGGAAATGAAAAGGGCTGACTTTGACGGAAATAGTTATGACGTAAAGGAGTGAATAGAAAATGAAAAATCCCGGAGCTTTAGAAGGTTTAAAAGTATTGGACATGGGCAGGGTTGTAGCGGGTCCATTTTGTGCATCTCTCTTGGCGGATATGGGAGCTGATGTAATCAAGGTGGAGATGCCCGGTAGGGGTGATGATGCAAGAGACAATATGCCCAAAAAAGAAGGTGAAAGTACTTACTATATGAATTTTAACCGTAGTAAAAAGGGTATTACTCTTGATCTGAAAAGGGGAAAAAAGATCTTTTTCAAAATGGTCAAGGAGGCTGACGTCATCATAGAAAATTTCCGTCCTGGCGTCATGGATAAACTGGGCTTTGGATATGAAGAACTCAAAAAAGTCAACCCTGGAATCATCTACGCGGCCGTCTCTGGCTTTGGTCAAACAGGTCCGTATAAAAATCGAGCGGGCTTTGATCCAGTAGCCCAGGCTATGGGGGGAATGATGGGGGTAACAGGCTGGCCAGATGTTCCGCCCACCCGATGCGGTGCCTCAGTTGCAGATATTTTGGGAGGATTAAACGCAGCTGTGGGAATTTTGGCGGCGTTGCAATATCGAAACAAAACCGGAAGAGGTCAAATGATTGATATTGCGCTGACCGATGTGACCGTTGTAAGTATGGGTACAGTGAATCAGGTTTATCTGACCAATGGAACTGTTCCGCAGCGTCAAGGCAACGGATATGCTGCTGGTGCACCTGGAGGGAGCTATCAGTGTTCCGATGGAGATGTCATCTTCTTGGCACTTGGTGAACCCCTTTGGAAAAAACTCTGCAATGCGATCGGGAGAACCGACTTGCTTGAAATGCCTGAGTTTGTCGATAATGCAACGCGTGAGAAAAACAAAAGGAAGCTCGACGCCATCTTGGAAGAATGGACCAGTGATAAAACGGTTGACGAGGTTGTTAATCTGTTGTTGAACGCGGGACTTCCTGCAGCGCCGGTCTTTACTGTAGAGCAGGTGGTAAAGGATCCTCATATCGGTGGTGTCAGAGAGATGTTTACTGAGATCGATCATCCAAAGGTTGGTAAAGTTAAGATTACAAATCAAGGGATCAAAATGTCCGAGACGAATCCCTATGTACGAAGCTCCTCCCCACTTTTGGGCGAGCATAACATGGAGGTCTACAAAAATTTCGGATTTACGGAGCAGCAGATAAGAGAATTTCAGGAGCATGGACTAATCTAATTAGGGAGTGAATGAACCATGATTGAAAGCGTAAAGACCGAGATACCGGAACAGCGCTCGAAAAACAGTGTTTGGCTGGTATTTACCTTCGTGTTCCTTGGTTGGACTCTTGTAAATTTCAGTAATGTCTTTTCAATGTCTGCCCCTTTTATGATTGAAGAATTGCATTTTCAACTGGGTATGATAGGAGTCATAGCAAGTGTCTATTCCTTAGGAGGTTTCGTCAGTTCTCTTTGGCTTCCGCTTCTTGCGGACAAAAAGGGACGACGCTTAGGCATGTCCTTGTCTATCTTAGCTGCCGCGATATTCAATGGCAGCCTTGGAATGATCAGTAATATCTATCAGGTCTTTGTTTTACGATTCATCGCCGCGCATGGACAAACCTGCCAGTGGGGAATCGGCGCCTCCTACCTCTCAGAAGTGGTTCCTGCCAAAAACCGTGGAGCATTTCTTGGAGCAATGCAAAGCGGTACCCCTGTTGGTACATTCCTCCTCTCTGGCGTATTCGCGCTGGTTTCAGGCTGGGGATGGGGCTGGAGATCATTCACTAACGTGGGTTACATTGGTCTCATTCTGATTATCCCGATCATGCTTTTTCTGAAGGAAAGTCCACAATGGTGTCAATACAGGGAGGATGTCGCCAAAGGTGTTATCGATCCTAATCAGAAAAAGGTGAGCCTTTCCGAGTTATTTAAGGCAAAGTACCGTCGCAATTCTTTAGTTGCAATGTCGCTTCATGTTGTAGGAGCGTTTTGGGCATGGGGTAATATGACCTGGTTTTTGGTTGCCATGCGCACGGATTTCCATATGAATGCGGTTAACATGGGGAAAATGAATATGCTTCTTTGGGGGGTCGCCATTTTAGGATACCCGCTATGTGGAAAGATTTCGGACATCATCGGAAGAAAAAAAGGCATGCTCTTTGCGAGTTCCCTTGTGGTGATTTCCTGTATTATGCTTTACATTGCATCCAAGGGTGCTGCCGCTGTAGCAGGACAGGGAAGTATACTTCTGTATGTTGCAACCATGATGCTAGGTATTGGAATGGGACAGCACTCAGTTTTGATTGCGTATTCTAGCGAAATTTTCCCATCTCACATTCGCGCTACCGGCACTAGTCTGTCTATAGGAATCGGGCGTGCTTCGGCAGTGCTTACAATGCTTCTTCTCGGATTGATTGCGCAAAACACCTCTGCGATGACTGCTGAACTAGTTAGTGCCCTTGGTGGTTGGCTGATGGTTCCCATTGTCTACATCTTTGGAAAAGAAACCGCAAGAAAAAATCTTGAGGATATCATCGACTGATCCACATTATAAAGCTCGGAATTCAAAAGATTGTCAGAAAATGTTAATAAGCTTAAACTTATAACTATTTTCTTTAATATTATAAGAAGCTTATTATAAAAAATCTTAAAAGGGAGGACCTTCTATGTTGGAGAAAATGAAAAAACTTCAGGAATTGATTAATGGGCCAGAGGCGGAAAAGTATCTAGAGTATTACTATGGTAAATTTTTTACAGGAGACATTACCTTAATCGATGGCAAGGAATCCTGTACTCTTTCCTTCCACAGAGGGAAGTGCATATGTGTCGTCGAGGGTATTCCAAACACTGGCGTAGATATCGGCGTGTCCGGCTCCAAGGAGGATTGGGACAAATTCTGCACCCACAAAAGCTTAAGCGTTGCAACAAACAAGGGAAACAGTAACAATCTGACCACTCTTGGAGGCGCAGTAAGATTTAGACAAAACTTCAATGCGGTTGCACAGCTGATCCGCGTTTACGCGGGAATTCGATAAGAGACAATTTATATAGGAAAGGGGAATTAACCATGGCTATTTCTGGATTTTATGTTAAGGTGAATGGCATTAAAATTTACTGTGAAACCAATGACGCCCCGACAGATAAAGGCACAATCATCTGCCTACATACAGCGGGGCGTGAAAACCGTCAGTATCACGATATGATGGAGATTTTTAATGGCAAATACAAAATGATTTCCTTTGACATGCCCGCACATGGAAAGAGCTGGCCGCTTCCGGGCAATAAGGTCATTAACAATTATATCGATTACGGTAAGTTCGTCTGGGACACAATTCAAGTGCTCGGCATCGAAAACCCAATCGTAATCGGCTGCTCCATGGGCGGAAATATTGTTTATCATATGGCGCAAACCTATCCCGTTCGCGCTATCGTTTCCATGCAGGGCTCAGACTATACACCGACCGTCGATGCAAGAATTCTTGAGCTACTTAACCATCCCTATGTAAGCTGTCAGCATTCTCATCTGGAGTTTAGCGAGTGCCTGATTGGTCGCGCGACAAGTCAGGAGCGGAAGGACTTCATCATGTGGGGCGTCATGACGGAAATCGGGGTTACCAAGCAAGGGGATTTGACCCAATACAACGGATTTGACGTAAGGGACAAAATGGATCAGGTTAAATGCCCCACCTTGATTATTCACGGGCTTGATGATCAGATTGCTACGGAGAAGATGGTCTTGGAAACAATGGCTAGAATCACGAACTGCGAAAAGTTGGTCTATAAGCCAATTCCAGAGTACGGTCATTTTATCATTGTTGAAAACCCTGAACTTGTTTGTGAATATATGGATGAATTTATTCAAAGCCTCTAATCCTTATTCAGAAGTATATCAACACCATAACTGTTAGGATAGGCGGTAATGTGAGGGAGATGAATAGAGAGAATCCATTGCCGCCCACAATATTCCTTATGGCAAAGGAGTGTCAAGAATATGATTATTAAAAGTGTAGAAGCCATTCCGGTTAGAATACCACTTAAAAACCCAATTAAATGGGCAACGGGATATGTTCCGGCTATTGAAAATGTCATTGTAAAAATTGAGGGCGAAGACGGAACCTATGGCATCGCTGAAGGTGTTCAAAGGCCGGGTATCTACGGCGAGACTCAGGAATCCATCTATTATGCTATAAAAAATCATTTGGCGCCGCTCCTCATTGGAGAAGATTCCTTCAATCTGGAGCGTATCTGGGAAAAATGCAATGTTCTGGTCTGGAATCTTGCCGCGAAAGGTGCTATTGATATAGCATTGTATGACCTGAATGGGAAAATCCTGAATATACCGATTTATAATCTGTTGGGCGGTTGCTATAGAAAAGAAATTTCGCTTTCATGGACATCATTTGGTACATTTTTTGAGCTGGATGAAATGGTGGATGATGCTAAAAAGAGATATGATCAAGGCTACCGCGCTGTAAAAGTGAAAGCGGGCGTCGATCCCGATAAGGATATCGAGGTCTGTAGGCTAATTCATGAGGCTTGCGGTCCGGAGATGAAAATTAACATTGATCCCAATATGGTTTACAGTCGCGAACAGGCACTGCGTGTCGGGTTGGAACTAACCGGTATTTTAGATAGCTATGAGGAGCCACTACCATCTTGGGACGATGAAGGAAGAAAAGAGCTTGCGCGCAGGCTGACAATTCCTATTCTCAGCGACGAAAGTACCTTCACAGTTCCCGCAATTAACCATCAGCTAAAGCTGGGTGCAATTGGACGTCTTGGTATAAAGCTTCCGCGGACGGGTTACACGCTCTCCAGAAAGGTAATCGCCATGGCTGAGGCGGCAAATATCCCTTGTCAAATTAGCACACAGGCTGAATGTGATCTTGGTTCCGTCGCGTGCGCACATTTAGCAGCTGCGTTTAAGCAAATCAGCCTGCCTTGTGAAATTGCCGTTTATACAGACGATACACTGGATTATGCTGACTCTATGCATATTCTAAAAAAGCCTCCCGTGATCAAACAGGGCATGATGATCGTTCCGGAAGGTCCTGGACTAGGTGTTGAACTCGATTGGGAAAAAATAGACAAATATAGGGTGCAGTTTTAATAAACCTTACTTAATGGATATGGTAATAGCATCAAACGTAAACCCCCTATGATTTATTCTGTTAATGATTGGTTTCATAGCCAAGTGTATTACTCGAGTACGAATTGCGTGTGTTGTATGAAATTTTACTTAGAAATAAAACGGTTTACGTTTGGTATTTTTTATTGCCAATTTGACTTTGACAACCTAGAGATGATGAGAGATAGGTGGATGTCAATGCAAGCAAAAATAAGTCAGGAAGAAAAGCAAGAAGGTTTTATTACTAGAATAATTTCAGCGATCAGCGGAGTTTTTAGTTCTATTATAAAAAAGTACTTGCCAGACCCGTTTTTATTTGCGGTGATATTAACGTTATTTACGGGTATCTTGGGGGTTATTTTACAACATAAAAGTCCTATGGATATGATTGTTTACTGGGGTCAAGGGTTTTGGGGATTGTTGACATTTGCGATGCAAATGGTTCTAATTTTGATAGGCGGTTCGGTTGTGGCTCAAGCTCCTCTGATCCAACGCTTTTTGAACAGGGTTGCCAGCATTCCTAAAACTCCGAAAGCAGCGATAGCGTTAGCTACTTTTGCTACAGGGGTCATGTCTTACCTGAATTGGGGATTTGGTCTTATAGGAGGAACGCTGCTCGCTAAGAAATTGGCCGAGCGCGTCCCGGGTGTTCATTATCCACTGATTATTGCCGCATCCTACACGGGATTTTCGCTTTATGCGTTTGGCATTTCAGCGGCAACTCCCCTGTTAATCGCCACGAGTGGACATTTTCTAGAGAAACAGATGGGGGTTATCCCTATTAGCCGGACGACTTTTCATCCGATGTTGTTACTGATGACGGCCGTCTTGCTTATCACTATGCCCATCGTGAACAGCTTGATAAAACCTCAAGGAACTCTTGTTACATTCAAGCCTGAGCCAGGCGAGAATAGTGCCGAACGAAAGTCGCGAGTTAATTTAACCCCCGCCGAAAGAGCAGAAAACAGTCCGATCTTCATCTTTATTACAGTCACTTTAGGGGTAGCTTTTATGGGACATTATTTCTTGGTGAAAAAAGGAAGCTTTGATATCAATGCGGTTGATTTTATTTTTCTGTTCCTTGCCATGATTCTGCACGGTACAACGCGTAATTTTATCGATGCAGTTCAAGAATCTGTTAAAGGCATCGGTTCGATGGTTATACAGTTTCCGTTTTATGCTGGGATCATGGGAATGATGACAAGCTCCGGCCTTGTGACGACTATGGCTGATTGGTTTGTGGCGATATCTACTCCTCAAACGCTACCCTTTTGGGGGTGGATATCCTCAATGCTCATTAATATCTTTGTTCCTTCTGGTGGTGGTCATTGGGCAGTACAGGGTCCTTTCATGATCGAAGCCGCTAATGCAATGGGAGCTAACTTAGCAACTGTCTCAATGTCCGTTGCTTTGGGTAATGGAGTGCAAGATATAATCCAGCCGATGTGGATCTTACCGGCACTGGCTCTCTCGGGGTTGGGGATACGGGATATTATGGGATACAATGTTATTTCTTTCTTATGGGCATGCTTGGTTGTGGGTTCTGGTATTTTGATATGGGGGTTTATGTTTTAAACGGTTTTGAAGAAGGAATTCAATGATAAGGGGGTAAAAATAAATGGGGAATTCTTCAAAACAAAAATATGTAATGATGGTTTTCAGTAACCCTGCTGCTAATCAGGAGGAAACCTATCTCAAATGGTATGAAGGCCAACATGTTCATGACCTTTTGAAAATCCCGGGTTTTGTGGGAGCTCAATTCTATAAGATAGCAGACAGCCAGCAATCTGAAGCTCCGGATATGCGCTACTTAATGATCTGGGAAATTGAAACAGACGATCTTGCGGCCGTTTTTGATGATGTGAATGCGCGTATGAAGGACGGAAGAACAGTCATGAATGAGGCCTTTGATATGAATTATGTTTCTATATCAATGTTTCCGATTACTAAGTACATAACGTCAGACGAAATTAAAGGTAAGTCAGTCGAAGAAGTGTTGGCTATCTCTACTGAGGAAATTGTCTTCATTCCCTGCTCAGAGTAGGCGCCACGCCATCTGTTAGGAAGAGAGAATCTTGATAATAGTTATACAGTACTGGAG
This sequence comes from Desulfitobacterium elongatum, assembly GCF_055378975.1. Lineage (NCBI taxonomy): Bacteria > Bacillati > Bacillota > Clostridia > Eubacteriales > Desulfitobacteriaceae > Desulfitobacterium > Desulfitobacterium elongatum. The sequence goes on along the minus strand of NZ_AP038772.1, from coordinate 4,423,827 downwards.
AAACGAGTTGGACCCGCTTGGGGTTAAGCGGGTGGCTATGTCCAAGACGGATAAACGTTGAAAGCATCATCATAAGATCAGCTACTTGACAGAAATCGGTAAATATGAAAGAATATCTAAAATGTTAAAATAACGATGATAGGGACTACATGTTCCTGGGACCATTTCAGAGAACTGTCGTCTGGTGCAAGACAGTAATGGTTGGGAATAGAACTCTCCCTTGAGTTGCTGGCCGAACTTGATTTGAGAGTAGGCTTTAGACGGAGCTTCCACCGTTAAAAGGAAGAGGATATCGGAGGATAAGTGCCATTATGGTGGCGCTTAGCTCCAGTATCTTTAAGGGACGGCTTGAACAGCCGTAAATTGAGTGGTACCGCGAATTAACCTTTCGTCTCAGATTGAGATGAAAGGTTTTTTATTTTTATAGGAGGTGGTTGAGGTGGAGTCTGACCTTAGTGACCTTATGAGATCGAACGAAGAAAAAGAAGGGGGAATTCTTATGCGCAAGTTATATGTATTTGATACCACTCTCCGAGATGGAGAACAATCGTTAGGAATCACCTTAAATGTTAATGAAAAACTAGAGATTGCAAAAAAACTCGTTGACTTAGGAGTAGATATCATTGAAGCAGGTTTCCCAGCATCCTCACCGGGAGATATGGAGTCTGTACGTACAATTGCCCGAGAAATAAAAGGGGTAACGATTTGTGGACTTACCCGAGCTGATGAAAAAGATATTGATTTGTGTGCCGAGTCTTTACGTGGTGCAGAATTTCCTAGAATTCATACGGGGATAGGAATTTCTCCAGTGCATATGGAGAAAAAGCTAAATCTTTCGCCGGAAATGATAGTGGAGCGGGCTGTTGCTGCGGTCAAGCATGCTAAAAAATATGTGAGCGATGTAGAGTTTTATGCAGAGGATGCCTTCCGAGGTGATCCGGCTTTCCTTGTACGTGTATTGGAACAGGTTATTAAAGCAGGGGCGACGGTGGTAAATATTCCAGATACGGTAGGCTATGCTAGTCCTTGGGAATACGGAAGTCTAATCTCATATGTCATTGATAATACAAAGAACATTGATAAGGCTATCGTCAGTGTTCACTGTCATAACGACCTTGGCATGGCCACCGCAAATGCGTTAGCTGGCATTAAAGCCGGAGCTTCGCAAGTTGAAGGAACTATCAACGGAATTGGTGAGCGGGCCGGCAATACTTCTCTAGAAGAAGTAATTATGGCAATTTATACCCAACGTAAGAGCTACGGAGTGGAAAGCCGGATTAAGACTAAGGAAATCTCAGCGACTAGTCGGCTCGTTTCTAGGATTACTGGTGTAGCTATACCTGATCACAAAGCTATCGTCGGAGCAAATGCGTTTATGCATGCTTCAGGTATTCATCAGGATGGTGTCTTAAAAGATAGAGAAACGTATGAAATCATTCAACCAGAGACCATTGGCGTTCCACAAAATCTTATTACCCTGAGTGCTCGATCAGGTAGACATGCTCTTCAGTACCGCCTAGAGGAATTGGGGTATAAGGTTGAGGGGGGAGAATTAGAAAGTGTTTACCAGAAGTTCCTAGCGTTAGCTGATCAAAAAAAGGAAATATTTGACCAAGATCTTTATGCTTTGATGGGAGACTCCATGAGTCTAAACAATAGAATCGTATTAAAAAACTTTTCTATCTCAGCAAATGGTGTGGAGATGGCAATGGCTACAGTTTCTTTGGAGATTGATGGGGAGATTTATACCGATGCAGCTTGTACTAAAGGCCCAATCGATGCTCTTTTCCAAGCCGTTAACCGGCTTACCCGAAGTGAGGCTACCCTTGAAGACTATACTTTAAAATCCGTAACTCGTGGAAGCGAAGCTCTTGGTGATGCAACTGTCAAACTCAGAAATATTGACGGAAGCCTAACGGTCGGTAAAGGAATTAGTACTGACATCTTAGAAGCCAGTGTAAAAGCTTATATTGATGCTCTTAGTAAAAAAAGCTTTTCTTCATAGGGATCGTCAGGAGTCAGAACCGCCATCTGTATGATGGATTTCAGTGTCGTCCTTGCAACGGGCGGTTTTAAGAAATCTTTGAACGTTTGGAACATAATAAGAAATGACGTGCAAAATGTTGCCATTCTGCACGTCATTTTGAAAAAATGTAAGGGAGCAGAGGAACCGTCGAACCATCCCTGCATCCTTGAAGAAACGTAAGGAAACAGAGGAAGTGTCCTCATGCCTTCCTAATACAGAAGAGATGTGTTAAAAACTACTAACACCGGCATTGGCGGTTTGAGCTTGAATGACCTTCTTGACGGCTTCAGCTAGGATATCCTCCCTTGCGATTTCCTTGGCCTTTTTTCGTGCTTCCTTTCGCTCATCCTTATCGAAGAGTGGGCCTATTAAACTACAAGCCTGAATTAACCCTATTAGTTTCGCGGTACGAGGGTGTGGTATTTCTCCTCGTAGGAGCGCTTTTTGTAGACGGTCTAGAATATCCTTCTTCGCTCGGATATCTCGGAGAGGATAACGAGTCGTATGGAAGAACACGAGAAATTCGTGCTCCTCCTCGCGTAGAAAGGCTTTATCCACAAGCTCCTCGAGGAGTTCCTTGCGAAGGTGTTTCATGGTGCTTCGAAGTTTACTTACCCAATAATGTGGGGGGTGGAGGCGCTTACTGGAATCTATTTGCTTTAGGGCAGCATCTAGGCGAGGATTTCTTGTAGAACGTCGATCAATGACTTCCAGGGTTTTCTTATTTACCTTAATCCGCTTCAGAAACTCTAACTCCATAAGGAGTGCACCTGTGATGCCAGATTCAATCCCTGTGGAAACAGTGAGGTATAGGGTTCCTTTTTCTTCTTTCAAGGATAGGAGGAGTATCTCTTCCATAAGGCTTAGCAATTTTATCCCCTCCAAACAGTATAAAGGTTTTAGTGAGCGAACCTCTTGATAATTTTTGCTCGATAAGCAAAGCAATGCCTTAATCCGAATTCTCATCCTCGTCAGGTGCTTCTTGTACCTTACTCAGACGCCCGGACTTTCGGGTAGCTTCGCGAAGTAGAAACTCAATATGCGCGTTGACACTCCGAAATTCGTCAGACGCCCATCTTTCGAGAGCGGCGTAGAGGGAAGGGTCAAGGCGTAGTGCAAATTGCTTTTTAGCCATATTAATTCAACACCTGTCAGAGTATTAACTTTGCTTAGTAAAGGGATCCTGTGTTGATAACAGGTTGGGCGGAACGATCTGAGACAATGGCAACAAGCAGATTGTTGATCATTGCAGCTTTGCGTTCTTCATCCAGTTGGACAACTTTATCCTTTTCAAGACGTTCAATCGCCAATTGGACCATACCCATTGCCCCTTCCACAATAATCTGACGAGCAGCCAGAATGGCGTTAGCTTGTTGGCGCTGAAGCATGGCACCTGCTATTTCGGTAGAGTAGGCGAGGTGTGTTAAACGGGCTTCCGTGACTTCGACTCCTGCGAGGGTAAGGCGTTGCTGAAGTTCTTGAGCGAGTTCACCTGCTACTTCTTCCGAATTTCCACGGAGTGAGTATCCACCGTTCTCGTAGACATCATAGGGATAGCGACTGGCTACATGGCGAAGGGCAGTTTCGCTTTGAATCTCTACAAACTGCTCATATTTATCGACATCAAAGATTGCCTTGGCGGTATCCACGACACGGAAAACAATGACGGCAGCGATTTCAACCGGATTACCGTCGGTGTCATTGACTTTTAAGGTTTTACTATTAAAGTTTCGTACCCGCAAAGAAACGGACTTGCGAAAGGATAAGGGAAGGGTGAACCATAGCCCGGGCTCACGGAGTGTGCCAATGTAGCTTCCAAAAAAGGTGATTGCGTAGGCTTTGTTCGGTTGAACTACTTGAATTCCGGTAATCAATAACACGCCGAGAACCAGGAGCCAGATTCCACTTAAGTTTGTCTGAATGAGAAGTGCTGTACCCCCGACAAATAACGCTAAAATCAGAATCATTGCTAGATAGCCATTGAGCGCCCAAGCCTTTTTTTCTTTCATTTTAAAAAGCCTCCCTTGTAATTGATGAACACTTCTGGTGATTTAAAGATAATAGACAAGATGTAATCATATCGATAGCATAATGATATCACTTTTGTAATTAAATGTAAACAGAAAATAGCCCCCATTTATATTTGGGGGCTATTTTCTCACAGGCTATGTCTATAGTGTCTTTAGTTATGAAACGAGATTTTTCTAGAGGCTTTTTCTCTACAGCTTAGTTCCGCATTGGGAACAATAACTTGCACCCGGGCGAACACTCTTCCCGCAGGTGGGACAATAGTTGACTTGAGAATCTTCTTGGGGAGTTACATGAGGAGTGTATAGAGGAGAAGAAACTTGTAAGGGCTCGGGATTAGGCTTCGGGGATGAAGGTTCTTGATAAGGTTTATAAGAAGGCTCTTTAGAATGCTCCTGTGAATAATCTTCATTATGCTCCCGAGGATCAACTTCATGAGTCCGAGGTTCTTGAGTTGAAACTCCTAGTGGAGCTATAGCCATGGTGTTGTCTGGAGTAAGCTGCTCATAGGCAGTGGTACTAGGTTGAGGATTCTCTTCCTCCTCGTGTGTGAGTACCCAGATAATGGGGAGAATTGCTGTGAAGGGGCTGACGAGGAGGGCAAGGATGAAACCGATATCTGAGGCACTACGATCAATGAGGGAAAGGACGATTTGGATGCCGATAGCAGTAAGAAAATAACCCCAAAAGGACCCTAAGTGCCGACGATAGAAGTTCCAGCTCTCCCGGAAGGATTTACTAAACGAAAACTCTCGGTGATTTAACATATAGAAGGCGGAGGTTGAAAGCCAGGGGGCAAGGAAGATAGCGACGGCACAAAGTAAAAGAGCGAATATCACTGCGAATACTGGAACTGCATAGGTGATATCGCGAAGGGCTACCGCAATAATCACTCCTAATCCGACGAGAAGGCCCCCAAGTAAGGTAAGAAGACCATACCAACCTAACACACGAGAGCAGCCTTTGAAGCGGAAGTCCTTGAATTTAGCGTGGCCAGTATAGGCCTTTTTGGTGAGATGGAACAGTCCAGTCATAAAGGCAGACGCTAAAAGCCAACTAAGAACAATCACTGCAAGGAAACTGAGGATAAGTGTCGGGGCGAAGGAAAGAAATGGAGCGATTCCATTCATAAAGGCTTGAGGCCCTGGGGTAAAGTTACTACCTGGAGGGGTTGGAGGATTGGGATTAGGATAAGCGCCGGAAAATGGAGGAGTAGGCACTCCCGGAGAACCTGGTGCCCCTGGAATTACTGGCAGGCCTGGAACGCCAGGCAACCCCGAGAACTCTGGACTGAACATACCGGCTTGAACTAATGAAACAATCATAGGAAGGAGAGATAAAAAGATTAAAACAACTCCTAAGATTGATAGTATAAAATACCAGGCATATAGAGGGAGGGCCATTCTTTTAAAAGCTTGAAAAGCTTTTTTCATGCGATCAGACCAACTCATGATTTATTCCGCCTTTCTGTTAGTTGCCTTTATTATTGCATGTCCCAAGCGGATTTTGAATAGATAGTTCACAATAATGTGTACGCTAATTTTGCTTTAAGCTTATGTTACGAGGTTCCTTGTTATACTCTTGAAAAAGGGATGGAAGAATTTACGAGGAGATGGGAAAAACCTATTGTATTATTATACATTGATTAGTATAATAATACATATCAGAAAAGAGAGGGGAGATCAGGATGGCAGTACTTGATAAAGAAGGATTTCAAGGACGGGACTTTATCTGCCTTCAGCATTTTACTCCAGAGGAAATCAAGCATATGTTAAGGGTTGCTAAAGAATTAAAGGAAGAAACTAAAGCGGGTGTTCCCCATCCCATTCTTCAGGGCAAGAACTTAGCCATGATTTTCACGAAGTCTTCAACGAGGACTCGTGTTGCGTTTGAGGCAGGAATGCTTCAATTGGGTGGGCATGCTTTATTTTTAAGTAATCGGGATATTCAAATTGGTCGTGGGGAACCTATAAAGGATACAGCACGGGTTCTTTCACGGATGGTTGATGGAATTATGATTCGCACACATGATCACCAAGACGTTTTGGAACTTGCAAAGTATTCGGAAGTGCCTGTGATAAATGGGTTAAGTGATCTGTTGCATCCAACTCAAGTTTTGGCTGATTTGCTGACGATACAGGAGCATAAAAAGCAGCTTGAAGGTTTGAAATTAACCTATATTGGAGATGGGAACAATATGGCTCATTCCCTGATGTTTGCTGGGAAAATGGGAATGCAGGTCGTGATTTCTTCGCCAGCTAGCTATAAGCCGAACTCGGAAATTGTTGCTCTGGCTCAAGCCGATGCAGTAAAGGGTGGAGGAAGTGTAGAGTGGGTGGAAGATCCTCTTGAAGCGGCTAAGGGAGCGGATGTTCTCTACACAGATGTCTGGGCAAGCATGGGACAGGAAGAAGAAGCAGCGATTCGGATGAAGGACTTTATAGGATATCGCATCGACGCTGATACCTTAAAGCAAGCGAAGTCTGAGACGATTGTCATGCATTGTTTGCCCGCTCACCGCGGGGAGGAAATCACGGAGGAGGTCCTAGAAGGACCGCAGTCCGTAGTTTTCGATGAGGCAGAAAATCGCCTTCATGCACATAAGGCAATTATGGCGTTGCTAATCTAAAGCTAAGCACCCTCGGACGCAAGTGAGGCCTTCATAGGAATGCTCCGCCTTTGAGGCTCAAATGTGCGAAAACCTACCTTCCCAGGAGGAATTTCCCGATTTATAAAGAATTATAGTACCGTAAGATGATGTAGTCTTTATTGACTTAAGTCAGTTTTCACTCACTTTAGAAAGGAAGATATCCCAATGAAAAAGGTTGTCCTCGCGTATTCAGGGGGTTTAGATACCTCAATCATTATCCCATGGTTGAAAGAGAACTATGGTTACGAAGTTATTGCCATGGCTGCGGATCTCGGTCAAGGAGAAGAACTTGATCCCTTGAATGAAAAAGCAATTAAAAGTGGAGCAAGTAAACTATATATCGAGAATTTACAAGAGGAGTTCGTGACTGACTTTATCTTCCCGACCTTAAAAGCGGGAGCAGTCTATGAAGGAAAATATCTTTTAGGGACCTCCTTCGCTCGTCCATTAATTGCGCGTCGGATGGTGGAAATTGCTGAGCAAGAAGGGGCTGTCGCTGTTGCTCATGGTGCAACCGGTAAGGGCAATGATCAAGTTCGTTTTGAGCTTAGCGTTAAAGCCTTGAACCCCGATCTCGAGATTATCGCTCCCTGGCGTATATGGGATATCAAATCGCGTGAAGATGCAATTGATTATGCGGTCGCTAGAGGAATTCCGGTTCCAGTCACAAAAGATCGTCCGTATAGCATGGATCGCAACCTTTGGCATCTAAGCCATGAAGGTGGAGATCTTGAGGATCCCTGGAATGAACCCAAGAAGGATCTCTATCTTCTTGGAGTTTCCCCAGAAGACGCTCCAGACGAACCCGCTTATATCGAGCTGGAATTTGAACAAGGAACTCCCGTGGCTTTAAATGGGGAAAAGCTCGGACCAGTCAAACTCCTCGAAGCTCTGAATGCCGTGGGTGGAGAGCATGGAATTGGGATCGTCGATATGGTCGAGAATCGGTTAGTGGGAATGAAGTCCCGCGGAGTCTATGAGACTCCAGGGGGAACGATTCTTTATACGGCTCATCAAGCCTTAGAACACCTCACACTGGACCGCTTAACCTTGCATTATAAGGAACAAATCGCCTTAAAATATGCTGAACTTGTTTATGATGGAGTTTGGTATTCTCCCTTACGCGAGGCCCTTGACGCCTTTGTGAACGTGACTCAGCAGAATGTTACGGGAACCGTTCGCTTAAAACTGTATAAAGGAAATTGCAGCTTAGCGGGAACCAAGTCGCCTTACTCCCTCTATAGTGAAGAATTTGCGACCTTTGGACGAGATGGAGTCTATAACCAGAAGGATGCTGAAGGGTTCATCAACCTGTTCGGTCTACCTCTCAAAGTTAGAGCATTGATGGAGAAAAAATCAGGTTTGAGATAATAGAAGGATAAAGAGAAAGCGCCGCAGGGCGCTTTTCTCGCATGTCTCCAGCCTGTTAAATGAGGATTCTTTAGGTAAACTGCTCAAGCATTTGAACAAATCTCATCAGCAGAGTAAAATAAGGCATGAAACACGGTTTTTTATTTAAACCTTCAGTGTAAGTAGCGAAATAATAGGGAGAGACCCCTTTTGTGGTTCCCTACATTAAAGCAAAAATTGAATCTACATACGGGAAAGAAGAAAGGATGCATAATAGATGAAACTTTGGGGTGGCCGTTTTGAGAAATCGACAGATGCTCTCGTCGAGGATTTCCATTCCTCGATTTCCTTTGATCAGCGTTTGTACAAGCAGGATATACAAGGAAGCATTGCTCATGCTCGAATGTTAGGCGAGATTGGTGTGCTGTCTCCAGCAGAAGCTGAGCAAATCATGGGAGGACTCGGTGAGATTTTAATCGATATTCAGGCTGGGAAGATCGAATTTGAAGTAGGGGCAGAAGATATTCACATGAATATCGAAAAGCTTCTTACAGAGCGGGTCGGCACAGTGGGGAAAAAAGTTCATACTGGTCGAAGTCGGAATGACCAAGTTGCTCTTGATCTTCGTCTCTTTTTACGTGGTGAGATTGATCATACGAAAGATTTACTCGTGCCCTTGCTGCGTACCATTTTGAAGCTGGCAAAAGAGCACCAAGAAACCTGGATGCCTGGCTATACCCACCTGCAAAAAGCTCAACCCATTACCTTTGCTCATCACATGATGGCCTACTCTCAGATGTTTCTGAGGGATTTAGACCGCTTGAAGGATACGCGTAAACGTCTCAACCGCTCTCCGCTAGGTTCTGGAGCGCTCGCAGGCACTACTTTTCCGTTAAATCGTGAGAAGGTCGCTGAGGAACTCGGATTTGATGGAGTGACTTGGAACTCTATCGATGGAGTGAGCGATCGGGATTTCGCTCTGGAATTCCTTAGTGCAGCAGCCATCTTGATGATGCACCTAAGTCGGCTTTGCGAGGAATTGGTTCTTTGGTCTACTGGAGAGTTCCAATTTGTTACAATGGATGATGGGTACTCCACGGGATCGAGCATTATGCCGCAGAAGAAAAACCCGGATGTCGCAGAGTTGGTACGCGGTAAAACAGGACGGGTCTATGGGGATCTCATGGCACTCTTAACCGTGATGAAAGGACTTCCTCTCGCGTATAATAAGGACATGCAAGAGGATAAAGAGCAGGTCTTCGATGCGGTGGATACCATTCAGAAGTCTCTACTTGTCGTCGAACCTATGCTCAGAACCATGAAAGTCAATCCAGGTGCGATGGCGGAGGGAGCCAAAGGAGGCTTCACGAATGCTACAGATCTAGCTGATTATTTGGCGAAAAAGTCTGTGCCGTTCCGGGAAGCTCATGAGATTGTCGGTCATCTCGTCCTCTTTTGTTCGAAACGAGGATGCGGTCTCGAGGATCTGACTTTGAAGGAATTTCAGGAATTTTCCTCTGTCTTCGAAGAAGATCTCTTTGAGAGCATCGGAATCGAATATTGTGTCCGTCATCGGAATATTACCGGGGGACCGGCACCGGAAAGTGTAGGACAAGCGATTCATTTAACAGAAAAAGCTCTCGAAGAAGTGATCTGGGGATAAGTCTAAACTGAAGCTCCTTTTTTCGACAATAGAGGAATTTTACCCCTACCGGGTAGTACTTAATTAAGGAAATCTTTGCTAAATCATAGGTACAAGCCCTATTGTACACAAAAATGATAAATAGCCTGTGTATAGTGTGGATAACTTTGTGGATAACTACAGAATAAGTCTTAAAAAGACGGGGATAACCGGGGATAGATTAATCAAATCTGGGGATAAAGCTGTGAGAAGTAAGAATTATATACAAGAGTCGCCGAAAATTCGACAAGAATTAGAAAAAGAATTCGACGAAAAATTCGACAGAGGGGAATTTAAGTTTTGAAAGGAGGAGATCAGTATGCACGATATCGCTTTGTTAACCGATTTATATCAATTGACCATGATGCAGGGGTACCTCCGCAACCGTTATGAGGAGAAAGAGGCTGTCTTCGATTTATATTTCCGCATCATACCGAATGAAGGTGGCTATGCTATCGCAGCCGGGTTAGAACAAGTCGTGGATTATATCGAGAGTCTTCAATTTTCGGCCGAAGATCTCGAATACCTAAAAAGTCTCGGGCTATTTGATGAGGAATTCTTAGCTGCACTCAAAGACTTCCGTTTCAATGGAGATATCGACGCAGTCCCGGAGGGAACTGTGGTTTTTCCTTATGAACCGTTAGTTCGTGTGAAGGCAAGGATCTTTGAGGCACAACTGATTGAAACGGCTCTTCTTAATCTCGTTAATTTCGAGACCTTAATCGCAACGAAAGCCTCACGTATTGTCGCCTCTACAGGTGGCGGAAATGTGATGGAATTTGGTCTGCGTCGAGCACAGGGACCCGATGCAGGGATTTTAGGCTCCCGTGCTGCCTTCATCGGAGGGTGCAAATCGACATCGAATGTACTTGCAGGGAAGCGATTTGGGATTCCTGTCTCTGGAACACAGGCCCATAGCTGGATTCAATGCTTTCCAAGCGAATTAGAAGCTTTTCGAGCGTATGCTCGAACGTTCCCCGACCAGTGTTTACTTCTTGTCGATACCTACAATGTCCTCAAATCCGGGGTCCCCAACGCAATTAAAGTCGGACTTGAGCTAGAAGCTGAGGGACATCGTTTTCTCGGAATTCGGATCGATAGTGGCGATTTATCCTATCTCTCTCGGGAAGCACGAACGATGTTAGATGCTGCTGGATTAAAACATGCTCAGATTGTAGGCTCTAATGACTTAGATGAACATACGATATCCGCGATTCGCACCCAAGGGGCTTCGATTGATTCCTGGGGAGTCGGGACGAATTTGATTACGTCAAAGGATACACCTGCCTTAGGTGGGGTTTACAAATTGTCCGCTGAAGGGATGGATGGGGTTTTTGAACCACGCCTCAAAGTCTCAGAGAATATCGCGAAGATAACGAACCCTGGAATTAAGAAGATTGTCCGCTTTTATGACCCACAGGGGAAAGCGATGGCCGATTTAATTGCTTTAGATGAGGAACAATTTAAGGAGCCGTTAACGATATTTGACCCGATTCAGACGTGGAAACGCAAAACGCTTACGAACTTTAAGACCCGCGAACTACTTGTGCCTGTTTTTCGAAGTGGGAAACGGGTTTATGAGCTTCCAGAGCTCAAGGATATCCAGACTTATGCGCAGAAAGAATGTGATACCTTGTGGGATGAAGTGAAACGTTTAGTGAATCCTCACCGCTATATTGTGGATTTGTCTCCGAAACTCTACGGACTCAGGCAAGATTTGCTTCATAAGATAAGTGAACAAGTTCAGGAAGTCACCAAAAAGTAATGAAAAAGCAAGCTCTGCCGTAAAGGTGGGCTACCAATAAGGGGGTTGTTGAAAAAAATGTGGACTAAAGAGGAACTGGAACAGCGAATTAATCTCGCAGTAGAGTGGCTGCAGGAACGAGTAAAATCTGCCCGGTCTCAAGGGCTCGTCGTCGGAGTGTCAGGTGGAGTGGATTCAGCAGTCGTCGCGGGGCTATGTAAACGAGCTTTCCCGGAACATTCAGTGGGGGTTATTATGCCTTCAAACTCTAATCCAGTGGATCGTGAGGATGCGCTGCTCATCGCGAAGACCTTGTCGCTAAAAGTGGTTGAAGTTGATTTGACGGAACCTCATCAGGAAATTCTGAAATCTGTAAAAGATGCACTTCACACGCAAGGATATTCTTTGGAAGAGCGATTAAGTCAAGGGAATCTAAAAGCGCGACTGCGTATGTCAACGTTATATACGGTTGCGAATGCTCTCAATTATCTTGTTGTTGGAACGGATAATGCTCCAGAGAGTTACACGGGATACTTTACGAAATATGGAGATGGGGGAGTCGATGTTCTCCCGATTACGTCTCTCACCAAATCGGAAGTGCGTGCTTGGGCAGCTCAATTAGGACTACCTGAATCGATTGTGAATCGTGTTCCTACAGCGGGATTATGGCCGGGGCAGACGGATGAACAGGAAATGGGAATTACCTATGATTTGATCGATCGGTATCTTATTGGAGAAGAGATTCCAGAGGATATCGTTGCAAAAATTGAAAAGATGCATCGTCAGAGTGAGCATAAACGGCAGCTTCCTCCAGGGCTTGAACTTCCAAAGCTTAAGAAGTTGTAAAAACCTAAAAGAAGGGGTCGTGTAGCTTCTCGCACATCCGTTCACTTAGCGCTCCAGGGCTTACTCACTCGCTTCCGGGGGAGCACCTTCAGCGGATGAGTATCATTTTCTGGAATGCCGCCTCGGGCGAAAATGTCCACTGGACACTTTCGTTGCCAAACCCTTTTGCTTACTGCATGTGAACCAGGTGGCGCCGCTATCCCCCCTGAAGCTTGTTCGCCTTAACGCACCTCCACGCAAATCGTTCACTCCTGTGCGAGAAGCTACGCTTTCAGGTCTCTTTTAGTTATACTTATAAGCTTTTTAGTAGTAAAATAGCGAGGGGCGGTTGCCCCTCGCTATTTTGGAGAATTTATTGTCTGGTCGAGAATATAATGAGTAAGGTACGGAAACCTTATTTTACGTATAGACTAATCATTAGATGAGATGTAAGGAGAGGGAGAGAGATATTGCGTATCGGAGTAGACATTGACGGTGTGGTATCAGATAGTTATCCCGCCTGGTTAGGTGAGCTGAATCAGTATTTCGGTAAGAATATAACAGTCCTCAAAGATTATGAGATGCATCTTGTATTTGATGTCCCTTGTGATGATATGAATAATTTCTTCGTCCAGAATGTCGAGCGATTGTTTGATATACCTCACCCTATGAAAGGTGCAAAGAAGGGAATCGAGAGCTTGCTTCAAGATGGGCATGAGGTGATTTATGTTACGGCCCGCTCTCAGGAAGAAGAGGAGTTTACCTTGCGTTGGATGGAGAAAAGTAGTATCCCTTATGAGCAGGTTCTGTTTTCCGGCCATAAAAGTAAGGTGGACTTTGTAAAGGAGTGGAACCTCGAGCTCTTCATTGAAGACTATATGGGTAATGCTAAAGCAATTTCAGAGCATGGAATACCGGTGCTTTTACTTGATGCCAGCTATAATCAAGGAAAACTACCTCAGGGAGTTATCCGGTGTCAGAATTGGCCAGAGATCTTAACTGAGATACAGAAAATCTCGGAATTGCTAAGACCACAGGCTTGCTCGGCAGGAAATCGTAGGTAGTCTAGCTATTACCTTATTTCTTTTTCCTTCTATCAATGAGGTGTTGAAAGGCCATAAGGGGATGATAGAGAAGCATTTGGGGGCCAGAGTAACGCATTACCCCCTGAATTTTCTCCCTCATCTCTTTTTTATAACAGTGTACCGGACAATCCCCGCACACTGTCTTCTTTTTACCAAATTTACACTGCTCCACGCGTTTGTGAGCATACGTAAGTAATTCTTGGCAGTCTGGGCAAAGCGCCTGTGAGGGCTTATGTTGTTGTTTACAGTATAACTTAATCATAACTTCAACGGTTGCCTTTTCACGGTCGACTCGAGGGGATTTGGGCATCCTAAAACACCTCATCTCGAAAAGCTTATTAGTTGTATGTAGTAAAAAAGCGGATTAAATATATTACCTATCTAATGTGTTAAGTTTATCATAATCTACTATACAATCGTTGATTTGCATCACATTCAAGTGCATTTAAAAGAAGCCCTTCAAGAAAGCTTGAACAGAGTTCAGTTCAGTTTCTCTTGGAGGGCTTCTCAATTATTAATTCTTTGCGGACTAAATTAAGTAGAATTCATTTAGCAGACTAATCCCTGTCCGACTTTGTAGATATCTCCAGCACCTAAGGTTAAGACCAGATCCTCAGGGGCTAGGGTTTGAGCGAGATAGGTTTTGATTTCGTCGAGGGTATGGATATAGTGAACATTTATTCCTTGCTTCTGAATAAGGTCGGCGAGAGAAGCGGAGGAGATCGTATTCAGATCCTTTTCACGAGCTGAAGCGAAAATCTCAGCAATCACGACTTCATCTGCTGATTGGAAGGCCTGAGAGAATTCCTCGAGTAGCTTTTCTGTACGGCTAAAGGTATGTGGTTGGAATACAGCCCTTATTCGGCGGTTAGGGTAGGAGAGTCTTGCACCTTCTAAGGTAGAACGAATTTCTGTAGGGTGATGTGCATAGTCATCCACGATGAGTGCGCCACCATTGACTCCAATGTGCTCGAAGCGACGTTTGGTTCCATTGAATTGACCTAGAGCTTCTAATACTTTTTCGGCGGGTACTCCAATCTCCAAGGAAAGTGCGATACTCGCAAGAGCATTAAGAATGTTATGCTTTCCACTCACATGGAGATGAAGATCTCCAATGTAATTTCCATGGACAAGGATTTTCATAGAGCTACCTTCATCATGGAATTGGATGTCTGTGGCACGAATATCTGCTTCTTCACTTAAACCGAAGGTAACAAAAGGAGCATTGCTTTGGATGAATTTCCGGTTGGGGTCCTCAGCCCAGATGAAGATTTTACCGTTGGGAGGAATTTTTTGCGCTAATTCTGTAAAGGCAAAAATAACATCTTCGAGATCTTTGAAATAATCCGGGTGATCAAACTCGATATTTGTGATGATGAGGTATTCAGGGGAGTAGTTCAAGAAGTGCCGACGATATTCGCAGGATTCAGCGAGAAAGAAATCGCCATTTCCCGAATAAGCATTTCCCCCAATACTAGGTACGTCGCTCCCGCAGACTATGGTCGGGTCAACTCCGGATTGGAGGAGGGTCAGGCCGATCATCGCCGTTGTGGTCGTCTTACCATGAGTCCCAGAGACAGCAATTCCCCGTTTCTTTGACATTAGTCTGCCTAGATACTGAGGATAGGATAAGACCGGAATATTTAACTCCCGTGCGCGGGCGATTTCAGCATGGTCTTCAGAGTAAGCTGCAGAGGCAACGATTAAGTCTGCCTTCTCTACATTATCAGCAGAAAAGTTAAGGACTGGAATATTGGCTCGTTCAAGAACAGCATCGGTAAAGAACCGTTCTGAAACATCAGACCCTGTAATTATCGCACCTTCTACCTGAGAACTGACTTGTGCCAAAGCACTCATTCCAGTTCCTTTAACTCCCACAAAATGAATATGTAATGGCAAGATGCATCTTCCCTTTCAGTTTCGAACTCTACATTCCATTATACCCAATATGAACGCAAAAGGTATCATTTTATACACGGAAATTTTTAGTGCAATTTACCGTGTTAATGGTAAATCAAGGACGCCCTTCAGAAATGAAAAGCAACCGTTCGGGTGAAATTTCAGGCAATTCAGGGCTAAAACAACGGAACAATGGAAGCACTGTACTATAATAGTAATCAGAAAGAGAGATATACTATTAGGCCTGTCCATCTGCTAAGGGGGGTTAGAGATGGGAAATTGTTTCGCTTCGTTACACCAGCCAGAAAGGGTTGATGGAAGTCAATGGGATGGGTTTCACACCGGTCAAACGTATATTAGCTACTATCAGGTTGAGTCAGTCTTACTAGAGTATCCAAGGGTCCTTGAAGCAGGGGTCATTGCTCAGCATGATTTCGTGCAAAGTCAGACCTTAAGCGTGTATCTTGCCTTAGAGGAAGGCTTGGAGAGCGAGGAGGAATACCATCGGTTCGGCAATCAAGTCAGCGAATATGTTCGTCAACAGTTTTCTTTAGGTTGTGCGATATGTGTAAAAATCCGTGAAAAGTTACCGATGACTCGCTCAGGAAAGATTCTACGTACTGTATTACTAGAGTGGAATTAATGATCAAATTTATCTCAAATCTTGAAAATTACACAAAGACCCACTATAAGTTCCTTTACGAAGGGACTTATTGTTTTGTGGGGGTCCAGATCCTATTCATTTGTTTTTTTCTGTTCATACCCACTAAGCATGGCTTGGAGACGGCTCATGTCCTCGGTCAAGGATAGATGGATATGGAGGAGAATCGTCGAGCTAAAATAAATAAGGCTGATAAACTTGATCCAGCGTAGAACCTGAAATCCACCTAAGAGACGAGGAACCCAATCTAAGTGCTCACCCGCCCAGTAAGAAGACATAGAAATAAAGGCGACAAAGGCAAATAGGACAAGCCATGAAGAGAAAATGAGTTTTTGTCCGCTATTATATTTCCCACCTGGGGGCAGAGTTGAGCGAAGAAATAGGTGATAAGCTAGGAGGCGAGGAAAGCTCTTTATATCTTTCCAAGTGGGAAGGAGAGAGGTATCTTTGCGGAGGAGCATATCCACAAGGCGCATGGCGAAGAAACTCAGGGCAAGCCACGCAAAAACGGAGTGGGCAACGAAAACTTTGCTGAAGGGTAAGGACAGAAAGGGAAGAGGTTTATGGAGCTCTACCCCTGTAAGAATGAGACCGGATAAAGAGAAGGCAAATCCCCAATGGAAGATGCGCACTGCAGCTGGTTGGGTCAGAACCATTTTCTGGGTTAATTTAGCCTTTTGAAGCTGTTTTGCAACAGGTCTGCGAAGTTGGGATTGACACTTAGGTTGACACTTTGTTAGAAGTGATTTTGAGGCTTGAACGGATTGTTTTGATGTCTGCTTCATTTTGGCTATACCTCCGCACGGCAGCTCATTCCCAACGATAATCTATGCTGAGATCAGATGCGAATATCGAGAGAGTGAAGATCCTCTCCGTCAACTAGATGAACACTACATGAAAAACAAGGGTCGAAGGAACGGATGATTCGTCCCGCTTCTTTCAGTTCAGGATTCTTGATTTTAAGACCGATGATCGATATCTCGCCAACTCCTCGCGTACCTGCTTCATCACGGGAACTAAAGTTAAAGGCTGAGGGGGTAATAATCTGATAGTTCTTGACCCGTCCCTTTTCGATTCGAACCCAATGCCCGAGAGAACCGCGCATCGCTTCAAAAAAACCGATTCCCATGCCAGAATCTTGCTCCATTCGAGTATCGAGAGTTTCGGCTCCCGGCTCAAGCCGATTGAGCCAGAGCTCAGCGGCTTCTGCGATTTGTTTTGTTTCTTGAGCACGGGACCAGAGGCGGGCAACTGCCCCATAGCCAATGATTTTTTCCTTGGCAATTACGGCACGAGCAAGAGGTCCTACTTCTACCGCTTGACCTTGGTAGCGTGGGGCTTTAACCCAGGTATAGCCTTTAGGTTGACTACGGTCAGGTTCAGTTTTTTCTTCATGGGGGTGGATCGGCCCCGTTTGCTTATACCAAGCCGTTGTGACCTCTTCCGTGATGAGGTGCTCATCAAAGGGCTGGCGTTTTCCCTGGAGAGAGAGGCCATGAGAATATAAAGTACTCCCATCCGGATTGCTGAATCCACCTACAGAGAGGAAATTACCATTCCCCTTCCCTAAATCGACATAGTCTGGATAGCGCTCCACGAGAAGTTCGGCATCGGGAAGCATTACTTTATCGATAAATTCTATAATTTTTATAAGGTAACCTCGATAACGGTTGATCTTATCAGCATCGATATTCATCGTACATCCACCGGCGACGATTCCGTGGCCATGGGGCGCTTTTCCGCCGAAGACACCAAAGGCGGCATGAGCGTCTCGTGAGATTTCTATTGCCTGAAAGTAGTGAGCAGTCATCTCTTCGTCTTCCTTTTTAGAAAGTCGGATATCTCCTTCGAGATGAGGGATAAACGGTGCGATATCCGGACCGCGAAAGTAATCAGGCATGCACATAAGATAAAAATGTCGGAGGTGATTCTGGATAAAGTCGCCAGCAAGAATCAAGTTGCGAAGAAACTGTCCGTTAGGGGGGACGTGCATCCCAAGGGCCTGTTCTACGGCTAACGCCGCAGCAATTCCATGGGCAGAGGAGCAAATGCCACAGATTCGCTGGGTATAGTAGGGCATGTCCACTGCAGGACGACCTTCAAGGATTTGTTCGAATCCTCGGTAAAGGGTATCGGCGATAAAGGCCTCTTTGATAACTCCATCTTCTAGCCAAGCCTCGACAAGCATTGGGTTATGAATTCGGGTAACGGGGTAGATAATCTTCTTTTCCAGTTAGCTCACTCCTTGGAAGCGCATTGTGCAGAGAGCGTTTCTTCACCTGTTTATAACTAATCAGGCTTACGACGAATTTGAAACGTTTTGAGGTGGTACTGACGGAAGGATTTTACTTTTCGTATCGCTGGCCTATGCTTACCCTTGACTGAGGATTTCACGAGATTTTTATGGAGCCGCCCATTATAGAGGGAGGTCAGAAAATGGCCACCGATACCTAGCATTGCTAAACCCATCACACCTAGACCGATCCGATCTGTAGAAGCTCTGCTTCCTCCAGGAAAAGGGATATCTGGAGCATGAGTAGTGAAGGGCTCCATTAGGTCTGGGTACCCTGGCTCAGTGCAGCCGATACAAGGGGAATTGCAGCCAATTGGCCAATTATACCGATCGTTCCAACGTCGGATGGGACAGTCTGCATAGGTGACCGGGCCTTTACAACCCACACGATAAAGGCATTCTTTTTGACCAATATTCGTGGCGAAGATTCCTTGGTCGTAATAACGACGACGGGGGCAATTATTGTGAATGGTTTCGCCATAGAACATCTTAGGACGGCCGAACTTCTCAAGCTCCGGCTCCCCATAGAGTGCAAGATGGAGAAGGGTTCCCATAATCCAATCGGGGTGGGCAGGGCAACCAGACACATTGATTACACGCCGTTCAGGCAATATATTTTGCACGCCAGTTGCTTGAGTGGGATTAGGATACCCTGCAACTGGTCCACCATAGGTCGCACAATGTCCAATCGCAACCACATATTTGGCCTTTAGTCCGAGCCGTCGTACAAGTTCGATTCCTGTAATCATCTTTCCATTCTCGATACCCACATGATTATAATGTCCCCCATCTCGATGCAACATTGATCCCTGAACGATCAAGACATATTCGTGGGGCATTTTTTCGTACGTATCTAAAAGCACCTGATAGGCAGGTTCACCTTGCGATTGCATCATGGTCAAATCATAGCGCCAATCTGCGATATTATTGAGGATATCTGAGAAAGTGGGGGTCCAGATATTATCCAAAGAAATACTATCACCCGTACAGGTCCCCGTTTCGATCATAATGACGGGGAGTCTTCTCACCTCTCCTTGAGCGACAGCTCGCTCAAGAGGTGGGGTAACTAGCTCAATGAAATTGCCTAAGATAGCTCCTTTGACGACAAGTTTGAGGAATTCACGACGTCTTAGCACAGAAAACTCCCCCTTGACAAAGTAGTTTACCCCAAATTCGAAATAAAATCGTATAGAATAAAAAAAATCTCCCATAGGAGATAGAAACTAGAAATAAAACGACAAGCGGAGCTAAGACATATGCTTAACTCCGCTTGTCGTTTTTGGGTAACGAAGTGACTTGGTACAAATTCCTGCGTCCAGGGATTTATAGCGCAATGTCAGGTTTTTTGCGGTATTCTCCTGACTATGTCAAAATATCATGTAACGTGTCGAATATCAAGGAACAATTTTATGTTAGATAGGAAAATACTTACTTCTTCTTTTTCCCTTTTGAGGCATGGCTTTTACTGTGTTTCACTGAAACGACTCTATCTGTTTTCTCTTTAGCTATTTTCATATTTTGTTTACCAGAAGCTTTTTTCGACCTGGATTTCTTTTGAGGACCAGAATTCTTATCCTTAGAGGTTTTGTGATTCTTCAAGATACGGTCAGCTATAAACATTAGGCTAAGCGCGATGAAAGCACTAATGAGATAGGCATTATTAGCAATACTTTCACTTTGCTGCAGAAGCACCATGTAGCTTCCAATAAATCCGAAACAGAAAACACCCCACATGATGATATTGTCTTTACGTTGCAAACGGTTCACCTCACATTTCTTGTCCTTCTGAATATTTGCACTTTGAAATAATTCGCTATATCCTCATAAATTTCCTGCACTCTTACTGGACGATGACCCGATTCGAACGGAGTTCATATAATGCAGAGTAAAAGGTGATCTAAGGAGGCTAGAAGATGAACTTTCGTTTTTTCCCTTTGAAGAACCGGGCCAATTATCGAAGTTTATTTGTGGGTTTGGATACCCACGTTCCTATAGCACTAGGAGGCTCAACGGTAGGGATAAACTTTGATAACGCGGCAACGACACCCCCCTTTCTCTCTGTAATGGAGGAAATCGTTCGATTCGCACCGCAATATTCTTCAATTCACCGAGGGGCGGGATATAAGTCCGTGATCTCCTCTCAGGTCTATGAGCAAGCGCGTAATGAGGTTATGAAGTTCGTGGGAGCAGACCCACGAACAGATGGGGTAGTTTTTCTAAAGAACACGTCAGAAGGGCTTAATAAGCTTTCCTACCGTCTTTTGAATAAAAACAGAAGAGAGGTCGTATTGACGACCTGGATGGAGCATCACTCGAACCTTCTTCCTTGGCGTGATAAGTACTCGGTTGATTACGTAGATATCGATGAACAGGGTCGGTTAAGGCTGGAGGATCTGCAGGTAAAGCTCGAACGGTATCAAGGAGCCGTTAAATTGGTTACCGTAACAGGTGCGTCAAATGTCACAGGACATAGGAATCCGATCTATAAAATCGCGGAACTGGCACACCGCTATGGGGCAAAGATATGTGTCGATGGAGCACAGTTAGTGCCCCATGCCCCGGTAGATATGCGCCCCGCCCACTTACCAGAACATATCGATTTTCTTACCTTCTCCGCCCATAAGATGTATGCGCCCTTCGGAACGGGGGTTCTCATCGGTCCTAGAGATGTTTTTGAACAGGGCTCTCCGGAATACTCCGGTGGGGGAACTGTCCGTATGGTCACTTCAGATCGCGTGATTTGGGATGCACCCCCACATAAGGAAGAAGCGGGAACCCCGAATGTCATGGGAGTAGTCGCCTTAGTAGCAGCTATAAAGACACTGTCCAACATAGGTATGAAGAAGGTTCAGAGCCATGAGGAAAGCTTGGTAGAGTATGCCTATGCAAGGCTTCAAGGAATGGAGGGGTTAACGCTTTATGGAGGCGTTCCTATGAACAGCCATCAAGCCTCCCAACGTATCAGCGTGATCCCTTTTAACATTGAAGGGATGCATCATGAGGATGTAGCAGAGATGTTATCCCTTGAAGGTGGGATTGCAGTTCGGAGCGGATGCTTTTGCGCACAGCCTTATGTCCAGCGTCTCCTCCATATTCCAAAACGTGATATGGAAGGATATATCGCGAATCCGTCCTTACCCCATCCAGGAATGGTAAGAGCAAGCTTTGGGCTATACAATACACAGGAGGAAATCGATGGGTTTGTCGGTCTTTTGGGAAGGATTCTTAGGGTAAGGACTAAGTCGAGCAGAACGGCCAGATTAGGAAGGTAGAACTGAGAGTCCCCGGCATGCCGGGGCTTTCAGTTAGATTGCCTTATTCTTAAATAACATGGAGGTTTCCTCATTACCTGTAAGAGTTCCATAGAAATGTGAATGATAGTCAGCTACTGTAGTACATCCGTTCATGCAATGAATGTGTCCTCCGCCAGGGCAAGGTATACTCGGACCTGTACATCCTCTGTAACAGTGGACATGACCATTATCGAAAGTTGTTACGCCATTATAATAATGAACATGAGAGCCTCCCCAAGGGATTGTAGGGCCTGTCAGCCCACTTAGACAGTGGATATGCCCGTTTGCGTAGGAAGTGCGTGTCAAATAGGAATGAACGTGATAATCTGAATAATACATTAAAGCACCTCACTTCCTCGGAATAAAACATAAGCTAATCAGAAAGTTAAGAGCTAGGCAGTAGAGCCCAGCTCTTAACTAGAGCACGTCGATTTAGAAGATTATGCCCAAAGCAATAAGAATCAGAATCGCAATCGCAATAATAGCTACACCAACACCGACTCCTCCACCCGTAACTACTGGAGGGCAACATGCGCCGCCATAACCCATTCCCATTCCCATTCCGTACAAATCAAGTTCCTCCTTTCGTATTAAAGCAAATTTCTTTTAGAATACGATTCCCAGTGCGATAAGCAGAAGAATGATAACTACAACAATCGCAATTCCTGTGCCTACTCCTTTGCCACAACAATCAACACCACCAGCACCAAATGCCATCTGCGTATCCTCCTTTTCCTTTAGATAGTACATGATATGTATCGTCCTTAGTAATTGGCACAAAATGGAAAAATGATTTTTCTTTTCACAGATATTTCACAGTCTCGAAACAGATTGCTCACTTTTATCTTCTACACTAATCCTATACCTTTTTCTCTTTCCCTCCTTTGAAGATATACTTTCTTCAGTTCCCCTGTCAGAAGTGGCAGGGGGTTTTATTTTTTGGTGCAGTTGACTTTCCTTCAAAAATGGGGTAGAATGACATTCGGTAAAAAAATGCCGATGTGGCTCAGAGGTAGAGCAGCTCACTCGTAATGAGCAGGTCGTCGGTTCGATTCCGACCATCGGCTCCACAAGGTAATGAAGCACCGCAAGTGATTGCGGTGCTTTTGATTTAATAGAGATATTTTCCACTCTCCAAGGTAATCCTTAATTCTTTTTCCTAGAAATTTTAATTCTGTAAATCGCTGTTTTAATGCTCATTTTGAGAATTTTTTTCTTAATTTAATGTCTATATTTGTTGAAATCATTGACTTTGGACATGCCACGTGTTACTTTTTTGTAAGAGTCAGGAAGTAAAGCAATCTAGTCCATAAAATCTAGACGCTTTCTCTTCTAGACTTGCGCAAGAAGAATCCCCAGACGTGGGGATTCTTTTATTATATGCTAAGCTTTTCATGCATGGGTCTACATTAGATCTAGCTTCCAATTCATCGAGTATTCCTACTCAGATAAATAATTGAATCTGGGATTCGAGAGCATCCTGGAGATACTCTGTGGCAGTTATGATCTCTAATTCGGGTATAAATTCTTCTTCTTTAAAACCCATAACATCGACAGATAATTTACATCCATAGAATTTGACACCCTTTTTTCTTGCACCATTTAAGAAGTCTGTGAGAGTAGGGGTTTTGTCATCCTCCATCATTTCCTTGAGCATCGCCTTGCCAAGTCCGGCCATATTCATCCGCGATAGGGGCAAGTCTTCCACCCCTTGAGGTGTCATAAGCCCAAACATCTGCTCAAATAAGGATTTATCCTCCATCGTCATTTTGCCTGGATCCCGCACCAGCGTGAGTCCCCAAAAGGCGAAGAATATCGTGACATCGAGACCCATTTCTCGGGCCGAATTTGCGAGAATAAGACCAGCCAGAGCCTTATCATATTCACCACTAAACATAAGTAGGGTCATTTTCTTGTTCACCATTTTGGTTTCCATCATTTTTGCCTCCATTTCAATAGTTTGTGGTTATATGTCTTTAAAACTGTCTCTGAAAGATTTTCGCTGACTCTCCCTTAAGCAATTCATCGACATTAGCGATTCCCAGTTGGGTCAGCAACTCTAGGACATGCTGATTATCTGCAGGGGTTGGAGCATGTGCCTCGAGACCGTATTCATTCACTCGTGCTGTTCCGACCTCGATCTCAAGCAAAGCCTTTGGCCCTCCGACACACCCTCCAATGCAACCCATCCCTTCATAGAAGTTTGCTTGGATATCGTTGCTTGTTATGGCGCGTAGGAGCTCTTTGCATTCTTTGGTCCCATCGGCCTGGATGGCCTTGATTTTGACAGGCTTTTCAGGTCTCAATCGATTCAAGGTATCAGAAATGGATTGGGATACCCCTCCTGTTCGAGCATAGATCCGACCACTGGTTGATGAATGCTCACTCGGGATATCTTCCATTTGAGACGGATCGATATCCGTCGCCTCGAAGATTTGCTTAAGCTCGTGAAAGGTTAAAACGGCATCAACAGCGTCGCGAATATCTGGTTCCTTCGCTTCGGCCTTTTTGGCGATGCAGGGGCCAACAAATACGACCTTTGCTCCAGGATGGAGGCGTTTAACTCCGCGTCCGCAGGCAACCATCGGAGAGACGGAAGGTGAAATATGGGACACGAGGGTATCATACACTCGTTTAACCATACCCACCCAAATGGGGCAGCAACAACTGGTTAGAACAAAGTCTTGGTCAGTTAGAACATGCTTATCAAATTCGAGGGCTTCCTTGAGACTTAAGACATCGGCAAATAGGGCTACTTCGATCATTCCGTAAAAGCCAAGGTGTTTAAAGGCTGCGCGCAGTTGTCCCATGCTCACGTTTGGGCCAAATTGCCCGGCAATGGCAGGAGCAACAATCGCAAAAACCGGAACCTCCCTTGATTTCAATAGCTCGACGAGAGGAATAAATTCTTTCTTATCCACTAAGCTATCCAGGGAGCAAGTATCAATACAATGCCCACAATGTGTACAGTTACGATCCTGGATGACAACCTTGCCTTCCATATCACGAACAATAGCATTAAATAGACAACCTGCCTCACAGTTGTGCTCTACATCTTTAGATCCACTGTTACACTCTTTGACTTGGAATACGACCTTATCCGGGTCCCCCTTGCCCAAGGCATAGTGGATATACTGTTTTGTGTGTTCGTCACCTGTGGATTCGAGAGAATCGATTTCTGCTTGGAGATTTCCTTGATAAGAGGCTTTTACGAGTCGGCCGAAAATTTCCTCATACGTCAACTTAGTCATAATTATCCTCCTTGTATCAAGGATTAGTATGCCCTTAAGCTGAAAAAAACCTCGATACTTTACAATTTTGGTAGAAAATAGCGAGATTTGCCTGATTTGACTCACTTGCCTGATTTGCACGACTTGCAGGAGAGTGTCGATTGGATATTGACTTTATCGTCACTATAAATCAAAATAAGTTACATAGTGAAATATAGTGCATCTCGAAAGTGCGTAAAGTATCTAGAGTGTTATAATAAAAATGAAGGAAACACTAGGAAGGAAAAAGAATGGAGAAAGAACTTATTATCCGATCAATTTTAGAAAAGTTATTTCGCTTTCATCAAGCTGAAGGGGAAGAGCTCCTCTTGGTACTCAATCATTTGGATCCAGGTAATCAAGAGCTTCTCTTCAAGTATGCCCAGCAAACTCGTGAAGCGAACTACGGTAATAAAGTGTTTATGAGGGGACTCATAGAGTTTTCAAATTACTGCAGAAGGAATTGCGCGTACTGTGGAATCCGAAGGGACAATAAAGAGGTTGATCGGTACCGTTTAAGTCTTGAAGACATTTTGGAGTGTTGCGCCGAGGGATATTCTTTAGGCTACCGTACGTTCGTATTGCAAAGTGGAGAAGACCTCTTCTATACGGACGAAGTATTAGAAGAACTCATTCGTAGGATTAAGGGTACTTATCCGGATACGGCAGTTACGCTGTCTATCGGGGAAAGAAGCTTTGAAAGTTATCAAAGACTCTATAATGCGGGAGCAGAGCGGTATCTTCTACGTCACGAAACGGCTTCAGAGAGACTCTATCGCCAGTTGCATCCGGATATGGATTATAACGACCGTCGTAACTGTCTTAAGTGGTTGAAGGAGATCGGGTATCAAGTGGGAGCTGGCTTCATGGTGGGGTTGCCAGGTCAACGAAATGAGGACTTGGTCGAGGATCTGCTTTTTCTTCAGGAACTTCAGCCGGAAATGGTGGGAATCGGCCCCTTTATTCCTCATGCTAAGACACCGCTCGGAGAATATCCTGGTGGAACGGTCGAGAAGACCCTCGTTTTGTTAGCGCTGACTCGGCTCATTTTGCCAGAAGCCCTGTTACCTTCGACGACTGCCTTGGGCACGATCGATCCGCTCGGGCGTGAGAAGGCCCTTAAAGCGGGGGCCAATGTTGTGATGCCTAACCTTTCACCTACGAATGTACGAGCAAAATATGAGCTCTATGAAAACAAGATATGTACAGGGGATGAGGCTGCACATTGTCGAGGCTGTATCGAACGTCGGATTCAAAGCGTGGGCTGCCAAGTCGATATGGGAAGAGGAGATCATAGGAAGTTTAGTGAAGGTTGAAAAACAGAGGACTATAGATGTTTATTGATCATGAATATATCAAACGGGTGCTAAAGCGACTTCAAAGTGTAGAAAGGGAGCTCGATCTATGAACAACCAGACACCTATTGCAAACCAACCGCATATTGCCTTGTTCGGGAAGAGGAACGCAGGTAAGTCCTCGCTCATTAATGCCATTATCGGTCAGGATATCTCTCTTGTTTCACCCGTAAAGGGAACCACTACAGATCCCGTAAGCAAGACAATGGAGCTTATTCCACTCGGCCCAGTCGTGTTCATTGACACGGCAGGCCTTGATGATGAGGGAGAACTGGGTGGCTTAAGGGTAGAGAAGACCCTTAAGGTTCTACAAAAGACCGATTTCGCGCTTTATGTGATGGATATAGCGGACTTAGATACTGAATTGTTTCAGGAGGCAAAGGATAATTTCAAGAGATTTAAGATTCCTTTTTTATTGGTTATCAACCAAGCGGATCGTGTAAGCGAGAAGGAACGGCTCAGAGTTCAGGAGGGCTATCCAGAGGCGTTAATCGTTTCCTCTACGGAGAAAACAGGAATCTTTGAATTGAAAGAGGTACTAATCCAAAGGGTTCAGGAGAGTACGACAGAACCTCCGATTGTAGGAGACTTAGTTCCCTCTAATGGCATCGTGGTTCTAGTGGTTCCCGTGGACTCTGAAGCGCCGAAGGGTCGAATTATCCTTCCCCAGGTTCAAGTCATTCGAGATTGCTTAGATCATGGTATTAAAAGCTATGTCGTGCGAGATAGTGAATTAGAGTCTGCGCTTCAGGATTTGAAACACATCGATTTAGTCATCACAGACTCTCAAGCGTTCAAAGCAGTCAGCGAAATTGTCCCAGTTTCGATTCCCCTTACCTCCTTCTCTATCCTATTTGCGCGGTATAAAGGGGACTTGGAGGAGTTTGCTCGAGGAGTACAGGTAATTAAGAATTTACCGGATAATGCTCGGATTCTCATCACAGAGGGGTGCACGCATAATCACTCTCATGAGGATATCGGACGCTACAAAATTCCGAACCTACTTCAGAAGAAGATGGGTAAGACGTTTCAGTTTGACTTTAAAATGGGACAGGATTTTCCGCTTAATCTGAAGGAATATGACTTGGTTATACACTGCGGATCTTGCATGCTGAACCAAAAGACGATGGAAACGAGAATTAACATTTGCCGAGACAATAGCACTCCGATCACGAATTATGGAGTGGTTCTAGCCTATCTAACAGGCATCTTAGAACGTTCTCTCGGAATCTTCTCCGACTTAAAAGACTCTTAAGCTTCCCGCTTTTAAGTACGAAAGGATCCGGAGAGAAAACCTCCAGTGAGATAAAAGGGATTCAGAAGCTTCTTCGCGAACGTTCTTATCATCAAAGGGGGGGAGGGCTATGGTTGTCCCATTCGTTGTCTTTGATGAGGAATTTTTCCTGGATCAAGCTCGATTCCTTGCTGAGCTATCCCATTCAGAAGTTAAAACCGATATTACCTATCTCGGTTACGGGACTGAATGGCAGGTCGTTTACCGTTTCGGACTATACTATATTACGCTCCGGTTCAAGGTAAGCGTCAGGGAATCCCAGGCTGGCCCTGAGTGCGAAAAGAGCATTCCAGCGGATTATACACTACTTCTAGAATGGGAACACTTCCGGGTTAGCCCTCGCCATCATGGAATCGGAAGGAAGTTTGCCGATATCTTTCTTGAAGAACTGAAATTGACCCCGGTCAAACAAGTAATTCTCCAACCTAAGAACGAAGGGGCAGCACATTTTTGGCGAGCCGTCGGATTTAAGCCATTTTGTAGTTCTACGGATGATTTCGCGGGTTATCTTTATTTGGATTTGCCTGATGGGGCTATAAAAAATTGGTAAAAAAATTATTGGTTTTGGAGTTGAAAATTTAAAAGGGTTATGCTAATATAAACAAGTCGCAAGACAAGCCGATGTAGCTCAATTGGTAGAGCAGCTGATTTGTAATCAGCAGGTTACAGGTTCGAGTCCTGCCATCGGCTCCATAAGGAATACTTAAACACCACGAGAAATCGTGGTGTTTTTTGTTGTACTCTAAGGAAAGTGGTAGCCATAATAAAGCAAATGTCAGAGGGGAATAATGTTAATTACTCAACTGAATTCAGGAGGGAATTGTATTGATTAAAGATAAAATACTGATAGGAGCTATGATTGGGATTCTAGCGGATGTGATGAAAATAATTACTAATTATATTCTTTTTTCGCTCGGTTATTCAAAGGCTTTATTCTGGCAGATTGTTGCGTCAATCTTTCTCCGCAAGGAGCACCTCTATGATAAGTT
This sequence comes from Desulfitobacterium elongatum, assembly GCF_055378975.1. Lineage (NCBI taxonomy): Bacteria > Bacillati > Bacillota > Clostridia > Eubacteriales > Desulfitobacteriaceae > Desulfitobacterium > Desulfitobacterium elongatum. The sequence goes on along the minus strand of NZ_AP038772.1, from coordinate 4,395,385 downwards.
CGCTTATCTCATAGGAGCTGTTGCAGATGCTACCTTTACGTCATTATTGGGTGTGATTTTTGTGTATGTAATTTACCTTTTTGGCGCAAAGAACTTATGGTTAAAGGGTATGGGGTTTGGGCTAGTTGTCTGGGTAAGTGCTTTTGGTATGTTAGTTAGTCGAATAGCGGGGGAGAAGTTACCTCAAGATCCCACTGGCGTGGTTGTCACGATGACCGCACATGCCGTTTTTGGTTTAGCGTTAGCTTTCTTTACCAAACTTTTTAAGCAAGATAAGCCGATATCGATTATAAAAAATAAATCCATGCATTCATATAAATTAAAGAATAAATAAAGTTCTATAATCTAGGAGCCTCAGGTCAGAAACCAATGTGAAGTTAAGCAGGACAAATAAGACATAGAAACGAACAATAATATATCCGTTTTATTAAGGGGGTCATGGATATATTGCGTCGTGCATCGCTTCTCACGGTCATAATTCTAGCCCTTTTATTAACGCTTGTTGGCTGTAACTCCCAGCCGTCGTTGAAGTTCATCCCTCCGGCTCAAGAGGGGAATTCTGAAGGCTTATTAGAGGGAGTTTCAGGGGAGAAACAAGCAGAACTCGTGCCTGAGCCTCAGCAAGAAATAATCACCCTTACGGCGCTCGGAGATATATTAATGCATAATACCCTGATTTGGTCAGGGGGGCAGCCTGATGGGTCTTATCAATTTAATTTCTTCTCAGAAGTCAAAGACTTAATCGAGCAGGGGGATTATTGCACAACGAATCTAGAGACAGCTCTGGCGGGACCCGCAACCGGGTACACGGGGTATCCTCTCTTTAACAGCCCAGATGCTATTGCTCAGCACTTAAAGGACTATGGAATCGATGGCGTGGTTGCGGCTAATAATCATCTCTTAGACCGAGGATATAACGGAGCCCTGAGAACGGTGGAGGTCCTAGAGAAGGCAGGGTTGGACACGCTCGGGACGAAGAAGAGCGCGACGGATTCAGGCGTCCTCATCAAGGAAATTCGTGGGGTAAAAGTGGGTTATCTCGCCTATACCTACGGAACGAATGGAATTGGTCTCCCTAAAGAGCATTCGTATTTCATCAATATCCTGGAAAAAGAGCGGATACTAAAAGATATTTCGGAGCTCAAGCCCCAAGTGGATGTGCTTATATTAATTTTACACTGGGGAGTTGAATATAGCCCTGAGCCGACTGAAGAACAAAGACGTTTAGCTCATCAGTTCTTGGAGGCAGGGGCGGATGCAATTATCGGAAGCCATCCCCATGTCCTTCAATCGGTCGAAGTTCTTAATATTGGGGGAAGGGACAAATTCGTAGCGTATTCTCTCGGTAACTTTATCGGAGACCAAAGGGGAGAAGAGAGAAATAGCGGGGTCATCTTAGAGCTCAAGTTCCTCCAGGAGAAGAGATTTTCCTCTAGTAACGGCTCAAGCTCGGACACTCCGGAAGTCGGCATTTCAAAAACAACCCGCTTAGAAGAGGTTCGTATTATTCCTACGTATTCTCACAGTTACTATGAAAAGGGCAAGCAGCAGTTTCGTGTGGTCCCACTGGAGGAAACCATTCGAAAGATCAAAGCCAATGAAGAAAAGATCCTTTCGACTAAGGATTTGCCTATGCTCGAGAATATACTAAAGGTTACGCAAGAACGACTGGGGTCGAATTATCACGTTAACACGAAAGGCTGATTGTTAGGAAATAGCAAGATTATAGGTATAGGTGACAGCTTTTTCAGGAAAATGTCTGTTCTCTCTTGTATATTTAAAGGGACAGACATTTTTTTGTCTTCAAAGAACCAGATAGCGAAACTCGAATAAGTTATAGAAGGGGAGTTGTGAGTATTGAGCGATTAGAAAAAGGAGAGATTCGAGTGGATGCTTTAAGCTTAGTGATGCTATTGGCCGTCGTTGTCGAGAAAGTCGTCGATCTTTTTAAGACTTTAGTTTATTCCATCCCTTTCCTACAGGATAAATTTCGCCCACTTACGTTAGAACTGATTAGCCTCGGGACAGGAATCCTCCTGGCCTATGAAACGCAGATAAATGCTTTAGAGCTGATCGGTATACAGACAAAGGATGTCTTAGTGGGAGTCATCATTACTGGGTTAGTCATTGGGAAAGGGTCTAATTTTGCCCATGACTTTTTCCATTACGTTTATAATAAGCAGAAAAATGGAGCGCCTAAAGAATAGTTGAAAAGGAGGGGAGTTTTACGGTTTACAGCATTACAGAGAAGCTGATTGTTAATAATCGCTCTCGAGAGGCCCTTGAACCTCAAGGGATGGTTATCCATTCCACGGCGACACCTGGTGCAACAGCGCAAAATGAATTCAATTATTTTAATAGTGCTTACCGAGGAGCCTCTGCACACTATTTTGTGGACTGGATCGAGATTATGCGGACAATTCCGGAGAGCGAGGTCGCTTGGCATGCGGGGTATACTGCTAATCATCGTTTTCTTTCCGTGGAGATGTGTGAACCACAAGTCAAGGATCCAGCAAGGTTTGAGGAAGTCTGGAAGCGCACGGTTTGGTTAGTAGCTGATGCGTGTATCCGATATGGTTGGATGGAAGAAAGGCTTTGGTCTCACCGTGGTGTATCAGGAGCTTATGGGGAAACAGATCATACAGACCCCATTGAGTATCTAAGCACTTATGGGCGCACTTGGGACGATTTATTATCGGCGATTGATAGGAAGATGCAAGAAATTCTTGATGAAGGCTCAGGAGGTGACAAGAAAGTGGAGCATATGATTTTAGTCGGGCGTGGGCCAGATGAAAGAGCAGCGGGTTACTTGGCAGATTTCCTCAAAGCGCCTGTTCTCTACCTTGATGGGGTTGGGCAAGAATATCTCGATGCTGCGAAGAAAATTTACGTTGTGGGGGGGGCCTATAAGCCAATCGAACGGGCTATCCTTTTATCAGGGTCGGATCGTTATGCCACCTGTCAGAGAGTATTGGATTTCATTCGCACGGGAAATTAACCTGAGTCCCCCTAAAATCTGCCTAAAAAATTGTAATTACCCAAAGTTAACAAGCATTAAAAAAACGAGGCGATCACTTCAAGGTGAATGCTCTCGTTTTTTTACATCTCTATTCATTTTTCCACTAAAGCCCGATAGGCAGACAGAGTCAGTTCCCCAATCCTTGACCAGGAGTAATGGTCTCGTATGTGTTTTGTTAACGGATCAGGAGAGCATTTTAGGGCTCGTTCCAAAGCCGGTATTAAGCTATCTTCTTCAAAGGGATTAGCGTAGACTCCCATATCCTTAAAGTACTCCATCGTGCAGCCCTGATCCGTCGATAAGACGACTGCTCCGCAGGCCCCCGCCTCGAGACTTGAAAGTCCAGGGGTCTCAAACCAGCTCGGCATTGCATGAATTTTAGCAGCAGCATAGGCTGAAGCGAGAAGTCGTCCTTGTAAGGTGCCGAGATAAATAACATTAGGAAAAGAGCGCACTTGCTCGAAATACTTAGGGTCATTGATCGGGCCCGCTAAGACGAGAGTAAGCCCCAGTTCAGAACAAGCCTGTGCCAGCCAAACTTGGTTTTTCCGTGAGGTAATTCGAGCGATGGAAAGGACAAATTGCTCTGGAAGGCCTGGACATTGCTCACGAAAGAAGGAGCCATCGATTCCTAGATACTCTTCGGGAAACCCGTTGGGTATAACGTGATAGGGAGTGGTGACCTGAAAGTCGTTTTGAATCATATCCATTTCCATTTGTCCGTTAGGCAGGAGCAGATCAGAATCCTGGAGCAGCTGCCCTCTCCAGGGCTGATGGGCTTCCCATTGAGCTAGCGCTGCAGAGTTTCCCTCACCTTTCTCTAAGAACTTTCCCATATTCCAATAGATAGGGGATAGAACAATCGGTTTTTGCTGTTTCTTGGCATTTTCAAAATACTGTGAGGAGTCGGAGACTCGAGTTGCGTTGAAAATATGAACCAAGTCATATTCCTCAAGTCGAACGTGCGGATCAAGGGACAGGTAAACTTGAATACCTAGGTTTTTTAGCGCTTGGGCTGTTGCTAAGAGCTGGACGGTATCTCCGGCAGGATTCTTTCGGTAATCCTGCCGCACTTGAAAAAGAACTTTCACATTAAATACCCCTTTGCAAGGCTTTAATCATTGTCTCAGGAGTTAGATTGTAGAGCTGGGCAACCTGCTCAATACTCATACTGAGTAAATAGCGCATCCCTCAGCCTGAGACGGGTATGCTATATTTCTGGAAGATCGATCTGAGTTGAGGATAAAGAGTTAATAGTTCGCCATACTTCATCTTTCCACTTATGTGAACCATCGTGCCCAAAATCCTTTCTTTGTAGCAATTTCACGTTCAATTTTCAAGCTGACCCTCTCTTCGAGGAGACGGAGGGCTTCTAGTGTTTCTTCATTCTTTTTCATTAGGGCCTCCAGGACCTCGGAGATTGGATCAACTTTTTCTCCTAAGGCTTGTAGCTCGCCTGTTAATGAAGACGTTGTTACTTGAATACCATTGATCAATGAGACGAGGGCCTCTTTTGCTTCCGGATTTTCAGGAGCGTTTTCAAAGCTGTGAGGTGTGTCGGTTAGGGTCTCGATTTCGGGGGGAACTTCCTCAGGAGAGACTGAAGCGATTAACTCCTCACTACTCGATGGGAGCAGTGGGTTTAGAAGGCGCTCCTCAGGGATTGGAGCTGTTGAGATAACGGGTAAGCCGACTTCACGAGCGAATAGAGGAGTAGAAGTCTTAGAGTCAGCGCTGAGCCAGGCCGTGTAATTGAGGACAGATTCTGTCTTTTGTACAATCTGTAAGGGGGAACGCTGGGAAGGTAAGCTCGAGGCGAAACTCCAGTTTTGGTTTTTGAATTGAAGTAATCTTGCTTGATCAGCGTTAATCAGTAAATTAAGAGCTCCTTCAGAAGGAATGGCTCCGAGTCCTTTCCAAGGGCCAGTGATATTAATAGCTGGGTTGGCCTCGATTTGCCAAGCACTCGTAAAATCATACACTCGCTGCTGAGAAGCAAAGCCAATTTCGAACTTGTCTGTTCCAGGTTGTTTCGCCGCCCAGAAGATATAGCCCGTATTTTGAGGGGTAAGGAGAACTGCCATATCGATGACTTCGCGGGGAATGTTTAAGATTTCTTGGCGTTTTGACCAAACATGGAAGGTTCCATTGAAGAGACTAGACATGAGAACGGAACGATTTCCTAAGGTGGTCATCATGAACACATGAAGGTTGGCCTTTGAGTCGATAAGTACGTGATAAAGAGGATGACCTGGGTGGACAACTTCGCCCAATTGTGCTGACCGCCAAATTTGGGCATTCCAGAAAAGATGGGTCACTCGCCAAACATCGGGAAGGGCGAGGTGAGAAGCCGCATAGAAGATATGTATCACCTTATCGACCGGAAGAAGAATGAGTCGATCATAACGATATGTCCTCGTATCCAGCTTCCCGAGCGTCGTGGTTTGATGTTCCCCAGTTGTGGAGATGATGGAGTAACACAGTTCACCTGTCGCTTTAAGGTAAGCGATATGAATTTGATTCTCTCCTTCAGCGAATCCCTGAGCAAGAAAGATGGGTTCATTGAGTTCAAAAAGGAGAAGGTTACTTGAAGTCGAGGATAAGCTCATGCCTTGAGGATTCGTCTCAAGGTAAAAGGATGAGCCTTCGTTTACGATCAGACAGGATTGAGACGATGGAGAAAAAGCAGGCAACTTTCACACCTCCTGGGTAGATACGCAAGGGCTGTCAGGTGACAGCCCTAGTGCGTTTAGATTATCGAGAGAATTGAGTCATCAAAGGATTAACGGATGCCAGGCACCGGACTGGGTAATTGAGGTGGGAAGAAATCGGTTGGGAAAGGTGTGAGATTCGGATTCAAGAAGTCGATACATGGCTCTTCGGTCGGGAATTCTTCGCAGAACGGTGGCTCTGGGCAATAGCCAAAGGCATCGATTGCGAGTTGAACAAAGCCCGTAAGTTTGGAGATAACGAAGGAACCTACGGTGATTACGAGGTTATTCCCTGAGATTAGCGCTGGAACGAGGAGCTCACTGCGGGTTTCAACTCTGAGGTTGAAGTCAAATTCAGGTCGGGTTGGTGGATTGTAAATGACGATATCCTTGAAGATGTCAGGTAGGCAACCTGCGATTGGGATGAGTACGCCAGCAGCATTTCTTACGGTTGCAGTGAAGCAAATCCGGACGGTAAACTGAGCTCTAGCAAAGTTAGGCCGGCCTGGAATTGGAGTGATAACGATACTGTCAGGGAGAATCACTCCATTGTTAAATGTAATGCTTACAAACGTGAAGGGGCCGCCGGTACCAGGGAGAGCAAATTCGAGATTTGGGAAACATTCTCTTTGCTGGCAGCTGAAGAAGACTTTTTCAACGATTATGCAGACTCTTTCTTGATATGGATCGAATGGAACGTCAGCCATGTGTTATTTTCCCTCCTTTATAGTGTTTTCGGGGTATTCTATTCAGGTTACGGCTCAGTTGTTACTGAAAAATTCGAGTTCGAAAAACAAACAAGGCGCAACCTCGGGGTCACGCCTTGTCTTTTAGCTATTTCTTATTGAAATTTAAGAAGTACTCTATTCCTGCGCGAAGACTTGGACATAGTAGTTGCCTGTGCTGCTACTAACGACTCCGACACCGACATGGGTGTAGGCTGGATTTAAGATGTTCTTGCGATGACCATCACTGCTCATGAAGGCAGCCATGGCTGCATCGACCGAGATATTACGAGCAATGTTTTCTCCTGCATAACGGTACTGAACACCGGCTTTCTTGATCATATCAAAGGGAGTCCCATACGTCGGAGAGGTATGGCTAAAGTAGCCATTTGCTTTCATATCACTTGCTTTGGTTTGTGCTACTCCCACGAGACGTAGGTCTATCTTAAGAGCAGACAAACCTGTAGCGGCACGTTCCTTGTTAATCTCGTCAATCATTTGTTGCTCCTGAGCACTTACCGAGGTTGCCGCAGGAACTGAGGCAGGACTCGTTGTCGGTTGAGGTGAAGGTTGAGTTGTCGGAGCTGGTGTCGGAGACGTAGGAACTGGAGCTGGCGTCGGAGCTGGTGCAGTGGTAGGTGTTGTGCTGGGCTGAGTTGTTGTTGGGATTTTATAACCATAATTTTTAAGCGAGATAACACTACCTGCCCCATTGGGAGAGGAAACAACCGGGGTTGTCGAAATTGATGGCGTGGTACCTGGTTGCGTTGAAGTATTCGTAGAAGTATTTGTTGGAGCAGTAGCAGGAGTCGTAGGAGTCGTTGTTGTTACGGCGGGAGTAATAGAACGAAGGGAAATCACAGAACCGCCGGATTGATAATAAGAAGTCCCAACGTTAATTGCTGCCTGTGCTGGGACTGCAAGTCCAAAAAGTATAACAAGTGTCTGTATACCAATAGATACATTTTTAATCTTTTTCATTTTTACCTCCATAAACATTTTTTTAATGTGTTGTCCATTTCGGCACAAACAGAGTATAGCATTATGAATAAGATAAACCTAGTGGTATATGATTCCAACTTAGAGCAATCGATGAAGTTGTTAGTTTTTTTGCTATTTTGGAATAGTAAGACTCCACAAGATGCAAGTTTCCTTAAACGAAGTAAAAAGGGTATAATAGTAGTATTCTGTTTAAATGAGAGGACGTGAGCTTAGTGGGCTCAAAAGTCGTTTTAAAATATTGTCCAGAATATACTGCGGGTGTTGAAGGGATTTTGAAGGAAGGGCTCAAAGAACTCGGTGGAATGGAGGCGTTCGTTAAGCCCGGTCAAAGGGTCCTTCTGAAAGTGAATCTACTGATGAAGAAACGCCCGGAAGAAGCGGTGACTACTCATCCGAGTGTCGTTGAGGCCGTCGTACGACTGGTTCAAGAAGCGGGCGGAATTCCGATTATTGGAGATAGTCCAGGGGGGCCTTATACCGTTTCAGCACTGCAAAGCATCTATGCTCGATCCGGGCTTAAGGAAGTCGCTGAGCGAACAGGCGCCGAATTGAATCTTGATGTTGGTCAGGAAGTTGTCTCTCACCCAGAGGGGAAGATCGTTAAAAGTTTAACCGTTACTAAGAATGTCCTTGATGCGGATGTTGTTATTCCTTTATCGAAACTTAAGACACATGGCATGATGACTTTCACTGGAGCGGTCAAGATTTTATTCGGGGTGATTCCAGGGCTGCTTAAAGCAGAGTACCATCTTAGAATGCCTGATGTCCGAAGCTTTGCTGATTTATTAGTGGATATCACGACCTGGGTCAAGCCGACGTTGAGTATCATGGATGGGATCGTTGGTATGGAGGGGGATGGCCCCTCAGCAGGGAAGCCTCGGTCGGTCGGGGCGCTTCTCATAAGCGAGGATCCCTTTGCGCTGGATGTCGTCGCTACCCATCTGATTGGGTTAAAACCTGAGAAAGTCCCGACTATAATGGCTGCACGTGAAAGAGGACTTGTGAGCCGTATGGAAGAAGTTAAGCTAGGTGGAGATGCTCGGTCGCTATGGCGTGTCCAGGATTTCGAGCTTCCCAAGACGGTTTCCCTTAATTTCTTAGATATGGTACCTGTCCCGCAAAGTGTGAAAACATTTTTGCTAAATCGAGTCCGCCCACGACCTATGTTCAACCATGATCGGTGTGTCGGGTGTTCGGATTGTGTAAAGAATTGTCCGCCGAAGGCTTTGGTCTTCAATGAAAAAAACAGACCTCAGATTGATCTGGAGGCCTGTATCCGATGTTTCTGCTGTCAAGAACTCTGCCCACATCAGGCGGTAGAAATTGTTAAGCCAAGGCTGGGTCGGAGGCTATTTCGATAGAGTGAGGGATGTTTGATGAACGAAGATTATTTGATCATTGATGTCGGCTCGGGTACGCAAGATATACTCGTCTATCAATCGGGAAAGAATATAGAAAACTGCCCTAAGTTTGTAGTCCCAAGTCGGACGCAAATTGTAGCCAACGAAATTCGAGAAGCAACGCGTTTGGGAAAGGAAATTTTCTTCTACGGGCATTTGATGGGTGGAGGAGCGTGCGGATTCGCTTTGATGCAGCATATAAAAGCCGGGCTGAAAGCGTATGCGACCCCAAAAACTGCTTTGACCTTTCATGATAGCCTAGATAAGGTTAAGCAAATGGGTGTTAAGATCACTGAAAAAGCTCCTGACGGAGCTCTGGAAATCTGGATGGGAGACATCGATGTTAAGTCCTTTGAAAAAGCTTTAACTGCCTTCGAAATTACTCCTCCCCAGAAATATGCAGTTGCGGTTCAGGATCATGGATATAGCATCTATGAGAGTAATCGAACATTGCGTTTTCGACTTTGGAAAGAATTTGTTGCTAAGGGTGGGAATTTGGAAGAACTCATTTTTGTTCAAGATATTCCAACAGTGTACACTCGCATGCAGGCGATACGCGAAATTATTCCAGATGCAGTCGTAACCGATACTGGAACTGCAGCGATTCTGGGAATTATGACCGATCCGCAAGTTCAAAAGCATTTAAGTGAGGGAATTATTGCTCTCAATATCGGAAACTCACACGCACTAGGGGTTGCGGTGCGGGGGAACCGAGTGTATGGCATTTTTGAGCAACATACCAGTGCACTCGATCAGAATTCCCTAAATGACTTAGTTCGACGTTTCCAAGAGGCAGTCCTCACTCATGAAGAAGTCTACGATGCGGGTGGGCATGGTGTAGCTCTCCATCCGGACATGAGGCCGGGTTGGGACTTTGTCGCAGTGGCTGGACCGCGCCGAGAGATGGCAAAGAGTATGGGTTGGTATGAAGTCGCACCCTATGGAGATATGATGCTAACGGGATGTTTTGGGATTTTAAAGGGCCTAAATAGTGTGGAGTGAGTTTCCTTTAATCTGAAGGCTCCTGCTTCTTTGTCCAGCGGTCACTATCGCGAAGACGGTATTTCTCCATCATTCGAGCAAAGGCGTCTTCAAGATCGATGTTTAAGGAGTTAGACATACAGACGATGATGAAGAGAATGTCAGCCATTTCTAAGGCTAAATCTCCTTCTGGTTCAGTTGGTTTTTTGGGTTTTTCCCCATAACGGTGGTTGACTTCCCGTGCGAGTTCTCCGACTTCTTCTGTCAGACGGAGCATCATCGAGGATGGCTGCCAATAACCTTCTTCGAATTGGGAAATCCAATCATCTACTTGCTTTTGCCAGTCTTTGATATCCATGTGAAAACCTCCTAAAGGAATAACTCCAATTAAAGTAAGTTTCCTTTATATTCTGTTCACTATAGTGTAAAATAAATTTTTAAGACAGGCAAGGGATTCAGGGCCTCCATGTAGAATCGAAAGAAGTGGGTTTGAATGAAAACGATAGAGGAGGAAGACCGTGGCTCAGTTTTTTTCGCAACTCAGTGTTGCATTCGATTGGCGTAGTATTATAGATATCGCTGTAGTTGCGGTCGTTCTCTATCAGTTATTGATGCTGATCAAAGGAACCCGAGCTGTTCAGCTTTTAAAGGGTATTATAGTTCTACTTATTTTATCGAATTCAGCAAAGTTTCTTCAGTTAACGACGATGAGCTGGCTGCTTAATCAAGTATGGCAGATGCTCTTTATCGCTTTGCCGGTTGTATTTCAACCCGAGCTTCGTAGAGCACTTGAGCAAATTGGACGGGGACGTTTTTTCATCCGCCATCCACAGGGACTTGGTCCAGAGGCCTTGAGTCAAGTGACCGAGGAATTAGTGCGTTGTACTCAAGTTCTTTCCAAAAATCGGATTGGGGCGTTAATGGCCTTAGAGCGGGAGACCGGTGTGCAAAATTATGTTGAGACTGGAATCAAAATCGATGGTGTCGTCTCTTCTGAATTTCTTGTGAATGTATTTATTCCGAATACCCCACTTCATGATGGGGCAGTAATTATTCGCGGAGATCGGGTTGCCGCAGCAGGTTGTTTTTTGCCTCTTTCTGAGAACATGAATATCCAGAAAGAACTAGGGACCCGACATCGGGCGGCGATTGGGTTGACCGAAGTTTCGGATGCTCTCGTTATTATTGTCTCGGAAGAGACGGGTGCGATTTCCGTAGCTCTCGATGGGGTACTCAGTCGCTTCCTCGATGAGAAAGCTTTAAGAGAGATATTAAGCCGCGAGCTACAAGTGAATACAACTAAGAGTTCTGTACCCTTTGTATCCTTTTGGAGGTCATAAATATGAATGAGATGTTAAAGCGCAACTTGGGTTATAAAGTTATTTCCCTTATCTTGGCTATTCTTTTTTGGCTTTATGTAACGAGTACGAGCCAAGGAGTAAGCAAGACTTTAGATAGGGATCAAATCCTGAACATACCGCTTGTTACGAAGAATTTGCCCGCGAATTCGATGATTATGACTAAGCTACCCTCTATTCGAGTAAGCTTACAAGGATCCAACCCGAGCGTTAACGTAAAGGACTTATATGCGTATGTCGATCTCACGGGAAGCAAGCCGGGGGAACAAGATTATGAAGTTAAGATGGATCCCATTCCTAATATTAAGATAACCGAGCTTACCCCGAATCGAGTGACTCTTCAATTAGATACGGTACAGGAAAAAATGCTTCCTGTTCAATTAAATGTGACTGGGGTACCGGCAGAGGGAAAAGAAGTTGGAGAAGCAATCCTCAAACCCGATGTGGTGAATGTTAGGGGACCAGGTACACTTTTAGCTTCAGTCGATAAAGTCCTTGTAGAGGTCAGTGTTGCTGGGGCTACGGAAACGGTGCAAGTCTCTCGACCTATTCTTTTCCGAGATAAAGCAGGGCAAGCTATTTTTGGCCCTGACCCCAGTGTGGAAACCTTGACAGCAAATCCTGGGAGTGTGGATATCATCATCCCAATTCTCACCAAAGGGCTTGGGAATAAGATGATTCCGATAAAAGTGTTAAGTAAAGGAACCCCGGCAGAAGGGATGATTGTACGATCCCTTCAGACGATTCCTGATGGAGTTCAGGTCTTTGGAGCTCCAGAAGCTCTGAAAGGCTTTGATATGCTAAATATTGGACCCGTCGATCTAACGGGAATTACTGAGGATAAGACATTTGAGATTTCTTCGGATAGGGTGAGTTTGCCGAATGGAGTTTCCTTTGGGGCTAAGACGAATTTCACAGTGATAGCAAAAGTGGGTAAGGCTGTCCAAACAAAGACATTGACGGGAATTCCAGTGGTGATAAAGAATGTTCCCACAGATCTAGAAGTCGAACAAGCCGTCCCTAAGCTCGATATCACGGTGCAGGCGTTGCCAGAAGTATTGGATAAATTAACGGCTGATCAGATTTCCTTATGGGTGGATGCCAGTGGGTTACTTGCTGGAAATCACCCTGATAGCAAGGTGTTCTGGCAGCTTCCTGCTGGGGTCGAGATGACTTCAGTGCCGAAAGTGACGTTCAGTTTGAAGGCTAAGGGGACGCCTGGGTTGTAGATACCTTTAAAGAAGTATGAAAGTCTGGGGTCAGTAGCTTTTCGCGCAGCGTACCTTCGGGCGTGAATCTCCACCGGAGACTCACGTACTCAATAGCTCCAGGGTTATCTCACTCGCTTCTGAGGGAGCACCTTCAGCGGATGAGTATCATTTGTGGAATGCCGCCTCGGGCGAAAATGTCCACTGGACACTTTCGTTGCCAAACCCTTCTGCTTTCTGCATGTGAACCGGTGGCGCCGCTTCCCCTCAGAAGCTTAGTTCGATTTATCACCCCTCCGCTAAAAGTCGTTCAGCTAAGGCCGAAATCCTACGACGGATTTCGTTCTGCGCGAAAAGCTACAGTCATAGGTCTTTGAAGGCCTTGCTTTTAGGTAGGCTTTTGATTAGAGAAAAGAGATGTAATCTCATACGTGGAGGAATCCTTTTGAATCTCATATGGACAAACTTGCGAGTCCCTGTGGAAGAGGACGATGAAAATCTTCCTTTCATGATGGCTCGCAAACTAAAGGTTCCGCAGCAAAGTATTTCAGGGCTTCGTATTCTTCGCCGATCTGTAGATGCGAGGAAGAAGCCGCTTTTGTTTTTTTCCTATACCCTTCGATTCCGATTGGACTTATCGTATAAAGAAGTGAACCGTGTTCTGCACCAGGTAGGGGATTTGAGACCTGAACCGGCTGTTGAACCACGTCTTCTCTCTAAACCTGAAAGGAAACTCGCGCATCGCCCCATCGTGGTGGGGGCCGGGCCCGCAGGTTATTTTGCTGCGTTAGCCTTGGCGAAGAAAGGGTATGCTCCTTTGGTCCTCGAACGTGGGGATGATGTGGAGACTCGGACTCAGAAAGTTGAAGAATTCTGGAAGACAGGCCAGCTCGATGTGGAAAGTAATGTCCAGTTCGGGGAAGGGGGAGCGGGAACATTCTCAGATGGGAAGTTGACGACCCGCATTTCTGATGCTAGAATCACAGAGGTCCTGGAGGCTTTCGTGAAGCAGGGTGCACCTCAGGAAATTCTCTTCCTAGCAAAGGCACATATCGGGACGGACATTTTGAAGCGAGTGACTCAAGGGCTTCGCCAAGAGATTATAGCTCTTGGAGGAGAGGTGCGTTTTCGTGCTAAGCTAACCGGGTTAGAGCATTCCGAAGGAAAGATTACGGGAGTAGTTGTGAATCACTCGGAAGAAATTCCAAGCGAGACGGTTATTTTAGCCATAGGGCATAGTTCGCGAGAGACCTATCAACTTTTACACGAACAAGGGGTTCAGCTCGAGCAGAAGGCTTTTGCGATCGGGCTTAGAGTTGAGCATCCGCAGAAACTCATCAATCTTTCGCAATATGGGGTGGAAGAACACCCCAAACTTGGACCGGCTGATTATCAGCTAACCTATCAGGATCTGCCGACGGGAAGAGGAGCTTATGCTTTTTGTATGTGTCCTGGCGGTAAAGTCGTTGCGGCCGCTTCTGAAGAAGAGCGAGTCGTTACGAATGGGATGAGTGAATATCAGAGAAATACTGGGGTAGCCAATAGTGCGATCGTCGTTACCGTAGGGGCGGAGGATTTCCAGAGCAATCATCCTTTGGCTGGGATTGAGTTCCAACGGTATTGGGAACACCAAGCTTTCTTCGCAGGAGGACGGGATTATAAAGCACCCGCTCAAGGAGTCCGGGATTTTTTAGAGGGGCGTGTCACAGACTCGTTTCATCTACCACCAAGTTATATACCTGGAGTTCAGCCAGTAGAGCTTCATGCCGTACTCCCCCAAGTTGTCGGAGAAGTATTGGATAGAGCTCTTGTCTCCTTTGATCATAAAATCAAAGGCTTTGCCGGAGATAAAGCGACCCTAACGGGGACTGAAACTCGAACCAGTGCCCCCGTGCGAATCACAAGGGATAAGACAGGCGAAGCAATTCACTTTCAAGGTTTATATCCTGCGGGGGAAGGGGCCGGCTATGCAGGTGGAATCATGAGCGCAGCCGTGGACGGAATCCGAATGGCGGAACGACTCATGGCCCAGTTCAGCCCCGCTGATTAGCTGATTTAGGGACTGTTGCTTGATTCCCAGATTTGAATTTTTAGAGAAGACATATTATGCTTAAAATAAATTGGGTTTCAAAAGAGAAATCAGTTTGGGTCTAGGTTTAGAGTCTATTATTCTATAATATAATGGTATTGGTTTGAATAAAGCATTAGGATTCAAGTGAGCCCAATATAAAGCATGTGACATAAGGAAGGGGAAGAACTATTTGGGTAGGTTATTTGGAACAGATGGCGTACGTGGAGTAGCAAACCGTGAACTCACACCAGAGTTGGCTTTTCGATTAGGCCAGGCTGGTGCTTATGTATTGAGCAAAGAACATCCACACCCTAAGATCGTGATCGGTAAGGATACTCGAATCTCAGGAGATATGTTAGAAGCCTCTCTCATCTCAGGAATTTGCTCTGTCGGGGCTGATGTCTTGAAAGTGGGAATTCTACCGACCCCAGGTATTGCTTTTTTAACCCGGATTTTAGAGGTGAGCGCAGGGGTTGTGATTTCTGCGTCCCACAATCCTGTACAGGATAATGGCATAAAATTCTTCTCAGCTACAGGCTATAAGCTTCCCGACTCGGTGGAAGATGAGATTGAAGCGATTGTTTTAAGTGAAGAAAAACCCTGGGAAGTTCCTATCGGTGGTGAAGTAGGACGTGTCATCGAGATTAAGGATGCAGAGCGTCAGTATATTGATTTTCTAAAAGAGACAGTCGGTCGTCTTGACGGGCTTAAAGTTGTCCTGGATGCCTCGAACGGTGCAGCCTACCGAGTAGGTCCTCAAGTCCTGCAAGAACTCGGTGTCGAAGTTATCCCGATCTTCGATACTCCAGATGGGGTGAATATCAATGCAGGGTGTGGCTCAACTCATCCTGAAGTGCTGCAGCAAGCAGTGCTTGAGCATAAAGCAGACCTGGGTCTGGCTAATGACGGTGATGCAGACCGTCTAATCGCAGTTGATGAAAAAGGCGAAATCGTTGATGGGGACTTCATCATGCTGATCTGTGCCTTAGCTCTGAAAGCAAAAGGCCAGCTCGTGGAGAATTCCATTGTAGTGACTGTGATGAGTAACCTTGGACTTCATATCGCCTTAAAAGAAGCAGGGATCAACATCTATGAGACTCAAGTCGGAGACCGGTATGTCATGGAAGAACTCCTTAAGACGGGTGCTAAGATTGGTGGGGAGCAGTCCGGACATATCATCTTCCTCGAGCATAATACGACGGGGGATGGGTTACTTACAGCCCTACAACTTGCGTCCGTTGTCAAAGAGCAAGGCAAATCCCTATCGAAGCTCGCCCATCAAATGCAACGTCTTCCTCAAGTATTGATCAATACTCGAGTGAACGATAAAGAGAAGGCAATGCAGAATCCATATGTGCTTCAAAAAGTTGAGGAAGTCAAACGCTTCCTAGGGGGACGTGGGCGAGTGCTCGTCCGTCCATCGGGTACCGAATCCTTAGTACGAGTCATGGTAGAGGGACAGGATCAGGATCAGTTGAGGCAGTTGGCTCAGTCCGTGATTGATATTATTAAGCGGGAGCAGGTTTAAAAGATTGTAAAATATTTCTGTAGCTATTTTAGAAAAAACACGTATAATGTTCATGTACTCCATTCTTTTCTGTGTGTGAAAAAAGTATAATTGAATAGGGTACATGAATGTTGTTTTTATTCCCATGAGCTCCTAATGAGATCTCATAGCTAGTATTTTAAGGGGGGATGCTTAGCGAAAAGAATACGAAAGGTATAGTAGAAGTTAAGGATAGGCTAGCGTAAACGAACGGCTTAGCTTAAAGAAGCGAGTATCTGTGTGGTCAAACTCAAACATCTGGCAAGATAATAAAGCGCCTGGACCATATTCGAGGTACGTGGTACGAGATTCGTAGTTCGACACTTTCGAACATCGGATGTCAACCCGCGAATATCGATTTTGGTTGACGAGGAAGAGGGTTATCGAAAAATTCGGCGGATCCCTCTCGGTGGCTTGGCACCGAAGACTTATCACAAATCCGTGAAGTAATTTGCGGGACAAAGGGTAGGTTTCAAGGAGTAGGGGGAAGTCTATCTATTTGGCTTTCCTAGCTCGCTATTGCCAGAAGGATTGATTTGAACCGCTCGGAAGGAGCGGTTTTTGTTTTTACACAGATAGGGTTAATTCGCACTATTCATACGCTAGAAGCGTATGAATGCATGGAAGTCTTGATTTTGAGAGGAGAAAGAAATTTATGTGTGGTATCGTTGGATATATTGGTAACCGCCCGGCTATTCCAGTACTTGTAGAGGGATTGAAAAAGTTAGAATACCGTGGGTATGACTCTGCCGGAGTGTCTGTACTGGACGAGCAGGGGATTTCTACGTGCAAGACCGTAGGGAAATTGGCTGCCTTGGAAGAAAAATTGGGAACGGATTTCTCCCAGACTTGTATCGGGATTGGACACACCCGTTGGGCGACTCATGGCCGCCCCTCCGATATTAATTCCCATCCCCACTTGGATACTCAGGAGAAGTTCGCTGTCGTCCATAACGGAATTATTGAGAACTACCTCGAACTTAAAGAGTGGTTAATCGAGCAAGGGCATACGTTTCTATCGGAGACGGATACCGAAGTACTACCGCATTTAGTGGAATATTTTTATAAGGGAGACCTAGAAGAAGCAGTTCGAGAAGTGCTTAAAAAGGTTCAGGGCTCCTTCGCAATTGTCGTGATGAGTCGTCAAGACCCGAGTAAGCTAGTCGCTGCTCGAAAGGATAGCCCGATGGTTATTGGACTTGGGGATGGAGAATTCTTTGTAGCCAGTGATATCCCGGCGATCTTGAACTATACTCGGAAGACTTACATCTTAGAAGATGGAGAAATGGTCGTTCTCACAGAAGACGGCGTTCGAGTGATGGATTTCCAAGGAAACCCGAAACAAAAAGAGGTCTATGAAGTAAAGTGGGATGCAATCGCTGCAGAAAAAGGCGGTTATGACCATTTTATGCTCAAAGAAATCTTTGAGCAGCCGCGCGCACTTCGAGATACGTTAACAAGTCGTTTGGAGGATCAGAAAGTCGACCTCCAAGAAGTTAGCCTGACAGCTGAAGAAGTCAATAAGTTTAATAAGGTTTTCATCGTCGCTTGCGGGACAGCGTGGCATGCCGGTTTAGTCGGTAAGACCTTGATTGAGCGTTGGGTGCGCCTCCCAGTCGAAGTAGATATAGCCTCTGAATTCCGTTACCGTTCTCCTCTAATTGATGAGCACACTTTAGTCGTGGTCGTGAGCCAATCCGGAGAAACGGCAGATACCCTTGCTGCTCTACGTGAGGCTAAGAATCTCGGAGCACGTGTTGTTGCTGTTACGAATGTTGTGGGAAGCTCTGTTTCTCGTGAAGCCCACGATGTGGTCTATACCTGGGCTGGCCCGGAAATCGCTGTGGCCTCCACAAAAGCGTATACCACTCAGCTTGAAGGCATGGTCCTCCTCGGACTTTATCTAGCCCAAATTCGTGGCACTATGACACCAGAAAAAGTCGGAGAAGTTATTACCGCACTGAGGAAGATCCCAGCTCAAGCCCAGGAAGTACTCGATGAAGCTGAGCATATTAAAGACTTTGCTAAGTCCTTCGTGGATGTGGAAGACACCTTCTTCATCGGCCGCAGCCTTGACTGGAGTGTTGCTATGGAAGGCTCCTTGAAGCTCAAAGAGATTTCCTATATCCATGCCGAAGCGTATGCTGCTGGAGAGCTCAAACATGGAACTCTTGCCTTGATCACGGAGAAGACTCCCGTCATTGCGCTCGCTACACAAATGGACGTCTATGAAAAGACGGTCTCCAATATTAAAGAGATCAAAGCTCGTGATGCAAGAGTCATCGGCGTAACCTTCAAAGGAACCAAAGACCTAGCAAAATCGGTAGATCATGTGATCTACCTACCAGAGACAATCGCTGAACTCGCTCCGATTCTCACCGTCATTCCGCTTCAGCTTCTATCCTACTATGTATCCGTAGCCAGAGGGTGCGATGTCGATAAGCCAAGGAATTTGGCGAAAAGTGTTACTGTCGAGTAAAGTGAATGACGTTTGTGGTGTTTGATGTGGAGTGAAAATAAAGTTTGTCCAATGGAAATATAATTTGTCAAAAATGGAAATGTGTTTTGTCAAAAATGAAAAATAGTTGTGGATAACAACTTTAATTTGGTTATTTAAAAATAGCAATGGTAGAAATCGTTATAAAGTGGAGAAATCCCGCTGAACTCAGTATTTACGGGGTTTCTCTTTTTATTTTTTAATAATATCAATAATTATAAGTAGTTTATTAATAAAATCTAAATAAAATTTTAGGGATGGTTGTTTTATGCTTGCCTTTTTTCCAGATCCTTATGAAGATGAAATTTTGTATAGCTTGTTTGCAAGATATCATTATTATTCCGGTAATAAGTATTTTGTCGATTCTATTCGGGATCTTTTTGGAGAAACTTGTATTTATTCTACTATAGAATTGCCATGTAGATTAAAAACATTAGAAAAAGTACTTCCTAAAAAATATGCCGCCGAATATTTAAGGCTAAATCATACACTTTACCCACTTTATCATTTTTTTTTACATAAAGATAAACAATTAAGGATTACGAAAACTATGAATGATGAAAGTGGCCAAAATTTATCATTTGAATTAGCAGCTAAAAATTCTCTCACAGATTTTTTAAAATACTGTCCTAAATGTGCTATGGAAGAAAACGGTCTTTTTGGTGAAGCATACTTCCATCGAAGTCATCAACCTATAGGGGCTGTAGTATGCTTTAAACATTTTTGTTTATTGTACAAATATCCTGTTGCTCAGGATAGATATGGATATACAAGACTAGATTTTAATACTATTGATCTTAATCAGAAGTTTATCCAGGATAAACAAGTAGAAAGTCGATTAATTGACATTGCTAAAGGTATCAATTATATATTAAATAACCTTTCTACAAATTTTAATCAAGATAAGGTTTTCAAAAAGTACTTGATTTGGTTAAGCCTTAATGATTTTATGTGGCCAAATCTTCATGTTAAAAGAAATAAATTAATAAAAGAGTTTAAGGAATACTACGGAGAAGAATTGCTAAAGGTTTTTAATTCTGATATTAAAAATGAAAAAAGTAATTGGATTACAGATTTAACCACTAAGTGTAGAAAGCATAGAATTCATTCTCCAATTCAACATGTTTTATTAATTAACTTTCTAAGCAATAATTTTAAAGATTTTTTCGAAAAAAATGTTATTTATGAATTTCCCTTTGGAAAGCCTCCATGGAATTGCATCAATCCAGCTTCAGATCATTATGATCATGCGGCAATTAAAAATGCAAGGATTCATTATCTGAAGGGAAAAATTATTGGGCGATTTGAGTGTAGTTGTGGGTTTGTATATTCTAAAATTAAATATGAAGTCAGTGGAAAAATTATAGTCAGGCATATTAAATTTGGTCTAATTTGGGAGGAAAAATTAAAAGAGTATTTATTAGAAAACAAATATGGAGTTTATACTCTTTCATTAAAAATGCATTGTACTCCAGATACAATTCTAAAATATGCAACAAAACTAAAATTACAGCACCTTATACGAAGTAAATCATTACAACATATACCTCCGCAGAGGCCTACCAGAATTTATAATAAATCGACGGCTAATCATATAAAAGATCAATGGGAGCGAAGATCTTCAATTATTCTGGATTATATTAAATCTAATCCGGAATGCAAAAGAAGCGATATAATAAAAAATTTAAAAGCTCATTATTCTTGGTTTAGAAGATATGATCCTCAATGGCTAGATAATAATTTACCTCAACGTTCAAATATAATGAACGTAAAAAAGATAGATTATGAGATAAAAGATAAAGAATTTTTATTAAAAGTAATGGATGTATATAATAGAATGCTAAATGAAAAAGCGAGAATTACAAAAAACAAGATAGCTAAAAAATGGGGAAAAAGGAGGGAGGCTATTTATTAAGGCATCTAAAAGATATGCCTAAAACAAACGATTTTATTATTGGTAATTCGGAATCTTCACTAAATTATTTATTACGAAAAGCTGATCTGGTTTGTAATGAAGTATTTAAAGAGAATAATCTCTTATCTAAATATGAAATATTAATTAGAATTTGTGGATGGGACAAGAAAAGACAATTCAAAGAAGTTAAAGATAGAGTTAATAATAACGTAAATAACTTTTTGAATTCTTAAGTTAATTATATCTAAGTAGAGTTCAAGGCCAGACTAAGGTGAAGAGGAATCTATCAACTTTTTGCTAAAAGTTTTAAGACGGTCTGGCTTTATTATGTTGATTTATAAAGAAAATTGTTAAGACTATAGTTGAAATTTTTTGCTTATACCTAAAGTATTTGATTTTATATCGTAGTATCTTGGGACTACTTAGAAAGAAGAGGGAATTTAATGGCAAAAAGAGATCGAAGTATGACTTCGCAAAAGTATAAAAGATGGATTAAAGAGGGAAGAGGTGGCGGAGAAGGTGAAAATTATAAACCTTGGCTTACTATACGGGATGTACCGTCACGTGGAAGAAGTCATCGAATTCAAGGAATAAAGATTAAAAGAGGTCATCATTTATTATCAGATTATGAGCGTGACTATTTTTATATTGCAGAGTTCACGGACTACGTAATTGATATAAGAGAACAGTATCCTTTGCCTCTAACTCAGACAACACAAATTGCAGACGAATTAGGGATAAAACATCCTCATGATGTTAAAACGGACTTTTTAAATGTAATTACAACTGATTTTTTATTAACGGTATCGGACGGGAAATCACAGACATATCTTGCAAGGACAATAAAGCAAATTGATGAACTTAATGATGAGAGAAAAATAGAAAAGTTTGAGATTGAAAGACGTTACTGGAAAAGTAAAAAGATAGACTGGGGAATCGTTACGGAGGATCAAATCAATGAGACGTTAGCATTTAATATCTCCACGCTTCGTCCTTATTACGACCTTTCCGAACTTGAGATATTTTCAGGCATGCCTGTAGAGAAGATCAATAGGCTAAGAGATATTTTCTTGAATGAAGTGCTTAACCAATATGTAAGTATTCGCAGTCTTAGTGATGATTTCGATGATAAATTATGTTTAGTTCCTAGTACCGGTATTTCAATTTTTAATCACCTTCTAATTCAAAAGAAAATCATTATTCCCATTTTAAATTCGGATATAGATTATGATAACCCGGTATATATCAAGTCTTATGAAGAGGGTGACCTAAAGGAATATGAGCATATTAATTAATTCGGTATTGCAGTATCTTGAATCCGATGACGGTGAAGTGGCTAAAATTAGAATAATATGGATTAATTCGGGAAATACCTTTGCATACTATGTGCCTCTTGAAGGAGGAGAATCTTTTCCTCTTTCAATTAAAATATCTGAGCTTGAGAAATCACTAAAGAATAATGAATTAAGAGAAATTCCTGATCCCTATTTGGGTTTTATTAATGAAGACAATATTCCCAATGCGCATAAGGAAATTAGGGATAGAAATTGGCTTGTTGTAGAATACATTTGGAACACTCATGAACCTGAAATTTTATTCAAGCAGCACCGAAAAGTTACTATAAAGGAGGCTGCCCAAAAGTTCAATATCAGCGAGCGATCAGTTAGACGGATTATGTTTCGTTACTGGCAAAGAGGTATGACTAAGAATGCACTGCTTCCTGATTATACTAATTGTGGGACAGGAACGAGAAAGGTAACTAACAAGAAGAGAGGAAGACCTAAAAAAATTGGATTAGGTGGAGAGACCATCACAGGAATCAATGTTACACCAGAAATTGAAAATATATTTAATCTAGCTATTGAAAAGCATTATAAGAAACAGAGCAAGCCTAATCTGACAGATACATATCAATGGATGTTGAGACAGTGGTTCTCTGATAAGTTTAAAGTCGGGAAAGACACTCTTAATAAGGTTTGGGACCGGGATAGATTGGTGTCAATTGATCAGTTTAGGTACTGGTACAATAAGCAACCCAATAAGAAAGATATATACATCTCAAGGCACGGACAGAATTCTTTCGATTTGCATTTTCGAGAATTACTAGGTAACTCAACCATGGAAACAGTTGGTCCATTATGGCGTTACCAAATAGACGCAACGATAGCGGATGTTTATCTTCTAGATAGGTCTCGGACTAGAATAATTGGAAGACCAGTAGTATATGCAATTTTTGATGTCTTTTCGAGATTAGGAGTCGGTTTGTACGTAGGTTTAGAGGGGCCTTCTTGGTTAGGGGCTGTGATGGCGGTTGATAACATATTAGAGGATAAGGTTGAGTTTTGTAAAAAATATGGAATTACCATGAAGGCAAAAGATTGGCCTAATGCAAAATTGCCAAAAGTTTTTATTGCTGATAGGGGAGAATTTGAAGGTAAACAAGCGGACAGGCTTGTTAATAACCTAGGTATAATTATTGAAAATACTTCTCCTCGTCGGGGAGATCTGAAAGGAATTGTAGAAAGATATTTTAGAACAGTTAACGAGAGGGTTAGGCGATTGTCCCCAGGTGCTGTAGAAAAGGAATTTATGGAAGCAAAAGCAAACGGTCGCGATTATCGCTTGGATGCTACACTTACTCTTTATGAGTTTACCCAATTAATCATTAATAGTTTTTTGCTTCATAATTCCAAGATAATTTCTGATTATCCATTAGAACCTGACATGTATGCTGATGAAGTTAGGCCAATACCAGTTGAACTCTGGAACTGGGGAATTAAGAAGCGGGTTGTAGGAACTACAAAATATGATAGGGATACCTTGCGATTAAATGCCCTACCTGTAAAGGAAGTTAGAATAACAAGGGAAGGCATCAAATTTGACCAAGACCTATTTTATAGTTGCGAAAAAGCTATTGAAGAAGGTTGGTTTACTAATAGAGTGGGCCAAACAATCGAAATAGTTTATGATCCTAGAAACACACAAAAGATATATATCCCTGACAAAAAGTGGAAAGGCTATGGGGTATGTTTATTATTACCTAAATGTAGTAAGTTCCAAAACTTGACTTACGATGAGCTCAATTTTGAACAGGAATTAATGGATGAATTACTTAGGGATTCGATTAATCAACAGAATCAACTTTATGCTGACAGAGATTCTGAGGCCGAAAAGATAGTAAAGAACGCAAATAGACAAACGAAACAAGCTCAAGAAATGGCTCCAAGTCAATCAAAAAAATCGAAAATCTCAAATATCAGACGAAATAGATATGAAGAAAAAGAATTAATTAGGCAGGAGGAGGCCATAGTACTTGGGAATAAAAACGAATTTCAAAGAGGTGAAGTGATATCCTTTAAGAAGAATTTCAGTGATCCAGATGAAGAAGCATTAGATTTACATGCCAAGCTTAAGAGGAAAAGGATTGAACATGGTGATATCGACAAGCAATAGTGATTATGTTAAACCTTTATTTAAAGGCCAAGTAATAACCAGAGCATCGTATATTATGCAAGAAGTTGAAGAATATCGAGGCAACCCCTTTATTGAAGCTCTTCCTCCCATTTTTGATAACGATTATATCGCGGATAATTTAATCATGTATCCGATTATTTCCAAAGATGAGTTGAACTGTAATAAAAATGTCCGTTTCCATCTAATTAGAAGGCTCCGGAATTTTAATCAGCCATTACCAATTCATTTTGATATAGAACGAAAAATATCTGTCTTGATTCGTAGGGGATATCTCGCTCGTAACCCAATCAATAAGGAATATATTCAAAGGTTGCAGATGTTAAATACGATTAAAGAGCAGAGAGAGTCGTTCGATGACGAACATGTTATTAAGAGATTAAATAAATATATCCGTTCTACAGCTGATTGTATGAGTATCATTGGGATCAGTGGAATTGGAAAGACTACCGCTGTAGAAAAACTGTTACTAATGTACCCACAAATCGTTTATCATCAGGAATTTAGAGAATTTCCACTTTCAAGAACTCAAATTGTTTGGCTAAAAATAGATAGCCCTCACGATGGATCGCTAAAAACTTTATGTTTACTTTTTTTTAAAGCAATTGATGATGTATTAGGAAGTACTAATTATTTTAAAAAATACGGTTCCGAAACAGTATCAAAAATGATGATCCATATGGCATATCTTTCTTCTCTGTATGGAATAGGCTTGTTAGTAATAGATGAAACGCAGTTTTTTGTTAAAAAGAAGTCTGAATCGGACCAGATATTAAACTTTCTAGTGACAATGACTAATACGATTGGGGTTCCGATTATAGTAATTGGTACTTTTAAAGCAATGAAAATGTTAGAAAAAGAATTGAAATCCGGAAGAAGACTATGTAGTGAGGCAGGTATTCTTTGGGATAGGATGGCAAATGCCGAAGATTGGAATCTTTTTCTTGAATCGATGTGGGATTATCAGTGTTTAAAAGAAAAAACACCTCTTACTCCTGAAATTAGTGAGACTTTATATGAGGAATCCCAAGGTATTACGGCTATCGCTTTAAATTTATTTATACTTACTCAGGGACGCGCTCTATTTACTAAGAATGAATGTATCACTCCCGATTTGATAAGGAGAACATCTAAAAGAGATCTCTTTATGATTCAACCAATAATAAAAGCGATTAAAAATAACGATTATAATTTGTTAGCGAAGTATGAGGATATTTCAATTGATACTAATTTAATTTTAAATTCTATGGAGAAAGATTATAATCTACAAGGAGTTGTTTCAAGTTTATTAAAGGATAAAAAAGAAACTGAAAAACTCTTAGTTACAAATATACAGAAAAATATTGTGTTGGAATTAAAAATGCTTGGAACGTTTAATAATTTATCTGATAGTGATTTTAGGGATATCGCGAAAAAAGTTATCGATGAATCAGAAAAGTCAACTGATTATGTAGAATTAAAACAAAAAGCATTAAAACTAGCTCTAGAAAGAGATGAAGTTAAAGGAGGTAAACTTTTAGAAAAGAAGAAAACACCTAAATTTGATGATCAAGATTTGCGGTATATTTTTAAAGAGGCCGTTAAAAAGAAAATCCGAGTATATGAACTTTTAATGGAGAATGGGTTTATTAAAGATCCAATTCGTGAATTGCACAATATACAGAAACTCAGTTAATGAGTATTTAAGGTGTGGATTTATTATGTTACCATTTTTTACTTATCCCTATGAAGATGAACTTATATATAGTGCTATAGCTCGCTATCATTATTATGCAGGGAATACAAATTTCAGGGACACATTAGCAGAAATAGCCGGTTCTAGGTCAAAAATCCCAACGCTTTTTTTGCCCAGTAATCTTAACTATCTTTCAAGTCAATTGTTTGATGGTAAAAAGTATTCACCAAGTTATTTAATTTACTACAATACTATAATTCCAGTATATTTACCTTTCTTTTCTATGGAGAGACAGAAAGAAATTATTCAGGCAATGTCCTTTGGTCATGGAAAGGGATTATATGGACAGAGCGGTATTATGGCAGGAAGTTTATCTGATATAAAAAGGTTACGGTATTGCCCTTTATGTGTATCAGAGGACGAAAAGCGTTATGGTGAAGCCTATTTTCATAGAGCTCATAACATTCAGGGTGTTGAACTTTGCTTTAAGCATAAATGTTATTTGAATGACTATCCAATAACGTATAAAGAAGCGAGTCGAATAGAATATATACGTCTTGATCATAGTAGAGTAAGTTTTAATATATCAAATGAAAAAGATAAAATTTTAAGAGAACAGTTAATGGTTATCGCTCAATCAGTATTCTATCTTTTAAATGCTAAGGTTAGTACGGATCAAGAAGCTATCAATAATAAGTATCATTCACTACTTAAATCACATGGGTTATTAACTTATGGTGGACGAGTTAGACAAAAGGAATTGTATGAACAGTTTTTAAAGCACTACGGCTTAAATTTTCTCCAGACTATTAATTGTGAAATTGAGAGTGGCGTTGAGTGGAGTTGGCTAAAGTATATAACTAGAAAACCCAAAAAGGCTATTCATCCACTAAGACATATACTTCTAATTAACTTTCTTTGTGGATCATTAGATGAATTTTTCCAGGGAAAAGAGGAAATATCATACTTTGGAAAAGGACCTTGGAATTGTCTAAATCCAGCTGCGGATCATTATAAATGTCCTGTCGTAGTAGATTGTAAAGTTACAGTAGATTCTAAGACAAGACAACCAGTTGGTACTTTCTCCTGTTCATGTGGGTTCATATTTTCGAGAAGAGGACCGGATAAAAAACCTGAAGATCAAAATAAGATCGGTAGGATTAAGAATTTTGGTCCAGTTTGGTTGGATAAACTGAGAAATTTGATATGCCATAGAAAACTTAGCTTGCGTGAGATGTCCAGAATTTTACGATGTGATCCCAAAACGATTATAAAGTATTCTAGCAAGTTAGGGATTAGAGGTTTAATAAAAGGGAATTGTAAGGTTGGTAATTTGGCAGTAGGTGTACCTAAACGTTCTGAAGCCTTCAATTACCGTGAACAATACGCTAGTGACATTTTGAATTATATGAAGTGCCATTCTACTCAATCAAGAACTGAAATTAGGAGAGCTCTTAAAAAACAGTATGCATGGCTATATAGAAATGATGTACAATGGTTAGACAAGAATTTGCCTCTTCCAATTCCGAGAAAAAATCGGAACCAGAAGAACAACACTAGGATTGATTGGAAAGAGAGAGATAGAGATATTTATCATAAAATTGAGTTGGTATATTCAGAGTTACTCTTAAGCGATAAGCCTGTAAGGATTACACGGTCACTTATTGGTAAGACCCTAGGAATAAGTGCGCTTCTTCAAAAACATATTAGTAAGCTTCAAATGACAAATGAATTATTAGTTCGGATTACCGAAACAATAGATGAATTCCAAATCCGGCGCATTGATTCAATTTGCAGAAGCTTTTACCATGAAAAAGAATCACCAAAGGTTTGGCAGGTATTCAGGCAGGCAGGCTTAAGACCCGATTGCTCGATTCGTGTTCGTAACAGGGTATTACAGAATGTCGCCGAAATAGAACAATTTTTACAGGCTTATAAAGAAAAGGCGGTAACACTCGAAATTGCATGATTTATGAAATCATTTAATAGGTTAGGAACAAGTGTTAAGATTTTATAAATACATTCTGCATTCGAACATGCAGTATCAATTCCTGTACCTGACAATTAGGACAAATAACCAGAACGTTTTTAGTGCGTTCTGGTTATTTGTTTAGTTTAGAGGAATATTTAAGAAGCGTGTTGAATTCTAAAAGAAAGATAAGAAAATACATAATTTGGTCTTTATACAAAATTGAAAAACATTTGTTATCTCGAAAATGGGGTAATAATAATGGATAATATTTATGAAAGTGTTTTAAATAATAAATTTAAGAACAGTGTAGTTTATAAATCTCGACATTGGAGAGGATTTAACTAATTTAAATACTATTTCTTCTGGAGGGGCTGTATGCAACTTACCTTTTTACATTTATCCGATTTACACATTAATATCAGTAATTCCAAGGATATTGATATTGTTCTTAAAGCAATGTTTGAAGACTTGAGGAATCAACAGGTAAATATTGATTGCGTACTTTTTACAGGTGATTTAATTAATGACGGGTCCCAGGGCCTTGATGGTAGTTATGAGTATGCTCTTGCTGAAAGGCAGTTAATTGATCCTCTTATCGACATTTTAAAAGTACCAAAAGAAAGATTTTTTTTCGTTCCAGGTAATCACGAAGTCAATAGGAACAAGATTCAAAAATATATTGACTGGGATATAACGGAAAGATTCAATAACAAAGAGGACCTGAATCAATTCATTGATAACCCCGACGGGTGTGAAGTTCTATTAAAGAGACTTGAGGATTATAACCAGTTTTTAGACTTATCCTTTGAGAATAATCCATACATTGTAACAAGGAAATCCTTGTACTCGACATTCCGACTGAATCTACAAGGAGTAACTGTTGGTATTGCATGTCTAAACTCCTCTTGGGGTGCATTCGGAGGCAATTCCGATTATGGAAAACTACTAATTGGTGAGAGGCAAGTGGATAATGCAATAGCCGATTTGAATGATTGCGAATTAAAAATTGCCTTATTTCACCACCCACTGGAATGGTTAAAAGAATTTGATAGAGAAGCAATTCATAATAGACTGCTTAATGGTTTTAATATTGTTTGTTCTGGTCATCTTCACAGTCCGAATCTTACAGAAGTTGTATTCAGCAAATATCGGACTTTATTTGTAAAATCTGGGTCATTGTACCAAGACAGAAAATCCAATGCCTATTCAGTAATAACCTATGTCCCTAAAGAGAGACAAATATCGGTTAATCTCCGAGAATACTTTGATAGACGTAGGGCATTCGATAAAGCGATTTCAGTAATTGAAAATGGCTTTTATAGTTTATCATTAGATGATTCAAGGAGTCTTGCGCTGTTTAATTCTACTGTTACCGTGTTAACTACGCTTAAGGATAAGGTAGTAGAAGATATTAACAAAAAACTTGTTTCTTGTATGTCCCCTGATACAGTTGCCCCTAAGGATATTGACGAAATATATGTTCCTCCATTATTATCAGCAGAATCAGAGGAATTTAAGAAAAAGGACCAAAATATTTATACATTAGAAGGGGTGCTTTCGAACAGCAAAAATTTCCTGTTAGTAGGAAAAAAAGAAATAGGTAAAACGACCTTACTTCACTATTCATGTAAATACTTTCTTTCCAAGAACAATCAGACAAATACTACACCCATAATACCATTCTTCATAGATTTTAATGATTTACCAAAAGGAAATAATATCATAGAAAAATCAATTCAAGCATATTTGGGTAATTACGGGATATTTGATTTTAACTTAAAAGAAAGTCTAGAATACGGTAATTGTGTTGTGCTAATAGACAATGTTGACCCCTCTGATAAAAAAAATATGGTGAAATTAAAAGAGTTTATTGATCGTAATAACAAAAATAGATTTATTGTTACAATGAGCCAAGATATTATGGTTACATTGACGTTAGAAAACAAGCCGGACTTTGGATGTGAGTATGATACGTTATACATAAATACGTTTAGACGGGGCCAAGTCAGGCAATTAGTGAAGAATTGGTTTTCTTGTACCGAAGCAGATATAGATTCAGTTTTAGATAAAGTTATGACTAGTCTTAATAATATTGGAGTACCCAAAACACCTTTAATTGTGTCATTGATGTTATGGATAATAGAGAAACAGGCTAGTTATTCTCCATTAAATGAGACGTCCTTATTAGAAAATTTTATAGAAATCCTTCTAGAGAAGTTAAAGATTGAAGATATACGATATGAGGCTGTGGACTACAAACTAAAAGTCTCATGTTTAGCATATCTTTCATCTGTGATGGTCTATAATAAACGATACCACTTTGAAGAGGATGAGCTAGAGAAAGAGATAAATAAATTCTTTGGGCATAGCGGCTTAGAAGTAGATGCTAAGAAACTTAAACAACTGTATATCGAAAAGGGTATCTTCGTATGGAAACAAAACAGATTATATTTCCGTTATAGATGCTTATTTGAATTCTCTGTTTCATTATGTATGGCAGATAACTTGGAATTCAAACAGCATATCCTAGCCGACGAAAGCTACTTATTATTTACAAATGAAATCGTGTACTTCTCAGGACTGAGTCGAAAAGAATCGGATTTATTAAGGCTTCTTGAACAAAGGGTGAACGAAACCTTTAAAGAAATAGAGTCAAATATTTCTCTTAAGGCGCTAAATAGTATCAGTTTAAAGAAATCACTTGCTGAAATATTCGATGGTACCAATCTTGAACAAAAATTAAGTGATATGAAGCTGAAAGATGAACAAAAAGATGAACTCTTGGATAAGGCAGATTCAAGTGGCAGCCATAATCAGACAATTAAAAAGGAAGAAAAAGCGAAGAATCAAGATTTTGCTAGCATTCTTGCCTTATACGCAAGAGTTCTAAAGAATTCAGAGCTTATTGCCAAAGCGGATAAACAGCAATCTTTAGAAAACTGTATAAATAAATATTGTAAATTAGCTGGTCTATTTTATTCTGTGTTAAACGAAACTTTCAACAACAAAGATTTCAACACCGAGAATAACGTTAAAGAAGTAATTGAATACCTACTTAATGTTGGAATTGCCGTTGTTATCCAGGCGTATATTTTGGATAATTTAGGTTCGCCAAAGCTTAAGCCATTTTTGGAACAACAATTGAAGACTTCAAACACTGACATAGAACGGCTTATGGTAGTTTCACTATACGGGGATATGCGCCTAGAAGGATATATTAGAAAATTCAGCTGGTTTTTAAAGACAATAGACTCAAAATTCATAAAAGAAATTGTCTTAACTAAATTATTTTTTTATAATACATTTTTTTCAAAAGGTATTCATGAGGAGGAAGAATTAATTAAACTAATAGCTGATTTAATGGCTGATCTTAATAATGTTAATCTTTCTAGCACTAAAATTCCTAAGAATAGCGTAGTTAAAAGTCAAATAATAAAGAAGCTTAAAAAGGAAAATCAAGGAAGACGACATTTACAGATGATTGATTAATTAGCAAATTACTTAAATATTTGCCGAACTCACACTTGAACTATTTCATAGTGATTGTATATGATGAATTCTAATGTAAACGCCTTTATAACCGGTAGTTTTTGGTTATTATCCTTAGGGATAACTACGTTAAGTGAAAATATTAGATTGTAATTATATTGTGTTGTATTAGGCCTATTCTTGCTGGATAAGTTTTTAAAATTGAATGAATTATAATCTTTAAAGAATAGAAAAAGGAGATAAAGATGAGTTATTCATATTCATTTGACGATTTTAAGATAATATGGGAACTAAAGCCGTTAGTTATTATTGATACGAATGGGCTATTAAATATATACAGATTTTCACCAGAAACAACTGAACATATTCTTAAGGTTTTAAACGCGATTCCTAAAAGTGAAATGTGGATTCCGGCTCAGGTTCTAGATGAATACAATGATAATCGGCAGAATGTAATTACAAGAGAATATAGTAAATATAAAGAGGTAACAAAAG
Source organism: Desulfitobacterium elongatum (assembly GCF_055378975.1). Taxonomy (NCBI): domain Bacteria; kingdom Bacillati; phylum Bacillota; class Clostridia; order Eubacteriales; family Desulfitobacteriaceae; genus Desulfitobacterium; species Desulfitobacterium elongatum. The sequence goes on along the minus strand of NZ_AP038772.1, from coordinate 4,363,850 downwards.
AAGTTGAACGCATTATCGAAATTGCAAAAAATGATATCAATAAGCAATTTTTACATTTTAATAAATTTAAAATTCCTTTGGTGAATCAGCTAGGTGAAAAAATCAATACTTCAATTTCTACCATATGGACAGAATTAGAAAAGTATAATAGTGATATCAAAGAAGAAGTTAAGAAAAATCAGAAGATGTTAAAAGAAGATAAGGTCAAATTGTTTGTGGATGAGCTAATTAGAAGTGATAGAGTTGGTGCACTTTTCAACATATCTACTTTGTTAAAGATATTTGCTGAAGGAGAAATGAGATACAAGTATAAAATACCACCTGGATATATGGATGAAGAAAAGGATAAAAGAGATGAAACGAAAAGACGGAAGTTCGGTGACCTTATATTGTGGAAACAAGTTTTAGAACAGGCCCGTTCTTATCCAAATTCTCCAATCATTTTTATTACTCTCGATGAAAAAGAAGATTGGTGGATTCTAGATAAAGATAATATTCCTATTAGACCGAGGGACGAATTATTAGTAGAGTTTAGGGAATATAGCGAACAACCCTTAGTTTTATTAAGTCTTACTAATTTTATTAATCACGTAACTATTCTTAATAATATGGTTAACCATACCGCCTATCTAGAAATGAACGCTTTATCTATTTGTTTTGATTTGTTAGGAAGGGTCGGCTGGGACATAACAATAGATGATGGAGGACAGTTGACAAGGTATTTAATTCATAGTGGAGCTCTTCAAGATTCTTTAGAAAACGTATTGGCCGATGTAGAAGTAGAGGAAATTTTCACCCCGGAAATGATAATTGATTCTGTAAGCGTTAATGAGAATCAGGTTATTGTAGAAGGTTCATTTCAAACTAAAATCGGTGTTAATATCACAGAATCATATTCTAGAAATTATTCTGAGAAATTGAACGCTGAAGTTTTAATAGCAGGCTCAATTTGCTTTAAGTTTGAAGTGGACTTTGAAAAAGATGAAGATTTTATAAAAATGGAAACATTAGATATTAATGTTGGAGGCTTCGAGGTCTTAGCACTTGAGCCCTATATTAATCACGATGAATATTATGAAGACCGCTGCATCAAATGTGGTAATCCAAATACGGTATATTTTACCCAAAATGGTGAACCAATTTGCGTCAGATGCGCTATTGATTATGATAACTGCTCCGATTGTGGAAAATTATTTGATAAAGGTACATTGACGGGTACTTATTGTAAGGATTGTGAGATAGCACATTAGTCTGTATTTAATTCTATTGATAATTAGGCTAATCCTTTATAAGTATCGTTAATGAACCTAGTGGCTAAGTATTCGATGAATGTGTAAAGATGATTTAAATTCAAGAAAATAATAAAATCGACTTTGTTGCGTAGGTTTGCTGCAGCGAATCCGGGATATGTCGACGTGGATGAAGACGGGACGGAGTATGACATTCGTCCGGTAATCTACACCGAATTGCCTCAACCATTTACGATGAGTGAGTTTTACCAGCACATTGTAAGAGCGTTAGGTGCTCCGCAACTGGCCGGCATACGGGTTGAATGTAAAGCGGCAGGCATTGTCCCTCATCGAGCAGTAGCGTGTTGAAATGTTGATCCTTGACGAGATGGATTACATCTTGACCTCCCGAAGTGTCAAACCGATTGAAGCGATGGAGGCGATCAAGAGTCTGACCAATATTGGCAACATTTCCGTGGTTTGTTCTGGAACGACCGCAACAAAACAGTTGAGTGAAATTAACTTTCAATATTTCCGCAGGTTCCCGGCTGTCAAGCTGCCCAGATTTGATAAGTGCAACGAGGAGTTTTGCAATTTGTTGACCAAAATCGAGGCATATATAAATCCTCCAGAGCCTTTGGGATTAGGAGATTTTGGTTTACATTTTCCTGAACTGCTTTATCAGATGAGTCAAGGGGTGTTGGGGTCGCTCACTCCAGTTTTGCAACGGGCGTATCGTATCATGCTGAGCGAACATGAATTAGAGGAGCTGTCCGATCCAGAGCTCTTTGTAAGTGCTCTTCTCGTTGCAAAAAAGTACGTGTCAGGTGAATCTGAGGAGAAGTTCCTGGAACTTCTGAATAAAGCGGAAACTTACGAGGCGTGACAAACTATCGTGAATTTCAACTATATCTCTTAGAAGAGGTAATAGAGATATGAATCTTTGAACCTTCAACCTTTATGGTAAGCTCATAAATCATATACAACAGTTTTAATCTCTAGGTCTTATTTTGAAAGAAACAATTTACTAAAAATATGTTTCCACACTACTTTTTATCGAGCCGAAGTATCGTCTAATAATTCTAATATCGCCGATACGAGATGGAGATTAACGCAGCACGTTGGTGATACTTAATCGAAGGTTAAACTTAAACATGTTCCCACGGGCATAGCACGTTGAGAGTATAATAATGATGACGTCTTGTGGTCAAAAGGGAAAATGAGACGATTTGACCACAAGATGTTGTGGTGTTGGAGCAAAAAATGAGCAAAAAACGGGGTCAAAAAACGCATTTTTTGACCCCGTTTTTTAGGGGTTTTTATAATTGAGTATTCTTGCGCCATTCGTCCAGCAATCCTGTGACATCCGGCCAAAGTTCTTGTCACATGCGGCCACTTCTCTTGAACTATCCGGCCAATAAAATTGGTACCTCAGAAAAATGAACTCCTGTACAATATAGTCACTATGTGTACGGGAGGAAGAAGATGAGGTGCGAAGAACCAGTGAAAATCATAGAAATCTTGAGACTCACAGAGCAGGGTTATTCTCAACGAGATATTGCTCAAAGTGTAAAATGCGGCAAATCCACAGTAGGAGAAATTCAGAAACGCTGCCGGAATTGTAAACTTCAATACGATGTCGCAGCAAAAATGACCAATGATGAAATCAAGAGGCTGCTCTATCCAAACAGTTTCAGTCATCCCATAAAAGGAGATCCGGATTGGTCCAGTATCCACGAGCGTTTGCAAACCAATAAGCGACTCAACTTGCAATATCTATGGGAGGAATACAAAGCAGAAAATACCCATGGTCTAAGCTATAGCCGCTTTTGTCATCGTTATCTTGACTGGAAAAACGAGACCGGCAAAAACGTAATTATGGTTCAGAATCGTGAACCCGGCAAAGAACTATTTGTAGACTGGATGGGTGATACCCTAAGTTGTGTCGTCGACACTTCCACTGGAGAAATACTCAAAGCTCATTTCTTTGTGGCAACCCTGGGAGACAGTTCCTACCCCTATGTAGAAGCCTTTCCCGATGAAAAATTAGATAAATGGCTGCTTGCCCATGTAAATGCCCTGAGATATTTAGGCGGTGTTCCACGAGTCATTGTACCGGACAATTGCAAAACGGCCACGACAAAACCCAGTTACTATGATCCGGCCATCAATCGATCCTACTGGGAATTTGCAAAGCACTACGAAGTGGCCATATTACCGGCAAGAGTCCGTGAGCCTCAAGATAAGGCAGCTGTAGAAAGTAGTGTGGGTTGGCTGGAAACCTGGCTATTAGAATGGCTGCGCGGTAAACGGTTCTTTAGTTTTGAATCCCTTAATACCGAAATACAGTACCGTGTGAAAGAGTTGGTTAAACGACCTTTTCAAAAACGCAAGGGTAGTCGAGAAAGTGTTTTTGAAGCACTGGATAAACCTGCTCTTCGCCCCTTACCTTACACCCAGTTTGAGTATGCTGATTACATCGTGCGTAGAACACCGTCAAATTACCATGTCGAGTACGATGGTTTTCATTATTCGGTGCCCCATTGCTTAAGCAAACAAATGGTAACCCTTAGAGCCACTGCAACAACCATAGAAATCCTTAACGAGAATAGAGAGCGTGTGGCTCTCCATCAAAGGCGTCAAACGGGATCAAGATATGTAACGCATCTTAACCATATGCCACCCCATCACCGTCACCAATATGATACCAACCATTTTGATGGTGCCAAATACCGCATGTGGGCCAGGAACATCGGTGAGCAAACGTATGCCACAATTGATCATCTGTTGTCTTCACAAATTGCCGAAGAACAGGCATATCGCTCTTGTATGGGAATATTACAATGCTCAAAGAAATACGGCAACGAACGGCTGGAAGCTGCTTGCGTTAAAGCCATCGCTATGAAATCTTGCTCTTATACCACCATAACCACCATCCTTAAGAATGGTCAGGATAAAGTTTTCACCTCCTCGATGGGCAAGCCCACCCCTCTCCATGAAAATTTACGCGGTTCTAAAGCCTATGTTTAGGAGGTGGATGAGATGATTAACCAAACCCTCGATAAGCTGAACCGAATGAAACTACGAGCAATGGAGCAGGAATACCGAAGGCAGGTAGAGCTACCTGCAAATGCAGTCCTTCCCTTTGATGAGAGACTGGCTATGGTTGTCGATGCTGAATGGCTAGCTAGGACTAATAACCGATTACAGAGATTACTGCGGGAAGCCAATCTGCGAGAACCCTCTGCAAATCTTGAAAACATTAACTTTGACTCGAAAAGGAATCTGGATAAAGCAACCTTACTCCGGCTTGCTGATTGTGTCTGGATTAAAGAGGGCAGAAATCTCATCGTCACTGGAGCAACCGGAACGGGCAAAACTTACCTCATCAGTGCCTTTGGCAATGCTGCCTGCAGGAAAAGCCTAAAGGTTCGCTCTTACAGGGTAAACAGACTCTTAACTGATTTGGCAATTGGTAGAGGGGACGGTTCCTACAACCGGATACTTAATGACTTAAAAAAACCAGATTTACTCATCTTGGATGACTTTGGGATGGCCTCCCTTGATCCAGGTGCCTGCCGGGATCTCCTTGAAGTCGTTGATGATCGTCACGGTAAAAAATCCATTGCGATATCTTCTCAACTACCCGTGGCAAAGTGGCATAGCGTCTTTGAAGATGCAACCATTGCAGACGCAATATTGGATAGGTTGATTAACAATTCCCATCGAGTAGAGCTAAAAGGACCCAGTTTAAGACCTCATAATCCACAGAATGAAGGAGGTGATGGAACAACTAAATAATCTATGATACACTCCATGCAGAGGTACCGGCCTTTGGGCGGATAAGATAAGAATGATGGCCGGATACCGTAGGAACGGTGTCCGGATGTTTTGGCAATGAATGGCCGGATAACATAAGAACACCGGTCTGAATTAACGAGAATAACCAATGACATTTGGTATTTTTGAAGATGACACCTTAAAAACGCAAATTGCATAGATGAAAATCCAAAGGCATTGGGATGAAAAGTCTTGGTGCTTTTGCTTTCATAAAAACCAAAAAGGGCGAATCATTTCGGCGCCAGGTGAAAATTTAAGGGGCTTAGAAAAAATAGGAGGAAACTTATACACGATATCTATAGCATGCTGAGTTCCGCTGCAGAGCATAATTTGTTCAGGAGCGCATGAAACACCTCTTGATTCCTGTAGATATTTCATAATCTCTATTCGCAAATTCAATTCACCTTGTTTATCATGATAAAGATTTATTTTCTGTGCATCAATGGATAGAAGTGCTTCTGCACTTAGACGACACCACAATGAATAAGGAAAGGCTGTATTATCAAGGTTTCCATATTAGAAATTATATTTATATACGGCAGACTCATTATGAGTAGAAGTCAATAATTCATGTGAACTGCTTAAGACTTGATGGTCTATAATTTCTTGAAGTAATGGGGTATTTGTATGGGATTGGTTAGTGTTTATCTCTGGATAGGAAAGTAAATCATCATTAATGTTTTGGACAATATAACCTGATCCAGGTTTATTTAAAATATAGCATTCTAGACAAAGCTGAGAATAGGCATTTTCTACAGTATTTCTGGCAACACAAAGATTCTTTGCTAATTCCCGTGTAGAAGTAACTTAGTCCCCACTTTGAGCGTACCTGCAATAATTCTTCCTTCAACTGCTCATAAATTTGTTGGTAAATTGGTATTTCAGATGCATTGTTATATAAATCAAAATAAACCCCGTATAATTTCCTTTATGAGTATGTTGATTATTCCATAACTGTATCCATCTATTATTGTCGAATTGGCACTTTTATTAGGGATAATATGAATATTATAATACTATCATAAAAATGAATAAGCAGTAAACTGAAGTATTCCTTCGAGGAACGTTTATTGCTTAGGAGCATTCAACTGCACTTTTATTGAGTTGAGTGAGGATGCTAAAAAAATTTACACCTGTTATTAGAAGTTTTAAAAAGAAGGAGGAAAGGTTTTGTGCTTGCGATTTTATTCACTAATATAATGGAGGGAAAAAATGAGTAATTTTGTAGACAGGACTATTAATTCTAACCTCAGCCGAAGAAACTTTATTAAAGCAAGTACCGCTGCAGCTGCTAGTTTGTCTTTAGTGGGGTGCGGGAACACATTATTGCAAACAAATGCTACAGCTAATCTTAAAAATCAAGAGGGAAAATGGATTACTGCTGCTTGCTGGCATAACTGTGGTGGCCGCTGTCTCAATAAAGCGTATGTTGTAGATGGTATCGTCTTCAAACAAAAAACAGATGACACGCACCCCGATAGTCCTGATTATCCGCAGCAAAGAGGTTGTTTACGAGGACGTTCTCAAAGGCGGCAAGTCTTTGGCGCTGACCGTTTGAAGTATCCCATGAAGCGGAAACATTGGCAGCCTGGCGGTGGTGATAAATCTTTGCGGGGTAAGGATGAATGGGTACGTATTTCATGGGAAGAAGCCTTGGATTATGTTGCTAATGAAATTAAAAGTACGAAGACGAAATATGGAAACCGCGCTATTCTTTTAGAATCCTGGCTAAAAGGAGACGAGGCATTCTGGACTACAGATCTATCCGAAGTGGCACGTCCCTTAGCACTATATGGTGGTTATACCTGTACTTGGGGTACCACCTCTTGGGGGAACTGGGCAGGGCATATTCCAATGCTCGGCCATGGCAACTTCGATACCATGAACGACCGATTGGACCTACTGAATTGTGAAACGGTTGTCTTATTAAGCTCCAATCCGGCTTGGACTTCGATGGGTACCCCAGCTTCTATTTTTAGTCGAGTGAAGGATGCTGGAGCAAAATTTATCGGGATTGACCCTTCGTATACAGAATCAATGTCTCTTTTAGAAGCAGACTGGATCCCTGTTCGACCGGGTACTGATATGGCATTATTGCTGGGTGCAGCTTATACCATGATTACCGAAGATGATCCGATTAGCAATCCGATCATTGACTGGGATTTCTTGAAACGCTGTACGGTTGGCTTTGATGCGGGTCATATGCCCGCAGGCGAAGATCCGAAAGGGAATTTCAAAGACTATGTCCTGGGTACGTATGATGGTGTGCCGAAAACTCCACAATGGGCAAGCGAAATTTGCGGTGCTGAACCTGCTCAAATTCGTCAATTGGGTTTAGAATTTCGTAAAGATAGAAAAGTTGCTTTATTGTGTGGTTGGGCATCCGCACGGACTTCGAACACAGACTCTTTACCCCAATTGGTGATGACGATCGGCGCTATGGGCGGCCATTATGGCAAATCGGGTCATATGACAGGTGTCAGCTGCCACGCCTATGCGGGTAATGCCGGTCCAGGTTCTGCGTTAGTGAAGATCGGGGATTTAGGAATTCCTTACTCTGGACACCTCCTTCCCAATCCTGTTGATGACTGCATTAACGACTCTGAGGTGTGGTCGGCAGTCGTAAAGGGTAAATATAACTACACCGGCACTTATACCGATCATTTCCACAAAGGGGTAACGCGTGATATCGACATTCGGATGATTTATCATTCGAATGGTAATCGTTTGCAAACACGCGAAGGGATGAGCATCGGGATTGAAGCTCATAAAAAAGTTGATTTCGTAGTAACTCACGCCCAATTTATGACGACAAACTGCTTATATTCTGATATTGTCTTGCCCGTTACAACCCAGTGGGAAAGAGACGGTGGTTTCTTAATCGGAAATCGAGAAATGGCGATTATGCACTCTCGTATCACAGATCCGTTATATGAGGCGAAGGATGAATCTTGGATTGCGAAGGAACTGGGCAAGCGCTTAGGGCTAGATGGAAATAAGATCTTCCCCCATAGCGAAAAACAAGAATTTTTCAATCAAGCAGTCGGTTCTACGGTTATTCGTGAAGATGGCAAGACCTATGAACCCCTATTTACTGTTACCCAAAACGATATTGATGAATGGGGAGTCAAAGGGAAACCTCAACAAGGCCGTATTCCCTTGAAAGAAATGCAAGAAAAGGGAATTTACCAGGTTCCGAGAAAAACAGGAGATGATTTCGGTTATATTGCCTTTAAGGATTTTGTCAAAGATCCAGCCGCGAACCCACGTCCAAACTCTGAAAGTGGCAAATTCGAAATCTATTGCGGTAAATATGCAAAGACATTGAATGATTTAGGTTATGGACAAATTAAACCGATTGCTACTTATATTCCCGGAAAACAAGGATATGAAGAAACATTTAAAAATTGGAAAAACAAAGTTAAAGGCGATTATCCGTATCAAATGGTCAACCAACACTACTTGAGACGTTCTCACAGTATATTTAACAACATTCCCCAATTAAGTGAAGCCTGGGTAAACCCTGTATTTATCAACTCAAATGATGCTGCTGAAAAGGGTATTGTCGATGGTGACACGGTCTTGATTAGTAGTCCATTTGGCAAAACCTTGCGTACGGCTTGTGTAACAGAACGATTTATGCCTGGTACGGTTGGTGTACCTCATGGCGCTTGGTTAGATATCGATCCGAGGACCGGTATCGATACGGGTGGAGCGGATAACATGCTTACTGGTCCCAATCCCAGTGCTCAAGGGGCATCTGGCTTTAACTCTTGCCTTATCAACATTGAAAAATATAATGGGGCTAAATTAGTTCCGGATGCTAAAAAGCCCCTGAGAATTATGTTTTGAAAGGAGGGTGACCGAAATTGAGTCAAAAAGGATTTTATTTTGATATGACCCGTTGCATTGGATGTAAAACGTGCCAAATTGCGTGTAAAGATAAGAATAACTTAGACGTAGGTATCTTTTTTAGACGAGTCAGAAGTTATGAAACCGGTGCATATCCTAAACCTGGAGTATACCATTACTCCGGCACCTGTAACCATTGTGCAAATCCCAAATGTGTAGAAGGGTGCCCCACTAAAGCCTTACACAAATTAGAAAACGGTATTGTAGATCATGACAAAACGAAATGCGTAGGTTGTCGCTATTGCACTTGGAATTGTCCTTACGGTGTTCCTCAATTTATTGATAAATTAGGTATAATCAGTAAATGTGATATGTGTAAAGACCTCGTCGAAAAAGATGAAAGTCCTGCATGTGTCGATGCGTGTCCGATGCGTGCTATCGAATGGGGAGAGTTGGAGGATTTAAAAGCGAAACATGCCAGCGAGGCCATCCTTGATCTACCAATCCTTCCCCGCTCCTCAATTACCTATCCTTCGATCCTCGTTAAGCCTAAAACGGTTGCCAAACAAAAAGATTATCGGGAAAAGGGGTTATAATAATGGGAGAAATGCCCTTGTTGATCTTTTCATTTTCTTTGCAAGCTGCAATTGGAACCTTTATTTTTATGACATTGGGAAAACTGCTTACTAAAGGTAAGGAATTTAAACGGGCAGCCTTAACTGCAGCGGTCTTAAGTGTAATCGGAGTTTTAGCTTCTTTATTTCACTTAGGTCAACCCCTTCGCGCGCTGAATTCGCTCTCCAATCTGGCAACGTCCTGGTTAAGTCGAGAAATTTTGTTTTCAGCAACTTTTGCGGGCATTGCCGTACTTTATATACTTGTTCTTTATCTGAAACATGATAACCAGACTCTTCAGAGAGCTTTCCAATGGGCTGGGAGTGTTATCGGACTTGTCACAGTGTTTACTATGGCTATGATCTATGCAAATTCAGGTATTGTTGCTTGGCATGGATCGAACACCTTCGTAGATTTTTATGCAACCACAATTTCTGTAGGTGCATTGATATTTTTAGTGATAAGCCTTCCAGAGATAGAAGAAGCGAATAAGAAAATCTTTGGGTTAATTATTCTCACTACCATCTCCATCCAGGTTGCTGTCGGAATTCCCTATGCCTTTAGCTTAGGCCTTAATGGTATGGCTGCACAAACCAGCGCCACAATCTTTAGCCACCTAAGTTTCGTTATTGGTCTAAAATGGCTACTCGTATTGGGTGGAGCTGGACTCGTAATGTGGCCGGCCTCCAAGAAAGTCGGGACAGATCTTTCTCAGTCAACCACAGGCCTAATTTACATCGCGTGTTTTACCTTAGTTGTTGGGCAGTTGATTGGAAGATATTTATTTTATGCCGCTCTCATCGCCACAGGCATCGGATTGGTCTAAGGAACTTAAAGAGAGGAACAATTAAGCATGAAAATTGAACCCAAACTGGAAAGTATTAAAATGCTTTTAACCAATAGGGTTTATCTCTACCGATTGCTGCAAAACTTATTCGGAAATGAGCCAACTTTAGAATCGCTCAAAATTATTACGAACGAACACACTCGAATCTGTTTCTCCCTAATGCTTACGGAACAAAGTTATTCTCTCTTATCCGGTTTGGATAAACTGAATGAATGTGCACAATACTTATATACGGCTGAGGAAGAATTTTTGATTCAATGTCTTACCGAATATACTCGTCTCTTCATCGGCCCGACAAAACTTCCAGCGCCTCCCTGGGAATCTGTTTATACGTCGAAAGAGAGGCTGTTATTTCAGGAAAGCACCTTAGAAGTCCGACGATGCTATTTGAATTATAAGTTTATTCCGCTTCATTACCCTTCTGAAGCAGATGACCATATTGCTTTGGAATTGGATTTTATGCATAACCTCAGTACCCTCATCGAAACCGCCTTCCAGGAAAAGAACTTTAGCCAAGCCATCGAAATCATTAAGGATCAAAAGGTATTTTTAGAAAAGCATCTACTGAACTGGGTTCATCACTACGTGTTTGATCTGGAAGCTGCTACCTCTATACCTCTCTATCAAGGGTTAGCTTTGCTGCTAAAAGGGTTCCTTGAAGCAGATAATGACCTCATTGAAGAAATTACTGATAATCTAGGCTCACTTCAATAAAGCCAGTTTATTGTAAAAAGACCATTCAGACTCAAACAGGCTCGCTGCAATGAGACCGGTATAATCGACTCCTCAGTTTTTTGTCAGCCCGGAACACCCGGGCTTTTTGTTGTCACAAGGATAGCCAGCTAAACACCGATTTCAAGAGAAAATAATTTGACCAGGGACGCTCTATCCCTGGTCAAACCATGCCCGATTTAAGAGTGAAATTCCATCAGCAATGTCCTGTTCGCTCAACATGCTGTATCCCAAGAGAATTTCATTTTTGGGGCAGTTTTCTTTCCTATACCAAAACGGCAGGGTGGAATATACTTTAACTCCGTATTTCTTTGCCTGTTCAATTAACCATTTTTGATTTTCACCGTTTATAAATTCCAATAAGATATGCAAGCCTGCATTATTGCCGTGGATAACCACCTTATCGCCCATCAATTGCGTGATCGTTCGCACTAATATATCGTGTTTTTTCTTGTTGGAAAGACATATTTTTCTTATATGTCTTTCCCAATAACCGCCGGAAATATAGAGACTTGTTGTTTTTTGCTGGATCCATGGAACTGTATCGTAGTATCCGGCAAATACATCATTATATTCCGCAAGCAGCCAAACGGGTAAAACCATATAGCTCATGCGCAAGCCAGGCGATAATATTTTAGAAAATGTTCCTAAATAAATAACTCTTCCGTTTTCGTCAATTGATTGCAGTGCAGGGATAGGTTGGGCATTATATCTGAATTCGCTGTCGTAATCATCCTCAATAATAATACAATTATTTTGTGCTGCCCAACGCAGGAGGTTTATACGGTTTTGAATAGGCATTATCACACCGGTGGGAAATTGGTGGGAAGGTGTAATGTAGACCACTTTTGCCGAAGAACGTTCCAATTCGCTTAAACTAATACCGGTGGATTCAACGGAGATAGGTATAATTTCATAGCCGTTATTTTTAAATACTACCTTTGCGCCGTCATACCCAGGCTCTTCCATAGCCAGTTTACGTCTCTCAGGAGGAAATAACTTGCCCACAATATCTAAAGCATGCTGAGTCCCGCTGCAAAGAATGATTTGTTCGGGCGAACATGAAACCCCCCGCATTTGTTGGAGATATTTCATGATTTCAATTCTTAAAGACAGATCCCCTTGCTTATCCCGGTACCGATTAATCTCTTGGGCATCAATTGACAGAAGTGATTCTGCGCATAAACGACGCCACAGGGAATAGGGAAAGGTTGAGTCTTCAAGGTTCCCGTATTGAAAATTGTACTTATATGCTGAAGATTGATCGTGAATACAAGGGAGTAATTCCTGCGCACTACTTAATGACTCGGTCTCCATGTTGTTTAGTGTCGAAGCTTCGCGGACGAGTGGATGAACAAAGCTGACCTTGTGAAAAAAAAGCAGATTTTCATTAATATTTTGAATAATAAAACCGGATCCAGGCTTATTTAAAACATAACCTTCGACACAAAGCTGGGCATAGGCACTCTCCACAGTGTTTCTGGCGACACAAAGATTATTTGCCAACTCCCGCGTAGAAGTAAGCTTTGTCCCTTCCTTAAGGGCGCCGACAATGATTTGTTGCTTTATCTGCTCATAAATCTGCTGATATATTGGTGCTTTAGCTTCATTGTCGATATAAATCATAAAGCTACCCCCTGTGTAGACTTTTTTAAAATAAGTCAGTAAAATCGTATCCTTTTTATTTTCCAGAATTGGCACTTCAAGTAGAACCAGCATGATATTAATATGAATTTAACATTAATTTTACATGCAGTAAAGAGTACAACAAATCTAATTATTGAGAGGAGAAAGTTAATGAAAAAGACACCTTTTCATGAAGTCAACGTGGAATACGGAGCTCAGATGCAAGAACTGTTCGGCTACTACCTGCCGTGGGAATACGCGCCCGGCGGTGTAGAAGAACATATTGGGACGCGTGAGCGGGCCAGTCTGTGCGATCTGCATTACATGGCAGAGTTTAGGATCAAAGGCCCCGATGCCTTGACATTTGTACAGAAAATTCTTACAGCTGATGCGGACAAGCTGAAAGTCGGACAAATCAAATATACGACCATGTGTGCAGAAGATGGGAACATGATTGATGACGGTACGATTTGGCGATATGGTGATTTGGAATTCATGTTGATTGCTGGCGATGAGAGCGATTGCGACTGGATTCAAAAGAATGCCAAAGGGTTCGATGTTTGCATTGAAAATATTACTTCCGACCATACTACACTTGCGCTTCAGGGTCCTAAGTCAAAGGCAATCTTAAAAAAACTGTCGACGATAAATCCGGATACTATATCCTACTATCATTTTACAAAAGGTGAGGTAAATGGTGTGCCCTGTGTCATTGCACGTATGGGATACACGGGAGAAAGCGGTTTTGAATTTCATTTTGCATCGGCGCACGCCAGACAAATGTGGACAACGATCATGGAAGCTGGCGCGGAATTTAACATCGTACCATGCGGACAATGCGCACTGGAAAGCTTACGCCAGGAAGCCGGGTATTTGCTGGTTGGCAATGACCACGATAAAAATACGAATCCGTTTGAGGCCGGCATCGGGTTTACGGTAAGATTTGAGAAAAAAGATTTTAATGGCAAACAGGCCTTACTGAATATTGTCAAGCAAGGTGTAAAGCGCAGGATGGTATGGTTCAAATTAAGAGGCGGAGAAGTTGTAAGCAAAGGCGATGTTATCAGTTTCGACAGCAAGAAAATCGGAGAGGTTACCAGCGGGTCCTATTCTCCTACCAGCAAAACGGGGACAGCTATGGGGTATGTTGAACCCCAATATGCTATTCCTTCCCTCGAAGTTACGATTGATAGCGCTGGAAAAGCATGCAAGGGGATCTTATCACTTGTATCTTTGTATGACCCAGGAGATCAAAAAACAAAAGTAGCTCAAAAGGAGGATATCAATGAATTATTTGATAATCTTGAAGTAGCCATGGTTGCCTGCAATCCCGATATGAAAATTGTTTACCATAATAAGAGAGCCGCTTCTTTCTTCAAGCTGCTTTTCAACAAGGAAAATCTTGTTGGCAATGGTTTGAACGTATGTCATGTTCCTGAACAGTTAAAAAATATTAAAAAGCTTATGGAGGATTTCAGAAGTAAGAAGAAGGCGCTGAGTTTCTTCATGATGCCGGATGAAAACATTCCCGGCGGGTTGGTAAAAGTAGTGCATGTTCCTTATTTCAAAGATGGCGAATTGGCTGGGGTTGTGGAGTTTGACTTTGAGAGTGCTTTGGAACCGGGCGGTCGTGATGAGTTGAAAGCGGATCAACGCTGGAACCCGCGCGAAAAACGATAATATCCACGAGCCTATAGTCGTGGGGCGGTTGAGATAATTCGGTATGAAATAGTTACTTTAGTTGCAGATGTCGGGTGAGAACGACATCTGCAACTAACAAAAAAAGGAGTGAAAACATGAAATTTCCCCATATGTTTCGTCCGGTAAAGATTGGTAATTGTGAAGTCAAAAACCGTGTGATCATGGGAGCTATGGGTCACGGTCAGGCAGCTCCTGATTGTGAATTTTCAAAGGCAGCAGAAGATTTTTATGCCAGAAGGGCAAAAGGTGGAGTGGGATTAATCTTAACTGGAATTACTGAACCTGACTTCGAAGTGGATATGTTCCCGAATGGCGGTATCAGTGGCTATGTGAATCCAAACCATAATCCCAAGGCATTTGTTGAACGATGTACGGAAATGACAGAAAGGGTTCATAATTATGGCGGCAAAATATTTATCCAACTAACCGCAGGATTCGGTAGGGCGCTCCATAACAACAGCTGTTCCGAGAACCCTATATACTTTACCCCTACACAACGTGCTCATGCCGTTACGAAGGATGAAATAAAACGTAAGATAGAACTTGTTTCATCAGCAGCGGTAATCGCCAAGTCAGCCGGATTTGACGGGGTAGATTTGTCCGCACTGCATGAAGGATGCCTGATGGACGAGTTTGCAACTCCGTTTTTCAATAAGCGTACCGATGAATACGGTGGATCCTTTGAAAACAGGCTGAGATTTACGAAAGAACTTTTGGATAGGATCAAGGGTGCCTGCGGAAAGGACTTCCCTGTTGTCGTCCGTATGTCCATGAAGGGATATCTTAAGGGCTGGAACCGGCCGTCTCTTCACGGAGATGATGAAGTAGGTCGAACGGTTGATGAATCCATCGAATTAGGTAAGTACTTAGAGAAGATCGGTTTCGATGCGCTGCTTATCGACGTAGGTGTATTTGACTCAATGTACCACATCTATCAGCCTCTATATCTTGAGAAGGGGCTTAACTTCAAATATACCGAATTGTTGAAAAATGCGGTAAGCATTCCAGTGTTCGCAACCGGAAGATTAGATGATCCCAATATCATTGAAAAAGGCTTAGCTGCCGGACAGGCTGACGGAGTAGTTATTGCGCGAGGCCTTTTAGCGGATCCTGATCTTGTCATCAAGGCAATGCTTGGCCAAGACGAAAAAATCAGGCCTTGCTTGTCTTGTAACGTTGGCTGTCTGCACCGTATCCTCAGTGGTCAACGCTATAGCTGCGCTGTTAACCCGCAGGTAATGCGCGAAACTACGTATTCTCTGGCGCCGGCGCTTAAGCCCAAAAAGGTACTCGTAGTTGGAGGCGGAGTGGCTGGTATGGAGGCTGCCCGGGTAGCTCAAACCAGAGGCCATAATGTCACATTAATTGAAAAAACTGACCGACTGGGTGGGCTTTTGATTTCAGGGGGGGTTCCTAAGTTTAAAGAGGATGAGAAACGCTTGATCCAATGGTATATCGGAGAATTGGCTGATTTAGGTGTACAGGTCAGCTTAAATACCAAAGCGGATCAAGAGTACGTCAAAAATTTTGGAGCAGATGTGGTCATCGTGGCCACTGGATCAAAGCCTTTGATGCCTGAATATATCCCTGGAATCAATAATCCGAAAGCAGTAAATTGTATTGATGCTTTTCTGGGTAAAGCCGATGTTGGAGAAAATGTCATTATTATCGGTGGAGGCTTGGTTGGCTGCGAGTTGGCGCTCTATTTAAATGAAATGGGCAAAAATGTAACTGTAGTCGAAATAAAAGACGAAATTTTGGCTCACGATAAACCGGTACCGTTGATGAATAAGTTGCTGCTCTCCGACATCATCAAAGAAAAGGGTATTGAAGTTAAGACCGGTTATATGCTCACAGCGGTTACGGACGAAGGAGCTGAAATTGCCGATAAGCACGGACGTCTTGAAAAACGGAATTCGGACAGTGTCATCATCGCTATAGGGTTTACACCGGTGAATGATTTGTATCAATCCCTTTTGGGAGAAGTCGAGACTTATAACATCGGCGATAGTCATAATCCATTTAATGTCAAGAATGCTGTTTGGGATGCATACGAAGTGGCACGTTCAATCTGATCAAATTCTAGGAGCTAGGAGCCGGGGGGGATACCCCGTGGTCTTGCTGAAAATGGTTGGCATTAATTTATTTGGTTCAATAATAATAAATAATATGATTATTTTGTTATTAAACTAATAAGGAGCATTCCAGTAATCAATTAAAACGGCCTTTGAAAAAAGAAGTACCACCCTGTACTATTACGAGGTGTCGTCCGAACAAGTCGACCCTTAATTTTCCGTACAGGAGGTACTCTCAAATGAATAATAAGCAAAAACAGCGAATTAAGCAAGTCTCAGAAACAACTCTTATCATTGGTGCAGATATCGCAAAAGAAAAGCATGTAGCCAGAGCTCAGGATTTCAGAGGGATTGGGCTTGGTAAACGGCTTATCTTTCACAACAACGATAGTGGTTTTACCCAACTCGTAAACTGGATTAGGGACTTACAAGCAAAACATGATAAAGAGGATGTCATCTTGGGATTAGAGCCTACGGCCCATTATTGGTTAGCAACAGCTCAGTTTCTTCACCAAAGTGGAATCAAAGTCGTTTTAGTTAACCCCTATCATGTAAAGAAAAGTAAAGAACTTGATGACAACTCACCCACTAAAAATGACATTAAGGATGCCCGTGTCATTGCTCAACTTGTCAAAGATGGAAGGTATACAGAACCTAATTTACTAACAGGAGTCTATGCCGAATTACGAGTCGCAATGGTTCAACGGGAACGGTTAAACAAAGAGTTGAACCGAGTAAAAGGCCGAGTCATCAATTGGCTGGATCGGTTTTTCCCAGAGTACCTACACGTATTCAAAAATTGGGAAGGTAAAGCATCTCTTGTGACGTTAAAGCGATTTCCATTACCGCAAGATATTCTCAAGTTAAAGCCCGAAGAGATTGTGGTTGAGTGGGAAGGAAAAGGTTCAACGGGCAGTAGGGATGAAACGGGCTAAGCTGCTTGTTGAGCAGGCAAGCGTCTTAATTGGTTTAACATCAGGCATCACATCTGCCCGATATGAGCTAAGACAGCTTCTTGAGCAATATGAACTCTTTAAGAGGCAGATGGAAGAACTCATGCTTTACGTTGAGCAATTACTCAGTGGAATCCCTAGTTCAGAGAAAATGATGACCATACCTGGCGTAGGCTGGGTAACTGTAGCAGGCCTTTTAGCTGAAGTTGGGGATATAAATGGTTATGAGCATCCTCAACAGATTATTAAGCTGGCGGGATTGAATCTTAAAGAGAACAGTTCAGGTAAACACAAAGGGAAAACAACCATAGTTAAACGAGGTCGACCTCAACTGAGGGCCCTACTATTTAAGTGTGTGTTACCCTTAGTTGCTAAAAACCCTGAGTTTAAGCAATACACCGTTATCTAACCACAAGGGAAAATAACCCCTTAAAGAAAAAGCAATCACTAATAGCATTATGTGGAAAACTCATACGGATTCTATTCACATTGGGGACAAAGAAGCTTTAATAATACAGTACATTAAAGCTGGCAAGGAGGATAATACGAATGTTCATGACTGACCATGAGACCATTAATATTTATGGCGCTTGTGAGAATAATTTAAAAAATGTTTCTCTTCGCATCCCCAAAAAACAAATTACAATCTTTACTGGTTTGTCTGGTTCAGGAAAATCATCTTTGTGTATGGATACGATAGCAGCCAGCTCCCGGCGGGAGCTAAATGAAACCTTACCCAGTTTCGCTCAGCGGTATTTACCGAAATATGGACGTCCTCATGTAAATAGAATTGAAAATCTTCCCGTAGCTATTGTCATTGATCAGAAAAAACCGGCTCCTAATTCCCGCTCGACTGTTGGGACGTATACCGATACGTATTCTTTGCTGCGCTTGTTATTCTCACGGATTGGCCAGCCTTTTGTGGGATATTCCGATTCTTTTTCCTTTAATCATCCGATGGGAAGTTGTCCACGCTGCAATGGCTTGGGTGAGGTAGTCGATCTTGATGTATACAAGCTGGTCGATTTCAATAAGTCATTAAATGAAGAGGGTGCCATTAACTATATTGCCTTTAAACCGGGCGGATGGCGCTGGATCGAATATGCCTGCAGCGGACTGTTTGATTTGGATAAAAAAATCAAAGACTATTCGCCGAAGGAATTGGAAATGTTTCTTTACTCTCCGCAGATCAGGCTCAAAAACCCTCCGGCAAACTGGCCTAAAACCGCAAAATACGAAGGACTCATGACACGAATGTATCGTAGTGTGATTAATTCAGATGAAGGAAAGCGCCATAAAAAGTGGCTGGAATCCATGACTACGACCGAATTATGTCCCCAGTGCAATGGCGCCCGGCTGAATGCAAAGGTTCTCTCTTGCCGTATTGGCGAAAAAAATATTGCAGATGTCACGAATATGGCCATTCCTGACATCATTTTCTGGCTTCAATCAATCAAGGATCCGATCGCGGGAGACATTAAGCAGGAGCTTGTCAAAAGACTGTCGGCCTTACAGCAAATAGGACTTGATTATATATCTCTCAACCGAGGAATGAATACACTTTCAGGTGGCGAAGTACAGCGTTGTAAAATCGCCAAATATATTAACTCGGTATTATCTGATATGCTTTATATTTTGGATGAACCTAGTGTAGGGCTGCATAGCCACGACATTCGCTTGCTGAAAGAGTCCATACAAAATCTGAAGGAGAGCGGCAACACGGTTCTTCTCGTAGAGCATCATAAAGAAATGATAAAAGTCGCTGATCATATTGTGGATATGGGTCCCGGCTCGGGAGCTGACGGAGGGGACATTTTATTTGAAGGAAGTTATAAGGAATTGCTTCAATCGGATACACTGACGGGAAGAATGATGAAAGAGAAATTGCCGCTCAAGAAAGAATTACGCAATGCAACAACATGGTTTCCCATTGAGCAAGCGAAATACCACAATCTCAATAATCTATCGGTGCAGCTTCCTCTAGGTATACTCACCGTTATAGCTGGGGTTGCCGGCTCAGGGAAAAGCTCACTGATGGAATACTTCTGCAAGATTTATCCGGAAGAAATCATTTACATCAATCAGCGGAGCATTGGCACAAGTCTTCGTTCCACCCCTGCTACTTATCTTAACATTGCGAATGATATTCGAAGAGTATTTACAAAAGAAACAAACGCCGGGAGCGAAATGTTCAGCTTTAATGGCAAAGGCGGATGTCCTGTCTGTTGCGGCAAAGGAGTTATTATTTCAGATATGGCCTTTATGGACGCTATCGAAACTACCTGTGAGGCTTGTGGAGGGTTGCGTTATTCGAAAGAAGCATTGCAATATTCAGTGAACGGCTTAAATATCGCAGAAATAATGGATTTGACCGTAGAAAAAGCGATCAGCTTTTTTGCCGATACCCAAATTGCTGTGAAACTGCGTCCACTCGTACAGGTTGAGCTTGGTTATTTACATCTGAATCAGGCGTTGTCAACCCTTTCTGGAGGAGAATTGCAGAGAGTTAAGCTAGCCTCGTATCTGTCAAGCCGAGGAAAGATTTTTATTTTGGACGAGCCCACGGATGGATTGCATCCGGATGATATCCAAAAAATGATCTCAATGTTTCATTCAATGGTGGAGCAGGGAAATACGATATTTCTTGTTGAGCATAATTTGGATGTTCTCAAGGCGGCAGATTATGTGATCGAACTAGGCCCTGGCGGAGGACAAAAAGGAGGCAATTCGCTTTTTTCAGGGACTCCAGAGGAAATGTTATCTTCACAATCTTCTATAACAGCTTCTTTTTTAAAACATGAGCTGCCTGAGTAAGATTGAGGGATATTCTTACAGGGAGGCGGCATCAATATTGAATTTAAATATGCATATGATATTGGACGAACTCAGCGCTCTGAGCCCCAAATCTTTTTAATTCAAAGATCATATTAGAGGAGAAAAGATTTGGAGGTTTGAAACACAAGGAATGACCATATTTGTACCATGTATTGAGCTTGTAAGGGCTTTCTATGCAAGTAATTCAACGCTTGCAAAGGCGTTACTTGAGCAAAATGGCCTGGACTTTTTAATCCCCTATTCAAAATCCTTTGGAGAAAGGATTACCTTAAAATTGGATCATAGAATACCCAGAAAGCTAATTAACAACGATTTTGTCCAACACCTTATTTGGGTAAAATTCGATAAGTTAGCGAATAAAATCTGGCACGCTATTCTTTATGATATTTTACCAAAGGGTGACATTGAGCCACCCTTACTTCTCTTTCCTGAAATTTTGCCTAAAAAAGAACTAGGGAGCGCTAAGAAAATACAGATGATCCCTCCGATGAAAGGCCCCAGCACCTGGGAAGTGCGTGTTTTATCGAAGGATCATAATCTTTTGATTTTCGATTTAATGGGTTAGTAATCTAGTTCCGCCTTATTCAAAGGTAACTTACTCTCATTAAACTTTCTTAAAAGAAAATCTGTATATTCCAATCAATCAAACTTGAAACGAAAGATGCGAAGGAAAAGATCATTGAGTGAAAATACTCAAAAACTCATAGTTAAAGAAAGCCCTACGGGAAAAGTGAATATTTCAATTGTTAAAGTAAAACCTACAATGATGCGTTTTAATAAAAAGACCAGTTTGGAAAAGGAACATAAGCAAGTGAAATTTCCATCCTCTAAAGAACAAAAATCCCATAAGCATAGGCAATTGAGCAAAAAAGAAAAAAGGGAAATGGAAATAAAAGCCCATCAGGAAAACTTAAACCGCGAGTTTGAACAAAGAAAAACCTTGTTTTCAAGCACAGAGTCAACCTTTTTGGGCAATTCAGATGTTTCTCCTATCGAGATAATCGGTAGTAAGATTTCCAATAGAACGTATGAAGATGGCTTAAAACAGTTTAGAGAAATGGTTAATATTCTCGGACAGAGAGAAAATAGGTTAACTATATTCTCTCCAGAGGTTTCATCTATGCCGGGTACTCAGTCTTTTGCGTATAAAGAAGATGGTACCCCCCGGAGATATGCAATCGTGGAAATAGAGTTTGATCGAAGGAGTTACTACTTACTAGAAATTGAAAGGTTATCGAAAATATATCTGGCTACATTGATAATTCAAGCGCGCTCAGGGCTTCGCTTTGATAAAGAGAAACTAAATTTGATTGTTTACAGTCTACTAAATGCTCTGATTAAAAATCGTGGGAATTGGAAGGTCCAGAGCATTGAAAATCATGATGAGGCCAAGATATATAGAGTAAAACATTTAGATGACTGGACCCCCTTCGATTGGGCGGAGATAGTTCTGGAGCGGTTAAATTTACCGCTGTAAGTTTATGTGGATTGACTAAAAAAGAAATTGCTGTATCAGGAAAGTCAAAATCTGATTATCACTAGGATTTAATTATTGAAAACTGTTTATTATGGACAACCCCCACTTTTTGATTAATCAAGAGGGTGTTTGTCTACGTTACTAGGTTGGTACGAATGCTGGGAACCCGCATGGGAAGTGATTATTTCATTTTGAATATTTAAAGGCTTTAGTTTGCATAACAGAAAATAGAGAAACATAAAACACCCATTAGAAAAACTACCAATAATCTATAGCAAGTCCAATTAGTTAATGCTACGGAACTTTACAATGGTCAGAATTGTACGATAAGAGAAGACATCAAAAGAGTAAAGTAAATTAGAGGCAGGAGTACTTTCATTCTTATTCATATTCTATATCTCTTGCACAAAAAAGAGGAATCTATTGGATTGTGTTGAAATTATTATAATTGGTAAAGTTGCTGAATTCGATAATGTATCCTTAAACAAGACAATAATGAAGTTGATAAGAAGGTATCACGGTGAGTGAGAAAAACTACAAATTCCATAAATTAACTCCGATTAAAAATGCTGATCTAAAAATATATGAAGAAGCATTAGACTTCGTGTTTGATAATAATAACGATGATATCAAAAATGTTGCTATATCCGGCCCTTATAGCGCTGGTAAGAGCAGCATGATTGAAACTTACAAAAGCAAGCATCCTGATATCAGTTGGTTACATATTTCTCTAGCACATTTTAAATCAGCTCAAGTTAATTCTACTGCAAGCAATAAAGCCATTTCAGAGGGCAATGTCAATTCTGCTGAAAACAATAAAGCTGTTTTAGAGGGCAAGATTCTCAATCAGCTTATCCATCAGATAGACCCAGATAATATTCCGGGGACTAACTTTAAAGTAAAGCAAAAAGTGGCTGCCGAAAAGACTATTTTAGATACCGTAAAAATTACTTCTTTCTTCATTTTAATAGCTTACATGGGGCTCTTTAACAGTTGGTGTAACTTTGTTTGGAAATTAAGAGTCGAATGGCTCCGGAACGTATTGTTTTGGACAACCAATAGCGCCTTTCTGCTATTGGGTGGGTTGCTTTGTGCTACCATATTGGGGATGGCGTTATACTCTCTAATAACAACCCAAAAAAACAAAAATATCTTTAGAAAAGTCAATTTGCAGGGCAATGAGATTGAGATATTTAAAGAAAGTGATGATTCATACTTCGATAAATATCTAAATGAAGTATTATACCTTTTTGAAAATTCTAATGCGAACGCGATTGTTTTCGAAGATATGGATAGATATAACGATAATCAAATTTTCGAGAAGTTAAGGGAAATTAACACTCTTTTAAACAATAGAATTAAAGAAAAAGAAAAGAAAATCCGTTTCTTTTACCTACTGCGGGATGACATTTTTGTTTCAAAAGATCGGACAAAGTTCTTTGATTTTATCATACCAATTGTTCCAATAATGGATGGTTCCAACTCCTATGACCAGTTTATTGAGCATTTCAAGCAGAGCGGCATTTTTAATTCACTTGATGGAAATTTTTTGCAAGGGTTATCATTATACATTGATGATATGCGGATATTAAAAAATATCTACAATGAGTTTATTATTTATCACAATCAAATACAATCAACGGAGTTGAACTGTAATAAGCTCCTTGCAATAACTGCATATAAAAATATCTTTCCTAGAGATTTTAGCGACTTGCAACTTGGTATGGGGTTTGTTCATACTCTTTTTGAAAGCAAACCTAATTTTGTAAAACAGTCAATTCAAAGCATTGATAATACGATTCGCAATCTTGAAGATGATATCAAATCTACCCAAGATGAAGTGCTCAACAATATTGACGAATTAGACGCAGCTTTCATTAAGTTAGGCAATTATAATCAACTTACTGTTGGGGGCAAAAGAGAGTATGAGTATGACTCTCATACTCTTTTTATTAAGGCAATCAAAAACAACCCTACCAGTGTGCTACATCATGTTTATAACCAAGGAAACCGACAAATCAATTTAACTTCTGAATTCGATCAATTAAACCAAAACGACGATTATATAAAGCGGAAAGCAGCTATAGAAAGACGATCTGATGATAGTATTGAGAAGATAAAAGCTGAAATTCAAGAATTGCAAATGAATAAAATAGCTATTCAAAATGGCCGTTTAAGAGAAATTATTACAAAAGAGAATATTGATAAGGTTTTTAGTGTGACATATACCAATGAAATCGGCGAAGAAAATAAGTTTGAGGAAATTAAAGCAAGCCCTTATTTTCCTCTTATAAAATACTTAATTAGAAATGGACATATAGATGAAACATACCCGGATTACATGACATATTTTTACGAACACAGCCTAACCCGGATAGATAAGATTTTTTTACGTAGTGTTGCAGATCAGGTACCAAAGGATTATACTTATCAGCTAAAAAATCCGGAATTGGTTCTTTCTAGTTTACGTCTTGTTGATTTTGATTGTGTAGAAATTCTTAACTTTCATTTACTAAGTTATCTCTTAGAAACGAAATCAACCACCCAAATATATCTGAACAGGTTTCTCCAGCAACTAATGAAAACCAAAAACTATAAATTCATCGGTGAATTTTTAGCAACCCATAATAAAACAGATTTGTTTGTTGAATCTATCAATAATATATGGCCAGGGATATTCCAATGTATCCTAGATGAGAGTGGTTTTAGCAATGCACAAAAAAGAAAGTATGCTATCGATACATTATACTACTCGCCTGAGGCAGATATTGAAGCGCTTAACGTAAATGATTGCTTATCAATTTTTATATCCGAAAGTCCAACTTTCCTGGATATTGCTACACCAAATATTGATAAACTAATTCGCGGGTTTTCCATAATTGAAGTTAAATTTGCCCGGATTGATTACAGTGCATCGAACAAGGAACTTTTTTTGGCAGTATATGAAAATAATCTTTATCATATGACTTTTAACTTAATTTCTTTGATATTGGAAGTTGTTTATGGATTAACTCCTAGCAGTGACTTTTATAACAAAAATTATACTTTGGTTTCGTCTAAACCTGAAGAGCCATTGCTACTATATATTATCGAAAATATTGATGAATACGTGGGCATTATGCTCGAAAACTGCGGCGAATGTATAACCGATGAGGAACTAGCGGTATTGGAACTACTCAACGATCCTATGGTTACTGGAGATTATAAGAAAGAGTACATAAACTACCTGCAAACAGTAATTGAACAAATTGATAAGGTTGAAGATAAAGATTTATGGAGTTTGTTGCTACAACAAAAGCGGGTTACTTACACTGAGAACAATATATTAAACTATTTCTTTTCTAGTGGAAATAGACTTGATTCATTATTAATTCAGTTTATTAATAATTTTAACGATGTATTGAAATTTGATCATGATTTCGATCAAAATTCCACTTCAGATTTCTTTAATGCTATTGTTGCTTGTAATGAACTGACCAACGAAAGATATGAGGCTTTTTTGAAAGCTTTGAAAATGTATTATAAAGAGTTCTCCCAGACTGGCATTTCAGGCAACAAAATTCTAATTCTTTTAAAGCTAAATATTATCCGTATGCAAGATTCAGTTCTTGGCTTTATGAGAGAACATTATCCGGATCAATTGATTCCGTTTATTATTCATAACATAGATGACTACACTAAAAACGTTATTAATAAAGATAACTTTATTTTAAACGAAATGGTTTCAGTTTTAGCAGAAAAAGTTGATGATGAATACAAGGTTAAGCTACTCAGATTTACCACAGACAAAATATCATTACAACATAAAAGCTATTCAGATGCTGTTATCATACACATTCTCAATAATAATTTAGATGAGAACGATATTCCCTTTATTCTCAGTTGTTATTCGGAGGAAAGTGATGAAGTTAAATCGGTAATAAAAAGTATCTCAATTAAGCATATTGCAGAAATCATAAATAAGCGGTATTCATTACCCTTTGACCTGCTTTTAGAACTATTTGCATCGGATGAGTTCGATAGTGGCGTCAAAACAGAATTGTTTGTACTAGTCCTGCCCGATTTGAATAAAGTGCAAGTAAAAGAGTGTCTTCACGCCTTAAAAATGAATGATTATTTAGGTTTGTTTAATCGGAAACGTCCAAAGTTTGAAGTCAATAGGACTAACGAGCAAATTTTAACAGTCTTCAAAGAAAAAGAATGGATTACGCGATTTTATGTTGATGAAGAAGAAGCAAATTATTACCGTGCAATCGGGAGAAATGCAGGAAGAATATCTGTTTAATTAGTCGGGTAATGGTAATTATCTATGATAATGTATAAAAGGCAGCGACTACTCGTTATCCATTGTAGCCGCGTAAATTGTCTATAATGGGAAGTCGGGATGGGATAATGAAGTATTGAATATGATAAGGTGAACCGTATCACACGTAAGTGCGTTTTTTTTGTGCAGTGACATATTTTGAAGAATCGCTCACTTTTGTAGGTTGTTTTCATATGATCCTATAGTAAAGGGAGATATTTGAGAGACTCTGATTAATTTATTAGATAAATCAATTCGAAAGGTGAGTAATAATGATTATACCTGATTGGAATGTTTTCAATAGTAAATTTTCAAGTAATCCGCAAAAGTACTTTGAGTGGTTTTGCTATTTACTTTTTTGCAAACAGCATGGTTACAGGTTTATACATCGTTATAAGAATTAAGCTGCTATAGAGACGGATTTAGTTGAAGCGGATGGTATTTTAGTAGGATGGCAAGCGAAATTTTATGAAGGATCACTGAGTGAACATAAGGATGATCTTTTAGAGATGGTAGAGAAGGCTGTTAAATACTATCCTAGTATAAAGAAAATCCAGATTTACACAAATTCTGAATGGGGACAAAATAAAGGTCAAGAACCGGCATCTAAGATAGCGGTGGAAGAAAGTGCGAAAGAAAATGGTATAGAAATTGAATGGATGGTTCAGAGTTACTTTGAATCAGAGTTTGTTGTGCTTGAATGTGAAGAAATATCAAAGTTCTTCTTTACGTCAGAGAATAGTATAATTGACGTAGTCCAAGAGTTAAAGTCGCATACAGAGAATGCTTTGTCTAAAATCAGTACTAAGATTACGTACAATGACCATGATTTAGAAATTAATCGAGAAGAAGAGTTGCAGAAGCTAATCGTTAGTGAATCATCAATGATTTTCTTGATGGGGATGGGTGGAAATGGTAAGACTGCAGTAGTAAAACACTTTTATGATGAAATATCAGTTAACAATGGTGTATTGTATTTGATTAAAGCCCACGAGTTATTGGGAAGATCAAAAAACAGATTAGAGACGTTGGACACTGAATCATTTATTGAATATCACAAGTTGGTTAATAAAAAGTACTTCGTGATTGATTCGGCAGAAAAACTGCATGAATTGGAAAATGATGAGGTTTACGTAAATTTTGTGACTAAACTGATTGAAAATGGTTGGACAATAGTTTATACGGTTAGGAATCACTTTGTCGAACCACTTAGCTATATGGTCAACGATATATTTAATATAGCACCGTTAAGAATAGAGATAGATAGTATTCAAAGTGAAGAACTTGAATCATTGGCAAAGAGCCATAATTTCAAGATACCAACTTCGAGTAGATTGCAAGAATTAATCCGTATTCCCTTTTATTTGAATGAATTCTTAACAAATTGTGGAGAGAATGAAGAACTTAACTATTTAGGATTTAAAAAAGAATTATGGATCAAGCAAATTAAAAAGGGCAAAGGTGAAAGAGAACGGTTCTTTATAAATTTTGCTGCGGAAAAGGCGGCACAGTTGTCTTTTTACAATGAATCTGAGAACCAGTATGCCCCTATTTTTGTAGATGAAGGAATACTTGGCCAGGACGAGTCCGGTTATTTTATAGCTCATGATATCTATGAGGAGTGGGCGCTCGAAAAGCATGTAGGAATTCTCTATAGAGCTTCAACGAACATTGAAGATTTCTTAAATCGAATTGGAACCAGTCTGCCTTTACGCAGGGCGTTTCGAAATTGGTTAGGAGATATGCTTGAATATAATAAGGATGTAATTGTAGCCATGGTTGATGTTGTGTGTGGTAATATGGAGATTGAACCGTTCTGGAAAGATGAAATATTGATATCAATATTGATGTCAAGTCAGTCGGAAATATTCTTTAGTAGCGTCAAAGATCGGCTCATAGATAAGGAGTTGTTCCTTCTAAGAAGAATTGCTGCATTATTGGTTACATCATGTAAGGTTGTTGATATGGAGTATTCAAAAGCTCTTGCAAAAAAAGCGAATGAACCATTGCACCCAATAACGGCACCAACTGGAGAGGGTTGGAAATCGTTTATAAAATTTGTGTACGATAACATATCATCAATTGAAATTGAGAATATTGGATTTGTTATTAAGGTTCTTCATGAATGGGTTTTCCATAATATTGTAGGTATTACTGCGAAGTATGCAGGTGTATTAGCTTTACAATATTATGAATGGCTTCAGGATAAGCGAGTGTTTCATAGTAATAAAGACTTTGAAAAGAAGATATTAAGAATTATTGTCATGAGTTCGAAGGAGATTAAAGCTGAGCTTAAAGTGGTTTTGGATAAAGTTATTGATAATAAATGGAATCATAATAGGGATCCTTATAATGATCTATGTGATTTTATCATAGAAGATATGAGCGGTAATTATGTTGCAGGAGTATTAACAGAAGAATTAATACAGATCATGAAGCTTTATTGGACGGAAAGTAATGAAGATAAGTATTCGAGGCTATATGGTCATAGTAGTAGCTTGGAGCCTTATTATGGATTAAATGAATGTTATCATAATTTCTATCCATCAAGCCCGTATAAGACTCCGGTGCGCCATATTCTTCAGGCAGATCCCAATAAAGGATTGAATTTTTGTATTTGGTTTGCCAATTATACAACAAAGCATTACCTGGAATCGAGTCTTTCCAAAAATGAAGTGTGGACTGTGCCTATTGAGAGAAGTGATGGAACAATTGCAGAAATACAGGTTTCAAATAGACTTTGGTGTGTTTATCGAGGAAGTCAGACTAATCCAGATGTTTTGGAATCGGTTTATATGGCATTAGAAAAAGAACTTCTCAGAATTGGTGATGCCATAGGTGGCGAAATTCTGGCACCACGTATGATGTACATCATTGACAATACAAACTCAGCGATCCTTTTAGGTCTTGTTGCAAGTATGGTTTGTGCTTACCCTGATCAGATGTTTGAAGTTGCACTACGTTTTTTTAGCCATGAGTTATATTTTATCTTTGATAGGAATAGGCTTAGTTTGGAGCGAAGTTTAATGATTGGTGGAACTCCGGCACATCGTTTTTACATTAAAGAAAGACAGGAATCAAGCAAACTGGAACATCGTAAAGTATCATTAGAAGAACTGTTTACAAGATATGCAATCTATTACTCTCGGAAAAGTGATAATGAAAGTAAAGCTAGACTTAAAGAGCTGTACGCAATTTTAGACAGGCATTACGAAGAGCTTGGACAGGATGATATACAAGAGTCAATTAACTGGAGAATGAGTCTTGGTCGAATGGACATAAGAAAAATGGATGTTCAAGAGGCAACAGTTGAAGAACAAGATTATCAGGTATATACGCCAGTATTTGATGATGACGTTGAATCAACTAGATTAGCAATCTTAGAGGAGAATAATAAGAAGGTCAGGTTCCTCGGACTACATGGATGGTGCAGAGAAAAGTTTGAAGAGAAGAATACATTCGAGCATAATATGTTGTATGAGAATGATATATCTAAAGTTTTTGATGAGTTTGATCAGTATCTCAATGATTTACAGGAAAATGATGAATCATTGAGTCTTATTGGTAGAGAATTAAAGTATATGGTACCTGCTGCAATGTATCGTGATTACTATTCAGAATTAAACGACTATCAGATTGAACTTTGTGAAAAAATGATTATTGAGGGATTATTGTCGCCTTATCAAGATGGTTTTGAGTATAATGCTTTTAATGGTGTATGCTATGCATATGCTTCTTTGCCTTTACTGGCATCTAGAGATATAGAATCTGTAAAAGAGGTAGAAAGGTTTATTGTTTTAGCATTACTTGATGAGTATCCGATTGATGCAGTCAATCATTTTTCCGTTTATGCGATAAATGCACTAAAACGAATAGTTGACCATGGTTATGTTGAGTTTGTTAAAGGATTAATGTCAAAATATGCAGCAGTGTCGGTTCTTTATAATGATTATCTTGATAGATGTAGGATGATGGCTAGAGAAGAGTATAAGCCAATATCTGCAGATAAGTTAATCCATGACTTTTCAACAGACTGTTATAGTGAGGTTACTAGTGCAATAACTGAATCAGAAGTAAATGACATTGACCTTGAGATTATTCAACCAGATATTAAAGCGAAAATGTTTCAGATTATGTCGATAATTCAAGAAGATGATTTAACTGAAATGAAACATGCTTTATCCCAGGATGTGCTACGCTACTATTATGAGGCTGAAAAGAATGATAATAGGATCTATAGTACAGATGGATTTATAAAAAGTTATTGTGAGTTGATGCTAAAAAGTGATGAAGACGATAGAAAGAAACTATTTGCACTTATAGGCGAGAATATGGTTGATAGCGATGTAACCTGTGATATTGCTCGAGAAATGATCATTGTTGAGGACTATTTACAAGAAAGAGAGATATTTTGGTGGTGGATGAAGGAATTGAAGCAAATGTTAATTGCTGAAATGGATGCATGTACTGTAGATACAAAGTATCTCTCAAGACGAAATAGCAAGATAATCAGAACATTGATGCTTAGTGAAAATGGATGGAATAGTGCTGCTGTTGAATGGCATAGTCTTAATAAAATGGATATGCTTTATTATAAAGAAATCGCTGAGAAGCTGAGTTATCACCCGGATGTTTTGGGGAGTATGTTAAAACTTGTGAATGGAATTGGTACTGTTCATTTCAAATTTGGTATATCGATAATCGCTGATATGTTTAGGAAGAGCAATGGTTTCGAGGGAATTGGAATTAAAGAGGATATAGTGCAGTATTTAGAGATCACCATCAGGAAATTTGTTAACCAACACAGGAGTGAGATAAGAAGGAGTGCTAATTTAAAAAGTGATGTAATTACTATACTTAATTGGTTGGTTAAACAAGAGTCTGTGCTAGGGTATATGCTTAGGGATGACTTGCTTTGATTAGTCATATTTGAGTCTGAGAATATAGGGACTTGTGAAGAAAGGTGCACCTATAAAATATACGCACTTTGAAGTGGTACGGTGAACTGTATCATAAATAAAAATTTAGCAATTTGAGTTTCCAATTAGGCTAATTATCGGAAGTTAGCTCAGCAGAGAACGGCTAGCTCTGTTGGGTGGAAAGCCCCTACTGAGAGGCAAAATTACCACTATCGTAAAATTCCAAAATACTTTGCAAATGCTATATGAAAGACTGGCGGGGACTAAAATGCGAAACTTAAGGTATGAAAAGAGACCCTACGAAATTATGGTGCGGACGCTATAGTCTTGGAAAACAACTTGTTAATATCCGGGAATTAAAGACATTGGGGACATGGAAATCTTATTAAAGACCGTTTAATAAGTCTACTCTCGAATAAGGAGTGTAATAAGATGCTGCAGCGTCAAGTGAAAGAAATTGCCCTAAGAAAGGCAAATGGCAAACATAAGGACAGTGATGTCGTAATTTTTCTTGACGCAGAGTTTACGTGTTTTGGTAATGATGAAATAAAACCAGAAGGTTGGTTTCCTGAGCCCGTTGAAGTTGCCATAATCAAAACGGGAAAAAATGGTAAAATCCTGGATAAGCAACACACATTTATTAAGCCTAAATACTTTAATATTGTAAGTAAAAAGCTTAATGAACTAACGGGAATCACTGAAAACATATTAAACAACGGTATAAGTATCGAAGAATTCTTAGATTGGCTTCCGCCCCATATTGAAAATAGAAAAATCTTTACCTGGGGAGATAAAGACCGGTTACGATTGCGCTTAATCTATAAAAAAGAGAAGGTAAAGACTCCTTTCACCTGGGTTTCATTTATCGATTTGGCAGAAGAATACCGATTAGTTAATGGCTTCAAGAAGCGTATCAGGTTAGTCGACGCTGGGACTTATTTAAACCTTAAAGTCAAAAATTCGCATCGAGCATTAGGGGATGCTGATTTATTGCGAAAAGTTTTTTTTCGACTCAAGGAAGATAAAATGTGGGCCAGTAGCTACAAGAAATTAGTTTCGGCGTTTAACATGAATAATAAAAGAGAACTTCCCGTATTCAATGTGGGAAAAGGAACAATTGTGTTATTAGATGAACAGTATTTCCTTGTTCAACAAAAAACAATTGGTAAAAACGGAAAAGGGATAGCTAACTTATTTGGGATAAACCCCGATAACTCATGGGTGGATTTTTATAAAGGTCGTCAAGTAACACTGGATACGCCGTTAACGGTTTCTGAAACAGCAAATGGTGTAGTTTCAATCTACTCAGTCTTAGGAGCTGCTAATTTATCACAAAGCCCAATTAGCCATTAGTACGGGTCGTGTTGCTAAAACACCACGAAACCGACTAATGTACAGCAGTCGACTACACCGATAACCTTTGAAAACTATAACTATTAAGTTGCTTTCCTAACTTTGCATTATCCATAAAACCATAAGACCAAGCCCTCCCTCGTGAAGTTGGGCCTAGTGGAATCGTAGGGAAAGATTAAGATAGAACAACCACGGCTTGATCATTTTCGGCACGTGGTTGTTTATCTAGCTGTATCTTTTTAATCATAACTTTCGTCTATAAAAGTAGAGGAGGTGAAAACAATGATGTTGGATATAAAAATGAAAATGTTAATAGCATTGGGGGCTTCTGTTTCGGCGAATTGTCATCCCTGCTTACAAAATAATATAAAAAAGGCTATTCAGGCAGGACTTACAGAACAAGAAATTAAAGATGCAATCGAAGTGGGAATGACAATTAGGAGTGGAGCGGCCAGCAGCATGGATAAACTTATTGCAAACTCCAGTGAATATCAGCCCAACGAATCTAAAGGAGGTAAATGTTGCTGTTAACTATTTAATTGAAGATTAAAATCACCCATTGTACATCACTTCCGATAAAACATATTTCTATAAGGTCAGAAATTTTACTTTTTGGACAAACTTTATTAATTTTGATGAAAAAGTGGACAACGATTTTATAGATGTTACAAGGTCGATTTTAGACAAACTTAATTTTCACTTTACATTTGAGAATAATTTACAAAAAGATTGAGAATGAAAATCGCCAATGCATAAAAATACAAAAAGATCCTAATCTCTTAATGAGAATAACCGTGATCTGATAATTCAGACCACGGTTATTTTCTATTCTAAGGTTTTTATGCTACACTTATTTAGTTAGTTTTCATTTTCCGCATTATTGTCATTGATATTATTGCTTGTGAAATCTATTTTTTGTGCGTCTTTGGACGAAAAGGCAAATTTATTGCATTGATATAATGATAGTGCCATGATATAGTAAGTTAAAGAAAGAGGGAGTGTATTGATGTCGGTAATTCTGTAAGGATTTAGGTTAAGCGCATGAGATGAGCAGTTGTTTTGCTCTTGTTTGTGTTGTCAAAAACTGCCTTACAGATTGAATGAGCATCCATTTTTATAATGGTGTAATTTGTAGCGCAGTAGCATACTGTGCTTTTTTGTTTTCTTTCTATAAGGCGAAAATTAGAAAGGAAGAATATCATGTATACATTTACAAACCAGTTTATTTCTAATGATAAAAATGCTGAGCTCTTGAAAGCCACTATGATGGGGCCAAACGCCTTGCGAGTAACAGAGGAATTAACGTCACACCTAAACATCAATGAGAATATGCGAATACTTGACCTCGGTTGCGGGTGTGGCCTTTCCACGCTTTTATTAGCGAAAAAATTTGGTGCGTCCGTTTTCGCCGCCGACCTTTGGATTTCGCCAACTGAAAACTATGAGCGTTTCCAATCTATCGGAATTGATGATAAGGCCGTTCCAATTTTCGTAGACGCGACCAAAGAGTTGCCTTTCGCAAATAGATATTTTGACTTGTTGTTCACCGTGGACGCTTACCATTATTTCGGTGATACGGCGGAAATGCTCCCGTCGCTCATTCCTTTTGTGAAAAAGGGCGGCTATATCGCCGTGGCTATTCCCGGCTTAAAATACGAATTTGAGAAAAATGTTCCCGATGAAATGCTGCCGTTTTGGAATAGCGAGATGGAAAGAACCTTGCACTCTCTTGATTGGTGGAAAGATTTGTGGAAGAGGGCAGAGGGCATTGAAATAGTGGACAGTCGTGAAATGGCCTGTTGCAGACAGGCGTGGAAAGAGTGGCAGACCGGTTATCATCCCATTGTCGCTGATGACATCAAAATGATGGAAGCTGAGGGCGGAAAGTATTTTAATCTCGTTCAGTTGATTGCTAAAATTATCTGAATATCTTTGCCATTTTACCGTTCACCTTAGCCCGCAAAGGCGTACCTAATAAGCGTTTTCTTTGAAATACAAACAAAATGCCTTGTCTTGAGGCAAGGTACCGGAACAGGTTTGGGACTTTCAATTGTAAAGAAGATAACCGAAATGCACGCTGGACAGGTTGCAGTGGAAAGTGAGCTAGGGAATGGTGCAAAGTTTACCAAGGCGATTACTTCCTAAGGCTGGCTAGGGTATATATTTGTGCGAATTTGCCGAAGTAAGTCGTGGATGCACATTAGGGGGCAAATCAGCGGGGTATCAATACACTTGGGAAGAATTCAAAAGACCGGAACAAAGCATATCAAAATGCTTAGTTCCGGTCTTTATTACTATTTTGTTAAGAAAAACTTATCCAAATCATCCAATAGAAGGTTGGCTGCAATAACGCCCCCTGCTGTATTCCAGATATCATCATTCACTTTATAGGCTTTGTTGCTTTTGACTACACCGAGATTTTTCCAGAGAGAGTCATTGGTCCACTCTTGCTCAGCCTTACTAGCATCTCCGTTTCCGGTCTCCCAGGTGAAGTAAAAGAGGATGTCCCCGTCCATTTCTGGAATGCGCTCTTTTGTCACATCGTCGGCAAATGCATCTTTAGTTTGGGATTGAGGCCGTGCGAAGCCAAGCTCTTTCAAGATGATACCGGAGAAGGTTTGAGAATAGTAGATTCTTGTTTTACCCGGCATAAAACGAACGACCGAAACTTTTGTGGAGAGTTTATCTCCTGCTTGCTGTTTGAAAGTAGCAATGCGCTTATCAAAATCTCCTATGACTTTTTGACCTTCGGTTGACTTGTTTAAAGCATCCGCATAAACTTTGAAGTTATTCTTCCACTCGCCACGAAGTGTATCTGTAAAGACTGTCGGCGCAATGGCTGAAAGCTGGGTATAAACCTTTTCTTGACGCATTTTGTTCCCAAGGATGAGATCGGGTTTTAGTGCAGCAATTGCCTCAAGGTTCGGTTGGCTTTCTTCTCCAACGACTTGGACTCCTTCCATATCGTTCTTGATATGTTCGTACCAGGGATTTCCGTTCCAAGATTTAACCGCACCGACGGGTTTAACGCCGAGGGCAAGAACGGCTTCAGTCCCTTCATTGGTAAGAACGACGATTCTTTTCGGGGAAGTAGGAACGGTTGTTTCTCCAATGATATGTTTCACAACACGAGTTTCGGGGGTCTTCGTCGAATCTGGCGTGCCTGTTGAAGCTGTGGAAGTTCCGCATCCCGCCAGAGCCAGGAAAGTAACCATTACAAGAATTAAACTAAGTAATCTTTTCTTTTGATAAGCCAATTGGCGCATTTTGTATCCTCCTAATTGAAAATAATTGTCATTTACGCGTTGAATGATAACAAGGAATTCACATCTTGTCAAGATAGGAAAAATATGTGGAGCGAGTATCAGTGGGGCGATTTGCGAGTAATGGTTAGAAATAGTTCCTGAGAAGAGTGTTCTTTAAGGTTTTAAATTCAAAGCAAATCTAGATGGAAATGATTATCATTGACAATAAAGATTGCGTTCTATTATTATGAGATGAAGAAATGAAATACTGTAACAACATACTTAAGGGAAGGAAAATCTGATATGAACGCGCGGTTAACTAATACATCCTTGAAGCTAAGCGGCATTTTTATTCTACTTGTTGTGATGGTCTTCCTTATATATTTGAGTGTAATCTATGGCGTAATTAACACGAACTGGCACCATGCCATTGAAGCATATACCCAATTTAATGAGACAAATGAACATATTACCATTCGAGAGGTTCGGGTACCCCGTGCTTTAGTAGCCACTGTTGTGGGTGCGAATTTGGGAGTTGCAGGGGCGTTGCTTCAAGCACTCACTAAAAATCCGGTTGCCGATACAGGAATAATGGGAATTAACCATGGGGCATCTCTTTTTATCGTCTTTGCTTTGACGTTCTTCTCCGTGAATTCAATTATGGGTTTTACTTGGATTGCTTTTCTCGGCGCCGCGCTGAGTGGACTCGCGGTGTACGGACTCGGATCATTGGGTCGGGGAGGGATGACGCCTATTAAACTCACTTTGGCGGGAGCTGCGTTAAGTGCTCTAGCCTCCTCGTATACCCACGGGATGTTGGTCATCAATGAAAAGAGTTTGGATGAAGTGTTATTCTGGCTTTCTGGAAGTGTCGCAGGGAGAAGTATCGATATGCTTCTGGCTGTAATGCCTTTTGTGCTTCTGGGATGGGTTGGTTCACTCCTAATTGCTGGTCAGGTAAATACCCTATTACTGGGTGAAGATGTAGCACGAGGGCTTGGGCAAAGGACTGTTATTGTCAAGTTAGCAACTGGGTTAATCATCATTATCCTGGCTGGCAGTTCAGTAGGTGTTGCGGGCCCTATTGCGTTTGTCGGTCTAATCACTCCTCACTTAGCCCGTTATCTTGTCGGAAGTGATTTTCGATGGGTGATCCTTTACAGCGCGTTACTGGGCTCTGTATTTTTGCTTGGCGCCGATATCGCCGCTCGTTTTATCGCGATGCCAAGAGAACTACCGATTGGGGTCGTCACTGCCTTTCTGGGTGCACCCTTTTTCATCTACGTTGCACGGAAAGGAGAACTTAGAGCATGAGTATGTACTTAGCCTTTCGTGGAAGTAAATTCCCCATCTCTGTTCTCCTGAAAAAAAGGAGCTTATGGATTACTCTTTTATTACTTGCCGTTACCTTCGCTTTTTTTGTTCTAAGTATAGGGGCAGGAGAATTGAAAATTCACCCAGTTGATGTGCTGAAGACCCTAGCAGGGCTCGGTTCTGGGCAACACGAGTTAATCATACTTACGTTCCGTTTACCTCGAATTGTCGCCACGCTGCTTATTGGCGCATCCCTAGCGGTATCGGGCGCAATCCTACAAGGAATTATTCGAAATCCTCTGGCTTCCCCGGATTTACTTGGGGTCACTGGAGGAGCTTCCGTTGCTGCTGTCTTATTTATTACATTGTTTCAAGGAATAAGTATTCAATGGCTGCCTGTAGCAGCATTTATCGGTGCGGGTGTTACGACGTCCGTGATTTATATACTCGCTTGGAAGCAGGGGGTTAGCCCAATGCGGCTTGTTTTGATCGGGGTAGGGATTAGCGAAGTTCTCTCAGCCTTGACTAGAATGCTTATCGTTATGAGTCCAATCCATCTGACAAGTAAAGCGATGATCTGGCTCACCGGCACAGTTTACGGGACAACGTGGAATAATGTACTGGCTCTTTTACCATGGTTTTTAGCTATACTTGTTGCTTTAGTGTATGGAAGAAGTGTTAACATCCAGCAACTTGGAGAAGATATCGCAACGGGAGCAGGGAGTTCAATACAGCGGGATCGATTGATTTTACTCTTGATTTCTACGGCATTGGCTGGATCAGCTGTGGCGATCGGTGGAGCAGTTGGCTTTGTCGGATTGCTCGCTCCTCACATTGCTCGGAAGTTGGTGGGTTCAGCTTTTGGAGAAGTTTTGCCAGTAGCGGCCTTAGTCGGGGGATTGATGGTAATGCTTGCGGATCTTATCGGAAGAACGGCCTTTTCTCCGCTTGATTTGCCCGTTGGAATTTTTACAGCGGGGATTGGTGCTCCGTATTTTATTTTCCTACTCTACAAAAATCGTAACCAATAAGGAGGCGGCCGTATGACTGCATTAGAGACTAGCAATCTAACCTTGGCTTATAACGAAAACATCATAATTAATCAGTTAAACCTTCAAATTCCGAAAGGGAAGATTACCGTTTTTATCGGGAGTAATGGCTGCGGGAAATCCACACTGCTGAGATCTATGGCCCGACTTCTCAAACCAAAGGATGGGGTAGTCCTCCTTGAGACAAAAGATATGTTAGCTCAATCTACGAAGGAGGTGGCAAAGAAGCTTGCCATCTTGCCGCAGTCTCCAGTAGCCCCAGAAGGCTTAACTGTCCTTCAGTTGGTTAAACAAGGACGGTTTCCCTATCAAAACTGGCTTCGGCAGTGGTCTGAGCAGGATGAGCAAGCCGTAATTCAAGCGCTTGAATCAACAAATACCCGAGACTTTGCCGAAAAACAAGTGGAGATGCTCTCAGGTGGACAACGTCAAAGAGCGTGGATCGCCATGGTACTTGCACAAGGAACCGAAATGATTTTGCTGGATGAGCCCACGACTTATCTTGATCTGAGTCACCAAATAGAGGTTTTAGATATTTTATACGATCTAAACAAAAAGGAACAGCGAACCATTGTCATGGTTTTGCATGACCTGAATTTAGCCTGTCGTTATGCCGATCATCTCGTTGCGGTTCATGATAAAACTGTTTTTTCGCAAGGGAAACCGAAAGAGGTTCTGACCGAAGAGATGGTTCGAAGGGTTTTCAATATGGAGAGTCGAATTATCAATGACCCTATTTATGGAACCCCAATGTGTATCCCGATGAGTAGGACTCAGAAACCGGAAGTGAGTTGATCATCCTATGTATACAGTTAGGTATTCTAACGACGAGAAGGGGGAACGTTACCTTACTATTTCTCAGGGAGAAAAGCATGAAACCATTCGCATCAAACCCGTATGCTGTGAGAAGTATTTAGAACCCGATAAAGGATTATGTACTGGTTGTCCGGAGTTGGAAGAGGAAGAGCGGATTTCTCGTTTGCTGCTAAGAATCCAACAGAAAACTTGATAGGGTAGAATTGAAATTTGAAGAACTTACGAAGAGACTCACTTTTTAGGATGAAAGAAAAATGATTAAATGGATGACACAAAGAAAAGAACTTAAATCATTTGCACTTTGCTATAGCAATTTTCGGGTGTATACAATAGGCAGTTTAATTACCCGAGGTGGGGATTGGATGGACCTTGTGGCTCTGAATTGGGCGGTCCTGCAATTGACGGGATCTGCATTATATCTTGGACTCATCAGTGCTTGCCGTCTTCTTCCTGTCTTTTCAATGAGTGTTCCAGCAGGGGCTTTGGCTGATCGTTATAATAAGAGAAAACTTTTACTTGGTTTAGAAACGGGATATATGTTCTTCACCATTACTTTGGTACTATTGCTCATGTACAGTGGCCCTTTTTGGTTATTTGCGTTGATTGTCACTTTGCGCTCAGTATTCAGTACAATGGGTTTAACTGTTCGTAATGCTTTTATTCCGAGTCTTGTCCCTCCAGTAGCCCTCTCTAGTGCAATCGCTTTGAATGCAACAATCGCCAATCTGTCGGGGATTGTTGGCCCGGCTTTGGCTGGCTTTCTATTAACTATCCTTGAGCCTGTAAGCATTTTTCAGATATCAGCCTTAACAAGTATAGCGGTTATAGGTTCACTAGTTTGGGTTAGGCCAATGGAGACGTTACCCGAACAAAAGCGTCATGAGAATGCGGGTATTATGGAAGCGATAAACTTCATACATTTCAATTCGGTTGTCAAATCGCTTTTGGTGCTGGCGATTGTGCCGATGCTTTTGGGATTTCCATATACCAGTATGATGCCAATTTTCAGCAAGGAATTATTGAACGTTGGTCCAGATGGACTCGGCATTTTACTTGGAGTGTCGGGCGCGGGAGCACTTACTGCATCAGCCAGCCTATCTTGGTTAAACGTTAAGAACAATCATGGTAAAATTCTTATCGTTTCTAGCATAGGATTCGGGATTGCCTTAATTTTGTTTGCTTTGTCGCGACGGATGGAGCTCGCCTTAATGGCCATGTATGGTGTGGGACTTTTGGGGCAGACATACCGTACCATGAGTCGAATTACCTTACAACACGCTGTGCCGGACCATTTAATTGGAAGAGTCTTGGGTATTGCTTTAATGGATCGTGGGTTCATTGCCATCGGAGCGATATTCGTCGGATGGCTAGCTAGTTATGCAGGAAGCTTTGTGGCGGCATTGTTTATGGGGGTAGGAAGCGCTTTGATTATTTTTATTATAGTTTTGATTAATCCTAGGATCTTACAGCTCTAATCGACACTAGGGTTGTAGATAATTTTTTGTCAAGAGTTTTAGAATATCCCATAACGGCAAAACTACACCGTTATGGGATTTTTTTAACCTTATAGGAAATTCCAATATGAGAGATTCTTTGTCACATATTGATATTTTTCGATATGAAGCATATAATAGAACATATTTATAAATTTAGATATGAGGTGTTAGTTGTGGACACAGAAAACTTATATGAAAGTAACGCAAAAGTGTTTAAAGCACTCTGCGATCCAAATCGGCTAATGATTATTGAAATGCTGCAAAGTGGCGAAAGATGTGCTTGTGAGATTTTGGAGGATCTTAATATCGGGCAATCCAC
This sequence comes from Desulfitobacterium elongatum, assembly GCF_055378975.1. Lineage (NCBI taxonomy): Bacteria > Bacillati > Bacillota > Clostridia > Eubacteriales > Desulfitobacteriaceae > Desulfitobacterium > Desulfitobacterium elongatum. Next base: position 4,323,254 of record NZ_AP038772.1, on the reverse strand, counting down.
TTTGTCACACCACATGAAAATACTTATCGAATCAGGAATTGTAGGAGGTCGGCGAGAAGGAAAATGGATGTTCTACTCTTTAAGCCAGGAAGGGTGCGAATCTGCTAAAACATTACTAAATGAACTTGTAGCTTTAAAAGGAAACAATAACGAAGGAGGGCGAAAATGTGAGTGCTAAAAGCAAATCACGGCTATCTTTTCTTGACCGATTTTTGACCTTATGGATTTTTCTTGCTATGGGAGTTGGAGTCTTAGGGGGATTCCTATTCCCAAATCTCGCAACATCTTTAGAAAGAATGAGCACCGGCACGATTTCATGGCCCATAGCAATTGGACTGATTATTATGATGTACCCGCCGCTTACGAAAATAAAGTACGAAGAAATAGGCAAGGTAGCAAGAAATAAAAAGGTACTTGCACTTTCATTAGTCCAAAACTGGATTATAGGCCCATTATTAATGTTTGTCCTAGCGGTATTATTGCTACCCGATATGCCAAACTACGCGATAGGGCTAATTATTATTGGGCTAGCTCGTTGTATTGCGATGGTAATTCTTTGGAATACCCTTGCCAAAGGGGATAACGAATATTGCGCTGCCCTTGTGGCTTTGAATTCAATCTTTCAGATTCTCTTCTATTCAGTATATATATATTTCTTTGTCACTGTTTTACCTCAATGGTTAGGACTCTCTTGGGGAGGTCAAGTCGTTCATGTTTCAATCGGTGATGTTGCTCAGAGCGTTTTAATATATTTAGGTATTCCCTTTGCTGCTGGATTTCTAACGAGGTTTATTTTATTAAGGGTTAAGAATAAAGAGTGGTATGAAAAAATCTTTATTCCTAAAATCTCTCCCCTTGCTTTGATCGCTTTATTGTACACGATTATTGTAATGTTTGTATTAAAAGGACAGTTTATTGTGACGCTTCCGCTTCATGTTTTACGGATTGCCATTCCTCTCTTAATCTATTTCGCTGTTATGTTCTTAGTCAGCTTTTATATGTCCTATAAGCAGGGAATTAATTACGAGCAGACTGTGACACTTTCTTTTACTGCTGCAAGCAATAACTTTGAGCTGGCTATTGCTGTTGCCGTTGCAGTCTTTGGAATTTCTTCTGACCAAGCCTTTGCCGCAGTGATTGGGCCTCTCATTGAAGTGCCGGTCATGATTTCGCTAGTAAATCTTGCTTTATCCTTTAAACGAAAGTATTTCGATAAGAATGGGGCTTCGAAGCTGACTCATATAAAATAGTAGAAGGAGAGATTGATTATGAAAAGAATGCAAATCTTCGAACCCGCGATGTGTTGCCCTACGGGTCTATGTGGTGTGGGTGTTGACCAAGAATTGCTAAGAATTTCAACTGTTCTTAATGCTATAAAGAAAAATGGAATTGAAGTTGACCGATTTAATCTAACAAGTGCCCCAATGGAGTTTGTCAATAATAAAGCAATTAATGATTTACTCAACTCCAAGGGGATTGATGAATTACCGGCCACTGTTTTAGATGGTGAGATTTTGATTACGGGTAGATATCCTACTAATGAAGAGTTTGCAAAGCTACTTGATATACCAAGTGATTTATTAAATGAACAGCCAAATCCCTTTAAAATGATTCAGACGAATAATGGGGGATGTTGTTAGAATGGATACTTTTAATCCCCAAAAGATTAAGCTCACAAAATATCTATTTTATACAGGTAAAGGCGGTGTAGGTAAAACCTCAACCGCTTGCGCAACTGCGGTTAACCTCGCAGACGACGGCAAAAAGGTATTTCTCATTAGTACCGACCCCGCCTCAAACCTGCAGGACGTTTTTAACCAAGAACTAAATAATAAAGGTGTCCCCATTCCAGAAGTACCGAATCTTGTTGTAGCAAATCTCGATCCGGTTCAGGCTGCTGCGGAATATCGGGAAAGTGTAATCGCTCCCTACCGCGGTAAACTTCCTGATGTGGTAATCCAAAATATGGAGGAACAGCTTTCGGGCTCTTGCACGGTTGAAATTGCAGCATTTAATGAGTTCTCGAATTTTATAACAGATGGAAAAATGCAAGAGCACTATGACTATATCATTTTCGATACTGCACCCACCGGTCATACTCTCAGAATGCTTCAACTTCCCTCGGCGTGGAGTAATTTCATCAGTGAAAATACTCATGGCGCGTCCTGCTTAGGGCAGCTTTCCGGTTTAGAAAGCAAAAAAGAGATATACAAAAGGGCCGTTGAAACCTTAGCTGATGATCAATTGACGACCCTCATTCTGGTTTCACGTCCCGAAGAAACACCACTTAAAGAAGCAGAGAGAGCGTCTAAAGAGCTTGCGGCTATCGGAGTCAAAAATCAGACTTTAATTATTAACGGGGTTCTAACCTTGTACGATGATGCTATTTCTGAGAGCCTTTATCACAAGCAGCAGAAAGCACTTGCCGAAATGCCGCAACATTTGCAGGACATTAACTCTTATACTGTACCACTTAGAGCGTATAACATCACAGGAATGGACAATGTTCGAGCATTGCTGATCGAGGATAATTTCGTCATTCGTGAGGAAAAGATTAAGGCTCAGAGAATCCCAGAGCTTAATGATGTCATCGATGATTTAGATAACACTCATAAGAAGGTTATCTTTACAATGGGTAAAGGCGGTGTAGGAAAAACCACGATTGCTGCTGCAATTGCTCTAGGATTATCCTCCAGAGGCAAAAAAGTACACCTAACCACTACTGACCCTGCGGCTCATCTCAGATTTGTAATCGAAGAAAAGAGTGGCATTACCTTAAGCCATATTGATGAACAAGCAGAGCTGAAAAAGTATCAAGATGAAGTACTTTCCAAGGCGAGAGAAACGATGTCAGAAGAAGATATCGCTTATATCGAGGAAGATTTACGTTCCCCTTGTACGCAGGAAATCGCCGTATTTAGAGCATTTGCTGAAATTGTAGAGAAAGCTGAGGATCAAGTCGTTGTTATTGACACAGCACCAACCGGCCACACGCTTCTACTACTGGATTCCACTCAAAGCTATCATCAGGAGATTAAGCGCTCACAGGGTGATATTCCTGAATCCGTGAAGAAGCTGCTGCCGAGGCTCCGTAATGTTGAGGAGACGGAAGTCCTCATTGTCACGCTTGCAGAAGCCACACCTGTGTTTGAAGCAATGCGTCTGGAAGAAGATTTGAAACGTGCAAACATTCCAACAAAATGGTGGATTATTAATTCTTCACTCTATCAAACAGGAACAATAAATCAACTTTTGGCAGCGAAGGCAAGTCATGAGATCGAGTGGATTAATAAAGTGGATGAGCACTCAAAAGGAGACTTTGCGGTAATTGCTTGGAGTGCAGATGAAATTAAAGGGGAAAAGTTACTGGACCTCTAGCTAACTTAAACTACATTAAATTTGATGAGGTGATTTATGAATAAACCAAAGGTTGCGTTTGTTTGTGTTCATAATTCCTGTCGTTCACAGATGGCAGAGGCTATTTCGAAAATTATTGCTTCAGACAGTTTTGAAGCTTATTCAGCTGGCACTGAAACAAAGCCACAGATTAATCAAGATGCAGTAGCTGTAATCCATGATCTTTATGGCGTGGATATGAACAAGACCCAAAAATCTAAATTGATATCTGATATTCCACCTGTCGATGTTGTAATTACCATGGGATGTAACGTGAACTGTCCTTTCCTACCTTGTAAATACAGAGAGGACTGGGGCTTAGAAGATCCAACGGGTAAAGAAAAACAGGAATTTATAAAAACTGCTAAAATAATTGAGCAAAAGGTCTTAGACCTTAAGAGTCGGATAAATAGTTTATACTAATAAAATTACGCTAATTACCCTGGATGGATTAAGTTTATAAATAAAGTATGAGATTTAAAACTTGATATTTTCCTCCTTAAAGAAGCTCGGAACAGTAAAATGGACCCTATAAGATAGATAGTTAAAAAAGAGGCCTCTTTTTTAGAATGTCCTTGACATTGGGTCCACTCTATAAAGCCTGGTAGATATCTAAGCTTCTTTTTTTATAAGTAGGACTCTTGACATATCAAAATTATTTGATATGATAGAGGTATGAAAGATGTAGTGAAAGTTTCAAAAGCATTAAGTGATCCCATTCGTTATCGTATTCTAGCAATGTTGATGAAGAATGAAAAAGGGGAGCTAAAAGATGTATGTTGTAATTCCCCAGAGGAAGGAGTCTGTAATTGTGATATTGTAACAGCATTCGGGTTGATTCAATCTAGGGTTTCTTATCATATGAAAGAGTTAACCGATGCTGGATTAGTGAAGGAAGAATCGAGGGGAAAATGGAAATATTATAGCCTCAATAGAAAGACGCTTAGGGAGTTCATCGATCAGATAGCTTTGGACTATAAACTATAGCCTCTTTTTTTAATCGGACATATCAAAAAATATTGATATGATACAAATTCTAAAGGGGGAAAAGCATTATGGAAGACTTGCGAGAAACGGTAAGAGAAAAGTATGCGTTAGCAATTACAAATCGGAATCAAGGATGTTGTGGAAGTAGCGGGTGTTGTTCTGATCCCTTAAGCAATGAAAAGGATCTAGTTACAAGTAATCTCTACAATGAAGGGGATTTACACGGATTAGATCCGGATTTAGTAGCCAATTCCTTTGGTTGTGGAAATCCAACGGCGTTGGCAACCTTAAATCCGGGAGATGTAGTTCTGGATTTAGGAAGTGGTGCAGGCTTGGATGTACTCCTCTCAGCAAGAAGAGTAGGGCTAACTGGTAAAGCATATGGTCTTGATATGACGGATGAAATGCTTGCGGTCGCTAGGGAAAAACAGAAAAAGTCTGGGGTCCCTAATGCCGAGTTCTTAAAAGGACACATTGAAGATATACCTCTACCAAATAACTCCGTTGACGTAATCATTTCTAATTGTGTTATTAACCTTTCAGGTGATAAGGATCAAGTATTAGGAGAAGCGTTTCGAGTATTAAAACCTGGTGGTAGATTCGCTGTATCAGATATAGTTTTGAAGATGACTCTGCCTGAAAAAGTAAGAGACGATATGTTAGCATGGGCGGGGTGTGTATCAGGTGCATTGTTGGAAGAAGAGTATCGGGAAAAACTCTCCAAAGTGGGGTTTGAGAATATAACGGTTCAAGTAACACGCGAGTATGATCTTTCAGATCCAAATTTGAGAGGTATGCTTAAGGAGTTATCAGATGCGGAAATTAAAGAATTCCAAGGAGCAGTAGTTAGTGCTTTCATACGAGCTTTAAAGCCTGAGAAATGAAATCCTCTGAATCATTAAGCCTACAAATGGAATTTGAGGTGGATGGAGTTTTCGTAGGGGCTTATATCAAGCTCGTAAATAAGGAGGAGTAAAAATGTTATTTATCGTGGTACTATTTATTGCTGCTATTGCAGTTATGGGCTTGTTCGGTAGTGATAACAGAAAAAAAGTACTCGAGGATTTTTGTAAGGTTGAATGTAAACAGGATATAAAAAGACAGTATAAATTCTGCTGTTAGTTGGGATAAGATATGGATAGCAAAAGTTTATTTTAAAAAAATCGTAAATCAATGGGATACCATACGGGAGGCGTATCGGTCGGCAAGATCTTAAATGATTCCATTCATATTTGTCAGCTGATCCAATCAAAGATTAATATACTAAGGGCCTTGGCAATTGCCAAAGCCTTTAGTCATATCATAAGAGAGGATAATACTGGTTGTTGTTGAACTTATTTATTAATGGAAGACTTTTTACTCAATGAAATTATTAGGTATAAGGGAAACGGGGATGCTACGATTGGACACATCAAATGTATCTTTCCAGCAGATTTATATTGATAACTACAAAAAAGTCTTAACCTTTATGTATCAAGTTACAGCCAACTTAACTCTAGCTGAGGATCTAAGCCAAGAGACATTCATACGCGCTTATTATAAGTTGAAGGATTTCCGGGGGGATTCCAGTGTTATCGTTTGGCTAAATAAAATTGGATATAATCTCTTTTTGGACTTTCAAAGGAAGAAGAGGCTGAATACCGTTTCGTCTGACTTGGATGAAATTCGGTCCCTTATAGTTAGTGGAAATGCTAACTTAGAGTTGGATATAGATCAAAAACTAATGTCCGAGTGCGTTCAGAGTAAGATCCTTACAATCCCGAAGAACTATCGTATTCCTTTATATCTAGATATGGAAGGTTACAGTAATAAGGAAATAGCTGCTATTCTAAATTGTTCACTAGAAAATGTAAAGATCCGATTGTCACGCGGAAGAAAGAAGTTAAAAGACATATTAGCAAAAGAATGTAGCTTCTACCATGATGAACGAAATGTATTCTGCTGCGTTCCATTGATAAAAATCGATGAGTCACAAACTTCTTGACAATAGGTGTATCTTTTTATGCGAAAATCTCGTCTCTCTATATAAAAGGAGGGAGGAGAATTTTATGAATGAATGTTACAATGAGGAAATAGGTTGCGTTAGTGCTTGTTATGGAGGATGTGAAAGTTCAAGAGTTTGTAGTGATGGTATAAGGTATGTTGCAAAGCAGATGGCTCAACCGCCTAAAAAAGCAATCATTTCGTGCGAAGGTGGTTGTATTAAAGGTGAGATTGCGCGGGTAACAGCAAATCTACTTGCTTATCGTCTTAAACGCGAAGAGGCTGTTAGAATTTGCTTAGGTGACGCGGCTACGGGGAATTCGGGATTCCTTGAGCTAATCAATAGAGCGCCACAGGTACTCGCCATCGAGGGCTGTCCACTTCAATGTGGTACGGAGATTATACGGAAGAGAATCAAAGAATTTACCCCTGTAGTTATTGACGTAAGCCAATTATATGAATTTGATAGGAATAAGTATTTCGAAATATTTGATATGCCTCGTGAAGAAATTGAGGAACATGCAGAAAAAGTTGCTACTCATATAGTTGCAAATTATTTTTAGAGATTGAATATATGCAAAGGAGGTGAATTGCAATGGCAAATTGCGAACAGTGTGGAGTGGAAGTTCTAGAGGATGAACTCTATGAAGATAATGGGTTAAAGGTATGTGAGGATTGTAAGATAAATGGGATAAAGCGTCCTGAAGTTAAAATAAATTTATAAGGACTAAAATGAGAATGTGCTATATATCCACAAATATATTGCACATTTTTTTTACCTAGGGCTTGCTAAAATCTCAAAAAATCCTTATTTTACAAGGGTTTGAGGGCGTTTTTGTCGAATATATGTGCATGGAAAAACAATTTTACCTCTAAAAAACCTTGCACATGGAGGCTGAAAAGATGTACCGAAAGCCCGATCCGCAAATTACAATCGATGATTTCATTCTACCCTTCTCGGGTAAGCTCAGTGCCGAGAATCGTTGGGTAAAATTGGCTAAAATTATCCCCTGGGATGAAATCGAGGAAGAATACGCTTTTATGTTTCCCAGTGATCGAGGGAATGTGGCTAAACCTGTCCGCATGGCTCTTGGATCGTTAATAATACAGGCCCGTTGTGGCTATACCGACCGCGAAGCGGTGCAACAGATCACGGAGAACCCCTATCTGCAATACTTCATTGGTCTGAAGGAATATCAGTTAACCCAACCCTTTACCCCTGTTGCGATGGTTAAATTTCGTAAACGCTTCAATGCCAAACGGTTAGCTAAAATCAACGAGCGTATCATGGCCGTCGAAACGGCACTAAAAGCAGCACAAAGCGAAAAACGGGAAGACCACGACGACAACGACAATGATCCTCAAGGCGGATCCGGTCAAGTGATTCCAGCTGAGCCTGTCGAAAGCAGGGCTGAAAACGAGGAGAGCTCGGAGAATACTACAGAAGATAGACCTAACCAAGGAACGTTAATTCTCGATGCAACCTGCACCCCTGCCGACGTTCGATTTCCAACAGACTTGGGTTTATTGAATGAAGCCAGAGAAAAACTTGATGAAATCGTTGATACACTTCATAGCGCCAATGGAAAAGAACAGAGAAGACCCAGAACCTATCGTGAGAAAGCTCGGAAAGACTATTTGAATGTTTCCAAACAAAAGAGTCCCCAAAAAAACCAACTCCGAAAAGCCATTAGGAAACAATTGCAATACGCAAGACGGAACCTGAGAATTGTCGACCGAATGCTCCAAGAATCAGCTGCAGGAATCGAGCAGTTAAGCAAGCGACACCAAAAACTACTCACCACGATTCGAACGTTACTTGATCAGCAAGGCAAGATGTACAAAACAAAGATTCACCGAGTAGAAGATCGTATCGTAAACCTCTATCAACCGCATGTGAGACCCATCGTCCGAGGTAAAGCCGGAGCAGCAGTAGAGTTTGGAGCCAAGGTAGCCATCAGTCTTGAAAACGGATACAGCCGAATAGAGAAACTGTCCTGGGATCCCTTTAACGAAGCAAACACCCTGATTCAAAGCTTAGAGGGCTACAAGAGTCGAAATGGCTGTTATCCAGAGGCAGTTCTAGCCGACCGCATCTATAGAAATCGAGAGAATTTGGCCTATTGCAAAAAACATGGGATCCGACTCAGTGGACCGAAACTTGGCAGACCGATCGCGAAAGCCTTGATAAAGAAAGCAGAAAAGAGAATCGAAAGACAAGATGCCAGCGAACGGAATGCAGTTGAAGGCAAGTTTGGTGAAGGGAAAAGGAAATATGGACTCGCTCGAATCGCTGCAAAGCTAGAAGAAACAGCAGAGAGCATGATTGCTATGCAATTCTTGGTGATGAACTTAGAGCATAAGCTCAGAGTTCTTTTTGTCCAAATTTTGAGCTGGATGTTTTGGAAAGATAATGACATAATTTTGGCTAATTGAAATCAAAATCAGGGTTTGGCTAGCAAGCCCTACCTAGCAAGTTTTTTTTTGCCCAATCAAACGTCATGTAAGGGCGTGGGGATAATGGTCTACCTTTTGTTGATGTCAACAAAGGGTAGACCATTTTATGTCTATAATGTCAAGTTGGAAGATTTTGCACCCGACTAGAGGGCTGTAGTGGTTGAAGAGAAGTTTTGGATCGTCAAATTTTGTATCCTTTTTTTATATTAATTCGTCTATAGCTTTAAAAGGAATTTATCTATGGAAGAGAGATTCACTTATAATACTAATTCTAAACTAAATGTGGAGGGATGTAATGCTATTTCAGTTAATAAAGTTCGAGGATAAAATTGCGAAGTACAAAGGAAGAAAACCGAAGGAGGAAATATTATGACAGCTAACAATATCATTGGTACTGAACATTGGGTTGAGCATGACGGAATTAGGTTATATATTTGGGAAAAATATCAAGAAGGATTTTCAGAAAGGCCAATTGTTGTCCTTGCGCATGGTTCAGCAACAGCAGGGCGAGAGAGTTTTGACCTGCAAATATCAGGTAAGCCTTCTTTCAGTCTTATGGACTATCTGGCTAAAGAGGGGTTTGATGTATTTGCTTTGGATGTCAGAGGATTTGGTCGTTCATCCCATCCAGAAGGACACATTTCGACTTGGGATGCAAGCGAAGACCTTAATACAGCAGTAGATTACATTATGCAGCTAAGAAATGCACAAAGAGTTAATCTTCTAGGCTGGTCATGGGGGACTCAGTATGGTGGGATGTTTATTATGGCTCATCCTATGAAAACGGAAACGTATATAAGTTATGCTCAGATGCATATCAACAGTCCTGACATCGCCAGGAGGAGACCAAAAATTGAGTTTTTCCGGAAAAATCCCTATATTAGCATTCCCGAGGCCGGATGGAAAGGACGTTTCTACTCGATGACTCCAGCAGAAGTCAATGATTCCGAGATTATTGACGGTTATGCTAAGGCAGCCAATAAAATTGAGATAAAGTCTCCGAATGGGCCCCAACTTGATATGGTTACTATCATGCCGATGGTTAATCCCTGTCTCTTACCTATCCCTACAATGATCATTCATGGTGAATATGATGATGTTGCTGATTTGGAGGGGTTGCTTCCCTTTTTTAAACAGCTCCCGAATCCGTACAAACGTTATGTCGTAATACCTGATGCCGGACACATGATGCATCTCCAAAAAGGGCATCTGCTTTTTCAGCAAGAGGTTGCCAGTTTCTTTAAAGTCTCTAATCAGGAAATTTAAGTAGCAAAGAATTAATAATAAACTACAATAGACAAAACTGCTATAAGGAGTGATTCGATGAAGCCTATTTATTTCGACCATTCAGCTACTACTCCGGTTGATCCCGAGGTTGCAGCATTAATGATGGAATACATTGCCGAGAACTACGGCAATCCGTCAAGTTTTCATAGTTTTGGTCGTGAAGCCCGTAAGGCCGTTGGAGAAGCCCGAGAAAAGGTGGCAGCATTGATCGGAGCAAATGCTAACGAAATTTATTTTACCAGCGGGGGTACCGAATCGAATAATCTTGCCATCAAGGGTGTGGCTTTGGCCAACTTGAAAAAAGGCAATCATATTATTACTTCTGCTATTGAACATCACGCAGTGATTCATACTTGCCAATTTCTCGAAAAAAATGGTTTTAAGGTTTCTTATCTGCCTGTAGATAAATACGGAATGGTTCGGGTAGACGACCTAAAGAAGGAAATTACTAACAAAACAGTTCTAATAAGTATTATGTATGCCAATAATGAAGTAGGCACCATCCAACCTATTAGGGAAATAGGCGCGATAGCACGAGAAAAGGGAATATACTTTCATACAGACGCTGTGGGGGCAGCAGGAAATTATCCCATAAATGTGAAAGAAACTAGGATCGACTTACTAACTATTTCCGGACATAAATTCCAAGCACCCAAAGGGATAGGTGCCTTGTATATTCACCGTGGTGTTAGGATCGAGTCTATCCAGCATGGTGCCGTACAAGAAAACCATATGAGGGCAGGGACAGAGAATGTCCCTGGAATTGTTAGCTTAGGTAAGGCTTGTGAAATTGCTAAACGTGATATGGATTACAAGACAGTTTATGTATCCAGACTTCGGGATAAAATCATTCAGAAGGTTATGTTGAAAATTCCATATGTTAAATTAAATGGTCATCCAACTTTTCGAGTACCGGGTAACGTCAATTTGAGTTTTAAAGGCGTAGAAGGAGAGTCTCTGATTTTGGGTCTTGAACTTAAGGGTATTGCCGTATCTAGTGGTTCAGCCTGTTCGTCAGGATCACTTGATCCTTCTCATGTCCTCTCGGCTATGGGGTTGACCCATGAGGAGGCTCACGGTTCGCTTAGGATTACATTAGGACGAAGTAATACAGATGAAGAGGTTGATTATTTTCTGGATGTTTTGCCTGACATTGTTAAGAGGCTACGCGACTTATCTCCTTTGTCTATAGGAGAATGAACTTCCGATTATTCATAAAAACATAAGATCAAGCCCTCCCTCGTGAAGTTTGGGCCTAGTGGAATCGTAGGGAAAGATTAAGATAGAACAACCACGGCTTGATCATTTTCGGCACGTGGTTGTTTTTCTAGCTGTATCTTTTTAATCATAACTTTCGTCTATAAAAGTAGAGGAGGTGAAAACAATGATGTTGGATATAAAAACAAAAATGTTAATAGCATTGGGGGCTTCTGTTTCGGCGAATTGTCATCCCTGCTTACAAAATAATATAAAAAAGGCTATTCAGGCAGGACTTACAGAACAAGAAATTAAAGATGCAATTGAAGTGGGAATGACAATTAGGAGTGGAGCGGCCAGCAGCATGGATAAACTTATTGCAAACTCCAGTGAATATCAGCCCAACGAATCTAAAGGAGGTAAATGTTGCTGTTAACTATTTAATTGAAGATTAAAATCACCCATTGTACATCACTTCCGATAAAACATATTTCTATAAGGTCAGAAATTTTCCTTTTTGGACAAACTTTATTAATTTTAATGAAAAAGTAGGCGCCGATTTTATAGATGTTAAAAGGTCGATTTAAGACAAACTTAATTTTCACTTTACAGTATGTTGTGTTTATAAGAAATAAAGTTATACACTCAAAAATAATGTTGGAAACTGAAAAATAGAGTTAGGGAACACTTAGAAATTACTAAGGGGGCGTTGCAAAACTACTTTTAAAGTAGTTAGCGATGCCCCCTTATTACATTTGTACGTAAACCGAGAATTTAGTCAAGTAAAGTATGATTTCAGGCAAGGAAACTAGGAGTTGCAATTTTAGTAGAGAAATTTCTCTTAAAGATAAATACTGTCCAAAAACAAAATAAGAACAGATAACATAAGCGATGACTATATAGGTTATGAGGTATCTCTTATGATAAATCTTACCGAATTCAACTGCCCTAATTGTGGAAGTGGTCTTGAAGAAATCGAGCTCAGGGGAACAGAAATTTGTAAAGGTCGTTATCGTTGTATCGCTTGTCTAAAGATATTTATTAGGCCTCTCGGAAAGGAACAGTATGAGAGTTTCATGGGGTTACCCTATTTAAAAGAGACTTAGAGGAGATGTTTAAGATGATATTTGGCTCTATATTGACATTACTGATTATTATTACAGTAATTTGCATACTTGCTATATTTAGTAAACAATTTGATCCTAAACAAGCATCACAAGAAGGTGTCAGATCTAAAAATAACAGTAAAGGCTGAGCAAGATTTCCTAGATTCAATAAGCTGGCCTTATCCTCAATTTCAGATACACTAATGTTATGTTTTTAAGCATTAATAAACGTTACATAGATCTAACCCAGGGAAGGCTTTATCATTGCTCAGATCGTACGTGCAGTCTCATCATATTGACGGTGCTACTTTGGCCGTCCGAATTTTAATAGAAAAAATTAAAACCAATACCGACCAGTTAACTCTATCTTTTTAGAAAGAGCTTTCTGGTCTTATTTTGCATTATAGTTTTACCTGAGGAAAGATTGGTAATATTGGCGGGTATTTTTAAAAAGACCGCAAGCAATTTATATTTTATTCTTCCAAAAAAGGAGGAAATTTGTATCATTGGTGTAATTACTAATAATTGTTATTGTTAATTTAAGACTGGGAATAAGAGAATTTAGGAGAGTAATACGATAGTTCGTACATAACAAGTAGGAGGAAGCTCGCTCTATCACGAAATTATACTGGAGGTCTGAACAGTGGATAATATGTCATTAGGGGTTATATTGCTCTTGTCCATACCAGAAGAATTACTGATTACCGTATTTGGCTTGCTCTTATTTGGATTTGAAATTCGGCAACGTTTTGGGCAAATATTTTTAATTGCAGTTATTCAGGCTTTTATCTCCTTCTTAGTGCGGCTATTACCACTGCCGTTTGGAATTCATACTTTGATCCAAATTTTACTGTTTGCGATACCGCTACAATTGATACTGCGTTTACCTTTTTTGCATTCGTTAATATGCATTCTCATCAGTGCCACAATTTATACTGTCTTGGATGCTACGTTTATTCCGCTTCTACTTCATTTAACGGGTATTCCTTTAGAAGCAATCTTAGATAGCACGTTTTTAAGAGTGCTGTTTTTCATACCTCAAGCTTCAGCTATGCTTTTCTTAATACTCTTTGTTTACTTTTCACGATTCAAACTATTCAATATAACAAATTACAGGTTGACTAGGAGCAAGTAAGATGGACATAGTTAGAAGGGCGTTTCCACTTATCGCCATATTGATGTTCCAACTACTTATTTTGGCATTACTGAATCTAAGCTTTAATTTTCCAGCAAAAGTTTTTAAATCCGGAACAATAGTTAATTTTTTATTGCCCATTAATATCATTCTAATCTTGCTCACTTTTATTTCCATCACAGTTATTAACAGTACCTTTAAAAACATGGAAGAGGAGATAGAAAACAAGGTAAGACTTGAAAACCTTGAACATATAAAAGAACTATTACAGACTATGCGGGGGCAGCGGCATGACTTCAATCACCACCTTCAGACCGTATATGGGTTTCTCTCCGTAAATGCCTATGAAGAAGCAAAAAACTATATAGAGGAAAGCCTGACTGATATTTCTGTTATTAATGAAATTATAAGATCTGACAATCTTGGATTGAATGCCTTACTTTATGTTAAAAGTGGAGAGATGGAACGGCATGGCATTAAATTTTTAATCACAATAAGGACTACTCTTAAACAATTGCCATTAAAGACCTCAGAACTAAACGCTGTGTTGGGAAATCTACTGGACAATGCAGTTCAGAAACTAATTACTGTACCCGATGAAAATTCCATGGTAGAACTAAAAGCCTATCGTAGCGGTAATTTTTTTATATTGACTGTGTCAGATAACGGACCGCTAATTGATCCACTACATAGAGACAAACTGTTTATTCCTGGCTTTACCACAAGGCAAGGAGGCGAGGGGCTTGGATTATTTAACATTAAACAAGTATTAGATAAATACGACGGTGAAATCCAGATCAGAAGTGAAGATGGACTAACCACCTTTGAAGTTTCTATCCCTTCTAAAAAGGAGAATAGACATGAGCATTCCTAGACTTTCCTACGCTTTGGCAGGCTACTTTGAAAGACAGCTCAATTTAGATGAAGATAGAACCGACATTTTGCGATATGGTTTTGAAGTGATCATAGGGGAAAGCGTTAAGATTATTACACTATTTACTTTGGCATATTTACTTAAACTAACCCCTAATGTCCTAGTTAGTTTCTTAACGGTGGGAATCTATCGTCTTTTTTCAGGGGGTTATCATTCAGAAACCTACGAGCGTTGTTTCATCCATAGCCTTATCCTATTTTTAGCGATGGGGAAAATGGCTCAGATATTATTCATCTATTTTAAGCTTCCAATCTCTTTGCTTTTCACAATTGTGATTGTAACTTTTATATGGACCTTATGGGTTGCGATCAAATGGGCTCCAGCAGAGACGGCGAACAAACCCCTTTCGTTAGAAGAAAAGAAAAGACAGAGGAAATTATCACTTGGTTGGGTTTTATTATGGTTTATAGTAACAAGTTACCTTTTGCTGGGGTTTCCTTTTGAAAAAACTGGTTTTATTATTCTGGGAACTCTCATTGCACATATGTTTCAAAGTTTTAGCGTTACCCCGGCAGGGTTCAAAGTAATGAGGTTTGTTGATACTCTGCCGGATAAAATAAAATAAAAAATTAAAAAAGGGGAGAAAATCATGATTAAAAAAGCCTTACTTTCGTTCGTAGCTTCAGCAGTATCCTTAGTTGCATTCTCAGCTGTTATTCCTACTAGCCTAGTCACCCTTTACCAACCAAAAGTACCCAAAGCTCTACAGAAATAGAAGATATTATGGATTTAAAAGTTCTGGTTGTTGAAGATGATGCCAATATGCGCCTGATATTAAAAAGGGCGCTTATTGGTATTCAGAATGTCCAAGTGGTGGGGGAAGCAGAAAGTGGGACAGAGGCTGTAAGCCTTGCTAATGAGCTTGAGCCTAATGTAATAATTATGGATGTAGAGCTACCTGGGAAGGATGGGATTGAAGCTTCTAAAGAGATTCTGGACATAATTCCTGATGTGTTTCTGATTTATGCCACTGGACACCCCGATTATATGTCCGAAGCATTTGAGGTCTATGCTTTCGATTATCTCTTAAAACCTTATAAAATAGAACGGCTTATTCAGACTATTACTAAAATACAGGGGCTTGTAGAAAGAAGACAAAATAGCGCATTAAGCGGCGGAAAAATAATCTCTGAATCTGTAGGCATCAAACACAAGATTGCTGTAAGGATTGATCGGAATCTAACATTAATTGATACGAATAAAATTATCTATATAAATCGGGAGAAACGAAAAACTGTTATTCATACAGACGGCGGTAAGATAATGACCAACGAGTCCCTGGAAACTTTAGAGAAAAGGATTGGGATAGGAAATTTAATGAGAACGCATCGAAGCTATCTGGTCAATTTAGATAAGGTAGTCGAGATTCAGCCCTGGTCGCGTAATGATTATCTTGTGGTCTTTGGTGGCATGAAAGAAGTAGCCTACATCACGGATGATAGATATAAAGAACTACAACATAAATTAAATATATTATGAAGGGGCTGTGTGAAAACTGTAGCGACTAAGTTGCTAGAGGAGAATACTACATATAATAATAGTCCGTACCAAGTCACAAAGTGGTACGGACTAATCTGTTTTATAGAAAAATCACTTATAGAGTGGGGCTGCGGACAACTTGAGTTCAAGTTTTAGCCACAGCCCCTTTTTGAATCAGTAAATTTAGTATGATAAACCGAAACTTTGAACACTCAGAGTGTGAGTTTAAGCAAGATAGCAAGGAAATGCTCCCTTATCAAAGAATGTTATTCTATGTAAGTCGTTTTAAATCAGCTCAATACAATGAAGAAAGGTGGTTATTCTCGTTAATTCAGACCGGTGTTCTTATGTTATCCGGCCATTCATTGCCAAAACATCCGGACACCGTTCCTACGGTATCCGGCCATCATTCTTATTTTATCCGGCCAAAGGCCGGTACCTCTGCATGGAGTGTATCATAGATTATTTAGTTGTACCATCACCTCCTTCATTCTGTGGATTATGAGGTCTTAAACTGGGTCCTTTTAGCTCTACTCGATGGGAATTGTTAATCAACCTATCCAATATTGCGTCTGCAATGGTTGCATCTTCAAAGACGCTATGCCACTTTGCCACGGGTAGTTGAGAAGATATCGCAATGGATTTTTTACCGTGACGATCATCAACGACTTCAAGGAGATCCCGGCAGGCACCTGGATCAAGGGAGGCCATCCCAAAGTCATCCAAGATGAGTAAATCTGGTTTTTTTAAGTCATTAAGTATCCGGTTGTAGGAACCGTCCCCTCTACCAATTGCCAAATCAGTTAAGAGTCTGTTTACCCTGTAAGAGCGAACCTTTAGGCTTTTTCTGCAGGCAGCATTGCCAAAGGCACTGATGAGGTAAGTTTTGCCCGTTCCGGTTGCTCCAGTGACGATGAGATTTCTGCCCTCTTTAATCCAGACACAATCAGCAAGCCGGAGTAAGGTTGCTTTATCCAGATTCCTTTTCGAGTCAAAGTTAATGTTTTCAAGATTTGCAGAGGGTTCTCGCAGATTGGCTTCCCGCAGTAATCTCTGTAATCGGTTATTAGTCCTAGCTAGCCATTCAGCATCGACAACCATAGCCAGTCTCTCATCAAAGGGAAGGACTGCATTTGCAGGTAGCTCTACCTGCCTTCGGTATTCCTGCTCCATTGCTCGTAGTTTCATTCGGTTCAGCTTATCGAGGGTTTGGTTAATCATCTCATCCACCTCCTAAACATAGGCTTTAGAACCGCGTAAATTTTCATGGAGAGGGGTGGGCTTGCCCATCGAGGAGGTGAAAACTTTATCCTGACCATTCTTAAGGATGGTGGTTATGGTGGTATAAGAGCAAGATTTCATAGCGATGGCTTTAACGCAAGCAGCTTCCAGCCGTTCGTTGCCGTATTTCTTTGAGCATTGTAATATTCCCATACAAGAGCGATATGCCTGTTCTTCGGCAATTTGTGAAGACAACAGATGATCAATTGTGGCATACGTTTGCTCACCGATGTTCCTGGCCCACATGCGGTATTTGGCACCATCAAAATGGTTGGTATCATATTGGTGACGGTGATGGGGTGGCATATGGTTAAGATGCGTTACATATCTTGATCCCGTTTGACGCCTTTGATGGAGAGCCACACGCTCTCTATTCTCGTTAAGGATTTCTATGGTTGTTGCAGTGGCTCTAAGGGTTACCATTTGTTTGCTTAAGCAATGGGGCACCGAATAATGAAAACCATCGTACTCGACATGGTAATTTGACGGTGTTCTACGCACGATGTAATCGGCATACTCAAACTGGGTGTAAGGTAAGGGGCGAAGAGCAGGTTTATCCAGTGCTTCAAAAACACTTTCTCGACTACCCTTGCGTTTTTGAAAAGGTCGTTTAACCAACTCTTTCACACGGTACTGTATTTCGGTATTAAGGGATTCAAAACTAAAGAACCGTTTACCGCGCAGCCATTCTAATAGCCAGGTTTCCAGCCAACCCACACTACTTTCTACAGCTGCCTTATCTTGAGGCTCACGGACTCTTGCCGGTAATATGGCCACTTCGTAGTGCTTTGCAAATTCCCAGTAGGATCGATTGATGGCCGGATCATAGTAACTGGGTTTTGTCGTGGCCGTTTTGCAATTGTCCGGTACAATGACTCGTGGAACACCGCCTAAATATCTCAGGGCATTTACATGGGCAAGCAGCCATTTATCTAATTTTTCATCGGGAAAGGCTTCTACATAGGGGTAGGAACTGTCTCCCAGGGTTGCCACAAAGAAATGAGCTTTGAGTATTTCTCCAGTGGAAGTGTCGACGACACAACTTAGGGTATCACCCATCCAGTCTACAAATAGTTCTTTACCGGGTTCACGATTCTGAACCATAATTACGTTTTTGCCGGTCTCGTTTTTCCAGTCAAGATAACGATGACAAAAGCGGCTATAGCTTAGACCATGGGTATTTTCTGCTTTGTATTCTTCCCATAGATATTGCAAGTTAAGTCGCTTATTGGTTTGCAAACGCTCGTGGATACTGGACCAATCCGGATCTCCTTTTATGGGATGACTTAAACTGTTTGGATAAAGCAACCTCTTAATTTCATCATTGGTCATTTTTGCTGCGACATCGTATTGAAGTTTACAATTCCGGCAGCGTTTCTGAATTTCTCCTACTGTGGATTTGCCGCATTTTACACTTTGAGCAATATCTCGTTGAGAATAACCCTGCTCTGTGAGTCTCAAGATTTCTATGATTTTCACTGGTTCTTCGCACCTCATCTTCTTCCTCCCGTACACATAGTGACTATATTGTACAGGAGTTCATTTTTCTGAGGTACCAATTTTATTGGCCGGATAGTTCAAGAGAAGTGGCCGCATGTGACAAGAACTTTGGCCGGATGTCACAGGATTGCTGGACGAATGGCGCAAGAATACTCAGCAAAGCTGGGTGCTGAAAAATCAGAACGTTCTACTGAACGTCAAGGGTATCGATCAGGCTATCGCGTTCGCCGTTTCGATACCAGAATGGGGACTCTGTATTTAATGGTACCAAAACTGCGAAATGGGGGCTATATCCCTTTCTTTGTGGAAACTAAGAAACGTTCTGAATTGGCCTTGATGAATGTGATTCAAGAAGCCTATGTCAATGGTGTATCCACCCGTAAAATAGAGAAACTCACCAAGTCTTTAGGTATCGACTCCATGTCACGAAGTCAGGTATCAAGCATCGCTAAAGAACTGAATGAACAGGTTGAAGCCTTTCGTAACCGAAGTCTCGATAAAGTCTATCCCGTACTTTGGGTGGATGCTCTCTATGAGAAGATCCGAGATGATCGAAGGGTCAAAAATATGGCGGTGCTGATTGTAACGGGCATTAACCTAGAAGGCAAACGAGATATTCTGGCCGTTGAGCCCATGCAAGAAGAGTCCACGGCAACCTACACTAGTCTCTTCGAAAAGTTAAAGTCACGAGGACTAGAGAAGGTTTGGCTGGTTGTCTCAGATGCTCA
The DNA here is from genome assembly GCF_055378975.1 of Desulfitobacterium elongatum. Taxonomy (NCBI): domain Bacteria; kingdom Bacillati; phylum Bacillota; class Clostridia; order Eubacteriales; family Desulfitobacteriaceae; genus Desulfitobacterium; species Desulfitobacterium elongatum. The sequence goes on along the minus strand of NZ_AP038772.1, from coordinate 4,303,784 downwards.
TAAAGGGTTAGTTAAAGCCGTTCAAGAGTCCTTTGTCGGGTGTTCCTGGCAACGATGCAAAGTGCATTTTATGCGGAACATCCTCGCTCATATATCCGGTCGTGATAAGCAAGCTTTTGCTAATAAACTAAAGCAAATCTGGCTTCAACCAGACTATGATAGTGCAAAGAAATACGCTAATTCTCTGATGGATGAGTTTGAGTCCAAATATCCCGAAGCCATTAAAACGTTGGAAGAAGGGTTGGAAGACTCACTGCAGTTTTTCAGTTTTGCAGAGATTGATTCCCGGAAAATCGCGTCAACCAATCTACTGGAAAGACTCAACCGAGAAGTTCGAAGAAGAACCCGGGTGGTAGGGATATTCCCAAGTATGGATTCCTATATTCGACTAGTAACCAGTTACCTTATTGAGTATAGCGAGGACTGGTGCAGTGGCCGATCCTATATCAATCCAAAAATCATTACGTCGACTGAGCAGGAACGTTCAAAAGCTGCGTAAGCCTTAATCAATAATTTAGAAAAGCCGACGCTCGGCGCTAGCCAAGCAAACTCTCTTTGATCCGGGGTTACTCTTTGAGGTGAAAGAGACTTTGCCGTCTTATAGCGTTTTGGTAGGGTGTACGTGTCAATGGGATGATGCCGAGCATATCCTCGGCCTAACGGCCTCCGGTATCCCTCGTATCACCCTTGACACTCTTCCAAACTTACGCTTTTATATAAAATATTCAACCTTAAGGGGTTCTGATGGTTTTTGCGAACATTTCTTGACACTATCCTTATTTATTAACAAAGTTACATTTTTATACAAACCATTCAATGGTAGCAGGGATTTGATCATACACTTCTTTAATTATAGATTCGGCTTTATCAGGTAATGCGGCATGCCCTTCGACGACAAGGCTTCTGTAGTCTTCAACTCCAATAAAATGCATGATATCTCTAAGGTATGGGTCAGCATGATTCATTGGATCTTTGGAATGGAAACCACCGGATGCGTGGATGTGTAAGCATTTTTTGTTTTGGAGCAAGCCTTGGGGACCTTTTTCAGTGTATCTAAAAGCTTTACCGGCGACACAGAACGTATCGATATAAGCTTTTACCCGCGAAGGCATCCCCAGGTTCCACATAGGAGTTACGAAGACATACTTATCAGCATTTACAAACTGATCGGTGAGCTGATTATAACGCAAAAACCTTTGTTGAGTCTGTTCAGACAGACTTCCAACGGAAGATCCCGATCTTAGCTTTCCTATGACATCCATTAATTCATAGTCCAATTCTGGAATTTCGTTTTTGTAGAGATCGATCACAACAATTTCATCTTCGGGACGTGCTTCTTTGTAAGCCTGAAGAAATTTTTCGCCGAGGCTGAGACTTGTTGAATTTTCAGTGGCTTTGGGATTTGCAGTAATAAATAATACTTGTGCCATAAATAACAACTCCTTTGAATATTTTTCTTAGGTACTCTTGTAATATAGGACACAAATATAAATCTGTGAAGTACGCACTTTTATGTGATCTAGTACCTAAAAAGATACCATGTAAAAATGAGAAATGATTATTGAGTATATCAAAGGTGCAAAAGAGCTTGATGCCTTCTCTGATGAAGGTATCAAGCTCTTTTTGAGAGTTACTGATCAAGACCCAAATTCAAATACTCAGCTCCGAAGCCGTGCATGAGTTCAAGGATCGGAAGTATTTTCTTGCCAATGTCCGTTAAACCATATTCTACTTTGGGTGGAACAACGGGATAGACTTTTCTGTAAATCAGTTTATGCTCTTCCAAATCCCTTAATTGTTGGGTAAGCATTTTTTGAGTAACATTGGGTAAATGTTTTTTAATGTCACTAAATCTTAGGGTGTTGTAGCTCAAATACCATAAGATTAATATTTTCCACTTTCCCGAAAGGAGATTTTGGACTGAAACCATGGGACATTTTTCAAACTTTTGACATTGGTCTTTCATATGGCATTGCTCATGACGAGCATAACTTTCAGTTGACATACTCATTTGCTGCCCTTCTTCCTTGTAGTATCTTTTTAATAACTAAAGTCTTAAAAATAACTAATGTACTTAATCGATTATACCACATTTTAAGATCTTGCTAAAATTAGTAATTACCTTACTAAATAATATTTATCTCTTTATAGTATCCTCAGAGACACTATGATACAAAAAAGTGCCTACTTCACAAAAAAATAGACAAGGAGTATTATCCGTGTTGAGGGGTAGATATAAAAACATTTTAAAGATTAAGAATTTGAGGAGGTAATTATTATGGCTACAGTTCATCATGTCTATGGTTATTTCATGCCAAACGTAAATTTAATGGGAGCAGGCTCTGCGAATGAAATCGGCGCACAAGCAAAATCCCTTGGGGCGACAAAGGCTTTAATTGTAACGGATGCTTTCCTGAGCAAATCAGGTATGGCAGACCAAATTGCAGATTACTTGAAAGCATCTGGAGTTCAAGCTGTTATATATCCAGGGGCTGAACCTAACCCTACAGATAAAAATGTCCATGCCGGCCTGGAGGTTTTTCACAAAGAAAACTGTGATATGATTATTTCTCTCGGTGGAGGTTCAAGCCACGACTGTGCGAAGGGAATCGGAATTGTTGCTGGTAATGGTGGGCATATTCGCGATTATGAAGGGGTTAATAAATCGACCAAAGCTATGGTTCCCATGATTGCTGTGAATACAACAGCAGGTACAGCCAGCGAAATGACCCGTTTCTGTATTATTACGAATACGGATACCCATGTCAAAATGGCAATTGTTGACTGGCGTTGTACGCCGGCAGTTGCAATTAACGATCCGTTGCTTATGATGAAAATGCCTCCGTCACTGACTGCAGCAACAGGTATGGATGCGCTAACTCATGCGGTTGAAGCTTATGTATCTACTGAGGCTACACCTGTAACAGATTCGGCAGCTTTAATGGCGATGAAATTAATCTCTAAATACCTTCGTCGTGCTGTTGCCAATGGGGATGACTTTGAAGCCCGCGAGCAAATGGCTTATGCAGAGTTTTTGGCGGGTATGGCCTTTAATAATGCTAGCCTTGGTTATGTTCACGCCATGGCCCACCAATTGGGCGGCTTCTATAACCTACCTCACGGTGTCTGCAATGCAATCCTTCTTCCACATGTTGAGCGTTTCAACTTAATTGCTAATGCAGAGCGATTTAAGGATATTGCGATCACTATGGGTGAAAATGTAGATGGTTTATCTGTACGTGATGCCGCTGAGAAGGCTCTTCTAGCCATTGAGAAGTTGTCTAATGATGTAGGGATTCCGAGAGGGCTTAAAGAATTAAATGTAAAAGAGCAAGACCTAAAAGTCATGGCCGAAAATGCTATGAAAGATGCTTGTATGTTAACCAATCCCCGCAAAGCCACTCTTGACGATATCATTCAAATCTTTAAAAACGCCCTGTAAATTTTTCTAGAGTTAAACAAAGGCTGTAGCGTTAAGGAGCTACGGCCTTTGCGTAATCGATACGGTGGGGTGAATGAATAATGAATTTTACTAAAATGAGTGCATTTCAAGCTTTTCGTAAAATGGACAGGGCTTGTGTTGCGGGATGTCAATGTTCGCCGGTTTGCCAGTTGTTTATAGCGAAAGAGATTCTTAGTCAATCAGCAGAAACCGGCCAAAAAACATCTCAATCTATACCCAGGGATATTTTAGAGATGTTCAGGAGTATTCCTGTCTTGCCGGAACGATATAAGCAGTTGGAACTGCATGATGCTTTCGAAGCTGTGCAGAACATCTGTGATGATTGCCCCAGTATTGTACATACTAAATATTGTGTTGTAAATGTAGTTCTTACCGGTTTAGGTATATTGGTGTATGGCAAAGATTTTATCACGGAGAAGGATCGTGAAATGTGAACTACCCAATTCTCTCTCGGTTGCTGTTCAGGATTTCGATGGTGGTTGATGTAGCCCGGATGGTGATTCCCTTGGTGTCACCCAGATATACAGAGATTTTCCCGGTTCCCTTTCCTGATGCATGGTCACGCGTTTTCCGGTTTGATTCTACCATCGGTTAAATCGCTCACAGAATTGGCTGTATCCCAAGCCGTTAGGGTTTTTCTGTTTGTATTCGGTCCAGAGGAATTGCAGGTTTAACTTAGGATGGGTCTTGATCTCGTTGTAAATGTACTCGTAGTCCGGCTCCTGCTTAGTATACTTTTTAGCTCTGCCGGATACAGCAACGCTGTAATTTCTTTGGGAGTCATAGACTGAGCCTTTTCAAAGGTAAATCAGCTTCCCTACAGCTTTTTAGGACTTCCCCGACGGTAGAACGAGCGCAGTTGACACTGTCTTTAGCGATAATTTTCCCAATACTCATCGTGCTAAAACTACCAAAGACTATTTGATAAATCTCCAGGGTGCTAGTAAGGGGCCAATTATAGATTGCTATGACTGGTTGTGTCTGGTGACACATCTGCTGCTATATCGGTAGGTAGGAATTATGAAGGGGGTGTTGCTCACGAACTATTCTGTTCGTTTTGCAACACCCCCTTTGCTTATATCAGGAGTTGGTTTAAGAACTTACGGGTTCTTTCAGCCTTGGGATTTACAAAGATTTCTTCTGGCAAACCTTGTTCAACGATTTGCCCGTCACTCATGAAAATCACCCGGTCCGCTACTTCTTTGGCAAAGCCCATCTCGTGGGAAACCACCACCATGGTCATCCCATCTTTGGCTAATTCCTTCATAACATTTAGAACTTCCCCAACTAGTTCAGGGTCTAAGGCAGAGGTTGGTTCGTCAAATAACATTATTTTAGGTTCCATAGCTAGAGAACGGGCAATGGCTACCCGCTGCTGTTGCCCACCGGATAAGCGGGAAGGATATTCGTCCCGCTTACTGGCTAAACCAACCTTGATGAGAAGTTTTTCTCCTAGTTTTGTCGCGGCATCCACGGACATTTTTTTAACTGATACAGGACCTTCGATGATATTTTGCAAAACAGTCTTGTGGGGGAACAGATTAAAGTTTTGAAAAACCATCCCAGTATGCTGGCGAATTTCTCGAATTCGCTTGTTTTTCTCTTTTTCTGACATACGGACATCAACCAAGATACCATCAATCTCAATAGAACCGGCGGTGGGTTGCTCCAAACCGTTTAAGCAGCGCAGTAAGGTGGTCTTGCCTGAACCGCTTGGACCTATAATCACGGCAACTTCTTTGGGCTTGATTTGCAGGCTTACTCCTTTTAATACATCTAGCTCAGCAAAATTTTTGGTAAGGTTTATTACCTTAATCATTCGACCACTTCCTCAAATCAATAGGCTTTCGATAATTTGTCTTCAGCTTTACCCAGAAGCATGGAGAACCCGGTGCTCATTACCCAGTACATAATGGCGATAGCAATATAAAAAGGCATTACCACAAGGTGCTTGGACATGAGCAACTGGGAAGCCCGGAGTAACTCAGTGACGGTTATCACAGAAACGAGAGAGGTTTCCTTGAGAATGCCGATAAAGGTGTTTCCCATCGGAGGAATGGCAACCCTCGCGGCCTGCGGCAGAATAATCCGGCGCATAGCCTGGCTGTAGCTCATTCCTAGAGACAAGGCTGCCTCCATCTGTCCTTTGGGTATGGAAATAATTGCCCCCCTGAAGGTTTCGGACAGGAAAGCACCGATATTGATACTGAGAGAAATGTACGCCGCAGTAAGCGGACCAAAAGTAATACCTATATCTGGTAAGCCATAATAAATAATAAATATTTGTACTAGTAGAGGTGTCCCTCTGATCAAAGAGACATAGACCCTGGCGAATGCACTCAATGCTTTGTTCCCGGTAATGCGAGCCAGGGCGACCAACAGGCCAATTATTAGTCCAAAGGCCATAGACACCGCGGTAATTAAGAGCGTGTAATATGCCCCTTTTAATAACAGAGGAAAGTCTTGCAATACTAGATCCATTAGCTTTTTATCCTTCCACGGATTTGGAGGTTAGATAGTAGGCTCAACTCCAAACCATTTCTTAAAGATTCCCTTGTAAGTCCCATCAGTTTTCATATCAGCTAATGCTTTATCAACTGCCTGTAAGAATTCGGGATTTCCTTTACGGATTGCCATACCGGCTAAGTCTTCTTTGATGGGTTCCCCAACAACTTTCACTTTCAGATTATTTTTATCAATCTGAGGTTTGATGGCAAAGATGTTGTTAATAGTTGCGTCAGTACGGCCTGTGTTAATATCAAGCAGAGAAGTAATAACGTCGTTGTAGGTAAGTATTTCGAAGTTGCCTACCTTAGGGATTGCCACATCTCTCAGATAGCTTTCGTCATTGGTTCCTAGTCCAACTCCGACTTTTTTACCTTTTAAGTCATTAAGTGAATTAATGGTGGTGTTATCCGCTTTAACAATGATGTTAACAGCATTTTTAATATAAGGCTGAGAAAAGTCCATAGTCTTCTTGCGTTCATCAGTAATGGTCATCTGACTGATAACAATGTCAAACTTGCCTTTGTCCAGACCAGCAATCATGCCGGACCATTCCGTCGGAACGAACTCTGCAGTAACACCTAGACGCTTGGCAACTTCTTTGGCAATATCGGCATCAAAACCATCAACCTCATTCTTGTCATTCATGAAGTTATAGGGAGGATAAGTACCCATCAGTCCAACGACCATTTTCTTGGATGCTTTAACTTTATCAAGCAAGGTCGCGTCTTTGGTCTGTTCTGCGGGTTTATTGGCGACGCCTCCGCAACCTACCAACAATACAGTCATCAGTGTAACCAGGGTAATCAGTGTCAAGACTTTCTTCATATTCTAATCTCTCCTTCTTAAATACAGTTATTCCTATCAACTTACATGGTTATTTGTTATTATATAATCTTCGTTCATAATTTACAAGATTTTTTTAACAAGAGCAGTTAGCATTTACTTAACAAGCCCATTCGAGCGTTACTCACTTTAGTTTTTGGCATCATTTCTAATCTCATTAGAATCTGCTAGCTCTGGGCCACGGCTAGAACGGAGTCCTTGAACCAACTGAAGCAATTGCAAATTTTGGTGATACCGCTTTTAGTACATAGAATGTTTATATAACAGAAAACGCAGGCATGAAGATGCTAAGTTTAAAGTGTACAACTTTATTTATCGTAAACATTAAAGAATAAGGCTGGAAGCATTTGTGCTTTCAGCCTTATTCTTTATATTCAGAAGGAGGAATATATTGGATTATGTTGAATTGTGATTAAAAGTGGCGACATTTCTATTCTAATGCGTAGGCAATCATCGTATGAATTGAGTTAAGATTTGGTTCGTGGCCCGATTTTCCAGGTGGAACCATACCAGAGACTGCGCGTAGGATGGTGACTTCTTTACACAGATAGAGTACGCCTCTGATTTTGTTTACATAGGGAGGCGTGGGGTGATGACAAACGGGCTTTGGAATTCTCTCTATAGGGCTAGGTCGGAAAGGATTTGAAATAGGATGAGTGAAGCAAACGTTATCGAAAATACAGACAGTCCTCGGACACGACAAAGTATTGCGAAGGATTTGCGCAGACTTGGCTTAGAACAAGGTATGACTCTTATCGTTCATTCTTCATTGAGTTCTTTAGGCTGGGTAAATGGCGGTGCGGTTACCGTAATTCAGGCTTTAACTGATGTAATCACTTCATCAGGAACAATAGTAATGACTACACATTCAGGTGAGTATTCGGATCCTGCACTTTGGGGTAATCCCCCTGTTCCAGAAGCCTGGTGCACTATGATCAGGGAGACAATGCCTGCTTTTGAACCTCAGATTACCCCTTCAAGGGGAATGGGCATAATACCAGAAGTGTTTAGGAAGTGGCCAGGTACGATTCGCAGCATACATCCTGCACATTCATTTGCCGCATGGGGAAGATGCGCTAATCAAATCATCGATGATCAACCGTTAGATTTTCCAATGGGTGAACATTCACCTTTAAGTAACTTATATGATATTTAGATGGTTATGTATTATTACTTGGGGTGGGTTTTAACAATAATACATCATTTCATCTGGCAGAAAATCGATCGAATAAAAGAGTCGTCTGTGAGGCAGGGGCCCCAATCATACATAAGGGTCAACGTGTTTGGAAGACATATAAGGATATTGAATTTTTGACAGAGCTTTTCGAACAAATTGGGATGGATCTCGTAAATACAGGACAGGTAGCAAATGGGCGAGTTGGTTCTGCACAAAGTATGCTATTTAATCAAAGACGGGCAGTCGATTTTGCTCTAAATTGGATTACCCGCCCTGTCGTACTAGGGGAGGAATAAGGATGTCAGTAAGCGAGAGTTTTAAAGATTACGTAATCGATCAACTTGGACTGTTAGGTTTTATAACGATTAAAAAGATGTTTGGTGGTGTCAGTATATACCATGGCGGTTTGATTTTCGGGTTACTTGCAGATGACGTACTGTATTTTAAGGTGGACGACTCTAATAGGTCCGATTATGAACAAGCTGGAATGGAACCATTCCGACCAGGATTTATGACTAAACCCATGGCAATGCCCTATTACGAAGTACCTGTTGAAGTAATAGAAGACAAAAAGCGGCTAGTGGATTGGGCTCGGAAGGCTCTTTTGGTTTCCAACAGTAAGCCTTCTAAGGTTCGGAAAGGCAGAAAAGGTGCAGAATGATAGAAAAAATGTTTAAACACCGTGAGAGAAATAAGAGAGAAGGATGAGAATGTTTAAGTGTGTGGTTGATGATGAGGTAGTACTTAAATTATTAGAAACTAGACATGCTAATCAACTATTCGAGTTGACGGATTCATGTCGTTCATATCTAAAGGAATGGCTTCCTTGGCTTGATGGGACAAGGAGTACAGAAGATACAAAATCATTTATCGAGATGACAAGAACACAATTTGCTTCCAATAAAGGGTTTCAGACTGGAATTTGGCACGATGGGAATATTGCAGGAGTCATCGGATTTAATGAGATAAATTGGGCTAATCGATCGGCGAGCATTGGATATTGGCTCGGTGAACGGTATCAAGGGAAAGGAATAATGACAAAATCCTGTAAAGTATTGATTGATTATGCTTCTAAGGAGTTAGGTCTAAATAGAGTTGAAATAAGATGTGCTGAGAAGAATCTCAGTAGTAGGGCAATTCCCGAACGGTTAGGTTTTGCTAAGGAAGGGATGGTCAGAGAAGCAGAATGGTTATATGATCATTTTGTAGACCATGTCATATATGGAGTGCTTGCTCGGGAATGGCTATGAGGCAGGGGAGTTAATTGGGGAGAGGAACGGATAGTTGACATAAGATGTTGGAAATTAGATTTGTGTATATCAAAATAATTTGATATTATAAACTCATGATGATTGACACTATAAGAATTTCGAAAGCCCTAAGCGACCCTATACGTTATAACATTATGTTAATGCTAGTCAATGCGGATCGAAGCAAGCACCCAGATTGTTATGACTCCCTAGATGAAGGAGTGTGTAACTGTGACATTATGTCAGCAATGGGGCTTATTCAATCGAGAGTTTCCTATCATATGAAAGAATTAACAGAGGCGGGTCTTGTTTTCGAAGAAGTAAGAGGTAAGTGGAAGTATTATACCCTGAATCAAACAGCTTTAAGAGAGTTTATTAAACAGCTGGAGGTGGAGTTTAAGCTCTAAATCCAATTTTTTTAATACTATATATCAAATAAAGTTGATGCATTAAGAAAAATGGAAGTTTTATGATATAAATATATATCAAAAAGTTTTCTCAGGAAGGGAAAAAGGTGAAATTATTATGAGTGTTAATTTACCAGTCAGTCGAAAACTATCGACGCTTGACCGCTATCTGACCTTATGGATATTTCTAGCTATGGCGATTGGAGTAGGAATCGGATATGTCTTTCCAGGAGTTTCAGGGTGGTTAAATTCTCTGTCGATAGGGACCACTTCAATTCCGATTGCTATCGGACTGATCATCATGATGTATCCACCGTTGGCCAAAGTCAAATACGAAGAGATGGGTCTGGTTATCAGAAATAAGAAAGTAATGACCCTGTCTATCGTTCAGAACTGGATTGTTGGGCCTATCATTATGTTCATTCTTGCCGTGATCTTTCTCCACAATTATCCGGAATATATGGCAGGACTCATTTTGATTGGTTTAGCCCGATGTATTGCGATGGTGATTCTTTGGAACAGTTTAGCGAAGGGAGATTCTGAGCATGCTGCCGCTATCGTTGCGCTGAACTCTGTTTTTCAAGTTGTCTTCTATTCAGTATTTGCGTATTTCTTTATTACAGTTCTGCCTCAGTGGTTGGGGTTATCCCAGGGGATGGAAGTACACATTAGTATGTGGGAAGTTGCAAAGAGCGTCTTGATTTATTTAGGGATTCCCTTCTTGGCGGGAATGCTTACCCGCATGTTTTTGTTACCTCGTAAGGGAAAAGAGTGGTATGAGAAAAAGTTTGTCCCTAAGATTAGTCCGCTCGCTTTAATTGCTCTCCTTTTTACGATCGTTATTATGTTTTCTCTTAAAGGGCAATATATTATTGCTCATCCCATGGATGTCGTTCGAATTGCGATTCCTCTTGTAATCTATTTCCTTGTGATGTTCTTCGTCTCATTTTATATGAGCTATAGAATGAAGATTCCCTATCAGCAGACGGTGACCTTGTCTTTCACCGCTGCAAGTAATAATTTTGAACTCGCTATTGCGGTCGCTGTGGCAGTGTTTGGAATTGATTCTGGGCAAGCGTTTGCGGCAGTTGTTGGCCCCTTGATTGAAGTCCCGGTCATGATTGCGTTGGTGAGCGTAGCGCTAAGACTCGGTACAAAGTACTTTAATTTAGGGCAAAAAACGGCTTAAGCCTTGCTGTTCGGACGGACGACTAAAAGAGACCTATGGAACACGATCATCGTGCTCATAGGTCTCTTCTTTTTGTTAGGGTATTCCTTTAGTTTGACTCCCATTACTTGGCTTAATTTATTCTTGAGTTGGGATTAGTTTAACGGTGACAATAGCTTTAGAAAGTGGGCATTCGTCAGAGTGATTATCCCCACAGTGATGACACATCCCAGCGAGGGTATCAATTGCCTTTTCCTTCTTCTCTGCGTCGAACATACAAAAACCTCCCCTTGTTAGTTAATGATTACGTTATTAAGACGTACCAGAGAAGTATTGGATAGTGCCCTAATCTATTTTTTTTAGGAGAAAGTGCAAAAAAAAAATATAGTTTAAACGACTATCTAAACGATTCAAACTTCGTCTAAACAATGGAATCTTAATTGAGAGGGCGAATTAAATATGGAAACACCAATCGGATTTTCAAAGTTAAATGCTTTTAAAGCTTTTTCCAAAATGAACAAGGCATGTGCTCCAGGATGTCATTGTACCTCACTTTGTCAATTATATATTACAAAAGAGATATTGAGTCGATCCGCAGAAAGTGGTGAGAAGATATCTAGGGAAATTCCGAAGGATATTCTTGAGTTATTCAAAACCCTACCGGTTATCCCAGAACGCTATAATCAAATGGATCTTCATGATGCGTTTGAGGCGGTTCAAAACATTTGTGACAATTGTCCAAGTATTGTCCATGACAAACATTGTGTTGTAAATGTAGTTCTCACGGGATTAGGAGTTTTGGTCTATGGTAAGGAATTTGTCACGGAAAAGGACCGCTGAATTCTTTCAATTATTCCAGATTAATTTCAATAGCGAGAAGTGTAACAGAAGCGAGAAGTATAACAGAGGTTTGTAATAAAAAGAAACTGCATTCTGCCAGTATTTATGAGAGGATGTAGTTTAGGTGTTTTGATGATAATGGTTATCAGAGTAGAATTAACATCATAAAGTCACCAGAACAAATGCTTAGTTTGTACCTGGCATAACTTATGATATTTAAGAGATTGTTAGTTTAAAAAATAACTAAGTATTGACAGGGGAAGAAAAACAAGTATACTCATAAATGATAATGGTTTTCAATATCTTGAACGTACGCAAGATGAAAATCAAAATAAAGAGCATGTTTAAAATGAGGAGGAGTACACAACATGAAAAAACGAAGTATCGCAGGAATGCTGGCTATACTTACTTTAGCTGGAGCAGTACTTACTGGTTGTTCAGGGAATTCATCAACCACTTCGGCACAAACGGGATCAGGTTCGCAGCAAAGTGGAAATACAAGTCAAGTAGTAAATATTTATTCTGATCGTCATTATGAGGCAGATAAACAGCTCTTAGAGCAGTTTTCAAAGGAAACCGGGATTAAGGTCAATGTTATCGAAGGTAAATCGGATGAATTAATTGAGCGCCTTGCACGGGAAGGGAAGGATTCTCAAGCCGATCTTCTTGTCACGGCTGATGTCGGAAGGCTTCATCGGGCCAAAGAACAAGGGTTATTACAATCAGTTCAGTCAGAGACTTTGTCAAAGAACGTTCCTGAGAATCTAAAAGATAAAGACAATCAATGGTATGGTTTAACGGTTCGGGCTCGGGTCCTCGTTTATGCGAAGGATCGGGTGAATCCTTCTCAGTTATCAACGTATGAAGATTTAACTGATCCCAAATGGAATAAGAAGATACTCGTTCGTGGTTCAGACAGTATCTATAATCAATCTTTACTTGCTTCATTTATTGCGGTGAATGGTGAAGAAAGTGCGAAAGCTTGGGCTAAAGGAATTGTTGATAATACGGCCCGTACTCCCAAAGGGGCAGACCGTGATCAAGCAAAGGCAGTGGTTGCAGGTGAAGGTGATGTCGCCATTATGAACACGTACTATTATGGACTCCTCCTCAACTCTTCCGATCCTGAAGAAGTCAAAGTTGCTAAGCAACTCGGAGTTTTCTTCCCGAACCAAAATACGACTGGGACACACATCAATGTCAGTGGAGCCGGGGTAACTGCATCTTCAAAGAATAAGGAAAATGCAATTAAACTTATCGAATTCCTTTCTAGCGAAAAAGCTCAGAAGCTATTTGCCGAAGCAAACTTCGAATACCCGGCCAACCCTGCAGTTGAGCCTTCAGAACTCTTGAAGTCTTGGGGAACCTTTAAGCGGCAGGATATTAACCTGACAAAGTTAGGCGAGAATAACAAAAAAGCAGTGGAAATCCTTAATCAAGTGGGTTGGAAATAATTCGTTAGAATCAATGAAGGCAGTCCAAAGCGGCTGCCTTCAGTCAATATAGAGATACCTGAGAGGATTGATGGGGTTGTGAATATAAGAGGAGGGCGAAACATCAAGCAGAATTTCAATCTATGGGGAGCGCTCAGCGCCTTCTTTGCGGTGCTGATTATCTTACCCAATGTTGATTTATTTTCTAACTTGTTTACTCAACCGAATGAAAATTGGTATCACATAAAAACATATTTGTTACAAGATTATATTACCAATACCTTGGTGATTGTTGGATTCACTGGGGTATTAACCGTATTACTCGGAAGCGGACTGGCATGGCTGATTTCTGCTTATGATTTTCCAGGAAGAAAGATGCTTAGCTGGGCTTTTATTTTACCGTTGACCATTCCGCCCTATATTGCGGCTTACACATATAATGGAATGTTAAATTATACTGGAGTTGTCCAAAAACTTTTAAGAAACGTCTTAGGAGTTCAAGTCAATCCGAAGTGGTTTGATATCATGAACATTCAGGGAGCTGTTTTTATTTTTACAGTCTTCCTCTTTCCATATGTTTATACTGTAACCCGAGCATTTTTAGCCAATCAATCCGCATCCCTCATTGAGAATGCTAGGCTCTTAGGCAAGAACTCCTTTGAAATCTTTGTTCAGGTGGTTCTGCCTATTTCGAGAGGAGCCATCTTAGGTGGTATGACCCTCGTAATTTTTGAGGTGCTCAATGATTACGGCGTCGTCTCCTTTTTTGGAGTTCAGACGTTTAGTACCGCAATTTTTAAGGCGTGGTTTTCTATGGGGGATATCGACACCGCGGTAAAACTTTCGGGTGTTTTGATGACCATCGTGATTAGTGTAATTCTCTTTGAAAAAGGGTTAAGAGGAAGGAGAAAATACGGTTTCACCACTACAAAGTTAAGGCCAATCGTACGAATACCACTTCGAGGAATAAAGGGATTTTTGGTCTCCTTTATGGGTTTTATGGTTCTTGGCTTAGGGTTTATAATTCCGGTCCTTCAACTTCTCGCTTGGAGTAGTTTAACGTATAAAAAAGTTTTAAATGGAGCATTTCTTAAGTTGCTTGTGAATTCGATTGGAGTTGCACTGATTGGAGCCTTGATTATCCTAGTGATTTCAGTGATTATCGCAAATTTCTCGCGAGTTCAAGAAACCTGGGTGGCAAAGCTTTTTCCGAAAGTTTCTTTGATTGGCTATTCTATCCCAGGAGCCGTTCTTTCGATGGGAGTTATTCTTTTCTTTGTAGACTTTGATCGCAAGTTAGAAGGGTTCTATAAAGCTTTGAACCCTGACACGATTACTTTAGTCCTTAGTTCCAGTATCGTTATGTTGATTTTTGCTTATTCGATTCGCTTTTTAGCCGTAGGCTATCAAACCATTGAAGCAGGGTTTGACAAAGTAGGGAAGAAGTTTTTTGAAGCCTCTCGTCTACTCGGAAATGGGGTAACTCAGACGTTCCTTAGGGTTGACTTACCTATGATAAAACCGGCAGTGGTCAGTGCTTTGGCGTTAACCTTCGTGGATATCGTCAAGGAGCTTCCGTTAACCCTCATCTTAAGGCCCTATAATTTTAATACCCTTGCCACGAAAACCTATGAGTATGCCACGGATGAGATGATCCATGAGGCCGCAATTCCTGCTTTGTTGATCATTCTAGTCAGCATTGGGTCAGTGTATCTACTGAATAAACTTGGAGATAAGGAGTGAATCTCATTGTTTGCTGAAATACGAGGATTATCCTTTCGATATAAAAATTCTACGGTTGATAATGTTAAGGACTTTAATCTTAATATGGATCAGGGTGAAGTAACGTGTATCTTGGGGGAAAGTGGAAGTGGTAAAAGTACGGTTTTGCGCCTTATTGCAGGACTTGAATATCCCCTAAAGGGTCAGATGCAAATCAATGGAAAGATATTATTTGATGAACATGAATTCATTCTTCCAGAAAAACGGGAAATTGGAATGGTATTTCAGGACTATGCACTATTTCCTCATATGACGGTAGCGGAAAATATCCAGTTTGGGTTAAAGGATTTGAGTAAACAGGAAAAGAATGGACGAATCCAAGAAATGTTGGAGCTTGTACATTTAGAGGATTACGCTAAGCGTTATCCCTATGAATTAAGTGGAGGACAACAGCAAAGGGTGGCAATTGCACGAGCGGTTGCTCCGAAGCCGTCGATCCTATTGCTTGACGAACCCTTTAGTAATCTAGATGCTCATTTGCGTCATTCGATTCGGGAAGAGTTGAATGGAATTTTGAAGGAGACGGGGGTTACATCGATTTTTGTGACGCATGATAGGGAAGATGCTAAATGTCTTGCTGATCAGGTCGTGATCTTAGAAAAAGGGCAGATAATCGAAGCGGGGAAGAATAGTATGCTTTTGTAAAGAGTAGTTTGCTTTTGAAAAATGATAGGGTTTCCTTAATAAGGTGAATACCATCATTTGAATAAGAATGAGATATTAGACAAAAGAAAAGGGGCATCTCATTATTATGAGACACCCCCATTGTATGTAAGTACTGTAATTGAGTCGTTCACTCCTGGGAAAGAATTCGCCTATCTTAATTAGAGATTTAGGATGTTCAACACCAAATTTTCGATTCTATTGCACTTATGCTCTCTGTAATTCGCTAAGACGATGACTAAAATAAGCTTTGACTTGATCGACATATTCTGGTTTTAGGGTGAACTTACTGAAGGTACAAGTAAAATCTCTATCCAAGCCATAAGTGCCATATTCAGCCCATTCCTCGTCAAGTGTACATGTTGCTTTTATCTGGTCGTACAAATTTTTTGAACTCGAAAATGTTTCAAACAAATTATTTAACTCGTTATCTATTTGTGGATGCGGGAAAAAAAGATTAAAAGGCTTTTTATAGCTGCCCTTTTCATAGGGACCTTCGTCTTCCCAGACAAACGGCTTATCGCAGGATTCCAAGATGTCTTGACAGGTTTTTATCATCTTTTCTTTATCTTCAATCTCTGAGGACATTTTTAACACCTCTAAATTCATTTTTATTGTTTATTATACAACGATAGAGTATAAAAATGAACTTTACGCTTTATTATGAAAGTTCTTAATTGGGAGAAAGTTTAAGGCATAGATGGAACAGCTTATCCATGTGAGCCCATCCGGGGTAGGGTAAGGATGAATAGGTTACATAGAATATGTCTCGCCAGATAATGCTAACCTAGTAAATGATGCAGGTTAAGGCCTTAACAGGGAGATTATTAATGAATTTCTTAACTGATTTATTCAATCATTATGGATATGTCGTATTATTTGTTGCACTAATGCTTGAACTTATAGCTTTCCCGACACCAGGAGAAACCTTAATGACCTACTGTGGGTTTCTTGTATTTCAGGGAAAGTTGAATTGGGGTATCAGTATTATTGTCGCAGCACTGGGAGTTATATCTGGCATCACGATTTCTTACTTTATTGGTCGAAGTTTAGGTATTCCCTTTTTTGAGAAATACGGTTCTTATCTTCATATAGGGCCAGCTAAGTTGGAGAAGACCTCTCATTGGTTTGATAGGTATGGAAATGGATTACTGGTTATTGCTTACTTTATTCCTGGGGTAAGGCACATAACCGGATACTTTTCAGGGATTGCCAAGATACCTTATAAGAAATTTGCATTAAATGCTTACATCGGAGCATTTATTTGGACAGGTACCTTTATCTCTTTAGGCAAGATTTTAGGATCTAATTGGGAGAAGTTCCATGGTTCAATCAAAAAATACCTCATCATTAGTGGCATTGTACTTGCGATAGTTTTATTATGTATCTATGTTTATCGGAGGTATAAGAAAACTATCATCGACTTTATTATTAAGTCTTTAGAAAAGGGTATTCAAATATTTCATTTTCTTGGGAAGATAAAAGTGGCAATCGTTGGGGTTGCCACAATGTTCATTGTTTTATCAATTGTCCTAATTGGACTCATTCAGGACTTTTTAGCCCATGAATTTAGTCAATTTGATATGATCGTTACTTACCTTATAAGCATGATCTTCCCAGGAAACTGGTCCTCTATTATGGGATTGTTTAAGCTTCCAACGACTCCAGAAGTCTTGCTCGCCTTGACGTTACTGAGTTTGGTGTGGATTATCCTTAAAGGTAGGAATCGACTCCTTGAAACGAGATTTCTTTTGATTACCGTTTTAGGTGGAGGACTTTTGGAAGAGGGATTAAGGCTTATCTTTCATCGTGTGGGTCCACTCGGTGGAAATATATACACCTTTCCGAGTCAACAAACCTTATTAGCCGTAGTTGTTTATGGCTTTGTCTCATTTATGGTACTGCGACACGCCAAGAACAGGTGGCTTGGAACGTTATTGTTCTTCCTTACACTAGGTGTCTGTATAGTCACGGGTATAACCGTAATATTTTCTCAGGCTCAGTATCCGAGTGATGCTGTAGCGGGTTATGTCTTTGGCGGAATATGGTTAAGTATAAATATTGTGCTGATGGAAGTTTTTCGTGCATTATCGAAAATCCCGAGTGATAAAAAGTAAGACGGATAACTCCTAATGATTAGAAAGTGAGGCTAGTATGGAACAAGACTTAGATTCAGAAATACTCGATAAACTTACAAAAGTTTGTATCTGTAAAGGAATTACGAGAGCTACTATAAAAAAGGCTATAAGAAATGGGGCAAAAACGGTTGTAGAAGTTCAGAAGGCTACGGATGCAGGCGGAGGATCTTGTGGTGGTAGACGCTGTACGGAGAAAATCCAAGGACTATTAAATGAGAGTAGATCGTTTTATTGAATCTGTGCAACTATTTTGGCTCTTTGAACTCGTTCAATTATGTGAGACATTGATCTCGCTATGTGTTGACACTCGTTATACCTGGATGCTATGATAATTTAAAAGAATAAGTTAAGGGGAGCTGAGCAAATCGGCTGAGAGGGAAATGTGATTTCCGACCCATTGACCTGAACTAGGTAATGCTAGCGGAGGGAATGAAAACGCATGTGGCTATATGCCATGAATCATGTGAATGAAAACCTTCTGCTCGTCGGAAGGTTTTTTTTATTTTACTAAATTAATTCAAAGGAGTAGAAGCTAATGATTAATGCCAGTGTTGCAATCCAAGTATTGCCGAAGGTAGAAGGCGAAGAATTGATTCGTGTGGTGGACAAAGTTATTGCGTACTTAAAATCTACCGGATTAAAGGTGTTCGTGGGGCCCTTTGAATCGACCATTGAAGGAGAGTATGAAGAGCTCATGGATATCGTAAAACGTTGCCAATTGATCTGTATCGAGGAAGGTGCACCCAGTGTGATGTCCTATGTAAAAATAAGCTATAAGCCGGAAGGCGGGATTTTGACGATCGATGAAAAGGTTACAAAGCATCACCAATAAGCTTTATCCGACAGCGCTCTTACTATGTTTGTTGCTGATATGGCACTTGGTGACCGAAACCGGATTAGTGCCTAAGTTCATGCTTCCATCGCCCATGGATGTAATCCGAGCATTTATTAATTCATTTTCTGAGTTGATGAAGCATGCCTCGATATCCCTGACGGAAGCGTTTGCAGGGTTAAGTATCAGCATTGTTTTAGCGTTTGTCATCGCCCTTTTTATGGATAGGTTCGAGGTTTTGTATAAAGCAGTGCATCCCATTTTGGTTATCTCACAGACCATTCCTACTGTAGCGATAGCTCCCTTGCTGGTCTTATGGTTAGGGTATGATATGGCACCCAAGATTACACTCGTGGTATTGGCGTGTTTTTTCCCGATGACCATTGCTCTTTTGGGCGGATTCAAATCCTCTGATGCCGATGCCATGAATCTAATGCGCGCTATGGGGGCCAAGAAGTGGCAAATATATCGTTATATTAAGCTGCCCAACGCCTTACCAGGTTTTTTTTCGGGCCTAAGAATATCCGTATCCTATTCTATTGTGGGTGCTGTCATAGCTGAATGGCTGGGCGGAAACAGTGGCTTGGGAGTCTATATGACACGCGTACGAAAATCCTATTCCTTTGATAAAATGTTCGCTGTCATCTTCCTCATTATTATCTTAAGTTTGCTGCTCATGAAATGCGTAGAGCTGTTGGAACGAAAGGCGATGCCTTGGGCTCATGCTGAGCATGAACAGAATGGAAATATTTAAATTGAACTTGCCTAAAGTGAAGAAGGAGAGAAGACCTAAAATGAAAAAGAGAATTGTGGCCTTGATGCTAATTGTTTTAATGGTGCTGGGAATGGCTGGTTGTGCACAGAATAATACGGCTAAACCGGCTCAGCAAGAAGCTCAAAAAGAAACAAAGAAAATTACCTTCGTATTGGACTGGACCCCAAATACCAATCATACCGGATTATATGTAGCCAAGGAACTGGGATATTTTAAGGATGCTGGACTCGATGTTGATATTATTCAGCCGCCCGAAGGCGGGGCTTTGTCACTGGTTGCAGCAGGGAAGGCAGAGTTCGGTGTGAGCTTCCAAGAGGAAATTGCGTCAGCTATTACTTCGGACAGCCCGTTGGATGTCGTTGCAGTGGGTACCATTTTACAGCATAACACTTCTGGGATTATCTCCTTAAAGGAAGATAACATCTCTAGCCCTAAGGGTATGGAAAACAAAGTCTATGCAACGTGGGATACTCCAGTCGAAAAGGCGATATTGAAGCAAGTTATTACTAAAGATGGCGGAAACTATGACAAGGTAAAGATGATCCCCAGTACCGTAACTGACGTTATTTCAGCACTGCAAAGCAATGTAGATGCGGTATGGGTTTATTATGGATGGGATGGAGTAGCAACCAAGGTGAAAGGTTTGGATACCAACTATTTCGCTTTCAAGGATATTGATCCTGTCTTGGATTTTTATACTCCGGTCATTGCAGCTAACCCAAAGTATCTCGAGCAAAATGGGGATACTGCTAAAAAGTTCTTAGCAGCTGTCGCCAAAGGGTATGAGTATGCCATTGAAAAGCCTGAAGAAGCAGCCAAAATCCTCGTGAAAAATGCACCTGAAGTTGACCCAGCTCTTGCAACAGCTAGTCAAAAATACTTAGTTGATCAATATAAGGCTGAAGTCAAGCAGTGGGGATATATCGATTCAAAGCGGTGGGATGGTTTCTATTCCTGGATGTATGATAACAAGCTTATCCCTAAGAAAATCGAAGCTGGAAAAGGCTTTACAAACGCGTATCTGCCTAAATAAGGCGGAAACTGAAACAAGTTTTCACTATGGGAGTAAAGATGGGAATAATTAAACTCGAGACGCGAAACATCTCCAAGAGTTTTGCGGGTGAATTAATCATTAAGGATATCAATATCAGTCTTGGCGAAAACGAGTTGGTGAGTCTGCTGGGCGTGAGCGGTATCGGTAAAAGCACACTGTTCAACGTGATTGCGGGTGTGCTTCCTCCTGAAACCGGGCGGGTGTTCCTAAACGGTGAGGATATTACGGGACAGGCTGGCAAAGTAAGCTACATGCAGCAAAAGGACTTGATGCAGCCACACCTGACGGTGCTGGATAATGTCGCCTTGCCTCTCTTCATTCGTGGAGTACCTAAGCGCCAGGCTAGAGAGCAGGCTCTTAGCCATTTTGCAGATTTTGGACTGGAGGGTACGCAAAAGAAGTATCCGATGCAGCTCTCTGGGGGCATGCGCCAACGCGCTGCTCTTTTAAGAACGTATTTGTTTTCGCAAGATGTAGCACTCTTTGATGAGCCATTCTCCGCTCTGGATGCTATCACGAAAAGCGCGATGCACCAATGGTATCTTGCGCTGATGGAGCGCATCAACATGTCCACGCTGTTTATCACACACGATATTGATGAGGCCATTTTGCTTTCGGACAGGATTTACATCATGACAGGGCCGCCAGGGATGATTGCGCATGAGATTACCATCGATACCCCTAGACCCCGTGGGGACGCGTTCTTAGTATCCGATGCATTTATCGGATATAAACGACAGATTCTCAAGCTTCTTTCTCATTAAATGGTTGATTCAAAGGGAGTATAGCTAACCACTTTATAAAAGTAGTTTTGCGATGCAAGTGACACTCGACAAATTGTTGGGTGTCATTTTTTTAATATTTTCAAGGTTAAGGTGGGTATCAAAATGAAGGAAAGGACTTTCCCGAGGGTATATAGAACTCACTTAAAGTTAACATTTTTGAAAAAGATCCTTTTAGCTGTGAGTATGTCATGCAGAAGGGATGTGGAGTAATGCCAAAACCCCTGATGATTCCAGACCTTGAAATATTTCCGCTTTTTCGTGATCTGCCACCCTCTTTATTGGAAACTTGGAAACCCAATTTTAGCAGGAAACGTTTTGCAAAACGCCAGCGTTTGATATTTCCCTCGTCCAGCCCTGATGTTATCTTTTTCGTCTTCTCTGGTAAGGTTAAGATTTCGTATTACTCAGAAGATGGAAAGGAATTCACCATTGCCATTCTCTCTACTGGAGAAGTCTATAGTGAGCACTCACTGGCCTTTGCCAGCGCTGTTGAAGAGACGGAAGTGCTTTATCTCAGTATGACGGATTTTGGATTGATGATGGATAAATCCCCAGAACTTGCTCGACGGCTGGTTCGTGTTCTCGGTCGAATTCTTCGCTTGACCAATGATTTAATCGTTGATCTGGCTTTTCGTGAAGCAGCTTCGCGCCTGGCCCGTGTCTTCTGGCGCGCCTTACAATCTCAAAGCTCAAAGATGGAGAAAGAACCTAATACGATCTATCTAACGCACGAGGAATTAGCCTCATTAAGTGGAAGCACACGTCAAACCGTAAATGAAATCTTGCGGCATTGGGAGCAACAAGGCATCTTAGCTCTGCATCGAGGATATGTGGTCCTCTTAAATGCCGACCGCCTGTGGGAGAAATTGAATCGGTAAAATCCATCAATGATTCTTCTTATTTTCTAGATTCTATGTCGGCAATCTGACAGTAATTATCTGAAGATTATAATAGTATTGACTTATCAGAACGAATCTATCTCACTTTTAGACAAGGAGGGATAACGTGAAACAATTACTGGTAAGCTCAGAGGTTTGTGTGGGATGCAAGAGCTGTGAGTTGGCTTGTGCTGTTGCTCATTCACGGACAAAGGCACTGTTTAGCGCAGTTCAGGAACCCGAGCATCCTAAAAAACGTGTCTTTGTTGAAACAGATGGAAGGTTTAATGTTCCGTTACAATGCCGCCAATGTTCAGACATGCCCTGTGTCCACGCCTGCATGTCTGACGCTATGTATCGGGACCCTGAAACGGGGTTGGTGCAAGTGAATAGCAAGCAATGTGTAGGCTGCTGGATGTGTGTCATGGTTTGTCCCTTTGGGGTCATCACGGAGGGTACCGCTCGCCAGGTTGTAAAATGTGATCGTTGTCGAGAACTGGATTATGAGCCCGCTTGTGTCTTGGCTTGCCCGACGAAAGCACTACAATGGGTCGAAGTAGATCGCTTTGCTGCGGCGGGTCGTCGATCCTGGGTTAATCATATGAAGGAGGCGAATAGCCATGCTTAATGCACGGAGTATTGATCCTGCAGCTCTTGATTTACTGAAGAAGGCTGCTGTCGATGGGATTGAAACGGTGTGGGATCGCTATGAAGCTCAACAACCCCAGTGTGGTTTTGGAAGACTAGGTGTTTGTTGCCGACATTGTATTCAAGGACCTTGCCGGATTGATCCATTTGGGCAGGGCCCGATGAAGGGAATCTGCGGAGCGACGGCTGATGTGATTGTGGCTCGTAACCTGCTTCGCCAAGTCGCCGCTGGGTCAGCGTCACATGTCGACCATGCTTATGATGCAGTAGAAGCCTTAAAACTTGCTGCCCAAGGTAAGATCGATTATCCAATCACTGATGAGCGTAAACTACGAGCTATCGCAGCCGGATTAGGGCTCGATTCTACGAAGGACAATATTAACGCCCTAGCCTTAGAAGTCGTACAAGTTGCCTATGATGATATGGGAAACCATAGTCAAAAACCAATGCAGTGGGTGACGTCTCATGCGCCAAAACAACGACTTGTCATTTGGGAAAGCCTAGGAATTTTGCCGCGGAATCCTGATCGGGAAATTAGGGAGGCAATGCATCAAACGACCATGGGAATGGATGCTGATCCTGTCAATCTTCTGCTGGCGACCGCAAAGCAAGGGTTGGTCGATGGATATGCCGGGTTGAAATTAGCCACGGATATGCAGGATATTTTATTCGGGACACCTGCGCCTGTCGTTACGGAAGCAAACTTAGGAGTTCTTAAGGAAGATTACGTTAACCTTATCGTTCATGGACATGTCCCCCTTCTGTCCGAGAAGATCGTACAATGGGCCAAAATGTTATCCTCCGAGGCTGAAGCTGTGGGCGCCAAAGGAGTTCAGATTGCTGGGATCTGTTGCACTGGAAATGAGGTCCTCATGCGTCAGGGCGTCCCCTTGGCTACCAATTACCTCGCACAGGAACTAGCGATCGTCACCGGAGCGGTTGATGCAATGGTTGTCGATGTACAATGCATCATGCCCTCACTTAGTCAAATCGCCTCATGTTATCATACAGAACTGATTACGACCATGCCAATTGTGAAGATCCCTGGGGCAACCCATATTCCTTTCTCCTTAGAAGATGCTGATGCTGCAGCTCAAGAGATCGTGCGCAAAGCCATAGCGGCCTATACCAAACGGGATCCCCACAAGATACACATCCCAGATTATCGTGCAAAGATCATGGCTGGTTTTAGTGTGGAGGCTATCACTGGTGCCCTCACTCACCTCGATGCAGAGCAACCGTTGAAACCCCTTATTGATAATATCGTCAACGGCAATATCCTAGGTGTCGTTGCCACTGTCGGTTGTAATAACGTCAAGGTTACACACGATCTCTTCCATGTGGAATTGGTTAAGGAACTTTTGAAAAACAATGTCCTTGTCGTGGCTACGGGTTGTTCTGCTCATGCTTTGGCAAAAGCCGGAATGATGAATTCTGAGGGAACAGAACAGTTTGCCGGAGAATCACTCAAAGCTGTTTTAACCGCCGTCGGTCAGGCGGCAGGCTTGGGTGCTCCGCTACCTCCTGTACTTCATATGGGGAGTTGTGTAGATAATTCACGGATTGGAGACTTAGTTACGGCCATCGCAGCCTACCTTGGAGTAGATACCGCGGCACTTCCTGTAGCTGCCAGTGCCCCCGAACCTCAACATGAAAAAGCTTTAAGTATTGGTACCTGGGCTGTCGCTATGGGTTTAACGACACATTTAGGGATCGTGCCTCCGGTTCTAGGAAGCAAACAGGTGACAGAACTTCTCACAGAAGGACTCACTAGTGTGATCGGTGGAAAATTCTATGTTGAGACTGACCCGCATCAGGCTGCCCAAGGATTAATTTCAGATATTCAGGCGAAACGGCGCGCACTTGGCTTGGAACATTAAGCCATTAGGGAGGAAACGCCAATGAAATATGTACTTATCGGAAACAGTGCCGCCGGCCTCTTCGCCGCCGAAGCGATTCGGCAGCAGGAATCTCAGGCAGAAATAACGGTACTCACTGCAGATGCTTACCCTTCCTATTCCCGTTGCTTGACCACTTACTATCTCGCTGGTGACATCGATGAAACTCAACTTTTCCTGCGCACCCCTGAAGCCGTGGCCACTCTGAATCTCGATATTCATTATGCGTGTACGGTGACAGGGCTTGATCCTGAGCAGCGGGAGGTTCTCACAGCCGCCGGGGAACGTTTCTCATATGACAAATGCCTAATCGCAACTGGGGCTTCCGCTGTAACACCGAGTATTCCTGGATCTTCCCTCCCAGAAGTTCTTACTTTACGTCATCTTGAAGATGCTAAAAGAATCAGAGCCTTACTTGCTCCAGGACGAAGGGCAGTGATTATCGGGGGCGGGCTAGTCAGTCTGAAATCTGCCTATGCCCTACGTAAAAGAGGGCTTGATGTACACGTCATCGTATCCTCAGGTCATCTTCTCTCGCAAATGCTGAATTCTGAAGCGGCAAGTATCCTGGAAGGACATCTCGGTCGTCACGGTTTGGACATTGTCCTAAATTCTGACGTCATTGCGATTGAAGGGGAGGAGCATGTGGAGTCGGTGCGACTCAGCGGAGGAAGAACACTTTCGGCTGACCTCGTCATCATGGGTAAAGGGGTTCGTCCTAACATTGCCCCCTTCATGACTTCGGGTCTAGAAGTTCGGCAGGGTATTTTGGTCAATGAAAAGCTTGAAACGAATCTTCCGGGTATTTACGCTGCAGGTGATGTGGCTGAAGCCTGGGACCTAGTCCGTGAAATTCATCGCATAAATGCTATCTGGCCGAATGCTACCCAGCAGGGACGAATTGCCGGGATGAATATGACAGGGCAGTCCTTAATTTATCTTGGGTCGATTGGAATGAACGCTGTCGACTTCTTCGGTCTACGGATTGTGTCTGTCGGGATGATAAATCCCCCGACTTCATCAGAAACGGTTATGGTTCAGGATTCAATGCCCTGGTATACTGAGGATCTCCATTTGCATAGTTCTTCTGAACAACCGACCTATCAGCGCTTAGTCTGGCAAGGCGAAGTCTTAAAAGGATTCGTCTTGATTGGAAATACAGAACGGGCAGGGATCCTTACCGCCTTAATCCAAGCTAAACAACCCTTAGCTTCGTCTGTGCAGAAGTGCATTAGAGACGGAAGACGGGGTGAGATTGTGATGATGAGGGGGTTGACTGAGTTTTAGAGTCAACTTTCACACGGGGTAAATTGGAATATAATGGGATAGAAAATGAAATTAATGGTGCTCTAGAAAGGAGATTTTAAATATGCATCAACATGTCCCAATGGTTCCAATTTATACTCCTTATCCCCCCTATGTGCGATATTATCCCATTAATTATCCTGGCGGATATGAACCTGCGTGGTGGCAACGTTATGAGGAGCAATTTGAGCCTCGCTGGCTTGAACAGATGGAAAGACAATTAGGGATTATGCCCGGAAGAGAACCTCTATGGTGGGAACTCTTTGAAGAACAATTTGAACCGCACTGGCTTCAGCTTCAAGAGCGTCGTTTAGGAATTCCACAGCCTTATGACCCTCGTTATGACTTCCCGCGCTATTAAACTGTAACAAAGAAAGAGGATCTCCGTTCATTCATTGAACAGGAGATCCTCTTTATATCTTTTTACACAGCTTGGAGTCATTTTGTATAAAGTGTTTATTCTAAGCTCTCAATAAAAATTCCAGCACCATTAGGAATAACAAGGACCTTTGCTTCCGGCGTAGTGTAAGCATAAGCTTTTTGCAAAGCTTCATCTAAGGTTTGCGCACTATCCAGCCCCATCGACTGGAGAACTTCGGACTCGACACCTTCAGTCACGATAATGACCTTATAATCCAGGAGAATCCGAACTAAGATCTGGACTTGCCATTGATCCAAATCTGTGGCCGTCGCTTCAGTCGCGCGAATGTCCTCAAGGATTTTCTTAGCTCCACCTGGATTGATCAACATACGATGAAAGACCTCGCCACCTATACCGTCAATACAAGAGGCTGCAGTGATGATGACTCCACCCTTTTTTGTCACATACTCGGCAGTACGCAGACTTTTAACCGCCTGATATAAGTTTTGATCGAGAGGATATCCCCCGTTACTGGTCAAGACAATCTCTGCGCACTTCGAGGTCAGTTTCGTTAATTTCTCAACGAATTGAACCCCTTGGGCGAAGGCTTCCTCTGGATGTCCGGCAAAGGTACCGATGATATTTTTATGTTCATCTAGAGTTACGTTCAGGATGAACTGTAAACGTGCTTGTCGGGCGGCATGTTCCATATCCCTATGGAAAATGTTTCCTTCGATCGTTCCCGATTGAGTATTGGGGTGGTCGATAAAGCCGGCCGAATGATTAACCAAGATCGTCTCCCGCCCAGAGATGCCGGGCAGGATGCTTTTCCTTCCCCCAGAATATCCTGCAAAAAAGTGGGGTTCAATAAAGCCTTCAGCAATCAATAAATCAGCTTCGACGGCGAGTCGATTGACCCAGAAGGGTGCTCCAGAAGGCAAATCTTCAAGTCGAACAAGGGACGAATAATCATCCGCCTTATGTACGACGAAGGTTTCGTGTTCGACGATTTCAGCGCCAAACTTAGCAACAAACTCTTCCTGAGTGGGTGCACGATGCAAACCTGTTGCGACTAAGATGGTAATCTCTGCAGCAGGGTTTCCTTTCCGGATCTCTTTTAAAAGGTAGGGTAGGGTTTGTTTGCTAGGTAGAGGGCGAGTATGATCACTTGTCACCACGACAATTTTTTGGGCTTTCCGTGAGAGCTCAGGAAGAGATGGACTACCAATCGGATTAGATAAGGCATCCTGAACCAAAGCTTTACCGTCCTTTTGTGGTGTATAGCTTTCCAAGGTTAATATTCCAGCCAATCGATTTTCTGGAATATCCGTTTCTAGATACGATGTACCATACGGTAATCTGATTTGCATCAAGGTCCCTCCAAACTTGGCCGATTTTTATGATCTGTCTAGATTGTCACATTCAAAGTTTATATGTAAGACGTGCATCTTAGGTAAGTCTATTATAGTATCAAGTCTAAGGTCTCTACAATTCATCTTTCAAAAAAATCAGATATATTTTGACAATCCTCGATTTTTGAACGCAGACGAACTCCGTCAATCGAGTGAATAACGTAAAGCACCAGAAGGACATTTATCAATGGTTTCGATGATTTCTTCTATTTCA
This sequence comes from Desulfitobacterium elongatum, assembly GCF_055378975.1. Taxonomy (NCBI): domain Bacteria; kingdom Bacillati; phylum Bacillota; class Clostridia; order Eubacteriales; family Desulfitobacteriaceae; genus Desulfitobacterium; species Desulfitobacterium elongatum. The sequence goes on along the minus strand of NZ_AP038772.1, from coordinate 4,275,950 downwards.
GCACCTTCTGGGTTAATCCAGGGCTTTTTTGTAATATCAAAGACGTTTGGAAGTGCCTTTGTGCAATGTGCTGAATGCTCGCATATATTTAAGTCAAACGTGATGGTTAAATTATCTCTTGTGTAACTCTTGACTTTGGCCCCATTCATCTGCTTTTTCATAAGTATCTCCCCCTTGATGTGTCTCTTGACTGCTGTGAAAGCATTAATAGCTACTGACGTAATATTCAAAGTGCGTGTATAAAGGTATAATATAATTGTAATCCAGCAAGAATGTCTTAAAGGAATATTATAATTATACATGCAAGGGGAGGTAACCGAAAAGTGAAAAAGCTTCTGTTAATTTTCAGCCTACTTTTTTCGCTTATCCTTTTAAGCAGTTGCGCAAGTAAGGACACTGTTCCTCCAGATAATTCGAGTACTCAACCTGTGGAACAACCCAAAACTCAGGTAGGACCAAGCATCAAGGACTACTTTGCTTATCAGGAAAATACAAGATATGTCTATGAGGGTCAAGGAAATGAGTACGCCTCGTATACCACTTCCGTGGATTATATCAAGGGAAACCGTGTACAGCTTAGGTCAAATAATGGAGGAACAGAAACAGTTAAGGTACTGGAAAACAATAATGGACAGATAACTTTGTTATTATCGAAAGGTGAAACGTATTATCGCGAGGATTTCACTCAGGGGCCAAGCCTAAGTAGTAATGGAGAAGTTATCCTTAAGGAGCCCCTAACGAAAGGAACGACTTGGACCTTAGCAGACAATAGAAAACGTACGATCTCATATGTAGATGTCGAAGTAATCACTCCTTCTGGGAATTACAAAGCGATTGAGGTGACTACGGAGGGGAAGAATGATAAAGTTCTCGACTATTATGCCCCCAATATTGGTCTTGTCAAAACTGTTTTTAGTTCAAATGGAATGGAAGTCTCCTCAACGTTGAGCAAACTAGAGAAAAATGTTCCCTTAGTTCAAGACGTTAAGTTCTACTATCCTAATATCAATGATGGGAAACTCTATTTCACAGAAAAGAAACTTGCCTTTAATACGAATGATATAACCAAGCAGGTGATTGAGAAAGAGTTCAAAAATCAACCCCAAGGAAATTTAGGCAAGGTGATCGGACCGAATGTTAAAATAAAGAGTCTCTATTTGAATAAGGATAATATGGTTTATATCGATTTTAGTAAAGAACTGAGGAGTGAAATGAATGCAGGCGCAGGGTATGAAAGTATGATCTTGCAAAGTATTGTTAATACCGTGGGAGGATATTACGGGGTAGAGAAGGTCTATCTAACCGTTGAAGAGAATCCATATTCCTCAGGGCATATTGCCATGAAAAAAGGGGAAGCATTTACTGTAAACTTTAACGACACAGTACGAAGCTAATGCAACAATAATAGTGCCCAGGCTATACCGTTGATGGTAGGGCCTGGGCACTATCATTGTTCCTAAAAGTCTCTCCGAAGTCTTGAGGTCAAGCTTAGAATTAGTGTTTAGTTGTTTTTGGTAAATACCTTCATAATCTCCTTGATGATGAGAGGCATTAAAGCAAAGACAAAGACTAAGACCCAATCTCTTAGCGAAAGCACTTGAACTTTAAAGGCCGACGCAAGGAAGGGAACGGATATCACTCCAAGCTGGAGAATCAAGCCGATGATAATGGCTCCGACGAGGTACATATTCGAGAACAATCCAACTTTGAAGATAGACTTTGAAGGATTTCTCATGCTTAAGGAGTAGAAGAGCTGTGAAGCGGCAAGCACAACAAAGGCCATCGTGCGAGCATAGGTTAATATCTCTTCAGGAATATTCTTTGAACCTAGGCTATAGCCATGTTCACTCAGCCCAAAGTAGAAAGCAGCAAGGGTTAGAATACCTATTAATGTACCACCGATGATCGCTCTAACTCCGGCACCCCGAGCAAAGAAACTTTCTTTCGGATCTCTGGGCTTTAGCTTCATGACATCCTTATCACCCGGGTCGACTCCAAGTGCAATCGCAGGAAGAGTGTCTGTGATTAAGTTAATCCAGAGAATCTGGGTAGGGAGAAGGGGTACTGGCCAGAAGAAGAGGACAGAGATAAAGATCGCGATAATCTCTCCGAGGTTACAGGAGAGTAAGAAGATGACAGACTTCTTGATATTACTATAGATATTTCTTCCTTCTTCAATGGCATGAACAATGGTTGTGAAGTTATCATCCGTTAAAATCATATCGCTGGCACCCTTAGAAACGTCTGTTCCAGTGATGCCCATAGCGACTCCGATATCTGCGGTCTTAAGGGAGGGAGCATCATTAACCCCATCACCTGTCATGGAAACGATATTACCTTGTGTTTTATAAGCTTTGACGATTTTAACCTTATGTTCTGGTGAAACTCGAGCAAATACTCTATAGTTGCCGATTCTTTTGGCGAATTCTTCATCTGAGAACTCATCAATTTCTGCACCAGTAAGGCTTTGCTCGATGGAGTCAGCAATCCCCAATTGCTTGGCAATGGCAACAGCAGTATTCTTATGGTCGCCTGTGATCATGACTGGAGTGATGCCAGCCATTTTAGCATCTCTGATGGAATCTTTAACCTCTAATCGAGGCGGATCAATCATACCGACTATACCAATGACAGTTAAGTCGTTTTCCATTTCCTCTGGAGTGAGAAGGCTGTCAGAATTTTTATAGGCTGCCCCCAGGACTCTCAAGGCATCATCAGACATTTCTTCAGCAATCTTCAGATAGGCATTTTTCATTTCTTCAGTTAAAGGAACGACTTTCCCTTGAACTAAAGCATTTTTGGAGATCTTTAAGATGTTGTCGATAGCACCTTTGGTATGAACGCGATAGCCAACTTCTTCTTCGTTAAGTGTGGACATGAGCTTTCGATCCGAATCAAAGGGCTTTTCGCCCACTCGCTTATATTCAGAGTTTAGAGATCTTTTTGAAAGGTCATAGCGGTCACCTAAAACGACAAGAGCGATTTCAGTGGGGTCTCCGGTTCCTTGTCCATTTTCATAGGTTGCATCAGAGCATAGAACAAACGTCTTTAGTAACTCTTGAGTATCTTTATCCGCTTCAAAGCCGGTGCCTTCAGCGGGAATATCTTTAAGGTTATTTAAAGTGTAGTGTTTAACGACAGTCATCTTGTTTTGGGTTAGAGTTCCGGTTTTATCTGAACATATGATATTGACTGAGCCTAGCGTTTCAACGGCAGGCAGCTTTTTAACGATCGCATTGATCTTCGACATTTTTGTAACGCCTAGTGCTAAGACAATCGCAACGATAGCAGGAAGTCCTTCAGGAATCGCTGCCACGGCTAAGCTAATAGCTGTTAAGAACATCTCGAATAAGTCTCTCTTTTGGAAGAGAGCGATGACAAACATTAAGACACAGATGCCGATCGCAATAAATCCTAAGATCTTGCCTAGTTCCTCCAGCCTTTTTTGGAGGGGAGTCATTTCATCAGAGTCTTCATCAAGGATCTTTGCAATCTTACCAATTTCAGTTTCCATGGCAGTCGCAACGACGACCCCTTCGCCTCGACCATACGTCGCAAGCGTGGACATGAAGGCCATGTTCGACTTATCTCCAAGGGGTGTCTTCGGATCTTCGTGTAGATCATGGGCATTTTTTTCAGAAGGCACGGATTCTCCAGTTAAAGCAGATTCCTCGATCTGTAGATTAGCACTCTCGATAAGTCTTAGATCAGCCGGGATGAATCGTCCTGCATCAAGAACAATAATATCTCCAGGTACGACTTCCTCGGATTGAATCTCTTTGACTTCACCATCACGCCGAACGAGGGACCTTGGGGTCGTCATTTGTTGAAGGGCCTCAATCGCTTTTTCTGCCTTGAACTCTTGGACAACACCGATAACGGCGTTAAGTACGACGACGAGAAGAATGATGATGGCATCGACATATTCGCCGATGAGGATTGTAATGACAGCTGCACCGAGAAGAACATAGATGAGCATATCCTTAAGCTGCGCGAAGAACAAGGACGCTAAGCTTTTCTTGGGTTTTCCCTTTAGTTTGTTTTCACCATATTTTTCAAGTCTGGCTTTGGCTTCATCCGTTGTAAGGCCCAGGGTGGGGTCAACATTTAGCTCTTTAAGGACGTCCTCTTGCGATTTTGAAAACCACATGTACAATCTCCTCTCGATTTCGTTTATTAGTGCATAAGCTTATTTTATTTTTCAATCGACTACATAAATAGAATTAACAATGATATTTAGTCGATTGTTATTTTTTGCTATTGTGTCTGAAATTATTTCACGCACTTCTTTTTCTTCGGATATCCCTAGGGCCGAAGGAACCAACACATCGAAAATCACATTCATACAATTGAGTCCCTTAGTCATACGAACATTTTGCACTCGAAACTGGTCATTAGCTTCTTGAACTCCAGTCGTAATAAGGGCCTTTATCCGATTATTTTCTTCAGTATCGGTGGATAGAGGATCGATATGAACGACCATATTAATGCCTAACTCATCTGAAATTCTTCGTTCAAGGTCGTCGACAATACCATGCGCTTCCACGATATTCACGGTATCGAGAAATTCAGCGTGGATGGACGCGATGATCCTTCCCGGGCCATAATCATGGACTTTTAAATCATGGGTACCGACGATAGATTGGCCTTCAAGAACCAAGGAATTGATGGATTGAACGAGTTCAGGTTTTGGAGAAGAGCCAAGGAGTAGATTTACTGTATCTTTGGCAATGGTATACCCTGTATATAAGATCAAAAGCGAAATTGCTAGACCCACTATCCCATCAATTGGAAAGCTTATAAAGTGCCCAACAATTGTGGTTGCGATAACGGCGCTGGTAGCAATAGCATCATTGAGACTATCGTAGGCTGTGGCTTTATTAATTCCTGAATTTATCGTTTTGCTGATAAAATTATTGTAGGAAAACATCCATACCTTTACGAGAACTGAAAGCACAAGAATAAGCAATAATACAGGATTAAAGGTCACTGGCTCTGGAGTAAGAACTTTGCTGAACGAGCTACTCAGTAATTGTAAACCTACAGAGAAGATAATAAAGGCTACGATGAGGGAAGATATGTACTCGATTCGGCCATGACCAAAGGGATGCTCATGATCCGGTGGGCGGTTGCTCATCTTTATTCCTATGATTGCGATTAAGGATGAGCCTAAATCAGAAAGATTATTAAAGGCATCAGAAATAACAGCAATGCTGTTGATGAATAATCCAATCGATAATTTAATCATAAAAAGAAGGAGGTTGCAGATTATGCCTAATATTCCGCCTAATACTCCATACGTTTCTCGTATATGCCTGTTGCTTACATCCTCGTAATCTTTGATGAACGTTCTAATAATAAGTTTAATCATGGGATATCCCCTGACTTCTCAAGACTATAAATCTGAGTTTTTATTTGACATTCAAACCGGTAGGTTTTACTATCCTAATATAAATATTGGTAAACATTTCTTAATACGATGATATACTAAATTTGGTATTTGAGAAAGAGTTCTTTACATTCAATGATATCTTAAGCTATTATATCCTATATTCCGACAGGTTCATTCAAAGTGCATAGAAACGCATTTCGGAATATGAAGGATTTCTATGAGTTTAAGAGAATAATTTATAGAGTAACCGAATAGAGGTTAGAATCCTTCTATCTTCATAGCTTTTATCCACTGACTTGAGAGGGGTATTCAATAATGCAAGAACGTCATCCCATTAAATATTTAGCTCCCGCCTGGTTCGCTGTCATCATGGGTACAGGGGGATTGGCCAATATACTCTATCTATGGCAGAATTCTTTTCCTCTGGGTAGCCTTTTAGGTATAGCACTCGCCGCACTTGCGGATATTCTTTATTTCGTCGTATTGGTTCCCTGGGTAATCCGCTGGACCCGGTATTTTGAGTATGCCTGTCGTGATCTGAATCACCCGCTTGTAGGTAATTTCTTTGTCACCATGCCCGTGGCGACGACGATTTTGGGAACGAATATTTATCTCATCTGGAGTAAATATTTGGGTGAATCTCTAACTTATTCTCTAATTTTCACACTCTGGATTATTGCCATTGTTGGCGTAACCTTTTTTACCTTTTACACCACGTTTAGAATCATACGTGTAGAAGAAACTCCTAAACCTGAAATGATTAACTTCTCTTGGATCATGGCACCGATTGCGAATATGGCAGTTTCCCTCATTGGGAATCCAGTACTTGAGCTCACCACGAAACTTCATCCATCCTGGAGCGTATCCATACTCATTATGAATACCGCCTTATTCGGTATCGGTTTTTTCCTATTTATCTTTATTAGTGCCATAGTGTTTGTTCGGCTGGCTAATCATCCACTGCCCCCGGCAGAAACGATACCTTCCTTTGGCATTTTCGTTAGTGCAGTCGGGCTTGCTGTAAGTGCAATCATTGATGCCTCAAAGCATGCTCATAATATGGGGCTTTTGGCATCAACTGATCTAGCTAATCTGATTGCTGTAGTCATCTGGGGTTTTGGAATCTGGATTGTCGGAATCATCATGATCATTAGTATCTACCAGCTTCGTAAGGGTGGGATTCCTTTTAGTATGGGATGGTGGGCCTTCATCTTCCCCTTGGCGGCGTATACCATTTCAAGTCAAAAAGTGGCGGCAGCTTTTGTAACTCCACTTACATCCGGTTATGCTACCTTTCTGACGATTCTCTTAGTCCTTCTTTGGGCATATACCTTTGCGAATACGGTGCGTGGTGTGATCAGTGGGAAGCTTTTCTGCGGAACTCCAATTCCAGAAAAGTCTAAGACGGCACCCTATTCTTCGACCTGTAAGTCCGAATATGTCTCTTAGTCAAATCATCGAGTCTATGAGAGGTCAATAAATTGTTCGTTTCCTCATAAGGAAGGTACTAGGGAAAAGGATGAAAGTACTGGATTAAGGTTGCATTAACCTTAATCCAGTACTTTTTTATACTTCGAAGGATGATGTACCAGATTTGCAATTCGAGCAAGGACAAAAATCGGTACCTCTCGATTGGAGGGCAACTCATGCACTTATCTAAAGAAGATAGTTATTTTTCAAGAAAGTCAATAATTCCTGAGCGGCGTGAGGAAGATAACGGCCTTTCTTCCAGGTTAAGGCCAGCTGCAAGCATAAATGCGAATCGGAAAATGGACGGCAAATAATCGTTTCGGGATTAAGATCTTTACAGATTTTGCTGGGTAAGAGGGCTAGACCAATCTTAGCCGCCACCATTTGTGTCATCAATTCGCGCTGAGAGGTTTTGAAGGCAATTTCTGGGTTAATCCCAGCTCGTCTACATCCATCGATAATGATATCATGGAGCTTATAATCGCTATTGTATAAAATCAATTGTTCCTCAACAAAGTCTTTGTAATCAATGCTCTCATACTGAGCCAAGCGATGCGCTGGATGCATAATCACACTGAGCGGATCCTGCTCGAACCAAATCCATTCGAAAAGCTCACTGTTCTCAGGAGTGAAGATACCGAAATCGAGTAAGCCATCTTGAAGAGAGGCTTCTATCTTCTTCGGCCCAAACTCAAAGAGTTGAATTTGAATTTTAGGGTACTCACTTTTAAAGGCACCCAGCAAATGAGAAAACGTGGTAACGGCTGTAATGGGAGGTAATCCAATGTGGATTTTCCCCGTTTGAAGGTTAGTAAGACCTTCTAATTGAGCATTGATATTTCTAAAGGCTGCAACGATTTGTTGAGCTTGCTCGAGAATAATTTCACCTGCATCTGTTAATTGGACATATTTTGTACTGCGATAGAATAAGGTTTTTCCCAATTCCATCTCTAAATCCTTTATGGCTTTACTAATAGACGGTTGAGAGGTATGGGTTACCTCGGCGGCAATACTGAAGCTTTTATGGCGTGAAACTTCGATGAAATATTCGAGATGCCTTATTTCCACTTATCCCCCCACCTTTCAATCTGTCAATTTGCCTATCTCCCAATCTTTCAAATCATATGATCAATTTTAACCGTAATCTTTCACGGATAGACAGCTTTATTTATTGTCAGAATATACACTATTCTTAACAGGTATTTTACTTCATACGAAGGGATCACCTACAATGAACTTAGGCAAGCTTCAGGGAAGGAGAATTAATTTTTCTGAAAAAACTATCACCTTTAATTATAGTGCAATTTTCTAATGTTTTCCAGAGCCAACTTTGAGAGAAGCAACGTTAAGCATTCTTGAAAGGATTAACTAAATGTCGGAAAAACATTCTATGAGGTATCGTTTCCTTGCTTGCTTTGCAGTAATTATCGGGATTCTGAGTTTGTTTGATATCCTTTATCAATGGCCATCACGTTTTGTAGCGTACTTCAAACTTTCCCAAGTTTACCCCTTTGCCTTTTCCGCTTGGGTAATCGCGGTTGCTGGAGTTCTTTTTTTTACCCTACATACTCTTTCCCGAAGGATGTACCTGAAAGGATCCTCTCTTTCGGAAATTATCAATTTGACTTGGTTTATGGTGCCTATGGCGAATATGACGGCCTTACTTCTTGGTAATCCTGTCTTGAACATGTCGATTACTCTCTACCCTGATGGGGCCTTGCTCATATTAATATTTAATGGTGTACTCCTAGGCATTGGGTTTACTCTCTTTAACCTTCTCAGTGGAGTTGTTTTTGCCCGGCTAGCACATAAGACGCTTTCTTCTATAGAAATGATTTCCTTCTTTGGAATTCTCCTTGGGGCCGTAGGTCTGATGGTCTGTGCGATTAGTGATAGTGCTGAAAATATTCAGCTGATGGGACTGTTGAGCAGTACAGGCTCTTTTTATCTCTTTGCTTGCCTGTTTTGGGGCGTTGGCTTTTGGATTATGGGATTTATCCTTATACTCTGCCTTCATCAATTGTACAAAAGGGAGACTCCTTCAAGGATTGAGTGGGAAATTTTTATCTTTTCTCTTCAGGTGTATACGATTGCTAGTCAAAAGATTGCTGCTTATTTTATATCGCCTCTAACGACGGGTTATACCACTTTTCTAATTGTAATCTTAACAGTTCTTTGGCTCTCTATTTTCGTCAAAACCGTGCACAAGGTGGTTTTCGGTAAACGATTACCTGGCACACCTTCTCAGATAGGATCCAATCATTCTGTTAAATAGAAAAAACTGCTTTCAAGTCCTCGTTGCTTGAAGGCAGTTTTTTCTAGAGTATGAATCACTATTCTTAGTTAGACTTTATCCCAAGCAAGATTTAGCACTCTTTTCGCGTTCGCTATAATCAAGTCGGGATCCTCGTCGCAGAAAGGCTTGACCTCAAGACTGACGATAGGACGATTTTCTTTATTTAGGAAACCGATAGACAAGAGTACTCTAAGATAGGCGACAAGCTCATCGACATCATTTGCACCACCGGGAAAGCCAAATCGCGGATGAGCGTCCCCATAGGCAGGGAAAGACGTATCCTTAACAACGGCATTACCCATGTGCGCATGGATGATATAGTCCTTGACCGGAATAAGGGATTCTTCAGGCGTTTCCCGAAGTTGAGGCAGATGGCTTAAATCCACCATTAAGCCAAAATTATCGTATTCCTTACATATTTCTTTGGCATATCTTTTGGTTAACGTGACCGGGCCGATGAGGGAACATTTGTCGACGTCATAGTCAAAGACCTCAATGGCTACCTTCATATTTCCTTTTGATTTTGCGTAAGCACACAATTCCTTGGTTGACTTAATCAGTGCCTGATACGCCTCTTCTTTCTTATCCTCGGAGTATTTGCCACTCAGAAAAGCAAAATCTTGAGCTCCCATCTCATAGGCTTCATCGATTCCTTCTTTCAAGTTGGCTAGCGCCAGCAACCGTGCTACTTCATTGAGTGAATTGATATTCTGCTTGGTGGTCAAGAGTCTGGGCATGCCGGCATAGGTAAGCTCCATGTGCGAGGTTTCAATGATTTGTTTGGCCTTGCTTCGAACTGCTGAATCCTTTATCCAGGTCATTTCGACTACTTCAAAATAATCATCTATGGCAATTTTCTTTAAGGTCTCGAGGATCGGGCCTTCCCCATTTGTCGCGTGGGGGAAGGCCATAAAGTGGACTAGGCCTAGCTTCATATATTTCCGAATTGATTCATTCATAAGGACAACCTCCCAAAAGCTTAATCGACAAAGGTTGTCTGAACGGGCACAGGAGCTGAGACAGCGACAACGACAAGTGGTGTATTCCCGGTATTCTTAATGCCATGGATTTCACCCTTAAGATTAGGTATAACCATTCCAGCTTCTAATGGGAAAGCTTGCCTCTTGCCGGCTAGAAATTCACCTTTCCCCTGAACTACTACCCATACATCGTCAGCATTTGCGTGAAGATGAGCTGGTATTTGCTCCCCTGGTACTAAATTGATGATCGCTGTATTACTGCACTCGCTCTCATAAAGCATCGTTTTTATTTCATTCTTATTTAATATCCCGGCAATCTTCATGAATTTGTTTCCCATGATTTTTTCCTCCCCATAGTTACTATTTACTCTAATAGATGTTCTACCTCCATGATAAAGAGCTTACATAGCGTAGTAAAATATCAATTTTGAATATCACCTATCTAGTAAAAGAATAATCTTAAGATCAGAGTGTTTATTCAGTGTCTAAATATACTGTATTCGGAACAGGTATTTTACTTAATGTAAAGGGGTATCTACAATGAAATCATAACAAGCGCTTGTGAAGTTCAAATGTGTGAGGAGGAAAAAATGATGACGATTATGAGGTCCATGCTTTTTGTTCCAGGTAACGATAATAAGGCCCTTGAGGAAGCTTTGACGTACCATGCGGATGCTATTGTTTTGGATCTTGAAGATTTAGTGCCACCTTTAGAAAAAGCAAAAGCACGCCAGATGGTCCGTGAAAACGTTAAGTATGCTGCTTCAACTGGCTCAGAAGCATGGGTTCGGGTGAACAGTTGGGAAACGAACATGACGAATGATGACTTGGAAGCCACAGTTTGCGAAGGTCTTAAAGGAATCAATCTGACAAAAGCAGGTAGTGCAGCCGATGTGCAGCGGCTTGACTGGAGATTAGAGGAGCTAGAACGGAATCGTGGTCTTGAAGTCGGTAGCATTAAGATCTGCCTATTGATTGAAACAGCTATAGGCATCATCAATGCCTATGAGTCTTGCGCAGCTAGCCCGCGTGTTGTTGCCGCGATCTTCGGCGCTGTTGACTATACTCGTGATATGCAAGTTAAACTGACTTCAGAAGCTGTGGAACAACAGTTTGCTAGAGGATATATGGCAGTCGCAGCTTGTGCTGCCCGTGTGCTCGCGATTGATGCTCCGTTCCTCGCTTACACAGAGACGGCTGGATACGAGCGCAACGTGGCTGAAGGTCGTCAGATGGGCTATAAAGGCCGAATGATTGTTCATCCAAGTCTCGTTGAAGCCTCGAATCGTTTATATTCCCCAGATCCGGCAGATGTAGAATGGGCGAGAGAGATTGTAAAGGTCTTCGAAGAAGAAGCGATTGCCAAGGGAAAAGCGGCAATATCCTTTAAAAACAAGATGGTGGATACCCCGGTGTATCTCAATGCTCTCGATATCCTTGGCGCACAAGCCGAAATCGATGCCAAATTGGGAAAAAAAAATAAATCTCTTCTAACAGGATTCTGAATTTCAAAACAAAATGATTACTTGATAAAGGATGTGCTTTTATGTCTTTAAAAGAGGATGCACTAAAGCTTCACGCCGATCATCGGGGTAAAATTAAGATAGCTCTCAAAGTTCCCTGCCGTGACTATAATGATTTGAGTTTGGCCTATTCACCTGGTGTAGCTGAACCTTGTCTGGAAATTGCCAAAGATCCTGGGCTCGTCAATGTATATACCAATAGAGCCAATTGTGTGGCTGTCGTATCTAATGGGACCGCTGTTCTTGGGCTCGGGGATATTGGGGCTCGTGCTGCTATGCCTGTCATGGAAGGAAAAACGCTCCTTTTTAAACATTTTGCTGGGGTAGATTCTTTTCCGATTTGTCTTAATACAAAAGATATCGACAAGATTGTGGAAGTGGGCAAATTATTAGAGCCCACCTTTGGTGGTATTAACTTGGAAGATATCAAAGCTCCGGAATGCTTTGAAATTGAAGAACGATTAAAAGAAGTATATGATGGTCCTGTTTTCCATGACGATCAGCACGGCACAGCAGTTGTAACCTTAGCTGCCGTCATCAATGCCCTTAAAATCGTAAAGAAAGATTTGCAAAGCGTTAAAATTGTTACGAGCGGAGCCGGTGCAGCTGGCATGGCCATCGTCAAGCTTCTGATGGAATGTGGTCTCCAGAACGTCATCATGTGTGATACCAAAGGAACGATCTATGAGGGCCGTTCAGAAGGCATGAATAAGTACAAGGATGAAATTGCTAAGAAGACGAACAGCTCAATGGTTAAAGGGAGTCTTGCGGATGCCTTGAAGGGTGCAGATGTATTTATCGGAATCTCCGTGGGATATACCGTGACCCAAGATATGGTACGCTCCATGGCGAAAGATGCCATTGTCTTTGCACAAGCAAATCCCGTTCCTGAAATTATGCCAGAGCAAGCGAAAGAAGCTGGGGCGGTTGTCGTGGGAACAGGTCGGTCAGACTATCCTAATCAAATTAATAATATTCTCTCTTTCCCTGGGATTTTCCGTGGTACCTTTGACACTGAAGCTAAAGAAATCAATGCTGCAATGAAAATAGCTGCGGCTGAAGCAATCGCCTCAATTATTAGCCCAGATGAGCTCAACGTAGATTATATAATTCCGAAGGCTTTTGATACCAGAGTTGCTCCTGCAGTAGCTGCCGCGGTTGCAAAAGCAGCTATTGATAGCGGTGTGGCGAAAAAGAAAGTAGATCCTGCACAGGTTGCACAGAATTTATTAAGCTTACTTGACCAACAAGGCAAATAGGATAAGTTCATGGAAATTACTTCTCTCATACTGCTAAGAAACAGCCGGAATCTGGCTGTTTCTTAGGTTGAACGGTTGTGGCTACGCTTGTTAGGGGAGTAAGGAGTCTTAGTGGCGGCTAGCATCGGATGGGATTGGAGTTGAGCGTAGTGAGTTTTGGAAGGTTATTGACGGCTATGGTTACGCCAATGAATGAAAAGCTAGAAGTGGATTTTCAAGTAGCGGCCAACTTGGCCCAGCACTTAGTCGTGCACGGCTCAGATGGAATCGTCGTTGCAAGCACGACGGGAGAATCTCCCACATTAACAGCTGAAGAGAAATTTGAATTGTTCAGGGTTGTGAAAAAAGCTGTCGGCTCAAAGGCCAAAGTCCTCGCAGGTGTGGGGAGTAATTCGACACGAGCGAGTATCAAAATGGCTCTTCGCGCCGTAGAGGCTGAGGTCGATGGATTGATTGCTGTTGTACCTTATTACAACAAACCCTCACAGGAAGGACTGTATCGTCATTTTCGCACGATTGCAGAAGTAACCCCACTTCCACTCATGCTTTATAATGTGCCGGGGAGGACTTCTGTAAATTTGTTACCTGAAACAGTTCAACGTTTAAGCGATATCCCCAATATTATAGCGCTTAAAGAAGCTTCAGGATCGATGGATCAAGTGAGTGAATTGAAGCGAATTTTACCTGATGAATTCGAAATCTTTAGTGGGGATGATTCGTTGACACTTCCCATGTTGGCTTTGGGGTGCAGTGGGGTCGTTGGTGTAGGATCCCATGTCGTTGGAGATGAGATGAGGCTTATGATTGATGCTTGGTTCTCCGGAGATGTCGAAACAGCTCGCAAGTGGCACTTAAAGTTAATACCAATCTTCAAAGGAATTTTTATCACTGCGAATCCTGTGCCTATCAAATATTTACTCAATCAGGCCGGAATAAAAGTCGGTGGTGTAAGGCTACCTCTAGTTGAAGCGACACCTGAGGAAGAGAAATTTTTGAATGAACTTCTGGCTTTATAGTACATCCAAACTAAGTCTGAATCCGTCTCGTAGTCAAAGTTAGGAGGTAATAAAGAGAAGCTGAAATGGAAAAAGGAATAGAGTAAAAAAAGTACGGAACTGAAGTTTAGAAAACTCGGTTCCGTACTTTTTGATCAATAGGCGGTTTATTCGTTAATGATATCTGTCACACGTAGTTGGAAGACTATACTGATTAACCTCTCTCATTAAGGGGGACATAGGTTTGTCTGCGTACTACGCTTTTGTAGGCCGGTCTGATGATTTTCCCGGCATTGACGATTTCTTCGATCCGATGGGCACTCCAGCCTGCGATTCGGGCAAGGGCAAAGATTGGGGTGAACATCTCCAAGGGAAGATTAAGCATCTGATAGACAAATCCTGAATAAAAGTCGACATTGGCACTTACGCCTTTATATATTTTCATGTGCTGGGCAATAACCTCTGGAGCGAGTTTCTCGACTTTGGCGTAGAGGTTAAATTCGTTTTCCAGCCCCTTTTCATTGGCAAGCCTTTCAGCATAACGCTTGAGAATTACCGCCCTTGGATCCGAGACGGAATAGACAGCGTGGCCGATTCCATAAATTAGTCCTGAGCGGTCAAAGGCATCTCTAGTGAGAATCTTGGTAAGATAGGCTGCTACTTCTTCATCATTTTCCCAATTGTCAACCTGATCTTTAATATCCTCAATCATTTGGATAACCTTATGATTAGCGCCTCCATGCTTCGGACCCTTAAGTGCGCCTAAGGCTGCTGCCATAGCAGAGTAAGTGTCAGTACCGGTAGAGGTTACTACATGGGTTACAAAGGTGGAATTGTTACCTCCACCATGTTCAGCATGAAGCACAAGTGCAAGATCAAGTAGTTTGGCCTCAAGCTCCGTATATTTGTGATTAGGTCTCAGCATGTAAAGAATGTTCTCAGCTAAACTTAATTCGGGCTGAGGGCTGTGAAGAACCAAGCTTTGATTTCCGTGATAGTGGGAGTAGGCTTGGAAACTATAGACGGCTAAAGAGGGGAAAGAGGCAATCAGTTTGATACATTGCTTTAAAACGTTTTTGACGGAAATATCATCTGGATTGTCATCGAAGGAGTACAGGGCCAATACACTTCTCGCCAACCCATTCATGATATCTTTACTGGGTGCGTTTAAAATCATATCACGCGCAAAATTCTCAGGCAGCTTCTGATAAACGCCAAGAAGCTGTTCAAAATCCTTAAGCGACTTTTCATCCGGAAGATTTCCAAAGAGCAGTAAATAAGCAGTCTCTTCGAAGCCAAAGCGTCTATCCTCCATGAAGCCCTTAGATAGATCACTGATGTCAAAGCCACGATAAATTAAACGGCCAGGAACAGGAACCATTTCCCCTTCGTCAAGAATATAGGAATGAACCTCGCCGATTTCTGTTAATCCAACGAGCACACCTCTGCCATCTAGGTCTCGGAGTCCACGTTTAACTTCATATTTGCTGTAAAGCTCGGGATTGATGGCACCCTTCTCTAAAGTAATGTTACTGAGGTCAGTAAGCATTTTTTCTTCAAATTGTTGCAGTTCGTATTGTTCCATCACACAACTCCTCTTCTTCGCTAGTTTGATCCGGTGAGTAGCAGCAGTCTTGAACCTGCTAAAGGTTTTAAGGTGAATTATATCAAAGAAATAAGACAACTTATATTAAAATTATAAGTTGTCACTAAGATTATGTCAAGATAATAGTAAATATTACCAGTGAAGTTGTAGCCTTGTGATTAACGAATTTATTTTATGGATGTTGTTATTGATTCCAAAAGAATAATACATTTTTGCATTTTGCGACGATTTGATCGTAATACAAAAAATTCCATAACGAAAGTAAAGTTCAGCTCTCACTCTTGTAATTCGGCGACTTACGATTAATCTATTTTCATGATGGTACAATGACGTTTGTAAGGTCAGACTAGTTAGACATCGCTGAAAATTCATGCAATAATAAATTTGAGCTTACGAATAGAAGATTAATGCAAGTATTGTACTATTAAATAAATCAATGGAGGTCAGGTCCGAATGCTAGAAACCATTAAGGAACTCGACGAAATTGATAAGGAGATTCTTCATTTATTGATAGATAATTCAAGAATCTCCAACGCAGAAATTGCCCGGAAAATCAACTTGTCACGGGTTGCAGTCCGAGATCGCATTCAAAGTTTAAGCCAGAGAGGGGTTATACAACAATTTACCGTTATTTTGGACTCTGAGGCGCTAGGATGTCCACTTGCTGCATTTTTTGATATAGAAGTCCAACCTGAAATGCTTGATCAGGTAGCGGAAGAGTTAACGAAACAAGACAATGTCATTATTGTCTATCACATGACTGGTCCTACATCACTTCACGTACATGCGTGTTTGCAGGATTCTCAGCACCTCTCAGAGTTTATGAAGGAAAACATATATTCCATACCGGGGGTACTGAAAGTTAGTAGTTACTTATTACTGAACCGCTATAAATCGGATCTTTACATGAGATAAATTGTCAAATATAGCCTTACCTTGTTTCACTATTGGACACTTCGTGTATAACCTTGTGGACTCTTTCACAATGGTGAATGAATCAATCTCAGTTTCGTTTTCAGTTCTTTAGCTTTTGCTATAAGAATTGATAATTTAATGCTAGCAAGGAGGTGATATAGCTATATCGACAGAGAGGTCAAAACTGTAGCCTTAGCTTTTTCCAGTTCAACATGAGTGCCATTTTTTAAATGAAAGGGTGATAAAGTAGATGAGAAAAGTCAATGTCAACGATGTTATTGACCAAAGCAAAATGAATAAATTCTTTTGGGCAATCTTTAGTGTCTGCTTATTAGCAGTAGTATTTGACGGCTACGATATGAATGTTTATGGGACTACCCTTCCATCTATTATGAAAGAGCTGGCTTTGAATCCCACCCAAACAGGCTTTCTAGCAAGTACAGCGCTTGCGGGTATGATTGTTGGCGCTATCTTTTTTGGGATGTTGTCTGACAAAATCGGTCGAAAAAAGGTGCTTATGATAGGCATGTCGATTTATGCCATTTTTACCGGTCTCTGTGGTTTTGTCAATGATGTTAATACTTTTGCAGTATTACGGTTTATCGCAGGTATGGGCATGGCCTCAATTTCACCGGTTTCTGCCAGTCTGGTTTCGGAGTTCTCTCCCAAAGCAAGAAGAGGTCTATTAGTTACCCTTCTCATCACATCAATTCAGATCGGACAAATCGTCGCTACCTTGAGTGGTGTCGTGTTAATTGGCAACGTAGGTTGGAGAGCAATCTATTGGATCGCCTTTGCGCCCGTTGTCCTTATTGCCATTATTTACAAAGTTTTACCAGAATCAATGCATTCCTATTTACAGCAAGGTAAAACCGATAAAATCCAGGACATTTTAAAAAAAGCAGATCCTGAATTTCATCCTTCTGAAGAAGATGTCTATGAAGTAAGTGCTGTTAATAAAACAAAAGCAACGCTAGCAAGTTTGTTTCAAGAGGGACGTGCCTGGAATACGGTCATGATTTGGATTATGTTCTTCTGCAATTTATACATTGCGTTTGGGGTACTGACATGGCTTCCTAAATTGATGACGATGTTAGGATATACTTTAAAATCAAGCTTGATGTTTTCGGCAATCATTTCCGTGGGGGGGATCGTTGGTAGCCTTGTTGGAGGCGTGATTGCAGAGAAGATTGGTTTCAAAAAAGTGCTCTTTGTGTATTACATCGCATGTGCGATTATGATTAATCTTGTCACGATAAAAATGAGCCTTGGATTATTTATTGCGCTTCTTGCGATAACTGGACTATTTATAGGATCACAACAAAATATGCTTTATGCCTATGCCACCGAAAATTATCCTGTATCTATTTTGGGAACAGCCCTTGGTTGGGGTTCTAGCTTTGGTCGATTGGGTAGTGTCATCGCGCCAATGTTAATCGGAGTACTGATGTCTGCGGGATTATCTGTTAGCACAATGTTTTCTTCCTTTGCAGTACCTGCGATATTAGCAGCGGTGGCTGTACTCCTTATAAGAAAGAGTAGTCTAAAAGATGTACCACCATCGAAAACATTAAATAACTAAGTGGTTAATGCAATTATTTGACAAAAGGAGATTTAAACATGATAAATATGTCACTTGAAGACCGTAAGCTTATGAAGGAACTCATTACATGGTCTTGTTCCGACCATGAACTTGAAAGACGTTGGGATGCCACAGTCAAGGTCATGGAGGAAAAGGGCGTAGATTACCTCGTTGTTGCACAGCGAAGCGACTATTTGGGCCAGTATGTGAAGTGGTTTACGGATATGCCTACGTGGGACGAATATGGTGCCACGGTCATTTTCTCCAAGGATAAGGAGATTGTTACCATTTATTGCTCCGGAGGATTCGATGAGGAACAGAAACCCTGGAGGCCTTCCAACAGCTTTCCAGAGTCCTATTGTTGCCGGGGCGTTGCAAGGCGCTGGGCAAGAGGCTATTTTCCTAGCATTAACTACACTGCCGCCTATGACGCCGAGATTGTTGTCCATGAACTCAAAGACAGAGGCAAGATAAAGATTGGTATTGTCGGTACTGCTTTCATGACCGTCCAGTGTCACGAGTACGTAAAGGCCAATCTGACAAATGCTGAATTCGTTGATTTCACGGATGATATAGATGCCATAAAAGCTATTAAGAGCCCTGAAGAACTTGAAATGATCCGTGAAGTAGTTAAGCTCCAGGATGAAGTCCTTTTCGGGCTCCGAGATTTCATTAAACCCGGCATGAGAGAGATCGACATCTATGCCGAGATGCGCCATCAATCCCATAAGCGCGGTGCTGAAAACGGCATTTTCCTTCTAGGTACTAACAGCTACAATAAGGCCGCCGTGTGGTACAATGAGCATTTTCACAGTAATCGCGTCATCCAGAAGGGTGATACCATCACACTACTTAATGAGGCAAACTGCTCAAATGGAATGTACGGACATGTTTCCGGCATTTATTCTATCGGCGACCCGTCTCCCGCTCTTGTCGAGAACATGAGGATATGCAATGAGGTTGATAAATTTGTCAGAGATCGTCTGGTAGACGGCGCCGACTGCAATGTGATATTTGATGAATTCAATGCGTTTCTCAAGAGCATTGGACAGCCACCTGAGACCAGACTTCTCGGCCATAGTCAGGGCTACTGCCTTGTGGAAAGGCCTGCGATGCTGCCCGGCCATGGAGAAACGATTAAGCTAGCTGCTGGAATGAACTTTTCTTATCACCCATCCATCGTAACGCCCCAGGCCTTTGCTGTAACCTGCGCAAACTATTTTATTAAAAAGGATGGACCTCCGGAACTGGTCAACACTTTCCCAACTGGCGAAATTCAAATTATCGGATAACAAAACAAAGGAGTGCTGACATGAAAATATGTGTACTCGGTGCCGGGGCTATGGGCTGCCTTTACGGCGGATGCCTGTCGCATATCGGCCATGAGGTTACCCTTGTAGGCGGCAGGAGCATTCCTGTTATTCGGGAAAAAGGTCTGAAAATGAATACGGCCTGGACCGGTCCCATCGTTGTCCATCCCAAAGCCTGTTATGCCAATGAGCTTGAGGGTGAATTCGATCTTCTCATCCTACTGACAAAGGCTTTTCAGTCACACGATGCAATGGATTCCGTACGCCATATCCTCAATGACAAAATGACTGTCCTGTCTCTGCAGAATGGCCTGGGCAACAAAGAACTGCTTCAGGAATATGTCTCTACCGAGCAGATTATGCTGGGTATGACCCTGTATCCTTCTGATCTCATAGCTCCCGGGGAAATCGTCAGCAGCTTTGCCGATATTGGTGCACTTGTCGACGCCGAGGGCCCTCTGACAGAGCGAACAAAGAAAATCTCTGCCGAAATGGACAAGGCGGGCATCAAACACATCATTGGCGAAGGTGCGTGGGAATTTATTTGGGAAAAGATTATTTTCAACTCCGTCGCTAACCCCGTGTGTGCTCTCTTGGGTATCTCATCCGAGATGCTTTATCCCATCGGTGCCCATGAGCTGCTCTATCAGATGGCCGATGAGGGTGTAGCTATTGCCAATGCCAGCGGCGTTGCTATCTCCGGCGAAAGCATGAGAAAGCGTTTAGACGTATTGGAACTGGGAAAACCCCACGCCCCCTCAATGTTGGTGGACATCACTGCCGGTCGTAAGACCGAAGTAGATACCATAAACGGTGGCCTGGCAAAAGAAGGTAAGAGACTTGGCATACCCACTCCGATCAACGACATCATTATTCAGCTAATTCACTTGAAGGAAAAGTCCCGTGGAAGAGAATATACTCCCCGTAGTTAATCCAGGTTATGTTATATTTAAAGAGCCAAAGAAAATTAAAGAACTAGGGAATAGATTTATTAAAACCCATCAACTAATTGCCCTCTCTTTGTTGATTCCAAGGAGGGGAGGGGGTTGTGTCTCTAATCTATTATAGGCAAAAATCAAGGGCACTGGCTATAAAAACCAGTGCCCTTGTATTTAAGGAGAGGAGTTAGTTAGATTCTGGTGCCACCCTTCAGGTTTTGCTCTGCAAATTGAATCATCCGTTTAGTCATCAATCCGCCTACTGAACCGTTTTCACGACTCGTGCGGTCACCACCAAGTTGAACGCCTAATTCATTAGCAATCTCATACTTGAATTGATCGAGTGCTTGCCCAGCGCCTTGTGATGCAGGTTGGTTATTATTGTTGTTTGCCATGATAAGTAACCTCCTTAAGAATTTTTAAATTGTACAACCTTGAAGCTCTGAATTCTTGAGGCCCTTTTTTTTATTTCCTTTATTTGATTCTAGTATGTTAAGTTCAAAGAGAAAATAAACAGGAAAGTTTTGGATTATAATGTCTATACTTCATGATTTAGTAGTCTATTTTAGGGCATAATAGCCAATAGTAATTAGAGGGAGTTGATTTTAGTGGCAAGTATTAGATGGCTAGACCCTGATGGCTATGATTGGCGATTTGAATTAGTTGACCCTGAAGACAATCTTATTAAAGCTGTTGTCCATAACGGGAAAACTAAAGTAAGAACAGTTACCTATAATGGCCTAGAGGACCTTGAAGAAAAAATCCAGGAAATGTTTCAAGATCAAATCATAGAAGACTTCGATGATGTCTTGTTAAAGATTGATGAAATGAGCTCTTAATTGTATCCCTGATTTATACGGAAAATGACATGCGAGAATTTTTCTGGTTCGCATGTCATTTTTAATGTCCATCAGACTCTTTGCTCCTCCAAAATGGAATCCATTAGTTTATTTATTTGTACTATGTTGTTTATTGGGTAACTTTTTGTGAGGATTTCCTTTACCTTGATGCTTTTTATTTTCTTCAGCTTTCTTCTGGTCTTCATTAAATTTTTCTGTAAAATCCATTACTTAACCTCCTTGACTATAAATCTCCTATTACTTTAACCATGAATCCTAATAAACATTCTTTATCGACGCTATCGATTGTTTACATTTTGCACTAATCCTGTTTTAGAATTGTTATTTTGGGCTTGGAAGGTTATGCTATTCTTGGATGCGAGGGAATTGATAAATAAAAGATAGAGGAATGAGCTGTTTTGATTCGAACTTTTGGATTTAAAAAGGACTCGGAGCCCTATGTGAACTTTGATCTTAATAGCCTTAGTACCTATGACCTAGAGTGGTATTGGCTAGACTTAGATGACCCAAGGGATTTTGAAAT
Organism: Desulfitobacterium elongatum; assembly: GCF_055378975.1. NCBI lineage: Bacteria > Bacillati > Bacillota > Clostridia > Eubacteriales > Desulfitobacteriaceae > Desulfitobacterium > Desulfitobacterium elongatum. The sequence continues at coordinate 4,254,301 of NZ_AP038772.1, read as the reverse complement.
TGATTTTCTACGTAATCATCTTAAGTTTCATCCTTTGGCGATCGAGGATAGCATCTTTTCTCTAAACAAACCCAAACTTGATTACTATGAAGGCTATAATTTTTTTATTCTTAATGCATTAAGAGAGGGAACTCTGGATCTCGTAGAAATGACGATGTTTGTTGGACAAAACTATATAGTATCCTTTCATACAGATATCATTCCTGAAGTCGATGAGGCATGGGAGCGTGTTATTAAAGATAGAGACCATTCTTATAAAGACCCGACTTTTGTAGCGTATCAGATTATGGATAAAATAGTGGATCGTTACTTTCCTGCATTTTATAAAGTAGAAGAAAAGTTAGATGCTCTAGGATCAAATATCAATAAGAATTCGGTTCATAAAATTATTGACGAAGTATTTGAGATTCGAGGAGAGTTGTTGAATCTACGAAAAGTTATTTTTTCCATGAGGGATTTGCTATATAGAATACTCAACTCAGAACGGCTTCCCGACTTTGCGAAACATAAAATCTATTTTTCAGACATTCATGATCACTTATTAAAACTTGCAGATATGGTTGAGTCCAGTAGAGAGGTAACCGCGGATCTACGTGACAGTTATTTATCGGTTAATTCAAACCGAATGAATACAAATATGATGGTTTTAACAGTAATTACTACAATCTTTATCCCATTAACTTTTTTGGCAGGTGTCTATGGGATGAATTTCGAAAACATGCCGGAATTAAAATGGAACTATGGTTACTTTATGGCTCTAGGAATAATGGCTTTTATCGGTACATCTATGTTTCTTTGGTTTAAACGCAAGGGTTGGTTCGATAGTTAAAAAGTATATGTATTCATCTCATTGCCTGAATATTTAGGCCGGATTTAGTATAATAATAATGAGATTAATATGCTGGAGGTCACCTATGTCCCACGTTTCATCAAGATCAGCTTATATGAACTTGGAAGAGCGTTTGAATCGATTCCCTCAAGGGGCACCGGCTTCGGACACTTTGTATAAGATCCTAGCCATCCTTTTTACGGAAAAGGAGGCTGCTCTTGTAGCGCAACTGCCTATAAAACCATTCACCGCTGGAAAAGCTGCCACCATCTGGGGTATGCCTGAAGCAGAAGCCAGGAAGATCTTGAGCGGCCTTGCGTCAAGATGTATCCTGTTGGATATGGAAAGCAGTGGGGAGACCCGTTATCTGTTGCCACCGCCCATGGCTGGATTTCTGGAGTTTTCTATGATGCGGACTAGAAATGACATTAACCAGCAGTTACTGGCCGAGCTTTTCTATCAATATATGAATGTTGAAGAAGATTTCGTAAGGGAGCTGTTCTTCAGTACCGAGACCCGCCTCGGAAGAGTCTTTGTGAACGAAAACGCACTGGAAGCTGGGAACGCAGTTCAGATTCTGGATTTTGAAAGAGCCAGTCACATAATAAAGACTGCAAAACATATCGGTATCGGTATGTGCTACTGCCGCCACAAGATGGAGCATGTCGGGCAGAACTGCGATGCCCCAATAGACGATATCTGCATGACCTTTGGTAATGCAGCTGATGCATTAATCCGGCACAATTTCGCCCGCAGAGTTGACGCCTCAGAGTGTCTGGAGTTGCTTCACAAAGCTTATGATTATAACCTGGTGCAGTGCGGGGAAAATGTCCGAAATGACGTATCATTTATCTGCAACTGCTGTAGTTGTTGCTGCGAAGCACTTGTCGCCGCTAGGAAATTCGGGAACCTGCACCCCGTTGAGACTACCGGTTTTCTACCAACTCTGAATACAGACTCCTGTATTGGCTGCGGTAAGTGTAAAAAGGCCTGCCCAGTTGAAGTTATCAAAATGAAAAAAATTAACGAGAAAGAGGTTCCCCATATAGATGAAAATATATGCCTTGGCTGCGGTCTCTGTGTCCGTACTTGTCCAAACAAAAGCCTGTTATTAAAAAGGACGGGTCGAAAGGTTATCACACCATCGACGTCTGTACATAGGGTCGTGCTTATGGCTATAGAGAAAGGCATGCTTCAGGAATTAATTTTTGATAATAAGGCATTATTCAGCCATAGAGCTATGGCTGCCATCCTATCGGCGATTCTTAAAATGCCACCTGTTAAAAAAGCTATGGCCAGCGAACAGATGAAGTCCGTCTATTTGGAGAAGCTCATCGCGAGACAAAATATTTGACGATTTCAGCACAGAACAAGTTATCTTGCCTATAAATGTTACCGAGTTTTCAATGGTTTATATGAACAAAAGGAGACGACCTCAGCTTCATCTGTCGTCTCTATAAAAAAACAGCCGATGTTCGGCTGTTTTTTGTCAAGCAATATGGCTCACTCGCAGCATTTATGGTCTTTCGCTTTTTCTACAAGCTCCGGGACCATATCAATGAGCTTTTCTAGACCGCCGGCCTTCTTGATGGGAAGAAGCTCGACTTGATCTCCCTTGATTACGAGGATTGCAGAGGCAGCAATTTTTGCACCGGTACCTGCACCGCCGCCGGTTCCGCCCATGCCTTTATCATCGGTTCCGCCGCCACCGCCTGCACCTAGACCGAAAGAAATATCGATGAAGGGGATGATGGTTGTTTCCCCTACTTGTAGGGGTTCACCGACAACGGTTTTGGACTTCAAAAAGCTTTCTAGTTTTTCAAATAGACTATTGATGTTTTCACTTGTACTGAAATTATCTGACATACTGAGGCCCTCCTTTGATTTTTCGTTTAAACTTAGAAATGAATATATTCCTAATTGGCTCGGAGATAAAGAACCCTATCATGACTAGTATGAGATAGGGAATCCAGATCCTTCCGCCAATCAAAAACCTACCTTCCATGACTTCCTCATCGAAAACGGGTTGAATATCAATATCATAGTTGTGAAGTACCATGTAGAACTGACTTTTCAAAGCATAAAGCAAGCCGGTATACATCGGGTCACTAAACCCTACTTTGGCATAAACTGATAGGGTTTTCGGTTGGGAGTGTTTAAGTATTTTTTGTACTCCGGAAAGTGCTTTTTTGATAATGGCTGGCTTTAAGTATTCACTCCCATGCGAAGGCTTTCTTCGCTTGGCCTTCTTGAGCTCTTTAATCGTTTCAAGCTCTTCTTCTTTTTTGGGCTTCGATGGGTTCAGTTTTTGCTTGATTTTGAGCTTCTTATTTAATCCAAAAAGGGTTAGACCCATTTGAATTTTTTGATGGGTGTGCTTGAGAAAGTCAATTTTTACTCCCCCAAAAAGCCAGACTATCGTGCCTCCGATCTGTGATTCTTCGAACTTTTCTCCGGACACATGATAGTGATAGGGTATAAAAATAAGCGCTGCTAGAATCACACCTATACCCAACAATAGATAGCCCAGTATCGAAAAAAATAACATGCTAACCTCCATAAGGTCCCTAATATTTGTTCGCGCAGTTATTTTGCCATTAGTAATTTTGTGCTTTTAATTAATCCTTTGGACACTTTTTTGAGGGCTGATGGGGTTGCCTTCAAGCCTTCTTTGACGAGATTATTGCTTGCCGTAACACCAGGGACATAATCAAGAAACTTTCCAGCACTCTTAATAGTGTTGCGGTGCATATCGATCAGAGCAGAGGCAGTACTTTGGGAAGCTTTCCCGACAATGTGTTCCACTAAGGTGTCTTTGATTTGGTCTAGTTCTACAGGAAGATCAATCGCATAATTTGATTTATCATTAAGATCCCAAAAAAGAAGTTTGAGTTCGGTTAACTCTTTTCGGCATTCCTTGCAACTCTTTAAATGCTCTTCAACAAATAGCTTTTCGACCGGGTCAATAATTCCCTCCAGGAGGTCTTGGAGTAAAACCTTATTCAGTTTGCAGACCATTGCTATCCCTCCCATATTCCGTTTTTAATCATACAAGTCTTGATGGTCTTTCTTCCTCTATGTAGGTAAGTCTTAACCGTGCCGAGTGGAACATCCATGATTCTGGCGATTTCCTCATACTTCATACCTTTCATATGCCTTAGAATAATTGCCATGCGTTCTTCCTGGGGAAGATTCCTTATTGCATCTTCGAGCGCTTGCTTTGTATCTCGGTAGAGCGTATTGCTCTCAGTGTTATCTGGTGAATGAATAAGGTCTTGTAACTCAGCTCCACCTTCAATCGTCTGATTAAGGGATGACGCTTCCTTTCGGTCTCGAATGAAATTTAGGCACTTATTCACGGTGATTCTCTTGATCCAGGGAAGTAGCGAGAACTCTTCCTTGAAATTATCTAGGGATTTAAAAATAGACATAAAGACTTCTTGGGTTAGGTCCAGAGCATCCTCTTTATTTCCGGCATAATGGTAAGCAAGAGTATAGACATATTTCTTATACCGGTCATAGAGAATTTCGATGCCCTGATGTTTGTTCTTTTTATAGAGTTTAATGAGGGTTGCGTCTGAAGCATCCAAAGCAACTGACCATCCTTCTAAATTTGTCGCTTGTTTATTAATACACATATTAATTTAAATAGTTTTAGTCAGAAAGAAAAAATTTATGGCGCTTAGCCCTCTGGATAAGATCAAACAAGTAAGAGGATTTTTCGGCAATAGTGGAGAAAAGCAAGAAAATGGATTGAACTACTCGGACAGCGGTATTATATTTATTTAAGAGAAAAAATCAAGAGGTTCACCCATCGAAGGAGATAGATGAATCCTAGTACGCAAAAAGGATGGGATTATCATTCGTTACACTAGCAATTTATTGACACGAACTCGCGGCATACTTACATTTTGCATGGCAATAGGCTTCTTAGGCAATCTTTTTATTAAATCTTCTTTCATTAATGATTTGACTCTCATCCTGATGATCATCGTTATTGCGCTGAGCTTTACTGTAGTCACTGGCTCGTCAAAGTTAATTGGTTATGGGTCCTTCGCCTTAAGCATCATTTTATTTCTTTATTCGAATGCTCCTTTAAACGTATGGCTGCAAGCTTTACAAGAGAACTTGTTCCTTGTTGTCATGTTTACTATGGTTCCATTATTGGGAATTCCAATCCAGCATGGAGGATATACCAAGGCTTTACAAGGTGTTTTTGATCGCCATGTTAATACCAATAGTCGTTATTACTTGTTGGTCAGTTTTATTTCAGCTTTCGTTGGGGTTTTAGTGAGTTTGGCGGTTGTTCCGCTTGTATATGAAATTTGTCGGGCCAGTAGCCGAAGTTCTAACAAAAAGCTACTAAGCTCAGCAATCAGTCGGGGATTTACCACGTGTACCATTTGGGCACCGACAACGGCGGCAATCGCATTGGTCGTGAAATTAACAGGTACGGAATGGCCTCAGTTTTTCCCCTATGCAATCTCCTTGGGGATAATAGCCGGTATAGTCGGTTATATAATGACTATTTTTGAAGAAAAAAGAGCAGGAGAGGATTCTGATCCCATTCCGGAAGTACCTGTTGAGGATTTTAAATTATCAAAGGTCGTGGAGTTAAGTGTCTTTGGAATGATATTAATTGCGGGAATCGCAATCATTTCTATGATAACTGGAATATCAACCATCATCGTAGTTTCTCTGGCTTCCTTAATTTATCCTGTGATATGGCTTGGGATAATCAAACGTTTACCTATTTTGTTGAGAGAGTTTAAGGGTGACTATTTCACGAATAGACTCCCTATGCTAAAAAATGAAATTGTCCTCTTTGTGGGAGCAGGGCTATTAGCTGATAGTATCAATTACTCACATATAGGAGATTACGTTCCTCAGATTATGACGTTGTTGGTGGGGCATAATGCCCTCTTGCTGACTATCGTGATTATCAGCATCACACTGATATTTTCTGCCCTTGGTGTTCACCCGATAGTAACGGTTACTATCATGGGAGGAACGATTCAAGCAGCGACCTACGGTGTGAGTCCAACCTATCTGGCCCTTGTATTGGCAACGAGCTGGGCTATGGGAATCTCAATTTCTCCTTCAGCAGCCAATGTTATTGCTGTATCGGGAATCGTCCAGGAGTCACCGATTCAAGTCGGTATCCGATGGAATGGGTTATACGTTTTGGTCGTGAGTGTTGTGTTGATCCTTGTCCTTACGTTGTTAAGAATGGTCGGATTATTGTGATTCAGAAATTGGCATTGAGCATTTGACAAGGAGGCACTTTAGCCTATAGCCCTTGGATGCATGGGAGCGATTCAGTTAGACCTTCTTATTCATACCTTGCATTAATATGGCTGAAGATATGAATCACGAGCTGTTGTGCAGGGGGTGAGGTTGGCGTAGCAATCCTGGTTGAGAGGTGTTAAAAACTTGCCTGATTATCCGAAGTTAACCGTGATTCCTTTAAATTGTGGCCAGTTGCAAATGGAGCGTAAGCATTTTAGTGGCAAATCCACCGATTTAATCCTTAAGCTACCGGTGTTTTGCTTCCTCATTGTTCATCCCCAAGGCTGCCTGCTCTTTGATACGGGTCTGCCTGCAGAACTTTGGTCGGGTCGGTCGAGTATGGAGTTGACCCCAGGAATGATCGCCACGCGCGGGAGCAGTGCTGGACTCGTGCGGGAAATAGAAGGCCAAGGCTACTCCCTCAAAGATATTTCGATCATTGTTAATTCACATACCCATCTCGATCATGCTGGGGGAAATAACCTAGTTCCTGGAGCACGTTGTTACGTGCAAGAGGAAAAAGACATTAAGGAAGATGACGATGTATTAGAGGACGGATCAATCCGCTTACTGGCAACACCAGGGCATTCTGCAGATCATCAATCGATGCTGGTGCGAGGGAGGAACAGACAGGTTCTTCTAACTGGTGATGCTTGTTTTCGACCCGCAAATTTAATCCACCTTATACCCCCGTTGATTCTAGAGAACCGGGAACAAGCCTTGCACTACTTGGAGAGGCTAAGGGCTATAAGTAAAGCAAGTGGGACGGTGGTCTTAACGAGCCATGACCCACTTGCTACAGGGGAGAAGATCGTACTATAGAAATTGGAGGAAAATAAGATGAAAATCAAGAAACTTTGGCAATTGACTCTAACGCTCATTTTGTGACTTTGCTACTCAGTGGTTGTACGCCCCAAAAGCAAGGCGATCAAACCCAAGCAGAGCCGGGTACCATTTATTACGTTCAAACGACTCCAGCGAAAACAATTAAAGACCGGAGAGATTGATGCCTTTGTGGCTTGGGAACCCAACAATGCACAAGCTGTAATAGAAGGAACGGGTCGTTATCTTATGCAATCCGGTGAAATCGCAGGAGAACATCCTTGTTGCATTCTAGCGTTGGCAGGAACTGAAGGGGACGAGGATCTGGCTCTTGACTTAGCTTGGGCCAACGTGAAAGCAGTAAACTTCATTAATAATAGGGATAACCAGGATAAGATGATCAAATATGCGATGGACTTTACGGGCAGGGATAAAAAGTCAGTCGTGGAAGCGTTAACCTACACTAAATATGTGAGCTTTCCTGACCTTAAACGGTTCGAGGCCTTCTTAGGTGGTATGCGCCAAAACGGTACCTTGGTTAAAGAACCCAAAACATTGGGATATCAAGACGATCAAGCTTTTTTCCAGGCTTTCATGAATAACAAATATGTCGAACGTGTAAATATGGAGTTAAAAAAGGACCCATCCTGGGTTCCACCCGCAGTGAATAATAGTCGCCAAGTCACCCTAGGGTATATCAATCAGGACCTACACCATCTCCCCCTGCAGATTGCACTCCAAGAGGGCTATTATAAGCAAGTGGGATTGATTTCCGGACAGAATCTCCAACTCAAAGGGTATGCTAACGGAGTCGCTGTGATGGAAGCCTTCAAAGTGAAAGAGTTAACAGCCTCCTATCTAGGGGTAGCTTATGGATGAACCGTTTGCAGCCTTAGATTCTCGTACTCGAAATAAGTTGCAGAGAGATATGGTCTCCTTATGTCAGCGATTGAAGCCAACCATTCTTATGGTGAACAATATTGATGAGGCCGTCTTTTTAAGTAACAAGGTTATCGTTCTCTCAGGACGGCCGGGTCGAATCCTGGAGCAGATTGATATTACGATGGGCCGACCGCGTGATCGTACGGAAAGATCGTTTAGTTTAGTTAGAAAGCAGATTTTATCCTTGTTAGGGGAATAAGTGTAGTTGGGAGGAATTGATTTGAATAAGGACACACCTCCTTTATAGCCCTATGAGATCAGACAGAAGCTTACGGAAGCCATCGGAGAATTTAGAAGAATGGAAGGCTTCAACTAGGATATCAGAAAGAGGTTTAGAGTTAATATAAAGAAACAGCCAATCGGCTGTTTCTTTATATTTCTTTATACTTTGGAGACCACAAAACAAAAGTGTTCAACCTTAAGTTTTGCATACTAAACTACGGCGCCCCCGCAGCTTGAACCGCTGCCTGCAGTACAAGCGTAACAATGGTTACACATGATGATCTCGCGTTGATAATAGTCTGCTATCTCAAATTCAGAAATGTGTTTGGGTGAACAGTTCAACCCAAGCATCTGATTAAAATCGCAGTCATAGAGATAGCCATCCCAGCTTACTGAGAGTTGATCCCGACACATCACTTGATTAATTGTCGCCGCATTAAAAGCAGACTCTAGTCTCTCCATATATCTCTGGAGATTACCTGACTCATGTAAGAAGGTTAAAAACCGACCGACGGGTACATTTGTGATTGAATATAAGTTATTAAACTTAATTCTGTGCTCTTTAAGTAAGGCCCGACGGTAGTCCGCTTCTATGGCTTTTTGCGATGGAGGGAGGAAGGCTCCTCCGGCGTTATACACTAAATTGATTTCCAAATTACTATTCTCTTGGCCAAAGCCTAGTTCGTTTAAATGTGTTATTACCTTGATAGAGGTTTGAAAAACCCCGTCGCCCCGTTGACGATCGGCATCTTTTTGGGTGTAGTAGGGTAAGGAGGAAACTAGTTCGACTTTATGCTCAGCATAGAGCTCCGGTAGATGTGCATAGTTCTTTAAGTCTAATACAGTAAGATTTGTCCTAACAATGACGTGGCGATTCCTGTTAGTCGCTTCTTTGATTAGCCAAGAAAAATGCGGATTCATCTCTGGGGCTCCACCCGTGATATCTAGGATTGGTATCTGATTATCTTCCATAATCTGTAGACATTTTGCCATAATCTCCTGAGTCATAGACTCTTTTCTGTGAGGGCCGGCTTCCACGTGGCAATGTTTACAGCTTAAGTTACAGACCTTACCAATGTTCATTTGCAAGGTCTTAATGGAGTTATTGCTCTTTAAAGGAGACGCATTAACTTCTTTTACCCTTTCAAGAAAGGGTTTGATGGTTTCTAAATTATCTAAGTACCATAGCTGAGATGTGTTTTTATTATCTGCTAAATCCATAATGGAATGACCTCCCATAGCCCCCTTTAGTTCTCGTTCCACTTTAAAAACCTAATTTCTTAACAGCATTTTTCATCTGTAAACCATGGGCAAGCGTAGCTCCACCACGGATCGCTGCAGCGACATGAATTGCCTCAGTCATTTGCTCTTCGTTCGAGCCTTTTTCTAGTGATTCCTGGGTGTAGGACTCAATACAGTAGGGGCATTGCACGGCATGGGCAACAGCTAAGGCTATGAGCGCTTTTTCTCTCGCACTCAGTGCTCCCTCTTGAAAAACTGAGCTATAATAAGCCATGAATTTCTTCCAGAGGTCAGGGGCTTCATCGCCCATCGTCGGAAATTTGTCTAAATCAGCAGGGTTGTAATACGTGTCCATTACACATCCTCCATTTCGAATTAAATTTGTGTAAATAAACTATAGTTCCTTTGAGTTAACTATAGAGATTGGTATCCTTCTGATTTCTGCTTAAGCTTACCCTTCGATCAAATACACTGTCGACCATTCTTACGGTCTGTTCTGTATTATCTAAGGACGGGAAAATCACATAGGGCTTGAGGACAGTTTCCATTTGATCTTTAACAACCTTAGCAAGGAGTTCGGCATTTTCTTCGTAGACCCGTTCCTCTAAACCTCGTTTGATCAAATGCCTGATCGTATCAGATACGGTTTCCCCTCTTTTCTCCGCGATTAACTTGATTTGCTCGAACATGGTTGAACGAAATTTTACCGTCACTGACCTGAGTTCTGTAGACATTCAAGCTCCCCCTCCTTGTGAATTGTCTTACCTTCAACTTCTTTGTTCGTAGTGGTTGTATAGAGAAAAGTAAGTGTTGTCTCACCAATCTTATTGCATACAAATAGCATGCAATAATTGTACCAAAGCACTGAGATTCTTCAAAGTCCTGGTGGTGGGGTGGTTTCTTCTATCTTGATGATTTTCTAACACAGCGTTTTGTTCCTTTTTTGGGTTTTTATTTTCATTATGAAACTATGGATAAGAGTGAAAGTCAAATAAAGAAAAATCCTTAGGAGAGATTTCTCCCTGTTACCAATGAATTATAAGATTCATATAGTGAGGTGAGCTTTAATTTAAGCTTCTACTTACAAGGGGGGGATTATTATGTTCACTTTTAGCAACCGATTATTATACCCGGTTCAGGTCGAACGTCCAGACCCAAAGTTTGGTCAAGTTATGTTCGAGCATTACGGAGGAAAGGATAGCGAATTCTCTGCTGCAACTCAATATCAAAATCACAGGGCGAATATGCCCAATCCCTGTGTAAGTGAGCTCTTAGGTATGATTGCTGCAGAGGAAAAAAGCCATATGGAAATGATTGCCGTTGCCATCAATAAGCTAGGTGGCCCTCCACTGAGTTATGTGAATTCACAAGGTGTACCCTGGAATATCAATTATGTAGATCAAAGCCTCGATCCGATCGCTATGTTACAAGCGGATGCGGAAGCAGAGATACGGGCACGGATTTTGTATAATCAGCATTTCACCATGACCCATGATCCAGGACTTAAGCAGATGATTAGCTTTTTAGGAAGTAGGGAAGACGTACACAAACACCTTTTTCAAAGAGCGCAAGCTTTGATTATGCAGAGGGCAGGAATGGAGCAATTCAACCAATTGATCTACGATTATCAAGCGAGTTTCTAAAAGTCATCTAGTTTACTCCCTACTTAAGTAATCAAGTTAGCTTGTCTTTAATAGAGATTTCAAATTCTATGAAAAGGGAGTGTCGCTACATTTTGATAGCGACACTCCCAGGTTCTTATTACGAGAATTAGGTTAAATAGTTTGATTAGCTGACCTTATGGCTTAATCTTTCATAAAGCTTTTCCAACATATCCGAGGTCATCCTTGGTAAATCATAGTCTGCTTTAAAACCCCATTCGTCCTTAGCTGCCGTGGAGTCAATGGAATTCGGCCAACTATCGGCAATCGCTTGGCGAACAGGATCAACGTCATAATCTAATTTAAAGTTGGCGATATGCTTTTTAATTTCAGAGAAGAAATCTTCAGGCTGAACACTCATTGCCGTCACATTAAAGGCATTTCGGTGAAGGAGTTTAGCGGGATCAGCTTCCATTAATTCAATGATGGCACGTAAGGCATCGGGCATATACATCATATCCATATACGTCCCTTGTGCGATATAGGAGGTGTAGTGTGCTTTGCGGATGGCTTCGTAATATATATCGACTGCATAATCCGTCGTGCCACCCCCGGGCGGGGTGACATAAGAGATCAGTCCGGGGAAGCGAACCCCTCGGGTATCGACGCCAAACTTATGAAAGTAGTAATCACACAGAAGTTCGCCTGCTACTTTATTCACACCATACATCGTAGTAGGTCTTTGGATAGTAATCTGAGGAGTATTATCTTTGGGAGTGGTGGGGCCAAAGGCCCCAATAGAACTTGGGGTGAAAAATTGGCACTGAAGTTCCCGAGAAACTTCTAGGGCATTAACTAACCCGCCCATATTTAAGTTCCAGGCTAAGAGTGGTTTGGCTTCGGCTGTCGCTGATAAAAGGGCTGCCAAATGAATGATGGTGTCCACTTGATGGTTTTTAGCAATTGCAAACATAGCCTCGGCATTTTGCACATCAAGTGTTTCATAGGGGCCGGATTGGGCAAGCAAACTTTGCTTGTCTTGTCTGATATCCGTGGCTATAACATTATTTGCTCCATAGATGTCTCGGAGCTTCTGGGTGAGTTCGGAGCCAATTTGTCCGAGTGCGCCAGTAATTAAAATTTTCTTCATGATATAATCCCCATTTCCTTGCCCACTTTTTCATAAATAGCTAAAGCTTTATTGAGCATTTCTTGGGTATGAGCTGCTGTCGGCATATTTCGAACCCTACCAGTGCCCTTGGGTACAGTGGGGAATACAATTGCTTTGGCATAGACACCTTCTGCATAGAGCCTTTTGCTGAATTCTTGGGTTTGTTTTTCCTCGCCGATAATGCAGGGCGTGATGGGGGTTTGACTTGCCCCGATATTAAAGCCCAGAGCCTTGAGTCCTTGCTTTAGGTAGTTTCCGTTTTCCCAAAGTCTTTCTTGTAGTTCTGTACTGTTAGTCAGGATTTCGATGGCTGCGATACAAGCAGCGACATCTCCTGGGGTCAAAGCGGTAGAGAAGAGGAAGGGACGACTTCTCACCTTGAGCCAATCAATTAAGTCTCTTTTCCCAGCGACATAACCGCCAACTACTCCGATGGCTTTCGAAAGGGTACCAATCTGGAAATCGATCTTGTTAGACAGGCCGAAGTGCTTTACGGTTCCAGCACCTTTTCCCAATACACCTGAACCATGGGCATCATCCACATAAGTGATTAGGTCAAATTCCTCAGCAATTTCCACGATTTCTGGAAGAAGCGCAATATCTCCATCCATAGAGAATACCCCATCAGTGATGACCATGATTTTTTTGTAAAGACCTGATTCATTCGCTTCCTTAGCTTTAGCACGCAAATCAGCCATATTTGAATGCTTAAAGCCAATGATCTTTGCTTTCGATAGGCGGCATCCATCGATAATGGAGGCATGGTTTAATTCATCAGATAGGATGGCATCATCCTTATCCATCACAGCGGAAATAGCAGCCATATTACAATTGAAGCCAGATTGGTAAGCGATTGCCGCTTCCGTATGCTTAAAGGTGGCCAGCTCCTCTTCAAGCTTTACATGAAGTTCTAAGGTGCCATTGATTGTTCTGACGGCTCCGGCGCCAACTCCATATTTCTTAATCGCCGCTGAGGCAGCATCGATTAATCGGGAATCAGTAGCCAAGCCTAGATAGTTATTGGAGGATAAATTAATGAGCTTTCGGTTAGCGATTTGAATTATTGGACCGTTCGAACTCTCTAAGGGGTCGATCACATTGTATAGCCCCTTACTTTTTAAATCTGTTAGATTTTCAGTTAGAAAAGTAACCAATGCTTTACTTGACAAAGTAGTATCCCTCCCTTAATTACGTGAGATATTTCCTTATGAAAGACTAAGGTTCGTTCTCTCTAAAACATACAAATGTCCACAATAGAGAGACGACGTGGTTTTCGATAACCACTGTTAATAAAGGGATTCCTACTTTTAAGATATCATTTTTCACTCGGAATGTACACTGGATGGAGACATAAAAGTTAGATATTTTAAAATTATTATTTGCTTAACAGCTGAGCATAGAGGTATTTGAACGAATAAAGAACCAGACTATTTAGCGTTAATAGTCTGGTTCTTTATTCGTTCAATTCGTTCATTTTTTATAATCAGCTTATGGATTGTTATTCTTAGTTATAATTTGAGGGGTGTGCATCAATTAATACTATTTCGCCATAATGCATTTAAACCAATCATCTATCGCTTTCTTCTTATCTTCTGTGAACTCTTTCTTAGCTTCCTTATTTAACCAAAATAAGGATTTTTTAGATAAATATTGTCTCATTTGTTCTTCTGCCTCTATCATAATAACTTTTATTAGACATGGACATTTTTCAGAACTACTCGGTAAGTTAGTTTTGTCTAGCCGAATATTGTTTTGCCTGATTTCCGCACACTGAAATATAGGCGATGATCCTTCGACAGCCTCGACAATATCCCAAAAAGTTATTTTCTCCGAATTACGTGCTAACTCATATCCACCATTAACCCCTGGCATTGCCCTGACAATGCCAGCTTTCCTCAATTTGGTGAAAACCTTAGAAAGATAAGTTTCAGATATTCCTTGAAATATAGCTAATTCTTTTACGCCAATAGCCTTCCCTGGAGGAAGGTCTACCATATAAAACAAAGAATGTAAAGCATACTCTACGCCTATGCTGAATTGCAAAATGCTGCCCCCCTTTTGAATACTTATATTATACACGAAATGCCAGTTGACTTTCAAAGGTAAACAAAATATAGTAGATATTGTAGATAAGATTTATCTACAATATCTACAAGGGGGATAGCAAAATTGAATAATTGACATACTAAAAATGTTGATATGAGTCACCGTTAGAAGCCTTGAGTTGTTATAAAAGAGAGTTAAGGAGAATGAATTTAATGATTAACGAGAAACTTGCTGAAGTATTAGCACATCCTGCAGACGGAGAGGTGGCTATTGTTACCCAAGGGGTAGACGAGCCACACGTCGTGAATACATGGAATAGTTATATAAGTGTTACCTCGGAAGACAGATTAATAATTCCCGTCGGATTCATGTATCAAACTGAAAAAAACATTGCCAATAACAACAAGGTACAGATCACTATCGGAAGTAGAGAAGTCCAAGGAAAGATGTACAAAGGTGCCGGATTCCTAATTAAGGGAACCGCTAAGTTCCTTAAGGACGGCGCAGACTTTGACAAGATTAAAGGTAAGTATGATTGGGCTAGGGCTGTTTTGGAGATTACCATCGAGCATGCGAGACAGACAATCTAGTCCAAAATTAGGGGTACTCGAAAAAACCTTCGTTTCTCAAATCGAAACGAAGGTTTTTTTAGGTGCTTAATATTAAGATGAAATCTTTATTGACAACCGTTCTTGATGTAACTATAATGGTTACAGCTGAGAGAATAAAGTCTGATGTGAAGAGACACTATACTTCTTAGTCAATATTAATTTTTTAGGGGGCTACTGTAATGACACTTGATCAAATTAAGGAAATCTTAGCGAATGAAACTATGGGCTATTTTGCGACGACCAATGGTGAACAACTTGAAGTCAGGGGATGGCAGTATCAGTTTGCGGAAGGAAATAAATTCTATTTTATGACCGCAAATAATAAGGATGTTTACAAGCAAATGCAAGCTAACCCAAACGTAGCCTTTGCTGGCGTAAGCAATGGATACAATGTAAGAATTTCCGGTAAGGCAACGTTCTTAACCGATTCAGCTGAAGTAGAGAAAGCTTTTGCGAAGATTTCTCCTCAAGTTCAAAAAATGTATGAAAGTGCAGCCAATCCAGTCGTCGCAATTTTTTACATCGGTAGTGGTGAGGCTAAGGTTAGTAAAGGGTTCGCCCCATTTGAAGTGGTTAAATTCTAAGAAAAATTGGGTATTATCCAACAATCAGGTGGTATAGCAAAAAGTAGGGATTTCAATCTCCCTACTTTTTGCATTTCACTATTTCGATGTGATGTCCTAATACGTTCTCACTACTTGATATCCTTTAAGTCTTCTAGGATATTCTGAATACTTACTTGGCGTAACTCGTTCTCCATTGCTAATTGCGCTTTATCTAAAGTGGTACCTACGATCGATTCAATATTAGCGCCGACCTTGCATTTGGGATTGCCTTTATGGAAATTGAAAAGCTCATGATCATCATCAGTCACTTCAACTGCATTATAGACGTCGAGTAAGGATATAGTGGAGATATCTTTTTGAAAATAGGTTCCACCCGTTCCAGCATGAACATTAATAAGACCTGCTTTTTTTAGGAATCCGATAATTCTACGGATTAAAACAGGATTAGTATTCACGCTGGAAGCGATATATTCCGATGTACAATTTTCCTCGCTTATTGCTGTTAAAGTTAGGATATGAACAGCAATTGAAAAACGACTGCTTAATTTTTTCATAAGATTCTCTCCCTTAATGTAACCCATGATAGTTATCTGAGAGTTCAATGTCAAGCAAAGCTTTTAGGTTGAATTTTTTATGAAGAAAAATCTTTGTTCAGGTTCTACTTTTCCTCACTTGGGAAAAATTTCACTTTATTTTAGTAGATCGATTGGTATAATAGAGGCTATATGAGGAAACTGTAATAGTTTAATTATGCTCTGAGAATTTCCAAGTAATTATCTAAAAGGAAGTAGGGGGACGGTATGATTAGACACAATTTCAATTTATCCTTTAATGAGGATACGATTCAGTTCCTCGATTATATCTTCGGGACCATGCCCATATCCATGGTTATTACTGATGCAGACGGTAAAGTGTTAATGCTTAATGATCACTATGCGCAATTTATGAAGTTGGAAAAAGCAGAAGTTATTGGCCGTCACGTGAGTGAGGTAGTGCCAAATACTCGGCTTCCTATTGTTCTTGCTACGGGAAAAGCGGAGATTTCGCAGCAGCATGTCTATGGAAATGATGTTAAATCGATTGTTCATCGAATTCCGCTTTTTAACGATGAGGGGGAGGTTGCGGGTTGTCTGGGGATTGTGCTGTTTGAGTCGATGGAGGCCTTACACGAATTGGCACAGACGAATATTGTCCTCCATCACAAACTGTCTGAATACAAAAATGAAATCCATAGCCTATTTAAAGCAAAATATTCCTTTGATCAGATATTGGGGCAGAGTTCCATCATAAGGAAAACCAAGGAGTTAGCGAAACGGCTCGCCCATAGCAACGCCAATATTTTGATTAAAGGGGAAAGTGGCTCAGGAAAGGAACTTTGGGCCCATGCAATTCATCAGTCAAGTGACCGTGCCGAGAGTGCTTTCGTAAGCATTAACTGTGGGGCAATTCCAGAGAATTTATTGGAAAGTGAACTTTTCGGTTATGAGGAGGGGGCCTTTACTGGCGCGAAAAAGGGAGGGAAGTTAGGGAAGTTTCAACTTGCTAATGGGGGAACTCTATTTCTGGATGAAATCGGGGATATGCCTCTCATGATGCAAGTAAAAATCTTAAGAGTACTTCAAGAGCGGGAAGTCGAACGGGTTGGTGGGCGAGAGGCAGAAAAGGTTGATGTTAGAATTATCGCTGCGACACACCGCAATTTGGAACAAATGGTTAAGGAAGGATCATTCAGGGAGGATCTGTATTATAGACTCAATGTTTTATCCTTGCACCTACCGGCTCTTAGAGAGCATGCTGAGGATGTGCCTTTACTGATTCAACATTTTACGACAGAACACTGTAACCATACCGGAGTTATTAAGCGTTTTGCACCGGATGCGCTTGAAGTGTTAGGCAGTTACTCTTGGCCTGGTAATATTCGTGAGCTTAGTGCACTCGTCGAACAGGTGCTTGTCAGTACGGATTCGGTCGTTGTGGGGATTAAGGATCTCCCAGCAAAAGTTAGTTTGGCATTAAATAGTCTGCAGCATGACGCTACAAGTACTTTAGATAAAGCACTTGAGGAAGTTGAATATGATCTCATTAAAAAAGCGCTTGTGATGGCGCACCAAAGCAAATCTGAAGCTGCCCGGATTCTCGGAATTCCTAGGACACGACTTTATCGTAAGCTAGAGCAATATGGACTCGGAAATTTGGCGGATAAGATGTAGCGAAGTAGGACGTTGTAACAAAATAGAACAAGTATCTAAAAAGCGCATAGTTTGTACTTGTGAGTGCTTTAGCAAATAAAAGCTTTGTAACGAAACGTTACAAAGCTTTTATTTCTAGGTGATTGATTAGGCGAAACGTGCAAATCGAAGGGTGAAGACCGCAAGACTGAAAGTCATAGTTGATAAGACTCTCAGGGATTTTGTGAAAAAAATTCTTAGTACAAGACTTAGTTGGCACACGAATTGCTTTAGATTATGTCGAAAGCATGAAAACTTTATTGGAAAAAGGAGGATGATGGATGGTTAAGTTTGTTACGGCTTCAGAGGTAATCAAAAAGATACCGGATGGAGTATGTGTCGGAGTTACAGGCTTTGCCGGGTCAGGTCATGCTGAAGTTATCACTTCAGAATTGGAAAAGAAGTTCTTGGATGAGGGTCACCCAAGAGATCTAACACTTTTTCATTGTGCAGGTGTGGGGGATGGGAAAACTAAAGGAAATGGGCATTTCGGACAAGAGGGTCTTGTCAAACGAGTGATTGGAGGCCACTACAATCTAGCCCCTAAGGTTGTCAAGCTAGTGGTCGAAAACAAAATTGAAGCGTATAACTTTCCACAGGGAACTCTGGCTCAGCTTACACGTGATATCGCAGCTGGTAAGCCAGGGACTGTAAGCAAAGTCGGTCTTAAAACGTTTGTTGATCCCCGGGTTGAGGGTGGAAAGCTTAATTCTAAAACCCAGGAAGATCTCGTCGAGGTGATTCAGCTTCATGGAAAAGAGTGGCTTTTCTACAAAGGATTTAAAGTAGACGTTGCCATTATCCGAGCAACCTCAGCAGATGAGCGTGGAAATTTAAGTATTGAGAAAGAGGCTGTTTCACTCGAGATTCTCTCTATGGCACAAGCTGCTAAACAATCCGGTGGAATTGTTATTGCTCAAGTGGAACGTGTGGTCTCAGCGGGATCCTTGG
This sequence comes from Desulfitobacterium elongatum, assembly GCF_055378975.1. NCBI lineage: Bacteria > Bacillati > Bacillota > Clostridia > Eubacteriales > Desulfitobacteriaceae > Desulfitobacterium > Desulfitobacterium elongatum. Next base: position 4,235,781 of record NZ_AP038772.1, on the reverse strand, counting down.
ATCCGAAACTTGTGAAAGTTCCCGGAATCCTTGTTGATTATATTGTAGTAGCTCCTGCAGGAGAACAATGGCAAACCTTTATGGAACCTTACAATCCGGCGTACACTGGTGAAACCCGGGTGCCGGTTGGGCAACTGGAAACTCTGCCTTTGGATGAACGTAAAGTCATTGCACGTCGTGCAGCTTTAGAACTGATTCCTGATGCTGTGGTTAATCTGGGAATCGGAATGCCCGAAGGTATTGCTATGGTCGCTAATGAAGAAGGCATCTCCAGTAAAATGACACTTACGGTGGAAGCAGGCGGAGTCGGCGGAATCCCAGCAGGTGGGTCAAACTTTGGAGGGTCAATCAATGTCGAAGCGTTAATTGATCAACCGTATCAGTTCGATTTCTATGATGGCGGCGGGTTGGATTTAGCTTTCCTAGGCCTCGCACAAATGGATCAATACGGAAATGTCAACGTGAGTAAGTTTGGTCCCAAAATTGCGGGCTGTGGTGGTTTTATCAATATCACCCAGAATGCCAAGAAAGTCATCTTCTGCGGAACAATGACTGCAGGAGGCCTAAAGATTGAAGTTGTTAATGGAGCTCTCAAAATTCTCCAGGAGGGTAAAATCCGTAAGTTGATTAACGAAGTCGAGCAGATCACGTTCTCTGGTGAATATGCGATCAGTGTAAATCAACCTGTACTTTATATTACAGAACGTGCTGTATTCGAGCTCACTTCTCAAGGGGTCATGCTGAGTGAAGTTGCTCCCGGAATCGATGTCGAAAAGGATGTACTGGCTCAGTTAGACTTTAAACCGATTATTTCTCCAAACCTTAAAACGATGGATGCACGGATTTTCCAAGCTAGCCCAATGAATATCAATGTCGCACAAGCTGCGAAATAATAATGATGAATTGATAGGGGGATTGCCATGTTAGGTGTTTTTGGAATTCTACTCGCACTCGGTCTCCTAATGTTTATGGCGTATAAAGGGTATTCCGTAATTTTCTTCGCCCCGGTATTTGCTATACTCGCTGCTGTATTATCTGGACTCGCTCTTATGCCTACCTATACCGAAATCTTTCTGCCGAACCTAGCAAACTATGTCAAAATTTACTTTCCATTCTTCCTCTTAGGCGCCGTCTTTGGAAAGGCCATGGAGGAATCAGGAGCAGCTGCTGCGATTGCTAAGGCGATTGTAAAAAAACTTGGAACCAAACAAGCCATGCTTTCCGTAGTGCTCTCCTGTGCAATCCTGACCTATGGTGGGGTTAGCCTCTTTGTGGTTGCTTTTGCGGTTTATCCGTTTGCCGCGAATATCTTCCGGGAAGCTAATATCCCTAAGCGTCTGATCCCTGCAACCATTGCCCTCGGCGCTTTTACCTTTACGATGGATGCTCTACCTGGAACTCCTCAGATTCAGAACTCAATTCCAATGAAATTCTTCAATACGGATCTTTACGCTGCTCCGGTGACCGGTATTCTTGGTACCCTTATGATCTTCGGTTTCGGGATGCTCTACATCGAGTGGCGCAGACGTAAAGCCCAAGCTGCGGGCGAGGGCTATGGAGTTCATACGACTCAAGAACCTGAACTTCTGGATGACAACACCTTGCCGAATCCGTTATTAGCCACGGTTCCGCTAATTGCCGTACTCCTTGTGACGTTGATTCTTCAGAAGGTGGTTTTCCCACAGTGGAATATTGTCGACTGGGTAAGCCAAGCACCCTATAAAATGGATAAAGCCGGAGTTATCGGAACCATGAATAACTGGGCATTGATGATTGGTTTGGCTGTCGGTATTCTTCTCGCCTTTGTCATCAATCCTAAGAAAATTAAAGGAAACGTCGCTAAAGCGCTCAACGCAGGAGCTATTGGTTCCTTACTCGCTGTTATGAACACTGCTTCTGAAGTGGGTTTCGGAAACGTTATCAAATCTCTACCGGGTTTCCAATCCATCGCGCATGGCTTGATGAATATCCGTGGGGGCGGTAGCCCGCTTCTCTCTGAAGCTGTAACAGTTAACGTGCTGGCAGGTGTGACTGGTTCTGCTTCGGGTGGTATGAGTATTGCACTTGATGCTTTTGGTAAAGATTATCTGGCCATGGCACAAAAAATTGGATTAAGTCCTGAACTCTTGCATCGGATCGCTTCTATGTCCTCTGGAGGTATGGATACCTTACCTCATAATGGTGCCGTCATCACTCTACTTGCCATCACAGGACTTACCCATAAACAAGCTTACAAAGATATCTTTGCACTGACTCTAATGAAAATGGCAGCTCCATTCGTCTTAATCGCACTTTCTTCGATCTTCCATTTCGTGTAATCGATTTGTACCCTAGAATATGGGTTGTATTGTATCTTAGACCTTTTTAGTATCGTCCCCTTGTTCGGCTTCGAGGGTTCACGCTCTCGAAGCCCACAACTTTGAGAATAACAACAATTAAAATAATTAGGAGGCTAACATTATGAAATTTGAATTGACAGAAATACAAGGCTTAATCCAAGGAACGGTCCGTGAGTTTGCACAAACAGCAGTTGCTCCGATCGCAGCTGAAATTGACAGGGATCATCGTTTTCCAGAGGAATTGGTTCCTCAACTGGCTGAGCTTAACTTGCTGGGTGTACCTTATCCGGAAGAAGTGGGCGGTGCCGGAGCAGATAACCTTAGTTATGTACTGGTTATCGAAGAGCTCGCTCGAGTTTGTGCAAGCACGGCAGTTATTGTATCCGCTCATACTTCACTGGGAACTTGGCCAATCTATCAATTTGGTACAGAGGCTCAAAAAGAGAAATATTTGAGCAAGTTAGCGAGTGGAGAGTGGCTTGGGGCATTTGCCTTGACGGAGCCTGGTGCAGGTACAGATGCAGCAGCGGGTAAGACGACCGCAGTCTTAGAAGGAGATGAATGGGTCCTCAATGGTTCAAAAATCTTCATCACCAATGGTGGGTATGCCGATGTGTATATCGTCACCGCTATGACGGATCCGAGCAAAGGAACGAAAGGAATCAGCGCCTTCATCGTGGAGAAAGATGCCCCTGGATTCTCAGTCGGGGAAAAAGAACACAAAATGGGGATCAAAGCTTCAAGTACTACCCCACTTTATTTCAGCGATTGTCGTATTCCGAAAGATGCGATTCTAGGTCAACCTGGACAAGGCTTTAAAATTGCTATGCAGACACTTGATGGAGGACGTATCGGAGTTGCTGCCCAAGCCCTCGGTATTGCTCAAGGCGCACTCGATGCTGCAACAAAATATGCTAAAGAACGGGTTCAATTTGGTAAACCGATTGCAAATCAACAAGCAATTCAATGGATGTTTGCTGATATGGCAACTCAAATCGATGCTGCACGACTCTTAGTTTATCGTGCGGCATGGAATAAAGATAATGGACTTCCTTATAGTAAAGAAGCAGCTATGGCTAAGCTTTTCGCAGCTGAAACAGCGAGCTTTGTCGCTAGCAAGGCAGTACAAATCCATGGAGGTTATGGCTATACCGAAAACTATCCGGTTGAAAGAGCAATGCGTGACGCTAAGATCACGGAAATTTATGAAGGAACCTCCGAAGTTCAACGTATGGTCATCGCGGGAAGCGTTCTTCGCTAAGCGTTTAGCTTGAAGTGCAATATTTGTAAAATTTCAATTCTAAGATGTTTATTGATACTAGAAATTCATTAGTTAAGACTCGAATCGTTTTATGTCGATTTCGAATCTTAGAGAATAAAGATAAGTAGGTGCAGAGGGGGGACAGGCTGAAGGGCCTGCACTCCCCCGTGAAAGGGGAAGCGTGCGAATGAAAGTAATTGCCTGTTATAAGTGGGTTCTTGATGAGGCTGATTTGAAGGTTGATGCCAAATCCCGTGCCTTGCTTACGGATCGGGCCAAAAGTAAAATCAGCGAGTATGACCGTAATGCCATCGAATGTGGGGTCCAGCTTACCGAACAACTCGGAGGAGAAGTGGTGGCTCTAACGGCTGGAACGGCTAACGCGAAAAACTCGTTGAAAGATGCCTTATCCAGAGGGCCGGCACAAGCTGTTTTCGTTAAGGATGAGTTGATGGCTCAAGCGGATTCTGCGGTCACAGCCAAAGTCCTAGCTGGTGCTGTGCGGAAAGTTGGCGAATATGACCTTATTGTTTGCGGGGAAGGTTCAAGTGATGAGTATGCACAACAAGTAGGAATTCGCATGGGCCAACTGCTCAATGTTCCAGTCATCACGTTTGTTAATAAAGTGGAAGTTAACGACGGAGTTCTTCGCGCGGAACGTAAATTGGAGGAAGGAATTGAAGTCGTCGAAGTCAAACTTCCGGCCTTGATTACAGTACTTCCAGATGTGAACACCCCAAGGATTCCAAGCTTAAAGCAAATCCTAGGCGCTGCTAAAAAGCCGGTACAAGAACTTTCGATTGCTGATTGTGGCCTTAGTACTGCGGATTCCCAGCCAAAGGTTCGTCGTCAAAGTGTTTTGGCAGCGGTCATGGAGCGTAAGCAAATTCGTGTTCAGGGCGATGCCACTGAAATGGTTCAACAAATGGTTGATGTACTCAAAAAAGAAGGCGTATGTTAGGTCGAGGAGGAGGAAAAAACATGTCACAAATCTGGGTTATTTCAGAATCGCAATCCGCACTGCTTGAGTTAGTAGCTCATGCCAAAGGGATTGCTCAAGGAGAGAGTATTGTAGCCTGGGCCTTCTCTGCAGATGCAGCACAAGCCGCTTCTCAACATGGAGCAGACCAGGTGATTGAGCTAGGAGCGAAACGTCCTGAGGATTGTACAACGGTCATGATTGAACGGGCTCATGCTGGAATGCCAGTTGCTATTCTATGTGGTAGCACCAAACGGTCAAAAGAGATTGCCGCTCGCCTAGCCGCTACTCTCGATGCAGGGCTAATCAATGAAGCCTTTAACTTAAAACGGTGTGAGGATTCCTTTCAAGCAGAACGCTATATCTATGGCGGGCTCTGCGTAGCCAATGAAACAATTGAAGCAAGTCCTTTCATGGCGGTCATGGTCGCTAAAACCGTGGAAGCGCTCCCCGCAGGTTCGGCTGCACCGATCGAAGGGGTTTCCGTCACTGAATCCAAGGTTCAAGTGATTGAGCTTCGCGCGACTCAGGTCACGTGCAATCTTGCCGATTCCAATGTGGTTATTTGCGTCGGTCGAGGACTGACCCAGCAAGACGATATCGAACTCGCTCGCCGTCTCGCGAAGAAGCTCGGTGGAGAACTGGGCTGCACACGTCCTGTAGCGGAAGATCTGCACTGGATGCCGGAAGAGAATTATATTGGAATCTCCGGCCAGATTGTCAAACCCACGGTGTATATCGGCATTGGAACCTCCGGCCAGATCCAACACATATCTGGTATTCGTGATTCGAAAACGATTATCACGATTGAGAAGAATGATAACGCTCCCATCATCGAGGCCGCTGACTATGCTTTAGTCGGAGATCTCTATCAGATTCTACCGGCCCTACTCACAGCCCTCGGAGCATAATTAAAGGAGGCCATTATGTCAGAAGAACGCTTTGATGCGATTGTCGTCGGCGCAGGCCCGGCAGGAAGTGTAGCCGCCTATTGTATGGCAAAGGCGGGTCTGGAGGTTCTGCTTATCGAACGGGGGGATGCACCTGGAGCCAAGAATATGACAGGAGGACGACTCTACGGTCATTCCTTGCACAAGATTATCCCGAACTTTTGGGAGGAGGCTCCAGTCGAGCGGAAAGTAACCCGTGAGACGGTCACGTTTATGACCGGAGAAACTGCAGTTTCCCTCGATGTGAAAAGTGAAAAATGGAATGAGGCCCCCTCCTTCACAGTACTCCGCTCCGAGTTCGATGCCTGGTTAGCTTCCAAAGCGGAAGAGGCCGGAGCCATGCTTGCCGCCGGAGTTAAAGTGGATGAGCTGATTATGGAGAAGGGTAAAGTCGTCGGGGTTCGCTGCGATGAAGATGAAATGTTTGCTAATGTCGTAATTGCAGCCGATGGGGTGAATTCTCTGCTCGCTCAAAAAGTGGGAATCCGGGGAGAACTCTTGGCGAAGCATGTCGCTGTCGGAGCAAAAGAAGTCATAGAATTACCCCGCGAGGTGATTGAAAATCGTTTCAATCTGACTGGAGATGCCGGGGCTGCTCAGCTCTTTGTGGGAGAGTGCACCCGAGGACTTCAGGGCGGAGGATTCATCTACACCAATAAAAATACAGTCTCCCTCGGCCTCGTTATTACCGCTGAGGAGTTTACCCATACGGAACACCGTATGATTGACCTGATTGAGGAGTTTAAAATGCACCCGGCTATCCAGCCTTTGATTGAAGGCGGCAAGGTGGTCGAGTATTCTGGCCACCTCGTTCCGGAAGGCGGACTTAGCATGATGCCACCTCTGGTCCATGACGGACTCCTCATCGTCGGGGATGCTGCGGGTTTGGTGCTAAACATCGGGTATATGGTGCGTGGCATGGATTTGGCGATAGCTTCCGGTGAAGCTGCAGCAAACGCTGTGATTACCGCCAAGGCGAAAGAAGACTACAGCAAACAAGGTCTAGCGTCCTATCAGACGGACTTGGAGAATAGCTTCGTACTGCAAGACCTCAAAACCTATGCCAAAGCGCCCTCCTTTATGGAGAATAAACGAATTTTTGGCCACTACCCCTTCTTCGTGGAAGAAATGATGGTCAATCTGTTTAGCGTGACTAACACACCGGAAAAGCCGATCATGAAAGAGACCTGGGGCACGATTAAAAAATATGGGGGTCTAATACAGTTAGCGAAAGATGCATGGAAGGGGGTTTCCGCACTATGAGAAAGCTAAGTATTGAGGAACGTCTGGGAACGACGAAGTTCATCGTGGATGAGGGGATGCCCCATATCGTCCTTGATAAAAGCATCTGTGCAACCTGTAAGGATAAACCCTGTGTCAAAGCGTGTCCAGCAGGACTGTACCAGATTCAAGGGGATGCGGTGAGCTTTGACTTCGCGGGATGTCTAGAGTGTGGAACCTGCCGCGTCGTATGTCTCCCGAAGGGGCTTAAATGGGAATATCCTCGAGGGACCTTTGGAGTAGAGTTCCGTTACGGCTAAGAATAGTAAAGTTTGCGAAATTAGGCAGTGCGTTTAATAAAAAATAATGCAAAATAGGAGTGGATAAAATGAAAGAACTTGCATTTGATGAAATGAAAGTAGGAGATCAGGCTTCCATATCCAAAACCGTTACTGAATCGGATATCCTCACCTTTGCTGGTTTAACCATGGATTTCAATCCAGTGCATATTAATGCTGAGTATGCCAAGGAATCCATCTTCGGCGAGCGTATTGCGCATGGGATGCTTTCCGCAGGGTTTATATCTGCAGTACTCGGGACCACATTGCCTGGGCCTAATTCCATCTATCTCGGACAGGAGTTAAAATTCACGGCTCCAGTCAAAATCGGAGACACAGTGACAGCTACTGCTACTATAATTGAAAAGCGTGAAGAGAAACGAATTCTTAAGTTGCATACCACCGTAGCTAATCAACGGGGTGAAGTCGTCGTAGATGGAAGTGCTGTAATCAAAAAAATGGGTAAATAGATTTAAGGGTGACCGCAATTGGGTCACCCTTAAATCCTATGGTCTGGTTCCCCTCAGGCCCAACGCATTATGATTAATCGCCAAGCGAATATCGAAAGTAAGAAGAAATGGGCCAAGGATCTGTCCGGAATTAAAGAGTAGGCATTCATGTTAGTTGCGATACTTGGGTATTTCTTAATAATTTTGGAATATAAGCGAAGAGGTGTTAACGATGGCTGTAGAATTAAAAGTTGAAAATTATATCGCCACAGTCGTTATTGATCGACCCAAAGCATTAAATGCACTCAATTCTGAAGTCCTAATTGACTTGGTAAATGTCATATCAGAAATCCGGACTCGTAAAGATATTCGGATTGTGCTGCTCATGGGCGGAGGAGAAAAGAGTTTCGTTGCTGGAGCGGACATTGCTCAAATGTCGAACCTTAATCCACTCGAGGGAGCAGAATTTTCACATACAGGACAAAATGTGTTTCGTATGATTACTGAACTTCCGTATCCTACAATTGCAGTGATTCAGGGCTTCGCGTTAGGTGGAGGATGTGAACTTGCATTAGCTTGCGATATTCGGATAGCCAGTGAAAAGGCTCGGTTTGGTCAACCGGAGGTTGGATTAGGGATTATTCCGGGTTTTGGAGGTACTCAACGATTAGCTCGTCTCATTGGGCCCGGACAAGCTAAAAAGCTGATTTTTAGCGCAGAAATAATTCAGGCTGTCCAAGCCTTGGAAATAGGGCTCGTCGAGCAGGTTGTCGCTCCAGAGCAACTGAATGAAACTGTTCTCAATTTGGCGCAAGCCATTGCTTCAAAATCCCCAAATGCATTGAAACTAGCAAAAACTGCCATTGACCAGGGACTCGAAGGCTCACTAGAGGAAGGAATGCGACTTGAGGCTGGATTATTTGCTCTTTGCTTTGCATCCCCTGAACAAAAAGAAGGCATGACTGCCTTTATCGAGAAACGAAAACCTAAGTTTTAAGAAGCCGGAGCTATGCTTGCGTTTAGAAAGCACAAATTAAATGGTGGGAGCCTGATTTCTTTAAAAAGGAAATCAAGCTCCCACCATTTTTCTATAGCTGGGTCTCACAAAAACATAAGAATTTCAGACGCTCCATCTTAAAGTGTGAGGCAGCAAGGATTTCTGGCCAGGGTTTAATACTTTCGATGAGCGCCTTCTTTGAATCAGGAGCTAAGTTATTCCAGGGAACCTGGGAGGAATCCGTTTTTTTCTTAAGCCTCCGTTTATGAACGTATTTGGCTAGAACGATTAGCTCTTTTTCTGCTAATTCTATAGCTTCGGGCTTCTCCTTGACAGAGATGAGATCATAATTGATTTTATTTAAGGCGTTTGGGATATGGTTAACTTGGTCGCGGTATGCGTTTTTGATGTCTTCGCTTAAGGCTTTCCAAGCTTCCGTGGCATTCAGATTATCCTTAAAGTTATCTGTGGAAAGCCTTAGGAGTTTAAAGTGAAGATCCCGTGCGAGATTCTCAATCTTTTCACTAAAAAAGGCGTCCCTCATTAAGAGGCGTGAAAATTGCTCCTCATCGACATGGAGCTTTAACTGTTCCTTGGACGGGAGATGAAATTGTTCCCACTTCTTGGCATTGTTCAGCATACTCATCTCGAGTATGGCTTCCATCGATCGTGATTCATGTTTATACTGTGCAACTTTGAGGAGGGCCCTGAGCACTCCATTATCAATTTGAGCCTCTCCGTTTTCATTAATGAGGTGTGGAACTTTACGTTCTAATAGGGAACGTAAGAGCATGGATCGACGAATAATAAATAATTGGTCCCAATGTTCATCGGTTTGATTGGGTCCTAGAATATTAACATATCCTCTGAGGCGGCTCACAAAGTCAGGTCCTTTAGCACTTTGGAACTCTTTGAAGAACTGTTTATATTCTTTTTCATCTCCGATATCTTCGCCACAGAATTCACTATACGTTCTGCTTGTGCCACCAGCAAAGACAAAAATTGCTTTACCGATAGGGTGGACGGAATCCCCTTCTCTAAACACTCCATCCTGCATCGGAGCGAGGAAATATCGTAGCCATCCGAGTTTTCCTTCAAAAGAGGAATCGAATTCATCGAAAAAGACGAGCGGGATTTTCCCAACCAAAGAAAGGTCTCTAACTTTATGAAAGGCGCTTAGTAAATCCGATAAGCTTCGAAGCTGAGATAGATTATAATTTAGCTTTTCAATGAGCCAAGGAGCAATACTTGAGGCCACTTCAGCTACACCAAAGGATTTTCCCGAACCGGGGGTCCCGAAGACAGCAATCGATAGGGGACGCACTGTGTTTTTTGCCGACACATACTCGCTGAGGAGGTTTTTGATACTATGGTAGCCTTCAATCTCTGTCCGATCGACGACTTTCAAATTTCCGAACTGTGCAATGGGTATATACCTTAGCGCGCTCTTTTCTCCGTTTTTAACAATATCATAAGCAATTTCAGCTAGATTGGTCGAACTTTTATCCTTAATAATGTACCAGCACGATTGACAATTAGGATTGTCTGCATTTCGGATGAGGACATCTTGGATGTGCTCCTTGGTGATAAAATCATCTTCACCTTCGCTAAAGATTGCCGGATCAGGAAAGGCGTTCTCTTCAGGGTCTTCACCAAAGCCTCGAATAAAGTACTTCTGTGCAGCGACCATTCCTTCACGTATACCTTCATCGATGGAATGACTCAGTTCCTCTTTCCCCTGGATTCCCGAAACGATGGCTCGAACAAGGCCGGCGACAAAACATGAGGTAAGTCCGAACATTTTACCTTGAGTTTCCTTGATAAAGCCTCCTTCAAATGCATAGGTCAGGAAGTATAAGTAAGAATTCAGTGTATCACCCTTTTGATAATAGATAGCTCCCTCAAGCCCAAAGGGTGCAATAAGATGACGGCATTTTGTCAAGAAAGCAAGATTGGGATTATTATTCATTTGCCAAACAAAGTCTAAGGCCGTTCTTTCCCAGGAAAGCCCCTTGCTGATATTCACTCCTTTGGACCGTAAATCATCGGCATTAATAACAACTACGGTGTTCTGAAGGTGATGTTCTTCGATATGATTCCAGAGTGGGGATGCGCAATCTGGATTGTTGATCTTATAGATTACGATCGGTGATTTCCCTGATGTTCTAAGAGCTAAGGGCCAATAGTCTTCCTTGGAGTGGAAGCCATTGTCTTCATCATCCAGGATAACCATGTCCGCATTTTCGTCATCGTTTCGGATCGGAAAGAATTTCGGAAAAATGTCTGGAGATGTCGGCCCTGTGAATCCGAGGAAGTCTTTTACACGGTAGACTTTATGCTTGCTTTTTCCATTCGCTGTAGCTGGAAATCGTTCTAATTCTACGGAAGAGAGAAGAACTTCTTTCTCTGAGTAGATATTGCCGAAATCGTGTATTTCTGGGGAAAGGATAGAAGCCCCTGTAGATAAGGCAACAAGCTTGGATAGAAGGAGTGCTTCTCCGGCTTTCAAACGATTATGGACGCGGGGAAAGTACTGCCAGCTCAGATCCTTATTATACTGAGGCTGGGTTTTCCAGAGGAAGGTGTTAATACATATATCTCCTGACACAACGATCTTAAAGTCTTTGTCTTCCATAATGTTAGCTCCTTCTAAGTATCATCGGAGATAGTTTGACCCGGGCTTGATGGAAATATCAAACTACCTCGAAGTGTGATGGACAGGCTCTTTATGATAGAAGTTTTTCGAAAAATTCATGGGGGAGCCTGCAAATAGGGAGCCTGATTTCTATTCTGAAGGAATCAGTTTATGTGGAGAGAACACCTGTAGATTATAAAATTTAGAAAATTAAAAATCTATTGACAATGCTATGAACGGTTTAGTAAAATTGCATTAGACAGCAAGCTGTATAGACAGGTATGAACAGCAGGATATAAGCTCAAGAATGAGGAGGGCGATTCTTAGGTGATTATCATCGGGGAAAAAATCAATGGGACCATTCCAAGTGTCAAGAAAGCTATCGAAGCAAAAGATGCGGAATTTATCCGCGATCTCGCCATTAGACAAGGAGAGGCGGGTGCAGACTTTATCGACGTCTGCGCTAGTACTGCACCTGAAGTTGAAGTTGAAACTCTGAAATGGTTGATGGACATTGTTCAGGAAGCGACAGATATACCTTTATGTATCGATAGCCCCAATGCCAAAGCGATTGAAGAAGTTTTTAAATACGCGAGACGCCCAGGACTTATTAACTCCGTCTCCTTAGAGGGCGATAAATGCGAAGTTATATTTCCCTTGATTCAAGATACCTCCTGGCAAACGATAGCACTCACGTGTGACAACTCAGGAATTCCTAAGGATGTTCAGACACGCGTTGATATCGCTAAAGGCTTGGTCGAAATGGCCCAAAAATATGACATTGCTCCCGATAGAATCCATATTGATCCTCTTGTCATTGCTTTGTCAGCTGATAACGATTCCTTATTAAAATTTGCTGAGGCTACTAGTAAAATCAAAGAATTATTTCCTACGATAAAAGTGACCTCGGGTCTAAGTAATATTTCCTTCGGCATGCCCTTAAGAAAAGTGGTGAATCAGAACTTCTTAACACTAGCTATGTTTTCAGGGATGGATTCAGCCATCCTTGATCCCCTCAACAGAGATTTAACGGCCACACTTTTGGCGACTGAAGCTTTGCTGGGGCATGATAAACATTGCAGGAATTTCGCCAACGCTTTTCGGAAAAATAAAATTGGACCGATTAAGACAGAAAATTAAGTGGGATTGACTATGAGAATAACCTAAAGTTAAGTTAAGCCAAAAGGTTAATTAAAGCTTATCAAAGCTTATTAAAATATCGAAGGAGGATGAACAATGATCGACTTACAAGCACTTACCGAGAGATTAGGAGACCTTGACGAAGCGGCAGTCATCGAGATGCTTACAGAGTTTGTCGCAACAGATCCGAGCAGTGAAGACGCCCAAAAGGTTGTGAATGCCTGCCAGCAAGGCATGGCTATCGTCGGAGATTTATTCGAGAAAAATGAATACTTTGTAGGGGATTTAATCTTCGCTGGAGAAATACTCACGAGTGCTATTGATACCTTAAAACCAGTATTAGGTGGAGCAGACACCCAAAAAGTTGGAACGATAGTTTTAGGTACGGTTGAAGGGGATTTACATGATATCGGTAAGAATATTTTTGGTGGAATGGCTGATGCGGCAGGCTTTGAAATAATCGATTTAGGAATCGATGTATCAGCAAGTGCCTTTGTCGAGAAAGTTAAAGAAGTGAAACCGCAAATCGTTGGGCTAAGTGGAGTTCTAACTCTATCTCTTGATTCCATGAAGAAAGTCGTAGACGGACTTGAAGGAGCAGGTTTAAGAGATAGTGTAAAAGTCATCATTGGAGGTAACCCAGTAACTGAAGCAGCATCCCAGTATGTTGGCTCAGATGCATTTACAATAAATGCAGCTGAAGGCATTAGAATATGTCAAGGGTGGGTGAAATAAATGGGTGACTTAAAAGCTCTATCGCTGGAAAGAAATCAACTTTTCACGGATGTTATCGATGGTAAGATCCCTAAAAGAGTACCTATCGAGGCAATATTCACAAATGAGTTTTCTGTACAGTATGCCGGAATGGATTTAACGGAAGCTCAATGGGATACGACACGTTACGAAGTTGCTTTTGATCAAGTGTGTAGGGATTTTTATTCCGATAGTTATCCAGTGTCCGCCATGAGATTTCCATCTGTATATCAACAACTAGGGGCTAGAAATTGGAAGATGGGATCGAATGGATTTCTCCAGCATCCAGAAGTTGAAGGACTGGCTGTAGAAGAATATGATGATTTTATAGCCTCACCCTATGATTGTATTGTTGAGAAGGTCTTGCCCAGACTCTATCCAGAATTGAATGCAGAGCCGGGAAAGAGAGCCATGACCTTAGCCAAAGCCTATAAAGCTTGGTTTGATGAGTTGACAAATCTAGGCATGGTATCAGCCAAACTAACACAAAAATATGGTTATGCTACGATACCCTTAATCGGCGGCTTTAATGAAGCACCTATGGATTTTGTTGCAGATCAGTTGCGGGGCTTCAAAGGGATATCCATGGATATCCGCAGAATTCCCGATAAAGTGGCTGCGGCAGCAGAGGCGGCTCTTCCCTTGATGATCAAAATGGGCATGCCTATGGTTCCATCGAAATATTCCCCCACCATAATGCCTTTACACATGCCTCCATTTATGCGTGAAAAGGATTTTGCTAAACTGTATTGGCCTACCTTTAAAAAGCTAATTGAGACCTTAGAAGAAGCAGGGCAAGCCTGTGCAGTATTTGCGGAACAAGACTGGACGAGATATGTAGATTACTTGAATGAGTTGCCGGAAAGCACGCAAATTTTAGTCGAATCTGGCGATCCCAAGATATTTAAGGAAAAAGTGGGTCAAAAACATGTCCTTATGGGCTTTTATCCTACGGTCCTAATCAAGACAGGAACGAAAAAACAATGTATTGATAAGGCCAAAGAGCTATTAGATATCTTAGCGCCAGGAGGTCGATATATTTTCTCCTTCGACAAAGGCCCCTTGACTGTGGACAGCATCAATGTTGAAAACATGCAGGCTGTCTTAGAATATGTCGCTACTAACGCCAATTATTAAAGGAGGGCTTGAGAATGGAAACGAAATATTATAAAGCCTGGGAACAGTATGTAGTCGAGCATCCTGAAATCGATGAGAAATATATGCCAGTCATAGCCCAAAGGGTTCAGGGCTATGAAGAAATGATGTTCATTTTTATTATGAATTTGTGCGTCTAACATTAAGATTTTATGTCCGCATCCCGATCATCCGATTGGTCAATAGGAGTGAAGCCTATCAGTATAAAAGGAGTGGAAAGATGATTGAATCTTCCAAGGCAGTATTGTCTCCCTATCGTTGGGTAGTCTTAGCTATTGTATGGGCGGCGACATTAATCGGTGTCGCACCGCAATTTCAGGTCGCAGCTCTTGCTTTTAAGGTAATCCCTGATCTAAACCTCTCTTTGACCCAGTTTTCTATGATTTTTTCCGCTCCTATGTTAGGCTCCGTATTTTTCAGTGTGCCTTCCGGAGCCTTGGGTGATCGATTTGGTGTAAAGAAGGTTGTGACAGTAGGTTTTATACTCTCAATTGTGGGTGTTTATTTTCGATATGCTGCACATGATTTTTTAACGTTTTTTACTCTAATGTTCTTATCTGGTTTAAGTTCTGCACTCTTAAATGCTAATATCTCAAAGCTCGTTGGGGCGTGGTTCCCACTAGAACAGATGGGAACAGCGATGGGGATTAATTATACAGGTGCTGGACTTGGGATGGCGATAGGCTTATCCACAGCAACTCTGTTTCCGACGACGAAAATGGCTTATACCACTGCGGGTTACCTTATGCTCATCGTCGCGATTCTCTGGGTGATCCTAGTCAAGGATAAGCCTGCAGGGACTCCTGATATGCCTGTCATGCCTACGACTCAATATCTTCGTGAAGTTATAAAGAGTAAAAACGTTTGGTTAGTGGGTACGGGGCTTATGATCTTTATGGGCTGTAACATGGTCTTCAGCGGCAATTTCTCCAATGCTTTGAATGCCGTTAGAGGTGTTGATCCTCATAAGGCGAGTCTCATGACTTCCTTAGTAACCCTGGGTAGTGTTTTGGGTAGCTTAGTCGGCCCCATTCTCTCTGATCGTATCGGGAGAATTAGGCCCTTCCTAGCTCCGGTAGCGATTTTGGGTGCGGTAAGCATGTATCTGACCTGGAATTCCTCGGGAATTACGACTTGGTTAATCCTCCCAGTCCTTGGGTTTATGATGGGAGTAACATTACCGCTTTTAATGTCCTTCCCCATGCTCTTACCTGAAATCGGACCGACCTATGCTGGAAGCGCAGGGGGCCTCATCGCTACCTTGCAACTCATCGGGGCCTTCTTCGTTCCTTCCTTTATCGTTGCCCCCCTTGCGAATAATAGCTTTGATGTATTATTCCTATTAGCCAGTATCTTATATTTCCTTTCGGGAGTAGTTTTTTATTTCTTGCCTGAACTCGGCACAAAGGCGCGCCTTACTACTCAAAAAACTGGCGAGGAAATCGAGAGAGCATGACGGCAACATAATTTATCGGAATTGTGCTATTATTGTGTGTAGGAAAACTACCTATTCTTGGAGGGGCAAATGAACGACCAAAAAGAGCTGGAAGTTATGCTTATAAAAGCCATCGGGGAGCTCGATGAAGAAGCCGTGATGCAATTATCGGAGGAAGCTTTAGATGCTGGATTGGAGCCTCCATATCTTTTGGAGGTTATCGCTGAGGGAATGACTAAGGTAGGGAAATTGTATCAAAGTCAAGATTATTTTATAGCAGACCTGATTATGTCTGGAATCATTTTTAAAGATGTCTTGAAGTTGGAGCCGATGAAAGCGCATTTCCTAAGTAATACTACAGAGAAAATAGGCAGGATGCTTTTGGGAACGGTTAGAGGAGATATCCATGACATCGGTAAAGACATTTTCAAAGGTATGCTGGAAGCGAATGGGTTTGAAGTCGTGGATCTAGGGGTGGATGTCCCTAAAGAAATCTTTCTGGCAAAATATCAGGAATATCAACCCGATATTGTGGGTCTAAGCGGAATACTGACAAGCACTATCGAGACCATGAAAGATACGGTTGAGGCATTTGTACAATCCGGTGATCGAGGAAACGTAAAGTTAATCATCGGAGGAAGTCATCTTACAAAAGAGGCATGTCGATATATTGGGGCGGATAACTATGCTAATGATGTTTCACGTGGAGTGAAAGTATGTAGGGAGTGGATGGGTATTAGGGATCGTGAGGGCGTAACGGATGATGAGTAGTCCGGTTTATCTCAAGATATTTGAAGAGATAAGAAATCAGATCAACAGCGCTGAACTTAAACCGGGTGATACCATCCCTCCTGAAACAGCCTTATGTAAGCACTATGGGACGAGTCGGGCTACTGTAAGAAATGGCCTTGCCCTTCTCTTTAATGAAGGATATATCTATTCCATTCCAGGCAAAGGGAACTTTGTCAAAGCCCCCCAACATAACAAGTATACCGTTTATTATGACGAAATGAACAACTCCTTTAGTAGTGTAGATGATACCAAACTATTAGAAGTCAACATTATTTCACCTGATGAACCTTTAGCCAACAAATTGCAAATTAGTAAATTCAAAAATGTCATTATTATTCGCAGAGTATTCTTTAGTGATGGGGAGTCTATTGCTTATGACGTCAAATATTTACCCTATATAAAGGGTATGCCGCTTGTAGAAAAAGAAATAGAACATGCCACTTTCCCTGAAATGATGGGAAAGAGCATTCCACCATTTGCCATGAAGAAAAATATAAGGATTTATGCCCAGACACCGAACGAAGATATCAAAAGACATCTTAATATTAAAACGCAGATTGCCTTATTAGTCGTAGAGCAGAAACTCTTCGATGACGAAAATAAACCCATTGGCCTGGGAATCACTTACTTCAAAGAAGATTACATTAAGTTGGAGGGAGTTAGTCAGTAGGAGCAAGTAAATGAGGTCATTGAAGGTCAGTATAATCTCTCTTTAAGATTAGAATACTAAATCTAGTTGATTGAAGGGAGATGCTTATATTGGCTAATGTTAAAATTCAAGCCCTTGATAATGGGCCATTCCTTGTTAATGGAGAAATCGAACTCGTTGATGGCGAAGGGAAGAAAATCGAGACGCATGAGGAAACCTATTTATGTCGCTGTGGTTTATCTGGCAATGCGCCATTTTGTGATGGATCACATCAAGGAAAGCTCAATAGTACCGTTCGTGCAAAGTAGAAGTAGAACCATTGGATTACGGTCAGTCATCGCATAAGCCAAAGCTCGGGAGATACCCTCTTAGGTTATTTCTCGGGCTTTCTTATTTCCAAAATGAAGGGGTGTATCTTAGAGAAGAGTCTCATGAATGACAATATAGTATTGAGTACAGAGTAAGAAAAGGTCTATAATAAGCATACCGAAATTCTAAGCCTATAGGAGAACAATCATGAGTCGATTCAGAGATTTGAACTCGAAAAACATCGCAGCGGGAGTTGTATCCGCACTCTTAGCCATCACTGGTCCACCTGCTATTATCCTCGAAGCAGCATCAAATGGAAACTTTACGACAAACCAGACTATACTTTGGATGTTTTCGGTCTATGTGTTCGGTGGGATATTTAGTATTCTCATTCCTTGGTACTACCGAATGCCTATCGTTGGTGCACATACCATTACTGGGGTCGCTTTTCTTACCACAGTTACAGCTCAGTTTACTTACCCTGAACTCCTTGGTGCCTATATTTTTTCTGGAGTCCTGATGTTATTGATAGGATATCTGGGTATTTTCTCGAAATTACTTGAATATGTTCCGAAGGAGATTATCGCCGTGATGTTGGCAGGAATGATTACGAAGTATATCGTTAATTTCGTCGTGTCTATCACTCAACTCCCATTAATCGGGGGGGCATCACTCCTTGCATTTTTCATCTTCAGTAAATGGGACAAGCGAATTCCACCAATGGTTGCAGGTATTGTGACAGGTACGCTTTTATTACTTTTAACACAACCCCTGGATAGCATAGGGGTGGCCGTCACATCGTTTGTGGTTCCTACTCTTCAACTTCCTGAATTTACCGTCTTAAGCTTTATTTCTGTCTCAGTTCCACTGGCACTCCTTATTTTAAGTAATGATGCGGCAGTAGGACTTGGAGCATTAGAGCAGAATGGATATCACCCTCCAGTGAATCGAGTCATCTCTTTAACTGGAATATTTTCAATCCTCACCAGCTTTTTTGGCGGGCAATCCGCCAATGTGGCCGGAATGATGTCGGCCATTTGTTCGGATGAGGAGGCAGGGCCTAAGGAAAAAAGGTATATGGGAGCCGTGGTTTCTGGCATTATCATTCTCTTATTCGGCTTGTTTTCTTGGCGACTCGTTCCTGTGATTCATGTTCTACCCAAGGCGTTTATTTCACTTCTTGTCGGCTTCGCCCTTCTCGGCGTATTCGGAAACAGTTTGTCGGTGGGCTTCTCTAGACCGACTATGAAATTAAGTACAGCATTTTCCTTTGTTATTGCTCTATCCAATATTTCCATTTTCAATATTAGTGCTCCGGTTTGGTCCCTGCTTGTCGGTACCTTTATTGCACGAATTGTTGAAGGGAGATTTGATAAGAAACTATGACATAAAGAAGGAATTTCATAGATTATGTAGAATTGTATGAAAATAGAAATACGACATAAATGGGGGTGGATTTTATAGACATTCCCTGGGCTGTTTTGTTGTTGCAAGGGATGCCAGAACAAATCGCAGTTGTCACCTTAGCTTATGCGATCGCTAAGCTTCCATTGAAATGGAAGGAAATCATCCCAATTGGGATTTTATTAGCCCTCATTGCTTATAGTGTAAGATTACTTCCTCTTCCCTTTGGAACACATACGTTAATTATTATATTCACTCTTTTTATTGTTTTAACCCTAAAGGGCAAAGGAGACGTAAGTCTGTCTTTGATTGCATGCCTTTTAAGCTATTCAGCTTTATTTGTTTTCGAATATATGTCTTTGTCTATCCTTATGGCTGTTTTTAAGATGCCTGGAGAAATCTGGTATAGTAATCAGCTGCTAAGGGTTCTGTTTACTGAACCACAAGTCGTACTGCTCTTTATTACAGCATTTCTGATTCGACGAAAGAGGGTAACGTATGATTAGCCTAACAGAGATGAGTAGTAACCTTACGAACTTTATTACTAAGGATTTGGAATATGACGAAGATAAGAAAGAGATAATTGATTATGCCATCGAAACTACTCTCCTTTCAATTTTTGGAACGCTCCTGTTGATTCTTTTTGCTTTTGTTGTCAATGCTTTAAAAGCGGCTCTTTTTGCGGCCATTTTCGGGGTTTTACTTCGAAGGGTCTCGGGAGGAGCCCATTTTAATACACCGTCAAAATGTTTAGTTTTCGGTGCGCTGTTATATAGCGCTATTGGATTTATTGCTAAAAAGTTAGTTGAATACCACTTG
Source organism: Desulfitobacterium elongatum (assembly GCF_055378975.1). Lineage (NCBI taxonomy): Bacteria > Bacillati > Bacillota > Clostridia > Eubacteriales > Desulfitobacteriaceae > Desulfitobacterium > Desulfitobacterium elongatum. The sequence goes on along the minus strand of NZ_AP038772.1, from coordinate 4,216,156 downwards.
ATAAGTGATTATATTCTCTGGTTATTTTTATTGCTTTCTTTACTCATTGTTTTTTTCTTAGCTCCGGTTGACAGTGAAAATAAGCCAATTCACTCTGAAAAATTAAAGGTTAGACTCAAAGGGTTATCGATTGTTTTTGTTCTTGTGGCATTTTTCATAAGCCTGTTCTCAAGCAACCTTCTACTGAATGTCAGCATGTGTATGGGTATTCTATACCAATCCATCACATTGTTGCCAATATTCAATAAACGGGGAGGTGGATAAAGTGAAAAGAACCTTTTTTACAGCACTCGCCGCAACGTTAATAACCTTAGCCAGTGCGACCTCGGTATTTGCTTGCGGATTGTGGGCGTATCAGCCAAAGACACCAAAAGCCTTACAGAAGTAATGACAAACGAACCTCTTGAGAAGCTGGGTTAAAACCCAGCTTCTTAAGACTTGGAGGGTAATATGAGCAGAATTCTTCCAAAACGATCTATTATTCAAACGACTTTATTTAATATTACTATATGTATTTTTATATTTGGGATATCCTTCGTAATTTTATTTGGACAAAGCTTTTGGGAGAAGGAAACGATCAAACTTAATTACCAATTGTTAAGTAGAGTCCATGTAGTTGAATCAGAAATTCAATCCAAAATTGACTTTAGCTATCTGATCAATGAAAATAGCTTGACGAAAGAGCAAAAAATTCAAAAATTATATGAAGTAATCGAGCCACTACTTTATCAAGGGGATAGCTATTCAGTTGCTTATTATGATTTAGCCCTCGATTGGGTCGTTTCAAATAATAGCTCTCAGTTTTTAAGGAAGGATGTCCTTTCTGCTCTTGAAAAAGATAAAGGGATTCAGGAATTGCTTTGGAACACGATGAGTTTAATCAGTGTTCCAGTATATCAAGCAGGGGTTTTAAGAGGATATGTTTTGGCTTATGCAATGAGACCTGAGTTCCTATTGAAATCATTTACCGGAGTAAGCATTTTTTTTATTTTAACTATTAGCTTTTTAGCAATAACTGTGTTCTTTTTTCGAAAACATATAGAACAAATACAGGATTATTTAAAACACTTCAGTGAGTCAATTATCCATCCTGATCGTAATTTGGACTGGGATGCTGAGAAACTTCCGGAATTAAAACCTGTCCTGAGTACAATTGCTTCTTATACGGAAGCTTTAAATCATGTTAACCAAGAGCTCCATGCATCCCAACGAAAGATAACGCAAATCATGGAAGGGATTTCGGATGGCTTTTTTTCTGTGGATAAGGACTGGAGGTTTGCCTTCGTAAATCAGGAAGCTGAAAAGTTTTTCAACCAGTCATATAAGGAATTGTTGAGAGAAACAATCTTTGAAGTTATACCTGATTTTAGGGAATCCATAATGCATCAAAAAATGCAGATGGCTTTGGCAAAAAATGAAGCGATTCAATGGGAAGTTGAGGGCGATTCTTCAGATAGATTCTACTCTTGTCATGTATATCCATTCGATGAGGGATTATCGGTATTTTATAGAAATATTACTGAGTTTAAACATCAGCAAGCGGAGTTTGCCCGACTTGAAAGACTCAATCTGATCGCTCAATTAGCAGCAGGAATCAGTCATGAGATAAGAAATCCGCTGACTACAGTCAAGGGATTTCTTCAACTGCGCGGTGCGAAGGTTAAAGACCCTGAAGATAAAGAGTATTACGACTTGATGATTTCTGAAATTGACCGTTCGAACTCCATCATTACTGATTTCTTATCTCTGGCAAAATCGAATTTAGATCAAGCTAAACCTCGAGATATCAATGAAATCATCCGTAAAATTTACCCGATGCTTCAAGCAGATGCCTATTACAATAACAAAGAGGTTGTTCTCGAGCTAAACGCTTTACCGATTCTATCACTGAATGAAAATGAGATACGCCAGCTCCTTTTGAATCTTGTACGGAATGGATTAGAGGTTACACCAGAGCATGGGTGTGTGATTATTCAGACCTATGAAGAAGAAGGAAAAGTCATATTGGCCGTTAAAGACCAAGGGGATGGAATTCCAGAGGAAGTTCAGGAGAAAATAGGAACTCCCTTTTTTACAACGAAAGAAAGCGGAACGGGATTAGGAGTTGCGATTTCTTTCGGAATCGCTCGCAGGCATAAAGCAGATTTAGTGTTTAACACGGGAAGTCAGGGAACAACGTTCAAGGTTATTTTCACATTGTAAGTGTAACGGAGTGTCAATTCGCCATTCATGTGTTGACAGGTATAAAGACTTTTGGTAAAACTAAATAAAAAATGAAGAGGAGATAGATTCTTTAATGTATAAAAGCCAACAGCCTTTACCAGATGAATATATCTTTCTGAATGAAGCACAAATGGACGAAAGAATCCGTAAAGCCAAAGCGGACTTAGGTTCTAAGCTCGTTATATTAGGTCATCACTACCAGCGTAATGAAGTTGTTCGCTATGCTGACTACCGGGGGGATTCCTTGAAACTTTCCCAACTGGCTGCAGAAGAGAAAGAAGCGGAATTCATTGTTTTCTGTGGAGTTCATTTCATGGCTGAGACTGCGGATATCTTGAGTTCACCTGAACAAAAGGTTATCCTGCCGGATATTGAGGCAGGATGCCCAATGGCCGATATGGCTGAGCTCAGTGATGTGGAAAGGTGTTGGGACCTGATTACCTCACGATATAATGAGGAGTTCGTCCCTGTAACTTATGTTAATTCCACAGCAGAAGTTAAAGCCTTCTGCGGGCGTCATGGGGGAATGACCTGTACCTCTTCAAATGCTTCGAAAATCTTGAAAAAACTCTTTAGCGAGGGGAAAAGCATTCTTTTCATGCCTGATGAGCATCTTGGGCGGAACACGGCGCTTCATTTGGGCTTAGACCCGAAGGATATTCTCCAATGGAACAGAGAAGATATGGATATCAAACTTCCAGAGGCTACTCCAAGACTTATTCTATGGGATGGGTATTGCACCGTTCACCAGAAGTTTGAACCACAACACGTCGATGCTGTGCGGGATAAGTATCCGGGAATTAAGGTAATCGTACACCCTGAATGCAGCCATTCAGTTGTTGAAAAGGCGGATTTAGACGGTTCAACTGATTTCATCATTCGGCAGGTTACAGAGTCTCCAGCAGGAAGCGTTTGGGCAGTGGGTACGGAGATTAATCTCGTGAACAGGCTTGCTAAGGAGAATCCGGATAAGACGATTGTCTGCCTGAACGAGAATGTCTGCTTATGTGTCATGATGAGTCGGATTAGTCAACCTCATCTTCTCTGGGCTTTAGAGAGCCTTCAGCAAGGGAAGATCGTTAATCAGATAAAAGTGGATTCTGGCGTAGCAGAAGATGCTATCTTGGCTCTGGATAGAATGCTTGAAATGAGTAAGTAGAAATGAAGATTTGTTGATATGAAAAAGGGGCTACCTTGTTATGAATGTCTTGTCCATAGACATCATTTCAAGGCGGCCCCTTTGATTAAGGTCGGTACAATGTTTGCTTCTCAATAATGCGTTAATCTGATTCTGACTCTTCTAAGATCTCATTTTTATAAATCTCGGATTTCTCATCGATATAGAAAGGTAAGAGAGAAACCACAATATGTCGATTTTTTAAGAGTGAGCTTCCAATGAATAAGCTGGTGTTGTTGTGGAGCATCATTTGCCATGATTTCGGGACAATAAACTGAGGGAGTAAAACGGTAATGACATCCCCGGGTCTTGAGGAGTGCTCACTCGATTCAACATATTCTACAAGCGGTCTCGTAATTTCCCGATAGGGTGATTGTTTAATAATGAGGGGAATGTCTGTATTTAGCTTAGCCCATTTGGTTTTGAGTTTATCGGCTTCTCCCTCATACGTCTCGACGTGAAAGGCTTCCACTTCGTGAGAGATACATGTGGCATAGCGTAGAGCTTTGATCACCATAACATTGAGGCTTTGAACGGGAACAATGACATAGGAGGTTCCTTGTTTCTTCAAGCGAAGATGTTCAAGTCGCTCATTCGGAACGTCTAACTGCTTGGCTATGATACCGTAATGCCTTTTTATCTTCAACATCATGAGCACGAGTATAGGGATTACGATAAGGACAATCCAGGCTCCGCTCATAAACTTGGTTACAGCAACGACTAAAACAGTAATGAATGTAATGATTGTACCTAAACCATTGACAATTGCTTTGTATTGCCAACCCTTTGGCTTCAAACGGATCCAATGCATGAAGATACCCGCTTGGGCAATGGTGAAGGATGTGAAAACCCCGAGGGCGTAAAGAGGAATGAGTAAGTGGGTCTCACCTCGGAAAATAATGATAAGGGTAGCAGCTGCTATAGTAAGTAGCATGATTCCATTAGAGAAACCTAACCGACGGCCACGGAGAGCAAATTGCCGGGGAACGTAGCCATCCTGCGCTATGATCGAGAGAAGCGTGGGAAATCCAGCGAAAGCCGTATTAGCAGCCATGGCTAAGATGATTGCAGTCGTCGCTTGAATCGCATAGAACATAAAGCCTTTCCCAAAGACTTGGGTCGCGATTTGGGCGATAACGGTTTGGTGCAGGTTGGGTACGGTTTGATAGATCTTAGCGAGATACGTTATTCCTCCGAATGTGAGGGTAACCGCTAAAGCCAAGATAAGATAAGCAAGTTTTGCATTTTTAACGGCTGGCTCTTTGAAGTTAGGCACAGCATCGCAAATGGCTTCAACTCCCGTTACGGCAGCGCAACCGGAAGAGAAGGCCTTCATCAATAAAAATAAACTAATGGCTTGGGTTCCAAAGGTGACGGTGGATTCAGGGATTGCTGCTGGTAGAATTGAAACATTTCCAGAGGCACTTTTTACGATTCCGGCAATGATAAGTATAAGAACAGATAGAATAAAGGCATAGGTCGGGATGCTAAAGACTTTCGAAGAATCCTTGACCCCACGTAAGTTTCCAATCGTTACTAAAGCAAGGAGAAACAAGGCGAGAGCAACACGATGAGGGAAAAGCACGGGGAAAGCAGAAGTCAGTGCAGCGGTTCCTGCACTGATACTTACTGCTACCGTTAAGATATAATCGACGGAAAGTGAAGCCCCAACGATTAACCCGAGTTCAGTCCTTAGATTTTCTTTAGCGACGGTATAGGCTCCGCCACCATTAGGGTAGGCTGCGACGATTTGTCGGTAGGAAATTGTGAGTATGAGAAGAAGAAGAATGATAGCTGCGGCAATTTCCGGTAGGAAAACGTAGGAAGCAAGACCGATGATGGGCACGAGAGCCCATAGAATCTCTTCTACTGCATAGGCGACGGAGGAGATGGCATCGCTCGCTAGAACTGGTAAGCCCCAGAATACAGAAAACTTCTCCTCGCCAAGTTGATTTGTTGCCAGTTTTTCACCTAATAACCAGCTTCTAATCTTTATTAGCACGTTGTTTAACCTCTTTACAATCTTTCTCTTAAACTTGAAACAGAGACTATATTAACACTTTTTGGAGTAAAGTAAAGAGAATTATTTTAAGAAGCAACTCCGGCGAACTGACTGTTATACAAGTCGGCATAGAAGCCGTCTTTTCTAAGCAATTCTTGATGTGTTCCTTGTTCGATAATCCGACCATGCTGCATCACGAGAATCAAATCGGCGTTACGAATGGTTGAGAGACGATGGGCAATGACAAAACTGGTTCTTCCTTGCATGAGTGATAGCATGGCCTTCTGGATATACGCTTCGGTTCGTGTGTCCACACTGCTGGTGGCTTCGTCGAGGATTAAAATGGTCGGATCAGCCAAGATAGCACGCGCAATGGTGAGGAGCTGTTTTTGCCCTTGCGAGATATTTGAGGCTTCTTCGTTGAGTACCGTGTCATAACCTTCTGGCAAAGTCCGAATAAAATGGTCTGCATGGGCAGCCTTGGCAGCCTGCACGATCTCTTCGTCTGTCACAGCATCTTTTCCATAGGCAATATTAGCTCGAATGCTTCCATTAAAGAGCCACGTGTCCTGTAGAACCATCCCGAAGATCCGGCGGAGTTCGCCACGCTTGAGGTCGCGAATATCAACCCCATCGATTTGAATGGAGCCTTCGCCAATTTCGTAGAACCGCATGAGTAAATTGACTAAGGTCGTCTTTCCTGCTCCCGTGGGGCCGACGATTGCGATAGTTTGTCCTGGCTTTATCTCGATATTCATATCATCGATGAGAGCTTCTTCTTCCTTATAACGAAAGGCGACATGTTCAAAGGTGACATGCCCTTCACTTTTAGTCAGGGGCTTGGCCTCTTTAGCATCGGGAATCTCCTCCACTTCATCGAGAAGTTCAAAGACTCGCTCAGCAGACGCAATTGTCGATTGAATAATATTCATGATATTGGCGGTTTGGACGATGGGTTGAGTGAATTGCCTGGAATACTGAATGAAGGCTTGAATGTCCCCGATTTCAATGGCCCTTTTTGTGACAAGGATTCCTCCAACGACGCTCACCAGCACATAGCCAATGTTACCGATAAAGGACATGAGAGGCATGATAATGCCAGAAATGAACTGCGCTTTCCAACCCGATTGATAGAGCTTTTCATTGATCTGATCAAATCGCTGAAGGGATTGCTCCTCGCGCCCGAAGGCTTTCACGATGGCGTGACCGGTATACATCTCTTCGACATGTCCGTTTAGCTCACCTAAGGTTTTCTGTTGTTCTGCGAAGAATTTCTGAGAACGTTTCGCGACCTTTGCGGTGACAAGAAAGGAAAGGGGAAGTGTAACGAGAACAATAAGTGTCATTAGCGGGCTGATGGTTAGCATCATAACGATGACACCGACTAACGTTACAATCGCAGTTATGAGTTGAGTAATACTTTGCTGGAGAGTCGTGCTTATGTTATCCACATCGTTTGTCACACGACTCAGGATTTCCCCATGGGTTTTGGTATCGAAGAACTTTAGGGGAAGACGGTTGATTTTTTCGCTTAATTCATTGCGTAGGTTATAAACGGTCTTTTGAGCGACTCCAGCCATTAAAAATTGTTGGAAGTAGCTAAAGATTGCACTGATAAGATAGAGTCCGATTAATAGTAGAATAATTCGGGCTATCCCCTCAAAGTCTACTCCAGCGCCGGGAATATGCTTATATTTCGCTATCATCCCTTCAAAGAGCAGAGTGGTGGCCTTTCCCATAATTTTGGGGCTGACGATACTAAATACTGTGCTTAGGATAGCCAGAAGAAATACACTGATGAGTTGAAGGCGTCGAGGTTTGAGATAGCCTAGAAGTCTTCTGAGAGTTACTTTGAAGTTTTTTGCTTTCTGTACAGGTTGCCCCATTAGAGGTCCCCCTAGAGGACCTCTGCGTTCTCCGGGGCCCATCGGACCGACTCGTTTGTCTTTATTTCCTTCGCTCATGCGATCTCCTCCTCGGACAATTGTGAGGAAACAATCTCACGATAGACCTCACAGGTACTTAGTAGCTCTCTATGTTTACCCATTCCAGCGATTTGCCCATCCTCTAAGACGATAATCCGATCAGCGTCCATAACGGTACTGACCCTTTGGGCAATAATGATTAGGGTTGCTGAAGTGATCTCTTGTTTGAGGGCTGCTCTAAGAAGGGCATCTGTCTTATAATCAAGTGCCGAGAAGCTGTCATCAAAAAGATAGATTTCAGGTTTTCTGACCAATGCACGGGCTATGGAGAGACGCTGCTTCTGTCCACCCGAGAGATTTGTCCCACCTTGGGCTATGTGAGAATCGTACCCCTCCTTCATCCCTAGAATAAAATCGTGAGCCTGTGCAATCTGGGCGGCGGTATAGATTTCTTCGTCAGATGCATTTTCTTTACCATAGCGAATATTATCTGAGATAGTTCCGCTGAAAAGCACAGCCTTTTGTGGAATCAAACCAATCTTTGAACGAAGGGCTTCGTGGGACATCTCCCGAACGTCGACTCCATTGATAAGGACTTGTCCGCTATCGACATCATAGAAACGTGGGATGAGGTTAATGAGCGTGGTCTTACCTGAACCCGTTCCACCGATGATTGCAGTGATCTCACCTGGATTTGCCTGGAAGGAGATATGGCTAAGAACGGGATTCTCTGCACCCGGATAGCTAAAGGTCACATCTCTAAACTCGACCTGTCCTCCTTGCTTGGCTGGTAAGGTGATGCTCCTGGGGTCGCTAATGGTAGGTGAAAGCTCAAGAACTTCGTTAATTCTCACTGCGGAGGCTTGGGCTCGAGGAACCATAACAAACATCATAGAAACCATAATCAGGGAGAAGAGAATCTGCATGGCATATTGAATGAAAGCCATCATATCTCCTACTTGCATTTTCCCTTGATCGATACGCAGCCCACCAAACCATACAATCGCGATGGTAGTCAGGTTCAGAACCAACATCATCACGGGCATCATAGCGGCCATGATTTTATTTACTTGAATGGCCGTTTGAGTTAAATCTGAATTTGCATTATCGAAGCGTTTCTTTTCATGCTCAAGGCGGTCAAAGGCACGGATCACTCGAATTCCCGTCAGATTCTCACGGAGAACGAGGTTCAAATGGTCGAGCTTTACCTGCATGGCCTTGAAAAGCGGAATTCCCTTCTTAGCAATAATGAAGATGGCTAAGGCAAGAAACGGAAGTACAACGACAAAGATCAGGGAAAGCGTAGCATCTTTCGATACGGCCATAATGATTCCGCCAACAGCCATAATCGGTGCGGTCACCATCATCCGTAAGATCAAAATGAGTACCTGTTGAACTTGCGTGATATCATTTGTTGTACGTGTGATCAGGGAGGCGGTACCAAATTGGTTAAATTCATTGAGCGAATAGTTCTCGACTTGGGCAAAAACGTTGGAACGAAGATTTCGGCCAAAGCCAGTAGCAATCTTTGAGGATAACAGACTCGCGTAGATAGATAAGAAAGCGCTTCCTGCAGCGACCAAGAGCATTATGCCACCGACTCGAAGAATATAGGGAGTATCTCCTTGGATGATCCCTATGTCCACGATGTCAGACATCAAGGTTGGGAGATATAATTCCGCGAGAGATTGGAGAAATAAGAAGATTAAAACGATGAAGACTGATGTGGCAAACGGTTTCAAGTGCTTGAGTAATTTGAGCATTATCTTTCATCTCCCCTTCTTGTAGGATTCCCTGTGCCTGAGTTCATTTGTCCGATGACTAACCGCCACTAAACTCCTGCTCTTAAGCGGGAGATAAGTGGCGCTAAGTCCCTCGATAAGAGCAACTAAACTTCAGGTGGAGTTGAAACTCCACCTAAAGTAAGTTTCCTTTATTATTTTTCCTCTCTCTAAAAAAGTCGAGTGCTGTAGATAACAGCCTGATGAAGTCCCTGCTATCCTGCTCTCCTAAAAATGAAATTAATTCCTCTACCATTTCGACGCGCTCAGTACAAAGTTGTTTCATAATTTCTTTAGACCGAGTTGTTGCTCTAACTAAAACAAAGCGTCGATCTGTAGGGTCCGATAGTCGCTCGATATATCCGCCCTTTTCTAACGAATTAATAGTATGAGTCACTCCACTGGGAGTAATGTGTAGCATTTCGCTAATGTCTGAGACCTTTAAGCCCTTGGAGTCCTCCTTAGAATGGTGAAGCAGAAGGTGTAACAATACAAATTCACTGGGTTTTATTCCATATCTTGAGGAATGATGTTGACCTCCGATTCGTCTAAATTGTGCGAGGGTTTGCAATAACTCTTGAGCAAGTTCTTGTTGAAAAACGTCTTTCATTTTATCACCTCAATATTTTACTTAGTAAAGTATAGGAGGCTTATTGTCAAATGTCAATAAGGAGATATGTAAAGAAATGGCTTCTGCTACGTAGGACCTTTTGATGAAATAGGCTTTCCTCAAACTTAAATATTGTATACATAGTATAAAACAGTTGAAATAGTAGGTTATTTTATGTTAATTTAATCTTAGAAATTAAAAAATGATAGAGCAAAGACGCTCGTAAGGGATTTGTACTTTAAATAAGTACATCCACTTAGGAGTGTCTTTTTCATTTTCGGAAAAACAAAGGGGGATAAGAATGATGAAAATCTTTGGAATGAACGTATTTAATGATGCGACCATGCGGGAGAGATTACCCAAGAATATCTACAAATCCTTGCGAAATACCATCGATAATGGGTTGCCTCTCGATGCTGGTGTAGCCGAAGTTGTGGCTAACGCGATGAAGGACTGGGCGATTGAAAAAGGAGCCACTCATTATACTCACTGGTTCCAGCCTATGACAGGGTTAACAGCTGAGAAGCATGATTCTTTTATCTCTCCGACTGATGATGGACGCGTTATCATGGAGTTCTCAGGCAAAGAACTTGTTAAAGGAGAACCCGATGCTTCCTCCTTCCCCAATGGCGGAATTCGTTCAACGTTTGAAGCTCGAGGCTATACGGCGTGGGATTGTACTTCTCCGGCCTTCCTGAGAGAGGAAGGAAATAATATCGTTCTCTGTATCCCAACGGCTTTCTGCTCCTATACAGGGGAAGCCTTAGATAATAAGACCCCCTTATTACGTTCCATGGAGGCATTATCCAAGCAGGCTGTCCGAATCTTACGGCTCTTCGGGGATACGGAGACAACACGCGTAACGAGCACGGTAGGTCCCGAACAAGAGTATTTCCTCATTGATAAGACCTATTATGAGAAGAGGCTGGACCTCATCCTCACCGGGCGTACCCTTTTTGGCGCTAAGCCTCCGAAGGGGCAAGAACTCGAAGATCAATATTTCGGAAGTATCAATGAACGAATTGCTGCGTTTATGAATGACTTGAACGTCGAGGCTTGGAAATTAGGAATTTCCGCTAAGACGCAACATAAAGAGGTTGCTCCTGGCCAGTATGAAATTGCGCCGATCTTCACCTTGACGAATATCTCTACGGATCATAACCAATTGATCATGGATCTCCTTAAAAAAGTAGCCACCCGTCACGGCCTGGTTTGCTTACTTCACGAAAAACCCTTTGCTGGGGTGAATGGCTCGGGTAAGCATAATAACTGGGCTTTAGGAACGAATTCAGGTAAGAATCTCTTAGACCCTGGTTCAACTCCTCATGAAAATGCCAAATTTCTCACGTTCCTATGTGCAGTGATTAAAGCCGTTGATGATCATGCCGATTTACTCCGTGCCTCCGCTGCCAATCCGGGAAATGATCACCGTCTGGGTGCGAATGAGGCTCCCCCTGCGATTATATCTATCTTCTTAGGGGATCAGCTTAGCGATATTATTGCCCAACTCCAAAATGGAGGAGTCACTCATTCAAAATCGGAAAGCAGAATGACCATCGGGGTGACCACGTTACCGGCCTTACGAAAGGATTCAACCGATCGGAATCGGACCTCTCCCTTCGCCTTTACGGGTAATAAATTTGAATTCCGGATGGTGCCGTCTTCCCAATCTATTGCAGGTCCGAATATTGTGCTGAACTCCATCGTTGCTGATGTGCTTTCGCAGATGGCCGATCGCCTGGAGAAGGCAGAAGATTTTAATGGTGAGCTGAAAAAGCTTTTAAAAGAGATCGCCATGACTCATGCACGGATTATCTTCGATGGAAATAATTACTCTGATGAATGGGTTGAAGAAGCGGAACGTCGCGGCTTACCGAATATCCGTTCAACTGTCGATGCGATTCCAGCTTGGGTAACTGAAAAAGCGGTAGCCCTTTTTGAAAAGCACGGAGTCTTAAGTCCAACGGAACTGCATTCCCGCTATGAGATATGCTTAGAGCAGTATAGCAAAACGATAAACATCGAAGCTCAAACCATGCTTTATATGGTGAAGCGTCAGATTCTTCCGGCGGGGCTAAAATATGTTAATCATCTGGCTTCAGGGGTACAAACTTTGAAAGCAATTTCGACGAGTCTTCCGGTATCTGTCCAAGAGGGAATTCTGAACAAGGTTTCTTCCAATATTGTTTCCTTGAATCAAAATCTCGAAGCCTTAGAAGAGAAGGCCCAAAAAGCGCAAGAGCTTCATCACGATGCTTATGAACAAGGAGTGTACTACCGAGATCACGTCTTCCAAGCAATGACAGCATTACGTCAGGATGTCGATCAACTCGAAGAATGGGTAGATAGAGAATTTTGGCCGCTTCCGACCTATGCAGAGATGCTGTTTAAGCTGTAAACATGATAACGAGTTTAGAAGGTTAGAAATTAAAGCGGGATCGATCCACATGGGGTCGATCCCGCTTTTTTAATCAGGAGCATTGGGTGTAGGCTAGGAAGATTGGAGCTGAATATACGGCGGAAATAACTTGCCGGCTCAGCTTCACTTTTAAATTTCACTTTTAAATATTGTATACATTGAGTTAAACGGTTGAATCATAGGTGTTCTTATGTTAAGTTAAATTTACAAATAAATACTGTAGAGCAAAGGCGCTCGAAATAGCTTTGTACTTTCTAGCTAAGGTACATTCTATTAAGAGCACCTTTTTGTTTTATATATTTAAAAATTCCAACAGAGGGTGAGTAATATGCAAAGTTATGGTTTGCCAAAGAAACAGGGCCTTTACGATCCAGCATTAGAACACGATGCATGTGGTATGGGATTTGTAGTAAATATCAAGGGTGAGAAATCTCATAACATCATCGAGGAAGCCTTAACTGTGCTTGAAAACTTAAGTCACAGAGGTGCAAGCGGAGCAGACGAAAATACAGGTGACGGCGCAGGGATTCTAATCCAGATTCCTCACGATTTCTTTAAAAGGGAATGTGATGTTCTGGGATTTGATTTACCGGAAAAAGGCAGCTATGGCGTAGGTATGATATTCGCCCACAAGTATGAAGATTTTAGAAAAACGCAGATAGAGACCTTCGAAAGAATTGTTCAGGAGGAAGGTCAGAAAATCCTGGGCTGGAGAGAAGTACCTATCGATAAAACAACCATCGGTGAAGGTGCCAAAGCTGTAATGCCTAGATTCATCCAAGTTTTTATCGAGAAAGATGCCAGAATATCGGATGAAATGGATTTTGAAAGAAAGCTTTATATCATAAGGAAAAGAGCAGAAAAGGCAATCGTCCCGATGTGTGAAGAGAAGGGAGGCACTTTCTATGTCGCCAGCCTTTCCTCCAAAACCCTAGTATATAAAGGTATGCTTACCGCTGAACAACTTCGTAATTTCTATCTGGACCTTTCGGACCTTGATTTTGTCTCAGCACTTGCGATGGTCCATTCAAGGTTCAGCACCAACACCTTCCCAAGCTGGGAGAGAGCACATCCTAATCGGTATATCGTCCATAATGGCGAGATTAATACAATTCGTGGGAACGTAAACTGGATGAAGGCGAGACAGAAATGTATCGATTCACCTCTCTTTGATGACCTCTCTAAAGTCTACCCTATCGTCGACGATTCAGGCAGTGACTCTGCGATGTTTGATAACAGTCTTGAATTCCTGCACCTTACTGGAAGGTCGCTCCCTCACGCCGTGATGATGATGATTCCGGAACCTTGGGAAAAAAATGAACTGATGTCCAAGGAGAAAAAGGACTTTTATGAATTCCATAACTTTCTGATGGAGCCTTGGGATGGTCCTGCGGCTATGGGTTTCACGGACGGTGTGGTCATCGGTGGAGTACTGGACAGAAACGGACTTCGTCCTTCACGGTATTATGTAACAAAAGACGATCGTGTTGTTCTGGCCTCAGAGGTTGGGGTAATTGACATCAAGCCTGAAAATGTAAAGTACAAAGGCAGGCTGGAACCAGGTAAAATGCTGCTTATCGATACCGCAGCAAAGAGAATTATCTCTGATGAAGAAATTAAACACAATGTCTCGATGCTCCATCCCTATGGAGAATGGAACAGCAGACATATCGTTAAACTTAGCGACCTGCCTGTTGAGGAAGCAAAGGAAGAGCAGGTAGGGGAAGACCTTATTAAGCAACAGAAAGCTTTTGGATATACGTTTGAGGATATCACGAAAACTATCCAACCTATGGCAGCCGAAGGAGTAGATCCGATTGGAGCTATGGGTATGGATTCGCCACTCGCTGTATTATCTGAGAAACCTCAGATGCTGTACCTTTACTTCAAGCAGCTATTTGCGCAAGTTACCAATCCACCTATTGATGGGATAAGAGAAGAGATTATCACCTCGAGCAGCATTCTGCTTGGGGATACCGGGAATTTGCTGGATCCTGATCAGAAAGATTCTGCCAGCCTATTCCTGGAGCATCCGATTCTAACGAATGAACAGCTTCAGTCAATCAAGCAACTGAATGGTGGCAAGTTCAAGACCGTTAGCATTTCCATACTTTATAAGGCCTCAGCAGGGGTAAAAGCTATGGAAAGGGCTTTGGACAGAGTTTTTAGAGAAGCGGATAAAGCGATTAGCGAAGGAGCAAATATCATTATCCTCTCTGATAGAGGCGTCAATGAGAAGATGGCCGCAATTCCTGCGCTTTTGGCATCCTCTGGACTTCACCACCACCTGATTCGAAGAGAGATTAGAACGAATCTAGGAATCGTGCTGGAATCTGGTGAACCAAGAGAAGTGCACCACTTCTGTACTCTTATCGGGTATGGGGTTACTGCCATCAATCCTTATCTAGCCTATGAAACGATTAAGGACCTCTCTGAAAAAGGAATGCTCAATGGACAGAGTTACGCAGAAGGTAAAAAGAATTTCATTAAGGCTTCTGTAAAAGGGATTCTTAAAGTACTCACGAAAATGGGTATTTCTACAATGCATAGCTACCATGGTGCCCAAATCTTTGAAGCGGTTGGGCTTAAGAAGAATCTTATCGACAAGTATTTCACGATGACCCCCTCTAGACTCGAAGGGATAGGTCTGGAAGAAATCGCACTCGAAAATCAAATGCGGCATGAAAGTGCCTATGACGAAAACTCACTTTATACGGATACCCTTGAAGTGGGCGGACACTTCCAGTGTAAGGATGACGGGGAAGTTCATCTCTATAATCCTGAAACTATCTACATGCTTCAGAAGGCCTGTAGGGAAGGTAATTATTCCGTTTTTAAGGATTTTTCGAAAAAGATTAACAATGAGGAAATATACACCTTAAGGCATCTTTTAGATTTCAAAATCAATGCAGGGGATACCATTCCTATCGAAGAAGTAGAATCAGTGGACTCAATTGTTAGAAGGTTTAAGACGGGAGCAATGTCCTACGGCTCCATCAGCAAGGAAGCCCACGAATGTCTTGCCATCGCCATGAACAGATTAGGTGGAAAAAGTAACACGGGTGAAGGTGGAGAGGATTACGAACGTTTCAAGGTCATGGCCAACGGTGACACTAAAAATAGTGCCATTAAACAGGTAGCCTCTGGGCGTTTCGGTGTGACCAGTAACTTTCTTGTTAATGCACAAGAGATTCAAATCAAAATGGCTCAAGGAGCTAAGCCTGGTGAAGGCGGTCAGCTTCCAGGACGTAAGGTTTACCCGGAGATTGCCAAGGTAAGGCATTCAACCCCAGGCGTCGATCTCATTTCACCGCCACCGCACCATGATATCTACTCCATCGAAGATCTGGCTGAATTAATTCATGACCTGAAGAATGCAAACAGGGATGCACGGATTAACGTCAAGCTCGTTTCTGAAGTCGGCGTAGGAACCATTGCGGCAGGGGTAGCGAAAGGAAAAGCGGACGTCATTCTGATCAGCGGATATGACGGAGGAACCGGAGCTTCACCAAGGACAAGTATCCAAAATTCAGGACTTCCCTGGGAGCTTGGGCTTGCAGAGACGCATCAGACCTTGGTGCTAAATAAGCTGAGAGATAGAGTGGTTGTCGAAACCGATGGAAAATTGCTTACCGGTAGGGATGTCGTTATCGCGGCAATGCTCGGAGCAGAGGAATTCGGATTTGCAACGACGCCACTCATTGCCATGGGATGTATCATGATGAGGGTTTGTAATCTCAATACCTGTCCTGTCGGAATAGCAACTCAAGATGAAGCTCTACGGAAAAACTTCACAGGTAAGCCTGAGCATGTCGAGAATTTCATGCGATTTATTGCTCAGGAAATGCGTGAAATCATGGCTAAGCTGGGCTTTAGGACAATTAATGAGATGGTTGGTCGTTCAGATCGACTGAAAAGCAAAGAGAATGTAAAGCACTGGAAGGCAGCCCACTTGGATTTGTCCCAGATTCTCTATCAACCGTATGCGGGTGCTGATGTGAGTCGATACAACACACAATCACAGAAGCATATGCTGGAAGAGTCTATGGATATAAAGAAGCTTCTTAGAATTTGCAACCCGGCACTTGAGCATAAAACACCTATAAGATCTAAGCTAAAGATTAATAATGTGGACCGGGTTGTCGGAACCATCATCGGCAGCGAAATTTCGAAGCGATATGGTGAAGAAGGACTTCCTGAGGATACGATTAAGCTTTCCTTTGTAGGCTCGGCAGGACAAAGCTTTGGGGCATTTGTTCCGAAGGGAATGTCTCTTGAACTTGAGGGAGATGCTAACGACTATCTAGGAAAAGGTCTTTCCGGCGGAAAAGTAGTAGTTTACCCACCGAAGACTTCTGACTATGAACCTGAGCAAAATATCCTAATTGGAAATGTCGCTTTCTATGGGGCAACTTCAGGAGAAGCCTATATCAACGGGATAGCCGGAGAAAGATTCTGCGTAAGGAATAGCGGGATAAAAGCGGTCGTCGAAGGCGTAGGTGATCATGGCTGCGAATATATGACAGGGGGCAAAGTAGTTATCCTGGGTAAGACAGGAAGAAACTTTGCAGCCGGAATGTCTGGCGGTATTGCTTACATTCTGGATTTTGACGAAATATACTGCAATAAGTCATTGGTGACCCTGGAGAAGATTGAAGCTGAAGAAGAAATGAACGAAATCAAGGAAATGATTCAAAAGCATGTTGAGCATACAGGAAGTCCACAGGGCAAGAAAATTCTTGCTAACTGGAAAAGCTATTCACTGAGATTCACCAAAGTCATACCAAAGGATTACAAACGTATGCTTACTAACATTGATAAGGCCAAGAAGGCTGGTTTTAGTGGCGAGGAAGCCTTGATGGTCGCATTTAAAGAGAATTTTTAAGATGCTTCAAGGACTTTAGGAAATTAAGGTGGGACTAAAATGGGAAAAGCGACTGGATTTTTAGAGTATACAAGAATAGATCCAAAGAAACGAGCGCCAGAAGAGAGAATCAAAGACTGGAACGAGATAAAGCTTCCGCGGGATCCTGAGGTGATAAAAACTCAGGGTGCAAGATGTATGAATTGTGGAGTGCCCTTTTGCCACGGTGGTGTGATGTTAAGTGGTATGGTATCTGGATGTCCTCTGCATAATCTTATACCAGAGTGGAATGAGCTCATCTATAAGGGGCAGTGGGAGGAAGCCTACAAAAGGCTGAGTAGAACGAGCCCTTTCCCGGAATTTACGTCAAGAGTGTGCCCTGCGCCGTGTGAAGGCGCCTGCACTGAAGGGCACATCATGGAGTCTGTAACGATTAACTGCATTGAATACGAAATCATTGAGAAAGCCTTTGCAGAAGGCTGGGTAGTCCCTAAAAAGGGTAAAGTCACAGGGAAGAAAGTCGCGGTTGTCGGTTCCGGACCTTCTGGAATGTCCGCAGCTTATTATCTAAATGCCGTAGGACATGACGTGACCGTTTACGAGAGAAACGACCGAGCCGGTGGACTGTTGATGTATGGGATTCCCAACATGAAGCTCGAAAAGAGATTTGTGGAAAGGCGTCTTGATCTTCTGAAGGCGTCAGGAATCAAATTCGTGCTGAATACAGAAGTGGGCAAAGACCTCCCTGCCCAAGAACTCGTTGATCAGTATGATGCGGTTGTGCTGTGCGCAGGTGCGACGAAGGGGCGAGGACTTGATGTTGAGGGAAATGAGCTTAAGGGAGTTCACTTTGCGGTAGACTTCCTGAAGGCTAATACTAAAAGTCTCCTTGATTCCAATCTTGAGGATGGCGGCTTTATTAGTGCCAAAGGTAAGAATGTTATCATCATCGGCGGAGGGGATACAGGAACTGACTGTGTAGCCACCTCCCTAAGACATGGCTGTGAGAGCGTCTACCAGTTTGAAATCATGCCTGAACCACCTGTGAAGAGAATAGAAGAGTCTAACCCCTGGCCGGAATGGCCGAAGAAGCTTAAAGTGGACTACGGTCAGGAAGAAGCCATAAGTCTCTATGGAAAGGATCCAAGAAATTATCTCATCTCCACGAAAAAGATTGTGGGTAATGAACAGGGTGAGGTTAAAGAAGTCCATACTGTAGAAATCGCCTGGGTTAAGAATGCTTCAGGAAGATTAGTGCCTCAGGAAGTCCCGGGCAGCGAAAAGGTCTGGAAGGCTGACTTAGTTCTTCTAGCAATGGGCTTCCTCGGTCCAGAAGACACGATTCCCAATGAGTTAAAGCTTGAGCGGGATTCCCGTAGCAATGTAAAAGCAGACTATGAAGTTTTTGAGACCAATGTAGAAAAGGTCTTTACCGCAGGCGACATGAGAAGAGGTCAAAGTCTCATTGTCTGGGCTCTCCAGGAAGGAAAGCTTGCCGCAAGGGAAGTCGATAAATACCTCATGGGTAAAAGCGTTATAAAATAAGTAAGAACGTAAGTAAGTAACTAAAAAAAGAAAGCAAGAAAGTAAGAAAGGCCCGTAACACTGAAATATGTGTTACGGGCCTTTACATATACGCCCAGCACATCTGGCTAGGGGAGGGCTCGCCTGTACAGATAAGTGCGCTATTCAAAGTTTTCAGAGGTTAATAAAGGAATTTACTTCATTTTGGAGAAGTTTCCAAGTGAGCCCGCAATATGTGTAAAGAAAGTAGAGTTAGCCTTAATGAGATAAGAAGGTGCTCAAAAAAGATTCAATAACAACAAAAAGAAAGGAACGAAAAATCTTTATGAAATTTGCAAAAGGAAATATCATAAAAACAATTTTATGGATTGCTTTTATCTTAATCTCTTATTACGTTATGCTCGTACCCATAAACTTCCAATCCGGGATTTTTTGGGTGTACTTGTTGGCAGTGCTCCTATTGGGCACAGTACTATTTTTTTCAATTCAAAGGACTTCAAAGAAATTGACTCTCAATAGCAAAATATCTTTTTATTTGCTAATTATGTCAACGGTTGTATTACTAGTAGGTGGAGTAATGGCAGTCTACTCCCTACCTATTTTTCATGCAAAACAATATGCAACTTTAATTGAAAAACAAGATGGAAATTTTGCTAAGGATGTAACTGAGCTACCCATTAATAAAATCCCGACAGTTGACAGAGATACGGCTCAAAGACTTGGGGATAGAAAAATGGGGGAAATCGTTGAGTTAGTCTCGCAGTTCAGCGTAGCACCGGATTACACGCAAATAAACTATCAGGGAAAACCAGTGCGAGTATCTCCTTTGCAATACGCGGGGTTCTTTAAATGGCTGAATAATACTAAAGCTGGAATCCCCAATTATATTATGGTTGATATGATCAATGGAGAAGTAACTTTAGAGAAACCTGAACAAAATATTAGGTATTCTGAGAGCGAGCTGTTTGGGAGAAACGTACATAGATATTTAAGATTTAACTATTTGACCGATATTTTCGGAGACTTTAGTTTTGAAGTCGATGATAAAGGAACGCCTTATTGGATTGTATCAGTGCATAAAAATAGAATTGGTCTTTTTGGTGGAACAGATGTCAAAGAAGTGATTATGTTAAATGCATCAACAGGAGAGCATCAGAAAGTCAAACTAGATGAGGTTCCCCAATGGGTTGATCGAGTTTTCGAGTCCGAACTTGTGGTGAAGCAAGTCAATTACAACGGTAGATATCAAAATGGGTTCTTGAATTCAGTTTTTGGTCAGCAAGGGGTACTCGCGACTACCGAAGGCTATAATTATCTCGCCATTGATGATGACGTGTATTTGTATACGGGTATTACCTCTGTCGTGCGTGATGAATCAAACATCGGATTTATTCTTGTCAATCTACGGACAAAGGAAACGACCTTTTACAGTATACCGTCAGCAGAAGAGTATTCTGCCATGGATAGCGCTCAAGGAGCAGTACAAGAGAAGCGTTATGTCTCCACCTTCCCGATTCTTCTAAATATTAACGGAAAACCGACCTATTTTATGTCCTTAAAAGATAACGCAGGGCTGATAAAGATGTATGCTTTAGTGGATGCCGAGAATTATCAGAAAGTAATCACCGGTGTGACCGTCGAAGAAACGGTTGGAAAGTTTAAAACGGGAAGTGGCTTCAAGGTCGAAGAAATTCCACAAGCGCCTAAAGTAGAATTTGAAATAACAGCGAAGATTACTGATATCCAAAATGTCGTTATCGAAGGGAATACGTTCTACTATATCCTGTTAGAAGGACAGAGTGATGTCTATATTGCGAATATCTCCAAATCAGAACGGTTGCCCTTCCTGAAGATCGGCGATGAGATCAAGGTAAAATATGTAGAGGACAGTGAAAAGGTGAATAGCATCGTGAAGCTATTATAAGCATACCTTAAGAGTCTTGTTTGCTCGTGGAAACAGGGGAACAGGTCCCTTGTTTCCTGATTGAAAAGTATGGTTGAATTAAAAGCCCGTAACACATTAAAGACGTGTTACGGGCTTTAAGACATTCTGATCGTTTTTTACGAATAAAGTTTTCAGGTATTTAGTCTATGGTTGGCTCATTAATTGCTTTGCTTCCCAATAGAGAACTTGAACAAATTTCTTAGTATTGATCTTACTGTTAGACATTCCGGGATCCGTGTCGCTTTCAAGTTCAGACATCTTTTTCCGTACTTCGTTAAAATCAAAGAATTTCGAGGCGTAGCGTTCGAAAGTGGGGTTAGAATAATCGGTTAAGCCGAGGGATGAAATATGAACAAGAGATTGATAGATCGCTCTGCGAATTCTTTGCTCGGAGGCTTTGATCTCTTTAACATGATCGGAGTGTGGGGTATTAATCATCTTTTGTTGGGCGATATTTTGAAAGATTTCTTTAAGAGAAGGGAAGGAGAAAGAGGAGCCAGCTTCCTTTTCCAAGCAATAGAGGTATTCGAGCATGCTCAAGAGATCTTTGCTTCCAGCTTCCCCTAGCATACTTAATTCGGACAGAAGAAACGTACCCGAACTGGAAATATTTTTTTCTTTATAGGGTTTTTTATGCCCAGAAGGCTCAACACCATCCAATACATTGAGGGACTTTTTTATATCCTGGACGGATCGTTCTAGAAGTAAATGACTGTTCACTCTTTTTAAGATGTTGACGAACTCAACACGGTTCAGAGGCTTGGAAATATAGTATTCTACACCTAGGGAATAGGCTTCGCCAATTAAATCTTTAGACTCAAC
This sequence comes from Desulfitobacterium elongatum, assembly GCF_055378975.1. NCBI lineage: Bacteria > Bacillati > Bacillota > Clostridia > Eubacteriales > Desulfitobacteriaceae > Desulfitobacterium > Desulfitobacterium elongatum. Next base: position 4,194,864 of record NZ_AP038772.1, on the reverse strand, counting down.
CTGTGATAACATGACTATCTTGCCTGGAAAAGAAGAACCAATAGTTTTAATCGTTTCTATTCCATCTCGAATAGGCATGAGAAGATCAATAATGAGGACATCGACTTTACCCAGAATCAGAGAATCTTCTGTAACACCTGAGCCATTTTCTGCTTCCCCAACGATTTCGCCGAAGTCCTCGTCTTCAATGATTTCTTTGAGCATGGCGCGTATAGCCGCATCATCGTCGACAATAAAATAACGCATTTCCATCTACTCCTTTTTGGATAGACTTTGCACAGGTATGGAAAGAACAAAGGTTATGCCTTGGTGATCCGCATCCTGTTTAAGGTTAATTTGGCCGCCTAGATTTTCCATAACTTGTTTAACATATGATAAGCCTATTCCAGTAGAAGGTTTTCCTGAAACATCAAATTTAGTCGTGAACCCTGGTTCAAACATAACGTCGACTAAATGAGGAGATACTCCAGACCCATTATCCGTCACATGAAACATCACGAAGTCTTCAACGCGCTGTAAGGAAATCGTGATTTGTCCTGTTTCCTTAATTGCTTCTACAGCATTGGCTACGAGGTTATTCATCAGGGATAGAACGGTGTAGGTATGATACTTCGGGTGCTCCCCTTCAAGATTGAATATAAAGGTAATCTCTTTTCCAAGGAGCAGAGCGTATCGTTCATTTGACTTAATAATGAGGTCGCCAAGCTCTTCAATTTTCATATAACTCGAAATGTTTTCATCGGAAATAATCTGAGATAGATTAGCGAAGATACGCTGACTATCTTTTTTTATTTCATGGATTTGACCAGCCAGTTTTAAGGCATCTTGAGCCAAGGTTTTACTTTCTGGAGTAGAGCTGTTGTTTATCTGTCGGTAAAGTTCGTAGGCTCCTCGAGTAATCGTTTCAGCATTCTCTTCCATTTTTCTAATGTTAATGGATTCTTGATATAAGCCAGATATGACGAAAAGGATTTGTTCGTTGCGCTTACGTTGCTCTCGTTCTGCGAGTTGGGATTCTCTTAGCATAAAAACGCTAAAAAGCCCGATGGCAAAAAAAGTTCTTATTACAGCAATAACCATGACCTCGATAAAGAGAGGTAGTGTGATGAGATGACTTGTGATTAAAGCTCTACATGAGAGCTCCACTATACTTGCTAGGATCTCGACCGTCACGCCGAGGAGACCGAGTATTATAGGTCGGCGGTAAAAGTGGTTCATTCGGAAATAGAAAAAGAGCAGAGAGTAGGCAGTGTAATAGAAGAATACGGCATAGTGATGTCTAAAGGCATCTTCGAAGTGAAAGGAATCGAGAAATACCCATTCTAGGAAGACACGGAATCCAACCACGACGGCTCCAGTAAGCGTTCCGGATAAAAGGGGTTTGGCGGAGCGAAGCCAGAGTAAAAAAAAGAAAAAGGCTGGCGTTCCTAAACTAAAACGAAAGTAAACATCTGAGGGTTCTAGTCTTAGCTCGCCGGCTATAGGAACAATAATCAGCATTAATAGGAAAATACGCCGGTTCACATTCATGCTCACACTTCCGATTAAAAGATTTGTTTAAAATTTTACAAAAAAACTATAAATGTTACAAGAAAAATAATATTCCATAAATTCAAGTATGTATGATTTTATAGATTTTTATAGTTCCGATTATAGAATGAATTCAGAAAAAACAGTTACCTGAGACATTGAATCAGGAAACATGATTGAGCAGAAAAGATGGAACAGAGAGGAGGGCTAGCAAGGAGTATCATTTTGCTGTGGCATAGGCTGAAAGTATGGAAAATCAGGTTACTAGTCTCTTAGCTTAAATAAAGCTCATCAGATAGTTAATTTACATCAAATCGCATGCGAATATGGAGGATGTTTATGAAAAATGTAAAAATTGGTTTAGCGTGGCAGATTTTAATTGGACTTGTATTAGGTATCATTGTCGGTGCGGTCTATTACGGAAACCCAGCAGTTTCTGACTATTTAAAACCTATCGGCGACATGTTTATCCGACTCATCAAAATGATTGTTGCTCCAATCGTTATTGCTTCGTTAGTTGTCGGTATAGCTGGCTCCGGAGATATAAAGAAAGTTGGTAAATTAGGTGGTAAAACAATTCTCTACTTTGAAATTGTAACCACATTTGCTCTTGGCATGGGGCTTCTCGCTGCAAATCTAATGAAACCAGGCACTGGAGTTGACATGTCTCAACTTGCTAAAGGTGACATTCAGAACTATGTAAAGACTGCTGAAACAGCAGGGCATAGTGGTTTTGCATCAACTATTGTTAACATCGTTCCTGCGAATATCTTTGACTCCCTCGCAAAAGGGGATATGCTCGCAATTATATTCTTTGCCGTTATGTTTGGTCTTGGTGTCGCAGCGCTTGGTGAGAAGGGAAAACCAGTTCTTGAGTTTTTCCAAGGTGTCGCTGAAGTTATGTTTTGGGTAACGAATACCATTATGAAAGTTGCTCCAATCGGAGTTTTTGCTCTTATCGGTGTAACTGTATCCAAATTCGGTGTAGCCTCACTCATTCCGCTCGGAAAGTTGATTATAGCCGTATACCTAACCGTGGCCTTATTCATTCTGATTATCTTAGGACCAATTGCCAAGATGGCAGGAACAAGCATCTTTACCGTGATGAAAGTCATGAAGGAAGAATTACTTCTTGCCTTCTCGACGGCAAGTTCAGAGACGGTTCTTCCCAAAGTTATGGAGAAGATGGAGAAATTCGGTTGCCCAAAGGCTATTACCTCCTTTGTTGTTCCAACGGGATACACATTTAATCTTGACGGATCAGCTATTTATCAGGCATTGGCTGCTTTATTTATCGCCCAAATGTATGGTATTCATTTGAGCTTAGGTGCTCAAATCACACTTCTTCTTACTTTGATGTTAACGTCTAAGGGGATGGCTGGTGTCGCAGGAGCGTCCTTGGTGGTTGTTGTGACGACTCTCGGTGCTATGGGGCTGCCTCTAGAGGGATTGGCCTTCATTGCAGGGATTGATAGGATTTTAGATATGGTCCGTACTTCCTTGAATGTTCTTGGAAACTCTTTGGCATGTATCGTTATGTCGAAGTGGGAAGGCGAGTTTAACGTGGACCAATCTCGTGAGTATGCGAAGGCTATATCGACTGTTGAATTACAAGCTGCCAAATAATACCGAACTCATTTGCATCTTGTGAATTTGTAAGAGGGAGGAATTGTAGCAATGACAGTAAATGTAAGAGTTGAGAAGGATTTTTTAGGGACAAAAGAAGTTCCCTTGGAGGTTTATTATGGCGTTCAGACTTTAAGAGCCATCGAGAATTTCCCGATTACGGGATATAAGCTTGATGAGGCCTTGATTAAAGCCATGGCTATGGTCAAAAAAGCAGCAGCTTTGGCTAATATGCAAGTAAGACTTCTTAATCCACGTTTAGGCAAAGCGATGGTTCAAGCTGCTGAAGAAATTATCGACGGGAAATGGTTGGATCAATTCATCGTTGACCCCATTCAAGGGGGGGCAGGCACTTCTATTAATATGAATACGAATGAAGTGATCGCAAACCGTGCGATCGAACTACTGGGAGAAAACAAAGGAGATTATTCTGTTGTTAGCCCCAATACCCATGTAAATATGGGTCAGTCAACCAATGATGCTTTCCCTACAGCGGTTCATGTTGCCACTCTTAGCTTGCTGGATAAGGTTCTTGTAGCCATGGAAGAAATGAAGGCTATGTTTGATAAAAAGGCTGAAGAATTCAAGGGTGTCATTAAAATGGGTCGCACTCATTTGCAAGATGCAGTACCCATTCGATTAGGCCAAGAATTTGAGGCGTATAGCTGCGTAGTCAAAAGGGACATCGAGCGGATCAAGAAAACACGCCATAGTTTATATGAAGTTAACATGGGTGCAACAGCAGTAGGCACAGGACTTAATGCTGATCCTTATTACATTAAGATTGTAGTAGAACGATTAGCAGAGATTAGTGGGTTTCCGCTGGATAATGTTAAGAACCTTGTCGATGGAACGCAAAATACGGATGCCTATACAGAAGTATCAGCGGCTCTTAAAATCTGCATGATCAACATGTCTAAGATTTGTAATGACATTCGCTTAATGGGATCGGGCCCACGTACTGGCTTAAGTGAACTTAGTCTGCAACCTCGCCAACCGGGTTCTTCTATAATGCCAGGTAAAGTGAATCCGGTCATCTTCGAAGTTGTGAATCAGGTAGCCTTCCAAGTTATCGGAAATGATCACACCATTTGCCTAGCTTCTGAAGCCGGTCAATTTGAACTTAATGTCATGGAACCTGTACTCGTCTTCAATTTGTTACAATCCCTTACTATTATGTCCAATGTCTTTAAAGTCTTTACTCAATACGGTTTAGCAGGTATTGAAGCGAACCAAGAGCGTTGTAAGGATTATGTTGAAAAAAGTGTTGGAATCATTACTGCTCTAAATCCTCATTTAGGGTATGAGGTAGCAGCGAGACTGGCACGTGAAGCTATTCTTACTGGACGTTCCGTCCGTGAGCTCTGTCTAAGAGATGATGTATTGACAGAAGAAGAGTTGGACGAAATTCTAGATCCCTATGAAATGACTCATCCGGGGATTTCAGGGGCTAGACTATTGAATAAAGATGCCCTACTGGCAAAGTAAATTTATGGCTCCGAGCTTTTTGAGAAAAAGTGAGTAAGCGGTTCCCTGTGGTGCTCTAGTATTATTACTTAGAGCACCGTCCCTTTTTTATGGCGATTTGCTTATAGCAAAAGTTATTATTTCATTACTATTTATGTCGCTAGCGGCAGCGGCAAAAGGGAGGTTAATATGAAAGAAATCCATAGTGAACATATTATAGATGCTGTTGAAAGGCTCTGTATTGAAGCGAATTACGATCTAGGTGAGGATGTAATGGAGGGCTTCAAACGTGCAATAAGCCAGGAGACCTCCCAACAAGGTAAAGAAATACTTCAGCTTCTTATTAAAAATGCTGAGATTGCCCATGAAGAACGCGTTCCGATGTGTCAGGATACCGGGATGGCCGTACTCTTTGTTGAGCTCGGACAAGATGTGCACATCATCGGCGGACAACTTACCGACGCACTGAATGAGGGTGTACGACGCGGGTATGAAAAAGGGTTTTTACGAAAATCAGTAGTAAAAGATCCCTTTAATCGTGTCAATACGGGAGATAATACTCCTGCCATCATTCATTATGATATCGTTCCTGGAGATAAGCTTCATATCACTATAGCTCCTAAGGGATTTGGCAGTGAAAACATGGGAGCACTCAAAATGTTGAAGCCTTCTGATGGGTTAGAAGGAGCAAAACGGTTTATTATCGAAACTGTCGATAAAGCAGGAGGAAATCCCTGTCCGCCTATTGTTGTGGGAGTAGGAGTAGGTGGGACGATGGAAAAAGCGACGTTTCTAGCTAAGAAAGCGTTATTACGTCCTATCGGACAATTTAGCCAAGAAGAATACCTTGCAGAAATCGAAAGAGATCTGTTAGAAAAGATTAATAAGTTAGGAATTGGGCCACAAGGTTTTGGCGGGGCAACTACAGCGTTAGCCGTTAACCTTGAAGTCTATCCGACACATATCGCAGGTATGCCTGTTGCAGTAAATATCAATTGTCATTCTACCCGGCATAAGGAAGTCTATTTAGAGGGGAGAGAGCAATAATGGGAGAACCCATACGAATTGAAGCCCCTTTAACCCTTGATAAAGTAAAGGGACTTAAAGCTGGAGACAAAGTACTAATAAGTGGAGTCATTTATACTGGGCGTGATGCGGCCCATAAACGGATGGTCGAAGGGTTAGCAGAAGGTAAAGAACTTCCCTTTGATGTAAAAGATCAGATCATTTACTTTGTTGGCCCAACTCCACCTAAGCCTGGTCAAGTTATCGGTTCAGCTGGACCTACGACGAGTGGGAGGATGGATGCTTATTCTCCCGTACTCATAAAAGAAGGCTTAAGAGGAATGATTGGCAAAGGGTTACGCTCTGCAGAGGTCATCGACGCCATGAAGAAATACCAAGCCATTTATTTTGGAGCCATCGGGGGAGCGGGAGCATTGATTGCAAAATGCATTGTCTCTGCCGAGGTTATTGCTTATCCTGACCTTGGACCAGAAGCTGTACGCCGTTTAGTAGTAAAAGACCTCCCTGTTATTGTGATTATTGATAGTGAAGGGAATAATCTCTATGAGTTCGGTAGAGCGCAGTATCAAGGGGAGTAAAAGTGCGTTCTGAAATATTGGACCTTTTTGAAAGATATATTAAAAGATAGTATTTATTATAGATTTATACGATTTAATGGAAAATTTACTCTATTCTTGTTAGAATATTAATATGCGAAGCAATTCGTAAATCTAGCTTCGCAGAATAGGCAGGACCTTGAGTTTGGGAAGATGTGGACAAGCGCTCTAGCAGCATGTTTGGTTCGATTAGTGGTGAGGAAGAATTTTTAATCGATAGGGAACTTTGTCTTACTGAACTCAAAGAAATGCCGAAGGTCTAGCAAAAATAGAGGAGGTAGAAAAGATGCAATCAGACTACAGTGAACCGACGACTACCAGTCAACCTAATCCCATCGATTTAACAGATGTTAAGGCAGCACTTCTTATGGCCGTAGACCTTGGATATGAACTGGTGAAGGAAGTAGCACAAAAGCCTTTAGAAGCAGGTGAAGAAGTTGCTAAGAAGGCATGTGAGCAAGGCAAAAAGGCGGTTGACAAAGGAGTTGTAGCAGCCAAGGAACATCCATTAGCAGCCCTTCTGATTGCCTTCGGCCTAGGCTTTCTAGTCGTAAAGTTTCTGAAAAGGAAGTAGTATTTATGGAAAGCTTGGCGGATTTCATCATAAAACTTTTTGACTTGTTTGAAGCAGAATTTACGGAGTTTAGGGAAAAGATTTTCAAAATACTCATTGCGGTGGGGCTATTTTTGCTAGCCGTTGTATTGGCTATAACCGGATTCGCTATGTTTGTGTGGGCAATTTACTTAGGATTCAGTCAGCTTATGCCACCTTTCCTAGCAGCATTTGCTGTCGCCGTGTTGGCGTTTATCATGGGAGGAGGCTTGCTCCTTTGCGCAAAAAGAAAGATGGCTTGAGTGTTGCTGAGGCAAAGCAGCAGCTCAAAGATTCCGTTGCAGGAATTCAACCCAAACAATTGGTGGTAAACAATCTCTGGCAGGTCGCAGTGGCTTGTTTCGTAGCGGGTATGCTATCTGCCGATTCCGTGAAAATACGGGAAAATCTTGTGAGTGTCGCTACCACGGCCTTAAAGAAAATGATCTAAGGGTCTTAGCCCGTAACATTTCAAAGCAGGTGTTACGGGCTTTTTCCAATCTAGACTAGGGTGATTTGGTACTCCTCAAACCAATAATCCAGCTGAACAAGCCAAGCCATCAATTGCGGAGTCCCCATGAGTTGTCCAAACCAGGTCTCATTCCCTGGGTTCATTAAACGATCTAAGATATCGTTTTGTAGAAGTTCAGGTAATATCCCGCTTCCCGAAGTAAGACGTTCTTTAAAGAGCTTGAAGACCAGCTCTTCGTAAAGGGGATTATGGGTTTTAGGATAGGGACTTTTCTTGCGATTAAGGATTTTCTCTGGAAGATAGTCTTTCATCGCTTCGCGGAGAAGCGCTTTCTCTACCCCATTTTTGAACTTGATTTCCCAGGGAACGTTGAAGACATACTCGATCAGGCGATGGTCTGCAAAGGGAACTCTGACTTCAAGACCAGCTGCCATGCTCATCCGATCTTTTCGCTCGAGCAAAGAGGTCATAAAGTAGTTGATGGAAAGCCAATTGGCTATACGTGCGTTTTTCATGCTCTCTGGTTCACCTGGAATCATTGGGCAGGACTTAACACTCCTTTTGTAGATTTCGGAAGTATATTCTAAGCCCTCTGTAGGGCGCACGATCTCTGGCTTGAACAGATTGATACGTGCTTGCGGATCGTGGATCCAGGGGAAGTAACCGCTGGATAGCATCTCGGGGCGATAGAACCAAGGATACCCACCAAAAATTTCATCAGAGCACTCACCTGATAAAGCAACTGTGTGATTGACTTTAACTTGCCGGCAGTAATAGAGAAGGGAAGAATCTATATCGGCCATTCCAGGATAGTCTCGATATTTCACTGCATCCAATAAGAGGTCGACGAGCTCTTCGCTTTTGGCTGTGAGAATGGAGTGGTCGGTGTTCAGGTATTGGGCCAGATAAACAGCGTAGTCATCATCACTTTGGGGTTGGAAAAGAGTCTGGGTAAAATGTTCTCGACTTCCTTCATGCTCAAAGGAATAGGTGGCAAGTTGTTTTCCTTCCCGTTTGTATTTCTCCGCTGCGACGGCAGTTATGACTGACGAATCGAGCCCTCCGGAAAGGAACGTGCATAAAGGAACATCCGACACGAGTTGGCGCTCGATGGTGTCGACCAATAATCCTCGAGTTATTTCCACGATGCTTGCTTCACTGTCCGTATTCGGAAGAGCTTGTAAGGACCAATACTTTGATAGTTTTAGGCCACTTCTCTGGGCATTTAGATCAAAAAAGGCATGCGAGGCTGGAGGAAGTTCGTAAATGTCCTTGAATATCGCTGTGCCTTCTTCTTTGACCGGCATCATATAGAGGAGTTGCCATAATCCATAAATATCGAGCTGACGCTTGACTTTGGGGTGCCTGAAGAGTGCTTTGATTTCAGAGGCAAAGAGGAGAGCGCCATCGACAAATGTATAGAATAAGGGTTTGATTCCGAAACGGTCTCTGGATAGATAAGCCCTTTTTTCTTTAGAGTCATAAATGACAAAGGCAAAGATTCCATTCAGCTTGTTCGAACAGTTTTCTCCCCAAATGATGTAGGAATAGAGGACGACTTCAGTATCACAATATGTTTTAAACTCCACTCCGTAAGCACGAAGTTCGCTGCGAAGTTCGTCAGTGTTGTAAAGTTCTCCATTATATACGATGGTATACTCGAAACCTTCGTGGACAGCAGTCATGGGTTGTCTTCCATTTTCAATGTCGATAATCGCTAAGCGGTTATGTTGAAAAGCAAAGGATTCACCAAAGGAAGTACCGTTTTGGTCGGGGCCCCTGTGGGCAAGTTTCTTTCCCATCGGAGCAAGATGTTCTAAATCCTTCGGGGAGATTTTCTTTGAAAAGTCCAGTAATCCAAGAATGGAACACATAGCAAACACCTCACAGTCGCAAAAATGACATAGAGGAACTCAAGTAAGAGTACCTCTTTGTCTCTTATTTAATATATGCAATGCAGGGTGTAGTCGTGCAATATTCGAAAAGTATTTCGGGACGGCGATTCAGGCATAAATGTCGAAATTAGTAATATCGGTTACGGATGAATCTATAAAAATAACGGAAAAGAGTACATAGGTCTAGCTATGCCTGTATTGACAGACGACTCGTCCAAAGATATGATAAATTGTATGGTTTTTATCTCTTAAAAACCATAGAGTTAGGTATAGAACAAAGGCGTTCTAAGGACCCTAAGAAGGGATCTTAGTGCGCTCTTTTTACTTTAATTAAGAGAGGAGTACTCCTAATGCATTTTTCAAAAGAGGATTGCCTTAAGTTCGTGGAAGAGAACGACGTTCGATTCATTCGTTTACAATTCACGGATATCTTTGGCCGAATGAAGAACATAGCCATAACCAATAAGCAACTTCCCAATGCCTTCGAAAAGGGAGTTTTGTTCGACGGCTCATCCGTTGCAGGGTTCACTGGAGTTGAAGCTTCTGATATGTTTCTTTTCCCGAATCCAGAGACTTTCTCAGTTATTCCTTGGAGACCGCAGCAGGGAAAAGTCGCAAGGATTATCTGCGATGTAAAAAATCATGATGGCTCGCAATTTGAAGGGGACCCTCGATATATTCTCAAACGAACCCTGAAAAAGGCTGAGGAGCTTGGCTACGTCTTCCAAGTGGGTCCTGAATGTGAATTCTTCTTGTTCCATACTGATGATGAAGGAAAGCCAACGACTAATACGCATGATGCAGCCAGTTATTGTGATTTGGCTCCCATCGATCAAGGAGAGAACACTCGCCGCGAGATTTGCCTGGTCCTTGAAGAAATGGGTTTTGAAATCGAAACCTCACATCATGAGTCAGCAGCGGGGCAGCATGAAATCGATTTCCGATATACGGATGCTCTCACTGCAGCAGACAACATTATGACCTTTAAACTGGTCGTTAAAATTATCGCTCAGCGCAACGGCCTTCATGCGACCTTTATGCCTAAGCCGCTTCCTGGTGTAAGCGGTTCAGGGATGCATATCAATATGTCTTTAACCCAAGATGGGATTAACCTATTTAATGCGAGTGAGGGTCAAGAGGATATCTCTGAGACAGCCAAGCACTTCGCGGCCGGACTACTGAGCCATATCAAAGGGATCACGGCCATCTCTAATCCTCTGGTGAATTCGTATAAACGTCTGACTCCCGGATTTGAAGCTCCTGTGCATATTGCCTGGTCCCCTATGAATCGCAGCCCTTTATTGCGCGTCCCTGCCCCTCGTGGGGAGGCGACGAGACTTGAACTTCGGAGTCCTGATCCAACCTGCAATCCTTATTTGACCCTTGCCTTAGTCTTGGAAGCAGGGCTTGACGGATTAAGAAAGAATTTGAAATTACCCAAACCGGTGAATGTCAATATCTATGATCTTTCCCCAGAACAGGAGAAACGCCTTAAGCTTGATCGACTTCCCTCAAACCTATTACTCGCTCTTCAGGAGATGAGGAAAGATCCTCTTATCCGCTCGACCCTTGGGGACCATATTTTTAATAAGTACTATTCAGCAAAGACTTCTGAATGGGAAGCTTATGATAATTCGGTCCATTCCTGGGAGATAGATCGGTATTTAAAAATATTTTAATCATGGAACCCTGCACAAAGGGGTGATTTTTAATGAGCGCAGGGAGTGTTCTTATCGTCAGTGGAAAACCTGAAGTCGCAAGTAGTATGGAAGCGATGCTCGTAAGAGAAGGATTTTATCCTGTAAGCTGCGCTCATTCGGCCAATGAAGCGCGCCGACAGTTTTTCCACACTCAACCGGATTTGATCATCATAAGTACTCCGCTCCCTGATGAGCATGGGACGGATTTGGTCTTCGATGCTCATGAGAAGACATCGGCGGGAATCGTCGTCATCGCGCGGCCGGATCAGCTGAATGATATGCATACAAGCTTAGAAAAAACAGGTGCCTTGATTCTTCCTAAACCCATCAATCGGCTCACCTTGCTTCAGACGGTTCGTTTTGCTTTATCCGTAAGGAATTCGATGACTCAACTGAAAAGTGAGCGCGACGACTTGAAAAAGCGTATGGATGAACGTAAAGTCGTTGAACAAGCTAAGTGGATTCTTGTCGAAAAGTTAAAGCTCAGCGAGCCGGAGGCTTTCCGCCTCATTCAGAAAAGAGCCATGGATTTGCGACTGCCGCAAGTTCAGGTGGCGGAAGATATAATAAAAGAATATAAGTAATAGGAGAAACCTTCGTTAGTAACGTTGGTTTCTCCTTTTAGATGAGTTTATATGAACAGCAAGTTATTCTTTGAATTTTACTTAGCGAGCGGATTCCCTATTTGAGCAAACTCCTTTAGGGCACGCTCGGCAACGGGACGTGCAATCATTGTTCTTGGTCCACTAATACAGCCACCCTCACAGGCCATACACTCAAGAAACCCGTTCTCCTTGTTCTTAATGTGAGTTTCCAGGGCCTTCAAGCTGTTCTGAATCCCTTCTGTTTGGAAAGTTGCTGGGGCATTCTCTCCTAGGTAAGCACGTAGAGCAGCAGCAACTCCTCCAGCTTTAGCAAATTCGCGCGCAAACGAACTCGGTCCTTCGAGAATCAGATTCGATTCCTCGGCAGGATTAATTCCTTCGTACTCAAACCAAACCATTAATTCCTCAAATGTAATCACATAATCCACCTGAGTCTCGGGTTTCCTGCCTTCTCCCTTCTTGGCAATACAGGGTCCGATAAAGGCAACCTTTGCCTCAGGGTCATTTCGCTTAATCATTTGTGCGACTTGGGCCATCGGAGATAGTGTGGTGGAAATATAAGTGAGGAAGTCAGGTGCTTCCTTCTCTACCGCTGCTACGTAAGCCGGACAACAGGAACTGGTCATAAACTGTTCTCCGTGAGCAGATCGCTCTTGATACTCCAGAGCTTCGAGTTCAATCGTCTTGTCTGCGCCAAGTGCGGCTTCAAGGGCGTCTTTGAAACCTAGCTTTAAGAGTGCTGACTTAACCTGTCCTGGAGTAACCTTTCTCCCGAATTGCCCTACGAAAGCAGGAGCGATGACAGCATAGATTGCCTTCCTGGGCTCACGAAGCTCTTCGGCAAGATTCACGAGTTGTGAGGATTCTACGACTGCGCCAAAGGGGCAATTGACGATGCATTTTCCACAACTTGTGCAATGCTCTTCTTGTATACTTGCAATGCGATCCTCACGAACAGAGATTGCTTTCGTCGGGCAACTTTCTTCGCAAGGCCTTCTTTGCTCTATGATGGCATGATAAGGGCAATTCCGGGCACAAAGGCCACATTCCACGCAGCGTGTTTGGTCAATGAACGCTTTATTATTGATAAAGAGGACTGATTTTTTGGCGCAGTTAGAGGAGCAGAAATGACCAACGCAGTTCTGACATAGGTCAGTCACGATATAACGGTGCATTTCACATCCATTACACCCTTCTTTGAGAACTTGAACGATCGGACCCGTATCAGGCTCGAAGACAACTTTTAAGCGTTCTTCGATAATGGCTCGTTCTTTATGGATACAGCAACGATAACGGGGAGATCCATCGGGAATGATTTCACGAGCTAAGGTAGAGCGATCGTTACGGTCGTGGCTATCACCTACCCACTCCAATGCGGATTTCAACACTTGATGGCGAATTTGCATGATTTCGGATTGTGCCACTTCGTATCCTCCTTAAATATCCATTTTTGATTTTGTATCTCATTAAAATGTAATAATCAATGCGGGTTGTCTTGTTTCATTAATAATTTGTGAAATTATTAGACTAATTGGCATATTTAATTGGTATATATTCATCATACTTAGTGTACCAGAGACAATCTGTTAAATACAATATGAATGTGAAATGTTTAACTTGGAAGTTTATTTTATAAATAGAATATATTCAATCAAATTTCTATAAGAATTTTCAGCTTATTGTTATTTTAAGTTATATAAAACTAAAAAGTATATTCTGACAGTTTGAATGATAAGACAAAGGGGTAAATTTCACAGAATATGTGAAATTTACCCCTTTAAAGGATATAACTTAGAGTGAAATCGATACGTATCTTGCTCAATCTCCTTTGAGACTAGGGTGCTTTTGGCGCTTAACCACCTCATTTCCTACCCAAGCAGCAATTCCTGCCTTGATTAAATCGGTGGCGATGAAGGGCAAGAAGCCTGTGGTAAATACGATAGCCACTGAGGTTGGCTGATGTAGGAATACGCGCAAAGCAAGGTAGAGATAACTTAATCCGATTGCGTACAGGGCGATCAAACCTGCCAGGACGGCGACGACCGCAGAAGCTAAACTTCGCCTATTATATATTTTTCCGACGACATAAGCCGCTAAGATATCTCCAAGAAGATACCCAAAAGAGGGTTTGAAGATATAACCAATTCCTCCAAATGGAGCGCTGGCGAAGACCGGTAAGCCCAAAAGCCCAAGAAAAATATAAACGATTAAGGCTAGAGCCCCATATCTTGCACCTAGGACAAGACCTGTTATTAATACTAAGATGGGTAGAAGGCTGAAAGGGACTAAAGCGGGCGTTGCCCAGCGCATAACCATTCCGGCCAAGCACATCAGGGCAGCCATGGCTGCTGTTCTTGCTAGATTCTTTGTTTCCACGTAAATCTCAATCCTCCTCTTATTTTGCTTGCAAGCTTTTAACGTTGTAGATAGGCAATTCTTCGTCCGTCAAATATTTAGTGACGCGTGTAATTCGTGATTTGTTATCAGTATTGTAAACTGATGAATAAAATAAAGTTTACAATAAGACTGAGGTTATGGCAAGAGAAATTTTGTCGTGTCATTAAGTGATATAGCGTATATTTGAGTGAAGTCAGTATGTAACTGTTGGTTCTGTAGATTATCTTCACATTCTATGGTATGTGTGAAGAACTATATCAAGGATGGGGGAAAGTCTAAATAGCAAAATTTAATTGTAAACTTAGCATGATATTAGTGTTGACAATTCTTTATCCAACTGATATTTTTATCCCAAATTGTTGTTAGATTTTAATGGGTTTATAATGCCCTTATCTTAAATGAAACGTTCTGGGGTGCGAGTCTATGTCGAAGAATCAGTTATGGGGTACTCATATTAGCTATGGAATCATACACGAACTTAACTTCTATCTCCATCAGGGTGAAGTGGTCGCACTCATGGGGGCAAATGGAGCGGGAAAATCTACCTTGGCCCGCATCATTGCTGGACTTATCGAACCGACGAGCGGAGAAATTCGGCTGGTTAAGAGCGGGGTTGAAACGTCGTGGTTTGATCAAAAGCGTTGGCAGGAGATTGGTTTGATCGGCCAACACCCTCGGAGACAAACCATCGGGGCAACGGTTGCCGAGGAGTTAGGATTTGGGCTTCTTAACCTAGGATATGGCCTCAAGGAAGCTCGTGAAATAGTGAATGAACTAGCGATTAATATCGGACTGGGAGATCAATTAAATCAATCTCCGGCTACTCTTTCAGGGGGGGAGAGGCAACGGTTAGTCATGGCAGCGGTTCTAGCCCTTAAGCCGTCATTCCTGATTCTCGATGAAGCGTTAACCATGCTTGATGATCGATCCCAGGAAGCCTGCCTCAAATTGCTCAAAGCTCAGAGTGAGGGAATGGGTCAACTCTGGATTACCCATGATCCTGAATTAGCGCGTAGAGCAGATCGACTTCTCGTCATGAAGAAGGGAAGACTAACGGATATGGGAAAACCAGAGAAGGTGTTGAACGATTCAGCCTTATGTAAAGAGTTTTCAATCCGTCAGAGCGAGAGATCAAGTACTTTAGATGTTCATAGCGTAGAACTATGGAGGAAGCTTGAGAGGGCTCGAAGCAGGAGAGTAGGGGTAGAACAATCGGGAGATACCCCAATCTTACTTAAGAGGCGAAATGTAGTTCAAAAGCTTGAAGAAATTGAAGAGGTTGAAGAGGGTTACGTCTTGGAATGGAAAGATGCTGACTATGATACAAGACTTAAGATTACTGAGAACATCAGACTAAAGGAGTTTATTGGTGTACTTGGACCCTCAGGTGCGGGCAAATCTACGCTTTTGGATAGCGCGATCGCCTTAATCAGACCTTCTGCAGGAAAATTTCTTGCGTTTGATGAGGAAATTTCGAAGCAAAGCATCAATCAGCTTAGGCAGAGGGTTCGCCTCATGCTCCAAGAACCCGGTGAATATCAAATTGGAAGAAATGTGTACCATGAGGTTTTTTATCTTCAGAGCCGAAAGGAGAGAAAAGTAAATCATCAAGCAAACCTTAGATATCTTGAGATCTTTGATATATCAGAACATCAAGCCAACAATGCCCAAGAGCAATTAAGTGGAGGAGAACGGCAACGTGTAGCTTTAGCCGCTGCTTTAGAATCTTTACCTGAGGTGCTATTACTGGATGAGCCTCTTTTAGGATTAGATGCTGAGGGCTGCGCATTATTTCAATCCATCCTGAAGGAATTAAAGGGTAGACTTACCATAGTCTATGTAACACACGATTTATCAGAGCTTGTCGGATTAGCTGACCGATTATGGCTCATCGAAGAAGGTAGGCTCACGTTGGATTGTTCGGGGAAGGATTGGTCGCTGTATAAGAATCAATTTATAAAGGCGGGTGTCCGTTTCCCCATGAGTAGTGTTTTGTGATCGGACAAAAAAATGACCGAGGTCAGACAGAAGGAGGACCAGAAGTTAGTGGAAGTAGGACTCTACTTATCGGGCGAAAGTGCTTTACACAAGGCTGATCCTCGATTGAAAATAGGAGGATTGGTTGCACTCGGTTTTTTGATCACTGCAACAAAGCCACTAGGCTTGATAAGTTTATCCGTTGGGCTTTTTATGCTTATGCTCTTAAGTCATATTCCTCTTAAAGAATTCAAAGCTGTGGCTTTGGCAGGTTTATTTCTTGGTAGCTTTTACATCCTTGTTTTGGGCTGGAACTGGACAGAAACCTGGCGCTTCTGGGAAGGGAATTGGTCTCGGGATGGACTTATACAGGCCCTTTTGATTAACTGGCGTATTGGACTTGTCTTTGTATTTACGAGGATATTTACAGCAGTCACACTCCCTTCAGAGCAAGGAATCGGGATTGCCTATTTCCTTACTCCATTGTATCGGTTCACCCCGAAAGCAGCTGATTTTTCGCTTCTGATTACCTTGACCCTTCGTTTTATACCTTTATTAATAGAGGAAGCGAGCCTACTCTATAAGGCTCGCATGGCGAAGGGCGGATTACCCTCAAGTCGAGTTAAGAAACTCTTAGAACTTGCTTCTTTTTTAGTACCCTTACTCCTCTTAACCTTACGACGCGCCGAGGAACTTGCAGATAATTTAGTTGCAAGGGGGTATAGTTCTGGTGGGTATCGGGTACTGGGAACGAAAGAATGGGGGAGTGAAGACACTTGGGGAGTTCTTATCTTAGTACTATGGGGAATAGGAACTTTGGCATTAAGTCAGATAAATTCAGTATAAGCATTAGGGGTGACAGGCTGGCTAGGATAAAAGGGATCCTCTAAAAGCGAAAGTCCAGGCTGTACCGTTAAGGTATGCCTGGACTTTCGCTTAAATCAGTAGACCAAAAAGCTCTGGATTATCATTAATGACGGTATACTGGAATCCCTTTTTGTCCATCTTCTTAATGAGGGCTTGATAATCTTCTTTCCGAGTCAGTTCAATCCCCACAAGGGTTGGGCCTTTTTCTTTATTGTTTGATTTTGTATACTCGAATCGGGCGATATCATCGTGGGGCCCGAGGACTTCGACCACAAATTCTTTCAGTGCACCTGGACGTTGTGGGAAGTTAATAATGAAATAATGTTTAAGTCCTTGATCAAGGAGGGAGCGCTCTTTGATTTCGGGAGTTCTTTCAATATCATTATTTCCCCCACTAATGATGCATACAACGTTTTTACCTTTGATTTGCTCCCTGTAAGCATCAAGAGCAGCTATCGGAAGAGCACCAGCGGGTTCAACGACAATGGCACTATCATTGTACATTTCTAGAATTGTTGTACAGACTTTTCCTTCGGTTACGACGATGATATCATCTAAGACTTCTTGACAGATTTCGAAGGTCAAATCTCCTACTCTTTTTACAGCAGTACCGTCAACAAAACTGTCGATGCTCGCTAAGGTTACGACCTCATTTTCCGCAAAGGCCTGCTTCATTGAACTTGCTCCCGTAGGCTCTACGCCGATGACACGGGTAGCAGGGCTTAAGCTTTTCATTGCAATGCCGACGCCTGACATCAGGCCTCCCCCACCAATACCACCTAATACGAAATCGACTGGGGAATCCATATCATTGAGAATTTCCATGGCGATCGTACCTTGTCCAGCGATTACGAGAGGATCATCAAAAGGATGAACAAACGTTTTATTTTCCTTATCACAGTGTGCTTTGGCTTCATTGAACGCGTCATCGAAAGTATCCCCTGTCTGGATCACCTCTACGAAATCTCCCCCAAAACGTTTCACGGAAGAGACCTTTTGTTTGGGAGTGGTTGATGGTACGTAGATGCTTCCTTTAATCCCTAAGGCTTTGCAGGAATAGGCGACACCTTGGGCATGGTTACCTGCACTTGCGCAGACGACCCCGTTCGTCAGTTTGTCAGCTGGGACGCTCTGAATCATGTTATAAGCTCCACGAAGCTTAAAGGAACGGACAATTTGTAGATCCTCGCGTTTTAAAAATATATTGCAGTCATACTTCTCTGATAGAAGGTCACTGCGGTGGAGTGGTGTCTTATTGATGATTCCTTTAAGAGCTTGACCAGCTCTTATGATATCTTCTAATACTACTTTCCCCATAAGTTTAAATTTACTCCTTTCTATGCCCTCTGGTATATAATGACGGAAACTTCCTACTCTGGATTATTCGAGGCTTTCGCTACTAATCTCTCGCTTAAAAATGGGTACATTAATGATTGGTAGTCATTGAGACAAAAAATGCAGGTTAAGAAGACCTGTACTAAGACACAATAATTAAATTAATTATTTATACTATGATACGCTTGCTTGTTGGGTTAGTCAATTAAAAAAACTCACTTAAAATTCATAAGGAGATTCTTCATGGTAATTATTTATGATATGGTCGTTCATTTCGAGGAAGAAATGAAGTCAGGTCTGATGAGAGAAAAACTCAGTGAAATTCATATGATCGCAAGGGACATCCATCCCTTGATCAAGACCTTGAATAAGAGTTTTAAGACGAACCTCAATGTGGGAGAGGTTAATTTCTCTGAACTCGACCTCTTGATTTGGCTTCCGGATGAAGAGAGTGACCCGAATTCCTTTCAGATTACCCTAAATGAACACTTTTCGTCTGTTGAGAGTGAGGTCATAATAAAGCAGATTTTAGCTCGAATGAATGAACACCCTGAGAATGTCGAACAGATTAGGATTACTCGTGACTGCGAAGTCGACTTAACTCGAGTAGAATGTCTACTAAACAAAATCAAAGATGGAGATGTATTTGAGAATATCCTCGAAAATATCCCGAAGTTATGTTTTATTGACTCGAAAACCTATCAAAGCAAGGAGACAATATCACAAATGATTGACGAATTTGAAGAGATACTCTTTGAAGCACTTGTAAATAAGAAGATCCGAGTGAATGGGAAAGCTGGAATGCTGAAGAAAGTTCAGGGGGATTGTCGCTATGGTTTTTTTGAGCGAGGGGTAAGAAAGGACTATGCCTGTTTATCCCTTGTTCAAAAGATGGGAGCGAAGACGATACGGCAGATAGGTTTTGAGATGGATGGGTTTAGGTAAGACTTTTAAACTAGTGATAGATTATGCTACAATTTACTTAGTTTATATCAAGATCTGTTTTTTGACCAAAATAGCATAAAGAACAATATTCTTAAATGTTTTGTTACTAGGTAAGGAGGTTTTTTATTTGCCTAGACTCTATCAGATTTTATGGTCCCTTGCGATCCTGGTTATTATTGTGACCACAGTCATTTTTTCTTTCTGGATTTTTGTAATTGGAGCAGTGGTAGCCAGTCTTTATAGGCTATATCATTACTACATTGCTAGAAAGCGCCCTAATAGATTCAATGGAAATGCAACGCCTGGTGGGAATACACCCCCCAGAGGGTATACATCGGGTGAAGTGATTGATATGCCTGTCGAAATCCTAGATAGGCCTTCAGACCACCCTCGGAATGAATAAGGAAAAAGTCAAGTAAGAACGTCAATGAACAAGCTTCTGATTCGGAGCTTGTTTTTCCATAGAATTTTGTGAAAAATTTTCAGCTAACTTTCAGTATGTCTTCAGTCATAATTCAACCTAGAATTAGATAATGGAGAAGGAATATTAGAATTAAAATCTTAAGGGGGACAACCCTATGCAAAAAATAAAAGGAATTAAAATACTGCTTGTGGATGATGAGCCGAATATTCTCGAATTTTTGGAGATGGGGCTTCTCAATGAAGGGTTTGAAGTAGCAACAGCGCAAGATGGAATGGCTGCTGTAACACTGGCGAAGCAATTTCAACCTCATATCGTGATTCTTGATGTTATGATGCCGGGCATGGATGGCTTTGAAGTATGTCGGATGCTCAAGAAGACAGAGAATATCGCGATTATTATGTTGACCGCGAAGGATGAAATCGATGACCGAGTCAAGGGGCTAACTCTTGGGGCAGATGATTATATGGCTAAGCCCTTTAGCTTCGAAGAACTACTCGCTCGCATTCAGGCTCGCATTCGCAATCAGTTCCCAAATCTGATGGGAGAGGTTGTTATGGGGCCCTTCCGAATGGATGATCGGCGTAAAGAGATTCAATACCAAAATAAGGTTTTGGAACTTTCTCCGACCGAGTATGAGTTGCTTAAATTTTTAATCCTCAATCAAGGATTAGTCTTGAGTAAATCGATGATACTCGATAAGGTATGGGGATATGATTTTGTTGGAGACGAGAATATTGTAGAGGTATATATCCGATCGTTGAGAGAGAAGTTAGGTGATAAGGAGCACCGCTTGATTCGTACTTTACGCGGTTCAGGCTATCGGATGGATTTATCATGAAGAAACGTTTTTCTTTAAAGAAGTTCTTTGAACCTAATTCACTCAGGTTCCAGCTCTTATCTCGATCGTTATTCTTTTTAGCTATAATTCTCTTGTTTATTGGTTTATTTCAATATGTCTTCATGAGGGAATTCATTTTTTACAATACAGCTTCGAGTATTAAATCACAGATGTTAACGCTCCCTCGTGAAGCCTGGGCCCAAATGATTCTTCACTCAGAAATTAACCCAGATGCAAATGCGGATAGTAATGCGGGGGCAGTCATCCCGGGGAGAACCCAGGGTAACGATCCGAATCGACTGCCTTTTGTTTTATCGGATTCCACAATCTCCTTTGTAGATCTCAATGGGAATCTCTCAGTTCTTAACAACAATTCGTTGAAGGGCGGGACGCCTCCACATCTGGAAATACAGGATTACGAAAAGGCGCTGCAGCCTCAAAAACGCATAGAGTATAAGGTGGTAAATTCCTCCGATGGGGATGAGAAATTGGTTGTTCTCCACCCTCTAGAGTCGCGAGGATATACGATTGGTTTGATTCAGGTCAGTCTGAGTACGAAATCTTTAAAGGCTGTGTTATTTCGGCAGCTTCTCATCTTTTTACTCCTTTCTTTACTTGCTTTAATCGGAGGACTCGTAGCGTTTGGTGCGGTACTCAAGAAGACCTTGGTTCCTCTATCGAATATCGTGGATACTGTGGGCCAGATCGATGCGGGAAACCTAGCAGAGCGCCTTCCCGCAGAGCAGGGTCAGATGGAGATTGATCGCCTTGCGGTATCCTTCAATGGGATGCTTGAGAGATTGGAATCCTCCTTTGAAGCGGAGAAGGAGGCGAAGGAGCAGATGCGACGGTTCGTTGCTGATGCCTCTCATGAGCTTCGAACCCCTCTGACCTCGATCCATGGATTTTTGGAGGTGCTCCTCCGCGGGGCGATGAACCAACCCGAAAAGCTGCATAAATCCTTGAAAAGTATGCTTGCTGAATCAGAACGGATGAAAAAGCTGGTTCAAGATCTTCTTTTGCTTGCTAAATTAGACAGGTCACCGAAGATGGAGCTTGTCGAAAGAGAGTTAGATGGGTTGATTCTCGAGATGGAGTCTCAGTTAAGGATGCTTGCAGGAAATCGGGAAGTTGAGTTTGAGTTAACCCCTAAGATTCGTACTCGTTTTGATGTGGATAAAATGAAGCAGGTAATCTTAAACCTTTTTCATAATGCAGTCCAACATACTGATTCGGTAAAAGGGAAGATTAAGATTTCACTAAGACTCGTGGATGAGGGGATTGAACTTGCGGTGAAGGATAATGGGGTGGGAATTTCAGAAGAGCATATTCCCCACTTGTTCGAACGCTTTTATCGCAGTGATTCCTCCCGCACTCGCAGATACGGTGGAGCAGGCCTTGGGCTCGCGATTACTCAATCTTTAGTTGAGCTTCATGGCGGAAGGATATCGGTCGAGAGTCGGGTCGGGGAAGGAAGTACATTTGTCGTGTGGCTTCCTAGAGGCTAGGTTGGTAGGTAACTTCTGTTGACTATTGTTCTTAAGATATGAGAAAAGCCAGTAAATCTCTCTGATGTAGAGAATGAAGCTTCCTAAGAGATTTTTTTCTCTAGGAAGCTTTTTTTGTACCCATAGGACCTTACTAAATCGAAAATGTCGAAACCCACAGACGGACAATATATACTAATAATCCGCCCAAAGGAAAAAGGAAATAGATGTAAGTTGTCGAAAACTATATTTTAACAGAGAAGGAAATCAAACGGAGGAAGGTCGTTCGATGGCACAGCAAAAAACTGAGTTTTCAGAGCATATGTCCTTCGAATTTCTGGAGTTATTGCGCAAGAAAAATCCGGCCTGGCACTTGTTGACCTCATCTCAGGCTCCTTTTGTTGCGTCTTTTCTCTATAGAGAATTTATTGCGGAAAACAGGCGGCAGATTGCCGAGCAAGAGCTGATTAGCCGCTTGGAGGGCTTTATTGAGCTGCTCAATCAGGGTCGCAGCGATACCCTCTTTCCGCGCCCAGGACGGGAATACCTGGATGACTGGGCCAATGATGACCATGGGTGGCTGCGGAAATTCTATCCCCCGGGACAGGATGAGCCCCATTTTGATGTAACCTCCTTTGCACAGAAAGCTATTGAGTGGCTGTTGAGTTTAAGACAGCAAGTTTTCATCGGTACGGAATCACGCCTGATCACCGTATTTGAGCTCCTGCACCAGATTATGGAGCGCTCCGAAACGGATCCCGGGCTGCGCCTGGCAGAGCTTGAACGGCGTAAAGCCGAAATTGAACAGGAGATCATCCGGGTGCAAAAAGGACAGGTTGAGCTGTTGGATGAAACGCAAATCAAAGAACGTTTTTGGCAGGCGATGTCTACTGCCCGGGAGATTCTGGCCGATTTCCGGGCGGTAGAACAGAATTTCCGGGAACTGGACCGCGGTATGCGGGAACGGATTGCCACCTGGGAGCGGGGAAAAGGAGAGTTGTTGGAATCAATCTTTGAGAAGCAAGATGGGATTGCCCAGTCTGAGCAGGGGAAAAGTTTTGCTGCTTTCTGGAAATTTTTAATGTCTTCATCCTATCAGGATGATTTCAAGGATACCCTTGATAAAGTTCTGCAGCTAAAACCGGTGCGGGAAATAGGTATAAGCCGGAATATCCGCCATATTCATCATGACTGGGTGAATGCCGGCGCCCATGTTCAAGAGACGGTGGCTACTCTATCCCAGCAGTTGAGGCGGTATGTGGATGAGAATTTTTTGGAGGAAGAACGCCGGATCAATCAGATTGTGCGGGAAATTGAAGGAAAGGCGGTGTCCCTCCGCAATAACCCACCCCCAGAATGGGCAATGGAAATTGACGGGGTAAAACCGGAAATTAGTCTTCCTTTGGACAGGCCTTTATTCTCGCCTCCCCAGCGGCCTGAACTTAAGGATGATGTTATTGATGCCGGAACAGAAGATGTTTCGGCGGAAGCGCTATTTTCCCAGGTTTATGTGGATAAGGAAAAGTTAAAAGACCGGATTGGCTATCTGCTGCAGTCCCAGGACAGAATTACGCTCTCCCAAATTATCGAGCATTATCCGCTGGAGTTGGGTCTGAGCGAGCTCATTACTTATTTGGTCATCGCCAGTGAGAATCCGCAAGCAGCTTTTCATTCTGACGATCTAGAGGAAGTATCATGGAAAGATGAAACAGGAAAGAGTCGAGTGGCCAAAATGGCCAAAATAATTTTTCAGCGGGTTTAAGAACCGGGTTGGGGGGACTAAGTCATGAATACGATGGATGATTTAGCATTTTCACGCGCTTTGGTCGCACTTTTCAAAAATGTGGTGTTTAAAGAAGGTGATGAGGAACATTGGGAAGTTATCCTGGCGCAAAAAAGCAAAATTGAAGATTATGCGGGTAAAATGGGCTTAACGCTGATGGTTGATGAGATGGACGGTTATGGATATTTGAAGCAGCGTTCTTATGGAGAAGGTGAAGAAGCAATTCCGCGCTTGGTGCCCCGCCATGCGCTGAGTTATCCGGTTAGTCTTTTACTCGTGCTCCTCCGGAAGCAATTGGTGGAGTTTGATTCAACAACCGGGGATCAGCGGCTCATTGTAACCAGGCAGCAGATTACCGAGCGAATGAGCTTATTTTTGAAGGATACGACCAATGAAGCGAAATTAATGGGTGATATCGATAAACATATCGACCGTGTGGAAAGAATGGGATTTCTGCGCCGCCTACGGGGCAGTGAAGACCGTTTCGAGGTCCAGCGCATCCTCCGCAATTTTGTCAATGGGGAGTGGCTCAGCCATTTTAACGAGCGGCTTGAAGAGTATCGGCGTTACGCCAATGGCGGCGAATTAAAAGAAGGGGAGGAGCAACCATGAGTTTATTTAACCTAGAGCCGGAAGATCCCGGCAGGCTCTTTGGCGCTACACCGGGATTCCGTTTAC
Organism: Desulfitobacterium elongatum; assembly: GCF_055378975.1. NCBI lineage: Bacteria > Bacillati > Bacillota > Clostridia > Eubacteriales > Desulfitobacteriaceae > Desulfitobacterium > Desulfitobacterium elongatum. The sequence continues at coordinate 4,170,624 of NZ_AP038772.1, read as the reverse complement.
ATAAGCTTGAAGTCTATAATTGGGGCACCTTCGACAGCAAAGTCTGGACTTTTTCGCCCCAAGGAGAAATGGCCCTTTTGACTGGAGATGTTGGTTCGGGCAAGTCAACTTTGGTCGATGCCTTGACGACACTTTTGGTCTCCCCCAGGAAAGTGGCTTACAACAAAGCGGCCGATTCCAGCGCCAAAGAGCGTTCGGTTACCTCCTATGTCCGGGGCTATTTCGGACAGAAAAGGAGCAGTGAAGGAACAGGTCAGCCCGATTCCTTGCGGGACACCAATCACTATTCCGTCTTATTGGCAACATTTCTGGATCGAGGTCTGTCTCAGTATGTTACGCTGGCTCAATTTTTCTGGTTTCAGGATCCCCAGAAGCTTCCCGCCCGTTTTTATGTAGTAGCCGATAAGGAAATGTGGGTTGCCCAGGATTTTGCCAGGTTTGACAAGGACGTCCGGGTTCTGAAAAAACGGCTGAAGTCCAGCGGCAGGGTGCAGGTTTATGAAGACTATACCCGCTATGCCGAATCCTTCCGCCGTAAGTTCGGCATTGCTCAGGAGCAAGCCTTGGATCTGTTTCAGCAGACGATTTCCATGAAAAAGGTTGAGGCATTGACGGATTTTGTCCGGGCCAATATGCTGGAAATTCCCAATACGGCTGAAGATGTTGACAAGCTGATTAAACACTTTCAGGACTTGAACGGCGCCCATGAGGCTGTCCTCAAAGCCAAACATCAGATTCAGCAGTTGACTCCGATTGTCGACCAAGGAAACCGCTGTGTCCAGCTGGAGGACAAGCAAAATCTGCTGAATAAAGCACGCCGGGCTTTGGGGCCCTGGTTTGCGGAGCAGAGGATGGCATTGCTGACCGCCGAAATCGCCAAACATGAGCAGGAGCTGATTCTGGCCACAGCAGCGCGGGAACAGGCGGAAACAATCCAGCGTGACTTTGATCAGAATATCAAGGAAATTGAAAGAGCCATTTATACCCACGGTGGCGACGCGCTTGAAAGATTAACAAAAGATATTGAGAATAGCAGGCAAACTCTTGATCGCCTTCACAAAAACCTGGCGAGCTATGCTCGTCAAGCCCAAGTGTTAAGACTGCCTTTGCCCGATTCTTTAGCTGTTTTCCTTGCTAACCGGCAAAAACTGCCGGAATTCAAATTGGATGAAGAAAAAATACAGGGCAGACTGCAGGAGGATTTTAAGACTGCCGCCACAGAAGAGGACAGAGCAGCGAAAGCAGCCAATAAAGTGGCTGAAGAACTGGAATCCCTCCGGTCCCGCAAATCGAGTATTCCTCGTGAATACATCGAGAAGCGCAAACAGCTCTGTCAGGCTCTTCATATCGGGGAAGAAGAGCTGCCCTTTGTCGGCGAACTGTTAGAAATCAGAGAGGAAGAAGAGAGCTGGGAAGGCGCCATCGAAAGGCTGCTGCATAACTTCGGTCTGTCTCTGCTGGTGCCGGAGCAATATTACCAGGCCGTCATGCAGTGGGTGGACCGGACAACCTTGGGTATGCGGCTGGTCTATTACCGGATTCAGGATGCCAGTCAACAGTCTACTTCCGGCCGGCCGAATCCTTTATCCGTATCGGAAAAACTGAATATTAAGCCGAATACACCCTTTGGCGTCTGGCTCAGCAGGGAACTGCGCCAGCGCTTTGCTCATATCTGCTGCGAGACGATGGATCAATTCCGCCGGGAAGCGCAGGCCATCACCAAAGCCGGGCAGATGAAGACAGGCGGCAAGCGCCATGAAAAAGACGACCGCTACGGGATAAATGATCGCCGGCGTTATGTGCTGGGCTTTTCCAATCAGAAAAAAATTACCGCACTGGAAGAAAATGAACAGAAGCTTAAGGAGGAGACCCAATTTTATCACGCAGAGCTTGCTGACATCTTCAAGATGCAGCAAGAAAGCCAGGGGCGTTTAAATGCCGTTGCCGGACTGGAAGGCGTCGCCGATTTTGCCGACATCGATTCGAAGACGGTAGAAAAGGAAATTAAGGAAAAAGAAGACCGGAAAAGGAAGCTGGAGCAGGAAAGCAATATATTGCAGGGGCTTCAGAGTCAGTTAGAGGAACTGAAGCAAAAGAGGGAAGCTCAGGAAAAGGTTTTGGATAAGGCCCGAAAATACGAGACAACGGTGGAAAATAAACGAGACGGTTTGGTTCAGGATAAAGAAAGCACTGCAAGGACCGCAGCTGAAGCCACACCGGCTATGCGGGAACAGGAATACCCCTTTTTGGAGCAGCACCAAGCGGCTGCTTTGCAGAATAGCAGCTTGACCCTGGTCAATGGGAAAACGCTGGAACGGGACTATCTCGACTGGATCGAAAGTGAGCGTAATGCACTGACCGGTGAGATTAGTCGGCTCAGAAGCAGGATTGTCAAGGCGATGACGGATTACAATAATAAATATCCTGAAGAAACCAAAGAAATTGACTCTGATATCGAGAGCCTTGCCGAATATGCACGGATGCTGGCGCAACTGGTAAACGACGGGCTGCCGAAATTTGAAACGCGTTTTAAGCAATTGCTGCATGAGAACACTATCCATCAGATCGCTTTATTCCAGGCCAAATTGAAACAGGAACAGGATACCATCAAGACCCGGATTGAGCAGATCAACGGTTCTCTGAGCACCATCGACTATAACGAGGGACGGTATATCCGCCTGGAATATGATGAAACCTATGATAGCGATATCAAAGAATTCCGCGTCCAGTTGAAAGCCTGCACCGAAGGGGCTTTGACCGGTTCTGATGATGAACAGTATGCCGAGGCTAAGTTTTTGCAGGTAAAAGCCATCATTGAGCGTTTTCGGGGCAGGCCCGGCGAGACCGAGAGGGATGAGCGCTGGACCAAAAAAGTCATTGATGTCCGCAACTGGTTCTTATTCGCCGCTTCGGAAAGGTGGCGGGAAACCGATGAAGAATACGAACATTATACCGATTCCGGCGGAAAATCCGGCGGCCAAAAGGAAAAACTGGCCTACACCATTTTAGCGGCCAGCCTGGTCTACCATTTTGGTTTGGAAGGGCAAGACGCCCGGCCCCAGTCCTTTCGCTTCGTGGTCATTGATGAAGCGTTTCTGAAAAGCTCCGACGAATCAGCGCGCTTTGGGCTGGAACTCTTTAAAAAGCTCGATCTGCAGCTCCTGATTGTCACTCCGCTCCTCAAAATACCGACGATCGCCAAGTTTATTGCCCATGTGGGCTTCGTACATCATGATGATGTAAAGCATCAATCCATGCTGCGCAATATCTCTATCCAGGAGTATGAGCAGGAACGGAAGGCCAGGGAGGTGGCCCAATATGTCCATCAAGTGGTCTGATCCCCAATGGATCCGGGCCGAGTTAAGGCGGAAATGGGATTCAGGCCGGATTCTGCGCGCCATGCTGATTCCGGATGATTTATTTCCCCTCCGCATCCCCCTGAAAAGGCCGAAAAGCGGTGAGGTCAACGAGAACTTCGCCGAAATCTCCCGCTGGATCAAGTCGCTTAAGGATCAGAGCAAGCAGGAGACCGGCTTTGGCTATGAACTCGTGGAAAAGGAAATGGTTCACCGTCAATCGGGCCGGAATCTCCTGCCAACCCATGCCGTCATTCCCTCTATGCGGGATGCCCTGCGCTTGTTAAGGAAAGAGCGCGAAGGGGACCGGTTTCTGGAGCATGCCCGGCTGATTCGGACAGAATGGCCCGTTTTGCAGGAATGGATCGGCAAATATCCCCATAAAGTACTTGCCGCTGGAGACGACTGGAGCGGTATTCTGGCAGTGCTAAGCTGGTTTTCCGGTCATCCGCGCTACGGCTTATATCTGCGGCAGCTGGATATTCCCGGGATCGACACCAAGTTTATCGAGCAAAGGAAAGGGATTCTGACGGAATTATTGAATATCACTTTACCGGATGAGGCGATTGATCACAGCGCCCCGTCATTCGAGCTGCGTTACGGATTGCAGGTTAAGCCGGTGCAGGTCAGGCTGCGATTGCTTGATCGGCAGCAATATCTTCAGGGTATTTCCGATTTGATGGTTCCATTGGAACAGCTGGCGGCATTCAAGCCTGCGGTATCCAGGGTGTTTATAACCGAGAATGAAATTAACGGCTTATGCTTTCCTGATGTCAAAGAAGCTTTGGTGATCTTCGGGTTGGGGTACGGCGTAGATGTGCTGAAGTCCGTGACCTGGTTAAGAGAGAAAGAAATCTACTATTGGGGTGATATTGATACCCATGGATTTGCTATCTTGGATCAAGTCCGCAGCTTTTTGCCCCAAACCCAATCACTGCTTATGGATGAAAGAACTCTGTTTAATCATCATGACCTATGGAGCGTAGAAGAGAAGCCTTTCCTCGGACAGCTAACCCGGTTGACGGCAGATGAACACCGGCTGTTATCTTCGATTCAAGACAATATTTGGGGCAAGGGTGTCCGCCTGGAACAGGAGCGGGTTTCCTTTCAGCTGGTGAAAGAGGCCATCGATAGTTTGGATCATAACGGGTAAGTCAACGAGGCTGTGGCAAAGCCGCAGAATAGCCAAAGGATGCCGTGTTTAGTCATAACATTACACGCTTCCCAAGTATATTGTGCATTTTGAGATCAAAAACTTCTATATTATCGGACGGAGTTAAACGGCTCTTGCTCCAGCATAATAAAAGTTGCTCAAACTGCAAATATTGAGAATTTATATTATAGGGCCTGTTTCTAGCGAATAACGCCGTTGCTACGATGAAATTATTACAAATCTTACTCAAATGACAAACTTTGACAAAATTCACCTTGACTTAAATTTGTTTTGAAATTACGATAAATATGCCTTATGTAATTGGGCATAAGGGTTGGAGATTGTTGTCAACTGTTTCTCGATGATTTCTATCAATCCAGTGACAGTTGCACACAGTTCATAGGGTAAGAACATCACGATAATCACTATAAACATCCCTATCGAACCAGCCTCCTTTACTATGGTAACATAGTATCTAATTGGGCGTTACTTAGGGTAGTTGTATTCAAGGACATCATGCTAGAAAACTAATTTCAAAATGAATATAGTTTAGTTATTTACCTGTCAGCTAAGGGATTCTACCCCCCATGTTGGCGGGTATTACGCTATCTTGGAGGAAAAATGGATATTCAAGTATGGAAACAAAAAAATTCAATAAAGAGGAACTATGCTCATTTTGATAAGAAAGTATCTCTTAAAGATATCTGGGGTTATATTAGTGATCCTCAGAACATTAAGACACACGGCTTTTATCCATTTATTCACTATCAGTTGATAAATAAAAAGTTTAACAAAAATAAAGGCATTTCCATGAAAATCCGAGAACTTTGTTATTCAGCGCATATAGATAGATACATTTTTCAATATTACGGTTATAAATTGAACCAATTATATAATGAGAGAGTAGATAATGATGGTATAAATGATTCGGTCATTGCCTATCGTGATAATCTCAAGAAAAACAATATTCATTTTTCTAAAAAAGCTATTGATTTTATGCGAGATACTAAAAGCTGTTTTATTATTGTAGGAGATTTTACTGATTTTTTCGATAGTTTAGATCACAAGTATTTGAAGAAAATGCTTAAGGAGTTAATTGGAGGACTCCCTGAAGATTACTATGCTGTTTTTAAAAATATAACAAGGTATTCCACATGGGATATGGAGCACATATTAGAACTAAACGGTTTGCCTAATGATAAAAAAGGCATCCGCGAATTGAACCAACAAGATTTAGTATTGACTCTAGGGCAATTTAAAAAGTATAAAAGTAAATACCAAAAACCCAATACAAAAGGATATGGCATTCCCCAAGGGTCTGCGATAAGTGCTGTTTTATCGAATATCTACATGCTTTATTTTGATAATGCGATAAATGATTACGTAAAAAAGCATAAAGGTCTTTACATGCGTTACAGTGATGACTTCATCATTATTCTTCCAAATGAAAATGAGCCCTTTTTCATAGAACAATATAATTATCTTATCAAGACGATTAAATCTGTTGATGGATTGAACTTGCAGCCAGATAAAACTCGGATTTTCCAATTTGATAATAATCAAATCCTTAGCTGTAATGAGATTATTTCTCAAGATGTAATAAATGGAAAAAATATTTTAAATTATCTGGGATTTAGTTTTGATGGTAATGTTGTATCAATCAGAGACAAAACTTCTTCTAAATATTATTCTAGAATGTATAGGAAATTAAAAACCATCGAGAAATCTAAAGGTATTACTAAATATAACAACCAAATTAGTAATAAGAACCTCTATGACAAGTACTCAATTCGAGGCGCCTTTAAAGGAAAGGGTAATTTTATAACATATGTTAAAAGGGCAGAAGCGGTTTTTGGAAAAAATGAGGCAGTAAATAGAGTGGCAAATAATCACATGAAAAAAATACGACGAAGGTTAAATAATATAACCTAAAATCAGTAGAGATAAGGCCCTACTAAATAGGTGAACCGAATTTATTATTCTACTCATCCATAGTATTTAACCGTCAGCTATGAGCTATTATCAAAAGGAAATAAAAAATATTCTAGAGGAGTAAAAGATGAAGCCAATCACCTTTATCGACACCGAAATTGAGCCGAAAAGCAAAAAAATCCTAGACATCGGCAGCGTTAAAGGGGATGGCAGTACCTTTCACTCCAATTCAGTTGGTGACTTTACCGCTTTCTTACGTGGAAGTGAATATCTTTGCGGGCATAACATTCTTAACCACGATCTTAAGTATCTGGAAAATACTTTGCACGCGGCAGGTCTTAATACCGTCAAAATCATCGACACCCTCTACCTTTCCCCGCTTTTGTTTCCAAACCGGCCTTATCATGCCCTGCTTAAGGACGACAAGCTGCAGACGGAAGATGCCAACAATCCCCTCAATGATTCCATCAAAGCAAGAGACCTTTTCTTTGATGAAGTTACGGCTTTTCAACAGGCGGATTCCATCCTCAAGGTCATTTATCATATGCTTTTGAAAGGCATAAAAGAGTTCAGTGCTTTCTTTCATTTCCTTGGATATCAAGGAAATTCCTTATTTCTTGAGAAGCTGATCCGGGAAAAGTTTCAGCGCAAGATTTGTGAAAAGGCTGATCTAGCCAGAATTATAACGAAATATCCGGTGGAGCTGGCTTATTGTTTAGCCTTGCTTAATGCCAATGATCGTTACTCCATAACCCCGCCCTGGGTCTTAAAAAATTACCCGGCTGCTGAACGGATCATGTTTTTATTAAGAAGCAACCCCTGTTTGGAGGGGTGCGCTTACTGCAATGATGCTCTGGATATTCATCAAGGACTGAAACGGTTTTTCGGCTTCAATGCCTACCGGGCTTATGGAGGAGAACCTTTGCAGGAAAAGGCAGTTCAGGCGGCTGTAGCCAACAAATCCCTGTTGGCGGTATTTCCGACCGGGGGCGGGAAATCCATCACCTTTCAGGTTCCTGCCCTGATGAGCGGAGTTAATACCAAAGGCTTGACAGTGGTGATTTCTCCATTGCAATCCCTGATGAAAGATCAGGTGGATAATCTGGAAAGAGCGGGGATCACTGAGGCTGTGACCATCAATGGCTTGCTCGATCCCATCAAAAGGTCTAAGTCCTATGAACGGGTGGAAAACGGTTCGGCTTCTCTCCTGTACATTTCTCCGGAGTCCTTGCGCTCCAGGACCATAGAACGCTTGCTCCTGGGCCGGAATGTGGTCCGTTTCATTATTGACGAAGCCCATTGCTTTTCAGCCTGGGGCCAGGATTTCCGGGTGGATTATTTGTATATCGGAGACTTCATCAAAACTCTGCAGGAAAAGAAAAATTTGAGCGAAGGTATCCCCGTCTCCTGCTTTACGGCCACAGCCAAGCAAAAGGTCATCGAAGACATCCGAGGCTATTTCAAGGAGAAGCTGTCCCTTGACCTGGAGCTTTTTTCTGCCAATGCCTCCAGGGTTAATCTGCGCTACGAAGTGTTTGAGAGGAATGAGGAAGAAAAGTACAATGCCCTGCGGGATTTGCTGGAAGGGAAGAAATGTCCCACCATTGTTTATGTGACCCGTACTCATGCCGCTTATGCTTTGGCGGAACGGTTAACCAAAGACGGCTATCAGGCCAAGCCCTATCACGGCAAGATGGATAAGCAGGAAAAATCGGCAAACCAGGATGCCTTTATACAGGGCCAGGTGCAGATCATGGTGGCGACCTCCGCCTTTGGCATGGGTGTGGACAAGAAAGATGTGGGCATGGTCATTCACTATGAGATCTCCAATTCCCTGGAGAATTACATTCAGGAAGCAGGGAGAGCGGGCCGAGATGAAGAGATCTCTGCCGACTGCTATGTCTTGTTTAATGATGAGGATCTGAGCAAGCATTTTGTTCTCTTGAATCAAACCAAACTCAGCATCCAGGAAATCCAGCAGGTCTGGAAAGCGATTAAAGAGTTGACCCGGTTCCGGTCCCGGGTTTCCCAATCCGCCTTGGAGATTGCCCGCAAAGCCGGTTGGGACGATACCATCATGGATATCGAAACCAGAGTTAAGACGGCGATCACCGCTTTGGAAGAAGCCGGATACATCAAACGGGGCCAGAATGTGCCGCGGATTTTCGCCAACAGTATTCTCTCCCGCACGGTCATAGAAGCTTTAGAGAAGATTGAGAAATCCCAGCGAATGGACGAGAGACAGAGAGGGCAAGCTGTACGGATCATCAAGAAGCTTTTTTCCAGCAAGAGCAGAAAACATCTGACGGACGAAGAAGCGGAATCAAGGGTGGATTATATCTCTGACCATTTAGGCATCCCCAAAGGGGAAGTCATCGAAGTGGTCAATCTGCTCCGGGAAGAAAAGGTCTTGGCCGACCATAAAGACTTAGCCGCCTACATTAAGAAATCCGAAAACCGCAACCGTTCCCTGAATGTCCTCAAAACCTTTTACCAGATCGAGAAATTTCTGTTAACGGTGATCGAAGACCAGGAGATTGTTTTTCATATTAAAGAACTTAACGAGCAAGCGGAAGAGAAGGGCTGCTCTGAGGCCACCCCAGCCAAGCTAAGAACCATCCTCAATTTTTGGACTATTAAAAATTGGATTAAGCGTCAAACCTCAGCCCATTCCCGAAACCATATCGCGGTCATGGCCCTTGAGGAAAAGGAAATTCTAGAATCCAAGCTGGAGCAGCGCTATGAGCTGGCCCAGTTCATCCTGGAATATCTTTTTGCCAAAACCCATGCCATCCCCGTGGAGGAGGCTCAGCAGGATGAGGTTCTGGTTGAATTCTCTGTCCTGGAGTTAAAGGAAGAATTCGAAAACCGGTCCACATTATTCAGAAGCCAGACTTCAGTCAAGGAAATCGAGGATGCTCTTTATTATTTGAGCAAAATAGAAGCCATCAAGATCGAGGGCGGCTTCATGATCACCTATCAGGGGCTGACCATTGAGCGTCTGGAGCAGAACAATCGCAAAATTTATAAAACCGAGGATTATCAGAAACTGGAGCAGTTTTACCAAAACAAGGTGCAGCAAGTGCATATCGTCGGTGAATATGCCCGGAAAATGATTCGGGACTATCAAGCGGCCCTGCAATTTGTGGATGATTATTTCCGGCTCAATGTCAGCATCTTTCTGAATAAATATTTTCCAGGCAGCCGGCAAAGTGAGATCAAGCAGAATATTACCCCGGCCAAGTTCAAACAGCTTTTTGGGGAACTATCACCCACTCAATTGAAAATCATCAAAGACTATGAATCCAAGCATATTGTCGTAGCAGCTGGGCCCGGAAGCGGCAAGACCCGGATTCTGGTGCATAAATTAGCTTCCCTGCTCCTCATGGAGGACGTAAAGCATGAACAGTTATTGATGGTGACCTTTTCCAGGGCAGCGGCAAATGAATTCAAGAAGCGATTGCTGAAACTGATCGGTAATGCGGCCAATTACGTGGAGATCAAAACCTTCCATTCCTACTGCTTTGATTTATTAGGAAAGGTGGGGACCCTGGAAAAATCCGCTGAGATCATTCAGGAAACCATCAAGAGAATCAAGAACGGGGATGTTGAGCCGGGCAGAATTACGAAAACCGTGCTGGTCATCGATGAGGCTCAGGACATGGATGCCCATGAGTTTGCCTTAATCAATGCTTTGATGGAGCGGAATGAAGAGATGCGGGTCATTGCTGTAGGGGATGACGATCAGAATATCTACGAATTCCGAGGTGCCAGTTCCGAACATATGGTGAATCTGATCCTGGAAAAGAAGGCCAAATTGTATGAACTGGTTGAAAACTACCGCAGCAAGTGCAACCTTGTGGATTTCAGCAACCAGTTCGCCGAGAGAATCCCCCAGCGCTTGAAAGATACGCCGATTATCCCTCACCAAAGTGATCTGGGGAAAATCAAGCTGGTACGCTATCGCAGCAATCATCTCATCACCCCCTTGGTTCAGGATATCCTCTCGTCAGAGTTGGCTGGAACGACTTGTGTTTTAACCAAAAGCAATGAAGAAGCGCTGCAGATCACCGGATTGCTGGTGAAAAACGGCCTCCAGGCCAAGCTGATTCAATCCAATGACGGGTTTAGTTTATATAATCTTTTGGAAGTTCGTTTCTTTCTCAGCCGACTGGGTCTGACTGAGGGAATATTTACAATGAGTGATGAGGTCTGGAACGGTGCTAAACGCAAGCTGAAAGAACGGTTTGCCCGCAGTCTAAATTATGAGATCTGCGTCAACCTGATTAAAGAGTTTGAGGCCGCTCACCCCAAACTCAAGTACAAATCAGATCTGGAGATTTTTATCTGGGAATCCAAGCTGGAAGATTTCCTGGGGGGAGACAGCGAAACGATCTTTGTCTCAACCATCCATAAAGCTAAAGGAAGAGAGTTTGATAATGTCTTCCTGATGCTGGAGAACTTCAGCCCGGGAACAGAGGAAGCGGTACGACAGTTGTATGTGGCGATGACCCGGGCTAAGCGCAATTTGACCATCCACTACAACGGAAACTATCTAAATATGATCACGACGGAGAGTCTTGAGCAGATTGAGAATTCAGAGGAACACCTGCCGCCCCGCCTCTTGGCCCTGCAATTGACCTTCAAGGATATCTGGCTGGACTTTTTCCGTTACCCTCAGCATCAGCAGCGGATTGGGCAGCTGACCAGCGGAGATGAGCTGACCTTTGACGGAGAAGGCTGCTGGAATTCTGCAGGGCAGCCGGTGCTGAACTTTTCGCAAAAGTTTAAGAACCAGCTGGAAGCGATTACGCAGAGAGGCTATATCCCTGGGACGGCGAGAATCCGGTTTATTGTGTATTGGCTAAAGGAAGGGACGGAGCAGGAAGTTAGGATTGTACTGCCGGAGCTTTATTTTGAGAGGAAATAATATCTGAAATTCGTTGCTGATGGACTTTCTTAGCCAGATAATCGGCTATGGTGAAGAATAAAACGAGAAGGTTAAAGTTCGAATGAGAATGGGGCTGAAATATCTAAATGAAAAGCGTGGAATTACTTTCATGTTCAAAAGACAAAAGGGATTCATGTGAGGCATGTAAATTATATGACAAAAGTAATTTGTTCCGAAAATCCTATGCTTATGCCAAGCAGTTGTCGGACGAGATAGGTATATTGTCCAACAAATATGGATCGGTTGGATTGACAGATATTATAGAGACTTGACTGATGTATTTTGTGAGGGATGAAAATGGGTAATAGGTTTTGGGATTACCTGTCTTGGTTGAGGTCAGTTAAACGTATGTAAGAGCTTTCAGAGAGCCTGCTTTGTTGAGATCGTTTAATGAAGCAAACTCTCGGGTTACCAATTTTCACAATTGCTAAACATATGCGCGCATAAGGTTGGTCGGCACTGGAAGTTCAAGATTTCCGAAGTCGACGAAGGATACGGTCAGGAGCAGCGGCTAACGCATAGGAACTTCTGATAGGTGCAACACGTAATGAGGATTAATTTTGATAGAATCCGAAAAACTGGAGGTTTACAATATGTCAGTTATGGTACTTTTGGCAAGTAAAGATGGCTCAAAAGTGGTGACTGCGGCTTGCCCTAAGTGCGGCAGAATAAGCCGTCAAATCTTGAAGGATGAGTACAAAAGTTCGCCTATTGCTGAATTCTGCAGTTCGCATACTTGCCCAGTATGCGGAACTACGTTTGCTTCGTCATCTTCTACCGAGCGCGCCAAATACTCAGGTTCATATGCACGCTATATTTCTCAAGGGGAGCAATCTTATAACGCAGATATAAAAACGGCGTATGATACAACCGATAATCGTAAGTCAGAAAAGATAATGATTTGTAGCATAAAACTCTTCGGAAGCGAGCGAAACCGTATTTATATCTCGAATGATATGACCATTAAAGTTAACGATAGGGTTATTGTTCCTCTTGGTTTTAATAATGCTGAAAAAACAGGTATTGTAATATCAGCAGAGCTTTATTCACGCGATAAAGTTCCTTATCCAATTGAAGGTACTAAGGCGATTATTAGGAAAGCGCCATCGGCAGAATCACAACCGACCCAACAAATAACTGTACCGCCTAAAATGTCCAATGGTTCTGATGTGCAATTAATAACGAATACAAAAGTAGCCAATGATACAGTTCCGCCATCACAGCATTCTATAGAGAGACAAACTATACAAAATGCTGTTTCGATCCCGAAAACGACACCTGTACCTGACAGCGGCCACTCAAACAAGGCCGTTCTGAAACGAAAGGTAGAGCATTGGAAAAAACAGTTGCTTGACCTTTCGAAGCGCAACAAGATGATAAACTATCGAGAGACAAAACGAGCTACTCTGAAAATTCTGGAGCCGGAGTTTACGGAGTTGTTTAACCGACTCGCCGTTTCGGAAGAAGAACTGACTTTTCAGCGCCCGATAGATAAGGATTCTGACCTCAGAACCTTTTCTATGCTGTCCCTCTTGGAAACATTGTCGTATCCAATCCCTGTTCATGTCGGTGATATTAAGGCTGAGGGTTCGCTATTTGAAAGGAGAATTGCTCTCAATAACCTTCGCTCGAAGTCTAAACTTGCCAGAGACGAACAAGGCACAAATATCCTCTATCTATCATTTGGGTTCATTGAATGGAGAGAGAATAATTCCGCTAATGCCCAATGGTTGAAGTCACCAGTGCTTATGATGCCTGTTTCTCTGAAACTTGAATCTATACAGGCACCATATACGCTGTTGCGGTATGATGATGACATTGAAGTCAACCCAACACTTGATTACCTCTTTAATGAGCGTTACGGCATAGATTTGCCAATGTTTGAACTCAACGGTGAAGAAAGCGTTGAGCAATATATGCAGACCATTGAGGAATTAGCTGACCAACATGGATGGAAATTGATTCGTGAGGTGAGCCTTGGACTTCTGTCCTTCCTCAAGATAAGTATGTATCATGACCTCAACAACAACTATGATCGTATGTTCAAAAATCCTGTAATCCGAGCGATAACTGGCGACGCAAATGCTGCTAATAATATTCCGAGCGAATTGACGGAGTTGGACTTTGACCGTGTTTCGCCAAATGAATGTTATCAGGTTGTAAATTCAGATTCCAGTCAGCAGGAGGCTATACTGCTCTCTAAAGCAGGGGTCAGCTTCGTTATGCAGGGACCTCCGGGTACAGGCAAAAGCCAAACTATTACGAATATCATCGCCGAAGCACTGGCGGACGGCAAAACGATTCTTTTCGTTTCCGAAAAAGCGGCTGCTCTTCAGGTCGTTTACAAACGACTCACCGAGGTGGGATTAGACGATTTTTGCCTTGCGTTACATAGCCACAAGGCGAACAAAAAAGAGATTCTTGATAGCATTGCTGCAAACCTCAAGTTGCCTCGCAAGCGCATGAAAGACAGCGTTATGTTTGAGTTGACAGAGTTGTTTCAGGACAGGCAGGCATTAAATCAATATGTCAACGAATTACACGAAGAGATTCTTCCTTTGGAGAAGAGTCTGTATGACGTGTTTGGTGAATTGAGTTGTTTGCAGGATGTACCTTACATCCAGTTTGATATTGAATCTCCTGCTTCGATTTCGTCGATCACATACAACACGATGCTCTATCGTGCCGAGAATTATGCGAAAGCCCTTCAGCATCTTGGAGTTAAGCTCTCTGAGAATCCGTGGAACGGCACCATCGTAAAGATGGTTACACAGCGATTAAAGGATGATTTGGTACAAAATTCTGATGGTTTAGCTGAATTTCTCCTCGTGCTGGACGAGTCTTTTTCCGAGGTCATAACTTCATTCAGCTTAAACGAAACATGCTCTTGGGCGGGTGCGAAGCGTACCATAGCTTTGTTTGATGTAATTGAGAAAACACCGCTATTTCCGTATAAATTGGCCAAAAGCACAGAGCGTGCTGTCCTACTTGATAAGTCGAAAATGCGGCAACAAGAAAAGAAGGAGTATTTAAATGCACTTAATAATGTGCTTCTTCATTTCAATGAATCTGTCTTTGCTGAAAGTCTATCTGCCTGGTTAGATGATATCCGCCAAGCGGTAGCGCAGATAAAGAGCATTGACAAGCAATTGCAAATTATAGATAACGAGATTCTGGAGAAAGCCGATAGTTTTCAACCCTTTTTCTCAGGTGTCATTTGTCAACTGAATGCTATTAGTGCCGCATACGATAAAGGCATTGCGCTTATTCCGGTCGCATTGACTGACTCGCCACATGACATTGATTCTCTTGCTGAACTCTTACACATGATTGCGAATTCTCCAAAAGTGATACGAGGGTGGTTTGTAGATGGTGGGACACAGAATGCCCAATTAGCACTGCCCACCGCAAAGATCCATACTTGTGCCCTGAACGATGCAAAAACACAGATTGCTTCTAAGTGGGATAATAATGCCATTCTGAATTCTGTGCGGAAGCATAAACAAGTTGCACATATAATAGTTGAGGAATTACACTCAATTTTAGATGCATTTGCTCGTAGCATTGAAGTTTTTCCGTTAGTTGATAGTAGCAACACCACTTTCGATGCTACTACTACTATGTTCAAATACGCAACTGAACTCCTTAACTCCAAAAAGGTTATCCGCCAATGGTTTGTCGAGACAACCTTTGATAAGGCGAAACAGTTGCTGCCGTTGGCTTCTGCCCACGCAACAAGATTAAATAGTCTGGAAGCCTGGCTTACCCAACAGTTTTGGGATAATAAAGCTTTAGATATTGATGCTGAGGCTATGCTGTATAGGTTTAAGACAGAATACACCTCATTCTTTAAGATTCTCAAGTCCTCTTATCGTACAGATATTAAAACGATACGTGGTGTGTCAAAGAAAGTTGGGGTAAAATTTAGCATTGGCGAAATTACGGAATTACTCCAAACCGTCGTAGACATTAACGCTGAGAAAAAGTGGTTCGCCGAAAGCCAAATGGCGCTTGCTGAGAGCTTTGGCGAACTGTTCATTGGCGAAAAATCCAATTGGGAAGCAATAGGTAAAGGTCTGTCATATGCGGATGGCGTGCAAGCCTTATTTACTCAAGGAATTGTTCCAGAAAAAGTAATTGAGATTATTTGTGATAAGCAGCTACACGCGGATGACCTCTCTGAACTTGCCAAGCTATTGCCAACGCTGAGCGAAAGCAACACGAATATAGCTAAGGAACGTATTACAACGATTATTGCAAATTGCCGTGGCGATATTAGAGAGAGTTTGCTTCCGCAATTTAACAGGATGGAAGAAGTATGTAACGAGCTTATTGAAATGCTTACTATACAAAACCAGTTATCGCTATTTGAACTTGGTTTATTAGATGTGCTCATTACGAATCTAACTGAAGCCAACAAATTAGGAGTAACATTTGATGGTACTGATATTCGCTTAATCCTAAACATATTTATTAAGCTTTGCGAGGAAGAAAAATGGCTTGCGGCAAATCAAAGTATGCTAGCAACAAACTTCGACCATCTCTATTCTGGAGAATCAACGAACTGGAATGCGATAAATGAAGGAATATCATTTGCAGAACAAATTCGCTCTGCATTTGGTCAAACACCACTTCCCGAAAGTGTAGTAGGTATGCTATGCGATAAAGCGGCTCACGAAAAAGATTATTCCAAATTATCAAATGTGTTGTCTGTACTGAGCAAAGAGACGCTTGAGGTTGTGTATACAGATATTTCTAAAGTAATTCTAGACTATTCTGGTCAAGGGATTAAGGAACAACTGCTACCCAGTTTCACTCTGTTGCATGAGCAAAGCAGCAAGCTTATCGGTCTGATTGCCGAGATGTCCGCTCATGCTGTTCAAGAAATCCCAAATAGCAGCTTGATTGAGAAGGTGTCTGAAGCGCGCAAAGTGTACGAAACACGCATTGCGCTTGAAAAGACTTATTCCGGTTACAAAGAGTTTTTTGGTAGCCGCATAGCAGGATTGGAAACTGACTGGGATTCAATAATATCAGATTTGGAGTCAGTGTCAGCTTTGTTTGCAATGGACGAATCAAGCCAAATGACCGAAAGCTTCATATCTCAATTCTGTGAAAATGCAGATGTCAGAGCTAATATCTCTGCAGCAAAGGCGGATTTGCAGTATCATGTTGCTGAATGTGAAAATGGTTACGTCGCATTTAAGAATCTGTTCGAATCGGGTGTCGACTTCGATAACGTAAAGATTCGTGTAGTTGCGGATAGAGTTCTTGATTGTCTCGATAACATAATGATTCTGGACAAATGGATTTCTTGTGTCGAAACGCGGAATTACTGTAACGAACTCGGACTAAACGACTTTACAGAAAAAGTAGAACAAAACGACAATACCCTTGAGAATGTTATTGGCATTTTCAAACGTGGTTTCTTTACTCTGTGGGTGCAATCGGTAATAGGTTCCAAGAAGATGGTCGAGCAATTCCGGCGTCATAGCCATGACGAGAAAATCAGGAGGTTCGTCTCTCTTGATGAGCGTCAGTTGCTAATAGCGCAGGAACGTATCAGACAAAATGTCATCAGCGGAATTCCCGACACAAATAGAGTGCTATCCGCTAATGATGAATTAAGCATATTGCAAAGAGAAATCGGTAAGAAGCGTAAAATAATGCCTCTGCGTAAGTTATTCAAGTCAATTCCTAACTTGTTGCTCAAGCTTAAGCCATGCATGATGATGTCTCCGCTATCAGTGGCTTATTTCTTAGAGGCTGAATCATATGAATTTGATATGGTCATTTTTGACGAAGCCTCACAGATATTTCCGCAAGATGCTGTTGGCTCAATCTTTAGGGGTAAGCAAGTTATCATTGCCGGTGATAGTAAGCAGCTACCGCCGACGAACTTCTTTGCGACGAGCACAAGCAATGACGATGATGATTTTAATGAGGAAGACGACGAAGCCGTTGGAACTGAAATATATGATTCAATCCTTGAGGAAACTACCAGCGTTCTTCCCAATAAAACCTTGCTTTGGCATTATCGCAGTAAGCACGAGAACCTGATTGCCTTTTCAAATCAGGAAATCTATAAAAACGAACTTGTCACATTTCCGAGCAGTGTGAACAATGGTGCTGACACGGGCGTGGAGTTTGTATTCGTGGAGAATGGAGTGTATGAGGGCAAGGGTAGAAATACCGCTGAAGCCCGTCGATGCGTTGAGCTTGTCAGACAGCACATTGACAAAACGCCAAACCGCTCTCTCGGCATCATCGCTTTTAGCGAGAGCCAGCAAAAAACAATTGCTCTGGAAATTCAGAAATTCAGAGAACAACATCCTGAATACGAGAGTTTCTTCACAGAGGATAAAGAAGATGAGTTCTTTGTGAAGAACCTTGAGAATGTTCAAGGTGACGAACGCGACACTATTATTTTCAGCGTTAGCTACGCCAAGACAAAAGAGCAGCGTGACAATAATCGGTCTATGGCTTTGCGTTTCGGCCCCCTTGGGCAAAAGGGTGGGGAGCGGCGATTGAATGTTGCTATTACGAGAGCCAAGTGCAATGTCAAATTGGTCAGTTCAATATTGCACTCTGATATCGATTTGAGCCGTACAGAATCAGAAGGCGTAAAGATGCTACGTCAATACATCGAGTTCGCTATGAACGGTTCATCGTCATTGCGAACCGGGCTAAGTGAATCCGAAAAAGATGTATTCTTAGACGTGGTAGCCGAGTTCCTCATTAGCCACGGATACAGAATCAAAAAATATGTAGGCTGTTCAGGTTATAAGATTGACATTGCTATCTTACACCCCAACAACGATGATTGCTTTGTCGCAGGAATTGAATGTGACGGTCTCTCCTATGCCGCAGCCAAGAATGCCAGAGACCGTGACCATTTGCGGAAATCAGTTCTTGAGGCGATGGGATGGCGAATATACCGAGTTTGGTCGCCTGAGTGGATAGCACGACAGGATATAGAAGGTCAGAAATTATTGACCTTTATTGACACCGCAATCAAAGAATATAAACAGGTGAAGAAAGCGGAAGTGCCAGAACAAACAAGCACACAGACTCAGACCGAATCATTCGCTGAAGTTATTGATGAAGGAAGTGCAACTGATACATCTTCGCTGATTACTTCTATTGACACTAACCCAAGCAATCCGTATGGTTTCACCGAATACACAGAGGCTGTGTGGCATGAAACTCCGAGGATTATGCAATATTTCGGTGATGACAGGGTCGTTGAAGAAATTAAATACATCGTTGATATCGAGCAGCCAATCTATATTGATTTGCTGTACCAACGCATGGCGGGCGCATTCGGGAATCAAAAAGCAACAGCCCCTGTGCGTAACGCAGTCGAACGCGTCCTGAAAGGAAGTAAACTCAAAAGTCTTGTCGTTAAAGACAAAGATGGTTTTGTGACATTGGCGGGTTTCCAAGGTTTGAAAGCAAGGATTCCTGCTGATGGGTATTCGCCAAGGCAAATTAACTTCATCTCTCTTGACGAAATAGGGATTGCAATGTTTACTATCGCTGAGCAGGCAATAGGGCTAACTTCTGACGGCTTGATTGATGCCACAGCAAAAGCATTAGGATACGCAAGGAAGGGCGAGCGGATGATGGCTTGTATGAACAGTGCGCTCGAACGGCTAATCAAGCGAGGTCGTGTAAAATTTGTTGACGGAAAAGTACGGGTAATTGGAGGTGACAACCGTGGATAATAGAACTGTTATCAATTCAGCACTTCAAGAAACACCGAAGACTGCTATTAATAGTGAAATCGTCGCTCAGTATGAGCAACGCATCGATAGCGTGTCTTCCACCAATGGTTTATTAGACGCTGGGACAGTCCTTTGCGGAAAATACACCGTTGAGCGACGTCTGGAAGTTGCTTCCGGCGAAGCAGATTTATATCTCTGTTCGTACAGAAACGATAAGTATGTTGCCAAACTTTATAAGCGCCAAGCGGCAATAAAGCAAGATGTCGTAAAGAGACTGGTGCAAATAAACTCGCCGTATGTGGCAAGGCTTTTCGAGTCTTCGACGCACAATAGTTTGCCTGTCGAAATTTTGCACTACTATAAGAACGGCAGTCTTCAAGGGCAAACCTGCTCCTACGATGAATTAGTTCGGATGGTGATTCCCAATATCAATGAAGGCTTGAGGGTGCTACATCAGGCGGGTATTATACATAAGGACTTAAAACCATCTAACATCATGATGGCTGACGATGGAAAAAGTGTTGCCATAATCGATTTTGGGATAAGTTCGGTTATGAGCGATACTGGCTCCGTTGTGGTAACAAAGACGGGTATGACACCAGAATATTCTGCCCCTGAGACCTTCAAGAATCTTTTCCTTGAAGAATCTGACTACTACTCTTTCGGGATAACCTTGTTTGAGTTGTTCACTGGATATGCTCCTTATGCCAATATGAGCGCAGAGGAAATCGGCCAGTATGTTTCTGTTCAGAGAATACCTTTCCCTGACAGTATGCCGACACTGCTTTCTGATTTCATTTCGGCATTAACCTACTACGATATTACTTCACGAAACAATAAAAACAACCCGAACCGCCGTTGGACGTATTCTGAGGTAAAAAAATGGTTGGCTGGTGAAAGCCTTGTCATACCCGGTGAAGGCGTCGGGAATGTTGGGAAAGGCACTATGCCGCCATATCAATTCATGAACGAATCAATAACTGACCCGCGCATCCTTGTGGAAGCCTTTGCAAAGAACTGGGAGGAAGGTAAAAAGCACCTCTTTAGAGGGCTTGTATCAGCTCATTTTCGAATCTTCAATCAAGAAATAGCTAAGCAATGCTTGGTGGCTGAAGAAGAGGCAAGCAAAACGAATGGTAAAGACGATATTATCTTTTGGAAGCTTCTTTACAAGTTGAATCCGAGTCTCAAAGGTTTCTATTGGAAAGGGCGAATCTTTGAAAGCCTTCCTGCTCTGGGGCGTGATTTGCTTGACCTTCTGTGGAAAAAGGACAAATCTCAGGAAAAATATTATGAAACAGTATTGTCTGAAAAACTGTTGACTGAGTATGTCGCCCTTGCTGCCCCTAAAAATGAACTTTTAAAAAAGGCTGCAGCAGCCATTGAGGAATCTTATCAGCTTGAAAAGATAGAACATACCAATTTGATTAAAACCTTCTTCCTAATGGCTTACACTTTATCAGGGCAGAGGCTGCTGAACCTTGAAGGACAACAGTTTCGGACTGTTGGGGAACTCGCCGGATATATGAGGGAACGGCTCGAAGAGTCTTTTGAAGCATTCGAGAGACTATGCCACAAGTTGGTTGACTATGATGGAAATCTCGATATTCAGCTTGAGATGTGGCTAATAACAATTGGCAAGAAAAAAGAGTTGGAAAACTGGCGCACTCTTATGCACGAATAACGGAAAGGAACGAGGTAGTGACATGAGCGGTCCCAAAGTATCAGTATATGAAATGTCCGCGCAACAACGGCAGAACCTCCGCGCTCAGCTGAACTGCCTACAGCAGAGCCTTGTTTGCTGCGAGGAAATCAAGAAAGCCGTCGTTTATCAGAATGGCTTAAACGGTCAAATACAGACGTTACTCTCGACTTTTGACCTCGTTAATCAGCGAACGAGTGACTGCTCTGATGAAATTGCATTATTAAGCGACTTGCAAAATAGGCTCCCGCAAGATTGCCAGTCATTCATGACAGAGTTATCAAGCACCCCGGTTCTTCAAGTTGACAAAATCACGCTTACGGAAGCTGAGTTGGCGAAGCGAAAAGATACCCTTGCAAAACTACGGGCTTTACGAAACAGCGTAGTTGCAAGGCAGAAGAGAATTGAAACTGCACTAAAACCTATGGAAGAAAAGGCTAAGCAGGGCGTGGCCGACGTTGAAAATGCAATAGCTGATGATATTGCTGGAGTACACTCGTTTTTTGTTTTACCTGTCGAGCCAGAAAATGAGAAATTTGAAACCGAAAAATTGAAAATTGAAGAGCAGCTGCGTGTGCTTGCAATAGATGAGACTTGTCCGGTAGAACTCAAAGGCGAAGTTGTTTCTTCTTCTGCCGTTTTATCAAGAATTACTACACAAGAGCAGCTAAGCACCTTCCAAGCGGTAACTATACAACCGCTAGTTAATCGCATTGAGGCTGCCCGTATAAAAGCGCTGGAAGAAAAAAGTGAATACGATGAACTGCAGACACGCTATCTCACACTATGTTCTGTTGCTGGTATTCAATCCGAAGAACTTTTGCCAGCCAGTGGCAGCCTTGAGCAACTTAAAAACAAGGTTGCCGCTCTGGAAAAGAGGATTGTCATGCAAACAGAGCAGGAATACATCAGTGATTGTGTGAACGAAGTAATGTCTGAAATGGGCTATGATATTATTGGCGACCGCTCGGTCGTTAAAAGAAGCGGCAAAAGATTCAGAAATGAACTCTTTTCATATGGGAACGGAACGGCAATCAATGTCACATATGATTCTGAAGGACAGATTGCAATGGAACTCGGAGGCATAGACAGAACAGATCGAATTCCAACTGCGGAAGAAGCAGATGTGTTGCAGGAGGGTATGGAGTCCTTTTGCTCGGATTTTAAAGATTTTGAAGAACGCCTCAAGGCAAAGGGTGTAATGATAAAGTCGCGTGTTTCAATGGCACCTCCTTCAGCCGAGTATGCAACAATAATCAATGTTTCTGATTATACCATTAGTGCGAAGACACCAGCCAGAGAGATGACGGTCTCTGAAAAGCGTTCGAAAGCAACGGCGAAACGTACCATGCAAAAGGAGGATAACTGATGGCTCTTAATAAATTCAAAGTATGCCCTGCTTGCGGCGAACACAATCCTCCAGCGTTGTTAGAATGCAAAAAATGCGAAACAGACCTTACTGGCGTCAAGGTGGTTGACGATGCAATCCTTGCCGCACAAAATGACTCTACTCAAAGTAGCGCTGCAACCAGTGATATTAGTAGCCTCGTAAAAGTTTGTGATTGCGGAGCAGAGAATCCTCCACAAGCACGGAAGTGTTCTGCATGTGGAGAAGATATATCCGATGTCAGAGCAACAGAAAGCAAAACGGCGGGTGTGATACCTACAACGACAGCAGTTTTGCGCACTGTTGACGGCAGTTTTTCTTTCACAATAGAAAAACCTATCACAGTAGTTGGTCGTGAAAGCGAAATGAGTGATTATCTCAAAGCAAAGATCTATGTAAGCCGCAGGCACGCAAAACTAACTATAGCTAATGGTGAAATTTATATTGAGAACCTCAGCAGCACAAATCTCACTTTTGTGAACAACACGCCTATCCCCAGCGACGCTCCTACTCGGTTAAAAAGCGGAGATGAGGTAGGGCTTGGAGGCAAACTCATTAATTGCGAAAGGCAATCACAAGCGGCGTATTTCGTAATAGAGGTGTTGGTATGAATGTCGCAAGAATCTTGTATCCAGTGAAAGTTCTGGGGCCGGGAAACCGAATCGGGATTTGGGTTTGCGGATGTCCTCGGAGATGTCCGGGGTGTATTAATCCTGATTTATGGGAGCAACGCCAAGAATATGAAATCACCATCAAGGGGTTACGAGAAGTAATTGATGGGATTGTTTCTGCCCACAAGGTTGACGGGTTCACCATTTCAGGAGGAGAACCATTGGCACAACCTGAAGAACTCGCTGAGCTAATGCAGTACCTCGAAACAGTTAGCACAGATATACTCATTTATACAGGATATAAATATGAGGAGTTGAAAGAGCAAGGCTCTAAGCGCATTGATAACATTCTGAGTTCCATTCTGAGTTCTATCGCTGTACTGATAGATGGTCAGTATGTTGAGGAATTGAATACCAACATTATCCTCAGAGGTTCAAGGAATCAGAATATCATTATTCTGAACAGTCAGCACAAGGATGATTATGAAAACTATCTTGAGACCGCGCATAACCAGATTCAGAACTTTACAACCTCTGACGGTGTGGTCTCAGTTGGAATACATCACCGAGATTTTTTAAAGTCACTATCGACACACCTAATGGATAATGGGGAGGTCTGAAAAATGGCAGGTACATATACTGAAAAACTTAAAACTGGTGGTGAACTGATTGTATCATCAACGAGCTGGAATATCCGCTACTACTTTTCGGGGCCAGACCTGCGTTATAATGGTACATTTGTAACACTTGATGGCAGGGAAATCGATAAATACATGGATGCATGGGTGGAGAATTTTAAAAAATACCAAAAGTTAAAAGAAACAGTTCCGTCTGGAGGAAAATTTGAAACGGCTGGTAGTATGAACATGACCATTCGAATCGGGTTTTCTGAAGGTGTTTGTTTGCGAAGTTACCATATGCCTATTCGCACTCATGAAAAAATTATAGAAGTAATATCTAACTACGAATATGCTCGTGACAGGGCATCGAAGATGATGGAAATGCTTAAAGGGCTTAATTAGGAGGGAACGAAAATGGCTGATTACATTCCGAAATGGCACCGCGAACTGGGCATCTTCAGCAAAATTAAGCCTCTGATTATTGTTGAGGGAAACATTCTCGATGTTTATCAATATCCGGTAGAAGGTGGAATTTCCAAAGGGAGTATTCTACGCTTGCCCGAATATTTGCATTACTACTTTAAGGATATGGGTTATCAGACCGTTGCCTTCTTCGACAGTTTGCAAGGCTTCAATAATTCTTGTGAGGATGGCAATATCGAAGCTTTCGCCAATTTTACTGAAACAAAACTCGACGGGAAGTATGTTCGTGCTGAGTTTGGTGGAAAAAGCAATTCCGCTGCGTCAATCGTTCGCAAGGCTGTAAGCCAAAATACGAGTGCAACGGCAATAATCATGACGCTTGCTTCGCGTTATATTACGTCGCCGGACAATTTGGCGCAAGCTGAGCTGGATAGCTTTACGAACCTTCTTCTTGCTTCACTTGAGGGTAAAGATGTCCGTACTGAAAGCGGAATACTAAAGAACATCGTTATAATGATAGTTAATAAACTCAATGACATCCCTGTATGGTTCTACCACGACAATCCGAATGTTAAGACGATATTGTTAGGAGTTCCGTCCCGTGAGGAGCGTGAATTACTCGTAAAAGGCGAAAACTTTCCCAGTTTCTTCGCTTCAGATGTTTATGAATCGGATATTGGATATTACAACGAACACTCTGAAGAACTTGACAAAGTGCAAGACAAATTCGTGGGGTTAACCGAGGGCTTTTGCTTCACCGAGATTAATGGCTTGCGCCGGCTCTGTAAAAATGAGCGTATCAGCATTCGTCAGATGCCATCGGTCATTGACTTATACAAGTATGGCATTAGAGAAAACCCGTGGGACAAACTCGACGAGAACGAACTTGCAACGGCTTATGATGACTTTAAGAAGAGAATCAAAGGTCAAGACTACGCGATAGTTAAGACGCTTGATATTGTTAAGCGCGCTGTTACGGGTATGTCAGGGTTGCAGCAGTCTTCTCACACCAAGCCTAAAGGAATACTGTTTTTTGCTGGCCCCACGGGTACTGGTAAAACTGAAACCGCAAAAACTCTCGCGGAAAAATTGTTTGGTGACGAGAGTTGCTGTATTCGTTTTGACATGAGTGAATATGGTCAAAGCCATAGTGACCAAAAACTGCTCGGAGCGCCTCCGGGATATGTGGGTTACGAAGCGGGCGGCCAGTTGACTAATGCCGTAAAAGAGAACCCGTTCTCAATACTATTGTTCGATGAAATTGAAAAGGCGCATCCGTCTATCTTTGATAAGTTCCTTCAAATACTCGAAGATGGACGTATGACTGACGGACAAGGCAACACAGTGTACTTTTCTGAGTGCATCATTATCTTTACGAGCAATCTGGGCATTTTCACGCGCAATGACATGGGCATTCGTGAGGCAAATGTTACCGAAAAAATGGAGTACAGTGAAGTACAAACGAAAGTGCGCCAAGCGATTGAAAACTATTTCAAATTAGAACTTGGTCGCCCCGAAATTCTCAACCGTATCGGCGAAAATATCGTTGTGTTTGACTTTATTCGTCCAGAAATAGCTGAGACTATCCTTAATGCACAAATAAAGAAGATTATTGGCAACCTTTCAAGCGAAAAACGGATTGAGTTGACAATTGGCGAAGAGGCTCGTGCTACGCTGCTTGAAAAGTCATTAAGCAATCTCTCAAATGGTGCAAGGGGGATTGGTAATATCGTGGAGAGCTTACTAATCAACCCGCTGTCTCGCTATCTCTTTGACAATGCAATTAAGGGCGATGAACAAATTACTATTAACTCAATCGACGCAAAGAATATGCCGTTTTTGCTTGATTGCACGAGGGGTAGCCTATGACAGTATATGTTGCGGTAAAATGCGGAGTTGGTAAAGAGCAGTGCGAAGATGCTGTCCTTGTCGGAGATTCGCTTGTTTGTGACGATGAGGCTGAGGTTGAATTCATGGCACCTACAACTGGAGTAATATGCGTCGCAGATGGCGTCGGAGGGAATGCAGGTGGTCACTTCGCATCAACCTTTGTTGCTGACCATATGAAAAACAATGTGGCACTATCCAACCCCCAAGATTTACAACAGTTGCTGCTGGAGATTAATACTGCTCTTATTTCTGCAGGTAGCGCGAATGGGCTTCCAGTCGCCGCAACAACCTTAACAGGCGTAGTATTTGCAGATGGACAACAGAACCTTCTTCATATTGGAAACACAAGAGCGTATGTCCTGCAGGGCAAGTATCTTAAACAATTGACCTCAGACCATACTGTCCATAATCGTTTACTGAAAATGGGAAGAATTGATGAAGCTGATCACAGCAACCGTAATGAGATTACCAACTGCTTTGGCGGAGGTAAAGCCTCTTTGCTTGATAGACTCGTCATATCAGAGATACAAGATTTCAATACCATGTTGCTGACCTCTGATGGCGTGCATGATTACATTGGAATAGATGATTTGGAGCGTTTGCTGACATCAGAAGCGTTGGGAGTCACAACCTGCAATAATATTGTTCAAGCAGCGCTGGAAGCTGGTTCAAAGGACGATATTTCGGTTGTCATAGTAGAGAAATAGAGAAGATTTATCTATGGGATTCAGAATGAGAAAGAGTATCAATCTTGGCGGTGGTTTCAAGATTAATCTTAGCAAGTCCGGAATCGGTTACAGCTGGAGCGTACCCGGTTACCATATAACAAGAACCGCGAAAGGCACAGCTCGTAGTGCATATTCCATCCCCGGTACAGGGGTTGTCTTATGTTGACGAATCGGGGAAAAACAGGAGCAGAACACCCAGTTCGAGAAATACATCTCTTATGAGATCATGCTGGACAATGATGTCAATATGCGTGAACGTATGGGCCTTAGACTGTAATCCGAACCTGGGTAAGCCTACGGCGTAAAGCGCTTGGTTTATCCGGGAGAGTGATCATGATGAAGTGCCTCATAACAACAAAGAGTGACGCTGGGTAGCATCACTCTCCCGCGAAAAAAACCTTGTAAGCCAAGAAGCCGGAGGGCGAAGCCCTGGCAAGTTCCAGGTTCCCCGACTAAAGCATTCTTTTGTCAGGGAACCCCATTCTCTAGGACCTGTCAGCTAACCTAACCCACCGGTCATACAACAAATCAAGCCGGCCTCCCATAGCCTCCCGTTCCTGCTGCAACGCAGCAAGGCTCACTGCATCAAAAGAAACGGCCGGGTCAGACATTTGCGCCTCAAGATCAAGCATTTGTTGCTCCAGTGTAGTGATTTCCTGTTCAAGTTGAGCAGCTGCCTGACCCGGATCAGCTGCCTTAGCGACAGCGGTTTTAACCGGCTGATCCCGTTTATTGGCAAGGATGGCTGGACTGTTTGTTTTACCTCCGACCTTAGTAACCTGTGCGGCCTTTCTTTCCAGATAGTCATTATAATTGCCCAAGTACGCCGTAACTTCCCCTTGGTCAAGCACCCAAACCTTGTGAGCCAAACGATTGATAAAATACCGGTCGTGAGAGACGGCCAGCAGCGTGCCGGGAAACTCCTTCAAGGCTTCTTCCAGCGCTTCACGGGAATCAATATCCAGGTGATTGGTAGGCTCATCCAGCAACAACAGATTGGGCTTTTGCTCCATGAGCAAGGCCAGTTGCAGCCGGCTCCATTCTCCGCCGGACAAACTGCCGATCATCTGGAAAACGTCGGCACCGTAGAAGAGAAATTTAGCTAACTGTTTTCTGGCTTCACCTTCTTCCATAGCCAGTTCGGCCCGGAAATATTGCAGGACGGTTTGGTCGGATTTGAGGGGTGCGCTGTTCTGGGAGAGATAGCCGATGTCAACTCGTGAGCCGTGGCGTATCTCACCGTGATCCGGGTTCTCCTGATCTAGGATCAATTTCAGGAGCGTACTTTTCCCGCAGCCGTTTTTGCCGATCAGGACGATCCGTTCGCCGTACAACAGCTGGGCATGGACTTGGCTGAAAAGGGAGCGGTTAGCATAGGATTTGCTGATTCCCTCTAGGGAAATCACTTGCTTTCCCGAACGGTCGCTTTGTTCAAGCTGCAGGTCGATTTTTTTCCGTTCCAGGATCGGCCGCTTTAACTTAATCATCCGGTCCAAGGCCTTTTGCATGGAGGCGGCGCGGCGGTGAAAACCGGGATTCGGTGGGTTGGAGCGGTTGCCCCACTCGATCAATTGTTTGATGGATTCTTGCATCTTTTTAATCTTTTTCTGTTGTTCCTGATAATTTGCAAACTCTGAGAGCAGGCGGCTCTCTTTTTCTTTCTGATAGCCGCTATAGTTCGTTTGGTAGGTTACGGCTTCCCCGTTTTCCAGTTCAATGATTTTAGTGATCACCCGATCTAAAAAGTAACGGTCATGAGAAACCACGATGACGGTGCCCCTGTAGTTATTTAAAAAGCTCTCCAGCCACTCGATGGAGGACATATCCAGGTGATTGGTGGGTTCGTCCAGCAGTAAAAGGTCAGGTTGGGTCAAGAGTAAGGCGGCCAAACCCACCTTGGTTTTTTCTCCGCCGGATAAAGAGGAAAAGGGCCGGGGATAGTCATCCGCCGTGATCCCCAGTCCGCTGGCAACCCCGTCGATGCGGGAGGCGATTTGGTATCCGCCTGCCTCTGCGAACTTTTCCTGAAGTCGGCCATAGTCCAGCATCAGTTGACTCAGTGTATGATTCCCGGCGTTCATAGGGTCGGACATTTTTTGCTCTAATTCTTCCAGTTGCCGCTGCCAATTCTTTACTTCCTGAAAGCACTGTTCCAATGCTTCATAGACGCTCATGATATCGTCATATTCAGGGGTCTGAGCTAAGAAACCCATCCTGGTATTTTTGCGCAGGGCGATTTGCCCTTGTTCAGGCTGAAGGGTTCCGGTTATTAATTTTAAAAGGGTGGACTTTCCTGTTCCATTACGGCCAATCAGACCGACTCGCTCTCCTTGCTGAATGTTAAAGGAGACGTTGGTAAGCACTTCATGGGTGCCAAAGGATAGTTTGATGTGTCGAAAATCAATCATGATGTTCATTCTCCCTCAGGGAAATGACACGCATCATACCGATTTAAGCATAAAAAAACCGTAGGGAAATGTCCCTACGGTCGTAGCTGCAAATAGTCTTGCGGTTATGGTAGGTGTGTCATTTCGCAATTTTGTTGATCCGTACTCAGTTGCTTAAAAATGGGCATAGCTATCCCATTCAATGAAACCGCATACATAATTCCAAAGATTGCTATGGGCAACTGTTCCAGACGGAGCATTGCAAAATCGCGATACATCCTACCACACCTCCTTCACTGAATGATATGGATATCGTAACATAACCCTTGTGGAATAATCAACCAAATTCTTTGTCTCTATGATAAAGTCCAGGCAGTTCTGTTGCGCCTGCCTTTCTTAGGAGTCTTTATGCCGGTTAGGCCGCTCAATGCCTTGGATCTCAAGTTACAGACCACGCCGACAAAGCCTAAAGGAAGCATCATCAGTGGATCAATCATAGTCCTGTCAATATGAAATATGTCGATGCCCGAAGCGGACAAGACGGTTTTTTTCCTTTAGCCCTTGCCCATGCCTTGCAATCCCCGTCAAAAAAGCTATAATTAGAAATAGGTGGAAATTAAAAAGTCGCCGTGACCTGAAAGTGTTGGAGCACTTCCAGGCACGAGCAGGTGAGTCAGCACCTACACGTAACAGTCCAGCTGTCCACGACGACATTCTTATTATACATTGCTGCCCGTTTATGCACAAGCAAGGTGCCTGTGTTGCAGGTGAAGTGAGTATAATAGGACATCGGCAAGGAGTAGACTGTGCGGCTTCACGCAGCAAGATATTCAGCCTATTCCTGACCCCGGACATGGAAAGGATTGTTCGTATGCCCATGATGCGGACCGTTTCTCTGTTCACAGCCGGTTTGCTTCCGGTTGATGGGGGTTAGGTGTTTAGGATTCAGCAAATAACGAAGCAAGGCGCATGTGTAGGGTGAAAAAAACCTCGCATGCGCTTTTTAATTTCCCCTATAAAAGCAGACGGCAGGACCGGACCATGACCTGAAGCCTTGCCGCTGCTTGAGATAGGGGGTATAGATCATAATGCCGGATTATAAAAAGATGTATTTCCAACTTGCGGCCAAAGTTGCCGATGCCATGGATATCCTTTTAAAAGCACAGCAGGAAGGGGAAGCGGAATTCGTCGATGGAGAGCAGCTTCCTGGGCTCAAAGTCATAGCCATTCAAGATGAAAATGGTGATTCTGAATAAGAATAGGGGATTGCTAAGTAACCAAACATTTCGGTGTTTATTTATTGTCAAAGGAGCGTCCTTGATGTAAAATGTCAATAGAACATACGTTCTTGTTTGGGCCTTGGTCAGAAACTTGCCCCAAAATGGAGAAATATCACGGCAGTACTGAAATGGATGCAGTGACCAGTAGTATTCGAACCAGGAGACGATAAATAAAAGAAGGAGGTGAAAAATGAGCGAGATAGGCAATCGGCCCACATATAAGCGCCAACGCTTTCTATTGGCGTTCCTCCACCAACTTAATGACGGTGTGACAGCTACCGATTTGCAGAAATTGGTGTTTCTCCACACGATGACTGAGGGTTCGGGTTTTTACGAGTTCGTCCCGTATAAGTTTGGCTCGTATTCGTTTCAGTTGAAAGAGGATTTGGATATCCTTCAGCGGGATGGATTCGTGACGATTGAATATCTACAAGACAGTACCAGGATTAAAGCCGTCGGTGACTTTCCGAAAGGAGCTTCTTTTCGAATTGCACCAGAGAGAGGCAATGCCCTTATCCGTAGAGCATACCGTGAGTACCCGTATTATGCGATAAACAGCGAAATCACAAAAAAGCTCTTTCGCGGTGAGGAACTGGAGCGGTTCAATAACGGTAAGCAAACCTATGCCAAGACTGGACAGGTCTTGTTTACGATAGGCTATGAGGGCAAGAGTATTGAGGCATTCAGCAACACCTTAATCCAGAATGACGTTCGATTATTGTGCGATGTTCGTAAGAACCCCTTTAGCCGCAAGTTTGGCTTTTCTAAAAAGAAACTCGAACACATCACGCAGACAGTCGGAATAAGATATGTTCATATTCCCGACCTCGGCATTGAGTCCGATAAGCGTAGCTCGCTTGAAACGGCGGAGGACTTCCAGTGTTTGTTTGAGGATTACGCTAAAACTCTCCCACGCCGAAGTGTGTTTCTTGAAGAAGTCTATACGTTGTTGCGTACAAACACTCGCATTGCCCTGATGTGCTTTGAACGCGAGCCGGAAATGTGCCATCGGCACATTATCAGGGACTATATAGCTAAAACATACCAAGTAAGGAGCCAAGACCTATGATGCTTGAAAAGAAGCGCATTTACATCTTGGTCAAAACATACCCGACCATCTCCGAAAAATACTCGGAGTTGGTATGTACCGCTGGAGTTCTTGAGGATGGCTCTTGGATTCGCCTTTACCCCATGCCTTTCAGGTTGCTGAACGACGACCAGAAATACCCAAAGTACACTTGGGTAGAGGTTAATGCAGAGCGCAGCACTTCAGATTTTCGCTCTGAATCCTACCGCCCCGACATATCAACCATGGTTGTCGAGCCAAAAACCAAAAAGGCAAACTGGGATGAGCGGCGCAGGATTATTTTCAAGAACAAGCAAATTTACACTAATTTGCAGACGTTGATTAATGAGGCAAAGTCCCCTTCCAGAACATCCCTTGCTGTATTCAAGCCAACTAAGATACTCGACTTTGTGATTGAGGCGGACGATAGGGACTGGGACCAGAAAAAACTGGCGAGCCTTCAAAGTCAGTCTCAGCAACTGAATTTGTTCAAGACTATTGAGGAAATCGAGGAAGAGTTCAGGGTTGTGCAGAAAGTACCATACAAGTTCTCGTATCGGTTCGAAGACGATTCAGGCAAGCAATCCAAGATGATGGTTGAGGACTGGGAAATCGGCATGCTGTACAGGCGTTGCTTATGTAGAGCGGGCAATGATGAAGCCGTAGCAACTGCAAAGGTCAAGGAGAAGTATCTTGACATGTTCTTAAAACGTGATTTGTACTTCTTTCTAGGCACTACAAAGCAGTTCCACAATGTCGCTCCTAACCCGTTTATTATTATCGGCGTTTTCTACCCGCCAATGCCCTCCTCAAATCAGCAGATGAGTTTGTTTGATTTGTTGGCGGAACCTGATATTCAAAGCAGACGGCAGGACCGGACCATGACCTGAAGACTTGCCGCTGCTTGAGATAGGGGTATATATAATGCCGGATTATAAAAAGATGTATTTCAACTTGAGGCTAAAGTTGCCGATGCCATGGATATCCTTTTAAAAGTGCAGCAGGAAGGGGAAGCAGGATTCGTGAATGGAGGGCAGTTCCCTGGGCTCAAAGTCATAGCCATTCAAGATGAAAACCGTGATGCTGAATAAGGAAAAGGGGATGGACAGCCGGCCAAGAAACCTTAGTCGGTAGTTCAGCCTGGCTCAGATCCTCCCGAGAATTGGAATCAACAGAGTGAGTATCTTTCCGCCTGCAGTAGTAAAATTTAGTTTGAGCCTACTATTCAATAAACCTATCCAGCTTTGTCACACATTCCCGGACAAGGGCATACAGTAAAGTGTGAAGCAATCCATAAATATCCTGAAGCAGAAACCCGGGCTGCCAAAAAGCTACCCGGGCTTCTGCTTTTATTGTACGGCCTGCTCCATCATAGCTTTTCCGTGACCTTCCCGACAAACTCACCGACCGCACGCTTGTATTTCTCATGGGTTTCCGGATCTGCTGCGGCCAACTTAGTGAGTTCTGTCAGCAGCACCTCGAATCCATTACTCACGCTTTCCAACTGAAAAGCCACCTTGTTGGCTGTCACCAGGGCTCGGGCGGCTTTAAGATTCTTCTCCAGGGCCGCGATTTTTTCTTCGGAGGCGCCGGTGTTTCTGGCTGCGGTCACTTGCTGCTGAAGGTTTTTTATGGTGGACTGATTGTTTTTGAGGGCTTCCTGGAAGCCTGCGGCCTTTTTCTTCAGACTGTCCCGCTCGGCGGTTATCTCCGTGATGACTCCGTTCTGGGCGTCCAGGGCTTTTTGCAGATCCGCGCTCTCACTGAGGGCCTGATCTCTTTCCTTGACCGCCTGTTTGAGCTCCCGGGCCGACATGTTCTCCACATCGTTCTCGGCCATGAATTTTTCCCGCTCATCCTCCGGAATCCCCAGCAGGATTACCGCCTGGGAATACCCCAAATTCGCAAACGTTTGCGAATTTGCACTGTCCTGGCCGGAAGCAAAAGAAGGGCTTAAGTGAAGACATCCCGGTCTCCTGCTTTACGGCCACAGCCAAGCAAAAGGTCATTAAAGATATCCGGACTTACTTTCAGGAGAAGCTGTCCCTTGACCTGAAGGTTTTTTCGGCCAATGCCTCCAGGGTTAATCTGCGCAACGAAGTGTTTGAGAAGAATGAGGAAGAAAAGTACAATGCCCTGCGGGATTTGCTGGAAGGGAAGAAATGCCCCACCATTATTTATGTGACCCGCACTCGTGCCGCATCTACAATTATTATGAATTTGCCAAAAAAGAAGGGTTTGACCATTCGCACTGGGTGAAATATATGAAGGCAGCCTATGAACACAAGCATCTCCTGATTCATAAAATGCTTCCTCAGTTGGGGATCAATGTCGGATAATGAAGGAAGCAGCTTTTCAAAATGAAGATCAATCGATCGAAAGTAAAGCTTGAAAGGGAGCAAAAATGAAAAAAGGAATGTGCATTTCTTGCACATTGCAAATTCAGATATGCGATGGCAGTTTATAGCCTGGATGGGGTCATTTGATCTCCTGCTCCAGATTACTAAAGACATCCGTGTTGAAAAAGTCCGACAGAGTAATTCCCAGCCCGTCGCATAGCTTTTTAATGGTTACGACTCCGGGATTTTGGCTCTCGTCATTCAAAATGCTTTTGATCGTAGACTGGGGAACTGCCGCACGATAGCTCAAAGCATTGGACGTTATATTCCGTTCATAGCAAAACAAACAGCCCGCAAGGCTATAAGCTGCCGATAAGCGCTGAAGATATTTCTGCATATTTACACCAAACAAACTCAATAATATCACCTATGTTACATAGAATGGGGCTTTGCCGAGAGGTGATACGACAACAGACCGACGGTAAGTTGGATGTATTAGATGATGTTCAGTTTTTAAAATACAAGAGATATTTTGATTAATAATGCTCGAAATTGAGCATCAATTAGAGCTCAATCATAAGGCGGAGAGCTTCAATAGCAATTATTTGGAGTCAGGATTGCTTTGGAACCTTGGGTATAACAGCTGTTATTTTAATTTAAAAAAGCATAGGCTAAAATGCTACAGAAAAGGCGGCCGTCTGGCCGCCTGAATAATAGATCAATTATTCAACAAACACTACTATTTTGTAATAGCTGAAGTTTTTAATTTAATATCAAGTTTTTCTATCTTTCGATACAAAGTGTTCCGAGCTATATTTAAGGCCTTAGCAGTTTTAAAAATATTACCATCGTATTGTTCCAACAGGTGGATAATATGCTCACGTTCAGAAACTTTATCTTTCGGATCAAACTTCTTGGGTTGGAGATCCGTGTGATGAGAGCGCAAGATATAATCAGGCAAAATTTCAGGAGAAATTTCCAGGCCGTCAGACAAAATCATGGCCTTTTCAATCACGTTTTTTAATTCCCTTACATTTCCGGGCCAACTGTATTGGCAAAGTATATGAAGTGCTTCTTCATTGATCTGCTTGGGTTGAACATTGAACTGCTTGGACAATTCAGAGATGAAGTGCTCGGCCAAAAGGGGAATATCACTGGTTCGCTCACGGAGAGGAGGGAGGTTAATCTCAATGACATTGAGTCTATAGTAGAGATCTTGCCGGAATTGCCCGATTCGAACAAGTTCAGCCATATCTTTGTTGGTCGCTGCTACGATGCGAACATCCACTTTTTTGGGTTTGTTTGAATTGATTCGTGTAATGGTTCGCTCTTGGAGAAATCTCAGGAGCGAGACTTGCATATCGAGCGGCATCTCACCAATCTCATCGAGAAGTAGGGTCCCCTCGTGAGCATGTTCGAATTTACCAATTGAACCATGGGCTCGCGCACCAGTAAAGGCCCCTTCTTCATAACCGAAAAGTTCACTATGAAGTAAGTCTTTAGGAAGAGCCCCGCAGTTGATGGCCACAAAATTTCCTTTTCGTTGACTCAGGCGGTGAATGGCTTTAGCCACGACTTCTTTACCTGTCCCGGTCTCACCTATCAGTAATACATTGGAGGGGAACTGAGCCGTTTTGTGAATCACAGCATCGACTTTGGCCCAAGCCGTACTTTGTCCTATATAATCAATTTTTTGAGGTTTACAAGGTTTAAGGGGGATAGAAGAGCTTCCATTAAAAATGAGCATGGTACGGGTATCCCCATTAATCAGCCGAATCTGTCTTCTTCTCAGCAAATGAAAGCCAGGAATTGCCTGTTTTTTATTTGAGGATGCTCCCTTGAACTTAAATTCTTGATCCAGTTGTTCGTGACAGTTATCCATGAGGATTGACAAATCGCTTTTATCGACAAGATATTGTCCCAAGGACTTGTTAGCAAAGCTATGAACACCTAATTGGTGTTCGAAAGCCCGGTTAGCTGTGACTACAATTCCATCACTATTCAAGGTTACTACGAGGTGTGAGCAGTAATCTATCATTTCTTTGAACAAAGCTGTATTTTCAAAGGAGATAAAACGCTCCTGCTTCTCGACGAGAAGCCGTTCAATTATCTTAGTCGCTGAAATAAGCATGGGTAGCGCTTTTTCTGGGAGCTTACCAAAAGGACTCACCCCGTTGAGGACTCCAATTAAAATGCCATCTAATAGAATGGGTGAACTAACATCAGAGTGGTTTTGGGAAATCATGCGGTAGTGCTCGTACCCATCGGATCTCATAGGGACCTTCTCCTTAAGAGTGATTGTAATAGCACCGTTTCCGCAAGAAGCTTCATTGGTGTAAGCTCCTAAAGTTCGGGGATAGTTCTTAATGGGGGTAATTAACTCAAAAACAAAGCCTTCTGGATCACAAATACTAATATTACAATTGAGCAAGGTATAGATATAATTCATTACAGGAGCGGCTATGGATAACAATTCAGCATACTGATGTTTCTTTTCTTGCAATAAAGAAACGTCAGCTCTAGGAAAGTCTGAAGACCAAGGATCGAGCCCATAATCACGGCAACGCTCCCATGACTGGGCAACTAAGGGGTTAACTTTGTCTTTTAGAATAATTCCACTAGAGACAAAAGTCTTCCAAGCCTCGAGAACTTCTTCCTGGTTACTGGGCATTTCACTCAACCTCCTTAAAAAAACTATACGCAATAAAAACTAGTAGGGGAGGAGTACACAACTTCGTTCTATATTTCACTACTGCTAAAGCGTATGCCTTATCATCAGCCCATTACTGAACAATTCTTTGGTTGTTCAGGGGAAGAACAGTAGTAATACATTCACTAATTAGATTTAGCATTAGAAAAAATGATAAATAATTAGGCATTATATCAGTAATAATCTTACACCAACTCTGTTTTATTATCAAATAAATGCTAAGGATTATTCCATTATTAGATTATTATTTAGTGCTAGGTTAGGTATTGAACATTGTGTTTGAACAGTATGTTCAAGTTAGTGAACAATATTACATTCTCATAATCAATTGAAAAGTGCTAAAGAAGTCATTCACATACGACGGTAGTGGGATTTTTACTATTAACCAAGACTTTGGCATGAGTCTTGCAATTATCCATGTCGTAGGGCAGATACGTCAGCAGTAATAACGACAACTCAAATGTAAGGGGGAGAGTATTCATTATGAAAAGCAATGAGATGCCGACATTCGGAAACTTGCACGGCGTAAAGGTAGTAAGCATTGGCTCCGCAATAGCCGGGCCCTTTGTAGGTACGCTTTTCGCTGAACAGGGGGCCGATGTCATTTATGTTGAAAGTACGTTAGCTCCAGATATGTTTCGCATGTTCGGAGACGTATTTACAGTAGAACATCGAAATCAAAGAGGTATTGCTTTGGATATTCCATCACCTGAAGGTCGCGAGATTTTATTTCGCTTGATTAAAGGGTGTGATGTTTTGGTTGAAAATTCCAAAGGAGGAACCTGGGCAAAATGGGGGCTAACTGATGAGGTGCTTTGGGAGATAAACCCCAAGCTTGTTATCGCCCATGTCTCTGGTTTTGGGCAGACCGGGGATCCGGATTATATTAAGAGAGGTTCCTATGACCCCGTCGGTCAGGCGTTTAGTGGTTATATGGCCATAAACGGAGAGCCGGATCCAGCACCACCTTATGCGGTAAAACCATTTACAGGGGATTATATCACCGCTCTCACTGCAGCTTGGTCTTGTATGGCAGCGCTCTATCGTACTCGGGAAACGGGCATCGGGGAGAGTATCGATATCGCCCAGTACGAAGCACTGGCTCGTCTGCAAGGGAACTTCCTGACAGAAGGGGTAAACTATGGAAAACAACCTCCTCGTATGGGGAATAAAGATCTTAAATCGGCCTTGGAAAATGTCCAAAAATGTAAGGATGGTAATTGGGTCATGTTAGCCTTGGGTGGTGCTGCCACTCTGAAACGAGTAGAGACTCTTTGGGGTTTAGCTGATGATCCGGATTTTGCTGAGCCACATACGGTTATCTTTAAGAGCGATGGACCTAGGGCAGAGAAGTTCGTAAAGGCAGCTGAAGATTTTTGTCGATGCCATACTGCAGAGGAAGTCGACAAAATATTAAATTCGATCAATGTTCCAAGCAGTGTGATTATGACCTATGAAATGATGCTGGAAAATCCCCATTACCAAGCGAGAGAGACAATAACGGAATGGCATGATCCGATTACTGATCGTATGGTTAAAGGAGTAGGGCCTATTCCTAAATTTGTGAAAAACCCCAGTCGGATTTTCCGCGGTGGAGCGACCTATGGGATGGATAATGAAGATGTCTTAAGTGAATTAGGCTTTGGAGAAGATGAGATTAAGACCCTCTATGAGAATGGCGTAATCAAGGGGAAATAATCTGATGAGCTAACTTGGCTGCCAAGACCTGAATTCTCAGGTCACCATTACTGATATTGAGGTGAAATTATGAACGTTATTGCATGTTACAAAATCGTCCCGGAAGAACAGGATATTGTGGTACAGGCTGACCGCAACCTTTCCTTAGCGCGGGCAGAGTGGAAGATTGGGCAGTATGACCAAAATGCTGTAGAAGCAGGGATGCAAATCGTTGAAGCGGTAGGAGGAAAAGTTTCTGCCCTCAGCGTGGGTGATAAACAGCTGGAGAACTCAAAATTAAAGAAGGGAATCCTCTCCAGGGGTCCTGAAGATCTTTACCTCGTAGTTGATGAACGCTTGGAGAATGCGGATGCTCATCTAACAGCTAAAGTACTCGAAGCAGCCATTCAGAAGATAGGAGATTATGATCTCATCCTTTGCGGAGAAGGATCTGGGGATTTATACTCCCAGCAAGTCGGAATACAGTTGGGTGAATTATTAAATGTCCCTACAGTTAATGCTGTGAGCAAAATCACTTCTGCAGGAGACAAGTTAATCGTCGAACGTTCCCTGGAAAACGAGGTCGAGGTACTCGAAGTACCGCTACCGGCAGTGATTTCTGTCACAACGGATATCAATCAGCCTCGCATTCCAAGTATGAAGAATATCCTGGCTGCAGGGAAAAAACCGGTTACTGAATGGGGACTTTCCGATCTTGGGGCAGAGGGTATAACGAGACCTACAGAAATTCTGAGCACTTTGGCGCCCGAACAGGTTGACCGCAAACAGATTATATTAGAGGGCGATTCTGAAGAAGTCGTCCAGAAGCTTTTCGAGAACATTCATAAAGAACTTCTCTAGGGGATGGTGAAAAAGATGAGTAAGATCAATAAAGTATGGGTATTGGCTGAAAAAGAAGCGGGCTTAGCTCAGCTGTGTGCCGGGGGTCGACAACTTGGAGAAGTAGTCGCAGCGGTGGTCCTAGGAACGAAGGAAGAGGCTGAAAAGGCGATAGCCATGGGGGCTGACACGGTCTACTGGTTGGGTGAGGCGAAACCAGAAAATATGATGGAAGATTACGTAAAGACCATTTCGGAGCTTCTCAAAACTGAGAGGCCTGACCTACTGATGGTTCAACCAACTAAAAGGGGAAAACTTATTGCGGGTCGTTTAGCAGCAAGTCTTGGGACTAGCACTCTGGTGGATGCTGCCGAAATTGTTTTAGATGGGAAAATTCAGGTCAAGCATATGGTTTATGGCGGGGCCGCTTTCCGAACAGAGAGAGCTCTGACAGAAACAACGATTACGACAGTTGGAGCGGGGGTCTTCACAGCTCTACCAGAAGATGCAACTCGACAAGGGAAAGTAGTCGCTGTAGATTATGTAGAACCAACCACTAAAATCAAGCGTCTCGAGAAGAAGAGTAAAGAAAGTTCTTCGGTCAACCTCAGTGCGGCCAAACGGGTTGTGAGCATTGGCCGCGGTATAGCGAATCAGGAAGATATTAAATTGGTTGAAGAATTAGCAGCTCAGATTGGAGCAGAGGTCGGATGTTCTCGCCCTATTGCTGAGGGAGTCAATTGGCTTCCTACTGAAAGATATATCGGGGTTTCTGGGGCGATGTTGAAACCTGAGGTGTATCTTGCTGTAGGAATCTCAGGACAGGTACAGCACATGGTTGGCGCTAATCAAGCCAAAGTAATAATCTCCATCAATAAAGATAAAGCAGCGCCAATCTTCAAACAATCTGACTATGGAATCGTTGGGGATCTTTATAAGGTACTTCCTCTCTTGACTGAGAGATTCAAAGCAAACAAGTAAACATTATGAAATTGGTCTTAGATCAATATTAGAATAGGTGAGACTAAATGGCAGATAAATACGAAGTCATAATTGTCGGGGCTGGCCCTGCGGGGCTAGCAGCCGCTTATCGATTAGCACAGGCGGGGATAGAAGTCGTGGTCGTTGAGCGCGGGGATTATCCTGGCAGTAAAAATCTGAGCGGTGGGGTTCTTTATAGCCGAGTTCTGGATCAACTGATTCCCGAGTTTTGGGAAGAAGCCCCGATTGAGCGTTATATAACCAACTATATCACCACACTGATGACCAAAGATGACTACTTTAATCTGGAGTACAAGGGCAAAGCTTTGGGGGATACCCCGTATAATGCGGTTACCGTACTTCGGGCGAAATTTGACCGCTGGCTGGCTGACAAGGCTGAAGAAGCCGGCGCAATGATTGTCACTGGCATCAAAGTGGAAAAGGTGATCAAAGAAGGAAACCGTGTCATTGGGATTAGTACTGGAGATGAAGAAATGCTCGCTGACGTCGTAATCGCAGCGGACGGCATTAATTCATTCATTGCTCAGGAAGCTGGTTTACGCGGGGAGATTAAACTGGACCATCTCGCAGTCGGTGCCAAAGCAGTTATCGAGCTTCCAAGGGGAGTAATCGAAGAGCGCTTTAGATTGACAGGTAATGAAGGGGCAGCTTATGCCATCTTAGGTGAGGCAACTCGTGGGGTTGCAGGTGGGGCTTTCTTCTATACCAATCAGGAGAGTCTCTCGATAGGTATTGTCATGCGCCTGGATGATTTGGTGAAGGAACGAGTAAAGCCACCCGAGGTCTTAGATGATCTCCTTGAGCATCCCATGATTGCTCCCCTAGTGAAAGGCGGAACGATGACCGAGTATGGGGCGCATCTAACCGGTGAAGGCGGGCTGAATATGGTACCGCAGAAACTCTATACTGATGGGATGCTCATCATCGGGGATGCCGCAGGATTCACGATTAACAGCGGGCTCGTTATCCGAGGAATGGACCTAGCGATCGGTTCAGGTATGGTGGCAGCGGATGCTGTTATCGAAGCGAAGGCGAAGGGTGACTTTAGTGAGAGTAGCTTAAGTGCCTATAGTCGTAACCTTAATGAGAGTTTTGTTATGAAAGACTTGAAGCTTTATGCCAAGGCTCCAGCATTTATGGAGAATGATCGCCTGTATAAACAATATTCACTTATGGTCAATAATCTATTTGGCAAGCTCTATACACAAGACTTGACGCCAAAGGAACATCTGATGAAAGTTGCGATGAAATCGCTTAAGGAAAGCGGCATCTCCATGTTCGACTTAGCAAAGGATGGAATTATGGGGGTACGAGCACTATGAACCGTTTGAGTTTGACAGATAAATTAAATTTAGACAAGTTTGAAGTGGATGAGGGAGAACCCCATATCATCATTAACAATACACTCTGTAAATCATGCCAGGACAAGCGTTGTCTGTTTGTCTGTCCTGTAGGTCTATACAGTGAGCAGAATGGAGAAATCATTGTCGAGTGGGCCGGTTGTTTGGAGTGCGGAACGTGTCGGGCAGTCTGTGATAAGAAGGCCCTCGATTGGAAGTATCCGAGGGGTGGATTCGGAATCATCTATCGTCAGGGATAAAACATGAGATTGTTAGTAAAAGGGGAGAGGAGGTAAGGGGAGTATGACCCCTTCTAATCTAGGGTATCTCTTAACACGAAATGCAAACCAATATCCAGAAATGACGGCTCTTGTGTATAAGAATCAACGGTTTTCATATCGGGAGCTCAACGAGAAGGTTAACCGCCTAGCTCATTCAATGATGGATCTTGGGATTACAAAGGGCGATAAAGTAGGTTATCTTTTTCCAAATTGCAATCAGATTGTTGAGTTGCTTTTTGCCCTCCTGAAGATTGGGGCGGTCGCAGTACCCTTGAATCATCGTTTAATTTCCCGGGAAATCAAGTGCTTATTAGATTCCGCTGAATGCAAAGCTTTTGTGTATAGCGATATATATGCTGAAAAGGTAGAAGAAGTAAAAGGACGATTTAACACTGTGAAATTACTAATTTGTTCAGGGAAGCATACTTTAGACGAATACTCCTTTGAACAATTAGGATGTCATGAGAAAAAGCATGAGCCTGAGGTCTGCGTTGAAGAAAATGACTTAAGTCGAATTCAATTTACGGGTGGAACAACTGGCCGTTCGAAAGGTGTCATGCGGACACATAAAAGCGACCTCTTCCAAACCATTAGCATCATGACACAAAACAAAATGGGGGCAAGTCCTGGTGAAGTGGTGCTTACCCAATCTCCACTTCATCATCAAGGTGGAGTATCCTGGTTATTTTCAGTTGTAGCAGCTGGTGCACAACTCGTAATCAGCGATGTCTTTGATCCCGAACGAATACTCAAGCAGATTCAAGACTATCGAGTGACTTATCTTATGCTTCTACCACCCAGTACGTATCTCAGACTCTTTGATATCCCCAACTTTCAGAACTTCGATCTCTCATCGGTCAGGCTCGTTCAGATGTCAGCAGGTGGAACTTCACCTGAAATCCTTCTCAAAACCTATGAAGCTTTTCCTAACTGTGAAATCAATTATGGCTGGGGACAAACCGAATCAGGCGCTGGGACAGGGCACGTGCTTACTCGTGAAATGGCGGTCAACCTTTCACCAAGAATTAAAAGCGTTGGTAGGGCAATGCCTTTTTTCGAAATACGTATCGTCGACGAGCAAGGTAAGGATGTTCAAATCGGAGAAGCGGGGGAGTGTATCGTAAGAGGTCCTTCCGTCATGTTGGGATATTATAGTCAGCCCGAATTAACGGCGAAGGCCATCAAGGATGGTTGGGTCTATACCGGGGATATATTCAGGCAGGACGAAGAAGGATATTACTACTTGCTGGATCGCAAAAAAGACATGATTAAGACGGGTGGAGAAAATGTCTTTGCTCAG
Organism: Desulfitobacterium elongatum; assembly: GCF_055378975.1. Classification (NCBI taxonomy): domain Bacteria; kingdom Bacillati; phylum Bacillota; class Clostridia; order Eubacteriales; family Desulfitobacteriaceae; genus Desulfitobacterium; species Desulfitobacterium elongatum. Next base: position 4,127,922 of record NZ_AP038772.1, on the reverse strand, counting down.
GAAGTTGAAGGTGTCATCAGAAGTCATCCCGCTATTCAGGACTGCGCTGTTATTGGTATTCCTGACACCGTATTTGGGGAAGCAGTTATGGCTGTTATCAAGCTCAGAACGGGATGGACTCTCACTGCTGATGAAGTAAAAAAGCACTGTAAAAGTCAATTAGCCAGCTATAAAAAGCCACGCTATATTGAATTTGTCGAAAGCTTTCCAGTGGACAGCGCTGGCAAGATTCAAAAATATAGGGTTAGAGAAATGTACAAGACATTCACTGAAATAAAGCAATATGAGGAGGAGAAATACTGTGGATTTTAGACTTACTGAAGAACAGGAATTATTATTGGAAAGCCTTAGAGAGGTTATGGCTAGAGATTGTACAGAAGAATATATGAAAGAGTGTAATGAGAAAGGCGAGTACCCACAGAAGTTTATTAATTCGTTAATGGAAAATGGTTTTAGCATGTTAGGTGTTCCTGAGGAGTACGGCGGAACTCCTGTCGATACGATGACGATGATGCTCGTTGCCGAAGAAATAACCAAAAACGGCGGCCCCCACTTTGCATTTGGGCAAGCTTTATCCATCGCGGATATGCTGGAATTTGGCTCTGAAGAGCAAAAGGCAGACACGATGCGCGAGGTTCAAGCGGGTAAAGTTGCTTTCGTATTAGGCTTTACCGAGCCTCAGGCAGGCTCCGATAGCAGTGCAGCTACTGCTACGTTTACCCGGAAAAACGGCAAAGTCTATATTAACGGTCATAAAACCTTTATGAGCAATGCCCTTACAGCACCCTATATGCTTTGTTTGGCCCGAAATTCCGAAGAGGTGGGTGATGCCGACAAACGTAATGCCTTTACGATGTGGTGGATTCCCATGAATAAACCAGGAATCAAAATTGAAAAGTTAAAGAAAATTGGTTGGCACATGATGGATACTTGTGAAGTGTATCTGGAAGACGTTGAAATCGAGGAAAAAGATTTGGTCGGCGTTGAAGGCAATGGATTCAAGCAGGTTCTGATTAACTTTGAACTGGAACGTCTGTTAATGGCCGCCTCTGTGTTGGGTTATGCGGAATGTGCCTTTGAGGATGCTGCTCGTTACGCTAATCAACGGGTACAGTTTGGCAAGACCATCGGTTCCTTCCAACTTATTCAAGAGAAACTCACGGACATGAAAATTAAGATAGAGAACATGAAGAATATGGTCTATAAGTGTGCTTGGGAAGCAGATAATGGTCTTCCTCTTCAAATCTCTTCTGCCTTATCCAAACTCTATTGTGCCCGGTCATCCAATGAAGTTATTGATGATGCGATGCAGATTATGGGTGGCATTGGTTACACCACTGATTGCCGTATCTCGAGATTATGGCTGGATGCTCGTGTCTTCAGAATTGGCGGAGGTACTGACGAGATTATGATTCACGCTGCTGGCAGAGCGATTCTGAAGCAATACAAGTAATGATAGACTTTAAACCGCATCGTTAAATGATTTTATTCTTTATCCTTTACTGGATATTTAATTTCCCCTTAATAAATGAAAAGAGGTGGTAGGGAAGTAACAAGTAAGGGGGAAGTTAAAATATATTCTCAAATGCGATTATCTATATGTTTTTAAAGAAAAGGAAGGGGAACTAGACATGGAACAAAGTAAAAAAATCCATTACGCTTGGTTTGTATTTATTTCTTTAGCCCTGATGTTCTTTGCTGCAGTAGGTATGTTGGGAAACACTAACGGCCTCTATCTGACTCCGGTTTCCAAAGAAATGGGCTGGACACGTACAGATGCATCTTGGTACCTAACCATTTATATGCTAGTAATGGCATTCAGCCAACCTTTTGCCAGTCGATTGATTTATAAAGTCAATCCGAAGTTACTATTAGGTATTGCTATGACATTTGTTTGTGTAGCTACTGGAGCTGCTTCCCAGTTTCATACGATTATGGCTTGGAATATTTCTGCAATCTTTATCGGTCTTGGTCAAGCCGTGATTATGTACCTCGCTGTACCTATCCTTTTGGGTAACTGGTTTAACAAAAAATTTGCTACAGTTTTAGGTATCGCCTTGGCACTAGGTACTGTGGGTTCTGCTATTGCCAATCCTGTGGCTGGTGCGTTAATTACCCAATATGGCTGGAGAAGCGCTCGCCTCATCATGTCTGTCGCCGCTTGGGTGATTGCCATGCCTGGCATTCTCTTTATCATCCGTTTCAAGCCTGCAGATATGGGCTTGAAACCATACGGCTATGAAGAGGGACAAGAGTCTAAAGCTGCTGCACCTTTAAAAGGAGTTTCAGCAATGAATGCCTTGAAATCTCCTGCAATGTATATGATTATTCTGTTAGCTGGCTGTGTTGTCTTGTTCGCTTCCATGAATACACAGATTCCTGGATATGCTACTTCAGTTGGACTAGCTACAACGGTTGGAGCGTTTGCCATGACCATTCTGAACTTTGCCAATATGGGCGGAAAAGTTTTCTTGGGTTGGCTTACTGACCGTGTAGGATACCTTGGTGCTATGCTTACAGCCTTAATCAGCGGTATTTTAGGGGCGGTTATTATTCTGATCGGTGGCGGAAACGTTACCATCTTCTACACCGGTTTGGTTTTCTTCGGGCTTTGCTTTGCTTCTCTGACAGTAATGCTGCCGTTGGTTGTCAAAGGTATCTTTGGACCCAGAGAATTCGGGAAGATCTATAGTAACGTTACCATGGTACAGAGCATCATCGCAGCCTTCGCTGCCATTATTTACGCAAAAATTTTCGACATCTCCAAGAGCTTTATCTTTGCTTGGCAACTTAACCTTGTCACTTTGACGCTTGGTATTATCCTGTTAGTGGGAGCCGTTAAGATAGGCAAGAAGCTGATTCATGAATAGTCTTATTTAATCTTGTTTTTCCATCCTTTAATGTAATGGTAGACCCCAATCTGCTAGGGGATTGGGGTCTACCAACTACGAAGAGTTGGTACTTTTAAACAGGAGGTAGAAAGATGAGCGAACAAGTGAAAATAAAAAACCCATGGATAGCCTATTTGGGTTTTTTGTTCGGCTCTTTTACGATTATTGAGGCCTTAGCGTTTCAGATCCCTGTGGTACCGGTTGTAACGAAGGAATTTGGAATCTCCGTAGCCTCTGCTGCTTTTATTGGCTTAACGTACTATCTGACCCATATTGTTACAGGTCCTGTCTGGGGAAATCTTGCCGATCAGTTCGGCAGGAAAAAGATTGTACTACTTGGAGTTGCTATTTTTGCAGTAAGCGAATTTATGGCAGCAGTCAGTCCTAATTTTGGGATATTCCTGTTTGCCAGGTTTGTTCAAGGTATCGGTTCAGGCTGTGTCGTATCCTCCGGCCTTGCCTATGCCCAATATTTATTTCCTCCGGAAAAAAGAGGAACAGCAATAGGAACATTTACTTCAATAGGTACAGTCGGTGCAGCAGTAGGCGGTATCGTCGGGGGCAATGTGGTCAACAGCTTTGGTTGGCAATATGTTTATTATATTAACGGTACTTTTGCAATCATAGGTTTACTCATTATCGCACTTACAGTACCTGAGACAGAGCCTGTGGCCAAAAAGCCCTTCGATTACCTTGGGTCTATCCTGTTATTGCTTACGGTTGGGACTCTGCTATCCGTTACAACGCTCATATCCAATTTAGGGCTGAAATCTCCGATTACTTTGAGTGTACTAGCTACAGGTATCCTTCTGTTTATTATTTTCTGGTTTTATGAAAAGAGAAACTCTCATCCCTTTATTGAACTTTCCCTATTGAAAAATAGGATATTTATACTACCTTTAATTATTTACTTCCTTATCCAGGTATGCAACACGGGCGCAATGATGGCAAATTCCTTCTACGTCAATGTCAAGCCTGGCGGTGGCCCTGTTGCTGTCGGCACAGTAGCTATGTGGTCCTATGTAGCAGGGGCTGTGGGTGGATTTACAAGCGGCAAACTGATTGACCGGTTTAGGATTAAGCATGTTCTATTGGTGGGAATATCAGTCTTTTTCCTGGGGATTTTCACATATTCCCGCTTTACTCCGAATACACCTACTTGGTTTATATCTGCGTCTATTGGCATTTTCACAGCAGGTATCTGCATGATGACGCCGGCCTGCATCAAGATGGCATTATCGGTTGTACCCCGTGATAAGCTGGGTTCTGGCTCGGGTACCTATACCATGATTCAATACATGGGAAATCCAGCTGGAAACTCGATTGGGCTGGCTATTTTCAGTTCTTTATCGGTGTCCGCCATGACCTCGCAACTGACGACCATGGCACAGGCCCACGGAGTAGGAAAGGACATGATTCCTGCAATAGTAGAAGCTGGAAAGACTAAGGGAGCGGTCATTGCACCGTCGTTAGCTGACTATCTGGGCAAACTTGGTCTCAAATTTCAGACCCTTTATACCGAGGCTAATGTTCAGGCGATGGTTTCTGCCTTGAACAATATGGCTTATATCATTCTTGGAATAACGATCATTGTATTCTTGCTTACACTTTTTGCACTGCCAAGTGTTTCCTCAACTTATGAAGATAAAAGGTCGAATCAATCGTGAAACTTTAATATTAGCTGTATTTAGTCTTGCAAAAGTCTGTGATTCTTGAGAAATCATATGCAGTAATCGGCTGGTGACGGTCGGTTACTGCATATCAAAAACAGCAAAAAATGCTGTTCCGGAAGAAAATCATCCCGGTCATATGGCAAGTTAGTCAATCGCAAAAAGGCATGATTTGGCCGTCAAAGATAGGCCGAACTGTTCATAACATCAAAATAATTCATAACGAGCCAGATGCTTCGACGGGTAAAATTAATTAAGGAACTACACAACAACATGAAATACTGGAGGAAGATAAAGAATGTCAAAATTTCCGTTGTTAAGCTCCCCCATCCAAATAGGTAGACTGACCATGAAAAACCGGATGATGACAACATCCATGTCGCCGGGTCATGAGTATATCACCGATGAAGGCGCTCCAAACGAAAGAATGTTTAACTTCCTGGAAGAAAGAGCCGCCGGAGGAACAGCCTTAATCTGCTTAACGATTTGTTTTTACCCTAGACTCGCAAAGCAATTGGAGCATCTTCACCCTCTAACACTCGGTTATTCCGACGACCATGTACCTTATTTGAAGAAAATGTCCGACATTGTTCATAAACACGGCGGAATCCTTATTGGACAGCCTTATGCAGTCCATGATTGGAAACCTGCCCCTGAAGAGCCGGAAGAATACTGGGGTCCTTCAACAAAATCAATATCTAAGCATCATATTCCTAAAGCAATGACCAAGGAGCACATCGAGATCTTTAAGAAAAACGTAGTACAATGTGCTGTAACGCTACAAAAAGCCGGCTGGGATGGTGTCGAGGTCATGGCAGGCGTCGGTGGTATTTTGAACCGTTTCATGTCACCAGCGACCAATGACCGGACTGATGAGTATGGTGGTAGTCTTGAAAACCGCTGCAGACTTACGGTAGAAGTTATGACGGAAATTAAAAAGGCTTGTGGTGAAGATTTTCCCATGCTGGTACGCTGGTCACCGGTTGATTTTATTCCCGGCAGTTTACAAATGGAAGAATCTTTACAAATTGCTTCAATATTAGAAAAGGCCGGTGCCGCTTTACACAACTTAGCGCCAGGCTGGCATGAAACCTCGGTTCCTCTCACCATCAAAGATGTTCCCGAAGGGTATTGGTCCTGGGTTTCAGAAAAAATTAAGACTGTAGCAACCATTCCTGTTGCCACAGCCTATAGAAATACGGATCCGGATTCCATGGAGGATATCCTTCAGAAGAAAAAGGCCGATGTAATCGCGGGTTTAAGATATGCTATCGCTGATCCCTCCTTTGCCAAGAAAGTCATGGAAGATAGGCCGGAAGATATCAATCGATGTATTTGTTGCTGCCGCTGCCTTGATGATGTCATCAGTCAGGGTAAACCCTTAAACTATTGTGGGGTTAATCCACGTTTGGGAGAAGAGTTGGAAAAACCATTAGTTCAAGCTAAAAAGGTGAAAAAAGTCATGGTAATCGGCAGCGGCCCGGGAGGATTGTCAGCTGCGGTAACTGCTGCACGCAGAGGTCATGATGTTACAATCTATGAGCGTGGGCCAAGAGTGGGTGGTTGTCTTGTTATGAGTACCATCTTTAGTCCAACCTATGGCCGCTTAAATGCGTATTACCAAACCATTCTTCAGAAACACCCTGAAATTAAGCTCAAGCTCAATTCTCAGGTTACACCGGAATTAGTGAAACAAATCAAGCCTGATGCTGTCATTGTTGCTAACGGCGGACATCCGCTTGATCTCGATGCACCGGGTACAGACGGTAAAAACGTGATTAAGTCACATGATTTTCTTGAGATGTTGAACGGTAAAGCACCGAAAAAGCCAGGATTATTCAACAAATTCATGTGGAATGCTGGTTCAATCTTCCTTAGGTTTTTCTATACCCCGGATTTAGCGAGATTCTTTATGGCCAAATCCCCGTGGCCGCTTGGTAAGAAAATCGCCGTAGTGGGTGGCGGTCTTCCGGGTTGTGAGTTAGCCAAAGAATTGATGCATACTAATCGTGATCTGGTAATTATCGAGGAACGGAAGAAAATTGGTTGGGATGTTGGCGGAAGTGACCGTTTCCATATCACTTCTGGATTCAAAAAATCGCCGCGGGTCACCTTAGAACCCTTGACTAAAGTAAAAGAAATTACCAATCAAGGGGTCAAGGTAGTTCATGAAGACGGAAGTGAGGCTTTACACGAAGCTGATACCGTAGCTCTAACGTTAGGTTTTGGTAAAAATCTGGATTTGGCTGAATCTTTAAAAGGCGTAGTGAGAGAACTCTATGTCGTTGGTGATTGTACCTATCCTTCAAGAATGGCGGATGCTACCAAAGCGGGGTATCAGGCTGCTTCTAAACTTTAATTAAGGATTCGAGCTTGTCCATCCAAACAAACTGTTCGGTTCGAAGCAATAATGGAGGTGCCTTATGAAAGACGAAGTTTATGTTGACCGAAGGGATGATGGGATAGCCTTATTGGTTATTAACAAACCCCAAAAGAAAAATGCCATTAGCGGTCCTATGATGGATCTCTTAACTAATGCCTTAATTGAATTGAATGAGGATGATTCAGTTCGTGTGATTATCCTAAAAGGGGAAGGGGAAAACTTCTCTACCGGCGGAGACTTGACACAAGGTGGACCTGAAGGGTCCACCGTTGAGCAGAGCCGTAAGCTCCTAAAACGCTATATGCGGACGATTCAAACCGTCCAGCACATTGGCAAACCTGTGATTGCAATGGTAGACGGGTGGGCTGTGGGTGGCGCAATGAGTCTGGCCTTGGCCTGCGACATTATTTTTGTTTCCGATAGGGTTAAGTTTACCTCTAACTTCCTGAAGGTAGGTATTATTCCCGAAATGGGAGCCATGATGTTTATGCCGCAGCTGATGGGTCCTCACAGGGCTAAGGAATTATGGTTTACCGGACGGGTCGTTGGTGCTGAGGAAGCTTACCAAATGGGATTTGCCAATCGCATTCTTCCTGCTGTCCAGTTAGAGGAAGGAACGCTTGCCTTTGCCAAAGAGGTAGCAACCGTTTCGGCTATGTCCCTACAGATTACTAAGAGCATCACGAATAGTACGATGGGGCCGATGCTCGACTTGGTGATGGAGGCAGAATCCACCGCATCGCCTTTCTGTACGCAAACCGCTGAATTTAAGGAGATTATAGCTAAATTTTCGAAGAAGTAAGTTTTAAGTGTATAAGTTTTTTTAAACTAAAATGATTAAAGAATCAACATCGGAAAGGGGATACTTTGATGAAAGATATTCTCAATGATTTTATTGCTGAACAGTCTTTAGTGGACGCTCTGGTCAATGATTTAACTGATGAGCAATGGCAAATACCGCTCCCAGATGTAGAAATGTGGAATATCAAAGATGCTATCATTCATATTGCTTTTTTTGACTATGCTGCAACTAAGCTGATTGCGGGTGAGGCGGAGGATTTAGTTGCTCTGTCTCAGGCTGAATCCGGAGAAGATCAGTATGTTAGAGCAACAAAGTTTCACCATCTAACAGGTCCTGAAGTCTTAAGTTGGTGGCGTGAGGTTCGTACCCATTTAGTGAATCAGCTATATGATAAGAACCCAAAAGATCGTGTCCCATGGGCACCCGGTTTGCCCATGTCGGCGAAATCTCTTGCCTCAGCGCGTCTCATGGAATTATGGGCTCATTCGGTAGATATATATGATGCTTTGGGCATGGATCCCGTAGTCAAAGATCGCATTACCAGTACTTTATTTTTATCATGGCAGGCCCGTCCCAATGCTTATCGTATTAACAACCTTGAGATGCCTGATACGCCGATGTATCTGGAGCTAATCCTGCCATCGGGTGAACTATGGGCCAAGGGTGATCCAGGGGCTCAGAATTATATCAAGGGCAGTGCCAAAGAATGGGCTTTGGTGGCTATCCGCCGAAGAAACTGGATGGATACAGAGTTAGAAGTCGTAGGAGAGGAAGCCCGTCGTTATGCATCGATAGTTCAAACGTATGCCGGTTGGGCTGATCCAGCACCACTGGCTAAAACGCAACGATAGTCTTCTCTGATACGCGGTTGAAAATTAAAGAAAAGCCACCTAGCCCTATTTCAAGCTAAGTCCTCTAATGCGAAGATTATTAGAAAATACCTATACACAAAAAAAGTTAAGGCGGAGAGATAAAAGACATGATTCAGTTATCGGCAGTAGACTCTTATAAGGCGTTGGCCCATATACTAGTCAATGCGATTCCAGGGGGTGTAAGGTTCTGGTTAGTTGAAGGTAATACGGTGGTTTGGACAATAGCCTCTGAGTCATTTGGTATGCACATTGTTAAAGTCGGGGATGTGTTGGGTGATCATTACGCGTCAATGCAGGCAGTCAAACAAAAAGTTGTTTTAACGAATAAAATTCCAGGCACTGCGTATGGTAATCCTATCTTAATGACGACAATCCCCATTATTAATGATGAGGGAGTGGGCGTGGGTGCTTTTAACCTTGCAATGCCCAGATTACACCCGGTTGCTACTGCATTTAATGATTTTGCCCCAATTGTGGCCAAGATGTTTCATGAAGGTGCATTTATCTATTTAACAGATGTAGATAAAATCGTTTACAGGCAACCTTCTGAGAAATTTGATATGCCTGAATTGCCTTTGAACTATCAACTCCGGGATGATGATATTGCGAAAAGGGTAATCAAAACCAAACAGGCCGCTTTTGAAGAAATTGATTACGGTAATTATAAGGAACCTATAGCAATCGTAAATTACCCATTATTTGATGAGGAAGATGCTGAAGAAGTGGTTGCAACTTTAGGAATCGTTACACCAAAGAAAACTGCAGCTCAGCTACGAGAAATTGCTGGAAATCTTGAGAGCGGTCTTTCAGGAATCACGGCAGCCATCCAGCAACTAGCTGCGTCATCTGCAGAAATTTATTCCAATGAACAAATCCAACATTCAAATATTAAAGAGATTACGGCGCTATCTGAAGAAATAGACGCAGTATCAGGTTTTATTAAGAAAATTTCGGACGAAACAAATATGCTTGGCTTAAACGCCTCCATAGAAGCTGCCAGAGCCGGAAATGCCGGTCGCGGCTTTGGGGTTGTAGCTGAAGAAATCCGAAAACTTTCCAATCAGTCAAAAAGTACAATTCCCGAGCTAAAAAAAATAACAGACAATATCAAAGAAAAAATGAACTTAGCCAGTGATAATAGTAGCCGATCATTAGATTCAACCCAGGAACAGGCCGCCGCAACGGAAGAAATTACGGCTAGCATAGAAGAAATAACAGCAATGTCCGAAGCACTGTATAGTATTTCCAAGACGCTTTGATTTGTTTGTAAGGAGCGTGAAGTATAAAACTTGACGGATACAAAATCCTTTAATCCATTAAGAAAGAGGCTGGAATGATGGAGAAAAACACAATAATGCCGAAGTTCGGCCTATTGTCCGGTTATCGGGTGATTATGATGGGAGCCTCTGTTGCAGCCCCTTTTGCTGGCGAGTTATATGCAGAAAACGGAGCCGATGTCATTTGGATTGAACACCCGACTAATGTCGATTCAGGACGTGTTGCCCGTAAAAGTGGTTCCTGGCAGCAGGACCGCAGAAATATGCGCAGCCTAGCTATGAACTACACGAAGGATGAAGGCAAGGAAGTTTTCTTAAAGCTGATTGAGACAACGGATGTTTTAATTGAAGCTTCCATTGGCGGCCGTTATGAAAAACTGGGCTTGAGTGATGATGTTTTGTGGGCGCGCAATCCTAAACTCGTCATTGCTCACATCTCGGGTTTTGGGCAAACTGGAATTTCGGAATATGTAAATCGTGCAAGCTATGATCCCATTGCTCAGGCTTTTGGCTGTGCTATGAGAATGAACGGTATGCCTGGTCAGCCTTCTACACCGGCTATGCCCTTCCCAGGTGACTACACAGCTTCTTTTTATGCTTTCGGGTTGACTCTTGCTGCTTTGCTAAAGCGAAATGAAACAGGTAAAGGGGAAAGTCTTGACCTCGCTCAGTATGAATTGATGATGCGTATTCAGGCTAACTATCCTACCGACTACCTCCGTTATGGTTTAGATTATACAAAAGAGGGAAATCATAGTCGGATTTGTGCAGGTTATGGCACCTATCCTTGTAAAGATGGTCACGAAATTTATATGCTCTTTTTAAATCCGGGAGTACTCCAAAAGGGTCTGCCTGTAATTGGCGTAGAGTACGGTACGGAGCTTATTCCTGAAGGGTCTTCCTTTGTTCCTGTGGATACGTCTGCTGCTGAAATGGTGGAAGCAGCGATTAATAAATTCTGCTCTGAACATTCTGCAGAAGAGGCCGAGGCTCTCTTGTCAGCAAATGGTGTTCCTTGTTCCCGCTTGCTTGATTATGAACAGGCAGTGAATCATCCACACTACAAAGCTCGTGAAGTCTTTACGACCTGGACTGCTGCCGATGGGGAAACACAAATTCCTGGGGTAAATATTGTCCCAAAGGTCAAAAATAATCCCGGTCAAATTTGGCGTGGTGCACCGAACATTGGCATGGATAATGAAGATATCTTAGAAGAACTCGGTATTTCTAAAGAGATTGTTGAGAAGATGTATGCCGAAGGCAAGTTAGGCCAGCGAGGCTATTTCGAAACCAAATAAAGAATTGGTCCAGACCAAGGTATTTGTTTAGTTATGAAGTGATATTATTTTTAATGGGATTGCAGCTAAAGGGAGATCTTATATATGAGATCTCCCTTTAGCTGCGCCACGAATGGCGATAAACTTGTAACGCTATATCAATCAAATAAAGAAGCCTACTTCCTTCTTGCTTCATTTATGTTAAACTAATATAATGCAGGTCTTAAACTCATCCAGCGAAAGCTGGATATGGAGGCTTCAATGAGGGACTCTACTCTCACCAAAGCAGAAGAATTGATTTCATAGATTCGGATAAATACATAGAGGTGAACAAGATGGTACGTGAAGTATTCCCTAATATTTATCTCAACGAGATTCCTCTTCCTAACAATCCGCTAAAATCTCTGAATAGCTATATACTCTTGTCTGACAAAAGAAACCTTATTATTGATACTGGATTTAATATTAAGGCGTGCATGGATGCCTTCATGAGGGGTGTGGAAGAACTTAATATAGACCTTAAAAACACAGATTTGCTCTTAACGCACATGCATGCTGATCATTCCGGTCTGGCAGATGACTTAAGGAAATTGGGGTGTAAGGTTCTAATCAGCAAAAAGGATGGAGAGCTCATTAATTTTACCAGGTCTTCAGGTCATGCTGTATATAAAGAATTGAACAAGGCGCTTGATTTAGACAAAGACGTGCTTAGGATGAGCAATCAGGAATTTGGAAAGAGCACGACCGAGGTTTTTGAGTATTGCCCAATAGCGGAGGGAGATATTCTTGAAATCGGGTCTTATGCACTGGAAGTAGTAGATACTCCGGGACATACGCCTGGCCATATCGGGTTATACGAAAGGAAGAATAAGTTGTTTTTTTCCGGTGATCATATCCTAAATGAGATTACACCGAATATTACCTTTTGGGGTTATGAAATAGATAGTCTAGGGACTTTTATGGATAGCCTCAGGAAAATATATGAGTTTGATATCAATTTGGTTTTTCCAGCACACCGCAGTATTATCAACGACTATCGGATGCGAATTAAGGAACTTATTACCCATCACGAGGAGCGCCTTGGTGAAATAGTAAAGATTTTGGGTAAAGGCAAAAAGACAGCCAGCCAGGCTGCAGCAGAGATGCATTGGGATCTAAGTTATGATACGTGGGAAGAGTTCCCCGGAACGCAAAAATGGTTTGCAGCAGGCGAGGCTATGTCTCATCTGGAGCATTTGGTCCTTAAAGGGGATGCTCAAAGGATAAAAGATAATGAGGCTGTTTATTACGAATTGGTATAAAAACCGATGAGTAAGCACAGAGTAAACATCACATACAATGAAGGATATAACTTCAAATGGCAAAAGCCAGCGAATCTACGAGGATTCGCTGGCTTTTGCGTTCTATAAAAACTATAAGATTTTCTCAACCGTCTTAATTAAGTTCTCTGCGACATACTCACAGTCACTCGACGTAAGGATCGAATACAACGGCAAGGTGATTTCATTAGCGTACTGTGCATAAGTATTCGGGTAATCCTTAATATCGTAACCAATCTCTTTATAATAGGTAAACATCGGAATCGGAGTGTAGTGTACATTCGTGGAAATTCCCATTTCCGCGAGTTCTTGGATCACTTGATCTCTTTGCGACTCCGTGAAGCCTTTGATCCGTAAAGGATAGAGATGATAGGAACTTTCCATGATTTCATTTTCTAGGAAGGGTAACATTGCCCATTCTTTCTCGGAGAGCATTGAGTGATAGATATGGGAGATCTTTTTCCGTTGCTGAAGCATTTTATCATAGCGCTCGAGTTGGACAAGTCCAATGGCTGCGCTGATATCGGTCATATTACACTTCATGCCATCGGTGAGGACATCGTACTTCCAGGCACCAGCCTTCATCTTGGAAAGGGCATCTTTAGATTGACCGTTGAGGGAAGTGTACTTGAAGACCTGCGCAAGATTTTCACGATTCCCATTAAACGTGATGGCACCGCCTTCGGCAGTTGTGAGATTCTTTACGGCATGGAACGAGAAAACATGGAAATCGAATTGGGTTGCGACACGTTCCCCTTTATATTTCGCCCCAAAGGAATGGGCAGAATCGGAAATAAGGAGGATATCTTCTCTTTTTTTTGCTTTTAAGATGGCCTTAATGGCATCAAAATCAACAGGAACGCCACCGATATCGACGGTTAGAATGACTTTGGTTTTCGGTGTGATGGCATCATAGAGCTTTTGCTCATCCATGAAGAAGCTATCTTTTTTGAGGTCAACAAAGGTCGGCTTAATTCCTCTATGTAGTGCTGCATTCGTTGTGGCGACATAAGTATAGGGGGTCGTTAGGATTTCATTGTCCCCAGAGATATTAAATACCTTTAAGATAAGGTCTAAGCCTTGGGAATTGCTGGCGAGGGTCACTGCGTTGTCTGCCGCACAATATTCCTTTATCTTTTCTTCGAATAATCGAACTTTAGGACCGCTGGTTATCCAACCGGACTTTAAAACTTCGACTACTGCGTTTACTTCTTGTTCTGTTATATCGGGCGGTGAAAAAGGAATTACACGATTATTCATTATCAAATCAACCTCCAAGCATTACTATATCACACAATTTTGGAAGGGCATATTGTTGTCAGCGATTTTTTTAGAGAATGTATATTCTCAGCAAATAGTAAACGAAAAGAGAACAATCTGTAAGCAAAATGTGATCAATTCTTTTTCAAAATGAGACACAAGTGTATCACTAGAGTTTGGAGATCCAGGAAAATAGGCAGTTTTGCTCATGGCACAATTATTGCATATGTATTAAATAATAATACCTACTTGAAGAGGAGTGTCGGAGCAATGGAGTTGAATGAATTACGGATGTTTGAAGCGGTATATAGATGTGGTAGTTTTAGCGAGGCAGCAAATCAGCTTTTTGTAAGTCAACCCACGGCTTCGGCAACAATTAAAAAATTAGAGGAAAATTTAGGGACAAAGGTGTTTGTACGATTAAGCGGGGGGCTAAAGCTTACAGAAGCGGGAGAGATCCTTCTTAGTTATTCCCAAAAAATTCTTTCTCTAGTTGATGATTCAAGGAGAGCGATTGTAGAGAACAAGACTTTACATGGAAACAAACTAAGAATTGGGGCAAGCTCTATTCCCGGTACCTATTACCTACCCAAACTATTGGCGCAATATCGGCGGGATTCATCTAATGTTGAAATCAATTTGAAGGTAGGAACGAGTGAAGGAATTAGGGATCTCGTTTTGGGAGGAGAATTAGACTTAGGCATCATAGGATATGAATATGCTCATAACAAAAGCCAAGTTGTCTATGAACACCTTTGGACGGACCCCTTGAGTTTGATCTTACCGTTAAAGCATCCCTTGGCGCATAGTGACTATATTAATTATCAGAGTATAGCTCATCAGAAATTTATTATCGGGGAAGCGGGATCAAGTATTCGAAAGGTTGTTGAAGATAGTTTTCGGCGTGAAGGAATCCCTTTGGATATTGTGATGGAATGTAAGACGGTTGAAGGGATTCTCGTTGCAGTTAGTAATCAGCTGGGGATAAGTATTGTTCCCCAACGTGTACTTAATTTAAATGCCAATAATTTAGTTCTGCATCGAGAAATTTCAGAGATGAATACGTTAGCGCGCTTTGGAATAATTTATCAACAAGATAAAGAATTAAATCAAGCCACCCATACGTTTAGACGCTTTCTTAAGCGCCATGTTGAAAAGTTTACGAAGATTTCCATGGAACGTGCGGGGTAATAGAATCTGTATAAATCTTAATGCTATTAAACTCTTGGAAGTAATTGAATTCATGTGCCTCAGTGGGGGGTATCGTGTATACAATATTTTGGAAAGGGATCCTCTAGACACCTGTTTTTTTGAGTGCTATAATCAGGATGAATTTTGTGAGCAAAGAGGCTCTGAAAAAGCGAACGCTTTTTTAGTGCCTCTTTTTTTGTTCTTTAAGAGTGTAAGAGTGTAAGAGAATTAAGAGTTTAAAAGTTAAAAGTTAAAAGTAAAGTGTAAGAGTGGAAGAGGGGAAAGAGGATGACATTTAACACGGGAGATATTGCATTTGTACTTATGTGTACAGCTCTGGTTTTTTTTATGACCCCGGGACTCGCTTATTTCTATGGAGGAATGGTTCGAAAACGCCATGTTCTTTCGATTATGATGCAAAGCTTTGCTGCAATTGCGGTTGTAACCGTCATATGGACTTTATTCGGCTATTCTCTGGCCTTCGGACCAGATCACGGTCACCTAATCGGTGGTCTGGACTGGTTTGGACTAAAGGGAGTTGGCCTGGAGGCTAATCAGGATTACGCTCCGACTATACCACACTTATTATTCTTCTTGTTTCAATTAATGTTTGTGATAATTACTCCGGCTGTCTTGAGTGGAGCTACAGCAGAACGATTGCGTTTTCCAGCGTTCTTACTCTTTACCGCTTTGTGGACAATATTTGTTTATGTACCTCTCGCTCATTGGGTATGGGGTACAGGAGGATGGCTTCGAAATCTTGGAGTTTTGGACTTCGCTGGGGGGACTGTTGTTGAAATGGCTTCCGGAGTTTCAGGATTGGTTGCGGCTCTTGTCATCGGTAAACGGCTAAGAAGTAGAGATGACTTAGCAATACCCCATCATATGCCAAATGTTCTGTTGGGTGGGGGGATTCTATGGTTTGGTTGGTTCGGGTTCAATGCTGGCGGTGCAATGGGAGCTAATACAGTAGCCGTACTTGCCTTTGCAACAACCCAACTTGCAGGTGCTGCAGGTGTAATCGGATGGGGACTTGGTGAATGGTTTCATCATCGTAAAGTGACTGTATTTGGTGCAATAAGTGGTGCAGTCGCAGGGCTTGTCGCAATCACGCCAGCTTCTGGTTTTGTTTCTCCAATGAGTTCACTCCTGATCGGATTTGTCTCGGGAGGACTATGTTATTTTGGCGTGAGCATTATAAAAAATAAATTTGATTATGACGATGCACTTGATGCCTTTGGCATTCATGGAATAGGAGGAACTTGGGGTACTTTGGCTACGGGAATCTTTGCTGATCTTTCCCTCAATCCCTTAGGTAAAAATGGTTTGATCAATGGAGGAGGCCTGGAGCCAGTCTTTATTCAAATTCTAGCCGTTTTCGTGACTTATTTATTCACAGGTGGGATGACCTGGCTTCTTTTAAAAGTTGTTGCGCTTTTTACCCCTCTAAAAGCAACGGAGGAAGAGCAAGTCAATGGTTTAGATCTAACCCAACATGGCGAAAACGCGTATCCGGACTTTGAATTGAGTGAGAATATGTTTGTATAAGAGTTCGAATTCTTTCAATTAAATAGGGAATATATTGGGAAATTTTAGAGTCC
Source organism: Desulfitobacterium elongatum (assembly GCF_055378975.1). Classification (NCBI taxonomy): domain Bacteria; kingdom Bacillati; phylum Bacillota; class Clostridia; order Eubacteriales; family Desulfitobacteriaceae; genus Desulfitobacterium; species Desulfitobacterium elongatum. Next base: position 4,111,379 of record NZ_AP038772.1, on the reverse strand, counting down.
CTGTTTACCCCGCTCACCGGTACGGATTCGAATAGCCTCTTCAATATTCGAAACAAATATTTTGCCATCCCCGACCTCACCCGTTTTTGCCGATTGAATGATTGTTGAGATGACTTCCTCTACTTTCTCGTTAGGAGCAACAATCTCAAGTTTCACCTTGGGTAAAAGCTTCGTCAAAATTTCTTGTCCACGATAAATCTGAGTATAGCCTTTTTGATTTCCACAACCCAAGACATTACTCAAAGTTATTCCTTGAATACCTAATTCCATTAATGCGTTTTTCACATCATCCAGTTTTCCGGGTCGAATAATTGCTTCGATTTTTTTCATCAATTCACTCTCCTAGGAGTAGTTATATCTCTTCCATTATACAAGAATTTGACCAATTTGATATGTATGATTGCATAATCTTCGGTCTAATAAAAATAAAGTCAGTGAGTCTTAAAGTAGATTCATTGGCTTTTTTGTGACTTTAATACGATGAAGGACATTTTTACTAAGTCGATGCATTAAAGGAAAAGGAATTACCTTGCCCGCTCAGAGTTTCTAAAGGGATTCAACCCACTATTCAGCAAACTTTCAGCAAATTTTAAAGAAACTTTCAGGTTATCTTAAGTCTCCTTTAAGTAATACTGGTTATATTAGAGGTGTAGTCTTGACAAAAGTACATAAGGATTCAAGACTACGAGAAAAGGAGGCAAATATAATGAAAAGGAAACTTGCGATAGGAGTACTCAGTGCAGTGCTCTTAGCTGGAGGTGCAACGGCAGCCTTCGGGGCCGATGCCATCGACTCCACAAAGCTCGCGGAAATTAAGAGCTTGACTCAGCAGATGTTTGGAATTCAGCAACAAATCGTGGACAAAGAAGTTGAAGCTGGTCTTCTTACCCAAGAACAAGCGGATAAGGCAAAGGAATCGATTAATAATCGTCAGAAACATAGTGAAGAGGCTTTGACTAATGGAAAAGTCCCTGGATTGGGTATGGAAAAACGGGGCGAGATGAAGGAGTTCAATAACGGCGAACCGATGACCGCGGAACAGATCACGGCTTGGGCCGAGAAAGCACAGTCGCGTTTGAAAGCCCAAGAAGAAGCTATGAAGAGTGCAGGCAAATTGACTGATGAACAGATTAAGACCTGGGTAGATGCTGCTCAAGCCCAGCTTAAAGTCCAGGAAGAAGCAATGAAGAATGGAACCTTCGTTCCTGGGGGCATGGGCATGCCTGGTGGAAAGGGAATGCATGGTGCAAAAGGAATGCACAGCGGTGAGACGGCTCAAACGGTAACTCCAGATACGAGTACTTCTACCAATTCATGAGCTTGGGTAAAGTGAATTAAAGTTGAAGTATACAATATTTCAAGCTCGGAATGCTTGAACTTTTGAAGACGCTGAGTAAAATATAGAATATAAAAAGCAAGGGCGCTTTGGGGAATTAATCCTCAAAGCGCTTTCTCTTTTTCACAGAGACATAGATTTTCGTAAGTATCATGAATACATTATTCATTCGTTAAACTATCTTGTCGTGTTATAGAGTACATGGTAGTATAATTAATATTTGTATTAAATAACGAGTATTGAGAAAAGACAAATGTTTTCACCTGATGACTAACTGCCACTAAGACGATTGATTCTTAAGTGGGTAATGAGAATAAATTTCGTAGGAGGAACAACGTAGTGATTCAACTCGAAGGCTTACATAAACATTTCGGTCATTTGCACGTTCTAAAGGGCATTGATTTAGATGTAAAAACAGGGGAGAAACTGGTGGTTATTGGTCCGAGCGGGTCGGGCAAGAGTACTCTTATTCGTTGCATGAATCTCTTAGAAAAACCAAGTGCGGGGAAAGTTGTCGTTGACGGAGTGGAGATTACGGCACATAAAGCTCAAGTAGCCAAGGTTCGTCAGTCTGTCGCGATGGTTTTCCAACAATTCAATCTCTATCCGCATAAGACCGTATTGGAGAACTTGACCTTGGCTCCTATATTAATTAAGGGTGTATCTAAGGCTGAGGCAGAGGAGTCCGGGTTAGCAATTCTAGAACGTGTAGGATTGCAGGCAAAAGCCAGTGTGTATCCTTCTCAACTTTCCGGTGGGCAACAGCAACGCGTAGCTATTGCAAGGGCCTTAAATATGAAGCCAAAAATTATGCTTTTTGATGAGCCAACATCTGCGTTGGACCCTGAAATGATTCAAGAGGTTTTAGATGTTATGGTTGACTTGGCTCATGAAGGAATCACGATGGTAGTCGTAACCCATGAGATGGGATTTGCTCGCCAAGTTGCGGACCGGGTAGTTTTCATGGATGAAGGTCAAATTATTGAAGCGGGGACTCCAGAACATTTCTTTTCAAATCCTACGCATGAGCGAACAAAGCTATTTTTAAGTAGGATTTTGCGTTAGTGTAACCTAATAAATAATATAAAATCGAGGAGGGTAAATTGTGAAAAAGTTAAGTATTGTTATGGCAAGCCTATTGCTTGTCGGGGGTTTGCTGGCTGGGTGCGGTTCTAACACCACAGCAACATCAGGATCGAATAATGCGGCTTCAGGCGTATCTGCCGATGTCAAGGCAATCAAAGATCGCGGGGTACTTAAGGTTGGAGTCAAAGTGGACGTTCCCAAATTCGGTTATAAAGATCCTAAGACCAGTAAGACCGAGGGCTTCGAGATTGATTTAGCTCAGGAAATGGCGAAGAAAATTGTCGGTGATTCTGCGAAGGTGGAATTATCAGCGGTTACAGCCAAGACTCGTGGACCGCTTCTCGATAGCGGCGATGTAGATATGGATATTTCAACCTTTACGATCACAGAAGAACGTAAAAAGAGCTATAATTTCTCTGATCCCTACTTTACAGATGGGGTGGGTTTACTCGTTAAGAAGGCTCCAGGCTATCAAAGTCTAAAAGATCTAAATGGAAAGAAGATTGGTGTTGCACAAAGCGCAACGAGTAAAAAGGCAGTACAGGATGAAGCGGATAAGCTTGGAGTTAAAGTAACGTTCCAAGAGTTTGCAACCTACCCGGAAATTAAAGCAGCCTTAGATTCTGGTCGTGTGGATGCTTTCTCTGTTGACCGCTCTATCTTATATGGTTACTTAGATGACTCTACGACTTTGCTACAGGATAAATTCAGCCCACAAGAGTATGGAATTGCAACAAAGAAAGGAAACGATGGTTTAGCTAAGTTAGTTAATGATACGGTAAACGAAATGAAGAAGTCTGGTGACCTTGATAAACTAATTAAGAAGTGGGGTCTGTAACAGTGGTTGGACCATTTGCCTGGTTTAAATGGCAGGCGCTCTTTCGCGACTGGCGAATTCTTGCAGAAGGGTTTCAAAATACGTTGCTGGTTTCTGTCTTAGGCCTTATCTTAGCTTTAGGCTTAGGCATACTCTTTGGGGTTTTGGGAAGTACACAGCTAAAACCTTTTAAAGCAGCTAACCGAATTTACGTGGAGTTCATTCAAAATACCCCCCTGGTAATTCAGATCTTCTTTCTTTATAATGGTCTACCTCATCTGGGGATTATGATTCCAGTATTAAGTGTAGGGGTATTTGGAGTAGGAATTTATCACGGAGCCTATATCGCGGAGGTAGTTAGAGCCGGTATTCAAGCAATTCATCGAGGGCAGATGGAAGCTGCGTTGTCCCAAGGATTTTCTTACTGGGGGGCTATGCGCCACGTAATTTTACCTCAAGCAGCCCGGGTGGTATTACCCCCTTTAACCAATCAAGCCGTGAGTTTGATAAAGAATACGTCCGTATTAGCGATGATTGCAGGCGGGGATCTTATGTACCATGCTGATTCCTGGTCAGCAGAGAATATCTACTACGGCCCGGCTTATGTTACCGTTGGGTTACTCTATCTCCTTTTGTGCTTCCCCTTGGCCCAGCTAGCACGCTACTTGGAGCGTAAGACGGAGGTGTCAATGTAATGGAGGCAGTTTTTCAGCCTTACGTCTTTCGCTTTTTAGGGCAGGGATTATTGACTACTCTCTACATAGCGGTCATGACCATCATATTTAGCTTTATCCTTGGGACTGCACTTGGGATCGCCAGATATTCAAAGCAACGTCTTCTGGCTCCGATTGCAACGGTATATATTGAAGTTGTTCGTAACATCCCCATGCTTCTATTTATTCTAGTCATGCGTTTTATGACGACGATGAAGCCTGTCAATTCAGGTATTCTGGCGATGACGATATTCACATCAGCTATTATCGCCGAAGTCGTCCGAGGTGGATTGATTTCTATAGATAAAGGACAATGGGAGGCAGCAAAGTCTCAAGGTTTTTCCTATGTACAAATTTTAAGGTACATTATTCTTCCTCAAGCTCTGCGTAAGATGATTCCACCGCTTGTATCTCAGTTCATAACCGTGGTAAAAGATACTTCTTATGTTTGGGCTGTTGGAGTGGAGGAGCTTACAGGAAAAGGATTGATCATCATGGGCCAAATGGGTTCAACTCCTCAGGTCTTTACTCTATACGGGATGATTGCCTTGACGTATTTTATCCTTAATTATGCCCTTTCAGTTCTGGCACGTAATCAACAGCGCAAGTCTGCGTTCCAGAGTTATTAGAGTGCTTTAATTGCTCTGTTAAGTTGATTTAATTAAGTTTTGTAATACTAAAGAGGCTCTAGAAAGCAAAATGCTTTTTAGAGCCCTTTTTTTGCACCTGTTTGTATAGAAACTGTAGTTTTAGACCATCAGAACTATGTCTGCTGTACATTAGCCGGTGGATTGCTTAATTAGTTTATGATAAATAAAGCTTAAAAAGCAGATAAAGCTTGTTTGTGGATTAAACGAAGTGAAATTAACAGTTACAGAGAAATAGGATTAGGTAATGTTAAGAAGTAAAACTGAAAGTTTGCTGAATTTAACAAGATCCTGCTATTTTTTCAGTTAACTTTCAGCTAATCTTCAGGCTTATTTCAGTCCAATCCTAAATAATAAAGAAAGTTCATTTTTAGATAATACATATTAACCCGGACGTCATAAATTAGAAATAGATTAGGGGGCTGGATTAAACGTGAATTGGATTAAGAACATGAAATTGGCACGGAAGATGAGTTTACTGGCAATTACTTTCCTTATTTTTCTTTTTGTAATTGGCTTTACATCTCTTAAGGAGCTTTCCAATGTCAATGAAAGGCTTATTGAACTTAATGATTCCAGGTTGGTACCAATTGTCTATCTTGAAGGGATTAAATCCGACATTGAAGGGATACGTTCAAAAGGAAACAACATCATGAATGCACGGGATAATGCTGAATCGGTAAAATCCATTGTGGCTGAAATTCAATCTCTGGTGTCCTCAGTAGATAAACGGTTAGAAAAGTATCAAGGCGACCCGGAGTATCAGCACTTAATGGACAATTATGCACAGTTCATTGTCGCTAAGGATGAATTTATTAAGTCTCAAGAGGCTGGAGGTTTCCAATCACAGAATACAGGGACGGAGGCAAATCAGGGTCCTCCTGCTGATGTGACAAATTTTGATAAATCGAAAAACGCGCTTGTTGCAGCATTTGACGAAATTATTAACAAGCAAGTTGAAGCAGCACAGGAGACATATACGGAGAGTACATTGGCGTATCGAAATACCATGATTGCACTGATCATCTTGCTGAGTATTTGCACGTTGATTACTATCGTTTTATCCATCGTTATTATCAGGGCGGTAAATGAACCGGTTAAAAAAGTTACCGCAAAGCTTAAGGAAATCTCTCAGAGTAATGGAGATCTAACCCAAAGAATCGGATATGAAAGTAAAGATGAAATAGGGGAATTGAGTAGAAGTTTTGATTCCTTTGTGGAGAAGCTCCAATCCATTATTAGAGAAGTCTCCCGATCGGCAGAGACAATATCAATTTCGAGTGAGCAGCTAGATAATGCTGCAGGAACCACGACTCAAACGATTAAAGGAATATCCCAAACTTTAGTAGAGATCTCTTCAAGCACTTCGAACGGAGCTGCAGTAGCCGAGGAAACCACCGCGAGCTTATCTGAAGTCGCCAAGCTTTCTGAGGCCACCTTAATGGCGAGTAGGAATACTACATATAACAGTAAAAAAGCAGAAGAAGCTGCGGAAGATGGCGCAGGAAAAATATCAGAAATTGTTTCGTCTATAACGGATATTGCTTCCTCGTCCAAGGAAGTATCCATAATTATCAATGAACTCGATGACTCGTCGAAGCGAATTGGGGACATTATTCAGATCATTACGGGAATCTCAGCTCAAACAAACTTACTCGCCCTCAATGCAGCAATCGAGGCAGCTCGTGCTGGAGAAGCGGGCAAAGGGTTTAATGTTGTTGCTGACGAAATCAGAAAGCTAGCCGATCAAAGCAACCAGGCCGCACAAGAAATCTCCAAACTAGTCAAAGAAAATCAGTTAAAATCTGCCTCAGCCGTTCAGTCTGTAACTCAAGTAGAGGAAAAAGTTTCACTGGGTGTCTCTAAGGCTTCAGAAGTGGGTGAAAGCATACAAAATATCATCGGAAATATTCAGGACATCGTCATTCAGATTGAGCAAATTGATAACGCCAATGAGCAACAGACGCAAAGTATTAAAGAGATGGATAATGCCATTTCGAGCATAGCCACAACTTCAAGCGAGGTAGCAGGGGGTACAGAAGAAATCAGTGTGAGTATCCAAGAACAATTAAGAACGATGAGCGGCATTAAGGAGACAACGGAAAAGTTATCGTCAATGGCGCACAGTTTAAGTACAATCACATTAGGGTTTAAAGTCTAAGAGTATAGAAAGAAGGGAGAACGGCTCCCTTCACAACCCCATCTTATTTGTTCAGAACAAAGAAACCCAAAATTTCTTGTTTTGCAATATCTGAAATCAGTTGAAAGTAGAATTCTTTCGATTCCAGGTCATAGACTTTAATAGCCTCTTGAAGATTTGGCCTACCCACAAGCAAATCTAACGTCTTCTTAGCGAAGTTCTCAAGAATATTAAATTGATAGACGGTTTCCTCCTTTTCGGGGAAAAGGGCGAGGTAAAATATCTCACTTTCAATTAAATCCTGAAAGAAATGGGTCCCAAACGATACATCTGGAAGGAATCCGGTTTGATGGTATCCAATCTCACCTAAGATTGAAATACGGTTGATCTCGGCAAAAGCGACGGGAACACCTAAAGAGGGGATACGCGAACCCCATCTCCCTGGACCGAGAAGAAGGGTGGTCGTTGACTCTTTATCAATTTGCTGATTGAGCTTTCCCACGATTCGTGCCACTTCATATTTATCTGATGGGCTGAGTAAGTTATAGGCTTTAGGTTCGACAAGAATAATTTTCTGGATCTTCTTCGAGATATTTCCTCCCATAAAGTTCCCCGTACTTTTAAAAACGACATGACTTAAGGGTATTTCTGGAGGGAATTCTACTCGCTCCTTAGAGCCCTGAACCTGAAGGGGTCGGCACTGGAGCAAGTTAATAAAGTAGTCGCCATTGCTCCTGAAGTTAATGGTGAATTCTATATCTACAGGATGGCGATAGGCTGCTTCGAGAACTTTGAGAAGCTTCGAGAAGGTTTGAGAGAGATTGGTCGTTGAAAACAGGGGATTAAAACTAAAAACCCAGAGTTCTTTAGGATTCCGACCGAGCTCTCTCATCCTTTGCTCTGTCACAGTATCTCGTTCAGCAAAAGTTGCTTGGTGAACGTCAATGCGTTGATCGATTAGATCTTGAATAGGAACAGTTTGCAGGGTATTATCACGGATATTGAGCACATCCATTTTACTTTGGGTAAAGGCTTTAAACGTTTGAAGTCCGTCATAGGGTACAGAATGGGGACGGTCTAAAGAAGCGATTCTCGCATAATCTCCATCAAGTCGGTTGACCGCTCGAGTGCCAAGCCCGAGGACTAGTCGTATCATTCCTGCATGAGGATTGATTAGATTGTCCCAGACAAAGGTATTATAGGAAAATCCGACCCCTGCAAGATCAGGAAAGAAGTAATCTCCTTTATTTGATCCAGAGACTCTCTGGACGAGGAGAGCCATCTGCTCTTCGGTATCGGTGAGATTATGTTTCTCGCGATAGGCAAGTGCTTCTTCACTGAGGGTGCTCGCATAGATTTGGCGAACTGCTTCGGTAAAATGGTAATATCTTTCCTCAAGGGTGCCTTGATTAATGCAGAAAACACTTTCGTATTTACCTGGAAAGGCATTTCCAAAGCCATCCTCTAACAGGCTACTTGAACGGACGATGATGGGGGACTGGCCAAAATACTCGAGCATTCTTAGGAATTTATTGCGTATTGAGTCATTAAACTGGCTATTTAAAATTTCGGACTGTAGATGAGCCGCCTTTTCTAATGGGTTATCGGAGGATCGTCTCTGTCCCATTTTGAGCTTCCAGAGATTGTTATCGACTAAAAAAGAATAGAAAACATCAGAACCGATATAAAAGGAGTCATGGGGTTCAAGGATTTTACTCCAGGCTTTAGATTCTTTTACTAGGATTTTACGCGCTAGAAGCATTCCTACTGCCTTACCCCCGATGAACCCTGAGCCCAGCAAACGTGATTTAATCGATAAGATATCCTGGAGGGTAAAGTGCTCGTGGATTAATTCAAGAATCCTCTCATCACGTGTTAAAAAAATCCGAGACAAACGATCCAGGCATTCTTTCTCTTGCTGAGCTGTTAAAGAGTCGGAGGTAAGCAGTTCCCCAGCCTTTAAAAAGAGTCGGTCCCAATAATCAAGATCTCGTTCAGGGTTCTCGTTGTACTCTCCGAGCTGAGAATTTAGAAAGGCGACTTCACCGCTGCTCGTTACAGGGAGGAATTGGTCTCCTTGATTGATATGAGGAAAGAAGAGGGTGGGAGTATAGCGGTTCCATACTTTTAAAGGGTGTACGTAGGTTGTGCTATGGACTTCATAGACATCGAACAGGACCTGTGTGGTATCGCGAATTACGGCGGTTGTATGGAAGGAGTTGCGATTTTTATAAGTCGCAAAATAGGCTATGGTATTCAACTCATAGAGATAGGGACAGGTTACTTTAAAGAAATTTCCAATCATTGAGTCTGTAGCCCAACGATCAAGTAATTCTGATAAGCAATCAAAAATATAGAAAACATCTCGTCCTTCCAGAGTAATCTTGTCATGGATTTGACTACAAAATTCTTCAAACCCATTTTCGGCATTCACTGGAAAGACCTCGATATCATCTGGATTTTCAAGTAGTGGAGCGTGTTGGGCAAAGCGAATATAGATTGTTTTTCGGAGTGGACCTGAATTTTCTTTAATAAATGCATTGACGAAGCGCTGATAAACTTCAATCTCCTTAACCTGAAATACTACATTATCCCCCATTCGGAGATGCTGGATAACATCATCTAGTGAAGCAAAGCCGCTACTTACCCTTTGGGAGTGTCCCATAGTATTTCCTCCTTTCAATTGAATGTCTAACGTGTGTAGCCTCAAAAAAGAGAACGGCGCAATGAAAGAAGCTCATTCCTGAGCTACTTCAAAGTGCCATTACTTTGCAAATGTTAAATTTAGATATTCTATAAAACTTTAACTGAAGAGGGATAATACCTATACGAGGGTATACTCAAATATTAACTCAAGAGCAAACTATAGAGCAAGACTAGAAATAAAAATATTCTGTATTCTTAAGGGATGGAACTTGTATACAGTGTTCTTTCCTGATTTAACTAGACTAGATTTCTTTATTCATATATAATAACGACATCAAGAGAAAGTAACTTCACATCTCGTTGATGAGTAGGTAGAAATTAAAAGTGTTAAAAGTGTTAAAAGAGATAAAAGAGATTACAGAACAATAGGAAGTATATAATTCGTGGTTTACCATGATACATATTTAGGCACGAATCCCATGGATTTGAGCGAAGAAGTGATAGAGAGAGCCATTTCAGTTAAAGGGCTCTCTTTTTTATTATTTCAGTCGATTTCCAAAGGATTATAAACTGGGCACCAAGTGTTTAACTTGGAGTGTTAGAGCGTATAAGAGAGCCCCATTAATCAAAGATTTTGGGGCTCTCTTTTTATATTTATTTTGAAAGTAAATCTCAAAGAAGGTGGTGATGCGATAGGATTTTATTCTAATTCATGTAAATTGCGCCTTGTGAACGAAAGAGATTCAAATTTGAAGGAGGATGGATTATATGAAAATGATTAGAGCAATTGTAAGGCCTGATAAGACTGAAGTTGTCGCTGAGGCCTTAGCACAGGCTGGAATGCCCTCGCTGACAAAAATGCACGTCTTTGGTCGCGGTAGGACAAAAGGTATTCGTATTGGTGACGTGGTTTATGATGAGTTTCCTAAGACCTTACTTCTCATGGTTGTTGAAGATGAAAAGTTGGATGAAGCGATTAGTATCATTCTTGAAAATGCCAAAACCGGAACCATGGGTGATGGTAAAGTCTTTGTGACTGAAGTAGAAGAGGCTTACACCGTAAGTAACGGAACAAAGGGGTTGTAGAGATGAAGGAAATAATGACGGTGATTCGACGCCATCAGGTACCGGCGACAAAGAAGGCTTTTGAAGATGCTGGCTTTCCCGCTGTAACGATTCAAAGTGTTGAGGGCCGTGGTAAACAAGGCGGAATCGGAGGATGGGCAGCCGAGGTAGACCCTGAGTTGAATTATGTAATAGGTCATAGTTCTTCAGAGGATACCGGATTCAACTGGATTCCTAAAAGGATGTTAACAATTGTAGTGCAGGATGACCAAGTTGATGAAGTGGTCGATGTGATAATTAAAACCAATCAAACAGGACATGTGGGTGACGGGAAAATTTTTATCTGCCCTTTGAAGGAGGTTATACGTGTTCGAACAGGGGAAGTAGGTAGGGAAGCAGTTGTTTAACAGGTGTCGTAAAGGATTAAGAGTGGGAAGCAACTTGATGTAGTTTAGATAAGGAGATGGATTAATATGAGACAAATTGCGATATACGGAAAAGGTGGTATCGGTAAATCAACGACAACCCAAAACACAGTCGTCGCTCTAGCCGAAATGGGGAGGAAAGTTACGATTGTTGGCTGTGACCCTAAAGCAGATTCCACACGCTTGATTCTGAACAGTAAAGCCCAAACGACCGTAATGGACTTAGCCCGTGAAAGAGGGACAGTCGAAGATTTGGAATTGGCAGATGTTTTGGTAGAAGGGTATATGGGCGTTAAGTGTGCAGAGTCTGGAGGTCCAGAACCAGGGGTTGGCTGTGCCGGCCGAGGGGTAATTACAGCAATTAACTTCTTAGAAGAAAACGGTGCGTATACAGAGGATACAGATTATGTCTTCTACGATGTTTTAGGTGACGTGGTATGCGGGGGATTTGCAATGCCGATTCGTGAGAATAAGGCCAAGGAAATCTACATTGTTGCCTCGGGAGAAATGATGGCTATGTATGCAGCCAATAACATTTCGAGAGGAATCTTAAAATACGCGACAACTGGGACTGTTCGTCTTGGAGGCTTAATCTGTAACAGTCGCCAAACAGACAAAGAACTTGAATTAATGGAAGCCTTGGCTAAGAAAATTAATACTCAGCTGATTCACTTCATCCCCCGGGATAACGAGGTACAACGTGCTGAATTACGTAAGCAGAGCGTTATCCAGTATAACCCCACTCACCCTCAGGCTGATGAGTATAGAGCCTTGGCCCAAAAAATCGAGAACAATAAAATGCTGACCATCCCAACTCCGATCGAGATGGAGGAGTTGGAAGCGTTATTGATGGAATACGGAATCATGGAAATGTAAGGTAACCTATGATGGAGAATAGAGGGGGACAGCGCTATGAGCATGAGCATAAAGGAGTTAATCGATTCCAGGAAAGAACTCGTAGAACAAGTTTTAGAGGTCTATCCAGATAAGGCTAAAAAAAATCGGAGACAACACATTGCGGTCAAAGAAAGCGATTGTTCAAGCTGCGCGGTCAAATCCAATGCGAAAACGGTCCCCGGAATCATGACCGCACGGGGTTGCGCCTATGCAGGAGCGAAGGGGGTTGTTTGGGGTCCAGTTAAGGATATCGTGCATATTTCCCATGGACCTGTCGGATGTGGCTTTTATTCTTGGGCTAACCGCCGGAACTTAGCAGAAGGTGAGGTCGGAGTTGACAACTTTGTACCTTTCCAATTCACCTCGGACTTTCAGGAAAGCGATATTATCTACGGTGGGGATAAAAAGCTCGAGAAAATCATTGATGAGGTTATCGATCTTTTCCCGAACGCCAAAGGGGTTTCTGTTCTCTCCGAATGTCCTGTCGGACTGATTGGAGACGATATCGAGAGTGTTGCGCGCCGCATGAGTGAGAAAATTGAACGTCCAGTCGTTCCGGTTCGCTGTGAGGGCTTTAGAGGTATTAGCCAGTCCCTCGGTCATCATATTGCCAATGATGCCATTCGGGACCATATCATTGGTAAAGGACCAGCTCGAGAGATTGGACCTTACGATATTGGAATTATCGGTGATTATAATATTGGCGGAGATGCGTGGGCCAGTAAAAAAATCCTGGAGGAAATTGGTTTAAATGTTGTGAATATCTGGACCGGTGACTCCACGCTGGAAATGCTTCAGAATGGACATCTTGTTAAGCTTAACTTAATCCACTGCTTCAGAAGTATGAATTATATGGCGAAATATATGGAAGAAACCTATGGAACTCCCTGGATAGAATTCAACTTCTTTGGACCGACTAAAATCAAAGAATCCATTCTTAAAATTGCGGCTCTTTTCGATGACTCTATCATGGAAAATGCAAAAAAAGTAATCGAGAAGTATGAAGTAGAGATGCAAAAAGTGCTCGATACCTACCGCCCACGCCTAGAAGGAAAAAGTGTCATGCTTTATGTAGGCGGTCTTCGTCCGAGACATATTGTAGGGGCTTATGAAGATTTGGGTATGGAGGTCATTGGCACAGGCTATGAATTTGCTCATAAGGAAGATTACGATAGAACCTATCCAGAATTAAAAGAGGGAACACTCATCTATGATGATGTGTCCGCTGTGGAGCTCGAAGAGTTCGTGAAGGATCTTAAACCAGACCTCGTTGGCTCGGGAATTAAAGAAAAGTATGTCTTTGAAAAAATGGGTCTTCCTTTCCGGCAAATGCACTCCTGGGATTATTCCGGGCCTTATCACGGCTATGAAGGATTCCCCATCTTTGCTCGGGACATGGATATGGCCATTAACAGCCCAACCTGGAAGTCCATTAAAGCACCTTGGGTGAAATAAAAAATTCAGGCAGAAAGGATGACGCACATGGAGAGTTGTACAAAAGCAACAAAAGAATGGCTTAATAGTGTCGAGTACCGTGAAAAGAACTTTGCCCGTGAAAAGCTTGTCATCAATCCCGCTAAAGCATGCCAACCTCTGGGTGCCTTGCTTTGTGCCTTAGGGATTGAGGGCTGTCTCCCCTTTACACATGGTTCCCAAGGTTGTACTGCATATTTTCGCAGCACCCTGTCTCGCCACTTTCGGGAACCGGTAGCCTCCGTTTCGGATTCGATGACTGAGGACTCGGCAGTGTTTGGCGGTCAAGCCAACTTTATCGAAGGGTTAAAGAATGCTTATACGGTATATAACCCCAAAGTCATTGCTGTTTACACAAGCTGTATGGCTGAAGTCATTGGGGACGATATTAACTCCTTTTTAGGTAATGCCAAGGAGCAAGACGCGGTACCCAAGGATTTTCCTGTTGCTCTTGCAAATACTCCGAGTTTTAAGCAGTCTCATATCGCAGGATATGACTCGATGCTGAAAGGGCTCATTGAGTGTTTAGCCACTCCTAGACAGGAGGATGAAATCAACGATCGTCTCTATCTTGTCCCAGGCTTTGACACCTATCCGGCCAATCTTCGTGAATATAAACGTCTTTTGAAAGTTATGGATGTTCCCTATACTCTTTTACCTGACTATAGCAATGTTGTGGATACTCCTAACTTAGGTAAGTATGAATTATATCCAGGTGGAACACCCCTTGCGGAAATGACTGAGGCCCTAAACGCTGCTGGTTATCTATTATGTCAGACATACTCGACCTCTAATACCGGAAAGTATCTGACCGGTGAGTCTATTCCCGTTGAAACCATTTCTATGCCCATCGGGCTAGCGGGCACGGATAAATTTATTGAAGCCGTCGCTAAATTAACGGGCAAAGAGGTTCCCGATGAAATTACCTATGAACGGGGACTTGCTGTAGATGCCATGACCGATGCCCATCAATATATTCATGGTAAAAAGTTTGCTCTCTTCGGTGACCCAGATGTTTTGATGGGATTGGTCTCCTTCCTCCTGGAAATGGGAGGGGAACCAGTTCATATCGTTTGCTCAAATTCGACCCCTTTATTTAAAAAAGCCATGGAAAAGTTACTGGCCTCCAGCCCTTACGGAAAAGGAGCAACATTATACCCCAATAAGGACCTTTGGCACCTGCGTTCACTTTTAGTTACGGAACCGGTGGATATGCTGATTGGTGACTCCCATGGTAAATGGGCTGCCCGTGACGCTAACATTCCCCTTGTCAGAGTGGGTTTTCCTGTCTATGATCGTGTAAATCTCCATCGCTACCCAATTGTCGGTTATTCAGGAGTTATTAACTTAATCACCATGATTGCCAATACGTTTTTGGAGGAAAAGGATCGGGCTTCAACAGACGCATACTTCGAATTACTGCGCTAGAATGGAGGGGTGCTTCATGTTTACCAATCTTACCAAGTTAGATCTTAAAGATAAAGAGTGTCAGTCGGAAGTCGGTTCGCCTAAATTATGCATGAAGGCCCTACCCGGTGAAGGGGCAGAACGCAGTTGTGCCTATGATGGGGCGCGAGTTGTGCTGATGCCGCTTACGGATGTAGCGCACCTCGTTCACGGACCGATTGCCTGTGCAGGGAACTCTTGGGATAACAGAGGAGCTCGCTCCTCTGGTTCCCAACTCTTCCGACGGGGACTGACTACTGATCTTATGGAGAATGACGTAATTTATGGCGGCGAACAAAAGCTTAAAGAGTCCATCTTGGAAATCGCCGCTCGTCACAACCCCAAAGCAATATTTGTTTATTCAACCTGTGTATCTGCCTTGATCGGTGATGACGTGAACACCGTCTGTGAACAAGCTGAAAAGGAATTGACGATTCCCGTGATTCCCGTAAATTGTCCAGGATTTTTAGGAGATAAAAACATTGGCAATCGTATTGCCGGGGAAGTTCTATTTGATCGAGTCATCGGCACAGGTGAGGGACCGGATGATAAAATACCTCTTTCTGTTAACTTGATTGGGGAGTATAACATCGCCGGTGATCTATGGGGTATTCTACCGGATTTCGAAAACTTAGGGATCACTGTCCAAACGGCCATTACCGGGGATGCTAAATTCGATGACATCCGTTCCGCTCATAGAGCTAGTCTTAATGTGCTTATCTGTGCTAAAAGCCTGACCAATTTAGCCAGAAAAATGGAAAGTAAATACGGTATACCCTACATGGAGGGGTCCTTTTATGGAATCCATGACACCTCTGAAACCTTGATCAACATCGCTAAAGCCTTGGGAGATCCAGATTTACTGGAGAGAACCTTAGCCTATGTGCAAAAGAAGGAAGAGGAAACACGAAAGATCATCGCCAGCTACAAAAAATTACTTGAGAACAAACAGGCGATCTTGTTTACAGGCGGTGTTAAAACCTGGTCCATGGTGTCAACCTTAGCTGAACTGGGGATTAACATTTTAGCTGGAGGGACGCAAAACTCCACACCAGACGATTTTCAACGGATGAAAGCACTGATGGATCCTACAGCTCAGATCATTGAAGATACAAGTCCAGCAGGCTTTCTAAAAATCATAGCCGAGAAAAAACCAGATCTGATCGTTGCTGGAGGAAAAACAAAATATTTAGCCCACAAAACAAGAACCCCCTTTTTAGATATAAATCACGGTCGGAAACTGCCTTATGCTGGTTATCAGGGTATGATCACCTTTGCCGAGAGCTTAGCCCGTACAATGCATAGTCCAGTTTGGGGGCTTTTAAAACAGGAATTCCCTCCAAAGGAGAGTGAATGAGATGACTAAAAATAGACATTATGAGGGAAACCCCCAGAAAAACAGCCCCGCTCTTGGAGCAACACTGGCTTACCTTGGCGTCGATGGACTTTTGGCCGTACTTCATGGCTCTCAGGGGTGCTCTTCGTTCATTCGCTTACAGCTTAATAGGCATTTCAAGGAATCAATTCCCTTGAATTCCACCGCTTTGTTGGAAGACTCGGTCATTTTCGGCGGTTGGGAGCATCTTAAAAAAGGCATTGCTGTGGCAGCTGATAAATACAACCCTCAAATTATCGGCGTGATGAGTTCGGGACTTACAGAAACTTATGGAGACGACATGGATAGTGCCTTGGCCAGCCTTCGCTTGGAAAGACCAGATTTAAAAGATCTGCCTGTAGTAATTGCCGGTACCCCAGACTATATCGGCTCCATGCAGGAAGGTTATCAACGTACGGTAGAGGCTCTAATAACTACCCTTGCCGGGCATCCCGCTAAGGCTTCGGAGCAATCATATTCAGATGAAGAAGCGTACATCGCTTTATTGCCCGGTTGCCATTTGACTCCTGGTGATGTGGACGAACTGAAAGAGATTATTGTGGATTTTGGCTTTAGACCCCTTACCATACCTGATCTTTCCATCTCTCTGGATGGGCATGCCGAGCTAGAGGCTGCCCCTGTGGTTCAGGGGGGAACGCCTCTCGAAGATTTTCAGCGCTTGTCAAAAGCAATGGCTTGTTTATCCTTTGGTTTGAGTATGGAGAGGGCAGGAGAAATCCTTAAGGAAAAATACAATATCCCCCATTATAATTTTCCCACCTTAACTGGTTTAACTGCCACGGATTCCTTTGTTTTAACTCTTGCCAAGCTATCAGGCAAAGAGATACCGGAAAAACAACTTCGACAAAGGAGTCGCTTGCTGGATACCCTGGCAGACTATCATGATCAATTGGGAAAGATTAAGGTTGCTATCGCCTTAGAGATGGATCTTCTCTATAGTTTAGGGTCTTGTTTGGCTGAGGTGGGAGCTGAGATTACAGTGGCCATGGCAGCATCACAAGCCGGAATGGATAGGCTATCCTTACCCATTCCCATCGAAGTGGGAGACTTGGAAACCCTTGAAGAGCGAGCAGGCAAGAGTAAGTTAATCATCGCCAACTCAAACGGTCGGATAGCTGCAGGGGAGCTTAAACTACCCCATTTGCGAGCGGGTCTACCAGTATTTGACAAGGCGGGTTATCCGCAGAAATGCTGGATTGGCTATGAAGGCACGCAACGATTTCTCTTTGATGCGTTAAATTCAGTAAGTTAGGAGTGAACAGCATGCTTGTAGGCTTTGCTAGTAGCGATGGATTAACTATTGATTCACATTTTGCCTCTGCCCCGGGATTTGAGATATATGTATTTGCCAAGGATACCCAAGGTATTTACCAGGCATCTTTTGCTGCAGAAGACTTGGTAGAATCCGAAGATAAAGTCGATACCCAGATAAAAATGCTCAAAGAGTGTGCTATTGTTTATTGCACCCAGATAGGCGGCCCAGCGGCAGCACGATTAGTTCAGAGTGGCATTCATCCCATCAAAGCACTTGAGGGGACTCCAATAGACGATGAAGTGAATCGACTTAATAAATTGCTGCTTTCTCAAAAACTACCACCGTGGTTAAAAAAGAAGCTGGATACTGAGAAAAATTAAAAAAGTTACTTGGGGGGATTTGAAGTGAGCGTGGTATATAAAACCTTTGGCGGATCACCTTGGACACCATTGTATGTGGATTCCTTTGATAAGGACAAATGTCTCGGATGCGGACGATGTGTAAAACTATGTGTTCAAAAATGTCTAGGGATAGAGACTTACGAAGATGATGAGGGAACAGAGCGGCAAATAGCAAAAATCTCCAATAAAGATCAATGTGTCGGTTGCCAATCTTGCGGGAGTATCTGCGTTCGGCGTTGTTACACCTTCAAAGAAAAAACAGCTTAAGGCTTTCGCGAGACCATTGTAGTAAAAAAAATAATAAAGGAACGATTGGAGGGATTGAAATGCATAAAGCATGTACACAAGGAAATATGAATACTCCTAACCTAAATCTCGGGCATCCTTGTTTTTCAACAAAAGGGCATGGTAATACAGGGCGTATACACTTAGCCGTAGCGCCAGGATGCAATATCTCGTGTAATTATTGTGTGCGAAAATTTGATTGTGCTAATGAATCCCGTCCAGGCGTGACCAGTAGGGTACAAACTCCTGAAGAAGCCCTTGAGACAGTAAGGAAAGCAAAAGCATCCAGTATCGGATCCAAACTTACCGTAGTCGGAATCGCCGGTCCAGGAGAGCCTTTAGCAAATAGTGCAACCTTTGAAACCTTAAGAGGAGTAAAACAACACTTCCCGGATATGATCCTGTGTATAAGCACCAATGGACTCCTATTACCAGAAAAGATCGATGAATTGGTTGAGATTGGGGTGTCTCACGTTACAGTGACGATCAATACTCTGGAAGAGCAAGTAGGAGCCCAAATTTATAGTTACGTTCAATGGGAAGGTAAAACTCTGATTGGGCCTGATGCTGCAAGGATCCTAATAAATAATCAACTCACTGGACTTGAATTGGCTTCGAAGGCTGGAATGACTGTAAAAGTTAACACTGTGCTTATTCCTGGAGTCAATGACCAGCTTTTATTCAATTTGGGCTTAGAAATTAAGAAGAGAGGTGCCCACCTTCACAACATTATGCCTTTGATTCCCCAAGGAAAACTCGCGCATATCAAGGCTCCGACTAAGGAACAGCTAATGAATGGTCGTCATAGTCTTGGCTCACTTCTACCCCAGATGACTCATTGTCAACAATGCCGTGCTGACGCTATTGGAGTGCTCTAATAGTGCAAGAAAGCCAAAGACCTTCTTTAACAGTGCACGGTGCTGCCTCGTGTTCTTGCGAAAGAAGGTTTTTGGCTTTAGAGGGCACGAAGAATCGTCTAATGGTTCGGAAGGTATGATTGAAGATTCGTAGGCTAGGGGGAAGGATAGTGACTGATCGGATGCCGGACCCAATGATTAGAAGAGCAAAGTATGCTGACATAAGCGCTATGATCAGACTGCTAAGGATACTATTTTCCATTGAAAGCGATTTTTCCTTCCAGGAAGAGACTCAAAAACGTGGTCTGGAAATGATGCTGGCTGATCGTAAAAATCGGTGTGTTATGGTCGCTGAGCTAAATGATCAAATCGTAGGAATGTGTACGGCGCAGCTTTTAGTGTCCACTGCCGAGGGTGGGATAGCTGCATTAGTCGAAGATTTAGTAGTTGATGACACCTATAGAGGGAAAGGTATAGGGAAGGATTTGCTATTTGCTATTGAAGGATGGGCGATTTCACAAGGGGTAAGGCGCTTGCAGTTATTAGCAGATCGCAACAACACACGGGCATTTGGGTTCTATAAAAAGATGAATTGGAAGGTTACTGAGCTAATCTGTTTAAGGACTCATGTATGACAAGCGCCCGTGAATTAAGAAATAGAGCAAGCTAACTAATGTGAAAATACACTGGTGGGTTAGGAGGAAAGCGTTATGATTCGAGTTGCATTTTGTAGCGAGGATGAACAATACATTGATGCCCACTTTGCACGAAGTTCGAACATTATAATTTATGAATTTGCACCTTCTTCTTTTTATAAGGTCGGCATACTCAGTTTTAAGTCTAAAGGGATTAAGGACAATAACCCTCAAGAAATCTTAGAGCATCAGGATTACGAACGGGAAGATGAGGAGAAGCGACTACTTGAACGGATCGAAGCGGTTAAGGGGTGTTCCATTTTATATTGTAGCCAAATCGGTGGACCTGCGGTTGCTCGGCTCATGCAACACAATATCTTTCCTTTAAAGACTCAAGGGGAGATGAGAATTGATGAGGCGGCTCAAAGGTTGCATCAAATGTTCATCAATAATCCGCCTCACTGGCTACAGAATAAATTCTGAAAGTTCTTCTTCAGTCAAGACTTATTGATCTAGTGTAGATACGCCTGCTGCAGATGACTCATTGCGTGTCGTACAGAGGCTATAGGCTAGTTTAAAGGGGGGTAAATAATGCGTGACTCTGTGTGGCTCTGTGATACAACCCTTAGAGATGGTGAACAAACTCCAGGTGTGGCCTTCAGTTTTGAAGAAAAGGCCAGGATTGCAACCCGCTTATCAGATGCGGGTATCGATGAACTCGAGGTTGGGGTTCCCAGCGTTGGCCCAGATGAATTTGATTCAATCCGACGGCTTGTTAATTTGCGTTTACCAGCACGATTAATGACCTGGAATCGGGCAGTACGTTCTGACTTAGAAACCAGTTTTCGAACGGGAGTAGGTGGAGTTTCAGTTTGTATCCCAGTCTCTGATCAGCATATTCAACATAAGTTAAGAAAAAGTCGAGCATGGGCAATAGAGAGTATGGGGGAATTAGTTACCCTGGCAAAAAAGGAGGGGAAATATGTATGCCTGGGGCTTGAGGATGCCAGTCGGGCTGATGTTGATTTTCTCATGAGTATTATCAAGGAAGCGGAGGGCTTAAAGGTCGATAGGATAAGGCTCGCAGATACTTTGGGTGTATTAGATCCGCTTGAAGTTTACGTGCGTTTTTTTCCACTAGCCCGTAGAAGTACTATACCGCTTGAGTTTCATGCTCATAACGATTTTGGGATGGCTACTGCAAATGCTCTCGCAGCCATAAAGGCAGGGTTCAAAGCAGTGAGTGTGACCGTAGGAGGGCTCGGTGAAAGAGCGGGTAATGCACCTCTCGAGGAAGTCGCGGTTGCAATACAGCACGTTTTGAATCGATCCACTTTACTCGATATAAGTCAAGTTCATTCTATTTGCCTCATGGTAAGTTCAATAACACGCCGAGAGATTCCCCATTCGAAGCCAATTGTAGGGTCAGATGTATTTACACATACTTCAGCGGTTCATCTCGATGGAATTCGCAAGGATGTTGTTAACTATCAACCGTTTCCTCCAGAGAGCATCTCACGTGAACACACTATGGCCTTTGGAAAGTACTCCGGCGCAAAGGAACTTGTAAGATTGCTTGAGAAAGAAGGGATATCTTACAACCAGGATCAACTGACAGAACTCTTAATTAGGGTAAGACTGTATAGCAGCGTCAAAAAAACTTCCCTTGAGGTAAAAGATATTCTACCCTTCGTGGAGAGCATCAAGCAAGCACGAAAAACAGTTAACTCTTAGCATGACCCCATCTTTCATAAGTATACAGTGTTCATTGCCAAAACCTCTTGTTATTTATCTGAAACTGCAGTATCTTAGATACAAGATAAATAAAGGCAATGGCGCCGTACAAGAATCTGGCTTAACCGGATTTTTGAACGGCGTTTTTTATTTTAGAAGGGGGGCTTTGAATGCAAGAACGTATACAGAATCAAGATAAGCCTTCTCTGGAACGAATCGCACTTTCCTTGGCGTTGACGGAAACACGTGAAAAAGAGGATGAGTTAAAAAAGTGGATGCTTTCCAAAAACGTGCATTGTGCGGTGACCGAGATAGGTGGGACGTTTGCAGCCTTGCAGCCGACAGGGAAATTGACACATTCGGTGCTGTCCGCTGCAATCAATACGGGTATTATTAAAAAAGAGGCAAAGGACATCCATGCACTCGTTCATGCTACTTTAGAAGCGAGTACTAGCGTGTTTATCCATACGAATAGCAATGCGAGCTATGCGCTAAAGATTGGCATAGCAACAGATCGAGACTGGATTGCCATTGCGATATTCGGTCGTTCATCCCTTCATGCTCTTTCAGAGCATTGTCGAGTAGGTTTAGGGTATATGCATTTATAGTTTCAAACTATACGGGTGCCAAATCGGATGATTTGGAAGTGTTAAAGTGTTAAAGAGAGAACCCTGATTCAAACTGATCTAGGGGTCTCTCTATTTTTTTACTCAATATAAGGGGATTTAATGATTAACTACCACGATTAGGGGGTGATGTTTCGAAATGATCTGCTTGGGCAGCTATTTAACAGAAATTAAGAAGGGAGATACGACGAAAGGGTATGGAAATAATAATAGATTAATTAAGCGTTATTACTAAGGAAATGGATGGAGGAAATAAGAATGAAAAGATTATGGGTATTATTAATTACAGTTATAAGCATGTTGGCCCTTCCCGCTTCGGTCTTTGCGGCAGAGACATCAACCGTAGATACAGGGGATACAGGTTTTATACTAATGTCCACAGCACTCGTCTTTTTAATGACTCCAGGTTTAGCCCTTTTTTACGGTGGGATGGTTCGGAAAAAGAATGTCTTAAGTACGGTTATGCATAGTTTTATTATTTTGGCCATCGCGTCTGTTCTCTGGGTTGTAGTAGGTTTTAGCATGGCCTTTGGTCCAGATCATGCTGGACTAATCGGGGGGTTAGATTGGTTGGGACTTACTGGAGTAGGTATGGAACCTAATCCGGATTATTCAGCAACCATCCCCTTCCTAGTGTTTATGGCTTTTCAAATGATGTTTGCGATTATTACGCCTGCCCTTATCTCGGGTTCAATCGCTGAACGTATGAGATTTCCAGCGTTCTTGGGATTCATCACCTTGTGGTTACTTGCAGTGTATTTCCCCTTGGCTCACTGGGTATGGGGAGTCGGTGGATTCTTACGGAATATGGGTGCTCTTGACTTTGCTGGTGGAACAGTCGTGCATATCAGCTCAGGGGTTTCAGGGTTAGTAGCTGCCTTGGTTATAGGTAAACGAAAGGGTCATGGTAAAGAACCGATGGCTCCTCACCAAATCCCTATGACAGTATTAGGGGCTGGGATTCTGTGGTTTGGTTGGTTTGGCTTTAATGCAGGAAGCGCCTTAGGGGCGAATGGCTTAGCAGGTATGGCCCTTGTTACGACGAACACATCGGCAGCTGCAGCCGCATTATCCTGGATGGCAGCAGAATGGATTCATCGCGGTAAGCCCACTGTCCTCGGAGCAGCCAGTGGAGCGGTAGCAGGGCTCGTCGCAATCACACCGGGAGCAGGGTTTGTCACTCCCTTATCGGCACTTTTCATTGGATTAGTCGGTGGGGTACTTTGCTACTTCGCTGTGGGTGTACTCAAGGCAAAACTGGGCTATGATGATGCTTTAGATGCCTTTGGCTGTCACGGAGTTGGTGGAGTATGGGGAGCACTGGCTACAGGGATTTTTGCCACGAAGGCTGTGAATTCTGCAGGAGCAGATGGACTTTTTTATGGGAATTCAGCTCAATTAGGAATTCAAGCCTTAAGTGTGGGAGTAACCATTGCCTTAGCTGTTGTCGCAACTTTTGTCATCCTTAAGCTGGTGGGAGCATTTACGAAATTGAGAGCGACTTCCGAAGAAGAAGAGATAGGATTGGATGTATCCATGCATGGAGAAGAGGCATACCCAGACTTTATAGGTAATGGATTCATGCCGGCACCTATGTTAGCATCTAAACCCCAGGCAATTTCTGTAACAAACGGACATCCAGCGAGTTAAAAGAAGAAGTAGCAGTTTAAGGATTTATTAATAAGAATCTTATTTAAGATTTTAGGGGGAAACTCGATGAAGAAAATTGAAGCAATTATTCGACCTGGCAAACTCGATGAGGTTCAAGCAGCACTAGATCAATTTGGAGTGTCAGGACTTACAGTAACTCAAGTCATTGGTTGCGGAAAACAGAAGGGGCATACTCAAATCTATCGGGGAGTGGAATACAAGGTTTATCTCCTTCCTAAAGTCAAGATTGAAGTGGTTGTTAAGGATCAAGCGGTTGAACAGATTATCCAAATCATTTCAAAAACTGCACGGAGCGGAGAAGTTGGAGATGGTAAAATCTTTATATATCCTGTGGAAGAGGCTGTACGGATCAGAACGGGTGAATCAGGCGAAGTTGCTCTTTGAAGAGAGAGTGTGAGTATACAATATTTCAACGTAGATTGGTTGCGTTTTTCAAGAACTCTAAGTAAAATAAGGGTATAACTTAATTTGGATTGGATTAAAGCAATGGCGCTTTGGGAGTAGAGATACTCCCAAAGCGCCTTTCTTTTATACAGCAATTTAGGTTTATGCTGAAAGGAGAGGATAATAACTTGCTTAGCAATGAACTCACTATAGATTCATCAACAGATGCATCAATCTTACTCAGTGAGCTTAAAGAGGCGAACCAAAAAATGGGGAAAGTAATTTCCTCCATTCAAGAAGTGGCAAAGCATACGAACCTGTTGTCTTTGAATTCCGCCATAGAAGCGGCAAGAGCAGGAGAAGCTGGCCGAGGATTTGGTGTAGTGGCCGATGAAATTAAGAAATTGGCCACACGTAGTCTAGCTTCAACCAAGGAAAGTACACAAATTGTGGACAATATCCAGACTAAAGCCAATGAAGTCATGGCTGCACGGACCGCTGATGTAGCCTATGATACAATCGATAAGATTGATCGAAACCTTTTTGAACGAAACTGTGATGCTCAAGCTTGGGCAAGATTTGATAAGGTGAGAAATTGTTTTTCTTCTAAAGAATCGGATAGCATTTCAGCTGCAAATACTCTTTTAAAGTCGCTCGTCGAAATTTACGAAGTATATATCGACCTTTATGTATTAGATACTGAAGGAACAATTGTTGCAGCAGGTGTCCATCGTGAACTTATTGGTAAGAACTATGCAGACAAGGATTGGTTCAAGGAGGCAAAGGCGGCAAATTCTATATCCGTTACTGATCTCTTCTTATCCTCTCTAGATAATCTATATACAGTAGCTTATACCTGCCCGATTGTTAATGAAGAGGGTCAAACCTTAGGTTACTTCTCCACACGTTTTAATTGGGATTTTATCTACGATATTATAGATACTGCCCGAATCGGAAAAAACGGGGACATTTTCATTATTAATAAAGAGGGAGATGTCATTGCCTGTCGAAGCCGGAAGGGAATATTAAAAGATAATCTAAAACATTTGGAGGCGGCTAAGCGAGCTATTCGTGGGGAGAATTATGGGTTTATATTAGAAAAGAATAGTGCTGGAAATTCGAGAATCTACGGCTATGCGCATACAAGGGGATATAATGCGTATAAAGGAAAAGATTGGTCAGCAATAATCTGCGAAACATTATAAGTAGGCAAAGGCGCCGCACGATGATCTAGACTTTCTGGATTTTTGTACGGCGTTTATGTTTTTTAAAGTCAAAGCTAAATTTTTATAAAGTAAGTTGTGCATTCAAGCAAGCAGATAGGAGGAAATAAGAATGAAAAGATTATGGGTATTATTAATTACAGTTATAAGCATGTTGGCCCTTCCCGCTTCGGTCTTTGCGGCAGAGACATCAACCGTAGATACAGGGGATACAGGTTTTATACTAATGTCCACAGCACTCGTCTTTTTAATGACTCCAGGTTTAGCCCTTTTTTACGGTGGGATGGTTCGGAAAAAGAATGTCTTAAGTACGGTTATGCATAGTTTTATTATTTTGGCCATCGCGTCTGTTCTCTGGGTTGTAGTAGGTTTTAGCATGGCCTTTGGTCCAGATCATGCTGGACTAATCGGGGGGTTAGATTGGTTGGGACTTACTGGAGTAGGTATGGAACCTAATCCGGATTATTCAGCAACCATCCCCTTCCTAGTGTTTATGGCTTTTCAAATGATGTTTGCGATTATTACGCCTGCCCTTATCTCGGGTTCAATCGCTGAACGTATGAGATTTCCAGCGTTCTTGGGATTCATCACCTTGTGGTTACTTGCAGTGTATTTCCCCTTGGCTCACTGGGTATGGGGAGTCGGTGGATTCTTACGGAATATGGGTGCTCTTGACTTTGCTGGTGGAACAGTCGTGCATATCAGCTCAGGGGTTTCAGGGTTAGTAGCTGCCTTGGTTATAGGTAAACGAAAGGGTCATGGTAAAGAACCGATGGCTCCTCACCAAATCCCTATGACAGTATTAGGGGCTGGGATTCTGTGGTTTGGTTGGTTTGGCTTTAATGCAGGAAGCGCCTTAGGGGCGAATGGCTTAGCAGGTATGGCCCTTGTTACGACGAACACATCGGCAGCTGCAGCCGCATTATCCTGGATGGCAGCAGAATGGATTCATCGCGGTAAGCCCACTGTCCTCGGAGCAGCCAGTGGAGCGGTAGCAGGGCTCGTCGCAATCACACCGGGAGCAGGGTTTGTCACTCCCTTATCGGCACTTTTCATTGGATTAGTCGGTGGGGTACTTTGCTACTTCGCTGTGGGTGTACTCAAGGCAAAACTGGGCTATGATGATGCTTTAGATGCCTTTGGCTGTCACGGAGTTGGTGGAGTATGGGGAGCACTAGCAACTGGGATTTTTGCAACGAAGGCCGTTAACCCTGCAGGAGCAGATGGACTTTTGTATGGAAATGCAGCTCAATTCGGAATTCAGGCTTTAAGTGTGGGAGTAACCATTGCCTTAGCTGTTGTCGCAACTTTTGTTATCCTTAAGCTGGTGGGAGTATTTACGAAATTGAGAGCGACTTCCGAAGAAGAAGAAATAGGATTGGATGTATCCATGCATGGAGAAGAGGCCTACCCAGACTTTATAGGTAATGGATTTATGCCGGCACCTATGTTTGGCTCTAAACCGGTCGCAATTCCCGATACAAACGGATATCCAGCTCGTTAGAAGTTAAGTAGTAGTTCGAAATTAATTCGAAATAAAAATCTATGAGTAAAAGTTTAAGAATGAGCTAAATACAACGAGATAATCTCAAAATATAAAGGGAGGGAACTCAATGAAGAAGATTGAAGCGATTATACGACCCGGCAAGCTCGATGAGGCTCAAGCTGCATTAGATGAATTTGGAGTAACCGGACTCACAGTAACTCAAGTCATTGGCTGCGGAAAACAGAAAGGGCACACTCAAATCTATCGGGGAGTGGAATACGAGGTTCATCTCCTTCCTAAAGTGAAAATTGAAATGGTTGTGAAGGATCAATCGGTCGAACAGATTATCCAAATCATTTCAAAAGCCGTACGAAGCGGAGAAGTTGGAGATGGTAAAATTTTTGTTCATCCCGTGGAAGAGGCTATACGGATTAGGACGGGCGAAAAAGGTGAAGACGCTTTATAAGGCGAGAAGACTCCCACCTCTTTAGGTGGTGCGATGAATCGCCGTCCCCAAATATTTCCCGAACTGATGTTCCTATCATCTCCTGCTCATGGTAAAATATAGTTAAAATGGATGAGAGGAGTGTTCGCTATCATTCGGGCATATAAGCTGAATTTCCAGACCTCCAATGGCGATCTCAATCGTCTCTTTTCCTGTAACCGCATCTCTGCCCAAATCTGGAATCATTGTCTTGGGCTTGCCAAGGAACATCATCAAAAAACAGGGCAATGGATTAACCGCAAGACTCTTCACTTGGCCACCAAAGGTCAGTACCCGATCCATAGCCAATCCATCCAAGCGGTCTATGAGAAGTATCTGGATGCCCGAGAGAATGCTCAGAAAGTGAGAGCCTTAGGGCATGCTCAGATCCGTTATCCTTATAAAGAGAAAGAGCATTTTAATACGAAGTGGAAAAAGGATGGATTCCGGATTCGCGAACAGGGAAAAATCGAGTTGAGTTTAGGAATTATCGAGGGGAAACGTCAGAAACCGATTGGGGTACACGTTAAGAAATTGCCACCCGGCCAAATTAAAGAGATTGAACTCATCTATGACCGAGGCCTAAAGTTAGCGATCACCTTCGAGGATGGCCAAACACCCAAAGAAAACAGAGCCCAGGGCTTAGCGGCTATTGACTTAGGCGAAATTCATACCATTACCTCAGTCTGTGATCAGGGTCAAGCCGTTATGATTACCGGACGCAAGGTACGAAGCCTCGCGCGGTTACGTAATAAGAAATTGAAAGAACTCCAAAAGAAACTCGCTCAATGTCAGAAAGGTTCTCGTCAATGGAAAAAGTATCGACGCGCTTTAAGTTATGTATTAAGTAAGAGTGAAGCACAATTAATAGATGCTCTCCACAAAACCACCCGAAAGTTCGTCAATTGGTGCCTGGAAAATCAGGTTAAGGATGTCGTCATAGGGGATGTCGAAGGAGTACAGCGCCACAACTCACCTAAGAAAAAACAAAACAAGCGAAAGCGATCGTCGAAACTCAACCAGAAACTATCCCAATGGCCGTTTGGTCGAACCACCCGCTATCTCCAGTACAAACTTGCCGCCGAAGGAATAAGCTTAAAAAAGGTGGACGAAGCTTATAGCACACAAACGTGTCCCGTTTGTGGGAAGAGAAAGAAACCCTCTTCTAGAAATTACAGCTGTATATGCGGTTATGAACAACATCGAGATATCCATGGAGCGAACAATATCTTAACAAAGCACAAGTATGGACAGTACCGAGAAATTGCTCTAAGCGGATATAAGTATCTACGGATCGCCTAAAGCGAGAAGTAGTAGGAGCCATGGACCTGGCCCATATGCCGAAGGGCATATCGTTGCTGGCGCGACCTAAATGATGGACTCACACTCACTGAGTGAGGCGTTTCGAAACCGAGATACCCTTGAGACATACATTTGGACTTAGCCAGAAGCCCCGAACCTCTTAGCATAGCGTGAGGTCGGGGACGTTCACAAGGTAGAGTATGAGTAGTAACAGTATTTCGATCCAAGAACGGTTGAATTTTTACAAACTCTAAGTAAATAGCTTCCACAACCTTATCCAGACGGGAGGTGGTGGAAGCTAACTTGGCATAGTAAAGAACAAAGGATCAATTAAATTCTCCCAACAAATTAGCCTTTAATACTAACAATGCCGTCGACGGTTCTTCCTTTCGTTTCGGTAATTAAAAACACTGAGACCAATACACAAATGACTGCCGGAAAAGCAAACATATTCATAGTACTGCTAAAATCAAAGCCGACCTGTTGAATATAACCTACGAATAATGGGCTGAGAAATCCTGCGATTCGTCCAAATGACTGAGCCCAGGAGACACCAGTATTTCTAAATTCGGTTGGATATATTTCAGCCATGAGAGGCAGTGCTCCACCATTCGCATATTGCATGCAAACACCAACTAACACCGCAATAATAAGTACTGCCCATTTGCCTGTAACAGCTCCTAATAGGAGAATTGCTGCTGCAGTAAACAAAAAGCTAACAATAACATTTTTTCTACGTCCAATAATATCTGCAACAAAGCCTGTTGCGAATCCACCAATCGATCCAATAAGATTTTGTAAAATAGAGAAAGTATATCCAAGAACCAATCCATATCCTTTTCCGATAAGAAGGGTTGGCATCCAACTTGTTACCCCATAAATAATAAACATGCTCATGAAGTAAAGAAGCCAAACACTTAACGTTTCTTTCATATAACCTGCAGAAAAAAGAGCACTTACCCCTACTTTTTTAGGGGCAGGCGGTAAAACTATACTACCAGGGAGCCATTCGCTAGCCTTACCTGTAGCAACTATCTCCATGCGTTTAATTATTTCTATGGCTTCTGCTTCACGCCCTTTGCCTATAAGCCATGCTATAGATTCGGGCATTTTAAATAAAATGAATATCGCGTAAAGAGCAGGTAACCCTCCCATAAGAAAACACACTCTCCACCCATATGTTGGAACCACATTAAGGGCCACAATTCCACCAAGTACCCAGCCCCAGCCATAAAAACACAATGTCGCTGCTGTAAAAAAACCCCTATTTTTAGTTGGAAAATTCTCGGATGCCAGTGTTATTGCAACAGGTATACAGGCACCAATACCAATACCACTTATTATCCTGAGAATAGCAAAGACTGCAAAACTTGGCGCAAAATAAATGGGGAAGGTTAGCAAGGAATAGAAAGCCACAAAGAAAGCAAGAGTCCTCTTTCTCCCGAAACGATCAGAACACATCCCGGCGATTACTCCCCCTACCACCACACCAAGCATACTCCAAGAAGCAAGGCTTCCAGTTTGAACCTTCGTTAAGGCCCATTCCTGGGCCATCTGCGGCATTGTATAAGCAACAATGATATAGTCATAACCATCAAACACCAGTGCGAGACCCACCAATACCCATATTGTCCACGTGTATTTTGTGACTCCTAATCGATCAATTATGGAAGAAATCGTAGTCTTAGTCATACATTTACCGCCCCCTATATTTTTTATGTTCACTGCTTAACAATGTCTAATTACATAATCACTCCCCTCAAGTGACTTTTTGCACATGATTGATGATTAAAACTTAATAATAAGAAGATGGATACGATATAGGTCATAGCTTAAGCTGGGTGGCATTGGTTTAATAGGTAAAGTGATCTTTATCTTTTCCCTGCTCTAACCATGAGCGAGCGTTCTATCCATATAAAATTACTTTATTATACCACAATATTTCCTACCTGTACCCTGAATTTGTCGCTTTTACTATCTATTTTTTAGATAATTCCAGTTTCGCCAGTATCAGCGTTTGATGTAATCAAACTAAAGGAGAACGACTATTGGGACGGCGAAACAGGTGAAGACGCTTTATAAGGGTAGTGCAAATTTAGAAAGTGTTTTGAAAAATCTTATTATGGAAAAGTCTCTTGTAAATAAATAAGATATTAACTATAATAGGGCAATAATCAACTTGATTAACAAACAGTTACACGACTGGCGGATATGTTGTAGAACAAACTACAATGGAGTGTAACCTGTTCATGCCGACCGCCTGGGCGAAGACACTATGCTACCTTGTTAGGGGTAAAGCTGTCTTCATTCAGGCGGTCTTTATTTTTATGCAGAAGGAGCAAGGAAAAAAATGGAGCAAAAGATGAAGCAAGAGATGAACAAAGAGTGGTGTAACTTTAAAAATGGAGCATGGCAGAGCGAAGTGGATGTACGGGACTTTATCCAGAAGAATTACACACCTTATCAGGGCGATGAGGAATTTTTAAGTGATAAGACCGAGAAAACGGCCGCCCTTTGGGACGAATGCCTAGATTTATTGAAACAAGAAAGAGCAAACCATGGGGTTCTGAGTATCGACACGAGCCGAGCAACTGGGATTGCCGCTTATGGTCCTGGCTATATCCATAAGGAGTCGGAAGTTATCGTTGGGTTACAGACAGAAAGGCCTTTAGAACGTTCGGTACATCCTTTCGGGGGACTTCGGATGGCGAAGCAGGCCTGTGAAGCGTATGGGTATCAGATGGACAAGTCTCTAGATGAATTTTTTACTAAATACCGTAAGACACATAATGAAGGAGTTTTTGATGCCTATACTCCGGAGATGCGCGAGGCGAGGAGTCGTGGAATTATCACTGGACTTCCCGATGCTTACGGTCGAGGGAGAATCATCGGGGATTACCGGAGGGTTTCCTTATACGGAGTGGATCGACTGATTAAGGGGAAAGAAGAAGATCTAAGAAAGCTTAATGATGCCACAATGAATGAAGAAACGATTCGTTTACGCGAAGAAATTAAAGAACAGATCAAAGCATTAGATGAATTAAAAGAAATGGCGTCCTCTTATGGCTTTGATATTAGTCGCCCAGCGAGCAATGCGAGTGAAGCATTTCAGTGGTTGTATTTCGCTTATCTCGGGACGATTAAGGCAGAGAATGGAGCTGCGATGTCCTTAGGCAGGGTGAGCACGTTCCTCGATATTTACATCGAGCGGGATTTGAGTCAAGGTTTGCTCACAGAATCTCAAGTTCAGGAACTCGTCGATCAATTTATCATCAAGCTGCGGTTAGCTCGTGAGCTTAGAACACCAGAATATGAGGAACTCTTTGCTGGAGACCCCTTATGGATTACGGAAGTCATCGGAGGAATGGGAATGGATGGTAGGACAATGGTTACAAAAAATTCCTATCGCTTCTTGCATACTCTTTATAATTTAGGCCCGGCTCCAGAGCCGAATTTGACGGTCTTGTGGTCGATAGATTTACCTGAGAATTTTAAAAGGTATTGCTCTAAAGTCTCCATTCACACAAGTTCTTTACAATATGAAAATGACGACATCATGAGAGACTATTATGGGGATGACTATGCAATCGCCTGTTGTGTTTCTCCGATGAAGATTGGACAACAGATGCAGTTTTTCGGGGCAAGATCAAATCTGGCTAAGCTTCTACTTCTCGCCATCAATGGGGGTAAAGATGAGAATACTGGGGAGCAGTTGGGACCGGAAGTACCTCTTTGCGAGGAGGAAGTGCTTGATTTCCATAAAGTAAAGGAGAACTTCCTGATCCTCCAAGATTGGCTGTGTAAGCTCTATGTAAATACGATGAACATCATCCATTATATGCATGATAAATATGCCTACGAGAAAATTCAAATGGCCCTTCATGAGAGTCACGTTGAGCGAATCATGGCCTTTGGAGTGGCAGGCCTCTCGGTCGCTGTGGACTCCCTTAGTGCTATTAAATATGCCAAAGTTTATCCTATTCGCAATGAACAGGGAATCACAGTGGACTTCAAGATTGAAGGTGACTTCCCGAAGTATGGTAACGATGATGATCGGGTCGATCAGATAGCTATTGAGCTAGTACAAGGTTTTAATGAGAACTTAAAAAAATATCCGGCTTATCGCCAAGCTAAACATTCCTTATCTGTTCTTACGATTACGTCTAATGTTATGTATGGGAAGAAGACTGGATCTACCCCGGATGGCCGTAAAAAAGGAGAGCCCTTAGCCCCTGGGGCAAACCCGATGCATGGAAGAGATACCCATGGAGCTCTCGCGAGTTTAAATTCTGTAGCCAAACTTCCATATGAGGCATGTCGAGATGGCATCAGCAATACGTTTTCCATCGTCCCGATGGCTTTGGGGAAAGATAAGGAAACTCGAGAGTTAAATCTAGTCCAATTACTTGATGGATATTTTACTCAGCGGGCTCATCATCTTAATGTGAATGTTATGGATCGAGGCCTCTTAGAAAAGGCTATGGAAGAACCGGAAAACTATCCTCAACTCACTGTTCGGGTTTCCGGGTATGCTGTACACTTTACTAAATTGAGTCGAGCTCACCAACTTGAGGTTATCAAAAGAACCTTCTTTGACCGAATGTAGGTAGTAACTTAGATAGGTATTTTAAAGGAGCATATTTAAGGAGTATATTAATATGAAGGGAAAAATTCACTCAATTGAGAGTTTGGGGACAGTGGACGGTCCAGGAATACGTTCGGTTGTCTTTTTCCAAGGCTGTTCTTTACGATGTAGATACTGCCATAATCCCGACACCTGGGACAAGACTTGGGGGATGGAAATCGATTCAGCGGAGGTTGTCCAAAAGGTTATGCGGTTCAAACCCTACTTTGGGAAGCAGGGGGGAATTACCCTATCCGGTGGGGAACCCTTGCTGCAACCAGAATTTGCTGCCGAAATCCTTAGAGGGTGTAAAGAAAAGGGGCTTCATACAGCAGTCGATACTTCAGGCTGGGTCGATCTATCTGCTTTAGAAAAAGTTCTTCCTTATGCAGATCTTTTACTCTTAGATGTTAAGGCCTTGAATACAGCTGAATACGAGTGGTTAACTGGAAAAACCGATGAGAAATTTCGAGAGGCGATCGAGCTAATTAAGAGGAAAAAACAGGAACTCTGGTTGCGTTATGTTGTTCTACCCGGAATCAATGACTCTCCTCGTCACCAGAAGCAATTGAAAGAACTCGTCCATTTTCTTGGCTCTTGTGTCAAAAATATAGAATTCTTACCCTATCATAGTTTAGGGGTATCCAAATGGGAAAAACTTGGTTTACCGTATTCATTGGGTAAGCTCCAAGCGCCGAGTCTAGAACAAATGGACCAAATGAAGCAAAACATTAATAATAGAGAAGTATATGTATAGAAAAAGAGGGCGAACCGAGGAGGTTCGCCCTTTATATAAAAGAAGGAGGGAAGGAAAAAATTACAAACTTGAGCTTATTTCTCCGAGTGCTGCTTGGACTTGCTTGCTTTGTCCATCTCGGATGAAGGTGATGTTAATTTGATCTCCGATATTGTATTTGTAAAGCTCTCGAACGAGGTCAGAGGAACTTTTGACTTTTGCGTCATTGATTTGGGTAATGACGTCTCCTTTAACGATTCCGGCCTTAGCTGCGGGGCCGTTAGGTTGTGCTTCAGCGATATAAGCGCCAAGGGGTAAATTATTCGTCTCTGCGTAAGTTAAGTATTGGTCGTTGACCGATACCAAAAGGGCAGGATGTTTAGCTACTCCAGATTTGATTAACTGCTGAATGATTGTGTTTGCATCACTGATCGGGATGGCAAAGCCCATTCCCTCAAACCCAGTTGCAGCATATTTGGCGGAGTTGATTCCAATGACTTCCCCTTGATAATTGACCAGTGGTCCTCCACTATTTCCAGGGTTTATAGCGGCATCGGTTTGAATCAAGTTATAGAGGCCAGCTTCTCCTGTCATTTCGAGAGTACGATTGGTAGCGGAAACGACTCCTGTGGTTACTGAACGTGCGAATTCATTACCACCGGGGTTACCGATGGCTACGACCGATTCTCCAACTTCTAGTTTTGAGGAGTCACCGAGCTTAACGGCTGTTAAGTTACTCGTATCTGAGATTTGCAATACCGCTATATCGGTCCGTGGATCTGTACCTACGAGCTTTGCATCCAGATTCCGACCATCGCTCAAACTCACTGTGATTTTCTGAGCACCTTCAATGACATGATTGTTCGTGGCTATATACCCTTTTTGAGCGTCAACGATGAAACCGGAACCGCTACCTGCTTCAGCGAGTCCTGAACTTCCACTTCCGAATCCTCGTCGACTGGTTTGAAAATTGGATACCCCCACTACAGCAGGACCAACATTTTTAGCAATCTGTGCGACAGGGAAGTTCGTCTGGGTGTCCGAAGAATTGGAGACGAGTGTAGCTGGAGTAGAGGTAGAGAGAGTAGACTGAGTCGATTGAGCGGATTGAAGGGAGCTGAAGGCTTGGGGATTGATGCTCTGGAGTATTGAAACAGATGTAAGTCCTCCAATGAGTGCACTCACTAAGCATAAACTTGCTAGAGATATAAACTTGCCTTTGCGTTTGGGTGGCTTCTCTTGGGGGATTATAAAGTCGTTTTCGTTCATTACTAGACCCTCCTGTGGTTAAATTTTTAAATGACAGAAATTCGCAAGAGCACTTCTTAGTGCTTGACTTAAGTATAAAGTTCCTATCTGAGATTAACCTGATGGTTAACTGAAAATGTGCTGAAACTTTTACAGTTTAATGCCATAATGGAAAAAGACAACCTATTTTCAGGATATCTTCAGCTGACATTCAGCTAACTTTCAGCAAACCTTAAAGAAACTTTCAGGTAGCCTTAAGGTTTGATTCAGGAACTTGCCTCATACTTAATGAGAATAACTCACAATGTCTACATAAGGGGGAGTAGATAATAACTTCTCGACTCGCTCGACTAGCTTGAGCAGTAAGTTTTTAAATTGTATTGGATAATTTTTTAAGTTAGTGAACTTTTTCATTTTGAAAAAACTTAAAGGAGGAGCGTTAAAAAGGACATGAAGAAAAAGTTGACGGTTACTTTAGTCCTAGGAATCTTAATTTTAGGCGGGGGCGGCTATTGGGCTTACCAGCATTTTAAAACCGTACCTCAGACTTCATCTACAATTACAACCACGGTGAAAAAGGGTGATGTCAAAAAGGCGATTACAGCGACGGGAACAGTAAAATACCCCGAGGAGATACCGTTGGGCTTTGAACAAACGGGATCCGTGACAGTCAAAGAAATTTATGTTCAGGCTGGGGATGCGGTCAAAGCTGGTCAAGTACTTGCTCAAATGGATACTGAAACCTTGCAGCAGCAGGTCACCAAGAGCATCGCAAGCTTAAAAGAAGCGGAACTTACCTGGCAGGAACAGCAGGTGAACGCTCAAGGAGATATTGTTAAGGCGAAGCAAACGTTAAGAACTGCAGAGCAAAATGCTGACCCAGCTTATCTTACGAATCAGACGCATATTGCTGAGCAAAATGTTCTCAATGCGAGCAATAACTTAGCGAAGGCACAACAGGGTGGGGATTCATCAAGTATTCAACAAGCTCAATCTTCTCTAGCCCAAGCCCAGGCAAATCTTGCGACAGCGCAAAATACACAAAATGGAGGGGCAGCTCAAACAGTTGAAACGGCTAAGGCCGATTTGGCAATTGCTGAAGCAAAGTTAAAGCGACTTGCAGAAGGAACTTCACTCGCTGATAAACAGACTGCGGTGATTGAAGCCCAGGATAATTTAGCGAAGGCCAACATCATCGCACCGGCTGATGGAGTGATTGTTGATGTCCCAATCAAGAAGGGTCAAACCATCAATAATTCGACGACCGTGATGAATCTAGCCACAGGCGGAGATTTGTTAATCGTTGATTCTGTCGTTTCGCAGGCGGAGATCTCCGAGATTAAAGCAGGACAAAAAGTGGAGGTCACCTTAGATTCTGCTCCAAATGAAAAAATGAGTGCAACGGTTAGTAAAGTTTCCTTGAAAGGTACTACGACACAGAATGTAACTACCTTTAGTGTCACTATGAAGATGGATCAGGCCAGTGAATTATTGCGTGCTGGAATGAATGTAAATGTAGGAATCATAATAGCTGAATCGAAAAATGTCCTAACTGTACCAAGTCAGGCAATTAAAACACAAGGAAACCAAAAGGGGGTACTCGTCGTTCAGGGTTCAGGTACAGAAAATCAGCCCTCCACAGGCAATAACCCTCAAGGAGGTACAAAGCGTCAAACCCAAGATGGAAGTACAAATAATTCGGAAACAACTTCTCCCCAAAACTCAACTCAACAGTCAGGTAATAACAGACCGCAGAATTCAAATTCAAGTACGGCAAATCGTCAGGCTCAAGCTGGGAATACAGGAAGCACTGAGAACCTGAGTGCAAGCACGAATACTCGCTTTGTTCCAGTGGAAATTGGGATTGATGATGGAACAAATGTAGAGATTAAGAGCGGCCTAACTGAAGGTCAAGTTGTTGTCACAGGGACTCGGTCCACAACTACCACAACGAAGACAAACTCAAATACAAATTCTAACTCCCGATCTGGAGTCTCTGTACCTGGCATGGGTGGTGGTGGAGGTGGATTTGGTGGAGTACCGCTGAGATAGAAGGGAGGCAGAAGATATGATCCAACTCAAAGGGATAAAAAAAATCTATAGCACTGGGGATATTCAGGTTCAAGCGTTACGCGGTGTGGATTTTCATATCGGAGCCGGAGAATTTGTAGCAATCATGGGCCCTTCAGGATCGGGTAAGTCCACGACGATGAATATCCTCGGTTGCCTCGATACACCGACAGCGGGAGAGTACTTTTTAGATGGGGTTAATGCGGCTAAGGCTTCACCCAATGAGCTTGCGGTAATTCGGAACCAGAAAATTGGGTTCGTTTTTCAAGGCTTCAACCTTTTACCAAGAACGACGGCTTTAGAAAATGTTGAACTCCCTTTACTATACGCAGGAGTAGGAGGTAAGGAGCGCCGAAGTCGGGCAATTGCAGCGTTGGAATCTGTGGGCTTAGGAGAACGAATTCATCATCGTCCGAAGGAATTGTCCGGAGGGCAGCAACAGCGCGTGGCAATTGCTCGGGCTCTCGTCAGCCGCCCTGCGATTATCTTAGCGGATGAGCCAACAGGCAATTTAGATAGTAAATCCAGCGAAGAGGTAATGGGTATTTTTCAGCGCCTTCATGCGGAAGGGAATACGATTGTTGTCGTTACCCATGAGCCTGATATTGCTGAATTTACACGTCGGATTATCCGCTTTCGCGACGGTCATATCGAGAAAGATGAGGCAGTTGTCAATCCTCGTTTGGCTGAAGTTCCCGTTGTGCAAGAGAAAGGAGAGGCCGTGTGAATTTTTTTGAATTGATGAGGGTCTCCCTGCGAGCTCTCTTTGCCAATAAACTGCGTTCCATATTGACCATGCTTGGGATTATCATTGGGGTTTCGGCGGTCATCGCTATGGTCGCGATCGGTAACGGAGCTTCACAATCTGTATCTTCCCGTGTCCAAGGTCTCGGTTCCAATCTGTTGATTGTATCCCCTGGGCAGTCTAATTCTGGAGGTGTTCGGGGTGGGAGTGGAAGTGCCAATACCCTGAAAATGGAGGATGTACCAAAGGTTAAGGCTGCGGGGTCAGCGGTGAAGATGGTAGCGCCTACGGTAAGTTCAAATGCTCAAGTGGTCTATGGCAAGGGGAACACTTCTACAAGTGTAATGGGGACCACAACCGAATATGCTACAATCCGAAATATCCAAATAGCTCAGGGCCGATTTATAACTGAGGAAGATATAGAGAAGTCTTCACGAGTAGCCGTAGTGGGCCCGACAGTTGTAGAGAATTTGCTAGGGGATGCCAATGCTGATATTATCGG
This sequence comes from Desulfitobacterium elongatum, assembly GCF_055378975.1. Classification (NCBI taxonomy): domain Bacteria; kingdom Bacillati; phylum Bacillota; class Clostridia; order Eubacteriales; family Desulfitobacteriaceae; genus Desulfitobacterium; species Desulfitobacterium elongatum. Next base: position 4,073,024 of record NZ_AP038772.1, on the reverse strand, counting down.
AAAGTCGATTAAGTTGAACAACGTACCCTTCCAAGTTGTTGGAGTCACCGTTAGTCAGGGGTCTTCGGGCGCTACAAACAATGATGATACGATATTTGCTCCAATTTCCACGGTACAGTCGCGTTTAACAGGGAGTAAAGCTGTTCGCCAAATCTATATCGAAGCAGCATCTGCAGATTTGATGACTGAGGCACAGGATGAGGTAACCTATGCCCTGCAAACTGCCCATAAGATTCCAGCAGGTCAACCAAATGACTTTACGGTTACAAACCAAGCTGAGGTTCTAGAGACGATGAAGGAAATCTCACAAACCATGACCATGCTACTCGCAGGGATTGCTGCAATTTCTCTGTTAGTTGGTGGTATTGGTGTCATGAATATTATGCTCGTCTCCGTAACGGAAAGAACGCGAGAAATTGGGATACGAAAGGCCATCGGGGCAAAGGGTAAGGATATCTTGTCCCAGTTTCTAATCGAAGCAGTGGTGCTAAGCGTGATTGGAGGCTTAATTGGAATCTTGCTTGGGTGGGGCGGGGCAATTCTTGTAAGTAAAGTCTTTAGCATGGCCGCCAGCGTTTCCTTGTCTTCCGTCGGCATGGCCTTCGGGTTTTCCGCTATGATCGGAATTGTTTTTGGAGTCGTTCCTGCAAGGAAGGCTGCCAATATGGATCCGATTGAGGCGCTTAGGTATGAGTAAGACGGAAGAGATAAGACGGATTTTGTCGCAGATAAGAGAGAGGAGAATTAAGGTGGTATCTAAGAAAAAGAGGACTCTGCCACTTGTGTTAAGCCTGGTTTTGATGCTGGCTTTCATAACACCCACCATGGCCTTAGCAGATACAAAGGATCCAATTACAGGGGTAGTCACAGAAGAACTAGACTATTTGATTTTTCAAACGGAAGCGAGTCAAACTTATCTTCTCGGTTCTACAAGTACTATTAACTTTAGGCTTTATGATGAAGAAGATGATGTATACTCAGGATCGGTATCTGGCTATATTAGTGACCCTGATGGAGATATAACATATGTTTCTGTTAGTGGTGGGCAAGGAAGTTTCTCAATATCAAATTTTACTTTTGATAAGCTCGGAGAATATGACTTAGTTCTATGGGATAAGTATGATAATTATGCAGGTGGCTCTATCGATGTAGTTGAGCCAGTTATCACCACGACGGGTTCGCTAGTTGTCAATTCTAAGAGTACGGTTACTGTGAAAATCACGGATCCCGATGGAAATGAGATGGCTCGTAAGTCTATAACAGTTGATGGAACAGATGCAGGTGGAAGTTCTTCAGCCTATACGACCTTGTATGATGGAACGTTCACTTTTACCATGACCCCCACTCAACTGGGCACCGTAAACTTTGTTTACGGTGGACATATCGTAGGTTCAATGGAAGTTAAGCCCGCCTATACTCCGGGGAATCGTATAGGGGGTCAAGTCTCAGATAACGCAAGCCTTTCGGTCGCGGTCGCTCAAAGCGGATGGTCCAGTGCGACACATGTTATTCTGACTCGGGATGATGTTGTAGCAGATGCTATGGTCTCTGTGCCCTTATCAGAGAAATATGATGCGCCAATCTTGATGACTTCAACAAGCGCTTTAGATGAGAAAGTCTTAGCAGAAATTCGAAATTTAGGTGCCGGTACCGTGTTCATCATTGGCGGAACTGGTGCGATTTCTCAAGAAACAGAACAGAAGTTAAAGGCAGCAGGGCTATATACATATCGGTTTGCCGGTACAGATCGCTATGATACAGCTGCACAGATTGCAAGTTGGGTTGGCTCTACAGATACTGTTTACTTAGCGTATGGATATGGAGAACCTGATGCCTTGGCAGCAAGCGCCTTTGCCGCTGAGAAGGGGATTCCCATTCTATTGACAGATACTACAAGTTTACCGAGTGTAACGCAAAGCAAGCTTCAGCAAATTGCTCCCTCACGGGTCGTTATCTTAGGTGGAACAGGGATTGTCAGCTCCCAGCTTGAGAGCGAGCTCGGTGCCCAATATGCCGTTAAGCGTTGGGGAGGAGCGGATCGTTATGGTACGCAACAAATTATTCTGCAGAATCTTATAGAGAAGCAGGCCCCCATCTATGTGACGACAGCTTTGGTAGCTCCTGATGATGTTCCAGACGGTAAACCCTATGCGAATGCTTTGCTTGCTGCCGCATTGGCTGCTAAGAAAGATGGATTCGTCATCACGGTTCCGGGGAATGAGTTGCCTTCTGCTGTGAATTATTCTTTGCTCTATAATAAAGGTTATATATCGAGTGCTACAGTCGTCGGGAATACTGGAGCTGTAAGCATTAGCTTAGAGCAGCGAATTCATGAGTTATTGAAGCACTAGGAAAAATGTAAAACACCGAAGAAATCCTTTGTGGGAAATTCTTCGGTGTTTTTATGGCTTACGTTTATTTTGCGACGTGATCCTTAGCCACTGCAGTATTCAAATCTTTGAGTAGGCTCTCCACATCGATACCATGAGCTAAGGCTCCTTGTTCCAGGTTTTCAAAGCGAGCAGCCATGCAACCAAAACAATGCATCCCGTATCTTTGGAAAATCTCGACAGTCTGTGGATGTCTCTCCACAACATCAGTAATCTTCTCGGCGCCAGTAAGCATAAGCCACATCTCCCTTATTAGATATTTTCCTAATCGGTTTCACGGGAAAATTCGAATCTTACATTATTGTACCTTATTCCTGAGATTTAACCCGTATTAAGCCTGTTAATATGATAAAATAGGGGTACTTACAATGATAATGGGAGATTTTTATGAAATATCTAGTCATTGGCGCAGGTGGAACTGGTGGTTCCATCGGAGAAATTCAAGGTGGAAATGCCCACTTATCTTCAGATTGCCCAGCATTTTGGCTATCGAGGATAACTGTATACGAAAAACCGGAGATCTCCAACATGGAATTCTCCGGTTTTTCTATAGTCTTTTCTACGGCTTTTTTTGGCTTAATTCTCAGTTGCTACAGTGTTTAAATCCTTGAGTAGGCTTTCTACATCGATACCGTGGGCTAAGGCACCTTGCTCTAGGTTCTCGAAGCGAGCAGCCATGCAACCGAAACAGTGCATTCCATAACCCATCATTACTTCAGCAGTTTTTGGGTTATTTCTAACGATATCTGTGATAGACATTTCTTTAGTAATCATTCTCTTTTTCTCCTTTAAGCAATAAGTTATATCTTCAAATCAAAGTTCCCCTCGGTAGAGTGTAAACTTTGATAGACGACCGATTTGTCTTTTCTGAATTAGAAGAGGATATAAGAGCCAGGACCGGTGAGTAGAACTCCTACTGCAGCCGCAATGATGGTCAAGTTATACTCGAAACCTCCAGCAGTAATATCGAAACCGTTTTTTCCTGTTACAGTTATGATAGCGACAAGCATCGTTCCAACAATCAAGAGTGCGGCGAGTGGCATAAAAGTACCAGCTGCAAAGAGAAGTCCGCCTAATAGTTCACCTAGTCCTGCGAGAACCGCAAGAGCTGTTCCTGGTTTTAAACCAATGGATTCAAAAAATCCTGCAGTACCTTTAAGTCCATGTCCCCCGAACCAGCCAAAAAGTTTTTGACTTCCGTGCATGGCAAAGGATAAACCGACAACTAAACGAATGATAAGTAACCCTAGATTCAACATGATAAATTCTCCTCTTTCTTTTTAGAATGTTTATTGTAAAGCAATAACATTCGTAGATTTAATTTCTTGGCAACCTTTAGTTACCTTATGTAAGTATAATACTATGTGTAAGTAACTTTCGTCAAGTATAAAATTTGAGATTAGATATTATTTGTTAATATCCTTTTAATATGAGGAAAGTAAAAAGAAAGAATAGCAAATTCGCCAGTGTTCGGTAGTGGCAGTATTGGATCCTAAGTGGCAAAGATATATCAGTATTGAGTTATGAGTAGAATAAATAATTTCTATTTCCTCTTGCAAAGCTGTCCAAATAGGTATACTATAGATAAGTAACTTGTGCGCCACTAGCTCAGCTGGTAGAGCATTCGACTCTTAATCGACAGGTCCGGGGTTCGAATCCCCGGTGGCGCACCATTAAATTTGACATTCATCTGGCAAGCGTTTTAGGATTCTGAGACGCTTGTTTTCTTGTGTTTGAATCTTATAAGTGCCTAACAACTCTTGAAAATTCAGCTAATTAAAATCTCAGTTAGATATGAAAGAAGCATGACAAATAGAAGCAAGGTACGTCCTTTTACTTCTTTTGTCATGCTTCTTTTGTCATGCTTCTTTTGTTCCTAGCATTTTTAAAATCAGGGATTATGTATTAGGAAAACGGATTTTACTAACAATATTAATAATATTAACCTTATAATTAAATATATTCAAATTAATATTGACATAATTAATAAATAACGTTATTATCTTAATCAGAAGATACATAATAACTTGATATAGAGGTGGTTGACCTTGGATTATAAAATACCTCATCGGTGTCCCGTATGCGACCATGAAATGAAAATCAGCAAATTGACCTGCACTCATTGTCCAACGAAAATCGAGGGTGAATTTAGTTCGTGTAAATTTTGTAGGCTTCCTGCTGAACAGCTCATTTTTATAGAAGCGTTTATCAAATGCCGAGGCAATATCAAAGAGGTGGAAAAAGAGTTAAGCATATCCTATCCAACGGTTCGTAGCCGCTTAGACAGTGTTATTGAGGCACTTGGCTATCGGGTAGACAAGGATAAAGAAAAGTTGGATCCCCAGGAGGAAAGTCAGCGTCGACAAGAAATTCTTGAATCCCTTGATCGTGGAGAAATATCGCCACAGGAAGCTGCTTGTCAAATGAGAAAGATGGATAAGTAAAGAAGAGGTTAAGGGCAAAAAAGCCAGAAGGGAGTAAATCTAATGAGCAATGAAAAGATGAAGATTCTAGAGATGATTCAGGAAGGTAAGATCACGGCTGCCGAAGGGATGGATTTGTTGAAGGCAGTTGAAGAAGGGGATTTGAAAGAGGAGGCTTTCCAGAAGGCCGAGAATGGAATAGCTAAACGGGAGATAGGTAGTTCACCCTATGGAGATCGTTTCTTGCGGGTTCGGGTCGTCGGAGAGAAAACCTTAAAGGTCAATGTGAATGTTCCCTTTAGCCTGATTCGATCAGCCTCTAAACTTATCGTTTATGCTATGAGCTTTGTTCCAGCGGAAAAGCGCATGGAGTTGGAGCAAAAGGGACTTGATTTGCAAGCTTTAGATGTTGAAGGTCTGATCCGCTTGGTAGAAGAAAGTGTAGATGGGAAGATCGTCGACGTGGAAGTAGCAGATCCAGCAGAGGGAAGAATCAAGGTGGAAGTGTGTGTGGAATAAATCAGCAATGGTTTTAATGGTCCGAGTGAAGGTAAGAGGACATTGGGGATTTATTTTTCCGGTGCCTCTGTGGGTTGTTGATCAATTCTTTGAGGCCGTGAAGGATTTAGCTTCGGTTGGGGAAATGGGGCTAAAGCTTGTTCCACTGCCGCAGGAGGAAAACGCGAGAAATCACCTTCGCTTTGTGAAAGCAATTTCCCTCAGTGGGTTCATTGCGGTCTCCCATTCAGCTATAAAAGAGCTAAGAGGACATAAAGGCCTGGACGTAGTTGATGTTGAGACGGGTGAGGTTCGGGTCAAAGTACAGTTAAGATGAACGAGGGGATAGAATGAAAAAACAGATTTATCGTGTTCTAATAAATACACTCGCCCTTTTTATCGCGGCTCAACTTTTGCCGATTGAAGCAGCAACGTTCCTTCACTACTTTTTTGCGGGGATAGTTCTAGGATTTGTCAACATGCTAATTCGCCCACTGCTTATTATTTTGACCATTCCCTTTACCCTTTTGACCTTTGGGATATTCACTCTCGTAGTGAATACTTGGATGATCATGCTTACCAGTGGGTTATTACCAGGTTTTTACGTACCAGGGTTTTGGGTTGCATTTTTGACGTCCGTCATTGTTTCACTGGCAAATTGGGTTTTGAAAGATGGGTTGGAATCGTAGTCTGTCTATTATAAAGAGATTTTTTATAGAGGCCGCCATTCGATGGCGGTCTTTAGCTTATCGGGGAGTTTCAGAAAATAGCAATGTGTATGTGCTGGGAAATTGACTTGACTACTTTTAGTTACTTTAGGAAAGTATAGTTCTATTTGAAAGTTACTTCCGTCAAGAGAAATAATGTGGTAAAATAAACGTAAATGGGAAAAGGGGGACTGACGTTTGGAAGATTTTCATTTGTGTCCAAAATTTGAGTCAGCAAACGAGTTAATCGGAAAACGTTGGACTGGACTCATTATACGTGTTTTACTCACGGGGCCGAAGCGCTTTAAAGAGATGACAGAAATCATTCCGAATGTTAGCAGTAAAGTGCTGACAGAACGGTTGAAGGAATTAGAAGGCGAACAGATTATTAAACGTGAGGTCTATCCTGAGATGCCAGTTCGTATTGAGTATAGCCTTACTGAGCGAGGCAAAGAGTTATTACCCGTATTTGATGAGTTGCAAAAGTGGGCGGAAAAATGGATTTTCTAATACCTACCAGCCCTCGCAAATGTAATCATGTCAGTGATCTTTCTCGTAGGCTTTGCCTCAGGGCTTGCAACGGCTTTAATAATGGATTTTCTATGGCCTCGCTTTAATCATAGTTTAGAAATGATTGTAAATACACACATTTGATATGAAGCAAATTACCCCGTATTACTTAAAGTGATATGGGGTAATTTTTTTGTGTACAGATTTTTTGTATTATGGCGATTGGTATTAATTGCTGTTGTGACATTATTGTCATATTATATGACTTAAGGACATCTCATGAGGAAAGCAAGAGAGCTTAGAGAAGACATTATAAACGAGGACTACGAAAGTAATGAAAAAGAAATTATAGCAATGATTGAACTTCTGAAAAATGGGATGGGGACGAAATAATGTTTCTCGAGGTAGAAAAATTGACAAAGAGCTATAAGACTGTGGTTTTAAAATTCAGATTAAAATTAATGAACGCTCCCAACTAAATATTTATCAAATAATTTTAAAGTACCTATTTACATTGACGTTGCGTAAGGGTATATAGTTATCTCGTCAGGAGGTAATCACATGGAATACACGGTGCAAAAACTAGCTCTGCTGGCTGGTGTTAGCGCTCGGACTCTGAGATATTATGATGAGATAGGTATTCTTAAGCCGGCAAGAATTAACTCATCAGGGTATCGCATTTATGGTCAAGCACAAGTCGATCGATTGCAACAGATCCTTTTTTACCGAGAGCTGGGTGTAGATTTGGAAAGCATTAAAGAGATTGTAACCGCACCTTCTTTCGACGGAGCAAAGGCACTGAGAGAACATCGTGAGAAGCTTCTTAAAAAAAGAGAGCAATTGGATGCTTTGATTTCCAATGTTGACAAAACCATTGCGTTAACCGAAGGGAGAATGATTATGTCGGATAAAGAAAAGTTCGAAGGCTTTAAGAAAAAGCTCGTAGAGGACAATGAAGCAAAGTATGGCAAAGAGGTTCGCGAAAAATATGGTGAAAGTACCGTCAATAGTTCCAATCAAAAAGTGTTAGGTATGACTCAAGAACAATATGATGAGGTAACGAAGCTTGCTACAGAGGTTATCGAAACCCTTCATGCTGCCTTTAAGACAGGGGACCCTGCAGGAGAACTCGCGCAAAAAACAGCAGATCTGCATCGTCAGTGGCTATGTTATTATTGGGATAGCTATTCAAAGGAAGCCCATGCTGGAGTTGCTCAGATGTATGTAGATGATCCAAGATTTACGGCCTATTATGACGAGAAACAACCGGGTTCTGCAGAATTTCTAAGGGATGCAGTCTTCATTTATACCGGGATGGAGAAATAAGTTGTCAATGGAATGGGGGAGAAGAAAGTTTCGAACTGAAATTGCGCGAGCCAAAAGATATATCGTCTTTGGTTTATAAAAATGGCAGGCTGCTTCAAAATGAAGTGAGCCTGCCGGTTTAAATGTGATTGGAGTAGATTATTATTGATATGAATCACGAGTGGAAGAAGAATATTATTCTCTTTATAGCAAGCCAGACCATATCCCTCTTTGGGTCGTCCTTGGTTCAGTATGCCATCATGTGGTACATTACCTTAAAAACACAGTCTGGAATGATGATGACCATTTCAATTATTTGTGGTTTCTTGCCCACCTTCTTCTTATCTCCGTTCGCAGGGGTCTGGGCAGATCGTTATAATCGAAAGACACTCATTATGCTGTCCGATTCGTTGATTGCAATTTCAACACTTATCTTAGCTCTGCTCTTTTTTGCTGGATACGATATGCTGTGGTTACTCTTCGTTATGTCTGCAGTACGTGCTCTGGGGGCGGCCGTTCAAATGCCTGCTGTCGGAGCCTTCCTTCCACAGCTCGTACCGGAGGATAAGCTGACAAAGGTGAATGCGACGAACGGAAGTATCCAAGCAGCTGTTATGCTGCTATCTCCTATGTTGAGTGGTGCACTTCTAACGATTGCTACCATCGAAACGATATTCATGATCGATGTGATTACAGCAGCGCTTGCTGTCTTGGTCTTATTTTTCTTTTTGCATGTGCCAGCCCATGCGAAAGCTCAGGAAAAGCAATCCATAAGTTATCTCGAAGACATGCATGAAGGTCTCAGGTATATAAGGAATCATGAATATGTCAAGAAATTCTTTCTTTTTTGCGGAACGTTTATGTTTTTAGCTGCACCGGTTGCCTTCCTTACGCCGCTTCAGGTCACACGTAGTTTCGGTAACGATGTTTGGCGCCTTACGGCAATTGAAATGACCTTTTCGATCGGGATGATGGCGGGAGGAATCATCATGGCTTCTTGGGGCGGCTTCAAGAACAAGATTCACTCGATGACACTTGCAACCCTTCTGATCGGAGCCTGTACGGTTGCCCTAGGCATTATCCCCATATTTTGGCTCTATCTCGTTTTCATGGGGGTAGTTGGAATTTCAATGCCCATCTTTAATACCCCCTCTACCGTATTGCTACAGGAAAAGGTGGAACCGAACTTTCTGGGTAGAGTATTTGGAGTGCTTGCGATGATCTCAAGCACAATGATGCCACTCGGAATGCTCGCTTTTGGACCGCTATCGGATATCATTAAGATTGAATGGTTACTTATAGGTACGGGCATTTTGATGTTTATTGTGGCTTTTTTCCTCCTAGGTAGCAAAGTGCTCCTTGAGGCTGGAAAGTCAGGTTCAAGACCTGAACTGTAGATTTTAAATGCGCGATACAACAGACCTCAACAAAGATTTTTTTCTTCGAGGTCTGTTTTCAGTTCACGCTAAGAGACTCAAGCGTTTTCTGTTTGACATATCAAGCGAGGAAAGCTATAATCTAATTACTAATTTAGTAAATAACTAGATCAGTGATTTGTATTTGGAGGTTATTATGATGAAAATTCCAACAACTCTAAAGCATAAGCCTGTAATCGTATCCAAGAACTATGAAAATGTTGATGGTAGATACGCATATAATTCTGATGCCAAAGGCCTCTCCTTAGGATTAGCTCAGTGGAATGACCGCGGCAAGGTCGATGTTTCTGCCAAAGTATGGAGATATACGGGAGAAAAGTGGTCCAGACAGTCCGAGGAAATGCCACTTCATCGCGTGATTGATCTGGCCATTCTAATTTGTAGAGCTAAACTTCATTTTCGTGAGGCCTATAGGTATGAGAAATTATACGATACTGAAAATCCTGTTATCGATAGAGTGGGTTTGCAGGGTGACGCTATGACAGTGTCCGTGTGTACGGATAATGAAAAGATTGATGAGGATATAAAGTTATTCAGTCAGGCCTTGAGTAATGATGACGAGCTCATGGGTGAACGCTTACGTACGCTATCCAGAATTCTTAAAGAGATGGGATATTAAAAATGTGCGAACGTAAATTCTTTGTTTCTTAGGACAAAAGGGGTATAGGTAAAAAGAAACCTCCTATTCGGAAAGCGGATAAGAGGTTTCTTGCCTTAGAGATTTTTGTCTTGGGTAGGATATACTAGACAAGAATGAAGCAGGAAGCAGGTGCCTGGGAGCCTAAAAATTCTTTTGCAGCATTAGCAGAGTATTACGCTGAGCCACCTCAAAGTCAATCGCGTCTAGAATACTCTTAGGAAGTTAATAGCACAGTAGCTATAAGAATAAGCGATTATTGGAGCTTCCTTGGTTCATGGACTGAGGGAGCTCTTGGTCTTCCCTTTTGTTTGACAATCATATATTTATAATAGAAAAAGTAGTTTGACAGACAAAGTAATATGATGTATATTATGCTCAAGGAGGCGAACTTGATGGGCGGAAAAATTTCCTCGGATTTACTGAGGGGCCATACTGATACAATCGTCTTAGGGATATTGAGAGAAGGAGACAGTTATGGCTATGAAATTTATAAAAAGATTATTGGAAAAAGTGAAGGGCTTTATGAATTAAAGGAAGCAACGCTGTATTCAAGTTTTCGAAGGCTGGAACAAGAAGGAAACATTACCTCCTATTGGGGAGACGAAACTCAGGGTGGTAGAAGAAAATACTACGCTATAACCCCTTTAGGTCAGAATACTTATCAAGTTAATAAAGCTGACTGGGAGTTTACCAAGAAAATTATTGACAAATTAATTTAAGAAAGGTGGAAATGATGTGAATCAAAAACTTAAGGAATATCTCGACAAGGTTTTTGCGCCTTATCAAGATATGAAAGCGATTCAGGAAATAAAGGAAGAACTATACAAGGATTTGAAGGAGAAATTCGAAGATCTACAAAACGAAGGGCATGCCGAAGAAGCCGCTTTTCATATGACTGTTGAATCAATCGGAGAGGTCTCAGAACTCGTGGAAAGCATCAATGAGAAAACAAGGGATTTACAGCAACTTATCGGTATGGATTTTTCAAAAAGTAATTTAGAGAATTCTGATCTTAAAGCGGTTAGCGTGAAGAATGCTAAATTCACCTTTAGCAACATGGGTGGTACGGATTTCAGTCATTCTGCTCTCCAAGGGGGGAAATTTGATTATAGTAATCTAGAGAGGTCAGATTTTAGCTGTTCAGACTTAAGCAATACATCGTTTAAATGTGCTAACCTTGAAAATTCTAAGTTCGATGGAGCCAATCTCGCAGAGGCGAAAATTACTAAATCGAATTTGAAGGGTGCTAGTTTTGAAAATTGCACACTTAGTGGAACAGATTTTAGTTATTCTGATTTATCTGGCGTTTGCTTTGATAATCAAACGCTTCATGGGACCGTTTTCAACCATTCCGGTTTAAAGAGGACATCCTTTCGCAATGCAATTCTTAAAAATGTTTCCTTTAAATCAGATGTTAAACATGTGATTTTTGAGGGGACTACAATGGATAAACTAACTTATGCGCTCTTAAAAGGGTATAAGGCAAAACTGGATAATGTTACTGTTATTTAGCCAAGTGCTAGTACTCGTTAAGAGCGTTGAGTGCGTATTATCGTGAAGTTGACATTCATTAAGAAGACCCTATATAATCTTAATAAGACTCTTAGATTTCATTCAAAGAAAGGCAAGGTATCCGCAGAAAATGAAAATGTAATTCGCTCAACTATGGAGGTAAAATGGAATTTTGATAAGGTCGTAATCGATACGACTTTTTATCATGCATTTTATAGAATTTGTGAGTGGATAGTGTTTTCTGAACTGTGGGTAGCTTGTTGAATTTATGAGCTAATTAGCGATTAGTATCTTAAGATGTGTGCCGAGAATGACTTTTAGGCGCATTACTTAGGGTTTTAAGAGCAATTCTTAGTTCGCAATAGGCTATGACGCTATCCTCTCCGGTTTATTAGGAGGGGTTCTTTTATGTTATTAGTAGAATGCAATCATATTAAAAAGTATTTTGGAGACCGACTGATCATTGAAATAAAGAATCTAAGCATTTATTCAGAAGACAGAATAGGGATTATCGGTGTGAACGGAGTGGGAAAGACCACGTTGATCAATATTTTAAGTCAAAGATTGAAGCCTGATGAAGGGTGGGTTAAGCTATACGGAACATGCTCCTATATCTCCCAACTTGAATCGCCTGAAAACAAAAACGTGAGTTCAGAAATGGCTTCCAAATTCGGGGTTGCGGGTACCTGGAACGAAAATATGAGTGGAGGAGAAAAGACCAGATTTAAGCTTGCGCAAAGCTTAAGTCATGACAGTGTAATGATATTTGCCGACGAGCCCACCAGCAATATTGATATGGAAGGTATTGAACTCATGGAACGTCAATTTGCAGAATACCAGGGTGGGCTGGTTCTTATCTCCCATGATCGAAGCTTTTTGGATAAGCTGTGTAACAAGATAGTGGAGCTAGAGGACGGTAAGATAAAGATATATAGCGGAAACTACAGCGATTATAGTACTCAGAAAGCTAAGGAAAGAGAAAGGATTCAATTTGAATATCAGCAGTATTTAAATGAAAAGAAGCGGCTTGAGGGAGTAATAATTGATATTAAGCAAAAGGCAAAGACGATGAAAAAAACTCCTAAAAGGATGGGGAACTCCGAGGCTAGACTTCATAAGATGGGCAATCAAAAGGCTAAGGCAAGTCTTGATCGAGCAGAAAAAAGTACCGAGACAAGAGTGGATCATCTAGAAGTTAAAGAAAGACCCGTGGAAAAAGAGCTAATTAAGCTCGATGTAGCAGACTCGAAGAAGCTTTACAGTAAAGTGATCATCGAGGGTAAGAATATAAATATGGCATTTGGAGACAAGGTCATCTTCAGAGATGCCGAGTTTAACATCTCTAATGCTGCCAAGGTGTCCTTAATTGGACCAAACGGATGCGGAAAAAGTACGTTGCTCAAAATGATATTGGATAAGGAGGCTTCCCTTAAAATTGCTCCAGGGGCAAAGTTAGGCTACTTTAGTCAGGACATGAGTATCTTAGATGAAAACTCGACCATTCTCGAAAATGTTATGGAAGGTAGCATATACCAAGAAACCTTTGCACGAACATTGCTCGCAAGATTGTTATTCAAACGAGCGGATGTTTATAAAAGAATAAGTGTACTAAGTGGGGGAGAGCGAGTTAAAGCATCTTTTGCGAAGATACTATTACAAGACATGAATCTGCTTATCTTAGACGAGCCAACAAATTATATGGATATGCAGTCTCTCGAAGTCATTGAGGAAGCGCTTCAAAAGTATGATAGAACCTTACTGTTTGTTTCTCATGATCGAAGGTTTATTAGTTCCGTTGCTGACCACATCATGACGATAGAAGATCATGGGATTAAAGTGTTTAGAGGGAGCTATGAGGAGTACACGGCGAGTAGAAACAAATGCTTGAAGGAGGATAAGTGTGATATTCTAAAGGATATCTTTATATTGCAACATCGGTTATCGGAGGTCGTGGGAAGAATTTCTATGCCCTCGAAAAGAGACGATCTAAAAGCTTTAGACAAGGAGTATCATGAGATATTAGGAGAATTGAAGAGGCTTAAGAGGGTTTCGGACGAACTTTGAAGAATTTATCCAGAGTTAATAATATTAGCGTAGGGCTGGGTGAACACGATGGAGTTGGTTTCAATTTTTCTAGCGAGTTTAATTATGGGGTTTTCTGGAGCAATTATGCCTGGCCCGTTGTTAACTGTAACGATTAATGAAAGTCTACGTCGTGGATTCGTGGCAGGACCGCTTATCGTCCTAGGACACGCGCTCTTAGAACTCCTCTTAGTCAGTTTACTCTTATTAGGCTTTGGAACAATCTTAAATCAACAGAGTGTTAAAGGCCTGATTGGGTTAGTGGGTGGTGCTTTTCTCATCTGGATGGCCTATGGAATGTTCCGAGAAGCGCATCATAAAGATTTAGACTTATCCCTAACCTCGACGCAACCTGCGAAAAAGATGAATCCCGTTCTCCTAGGAGCGACAATCTCTGCCTCAAATCCATACTGGTCTCTCTGGTGGGCTACAGTGGGTACAACCTCTCTCGTTCTCGCAGGGAAGAACGGGATTTTAGGATCAACAAGTTTTTATCTTGGGCACATTTCTTCGGACTTAATCTGGTATAGCCTAGTTTCAGGTGCAGTCGCGACCGGTCGGCACTTATTTACCCCCGTTATTTACCGAACTATTCTTTGGGCTTGTGGATTGTTCTTGATCGGGATAGCGATTTATTTCATCGATTCAGGAGTTCAGTTTTTCGTAGGCTAACGAGTTACGAGAAGTTTTAAAACTATTCTCGATTTGTCAGAACAGGGCTTTCAATAGCGTCTTAATAGATAAAAAGAGCAATCTCTCTAAATTTTTGCAGGATATTCGGAGAAAATACCAGCAACCAGCAACCAACAGCCTGTAATTACGTAAACGTTACAGAGGTATTAGGGAGGAAGACTATCATGATTACACAAGCAGCTCATAAGATGGCCTTAAAATGGATGATTACTGCATTCGTTCTAACTCTTCTCGTCGGATGTTCTCCATCAAATTCTCAGTCTCAGAATCCCCCCTCACAAACTGATTCGGCTACTCAGACGCCTTCATCAAATCAATCGACTCAACCGAGTCCATCACCCCAAACAACTCCGTCATCTTCAACTCAGGCTACTAATCCTTCTCAAGGATTGTTATTGAACATGAAGAAGCTAGCTGAGCAAGGGAAAGTCATCAATTGCGACTTTCCTGCAAAGACAAGTGTCTTGGAAGATGTAAAGAAAAAATGGGGCGAACCGGATAAAGTCGATTGGGTTCCTGCTGCTAAAGGGAATTATGCGACATATTTAAGTCATGTTAGCGTATTTGGCTTTAATAAAGGTATGCAAATTTTTGAGGTACGGTCCTACGATAAACAATTGCAGTTACTCTCCCTCACTATGACTAAAGAAGTATATGGAACTCCTGCTTATGATGTAAAAGTTAATGGGGAAGAAATCATTGGGTATACTGCAGGACAAGAATTTAAAATCGAGCTGGTATTTCCACAACCGACTAATAGTAATCCTGATCCCATGATGGATCATTATCTCGTTCTTTATCCTCAAGGTACAGTAAATAGTATGGCAAACGACCCAGGTCGACAATGGTAGGGCTCCACAAAAATGGGTCCCCAGAAGATATCTTCTGGGGACCCATTTAACTTGAAAATTTGGCCTGAGGATGCGAATCCTCGCTACGCTCTACACGTAATAAATTAAATCCTGCAAGCTTGAGGATTGCAGGATCTGATGAATATTATTGCTTAGATGCTTGCTAGTCTAACGCTCATGTCAAAGGCTTTCTGACAATCGAGGGGGAATTGCTCTGCTTTCACTTGAGATTTGTGTTTTTCGTCAAACCTGGAGGCTTCATATCTGGAGTAATCCTCAAACTGGTAGGTATCAGTGGAGAGGATATACTCTGAAGTGCCGTTCAAGATTCGCAGGCTATTTGCGATAGAGCGAAATACTGCTTCGTAGCCTACTTGCTTCAGAATTTCCTCCGGGACATTCATCGTATAAATGAAACCTGAAGCTATCTTTCCTTCAAAAACTGAACGATGCCCCTCGTTATAGGAAAGGTTGGAGAAGAGCAAACGTTCTAAGAAGGAACGCATTTCTCCGGTGATATTTCCGAAGTAGATGGGTGAACCCAAAAGGAGGACATCACATTCTAGAATTTTTCCCAAGACATTAGTTAGGTCATCCTTCATAGCACAGTGACCAATATGCTTGGAATCCTTCCTTTTACAGGCAAAGCAGCTGGTACAACCTTTGAAATTCAAGTCATACAAATGGATTAGTTCAGTTTGAGCGCCTATAGATGCTGCTCCGTCAAGCGCTTTTTGCAATAATGTAGCGGTATTCCATTTTTTTCTAGGACTCCCGTTAACAGCGATTACTTTCATAGCTCTTATCATCTCCAATTCAATACTCAGTTAACGTTAACTGATACTATCATTATAGGGGAAGGGACAAATACAACAAGTTCGTACTCATTAAGGGTTTGAGCTTGAGCTAAGGTAGACATTTAACAGCTTTGCATTTAAAGTAGTCCGTGAAGACTTAATACGGAGGGAACAATAAATAATGAACATGTGGGAATTATTCGTAGCATTGATCTTAGGAATAGTCGAAGGTTTAACGGAGTATGCACCCGTTTCTTCAACGGGTCATATGATTCTTGTCGATGACTTATGGCTTCATTCGAAAGTAATATTTACCGCGCCAGTGGCCAATACCTTCAAAGTTGTTATTCAGTTGGGTTCGATTTTAGCAGTAGTTATCTTGTTTAGAGAGCGTTTTATGAATCTCTTAGGACTACACAGAGAACAGACCCTGAATTCGAAACAAAGGGATAGGTTAAGCCTCAAGAAAGTTATTGTAGGCTTGATCCCAGCCGGGGTACTTGGGGTTGCCTTCGAGGATTTTATCGATGAGCACTTATTCTCAGTGGAAACGGTTATCATAGGACTGGTCATCGGGGCCATTCTTATGATAGTCGCAGATTGGGTCCGACCAAAAGAACCTAAAGTAGAGAAAGTAGACCAAATAACGTATAAACAAGCACTCGGGATTGGACTTTTTCAATGTTTAGGTTTATGGCCGGGATTTTCGCGTTCGGGTTCTTCCATTTCGGGAGGAGTCATTCTAGGTATGAGTCACCGCGCTGCCTCCGATTTCACCTTTATCATGGCTGTTCCGATAATGTTAGGAGCAAGTGGTTTATCTCTCTTGAAAAATTGGCAATACTTTACGCTTGATGTCTTACCCTTTTTCATCGTTGGTTTTATCAGTGCCTTTGTATTCGCATTACTTTTTATTCGTTTGTTTCTAAATCTTATTAACCGAATCAAGCTTGTGCCGTTTGCGCTTTATCGGATTGTGCTAGCTGCTTTAATCTATGTGATCTATTTATAATTCTATTCTATAGATGTACAACGAGTGGCATATAAAGGTCATAGAAAAAGTCTCATTCTTGCAGTTGCTTCTAGAAGTATATATGTACATTTCTTATTCCAGATTCAGATACATTATTCTGGCCAAATCTTTGAAGTCATTTTTATTATAAAACTCAAGTGCATTCGTATTAAAGGAATACACTTTTACTTCAATCCGATCGATGTTCATGCTTTGAGCCCATTGAATGACGACGTCTAAAAGGGAAGAGCCAATATTTCGGTGCTGGTAATCATGCCTTACTGCAATACTATCGAGCTGAACCCATTCTCTTTTTTTTATGACAGGGAAGTTTGGTGACCTCATGATGAGGCACTCTGCTAGACCAATAATCTGGGAATCCTCTTCGGCAACAAAAAGAGCCTTATCATTACCATGAACTAAATCGGTAATATATTCTTTCGACCGAGAAGGTCCCTCGGGCTGTATAAAGAGTTCTGTGTGATTCGAACGATGCAATCCATCAAGTTCTGAGTATAGTTCAATTATTCCAGCGTAGTCGTCAAGGATTGCTTTTCTTATATTCATCGAAACTCCTCCTCGTACCTAATGTCCTTGCTATTGAATAATCATAAGCTGAAGGCTGGACTTTTTCAATTGAGTCTTTTTCAACTTGCAGCTTTAGTAGATCCCCTCATGAGAAGTTGGGGTTGCAATTCTTTGTAACTGTGTTTATAATACGTTTTAATATTAAATAGGGCTGGATGATGTTTTCAGGAGAGTGGCGGTTACGCCCACCGACGGAGTTATACTCTCAGGTACTTTAAATGAAGTGGAACTGGAAACGGACAGGACTCTGGAGAGTTCCGAAAGGACGCCGAAGGTGCAAAACAGCTATAGCTGTTAAATCTCTCAGGCAAAAGGACAGAGGATATATTTTTGATGAGGATAATTCATGGAATTGTCTTATTTCCTTTTTAAAAATATTCTTTAAAGTACTCTCCAGAGTCAAATCAAAATCTGATTTGGCTCTTTTTTAGTGGGATGAATGGGAATGATAAGGAAGAGACTGCAAAAAGAAGATGGAAAAGAGGTAAGAAAAATGCCATTGGAAACAACACATGAAAAATCAAATCGGGTCATTATTACAATCTTGGGAAAAGACCAAATCGGAATTATTGCTTGGTTAACAGGGCGTTTAGCTGAGAATTCAATTAACGTATTGGACCTTAGTCAGACCATCTTGCAAGGTTTTTTTACCATGATTATGATCGTGGATGTCAGTCAATCCTCTGTAGCCTTAGCTGAGATTACCGAGAAATTGAAGCGCGAAGGAACGGAGCGGGGCTTGAAAGTTAATGTACAGCATGAGGATATTTTTTCGTTCATGCACAGAGTATAGGGAGGCTTATCATGAAAATGCACTTGGCACCTCATGAAATTTTACAGACCCTTGAAATGGTTGAAAATGAGAATCTAGATATTCGTACGATAACCATGGGTATCAGTTTATTGGATTGTGCTGGGGATGACATAAAGCGCGTGGAGCAGAAGGTTTACGATAAAATTACTCGCCAAGCAGAAAATTTGGTGAGTGTTGGTGAAAGCTTGGCTGCACGCTACGGGATTCCAATTGTCAACAAGCGAGTGTCAGTCACTCCAGTGGCCCTGCTGGGATCTAATTTTCATCCAGAGGATATGGTTCGCTTGGCGAGAACTTTGGATCGGGCTGCGAAAACAGTGGGTATTAACTTCTTAGGAGGATTTTCGGCGCTGGTCCAAAAGGGTTTAACCCGCGGAGATGAAGCCTTGATTGAAGCGATTCCCCAGGCCCTTGCGGAGACCGAATACGTGTGTTCTTCAGTGAATATCGGATCGACGAAGGCTGGAATAAATATGGATGCCGTCTTAAAGATGGGACAAGTCGTTCTCGAATGCGCGCACCGCACTGCGGATCAGGACGGGATTGCTGCAGCTAAGCTAGTGGTCTTTTGCAATGCTCCAGAGGATAACCCCTTCATGGCGGGGGCTTTCCACGGTGTGGGAGAACCGGAAGTTGTTATCAACGTAGGAGTAAGTGGTCCTGGTGTTGTAGCACATACTGTAAAAAAACACCCGGATGCGGATTTAGGGGAACTGGCCAATTTGATCAAGCGCACAGCCTTTAAAATTACACGAATGGGTGAGTTGATTGGGCGCGAGGCTTCCAAAGAATTAAAAGTTCCATTTGGAATCGTTGATCTTTCGTTGGCTCCAACGCCGGCTATAGGGGATAGCGTTGCCGAAATCTTAGAGAATATGGGCTTGGAACGCTGTGGTGCTCATGGAACTACTGCTGCTTTAGCATTATTAAATGATGCGGTAAAAAAAGGTGGAGCCATGGCTTCCTCTCATGTGGGAGGTTTGAGCGGGGCTTTCATCCCGGTTTCTGAAGATGCGGGGATGTCCTATGCCGTAGAAACAGGAGCGTTAAGCATAGAGAAGCTTGAGGCAATGACCTGTGTTTGTTCCGTTGGACTAGACATGATTGCAATCCCAGGGGATGTTGAGGCAGAGACGATTGCGGGCATTATTGCTGATGAGGCAGCCATTGGAATGATCAACAAAAAAACGACTGCAGTTCGAGTGATTCCGGCGATAGGGAAAAAGGCTGGAGATCGAGTTGAATTTGGAGGGCTACTTGGTGGAGCACCCGTCATTAAGATTAACCCTTTCTCTTCTCGTCAGTTTATAAGGCGTGGAGGGAGGATTCCCGCTCCCATTACAAGTTTATCAAACTAAGATTTACACGAAAACTACCCCGTATCACTAGGATCAAGTCTGAGTCGAGTGATGCGGGGTAAAGAATTATATGGAGGGTAAGAGTGAGGAGGAAATATTTTCATTTTAAAGTGATTCCAATCACATTATTTTAAATGCTAAAAGGGTTAGAATAAGTCATAAGCTAAAAGATAATTTAAAGGGGGACTTTAAATGGTTAATATCATGAAAAATATTGAATTCTCACAAGCTCTCAATCTTAAAGAACTTATCGAATACAAACAAGGTCAAGTTATCAGCATGACAATTGCTCAAATCCCTGCAGTAAACATTACTTTATTCTCCCTGGATGAAGGGGAAGGAATAAGTACACATACGACTTCAGGAGATGCTTTGGTTCAGGTTCTCGATGGGGAAGCGGAAATCACCATCGGAGATAAAGTTCTAACGGTTAAAGAAGGGGAAACAGTCATTATGCCCTCGGATATTCCACATAGCCTAGAAGCCCGTAAAAGGTTTAAGATGCTTCTAACGGTTATCAAAAAGCCAAAAGAGTAATAAAGGGATTGACTTATATGTTTTTTCTTGAATGCGTAGTGATCAGTCGAAAAGGGTAAGGAGCAACTTGAATAGCTTCTTACCCTTAAGTTATGGTGAATAATTACATGATTTCCTTATTCGAATCCGAGTCTAGCTTTTTTCGTTTAAATATTTACATTAGAGCTAGACAAATTCCCTGTTTCATAGTATTCTTCAAAATATGATTTACTATCCTAGTAATTCGCTATGAATAAGGGGAGTTGAATATGGGCAAAGTTTGGGAAAAAGATTATGATGAGCTGAATGACTTTGAAAAATTGAAACTGAAGCAAGATGGCTTGGATATACTTGAAAAGCTTTCAGAATACAAAGAATCGGGTTTTGAATCCATCACACCTAAAGAACGTGATCTCTTAAAGTGGGCGGGGGTCTATGTCCAGAGACCGCGAACTGAAGGATATTTTCTATTGCGGGTAAAGATTCCTGGTGGGGTCATGAATTCTCAGCAAGCTCGTGTGTTAGCTGATATCTCAAAAAAATATGGACGGGGAATCATTGACTTGACCACGCGTCAGGCCATCCAATTTCGTTGGATTACGATAGAAACCCTTCCTGAAATAATGGATACTCTTAGACAAGTCAACCTGCATACTATTGAGTCCTGTGGCGACTGTCCGCGAACCGTTATAGGAAATCCTCTCGCAGGAATTGACCCTGATGAAACAATGGATACTCGAGAGATTGTTCAGCAAGTCTTTGAATATTTCCAGGAGAACAGAGAGTTCTCGAATCTTCCACGAAAGTTTAAGATTTCGATTTCAGCCAATGTCGATAATACGGGACATGCACAAATCAATGATATAGCATTTACACCGGCAGTTAAGAGAGAGGGCGAGAAAGAAGTTTATGGATTTCATGTCTATGTTGGTGGCGGGCTCTCATCTAAACCTCAGCTTGGCCAAAGGCTGAATTTCTTTATTCATCCCCAGGACGTATTAAAGGTCTCCATTGCAGTGGCAACCCTCTTTAGGGATTACGGCTATCGGAGTAATCGACGACAAGCGCGATTAAAGTTTCTCCTGGCGGATTGGGGAAGAGAGAAGTTTGAAACCGAGCTCCTAAAACTGACTGGTCCTCTTGAAAGTGAAGGGATAGACTTAACCCGTGGGTGGAATGCAGGATATTTTTATGGCGTTCATCCTCAAAAGCAACCAGGACTCAATTATGTGGGGTTATCCGTTCCTGTCGGACGATTATCTGCAGAGGATCTGCTTGAAATTACACAGTGCGCAGATATATACGGAGATGGCTCTCTTCGAACGTGTAATTCGAAGAATCTGGTGCTGGCTAATATACCCACTGAGACTATTGAGGCCCTCCTCGCTGAACCGATCATCGTGAAATTCACTCCGTACCCAAAATCCTTTATAGGGTACACGATGTCTTGCACGGGTAAGGAATTTTGCAATTTAGCGCCAGTCGAGACTAAGAATTTTGCCTTGAAAATTGCTCAATATCTCGATGAAAAGTTTGAGTTGGATACCCCCTTGCGTATTCATGTCAATGGTTGTCAGAATTCCTGTGCTCAATTACACATTGCGGATATTGGTTTAAGAGGGATGCTCGGAAAATGGAATGGGGAAACTGTCGAGAAATTTGAACTCTCTATAGGAGGGCAATTAGGGATTGATGCTGGGTTTGCAATACCTCTTGAAGGAGCGGTTCCCGCTGCTCAAGTTCCAGAGGTTTTGGTTGAGTTTATCGAATTCTATAAAAGCAATAAACGACATCAGGAGGAATTTCACGATTTTGTTTCTCGGCTCGGAGCTCAAGCGTTTCAAGACCTTCTTAATCCCCATTTGAATTAGACAAGGTAAAGAGCTTCGGGATATACTATCTCATTATCCGGAAGTTATTCTGTTTACCTCACACACCCATCGCCCACTTGATGAAACAAGTATCAATACTGACAACCAACCCTTTACTACTGTCCACACTGGTGCTGTGCACTATACTATTGTTACCGATGGAAAAGGGGGGAGAACTCGCGAGCCTCAGGTCAATGGATTATATGTCGAGGTGAAGGGCAATCAGGTTGTGATTAGAGGTAGAGACATGAAAAATCACTCCTGGGTTTTTAATAAGGAAATACTTAAAGAACAGAAATAGCATCTCAATAGATCAAGAATTGAATCAAAAAAAAGAAAATATCGGAAAGTCGGAGAACTTCTATCGGAAGGCCCCCGGCTTTTCGATATTTTAAGGATTTATATATGATGTAATCATATCCATTGATGCTTTTGCAAAAAAACTTTAAGCGCCTTTACTTACATATGTTCCTGTTCCTTTCTTTCGAATATATTTATAAATTGCAGGAACAACCAAGATAAGGACTGTCAATATATACAACGTCCCAGAGATTGGGCGCATAAAAAGTATAGATAAATCTCCTTGGGAGGTCATTAACGCTTGTCTGAAAGCAATTTCCATCATCGGTCCAATAACTAAGGCTAAGACTAAAGGTGCCGGTTCATAGCCTCTCCCACGAAGGAAATAGCCCAGAATTCCGAAGATGGCAAGAACTGCGAGATCAAGAAAGCTGGAATTGACGCTATAAACACCCACGAGACAAAAAAGAACGATAAGTGGAAATAACAGTGGCTTTGGAACCTTCATGACGTTGACAAATATTTGAACAAGCGGGAGGTTTAGAATAAGGAGCATGATATTACCGATATACATACTCGCGATAACCCCCCAAAACAGGTCAGGGCGTTCTGCGATCAAAGTGGGGCCAGGGGTAATTCCATGCAGCATCATTGCTCCCACCACTACTGCCATCGCTGGGGTAAACGGAACACCCAAAGCCATCAAAGGGACATAGGCACCGCCGACAGCCGCATTATTGGCTGCTTCCGGTCCAGCTACCCCTTCAATCGCACCCTTACCAAACTCTTCCGGATGCTTGGACAATTTCTTCTCGGTCATATAGGAAACGAAAGTGGAAATAACAGGTGAAGGGCCAGGCAAAAGCCCTATAAAGAAGCCAAGAATAGACCCCCGAAAAATCGGACCAGCAGAATGCTTTAGCTCTTTCTTCGTAGGAAGTAAATCACGCATTTTAATTTTAATTAATTGGCCATATCCTTCTTTCTCTGAAACCGAAAGCATGACTTCGGCGATACCAAAAAGTCCCATGGCCACAGGGAGAAATTCCACGCCTTGCCCCAGTTCCGTAATTCCAAAGGTAAAGCGAGATACACCTATCAATTTGTCCGTTCCGATAGTAGACACTGCTAAACCGAAAAGCATCATCAACATATTCTTACGGAGAGAACCTCCGCTTAAACGGACAAGGACAAGCAGCCCAACGACCCCAATCGCAAAAAATTCAGGAGGACCGAACTTAAGGGCTGTGTCTGCTAATGCAGTAGCTGCAAACATAAGACCAATGATACTAATTGTACCTGCAATGAAAGAACCTATCGCAGCAATCGTTAATGCCCCTCCAGCTCGTCCTTTCTTAGCCATTTCATATCCATCCATACAGGTAACGACAGAAGCGGCTTCCCCAGGTATATTGAGGAGAATTGAAGTCGTAGATCCTCCGTACATAGATCCATAGTAAATTCCCGCAAAGAATATCATGGCGGTCGTTGCATCCATATTCATGGTGAAAGACAAGAGAATAGCCATCGAGCCCAAAGGCCCGATTCCTGGTAACACCCCAACAATCGTTCCAATAAATGCACCGAACAAGGCATAAAGAAGATTAATAGGTGTTGCAGCTGTTGTAAACCCCATCAGTAATTGCTGTAATACATCCATTCTCTCACCTCCTAATTAAGGTTGAAATAAGATCTTCAAGGAACTGTCCCGGTAAGATCACTTTCAGAACAAGCGCGAATAAACAATAAGAGGCAAGCGTGGAGACTAAAGCCGTTACTAAAGATACCCATTTCGATTTAAAACGAAGAATAAGTAACAAAGCTGAGAGCACAATAAACGTAGAGATGAGGTAGCCTAAGGGTTTTAAAATGAACGGATAGATAACAATACTAATCGCTACACCGACAGGTGCCAATTGGAACCAACTTTGCGATTCCTCTTGAGATGCTTCCTTAAAGGTTTTATAAACATTGTAGGCTGAAACGATGAGTAAAGCTATGGCAAAGAATGCGGGCATCATACCCGCGCCAGGTTGTTCAATAGTACCCACTTGCAAAGATATGGACCCAGCCAAGTACACTAACGAGAATATTAAAAAGCCTATTGCTATAACCCGTTCCTTCATTACTTTCACCTGCCTAGTCTAGGATTAGAATGGGCAGCGGGCCTGCCCCGCCGCCTAAAGACACCTTTAAGATATACGTCATCTCAAGAAAACTTCTACTTGCTCACTAGACCCATTTCCTCAATGACTTTTTTCATGCTTGCTTCTTCATCCTTAAGGGCTTTGTCATACTCAGCGCCTTTTTTGAAAATGATTTCTAAGCTACCTGCTTTAGTTGTTTTAATGAACTCGGGTTCCTTCGTAACTTTTTCGATGGCATTTGCTAAGATATCGATGATTTCCTGAGGGGTATCTTTCGGAGCCAAATAACCGCGAGCAGAACCTTGTACTAAGTTAATGCCTATTTCTTTTAAGGTCGGAACGTCTGGAAGTTCAGGAAGACGTTTCTCCGCGTAGACTGCAAGTGCACGTAATTTGTTACCCTTAACTAAAGAGGTAACTACACTTGCGTTTGTGGAGTTAGCGTCCGCATGTCCGCCAGCTACTGCTTGCCAAGCCGGGGCATCTCCTTCAAAGGGGATATGATTCATCTTGGTACCTGAGAGCTTTTCAATCATAACCGCAGTATACCAATCGTCTCCGCCTGTACCTGAGTTAGTCATTTTAAGTTTTCCAGGATTTTGCTTAGCGTAATCGATCAATTCCTGAGCTGTCTTAAACGGGCTTTCCGGTGCCACAACTAAGATACCTGGGTCCCATACAACTTGAGCGATGGGTTTGAAGTCAGCCATTGTGTATCCAGCATCTTTGTTAATCATAGAGTTTAAGATTGTTTTAGTAAGAAGGGTTGAGAGCGTATATCCATCTGGCTTGGTCGAATGTGCAATTTCCTTCCAAGCAATTGCACCATCCGCGCCTGTCTTGTATACATTAGCAAATTGTACTTTTAGATCTTTCTCCAAATAGGGTTGCACCATTTGGCTTAACTGATCACTTCCGCCACCTGGTTTAAAACCGTGAATTACAGTTACCGCTTTGGTCGGGTATTCAATTTTTTTAGGTGCTTCTTTTGCTGGCTCTTTCGAGGCAGTAGTTGCTTGCCCTCCGCAACCAGACAAGGTAAGCGAAAGTGCAGCAATTAGAGAAACGGCAATGAACTTTTTAAACCTTTTCATGATTTTCCTCCTTCAAATTTCTTATTCAGAATGAGTTTGGAGTTAGCTTTGAATTAAGAAACAAGACCTTGCTTTTCAGGAATAAACCCTGTCCTTAAGAGTACTTGCCTTAATTCTGCTAGTTCTGCTTCTCCAATCGGCAAAAGGGGTAGGCGAGTCTCCCCACCGTAGAGACCTATTAGGTCCATAGCAGCTTTTAAGCCTGCAATTCCCCAGCGAGAAGTGACTGCGGCATTACTTTCGATCAGCCTTAATTGAAGTTCCTTGGCCTCCTTTTGTTGACCGGATTCGAATAGTTCCAGCAGTTGTACACATTCGTTTGGGAAAATATTAGCTAAGGCTAAGGTACCACCTTTTGCCCCTAGAGCTAAACTCGTATAAAGAAAACTGGCCGATCCTGCAAAGACTGAAAAATTACCTGTTACAGAATTAACAATTTCTGCTATCTGAACGATGTTTCCACCACTGTCCTTCATCCCGATAATATTTGGATGACGAGCTAGGTCAGCAACCAATTTAGAATTTAGGTTTAGCCCAGTATTACGAGGCATATTGTAAAGAATCACTGGAGTCGGGCTAGCATCTGCCACATCGTTATAGAATCTTTTCAAAGCAGCATCAGTCATACTCCCCTTATAATAATGAGGGGTTACCACTAAAACTGCATCGACTCCAAGTTCGGCAGCCTTCTGGCATAAACGGATGGTTTCTTTTGTAGATTCAGCCCCTGTACCAGCAATGACGGGTTTGATTCCTTTTGATTTCTTACAGACAAAAGAAATCAATTTCTCCTTTTCCTCAGGATCGAGTAGAGTAAATTCCCCGTTGGAACCCATAACCACAATCCCGGTTAACTTGGATTGCAACCAGAAATTCATATTTTGCTCTAATTTGTCGTAGGCAATTTCTCCATTAATAAAAGGAGTAGGGATTGGAGCATACACGCCAGTTAATTTAAACAATAGAACAGAATACCTCCTTTTTTAAAATCTTCCAGACGGGTGCTTCTTTTCTTTATCTCTACATATGGCCCTCTGAGTCTTCCACGACCCACCTCCCTTCAATGAACTTCTGTTCATAAAGATTAAGCCAGAAGGCCTTTATTAAAAAAGATTTCCATTGCAATCAAAACTTAATTCGTAGGGGTTTCCCAGCACTTTCAAATGAGGGTTATTTTCTACTTCTGGCAAGAGGTTCACCGATACCTCGATTTCGCCCAGGGATAATGTATTCTTGATCCGGACAAGTCGCACATTTTCTTTATCAAGGATATTGCAGGTTTTAATCGCAGCTTGAATGGCTTGTTTATCATTGTTAAGGACCATCGGGATTTTAACCGATAATGGCACTGTCGAGGTCAATGCGTTGGGATATGTTTGTTCAAAGCTAAACTTTTCAAAAGCTCTTTTTGTGGTAAAGTCCAGGATGCCTAGACCGTTGCCATTGCCATGCGACTTTTCTGTAATATCAAGAGTCGCAATGCGCGTAATATTGGGACCACCACTTACGAAGGGTGAGTGGTATCTTCCGACGATGTTGTTATCAAATCCGGTTCCGCTAATGTCCTTGCCGATCTCATCAATGATCAAAACATCGAGGGAATCAAAGTACAGTTTTGGGATGAGAGTTTTACCCAACGCAAGCAAGGCAGGTTCTTCAGCCGCAATCTCTTCATTTTTCAACACTTCAATTCGGCAGGTATTATGGTAAGCGTTTTCGAGCAGGGCCACCCCAAAAAGCAAATTCGTCTTTGCTAAGGTCACGCTAGCAATCGCCGGAATGTTTTCTGCCATTTTTCCAAAGCCAAGTTCATGGCAGATATCTGCTCCCTTTTGTTTACCTAACCCAATCGTAATCATCTTCATCAAACCGCTCTCATAGGGACCTCTGAATCCTACGTGAGGTTTAATTCTGTTTATGATAACGATAGCGTCAGCCTCATATGCATATTTATCAAGATACACAGGAAGCCCATTGACGGAGGTTCCAATTTGTACAACTTCCATAGTGGCTCGAATAGGTGCCCCGATAGTCTCTTCCGTCACGCCTAAACCAGCGAGCATATTTTTCTGCCCTTCGGCATTCGCACCGGCGTGGCTACCCATCGCAGGAACGATAAAGGGCTCTGCCCCTGCCTTTTTTAATTCTTCGACGACTACTTTTACCGCTAATGATATATTCGAAATTCCGCGACTGCCCACCGCCACTGCAATCTTCTGCCCTTTTTTAATGAGGGAAGTGACATCTTTAGCGTCTAATTTCGCACGCAGTTCTTGCTCAGGGTCTTCCAGATATGTGCTGTCAAAGGACTGCTTAATTCTAACCATGTCAGGAATCTTGATGGGTTCCAGCAATTGTTCTATTGCACTCAATATAAATCAACTCCCATTTTTATCTCCATCAGCCACCATAACTACGAGTGATGCAAAATAGCTCATCACCACCCAGGATTTCTGCTTTACTTGGCTCTCCTGAAGAAATCATCAAGATTTGATCCAATAATTCTGTACCTATCTGAGAAAGCGCCAAACCCTCCATGACCCCGCCGGCATTAAAGTCAATGTTAAACTTCATCCGTTCGTAAGTTGTGTTATTCCCAGTTAGCTTCAGCACTGGAACACCCGGGAATCCTGTCGGAGTTCCTCGACCTGTTGTAAAAGCAACAAGCTGACAACCGGAAGCAACTAACCCCGTGACTGCTTCTCCATCATGGCCGGGACAATCGAGGATATATAACCCCGGTCCAGGCACCGCCTCTCCATAGCTCAAAACACCACTGATTGGTGAAGTCCCACCTTTATGGATTCCACCTAAAGCCTTTTCGGCGACGGTGGTAACCCCGCCGTCTTCATTCCCAGGAGAAATAAGAGCGGAACGGCTTGGCAATTCGGTATGACCTGTCCCAAGTCTTAACTTGTTTTCCATGCGGGATATTGTATTTAATATATCTTCGCTTACTTGAGTGTTTACGGCACGTCGAGCAAGAATCTGTTCAGCCCCAATGAGTTCTGTAACTTCCGTAAAGATAGCCCGCCCACCCTCAGCAATGACTTGATCAGTTGCCCATCCGAGGGTAGGGTTGGCAGCGATTCCCGAAGTCGCATCTGTCCCACCGCATTTAAGTCCAAGACAAAGTTCCGAAAGCGGGAATTCTTCTTTGATTTGTTTAACAGACTTCTGTACCATCTGCTGAGCTAAACGGACTCCTTTATCAATCGCCTTAAGTGTGTCTCCTTCTTCCTGGATGACAAGCATCTCCACTGGTTTGCCAGTAGCAGCGATACTTTCAGCAAGTTCCTGAGCCTTAAATCGTTCACAGCCCAATCCAACGACAATAACACCATAAAAATTCGGGTGTCTTCCTACTCCTATTAAGGCTTTAGCCGTAAGTTCAAGGTCAAGCCCAACCTGGCTACACCCGACGGGATGGGTTAAGGCCACCGTATTCGCTACCTGTTCAGAAATATGGCGCACCACTGTATTTGCACAAAAAACAGATGAAATGACAGCCACATGGTTTCGAATTCCCGGTAGGCCAGAGCTCCTCCGATAACCCCAAAAGTGATACATGTCTTACTCCTCCTTCATCTAGAATCTCTATTCTCTAACGTCCTCGTTCACAGTAAACATTTTGAAGATGAATCCATTCACCACAGAAAATTTTAACCTTTGCCTTACCAATTTCTTCTCCATACTTCATGATAGAATCATCTGCTTCGATGTCGTAGATAGCGATTTTATGGCCAAAGGGAATATCACTGCAAGCCTGGATAATCGTGACGTTCCCATCTGAATTGATAAGAACCTCTTGGCCATTTTTCACGTCCTCGAGGACGACAGCAACATTATCTAAATGACTTATTTGTAGTCCTTTAGGCATACGTATTCCTCCTTGTAATCTTTTTGTTTCAGTCTTTGGACAAAACTGGTAATTGCTTCAGGGATTCACTTTAAGTTAAAACAGCCCCTCGATTCGCTTGTCCGACATGGCGGCAATATACCCCTAAATAGCCTTTAGTAACGGGTAACTCACGTGGTTTGAGTTCACTCCGACGTTTTTTAATTTCCTCCGGGTTCACTAAGAGATTTATTTGCTTATGGTCAATATCAATTTCGATTTGATCTCCATCATGAACAAGTGCGATGAGTCCTCCAACTTGCGCTTCCGGTGTGACATGCCCTATGCAGAAGCCCCGCGTGGCTCCAGAAAAACGGCCATCTGTGATCATGGCGACACTATCTCCTAAACCCATTCCAGTAAGCAAAGCTGCCGGGATTGACATTTCCCTCATTCCAGGTCCCCCCTGAGGTCCTTCATAGCGTATCACCAGCACATCTCCTGCTTTAACTTCTTTATATAGGATGTGGTCCATTAATTCTTCTTCAGAGTCAAATGTTTTGGCAGTCCCTACTTGCCGAGTTGGTGCCCCTATAATTCCACTGACCTTGATCACAGCACCATCGGGGGCCAAATTGCCACGAAGGATTCGGATGCCTCCCTCTGATTGGAGTGGATTATCCAGTGTCCTAATAGAATCCCATTTTTTAACGCTATTGAAGTATTTACTAATTTTTTCACCTGTAACGGTTAAAACTTCAAGGTCTAGGAGGGGCGCCAGGATTCCTAGTATTGCACCCACGCCACCAGCCTCATAAAAATCCCATAAGGTGTATTTACTTGAAGGCTTATATTTAGCAATGCAAGGTGTCTGACTCGAAAGTCGGTCAATTTCCTCTAAGGTAATTTCTAATCCCGCTTCTTGAGCCATTGAGGGCAAATGAAGGACGGCATTCGTCGACCCCCCAATCGCCATGAGAAAGCGAACGGCATTATAAAAGTTTGCTTTTGTGAGAATCAGGCTAGGCTTTAACTGTTCAAGCACCATTGTAACGATGCGTTCTCCTGTCTCTTTTGCCATCCGCCTTTTGGCAGCGTAAACTGCGGGAATCGTAGCCGCACCCGGTAAACTCATTCCTAAAGCTTCAATCAGGCACCCCATAGTATTCCCTGTCCCCATCATGCCGCAAACGCCGACCGTTGCGCAGGTGTCACTCTCGATCGCTTCAAATTCCTCCAAGGTCAACTTCTGATCTTTGAAGGCTCCCATTCCTTCTTTAATATCGGACATAACATATTGCTTCTCATTGACAAAATTAGAGAGCATCGGCCCGGGGGGAAGAAAGATGGTCGGAATGTTTAAACGTGCAGCCGCCATCAGCATCCCCACTGGAGATTTGTCACAAGAGGGTAACAATACTAATCCATCAAAGCCTCCTGAGCCTACCATCACTTCAATCTCAGCTGCCACAACTTCTCTGCTGGGCAATGAAAAATGCATTCCTTTACCTTGGGCGATGGCATCACAAACCGCAATCGTGTGAAATTCTACCGGAGTTCCCCCTGCGGCCCAAATCCCTGCCTTAACGAACTGGGCGAGTTCTTTATTAGGATAACTGCCCGGGTGGAATTCAGACCAGGCGCTAACGACCCCGATGACTACCTTGCTTAATTCTTCCTGACGATATCCAACTGACTTGAACATTGCCCGGGGATAAGCACCTTTAACACCATCAAAAAGTTCCTTCGAAGTTCTAATCATTTTTTCCACTGATCGAATCATCCTCTTTCGCTCTTCTCATATCTCGCGATAAATTTACTTTTTTCTCCACATTCGTGAGGTGTCGCATCATGGCTTCTTGCGCTTCTAGAATATGGCCTTGTCGTATACAAACTAAAATATCCTTATGTTCCACAGTCACTAGAT
Organism: Desulfitobacterium elongatum; assembly: GCF_055378975.1. Lineage (NCBI taxonomy): Bacteria > Bacillati > Bacillota > Clostridia > Eubacteriales > Desulfitobacteriaceae > Desulfitobacterium > Desulfitobacterium elongatum. The sequence goes on along the minus strand of NZ_AP038772.1, from coordinate 4,041,715 downwards.
TCCGTCTTAAAGGCATTGCTAAAGTTTGCCGTAAATTCGATTCGAAGTAATGCTTAAGGATATGCTCTGTTGTTTTAATAACCTCGGCGTAGATGCAATTATGAGAGGCAATTGCAATTCGTTCATGAAATTTGTAATCCCACGCCGCGCCAATTTTCCCTGAGGCAATTTCCTGTTCCATATTTATGTTTGCCTCTTCAATCGACAGCAGATCCTCCTCCGTACGGCGTTGTGCTGCTAGTCCCGCAGTCGAAACTTCGATTGATTTTCTAAACTCCAACCAAGAAAGGAGATTATTACTTTCTACCTCACCTAAGTAGAGAGGATACTCTTGCAGATTCGGTTCTCCCAGCCTCTTCACAAAAATCCCACTGCCGTGCCTGATTTCAAGAGTTCCCTTGGAACTAAGAACACTTAATGCTTCACGTAGAGTTGGCTTCCCTACTGCAAACATTTCGCTCAGCTCTTGTAAAGAAGGAAGCCGATCGCCTACCAGGTACTCACCGCTGACAATAAGTTTCGAGATTTGCTCCAGAACTTCTTCATATAGCTTTTTCTTTTGGATGGTGTATTTGCCCATAGTATGTTACCGCCTTTGAGAGTAGTGAAATATCAGCCAAGTACAAGAGTGAGTGACCAGATGAGTCGGACAATTCTGTAAATTCATTACCTAACTGGGCAAACTCCAACCCTAGTTCAAGATAGTTCGTCATTGAAGTTGTGCTATTATTTGTAAGAAAAGTTATAATACGTAAAATTAGTTATCTTGTGTAAATTCTACAAGAGGTTAAGTAATAATTAAAGCAATTTATTTCGACAGAGTATTCTGATAAAATGCCTAAAGTTATACGTTTATGAATTATTTAAAATATACGAGCATTTATCGCTGATTTTTTCAGTTAATTCTGCCAAATTAAGACTAAATTATCTTTTCTCTTCTTACAAAAGGAGTATCGCTCACTTCTTCCTTGAAGGTGTGAGCGATACTCCTTAGAGTAATCCTGCCTGAAGCATATTTAAATAGTGGTCCAAGATTTTAATACTAGCCAAAGTGCTGGCTTTTGAATATTTATGGGTGAGTTTATAGCATATACGGTCAGGTACTGCTTCGGAGAAACGAAAGATATTGTAATTGCCCATTTTTTGAGCGGTTCTTGCTACAGAGAGAGGAACAATGGCCCATTGTCTTTCAGCGTGTAAAAAGGACAGAATAAGTTGAGCAGTATCTAGTCGAATTTGGCCAGGACTTGAAGGATTCCACCATTGATCATGCCAAATTTTGTTTTCTGGGCCCCAATAAACAAACAATTCATTATTGGCATCCAGTTCGTGAGGGTGAATGACCTCAGACTCTGAACGTGTAGGCAGTGCAATGCGCATTCCTACCATAGAATCAGAGAAACATTTTTCCACTGTGATATTGGGGTGTTCTCTTCGAAGTGTTGTAAAAGCAACATCGACTTGTCTTTGCTCAACGAGATCGTATAATTCCGAAGAATGGGATGTAACCACTTTGAGATTCATTCTGGGCTCGTGCATGCTTAAAGCCCGAAATACGCTTGGGAAAACAGCATAGTTCATACTGTCAAGCGTTCCGATTGACAAAATAGGGTTAGTACTAGAGCTTTGTAAATAGTGTGTTTCACGCCAAAGAGATTGCCACCGTTCAGCTATATCAATAAAAGCTTCACCGGAAAGTGTTAACTTAAGTGATTTATTTCCCTTACCACGGTCAAATAAAATAGTATTTAATTCCTGCTCCAATACGTTTAATCTTTTGCTAACTGTAGATTGTGCCAGATTAAGCTGTTCTGCAGCTCGGCTTATACTCTGTGTCTGAACAACAGCTAGAAATGCCTCTATTCCAGGATTGTACATACGAATATCTCTCCTTACTATTATCGAAAATGGTCATAATAGAAATCGAATTTATTCATTTTACTTCATATTAAATTTAACTTAAAATTATCATTAGTTATACAGTAGGTCAATTACAAATACAAGATATTCGAAGTCAAGCGAATGTTTTCACTCGGTCAATATTGCCGGTTTTCAGTTAGGAAAAGTGTATGGGGGTAAAAAGGATGTCAGAACTCATTCAAAACCTAATTAGCATCGTGGGTCAGGAAAATGTTCTTCATTCCTTAGAAGACAAAATGTGTTATTCCTATGATGGCACATTTCGAACCTTTATGCCTGATGTTATCGTAAGACCTAATGGAACACAGCAAGTGGTAGACATTGTGAAGTTAGCCGTTGCCCATAAAACTCCTTTAATCCCAAGGGGGGCAGGCACAGGCCTAAGTGGAGGATCCGTTCCTGTCAAAGGCGGAATAGTCATGGATATGACTAGGATGAACCGAATCTTAGAGATTGATGCAAAAAATTTGGTAGCTGTTGTTGAACCTGGGGTCATTACCGGGCACTTTCATCAAGCTGTGGAAAAACTCGGCCTGTATTATCCCCCTGATCCTGCAAGTCTTAAGACCTGTACTATTGGAGGTAATGTCGCAGAGGGAGCCGGTGGGCCTCGAGCTATTAAATATGGAGTTACCCGCGACTATGTCATGGGTTTGGAAATTGTCACAACGAAGGGAGAAATTATTCACACTGGGGGCAAAACTGTCAAAAATGTCTCGGGTTATGATTTTACTCGTTTATTTGTAGCTTCTGAAGGCACATTAGGAATTGTGACAAAGGCGATTTTAAAGCTTATTCCTAAGCCAGAAGCAAAGAAAACGATTTTAAGCATGTTTCCGAAACTAGAAGGGGCTGCTGAAACTGTTCCTCAAATCATCGCTCAAGGAATTATTCCTTCATCCTTAGAAATTATGGATGATCTGGCAATCAATTGTGTTGAGAATAAATTGCACCTGGGACTTTCTCGGGAGGCTGAGGCTATTTTACTTATAGAGGTAGATGGGGATAAAGAGGTTGTTGAGAAACAAGGACCGATTATTGCCGAGATCTGTAGACAAAATGGAGCTTCTGAAGTTAAGGTAGCGAAGGATGATGAAGAATCAGAGGAGCTTTGGGTTGCACGTCGGGCCGTTTCCGCTGCCATTGTGCAGTTAAATCCCACAAAAGTCTCCGAAGATGCCACGGTTCCTCGTACACAAATACCGGAAATGATCCGGCGCTTAAAAGACATTTCGAAGAAATATAATCTGCCGATGCCAATTTATGGCCATGCTGGTGATGGAAATTTACATCCGAATATTTTAACGAATAAGCGTGATCCTGAAGAGATGGCAAGAGTCGAAAATGCCGTTAAGGAAATATTCGAGGCCACAATCGAACTAGGTGGTACCCTAACCGGAGAACACGGTATTGGGCTAATGAAATCCCCGTTTTTCAGTTTGCAATTCACTCCAGAAGAAATTAGCTACTTTCGGGAGATTAAAAGGGTTTTTGACCCCTTCAACATTCTAAACCCTGGGAAAATATTTGGGGGTGAAGAAAGTGAAGGATTATTCACTGCTACAAAAGGAAATTGATCAATGTAGTCGTTGTGGTGGATGCTTGGCAGTTTGTCCGATATACGGAGAACTAGGAATCGAGACCATGGGATCTCGGGCAAGAGTTTTTCTCTTTAGTCAGTTCCTTGAAGGGAATTTAGAGTTTAGCAAAAAACTGGCTGAAATTATGTCTTTATGTCTTTTATGTAAAAACTGCTCAGCATCATGTCCTAACGGTGTGGCAACGGATAAGTTGGTGCTCGCCGCTCGCCAAGAGGTCGTGGAGAAATACGGGCTCTCATTGATTAAGAAGAACGTATTCAATCACTTATTGACTCATAATAAACGACTCAATGCAGCGTCGAGTTTATTAAAGCTGTATCAACGTAGCGGGTTACGCTGGCTTGTTCGCAAGACTCGCCTGCTAAAACCTTTCCCAGATCATTTGGAAGCTAAAGAACACCTTTTGCCGGATGTCCAAGGTGATCGTCCGTTCCGAAAAGCGTTTCCTAAGCATATACCCGTGGAAAACCCACGGGGTAGGGTTGCCTATTTTACTGGATGTATGACGAATTATATTTATCAAAATACGGGGCGTTCTGTGCTTAATGTTCTTAAGCATAATAACATAGAAGTTTTCATTCCAGATCAATCGTGTTGTGGTATTCCGGCAGAGGCTAGTGGGGATGAAAAAACTGCCTTAAAATTAGCTGAAGAGAATGTAAAAGCCTTTGCAGCTTTAAAAGTCGATGCAATTATCACAGATTGCCCGAGTTGTGGTTCGGCCTTAAAGGAGTTTGGAGAAAAACTGGGCACGGAGGAAGCAAAGACCGTAAGCGCCAAGGTTAGGGATATTACACAGTATTTAATGAAGGATATTTCGTTTAAGCCGCCCGAAGGGGTTCTGCCAGTTACAGTTACGTATCACGACCCCTGCCATGCTTGTAGGGGACTTATGATTCAGAAAGAACCCAGAGAAATGTTAAAAAGTATTCCAGGACTATCGATTAAAGATATGGCTGGGGCGAATCAATGTTGTGGTGGTGCGGGGTCCTTTAACTTAAGTCACTACGAGTTATCGATGAAGATTCTCGATAAGAAGCTTAAAAATATCGCGGATACGCAAGCAGAGGTTGTGGCTACGGCCTGCCCAGCTTGTGAGATGCAAATAGGCCATGGTGTTCGTAAAGAGAACATGTCGCAAAGAGTTGTGCATCCGATTGAGTTGCTAAGTCAGGCATATGGGGAGAAATAGAGTCAGGTTTTTTGAGCTTGAAAGTTCTCAGCACATCGAATATGATGTGGTTAATTGTCTAGACACACCTTAAAAAGCTAAAATGAGAATTGCTATAAAAGAAGGCGAGGAATTTAAAATGACATCTATAAAAAACATTTACTGTGTTGGTCGAAATTATCAACTGCATGCTAAGGAGCTAAACAATGCGGTACCCACATCGCCGTTCCTTTTTTCAAAACCTACTCATGCCCTTGCTGAAGCGAATGGACAATCTCTTCTCATGCCAGGTGGGCAAGGAGGAGTTCATTATGAAGTAGAATTTGTTGTTCATATTGCGAAAGCTTATGAGCCTGGGATGAAGATCGAGGACCTCATTGATAAAGTGTCGGTAGGTGTGGATTTAACCTTGAGAGACGTCCAGGATGAACTGAAAAAGAAAGGTTACCCATGGTTATTAGCAAAGGGTTTCCCTAACTCTGCCGTATTGTCCAAGTGGCTCCCTTTCGATGGATTGGAAGCTGCAATGTCTTATGATTTTACTCTCGAAAAGAACGGTGTAGAAGTTCAGCGAGGGAATATCAAGGATATGATTTTTGATATTCCTACAATCGTCGAGTTTAGTGCGAAGCATTTTGGGCTAGGCGAGGGAGATATTCTCTTTACAGGAACACCCGCTGGAGTCGGCCCCTTGCAGAATGGAGATCAACTCGTCCTTAAATGGAAGGAAGAGAACGTCGGAGAGTTTAGCGTTCGAATCAAATAGGCTGAGAACAAATAAGGGGAGCATTTACGGCCTGTCCCTTATTTTTTTTATAAATATTGTATACTTGTTCGAAAACGGTTGCTAGAAACCAAAATTCTAGGTAAATTAAAACCATGCCTCGTTTTGGAAGAGTTTTCGAAGCGAAATCCAAGAGTGCGGAGGGTTAATATATGGTTCAACTTATCGAAAATGGGATATATCTTGTCAATGGAAGACCAACGTTTGAGGTTAAAGATAATGTTCTATTTGATCTAATGGGTCAGCGTGTGAATCCCGAGGATTTACCGGAAGGGCTTCCTAAGATCGAGCAAGAGAGTGCTCGTAAAAATACCATGGCCTATCAAATTTTGTCTAAGCATAATACCACAACGGATATGGACAATCTGAAAATCCGCTTTGATGTCTTAACCTCGCATGATATCACTTATGTCGGGATTGTTCAGACCGCACGGGCAAGTGGACTTAAGGAGTTCCCCATTCCATATGTACTGACAAACTGCCATAATAGTCTCTCGGCAGTAGGTGGAACGATTAACGAGGATGATCATGTGTTTGGTCTTTCTGCCGCTCAAAAGTATGGTGGAATTTATGTTCCTGCCCATCAAGCTGTTATTCATCAATATATGAGAGAGATGATGACTCGGAGCGGAAGTATGCTCCTTGGGTCTGATAGTCATACCCGGTATGGAGCTTTGGGAACGATGGGTGTCGGAGAAGGGGGACCAGAGCTTGTAAAACAGCTTCTGCAGAAAACCTATGATGTTAGATATCCTGGTGTTGTAGCGATCTACCTAGAGGGTAAACCACAATTAGGAGTGGGTCCCCAGGATGTCGCTCTCGCCATCATTCGAGCGGTCTTTAAGAATGGCTTTGTCAAGAATAAAGTGATGGAGTTTGTCGGACCTGGAATCGGGAACTTATCGGTCGATTATCGAAACGGTATTGATGTCATGACGACGGAGACAACGTGCTTGAGTTCAATTTGGGTCACGGATGATAAAGTGAAGAAGTACTTTGAAGTCCATGGTCGCCCAGAGGCATATTCTAAGTTAGAACCCGGTGAGGTTACCTATTACGAGGGTATGGTAAGAGTTGACTTAAGTAAGATTGTCCCCATGATTGCTTTACCCTTCCATCCGAGCAACGTGTATAGCATAGAAGAACTCAATCAGAATTCCTATGATATTCTTAAAGGGGTCGAAGAAGAAGGAAGAAAACAGCTTAATAATCCTTTTATTAACTTTTCTTTAACGAACCGAATTGTGAATGGAAGGCTTATGGTTGATCAGGGGATTGTCGCAGGCTGTGCGGGTGGAAGCTTTGAGAACTTGATGGATGTGGCCTCTATCGTGGATAGCCAATCCGTTGGGAATGATTATTTATCCTTTAGTGTCTATCCGGCGAGCCAACCGATTTACTACGAACTTGTTAAGAATGGTGCTGTAGCAAAGTTAATGTCTGCAGGCGCTGTCATTAAAACCGCGTTCTGCGGACCCTGCTTTGGAGCAGGAGATGTCCCGGCTAACGGGCAATTTAGTATCCGCCACACCACTCGGAACTTCCCGAATCGGGAAGGCTCGAAACCCGGTGATCTACAGATTTCTTCCGTGGCCTTAATGGATGCAAGATCCATAGCAGCGACCGTGATTAATGGGGGCCGCTTGACCGCTGCGACTGAAATTGAAATGACACCTAACTCTGTGCCCTATGAATTTAATTCTGAGATTTACACCAAGAGGGTGTATCAGGGATTTGGAAATCCAAAGCTAGAAGCTGAGTTAAAGTTCGGACCTAATATTGCGGACTGGCCGGAAATGATTGCTTTACCGGAAAACATCCTCTTGAAGTTTGCTGCAGTGATCAACGATCCGGTCACAACAACGGATGAATTAATTCCTTCCGGTGAGACTTCTTCTTATCGCTCAAACCCGTTAAAGCTTGCTGAATTTACTCTGTCGAGGAAGGATCCTGAATACGTTGGTCGTGCCAAAGGGGTTCAAGCCCTAGAAAATGAACGTCGGAAGCTTGATTTAAGGGCAGAAGACAAGGCAGAGATGACAGATTCGCTTCGCGAAGTCGGGGAAAAAGTACTGGAGTATCATTCGTCCTTTAAAGATGTGGAGAGCGTATTAGCGAGCACAGGAATCGGAACTGTCATCTACGCTGTTAAACCAGGGGATGGTTCAGCTCGGGAACAAGCTGCTTCTTGTCAAAAGGTACTGGGCGGCTGGGCCAATATTGCCACAGAATATGCTACGAAACGCTATCGGAGTAACCTGATTAACTGGGGTATGCTTCCGTTTACTATGGATGGCGATTCTGAAATCACGTTTAAGGTAGATGATTTCATCTTTATTCCGGGTATTCAACAAAGGGTACTGAATGAGGAAGAAAGGATCCCAGCTCAACTCTTTACATCTGAGGGGATGACAGAGATCGAACTTAAACTAAGCCACTTAACCCAGGATGAGAGGGAAATCATCTTAAAAGGGTGTTTGATTAACTACTACGCGGCGAAGTAAAGGGTGAGAAGAATAAAAGTCAAATAGGAACTGATTGAACACTAACGCTGAGGGTACCATAAAGGTAGACTCAGCGTTATTTTTTGATATTGGAATGTGAGACTCTTATACCTTGAGATATCGACCTATAGGTCAATAAAGGGAATGACTGAGTCTCATAAATATTGTTTTTTAAGTAATAAAGTATGTACTAATGATCAAATGTGCTGTTATAATAGTGGATGTGCAAAATATCAGGTCTAACCGAGTTCAGAAAAAAGGAGCAAGCATTGTATGAATGAAAGAGTCCACTACAATCTTACAGTGTCTGAATTAGTTGATAGAGCCCTCGCCCGTCAGGAAGGGGTCCTTGCCTCGTCTGGGGCCTTCTGTGTAAGTACGGGTAAGTATACTGGTCGTTCACCTAAGGATAAGTTTATCGTCGATGAACCTTTGGTCCATAATCAAATCGCTTGGGGTTCCGTAAATAGGCCTATTTCCTCGGAGCACTTTGAAAGTCTGTATAGCCAGGTCGAACTCTATCTTAAGGAACGAGAACTTTTTATTTTCGACGGATTTGCTGGTGCGGATGAAAATTATCGTCTCCCGATTCGAGTCATTAATGAGTATGCTTGGCAAAATCTCTTTGTCCATCAGCTCTTTATTCGACCGACTGAGGTTGAATTAAAAGAACATCAACCAGAGTTCAAGATTATTGCAGTTCCAGGGTTTAAGGCAAATCCAGAAACGGATGGAACACATTCTGAAGCCTTCATTATCTGCTCCTTTGAGAAGCGGGTCATTTTAATCGGTGGAACCCATTATGCTGGGGAAATGAAAAAGTCGATTTTCAGTGTGCTGAATTACTTATTACCTTTTAAAGGGGTATTTCCTATGCATTGCTCCGCAAATAGGGGTGAAAAAGGCGATGTCGCTCTGTTCTTCGGGTTGTCGGGTACGGGCAAAACAACCCTTTCGGCTGATCCAGAACGCCAACTCATCGGAGACGATGAGCACGGTTGGTCTGAGAAGGGGGTATTTAATTTTGAGGGCGGGTGTTATGCCAAGTGCATTAATCTTGCCGAAGAAAAAGAACCTCAAATTTGGAAGGCTATCCAGCATGGTGCCGTGCTAGAGAATGTCGTTTTGGAACCGGATACCCAAGTGGCGGATTATGCAGATAGCTCATTAACGGAGAATACGCGTGCGGCTTACCCTATTGACCATATCGAGGGAGCACTCATCCCCGGAGTGGGCGGACATCCAAAAGTAATTGTTTTTCTCACTGCTGATGCGTTTGGTGTTTTACCCCCCATTTCCAAATTAACGAAGGAACAAGCAATGTATCATTTCCTTTCAGGATACACTTCAAAATTAGCAGGAACGGAACGCGGAATTACTGAACCCTTGGCGACCTTCTCAACGTGTTTTGGAGCACCGTTTCTTCCTCTTGAGCCTCGAGTCTATGCAGAAATGCTCGGAGAGAGAATTGCCACCTATGGCACGAAGGTCTATCTCGTAAATACGGGTTGGTCCGGAGGTCCCTATGGTGTGGGTAAGCGTATTAACTTAGCATACACTCGGGCAATGATTACGGCTGCGCTGAAGGGTACCATTGAAACCGCAAACTATACAGAGGATCCTATCTTTGGAGTTTATGTTCCAAATCAGGTTGAGGGAGTTCCTAGTGAAGTCCTTAATCCACGTAATACCTGGCAGAGCAAAGAAGACTACGATTCTAACGCAAAGGACTTAGCTTCGCGCTTTAGGCTGAATTTTGAACAATTTAGTCATGTCTCAGAAAAAATTAAGGAAGCGGGGCCTAAGGCGTAAGGGCCTAATTCATCCTGATGGCAGATATGCTTTCAGGATTTTTTTTGTCTTTCCAGATCATTAAAGAAAAGGATAGCCCTTCGGGTCTTTAAGTCTTTGCTCAAGGTTTTCGGATTAAAGTCAGGTGCGAACTGTTTTATGGAAAAGAAATAGAAAGTATAATAAGGCGTAAGTCTTTTTAGACGGTATTATTTAATAACGTGTACTGGCTAAAGTTGAGAAGAAGAGGAGTAACATCATGATGATATTTGATAGAAATGGGAGTAGGGAAAAACGAGCTTGGATTTTTATGGGAATGGCATTGATTTTCTTACTCGTTATTGGCACTACTGGCTGTGCAACGTCTAGCGAACAAACAAGTGTTACGATATCAAGCCAAGCCAATGAAAAACCAATGGGAAGTCAACCAACCTTAAAAGTAACTTATTTGGACGTAGGGCAAGCAGACTCAATCCTTATTCAGATTCCCAATGGGAGAAATATTCTGATCGATGCCGGAAATAATGAAGACGCTGAGATGATTATTTCTTACCTAAAAAAACAAGAAATTCATCGGCTGGATGTAGTGATTGGAACACATCCCCATGAAGATCATATCGGGAGCCTTGACAAGGTCATTAAGACCTTTGACATCGGGCAGGTAATCATGCCTAAAGTCACGACCAATACACAAACGTTTAAAGATGTCTTGACCGCGATTCAGGATAAAGGACTTAAGATTAAGGAAGCTAAAGCCGGACTGAAACTTGATTTGGGATCTACGGAGGCTACAAGCCCGCAGATTTCCGCCGAAATTCTTGCGCCGAATTCTAGTGAGTATGAGGATATGAACAATTATAGTGCTGTTCTACGACTGGTCTACGGACAGAATACCTTCCTTTTTACTGGGGATGCCGAGGATGTATCTGAAAAAGAGATGCTTGCTTCATCTTCTAGTTTAAAGGCCGATGTCCTGAAGGTCGGACATCATGGGAGCAGTTCATCAACAACTCAGGAGTTTCTGAATAAGGTAAGCCCAAAGTATGCTGTGATTTCAGTAGGAAAAGACAATACTTATGGACATCCAACGTCTTCTACTCTTAACCGACTGAAGAAATCAGGAGTAGAGCTCTATCGAACGGATGAGTTCGGGACGATCGTCGCAGAATCTGATGGAAGGGAAATATCCTTTAAGACCAATAAGTAAGATCCTATTCTAGTAAGGGAGATGAGAATATGAAAGGAATCATTGATCGCTTCGAGGGAGAATATGCCGTGGTTGAAGGCGAAGATCGAGGGAGGGTTGAAATTCCTCGGAATATAATCCCTCAAAATGCTAAGGAAGGGGATAGCATCGTTCAAATCGGGGGTAAGTACGTCATTGATGAGGGAGAAAATCAACGCCGCAAAAGAGAAATTGAAGAATTAGCCAAAGACCTATGGGAGTAAAAAATTCTATAAAAGTAATAAAAAATGACGAGTATTCACAAAATCTTCACATCCATCTTATATAATAGTAATAAGTTGTGAGTTTATGGGAGGTACATGATGCGGCGTGTGAAGATTAATATGGACTTCAAACCAGTTTCGAAATGGTTAGATAGAGTTTCCTGGAAGTCTCCTAAGGTTATAAGTGCCTCTTTGGTGGCTTTACTTCTTCTTGGTGGGGGAGGATATTATCTTAACTCCACGACTTCAGCAGCATATGTCATTATCAATGGTGAAAACATTGGAATTGTTGAAAATGTTCAAAGTGGTAAAAAACTCGTGGAGACAGTCCTCAAAGAAGATGGAGAAGCTGTCGGTGGAGTAGCAAAAACTCATGATCAGATTGAGTACACTCGGGCGAGAATCAATGATGATTATACCGTGTTGTCTGAAGACGAGCTAAAGCAGAAGCTTTCCTACTATATTGAGGGAGTCGAGTTAACCATCGCGAATACCTCGATTTTTACCCTCCCCAATCAGGAAGCAGCTGATCAGCTTTTGAAAGCCTATCAGGAGATTTATGCTAAAACGGATGAATCCAATGAACTTACTTCCGTCTCCTTCGAAGAAGAGGTTGGAATACACGTTGTAGAAACAACGCCAGAAAAGGTAATCTCTTTGGAGCAAGCTTTGGAAAAGCTCAAGCAAGGTAATGTGCAAAAGGAAGAGTATGTTATCCAACCGAATGATTCCTGGTGGTTAATTGCGCGTAAAAATGACCTCAAAACGATTGAGGTTTTGGCGGCAAATCCGGGTACAACATTGGATACCGTGATTAAACCGGGAGAAAAGATTGTTATTGAGAAGGTCTCGCCCTACCTTACCGTCGTGAGTGAAGGGACAAAGATTGATAAGGAAACGATCCCTTTTGATGTTGTGACAAAGACGGATGCGACTTTGGCTAGTGGCCAATCAAAAGTTACCCAGTCAGGAAATGATGGAGAAAAGGAAATCAAGTATTCCTATGTCAAGAAAAATGATAAAGTCATCTCGAAAACGATTTTGGATGAAAAGGTCTTAAAGGAAGCTGTTACCCAAGTCGTTACTAAAGGACCTAAAACAATTCAAGTGGCGAGCGCTTCTCGAGGAAGTGGTCAGTCTTCCGGACTAAGCGCACCTTTGAGGACAAGAATCAATTCGTATTACGGGTATCGTGGTAGAGAGTTCCATACCGGGATTGATTATGCTGGTTCTGTTGGTGATCCTTATGTTGCTGCGGGAGCAGGGACTGTGATCAGTGCAGGATGGAATGGGAATTATGGGAACTGTATTGTTATCGATCATGGGAACGGAATTCAAACGCGCTATGCACATTCTTCAAAATTACTTGTTAAGGCGGGTCAGACCGTCTCAAAAGGCCAAACCATTGGTCTCGTCGGAGCGACTGGGCGTGTTACAGGTCCCCATTTACATTTCGAGGTTATTATAAACGGAGATACTGTAAACCCTAATAATTATGTGCGTTAATCATCTGATACAGATACAAATACAAATGTAATCATTGGACTTAAAAAGATTTGCTAAAAAAGTTTTACTCCAAAAAAGGTTTTAGGAAGTTCTACACGAATTAAAGTGAGTAGTTCTTATTATTTCCTTGTTTAGCTGGAGGAAAAATGACGAAGATTGAGAGAATCTTAGCAGCGATTCGGGGAGAGGCTCTAGATAAAATTCCAAAGGGAGAATTTTATCTAGAGCCTGGGTTGATTACAAAGCTGTTGCAGATAACAAATCAGGACACTCGAGAGGTTGATTTAGAAGCAAGAATTAAGGCCTGTGAGCTTTTAGGGCTAGATGCCCTAGTGTTCACCCCGAAGAGGGGGAGCGATGAAGAGGTCTGGAAAGAGTTAGAGCAGTGGAAAGAACAAACTGACTTTTTTCTTTTTGCGCTTATTGATGGGCCCTTTCAAGGAGTGTCGCACCGTTATCCCGACTTTACCTCGTTTTTAATGAATACGGTGAGAGACAAAGAAAAGTTAGCTCGTCTTGCAGAAGAGGTTATTTCTAATAGTTTGAAGTTAGGGCAGGCAGCGTTGAAATCCGGAGCTCATGGAATCCTTATCGCAGATGATATCGCCTATAACCAAGGACTTTACATTTCTCCGCAAACGATGCGAGAATTATTTTTTCCTTATCTCGAGGAATTAGTTCGTTCGTTATCTCGATATGACTCAAAATCAAGCAGGGACAAAGTTCCGATTTTTTTTCATTCGGATGGAAATATCCTCCAAGTACTAAAAGACTTGAAGGAGCTTAGTTTTGATGGCATTCATTCGTTAGAGCCTGTAATGGATATAAAAAGAGTACGTGAGGTTGCTGGAAGCGACCTGTGCTTGATGGGTGGCTATGATCTGGGATGGTTTAACTCCGGTAGTACGAGTAAAGCCGATGAACTCCTAAAGAAAGCATTATCTGGTGGAGGGTATATCTTTGGTAGCAGTGCAGGAATTCTTGATACCAGTCTCTCAGCCCTTGATGTACTTGAGGTTTATAAGTTTGTCGAAGAGTATGATATTAGGAAATAAACCTTGACAAAATGAGAGGGTTGACATAGAAAGTGATTTGCTTTTTATGTCAACCCTTTTTTAAACTCTATTGAGTGAAGTGACTTCACGTTGGTTATTAAGAAAGATTTTTAATCACTTTATCCAGTACACGAATACAGATCGCTAATTCTTCGAGATCAATTCCCTCGGTCGTTTGAGTATTTGTCTTTCGTCCCATGGACATAAGACCCTCTTTAAGATTTTTTCCGGCTTCAGTGAGGTAGATAAGATTTGTTCGCCGATCGTGAGGGTGTCTGGTTCTTTGAACGAGATCATGTTTTTCCATCGTATTGATAATACGAGAGACACTGGGTTCATCTTTACCTGTGGATTCGGCTAAGCTGTTTTGAGTTTGCCCATCCTCTCGCCAAAGGTAAAGAAGGATTCTCCACTGTTCCGTGGTAATATCGAAATTATTCTCTTTGAAGTTCCGACCCAGTCGTTGTGTTATCAGGCGGGCTGATTTATTTACTTTATGTCCAAAGGAACTTCCTGTATATTCGCGGAAGGTAGTCATACAATTAACCTCACTGTTTGTCCTCTTTTACACAATTAATGATATGATACCCTTTGTTTAGTATTCTTGCAAGTAGGGCATTATTTAGATTAAGAATACCATTATAACAGGATAATTAGGATGTTATCGAATTTGCCAGGCAGAGTCTTGTCTGGTTATCAATATATATTAAATAGATATGAGCTAATACATGATGGGGAGGAATATTATGGTCAAACGGAAAAATAGGATTTTAAACTTAATTAAAAAGTATTGCTTTCTCTTTATGGGTGCTTGGTTGGCATCGATTGCACTTGAGATTTTCCTTGTTCCTAATCTGATCATTGATGGAGGAGTTACCGGAATATCCATTATGGCAAGTTATCTCACGAAGGTGCCTTTGGGTGTGTTCATCTTCTTGCTGAATTTGCCGTTTTTGTTGATTGGTTATAAGCAAATTGGAAAGACTTTTGTAATTTCCACTTTGTTCTCAATTACAATGCTTTCGATAGGCGTCAGTGTTCTTCATCCCGTTCCCGGCTTAACTCAAGATACATTGTTGGCGACAGTCTTTGGAGGAATTCTTCTTGGGATTGGAGTTGGCCTTGTTGTTCGATATGGTGGCTCTCTTGATGGTACAGAAATAGTGGCGATCGTCATCTCAAAACGAACAAGTTTCTCTGTTGGAGAGATTGTAATGTTTTTTAATATATTCATCTTAAGTAGTGCAGGGTTGGTTTTTGGTTGGGATCGGGCGATGTATTCGTTAATTGCTTACTTTATCGCCTATAAGGTTATCGATATAACGATAGAAGGACTTGATGAGTCAAAGGCAGTTTTCATCATTACAGAGAAACAGGATGAGATCGCGGAAATCCTGATGGCCCGGTTGGGTCGAGGGGTAACTCACCTCAGAGGAAAAGGGGGATATTCAGGGGAAATGAAGGGTGTTCTCTATGCTGTGGTGACCCGACTAGAGGTGGCTAAACTTAAAGGGATAATCCAAGAGGTCGACGAAAATGCTTTCGTGACGATTAACGATGTGCATGATGTCATGGGCGGAAACCTTAAGAAAAGAGCTATTCACTAGAGTATTAGCTTCTCGCACAATCGGCTTTCGTCCTGTGCGAGAAGCTAATACGAAAAAAGAACCCTTAAGGATTTCTCCCTAAAGGTTCTTTTGCAAATCAAATTAAATCTTACCAGTTATTCCGTTTGCGTGGTGTGTAGCAATCGCGGCAATATACCGGCTTGTCGCCTGTCGGTTGGAAAGGAACAGTTGTTTCTTTTCCGCAGGAAGAGCAAACAGCTGGGAACATTTCGCGTTGTGGACGGGAAGAATAACCGTTGTTACGGCTTTGAGCTTTTCTTGCAGAACGGCAAGAAGGGCAACGGCCAGGCTCGTTAGTAAAGCCTTTTTCTGCATAGAATTCTTGCTCGGAAGCAGAGAATACAAATTCAGCTCCACAGTCTTTACAGGTTAACACTTTGTCTGCAAACATTTGAAAAAAACCTCCAAGATTTTATTTGACCCGTTGCATGGGAAGTGTCCTTGCTCCCCAAAGCCTCAGGCAATCGAGAAGGTTTCCATCCACAAAAACTAACGAGTTTAAGTCATTATACCTAATATTTATATCTTAGTCAACAATTGTATGTATTTTATAAAATTTTCAATTTGTAGATATGTGGAGAGAATGTACATATTAGAACAATATTCAAATGCCTTGTACGAGCGGATCTTAGGGTGATTAAGCCCGCCCTCAGAAGCTTACTGGGCAGGCGTCTAAGCTAGTGTTATAATGGTTCAAAGTCATTTCATCAACCAAAAAATGTAAGTTTAATAATGGGAGGCAAATTATGAAAAAGATCATTGGTATATTTTTGAAAGGGGCCATTGCGTTGGCCCCGGTGGTCATCACGTTATATATACTCTACAAAATTTATCAAATCATGGATGGTGTTTTTAAAGGGCTGCTGGAATCTGTCGGGCTCTACTTTCCTGGCCTAGGAGCGATAGTTACACTGGCTCTCATCTTTTTGGTGGGGCTCTTAGCATCGAACTGGATTACCAGTCAACTCCTAAAATTGGTCGAAACTCTTTTTGCTAGACTTCCTGTCATCAAAAATATTTACGGAATTATTAAGGATACCATTAATTCATTATCAGGAGATAAGAAAGGATTTTCACATTTGGCGATTGTCGAATTGCCAAATGTACCCGTAAAGCTCCTGGGCTTTGTCACCAACGAGGGAAATAATCGTTTCATCCCAGAAGGATATGTATCTGTTTATCTAATGCAATCCATGCAGTGGGCAGGAAATTTAATCCTTGTCCCTAAAGAATATGTGAAAGAAGTAGATGCAACCTCGGAAGAGGCGATAAAGTTCATTGCTTCAGCTGGGTTGATCTAGAGAAGCTAAGCTTCAGGACTATTTAATCAATGACAGGAACTGAGGATCGCCTTTTACTGGGTTGAAATCCTTTTCTTCACGAGCTACTGCTTTGACTTCAGGTTCAAGGGCAATAGCCGGGCGAAGCCATTCAATGACCTTCTCGACATCTCCTTTGCGTCCGTAAATACTTGCGATTCCATAATAACTCCAAACATCCTTCTCATCTAGCTTGAGTGCTTCTTTATACGCTTCGATCGACTTATCATAATTCCCTGCAAGCTCATAGGCTAAACCCAAGTTGAAATGTGCATAGACAAACTCTGGCTTGATTTGAATCGCTGTTTGGATCAATGAAATTCCCTCACTGTATCGACCCTGAAACGCATAAGTTGCTCCTTTAGCATTAAGTGCTTGATAATTTTTAGGATCAATGGCCAGGGCCTGATTAAAAAGGTCCAGGGCTTCCGTGAACTTGCGGTCATAGTATAGATTTAAGCCTTTCTCATATAGATCAACAGCTCTTTGATTTTCTTCTGGTTTAAAAGCATCAACTTGCTTCTCTATTCTTGATTCCTTATTGTCTTCAGCTTTTATCGGTTTAGGTTCAACAGCCGCTGTGCTATCAGATTCTTCTTTAGACTCCTGGCTTGATGTTGCAGTTGGATTAGCGTTTTCAGGAATTTGCATGGATTGAGACTTTTGGGAACAAGAAACGAGGTTGAATATCAATATAAAACTAAGGATTATTAAGAAGAAGGTTTTCTTTTGTATCTTAGTTTTCCTCCTTAGGCTTAATCTGATTTAATCTATTATAATCTTAGTCGTGAATATGAACAATGGGTCTTGAAGAAATGGAGTTTCAGGGCGTGGAAGTCCCAGAGGTACGTGCGGTCGTTTTTCCGGAATTAGCGGTAACCATTAAGTGAACTCTATCTCACAAACTATAACGGGATTGGCCTTATAGAGGTCGATCCCGTTATAGTTCATTCTATGGAGAATTAGAGCCGATGCTTGGCGAATGAAATGACGATGACACTAAAAGTTTAAGCCATTGATATTAAAAAAGATTTCATAAGTCATAGCTTTGAATTTTTCATTTTCAAAAATGCATTAATCACGTCACTGATAAATAGAAATGATGATTTATCCAAATTGCTTAATGTGCATACAAGTCTTTTTATTTCTAAGTTCTTTAAATCATTATCTTGAATTAGAAATAAGGCGGGATCAATTACCAGAGCATCGGCAATCTTTCCTAATAAATCTAGTGATGGGACTTTTGTTCCACGCTCTATATAGCTAATATAAACCGTACTTACTTCGACCTTCTCTGCAAGCATTTCTTGGGTTAGTCCTTTAAGTTTTCTGAAATATCTAATGTTCTTACTAACTATATTATTGATTTTTATCATTCTTATCACTCCTCACAATAATTGTAAGGGTATATTAACAAATAACTCATAAACTAATAGTTATATAAATATGTTGAAAAATATAACCTGTAGTGTTATGATTTAACTAAATTTAGTGCATGTTGTAAATTTTTGAAGTATTATACAAGGTATTTCTATTTTCTGACACTAAGATTCGAATATGGATATAATGATAAAGGCAAACTTGGTGAAGGTCAGGGACGAAAAGCTATAGGTCGTCCAGTAAGGCTAACAATTGCTGGGTTACAAAGTGAGTTATAGAAATTTGCCGTCATGATGCTTGATTTATGGCGGCTTTTTATTTTTGCGAATTAATAAGAGGGGGAATTTGTAAATGAATTGGTTCAGAAACTGGAAAATAAGGACGAAGATATTATCGCTCGTTGTCCTAATGGCTTTGTTCATAGGAACAGTCGGATTTGTTGGTTATTATTATAATACCAAAGCAAATGCTCAATTAAATGCTATGTACTCAAATTCCTTAATGTCAGTAGAGTATATAAATGATGCACGGGCACAGTCTAGAGCCGGCGAGTCAGCATTCTTTCATTATCTTCTGACACAGGATAAAGCTACTCAACAGAATCTACAAAACGAGATGAAAAGAAGGTCAGGCAACTTTGATAAAAGTTATAGTTCTTACCTGGAACTTGCTACTGACTCTTATGAAAAAGAAAGAGTGTCTAAGATAGAAAAAGAATTTGTCACGTATAGGGCGGAAAGACAAAAAGCTATTGATATAAATCAAGGTGACCCAAAAGGGGCTTACGAATATTTTGCTAATAATGCTCAATCTCATCTCGACACTATAAATGTCATGTTGGAAGAACTTGCTGATTTTAATGTAAAGCATGCGGATGAGGTTAATGCTGAAAATAATCTTGATAATGCAGTGGCTAATAGAATAATTAGTGCTTTACCCATCGTAGCTACCTTATTAGGTCTTATTATAGGATACTTGATTGCTAATTTGATTGCTAATTCTATCAAGAAGGTTTTGGCGAGTGTTGAACGAGTCGCAACTGGAGATTTATCAGTTGTAGATGTCATAATTAAAGATCACGATGAAGTAGGTCAGTTAGCTACGAGCTTCAATCTAATGAAGGGAAATTTACATGCACTCGTTAAGCACGTTGCCCAGTCCTCTGAACAGGTAGCTGCCTCATCTGAAGAGCTCAATGCCATTACTGAAGAAAGTACTCAAGCGGCCAATCAAATAGCGGCATCTATAGAAATGGTGGCACAGGGAACTGAAAAACAAGCGGGTGTGGTTCACAAAACATCATCTGCTATAGAACAAATATCTGCGAGTACTCAGGAAGCTGCCGCGAGTGGTAGCGAGATTACAGATTCCATGGCGAAGACGCTAACGACAACTCAAGCTGGACAAAATGCCTTAGATAGAGTAGCCCGACAAATGAATAGCATAAGTGAAGGAACGGATATGGTACATCATAGAATAACTGAGCTATCAACGAGTTCAGAGGAAATTGGTAATATAGTCCAATTCATTACTGGTATCGCAGACCAAACTAATTTGCTCGCTCTTAATGCGGCAATTGAAGCCGCAAGGGCTGGTGAACATGGCAGAGGATTTGCGGTTGTTGCAGAGGAAGTTCGAAAACTAGCGGAACAATCACGTGAAGCCACAACGCAAATTGCAGCTCTCATCAATCAAAATCATAGTAACATTGGTTTGGCAGTGACTGCGATGGAAGATGAGGTCAAAAATGTAAAGGAAGGAATTGAGGTCGTCAATTTTGCTGGACAGTCATTTAGTGAAATTGCTAAACTTGTAGAGAATGTCTCAGCACAAATGGAAGAAATATCGGCTACGATTCAACAAATAGCGAGTGGCACTCAACAGATAGTAACTTCGGTTGAACAGGTTGATATAACTAGTAAGGAGACAGCATCCCAAGCTCAAGCAGTATCCGCTGGAGTCGAGGAACAAACAGCTTCGATGGAGCAAATTGCTTTGTCAGCTCAAGGTTTAGCCACTATGGCATCTGAGCTTCAAAATGTCATAAGCAAGTTTGTAATCTAGAATGGGGTCTCTACACGGAATCCCATTAAAGGTATCATTCCCCGGATTGCAAAAGATATTATTGCGATAAATTATTTAATACAAAAGGTTTGATGAGGTTTTCGGATAATCCGTAAAATGATGGATAATACTGATGAGATTCTTGTCATAAGATGAAAGCTCCTGCTTGAAGAAAATAAGGCAGGAGTTTTTCTATGTATCTAATGAAAGATGTTTCCCAGGAATGTAATATGTTGTATGATTAGGGTATCGTAGGAATATAGAATAGAGAGTCGAAGTCTTCTCGTCCAGAGGTTTACAAGGGGGAGAAAATATGCTGGTAAATATCTACTGGGGATGTCTATTTGGAGGGATTATCTTTGCCCTCGTGACTGTGATTTTCGGGGATTTACTTGGAGATGCATTTAATGGGTTGTTTCACTCCCTTTCGTTTGACCACCTCGAATTCCTGCAACCGATGGTTTTGGTCAGCGGGACAACAATCTTTGGTGGAACCGGGGTTCTGCTCACTCGGTATACTTCGCTCACTGCTCTACTCGTGGTTGTCATCTCAATAATGTTAGCTATTTTGTTATCGATCTTAATATACTTCGCATATGTGAAACCCATGAGAAACAGCGAGAATTCCACCGCTTATTCCATGGAGGATTTAGTCGGTTTGACAGGGGAGGTAATTACAGCTATTCCGGCGAAGGGATATGGTGAAGTTTTACTCAAAGTTGGCGCAGGACATTCGAATCATATAGCGTCAAGCCAGTATGGGGGGGAGCTATCAACAGGGACAAAAATCTTTGTGACTAAGGTCGAGAAAAGTATTGTCTATGTTGTGCACCAAAAATAAATTCAAGGGGGTATTTCATGCCAGGTTTTATTGTGATCCCATTGATTGTCGTAGGTGTTATTGTGGTACTCGCTCTAACGTTTTGGGCAAGATTTAGAACGGTGGGGCCGGATGAGGCGATGATTGTGACAGGATCCTTCCTGGGCAGCAGGAATGTAATGTCAGATGAGTCTGGAGGGCGCAGGATCAAAATCGTGCGTGGGGGTGGTGCTTTTATCCTACCTGTCTTCCAGCAATCGAATTTCCTTTCGCTCCTTTCAAGTAAGCTCGATGTGTCCACTCCGGAGGTTTACACGAGTCAGGGTGTTCCGGTCATGGCAGACGGGGTAGCTATCATAAAAATTGGTGGCTCAGTTGAAGATGTTGTGACAGCTGCAGAACAATTTCTAGGAAAGCCAATAGATGCTTTGCAAAAAGAAGCACAGGAAGTTCTTGAAGGTCACCTAAGAGCTATACTCGGGACAATGACCGTTGAGGAACTCTATCAAAACCGAGACAAGTTCGCCCAAGAGGTTCAAGCAGTGGCTGCACTTGACTTAAAGAAAATGGGACTGCAAATCGTCTCGTTTACCATGAAAGATGTTAGGGATAAACAAGGATACTTAGAAGCACTCGGGCGTCCGAGAATTGCTGAAGTCCTTCGTGATGCTGATGTTGCTGAAGCCTCTGCTAAGCGGGATGCGCGGATTCAGAAGGCCAAGGCAGATGAAGATGCTCAGAAAGCAGAGCTCATCCGAGATACGAATGTTGCAGAAGCTCTTAAAGAAAAAGAACTCAAGATTGCGGCTTTTAAACAAGAGCAAGATACAGCGAAGGCTGAAGCAGACCAAGCGTATTCTATTCAAACGGCCAGATCGAAGCAGGTTACCGTCGAGGAGGAAATGAAAGTCGAACTCGTTCGCAAAGAGCGGGAAATCGACTTGCAGGAAAAAGAGACTCAGCGACGTCAAAAAGAGTTCGACGCGAATGTCAAGAAGAAAGCGGATGCTGATCGTTACGCTATCGAGCAGGCGGCCGAGGCTGAAAAGACGAAGCGTCTGCGTGTGGCGGAGGCCGACGCCGAGCAAAGACGTCTTCAGGGGAATGCTACTGCTGACGCGAGAAGGGCAGAAGGTACGGCAGAGGCGGATGTTATTCGTCTGCGAGGTTTAGCTGAAGCTGAAGCTAAGGAAAAACTTGCTGAGGCCTTTGCGAAATTCGGAGAAGCTGCAGTCCTTGATGTTATCGTTAAGATGCTTCCAGAGCTTGCGGGTAAGGTCGCTGAACCTTTGAAGTCGATTGATAAGCTCACTGTAGTCGATACCGGCAATGGCGAAGGAGCAGCTCGAGTAAGTAACTATGTCACTTCACTTATGGCCACAGCCCCGGAAATGGTTAAATCGGTGACAGGACTAGACTTTATGGAGCTTGCTAAGAAGTTAACTTCGAAGGAGAAAGCCCAATCAACAATAGAAACAAAAATGGAATAGATGTTTCTTACCGAAATGGATAACGTCTAAAAAAGTAATAGAAGAAGAGCTCTGGATAAGGGCTCTTCTTCAGTAAAGGGTTACAAGAAGGAGGGAATGGATGGGTATGCCTTTTGGTTCCTTTGATATGATGTTCTCAATTATGCCTATGTTCATGGGTATTATATTTATTCTGGTTTTCGGTACAATCATATACGGGATTGCTCGAGGGATAAAGAGCTGGAGCTATAATAATTCCCAACCCGTCCTAACTGTCCTAGCTAAGATTGCGACAAAAAGGACCCATGTATCAAGTCATGTGAATAATGCTGTCGATAATGGAATGCATCATCACAATACGAGCACGACCTACTATGTAACCTTCGAGGTCGAAAGTGGCGATCGTATGGAATTTAATGTAGGTCAGCATGAGTATGGGATGCTCGTAGAAGAGGATATTGGAAAACTTAAATTTCAAGGAAGTCGCTATTTAGGCTTCGATCGAGAAAAACAGCCAGGAAGGGGTTACACATGAAATCGAACAAGCGGTATATAATTAGTTCACTATTTACCCAAATGGTAATCCTTCCAATCCTATTAACCCTCGGGGTTATCTTAATTGTATCCTTCATAACACCGATATCGTCATCAGGGCTTGGTAAAGATACCTTGAAATTTATATATTGGCTGATTGCAGCTTTAGGTTCATTGCTTGTCGGAGGGGTTGTAGGTTTTATCTACTCGGAGCGTTCCAAGAATAAGCCGGATACGGCGGGTGCGAGGTACCTCCCCCTTATCTTTCCCATCCTTTATGCTCTCGTTTGGACTATTCTTATCGCGACTTTTTCAAAGGGTGATTATCACTCAGCTTGG
Organism: Desulfitobacterium elongatum; assembly: GCF_055378975.1. Classification (NCBI taxonomy): domain Bacteria; kingdom Bacillati; phylum Bacillota; class Clostridia; order Eubacteriales; family Desulfitobacteriaceae; genus Desulfitobacterium; species Desulfitobacterium elongatum. Next base: position 4,018,381 of record NZ_AP038772.1, on the reverse strand, counting down.
TGGAATTGGTATATTTTCAAGAACCCGGCATTTTTAGTGTTTGGAATAATGCTTTTCTTTGCTGGAAATCACGTTGTGTTTACGGTGGCAGAACTTATGGGATATGTAGGATTCGCGACGGGGATTTTGCTGCAGGAGCTCTTATCACATACTGTCATTTCCGGCAAAACACCAAGGCTAGGTGTATTAAAAGTTGGGCTTGCAATACTCTTAGTTGGAATTATCATCGTCCCAGGTATCATGGCAAAAGATCTGCTTCGTGATGGGATGACAGAAATACGTTATGGAAAATCAACTCTTGGGAATGACTTAACTGAGTTTGACCTCATGGAAATAGCACCCTTTAGGGAGAATAACGGATTAGCAAAACTGGATAAGGTCGCAAGTTTACAGTTCACTGAACTAGAGACCATGCCGCGTCTGGATGGGGCTACTGCGGCCTATCCTGTCTATGGGGCTTTCGTTGAGGCGGTCTATAAAGGTCTCGGTGAGTATTATGAAGCCAACAAGCAGAGTTCTGAGAAGGATAGCTACCTTGCTTTCGTAGCAAGTGAAGAGTTTCCACTGAATATCGTGCAATGTTCGAAGACGGATAGAGCCTATAAACGACTAATTCAGGGTGAGACAGATATAATTTTTGTCGCAGAGCCGTCCAAAGAACAGGTCGAAACGATTAAAGAAAAAGGGGATGAGTTTGTATTAACCCCGATCGGAAGCGAGGCTTTTGTGTTTTTTACTAACGCACAGAACTCAGTTGAGAATCTGACAATGAAACAAATCCAAGGGATTTATATAGGGGAAATAACAAGCTGGAAAGAAGTCGGTGGGCAAAATCAGAGCATCCTACCTTATCAGCGCCCTGAGAATTCGGGTAGTCAGACCGTCATGCAAAACAAAGTAATGAAAAACCTGAAAATGCTAGAGCCAACAAAGGAAACCTACGCAAGTGGTATGGGGGAAATAATTAACCAAGTGGCAAGTTATAAAAATGCCAAAAATTCGTTGGGCTACTCCTTCATGTATTATTCCTCAGAAATGATTAAAAACAATCAGATTAAGTACTTGGCCATTGATGGGGTTAAGCCAACTCCTGAAACGGTAAGGAATAAAACCTACCCATTTACTGTTCCGGTATATGCAGTAACATTGAAGTCGAATAAGCAGGAAAATGTAAGTCGATTGATCCAATGGGTCTTATCGGAGGAAGGGCAAAGTCTCGTGGAGAGAACGGGGTACATTCCTGTTAAATAGCAGAGCTGTTAATGAAGTAAAAGGGAATAAAGAAATAAGAAGGCCAGACCAAAACTCTTAACCGTATGCCCTAGCTTAGCTATGGAAAGATTAAGAGTGGAAGATTAGCAGGAAACAAGGGGGTGAAGTGGGCGTTTGAAAATACGAAAAGTATTTTTTGTTTTTTTGTTCATGGGGTTAGGAGTGGTTCTTTTAGCCATTGTATTAAGGGGACAGTTAAGATCATTACCCTTTCTGAAAAATCTACCCGGTCAATCTTTGCGAATTACTGCAATAAGTTGCCCGGTCGATAAAGACAGTGATGGACTAGATGACTTGAAGGACATCGTAGCGGGAGCAAGAGCAGAGGTACAAAGAAAACCTCACTATCGCAGTGCCTATTATCAAGGCGGATACCCACCAGAGCAAGAAGGTGTATGTACTGATGTGGTCTGGAGAGCCTTTAAGGATGCAGGATATGACCTGAAGGCACTCGTGGATAGGGATATTCGTCAAAATCTTCCCCTGTACTCACGGGTAGGGACAAACCCTGACCCCAATATCGATTTTAGGAGAGTACCTAATCTTATTGTTTATTTCGAGCGTAGTGCACAAGTCATGACACAGGAGATAAAGCCTGGTGATGTCGAAAATTTATCACAATGGCAACCAGGAGATATTGTGACCTTTGCTGTTCCACACGAGCATATAGCGATTGTCTCGGATAAGCGTAGGGCGGATGGAGTCCCTTATATCCTTCATAATGCTGGTCCAATTCCTACTGAGAGTGATCAATTACAGAGTTGGCCATCTCCGATGACTGGGCATTTTCGCTTTCCACGGTTCTAGAAAAAAGTCTATATGAAACCCCATAATTAAAGAGATAGTCATTAAAAGGTTAAGGAAGTTGATATTGAAAGAGCTGATATTTGACAAAGTAAATGATTAGTATTATGATATACTAAACCGATATGATTGCTTATGCTTGGAGTGATAATCGTATGAAGATTTCAACAAAAGGAAGATATGGTTTAAGGGCCTTGCTCGATTTAGCGGTTCACTCGAATGGAGAGCATGTTCCTCTATCTAATATCGCAGAGAGACAAGAAATTTCCGAGAATTATCTCGAACAGGTTTTTTCTACCCTACGTAAGTCAGGACTCATCAAGAGTGTTAAAGGAGCTCAAGGAGGATATGTACTCGCTGATAAGACTTCTAATATAAAGGTCGGTACGATTCTAAGAGTTCTGGAAGGAGATCTATCCGTAGCTGATGAAGAAATTAGTTCTCAGGAGAGATTTAATTTGAGCCTTCAGCATTGTCTTCAGGTCAATGTGTGGGATAAGATGACTGAAAGCATTAATACACTAGTAGATTCTATAACACTTGAGGATCTTGTCCAGGAGTATAAGTCAATGCGTGGTAAATCGGCTATAATGTACTATATTTGATTTCAACTTGATCGTATTGAACAATGAGAGAGCTGCTTTCTGAATTATTTCGGGGAGCGGCTTTTGCTATATCCCATGTTTAATCAAGAAACTGATTCTAAAACGTTGAATGTGTTAGATTATAGATGTACATTTTTGAAAATAATTATATAATAGATAGGTATTATATATTGACAAATACTATCAATAAACTTAAAATTTATTTAAAGCCTAGTAAACATATTAAAATACTAAGAAACATTCTTCGAAAATTAAAATCTAGTTTACGTTTAATACTAGGAAAAAATAAAAGGAGTGATGTTTATGAGTGAGAGACAACTAAAATTCGATACCTTACAGGTTCATGCAGGACAAACGGCTGACCCCACCACGGGCTCAAGAGCGGTACCGATTTACCAGACTTCCTCCTATGTATTCAACAATGCCGAGCATGCAGCGAATTTATTTGGGTTACAAGAATCTGGAAATATCTATACACGGATTATGAACCCTACGACAGATGTCTTTGAACAACGAATTGCTGCTCTTGAAGGTGGGGTAGCCGCACTGGCTGTGGCCTCAGGTTCGGCTGCAATTACCTATGCTATCTTGAATATTGCTGGAGCGGGCGATGAGATTGTTTCGGCAAGTACTCTTTACGGGGGAACGTTTAATCTCTTTTCTGCAACGTTTCCGAAATTAGGAATTAAAACCGCTTTTGTTAATCCAGATGATCCTGATAATTTTAGAAAAGCAATTAATGAGAAAACAAAGGCTGTTTATATTGAAACAATAGGAAACCCTGGAATCAATCTCATAGATATCGAGGCCGTGGCAAAAATTGCTCATGACAATGGATTACCACTGATTGTCGATAATACCTTTGGTACACCTTATCTGATTCGTCCGATTGAATTTGGAGCAGATATTGTCGTCCATTCGGCAACCAAGTTCATTGGGGGTCATGGAACTTCAATTGGTGGGGTTATTGTTGATTCTGGTAAATTTGATTGGGCTGGAAGTGGGAGATTCCCAGGCTTGACTGAACCCGATGAAAGCTATCATGGACTGAAATATGTGGAAGCTTTGGGCCCTGTCGCCTATATTACTAAGGCTAGAGTACAACTCCTAAGGGATACTGGAGCTGCGTTAAGCCCCTTTAACTCTTTCTTGTTCATTCAAGGATTAGAAACACTCTCTCTACGAGTAGAAAAGCATGTTGCCAATACGAAAAAGGTCGTTGAATTTCTAAGCAATCACCCGCTTGTCTCTTGGGTAAATTATCCGAGTCTCAAAGATAATAAATATTATGAACTTGCTCAGAGATATCTCCCGAAGGGTGCTGGCTCTATTTTCACCTTTGGAATTAAAGGTGGAGTCGAAGCTGGTAAGAAGTTTATCGACAGCCTGGAAATCTTCTCTCTGCTTGCTAATGTAGCGGATGCAAAATCCTTAGTGATACATCCTGCAAGTACGACACACGCTCAATTGTCTGAAGAGGCTCTTATCGCAGCGGGAGTTACTCCAGATATGGTAAGGCTTTCAATCGGGATTGAGGATGCGGATGATCTTATTTATGATCTGGATCAGGCACTTAATAAAGCAGTAATTTGAGTATCAAACTTGGATATTCACTTCTATGTAGGTATATAAGGATACAAAAAGATGTTGACAATAGGGTATGGATGAGTTTAGAATACATTTAACCACAAAGTAAACATACTAAAATACTAGGCAATAAACCTGCCTTGCTCTCAATAAGACATAGTTTATTTATATTTTTTAGTTGACCAGTCAACTGGAGACTAAGTTTAAGACCTTACAGGGGTCTTGACTTAGTCTTTTTCATTTTTAAGGGAAGGAGTTTTTTTGGCCATAATTATGAGTAAACCTATATGAAATATATTGTAAGGAGAGCTAGAGATGTCCAAATTAGAAAATGTAAAAATAAAAAAGAAAAGGTTTCCACAGGGTGCTTTAGTGGCTCTAGTGATTGCACTTATCGTTTCCTTAGTGGGTTGCGGTACCCAGAATCAGGGTGCATCATCTGGGCAAGCAAAGACAGGCTCTGCGAAGCCAGTTAGCCTACTGAACGTATCCTATGATCCTACTCGCGAGCTTTATCAGGAATTCAATACATCCTTCATTAAATATTGGAAGGATAAAACCGGACAGGATGTAACCATCGATCAGTCACATGGCGGCTCAGGAAAGCAGGCTAGGTCCGTATTGGATGGCTTGGAAGCTGATGTTGTAACCTTGGCTTTGGCCTATGATATTGATTCTATCAACAAAAATAAGGAATTAATTAATAAAGACTGGCAGAAGCGTTTGGACAACAACTCTTCGCCTTACACATCAACGATTGTGTTTCTTGTGAAAAAGGGAAACCCGAAGGGGATTAAGGACTGGGATGACTTAGCTAAGCCAGGAGTATCTGTAATTACTCCAAATCCAAAGACTTCGGGTGGTGCACGTTGGAATTACCTGGCGGCATGGGGATACGCTCTTGAGAAGAATGGAAACGATTCTGCAAAAGCAAAGGAATTTGTTCAAGCAATCTACAAGAATGTTCCGGTCCTCGATTCCGGAGCTCGTGACTCCACAATTACCTTTACTGAACGGGGTATCGGCGATGTACTTATCGCCTGGGAAAATGAAGCCTTCCTCTCAACGAAGGAACTTAAAAATAAAGATCAGTTCGAAATTGTTGTTCCTTCCATCAGTATCTTAGCAGAGCCTCCTGTAACGGTTGTTGATTCGGTGGTGGATAAAAAGGGAACCCGTGAGGTGGCCGAAGCTTATCTTAAATATCTGTACAGTGACGCGGGTCAGGAGATTGCAGCTAAAAACTACTACAGACCAAGGAATGAGGCTATTGCGAAGAAATATGCCTCACAGTTTACCCAAGTGAAACTCTTTAATATCAACGATGTATTCGGCGGATGGACTAAGGCACAAAAAGAGCATTTTGATGATGGTGGAGTATTCGATCAAATCTACACTAAGAAATAAGATTAAATAAGAGTAGAGCGGTTCTGGAATTCGTGTTGAAGATTTAAGAACCGTTCTATTCTCGTATGAAGGTGAATTATGCGGTTAACAAGCAATACATTGAGAATTAAGCAAAAAAGTGTCATCCCCGGCTTTGGTATCACCATGGGTTTTTCAATGCTATATATTAGTTTGCTTATCTTGCTTCCTATTTCCATGATTTTCTTCAAAACCTCGACTATGGGTTTCCAATCCTTCTGGGAAGCTGTTTTTACGGAAAGAGTACTGGCTTCCTTGAAATTGTCGTTTGGGACGTCTGCATTAGCAGCCTTGGTTAATGTGTTTTTTGGAGTATTGATGGCGTGGGTTCTTGTGAGATACTCCTTCCCCGGACGAAGACTTATGGATGGGTTGATTGATCTACCCTTTGCTCTTCCTACCGCGGTTGCCGGAATCTCACTGACCACGCTGTATGCGGAAACAGGTTGGATTGGCAAGCTGCTTGCCCCATTGGGCTTGAAAATAGCTTACACTCCATTGGGAATAACGATAGCACTCATCTTTATTAGCTTTCCGTTTGTAGTAAGGACAATTCAACCGGTCTTAGAGAGTATCGATAAAGAGGCGGAAGAAGCAGCTGCTTGTTTGGGTGCAACGAGGTTTCAGACCTTCTACAAAATTATCATACCGTCGATACTTCCCTCCATCATAACGGGCTTTGCCTTAGCCTTTGCCCGAGCTTTAGGTGAGTATGGGTCGATTGTATTTATATCGGGAAACATGCCCTTGAAGACTGAAATAGCACCCCTTTTGATTCGAACAAAACTTGAACAGTATGATTATGCAGGCGCCACAGCTCTAGCAGCTGTCATGCTGGTTATTTCGTTTACTATTATATTGTTCATTAATTTGACCCAGTGGTGGGCGAGCAACAGAGACAAGGATTAGGAGTGTTAATATGGCTGGAAAGGTTGCCGAAGAGTCGCGGTTCGTGAAGATTGTTCTCATCTCTATGGCACTACTATTTTTTACGTTGAACCTTGTGATTCCGCTTGTTTCAGTGTTCATAAAAGCCTTCGGAGAAGGAGTCGGTGTATATTTCGCAGCAATCAGTGATCCGATAGCGTGGAAAGCAGTGAAACTTACACTTAAGGCAGTTGGTGTTGCAGTAGTACTCAATACAGTCTTTGGCTTAGCGGTAGCTTGGGCAGTTGCGAAATTCAAGTTTAAAGGAAAGAATTTACTGGTTACGATTATCGATCTCCCCTTTGCTATTTCTCCTGTGGTCGCTGGATTGATCTTTGTTTTACTTTTTAGTACGACACATGGAGTTTTTGCACCGGTATTAAATGCCCTGGATCTTAAGATCATCTTTTCAACTCCGGGAATCATTATTGCCACCGTATTTGTGACCCTTCCGTTTGTGGCACGAGAATTGATTCCTTTGATGGAAGCACAAGGAACTGCTGAAGAGGAAGCAGCCCTTACCTTAGGAGCGAGTGGTTGGAAGACCTTCTTATATATCACTCTTCCCAATGTGAAGTGGGCACTTCTTTATGGGGTAATCCTTACTGCAGCAAGAGCGGCAGGGGAATTCGGGGCGGTTTCTGTAGTATCCGGACATATTAGAGGACTTACGAACACGGTACCGCTTCATGTTGAAATTTTATACAACGAATATAAATTTACGGCTGCCTTTGCTGTCGCATCCCTTCTGACCCTTATTGCAATCATTAATTTAATCGTAAAAAGTATTGCCGATTGGAAAATTAATCAGCATTAAGTTGGAGGACTGTTATGAGTATTGAAATAATAAATGTTTCAAAGACATTTGATTCCTTTAGTGCGTTATCGGATATTAACTTAAAGATTAATACCGGTGAGCTGGTTGCCTTATTAGGACCGTCAGGTTCAGGCAAGACGACGCTCTTAAGAATCATCGCTGGATTGGAAACCTCCGACGATGGAAGCATTATCTTTGATGGGGAAGATAACACGTCAAAAAGCACACAAGACAGAAAAGTCGGCTTTGTATTTCAACATTATGCTCTTTTCAAGCATATGACTGTCTTTGACAACATCGCCTTTGGTTTAAAAGTTAGGCCCTCCAAAGTGAGACCGAGTAAGGAAGTTATCGCAAAGAAAGTCACTGAACTGCTCGGCTTGGTTAAAATGGAGGAGTTAGCTAAGCGTTATCCTGTACAGCTCTCAGGGGGGCAACGTCAGAGGATAGCCCTAGCCAGAGCTTTGGCAGTGGAGCCGAAGGTTCTACTGCTTGACGAGCCCTTCGGCGCGTTAGATGCAAAGGTCAGAAAAGACCTCCGCAGATGGCTCAGAAAGCTGCATGATGAATATCCGATTACCAGTGTTTTCGTCACCCATGATCAGGAGGAAGCCCTCGATGTGGCTGACCGAATTGTCATTCTCAATCAAGGTAAGATAGAGCAGATGGGTACACCTGAGGAAGTCTATGATAACCCAGCGAATCCTTTTGTCTATAACTTTCTCGGTAATGTCAATTTGTTTCATGGCAGAGTGCATGACGGGAAAGTGGAGTTGGGATCATTAAAACTGGATGTTCCAGAAGATATGCGTGCAAATGATAAGGATGTTGTAAGCTATATCCGTCCGCACGATATCGAGGTTAGTGTCGAAGCGGGAAAAGAATTTATCGAGGCTGAGATTCTCTTTATCAGGGCGGTTGGACCGATTGTCAATCTAGAATTAAAGCGCTTAGATAATGGGACTTACATCGAAGCCGAAATTAGCAAAGAAGTTTATAAGGATCTGAGTTTGAAGGAGAAGCAGAAAGTCTATCTGAGACCTAGAGACTATAGGATGTTTATTCCAGAAGATTACATGATTTAATCCTAGGGACATCCGTAAAGAGGTTATCCCTGATCAGGAAATTGCGGTTAAGGAAGTAATAGCGATGGAATATTTACTGTACTTGTGTAAAAGGGCGGATAGTTATAGATGCTTGTAAAAAGAAGGTTGTTATGAGTATGAAATTAAAACCCATTATATTAAAGACCGATATCCTCATCATTGGTGGCGGGACATCAGGCTGCTATGCAGCGCTCACAATTGCCGAACAATCGGACGCTAAAATCATTATTGCTGAAAAAGCAAATATCAAACGCAGCGGCTGTCTGGCGGCAGGGGTTAATGCCCTAAATGCTTATATCGTCAAAGGACAGACACCTGAAACTTATTTGAATTACGCAAAAAAGGATGCAGAAGGAATCGTAAGGGAAGACTTGGTTCTTACTATGGCTGAAGGTTTGAACAGGGTGACACACAAACTGGAAAGCCTGGGTCTTGTCATCCTCAAGGACTCGAAGGGCGACTATGTTGCCCGTGGGCATAGAAATATAAAAATCAATGGGGAAAATATTAAACCGATTTTAGCGAGCGCTGTAGAACATCAGGAAAATGTTCAGGTATTAAACCGAGTAAATATTATCGATTATATTCTCAAAGAGGGCAAAGTCATTGGCGCATATGGTTTCTCGATTGAAAAGAATACCTTCTATGTCATTTATGCTAAGGCTGTCATTTGTGCAACTGGCGGTGCGGCAGGGCTTTATATGCCAAATAATCCCGGCTTTTCGAGGCACAAAATGTGGTATCCCCCCTTTAATACAGGAGCGGGATATGCAATGGGGATTCGAGCTGGCGCAGAAATGACCACCTTTGAGATGCGATTTATTGCTCTTCGCTGTAAGGACACGATCGCTCCCACCGGTACGATCGCTCAGGGTGTGGGTGCGGAACAGGTCAACAGCCTCGGGGAGGAGTATGAAAAGAAGTATGGGGTACCCAAAACCTCTAACCGCTTATACTCTACCGTTATGGAAAACAAAAACGGGAGAGGGCCTTGCTACTTAAAAACTAAAGGAGTGACTAAGGAGCAAGAGCAGGAGCTCTATAAGGCTTACTTAAATATGGCTCCGTCTCAAACGCTTCGCTGGTTAAACAATGGAAAAGGTCCAGCAGTAGAAAATGTGGAGATTGAAGGGACGGAGCCCTATATCGTGGGTGGACATACGGCAAGCGGCTATTGGGTCGATACCCATAGGGCATCGACCCTTGGAGGCTTATATGCTGCAGGAGATGTGGCTGGTGGGTGTCCGCAAAAATACGTCACAGGGTGTTTTGTGGAGGGTGAGATCGCCGCACTTTCGGCTTTGGAATATGTACTGGGATCACGTGATGGAGAAGATAACGATCAAGCCAGTGAAAAAGAAAATAGCCTTAAAGGCAGCACAGAAGAAATCGAAAGAAAGCTTCAAGAAGTTAACACTTTTTTGGAAAGTGGACAGAGTCTTTATTCCATTGAGGAAGTCGAAGAGGCCATGCAGAAAGTTATGGATGAATATGCAGGGGGGATTTCTGCAGGTTATGTCGTGAATTCTGAAAAGCTTGGGATTGCTGCATGCCGAATTGAGGAACTCCTTGAATTGAGCACGGCCTTAAGAGCGACGGATTTACATGAACTGATGCTTATCTATGAAGTCGTGGACCGCTTAACTGTGTGTAAGGTACTCATAAAACATTTAGAAGCCAGAAAAGAGACCCGTTGGCACAGCTTTCATGAATATGCGGATTATCCGCTACAAGATGATGAAAACTGGCTGAGGTATGTGAACTCCTATCAAAAAGACGGGGAAATCAGGATTATGCTTAGAGATTTGGTAAAGAAGGACGAGATATATGAGCATAAAGATTGATCGAGATAAGTGTACAGGGTGTGGGAAATGCTTGAAGGTATGCCCAGGAAATCTTTTATATAAGGATGAGAATGCCAAATCTTACATTAGGTATCCTCGTGACTGCTGGGGGTGTACGGCCTGCTTAAAGGAGTGTCAGATAGGGGCCATAACGTACTATCTTGGTGCAGATATCGGTGGAAAAGGTACAACACTTTACACCAAACGTGAAAAGCAATTTTTATATTGGCATGTCGTTAAAGCGGATGGAGAAGAACAGGTCATTACAATCAATCAGCAGGAATCAAACAGATACTAGTCCCCCCCATACCGCTGTCGGCACCACAACGAGTAGATTTATCCAGTTAAATTTGAACTAACGTTGAACAAAGCAGACCTTTTAGCACAGAGTGTATCGATACAAATCCTTAGAGAATAAGAAAGAGGAGATAAACTATGGATCATTTAGACCGTTTGGAAGCCCAAAGCATTTTTATTTTAAGAGAAGCCTACAAAAAGTTTGGCAAGTTGGGGATGTTATGGTCGATTGGTAAAGACTCGACCGTTATGATGTGGCTTGCCAAAAAGGCCTTCTTCGGGCATTGCCCTTTCCGGTTCATCCATGTGGATACCACCTATAAGATTCCGGAAATGATCGAATACAGAGATAAGATTGCCAAGGAATATAATATCGACCTCATCGTACACAAGAATGAAGAAGCCCTTAAGGAGGGGATGGGACCTGAGCACGGCAGGCTTGTCTGCTGTAAGGCGCTCAAAACAGACGGTCTTCAGCAGGTCGTCACTAAATATGAGTTTGAAGGGCTTATTTTAGGAATCAGAAGAGATGAAGAGGGGTCACGTTCGAAAGAACGGGTATTTAGTGAAAGAAATAAAGACTCTGAATGGGATTATACCAACCAGCCACCTGAACTTTGGGATCAATTTAAAACGGATTTCCCCAAAGGAAATCACATTCGGGTTCATCCCATCCTGCATTGGAATGAGATCGATATCTGGGCTTATATCGGAAGAGAAAATATCCCCTTGGTTGATCTCTATTTTGCCAAGGACGGAAAACGGTATCGAAGCCTGGGCTGCGCACCGTGTACAGGGATGATTGACTCGAATGCGACGACAGTAGCTGAGATTGTAGAAGAATTAAAGAATACCAAGGTCAGTGAACGTGCAGGAAGAGCACAGGATCAGGAAGATGCTTATGCCATGCAAAAATTACGCAAAGATGGATATATGTGATAAAGGTGATGGAGGGTCAACAAATGGAAAACAGTAAGGAAGTTCTAAAAATAGTTGTGGTCGGGCATGTGGATCATGGTAAATCCACGGTGATCGGAAGACTGCTTTATGATACAAAATCTGTTCCAGAAGGAAAAATCGAGAGGGTTAAGAAGACCTGTAAAGAGAAGGGAAAGCCCTTTGAATACGCCTATCTTCTCGATGCTTTCGAAGAAGAACAAAAACAGGGTATCACCATCGATACAACTCAACTTCAATTCTTTACGGAAAAAAGAGATTATGTCATTATCGACGCACCGGGTCATAAGGAATTTTTAAAAAACATGATATCGGGTGCAGCGAATGCGGAAGCAGCACTTCTCATTGTCGACGCCAAAGAGGGAGTCCAGGAACAGTCCAAGCGGCATGGCTATATCCTTTCTCTTCTGGGAATACAAAAGGTCTATGTCTTGGTGAACAAGATGGATCTCATTGATTATTCTGAGGCAAAATTCAATGCGATAAAGCTTGAAATGAACGAGTTTCTTAATAATCTCCATGTCTATCCGCTGAAGTATATCCCTATCTCAGCCTTCCATGGAGAAAATATGACCGAGCAATCGGTCATGATGCCTTGGTACAAGGGAGAACCCGTTCTTGCGGCTATCGATCTGATAGAAAAGGATAAGGGAGTGGAGGATAAACCCTTACGATTCCCAATCCAGGATGTCTATAAATTTGACGAGAGAAGAATTATTGCGGGAAGGATTGAATCCGGAAGCTTAAACGTTGGAGACGAGATTCTTATTTCCCCGAGCAATAAAGTAACCAAAGTTAAGACCATCGAATATTGGCAGGACCGTGATAAAACGGAGACTGTATATGCTGGGATGTCTGTGGGTATAACTGTAGAGGATGAATTTTTCAACAAAAGAGGAGAATTCATTACGCATAAAGAACATGCACCTTATGTTTCCGAGGTATTTCGAGCAAATCTGTTCTGGATGGGTAAGAATCCCCTGGTCAAAGGTAAGAAATATAAATTGAAGCTGGCAACCCAGGAAGCAGAATGCGAAATCATTACAGTGAATAAAGTGATTGACGCATCTACCTTAGAAACCATAGAAAATGCCAATCAAGTCAAGACGAATGACGTCGCCGATGTGACCATCAAAACGAAGGAAGCCCTATGTTTTGATGAATTTAAGAATAACCAGAGTACAGGCCGATTTGTTCTCGTTGAAGGATATGATGTGAGCGGTGGCGGAATCGTTTCTAGAATGGAAAAAGGAATTCAGACCGCGTGCACTCTCGTTCATAAAGGTCTGGAAATGACAGTTCACTGCTTTGATGAATACTACTTTATCCTATCAGAGGGAACCGTTAGAAAGATTCCTGGGAAAACGGGTGTTTTTAGTGTAGGTGACGTCTTACCAGTAATTGGGGGAACCTATTCCTACCCCGAGAACTTGGATATAGTAAATCTGGAATCAAGAAGGGTAGCGAGGATCAGAAAATCGGTATTACAAGAGATCGTCTCCTTTCATGAATATCAGTATGGCTCATTTGATTTGATTGAAAGCAAGGGTTCACTTATAAAAGTGGCCTCAGAAGAGGATTTCAAGAGATTCAAAAATGATTTTGAACTGCGGATAGAGCAGGCTGCAAAAACTGCTGAGTTCGCGAATCGATGGTTTGATTTCATGAAGAATCGTGAAATTAAGAATAGAGAAGTAGTGAATCTATACACACTTGAGTTTGAAATTTAAAAATTAAAATAAATAACTGGGGTAATAATTAAAAGGAGGTATTTTTAGATATTGACATTTATTTCATAGGGTATTAAAATAAAAACAATAAAACATATAAGAATACTAGGGTAATATTCAAAGTGAAATATTTGAGAAATATCAGGAAAGAATTTGAAGGAGGACATTATTATGTCGAAAATCGCCAAAAGTCTAACCGATCTTATAGGTAATACCCCTCTATTGGAACTGTCTAACTACAATAAAGTGAATGAGTTAGATGCAAAAGTAGTAGCCAAACTTGAGTATTTCAATCCTCTATCCAGTGTTAAAGACAGAATTGGTTATGCGATGATTAAGGATGCTGAAGATAAGGGATTAATCACAAAGGATACGGTTATTATCGAACCAACAAGTGGAAATACGGGTATTGCCCTGGCCTTTGTATCTGCTGCTAGAGGATATAGACTTATCTTGACTATGCCTGAAACCATGAGCATGGAGAGAAGAAATCTTCTTAAAGCCTTAGGAGCTGAATTGGTTTTAACTCCAGGTCCTGACGGTATGAAGGGTGCCATCAAAAAAGCAGAGGAATTGTCTGCTGAAATAGAGAATTCATTTATTCCTCAACAGTTTAATAATCCAGCTAACCCTGAGATTCATAGACAAACGACTGCAGAAGAAATCTGGAGAGATACCGACGGACAAGTTGATATTTTCATCGCTGGAGTTGGAACAGGTGGGACTGTAACAGGCGTTGGTGAAGTTCTCAAGAAGAAGAATCCTAATGTTAAGATCATCGCTGTAGAACCTACTGACTCTCCTGTATTATCTGGAGGCAATCCTGGACCGCATAAGATTCAGGGAATCGGTGCTGGATTTGTCCCCGCTGTATTTGATCCGTCTGTTATCGATGAAATCTTCAAGGTTAAGAATGATGAAGCCTTTGAGACTGCGAGAAAGCTTTCGAAATCAGAAGGTCTACTTGTAGGGATATCCTCTGGTGCAGCAGCATTCGCTGCAACCCAGATTGCTAAAAGATCTGAAAACAAAGGAAAAACAATCGTTGTACTTCTCCCGGATACTGGAGAAAGATATTTATCAACCGTACTATTCCAAGAAAGCTAAGTTTTAGGAGCTTGGCACTAGCATATAGAACTCTTGCATAGGGAACCTTTATGTGTTCCCTATTTTGGTACAGATACAAAACATTTACTTCGTGTAATGTAGCAATCGTAAAAGCTCAAACAAACTTTTTAAAAAAGATATAAGGGCAAGCCGGAAAAAGAAGAACGGCTTGCCCTTATATCTTTTTTAACCCATTAATTTACTTAATACATCAAATCTTAATGCTATTTGTCGGAATATTCTTGTTGATACTTTACTGATAAAGCCATACTATTTACTTGTGAGATGTAAGTTGTTATACAACTGACAGCGAATAACTATCAAATGGACTGAGGACTAAAATTACCCAAGTGATAGGGCTGTCAAGAAAGCGAGGTGGGTCTGTAAAGAGTTTTATAGGAGTATTCCATTATCGATTTAATTGAAAGGAGTTGTAAATTATGATCTTGAATTCATCTGCGATTGAAAAAAGAACAATATCCAAGGTCAAATGGAAATTATTACCTTTCTGCGTCTTCCTTTATATGGTCAATGTTATCGATAGAAGTAATCTTAGCTTTGCTGCCCTGGATATGAACAAAGCTTTGGGGATTGAAGCCTCTGCATTCGGTCTCCTGACATCTATGTTCTTTGTCGGCTACTTTTTTTTCGAGGTGCCCAGCAATATGTTTATGCACCGAATAGGGGCCAAGATATGGATGGCTCGCATTATGGTCACTTGGGGACTTGTAACCTGCGCAATGTTTTGGGCTCAAAACTTTACACATGTGAGTATACTCCGCTTTTTGCTTGGAGTTTGCGAGGCGGGCTTCTTTCCAGGAATGATATATTACTTCACCTATTGGTTCCCAACAAGATATCGAGCTGGGGTTATCGCAATTTTCTTTATCTCTGGACCTATTGCTGGCATGATCGGAGCTCCTCTTGCTACGCTGATCATGGACAATATCCACTGGATGGGTCAGGCCGGCTGGAGATGGGTATTCATGATTGAAGGCTTACTGGCTGTTTTTGGTGGAATTTGGTGCTTCTTAATGCTCACGAACAAGCCCCAGGAGGCAAAATGGCTTGATCAGGAAGAAAAGGATTGGTTAGTAAATGAGATTAATGCAGAAGATGCATTGAAAACTGAAACGGCTCACTTCAGTATCGGCAAAGTATTTAAATATGGTAAAATTTGGCATTTTGCCCTCGCGTACATGAGCGTTCAGATTATGACACAAACGGTTGGATTCTGGATGCCGACTTTTGTTAAGGAGTTCTCCGCGACATATAGCAATTCCATAGTGGGTTATATCATGATGTTGCCGCCATTAGCAGGATTAGTTTGCATGCTTTTCTGGGGCAATCATTCAGACAAGACAGGGGAACGAATATATCATACGGCGATTCCGATGGTTGTTTCGGCTATTGGACTGGCTATGATTGCATTATCACCGAACGTTAATATTAAAATTATTGGTCTAATCGTAAATGGAATAGGAAACGCTGCTTTCTACGGACCTTATTGGTCCATTCCAACAATCTTCCTTACTGGAGAGGCTGCGGCAATCGGTGTTGCAATTATTAACTCCATGTCAAGTTTTGGCGGCTTTTCCGGAAATCTCATCGTAGGTCAACTTAAAGCGTCAACCTTAGGCACCACAGGAGTGTTAATGTTCCAGATCGCTGCTGCCCTTGTTGCAGTCTTGCTGACAATTACTTTACGCACTAAAAAATCATCTTCAGTGGATGGCGATGCAGGTAAGATCAACGTTTGATCGAGTTCAAATGTTTCTTCCCGCTATTTTACTAGATATAAAAACAAAAGAAGGAGTGGAGTATATGAAAATAACAAGCGTAGATGTAGTTCAAATTAAAACTGTGAGCCCAATGTGGCGCCCAATCGTTTGTCGTATTTATACCGATGAGGGAATCTATGGAGATGGCGAGGCCGCATTAAGCTACGGAATCGCTGCTCCTGCCGCTTTTGGAATGATAAAGGATTTAGCCACCCTGATAATCGGTATGGATCCGCTCGACAACGAAGTCATATGGGAAAAACTCTACAAGAATACGTTCTGGGGACAAAACGGGGGTCCGGTAATATTCGCTGGCATAAGTGCCCTAGACATTGCCTTATGGGATATTAAAGGGAAATTCTTCAATGCTCCTCTCTATAAACTCTTGGGCGGTAAGAAGAGAGATAAGCTCCGCGCTTATGCAAGCCAGTTACAGCTAGGGGGATGGCCAGAAAACAAGGATTCTTTCGAAATGATTTACCGCACCGAGGATTATGCAGCAGCATCTAAGAAGGCAGTAGCCGAAGGGTATGATGCAATAAAGATTGATTTCTTTAACACAGACAGAGACGGCACACCGCTTGGGCCTGAACAACAAACACGATTGTTGAAACCTCATTATGTTCAGGTGATTGAGGAGAGAGTTTCGGCAGTCCGCGAAGCCGTTGGGCCAAATGTAGACATTATTATGGAAAATCACTCGCTTCCTGATGCTCTTTCTGCAGTTCAGCTGGGTCAGGCTGTTGAGAAATACAACATTTTCTATTTTGAGGAGCCCAACACACCTACTCCCAAATTGACAAAATACATCCATGACAAGGTTAACATCCCGATTGCCTCGGGCGAAAGGATATACTCCAGATGGCAGTATGCCCCCTATTTTGAGAATCTGTCAATTCAGGTGATTCAGCCGGATATCGGCAATTGCGGTGGCCTAACTGAAGCTAAAAAGATATGTGATATGGCCCATACTTATGATGTTAGTGTCCAGGCACATGTCTGCGCTAGTCCGCTTTCAACCGATGTAGCGGTACATCTTGAAGCGGTTATCCCCAATTTTGTCATTCATGAGCATCATGTTTGCCACAGATTAAATTTTAATCACAACATCACCCTGTACAACAATCAGCCAGTCGATGGATATATTTCGCCCTCTGAGCGCCCTGGCATAGGTAATGAATTTACTGAAGAAGTATTTAAGAGCCCTGATAAATTTACAGTGAAATAGAGAATCAAGTGCTAGGCTGTTGGAGAGTGTATACTTTTCCACAGCCAAGCTGAAGTCATTGGTACTAAATGGTGGAAGGAGTGGGGTATATGAAAATAACAAGCGTAGATGTAGTTCAAATTAAAACTGTGAGCCCAATGTGGCGCCCAATCGTTTGTCGTATTTATACCGATGAGGGAATCTATGGAGATGGTGAGGCTGCATTAAGTTACGGAATCGGTTCCTCTGCCGCTTTTGGAATGATAAAGGATTTAGCCACCCTGATAATTGGTATGGACCCCCTCGACAACGAAGTTATATGGGAAAAACTCTACAAGAATACGTTTTGGGGACAAAATGGCGGTCCGGTAATATTCGCTGGCATAAGTGCCCTAGACATTGCCTTATGGGATATTAAAGGGAAATTCTTCAATGCTCCTCTCTATAAACTCTTGGGCGGTAAGAAGAGAGATAAGCTCCGCGCTTATGCAAGCCAGCTACAGGCAGGGTGGGAAGAAAATAAGGATATTAATGAAATGCTTTATCGCACCGAGGATTATGCAGCAGCAGCTAGGAAAGCAGTAGCCGAAGGGTACGATGCCATAAAGGTTGATTTCTTCAACACCGACAGAGACGGCACACCGCTTGGGCCTGAACAACAAACACGATTGTTGAAACCTCATTATGTTGAGCTGATTGAGGAGAGAGTTTCGGCGGTCCGCGAAGCCGTTGGGCCAAATGTAGACATTATTATGGAAAATCACTCGTATCCTGATGCTCTTTCTGCAGTTCAGCTGGGTCAGGCTGTTGAGAAATACAACATTTTCTATTTTGAGGAGCCCAACACACCTACTCCCAAGTTGACAAAATACATCCATGACAAGGTAAATATCCCGATTGCCTCGGGCGAAAGGATATACTCCAGATGGCAGTATGCCCCCTATTTTGAGAATCTCTCAATTCAGGTGATTCAGCCGGATATCGGCAATTGCGGTGGCCTAACGGAAGCTAAAAAGATATGCGACATGGCTCATACTTATGACGTTAGTGTTCAGGCACATGTCTGCGCTAGTCCGCTTTCAACCGATGTAGCGGTACATCTTGAAGCGGTTATCCCCAATTTTGTCATTCATGAGCATCATGTTTGCCACAGATTAAATTTTAATCACAACATCACCCTATACAACAATCAGCCAGTCGATGGATATATTTCGCCCTCTGAGCGTCCTGGCATAGGCAATGAATTTACTGAAGAAGTATTTAAGAGCCCTGATAAAGTCACCATTAAATAAAAATCAAGTGCTTGGCTGTTCGAGAGTGTATACTTTTCCACAGCCAAGCTAATGTTATGGTATTAAAATATGAAGAAATGTGGAAATTCTATGAAGTGCTAGAGCTCTGCACAATCGGAGCTTCAGCCCTTGAATCACGATGTGTAGAGTAAGCTAAGGATAAAGCCCCAAATCAGGGGTAAAGAGGATTATGTATAGTCGCAACAGTTTTGATCTGTTAAAAAAGTTCAGACTAATGTAGTTAAAAGGTTGGGCTAATTATGGATTTTGATGGTAGAGATGAGTATTTAGAAAATAAATTACAAATAATTGATTCATTGATGTCACAAGGCAAGGTTGCTTCAAAGGTCATTCCAATCCATGAATCATTAGATTGTTTAGAGTGGGTACTTCCAACTAGCCAAGCAATCGAAATTATACGAAGTGCAAGGTCTTTTGCTTTACAAAACTGTTTTCACAGAACGAAATATAAAAGATGTGATAATCCAGTTGAAGTATGTTTGGTGATAAATGATTATGCGGATAAAGCTGTTAGCGATGGAGGGGCAAAACGCATAGAATTAGATGAAGCGATTGAAATACTTAAGATCGCAAATGAATGTGGACTTGTTCATTTAACCCTTTATAACCCTGAACAACACGTATTCGCTGTGTGTAGTTGCTGTGATTGTTGTTGCGGCCATCTGCAAATAATGAAAATGTATAAACGTCCAGATATTATTTCACATTCTGATTACATCGTCGAAGTTGATAAAGAAAAGTGTATAAACTGCGGCAAGTGCGTTGAAAGATGCCATTTTGGAGCTCAAATACAGATGGACACTGTTAAATATTATCAGGAACATTGCTATGGATGCGGATTATGTTTAACTAAATGTCCAACCAATGCGATTTCATTAAAATTGAGAAGATAAGAACGAATAGTATAGTATTGTGTTAACTCCGGACCAGATCTTCAACACTTCCATCGTAGAAGCCATTCGATCAGTGGTCCAACAAGAGCATATTTGACGAATTTATGGTGGTATTTTTTACAAAAGTACCTTGAAGTCATGGGTAAAATACTTTTAAAGAGGTGACAATAACTCATGAATATTACGCCAAAAGCAGAGCCTTATCGTTGGGTGATTCTGATGGCAATGTGGTTTACTACATTCATCGGATGCCTTGCACAATTCCAAGTTGCAGCTCTGGCTTTTAAGATTATCCCTGCTTTACATTTGTCATCTTCACAGTTTTCTTTGATTATGTCTGCTCCCACGTTGCCCGCAGTATTCCTTAGTCTTGTGGCAGGTTCACTGGCAGATCGGTTCGGCGTGAAACGAGTTGTCACAGTAGCTTTTGCTTTTTCTGTAGTCGGAGTGTATTTCCGTTATACCGCCACCAACTTCACAACACTGTTTATTATGATGTTCTTAACTGGACTCAGTCCATGCTTACTTAATGCTAATGCATCCAAGTTACTTGGAGCGTGGTTCCCTATGGAGAAGATGGGAACCGCCATGGGAATCTACTTTTCTTCGGCTGCCACTGGTATATCAGTGGCTTTAGCAACATCTTCGATATTTCCATCCACTAAAAGCGCCTTTGTCACTGCAGGAATATTCAGCTCGCGGTATGGATTGCCTGGATGGTCCTTATTAAGGTTAAGCCCGAAGGGGCACCTGAGCTGCCGGTTATGCCTGTAAGTAAGTATTTAGGCGTCGTTGCCAAGAGTAAAAGCGTTTGGTTAGTCGGCTTAGGAATGATGTTTTTCACAGGCTCGTATATGGCCTTTAGTGGATTCCTACCCAACGCTTTAAACACTGTACGTGGGGTAGACCCAGTCAAAGCGGGATTATTAGCTTCAATTGTGACAATTGGAACAATGCTTGGTAACGTCGTTGGACCCGCTATGTCCGACCGTGTCGGTAAAATTAAACCTTTTTTGGCCCCTGTATGTATTTTTGGAGCAATTACTATGTATGCTGCTTGGATTGTACCTTCTGGGGTGATCATGTGGGTAACATTATTCAGTCTTGGGATCTTAATGGGAATCAGTGCACCTTTACTGTTGGCCTTTCCAATGCTGCTTCCTGAGATTGGCCCCGCCTATGCCGGGACGGCTGGTGGAATGATCGCTACTCTTCAACTTTCTGGAGCATTCATTATCCCAGCTTTTATCATCACACCGTTGGCTGGCTCAAACTTCAGCATCTTGTTCGGGCTAAGTAGTTTATCGTTTTTATTATTAGGAGTAATGACCCACTTCCTACCTGAATTGGGTACTATTGCTCGGGCTGAGGCAACCACTAACTCTTCACAAGCTGTAAAACAAACTTAGGAGGAGTCTAAGCAACCACTGAAACTTATTACTCTCACCAGCCTAACTTTACTGGAATAATTTTCAGTGGCAAGGACAGTATTAAGGCTGATTTTTATATTCTTTTAGATATTATAGGTCACAGTCTATGAATGCGGCATGGTGTATCCCGCTTGAGAACGCAACTTTCGTCTTTGCTGCAAGGAACCGGTTAAAATAATTATACCAGTCAGGCGTCAATGAAAATTCAATATGCCTTTTATAAAATAAGATAAATGCAAAAAAACACCCCCTGTGTATGAAATGCCTATTCAAGCTTTATTGCATGGCATTTCTTTTGTTGTTTTTTTGTCAATATATTAACTTAATATGGAGTCCAGATTAGTGATTGTGGTGTTTACAATGTCCTAAAGCGCAACAACCGACATATTCGGATTAAACCACGAACCTCTAGAGCAAATGGCTTTTGGAACGAGGAGATTAGCCATACCACAACCTGACTTACAATATCAATGGTTTTATGGGGAGTAATATTGTGTAAACACCATTTAATCTTAGTACAACTAATTATTAAAATATTATTTAAAATATCTTGGTAATTAAAAATAAAGAGTGTAAAATATATCTGTATGACAACTAACAATCTAAAAAAGAGGAATTTAATTGAAATGAGTGTAATTAAGAAGATAATTAAAGAGAGTATATCTGATCAAGTTTATACCCAGCTAAAGGAGCGTATTCTTAACGATACATGGAAAGTAAACGAGCAAATTCCATCCGAAAATCAATTAGTCACGTTATTTGGCGTTAGTAGGATGTCTATAAGAGTCGCTATACAAAAACTAGTGACTCTGGGATTACTCGAGGCCAGGGTAGGTGAAGGTACTTTTGTTAAAGAGTTTTCACCCAGTGTATACATGAACGAACTTGTCCCTTTAATTGTAAAACCAGAATACCAAATAGAAATTCTGGAATTAAGACGAGCATTAGAGACCGAAGCCATAAAGCTTAGTATCGATAGAGCCAGTGATGAGAGTATACGTGAACTTGAAGTTATATATAGAAAAATGCGTAATGCTCAAGATGATCATAATTTTGATGAATATTATAAAGAAGATTACCAATTTCACAATAAGATTTTTATAATGTCACAGAATAAAATATTTGAGGAGCTATTTGAAGCACTTTCAAGTATTTTATTCCCGCACTTTAATGCTGTCGTTAAAGATTCAGTGGAAAGTTTAGATTTGATAAATGAAGAGTCGGATGAACACGGTCAAATACTAACGGGTTTAAAACAAAGAAATGAGGAAGTGTGTCTTCAAGCTTACTTGAGAATGATTGAAAGTAAAAGGCAAATGTATATAAACAAATCTGTTAAAGTGGATTGTGTACAAGACTGAAAAAACTGGACACAAAGTTAAGCAATTCTATGAGGAATGCATTTTCCTTGTGTTGTAATATAATTCAATATATTTAAAGATTTCTTGTTGAGCTTGTTCAGGTGTTTCGAAATTTGCATCTGAATAAGCTCTCTTTTTATCGTCCTATAAAATGATTCCATTAAGTCGTTATCATAAGGTTACCTTCTCTACTTACACTCGATACTGCTCCATGTGTACAAACGATAAGACCTTTGTTGCGACGGGTATTCAGGTGCTGGATCGCTGCGGTAACAACAAATGATTACAGAATTTGTCGAAAGTTCCTTATTGATAATAAACCGAAAAAACAATATTATACTTGTAAGATGTTAGATATCATACAACTAAAAGCAAAAAGGTTGCCATTATTAACTACATACCTGTTGGCAGTCACTTTACGCCTTAATAAATTTCCTTCGGCAGGCAGTGGTGTAGGCAATATCAAAGCTTGATGGCGTTCAAGTGTGTTTCTTGTATAACAACCTGTCTTCTCTATACTTAGAAATAGTGTTTAAAATCATGGATTGAAGGAGTGGGATTTTATGAAAATCGCTATCGTTTATTACAGCAAGACTGGAAATACCAAAAAAGTAGCAGAACTTATTGCGGTGGGTGCTAATAGCATTGAAAATGTGGAAGTGAAATGTATGTCGATCGAGGACGTGGATAATGAATTCATAATGGAGGCTAAAACGATTATCTTTGGCTCCCCGACTATTGCTGGTACCTTTTCATGGCAAATAAAACAATGGTTGGATACATCTAGAACAATCAAGTTTGGTGGAAAACTGGGGGCCGTTTTTGCTACAGCCGATTATATAGGTGGTGGAGCAGAAGTAACAGAGCTAGGATTGATTGCAGAGTTGTTGGTAAAAGGGATGTTAATCTATTCGTCTGGTGCTGCTGAGGGTCAGCCTTTTATTCACTATGGTCCTGTGTGCATTCAAGAGGGTGATGAAGACCAGAAAGAAAGGGCAAGAATATTTGGGATGCGATTAGCTAAAAAGAGCGTTGAACTGTTTAGCTAAACTAGATTAAGTGTTCGCTTATAATCTCACGGACCTGAAATCCGTGAGATTATTGTTTGAGATTAGTGGTTAGGTATGGGTCAGGAAAATTGTGTGACTAAATAATCTTTAGAACAATAAACTGTATTTTGACGAGGAGAAGTACCTATGGATTTAATAAAAATTTTATTGGTATTTATTATGATTATTGTGGCAATGAAATTTAAAAAGCCACTATATATTTCAATTTTAGTTGGTATCATAGGAATAAGTATATTTTTTAATGTGGGTATTATACAAACTTTGAAAATAATGGGTCTTTCGAGCATTAGTCAAGTAACAATCTCTTTGGTTTTATCGTTCTATTCCATTACTTTTTTGCAGAGAATGCTTGAAAAGAGGGATCATTTATTTCTAGCAGAAAAGTCATTGAGTGGAATGTTTAATAGTCGAAGAGTTAATGCAATGCTTGCACCTTTTATTATCGGGCTATTACCATCAGTAGGTTCTATTATCATAGCAGCTCCAATTGTGGATAATGCAGGTGGAGATTTTATTAGTCAGGAAGATAAAACATTTATTACTAGCTATTTCAGGCATATATCAGAAGCTTTTCTGCCTACCTATTCATCGATTATTTTAGCTTTGCAATTATCAGGTGTTGACATGACTGCTTTTGTAGTGGGTATGCTACCAATGGTTTTAATCTTATTCTTATTAGGATATTTGTTCTATGTGAGAAAGATACCAAAAGAAACGGGATTGCCAGATTCAATTGACAAAAAGGAAGATGCTAAAAATTTGATACGTAGTTTATGGACAATTGCATTAACAATCGTAATTATACTTTTTTTCAAATGCCAAGTTTACATAGGCGTCATTCCAGTCATTATAATGAGCTTCATAATCAATAAATTTTCTTTTAAGGAAGTAGCGCCTATGTTTATTAGCGCATTTGAATCCAAGTTATTAATTAGTACTGTGATTATTATGATGTTTAAGGATGTTTTAACATACACAGGTGTAATAAATAAATTACCACAAGCATTTGGAGGGTTGCCCGTTCCAACGGTTGTTATATTTTCCCTTATTTTCATAGTTGGAACTATGATTGCAGGTTCACAAGCAATTATAGCAATAAGCATGCCTTTAGCATTTGCAGCTATACCTTATGGAGGTTTAGCACTAATGATATTGCTAATGTGTTTAACATATATGGCGATGCAAATTTCTCCAACTCATATTTGTTTAGCAATAGTAACTGTGCATTTCAACACATCATTTTTAGACTTGGTCAAAAGAACTATTCCTATTATGGTTATGTTTTTAATAATTATTTCTGGATATTGTTACTTTTTATATTTATTTCAATAGGTTTCATTAAATGATGTACATAACCAACTCTTTGAAAAGTAGTTTTGCGACGCTCGATTTTCGTACAGATACAAAAAAAGCTTGACATTAATCTGATCTGGTCTAGAATGGGATTAGAATATTTCAACAATTAAATGGATTATAGGTGCCCTTCACGCGAGGGAGAATAGGGAACTGGGTGTGAATCCCAGACGGACCCGCCACTGTAAAGAGGAGTCTCATGCAGAGATGCCACTGGGTAACTGGGAAGGTATGTAAGAGACAATGACTCTAAGTCAGGAGACCTGCCTATAATCTAGAAGCACATGAAGTATGGTAAAGTTCATGGTCTTTTTGCTTTATCCGAGAGGAGGAAGCGAGATGACTATGAACTTTTTATTTTTGCAAGAAAGGAGGGGGGAAATGGGATATCATGGGCGAGATGTTGAGGTGGTTTCCTTAAATGAGGCACAATACCTTGTGGCAGCATGCGATTCTTGTGGTGCCATCGGTATGAAGGAGCGCGATGTAGTCAAAGTGCCTTGGAGCATAACAGGGAGGTTTACTGCACGAGTCGCTTTGCTGGAAGTACTCTCCATTGGGGCGATTCCACAGATGATCACGATTGCGATTTCTAATGAGCCTAAGCCTGCAGGTGAAGAAATACTTAAGGGGGTGAGAGAGGAGCTAAAGGTTATGGATCTGGCTTCGATGCCTATGGCTATTAGTACAGAAAAGAATATGCTCACAGAGCAAACAGGCTTAGGGATTACTGTAGTAGGGGTTTGTGAAAAAGCGAAGCTTAGAATCGGACAATCTAAACCTGGAGATGGTATTTTTTGTATGGGCCATCCTAAGGTGGGGCCGGAGATCCTTAGTCCAGATGATCCGGAAATTGTCCAAGGTGATCATCTTGTAAAATTACTAGGATACCGTGCGGTTCATGACATTATCCCAGTGGGATCTCAAGGAATACGTGGTGAAGTCAATGCGATTGCTTCGATAGTAGGTGTTGAATTTATGAGAGAACCGAAATGCGAACTTAATCTAGAAAAATCGGCAGGACCATCAACGTGTGTTATTTTTACGGCACCTGAGAATATTCAACTTGGCGACTTTGGAACGATTCCGATCTGTAAGGTTGGGAGGCTCGGTGGGATTATTTAAGGTTCAAAATTAAAGGGTACAAGTAGGATGAAGTAATAAAATTAAGGGGGAATTTATAATGATTAACCGTTCAAATTCAAAGGAAGAAACCATCAAGAACTCGGCCCTGAATATAAGACGGATTGCAATCATGGCCGTTTTTATTGCATTGAGTGCAGTGGGTGCCTTGATTAAAATCCCGAGTCCAGTTGGGACAGTGGGCTTGGATTCTGCACCGGGCTTTTTCAGTGCATTAGCCTTTGGAGGACTTGAAGGAGCCGTAGTCATTGCTCTCGGTCATTTACTTTCTTCAGCGGTCGTGGGTTTCCCACTTGGAATTCCTATGCATTTAGTGATCGCTGTAGAAATGGCTGTCTTTGCCTTGATTTATCGCTTCGTCAATAAGAAAATGGGTTTAATTGCTGCGGTGATCGTGACGTCCCTCTTAAATGGCGTGGCGGGTGCGTTTATGGTTTTTCCTATGGGTGGTATGGGAGCCGTTTTAGGGTTAATGCCCTTCTTATTGGTGGGTTCAGTCATCAACATTGTGGTATCAGCGTTAGCGTATAAAGCTCTCAAGGGAAGTCGATTGATTTAGAGGGGTGTAACTGTGGAGCAGGTCGTTGAATTAAAGAATGTTTCTTACCGCTATCCTCACGCTGAGGTTGAGAGTTTGAAACAGGTCAACTTAACGGTGGAGAAGGGGAAATTCGTCGTTTTAATGGGTCGCACAGGAGCAGGAAAAACAACGTTAAGTTTATGTTTAAATGGACTGATTCCACAGCTTATGCAAGGGAATTTAATCGGAGAGGTCATCGTTGCTGGTAAAGAGACAAGTAAGTATCGAGTGCAGGAATTGGCTAAGCAGGTAGGACTTGTCCTTCAGGAAGCAGAAAGCCAGATTGTTGGGAGAACAGTAGCAGAAGATGTAGCTTTTGGACCCCGAAATTTCGGTGTACCGATTGAAGAGGTTCATAGAAGAGTTGAACGAGCGCTAGAAAGTGTTCAATTGAGAGAACATAACGGGCGCTCCACGGCTGAGTTATCAGGTGGAGAAAAACAAAGGCTAGTGATTGCTGGAGTACTAGCCATGGAGCCCGAAATTATGGTTCTGGATGAGCCAACCTCTGAACTCGATCCTGAGGGGCGAGTAGAAATCTATCGGGCCTTAGATGATCTCTGTCGGGAAGAAGATCGGACTCTTCTCGTGATTGAACATTCGAGTGAAGAGATCCTTCAAAGAGCAGATGAACTTGTTGTACTTGATCACGGGGAGATTGCTTGGCAAGGGGCTCCTGAAAAGCTTTTTCGCAATATTCCTTTTTTGCAGGAATTCGGGATAAAGCCCTTGCCGGTAAGCCTTTTAGGTTGGGAGTTTTATCAAAGGGGCTGGATTGAATTTGAAGATATCCCTTTAGACGTTGCGAGTGCTGAGTCCCTGATTCGCAGTTTAACAAGTAAACAAAAGTTGCGGAACGTAATGGACCCATTGGCCAAGCCTATCGAGATAAGGGAAGACGATCAAGAAAAGACTGTGGAAAAGCAAGCACAGAGTTCACCGTTCATTCAGGTTAATCAACTTGTCCACCAGTATGAATCCGGACAAATAGCGATACAAGGGATTGATCTTGTTATTCAAAAAGGTGAATTCGTCGCACTGGTCGGTTCCAATGGAGCGGGGAAGACCACTTTAGCCAAACATTTGAATGGGCTGCTCATGCCGACACAGGGAGAAGTTATCATTAAGGGGATGAACACGAAGGAGTATGACACTGCACATCTTGCCCAAACGGTGGGCTATGTGTTTCAAAACCCGGATCACCAAATCTTTTCCGTTTCAGTTGAGAAAGAGTTGGAGTTTGGTTTGAAAAATGCGGGTTTTCATTCGAGGGAGATCAAGGATCGAATCACTCAGGCCTTAGAGTTAACCGGTCTAGAAAAATTTCGGGAGGTTCATCCTTATACACTTGGTAAGGGAGAACGTCAGTTGATTGCGGTTGCTTCTGTTCTAGCACTTACTCCTAAGATTCTCGTGATTGATGAACCCACGACAGGCCTTGATTGGATGGGCGTTCAAAAGATTATGGAGTTGCTTCAACAACTCCATAGAACGGGAACAACGATTCTTATGATCTCTCATGATATGGACATCGTTGCCGAATATACGGAACGGGTCATCGTGTTACAAAAGGGTCATGTATTAAGAGATGCCACTACCTGGGAGGTTCTAGGTAATTCTGAAATACTAAGGCAGGCGGCAATTCTTCCGCCACAAATCTGTGCACTGAGTCAGAGGATAACGGATTTAGGTCTGAGACCGACTTCGGCTGAGGAATTCAGAGGGTCACTGGTTAGAGTCATTGAGGAGGGGGATCGGGCGCTATGTTTGTAGACTATTTGCCGGGAGAATCTCTACTTCATCGCCTAGATGTCCGTACCAAAGTACTTGGTCTTTTGACCGTCATCGTCTGGAGTTTCTTGTTCGAGGATCCACTCTACAATGTGTTGCTCATGCTGGGTATCGTCCTAATAACAGTTCAGAGTAATATACCCTATAAGAAAGTTTTGAAGCTTATCCGGCCTTTAGTTTCGATTTGTCTATTTCTTTTTTTGATCTCTGGTTTTACGTACCCACCTGAACGATTTCATAGTGAGATGTGCCAGATTGTACTTTTCTCTGCTTTACCTGACGGACGTTTGGCGCTATCTGTAGGAGGAATGTTGACTGGGGTCAATTTTATCTGTCGACTCCTGGTTATGGTTCTAGCTTCTTCGGTGTTAACCTTAACCACTCCCATGGATGATTTTATGCTATTTTTGAATCAGTTTAGAGTTCCTTCGGAAATATCGTTTATGATAACGACTGCCCTGCGTTTTATCCCTACTCTGGATAAAAAGAGATCACTCATTCTCGAGGCTCAAAGAGCTCGTGGAGCAAAAATCAATGATAAAGGAAGCCTAGGACGTATCAAAGCTTATATCCCCATTATGGTCCCCTTATTTGTGAACTCCATCTTGATTGCTGAGGATTTAGCAAAAGGCATGCTGAATCGTGGCTACGGATATGCCCGCACAATGACGAATATACGAGAACTACATTTAGCGGTAAGGGATTATTGTATTATGGGAATGCTTTTTTTAATGATAGTAGGTGGCTTCTACTTGCGAATGGGACTTAGATTAGGTCTCTTATAAAGAAAAAACCGTCTAATAGACGGTTCATTGAGGCGAGAGCTAAACCCTCGTCTATATAAAGGTAGGAGAAGAATGTCGTTATTTGTACTTTACCATAGTAATGTTAAAGTACAATGAAGAATTTGTTAATTTTGCATTAATATTCATATTCGGGATTTACACTAACAAAAAAGTTGTAAAACTAATGACCCCTCCGTACTTTCTCTCTAAAGGGTGCACTAAGAAGAATTTGGGGAACTCATTGTTATTCTTCAGTCATAAAGGGAATTAGAAGAGAAAGGGAATAGCAAAATTCTGTCGAATGAAGTACTATTAGAGAAGTAGTTTTGAAAACAAGTCAAAGTCGGAGGGTGTGCAATGGAACTCATTCAAACAGTGATTGATATATTTCTTCATCTCGATGAGAAGCTAGGTGTTGTAATTCAAGCTTACGGCACGTGGACCTATCTCATTCTTTTTCTGATTATATTCGCAGAGACGGGTCTTGTTGTTACTCCGTTCCTTCCGGGAGATTCCTTAATCTTCGTAGCAGGAACTTTCGCAGCGAGTGGTGCCTTAGACCTAAAGACGTTGTTTGTCTTACTTTTCGTTGCTGCGATTTTGGGGGATACTGTGAATTATCAGATTGGTCACTTTTTTGGGCCTAAAGTTTTTTCGAAAGAAATGCGTTTCCTGAATCGGGAGAATCTTGAACGAACCCAACACTTCTATGAGAGGCATGGGGGAAAGACAATTATTATGGCGCGATTCATCCCAATCATTCGAACGTTTGCTCCTTTCGTAGCAGGAGTTGGGGTGATGGCCTACTGGCGTTTTCTGCTATTTAATCTCGCCGGAGCCTTTCTTTGGGTAAGCATTGTTCTTTTCGGGGGATACTTTTTTGGTAATCTGCCTATTGTTCGGGATAATTTCACAATAGTTATTTTCGCGATCATCGGGATATCCATTGCACCGGGAGTTATAGGTTATCTTAAGCAACGCTTCGGGCAATCTAAGAACACCATGAATTAGTTCATAAACCGAGTGATTTAAGAAAGATATTGATAGTTCAAACGAGAAGAGGGAATTAACCCATGTACTTGGGCTTAATTCCCTTTTTGCTTTCAAGAAATCAAGGGGAAGGTTCTCTAGGTTTCTAAGTCGGTTTGATTCGATTATAAGACCCCATGGTGCAAGCAGAGTAACGGGGGCTACCTTGGATTTCAATGGATTTGCTCGGCTAGGTGGAAGTGGTGGAAATGGCGCATAGTTTAATGGGGACTTAAATATATAGCAACAAATGTATAAAAAGAGGCCGTGTAGACGCTTTGTTTTCTACACGGCCTCTCTTCATGCAAAGAAGCCTCGACTGATCATAGATTTCTTTTACAAACGAAAATATAGTCCAACAATCTTATGTGCACAAAAAAATGGTTGTTTGCTGTGGATGCTATTTTTGGGTGGCATATGATGAAAATATAACCGGCAAAATATTCAATCCTTATATATTCTACTCTTTCGTCAGAAGGAAAATATAGAGTATAATTATAAGTGAAATGATGAACGAATATTTTGGAGAGATTGCTATGAATTATTGGGGAGCGAAGACTCTTCTTTTAATTGTTATGAGTTTAGCTATCGTTATCTTGATAATTATAATCAATAAAATGAGGCGAGGAAAACAGCAACGACTGCAAGCTCTATTTCAAACGAGTTTTGATGGTATCCTTCTCGTGAGTGAGGATAAAAGGATCTTGGCAGTTAATCCTTCATTATTGAATATGTCAGGATTCCTACTTGAGGAATTAATTGGACATAACTTTTGTTCCGTTACAGGTTGTGATAAGCGAATTGGAAATGGGGCATGTTCCGGCCAATGTTTGGTACTCAATACAATCAGAAAAGGGGGATCTCTGCCCTATCTCGAAACCCGACTGTCCAAGAAAGATGGAAGTTTAGTTCCAGTGGCGATAACAGTTTCTTCATTCAAAGGGGAAAGAGGAGATCATGAAGCTGCAATTATTATCAGAAACTTAAGGACGGAAAAAGGGCTAACGAAGAAATTAGCCCGAAAATTGAAACAGATCAAGAGCGCTCAACAGCGTTCGGAAGCGCTATTACAATTAGGATTGGAACTTTCGTCCGTGGCGGATTTTAACCAGCGGCTGCAGTCGGTTGTCGACCAAATTCGGCATGTAATGCATGTAGATCTCGTAGGGCTATTACTCATGGAGCCGAAGGAAAAGTATTGGTATTGGAAAACTTTGAGCGGTAATGATAAAGGGAGTAAACTCAAATCACGCATTATTCGTCTGGAAGAAGGTCCACTGAATGAGTTGATTGAAAAAGGTCAGCCCATTGGGGTAAAGGAGCCGGGTGAAGCGGCACGGAACTTCTCTACTGTTTTTGCTGATTTAGATATACAGGTCAAGGGATTTTTAGGGGTTCCAGTTCAGGTGCGAGGGAAAGTGACCGGGGTTTTGTGTGCAGCAAACCGACTGAACCGCTCTTTTTCCTATGGAGAGGTTCAGATGCTCTCAATCTTAGCTAATCAGGTTGCAGTGTCGGTAGAAAATGAAGCACTATGGCAACAGATCGAAAATCAGGCCGCGCTTCGAGAACGGCACTGGCTAGCTGATGAGATTCATGATGGTTTAGCTCAGACTGTAGCTCGACTACAAAGTAATATTAAAGATATCTCCTATTTACTAAAGGAGGGAGAACAGAGTGAGGTTGTAGATAAACTAGGTCAGCTAACCAGTCTGGCAGATACAACTTATCAGGAGGTTAGACAGGTAATCTTTTCTTTAAAAGGAACGATAGAACCTGTAGGCGATTTCAGAGTTGCTTTGAAGGAAAATATTTCTGAATTTAGTTTGCAGCATCATATTAAAGTTCAGTTGATTTCGTCCAATCTTGGATTATTCCGATTTGCTCCTAATATAGAGACCCAATTAATGCGAATTATTCAGGAGGCGTTAACGAATGTTAGCAAACACGCGAATGCCAGTGAGGTGAAGATAGAGTTTGGTTCCTGGGGAAAACGATTTCTTCGAATCACCATCGCTGATAATGGGCAGGGATTTGATCTTGCAGGGTTGAAAAGTGGT
This sequence comes from Desulfitobacterium elongatum, assembly GCF_055378975.1. Classification (NCBI taxonomy): domain Bacteria; kingdom Bacillati; phylum Bacillota; class Clostridia; order Eubacteriales; family Desulfitobacteriaceae; genus Desulfitobacterium; species Desulfitobacterium elongatum. The sequence goes on along the minus strand of NZ_AP038772.1, from coordinate 3,986,107 downwards.
TCTATGCGACGCTATGGACTACGTATTATGGAGGAGAGAATTCAGTCGGTCGGGGGGACATTTTTTATTGAGAGTGTCCCAGACCACGGGACAGTTGTAACGATTCAGGTACCTTGGTGGGAGAAAATCCCACAAAATGGAGAGAAGGTGTCAGGATGATTCGAGTATTATTAGTGGATGATCACAGGTTGGTAAGGGAAGGAATTCGAGACATTTTATCTCGAGCAGAGGATATCGAGGTTGTGGGGGAGGCTTCTAATGGACAGGAGGGAGTGGAGAAAACTCTAGGCTTAAGACCAGATCTCATTTTAATGGATATCCAAATGCCTGTATGTGATGGGATAACAGCAGTAACTCTGATCAAAGAATATCTACCGGAAAGTATTGTTGCTATGTTGACTGTTGTGGATACAGACGCTTCCTTATTCGAAGCACTAAAATCCGGTGCTGCAGGTTACTTGTTAAAAAATATGAGTTCTGTCGAATTTACCGAGGCGATTAGAGCCTTAATGAGAGGGGAATTAAGGGTTTCTCCTTCACTAGCTTCAAAAATACTCAGGGGTTTTGTTAATGAAGTTAGAGGAAAAACTTCAGAGATGGAAGGTCCATTGAATAGTCTTTCTAAACGGGAAGAGGAAGTGTTAGAACTCATCAGTAAAGGGTTCACCTATGCTCAGGTGGGTCAAGAACTGTATATAGCCGAAAATACGGTAAAAAATCATGTGCACAATTCAGTCCGAAAACTGCATGTACAAAATCGCATCCAAGCAATTAATGTCTTAAAAGAAGCTCGTAGAGGGAATGTAACAATCCAAAAGGATTAAGTATCTGCTCTTCAATTATCAGACTAGTCGGAAGCGACTAAGAGACCATTTGCAAAGATGGTCTCTTTTCTATGGTCAATTTAGTCTATATAGAGGATAGTGAAATCTCGTACAAAATATTAGCATAATAACAAGAGGGTAGTGATATCCTAACTAATTTGCTCATAGGGAGGTAGGGTTAAACATGTCAGATCAATTTCAGTTTTTGTTTACTCCGCTAAAAATTGGACCGGTAACCGTGCGTAACCGTATCATGACGACAGCTCACGCGAATCAGCTGGCCGATCCCAATCCTGTTTGGGGTAAACCCGGATTCTATGGAGAAAGGTACGCACGATATTTAGCGGAAAGGGCGAAAGGCGGATTCGGGTTAATAACCTTCGGTCAAACCGCCGTCCATCCTACAACATCCTACGAACTTTTAAATACGGCAATCGCCTATGATGAGGGGGCTATTCCAGGATTCAAGTTGGCAACAGATATGATTCATGAGCAAGGAGCGAAAGTATTTATTCAGCTTTTCCACTCCGGGGCAAATAACTCAGGGAGTGCGAGCCACTTACCAGTGTGGGCACCCTCCAATATTCCCGGTCCAGGACTGTTAGGCAGAGAAGTACCCAAACCCATGGAAAAGGCAGATATAGAGGAACTTAAGGACCACTATGCACGATCAGCAAGGAACTCCAAAGCGGGTGGATTTGATGGGATTGAAATTCACTCGACGCATGGTTACCTCCTCCAACAGTTCCTTTCTCCCATTACGAACAAACGGACTGATCAGTATGGAGGTTCTCTGGAAAATCGCTTGCGCCTCTTAGTCGAAGTCCTCGAGCGGGTTCGTGAAGAGATTGGGAATGATATGGCCTTGGGAGTACGCATCCCGGGTGATGAACTCTTACCGGGTGGATTAACTTCTGAGGATATGGCTGAAGTTGCTCAGCGTCTCGAAGCAACCGGCTTGATTGACTTTCTGAACGTGAGTGCCGCTACTTTGCTCTCGATGCATTTTGTCGTACCCCCTATGTATATGGCGCACGGATTCATTGCACCTCTGGCCGCTAATATTAAAGAAGCGGTGGACAAAATCCCGGTCTTTACAGTGGGCCGAAATGTAGATCCCTTGGAAGCTGAGCGAATTTTGGCTGACGGGCAGTCTGACATGGTAGCTATGACCCGGGCGAGTATCGCAGATCCAGATTTGCCGAACAAAGCAAAAGAGGGAAGGCTGGATGAAATCCGGAATTGTGTAGGCTGCTGTCAAATCTGTGTCGGGGTAGGGTTTGCCGGAGGTTCTTTAGGTTGCACACAAAATCCCGCTGTAGGAAAAGAAAAAGAATGGGGGAACGGAACGCTTCAGCCTGCTGAAGTTAAAAAGAAAGTACTCATCGTTGGTGGAGGACCAGGTGGCATGGAGGCGGCTTGGGTTGCTGCAGCCCGGGGGCATGAAGTTGTCTTGTATGAGAAAGAGAATGAATTAGGGGGGCAAATAAACCTTGCCTACAAGCTTCCCGGTCGTGATGAAATGGACGGCCTTGTGCGCTGGCGCAAAAATCAACTTCAGAAGTACGGCGTAAAAGTAATTTTAAGTACAGAAGTGACAACGACAATTATTGAAAAGGAAAAACCTGATGCGGTGATTCTGGCAACAGGTTCAACACCACTGCGCAATGGTTTAAACGGTTTTACCGGCTTTGAAGTTCCAGGTTGGAATCAAGAAAATGTGGTGACAGCCGAAGATATTTTAGGTGGTAAGGTTATTGCCGGAAATAAAGTCGTGATCTTGGATGAAGAAGTTCATGTTAAAGCCGCGGGGCTGGCTGAAATCTTAGCTTCACAAGGAAAGGAAGTTCATCTCCTTACACGAGGATTATACGTCGGTATGGGAATTGATGCGTCCACGTTAACGGGGATCATGCCCAGACTTAAAGAAAATGGCGTTGACATTCGTCCTCTTACGTTCGTTAAAGAGATATCCGGAAAAACTGTTATGACCCTAGATCTTCTTTCTTTCCAGGAAGAGAAGATTGAGGATGTAGAAACTGTCGTATTAATCACGGGAGCTCTGCCTAAGGATGACCTTTATACTTCAATGAAAGAAGGCGTTCCAGAATTTTATCGGATCGGAGATTGCTTGTCTCCCCGCAAAGCGGATGCTGCCATTTTTGACGGTCACAGGATCGGACGACTATTGTAGAAAAAATTAGATCCAATGTGAATAAGCCAACTAGGATTAAACGCTTGGAGGGAATTTAAATGGCTAGTGAGTTTCAATATTTATTTACTCCTTTAAAGATTGGTCCTGTAACAGTCCGTAATCGCCTCATGTCCACTTCTCACGCAACATTGATGGGCGAAGCCAATTCTACATGGGGCAAACCCAGCTTTTATGGGGAACGTTATGCTTATTACCAAGCAGAACGGGCGAAAGGCGGCATTGGTCTCATTATCTTTGGTCAAACGGCTGTTCATCCGACCTCAGCCTATGAACTGATGAACACTTCGATTGCTTATGATGAAGGGGCAATTCCGGGCTTTAAATTAGCAACCGATATGATTCATAAGCATGGAGCTAAAGTATTTAACCAACTTTTTCACTCGGGCCTTAATAATTCCGGCAAACAGAGTAAATTACCAGCTTGGGCTCCATCGGCTGTGCCAAGTGCTCTTTTTGCTGAAATCCCCAAGGTTATGGAAATCGATGACATTAAAGAAATGGTTGAATATTATGGGATCTCTGCCGAAAATTCGAAGGCGGGTGGGTTTGATGGCGTTGAAATTCATGCCAGTCACGGCTATTTACCGCAGCAATTCTTATCCCCTTTTAGCAATCAGCGTACAGATGAATATGGGGGTTCCTTGGAGAATCGCATGCGCTTTTTACTTGAGGTTGTTGAGCGCATTCGTGACGGGATCGGTTCAGATATGGCTTTGGGCATACGCCTTTGCGGGGATGAGTTAACTCCGGGCGGGCTCACTTTGGATGATTCGGTTGAAATTGCCCGGAGACTTGCGGCAACCGGTAAAATTGATTATCTGAGCATCAGCTTGGGCAACGTCTCAACTGCAACCGGGGTGGTTGTTCCTCCCATGTATATGCCCCAGGGTTATGGTGTATATGCGGCCTCGGCGATCAAGGAAGCAGTGGATAATATTCCGGTCTTCTGTGTTGGCCGGATTACAGATCCCTTGCATGCTGAAAAAATTTTAGCCGACGGTCAGGCCGATATGGTGGGCATGACGCGAGCCCATATTGCTGATCCTGAAATCGGAAACAAAGCACGAGAAGGGCGATTAGATGAAATTCGCCAATGCGTCGGCTGCTGTCAGGATTGTTTTGGCAATGTGTTAGTTGGTGTATCCGCAGGTTGTACGCAAAACCCGGAAGTCGGCAGGGAAAAGGAACTCGGCGCAGGGACGTTAGATCCTGCAGCGCAAAAGAAAAAGGTCATCGTAATTGGCGGCGGGCGTGCTGGCATGGAAGCAGCGCGACTCAGTGCTTTACGTGGACATAAGGTTATTCTTTACGAAAAGAGTGATAAGCTGGGCGGGCAAATCAATTTGGCTTCTCGATTGCCAGGACGTGATGAAATGGAGAGCGTGATTCGTTGGCCTCAAGATGAGTTAAAGAGATTAGGAGTCGAGATTATCTTCAATAAAGAAGTCACAGTTGAGTTGATCGAGGCCGAGGACCCAGATGCAGTCGTGGTCGCAACAGGTTCTAAAGCATTACGGACGGGTGCAAATGGTTTGAATCCCCTTGGAATCCCCGGTAGTAATCTGAAAAATGTCTATACGGTCGAGGATGTCCTTCTGGGCAATGCTGAATTGGGGCAGAACATCGTGATTTTAGATACGGAAGGACATGTTAAAGCATCAGGAATTGCGGAATGGTTAGCAGATCAAGGAAAACACATCGAAATTATTACAGACAAACTCTTCTTGGGAATGGTAATGGATTCTCTAACCATGATGGCCGTACAACAACGGGTAGCGAGCAAGGGAGTAAAGGTTACTCCATCTAGTACCTTAATTGGGATTAAAGAAAATGCCGTCGATGTACTCCACTTTTTCTCTCAGGAAGTAACGACAATCGAAGCGGTGGATTCAGTCATTCTGATTACAGGGGCTGAGGCGATTGATGATCTTTATCTTGCTCTCAAAAATAAAGTGAAAGAACTTTATCGGGTGGGTGATTGTGTTGCTCCGCGGACCGTGGATCGCGCAATCCACGATGGTTACTTTGTTGGCCGATCCATCTAACGGTTTAATTACGGGAGAACGGAGAAATCGTTCTTCGTTCTCCCGTATTAACAGCAATATTAAAACTACGTATCGTTGACTGACCGCAGAATGGAGAGGGAAATGTCATGGCTGAAAAGGAAATTTGGATTGTTGCCGAACACCGGGGCGGCGAACTGCAAGAAATCACCTTGGAAATGCTCCGTGAAGGGCGAAAGCTGGCCGATAAAGCAGCAGTAAAGTTATGTATCGTCTTATTAGGGTATAATGTACAGAATATGGCATCTATATTAGGACAATATGGAGCAGATCGAGTCTACGTAGCAGAGCATCCTAATCTGGAGCAATACAGCACAGATGGTTATGCCGCTGTCTTGACGGAGCTCATCAAAAGTCACGAACCCTTGGTTATCATGACTGGAGAGACTCCTTACGGAAAAGACTTAGCGCCCTGCTTAGCAGCCCGTATTAAGGCAGGCTTGCTAGCAGGTTGTGTGATGTTAAAAATGAATGATAAGGGAGCAATTGAAGGGATAAGGCCCGCCTATACTGGAAAAGTGTATTGTACCGTGAGCAGCTTGAGCAAGTACTGTGTAGCAACAATCCGGCCGGGAGTGATTGGCGTAGACAAGCCCAAAGAATCACTCAGCGCGGAAATCGTAGAGGTCCAACCGAATATTGATCCTCAGAGTATAAGGACAAAAGTGGTTGGATTTATCAAGGCTGATCCGAGCAGTGTTGATTTGACAGAGGCCGAAATCATCGTTTCTGGGGGCCGAGGGGTAGGGTCTTCGCAACAATGGAAACTCATCGAGAAACTCGCTCAAGTGATCGGCGGTTCTGTCGGAGGTTCGAGGGCAGCTATGGATGCAGGGTGGACTTCACGGGAACGCATGGTGGGGCAAACCGGACGAACGGTCTCACCTCGCTGCTACATTGCCTCTGGGATTTCTGGGGCTTCTGCTCACCTTAATGGTATAAAAGAATCAAAGCTGATTATTGCCATTAACCAAGATCGAACGGCACCGATTTTCAAGATGGCAGATATGGGTGTTGTGGGTGACCTACAGCAGATTTTACCGTGCTTAATTGAGCAACTGCAGGGAACAGGAGAACAGGCAGCAGGGACGGGAGGGATCAAGCCGTGAAACAAAAATTTGACGTTATTGTTGTAGGCGCTGGACCAGCGGGGGCTACCGCTGCAATGGTGCTTGCGAAGTCAGGGTTAGAAGTTCTACTTCTGGAACGCGGCAAGTATCCAGGGGAGAAAAACATGTTTGGCGGTGCTTTGTTCGGGCGTGTTCTCAATGATCTTGTCCCAAATTATTGGGAGGAGGCACCAGTCGAACGCTGTATTACAAGCAAAGTGATTACGATGCTCTCAGCGGAGTCTTCATTTTCTTTCGACTTTAAAACGACTAAATTTGGAGAAGCTCCATATAATGGATTTTCCGTGAACCGCTCCCGTTTCGACCGTTGGTATGCTAAAAAAGCTGTTGAAGCCGGAGCGCTGCTCGTGACAGAAACGGTAGTTGATGATTTATTGTGGGTCGATGGGAGAGTAGCTGGAGTTCGAACCCGTCGTAATCAAGGAGAGGTATGGGCTGACGTCGTGATTGCGGCTGACGGTGTGAATTCTCTTCTGGCTCAAAAGGCAAAGCTACGTAAAAACTTTTTACCGAATCACGTGACGGTCGGGGTTAAAGAAGTTATTCAGTTGCCTAAAGCAACGATTGAAAGCCGGTTTAATCTTTCAGATACTGAAGGGGTTTCCAACGAATTTTTAGGCGGACTGCTCGGGGGTATGCAAGGCGGCGGGTTTATCTATACCAATAAGGAGAGTCTATCCGTGGGTGTAGTCGCCCAGTTCCCGACCATGCATGCTCAAAGAGTCCCTATTTATGAAGCTTTGGAACAATTTAAAAGGCATCCCTCTGTGCAAGGATTGCTGAAAGATGGGGTGGTTAAAGAGTATTCAGCCCATATGATTCCTGAGGGCGGACTTGAAATGATGCCGCGATTGTATACCGGAGGGATGCTGATTGCCGGAGATGCGGCAGGCTTTGTTCTGGCGAACGGTTTATACCTTGAAGGGGTTAACTTCGCCATTGCTTCGGGTATCGCCGCTGCACAAACGGTTGTGGCAGCAAAGGGCAAGGGAGACTTTAGCTCAGGAAGTATGCAACACTACCAGCAGATCCTTGAAGAAAGTTTTGTGCTCAAGGACTTACGAAAATATAAGCATGCTCTGTCTTTTATCGAAAATCCGCGTTTGCATACGACTTACCCCGATTTAATTTGTCAATTGGCGGAGAAATTATTTACCGTTGATGGTCGCTCTCATCAAAAAATAATGCCCCAATTCCGGGAAATATTTCAGGGCCAAGTTTCCTGGCGGGAAGTGTTCAAAGATGTTAAAGAAGCAGGGAGGGCGATGATATGGTAGTTATTGAAGATAAGCTTAATTTAATACGGTATCGTGTTAGCCCTGAGGAGCATATAAAAGTCGATAAGAATCGTTGTGCCAACTGTCCGCATCAGGCCTGCACCTATGTTTGTCCGGCTGGATGCTATTCCAAGACAGATGATGGACAACTTTTGTTTGCTTATGAGGGATGTTTGGAGTGTGGCAGCTGCCGTGTGGTTTGCGATCAGGGAGCAGTCGATTGGAACTACCCCAGAGGCGGATATGGTGTGAGCTTTCGATTTGTATAGGAGGTCGTCATGAAGATCATCGTTTGTATCAAACAGGTTCCTGATACCAAGGTACCCATAGATATCGAACAGGACGGGAAGAACATTATCGAGGATGGCTTAGTTTATATGGCTAACCCGGATGACCTCTGTGCTATGGAGGCAGCGGTACAGCTTAAGGAACAAAGGGGAGGAGAAGTAACTGTCCTCACTTTGGGGCTGTCTCAAGCGGAGGAAACGCTGCGATCCTGCTTGGCCATGGGCGCTGACCACGCTGTTTTGCTCAAGGATCAAGCCTTTGACGGAGGGGACTCCTTTGCAACGGCGAATACCTTAGCCCAGGCCCTTAAAAAAATGGAATATGATCTTATACTCACCGGCAGTCAAACACTCGACGGAGGGCATGGACAAGTAGCCGCGACCTTGGCGGAAATATTAGGATTGCCGTTTGTTTCCGGAGTCACCCGCTTGGAGAGGGTTGCAAACCAGGGAATGACCCTCCACCGAAAGCTTGAGCGAGGGGATCGTGAGGTCATTGAAAGCACATTACCGGCGGTTATCGGGGTGACGGAGGGGATTAATTCCCCACGTTATGCATCGTTGCCCGACGTTATCGCCGCTATGCGTCAGGAAATTGAGGTTAGGCAAGCAAGTGATCTAGGCTTACGGCGGGAACAACTTGGGGTCAAAGGATCCCTTACCCAATTCCACGGCTATACGCCACCACGGCCTCGCCCCAAGAAAACCTTTGCACCGGATAGCAATCTATCGCCAGCTGAGAGGATGCGCCAGCTTATGTCAGGTGGAATATCCAAAAAGAAAAGTGGTGAACTTCTGGAGGGTGAAGCGGGCGAAGTTGTTAAGCAAATTGTACAATTTTTAAAGGATGAAAAAATAATTGTATTACCTTGAAGCGAATAGAGGAATCAACCCAAGACTTCCACCTTCTTTCACTCCTGACATTTGCAGCTGTGGTTACAGGAATTATCCCTCTATAAATATAACAGTCACTGAAAATTCTGTCCTAAGACAGTTGCAAATCCTTTGGAAATAGGATATAATAGTTTAAATTCATCATTTCCTATAAAAGCGATGACGGAGAAAAGTAAGCTATGGTCACTTTCCCAGGGAGGAAGAGCCGCCGACTGAAAGCTCTTCTATAGTGTAAATAGTTGAAGTTCCCTCCTGAGCTGCCGGCTGAACAGGTTCCTAAGTAGGCTTGGACGGTTCTTCACCGTTAAAAAGAAGGAGGTATCGGATTGTCCTGTACCTTTTCGAGAGAGCCTTTATTGGCTAAGTTGGGTGGTAACGCGAGATTGACTTCTCGTCCCTGCAGGGGCGAGAAGTTTTTATTTTTTATCTCGTTCCAACTCGATGAGGAAAAGGGCGTAATCCTGTACTTTAAATGAGGAGGGCCAATCGGCCAAATTGGGTGGTAACGCGGAAGTCCACGGCTTTCGTCCCAGAGAAGGGACAGCCGTGGACTATTATGTTATATAAGGGGGATTTTGTTATGAATTTACCATTGGTTGGATTAAAGGGTGAACGAAGTGAAATTAAGGTACAGGACACCACGGTCGGAGGTAGAGATGTTATTTTAATGGGTGGTCCTTGTGCGGTGGAGTCGAGGGAACAGATGCGAGCAGCTGCGAAGGCTGTTAAAGCAGCCGGAGGAAGAGTTCTAAGAGGCGGGGTATATAAACCGCGCACTTCACCCTATAGTTTTCAGGGACTTGGAGAAGAGGGTGTTGAGTATCTGGTAGAGGCTGCAGCGGAATACGGGTTGCTCTGTGTCACAGAGGTCATGGATGAGCATGGATTAGAAGTGCTTATAGATAAGGTAGATATCCTTCAAATCGGCTCAAGGAACATGCAGAATTTCCATCTTCTCAAAGTGTTAGGAGAAATTAGAAAACCAGTCATTTTAAAGAGAGGACTCTCGGCAACCATCGAAGAATGGTTGCTTGCGGCAGAGTATATCTTGGCCGGAGGGAATTCAGAGGTCATCCTTTGTGAACGAGGAATCCGAACCTTTGAACCTAGCACTCGAAATACTTTGGACTTAAGTGCAGTTAGCTTGGCGAAGGAACTTTCCCATCTCCCGGTGATTGTAGATCCCAGTCACGCAGCTGGAAGAGCCGACCTAATCCCTTCGCTAGCAAAGGCAGCTATTGCTGGAGGAGCGGATGGACTTCTTATTGAGATGCATCCCAACCCAGCCGAAGCACAAAGTGATGGAGCGCAATCTCTCACACCGGAGCAATTCGCGCAGCTGGCTTCAGAACTTCAGACGGTAGCGAAGAGTGTTAAGCGGAATTTCGTCTGTCCTAAGGAGGAGAGGGGTCTTGAACAACTCAGGGAACGAATCGATCATATCGATCAAGACATTGTACACCTCTTAGCGGAACGAATGCATACGGCTAGGGAGATAGGAAGTTATAAGAAGGTGGATCATATTCGGGACGGGAAAAGGGAAACGGAAATTTTGCAAAAGCTTCAAAAATGGGCTTTAGAAGTAGATTGTCCGCCTGAATTGCTAAGGGCAATTTATCCTACGATTTTTGATTATTCGATACGTTTGCAACTGAAAAATAAGGGAGGTCAGGAATCTGAGCTAGTGATGTAAGCGCAAAAAGGGGAACCGCTAACTTGTCGTAAGTTAACGGTTCCCTTTCGGTTATTTGCTAATTTGGGTAATCTCAAATTTTAGTCGGCAGATATCAAATGAATGGACGGCGAATACTATTTATATCTTACTTATTGCAATCTTCCAATTGCCAGTTCTAAAACAGCAATAAACGGCAAAAAAATGCAGATAATGCTTTGCAAAACTGCATAAAAGTGATATTCTACAGATAGATAACAAAAAAGTCCTTCGGTAATATGTCAAGACCATAAAATATATGGTCAAACTTTTCTAGTAGCCAGTTGTCCTAAAAAAGGCAATAAAAAATCTACCCATTTCCAAAGCGATATGGAAACAAGTTACAAAAATGGGATTTAGACTTTTGGACTATTGAATCGCTCTCACCCCCAATTACCTTTCGGCTGGTAGATTTGGTTAGTGCGTAGCAGAGCATCAACCATACGTACGAGTTTACGTGCAGTGAGCACTAAAGCACGGCGATGATGATGGGTTTTACTTTCATTGAATTTACGAGAGTAGAAAGCTTTGTACTCTGGCTCGTTCAACCGAACCATATTAGCTGCTTGGACAAAATAAGACCGGAGGTAGCGGTTACCAGAGTTGCTTAAAGGGGTGTCATCGGCTGTAAAATCACCCGATTGATGAGTTTTCCAAGTTAGACCTGCATATTTAGCTAAAGCAGCTTCATTAGGGAAGCGCCGAATATCAGCAATTTCAGCAATAATACCAGCAGTAAAGACTGGACCAACACCTGGAATAGAAGTGAGGGTGTTAGGAAAATGTTCAAGCTCAGCTTCAATTGCCTTATCAATTTTCTTGAGTTGGAGTTGTAACGTTCTAATGGTTTCGAAGCTTGTCGCTAGAATCAGATTTAGGGGTTGAAGTAAATTACCCCGAAGACGATGTGCTTTGCGTGCTGCTTCCTTAAGTGCAGTAGCAGTCCCTTCTGGATCCTTAAACTTGCTTTTCCCTTTGTCCACGAGGAACTCAATTAATTCATCAAGCGGTCGAGCCGCAATTTCCTCAGGAGAGAAAAATTCAAGAATAAGGGATTCAGAAGTAGCCCCAAAAGTGTTGCTAAAGACCTCGCCTTGAGCTAAAGTACTAAATTTTAAAAACAAGTTCGTTAAGAAGTAATTTTTCTCCCGGGTAATAGTTTCTACTAAGTGACAGCGAAAGCGGGTTAATCTCTGAAGGGGTAAGAAACGAAAATCAACTTGGCAATTCTCCGGAAGACGTCCAAATCTTAAACGATCTGCAATAATCCAAGCATCAACCCAATCGTTCTTAGGCAAATCCAAATAGGATTCTTTAAACTTGCTCACGATTTTAGGATTAAAAGAATAGATTTGTGGGTTAAAGGGAGCGATGCTTGGTTCTTCGGCCAAAAACATCTGGATATGCCAGCTGTAGACAGAAGTAGCCTCCATACCAATAACAAGGCGATCTTCGGAATTAGTCTTACAAGCATTAACTAAGTATGAAGCCAGAGATTCGACACCTAAACGATCATTAGAAGCATGAAAACGCTTGGAAACTTCATCGCCCCGATCATTCATCACTTTTACTTTAAAATCTTTAGAACTGACATCAATGCCAACAAATAAACTCATAGAAATCACCTCCCTTTCTAGTGGAAGTATGTAAAAATTACTGCTGGGCACCAGGCACCACAACCGTTCAACAACCTCGCCGAATCAGCACTTTCTTGTAGGAACCTTTGATCCAGACGACCTGCTACTATCGAAAGGAGGACCATCAAGTTGCGCAACCTTCGCGTTAAAAGCTCAAGATGTGGGCTGGGGGTCAGACTTTTCAAGAGGTCAAGCCTCAAGGAGTAAAATACCTTCCCAGAATGTAACCTTACGGTTTCATTGTGCCTGTAAAGCCAGCAAAATTAAATACTTTTCTGAGATTAAGAATCTTAAAGTAAGGCATGCGTGTGTGCCTTAATGTGGAAAAGCAATTTGGGGTAGTGTTAAAAGAGCTTTCCCACAACGGCACGCCCCACACACCTTCGACGACTGCATGGGGTATGCGTTATACTGCGCGCACCTTATTGCTTAAGGAAATTTCCAGTTGAAACGGGTTCAATTTAAAAGCTCCCCGTTCCAATCTAAAGGACTCGAGGAGCTAGGAACAAATATTATTATACGAGGAGTATAGTGTATGTTTGCTGAGGAACGTCATGAGCGTATCCTTTTCAAGGTAAGATCCACGGGAAGGGTATTTGCCAAGGAACTTGCGGAAGAATTTCAGGTTTCCATAGATACCATTCGTAGGGACCTGACAACCATGGAGGAAAACGGTCTTCTAAAAAGAACGCATGGAGGAGCTGTGCCTTTATCAAAGGTTAGACGATTTCCGATGGATGACCGAATCAGATATAGTGAGGGAACAGAGCATCAAAATGCTGTGGCTAAGCTAGCCGTATCATACATCGAGCAGGGTGACACGTTATTTTTAGGTGGGGCTAGCATCCATTATATCTTGCTGAAATATCTTCCTGTCGATCGGAACTATACAGTAATTACAAATTCACTTATCATTGCGGAGAAACTTAAAGATCACAGTAACATTGAAACGTATATCGTCTGTGGAAAAGTTAAAAGTGAGGAAGGGATCGTGGATGCTTTAGCGACTGAATTTATAAGAACGTTAAGGATAGATACGGCTTTTTTGACGGGGGGAGGAATTTCTGCGAAACATGGACTGAGTAGTTCAACCCCGGAAGGTGCTATTTTCCAAAGAACGGTAGCGGAAGTTTCGCGTCAAACAATATGCCTTGCGAACTTTGATAAGGTAGGGACAGAATTTTTTTCAAAAACGATTGATTTGGAAGATTTGGATGTTCTCATTACAGATTGGGAAGCACCAGATGAAGAAATTGAGAAAATCCAACAGTTGGGTGTTAAAGTCTTAATCGCAAAAGAAAATTAATGAGAAAGAAGGTTGGATGATTATGAGAGTCAATTTTTATGAGTCACAAAGAGAGTACCTTGAGAAAAAGGATGAATTCAATCGTGCGATTCAGTCCGTTCTCGAAAAGGGGAATTTTATCCTTGGTGAACAAGTCGCTCAACTTGAGAACGAAATCAAAGAGTATTGCCAGGCGAAATATGCAGTTGGAGTAGCATCTGGAACGGATGCACTGACCATAGCGGCAGATATTCTCGGGTTTAAGGACGGAAAAGAGGTTATAACTTCCCCATTTACGTTTCTGGCCTCAGCCTCGTGTATCACAAAGCATAAAGGACGTCCTGTTTTCGTGGATATTGATGAAGAGACCTTCGCTATTGATGTGAATAAGATCGAGGAAAAGATAAACAAAAATACAATCGGAATCCTTCCTATACACTTGTTCAATCAGATGGCAGATATGGATAGAATCATGGATATTGCAGCTGAGCATCAACTCAGGGTGTTAGAAGACGCGGCTGAAGCCTTTGGTATGAGATGGAAGGGTAAGGGAAGCCAATATAAACATTCAGGAACGATCGGTGACTTTGGAGTATTTTCGTTTTTCCCGACCAAAACTCTCGGGGGTTATGGTGATGGGGGAATGATAATTACGAATAACGAAGAACTTGCTCAAAAAGCGAAACAGTATAGGGTACATGGTGCTTCAAAGAAATACTTTTATGATAATGTCGGGTATAATTCGCGTTTGGATACCCTCCAGGCGGCGGTATTATTAGTCAAATTGAAGTATATTGATGATGCAATAAGTAAGAGAGAAAAGATTGCCAAGCAGTATATGGAAAGCTTAAGTGACTGTAAAAATATAAGGTTTCCTAAAGTTAGAGGAGAGCAGAAGTCAGTCTACTATGTGTTTAACCTATTGGTTGAGAATAGGGATGAACTAGCAGCGTATTTAGCTAAGAACGAAATAGGATATAGTATTTATTATCCTCGTCCGCTTCATGTACAGGCGTGTTTTGAGGATTTAGGATATAAAAAAGGGGACTTCCCGATTGCTGAAAGGGTAGCAAGTGAGATCATTGCGCTTCCAATCTATCCTGAAATGAGGACATATGAAGTCGAGTATATATGTGAAACGATTAAGTCATTTTACCTTAGCTAACCGTCACTGTAAAAAAGCATCTGGTTGCTGATTTTTTTAAAATGGGAGGAGCTTGATGATGATTAAGAAAATACCCTTTTCACCACCTGATATTACTGAGGAAGAGATTGCTGCCGTTTCAGAAGTTCTGAGGTCTGGATGGATTACATCAGGGCCTACTACTGCCCGATTTGAGCAAGAGTTAGCAGATTACAGTGACACTCAGCATGCCGTTGCTTTAAATAGTGCAACGGCAGGTATGGAACTCATTTTAAAGGTCTTGGGTATTGGTGAAGGTGATGAAGTCATAACGACGCCTTACACCTATGCCTCAACCTCAAATGTAATTGTTCATCGCGGAATAAGACCAACGTTCGTGGATGTTAAAAAAGATAGTTTTTTAATTGATGAGCAAAAAATTTATGAAGCAATTACTCCGAAAACGAAAGCGATTATGTCAGTTGACATAGCGGGAGTGCCTGTTGATTATGATGCTATAAGGAAAGTCCTAAAGGCAAAAGATCGTGAAGATATTACCCTGATTTCTGATTCCGCACACTCTTTTGGAGCGACGTATAAGGGGCAGAAGGTTGGAGGACAGATGGATTTTCATGTCTTCTCTTTTCATGCCATAAAGAATCTGACGACGGCAGAAGGAGGAGCAATAACTTATAACGACAATCGTTTTCATGGCAAGGAAGACTTATATAAGGAATTTAAATATACTTCCTTACAAGGCCAAACTAAGGATGCCTTTTCAAAAATGCAAGCGGGAGCTTGGGAATATGATATCTTAACCGATGGTTTCAAATGTAATATGACCGATATTATGGCAGCAATCGGACGTGTTCAACTTCGACGGTATGACGAGATGTTAAGAAAAAGAGCGGAACTCCATGAGGTGTACAGTACCATTCTTGGTACGAAAGAATGGGCGATACTTCCTTTTGAAAAAGATGATGAAATAGAAACAAACTATCATTTATATACATTAAGACTGAAGGGCTTTACTGAAGAACGAAGGAACCGTGTAATACAAAGGATGGGCGAAAAAGAGATCGCCACGAATGTGCATTTCAAGCCACTACCCATGTTTACGCTGTATAGGAACCTTGGTTATAGACTCGAAGATTATCCCAATGCGCATGCTCAGTATGCCAATGAGATTACATTGCCGCTTTATTCGAAGCTGTCCGTCGATGATGCGGAATATGTGGCAAAAGAGCTTATTGAGTGTATCGAAAGGGTTTAGAGGAAATTAAATTTTAAATAAAAACCATTTGCACGTATTTAACTCATATTTTAACTCGAAGACTTTAAGAAGTCCGTTGATGATGCTCTGGCAGCGGAAAATGATCATACGATTCCCAGCGAGCTTTTCCTCGGTTTTTAAGAGAATCTTGTCAATGGTAATGATAACGGGAACGCCTTCAAAGGTCGCTTTATATTTAACCGGCCGAGGAATTCCGCCTTCGCTAAAACGAGCGACCATCTCAATGGGTTGCATAATAATCTTCACTTTGAACATTCCCCCCTTTAAGCTATTGGCTATATTCGTCTAAAAGTGAATTCTTAAAGCAAACTCGTCATCATAGGATATTCCTCTTCCGCGACGACTCCCCCTGTCATAGATTTCAATCCGGACTGGAGATAGGAAGAGCGTATGATGGCGCTTGAGCCAAATCGTTCCCGGATCGTATCAACTGCCCGATCCACTTTTCGTTCTTTCTCATAATCTTTTTCAAATAGGGAAAGCTGAACGAAGTCATTTTGGCAAAACTCTGAAACGCGAGCTCCGATGTGCCTTAGAGGTTGACCTCTCCATAATTCGTCAAAGAGTTGACAAGCGACTTCCCAGATTTCATTCGTACAGTCGGTAGCGTGGGAAATTTTTCGCTGATGGGAGTAGGAGAGAAACTCATTTGTCCGAAAGGAAATCGCTACAAGTTGGGCAGAATATTGCCCCTGTCTTAAGCGGGTGGCTACGGTTTCGATGAGAGAGAGCAGGACGAGTTGAGCCTCTTTGCGATCTTCAACATCGAAGGGCAAGGTTGTAGAGTTTCCCATGCCTTTAACTTGAATACTTCCACCCGGTTTGACGGGAGAATGTTCGATTCCGTGGGCGTAGTTCCAGATGAGACTACCGTGGCTTTTTAGGCTCATCCTTAAAAGTTTAGGATCTGTTTGAGCCAGTTCGCCAATCGTTTTAATATTTCGGGACAGGAGTTTTCGAGAGGTTGCCCTTCCCACCATAAAGAGTTCTTCGATAGGTAAAGGCCACATTTTCGTGGGAATCTCCTCGGGAAATAGGGTGTGGACCTTATCGGGTTTTTCGAGTTCAGAAGCCATTTTGGCGAGAAGCTTATTTGACGAAATCCCGATATTTACAGTGAAGCCAAGCTCGCCTCTAATTCGGTTCTTAATCTTATAAGCAGTTTCTAAGGGATCTCCAAAGAGCTGGTCCATAGAGGTAAAGTCCAGGAAGTATTCATCGACGGAGAACTGCTGAATTAAGGGGGAATACTCTTTTAAGATAGCTCCTAATGCTTGGCTACATTGGCGAAACAGAAGATAATTTGGCTTGGCAATGACTAGGTTAGGACATTTTGAGGTTGCAGAGAACAAAGTTTCGCCTGTTTGAATATTGTACTTCTTAGCTGGAATAGACTTAGCGAGGACGATACCATGTCGGGTTAAGGGGTCTCCCCCCACCACGGAAGGAATCGTTCTTAGGTCCAAGGAATCTCCGTGCTGTAGACGGTGGACGGCTTCCCAGGAGAGGTAAGCGGAATTTACATCGATATGGAATATAGTGCGTGCCCCCAACTTAATCACCGCCATGGAAGATTGATTTAGAAATAGCATGGGTGAAGTTCTCTTGTGTTCGTATTATTTTATATTATATGCGAATATACGTTCTTTATCAATGGAAACGCATATTCTAAAATAAGGTATTTTGTTCTTAGCATTGTCGAATGCCTTTGAACACGGGATAAAGAGGCATAATCCAAACGAAAAAGGTATTTTTTTAGAGAATGTTCGGAAATGCTATTGAAATAATCTCGAACTTAGGGTATAGTTTAGTCGTTTGTGGTGTGGTTTTTTAGAAGGAGGTTGAAACCTTGAAAAAATATGATGTTATAGTGGTCGGTGCAGGGCCGGCTGGTATTTATACCTGTTATGAATTAGTGTCAAAAGCGCCTCAATTATCGGTTCTTTTGATCGATAAAGGGCGTGACATTTATAAACGAAGTTGTCCTATTCTCAAAAAGACGCTTTCCAAATGCCCCCCTCCGAATAAGCAAAGAGAGTTTGCAAGTTGTAATCCCGCCTGTTCCATCACTAATGGTTTTGGTGGTGCCGGAGCGTATTCAGATGGAAAGTTTAATATTACAACAGAGTTTGGGGGATGGATGACAGAATATCTGCCACCTTCTGAAGTCTTGAATCTGATCAAGTATGTTGACGATATTAACTTAAGGCATGGAGCAACCCCGGTTTTAACTAATCCGAATACTCCCGCAGTAAAGGATATTGAAAAAAGAGGCCTAGGTGCAGGTCTGAAGCTGCTTAGAGCTCAGGTTCGCCATCTCGGGACGGAGCAAAATCTTGAAATCCTCAAGGACATCTTTGAGTTTCTTAAGGATAAAGTAGATATGGTTTACGAATCAGAAGTCGCAGATATCATAGCCAATGAAGAGGAAGGAAAACTTCGAGTTAGTGGGATTCGGACCAGTAAGGATCAGGAGTATTACGCGCCCAAGGTTGTCGTAGTTCCTGGTCGGGATGGTTCAGAATGGTTCCGCGATGTCCTAAAGAAATATAAGCTCGAAATGACAAGTAACCAGGTTGATGTAGGAGTTCGTGTGGAGACACTCGATACGATTATGGAAGATATTAATGAGAATTTATATGAAGGTAAATTCCTCTTTCGGACCTCTGTCGGAACGACTGTAAGAAGCTTCTGCAGTAATCCTTCTGGGCATGTCGTCATTGAGAATCATACCGGAGTAATGCTCGCTAATGGTCATGCTTATAATGATAAGAACTTGGGAAGTAACAATACCAACTTTGCTTTGCTGGTTTCTCATAACTTCTCTTATCCGTTCAATAAACCAACAGAATATGCGAAAGCGATTTCCCGACTTGCGAACGACTTATCGAATGGGAGTGTCTTGGTTCAAACGTTCGGGGATATTCTGAAGGGTCGCCGTTCCACGGAAAAGCGCGTCAGTGAAAGCTTTGTTGAACCGACCTTAAAAGAAGCGGTTCCTGGTAACTTAGGGCTGGTTCTTCCTTACTCTACCATGAAGAGCATCATTGAAATGATGGAAGCTCTGGATAAGGTTACCCCGGGTATTGCTTCGGAGCATACGTTGCTCTATGGTGTGGAAGCAAAATTCTATTCTTCACGTCCAAAACTCAAAAATAATTTCGAAACGGAGATTGAAGGACTCTACGCAGGTGGAGATGGAGCAGGGGTAACTCGCGGTCTAGCTCAAGCCGAAGCTTGTGGGATAGTCATTGCTCGGGATATTATTGGGGAAGTTTGATATGATGTAAACTAAATAAAGTTGCTGAGAACAAAAGGAGGCATCCCTATGATAAGGATGCCTCCTGATTTTATATAGAGTAATTATGAAAAGCTACTCGCCCCAAAGCGCCTATGCTGAGGAGCTACATGAAATTCTAGTTTGATTTCGTCTCCGCTTCAGACTTATCGAACTCAGCTTGAATCGCTTGAGAAGGTACAGCTGTCATAAGGCTAACAACAACAATGGCTAGAAGACCCATGGTAAAGCCAGGAATCATCTCATAGATGGATTTCAGAGCGGGGAATTGAGTCCAAAGGATAACGGTACCCGCTCCTGCGATCATCCCAGCAAGAGCTCCCCATTTCGTCATTCGCTTCCAATACAAGCTTAAAAGGATAACGGGTCCAAAGGAAGAACCAAATCCAGCCCAGGCATATCCTACGAGATTTAGAATGGTATCATTCTGACTCCAAGCCAGGTAGGTAGCGGCGAGTGCTACGAGAAGCACGCAGAGTCGACTGATAAAAACGAGTTCTTTATCTGAAGCCGAGCGACGAAGGAGAATTCGGTATAAGTCCTCGGTTAAGGAGCTTGAGGTTACGAGAAGCTGGGAGGAAATGGTGCTCATGATTGCAGCGAGAATCGCCGAGATGAGGAATCCAGTGATGATCGGATGGAATAGAATTTTTCCTAGTTCGATAAACACAGTTTCAGGGTTGGGTAGACTAAGCCCGTGGGTAGAGAAATAAGCAATCCCAATGAGGCCGGTAAACATAGCACCAACTTCTGAGAAAACCATCCAGCTCATTCCTATTTTACGTGACTTTTTGATCTCCTCGACTGAGGATATCGCCATAAAACGTACTATGATATGAGGTTGACCAAAGTACCCTAATCCCCAGGCGAAAAGAGAAATCATACCAATAAAACTAGTGCCTTTAAAAACATCTAAGAGCGCAGGATTAATGGATTGAATATGGCTGAAAGAAGCCCCTAATCCACCGCTGTTCATAATCGTAACGATCGGTACTAGGATAAGTGCAAGAACCATAATGAGTCCTTGGACGAAGTCCGTAAGGCTTACTGCTAAGAATCCTCCGAATAGAGTATAGGTAACAATTACAGTAAGAATTAACCAAAGGCCTGTATGGTATTCCATCCCGAACGTTGTATTAAAGAGGACTGCTCCAGATACCAAACCGGAGGAGACATAAAATGTAAAGAAAATAATAATGACAAGAGCGGAAACTAACCGGAGGATATTGGACTTATCGTGAAACCGATGACCGAGGAACGAAGGAATCGTAATGGAATCATTAGCAATGAAGGTATAGGAGCGTAGGCGAGGTGCCACATAGAGCCAGTTTGCATAAGCGCCTAGAGTAAGTCCAGCAATAATCCATCCAGCACTTAACCCTTGAGTAAACATGGCTCCAGGAAGTCCCATCATAAGCCAACCGCTCATGTCGGAGGCGCCTGCGCTTAGAGCTGTGACTGCGGGGCCAAGGGTTCGACCTCCAATCATATAGTCGGATAGATTCGAGGTTCGCTTGTAGGAATAATAACCAATGAATAACATCATTAACATATAGAAGGCGACGGAAACAGTAACCATCCTAAACCACACTCCTCGGTATTTTTCTGCTCTATACTTGATACACGTTCCCAGTGTAATGTACATAATACCATAGACCTTGATTTTCTGAACTGTCAAGTGAATAAGTATACATTATTCTTCGTGAAAACTCTGCACATCTTTACACGGAGTTCTTCCCTCTTAAAGTTAATATAATGATTGAAAAGTTAAGGAACGATTAAAGAGTACTTGCAGGGTAAGCACAAGACAAATTATATTAACCATATTATGGTAATGTAGAAAGAATAAACATTAATTATAAAGCTTAAAAAGGAGTGAGCTTGGTATGAACCGTTGGAGATGGAGACATCGGGGGCCATGGCGTCGCTGGTGGGGTTTTCCGATTATAATTATTAGTCCATGGTTCCGTCGCCGCCGCCGTTGGTAGGCATAGTGTTATGGGTTTTCGCTTAGGGCCGGTGAATAGCCGGTCTTTTTATATGGGGCTTTTGAGACTTGGCGAATTGAAGTAAAGATGAAATTTCCCAAAGAATTATTTGTTGATGGAAAAGTACATATTTAATCGAGCAATGGTGCAAACTTTTCGTTGAATGGTTGAAGTGAATACTTCAGATAAAGTTTCTTGAATTGATGAAGGAGTGAAGGCAAATGAGTGAAACGATTCTCGAAAAGACTGAAGGGCGAGTAAGTTATCATGATTCAGTCGAAGAGATGCTTGTCCGAATTCGGGAAGATGGAATGTCCAACGTATTTGACCGCTATGCTGCTCAAGAAAAGATTCGGTGTAAATTCTGTCTTCAGGGCTTAAGCTGTCAGCAATGCTCGCAAGGTCCCTGTCGAATTAATGAAAAAGGAGAGCAAGACAGAGGCGTTTGCGGTATCGGCCCCGATGCGATGGCTATGAGAAAATTACTCCTTCAAAACATCATGGGAGCTGGTACATATAGTCATCATGCTTATGAAGCATACCGTACGCTCAAAGCGACTGGAGAAGGGAAAACTCCTTTTAAAATTAAAGATCAGATTAAACTTAAGTGGATGTGTGAGAAACTCGGAATCAATACGAGTCAAGATATGAATCAAATGGCGATCCAACTGGCTGATCTTCTAGAGCATCAGCAACAAATCGGAGTTGAAGAGCCGAATCTGATGGTAGAAGTCTTTGCTCCTAAAAAGCGCAAGCAGGTCTGGAGAGATCTCAATATCTATCCTGCAGGAACGGTTCATGAAGAACAAAACTGTGTTGCAAGCTGTCTTACAAACGTCGATGGTAACTACGCCTCCCTCACGCTGAAAGCACTACGGTTAGGACTAGCGACTATTTACAACTCACAGATTGGTCTTGAGATGGTTCAAGATATTCTTTTTGGTACCCCGCAGCCTCATGAAGTGAATGTCGATTTAGGAATCATGGATCCGGAATACGTGAATATTGTTTTTAACGGTCACCAACCTTGGGCAGGAGCAGCAATGATCGAAAGAGCTAAAGCTGCCGACGTTCAACAAAAGGCAAAAGCAGCCGGGGCGAAAGGCCTGCGCGTCATTGGGTCAATTGAGACCGGACAAGAGCTTCTACAGCGTTTTGAAATGGATGATGTATTTGTAGGCCTGATGGGGAATTGGATGACCATCGAACCGTTACTTGCCACAGGTACGGTGGATGTCTTAGCTATGGAAGAAAATTGCTCTCCACCAGCTATCGATATGTATGCTGAGAAATATCAGGCAACCCTTGTCGCCATCAGTACAATCATTGATATCCCAGGCTTACAGCACAAGATTCCGTATAACCCCTCCGAAGTCGATAAAATGGTTGAAGCGCTGATCGATTTGGGAATAGAGAACTTTAAGAAGCGTAAAGGGAAAGTCACACCAAAGGTCCCCCAGAAAACGACGAAGGCCATAGCAGGCTTTTCTACTGAGGCTGTCTTAGGAGCTCTCGGTAACAAACTCGATCCACTTGTCGAAGTGATCGCTGCTGGGAAGATTAAAGGGGTAGTCGCCCTAGCGAACTGCTCAACCTTAAGGAATGGCCCTCAAGACTGGAACACGGTTAACCTCACGAAGGAGCTTATCAAAAAGGATATTCTCGTCGTAGCGGGAGGCTGTGGAAATCATGCCTTAGAGGTCGCAGGGCTTTGTAATATGGATGCGGTGAATATGGCGGGAGCGGGGCTTAAAGAGATTTGCACTGCCTTAAAGATTCCACCCGTACTGAGCTTCGGAACCTGCACGGATACCGGGCGGATTTCTATGCTCGTTACGGCACTAGCGGATCATCTCGATGTAGATATCCCACAACTGCCTATTGCAGTCACCGCCCCTGAGTGGATGGAGCAAAAGGCTACTATCGACGGCGTGTTTGCTGTTGCTTATGGTGCTTACACGCATCTTTCCCCTACTCCCTTTGTAACGGGTGGACCGCAGTTGGTAAAACTTTTGACGGAAGATGTCGAAGGGCTGACGGGTGGCAAGATTGCCCTTGGAGATGACCCGGTGGAAGTAGCAAATAACATTGAAGCACACATTATTTCCAAACGGAAAGGGTTAGGGCTACAATAAAGGAAACTTACTTCAGGTGGGGTTCTAACACCATCTGAAGTTTAGTTGACTTATCCAGGGCTTATCGCCACTTTCTTCTTCTAAAGAAGCGGGAGTTTTAGTGGCGGTTAGTCATGGACAAAGCAGGAAAATGTTCAGGGCATACCGAAACTTTTTGTTACGGTGTGCCCATTTCTTTTTCACTGAGCCTTGACTCGAAAAAAATGATGAGGAGCTTTACCCATGAATTCAACGACTACTTGCCACAGTTGTGGATGCAATTCTTGTACAGGACAATTCTGCGCTTCAAAAGTACCCATCTTTTCAACGCTCGCTGATGAACAACTCGCGATGATTACGAATTTGATAACACGCAGGAAGTATAAAAAGGGTCAGGTTATTTTCTTCGAGGGAGACCTATCAGATAAGTTCTACATCATTAATCAAGGAAAAATAAAGACCTTCAAGCATACCCGGGAGGGTAAGGAACAAATCCTTTATATCCTTACAGAGGGTGACTTTATCGGTGATCTTAGCTTATTAAAAAAGAGCGCTTTCCAGTATAATGCAGAAGCTCTGGAAGACGTTAATGTCTGTACCTTAGCGAAAGATGACTTTGATAAGATTCTCAAGGAAAGTCCAGAAATTTGCCTTCGAATCCTGGAAAGCGTTCATGACCGCCTGCTTAATCTTGAGAACTTGGTACAGACTCTAAGTACGAAGGATGTTGAGGCAAGGATTGCTGGACTTTTAATCAGTTTGTCTGAGAGTTTCGGGACTAAGAAAGAGGGCAAGGTCATTTTGGATATGGCCCTAACCCGAGAAGAGATGGCCAACTTCATCGGTATAACACGGGAGACCATGAGTAGAAAGCTTTCGAGTTTGCAGGAGGAAGGATTCATCGAGCTTGTTGGAAATAAGAGAATTGTTATTAACAAGCTCAATGCTCTGAAGGACTTAACCTAACAAAAGTTTCGGGTGATATAAAGGGTTTTCCACAGTCCATGGGAATAGAGAAGGAAATCAACAGAATTTGAGGAAAGTATTGACAGATATCTAAACACGAATGTATACTGAATACATCTTGGAAGTGCTTTTGATGAAAATAGAAGGTGGAAAATCCAAATAAACTTTGAAAAGGAGGCCGTACCATGATTGTAATCACTGTTAATTATGTAAAATCTATTATCTCTCACGGCCTGTGTAGACCCAATTAACCATGATGTATTAATTCAGAATGGAAAATGGGGTTGCGGGCTGTGCCCGTGACTTTTTTATTTTCTACGAGCCACGGAACAGACTCTCAGGATGAGGGGATCCGTGGCTTTATTTATTGAAGGAGTGAGTGAATACATCATGTTGTTATTTAGAAATTTACTAAACCCCTATCGGGGAATGCCTAGGGAAATTTATGTGATTTTCATAGCAAGAATTATAAACGCAATCGGCGCTTTCGTCATGCCCCTGATGACGATAATATTAACTCAAAGTATAGGGTTATCTAAAGAGATGGCAGGCTTATATCTTAGTCTTGCTGGGATTATCAATCTGCCAGCATCCTTAATAGGGGGAAAACTAGCTGATAGCTTTGGACGGAAAAAGGTCATTCTCTTTTTTGATGGACTAGCGATTGTGCTCTATCTCATAGCGGGATGCATGCAACCATCCATGGACTTAGTTTATGTTGTCATCTTAGCAGGAGCTGCAATGACGACTGCTGGGCCGGCTCATGACTCGTTGATTGCGGATTTAACAACTCCAGCAAATCGAAGTGGCGCTTATGCACTTTCCTATTTGGGTTGGAATATCGGCTTTGCGGTGGGTCCTGTCATGGGAGGATTGCTTTATCAGCATCATCTATCGTGGGTGTTTATCGGAGATGCTTTGACCGCATTTTTAGCCTTACTTCTTATCCTTTTTTTCATTAAAGAGACCATTCATACAACCCATGAAGAAATCCAGGATGAGGAGCGTCGTTTAGAGCGGCGAGAGAAAGGTTCGATTTTCCAGGTATTGATGAAACGACCGATTCTCATTTGCTTTGCTATCATTATGTTTGGGTATAATTTTACCTACTCACAATGGTCTTTTATGCTTCCCATGCAAACGATGGAGAAGTTTCCTGCGAATGGAGCTCAGTACTTTGGGTTTGTCGCTGGATTTAATGGATTAATCGTTATGATTTTTACGCCGATCGTCACAAAACTCTCGGAGAAGCTTACGCACTTACGTCGTGCCGTTATCGGAGGGATACTGTATGCGGTTGGTTTCGGAATGCTTGGGGTGTTGAATTCTTTATTCTTTCTCTTCGTTTGGGCCTTTGTATTTACTTTGGGTGAAATCATTTTAGCCATCAGTGTGACTCCTTTCATTGCTGATCACACCCCTGCCTCTCATCGTGGGAGAATGAGTGCGATTATCCCTATGCTCTCAGGATTAGGTTTCACGTTAGGCCCCTTAGGGATGGGGAAAGTATTAAATTATGTGAGTATCGATACAGGCTGGATGGCCCTGGGGATTTCTACGCTTATCTTCACGGTTTTTATGAAGATATTGGAACGTTCCGAAAAGAGAGGAACGGCTAACTGATGGGTAAGCCGAAAGTGATAGGATCCTATGAGAAATAGGAAGGGGCGGTTGCAAATGTAGAATTTTGCAACCGCCCCTTTGAATTTAGATTATGACTGTTCCAAAGTTGAGGGATCTTTTTTCTTTTTTTGTTCCTGTTTAAAGCTTACACTGCGAGATTCGTACTTAGCACTATCTGGACCTTCGGGCCGTTTTTGGATTTCACCGGATTTCTTCATAGTCTAACCTCCTCCGAAATTTCCTTCATAGATAACTTTTGAAGAACTCCACTTCACTTATTATGCGAATAATCCTGTTTTAACATGTAAGAAGGATGAAGGGAACTAGGAAAAAATGGCGAAATAGAATTAATAAAAGGAAATTGTTGCAGGAACCACTTTTTTGTTAAGTTTAATAGGTTATAGACCAAATAAAACACTCCAATTTAGGTAACTCTATTAGTATAAGAAAGTTACCTAAAAGGAGTGTTTTTAATGCGACCATTTCTCGTAAGAACTATCCTAAGAATACGGCACTTTTTTAGAAAAATTCGTTATAAACTAAGGTGATTTGATATTGTCTATCTATTTATTTCCTGACCTCGATATTCGCGAGCTTTTCATAATATTGGACAAGTGCACTGTGATCTGCTTGGTCCAAGTCGTAGATCTTTAAGGTCTGCATCATTTCCATCACGGATGCAGTAAGCGGGAGAGGGGCTCCCATGTCATGTCCGGTCTCCAGAACATTGTTAAGATCTTTGATATGAAGATTAATACGGAAGCCGGGATCAAATCGACGTTCGAACATGAGGGGAGCTTTGGCATCAAGCACGGTACTTCCGGCGAGTCCTCCGCGGATTGCTTTATAGACTGTTTCAGGGTTTGCACCCGCTTTTGTGGCTAGGACTAAAGCCTCGGATACTGCAGCTATATTTATGGCTACTATGATTTGATTTGCTAATTTTGTGACGTTACCTGCTCCGACATCTCCGCAGAGAATCGCTGAGGAGCTCATTGCCTTGAGAACGGGATAAAACTCTTCAAAATCTGTGGCGCTCCCGCCGACCATGATGGATAGAGTACCATCTATAGCCTTGGGTTCTCCTCCGCTCACCGGGGAATCCATAAAGCGAACGTTTTTCTCCGAGAGATTCATCGAGATTTCACGGCTTACACCTGGGGCGATCGAGCTCATGTCGATAACCATGGTTCCGGGTCTGACTCCTTCAATCACACCGTTTGGCCCTAACACCACTTCCCGAACTTGGGGAGAATTCGGAAGCATTGTAATAATGAGAGAACAACGTTCAGCGACCTCTTTAGGGGAGGAAGCTGCTTCTGCTCCTTCGCTTACTAATTCCTTTACTGCTTCTTGGCTTCGATTAAATACAACAAGTTCATATCCTGCTTTTAATAGATTTTTACTCATGGGTTTTCCCATAATGCCAAGTCCGATAAATCCAATTTTACTCATGAATATCGCTCCATTTCGTCTAAGTTAAGAGGCATTGCCATTCACTTGTTCTGCTATTTCCTATTCGAAATCCTTAATCCATTCAAGTGAAGTGAGGGTATTGGGGGTGGGTACATATTCCATGGCAATGGCTTGGGAGTATCCCACCTTTTCTAATGCGGTGAAGAAGGTTGCATAATCGATTTCTCCTGTTCCGGGTTGATGCCTACCTGGATTATCAGCGATTTGAATATGCCCAATCTGAGGCAAAGACTCATGAAGAACCTTAAGGATGTCTTCGCTTTCACGGGCTGCATGATAGACATCGAATTGCAGGAAGATATTTTCGTGATTGATTTCGGAGATAAGCTTGAGAACATCCTGTGTTGTGTTGAGGAAGAACCCTGGAGCATCAAAGTGGTTAAGTGGCTCAACAAGAAGTCGAATTCCTTCAGGCTGAAATTGCTCAGCAGCATAACGGATATTACTTACTAAAGTGCACCATTGATCTTCCTGCGTCGTCTTAGGCAGGACTTTACCTACGAGGCAATTGACTTGTTTCACATTGAGTTTTCGTGCGGCAACGATTGCTTTGGCGACTCCTGCGCGAAATTCGTCTTGACGGTCGGGGTCTAAGGCGATCCCACGTTCACCGCTTTCCCAATCTCCAGCCGGTAAATTGAAGAGTACGAGTTCTAAGTTGTGAGCCTTAAGCTGAGCCTCAAGTTCGTCGAGGTCATAATCATAGGGGAACATAAATTCTACGCGCTTAAGTCCGGCTTCTTTCACCGCAGCAAATCGTTCCATAAAGGGTTTTTCCAGGAATAGAAAGGATAAATTCGCAACAAGTTGCTCACGCTTAACAAACATAGTGTATTCCTCCAAATTGTTTTTTTATTTTATAGTAGATTCTATTATGGATGTCGTACTTTTTTTCTTAGAGGCCATTAATATCAATCGCTACTTATTTAAGTTCAAGGACACCGCTCAAGGTCCCGTCGATGGAAACAGAACATTGGGCTGCAGGGTCAACGAGAACTTCAATTAAATAGGGGCGTCTTTCGCTAAAGGCACGAGATAAGGCATCTTTGATTTCCCCGGGTTTTTCAACTAACTCTGCCTCGACTCCCATACCCCGTGCTGTCGCGACAAAATCAAGTCCTCTCGAATGCCCTTGGATTCGGTTTTCGTATTCCAGCTCTGTGGATATCCAGCGACGGTTGTATAAAAGATTTTGTTGCTGGCGGATGAGACCGAATAAGGAGTTGTTCAGTACGACAACAACGACGGGGATATTGTGCTTTGCTGCAGTGGCGAGTTCCTGGAGAGACATGCCCAGACTCGCATCCCCTAAGAGGTTAACGACTTGACGTTCAGGATAGGCGAGCTGTGCACCTAATGCTGCACCAAGTCCCCAACCCATCGTTCCAGCACGACCTGTGATTAGGAAAGACCGCGGAACATAGGCGTCATAAAGTTGAGTCGTCCAAATCTGACTAATACCACAATCAAGTGTGACGATAGCATCTCGTTGTAAGCCTCCACGAACCTCGGCGATAGCTTGCTGAGGTTTGAGTGGAAAGGTATTAAACACAGTTTGACGGGCAAGGCGGGTGCGCTCATCTTGGAGGGCTGAGATCCGGTTCTGTGCTTGTGTATCTGGAAAGTAGCTTGAGGCTTGAAGGAGAGTAAGGAGTCCCTGCAAAAAATCTTTAATATCAGCTGCAAGCGTAAGCTCGGTAGGTATATGACGAGAAAGCTCTCGCTCATCAAGATTTACATGGATGACTTTACGTCCCTCCTTGAACAACTTGGCATCCCCAGTCCCGCGGCCATCGAAACGTCCACCAAGATTTACAATAAGATCGGATTCGAGGATCGTTTTGTTACCCAGCGGGGTTTGGCACATAGTCCCCATCAATCCTGCATAAAGGGGATGATCATTGGGAAAAGCGTCTTTACCCATTAAGGAGGAGACTACGGGGATCTGCAGTAATTCTGCTAATTCACGGAGCTCCTTTGTCGCATTTCCCTGGACCACTCCTCCACCGACGAGTAGGGTAGGAGTCTTTGCTTCCTGGAGCATAGAGAATACAGTATGAAATCTTTCCGTTGGAATTTCCTTCAGAGAAGGGTTACTCAAAGACTCATTTTGGAAAGTTTCTTGTGAGCTTTCAATCTCATTCCAATCGACTGTGAGGGTTCCCTTTTGAACGTCGATAGGTAGGTCAAGGAGGATCGGCCCTTTTCTCCCAGTCGTCGCTAAGTTCCAGGCTTCTGTCATAATTCGGGGAAGATCCTCTACCTGTAGGACTAGGTAGGCTGCTTTCGTGACAGGGCGAGCCATTTCTATCATTGGAGCTTCTTGAAAAGCATCTGTTCCCAAGAGCGCAGTAGGAACCTGGCCGGTCAAAGCAAGAAGTGGGACTGAATCACTGTAGGCACTATATAACCCTGTAAGGAAATTGGTCGCTCCTGGCCCAGACGTAGCAGCGCAGACTCCTACGAGCCCAGTTGCTCTTGAATATCCATCAGCCATGAAGATAGCGGTTTGCTCATGTCGGACATTAAACGATGAAAAGTCCAGTTCTAGAACTGCATCATAAAAGGGAAGAATTGCAGCACCAGGAATTCCATAGATTTGTCGAACTCCCTTTTTCTCTAGAAAGGCAGCGATAAATTGTGCCCCTGTCATTTGAGCCTTGTTTAAATCAAGTGGCAATTGCGTCGAGATTTCTTGTTTTTCTATTCCCCAAAGAGCCATAGCGATATCCTCCTTCTTTATCTCACATGTTGAAACAGGGTTTCGTAGTTTAGATATTCTGATACCTACACAGCCTAAATTTCAGGTAGAGTAACTGAATAGTATCACATTATGAAACGACGTTTCATAATGTGATACTATTATCTCTAATTACAGCCTTTTAGTCAAAGAAATCATCTTCAATTGTTAGAAAAACGCCTTCAATGGTCAAAGATTAACGTTCAACTGTTATATATCATTGAATGAGCATCAAACGAAAAAACCTGCTTTCAGCCTCGATGGCTGAAAGCAGGTTTTTATCAATTTTAACTTATAGAGATTTTTGATATCAACCGGTTGGCAATTACTTTTCAAATATCGTACCCTTTTTGAATTTTGAATCTTTAAAGGCATATTTCGTTAGAAGATAATAGGCGATACCTGCCACGACAACTCCGATAATCCATGCTAGCTCCACTTTCATAAAGGCTGCAGCGGCGCCGATAAGCATCGCGACTATTGCAGCTGGATTATAGCCGGCAAAGGGGCCATCTTCCTTATACAAATCCGCAACATTTACTTTTTGTTTTCTTAAGATATAATATTCGACTAATAGAATAGCCACAATCGGTCCTAAAAATGCGGAGTAGATTAGAATGAACATCCCCAGACCTTTAGACGAGGAATCCTGTACAAGCACCCAAGGGAAGGAGCATAATCCGAGCAAGCCCGTTATGGTAACTGCAACTTTGTATTTTAGCTTTGTGATCAAGGTAATAACGTAGGTTGGTGGAATAATATTGGCCACCATGTTTACTGCGATTGCACCCATCACAATAAAGGCAGATACAAAAACTGTGATATAGGGGTTGTTGACCACGATGGCAAATGCCTTCACAGGATTAGAGATACCAGTTACTGTAGCAAGCATTGCCCCGATTGCGATTACGAAGCCGTACGCTACGACGATAGGCAAGAAGTACAGAAGCCCACGTTTTGCGTCGCTAATACCAGATTTTAACTCTCTTGAATAGTCTGCCGCGCTTAAAAAGATACCGGCATAATTACCCATAAACACCATGATGAGCGCGAAGAACGGTAAGCCCCATGAGCCTGTTGTATGAACCCATTTTTGGGCTATCACTGCGCTATGGTCGGCTAAGAGAAGGTAAAATACATAGACAAGTGCAAGCATAATAACAGTAGAAACTAGTGATTCCACCCATTTAATGGCATGGAAGCCGTATAGCGAAAGCCCAATTTGCACGAGCTGGAGGAGTACAAAGCAGATGACAACATTATCAAAGGCGCCACCCGTAAAAATCTTTACAATTTCATTTAAGGCAGTACCGCCAATCCAGCTTTGAAAACCGTACCAGACGATGGCGGGGATACCGCGCAAAAGTGATGAGATGATGGAGCCTTTCACCCCGAAGGACATTCTGAGCTGAACAACATAGGGTATACCCGTTCTGTATCCGAGCCTGTCATTTAAAGCAAAAACTGCTGAAATGATACCAATTGCTATGATAGCTGCGATAAACGTCTGAAAGATGTTTAGCGTTGCGATTCCCGCTACAACCAAACTCGCTCCAAGGGTCATATTGCCTAAATTAACGCCGTCACCAATCCACATAAACATATAGGGTATCGGACTTACCGTCCTACCTGCTTCAGTTTTCGGATATAGTGATTCATCTACACCTGCTGCATGTGGGATCAGCGTCTCTGTTGTTTCTGAAATTGTAGACATTGTACACCCAACTCCTTTTTTCATTGTTTGCCTTATTTCTGATAATGCATTGGATTATAAATTAGGTCTTAGATGTTTGCCAATAGGTTTCGATACAATCTTTCCGTCTTTAAAAATGGTTGTTCCTCTGAGAATAGTTTGTGTCACTGTCCCACGGAAGCGATCACCTACATAAGGGCTTACTTTGTGTTTATAGAAAAGGTCTTCCGCCTGTAAAGTGAATTCCTTATCCAGGTCTACCAGTGCAAAGTCTCCATCATAGCCAACCGCAATTTTGCCCTTCCCTTGAATCTTAAATATCTCGTTAACATTTTGGGAAGTCAATTTCGCGATAGAATCAAGTGGAAGCTTTCTATCATGGTAAGCATGAGTAAGCAGACCTGTAAGCGTTGTTTGGCAAGCTGAGATTCCACCCCAGACCCTTAAAAATTCTCCGTCTTTGAGCTTAGGGTCACAGGGGGAGTGGTCGGAGGAAATAAAAGCAATCTCACCATTAAACAATTTTCCCCACATCTTCAGTTGGTTTTCAGAGTTGCGTATGGGGGGCGAGCATTTTGCCACTGTTCCCATCCGTTCTACGTCGTCATCCGTAAGAATCAGATAATGCCCAATGGTTTCACAGCTGACGTCAACGCCTCTGCTTCTTGCTTGTGTAACAAGCTCGACTGCTTTTGCTGTGCTGATATGAGCGATGATTAATTTACAGCCTGTCTCCTCAGCGAACATAATCATGCGTGAGACATTTTCTATTTCGGTGATTGGAGGACGTGCTGCAAAATAATCTCGAACGGTAGTTTTGTTATTGGATAGGGCAAGCGCGGTCAGATCTTTTGTGATTTCTGCATTCTCACAATGCACCATCAGCGGTAAGCCAAGCTTTGCTAGTTTTTGCATGCCCATCAAAGCAGTATAATCGTCCATTCTTTCAAATTCATCAATACCGCTACCGCATGAGAAGGCTTTAAAGCCGATGACTCCGCATTCTGCAAGCTCTTCAAGCTTATCTAAATTTGTGGATGTAAGCCCGCCCCAGAATCCATAATCAACTAATGAGTCCTTTTGTGCTACAGCAAGCTTGTTATTAAAGTTTACAGCATCAAGTGTACAGGGGCTGCAATTAAGAGGCATATCAAAGAATGCAACGCCGCCGCCTGCTGCCAGTGCACTACTTCCAGTGGTGATTGTCTCCCACTCTGTTCTTCCTGGATCATTAAAATGTACATGCCCATCTGTTGTGCCGGGAAATACATATTTTCCGGCAGCGTCAATTGTTTCTTTTGCATCGGTGGATATTTCTTCTGCTATTTCCACAATTTTTTCATCGCGAACAGCAACATCTGCTTTTTTGACACCCTCTGGAGTAACAAGAATTCCGTTTCGAATGATTAAATCATAACGCGAGCTCATGTGTTTTCCCCCTTATCTCTTAGCATCATTGTCTCAGCTGAACGACAGGGCAAACCGTTATTTGGATTTTTTAACGTATTCGCCAAAGCCTTTTTGACCCACTAATTGTCCATCTTGAGCTACGACTTGACCTCTTACTAAGGTGCATACAGGAAGACCTGTACCTTTTAAGCCGACAAAGGCTGAAATTTGATTGGTATAGTATAAGGACTCTGGTGTGATTTCCCATTCTTTTTCTGGATCGAGGATGACAAGGTCTGCATCGAATCCAACTTCAATAGCACCCTTCTTGCCGTAGATTCCAAAGGCTTTAGCTGGGCCTTCGCTTAAGCTACGTGCTAGTAAGGTAGGACAATATCCTCTCTTGGCGATCCCTTCGCTGTATACGACCTGCATGACGTTTTGGATTCCGCTAATTCCACCCCAGGCTCCAAATACTCCATGCTTTTCTTCGCTCTTTTCACTCAGTTCGCAAGGAGAATGGTCAGAGGCAATGGAAGACAGTGTTCCGTTATTGACATATTCCCACATTCCTTCGACTGCTGCAGCATCTCTTAAGGGCGGTGCGCATTTGAAGAGACTTCCGTTTTTGATAACATCTTGATCGGTAAAGGTGAGGTAGTGGCCGCAGGTTTCTGCTGTGACATCGACACCGTCTAATTGTGCCTCACGGATAATTTGGGCAACTCGCGGATGGCTTACATGACAGATGTGAACTTTTGCGCCGACTTCCTTTGCTACATCGATAATATTTTGAGTAGCAATGAGTTCTGCTATGACGGGTCTTGAATCTAAGAAATCCTGCCAATCGTTCTTATCTTTTCTTTTCGCTCTTGCTTCTTCCCATTTAATAATGGAATAATCTTCGCAATGGAAACCTGCTCTCGCATCAAATTCTTTCAAAATTTCCATGGCTTCTTTTGCTTGCCCGATGCTTAAGGAGACATAATCAGGAGAAACCGGTCCGATGAACGATTTAAAAGAAACACAGCCTTTTTCATCGAGTTCCTTTAATTTATCCAAATTGTAGTCTACGAGACCGCCCCAGAAACAATAGTCAACATAGGCATTGGGAGAAACTGCTTCTAACTTCTTATCTAAGATTTTAGCATCTGTCAAAGCGGGTTCATTTTGCATAGGCATATCGATGACTGTTGTGCAGCCACCTACTCCAGCAGCTGCTGTGCCGTGAGAGTAGTCTTCACGCCACAAATAACCTGGGTCATTTAAGTGTGCATGGGTATCAATGGCTCCTGGAAATACATAATTCCCTTTGGCATCGATAACCTTTTCTGCTTCGACTGGAGTTCCAGCTTCAACAAGTGCTGCGATTTTTCCATCGTTTACACATATGCTTGCCTCAAAAACCCTGTCTGTTGTCACAACCCTACCATTTTTGATGACTAGATTAAACACATTTATGCCCTCCCTTTACTACTAAACTTGTCATGTAAAGATATTGAACTTTCGCACCTAGCTTGTGGGATATTGGTCAAGCGACGACTCAGTATTCTCTAATCCATTCGTTGGTAGTCGATAACATATGCTAACTGAGTGATCACCTCCTCGATAAAGTCCCAACAATTTAGGCTGTACATTAAGAATATACTGAACATTCCTATTTATCATTATCATTCTTTGATAATTAACGAGCCTAGCTTTTATCCTATTAAGACGAAAGCCTTAATTTCAAGCCTTTATGGTACCCACTCGTTTTCTCTCTATGGGTCACAAACAGGAATAATACCTTTGATTGTGTCACTATTTTAGCCATTTTGTAGAGTGGAAATTCCGATAGGGCTTCGAAATAAGAGTTTAGTCAAGAAAGATAAATACAGTAGGCAATGATTATCTACCTACATCATGCAGTGAAAGAATATTACGTCTTACTGGCGGTACATTATATGGAGAATACATGTTGGAGAGAGGTTTTTATAGAAAGTGGATAGAAATATAGGAAAATTATTATCCAAAGTTGCCAAAGACAAAAATCTGAAAATATTTAAAAATAGAATAAAGAATCAACGCTATTAGCGTAGTAAGGGCAGTAACCTACTCGACATTCATAATAGGAGTGATAAAAGTGATCAATAAAGAACGGTTATTTAAGCGTTTACAGGAATTAGGAATGATCGGTAAACGTGAGTCAGGTGGAATTACCCGTCATGCATTTACCAGAGAAGATAGATTAGCCAAAGAATTAGTTTCAACCTATATGAAAGAAGCAGGATTAAGTGTCAGAGAAGATGCGGTGGGAAATCTGATTGGTCGTAGAGAGGGTCGTAATCCTTTAGCGCCAGCCATCCTTACAGGTTCCCATATCGATTCAGTGTGTGATGGTGGAATCTTCGATGGTGGCCTAGGTATTATCGGAGGAATCGAGGTAATTCAGACACTAGCAGAGCAAGGTATCGAGACCGAACATCCAATCGAAGTCTATGCTTTTAATGACGAAGAGGGCTCACGCTTTAGCTTTAGTATGTTCGGAAGTCGTGGAGTTATCGGGGATCTCAGCGCTAAAGATCTTGAAATGAAGGATAAAGATGGGATTACAGTTGCAGAGGCGATGAAAGCACAGGGGTTAGATCCTGAGAAGATCGGTGAAGCTACTCGTTCTAAAGAATCACTAAAGGCCTTTATCGAACTTCATATCGAACAAGGCAAGGTCTTGGAGTGTAACGACCTATCCGTTGGAATCGTGAGCGGGATCGTGAATGAACTTTGGTTAAAGTGTACTCTCATAGGAGAAGCAGGGCACGCAGGGGCGACGCCAATGAACCTGCGACACGATGCGTTGGTGGCCGTGGCTGAAATGGTTCAAGTGATAGAACGAGAGGCTAAAAAGACAGGGACGACGGTCGCTACAGTAGGAAAGTTGAAGGTTTTACCCGGTGGCATCAATATTATACCGGGGTCTGTGGAATTCACTTTAGATCTTCGGGATATCTCTCAAGAAGTGAGCGACGGAGTCGAGACCCAAATATTCAAGGAGTTCGAGAGAATTTGTCTTGAGAGAGGTGTGAAGCTTCAAGCTGAAATTTTGCAGCGCATTCCACCTGCACCTTGTTCGGAAGAATTTCAACAGGCAGCCCAGAAGGCTTGTAATCAAGTAGGCCTTAAGCCCTTCACGCTTCCAAGCGGCGCTGGCCATGATGCAATGCAAATGATTAATGTCTGTCCGATTGGGATGATTTTCATTCGCTCAAAGGACGGAATCAGTCATAATCCTGCGGAATGGAGCAGTCCTGAAGACTGTGCAGACGGCGTAAATGTCTTGTATCATACCATTTTGGATTTAGCAGTTAGGGTATAAGTTATAGAAACCGTGGTATATTTGTACTCGAGAGTAAAGAGGAGGTTGCTTAATGAAACCCGAAGAAATCCTAAAAGAGAAGTTTAATTTAGGACTACCTGCACCCTCAGAGCCGGACGGCTTTTATACTCGAGTTGTACAAACTGGAAATCTCCTTTATGTATCTGGGCATACCCCTAAACTTGAAGGAAAGTACGTTTACCTAGGAAAGCTCGGTGAGGATTTTACGTTGGAACAGGGTCAAGAGGCTGCTCGTATAGCGATGACCAATTGTTTGGCAGCTTTAAAAGAATTTCTGGGAGATCTACAACGAATCAAGCAATTTGTTCAAGTCATAGGCTATGTTCGAAGTAAAGATAGTTTTATACAACAGCCGTTAGTTATGAATGGTGCATCAGGTCTACTCTTAGATTGCTTTGGCGAAAGAGGAAAGCATACCCGAATGGCCCTTGGTACCAACCAACTTCCCGGTGGTGCAGCGGTTGAGGTTATGTGCGTCGTTGAGATCTAGTCACCAAGCGACAGTTTTTTGAAGGATAATGCTGAAATGGAGGACAATTTCAATGATAAAAAGGGCAGAAGAATTAAGGCTTGAATATAGTCCGAACCTAAAGGGCGGAAGAGATACGGTGAGGATCATAAATATCCTGGAAAATGAGGATAACTACGGAACAGGAAGACTCTTTGGCATAAGCATTATTCCTGTTGGAGGTTCTATCGGAAAACATCAGCATGTCGGTGATTTTGAAACCTATTACATCTTAAAGGGAAAGGCCCTTGTCAATGACAATGGAAATGAGCAAATTCTGAATCCTGGCGATATGACAGAATGCAGAGATGGGGATTGGCACTCCATAGAAAATATTGGAGACTGTGACTTAGAGTACGTTGCAGTTATCTTATATAACAAACACTAAAAATCAATTCAATGAAAAGGGGTTTGATCTTAATGGGTTATCCAAAAGACATATTATCAACAAGAGCAGTAATAAAACATGGAAAATATGCAGTGATACCTCCCACCGGGCTGGTCAATAATGTAGTTCCTGGTATTGAAGGATGCAGAATAAGTATTGTGGCCTCTCCGAAGATGGGTGCAAGTTTTGTACAGTATGTAATTACAGCTGAAAAGAATGGTGGAACAACAAAGGTGTTTGGAAACCAGTCAAATATTGAATCCTTTATCTACTGTATAGAAGGGGAAGGGACATATACTGTAGCTGGTAAGGAATATAAGGCGATTGATGGTGCGTATATTTATGCGCCAGCGGGTGTAGGTCTGGAATTCAAGAATACCTCAGATAAGCCAATGCAGATTCTTTTGTACAAGCAGGTTTATATCCCTTGTGAAGGAATGCAGCCCTATATCTATTACGGAAATGTAAATGAAATTGAATATAGAAACTATGATGATATGGAAAATGTATTTGTAAAAGATTTGCTTCCGGTTGATATTAATTTCGACATGAATATGCATATCCTATCTTTTGCACCCGGTGGCTGTCATCCCTTTGTTGAGACTCATGTACAGGAGCATGGTGCCTACATTTTGGAAGGTGAAGGATGTTATCTATTAGATGACAACTGGTCGATGATCAAGAAGGATGATTTTATGTGGTTCGGTCCCTATGTTGCGCAGGCAGCTTATGGTGTAGGAAGAACGAACTTTACCTACATCTATTCAAAGGATTGTCATAGAGATGTAGAGCTATAATAAATCAAGATAAAATAAGAAAGAAGAGCCTTCGCTAATACGAGAGGCTCTCTTTCATATTAGCGTAAAAGTTAGAGATCCCATGAACACTAGGTTTAAAGGTATGCTATAGTATTTACAGTAATACTTTTTGACTCTACTCCAGAGTGGCCCTCTTATTGGAAGGGTAGCCCCAGATGACTTAATAGTCGAAAATATGTTTTGAGGTGGTAACATTGGAGATTACGATAAAAAGTTTATTGCGAATCGGTCCCTTGAAAACGTCTCAAGTGGTTGCAGGACACCAGAATCTTGATAATGTCGTCAAAGGGGTTACCATCATCGAAGCTCCAGATATCGTTAATTGGCTATCAGGAGGAGAGCTTCTCTTAACCAGCTTATATTCTGGCCCTGGAGAAGGAATGAATTATCGAGAATTCATTCAAAGGTTAGCCGAAAAAGAGGTTAGTGCACTTGCCATTAAGATTCGACGCTTTGTGCAAGATATTCCCCAAGATATTATTGATGCGGCCAATGAGTTTGGGTTGCCGATTATCGAGCTGGATGGGAATGTTCGGTTTGTAGACATTATGTATCCTGTCATGGAGCAACTGTTTAATTCGCAAGTGGTTAAATTAAAGTATTATAAAGATGTACAAGAGCGCTTTACGACCTTAGCCTTGCAATGTGAAGGTTTAGATGCCATTCTTCTGACTTTAGAGGAGTTAGTGGGAAATCCAGTGGCTGTGTACGACAGAAGTTTTAAGTGTATCAAAACTACCGATCCTCGAATTGAGAGATTTGAAGCTCATCAAGAACTTGAGCTACGAGAAACCTTAAATGAGAAGTTTTCCTACTATCGACAGAAGGTGTGTTTCCCCGCTCTTGAGGAAGACATGGTCCCACTCGTTGTAGTAAAGATTCAAGCTTTTAGTCAGGTTAAAGCGTTTTTAACTGTTGCTGAATTAAATAAGCCGTTGCAAGAGATCGATCTTATCAGTTTGGAACACGCTGCTACTGTCGTCACCTTGGATATGGTTAAGCGGTTTGCGGTGAGAGAAGTGGAGCAGAAGTTCAAAAATGATCTCATAGAACATG
The DNA here is from genome assembly GCF_055378975.1 of Desulfitobacterium elongatum. NCBI lineage: Bacteria > Bacillati > Bacillota > Clostridia > Eubacteriales > Desulfitobacteriaceae > Desulfitobacterium > Desulfitobacterium elongatum. The sequence continues at coordinate 3,946,937 of NZ_AP038772.1, read as the reverse complement.
TTTTGTCAGGTGAGTTGAACTCAGCTAATGCCTTAGAACGGATCAATTTAATGGAATGGGATCTCAATCGCCCCTATCGGGTTGTTGTTTTTAATATTCAAAATTTAGATTCATATTTAGTAGAAAATCGTTCTCAGAACAAGATGGCCCTCCAAGGCGTGAAGTCGGAAATCACTTTGATGGTTTCGAGTGCTATAAAGAACTATACTAACGATTTTATCATTGGCAATAAGGTTGATACCATTGTTGCTCTATGGCCTATGAAGGAGAAAGAAGAAAATCTATTACAAAAGATTAAAAGCGTAGGTCGGGAAGTTCAGGAACAGATTAAGAAACGGATGAAAAAACTTTCAGTTCAAGTGGGAATTGGTGATGTAGCTAATGGCGTGGAAGAAATACCCCGGAGCTATAAAGAAGCACAAGATGCCTTAACGTATGGGGGAATGCTCCATAGTGAGTGTTCAGTCGTCGCATTCTCTGAGCTGGGAGTTTTTCGTATTCTATGTAAATTCGCTGAGAGGAATTCACTTGAGGAATTTGTACCCAAGCCTTTGCTCAAAATACTGAGGTACGACCAAGAAAACGAAGCTGATCTGTTAAATACCTTGCAAGTGTTCCTCGAATGTAATGGGAATGCAAGTAAGTCTGCTAAGGAATTATTCATTCATTACAAGACGATGTTATACCGCTTAGAGCGGATTAAAGAAGTCGCTCAGTTGGACTTGGAGGATAATAAGAACCGTCTTGAATTAGAGATGGGTCTGAAGATGCTCCATCTGATGAGCAATCAAGCATAAGATAAGAGCCCTAATTCGGGTGAAGTTTGTCAAAGTGCAACAAAGGATACAAGTCGGGCTTCATGATTCGAAGGGTGTCTTATGCTATAATGTGCTCTATAGTGATTGAAATTTAGCTACGGAGGTTGGTCTAGTCATGAAGGATATGTTACTTAAGCGTCGGAGCATACGAAAATATACGGACGCCCCGATTGAGTGTGAAAAAGTGGAACAGTTAATCTGTGCCGGATTGTTATCACCCACTTCTCGGAATAGCAGGGCCTGGGAATTTATTATCGTGGATGACAAAAAAGTACTGGGAAAGCTGTCTGAAGCGAAGCCCGGAGCTCAGGCGTTAAAGGGTGCGGCTTTAGGAATCGTCGTCCTAGCTGATCCGCAAAAGAGTGATGTCTGGGTAGAGGACACCTCTATCGCTACAATTATTCTTCAGCTCACAGCGCAATCTCTTGGGCTTGGATCCTGCTGGATTCAGATTCGAGAGCGAATGAATAAAGATGGAATCACAGCAGAACAATACGTAAGAGAAGTTCTAGAGATCCCTGAAAATCTTAAGGTTGCAACGATAGTATCCCTTGGATATCCAGCTGAGTCTCGTCCGGCACACACGGAGGACGAGCTTTTACAGGATAAAATTCATTGGAACGTATTCGGGAAGGCTAATCGACCCGATGCTTAACGCGATTCTTTTATTTTTACTTGCGGGCATAGCAGAAATTGGCGGAGGTTATTTGGTATGGCTTTGGCTAAGGGAAGCACGCCCCTTCTGGTACGGAATAATAGGCGCATTGATCCTGGTTCTTTATGGAATCATTCCGACGTTGCAAAAATTTCCGAGCTTTGGGAGAATTTATGCGGCATACGGAGGAGTTTTCATTATCCTAGCGGTACTATGGGGCTGGGGTGTTGATAAGAAAATACCGGATTCCTATGATTGGATCGGTGCTGTAATATGCTTGGTGGGTGTATCGATTATGCTTTGGGCCCCACGTCAGTGAATGAAACAAAGAAACGCTAAAATAACAAGAAGCCACTTCACCTTTAGGGGTTAAGTGGTTTCTCGTTATTTTGGCATATAGGTTTTTCTACAATAATCGGGCGAGAGTGACACCTAAGGCAACCCCTAAAAAGCCGACGAAAATACTGAAGAGGGTATACGATACTGCTGTTGTGTAACTACCCTTTTCTATTAGAGTAAAAACCTCAAAACCAAAGGTGGAAAAGGTTGTGAAGGCACCTAAGAAGCCGACCCCAATCCCCAAACGCCATAGGGGGCTTATCGGCATTTTGTCTATAGAAAGGATATTGATAAACCCAAGTAAGAAGGCTCCACTCACATTGATAATAAAGGTGGGAAGTGGAAAGCTTGGATTCCATCGGGCTGAGATCCAGAGGCCTAATTCGTAACGAGAAAGAGCTCCCAAGGCACCGCCTAGAGCAATGACAATAAGATGATTCATATCTTAACTCCTTTAAAGGATTGAAGTTTTTGCTGTCGAACGGACAAATTGCCTATTAACCTTCAGCTTTACCTCATTATTATAACTTCTTCGACTCTGTATGACAAAACTCCTACTTTAAACTTGCGATTTTCCAGAGTTACCGGAGTGATAGAACAGGTGAGGAAGCATATAGTTTTAATATGGGTTAAGGGGGGAGATTTTTGCGTATCATAACCTTTTCAAGAAGGGGAATTCTATTTAGTTTAGTTATTCTGCTTTTGGTGGCTTTTGGTACGTACTATCAAAGTAGAAACTTGACACTCCCATCATTGGTTAAGCAAGCGGGAACGTACTATATGGTTCATACTCAAGAAAAAGTAGTGGCTCTGACCTTTGATGATGGTCCAGATCCTCTCTATACAGGATTTATTCTTGATGTCCTTAAAGAGAAGAATGTTAAAGCAACCTTTTTTGTATTAGGTGAGAATGCTAAGAAAAACCCTGATTTGCTCAAGCGAATTAGCGTGGAAGGGCATGAGATCGGTAATCATGGCTACTCTCATAGTTACACGACCAGCCAATTTATACGAGAACTTGATCGCACAGATGAGGTCATCTATCAAATTATACAGCAGCATACAAACTTCTATCGTCCGCCAGGTGGAATCATTTCGAAATCACTTGTCGAAGGGGTCAAAGATAAAGGCTACATTTTAACCTTGTGGAGTATTGATAGTAACGACTGGCGAAATCCTGGACCAACACGAATCGTAAGAAATGTAATGAAAAGCAGCTTTCCAGGGGCGATTATCCTGCTTCATGATGGAGGAGAAAAACGAGAACAAACCATTAAAGCTTTATCAAGCATTATTGACCAATTAAAGCAGCAAGGGTATCGCTTTGTCACTGTATCTGAACTTAGAAACTTTGAGAGCAACACCCCGGTTCAAATTCTAAAACCTAGGGATTAAAAGTCAATCTGCCCTCGGACCTTCAGGTCCGAGGGCAGACTTTTTTTATAGGTTAATAGGTTAAGTTGAAACAAAAGTTATTCCACGGAGCGGGATGCATGCGATTGGACGGTGACCGATGATTGGAATTCCGATATTCAAGAAAAAGTCGGGCATTTTTGTCTAGGCAAAGTTAATTTAATTTGGTATACTACATATGAACATATATTCATATGATGTAATGAGGTGAAGGACATTGATGATAACTTCTGCGGATCAGGAGGAAGCCAAAGGCGTAGACAGCCCTGTTTGTGAAGTGGAATGTACCCACCCCGAATTGATTTCCCGATTTCAGAGTGAAATAATCGAACTCTTACAGGCCAATGACTTGGCTAGCTTATTTAAGACTTTAGGTGACCCGACTCGGATACGGATTATGAGTGCTTTGGCAAAAAGCGAATTCTGTGTCTGTGATTTAGCAGAACTTCTAGGTTTAAGTCAATCTGCGACCTCTCATCAATTACGAGTCTTAAGGGGTAGTAACCTTGTAAAGTATCGAAGGGACGGAAAACTGGTTTATTATTCCCTGGATGATGATCATGTGTTAGGTCTCTATAGTCAAGGACTTGAACATATTTCAGAGTGATTGCCCAAGAGTGAGTAAAGTGGAGCTAATCTCTAGGATAGATTCAGATAAAGTATAGTAGAAGGGAACTAGGAGGAGAAAAATGAGGGTACAGTTTGGTGATCCATCCGATCAATCAAAGGCTCACGGACAAACGGATTCTCTATCTGATAATAAAAAAAATAATGAGCGCGTAAAATACCGAATCGAAGGGGAATTCTGTGCGAACTGTTGTGCGAAAATGGAAAGGGCGCTAGGTGCGACAGAGGGGATTGGGGAGACGTCCATTAACTATGTCGCTAAAACGGTATATTTACCACCTGATAAAATGCTACAAGCCCAAACTATTATGGAGAAGATTGAACCGGGAGTAAAGCTCGTAGCTATACAAAAAAGAAAAGATCAAGCAGAAATTCCCTCGGAAGGGAATGAAGAGGGAGAATTCCGCAAACAATTATTCAGCATTCTCCTCGCGGGAATTCTTTTGGTCGTTGGGTTGATTTGGGGCCCACGTTGGCACGGCACCTCTTTCGAAGCTTTAGAGTACCTCGTCTACATGGGGGCTTATCTGCTCGTTGGATACGAAGTTCTAGAAAAGGCCTTTAAAAATATTCTACGTGGCGCTGTTTTCGATGAAAACTTCCTAATGGCCTTAGCAACGATAGGTGCGATTGCAATACATGAATTACCGGAAGCTGTAGGGGTTATGCTTTTCTATTCAGTCGGAGAGTATATCCAAGATCGTGCAGTTGATCGCTCACGGCATTCCATTCAAGCGCTTCTCAATATTCGACCGGATTATGCTAATTTAATCCAGCAGCTTAATGTCATAAAAATCGATCCAGAAGAGGTTGAAGTCGGTCAGCAAATCGTTGTCCGCCCTGGGGAGAGGGTCCCATTGGATGGTGAAGTTGTCAATGGAAGCTCTTATCTGGATACTTCCGCACTAACAGGAGAGTCCGTGCCTCGGAAAGCAGATCGAGGAGATACTGTACTAGCAGGAATGATTAATACCTCGGGAGTGTTGACTGTCCGAGTGATCCGGGAATATGCGGAGTCTTCGATACAGAAAATTCTTGATCTCGTCGAGAATGCAAGTACTCGAAAGGCGAAAACGGAGAAGTTTATTACTACTTTTGCTCGCTATTATACTCCAGTAGTGGTCATTGTGGCGTTAGGAATCGCTTTTCTTCCTCCACTTTTTGCGGGAGGGGACTTTAGCAGTTGGATTTACCGCGCTTTGACAATCCTTGTTATATCGTGTCCGTGTGCCTTGGTCATCTCAATTCCTTTAGGCTATTTTGGTGGGATTGGAGGCGCGTCTCGGCAGGGGATTTTAGTTAAGGGCTCAAACTTCCTAGAAGCGTTAACTCAAGTTAAGACGGTTGTTTTCGATAAAACGGGAACTTTGACTGAAGGCGTTTTTGAAGTTATTCAGATACATGCTGAGAAGGGCTTCACAGAGCAGGAGCTCATTGAAATGGCCGCCATTGCAGAAGTTCATTCGAGCCATCCCATTGGGAAATCTATCCGTGAAAAGTATGGTAAAGAAATTGATACCTTACGAGCGAGTGAGTATGAAGAAGTCAGCGGAAAAGGGATTCGGGTTAAGATTGACGGACAAGTGGTTCTGATCGGGAAATTAGCTTTTCTTGAGGAGCAGGGAATCCAGGCTGAGGAACAGGAACTGCTGGGTACCCTAGTCTATATGGCAGTGAATCAAAACTATGCAGGATGTTTATTGATTGCAGACCGTCCACGACTTGGAGCACGCGAAACAGTTCAACGACTTAAAGCCGCAGGAATTAAGACAGTAATGTTAACTGGAGATCAAGCAGCAGTGGCTCAGCGTGTCGGGCGAGAACTCGGAGTTCAGGAAGTTTACGCAGATCTATTGCCTGAAGATAAAGTGAAAAAACTGGAGAAGTTGCTTACTGAAAGAAGTGTAGCTGCAGAAAAGGTCGTCTTTGTTGGTGATGGAATCAATGATGCCCCCGTATTGACCCGCGCCGATATTGGGATTGCCATGGGTGGACTGGGTTCAGATGCAGCAATTGAGGCAGCAGATGTCGTTCTGATGGATGATCAGCCCTCTAAGCTCATCAATGCCCTCGATATTGCGGGTTTCACTAAAAAGATCATCTGGCAAAATATCGGTTTTGCCTTAGTAATCAAACTTATTTTTATCATTCTTGGGATGTTCGGGATGGCTACCATGTGGGAGGCTGTCTTCTCAGATGTGGGAGTAGCACTCTTGGCAATTCTTAACGCGACACGGGTTCGACGCTATTCTAGCATAGGAATCGAATCTAATGAAGCTGATTCAGAGAGTAAAGCATCTGTGCAAGGTGTTATGGCTAAGTAACTCTTCGACCTGCGATTAACACTCGAATATTATAGGCTATCTGGGGACCCGCACTAAGATAGCCTATTCTTATTAAGTGGAAATATTATGAAAAAACTCTCCAGGAGATCTTTGCTCCACTTTGTAGGGTAATCTTTCGAATAGTGCAAGAAGAGAAGAGAGAACATTATTATTTATATGGAATATAATGGGAATAGCTAGAGCGTTCAGAAAGGAGGGATTTTGAGTGTACGGATCCGCAGGGGGTTATTCTCCTTACCCAGGCTCTTATCCCTCGAATTACACGAATCCAAATTTTCTCGGTAATAAGCGGACTGCGACAGTCCCAGCGAAGGCGCCTGATCCCCAAGTAAATGGTAAGGCAGTTGCGGCTTCAAATGTGTGGTTACTTTCCCCAGCGCTTGTAGGAACGGGAGCTTACTTTATCTTTACTCTTATGTCTAGAGATGGAGCCGTGTGTGGAGAAAAAGAAAAATCTATACAGGGTATGATTGGTAGCATTGTCTACTCTTGTATAGCTACGGCAGGGATTTCTTTTTATGTCTATAACGTCCTTATCGCATCGAATGGACATCCTTTGAATGCATTTCTACCCGTTTCGAGCGCTATTGGGACCCTGATTCTCTATTACGCCGCAGTCTACAATTGGGTTTATCGTATGAATCCAAAGAGTTTTACTGGCGATATTGATGGAAATCCCCTAAATGAAATCGTCACCTTTATCTATTTTAGTATCACGACCTTTGCTACAGCTGGAATGGGAGACATGGCTCCTATCACTAAAACGGCTAAAATATTAGTGAGTCTTCAAGTTCTGTTTTTTGTCTTTATTTTCACGATGGGAATTGTTTTCTTCGCTGACCCGTAATGAAGAGGGAAAACTCGAGGGTGAGGGCATAGTCCTCATACCTAGGAATGCCGATCACTTCTCTGATTTCCAGGAAGGATCGGTTTTTTTATTCTATCTAAAACTTTTCTACGAAATGATTCGTCTATATAGTATAAGACTTATGATACGTATCAAAAAATGAAGTGCACTTCAAAGGAGTCAGGTATGTTTGAAAGAAAGAAATTAAGAAAAGAAGTCGAGGGTTACCTTCTGGCCAATCAGCAGCCTTTATACAGGCTGGCCTATAGTTATGTCAAGAATCCGGAAGATGCTTTGGATATTGTCCAAGAATCCATCGTCAAGGCAATTTCCTCTGTGGACTCGCTGGAAAAATCGCAGTCTATTAAAACCTGGGTTTATAGGATTGTGGTCAATACGTCATTAGATGCTTTGAGAAAGCAAAAACGTTTAGATATCATAGATGAAGAAACGCTCAGTCGTTACGAATCTGGGACCGCGAGTTTTAACTATTCTGATCTGGATTTAGCAAAAGCTTTGGATCAGCTACCACCTGATGATCGCAGTCGAATTGTTCTCAGATATTATGAGGATCTGAAGATTGAAGACGTGGCAGATATCCTAAATGAAAATGTAAATACCACGAAGTCCCGACTATATTCCACATTGAGGAAGCTACGTCTTCAGATGGAAGAGGAAATCAAGGAGGTTTAACATGAACAATAAACAATTGGAAACGTTAAAGGAAGATTATAATAATATCCCGATCCCTAATGAATTGGATTCTGTTGTTAGGAAAACAATTAAAGAGGCGAAGAATAAGAATAGGTCGAAGAAGGTGCGATGGGTCGCTGGAGTGGCAGCTGTCGTAATCATATTCGTCGGGGGTATCAATATTAGCCCTGCTATGGCCAGCATGTTATCAGGCGTTCCCGTTATCAAGGACTTAGTGCACGTCCTGAACTTCCGAGACTACCAAGTAGATGAGGGGACATATCGAGCGAATATCGAGGTACCTGTGATAGAAGGTTTAGAAAATAAGACGTTAGAAGAGACTTTGAATATAAAATACCTAGATGAAAACAAGAAACTTTATGAGGAATTTATGGTAGATATGGAGGACCTGAAGGAACAAGGGGGGGGACATTTAGGAGTTAATAGCGGCTATGTCGTTAAGACAGACAATGATAGAATTTTAGCCATAGGACGCTATGTGGTTAATACTGTAGGTTCTTCCTCGACCACATTTAAATATGATACTATTGATAAAAAGGATCAAGTTCTAATCACGCTACCCAGTCTCTTTAAGGATGAAGAATATATCAATGTTATCAGCGAAAATATTAAGGTTCAGATGAGGGAACAGATGCAAGCGGATGCCAACAAGGTCTACTGGGTATCGGGTACAAACATGAACCTTCCTTTCGAAGGATTTAATCAGATTGCTAAGAATCAGACCTTCTATCTCAATACAGAAAACAAACTCGTCATTTCATTTGATAAATATGAAGTAGCTCCAGGCTACATGGGGGTCGTCGAGTTTGTCGTGCCCACAGATGTCATTGCAAATCTATTGGTCAGTCATGAATATGTGAAACCCTAAGTTACTATACATCACCCGTAAGACTCCCGCCTAAGAAGCAGGAATCTTACGGGTGATTTTTAGTTTTAGAAGAGATTCGGAACGCTTGATTCAGAGGCGGAGTCATTGTGGAGATAAACTGCAAAACGAGCTATAATAGAGAAGTATTAGTATGCGAAATTGCTGGTATATCACATAAAGGGGGCACAGTGGTGAACGTCGTATTGGATTGCATTCCGTGTTATTTAAAGCAAGCAAGAAATACTTTAGGACAAACAGAGGTTTCAGAGGATAAGGCGATGCAAATCTTACATAAGATTTTACCGCTCATTCCGGAGCTTGATCCGCAGGGAACCCCAGCAGAAAACTCAACGTTAATTCTTTGGAAGGTTAATGAACTCTTGGGAACGAATGATCCTTTCGTAAAGGCGAAAAGAGAGTCCAACGAATTGGCCATAAAACTTCTTCCCCAGTTGAGAGAGCGAGTAATGCAAAGTTCAGATCCACTTTACACAGCCTTACAAGTCTCTGTGGCAGGAAATATTATCGATTTGGGGATATTTAAGGACTTCGATGTTGAGGCGAGTATCGAGGAGGCACTGGGGAGGAAATTTGCTCACGATGACTACTCTTTTTTTAAGGAAAAGTTAAAAGGGGCCCGCGAGGTTATGATTCTTGGTGATAACAGCGGAGAAATCGCCTTTGACAAACTTCTTGCTGAGCAATTTAAGGCTTCAGGAGTCAAGGTCACTTATGTAGTCAAAGGGAGCCCCATTCTTAACGATGCAACCTGGGAAGACGCGGAATACGTAGGGATGAAAGATGTGGCTACAGTGATGTCTAATGGAAGTGGATATCTTGGGACGGTCCTAAAAACTTGTTCTGCGGAGTTCTGTACAGCTCTCGATGAAGCTGACCTTGTAATAAGTAAAGGTCAAGCTAATTATGAATCCTTAGAATCTGCGTACGAAGTAAGAGAGAACACTTACTTTCTGCTTCGGGCAAAGTGTGAGGTTGTAGCGGAGAGTTTAGGTGTAAAACTAGGTGAGATGGCTTTAAAAAAAAGGGGGCCTAGTGAGGGTTAACCATTAAATTTTAAACCTTTTTAGCTGGGAAACTTAAATGAGTGGAGATGGTTTTGTTTGTAAGATAATCATCTCCAAAGTGTACTTGCATAAGAGAACGAGATGAATTAAAGTAATAATAATTAGAAATATACGAAGGGGGAATTTTGAAATGGCCTTTAAAATTACTGAAAGTATTACCTATGTAGGGAAAATTGATTGGGAGCTTCGTAAATTTCACGGCGAGGAATACTCTACCCATCGGGGATCTTCTTATAATTCCTATTTGGTTCGAGATGAGAAAACCGTGTTGATCGATACAGTATGGCAACCGTTTGGTCGTGAGTTTGTCGCAAAGCTGAAACAAGAGATCGACCTCAATGAGATCGATTATATCATCATGAACCATTCGGAAGTTGATCATAGCGGGGCGCTCCCCTATCTGATGGAAGAAATCCCGAACACTCCGATTTATTGTACTGCTAACGGGAAAAAGATCATTCAAGGAAGCTATCATAAGAACTGGAATTTCGTTGAGGTCAAGACCGGAGATCGATTAAATTTGGGCAGCAGAGAGATCATCTTTATCGAAGCTCGGATGCTTCATTGGCCTGATACGATGTTTTCATACTTGACCGGGGACAATATTCTCTTTAGTAATGATGGATTTGGTCAGCACTATGCATCTGAACATATGTATAATGACTTAGTTAATAAGGAAGAGCTCTATTACGAAGCCTTAAAATATTATGGCAATATTCTAGCCCCGTTCAGTAAGCTCGTTGAGGGAAAGATCAATGAAATCGTAAAAATGGGCTTGCCCATCTCGATGATCTGCCCAAGTCATGGAGTCATTTGGCGGGACGACCCTCTACAAATCGTCACTCAATACCTAGAATGGACAAAAAATTATCAGGAAAATCAAGTGACGATCATCTACGATACGATGTGGAATGCTACCCGAAAGATGGCCGAGTCCATCGCAGCTGGACTTCGGATGTCCAATCCAGAATTGACGGTTAAGCTCTTCAACTCAGCACGTTCAGATAAGACCGATATCATCGCTGAAGTTTTTCGTTCGAAAGCAGTTCTCGTGGGTTCTCCTACCGTCAACAATGGTTACCTTTCATCGATTGCAGGGATCCTGGAAGAGATGAAGGGGATGAAGTTCAAGAATAAAAAGGCCGTAGCTTTCGGAAGTTATGGCTGGAGTGGTGAGGTTCTGAAGCTTCTGACCGAAGAACTTCAAAAAGGTGGGTTCGAAATCATGGATGACGGTATCCGTTTACTGTGGACACCTGATGAAGAAAGTCTAGGCCAATGCGTCGAGATGGGTAAACGAATCGGAGAAAATCTTAAGTAGTCTTCAAATTCTAACGATGTAAAAAGGGCGCTAAGGTATTATTAAACCTTGGCGCCCTTTTTACATCGAGCAAACTTTTTCGGAATGATTTGTTAAAGTAGATTACCCTACTTTAAAGGAGGCGACACTCCCTTTGGAAGTTAGGGTGACTTCGAGACGGGCATCGATTCGCTCTTTAAGTTCTGGAACATGCGAGATAATTCCTACGAGGCGACCACCTTGTTGGAGGTCAATGAGAGCTTTTATTGCGAAGTCAAGAGTTTCCTGATCAAGTGTTCCGAAGCCCTCGTCGACAAAGAGGGTGTCGAGATGGATTCCTCCCGCGTACGATTGAACCACATCGACTAAGCCTAAGGCGAGGGAAAGGGAGGCGAGAAAGGTTTCCCCACCCGAGAGGGTGCCGACGCCTCGTGCGTAGCCTGTGTAGTTATCAAAAACTTCTAAATCAAGCCCGCCGGCCATGTTCTTGCGTGCCCGGTCCATCGTACGCTGTAAGTAATAGCGTCCACGGCTCATGGTCTTGAGGCGTTCGTTGGCAGCAAGTGCGACATCATCCAAGAGAGCCCCAAGGACAAAGCGCTGGAAGGTTAACCGGTAATCATTCGCTCCGTTTGCGACTTCAGATAACCTGCCAGTGATTGCATAGCGAGATGAGAGCTTGTCCATTTGCTGATGGAGTTCGGAAAGTCGACTCAACCAATGCTTTTCACACTCTAAGCGATGGGTTAAGGTAGCTTGTTCTCGAAGAGCCTGGTCATATTCGGTTTTCGTTGTATTTGCCACATGTTGGAGAATAGAAAGTTCTGGTAAGGTCAGGTCTTTGATCTTTTCTTTTGCCCGTTCTGCACGTTCTGTCGTAGCACTTAGACTCAGATCAAAGTTCTTAACCCGTTCCTGGACCTCCTTGATTCGAGTTGTAGTCCATTTTGCCTTGGCATACTCTTCTACAGAATAGAAACCAGCTTCTTGAAGGCGATTCGCAAACTCTTCTTGCGCGCTCGATAAGCGATCGCGGGTAAGAGTTAGGTTTTTCTGAAGGTTCGTTAATTCAGACTGTGCCTTCATAAGTTCTTCTGTCGATTTTTGATAGTAGTGTTGCGCTGACTCAAACTCCTTTTTCAAACGAAGTTGCAGGGCAAGGGCTACTTGAAGAGCCTTTTCTAGTGCTGAAGGCTCTCTTAGCTCAGCGGGAACCTGAGTCTTCCGATCCTCCGCGATTCCGATGGCTTTGTTATAGGCGTCGTTTGCTTTGAGCCAATCTTCCTCAGCCTTTTGGAGTTCAGTTTGAAGACGGAGGAGCTCAGAGTTATACCCTTCAAGTTGGAGGCTTAGGCTCTTACTCCGTGTCTCAGCTTGTAAGGCTTCTTGATAGGTGGCTTGAGTCTCGGATAATTTCTTTTCCAAGGTTAAGAGATCAGTCGTAGCATAATCTCCAAGCTCCTCGATTAAGAATTGTACGTTCTGAGCTAGACGATCTCTTTCATTGCTCTGGGAATTCCAATATTCACGGGCCTTTCCCATCGAAGTTTCAATCTTCTCGAGCTCCTGTTGCTTTTGTTTTATTTCCTGCTCAGCGGGCGTCTTTTCGGACAGCAGTGCAGGCTGAGGATGGTGAATCGAGCCGCAGACAGGGCAAGGATTGCTTGAAGTTAAGCTTGCGGCCATGAGTCCAGCTTGGCCATCTACCCAAGCTTCTTGAAGGGCGGCAAGACTTTCTTTGTGCAAAGTAAACTTTTGGTTGACTTCCCCAAGTTCGCGCTCAGCGACATGGGCATGCCGCTCGGCCTCCGCTAATTTCTTTTTAAACTCTTCTAGGGATTTACGTTTGCTGTTGGCTTGCTTCATATTCTCATAGAGTAGGCGGCGTTGTCCGGCTTCGGCGGCAAGGAGCGTCAGTGCTTGGTATTCTATGTTTTTATCTTGGGATAAGAATTGCACTTGGTCTAGTTGTGCTTTGGTATTGGTTTTATGGGTTTGGGCTTGTTGAAGAGCATGCTGTGCTTCATTAGCAGCAACAGTTGCCGTAGTAAGGGCTTGTACAGAGTCGGTTAATTGCTGAAGATGATGAACCTTGGTCGCAGAGGCTTCTCTTTCTGCATCTTTGGCTTCCTGCTCATGAAGCACTTGAAGGGCAGCATCTAAGCGCTTCTGAGCGAGTTCTAACGCTTGTGTATGTTGTTGCTCGCCCTTTTCGTAGTCTTGAACATCAATCTGAAGTCGAAGGTGGGTTTGTTCGGTTTCTACTAAAACGGAGGCAGCGAGCGCCTTTTCTAGGTCTTTGCGAAACTGCTCGACGACAGACGTTTTCACGAGAAGCTCATCAAGCTTTTTGTGGGCCTCATCGTTCTCCTTGAATTGCTCTACAGTCTGTTGCCCTCGGGTGAGGGTATCTTGAGCATTTTTTAGCTTGGTATTGAGTTCTTCAACTCGGGTATTGAGTTCAAGAGTTTGGGCTTCACGCTCCGTGATTCTTACTTCTAGCTCGGATAGAGAAGTAACCGCTGCTTCTTGAAGGAGGATGGAACGTTCATGGGCAAAGGAATCATATTGTTTTTTTAGTTCCTGAGCTTTTGATTTTAGCTTTTCTTCAATAATTCGATACATATCAGTCTTAAAGAGAGTTTGCATAATTTCCTGACGTTCACTCGAAGTGGCGGTTAGAAGCTTTCGAAAATCCCCTTGGGGAAGGAGGACGACCTGTCGGAATTGTTCACTTTTAAAGCCAAGGAGAGTCTCGACTTTCTTTGTTACTTCACTCCAACCGGTGGAGAGCAGTTCTGGCTCACTCCCTGGGGTAAGCGAAAAAAGTTCGGCATTGGAGGGCTCGATAGTTGTTCCGGTTCCTCTTTTACGAGGGCGTTCTTGTTCTGGCCAGCGTTTCACGCTATACTCTGAGTTTCCAATGCTGAATTCGAACTCGACGACAGTAGGAAGGCTTAAATCGGCATAATCACTGCGCATCGATTTGCTATTCCGTGTTGTCCCACTAGCGTCCCCGTATAAAGCAAAGCAGATACCATCGAGGATGGAAGTCTTACCTGCTCCAGTAGGACCATGGATGAGGAAAAAGGAGCGTTCTCCGAGTTCTGTAAAGTCTAGAATTTGATTCTCTGCGTAAGGTCCGAAAGCGGACAAAGTCAGACGAAGCGGTCTCATACGGTCACCTCCCGAATATCTCGGAAGACTTCTTCAAGTATCCCCGAGAATTCAACATCTTGTTCTTCGGTAAGGGCTTGTCCTGTCATCTGCTCGAAGAACGAGGCGAAGAGTTGCTTTTCGGAAAGTTTACGGTGGTCGGCTGTTGGTCCGCTTAAGACTGAAGCAGTGGAAAGATGGGGTCGATCAATAGCCAGGACATTCGGAAAGACGGAGCGGAGTTGTCCCATGGCATCGAGGATGGGATCTGTGTCCTTCAGAACAATCTGCAGGTAATCCTCGGGGTTTCCAAGCAAAGTAGCGTTCTTGAGGATTTCCTGAAAGTAGCCTTCCAGGATTCGCACATCGCGCTTCGGGGAGAGGGCAAGGGACTCGATACGTGCTTCTCCTTGGGAAGTGATTTCGACGAGGTTGATTCCTTTGGTTTGGTTGGCCTCAGCAAAGGAATATTTCATCAGAGAGCCTGGGTAGCGGATATGTTCTGCGCCTGCTTTTTGGGAATTATGCAAGTGACCAAGAGCTGTATAATGAAAAGGTTCAAAGACCTTTGCACTGACCATCCCGCTTCCACCGATGGAAAGTGGTCTTTCAGAATCCGTGGTTAATCCCCCTGCGATAAAGGCATGGGCAATGGCCACCTTACGCGAGTTCTCAGGAACTTGGCGAAGTGCTTGTCGAATCATGGATTCTAAGGCTTGCTCATGATCAGAAGCCTCAGGCTCATTTAATCGTTCCCGGACGAGGGCGGGTTCTGCATATGTAAAGGGCAGAAAGTAAACAGGTCCATGTTCATCCTCTAAGATAATCGGCTGAGGTACTCCACTGAGGGTTCCGGCGACATGAAGTCCTTGACGGGATAATAGCTTGTTGCCAAAGCCCAGCCGTTCTGGACTATCGTGATTGCCCGCGATGAGTATAATCGGCACATGATAATCGAGGATAATCTGAGAGAGGGTATCATCTAGAAGTTCAATGGCTTCTGTCGGGGGAACGGCTCGATCATAGACATCTCCAGCAAGGACAATCGCATCGGGTCGAATATCTTGAACGCATTCAAGAAATTGGTTGAGTAGATGGGCCTGGTCATTCGTTAAGTGGACTCCATGAAAAATTCGTCCTAAATGCCAGTCTGAGGTATGAAGAAAGCGCATGTGAAGGGTTGCCTCCTTTTTCCTAGCTCGTTATATTGCATAGTACTTGTTCTGGTTTTATTCTACCAGAGTCATTCGTCAAAAACTTGGGATAACCTTTTTCAAACCTCTCACGCATTCTAGTGGTTTAGTGCAAGGGGCTTAAAGTATTGGATAGGGGATTATTCATAAAGTACTTGAGGATTTGTCCGAATAAATTTTTTATAGAGTGAAACTTCTCTCTCTCCTCAGTCGTATTAAGAGTGTAAAAACAAAAACACACTATTTCTGGAGGGACAAAAAATGACAGATAGGTTATATCGTTCGGGGATTGATAAGAAGCTTGGAGGAGTTTGTGGAGGACTTGCAGAGTACTTTGATATCGATGCGACCTTAATTCGACTTTTAGCATTGATTTCTCTTTTCCTTGGCGGAATTGGTTTACCCATCTATATCATCGCTTGGGTCATCATCCCAAAGAATCCAGCTTATCAGGTCGGAGTTCCTTATCGTAACTCGGGAAATGTGGCGGAAGAGATGAAGGAAAGTGCACAAGATATTCGGAATTCGGCTCAAAGTTTTGCCCAAGATCTAAAGGCAGTGAATCCTGAGCGGAGAAAGCGGTACGTTGGAATTGGTTTAATTGTTTTTGGTTTGCTTTTTCTTATGGAACAGTGGTTTCCGTATTTCTTTGATTGGGGAAGAATGTGGCCGCTGATTCTCATCCTTGTAGGAGTGGGAATAATATGGAGGAGGAACTAAGATGCGTCAAGTTGTGGATTCAGTCTTTCGTGGGCTTTTCTTGATCATGCTGGGTATCGTATTTTTCCTGAATATCTATGGATTTTTACCCTGGGGTTTCTGGATGAATGTAGTTAATCTTTGGCCTTTAATATTGATTGTTGCGGGGGTTGCCCTCTTTTTCAATAGACGGGTTCCTTTCAGTGCAGTTCTTGTCGTGTTCCTTCTCGCTCTCGTTGGGTATTCTTTTGTTCAAGGTGTACCCAATTACGGCAGTAACTTCCAAAGGCTTCCTCTGCAAGAGGGTGTTGGCACCGTGATGGAGCTAGCTGCTCCCCTTGAAAATGGGGTAAAAACGTCCAATCTTGATCTGAACTTGGGTGGAGCCCAGGTGAACGTGAATGGAGTGAAAGCGGAGGCAGGTCAAACCTCGTTGCTCACTGGAACGTATCAATGGAACAATCGCTTCAATTACGGTGCACCTGAGTTCTCACAGGTTCGGAATGGAGATAACACTCGAATAAGATTTAATTCAGAAAAGAAACCGAGTTCAGGGAGTAGTCGATTAGATCTCAAGCTTTCAGATCAGGTGGAATACAATGTAGATGTAAATGCTGGTGCAGTGAATGGAACTCTGGATTTTAGTCAACTGCGCGTGAAAACACTTGATATGAGCACGGGCGCAAGCGATGTCGAGGTGAGATTTGGAGATACGGGTGTTCATACGAAAGCAGACCTCAGCACAGGGGCCTCAAAGATTACTTTAGTCGTTCCGGAAAGTGTTGGGCTGAAGATTCACTTAAGCGGGATAGCTAGCGATACGAATTTTACGGGAGATGGCTTATTTTTAAGTGATAAGGAGTGGGTCAGCCCGAATTATAATAGTGCTAAAACGACGATCGAAATGGATATTTCGATGGCTGCCGGAAAAGTCGACTTACAGCGTTCGGCCAGCGCTTTGGTAATGTACTAAATAAGCTAAAACGACTATTAAAAAGAGGAATACCCATTCCCAGATTGAAGGGAAACAGGGTATTCCTCTTTGGCTTGGCTAAAATGAGGAAACTAGATCTTCGGCATATTTTTCCCGTAGAAAATCTCTGCCATCTCTTTTTTTAGGCGCTGCTTTATCTTCCTTTTGTCGTTCACTGAAAGCTCTTTTTTGGCAGTGCCGAAGAGATAATTATCCAAATCAAAATCCTTCAGAATCATTTTCGTATGGAAGATATTTTCCTGATAGACGGTAACGTCAATCATTTGATAGAGATCTCGGAATTTCCGATCCACATAGTTTTGAATGGAATTAATTTTATGGTCGATGAAGATTTTTTTGCCGTCTATATCCCGTGTGAAGCCCCGAACGCGATAATCTGCAATGACGATATCCGCCTGAAAGCTTGACAAGAGATAGTTGAGTGCCTTGAGCGGAGAAATTTGACCACAGGTTGAGACATCAATATCCGCACGAAAGGTACTTATCCCGCCGTGAGGATGGCTTTCTGGATAGGTATGAACGGTGATATGACTCTTATCCAGATGGGCAACTACGGCTTCAGGAAGAGCGTCTTCACCATCGGTAACGAGTGGGCTATAAGGGTCATTATCTGGGTGTCCCCCGGGTTCAACGTGTTCTTCTGCGATTAACATCGTGACGCTGGCCCCTTGCGGGTCGTAATCCTGTTTAGCGATATTAAGGATATTAGCTCCAATGATTCGAGCCACCTCGGTAACGATTCCAGTAAGCCTCTCAGCATTATATTCCTCATCGACATACTGGATATAGGCATCTCGATGCTCGGGTGTCTTTGCATAGCAAATATCATACATATTGAAGCTCAGGGTTTTGGTAAGGTTGTTAAACCCATAGAGCTTTAGTTTTTTAAGTGGCTTAACTTCCATCTAATTTCCTCCGTGTTGCTTAGAATGAAGCCCTCTTCTTTATAATAATATATAGTCTAGAGGTTACTTTCCCTTAAAACGAAAAAAATATTCGCTCGGCTTTTTTTTCTTCTATGCATACTATATACAATGTGGACTAGTATTGCTAGCAAAAATATTTTTTGTCAGTAGAATCACTCACATCGTATCATTCCTCATAGACGTATAATGCCTTGGATTCACACTCATTAAAGACGAAGAAGGCCAGGTATGCTACAGGATTCTGTAGTTGAACCTAGCCTTTTATAGTGCTATGGAGGAAGTTGAGCTGGTAGCAAAAAGAAGGATCACAGCTTGAATCGGCTGATTTCATTTTGGAGTGTTTGAGCAAGCTGTGCAAGTCTTTGGCTTGCGTCATTGACCTGCTCTTGAATGAAATTTTGATCTTCGAGGGTCGCGGAAACAGTCTGGGCTTGTGCGACTGTTTGTTTCCCGATAAGATCCGTATCTTGAACATTCGATACGAGGTTTTGGCTTAGACCTGCGATATCATGAATAGAATTTGAGATAGTCTGAATTTCAGTTACAATTTCACGTATATGAGCCATGATTTGTACAAAGCCACTTCCAGCAAGGTTCACAACTTCGATTCCACTCTGGACGAGAGTTGATTCTTTATCCATGGCTAGAATCGCATTTTCAAGGTTTGTCTGATTTTCTTGAATGAGAGCAACAATTTCCCGGGTTGCACCTTCCGATTGTTCGGCAAGCTTTCTAACTTCATCTGCGACGACCGAAAAGCCACGCCCCTGTTCGCCTGCTCGGGCTGCTTCAATAGCAGCATTGAGAGCGAGTAAGTTCGTTTGTCCAGCAATCGTGGAGATGACTTGGGTGATATCAGAGATTCGACTTGAACTAAAAGAAAGCTTGGAGATTGCCTCATGGACTTTTTCCGTTCCTTGACCGATTTCAGTCATTTGAACAATGGCCTCGGAGAGGGTCTGTTGCCCCTGGTGAGCGGTCTCTTCTGTTTGTGTGACTCGATGAGTGACAATAATACTGTGCTTTGCAATATCGTCAACCGCTAAGGAGATATTTTCAATAGCAGTTGAGGCATCGTTTAGAGCGACGGACTGTCTTTCCGTCCCAATCGCGACTTCTCCCATTGCGGTGGATATTTGTTCAGACGCATGGATACTTTGGTTCATTGTCGAGCGAAGTCGATCGGCTGATTCGGTTACTTCATTTGAAGATAAGACGACCTCGTGGACAAGTTGACGCAAACTCACGAACATTTCATTGATTCCAAGTGCAAGTTTTCCGACCTCATCTTGAGATTTTATTCTGAGAGGTTGGATATCTAAATTTCCTTCTCTAAGCTGATCCACGGCTTTAAGCATGATCTGCAGAGGTCTTGAAATGAGTCTTGAAACCCAGGCGCCCACAGCGATAGCAAGGAGTCCAAAAAGGATGGGAAGAGTAAACAAAATTCGTTCTGCTCTTTTAAAGTTTAGGTTATCACGAGCGAGTGTGGACTCGGCTTCTTGAATGTTGAAATCGGATAATTCTACATATAAGGTATTGAGTTCTGCTAAATTGGCTCCTGTTTGATCTATATAATAGCGATAGGCTGTAAGCTTATCCCCGTTCTCTAGTAAAGAAAGAGTCTTCTGACGTTCTGTTTTAAGTTGATTCAGAATCTCTTTTATTCTCATCAACCTCTGATTTTCATAGGGTTCATTTGCAAGAGCCGTGTAATTTTCTAAGGCCTCTTCACCTAAGGAGGAAAGTACGTTGGCCTCTGTGAAAAGTTGTTGCTGCTTATTTGCTTCGACAGGGGCAAGCAGTGCTTGAAGGAGTAAGGCTTCAGAGGCTTTGGTCTTATCATTGGCATCACTGATGAGTTTAAGAGAGAGGGTCGAATTATTATAAATTCCGTTCATCGCCACGCGGGCTTTGTCATAGTAGAAGTATCCAATATAACTGAGAGTAAACATGAATATGACCATGAGGAGAACGAGAAAGATAATTTTGTAGGCGGTTTTCCAGTTTCGAAATCTTAGCATGAAAATAGTCCCTCCACGTTCAAAAATTGCCAATTCATTTGGCAAGAATTTGGTTGACATGGATAATTATACTTATACGAGGTAAAGCGCAGGTTATCACTTTGTAAACGTTTTGTAAGATATATAAGAATGAGCTAGTTAGTCTTTAAAAAGAAAGAAGTTACGCTTTGGTAATTTTGCTTCTCTTTTGAGACCTGCCACTCGCTCAGAAATTGTACTTGAAGTCCATGAGGTATTTGAATAAATGACTATCCCTGCTAGAGATAGGCTTAGGTCCTCAGCACCGTGTAAAGTTGCTATTCGTTCTTGGAAGCTGGAAAGAAGATTTTCCCCTAAGGATTTAACAGTGCTCTCATCAAGGATGATAATAAAATCATCTCCGCCTACATGCCCTACGAAGGCTTGGTCGTCAGCATTCAAAGATTCCTGAAGGAGAATTTCTCCCAGAAGTTTAATGATTAAGTCCCCATGCTGAAATCCATAGGCATCATTAAACAATTTAAACTGATTGAGGTCTGCGTAAATAATGCCGAAGGAATTTCCACTATTTAAACGCCGTTTGATTTCTTGTTCAATAGCATTATTTCCTGGCAAACCTGTTAATGGACTAGCTCCTCGGGCGATTTGAATCTGGGTTTCCGACATTGCTTTGATTAATGAAGCGACGCGGACTACCCCAACGGGTTTTTGCTGCCGGATAACGACGATTCCATCATAAAGTTGTCCATCTGTGCGTGCCATCGCCAAACTAGAGGCTACTTCGATAGGGGTGGTCTCCTCAATGAGAAGAGGATTTTTATCCATAAGCCAGGTAACAGGGCGTTCTGTATAGAGACTCACTCCATAGCGTGTGGCTAAAGAGGAGTAGAACTTATCCCTTTGGATTACCCCCAGGAGTCTTTCATGATAGGTGACTCCTACAAGCCAGATGTTGGGATGCTCTCTAAAATAAGTTTCCACGACTCCAATGGTAGTTTTGGGGTTAAAAAGTGGCAAGGCTTCCAGCAAGGGGAGAACGGTATTTTCCGAATCAAACTTAATTCTCCGTCGTGATTTTACAAGTTTAGAGATACCGTCATGTAAATCAGGACGCTCAAAAGAGGGTTTAGAAATAAAGTACCCTTGTACATAATCAACCCCAAGTTGGACTACGGTCTGCATCTCCTCTTCGGTCTCCACTCCTTCCGCAAGGATACGACATCCAATCCGGCGGGAGAAAGTCACAAAGGTTTCTAAGAGTGCCCATTTTGTAGGATTAATATGGATATCCTGAATGAGTGAGCGATCAATTTTCAAGAAATCAGGGTGCAACTCAGCAATCGACTGAAGCGAAGAATATCCTGCTCCAACATCATCTAAGGCGATAAGATATCCTTGTTTTCGGTAGTGCTCTAAGGCCTCGCGAAAGGTCTTGAAATTTTGAATTGCACTACGTTCCGTTAACTCTAAGACAACATCAGATGGGGTTAAGCCTTGGGCAGCAAGGAGTTTCCGAGTTTGCCCTGAGGAAAACTCCGGATCAGTCAGAACTTGAGGATCGACATTGAGAAAGAGAAACTCCTTAGACTGGAGAACTTTAGATGAGAGAGAAATTGCACTACGTCGACAAATAGTTTCAACGGGATAAAGTTTCCCGATTTTTTCGGAAAAGGGGAAAAGTTCTGCGATATTTGGAAAAGAAGTGGGTGGATCTAGTCGTGCCAAGGCTTCAAATCCGAAAAACTCCCCGCTTGTAACATCAAGGATCGGCTGAAATGCGGAACGAACATAGTGTTCAGGCTCTTCGAGAATTCGATTCACTTCTTCCCGTCTGGCAAAATACAAAGGATCGGGTTCTGACTTGTTAAGAAGGAAGGCCTCTTTTAATGCACCATAGAGCAGATAATCAACACTACGACCAGGTTGAGGCTTACATTGCACGAGTCCTGAGCGAAACCTAATCGTTTCATTTACAAATCCCTGGATTCTTCGATTAATCTGAAGTTCTAGGGGTGTGACGAATACGTTTGTGACTTCTGTAATATCCCAAGGGGTATTTCCCCCAGGGGCAAGATAAATAATAAAGTCGTCCCCTCCTTGATGTTCAAAGAGGTTTGCATGAAAGAGGGGAGAATGTCTTAGAAGGGTTTTCCTAATTTCATCTTCGATTTCCTTTAAAATTTGATTACAGATTTGATAACCTTGACGGAATTCCACTTCATGGAATTTAACAATATCTAAATACAAAATCCAAAGGGAATATCCGCTCTGGAGAAGCTGGCCGAGTTTTTCGTTTTGATAAGATGAGGTTCTAATCATATGTATGAATCCCTTCTAACTAAAACTGAGGACAGTGGGAGAACGTCTACTTAAGTCTTAAGGTTACCCCTGCCAACTCATTACGTACAAAATTGAGAAATCCTGCTGTACTTTGAATGGTAAGTGGGATGAGCACTTTAGCCGCTTCTGCATACATAATTTCGTTACTTCGTGCGTGAGTAGATACCTTCGGGTAAAGAGAAGCGGAAGCCTGAGCGTTGTGGTCAATCCATTGACTTGGATGAGTATAGTCAAGATAGAGTCCATTGTTTTCAATTGCAAATTCTTGCCAATGAGCTCCTGCCCATTTTTCGAATTCTTGATGTCCATCAAAGATAATTCCTTTGGAATGATGGGGTACACACATGTCTTGAATGATATGGAGCGCTGCACCTAAATAAAACATTCCCTTTAAAACATCTTGAGAGAAGTTGTTTATGGCTTGATTATAGTAATATTGAGCTTCGGCAGAAGCTCCAGGCCATGAGAGTGTATCCGGTTTATCAGGGTTTGCATAAAAGTGATAAACATTTTTCCAACCCCGATCAGCCCAGAAAAGTCCCTTGCGAATCCAAGAATGATAAGGCTGGAAAAACGTGCGTACATCTTCTTTTCCATCTTGCTCTAGCACTTTAAAGGCTTGGTCTAGACAGTGAACGTGGGTTGCACCCGGTGTATCTAAGAAATACTGTAGAGGAGACATAGGGACGAGAAGTAATTTTGTCAAACGAACAATCGATGAAGCTGCAATCTGATTCATGACAACACCTCTTTTTTCTACATATCTTTATAGAAAATTTTAGAGCAAGAAGGTCAACCCAAGATTAGGAATGCGTTAAGCTAAGCTAAAGTCTTGTAAAGTACAGATTAATTTTCGGGGCTTATTAAATCGCTTTTTTACATTAACTTAACGTAATCTTCATCATACATTAACAAGCATTCGTTATGATTAAAGTGCTTAAACCATAAAGGAGTAGATTTCACTGGAAGGTCAGGTGGATGATCTATGTCAAAGATATTGCTTGTTGAAGATGATCTTCTCATTCAAGAGCTCGTTACCTTCAATTTGGAACGTGAAGGATATACGGTGAAAATTGCAGGAGATGGTAAAAGTGGGTTAGAGATGGTTAGCTCGGAAATGCCGGATTTGATTCTCCTTGATGTCATGCTGCCCGAACTTGACGGTTATGAGGTATGTAAAGCGATTCGAGCGAATAAAGAGACTGCAAGTTTACCAATAATAATGTTAAGTGCGCGAGATGAGGTTGCTGATAAAGTAATCGGATTGGAACTGGGTGCGGATGACTATGTTACGAAGCCTTTTAGTACTCGAGAACTCGTAGCACGGGTAAAAGCCCGATTCCGGGAAGAAAAACGCAACGCTGCTCCTCCTAAACCGGTTTCAATTGTTTGGGGTGAACTGGAGATTTGGCCTGAAAATTATCTAGCGACACTTGCTGGGGAGAACGTATCCCTTACTGGAAAGGAATTTGATCTCCTTCACATTTTCCTAACACGCCCGAATCAAGTGTTTAGCCGAGAGTATCTCTTACAAAAGGTGTGGGGGTACCATGCGAGCGGCGATACGCGAACAGTAGATGTGCATATTAGCAACTTGAGAAGTAAACTTAAAACGTTAGGCCCAATCATTGAGTCAGTACGAGGGATTGGTTATCGCTTTGCATCAAGTCAAATGAAAAATTAACAAATCCTTTACGATGGATTCATTGTAGTTTTACAAAGGTTGTATATAATGCAAACTGTTGAAGAAATTCAACACCTTCCCGAAAAGTAAGGAACTAAAATGGTCTTAATTTAAGGAGGAAAAATTAATATGTTTAAAACCAAGTCTAAGATTACGCTCATTAGTACAGCTCTTGTCGCCTTACTCGCACTCACAGGTTGTGCACAGGGCGCGGCCCCAAAAACAACTGATAGTGCTAAAGCCCCAGCTGCCACCACAATCGACAAGAAAACAATTACTGCAGCTGGATCAACTGCTCTTCAACCGCTCGTTAAAGCCGCTGCCGATGAATTCATGAAGAAAAACACCGGAGTTCAGGTCAATATTAGTGGGGGTGGATCCTTCACAGGCCTTAACAATGCTGCGACTGGTGCGGTCGATATTGGAAACTCAGACGTTGAGGTGACTGATGAGTTAAAAGATAAAGGTTTAGTTGACCATCAAGTTGCTGTAGCTCCTTTCTTAATCATAGTAAACAAAGACGTAACGGTAGATTCCTTGACCAAAGCTCAAATGAAAGATATCTTCACCGGCAAAATCACAAACTGGAAAGATGTTGGTGGTAAAGATCAAAAGATTGCTATCATCGGTCGTGCGAAATCTTCCGGTTCACGTGCAACCATTAGCAAGACCGTAATGGACGGAGCTGACTTCACGGATGCAGCAACCGCTCAAGATTCCACAGGTAACCTTCTCACAGGTGTTGCTCAAACTCCAGGATCCATTGGTTACATTGATGCCGCTTATCTGAAAGATACCGTTAAAGCTCTGAAGCTAAATGGAGTTGCCTACAGTGCTGACGCAGTAATCAATGGTCAATATCCAATCTATGCTTACGAGCATATGTTCACCAAAGGTGAGCCTACTGGTACGGTTAAATTGTTCCTCGACTATATTATGAGTGCTGATTTCCAAAACAATAATGTGGAAAAAGCTGGATTCTTGCCTGTAAGCAAAATGAAAAAATAATTCTTGGTAAGACTAAGGGGGTAAAGGATTTGATCCTTTACCCCCTTAGTCTTTTTAATTTTATTTGTTCCTACTGATTTTCTTTACATAACCTTAACATTTGTTTAATGGTAATTTAACAGTAATAAGTTAAAGTAGAGTAAACACTGCATGTCCGAGGATGGTATGCTTTGAAATCCAATGGAGGTGGGGTTATTGCCTCGCAAGAGCTCTCTGGTTCACTTTAATGATCGACTCATGCGGTATCTTTTTGTCGCAAGCGCTGTACTTGTTTCCGTGGTCATCGTATCTATTTTATGGTTCGTAGGGAATCAGGGTTTAGCGACCTTCCATGAAGCAAGCTTCGTAGAATTCTTTACCAGCACACAGTGGAGTCCTGATACTGGGAAGTTCGGGGCGTTGACCTTTATTACTGGGTCTATAGCTACGACTTTGATTGCGATTCTTATTGGGGGTCCTTTGGGATTAGCGGGAGCCATTTTTCTTGCCAAAATCGCACCACCCGGGATTCGCAGTATTATGCGCCCGGCCACTGAGTTATTTGCTGGAATTCCCTCTGTTGTATACGGTTATGTAGGAATAACTGTCATCGTGGATATGATTCGTAAGGCGACAGGTTCCACTACAGGGTTCGGACTTTTAGCGAGCGGCGTTGTCCTATCCATTATGATTTTGCCGACTATCATCAGTATTACGGAAGATACTTTAAGAGCCTTGCCGGATACCTATGAAGAAGCTTCACTAGCCTTAGGCGCTACACGGTGGCAGACAATACGGCGAGTCCTTATTCCAGCCGCTGGACCGGGAATCCTTACGGCCATGATTTTGGCTATGGCTCGTGCAATTGGGGAGACTATGGCCGTCCAAATGGTCATCGGTAATTCCCCTCGCTTCCCAGATTCCTTGGTCAGTCCTACGTCCACTCTCACAAGTAACATCGTTATGGAAATGGGAAATACACCATTTGGTTCCACCTGGAATAACGCATTGTTTATGATGTCCCTTATTCTACTTGTGATCTCTCTTGTACTTATCATTTTAGTTCGTAGAGTTGCGAGAAGGGGGGCTGCTCAGTGAGTGCAAAACGTATGGATCGCTTGGCTACGGGGGTACTCTGGCTGTCGGCCTTGGCGATTATCGCGGTGCTTATTTGGTTTTTAGTCTATATTCTCGGACGAGGGCTACCTTATCTGAATCTAGAATTTTTAACTGGATCGGATGGAGTAGGAGCCCAACTTTTTAACTCATTTTATATTCTCTTCTTATCCTTACTCATCTCCTTACCGATTGGATTAGGAGCGGGGATTTACCTTGCGGAATATGCACCGAAAAATAAATTTACGGATTTAATTCGATTAAGTGTGGAGTGTTTGGCTTCTGTCCCCTCGATTGTCTTTGGTCTCTTCGGAATGATTATCTTTGTAAATATGCTTGGACTAGGGTTTACAATCCTAGGAGGAGCAGCTACTTTAGCCTTGCTTAATCTTCCGATACTTGTTCGAACCACAGAGGAATCTTTAACTGCCGTTTCCTCCAGTTATCGAGAGGCTAGTCTTGCACTTGGGGCAACAATGTGGCAAACTTTACGCAAAGTGGTTCTCCCTACTGCTCTGCCAGGACTTATTACAGGGATTACCCTTGTCGCTGGGCGTGCACTGGGTGAGACGGCGATTCTGATCTATACAGCTGGAATGAATGTATCACGATATCTTTTTGATACCGATCCAATGGCAGCCGGAGAGACTTTAGCGGTGCATCTCTTTGCAGTAAAGTCAAATCCCTTGCCCGGTACGAATGCGGATGCCATCGCTGATGGTACTGCAGCCTTGTTAATTATAATGGTGCTTATCTTTAACTTGTTACTTGCTTTGCCAAGTCGCTGGCTGCAAAAAAGGCTTATAGGTAAAAACTAATAAAGGAGATTAGCCATGAGGGATAAGATCGTTGTGGAAAACTTAGACCTGTTCTACGGCGAAAGTCAGGCCTTAAAGAATATAAACCTTAAAATGCCTGAAAAAAGTGTAACTGCATTAATCGGCCCATCAGGCTGTGGGAAATCTACTTATCTAAGAAGTTTGAATCGAATGCATGATCTATTGCCGAATGTTAAAATCTTAGGTAAGATTAAAATCGACGGCGAAGATATTTATGCGCCAGAAAGCGATGTTGTTCTGCTAAGGAAACGCGTTGGGATGGTATTCCAACGTCCTAATCCTTTTCCAAAATCAGTCTATGAAAATGTTGTCTACGGTCCGAGAATTCATGGAGAAACGAAGAAATCTAAGCTGGACGAGATCGCCGAAGCGAGTTTGCGCGGTGCTGTTTTGTGGGATGAGGTCAAGGATCGGTTGCATAAGAGTGCCCTGGGTCTGTCCGGTGGTCAACAACAACGTCTTTGTATCGCCCGACTTTTGGCGGTCGAACCTGAAGTGCTTCTCATGGACGAACCGACATCTGCGCTTGACCCTATTTCGACGATGAAGATTGAGGAATTGATTACTGAACTTAAGGACAAGTATACAATCGTTATCGTAACGCATAATATGCATCAGGCTTCAAGGGTTTCTGATCAGACCGCCTTTTTCCTGAGTGGGGAATTGGTTGAAGCGGATGAGACCGGGGTGTTGTTTACTCGACCAGCAGATCAGCGGACAGAGGATTACATTTCAGGGCGCTTCGGTTAATAAAAGGGGGCATTTCAGTGACTACGCGGCACTTATTTGACAAATCTTTAGAAGAATTGAATGAAAAAGTATTGCATTTAGGTAATTTGGTCAATTCTCGTATTGACGATGCGATAGTCTCATTATCCAAGCAAGACTTGGAGCTAGCCAATCAGGTTATTACAGGGGATTTACACATCAATGAGCTTCAGTCAGAGCTTGAAGAGAGTTGCATGCTTTTAATCGCTACCCAACAGCCCTTTGCAAAGGATTTACGCAAAATTGTTGCAGCCTTCAAAATCTCTATCAATCTTGAACGTATAGGGGATTTAGCAGTCGATATCGCTAAACAAACCATTCGCACTGGAGATGAAGGGCTACTTAAGCCTTTGGTCGATCTCCCAAGGATGGCTGAAATAGTACGTGCAATGGTGATAAAAGGTATTGAAGCGAGTAAGTCTGAGGATGTAGAAGCTGCTCGAGTAATGGCGAAGATGGATGATGATGTGGATCACCTGTATAATCAGGTCTTCCGCGAATTGCTCATTTTCATGATGGAAGATCCTAGAACTATTAATCAGGCGACTCATCTGATTTTCGTAGGACGATTCCTCGAGCGTATGGGGGATTATTGTACAAATATCGCTGAAGAAGTGGTCTACGTAGTAACTGGAAAACGGTCGGATCTTAATTAATAGGAAGTTTGACAGATAAGTACAAGAGAGCTACTTGAACCCCGAAACCATAGGGGGGAGTAGCTCTCTTTTTATTTGAGAAATTAAAATTCAGTTTACGAAAACGTAATGAGGATTTAACAATGGTATTGTAATATTCCTAGAGAGAGATGATTTGTCAAAATATGAAGGCAAGTAAGTAGTTTAGAGTTTGAAAGGGAGGGTATTTATGACAGAAAAGGAAGAGCAAATAGTAAAAGCTATTTGGGGATCTTCTGTTTCCGAGTGTACAAAACTTTGTGCTATAGAGCATGCTCAAAATGCTTCTAACCCAAATGACTCTCTAAGAAGGGGTAGAATCTTGTTACTGAACAAAACACAAAAGCGAGTTTCCTAAGATTATTAGGGCTCGCTTTTCGTATTTAATAGATACCATTAATCTCTGAAATGACCCGAAAAAGTCAGAGAGAGGGGAATATATAAATGTATAGCATCACTTACGGAGAAGTTTCTTTTGAGGAAATGTACAGGCTAATTAGAGCTTATACATCACAGGGTGACAATGTTAGATATGAACTTGCAGTCGGGACAGATAGCCAGAATTTTTCCTATACCAAGGTTCCTGTAACTATTGGTGTTCATAAAATTGTAAATAATGTTGGACGAGGGGGAATTTTCTTTTCAGAGATTAAAAAGGTTAAAAAAATTACAAACACGAAGCAAAAAGTTTTGTTTGAAACGAACCTTAGCTTGGAGTACGCTAAGAAATTACAAAATAGGTTTGCTAAGGATGGTATTCTTTGCGATATAGCTATTCATGTTGATGCTGGATATAATGGCCCGACGTCCCAATTTGTTGACGAAATTAGCGGATGGGTTAAGTCATGTGGCTTTCTTTGTCAGATCAAACCGGAATCCTATATGGCATCAAGTGTGGCGAACAGATTATCAAAGTGATGTCGACTTAAGTCCATTAAGAAAGAGAACCCAAACGTAAACCTTAGGAGGAAAAGGAAAGTGAAAAGGTGGAGCAATTTTCTGGAGAACAAAGCTAAATAACTACGATTAAGGAGATTCTACAATTCAAATTAATGATATGGGGGGTAAAATTTGAAGAAGGTTTTTGTGCTTGATACGAGTGTCTTGCTCCATGACCCAAAAGCTATTTTTCGTTTTGAGGATAATGAGGTTGTAATCCCTTATGCTGTATTAGAAGAACTAGAAAACAAAAAGAGATTTCTCGATAATGTCGGCCGATTAGCACGTCAGGCGATACGTTTTTTGGATCAACTTAGAGAAAGTGGTCAACTATCTCATGGGGTGTGCCTCCCTAATGAGGGGATCCTTAGGATAGAGCTCAATCATTGTTCAGGAGACGCACTACCGTTGTTTTCAGACATCTCGTTAGCTGATAATCGTATTTTGGCTGTTACGCTTAATTTGGCACGTGAAGATGAGCGTCCAGTTATTCTAGTTACGAAAGATATTGCAATGCGAGTAAAAGCCGACGCATTGTCCGTAACGACTCAGGACTATTATAACGATAAGGTTAGCCTTGTTTCTTCAATGGATGAAGTTATTTTGATGGAACTGAAAGATGTTGAAGTGGACGTACTTTACCAGAAAGGTCAGATCAATTTAAAAGAGCCTGTATTACCGAATAGCTGTGTCAAAGGACTTTTGAGCGATCAAAGTGAAATTCCGCTTATTTCCTCTGTAGACGGAACAAAAGTAATGAATCTGCATAGTTACAATAAAAACTATTGGGGTATTGTACCTAAAAACATTGAGCAGACATGGGCGTTGGGGATACTCAGCAATCCAGAGATAAAATTAGTCAATTTAATGGGGCCAGCAGGAACAGGTAAAACCTTGATTGCTTTGGCTAGTGCCCTGGAACAAACAATCCACCAAGAACTTTATACGCGAATTCTTTGCGCCCGTCCTGTAATTCCTTTGGGTAAAGACATAGGCTATCTTCCTGGAGAGAAAGAAGATAAAGTGCGGCCTTATATGCAGCCTATTTATGATAATCTTGAGTTTTTATTACGACCCAAAATGGACAAGCTGCGGGATAAAGACAGTGAGTATTTAGTAGATAGTGCAGTTGATATGCTTAAAAAGAAAAGGCAGCTTGAGATTGAAGTTCTTACCTATATTCGAGGACGGAGTATTGCCAATCAGTTTATTATTATCGATGAGGCTCAGAATCTTAATGCTCATGAAATTAAAACAATTATCACACGTGCCGGAGAGGGTACTAAAATTGTTTTGTGCGGCGACCCTGACCAAATCGATCATCCATATTTGGATAAAGAAAGCAACGGGTTGGCTTATGTCGCCTCTCGACTCAAAGGACAGTCTTTTTATGGCCAAGTATGGTTAGTTAAAGGGGAACGGAGTGAACTCGCAGCCCGGACTGCTGAATTACTCTGAAAATTAGCTATAGTTATATGTTACTTACATTGGAGGTTAAATAAATGAGCCGAATTAACAAGTTGAAATCATATAGAGAAAGAGTTATGAGTCAATTAACTATAGATACAGAAAATCGAGCCAAATGGTTAGCTGAATTAGTGGATATTGATGACGAATTAGAGGTACTATCGGGAGTCTTGGAAAATGAAGATAGTAGTGTCAAATGAATTAGAGATAGTGGACAAGTTAAAGGCTCAGATTGCTTCTGGGAAGTATAGCGCCCACGACAAACTCCCCTCTGAAAACGACATTGCAGATCAATACAATGTGCCAAGGATTACTGCAAGGAAAGCTTATGAGAGGCTTGAAGAACTGGGTTACATCTACAAGCTACAAGGAAAAGGAAGCTATGTAAGAGACAGGTGCAAGCAAATTGAGCTTGTCCTATCAGGAGATGTGAGCTTTAGTCAAAAAATGACCGAAAAAGGTTATGACTTTCAGTCGACGAATGTTTTTTGCAAGGAAATTCAATTTAATGATAAAATATATAACTTTTTGGAAACTAGAGATGGTGATCGTATATTTAAAGTTGGAAGGTTAAGGTTTATTGATCGTCAACCGATTGCACTTCATATCTCCTATGTTGCCCAATCCGTGTTTCATGACATCGATATCGTGGGTAGAGATATTACTTCCATGTTCAGCTATTACCACAGTAAAGGTTATACAGAATTTGGCTCCAAGCCCAGCTGCTTAAGCATTACCTTTCCAACGAAGAATCAAAGAAAGTTGCTGGAGTGTACGCAATTAACACCTCTTCTTGTATTGGAATCAGGTTGTATGGATGAAAAAAGTGGAAGAGTTCTAGAATATACAAAGATTTTCTATCGAAGTGATTGTTTTTCATCCTATATTCTATCTTAGGAAATTAATTTTTGAGTATTACAAGTGGAGCTACGGTGAACCGTAGCCTCTTTTTTTTACACAATCTTAACTGAGTTTTTACATCGGCTGACTTGGCAACAAGTTAAGATAATTCTGTAGGGAACTTGACGCAAAGGAAGGTCAATGATGAAAAGAAAACAAAGAACTGAGATATTACTTAAAAGTCCTCAAGGACTAGCAGAAAAATTAGGACAAGAAATACTCATGAAATATTCGGTTAAGAGCATCGAAGAGCCTAATAATGGTTTAGTTATGGTCAAAGTAAGGGAAACAGCTAAACGGCAACTGTTCTATCTGGGGGAAGTCTTTATCACAGAATGTAAAGTAATGATCAATGGGCACTTGGGAATTGGGATGGTAAAGGGACATGAACCTGAGCTTGCTTACAATCTGGCAGTTATTGATGCGGCCTATAATGCGGACCTTCAGGAGACAAAAAAATGGAAAAAGACATTATTGCATGAGGAGTACGAAATTCAACAGAATGAGGAAGCTTTGAGTAATAAAATTCTCAAGACAAAAGTGAATTTCGAGACGATGGATGTTTAAGTAAGTTCACTATGATGATGTATAAAGCAAAGGGGTAAATAGGATGAGTTTAGATTTAGTTCATAATATCCAAGCAGCGTACAGAAAGACGGTGAATGCGATTTCTAGGCCAGGACTAATCTGCAATATCAAAGATCAGGCAGATAAGGTTGATGTGGAGATTGGATGCCTAAATCCAACAGTTGTATTAGCTTTGATGCTGCTTGATACGGAAGTAACGTTTAAAGTTATCTCTAAAAGTGAAGCTGAGGTTACTCAATTTATGAGCTTGACCTATGCTAAAGCGACAGAAACCGAAAGGGCTGATTTTGTTTTTATTTTAAAGGATGCAAATGCAGAAGATGTTGAGAAGGCATTAAGAGCAGCCTATCCAGGGAATCTGGTGGATCCTCATAAATCAGCCACAATTATTATTGAAGTGGACTCTCTTAATAACGAGAAGGATATGATTTTGACGGGCCCAGGGATTGAGAAGGAAAACTATATCAAAGTAAAAACAGCGTTTAACTGGGAAAAACTAAGGACTGAAAAGAACTTCGAATATCCCTTGGGGGTTGATTTTATCTTTATCGATTCAGAGGGCAATCTGATGTGCCTTCCGAGAACAACACGAATAATGAAACAGGAGATTATGTAGATGGGATATGTTGCAGTAAAAGGCGGTACGGCTGCTATAGAAGAGTCGATAAAACGATTAACTTATGAGCGTTTAAAAAAGGGAGAAGTACTGGATTGCCATAAGATAGAAGCTGGTATGCGTTGTCTAATCGATCAGGTTATGTCAGAGGGCAGTCTTTATAATGAGAACCTTGCTGCACTTACGATTAAACAGGCTGAAGGCAGTCCTGAGGAAGCGGTATTCTTAATGAGAGCTTATCGTTCGACTATCCCGCGTAAGCATTATACGAGGACAGTCGAATCGGTTGATATGCGGGTAGAACGAAGAATCTCCGCTAGCTTTAAAGACATTCCTGGTGGTCAAATATTAGGGGCTAACTATGATTATCGACATCGATTAATTGATTTTGATTTAAATGACGAAACGGATGAAGAGGCTCTTAAGTGGTTGCAGGAGTTTAACCAGGAAAGTGAACTGAACCCTGAAAGTACTGACTTGGCTAATTTGCCCAAAGTCCTTGATTACTTGCGTGCCGAAGGTCTGATCTCATTCTATGAAGATGATGATAGTGAACCATACGATGTGACAAAAGAGAGTATACAGTTTCCAACTAACCGAAGTGCAAGGTTACAAATCTTAACGAGGGGTCAGACGGGAGCGGTTACTTCATTAGGGTATGCTGTTCAGCGGAGTTATGGAGCGATACACCCAACAGTCGGAGAATTACGAATAGGGAGTCTCCCTATCTATGTGGATAATCCTTTTAATGAAACGAATGAAGATGAGGATTCTTATTATATTGGTGAGATAAAGGTTACTGAGGTTGAAACCTTATTCCCCTCTGATGCTCAAACTCAAGATGGAGGCAAAGAGATTGAATTTGGCATTGGTTATGGAATGTGTTATGGACAAAATGAAACCAAAGCTATTGCCATGAGTATCCTGGACCGTTGTCTAGAGGTTGGTCATTCAGAGTATCCAAGCCACGATGAGGAATTTGTCCTTTTGCATATTGACTCCGTCGAATCCACAGGATTCATTTCGCACTTAAAATTACCGCACTATGTGACGTTCCAGTCTGAATTGGATTGTGTTCGTAAGTCTAAAAAAGGGTGTCAAGTAGAATAATCGGGAAGCCAGTGAGGAGTGAATTGATGAAAATAGACTATAATTTTGCATTTTTTGATGAAGGATCTAAGCGTGAGATTAGAAGAGCTACATTAAAAGCAATAGCTATACCTGGTTACCAGGTGTCCTTTGCTTCTAGAGAAATGCCGATCGCTAGAGGATGGGGAACTGGGGGATTACAACTTACACTCTCCTTAGTGGGTAAGGAGGATGTCCTAAAAGTTATCGACCAAGGATCAGATGAGTCCGTGAATGCGGTCAATATTAAAAAGCTCATTACGAAAACAACGGGTATAGAAGTTACTCATGAGACGGTTGAAGCAACAATTATCCAATCGAGACATAGAATTCCTGAAGTTGCACTCCAAGAAGATCAGATTCTAGTTCTTCAGGTCCCTTTGCCGGAACCCTTGAGATATTACGAGCCCAGTGAATACGAAACGAAGAAGCTACACTCAGAGCAAGAATACAGTGGCGCCTGGTTAGTTCTATTTGAGCAAATTATGAATTACGGGAGTATGGCAACCGCTGCTGATCATCCTGTCATGGTTCATGATCGTTATGTCATGGCACCCAGTCCCATCCCGAGATTTGACAATTCTAAACTCTCCTTTTCCCATGCTCTGACTCTGTTCGGGGCAGGTCGTGAAAAGAAAGTATATGCCGTTCCTCCTTATACACGAGTTGTCTCGCTAGCCTTTGAGGATTATCCTTTCGAGGCAGAGAATTTTCAGGGTAAGTCATGCAGATTGTGTGGTGCAACAGGAGTATACCTGGATGAAATACTAGACGATGTATCTGGGAAAACAAATTACCAGTGTAATGATACGTGCTATTGTCTACAGAGAATGAATCAAAAATCGATATGATTGAGGTATAGAAAATGGTCAATTTTGAACAGCCTGTCTTAACTGTGAAGAACTTAACCAAGCAGTATGGAGATGGATGTCTTCATTGCAATTGTATAGACGGAAAGAGCATAATCAGAAATTATTGTTTTGTTTGTGGAACGGTATATGCCTGCCAAGATGTCAGCTTTGATGTCTATGAAGGAGAGATTTTGGGTGTCGTCGGAGAAAGCGGGAGTGGAAAATCTACCTTGATGCAATGCCTGTATTTCGATCAGGAGGTAACCCGGGGAGAGGTATATATCCGTTCCTATAAACAGGGGGAAAAGAATTTGTTCGAAGAATCATCTCAGCAAAAACGGTACATCAGAAATCATATGATGGGAAAAGTTTATCAAAATCCGATAATGGGCTTAAAGATGAATTTTTCCTCCGTTGGAAATATTGCTGAGAAACTCATTGCCGCGGGCAATCGACATGTTGGACAGATGGAAGCAAGAGGGACGGAACTCCTCGAACAGGTTAATATTCCGGTTTATCGGATGAAAGAAGCGCCAAAAAACTTCTCGGGGGGGATGCAACAGAGGGTTCAGATTGCCAAAGCCTTATCCAACAATCCTCCGCTCCTCCTCCTCGATGAAGTGACCACAGGGTTGGATTTATCGGTTCAAGCCAACGTATTAGACTTGATCAAAAAAATACAAAGAGAATTGAATGTCAGCATGATCGTTGTTTCCCATGACTTGGGAGTGATTAGAATGCTGGCCGATCGAACGATAGTTATGCTGGATGGCAGAATCGTGGAGCATGGGTTGACTGATCAGATCCTGGAAGATCCACAGCATGCTTATACACAAGAGTTGGTTCATTCGCTGCTTTAAAAACCTCATGAGGACTTTAAACTTGACCTAGTCGAAATGAATAAATTGATTGCATCAATCCAGGAAGCAGACTTACTGAATATCGAAACCATCGATTCTGGATTTCCGGTTATCACATTGGAATTCATCAGAGGGAAATTAATCCAAAAGCCTAATTAAAAGTATTAATGCAGAAGGTGGGATGAACGATTGACTAAACTACTTGGAAAAGAACCATTGATTCATGAGAACTGTCAATTGCTTCACGTTGAATTCGGCGAGTATACAGAGGTAGGAATCCATAATTACTATGAAAATGTTAAGTTAGGTGATTTTTCTTATACCGGTCAGTTTTGTTTTGTTCAGAATGCCTTGATAGGTAAGTTCTCGAATATTGCTCCTATGGTAAGGATCGGTCCTACAGACCATCCCATGTCAAGGCCGACGCTGCACCACTTTACTTACCGCAAAAGAATGTATGGATTTGACACGAAAGATGATGAAGAGTTTTTTAGCTGGAGAGCGGAGCAAAAAGTTTATATCGGTCATGACACGTGGATAGGGCATGGGGCAATCATCATGCCTGGAGTGACAATTGGTAACGGTGCGATTGTTGGCAGTGGAGCGATTGTCACCCGGGATGTTGATCCTTACTCCATTGTGGTTGGAGTACCAGCGCTGCCAATCAAGACAAGGTTTCCTGATGATGTCGTTCATAAGCTCGAAGAGATCCGATGGTGGGATTGGTCTTACGATCTAATTAAAGAGCGAGTCGATGATTTTTCGCTGCCAATAGATGAATTCCTAGCCAAGTATTATAAAGCAGGTGAATAAATGGAAGAGATATTAACGATCGAGCACTTATCGAAATCCTTTACGCTACATGATCTAGATAAACAGATTGAAGCACTCGACGATATTACGATTGTCTTAAAAAAAGGGGAATTTGTCGGGATAACTGGGAAAAGCGGGAGTGGAAAATCAACTGTCTTTAAATGCATCTATCGAACTTATGTGCCTCAAAAAGGAGATATCTGGTATAACTCTAAAAAGTTTGGACCAATCAACTTAACAGAGGCTTCGGAAAGACAAATCATTGATCTGAGAAAGCACGAGATTGGCTATGTATCACAATTCTTGAATGTCATGCCTAGGACAACTGTACGCGAACTCGTCATACAGGCAGTCATCGAGATGGGAAATGAGCAGGATTATGCTGAATGGGAAGCAGAAAAAATGCTTGATCATTTTGAACTTGATAAAGAATTATGGGACAGCTATCCGGCGACATTTTCAGGAGGGGAAAAACTACGCCTGAATATTGCTCGGGCGATGGTTAAGCATCCTCGATTGCTACTACTTGATGAGCCGACTGCGAGTTTAGATTATTCCTCTAAGCTAAGAGTAAGAGAACTAATCGAACAATTAATCCAAGAAGGAACGACGATGCTGGGTATTTTTCATGATATCGAGTTTATGGAAAACCTTTGTACCCGGGAGTATATCATGAGAGAGGGCAGATTAGTTCACGCTTGATGTCCTATGTTAAGTTATTCTTTAGCATTCTTTAGTCTAAGCTTACAGACGTTTAATATATAGATAATCCTTATGTTGTATGATCTATATGAAATAACCACATTGCTCCCAGGATAAAGGAAGGTATCTTAAGTTTCCGTTATACCAAGGGTTCAATGAAACTATAAAGTTAAGCATTCTAATTAACTGAGAGGAGAAATTTTAAGATGAAGAAGGTTTCCTTGTTTGTACTCGTCATGCTTTTAATTGTATCCCTTGCTACAGGTTGTTCTGCAGTAGCTAGTGGAGACAAAGAAGGGGATACCATCAAGTTCGTTTGGTATCCTAATGAATCAGGAGAAGATATGAAAGTGGCTCGAGATGAAATTGGCAAAATAATTGAACAGGCAACAGGTAAAAAGGTTGAGCACCAATTAACAACGGATTATACGATAGCAATTGAATCAATCGCTAACGGCAATGCTCATCTCGCTTTCCCAGGAGCCCAAGGATATATTGAAGCACATAATAAAAACAAGAACGTTCTTCCCTTATTCGTTAACAGTGGCGCATCAGGGACCTTACAGGATGCAGTTTATCATAGCTGGTTAAATGTCAAAAAAGGGAATGAGGATCAGTACAAATCGGGTAGTGCTTATTCTTTAGATAACATAGCAGGAAAAAAATTCTCCTTCGTTTCTACTAGCTCTACTTCAGGTTTCAAAGTGCCCTCATCAGGACTTGTATCCTACTTCTCTAAAAAGGATCAATGGAAGAACCTGAAGCAGGAGGATTTACTAGAAGGGGGTAGGGGAAAATTCTTCAGTCAAGTGCAATATGGAGGGTCCCACCAAGGGTCGGCAGTGAATCTATTGACAGATAAGGTCGATGTGGCTGCTTTCAGCGATGTCAACTTAGCAAACTATGTAGAACTTGCTGAAGGAAAAGCGAATACTCCAGGTGCGGTCTACAAAATTAGAAAGGATGCTGCCGAACCTTTTAATAAGCTTCCAGGTGCAGAATTCGTGGTTATCTCAGTAACCCCTGTTTTAAATGCTCCTTTTATTATGAACTCTGACGTACTGAGCGAAAAAAGTAGAGATGCCATTATACAAGCATTCACCTCTGAAGAAGTTGCTAAGAACCCCAAGATTTTTATACCTAAAGATTCCAAAGACAAAGGAATGTTCAAAGCTCCAGAGCGCTTTCTTAAAGTAGATGATGCATGGTTCAATCCAATCCGAGAGCTATCAAAATAAGCGATTGAGTTAGTATAGAGGAAACTTACTTCAGGTTGAGTTTTAAAGCTACAGTCCTTATCAGGATTGGGGATAAGAGTAGAGGGCGTTAGTCATAAACCCAATTCATTCAATTGAAATTTGGGCTAGGTATTGGCGACGCCCTCGCTAATTTTGGGGTAAGGGAGTTAAATAATGGCGTTATTAGAATTAAAAAACGTCTCGAAGGACTATAACGGTCAGGTACCCGCATTAAGAGAAGTCAGTTTCTCAGTTGACGAAGGGGAGTTCGTATCCATTATCGGACCTTCTGGGGCGGGTAAGTCCACTCTTCTCCGTTGCATTAACAGAATGATAGAGCCCACTCAGGGTGAGATCTTCTTTGATGGTGTTAATACCATAAAGGCTACCAAAAAAGATTTGAGAAGGCTTAGAGCAAGAATTGGCATGATTTTTCAGCATTATAACTTGGTCGATCGATTGACCGTGGTCGAAAATGTCCTGCATGGTAGACTGGGTTATAAGTCGACGCTTGCGGGTATCTTCGGCAAGTACAGTAAAGAGGAGCAAAGCCAGGCTTTGAGGATGTTAGAGATATTGGGTCTAAGTGATCAGGTGTACAAACGATGTGATCAATTAAGTGGGGGTCAAAAACAGCGAGTCGGCATTGCCAGAGCTTTAGTTCAAAATCCTAAGATGATTCTATGCGATGAACCCATTGCATCTTTAGACCCGAATGCTTCTAAGGTGATTATGGACCACCTGAGAAATATTTGTGCGGAGATGGGAATCACAGTGATCGTTAATTTGCATCAAGTCAATGTAGCACTCCAGTATTCAGATAGAATTATCGGGATCAATCAGGGAAAGGTTGTTTTCGACGGATCACCTGGACATTTGAATCCTGAGAAGATTCAGGAAATCTATGGTTCAGAATCTAAAGATCTGATGATTGATCTGGGTGGAAGAAATGCAGGTTAAGATTTTTGAGAAAAGAAGAAAGGATAGCCTGATTTTTTTCATTCTATTACTTTTACTAAGCTTAGTATCTATCATTATTACTGAGTATGATGTTGTTAAGGGCTTTACGAGTATAGGTAAGGCTGTTGCATGGGGGAGTTCTAATTTTTACCCTGATGCCAAAGCGATGATGAAGCTCCCTGAAATTTTAGCTAAATTGCAGGAAACGGTTCTCATGTCGATTGCTTCAACAATGGTCGCAGCAGTGTTCGCTATTGTGATGGCCTTGCTGGGCTCCAGTACAACGAGGATAAATAATTTTCTGAGTATGATGAGTAGAGCAATAGCGTCTATCTTTCGTAACATTCCTGTCGTTTCTTGGGGTATGGTTTTGGTTATAGCTTTCGGGCAGAGTTCACTTACAGGATATTTTGCCCTGTTTTTT
Organism: Desulfitobacterium elongatum; assembly: GCF_055378975.1. Taxonomy (NCBI): domain Bacteria; kingdom Bacillati; phylum Bacillota; class Clostridia; order Eubacteriales; family Desulfitobacteriaceae; genus Desulfitobacterium; species Desulfitobacterium elongatum. The sequence goes on along the minus strand of NZ_AP038772.1, from coordinate 3,907,061 downwards.
ATTTCTCTCGGATTTCTGACACGAGCCTTTATGGAAACGATTGATGAAGTAGGCAGTTCTTCAGTTGAAGCCTTGAAAGCTACTGGTGCTGATTATTTCCATATTGTTTTTCAAGCAGTTCTTCCTGCCAGCATGCCTCAGATCATCAGTTGGCTATTGTATAATATTGAGACTAATATCCGTCACGCTACCTTGATTGGAATTCTAACAGGTACAGGAATCGGGTTCTCCTTTGAGTTGTATTATAAGAGCTTGAATTACCATGCAGCAAGTCTGGTTGTGATCGTGATCGTCATTACGGTTTTATTCATCGAATATCTCTCGAATTACATTAGAAAGGTGGTCTTATGATCCAAGTGGAAGAATCAATTACTGGTTTGCCCCATAAAAGCATTGAAGGGTTAAAGCGTCGTGAGCTTCTAAGCCAGAGTAAACCCTTTAATAAGTCTTCTTTTGCGATCCAAATGACGCTGCTCGGCTTAACCTTGTTGACAATCCATGCCTTTTTTGTCTTCGACTATAAAGATATAAATATTTTCCAAAGTACAATTGAAACCTTGATGAACTTCAAAGTCATGTTTTTCGAACCCCAGTTTAATCACTTTACTTTGGGAGAAGCGCTGTTTCAGGTTGCTGTAACCTTGGGGCTATCCTTCTTAACAACACTGATTGGAGCAATTCTTGCGTTGTTTATAGGGCTACTCGCTGCAGAAAATCTGTCTTCTCATCTGATTTCTAAATGCATCAGAGGGCTTGTTGCCTACGTCCGCGCGGTTCCAACTGTTTTATGGGTTCTTATTTTTGCTGTGGCAGCAGGGCTTGGTAGTGTCGCAGCGGTAATTGGGATGAGTTTTCACTCTTTTGGTTACTTAATTAAAGCATATTCCGAGTCTTTTGAAGAAATAGACAGAGGTGTTATTGAAGCTTTAAAGGCGAGTGGCGCTAATTGGTGGCAAATTGTTTTTCAGGCAGTTATTCCATCTTCTTTAACCTATCTGTTATCCTGGACCTTCCTAAGGTTTGAAATTAATTTCGGAGTCGCAGTCGCCATTGGGGCCGCAGCCGGAGCAGGTGGAATTGGGTTTGAGTTGTTTATGGCAAGTGGCCATTATTTTGATCTTCGGGAAGTGGGGTTAATCACCTATCTTATTCTAGCTATTGCGATTGTATTAGAAGCCGTTTCCACGAACATGAAACAGAGGCTCCAGGTCAAAGGATAATCATAGATACTCTATTCAATAAAAACTAGGCATTTTAAAATCTTTTACTATAAAGGAGCAGAGAAATGAAAACAAAAAAGATTTGTATTTATAATGCAAATGTTGTTTTGCCGGAAAGAGTGGTCAAAGGCTATATTCTTATTGAGGGGAATAAAATTTCAGAGGTCATCGAGGGGAGTTTTCCCAAAATAGACTTTCATCCAGACAATTCCATGATTGACGCTAAAGGAGCATATGTCATGCCAGGGATGATTGATATGCACAGCGATGCGATCGAGAAAGAAATCCAACCCAGACCCAATAGCTTATTCCCTACCTCAATGGCCTTCCAAGAGCTTGATAAGAAGCTTCCCGGAAGTGGCATCACGACCATGTACCATTCCCTTTCTTTGAGCGATGATTGGGGAGTTCGGAAAACTGACATGGTATTGGGGATAATAGATACTATTAGCAGATTGAAAAGAACACGATCAAGAATAAATCATAAGATTCACCTTAGATATGAGATTGTTTACCGTGAAGGAATGAGTACCTTGGAGACTTTGATTCGGGAGCAAAGAATCGATTTTATGTCTTATATGGACCACACTCCGGGACAGGGGCAGTTTAAGGATGCTGAAGCGCTTAAGAATTTTACGATCCAATCGTATGGAAGAAAAGCGGAAGAAATTGATACCTTTCTGGACAATAATAAAGATTATCAAACCAAGATCGATTGGCCAAAGCTGGTTAGTTTGGCCAAGCTTGCAAAATCAAAAGGGATTGGATTAGCATCTCATGATGATGACACTAAAGAGAAAATCGAAACACTCTTTGAATGTGAAGGTGTTGTAAGTGAATTCCCAATCAATTTGGAGACAGCCATTTACGCTAGATTCAAAGGGTTTCATGTTTGCGTGGGGGCTCCCAATGTTGTTCGCGGGAAGTCTCATAGCAATAATATGAGGGCAATCGATGCCATAAAACATCAGGCTGCTGATATCATCTGCTCTGATTACCTGCCGAGCGCAATGCTTCCGGCTCTATTTAGTTTAACTAAGGAAGGCGTAAAACTTACTGAAGCGGTCAACATGGTAACTCTAAATCCAGCTAAGGCTTTGGGAATTGATAAGGAAGTAGGAACTATAGAAGCTGGGAAATATGCTGACTTAATCATCGTTGAACAACATGAGGATTATCCCGTCGTACGGAAAACCTTAGTGAGTGGAAAGGTCGTCTATCAATCGGATTTCTCAGTATTGAATTCCGAAAGAGTTGAGAATGTTGGTTGAATAGACAAAGCTCTTTTAATGAAATTTGAGCTGTAGGGACTATGTTTTGAGATTGAGGGTGGCTAAGATAATCGATTTACATGTACACACCAAGATATCAGATAATTCACTAACTGCTGAGGAAGTTATAAAATCAGCAAAAGAAAAGGGAGTTACCTGCCTTGCCATCACAGATCATGATACGACTAAAGGTTTAAGAGAAGCGATTGATTACGGAAATAAATCAGGTGTAGGGATTATACCAGGGATCGAGATATCAGCTTATGACTATAAGAGAAATAAAAGAGCACATATTCTAGGTCTGTACATTGAGCCAGAGCATCCCGCTTTGGATTATCTCTGTGCATCCTTGACGGAAAGCAGAAACCAGGCATCCCGTGAAATGGTTTTAAGGTTATTTGCCGCCGGATATGAGATAACTTGGGAAGAGGTTCAGAAGTATGCAGAAGGGGGAAATGGTGTTTATAAACAACACATCATGCATGCTTTATTGGACAACGGCTATTGTGAGAGCATTTACTGTGATCTCTACAAGGAGCTTTTTCGAAGAGGTAGCGGTAATGAACCCCAAGGGCTCGCTCATATTCCCCTAGAATATATTGATGCTAGGGCAGCGATTCGAGTCGTAAGAGAAGCAGGGGGTATAGCTGTGCTTGCTCATCCCGGCCAACTGAACAATTATGACGCGATTGATGAATGGGTTGAGTTAGGACTTGAAGGGATTGAAGTATTTCACCCGAGTCATAGTAAAGAAGATATAAGAATGTCCTTGAAATATGCACAAAAATACAACCTCGTAATAACCGGTGGTTCTGATTTCCACGGGTTTTATGGAGAAATTCCGGTCGAATTAGGATGCAGGGAACTAGAAGTAGAATGCATTCAGAAGTTACTCATAAGAAAAAAGAATAGAAATTAACCAAAATACAGCTATAAAAGTATAGATCATGATAGGAGTATCGTTATGGAAGCAAGTTATTTAGATTATGTCAAACAAGTTGAATACCTACTAAGCGAGAAAACAATCAGGGAAATTACCAATCAAGTAAAGACTCTGGGAAAGTTTAAAAAGAACAACGTGGGGGAATGGGAACCTATTAAGTATGAAGGCTATACTCTTATTACCACAACTTTTTTAGATGATCAAGAAAACGTCAGTTGTTATAGAATAATTAATGATGCGCGAGAAACTTTATTAAACGAGGTGAGTCTTCCTCAATTCGTTCCCGCGCCTGCTTCGGCATTCCATATGACGATAGCTCGGTTGATATCTGATGATATTTATGAAACACGGCTAAAGAATACTCGCGATGAGGAATTTTTTCTGGCTCTACATGAAGTATTCGATAAAATCGCTCGTTTAGGGCCTTTGAAATTTGAGATAAAGGGCCTTTCTATTTTTCCCCAAGGGGTTGTAGCTGCCATGGTATCTCCTGTCACAGATGGGGATTATCAGCGTCTGCAATCATTAAGGGATTCCATATATAGTGATAAGGTAGTAACAGAACTGGGGGTTGACAGAAAACGCGGTTTTAATGGACATATTTCACTACTCTATCTTGAGGAAGAGCTCTCTGGAGAAGATAGGGAAATTCTAGCTGAGGCAGTAATAGGTATTAACAAACGATTCTTCCAAACCCCGCTGACGTTTTATATTACTCGAGCTGAGGTTAGGAAGTTTAATAACTTCTTGAGATTTTATCGTGAGAACAGTTGGCCGGTCTATGTGCTCTAGGGCTGCTTTATATATAGAAGGGTTATGTGATAATGAATCATGAAGAAAGAGGAATGTACGATCTCGCGTATACTTTAGTAAAATCTGCAGGCCACGAATTGAAACAGGCACGGAGTCAGTCTGTGATCCAAGTAAGAGAAAAAACTTCCCAGATGGACTTGGTCACAGAACAGGATGTTTTGATCGAAAAATTTCTGGTTAAGGAAATTCTTGAAAGATACCCGTCACATGGAATTTTAGCCGAAGAAAGTCATTCGACGGGAGTCTATTATGGAGTAGGTTATGGCGGGGTAGAACATACAGAATTAGGAATAGATACCATAAACTGCAATAGGGAAGCTTACACTTGGATCATTGATCCCATTGATGGTACCATCAATTATTATCGTTTGGGTAAGGATTATGCAATTTCGCTCGCTTTATATAAGAATCAGAGTCCAGTTTTTGGCTTAGTCTATGACGTGGCCAAAGATGTCATGTATAGCGGGAGACATGAGGAAGGTGCTTCAAGCAATGAATCAGGTTTAGATATCCAGTCAGTAGGTCACGAGAGCTTGAGCAAAGCAATAGTCGCTATGAGTTTAAGAACGATGAGAGAATTTACAGGTGTTGGAATGGATGTTTTAGGGATGCTATCTAAGGTGCAGGCGCACAGATATATGGGTTGTGCATCCCTTGAATTATGTAAGGTTGCCAATGGAGAATATGATTTGTTCATCTCCTCGAATGTTCATGAATGGGATGTGGCAGCTGCTCGGGTTTTTATAGAACAACGTGGGGGGATTTTTCTCAGTCGAAAGAAAGATAATAACAGCTATCTTACTAGCAAGCTTTTGGTCGTTGCCTTTCGATCGCCATTAATATGGGAGGAAGCCTTGGAGTATTTCCCCCAAGGTTTAAAACTTGGGTTCGCAAGTTAAATAACGCTTTAAGCAATAAACCGGCCCACAGGGCCGGTTTATTGGCTGAAAAAAGAAAACCGCCTTATTTACAGGCGGGTTTGATGGCGAGGACAAAATTGTCCTCATCTATATAAAAAAGTAGGAGGAAGAATGGCGTTATTAGTACTTTAACATAAATTTATTAAGTCAAAAGGCGAAATACGTAAGATTTATGTTAAAAATACTTATTTGTGTAACTTGTATTCAGAGAAGAAAAAAATTACTGTAACTTAACAAGTTTTTTAAAATATTTAACATATGTTCGAAGAGAATTTTACAAAAGCTAATTAGAATAGAAGATATCAGGAAGGAGGCACGCAATGTATAGGGTCGCAGAGAGAATACGCGGTGGAGACATCTTCACATTTTATTGGATCAACCAAGCGTTTCGGTCATCTTTTTATGATTGGATTATGCCTAAAATTACTCATATAGGTGGAGTAACCTCAAGTGTTTTGTTCTCGCTTATTTTACTAATCAATAAAACTTCATTCTGGCATCAGATGGGGGTGCATTTGGCCACAAGTCTAATTTTTAGTCATCTAATCGTGAATCTAATAAAAAGGTTTGTTCGGCGTCGACGCCCTTACCAAACTTTAGACGGGGTATCAACCGGTACAAAGCTTCTCAAAGATGCTTCTTTTCCTTCAGGACATTCCACTGCAGTATTCTGTATGGCCACTGTTTTCTCTACAGCGATCCCTTCCATTGTCCTTATCTTTTATACTTTAGCGGTGATCGTTGCTTTTTCAAGGGTATATTTGGGCATGCATTATCCCTCCGATATTGCGATCGGGGCTGGGATAGGGATATTTACCGCTTTGCTTCTTGGATAAGAGACTACTCATACTGAAAGGAAGAATCAATATGCAAAAGCGGTTAAAGTTAATTGTTTCCGTTACTATTATATCCGCTTTTTTCTTATCAACCTGTGGAATACAAACAGCCTTAAGCTCTGGAAGCCCTGAAAGTTTAGAAGATGTAACATTAAATGTTGCTACAGCTGGGGATATCAACATGGTAGAACTTCAAGAAGCTGTTGGTAAAGAATTTAGTCAAAAATATTCGGATTTAAGCATCAACGTTATAGGAACAGGATCAGGCGATCTTGGGTCAAGAGAAATCTTTAATAAGTTAAAAGTTCAAAAAGATGCAAAGCAAAAACACTGGGACATCGATATGGCAGTCGTTAATCAAAGTATTATGGAAGATTTGATGAAACAAGGTCTTCTGGAGAAATATGTACCTATAAGTGATAACAAAAAGTATGTTATCTCTGCAGACAGTGTAAATAGTCTTGGCGTAGATGTAAATGATTATGTTATCCCGATGTATCACAATCAATTAGTACTCGCTTATAATTCAGAGCAGGTGAAGAATATTCCATATACATTTGACCAATTGGACAAGTGGATTCAAGCGCACCCGAGAAGATTTGGATATAGTGGAGTTTCAAGTACGAGCGGGGCAGCTTTCGTGACAGCCTATACGTATTGGAAAAGTGAGGATTATATACAGTTGACAGAAGGTCCTTATGACCCAAAGTTAGTAGATAAATGGCCTCAAATAATGAAGGAATTGAAAGCCCTACCAGTAACCTCTACTCTTGGAGATAATGATACGCTAAATAGTTTAAACCGTGGAGAATTTGATATGGGGCCGGTATGGAGCGATATGTTCTTGGAATCAAAAGCGGAAGGGTCGTTAAATTCTAATATAAAAATGAAAGTCATTGCTCCAGGCCTACCTGGACAGACGATGTATGTGGTAATCCCTAAAAAAGCGAAAAACAAGGAATTGGCAGTCCGGTATGCTAATTTTCTAACCTCTCCTGAAGTCCAAGCTAGATTTATTGTTGAGAAAAATTACCTTTATCCTGGGATTGATGCAAATGTGACGATGTCTAAAGTCTCTAAACAGGGAAAAACCCTTTTATTCGCGGACATTACCACTGAAGACTTAGGGATAAAGAGTCTGTCCTTCCCACTTCAAGATTATTTTGAAAAGCTGCAGACTGCCTATGAGAAGGGGTAGATATGGGCGACGAGTACAAATATAACTGAAGGAATTTTCTTTTATAGCCTAGTTGACAGATAAAATGGAAGAGCTACTTTTACCCCTGACCAAAAATGGGGTGTAAAGTAGCTCTCTTTTTATCCAGTGGCTAGCTGTTATTGAGTAAGCTAACTCGTCTTAGGTGTAGTAATCAATCTTAAAAAAAGTAAATTTTACAGCAGGATTCAAAGAAAGTTTAGCGAATAATATTCACTATGAAGTGGACTGTCGACAATGAACTGTTTAGATTCTCTGGCATTTCCTTTTAAAGGACTTACATCCTAAAGCGTCGAATCATTGGTTATAATAAATATATTGTCGACAAGAGGTGATATTTTTGGCTAGCGTAATAAAGAATATGCCCTTCCATTTACAAGTTTACCAGATTCTAAGAGAATCAATTTTGACCGGTAAATTTCGACCCGGTGAACGCTTACTTGAACTTAAATTAGCCCAAGAATTAAGAGTGAGTCGTAGCCCGATTCGAGAAGCACTACGCATGCTAGAGCAAGATGGCCTAGTCATTAACATGGATAATGGAACAGTAGTAAATCCTATGGAGGTCGAAGATATTGAAGAGATTTATCAATGTCGGATTGCTTCTGAACCGTATGCGGGCTTTTTAGCTGCATTGAGGATTACAGACGAAGAAATTTCGGAATTAGAGCAACTTGTGAACGAAGCTGAAGTGGCCTATGATCAAAAGGACTCAGAGCGAGTTGTAGAGTTAAATACGACGTTCCATGATCAAATCGTCCGCATCAGTGGTAATCGGCGACTGAGTGATATCGTTGATAAGATTCGATCTCTAAGCATCTTGGCAAGGAATACCGAACTACAAGTGTATTCTCGACCAAGGGATTATCTCGATGAGCACAAGGAAATCGTAAAGGCTTTTAAGAGCAAAGATGCTCACGTTGTAGAGAGTGTAATTCGTAAACACATTGAAAATGACTGGAAGTATTATTCACAACAGTATCAGGCAGCCTTGAATCAAATAAAGAAGACTTCCAAAGAAGTCTAATAGTCTTATACAGGGGTGGGGAAATCTTGAAAAGCGTGTTGATAAAAAATGGCTACATCGTTACGGCATCTGATCAACATCATGGGGACATTCTTATTCAAGGTGGAAAAATTGCTGCCATTGGTAAAGATTTAGAGGTACAAACCGATGAGACCATCGATGCCACCGGAAAATATATCTTCCCCGGTGGTATTGATGCTCACATCCACATGGATGTCACTTGTAGCGATGGAAGTATCTCAGCTGGTTATGACACTGACTCTATTGCTGCGGCGGTCGGAGGAACCACCACGATACTCGATTATGTGATCCAAGAAAACGGCCTCTCTCTTGAGGAGACGGCAAATAATTGGTCTGAGAAAGCCAAGCAATCAGCCACCGATTATGGATTTCATCTCATTATCACTCAACCCAATGACAAGTCCTTCGAAGAGCTGAAGCTTCTTGTTGAGCAGGGAATCACTTCGTTCAAACTTTTTATGGCTAACGACATTGCGATGGCAGATAAAGACCTCTTCCGCTTTATGAGTGAGTTTAAAAAGCTAGGATGCACCGCAGCTATTCACGCTGAGAATAAAGAAATTATCGCATCCTTGCAGCAACAGAACGTTTCTCAGGGAAATATCTCTCCGGCTTATCATGCCAAAAGTCGCCCAGAGCTCACAGAAGTCGAGGCAATTAACAGAGCAATTACCCTAGCTGAACTCACGGGTTGCCCTACCTTGATTGCCCATATCAGTACGGCAAAAGGCCTGGAACTTGTCCAAAAAGCAAAAGCTAGGGGAGTTCGTGTCTACGGTGAAAGTTGTCCCCACTATTTGCTTCTGGCTGAAGCTAAATATGAATTAGAAGGTCATGAAAGTGCTAAGTTTGTCCTATCTCCCCCACTTCGAAGTCCAGAGAATTTCGAAGGCTTGTGGAACGGGGTATTGAACGGTGCAGTTGATATTATCTCCTCTGACCATAATGGATTCGCTTATTCGACACATAAACAACTAGGAAAAGAGGATTTCAGGAAAATACCGAACGGGGCACCGGGAATTGAGCATCGTTTTAGTTTAATCTACCACCATGGGATGGAAAGAGGAATAGATTTATCACGGTTTGTGGAGGTAGTCTCTACGAATCCCGCGAAGATCTTTGGACTCTATCCGCAGAAGGGGACCATAGCTCCAGGAAGTGATGCCGATCTAGTTCTTTTCGATCCAGAAGCAGAGCAAGTCATCTCAGCGGAGAACCAATATCAAAAATCAGATTATACTCCTTATGAGCTGATGAAGCTGCAGGGGAAAGTAGACACCGTTTTGTTACGTGGAGAGCGCATCGTTCAACAAGGAAAATTCATAGGGAGCCTTGGTAAAGGGAGCTTTCTTAAGAGATCCAAAAAGTAAAGACAGGACTGTTTAAAATTGTAATTTTGAAAGGTAATCGTAGGGAACGACTAGGTGTCGTTTCCTATATTTTTTTGTGCATTATGATCTAAGAGAATTATTCCACGACTACCTCCTGTGATGAGAGGGTAGTTGGAAGGGGTTAGTCACGAGTATTGACGAGGGATTTTGTAGAAAAAAATAAAAATTCTAAAAACCTTAATTTTAATAGAGGAATCTTAAAGATTATGGCGAATATGAATAGTGTGTATAATGTCGACAATCTACACGAATCCAAATCTCAGTCTCAATCTTTACTCAAATCAAGAATGGAGGAATTTAGTCATGAAAAAAACTATGTTTGATCCAACAGAACAGAAGAAGATTGGAATGCTAACACCCTCATCGAACACTGCCCTAGAGCCGATTTGTTCAAGAATGGTTTCAGGCTTAGAGGAACAAGTTACAATGCACTATTCTCGTCTTGAGGTAACAAAAATCTCCCTGGAAAAGGATGCCTTATCTCAGTTTGATCTCGACCCCTTTCTTCGAGCTGCAGAATACCTTGCGCATGCAGATGTTGATGCAATCGCTTGGAATGGTACCTCAGGTGGTTGGACGGGCTTCGAATTCGACAGAATGGTCTGTGATAGAATCACGGAAGCAACGGGTATCCCGGCTACAACCTCCATGCTAGCAATGTTGGATGCTTTCGAGGAAAACCATGTTAAGACCCTCCATACGGTTACTCCTTATATCCCGACCATCGATGAACTTATTATTAAGCAATACGAAGAAAAGTGTGGCTACAAAGTCATCAATTCCCGTGGCTTAAATCAAACGGTCAATCGCTCCTTTAGCCTAGTAACCCCAGAGCAAATTGATCAAATGTGTAAAGAAGTTAGTGTAGACCCTGCAGACGGAATCAGTATCATCTGCACCAACTTAAGATCGACCTGGCAAATCGAACAACTTGAGAAAGATTATGGAATCACTGTTTATGATAGTACGGCCGTAACAGTATGGAAAACATTAAAAATGGTAGGGATTGATCCTAGCATCGTTAAGGGTTGGGGTAGATTATTTCTAGCGAAGTAAGTCTTAATAAAAGGGTGGAGGTTTACATATGAAACGGACCAATGTGCGTTACTTGATTTTGGGCATGGCTATGCTCATGTATTTCATTACGTTTATGGATCGTGTCAATATCTCTGTTGCCGCTCCTTATATTTCTGCAGAATACGGATTAGACAAAATTCAGATGGGCGCGATCTTTGCTGCCTTCACGTTGAGTTATGCAATATTCCAAATGCCGGGTGGATGGTTCGGTGATCGTTTCGGAGCTCGGTTCATTTTACCGATCTTTGTTACCTGGTGGTCTGTGTGGACAGCCTTAACGACCTTAGGTAGAGGCTATACCTCTTTCTTGCTCATTCGTTTTGGCTTTGGTGTCGGAGAAGCTGGTGCTTTTCCTGTAGCTCAATCCGCTCTTTCCAGATGGTTACGTCCTGAAGAACGTGGATTATCGCAAGGTCTTCTGCAAAGTGCTACCCGTATCGGTTCAGCATTTACGCCACCTCTTGTAGCGATGATCATCGGTTGGGGCGGTTGGCGTATGGCCTTTATCGTCTGTGGTGCTTTAGGTATTGTTTGGGCTATCGGTTGGTGGATTATTTATCGTGATCGACCAGAAGATCATCCGTTTGCCAATAAAGCAGAGATCGATTACATCTTGAATGGTAAAAAAGAGTCGATTGTTACACCTCCTACCCCTTGGGCCAAAATCCTAACGAGTCCAAGTATCTGGGCATTGTGCTTAAGTTATATGGCCTTCATTTATGTTACTTATATCTACTTCAACTGGTTCCCTACCTATCTTAAAGACGCACGTGACTTCCCCTTGCTAAAAATGGGATTGTTCGCAGCCCTTCCATTTATTGCGGGAGCAATTGCGAATACTCTCGGTGGAATACTCTCCGATAAACTCGTGAAGAAAACGAACGGAAGTAAATGGGCGCGTCGGATTATCCCCTTAGTGGGTTCCATTACCCTCGCTTTCTTTATGGTTCCTGGAGCACTTGTTGAGAATAATGTACTGTCTGTTATCCTTTTATCCTTAGCCTTAGCTTCTTCCGAGTTTGGAATTGGGGTATATTGGGCTTCTGCATTAGACATTGCGGGTCCTCATGCTGGTACTGTCTCCGGACTCATGAATACCTTTGGAAACCTGGGCGGCTTTGTTTCTCCGTTAGCTTTCGGTTATATAGTCCAAACTACGGGTAATTGGGCAACACCGTTTCTAATTGCCTCCGGTGTATCTGTTCTTGGTGCATTGCTGTGGCTTATGGTTGACCCAACTAAAAAAATATATGAAGAAGTTAAAGGTTGAATCTATTGAGACAAAGCTGTAATTAAACATGCTTATCATTTTGTCTGGGAGTAGGTGTCTCTCGGGGCGTCCCCTAGTGACATCTACTCCTTGTTTAAGGGGGTAGTTCAATGAAACGATACGTTCGTTTTAATAATGGAAACAAAATTTGTTATGGATTAATTAAAGGGGAAAGGGTGGCAGAACTGATCGGTGAAGAGTTTCCGGATTTTAAAGAATCAGGAATCGAGTATGACCTTTCCTCAGTGAAGCTATTAGCCCCATGTACCCCCACGAAAGCAGTCTGTGTTGGTCTTAATTATAAAGACACAATTCTTGAGCCCGGAGCTAAATGGCCTGTGGAGCCTCTTCTATTCATTAAACCTTCGACAAGCATAACAAATCCGGAGGACAGTATTATTAAATGGCCCATGATAAAGGATTTGGCCTTTGAAGCTGAGTTAGCCATTGTCATAGGGAAAAAGGCACATCTTGTGTCTGAAGATGACGTACATCAATACATCTGGGGATATACGATTGCTAATGATATAACGGCTAAGGACTTGCAGAAAGCAGACGTACTATGGGGTCGCTCGAAGTCCTTCGATACATTTCTCCCCTTAGGTCCTTGGATAGCCAGAGGAATTGACGCTCATAATTTGACGATTACTTCCTATTTAAATGGATCGCAAAAACAAAAGGGAAATACTGCTGATTTGATCTTTGGGATCGAATACCTTGTGAGCTTCATTTCTCACGTCACGACGTTATTGCCTGGAGATGTTATTTTAACGGGTACACCCGGAGGTTATGGTTCATCGTTAAACGTCGATGATAAAGTCGAGATAGAGATATCAGAAATCGGCAAGCTGACAAACCATTGTAAAATAAGCGCTGAAAGCTGGAAGCTTAAACCCCATTACACCAGTTTTTAATGATGAAAGATTCACGAACTAAAATGTTTCAAGCTCAACATAGAGAAATGAGAAAAGATGAAAACAACACTTATCTTTACTTAGATAAGTAGTTTTCATCTTTTTCACTATAATTCTTGAGGATTATGTCTGTCTTGTAATAAGAAAGAAATTACACATTAATCAAGTTATAAATTGAAAAGAAAATAGTGCAGAATTTTGGAAGATGATGTATTTTATTAATTAGATGATGAAGAAATTTATAGTGTTTATGATTTATACTTGCTCTAGAGAGAGGGGGAAAACCATTAAATGCACATGGAGTTACCGGAAGATTATAAAAATGTTTTTGATTACGCAGCGATTGGAATGGCCTTATTGACTAAGGAAGGCCGTTATCTTAAGGTGAACCAGTATTTCTGTGAGTTTTATGGCTATGAACCTCATGAGTTTCTTACAATGGGTTTTAAAGATATTACCTATCCTGAAGATCTGTCCGTCGGCATAGAAGATCTAAATAGACTTATTTTAGGTGAAATTTCAAGTTTTCATGTCGAAAAACGATATATACATAAATCAGGTGAAATCAAATGGGGATTGGCTAGCATCTCAGTAGTCCGCGATAAATCAGGGAATCCACTTTACCAGATTGCCCAAATCCAAGATATTAGTGGACGAAAGTTAGCGGAACAGAATCTGAGTCGCCGTATTGAATTCGAGAGACTAGTCACCATGATATCGACACGATTTATTAATCTTGCCGTGGATAAGATCGACCACGAAATCACGCAAGCTATCGAGGTTATTGGTCAATTCTTAGGAATTGATCGAATTTTTATTAACCAGTTCTATCAAGGGGGGACAAAGTACAAGAAAGTTGTGGAGTGGAATCCGCCGGGGGTTGAACCCTTTCCAGGCTTGGAACTAAGTGTCGAGGCCTTGCCTAGGTGGTATAGCAAATTAAGTGAAAAAGGTAGTTTCTATTCTGAAGAGGTCGATAAACTACAACCCGCTGAAGCCCATGAGATGAAGAAAGTATTTAAGCATCTGGACGCTCAGATGCTCATTAATATACCCATCACCCAGTCAGATCAAATCGTTGGTTTTATTGGAGTTTCTAATCGCAGGCTTAACAAAAGCTTTTCTGAGGAGGATCTGCGACTTCTGAAAGTGGTCGGGGAAGTCATTTTTAGTGCTCTAGAACGTAAAAAATCGGAGTACGCTCGTCAATCGTCTGAGGAGCTATTTGTCAAAGCATTTAAGGCGAGCCCTACTCTTATGTTGATCTTATCACTGGAAGAGATGCTTGTTCTTGATGTTAATGACGCCTTCACAGAGACCTTAGGGTATGAACGAAGTGAAATTTTAGATACGCGATTATTAGATTTTACATCTTTAATAGACGAAGCGGATCAAGAAAAGATTCAAAAGTGCTTGAGAGAAAATGGCGTAGTTCTTAATTGGGATATAAGAATGACCACAAAATCTGGAAAAGAGAGGATTGGACTTCTTTCTGCAGAAGCGGTTCAAATAGAAACACAGACCTGTTTTCTCATGGTCGTCCAAGATATAACTGAGAAGAAACATATAGAGCGGGAGATGGCACGACTCGAAAGGCTTAATTTAATTGGCGAAATGGCAGCGGGAATAGGACATGAGATACGAAACCCTATGACGACAGTTCGAGGGTATCTGCAGGTTTTTTCAGCCAAAGCGGAGAATTTTATGTATAGAGAAACCTTCCAACTCATGATAGAGGAGCTGGATCGGGCGAATCAAATCATTTCTGAATTCTTGTCACTTAGCCGAGATCGCATCGTAGATTTCAAGGTAGTTAATATTAACACGATTATCAATGTTCTTTACCCACTCATTTATGCACACGCAAATATGGAAGATAAACGTGTAAATATCAGGCTAGGAAATATCCCGGATTCTTACGTAGATGAGAAAGAACTTCGCCAGCTTATTTTGAATCTTACTCGTAATGGCTTAGAAGCCATGTCGGCCGATGGAGTCCTTACGATTTCTACCTATTTAAAGCATGGAAGAGTTGTTCTGATGGTCGAAGACCAAGGGTGTGGTATCCCTAGTGAGATTAGAGAGAAAATTGGAACTCCGTTTTTTACAACAAAGGATAATGGGACGGGTTTGGGCCTGGCCATTTGTTATAGTATTGCTGCAAGGCATAAAGCAACCCTTGATATTCGTTCAAGCCCGAAAGGGACAAAGGTAAGTGTGCAATTTTAAAGGGAAATTAGAAGGGAGACCATGTCGGTCTCTTTTTATGTCGTTGTATCAAGTTTACAAGGTAAGCAACTTATCCCCTTTGATTTCATAGTTGATTTTTCACCGATTCGGGAATGTCACATTGGGAACACTGGATTTCCTTGTGATAACTCTGAGTGGAATCAAGGAGCAGGAGGGTGTGCCCAGTCGGAGAAGTGATATAGTACAGAATTGTACTATTGACAGACTGTTTTGGAACTGTTATTATGAGTTTAACTTTTTATTCGAGATACTAACTCAATAAAACTCTTATCCGGAGTGGTGGAGGGACTGGCCCGATGAAACCCGGCAACCAGCATAAATTCTTTTAAATTGAGAGAATTTAAGTATGGTGCTAATTCCTGCAGAAGGTTACTTCTGGCAGATAAGAGGATTACAAACGATTTTGTGAGCCTCTTCTGTTGTGGAAGAGGCTTTTGCAATTCTACATATTATCTACAGTGCTTAGCTGCACTTTGCAAGTTTGTATATGGAGAGGAAGAATGAGATGAAATCTTTATTTGAAAAGGAACTAGAAAAGAGAATACTCATTCTCGATGGAGCGATGGGAACCATGCTTCAGAGAGCGAACCTAACCGCGAAGGATTTCGGGGGAGATGAATACGAAGGCTGTAATGAAATCTTGAATCTTAACCGCCCTGAGCTCATCCGCTCAATCCATGAAGAGTACCTCGAAGCGGGCGCGGATATTATCGAGACAAATACGTTCGGGGCAACGACCGTGGTTCTCGCGGATTATGCCTTGGAAGAAAAAGATAGTGAACTTAATCGAGTTGCTGCAAAACTAGCTAGAGAAGTAGCTGATTCCTATTCGACGTCGGAAAAGCCACGCTTTGTCGCTGGTTCTATGGGTCCAACGACGAAGAGCCTATCCTTGACCGCTGGAGTAACGTTTGATGGTTTAAGTGAGGCCTATTGCCGTCAGGCGAAAGCCTTGATTGAGGGTGGAGTGGATGTCCTCATTGTCGAGACGGCCCAGGATACACTTAATGTAAAAGCGGCCGGAGTTGGAATTCAAAAGGCTTTTTCTGACTTGGGTCATAAAATTCCGATTATGATTTCGGGAACGATCGAACCTATGGGGACGACTCTTGCAGGACAAAATATTGAAGCCTTCTATATTTCTATTGAACATCTGGATCCGATTACTGTGGGTCTTAATTGCGCAACTGGAGCAGAATTTATGCGTGACCACATCCGTTCGCTTTCTCAATTAGCAAGCTGTGGGGTAAGCTGCTATCCTAACGCCGGGTTGCCGGATGAAGATGGGCATTATCATGAAGAACCGGAAGGGCTTGCTCGGAAAATGGCTGGCTTCGCGGAGCGCGGCTGGCTCAATGTGGCTGGAGGTTGCTGTGGAACGACCCCCGAACATGTCCGGGCCATGGCTGCGGTGCTTAAGGATTATGCTCCTCGTCCACTTTCACAGCGGACGGTGAGTGCTGTATCTGGGCTTGAACCCGTCTATGTCGAAGAGGAGAATCGTCCGCTTATCGTGGGTGAACGGACAAACGTCATTGGTTCGAAGAAGTTTCGAGATCTGATTGCGGAAGGTCGCTATGATGAAGCTTCTGAGATTGCTCGAGCACAAGCCAAGAAAGGAGCCCAAGTCATCGATGTTTGTTTGGCGAACCCGGATCGAGACGAATACACAGATATGTGCGAGTTTTTACCCTATGTTGTAAAAAAGGTTAAGGCTCCTCTCATGATTGACTCAACAGACCCGAAGGTCATGGAACTAGGACTTAAATTCTCACAAGGAAAAACGCTGATTAACTCCATTAACCTGGAGGATGGGTTAACGCGATTCGAGGAAGTTATTCCTCTTCTGAAAAGATACGGGGCTGCTATCGTTGTCGGGACGATTGATGAAAAAGGGATGGCCCTAACCCGAGAAAGAAAGCTAGAGATTGCCAAAAGGGTTTATGGATTGATGACCGAATATGGTGCCTCAACACAAGATATCATTTTTGACACACTTACCTTCCCTGTTGCGACAGGAGACGAAACCTACCTGGGTTCGGCTAAAGAGACGATTGAAGGAATTCGGCTCATTAAGCAGGAGTTCCCTGAGTGCAAAACTATTCTAGGAGTTAGCAATGTTTCCTTTGGCTTACCAGCAGCCGGGAGGGAAGTCTTGAATGCCGTCTTTTTGTATCATGCGACAAAGGCAGGCTTGGATTATGCCCTCGTGAATGCGGAGAAGCTTCAGCGGTATGCGTCCATCCCTGAAACCGAACGACAACTTTCCGAAGAACTTTTATTTAATACGAATGATGAAAGTGTTGCACGTTTTGCTGAGTTCTATCGGAATAAAAATAGTGTGACGTCTAAGGATCCGGGTAAGATTCTATCTGTAGAAGAACGTTTAGCTCAATATATCGTCGAAGGGTCGAAGGACGGCTTAATCTCTGATTTAGAAGAAGGACTTAAACTATATTCTGCACTTGAGCTCATAAATGGGCCTTTAATGGCCGGAATGGATGAGGTCGGAAAGCTTTTTAACGGAAATCAGCTTATCGTTGCAGAAGTCTTGCAGAGTGCCGAAGTCATGAGAGCTGCAGTAGACTATTTAGAACCTCATCTTGGAAAGAACGAGGGAGCATTGAAGGGGAAGATCCTGTTGGCTACCGTTAAAGGGGATGTCCATGATATCGGGAAAAATCTACTTGAAATTATTCTCTCCAATAACGGATATGAGATTATTAACTTGGGAATTAAAGTTTCTCCTGAACAAATCATCGAGGCTTGTAAGAGGGAAAAGCCGGATGCAATCGGTCTATCGGGTCTATTAGTGAAATCTGCCCAGCAAATGGCTGTGACAGCACAGGATCTCCGTACGGCGGGGATACACATCCCCCTTCTTGTAGGAGGCGCCGCCTTATCCGCTCGTTTTACCGAAAATAGGATTGCTCCTGAATATGAAGGTCTAGTGCTCTATGCTAGAGATGCAATGCATGGACTAGAATTGGTAAATCGGCATTTGGGTAAGAAGGTATGAGAAATGAAGAGTAGAAATCAATGGAACTATACACCGATGATTCCACCTAATTGTGAGCGTCATGTCTTCAAGAATTACCCGTTAAGCTATATTCAGCCCTATCTTAACCTTAAATTACTCTTAGGCAAGCACTTAGGTCTAAAGGGAAATGTGGAAGAGCGCTTGAAAGAGGGAGATAATCAAGCACTAGAAGTCTATCGGATTGTGGAGCAAACCCTAGAGGAAGCCAAGGGAAAGGGCTGGATTAAGCCTCAGGGGATCTATCAGTTTTTCCCTGCACAGGCTGAGGGCGATGATGTATTAGTTTATGATCCCAAGGAATCCTTGACAGTTATCGAGAGATTTAGCTTTCCACGACAAGTTAAAGAACCTTATCTATGTCTCAGCGACTTTCTACGTCCAGTAGAGAGTGGAGAGATGGATTATATAGGAGTGTTCGCAGTGACGGCAGGACTAGGAGTTAGAGAGAAGGCAGCTGAGCTTAAGGAGAAGGGAGATTATCTGAGATCTTATGTCCTCCAAGCTTTAGCCTTAGAGAGTGCTGAGGGATTCGCTGAAAGACTTCATCACCTGATGCGGGATGCCTGGGGAATCCCAGACTCTTTAGATATGAGGATGAAGGAACGCTTGGCTGCTCGATACCAGGGAATGCGTTTTTCGTTAGGTTACCCAGCCTGCCCCAATATCGAAGATCAAAAGAAAATCTTCAGACTTATTCATCCGGAAGAGATCGGAATTGAACTCACTGAAGGATATATGATGGATCCGGAGGCGTCTGTGACGGCACTTGTATTTGCTCATCCGGAGGCACGCTATTTTAGTGTAATCTAAAGGAACTAGATATTCATCAAGACGACATTCATATGAACATGTAGCGTATTGACAAGGTAGTATTATGGAACAAAGTAAGGGAAAGATGTAGTGTTACGAGAATACATCTTTCCTAATTTTAGAGGGTGAGATCATGACACGAGAAGAAGAATTTAGACGTTTTCTACAAGAAAACTTAATCGTAGCTGACGGAGCCATGGCGACGCTTCTCTACCAGTTAGGGGTTCCAGTGGGAACTTGCTATGAAGAATTAAATTTAACAAATCCAGGACTGATTCGTTCGGTTCATGAGGCGTACATTCAAGCCGGAGCTCGTTTGATAGAGACCAATACCTTAGGGGTTAATCGGGAAGCCTTGAAACGATATGGCTTTGAAGATAAAGTGGGGGAAATCATCCGGGCGGGGGTGGAAATAAGCCGAGAGGCTGCAGGGAATAAGGCGTATGTCTTAGGTAGCATTGGCTCGATTGTTGCCGGGAGGATCCGGACGGAACGACTTGCTCTTTACCAGAGTCAATATGAAGAGCAAACAATTGCCTTGCTTGAGGGGAAGGTCGATGGGGTTATCCTTGAAACCTTTCAAGACTTGGAGGAACTTCTTTTTGCCTTGCAAATTGTCCGAAATTTAACCCGACAACCAGTTTTTGCTCAACTTGCTACATTGCAGGTAGGAAGAACTCGGGACGGCTATTCAGTAAGTGAGGCTTTTAAGTTGCTGCATAAGGTAGGGGCCGATGTCATTGGCTTAAATTGTCGTTTAGGTCCTGCCGAGATGCTAAGGACACTGGAGCAAAGTTTTACTCCGGAAAATGCTATAATTTCGATCTTCCCGAATGCTGGAAGGTTAGGACTTCTAGATGGGAAGCTTTCCTATAAGTCTTCTCCAGAATACTTTGCCGAATATGCACTCCGCATACGGGAGCAGGGAGTTCGAATTATTGGGGGATGTTGTGGAACTACACCCGAGCATATTCGGGCCATAACAGACGCTTGGAAAGCGCTTTCTCCGGTACCGCGGGTGAACCCAATCGAATCAAGCCAAGAAACATCCAAAGGAAGAAATCCGGATCAAGGCGGGCAAGGGCAGAGTAAGAGGCAAAATCAAAAGACAATGCAGGCATTTGCTTGTAGGGCAAACCCAATCGAAAGAGGGGTTTCTCCTGAAAAGACAATCCTCGATCAAGGCAGGGAAGGGCCTACAGTGATCGTAGAGCTCGATCCCCCAAAAGACTTGGAAACGGAAGATTTCTTTCGCGGATGTCAGGCTCTTTATCAAGCAGGTGCAGCAGCAGTTACTTTGGCAGACAATTCTCTTGCGAACGTCCGGATGAGCAATATGGCCTTGGGAGCACTGATGAAAGAACGCTACGGTATTGAGCCGCTCCTTCATGTGGCGTGCCGTGACCGTAATCTGATTGGTCAACAATCTCACCTTATGGGACTTCACGCCTTGGGGATTGATCAGATTCTCGTCATCACCGGTGATCCTTCTCGATTTGGTGATTTACCGGGTGCCAGTTCAGTTTTTGACGTGAGCTCTTTTGATCTCATCCGGATGACCAAACAATTAAATGAAGGAATCTCTTTTTCGGGTCAGCCGCTTGACAACAAAGCGAATTTTACAGTGGGTACGGCCTTTAATCCCTATGTACGAAATTTTGATGCTGCCATTAAGCGCCTTGAACGCAAAGTTGAGGCGGGAGCAGACTTCGTCATGACTCAGCCAATCTATGATGAAGAAATTCTTGAACAAATCCATGAGGGAACAAAGTATATTCCTATCCCAATATTCATAGGGGTCATGCCACTGACCAGTCAACGCAATGCAGAGTTTCTTCATAATGAAGTTCCAGGGATAAGCCTCTCTAACGAAGCCTTGAGACGTATGCATGGGCTCAAAGGGGAGGAAGCTAGGATTGAAGGGATTGCCATGAGCAAGAAACTCCTCGATCAGGCAATGAAACGGTTCAATGGAATCTATCTTATTACTCCGTTTAACTATTATGAGATGACGACGGAATTAACCGAGTATGTCAGGAAGAAGTCTACGCAGCGTTTGAGCTTGAGAAGCTCGGTGAAATAAGTAAGATGGTTAATGCCCTATTTAAGCTAGGCTCAAAGGAAAGACCCGTTTGCAGTTTATGATGCAAACGGGTCTTTTCCTAGCAGCAAAATTTGTAGCCTACGCCCCATACGGTAAGTACATACTCAGGATGGGCTGGGTCTAACTCAATCTTTTCTCGGACTTTTCTTATAAAAACAGTAATGGTTCCCGAATCTCCTAAATACTTTTCTCCCCACAGATTATCGAAAAGTTGCTTTCTCGTAAACACCTGTCCTGGATGGTTTGCCATAAAGGATAGAAGTTCGAATTCTTTTGAGGTCAAATCTACCTTTTGTCCTCGGACATAGACTTCAAAGCTTTTATTGTTAATTTCTAATTCCTTAACCACGATGCGATCTTTATTCTCAGGAGAAATTTCTGCTTCTTTCTTTAGATCAGCTCTACGAAATATTGCCTTCATCCGTAAAGCCACCTCTACGGGACTGAATGGCTTAGTTATATAATCATCTGCGCCCATATTAAAGCCTACACTCTTATCGACAATATCACCTTTAGCCGAGAGTAAAATAATGGGAACATTACTTGTTTGCCGAATTCTTCGGCAAACTTCAAATCCGTCTATTTCTGGAAGCATGACATCGAGAATGATTAGGTCTGGATTTTCAGGACAAAACATCTGTAAAGCCTTTTCGCCATCTGGAGCATAACAAAAGTCATATCCCTCTTTTTGAACAAGAAGTTCTACTATTTTACGTATACTTACTTCATCATCAACCAACATCACTTTTAAACGTTCTTTCATATTTCACCCTCTTTTCTCATTATTCTATATCTAGGACAGGAAGACCTACTATAAAGGTGCTTCCTCCACCACTTCTACTTTCTACTCTGATCCACCCTTTATGAAGCTCTACTAACTCTTTGGCTAAGGATAGCCCTAGCCCTGTTCCTCCATATTTTCGCGAAGAAGAACTATCGGCTTGAGTAAATTTCTCGAAAATATATTTCTGGTATTCCTCTTTAATCCCTATTCCATTATCGTTTACTAAAATTATTATTTCCTTTGCCCTAGCATCAAATTGAACGAGAATCTCAACTTTTCCCCCTTTTTCGGTGAACTTCACTGCATTTCCGGCCAAGTTCTCAACGACTCTCCGTATCTTCTCTGGATCGGCCTTGGTTAATGGAACCTCAGGAGTGACCTGGACCTGGAATGCTAAACCTTTGTTTCTGGCCAAAGGTGCAATGACGCTCTCAACTGAAGCCACAATGTCGTTCATGTCCACTACATCTAAGGTAAGCCGGTCTTTCCCTGCTTCGATTTTGGCCAAGTCCAAGATGTTATTGATGAGCCTTAATAAGATCTGGCTGTTCAGTAGTACTTCTTTCAGATTATGCTGTTGTTCTTTATCATCCTGGGGAATATCGATTAGCATAAACTCGGTAAAGGCAATAATTGATGTAAGTGGTGTTCTCAACTCATGGCTCATAACAGCGAGAAATTCAGATTTATAAATATTGGCTTCTTTCAATCTATGATTCATTTGCTCTAACTCTTGTTGGTGGCTTTGCAAAATCAAGTTAGCTTTTTCCAGCTCGTTGGTTCTTTGTTCAACCTTTGATTCTAGATTACTATATAAATCCTTCAACTGCTCTGTCATATTCTGAAAATGCTTGGTTAGTCTCTTTACTTCACCCTTGGCCTTCAAATGACTTAGGTTCACATTCCATTTACCTGCGCCAACCTGAGCTACAGCGTGTTCCAGTCCTTTAAGAGAACTGGTCACCATACTCGTCACTAAGAAATAAATACAAATGACACAAACTAAAATGAGGATAATAGAAAAAAATCCATTGCTTAATTGATTGTCCCTAATATTGTTAAAATAGATATCCATGGGCATTGTCAAAGAAAGTGCTCCAGCAAAATCTCCGATTTTCATACCCTCTTTGGCAAATCCTGAGATATCAATTTCTCCTTTTGGTTGGCCGTGACAGTCCAGGCAATTTTTATCAATCTTTAAAGGGGTCATATAGCGGAAAACTTGAACTCCATTCACCTTATCAACAGACCAATATTCCGTCGTGGAGGGGTTTTCGTTAAATAGAGTAATACCTCCTTTTTCAAAATCATCGGGAGCGTTTAGGATATTCCTATAATCAATCTTAGTTGGTTTTATCGTGTATTCGGTCTGGGTAGCTAGCATTGCTCCAACACCCATGGCCACAGTAGAACAACTTAAAAACTTATACTCTAATTGTCCATCGAAACTATAATTAATCTTATGTTGGTTAATCGCCATGAATTCCCATAAGGCTTTCTGTTGTTCAGTGATTATCTGGGCCTTCTCTATCATCGCCTGTACTGCTTGTTTCTTCTCTTCATTAAAATCCCAGAAATACTTAATACCCATTACCGTGATTATCACCATAGCAGTCGCTAGCATAAAACGAAAGGTTAAATTGTCGGTGATTTTTATTTCTTCTCCTGAGCCTTTCATAACACAACACCTTCTTGCACTTGTACTTATTTTCATAAGCAAGAGCGTTCATATTGAATTCTGAAAAAAGTTTATCATATTCTTTAGTATTTTGTAAGGCTTCAAATCGACAAATTTCCCGGGGATAATACACCGGCATAATATATTGAGTGAGGGGCACCCATGTTAAGGTATGATATTAATAGAATAATAATATTTTGTTAATAACTCGTTATAAAGTATTAATATCTTTGTGATAAACTACACAAGGATTGAAAAAATTTTAATCTTTTGGAAAAGGAGGGAAAGAAGAGTCATTGCATGTGAATCTTTTTGCTTCTAGAAAGATGAAGGAGGTTAATTAATCCATATGACTAATTTCATAAAAACGATTAATAATATAAACCTCAGTCGAAGAAGTTTTATAATGGCTAGCTCGGCAGCGGCAGCTAGTTTATCTCTCGTGGGTTGTGGAAATGTGCTAACTATGGCGGGGGCGGATTATGACACAGCAGCTGTTAACGGAGAAGGGAAATGGATAACGGCTGCCTGTTGGCATAACTGCGGTGGCCGTTGTGTCAATAAAGCATTAGTAAAGGGAGGCGTAGTCGTAAGGCAAAAAACGGATGATACCCATCCCGATAGTCCGGCATATCCACAGCAGCGTGCTTGCGTTCGTGGGCGTGCCCAGCAGCAGCAATGCTTTGGTGCTGACCGCCTCAAATACCCGATGAAGCGTAAACACTGGGAGCCTGGCGGAGGAGATAAATCCTTACGTGGCAAGGACGAATGGGTGCGCATTTCTTGGGACGAGGCACTTGATTATGTTGCTGCAGAACTCAAGAGGATCTATGGAACCTATGGTCCACGCTCTGTCTTATGTAGAGGAGGGGATGGGGCACTCAAGGTTTTGGCTAAATATGGTGGATATATTAGTATCTCGGATACTACATCTTTTGGAACGTATTGCCTAGATACAAAAAAACTTGGTCTACCCACTCAAGATTTAGGTAATGCCAATGACCGCTTCGACCTTAAGAATTCGGATACGATTGTTCTATACGGTTGCAATCCCGCCTGGGCATCTGGAGGCAGTCCCTCTTGGCATTTCTGGCAAGCAAAGGCGGCCGGGAGCAAATTTGTCTTTGTCGGTCCCTCTTATAATGCTAGTGCAGCGGTTTATGAAGCGAAATGGATACGAGTTCGACCCGGCACAGATACAGCTTTTCTCCTTGGCGTCGCTCATACGATGATCGTTGAGGACGATTCCATAAAAAATCCGATTATCGACTGGGATTTTCTTAATCGCTGTACTGTGGGCTTTGACGCCGAACATATGCCTAAAGGAGCAAAGCTTAATGAGAATTTCAAGGATTATGTTCTCGGTAAATATGACGGGCAGCCAAAAACGCCTGAATGGGCTATGGAGATCTGTGGCACTCCGGTAGAAGATATTCTTTGGTATGCTCGAGAAATGCGTAAGAATAATAAGGTATCTATTTTACACAGCTATGCTGCTGCAAGAAATAAGAACGCTGAGAATTTCCCCCAACTTTTCATGACTGTGGGTGCAATGGGCGGACATATGGGTAAGTCAGGTCATGCTACAGGATCTACTTACCATGCAAATGCTGCTAATGGTGGTCCCGCTTTAGTCACTCCAGGCAGTAACGGCCTTCCAGCTATAGCAAATCCAATTACGGATTGTGTCAATGGTCCGAACATGTGGACATCAATTCTTGAAGGGAAATTTAATTCTACGGGTAATTTTTATGGGAATCTCTTTCTACCTAAGGATATTCAGACGATTGATACTCGACTTATTTATCACGAAAGCGCTGCTCGCCTGCAGGCCAGCCCGAATTTGCTAAAAGGCATTGAGGCGCATCGCAAGGTTGATTTTGTTGTGACTCATGCCCAGTTTTTAAAAACGGAAGCCTTGTATTCCGATATCGTTCTTCCGGTGACCACCCAATGGGAGAATATCGGAGGTTTTATGACCGGCAACAAGGAGATGCTGATTGTTTATTCGCAGGTTACCGAGCCACTTTATGAGTCCAAGACAGACCAATGGATTGCGATTGAGCTGGCCAAGCGTTTGGGCCTTAACACCAATGAAATATTCCCCTTTGATGAAAAGCAGCAGTTCTTTAACCAGATAGCAGGTTGCAAGGTTATCGCTGATGATGCAAAAACCTTTGAAAAGTTGGTAACCATTACATCTGGGGATATTAGCGAATGGGGTGTTAAAGGTACGCCGCAGCAAGGCAGAATTGCCTTGAAGGAGTTCCTTGGCAGGGGCGTTTATCAGATTAAACGTTCTGAAGGAGATCAATATACCTTTATTGGTTATCAAAATTTTGTTAAAGACCCAGAGAAAAATCCACTCCCTTCGGCTAGCGGCAAATTAGAAATCTATAATGATTGGAAGGCTGATACACTTAATGCCTTTGGATACGGTCCTGCTGACTTTAAGCCTTATCCTAATTACACTGTGCCAGTTGAAGGTTATGAATCGACGTTTAGCGATTGGAAAAACAAAGTTAAGGGAGAGTATCCCTACCTGGTTTACAATCCCCATTATCTGCGTCGTTCGCATACCACTTTAGATAATCTTCCTTGGCTTAGAGAAACCTGGCCGAATCCAGTCTTCCTTAATGCATCTGATGCTGCTGAGAAGGGAATTAAAGATGGGGATACCGTTCTTATTTGGAACGCTTATGGGAAAATATTACGCGCCGCCAGCCTCAGCGAAGGATTGATGCCGGGTTGTGTTGCAGTTCCTCATGGTTCGTGGATTGATTTAGATGAGACAACAGGTATCGACCGCGGTGGAGCTGATAATGTTCTTTGCGGTCCAGCCAGCAGTGGTATGGGCGTTACTGGGTACAATAATTATAATTGTAACTTTAAAAAATATGATGGTAGGCCGCTTATTCCCGACGTCCAGAAACCTCAGCGAATCCTGAATTTGGGTTAGGAAGGGGAGTGAATAGGAATGTCAAGATTAGGGTTTTATTTTGATTCAAATATGTGTATCGGTTGCCGGGCCTGCCAGGTAGCCTGCAAGGATAGGAATCGTTTGGGCGTAGGGGCTATTTTCCGTAAGGTTAAGACCTTTCAAACAGGTGTATATCCTAATCCCCAAGGATTTAATTATTCGGGTACATGCAATCATTGTGAAGAGCCTAAATGTGTAAAAGGCTGTCCTACGGGAGCCATGCATATTGCTGAGGATGGCACTGTCCAGCATAACGTCAATTTGTGCATTGGTTGTCAGTACTGCGTCTGGAACTGCCCCTATAATGCTCCCCAATATATAAAGGCACTGGGCAAGGTTGGCAAATGTGATTCCTGCAAGAGCTTGCGCGAAGCAGGGGAGAACCCTGTCTGCGTCGATGCCTGCGTCATGCGTTGCATAAAATTTGGGGATTTGGATAAGTTGAAAGCCGAATATGGGCCTGGGCTAATAAATCAAATACCTGTTTTACCGCCTGCCAATCTCACTAAACCCTCCTTATTGGTCAACCCTAAAGCGTGCTCCCTGGATCCCAAGTTTAAAGAATTGGGGGTGTGATCAATGGAATTTATGGCTTTAACACTATTTTCTGTCTGTGTGCAGGCGGCCATTGGGATTATGGTATTTGCTGCAATAGGCAACCTTAAGAGTAAAGATAGTGTTTTTAAATCCGCGGTTATCACCGCTGCGGGCTTGGCGATTGTCGGACTCGTCTCATCCCTTGTGCACTTGGGGCAACCGCTACATGCAGCCAATGCTCTCTTGAGATTTGGCAGCTCTTGGCTTAGTCGTGAAATCTGGTTTACTGGAGCTTTTGTCGGGGTAACTGTTGTCGCAGCTTTGTTGATTTTAATAAAACCTACGGCAAAAGGCGCTATAAATGCTTTGATTCCTATCGCCGCGGTTATCGGTTTGGTAAACGTGTATGCTATGGCAGCCATCTATAATTCTGCTAGCGTTCCTGCCTGGCAGAGTAGCGCAATCTTTGTAGAGTTTTATGCTGCCGCCATTTCTATGGGAGCAGTGCTCTTTCTCGCCTTAAACAAGAAGGAATCCTCACAAATTCGAAAGATTGTTGCTATTGGTGTTGCTATAGCTGTTGTGGTGCAAGTAGCTGCTATGATACCTTATTATATCGATATGGGAGCGAGTAATAGCTTGGCGGCTCAACGTAGTCTTTCCATTCTTAGCAGTATGGGTTTGGCCCTGATTGTGAAATGGGCATTTATCCTTACAGGTGCAGGCTTACTGCTTTTTCCGACCAAGGAGGATGAAAAGAGAGTCGCAGGGGTATTAGGTGCCGCGGCGCTTATTTTCATAGGTCAGTGTGTTGGACGCTATCTCTTTTATGCAATCATGATTGTTACCCAGGTCGGGTTAAACTAATTACAGCTTGTTTTTTCATTATAGTGTAAAGGTGGTTCATTAGATGACTACACAAAACGATGGTATTGCCATATTCCTCGCCAATCGTCATTACCTCTATGAATTATTACAGCATATTTTTGGGCATGAACCGAGCTTTGAATTAATTGAAATTGCTGTAAGTGAACATACACAAGAAGCCTTGAAATTATTAGTGGATGAGGATGAAGTTAAGTTTGACGATTATTTGGCTGTATTGTCGGAATTGAAGCAAGGTATTTCCACTGAAGCCGAAGGTAGGATCGATAAGTTAAAAAGTGAATACACTTATTTAATGCTAGGTCCGAATAAGTTGCCCGCTCCCCCTTGGGAATCTGTCTATTTAAATGAGGAGAGGGCGATCTTCCAGGAAAGCACCTTAAGGGTGCGGCGCGCTTATCTGGAATATCAATTCCTCCCAGCGAATTATCCGCATGAGGCAGATGACCATATTGCTTTGGAGTTGGACTTCATGGCACATCTGGCAAAGATGGCGCAAGAACTCTTCGAGGAAGGGGATACCGAAGAAGTGAAGAGAGTATTGTCCGATCACAAGGCTTTCTTAGAGGAACACTTGCTGGTTTGGATCGGTGACTTTGCTGAACAGATTCAAGCCTCAAAAACGCATTATCTTTATCCGCAGATGGCAGCATTAACGGAGCAGGTCTTGAAAATAGATGCCGCCGCTCTCGATGAACTTATTGTCTTGCTCTAAATTCTCCTCCTTCATCATTAACCCTGCTTTCTAGGATATTTCTAGAAAGTAGGGCTCTTTCTATTTCTAACTCTTGAAAGTACTCATTGGGAAACCCCGAGAAAGTAAAAATAACAAAATATTAATATTTTGTTAATATCTCGTTAGGAGTCATTAATATCTTTGTGCTAAACTACACAATAAAGGGATTTATATTTTTAGAGACGACATATTGTCGAAAGGGAGGGAACGCAGGTCCTATTATGTGAATGTGAATCCTTATACTTCTAGAATCTTTATCCTACATCTTTTAAGGAGGTAATGACTGTATGGCCAAATTCATTGACAAATTTAATGATTTGAACCTTAGCCGAAGAAAATTTATTAAAGCAAGCACAGCTGCTGCGGCAAGTTTATCATTAGTGGGGTGTGGGAACACATTAACGACAGCGAACGCCGGTAAAGTGGCTAATCCGGAAGGAACCTGGGTTACTGCGGCTTGTTGGCATAACTGTGGTGGACGCTGCCTCAACAAGGCTTTAGTAGTAGACGGTGTTGTTGTTCGTCAGAAAACTGATGATACCCACCCGGATAGTCCTGATTATCCACAACAAAGGGCTTGTATCCGTGGACGTTCTCAGCGCCAACAGGTTTTTGGAGCTGACCGTTTGAAGTACCCTATGAGAAGAAAAAACTGGGAGCCGGGTGGCGGGAAGAAAGAGCTTCGTGGAAAAGATGAATGGGTAAGAATTTCTTGGGATGAGGCGTTAGATGCCATTAGTAGTGAAATCAAACGAATCAAAGCCGAACATGGGAATCGGGCATTATTTGCTGATCCCGCCAACGTTTCTAAGGTCTTATCATTATATGGTGGAAGTGTTTCCCATTGGGGCACAACGTCACGCGGGAATTGGACCTATACTCCAGATGTAATTGGATATAGTCCAGAGCCTAACTCTGGTATCAATGATAGATTGGATATGCGCAACTGCGATACAGTCATTATGTTCGGGATGAACCCGGCTTGGAGTTCGGCAGGGAATCCTGCGTATAATTTTAAGCAGGTGAAGAAAGCAGGTGCAGAATTCATTGCTGTCGATCCTTATTTTAACGATACTTACGCATTATTGGAGGCAGAATGGATTCCTTGTCGTCCTGTTACAGATACAGCTCTTCTTCTAGGAGTTGCTCATACTTTATTGAAGGAAGATCATCCAATTACTAATCCTTTGATTGACTGGGAGTTTCTAAAGAAGAATACGATTGGCTTCGACGCGGACACTATGCCAGAAGGAAGTGATCCCAAAGATAATTTCAAAGACTATGTTTTGGGAACTTATGATGGTATTCCCAAAACCGCTGAATGGGCATCTGAAGTTTGCGGTGTTGAGCCGAATCGTATCCGTTATCTAGCAAGAGCGATGAATAAGAATAAGAAAGTCGCTATTTTAATGAGCTGGTCATCCGCTAGAACGCATAATACAGATAATTTGCCACAATTATTTATGACTATCGGAGCAATGACTGGCCATATGGGGAAATCTGGTCATATGTGTGGGCTTAGTTGCCATACCCGAGCAAGTAATGGTGGAGCAATGTTGGTGGCACCGGGTTCTAATGGTTTACCCGCGGTGAAAAATCCGGTCGATGATAGCTTTAATGATACAGAAATGTGGAAAGCCATAGTGGATGGTAAATACAATTACACCGGTCAACAAAAATACCTAAAAGGCGAAATGAGAAATATTGATATTCGCATGATTTATCACGAGTTAAGTGGAAAACTGCAGACTAGGGCGGGTATGACCAAAGGAATCGAAGCTCACCGTAAGGTCGATTTAGTAGTTAGTCATTCTCAATTTTTGACTACTAACTCCAAATATGCTGACTTTGTGCTTCCAGTGACCACTGAGTGGGAAAAACTTGGAGGGCTCCTAACGGGCAATCGGGAAATTTTAATTATGGCTTCTCAAATTACGGAGCCTATGTATGAATGTCATGATGACCAATGGATTGCTGTGGAATTGGCAAAACGTCTTGGTGTAGATCCAACAAAGGCATTTCCTATAGACTATAAACAACAATTTTTCAATCAAATCGCGGGTGCGACAACAACTAACGAAGATGGGGTCACAAAAGAACCTTTGGTTACGATTACCGAAGCAGATATTGCCGAGTGGAAGGTCAAGGGTAAACCTCAACAAGGTCGTATTGGTTTGAAAGAATTTAAGGAAAAAGGTATCTACCAAATTGAAAGAAAAGTCGGCGATAATTACGGCTTTATTGCATTCAAAGCTTTTAGAGATGACCCTGTAGCGAAACCACAAAAAAACTCTGCCAGTGGCAAGATGGAGATATATTCTCAAGTACTAGCAAACACAATAAATAATATGGGTTATAGCAAGATCAAAGCAATCCCTACCTATATTCCGTCCGTGGAAGGCTATGAAGAGACCTTTAAAGAGTGGAAAGGGAAGGTAAAGGGCGACTACCCATATCAAGTGATCAACCCACATTATTTGCGTCGTTCTCATTCTGTTTTTGATAATGTTCAGTGGCTTAGAGAAACCTGGCCAAATCCTGTGTTCATTAGTGTAAAAGATGCTACAGAATTAGGCATTAAAGATGGCAATACCGTCTTATTAACAAGTCAGCATGGTAAGACTTTGCGTACAGCACTAGTAACCGAACGTTTTATGCCGGGTGTCGTCGGATTACCTCACGGCTCATGGGTAGATATGGATGAAAAGAAAGGTATTGATACGGGTGGCGCTGATAACATTCTTAATGGCCCGTTAACGTCGGGTCAGGGGGTTTCAGGCTGGAATAGCTGCGTAGTTAAGATTGAAAAATACTCTGATGCACCATTAACCCCAGATGTTAAAAAACCGCAAAGAATTGTTTAGTAGAGAGGAGAGTGAGCAAAAGTGGGACGTAAAGGATTTTATTTTGATATGACTTCATGTATAGGTTGCCGTACTTGTCAGATTGCTTGTAAAGACAAAAACGATTTGAAAGTAGGGACTATATTTAGACAAGCAAGAACATATGAAACCGGTGTATATCCTACACCAGGTGTGTACCACTATTCCAGCAGCTGTAATCATTGTGAACACCCTAAATGTGTGGAAGGATGTCCTACAGGGGCGATGCATGTCGATGAGGTTGATGGCACAGTTCAACCTGATTTAACCAAGTGTATAGGCTGTCGTTATTGCACATGGGCTTGCCCCTATGGTGTTCCTCAATTCATTATAGAATTGGGTAAAGTAAGAAAATGTGATGGGTGTAAGGATTTGCGAGATAAAGGGGGAAACCCTGTTTGCGTTGAGGCCTGTCCCATGCGCGCTCTAGAATGGGGCGATATCGATGAATTAAAAGCTAAACACGGTAACGACATTACCCGTGATCTTCCGATACTCCCCAAATCCTCAGTTACCAACCCTACATTAGCTATCAAAGCCAAACCTGTGGCTCTTCAAAAAGATTTTCGGTACAAGGAGGTTTAATCATGGGCGAAACTGCTTTATTGATATTTTCATTTTGCATGCAGACTGCCATTGGGGTTATGCTGTTCATCACCCTTGGAAAGCAGCTCTACAAAGACAAGCAATTTAGTAGGGCGGCGATAGCGTCAGCTGTCTTAAGTGTCATTGGTGTTGTTGCTTCTTTAGCGCATCTAGGACAGCCCCTATCTGCCTTGAATTCTCTTGCGAATTTTGGAAGCTCTTGGTTAAGCAGAGAAGTATTGTTTGCTGGAGTTTTCATGGGAATTGCCGTATTGCATGCTCTAGCCCAATACTATAAGCAGGATAATTTGAGTCTTAACACTATTTTAAGATGGGCGGGAAGCGTGGTAGGAATCATCACAGTCTTCTCCATGGGAAAACTCTATACCATGACCTCGGTTCCCGTCTGGCATGGGATGAACACTTTCGTGGATTTTTATGCTACCACAATAGCCGTAGGAGCCTTGATCTTCTTAGCTATCAGTCTCAAGGAACTGCAGAATGATGATAAAAGAATTTTTGGGTTTATTATTTTGGCTGCTGTAATCCTTCAAGCATCTGTAGCTATGCCTTATGCTATTGGTTTGAGTCTGAATGGGATGGCGGCCCAGGCCAGCTCTGAAATACTAAGTAGAATGAGTACTGTCATCGGGTTAAAGTGGCTACTTATTCTAGGTGGAGCTGGACTCCTTATATGGCCAACGATCCAGAAAGCTGGAATAAAAGGGGATAAATCTGTATCAGGTATTATTTACGTAGCTGGTGCAGCCTTGGTTTGCGGTCAGTTGATAGGAAGATATATCTTCTATGCCGCTATGATAGCCACGAGTGTGGGATTAACCTAAAAATTGACGTTTAATTTTGTCCTCCTTAGACTATGATAAATCCTGCTTTCTCTATCATTGCTAGAAAGCAGGATCTTTTTCATCTCTAACCTATGAACATATTTCAATCAAAAATTATGGGACTGATAAAATAATCTAACTTTAATATTATGTTAATAACTTTACTATGGAAAAATAATAAATTTATGATAAACTACGCAAAAGAAGAGGTCTCTTATCCATTAATAATCACAGGAAATTAGGGAGGATATGGAATGCTTGATGGAGAATGGGCATTAATCATTTTTACCATCTTAACACAATTAGCAGTAGGGATTTGGTTAGTAGCCGTTACCTTACGAATACTTATAGCTGGAATATTAAATCAAGCTATTGCTTCACAGCTTACACGACCGGCCATATTAATGGTAGGACCTATTATGTGTGTTGCTTTACTAATCTCACTGTTCCATCTTGGCTCTCCTATGATGGCCTTTGGTTCGATAGCTAATCTTGGCACCTCATGGTTAAGCCGAGAAATTGTCTTTAGTGGGTTGTTTTTATTCCTTTGGATTGCGGCTTATGTGAATTATCGTAAAGCTAACACCGGAAACATCCTAGGTTGGATTACCACTATTTTGGGTCTATTAGCAGTGTTCAGTATGGCAAGTATTTACCATTCTACGCCTATTCCGGCTTGGACCAATGGTAGTACTTACATTGGTTTCTTTGCAACGACTATAATACTCGGCTTGTTTGCTAATGTTACTTTTGTAGGTTTTGCAGCTAAAGGTACAAACATCAATCAAGATGTGGTAAAGCTGTTATGGAAGGTTTCCCTTTTCGCATTAGCCGTAGTAATCATCCAACTTTTCTTTGTTGCTAATAACGCAGGTGGAAATACATACAGTTCCCCTCTTATTTTTCATGGACTTCTTATGTTAGTAGGTGGTTTGATAACAGTAGCTTTTTTATACAAATGCAGTAAGAAGCAATCTGTAACACTGCCGCTCACTGTTATTTACTCGACCTTCATTATCATCTTTGTCGGAGAAATCATAGGCCGGTATTTCTTCTACGCTAGCGCGGTACCCATAGCAATCGGTTAAATCCCAATATTCGATTAAGAGGTGATCGGGTGATATCATTTTCACGCTGCTTTAAAAAAACATATCAGAAGATAGTGTTTGCCTTTGTATTATCGGTAGTGTTCCTCGTCGCAACGGCTGTTACGAGAAACTTTGTTAGACAAGCAGGAGGACTAGCCTGCTTCTTTATAGCAGCTTTACTCATCTTGTCTGTGATAAGAGTCGTATTCAATGAACTGGTGGAAGATCCGTTATTGCGTAAGAAAGGACAAAAAGTATTTGGATTTCTTCATACCTCTTTTGGCTGGGTGATATTTGTTCTGATTGTTTATCACAGTTTATATTTCCTTTCCCTGTCCTTTTGGCCTGCTAATGAAATATCTGCTAATTATATAATCACTGGCATACTAGCTTCAGTGCCGATAGGCTTGGTAATTACATCAGGTCTGGATAACAACATAATAGCGGGAAATATTCGAGAACTAAAATCTGTCTATTTTAATCATATCTTCATGACCATTCTCTTGGCAATTCTCATCATTGTGCACATCAATTTTCAATAGTGAATAAATACGTACTTCTTGTGGCTTTTAAAATACCCGCTTGTAGTTAATAACTGCAAACGGGTATCTTTTTTATTACATCATTGGTGCAAAAACACGTAGAATAGAACGCCCCAAGCGTTTGTACCATTTAACAGCCCTACAATCCTCCACGGTAACAGCTTGGCATTGTTCCAAGGTCGAGAGAAAATCTTCTCTCACCTCAGGTACACTATGAGTCCGGTAAAGCCAGACCCCACACTCGAAATGCAGGTACAGACTTCGATAATCCATATTTATTGTTCCGACAACTGCCCGTTCATCATCCACTACAAAAGTTTTTGAGTGGATGAAGCCGGGAGTGTATTCATAGATTTTCACGCCACTTTCCACAAGGACATTATAATTTGAACGAGTCACGGAGTGGACGAACCATCTGTCCCCCAGATGCGGAGTCACGATTCGGACATCAACACTACGCTTTGCGGCGGAGCAAAGCGCAGTAATCATCTCATTGTCAAGAATAAGATAAGGTGTAGTTATATAAATATATCGCTCCGCTTTGCCGATGAGGTTCAGATAGATGGTTTCTCCTATTGATTCTTCATCCAAAGGACTATCGCCAAAGGGCTGAACATAACCCTCAGAAGGGAAAGCTTCCGCCTGCACATTAGGAAGTCTAAATTGCTCGTAGTTATCATCGATTTTCCTCTGGTAATTCCACAGGGACAGAAACATCACAGTGAAGCTCCAAACGGCTTCCCCCTGAAGGATGATCGTTGAGTCTTTCCAGTGCCCTAGCCTTTCATAAGCGTTAATATACTCATCGGCGAGATTGATTCCACCTGTGAAGGCAGTTTTGCCATCAATGATCGCAATCTTACGGTGGTCGCGGTTGTTCATACGAATCGTAAGAAGAGGGATAAGGGGATTGAATACACAACATTTAATTCCCGTTTTTTCAAGTTGTTTATCATAGCCATAGGGCAGTGTGAGAAGGCATCCCACATCATCATAAATCACTCGAACATCCACACCCTGCTTGACCTTTTCGACGAGGATCTCCAGTATAGAATCCCACATGACTCCCTTATCAATAATAAAATATTCCAGAAAGATAAATTTCTCTGCCTTTTTTAGCTCTTCAAGGAGACGCTCAAACATTCGCTCGCCCGGTGTTAGGAACTCCGTAGCAGTATTTTGGTAGACGGGACAGAAGGAGTAATTTTTAATATAGCGTGAGAGATTGGCCGCACTTCGGTCCAGTTCTTCAATTTCCTGTACAACCCCTTCATTTTGCCCAAGTAGCTCGATCATTTTCTCTTGAATCGCATGCATTTTTCTTTTCATTCGCTTGCTTAATCTGTTACCACCAAATAGGAGATAGAAAAGCCCTCCAAAGATGGGGAAAAGCAAGATGGGAACAATCCAGGCGATTTTATACGCGGGGTTGGTTTTGCCACTTAATATCCTTAGCAGTGCTACTACACTAAGCAAGGTGCAGATCGCATAAAAATAAACAAAGTAGTTACTAAATCTCCAAATGACCATAACCAAGGCAAAGGCTTGGAGAAGGATAGGTGGTCCTACGATAAAGACCCTGCTAAAAAGGAGCCTAAGTAATTTTTTCATATCTTAACACCCGTAACCCATCCTTAACTATTGACTAAAAAAAGTATACTCTATACTATATATAGTGTAAAGACGCTATCCTGTATATAAAGTGGAGGCTGAAAATGAAAAGCATGGTATGCGAAAATGAAATCTGGGACTTTCTAAGAACGATAACAGAAGGCATGGCCAATGCATTTCGACCCATCGTTGAGGAGCACGGTTTAACATTAATGCAGACCCGAATTTTAGTAGAAATTAAGAAGGAATGCTCCCAAACGGTTGGAAGTTTGGGAGGGATTGTGGGTCTTTCTAGTGGGAATGCTTCTTCGATGTGCAAAAAACTAGAGGTAGCAGGTTTTATAAAACGCATCCGGACCCCTGAAGACGAACGGTACGTTAAACTGGCGATTACCGAATTTGGTGCGGAGACGATTAAGAAGATAGAAGATGCCCTAGAGAAAAAATATGGTGCTTTTTTGGAAAGTAAGGGCGAGGACGAGTTCAGAAATTTTATCACGAGTATGGAGATCGTGAGTTCTTTTATTCGAGAAATGAGCGAATTTAAATCAGATAAGATAACGGAGTGAAATTTAAATGGACGAACAAAAAAGGCCACAGAAGCCTTTGATTTATTATTCTTTGATAGCGATACTCATCATGACCTTGCTTAATGCCTTGGTTTTTCCAAGCCTTCTTAAGGAAAAAGTCACACAGGTTGATTACGGGACCTTTTTGACGCAACTCAAAAATGGCTCAGTCGCTGAGGTGGAGATCCAAGAGAATCAGATTGGTTTTACGACCAAAGATGAAGCAGGTAAGGAAAGTGTATACGTTACGGGAGCTATGGAAGATCCGGATTTAATCAACCGTCTTCAAAGCGCAGGTGTCAATAAATATTCTAAGGTCATTCCAAGAGAGAATTCCCCTTTGATTAATTTTCTATTGACCTGGGTTCTTCCCTTGATTTTCTTTATCGGAGTCGGGCAACTACTTTCGAGGCAGATGCAGAAACGGATGGGTGGCGGCATGAACGCCATGACTTTCGGTAAAAGCAATGCCAAAATCTATGTTCAGGCACAGACGGGTAAGACCTTTGCCGATGTCGCTGGGCAGGATGAGGCGAAAGAGGCACTCACTGAGATTGTTGACTTTCTACATGAGCCAAGCAGATATTCGGAGATTGGGGCAAGTCTGCCCAAGGGGGCTCTGCTTGTAGGCCCTCCAGGAACAGGAAAAACGTTACTGGCAAGAGCCGTAGCAGGAGAAGCGAAGGTTCCCTTCTTCTCCATTTCGGGCTCTGAATTTGTACAGATGTTTGTGGGAATGGGTGCTGCAAAGGTGCGGGACTTGTTTAAACAAGCCAATGAAAAAGCACCTTGTATTGTATTCATCGATGAGATTGACACCATCGGTAAAAAACGTGGTGGCGGTGGTATGGGTGGTAACGATGAACGTGAACAGACCCTCAACCAGTTGCTAACCGAAATGGATGGTTTTGATGGAAAAAAAGGCGTCGTTATTCTCGCTGCGACCAACCGTCCTGAATCCTTGGATAAAGCCCTGCTTCGTCCGGGTAGGTTTGACCGCCGAATTCCTGTTGAGTTACCTGACCTCGCTGGTCGTGAAGCCATTTTAAAGGTTCACGCTAAGAAGGTCAAGATGGAAGTCAATATTGATTTTAATGCTATTGCACGAGCAACCTCCGGTGCTTCGGGTGCGGAATTGGCAAATATTATTAATGAGGGGGCACTCCGCGCAGTAAGATATGGTAGAAAGCGTGTGAATCAGAGTGACTTAGAAGAATCTGTTGAAGTCGTTATTGCAGGTTACCAGCGTAAGGGAGCGGTGATTTCACCCAAGGAAAAAGAGATCATTGCCTATCACGAAATCGGGCATGCCTTGGTTGCAGCGAAGCAGACTGATTCTGCGCCTGTGCATAAGATTACAATCATTCCAAGAACCTCTGGTGCACTTGGCTACACCATGCAGGTGGAGGAGGGTGAGCATGTGCTAATGAGTAAGGAAGAGGCCTTCAACAAGATTGCCACGTTTACGGGAGGTCGTGCTGCCGAGGAACTCATTTTCGGTACCTTTACCTCGGGCGCATCCAATGACATCGAGCAGGCTACCAAGATTGCGCGAGCCATGGTAACTCGACTTGGTATGAGCAAAAACTTTGACATGATGGCCTTGGAGACTGTGAACAATCCCTACCTCGGTGGAGACACCTCCCTGTCCTGTTCCTCTGAAACAGCGGCGAAAATTGATGATGAAGTTCTTTCTATTATTAAGAATGCCCATGAAAAGGCCATTAGTATTCTGAAAGATAATATCGAAATCCTGCATGAGCTGGCACGTTATTTGATTGAAAGAGAAACGATTACAGGAGAAGAATTCAAAGGGATTCTTGCTCACTAAAATTCGAAGGCTGCCGCTGTCTAGGGGCAGCCTTTAGGCTACGGGGGAGTGTCATGAAAGCGATTATTATTACGACACCGCTGGGCAACGGACATAATTCTGTCGCTCAAGCGATCTCAAGCTATTTGACAGAACAACAGGTTGAGAATGTCATATTGGATATTTATGAATATATTCAACCCAAACTCAAGGAGTTTATCTCTAAGGGATTCAATCTTTCCATGAAGTCACTAACCTTGGTGAAGGACCTTGCCTCAGATATTTATGACCTCAATGAAAAACGTGATGTGACCTCGGAATATTCTATAAGTCATCTCACTAATCAAATGCTAGCGTCAAGGCTGAATAAGTTTATAACGGAATATAATCCTGATATGATCATCTGCACGCAGGTCTATGCGGCACAAGTCGTCGATGTTTTGAAGGGGAATGGAAAAGTTAGCGCGATTGCTATCGGAATCATCACAGACTTTACGGTTCAGACCTATTGGGAAGATGTGGAAAATTTTGAATATATCGTTGTCGGCAGTGAGTTGTTAGGTTATCAACTCAAGAAACGAAACATTCAACAGGAGCGTGTATTGCCCTTCGGTATCCCTATTGCGGAAAAGTTTTCGGATAAAAGGAGTAAAGAGGAAGCCTGTGCCTTACTCGAAATCGATGCGAGCAAAAAGAATGTCTTAATCATGGGCGGTGGCATGGGCTTTGGAAATATCGAAAAATATATTGAAGATATCGACCAAAGCGATTTAGATTTGCAGATGATTGTCGTGTGTGGAAATAATAAAAGCTTATATAAAAAGTTGCAAGGAAGCGATACCCAGAAGAAAATGATTGTACTTGGCTACGTGGATAATGTAGATATTTTGATGGACGCTTCAGACTGTATTCTATCGAAGCCGGGCGGGATTACGACCTCTGAAACTCTTGCCAAAGGGTTACCCATGATTATGATTGACCAACTGCCTGGCGTGGAGGATCGTAATGTAGAGTTTTTATTGAATAATGGCGCTGCTCTCTTCGCTACAAGGACCTTCTCGATTGATGAAGCCTTGCATCTTCTACTGGAAGATCCTCAGCGGCAACAAAATATCCAGATGAGTATCAAGAGATTAGCAAAGCCTAACTCTACGAAGAACCTCTGTGATTTTTTGATCCGAGAAATCTCCCATTGCTGACTTCCTTATAAGTATTTTGAACAATTGGTTCGAGAAAAGAGAAAAAAAGTGAGAAGGTGGTTCAAATGAATTGGCTTAGAAAACTTATGGCAGGTAGATATGGTATAGACCAATTATCGATTACGTTGCTCATAGCCTATTTACCGTTATCTCTCATAGCGCAACTCTCAAGAATTCAGTTTCTTCAAATTGTCGCTATAGCTCCGCTCGTGTTGTGTTACTTTAGAATCTTTTCTCGCAATATGGCAAAGCGCCAAGAAGAAAACCGCAAGTTTTTAGTTTGGTGGTATCCGATTCAGAACTGGTTTAACCGCAAAATTCATCGGATAAAGGACAGGAAAATCCACGGCTACTTCAAATGTCCTCATTGCAAACAAACGGTACGCGTTCCAAAAGGTAAAGGGAAAATACGTATCACTTGCCCAAAGTGCAAAGTGGAGTTTATCAAAAAGACCTAAAGCCAGGGGGACGTTTCGCTTGCCACGTATAGAATGAGTGGAATGGATCCGACATGGTAAATTAAGTGTTCTCTTTCCATTGTTCTCCCTTGAAGGGTAAAAATTATCACTAAGAAGGGTATTGTGGATTCTTGCCGAAATATCTTGAGCAAACTAGAGATTGAGAAATACAGATTAGAGGATGGTAGACGACATGGGGGAATCGCGAAAAGACCGGCATTCTTGGAAGTCAGGGTTCACGACAGGAAGTTGCGCAGCAGGTGCAGCTAAGGCAGCATGTCTCCTGATTAAAGATAATTGGCAGGGCTCCGAAGTAGATATTCCTCTGCCAGGTGGACAACGGCTTACTCTCATAATAAAAAGTTGTGAGAAGATAGATGGGGATGTTTCACGCGTTGGAATTATTAAAGATGCTGGAGATGATCCGGATATCACGCATGGTTTAGAGATTCAGGCGTCTGTCAAAGTGTTATCGAATTGTGGAAATGTCGTTATCCGTGGTGGACAGGGGGTTGGGGTTGTAACCAAGAAGGGACTTCAGGTTCCGGTTGGAGAAAGTGCAATCAATCCTGTTCCGCGTCAGATGATTCGGGACGCAGTTCGGGAGGTTTTTTCGAAGGAAGCGGTCGAGGTTGTAATTGAAGTTCCGAGAGGAGAAGAAATTGCTCAGAAGACACTCAACCCTCGCTTAGGAATCGTCGGAGGGATCTCTATTTTAGGAACCACAGGAATCGTCCGCCCTATGTCCGAAGAGGCCTTCAAGACCTCGATATTGCCAGAACTTGATCAAGCAGTTGCTTATGGTCATCGAGCGATCATATTAACCCCGGGACACTATGGATTTAGGGCTGCGACAGAGAAATTGCTAGTCCCTGCCGAAGCAATTGTTCAGATGAGCAATTTTGTGGGCTTTTTATTAGAAGAAGCAGCCTTTCGTAAGATAGAGAAAGTTATATTGTTTGGTCATATTGGGAAGTTGATTAAGGTTGCTGGTGGAATATTCCATACT
Source organism: Desulfitobacterium elongatum (assembly GCF_055378975.1). Classification (NCBI taxonomy): domain Bacteria; kingdom Bacillati; phylum Bacillota; class Clostridia; order Eubacteriales; family Desulfitobacteriaceae; genus Desulfitobacterium; species Desulfitobacterium elongatum. Next base: position 3,865,740 of record NZ_AP038772.1, on the reverse strand, counting down.
CATACTCATGTGGCCGATGCTCGAATGGAAATTCTTCTGGCCCATGCTGCTTTAGCTGGAGTATCCGTTGAGAGGTTAAAAGAGCTTGCCGAGCTTCCGACAACGGAAGGTGCGGCAAAGGAATTATTAGCGGAGGGATGGGAAGCTTTGCTTTTTGAATTGGCCCATCGCGCCAGCTTGAGAGCCATGGATCATGTACACGGGCAAATACAAATTGGGACGGTGTTTACTCTGCTTAATGGTGAGATGGTCGCATGGGATGAACAAGCTGAGAGAACCATTAAAGAGTTTTGGGATTGGCCAGAAGGTTTAAAAGATTTCCACAATTTAAAATTAACCTTGAGAAGGATTTTCTAGAAAATTAGAGAATAAATACTTAAGATAAAGTATATGCTTACCTCAGAAGCAAAGTCGGATTTCTGAACTAAATTCCACAGAGAGTTGCCAACTTGAAAGCTGAATAGAAGATGTTCAAGGTTCCTCGTTTGAGGATGAAAAGGGAAGCCGGTGAAAATCCGGTGCGGTCCCGCCACTGTGAACCAAGAGTTCCTTTCAGTAACCCACTGGATAAAACCGGGAAGGGGAGAGGAATGATGATTGGAAGCCAGGAGACCTGCCTTGATTATTCACTTAACCTACGAGCGATAGGTGTGATGTGTTTTTTCGGAATATCCGAATAAAGACATAAAAGAGCCGCTCAGGCTCTTTTTTTATCTTCCATCTTAATCCAAAATAGTTCTTTAAAGTATATTCTGGGGAATGTCAGCTATGACGTCGTCTAGGTCAGAGAAGGTAGGTGAATAAGATGATACAAATTTTGGGGATTGGTCCTGGGAACTCAGAATGGCTGCCTTCCGCAATCGAAGAAGAGGTAGCTCAATGTAATGTTTTGCTGGGTGGAGCTCGTGCCCTTGAACTATTTCCGACGTTCTCGGGAGAACGATTTCGGGTCGATCGGGATTTACAGTTGGCGATTCAAACCATTCAGCAGGCGTTGAATCTGAAAAAACAAGTCGGAGTCCTCGTTTCGGGGGATCCGGGGTTCTATAGTTTACTTCCCTTGATCCGAAAGAAATTTCCTGAAGAGATAATCAAAGTTTTTCCTGGAATTAGTTCCTTACAATTTGCTTTCGCTCGGGCAGGAGTCCCTTGGCAAGAGGCAGAGCTCATGAGTGTCCATGGTCGGAGTATTGAAAGTTTGCCCCTTAATGTATGTAAACCTTTAGGAATTCTTACAGGTGGGGATAATACTCCTCAAAGAATTGCTGCATATTATAAATCTTATGGTTTCAATCCTCAGATTTCCATCGGGAACTCTTTAAGCTATCCAGATGAAGAATGGGTCGATACGGATACTAATGAACTGATCGACTCAGTAACAAATTATCCCAACGCTGTGATGATAATCTATCCGGAAAACTCCCAGTATGGAAGGACTCGACAAGAGGTCCAGCTTCAAAGTGGCTTTGGTATCTCGGATGAAGAATTTATCAGGGGAAAAGTCCCCATGACGAAAAGTGAAATTCGAGTTCAAGTTCTTTCAAAGGCTAAGATCTCAGGGAAGGATCGGGTTCTTGATGTCGGAGCAGGAACGGGGAGCCTTAGTATTGAAGCAGCACTGTTAGCTCAGCGAGGATGTGTGTTCGCGGTTGAAGAGGATCCTGAGGCTCAAGAACTTATACTTAAGAATCAGGAAAAATTTCAAGTGTCTAATCTTCGACTAATTCGTGGAACTGCCCCCGAAGCCTTATCGGGTATCCCTCCTATGGATGTTTGTCTCATTGGGGGAAGTCATGGTCAAGTCGAGGAGATTCTGAGGCAAGCGCCTCTACTACCTGGGGGACGAGTGGTCATCACTGCAGTTACCTTGGAGACCGTAGCCAAAGGCATAGAGGCATTAAGAACACTTGATTATCAGGAAATTGATGTAATTTCTATACAAGCGGTGCGTTGGAAAGGAATCAAAGATTTTCATCTGGCCCAGGCACTTAATCCAGTCTTTATCTTGTCAGCACAGAAGGGGTTATAAGAAGGAGGTAAATCATTGAACTCTGATAATAGGGAAGAGCAAAAAGTAAGTGCAGCTAAATTCTACGGAGTCGGAGTGGGACCGGGGGATCCAAAGCTTATCACCTTGAGAGCGGTCGAAGTTCTCCAAGAAATCGAGGTCATCGCTATACCTAAATCTAAAATGGAGCGTGAAAGTATCGCCTGGGAGATAGCAAAGACCCATTGTCCAAGTGGGGTCAGGATTATGGAAATGGAAATGCCGATGACTTCAGACGAGAGCATTCTCCGTGCTGCCTGGCAGAGTGCAGCAGATAAAATACAGGATGAGATGCAAAAGGGTAATTCAGTTGCATTTCTCACCTTAGGAGATCCATCCTTATATAGTACGTACAGCTATCTTCTTACTATCCTTGAACATGTTTTATCTCCTGAGCAGATTGAGACGATTCCGGGAATCACAGCTATGGCAGCAGCGGCAGCACGTGTCAATTGGCCGTTGGCGACAGGGGATGAACCCTTGGTCATCCTACCGGGAATCGAAGGGTTAGAGGAGTATGAGAAATACCCCAATCTCGTCCTTATGAAAGTATCTCGAAATCTTCCGGAAGTATTGAAGCGTATCCAGACGACAGGTGCACAAGCAGTTTTAGCAACACGTGTGGGTCAGGCTGGAGAGAATATTCGGGTGTTGGACGCTCAGGAAGAGTTGGAAAAGGTCGATTACTTAAGCATAGTTCTTTTGAAGCAGAAGTAGATCTAAATAAGAAACTAGAATTATTTGGGATATCTCCAGGATTTTGCTTTACACCGTACACTCTGTAAGCTGCGCGGATCAAACTAATCGCTTAAGTTCTTCACTCCGACGGGTTCACCTTCAGCCGTTAAGCTATCTCTTGAGCGTGCGGCTTCGGGCGAAACCCTCAACCGGAGGCTTTCGTGGCTAAATCGGCTCCCGAAAGCACTGCTTTCGCACTTGTTGCCTCATAGCCGGTTGGAAACGTCCGTGTTTCCAACCCGTCTCCGCTGCGTACTTTTCGCGAAGTTTGATTACCTGCTCGCTTAGAAGCCGCTATACTCTAGTAAAACAAAATCCTTCGGTATTCTTTCTAGTATCCAGAGCCTTCATATATAGATTGGAGTGAAATGACTTGGAAATAAATGTAGTAAATGACCATGGTCAAGTTCTCTTCGTGGGAGCGGGGCCGGGTGATCCGGATCTAATCACCCTGAAGGGGAAAAAAGCTCTTGAGGAAGCTGATCGAGTCATATATGCGGGGTCCTTAGTCAACCCGGAAATTCTTACACATTGTCGAGCAGGGATTGCATTGTTTGACAGTGCAGGACTTACCTTGGAGGAAACGTTAGAGATAATGGTTGAGGGTGTTAAACAGCAGGAAAAAGTGGTGCGCCTTCATACTGGAGATCCGAGTGTCTATGGAGCCATCCAAGAACAGATGCAACTTCTCGATGAGCAGGGAATCAGTTATTCAGTCATTCCGGGTGTAAGCTCCGTTTTTGCAGCCGCGGCTGCTCTAAAAAAAGAATTCACTCTACCAGATGTGAGTCAAACTTTAATTCTGACCCGTTTGGCAGGTCGTACACCCGTGCCGGAAAAGGAGAATCTAGCGCTTTTAGCTCAGCATCAAGCGAGTATGGCCATTTTCTTGAGTGTTCAAGAGATTGGGGAAGTTGTTGCAACGCTGTGTCAGGGGTATTCTTCAGATACACCAGTGGCCGTCGTTTACCGAGCAAGTTGGCCTGATGAGCAAATCCTTTATGGGACGTTAGAAACGATTGAAGAGTTAGTGAAACGGGCTGGGATCAGGAAGCATGCCCAAATCCTCGTGGGAGATTTCCTTAGAGAAAATCCAGGGACCCGTTCAAAGCTATATGATCCGAAATTTACCCATGAATACAGACAAGGTCAAGACGCATGAAAGCTGCAGTCTTGGTCTTAACCGATCAGGGGCTGAGAACCGCGCAGAGAATCATAGTTGAGTGGCCTGAAGGAGACCTTCCAGAACTATGGGTACATAGGAATTGTCAAGGTGATTCCTCAAGAGAGTTAGCGCATGAGCATAATGAATCAGGACTTTCTCTCCACTTCTTTCGTGAACTCAAGGAAGTGGTGCCTGAACTTTGGAAGGAATGCGCTGTTCTAATGTTTATCATGGCCACAGGAATTGTAGTCCGGCATATTGCCCCGCTTCTTCAGAGTAAGGATCGAGATCCGGCCATACTTGTCCTCGATGAAAAGGGAGAATTTGTGATTCCTCTTCTATCAGGACATTTGGGAGGAGCGAATGCTTGGGCTAGGAAGGTTGCTAATCGAATTGGAGCTCAACCCGTCCTAACCACAGCGACGGATGTTCGTGGGCTTACGGCGCCGGATGAGTATGCTCGGCAGTTCGGATGGGCAGTTGAACCGGTGGCAAAGCTTCGTAAGGTTAACCGCTTTTTATTGGATAAGGGATATCTTAATGTATGGTCAGATTATGAACTACCTGAACACCATCCGCTACGACAGGATTCCCACTATCGTTTTTTAGATGAATCAGATAAGGGAAAAGCTCACTTATGGATTAGTGTTCAAAAGGTGAGTAGAACTCGCGATTTTGCGGATGAGAATTGCTTTGAGCGTTTTGATGAGACCCCCCTTCAGATGATTCCAAGGGTTTTCAGTATCGGAGTGGGTTGCCGAAGAGGAGCCTCTACGGAACAGATCTTGGAGGCCATTCAGGTAGGTCTGAATCAGATCGGGATATCTAGGGAAAGTGTCCAAGGAATTTATAGTATTGACCTCAAAGCAAAAGAAGTAGGGATCCAGGAGGCGGCTCAAGTTCTCGGGGTGCCCTTTCAAACCTTCTCGGCGGAGAAAGTTCAAGCGGTTAACGAGGATAGAGTGCTTTCCTGTTCAGGGTATGTAAGAGAGAAGATTGGAGTGGATGGAGTATGCGAGGCAACGAGTCTACTGGGAACGAAGCAGGGAGAATTGGTACTTCCGAAGCAGAAATTGAACGGAGTCACGGTGGCGATCAGTCAGGAAAAATCTATGTCGTAGGGATCGGACCGGGTGATTCAGAGCATATGACGACTCGCGCTAAGACGATTTGGAATGAAGTCGATGTGGTTGCAGGATATAAGACCTATATTGATTTGATTCGGCCTTGGCTTACGGAAAAGCAAGTGGTTTCGACGGGAATGAGGCAAGAGCTTGATCGGTGTCGAGAAGTCGTTGAACTGGCTCAGGATGGGCGCCGGGTCGCTTTGGTGAGTAGTGGGGATGCGGGAGTCTACGGTATGGCTGGGGTTTTAATTGAGTGCATGGAGGAAGCGAATTGCCTCGATATCCCTTTGGAGATTATTCCAGGTGTTAGTGCCGCGAATGCCGCTGCTTCGATGCTTGGGGCACCACTTATGCATGATTTCGCGGTGATTAGCCTCAGTGACCTTCTCACTCCTTGGGAAGTCATCCAGAAAAGAGTAAGACTCGCGGCAGAAGGAGATTTCGTTCTTGCTATCTATAACCCAAAAAGTAAAGGGCGTCAGGATCAGATTGAATGGGTTCGAAAAGTGCTTCTTGAGTATCGTGCGCCAGAAACCCCAGTAGGAATTGTAAGAGAAGCTTTACGTGGGGAGTCTCAAGTGGTCATCACAAATCTCGAAGAATTTACCCAGTCTCCGATTGATATGTTGACCACAGTCATTATTGGAAATTCTCATACCCGGGTGGTTGGTCCGTATATGGTTACCCCGAGGGGCTATGTACTATGAACCTCATGGTTTTGGCCGGGACGGAGGATGGAAGAAGGCTCGCATATGAGTTTCAAAAGCAGGGTCATGAAGTTCTCGTCTCGACGTTAACCGAATATGGTGCAGAAATAGCTGAAGGACAAGGACTTAAAACCCGATCAGGAGCACTTGATGAGGCTGAGTTCAGAGCAACGTTAAAGGAGCATGAGACCCAGGCACTAATTGATGCCACGCATCCTTATGCTCAAAATATTCGCTCGTTAGCACAAAAGGTCTCGAGTGAATGCAACATTCCCTATTTTCGTTGGGAGAGAGCCCAGGGGGAATATCCCGATCATCCGCTCATCCATTTTGTCCGAGATATAGACGCCGCGGCGAACTTAGCCAGTCAGCTCGGTCAAAGGATATTTTTAAGTACGGGGAGTAGAAATCTGACGAGTTGGATGAGCGTTCCTGAATTTAAAAATCTTGAAGTTTTTGTTCGGGTTCTACCTACAGCTCAGGTCTTAAGTCAGTGCGAACAGGTGGGACTGAAACCCTATCAAATTATTGCTATGCAAGGGCCCTTTACTCGGGAATTCAATGAAGCGCTTTGGGAGCAGTTAAAGATTGATGTCGTGGTTACGAAAGAAAGCGGATCAATCGGAGGTAGCGAAGAGAAGGTACAGGCGTGTCTCAATTTGAATATTCCTGTAATCATCCTTGAGCGGCCAGGGGATTTAGCAACTCCAGCATTCCTTGAACCCACTGCTCTAGCGAATCCACATAAGTCCGGCGGAACTTCGGAATGGGGTGTGGAAGGGGTCACAAAAACGAATGTAAGTATGCAAGATTTCATCAGAAAGGTGGAAGAAAGTTCTTGAGTACAGAGATAATTCTTCTAGGGCATGGTAGCCGTCGAAGTGAAGCCAATCAGGGGCTTATCGAGGTCGCACATAAAGTAAGTCAGTTTCTGGGCAGGGAAGTAACTCCCGTATTTATGGCCCATCAGGCACCAAGTTTACCCGAGGGAGTCATGCAGAAGATTTCTCAGGGGGCAAAAAAAATTGTTATCATGCCACTGTTCTTATTTCGAGGAATGCATGTAACTGTCGATATTTATGAAGAGATACGAGAGGTTCAAGAGAAATACCCCGATGTGGAGATTCAATTCACGAAGGAATTAGGGGCAGATGACACCATTGCTAACTTGGCAAGCGTGAGAATTAAGGAGGCTTTGGGTGTATGAACGGATTCATTACCGATCCGGTTCAGATTGAGCGAGAAAGCATGCGGATTATCCATGAGCACTTGAAAATGTCGTGGAAGGATCAGGAACTTAAGATTGTCGAGCGTTGTATTCATACCAGTGGAGATGTCAATCTCGAACCGTTTATACGGATTCATCCTCAGGCCATCGAGGCTGGCCTTAAGGCCTTAAAGCAAGGCGCATCTGTCATTACAGATGTAGAGATGGCTCGCGCTGGGATTGCAAAAAAGCAATTGGCAGAACTCGGAGGAACCGCGGAGTGTTTTTTAGGAGATCCACGTATCCCTGAAAAGGCTGCTGAATGGGGAATTACCCGGACGATGACGGCTTTAAGGTTAAACAAAGAGCGGCTCAAAGGAGCCATCGTCGCAATAGGGAACGCGCCGACGGCATTAATTGAAGTTTTAGAATTAGCCAAGAATCCCGAGACCCGACCGGCTCTTATCGTTGGAATACCTGTTGGTTTTGTAGGTGCGAAAGAATCAAAGGATTTACTTTGGGAAGAGCATCAAGAGATTCCTTCCATAACCATTTTGGGGAATCGTGGGGGAAGCCCGCTGGCTGCGACGACGGTTAATGCGCTGATTTATTTGGCAGTTAAGAGGGAGCTTTAGACCTACGCACTAATGGTCTCTAGATAGTAGATATAGTGTAGTAAGGAAATACGGAGGTGAAAGCATTGAGCGAGAAAGAGAAGAGTGGGGCCGATTGCCCTGCTGCTCGACTCATGATTCAAGGGACCTCGTCGAATGTGGGAAAGAGCGTGTTAGCAGCAGCTTTTTGCCGAATCTTTTATCAAGAAGGCTATCAAGTTGCTCCTTTTAAGGCTCAGAATATGGCTTTGAACTCCTTTATTACTCGAGATGGCGGAGAAATGGGGAGAGCGCAGGTGGTTCAAGCTCAGGCGGCGGGGATTGAGCCGGATGTTCGAATGAATCCTGTACTGCTTAAACCAACCGGCCATACTGGGTCACAAGTGATTGTTCTTGGGAAGGCCCAGGGGACGTTATCTGCTTTAAAGTATCATGGGGAGTATCAGAGGACGACCTGGCCGATTGTTGAAAAGGCTCTTCACGAACTCTTGGATGAAAACGAGATTATCGTGATTGAAGGGGCAGGGAGCCCAGCAGAGGTGAATCTGAAGAAAAACGATATTGTTAATATGCGCGTTGCCCTGGAAGCTAAAGCACCAGTTCTATTAGTTGCGGATATTGACCGAGGTGGAGCCCTAGCTTCCGTGGTCGGAACTCTCGAATTGCTCGAGCCTGAAGAGCGTGAAATCGTGCGAGGTATCATACTGAATAAATTCCGTGGGGATATTAAGCTTTTGCAACCCGCCCTTGATTTTCTGGAAGAGAAGACAGGAATCCCTGTGGTCGGTGTCGTGCCCTTTTATGATCAATTCAAAATTCCTGAAGAAGATTCGGTAGCTTTAGAAGAGAGAAGAGACGATACGCTACAGGCACAGAAGCTCAAGCCAGAAGAGAAATTGGATATCGTTGTTATCCGTTTGCCTTACTTGTCAAACTTTACCGACTTTGATCCATTAGAGGATGAGTTGGATGTAGGTCTACGTTATGTTAAAGAAGCCTCAGAATTAGGTCAACCGGATTGTGTCATTTTACCTGGAAGCAAAAACACCCTTGCTGACCTTCGCTTTCTGTGGGAAAGTGGTCTTGCCGAACGAATTCAAAGCTTGTGGAAGGATTCAGTATCCATTATTGGAATTTGTGGTGGTTATCAGATGTTAGGACGTGAGGTTCGAGATCCCCTCCGCACGGAGTCTGACCTTGAAGTAATCGCTGGGTTAGGAATCCTCCCAATGGATACAGAATTTGAACTGGATAAACATACGGTGCAAAGCCATGGCAAGGTTTTATCTAAAGAACTTTTTTTCAGCCGTTGTAAAAATACAGAAATCACGGGTTATGAAATTCATATGGGACGCTCCGTTGTTGATGGAACACCTCTCTTTGAAATTGAGGCGCAGGGGCAAGCTTATGGGGATGGGTTACTCTCAGGTAGTGCTTTCGGTACTTATATTCATGGAATCTTTGATAATGACCCCTTAAGAACAGCTCTACTGGAATGGCTTTGGGAAAGACGAGGGGGAAGACGAGCGGTTGAGAATTCTCTATCTCAGGCTGCAATTCGAGAGCAATCCTTCAATGAACTCGCCGATTGGGTGAGGAAAAGCGTCGATATGGAACAGATTCGTTCCATCATGGGCCTGCATAGAGGGTGATAACGAATATGTTCATGCTAGGACCATCAGCATTTGTAGCAGGGTTTCTTTTAGATCAGGTTATTGGGGATCCACCGGGGTGGCCCCATCCTGTGATTTTCATGGGGAAAATTATAGCTTGGCTAGAAAAGAAGCTTAATCAGGGAAGACAGTGGCACCGTCGCCTGAAGGGAGCCATCCTGACACTTTTCTTGGTCGTGGGAAGCTTCGTTGTGACTGCCCTGATTGTCGGGGCGGCCAAGGAGATATCTCCTATTCTCGGGGTTGTTGTTGAGTCGATCCTTTTAGCCTCCACACTAGCAGGAAAATCCCTTTTGGAGGCAGGAAGTCAGGTGCTTAGCCCGCTTCGAGAGGGAAACATTGAAGAGGCTAGAAAAAGGCTAGGGTGGTTTGTGAGCCGAGATACCGCTGCTTTGTCTGAAGGTGAGATTGCCCGTGGAACAGTCGAAACTCTAGCGGAGAATTTCGTAGACGGAATCCTTTCCCCTATGTTTTATATGGCTATCGGAGGAGCACCCCTAGCCATGGCCTTCAAGGCGGTAAGTACTCTTGATTCGATGATTGGATATAGGAATGAGCGGTATGAAAATTTTGGCTGGTTCGCCGCACGGACGGACGATTGGGCTAATTATATTCCAGCTAGGCTCTCTGTAGGAATTCTCCTTTTCACGGGTTGGCTGTATAAAATGCCTGTTCGTTACGCAACAAGCATCTGGAGAAGGGATGCCAAATCCCATCCTAGCCCGAATGGCGGAAACCCTGAAAGCGTCGTTGCCGGACTTCTTGAGATTCAACTCGGTGGAAGGAATATCTACCATGGAAAAGTACATCACCGCGCCGAGATGGGAGATCCTCTCCATGAACTCGGTTGGAAGGATATTCAAAGCTGTCAGAGCTTAGTGAGAACAGCAACCTGGCTGTCATTCGTCCTAGCCCTCGGAGCTGTGTCCATAATACAAATCTAAAAGGGCTACTAGAAAAGATACCTAAGGATTTTGCTTTACACAAGGAAACGTCTTTTAAGCGAACGGCTTCCAATCTTCGCGAAAAGTACGCAGCGGAGACGGGTTGGAAACAAGGACGTTTCCAACCGGCTACGAGGCAACAAGTGCGAAAGCAGTGCTTTCGGGAGCCGATTTAGCCACGAAAGCCTCCGGTTGAGGGTTTCGCCCGAAGCCGCACGCTCAAGAGATAGCTTAACGGCTGAAGGTGAACCCGACGCAGCGAAGTACTTGAGCGTTAGATTGGTCCGCGCAGCTTGCAGAGTGACCGGTGGAAAGCAAAATCCTGGAGATATCTTGTTAATAAGACTTGATCAGAAAGATCCATTCTTAGGCTAGACCAGAAAGACATTATAAAGAGGTGACCAAAATGACCCTACAGACTCCTCGAATCCTCCTAGCCGGAACCCATAGCGGAGTAGGTAAAACCACCTTAGCCACTGGAATTATGGCAGCCTTGACTCGAAAAGGCCTACCCATTCAAGCCTATAAAGTCGGCCCCGACTATATCGATCCGAGTTATCATGCCTTAGCTACAGGGCGACCCTCACGGAATCTAGATCGATGGATGTTAGGTGAACAGCTACTCCCTGTATTTGAGAAAAGTTCCGAAGGGCGATGGGCAGTGATTGAGGGTGTCATGGGGCTTTTCGATGGGATGTCTGGTACACGGGGATTTGGAAGTAGTGCCGATATTGCAAAACTTCTTCAGGCTCCGGTTATTTTGGTCGTGGATGCAGCGAACATGTCGCGGAGCGTCGCAGCTTTAGTTCATGGTTTCTGTACGTTTGATCAGGACTTAAAGGTAGCGGGAGTTATTCTTAATAGGGTAAAATCCTCCGCTCAAGAAGTTTTACTGCGGGAGGCCTTAGCAGAGATCGAGGTGCCGATTCTTGGCGCTTTGCCGAAGGAAGAAGCCATCCGATTACCTGAACGTCATCTGGGACTTGTTCCTTCACAAGAAAAATCGTTCAGGGAGGACTTCTGGGATGAATTAAATCGAGTAATTTTCAGCTATATTGATCTTGAGAAAATCCAAGAAATAATGCTAAGCTCAGCTGATCATGAAGAAGTTACAGAGATAGCTAGTGTGAGGAAAGAGGTAAATGAAGAGATAGGTAAAGACGTAAGTAAAAACGTAAGTAATGACATAAGCAAAGATGTAAGTTCAGAAAAAATTAAAAAAATCGGAGATCGGGAAAGTAAAGAGGAAAATCATAGAATGCCAGGGGTGGAGCAGAAAGCCGCTACTTTAAGCAAGGAGCCCAAATTACGCCTGGGTGTGGCTTGGGACGAAGGATTTTCATTCTATTATCAGGATGCCTTGGATCAAGCTGAAAGAATGGGCTTTTCGATTATTCCCTTTAGTCCATTGCAGGATTCCAGCTTGCCTGAAGGACTTGATGCAGTTTATATCGGAGGAGGTTTTCCCGAGTTACACTTGGAACGGCTAAGCCAAAATCTTTCTTTTTTAGAATCCTTACGGGCCTTTTCAAACTCCGGAAAATCGATTTATGCAGAATGTGGGGGGTATATGTATCTTGGGAATACGATTACCGATTTTGAAGGAAGGACTTATCCAATGGCTGGTCTTATCCCTGTAGAGGCCGAGATGACAAGACGACTTCAGGGAATGGGCTATCGGAAGGGGATTTTCCAACGAGACACCTTCCTCGGCTTGGCGGGGAGTACAGTCCATGGGCATGAATTCCATTATTCCCGAGTTCGTTTTCAAGCTGTGGAGACAACTGGGGATTCACCTGCTTTTGAGTTGTTTAAAGGGGAATGTTCTATGCGGATGGATGGGTATGCAAAAGATCAGATTGTCGCTTCTTATCTTCATCTGAACTTCGCGGGTCATCCGGAGCTTTTAGAACGGTGGGCCGAGCAGATTCGGCGAGGAGCATAAATATGGTTCGAGTCTTTACTGGAAAGGGAAAAGGAAAAACCACTTCGGCACTTGGTGAAGCCTGTTTAGCGTATTCTCAGGGAATTGAAGTCTTAATCGTGCAGTTCCTTAAAGGGAGTACTTACATGGGTGAACTCTATGGCCTTCAACGCTTGGGCATTCCTTTAATACAGTTTGGAGTAGGGTGCCGCTGGTCAGGCATGATTCGTACTGGACTAAAGCATTGTAGTGGCTGTGGGGAGTGCTTCCGTCAAAATCGAGATCCAGGAATCGCTGTTCCGCTCGTAGAGCAAGGGGTTGAGTTTCTTAAGTCGAAAATTCAGGATCCTCGTTTAGGACTCATTATATTAGATGAAGTCAGTCACGCTATGAATCGGGGGTTTTTAGGAATAGATACTTTACGTGAGTTAATACGTTCAAGTCACAAAGACTTGAACTGGATTTTAACAGGACGAGATATGCCGCGAGAAATCCTTCCCTTAGTGGAAGAATGGTGGGAGTTAAATCCAGAAAAACATCCGTTTGAAGTAGGAATACGGAGCCGCAGGGGGATTGAGTATTAATGAAGGGACTAACCGGTTGGGCAAGATGTCCGGGGACCTGTGGAGAATGGGTTCAAGGAGCAAAAAACGGAATACCCTTTTTAGTAGGTTGTCCAGTGAACCGGTTTGTCGAAGCAAGGGCAGTAATACAACTAATAGATGGGATTACTAGTGAGAAAGTTCATGCCACGGAATTTAGGGGTTGGAAGTGGAGAATACCTAAGGGAAAAGAAAAAACTCGCCTAGCGATAGATAAGTTCGCTAAGAAGAATAGTTTGCCACCCTTAAGGGGCCAGATCGATTTAAGTTCTGAACTTCCCACAGGCAAAGGGATGGCAAGTTCGACTGCGGATATGATAGCAGCTATGGTGGCTGTAGGGTATTCACTCCAAATTCCTTGGGACGCAGAGATGCTAGCCAAATTGGTGCTAGAAGTTGAGCCTACAGACCCAGTTATGTTTGAAGGGATCACAGAATTTGCTCACCGTGATGGTGCTTATGTTAAGTCTCTTGGGACGGTTATTCCAGCACATCTTCTCATGATGGATTGGGGAGGAAGCCTAGACACTCAATCCTTTAATGCTCAGCAGGGACTTTCGGCTCACTATCGGAAAAATGAATTGGAAATTCGAGCTGCCCTTTCACTCTTCTATGAGGGTATGTTGACGGGGGATCTAGAGAAAATCGCACGTGCTAGCACAGTGAGTGCACGGTGTAATCAGGAGATAAATCCAAAGCCGGAATTCAAGGATTTCCTTTCCTGGGTGCATCACATGGGGGGACTTGGGGTAATCACAGCACATAGTGGAACCCTACTGGCTGGTGTTTTTCCCTTTGATCTTCCCCAGACTTTACGAAGAAATATTCAAGCGGAAGCCCGTGTTCGTTTTCGGGCAGAAGCAGTGGAATGGATAGAGACCTACGGCGGAGGGATTCGAGGAGGGATAGAACATGCACGGTGGAAATCTGTTAGAGGCGATGGAGAGATACGGAAAGAATTCATTTATTGATTTATCTGCGAACATTAATCCCTTCGGGCCACCTAAGGGAGTCTGGAAAGCGATGACTAGTGCCATGCCGAAAATTGTTCACTACCCTGATCCTGAATATCGGCGCTTAAGAAAGGGGTTAGCGCAGAATTTCGATGTGTCGGAGGATTGGATACTCTTAGGGAATGGGGCAGGTGAGCTTCTTTTTTCGATTCTGCAGGCACTTCGACCGAAAAAGGTACTTATTCCCGTTCCGAGTTTTAGTGAATACGAACGAGCAGCACGGGCCTGCGGGGCGGGAATCACGACATTACCGCTAGGGGTGGAAGGATGGAATAACCCATCTTTCAAGTTAGAGTATGAGTTAGAAGCGGGAGCAGATTCTAAAGAAGCTGTGAGCACAATCCAAAATGAAAAGAACGTACTCTTTTGGAAAGAAAAGTTTCGCGAAAGTGATCTCTTTTTCCTGAATTCTCCTCATAATCCCACAGGGAGTTCTCTAGAAAGATGCCAATTTGAACGTATACTTTCTCTGGCAAAGGAAATGGGGACTTGGGTCATTTTAGATGAGTCCTTTGTTGACTTTTTGGAAGAAGAACATCGATGGTCAGGAAGAGAATACTTAAGAGATTATCCAAACTTAATTGTCTTATATTCGATGACCAAATTTTACGCCTTACCAGGGCTGCGGTTAGGGGCAGTTTTCGCTACACCGAAGATTCTTAATCAGGTGAAAGAACATCGTGATCCCTGGGCTGTGAATATTCTTGCTGAAGAGGCCGGAATTGTAGCGCTTGAAGATCAGGAGTATCCCGATCGGGTACGTAGACTTCTTAGAGAGAGTAAGGACTATTTTTTTAACTCCTTTGATCAGGCCAAGTTAACACATTTCTTGTTGCTTCCTAGCTCAGTGAACTTCGCACTCATAAAGATCTTAAAAGGTCAATCCAAGAACATCGTAAAAGAACTAGGAAAACAAGGAATCTTAGTTAGGGATTGCGGAAGTTTCCAAGGACTTGAAGGTGAATTCATTCGAGTAGCCATTAAGGATATCCCAAGCATGCAGGCCTTAATCAATGGGATTTTAGCTCTTAGTCCTATGAAAGACCATAGAGCGAAGGGATAATAAACGTGAAAGGAGTGAAATGTCATGTCAAAGCGAATACAACTGTTCATCGGACTAACGCTTATGATGTTTTTTATACCCAGTAAGGCTTCAGCGATGCACATTATGGAAGGTTTCCTACAGCCGGGCTGGGCAATCGCCTGGGGGGCCCTCTGTATTCCTTTTATTGTTATGGGAGTTTTCTCTATTAAAAAGACTGTCAATGAACATCCTCGGCTCAAAATATTACTTGCCATGGCTGGGGCCTTTGCCTTTGTCCTTTCCGCTTTAAAGCTTCCCTCGGTAACCGGAAGCAGTTCTCACCCAACGGGTGTGGGCTTTGGAGCGATTCTCTTTGGCCCTACAGCGATGTCGGTGATGGGATTAATCGTACTTTTGTTCCAGGCGATACTTTTGGCACATGGAGGATTGACAACACTGGGCGCTAACACTTTTTCGATGGCTATCGTTGGCCCCTTTGTATCCTACTGTATTTATAAGGTAGTAAAGAAGGCTAAGGGACCTCTTTGGCTTGCTGTTTTTCTTGCTGCAACTGTGGGTGACCTAGCAACCTATGTAACCACTTCGGTGCAGCTAGCCCTCGCTTTTCCAGCAGAAGTAGGTGGGGTTGCTGTGTCCCTAGTAAAGTTTCTCGGGATATTCGCAGTAACACAAATACCCTTAGCAATTTGTGAGGGCATTCTAACCGTAGTTATCTTTAATGCTCTTTCAGCTTATGGCAAAGATGAGTTAAAAGACCTCAAGATATTATCCAAGGAGGCGTAAGTAATGGAGGATCATGTTGTCATTAAAAAACCGAAAATGAGTCGTCTTAATATTAACGTCTTATTGATATTACTGGTTGTAGTCATCACTGTTGCCCCATTGATTTTTGCCAAGGATGCAAAGTTCGGTGGTGCTGATGGTGCTGCAGAAGAAGCAATAACAGAGATGCAAGCTGGATATAAGCCCTGGTTTACTCCCCTATTTAAACCGGCGAGTAGCGAGATAGAGAGCTTGGGCTTTGCACTTCAAGCGGCTATTGGTGCTGGAGTCATTGGATATGGACTGGGGTATCTTAGGGGACGCAAAAGGGGCAAAGACGGAGATAATAAATGATTAACATTGACACGTATGCTTATGCTTCACAGCTTAAAACTATAGATCCTCTGCAGAAGTTTGTATTTGCTCTAATTACACTGGGAGTGTGTCTATGGGTAGATACTTTGGTTATTTCCCTCGCTGTGCTTTTTATTATGGGATGGATAACCATTCAAAGTGGAGGCACACCCCTTTCACTTTTTATTAAATTGATGCTTGTTCCGATGGCTTTTTTAGTGATTGGAGTCCTTACTATCGCCATTAACGTTTCAAGTAATCCCCAGGGATTTTTATTTTCCCTGCCTATAGCGGGGTTCTGGATCGGTGTCTCTAAAGTGGGGATGTACGAAGCCGGAAGACTTTTTTTTCGGGTATTAGGTTCGGTTTCATGCCTGTACTTTCTATCGTTAAGCACCCCCATGGTCGATTTATTGGCAGTACTTCGAAGGCTAAGGGTACCAAAGCTTATTGTTGAGATGATGGGGTTAGTATATCGGTTTATCTTTACACTATTGGAGACTGCAGATATAATGTTGACAGCTCAAAACTCAAGGCTAGGGTACAGAAACCTGTCTACAGGATATCGTTCTCTGGGAGCTCTTGTCGCTACACTGTTTATTCGCGCCTATAAGCGTTCTAACGATCTATTTACTTCCTTAGAGGCGCGAGGATATGATGGAGACATTAATGTGTTCGAGGAACCTTTTGAGAAAAGTCGAAAGATATATATCGTAGCCCTTGTAGTCAATACGATTTTAGTATTCGTTGCCTTGTCCTTGAAATAGTACACAGGAGGTTGCCTAATGACTCAGAACATATTAAAGTTACAGGACCTTCATTATACATACCCTGATGGGACTCATGCACTGAAGGGTTTAGATATGGAAATCAAGAGAGGTCAAGTAACAGCAATACTTGGAGGGAATGGAGCTGGTAAATCGACTTTATTCCATCACTTAAATGGCATATTAAAACCTTCCTTAGGGCAGGTCTTCTTTGAGGGCAAGCCCGTGGACTATTCGAGGAGGGGACTTATCAGACTGCGTCAGTCCGTCGGTGTTGTCTTTCAAGATCCCGATAACCAGCTTTTTTCTGCTAGCGTATACCAAGATGTTTCGTTTGGTGCCGTTAATATGAAGCTGCCTGAAGACGAAGTGCGAAGAAGAGTCGATGTTGCTATGGAGCGAACAGGGATTTCTCATCTTAAGAATAAACCCACACACTGCCTCAGTTTTGGTCAGAAGAAACGGGTGGCGATTGCTGGAGTACTGGTTATGGAACCAGAGGTGCTGGTACTCGATGAGCCCACAGCAGGTCTGGATCCAAAAGGTATATGTGAAATAATGAAACTATTAAAGGAAACTCAGAAAGAACTTGGGCTATCTGTCATTATCTCCACCCACGATATCGACATCGTTCCACTCTACTGTGATCAGGTATTTGTCATGGATGAGGGCTGTATCGTTCTAGAAGGAACTCCTCAAGAGGTATTCTCGGAGAAAAAGGCGCTACGAAGGGTGAATCTTCGACTTCCACGCATTGGACATTTACTTGAGATCTTGAAAGAAAAGGATGGGTTCAATTTTAAAGAGCTACCTGTAACTATTTCTGGAGCACGAAAGGCAATAAAAATATGGAGAGATGAAAGAAAAAGCTAGACACAGTCTAGCTTTTATACTTTTCGGAACCGGGGGACAGGTTCCGCGTTACAATGATTAAAATGATTTCCAAAGGAACTTTTTTAAATCGACACACCCATTGTCCTTCAGGGTGATGCCTTCGTTTAATAGAAGTTGCTTTTGTTCTGCCCAACCGGGAGTTAAACGACCTTGGCAGTTCACCACACGATGGCAAGGAATATTGGTAGAATCAGGGGCATGATGCAGGGCTTGCCCGACCATTCTTGAACGTTGAGGCTGTCCAGATAAAAGAGCAATCATTCCATAGGTGGCAACTTTCCCTAGAGGAATATCCATGACAATCTGATAAACTTTATCAAAGAATTCTTTGCGCTTCAATACTATTCACCTCAATGATGCATACATCCATTACGATGCTTACATATTCATTTATATAGCTCTGTCCTAGTTATTTTATACCACAGACGAGACTTGATTTATACTTTCTTTTTGATGAATATAAAGGAGCATTCCATTAATTTTTATATTCTTCTAGATGTTTGTAGGAAAAGTATAGACGGCAGACACAATATATTTTATAATGAATACAAAATAGTAAGACGTCTAAGTAGTATTATGAAGGAATGGAGGAATAAAAGTTGAGTGAACTTATCTTATCCAGGTTACAGTTCGCGGTGACAACGTCCTACCACTTTTTGTTTGTGCCGCTCACTCTAGGGTTGTCAGTGTTGGTCGCCCTTATGGAAACTTGGTATGTGAAGACAGGGGATGAAACCTACAAGAAGATGACTAAGTTCTGGGGCAAACTCTTCTTGATCAACTTCGCAATGGGAGTCGCTACTGGACTTGTGCAGGAATTTCAATTCGGAATGAATTGGTCCGAGTATTCGCGCTTTGTCGGGGATATCTTTGGGGCACCGCTTGCGGTAGAAGCCTTACTTG
This sequence comes from Desulfitobacterium elongatum, assembly GCF_055378975.1. Taxonomy (NCBI): domain Bacteria; kingdom Bacillati; phylum Bacillota; class Clostridia; order Eubacteriales; family Desulfitobacteriaceae; genus Desulfitobacterium; species Desulfitobacterium elongatum. The sequence continues at coordinate 3,847,254 of NZ_AP038772.1, read as the reverse complement.
CTTTCTTCCTGGAATCGACCTTTTTGGGGGTATGGGTTTTTGGGTGGGAAAAACTCTCAAAAAAAGTCCATCTCCTCAGTATTTGGCTTGTAGCGATAGCCAGTAGTTTATCGGCTTTATGGATCTTAATTGCGAATTCTTTCATGCAAGAACCGATAGGCTATATCCTACGTAATGGCCGGGCTGAAATGACCGATTTTCTGGCCTTAGTCACAAATCCTCATATCCTATACCAATTCCCTCATACTATCCTGAGCGGATTCACTACGGCTGCATTTTTTGTGATGGGGATTAGTGCCTACCATCTCTTGAAGGAGAATTTCGTGGAAGTTTTTCAGCGCTCATTTAAAATTGCTGTGATTTTTGGGGTTATTAGTGTTTTCGGTGTGACTGGCATCGGACACTTACAAGGAATGCATCTGGTTGAAGCTCAGCCTATGAAAATGGCTGCTACGGAGGCCCATTGGGAAACGGAAAATCCAGCTGGGCTAAATTTAGTGGCTTTAGCTGACGAAAAGAATCAGGAAAATATCTTTGAGATAAAGATACCTTATATGCTGAGCTTTATGTCCTATAGTAGCTTTACTGGTGAAGTCAAAGGAATCAAAGAACTGCAAGCTGAAGCCGAGAAAATACATGGGCCTGGAAACTATGTTCCACCCGTAACCCCACTCTTTTGGGCGTTTCGTATCATGGTGGGAGTAGGTACTTTGTTAGTACTGATGGTGTTGTTAGCAGTCTACCTTTATAGGACAAAACGTCTGGAGAAGAATCCTTGGTTTTTAAAAGCTCTTATCTGGATGATTCCACTCCCTTATATCGCAAACACGACAGGATGGTTTATGGCAGAAACAGGGCGACAACCTTGGATTGTGTATGGCGTGCAAAAGACGGCGGAGGGAATCTCAACCACAGTTTCGGCAGGTTATATCTTAACGACTCTCATTGGATTTACCCTGATCTATGGGGTTTTAGCGGTCGCTGAAATCTATCTTCTCATTAAATTTATCAGACGAGGACCCGTTGACTCAGACCACTCGGAGCCAACTGAAGATGTGGCGAAGGGGGCATCCTTATGGACTTAAATATTCTTTGGTTTATCCTGATTACTGTGCTTTTCGCTGGATTTTTCTTCTTCGAAGGATTTGATTATGGGGTGGGAATTCTGCTTCCCTTCCTAGGGAAAAATGATACCGAGCGTCGAATGATGATCAATACCATAGGTCCAGTGTGGGATGGCAATGAAGTGTGGCTTATTACCGCCGGAGGAGCCATGTTCGCGGCGTTCCCCCATTGGTACGCAACCCTTTTTAGTGGGTTTTATCTTGCCCTATTCCTCATTCTTGTTGCCTTGATTATTCGTGGTGTAGCGTTTGAGTTTCGAAGCAGTGATCGAAGTCCTCGCTGGCGCGCTCTTTGGGATCGGATGATTTTCCTAGGTAGTACTCTTTCTGCCTTATTATGGGGAGTCGCCGTAATGAATCTCTTACGTGGAGTGCCCATTGATTCTAAGATGCAATTTGTCGGGAGTTTCTTTGATCTCCTATCTCCCTATGCGATCTTAGGTGGTGTGACGACGTTACTCCTTTTCACCCTCCATGGGGCACTTTATCTCACCTTAAAAACTGAAGGAGAATTGGCTCAGCGTGCACGGCGTGTAGCACAAAGAGTGGGTTTCCTTACTATTCTAGTTGTCCTAATCCTGGCAGGAATGACCTATGTACAGACTGACCTTTTTGCAAGCACAGGGGCTGGAATAACCTTGCTACTATCAGCCCTAGCCTTGCTTTCGACTCTTCTCTTCATTCCCAAGGGAAAGGGTGGGCGAGCATTTATAGCCAGTAGCTTGACGATTCTCTTGATGACGGTTTCAATCTTCTGGGGGCTTTTCCCTCATGTAATGGTGTCGAGTCTGAACCCAGAGTGGAGTTTGACCATCTATAATGCATCCTCAAGTCCCTATACCTTAAAAATCATGACGATTATCGCCCTAACGATGGTACCGATAGTCCTCGCTTATCAAGGGTGGACGTACTGGGTATTTCGAAAACGTGTAACTCAAAAGGACCTTCACTATTAATAACAGGGGGATGGGGCAAGAGATGTCTTGCCCCCTTTTAAATTATGATCGATAAGCGACTTATGCGGGAAGGAAAAAGAGTATCAGGTTATCTTTTGGGAACGGTCGCCTTGGGGATAGGTATTGCTTTTTTAGCAGTGGCTCAAGCCTGGTTAGTTTCTCAGGTTATCGCTCAGGTTTTTCTACAAGGAGCCACTTTGGCTCAAGTTAGGACTTCACTCATAGGCATTCTTGGAATGATCGGGGCCCGCTCGGCACTGCAATTCTTCAGTGAGATGAGTGCTCGTGAGGCAGCGATTCGTGTCAAAGAAAGCCTTAGAGTACGCTTTCTAAATCGACTTTTAGAGCTTGGTCCTATCTATACCCGTGGAGAGCGGGCGGGGGAACTCATGAATACAGCGGTCGATGGAATCGAGGCGCTGGACGAGTATTTCTCCAGATATATTCCTCAACTCGTTTTAGCCGTCTTTATTCCTCTAATCATTTTAGGATTTGTTTTTCCCCAGGATGTAAAGTCAGGAATCCTTCTGCTCATCACAGGGCCGCTCATCCCGTTTTTTATGATTCTCATCGGAAAACTCGCCGAGAAAAAGTCCTTGGAACAATGGCAGAGTTTAAGCCGGATGAGTGCACATTTTCTTGATATGCTCCAAGGCTTAACGACTCTTAAAGTGTTTGGGCGAAGTAAGGATCAAGCTAAGGTCATCAGTCGGGTTAGCGAATCCTTTCGTAAAGTAACTCTTGGCGTTTTGAAAATTGCCTTTCTCTCAGCGTTTGTCTTGGAATTTATGGCGATGATAAGCACTGCATTAATTGCAGTGGCACTGGGTTTGCGGTTGATTAATGGCACAATTACGTATTCCGAAGCCCTTTTTCTCCTGATCTTGGCACCAGAGTTTTATCTCCCCTTGCGGACCTTAGGTTCACAATTTCATGCGAGGCTCTCCGGAGAGAATGCAGCCCAACGGATTTTCGGAGTTCTCGAGTTAGAACGAGAATTTACTTGCTTTACAGAAAAAGAGTACGTTAAAGAAGAAGAGTGCGTTAACGGCCGTATTCAGGGGAAAAGTATGGAATCGCGTAATCGAGAAGCTACAGAGAATACAGACGTTAGAGATGGTAGAGAAGATACAGACGTTAGAGAAGATACAAATCGACCAGATATTTCGGATGCTCTATTAGTTTTTGACCATGTCCATCTTCGTTACGATCGGGATGGAGAGACGGTGTTAAAGGATATTTGTTTTGAAGTGCGTTCAGGTGAACGGATTGCGCTCGTTGGGCCGAGTGGAGCAGGGAAAAGCTCTATTCTCCAGATTTTACTTCGCTTTGTCGAGCCGACAAGTGGAGAGGTGAGAGTCAAGGGGTGCTCGCTGAATCACTTTCCAATGGATTTATGGCGTGAAAAAATCTCCTATATCCCGCAAAAACCTTACCTCTTCGCAGGGCCAATTCTTGACAATCTCCTTTTTGGGCGAACGAGCGCTTCGATGGAAGAGGTGGTGGAGGCTGCCAAGAAGGCCTTAGCCCATGAATTTATTCTCCAACTACCGCAGGGGTATGACACCTTGATTGGGGAAGAGGGAGCTCGTTTAAGTGGAGGACAAGCTCAACGTATTGCTATCGCAAGAGCATTTCTTAAGGAGTCAGAGCTCCTTCTATTGGATGAAGTGACAAGCGGCTTGGATTCAGAAAGTGAGCGGGAGATGCTTTCTGCTTTGGAGGAACTATGCAAGGGACGGACGGTAATATTCACAACTCATAGGATGAATACGGTACTCCAAGCGGATCGTATCGTAGTCATCGATCAAGGGGAAATTTTAGAGCAGGGATCACATCATGAATTGATGGAAGCACAGGGACTATACTCCCGTTTGGCTAGGGAATTTCGGGGGGAATCAAGATGAAAGATCTAAGATGGATTATTCGAGAGATTCTTCCCTTTTGGCCCAGAATATTGCTTGCCTTGCTTTTAAGTACCCTGACGATAGCTAGTCATATCGGGCTGATGGCAACCTCCTCCTATTTGCTTGCCCGTGCAGCACTTCATCCTCCTATCCTTGATTTAATGGTTACCATCGTTGGAGTTCGCTTTTTTGGGATAACACGTGCTGTTTTTCGGTATTTGGAACGACTGATTTCGCATGATCTGACGTTCCGAGTGCTTAGCCGATTGAGAGTATTAGTCTATCAACGAATCGAACCCCTTGCACCAGCTAAACTTATTGATTTCCGGAGCGGAGATTTATTAAGCCGGATAGTTGGGGATGTCGAGGTGCAGCAAAATCTTTTTCTCAGAGTACTTGCGCCTCCGCTGGTTGCCATCTTGGTCCTCGTCGGCTATGGAGGATTTCTTGCTGGATTTGATCAAAGGTTCTCTTTTCTCCTAGCGGGCTTTTTCCTAGCAGCGGGGGTATTCATCCCATTCTTTATCAGAGCCTTGAGTCGAGGTGCAGGAAGTCAACGGATTAAGGCAAAGGCAAGGTTGCACATCATCATACTCGATTTGCTTCAGGGGATGCCCGAGATCTTAATATTCGGACAAAGTGAGATAATTCTTCAAAAAGTCCAGGGCGCGCAGAAAGAACTGAACCAAGCCGATAGAAAATTAGCGAAAGCGTCTGGCATCTCTAATGAGCTGATGGGAGTCACAATGAATCTAGGGATGTGGACCGTTCTTGTCCTAGGGATTGTCCTCGTGGAGAAGGGGCAACTGGGCGGCTTGTACTTAGGGATGCTCGCCTTAGGGGTATTGAGTAGCTTTGAAGCGGTAGCGCCCTTACCCGCGAGTCTGCAGCATCTGGAGGAAAATCAGGCTTCAGGTAAACGCCTTGGCGTCTTGAAGCAGGGAAATGTGGATCAGTGGAAGAAGAAAGAGTATGGAGCTGATTTGGGAATCTCAAAGAATAGGGAAATCAACGAAGTACCGCTCCTTGAAGAAGGGGGAATCGAGTTCAGAGGAGTTAGCTTTAGATATAATCAAGAAGAGGCGTGGGCTTTAAAGGATGTATCCTTGAATATTCCATATCGAAAGAAGATTGCTATCGTTGGCGCGAGTGGTGCGGGTAAAAGCAGTCTTGTGAATTTACTGCTCCGCTTTTGGGATTATGATTCAGGAGAAATACGACTGGGGGGCTCTAACTTAAAAACCTTCGACCCAGAGGTTGTTCGCGCCCAGATAGGGGTAGTTACCCAACGAACCCATCTTTTTCATGCAACTGTGAAAGAGAATCTTCTTCTGGCTAAACCCGAAGCAACAGATGAAGAATTATTTGAGGCCACCCGGCGGGCAAAAATCCATGACTTTATCCTCTCTCTTCCCCAAGGCTACGATAGCTTGATTGGCGAGGAAGGGATGAAATTTTCGGGAGGGCAGCAGCAACGCCTGGCAATTGCCCGGGTATTATTAAAAAACGCCCCAATTCTTATCCTGGATGAAGCGATAAATGGGCTTGATCCAGTAACAGAACGGGACGTTCTCGAAGAAATTGATTCCCTCATGCAAGAGCGAACAACCTTGGTGATTTCACATCATCTAGAGGCTGTTAAGGATATGGATGAAATCCTTGTCCTTGACCAAGGGAGAGTTGTTGAACGTGGTCGGCATGAGACGCTTCTCACACAGAAAGGGATTTATAGCAGACTTTGGGAGGGGAGAGAAAGCGATTACTTTTCTCATAACTTCCGTAAAGCATAACCGTAAGAAGGATACACTGCGCTTGGTAATGCTCTACAAACGTTGATTTATTGGCTTTTAAAGCTCCTTGTTATAATTTTAGTGGGAATGCAGGATTTATTGTTAAAGATCTTTTGGATTGGTAAAATTAAAGTGACCTAAGGGGTCAAGCAATTAAAGGAGGGAATATCTAGTGAGTGCAGAATACGATGTAATTATTGTCGGAGGTGGGCACAACGGACTTACAGCTGCCGGCTACCTGCAAAAAGCAGGCATGAAAGTGTTAGTGCTGGAAAGACTGTCCAAAGCAGGAGGTGGAGTTGTTTCAGAAGAAGTAACTCTACCTGGGTTCAAACACAATATTGCTTCACAATTCCATGGTATTATCCATCTAGGGCCAGTGTACAAAGATTTAGAGCTGGAGAAATTCGGTGCTCGTTATGTTTGGCCGGATGCTCAATTCGGCTTGGCGATGGAGGATGGACGTGCTGCCATCGTTTATCGTAATCTTGAAAAGACATGCGCGAGTATCGCCCAATTCTCCAAGCGTGATGCCCAAACATACAGGGAATTAGCACAAATTTTGCGCGTTCATTTTCTCTCAAGCATTTTGCTGAACAGGAATTACAGATCGTTGGGATTTTAAAAAGATTTCTTGAGATTTCTACAGCTAATTCGATGTGTTTTGCTAACGTGGCTAAGCAGAATGAACACTTTTGTCAGGCCCTAAATATGTCATCACAAGCTGTGGTCCTCGCTGATAAACAAGGAAATATTCAATATTCCAACCCTTCAGCCCAGGTACTTTCTTTAAGTGCCTTTGGTCCAGATAAGCAGGTAGTCATGTTGGAAAAGATGATGAAAAACAGCATCAAAATATCAGAATCATTGAATTGTGATGAAAGTCATAGTATTAGGGCTCGTGTTTGCCGTATTCCAGGGTCAAACAATATCGTGGCCTTTTTAAATAGAAAAGCTGTTGTCCCGGATTTTTCGGTTATGGAAGGGATTTTGACCAAGCGAGAGATTGATGTACTGAGACTTTTGGCTCAAGGCATGCACAATAAGGAGATTGGGGATACCTTGTTGGTGTCTGTGAATACCGTGAAAAGACACTTGGACAATATGTATACCAAGTTGAATGCTTACTCTCGGGCAGATTTGGTGGTAAAGGCTTACAGTTTTATTAACGCAAAAAACAATTAGTGTTCTCTTTGCGTGAAACAATATAGGATTCACGAGCTATATAAGAATTTCACTTGAAGAGTCTATCTAAATTCATAAGAATGAGTGCTAAAAACGCATGAGGAATGGTTTCTAACCCCATGAAAATATTGACGGGAAAGTTAGGACGCCCATTGTCATTGGAGTATAACGGGGCAAAATGTTCTGAAGTCCTCCAACAGATTGAAGAACACCTTGATCTAAAAGCCACAACTGAAATCCAACGCTTAGAGCGTTTTCTAAAAGAGCAAGCGACCTACAGTGAAGAAGAGAACCGTTGGATTGCCAAAGGAGCTCAGGAGATTTCATCCAAATCTCTTCAATCCGCTTATGATTCCGATGCGACTTACTGAAATAAAAACGGTAAGAAGCATGTGGGCTATGCCTTAAATCTATCCGAAACCTGCTCCGATGAAAATCCAGTTCAAATCGTAACTCATTATGACATTACCCCCAATACGACGAGTGATATCGAGTTACTTAAAAGGGCCCTCCCGACTCTTTCTGAACAGGGGATCAAAGATGTGTATACTGATGGCGGTTATTATAGCCCAGAAACCAAGGGATACCTGTCGCTATTTGACACGAAAACGTACGCTACTCTAAACAACCCCTATCTTGGCGTCCCTCCCGCTTAGGGTAATGTCTTGCTTAACTGGTTCGATTGAATATTGGTAAGGTCGACCACTGAAATTATTTTCCAGATCGTTTTTGGGCGGTCTGGATTTCTTCGTTTCTTTTTACCTTTTGCGTTTTTTGCACCCCTTCGTTAAAAGATGCAAACCTTAAAACAAAGGTGTGCATTTTTACTAAGGGGTGTGCACCTTTTAACGAAAGCCCAAAACAATCATTCTGTATGTGCTTTGTTCCCCAGACCCATCACGTCAGACGATAATAGAGCTATATCGGGGTTGAATGGAAGCATGAACTGGAGAGAACGTAAGACCTGGAGGTTCCGGCTTAAGGGCGGTTCATAATGAAGGTTTAGAATCCCCCTCCTCTTAGCTGTCAGGCGTAGGTGGGGGAATGTTCAATGCAAAGTTTACACTTTAAGCTTTAGTAGCTTACGAGCATTTCCTTCGTAAATAGCATAACGGTCAGCTGCGGAAATGTTTAAGCTGTCGATAACTTCGATAGTCCAGCGAATAAAGGCTGTTCCCTTCTCAGGATCAAAAGGAGCGTCAGAGGCGAACACTACCTTATCTACACCGAAGAAATCCAAACCACATTCTGTGGCACCTTTTGCCCCACTGAGTGCGGTATCACCGTAAAACATATGGAAATAGTCTAATGGTCGCTTCTTTAGCCTTTTGAGTACTAGCGTTAAATCTTCATCAGAAGTCCTAGCACCTAGTTGATCCCAGCCGGGACCGACTCTACCCGCAAAGTATGGGATCATTCCCCCAAGATGGTGAGTAACAATTTTAATATTAGGGTGCTTGTCGAAAAGCCCCGAGAATACTAACCGAGCACAAGCCGCGCTTGTCTCATACGGCCAGCCAAAGGTCCACCAGATTTCATATTTACTTTTGGTTTCGCTCTGATAATCTGAGAAACTAGCCGTACGGGCCGGGTGAAGAAAAATGGGCAGGTCAAGTTCCGCCATGAGATCAAATATCGGCGCGAATTCGGGTGCATCTAGTGGTTTACCAAGAACATTAGTGTAAATCTGAATACCCACCGCACCTAGGTCATTTATAGCTCGTTTCGCCTCTACGACGCATCCTTCGGGATCGTTCATTGCTACTCCAGCGATAAATCCAGGGAATCGATCCGGATATTTTGCTATTAAGTCCGCCATACAATCGTTACCTAGTCTCGCCATATCATTAGCATTTGCGCCAAAAAATTCTATTGGTGGTGCGGCTATGGTTAATACTTGCCTATAATCGTCACCAAACAGGTCCATGTGGCGGAAATGAAGATCAAGGTCAACCATGCAAGGTATTTCACTTACTCGTTTGACCATACCATGTTTAGGGACTAATTCAACCATCCTGTCGAAATATTTTTTAGGCAAGAAGTGATTATAGATGTCGATTTTCATTATAATTTCCCCTTTCGATTCTCCAAGCAACTTTTAAGAACTTTGGAGTGTTTAAAATGATCGAAGTTATTGCTACAGATGCAATATTAAAAGAAAATTAAATATTTAGTCTCCTTAGGTTCCAACAATGGTATATTATATTATCGTAAGCGTAAAGTGCTCCTCACCTAAACGCCCCAATTCTTATCCTGGATGAAGCGACAAATGGGCTTGATCCAATGACAGAACGGGACGCGATTACTTTTCGCAGAGCTGATTTTAGGACATGAAAATTAGCACATTACATATAATATCTGTTACTAATGTACACATCTATGAAATTGGTGATTTTGTTCGTGCTATAAACTCACTTGCCTTGGTTGCTTGCAGATCCCATTGATACCTCAAGCTTGAGAGAAAACACTGGGGAGGATCATAGTGAAGCATAAAATTATTATCTTTAGTATTTCAAGTCTAGTTCTACTGATGACGGGTTGTGCTCCGTTTCAACAATTACCAGAGCGGATAACACAGCAGGTTACACAGGAATTCGAGCAGCAGAAGAAGCAACTGGTTACCCGTTCCTTATCCCTCATACCGAGCAAGAAAGTGACCGCTGAGGAAATCAGGGAAGTAGAAAAAGAGGTCGTTGAGCTGATCAACCAAGATCGCCAGAAAAATGGCCTTAATTCGGTTGTCTGGGATCAGACAGCGGCTGATGCTGCCCGAATGCATGTCCAGGAAGAGGCTGATTATGGGTATATCAGTCATTGGACCATGGAGGGGGTAAAGCCTCAACGTCGCTATACGTTGGGCGGAGGCTTGGATGCAGTGCAAGAGAACCAGAGCGTCACACTTTGGCTCAATGATGGGTTTAAGGGGATTTCAAAGGAAGAACTTTCCAAAGTCGTTGCAGAGCATCAGGCGTCCATGGTGAACGAACAACCTCCTGAGGATGGACATCGCAAAAACATCTTAGAACCGCATCATACCGGAGTCGGAGTAGCGATTTCAGTAGGGAAATACGGGGTTGCAATGGCGCAAGAATTTACGAATCATTATATCGAGATGCAGCCTGTTCCTAAAACGGCTTCTCCAGGAACAAAAATAACCCTAGCAGGCAAAGTGTTGCCAGGGTATACCTTGACGGGAATCTATGCACTCTGGGAAGCACTTCCCCAGCCTTTAACAAAGGAAGAACTGATGCAGACTCATTCCTACGGAGGTCCTCCTTCAGATAACTTGTATTTCTGGGCACGACCCAAAGCGGCAGGGTATTATATCGCAACGAAGTCCGGAAATATCATGGCTACGAATGTGACAGTCGATAAAAATGGAAATTTCACTCTGCAAGTTCCGCTATCTGAGAAACATCAGCTTGACTATATTTCTATAGAAGTTGCCCCGAGCGCTAACACGAAGGATCAGTTTATCGCTGCTGAGTTTGTCCTTCAACACTAATTCCAATAGAAACGAAAAAGATGTCATGACTATAGTAATAGCAAGACATCTTTTTTATTTAGTTCTTTCCCTATATCAAGTAAGAATTGGAGGTCTCACTTAAGGGAGAGGGTTTAAGTTAAAGGAGATTCCGAATGTTTAAGAATTCAACCGGTTGCTCCGATAGAATTCCGTTGATTCGCCATTTCCCATCTTCTTTTTCTAAGCTCAGTGTTGTGCTATACCGATTTAATGTCTCTATACCGTTATTAGAAACATTAGCCTTGAATTGCAGGTAGATAAAACCTAAGTTCGGTGAGGTCTTTTCTACAGCTAGAATTTGAGTACTCACAACTGAAGATTCAGCTTGGACTGCCTTTGCAGCAATGTAGCCCTTCTCAAGAATACCTTCATAGGTTGCTTGGTACTTCTGGGTGAGAAGGGGAAGCATCTTTTTGCCTTCTTCTAAATAATTCTCTTGGTTATAGGTATAATAATGGTTCGTAAACTCTAAAGCTAGGGACTCTATTTCCTTACGGTCGGATGGATTAAGTGGCTCGCCTTGTGATGAGGCAAGTACTGCGCCAGTGGGGTAGAAGTGTGTTAACCCAGGAACCCCATACCCTAGAAGGAAAAGGGAGGCTAGAAGTACCGAGAAGACCCAAACACTACGTTTCATTTGCTCCACACTCCAGCTCATGAATTTTACATATTACTTCGAGATAGAGGGTGAAAAATCCTTCCGATTATTAGGAATGTTTAGAAAAGTATATAAAATTATAAATTCTATAAATTATATTAAACAATTCCTTCGTCATGAATGAAGGAAAATATGCGTCTAATAAGGAAGAAGGAATAATAGAATACCTGAAAGAAGGGAATGGGAAACGAATGAGAAAAAAGGTTCGTCAGTTAGCACTTCCGATTGCATTTATTCTTCTGGCCCAGACGGCTTTTCCTGCCTCTAGTATGGCCATGGAACAAAAAGCCGTTAGTCCAAATTATGGGATATCAGGAGAAGTATCTCAAGCAGTTAATACGAGTCAGCCGGTGAAAATCGAGATTAGTCTGGAAAAAGCAATCACGATCGTTAAGCAGAACTTCGAGGTCCCGGGAGAATTTACAGAATTCACTTCAGGATATAACAGTTATAATACGAGACAGACCTGGTCCTTGAATTGGCGTGCGCCTGGAGAAACGGGTGGGAACTTCATGGCTCAAGTCGATGTAAGCAATGGAGAAATCATCAATGTCAGCTCCTGGAAACCAGTAAAAAGTGGCTCTGGGCTTTATGTTTCGAACTATTCCTATAATCAAGCCAAGGAGATCGCAGAGAAGCTCGTCAATAAAATCCTAAGTGATCGGATCAATCAATTAGAAATTGTTCCTGAGAATACTCGCGTTATTCCCATCACTGATTATGGACCCGTGACTTACTCGGTGCAGTGGAAGCGGGTCGTCGATGGAGTTTCTTTTCCGAGTAACGGGGTGACAGTACAGGTTAATGGCAATGACGGAACAATCTCGGGCTATACCTTAAATTGGAGTAAAGAAAGCTTTCCATCCACACAAGGTGTAATTGGGGAAGTGAAAGCTCGGGAGGCGTTTGAAAGTAATAAGCTCCTTGAGCTTCAGTATTTTGTTTCCCCCATTATTCGGCCATTATCTACATCCTCCTCAAAAGGGAAGGTCCAGCTGATCTACCAGCTAAGTAATAGCTCCTTTAACGGAATCATTGACGCCAAAACGGGCGAACCGTTAAGGTTAAATTCAGGAGAGTGGCTATCCAGCGAAGAAATGGCGGATGCTGTAGGTGGGTACGGTGGTGCGGCGAGTAAAGGTGCTGCTGCACAACTCCTAACTCCAGAGGAGCAGAAGGAAATCGAGAAAAGTGCACAGCTCATCACCCAAGATCAAGCCATAGAGGCCATTAAGAAATGGGTAGAAATCCCTGAAGGACTCACGCTTCGTAATGCAAACTTAGGAGCAGAGGGTGGCTTCAATCAAAACCGAGTTTGGAGTTTCGATTGGAATAGTGATCAAGCAAGTAAAGAGGGGTATCACTATATTTATGGGCGGGTCGATGCAGTGACAGGGGAGGTCCTCGGATTTAATACGGATTCTCCTTATCAGGGAGCTGAAAAACCGCAAACGATTGATCGCACCTCGGCAAAAGGGTTAGCCGAGGAATTTTTGAAGAAGATTCAACCGGGACGACTCCAAGAAGTGAAGCTTTTAGACACCTTGGAAATGGGTCATAATTATCCAGAAGATCAAGTGAGGCAAGAGTTTCAATATCAACGGATCGTCAATGGGGTGACCTTCCCAGGAAACGGTGTATCAGTCACTGTGAATACGGTCACGAAAAAAGTGATTGGGTTCAATATGAACTGGTGGACGCTTGATTTCCCAGCTGTTTCCGAAGCGATGGGTCAGAATCAGGCTCATGATACCTTCCTTGCCGCGAGACCTCTTACACTTAAATATGTTCAACTCTATAAAAATGGTCAGCCAGGGGAAATTCGTTTAGTCTATCAACCAAAGATTGAAAATTCATTAACCGTTTCGAATCGAATAGACGCTAAAACAGGACAATTTCTAGACTGGCAGGGGAGTCCCCTTTCTGAACTCCCAAGACCCTATACCTTTAAGGATATCTCCGGGAATTTCGCCGAGAAGGAAATCAGCCTCCTCGGTCAGGCAGGAGTCTTTGGGGAATACGGGGATCAATTTAAACCCGAGGAAAATATTACGGTTGTGGCCATGTTAAGAGGTATGTTGATGGTCAAAAATGGAGTTTGGATGAATCAGCCCATGAAGGATGACGAGGTTCTGAAGCAAGCTAAGGAGCAGGGATGGTTGAAAGAGGAATTAGGTGCAAACGAAGCGATTAACCGTGAGCTCCAAACGAAGCTTATCATTCGGATGCTACAGCTAGAAAAGATTGCACAGATGGAGGGCCTCTTCCAAGCGCCTTATGAGGATTCCTCATCGTTTAGTAGTGGAAGTCTTGGCTATGTCGCTCTAGCGAAGGGACTCGGGGTAATGAAAATTGATGGGACGAAGTTCGAACCCACTCATACGGTTACCCGAGCTGAAGCGGCCTATGCAATTGTTAAAGCCCTAGGGGCAAATCGTTAACGTACTTTAAGGCGAACCATTCAATAGGGTCATGTAGCTTCTCGCAATGGTCTAAAAGACAGTTAGGTGTTCTAGGTAGAGCACTTGACTGTCTTCTGTTTTGTGGAAATATAGAACAGGTTTTATTTATCTTTGAATTATTGATTAAAATAACTAATTTGGAAGAAAGGGGAAGAAATGTTCGATGACCGGATTAAAGCGAGCTGAATATGCTGTGAAAAGGAAGCTGCGCGTATGGGGCATGTTTGAAAGGAGTTGCAATGATGAGTACCATGCCAATGACCGGTGATTTTATTAGGGAATCTTTAGAACTCCATCTCTTTTGGGCAAGGATTATGAAAGAGCATGCAATCTTCATTGAGGACGGGTTCGAGTGTAAAGATGTCACTTGTATCCAGGAAGCGGACGCCTTCAAATGTCAGTTTGAAGAAATTTTACATGAAACAATTTGCTTGGCGAATGGATTGGTAAGTAGAGACGTTTTGCAATCAGGGGAGTTGTTCACTGATAAGACCTTGATGGCAGAGCAGAAAGTCCAGGAACTGAGTGGAATAGCTATTGCTACCCCGTTAACTGTAGAAGAGATGAACCTGCAGCCCTTCATGGGGATGGGGGTCACTATGGTCCCGTGTGAACCCGGTATTGAGGAAAGTGTATGTGCACTTCATGAAAAGGCTTTGGCATGTGCGTACTCCTTATATGTATTTACGGAACGGATTTATGATGAAGTAGTTCAAAGATGCTGCTTATACACACACAACTATCCGACAATATTTAAACACCAGATGGAAGAAACTAAAATGTATATGAAACACATTCAACGACTTCAGCATTACCAAATTATTGACCCTACGTTTCATATGGTTGAGATGGAAATGTTTTGGAACCATATCATGAAAGAACATGCCGAGGTTATTCGGCAGATGCTTGACCCTACGGAAGAAAATCTGATTGAAAAGGCTGATATGGAAGCCAAGAAGTTTAAAAAGCTTGAAAAGCAATTCAAAGACGGAACACAACCTAGGCTGAGCCTCAAACAAATTACAAATGAAAGTATCAGAGCTACAGAAGAACTTAAAAATTTTAAGGCTACAGGAACCGACCTGATTCTTGCGTGTCGGTTGAAATCTGTTATTTCACCTTTACTTGGTGATCATGTCTTGAGAGAGGCCTATCACTATCTTAGAATTCTTGGAATGCCTCTACCCGAGTTCAGAGGTGGGAAGGGGTAAGAACTAAAAATTGGATAGTGATAGCTCCAAGTACTGGAGCTATCACTATTTTTGATAAACGAGTTGGCTTTTGTTATCGAGTGATTAGAATCAAGGTACCTCTTTCTAATCTAGTTATGCTTTTATGAGGAAAAGGGGGAGCTTACTATGATAATGAAGAGGGTAAAGTCTATTCGTTAGTGGAATAACCTGGTTTTACTTCCAGAAGGGCAACCTGCTATAATAGTATTAGAAAATTCTACCGTATATGAACAGAGGAAACCATGAAGGATCTTCGAAATATTGGAATTGTCGCACACGTAGATGCAGGAAAGACGACCTTAACTGAACAAATTCTTTTCCAATCCGGTCTCGTTCGAGAATGAATGGGAGTATGAACGAGCCAGAGCAATCTGGAGATCGTGTGCTTTTAACGGGTAAGGTTCCGGTGGCAACGGCCTTATCTTATCCTATAGAACTTATCTCTTTGACCTCAGGAAAAGGGTTGATCGGACTAAACGGTGGTGGGTATGACCCCTGTCATAATGAAGATGAGGTCTTACAAGAGAAAACTCTGCTTAAAATGGAACATCTTTCAAACAGAAGAAGATCGACTCTATACTTCGGTTACCCTCTTTAGAGAAAAGAGAAAGATGAAGAAGGTCACGACCTGTGGCGGTTGGCCATCGAATAAAGATAAGTGAAAAAAAGGAGAGATTAATATGTCGATGAATAAAGAAAACCTTCAGATTGGTTTTGTTGGCACAGGAGTTATGGGAAGAAGTATGGTTAAAAACCTTATGAAAGCAGGCTATTCCTTGACGGTTTATAACCGAACGAAAGCTAGTGCAGAGGAACTCCTTAACCTTGGTGCAGGCTGGGCTGATACAGTTTCTGAACTTGCATCAAAATGTGATATCGTGATTTCGATCGTCGGCTATCCTAAAGATGTTGAGGAGGTTTACTTAAGTGAAGCGGGTCTCATCCCTAATGCCAAAGCAGGGAGTATCCTGATTGATATGACCACTTCAAGCCCGCTTTTGGCCAAAAAAATAGCTGAAGCAGGTAAAGCAAAGGGGATAGAAACTTTGGATGCTCCTGTTTCAGGAGGAGATATCGGGGCAAGGGATGGGAAACTTGTTATCATGGTCGGAGGCGAGTCGCACGTCTTTGATGAAGTTAAACCTATCTTTGAAGCGATGGGGACCAATATTATTCTACAAGGGCCTGCAGGCGCCGGACAGTACACTAAGATGTCTAACCAGATTACGATTGCTTCTGGGATGATTGGAGTATGTGAAGCGATTGCATACGCTAAGAAGGCAGGACTTGATCCGAGCAGAGTCTTAGACAGTATCGCCGGAGGTGCGGCTGGAAGTTGGTCTTTAAGCAACCTTGGTCCACGGATGATCGCAGGAAATTTCGAGCCAGGATTTTATGTTAAGCATTTTATTAAGGATATGACCATTGCTTTAGAGTCAGCTAAGGAAATGGGCTTGATGACTCCCGGGTTGGAACTCGCGAAGTCTCTTTATGAGCAATTAGCCTCTGAGGGAGAAGAAAATAGCGGTACGCAAGTCCTTTATAAGCTATATACAAAGTAGCCAGAACTATACTTTTCAACGGGGCAAGGCGCTGCTATAATTTGGTCAATTAAGATTCAATGTCTTGATTGGCCATTTTTTGTAGCAAAATCATGTACAGTTACTTACGGAGCATAATGACAAGTCCAATAAGAATAAGAAATATGGGGATGATCAACCCGAAGTTTACGATTGTAGATAAGGCGCCGTAAATCATAGTAAGGTAAGCCAATAGAGTTACACAACAGAGAAGAAGGATAGGAATAAGAAGAGGACGTGGACGGTTGGAAGAAAGGTAGAGTTGGAAAAGACCGAAGGACACAGCTAAGAGATATAACGGCCAGGTGTATTCTGCATAATTCCAATAGGTCAGTGTCTCAAAACCGAAGACTAATCCAGTGACCAGGAAAATCCCCCCGGGAACGAGCAACCCGGGGTTCTTTTTTTGCCTAAAGTAACCCCATTCAAAGTAGGCACCCATGAGGATGATGAGCAAGGGCCAAAGTGAGGGGATACTATTAATTCGGAATCCAAACAGGTTATAACTCAAGAGAAGAATACCTAATCCTACCAGGACAATTCCCCAAAATAGGTTTTCCTTTTTCATAGAATTCCCTCCTTGAAATACACCTAATAGATAGTTATGTTCTAAAGACAAAATTAAGAGATTGGCCTAATAAAAAGGACAAAAGTTGAATACGATGATGAATTACTCTGATAGGAACGGGCCAAGAACTCTTGTCCAATGCTGAGATTCATAAGACCTATCTTGGGGAACAGGTTATAAAATAGGTATAAGCCTCTGAAATTGCTGAGAATTTCAGAGGCTTACTCTTTTATATAGTTCACAATCAATACAAAGTTTGCGACATATTTTTTTGAAACATTTAAAGAGGCTTATTCGTATGTATAGTTGAAAGAGTAAATGATAAAAAGTAAAATGGTATACCTAGAAGTTGATTTGACTTTATAGCATGAATGACAGGAGGTAAATACAATGGCAGACCGTTTGTATCGTTCGACACGGGAGAAGATGGTCGGAGGAGTATGCGGAGGACTCGCCGAGTACTTTGATGTCGATGTAACACTTGTTCGGTTAATCGCAATCTTTACCATGTTTATGGGAGGCGTGGGATTCCTGGCTTATATCGCTGCCCTCTTGATTATCCCACGAGACAAGGGGGAGCGCCCCGCGTATGGTGGTCAAGGGGACAATGTACAAGATATTGTGAATGAGGTGGTTCAGAACGTACAAGAGACCGCAAAGGGTTTCGGTATGGATGCAGAGCACTTCGGTATGAATGCACAGCGTGGGTTTGAAAAGAGGTATACCCATCGAAACAAAACCGCTGGAGTCATTCTCATCCTTCTAGGGATACTTTTTCTGCTCAATCAATGGTTCCCGGTGTGGTTTGCCTTAAGTAAGATGTGGCCCCTCGTTTTCATCATCATTGGAGCCACAATGCTTTGGAAGAAAGCTTAGAACCCGATTCGGGTTAAGACTAATCCACCTAATTTTTTTATTAAAGGTAGGCAAACTCTTTTGGCTAGAGGGATGCCTACTTTTTTTGCGAGCGGAAGGCCAACGTTCCGAACAAGAGGAGGGCCTATACGTTGCGCAATTGGAGGACCTATTCGACGCGCGAGAGGTGGGCCGAATTCCCGAAATACTGAAGGGCCCAGAGTCCTTAGAAGATTCAACCCTTGTTCTTGAAAAGCTGCTCCAAAGTCGAAATTTGAGTTTGGAGTGTTCTGAGAATCTGGAGTTATGCTTTTTTGTGGAAACAAGGGGATTGGATTAGGAAGATGTGTGGACTGCCCTGAAGAGAGTGAGTGAGAACTAGGATCCATAGAAGGGGCAGGTGAAGCAGTCGGAAGCTTCCTTTGAAGAGGTTGGGGGACAGGTTTAGGAGTGCGTATTGGTTGCATGTTTTGTATAGGTTGAATGTTTTGTAAAGGTTGCGAAAAAAGAGGCATTATTTTCCCTCCCGCTATTTAGAATGGGAGTCATTCTACTGCAGATTATTCAGCATCATGGAAAATGTTCCTAATAATAGTATAATCTGCTTAAATATTTTAGGAATGAATCATTAGTAATCATAGTGAATGAGTAATTACCATCAAGAACCTAATGAATTCATATACTCGATGCTGTATCATCATATTGAAGTAACGAAAACGGCAAGTATATCAGATTGAGTTACATAAGGAGCCGAAGTAACTTGTTTCGTCGTTGCGGATTAAATTATTTTATTATTGGGGGAAAAATCATTAATGAAAAAGTCGAGAGCTCGTGTTTTATCTGGCACTATCGTTGCAACCATGATTCTAGGAACAGCATTCCCGGCAGCAGTATTCGCTAATACCACTGGCACTACAGCAGGTGAAACAAAGAGTTCTGTTGAGCGTCTTTATGGAGCAACTCGTTATGAGACAGCAGCTAATGTAGCAATGCAAGGTTGGGAGACTTCGAAGGTCGCTATCTTAGCGCCTGGGATGGATGAAAACCTGGTTGATGCATTGACCGCGGCACCCTTTGCAAAGTCAATTGATGCACCTATTCTTTTAACTGAAGGGAATACGATTCCCAATGCTACTGTAGAAGCTCTTAAAACTCTCGGAGTCGAAGAGGTCTATACTGTAAGTGGCGTGATTAAGAAAGACGCGTTGATCAAAGCCTTTGAAGATAATGAGTTGAATATTACGGTTAAGGGTGAATTAGGAGGACAGGATCGTTTTGAGACTGCGAAGAAGATCGCTGAGCAACTAAAAGATGTAAACGGTATTATGGTCACAACTGCTTACACCTATGCAGATGCACTTTCTGTAGCTTCAATTGCCGCTGCAAAGAATATGCCGATTCTGTTGGCAGATCAAGATGGACTTCCTAAGGTTGAAGCAGACTACCTTGCGAGCATTGAAGGCCAAGTGAAAGAAACCTATGTCTTAGGTGGAGAAGCCCTCATTAGTGAGGCAATCTATGACAAACTTCCTGGCAAAGATGGCGAAAGCAAGAATCGAATCTTCGGACAAGATCGTTTTGCGACAAATCTAGAAGTGTTAAAGAAGTTCCCTGAATTACAATATGATAAGGTCTTTGTCGCTAATGGTCAAGATGAGCACCTCGTGGATGCATTAGTCGTTTCTTCTCTTGCTGCCCAAACCAATTCTCCTATCGTTTTGGCAGATAATGAGCTCAGTAAGGAAGTAGAGAATTATTTGCTTCCGAAGTTGAAGGGTAACAATATTGTCGCTTTAGGTGGTTCTACTGTCGTAACAGATAAGGCTTTGACCTATAATCATGTTCGTCCTCAAGACTTCGGTGTTATGCAGTTTTCTGGAGTAAACGGTTATAGTGTCGGGTTTGAACTGGTTGGTGGGAAGACAGCTAGAGACTTAGACAAAGTAGAAGTGACCCTTTATAAAGGCGAGTCAGTTCTCGCTAAAAATGTAAGTCTTAATAAACTCTTTAATTCCTACCCTACAGCAACACAACTTTCCACACCGTTTAATATTGATGGAAACTTTACTGTGGATGGTTACTGGACGTATGGACAATATAACGGTACGATCCTTGACGTTCCGACGAAGGCTGTAATTACGGTTACTTTCCTAGATGGAAGTGTATACCAGGTTGAAAATACAAACGTGACAGGAAATACAGGTGACTTAAACAAGGAAGCTTTAAACCATGTGAAACCCCAAGATTTTGGAGTTATGCAAGTATCCGGTGTCAACGGATATAATGTAGGGTTCGCTTTACAAGATAAGGATCCCGCTGATTTGGAAAGCATTGAAGTGAGCTTGTATAAAACGGATGATAAAGAAGTCGACACTTTATTGGCTACGAATACGGCGACTCGTAAGGAAAACGCTAAGCTCTTTGAATTAACGGGCAAGCAACTTTCTACACCCTTTAACATCGATGGACCTTTTGAAGCTGATGGCTATTGGACTTACGGTGACTTCAATGGAACCGTTGAGGATGTCCCGAGCAAAGCAGTTATCACGATCGAGTACCAAGATGGACGTAAATTTACAGTTCAAAATACTCAATTGACGGGAGATAGTAAACTCCTTGCGGCTCCAGCGATCGCTTCAGGACTTGCTAGCGAGTTAACGGTTGGAGAGACTGCAGAGTACGATGTAACAACTGCACCCAATAGTTTTGTAGTTACTCCGGATGCAGCAAATACTAAAGTCCTTGTTAAGCTGATCTTAACAGATGGGGAAAAAAATGATATTGCGATCCAGTACCTTGAGAACGACGGAACCTATAAGGATTTAGCTTTGGATGAGAATAATAGTGCTCTCTATGGCCCACAGGGAGGTTTCCCCTTCATCAGCGGAGCTAGCAAATTCAAGACAACCTTTAATAAGGTTGGCACCTATAACTATACTTTGGAAGTTCTAACTGTAGCTACAGAAGATAAGGAAAGCGAAGTTCTAGCCACGTATGAAGGACAAGTTCTCGTTAAAGAGGCAGCAACGACGAACGAATAAGAGAATAATTAGATAAGAGTACTTTAAAGGAGGGGTTACCCTCCTTTTTTTATATGCCTAGAAACCGATGCCTGACAGAATTTGAATTGAGTCGCACTCAGCCTCTTAGGTGTCTTCATCATAAAGTTAATCTAGATAAAGGTAGGGAACAACCCCTGTGTAATCCGAAAAGGAAGGATTCTTCCTCCTTCGGAACGAACGGGGGTTGTTCCCTATGATTATCTTGCCGCCAGAGGAGCCGTTCCCCAATTCGTAGCGGAGGGTTCTCCAACATAACCTATCTGTAGATTCCGAGCGAGCTCAGAGTTTAGGCAGACCAGGTCATCTCTACCTAAATCGGTGACTGTCGTTTTTCCCATGGCCTGGAGTGCCATTTTCATTTCTGCTTGACAAGAGAAGAGGAAATTAGCTAAATGTTCGCTTCCTTCTTCCACATCGAATTCAGTCTTGAGTGCTCCATCATAAAGTGCTAGCTGATGAGCGGTATGTTCCAAAGAAAAACCCCGACAGATAAGCGTCGGGGTGAGAATAGTTATGGTTATTAATTCACTTAAGCTAAAGCAATGGCTTCAATCTCAATGATTGCATCTTTAGGGAGGCGGGCAACTTGTACTGCTGAGCGTGCTGGTGGATTCGTAGGGAAATAGGCGCCATAAGCTTCATTCATTGCTGCAAAGTCATTCATATCTCTGAGGAAAATAACGACCTTAACAATCCTGTCCATCGAAGTCCCAGCGCTTTCTAAGATGTTTCGAATATTCTCAAGGGACTGCTGAGTTGCTTTTCGAATATCAGCTTCCAATTCTCCGGTCTCTGGGTTAAGGGGTAATTGACCGGAAGTAAAGACCAAATTCCCAGCGTGCATACCTTGTGAGTAAGGGCCAATGGCCGCTGGTGCTTTATCGGTGTGTAAAACTTTAATTGTCATAGCGAACCTCCTGCAGAAACTCTTCTCTGAGAGTTTCTTATTCATATTTATACATTTTGCTCTATAGCTCTTTTATTATATCACCAACCGCGCTCAGACATCCTCTCATTTTTGGACAATGTTGAAATTTCAAGACCAGGCATGGCTTCCCCGAGATCTTTTGATACTTGCGCGAGAATATCCTTATCCTTGAAGTGGGTGGTGGCAGTAACGATTGCCTTTGCACGGGCCATTGGATCCTTGGATTTGAATATTCCAGAACCAACAAAGACTCCATCACAACCGAGTTGCATCATGAGGGCAGCGTCGGCTGGAGTTGCCAATCCACCGGCCGCAAAGTTAACGACAGGCAAACGTCCCAGTTCGGCGACCTGGACGACAAGATCATAGGGTGCAGCCAGGTTTTTGGCTACGGTCATTAACTCTTCTTTCGGTAGATTCTGCAGACGACGAATTTCGCTCATCACCATACGCATATGTCGAACCGCCTCTACGACATTCCCTGTACCAGGTTCCCCTTTAGTACGAATCATAGCAGCTCCTTCCCCAATGCGTCGGAGCGCTTCCCCTAGATTTTTGGCGCCGCAAACGAACGGCACGGTGAATTCATGTTTATTAATATGGAACTCATCATCAGCAGGGGTTAAAACTTCACTCTCATCGATATAATCTGCACCTAGCGCTTCAAGAATCTGAGCTTCTACAAAGTGTCCTATCCGAGCTTTTGCCATAACAGGAATCGTTACGACATCCATAATCCGTTGTATAATCGTGGGATCAGCCATACGGGCTACCCCACCAGCTGCACGGATATCTGAAGGGACACGCTCGAGGGCCATGACGGCACAGGCGCCTGCTTCTTCCGCGATTTTTGCTTGCTCGGGAGTCGTTACATCCATAATGACTCCGCCCTTAAGCATTTCGGCTAATCCCTTTTTGAGACCCCAGGTACCTCTCTCGGCCATGGTTAACTCCTCCTTTTGTTTACGCCAGTTGGCACAGAAGCTGGGCACAGTGATGTGAATCACCGTGCCCTTAATAAACGTGTTGAATTTAACTCAGTTGAGAGTGCAGAATAAACTACGTTAACAGTCTAGCCTTCGATAGGTTTTAGACGGCAAAGGAAATGACGGAGAACTTTAGGCTCATAGGTGAATTCTAAGCCTTTTACTTGATCACGGCGCTCCCAGATATTTGCGAGAGCATCCACGACGACATCCATGTGGCGATCCGTATAGACGCGGCGGGGGATTGTAAGGCGCATGAAATCGACATCGGCCTTTTTCTGTTCACCCGTGAGCGGATCGCGGCCGAGAAGCAAGGAGCCTACTTCGACTGGGCGAACACCCGCTTCGATATACATTTCGTTACAGAGTGCTTGAGCAGGGAACTGATCTGCTGGAATGTGAGGTAGGAATTTACCGGCATCGACGAATACAGCATGTCCTCCGACAGGCCATTGGATAGGGATACCACGCTTACGGAGTTCTTCGCCGAGGTATTCAACTTGTCCGATGCGGCTCTCAAGATAATCAACGTCTAATCCTTCATGAAGGCCGACCGCGAGCGCTTCCATATCACGACCTGAAAGGCCGCCGTAGGTAACAAATCCTTCCATAGGCACACAGCTCGTTGAAGCGGCTTGATAAAGCTCTTCGTCATCTTTAATCGCAATCATTCCACCCATGTTTACGATGGCATCCTTCTTGGCACTCATGGTAAGGAAGTCAGCCATGGAGTACATTTCACGAATGATGTCTTTGATGCTCTTATCAGCGTAGCCAGCTTCACGCTTTTTAATGAAATAAGCATTCTCTGCATAACGAGCAGAGTCCATGTTAATCTTGATGCCGTACTTGTCGGCAATCTTCTTGACACCACGGACGTTTTCCATGGAGACAGGTTGACCGCCTGCAGAGTTACAGGTGACGGTGACGATGATGAAGGCAATATTTTCGACACCTTTTTCTACGATGAAGTTTTCTAACTTAACGAGATCAAAGTTCCCTTTAAAGGGATGCTCTTTTTGGGTATCAAAGGCATCCTCGATGACGAGGTTTACAGGAATCATGCCATTCAACTCGATATGAGCCATGGTGGTATCAAAGTGCATGTTACCTAAGACATATTGACCTTTGTGTCCCATAAGATGGGGGAAGAGGACTTGCTCTGCTCCACGTCCTTGGTGAGTGGGAATGACATAGTTATAGTTGAAGATATCTTTAACGGCATCCTTCACTTTGTAAAAGGACTTACTTCCTGCATAGGCTTCGTCTCCGAGCATGAGAGCTGACCACTGCTGGTCACTCATTGCACCAGTACCGGAGTCTGTAAGAAGGTCGATATAGACATCCTCTGCTTTGATAAGGAATGGGTTGTAACCTGCTTCCTTTAATCTTTCGATACGCTCTTCGCGAGAAATCATGCGGAGCGGTTCTACCATTTTAATGCGGAAGGGTTCTGCTTTTCTAACCATAAGTGTTTATCCTCCTTTAAATGCCTAGATGATGTTGTGAATCTGTATTACGTGAACTGCAATTTCTGTGCCAACGTTTGAAGGTGCCGAAAAGATGCACTACTTGAGGCTCGATACGTTAAGTGATAAGAAAAGTTGACAAGTTTGCTTGATTGTGAGAAGAATTCTTATCAATAGTATTGTCCTCTCGGTGTTGTCATCCTTGTTTCACTCCAGTAAAGTATCTATTGAATAAATCTCAGTAAACGAGAAGCGCCCCTTCAGGACGCTTCTCGTTCTATATATATATGATTTAACGAGCAGATTTCTTAGCCTTGAATCCAATCCAAAGAATGAGTAACCAGACGGGGAGTACATATACAGCCATTTTCATGCTTTCCATAGTGGTCATAAGAACCACAATCATGAGAAGGAATGCAAAACAGATATAGTTAGTATAAGGGTGCAGTGGAGTTTTAAACTCAATCTTATCAAGTTCTCCTTGAGCTGCTTTAGCTTTACGGAATTTGAGGTTTGTAATAATAATCATGGTCCAGTTGATGATCCCGGCAATGATTGCAACCGAGATCAGATACATAAAGACCTTTCCAGGAATCAGGTAATTGAGGATGACTGCAACTAAGGTGAGAGCAGAGGAGGCTAAGACTCCAGCGACAGGGATTCCGTTTTTGTTCAGTTTCCCAAAGAGTTTGGGTGCATTACCCTGTTTTGCTAGGCTATAAAGCATACGACCATTGCTATAGATGCCACTGTTATATACGGAAAGGGCGGCGGTCAGAACGACGACATTAAGAAGGGTTGCAGCGGCAGGAATACCCATTTTAGAAAAGATCTGAACAAAGGGGCTTCCATCTACACCGACTTGGTTCCATGGGTAAATGATCATCATGACAGAAAGAGCACCTACATAGAAAATGAGGATTCGCCACATGACTTGGTTGATTGCTTTTGGAATGGTTTTCTTCGGATTATCTGCTTCTCCTGCTGTGATTCCGATGAGCTCAATTCCACCGAAACTAAACATGACCACCACTAAGGACAGTACTAATCCTCCGAGTCCATTGGGCATAAATCCGCCATGAGCCCAAAGATTGCTGAAGCCAGTGGCTTGTCCATTAATTCCGGAGAAAATAAGGAATAAACCAAAAATAATCATCCCGAGGATTGCAACCACTTTGATAATAGCAAACCAGAATTCGAATTCACCATACATTTTTACGTTGACGAGATTAGCGAGTGTAATAATCACGAGGAAGACTAATGCTGAGGCCCAGTGTGGAATATCTGGGAACCAATAATTGATATAGATGCCCACGGCCGTTAACTCGGCCATACTTACGACGATATAATTGAACCAATAATTCCATCCGGAGAGGAAACCAGGAAACTCTCCCCAATACTTATAAGCATAGTGGCTAAAGGAACCTGAGACAGGTTCATCGACGGACATCTCTCCGAGCATCCTCATAATAAAGAAGATAACTAAACCACCGATTAAATAGGATAGTGTGATCGCGGGACCGGCTAACCTGATTGTTTCTGCAGAACCGTAGAACAGACCTGTGCCAATTGCTCCACCGAGGGCAATCATTTGGATATGCCGATTCTTAAGGCCCCTCTGCATATTGTGTTCCTGTGTGCTCATAAGACATCCCCTTTCAAGTAAAAAATGTAGTGATGAATACCTCTTTCAAAATATTGCAAGTTTTATGCCAAAGTCAAAAAGTAAGCATTCCCTTATTGGTAAGTTGGAGAAATAGATAGAATGATAAGAAAAAGTGACAAGTATTTTTATCAATTGATAAGAAGACTTGTCACTTTTCTAAGGATATGACTTAGGAGAAAGATTTACTCACCTATTCCGTAAGTTTTCATTTTGTTAAGAATGGTAGTATTAGAAACCCCCAGTACTTTTCCCGCTTTGCGTGAGGAATGATGTTTTTCTAACACTTTTAGTAAAACTTGATGTTCAACTTCAGCTACGATCTCTTTTAGAGTTGGCCAATTGTCATACACGGGAATTTTAATTAATGTAGAATCCATCTCTTGGTTCACAGGGGGCTTTTTGGGGGTTAAATCCGTCCAATCGGCGAAATTATCGGGCCTGATTTCAGCAGTGTGGATAATATTAATGATTCTCTCAAGAGTGTTTTCTAATTGACGAACATTGCCAGGCCATGGCTGGGAAACAAGTAACTCCAGGCTTTCTTTCGTAAGGTGGATTTCAGATTTGCCAAGTTTACTCGATATTTTACGAATCAACGATTGAGCGATGAGGGGGATGTCCTCAGGCCTCTCGCGAAGCGAAGGAATCTTCAAGGGAATCACGTTTAGACGATAATAGAGATCTTCCCTGAACTGTCCCTTCCCAATCATTTCCTCTAAATTACGGTGGGTTGCAGCAATAATCCGTACATCAACCGGAATTTCTTTTGCCCCGCCGACTCGCCGAATACTTCCTTCTTGTAAGACTCTGAGAAGTCGAACCTGTACGTGTGGAGAGATTTCGCCGATCTCATCGAGAAAGAGGGTGCCTCCACTAGCCTGCTCGAAGAGACCTTTCTTACCTCCCTTGGTCGCTCCAGTAAAAGTTCCTTCCTCATAGCCAAACAGTTCACTCTCAAGCAAGGTATCGGGTAGTGCGGCGCAGTTGATCGGTATAAAGGAGGAGTGAGAACGGGGACTTTCCGCATGAATTGCCTTTGCGAACATTTCCTTCCCTGTACCACTCTCTCCACGGAGAAGAATCGTAGAGCTTCCCTTAGCCACCATTTTTGCGGTCTCAACAAGTTGTTTCATGCGGTTGCTCTGGTAAACGATCCGATTAAAGTTTACGGTTTGGGATTTTAGGTCGACCTTTGAAAGGATTTCTTCGAC
The DNA here is from genome assembly GCF_055378975.1 of Desulfitobacterium elongatum. Taxonomy (NCBI): domain Bacteria; kingdom Bacillati; phylum Bacillota; class Clostridia; order Eubacteriales; family Desulfitobacteriaceae; genus Desulfitobacterium; species Desulfitobacterium elongatum. The sequence continues at coordinate 3,820,089 of NZ_AP038772.1, read as the reverse complement.
CTGACGGAAGTCCTTGATGGTCATGACTCCGCCCATAATATGGCCTTTATCATTAAGAATGGGGACACCACTCGTTAGGATGTGAATCGATGTGTTGTTTCGACGAATTTTACGTTCTTTTAGACTATAAGATATCCCGGATTCTAGTGTCTCGAGAATCGGTGGATTCGCCCCAAATAAGATCTCAGCATCGAGTCCAAGGGCTTCTTCTCGTGTGGTATGAAAAATAAGGGCAGCAACTTCGTTAATATGCGTAATTTTGTGTTCTTTATTGATGGCAACAATTCCTTCACTCACTGAGTTTAAGATCGTTTGAAGCTCCTGTTCCCGCTCTTCATAGGGCATATGGTCACGAAGTTCCACAGAAATAACTCCATCAACGTTCATAAGGTCTTTTATAAGGATTTCGACTTCTTGCTTGTTAGAACACCGGAATTTAATCATCATCCCCAGCTCAGGAGCGACTTCCATACCGACTTTATCGATATGATTGGCCTCGAAACGCTGAAAAATATCATAGCCTAACCCTGGTCGATCGGCGAATTCGATACGGACAACAAACTCGAGGACTTCCAATGCCTTTCACCCTTTCTAATCCTTGTATAAATAGTCGAAAAAAACAATATATACAGTCCATTTAATATTACCATGGAAGACCCATTCAATAAAGCTGAGTCGTATGTAAAAAAAGCTAGCGAAATTTCGCTAGCTTAGGGGAACACGTTCTATCACAAATTATTTTTAGAATTCTACAGCATAAAGAGCATTTGGGTATAAGAAGGAAGTGGCCAAAGTTCATAATCTACCAGTACTTCTAACTTATCCGCGACACCCCGTAACTCGTTCATGGCAGTGAAGACGAAATCGCGACAATATATCCCTTGACGATTAGCATCTCCGTGGAGGTCTCTAGCTTTCGCTGTGACGTCTTGGAGTGTATTAATCTTTTCGTTAAATTCTTTGAGAAGGGAAGAAATCTCCTGTAGCAAAGTGGTTTGGGTCGTTACATCAGCCTCAGCGTAGGCAGAACGAATCGAGTTAACCGATTGGGCAAGCTCAGTAGCATAGCGCATCACTGCAGGAAAAATTTGCCTCTTCGCTATATCAATCATGGTTTGAGCTTCGATATTAATACTCTTGGAATACTGTTCCAAGTAAATCTCATACCGGGAATGAAGTTCTGTCGCACTGAAAACCCCATGCTTTTCAAAGACTTGAATGGATTTGTCGCTAATTAATGCGGAAATGGCTTCGACAGTCGAATGCATATGAGGTAATCCGCGCACTTCGGCTTCCTTAACCCACTCTTCAGAATAACCATTGCCATCGAAAATAACCCGAGAGTTCTTCAAGGCGATTTCTTTAAGAATAGAGCGAAGTTCGTGATGAAAGTCCTCTGCCTTTTCGAGGCGATCGGCTATCTGAGATAAAATCTCTGCGACAATTGTATTAATCACCACATTTGGCCCTGCGATAGAGAGGGAAGAGGGGACCATGCGGAATTCGAACTTGTTTCCAGTAAAGGCAAAGGGAGAAGTACGGTTGCGGTCTGTCGAATCTTTGGGTAAGGAGGGCAGAGTACTCACTCCGACGGTCAAACTACCCCCTTGCTTAGAAATCTTCGGTCCACCATTTTTTAATTGCTCAATGATATCGGAAAGTTGTTCGCCAAGGAAAATTGAGATAATAGCTGGAGGAGCTTCGTTAGCTCCGAGACGGTGATCATTTCCTACATTAGCAGCTGAGGCTCTGAGAAGCTCGGCATATTCGTCCACTGCTTTAATAACAGCAGACAAGAAGGTAAGAAATTGAGCATTCTCGTGCGGTGTTTTTCCTGGCTCTAAGAGATTGACCCCTTCGTTTGTGCTTAAGGACCAGTTATTGTGTTTACCCGAGCCATTAACTCCAGCAAAGGGTTTCTCATGTAGAAGACAAGCCATACCATGACGATCGGCCACTTTGTGCAAGCTGTCCATGATAAGTTGATTGTGATCTGTCGCAATATTTGTGGTTGCAAAGATAGGGGCGATTTCGTATTGACCAGGAGCAACTTCTTTGTGTTGAGTCTTGGCGGAAACACCTAGTTTCCATAACTCAATATTAAGTTCTTGCATAAATGCAGATACACGCTCATTGAAACTGCCAAAATAATGATCTTCCATTTCTTGTCCTTTAGGGGGGAGGACTCCAAAGAGAGTGCGGCCAGTCAGCATGAGATCCAGGCGCTTTTGATAATATTTTTTATCCAATAGAAAGTACTCTTGCTCAGCCCCTACGGTAGCGGTGACTCGAGTACTGGAGGTATTTCCGAATAAGCGGACGATACGTAGGGCTTGTTTAGAAAGTGCTTCCATGGAACGAAGAAGCGGGGTCTTTTTATCGAGAGCTTCGCCTGTATAGGAACAGAAGGCGGTAGGAATACAGAGGATGACCTTTCCTGCATCTTCACGCAGAAAGGCAGGTGAAGTACAATCCCAAGCTGTATAACCTCGAGCTTCGAAGGTTGAACGTATTCCCCCATTCGGGAAGGAGGAGGCATCGGGCTCCCCTTTGATGAGCTCTTTGCCGGAGAACTCCATGATGACGCGTCCATCGTCAGTTGGGGAAATGAAGGAGTCATGTTTTTCCGCTGTGAAACCTGTCATAGGTTGGAACCAGTGGGTGTAGTGCGTGGCCCCTTTTTCAATGGCCCAGTCTTTCATTGCATTAGCGACGACCTCAGCAATCTCTGGTTTAAGAGGCAGTCCTTCGTCAATCGTTTTTCGTAATGCTTTATACGTGTATTTGGGTAGTCGTTCTCTCATTGCCGCGTCATTAAAAACGTTCAGTCCAAAGATATCCATCTCATTTTCCTCCCTAATTTCTGTTAACAAAAAACAGAAAAAGGCCCTCAATAGGATTCCCTTGATCAGAAATCTCTAAAGAGCGCCTTTGCTCTTCGAAAGCCTTATTGATAGGCTAACATATTTCTTGAAAAAACTCAAGAATTGACTTGCAAAATAGATTAACAAAATATTAGTGAGCGCATCTAAGGAACAAACGGCTAGTGCAATTAGAAGTGGCGAAAACGGCGGAACAGCTTAATAGTACCTCAGAAGAATGTATCCAGTTGCAATGATTACCGAGACAATCATAAAGGGAAAACCTATTTTTAAGAACTGCTTATAGGTAATAGGTAAGCCATTCTTCTCAGCAATTCCTGCGACAATAACATTGGCTGAGGCACCGACTAAGGAACCGTTTCCACCGAGGCAAGCACCAAGGGCCAAAGCCCACCACAAGGGCTTTATTTCCTCAGGGCCGAAATCACCGAGGGTCCCTAGTTTTTGAATAAGTGGAATCATGGTTGCCACAAAGGGAATGTTATCCACAAAGGCAGAGAAGATTGCGGAAATCCAGAGGATGAGTATGGCCATCAGGAAGGGATCGCCACCGGTTAAGCCTATGCTCCAATTGGCAACTCGGTCAAGAACTCCCACTTCAACAAGTCCTCCGACCAAGATAAATAATCCGGCAAAGAAGAAGATTGTAGGCCATTCGATCGCTAAAAATACCTCTTCAGGCTCTTCGTGACTGAGGATCATCAAGAGCATCGCGCCTGTCAGAGCAATCGTTGCACTCTCAACGTGGAGAACAGAATGGAGAATAAAACCAAGGATAGTCAATCCAAGAACGAGAAGAGACTTCTTCAGTAAAGCCCAATCCTTGATATAGTCTAATTCATTTTGTTTCATCAACTGTTCAATTGACTCTTGATCCGTAGTTAATTCGCGGCGATAGACAAAGTAGAAGCCAAGGAGTGTAACGGCGAGAATAATAATTACTGGAGGAGCTAAGTTTAGGATAAAGTCGCCAAAGGAAAGTCCAGCAGGTCCGGAAATCATAATATTAGGGGGATCCCCAATGAGGGTAGCTGTTCCACCAATATTACTGGCTAGAATCTGAGTGAGCAGAAAGGGAGTTGGATTAATTTTCAAGGTATCAGCAATGGCAATAGCGACAGGGACAATCAGAAGAACCGTGGTTACATTGTCGAGAAAAGCAGATAATATAGCAGTGAGTAAGGAAAGCGCTAGCAAAAGTTTGGTGGGATTTCCTCCCACCTTTTTAGCAACCCAGATAGCCAGAAAACCAAAGACACCAGAGCGTCGGGTGATATCGACAATAATCATCATCCCTATGAGGAGACCCAGTGTATTCCAATCAATATGATGAATCGCAGTTTCTTGTGATAAAACTCCAAACAGGACGAGGAGTGCTGCACCAGAGGCCGCTGCAACGGCACGAGGAATCTTCTCGAAGACAATAAAAGTATAGGCGACTAGGAAAATTACACAGGTTAGTATGAGCGTCATAAGAAACCTCCATTTTACGATTATATTATTTTAACAGGAATTGTGTTGCTGCAGCTCTTTAAGCTAAGTTTATCCTCCTTTCAATCAGACTAATTCTTAAAAAACAAAAATAGAAAGAGAGCAGTCCAATAAGGAACTGCTCTCCCCTGAGAAGTTCAAAGACTTGTAGCTTGGCGATCCTAGCTGATGTTAGTTATTCATGCAGCCGTAGACCCATAGCTTTAGCGTCCTTCGCTTTCGCGAAGTTTACCCCAACACAAGAACACGTTTTCAATTATTAAAGGCACTTTCATTATACCATAAAATGTCGATGTCGCTCAAGTTATACGATTTTTTGGTTTAAAACCTAGACGAACGTAATCCTTATTCTAGAAGTAAAACAAAAGAAGATAACCCGTAGAAATAACAATAGACACGAGCATTAGTGGAAAGGCTAGTTTCATAAAACCGGCGAAGGTCATTTTATAGCCATTCTTCTCTGCTAAACCTGCCACAATGACATTGGCTGAAGCTCCAATAATCGTTCCGTTTCCACCAAGGCAGGCTCCAAGTGATAAGGCCCACCAAAGCGGTTCGAGGGCTTCTGGGGTCATTCCGCCAAGGGTTCCCATTTGATGAATTAACGGAATCATCGTAGCGACAAAGGGAATATTATCGACAAAGGCGGAGGCAATGGCTGAGAGCCATAGAATGAGCATTCCCGTGAGTTTGAAGTTCCCGGCAGTTACATTGAGTGCCCATTGAGCAAGTCGGTTAATTAACCCGGTCTCAACTAAACCACCGACGACGATGAATAGCCCTGCAAAAAAGAAGAGTGAGGGCCATTCAATTGATAGGAATATATCTTCTGGTTCCTCCTTTGAAATGAGCATCAAAAGAGCTGCGCCAGACAGGGCAATCGTGGCGGACTCTAAATGCAACATCTGATGAAGTATGAATCCAAGGATTGTCAAACCAAGAACTAAAAGACTCTTTCTTAAGAGCGCATAATCTTTGATCTCTTCAAGAGGGTTAACTTGCGTAACTTTTTGTTTCACCTCGTCACTCACTTTTAGTTTATTGCGATAGAGAAAATAGAAAATTAGCATAGTGACGATATGTATGACAATAATCACAGGAGTTAGGTTGACTAAAAAGTCCATAAATCCAAGATGAGTTTGACTTCCAATCATGATGTTGGGTGGATCCCCGATTAATGTGGCTGTTCCGCCAATATTGCTCGCTAAAATCTGACTCATGAGGAAGGGGATTGGGTTGAGTCCCATAGCTCCTGCGATAGTGAAGGTAATGGGAACAATAAGTAAAACCGTGGTGACATTGTCAAGGAAGGCCGAAAGAAGTGCTGTAATCGTAGCTAAAGAAATTAATATCCGGATTGGTTCACCTTTCGAAATCTGAACTGCTTTTACCGCTAAGTACTGGAAAACACCCGTCTTCCGAGTAATTCCTACGATAATCATCATTCCGATCAATAGGCCGAGTGTATTCCAATCAATATGTTCGATGGCCACTTCCTGGGAAAGAACGCCTATAAGGATTAAGATCATCCCGCCCAACAAGGCTGCAATGGCACGATGAACCTTCTCAGACATGATAAGAGCATAGGTTAGGATAAATACGACAAGTGCAATGCTCGCCAAATGATTCACTCCCCTTTAAGTGCTTAGACCTTCCGTATATTTTACCTCAGACAAACGGGTATGAAAAGGGAAAATCTGCTTAGATCCAAATTAACTTGGTTTCAAACAATGTAAATCCTTCATAATGCTAATCATTATTTAAATATAACCTAGCTTGCCTCGTTGGGTTGCGTTTTATTTAAGTTGATTAGGTGTATAGTTTTCTTCCTTTAGAGGATAATAATTTTGTTTACTTTATCTTGTAAAGGAGGTTAAGCTCTTGTTTAAACACATCAAAGATATGGAATATACAGTTCATGTCGATCGACCCGACCCGAGGTTTGCGAATCTTTTATTAGAACAATTTGGGGGACCCCATGGGGAACTTAAAGCTGCGATGCAATACATGTCCCAAAGTTTGGGCTGTAATGATCCTAAAATCAGAGATTTGCTTCAAGATATTGCGGCTGAAGAAATGAGTCACTTGGAGATGGTAGGGGAATCGATTGCAATGCTTCTTGGTCCTACGGACAAGGTCCAAAAGGATTTTCCTGCAATACATATGGCACTTTTATCTGGGGGGCCACTCTTAACAAACTCGATGGGAATACCTTGGACAGGTGCCTATATTGAATCCACTGGAGATATCTATGCTGACCTATCTTCAAATTCCACTGCCGAGCTAAGAGCGAAATTAATTTATGAACGGCTACTTCAACAAACTGATGATGCTGGCGTCAAAGACATGGTTCGCTTCCTACTTAGCCGAGAAGAGTCTCATAATTTCTCCTTCATGCAAGCTATTAGTACCTTGGAAGGGACTGGCGTGAATAAGGACTTCCGTGATTCCGAATTCTCGAAGAAGTACATGAACCTTTCGACAGGTGCGGGGGACGCTCGGGGCCCATGGAATCAAGGGAATGGAATTCAATATGAAGAAAATCCAAATGAGAAATATGGTGGACCGGCAAAGTATGGAAAAGATCGTGGGCCTGACGGGAAGGGTGAAGTATCTCCAGGTTATAATGATCATACACGAAATAACCCACAGTATGCTCAGCCACAACCGCCAAAACAACCTCAAACAAGTCCTCAACCGTCGAAACCGCTGCATTAACACTAAAAATTGATTTTGCTGATGAGGATATAATCTTACAGAATTATGTTTCTCTCAGCCTTTGGGAGGGATAGTAATGGCTTGGCGTGAATCTAGGCTCATGCAGGTAATTTGGACAGTCCTTCGTGTCTATGTCGGATGGGAATGGTTTAGTCATGGTATTGATAAAGTTTTTGGAGCAAGTTCCGCTGCCTGGGTCGGCCCGAATGCGGGAACTGCTGTTACAGGGTTTTTAAAGGGTGCCTTAGCAAAAACCGGAGGTCAACATCCAGATGTGGCAGGGTGGTATGCGACTTTTATTCAGAATGTAGCCTTGCCTAATGCCACAGTTTTTGGATATGTTGTGGCTTGGGGGGAACTCCTTGTCGGTTTGGGGCTCATATTAGGATTTTTAACGACGATTGCTTTGCTCGCTGCGATCCTCATGAATATGAGTTATATGTTGGCAGGAACCCTTAGTGCAAATCCTGTCATGATCTTCTGGGAAGGCGTACTCCTGTGGGCTGGCGCAGCAGCTTATTTCTGGGGAGTAGATCGGATATTCTTGCCTCGTTGGAAGAAGTGGCGATTAGCTAAAGGCTAAAATTCATAAAACAAGGCTATCTCAGTTTCAGTTTGAATCTGGGATAGCCTTGTTTTCACCTAAGGACGAAACCCTGCCAAATAAGTGCGATTGTCTTTACGACAATCGTTGCAAGAAGCTACGCGTTCAAGGTTCTTATTAGTCACTCATAAGAGTTTCTTCGAAATAGATTTACCCTTCATTACGGTCCTACGGATTGAAATTTTAGAAGGAAGTAAGTGGTCATGCGTATGATCATGCATAGGAGTATGTCCATGAAGGTGGGAGTGCCCATGTGAATGCCCAGCGGTATGTTCATGAGAAGTGTTATTAGCATGCCCATGATCATGATCGGAGTTAGAGCTGTGTTCATGTGAAAGATCTAAGAGATGGGCAATAGTGTGATCTTTATCAGGAAGACTGTCATACCAACCATCGTTTGCATCAGGCTTAACATCCAAAACGTTAATATAGGGTTTGATATCTAAGAGCGGAGTCCCATTATAGACATCAATCCCAGAGATGAGAATTTCATTTCCTTCTATTCCTTTAAGCTCGACAATACTAAACCCAAGAGGATTCGGACGATGGGGAGAACGACTAGCGAAAACCCCAACTTCGATTTCGGGAGCCCAGGAGGGACGGACTTTCAGTTGAACCTCCGATTTTGCCTGATCCATGTAGTAAAGGACCGTAATGTAGCGGTACGTGAGGAGTTTTTCGAGGCCGTCGATGAATTCAGGCTGGAGCGTAATCCAAAATTCTCCTTGAGCATCTTTGATGGGCTGAGTAGGAATCGGAAGAGAAGGTAAATAGGGAGTATGAATTGTACCAATGGATTGAAATTCGATCTTCATTGCACACTCTACCTTTCTATCAATTAAAGACTCCTCGGGAAGGCTCTTTACTCAGGGAGTTGCTCCAGATTAATTCGGTGATTTAATAAAGTCATGTCTTTGATTATTGCCCGAATGAATTTTTGCTTTCCGAAGATATCAACAAGCTTTAGCCCTTCTTCATAGGGCTCTATAATATCCACAGATTCCATAAAGAGAACTTCCTCTTCTTCACCAGTTTTTAAATAAGCATTTGCTTCACACATTTCTAAAAACCTCCCTTTCAAATCAAAAAGGTCATGGAGACACCGTCAATACGGTAAGACCTCCATGGCCTTTAATAGAATCGTATGTTACTTAGAATTTTATTCTCCATCCATTGAAAATTTCCTTCCTGTTTATTAAAAGATAAAGAAAAAAAGAGGGGTGATCCAGCACTTCTTCTTCATTGAGGCACATGATATGATGTGGGAGAGAGTACCAAGGGTCACTTGGAGAACGGAGGGAATTTTAAATGAGTGAAAATGCATTATTCATGGGTTTAGAGCATATTGGAATTAAGACGATTGAAATGGAAAAAGCAATCACATTCTATACGGAAGTCCTTGGATTCGAATTCATCAAGCGAGTCAAGCCGGGTGAGGTGGAACTTGTTTTTCTCAAGTTAGGAGAGACTGTTATTGAACTTGTGGAAGTTAATGATGGGAAACAATTTAGCGATGGGGTAGTTAATCATATTGCTTTTCGAGTTCAGGACATTTTCAAGGCAGTAGAATGGCTAAAAGGTCATAATGTAGTGCTAATAAATGAAGAACCAAGATCTATGGGAGAGGGGAGATACAATTTCTTCTTCAGAGGTCCTTCCGAGGAAAAACTCGAGCTTTACCAAGAGTAATCAGCAGAAACGACATGTAAAGATGCTCCTAATGCCTATAATAGGGCAAAAGGGGCATCTTTTTTTGAATATCTTCTTGACTTCTGTTATTCTTAAGGCGGTGTTATAACAAGGTGGATAAGAAGTAAGGTGAGTAAAATATATGAAGGAAATGCGGAACTTCCTCTGGCAAAATGGGGAGAAACGTTATTATACATTAAATCAACATTTACGTGAGGTCTTTGGGGAAAAGGTGTTTAAGGTTTCACTCGATGCAGGGTTTACGTGCCCCAACCGTGATGGTGCCTTAGGCTGGGGCGGATGTGTCTATTGCAGCGCACGAGGTTCTGGAGATTTCGCGGGACAAGTTGAGAAATCGATTCATGAACAGTTCGTAGAAGTCAAGGAAGTCATGAGTCGTAAATGGCCTAATGCTAAGTATTTAGCTTATTTTCAAGCGTATACAAATACCTATGCTCCCATAGAACGCTTGCGAGAGGTTTACGAACAAGCACTTCAAGAAGAAGGGGTTGTCGGGATATCGATTGCAACCCGACCGGATTGCCTCCCCGAAGAAGTGCTCGACTATCTCGAAGAATTGAACCAAAGGACGTATTTATGGGTTGAATTAGGCTTACAAAGTATCCACGATCGGACTATGGAATGGGTAGGACGTGGACATGCGTATTCGGAATTCCTACAGGGTTTAGAGAAGTTACAGCAGAGAAAGATTCGCGTCTGCGCCCATATGATCTTTGGGTTACCAGGGGAGACCCTTGAAGATATGAAGGTTTCCGCTCAAGCTGTCGCAGAGTTACCCTTACAAGGCTTGAAGCTTCACTTACTGCATGTGTTGAGAGGAACCCCTCTGGCAAAAATATATGAACGCGAACCTTTTCCATTACTCTCACAAGAAGAATATGTTACACTCATTTCCGATATCCTGGAGATCTTACCACCCCAAATGATTATTCACCGCTTAACAGGGGATGCTCCAAGGAAAGACCTAATAGCTCCATTGTGGAGTCTGAAGAAATGGGAAGTACTTAACGCGATTGACAGAGAGCTTGAGCGAAGGGGTAGTTGGCAGGGAAAAAAGAAAACGACATACCGATACAGGAATCCAAGAGGACTAATGTAACGTTTGCCGCTATAGTAAAGAAGGAGGAGATACCATAATTTAGTTCGCTTTGTTCGGACGCATCGAGCTTAATCTCGTGTCGCATATTGGGCTAAGATTAGGATGCTTTTTTTGAGGTCCCAGGTCCTTTGGACTGAGGCTGGGAGCTAAATCGAGATACCGCTTTAAGTTGTTTTGATGAGTCTGAAGAATATATTCATATATGTTATTTTTTTGATCGGACTGCTTCATCATGCGGTCCCCTCCTTAACTCAGTGATTTGGATAGTGGACGATTTTTCCTTCCCACGTTCGCAGAATGGCCTCGTTTTCATTTAGAGAAACGAGATATTGGGGAAGGATTGGGGTTTTTCCTCCCCCTCCCGGTGCGTTGATAATGTAGGTAGGGATGGCTAAACCTGAAGTATATCCTCGAAGTTTCTCCATTATCTCTAGACCATCTTGGATTTTGGGTATAAAATGGCTTGTACCTTTGACATTCTTGGCGTGAAAAATATAATAGGGACGAACTCGAATTTTAAGTAATTCTTGATTTAAGCTTTTCATAATCTCGGGTTTGTTGTTAATTCCTTTAAGGAGAACTGCCTGATTACCGAGAATTACGCCAGCTTTAACCAACTTATCGGCAGCTTGCTTCGCCTCTTCAGTTACTTCTTTGGGATGGTTAAACTGGGTGTTGATATAGATGGGTGGGTATTTTTCTAGGATGCTACAAAGCTCACCGGTTATTCGCATGGGGAGTGTGACAGGGACCCTGGTCCCGATCCGTTTAATCTCGACATGTGGAATCTGATGAAGCTCCTTGAGGAGCCAATCAAGGGTTTGGTCACTTAAAAGAAGAGCATCTCCCCCCGTGATGAGGACATCACGTATCTCAGGGTTGCTACGTATATAGTCTAAAGCGGACTGCAAGCGAGAACGGGTCTCGTGGACATCGATCTCACCGATGTTTCTACGACGTTGACAATGCCGACAGTACATAGCACAGAGGTTTGTTACGTTTATTATCAATCGATCAGGGTAACGACGAGTAATGCATGGAGAGGGTGAAGTAAAGGCTTCTCCCATCGGGTCTTCTTCCCCTGAGAAATCTTTGAGCTCTAAGATAGAAGGTAGACTTTGAAGGCGTATGGGATCTTGGGGATCATCTTTATCGATAAGACTAAGATAATAAGGGGAAACAGCCCAACGATAGACTTTGCCTATGGCATGTATTTCATCTACTTGCTGAGGACTTAACGAAAGTAAGGTTTTCAATGTTCCAGCATCCTTGATGCGATGTTTCATCTGCCAACGCCAATCCAGCCAATTTTCGGGGGTCGCATCGAGTTGAGTTAAAATAAATTCACGGTTCCTTTGAGATTCCTCAGTAGTCGTTCTTCCGGTTGGAATACGCGCTTTGCATTTAAGATAGGGTAGCACCTTCTGTTTAAGTTCGAAAGCCCGCGCGAGAGAGGAATGTTTTGGGTCAGGGGATGAAAACACAATGGCCATGAATATACCTCCTCTACAGTGCTGAAATAAAAAGAGAACCGAAATCGGTTCCCTATAGAAATGCATGAATAACACAGAAGCCTAGCATTAGCGATGATTACTCTAGTGCTTCTGATGTGTTTCAATGCTTACGAGGTTAGCTGACGGATTCGAGCTGAAACATGCTCTACGCTGGTTAGCGATTCACCCCAGAAATGGTTCCCCCGTTTTCCTTTAGGAAATTCAGCCTTTATTAACTTGAATAACTAGCAACTTAATAGTATCATGAGAGTTGCCAGTAGTCAATGGGATTTTTGAGCCAAAAGTTGGAAATATTATAGAGAATGCTGGCGAGGAGTGGATATAATGGAACAGGCACGTTATCAAGAAATTGCTCTAGATATTGCTCATTCAATTGTGCTGGGAGAATATCGGGAAGGAGATAAAATTCACGGGCGCTCAACCCTAGCGGGACGTTATAATGTTTCTCCTGAGACGATTAGACGTTCTATCGCAATCCTCCAGAATGGGGGAGTCGTCATGGTAAGTCAAGGGATAGGGATTACTGTAATCTCCAAAAGCCAAGCCGAAAAATTCATGCGCGGCTTTGACCAAAAAGCAGAAATCCAGGTTTACCTCGATGATATGAAGCAGTTGATGGATAAAAGACGAGAAATCGATCTTCAGATCGATGCCCACCTTACGAAAATCGTGACCTATACGGATCGGCTGGCATCCCGCTGGATGGACGTCGGGGAAATTGAAGTAGGACAAAGCTCATCAGCTTTGGGTAAGACTTTAAGTGACTTAAGAATTAGAGAGCAAACGGGGCTGACGGTTGTCGCAGTGATTCGGAGTGGGAGCGAACATTTCTCGCCGGGTGCAGGATTTGTATTAATGGAAGGAGATATCCTTCTCGTTGTCGGCACTGACCAGGGGAAAGAAAAACTCGTAGAAATCCTTCACTAGAATACAGGAAGGGGATAACTCTCTGTCGAATAAAAGGGGATAACACTTAGCCTGTTGATAAATTTATGCGATATGAGGGATTAACTATGATCTGGCGTTTCTTAGTGATTCTAGGAACTGAATTAGTGCTTACTATGGTTACTAGCCAATTGACCCTGCTCATTCCCTTTTTGATTGGGAATACGTTATTCCTGCTTTATCAATTAAATGCACAGCGCCAACAGGCAGTTCGTCAGTCTTCTGAGCGTAACGCAGAACTTAGTTTCAAAATCGCTAACGAAACTCTTCCCTATCTACGGCGTGGGCTTAATGAGCAGAATGCAGAATCTATTGCGCAGATTATCCAAGAGATTGCACAGGTCGCTGCTGTCTCGATAACAGATTGTGAGAAGCAACTCGCCTATCTCGGGGTTGGATGTGATCAGCATCACCCGGGAGATCGAATTCTGACCCAAGCCACACGTGAAGTGATCCGTACAGGCACTTATAAGATTGTTCGCACGCAAAAAGAACTAAATTGTCCGCGCCAGGGTGTTTGCGATTGCCCGCTCGCGGCAGCGGTTATCGTGCCTTTGCTCTGTCAGGGAAAAGTGGTTGGGACAATGAAGCTCTATGAAACAAAAGATGGTCAGATTTCTCCGGATCTTATTCGTTTAGCAATCGGAATGGCGCAGCTGCTGGGGATTCAAATCGAGCTCGCAGAGCTGGATCATCAAGCAAAGCTTGCTGCCGAAGCACAGCTAGATGCACTTCAAGCACAGATTAATCCTCATTTCTTCTTTAATGTTTTAAATACGATCATTGCGACGAGCCGAACGAATCCCAATCGATCGAGACGTTTGCTCATCCATCTAGCGGAATTCTTCCGTAAGGCCCTTAAGTCAAAAGGAACACTTATTTGCATTAGTGAAGAAATGAAATTTGTAAATACTTATTTGATTCTTGAGAAAGCACGCTTTGGACGAAAACTTCAAGTTAAGGGAGAAATTCCAGAGAATCTTCTCAATGCTGTGATTCCGCGTTTAAGTATCCAACCCCTTGTTGAAAATGCTGTGAAGCATGGGATTACAGCGAAACTTGGGAATGGGATTGTATCTATCAAGGTCGAACATAGGGAGAAGGAACTTTATATCTATGTCCACGATGATGGGGTAGGAATACCGACTGAGCGACTTCAAGATGTTTTGAAGCCTGGGGTCGGGTCAGGTAATGGCGTTGGAATGGCGAATGTTCATGAACGGTTGATTGGCCTTTATGGAGAGGAATATGGACTAAGGATTCAAAGCGAGCTCGGTGTAGGGACGACGGTGACGATGCATTTGCCACTCACAATGATGGAAGATGAGCAGGAAATCCTCTAAGCACTCGGGTAAGTAGCTTCTCGCACATCCGTTCACTTCTTCGCAAAGAGTTACTTTATCAGGTCTTAATTAGTCTTCTTTAAAGGTTCTTCTGAGTATACTGAGATTAGTCTATGATGTGGAGGTCCTCCAGGCGATGATTCCGGGAATCGATATAATCGAAATAGGACGGTTTAGTAAGGCTTGTGAGCGCACACCTAAGATCAGGGAGCGTCTTTTTACAAGCCGTGAAATTAAGGGCTTAGAACAAAAGAGCATAGCAAGCTGGGCAGCTCGCTTTGCTGGAAAAGAAGCAGTGCTGAAAGCTCTAGGAACGGGACTGAGTGGGTTATCATGGCATGACATTGAGATTCTCAGTGAAGAGACAGGGGAACCTATCGTATACCTTTCTGAAAAGGCTCAAGTTTACGTCATAGCGAGAGGCGGTACTCAAGTTCGACTCAGTCTGTCTCACGAAAGAGAGTACGCAGTAGGAATGGCAATTCTCTCTTAGTACGATGAGTACGAGGTAAGTTTTCTTATTACACGAATAAAAGGGGTGGGGCAAGGTGCGGGTGGTTAACGCGAAGCAAATGCGTGAGATAGAAGAACGAGCCATCCGGGAATTCGGCATTCCAAGCCTGCTATTGATGGAGAATGCGGCACTTGCTGTCGTACAGGAGGTTCGTCAGATTTTAACGGTCCGAAATGCCGAATTGACAGGACGTAAGGTTACTGTTTTTGTAGGAAAAGGAAACAATGGAGGAGATGGGTTAGCGGTAGCTCGTCATCTTGAGATTTTGGGAGTGGATGTAACGGTCTTCGCCTTTGCTAAAGTGGAAGAGTTCAAGGGAGATGCCGCTCTAAACTATCGACTCTATCAGAATACCGGTGGGAAATTGTTTACAATCGAGGGAGAAAAGCAGCGGCGGCTAGCACGACTTTCTCTTTCACGGGCTGAAGTGATCATCGATGCAATCTATGGTACCGGTTTTCGCGGAGCCTTACCTAGTCTGGTCGAGGAGTATGTGGAAGAAATCAATCGAGCACAGGCCACGGTTGTTTCTGTAGATATTCCGAGTGGGGTAGAAGCAGATACTGGGAAAGTCTATTCGATTGCAGTCTGCGCACAGTCAACCGTCACCTTTGGACTTCCAAAGCTTGGGCACTTCCTGGGGAGAGGACCGGAGTTCTCAGGTCGAGTGACTGTTGATCCTATTTCTATTCCCGAGCGATTTTTAGTTCATGAGGAGCTTGCGAACTTCGTTCTAACGGATGAAGTTCTTCGAGGGATTCTTCCGGCGCGAAGTTTCCAGGGGCATAAGGGAACGCATGGGCGAGGAGTTTTAGTTGCAGGTTCGAAGGGGATGACTGGAGCGGCCATTTTGGCAGGTAAAGCAGCCCTCCGTTCGGGGATTGGTTTGCTCCAGATGATTACTCCAAAAGGACTTTCTGAAGGGCTCGATCTTGCCTTAACTGAAGCGACAGTATGGTCTGCGGAGGGGGAGGAGTGCCTGGATGGGAAGGCTTGGCCAGTCATCTTTGAGCGGGCGGAAAAGGCTCAAGCTCTTGCTATGGGACCAGGGTTAGGGCAAAACCCTGAGTTGCTTCTAGTAATTGAAGAGGTCCTACGGAATCTCCCTCTTCCCGTTGTATTAGATGCCGATGCACTGAACATCTTAGCAAGCGAACCGGGGTTACTGGGATGGCGGCAGGGTAGAGGAGCATTAATCCTAACTCCCCATCCTGGAGAGATGGCACGGCTATGTAGCTGTTCGACGGAAGAAGTACAGGAAAATCGACTCGAGTTGGCGGTTACAAAAGCTGTGGAATGGGGAGCTATTATCGTACTTAAGGGAGCGATTACCGTAATTGCTACGCCAGATGGGCGGGCCTTCCTCAATCCTACTGGGAATCCGGGTTTAGGGACTGGGGGGACAGGCGACGTTCTCACTGGGAGTATCTTAGCCTGGTTGGCCCAAGGAGTTGATCCGGGTTCAGCAGCCTGTCTCGGAGTGTACTTACATGGGAAAGCAGCCGACGAACTGGCCAAGGAATTTGGATGTTCAGGCTTTACAGCATCTGAAGTAGCAGATTACTTGCCCAAAGCACGAAGAGCTTTGGAAATTAATCGATAAGGAGGGCACTATGGCGAATAGACGGCCGGTATGGGCAGAAATAGATTTACAGGCTCTTAAAAGGAATTATGACCGGATAAAGACATATACACAAAGTGAGATTATGCCGATTGTTAAGGCGGATGCTTATGGGCATGGAGCTTTAGAAATCGTCCGAGCACTCTACGATTTGGGAGCTCGGCGCTTTGGTGTCGCAGTATTGGATGAGGCCTTAGAGATCAGGAAGGCTTTTCCAAGCGCATCGGTTATGCTCATTGGTACACTGCCGATTGAAGATGCTTCAACCCTCGTGAAAGAAGATATTACGTGTGGAGTCTATCAACTAGATCATGCTGTGGCCTTATCTAAAGAGGGAGAACATCAAGGGAAGACAGCTAAGATTCATCTTAAAGTGGATACGGGGATGGGACGAATCGGGTTTAGAGAGGATGAATTCGAACAGATATTAACCTGTGCACAGTTGCCTTATTTATATATCGAAGGAATTTATACTCATTTTGCTACTTCAGATCATTCCGATCTTACCTTTGCAAAAGAACAACTGAAAAAGTTTGAAGAGATCGTTGGGAAACTCAAAGCTCAGGGGATCAATATACCGATTCGCCATGCTGCCAATAGTGCTGCCATTCTGCAATTACCGGAGGCTCATTTTGAGCTGGTTCGTCCTGGAATTATCCTGTATGGATTGCCTCCTTCAAAGCATGTGGGCAAGGATATGGGGATTGAACCTGTGCTTTCGTGGAAAGCTCGGGTGACCCATATTAAGATGATTTCAGAAGGAGAAACAGTAAGCTATGGGAGGACCTTTAGAGCGGCTTATCCCACTCGAGTAGCCACGATTCCGGTGGGTTATGCCGACGGCCTACGTCGCTCCCTTTCAAACCAAGGAGAAGCCTTGGTAAAAGGAAAGCGTGTGACTATGATTGGACGTGTATGTATGGATCAGACGATGCTCGATGTGACGCGAATTCCTGGCATTGAAGTTGGAGATGTGGTGACTCTTCTTGGGACGGATGGGTATGAACGAATTGATGCGACAGAGATGGCAAGTTGGTTAGGGACTATTAATTATGAAGTCGTGTGCGGAATTTCGAAGAGAGTTCCACGGGTATATATTAAATAGAGAACAGGTATTGTAATTTAGTAAAGCGGATGATTAAGCGGCCACACAGGCCTTTGAACAGTGGGGTTCACACATCGTGGAAAATAACAAACTCGTCAGTCGTCTAGAAGGAATAAAGAACTTGAGCAGCGAGAATTTTAACTTGTTTACCCCTGCGCGAATCCTAGTTTTAGGATTCGCGGCAGTGATATTATTAGGCGCTTTCCTCCTTACCCTTCCCATAGCAACTGTGGATGCTCAGGGCTTAAGGTTTCTTAATGCGTTATTTACTGCGACTTCAGCGGTCTGCGTGACCGGACTCGTCGTAGTGGACACGGGGACAACGTTTACTTTGTTCGGGCAGATTGTCATTCTTTCTCTGATTCAGATTGGGGGCTTAGGCTTTATGACCTTCGCCACTCTTTTTGCTATCCTACTAGGGAGGAAAGTGACACTCAAGGAACGCCTGCTTCTCCAGGAAGCCTTGAACCAGGTGTCTATCCAAGGGGTTGTCCGGCTCGCGAAATACGTAATTATGGTGACTTTTGGAATCGAAGCGACAGGTGCCTTGATTCTTGCTATTCGCTGGTCGTTTGATATGAGCTGGCAAAAAGCTTTGTACTATGGGATTTTTCATTCGATTTCAGCCTTTAATAATGCGGGCTTTGACTTATTTGGGAATTTTTCAAGCATAACTCGTTATGTGAGTGATCCCGTGGTTAATCTCACCGTGATGCTGCTTATTATTTTAGGGGGATTGGGGTTCACTGTATTATCCGATTTATATTCTCATCGCGGGAAGAAACTTATGCTTCATTCAAAAATAGTCATTTCAGTAACTTTGAGTCTAATTCTCTTTGGAGCAGCCTCAATTTTTGCCATTGAGTTTACTAATCCTAAGACGTTAGCTCCCTTAGATCCCATGGGGAAAGTTTTAGGGGCGCTTTTCCAGTCTGTCACTCCTCGTACAGCAGGGTATAATACACTAAATATCGGGGATTTGCGGAGCACGACGCTTCTTTTGATGATAATATTAATGTTTATCGGTGCTTCCCCTGGTTCTACTGGAGGGGGAATCAAGACGACCTCGTTTGCTTCAGTGTGGCTTTATGCCTTGAGTCTTTTTAGAGGAGAAGATCATGTTAGATATCGCGAACGGACGATTCCTAACGATACGATTCAGAAAGCAGTAGCGGTAATCTTTTCTGCCACACTTCTAGTTTTAACCGTAACCGCATTGCTCACCCTAACGGAAAATGCTGATTTCTTAGCACTCCTTTTCGAAGCGACCTCAGCTTTTGCTACAGTTGGTTTGACGATGGGTATCACTCCGGGTTTAACGGATATAGGAAAACTTGCAATCACGTTTACCATGTTCACCGGGCGAGTAGGACCCTTGACGCTTATCTTCGCACTCTCCCAAAAACGAAATACGACTCAACATGAACATATTAAATATCCTGAAGAGAAGATTATGATTGGATAGTGGGAGGATTTGAAAATGCATAAGCAGTTTGTCGTAATTGGTTTAGG
Source organism: Desulfitobacterium elongatum (assembly GCF_055378975.1). NCBI lineage: Bacteria > Bacillati > Bacillota > Clostridia > Eubacteriales > Desulfitobacteriaceae > Desulfitobacterium > Desulfitobacterium elongatum. The sequence continues at coordinate 3,801,031 of NZ_AP038772.1, read as the reverse complement.
ACGCTTTGGGACAAGTGTAGCTCAGACTTTAAGTCATTTAGGACACGATGTATTGGCTATAGATTCAAATGAAGGCCCTGTTCAAGCCCTCATGAACGATGTGACCCATGCTGTACAAGCTGACGCAAGAGTAGAAGAAAATCTAAAAGCCTTAGGAATACGAAATTTTGATGTAGCAGTGGTTGCTATCGGGGATAATATTCAGTCGAGTATCCTTATTACGTTAATGCTTAAAGAAATGGGGATACAGCGTGTTGTAGCAAAAGCAGTGGACTCCCTCCACGGGAAAGTTCTTGAAAAGGTCGGAGCAGATAAAATCATCTATCCAGAAAAAGATATGGGATTTCGCGTTGCTCATAGCCTCGTTACAACAAATGTAATGGATTTTATTGAATTATCACCTGATTACCACATCGTGGAGATTATGACTCCGAATAAATTTGTGGGAAAATCCTTGGGTGAATTGGATCTTAGAGCGCGTTATGGTATTAACGTGATGGCTATTAAACATGGAAATACGATCGATATTGCTCCGGGCGCAGATGCAAAGTTGGAGAGCAAAGATGTTTTAGTTGTAATTAGCGATAATGAAGCTTTAGCTAAGTTGCCTGATTAAGCTTCAGATGGTATTAAAACTCTACCTGAAGAGTGTCCTTTATATTGATTTATGTGAAGGGCTACCTTAGAATGACTAAGGTAGCCCTAGTTTCATGTATTAACTACTTTCCCTTAAGGGATGGGAAGCGGGATGGGAGTGTTTTCTCTGTGCTCATAGGCTTTTTCTACATACCGATTTGCCGTAGAGTAAAGAGAAAGAATTTCCTTTTCGGTAAGTTCTCGAACCACTTTAGCGGGAGAGCCCATGAGGAGCACACGTGGTGGAAAGGTTTTATTTTCCGTAATAAGAGAGCCTGCGGCAACGAGTGATTCTTCCCCGATAACGGCTCCGTTCAGAATGATGGCTCCCATCCCAATCAGAGATCCCTTTTTGATTGTACACCCATGCAAAATGACGGAATGACCGATAGAAACCTCATCCTCGATGACGACGGGTTGACCATGGTTTACATGAATTACGGTCATATCTTGAATATTGGATCGTTTTCCAATCGTGATGGAGGCTAAGTCACCGCGGATGACTGAATTATACCAGACACTACCTTCTTCTGAGATATGTACGTCTCCAATAATTTGGGCGCCCTCAGCAATAAACACATTTTTACCGAGATTAGGTATCTTACCTTTGAAGGAATAAAGCATCGAATAGCCCTCCGAAAACATAAAATTTTAACTAATTATAGGATGATTTCATGGACCTGTCCAGCGACCCCTGTTAGTCTAAAACCCCTTAGCGATACATACACTGTGCAGAGGGGGGCAGGTTATGTTAGATTTAACGATAGTACTGAGTTATGGCTATTTTCTAATATGCCTTTCACTAGGCTGGATTGCTGCTGGAATGCTAGACTTTGATGGTATTATCAAGCGATCCTCCTCGAAGGCTGGACGCTTTCTTATACGTTTAGGGGTAGCGCTCGTTTTAGCAGAAGGATTTCGCATTTTCTTGAGTTTCATATTGGGCCCATTCTTGGATGCGCTAGTTAATCGAAGTCTTAATGGATTTAAAACCTTTTAACAGTCTGTAAAAATCAGACTTTTTTATTTTTTACAGTCAATATATCCTAAGAAGTCTGAAATTATTTTTTCTTTAGAACCTTTCCAAGTTTAGCGAAATTTTTAAGATATAAGCTTTTTTCCTATCTATTGAACCCATTAAGGTTCCGTGATAGTTTAATAGCAGAGGAACATGTTCTACATGGTGAAAGGTGGTTTCAAATAATGAAACACAAAAACGATCTAAAGAAAGTTTTTATCTCAGGAAAAATTCCTAAGGTAGCTTATAATATTCTTTCTCAAGAATTCGAAGTATCGATGCATGATGAGCTTAGGCTCCTAAGTAAAGAGGAAATTCTCGATGGGGTTAAGGGTATCGATGCTCTTCTTTGCTTACTATCCGATTCAATCGACGCTGAAATCATTACATCAAATCCTAATCTGCGAGTCATTGCAAACTATGGCGCAGGATTTAATAATATTGATATCGAAACTGCGGGATTGAGAGGGATTCCTGTAACAAATACTCCGGATGTTTCAACGGCAGCAACGGCTGACTTGACGATTGGCTTGATGCTTGCGATAGCTCGGCGAATTGTGGAAGGTGACAAGGAAACTCGTGCCGGACACTTCAAAGGATGGGCTCCGCTCTATCATCTAGGGGTTGATGTTACAGGCAAGACACTTGGCGTCATAGGGATGGGGAATATTGGTCAGGCTGTCACTCGTCGCGCTAAAGCCTTCGATATGAAGGTTATCTACTCAAGCCGGACACGTCTTTCTGCAGAAAAGGAAAAAGAGCTGGGGGTAATGTATCGCTCTTTTGAAGAGGTTCTACAGAATGCAGATTTTTTGAGCTTGAATTTAAGTTATAGTCCAGCTACCCATCATATGATTGGAGCAAAGGAATTTGACATGATGAAGCGCACCGCTTATCTGATCAATGCAGCTCGTGGACCTTTGGTAGATGAGAAGGCTTTACTTGAGGCCTTGGAGCAGAAGAAAATTGCAGGGGCAGCGCTTGATGTGTATGAGAATGAACCTCAAGTTACTGTCGGGTTGGAAAAGCTTGATCAAGTTATTCTCACTCCGCACTTGGGAAATGCAACGGTAGAAACACGGAATGCCATGGCTGAAATTGCTGCTCGCAATATTATAGCGGTATTAAATGGGGAAGAACCCCTGACGTGTGTCAATCAAGCGTACCTGAAGGCGCAAGTTCATATGGCAGCTAAGTGAGGCTGGTTTAAAGTTGTTTTCTATATAAAGGTAATAGTAGGGAATGGCCCCGTGTCGTTTCGAAAGGGATGTAAATCTCCTTTTGGAATGGCACAGGGGTCGTTCCCTATATTTTTCGTGCTTTGACTAAAGAAGACTTATTTTGCGATAGCTCCTTCTCATCGTATCATTAGTTACTTTATTTATACTATTTCTTGACCCACGTACTCGTAATTCTTGATATAACTCCCTGAAGAGTGCTAAAATTGGTGCATTGGGAGAAAAGGAGATACACAGCGTGAAACGAACGTGGCGATTTTGGCTTGCTCTCTGGGCGGGCAAAGGAATCAGTGCAATATTAAAGTTTGCGGGCAAAAAGGGGACAACCCTTCCCGGAAAAGTGGCCTTGCGCTTTGATCCAGATTTAATCCGAAAGTTGAGTGCAGAGTATACGGATGGGATGATCATGGTGACCGGGACCAATGGAAAGACCACGACGGCCAATCTACTTGCCAATGTTTTAAGGGCCGCTGGAAAGGTCTTTGCCTTTAACCAAGCGGGTGCGAACTTAGTGACCGGGATTACTGGAGCCCTTTTAGAAAACACACGTTGGGGTGGGCAAACAAAAGTAAAGCTTGCTTTACTTGAAGTGGATGAGGCAACCGTTCCGAAATTTTGTCAGCAAGCGACTCCTCAGGTAGCAATCATTACTAATTTTTTCAGGGATCAGCTCGACCGCTATGGAGAACTTGATACAACCGTAAAACTGGTAAGAGATTCTATACCCTCTCATACTGACCTTATCCTTAATGCTGATGATCCTCTTGTGGCTCAATTTGGAAGTGGAAGAATACATACTCTTTATTATGGGGTGGAGAGGACTCCCGAAAGTAAGAGCGAAAGCTCGGAGACACGTGAAGCTCGTTTTTGTCCTTCCTGTGGGGGACTTCTGGAGTATTCCCTCTATCATTATGGGCAGCTAGGAATCTATTCTTGTCATGAGTGTGGGTACAAGCGTCCGGAGCCACCGGTTCTTGCGCAAGACGTATGCACAGAGGAAGCCGGCTTAAGATTCAAAGTAGGAGTGACTTCCTTCACGATGGGCTTACAAGGGTACTATAACTTGTATAATGCCTTAGCGGCTATAGCAGCAGCAAAGCGTTTAGGTATTAAAGACCGCGATATTGAGCGGGGCTTAAGAGAGTTTGTTCCACAAGCAGGGCGGATGGAGCAATTTCCTTTAGCTCAGGGAAATGTAACCTTAACCTTGGTTAAGAATCCAACAGGATTTAATCAAGTGATCCAAACGATTTTTACACTCAAAGAGCGACCGGTTCGTATTCTTATTGGCATCAATGATCTCGCAGCTGATGGAAGAGATATTTCTTGGTTATGGGATGTGGATTTTGAGCTTCTTGGACAGGAAGCTCAGCGAATTCAAAGAATTATCTGTACTGGGCTACGTGCGGAGGATATGGCAGTTCGTCTAAAATATGCGGGTGTACCGGTCGATACATTGCAGATTGAGCATGATTTAGAGAGTGCCCTTGAGAAGGTTCAGGATAACCGCGAGGGTAGAGAAGCAGTATTCATCTTGCCCACGTACACCTTGCTTTTTCCGCTGCGCGAGATCCTCGAGCAGAAGCGAATAAAAAACGCGACTATGCCAGACTCTAGCCAATCACAAAAGGGGGAGGGAATGAATTGAAAATTAGAATCTGTCATCTCTACCCTGATTTATTAGATCTCTATGGGGATCGTGGAAACATCATGGCCTTATCCGTACGTTCCCAGTGGCGGGGGATTGAGAGCGAGGTCCAGAAGGTTTCCTTGGGTGAGCCCTTAGATTTCCAAACACTTGACATATTGTTCATTGGTGGAGGGTCTGATCGAGAACAAAGTATTCTTGTTGAAGACTTGATGAAACGAGAACAGGAGTTGAGAGCCGCGATAGAAGATGGGCTTGTGGTATTGACTATTTGTGGGGGATATCAACTCTTGGGACAGTATTATCAGACCACTGACGGAACACGCATTCCTGGACTGGGGATTCTTGATCTCTGGACGATTGCTGGCCCCAAACGTCTCATTGGAAATGTCGTGGTGGATTGTTCAGGAAGACAATTTCCTTTAAGTACGCTTTCGACGCTGGTCGGATTTGAAAATCATTCGGGAAAGACCTTTTTGGGTTCTGGACTTCAACCACTTGGAAAAGTGCTACATGGAAATGGAAATAATGGAGAAGACGGGGGAGAAGGGGTTCGTTATAAGAATGTATTCGGGACCTACCTTCATGGACCTTTACTCCCTAAGAATCCCCACTTTGCGGATTTGCTATTAGAATTGGCTTTAGCGAGGCGAGGTATTTCGGAGCCTCTTTCTCTGCTCGATGATCAGTTAGAAGAGATGGCGCATCAGACCGTTGTCGAGAGAATTCTTGCGGGGCGCTAAGCGAGTAAGTGTATTGACCCGATATACTTTTTGACGAAAAAGTTGAAGTTTAAACAGGTTCTAAGTATATCATCGTATCTATACTCACATAATATCTGTAATCGAAAATGAGTTAAGTAGGTTTTATAGATAATCTAAATACCAAAATTTACATGTCCTTTATAAGCGTATTTTAAGGCTTTTTGGCTCGTCTATACCTTTAACTTTATTGACACTTTTTAAGGTTACTGTCTATAATGAAGTATAGCTGTGGCTAAAAGACTTGGGGGTGCTGAAGTGGCAGAAAGTAAGCGGATAATGATTAGTTTGCCGGAAAGTTTGCTTGCGGAAGTGGATGATGTAGTAACGGTAGAGAATAGAAATCGCAGCGAATTTATTCGTGAAGCTATTAATAGTGTGCTTCATGAACGCCGGAAACGAGGAATCCGCGAGCAAATGCGTCGGGGTTATCAGGAAATGGCTCAACTCAATCTAGCCATTGCTAAGGAATTATTCTCCACCGAAGATGAGGTTCCACTGGTTTATGATGAAGCTAATGTGGAGTGTCAGAGATGATCATAAAACGCGGGGAAATTTATTATGCTGAACTTAACCCCGTCGTCGGCTCCGAGCAAGGCGGGACGCGTCCCGTTTTGGTGATTCAAAACGATATCGGTAATCAGTTTAGCCCGACGACTATTATAGCTGCGATAACCTCTCAGATTGCGAAGGCTAAGCTACCTACGCACGTGGAGGTACGGGCAAAACGGAGTGGTCTAGAGCGGGACTCTGTTATTTTGACCGAGCAGATTCGGACGATAGATAAGAGCCGTTTAAAGGAAAAAGTAGCCGTCCTAGATGAAGAGGTTATGTTAAGGGTTGATCAGGCGATTGAAATTAGTCTAGGATTAACTGATATTTAGATTACAAGGGTCAGCGGACAGCGTTGCGGGGATGAAGAGCCGGCGCTGTTTTTATTTTGCGATTTTTTGAAGAAACTCTGAAGCGAAGTGTTTTCTTAAGAGGGAAGGCATATAAATATAGTAGTTTGATAGGGGAAGAATCCTTCCAATTTCGAGGGGAAGTAGATTAGGGAATTTGTGAGGTGATTATTCACGATGAATCGTAAGCCAGTGATAGGAATAACGGTCGCTCATTGTTCAGAAGAGTTGAAAACCTTTCCTCGGACACTTTATGTGGAAAGTGTAAAAAAGGCCAATGGGCAACCCATTTTGTTACCAACAATCACGACTTTAGAAGAAGCAGAGGAAATGTTAGCTTTAGTGGATGCTTTGATATTAACGGGCGGTGGAGATTTTTCTCCTATGATACTGGGAGAGCTCCCTAAACGGGGAATCGGGGATTGCCTACCTGAACGAGACTGGAGCGAAATTCTCTTAGCTCAAATGGCAATGAAAGAAGACCTCCCTGTTTTAGGAATATGTAGAGGAATTCAGGTTTTGGCCATTGCAGCAGGAGGTAAGATTTATCAGGATCTTACTTCAGAGCGTCCTGAATCTATTGAACATAAACAGAGAGCTCCTCGTGAATATGCTTGGCATGAAGTTCATTTGACTGAATCTAACCTGGCGATGCTCATTGAAGAAAAAACGATAGGAGTAAATAGTTTCCATCATCAAGCCGTTTCAGTGCTTCCTGAAGGGTTTATAGTTAATGCAGTCGCGCCAGATGGAATCATCGAAGGGATTGAAAAGCTTGGAGCGAAGTTTTGCCTCGGTGTACAGTGGCATCCCGAGGCAATGGATAAAGAAAAGCATAGTCAGAGGCTATTTCAGGGACTGATAAAAGTCGCACAGGAATCTATAAAGAAACACTAAATCGCTTGATTTTGAATATAAAGGAAAACGGGCTAGATAAACAAATAGAAGGGATCGCCAAAGTGGGATTAGCGACTCCTTCTATTTGCTTACTGTAAAGTGTTCACTGTAAGCCCAAACGTTTGAGCTTTTTCCATAGACCCGTTCGTGTGATCCCAAGATAATGCGCGAGCGCTGTTTTATTTCCTTCGAATTCTGAGAGTAAGCTTTCGATCTCTTCCTTCTCTGTTTTACTTTTGCTCGTTTCTGAGTCTCTAAGATCAGGAGGAAGATCCTTAGACTGTATGATTGGGGTTTCAACAAATACATAAAGTCTATTTATGATGTTCTGAAGCTGCCGGATATTTCCTGGCCACGAGTACTTCAAAAGAATATCCTTGGCACTCGTTGAAAGAGTTTTTGGTGCTGTTCCATGAGATTGAGTAAGAAACTCAAGCATATATTCAGCAAGTTCTGCAATATCGCTTCCTCGCTCACGTAAGGGAGGGATTTTAATTTCAATTGAATTTAGCCGATAAAGCAAATCCTCTCGGAATTCCCCCTGCTCAACCATCTGATTGAGATTTCTGTGAGTTGCCGAGATGATGCGTACATGAACTGGAATCGGCTTTGTAGCCCCTAAGGGCTCTACTTCTTGTTCCTGGATTACTCGTAAGAGTTTAGCTTGAAGCTCAGGGGAAAGCTCCCCAATTTCATCTAGGAATAATGTTCCACCATCAGCCAAGAGGATTTTTCCGCGCTTCCCACCCTTTAAACCTCCGGTGAAGGCACCCTCTTGATATCCAAAGAGTTCAGATTCTAATAGATTAGTAGGTATCGCTGCGGAGTTTACTACGATGAAGGGCCCCTGAGCAGCTTGGCTCGACTGATGAATGGCTTTAGCAAATAACTCTTTTCCGGTTCCGGTTTCCCCTGTAACTAGAATGGGGAAATCGTATTGAGCAGCTCGCGCGGCTTTTTGAATGGCATCTCGAATCACTTCCGAGCTGCCGATAATACGCGTAAAACCTGTCGGAACGGTTCGTTTTGGGGATAGAGGTTTAGAGATGGCATTAGGGCATCGAGGGATGAGTCGCGAAATCATAGGGCTTAGTTGTTCAGACGCGGCTTTAAATATGCCGGCGATGAGAGGGGATAAGGCCTTCTCATCCATTGCAGCGGCAACGAGCACTGCAACGGGTTGCTCCTCGTGTTCGATTGGGGCGTAAAGGACAGAGGTAAAACCTTTTCCAAGCAAAGAATCAATGTTTTGATTAAGAGGATCAGCTAAATTGTAGAATACAATACTTTTCGAACGAATCACTTCAGCTATACCGGCCTCGATAGAGGTCCAGTCTTTATCTAAGGGAAGATCTTCTCCTACTTTGACGAGGCATTGACGCTTTTCAAGTTGCTTATCCAGCATATAGAGGCTCACCTGTTCAAGTTGGGAGGTGAGTCGCAATTGGGCACAATAATCTGTTAGGAAATCAAGAATATGCTCTTCTCCAAGGTTAGCGGCTACGCTTTGAAGATAGGCCGCTGTGGCCATTGCTTGGTAGTTGCGTTCTTGCGCAATTCCTGAATGAAAGAAGGCTTGACTAAAAAGCTTAGAGAGTTGGTTAATTAAAAATGCATCTTCGATTTCGAATTGAAAGGGTCGAGTGCTTGCAAGTAATATTGCTCCGACAACTCCATGATCAAAAAGGATAGGGACCCTAAGAGCGGAACGAAATCCGGTCTGATAAAGCAACGGGTCCTCGATAAAAGAAAAGTCCTTGGGACTAAGCAATTGAGCCAGTTGAGGTGCTTCTGTTTCTACAACCCAGCCTAATCCTGATTTTTTGATAGTAGAGTACGGAGCATTTAATGCTCCTTCTATGCCTACGCCGATAGTATAGGCATAGCTGTATTTGCGGAGATGAGGTTCCACCCGAAGAAGGTCAAAATGTTCAAAGGTCGTCACTTCACTGACCATATTAACGATTCGGGAAACAATATCCTGAGGGTCTGTTGTCAAATCTTCGATATTTCTTTCAAGCTGGGAAGGAAGATTGGATGAAAAATTTGGTTCCAGACCGATGAGGAGTAGGCGGTTAGAATCCCCATGCACCTCGAAAATCTCTACATTTAATACGATTTGATGATTCGCCACAGACCATGTTGTTATGTCATTCTCTGGTTTTAGTGTTAGAAGCATTTCGAGCGATTCAGAATCGAGAGTATGAATCAATTGTTTGGCAAAATCATTAATTCGTTCAATTTGTTCGTTTTTGTTTATCCGGATTATTCCAAAAGGAAAAGATTCGAATAGTTCATCTCTCATATATATCTCCCTAATTCTTATGTAAATTAGTGGTGTCGTCCATAAATGGTGAGATTCTAATTATGTCTATTATACACGAAGGAGCTCCTTTTCTATTTGCAAAAATTTATATTATCAACAATCGAGTTGGATGTAGATAATGTATCACCTGAGGAATAGCCTACGACAACACCACAGACAGGGGAATATCCAAAAGGTATGCCTATTTTTTTGATGAGTTCAGTATTACCCTTAATTCCAAGTAATGGAGAAAGTATATAACATGAGCCAAGCCCAAGTGCAGTTGCAGCAATTGTAATATTAGCCGCAGCGCATGAAGTGTTTGCTGCATTGTAGGGATTGGCCATAGGAGCAGAAAAGAGAAATAACACTGGAGCACCATACAACGGTTGGTAACCTTCGACGGCAGCACGACCCATCAAAAGTTTGTCGCCTGAGTTCTTATAAGAAAATAATGCCCGATCATTTATTTCATTTAGTACATCTGTATTTTCAATGACCGAAATATGAAAATATCCTGCTTTTGGCGCATTATTTCCTGCGGCAAGAAGTTGTCCAATTTTATCATCTTCTACAGTTTTTCGCAGATAGCTTCGAATACTTCTTCTTAGCTCAATTGCCTTTAACGTCTCCATGATGATACCACCTTCACCCATAGTTTCATAATGAATTGTATCATAAATAATTCTATTAGAAAAAATAGATTAGAAGTTTAAGAATGGAAAGAGATTAAAGGCAATTCAATTCAATAAGGGGGAGTTTAAAGAAAGAATTCTATTGACAAAGCATCAGTTATATAATAATATAACTTCAATTGATACAGTTAAAATCTATAGGAATACTAGGAATTAAGCTTGGACAGATTTGGCGTGTAAGGAAGAAGCTTAAGTCATCAATACATTTAAATCAAAAAAAATTTTACTCCTAAAACCTACTAAAACAATTGGAAAAATATCATAATCAATGTGATGGATTTGGACTGGAGGTGTAGCGTATCAAAGAGCTGCCTTTGCCTTCCTGGTTAGAGGAATTGTTGACAATTATCAAGACGGTGAAACATGGATCGGTTACTTTGATAATTCAGGACGGACGGGTCATCCAGATCGATAAAAACGAGAAAATTCGCCTGAAATAACCTTAGTTGACGCTGGTATGAAGGAGATGACTTGAAATGAGGGTTGCTATCGTAGGTGGGCATAACCAAGATACCTATGGCAAAATTTTTAAAAGAGTTGGCCAGGTCGAGATTCATTTTCATGATGGTATACCCAAGAAGAATAATAAAAGAAACTTGGAGTCATTAATCAGAGATGTTGATTTTGTAATCATTGTTCAGAGTGCGTGTTCACATGCTAGCATGTGGGATGCTAAGGAAGTCGCTAAAAAGTGTAATAAAGAGGTGTATTTCTCTAGAGGACTTGGATTAACATCGATCGTCAATAGGATCACTAGACAATCAAGTTTAGTGACGGCATAGAGGGGGATTTTATAGTTGACCAGTGAACTGGAGACTGAGTTTTATGACCTTCATAGGTAGTAAACTCAGTCTTTTTTTAATCAAAAAGCACTAATTGGAGGGAATTAGATCGTTCAAGGGGTGGGACGCTCGCAGCACATTGAAAATTTATAGTTTACATTATAGTCGACCAGTGAACTGGAGACTAAGTTAATAACCTTTCTGTAGGTTGTAGACTTAGTCTCTTTCTTTTAGGATAGCCCAAAGCATCGAAGCAGAGGAAAGGGGTAATTTTGTGAGTTCAATAAGTCCCAAAGAAAGACTACTACGCGTATTGAACAAAGAAAAGGTGGATAGAGCACCCGTGATTTGCCCAGGAGGGATGATGAATGCAGCAATAGTCGACGTAATGAACAAGACAGGGCATACTCTCCCCGAGGCGCACAGTGATTATGACTTAATGTCTAAACTCTCATATGATGTCGCGGAGAATACGGGATTTGAAAACTTTGGCATTCCTTTTTGTATGACAGTTGAAGCCGAGGTGCTGGGGAGTGAAATCAATTTTGGTTCATACTCATGTGAACCAAAAATTGAAAAAGAACTTTTCGCCTCCGTTTCTCAAGTTGAATTTCAAGATATTAAAAAACTAGTTAAAACAGGGAGGGTTGATACGATATTACAAGCCGGATTTGTCTTGTCGAAAAAATACCCTGACATTCCAGTGATTGGCAATCTAACAGGGCCGATCAGTACTGCGGCTTCTCTAGTTGATCCGATGGAATTCTTGAAGGAATTGAGAAAAGACCAAAGTAATTCTCACAAAGTTATAGAATATGTCACCCGCTTTCTGACTGAATATGCCAAACTTATGATTGATAATGGAGCCACGGTAATTTCTATCGCAGATCCCACTGCAACGGGTGAAATTCTAGGACCCAAGATGTTTGAGGAGTATGCTGTAAGATACCTTAATCAACTCATTGATGCCATACATGATATGAAAACACCTGTAATTTTACATATCTGTGGAAATTTGAATAGGGTAAATGAATGGATACCCCGAATTAAGTCAGACGCCATCAGCACTGATGCGCTAGTGAATCTCAAATTATTAAAGCAGCAGTATCCAGAGCTGATTACCATGGGGAACCTTAGCACGTATCTTCTGGAGTTTGGGACACCCGAAAAAGTGGAATACCAAACGGAAAGACTGATTCGAGATGGAATTAATGTTATTGCTCCTGCCTGTGGGCTGAGTACTTCTACACCTTTGAACAACATTTCTGCTATGACCCATATTGTTAAGGAGCATTGATTATGGTAACCGTTAAATTCTTGCCTGAAAATAATTTCGTACAAGTCAACGAGGGGACGACAATTCTAGAAGCAGCACGATTAGCTGGAATACAAATAGAATCCCCTTGTGATGCAGCACTTATCTGTGGCAAATGTAAAGTAAAGATTGAAGATAAATTCCGGAGAAATGTCGTGCAGAAGGGGAATCATCGTCTTAGTAAAGAAGAAATTTTTCAAGGTTATGTATTATCTTGCGCAACTGAAGTAAGAGGGGACATTACGGTTGAGCTTAGTCATGGTCAGGATAATAGTACGCTTAAAATCTTGGAAGAAGGAATCGGCTTTGAAGTCGATATAGACAGTTATATATGGAAAAAGTATATTCCTGAGCTGAATATTACCGAAGTATTTGCTGGAAAGGAACGACTCAGCAATGAAGAAGGGAACACGGAAGCAAGTAGCTATGGAATTGTTGTAGATATCGGAACGACTACATTAGTTGTCTCGCTCATCAATAGTTTTAACGGAGAAGAGGTAGGGTCTATATCGGCCCTCAATCCACAGGCAGTCTATGCCCAAGATGTATTGTCAAGGATCAAGTTTGCTTCTGAAGAGAATAAACTGCAAATTATGTATAGGGCGATTATAGTAGAAATCAATAGGATGATCACTGAGTTATGCAAGGCTTACGAGGTAAGTAAAGACCAAATTTATGAGGCTGTATTCAGCGGGAATACATGTATGCTTCATTTAGCAGCAGGAGTAAATCCTTACTCCTTAGGGAAAGCTCCCTATACTCCAGAGATTTATGGAGGTGAATACTTTAAAGCGCTAGATCATGGTTTGGACATTGCATCCATTGGTCTCATCTATTTTCCACCCATCATATCCGCTTATGTGGGAGCGGATATTACTTCTGGAGTATTAGCTTCACAATTATATCAGCGGAGAGGAATAGTACTTTTCGTGGATATTGGGACAAATGGAGAAATGGTCATTGGTTCTGAGGGTAAACTTTTCGCTACGTCTACCGCTGCGGGGCCTGCATTTGAAGGGATGAATATTTCCCATGGAATGAGAGCTGGAAAGGGTGCCATTGAAAGGTACGAGATTGAAGAAAGTGGAGAAATTCGTCTTAAGACCATTGAGGACTCTGAAGCCGTAGGGATCTGTGGGAGTGGACTTTTAGATATAGTCGGCGAACTTGTGGTTCATGGATTGGTAAACAAAAACGGAAAATTAGGGATTACAGAAGAAAAAGGCATCCCGCTTGAATTGCAGGAAAGAGTCTTCAAAAAAGAGGGTAAAACAAACTTCAAAGTGGCGGAAGATGTAGATCTATCTCAGAAAGATATCCGTCAAGTTCAACTGGCCAAAGGTGCGGTAAGAGCAGGTATCGAGTTTTTGCTTAGGTGTCAAGAAGTGAAGGCTGCCGAAGTGAATGAGGTCCTAATCGCTGGATCGTTTGGCTATCATTTGAGTGAGGATAGTTTAATCAACATCGGACTTTTGCCGAAGGAATTCGCAGGAAAAGTAAAATTCGTTGGAAATACTTCGAAAACTGGAGGCAAAACATTTCTACTCAATCAATCGTATAAAAAAACGATGGAGCAAATGGTCAAGGGCATAGAAGTTATAGAACTTGCGAATTATCCGGATTTTGATCGAGTTTTTGTTGAGTGTTTAAGCTTTTAGGAAGTATGAGTTAAATCGTTGGCTGACTAGTGAACTAGAGGCTGTATCTTAAATCGACCTTCTAAGCCGATTTAGATACAGCCTTTATTAATAAAGGGAGGTAGTAATCAATGGCTGAAAAAGGGGTAGAGCTATTTCAAAAGTTATCTGAAGCTGTAGTGGATATGAATGAAAAAGAGGCGGTTTCTCTGAGCCAACAAGTAGTGGAGGAAAAGATCGATGCGTATGAAGCGGTCGTCAAGGGACTGACAGACGGCATGGATAGAGCTGGAAAGCTCTTTGAGGAAGAAGAATATTTTGTCCCAGAACTCCTTATGTGCTCTGACGCAATGTACTCAGGACTTACGGTACTAAAACCCCATATCAAAACAAGACAGGATGCTGGGGGAAGGCACAAGGTCGTGATTGGGGTCATTGAAGGGGATACCCATGATATTGGCAAGAATCTAGTGAGAATTATGCTTGAAGCGGCAGGGTTTGAAGTTATTGATCTAGGAAGGGATATTACTCCAAGAAATTTTGTGGATAAAGCCAAAGAAGTGAAGGCTGAAATTATCGCACTTTCAACTCTAATGACAACGACAATGGATGGTATGGGAGCGGTTGTCGATTTATTAAAACAAGAAAATATCCGGGATCAATTTAAAGTTATTGTAGGAGGCGGACCGATTTCTCAGGGCTTTGCTGAGAAGATTGGGGCAGATGGCTATACAACAAACGCTGCTGAAGCGGTACAACTCGCTAAAAGCTTAGTTAGCTAGAAAGTCACTAGTAGGAAAAAGGTGTATTTAGGAAGGAGATTCGCAATGTATACAGACCTAATTCCGGATTCCATGACCCCGAAGGAAAGAATGAACGCTTTTTTGCAGGGAAAACCGTATGATAGAATACCGTTTAATGCTTCCATGGGGGATCATGCTAGCAGGGTTATTGGTATTAAAGTATCTGAATACCATAGTTCGGCTGCTAAGATGGTAGAGGCCCAAATTGCCGCCTATAAAACCTATAAATTGGATAGTGTTGGCGCGGGTGGCGGGCATTCCGTCGTTGCAGAGGCCGTGGGAAGCAAGATGGAATTTCCTGATTACAGCACTGCATTTGTTAAAGAGTTTGCAATCAAAGAAATCTCAGACCTTAAAAACTTGGAGATCCCTGATCCTCACAAGAAGGGTCGCTTACCCATTTTTCTGGAAGCGCTAGAAATACTGGTCGATAAAGTCGGAGCGGAGGCTCCAGTAGCCACGAATCTTGGTGGCCCGATGTCAATGGCCTATAGTCTTCGGGGTGCTGAAAACCTCATGAAAGACTTATACAGCAATCCCGAGTTTGTCCATGAATTGTTGGACTTTTGCGTCAAGAGCACGATTCCCTATGTTAAAGAAGTTGCCAAGTTGGGTGTTGGGATAGGAATTGTTGATCCCGTATCTTCTGGAAGTCTAATGAGTCATCAGTTATTTAAGGAATTCTCCTTTCCTCATTTAAAGGATTTAATTACTGAAATTAAGAAAGTGACGAATCCTCCCGTCCTTCATATCTGCGGTAAAACGAAGAAAATCATTCACTACATGGCGGATACTGGCGCAGGAATGCTCAGTTTGGATAACTCCTTGGATCTTGACTATGTGAAGCAAGAAGTCGGCCATAAAATAGGGATCTCAGGGAATATCAGGCCAGCTGAGACGATGTATCTAGGCACACCGGAAACTGTCGAACAAAATGTCAAAGAGTGCCTTAGAAAAGGGTACGATTCTCCCAAGGGATATATATTAGCAATGGGGTGTGAATTACCGATTAAAACGCCGCCGCAAAATGTGCATGCCCTCTCAGCGGCAGTAAGAAAATATGGACAATATCCTTATAAGCCAGAACTGTTTAATTAGCTGTGTTGGCCTAGAGGCAGAAATCATCCCTATCTTTTTCGAGGTCATAAGTATTGGATATCTTGCATTTGAATTGAGCAGTAGAATTGAGTGACTTTATATTTTATGAAGTGGAATGAAGCGATAGGAGGGATTAGATGAGTGCAAAAGTAAAGCAAAAGGCAATCTGCGGAGTCTGCCCAGGTGGGTGTGCCGTTGAGGTGGGACTTGATGAAGGCGAGTTAGTAGAAATTTTCCCTATAAAGGGAGCCCCCTTTAGCTCGTTATGTGTAAGAGGGAAGCATGCACCAGAAGTCGTTTGTTCTCCGGATCGTCTCAAAAAGCCGTTAATACGGACAGGGAAAAGAGGGAGTGGTGAATTTAGGGAAGCGACCTGGGAAGAAGCCTTGGATTATGTGGCAGAAAATCTTAACACAATCAAGCAAAGATATGGGCCGCAAGCGGTAGCGAGTCATAGTGGGAGAGGGACATTTGAGCTTTCTTTTGCCGAATTTACTGGAGGCGGGGACACGATGACCTCCAAATTCCTCTGGCCTTTCGGATCTCCGAATGTAGGGAGTGTAAGCTCTTTGTGCTTTACCTCATACGGAGTGCTGGCTCCTCGTGTAACCTTTGGACTCCCTGGGAACTTACTTGATCCCGATATCGAAAACAGTAAGCTTATCATTGTATGGGGAGCAAACCCTGCTACCGATTCACCTCCATTTTTGTTTGAACGGATACTTAAAGCCAAACAAAAAGGAACGCGAATTATAGCCATTGACCACATGTGCAGTGACATTGCTAAACGAGCCGATCAATGGCTAGCCATTCGTTCAGGGACTGATGGTGCATTGGCTTTGGCCCTGCTTCATGTGATTATCGAGGAAGAATTGTATGACAAAGAATTTGTGGAGCAGTGGACATTAGGATTTGCAGAATTCAAAGAATATGTAAAGGAGTTTTCACCCGATAAGGTGGAAGAAATCACGGGTATTCCGTCTGAAGACATACTCCATTTGGCTCGAGAAATCGCGAATACGAAACAAACAACCTTAAGGACGTATACCGGATTAGAATACTCGAATGCAGGCGTCCAGTCGATTCGGGCCGTGTATATTCTTTTGGCGATCACTGGAAATCTCGATGTCCCTGGCGGGTTACTCATAAATCCTGTATCCGACCTACCGAATGAACCCTTACAGTTTAATAAACCAGAAGGAGTCTCTCCTATCGGGGCTAAGGAGTATCCTCTCTTTTATGAACTCACTGAGAGTGCTCAATTCTTAGAATTACCCAGAGCTGTACTTGAAGGAATCCCTTATCCAGTTAAAGGGCTTATTATTAGCGGATCATCCGTTATTACTTCTTACCCTCAACCGAGTATTTGGGAAGAAACCTTTGAGAACTTAGATTTCCTGTTGGTTATGGATCGATTTATGACTCGCGATGCTCAGTTTGCTGATGTTGTGTTGCCGGCGACGACCTATTTTGAAAATACATCGTATCAGCGTTATCCAGGGTATCTGCGTTTGAGAAGACCTGTGATTAAACCAGTGGGTGAGGCACGGAGTGATCTGTCTATACTTGCTGCTCTTGCACAACGACTGGGTTATGGACACCTCTTTCCACAAAATGAAGAGGAACTATTAAATCGGGCTTTCGCAAAAAATCCAGAGTTACTGCAGAAATTACAAGAAGCGGAAGATGGAATCGCTATTCCCAGGCCCGAAAGACAGTATCGAAAATATACCAAGGGACTATTGCGACCTGACGGTCAAGCGGGGTTTAATACTCTGTCTGGTAAGCTGGAAATCAATTCGAGTTTACTGGCCAAACATGGCTACGATAGCTTACCCGTATATGTAGAGCCAATTGAAGGAAAGCTTGGGAATCCAGAACTATATCGTAAATATCCATTGACCTTAAATACTGGTGCAAGAATTCAATCCACCTTTCGTTCTCAACATTTGAATATTCCAGGCTTGTTAAAAATTCAAGAAAAACCCCATGTCATTATTAATCCTGAAGATGCATCAATCAGAGGGATTGAAAATGGAGATAAGGTCGTCATTCGTACAGAGCGTGGCGCAGTGGATTTTTATGCCTTCATAACCAATGATATCCCCCAAGGAGGGGTTGAGGTCAATGTGGGCGGGGGAGGTCCTATCCAAGTAGAAGCATGGCGAAAAGCCAATGCCAATATCCTAACTGATTTATATAATCGCGATCCGATTTCAGGTTTTCCTGTATTAAAAGCATTATTATGCCAAATTGAAAAAGCATAGTGCGAATTTTCATACTGTTTGTTAACCAGAAAAAAGATTGAAGAGCGTACTACTCAACGGCCGTTCGGGCGTTAACCAAATAACTTAATATTAATGAGGTGCATACATATGAAGAAACTTACCAAATCTGCGATTTTTCTGTTTCTCGCATCTATGTTGGTGCTTTCCGCTGCAGGATGCAGCTCGAATACTTCCGCCGGCTCAAGCGCCCCCAATAGCCAGTCCTCGCAAAGCGGCGTAGCGTCAGACAGTACAAAACCATCTTCCGTTGATAAATCGGTAAAAATTGCTATGTCCCCGGGCTCTCCTCGTGCAGCGCTCACAATTATCGCCGATAAACTCGGCTACTATAAGGAAGAGGGTGTTGATGTCAAACTGGTAAACCTACAAACGCCCGGCGACATCATCAGCGCAATGGAGCTTGGCAAGGTTGATCAGTCGGCCTTTGCGATTACTCCATACCTGACATCCATTGCAAATGGTTCCAAGTTCACCATATACGGAGGTACCGCGTCCGAGGGTGAGGCGCTTGTTGCAAAAAAGGAAAATGTCGAGCTTTATAAAGACCTCACAAATCTCAAGGGGAAGAAAATCGGCACCGTGCGTACGAGTACAGGTGAAATTCTCAACAGACCGCATATCAAAGCCGCGGGCGTCGATGTCGATAAGGATATTGAACTTGTCGAGTTCACTTCCTATCCTGCAATCATCGAAGCCATTGCCAAAGGCACCGTTGATGTAGGATATGTGATCGTTGACCTTCAAGGAAGCTATGAGGGGCGCGGTCTTGCCAATGTCTACGATATTGGTGATGTTGAGCCAAACTATGTATGCTGCCGCCAGACGGTATCAACCTCTGCATTAAATGCCAAGAGAGACTCCTTTGTTAAGGTTCTAACCGCAAATATCCGGGCCTATAAGTTCTATAAGGAAAATCAAGATGAGACGGTTAAAATTCTGACGGACTACTCTGGACAGTCGAAAGATTACGTTTACCAGGTAGCCTATGTCACTAATGCAAACTTCACCGTTGACCCGAACAAGAACGGCGTTGTTAAGTTCTACGACCTCCTTAAGGAGTATAAATATATCAACTCGAACGTCAAGATTGAGGATCATATTGACACTTCGTTGTATAAGGATGCCCTTACGGCAATCCTAGCCCGCGAGCCGAATGACCCCATTTATAAGAAGCTCTGGGCTGATTACGAAAAGAACAACTTATAATACTGATCCAGCTGGCACTGTTAGGGTGTCAGCTGGTTTTTAAGAAGGTGAAACACTATGAGTAAAATAGAAATACGAGACCTCAACCTTGAATATCGACAGGGCAGCAAGACCTTTCTTGCTTTGGACAACATTAATTTCAATATTGAAGAAGGCGAATTTGTCTGTATCGTTGGGCCGAGCGGATGCGGAAAGTCAACACTGCTCAGTGCTCTGGGAGGCCTAAGCGATCCCCCAGTAGCGGGCGGCGTCTATATAGACGATGAAAAGGTAACCGGTCCAGGTCATACCCGCGCTGTGGTTTTCCAGCATTACTCGCTGTTCCCATGGTTGACGGCAAACGACAATATCGTATTCGGGATTACGCAAATTGATAAAAAGGCCAGTAAGAATGAAAAAACTGAAATTGCTATCAGTTATCTGCGCAAGGTAGGGCTGGAAGGATTTGAAAATAAATATCCCAACGAGCTTTCGGGCGGCATGAAACAGCGCGTTGCTATCGCGCGCGCACTCGCTGTCAATCCAGAAATTCTGCTCATGGACGAACCATTCGGTGCGATCGACCCGAAAAACCGCGTCTTGTTACAGGATCTGCTGCTCGATTTATGGGGTTCGGATGAGAAAAAAAAGACAGTTGCATTCGTCACTCATGATATTGATGAGGCCATTTTACTGGCCGACCGAATCATCTTTATGAATCCGAAAAAAGTTGGGGCAGACTTTAGGGTGAATTTTCCCCGTCCGCGTAACCGTGACGAGTTGTATCACAGTAGTGATTATCGCGCGTTTCGCAACCAGCTCGTTTCAATGTTCTACAGCAACATTCAGGATAAAATAGGTAATGAGGAGGTTGTACTGTGAAAAAGTTCTTTTCACTGCCCAATCTGCTCTTTGCCCTGCTAATCATTTGCATGCTGACTCACAGTGCCCGCAAAACCGACAGCCCAGTCATTTTTGCAGTCGTTGTCTTCGTCATCGAGCTGTGCTATATCATCTATCTCGCACGTAATGAATTTTACCGCACTGGGAAAAACATTTCGACAATTCTGTTTGGCTTCTTTCTGATCTGGGAAGTTCTTGCCACGAAAACCAATATTGCCAATGAAGTGCTTTTCCCCTCCCCCGAAAACGTCTTTTATGTCTTTATCTCTCAGGGCCCGCTCATAGTGCGCGGCATCATCGCATCGCTTACCCTGCTCGGTATTGGCTTTGCCCTTGCGCTGGTTCTCGGCATTTCGCTGGGGTTGATCGTCGGTTGGATTCCTGTGCTGCGTGACGCGATCTTCCCGATTGCAAAGGTCCTAAGTCCCATTCCGGCTGTCGTCTATACACCCTATGTCATCGCGCTCATGCCCACCTTCTCGAGCGCTTCGGTCTTTGTTATCTTCTGCGGCATATTCTGGCCGACCTTCATGAACATGATTAACAGCGTCAGCTCAATCGATAAAGTCATCATCGACTCTGCACGCTCAATGAATGTCACCACCTCAACCATGCTCTTCAAGGTCATATTCCCGTACACGTTGCCGAGTATTATGAACGGGCTATCGGTTTCGGTATCCATTTCCTTTATGACCCTGACCGCAGCAGAAATGATCGGCGCCACATCGGGACTGGGCTTCTTTGTCCAGAAGTACTCCGCCTATAGCGATTACACTAAGGTATTGACCGGTATCATTGTCATTGGTATTGTCGTCACCGCGCTCAACCGGTTGATTGATCTGCTGAAGAAAAAAGTGGTCAAATGGAAGGAAATTTAACAAAAAAGGAGCGAATATCTATGCCCAGAATATTTAAGACCATCACGGATCTAATCGGAAAGACCCCTTTGCTTGAACTGAGTAACTATGAAAAGCAAAATGACCTGAAAGCAGAAATTATCGCCAAGCTGGAATATTTCAATCCAGCTGGCAGCGTGAAAGACAGAATTGCCAAAGCAATGGTAGATGATGCGGAATCAAAGGGGCTACTGAAGGAAGGTTCTGTAATTATCGAGCCCACTAGCGGCAACACAGGTATCGGTCTTGCTTCTGTAGCTGCCGCCAGAGGATACCGAATCATACTAACCATGCCCGAAACCATGAGCGTTGAGCGCAGAAATTTGCTGAAAGCTTATGGCGCGGAGCTTATCCTCACTGAAGGTGCAAAAGGAATGAAAGGCGCGATCGCCAAGGCTCAAGAACTCGCAGAAGAAATCCCGAACTCATTTATTCCCGGTCAGTTTGTAAATCCAGCAAATCCGACAGTACACAGAAAAACTACCGGCCCAGAAATATGGGAGGACACCGATGGAAAAGTAGATATTTTCGTTTCGGGAATAGGTACAGGCGGAACCATCAGCGGTGCCGGTGAATATTTGAAGGCGCAAAATCCCGATATAAAAGTGATTGCAGTTGAACCCGCGGGTTCCCCCGTACTATCCAAGGGTATCTCTGGGACGCATAAGATTCAGGGCCTAGGTGCCGGGTTTGTACCTGAAACATTGAATACGAAGATTTATGATGAGATTATTACAGTCGAAAATGAAGATGCCTTTTCAACTGGGAGGGCCCTTGCAAATTTGGAGGGCCTGCTGGTTGGCATCTCTTCGGGTGCAGCAGTATGGGCAGCAAGAGAGATTGCTAAACGCCCTGAAAATACAGGCAAGAAGATTGTTATTATTCTACCCGATACTAGTGAGAGATATCTATCCACTCCTCTTTTCGCTGAATAAAAAATCTGTATAAGTTTTGACAGGGGCAATTTGAATATTGTCCTTTTTTTATGCACAAGAATGGTCAAAAGGACAGAAACTTCATGGCAAATTCATAACTCATTCATTGGATAATCACATCACTAACGTATACTCAAAGCATGGAAAGCGAGCTTTTGAATTCTAATGGAATGAATTGGGAGGAATATTACATGAAAACGTTTTTTAGCAAAAAAGTAACAGTGATACTGGGAAGTGCATTGCTCGTAACTGGACTTGTGGCGATTCCGGTATTAGCAAAAACCTCGGATGAAGGATATCAAAGTCTCATCAACCAGATGCAATCGAATATGAGCCAAACCTTTGCTCCTGGTCAACATCAGGGAATTATGAACTCTAGCGTCATGCAAGACCTTCACAATTCGGACGTGATGCAGGAAGCAATGCAAACCGGGGACATCGCTAAAATGCAGGAAGCGATGAATTCTAACCCTGAGGTAAAAGCACTCCTCGGAGAAGAAGCCTTAAATAAAATGAACCAGTTTATGGAGCAAAATGGTAGTGAGATGGGTCAGATGATGCAGGGACAAAATCTCGAAGGAATGAACCAGATGATGAGTGGTCAGAATGTAGAGGGAATGAACCAAATGATGAGCCAATTTCATGGAAGTGAAATTGGAAACCAAGGAGGAATGGGTTTCGTATCAGGCATGATGGGTTCAACTTCTGTGAAATGAGGATATTTCGATAAAGAAAGCGAAAAATGATAATGAACAGAGTCCTTTGGGTTTTCCAAAGGACTCTGTTCATTTGTTCTACTTTGGAACAAAAGACTACTATATTCCCGAGAAATCAATGCGCAAAAAAACATCGACTATTTTTCCATCGAATTGCGTTCCAACTGATCTTTTTATTTCCAGAATGGCATCATCGTGTTTAAGCCCCTTGCGATAAGGACGGTCAGAAGTCATAGCATCATAAGTATCTGCTATAGCGATGATACGGGACTCAAGCGGTATTTGATCCTTTTCAAGCCCAGTTGGATATCCATGCCCATTATACTTTTCATGATGATGGAGGATAATGGGTAGGGCATCTTCCAGAAATCCTATATCCTTTAGTATTGTGAATCCGATGGAAGGATGGAGCTTTATCATTTCAAACTCAGAATCGGTTAGTTTATCTGGCTTATGTAAAATTTCATCAGGGACACCAATTTTTCCGATATCATGAAAAAGGGCAGCCGATTCAAGAAGTTTAATTCGCTCCTCATTAAGTCCAACCATCTGCCCAATCTTGAGGGAAATCTTTGCAACTCTTTGGGAATGACCGGATGTATATTTATCCCGTGCATCGACGGCATTTGAAAGTGCCATAACCGTATTTTTATAGGAGGAATCCAATTGGGTATAGGCTTGCTGAAGATCATCCTTTTGCTTCGCTAACGATTCATTTTGCGAGACTAAAGTGTGTGAAGTATTATAAATCACCTTCATTAAGAACAAATATAGAATCAAGAGTCCGAAAAAGGTAATTGCAATTATCGTCCTATTTAAGGCACTAATATGTTCTTTAATCTCTTTATATGGAGTTAAGACTTCATACACCCCAACGATTTGGTTATCTAGAATGAAAGGTGCGAAAATCTGAATGACCTCATTGTTAAATACCCCGGTATGGAGGTTCTTATCTAAAGTAATAATCTTTGCTTGAGTATTCCCTTTTAGTGCTTGATTGAACTCGTAATCTGCTTCATAGTGACCGGAGATATTATTTGAAAAAATAACCTTACTATCTGTGTTCCAAATCCGTATTCCAAATATATCGGTTGATCTCATGATATCATTTAAAGATTCGTTTAAAAAAGGCACTTTACTTTCCATCAGTGGGGGTGTCAAAAAATCGTTAGGGGTAAGTTTAGGCTTTAGGAGAGTATCCAAGGTTATTAAAGCTATTTCTTCAAGTTCCACTAATTTGTCCTTTTGTAAGTGATTTGAAACTGTAAAAACAATGACTGAGCCTGTGATGATAAAAGCTAGTAAACTTAGGAAAATGAATTTCTTAATAAGAGTAAATTGCATCGAAATCACCCTTTGCTAATTCAAATGCTACTAAGATTATAATATAAAATTGCGAAAGTTATATGAATTTTTAACAATTTTGCTTGTTGTCCATACATTCACATAATAATCATGACCTTTTCTTTAGGTATTCACAGTTACGAGGTATGATGGAACTGTAAGAGATGGAGAGTAAAAGGGCGGGATGGGCATGGTCAGATTGGTTTGTTAATGACTATGGACTAGCCCGGAATGTCTAAACATGCTATATTGTTTACAAGTTTAATGAGTTTACAAAGTGGGTGAGAATATGGGTTTAGGTGCAACAATCCGAGACTTTCGCAAGCAGAGGGGATTAACCCTACAAGAACTCTCTGGGCAGCTAAGCGTTTCCAGTTCATTTCTGAGTGCTGTTGAGCGAGATGTAAAAAAACCTTCCGTTTCCATGGTTAAAAAACTATCTGATGTCTTAAATATATCTCCAACCTATCTCTTGTCGACAGGTACCGAAAAGGTCTATGGAGAGAAAATTAAATTCATTCGCCGTGGTCGAAGTCTAAGTATTGAAGAACTGAGTGAACTTTCGGGTGTTTCCGAAGAACTGCTCATATCCTACGAAGAAGGAACGAAGGAACCGGATTTGGAAACACTCGACAATATCGCAGATGCTTTGAGTGTAACGGTACGTTATTTCCTGGAAAAATCAGCGGATAGTCTGTCGGTAGGAGAGCGCGTTCGACGGGAAAGAGAAAAACAAGGTCTGACCGGAGTGTCCTTAGCTGATCGGGCAGGAGTGAGCCCAGGAATGATAAGCCAAATCGAAAACGACCAAGCAGAGCCTTCTCTCGAGACTTTAGAAGGAGTAGCTAAGGCGCTTGGGGTATCGGTTTGTTATTTCTTATTAGAACAAGAGGACGTAGAAAATCTTGTATCCTCTCTGAATTCAGAAGTCTTAACCCTTTTAGGGGATCCTAGAGTTCAGTCCGTTCTAAGAGCAGTTCGAGATCTGGATGCGGGAGATCTTAAGTTTATTTTAAATTATATTCAGTTTTTTAAGCGAAATAGGTCTTTGCTCAGTTAGTAAGTAAAAATAACTTAGGTAGGGTTACTTAGTAAAGTAAGTAGCCCATTATTTATATATTTATTTAAGAAAAATTTCACTATAAAGAAAATAGCAGCAGGAAAAAAGGGATAGGTTATCGAAGATTAGTATTAAATATAAGTTTATATATTATGAACCTAGACTAAAAGGAGGTGGAAAGGACTTGGGTTTATATTTTTAAACCAATGTTTAGTATTTGTAAAATTAAAATGAACAGAATAGGAAGAATCTGGGTGAAAGTAATCACAAATATGAATCCTAGGTATGATTGAATGTTAGATCTTTAAGATGGGAGAAATGAAAATGAAAAATAATTTAACAACTCAACAAATGGGGAAAATTTCAGAAATCTTCGGAGATCGAGTCCGCTTTAACAAAGTAGAAAGAATTGTGTATTCTCATGATATGGGGATCATGCCTGAACAAATCAGATCTTTAATAGGTTGTGTCCCGGATGGAGTGGTACAGCCTACGTCAGTAGAGGAAGTTACGGCCTTAGCAAAATTAGCTCGGTTAGAAAAAATTCCGCTGGTACCTCGTGGAGCAGGAAGTGCTGGATTTGGAGGAAGTGTCCCCGCAAAGGGTGGCATCGTCGTCGATTTTGTCCGTATGAATAAAATACTCGATATCAATAGAGAGGATATGACGGCCACAGTTGAACCGGGAGTTATATGGAACAATCTGGAGAGCAAGTTGTGTGAACGGGGGATGACCTTGCGCGCCTATCCTTCAAGTTCGAATAGTTCGACTGTTGCGGGTTGGGTAGCTCAAGGTGGGAGTGGGTATGGAAGTTATGAATTTGGAAATTGTCTTGAGAATATTCAATCCGTCAGTATGATTATGCCAGATGGCCAGTTGAAGTGCTATTTGGGAACAGATCTCTATCAAGTGTATAGCCTCTGCGGAATCACTGGAATGATTGTAAAAGTTACAGTTAAGGTTAGGGAAAAAGATGAAGAGAGTGTAGTCCTTGCGTCATTTCCTAATTTGAAGAGTGCTTCGACTTTCCTGAATGACTTATCTGATGGGAATATACCTGTCTGGAATGTTAGCTTGGCCACTCCTGCATTTACAGCTCTAAAGCAAAAGGCTCTAGAACATTATGTATTACCAGAGGATGAATACTTGGTGACTATGGTCTTCCCCAAACCTCGGCGCTCGGCGGTGGAAAACCAGATTCGTAGTCTCACTACTGTTCATGGTGGAAAGCTAATGCGGGAGAAGTTAGCCGTTGAAGAATGGGATGATAAGTTTTATCCTATGCGGTTTAAGAAGCTTGGACCGACTCTCGTTGCAAGTGAAGTTATTATCCCGATCAAAGAGGTCGATCGATTTGTTGGAGAGGTTGAAAAGAAGTTTAAGGGAGAATTTGCTCTTGAGGGTACAATGGTAGGTCATGATAAGATCTCAATTCTTGGCTTTATGTTGGCCGATGAGCGAAAGCTCGGATTCCCTATGGCTTATGCGTGTGCTTTGGACGTTATCGATTCGGGTGAGAAACTTGGCGGAAAGGTCTTTACGGTGGGAATGTATTTTACAGACCGGGCAAAAGCTTATTATGGGGAAGAACGATTGAGAGATATTTGGAACTTCAAGCAGTTCGTAGATCCAGACGGCATAATGAACCCAGGTAAAATTATCCCACCTACCATGGATAAACAATCTCCTACAAGAATGCTATCCGCAGCGATGAAAGTAGCGAATGCAGGGAGTGGCTTGATTGGTCTAGCCGGTCGGCTCTTAAGTAAATGGCAATCCGATGACTTTGATTCACCGTTAGATGAGCATCTAACCGATGATACGTTTTCATGTGCAATGTGCGGATACTGTCGTAATGTCTGTACTGTATTTGATGCCGTACCATGGGAAAGTAATTCACCACGTGGAAAGTACTTTATCCTAAATCAGTATATTAAAGGCAAAATTCCCATGGATGATGAAGTGGGTCGGGCGCTCTATCCGTGCACAACGTGTAAAAAGTGTGATACCGTTTGTCAGATTCGAGCTCACAATGCTCACCACTGGATGTCTTTGCGTTATGTCTTTAACAAGAATAGGCTTCATAATACGGGATTGGAGATTATAAGAAATAACGTACTGAACACCGGGAATTTCTGGGGAGTTCCAGCTGAGGAGCGGTTGAAGTGGCTGGATGTTCCCACCCTTACTCATGGCAAAGTTGCGTATTGGTCCGGTTGCTGGGCAGGAACGATTATGGATAATATGGCTCAGAATGCGACTCGTATTCTTAACCATCTTGATATTCCGTTTGTGCATTTTGGAGAGCGGGAAAGATGTTGCGGGCTTTACCTATCCCTTGGCGGATATAAAGAAGATTTCCAAGCACTCGTTAAGCGTAATCTTGAAATGTTTAATGAAGCAGGTATTGATACTATTGTCTTTTCTTGCCCAGGTTGCTATGCAACATTTAATGAGAACTACCCCCAGATGGCTCTTGAGATGGGGATCGAATGTAATATTCGATTTAAGCACATTGTTGTTTACCTCAGTGAGCTTATTGCGGAAGGAAAATTGAAGTTCATCGAACCTCTTCAGAACTCGATTACGTATCACGATTCATGCCACGTCGGGCGTTGGTTTGGGCATTATGATGAACCCCGGAGTGTCATTCGAGCCATTCCAGGAATTGAACTTCGAGAAATGGAGCATATCAAGGAACAAGGGTTATGCTGTGGTCTGGTGTCTGCTTTCGATTCCTTACCGAGTGTTGCCCATAGCGGGGTTCTTCGGGTTCAGGAGGCCGTTACGACAGGGGCAGATTATTTAGTAACGAACTGTGCAGGATGTGGGTCTCAGTTCAATGCAACCTGTCATACGATGGGAACTCAAGTAAAGCAAATGGATTTAACGGAACTTGTTGCCCGAGCTCTTGGAATTCCAACCCAAGACCCGTCTGAGAAAGTTGGAGTCTATATGGGGCAATGTGTGGAGCTGTTAAAGGATAGTGTATTGGCACCTATCGTTGTACCAGCTGAGGTCAAAAAATGAGTACCAAACGAGCATAATTGGGAGCTCATTTAATTAGCTAACTCCGTGGTCTTCGCTGAGTGATATAATGGGTAGAAGTGTTTAGAAAGCGGACCGAGGCAATGCCTCGGTCTGCTGATTTTTTGAAAATCAATTTGATGAAAGTACAACTGAGAATTGTTATCATATACTTAGTTCCGAAGAGAGTGCATCCAAACAAAATAAGCTCTATAAATTCTAAACTTATTTTAATTAGTCCATATATTCACATAGTAATCATAACTTATTCTAAAGGTATTCATAGATACAAGGTATAATGAAATTGTAATAAATGGAGATCAAAGGGGAGATAGATATGGCCAGATTGGGGTTATTCTTTGGAATGGTAAGCATCGGGGTTCTATATGCTTGGTTGTTCCATTCGATTTCCATGCCATTGTTTAATAGTATATTGATCCACTGTATCATATTGGGTCTCGGTTTCGGAATACTAAATTTCTTACTCTCAAACTGGTACTTAAATAGATACGCACAACTCAGGATTCACAATGAAAGTCTGAAATCGAAGCTTTTTACCGATAGTTTGACTGGCTTATTAAATCGGAGGGCTTTTGATTTAGAATTGGATAGAGTAGATGTACCAATCTACTCTATCCTCTTTATCGACATCGATAATTTTCGAGTCTTTAATAATCAATATGGACATAAAACAGGCGATAATGTTCTACGAAAAGTGAGTGAGCTCGTTAAATCAATTGTACGATCGGGAGATAGAGCGTACAGATATGGCGGAGAGGAAATTGTGGTATTACTAAAGGATTGTAATAAAGAAGATGCTCAACGAATTGCTGAAAAAATACGCACTCAAGTAAAACTATTGAACGATGATCCATATTCATCAATAACAATTTCCGTAGGAGTAGCAAGTTATCCTGAAGATGGACAATCTATACAGGAGGTGATCGAGAAATCAGATTCTGCACTGCTGCTTGCAAAGGAATTCGGCAAAAATCGAACGGTGTGTAAATAAAAGGATACTTGAATTCACCATAAATCCATAAGTTCCATCAAAGTGATTATATGTCGCCATCTACTGGGAAATAAAAGTATAGAATCTCCAGTTTCCCGGTGAAACAGGAAAATATTGAGGAAGTCGTTCAAGCTATTCATCGGACAGCCGAAGGAATGACAAACATCGAAAAGATGGAGGAGGTAACCTTACAGGCTGTTCATCAGAACAAAGAACAGGCGACAAACGGACATATTGCAATTCAAAAAGCAATTGGGCAAATGAAGAATATCGTTTCTCAAGAGCATCTGATGGCTGATAAAGTTCATCATCTCGTTGGGGAATCCGAACAAATAGAAAATATTGTAGAGATAATTACGGGTTTAGCGGCACAAACTAATCTTCTTGCGCTCAATGCTGCGATAGAGGCTGCACGAGCAGGAAGCCATGGGCAGGGGTTTGCCGTTGTAGCTGAAGAGGTTAGAAAGTTAGCGGAGCAGTCGGCTCAGTCTGCAAAGGAAATAGCCGAGATCGGATCATCAATACGTCACGGTATGCAGAATGTTGTGGAAGCGATGGAAGTGACTACCCAAGTCGTGGAACAAGGGATGGAAAGCGTCAGGATATCTGGAGTTGGATTCGAGAAGATATTAAGTGCTTCCGACCAAGCGGTTACAACAGTTGAGAAAGTTAATCTTGCAATTCAACAGATGTCAGCGGAGGCTCAAGTCATTACAAAGTCAATTAATGAGATTTCTTCGGCAAGCCGTAATGTAAATCTTTCAACAGAACATATTAAAGCGGGAAGTCAAGAACAAGCCGCATCAGTTACAATGATTTCTGCGCAAATGCAAGATTTCGTTTCAATTCTTCAAGAGCTTCAAGGAAAGGTTGAACAATTTAAAGTATAACTGTGGGTACAATATCCATACTTAAACACTTTTGATTTTTTATCCCGTTGAATGTTATATTGGAATCATTGGCGCAATCATTGAAGCACGGGAGAAAGCGAGCCGAGGCAATGCCTCGGCTTGATAATTTTGAAATATCAATTTAATATATGCATTGACAATTGAGAATCGTTATCATATACTTGGTCAGAGAGAGAGCGCGTCTGAGACAAAATGTTAAAAAGGAGTGATAATAATTATTGATGAGTCCCACAAAACCAAAGGGGTGTGAGTATAATTAGTAGATCAAGACATATTTTTATTATTTGGATTACGACCTTGGTACTTATATTAGCATTGGCTCCAGTGGCCTTAGCAGGCCAATCTTTTGGACAGGTAGTTACAGAGATTGAGGATTATTTGCTACAGGCTCAGGGTGTTTATCAGAAAGGTGAGGTTGAAGAAGCTAGGAAATTAGTAGATGAGGCTTATTTTGAACCATACGAGGGCGGGCAGATGGAAAAGGCGGTACGTTTGAATATTTCTGCTAAACGAAATGTCGAAATAGAAGGCGCTTTTCGCCAACTGAAAAAAGATATGAGTCAAGGTAAACCTCCTGCGGAAATTAAACAATCTGTAGAGAAATTAGTCTCTGGGTTACGTCTAGATGCTAAAACTTTAGACGGGAATAATTCGAGTTTTGGAGTATTCCTTTCTTCTTTCTTGATTATTGTGCGAGAAGGATTTGAGGCAATACTCGTCGTTGGTGCAATAATTGCCTATTTAGTGAAAACGGGATACCGGTCGAAAATAAAAGTAATTTATCAAAGTACTTTTGTGGCCATTCTGGCAAGTTTGCTGACGGCCTGGGTTTTACAAGGAGTACTCAATGCTAGTGGCGCAAGCCGGGAGGTTTTAGAGGGTGCTACTATGCTGATCTCAGTAATGGTGTTGTTTTCTGTTAGTTACTGGCTGATTAGCAAGTCTGAAGCCAAACGGTGGCAGACCTATATCGACGGAAAAGTTCAGGGTTCACTGAACAATGGGAGCACGTTCGCTCTCTGGTTTGCAGTCTTTCTTGCGGTATATAGGGAAGGTGCTGAGACGGTTCTGTTCTATCAAGCCATGCTTAGTGGTGCTAGTAACTTAACGATGGTCATTGCAGGTTTATTAACAGGATTTGTAGCCCTGATATTCATCTTTATGATTATCCGCTATGGTAGTATAAAACTCCCTATGAAACCCTTCTTCCTAGGAACAAGTATTTTACTCTATTATTTAGCCTTTGTCTTC
The DNA here is from genome assembly GCF_055378975.1 of Desulfitobacterium elongatum. Classification (NCBI taxonomy): domain Bacteria; kingdom Bacillati; phylum Bacillota; class Clostridia; order Eubacteriales; family Desulfitobacteriaceae; genus Desulfitobacterium; species Desulfitobacterium elongatum. Next base: position 3,769,768 of record NZ_AP038772.1, on the reverse strand, counting down.
GCTGGGCAAGGGGTAGTGGAATTGCAGGCAGCAGGTTTAATTAATTCAACTGAGGCCAATGTACCTACAATCGCTTGGCTGGGGATTTTCCCTACATGGGAAAGTTTGAGCCCACAAATACTCCTCATGGTGTTGGCAATATCCGGTTTTACCTATCAGACTAAGAAAAAGCAGAAACAGTTAACGGAGGTGCCTAAGGGAGAGCATTTCTAGGAAGTTATATATACAAAACCTCGGCAAAAAAACTATTTTTTTTGCTGAAGGATGATAATGGTTTTCAATATCAGGAGAAAGAAGATAAGACCCTTTTATAAAATAAATGAAAATGATTATTGAATAAGTTAGGGGAGAAAAAAATGAAAAAAACCAGACTGTTTACATTGTTAGCAGGTTTACTTATCGGAACATTAGCTTTAACAGGGTGTGGAACCACCCAAACCGCTGACAAGTCAGCGGGTAAGAATGCGGCCCAAAGTGAGGAGAGTAAGCAAAGGGCTGATAATGGAAAAGCTGGGGATGCTACTTTCCGCGAATATCCTATCGGGGACGAACAAGAAGCTGAGGTAATGACAATCGCTGCGCTGTACTTACAGCCTGTAGAAATGGAGCCTGTTCAAAAGGCTGGTCTTAAACCAACCGAATCAGATATTCACTTGGAAGCGGATATCAGTGCGAATGAAAATAATCCTTTAGGTTTTGGAGTTGGTGAGTTTGTTCCCTATTTAACCGTAAAATATGAAATGACGAATAAGGATACAGGCAAGGTGCTGTCCGGTAGTTTTATGCCCATGAACGCTGGGGATGGAAGCCACTATGGAGCAAATATTAAAATGCCTGGGGCTGGTAATTATTCTCTGAAATACCTCATTGAATCCCCAGAGAAACAAGATTTTCTGATTCATACCGATAAAGAAACTGGTGTACCCGGCAAATTCTGGGCCAAACCGATCGAGTTAAATTGGGACTTCTCCTTTGTTCCGAGAAAATGGTAAAGTTACTGCTCGGTCAGATTTGACCGGGCTCCTTCTCTTGAAATATCTCAAATATACTCTACACCGTACATAGGTCAATTATCGAGGGAGGTGGAGAAAATGCTTTCAATTTTAGATTATACGTTAAAAAGCAGTTTTGAAGGAGTTTTACTGCTCGTCATTCTGTCACTTTATTTAACTAAACTAAACCTTACTAACAAAACAAGCTGGATTTCGGCTGGAACGGTTGTTGCCTTGGGGCTATCGGTTGTTTTGCTCTATGGAGTTGGTTTTTGGGGAAACCGTGAACTGTTTGAGTTCATCTGGCTGACTGGAACAGTGCTCTCGGTGATTACCTTAGCAATCGTGGGTTATTTAAGCCAAATAAAGGTTCCCATTCAGAAAATCGTTGGGCCACTCATCTTTTTAACCACTGTTTTACTGATTACAGTAAATGCCATTGAGCTTGTGAATTTTCCTAACAAAATTTTCATTCAAGCTCGTAGCCTTATAAGTACGGATTTGATTCTTAAAGTAATCGGAGCATTGAGCGGGACACTGCTAGCGGCAGTATTTGGCTGGACGTATTTGAAATCAACTCGAAAGATGAAGAATAAGTCAGTATTAGTCATTGCTGTTTTAGTGCTAGTAATTATTTTGTCGCGGCATCTGATTACTTTATTGCAGTTAGGTATGGCTTTAGGGTACCTGCCCATAACCCCCTTCTTAGTATCTATAGTCGCTCCGGTAATTAACGTCTATTACCCGCTCTTTTTTTACTCCTTAGTGTTGGTTGTGGCTCTACAAATTTTTCTTTCTCGAATACGGACTAAGGCACCGGAGCTGGGCGAGTTTCCGAATCCTGCGCTTAAGCGCAAGACTATGGCCGCTTATCGAAGTTATATCCGCTGGTTGGCAGTAAGTGGATGTCTAATTCTCGTTACAGGGGCGTTGTTAGGCGTGGGATATGTAAAGTCGAATAAGGCAATTAAAATCTCGCCGGCCGTTCCTGTGCAAGCCAGTAATGGGATAATCTCTATTCCGGTTAATCAGGTCACGGATGGCAAGATGCATCGTTTTAGCTATCTCACCAAAAACAATGTTACTATGCGTTTTATTGCAATTGATAAAGGAAACGGTATATTTGGCATAGGTTTAGATGCCTGCGAGATATGCGGTCAGGTCGGATATTATCAACGGGGGGATCAAGTCATTTGTTTAAATTGTGATGTGGTAATTAACAAAATTACCATCGGTTTCCCAGGTGGGTGTAATCCTATTCCTTTTGCCAGCAAAGTTGAAAATGGCAACATAATAATTAAAACAGCTGACTTAGATCAAAAAGAGAAAGTCTTTGCGGAATAGGAGGGGTATAGATGTTCTGGCGGATGCTGAAAAAATCATTCTCCAAGGGCCTAAAAGGAAAATTATTGGCTGTGGTAACCATTGCTTTTGGCGCTTCTTTGGCTAGTTCCATGCTCAATATTTCTTTAGATATCGGAGATAAGGTAAACCGGGAGCTTAAAGCCTATGGGGCCAATATAATTGTGGAACCTAGGGTGGACACCATCCCCTTAAATGTTGGTGGGGTGGAATTTAACCCCTTGCAAGAGCTTTCTTATATTGAAGAAGAGAGTTTGAGTAAACTTAAAACAATTTTTTGGGCTAACAATATATTAGCGTTTGCTCCCTACTTAGAAGAGAGTGGTCTGGTAAACGGTAAAAAAGCGCCACTGATTGGTACTTGGTTTAATAAAGAGATTACTACCCCAGCCGGGGAAAAAGTGACTACAGGCACGTTAAACCTTAAATCCTGGTGGAAGCTCAATGGAGAATGGGTTAATGACAGTTCATCCAATGAAGCGATGATAGGAGTTCAACTCGCTCAAGAACTTGGGCTCAAAACAGGAGATGACATCCAACTCCAGGTAGACACTCCGGGAGGTCCCCAGGAAGAAGTGTTTAGAATTAAGGGGATATTCGACAGCGGTAGTGGTGATGACGGAAAGATATTTATCCCTCTGAGTACACTGCAAAAGTTCCAAGGGTTACAGGGGAAAGTGGGCAAAGTAGAGGTTAGCGCACTAACGACACCAGAAAATGAACTGGCTCAGAAAGCGGAGAAGGACCCTAAATCTTTAACCGCTGAAGAATATGAACGTTGGTATTGCACAGCGTATGTGAGTGCAATTACTTATCAAATAGAAGAAATCCTACCCGGTGTAAAAGCTAAAGCCATTAGACAAGTTGCAGATTCTGAAGGGCTTATCTTAAGCAAGATTCAACTTCTCATGATGCTTTTAACCGTAGCAGCTTTAATCAGTGCTGCTTTGGGAATTTCCAGCCTGATGACGACCAAAGTACTTGAGCGGAGTAAGGAAATCGGCTTGCTCAAAGCTTTAGGCGCAGAGAACTGGCAGGTTATCCTGCTTTTTGTGAGTGAAACGTTGATTAGTGCGGTCATGGGTGGTTTGTTAGGTTATTTACTGGGTTTGGGCTTTGCTCAAATTATTGGGCAAGCGGTATTCGGTTCAGTCTTGACGGTTAAGTTGATGGTTCTGCCTATCGTTCTGATGATTTCAGTTGGAGTGGCTCTCATGGGCAGCGTATCCGCCATTAAAATGCTTACAAACCTACGTCCGGCTGAAGTTTTACACGGCAGATAAGGAGGGCATGAAAATGAGCAAGCGGGCAATGTACTTAAGGATGGTCGTCGCCGCTTTGAAAAATCGTAAGTCCAGGGTCGCTATTGCCCTTTTGGCTCTAATTTTGGGAACAGGGGTAATTTCAGGGCTCTTAAACGTCTATTATGATATTTCACTCAAGATGAGCAAAGAGTTGCGCAGTTACGGGGCCAATTTGGTTGTTGTACCTTCTCTAGGAAAAGAAGGTACAACTCTAGATCAGGATGCCGTTGCACGTATTTTACAAGAAATTCCGCAGGAAAAGCGAATTGGGTATGCTCCATATCTGTATGGATTAGCCACAGCAAAGAAGCAAAAATTTGTAGCGGTAGGGGTAAACTTTGAGGATATCCAAAAGGTAAGCCCTTATTGGCGTGTTGAGGGCACATGGCCCAATGAGCCGGACCAGATTTTGGTAGGTACTGCCCTTGCGGAAAAACTAAGAGTAAAAGTGGGTCAAAAACTGGATATCAATGCTGAAGAAACCGGCAGTGTAGGTAAGTTTGTTGTAACCGGTACTGTGTCAACCGGGAGTACAGAGGATTATCAAATCTTCGTGGAACTCAGTACTGCCCAACAGCTTTTTGCTCAAAAGAGACAGATCCACACAGTCTATTTAAGCCTCATGGGCAACTCCGATGAGTTAAATGCTCTGGCTAGCCGGATCAATCAGGTTGAACCGGGCATTAAGGCGAATCCTATTCAACAGGTTGCCCGTTCCGAAGGGGTAATTCTCGAAAAGATTCGGTCATTAGTCTATCTGGTCGTGCTTGTAATTCTGGCCTCTACTTTGCTGTGTGTCTCAAGTACTATGATGGCCATGGTCGTAGAACGGAGGAAGGAAATTGGGCTACGTAAGGCCTTAGGTGCTCCTAATCGGACTATTGCCGGTGAATTTCTGGGAGAAGGTGCTCTGTTAGGAATACTGGGGGGAGTGTTAGGCTCAGTTGTGGGCTGGGGCATAGCTCAAATCATTGGTCTTAGTGTATTTAAATCCTATATAACGCTGCGTCCTCTTGTGACAATTGTTGTGATTATTTTAGCGGTTCTTGTAGCTTGGGCTGCAGTTCTCTTGCCCGTCCGGGCAGCAGCAAATATTGACCCCGCGTTGGTGTTAAAGGGTGAATAGAAGGGGGAAGGGTTATGAATATCCTAGAAATGAAGGATGTATCAAAAGCCTATGGCAATGTTTATGCATTAAAAGATTTTAGTCTGGATGTAGCTCCTGGGGAATGGGTTTCTATCATGGGTCCTTCCGGATCAGGAAAAAGTACATTGCTAAACATCATTGGGTGTATGGATAAGCCTACAGGGGGCAAAGTCTTGATTGACGGGGTGGATGTTACGCATCGTTCGAATAAAGAATTAACAGAGATCCGCCGCGATAAAATTGGACTCGTCTTTCAACAGTTCCACTTGATTCCACATTTAAGTGCGTTAGAGAATGTCATGGTAGCCCAATATTATCACAGCCTTCCTGATGAAAAAGAGGCCCTGGCTGCTCTTGAAAGGGTAGGATTAGGGCATCGTGCCCTGCATTTACCGAGTCAATTATCCGGTGGTGAACAACAACGGGTTTGCATTGCCCGGGCCTTAATCAATTACCCAGCACTCATTCTAGCGGATGAACCGACAGGAAATTTGGATGAGGATAATGAAAAATTAGTGATTGAGATTTTTAGGGAACTCCATCGTGAGGGGCACACTATTGTCATGGTTACCCATGACAATGAGGTTGGAGAACTGGCTCAGCGCCGGGTCAGACTTGAACATGGGAGGTCGGTAAATATCGCTTAAAGATTGATGTTCAAAGAGGGAGAAAGAAAACAAGGAGTATAGCCGATGGGCAACACTCCTTGTTTTAGGTTATTCATTTTTGATTCCAGAGCAGAGTGCACTAAGTACCATTTCGCAGTTTAACGCTGGTTGTTTACAATCTACCCATGCATCAATTTCTTGACAGTTAGTACTCCTTCTACAAAGCGTACCACCCAAATCGTTCCTAGACCAATGCTCAGAAAAGAGGGAACAAAGGAGACTAGCTTGACGAGTTTCTCGCCCCGGGGGCGGTTAAATAAACTGCTGAAACACTTCCCGGCAATCAATGCATAAAAACTCATACTAGAAATTACACCAAAACCGTAGATTGAAATAAACATGCCTACTGAATAGATATTGGGTGCAGCAGCTACCGGGCCAAACAGCATAACACCAGCGGTACCCACTAACCCGGTCATAAAGCCTGTAAAGAGTGGACCCCAGCGAAATACTCGCTTGTCTAGTCTAGTCATTTCGGGCACAGAAATGTGCTGATGCCTTTGACGTATAGGCCGGATAATCCGACGGTGAATACCCCAGATGCCTAATAACATGAGTAAAATCCCGGAGAAGAGGGTAAAGGCCTGCTCAAAATGCTCAGGAAGGGCCGTTTTAAGAGTAAACGTCAATAATCCGGCTACCAGAACAGTAAAAGTATGTCCGAAACCGAACTTGCTCCCGAATAGAACAGCCTGTGATGGTCTTGGATCTTGGCTTACAAAGTCCGTAACATCGATAACATGGTCAGAGTCCAATCCATGAACCAACCCTAATGCATATGAAGTAAGCATCAGTGAGAGTGTTGCTATTTCTGTAATTTTTTCCACCTCCCTATCACTCGCAGATCAATGGTGTTCAGAACAGGCAGGTCTCCTGGCTTAGGTTCTTCGTTGCCTTAAGTCTTCCCAGGTATACCCCAGTGACATTTTTAAGGTAACTCCCCTTTACAGTGGCGGGACCGCGCCGGTTTTTCACCGGCTTCCCTATTAAGCGGCGACTAAAATAATCGCAAGCACCTGTTCCCTAGATATTAAATTGTTCTGATATAATTATTCAATAAGCCTTTGAAAATTCCTGCTATCTGCTAATAAATAACGGTGAAAATCCAAGAAAACGGCCAGGAGAGGGTTGCTCTCCTGGCTTTTGACACTTATTACATTGCAAACGTTCGACATTCCCTAGCACAGTGTAAACAAATTTGTGCACATTTTTGAGATTCCTGATCGGGAAATTTTGCACATTCATTTCCACATGCTTCACAAATACTTGCGCAAAGGCTTGCTAGTAGTTTGCTGAAAGCGCTATGGCGGGCAAGGTATTTAGCTGTTAGTGTACAGACATCTGCGCAATCTCGTAGTAGTTGTAATTACCCAAGTCTTAAATGAAGATCTTGGAAATGAATGAGAAGATGGGTAATCATGTGTTCACACATTACTTCACAATCTTGAACAGTTTTTATGATACTAACAGGATGCATTTGATGAGTATTCATAGGTACCATCCTTTCATAAATCTCTGATTAGTTTATGGAATTCAGGATTATCTGTGTTTGTACTATTGATTTTCGATCAGGTTCATGTTACTGCCTAATGAAAACCAATTATGAGAAAGGCTCAGACCAATTATTAAGGGTCTGAGCCTTTAGTCATTTCTCCATGTTTATGGAAGAGCCCGAAGAGGATTAGAATACTCGTTTAGCGCCAAGATAAACTGATTTCCAATAGGGACCAAGATTATAAATAGCAACACCTTTGGAACTGGAGGAGTTGATGAACTGGCCATTTCCTATATAGATGCCATCATGGTCGACAATCCCGTCTCCTGCAATGGAAAAGAAGACTAAGTCTCCCGGCTGGAGGTTATTAAAGTCCACGGAAGTTCCAATTTTGTACTGATCACGGGAAACCCTAGGTAACGAAATCCCGTTTTGGGCAAAGACATATTGCACATAACCTGAACAGTCAAAACCCGTCTTAGGCGATGTTCCACCCCATAAGTATGGAACACCAATATACTTTTTAGCGGTTGTGATAATAGCATTTGCTTTCTCTTGACGGGTAGTACTCTTTTGACCGACTTTCGCAGCATAAAGAGAGTCAAGTCTGTTACCCGAAATTGGGCCGACTATTCCGTCCACATTCAAGGATTGGGCAGATTGAAAAGATTTTACTGCAGCTTGAGTATTTGCTCCAAAGATTCCATCGACGTTGCCGACATTATAACCTAAATAGTTGAGTTCTGTTTGCAGTTGAACGACATCTGAACCGGTTGCCCCTACTTTTAACAAGGTATCTCCCAAAGCAGCCTGTACTGTTTGGGCTGGAACAAGCATAAGAAAAGCGCCAAGGATAGCTGTGTAAATTATTTTTTTCATGTGACATCTCCTTTCTGTTTAATAAGTTGTCACTATAAAGCTAAGATACATAATGTTTGTGGATTACTCATGAAAAACTTATGAATTTTTTATGAATAAATTTTAGATTCTACCAAAAAACAGTAGACCTAATGTATAAACGTGTTCATAAAATATTCATAATTTATTCATAGCAAATTTATAAGAAATAATTATACTTTATTGAAACGAGAATGAATATCAATATTAATGTCGGAGGTAATTGTATGCTTGCGAAAGAAATTCTTCAAGTAAAAAAGCATAACCATTAAGCTAAAACGTTTGAAGGAGCTGTCTTAAAATGATGTCAAATGACATTCATGAAAAGACAGCTCCTTTTCACTTTTATTCATGACTAACCGCCACTAAGACTCCCGCTTCTAAAGCACGAAAGTATCCAGTGGATGCTTTCGCCGAACCGCAAACTAGACAAATATCTTTAGCGGTGAGGATGAGATAAGTGGCGCTAAGTCCTGGATGAGTCAACTAGACTTCAGATGGAGTCAAAACTCCACCTGAAGTAAGTTTCCTTTATCAGAAGGGCATGAATAACCCATTTTTTTCTGGAGATATTAGCTTGAAAAGGAGGGTTTTTATGAAAGGGATTTTGGCTCGTTTTATTTTAATTTTCAGCTTAGTGTTAAGTACGACGGGGTGTAATCCACCTCAAACTCAGCCCACTCCAAGTAAAACACCGCAGCAAACAGTTCAAACAAAAACGCAGGCTTTCTATTATACAGCGAACGAAGGTGGAAGCATTACGAAGATTGATGCTTCAACGAATACAGTCGTTAATACAATCTCCATTAACGGGATTGTCCATAATATCCAAGTCTCCCCAGATGGAAGTATGGTGGGGGCAACTTTGGTTCCAAAGATGCAGCATGGTGCATCAATGGAAATGAAAGGTTCAGCCTTATTTTATGATACGACCAATGACAAGTTGATAAAGCAGGTTCAAGTGGGAAATCATCCGGCCCATATCGTCTTTTCTAAGGATAAGCAATATGCTCTAGTGAGTAATAATGAAGATAATAACGTAACCGTTATTGATATGAAGACATTTGAGGTGAAAACAACGATAGCTACGGGTAAAATGCCTCATGGTTTTAGGATTTCTGCAGACAGCAAATTCGCTTATGTAGCGAATATGGGGGAAGATACGGTTAGCGTTTTGGACTTAGTTAATATGAAAGAGTCACAAAAGATTAAGGTAGGAAGTACGCCTGTAACCACAGGAATATCACCGGATGGAAAAACTCTATTCGCTACGCCGAATGCTGAAAATAGTCTATCGATAATTGATTTGTCGACAGGCAAAGTGGTTAAAGTACCTGTCGGCGAAGGACCAGCACAACTTTACGTTCAAGGAAATGGACAATATGTGTATGTCGCGAATCAAGGGACAGAACAAAAACCATCGAATACAGTGAGTAAAGTTGATGTAAGTAACCAGAAAGTAACGTCTACAATCCAAACTGGAAAAGGAGCCCATGGAGTCGTCGTTAGTCCTGATGATAAAATAGTCTATATAACGAATATGTACGAGGATTCCGTTAGTGTAATCGATACTTCACAGGATAAGGTGATAAAAACAGTTAAGGTTGGAAAGACTCCAAACGGAATCAGCTATAAACTTTGATTCTTTATATTTGGGAAATTTATACAAAATAGTTTGTAAAACTAACTGATCACCGTTTAGTAGCTAACAAACCGTTTTTGTTTTGTATTATTATCCATATATTCAGATAATAGTTATAACTTTTTCAATTGGTTTTCACAGTTACGAGTTATAATGAAATTGTTAAATGGAGGCTGAAAGTTAAATAATAGATTTCGGTTGATATTACGAAGGAGGTTTTATTTATGATGATGTGGGGCTATGGGCCTTGGTCTAATGGCGCTTGGGGGAATGGTGGATACTGGTGGATGGGTTTAGTTATGATGGCAGTTCAAATTCTTTTCTGGGGTCTACTTATCTGGTTTGGAGTTTCGCTCTTTAGACGGGATAGAGGACATTCTTATTCTGCATATGGCCGAAATGATGCGCTGGATATTCTCAGAGAGCGATATGCTCGGGGTGAGATTGATACAGAAGAATATCGCCGTCTCAAAGAGGATTTGGTTAAATAACCTCTGCCCAAGAGTTACAAATATTAAAAGGGAGCCTTTTTCACCAAATGTGACAAGGCTCTCTCAATGAAGTTGAAAAATTCGAAGCAATACCTGGACACGGGGTACAGGCCAACTATGGGGGGCAAGAAATCCTGTTAGGGAATCGCCGTTTGATGAAGCAAAGAAACATTAACATCGATGAACTGATTTCTAGAATGGAAACCCTCGAAGAAGAAGGCAAAACCGCGATGTTAAAGATACTTTAAAAGAAAACGTTAACTTTGCCATAGCACGCCTGCAAAAAATGGGTATCGAGGTAGCCATGATTACGGGGGACAATCGGAGAACTACGGATGCCATTGCCCGTCAGGTAGGAATTAAAACGGTGCTTGCGGAGGTATTACTTCAGGATAAGGCAGAAGAAGTGAAAAAGCTTCAAGATAAAGGGCTAAAAGTGGCTATGGTTGGAGACGGTATTAATGATGCTCCAGCTTTAGCGATAGCGGATGTGGGGATTGCGATTGGCTCAGGAACAGACGTTGCCAAAGAGACCGGTGATATTATTCTGATCATCAGACATTCGTGATGTCGTTGGGGCGGTTGAGATTGGACGGGCTAAGATGCGTAAGATCAAGCAAAATCTCGTATGGGCTTTTATCTATAATATTACGGGGATCCCTCTTGCGGCAGGAATTCTATACCCGTTCACGGGTCTCATCGTCAGTCCGGAGTTGGCCTTGTCATATATAGGCATTCAAAGAAGGCACTTAAACGAGTGCCTTTATATTATTATATTTTCACGACAAATTCATAACCCATCATGGGATAATCATATCTCTCGCGTATACTCAAAGCATGGAAGACAAGCTTTTAAAATACTTAAAGAAATGTTCATAACAAATTCACAGGTATAGTTTAAAATATAAATGAAAACTGTTATCAATAAAAAATTATGATCATCTGAGGTCATGAAATACAAAGGCTAAAGTAGAAAACTAGGAGGCAAATAAAAATGATATTTATTGAGGGTGTAGGAACGGTTTCGAAAGATCACGACATTGGGGATCTTGTTGCGAAGCTACGTGCTAAAAGGGGTTTATCGATGGCCCAATTAGCAGCTAGAGTGGGTGTTAACGCTATGTTTTTATCACAAGTTAAGCGAGGGACTCGTTTACCGACGGATGAGATGATTCAGAATCTTGCAGATTTATTTAAACGCGATGAAAATGTTTTATATGAGATGGTAGGTAGAGTCCCTCTGGTTGTTCGAAAAGAGTTAGAAAATCAAACTATGTTACAAAAAGTATTGAAGGAAATGACAAAGGTGAAACTTTCTGAGCAAAAAAAACAAGAAATTTACCAAGAGTTCTTCCAAATTGTTCAACGGATATCTTTTTCGGCGTGATGCGTTAAAAATTATATCACAAAGACATTTTAGGATTTGTCTTATGGAAAGGAGGAAGCAATATGATGTTTTTTTGGATTCTACTAATCCCACTAATGTTCTATTGGTTTAGCAATCCTAGACAGCCTGCAACGATTCGTATTCCTACAAGGGATGCTCTGGATATTCTTAGAGAACGCTATGCCCAAGGGGAGATTGAGTTTAAGGAATTCGAAGCGTGCCAGAGAGAACTTCGTGGGGATTGGTAAAAAGTTGATCGTTCTTAAATAGAGTTTCAAGCTAAAAACAATTAGGACAAGCTGAATCTGAGGCACAAAGCCTTAGAACGGGGGAAATGTCTCATGGGGTGAATCGCGAAATTCCGCGTAGGGCATGCACCTTTGCCCGAATCCGTCAACTAACCTCGTAAGCAAGAAAGGTGGAAATAGATTGAATATCTCGTTCCGAAAAAAATGGTTCAGTATGGTAGCTGTTTCTGGTGTTATGTTGGCTTCCAGCTTATTAAATGCTATCCCAGCACAAGCGTGGAACAATTCAATTCCTTCTTCTGCAACGTCAATAATTCCTGCTCTTTATAAGGACAATGTGTATCCTCAAATCATGCAGGAAAATTTCAAGGGAATAACCACTGGTATTCCTTTGAAGAATGATTCTCTAAAGAAAGAAGTTTTTTTGGAAAAGCAATCACTTCAGCAATCTAACTCATCTGAGCCTCAACCTACTTCTCAAAAGTCTGCAAACTCTCAGTCCTCGGATGATGAAACGAATGTAACTACGAAAACAACGGTGCCATCTACACCTAATAAGCCAACACCAACTCAAACTCCGCCGCCAACACAAGCTGCTAAGAAGAGCTCTTCTCAGGCGGTCTCCAGAGGAGCAGGAGAAATAGACCTCCTACTTAACCGGGCTAACAGTTTAATAGGAGTCCGTTATCAATGGGGAGGGACAACACCGAAAGGATTTGATTGCTCGGGGTTTGTTGGATATGTATTCAAAGCTTCAGGAGTTTCTTTGCCCCGCACCTCCTTTGATATGTACAAAACCGGCACTCCAGTAAGCAGGGATCAACTGAAACCAGGAGACCTAGTGTTCTTCAGTACGTATAAAGCGGGTGCATCTGATGTGAGGATCTATATTGGAGGCAATCGCACGATTGGGGCAGCCAGTGATGGAGTGGCCATTCATAGCTTGTCAGAGAGTTACTGGAATGCACATTATCTTGGTGCAAGAAGAGTGCTATAATTATAAACCAATCAAAAGGTAAAAAGCAATTCTTAAAGAAGGCTAAAGGCCTTCTTTTCTTATTGCATTCAAATAAATGTCCAACATTAGTTCATGAGTTATTCATATTGAATTCATAGCTTAGTCAAAATCTATTGCTACAATAGAAACATAGATTAACTATAGGCATTTAGGGAATACATGGGGTAGTTATTGTATGAAAGGAGACTGGGAAATATGGGATTATTCACTCGAATTAAAGATCTCTTAGAAGCAAATATTACTGACTTAGTGAACAAATCGGAAGATCCGGAAAAGATGTTAAATTTATACGTCGAGCAGGCAACGGAGGAAGTTCGCAACTTCCAGATTCAAGTAAATCGGGCCGTTGCGGATAAAATCCAATTGGAAGAGCGTATTACTAATCTGCGCAAGGAAATCACAGAGCGGACTGGGCAGGCAACGTTAGCCGTTCAAAAAGGGAAAGATGAGTTGGCGCGGACAGCGCTGACGCTAAAGAAACAAGCAGAGGTTAGTTTGGTTGATTTCGAGACGCAACTCGTGGATCAAACTAAAGCGGTTGAAGAACTCCAAGAGAATTTGCGTATCTTAACCGAAAAATTGGAGAAAGCCAAACATGAACGCAATAATCTCGTGATGCGTCAGCGACGGGCGGAAACGATGAAAAAAGCGAACGAAGTAGTATCTGGACTGGCTACACATGATCCGATGGCGAACATTGATCGAATGGAGGAACGTGTCGAACGGATCGAGGCCGAGGCTAAAGCATCGCATATCCTAGTTAGTACCGGGAATTCGCTCGAAGATCAGCTTGCTGAACTTAAAAAGGACCAATCAAATTCCGAGATCGAGGATGAACTCTCTCGATTAAAGACTCAATTAAACAAGGAAGTAGAGTAATCTTATTCATTTAAGCGGTGATGGCATGAATGGATGGCATGGATGTAAAAATGTAACACTAGATAAAGATGGATTTTTTCGGGAAAGAGCTTAAGGATGGATACTATGGATAAAGAGACTTTGTTAACACGTCAACGATATAATCGCACATCGAAATTCTACGATATCATGGATCGGATGATCAAATCCGATATTAGAAAAAAGATACTCAGTCAAGCAAACGGTAAAGTTCTAGAGGTTGGAGTAGGAACTGGGAAAAATCTAGAGTTTTACTCACCCGATTGTGAGATTACGGGAATCGATCTAAGTCCCGGTATGCTTGAGAAAGCAAGAGAGAAAGCCCAAAAGATACGAATCACAGTATCCTTACTGGAAATGGATGTACAAAATCTTCAATTTCCTGATGATAGCTTTGATACCGTTATCGCCACCTGTGTTTTCTGTTCTGTACCGGATCCAATCAAAGGTTTAGAAGAGGTTAAGCGAGTTTGTAAACCGGAAGGAAAAATTTTACTCCTTGAACATGTCAGAAGCGATAACCCCTTATTGGGAAAACTTATGGATCTTTTAGATCCTTTAACTGTTCGAATGATTGGCCCACATATTAATCGGAGAACACTAGAGAATATCAGCAACGCTGGGCTAACAATAAAACGTGTTGAAGATCAGAATTTTAAGATTTTAAAGTATATTATGGCAGAACCATAAGGAGCCTGTTAGCATAGGCTCCTTTTTGGAGGGATGTATTTGAGTATTACTGTATTCATTATTGCTTTTGCCGCAGGAATTTTGTCTTTTCTTTCTCCTTGTATCATACCGATGTTGGGGGTTTATTTTTCTTTAATCACCGGATCGACTGTGTCGGGTCTAAAGAAAGCTACGTTAGATGCTACCTTACGCCGTAGAGTAATGAAAAATACGTTGGCATTCGTTACTGGATTCTCCTTAGTGTTTATCGCAGCCGGTGCTGTAGCAGGAAAATTTGGTTCCTTGCTCAGTCGATGGCAAGGATTTCTAAACGTCTTAGGGGGCACAGTCATCTTACTTCTTGCGCTTAAGATGCTTGGCTTTTTTCAACTCCCTTTTCTTAATAAACTTCAATGGGAACCTCGATTCTTTGGAAAGCTTAGAGAAAAAGCTACACGGAGTGCATGGTCTTCCTTCTTGGTAGGATTGTTGTTCTCAGTTGCTTGTTCTCACTGTATTGCTCCGACCCTATTTTCTATTCTGGCTCTCGCTGGTGCGACACAAGACTCAGGAAGTGGCATGCTTGTGATGCTTTTCTTCTCACTTGGGCTTTCTATTCCTTATTTCTTAGCGGGGATGTCCTTTTAATCAAGTGATTAACGTTCTTAAACGCTATCGTGGTAAACAAGTGATCGCTGAACGTCTAGCAGGTGCCCTTATGCTCTATATGGCATATATCATTTATACGAATCAATTAACCGAGTTGACAGGTTTTCTGGGACGATTTATGCCGAATCTCCCCTTAGGAATGTAATTTGAATTCACGAGATATTCACATCAAATTCATAGTTTGTTTAAATGAATGTTATATAGTGTAATCATAATGTTTTAGGGAGGCAAGATTTTGAAAGCAAAAGTAGTAATAGGAGTATTGGTACTTCTCTTTGTGGGTGGTGTCTATTGGGGTTTAGATGCAGCAAAACAATCAAAGTCAAATGTGGAAAATAAGGCATCTTCGAGTACGAATGAAAACTTGACTAAAGAAAGTACCGAAACCATCATTGATGACCAGGAGGGACTACAAGTCAGCGTAAAATGGCTGAAGCAAGAAAGTACGTCTGCACAGCAATTGTTTTCTATCGATCTGAGTAATCATGCTGTCAACGTAGAAAATTTTCAATTTGAGAGTAATATCAAGGTTTTGCTAGACAACAAAGAAATTCCTATTCAAGTTAAGGTTTTGAAGAGAAATGGTTCTGGACACCACCTTTCGGCAGAACTTAGTATAGAAAGTCCTGAGCTTACTAAAGCCATCGCAGGAAGTACATTGACATTGAGTGTCAATAATGTTTACAATACACCGACACGAAATTTTACATGGAAGTTCTAAAATAGGGGAGGTTTATCATGGCGCCGATATTATTTACCATTGGTAATTTTTCACTTCGGTCCTATGGGACTATTGTAGCGATAGCTATACTTTTAGGCTTAGCAGTAGCTTATATTCTTACTTCAGATAAGGAATACAGAGAATATCTATTGGATGTTCCCATCTACGGAATCATTGGAGCGATTATTGGTGCACGGTTCTGGCAGGTGTTTTTCTATGAATGGGATTATTATTCCCAAAATTTATCGGAGATCCCGATGATTTGGCACGGCGGACTTGCGATTCAAGGGTCGCTCGTTGGAGCATTTCTTGCCGGTCTGATTTACACGAAGGTTAAGCATATTAACTTTTGGCGCCTGGCTGATATTGCTGCACCAGGGCTAATCTTAGGTCAAGCCATCGGGCGGATTGCCTGCTTTCTCAATGGAGATGCTTACGGAACTCCTACAGGGTCAAATTTTGGGATTGTTTATCCTGAAGGGACTCCAGCCTATGCAGCTTATGGAAGCCAGCCGCTTTGGCCGGCAGAAGTTTGGGAGGGACAATGGGATTTTATCGTTTTTGTCATAATTCTTATGCTTTCTCGTTGGCGTAAATGGTCGCAAGGGTTCATTTTCTTAGCCTACATCATTCTTTATTCTATCGGTAGATTCGCTCTAGAGTTTCTCCGTGGAGATGGACCGCATTATTGGTTGAATTGGACCTCCGGTCAATGGACCAGCGTAGGGATGATTATTATCAGTCTTGGATTTATGGCGGTCTTAAGGGTTCAACATGATCCAAAGCAGCAATTACAGGGATAAGTTCCCTAAATGAACGATTTGATCTGTATACTATTTCTATCCTGCCACTATAAAGCATAAAGCTCACTGATTTCTGTAAAGAAATTCAGGCGGGCTTTTTCTTTTTTTGTACGAAATTAAAGGGCAATGTTATCCTCATTCGCAAGAAATTCATAAGGTTTTCATAAGATGCACATATAACTTTGCTAAGCTTAAAATAACAAAATTAGAAATAATTAGGTAGAGAGGAGAAGCGGAGATATTATGATACTGTTCATATCGGTGCTACTTGTTTTTTTATTCAGTTATTTATCTATAGTCCTCAAAGCCAATCCGGTTGGAGAATTGGAAGCGCAGGAAGGGAATAAGAATGTTTGAGTATGGTTATTGGAATATTGTCTTAGTAAATTCTTTAATCTTCATCATCTTTGCTTTTAGCTTTGTCAGGCCAAAAAATGTGAGAGATTGGCGTGCTTTCGGAACTTTCTCAGCCTTCATCGTAGCTTTATTTACAGAAATGTACGGCTTCCCGCTTACAATGTATTTACTTTCTGGATGGTTAAGTAAAAAGTTCCCTCAATTAAACCTGTTTTCCCACAATTCAGGTCACATTTGGTTTGATTTATTTGGTTTAAGTGGGGATCCACACACTAATCCTATTCATATTGCAAGTACTTGGCTAATAAGCGGTGGCCTGTTTTTCCTGGCTGTAACATGGGTGTTTTTATATAGGGCACAACGCGAAGGAGTTGTAGCAAAAACAGGTCCGTATGCGTGGATTCGCCATCCTCAATATGTAGCCTTTATTATTATCATGTTTGGTTTCTTATTACAATGGCCTACGTTGTTAACGTTGATCATGTTTCCAATCTTAGTAATAATGTATATTAGATTAGCAAAGTTTGAAGAAAACGAGTCCGCCAAAATATTTGGTGAAGAATATATAGGATATGCCAATAAAACAGGACGCTTTATTCCAAGGCTAAAGCAACCATAAAACCTATATGCAGCATACTGAAAGTTCAATTTTCCATTATTCGTAAGAAATTCATAATTCATTCATGAGATAATCGTATCTTTATCTTATACTTTAAATATTGAAAGAGACGGAAGGATATTCAGGAGGTGTCGAATTCTAAACTCAGTCCTTCGGAAGATGATGTCTGGGTCTACTATGCAGTAAGAACGTCTCTGGTTCAGCAACGAAGAAGTAGAGTAGAACACATAAGGGGTGATAAACTATGTGGGATTTTCTTTATCAAAATTGGGGAATAATCGTGTTTATAGGTGTGATGCTGTTCATGCACCACCGAGGAGCGGGTGGGTGCTGTGGAGGAGGAAATCAACATGGTCCCCAAGATACAAAGAATCCAGGGTATGGAAGCAAAATTCCAGAAAAAGAAGTTAAGTAGTCCATGTAAAGCTTGAATGTTAAGTTGATAAAGAAAAAAAGGACTATCGCAAAAACCTATCCATTGTCAAAGAGGCGTTATTGTAGCGCAAAGGAGTTGTTTGTTTGATGGCAAGGGTGAAACAGATCCGATTAACCCGAAGGAATGCCATAAAAGCCGGCTTGTTTATGGGAGGTGCACTTACGTTGGGAATTGTTCCAGGGAAAGTTGCCCAGGCCAGTCCGGCTTCGTCAAATGAATCCGCTTTAGGTGGGAAGAAACAACTGGGCTTTATGTATGATGAAGAGAAATGCATTTTATGTGGGGCCTGCGTACAAGCGTGTAAGAAGCTTTATCAATGGGAGAAAGGGGTTCAATGGCGCAAACTTGTTATCGGTAAGAAAGATAATTTGTCCGTGAGCTGTAATCATTGTGAAGATCCAGCCTGTGTGCAAGTTTGTCCAGTAAAGGCTTATGAGAAGCGGGAAAAAGATGGGATCGTTATTCATGACAAAAACCGTTGTGTCGGGTGTAAATACTGTCTATATGCTTGTCCTTACCATGCACCCCAATTCGGTGAAGAATCGGGAACAGTTTGCAAGTGCCAATTTTGTTACACCCTTCAGGATCAAGGGGAAAAACCAGCCTGTGTTAAAGCTTGCCCTGTGAAAGCGCTTCAGTATGGAGATCTCAGTGAACTAATGAAAAGCCCGAGAGCGGTACTCGGGCAGTTGAACGGCCTGCCTTCGCCTACAATTACGGGTCCATCGTTGGTCATCATTCCGAAAGAGGTCAAGAAATAATAAGCGAGGAAAACTTATGATATTACACTGGGGTATAAAAAAGAGCACGTTTATTTAATGTGAGGAGTGAAAAGATGAATTGCTGTGATAATAAACAAGAAAACGAGAATGATGGTAAACAAAAGATGAAGCATAAGGGGCATATGTCCCATATGTTGCTGATGATATTATGTTGTGGTGCACCACTTTTAATTCTTTTTTTTCTACCATTTATCAGTAGTAATGTATCTCCAAATACAAGGAATATCCTGATATCCATAGTCCCATTTATATGTCCCATAATGATGATGTTTATGATACCTATGATGATGAAAGGAAATAAAGAAAAGCAAACGGGGCATAATCATCGTGAACTTGTAAAAAATGAGAATATCTCGAAAGAATAATTAGTGTGATTAACGGCAATACGGGAAGAAAATCTCCAAATGTAAGTATTGACATTTATTCATCTACAAGTTAATATCGTATTAAATCGATTTGAATACTTAGTTTTCTCTTATCCTGAGCAGTGGAGGGATTGGCCCTTTGAAACTGCGGCAACCGACGGTTTGTACGGTGCCAATTCCACAGAAATTTTTTTCTGACAGATAAGAGAGGTGCTTTTTAGTGAGACCTCTTTTGTACGGAAAGCAGAAGGGGTTTTTCTTTACCCATAAAACCTAGTAATCGTATACACATTGAAGGGTAACGCTGGAAGATTAGCATAAGCGAAAGGATGAAAAACACATGGTTATTAAAGTTAATGGTAAAGAGGTCAATTTAGAGAAAGAAGTAACAATCAAAGAACTCCTCGTACTTCAAAAGGTCCAAATGCCAGAATATGTTACAGTACAGGTTAATGAGGAGCTCGTTGATCAAGGACGGTTCAATGAGGTCAAAGTAAAAGACCAGGATACGATTGAATTCCTCTACTTCATGGGAGGCGGAAGCTTCTAAGCATCAAGTTCTAAAAATTTCAGAAGGAAAAGAGAGGATAAAGAGTGGCTTTTACTGATGAACAACTTGACCGTTATTCGCGACACATTATCTTAAAAGAAGTCGGGGTAAAAGGGCAAAAGAAATTATTAAACAGTAAGGTTCTGATTATTGGTACAGGTGGACTGGGCGCTCCAGCGGCTATGTTTTTAGCGGCTGCAGGCGTCGGAACAATTGGACTTGTCGATTATGATGTCGTCGAATTGTCTAATCTCCAACGCCAAATTATACATTTCACGCAGGATGTCGGGAAACAGAAGGTTCTTTCCGGTCAAGAAACTATCAACCTGATGAATCCTGACGTTAATGTAATAACCTATCGGGAATGGGTGAGCTCTCAAAACATCCAGGATATCATTAAGGATCAGGATTATGACTTCATTATTGATGGTACTGACAATTTTCCAGCCAAGTTTTTAATCAATGATGCTTGCGTATTATCAAACAAACCCTTTTCTCACGCAGGCATCATTCGATTCCAAGGTCAGACTATGACTTATGTGCCTGGGCAAGGTCCTTGCTATCGTTGTATTTTCCATAATCCACCACCACCAGATGCGGTTCCGACCTGTAAACAGGCCGGAGTGCTTGGCGTCATGGGAGGAATAATCGGCACAATCCAAGCGACAGAAGCAATTAAGTATATTCTCGGCATCGGGGAACTGCTCACAGGACATCTACTCACCTATGATGCGTTAACCATGGAATTTAGGAAGATTAAACTCTCTAATAATCCAAAATGTGAAGTCTGTGGCGAACATCCTACGATTACAGAGCTCATTGATTATGAACAAGTACAATGTGATTTTAAAGCCTAGAGGTGGAAAACCATGACGATTCTTCTAAAGCAACAAGATTATGCTAAAATCCTTTCCTATGCCCAGGAGAAGCTACCGAATGAGGCTTGCGGTTTACTTGCAGGCAGGATCGAGGGTGAAGTAAAGACCGTCGAAAACGTCTATTTCCTTAGGAATGTGGACCAAAGCCCGGAACACTTCTCCATGGATCCCCAAGAGCAGTTCGCAGCAATTAAGGATATCCGAAGCAAGGGTTGGGTGCTACTTGGAAACTTTCATAGCCATCCCAGTACACCCTCGAGGCCCTCGCAGGAGGACATTCGTTTAGCCTTCGATCCTGAAGCAAGTTATCTTATTTTATCACTTCAGGACAAAGAGAAGCCTGTGATTAAAAGCTTTAAGATTAATGAGGGGAAAGTGAACGAAGAAGTGCTGCAACTTATCTAATGATGTTAAGGGGAGAAAAAGAGTATGGCAAAAGTTGATTATAAAGCCTTGAAGTCTGGCGGTCTCATGAGACAAGTCCAAAAAGACCAGTTTTCCATGCGTTTAAAGATTGTAGGAGGACAAGTCTCGGCGGATCATCTTAAAAAGGTTTATGAAATTGCTGAAAAATATGGGCAAGGTTATGTTCATTTAACCTCCCGACAAGGAATAGAGATTCCTTTTATTAAGCTTGAGGACATCGAAGAAGTTAAACGTGAAATGGCAACGGTGGGACTTCAAGTGGGTGTCTGCGGTCCGCGTGTACGTACGATTACGGCATGTCAAGGTTCGAGCATCTGTCCGAATGGTTTGATTGAGACGTCCGAACTCGCGGAAAAATTAGATCAGCGATATGCAGGTCGAGAGCTTCCGCATAAATTTAAGTTCGGTGTAGTCGGATGCAGCAACAACTGCCTGAAAGCTGAGGAGAATGACCTAGGGATCAAAGGTGGAATTCAGCCAGAATGGCAAGCGGCTTCCTGTACATTTTGCGGACTTTGTGCAGCAGTTTGTCCGAAGAAAGCTATCCAAGTCAGTCGCGACGAACAGACAGTTACGTTAGAGCAAGACCTCTGTAACTTTTGCGGAAAATGTGTGAAATCCTGTCCTACCGAAGCTTGGACAGGGAAAAATGGCTATAACGTCTATTTTGGTGGACTCTTTGGTAACCAAATCGCAACTGGAAAATCGGTATTTCCGATGATTTATAATGAAGAGACTCTCTTCAGCGTTGCCGACCGGACCCTTGAATTCTTTAGTACGTACGCAAAACCGGGAGAGCGGTTTGGCAAAACTTTGGATCGGGTCGGTTGGGAAAAATTAGAGAAGGATCTTCAGGAGGCCATAAAATGAGCATAAAAGCCAATGATTTTATCGACATCACGGAAGTCGTCTGCCCAATCACGTTTGTTAAGGTTAAAGTCGCCATGGAAGAGCTTGAACCGGGTGAAGTCTTAGAGATCAAAATGAATTCAGGAGAACCCATCCAGAATGTGCCCCGGAGTTTGAAGGAAGAAAATCATAAAATCCTTCAAGTCGTGAACAATGAGGATGAGACTTACACTGTTTATGTAGAAAAGGGTGAGGAGCTGTAATGAAATTCAACACCTCCTTACTCCATGGGAATTTCAAGGGTGATCAGAAATCGGGAGCAACGACGATCCCCATTTATCAATCCACGGCCTTTGCCCATGATACAGCTGAAGAGTTAGAAAAGATCTTCATGGGTCATGAACCGGGTTTTCTCTATACCCGACTGAACAACCCTACGATTGAAAGCTTTGAACGCCGGATGGCCTTCTTAGAAAAAGGTGCCGGGGCCGTTTCCTGCACTTCCGGTATGGCGGCTATAAGCATGGCTGTACTGACCTGCTTACAAAGTGGGGATGAAATTCTGGCCGGCAGTGGGATTTTTGGCGGAACGTATACTTTGTTTGAGAACTTTAAGCCACTGGGCATTCTGGCTTCCTTCCTCGAGGAAAGTACAGTTGAGGCCTTTGAAGCAGGGATTACGGATAGAACGCGATTAATCTTTGTCGAAACCTTAGGTAACCCTAAACTTGATGTCCCAGATATCAGACGGCTTGCAGAATTAGCACATTCTAAGGGAATCATTCTGATTGTTGATAATACATGTACGACGCCTTATTTAATCCGTCCACTCGAACTAGGTGCAGATATCGTGATTCATTCTACTTCCAAGTACATTAACGGAAGTAGTAACTCCATTGGTGGGATTATTATTTCTAATGGACGCTCAAATTGGGATGTCGAGAAGTTCCCCGGATTTAAACCGTATAAAAAGTTTGGCCAATTTACCTATCTGGCTAAACTACGTCAGACAACATTTAAGGATTTTGGAACCTGTAGTGCACCTTTAAATGTCTATCTCACCAGCTTAGGGTTAGAGACCTTGGGAATCCGAATGGATCGCATCTGTGACAATGCCTTAGCTTTGGCACAAGCCTTGAAAGATTCTCCAAAGGTGAGTTTCGTAAACTACCCTGGGCTTAAGGATAACCCGTATCACAACATAGCCCAAGAGCAATTCTCCGGCAAATTTGGAGGGCTCCTGACCATACGCGTGGGTTCAAAGGAAAACGCCTTTCACGTCATCAATAATCTACAATATGCTTTAAACGCATCGAACATTGGAGATGCTCGGACGTTAGTGGTTCATCCTGCCTCAACAATCTATGTTGCTAATACAATGGAAGAACGAGAGAAGATGGGGGTTTATGAGGATCTCATTCGGATAAGCGTGGGTCTTGAAGACGCTGAAGATATCATTGAAGATTTTCTCCAGGCGCTATCTAAGCTCTAATAAGTATCCTTCTTCCCAGTACGTTTTCTTATCCAAGTAGAAGATTTTCTCGGATTAAACTCATAAATAGACTTTCAGTAGACCTTCCGGCCGAAGGTCTTTTTTTCTATCGTTTATTTACATGAAGTAATTCATGAGAAATTCACAATTAATTCATGCGAAAATCGCAACTCTATAATACAATCATAGTATAAAAATAGGGTAGCCCCCTATCCTATATCCTTACAATAGATATAGGGAGCTGATAGTCTTGGATGAAGTGACAAAGCATAACAGTCTTCCCTGTGAAAGTCAAATCAGTAGGGCAAGAACAGTCTGCCACGAAGAGAAGACAATTAATGAGCTTGTTACCCGTTTGAATCGCATCGAAGGGCAGATACGGGGTATCAAAGGAATGATTGAACAGCACGTGTATTGTGATGATGTACTTAATCAAATAGCCTCTGTGCAATCGGCTTTGGATGGAGCCTCTAAGCTATTGCTAGAAAAACACTTTAAAGTTTGCGTAAAAGAACGTCTAAGTCATGGAGATAACAAGGTGATTGATGAAGTCCTTAAAACAATTTTTCGTCTAAAAAAATAAACTGAGGTTTAGCTTTAGTTGGTAATACTAAAAGCGTCTTTTAAACTAGGAGGAATTAATATGGCAACTAAATCACTTAAAATAGAAGGAATGACTTGTGCTGCTTGTGCCAAGACCGTAGAAAGGGTCACAAAAAAGCTCGAAGGTGTAACAGAATCCAGTGTTAACTTTGCTACTGAAAAGCTAAACATTAACTTTGACGAGGCTAAGGTTTCTGTAGGAGACATTCAGGCAGCTGTTGAAAGGGCAGGTTATAAGGCCCTTTCTGATGTTGTCAGTAAAACAATGAGAATCGAAGGGATGACCTGTGCAGCGTGTGCGAAAACAGTCGAAAAGGTTACTGAAAAACTTGACGGTGTTACTGAAGCAAATGTTAATTTCGCAACAGAAAAGTTAAGTGTTAGCTTTGAATCTTCTAAAGTTAAAGTATCAGATATTAAGAAGGCAGTAGAAAAAGCTGGCTATAAAGCAATAGAAGAAGATACTGAAGTCGATATGGATAGAGAACGAAAAGATGCAGAAATGAAACTTCTATGGAAAAAGTTTATTCTATCTGCGATTTTTACAGTGCCACTCCTTTATATGGCCATGGGGCACATGTTTGGTGAAACTATCGGCTTGAAACTTCCTGAGCTAATAGATCCCATGATGAATCCTCTAACCTTTGCAATCGTTCAATTATTGTTGACTATACCCGTAATCCTAGCAGGAAATAGATTTTTTACAGTAGGTTTCAAGGCATTATTCAGAAGAAGTCCTAATATGGATTCCCTAATAGCCATGGGTACTTCGGCTGCATTCCTGTATGGAATCTATGCTATAGTGCAGATTTACGGCGGAAATTCAGAGTATGCCAATGAGTTGTATTTTGAAGCAGCCGGTGTAATTATTACTTTGATTACACTGGGTAAATATCTGGAAGCCGTTACAAAGGGTAAAACTTCAGAGGCTATCAAGAAACTTATGGGGCTTGCACCTAAGACAGCTATCATTATTAGAGATGGCAAAGAAGTAGAAATTAGCATTGAAGAAGTAGAAGTGGGAGACATTATTGTCGTTAAGCCTGGTGAAAAGATGCCTGTAGACGGTGAAGTTGTAGAGGGAACTACTTCTGTCGACGAATCTATGCTAACCGGTGAAAGTATACCCGTAGAGAAGAATGCAGGGGACAAAATCATTGGAGCAAGTATCAATAAAAACGGAACGATTAAATATAAAGCGACTCGAGTAGGGAAGGATACGACACTTGCCCAAATCATCAAACTCGTTGAAGATGCACAAGGATCAAAGGCTCCGATTGCAAAGCTCGCCGATGTTATTTCAGGTTACTTTGTACCAGTGGTTATTGGAATTGCCATCATTTCAGCCTTAGCTTGGTATTTCGTCGGTGGACAGTCAACCGTATTTGCATTGACGATATTTATTTCAGTGCTCGTTATTGCCTGCCCTTGTGCTTTGGGTCTTGCAACTCCAACAGCGATTATGGTTGGAACTGGTAAGGGTGCTGAATATGGCGTTCTAATAAAAAGCGGGGTTGCCTTAGAAGCAACACATAAGGTTAGAACCATCGTATTCGATAAAACAGGTACTATTACAGAAGGTAAACCCGTGGTAACGGATGTTATTGTTATAACAGGGATTGAACAAAGTGATTTATTACAATTAGCTGCATCCGCCGAAAAAGGATCGGAGCATCCACTGGGTGAGGCTATTGTAAAAGGTGCAGAAGAAAAAGGATTGGAGTTTAAGACGCTTGAGTCATTTAAAGCTATTCCAGGTCATGGAATTGAAGTGAAAATAGAGGGCAAGCATCTTTTACTTGGAAATAGAAAACTAATGGTTGAAAGTAAGATATCCTTAGAAGATTTAGAAGGAACTTCCGATAAGTTAGCGGGGGAAGGTAAGACTCCAATGTATATTGCCATTGATAACAAGATGGCTGGAATCATTGCAGTTGCAGACACTGTGAAAGAAAATAGTAAAAAAGCGATAGAAAAGCTACATGAAATGGGTATCGAAGTAGCCATGATTACGGGTGATAATAGGAGAACGGCTGAGGCTATAGCGAAACAAGTAGGAATCGATAGAATCCTCTCTGAAGTTTTGCCGCAGGATAAAGCAAATGAAGTTAAAAAGCTGCAAGCTGAAGGGAAAAAGGTCGCCATGGTTGGTGATGGTATCAATGATGCACCAGCTTTAGCACAAGCTGACATTGGAATTGCTATAGGTTCTGGGACAGACGTTGCGATGGAATCCGCAGATATAGTTCTTATGAGAAGTGACTTAATGGATGTTCCGACTGCAATACAGTTAAGTAAAAATACCATAAGAAATATCAAGCAAAATCTATTCTGGGCTTTTGGGTACAACACATTAGGAATACCCGTTGCTATGGGGATCCTGTACATCTTTGACGGACCATTATTAAGTCCAATCATCGCAGCAGCCGCTATGAGTTTTAGCTCTGTATCTGTCTTGTTGAATGCTTTGCGCTTGAAACAATTTAGGCCTATAAGATAGTCGGCTTAAGAAGGTTAAAACAATCTGCAAAAAGGAAACTTCCTTTAGTTGGAGCTTAAGCTCTAACTAAGATCCTGGCGATTAGCCAACGGATTAAAGCAGATTATATAAAAAATTATATTTTGAAGGGAGCAGAACCAAATGAAAAAAAAAGTACAAATTGAAGGAATGAGCTGTGGGAATTGCGCTAGGCATGTTAAGGAGGCTTTAGGTGAACTTAATGGAGTAACCCAAGTAGAGGTAAATTTAGAAGCAAAATATGCTATTTTAGATGCAGACAATGATGTGAATGATGAAGATATTAAATCTGCGGTAGATGAGGCAGGATATGAAGTTGTAGGGATTGAAAAGGCATAATGCCTTGAATCTAGTTAGAGACTCTCGTTTTAAACACAATAGTAGGCGTTCTTACCCGAGTCGCAAATGCATATAGGATTGTAGAAAACAAAAAAGCAAGCGATATTCAATGAATGTACTTGCTTTTTTGTTAAGTTAATTGTTTAGCAGATATATCTGGGAACTACAATAGAGCAGCTTGCTGTTATCTTATCTGTTAAGTGAGGTGAATGTAGTGAGATTCAGAGAGTCTGGAATGCCAAACGAAGAGATGTGGGATACATTCTTTGATCCCGAAAATGTATTGTTAAACCTCGGAGTAGAAAAGAACTGTGATTTACTTATTGATGTTGGATGTGGATATGGGACGTTTTTACTCCCCACGGCTGACTATATTAAAGGCAAGGTCATCGGAATAGACATTGACCAAGATATGGTTAATTTATGTAATGAAAAGGTCAAAAGGGTTGGTCGAGATAATATCGAGATTAGGAAAAGGGACATATTTTCCGACGGATATGGGTTTGACAACGAAACCGCACATAGTATATTTTTGTTTAACCTCTTGCACTGTGAACAACCAACAAAGCTACTTTGCGAGACACATAGGGTATTGAGAAAGAACGGCTATCTGTATGTAATTCACTGGAATTATGATGAGACAACCCCAAGAGGACCTTCTATTGATATTCGACCAAGACCAGAGCAAATTGTGAACTGGGCAACAAGTCAAAACTTTATGCTGGAGAAACAAGTTGAGGTGGAAATATATCATTACGGACTTGTTTTCAGAAAGTCGCGTATTTTTAAGACTAGCTAGCTAATATTTGTAGGTTTTGAAAAACATAAAGGTGGACTGTAGCAAAAATAAAACTTGCTATAGACCACCTTGAATTTTGGCCACATAAAATGGTTCAGCAGAAATAATCGTCAGGGTCAATATCTACATTCTTTTTTTGAGGGGTTGCTCCTTGGGCTGCATTCCTGCGGAATAGAAATAGGTAGGTGAAAACACAAGCCGCCATAAAAAGGACAAACCCATACTGCCTAAAAAATTCTGACAACTGCTTATCCACTTTCACAATCATTGTATACTATTAGGTTTAACAGATAAATATTAATAAGCAATGAAATAGTGATAAATATTTGATGAATATAAACTCTAAGACGCAGAAGTATATGTCGTCCTTTTATGTAGGATATCCAACACAGAGATGTGCCAAATCCTACACTTTTATGCTTTATAATAGAGTACATCTGTAAAGAAGCCTAAAATAAGGTAAAATTATATTAAGTAACGAATGGCATGTATTTTGCATTGCACTATTTGCAAATCATTTTTATGAATTTGATTGGAGGTATTATTAATGGGTGCTATGACTCACTACATGGAGCTATTAGCTTCTAATCAACCATGGAATCTGCTGATTTTTATGGCGGTTCCGGTAATCTGTGCAGAAACTTTGGCCATTACTGAACTCATTATTTTATTCACTCGGAATTTCAAAGGAACTGCTCGAATAATCAATAAGGTTACTGGTATTTTCGCTGGGATCTATTTTCTGGGTATCTTCTTATACCTCTTTACCACAGCTGTTATTCCTATAACAACGGGGGGAGAATGGAGAGGGTTCGCGGACGTTGTTGCAGTCGGTTTTTATCTGCTTGGAATTATCCCCTTAGGTGGGATTGCCTTACTCGAGCTTGGGGTATTAGGTGAAAATCGGACATTAGAGCAAGAGTTGGCACTCCATGCCACCTTTGTGGGTATTTTTCTCGTCGTAGCACATGTTGCTATGATCTTTGGGATGCTTGATCCACATCTATTTATCTCGAATCCGGGTCAAACGATGCCTGGTATGAAGATGTAATGGAGTTATGTAAAGTAGAGGCAAACCAACATTAATATGAACCAGAAATAGTATTAACGCTACTCGTATTAGAAGGAGCCCTTTCACACTAAATGTGACGGGGCTCCTTTTAGATGATGTGAATTTTTTATCTTGTACATTATGAATTTAAATGATATATTTTGCTAAAATAATCACATGAAAGTGGTGTTTCACCTGGAAGTGCTCACCGGGGAGATCCAAAAAGTATTTATTTACTTTGCGTATGGACTCGTTTTCTTTACTATGGGGATAAGTGTTTCCGTACAATGCAAGCAATTCAGTGCATTTAAGCTAGCGAAGCATTTGCAGTGGTTGGGCTTATTTGGTATTACACATGCGCTAGCAGAGTGGACACATATGTTTTCCGTAATTCTTTATAGCTTAGAGTCTTTAGCATTCAGAGATGAATTAAGGGCTATTGAAGTAATTCTAACAATGATTTCGTTTATTTTCTTAATGATCTTCTCAACTCGCGTATTTAAATCGTATTCTGAGAAGAGGCATGTGATTCGATTCCTTCATCCCCTTATTGCTATGTCTTGGTTTTTAGGATTATTTTTTGTTACCCGCAACAATGAAATTCAAAACGTGTTTTCTCTTATTAATGTTTTAAATCGATATTTTATTTGTTTTCCGAGCGCCTTACTTGCAGCCTACTCTTTTTTACTTCAAGCTCGTAATCTTCAGGAACCTGAATATAAGGAGTTGCGAAAGTACTTAATTGGAGTATCTATAACCTTTGCATTGTATGCAGTCTTTGCTGGGTTGATTGTCCGAGAACCAGACTTTTATATATCAAAATATCTTACCCATTCTTTTATCGAAAAGACGACGGGAATTCCTGTCCCAATCTATCGTGCGATTATCGCGACAGGGATTTCTTATTTTACGATTCAGTCCCTTCGTTTATTTAATTTGGAGTATTCGATGCGTTTAGCTCAAGCTGAGAAAGAAAATACTCTGATGCAGGAAAGGGAGAGGATTAGCGGCGACCTTCATGATGGAACAATTCAAACACTCTATGGAATCACGCTCCTCTTAGAAAATAGTTACACAAATATTCATGATGAAGCCCCAAAACAACAAATCAATTACGCTCTCACCTACTTAAATGATTCGATCCAAGAGCTTCGTCTTTTTATTACCAGTTTAAGAACTCCAGTATTAGTTTCAAAGCCTTTTCCTGAGCTCGTTGCTTCTAGGGTGGAGCTCTTTTCGCAGGCGAGAACAGGGTTAACTTTATCGACTGATAGTTCATCACTAGCTCGCTTAGAGTGGCTCAGTCAGGATTATAGATATCATATTCTTTGTATCACCCAAGAAGTGCTCGCTAATATTGTCAAACACTCCAATGCAACGGAAATTAAGGTGTATTGTTTAGAAGAAGAGACGAGGCTTGTTCTCTGCATTGAAGATAATAGCCTGCCCATCGATACGGAAAGCATTCTTTCCTACCAAGGTTCTGGACTAGGTCTTCGAAGCATTACCGCACGTGCGAGAAATCTTAGAGCGGTGTGGTCGTGGGATAACAAAAAGGAATTGGGGAATATCTTTCGTTTAAGTTTAGCAAACTCACAGAAGGGAGGGGTAATTCATGGCGATTAAAGTGTTGATTGTTGATGATCATGAAGTTGTCCGTTTAGGGCTCACTACGATTTTGAAAAGTCGCTCGAATTATCAGATCGTTGGAGAGGCCAAAGATGCTTTACAATGTTTCCAACTCGTCAATAAAGAACCTCCGGATGTAATTATTATGGATATTCGTCTTCCGGATATGAATGGAATTGAGGCTTGCCGTGAGGTTCTCAAAGATTTTCCAACAATTAAGGTTTTGATGTTAACCTCCTATGCAGATGAGGACGCAGCTACAGCATCAATCTTAGCCGGTGCTAAGGGATTTATTCTTAAGCAAGCTGGAAGTTCCTTTCTTATCGATGCCATCGAGAAAGTACATGCTGGATACTCATTAATTGATTCAGTTTTGAAGGATGAGGTAGTTAAGCGACTTTCTAAAGAAATAATTCAAGATGAACAGCTGAGTGAGCGGGAGATTGAGGTGCTTCGGGAAATCGCTAAAGGCCATACCAACAAAGAAATAGCCCTTACGTTATCTATAAGCGAAAAAACAGTCCGTAATTATGTCAGTAAAATCCTTGCAAAGCTGAACTTTTCACATCGTACCCAGGCTGCTGTCTATGCCGTTAAGAAAGGAATAATTATTAAGAATTGAACCATAAGACTATAGAGAATGGTGCAAGACATCGAAGATGATGTCTTGTTTTTATTTGTGAAAAATATGTGAATCTTTTTTCTCTATTGGGACATTTGTCACTTACCTTGAAGCTCACTATAAAGCGATAATAAATGAGGATTCGCGAATTAATTACTTAATGAAGGGAGGACATTTAAATGAGAAAGTTTTCCTTATTGGGCTTGTTCACACTACTTGCCCTCATCATCGCTATTTCATCAGGCTGTGCATCCTCAGAGAAAACACTGGCTACTTTAAACACAGGGAATACACTGGCAACTTTAAAGGAGGCAAAAACAAACAGTATTGTTCCTTTGAAAACAGAGTATTCCCCTGAAGTTGGATATGTAGGTTCAGGTGTTTGCGGAGATTGCCATGGTGGTGAATATGCGAATTGGTCTGAATCATTACATGGAAAAATGCTTCAAGATCCAAAGAAAGATACTAGTATCGTTATTGGAGACTTTACAAAAGTAAACAATCCACTAGATGTTCCAACGGTAAAGGAGAAATATACAAAGGATGATTTTGTTCTAACCATTGGAAGCAAAAATAAACAACGCTATGTCGTACAAGATGGAGAAGCATTGAGAATCCTTCCCTACGAGTGGATTGTTGGAAGCCAATCTTGGCAAGCGTATCACCCAGACGATTGGAATAAAATCGACTATAAAGATGCGTGTATAAGCTGCCATTCCACAGGATATGATTCCAAAACTCGGCAATATAAAGAACTGGGTGTAAGCTGTGAAGCTTGCCATGGACCGGGCGAAAAACATGCAAAGAGCGAGAAAGTTGAAGATATCGTGAATCCAGCGAAATTACCAATCGCTCGTCAAACGGAAGTTTGCGCACAATGTCATAACCGTGGGGAGAATGCAAAGATAAAAACACGAGAAGATGCCTACGGATTTTTACCTGGAAATACTTTGAACGATTTCTTTAAGCCAATTGCGCCAAAATTTGTAGCAGGCGAAAAGAATTTCTATGAAGACGGCGATTCTAAAGCGCACCATCAACAATATAACGATTACGTTCAAAGTGAGCACTATAAATCCGGTCTTTTAAGTTGTCAAACTTGTCATGACTCACATTCAAAGGAAAGTCCAAATCTTAGAGTGACGAAAACAAACGCAGAGATTAGAAACTTGTGTGCAAGCTGCCATTTTGAGGACTTCAAAAATATTCCTCCTGCAGATAAGTTTGAAATCGAGAAATACATGCCAAAACGCGCTAAGAGTGGAGTGCCAAATGATATCACTACTCACACCTTTAGAATTCCACTAAAAGCAGGTGAGTAAGGATGAAATTTCTAAAAAATAAAGTAAATATGAATTTGCTAAAGAACAAAGGCTTATGGCTCCTCCTATTTGCCTTCATAATGGGAATGGTTTTTATGGCAGGCGGAACTAAGGCAGTTAAAGCAACAAGTAGTAATGAATTTTGCCTTAATTGTCATGATGCCCCTAAATTTGCTCCGTCCTTTGCAAACCTTGAACATGGTAAGTTGAATTGTGTAGACTGTCATAGCCAAGGTGTAGTAAAAGATAAGACAGTTGGGGTGGGGCATATGATTAGTACGATCAAGGACAAAAATGCTCCAAATAATTATGAGAATTATACTGCAAAATTTGACGCTAATAAATGTATCAGTTGTCACAACTTAGATTCTGACTTAAAGACTAATTACGTTAGAAACAGGCACAATAGCTATCTAAGAAAAGGAATGAACTGTAACAGTTGTCATGACCAAAAGTTCGTTCATGGATTTAATTAAGCACATGTTTTTTGCTCCATCTCGCTCCTCAAGTAATTACACTAAATTATACAAAAATGGAACCTATAGCAATAGACTTCTTTTGTAGTCCATTCTATAGGTTCCATTTTATTTCGAGACAGCTCCTTTTAACGATTCAATTAATCGAATAACTCTTCGAGAAAGGATTTGTGCCTTTTCTTTTTATAATGGTCGTATCCGTGGGAATTTTGACTATCATGCTCTTTCCCGTACTGATGTCCATGGTAGTTAGGAGATGGGCTATCCGAGTACTTGTTGTATTGTGAAGAGTTACTTCTCTCGATAATTTTGTCAAGCTCTCCACGATCAAGCCAAACTCCTCGACACGTTGGACAGTAATCGATTTCAATACCTTGTCGCTCAGACATTGTGAGGTCAACATTGCATAAAGGGCATTTCATTCTATCATCTCCTTTTCAAAGATTCGTTTACGCTAGTTTACCCTGTTTATGATTGAGTGTAAACAGACTATTTTGAAAGGTTACCTCAAATAGCTATTGTTCATAAGTGATTTTATAGGAGCCGTCACAGCGTGACGTGGCCCGTTTTGAGTTGAACAGAATCGTTTGATTAGTGCTCACTTGACGGGGACTTAGACCAATCCATCGATTTTCTTGGGAAGAATCACCGTAAACTCGCTTCCTTGACCTACGTTACTTTCTACCTCAATTGTTCCTTTATGAAGCTGTGTAATCTGCTGAACTAAGGCTAAACCGATTCCCGTTCCACCCGTTTGACGAGCACGGGATTTGTCTGCGCGGTAAAAACGCTCAAAAATAAAGGGGAGGTCTTCTTCCGGAATTCCCATTCCCGAGTCGCGAACTCGAACACGGACGTCAAGAGTATTATTCTCAATTCGGATACTAATTTGCCCCTTGCTTTGGGTATATTTATAGGCGTTGTGAAGGACATTGTAGAAGAGCCGCGTCAAAAGGTGCTCATCTCCTTGGATTACTATAGACTGCTTTGGTTTTTCCCATTCCAGATTAATTTCTCTTTCCTGGATCAGAGGATAGAGCTTATAGATAACTTTATCCAAAAGCTCTTCGACATTAATCTGTGCAAAGTTGGGTTTTAAGGCTCCAATTTCTGCGACGTTGAGATCTTTGAGATCACTCGACAAGGCAACCAAACGTTCGATTTCTTCATTGATGATTGTAAGATTTTCGGCGTCCGCTGGAAGTACTCCATCCTGGAAGGCTTCGATATAACTTCTGATGGAAGTTAACGGGGTGCGTAATTCGTGAGCAATATCTGCTGTGAATTGTTTGCGGAGGTATTCCTGTTTTTTAAGATTATCAGCCATATCATTGAAAGCTGTTGCAAGCTGCCCCACTTCATCTTTTGTTGATATGGGAACCTGCTCATCAAGATGCCCCTCACCCACTCGATGAACTGCCTTGGTTAAGCGTTGTAAAGGAGAAACTAAACGGCGACTTGTCCAATAACTTAACAAAATACCAATAATAAGAGCTAGGCTTCCGGCAAGAAGTAAGGAACGATAAATGGCAGATACGAAGGACGCATCTGAAGGATTTAAAATACGAGCACTTGCAGGATAATGGACAACTGCAATCGCCAAAATACCCTGAGGGCCAATAACGTTGAGAGTCTTCGTCTTCCATTCTTGAACGGAGTAATCCATCCCCATCCCCATCCCAGAGCCGTTATGCATCATGGATTCCATTGGGTTTACAAGGGTAAGAATGGTTTTTCCAGAGGGTTCTTTGAGCACTATTTCTGTGCCCAGAGGAAGAGTATGAGCGATATTATTGAGTGCCTGAGGATCCCAACAGTCATTACTGAGGTAACTACTACTCAGACGGTCGGGTAATTGATCAATCGCAGCCTCTGTTGTGTGTGTTACGTAGTCGCTGAACTGCCGTTGGAAGACTAAGTTTACTGAGAGCATGCTGAGTAGTAGTGTTATAAGAATAATGACTAGGGACGAGAGGAAAAGTCTTCGGCGCATCTTACTCCTCCAGATTCGGATTAAATTTATAACCAACGCCATAAACCGTTAAAACTATTTTCGGATCACTAGGCACTTTCTCAATCTTTTGTCTGAGTTTCTTAATATGGGCATCAATGACGCGTTCATCTCCACCAAAATCATGTCCTTGAACAATTTCGACGAGTTGGCTTCTGGAGTAAACTCGTCCTGGATATTTTGCAATAGCACCAAGGATTTTAAACTCTGTGGGAGTTAGTGAAATGACTTCTTCACCTAAACGGATTTCGTGGTGAGAGTTATCAATGGTAAGGCCGTTATCATAGGTAATAACATCGGCTAGGAGGGAGGTCTCGGCAGTAGTACGACGTAAAACAGCTTTTACTCTTGCAACGACTTCCCGAGGGCTAAATGGTTTACTAATATAATCATCTGCTCCTAAAGTTAAGCCTTGGATTCGATCCTCCTCTTCGACTTTTGCGGTTAGCATGATGATAGGGGTTGCAGAGATTTTTCGAATCTCCTGGCAGATTTCTTCTCCTGAAAGGCCGGGTAACATGAGATCAAGTAACACTAAATCATAGGGATTTTCTTTGAACAAGGCTAAGGCTACAAGCCCATTGATTGCGGTCGTAACATGAAAACCTTCTTGTTGAAGATAAGCCTTTAAAACATTGCTAATATTCTTTTCGTCATCGACCAATAAAATTCGCATCGGAGTGTTCTCCTCTCAGCTTAAGTTACATGGCTATATAGTTCATTCTAGTTGAGGATGTATAAGTTTAAAAGAGATATTACTAGAATGTACCTTAATTTCATAAGAAATTCATAAGTTATTCATGTAGAGATCATACGTATGGACAAAATGAGAGGACCCAAGCCTTATAAGCGGCCTTAGGTCCTCTTTGATTATTAAATATTCATGATTCAAATACAGCTTATAGAAGCTTAAGCATTTCGTTCACAGTTAGCAATTAAATCATTTACAACTTGCCCTGCCATAAGAAGTCCGACAACCGGAGGTACAAAAGAAATACTGCCAGGTATTTGCCGTTTAAGCGCACAATGTGCATCTCCACCTGGGCAGATGCAGTTATTACGGCAATCGGCTTCAGTTGGTAACGGGGTAAGCGGAAGATCAGGAGAATAAACGACCTTTATACCTTTTGTAATTCCTTCTTTACGTAGCAATTTGCGCACAGCTTTGGCAAGAGGATCTCCGCTCGTCTTAGAGATATCTGTGATTCTGTAGTTCTCTGCGGAAAGACGATTGCCAGCACCCATGCTTGAGATGAGCGGAATTCCACGCCCCAAACATTCTTTGGCTAAGCACACTTTGCCGGAAACGGTATCGATTGCGTCAACGACATAATCAGGATTCTGGCCAAGGAAACTCTCGGCATTCTCTGCTGAGAAGAATTCTTTTACCGCTTCGACGTTCGCTTTGGGATTAATATCTAAGATTCGCTTTCTCATGACCTCCACTTTAGCTTGTCCAATTGTCGAATAGAGGGCATGGAGCTGACGGTTAATATTAGTCAGGCAGATCTCATCATAGTCGACTAATATTAAATGACCGACTCCAGCACGCGCAAGTGCTTCGGCAGTATATGACCCAACTCCACCGATTCCGAAAATAATGACGGTACTTTCGCTGAGCTTTTCCAAGGCTGTTTTACCTATAAGAATTTCCGTTCTAGAAAATTTATGTTGCATCGTTAATATCCTCCTAATTCAATGGGCTATGAAAAGAGCCAGATTCTATCAGTATACCATAATTGCTACATTCAAATGAAACCCATAATTTGTATTTGGTTACTATTATTTAATTTGTTTTCAAATATTGTTCTCCATACATTTCTCGTCTCTCTTAGTTCTTTTACACCCCACTTAGGACATAGATATGCCTTAGTAAGGTCAAGAAGGGGTGGTTGACAATGGATCCTTTAGTTCACTCTCTGCATTTGAGTTTGCAGAATGGTTCATGGTGGGTCATGATATCCATGTTTACTGCAGGGATTATTCTTTCGTTCAATCCATGCATGGGGGCAATGATTCCGCTAGTCCTTGGAGGGACACGTCAAACAGGCTATGGCAGATCAGTCCAATTTATAGTTGGGTTTACGCTAACTCTTATGTTGCTGGGCGCTCTTGCGGCAGTTGTGGGCACACTATTTAGATTCCCTGGTTTGTTCTGGACCATTTTTTTAGGTGTCTTATATCTTATTGCTGGAGCAATTTTACTGGGGATCAAATTTCCAATTAACATTTCAGGATTCTATGTAACAAATAAGAGATTATCATTTCAAAATATATATAGCCATGAGGGTCTTAGTCCTTGGATACTGGGAAGTTTCTTTGCGTTAGCCCCCTCGCCTTGTACTACGCCGGTTATACTAATGGTGAGTGGAGCGGCTATGGCGAGCGGTAAAATTGCATTTTCTGCTTTGGCCTTAGGCGCATTTGGATTAGGCCATAGTTTATTATTAGCTTTGGCCTTCCTACCCGCGGTCCGAAAATTGTTTAGAGTAAATGCTTTGTCGCAACGTTTGCGTCCAATTCTTGGAGTCGCCTTAATTATCCTGGCAGGGTATTTCCTAGTTGCCCAGCCCAACTTATTTGACCATAGTGTAGTAACAGGGCATGATCACTAGTGAACAGTTTCTCTGCCTAAATTATTGAATTCCCTGTTTGAACTCTTTACTTGAGTTGTTTCGACAAAT
Organism: Desulfitobacterium elongatum; assembly: GCF_055378975.1. Lineage (NCBI taxonomy): Bacteria > Bacillati > Bacillota > Clostridia > Eubacteriales > Desulfitobacteriaceae > Desulfitobacterium > Desulfitobacterium elongatum. Next base: position 3,732,550 of record NZ_AP038772.1, on the reverse strand, counting down.
TATGTCATGATGGTGTAGTATAATTTGTTGATAAGAATTTAGGGAAAAGTACTGGGGGAGATTTAATGAAATCTGTGAATTTAGAGGAATTAGCTCAGCTGTATCGGAAGGATTCCGAATCGGTTTATAATACTTGGTTTATTGATAATGAATCTAGGATGAAGGCTTTCCGATCCATTCGTAGAGGAGTTATCAATATCATATCATCCATTAAGGGCTCATCCTTTGGTAACGACTTTAAGGGCTCCCCCCTAGAATTTGTATTAAACTGCATCACTGAGCAGAAGCAGGTCTTTGTCGGTGCTGCACATCCATTTTATTGGAAGCCCAAACTCCGGATTCCTGATATTTATGAGAATGAGACAAACAAGCAGCTTTTTGCCCAGTTTTTAGAGTCTTGTCTGTCGGCAACGAGTGCGGATAGAATAGTAAAGGAAATTATTAAACTCGATGGATACAAGATCAAAGGGCTTGGTCCAGCTGTTGCTAACATTCTTTACTTTCTTCATCCGACACTCATACCGCCCTTTAACACGGCGATGGTCCAAGGTTTTAATGCCGTATTTTCTGAGAAGAAGAAGTTAGGCTCTTGGTCTGATTACTTAGAGATGCGAGAGACTATCCTTGAAGCTAACCAGAAACTACAATCAACTTTATCTAAAGATTTAGGGGCCTTTTCGGGAATGCTATTTGATGTTGGAATGGGCAAGATTGTTCTCGACGAAAATTGGGAAACGGCATTGAAATTTGATAAGGAAAAATTACAAAAGGCTTTACGGAAACGCCATCAAGAGGTTCAAGGCGAAATAAGTGAGGAAAATGAACATCTTCGCATGCAACTTCTACTTACAGAAATGGGTCGCGAATTAGGTTATGATGTTTTTGTTGCTAATAATGACCGTACTAAATGTTTTGACGGAAAGAGTCTAGAGTACCTTACAATTCCTAATCTTCCTTCGATGGATTTGCCTATAGAAGTAGCAAAAACAGTATCACTTATTGACGTAATCTGGGTTAGCCGAGATAATGCAAAGATTGAATGCGCTTTAGAAATCGAGAAAAGCACCTCAATTTATTCTGGAATCTTACGCTTAGTCGATTTGGCCTCCTCTCTAGGAGAAAAGGAATATAACTTTTTCTTGGTAGCACCTGATTCTAGAGAAAAAGAAATTATTGCCCAACTTAAAAGACCTTCCTTCAAAAATCTTGCTTGTATAAAGCTAAGATATATGCTGTTCTCTGATTTAAAGGAACACTGCAATGGTATTTGCAAATTTGGTGAGGATTATAAAATACTAATGAAAATTGCAAAAGAATGTGAGTGCTGTTAAATATTTAGTTAATAAAAAGTAGAACTTGTAATTATACGAAAGTGTTATCGATTTAAAAACGAATTAATCAAGGCCAGCTTATTATAAAAAAACAAATAGCCAAGAACAATCATCATAACTCCGCTTGCCTTTGTAAGGTAGGGAAGATATCGATTGAGCGTTTTTAATTTTGAACCGAATTTCTCTGCGAATAAAGCGAAGACTAAGAATGGGATAGCCAGTCCGAGAGAATAAAGTGTTAACAGGCTCATCCCCTGAGTGAGGGTCTCTGTGCTTCCGGCATAGACTAAAATGCTTGCTAAAACGGGCCCAATGCAGGGGGTCCACCCAGCTGCAAATATTAACCCTAAGATAACGGAACGGCCAAACGAGGCTGTATTTTCTTTGGGATTAAATGAAATTCGCTTCTCGCGATAAAGCCAATTCAATCTAAATAATCCAAGCATGTGGAGACCAAAGAAAATCATAACCACACCACTTAATTCACGGAGGAACACCTTATTTATATTTAAAAATTTACCAATCAAACTGGCAGAGGCACCTAGGGCAATGAAAACAAGTGAAAAACCTAGGATAAAACCAAAAGCTCGGGTAAGTATTATATTTTTATTCCTCGTTTCTGTATCTGCTATTAGGTAAGATAAGTAGACTGGAAAAATCGGGAGGACGCACGGGGAGAGGAAGGAGAGAATACCTCCTATCAAAGCTGCAGTCAACGAAATACTATCTTGCATTAATAAACCTCCAAGTTATCTTGAATAGGTCTTTTCCCAGGGGCGATTCTTCTCTATAATCAGAGGAGAGTAGAATCTGCTAGCACTGTTACAAGTTTAACCTATTTTGATGGAGGCGTGAACATGAAATTAAGATTGGTGGCAATTGTAGGAGTTATTGCGATTGTCCTCTTGACGACATTCGGTATGAAGCAAAGTACTACTTCAGAGTCGACACCTGTAACAGCGACTAATGTAGGATATGAAATCGGAAATACTGCTCCAGACTTTACGCTGAAAACCTTGGAGGGGAAGACGGTAAACCTGAGTGATTATCGAGGTAAACCGGTATATATTAATTTCTGGACGAGTTGGTGTCCTGCGTGTAAAGAGGAGATGCCAGAAATTCAGAAGTTTTATGAAAAAAATAAAGAGCGTATAGCTGTTTTGACTATAAATATTACTTATTCAGATAAGATGACAGATGTTCGAGAAATCTTAAAACAGAATAAAGCAACCTTTCCCGTTTTACTCGATGAAAATAGCACAAATTCAGTGACGGATCGCTATGGAGTCTACGGGATACCCGCAAGTTTCTTCATAGATAAAAACGGAATCATCCGTGCTCATCATGAAGGAGCAATGACTGTGAAAACACTCGAGGAGAGTTTGATGAAGGCTTTAGTTCAGTAATATATGACAATACTTTTTGTCTTTCACGGGGCTCGGCAATGGCTGAGTCCTTTAGTATTTTGGGAATTAAATGTTAGTGTAGCAAATGGAACATATTCTGTGCGAAATAACTCAGATAATGTGATAATTTAAAATATGATTGCAGTTATTCCGCAAAATTATCAGATCCACTGACTTGGCACAGATATTGCAATGTGAAGACTACTCGAGACATATTTACAAGAAGCTTTGTAAAGAACGATGCTTAAGAAGATGCTTGTAAATCATGATTTAGAAATAAACTATTAAAAAGGAGTTGTCCAAACTTGAAGAAAGTACTTGCTATAATTTTATCAAGCATCTTACTAATATCGTTAATAGGATGTAGCTCTTCAAAACCTAACGAAAAACAATCGATGGATCAACAAATGAAAAATAATCCGGAAATGAAGAATGATCCACAAATGAAGGATCACTAAATGACTAGGAGGGGCTTAGCAATAGCTGAGTCCTTTTTATTTGGGAAGAAGCTTGTGCAGCAAATCGTACATCCATTGTTTGAAATAACTCAAATACAATAGAGAATTTTTAATCCAGAATGCTGGAATGTCGTTCGTTGTACGCTTGGACTTGGTTGGCACACATATTGCATAATCATACTCGCGAACCTAATCACAAGGAGGCAGAAAGAATAAATGCACAACACAAATACATTAAAAAAAGGAATTGTCATTTCTCTGATGAGTGTAAGCCTATTATTCAGTTTTACTAGTGTGAGTTTAGCTGATGAAAAGGGCGGAAGCATGGGCGGAATGAATATGGGTGGTAGTACTGCGACGCAAACTGCGCCCGTTGAAAAGAAGGCTCAAGATAGCCAATCGAAGAGTTTACAGCCCGAGGCATCTAACTCTAGTGCGACGTCTGAGCATGAAGCTATGCCAGGCATGGACCCTAATATGGAGGGTATGAAAGAAAGTGGTGAACATGAAGAAACGGCTGGTATGGACCCAGAAATGGAGGGAATGGGTCACGGTGAAAGTAGTGAATCCTCAGAAGAAGTCAATTGGATAATTGTCGGAGGGTTCCTTGCAATTAATGCTCTGATCATTATTATTGCGGGTGTATTAAAGTCCTCGAAAAAAGTTTTGCCGCAACTATAGAATGAAGGAAGTGATAAAGATATGTCAGTAGCAAAAAAAATGGAGCCGATCAATCAAAATGCTCCTGAGCCCCAGAAGAAGAATTTACTCAACAATAAAGTGATACGAGCCGTTCTCAAGAGTCGCTGGTTTCCAGGAATCATTCAAATTCCCGTCCTAGCGGTGTTTGCGTTAATCGTTTTTGAATTAATTGCTGGCCCAAGCTCTGCACATGATAACTTTGGTACCGCGGGAACCTGGGTACTCTGGTGGCCCCTTATCCCCATTATTTTCTTACTACTAGGACGTTTCTGGTGCGCGATATGTCCTTTTGCAACGGTCAATGACTGGGTACAGAAATTCGTCGGTAATAATCGACCTGTACCTAAATTCTTAAAAAAATATGGGATTTGGATTATTGATATCTTCTTTATCTTAATAACTTGGTCAGATCATACCCTTGGTGTTGTCGAAAATCCCAGAGGTTCAGGCGTATTGCTCCTAATCATGACTACTGGAGTAATTGCAAGTGGGGCCTTCTTTGAGCGTCGTACTTGGTGCCGCTATGTCTGCTTCTTAGGAGGACTTTCTGGAAACTACGCACGTTCTGGATCGCTTGAGCTTCACGCGACCCCAGAGAAATGTGCGAAATGCACTACCCAGTCTTGCTATAAGGGGAATGGAGAAGTAGCAGGTTGTCCTATGTTTGAATTCCCTCGTACCATGGATAGCATGGCGCGTTGTAACTTGTGTGCGAAATGTATTAAGACCTGTCCAAATGATTCGATACAATTAAGTACTCGTGTCCCCTCGAAAGGCTTGTGGTTTATTAAAAAGCCTAAATTTGAGGAATCCTTCCTTGCAATTGTAATCATGGGAATCGTTTTTGTGCAGAACATTACCATGCTAGAAGTTTGGCAGGAGATTCTTGGAAAACTAGAGAACTTTGTAGGAACGACAAATTACTTCGTAACCTTTACCATCACGTTCCTTATTGCGATGGCTTTGCCCGTTCTCGCTTTGTTTGCAAGTAGTTATGGTTCTAAACTAGCGAACAAGAGAAGTACCATTGAAAACTTCGCACGGTTTGGGTACGCTTTGATTCCTTTGGATTTGGCTGGACACATTGCTCATAACCTGTTCCATATCTTGGCTGAAGGCAAATCGGTTATTTATACCTTTGTTGCTTTATTTGGGTCTGAAATGGGACATGGAGCCTCAGCAGCACTTGTGAGTAACTCTACTATCCAAATATTACAGTATGTTCTCATTGCTATCGGCACCTTTGGTTCAATTTTTGCAGCCTACAAAATCTCGAAAAGCAACTTTGAGGCTGAAGGTAAGACCGTGGCAAGTTTAGTTCCATTTGCTGTCTTAGCTCTGATATTAGGGGCTATCAATATTTATCTATTCATGCTCCCGATGGCCATGCGTATGTAGTTGGAAAATAATGTTTTTTAAGAAACGGTAGTCCCTATTGCTACCGTTTCTCTTTTTGGGTATAGTTAAGAATATAGAAGAGCAAAGATACCTTTGCTGGTACACATTGCGGGATATCCCACACTAATGTGTACTTTTTGGGACAATGTAATAATTAAACTCACCCATTTTGTTGTGATATTAAGCAGTTTTTCATCTGTTAATTTTTGGCATTATTTTTGCATGTTCTATTTCTGATGATACGTTCCTTAATAAATATTTCATAATGGAGGTTTTTTCTGTGGGCAAGAAGGAGAATAACAAAAGGGAAAAGTTTAAACAACCAAAGAAAAAAAGTAAAGCACCTATCATTGGGGCAGTTATCGTATTGGGCGTTGCCCTTCTGGTAGGAGTCAAATTCATGGACAGTCAAAAATCGAATGTTGATTCAAAAGCGACTGCAGCGGTTGGCCAGGCGGCTAATTATAGTGCTACCGAGAAGCTTCAACAGGTTAAAATTCCGCTCCCTAAAGTTGAGAATGGGAAGGTTACGGTGGCGACACTTACCGACCTAAAGGATAAGAAGTTTACTTGGACAGAGTATAAAGAGAACGGAAAACGTGTACCTCTTACTGCCATCGTCAGGCCGAATGGGAAGGTTGTTGTTGCGGTAAGCATTTGCGAACCGTGTAATGGAGAAACCTTTCATATAAAGGGAAATCAAATCGTATGTAACGTCTGCGGAACAACTTGGGATTTAAATACCTTCAAAGGGCTTAGTGGAGGTTGCCAAGATTACCCGCCCGAAATCCTGAATTATACTCAAAATGGAGATAACCTCGAGGTCGATCAATCTGTACTAAATGCTTGGCGCCCTAGGGTTTAATTGAATACGACTTAACCAACCTAATTCGTAGAATCACTACGATTTGTTTAAGATGAAGAAGCAGGTCATGAAATTCGCGACTTGCTTCTTAGTCTAAGGACATGTCCAAGCAAAAGGGGACGGAGGGAGTAGTGTGAACGATATAGCCCGTGCTAATGGCAGGACTTTTTTGTTGCTAGGCTTATTAGGAGTTGGCTCTCTACTTATTTTGGGTTTAGTGACTTCATTTTTTACCCTTGCACCTTTTATTAAATTCCTGCATAGTTGTTCGCGCATGCTAGCTGTTCCCAAATTTTATTTGTGGATTGGTATATTGGGGTTGGCCTTTCTCGTCAATTTCCTAGGATATATCATTTACACTGCTATTAAACAGAAAGTTGCCCTTAACAAGTATTTGGTTACCTTGACCTTCCTAGGTGAAAAACCCGACAAGCTCAAGACAGCGATTCATCGGACAGGAACGAAGAAAAGAGTACTATGCGTGGAGTCGACAAAAACTCTAGCATTTACTTATGGATTAATAAGTCCGAAAATCGTTGTATCGACATCACTCGTTGAAATATTAGATGAAGACGAGTTGGTAGCTGTATTACACCATGAAATATGTCATTGTCAGCAGAGAGACCCATTGAAATTGTGCTCAATAAAATTCTTATTTTCTTCAGTGTTTAGATTCAATCCCATTGCAAATCTGATAAACTACTTTCTTCTAACGATGGAATTAAGAGCGGATGAATATGCAACGAGATTAACGGATTGCTCTTGGTCCTTAGCCTCAGCACTTTTGAAGGTTATTCAAGCAGAAACGTATTTGCCTGAATATGCCGTTGGGATTACAACCGTTCTTGACGCTAGAGTCGAACGTTGTCTCAATCAAGAGTGGATGCCAGAGCCTGCCCTTGGGCGTAAAGATAAAATGATTTTAGCAGGATACGCTTCTGTAATGGGACTCATTATCTACTTTACATATAGTAAACTGATGATAAACTTCGGTTGTCATATCAATTTTCCAGTTTAAGAATTTATAGCCGACAAATGGTTATAAAGAAAAAACAACATACTCATTTGAACTGCACCTCCAATTGTTAGACACTCAACTAACAATTTGGAGGTGCAGTTTTTTGTGCTAGCTTTATAATCTGATAGTTCAACAACTTACGCGATTATTCATCAAAAGTTATCTTGTTCAAATTATTGCAAGGTGAATATTGAAATGTTATAATTTGGTTAGTTTAACTACTATCTATTGTAGTATTATCTGTGGTAGTACTGAATCAATAAAAAGCGCTATATACCATAAATTTAGAATGATATCAATATAATTTTGAAGTCGAGGTGAGAGGGTTGAAGGATTCGGGATTTGAATTTAAGACAGGGAAACATGGATTAGAGAAGATTTTAGGCCCCTTAGAAAGTGAAATTATGGAAGTCGTCTGGTCCATGGGTAAAGTATACGTAAGAGATGTTCACGAGGCGTTAAATTCGGGTGATGACAAAGCCATCGCGTATACGACGGTGATGACAACGATGAGTCGACTTGCCAAGAAGGGTATTCTAAAAACCTTTAAGGACGGTAATGCTTATACTTATGAGGCAGCGTCTGATAAAGGAAACTTCCTAAATAACGCGGTTGGAGAGGTGGTCGACGGTTTACTAGATGATTTTTCTGAGCCGGCTATTGCGCACTTCGTTGAAAAGATCAAGCAAGTCGATCCTGTAAAAATGAAGCAACTTGAAGAGTTAATCGCTTTAAAGAAATTAAAATAGCAGCAAATATTTTCGAAAAAAATAACTGCAGAAAGGAGTAGCAGCCTAATCCCTTCTGTGAAATAATTCACAATTAAAAATAATATTATAGAGGTGATTTATTTGTTAATACGCAAAAATTTGCCCCTTTATACTTTGGTCTTTTCATTGTTTTTACTCATTATTATGCCGAGTGTATCTTTGGCTGAAACAAACAACCTTAAGGCCTTGACCTTTGATGTCTCCGTAAGACCGGAATATGATAATCCCCAGACTTTGGTTGTTTATCAGGGTGAATTTATGAACGCAGGAACACAAACCATCAAAAAGGATACTCCAATTTCCTTTATCATCCCGAAGGACGCAGATATCGGCATGGCCTGTGAGATTAACGCCCAAGGCGGACATGATTGCCAACCCTACACTGCCAAAGATCTCGGAGATAATAAGGTTCAGTTAACTTGGAAAATAACCAAGGACATAGCTCCTAACCAAAAATATCCTGTCTTTCTTGAATTCTATTATGACAATAAAGCGGTGGCTCCGAATAAAAGTTTTGATTATAAGTTCCTTCCAACCTCCAAAATAGACGTACTTAATCTTTCAGTAACTGCTCCGAAGACAGCCACTAATTTTGTTACAAATCCAGCAACTTCAAATGTTAGCCGTGATCAAGAGGGACTTACGAATTACCTTTTTACTTTCAAAGATCAAACCCCGGAAACTCCACTGAATATTAATATAAGCTATGTGAAGTCTGATAATAAACCTACTTTTGATAAGCCACAGGTCGGTGATAATACATCTAATTCTTCCACCGGTGGGGGAGAAAGCTGGTTAACCAAACCAGAGGTTTTAATCCCTGCGATTCTAGCCATTGCAGTGATTGGCTTTCTAGTTATTTATGCTTTAAAAAAACCCCAACATCAAAGTAAGTCCCAGCACAACACTTCTTCTAAATCGACTAAGGCAAAGAAGATTCTAGAGGCTAACGACAAGCTAAACGCTGAGAAAAGAAAAATCCGCCAGATGCTCTTAGATGGAAAAATTAGTGAAGATACCTACAAGCAGCTCCTTGAAGACCTGCAGGATCGACATTGATAGGCAAAGGGGATAGCCATGGAACTTAAGAAGAAAAAGAACCTGAAAATCGTCGTCGGAATGCTTATTATTGTTGCTGCTATTGCCTACTTAATTTTCTCAAGTTTGTCCACCGTCAGTACTGCGTATTACATGAGAGTGGGAGAGGCCTTGCAGGGAAACCTTGATGCAGCAAAAACTTACCGAATTGAAGGCAAGATTGATGTTGAAAAAGCGATATATGATACGAAAAAGACGCCAATAGAACTTAAGTTTCAAATCTATGATGATAATAATCCGGAACAAAAATTGACGGTGATATTCAATGATGTGAAACCTGATAACTTCCAAGATGCCACAGGGGCTGTTGTTGAGGGAAAATTTCAAACTGACGGCACTTTTAAAGCGGATAGTCTTAATCTCAAGTGCCCTTCCAAGTACGAAGAAGGAGGCTCGACAGAGGACGAAGGAAGAATCTCCAAATTCTTACGCTCGCTTGGACTTAAATCCTAGACCTATTATTCAAGGAGGGATTCTGCAATGGCCGAAGTTGGCTATTTCTCACTGATTCTTGCTTTGGGTGTAAGCTTATATGGTATCATCGCCTTCATCATAGCAGTTCGTAGACAGAATCAAATATTACTAACCAGTGCAAAGAATGCTTCACTCTCCGTGGCTCTGCTGAGTACGGTTGGAACGGGGATTATGGTATTTTTCTTGATGACGGGTGAGTACACGATTAAGTACGTGTATGATTATACAAGCAATGACCTTCCCACATTTTATCGATTTGCTGCTTTATGGGCTGGAAATGCGGGTTCATTACAACTCTGGCTGTTGCTTTTGTCCTGGTATACCGTCGTTGTCTCTTATTCAAAAAAGACGATAAACCTAACTCCCTACGCCAGTAGTCTTCTACTTTTAAATTCTGCCTTTTTCCTTTTCGTTTTGGCTTTTTTGGTAAACCCTTTTGAAAGGGTTGCGGGTTGGCGACCAGGGGCATCGCTGGCAGATGGTGCAGGAATGAATCCGATGTTGCAGAATCCTGGCATGGTTTTTCACCCTGTAACTACCTATCTTGGCTATGTCGGCTTTGCAATACCCTTTGCGTATGCTATGGCTGCCCTGATTACTCGTAATGCAGATGATCAGTGGATTCGCGTCACTCGACGTTGGACGATTGTCGCATGGCTCTTCTTAACACTCGGGAATTTATGGGGAGCACAATGGGCCTATATGGAACTGGGTTGGGGAGGGTACTGGGGATGGGATCCCGTCGAGAATGCATCCTTTATACCTTGGCTCACTGGCTCTGCTTTTTTACACTCAGTTATGATTCAGGAACGGAAGAATATGCTCAAGGTCTGGAATGTATCTCTTATAAGTATCACCTATGTCTTAACCCTATTCGGAACCTTCCTCGTGCGTAGTGGAGTGCTAACCTCTGTACATGCTTTTGGCAGTGGTCCCTTAGGGCGATATTTCCTTGTCTTTACACTGCTCATGTTATTCTTAGCATTCGCCCTTATCATTTACCGTCAGGATTTGCTTACACAGGATCACACCTTTGAGTCCTTTCTTTCGAAAGAAAGTAGCTTTTTAATTAACAACTTAGTCCTTGTCGGAATTGCTTTCGCCGTGTTTTTTGGAACGATATTTCCTTTGGTTTCCGAAGCAGTTAGAGGGGTCAAAGTTTCGGTAGGCATTCCCTTCTTTAACTCAGTGGTTGCACCTTTAGGGATTGCCCTATTCCTCCTGATGGGTATTTGCCCGCTTATCGCCTGGCGTAAAGCCGCTTGGCGAAACTTAATCGATAACTTCCTTTGGCCTGCTTTGGGAGCACTACTCGTCGTTGTCATCTTATTTACTAACGGTGAACGAGATATATACCCTATGCTCGGATACGCCATCGCGTTTTTTACCGCATCTACTATTCTTCTTGAATTTATCCGTGGTACAAAAGTGCGTCATCGTCTCACCAAAGAATCGTACCCTTTAGCGTTTATCCGCTTACTGTTTCGCAATCGTCGTCGCCACGGAGGATATATCATTCATCTCGGTCTCGTTATTATGCTGATCGGCATTATTGGCTCTAACAGTGCAGCTCTTAATCTCACCAAAGCAGTAAGAATCGGCGAAAGTGTGGAGATTGGGAATTACCGATTATCTTACCAGGGGTTAGATGAGAGACAAAATGGCACTAAAGATATCGTGTATGCCAACCTTTTAGTTTCAGATAAAAAAAGTGGTAAGTTCCTTGGTAGAATTGAACCTCAGAAGGTATTCTATGCAACCTCAGAACAGCCATCAACTGAAGTTGGACTTCGTTCCACGCTTAAGGAAGACTTGTATGTTATTCTTTCGACCTGGGAAAAAGATGGGACGACAACGTTTAAATTTTTCGTAAATCCTTTGACGGCTTGGCTGTGGATTGGGGGGTATATTCTTGTTCTTGGTGCAATTTTTGCACTTTGGCCTGGCCGTGGGAGTCAAGCAGGGTCAAAGTACTTAAGTAATGCTTCTCATCCTTCACCTCGCATCTTAGGGGAAGGGGGACAGGCTTCGTGAAAAAGTCCTTTTTTAGAATTTCTACGCTGACCTTTGTACTTGTCGCGTTGGGTGTGTTTTCTCCTTTATCGGTCAAGGCTGAAGAAGAGCAAACTAAAGAGATCCCTATTGATGTCGAGGAAGGAATAGTCTGTGTGCTCGATGGTTGTATGATGACGCTTCCTTCCTGTGAAAACGCGGCAGCTGAGCAATTAAGGAATGTAATTCGTGAGAAAATGTTTCAAGATGGAATGAACAAGGAACAAACTTATACCTATCTCGCTCAGGTCTATGGGGATAAAGTTCTGGCCGCACCTCCGAAGAAAGGGTTCAACTGGACGGTCTGGTTGGCCCCCTTTGTCCTCATCGTTGGTGGTGGAGCGCTTGTTTACTTGGGCTTAGAAAAATGGGTTATCCCAAATCAGGAAGTGGAGCAGCACGAGGATACCCAGCCTATCGACCCAGAGTTTGAAGAGAAGCTTGATCAAGAAATTAAGAAATATATATAGAGAGGAGGAAAAGAATTTGAATATCCTCTTTAGTACCCTTCTTATGCTGTTAACGATTCTACTCATTGCTTTTCCCTTCATTCGAAGACCCCAGTCTATAATAGCTCTTGGCGGAGAGCAGTCTCCAGAATCTATTAATCAAAAGGATTTGATTCTAGGTACGTTAGGTGAGATTGAATTTGATTATCACATGAACAAGCTTTCAACAGAAGATTATCAAGCGTTGAAAAACAATTATGCTCAAATTGCTGTCGATGTTTTTAAGGCAGAGGAAGCAAATGTTCTCGCCAAAGAAGACTTAACTCTCTCAAAATATAATCGTCAAGATATTGAAGCTGAAATCGAACGTGAATTGCAAGCCATGAATAAGAATGAGCAACCTATCCCTTCGTCTACCTGCTTTCGCTGTGGTACACCACTACTTAAAGCGGATCAGGAGTTCTGTCACGAATGCGGAGAACGCCAGAATTAATAGTGAAAGGGCGGACACCATGAGAAAGTCCTTTTTTCTTCTGACCCTATTCGTTATGTTTATTTTGATGCCTAACCTAAAAGTGCAAGCACAGCCTGCTAGTACTGAACCAATAAGTATTTCACAAGATCATTATGTACAGCAATCACTTGAGAAGGGTGTCGGCATTCGAGAAATTCTAAGCCTAACAAATTCAAGCAATCAACCCTATATTGGCACAACTTCAGATGCCTCAGATACGAGTAAGAAAGGCTGGCTTTTCTCTCTGCCTCAGGGATTTACAGACTTAGCTATAGATGCCTTAGCGGATGAGGAATATCGTATTGTAAAAGACGGAGTCCTTGTTTATAAACCCCTCGCTCCAGGGAGTACTACCCTCGTTATGTCTTATACAATACCAGCGGAGAACCTACCGGTGACTCTTACGAAGAAGGTCGTTTATACTACATCGAGCTTACTTATTGTCTCGCCACAGTCTCTTACAATCTCGTCCGATAAATTACAGCCGGGTGAAACCATTGAAATCAAAGGCACAGTATATCAAGAGTACTCCGTACAGAATCTTACTCAAGGCCAATCTTTGACGTATACGATTAATCAGGGAGCAGACACTGCCTCTACGGCTAATCGCATAGCATCTGGCTATGCTGTACCTGGACATCCTCAGTCTCATATTGCTCTTTTTAACTCAGAACCTCTTGTCTATACAAACCCTCATCTGTGGGCTGTTTACCTCTTTATCATGCTTGGTTTGGGAATTGCCTGTATTGTCCTCATAGGTAGAATACGTAGAAATACGCTTCAAGAAAAAAAGACAGTAAGTATTCAGTCGTTGGACAGCGCAGAGACGGAAGCAGTTGATGAAGAAGAAACATTTCTGAAACTCAAACGTTTGAATGATACGTTGCTCTTAGAAATACATTCACTGGATTCAGAATTCGCGTCAGGAAAAATTTCTGAGGAAAAGTATCAGGATTTGCGTAGACAGAAAAAGGAATTGCTTTTACAAGTTAAAATAAGGCTTAAAGATTTGACCGATGGCTAAGCGCCATCTTGATGGAGGTGAAAAGATGATTTTAGCAGAGGGGCTGACCCAAAAGATTGGTACAAAGGAAATCTTAAAAGGGATTGATTTAGAAATTCACGATGGAGAGTTTGTTACGTGTTTTGGTCCAAATGGGGCAGGGAAAAGTACCACCTTAAAAATTCTAGCACTCCTCAGTAAACCCTCAGGAGGTAAGTTATGGATAGATGGCCAAGATGCGCAAGAACACGCCGAAAATTTACGATCGAAAATCGGAGTTATTTCCCATAACTCCTTTCTATACAATAATCTTACTTCACAGGAAAACCTTGAATTCTATGGAAGGATGTATCAAGTACCTTACCCTAAGGCACGAGCAAGTGATTTACTTGAGAGAGTGGGCTTGACGAATGTTGCAAATGATCTCGTAAGTACTTTTTCACGCGGTATGCAACAACGTTTAAGTATTGCGCGCTCGCTTATTCATAATCCTTCCATTCTTCTGCTCGACGAACCTTATACTGGACTAGATGAAAGGGCTAAGCAAATTCTTAATAACGTATTGACTCAATTATCGCAGAATAAACAAACGGTTTTTTTAATCACACATGATTTTGATCAAGGCCTGGAACAAAGCAATCAGAGTCTAATCCTTGTCGGTGGTAAGATTGTCTACCACTGCAATTCCAGAGAGGTTAATCGGGTAGATTTCCGTAAGACCTACTTGGAACATGTGGGAGGAGTAGCATGAAATTCGTACACTTAAAGACTCTTCTTTGGAAAGAACTAAAAGGAGAACTCCGAACTAAAGAGGTTTTAAGTTCAATGTTAGTTTTCTCCTTGTTAGTTGTTGCGGCCTTTGGCTTCGCCCTTGATCTGGATCGAGCGGAAACAGGTAAGGTCTTGCCTGGGATAATCTGGGTCACATTGACGTTTGCTGGAATATTAGCCTTAAACCGCTCGTTTGCGGTAGAATTACAAAATGATTGCATCTATGGTCTCATGCAAACACCAGCGAGCCGAAGCACAATCTATTTTGCCAAATTGATTATGAATCTCTTACTGATGGTCGTAGTTGAGATTGTTATAGTCCCTTTATTTTTCATCATGCTTAACTACCCAGTTCCACCACATTTATGGCTACTCGTCGTGGTTCTGGCCTTGGGAACTTACTGCTTTATGGCCGTAGGGACTTTTCTTTCCGCGTTGGCGGCAGGAACTCGGGTCAGTGAAATGTTACTTCCCTTACTGATGTTACCCATGATTATGCCGGTATTGCTCAGTTCGACACTCGTGACCAGGGGGGCTTTTGAATTAGTACCCACAAACATTGGGATTTTCCTGAAACTGCTGGGCACCTACGCCGTAATCTTTACTGTATTGCCTGCACTATTATTTGACCACCTACTGGAGGTGTGAACGAATGAAACAAGTGATGAATCATTATGGAGAGAAGATATTAGCCTGGGTAACCTTTATGACACTATTTTTGGCTTTATACCTTGCTTTAGTGTACGCCCCCACGGAAAAGACAATGGGAGACATTCAACGTATTTTCTATTTTCATGTAGCCTCCGCATGGTTAGGCATGCTTGCTTTCTTCGTTGTTTTTTTGTCGAGCATTCTTTATCTCAAAACCCGGGAAAAGAAATGGGATATTTACGCGTATTCCTCCGCAGAAATTGGAGTGATTTTTACTGCGATTGTTCTCTTTACGGGACCAATATGGGCCAAACCCATTTGGCAAACCTGGTGGACTTGGGATCCTCGCCTAACAACGACTTTAATTATGTGGTTCTTGTATATTGCCTATATTAAAATTCGCTCATCCCTGAGTGAGGACGATAAACGTTCTCGTTATGCCGCTGTTTTTGGGATTCTGGCTTTTATGGATGTTCCCATCGTATTTTTCTCCATTCGTTGGTGGAGAACGATGCATCCCGGAGCTATCATCTCGGGAAGTGGTTTAGCGCTAGCTCCAGATATGAAGGTAGCCTTTTATGTGAGTCTTTTAGCATTCACACTACTCTATCTGCTGCTTATGCTTAAAAGTTCAAAAATAGAAACGCTGAGAGCAGAGATTACTGCTCTTAAAGAAACAATGAGGTGAGATGATGGATCGTTTATTCTTTCTTTTTGTAGCCTACTCCTTCATTTGGATTCTTATTTTCGGGTACATCTGGCGGCTAGGAACCCGACAGAAAAAACTGGGTGAAGAACTCGAAATCCTTAAAAAATCCCTTCAGGTCAAGTCCTAAGAGGAGGATGCGAATGGAACGAAAGTTGTTACGTCTAATACTCATTGCTGCTGTTCTCTTAAGTGTAGGAATGGCCGCTTATACTATGTCAGCTGCTTTAAAGGGAGATCGCTCATCAGGGATGCCTCCTAAAGCCTCCGTGAAAGAGCAGCAATCAGCAACCCCTTCAACCAGTCAAACCGTATCGATTGATGAGAAGCTCTTTCCTAAAAAACTTGCGGGGATGACCCGAACAGAAGCTATTGGGGGACAAGAAGCGATTTCCTCTGTAAGCCATTTACATGGTCTCGATATTACTCTTGCAGCTGCATTTGTGGTGAGCTATCAAGGAAATGGCAATTCCCAAATGACTCTCTGGTACTCTGAAGGTAAGAATGAACAGGATGCCACTCAGATGTACCGGGCAATGGATGAGAAAATGCCTAAGACTTCCGCTTTTAAAGACTATAAAACAGTCAAGCTTGATGGCAAGGACTATAAATTTGTTACCGGAATGGGGCAAGACCACTATTACTGGCAAAGTGGGAAGCGTGTAATGTGGGTTGCTATCGGAGGAGGTAACAGTCTCGACATACTCAAACAAGTCGCACCACTATACTAGCTTTTGGGGGTGAAGTCATGGCAAAGCTCGACGAGAAAAAAGCTCGGATTGAGGCGGGGTATATCAAGCGTCAGAAACGCAAAAAGATTGTCTTAAGTGTGTTCATAGGAATACTTGTCCTCGGGATTGCAGGCATCGTACTTTCCACTAGGGAGGCAATTCCAGGTTTTGACGATAAGTATTCTATAGGGAAAAGCATGAACTATGAGAACAAAAAAATTGAAATGACAGAGGTTAATCCGAATATAGAGAAGGGTCGAGTTAGCCTGTCCCTAGAAGATTTAAAGAAAAACTCCATTCTTTATGCTATGTATGACCCGAATCTGAATATTGGAAACGGGCAAAAGGGACTACCTATAATGGCCTATTTGACACCCGCGGGACGAGTTACAGTCGCGGTGAGTTTTTGCGAACCCTGTTATTCACGTAAATTCCACATTGAAGGGGATATCCTCGTTTGTGATGTCTGCAATACTCGTTGGGCATTGGCGGATCTTACCGGTTTGAGTGGTGGATGTCCGAAGTATCCTCCTCATGAGCTCGGCTATACAGTAGACAAGTCTTCTGATAAAATCTTTATCGAGGAAGCAGAGTTAAAGAATTGGAAACCAAGAGATTATGATACCTCGACTGCGAATGATATGACTAAGGCAAATTAGTTTCTCAACTTCAACCTTTACTATAGGAGGAAAATGATGAGTCTTATTAAGGTGGTTAACGTCTCGAAAACGTATCAGGGGGGAGAAGGGGCAGTCAACGCCTTGAGAAATATTAATTTGGAAGTTTCCGAAGGGCAGTTCCTAGCATTGCTTGGTCCTTCAGGTTCCGGAAAAAGCACTTTACTCAGTGTCATCGGAGCTTTAAACCCGCCAACTGAGGGCGAAGTTCTTATTGATGATATATCGATTTATGGATTGGATGATGAACGTCGAGCTGATTTTCGTCATGAATATGTCGGCTTCGTATTTCAGCAATATCAGTTAATACCCTATTTAACGGCCTTGGAAAATGTCATGTTACCACTAGCCATAACCAAGTATTCTGAAAAAGAGCAGAAAGAAATGGCTCAAAACGTGCTTGAAAAAGTAGGACTTGGCAAAAAGTCAATGCGCTTACCTAATCAACTCTCGGGTGGAGAACAAAACAGGGTAGCTATCGCTCGGGCGATTGTTAATGAACCCGCGATTCTTTTTGCTGATGAACCTACCGGAAGTCTTGATTCGAATACAGCGAAGGAAATCCTTGAACTTTTCCAAGCCTTGAACAGGGATGGACAAACAATTATCATGGTTACTCACAATTTGGAGAACCTGGCCTATGTATCCCGCTCGGTTTATATTCGAGACGGTATAATTGATACGAAACCAGAGCTCATCGTCGGTGGTGCATCATGAGGTTATCGCACATTTCGTATGAAAATGTTAGAAGACGGAAGACTCGCTCGCTCCTCTTAATCTTAAGTATCATGATTGGAGTTGCTACAAGCGTTTTTCTCTATACTACGACAAAGTCCATGGAAAAGGATGTTGCAGATAAGCTAGACCAATTCGGATCCAATATCCTCCTTTTACCGGAAACCGGAGAGACGTTATCGTTTGGAGGAGTAACAGTAGGGACGAGTCAGGGTAAGGAACTTGATATGGCAATGATTCCTCAGATGAAAACTATACAGAATAAAGAAACCCTTGCCACAATATCCCCGAAGTTATTGGCGGATGCAGACATTCAGGGAAAAAGGGCACTGCTTGTCGGAGTAGATTTCACCCAAGAGCTTCGACTTAAAAAATGGTGGAAAATTAACGGTTTAGAAAAAGGGCAGATGCCAGCAGCCAATGAGATTTTGTTAGGAAGTGATGTGGCACGAGTCTTAAATTTAAGCCCTCAGCAACACGTTCAAATCAAAGGGCAGGACTTTCAAGTCCGTGGGATCATTCAACCGACAGGCTCGATTGAAAATGACCAAGCGATCTTTATGGACTTAACTACCTTACAAAAGGTTGAGAATAAGCCCACGGCGATTAGTTTGATTGAAGCGGCCGCCTTTTGTTATACCTGTCCTATCGAAGAGGTAACGCGTCAACTAAGAGAGAAACTACCGGACGTCAAAGTGACGGCCTTGCAAGCGACTCTACAGTCCAGGGATGATACGGTTCAGCGATTTAGCCTATTTGCCATCGTTATTTCGGTCATCTTACTCATAACGAGCGGGTTTGTGGTCGCCATGTCGATGATTTCTTCTGTTAAAGAACGAACCCGTGACATCGGAGTGTTACGGGCGATTGGTTTTAGAAAACAACACATTATTCAAATGCTCTTCCTCGAGGTTAGCTTTGTCAGCCTGATTGGAGGACTGATTGGATTCGGACTTGGGATGGGGTTAGCCATGAAGTTTGGTCCTCTCATCGCACAGATGACAGTTCAAGTACCTTGGCAACCTATGTTGGCACTTTATTCTGTAGGTGCGGCATTGGTTGTGAGTCTTCTCGCTAGTATTTACCCCGCCTGGTCAGCAACGAAATTAGATCCAGTGGAAGCCCTACGTTACTTCTAATTTGGAGGTAGTTATGACTCTTACGCATATTGCACTTCAAAACTTACGTCGAAGAACGGGTAAAACGGTATTTCTTCTCTTAACGTTCTTCTTGGTTGTCAGTACGATTACCGCATTAAATGTTCTCGCTTTAGGAATGAAAGATGAACTACAGAACAAATTAAGTCAGTATGGAGCAAATGTAGTCATCAGTCCCCAATCGGAGCATTTAAATTTAAGTTACGGCGGTCTCTCCGTCTCGGGGGTTGATTATGAGGTTAAGAAACTGAATTCCAATGTGCTTGATACCGTTTCGAAAACTTTGGGATCAACCGTTACAGTCGCTCCTAAGGTCATCGGTTCCATAGACGTTTCTTCGAAACGTTATATGATTATTGGACTTGATTTCAATCAAGAGCTTAGAATTAAACCGTGGTGGAAGATTGACGGGGAAATTCCTAAGGATAATCAAGTCGTAATTGGTTCTCAGTTAGCTTCAAAGTCAGGTCTCCAGCGCGGGGATAAAATGGATTTCGGTCTGGACAAATATCAAGTCGTAGGAGTCATGGTGGAAACCGGGGGATCAGAGGATAACGGAGTCTTTACGACTATAAAGACTGCTCGAGCGCTTACTGGAATAAACACAGAGTGGTCCCTGATAGAAATTAATTCTTCGGATTCAGGAAAAACCGTTTCTCAATTGACCCCAGTTCTACCGGAAGCCAATGTCACCGAAGTCACTCAACTTGTCCAAGGTTCTAAAGAAAGCGTGGAAAGATTTTCAAGCTTTTCCTGGTCTATTTCCTTGGCTATGGGTTTAATTGGGGCCTTAGTCATCATCGTTACCCTGGCGGGGAATGTCAATGATCGTGCTCGAGAACTCGGTGTACTTAGGGCGATAGGCTTTCGGCAAAAACACATCTTATCTCTTCTTAGTCGAGAAGCATTCATTGTCAGTACCGGCGGAAGTATCCTTGGGTATGGTGTAGGGATATTTGTTCCACTCCTCTTGGGGCCACTTTTAGTGCAAAATTCGATACCGTTCGCTCCGCATCTTGGATTAGGGACAGCTCTAATCCTAGGCTCTCTTGTGGTGGGGTTAGCAGCTATGATTTACCCGGCATGGCGTACGATTAAATTGGATTTACAGGATGCGCTACGTTTCATATGAGTAGGATGATTCGGAGAAAGTATTATTTAAAAACTAATGCAATATGAGTGGCGAAAATTATATTGAGGTGAAAAACGGAAGAGTAAGATTGCTTGAAATGAACAGGAAGATTTGTCCAAATGCCATTTGCTCAGACACAGGAGGATAGAGAACTCGTACAAAACTATCGTTTGCATACCTAATCAAATTATTGTAACGATAGATGGAGTTATAGATGGTGAAATAGGAACTTAATGTAAAAAAGGAAGAAGCACCCTGATGACGATTTAATTTTGCATCATTGGGTGCTTCTTCTTTTCTAGTAAAGTATACTTTGAGATTGCCTGAGGTTTGACAGTCTATAGCACAATAAATACCCCAAAACTTTGTAGCGAATGGAATTGAGTCATTGATAAAAAATGGTTGACAATACATATAGGAATAGTTATAATCATAAAAACGATAATACAAGTAGGAATACTAAGATATAGAAGCTGGAGGAAATAAATTTGAATAATTTAGTAACTCTGCAGACGGATAGAAAAAAGACAGATAGAAGAAACAACGAAGTGCTAAGGCAAATATGTACTATGATAAATTACATAAGTTTGCCGCTAATTATATTGTTAGCATGGTGGTATGTTACTAAGAATCAAATGTTTCCATCGGCAATATTGCCTTCAATTAACACAGTAGGGAAATCACTGGTAGAACAAGTGCAATCCGGGCAGCTGGTTGACGATGTCACAAAAAGCTTAATCAGAGTATTGAAAGGTTTTGCAATAGCCTCTGTACTGGGAGTAATTCTTGGAGTCGCGATGGGAATTTCAAAATCAGTAAGCAACTTTTTCTCTCTGACGTTCAGTGGAATACGGCAAATACCGATGATGGCCTGGATCCCGCTGATCATATTGTGGTTCGGCATAGGTGAAGAATCAAAAGTTATCATCATAGTAATAGGTGCTTTTTTCCCGGTACTGGTTAACACCATAAACGGCATAAAACAGATTCCACAAGGATATATCGAAGTTGGCAGAATGCTAAAGCTAAGCAAATGGGATATGTTCAGAAAAGTATATTTTCCATCAGCAATACCTTCAATCTTTGTCGGACTTAAACTGGCCTTGGGATTTTCCTGGATGATCGTTGTTGCGGCAGAACTGATCGCGGCAAGTTCAGGTGTGGGGTACAGAATTAACGATGCAAGAAGCTTGATGCAGCCTGAAGTAGTCATCGTTGGCATGCTGGTCATTGCAATAATAGGCATTTTAATGGATCAGATATTAGTAAGAGTTTCCAAACTAATAACGCCCTGGGATCAGAAAAGATAAGGAAAGGAGGAAAAGTCAGTGAGTACAAGTAATTTTGTTATAAAAGATTTAAATAAATCTTTTATTGTGAACAAAGAGAAAGTAAATATATTAAACGACATCAATTTGGAAATCAGGCAGGGCGAATTTATTTCTATAGTAGGTCACAGCGGATGCGGCAAAAGTACTTTGCTGAAAATAATAGCAGGTCTTCTACAAAGCGATACAGGCTATGTAAAACTTGATGACAAAATAATAAAAGAACCTGATATTGATAGAGGAATGGTATTTCAGGAGCACAGATTGTTCCCATGGCTGACAATAAAAGATAACGTAGCTTTAGGTTTAAGCAAGTTGTCTAAAGAAGAAAGAGACAGGGTAACTCTGGAACACCTAGAATTGGTACAATTGAAAGATTTCAAGGAGGCCTATCCACACCAGCTATCTGGAGGCATGTCTCAGCGTGCGGCAATTGCAAGAGGATTGGTTAACAGCCCTAAAATACTTTTGCTTGATGAACCGTTCGGGGCACTGGACGCTTTAACAAGAATCCAAATGCAGCAGGAAGTTCTGAGAATATGGGAAAAAGAAAAAACGACCATGATACTGGTGACACACGATATTGATGAGGCTATATATCTTGCAGACAGAGTGGTAGTAATGTCCTCAAGACCAGGCAGAATTGCAGATATTGTACCTGTTGAAATGTCTAGACCAAGAGACAGATCCACACTGGAATTTGCTCGTATCAAGAAAAAGATATTCAAACATTTCTTTAAAGAGGTTGATATGATACCAGAATATATGATTTAATGGAGGGTTTTTTATGAAAAAAAGGGTTTTAGGACTAGTATTATTAGGAATAGTCGCTCTTTCAGTTCTAGGATGCAGCAAGAGCAGCCCGGCAACGACATCACCAGCTACTTCCGCAGAAACAAAGGTTGTTAAGCTCGGATATCCAGGGGCTGCAAATTTCATGGGCGGTCTGGCTGGCCTGGCACAGGAAAAAAAATTTTTTGATGAAGAGTTAAATAAAGTCGGCTATAAAGTTGAATATACTCCTTTTGCAGCGGCAGGTCCTGCAGTTAATGAAGCTCTGGCAGGAAGCAAAATTGACGTTGCCATCTATGCAGATTTCCCTGGTATAGTTTTAAAATCCAAAGGGATAGCCATAGATTTACTTGGAATAACAGAAAACAAATTTTATTCTCAGATCCTAGTTAAAAATGATTCAACGATTACTTCTGTTAAAGACTTGAAGGGCAAGAAGATCGGATTTACAAAAGGAACCTACATGCACAAAAACTTAATTGAAATTTTGGCTAAAAATGGACTTTCAAATAAAGATGTGGAATTGATTAATGTTACTACAGATGCTGAATCAGCGCTGATTAGCGGAAATATAGACGCTCTGGTTCAGACAGAGCAAGGTTCATTATTGCTGACAACAACCAAAAAGGTGGCAAAAGCAATCGATACAACAAGAAACTATCCGGAAATTACCGCACAAATGGTTTTTGTAGGAGTGGACAGTTACGTAAAGGCTAATCCAGAAGTGCCTGTGGCTATAAATAAAGCACTGCTCAGAGCAAAAGACTATTTTAAGAATAATCCTGAAGACAGCTATAATGTTTTGAAAAAATCCGGATTGGATCTGGAATCTGTAAAAGCTCAATATGGTAAGGAAGCTCCAAATTTTGACCTATTCACAGTAGGAATCACTCAGGAGTCAATCAAAAAACTTGAAGAAGCACAGAAGTTCCTGCTTGATGAAAAATTAATAACTAATTCCTTTGATACAACAAAATGGGCAGACAATTCCTATTATGAAAAAGCCTTGAAATAATTTAATGTAAAAAATACAATAGCTGGAGGTACGTAAAGAGATGGGCTATTCCACAATTTATCCGACAGGAGTCACAATATATAATCCTGAAAAAGCCTGGAGCGGTTACACGATTTTTCCGATAGAAGGCGTAGGAGCAGTTCTTATAGATATGAGTGGAAAAGAGGTTCAGCATTGGAAAGGCTTAAGAGGTTTTCCAAACAAGATTTTGCCAGGTGGCCATGTAATCGGCAGCACCGGCGAAAGAAATAGTAAGTATGGAATGCAGGATATGCTTGACCTTATTCAGGTTGACTGGGACGGAAATATAGTATGGAAGTTTAATCAATTGGAATATATTGAGGATCAAGGCGAAACTCCTCAGTGGATGGCAAGACAGCACCACGATTTCCAGAGAGAAGGAAATCCGGTAGGATACTACGTACCAGGTCAGGATCCTTTGGTAGACAAGGGAAACACTTTGATCCTCTGCCATGCAAATGTTATAAATAAAAAAATCTCAGAAAAGCTTCTTTTAGATGATAAAATAATCGAAGTAACCTGGGATGGGAAAATAGTCTGGGAATGGAATGCCAACGAGCATTTCACCGAGCTTGGTTTTGATGAAGCAGCGAAAAACATACTATACCGCGATCCAAACATGAGACCCGCTGGCGGCGGAATGGGTGATTGGCTTCATATCAATTCAATGTCTACACTTGGACAAAATAAATGGTATGACTCTGGCGATGAACGCTTCCACCCTGACAACATCATATGGGATGCCAGAGAAGCCAATATTATGGCTATTATAGACAAGAAAACGGGTAAAATCGTTTGGAAATTAGGACCGAACTTCGATACTAGCGAAGAGCTTAAAAAGCTCGGATGGATTATAGGTCAGCACCACGTGCATCTTATTCCAAAAGGACTGCCAGGTGAAGGAAACATATTAATATTTGACAATGGCGGATGGGCAGGTTATGGCCTTCCAAATCCAAATTCCCCAACAGGAAGACAAAATGCCAGAAGAGATTACTCAAGAGTACTTGAGATAGATCCGATTACATTGGAAATAGTGTGGCAGTATACTCCAAACGAAGCCGGTTTCGTGTTCCCTGTAGACTCATCTCGTTTCTACAGCCCATTTGTGAGTAGCGCTCAAAGACTTCCAAATGGAAATACATTGATAACAGAAGGATCAGATGGACGTGTTTTTGAAGTTACACCCTATTACGAAATCGTGTGGGAGTATATCAATCCTTATAAAGGCTCTGAAAGCTTCAATCTTAACATGATTTACAGAGCCTACAGAGTACCATATGAATGGGTCCCTCAACTGGAAAAGCCTGTTGAAGTTCCAATAGAAAAGCTTGATAAAAGATTCTTCAGAGTACCAGGCGCTTCACATATGGGCGCTGTGAGAGAAATCGCAATACGTGGGGCTCAGGAATATACTGACAAAGCTGATGGAGCATTATGTGTTCTATCTGATATTGACGAATAATATTAAAAATGACCAGCTTTACAATTTGAAGCTGGTCATTTTAGCGCATATTTGTCGTTATACAGTCTTTCTGCCGCGCTATCGTAATTACCGGTACACTTATTTTTTTCCTACCCACTTTCCTTTTTCTGTAGGCAATATGGAGTTTTCGAAGCTTCCAGAACCCATAAAAAAGCAGACAGAAGAAACAAAAAAGATTAGGGTGGATAAAGATATTTTTTTAACCGATACCTTTCCAGCGGGTGAAACGTCCGGAATCATCGAAACCATTGAAGCATTAAAATGCTTGGAGGTGTTAATGGCGTGACTCTCCCGCAAGAGCTACAGGCAGCCCGTCTACGCCTAGCGAAAGAACGTCCTTACTTGGCTTCTGCTGCATGGGCTCTCCAACCAGTGCCAAAGCCTGGTATGGGAACGATGGCGGTCGATATGTATTGGAGACTCTACTACGATCCAACCGTTTTAGCTAAGTGGTCAGTGGAAGCTATCGCAGTGGTTCTTTATAATGAAATTTGTCATCTTCTTCGCAATCACGCTGAAAGAATGAAGGACTTTAATCCTCGCTTTAGCAATATTGCTGCCGACGCGGAAATTAATGATGACCTTATCCGTGAAGGGGTTAAATTTCCGATTGAACCGATAACTCCTGAAGCGATCGGACAACCGGAAAACCTCTTGGCAGAGGAATACTATGTTGCCCTGGAGAGCCAGGAACAGAAGTCTTCGGACGGTCAAACTCGGAATAATACACCGTCTGATTCACCAGCAGATAAGGAAACGGACAAGACACCACAAGCCACTGATCAGAAAAACTCTTCCAACCCCCAAGAAGGAGAAAGCAACGATCCTGATTCACTTGAGGAAAAAGATAAAGAGCAAAAGGGTTCTGCTAATCAAAAGCAGGATGAAGTCGAGCCTTCACAGCCTGGTTCTGGCCGATGCGGCTCTTGTGCAACCGGTCAAAAGGCGCCCTGGGAGGATGCACCACCAAAGAAAGGGTCTTCATCCGGTCTCAGTCAAACGGAAGGGGAGTTAATCCGCCGGGAGGTTGCCAATCAAATAAGAGAACAGGCCAGAGGTCAAGGCCGTGTTCCTGGTCATTTGGCTCGATGGGCAGAAGAAAAGCTTCATCCGAAAGTGGACTGGCGCAAACAGCTTGCTGCAGCTATCCGATATGCTGCTGCTGATACAACTGGGGCAACGGATTATACCTACCGTCGTCCCTCGCGTCGCCAGGGACAGGTTGGAAAGGGAGATGTTATTTTTCCGTCCATGCGGTGTCCTGTACCTTCAGTGGCCGTTGTGGCGGACACCAGTGCCAGTATATCAGAGAAAATGCTTTCTCAGGCCCTTGCCGAAATATCCGGAATACTTAAGTCTTTGGGACAAAAGGAAGGGATCCGGGTTTTAGCTGTGGATCAGACCGTTCAATTCTGCCGTCAGGTGTTTCGCCCGGAACAAATCCAACTTACTGGTGGTGGGGGAACAGACATGGGGGTTGGTTTAGAAGCCGCAGCAAGATTAAAGCCTTTGCCTCAATTTGGAATTGTTATTACTGACGGACATACATCATGGCCTGAACGTCCGCCACGCGGAATGAAAGTCATTGTCGTTTTGTCGGGAGACGGGACTGCGCCGGATTGGGCTAACGTAATTCAAATTAGTGCATAGATTGGGTCGCTATTTGGCGATTGGGCTTAGAGGATCAAGCGAAGTGGACTGATGTTATGAAAAACTATAGTCCGGGTCATAAATAGAAGTAAGATTGATTATAACTAAAGGCACGCGAGCAAAGACTGGCGTGCCTTATTTTGGTTAATCATTAAGTATCAACCCGCGATGCGTATTTCATTGATAGTTAAAATTATTATTATTACTTAAAGGACTGATTCCTTTCGAATATTGTGAAAAAAGGTTTTTTATTGATTGCTTTTCCTATATAATAGATGTATTGGTATGATCTGGGATTCAAGCATAATAAAGAAAATAGGAGATATGGCCAAAATTATAATGGTGTGGTAAAGGAGGATTCGAGTGGGTACAAAGAAAACGGACCCGCAAAGCTTAGTACTAAACAATGGTCTATTTTCCATTGAGAATTACCGCATTATGGATCGGGAACGCTGGGAAGGGATAGTGGAATGTAAGAAGAAGTTCCTAGTTGATAAAAACTATGATCCGCGTGAATGTCCCTATATGGATCCGGAGATTGCTGCTTCTTGGATTAGGAGCCGCAAAATGGGTGCTGATCCTTATCAATCCTTACTGGGCCGTAGTTTAAAAAAAGAAACTTTTGTAAATGTACAGGATGAGAATCGTACTTTGATAAAAATCACCACACCATTAATAAATACTTTCAAGAACCTGGCTATCTCTAATTCCTACGGGCTATATCTAGCTGATAATAGAGGCATATTTTTATTACACGAAGGCGAAGTGTTAACCCTGCCGGTTGACGCTTCTTTAATTGGAATGATATGGGACGAGTCACTCATTGGCACAACAGCCCATTCAATGAGCTTATATTATAAGCGTCCGTTTACATTATTTGGTGTTGAGAACTTCTGCATAGGCTTGGAAAACATCGTAGCCTCAGCGGCTTGTATAAACGATGAGAATGGAGACGTTATTGCAACCATTGTTTTAGCCCAGGTATTGGACAATGAACCATGGAAGGAACTCTATCAGAAATATTGTGCGAATACGCTTGCTCTTATTACAGCAATCAGTACGGCTGTGGAATCGCAGCTTAGATTGCAAAAGAGCTTTGCAAGTCTAAAGGTGGCTAATAAGACCCTGGAAGCTACATTGACTTTAATTGATGAAGGTATCATTACTATCGATCAGAATGGCACAATTGTTTATAGCAATGAAGAAGGTAGAAAAATATTTAGACTGTCAGAAGACGAAGTCTGTCATAGTAATATTCAAAATTTTCTGGAAAGAGACTCTATGCTTATGGCAATGGCAGCAAAAGGCGAGTCGGGTAACATTGAGGAAACAATACACATTGATCAAATTGATAAGAACTATCTAATAAATGTTCAATCGGTTATGGACGACAATACACAGGAGTTTGACGGGGCGCTGCTGAGAATTAATTCGGTAGGCAAGATAAATGCGATGACTGCCAACCGCGCCGGGGCAGTGGCTCGATTTACTTTTGAAAATATTATTGGTGAAAGTGATGCCATTAAAAAGGCTATAAAAAAAGGCCAGTATTATTCAAAAGCTTCGGAAAATATTCTTTTAAATGGTGAAAGTGGGACAGGCAAGGAACTTTTTGCTCAGTCTATTCATAATGAGTATTGCTCCGATGGACCATTTATAGCAGTAAATTGTGCAGCATTACCCAGAGAACTCATTGAAAGTGAATTGTTCGGATATGAGGGTGGAAGTTTCACAGGCGCGGATCGCAGCGGAAGGCCGGGTAAGATAGAACTGGCGGAAGGTGGCACATTATTTCTGGATGAAATTGGTGACATGCCCTTTGAGCTTCAGGCAGTTCTTCTTAGGGTTTTAGAAGACAAGCAAGTGATGCGCATTGGAGCACGGCGTTCAAAAAAAGTAGATTTCAAGGTTATTGCCGCCACTAATCAGAATCTTAGTAGTATGGTTAAGGAAAAGCGTTTCCGAGAAGACTTGTATTATCGTCTATCTGTTTTAACGATTGCCATCCCTCCACTACGTGATAGAAATAGAGATAAAGAACTATTGGCTAACTATTTTATAAAGAAATATTCTAGGAAAATGGGCAAAAAGATTCCAAAGATCAGTCCGAGTGTATTAGATATAATTAACACTTACGCTTGGCCTGGAAATGTAAGGGAAATGGAAAATACCATAGTTCATGCGGTAATTAATTCTGAGGAAATAATTTATGTTCACGACCTCCCGGAAAAGTTTATTTCTATGGATAATTTTCAAACATCAGTTGAAGCAGTTAACAATGAATACATCGAAGAAATGGACAAAATTCAATCTTTAACTGACATCGAAAAAAGTGCTATAACAAAAGCCCTTAAAACAGCGAAAGGAAATGTAATTCTCGCTGCTTGTATGCTAGGTATAAGCAAGTCGACGATATATAGAAAATTAAAGGAATATGATATTTTTTACTAGGATAAATTGATTAATATCCGAATTCTCTATTGGTGAAATAGGAGAATTATACTAGAAGTAGTTTGATTAAGAAGAGTTGAAAGAAGATCAGGAGATTACCAATAAAGTTTCTTTTTGGCACTCACCAAGCAACGTCTTCCGACACAACGAATATATAAAACACTAAAAAGCCCGAAACATCCGGGCTTTTTAATGTTTTTACTTAATTATTACTTCCTGGTATATGTTTTGCAATTATCAAATAGTAGCATGAATTTAGTTATTCGTGCAGACAAAAAAACCAAATAATCAGGAGGTAAGTATTATGTGTTTTAGACCATCAGGCGTAGCTAAAAATGTTAAGTGTTCTAAATGTGGTATGTTTAATCCGTCCACATTACCGAAGTGCAGAAAATGTGGGACGGAAATACCAAAAGAATCAGCCGAAAAAGAAAAAACCGAGAACAAGTAGTTTTTTGAAAGAACTGGTCTTAATAAAAGAGGCCAGTTCTTTCTATAGGTAATGCTAGATCAGTACGATATTAACACTGGAAAATACGAATGAAAATAATTGTATAAATTCCCAGGGAATTCCCGAGATATTCCTAAAAAAACAAAATATACCTACCGGGTCAATTTCAGTCCAATTCATTACCTACCTAGAAATAGCTTAGAATAGCCTTGAAAATTTTATTTGTTAGGGAAACGATTATTGGCGTGCTTATTGCAATTAACTTATTTTGAACATCAAACCAACGAAATGACATGTGAAGGGGGGAATGACAACCAGGGAAATGTGCGCATGAGCCCATCTTAAGGCTATTGGTTCATTATCTGACCGAAATAGCGATGGGTTGGGGTTTTCGGTTTTTGCTTTTTGTGTTGAAGATTAAAGCTATAAGGAGGTAGAGCGGTTATGAGCAAGGACGACGGTTTCAAATCGGAAAAAGACACTACAAACAAATTTGTGAATTACAGTCTAAGTGACTATGCGACCAAAAATGTAAAGTGCCCTTCATGTGGGATGTTTAATCCACCGACCCTTGAAAAGTGCCGCAGATGCAAAGCAGACGTTCCTAAAAATAATAAGTAAGAATAGCCGATTTCATTGATAAAGGAGATCCTCAGCCTAATATGCGCATGAGACCCTGGTTTAGGTTATTGCTGCATTATCCAATCGTATATAGTTGCGATAAAGTTATGGATTTTGGTTATTAGTTTAGTAATAAGTGTTAAAAAATTATAAGGGGGTATATGCACTCATGGGTAGTGATAGTAAAAAAGTACAGTGGCAGGAAGGCGATCTGACAGTAACCCGTACATGTGCCTGGACAGCTCCGGGTTGTCATGATGGCTGCGCAGTCCTTTATTACACCAAAGGAAATGAACTCGTTAAGGTAGAAGGAGACCCAGAAAGCCAATATAATTTTGGCAGACTGTGCATGCGGTGTTTGAGCATGCCGGAACTGGTCAACGATCCCAAACGTGTTAAATGGCCAATGAAGCGGATTGGTGAACGCGGAGAGAACAAATGGGAGCGGATTACCTGGGATAAAGCCTATGATATTATCGAAGAAAAAGTTCGTGACATTTGGAGGGATTATGGACCTGAGTCTATCGTAACTGCCATAGGAACCGGACGTAATACTTGGTCAATCGTACCGAAATTGACTTATTCCGCTTTTAAAAGCCCTAACTTTTCCATGGGATTTCTGGCTGGTGACTCCTGCTACCTGCCCCGTGCCGCTGCTATGGGAACCATGATTGGGGATTTCTTTATTATTGATGCGTCTCAGATGGACGAACGCCGTTATGCTAATCCCGAATGGAAACTCCCGGAAGTTGTAATAATCTGGGGTAATAACCCGATTATCAGTAATGGTGACGGATTCCTGGGCCACTGGATTGTTGACATGATGAAGATGGGGACAAAAATCATCGTGGTAGACCCCTACCTGACATGGTTTGCTTCCAGAGCTGATTATTGGCTGCAGTTGCGCCCTGGTACTGATGCTGCCGTTGGTCTGGCTATGCTCAATGTTATTATCGAAGAAGAACTCTATGATAAAGAATTTGTTGAAAAATGGACTTATGGATTTGAGGAACTAGCTGAACGGGTTAAACAATATCCCCTGGACAAAGCAGAAGAAATCAGCTGGGTTCCCGCGGAAAAAATAGCGGGGGCAGCACGGCTGTTTGCTAAAGCTAAACCAGCATCGATTCAATGGGGGTTGGCAATAGATACTCAGAGAGCAGGCGTTTCGGTTGCTAACTCCATTTGCGCCCTAGTAGCTATTACCGGCAATCTCGATGTTTCGGGCGGAAACCATATTATTCGGTCGGCATTCGGTGTAGACCGTCTTGCTCACGTAGCGTCTGACTGGGGCCTTGCAGAATTGTCAGAAGAAATGCGGGCGAAGCGCATTGGTGTTGCTGAATATCCATTACTTAAATTTGGACTGGCTGTAACGTCCCGTGGCGACTCGGTCTTAGAGGCGATTGAAACTGGCAAGCCGTATCCTGTTAAGATGTACTGGATGGAATCTACCAACACCTTTGTAAACACCTCAGCAGAATCACACCGTGTCTTCAAAGCCATGAAGAAAGTGCCCTTTGTTGTATGTGTTGATCCTGTTTTAACTCCTTCTGCGGTAGCCTTTGCTGACCTGGTTCTGCCAGCTGCAATGAGCGTAGAGCGTGACAGCTTAAGAAACTGGTGGACACCGTTAAGATCAATTTCCAAGGTTACTCAATATGAAGACTGTAAGACCGATGAAGAGATCGTTTTAGATCTCGGCAAACGCCTAAATCCAGAAGCGTTCCCATGGGATACAGTTGAAGATATGATTGACTGGGCCTTAAGACCAGCCGGTGTTACCTTCAAAGAATTGGAAGAAAAAGTTGTTATTTGGCCGGAAGTTAATTATAAAAAATATGAAAAAGGGATACTCCGCCCTGACGGAGAGCCTGGATTTAACACTGATACCGGATTGGTTAATCTTTACCAGGATATCTTTGTTGAATGGGGCCTAGATCCGCTTCCATACCATATGGAACCGGTTTACAGTCCGGTTTCTACTCCACAAATGATGAAGGAATATCCGTTAGTTCTAACTGCTGGATCACGGTCGTGGGAATTCTTCCATTCCGAACATCGTCAGAGTGCAACCATGCGGGAATTCCATCCGGATCCCAGAGTAACCATGCACCCCGATACTGCTGCAAAATATGGCATTAAAGAGGGAGACTGGGTATGGATTGAAAATAACGGCGGGAAATGCAAACAGGTAGCTGTACTTGATCCGGGTTGGGACCCCAGAGTTATTCATGGTGAACATGGCTGGTGGTTCCCGGAAAGAGAAGCAGCAGAACCTACCCTCTATGGTGCATTCGAATCCAACATCAACAACCTTACAACCCAATGTACAACTGGCCCCACCGGATATGGTGCTCCGATAAAGAACACTATTTGTAAGATTTACAAAGCGTAAAAAAAGGAGGTAAAGAAATATGTCACGTAATGGTTTATTAATTGACTATGAATATTGCACGGGTTGTCATAGCTGTGAAGTCGCCTGCAAAAAAGAGTTAAATCTTCCTAAAGGCAAATTTGGCATTAAATTAGCTAAAAATGGCCCTTTTAAACTAAAGGATACTGAAGACAAATGGGAATTAACCTATGTTCCCATCCCTACGCAACTTTGTGATTTGTGCGGTGATAGAGTAGCTTCTGGTAAAAAACCAAGTTGCGTACACCATTGCCAGGCATCCGTTATTGAATTTGGACCAGTAGAAGAACTGGCAAAAAAGATGACCGACCCAAGAAAAGTGCTGTTTGTTCCCTAATCAAATTTATTAAACCAGAAGTTTTTTACCCTAATACGCGGTATATTCATTATACCCCCCCTCTTTATGAGGGGGGGCGTAAATAATAGTTGCGCTTTCGCCTTCGATGAGGGGGGGGGGACAAATGTCCGAATATATAGATCAACTGTGGGATCAGCTGCCCGCGAATGAAAGACAGGTTGTTAATATCTTAAATAAGATACAGGCAGAGAATGGTTTTATCCCTAGAGATTTATTGCTTGAGCTGGCAGAACGCACCGGAATTCCAGAATCTCAGATTCATGGTCTGGTGAGTTTTTTTGACTCCTACCGCACCAGACCAGCTGGTAAACATCGGATTCGTATCTGTTATGGAACTGCTTGCTATGCCCGAGGGGCGTCCCTCATCAATAACCGTTTTGTCGAAGTGCTAAATTTAGATGGCAGCGACACTTCACCGGACGGCCTTGTCACTTTAGAACAGGTCTATTGTGTAGGAGCATGCAGTCAGGCGCCGGTAATTATCCAGGACGAGGAAATTAAGAACAGAATAAAGTCTTACCAGGTGCCATTGTTGCTTGATGATTTGAGGAAAAAGTTATGAGCCAATTTCATGTCCCCGCCCGTCGGAAGTACCAGGTAGCTGCATCAGTTCTGGAAGAAATCAAAGAAAAAAAGAAACCGTTTGAGAATCCTTTTAAACCAATAGATTTCGATGTCCGAATTCCCTTGCATAGTCTGACAGAGGAAGGACGACTGTCTCTATTCCCGAAGATATCAAGAATCAGCATTGGTATGGCTACCTGCGGCCGCGTTGCGGGGGCGCAGTCTATCACCCAAACTCTGGTTGGGCGGGATTGGGAAAATAAGGCTCGTGTTGTAAGTGTGGGTTGTCTGGGTGCCTGTTATGCTGAACCCCTGGTAGATATTAGAACTCCTGAGGGCAGGCATCACTTTTATGGACGAGTGGATAGACAATCAGTGTGGAGTATCATCACAACAGCACAGGGAAACCCTCCCCCGGCGCACCACCTTTGGGCAATAGCTCAAGAACGTCAAATCGGAGTTTTGCACGGCATTCATGATCTCGAGTTAATCAAGTTAGTGAATTCCAGTTTTAAAGAATTTTTTTATCCTCAGGTACGTCGTATTAGTGGCCGCTGTGGTCTGATAGATCCGCAAAATATAACTGAGTATGCAGCTATGGGCGGTTATCACGCGCTGGAAAGGGCCCTTTTCAAACTCAAGCCGAGCAGCATAATTGATATGGTTGAGGCATCAGGACTTCGTGGTCGAGGCGGGGCCGGTTTTTCTACAGGTGAAAAATGGAATATCACATCCCGTAGTCCTGACCCCATGCGCATTGTGGTGGCAAATGCTGATGAGGGTGATCCGGGCGCTTATATGGACCGGGCATTGCTGGAAAGCGATCCCCATAGTGTGTTGGAGGGTTTGATTATTGCTGCCTATGCCATAGGAGCCTCCCAAGGTTATATCTTCGTACGCCATGAATATCCACTGGCCGTTCAGACTTTACGCAATGCTATTTCCAGTGCCCGCAAAGTAGGATTGTTGGGTAGAAATATCATGGGCTCGAGCTTTAGCCTGGAAATTGGTGTTGTGGAAAGCGCCGGTGCCTTCGTTTGTGGTGAAGAAATAGCTATGCTGCAAGTAATGGAGAACAAGCGAGGAGAGCCAAGGCGTCGCCCCCCTTATCCAGCTGTCCAAGGCCTAAAAAACCATCCCACCCTTATCAATAATGTCGAGACCTTGGCGAATATTCCCTGGATTGTGCTAAACGGTGTTGATGCCTTCCGGGAGTTGGGCACCTCGAAAAGTCCGGGTACCAAAATCTTTTGCCTGGCTGGTGCTGTCGAACGCATGGGGTTCATTGAGGTACCACTAGGCATGAATACCCATGTTCTTGTGGAAGAAATCGGAGGCGCTTCAAAGCAATCGGTCAAAGCTTTACATATTGGCGGTCCCTCTGGAGGGATTGTCCCTTATAGTGATTTTAGTCTTGATTACGAAAGCGTGGCTGCTACTGGTGCAATCATGGGCTCGGGGGGCTTAGTGGCCCTGGGGACTAATAGCTGCATGGTCGACATGGCTCGGCATATGATACATTTTATGGCTCATGAATCCTGTGGAAAGTGTGTATTCTGTCGGGATGGATTACCAGAGCTGGAGTCTCTTCTGATGGAGCTATGTATCGGCAAGGCTCAGGAGGGAATTTTAGAAGAGATCGAGGAGCTTAGCAGAGCTATAGCGGACTCAGCTTTGTGCGGTCTGGGCCAGACAGCTGTTAATCCAGTTTTGACTACCTTAAAGGACTTTTATATTGAATACCAGGCGCATCTAAGGGGTTGTTGCCCGGCAGTTCATTGCAAACCCCTTATCGATTTTGAGATTAATTTAACCTCTTGTAGAGATTGCAAGGCTTGTTATCTGGTTTGCCCCAGCGGTGCAGTAAAAATAAGATCGGGCCAGGAACGGTATGTAGTAGATCGACAGCTCTGCACCAAGTGCTGGGCATGCTATGAGACCTGCCCCTTTGATTGCATAAAGATCACTTCGGAGGAATTCATGTGGAAGAATTCGTAGAAATAGTCGTAGATGAGCAAAATGTGCATGTGCGACGTAATATCCCCTTGCTACATGCTTTAAAAGAAAGAAACATAATTTTGCCTTCTATGTGTTATAACTTAAGACTGGAATCTTATGGGAGCTGCGGTCTTTGTATATTGGAAGTACACGAGGGCGATGCCTGGAAGGTGCAACATGCTTGTCTGATGCTAGCTGAAGAAGGATTACGGATCCGGACCAGGAGTACGCGTATATCAAAGTTGCAGGCTCGGGCAGCTCAGCTTTTACTGAAAAGAGGACCTTTTTTAAAGCAAGAAGCTGGAGAATTATTGTTTTCATTGATTAGTCAATCAGAGGAAAGCAATAATTCGGGTTCTCAAAAGGAAATCAATGTGGGGTGTATTCTGTGCGGGCTTTGCGTTAGAATATGCAGGAAAATTGGCAAGAACCAGTTGGTGTTTTTGGGTAAAGGGAAAAACCTTCGGGTCGGACTGGTTGAAGGTAGCCAAACTGATAGCTGCAACCGCTGCAAGGCTTGCTGCCATATTTGCCCGACAGGATTTATTAGCCATGATGCCCGGCAAGTGTTTACATCCCACTTATATAGATAAAGCCAAGCAATAAAAAATCTAATAATAAAGTAAGTTTTACGATTCGCTCCAGTACAAATAGTAATAAAGGTTTTTTTCCCCTTATATCTATTATATAATTCATGTAAAGCCTGAAGACTGCATTTGGGTTAGCCCTATGGTATATCCCATATTTCAGGGATACTAAGAAACAAGGAGGAGAACTATGTCTGCCACACTGCTCAAAGCCAGCAAAGACGAGGCGATCTTTGAGATCAACATCGATGCAAAGACCTTTGAAAAAGCATTAATGGAAGAGTACCATAAAGCCACGGCGGCAAAAGATAAAAAATCAGCGCCCGCGTTCCTGAGTAACGAGGTGCGGTTGGGACAATATCCTGAGCTGGAGAAAATAGCAGGCAAGGCGTTAGAAAGTCTTATGCCTTCCTATTATATGAGCGCAATTAAGGAATTGGGGCTTCATCCCATCACGTTCCCAAAGGTCATGCCAAAGACTATGGCACTGGGGCAGCCCTGCATCGTCGAAGTCCGTGTTGGCCTTGAACCCGAATTCGAGCTGAAACAGTTTGAAGGGTTGGAGGCCACTTATACACCGGTTATTGTCACTGAAGACGACATGGCACAGCAGTTGGCCGGCCTGCGCAAGCAGCATGGTGCTGAAAACGATGACGCAAAACTGCTCGAAAAGCTCCCCTTTAATTCCATCGAAGCGCTAACAGAAGAGATTCGTAGCTCTTTCAAGGCGATGGCCCAAGAAAAAACGCATATCCACAAAAAAGAAGCCGTGATGAAACAACTCCTAGAAGCAAATCCCTTTACCCTTCAAGAAGAGATCATAGAGCAGCAGATCATGATCGAGATTAATCAGATCCGCATGCAGATGGGACCGCAAGTCATGGAAAACTACATGAAATCTTCTGGCCGCACAATGGACGATCTCAGAAAAGAAGTCCGCCCCCAGGCTGAAACAACGGTTAAAAAGAACCTGCTTCTCAATGCCATCGCCGAAAAGATTTCACCCGAAGTCACCGAAGAAGACATTAAAGAAGCCATCTCCAAACAACAGGGTTCTTTCATGGGACTCACTGCTGATTATGAAACACGCCGCAAGAGTATTGAGGGGATACCTGGGGCCTTAGATCAGATTAAGCATTCCATACGACTAGAAAAGGTTGCCGACTATATTGTTACCAAAGCTATCCTTTACGAAAATAAACCCACGAATATTATGAACGAACTTCCCGAGTATTTGAAATAAATCTTATAACTTAATAGGCAAACTAAAGTTTACCTCACAAGTAGTAAGGACAGCCGGATTCTGGCTGTCCATTGATTTTATCGATTACAATAAAGCTTCAAAATCATGGATCACTTGATAGATGGGGGTACTTACAGCACCTATGAAGGGATCACGGTCTGCCGCATCGTGTAATAATCGGGTATTAAAACCTTGTTGTTTCATTATAATTCTCTCGTTTTAAAGATTGCTCTAAGTCGATAATTAAATCTTCAACCCCCTCAATTCCAACCGATAAGCGCAGGAGGCGGTCATCCACCCCAAGTCGCTCGCGGACTTCCTGTGGAATATCTGCATGAGTTTGGGTGGACGGGTAAGTGATTAAGGATTCAACACCGCCAAGACTTTCGGCATAGGAAATAATCTGGAGGGATTTCAGAACCTGCGGAATTAAGGTGGCATCTGTCACTCGAAAAGAAAGCATGGCGCCAAACCCGGAGGCTTGCGCCAACTGAGTACAGTATCCAGGGTGGGTCTCGAGACCGGGGTAGTATACGTCTGTTACAGAGGGATGATTAACTAACCATTGGGCAATTTGCTTGGCGTTTTCCTCTTGAGCCTTCATGCGCAGTGCTAAAGTTTTTAGGCCTCTGATCATTAACCAAGAATCTTGGGGACCCAGTATAGCTCCTAGAGAATTTTGCAATCTCGCAAAGCGTGTGGTTAATTCCTCGCCTTTTACGACCACAAGGCCAGCAATGATGTCATTATGTCCTCCCAAATACTTCGTGCCACTGTGGATTACAATATCTGCGCCTAAGTTAAGTGGTTTTTGAAAAAACGGGGTAAGAAACGTGTTGTCCACAATATTCAAGAGTCCGTGTGAATGGGCCAGGGAAGCAATTCCATAAAGATCTGCAATCTTCATTAAGGGGTTCGTCGGAGTTTCAGAAAAAATGGCTTTTGTGTTCGGGAGAATTTGCCTTTCAATCTCTTCAAGGTTGCTGGTATCGACAAAGCTCACCTGTAGTCCGAAGCGGTTGAATACTTCGTTCAGGATGCGATAGGTTCCGCCATAAAGATCCTCTGTGACGATGAGATGATCCCCTTGGGAAAATAAGCTTAGAATGGTGGTTATGGCTCCCATGCCCGAGGAAAAAGCATAACCTTTTGTTCCTTCTTCTAAGCGAGCAATGGCATCTTCAAGCACTTGACGTGTTGGGTTGGCGGTACGGGAATAGTCAAACCCAGTACTTTCACCTAAACCTGGATGAGCAAAGGTTGATGAATTGTAGATTGGAAAGCTGATCGCCCCCTTGGGGTCTATACGATTTCCGATTTGTGCAAGTTCAGTTAAAATGTTCAATTCTATTTCCTCCTTGATAAGCTTGAAGATATAAAAACAAACCTCTCTTCAGACAGAAAAGAGGTTTGTTTTCTCTCATCTGTTAGGATTGTCATCCTACAGGAATTAGCACCATGCTTTAATCGCTGGTTGCCGAGCATCATCGGGCCAGTCCCTCCGCCACTCTGGATAAGAGCAGATATTCAGTTCAATATTTTTTCGTGTTGAGAAATGCGAGGAAAAACTCGCTTCTGATTAATTTAACCTTAGTGAAACTTCCCAAGAAAATGAAAACGACCTCAAAAAGAGGTCGTGGTTTTACTTCACGTCCTCTTATCTTCGAACAAGGTTCTCTGGAATTAGCACCTCGCATAATGCAGGTTGCCGGGCTTCATCGGGCCAGTCCCTCCGCCACTCTTGATAAGAGTTGTCAGATATTTAATTGTTGGAATCAACCAGATATCAAAATCTTATCGTATATGATAATCTAATGAGTAAGTATTTGCAACAGATATAATCGGGCATATACGGTTGTTTGAGATAAATATAATTGAATATCTTTGTTTTTCTTGATAGGATTATATAGGAGGATTAATTTCCAAGTTGTGGTTTATAGAGATCAGATAATCATATACAATTACAGAAGATCCACAAGTGCAGATGCCTTGAAAGGATTCAGTAAATAATCTATAATCCAAGTATTAAGATTGGAATAGTCGGAGGACATTTCGATACATTCGGAGGGGTTAAGTATGGAATCTAAACTGAATCATTTAAAACAAATCATACGTGAAATGGAATCGGTCATCGTAGCTTTTTCTGGCGGAGTTGAC
Organism: Desulfitobacterium elongatum; assembly: GCF_055378975.1. Taxonomy (NCBI): domain Bacteria; kingdom Bacillati; phylum Bacillota; class Clostridia; order Eubacteriales; family Desulfitobacteriaceae; genus Desulfitobacterium; species Desulfitobacterium elongatum. The sequence continues at coordinate 3,693,314 of NZ_AP038772.1, read as the reverse complement.
AGCACCTTTCTTTTAAAGGTTGCACATGAAGTCTTAGGTGAAAGATGCCTCGCTATTATTGGCTCATCTGAAACTATGCCTACATCAGACTACACTACCGCTATGAATCAGGTTAAGGTCATCGGGGCTAAACATCAAGTCATAAAGACTGAGGAATTAGCGAAGGCGGAGTTTGTTTCTAATCCCAAAAATCGCTGTTTTCATTGCAAAAACGAATTGTTTTCAAAGCTTCTAAGTATCGCTCGAGAAAAGGAGATTCAATGGGTAGTCGATGGAAGTAATGCGGATGATTTAAAAGATTATCGACCGGGAATGCAGGCTGCTAGAGCATTGGGTGTCCGAAGTCCGTTACAGGAAGCGGGCTTAAGTAAAGATGAAATTCGTCTGCTTTCAAAGGAAATGGGGCTCTCAACATGGGACAAACCCTCAAGTCCCTGCCTCTCCTCACGTTTCCCTTATGGCGAGGAAATAACAATCGAAAAACTACAGCGTGTCGAAAAGGCAGAGACATACTTAAATGAGCTAGGGTTCAGAAATTTGAGAGTTAGACATCATCAGGACATAGCACGTTTGGAAGTTCCCAAAGCAGATTTTTCTAAGCTCATAGAAGCCGATTCTGAGGCCCTTGTAGGGAAGCTCAAAGAGCTTGGATTCACTTACGTTACGCTTGATCTAGAAGGTTTTCGGAGTGGTAGCTTAAACCAAAGCCTTTAATTTAATAACAGATAAGTGATGATTATTAGCCCAATAGTCACCGTGCCAGCTATAAGATAAAGAAAGGTTTTACTCATCAGTTTTGGAGTAAACCTTTCTTTTTTTGTCTCACTATCTTTCATACTGACACTTCCCTTCCAAGTTTACCCTACTAGAAATTGACGGCGAATTGACACTATATTTAATTGCAAGAAACATACCAAAAGGATATTATTGACTTATTCAGAGATTTGCTGTGAATTTAACAGGATTATAGAGTTATTAAGTGTAGGTTGCAGGTTCTTATGTAAGAATAACTGTAGGAAAACCTACAATCTTGCCTCATTTCGTACATTTGTCCGATGACTAATCGCCACTAAGACTCCCGCTTCTTAAGAGGGAGATAAGTGGCGCTAAATCCTGGATAAGTGATTCTTAGCTTCAGATGGAGTAAGTATTCCTCTTAGGCAAACTCCATCTGAAGCTAAGAATCACTTGATATGAAAGGTACGTGGAGATATATGAAGAGAATTCTTATAGCTGATGATGAAGCGAATATGAGATGGGCCTTGGACAAGGCGCTTTCGGAAGTAGGTTATGAGGTAATAACTGCTGAAAATGGGCAGGAGGCACTTAATTCTATCCAAGAAGATCGTCCTGATTTGATTTTGCTCGATTTAAAAATGCCGAAGATGGATGGAATTGAAGTTTTAAGAGAAGTCAAAACCATAGTTCCAGAGCTACAGGTTATTATGATGACCGCCCATGGAAGTACGGCCACGGCTGTTGAGGCTATGAAACTTGGAGCTTATGACTATATCATGAAGCCTTTTGATATCGATGAACTGCTTATGGCAGTCGACAAGGCCTTTGAACTGAGGACACTGCGACAACAAGTGAACTATCTGAAGCAGGAAGTCACTGAGCAACATGGATGGGAGCAAATGGTAGGGCGCAGTGCTCCCATGAAATCCGTGTTAAACTTGGTGGAAAGAGTTGCTCCGACCTCGGCGACTGTCCTTCTCCAAGGGGAGTCGGGTACGGGCAAAGAACTCGTCGCACATGCTATATATTCATCTAGCACTCGCCGGGAAGGCCCCTTAATCCGGGTGAATTGTGCCGCCCTTCCTGAGTCACTTATGGAGAGCGAACTGTTTGGACATGAGAAAGGAGCTTTTACAGGAGCACATGCCCGTAAAGCAGGGCGTTTTGAGTTAGCTGATGGTGGCACGCTCTTCCTAGATGAAATCGGTGAGCTCTCTCCTGGGGTGCAGGCCAAGATGTTAAGAGTACTCCAAGAACGTACGTTTGAAAGGGTTGGCGGAGTAAAGACACTTAAGGTGGATGTTCGAATTATCGCGGCAACGAATAAAGATCTTTTGACAGAAACTAAGGAGGGGCGCTTCCGCGAAGATTTATACTATCGTCTGAGCGTATTCCCAATTAACCTTCCTCCTTTAAGGGAAAGGATAGAAGATATTCCGCTTTTAGTTCAGCATTTTCTTCAGAAGTTAAGTCCCACAGGGACGCTGAAAAAATTTAGCGATGAGGTCATAGAGAGGTTTATTTGCTACGAATGGCCCGGGAATGTCCGTGAACTTCAAAATATTGTGGAGCGAATGGTTATTATTTGCCCAGATCAAGAGATTGGAGTAGAGTGGGTACCTGATTTGCTAAGGCAAGAGAAGCGTGGAGGGGCAAATCAACCGCTGAACTTACCTTCCGAAGGAATATCTCTAGAGGAATTGGAAAAATCTCTTCTGGAGCAAGCTTTAGAGCGTGCGGAAGGGAATCAAACGCATGCGGCACAACTCCTTGGCTTATCTCGGCATGCTTTTCTCTACCGATTGGAGAAGCACGGAATTGACCGGCAAAAAAGCAGGAGGGATTGATCGTGCCGAAGAATCTTGGGTTACGAAAGCTTCCGTTAAGAACTATCCTTGATTTACTTATTATTAGTGGGCTTATTTCTGTGCTAACAGGGATTCACTATACGAGTTATCACTATTCAGTCGATTACCATTTACTTCTCCAGTTTGGCTACTATATTCCGGTTATTTATGCTGCCATACGCTTCGGACCTTTTGGCGGAATCGGAAGTGGATTAATTATCACTGTTTTGTTTCTCCCGTTTATGGCAGACTATCAAATGTCCATGAGTACAGAAGCGAAATATACCCAGTGGGTAGAGATCCTTCTTATTAATGGTTTTGGATGGTTTACAGGCTTTCTGGTGGATCAAGAGAGGAAGGCAACTCAGAATCTGAAGAAAGCGCTCGATGTAAAGGAAGACTTAGTTAGGAAGTTAGAAGTAGAAGCCCAAGAACGCCAGCGTCTCGAGGCGGAGATTCGCCGTAGTGAACGATTAACAGCCCTAGGCCAGCTGAGTGCGGGCTTAGCCCATGAAATCAGAAACCCTTTGGGAATCATTCGGGTGACTATCCAACTCCTTGCTAGGGAAAAGTCTGGGGATCAAGCGGTTTCTGAATATTGCCGTGTCTTGCAAGAAGAAACAAACAGACTGAATCGATTGCTGACGGAGTTCTTGAGCTTTGCACGTCCGAAAGAACCTAACTGGCAAGTTGTTCGTCTGAGTGAACTACTACAAGAGGGTTCAGATACCGTGAAGCCTTTGATTGAAGAGGCAGGGCTGGTTCTTGAACTGAGAATTACTGATGTCGTGGGAATTACAGTCGAGGTGGATAGGGATCAGATGAAACAAGTGATACTCAATCTACTGATAAACGCTTTAGAGGCCCAGAAGGAGAGCGAAAATCCGAGAGGTAGAATTATCATCGAGGGGATACGGAACGAAGAAGGGGTGGGCTTTGCCATTACAGATCAAGGTCCAGGAATTTCTGCCGAGGTGATAGCCAATATGTTCAATCCCTTTTATACAACAAAGGAAAAAGGAACGGGGTTAGGTCTTTCCATAGTTCATCGGATTCTTCAACAGCACCGAGGAAGGATTACCTTAACGAACGTATCGTCAGGTGGGGTTAGGGCTGAGGTTTTATTGCCAATCACTGCAGCGACAACCTTACCTACAACTATTGACATTAATTTGTCCCCTGTCATATAATAGTTTTAGAAATTGAATATTTCTCATCCAGAGTGGTGGAGGGACTGGCCCGATGAAACCCAGCAACCGGCCTATTTGGCAGAGGTGCTAATTCCTGCAGGATTATTCCTGGAAGATGAGTGAACGATCATATGACGTTAGAGCTCTTCCTTGGAATGGAAGGGCTTTTCTTATTCTTCCGAATCAACACATGGGATAGAATCGTCACCTTGTTTGACGGATAGATGGATGGGGGAGGAAGAGTTTATGCAAGAAAAATCGGTGCGTATCGGACTATTAGGCTTTGGAACAGTGGGTCAAGGGCTGGTGAAAGGGATACTGTCTCATTCAGATAAAATTGTTCTGGATCTAGGGAGAAATCTCCAGATCACGAAAGCTTTGGTCCGCGATTTAACTAAAGAACGGGAAATCGAAGGCATTACCTTAACAAAGAATTCTGGAGATATCCTTCAGGACCCGGACATTAACGTAATCGTTGAAGTTATGGGAAATGAGCACCCCACGTATTCCTATGTCAAGCAGGCTCTTCTGAATGGTAAGCATGTAGTTACTGCAAACAAACTTTTGCTGGCAATTCACGGTGTTGAATTACAGGAAATTGCCTATAAGAAGGGTGTCCGGTTGCTTTACGAGGGAAGTGTACTCGGTGGTATTCCGATCCTCAGAACGATTCAGCATGGGCTTTTGGGGGATCGAGTCGAAGAACTACGTGGGATTTTAAATGGAACTACGAATTTTATCCTTACGCAAATGGCTGAATCCGGAAAAGGATATGAAGAGGCACTGTTGGATGCACAAAGAGCGGGTTATGCTGAGAGTGATCCGACGATGGATGTCAGTGGACTTGATGCTGCCTGTAAACTCGTCATTCTTTGCCGTGAATGTTTTGACATAAATATCCGGGTTGAAGACGTTGATATCACAGGAATTCAGGATGTGAGCGCTGAAGAAATCGAGGAACAAAAGAAAATAGGGTGTGTCCCCAAATTAGTGGCTAAGGCTTCTTTGCTCTATCCTGAAGCTTTAGATTTCGTGGGACTTGAACGGATAAAGGCCAAGGTTGGTTTGGAGTGGCTCCCCGTAAATGATGTCTTAAGTCAAGTTTCTGGTGTGGATAATGGATTATCCTTAAGAACACATCTGGTCGGAAATTTGTTCTGGAAGGGACCTGGTGCGGGTGGTTTAGCGACGGGTGGAGCAGTGTTATCCGATGTGTTAGAGGTGGCACAAAGGGTTTTACTCGAACAGCGGGTTGAAATTATTGCCAAGTAAAATCTTCAGTTAAGATAAACTCTGCTAATGAGGAAGAAGCAGTAGTCAGTGAAAAATGTTATTCAGTGGGAGGAAAAGCTTCCTAGGTTGCCGAAATTATAGTTTTTGTTCTAATCATCAGATGTTAAAGTGAGGCAAAACAAAATGCGGTTTCCTATGGACTTTTGGCTAAGGGTTTTCGGGGATTTTCTTACGGGATTTGGTCGCTCTATGTTTATCCCCTTCATGTTGATATACCTTAAGCAAGAAGGCGGCTTCCCGACTTGGGTGGTTACTCTCATGACAGCACTCCCTCAATTTTTTCAACTGTTTAGCACCTCCTGGGGAGGGGTATTGGCTGATTATTACGGTCGAAAGCCTATTATGCTTTTTTCTCTCGTAGGCTCAGGCTTAGTGCTTACTCTAATGTTGAATTCGAATTTTATATGGGTGTATGCGGGATATGTCTTATTTCTAATCCTTTCCAACTTTTATCGTCCTGCAGCCATGGCGATGGTCACTGAAGTCATCCCTCGGGATCGTCACCGTGAAGCTTTTGCTATCCTCAGGATGATGGCAAACTTGGGCTTTGCGCTTGGCCCTCTTGTCGGCAGTTTACTCTTTTTTACGCATCGTGAGTTAGCAATTCTCGGTACGATAGTCGCGTATCTGCTCACGGGTTTTACGGTGCTTCTTATGCGTGAGACGGGAAGGACTTTAAAAAAGCATGAAATTTTGACAAACCAAATGAAAAATCCACTGAGGGCTTTTAAATTGTTGAAGAGAGATCGACAACTTCTATGGGCCGTGACTACTGGTGTGTTTTTTTTGATGGTTCAGCTCCAACTCTTTTCATCCTTTACAGTAGTCGTGAATGACGCCTTTCAGGATAAAGGAAGGACGTTATCTTACCTCCTTCTCATCAACACTGCAGGAGTGGTCGTCGGACAGGTTTTTATCACAAATCGTACGCAGGACTTCTCGTTCTTCAAACTTCTCCGAATAGCAATTGCTTTGTCTGCCTTGGCTTGGGGCTTACTGCTCTTCCCAGGTGGAGCTATCCGCTACTATCTTTTATTAGGGTTAATGACCCTAGCAGAGATGCTAATGGCGGCGGTGTATACTCCCTATATCGCTTCACTTGCCCAAGAAGGAGAAGTCGCACAGTACATGAGCTTTTCCCAGACAAGCAATATTCTAGGTCAAATGCTAGGACCGACGATTGGAGCAATTGGGTATGATATCGGGGGACAGAAAGGGTATGTCTTTGTCCTTTGGGGATTGCTTCTTATCACCTCGATGCACCTCTATAAGCTTAAACGTGTAGAAAAAGAAGAGTTAATGAGTAGAACCGAGTAGTCGATGAGCAGGCTTAAAGTGGCCTGCTCTATTTTCTTTCTTTAGCTTTTTAGGAAAAGGATGTTATAATAAAAAATTGAGAACTTGTTAGTTTCCTACATAGGAGGTATTAACCTTTGGAATTTACTCAACAGATTGCACAAGAAATCGGCTTACGTCCGAATCAAGTAAAAGAAGCGATTCAACTTCTCGATGCAGGGAATACAATTCCTTTTATAGCTCGATATCGTAAAGAGGCTACTGGGGAACTCGATGAAAATGCTCTACGTAGCATCGTCGAGCGTTTAGAGTATTTACGGAATTTAGAGCAACGTAAAGGGGAAGTCCTTCGACTGATTGATGAGCAAGGAAAATTAACGGAAGAACTTGCGAATCAAATCCAAAAGGCAAAGATTCTTCAAGAAGTGGAAGATCTCTACCGTCCATATAAGCAGAAACGTCGGACACGGGCTACTGTGGCCAAAGAAAAGGGCCTAGAACCACTGGCACTATGGATTATGGAACAATATCCCAAGGGTCAACCCGTAGAAGAGGCTAAAAAGTATATTAACCCAGAACTTGGGGTAGAAAACAGTGAAGAGGCCTTGAGTGGAGCGTCGGATATTATAGCGGAGATGATCTCTGATAATGCCACGATGCGCAAACGGATTCGGGAAGCAACGTTTCGACTGGCCGACCTAGTTACTGCAGGAAAGAAAGCGGAGGAACGTTCTCCTTATGAGATGTATTATGACTATCGGGAGCCCGTAAGAAGAATTCCCCCGCACCGAATTCTTGCTCTGAATCGAGGAGAAAAAGAGGAGTTTCTGACAGTGAAGGTTGAAGTACCACCAGAGCAAGTCCTCGCCTTGATTAACCAAGTGTTTGTAAAGCAAGGACCCTCCTCTGCACTCGTAGCCAACGCAGCAGAAGACTCCTATAAACGCTTAATTGCTCCCTCCATTGAACGTGAAGTTCGAGCTGAACTCATGGAAAAAGCAGAGGAACAAGCAATTAAGGTTTTCGCTGCTAATTTACGGCAACTTCTCCTTCAACCACCTGTACGGGGAAAAGTCGTACTAGGACTCGATCCAGGTTTCCGGACCGGGTGCAAATTCGCAGTCGTGGATGATACAGGAAAGCTTCACCACGTTGGTGTTATTTATCCTCATCCTCCTCAGAATAAGCGAGAAGAGGCTAAAAGGATCCTTCGGGAAGAGATTGATAAATATCAGGTCGATGTGATTGCGATTGGGAATGGTACAGCATCCCGCGAAACTGAGGAAGTTACAGCGGAGCTCATTCGAGAGAGTGGCTTAGCTTCTGAGTATGTCATCGTCAGTGAAGCAGGAGCGTCTGTATATTCCGCTTCGAAACTCGCTGGAGAAGAATTCCCAGAGTTTGATTTATCTTTACGGAGTGCAGTTTCAATCGCTCGTAGACTACAAGATCCACTCGCCGAGCTTGTAAAGATTGAACCAAAAGCAGTAGGAGTCGGACAATACCAACATGATGTCCAACCCAAGCGGCTTGAAGGGTCCTTACAAGGAGTGGTTGAGTCGGCAGTGAATGCAGTAGGAGTGGATTTGAATACAGCCTCTCCTTCACTTCTTCAGTATGTCGCAGGGCTCAAGCCAACCATTGCGAAGAATATTGTCGCTTACCGAGAAGAGCATGGAAAGTTCCAGAAGCGGGCTCAACTCAAGAAAGTTCCCAGGCTAGGTGAACAGACCTATATTCAATGCGCAGGCTTTATTCGGATTCCAGAGGGTGCGAATCCTTTGGAGAATACGCCGGTTCACCCAGAGTCATATGAATTGGCAGAGAATATTTTGCGTAAGGCAGGTTTCGCGCTAAACGATTTACGAGATCGGTCCACGGATGTGCGCTTGGCTCTAGCAGTAATGAGTCCCGAAGAATTAGCCCAGGAATTTGAAGCAGGAATTCCGACGGTTAAGGATATACTCTCCGCACTACAACGCCCAGGACGGGACCCACGTGAAGATTTGCCACGGCCTAAATTGCGTCAGGATGTAACTCACCTTGAAGATCTGAAGGAAGGGATGATTCTCGAAGGAACGGTGAGAAACATCGTCGATTTTGGCGCCTTCATTGACATCGGAGTGAAACATGATGGATTAGTTCATATCTCGCAAGTAAGTGACAAGTTTATTAAGCACCCGATTGAAGTCCTTTCAGTCGGTGATATCGTGAAGGTTCGGGTCCTTGGAATTGACTCGGCTCGGGAGCGAGTCAGTCTATCAATGAAGGACATCCCTGTGAATGCTCAGGTTTCTATATAAAATTAGGATTAAACTGGAGGACAAACATGAACGCAAATACAAGCCTTTTTATTCATAATGGTCGAATTAAGACCATGAAAGGCCAAGAATTTATGGGAAGCATTTTAATTGAAGGAACTAAGATTAAGGCACTAGGAGAGAGTCTTGAGGCTCCAGCCGATGCTCAGATCATCGAAGCGGAAGGAAAGTGGGTCCTGCCGGGATTTATCGATGCACATTGTCATGTCGGGATTGGAGAAGAAATCTATCAATCCGAGGGCGATGACCTTAATGAGATGACAGATCCCTTGACCCCAGAGCTTCGTGCGCTTGATGGAATCAATCCGGAAGATGAGGGCTTTCGGGATGCACGTCTTGGGGGAGTCACCGCAGTTTTTTCCACACCCGGAAGCGGGAATGTAATCGGTGGGACAGGAGTGGTTCTAAAGACGGCGGGCAAAATCGTAGATAAAATGATCGTTCGCGAACCAGCAGGGTTGAAGGTCGCTTTTGGAGAAAATCCTAAAGCGGTGTACGGAGAACAAAAGAAGATGCCCATGACTCGTATGGCGACAGCCTCTCTTTTGCGTCAAACGCTTGTCGATGCTCAGACGTATCTAGAGAAGCTCGATCAGGGGATTGAAGATCCTGAGAAAATGCCTGAGCGGGATCTTGGAATGGAAAACTTGCTTCGTGTTATTAAACGAGAAATCCCCCTCCGTGCACATGCTCACCGTGCTGATGATATTATGACGGCGATTCGGATTGCACAAGAGTTTAAGGTGGATCTCGTAATCGAGCATTGTACTGAAGGACATAAGATTGCCGAAGAATTAGCGGAATACGGTTATCCAGCCGTCGTTGGACCATGCTTAGTGAATCGCGCGAAGGTTGAATTGAAGGATAAATCGTTTGAGACCCCGGGAATTTTGGCCCGAGCAGGAGTAAAAGTTGCGATTATTACGGATCATTCTGTGACTCCTATCGAGCAATTACCTCTCTGTGCTGCCTTGGCGATGAAGGCGGGTATGGATGAAGAGGAAGCCCTAAAGGCCATCACAATCAATCCGGCTGAAATACTGGGAGTAGCTCAGCGGCTAGGATCTCTGGAAGTTGGGAAAGATGCAGATATCGTAATCTGGAGTGAGCATCCTTTTACCTTGCAGGCTCGCCCAGAAACCGTAATCATTAGCGGAAAGATTATTAAGGACCAAACGGGGGAAAAAGCATAACGGAAATATACGGATAACTCCCCCTGTTCTTTTATTCCTGTGATGATAGGGTTAGAATAAAGATAAAGCGTGAATCAGCCTTCGTGAACAATAGGTGTACAAGGGGGATTTCGAGACGATGAGCCAACAGGTTCAAAGTTTAAGTCCAGTAGATACGTTAAACTTAGGGAAGCAACTTGGGAGGATTCTCAAGGGTGGAGATATCATTTGCCTAATCGGTGATTTGGGAGCGGGAAAGACCGTCTTAGCGAAAGGAATCGGTGAAGCTTTAGGGATTGAGGAACCGATGACTAGCCCGACCTTTACCTTCATGCAAGAGTATTCCGGATTTGCGCAGGGTGTTCCAATTCGCTTAATTCACATGGATTTGTATCGTTTAAAACATCCAGAAGAAGTCGAAGTGATCGGGGTAGAAGATGCCTTTCAAGAAGATAGCATCTGCTTGATTGAGTGGCCTGAGATTGCTCGTGACTATTTGCCAGAGGACCGTTTGGAAGTCTGGCTTGAAGGCAGCGGTGAGGAACCAAGAAATCTCACCTTTCAGTCGTCTTCTAAGGCTTGGGAGGAACGCTTCAAGGCTTTAGGAGTATTTAGTCGATTAGGTCTATAATTGATGCTTAGCCGGTTCTGGAGCTTCCTAGGAGGAATATATGAAATATCTCACGATTGATACGACAACGAAAGTAACGGCCTTGGCCTTGGCTGAAGACGGAAACCTTGTAGCTGAGGGCTTTTTACATACGACAAAGACGCATTCGGAGAGAATTATCCCAATGCTTGACCAAGTATTAGTTGCAGCAGCTTGGAAACTGAAGGACTTAGATTTCATTGGAGTCGTTCGCGGCCCGGGTTCCTTTACTGGGATTCGAATTGGAATCGCCACTGCTCAGGGAATGGCACAGGTTTTGGAGCTGCCACTGATTGGGGTACTCTCTCTTGATGCCTTGGCTTGGGCAGGATATGGGCGTTCTGCAGAGATTGTTCCGATACTCGATGCGCGGAAAAATGAATGGTATACAGCCCAGTACCGTTGGTCTGAAACCGAACAAAAGCCGCTTCGGGTTAAGGAACCCTTCGCTGGTGAACCTGTACGATGGCTCAATGAATTGGCGGGACTTAAACAACCAGTCTTATTTGTTGGGGATGCAGTCCCTCGCTATGCAGATATGATTAGAGACCATTTAGGAGAGAAGGCGGTTCTTCTCCCAGACTATTTGGCGCTCCCAAGGGGTGCCTATACTGCTCAAAGTGTATGGTGGGAATGGCAGAAAACTCAACAAGGTGGCCTCGTCGAGCCCTACTATATCCGAGCTTCTGAAGCAGAAGTGAATTGGGCTAAAAAAGAGGAGGCGAAGAGGGAGAGATGAGAGTTCGCCCCATGCAAGAGTGTGACCTGGAAAGGATTATAGAGATTGAGCACGCTTCCTTCTCTTCCCCTTGGTCTCCCCATGCCTTTATAAGTGAGCTTAAGGATAATGAATATGCACGCTATTTCTGTCTCGAACTTGATGAAGAGATTATAGGCTATATGGGATTGTGGTTCATCTTAGAAGAAGGGCATATCACAAATGTGGCGATCGCTCCAGCCTATCGGGGTAAGCGTAGGGGAGAAGTTCTCATGCGATCGGTTATCCAGACGATGGCAAAGGAAGGCATGGAACGTATGACTCTCGAAGTAAGGGCCTCAAATATGCCTGCTCAGAGGCTTTACGGACGATTAGGTTTCGTAACAGCGGGTGTACGCAAGGGTTACTATTCTGATAATCGGGAAGACGCCCTGATTATGTGGTTAGACCTTGAAGAGAATCAATATTGCCCAAAGGGAGGTTGAACAGTGGCAAATTTAGATGTTACCCTATTAGGAATTGAGACAAGCTGTGATGAAACCTCGGCAGCCGTACTTCGAAACGGCCGTGAGCTTCTTAGCCATGTCATATCTTCGCAAATCAAGACACATCAAAAGTACGGAGGCGTCGTCCCAGAAATTGCCTCGCGTGAACATATTCTTCACTTACGGAGCGTGGTGGAGCAGGCTCTAAAGGAAGCAGGTATAGGTTTTTCTGAACTCTCTGGGATTGCCGTGACCTATGGACCAGGTTTAGTGGGATCTCTTTTGGTTGGGGTAGCAGGGGCTAAAGCAATGGCTTATGCGGCTGGGATTCCCTTGATCGGAGTGAATCACCTAGAGGGGCATATCTATGCCAATTTTCTACATACACCTGATTTAGAGTTTCCACTTCTCGCCTTGCTAGTCTCTGGGGGACATTCTCATCTGGTCTATTTCGAAGGACATGGACAGTATAAGGTACTGGGGCAGACTCGAGATGATGCAGCGGGTGAAGCTCTGGATAAGGTTGCTAGGACTTTGGGCTTAGGGTATCCCGGGGGTCCACAAATTCAGAGAGTGGCCTTAGAAGGAAATCCGCATGCTTTTGAATTCCCCAGAGCCATGCTTGAACCTGGAAGCTTGGATTTTAGCTTCAGTGGGATGAAGTCAGCAGTTCTGAATACGTTGAATTCAGCGCGAATGAAGGGAGAGAGCTTAAGCACTCCTGATTTGGCAGCATCCTTTCAGGAGGCTGTTGTCGATGTGCTTGTTCGAAAAGCACTCTTAGCCCTGGAAAAGACGAAAGCGAAGACACTCGTTCTTGCTGGTGGGGTTGCAGCGAACACCTTATTAAGAGAACGCTTAACACGAGAAACTAGCCATCGAGGAATACGTTTCAACTATCCGCCTCCGATTCTTTGTACCGATAATGGAGCCATGATAGCTACAGCGGGTTACTATCGCTATTTGGCGGAAGATTTTGCTCCTTGGGATTTGAATGCTATACCAGGGTTGAATCTTGTCTAGAAGTGAAGCTTGGAGAGAGATAAAGGGACTGAAAGTGCTGTAGTGCATAAGAAAATTCCCCAAAAAGAATGGATGTCTCAAACGGGACATCCATTCTTTTTGGGGTGTGTTATTGTAGAGGTGAAATAATTTCATTAAATATTTTTAATTAGAAGTTGATTAGTTCTGGGGACATTGTAAAACTGTAGCTTTGATACGTCTCTTTTCTTTTAGATTAAGCGGAATTAAGTGGGTTTGATCCCGACATTAAGCATTATTATTTACGACTCTTGTTTCTGGAAAACAGTGAATAAGATTTGAGTTTTAATAAATACATGAGACTATGTACTAAATAAGACATAGTTTCTTACAGAGATTCAGTTAAAATAAATATAATACAGTAAATTCTGTATTAATTGAGCCTCATCTCCGCGACCCATTGAAAAAGCCGACTCAGGGTCTCGCGTCAATCCTAATGATGGAGGACACCCTTGGGCGAATAAAACGGTTTTGACAATGGAGTGCAGCATAGTTTTAACTGGATGACATAATGTAATTAACACAAAGAAGTAGCATGCATAGTAAAGGAGGTTACCAAATGTTTGATGACTACAACGGTAATTCCCCTTGGATTAAAGGAAGTCAAGAAAAGTTTGAAAGTATATTTAAACTTCATAACATTGGCAAAGTGAAATCCTATAGATCATCTGAAACAATTTATATGCAAGATGACTCCGGTGATACTTTTTACTATGTAAAAGCAGGCCGTGTGAAGGTATTTATACTTCAAGAAGACGGAACTGAAAAAATTCTCTCCATTCATGAACAAGGTGGTTTTTTTGGAGAGACTACTGCAATCGATCAACTTCCTAGACCATGTTGTGCTTGCGCAATGATTAATTCAGAGATCATTGCTTTAACACAAGAGGAATTAGTTAAGCTAAGTCAATTGGATAAGGATTTATATTTAGCATTATTGCAGTCCTTAACAAGAAAAATACGCATGCTCTCTTTTCAAATCCAAGATATGTCTTTCTTGGAAGCAGAGCAAAGAATTATCCACATACTTTTAAAACTTGCAGCAGACTTTGGAACATCAACAGCAGATGGCCTTAAATTATCGGTTAGTTTTTCTGATCAGGAGCTGGCTGGTTTAGTAGGGGTTTGCAGGGTAACCGTAACAAAAACTCTTAATGCATTAAAAAAACAAGGACTTATCGATAAGCAATATCGAAATATTACAATAAAAAATCAAATGGGATTGTTGAAATGTCTCTATACCAATGAAAAGAATAATATGAAACATGAGAACTTAAAACTAGTTGATTAATTTATATGATCTAGAGTTATCAATTAATAAAACTGCATTTTATGCAGTTTTTTCATTGATCAAAAATTGAAAGTTTCGGGTAATTCGAGACAAATAAGGACCGAGGCGTAGCCTCGGTTTTATTTAACATTATTCCTTTTGAAAAATTTAAAAAAAATTTATGATTAAAATGTTGCGCAGACTACATCTATTTTTATTGACTTGTGTGAGAATTTAAATAAGGTCAAAAATTATAATAAAGGAGATGGATGATATAGCGGAAGTGTTCTGAGCAAAGTTATTACTTATAATTTTAGTGAGGTGGGAAGTTTGAAAGTAGCAATTATTGGCGCCGGAGCCATGGGAAGCCTCTTTGGTGGATCATTGGCTAGTGTAGTGGATGAAGTAGTTCTTTACAGTACCAACAAAGCCTATGTGGAAGCGGTTAATAAAAACGGTCTCATAATGACCCAAGGCGATAAGAGAAAAGCTGTCGAAGCTCGGGCAACCAGCGATCCAGCAGAAATCGGTGAATCTGACGTAGCCATCGTCTATGTCAAATATACCGGAACCCGAAAAGCCATCCAGGATGCCCTGATGAGTTGCATCACAAAAAATACTATGGTTGTGACTCTGCAGAATGGGATTGGCAACGTAGAAATTATTAAGGAATATGTTCCTGAAGACCAGATCGTCTATGGCCTGAGTACCTTAACCAGCGATGTCAAAGCCCCTGGACATATAGAAATGACAACCTTAAGCAAAGTGGGGACTTCTATGTGGCCTTTAAATGGAGTTGTTACTCCGAAACTGGAGACATTAGTCGACTTGATGAATCAAGCAAACTTAAATGCAGATATTGCATCTGATGTAAACGAGCGTATTTGGCGTAAGCTCATGGTCAATGCCTGCGAAAATACCCTCTGCGCTATTCTGAAAGTCAATGTAACAGATCTGATGATCAATACACCTGAATCCTATGAGATAGGCAAACAGGTGGTCTATGAAGTATCCGATGTAGCTCGTGCCAAAGGGATGAGCATCAGCAGAGAAGAAGCTCTGAAACACGTAATGAACGTCACTTATGCAGTACCCGGACATGTGCCATCCATGGTCTTTGATGTTTTAAAGAAGAAGAAAACCGAGATCGGTTGCATCAACGAAGCGATTGTTAATGAAGGGAAGAAACTTGGCGTTCCTACCCCTATGGTTGAAACCATCGCACTTTTGATTCGTGCCATTGAAGCTAATTATGATCGAGAAATTATCCATCATTAATAAATTTATTTAGAAAAAGAATGGAGGAAGAATTAGTGAGTAGAATCAATGTTAGTAAAGTCATTGATGAAGCAAAATTAAATGGTTTTTTCATAGGTGTATTCGTGTTGCTACTACTTGCTTTAATATTTGATGGCTATGATATGGGGATTTATGGGGTAGCGCTTCCTAGTATTATGAAAGACTTGAACATCAATCCAACCCAAACAGGTCTTTTAGCCAGTGCAGGAATGTACGGTATGATGTGTGGTGCTTTACTATTTGGAATGCTGTCCGATATCATCGGTCGGAAAAAAGTAATTATTATAGGGATATTTATTTATTCTGTATTTAATGGCGTAGTTGCCCTCATCGACAGTTATGCCGTTTTTACAGTCGTTCGTTTCATAGCCGGGTTGGGAATGGGTGCCATTACACCGGTTGTTATCAGTCTCTTATCTGAGTACACTCCTAGAGCCAATCGAACCTTGATGCTTACTTTGGTAATGATTGGAATCCCCCTCGGTCAGTTACTATCAGCACTTGCAGGTGTAGCATTTTTGGAGCCCATGGGATGGAGATCTTTGTTCGTGTTTACTATGATCGCCTTAGTTGTTGTTGCCTTTGTTGTAAAACATGTTCCTGAATCAATGAAATTTTATGTTCCCAGAGGGGCAAATAAAACCATCAAAGGGATATTAGGCAAAGCAAATCCTGAATTTGTTCAATCAGATGAAGATGTCTACGAATTAAGCGTTACCAATAATCAAAAGGCCTCTATCGCAAGTTTATTTAAAGCTGGATATGCTAAAAATACAATTTTCGTTTGGATTACCTTTTTCTGTAATTTGTATCTCTTCTTTGGAATATCCGTATGGCTTCCCAAGTTGATGACCATGTTGGGATATCCTTTGAAATCAAGCGTTGTTTTCTTAGCGGTATTCTTGGCGGGCGGAGTTCTTACTACTCCTGTTGTAGGTTGGCTTGGAGATAAATACGGCTACAAGAAGGTTATGCCGTTTCTTTATTTACTGTCTGCTGTTACCATCAGTCTTCTAAGCTTTAAACTGAATATGGGACTATTTTATGCCGTGCTATTCTTTGCCGGGTGTGCAGTAACCCTGATTCAAAGTATGACTTTAGCAGCCGCTCCGGACTTTTATCCTATCGCTTTCCGTGGAACAGCCATGGGATGGGGTTCAGCAGTTTCCCGTTTAGGAAGCGCCGTTGCGCCTACGGTTGTAGGAGTGCTGCTAAGTGCAAAAATTCCTGTGAATATCGTTTTCCTAACGTTCATCATTCCTGCAGTGGTTGGTTGTATCGCGATCTTAATGACCAAGGTCGATTCAAATCTTGTAAATGCAGACTAAATGCTTGGATGATTAGGAAAACAAATATATAAGTAGCGGTATTCTTATTACTGACTTGTCTTTTTAGGCAGGTCAGTATCTTTTTAGGAGTATTTACTATAGAAAAGATACCTTTATTCCGAAAATTATATTGTTATTCTGAATACGGGTGAAATAAGGGTACGATTAAACCTGCTTTATTGAACGAGTAGAGTTTCATAATTAGTACAAAAGGAGAGTTTCGATGTTAATCAAACGTAAACTACCATTATTCATTTCAGTTCTCGTTACCGTAGCGCTTATAATTACGGGTGTATCAGTGTATGTCTCGTCTTCTAAAGTATTGACTGCTCAAAGCAATAAGGAGTTGAATACAAATGCTTTACTGGCAGGAAGAGATATCGAAAATTTAATCAAAGAAGAACAAGTAATTACCAGTAATCTAGCACAGAATCATGCTTTTGTTAGATTCCTCGAAGACCCGAATAATCAAGAGGCTTTGAATGAGGTCAATACTTTCTTGACAAACTCTTTTAAAGGAATGACAAATCATCTAGATTTACATATCACTAACAGCAAAGGAGTAGTTGCTGCGGGTAGCAACCCCGGTGATGTTGGGATAGATATTTCAACAAGAGAATTTATTAAACTCGCTTTGCAAGGACAACCTGCTATTAGCCAAGTCATACAGTCCAAGAATGGTGCACAACAAAATGTAGTTAACCTTGTATATCCAATTAAAGACGATTCGGGCAAAGCTATCGGAGTTTTATGCAATGTTGTTACAGCAAATTTCTTCAGCGAAGCTTTGGCGACTGTTAAACCTGGGCAAGCGGGTTATGCTTACCTCCTGGATGATACTGGGAAAATATTAGCCCATCCTGATAAAGAACTCATTAATAAGAAAGTTCCTATTTCTGAAGTTCAAGCTATCGTTGATAAAGGTGAAAAACCGACCCAATTAAATGTAAAAGAACTTCAATATAATGATAATGGAGAAGCTCATACTATGAGTTATTCTATTATCCCCGGTACGAATTGGTTGTTAGTCGTTACAGTCAGTAAAGCAGATATTAATACCCCTATCCATGGTATGATGATGAACATCCTGATTATCCTCATCCTTGTTATAATGGTTGCTATTCTTCTTGGAATAGGTATCTCCAGAAGCTTTACAAAACCCATAGAAGCGATCAGTCAATCGATGGGACAAGTCGCTGAAGGAAACTTTAGTATAAAGATGAACATTTCATCGAAGGATGAGTTCGGGACTCTTTCGACAAGCTTTAATGAAATGGTAGATAAAGTAAGATATCTACTGGTTAACATGAATGAAGCGATTTCACACATAAATACCTACACTAATAATTTAGATGAAACGGCAAGAACGACAGCCGTCTCCGTTGAACAAACATCCATTACCACTCAACAAATTGCCAAGGCGATTGAATCTCAAGCATCAGGGACAGAATCTGCTTCCATGAAGATTTCTGATCTAGGTGACAAAATCGAGCAAATTAATGAGCAGTCCGAGCTCATGAAACAAAATTCGGGTGAAATTAACGAGATTGTGAATCGAGATAAGGTCGTTGTGGCAAAGCTCTTAGCAATTACGGAACAGAATGGACAGGAAGTCGAGAAGATTTCTGCGGTAACAAAGGAACTTGAAAAAAGTTCAAGCAAGATTGGAGATATTACGAGAGTTATCAGTGGGATAGCTGAGCAAACGAACTTACTAGCCCTCAACGCATCCATTGAGGCCGCCCGTGCAGGGGATGCAGGACGAGGATTTGCCGTTGTAGCGGAGGAAATTCGCAAGCTTGCTGAACAATCCACGGATTCGGTTAAAATGATTGATTCGATCATTCAAGAAGTTCAGAACGGGACGATTGAAAATGCGACTTCCGTGAAAGCAATTCAATCGATTTCAAATGAGCAAATGAAGTATGTCACCGAAACGCAATCGGCTTTTGAGGGAATTTTTAGTGGAATTAAGGAGATTTCCGATAAGATTCTCTCTATTGCCAGTGCTTTGGATAATATGAACCGAAGTAAAGATGATGTCATTGCTTATATGCAAAATATATCGGCTTCGAGTGAAGAGGTCTCCGCTTCGGTTGAGGAAGTAACGGCTACATCAGAAGAACAAACTGCAATGGTTGAACAATTAGCGGATTTGGTTAAATCGATTAACGATTTATCTAATGAACTGGTTGCAAAGAGTTCTGTCTTTAAATTTTAATCTAAAGTTATGTAGAACAAAATAAGAAGGTTAAGGTTTTACAAGAACCTTAACCTTCGTTTAAATTTTCAGGCTTATTGTATCTTTTGGAACATAACGATCGTTGTAATTTGCCTATAATTAGATTATAGCAAACGTACTCGACGTTCCGTCAAGAAGAAAAATACGTTTTGCAAGTTAGGTAATAGTCATTACAAAATACTAAAGCCCAAGAAAGAAGGAGGAAGAGCTATGACCGAAGTATTTCATGAAAGATTGAAATCACCAATTCCAACCAAAGAATTGGAAAGACGCTCGCGTGAACTGAAAATCGCTATGAAACGAGAAAACATTGATGCCATCTTAGCACAGAATATTACTCAATATATGGGTGGTTGTAACCGTTGGCTTACCGACACAACCGCAGAAAATCAATATCCCCAATCATCGTTCATACCACTTGAAGGTGAGATTGGATATATCGCCTGTAGCGGACCTCCGCTTGACCTCTATCCACCTTCTCATTTGTTAAGAACCGGAAAACCTTGGGCTGCGGCTCCCTACTTCTCAGTATTCAATTTTACTTGGGATTGGGAAGGCAAAATGTTTGTCAAATGGGCCAAGGAAAGCAATGCCAAGAAAATCGGCATCGCCGGTATGGAAATTATGATGTGGAATTACTTCGATTACATCAAAAAGAATCTTCCAGAAGTAGAGTTCGTGGATGCATCTTCCCTGTTTGATGAAATTCGTGCTATTAAAAGCGAAGATGAAATCAAAGTCCTGGAGAAGTCTGCATCCGTCCAAGACAAGGTTATGGGTTATATTCCTGCCATCGCTCAACCCGGTGTGCGTGAATATGAAATCAGATCAAAAATCATGCAACTGGTAACTGATCTTGGTGGAGAAGAAATGGTAGTCATCATGGGAAGTGCACCTAGAGGTGAAAAATTCGATCTGATGCCCAGCTTCTTCCAAAACAGAGAACTCCAGTTGGGTGATGAACTATATGTCAGACTAGAATGCAGCGGACCAGGCGGAATGTTCACCACAGTAGGAAGAATGTTCTCCATTGGCTGTGAACCTTCTGACTCTTTGAAAAAGAGCTGGGAAGAAGCCATTGCTGCCCAAGACAAATTGGCAGGAATGCTTCAGGTTGGCATGGATCCACAAATTGTCTTCGCACAGTACAATGAATATCTGGCAAACAAAGGCTATGTTCAGGAAAAAGGTTTGTTTGCATATGGCCAAGGCTATGATTATATAGAAAGACCAAGCATTCAACCGGGTGAAACCATGAAGCTGGCCAATGAAATGTGTATGGCAGTTAATACCAACTTAGTATCTGCAGAAAGAACCGTGTATTGTGCTGACAGCTATCTTCTCAAAGCCGACGGTCCACAGAAAATGCACAAAACACCATTAACCATATTCCGCACTTAAGAGATAAGAAAGGAGTGAACACAATGAGTGTAGCAGAAAGAATCAGAAGACCCATTTCTGATAGAGAACTAACAAGGAGATGGGATGCAACCAAGGATTTACTCAAAAAACATGACCTGGATTGTGCCTTTACCCAAGGTAATAATATGCACTTAGGAGGATACGTTCGTTGGTTTACAGACGTACCTGCTGAATATAATTTGCATATGACAGTGCTTTTCCCGCAAGATGATGAAATGACCCTGGTCAGAACCACGGGTTCAAGAATCCCTCAATGGGCTTTAAGAGGAGTCAAAGAGGTACTTTATGCACCCTTCTGCCCTACCTTAAACTATACTGCTGATTCAGAAGCTGGATTGGTTATTGACTATCTCCGCAAGAGAAATCCTAAGAGAGTAGGATGGATTGGTAAAGCCTCGATTAATGCAGGCCTGATGGAAAAAGTCCTGGCAGCATTTCCTCAGGTAGAATTTGTGGACATCACTGATGAATTTGACATGATTAAGGCCTTGAAAAGCGACGAGGAAATGGAATGTGTCCGTGCAACAGCCCGAGTTCATGATGCAGTATGGGCAGCATTACCAGCTATTATCAAACCTGGAATGTATGAATACCAGATCAGAGCAGAAGTCATGCAGCTCTTAATGAATCTGGGAAGTGAAGAACACCTACTCTTCATGGGCACAGCGGAACCACGGAAAGCCTGCGGTATGTCCACCTTCCAATACGCTAACAGGAGAGTTAAAGAAGGGGACTACGGTCAATTGTTGATTGAAGTGTCTGGTCCTGGTGGATACTATTGTGAATCAGCCAGAAACTTTAGCTTTGGCGAACCTTTCAAAGAACTCCAGGATGCTTGGGATGTAGCAGTTGAAGCTCAGCAATTGACTGCAGATATGTTAACACCCGGCAGACCGGCAAAAGAAGTCGTCGCCAAATACAATAAATTCGTAGCAGAAAAAGGCTATTGCCAGGAAGGGCGGCTGTATGGGCACTCCCAGGGCTATGATCTGATCGAACGCCCTGCTTTCATGGCAAAACACGAATTTGGGGAAGAAACCATGGAAGTCAGAGCAGGAATGAACATTTCCCTCCATCCATATTTCATTGATGATGTACAAACGGTTTATATCAATGATAATTACTACGTGACTGAAAAAGGAGCACAGAAAATCCATAAAACTGCTCCGAAGATTATTATCCTTTAATAAAAGTAAAATTAAGAGTCCCTCAGTGATGAGGGACTCTTAATTGTTAGACTAAGGTGGAATAACATTGAGTGATAAAAGAAAATCCTTCCTAATCGTAGGTATGCTAATTTGTGCCTGCACGGGATTCGGGTATGCCTGGAGTGTATTTCAGATCCCTTTAATTAAAAAATTTGGTTGGTCAACTGCCGATGTTTCACTTACCTTCACATTCAACATCATGGCTACGGCTCTTGTACCAGGACTTGTAGGAAAACTGCTTGACTATATTAAGACCCGTCAAGTTATTTTGATTGGCGGTTTAATCTTTGGTTTAAGTGTCATTGGTTCAGGCTATGTTCAGACCTTGGGTCAGCTTTATTTGACAGGTGGGATTGGAACGGGTTTAGGTATCGGGATCTTGTATCCGACGATTACTGCTCACTGCGTTAAGATCTTCCCTGAAAGCCGGGGGTTGGCTGCGGGCTTATTAGCTGCAAGTTATGGATCTGGAGCCATCATTTGGGCACCTACAGCAGTTCGTATCACAGAGAAATACGGAGTCTTGACTGCCTATAAAGTATTGGGTATCATTTTTCTAATCGTTATCTGTTTTCTTTCAAGGTTAATAACGGATTTCCCCCAGCATAACACTAGAAAAGAAAAAGATACTATAGATACAATCCCATTAACTAGCCAAGCTGAAGATAAGACATGGAAAGAAATGCTTAAGAGCCCTAAGTATTATGTTATTGCCGGGATATTTGCGATTGGATCAACCTCTGGATTGATGATTATGGGACATGCATCCCCTATCGTTCAGGAAAACTTGAAGGTATCAGCGAGTACAGCAGCCATTGTGGTGGGATTGATAGCTATAGCAAATACGAGCGGTAGATTATTCTGGGGATGGTTATCTGATCGAATTGGACGGTATGCTACGATAGGCATTCTTTTCGCCATTGTAGCCTTCTCCATGGTAATTTTGGCCCTTGTTAGCCAATTCTATTTGTTTGTGACCATGATAGTAGCAATAGGCTTATGTTACGGAGGATTTGCAGCTTTGATGGCTCCATTAACAGCAGATACATTTGGGATGAAATATCTTAGTGAGAATTATGGGTTTATGTATTTTGCTTATGGCATTGGGGGCCTTCTTGGCCCACGCATGGCTGCAATAGCTAGAGATCTAAATAACGGTGCATACACTTGGGCCTTTCTAATTGCGGCCTTGCTCAGCCTCATAGGCATAGTGCTCACCCTATTATCATCCCGAAAGAAAAATTCAATATCTAGCTAAACCAACGACCTGAGAAGCGTTGCAGTTGAACCTAAAGAGGGCGGTACATAAGTACCGCCTTAAATTTGTTGTAAACCATTTGATTTAACTGCGAACCCTCATCCCATGTTCTCGAATTTCCTCAAGTCCTTTTTTATCGATAATTGTAAGATACCCACGGCCTCTAACAATAAGTCCCATTTTGGCAAATTCACTTAAGAATTCGGTGACTTTTGGTCGGGTCGTCCCTAGAAAGCGAGCCATTTCATCATGAGTAATAATAAGTCGATCACTGTGTTCTTGGTGGGTATAGACACCATACCCTTCCACAGCCAGAAGCATCCGTGCCAAACGCTGGGGTATGGTTGTCACTACCCCCTCTAATTGCATCAAAGCACTTCTCATTTTCTTTGCCATAATATGCAGAATTAAATCCATTAAGGGTGGATTAGAAAATAATACTTCACGCGCTTTGTCTTGTGAAATGATAGAAACCGTGACATCGGTAACAGCTACGGCACTACATATGCTCGCCCCATCGTCAACTACAGACGTTTCTGCAGTGATACTTGGTGCTTTAAGAATATTTAATTGCTTCTCCGTTCCATCTAGCATGAAGATGCAATTCTTTAACTTTCCTTTTTTTAAGCAGATTAACCCAGTATTCGGTTCCTCCTGAAAATAGATAATTTCTCCAGCTCTATATTCTTGAATTGTTCCTAATGAAAACAACATTTCCCAAGTTTCATCATCTAAGTTATAATTTGCCATAATACTACCTCCAGTTAAAGGCCATTTTACCTAACATTGTTAGAAAAAATGACAAGCTTCACTATTATTCTAGCATGCAATGAAAAGCTTTTAAATAAAAATAGAGAGAAAGCTAACTTGAATTCTCTATTTTTGACAGTTTTTCGCGAATCATGGCAGGGGGGATTATATGTTCTGTGGATATTCTTAAACTGTGGATAATGTGGATAAGTCTGTGAGTAACTGGTATAAGCGGATTTCTCCTTTTGGACGTTTTGAGGATAAATAGGATAAAGTTACCCACAGGTGCTGTGGATAATGTGGATAAGTTATGAGAAAGCCTAAAATAAAAGAGATTTCCTTGGGGATAACTAGCACTCGCAGATTTTAGCTTTTCTTTTGTACATATTTAAGGATAAAATGAAGCTTGGATTCAAATTGCAACATGTTATATGACTTTATTTATTAAAAGCGTAATTAATACCAATTAAGAATGAGGGAACAAAAGATGTTGATTTTATTTACTTGCTTACTTGCTGGAGTTGCTGTGGGATGGTGGAAGCTTTTACCGAAGAGCGTCCTTAATCAAGCTGGACGTGGAATGATGCTAGGGGTAATGTTCCTCTTATTGACGATGGGTTTACGAATTGGAGTAGATAGAGATACACTTTCCCAATTAGGAGCATATGGCTTACAAGCTTTAGGTTTTGCGATCTTCGCTATTTTGGGGAGTATAGGTACAGTCATTTTATTGGAAAAACTTCTTGTAAAAACCCCTCTTTTGCCTCAAAATCAAGATTCCTTCGAGATTGACACTCATGAAAATGATCAAAATAATGCCCATCCATATCGGATGACAGCGATCATTATAGGGGCTTTTGCGGTGGGAACCTTTATAGGGATTACTCTATTTCCAAAAGAGGGGATAGAATACTTGCCGACCCTTACAGATAGTGCCCTCGATTTTACACTAGCGATGGTAGGGATTGATCTAGGATTAAATCGTGACGTATGGAAACATATGTTTAAGATGGGCTGGCAGGTGTTTTTAGCTCCTATTGGGGTAGCTCTGGGAAGTGTTCTCGCGGCAATGCTTGTCGGCGTATTTTTCGGGTGGTCCCCCCGCGAAGGTGGGGCAGTGGGGGCTGGCTTTGGGTGGTATAGCTTATCAAGTGTTCTTATTTCTGATATGCATTCAGTCTCTTTAGGAACCATAGCGTTTTTGAGTAATGTATTTAGAGAGGTTCTTTCTATCTTAATTGCTCCTTTTTTGGCAAAGAGAGTTGGGGCTTTGGCTTTAGTTGCTCCTGGTGGAGCGACCACCATGGATTCAACCCTTCCAATTATGGTAGCAGTAGGGCCTAAAGGAATTGGAATCATTGCATTTATTAGTGGATTATCATTAACAACCCTTGTCCCAATTTTAGTTCCGCTCTTCTTAGGAAAATTATAGTAAGAAAATTTTGAGTTTGTTTCCACTTTAGAAGGAAATCTTTAAGTGCTGCCGAATTTTTAATTTATATGACTGAATTTTCTAAATCACAGAAATAATGGAACGTTCGTAACATTGATGTGGAGTCAGGTTAAGGAGGCGAGGATATGTCTGTCGAGAAGCGATCTCTTCGCGAGGAGGTATTGACTCTTCGGGCAGCTCTATCAGAGGAACAGCGTGCAATCCGAAGCCAGGAGATTCAGACTATCGTTTCTCACATCAAAGAATTTCAAGAGGCTCAAACGGTCATGCTCTTCCTGAACTTTCGTGATGAAGTGGAGACAACTGGCTTGGCACAACACGTACTTGAACTGGGAAAAAGATTAGTTTTACCTCGATGTGCTCCGAAGGGGATACTTATTCCAGCCTTAATTCGAGATATGAAAATGGATATTGAACCAGGGACTTGGGGAATAAGAGAACCGAAGAAAGAAAGCCTGGTGCAGGTTAATCCCTTAGACGTGGATTGTATTTTTGTCCCGGGTGCAGCCTTTGATAAGCAAGGGAATCGCTTAGGATATGGGGGAGGTTACTATGATCGTTTTTTCGAGCGATTAAAGGATTCCACTCCAAAAATCGCACTAGCCTTTAGCTGCCAAATTGTCGAAAGGATTCCGGTAGAGGCTTTTGATAAAAAGGTGGATATGCTGATCACAGAAAAGGGAATAACACGCTTTCAACAGGGATAGATCTAAATTTTAAGTGTTTTGAATAGTTATAGGTTGGACAGGTTTAGCAAAAATAGTTAGAAAAATCAAACTATAAGGGAGGAAAAGGATTTGGGTGAGGGGTGTAGGGAACTCGTTGACCCCAAAGAGGAGAAGCTTGATCAAATTATCGCTCAGTATAAAAATGAGCAAGGGGCGCTTATTCCAGTTCTACAAGGGGCTCAAGAGATTTATGGGTATCTACCTGAACATGTCATAAAACATGTGAGTAAGGCTTTGCGGATTCCTTCGGCAAAGGTCTATGGAGTGGTCACGTTCTATGCCCAGTTTAGACTTATGCCGATGGGACGCAATGTCGTTAGTGTTTGTCTTGGCACAGCCTGTCATGTCCGGGGTGGAGCAAAGGTCCTGGATACTATTGAAGCGCAATTAAAAATTAAGGATGGAGAGACCTCCGAAGACGGCCGTTACACCTTGGAAATCGTGAATTGCATCGGAGCCTGCGGTTTGGCTCCTGTGATGTCCATCAATGGGGAAGTACATGGACGACTGAACGCAGACCAAGTCCCAGGGATCCTGGCGAAGTATGAGTAGGGGGTTTAGGGATGAAGAATGAATCAAAAAAGCAGGTCTTAGTCTGCGCAGGGACAGGGTGTGCTTCCTCAGGAGCAAATCAAATCCTCGATTTACTGAATAAGGAGATTGAGAGACAAGGCCTTAATGATGTGGTAATGACGGTCCCTACGGGGTGTCATGGTTTCTGTGAGCAAGGACCTACGTTAATCATTGAACCGGAAAAGACACTCTATAGATGGGTGAAGCCAGAAGATGTCCAGGAAATCGTGGAGAGAGAGTTTGGTAAGGGAGAGCGTGTCGAACGGCTCCTTTATGTAGATCCTCTGACAGGACAACCAGCGACCACGTTTGCCGATACAAACTTTTTTGCAAAGCAAAATCGAATTGTCCTTAAGAATTGTGGTTTCATTGATCCGACTCGAATCGAAGATTATGTGGCAAACGAAGGGTACCAAGGATTAAAGCGTGCCCTGGAATTGACTCCAGAAGAAGTCATCGAGGAAGTGAAGAGTTCAGGACTTCGTGGACGAGGCGGAGCGGGGTTCCCGACGGGCCTTAAATGGAGCTTCTGTAAAGCGACTCCCTCTGATAAAAAGTATATTATCTGTAACGCAGATGAAGGGGATCCTGGTGCCTTTATGGATCGTGGTGTTCTCGAGGGAGACCCACATTCTGTCATCGAAGGAATGCTCATTGGAGCGTATGCGATTGGAGCAGATGAGGGATATGTGTACTGTCGTGCGGAGTATCCTTTGGCCATCAAACATTTAGAAATCGCAATTCGCCAAGCTGAAGAGGCAGGATTTCTCGGAGATAACATTATGAATTCGGGCTTCAATTTCCATTTGAAGATCCGGGCAGGGGCGGGAGCGTTTGTCTGCGGCGAAGAGACAGCTCTCATAGCCTCGATTGAGGGGAAGCGTGGTATGCCTAGGGTGCGTCCACCATTCCCTGCTCAGAGCGGATTGTGGGGGAAACCGACCAATAATAATAACGTCGAGACTTGGTCCAACATTCCTCATATCTTGAGGATGGGTGCAGATTGCTACGCACAGAATGGTACGGAAAAAAGCAAAGGGACAAAGATTTTCGCTTTAACCGGAAAAGTAAATAATACCGGACTAGTGGAAGTACCGATGGGGATGACGCTTCGAGACATCATTTTTGATATTGGTGGCGGAATTCAAGGCGGGAAGAAGTTTAAGTCGGTTCAGATAGGAGGCCCCTCGGGTGCATGTTTGCCTGAGGAAATGCTTGATCTACCCGTGGACTTTGATACTCTGACTCGAGCTGGTGCAATGGTCGGTTCAGGGGGTTTAGTGGTCATGGATGAGACCACGTGTATGGTAGATATTGCTCGCTTCTTCCTTAATTTTTCTCAAAGCGAATCCTGTGGGAAATGTACCCCCTGCCGTGAGGGGAACAAACGGATGTGGGAGATACTTGACCGAATCACTCGAGGAGAGGGTCAATTAGAGGACATAGAAAAGCTTGAGACTTTAGCGGATACAATTAAAGAGACCTCTTTATGTGGATTGGGGCAGAATGCTCCAAATCCAGTACTGGCAACCCTTAAGTATTTCCGGGAAGAGTTTGAGGCGCATATCCGAGATAAGAGATGTAAGGCTGGGGTATGTTCTGAGCTCTTAACGTATCGAATTGACGCAGAGCTTTGTAAGAAGTGCGGATTATGTTCGAAGAATTGTCCGGTGAAGTGTATCACTGGTGATAAGAACACCCCGTATGTGATTGATGAAGAAGCGTGTATTCGCTGTGGAACCTGTATGGAAGTATGTAAATTTGGTGCTGTTATCCGAGCATAGAGAGAGGAGTGAACGTAGTGGAGTGGCTGAATCTTACAATTGACGGAAAAGGGGTTAGTGTGCCAAAAGGAAGCACCGTTCTGGAAGCTTGCCGGATGCACGACATTCCGGTTCCAACCTTATGTCAGGATCCGGAACTAACTAATGCTGGGGCCTGTCGACTCTGTGTCGTCGAGATTGAAGGTATGCGCAACCTTCCACCTTCCTGCGTGACCCAGGTGACGCAGGGAATGGTCGTCCAAACGCAGACGGGCAAAGTGCGTAATGCGCGGAAAACCATTCTTGAGCTTTTGGTAGCGAATCATCCACTGGACTGTATGACCTGTCAGAAGATGGGAGATTGTTCGCTTGCCCAGTATGCCTATGAATATGGAGTATCTGGAGAAAAGTACAAAGGTATAAAACGAGAGCTTCCTCTCGATGAGAGTAATCCATTTATTCTCAGAGACCCGAATAAATGTGTTCTATGTGGCAAATGCGTGAGAGCTTGTGAGGAGATTCAGGGACGAAGTGTTCTTGATTTCTTTAAACGCGGTTTTGATTCTCAAGTTGGGCCCGCTTTTGGAGTTCCTTATAGCGAATCTGAGTGTGTCTTCTGTGGATCGTGTGTGTCGGTATGCCCAGTCGGAGCTTTGATGGAAAAGCAGATGATTGGCAAAGGACGTCCTTGGGAAGTGGAGAAAGTCCAAACGACCTGTCCCTTCTGCGGAACAGGCTGCAACTTTGATCTCAATGTCAAGAACGGAAAAGTCATTGGGGTGACCTCAAATCCAGGGGCTCCTGTTAACGGGAAGGCGCTCTGTGTGAAGGGTCGCTTTGGAATGGATATGATTCATAATCCAAACCGACTGACGACTCCACTGATTAAGAAGGATGGAGAGTTTGTTCCTGCAAGCTGGAAGGAGGCTCTCGATTTAATTGCTTTGAGGTTCGGAGAGATTAAAGCACAGTATGGAGGGGATTCCATCGGTGCTCTAAGCTCGGCTCGTTGTACCAATGAAGAGAATTATCTGATGCAAAAGTTCATGCGCGCGGTGATCGGCACCAATAATGTCGATCACTGCGCCAGGACCTGACACGCTCCCACTGTGGCCGGTCTGGCCACCTCATTTGGTTCAGGAGCGATGACGAATTCCATCAATGAAATTCCTAATGCTCAAGTCATGTTTGTTATTGGTTCGAATACTACAGAAGCCCACCCGATTATTGGGACAAAAATGAAACAAGCCCTCGCCCGAGGCGCTAAGCTCATCGTCGTAGATCCTCGTCGAATCGAACTCGCGGAGGATGCCCACATCTGGATGAGACTCCAGCCAGGTACAGATATAGCCCTGATTAATGGGATTATGAATATTATCCTGGAAAAGGGTTGGGAGGACCGTACTTTCCTTGAGGAACGGACCGAAGGCTTTGAACAATTAAAGGAAAACTTAAAGAAGTTCCCACCGGAAGTGGTGAGTAAGATCACTGGAGTCCCCATCGAGCAGATGGTGGAAGCCGCTCGCTTGTATGCGAGTGCAGAACGTGCTCAGATTTTTTACACCTTAGGGATTACGGAGCATACCTGCGGGACAGATAATGTCATGTCACTCGCTAACTTAGCTATGCTCACCGGGAATATCGGTAAGGAAAGCTCCGGTGTGAATCCTTTACGGGGTCAGAATAATGTTCAAGGGGCCTGCGATATGGGGGCACTACCTAATGTTTACACAGGATATCAAAGTGTCTCAAGTCCAACGGTTCGTGCCAAATTTGAAGAAGCTTGGGGCATCCCACTCAATCCTAAACCAGGCTTTATGATTCCGGATATGTTTGATGCAGCGGTTGGAAAAGAATTACGGGCGATGTATATCATGGGAGAAGATCCTGTGCTTACAGATGCTGATGCGAACCATGTTCGCAAGGGCTTAAATGCTTTGGATTTCTTGGTGGTCCAGAATATCTTTATGTCCGAAACGGCTGAACTCGCAGATGTCATCTTACCCGGAGCAAGCTTCGCGGAGAAGGATGGTACCTTCACGAATACTGAACGTCGGGTTCAGAGAGTAAATCAGGCGATTAAGCCCATTGGAGATGCCAAGACAGATTGGGAGATTATTTGCCAGATTGCCACACGTATGGGGTATCCTTTTCTCTATGAGTCACCAGCAGAAGTCATGGAAGAGATTGCTGCGCTCACCCCACAGTTCACGGGAATTTCCTACCAGCGTCTGGGAAAAAAAGGGTTGCAGTGGCCGGTGCCTCATGCAGAGCATCCTGGAACGAAGTTCTTACATGAAGGGAAGTTCTCCCGAGGTAAAGGGCTATTCATGCCCATCGATTACCAATTGCCCGATGAACTCCCTGACGAAGAATATCCTTTCTTACTCAGCACAGGACGCAAACTTTCTCACTATAACATCTCGACTCGTTTCTCAGATTCACTCGAAGAGTACTCACCGGAGGAATATGCGGAGTTGAATCCGAAGGACGCGGAACGATTGGGAGTGTTAGACGGGAAGAAGATCAAAGTGGCCTCCCGTCGGGGTGAACTAGAGACAAAGGTGCGGGTAACCGATCGTGTTCCCCCGGGAATGCTCTTCATGACCCTTCACTACAAGGAGTCGCCCACCAATGTATTAACGAATGGTGCATATGATAAGGTAACTAAGACCTACGAGTATAAGGTCTGCGGTGTGCGGGTAGAACGCTTAGCTTAAAGTCAATGAGGGTATCCCTGAAGGAAAGTCTTTCGGGGATACCCTTTAGGTTTTTTAATGCTTTTTTTGGAAATGTATGGCTTAAGGAGTGTTGTTTCCTTAAACTTATTTCCACTGCTAGACCCTTCATAGAGCAGATGCTTATAAAATGTGTTAAAAGGTTTAAAACTTTTGTGGGAGGAAATACTTTATCCTCGTAGAAATCATAACGTGTAATGAATTTGCGAATTCGATAATCTATAATTAATGACAGGCAGTGCGGCGTGGCGAATAAACTTTACGCATGATATTTTTAAAAACGATAAAGATTAAATAAAAGATCAGGAGTATGGGAGGCAGGAAGACATAATAATGCATAGCACACACGAAAATAAGATTTTGCCGATGACTGGAATTGTTTTAGCCGGAGGAAAAAGTTCTCGTATGGGAACGAATAAAGCCTTTTTGGAGTGGCAGGGACAGCCTTTGATCGAAAGGAGTTTACAGGTTTTACGCCCGATTTTCTCGGAGATAATCATTAGCACGAATAATCCAGAATTGTATAGTCGATATGGGGTTAAGACGGTTCAAGATATTTTTGTTGATCAGGGTCCTTTAGGGGGACTTCATGCCTGTCTGAGAGAGGCACAGTATGATTATTCGTTCTTTGTGGCTTGTGACATGCCCTTCTTAGATCCAGAGGTCATTCGCTTTCTAGCAGGATTAACTGGGAAAGAATCAGTTATCGTTCCCGAGGTCGATGGGGGACTGCACCCCCTTCACGCGTTTTATCATAAAAATTGTTTGTCTATATTACAAAAAAGGCTCGAGGCCAAGCGCCTCAAGCTTACAGAAATCTTTCAGGAATGTACCGTGCGTTATATCAGAGAGGAAGAGCTTCAGGGGTTCTCACACATTAGACGAAGCTTCAGTAATATTAATACTCCCCAAGAATGGTTGGAACTTCAACCTTAGGAAGGTTAATTCGTTCGGGACAGGTGTAGACATTGAGATGGTCCCCGCGGGCAAATCCGATGACAGTAATACATAGTCTACGGGCAAGCTTGAGGGCCATGTCAGTGGGTGCTGATCGGGCAATGAGAATCGGAATATTCATCTTGGATACTTTGAGGAGGATTTCAGAGGAAACTCTCCCACTAAAAAAGAGGACATGGTCACGTAAATCGAAACCGGACTTTAAGGCACTTCCCGATAACTTATCAAAGACGTTATGGCGACCTATATCATAACTCGTAAAGAGAACTTTTTCTTGGAAAGCGATACCTCCACTATGAATCCCACCTGTTGATTTAAAGAGGGGGAGGTGGTTCTGGAGATATTCAGCATAATTGTAAACTTCCTGAAGGGAGATTACAGTATTTGAGGTTTGGATTTTAGTGAGATCAGTGTCATTGCTAAAAGTAAATGAACTGCGACTTTTGCCACAGCAAGCAGAGAAAAGGCGCTTATTCATTAAATTAGGAGAGCCTAAAGGGGAAGAGCTATAAACCCATATGGACTGAAGTGAGGAATCATAACGAAGAGAGAGAACATCCTGATAGGAACGGATGAAGCCTTCCATGTATAAGAAACCAAGAGCAAGCTCTTCAAGCTGAGAGGGAGAACAAAGGATGGTGCCGATCTCCTCATCATTGAAAAATAGGGTGAGAGGAGATTCTTCCACGACGTATTCAACAGAAAACTCGGTGGTATTTCCTTGCGCTTTTATAACGGGAAATAATTCTGCTTCTTCAGTCATCTTCTCAAGTTCCTCCGAGTTTTTCTTTAATGATAGCATGAGCTATCAAAAGTTTAAAGTGAATTTTATATGAATGTTCATTGAAGTCAGATTTTTTAAGAAAAAAAGATATTTTGTCTCTATAAAACTCTTTTCACAAGAGCAGAAACGTAGTATCATAGTATTAAAGATGGATTAAAGTCCTAATTTAATAAACGTGCTCCGAAACTGGCTAACCTAAAGCGTATGCTACGGTGAGCGAGACAAGTGTAAAAACACTCGGGTATTACTGGAAACGGTTGTGCCTCCCTATTGGAAAGGAGTCTGTAAGTGTGTGAGTATGCTCCACGGTTTTTACAGACCGTGGAGTGTTTTATTTTAACTGAAATGATTTAAAGTGGGGGGATCCCTATGCAAGATCAGTTTAAACGCCGGATCGAGTACCTTAGGATTTCCATAACAGACCGGTGTAACCTACGTTGTAAGTATTGTATGCCAGAGACAGGGGTAAATTGGCTACCGCATGAGTCGATTCTGTCCTATGAGGAAATATTACGTTTAATTCGAATAACGACCTCACTAGGCTTTAAACGTTTTAGAATTACTGGTGGAGAGCCTCTTGCCCGAAAGGGAATCGTAGACTTTTTAGGAGAGGCTTCTAGAATTCCAGGTGTCGAAGACCTCATGTTAACCACGAATGGTATCCTGCTTCCTGAGATGGCCTTTGATTTAAAGGCTGCAGGAGTAAATCGAATTAACATAAGCCTAGATACTTTAAATCCTGAGCGATTCCGAGAGATCACTCGAGGTGGGGATGTACAAAAAGTTATTCAAGGCGTTTACCAATCCTTGGAGGCCGGTCTGCACCCGGTTAAGCTAAACGTTGTCGTGGTTCGTGATTTCAACCGAGATGAACTCCCCCAATTTATGGAGCTCGCTCGAAATTATCCCCTGCACGTTCGCTTTATCGAGCTCATGCCCATTGGAATTAGCTCAGAACACCGAAATGATTTCGTGCCCATAGCGGAAATGAAAGATATTCTCGGACTCGAAGGAATGAAACCCAAAAGAGATATCAAGGGTGGCGGACCGGCTGAGTATATTACCTCGGAGGGATTCCAAGGAAGCATAGGATTTATAAGTGCTTTAAGTCGGCATTTCTGCGATACCTGTAATCGGGTACGCTTAACTGCAGATGGAAAACTAAGACCTTGCTTGCATAGCGCCAAAGAAGTTGATCTTTGTCAAGCCTTAAGAGGAGAAAAAACCGATGAGGAGATAGCAGAACTGTTTGCTGAAGCCGTTTGGCATAAGCCTGCAGAGCATCATATGAATGAGGAAGCATGGCAAGGTCAGCGGATGATGTCACAGATAGGAGGATAATTTATGGATTTAACACACTTTGACGAAGAAGGACGCGCCCGCATGGTCGATGTTACTGAGAAAACGGAGAGTATGAGGGTAGCAACAGCGCGGGGAAAAGTAGAGATGCAACCAGAAACCTTGGAGAGAATTCGGCAGGGGCAGATTGCAAAGGGAGATGTTCTCGCCGTTGCTCAAGTTGCTGGAATTATGGCGGCAAAACAAACCTCAAATCTGATTCCTATGTGTCATCCTCTCGCCATCACAGGCGCAAAATTGAATTTTGAAATTCTTCCACCAGGTACGATTGAGATCGAGGGAATTGTTAAAGTTACGGGGAAAACTGGAGTAGAGATGGAAGCTCTTACCGCGGTCAGTGTAGCAGCTTTAACGATATACGATATGTGTAAAGCCATCGATAAAACAATGGTCATCGGAGACATTCGACTCATGGAAAAAACAGGCGGCAAGAGTGGTCATTTCATTCGAGAAGAAATTTAGACCCATAAAATAAAATAATAAAATTTAGGGGGATAATAAAAATGGCTAAAATTATTGCAGTATGCACGAGTGAAAAAAAAGGAATGCGTAAGAAGAACGTAGGAGAAGGAACTCTTAAGGTCAACTTTGGGATCGAAGGGGATGCTCATGGCGGAGATTGGCATCGTCAAGTCAGTTTACTAGCTATGGAGAGTATCAAAAAAATGCAGGATAAGGGGCTGGATGTAGTTCCAGGTGACTTTGCAGAAAACCTAACCACGGAAGGTATTGACCTTGTTAGCTTACCTATCGGCACAAAGCTTAGAATTGGCGAGACGGGACTTGGGGAAGTTACGCAGATCGGAAAGGAATGTCACACTCGCTGTGCTATCTATTATCAAGCAGGAGACTGTGTAATGCCAAAGGAAGGAATCTTCATCCGTGTGCTTGAAGGTGGAGCGGTAAGTGTGGGAGATTCTATCGAGGTGGTGGAATAATGCTGCGAGTGGGTGTGATTACCGCAAGTGATAAAGGATCTAAAGGAGAGAGAGAAGATCTTTCAGGTCCGACCTTGAAGGAACTCGTTAAAGAAATAGACGGTGAGGTTGTCCGTTATACGATACTACCAGATGACCAGGAGCTCTTAGCTCGGCAAATGATAGAATGGGTCGATGAAGATGGGCTTGATCTTATTCTGACGACGGGTGGAACCGGATTTTCCCTTCGTGATGTCACCCCTGAGGCGACAATCATTATAGCGGACCGCATGGTTCCTGGAATAGCTGAAGTAATGCGCTACGAGAGTTTAAAGGTCACTCCGAAAGCTATGCTCAGCCGCGCTGTGGCAGCCTTACGCAAGCGAACGTTAATTATTAACATGCCTGGTTCACCCAAGGCGGTGAAGGAGTGTTGGGCGGCCATATCATCCGCCTTGCCTCATGGAATACAGATCTTAAAGGGAGAAGCGAGTGAATGCGCTACTTCAAATAATCAGTAAATGCTTGTCACCCCTGTCCGGTTCCTACGTACACTATAGTAGAGAACCGGAAACGGGGTGATTTTGTTTTGAAGGTTATTGCCTTTGTAGACTATGAAAACATTTGGACGGGACTCTTGGAACAGGGGTACGAGTTGTCTCCTGAGAAACTCATGCAGTCCTTACAGCTTTATGCTAATCAAAACGAGCACATGTTACTAGCTATCTATCTCTACGCGAATTTTGATCGGGAAGAATTTTGGCGGTCTCAAACTTCCTTCGAAAAAACCCATGTATATACTCGGCATGTCTATGGCAAAAATAATTTTTCAAGTACAGGCTTGCGCCGCAACGCAGCAGATGTTGAAATCGTCCTTGAGGCCCAAGAGATTCTAATTACACGATCCCAAACCTTTGATATGATGTTACTACTCACTGGGGACGGAGATTTCCTTCCACTCATCCGTAAGATACGAGCCTGGGGAAAAGAAGTGAAGGTTATTGGGGTCGACGGAAGTGTGCATCATATATTACAGCCCTTTTGCGCTACAGGTGATTTTTTCGGAGAGTTTCTTACCCAAGAGATGCCCTATGAATACGCGCCTGAAAAGGATATTGAACAGGGAATTCAAATTTTAGCTCACCTACAACTGTCTATGGCTTATATCGCTTCCACTAAAGCACGGACGGCTTTATCAGAACAGTTAAGTAAGACAACTTCCCAAGTCAAAGAATGGATTCGTTATGCCTTAAGGGAAAAGATAATACTTGAGCAGGAATATCCTGACCCCAGTTTGAAAATCGGTAAGACTAAAATTTATTTGTTAAACTTAGAAAATTCTCGCGTTCAGGCAGTGTTAGGATCATCGATTGAGGATATCCGAAAGCGTCATGAAAAACTAAGTGGAAACTGAGAGAACGGGAAGCTGTTCTCTCTTGTTTTGATTGTCCTGCTAAAAGATGCCAACACCGTGTTGCAAACCACCACTATGAGGTCGGCCAAGAAAGGTTAAGTTAAAAGGAGAAAAAAGGAAATTATTTTTCCAGGATATGAATAAATGGAAATCAAGATGGTCAATATAAGCCTTAGAAACTGCAAGTCAGGGTTTTGAAGTTCTGTCAATTTTAGAGTGACGCAGCAATAAGGAGAAAATGGTAGATAATCAATTAATATTATGCTAAAACAACCCGTCACTGCTCTTGGCAGGATTTGATTTCCCCACCGACCTTGCATATTATTATAGTAGATGTTAGCACTCAATAGGAATGAGTGCTAACAATAAAAATTAAGATTAGATTCTTAAGGAGGGACTTTCTACAATGAACATCAAACCTCTTGCTGATCGGGTAGTCATCAAGGCGCTCCCGTTGGAAGAAAAAACAAAGAGCGGAATCATTATGCCAGATACCGCTAAGGAAAAGCCTCAAGAAGGCGAAATTGTGGCTGTGGGTCCTGGAAAAGTGGAAAAAGGCGAGCGAGTTGCCCTTGACGTTAAAGTCGGTGACCGAGTGATTTATTCCAAATATGCTGGCACTGAAGTAAAGTATGATGGTCAAGAATACTTAATCCTCAAGGAAAGTGACATTTTGGCCGTCGTTGGTTAATTAGATTTTTGAACGTGATTTTAAAGGAGGAACTTAAAGGTGGCAAAACAAATCGTATTCAATGAAGAAGCTCGCCACGCATTAGAACGTGGTGTTAATGCATTAGCTGAAGCTGTTCGCGTAACTCTCGGACCGAAAGGTCGTAATGTTGTACTGGACAAGAAATTTGGTTCACCCCTTATTACCAATGATGGTGTAACCATTGCTCGTGAAATTGAACTCGAAGATGCTTTCGAAAACATGGGTGCACAGCTTGTTAAAGAAGTTGCTACAAAAACAAATGATGTCGCAGGTGATGGCACAACGACTGCAACTGTTCTTGCGCAAGCTATTATTCGTGAAGGCTTGAAAAATGTCGCTGCAGGTGCAAACCCGATGGGTATCAAACGCGGTATCGAGCTAGCAGTCGGAGCTATCGTTAGTGATATCAAAACAAATGCTAAGCCGATCGAAAGCAAAGAAGCAATCACCCAAGTTGCATCCATTTCAGCTGGAGATGCTAACATCGGTGCACTGATTTCTGATGCGATGGAAAAAGTCGGTAAAGATGGAGTTATCACCGTTGAGGAAGCTAAAGGGATGACCACAGAGCTTCAAGTCGTTGAAGGAATGCAGTTCGATCGTGGTTATATCTCTGCTTATATGATTACAGATACAGAAAAAATGGAAGCTGTACTTAACGATCCCTATATCTTAATTACGGATAGAAAGATCGGCGCAATTGCTGACATTCTCCCCGTTCTCGAGAAAGTTGTTCAATCGGGTCGCCAACTCCTGATTATTGCTGAAGACATCGAAGGCGAAGCTATGGCTACTTTGGTAGTAAACAAACTTCGTGGAACCTTTACTGCTGTGGGCGTAAAAGCTCCTGGCTTTGGTGATCGTCGTAAAGCAATGCTTGAAGATATTGCTACGCTTACGGGTGGTACAGTAATCACTGAAGATCTCGGCTTGAAGCTTGAGAATACAACGATTGAGATGCTGGGTCGCGCTCGTCAAGTTCGCGTTTCCAAAGAGGAAACTACGATCGTTGAAGGTTCTGGACAAACCGAAGAAATCCAAAATCGCGTGGAAGCGATCAAACGTCAAATCGAAGAAACCACTTCGGATTTTGACCGCGAGAAGCTTCAAGAGCGTCTTGCTAAGCTCGCTGGTGGGGTCGCTGTAATCCAAGTAGGTGCAGCAACTGAAACCGAAATGAAGGAGAAAAAACTCCGCATTGAAGATGCTCTAGCAGCTACTCGTGCAGCTGTCGAGGAAGGAATCGTCGCAGGTGGCGGTACGACTTTGATTGATGCTGTAGAAGCGCTTAACGGACTTAACTTGACCGGAGATGAGAAGACTGGGGTAGCGATTATTCGCCGTTCCTTAGAAGAGCCTCTCCGTCAGATCGCTAACAACGCTGGATTCGAAGGTTCAGTCGTGGTAGAAAAAGTTCGCAATGCAGGACGCGGCGTGGGCTTCAATGCAGTAACTGAGCAGTATGAAGATATGATTGCTGCAGGTATTGTTGACCCAGCTAAAGTTACACGCTCTGCATTACAAAACGCTGCTTCCATCGCAGCTATGCTTCTTACCACAGAGTGCCTCGTTTCCGACCTTCCTTCTAAGGATAACGGCGCTGCCGCTATGGCTGGTATGGGTGGCATGGGCGGAATGGGCGGCATGATGTAAGAAAGAGCCTGAACTCCTTGAACATCAAGGTGAGCAGACTCCGAGCAAACGCATTGACCACATTTTGACCACGTTGAGATAATTTTTTCAGAGGTTTTTCATGAGTTTACTGAACTTATGAGAAGCCTCTTTTTTCATTGTTTTTGTGGTGTGCATATAGAGCACTTTTCATAACTGCAATTATAAAACATCCGGCCGCATGCTGAATGGCCGGATGTTGGATGAGATGCCCTAGATTTTTTTTGATTTTTGCATTTGGTTACTTGTCCTCGGCTTTAATGGTCCATATTTCTCCCAATCTTCGGGTGTCATTTTTCTTGTTACGCATTCACTAATAACCAAAGGATATTCTTTTTCAGACATTAGTTGCGCTGTTTGAAGTGTACCTGATCTATTTACTTTAATATCCATTACCTCATCTTCTTCCCTTCCAATTTTTTCTTTAGTTTAATAGATTAAAGAAGATGATGGTATATGTCGTTAGTCTTATATGATTAGGACTGAAGCCCAAAATTGAACTGAAATAATCTAACATTTTGGGTTATTTTACTTGCGGTGGGGCTGTTTTATGAATAAATTAAATTAGGATAAAGACGGGTCAGCTCTTTTTGCTTCCAGAAATCGATAATGCTTGGTCATAAGATATAAGAAGACAAAGCTACTTATAAACCAAATCCATGGTCCGCCATTTATAAATACCAAAATATCAAGTTGTCTTAAGATTACCGCAACAAAAGAGATAAATGTACTCCACATTATCACATAAATCCAATAAATATATCTTTCTATTCTCTGGGGTAAAAAGTAAATAAATAACATTATTGCCGGTGCCCAAGCTAAAATCGTCCATAGAGGGAGAACACCGATGTTGAAGGGTTCCATGTACTGATACTTAGTTAAATGAACAAGATGGAAGATATTCTCAACTAAAAAATCTAAACCTGATCCCCATAAAATTCCAAACCAAAACAATTTCTTAATTTCTTGTTTGGGAATGAAAGCTAGAGTCAAAAATAATGTTCCCAATGCAAAACTTAAAGTGTAAAAAAAATAGGGAAGATCAAGTTTCATTGGAGACCTCCTAAGATGTATTAGTCTGTATTTGTTTTAAGGTTAACAAAGATAGTTCGGAATATACGTTAATTCTTCTTGCTTTATCCTTCATTCTTGCTCAAAAAGAACATCTCCTTAAATAATTAACTTATTACCCTAACAGTATTTCCTGATTTGCTGGAATGATGTTGAGTTTTTTTTATAAGTTAAAATCATTTTGGATGCAGTTCAGTTCAGGGGGTAAAAGTATATTAAATATCTTTTCGCACATTAATATTATGTAAATATATTAATAATATATTAATTACGGAGGGACTTATATGACAATTATGGATAAAGTGGAAGCAACGACACGTACATCAATTCAGGCGATTATAGATAAGGAACCTGTTAGCTATTTGGAAGCCAGTAACCTATACGGTAAAATTGCTTCAGGGCGACATAATCAATCTGTTCTTGAGGTCCTGTATAATCATGCTCAAGACCCTGAACTTAAAGATCTCATTAAAGATGGCATTGATAATTTAGTTATACCAACAATAAACGATTGTGAAGCACTTCTGGAGAAAAGTGGAGCTCAAACACCACATTTTCACTATTGTGAACACAAACTGCACAAGGATTTAGACATTCCTAATGATGCTCGTTTAACTGACTACGAGATTTCTGCTAATATTGCAATTATGGCAAGGGCAGCACAATTGAGTCTTCTTGCTGCTCTCCAGGAGTCTTACCAGCTAGAAGTAGAGGGAATGTTCCGTAAGTATCTAGATGCAGGCTTAGACTGGAACTATCGCTTGTTGCAGCTCATGATTCATCGCGGCTGGCTCCCCCATCTTGCAAAAATTACACATTGAATATCAGATATGCAATCCCTCACTTTGATAAGTGGGGGTATCTTTTTGCTTAGAAACCTTTCATAAAAATTACCAACGGGATTATCCTAATAAATGGTTGTCCGATAAGTCGATATATGACATAATATTACATAGATGTCGTAAGGCATTTTTCGTTTTTTTCATGTAGTAAAGTCTCTTTTGTCCCTCCGCCATATGGAAGGAGGGAACTTTTTAAAAAATCTTGTCCCATATAGACAAGAACAAGGCTAATATGGGGCATTGCGTAAAGGATCTCCGGACGCGGAGGCCTTTTTTTATTCCCCTCTACTTTCCTCGAATTACTAATTTTTCATAGGAATAGGGCAACCTGAAAATACATAAAGTGTGATAAGAACTCCGCCAGGGAGGCCAGAAAATGAAGAAAAGAGGCTGGTTATTACTCATCCTAATCGGTACCGTGTTAATTGGGGGAATCGTGGGACGCCTGTTATGGAAACCCGACCCCACAGAGTTACTGACACACGGCCTAGAAAAACTGAATCAAGCGACCTCTTTTCGCTACAGTATGACCCAGCATCAATGGGTCGAAGGAAAGGATCGCGTACTCACTCAGATTTTAGGAGAAAAGGACGGTGGAAACACTCGAATCTCAGGGAAGCTGGTGGGCACTGAAATCGAAATGATCCTCGCTGGTGAAGGTTTTTATATGCAAGATCCCTTTACAAAGCGTTGGGTTCGTTATCCAAGTGTCCCGGCAACCCAAGAAGTCTTTCTGGCGGAGCTCAACCCTAGGTCATCGCTCCAGTTCAAAGAGTTTGGGGAGGTGAAGCTTCGAGGACAAGAAAAGCTCAATAACCAGAAGACTTGGGTCATTGAATTCAAACCTAGTGTACAAAACCAAATTATGGAGGAAGGTTGGACTGACTTTTCCTACATTATATCTATAGGAAAAAAGGATCAGATGATTCACAGGGTAATCATTGAGGCCAAGAGCAAGGCGAATAATCAGATGATGTCGATAACGATGGACTTCGAGGATTACGGGAGAAAGATGAATATCAGTGCTCCGAATCTATAGCTCAAACTTAATGAGACTTGCCTAAGCAGAGAATTCTTAGGCAAGTCTTTTTACTTGTTTTGAATTGTCCTAAGTGGGTATTTACTGACTCCGTACTTTTCTCCTCGGAAATCCAAGGAACGTTCGAGTTTTGTTTGACTCTTAGAAATTCGTCTGCTATAATTCTACAATGAGTTTTTGTATTCATGGAGGTGGCTTGAGGTGGAAGAATATATTAGCAAAATCTTATTGAGTCGAGATGAGATTCAAAAGCGTGTTGCTGAATTGGGTGAGGAAATTACCCATGATTATAGTGGAAAAAAATTGTTGATTTTAGGAATTCTTAAAGGGGCTGTTCCCTTTATGTCGGATCTGATCCGAGAGATTAAGATTCCTTTAAATTATGATTTTATGGCTGTTTCAAGTTATGGAGCTTCGACTCACTCTTCTGGTGTCGTGAGAATCATGAAGGACTTAGAGAGAAGTGTCGAGGATGTACATATTCTCATTGTTGAAGATATTGTCGACACAGG
This sequence comes from Desulfitobacterium elongatum, assembly GCF_055378975.1. Classification (NCBI taxonomy): domain Bacteria; kingdom Bacillati; phylum Bacillota; class Clostridia; order Eubacteriales; family Desulfitobacteriaceae; genus Desulfitobacterium; species Desulfitobacterium elongatum. The sequence continues at coordinate 3,651,254 of NZ_AP038772.1, read as the reverse complement.
TTTGACGTTAAAATATCTTATTGAAAATTTATCAGCAAGGAATCCTCTCAGTGTTAAGGTCGTGACTTTGCTAGATAAACCGGAGCGAAGAAAAGTAGAGGTCACACCCAACTATAATGGGTTTACGATTCCGGATGAGTTTGTTGTCGGGTATGGTCTTGATTTTAATGAAGAATATCGCAACCTACCTTATGTTGGAGTGCTTAAGCCAGAGGCCTATGATTTTTCTCATTAACGGAAGTTAATACACGATATGAGAGAGTATGTCAAAATAGAGCTTCGGCCGATGGCCAAGCTCTTAAACGTTTACCGATGACTAAGCGCCACTATGTCTCCAGCTTCTGAAGTCGAAGATAAGTGGCGCTAAGTCCCGATAAGTACCAACAATACTTAAAATGAATGGTGGTTGAAAAAATGGCTCAAGATCTCGTTTTGGTTCTGGATTTCGGAGGGCAGTATAACCAGCTTATTGCCCGCAGAGTACGGGAAGCACATGTCTATTCTGAAATGATCTCATATAAGACTCCAGTTGAGGAGATTAAAGCCCGTAAACCGCAAGGGATTATTTTCTCAGGGGGACCGGCCAGTGTTAATCAAGAGGGTGCGCCAAAAGTGGATCCGGCAATTTACGACTTAGGGATTCCTATTTTCGGAATTTGCTATGGTATGCAACTCATGACCCTACAACTTGGGGGACAGGTAGAGCATCCTGAGGTTCGTGAGTACGGAAAGGCAATGCTTCAAGTCGATCAAGCAAGTGGCCTTTGGAAGGGCTTGGGTGGAGAACGCCAATGCTGGATGAGTCATGGGGATTCTGTGACGAAACTTCCCGAAGGCTTCAGTATTGCTGCACATACAGATCATACTCCGGTTGCAGCTATGATGAATGAGAAGCGTCATTTTTACGGAGTTCAATTTCACCCCGAGGTCAAGCATACTCCTGACGGTCAGACTATGCTCGAACATTTCTTATTTGACATCTGCGGTTGTCTTGGCGATTGGACCATGGAATCCTTTATTGAAGGCCAAATAAAAGAAATCCGAGAAAAAGTCGGTGATCGGCGTGTATTGTGTGCATTAAGCGGCGGGGTAGACTCTTCCGTGGCTGCTGTGCTTGTCCATAGGGCTATCGGAGATCAGCTCACCTGTGTCTTTGTCGATCATGGCTTCATGCGTAAAAATGAAGCTGAGCAAGTAAAAAAGATCTTTACAGAGGAATTCCATTTGAACCTCGTCTTTGTCGATGCGCGCGAGCGCTTTATGGCGAAGATCGGTGGAGTTTCTGACCCAGAGACAAAGCGTATCGGGATTGGAAATGAATTCATCCGTCTCTTTGAAGATGAAGCTCGTAAATTGGGAGAAGTAGACTTCTTGGTTCAAGGGACGCTATACCCGGATATCGTGGAAAGTGGAACGGAAACCGCTGAGACGATTAAGAGCCATCATAATGTGGGCGGCTTACCGGAAGATATGAAGTTTAAGCTTATTGAACCTCTGAACATGCTCTTTAAGGATGAAGTACGTGAAGTCGGCTCAGAACTAGGAATACCTGAAGAAATCGTCTGGCGGCAGCCTTTCCCTGGACCAGGACTGGCGATTAGAATTCTTGGTGAGATAACGGTAGAAAAGCTTGATATTCTTCGTGAGGCTGATGCAATCATTATCGATGAAGTTCGCAAAGCTGGCCTATATCGCGAAATCTGGCAATCCTTTGCTGTACTTCCTTCGATTAAGAGCGTTGGAGTCATGGGAGATGGACGAACCTATGCCTACCCAATCGTAGTCCGTGCAGTGACCAGTGAAGATGCGATGACAGCCGACTGGGCTAGACTGCCTTATGATTTAATGGAGAAGATTTCGACCCGAATTGTCAATGAAGTGCAGGGTGTCAACCGTGTCGTCTATGATATCACCTCGAAACCCCCTGGCACGATTGAATGGGAGTAGACGGAAGATGCTTACAATAAGAGGTGTTTAATTCTTCTAATAGTAAAGATTTTAAATTAGGTGGTTATGATCTCACAGTCTTTTTTTGTGATTTCATAACCGTCTTTTTACTATGAGCAACTTTTATACTATACCAACACGAGGGTAATCTGAAAATCTCAATGCTTTTGACGTATTTGTATTTATAATGTATTGATTCGGAATTGGAGACGATTAGCAGGGATTATCCTTTGTTTAATTATCTGTAAAATGATAATCTTGTCGATGAGGATGACGAAATCACAGGTTCGATTGAGCTGCTTTGGTGGAGGAATTAGATATCCCTTTGAAGGGATAATGTCTGTGCTCGCGAATAAATATTGATAATTATGTTACCCAAAGTAGAGGATTAAGCTTATTCAATATGGAATTAGAAATACGGAATTAAGGGGAATTTAGAGTGAGTTGAGGGGGATTACAATGAGTAGAAGTGACGGGAGACGACTGAAATCTCTAAGCCCATTTGTGAAGATAATCCCCTATATCATGACCAGGCGTAGTGATGCGCAGATTTTCAGCAAACAGATGATTGTTACAGATACTTTAGACGCCTATATCAAAGAAAAGCAGGCCCAGGGCCTCGAACTCAATTACATGCACCTGTTCATCGCAGTGTATGTAAGAATCCTCGCCCAAAGGCCACGCCTTAACCGCTTCGTTATGAATAACCGTCTATATGCGAGGAACGGAATCTATATCTCCATGGCCGTTAAGCGATCACTCCGCGACGATGGTGAGGAGACGACCGTCAAATTTGCCTTTACGGGTCGCGAGACCCTATTTGAAGTAATTGACATCGTTAATCGGATTATTGGTGAAAGTATTCTAACAGGTGCTACTAACGAAGTCGATAAAATTGCAGATAAAATCATGTCACTGCCTAACGGACTTGTGAAGCTCCTTGTCGGGGCCTTGAAAGGTATGGATAGACATAATATACTGCCAAGTGCTATCGTCGAAGCTAGCCCGTTTCACACGTCGCTGTTCTTTACGTATCTTAAGTCGATCAAGCTCGATTTTATTTACCACCACCTCTATGATTTTGGAACCACAGGTGTTTTCGTTGCGCTCGGTAAGGTCAAGAAAATGCCGGTAGTTGAAGGAGATGCAGTGGTTGTCAAAAAGTGCTGCGAGATTGGTTACGTCTTGGACGAGCGTATTTGTGACGGATTATACTTTTCCAATTCTTTCAAACTGGTCCTGAAATATCTAGAGAATCCATCCCTACTGGAAGAAGGGTTGGAGGAGGTTGTAGAGGACGTGAAATGAGGGCTTTTTTAGAGGTATTTTGCAATTCCTGTCGAAAGATATGCTTATCTATTAATAGGAGTTGGAACTATGCTAAACGACTTATTTCTTAATACTGCGATTGTTATTGCAGTGATAAGTATAGGCAACCAGTTGCTTATTGAACATGACGTGAACCCTTTAGCATCTTGGAAATTAAAGATCTTCTTTAGTACCATGGCTGGAATTTTGGGAATACTGCTCATGATTAATAGTGTTCAAATCATGCCGGGTGTCATCCTTGATTTTAGAAACATTGCGGTTATTCTATCTGCAATTTACTGTGGCTTTCTACCTTCGATTATTACGTCACTCATCATCGGGATTTTCCGCTTGTTTTATGCAGGTATATCATTCTCATCTATGACAGGAGCAATAACTGCATTTATTATCGGAATGGTATGTGGATTCATAAGCACTTTACATATTACTAGGGTAAAAAAATGGACTTATATGACTTTATGCATCCTAGTGATTCCCGCAATCACGTTTTCTATAGTAATTAGTGACCAAACATTAATGCTGAAGACCGTATTTTCGTATTTATTTAGTCTAATAATCGTTTCGATTCTTGTGTATTATTACATCCGGTATATCGATTTATCCAAATATACCTACAGAAAATATAAACTTGAGTCTGTAAGAGACTATCTGACGGGGCTTCATAATGTTAGACAGTTTGATAAACAGTTAAATAAAATTATCGCAAGTTTGACGGCAGAAAGTCTTATTACAATGTTGTTTATAGACGTTGACTTTTTCAAAAAGGTAAATGATACTTACGGTCACCGAAATGGAGATAAAGTACTTGAGGATCTAGCTAAAATCTTATTGAGTAGGAGTAGTGATACGGATTTCGTCTATCGTAATGGTGGAGAAGAGTTCTCAGTTCTCATGACAGATTGTGCAAGAGACAAGATCCTAGAAGTAGCTGAGAGAATCCGGAAGGCTGTTCGGTATCATAAGTTTCGTTTGCTCGATGATCAAATAATCCACATTACTGTTTCTATTGGAGTAGCTATCTATCCAGATTCAGTAAACGATATCGAGCAGTTAGTGGAAAAAGCTGATGAGGCTCTATATGAGGCTAAACGAACAGGGAGAGATAGAGTTGTCTTATTCGGTGATCCAATATGCGGAAAGTATCATTGATATGTCTTCAAATCTCTTTTCCCAGGTGTGTGAGGCTAACCAATGATAGACTTCATTTTCATTGAATATTATTTTTTGATCGAGAATTAAACGGATTTTTTCCAGGAAGGACTCATGGTCAACGCCGATATGAACAGACGGGATGTGCCGTGCCTCTGGAATATCTGTAGAAACTACAGGCTTTCCGGAAGCGAGATACTCATACATTTTAATGGGATTCGTTGCAAGAGTAAGCTGTCCCAGTAAAAAGGGGATGATACACACCGTACTGTGTTGAAGATAATTAGGCAGCTCATGATAGGGCTTATACCCGAGATATTTTAGATTTGGGATGTTTCTGTTGACGGATGTACCGAACTCTTTCCCTATAATTGCAACGAGTGCATCTTCAAAGGTTAGTGCAATTTTATTAACTAATTCTTGGTCGATCCACCTGGCCCATGCACCAGAATACGTTATGATAGGTCCAGCGAGCTGTCGGAATTCCTCAGGCAGCTCGTTTTTGGCATGAGCATTAAAATGGTCTATGTGACATCCATTAGGGATTAAAAAGCTAGGCTTTTCGGGAAACTCACCTTCCATTTGTGCCTGTAATAGCTTCGAGGTGGTAATGACGATATTAGATTTACTCACCATGGGTTTGTGGTACTGTTTCCATATGGAAAAATCATCCAAATAATCATATATAATAAAATCAGGCCAGTACTCATCTAAAAACGATTGGAGTTTTGGCCAGGAGACCCAAAGTATAATTTTCTTACCCTGACTTTTTAAGCGGGGTATTATTTTTTTTATAAGGTAGTTTTGATTATGGATAATGGTCAAATTTGAATTAAGAGCCGTAGATAATTCAGTGGTTGATTGAGTTTTATTGCAGTAAAAAACCTCAAACCCATGAAGTGAAAATTGCTCCATTAAATGTTGGGGTCTTTGTTTCATCCAATTCCAATCAAAGGTAGGAGGATAGATTACTACATTCATAAACTTCACCGCTTTCGGGTTTCGGTATTATATGCTATTCCAAGTTTGCGAGTGCATTTCTTTTGTTGGAAATTGAGCATTCTAACATCTTTTATGGCATGTGAATAGGATAGAAGATAGCTCACCTTTAAAATTATAATAATGCGATTGGGAACTAGGGGTGATTCTTCTGAAGATCTTATCCTTGACCAATGAATTTGAAGAGGAATGCTTTGGGGGTGCTGGAACGGCGGCTACAGGTATCGTGTACCTGCTAGATCGATTGGGTGTACAACAAACGGTTGTCGTACCACGCAGTGATTGGGCTAAACCCGGCTGGTTAGAGCGAGGACAACAGATCAAAGTCCTAGGATTACCACGAAACCTCTATTATTTTGGTCATCTAGAGATGATCTGGGTAGACACTTTACGTCACAAATTTCCTGAACTATGGCAGGAGTGGGATGTCATTCATATTCAAGCCATCAACTTTGCTCCCTTAGCCTATACTCTGGCCGATGAAAGAATCCCGATTCTTTATTCCGTGTATTCATTTTTACGTGAGGAGTTAGAGGATCGGAAGCTGTCAGGGCTACAAGAGCGGTTTAAACTTCAAGAAGAACTATTAGGGCGTTCTCAACGCCTTCACTTAATAAGTCAGAGTGAAGAAAGCTATCTTGAGGCGCACTTCCCTCAATACCTTGCCAAGGCGGAAAAAATACCGCTAGGCATTTCCTTACCCTTGGAACATTGGCAAGCAGGGAGCAACAACGGGTTTCTTTATGTTGGTAGACTCATGGACTATAAAGGGTTGGAGGATTTGATTAGGGCCATTGATAGAGTATCTCAAAGCGGGCGACAGATTCACTTAGATGTTGTCGGTAAGGGTCCGGAGTCCTATGAAAGATACTTGAAGCGACTCGTTCAGTCGATGAAAGGGGGAGCTTGCATTCAGTTTCACGGCTGGAGACCGAGCTTAGAGGTAAGACAACGGATGGCGCAAGCAACGGCCCTCGTTGTACCGAGTCGACGTGAAGCCTTTGGCTTAGTGGCCTTAGAGGGAATGATGCTCGGGACCCCCTTAATCGCTTCAAGAGCAGGAGGATTAGCAGAATTAGCTCCTACTGAATATGCTCTAACCTTCGAAGCGGGTAATATCGATAAGTTATCCGAGGCTTTAACGACTGCTCTCGATAATCCTTCTCTTTTAAGGTTATTTTCAGACAGGGCCCGGGAAAGGGCTTTGACCTTTGAGTGGAAACAGCTTGCTCCAAGATATTTAAAGCTCTTGGAAAGTATGAAGTAGTAGCTTATACCCTGGGCTTGAATTCTTGGATAAAGGAACCTTACTTTTAGTAGAGCTTGATACTCCCTGTGAAGTGAGGTTCCTTTAGTTGTTAGAGGTAAATCGTGTTAGGCTATGCTACATTATGCTTCAATGGAGCAAGAGGTGTCAGATAAACAAGAATTGACATAGGATATAGGGATATGAAAGAAGGGAGAATGTGGAAGCGTGATGTGGGAACAAAAGCAGGTTTTAGTCACAGGTGCGGGGGGCTTTATCGGGAGTCACTTAACAGAGGCCTTGGTGAAAGCAGGAGCCAAAGTGCGTGTATTTATCCGTTATAATTCCAGGGATGGTCGTGGGAATTTAGAAGATCTTAACCCTGTGGTTCTCGAACAGATAGAGATCATCGCGGGAGACTTACGTGATGCGGACGTGATTGATCGATCGGTTAAGGGCTGTGATACTGTTTTCCATCTTGGTGCTTTGGTAGGAATCCCTTATTCCTATAAAAATCCACGCGAAGTGGTCGAAACAAATATCCTTGGAACCTTTAATATTCTTAATTCAGGTCGTGATCATGAAGTGAATCGGATCGTCAGCACTTCCACCAGTGAGGTCTACGGTTCAGCACGCTATGTTCCTATTGATGAGACGCATCCCCTACAGGGTCAGTCACCGTATTCAGCAAGTAAAATTGGGGCAGATAAGTTAGCTGAAAGCTTCTATGCTTCATATAATCTACCGGTGGTAACGATTAGACCCTTTAATTGTTATGGGCCAAGACAGTCTGCTCGGGCTATTATTCCAACCCTTATTACACAGGCTCTCGCTTGTGAAGAAATACGTCTTGGTAATACGGAAGCCTTACGTGACTTTACTTTTGTAACGGATACAGTGGAAGGATTTATCGCGGCGGCAAGTAAGCAGGAAGCGATTGGCAAGGTGATTAACGTGGGTTCAGGGCGGGAAATCTCCATAGGTGAATTGGCCGATGTGATTATCAAGACAACCCAGAGTTCAGCAAAACTTGTGATCGATCAGACGAGGGTTCGTCCGAGCAAAAGCGAAGTCAATCGTCTATTGGCAGATAATCGTTTAGCCAAGGACGTGTTGGGCTGGGAACCTCAGGTCTCCTTGGAAGAGGGAATCAAAAAGACGTTAACCTGGATTGCCGCTCACCTTGATCGTTTCCAGATAGGAAAATATCAAATTTAAAGCAACAACTATGAAATATTAAATCTGAAAATATGAAGAAAATGATGGAAAAAATATGAAGAAGGGGAATGCGATGCAAACAATTATTTTGGCAGGCGGTAGGGGGTCACGGCTTGATCCCTATACCCGAATTCTACCCAAGCCCCTTTTTCCCATTGGGGATAAACCCATCGCTGCTATCCTTGTGCATCAACTCAAACGTACAGGGGCAGATGAAATTATCATGTGTTTGGGTTACCTTGCGGATCTCCTAAGAACGTACTTCCGAGATGGCGGTGACTTTGGAATGACCATTCGTTATTCTGAAGAAACCGAACCCCTTGGGACAGCGGGTCCCTTGAGAAAGGTAACGGATTTGCAGGACGATTTCTTAGTCGTGAATGGGGATGAGCTCACAACCTTAGATTTTCGAGCTTTGTATGAACACCATCTCGCGATGAAGGCTGACATGACGGTGGCCGTGCAGATGAAGAAAACCCAATCCTCGTTCGGCGTCCTTGAGGTGAAGGAGGGTCAGGTGACGGCTTATTCGGAAAAGCCAACCCAGAATTATTGGGCGAGTATGGGGATTTATGTGATGAACAAGCGCGTCCTCTCCTTCATTCCGGAAAATGAAAAGTTTGATATGCCAGATCTTGTACGGCGGCTTCTCCAGGAAGGGGCTCAGGTCGTAAGTTATGAAAGTCAGGATCTTTGGTTTGATATTGGGACAATGTCTGACCTTGAGAAGGCTAAGGAAGAGTTCGAAGCCTTAAAGTTTCCTTGAAGAAGAGGAGCTAATAAGACTGGAAAATGAGTGAAATAGAAAAATAGAAATGGATAAAATGGATAAATAGAATAAAGAGTTACAGTAAAAAGTTCAGTTATAAGTTCAGTAAAAGTAAAAAAATGTAATACAAAATAGAGACGTCAAAACAACAGAGGAAAAGAGAATTACCTGAGAAAAGGGGATGAAAAGTTGAAGGATAAGGGTATGCAAAAGGTTCTGATATTAGGCGGTTCAGGGATGTTAGGGCATACCCTGTTTCGCATTCTCGCAGAGAAGCCAAGCCTCGAGGTCTTTGTTACGGCTCGTTCTACAAAAGAATTATCGAGCTGGTTGACTCCAGTGCAATTGAAGCAGGTCGTTAGCAATGTCGAGATCCATGATTTTGATCGGCTTGTTCAGGTTTTTGCTGACCTTAAGCCAGATAGTGTGGTGAATTGCATTGGAGTGATTAAGCAAGCACCCACTGCACACGATCCCCTCCTGACGATAAGCGTCAATGCACTTTTCCCGCATCGACTTGCTAGGCTTTGTGGTACTATCGGGGCACGAATGATTCATTTTAGTACGGATTGTGTCTTTGATGGTCAAAAAGGGAGCTATACAGAAAGCGATATTGCGAATGCCACCGATTTCTACGGAAGAACGAAATACCTGGGTGAAGTGCTCTACCCGCATTGTCTTACGCTGCGCACATCCATCATTGGACATGAATTGAAAGGGAGATATGGCTTAGTCGAATGGTTTTTAAGCCAGAGCGGGAAGGTCTCTGGCTATACAAAGGCAATCTATTCGGGCTTGCCAACGGTTGAACTCGCGCGGATTATTGCTGATGATGTGATACCGAATCCTGAATTAACGGGGCTTTATCATATATCCTCTCCTCCGATCTCAAAATACGAGTTGCTTAAGCTCATAGCGATTCAGTATGGCAAAACGATATCGATCGAGCCAGAGGAGAGCCTTCAAATTAACCGATCGTTAGATTCCTCTCACTTCCGTTCTCAAACAGGTTATAATCCACCAACCTGGCCGGAATTGGTAGGCAGAATGTATGAAGACTATGTGCGCGGGCCCTATCAAACTGATTACTGTTTAACTAAGGGAGATGTACGATGAAGCTTTTTGATGATAAAGTGATCGTGATTACCGGAGGCACAGGCTCCCTGGGGAAGGTCTTAACCCGGCGGCTTTTGGAAAAGGAACTGGGCGCTCCGAAAAAGATTATTATTTTTTCACGTGATGAGGCTAAGCAGCATGCTATGCGGGTCGAATACCAGCATAAAAGGAATGTCACCGATGAAGTCATCTATGATAATTTTGCTCGGCTCATCGAATTTCGAATTGGGGATGTCCGCAATTATCCTTCCGTATGCTCAGTTTTAAAGGATGCCGATATCGTGATCAATGCGGCTGCGCTGAAGCAGGTGCCGTCTTGTGAGTATTTTCCCTTTGAGGCGGTACAGACAAATATTACGGGTGCCGAAAATATAGTGCGAGCGATTAGCGAAAACAATCTTCATGTGGATACCGTCGTGGGGGTTTCCACGGATAAAGCGTGCAAACCCGTGAATGCTATGGGAATTTCTAAGGCCATGCAAGAGCGGATCTTTATTGCTGCGAATGTCATGATTCCCAAGACACGCTTCGTTTGTGTGCGATATGGCAATGTACTTGCTTCGAGGGGTTCTGTGATCCCCTTATTCCATGAGCAGATTAAGCATGGAGGTCCGGTAACGATTACGACCAAGGAAATGACACGGTTCTTATTACCCCTGGAAAGTGCTGTGGATACCATTTTTGCTGTCTTGCAAGGGGCTAACCCGGGTGAAATATTTATCCCCAAGATCCCCTCGGCTCGTATCGAGGATGTTGCGAAGGTCTTGATTGGAGCTCGAAAGATTGCTTTAGAGTATACGGGTATTCGACCAGGAGAAAAGGTGCATGAGATTTTGGTTTCTGAAGAAGAGGCTTGGCGTACGATTGATCGGGGAGATTATTATGCGATAAAGCCCATGCTTCCTGAACTTTTTAGCGCAGAGCCAAACCTCAAGGTGCTCTCCAATGAATATAGCTCTGGAGATTTCCTCATGAACCCCGAAGAAACAGAAGCTTTGCTCAGGAAACAGCAACTGATGCTGGGTCAAGAGGTTAAGGAGGCAGGGGAATTACTACGATGAAGCACTATAAGATAGTCTGTATCTGTCAGGTATTTAATGAACTGCGCAAAGTGAATTTGGAGCGGTTCGTCCACTATGTCAAACCGCTTGTAGACGCTTTGATCGTCTATGATGATGGAAGTACGGATGGCAGTTATGAATATCTCTTGAAACACACCCCCTATGTTCTTCGGGGTATTAAAAATGATTTCGTGAACGAGCGAAGTCATAAGCAACTCTTGCTGCAAGAGGCCTTAAAGCTGAAGTCGGATTTCATTCTATGGCTGGATGCGGATGAAGTTCTTACCGCCAATGCTAAGGTGAAGCTTCAGGCGCTATGTAAAGAATGTGATGAAAAGCAGTTCGATGCTGTGAATATGCATGAGATTAATCTCTGGCGCAGTCATTCCTGGCAGCGGCTGGACAGCTTGTATGATTCGGGGTGGTTCTGCCGCCTTTGGCGTGTGGTTCCCGGGATGTGTTTCCATGATACAAAACCTGGACTTCATCAACCCCTATTTCCTTCAACGATTCGCAGCTCGATGTGGGCTCATGATGTTCAGGTACTGCACTATGGTTTCTCTTCAAAGCAACGCTTGGCTTATAAATATTTAATCTATAAGTCGCATGGCCAACGTGGTTATGATATGCTCGATCGTCTAATTAGTGAGGAAAAGCTTGTGTTAGCCAAAGTTCCTCAGGATTTCTTCCCCGAGGGGCTCTGGGTGGATGATGAGGAGCCAGAACCACTACCTTTTAGCGAGTCCTTAGCCTACGTGGAGCAGTATCGCGAAGAAGTCTTCAAGCCGAAGTTTTCGATCGCTTGTCTCGTGTATAAAAGTGTGGAATGGCTGAAGTTCGTGTATGAACAAGTCTTTAAGTATACCGATATGACGGATAAGGAGTTCTTCTTTGTCGCCAATGATGCCAATGACGCTGTGCTGAGTTATTTACGGGATAACTATATCCCTCATTATGTGTTTGAAAATACACCTCAGCAGCAAGCTGAATGGTATGTGAATAAGGTGTACCGCGCGTACAATTTTGCAGCGAGTAAGGCTCAAGGCGACTTTATTGTTTTCATCAATTCAGATATGGCGTTTACGCCGAGCTGGCTAGAAAATCTATGGCGGGCTTATAACGGTGAAAACTGTGTCACCTCGCGTTTAGTGGAGTCTGGAAAATTGCGTAGTGGTCAATACGGAGTGGAAAAGGACTTTGGTCGAGATGTTTCATCCTATCAAGAGGTGGCCTTTCAAAAGTATGCTCGAGATTTGACAGAATCTAAGCTGCTTGACGGTGGATTATTTATGCCCCTATTAATTCGCAAGGAACATTTTGAACGTGTAGGTGGTTATCCTGAAGGACAGGTTATCGTAGGCAGCAATATCTATCATCCGGTAATTGCTCAGCAGGGAGAAGCATGTATATCGGGGGATACGGTTTTGACGATGAAGCTTAAGGATGCGGGGATTAAACATCAAACGGCGTTTGACAGCCTGGCTTATCACTTTCAGTGGGGAGAATTGGATAGTAAAAATACCAATCCAGAAGCACCCCAGCAAATCATCAAAGTTGCTATTTGCAATAACCTCGTTTCGGGGCATATGGGAGACATTTCCTTGTGGAAGGATTTGGTTAAGGAGCTTCCAGCAGCTGTAGGTATCGATTTGCAGGTTGTCGGCACCCAGGGAGATTTTGCGAGGAATGCTCGAAAGATGATCCAAGAGCAGTATCCAGATGTTGAAGTAATCCTGCAAAACGCGAGTTTTATTAATACCGTTGACGAATCTCGATATACGATAGCTTTATTACAGGATGATCTGAGGTCAAAAGGTAGGAAGAGCGAGTTGCAGGAGGGAAATCTAAAGAGCGCTAATAAACGGGTGACCTTTTCGGCGGAAACCGCCTTGGTCTATTCTGACTACGATTTTGAAGTGATCCCCAAGGATGAAAATGCTATGAAAAAGTGGCATATCCTCCTAACCCAAGTGTTCCAGGAAATCAAAAGGGATCAATCTAAACCCCAACATGAAATCAAACAGCCAAAGGTATCCATCATTATTCCAACCTTTAAGCGAACGCACTTGTTGAGGTGGGGGCTCTATTCATTAGCTCTTCAGGATATACCCTTTGATTTTGAGACGATCGTCGTTAATGATGGGGTACACGATGAAACTGAAGCGATCTGTAAGGAATTTAAGGAAAAACTCAATTTGAAATATATTTTTACCGGACACAGAAATCTGAACGGTGGAACGGTTTGGCGAGTACCTGGCTTTGCGATTAATATTGCGGCAAAGCAATCCACGGGGGATATCCTTGTATTGTGTTGTGCCGAGATGTTTCATATTAATAATACGATAGAAAGCCTCACAAAACCCATCCTAGACAATCCGAAATGGCTTGCTATACCGATCGGCAAAGATGATCGTGACGGGGCATTCCTTAAGCATATTGCTACTCATAACGGTTCAGTTCGGCTTGATGTGTATAACCAATGCAGTCCTTTGTATACGAAAATGCCCTTCTTAATGGCAGTTCATCGTAGTCAGTTCTTCGACATTGGAGGCTATGATGAAGATTTTGTGGGGATTGCTTATGATGATCGGGATATAATCGATCGATTATTGAAAAATGGGTGCAGTTATAGTCAGACTTCTTCCGTAGCAGTCCATTTGTACCATCCCAGGGCAGAAGGTTACTACGAAGGGGAAGGTCCCTCCGAATGGGAGTATAACAAGAATTTGTTCTTTTCCAGAATCGGTAAGATTATAAGGAATGAAGGTAGAGAGTGGGGTGCTTTGAATAATCCTATTTAAAGATGCGAAAAAGTAAGGGTGATTTTAAGATTTAACCCTTACTTTTCTATGTAAATATTTAAGATTAAGCCAGAAATGCGAAGCGAAAGATAGATATAAGGGACACCGTAGTGTCCCTTGCTCACTTTTTAACCGATGACTTTACCAGAGATATTGGCTGGACCGTTGATGAAAATATCGCCCTGACCCGGCTGAATGTTACGGGCAAATAATTGATAGACGTGGTGACCAACAGGTACGTTGGTTAGGACGGCTTGGAACGTAGTTACCATTTCGAGATCTTCGTCTTCACCATCTGGAACGGACTCTTGGTTGGCAGATGCGACTATGCCGTCATCTTGTCTAATGGTAAGCTGAATAGTCGGTTGGAGACTTAAAACAGTGTTTACAACTTGCCAACCAATGGTTGTTTGCAATTCTACGAAGTTTGTTGCTTGTGGTACAAACAGACCAAATTGCAAAATTAACGTGTCTGCGCCTGTGAGTGCAACATTTGTGGAATCTGCTAGATTGGTTAAGAGGCTTCTGTTGTAGTTTAATAAAGCCATTTCCTTTTCTCCCTTCTATATTTTGACTAATGGGATAGCGAGAGTAATCTCATTACAGTATCAGCATATTGACAAAGAATGGAAATGGTGTGGACGAAATTAAAAAAAGCTACATTTTCTCCTAACTCAGTCACTATCTAGGTTAGAGCAGATTTTTATGATGCAAAGTTGAGTTTTGTAACAAATGTAGACATGAACAATATAATATACAAACCCATAATTTGGGAGGATGAGCAATAGAGCTATGCCTTCATTTTAATAAGCAAAAATGTAACACATTATGGACAGGTGGGATAGTATAACATCTGAGCAATAGGAGGTGTGATATGGCCTTTTTGACGACGGGTTTGATTGATAACACAGCTGTTTCAGGAGTTAGACCGAGTTCTACGCTTTCCGTATTGATCTCAAACAATGATACTGTAAGCGTAACGGTACAAATTGAAGGATTCTTCCAGAGTGGAACTACGAAAGTAATGTATGTGCAAGAGCTATTCAGTCTTGCTGCAGGAAACGTGGCCCAGAGAAGCTATTTCAATGAATTTGAGGCCTATGAGTTTCAATTTACTGTGAGTTCAGAGGCGGTTAACGTCTCTGCTTGGGCTAAAGATCCTGCAGGGAATCTTACTACAGCCCAAAGATTAGTAGCGCAAGAGCTTAACCTGTTTTAAGAAAAATTTAACAAATTAAAGGAGATGAACTAATGTCTGAATTAACGACTGGATTGATAGAAAATACGCCGGTTGCCGGCGTAAGACCCACTTCATTGCTTACAGTGAGAATTACAAATGACGACACAGTTCCTGCTACCGTGCAAATAATGGGGTTTTATTTAACTGGAGTTACCAAGACTCCGTATGTCGTGGAGTTATTAGGCATAGCCCCTGGAGAAGTAGCAACAAAAAACTATTTTGCAGATTTTGATGCCTTCGAGTTTCAGTTCATTACTAGCTCAGATGCTGTAGAGATCTCAGCGTGGGGAAAAGATGCTGAGGGGAATTTGGTCGCGGCGCATCGTGTGCTGCCAGCAGAACTCGACCCAATCGGTCCTGAAGGAATAACAGGGGCGACGGGAGCTACAGGAGCCGATGGAGCAACAGGAGCAACTGGGGCGACAGGAGCAGATGGAGCGACCGGAGCGACCGGAGCTACAGGAGCCGATGGAGCAACCGGAGCGACCGGAGCTACAGGAGCCGATGGAGCAACCGGAGCGACCGGAGCTACAGGAGTAGCAGGAGCAACAGGAGCAACAGGAGCGACTGGAGCCACAGGAGCTGTTGGAGCGACTGGAGCCACAGGAGCTGTTGGAGCGACAGGAGCAACAGGAGCGACGGGAGCCACAGGAGCCGATGGAGCAACAGGAGCGACGGGAGCCACAGGGGTAGCAGGAGCAACAGGTGCGACTGGAGCCACAGGAGCCGATGGAGCAACCGGAGCGACCGGAGCTACAGGAGTAGCAGGAGCGACAGGAGCGACTGGAGCTACAGGAGTAGCAGGAGCAACAGGTGCGACGGGAGCCACAGGAGCCGATGGAGCAACAGGAGCGACCGGAGCTACAGGAGTAGCAGGAGCAACAGGTGCGACTGGAGCCACAGGAGCCGATGGAGCAACAGGAGCGACTGGAGCCACAGGAGCCGATGGAGCAACAGGAGCGACTGGAGCCACAGGAGCCGATGGAGCAACAGGAGCGACCGGAGCTACAGGAGTAGCAGGAGCGACAGGAGCGACGGGAGCCACAGGAGCCGATGGAGCAACAGGAGCGACTGGAGCCACAGGAGCCGATGGAGCAACAGGAGCGACCGGAGCTACAGGAGTAGCAGGAGCGACAGGAGCGACTGGAGCCACAGGAGCCGATGGAGCAACAGGAGCGACTGGAGCCACAGGAGCCGATGGAGCAACAGGAGCGACCGGAGCTACAGGAGTAGCAGGAGCAACAGGAGCGACTGGAGCCACAGGAGCCGATGGAGCGACAGGTGCGACTGGAGCCACAGGAGCCACAGGAGCCACAGGAGCCACAGGAGCAGGTTTGGCTGCCTTCGGCTATGTTTATACACTTGACGCAGTGGCTCAAGTTGTTGCTGGCGGAGCAGATGTGATATTTAGCAGTAATGGTCCGCTTGTAAACGAAACCCACACTGCTGGTACCGCCCCGGTAACCGTTACACTTGCCGGTAACTATCAGATTGACTATAGTGTAAGCATTACTGCAGGTGTTGGTTCGGAAATAGCTATTGCGGTGAATACCGTAGTTGATGCTTCCACACCAATTACGGCGTTGGTCACTGCTGGTCAAGTAACCGGTCAGGCGATTTTAACACTTGCAGCAGGTGATGACATTACGCTTAGGAACGACTCCGCTACTCCGTTTACACTAACTACTACGCCTGAAGTTGGTGCACAATTAACTATTAATAAATTAGATTAATTTGTTGTATAAGCTAATGTAATTTATTTAAAAAATAAAAAATTTGCAAGAGTCCCTTGGTATCGCCATCGCCGAGGGACTTTTTTTGTAGATATAATATATTTTGGACGTTCATCTGTGTAAATGAATGATCAATTTCGGCTTCAGAAAGCTGGGGTCTATGAGAAAACGCTCCTTTTCTGGCTATCTAGAGTTGGACAAGCTTCAACGTTCCAGAGTGTCGAATACCATAGAGTATCAAAAATTAAAAGTATGAGGTGTTAGGAAAGATGGCCGATAAGTCCATTACTATCAGTTTGTGTATAATTGTACGCAATGAGGAGGATACCATTGCTCGGTGTCTAGACTCAGTGAAAGGGATTCCAGATGAGATTGTAATTATTGATACTGGTTCCACAGACTGTACGAAAGAGATTGTAAAAAAATATACTGACAAAATCTTGGATTTTACTTGGATTGAGGATTTTGCAGTTGCTCGAAACTTTGCATTTAGTAATGCTACCAAAGAATATATTCTTTGGCTGGATGCAGATGATGTATTATCAGAAACTGATAAAGACATGTTTCTAAAACTAAAAGAAAATCTAGATCCTTCAATAGACGTTGTCAATATGCCTTACCTATTAGCGTTTGACCAGTCGGGTGCCGCTACTTTTAGTTTAAGAAGAAACCGTTTGGTCAAAAGGAGTAAGAACTTCCGTTGGATCGGTGCGGTGCATGAGTATCTAGAGGTGCATGGAACTGTTTTAAACTCAGATATTTGTGTGACGCACAAAGCTACAGCAAGTGATGATTCTGATCGCAACCTGAAAATATATGAGAAACGTAAGGCGAGAGGGGAATCATTTTCTCCGAGAGATTTATTCTATTATGCTAATGAACTTTTTGATCATAAGCTCCATAAAAGAGCGATTGAGGTATATCAAGAGTTTTTAAAGTCAGGACAGGGTTGGGTTGAAGATAACATTTCCGCCTGTGGAAAGCTTGCAGAATGTTTTCAGAAGTTAGGCGAGAAGGATAAAGAACTGGAATATATCTTGAAATCCTTTAAATATGCGACACCAAGGGCTGAGTTCTGCTGTCGCTTAGGTTTTTATTTTCTCAGTGATAAGCAATATGAGAAGGCGTCTTTCTGGTACAAACTGGCGACTCAATTGGAAAAGCCCATTGACAACTGGGGCCCTATGATTGAAGCTTGTTGGACGTGGTTGCCACATTTACAGTTATGTGTTTGCTATGATCGTTTAGGTAAACATGAATTGGCCTATGAGCATAATGAGCTTGCTAGAAAGTATCGTCCAGAAAATACCCAGGTCTTGTACAACAAGAAGTATCTGGAGGGTGTATTGAGATTAGGAAAGGCAGAAACGCAAGAAACCAATCAAAATTAGTAAATGTGTAGAGGAAAGGGTTGAGTAATATGAGATTAGACTGGCATGAAGAATTTATAGTTAACCTTGCTAGCCTTATCCGGCCGAAGGTTTATCTTGAACTCGGATTATATCGTTGTGCGCTTTTCAATCGAATAGTTCCCTATGCTGAACAATTGGTTGGAGTGGATATCAGCGCTGAGGCTGGTAATTATATGCAACAATCGCAGAATACTCGTTTTTTTAACGGTACAACGCATGAGTTTGCTAAGGAATTAGAGCTCCACCCAATGCAAATTAACATGTTATTCATCGATGCGGATCATTCCAAGGAGGCAGTTTTGCATGATTTCAAGGAGTTTTTTCCATTTGTAGCTCCCCATGGTCTCATTTTATTTCATGATACCCATCCTGGAAATGAACAAATGATACAACCAGAATGGTGTGGGACCGCCTATCTAGCAGTTGAAGAGTTATCAAAGGTGACAGAATCGTATGAAATGATGACAATTCCGCTTTCCCCTGGTTTAACGATTTGTAGAAAACGTAAGGCTCAATTGTCTTGGCGGGAAGAGTAAATTCTTTATCGGGTAGTTAAAACGAGAAGGGAAATCCTGCGATGAAAATTATGACCATAATAGGTACA
This sequence comes from Desulfitobacterium elongatum, assembly GCF_055378975.1. Lineage (NCBI taxonomy): Bacteria > Bacillati > Bacillota > Clostridia > Eubacteriales > Desulfitobacteriaceae > Desulfitobacterium > Desulfitobacterium elongatum. The sequence goes on along the minus strand of NZ_AP038772.1, from coordinate 3,632,630 downwards.
CGTCCGGAGATAATTCGTTTAAGCCGAATAATACCTCTTTTAGATGAGTTGTGTGATCATATCCTTGTGCATACAGGGCAGAATTATGACCAGACATTAAATGATATATTTTTTACTGAACTCAAGTTGCGGTTGCCAGATTATTTGCTAGACTGTCGATCTCCTACCTTAATGGGTCAGATCGGGGAGATACTCCGTGGGTGTGAACAGGTGATGCTCAAGGAAAAGCCGGATCGCCTGCTTATTTTGGGGGATACCAACAGCGCCTTGTCGGCGATGGTTGCTAAGCGGTTACGGATTCCAGTCTACCATATGGAGGCGGGTAATCGTTGTTATGATGATCGAGTACCGGAGGAGATCAACCGCCGCATTGTCGATCATTGCAGCGATATTTTGCTGCCTTATACGGAACGAAGCCGAGCGAATTTGCTTAGTGAAGGATTCAAGGGAGAACGAATCTATGTGACAGGCAATCCGATTGGGGAGGTTCTCAGCTATTATGCAGGCAGGATTGAACAAAGCAAAGCTCTAAAGAACTTGGGAGTGACCAGCAAAGGATATTTTCTTGTAACCTTGCATCGGGCCGAAAATGTTGACGACGAGGTACGTCTGGACAAATTCATAAGCGCTCTACAGGGCCTAACTGTAAACTATGAAATGCCTCTCATTTGCAGCCTGCATCCTCGCACTCGGTCTCAATTGGATAGGAGAAGTATGACATTTGATGGGAAGGGGATTCGAGTCGTGGTACCGTTAGGTCTGTTTGATTTTGTATCTCTTGAGCAAAATGCTTACTGTGTACTGAGTGACAGTGGAACGGTTCAGGAAGAGTGCTGCCTTTATCATATACCGAATGTGACGTTGAGGGATGTGACTGAGCGACCTGAGACATTGGAAGCAGGGAGTAACCTCATCTCGGGTTGTGAACCGGAAGATATCTGGCGGGCCGTGAAAATCGTGTTAAGTCAGGGCTCAGACTGGGAGCCCCCAGCAGAATATAGGGTGCAAAATGTAAGTCGGAAAGTCGTGAAGGTCTTACTGGGTAGAGGCCTCTAGAATGACACTTGACCCTATTACTTTAGAAGGCAACGTCAAGATATAAGGTTTGAGCAGTAAAGCCTTACTTATATGAGTAAGTTTTTACTGCTCTTTCGCATCACTTGAAAGTATACATTTTTTCGATAGTATTAGTGTCTACTGACATTCAGCTTCGCCAAGGTTTCTTTAGGTATAATCCTATAGGCTCAGCAAAAAGGCTTCGACTTGGTCGGCAGTGCGTTGCCAGGTCCAAGCTTGTGCAAAAAGATGACCTGCGGTGGCAATACGCTGACGCTCAGTATCCTTTGTCAAGAGCTGATAGATCGCTTGGCTTAGTTGATTGAGGTCGCTTGGCGGAACAACCAGACAGTTTTCGCCGTTCCTTGCGTAATCACGATTGCCACCACAATCTGTAGTCACGACGGCAGTACCGCTAGCCATCGCTTCAAGGGGAGGTAAGCCGAACGCTTCAAAGTAAGAGGTATAGACAAAGAGGTCTGCTTCAGCATAGAGCAGGGCTAGCTCTCGATCCGTGGCCGTAGTGATCATCCGACATGGAACAGGGCTTATAAAATTTGCGTTTTCTGGCATTGTAACGGTGAGTTCAAAATCAACCTGCTCCTTTAAACGGGTTAACGCCTTTAAAAAGTCAGCTCCTCCCTTCCAGGTATAACCAGAAGCGGGGTCGCGCATGATGTAAAAGATATTCTTGCGGCCTGTTTGGCCAGAACGTTTAGGATGTGGATGGAAAGTTAAATGATCGACTCCACTGGAGATGACAGTGCTTTCTAGGCCTGTCTCTTGGAGTAGGAGTTGGCGGTGCCATTGAGAGATAGAGAGGATCGGAGCGCCGATCAGGTAACTTTGCTTGGCGGTTTCCGAATCGGGGACCCAGAGCGGTTCATAACCAAGACTGAGGCGTACGACCCGTCCTTTTTGGGATTCCCAGGCAGGACTAACGGTAGTATAGAAATTAGGGAGTATAAAATCGGCTGAAGGGATGGAGGAAGGGGTTAATTCGGGAACACGTCTTAGCTTGGTACGCAAGGGCCAGACTTGGAGCCCTTTTTCGGGCATGACGATCTCCACATCATGTCCCTTATCGGCTAAGGCATTCGCCAGATGATACATGAAACGAGCCCCACCACCCATTTCTAAGCTAAGAACAGGAAACACAATCTTCATTATTGGTCCTCCCTTTTCCTTTGCGTACTACAGATTATGCGTTCATGGAGTTTGCTGTGCTAGCTGGTACATCAGCAGAGACTTTGAATAATATAGAGGAGAATGCATTTTATGGATAGAGTTTAAATACTCTCTGAATTTAGCAAATATACTACGATTGGGAAGGATGTTCAGCCTGTGACAGTTGAAGTTGTTCACCATAAGGATTTCCTCACCACGATTAATGAGCTCCTCATGGATTCGCATACCGTCCTAGATGTAGGTTGCGGTGTAGGCACCACCCTCAGAGAATTTTGCTGCCCTATAAAGATTGGAGTGGATGCACATCGACCATACTTAGAGAAAGCTAAGTATGGGGAACCGTTTATTCTACTCAATGTATCAGCAGAGCGCCTGAGTGAGATATTCCTTCAGAAGTCCTTAGATAGTGTGACATTGATCGATGTCATTGAGCATTTGGAAAAAGAGGTTGGTTTTGAGGTCTTGCGCCAGGCAGAAAAGATTGCCTCCAAAAAAGTAATCCTTTTTACCCCAAGGGGTTTCTTTCAACAGAAAGAATTTGATCATTACGGTTTAGGGGGAGAAAGCTTTCAGAGGCATCGCTCAGGCTGGGAAGTCGAGGATTTCCTCAAGCTGGGTTATAATATATTAATTTTTAGCAGGTTTCATGATCAAAAGAATTTAGCCTTCTTGGAGGTTTACGGTAAAGACGCTGAGCCTATAGATGCTCTATTAGCTTGGAAGGATTGCAGTCAATAAGTCTAGGCGCGGGATAACTGTAAAAGCAAGGCTTCTAATTTATCAGCTGAGTGTCGCCAAGTCCAGGTTTGGGCGCACTGTAAGCCGGCTTGTGCAAGACGATTTCGTTCTTGTTCCTGAGTTAAGAGATGAGCGAGTGATTGAGTGAGTTGTTGGATATCGCTGGGGGGAACGAGTAAACAGTTCTCCCCGTTTTTTGCGTAATCACGGTTGCCACCATTATCTGTAGTTACGACTGCTGTACCACAGGCCATAGCTTCTAAAGGTGGCATAGAAAATGCTTCAAAGTAGGAAGTCGATACAAAAATATCAGACTGGGCATAGAAAAGAGCCATCTCGGTGTCCGAATGGGCGGTTACAATACGATAAGGAAGAGGAGCTTGGTAGGTTGCTCCCTCTGGAGCGACGACTTGAATGTCAAAGTTAGGAACCTGCAGGGCTAAACGCCGACAGGCCTCCCAAAAGTCCTCACTGCCCTTCCACGTATAGCCGTGTTCTTTCGAGCGCAGGATATAGGAAATCATTGGGCGTCTGGTCGCTAGGGATTTTTTGGGGAAGGGATGAAATACTGAGGGATCAACTCCTCCAGGTATCACCGTACTGTCGCGACCGGTCTCTTGTAAGAGGATTTGATGATGCCATTCTGATATGGTAATAATCGGGGCATCTATCAAGTAAGAAGCCCGTGCTTCTTCGGCTTCTTTTACCCATAACGGTTCATAACCAAGGCTAAGTCGAACGACTCGGCCTTTTTTTGATTCCCAAGCGGGAAAAACAGTGGGCCAGAAATTTGGAAGGATAAAATCTCCGGGTGGTATTGTATCCGAAGTGAGTCCTTTAACTCGAGTGATTTGGGTCTGTAGGGGCCAAGCTACTGCAGCATATTCAGGGATTACGATCTCCACGTGGTGTCCCTTATTCACCATCTCATTCGCTAACTGATAGATAAAGCGTGTTCCCCCTGTTTCTAGACTGAGTACGGGAATAACAATTTTCATATCTTAATCCTCCTTGAAAGGTGAACCGATAGCCCCTATTAGGTAATAAACGTGTTTCAGGGCCAACCAAAGGTGGTTTTCTTTCAGTGTATGTGACAGGGGGCGACAAGGTGGCAAAAAGAAAAGTGAAGGAGTGTCAACAGTGTGGAGACTTCCATAGCATATAGTGATGACTTACGGAAGGATGAATCAGAAAATGAAAATTTGTGTCGTAGGTTTGGGCAATATCGGTTTTAATCTGTTCACTTTTCTTAACCTGAAATTCCCCAAAGCGGTTATCGGCGTGGATGTGAATGAGAGTCGAGTCAACGAATTACGAAGTCAGGGTTATCGGGTGACTTCAGATTATCGGGTTCTAACTGGAATCGATGTTTGGTTGATGGCTCCTTCGACTGGGGATCAAGGACAAAACTTATTTGCAGCCTTAGAGAAAATGATCATCTGTCCAGGATCTTTGATTTCCATCGAATCGACATTACCACCAGAAACGATGGGACGTATAAGAGAGTTTCTGGAGAGTAAAGGATTTAAATTAGGAACGGATATTTTCTTAATCCATGTACCACATCGGGTAATGTTTGGTGTGGATAAGACCGTCTGTGATACGCCAAGGGTGATGGGAGCCTTTACACGCGCTTGTCTAGAAAAGGGACGTCAGTTCTATGCGCCCTTGGTTCCCCGGCTTGTGGAAGTAACGGATGTTCGGGTGGCTGAGTTATCTAAGGTGGTAGAGAATGTTAAGCGTTATGTGGATGTGGCCTTCGCTCAGGAAATTTACCGCTATTGTGTGGATCAGGGCCTGAATTATGACGAGCTAAGGGAGGCTGTCAATAGTAAGAATAACGTTGAGCTACTAAGTACCGACTGGGGTATTGGTGGGGAGTGTTTGCCTAAGGATATGAGATTCCTGCGAACGGTTTGTCACTCAGCTTTACTTGAGGGAGCGGAACAGGCGGATTGGGAATATCGAGACCAAATCATGCATCAGGTAGGCAGCGATCAGAAGGTCCTAGTCAAAGGTGTGAGCTATAAAACGGGAGTTAAGGATCTTAAGCATAGTCGAGGGGTCGATTTAGTTAGAGCATTAGAAGCGACTGGAAAGACGGTTTGGGTGGAAGATCCCTTATTTACAGCAGATGAGTTGAGTGAAGCTGGCTTTACCCCCAAGGATGAGAAGGTTCGTGAGGAGGAAAAGCAGGATTGGGTCGTTTTGGAGCGGGGAAAGGCCTTAAATCCAAGTCAATAGTGGGAAAAGGAGCAATTGAGATGGCAAAAATATTAGTGACGGGAAGTAAAGGAACGTTGGGTTCGCGGTTAGTAGAAGTACTGAAAAAACGGGGACATGAGGTTTGGGAAGTTGATTTGCAACACCATGCAGAAGAAACGTATATCCGCGCAGATATTTCTAAGTATCGACAGTTGGAACGTGTATTTGAGCAGGATTATGATTATGTCTATCATTTAGCAGCTGAATTTGGACGCATCAACGGAGAACATTACTATGACACGCTCTGGGAGACCAATGTGATTGGGACGCGCAATATTTTAGAGTGGCAATTAAAGAAAGGCTTCAATTTGATTTTTACAAGCTCCTCTGAAATATACGGTGAAGCGACTGAGCCCCTTCTGACAGAAGACCTCCCTTTACAAAAGACCATCATTCAGCATAATGATTATGCCCTAACGAAGTGGGCAAATGAAGTACAAATTATCAATTTTGAGAAGAAATATCAATCTCCAATCGTGAGACTGCGTTTGTTCAATGCCTACGGTCCGGGGGAATATTATCATCCTTATCGGAGTGTGGTATGTCTCTTTGTTTATCGAGCCTTAAAGGGTATTCCTTATGATGTATTTGAAGGTTATCATCGCGTCTTTATGTACGTCGATGATTTAATCCCGACTATAGCGAATGTTGCTGATCATTTTAAACCGGGTGAGGTTTATAACATTGGCGGCACAGAATATCGTAGTGTCAAGGATTTAAGTGATTTAGTGCTGAAATATACGAAGGGTGATCCAAAATTAGTTAATTATCTTCCCGAAGATAAGCACAACACGGTTAGCAAACGACCGGATATTCACAAAGCGACACTTGATCTTGAGCATAATCCTAAGGTGTTGCTAGAAGAAGGATTACCCATTACGGTAGAGTGGATGAGAAAGATTTACGGGGAGGGACGATAATGCTAGCACCTAAAGTTAGTATTGTCATTCCCACTTACAATCACGCTCGATATATACGCTCGGCGGTGGAGAGTGCAATTCATCAGAACTATGAAAATCTTGAGGTGCTTGTCATTGATGATGGATCCAAGGATGGAACAGCTGAATTACTAAAACCTTATCTTTCAAACATTAAATATATCTATAAAGAAAATGGAGGAACTCCGAGCGCCTTAAATCTCGGGTTATCTCAGGCAACGGGTGAGTACGTTTGTTGGCTAAGTGCGGATGATGTATTTTTAGACGGGAAAGTGGCCAAACAGGTGAAACTGATGGAAAGTGATTCAAGCTTGGGTTTTAGCTATACGAGTTTTGTAGTTATTGATGCTAATGGGGTCAAACAATACGATGTGAACTCAGCTTATTATCCCAACAAACAGGAAATGGTGACACATCTCATGGAGGGTTGTTTTATTAATGGGTCCTCCGTGATGATGAGGCGTTCTGCTCTAAAGGAAGTAGGGTATTTCGACGAAAGTTTGCCTCAAGCCCACGATTATGATTTGTGGCTGCGCTTTCTTCGCCTTTATAAGTGTGGATTCTTAGGGGAATTTCTATTGGCTTATCGCTGGCATGGTAGAAATATGAGCCGATATCCTAATGAAGAATGTTCTATCATCGTTCAAGAGAGAGCGAAACGGCTTTTTCCCAAGTGGTTGAATTAATCCGGAAATGAGGCGGAGCAATGGCTGTATTAACAACGGGCTTGATCGAAAATAATCCTGTCTCTGGTATAAGACCCAGTTCAAGGCTCACGGTAAGACTCAGAAATAAGGACCTTATGAATGCTGTCGTTCAAATAAGGGGGTTCTATTTAAAAGGAACTGCAAAGATAGAGTATGTCTTGGATTCAATCACTTTGGCACCTGGTGGGGTAGTGGATACTCACCATTACGCCCAGTTTGACGCCCTTGAGTTCCGCTTCATCACAAGCTCTGATGAGGTAGAGGTATTAGCTTGGGGAAAAAATGATGTTGGGAATATGACGGTTTCGTATCACGTGGTGCCAGTGGAGATTATTCCCCCTGGTATGGAAGCCAGCGAACAGATGGATACCGTTTCTACTGACCGAATTTACGTTGCAAACTCTAGTAGCAATAATGTCTCCGTTATTGAGAGAAAGACTAATGCACTCATAACCTCGGTTACAGTAGGAACTCGTCCAAAAGCTGTCGGTGTAAATCCTGTAACGAACAGGATTTACGTTACAAACCAGGGAAGTAACAATGTCTCAGTTATTGATGGACTTACCCATGTTGTCCTTGCAACTATTTTGGTAGGTGTGTCTCCGGAAGAACTCAAAATTGATTCGAAAACGAACAGGATCTACGTTACAAATCATGGCAGTAACAATGTTTCAGTTATTAGCGGACGTACCCATACCGTCATTGCAACCCTTTAGATAGTCCGCTAAGGGTTAAAGCAGGGGGACCTTCATAGGTCTCTCATTTTTTTCTTAACGAACAATCAAAATAAAATTTTATAAAATGTTCGAAAATATATTGACCCGACGAATGAGGATAAGCTACAATGATGCCAGAAGCTCTACTGTAAAACTTCATATAGCGTTCATATAATAGCGGAGATAGGGTCTGCAAGTTTCTACCAGGCTACCGTAAATGGCCTGACTATGAGCGAAAGTGTGCCTAGGGCAATGTCTTGTCCGAGCGGCACAGATCCGTTGTGGAGGAATGAGGGAAAATTCCTGAGGAGTTGACCTTAGCTTTGCTGCCGGATTACACCGAAGGGATAAAAACCCAGGCGGGCAGGTTTCCTCACTTTATTTTGACAAGTGAAATCTGCCCATCTGGGTCTTTCTGTTTTATTCCGTGATTCTATTGGGGAAACCTATATAAAGGGTTTAACCAAATTAGTGGTCGAACTCAGCGAGAATGAGAGTTTATTTTGGCATAAATGGAGGAGAACATGGAAGCTCAAGATGTTAAACGAATTTATGTGGAAAAAAAGCTGGGCTTTAATATTGAAGCTCAGGGATTATTCAATGATTTAAAGGAAAATCTCGGCGTCAAAGGGCTGGAGAGCTTAAGAATTATCAACCGTTATGATATCTCGGGGATTACTACTGAGGAATATGTTCAGTCTCGTAACATCATATTTGCAGAGCCTCCTCTGGATTGGGTATACGACGAACACATTGAGATTTCTCCTCAAGACCGAGTTTTTGCCATGGAATACTTACCTGGCCAGTATGACCAACGAGCAGATTCAGCAGCTCAATGTGTTCAGATCCTGACACAGAAGGAGAGGCCCACTATTGCTTCGGCTAAAGTGATCGTTCTGAGCGGTCAAATCACAGAGGACGATTTCGATCAAATCAAGAATTACTGCATCAACCCAGTCGAATCACGTGAAGCCTTGTTACAAAAACCGGAAAGTCTAGAGTATGAACCGGTGATTCCAGCGGATGTGGAAATATTAGAAGGCTTTATCGATAAGTCGAATATCGAACTAGAAGTATTTTATCAGGGCGCAGGTCTGGCGATGAGTTTTGAAGATTTAGCTTTTTGCCAGAGCTATTTCCAGGATATGGAGAAAAGAAACCCGACAATCACTGAGATTCGGGTCATTGACACGTACTGGTCGGATCACTGCCGTCATACTACGTTCTTTACGCAGCTTGAGGAGATTTCGATCGAGGAAGGGGATTATTCCCGTCCACTTAACGAAGCCTATAGCGAATACCTGGCATCCCGGGACTTTGTCTATGGCGATAAGGTTCAGAGTAGAGATGTATGTTTGATGGATCTCGCCATTATCGGGATGAAGGAATTGAAGAAAAAAGGCCTCTTAAGGGATCTCGATGAGTCGGAGGAGATCAATGCCTGCAGTATAGTTGTCGATGTAGATATCGATGGTCGGAATGAAGAGTGGCTAGTGATGTTTAAGAATGAGACCCATAACCATCCAACCGAAATTGAACCCTTCGGTGGGGCAGCAACGTGTCTGGGAGGGGCGATCCGGGACCCTTTGTCGGGTCGGACATATGTCTACCAGGCTATGCGTGTGACGGGGAGCGGGGATCCGAGAGCAAAAGTTGAAGATACTCTACCTGGAAAATTACCGCAACGAAAGATTACCACAGGTGCGGCTGCCGGTTACAGTTCCTATGGAAATCAAATTGGCATAGCGACTGGGCAAGTGAGCGAAGTGTATGACGAAGGTTTTCTGGCTAAACGCATGGAGATCGGGGCTGTTATTGCAGCTGCACCTCGCGAAAACGTGATCCGCAAAACGCCTGAACCTGGTGATGTTATCGTGCTGGTCGGCGGGAGAACAGGCCGGGATGGGTGCGGCGGCGCTACGGGCTCTTCGAAGGAACATACCGCTGAATCCCTTGCAAGTTGCGGTGCAGAAGTACAGAAAGGGAATCCCCCAACGGAACGGAAAATCCAGAGGTTATTCCGTAATGCTAAGGTCAGTACGATGATTAAGAGATGTAACGACTTTGGGGCGGGGGGTGTTTCCGTAGCCATCGGGGAATTAACTGAGGGCTTGGAGATCAATCTTGATGCAGTTCCGAAAAAATACGATGGCCTCGATGGCACAGAATTAGCGATTTCCGAATCCCAGGAGCGCATGGCGGTTGTGATTTCGGCTGAAGATCTTGAGGCGTTTGTTCGGTATGCTCAAGAAGAAAATCTAGAAGCTACCCTGGTCGCCAAGGTTAGTGACAATCCGAGACTAAGTATGCTTTGGCGTGGACATAAGATTGTCGATGTGAGTCGGGAATTTTTAAATACCAACGGAGTTAAACAAAAAGCGAAGGTTAAGGTCAATCCATCGGATGTAAGTCGTAACTACTTTAGAAAACTTCCAGAAACTCTCGAGCAAAAATTAGCTGTAGAAAATAAGGGTAATGCTTTAACTGAGGCTTGGCTGACTAATTTGCAGGATTTAAACGTCTGTAGCCAAAAAGGTTTGGTTGAAAGGTTCGATAGTACAATCGGATCGAATACGGTCCTGATGCCTTTTGGGGGCAAATACCAAGCGACTCCAGCGGAAGGAATGGTCGCTAAATTACCGGTTCAGTCTGGAGAAACTCATACAGCTACAGTTATGTCCTATGGCTATAATCCGCAATTATCCAAATGGAGTCCTTTCCATGGGGCACTCTATGCGGTCGTCGAGGCGGTGACCAAGATTGTCGCACTCGGGGGAGATTATCGCAAGGTACGGCTTACTTTGCAAGAGTACTTTGAAAAGCTAGGCAAGGATCCTGAAAAATGGGGAAAGCCGTTCAGTGCTTTACTGGGAGCTTTTTATGCCCAGAGGAAACTCGAGATCCCAGCGATCGGTGGGAAAGATAGTATGTCCGGAACTTTCATGGATCTGCATGTACCCCCGACTCTAGTTGCCTTTGCAGTCAATGTCATGGAGACGGAGAACGTTATCTCTCAGGAATTTAAAAAAGCGGGTAGCCAAGTGGTCTTGGTTTCGGCAGCTCGGGATGAAGATGAGGTTCCTGATTTTGAGCATCTAATTCGAAACTATGCCAAAATTAATGAGCTTATCCGTTCTGGGTATGTTCTCGCATCTCACACCGTGAGGATGGGTGGGCTTGCTGCAACTCTGAGTAAGATGTCTTTCGGTAATCGGATCGGGATGACCTTTAACGGTCAGGTTATGGTTGAAGGCTTGTTTACAGCAGACTACGGTTCGATCGTATTGGAAATCGCTGATAATGTTAACCTGAAGGATGTATTTGGCGAGACAGGTTATCAATTGCTCGGCGTCACCCAGCAAAACCCAGTAATCACGCTGGGCGGAGTGGATATTCAGGTCGATGCCGCGTTTGAAGCGTGGGAAAAGCCCCTGGAACGAATCTTCCCGACCAAAACGGAGAAGGATGTCGAACCACAAACGATTTCTTATGGATTGCGCAACGAGAAAAGGCCGTCCGCGAAAGTAGCAAAGCCGAGAATCCTTATCCCTGTTTTTCCGGGAACGAACTGCGAGTATGATTCAGCAAGGGCGTTTGAAAAAGCTGGGGGTCAGGTTGAAACCTTAGTGATTAGAAACCTTTCGGCGTCCGATGTGGAGCAATCCATCCATGAGCTGGTTAAGAAGATTGAGAGTGCTCAAATTGTCATGTTGCCAGGTGGTTTTAGTGCTGGGGATGAACCAGACGGTTCAGGTAAGTTTATCGCGACAATGTTTAGGAATCCTTGGATTAAAGAGGCGGTTATGAAACTCCTCAATCAAAGAGACGGCTTAATGCTAGGAATCTGCAACGGATTCCAGGCGTTAATTAAACTTGGACTGGTTCCGTATGGGGAAATTGTTGACTTGGGAGAAGATTCTCCGACCCTTACGTATAATAAAATCGGTCGTCATGTTTCCACCATGGTCCAAACCAAAGTAGTTTCCACCTTATCCCCTTGGTTTAGCGGAGTGGAACTCGGTGAGATTCACTCTATTGCCGTCTCACACGGAGAAGGGCGATTTGTTGCGAATCAAAAAGTGGTCCAGAAGCTAATTGCCAATGGGCAAGTGGCTACCCAATATGTAGACCTTAGTGGTAAGCCCAGTAATGATGTTATTTATACACCTAATGGGTCTTATGAAGCAATCGAAGGAATTACAAGCCCAGATGGCCGGGTCCTCGGTAAGATGGGTCATTCTGAAAGAACAGGTGACGGTGTGGCCAGTAATATCCCGGGTAATAAATACCAACCCATCTTCCAGGGTGGTGTAGATTATTTCAGAAGGTAAAAAAACGGATTTGTAACTCCACCTGAAATAAGTTCCTTTTATTAAATGCGAACAATTTCTATAAGGTTTTATGAAATGTTCGAATTTGTATTGACCTCGGGAATAGAAATAAGCTACAATGATCCTATAAAGTCTTATCGAACAACTTCATATTGCGTTCATATAATCGCGGAGATATGGTCTGCAAGTTTCTACCGGGCTGCCGTAAATGGCCTGACTATGAGCGAAAGTGTGCCTAGGGCAAATTTTGTCCGAGCGGCACAGATCCGGAGGGTGCAATAAGGAGAATTCTTTAGGAGTTAGCCTTAGCTTTGCAGTCGGATTACACCGAAGGGATAAAAGCCCAGGCGGGTAGGTTTCTCTCACTCATTTTTTTGAAGAGGAAATCTACCTGTCTGGGCTTTACTATTTGCATACTATTTAGTGTATTGGGTTAATTTGGTATTAGGACAAGCATAGGAGGAAAAAGAATGAATTGGGTTGGATTAGTCATGGGAAGCGATTCTGATTTTAATGTCATGGAGGATGCGATTAAAGTTCTGAAAGAATTCGGAGTCCCTTTCGAAGTGAAGGTATCCTCAGCACACCGAACTTTAGAACGCACCCTGAAGTGGGTGAAGGACTTTGAACAGCAGGGAGGTCGTATCATCGTCGCAGCGGCCGGGATGGCTGCTCATTTACCCGGAGTAATTGCTGGTTCAACAACGCTTCCAGTCATCGGAATACCTGTTAGAAGTGGAGCCTTAGAAGGCGTGGATGCTCTCTACGCTATCGTTCAAATGCCACCCGGTATTCCGGTAGCTACCGTCGGAATTAACGCCGGGAAAAATGCAGGACTCTTAGCTGTGCAAATGCTAGCAAATTCAGATGAACATCTAAAAGAAGCCTTGAAAAATTACCGTTTGAAGATGGCCCGAGGTGTTGAAGAAAAAGATCAAGCGATACAAGCTAAACTCCAAGAGTAGGATCTTTGGATGCCATGTGCATAGTCGATGGATAAATTGAAAACGTGTAAAGGAGATAAGGAATGATTGAACGATACACCCTGCCGGAAATGGGACGAATATGGACAGATGAACACCGGCTTGAACTTTGGTTAAAGATAGAAGTTGCAGCATGTGAAGGCTGGGCTAAGTTAGGGAAAATTCCAGAGGAAGCAGTGAAGGTGATCCGTGAGAAAGCGACCTTCTCATGGCAAAGAGTTAAGGAAATCGAAGAAATTACTCATCATGACGTGTTAGCCTTTACCACCAATGTTGCCGAGAATGTAGGGGAAGAGGCAAAGTATATTCATCTAGGACTCACTTCGTCGGATGTTCTTGATACGGCGTTATCTCTGCAAATGGTCGAGGCTTCCGATATCCTGCTTAATAAACTAGAAAGATTAGAAGGGGCTCTCAAGAAACGTGCCCTCGAGCATAAAGATACCCTGATGATGGGACGGACCCATGGCATACATGCTGAGCCGATAACTATGGGACTAAAATTTGCCTTATGGTATGAGGAAATAAAACGCCAGATTGCGCGTGTGCAATATGCACGAGAAGAGATTCGAGTTGGAAAAATCTCCGGAGCAGTGGGAACGTTTGCTAATGTGGAGCCCGAAGTAGAAGAATGGGTTTGTGAGTCCCTAAAACTGAAACCCGCCCCTATCTCAACTCAAGTCCTCCAACGAGATCGGCATGCCTTTTATATTACGACCCTAGCTGGGGTTGCAAGCACACTCGATAAAATGGCAACAGAGCTTCGTAATCTCCAACGAACTGATGTACACGAAGTTGAGGAGCCATTTGCCAAAGGTCAGAAAGGTTCTTCAGCGATGCCCCATAAAAAAAATCCGATCACTGGAGAACGGATATCTGGTCTCGCAAGAGTTATCCGTGGAAATGCTCAGACCGCTTTAGAGAATGTAGCACTTTGGCATGAACGGGATATCTCACATTCCTCAGCAGAACGGGTGATTCTTCCAGACAGTACAATCGCCCTTGATTATATGCTTCAGAAGATGATTCAACTCATTGAGGGACTTCGGGTTTACCCTGAACACATGCTGGATAACATCGGGAAAGTAGTCGGATTGATCTTCTCCCAGCGCGTCATGCTCACCCTAGTCGGAAAAGGAATAAGCCGAGAAACCGCCTATGCTTGGGTACAGCGCAACGCTATGCAAGCCTGGGAAACCAAAGAAGAGTTTCAGTCGTTGGTTCTTAAAGATCAAGAGATAAGAGAACATCTCAATGAAGAGGAAATCACTGGATTATTCGATTACAGCTACCATACAAAACACGTTGATACAATCTTTAGGCGAGTCGGTTTAATCTAAAACTACTTTTAAGACTACCCAAGGATTTTGCATTACAAGAGGGAGCGCCTTCTAAGCGAGTGGCTAACCAATCTTCGCGAAAAGTATGCAGCGGAGACGGGTTGGAAACATGGACGTTTCCAACCGGCTATGAGTCAGGAGACGATTTAGCCGGAAACCCGTCGCAGCGAAGTGCTTGAGCGTTAGATTGGTCCGCGCAGCTTACCGAGCGAACGGTGTAAAGCAAAATCCTGGAGACAACGTATAAAAGCTAAACCAAAAATTCAAATTCGAGAGGAGAAATATTAATGGAAAAGCTAGAAATGTTATATGAGGGAAAAGCTAAACGAGTTTTCATCACAGACCAAGAAGGAGTTTACCTCGTCCAGTACAAAGATGACGCTACGGCTTTTAACGGAGAAAAAAAGGGGCAAATCGAAGATAAGGGAATCATAAATAATCGACTTTCTGCTCTTTTCTTTCAAGATTTAGAGACGGCTGGAATCCCCACTCATTTCGTCGAATTGCTTAACGATCGGGAAATGTTGGTGCGAAAGTTAGAAATGATTCCTCTCGAAGTTGTCGTTCGTAACGTTGCTGCTGGCAGTCTTGCGAAGCGTCTCGGTTGTGATGAGGGACTGGAATTATCTCGACCCGTTGTTGAACTTTACTATAAAGACGATGCCCTTGGTGACCCCTTCGTCAATGAATCCCATGCTCAGGCGATGGGATGGGCAGAACTTGACGACTTAAAAGAAATACAAGAGCTCGGACTCAAGGTCAATGTAGAGCTACAAAAAATCTTGGACAAAGCTGGAATCTTACTCGTTGATTTTAAACTTGAATTCGGGAAGGCTGATGGCCGAGTATTCCTTGGAGATGAGATTTCTCCTGACACCTGCCGCTTCTGGGATAAGGAAACACGCGAGAAGCTGGATAAGGATCGCTTCCGTCGCGATCTCGGAAAGGTTGAGGAAGCGTACATCGAAGTCTATCGTCGGGTAAAGGACGTTCTAGCACGTGATTAAAGGAAGAGTGCAAACCAAGTGAGTTGGCTGAATTTGGTCATAAAACGCTTAGTAGAAACTTTTAGTGGAAAATTGGGAGGGGGCTTCATGTTGAGGGAACCCTGGGATGATAAACCAAAAGAGGAATGTGGAGTTTTTGGAATTTATGCGCCTGAGCAGGAGGTCGCTCGACAAACCTATTATGGTCTCTATGCCTTGCAACATCGGGGGCAAGAAAGCGCAGGAATAGCAGTTTCTGACGGCCGAAATATTAAGCTTCATAAAGGAATGGGGCTTGTATCTGAAGTGTTTTCCGCTCGGACGTTGGAGGAGCTTCAAGGAAAAATGGCGATTGGGCATGTTCGTTATTCTACGACGGGCTCAAGCCTTCTCACCAATGCTCAACCCCTTGTTGTATACTACCAAAAGGGAATGATGGCCTTAGCCCACAATGGGAATTTGACAAATACTGCTGAATTACGCGAGGAAATGGGAAAAGATGGCGCCGTCTTCCAGACCACAATCGATACTGAGGTAATCATCAATTTGATTGCCCGGTATTGTCGAGCAAGCTTGGAAGATGCAATCGTTAAAACCATGCTCGATCTTCGGGGTGCTTATGCTCTAGTGATTCTGGCAGAAAAAAAACTCATTGGTGTTAGAGATCCGTACGGAGTTCGCCCACTCTGTATCGGGCAGGTTGAGGGTCATTATTGTCTAGCTTCGGAAAGCTGTGCTCTGGATACAATCGGGGCCGAATTTGTGAGGGATGTTCTGCCTGGTGAGATTATTACGATTGATGAAGAAGGATTGCATGCAAGACAAGGGTTGCCCGCACAGAAAAGTGCGGGTTGTGCATTCGAATATATATATTTTGCACGCCCGGATAGTACGATTGATGAGCTCAATGTGACTGAAAGTCGGCGCAGAATGGGAATCGAGCTAGCGCGAGAATATCCTGTAGAAGCAGATATCGTCATTCCTGTACCGGACTCTGGAATGACCGCTGCACTCGGATACTCTGAGGCTTCCGGAATACCCTTTGCGCAAGGTTTGCTTAAAAATCGCTATGTGGGGAGAACCTTTATCCAACCCTCCCAAGAGATGCGGGAAGTTGCTGTTCGTTTAAAACTCAACGCCAATGCTCAAGTTCTTCGAGGCAAGCGAGTGATTATGATAGACGACTCGATTGTACGAGGAACAACCAGCTCGCGCCTCGTCGATATGGTTCGTAAGGCTGGGGCGAAGGAAGTCCACCTCCTCATTTCTTCCCCACCGGTACTTTATCCTTGCTATTACGGAATTGATACTGCTGAACGAGAAAAACTTATTGCCACACAGCTTGATGTAGAAGGGATCCGAGAGTTTGTCGGAGCGGATTCTCTCCACTATCTATCTGAGGCTGGAGTCTCTAGGGCTTTAGAGGATCGTTCAGTTTGTCTAGCCTGCTTCAATGGGGATTACCCCGTTGGAATCTCTACGGGAACAAAAGATAAGCTTGAACTGGAAAAATGGAAGTGTTAAGGATAGAAAGGTGGACATGAGATGGGATATTCTTATCGTGAGGCGGGAGTGGACATAGATGCGGGGACTCAAGCGGTAGAACTCATGAAGCCCGCGGTGAAGCGTACTTCTCGTCCTGAAGTTTTAGGGGGATTGGGTGGCTTCGGTGGACTTTTTGCCCTGGATCTTAAGAAATTTCCTGAGCCCGTATTGGTTTCAGGGACTGATGGTGTTGGGACCAAGTTAAAACTCGCCTTTCAGATGAACCGTCATGATACCATTGGGCAGGATGCCGTTGCGATGTGTGTCAATGATATTCTGGTTCAGGGCGCTGAGCCCTTGTATTTTCTCGATTATTTAGCCGTCGGAAAGCTTGAACCCCAGCGGGTGGCTGACATCGTGGGGGGAGTGGCTCAAGGATGCGAATTAGCAGGGTGTGCCTTGATAGGCGGAGAAACTGCAGAAATGCCTGGCTTTTATTCTGAGGGAGAGTATGATATCGCGGGTTTCGCAGTGGGTGCTGTGAACCGTCCTGATATCATCGATGGCTCGGGAATTCAAGAAGGCGATATCTTGATCGGCCTTCCCTCCTCCGGCTTTCACAGCAATGGTTATTCTCTTGTTCGCAAGGTATTTGCCAACTATAGTTGGGAACATGTTTTTCCTGAGCTTAAGGAATCCTTGGGAGAAGCCCTTATACGTCCGACACGGATTTACGTCAAAACGATCCTTCCTCTTCTTTCGAGTCGCAAGATTTTAGGCATGGCCCATATCACGGGTGGAGGGTTAACTGAAAATATCCCCCGTATCTTCCCTGAAAATTTGGGTGTTAAGATAAATAGACAAGCCTGGGAGGTCCCAGCCATTTTTACCCTCTTGCAGCGTTTGGGGGAAATCGAAGAGTCTGAAATGTACCGTACGTTTAATATGGGAATTGGTTTTGTAATCATTGTGCACCCTCAAGATGTAGACAGTCTTCGAGATCAACTCCGAGCAGTCGGAGAAGAGAGCTTTATTATCGGTGAGGTCACTCCAGGGGAAGGAGTGCATTACGAGTGATGAGGATTGGGGTACTTGCTTCAGGCCGAGGAAGTAATCTTCAAGCGCTTATTGATACTTGGAAGCAAGGAGATATACTCGGTGAGATCGTAGCGGTTGGCTCAGATCATGAACAGGCTTATGCCTTACAGCGTGCGAAAAATGCTGAGATCCCCAATCAAGCCTTTCCTCTTGAACGTTATTCCTCCCGTGTAGAACAGGAGCAGGCTCTACTTTCTTGGCTTCAAGAAAAAAGAGTTGAGCTTCTCGTTTTGGCAGGGTTTATGCGAGTTCTTAGTAAAGAGTTTCTCCATGAACTCAATATTCCCGTGATCAATATCCATCCCTCTCTTCTTCCTGCTTTTGCAGGTTTACATGCCCAGAGACAAGCAGTAGATTATGGAGTTAAGTTGACAGGTTGCACAGTGCACTTCGTCGATGAAGGATTAGATAGTGGGCCAATTATTATGCAGGAGGCTGTCCCCGTCTTGCCTGAAGATACTGAGGAAACCTTAGCAGACAGAATCCTCGAAGTAGAACATCGTCTTTATCCATTAACTGTTCGTCTTATAGCAAGTGGTAAAGTAAAGCGGATAGGGCGTATCGTCAAGGTTTTAGAGTAGAAGCAAAGACTTTGGTATGATATTGGAAACTCCATTCAGGTGGAGTTTAAATTCTAATTAAAGTATAGTTAATAATATCCAGTAAAAAACGTGCTTCAGCAAAACCTTCTACTGGAGGGTTTTGTCACTGGATACTTTCATCGTAGCGATGAGTGATAGGATAAATAGTGGTTGAGTAAAGGGTAAGGGGGTTTTTGGATGAAACGAAGGGCAGTACTCAGTGTTTCAGATAAGTGCGGAATCATTGAATTAGCAAGTGGACTTGTCGATATGGGCTATGAACTGATTTCAACAGGTGGGACCTATAAAACCATCATGGAGGCTGACATTCCTGTTCGCTACGTAACTGAGATTACGGGTTTTCCAGAGATTTTGGACGGGAGGGTAAAAACTCTCCACCCGATGATCCATGCTGGAATTCTCGCTAGAGAGACAGAGGATCATCTCCAACAGCTTGAAGCGAATGGAATTGGGATTATTGACCTCGTCGTGGTTAACCTCTATCCCTTCAAAGAAACGATCTCCAAGTCGGGAGTTCGATTCGAAGATGCCATCGAAAATATCGATATTGGTGGTCCGACTATGGTTCGTGCAGCAGCGAAGAACCAGGAGCGAGTGACGATCGTAGTTAATCCGAAGCGGTACGGAGAAGTTCTTGAGATTCTTCGTGAGAAGGGGGAGGTACCCTTTGGAGTACGTAAACGTTTAGCTGCCGAAGCCTTTGCACATACTGCAGAGTATGACCAATATATTGCCAATTATCTCGAGCAAGAATTGGATGGAGAAAATGCTTCGAATACTGAAGTGCGTCTTCCAGCCACCTTGCGGATTTCAGCTCAGAAGGCACAGAATCTGCGCTATGGGGAGAATCCACAGCAGAAAGCAGCTTTTTATCGAGGAGCTTTTGCTTCAGGGACACTTGCTGAAGGACATCAAATTCAAGGAAAAGAACTCTCCTATAATAATTGGGTTGACATGGATGCGGCTTGGGCTATCGTTCGAGATTTCAGTGAATGTTCCTGTGCGATTATTAAACATACCAATCCTTGTGGTACGGCACTCGGAAAAACTCCACTTGAGGCCTATACACGGGCCCTTGCTGCCGATCCGGTATCAGCCTTCGGCGGAATTCTAGCGTTTAACCGAGTCGTTGATGGAGAATGTGCACGGGAGCTACGCGCTCATTTCTATGAGGTCATCGTGGCTCCAGAATTTAGTCCAGAGGCACGGGAAATCTTGAAGGAAAAGATAAATCTACGCTTAGTCGTTGTGGCCCGAGGGATTAAAAATGATGCCCCGCAATGGAAGATTCGTTCCATACAAGGGGGATTTTTGGTCCAGGACGAGGATGACGGAACAGTGCCCCCTGCAGAGTGGGTGGTCGTCACAGAGAGGAAACCATCGATGGACGATCTTCGGGAACTCGATTTTGCTTGGCGAGTCGTGAAGCATGTCAAATCAAATGCGATTGTTCTCAGTAAAAACGAACAAACCCTCGGAGTCGGAGCTGGCCAGATGAATCGAGTGGGCTCTGTTAAAATTGCCTTGGAACAAGCAGGGAAAGAAGCTAACGGGGCCTACCTCGCTTCTGACGCCTTCTTCCCCTTCCCTGACTCCTTGGAAGAAGCAGCAAAAGCGGGTATTCGGGCTGTGGTACAGCCTGGTGGTTCAGTGAAAGACCAAGAAGTGATTGATGCGGCGAATCGGTTGAATCTCATTATGTTATTCACACATCGTCGTCATTTTAAGCATTAACAAAAAAAGAAGGTGTCCAATGGGTAAAAGGGTTTTGGTCATTGGGAATGGTGGTCGGGAACATGCCCTGGCCTGGAAATTAGCACAAAGTACCGAGGTTGAAAGGCTATTTGTCGCACCAGGAAATGCAGGCACAATCGGCTGGAATGTTCCGATTTCCGCGATGGATATTCCAGCCCTTCTTCGATTTGCTCAGAGTGAAAGCATTGATTTGACCGTTGTTGGGCCCGAGGCTCCTTTGACAATAGGAATTGTCGATGCATTCAAAAAGGAAGGGCTGCGGGTTTTTGGCCCAAGTCAGGCCGCAGCTCGTCTAGAGGGAAGTAAAGCCTTTGCCAAAGAGATTATGGAAGAAGCTTTAGTCCCTACGGCTAAAAGTCAGGTTTTTACGGATGTGCAAAAGGCAAAAGAGTACGTTCGGCACATCGGAGCACCTTGTGTCTTGAAGGCGGATGGGCTAGCGGCTGGAAAAGGTGTCATCGTCGCTATGGAGTTAGAGACTGCACTGACAGCAGTTGACGAGCTTATGGACGGGGCTTTTGGGGATTCAGGGAAGGTATTACTTGTCGAAGAGTATCTCGAAGGACAGGAGGTCAGCCTTCTGTGTTTATCTGACGGGGAGACCGCACTTTCGCTCGTACCTGTACAGGATCATAAACGAGCTCTCGATGGAGATGAGGGCCTTAATACCGGTGGAATGGGAACCTATAGTCCTCCTCCCTTTTGGAATGATGAACTTGAAAAAAAGGTTCTTAGAGAAGTTATTCAGCCGACGCTGCGAGTCATGAAAGAAAAGGGGATTCCTTTTCAAGGGGTGCTTTTTGCTGGCATCATGCTGACTCAAGTGGGCCCAAAAATCTTGGAGTTTAACGTTCGATTTGGAGATCCAGAGACTCAAGTCATTCTTACCCGACTCGATTCGGATCTTTTTAAAGTGTTATGGGCTTGTACTGAGGGCAATTTATCGAAGCTCGATCTTAAGTGGAAGGAAGAGGCGGCAATCTGTATCGTGATGGCGGCACCCGGATATCCAGCGACGTATTCGAAAGGAATCCCTATCACCTTACCGGCCCAACTCGGCGATGGAGAAGTAATTTTTCATGCAGGGACCTCGGCTTCAGAGCAAGGAGAACTTTTGAGTTCGGGTGGACGGGTACTTGGTGTGACCGCTACCGGAAAGAATTTGAAAGAGGCTCGCTCAGCAGGGTATGCTCTCGTTGATAAAATTCGTTTTTCCAATGCCCATTATCGGAAGGACATCGGGATAAAAGGACTTTAGAATCTAATTCGCCGGTAGCAGTAAACGTCAATTGAGTGATTTAACTTTTCCCATTGTGACCTTAGCCTGTCCTTGCATCATATACTGATGGCAGGAATGTGCAAGAGGAGGGATGGGTGTGTATAATTACCGTAAGCGGTTCTTTTATCCGATACATGTCGAACGTTCAGATCCGAATTTAGCAAAGCTACTATTGGAGCATTATGGTGGAAAAGATGGAGAGTTAACACAGGTGCTTCAGTACTTAAATCATCAGTCGAATATGAGCAATCGCGTTCTTAGAGAACTTCTGGGGTTGATCGCTGCGGAGGAATTAGCCCATTTGGAAACTCTGGCAACGGTAATAGGTAAACTAAGTGGAGAAGCTATTTCTTATGTTAGTTCCGACGGGCTACCTTGGAATATAGACTATGTCAATCAGAATATGGATCCCGCTACTATGTTAAAAGCAGATATTGCTCTAGAGATAAGGTCGCGCGTGCTTTTTGAAAAACAGATGTCACAAACTGCCGATCCAGGTGTTAAACGCCTATTGGGTTTTCTGGCTCGTCGAGAAGGGATCCACCAAAACCTTTTGAAGCGTTCACACAAAATTCTGACCGAAGGTGGATCACCTGAGCAATATATGGAGATTATTTATGACTATAAGATGAGCTTACAGGTTTTAGATTAAGCGATTCATCGAAAAACCCTGTTTAGGAGCTTGTGTACAACGCTGTACACCAAGCTTCTTTATTTTTTTAACATTATTTGCTAAAATAATAGGAATAGTTTTGGGATATTCAGTTTTAGGGGGATATTGAAAATGAGTGTATCTAAACGTATTGAGAATCTGCCCGTTAGCCGGTTCCATTATATTTTGCTTTTTTCTGCGGGGTTAGGATGGATGTTTGACTCGATGGATACGGGAATCATTTCCTTCGTCCTTCCTGTCCTGATGAAGACCTGGGGACTGACCCCGGAGCAAGTCGGGAACATCGGGAGTATCGGCCTTGTGGGAATGGCACTCGGGGCGATTCTCTCTGGGACAGTTGCTGACGTCATTGGGCGAAAAAAGGTATTCGCATCAACTCTAGTGATATATTCTTTGGCGACTGGTTTGTGTGGGATCTCCTGGAGTTATACTTCCCTCCTCTTTTTCCGTTTTCTGGTTGGCTTCGGGCTTGGGGGTCAGTTACCTGTAGCAGTGACTCTAGTGAGTGAGTTTACCCCAGCGCAGCATCGTGGAAAATTCCTTGTCCTCTTAGAAAGCTTTTGGGCCTTAGGATGGTTACTTGCGGCCATCATTTCCTATTTGATTATTCCTCGCTTTGGATGGCATTTTGCCTTTTTTATTGGGGCGATACCGGCCTTATATGTCTTTTATCTGTGGAAGAGTATCCCGGAATCTCCTCGCTATCTTGAGGAGAAAGGAAGAATTCAGGAGGCAGAAGCGATCTACCGGAGAGTTGCCGGAGAGAGTGATCCGCGTAATTTCTCTGGAGATATAGCAGATATACCAAAGGTACCTGATGAGAAGGAAGCGGTACGAGAGAGAAAATCCGTAAACCGGGTCAGCGTTGGAGAATTATTTTCCCGACTCTTTTTACGTAGAACCGTATTTCTCTGGTTACTCTGGTTTGGGATTGTCTTTTCCTATTATGGAATCTTTACATGGCTTCCTTCCATTTTAGCCTTGAAAGGATTTTCTCTCACGAAAAGCTTTGGCTATGTCATTGTCATGACTCTCGCACAGATTCCGGGTTACTTTAGTGCGGCCTATTTTGTGGACCGAATCGGACGAAAGAAGACGTTGGCGTTTTATGTTCTTGGAACAGCAATCAGTGCCTACTTCTTTGGACAAGGTTCGAGTGCTACGATGATCCTGACGTTAGGTTCGCTCATGTCCTTTTTTAACTTAGGAGCTTGGGGAATTCTTTATACTTATACCCCAGAACTCTATCCGACTCGAGCAAGGGCGACAGGCGCTGGATGGGCTGCAGGATTTGGGCGAATTGGAGGAATCCTAGCCCCAATCGTGGTCGGGAGAATGATTGGTGCTCAAATGCCGACGCAATCGGTCTTCCTAATGTTTACTGGGGTGCTGATTTTAGTTGTAATCAATGTACTCGTGCTCGGTGAGGAGACCAAAGGGCGGCCACTTGATGATTTGGATTAAGGAGGGTACCCTTTGACGAAAATACAGCGACAAGCCGAGTTGATCAAGGTTCTTGCAAAAGAACCTTGGCAGCATGATAAAAAAAGTTTGGCCCACCTTCTCCATGCCAGTGAGTTAACCCTTCAACGGGATCTCGAAGAACTGATGGAGAAGGATTATTGTTTTGTTCAGAATGAACGGAATCAGTATTATCTGGTTCGAACCGGGTGGTTCGGGCAGACGATCCTCAAGAATTCTACCTTGAGACAAGTAGAACTTCTACAGCTCCTCTATCGGGTGAGGCGGAGACTCACAGTTGCCGAGTTGGCACGAGGCTTAAACCGAGAGAGTGAAGAGGAAATTGGTGAAAAGAGCGTCGAACGGGCGGTAAAGGAGTTACAGGCCAAGGGGTTGATCACACGGGAAGGGAATGCGTATGCCCTGAATCCTGTGCAGATTCTGCCTCCGCTTGAGCTAAGTGAGCATGAGAGTAGGGTCTTCTATGAAGCTTTGAAACTTGCCAAAGCGTTAAATCCTTTACCAGATCTGATGCCAGCCCTTGAAGCTAAGCTGAAACTTAAGCTCCCACTCGAGGAACGTCGAGAAACGATTTATGTCCATGGAAGAACTCCCTCACATGATTTTCGTAGAACTCAGTATTGTAATGCGCTAGAAGAAGCAGCACAGGAGAAGATCGTCCTCACCATCCTCTACAGAAAAGAGAATTCTCTTGCCAAGGAGTACCGACTTAAACCGCTTGGGATCGTGTATTATTGGGTTTTGGATAAATGGTACCTTGTTGCGGACTTCAAGGGAGAGCTTCGAACGTTTGCAGTAGATAACATTCTGCACGTGGATTTGGAAAAAGAACATTTTACCGGATTTGAAGGTTTTAATCTTAAGGAATACTTCAAGTACTCCTGGGGTATGTATCATAGCGGGACAAGAGTACCTGTTAAAATTCGCTTTCATGATTATCATTCGACCCTGCAGAGGGTAAGAGAAGAGTTAAAGTTTCGAGAGACTTGTTCCTTTACGGAAGAGGGGGAAAGTATCCTCCTTTTTGATGAGGTAGAGGGCTTACAAGAGCTTGCAGTTTGGCTGCGGGGCTTTGGACCCGGTGCAGAGGTCTTGTATCCGGAAGAATTACGAGGACTCGTTCAGGCTGAATGGGAAGGCATGGAGAAGCTTTACCAGAGGCGAGGTGAGTCAGTATGATATCTGTAGAGCGTTTAGAGAAGATCATGGCTTTGTTACTCGTCCATGCCCAAAAAGGAATCACAGTTAGTGAGCTTGCTGACGCCTGTAGCCTTCCTTTGGGAATCATGCAACAAGACCTAAAAGCCTTACTTAATTCATCAGAGATTCAGTTGCCTATCTATACGGACCAGGATGAATTTATCGGGGAAGCCGCCGGAGACTTTGATACGCTACTGGTAAAGCCTCATGTGAGATGGTTTTTGCTCGAGCGTGAAGGGGCGACCCCTTTGATTCACTTGGATATCGAAGAAGGCTTGGCGATACTTGGCGCCTTGAGTCTTCTTAAGGATTCTCCGGAAAAAGAGCTTCTCCATGAGAAAATCTTAGCGAATTTTCCATTGGATAAGGAAAGCACTTTCCGGTATATCAAAGGAAATATGGCACCTCTCCGTCCAATCGATCCCGAACTATTTTCCTTGATTGAAAGTGCAGTTCTTCAAGAAAGAAGGATCACTATTCTTTATAAGGGAAAGGAGAAGGAGATCCTTCTCAATCCGCTGGGTCTTACGTATTATTCACGGCTACGTTGCTGGTATCTTGTTGCCCAGCAGGAAGATAAGATTAAGATTTTTCATCTCAACAAGATTCAACACGTTGAAAAGCTTAAGCAGAAGTTTAACGATCCTGAAGGGTTTAGTTTAAAGACGTGGTTTGCTCCCCGCTGGGGAATGGAATATGGTGAGCCTTTCGAGGTAAAAGTCCGATTTTCTAATCGATCTCAAACGATTTCTAAGTTGAAAAAAGATATCGCACATCGAGAAGCTCGGATAACAGAAGAAGAAAATGGGTCGGTACTTTTTGAAGATCGTATCATTGGCAAAAATGAGTTTATCGCCTGGATCCTTGGCTTTGGCTCAGCTGCGGAAGTTCTTGAGCCTCAGGAATTACGCGAGGAAATCTTAACGCGAATTCAGGAAGCTTTAGCGCGGTATGAGACTTGAAACAAGGGGACATGACACGAGGGGACAGGTACGTTGTTTCACACTAAGAATGGGGGAGAAACGATGTACCTGTCCCCTTGTTTCGCGGAAAGTTTTCAAAACGATGTCGTTTCTCTATGCTATACTTTTATCAGGTTATTGTGAAGGAGAGAAAAGTATGGGGATGCTGAAAGATTGTCAAGCCAATGAGCGTTTTGAAGGAATATACTTAGTCACAGAATGGCGAGAAGCTTCCTTTAAGAATAAACCAGGAACGTATGTGATACTCACGTGTCAGGATGTTTCAGGAAGTATGGGCGGGAAGTTATGGGAAGTCGACTCGCAGAAGGTACAATGGTTAAAGGAATTCGATGTTTTTAAAATGAACGGCCAAGTAAATGAATTCAGAGGAATTCTAGAATTAGCAATCGATTCCATGATTCCCATTCCTGAGCATGAAGTCGATCTTTCCCTTCTGTTGCCCGCCTCGCCGGATTCATCAGAGATTCTTGAAAAGCGTCTAGCTGAGTTGACTCAAAGTGTTAAGGAGCCTTTTTTAAATTTGCTCTCAAACCAAGTGTTTGTTCATTCTCCACTTGGGGAGGCCTATCGCCGCGCTCCTGCGGCGCGAAAAATTCACCAAGCATATCTGAGAGGGCTGTGGGAGCATAGTGTAAAGGTCGCTGAAATCGTTTCGAGCCTTTGTGCAAATTATCCTGAAGTCAATCGTGATTTAGCAGTCACTGGAGCCCTATTTCATGACTTGGGCAAGATCAGTGAATATGAATATACGAAAGGGATTGACTTCACGACAGATGGACGGTTACTCGGTCATATCGTCATGGGGATTCAGCTTCTAAGCCGAGAAATGGACATGATTCTAGGATTTCCAGTGGAAATGCGGACAAAGCTTTTACATATCATAGCAAGCCATCATGGACGCTACGAATGGCAATCTCCTAAACGTCCCAAAATGATGGAGGCCTTACTTGTTCACTATGGGGATGCTCTGGAAGCCGAGCTTTGGCAGTTTAAGCATGCCAAAGAAGACCACCCCGACTCTGAGTGGTCTCCTTATCTGCCAAGTATGGAGCGGTACCTTTACCTAAAATGAGAATGTTAATGAAATCTCGAATACTCTTTCGGTATTCGAGATTTCATTTATTTATAGAATCTCCTTGACCCGATAATCCCAAAATCTGTTCGCGACCAGTCTGACACAGAAGGGATGCATACTCCAAAGATTAAGGTCATCCAAAGAAAGCATCAAAGCATAAGCCTGGCGGCAGGTGCCAAGCATGGGATAGTTTTTAGCGATGTGAGCCAAGACAGAGAGAATCGCTTCTTGACGCTCAGGATGAAATAAATTCTGAACATAGCGACGACTTAAAGGACTTATATGATATTGAGAAAGTTCATTTCCTAAGGGAGAAAGTTCCTCCTCACTAAAGGAGACGACTTCACATTGAGGCAGATCTGCAATAAGTTCTGAGGTGTCTAAGAACCGAGTTAGGTTTTCTTGAATGTAGAAGGGAGAAAAGGGGAAAACCCCAGGAGTTTCTGCCAGGATTCGAATGCGTAATAGATTGGCGCGCAAAAATTCGGCCTCTTGGTCAATGGGACTGATTCGTTTGTTTTCTAAGATACGTATAACTTTGACTAAATCCTCATCCCCTTCGCATGCTATGTATTCCCATTGGGGAAGAAGGGACAGGAGAAGTTGCCCGAGATAAGTATTCCTGGATTCAAAGATCTGATATCGAGTTAAGGTTTCAATGGCCTCCTGATTAGGACTTGCCAATAGATTCCGTAACATTTCTGGATGCATACGAAGCCGTGTTTGAATCTTTTTATCGAAGGAATTCATGTAAGGTTCTCCTTCTTCGTGTTTTAGCCAGCATTATTTCATAGTGTATGAGGACAACCTCTTTCTATCCAAGATTACTACTGGAAAAACAAGGAACTCAAAGGAGTAGGATGCTTTCTCATGAAAGCAAAAGACCGTTCCACACGCTAACAAGGCGTGAAGGAACGGTCTCTTTGTTATTACTGTTGAAGTACTTGCCTGAGTTTCTTAGAAGGCAGGAACAACTGCACCTTTGTAGGTATCTTCAATGAATTTCTTCACTTCTGGAGTGTTGAGAGCTTTTACTAATTTTTGAAGGTTAGGATCATCCTTACGGCTTTCTTTGGCAACGACGATGTTAGCATAAGGAGAGTTTTTATCTTCAAGGTAGAGAGCATCTTTCGTAGGGTTCAATCCGCCTTCTAAGGCGTAGTTGGTGTTGATTACAGCACCAGTAACTTTAGGGTCGGTCAGAACTCGGGGAAGTTGTGCTGCTTCGATTGCGGTGATTTTCAGGTTTTTCGGGTTTTCAGCAATATCTAGAACCGTTGCTTTTACTCCAACTCCGGCTTTGAGCTTGATCAGTCCAGCTTTTTCTAGAACGGCCAAGGCACGTCCACCGTTCGAAGGATCGTTCGGGATTGCGATCGTGTCGCCACTTTTGAACTCATCAGCTTTGGTGACCTTTTTAGAGTAGAGACCCATAGGCTCGATATGAACGGTACCAATGACAGAGAGTTTCAAGCCACGATCTTTGGTGAAGGTCTCGAGGTAAGGTGTATGTTGGAAGTAGTTCGCGTCGATCTCACCGGAATCGACAGCAGGGTTAGGGAGAGCGTAGTCAGTGAACTTAACAATTTCTAAGTTGATCCCTTGTTTTGCTAGTTCAGGTTTGATATGCTCAAGAATTTCTGCATGGGGAACTGGGGTTGCCCCAACTTTGATTGTCACAGGTTTGTTGGCATCTCCTGTTTTTGTAGCTGTTCCGCTGTTTTGATTAGAACTTCCGCAACCAGTAACAAGCAAGGATAATGCAACTAAAGATCCAATAACAAGGGTAGAGATACGACGTTTTGAACGAATCATAATTTTTCCTCCTCAATAATTTTTTTGAGCCATGAACTTAAGGCTTTAACTCTTTATATATGCTCAAGCGCTTCCTCGCACCCTCTCCACCATTCCCGGGTGTTTTGTGATAGAGATTGAAGAAATTGGCTTGTAACAAGCTTAATGATGGGATATTTTCTGAGCGAGTAAGGTTCCTAAGGACTGAATTCCTTGAACAATCAAGATGAGAATGATGACCGTAATCACCATGATGTCGGTGCGGAAGCGGTTGTAACCGTATTGAATCGCGACATCACCGAGTCCACCACCTCCGACAGCTCCAGCCATGGCTGTGTAGCCGATAACACTAATCGTGGTAATTGCAAAGCCTAAAATGAGGGGGGCCTTTGCTTCGGGAAGGAGAACTTTACTGATAATCTGCCAAGGGGATGAGCCCATGGATAAAGCAGCCTCGATGACTCCGTAAGGAACTTCCTTAAGTGAACTCTCTACCATTCGAGCGACAAACGGAGCAGAGGAGATGACGAGTGGGACGATTGCTGCTGTCGTACCGATAGAGGTACCGACTATTGCCCGAGTAAGAGGAATCAAAGCGACCAGCAAAATGATAAACGGAGCCGAACGGAAGATATTGATTACGGTGCCTAATGTTCTCTCAACCCAAGGATTCGGAAGGATATGCCCTGGCGAGGAGATGACGAGAATCACACCGAGGGGGACACCGATGATATAGGCCAAGAGAGTTGAGACGAAAACCATGTAGAGAGTTTGACCTATTGCTGGAGTTAAGAGCTGAGTTATGGTATCCCAATACTGGGGATTAGTTAGCATGGAAAATTCAAATTGCATTTTGAATCACCTCTACCTTCAAGCCTCGTTTGTCAAGATATCTATGAGCTAAGATCAACTGTTCGGGGTTACCTTGGAGCTCTAAGGTCAAAGTTCCAAAGAGTGTGGAACGCAGGTGGTCGATACTTCCGTAAAGGATATTTGCGCGAACGTCACATTCTTTCATGAGATCCGCAATGATTGGATCAGAAGCACGTGATCCGAGGAATTGAATACGAACAATCTGGGAGTCAGGATGAGCGGCTAGTTCGCGGAGCAAATCCGCGGGAAGCTCATTAGGGAAAACAGTGGAGATGAATTCTTTGGCGATGCTAGACTGTGGTTGAATAAATACAGATTCAACCGGACCATGTTCGACAATCTTAGAGGAGTCGATAACCGCTACATCACTGCAAATCTCTTTAACAACCTTCATCTCATGTGTAATCATGATGATGGTCAGTCCGAATTGCTGATTGATATCTCGTAATAAGTTGAGGATCGATAACGTCGTTTGCGGGTCGAGTGCAGAGGTAGCTTCGTCACAAAGCAGCACTTTAGGATTTGTCGCCAGAGCGCGAGCAATTCCAACCCTTTGCTTTTGTCCTCCGCTGAGTTGGGAAGGATAGGCATCTGCTTTATCAATCAATCCAACCAGAGGGAGAAGTTCCTTTACTCGTTTCTCAATCTCTGTTTTCTTAAAGCCTGCAATCTCTAAGGGGAAGGCGATGTTTTCAGCTACGGTACGAGATTGAAGGAGATGAAAATGCTGAAAAATCATTCCGATTTTTTGACGAGCTTGCCGTAGCTCTCGAGCTGACATTTTTGTTAGGTCTTGATCATCGATAATAATCTTACCGCTTGTGGGTTCCTCCAAACGATTGATGCAACGGACAAGGGTACTTTTTCCGGCTCCGCTCAAGCCAATGATCCCATAGATTGCTCCTCTAGGGATGTCGAGTGATATATCCTCTAGCGCTATGACGCTTCCCTGATGGGAGGTGTATTTTTTCGTCAAGTGCTCAATTCTAATCAATGCTTTTCCTCCTCAACATAACAAAAAACTCCACGAGGAAAATCCGCGGAGTTATATCGTCGGTTTTCCTCTCATCTCCCAGTATTTCCTGCAGGATTTAGCACCGTGCATGTTAATGCCGGTTGCCGGGTTTCATCGGGCCAGTCCCTCCACCTACTCTGGATAAGAGTGTTTATTCAGTGTCAATGTTCTTTGAAAAAAGAATATTGACTAGTAACTATTCTAGCACAGTTAAATGATTTTTGGCAAGAGGTTTTTCAAAAGCACTTCTTGGAAGAATTTATAAGAATTTTGGGGTGAATATTGACAATGACCTAATACTTTAATAAATTAAAGTATAGAAGTGTAAGGAGTTGATATAAAATGAAAGATCATGAGGGAGAAGATTATGCGGGCATCGATCAGCGTTTACGTGATCCTTTGACTGATGCACTTTTTGAGGCGATTTTATTATTAAAAAGCAAAGAAGAATGTTATCGCTTATTTCAGGATATAGCAACAATTGCTGAGATCAAAGCGTTAGCTCAGCGTTTGGAAGTGGCCAAACTTTTGGAGAAGAATGTAACCTACACAACGATTGCTCAGTCAACGGGAGCCAGTACTGCCACAATAAGCCGAGTTAAGCGGTGTTTGTACTTTGGGGCGGATGGGTATCAATTAGTACTTAGACGATTAGCTAAAAAAGAAAAGGGAGAGGATTAATATGCTTCGAACGTCGTTAGGGTTACGGATTCCTGATGGGATGCATGATATCCTACCCGATGAAATCGCTTTGCAGGACCATGCCGAAGCTGAGGTCCTTAAATTATTTAATTCCTGGTCTTATCAAAAGGCAGTTACTCCTACTTTGGAGTACGGTGCATGTATTCAACCGGTTGAGGGAGAAGCAGATTCCTTCTTCAAGTTTTTTGATCGGCAAGGGCATGTGCTTGTTCTTAGGCCAGAACTTACGACTCCAATCGCACGGATGGTAAGTACTCGGATGCGCGGGGAGGAACTTCCCTTACGGCTGTGTTACGCCGCAGATGTCTTTCGTTATTCTAAGTCGCCTACACAAGAGTTTCGCCAAGCTGGGGTGGAACTGATTGGGTCTGAATCTCCTGTGGCAGATGCTGAGGTCGTAGCCTTAGCAGTTGAAGCCCTTCGCCACATGGAAGTGAAGGATTTTCAGATCAATTTGGGACACATGGGGATTTTTACAGGAATTATGGATGAACTGGGGATTCCCCTCGAGGTTAAGATGAAGTATCAAGATGCACTCGCTCATAAAGATTTTGTTGGGATTGAAAGGCTTGTGGAAGAAAGCCAATTGACTTCCAGAGTGCGAGAAATTTTACTTCAACTTCCTCACCTTCATGGCAAGGAAGAGATGCTCGATCAGGTACTTGAGTGGAGTGCTCAACCGTCAATTCTCTCCGCTGTTGAAGCACTAAGAAGGGTCTACCAATACCTAAAGGACTTTGGGGTTCAGGACTATGTCTCCCTCGATTTGGGTATCTTGCGTGGTTTTAGTTACTATACTGGAGCAGTTTTTGAAGGATATGTTCCAGGAGTAGGTTTCCCCATCGTAGAAGGGGGCCGTTATGATTCCTTATATGAAGAGTTTGGTTATCCATTACCTGCCACGGGGTTTGCGATTAATCTCGGGGCGCTGGTAAGGCGATTGCCGATTCATAAGGTCCAAGGTGCAGAGGCTTTGGTCTACGGGAATGATACGTCTAAAGTGATTGATCAAACTCGTAAACTTCGCCAAACGGGGATACAGGTCGAAATGTGCTTAGACTTCCTAACCCAAGAAGAGGCGGAGGATTTGGCTCTTCGAAAAGGAATTCAAAGCATCATTTGTGCTCAATAAGGTCAATTTGCAGCTTGTAGAGAATAGCATCAGGTAGAAACTCCTTCGATTTTTCGGGGGAGTTTTCTTAATACTTTTCTTTCTCGGATAAATATTCCCCTGAAGATATGAAAAAGTGTTGCCAGGGGATACTAGGATTGTTATAATAGCCCTAAACTACTCTAATACTTTAATAAGGTAAAGTGATAAAAGATGAGAATGAAGGAGTTGGGGAGGATGTCACGGAATTTCTTAACCATCGCCCTTCCTAAAGGCAAGTTATTAACGGATTCTTTAGAAGCACTTAGCCAGGTTGGCATCGAATGTAGGGATGTAAGTGAAGAATCTCGTCGATTGGTTTTTCCTTTAGAAGGGTCACAAGCCCAGATAATTATTTGTCGGCCCACGGATATTCCGACGTTCGTCGAATATGGCGCAGCAGATTTGGGGTTTGTCGGTAAAGATACGCTCTTAGAAGAGAACAAGGATGTCGTTGAATTACTCGATCTAAAGTTTGGATTCTGTCGCTTTGTAGTCGCTATGCCAGAAGAGAAAGTCCCATCTCGTTTACCCGATGGCCAGTTTGATTTAAGTAGCTTAAACCACCAGCGGGTAGCAACGAAGTTTCCCCGGGTGGCTCAGGAATTTTTCCGTCAGCAAGGGATGCAAGTGGTTCCGATTAAGCTCCATGGGAATATTGAACTTGCTCCTCGGGTAGGACTTGCGGAGTTGATTGTGGATATTGTTTCGACGGGTACTACGCTAAGGCAGAACCGTCTCGTGGAAGTTGCCCCAATTCTGGAGGCGACCACTCGGCTCATCGCGAACCGAGTCGCTTTTCGGATGAAGCATGAACGGATCGCAGAACTGACAGAGAAGCTTCGCAAGATCGTCTGAAATGAAGTAATACACAAAAAGGGATAACTAGGTGTTGCGGTAGATCAGTAGCGCGAAGATAATTCAAACCTGATGGAATTAAATGTGAGATGTGGGAATGGAGGATCGGTATGGAAATTAAGACGCTTGAGGAGTTGGACTTAACGACACTCACTCGGAAATCCTATGGGGACGATTCTTTGCTCGAGCAAAAGGTTGCCGAGATATTAAATAAAGTAAAAAGAGACGGAGACTCAGCGCTTTATGAATTTACCGAGACGTTCGATCGTGTGAATTTGCGTAAGGCTGGGCTTCGGGTCAAAGAAGCGGAATTTGCTGAGGCGTACACTATAGTGGATGAAGAGTTCCTCACGGCCCTTCGCCAAGCGAAGGAGAATATCCTCGACTTTCACTTGAAGCAAAAGAGAACCTCTTGGCTTGACCCGAAGGAAGATGGAAGTGTGTTAGGGCAGCTTTTGCTTCCCCTGAGGCGGGTAGGGATTTATGTCCCTGGAGGAACCGCTGCGTATCCTTCCTCCGTACTCATGAATGCACTGCCTGCGGTAGTTGCGGGCGTAGAAGAGATTGTGATGGTGAGCCCGCCTCGAGCAGATGGGACCTTATTACCTGAGGTTCTCGTAGCCGCAGCGGAGGCAGGAGTCACAGAAGTATATAAGGTGGGTGGCGCACAAGCGATAGCTGCACTCGCTTTTGGCACAGATGAGATTTCGCCCGTCACTAAGATTACGGGACCTGGAAATATCTACGTAACCTTGGCAAAAAAGCAAGTGTTTGGTACGGTGGATATCGATATGTTAGCAGGTCCCAGCGAAATTCTAATTCTTGCGGATGAAGCAGGAAAACCGGAAGAGCTGGCGGCAGATCTTCTATCACAGGCAGAACATGATCGTTTAGCCTCGGCGATTCTTCTTTCTCCTGACCGGATTCTCTTAGAACTGACGGTAGCTGAAGTGGAACGACAACTTGCAGAGCTTCCTCGCCAAGAGATCGCTCGGGCATCTTGGGAAACCTATGGGGCCGCCATCTGGGTGAAAGACCTTGAGGAAGGTATAGCGCTTGTAAACAAGATTGCGCCGGAACACTTCGAACTCGTAGTAAAGGAGCCTTATAACTGGTTAGGGCGTATAAGAAACGCTGGGGCGGTCTTCTTAGGGCGGTTTTCTCCAGAACCTGTGGGTGATTATTTTGCTGGCCCGAATCACGTGTTACCGACGGGTGGAACCGCACGCTTTTATTCTCCTCTTAATGTAGATACGTTTATGAAGAAGATTAGTGTGATTAGTTATTCGGAAGAAGCACTCAAACGGGATGGTCGTCAGATAACTCATCTAGCTCGAAGAGAAGGGTTAGAGGCTCATGCTCGGGCAGTGGAGGCACGGAAATTATGGTAGAAAAAAGAATAACACCAGAAGATCTTATTCGACCTCAGATTCGTACCCTGAAAGCGTATGAAAGCAAGCCAGTCCCGAACTGCATAAGGTTGGATGCGAATGAAAATCCTCTTCCTTGGCCAAGCGGGATGAAGGAAAAACTATTCGAAGCGAAGTTCGAGCTGAACCGCTATCCCGATGGGGAAGCGTTAGAGCTAAAGAAAGCGCTCTCACACTATACAGGAATTTCTGCAGGAGGAATCTTAGCAGGTAATGGATCAGATGAATTGATTCAACTCGTTATGACGACGTTTGGGGGCGAGAACAAGGCAGTTGTGGTTCACCCTCCAACCTTCAGTATGTATTGGGCTGCAGCTAAAGTTACTGGTACCAGCGTTATTGAGGTGCCACTACTTGCGGAAGGCCTTGAGGTTCGCTTGGACGTCGAAGGGATATTAGAAGCTGCGGCACGTTCCGAAGTTCATATCATTATTCTCTGTAATCCGAACAATCCGACGGGATCGCTTTATCCTAGGGAAGACCTTCTGCGAATCGTCGAAGAGTCTGGAAAAATCGTCATTGTCGATGAAGCGTATGCGGAATTCTCAGGAGAAACCGTCATTGATCAAATTCGAAACTATCCTAACCTTATTGTCATGCGAACCTTTTCCAAAGCCTTTGCCATGGCTGCCCTAAGGCTTGGCTACTTACTCGGTCAACCGACAACAATCGAACTGCTGAATCGCGCACGCCAGCCTTTTAATGTAAATGCACTAACGCAGCAGGCGGGAGTCATTGCCTTAGACTACTTGGAAGAGTTTAACGAGCAGATACGAATTATAGTCGAGGAAACGCAAAAAATTTATGAGAGCTTGAAGACTTTACCTGGAGTTCGGGTTTTTCCGACGCGTTCGAATTTTATCCTCTTCCAACCAGAGAATCCCGAGCTTGTGTATCAAGAGTTAATGAACCAAGGGTTCCTGATCAGGAATATGGGGAATCTCCAGGTGATGGGGAAGGCGCTTCGTTTGAGTGCGGGGTTGCCTGTAGAAAATGAGAGGTTAGTAAGAGTTCTTCGAGAGATATTAGCATAGACGTTATGTCTCAACACTAGGATAAAGACTGGGGTCAGTAGCTTTTCGCGCAGCGTTCACTCATTAGCTTCGGGGCTATCTCACTTGCTTTCGAGGGAGCTCTGCCAAACCCTCGTGCTTTCTGCATGTGAACCAGTGGCGCCGCTATCCACTCGAAAGCCTCGTTCGATTTAACGCCCCTCCGCTAGAAGTCGTTCACTTCTGCGCGAAAAGCTACTTTGTAGGGTCTTTGAAAGTCTGTTTTCACTGGTAAACTTGAGATATGTTTTTATGAAAATGAGGGTTGAGAAAATGAGAGAAGCTTTAATAGACCGTAAAACGAAAGAAACCAATATACATATGAAGGTTAATTTAGATGGCGCTGGTGAGGCTCAGGTTAACACGGGCATTGGCTTTTTCGACCATATGCTTGAAGCAATGGCGCGGTTTGCTTATATGGATATAGAGGTAGAGGCCCAGGGTGATTTGAAGGTGGATACTCATCATACGATTGAGGATTGTGGAATAGTTCTTGGTCAAGTGCTGCGTGAGGCTTTAGGGGATCGGCGCGGAATTGAACGCGTAGGGGATACTCTTTTGCCGATGGATGAAGCCTTAGTCCAGGTAGCCTTGGATCTATCAAATCGCCCCTATCTTGTTTGGGATGTAAATTGTCCGGAGGGGACGGTGGGAGATTTCCCGGTTGAAATGGCGGAAGAATTTTTCCGAGCAGTTTCCGTTCAGGCAGGGATTACCCTTCATATTCGTCTCATCTCAGGAAAGAATCGTCATCATATTCTTGAAGCGGTATTCAAGGGTTTCGGTAGAGCATTAGGGCTTGCAGTACGGCAAAATCCTCGTTTCACTGGGATATTGTCCACCAAAGGGGTACTTTAGAGGAGGGACTTTTCCATGATCGGAATCATAGACTATGGCCGTGGGAATTTGCGGAGTGTGGAAAAAGCCCTCCAGAAGTTGGGATATTCTGCTCGTATCCTGGAGAATCCCAAGGAACTAGATGAGGTTAAAGGAATCATTCTTCCTGGAGTGGGGGCGTTTGCCGATGCTATGATCGCCTTGGAGGAGAAAGGGTGGATTCAGCCGTTACTCCACTATGCTGAATCTGGACGTCCTTTCTTAGGGATATGTCTCGGGATGCAAGTGCTTTTCGAAGTCGGAGAAGAACATGGAGAGCATAAAGGATTAGGGTTATTACCCGGCCGAGTCATAAAGTTTCCTGTGGGACGAAAAGTTCCTCATATGGGGTGGAATACTCTCACTCAGGCAAAACCCTGCTTTCTCTTAGAAGGGATACCGGAGGAGGCATATTTTTATTTTGTTCACTCCTACTATGCTTTGACTGAAGATGAGGAAATCCTTGTCGGAATGAGTGATTATGGGGTGCGTTTTCCTGCTTTAGTAGGGCGAGAGAATATCTGGGGAGCACAGTTTCATCCAGAAAAATCGAGTCCTTGGGGACTTAAACTACTTGAGAACTTCGGAAGGTGGGTGAACGAAAATGCGGGTATTTCCAGCGATTGATTTGAAGGATGGAAAAGCGGTTCGCCTTCTTCAGGGTAGGATGGAGGACGTAACGATTTATGCAGAAAATCCTGTAGAAGTAGCACTAAGCTTCAAGGAACAAGGGGCCACTTTCTTACATGTCGTTGATTTAGATGGCGCTTTTGCGGGGAAACCCGTTAATGATTCGGTCATTCGTGAACTTGTTAAGTCCTCCCAGCTTAGAGTACAGGTCGGGGGAGGAATTCGCACTCTCGAACGAATTGAGGAACTTCTTAATCTAGGCGTAGAGAGGGTCATCCTAGGTACAGTTGCTGTTCGAAATCCGGAGCTGGTGCAACAGGCAGCAGCACGCTATTCGGAAGCAATTGTTGTTGGGATTGATGCCAAGGATGGAAGGGTTGCAGTACAGGGTTGGGCAGAAGCTACAGAACTTCGTGCTCTTGATTTAGCATTAAAGATGAAAGCAGTCGGAGTAAAGCATCTTGTCTTTACTGATATTTCGAGAGATGGGATGCTGCAAGGGCCTAATATTCAGAGTACTGTTGAGCTGGCGCGGTCAAGTGGCCTGCAGGTCGTTGCCTCCGGTGGAGTTTCGAAACTTAAGGATTTAATCCAACTTCAGAACGAAGTCAATCAAGGGGTAACTATCGAAGGCGTTATTATCGGAAAAGCGCTTTACTCTGGCGCGTTTACCTTATCGGAAGCTCTCAATGTCGTGAATTCATCGGCTGAAACCGATAAATTCAATCCTAATAAAGGTCCCC
Organism: Desulfitobacterium elongatum; assembly: GCF_055378975.1. NCBI lineage: Bacteria > Bacillati > Bacillota > Clostridia > Eubacteriales > Desulfitobacteriaceae > Desulfitobacterium > Desulfitobacterium elongatum. Next base: position 3,594,627 of record NZ_AP038772.1, on the reverse strand, counting down.
TTTCTGATAGCGACAAGGGGGACGTATTATGTTAGCTAAGCGGATTATTCCTTGTCTCGATGTGCATGAGGGACGAGTCGTAAAGGGCACTAATTTTGTTAATTTGCGTGATGCAGGAGACCCTGTGGAACTGGCTGCACTCTATGACCAAGAGGGAGCAGACGAACTTGTCTTCTTAGACATATCCGCATCAGCAGAAGGCCGAGAGACCATGATCGAGGTCGTACGGAGGACAGCAGAACAAGTGTTTATCCCATTCACGATAGGTGGAGGACTACGAACGATTGAAGATATCCGTCGAATGCTGCGTGCCGGAGCGGATAAAGTTTCCTTGAATACGTCAGCTGTTCAGACCCCAACGCTTATCAAAGAAGGAGCCCATGCCTTTGGAAGTCAATGCATTGTAGTGGCTATTGATGCGCGCCAAACCAGCTCGGGTGCCTGGGAGGTCTATATCCATGGAGGACGAACGCCAACGGGAAAAGATGTCCTAGAGTGGGCCGAGGAAGTAGAAAGGTTAGGGGCAGGAGAAATATTGCTCACCTCCATGGATCGAGATGGAACGAAAAATGGATATGATCTCGAACTAACGCGTGCTGTTAGTCGGGCGGTCTCACTCCCAGTGATAGCAAGTGGTGGGGTTGGGAATTTAGAGCATCTGGCAGAGGGACTAACAACCGGGGAAGCGGATGCTGTATTAGCGGCTTCGATTTTTCATTATCGTGAGTATAGCATTGCCGAAGCCAAGCGTTATCTTGAGGAGCGTAGGATTCCTATCAGAAAATAATCTATAAAGAGAGTTGAGGAGAGCTTTGATTTCGCTCCACATCTCGTCAAAGAATGTGCTTAGAGGAGGATGGCCCAGTGAACACAGAAAATCAGATTGAACGGCAATCTAATAATATCATCCCGGAGGGAATCCGGTGGAATACGGACGGCCTGGTTCCCGCCATCGTCCAAGATGAAGAGACTCGGGAAGTCGTGATGCTTGCCTATATGAATGAAGAAGCCCTTCGCCTCACGTTGGAGGAAAAGAGAGCCTGGTATTATAGTCGGAGTCGACAATCCCTTTGGCTTAAAGGAGAAACCTCAGGGAATATCCAGGAAGTTGTAGATCTCCGTTTTGACTGTGACCAAGATGCTATTTTACTGACAGTGAAGCAAACAGGTGTCGCATGTCATGAAAATTATTTCTCCTGCTTTCACTATGCGCCGAAGGGAAAAGAGTTCGTAGCCCTTGGAGAACCTAATGAAAGGCCTAAGCTCCCCTTGGGACGGACCCTGGAACTCCTCGCAGAGGTCATCCACTCTCGTAATCTCGAACGCCCAGAAGGGGCCTACACGACCTATCTTTTTGAAAAGGGAATTGATAAGATTCTTAAAAAGGTAGGAGAGGAAAGCGCCGAAACAATTATTGCTGCGAAGAATTCCTCTGCAGATGAAATCCGCTATGAAGTCTCTGATCTTTTTTACCATCTGCTAGTCATGCTGGAAGAGCGAGGAGTAAACTTAAGCGATATTTCGCAGGAGTTACTTTCGCGGAAAAAATAATCTGGTATTTTTATAAAAAAAGGATCTTTGTGTAAGGCAATTTGCGCACTTTCACAAAGGTCCTTTTTTAAAAGGAAAGGATGGGGACACAATCGAGGCTATTTTAATCTCCAACATTGTATGTTATTATTTTTAGAGGTAAAAAGCCTAGGGCCTAAATAAAACAGCCATGTAAAACATGGGAGGATACAAAGTTCAATATTTAACAAGTTCAGAAGGGATTGAAATTGTTGTTGATCTTGAAAAAAAGCAGAAAAAGGCTAGCTTCATTGTTACTTGTCATTATGACAGCAGGATTATTAACTGCTTGTAACTCAAATAATCCAAACCAGAACAAAGATGAGGTAGCTGAAGCGGACGCGTTTGCCATGGGGACGGTCATTTCTCAAAAGGTTTATGGCAAAAATGGACAAGCTGTAATTGATGAGACGAATAAAAAGATGGCTGATCTGGAAGCACTATTAACGTTTAATGCACCAGAAGGGGATATCTATAAGCTAAACGAAAATGCAGGAAAAAAGAACGTTGAATTGGATCCCGAGACTGTGAAGATAATAAAAAAAGCTCAGGAAATATCTGAGCTAAGCAAGGGCGCCTTTGATGTCACTATAGGTCCAGTCGTCAAAAGCTGGGGGATTGGAACGGATCAAGAGCATATCCCAGCGAAAGAAGAATTGAAGAAATTACTCACTCTCGTGAATTATAAAGACCTATACCTCGATGAAAAATCCGCCGGTTTGAAAAAGGCGGGGCAAATGGTTGATCTTGGGGGCATTGCTAAAGGATATGCCGGTGATGTTGCTAGGGATATTTACAAAAAGAACGGTATCCAGTCGGCTTTTATTAATCTCGGTGGAAATGTCGTAACTTTAGGCAATAAGCCTGATGGGAGCCCATGGAGGGTGGGTATCCGTAATCCTAGGCCCTCAGGAATTGAGGGTGGAGAGATTGTGGGTACTGTTACAGTTACAGGTAAAGCAGTCGTAACTGCAGGGGATGACCAACGATACTTTGAAGCAGATGGCCAACGCTATCATCACATCATTGACCCTCACACAGGATATCCAGCCCGATCGGATCTGATGAGCGTAACCTTGGTCACGGATTCTTCCTTGGACGCAGATGCTATTGATACAGCGGTCTTTATTTTAGGGCTGGAGAAAGGTAAGGAGCTTATCCGGCAGTATGGCGGAATTGAGGCTGTTTTCATTACGACGGATAAAAAGATTTATGTGACAGAAGGCTTGAAAGGAAGTTTTACCTTTCAAGATGCAAGTCATGAATATCAGTATGTCGAATAGTACTCCTTGTGATGAAAACGGGTAGGGTTACCAAGATGAAAGCAATGCGTAGATTCATAAAAGCTAAGAAGGTAATCATTGATGAATAATAATAAAAAATACGCAGTAATCATAATTTTAGTCACCAATGCGATTCTGATTTCATTTCTAGAATCATTTATTCCTATCCCAATCCCTGTACCGGGTATTAAGTTGGGGCTGGGAAATATCATTACGATGATTGCAATCGCTTTTCTCGGATTTAAAGATGTTCTCTTTGTCGTGATTGTCCGCTGTTTTGTGGTAGCGGTACTGACGAGGGGTGTTATGATGCTGGCCTTTAGTTTAAGTGGAGGTATCTTTAGTGCCCTTGTCATGTGGTTGCTTTACAAAAAGTGTTCAAGGTTCTTTAGCATCAAAGGGATAAGTATCGGCGGAGCCATTGTCCATAGTACGGCACAAATTGTGGTGGCATCGATAATCTTAGGACAAGTTGTCGTTATGTTTTACCTTCCAATTCTTTTAATTTCTTCCGTCGTTACGGGCTTAATTACAGGAAGCATAGGTGAACTAGCAATCAATGAAGTCAGGAAAAAAGGGGTTTTCAGCGATGGAAAATGAGGCCCCAAAAGGATTGAAGTTCGCGGACATGGATGGGCTTATTAAGTTTATTCTGGCCACGGCGCTTGCTTGCCTGCCATTTTTGCTTCAAAAGCAGATGAGCTTGGGTGTCGTATTCGCATACTTATTGTTTGTGACCGTAGTTTCAAGAATCAAGCCGCGGACCTTATTAATCAGTGGTACTTCCTATTGTATTATTGTAATGATCCCATACTTTTTTGGACTACTTATGAATGCCCTCTTCTACTCTGTTTCTAACAACGATATATTCGCTTATCATCAAGGACCGTATGAAATCTTTCTAAGACTGTTTAGATTGTTTATCATCTGGTATGTTAGCATCTTATATTTTCATACAACTCCCATGAAAACCGTGATTGGGATGCTGGATAAACTCTTTACCCCATTGAAGTTTGTTGGCGTTCCAGTTACGGACTACTTAAAAGTGGTCATGTGCATTGTTATAGAGCTTAAGGAGACTGGATCCGAGGTTAAGAAGAGTTTAGGCGAAAGTATGCGTTCAGCTATGGGGGGAGCTCGCAGGAAGTTTAAAATCAATATCAAAGGTATATCGCAAATTATAGTCTCTTTGATTGTGAATTCCTTCGAGAAATTAGACAAGATAGAAAGTTTTGTTGAACAGGTCAATCCGGAGGATTTATATGGGTATCGCTTCAAACTAACTAAGAGTGATGGGATTGCAGTTGCGAGCTTTATTCTGTTGACCTATTTGGCTTTGATGGTTGAAAAAGGCTATTGGTTCTAGAGAAGCTCAGTCTTTTTTTGTATTTTATGGCCATTTGAGGAGTATATGTGGAGTATATTAGTTATTTTCTGATTTATCTTGTCAAATTGTGTCTTGACAAGGGGAAGGAATATCTGATAAAGTCAGGGAGGAGATAAACTTGTCAATGCAACTAAATTTTGTACAGAAATAAGTCCATTTAGTAACAAGATATCTTATTTTATTGAGGAATTGATTAAGATTATTAGTACAATCTATGTTTGCTTGATAACTTCTTCACTTTAGTTTGGGTACCCTTATCATCTACATAAATTGGTTACCACCCAGAAAATGAAGGGGGGATCAATCCTAGCAAAATTTATTTCTTGTCTGTACCACGGTAAACACTAGTAAGTACTAAAGAGAATTTTCGCAAGGAGGGCTATTTATGTTTAAAATTAAATCGATTACTACAGCTATTGCTTTGGGGACAGCATTGTTAGTTTTAGGAGGTTGCGCAAGTACACAGAGTGCACCGGCAGCCGCTACAACAGCACCAGCTAAAGCTACAGAGATGAAAATATTCCGGGGAGTAGGGCAAACCCCAGTATTCCGCGTAAAAGTGGACAAAACAACAAACGCAAAATCATATAATTTTAGCTATGTAACTTCAAGTGCGCTCTTTGATAAAGACGGAAAGATTATTGATGTTTATTTTGATATTTTAGAAGTTGGTCAAACGACTCCTACCAGTAAAGCAGGTGCGCCTGTATTCTCAGGTTGGCCAAACGGAACAACAGTTACCGATGAAACCGTAGCGAAAGAAGTTGCTGGTTGGCAGACAAAGCTTGAACGCGGTGACGCAGCTTATGGAATGAATTGGTCAGTGCAAGCTGCTCATTACCAAAAATTCTTTACAGGCAAAACTGTAGCTGAAATTGAACAATGGTATGCTAAGAACGTTTCTGATGTCAATGGCAAGCCATTAACGGATAAGGCTACCGATCCAAAAGATATCGAAAAGTATAACAAGCTTACTGACGCTGAAAAGAAAGCGCTTGTTGATGTAACTTCTGGTGCTTCCATCAGTCTTAATGATAGTCATGGTGATTTCGTAGGAGCACTTAAAGAGGCTTATAAAACCAAAAAAGAAGTTACTATTAAGTAATAGTTAACTTTAAGATGGAATTCGAAGGTACTCCCCAGGGTAATGTTTACTACACTTGGGGGTACCTTTTCTATTATCTCAAAATTAGTGTTTTGAAATTATGCCTTGACAAAAGGATGAAGATTCTGGTAATCTCAGATAGGGATAATGCTTGTTTACACAAGTACAAAATTCACTTTATTTCGCCAAATTTTTCACATTTAGTTCTCTCATAGTATTTAGTTACATATTAATTGAATCCCAAAAACGAAGGGAGGAGAACAAGGGTCAAGAATGTATTTGTTTTTACAAGCATGTATTCTATTCTATTCAAGTATGCACTAAACTTATTTGAACAAGGAGGGCTATACTATGTTTAAAATCAAATCGATTACTGTTGCTATTGCCTTGGGGACTGCATTACTAGTTCTAGGAGGATGCTCTAGCAATCAAAGTGCTCCAGCAGCCGCTACTACTGCGCCAGCTAAAGCTACAGAGGTAAAAGTATTTAAGGGAATGGGCGAAACCTCAGTATTCCGCGTTGGACCTGGAAAAGATAAAGACGGTGGCCAAATCTACAGTGTTTCCACCGCAACGGCTAATGCACTCTTCGATCAAGATGGAAAAATTATTGATGTGCAGTTTGATGCATTGGAAGTCTTATCTCCGAACGATGCGGATCATCCAGGTGTCCCCATGTTCTCCGGTTGGCCTGGTCAACCTGCATACCTGAAAGCTGCTGCAAGTACGCCCGAAGCTGCTGCAAAAGAAGTTAGTGCTTGGCAAACAAAGCGTGAACGCGGTGATAAAGCCTATGGTATGAATTGGTCTGTTCAGTTCGGCAATTACCAAAAATTCTTTAAAGGAAAAACAGTAGCTGAAATCGAGCAATGGTTTGCTAAAAATACTTCTGACTTAAATGGAAAACCATTAACTGACAAAATGGCAGATCCGAAAGATAAAGAGAAATTAGCTAAACTTACTGACGCAGAAAAGAAAGTTCTTACTGATGTAACATCCGGAGCATCCATCAGCCTTAAAGACGCGCATGGTGATTACATCGGTGCATTGAAAAAAGCTTTCGCAAACAAAGTAGAAGTTTCTATTCCAGTTAAATAATCTTTAATATAAGCAATAAACTAGAGGGTATCCCAGTAAGGTAATTTTGAATTACCTAGCGGGATACCCTTATTATTTTGCGTAACCTTTCAATGAATCAAACAGGTCGACAACAGTATAGGTGGCCCTATGTCTCCCTCTTAAAGTGGTGAGCGCATGACGGACGGTTGTAAGCTGTGGTACTATTATTTAGGGACTATTGTAGTACCAGCTTAAGTGCTTTAAATAATGTTGAAAATCCACGGTTAGGAGGCGACTTGACCTATGATTAGAGAATACTTCTTGTTATATCTGGTGTACGGTTTTGCAATGATCAATATGGGGATTTTTTCAATTCAGCAAAAGGACATAAAAGTAATTAACTTATCTATAGTAAAATCCCTGAAGTATTTAGGGTGTTTTGGAATTATCCACGGTCTTACAGAATGGATCACAATGATCATGGTTGTAGATCTTTATCCAGATTTACAGGTTCCCATTTATAATATCAATATGATTTTAAAGGCTATTTCCTTTGTCTTCTTAATGGTCTTTGGAGTAGATTTATTACCTTTAGGGCGTAAGTATAAGACAGCATTCCTTAGAATCCCCTTCCTATTATTCTTGTTGTACCTGGCAGGTTTTATAGTACTCATGGTTAACTTTGGATCGGATTTTCATCTTCTAAATACCAAATATAACATTGTAACCATGCGTTATATATTAGGATTGTCAAGTGCTCTAATATCAGGTTTAGCCCTATACTTAAATGCTAGGTTGATAGAGAGAACCAGATCCATTGAAATATCGAGAAGATATAAAAGCTTAGCATGGACATTTTTAATCTATGGTTTGCTGGAAGGACTACTTGTCCAAGAAGCTTATTTTTTTCCTGCTAATATAATCAATAGAGATCTTTTCAGGCAATACTTTAGTTTCTCACCATTATTTATTAAGGCAATTGTTGGTTTAGTGATAAATTTCCTCTTGATTCAGGTCATTGATACCTTTAGCTGGGAACAAGAAGAAAAGATAAGACGGTTGGAAAAGCATAGAATAGCCTCAGAAGAGAGAAGAAAACTGGGACTAGAAATTCATGATAGTATTATTCAAGGATTGTATGCAGCCGGATTAAAAGTTGAGTATTTATCGATGAACAAGGATGGAGATAAGACAAGAGATATTTTTGAAGAAGTGAAAAGTGATTTAAGTAATACCATCAATAAGACACGGGAATTCTTATCCTCAACAGCCTTAGAAAGAATTGAATTAGAGGATTTAACAGATAGTCTTCAGCAATTGGTGCAAAAGTATAATGAAAGTCAAAGTATAAATATATGTTTTAAGTGTGAAATGTCTCCCTTAAATATGGGACATCTATCACCGGGAAAATCGACTCAAATCTATTATATTATCCAGGAAGCGATCTGTAACGTCATCAAACATTCAAAGGCTGAATACGCCAGTGTTTTCTTAGAAGGTAGATTCGATTTCCTATATATTAGGGTAATAGATAATGGTGTAGGAATTTCTAGTGGTAATCTGAATCCTCGGAAACAGTTTGGAATCAGTTCTATGAAAGAAAGAACGGAGCGGGTTGGAGGATCATTTCATATCGAGAAAGTAAAGAAAGGTACACGGATTGAGCTTAAGATCCCATGGGAGGAAGTAGATTATGCAGGAAAAGATTAAGGTATTGCTAGTCGATGATCACAATATCGTCAGAGATGGGTTGAAATTAATCTTAAGGTTAAGTGATCGTATAGAGGTATGTGGAGAGGCAGAAAGCCTCAAGGAAACCATGTCTATGATTGCTAAGACTAACCCATATGTGATTTTACTGGACTTTAGGCTTCCTGATGGAGATGGGGTTAACGGATGTATTAGAATCAAAAGCCAGTTTCCCCATGTCAAAGTCGTAATTTTAACGGCCTATTCGCAGGAACATTTAGTGATGGAAACCATTAGAGCTGGAGCCGATGGCTATCTATTAAAAAACATTAAAAGTGAAGAATTGATTGAAAGTATACTTAAGGTCTATAAAGGAGATTCCGTATTAGATCCATCTGTTACCGATGGAGTTTTTAATAATATTATCGTTCACAATGATAAACAAGAGGCCAATAATAAATTAAGTTCAAGAGAAACCTGCATATTACAAATGGTAAGCCAAGGGAAGGCTAATAAAGAGATTGCAGAAGCCCTTGATATTTCAGACAAGACCGTTAGAAACTATATTAGTAACATTTTTAAGAAATTACATGTAACAAATAGAACAGAGGCAGCCAGCTATTGGATTAGGAAAAAAACCTTGGAATAGGGACATATGTACCTATTGTTGGGACAAAAGTCAGAATATGAAATCCTCTCCTTTAATGATAAGTTATTCACATAACAAAGTATCGCCTCGTCAGAAATGACTGCTGAGGCAATGACTAACATTAAAGGGGAGGACTTATAGCAATGAAAAAGATGAAGCGAATCATGGTAGTGTTACCTATTACCATGTTATTGCTCACCGCGTGCAGTAGTTCTAAAGATGCGAGTACAACTAAAGAGGCGGGTCCTGATCTTACTTTTAAAGCGGGTTCCTATACCGCTGCCGCAAATGGTAAGAATGGTCCTGTAAAGGTTGAGGTTGTTTTTAGTGACAAAAAGATTGATTCTGTAACAGTTAAAGAACACAAGGAAACAGCCGGTATTAGTGATCCTGCTATCAAAGAAATTCCTTCTAAAATTGTAGAGAAACAATCCTTGGATATCGATGTTATTACAGGAGCAACACTGACGAGTCAAGCAATCAAGTATGCTGTTGCTGATGCTGTTAAGCAATCTGCTGGAGAGAGTAGCCCTTTATTAAAAGTTGATCTAGCCAGAAATCCAGCTGATGAATACTTTAAGACTGCAGCCAAAGCTATTGAAAAACCAAAAGCAGTCAATGGTATCATTGAAGTCAAATCCTATGATGAGCTGAAAAAAGCTCTTGGCTATAACGCTTACATTGTTAATCCTGATACAAAAACAGGAAAATTTGTCTATGTTGATGGATCTGCTGTTAAAGGCGATACGATTAAGTTGATGAGCGATTTAACCGCTGGCGGTGAAAAGACAAACCCTAAAAATGCTGATGGTAGTGACAAAGCTGACGTTGTTACAGGTTCGACTGTCATTGTAACAGATAATGTAACAATCGACGGTAATGGAAAAACAATTAAAGGCGAGGGTTACCCGACCTTCATGTTTGCTGGTAAACTAGAGGAATATGGAAACAATGACGCCATAGTGGCTACTCTTAAAAATGCTACAATTGATGGGGCAGCGTATACTGCTAAAATCGGTGGCTCCGTCTTTGTTGCAGGTGCTGCTACATTAAATCTTGAAGACAGTGCAATTAACAATGGTACTGCAAAATCTGAAAAACTTGCCTTCAATGGTGGCGCTGCGGTTTACGTTAATTCAGAAGGGCTGAAACCAGAAGTAGGTAGAGCAGTATTAAATGTTAAAAATTCCACCTTTACTGGAAATAGTATTGCCAATGGGGCAGGAGCGGCGCTCATGGGATATGATGGAGACATTAATGTCTACAAGAGTACTTTAAAAGGCAACAAGGCTAACATCGCGACAGGTTCCGGTGGTGCAATCGCTATGAGAGGCCCTAGCAATTTGCTCATCGAAGGTAGTACGATTACTGGAAATGAGGCTACGATTGCTGGCGGTGGAGTTTATATCTTTGATGGTGAGTCTCCACAGAAAACAGGTGCAGTACTCGTTTCTAAAAACGAAGTTACCATCAAAAATTCTACGATCAAAGACAACAAGGCGCCTATCGCTGCTGACGTGGCCTATGCAAGATACTATTCTGATAAATTCATAGGTGACAAGACTTATAACGGTCTTAATAAATCTGAGGGGAATACAATCGGAACTTTCGCTGATGTTCTCTTTGCAGATTTAGAAAGAACTAAAGTAGCCAAATAATTCAATTTTTACTCCTTAAATTAGACCTCCTTAATTCATATAGATGGCAAGGAATAGTTACTATTCCTTGCCAATTTTAATATTAGTCGAAATGCTGATAATTTAGCGCTCTCCTTGGAAACCTAGTTCTCAAGGAGGGATTCGCTTTGAGTATTCATTCAAGTAAAGTAGTTATTATTGGTAGCGGTTTTGTGGGAGCGAGCATCGCTTATGCGACCTTAATTCGTGGCTTGTGTAATGAGCTGGTTCTTATTGATATCGATCGGGAAAAAGCACAAGGGGAAGCCATGGATTTAAGTCATGGACTTCCGTTTATTCGGCCAGTCGAAATCCGTGCTGGAGGGTTTGAGGAGTGCGAAGGCGCTGAGATCATAGTGATCACAGCTGGAGCAAATCAGAAGCCCGGGGAAACGCGCCTAGACCTCGTACAAAAGAATGCTAAGATCATGCAATCTATTCTCGAAGAAATCGTTAAATATGAAAAGAATGCTATTTTGATTGTTGTGAGTAACCCCGTTGATGTGCTCACAGCATTTGCCCGGAAGGTTACGAATTTACCTCCTGAGCATATCATTGGCTCAGGGACTGTCCTTGATACAGCGAGATTTAGGTATTCATTAAGTCAGCGCTGTGGGATTAATGCGAGCAATATCCATGCTTATGTCGTCGGTGAACATGGAGACTCCGAAGTCCTACTTTTTAGCTCAGCAAGTATCGCTGGAAGTTCGCTTGACTCTTATCGTGAGAATTTCCCGGGAGTCTTTGAAAAGGACTGGAGAGAGCAAGTGACAACCGATGTGCGACGAGCCGCCTATGAGATTATTAGCCGCAAGGGAGCGACCTATTACGGTATCGGATTAAGTTGCGCTCAGATTATGCAAGCGATTCTGCGTGATGAGCAGAAGGTTCTAACGGTATCGAGCTTGATCGAGGATCAGTATCATGATTTGGGTGTTGCATTGAGTGTGCCGAGTATTCTCGGAAGAAATGGAGTTGTCCGTCGTTTGGAGTTAAGGATGGATGCAATAGAAGATGAATTGTTCCAAAAATCAGTTCAGACACTACGAGAGTCAATGTCACAAATCCACTAAGAAGAGGCTGTAAAAAAGGAGTATCGCAAACTACTTAAAAGTAGTTTGCGATACTCCCATCATTTCCTTAATTGTCAATTATGAGGATCATTGGGAGGGGGCTACAATAGACTAATATGGATTATATGGTAATTTAAACCATTGATAAGATCTGGCAATTAGTCAAAGAATATAATTAATGCTCTACCCTCAAGGAATGAAACAATGCCCAAGCAATTATAAAGCCGTACTAAGGAGGAAGAACTTTGAAGCATGATAAATCTCTAGAAGCGATATTGATAGGGATAATTATAGTAATTCCTCTTGAAATTATATCTCTCTTCTTTAAACATTTAGGGTGGATAACAGTTACTAATGGCGAGGCATGCAGCATGATGTTTATTCCTGAAGGAAGTTGGATATTAGGCCTATACGCCCTTCCTTCAGTAGGTGGATTAGCAATATTTATGCTGTATCAACTTACTAAGATTATCGGAACTGATTATCTTCCCGTTAAGGGCTTCATTGTAGGTATGGTCGCAAAAGCCTTTGTTTTTACGATTTTCGGAGTTCTTGCAAAAAATTATCATCTAATACAAAGTCCCTTGGGGAATTATGTGATTGGCCTTAATTCGGGTTTTGGTGGATTTCTTGCAGGAATTTTAATGAAGAAATATCTCTTTGATGAATCAACACAAAATAAAGGTTAAGAGATTTCGCTATTTCCAACCTTTGAAAAAATTGTAACTGCGTTAGGATAGGTTAACAAAAGCATTAAAGAAACCATAAATTATAAAGAAATCGAACAGGTGCTTTTAAAGATACTTGCAACAAAAAGAAGAGAGGTGTCCCTATGCTCATCAACGGAGATATGAGAATTCGTGTCATAGTTCACAAATTTCCCGAGACCGCAAAGGTATTCCAAGCATACGGGATTAGTTGTTTTGGCTGAGGTGTTTCGAATTACAAAAATCTTGAGCAGGCTGCTCAAGCTCGCGGAATCAATGTAGACAAGTTATTGAGAGATCTGAATGCAGCGATAAGTAAACCATTTTAAAATCAAATAGGACCCTTAGTCCTAAGACCTAAGGGTTCACATCCGAGATGCATACTAGCAATTCACACATCAATTCACAGGCCAATACACCGTAAGGGGTCCGCTAACCCATTATGGTGTATTGGCCTTTCTACGCTGAACATTCGTTTGAGCATCTTGAACCTTCTTTGTCTCAATCAAGGGAAGGGTTCTAGAATTGAATTTTGTTCTTATATGGTTTCTCTCTTAAGTCTGATTTGTCTAGTGGTTCCTAAACGTAATGGAACGTGTTCAATTTTAACATCAGTGTGTTCGAGTCCAAACCATCTCACAGGAGAAACTGTAATTTTCTTTAGATGGAGCCTAAATAGCATGATTAATCGTTTGAATAAAGGAAGGTCGGTATCATGAGGCAACTCTTCACGGACTAAAACGAAACAGAAATCCCCAATGTTACGATTGACATCATTTGTTGAATACAATTGGTATTGTTCTTTTATTTCGTGTGACTCCATAAGATCGGTTACAATTTGTCTTAAATACGTGCTTACTTTTTGTTCGACCCTAAATCCTAAGCGCAATTGAATTTTAAAAACATAATCCGTTCCAAAATTCTCTACTGTATATTCCATTGTCCTTGGTTCATCGGTTACCTGGACATTGATAAACCAATAAACCTCAGCCTTTTTAGGTCGCTTATCTAAAATTGAATACATAATCTCTTCATTGACTTGTCCTGGTTTTGATTTGCTGGTTAGATACACTAAATTCGTAGCATAGAGGGGAAAGTGTTCATCTTTTCTAAGCTTTCCAAGCCTAAAAATATGATCTTCAAGTGTAACCTCTTTTGTTACGGCTTGTTCAAGAATACTCGCTTTGAACCATAAAATCATATGGATCAAAATGAAAGAAGCAATAATCACAGTGACAAATCCACCGTGGAAAAATTTCGAAGCACTCGCGATGAAGAAAGCAGTTTCCAAGGTTCCGAAACTAATAACCATGATAAGTGAGAGTACCCTTGAAACCTTTCGCATAACAAGGTATTTGAACAACAAGATTGTCGTCATCAGCATCGTAATGGTAATCGCTAACCCATATGCCGATTCCATGTGCGCAGAGGTTCGAAAGAATAGGACCACTCCGATACAAGAAAACATTAAGAGGATATTGACCGAGGGAATGTACATCTGACCTTTTGACAGAGCCGGATAATAGATTTTTAACCTCGGCAATAGATTTAATTTAATGGCTTCTGAAACAAGTGTAAAGGACCCCGTAATCAAGGCTTGAGATGCAATTATTGCTGCTAAGGTCGCAAAAACAACACCAAAGATACGAAAATTATTAGGCATCAGTTCAAAAAATGGATTAAAACTAATCATATTTTGTAGCGCATGAGTTTCTTTGACCTGCAATAGCCAAGCCCCTTGGCCGAAATAGTTGAGCAGTAAGCAGATTTTTACAAAAGGCCAGGTACCGTAGATATTTTTTCGTCCTACATGTCCTAAATCCGAATACAATGCTTCTGCCCCGGTAGTAGCTAAAAATACACTACCCAAGATTGCAAAACCGGCCTTATTTTGTTCACTAAATAACAGTTTGATTCCATAGTGTGGAGATAATGATTTTAATATATCGAGGTTTCCAAAAACATGGACGACACCGAGGACCCCTAACATGACAAACCATAAAAACATGACGGGTCCAAATAATCGGCCAATGATCTCAGTCCCCGTTCGTTGGATCAGGAACAGAAAACAGAGAATAAAGATTGTAATTAAAATAACAGTGGATTGGCTCGATCCAAAGCTATTCACATAGGCTGGAATCCCTTTTAATCCTTCCACAGCAGTAGTGACGGTAACTGCTGGAGTTAAAATGCCGTCCGCTAAAAGTGTTGCTCCCCCAATCATAGCAGGATAAACCAGCCAGGCACCCCTCTTTCGAATCAATGAATACAGTGCGAGGATGCCACCTTCCCCATGATTATCTGCCTTAAGTGCAATCAGGACGTACTTAATCGTGGTTAGTAATGTAAGAGTCCAGAAGATAAGGGAAAGGGAGCCGTATATAAATTCTTTGGAAATTGATTCTAATCCCCCGTTCCCTTCAACTAATGCCTTCATAACATATAAGGGGGATGTCCCAATATCACCATAAACAACCCCGATAGTTACAAGCATACCAGCTATGGTTAATGGTCGTTCTTTGCATAAATTTAATGCCTTTTCCATTTCTTTATCCTTTCACATCCGATTTGTAAGTAGGAAGAATGAAACGAATTTTACTCGGTAAATGGTAATTCGTCGATTCTTATATAAGGTCAAAAAAGGGGTATAATATTTGAAAAAGCAGAGTGAAATTCGATTTTCGCTTTGGCTCTAACGCACATTGATATTTTCTCAAGTTTTGCTTAATTTAAACGTTTTTTTATATCATCTTTATAGGTTTAATACAAATATTTACGCTATCTTTACATGCAAAAAAAATTAGATTAAAAATAGTGATGGATTAGCTGTCATTCGTTTTGTTAATAAATGGTAAAAATACCTATCCTTATCCTTTCAGCAAGCGAACATGAAAACGAAAATCAAGGAGTATGCCATACTCCGCATACCCATATATTAAGCTAGAAAACACACGAGAATTCGTATGGGAATACTCGTGTGTTTTCTTATCCTAAAACCGAGGGTGCTCTTTGAATTTAAACGATCATTGCGGATGCATAGGCTGATGGGGTGGTTGCGCTGCTTGAGGAGGTTGTGGCAATTGTGTTCTCCCTGGGATAAAAGGTTGCAAAGGCGGTGTTCCCACTGGTCTCTGTGCCGCCCTACGAAACCCTATTTCACTTAAAAACTCCGTTAACGGTCTTGTTTCTTGGCGTACCGGTGTTCGTGCGCCAGGTACATGAAGCATAATATCTGCTCCGAACTGCTCAAGACGTTCCCGTCCCATATATTGTGTTGGTCCCAACCCTATTAAACTGCCTAGCTGGGATCTTCCATCAGGATTTCCAAACCCATGTGGAACACCTTGATGAGATTGGAAAATACCCCCTGATGGGGTCATACTATTTTTTGTTGCCATTACTTGGACCCTCCTACTTATAAATTTGGAATCGAAAATTTTATCTTTTCTAACGTTCCAGTACCTGATGTTGTGCGTCATGAATTATTTGTTGCTGGATAGTACGCGGACTGATGGAGAATATTGGAGTCATATAACAATATATGGATATACAAAATTGTCCTGTTCTCATTTCCATACACTTTTTGATTTTTAAAGTAAGATCAAAGTAAAGAACGCTTTTTCAAAAAATCTAACGTTAGCTTATTTCAATATGCTATAATATAGTGTTGAAAAGTGAGGTGGAGTGGGAAATGTATCGATTAGAGGATCTAAACCCGGTCCAGCGTCAGGCTGTAGAGCACCGGGACGGCCCGTTATTGATTTTAGCGGGTGCTGGTTCAGGGAAAACACGGGTATTAACTTATAGAATTGCCCATTTAGTCGCTCAAGGAATTGAGCCTTGGAATATCCTAGCGATTACCTTTACTAATAAAGCCGCTCAGGAAATGCGGGAGCGGGTTGCGGCTTTGGTCGGAAGTGAAGGTAGGGGACTTTGGGTCGCTACGTTTCACTCGGCCTGTGTCCGGATTTTAAGGAGTGAAATCGAGCATCTACCGGGGTATAACCGGAGTTTCGTCATATATGATAGCGGGGATCAACAAGCCGTCATCAAATCGTGTATGAAAGAATTGGATCTCGATGATAAGAAATTTCCTCCGAGAGCGATTGGTGGGGCGATTAGTGATGCGAAAAATAAGCTTCTAAGCCCAGAGGAATTCTCACAACGAGCCACGGATTACTTTGAGAAAAAGGTAGAGAAGGTGTACACACTTTACCAGAAAAAGCTCAAAGCCAACAACGCCTTGGATTTTGATGATATCATCATGCTTACGGTTCGGCTCTTCCGGGAGAACCCAGAGGTTCTGGCTCATTACCAAGAAAAGTTTCGCTACATCCTCGTGGATGAGTATCAAGATACAAACCATGCACAGTATGCTTTAGTTAATCTCTTAGCGAAGAGATATCGGAATCTCTGTGTCGTAGGAGACGATGACCAGTCGATTTATATGTTTCGGGGAGCAGACGTTCAAAACATCCTGGATTTTGAACGAGATTATCCTGAAGCTGTGGTCTTGAAGCTTGAGCAGAATTACCGCTCAACTCAGCGCATTCTGGAGGCGGCTAATTCCGTCGTCCAGAATAATACAGAACGAAAAGAGAAATCTCTCTGGACAGAGAACCAGGAAGGGAATCCACTCATTTACTATGTTGCGGACAATGAGCATGATGAGGCACGCTATGTCGCCGAACGAATTCAAAGGCTCCGTAGTGTGGAAGGACGCCGCTTTAATGACTTCGCGATTCTCTATCGAACGAATGCCCAGTCTCGGGTGATTGAAGAACGGTTTATGAAGGAAGGAATTCCCTACCGTGTGTTCTCCGGGCTTAAGTTCTATGAGCGAATGGAAATCAAGGACATTATCGCCTATCTGCGCGTTCTTCATAACCCTTCAGACCAGGTGAGTTTCTCCCGAATCCTTAATGTCCCGAAAAGGGGCCTAGGAGACAGTACACTGGAAAAGATCCTTGATTATGCGGATGAACAAGGAATGCCTGTTCTTGATGCCATTATGGAAGCAGACTATATACCCGACTTAACCACTCGGGCGAAGAAACCCTTATTTGCTTTTGCCCAACTTATGCAAGAGCTTAAGGGATTAGCCCATGAAGAGAGCTCCGTGACCAAGCTCGTTGAAGAGATTCTTAAGAAAACTGGATACTGGGATATCCTTATCGCGGAGAAAACTCCAGAGGCAGAGGCACGGGCAGAAAACGTTCGCGAGTTCCTCTCTGTCACGGCTGAGTATGATGCCAAAGCAGAAGACCAAGCCAATGCTCCGGAGGAAGGACCCGAGGGGGAGGAAACTGTCGTTCCTGGCCTTGCAGGTTTCCTCGAGCAGGTCTCCTTGGTGGCGCAGATTGACTCCTTGGATCAAGGAGAAGAGGCTGCTGTCATGATGACGATTCATAGTGCTAAGGGGCTTGAATTCCCTGTCGTCTTCCTCGGAGGGATGGAAGAAGGGATTTTTCCAAGTAGCCGTTCGATGATTGATCCTACCCTCCTCGCAGAAGAGCGTCGTCTTTGTTATGTCGCAATTACTCGTGCACGGGAAAAGCTGTATTTGACCTATGCGGGTCAACGTATGCTCTATGGAAGGACACAATATAACCGCCCTTCAGAGTTTTTTGAAGAAATTCCCCAGCATTTGCTTCAGGATCGTGATCCAATCGATCCACCGCCAAGTCGGCAAAAATCACGCCCCCAGTCGGGAAGCGGGGAAGTTAGGGTTTCTGGAGGACGCTCAACCTGGGGTACCTGGGACTCAAAAAATGTAGGTAATCCCCTGAAGGAATCTACAGGGACTGAGTATCATGTCGGGGAAAAGGTAGAGCATGCCAAGTTCGGCAAAGGACTGATTGTTTCTGTCAAAGGAGAAGGAAATCAGGCTGAGATTTCTGTGGTCTTTGAAGGACAGATAAAAAAGCTCATTGCGGAATATGCTAAACTCACAAAAATCTAAAGAAAGCATACTTACCCTTATATTAGAAAGGACAGTTTAAGAGTGGCAGAAAAGATTTATGTTGTTGGACACAAAAACCCAGATACTGACTCGATCTGTGCAGCGATTTCGTTTGCTCGATTGAAGCAACGCTTGGGTATGAAAAATGTGATTGCCTGTCGAGCAGGAAAAGTCAATCGTGAGACAGAGTTTGTGCTGAATGCTTTTGGAGTTGAAGCTCCTGAATTCCTTGAAGATCTACATCTCAGAGTGAAAGATATGCTTAATGGGCCTGTTCCCACAGTTAAACCGAAAACCTCGCTTCAAGAAGCCTGGAAGACGATGAAAGAAAACAACCAGAAAACCCTACCCGTAGTAGATCGTGCGGAGCGGATGATTGGCATGATCACCGTAGGGGATCTGTCCGCTTCCTACATTGAAAGTATGGCAGATCTTGACTTCGGGTCCCTTCATGTTCCTGTAGAGAACGTTGTGCAGACGTTAAATGGAAAGCTGCTTGTGGGAAGTGAAGAGGAGGAACTGAAGGGGAATGTTTATGTCGGTGCGATGCGGCATGAGACCCTTGAGACCTATGTTGAATATGGAAATATCGTTTTGATAGGGGACCGTATTACCGCTCAAGAAAGTGCTCTTCGCCTAGGAGTTTCCGCTTTAATCCTTACGGGTGGAGCGACTCTATCTCCTGAATTAGAGGCCCTCGCTCGTGCTAAGAATACTGTAGTAGTATCCGTACCTTGTGATACCTTTACTGCAGCACGCCTTTTACCGATGAGTGCGCCGGTTCAAAGTGTCATGAAAACGGAAGGCGTCATTTCTTTCTATGAAGATGATCTCATTTCTGAAGTGAGACAGAAGATGTTAGAGACACGTTTCCGTAACTATCCTGTGCTGGATGATCAGGGAAAGGTGTCCGGACTCATCAGCCGTTATCACTTATTAAGCTTAAGTCGTAAAAAAGTCATTCTCGTTGACCATAACGAATTTGGACAAGCCGTGAATGGAGCAGATCAAGCCCAAGTATTAGAAGTTATTGATCATCACCGAGTGGGTGGGATTCAAACGGGGGAACCGATTCTTTTCCGTAATGAACCAGTTGGGTCAACCTGTACGATTGTTGCCAAATGTTATCGTGATTTTGGAATCATCCCGGATCAAGAAATAGCTGGAATCATGCTTGGTGCTATTTTATCGGATACGGTTATTTTTAAATCTCCGACGTGTACAGAGACCGATAAAGAAATTGCCGCTTATCTCGCAGAAATTGCCGATGTCAATGCTAAGGAATTTGGGATTCGAATGTTTAAGGCCGCTTCCAACCTGGAAGGTCGTAAGGTCGATGAGCTGATTGAGGAAGACCTTAAAGAATTCACAGTGGGTGATATTAAAGTAGGAATTGGCCAATTCAGTGTCATGGGATTAGAAGGACTTGAGAGAATACGTGTCGAATTAACACAAAGACTTGAAGCCATCCGAAGCGAGCGAGGGATGAGCTATCTCTTGCTTATGCTAACGGATCTTCTCGAAGAGAACACAGAGCTATTCGTCGCAGGAAATAAGTCAGAAGAGATCGCCAAGGCCTTTAATAAGCCGTTAGAGAATGGAAGCGTCTTTTTACCTGGAGTATTATCGAGGAAAAAACAAGTGGTTCCACCGTTATCAAAATACTTTCTCCGATGAATTCAGTTGGGGTGGCGTAAAACCCCACCTGTATTGAGTTTACTATATGGGTTAGAATAGTAAGGTTAGCGCTGTGAGGGTAATAACCCACAGCGCTAATGTTTTAATTGCTTTATAAGGGGGAAGTGATTTCATGTCTGAAGAATCCAAGCGCCTAGAAGAATTAAAACGTCAAATAGAGGAAGCAAACTACCAATATTACGGCTTAGACCAACCGACCTTGACCGATGCAGAATATGATGCCCTTTTGCAGGAATTAATTCGACTCGAAAAAGAACATCCGGAGTGGCTCACTCCAGATTCTCCTTCTCAGCGGGTCGGTGGCTATATCGCTAAGGAGTTTCCGAAAGTACGGCATGCCGAGGCTCTTTTGAGCTTGGATAATGCGTTCAATGCTGGGGACTTAACAGAATTTGATCGTAGGGTCCGTTCGACCGTGACTCAGGTAGAGTATGTGGTGGAGCTTAAAATTGATGGGTTGACCGTGGCATTAACCTATGAAGATGGAATGCTCGTCCGTGGCGCAACCCGTGGAGATGGGGAAGTAGGAGAGGAAATTACGGCCAATGTTAAAACAATTTCTTCGATTCCCTTACGGGTTCGCCAAGAGGTTTCTCGACTTGATGTTCGCGGCGAAGGATATATGCCGAAGGAGTCTTTTCTGCGTTTGAACCAAGATAGAGAAGAAAGCGGGCAGCCCATGTTTGCAAATCCACGCAATGCAGCGGCGGGATCTTTGCGGCAACTCGATTCCCGAGTTACGGCTCAGCGTCGATTAGGATATTTTGCGTATCAGGTGCTAACCCCTGAAGGGGTGGATCTGTCCTCACAAACGAGGGTACTCGATTATCTCAAGGGGCAAGGGTTTTCGGTAAATCCTGAGTATAAAGTATTTTCACAGATCGAAGAGGTCATCGCCTATTGCACGGAAATGGCAGAAAAACGGCATAGCTTTCCGTATGACATCGATGGACTGGTGATTAAGGTCAATGATATTGCTCAACAGCGGGAACTTGGCTTTACAGCAAAGAGTCCTCGCTGGGCAATTGCTTATAAGTTTCCTGCGGAACAGGTGGAAACCATAGTAGAAGATATTGTTATACGGGTCGGGAGAACCGGAGTGCTGACTCCGACGGCAGACTTGAAGCCCGTATTTGTTGCAGGGTCGACGGTGAGTCGTGCAACGTTACATAACTCGGATAATATTCGGGATAAGGATATTCGAATCGGGGATCATGTTCTCATCCAAAAGGCAGGGGATGTCATTCCGGAAGTCGTCAAGTCCTTGCCAGAGAGGCGAACAGGGGATGAACGGATTTTTGAGATGCCGGCCTTCTGTCCGGAATGTCAAAGCCCTGTGAGTCGTGAGGAGGGAGAGGCAGCCCATCGTTGTACAAGTATCTCCTGTCCTGCGCAGCAAAGGGAGGCCATCATCCATTTTGTTTCTCGAGATGCGATGAATATTGATGGTCTCGGACCAGCCGTGATTCAACAGCTTCTTGAGGTAGGCTTGATTCGTGATGCAGCAGATTTATATTCGTTACAGTATGAGGCGCTCCTTCAATTAGAGCGGATGGGGAAGAAGTCCGCCGAGAATTTACTGAAGGCGATCGAGGAAAGTAAAAAGCGGGGGCTGGCCTCTTTAATTTTTGGGTTGGGAATTCGGCACGTCGGGGAGAAAGCGGGCAAGATTCTTGCACAGAGATTTGGTACAATGGACAATTTAGAGCAGTCTCAGCTTGAAGAGTTGCAGGGAATTTCAGACATTGGACCCGCCATGGCGCAGAGTATCGTTCAGTTTTTCAGCCAGGAAAGTACCCGAGACTTTTTAAGGAAATTACGGCAGGCTGGAGTGGATATGAACGCTCAGACCTCCTTACGCTCGCAAATTTTCGCGGGGAAAAGTATTGTAGTGACGGGAACCCTGGAACGATGGGATCGTCAATATGTTGAGAATCTAATCGAGGAGCATGGGGGAAAAGCAGCAAGCAGTGTCAGCAAAAAAACCGCCTTTGTCGTCGCTGGAGAAAAGGCGGGTTCGAAGCTAACAAAAGCCAAAGAGCTTGGGGTACCAGTATTAACTGAAGCTGAGTTTGCCGAACTTTTGTCCGATGAATAACCGCCACTAAGACTGATGCTTTTAAGTGGAGATAAGTGGCAAGGAGTAAGTAGTAATTGCTCCGAGGGTTTTCATCTGTTATAGTATAACTATTATTTTTTGCTAAGGATGGTGATATTGGTGAAAATTTCACGAGAGCAAGTCGAACATGTCGCCAAACTCGCTCGCCTGGAACTTGCTGATGAGGAAATCGCAACGAATACAGAACAGTTAAATTCAATCCTTGAATATGCAGCGATGCTTGAAGGTATTAATACCGAAGATATCGTTCCTACTGCACATGCCGTTCCCTTACAAAATGTCTTGCGTGAAGATGAAATAAGACCTTCTCTCGACAGAGACAAGGTCCTAGCGAATGCTCCGGAAGCGGAGGATGGTTTCTTTAAGGTGCCAAGGATTATTTAGGAATGAAAGGAGAAAAAACAGCATGGAGATGACTGCCCGAACGGCTGGAGAGCTGCATGCGCTCTTAGTAAATAAAGAGATTAGCGCAACAGAGCTGACCCAGGCGTTCTTAACACGAATCCAAGCCGTGGATTCGGATATAAAAGCGTTTGTAAGTGTTACTGAGGAAGTAGCTTTGTCCCAAGCCAAGAAAGTCGATGACAAGCTTGCTCGAGGCGAAGAGCTAGGGGCTTTGGAAGGAATTCCGATGGCCTTAAAGGACAATCTTTGCACGGAAGGAATTCGGACAACCTGTTCTTCCAAAATCCTCGAGAATTTTATACCTCCCTATAATGCTACCGTGACTGAGCGGCTTCACGATGCAGGAGCGATACTTTTGGGTAAGCTCAATATGGATGAGTTCGCTATGGGATCTTCCACAGAAAACTCTCGTTTCTTCCCGACTCATAATCCTTGGGATTTAGAACGGGTCCCTGGGGGCTCCTCTGGTGGTTCAGTGGCCTCAGTTGCAGCGGATCAAGCTGTTTATACATTGGGATCAGATACCGGTGGATCGATCCGTCAGCCTGCTGCTTTTTGCGGAGTTGTCGGATTAAAACCGACCTATGGAGTGGTTTCTCGCTATGGGCTTATCGCCTATGCTTCATCTCTAGATCAGATTGGGCCGATTACGAAAACAGTTCAGGATAATGCACTTGTACTGAATGCGATAGCAGGGCATGACTCAAAGGATTCTACATCAGTCCCTTATCATAAGCCTGATTATACGAAGTTCCTTGTCAATGATATCCAAGGCTTGCGGATTGGCGTGCCTAAAGAATATTTCGGGCAGGGGATGGACCCGAATGTAGAAAAGGTGATTCGGGAAGGAATTCGTACGTTAGAGAGTCTTGGAGCTATCGTCGAGGAGTGCTCCTTGCCGAATACTGAATACGCCATGCCTGCGTACTATCTGATTGCCCCGGCTGAAGCAAGTTCGAATCTGGCTCGTTATGATGGGGTAAGGTATGGACATCGGGCCGAAGGAGTCGAGGATGTCTTAGGTTTGTTCAGTAAAACTCGAGCAGAGGGGTTTGGTTCAGAGGTCAAGCGGCGTATCATGCTTGGGACCTATGCTTTAAGCGCAGGATATTATGATGCTTATTATGTGAAGGCTCAGAAGGTTAGGACCTTGATTAAGCAGGATTTTGACCGGGCTTTTGAGAAGTTTGATGTGCTTCTCTCACCTACGGCACCGACTCCCGCCTTTCGTTTAGGGGAAAAATCCGGAGACCCTTTAACCATGTACTTATCCGATGTTTGTACCGTTCCAATTAACCTTGCTGGAATTCCAGCCTTATCGATTCCAGCGGGCTTTGTAGATGGCTTACCAGTAGGACTACAGCTCATGGGCAAACCCTTCGATGAGGGGACGCTCTATCGAGTCGCCTATACGTTTGAGCAGAATACCACGTTCCATACCGTGAAACCAAGTCTGCTGAAAGGGGGGGCACGGTAATGAGTGCATTGGATCGTTATGAAATGGTGTGTGGAGTCGAAGTGCATGTTGAGCTAGCCACTCGGACAAAAATCTTTTGTGGGTGCTCGACGGAATTTGGTGGCGAGCAAAATACACATGTTTGTCCCGTCTGTCTGGGACTTCCAGGCGTCTTGCCCGTACTCAATCGTGAAGTGGTTAACCTAGCGATTAAGGCAGGACTTGCTCTGAATTGTGAAATCGCGGATTTCTCAAAGTTCGATCGGAAAAACTATTTTTATCCGGATGCACCGAAGAACTATCAGACCTCCCAGTATGATCTCCCCATTTGTAAGCAGGGCTGGCTCGAAATCGAGGCTGAGGGAGAAAAGAAACGCATCGGAATCACTCGTGCCCACATGGAAGATGATGCGGGAAAACTCGTGCATAGTGGGGAGACCATCTCCACCTCACACCAATCCTTTGTAGACTATAATCGGACCGGAGTTCCTCTACTAGAAATTGTTTCTGAACCTGATATGCGCTCTATTCCTGAGACTCTAGCTTTTCTCGAAGAACTCGTGAGTGTCATTCAGTACACCGAAGTCTCGGATTGTCGGATGGAGCAAGGTTCCGTTCGATTCGATGTGAATCTCTCCTTGCGGCCGAAAGGGCAAGAGGAATTTGGCACACGAACCGAGACGAAGAATCTCAATTCTTTCAGTTCCGTTCGCCGGTGCATGGAGTATGAAATCGAGCGGCAAGCCCAACTCCTCGATGAGGGAGAGGCCGTGATCCAGGAAACTCGGACGTGGGATGAAGGTAAAGGGATTACCCTGTCTCTTCGTTCAAAAGAAGAAGCTCATGATTATCGCTATTTCCCAGAGCCGGATTTGGTTCCTTTGGTCATTGAGCGGGAATGGGTTGAGAGAATTCGTGAGACCCTTCCAGAATTGCCTGCAGCACGCCGTGAACGACTAAAATCCCTTGGCTTAACGGCCTATGATGCGGAAGTAATTACATCCTCGAAGGAAATGTCCGATTTCTTCGATGCAGCACTCAAGTGCTTTTCCGATGTAAAGACCTTAGCGAATTGGGTCATGGGGGATTTCACACGCCTTATCAATGCTAAGCAAGTTAAAGTGGAGGATTCACCAGTTGCTCCAGCACAGCTTGCTGAACTTCTTGAACTCATCGATAAGGGAACGATCAGTGGAAAGATTGGCAAGAATATCCTCGAAGAGATGTTCGAATCGGGGAAAGACCCCGCTAAGATTGTTAAGGAAAAGGGTCTGGCCCAAATTAGCGATGAGGGTGCATTGCTTAAGCTTGTGGATGAAGTGCTTGCAGCAAATCCTCAGTCTGTCGAAGACTATAAGGCTGGAAAAGAACGGGCTATCGGATTCCTCGTCGGTCAGCTTATGAAGGCGACAAAAGGCCAAGCGAATCCAGGGGTTGTAAACACTCTACTGAAAGAGCAACTTTCTAAGCTCTAATCTTTAGCAAGCTTCCTTTTCGATACCAGCATCTAGAAAAGGAAGCTTGTTTTTCATTTGTAGTGTAGCGAACGGTCTTGACGCGTTCTTCTTCGATGTATACAGTATTTGTATGATAGAATAGTTCAAACAAAAGTAAGATTGTGATAGTATATCGTTATGTAGAAAAATTCTCAAATAATCAAAGGAGCTGAGTGATCGTGGTGAAAAAACATCTAACAATCGTAGACACGACATTAAGGGATGGAGAACAGACCGCGGGTGTGGTGTTCTCAAATCAGGAGAAGCTAATGATCGCTCGTTTGCTCGATGATCTAGGTGTACATCAGATTGAAGCGGGAATCCCTGTCATGGGTGGAGATGAACAGCGGGCGATTCGCGATATAGTAAAAATGGGTTTGAAAGCGAGTATCATGGGCTGGAACCGCGCGGTCATCGCGGACATCGAGACGTCCTTAGCTTGTGGTTGTGACGCAGTAGCTATATCCATCTCAACTTCAGATATTCATATAGAGCATAAATTAATGACGACTCGGGAAGAAGTAATTGAGCGGATGGTTAAGGCCACAGAATTTGCAAAGAAAAACGGCGTGTATATTTCTGTGAATGCAGAGGATGCATCTCGTTCAGATATGGATTTTCTCATTGAATTTGCACTTCAGGCCAAAAATGCGGGCGCTGACCGTATTCGCTATTGTGACACGGTTGGAATTCTTGACCCGTTTACAACCTACGATCGAATTGCCAAGCTAGTGGAGAATATAGGAATCGACGTAGAAATGCATACACACAATGACTTCGGTATGGCGAC
This sequence comes from Desulfitobacterium elongatum, assembly GCF_055378975.1. Classification (NCBI taxonomy): domain Bacteria; kingdom Bacillati; phylum Bacillota; class Clostridia; order Eubacteriales; family Desulfitobacteriaceae; genus Desulfitobacterium; species Desulfitobacterium elongatum. The sequence goes on along the minus strand of NZ_AP038772.1, from coordinate 3,568,504 downwards.
AGCCAATGCCTTAGCGGGCGTAAAAGCGGGTGCCACCCATGTCGGAGTAACCGTCAATGGCTTGGGTGAACGGGCAGGCAATGCAGCGCTTGAAGAAGTTGTCATGGCTCTTAAGCACCTCTTAGATACTGATCTTAACTTTGCTACAGAGAGGTTTGTTGAAGTTTCAGAATTCGTAGCTAGAGCCTCAGGACGGAATGTTCCCGCTTGGAAGGCCATCGTCGGAAGCAATATGTTTGCTCATGAATCTGGAATCCATGCAGACGGAATGTTGAAGAATCCACTGACTTATGAGGTCTTTAAGCCGGAGGATGTAGGTTCTGAACGCCAGATTGTGATTGGTAAACACTCCGGGACCGCATCAATTAAAGCAAAATTCCTAAAGGAGTATGGGAAAGAGATTTCTAACGAAGAAGCAGAGGAACTTTTGAAGAGAGTTCGGTCCTTTGCTGTTGATATGAAACGTTCCCTTTTTGATAAGGAACTTATGTATATCTACGAAGAAATGCTTCGAGATGAAGCTCGCTCTAAAGCCTAAGGAAGGGGAACATTCATGGCTAAAGTAACTGTTACACTCATACCAGGAGATGGAATCGGACCGGAAGTTAGTTCAGCGGCGCAAAAAGTCATTGATTCAACTGGAGTTCCTCTTGAATGGGAAGTTGTCGAAGCCGGAGAGGCCTGTATCGAAAAGTATGGCTCTCCGCTTCCAGATCATGTGATAGAGATTGTTAAACGCAATAAAGTTGCCCTGAAGGGGCCCATCACCACCCCTGTTGGCAAGGGATTCAGAAGTGTCAATGTCGCGCTGCGTCAGACCTTAGGATTATATGCTAATGTCCGGCCTATCCGGAATCTGGAGAATGTTTTCTCCCGCTATGAAGGGGTAGATTTGGTTATTGTCCGGGAAAATACGGAAGATATCTATTCAGGAGTGGAGCACTGGGTAGGGCGAGATGCCGCAGAGAGCATTAAGATTATTACTCGTGTGGCCTCAGAACGGATTGGTCGCTATGCCTTCGAGTTAGCGAAAAGCCAAGGGAGAAAGAAAGTTACTATCGTGCATAAGGCGAATATCATGAAGCTGAGTGACGGGCTTTTCTTAGAAAGTGTCCGGCATGTGGCTAAGGATTATCCGGAGATTGAGTGTGAAGACCGAATTGTTGATGCGCTCTGTATGAATTTAGTTCAAGCTCCTGAGAACTTCGATGTACTAGTTCTCCCTAATCTGTACGGAGATATTGTATCCGATTTGTGCGCGGGGCTTGTGGGTGGTTTAGGAGTTGCCCCCGGAGCCAATATCGGGGAGGACGGAGCAGTATTTGAAGCGGTTCATGGGAGTGCACCACTGATTGCAGGGAAGAATGAAGCGAATCCGCTCGCTATGATTCTTTCAGGAGTTGAAATGCTTAAGTATCTTGGATTTGTTGAGGAAGCTTCCAAGATACAGCAAGCAGTCAATCAGGTCTTGGCTGATCAGAACTTGTTGACGAAGGACCTCGGTGGACAAGCTGGAACCAAGGAATTTGCAGAATCAATTATTGCGGCTATCAAAAAACTATAGTATTCGAGAGAATAGAGTGTTTTAAGAGGGGCTTCCTAAGAGTAAAGAACTTTTAGGATGTCTCTTTTGTGATTAATGCACCCCCAGCTTCCATCGCCTCCTTTTCCCTTGTGGACAAGTCTTGCATCTTTCGTATAAAATTAGAGGTAAATGTAAGTTGAGTTATGTGAAGGAAGCGAAGTATGAAGGAGACAGATAGAGAACATCTTTTAAGAGATGATAAAAAAGCCGAAGGCCAAAATAGGATTCCTCCGCGTCGACCGGTTTGGAACGTATGGCAGGGGCTTTTTCTTCTGCTATTAATTTATCTTATCGAATTTTCGTTAGGGTGGCTAAGTACTCCTCAAGATTTGGAACAATTTCAGGGCTTTTTCCGATTTCTTGCTGTAGGGCTAGGTGAAGTTATTCTTTACCTGGTAGTCATTATAGGCTTTTTTAGAATTATCCGACGGCCTTTAAGTGAGCTGGGTTTTGTAAAACCACGGGGACGTTATGTCATTCTCGGAGTTGTAATGGGGATAATGCTCTTTGTAGCTGTTGGCTTGCTTGGAAACTTTTTAGCCCATTGGCTGGGTACACCTGCTCCACAAAGTTTTACACTGGTCGTCATGGGAGCAGAATATAACTGGCAGTTTTTTTTACTCCTCATCCTTGGTGGAATATTAGCTCCTGTAAAAGAAGAAGTTATTTTCAGAGGGATTTTTTATCCGCCGTTTAGGATGGTTTATGGACGAGGAAAGGGGATTCTTTTTACAGCGGGTCTGTTTGCAATTTTGCATTTTGATATCGTAAGATTTATTCCGCTTTTTATCGGCGGAGTCGCACTAACCTGGTTATATCAAAAGACTTCTAGCCTATGGCCTTCGATTCTAGCGCATGGAACTTGGAATATTCTCATGGCCGTAGCATTGTGGATCCAACGATAATTCTTAGTACTGAAAAGGTTAAAGATAGAAATGAAGAATTTGCCGAAATGATGAACGCGAGGGAAAATATAAAATGATTAACTTTAAAAGCGTAGAACTAAACGACAAAATGTGGATGGAACCACTCCTTGCTGCTGCTGATTTTGGTGGCTGCCATCAGAACTTTACCAATATATTTGCCTGGTCACAAGCCTATAACTATCGCGTGGCACAGGTTAATGATTACCTTGTCGTCAAAGGAAAGATCAACAATGATCTCCCCTATTATTTTTTCCCTGCAGGTCAGGGGGATCTTAAACCAGTTATCGACGCCATGATACAAGATGCCGAGGATTGTCAACACGAATTTCAGTTATCTGGAGTATCCCCTGAGAACATGGAAGTGCTCAATACTGTGTTTCCTGAGCACTTTGAGTATCAAGAAATTCGCGATGGGTTCGATTATGTTTATCTACTGGACAAACTCGTCACTCTGGCGGGCCGAAAGCTTCAAGCCAAACGTAATCACATCAACCGTTTTAAGGCAAATAATAATAACTGGAGCTTTGAGCAGATATCACCAGAGAATATAGCCGAGTGCTGGGAGATGAATCGAAAATGGTGTAAGATTAACGGCTGCAAGGATGATGAACATCTTGCCTCAGAATACTGTGCTGTTAGCCTATGCTTTGATCATTTCAAAGAGCTTGGTCTGTTGGGGGGACTCATCCGTTTAGAAGGTAGTGTTATAGCTTATACAATGGGTGAGAGACTCAATTCAGACACCTTTGTCATACATATCGAAAAGGCCTTTGGGGAGATACAGGGTGCCTATCAGATGATCAATCGTGAATTTGCGGCCTTAATCAAGGATAATTACCCTCAACTTACGTATGTTAACCGCGAGGAGGACATGGGCTTTGAAGGGTTGAGGAAGGCCAAGTTATCCTACCATCCAGACAAAATGGAGGAGAAATATCAGGCTAAGTATTTTACTGTGTAAAGGGCTGGGCTGGATTTTTGGTATTAGGGAATGGGGGTACAACGTAAGATGAGCGAAGTCAGATTAGCCCAAAAAAACGAGATTGTTCGTCAAAAAGAGATATGGAAACGATGCTTTGGAGACGAGGATAGTTTTATAGACTTTTACTATGCCAATAGGTATAAAGAGGATGCGACACTCTTGCTGCTTGAAGAGGGTGAAATTGCAGCCATGCTTACTATGATACCTGTCAAAATGGTGGAGACGAATAATCGAAGCTTTGATACTGTGATGCTCTATGCTATAGCGACACACCCCGAGTACCAAAACAGAGGTCTCGCCACGCAATTGATGAATTCTTGCAATGAATTATTAGCAGCAAACCATAAAGAATTCTCCATTCTTGTCCCAGCCGAAAAACAGCTTTTTGACTTCTATCGTAGACAAGGCTATCGTGAGGGATTTTATATCCGCGAGGCGATACTTACCCATGATAGGATAGAAAGTTTAGATAGTGTTAACTCAAGCCATTACATCATGCCGCCCATGCCACCCACGAAATCTACCCCTATCACATCTGAAGAATATAACCGTAGGCGGAATAAGCAGCTCGAAGGAAGGCTATACATCGCCTACGCAGAGGAAGAGATTGCCTACCAGAAGAAGCTGTCGCAATTATCCGGAGCAGATATTTATGCTATCGATGTTCAAGGAATTCAAGGTTGTGCAGCGATCGAAAGAATCAACCCCGATAAGCTTTTGATTAAGGAAATTTTGCTCCCCGAGGAATTTATCACTCAGGGGGTTAGACAAATTGCTCAATGCCTGCCAGCCAAGGAGTATCTTATCCGGACACCAGCATACCTTGGTGTAGCTTTAGGTGGTGAGATCCGCGCGTTTGGCATGTACAGATCGCAAAAAGAAATGAATCTGGAGAAAACACCTGCAGAACAAGGGTATTTGGGATTTGCCTTTGACTAGTAATCAACAATCTAGGTGTAAGACAAAAGCGAATTTTTGCGAAGTGAGTCGTTTATATCCTGCGGATTTGAAAGGAGATCTCATCATGGAAGAAAATAAAAACGTCTTTAAAACAGTGGATGAATATATTTTGCTGTTTTCTCCTGAAGTTCAGGAAAAACTTCAATCACTAAGGAAAGTAATAAGAGAATCAGCGCCAGATGCAGAGGAAAAGATCAGCTGGCAAATGCCAACGTTCGCGCTGCATGGAAATCTGGTGCATTTTGCAGCGCATACAAAGCATATTGGATTTTATCCTGGCGCCAGCGGAATTGAGGTCTTCCAGCATAAGTTATCCGAGTACAAAAGTTCAAAAGGAGCAGTGCAATTCCCCTTTGAAAAGCCGATGCCTTATGAACTTATAAGCGAGATTGTCAGATTCAGAGTCGCTGAAAATATTAAGGAAGCAGAAAGTAAATCCAAAAAGAAAAAAGTATAGACTAGATCGTTCAATTGAAAAAGGGGCACCGGCTTGGGATAAGCGGGTGCCCCTTTAAAGAACGTATTTTTATCTTATATTTTCGATCTGCCAGTCGATGGGTTTCTTATCTATTGTGAGAAGAAATTGATTCGTTTTAGAAAAGGGTCTGCTCCCAAAGAATCCTCTATGGGCAGAAAGGGGACTTGGGTGAACGGATTTTATTATACAGTGTTTGGGATTTGTTATTATATTCAGTTTACCATGCGCATTTTTTCCCCAAAGTATAAACACGATAGGGTCTTCTCTTTGATTTAATAAAGCGATAACTTTATTGGTAAAGTATTCCCAGCCGAGGTTTTTGTGAGAGTCAGCTTGACCTGAACGAACGGTTAAGGAAGTGTTAAGAAGCAGAACCCCTTGATCGGCCCATTTTTTTAAGTAACCATTATTAGGGACATAACAACCCAAATCACTATTCAGTTCCTTGAAGATATTCATTAGTGAAGGGGGAGCCTGTACACCTGGTTTTACTGAAAAACTTAAACCATGGGCTTGGTTAGGACCATGATAGGGGTCTTGACCTAAGATAACCACTTTAACATCCTTGTAGGGAGTATAATGCAAGGCGTTAAAAATGTCATATTTAGTAGGATAGATTGTTTTTGTTTTGTATTCACTAATCAAAGATTCTCTAAGTTTTAAGTAGTAGTTTTGCTTAAATTCATCATTTAGCAAATCATGCCAATCATTTTTTAATATTTGCATTATTATCACCCTTATTGATTATAGCATAGGGGCTCGCTATTTTGGGAGCTGTTGTTGGACATGACCGAATCCATCGTTTACAATGAAATGGAATCCGAATGGGGGGCTTATAGCTACTTCATGGGAAAGGAATAGGATAGAACTATGGACGCAACTAAGAGAAGCAGTATCCAAATCGGAGCTACTGTAATGATCGTACAAAAGCAAGATCAACGTAGTGGTAAGCTCACAGAAGGTGTAGTTAAGAGGATTCTTACGAATTCAACAGAGCATCCTCATGGGATAAAGGTTATGCTAGAGAGTGGGATCGTTGGCAGGGTAAAAGAAATAAAATAGGTACCATTCATCACTACAATTTATAGTAATGGAAAATACGTAAATCGTGGAGGTATTCGAATGATAAAAGCTTATTTGGTAGGGATTTCATCCCAATATGAGGGCGAGGATATAGAAGTTCGATATAGTATCTATGAGGATCAAGAGCTCCTAAGCAAAGAATCTGTCATGATGGAATACCGGAAACCAGGAATTGTTAGCCAAGTTGCATTGATAACCCTCTTAAAGGAATTAGAAAAATATAAGGGCAAAGAGATCGTTATCATTGTTAATGATGCAGCTTTGTGTGAGAACATCAGAGGAACATCAACAACAAAAAATAAGGATGTTCTAAACATGGCAAAAGACACGAGAGAAGAATTGACCAAGTTTGGAAATCCTGTCATTAAGGATGTTAGCGTAGATCGGTTAGAATTGGCGAGATGGAATGAAGTATTACGGCCTTAGTGGAACAAAGTAATTACCGACGAATAGCGAAGAGGGCTCTTTACTACATCCTTCGTTACAATGAAGTGGAATTCGAAGGGGAGGAATAAGACTCGTGAACGCAAAGCGTGAAGTTGATAAGTCAAAAGGTGCAAATAGCATTATTAGTATCGAATGTCTGCGCCTTTCCTCAGATGGATCGGGTGTTGGATATCATGAAGGAAAAGCAACGTTTGTTCAAGGTCTATTGCCCAGTGAGATAGGACAGGTTCAAATTGTTGAACAGAAGAAGAATTGGCAAAGAGGAAAGTTGTTATCTATCCTTAAAGAGTCTGAAGATCGGGTTATGCCACCTTGTACAGTGTTTAATATCTGTGGAGGCTGCCAATTGCAGCATCTAGAGTATACGAAGACACTGGAATGGAAGAAACGTTGGGTTGAAGATGCCCTTTCAAGGATTGGTAAAGTTCCCATAGAAAATGTAAAGGTTCATCCGACGATAGGTATGGATGAACCTTGGCGTTACCGCAATAAGGCAAGAATGCACATTGGAGAGCAGAATATTCTTGGCTATTATCAGGAAAAAAGCAATTCAACCGTCCAGTTCTCAGATTGCCTACTGATGAGTAAGCAAATGAATCGATGGATCCGAGAAGTAGAGGATCTCCATAGTAAAACTTCAAACACAGACCTCAAAACGATTACTTTTCGTGAAAATTCACGTGGGGAAGGTATGCTGATTCTGGATTCAGTGCGAGATATGACGACACTTAGGGAGGATTTTATAATTCACTCGCTATGGGGGATTAACGCTCAAGGGAAGCCTGAACTACTCTGCGGTGAAGGAGATTTTACGGAGGAAATTTTAGGTTTTGAGTTTAAGATCTCCCCCTTGGCATTCCTACAGGTCAATCCTATCCAGACCCGTAAACTATATAACACGGTACTTCAATGGGCAAAGTTTTCGGAAGAAAAAATTGTTTGGGATCTATATTCAGGAATCGGAACCATTACTTTAGCGTTAGCAGCCAACGCCAAAAAGGTCTGGGGAATCGAAGAAAACCCCTATGCAGTAGAAGATGCTTGGGGAAATGCGAAGCTTAATCAGGTTGATAATGTAGAATTTATCGCAGGGAAAGTGGAGGATACTTTATATCAGATTACAGAGCGTCCAGACATCGTAGTACTCGACCCGCCCCGTGCAGGGGCCCAGCGTAGTGTACTAGAGCGATTAATCGAATTAGAACCGAATCAGATTATTTACGTTTCCTGTGACCCTGGAACCTTGGCACGGGATCTAGGGATTCTACAAGGCGGGGGATATCAGGTGGCCCAGGTACAGCCTGTGGATATGTTCCCGTGGACACAACACGTTGAGAGTATAATAATGATGACGTATAGTGGTCGGAAGGGCAAATAAGACGGTGTGGACACCATATATAGCGTTTTGGGAGCGAAAAACAGGCAAAAATAGGGGTCAAAAAACGCATTTTTTGACCCCTATTTTTGGAACTTTTTATAGATGACATTCAGTATTTTTGAAGATGAAAGGGCTAGTAATACATTTACAGTATTTTGGATTTAGTGATGAGGATCAGATGGAAATCCCTAAAGAAGAAAAAAGAAAGCTAGAGACATTTCAATTAAATAATAAAGAGGACTTCGTTTTATTATCTATATCAACTCATTTGTAGAAGCTATAAACTATTAAAGCGAACAGCAATAATAGACGTACCATACGAAGATTATAGCGATTTTTAGTTTTACAAGGGTAATCGGACATGCCTCGCCGAGAAAATAAAGCCACAGAAAAAGAGAATGGCAGCGTATTGCCTAGTCTCGACCGTCCAATTAGAACAGTTATCAAGTTATTAAGCCCAGGTTAATTACTTCACCAACTTTATTACCACTCAGCCGGATTATGAGATGGCAGGAATCTACGCAGAATTTAACTGGTATATCGTTGGAACGATTAGATTTTCGAATAAAATATTATCTGAATAGGAAAGTAATTGGTAACTTTGGCGCACCCGTTTATCAGGTGCGCTTATTCTTATGCCCAAATCCAAATCCTAAAAGGCCCCAGTAGAATTATTGGGATTTTCTTGAGGATACAGGAATAACTTACATATTTACATAAAAAGGATTTGTATTCAGATGAAACGTATAATGTTTAAGAACTTTATAATAAAAACTTCAAAATTTAAGGAGGATTTATCTACATGTTGAGACGTTCCAAATGGCTATCGCTTCTTCTTGTGTTTTGCATCATGTTTGTAGCCGTTGTACCTCAAGCTTCTTTAGCCTCAACTTCTTTAGGACAAAATCCCAACTCTAATGGCTCGGTGGCCCGCCGTACGAAAAATGTAACACATCTTGCCGAAATGGTTGAGAAACGGGACCAGCACACCAAGTATTATCGAAATTCCGACGGCAGTATTACTGCTGAAGCAACCATTGATTCACAGCATTACAAAGACGCTCAGGGAAAGTGGCAAGACATTTCAAATAAGCTGGTTTCATCCAATGAACCAGGATTTAATTTTCAGAACGAAGCCAATTCTTTTCAAACTCATTTTGCCAATAACTCAGCTTCCAAATTTATAACCCTGTTAAAATTGGACCAAAATCATGGGGTTTCTTGGAGTTTAGATAACGCGAACAAAGTGACTGCTATAAAAGATACCTATTCTGTAACTTATCCCGAAATCCTCGGCAGTACCGACCTTCAGTACCAAACGTTCTCCGATGGGCTGAAGGAAAATATTATTTTAAAAAACATCAGTGCTCCCAACTCCTTTCAGTTCGAATTGAGTACTAAAGGGCTAACACCTGTTGCTCAAAATGATGGCAGCATCGCTTTACAAGATGCCAAAACGGGCGAAATAAAGTTTGTCATTCCCAAACCTTATATGATTGATAATAATCATCAAGTAAGCCAGGATGTCAACATGACCTTAGGCCCAACTCAAAATCTGAATGTGTATGCGATTTTTGTTACTGCGGATTTAAAATGGCTCAGTGATTCCTCCCGGGCATGGCCAGTCACCATCGACCCCACTGTAACGACAAGCAATACTTATACGCAAACGAGCAGCAGCGGTGGAATAGATACTTATATCGCCTCTTATGCTCCCAATACCTCTTATTATAGTAACAATTACTTAACGACCGGCTATGATGGAACGAATCAAGGGGCTGGGCGAACTTTACTACAATTTCCCATTCCTTCTTCTATTCCAACTGGGGCTATAATAACGGATGCTCTGCTCTCCCTGTACAAATACACAACGACCAGTGCAACATCCGAGCAATTGGATGCCCGCAGGATAACGTCGCCTTGGTCAAAAACAGTGACATGGAGCAACCAACCGACTGTGGACACCAGTTATCAGGATACCGAGGCAAGTATTGCAAATGTTGCAGGAAGCTATACTGGCTGGGTTAATTTCAATGTCTGGTCCATCGTAAAAGGGTGGTTTGATAATAGCTCGCAAATCCCGAATTATGGATTTATGGTTCAACACGATAATGAAAATAATCCTCTGTTTTTTTACTATAGCAGTGAAGGATCTACCTCCTATACTCCGATGCTCTCCATTACCTATAGCACGGACGAGATTGGCGTAAACCCTTACTGGAGCTATGCCAATACCCCGGTGGGTTCAGTCAACACAGATAACGGCAATCTGATCTCTTCGGTCGCAGATTTCTCTTTACCCGGACGTGGAGTTCCGATTAATGTAACCCGGACGTATAACAGCCGCGTTCCAACACCTGCCAGCGGCATGAATAGCATCTTTGGCTATAAATGGTTTTCTAACTTGGATATGCAACTCATATTTAATAGTTGGGGCGTCGTGTTTCTAGATTCTGCCCAAACGGAACGCCCCTTCATGCTTAAAAGCGACGGGGTTACCTATTCAGCGCCGGATAATTATCCATTGCAACTTTATAAGGATACCAGTGGCGGTACAACTGTTTACCATGTTCAGGAGGCCAATCAGGAAACAGGGACTTATCAATCCCAACTTCCTACATTGACTTTTAATAGCAGCGGTCAGCTTACTCAATTAAGCGACGGAAAAGACAATTTAACCAATATTACCTGGAGTTCAAGCAACATTACCATCAAGGATCCCTCTGGACGTACTGCTACGCTCTCACGGAATGCGGATGGCACGGTGAGTCAGATCACGACTTCGGTTGAAAGCGGGAAGGTTAAAGCATCCTATAGTTACAGCAATGGGTTCTTAACGGGCGTGACTTATTCTGACGCAACCGTCAACTACACTTGGAATAATGGATATGTCACTTCTCTAACCGATAAAAATGGCACAAAACAAATCATTAACTATGATAGTAGTAACCGGGTAATAAGTGTTGGCCCTGTCAATATGCTGTCTAATCCCAGTATGGAAGCCAGCACCAGCACAAATGCTTCAGTGCCGGACAACTGGTCCCAAACAATTTCAGGGGATACAGGCAGTATTAAACAAAATAACATTTCAAAATATGGCCGGTTTGGCTTAGATATTCACAGCGCATCCGGAGCCACTGGAACGAGTTATCTTTATGCTACGCAAAAAATCCCGGTCAGCCCCAACCAAACCTATACGCTCTCTTCCCAGATCAGTACTAGTAACTTAGGCGGTACAACGAATACGAGTTATGCTGAAGCATTTCTCAATACCGACCAACTCGACTTAACTGGCAATGATCTATATATTTGGAAAGACAGCAAGGCTTCAGGAATTACCGGGACTACAGGTTGGACCCCTAACACTGTAACTGTTACGACGGGTTCTAACACCTATTATTTGGTTGTCTATTTGGAAGTTCAACATGACTCCACGCATTTTGGCGGGGATGCTTACTTTGACGGAGTTCAGTTAGAGCAAGGTTCAGGCGCTAGTGCGTTCGAAGGGCACACGGATTTCCGTTATGGAAATGATGGTGGGTACGAAGCGGTATGGGTTACGGCTCCTAACGGTGAAGTAACCGAGTATAAAAATGACAATTATGGAACCCCGGTTGCTATCATTAGAGATCCACGGGATGGGAATCCCGTATCAGAAACGGATATGAGTTGGAATGCCTATGACCGTTTACTGAGCCTAACAACACCTAATCAAGTCAATGCGAAGTCCGGAAAAAGCTATTCGTATCAATACGATGCTCTTGGCAATATGATCAAGGCCACGGATCCTTCTAGCAATTCAACCAGCATGAACTATTACTATAACCGTTTGCAAACCTTAACAGAAGCGGATGGTAGTAAGGTTCAGCACATCTGGGACCCGGTAAACCTTAACGAGGATAGCTCTACTGACCAGACTCTTAACACGAAGGCTTATAGTTATAATCAAGGAAACGTCACCGCCGAATCCAATTTGCTGGGTGTAGCAGACAATCGGGTTTTAAACGGGAGTTTTGAACAATTAAGCGGGAATCAACCGGTAAACTGGTCTGCCTATACCCCCAGCGGTGCCTCTAACCAAGTTGATTATTCCAGCGTCACAAGTACAGCCGATGCCCCGTTTGCGGACAGTAGTGGGAATAGCCATGTTCTGCACATTAACCCCGGAAGCAATACCTACGCTTATCAGTGGACAAATAATTATATCGACCTATCAGGGTTGACCACTGAAGATTTCACAATTAGCGGTTATATGAAGGCCGTTAAAAACAATAACGTCACCCCAACTCCACCCCATACGGGTGCCTGTTTGAATGTTTATTGGTACGATGCAAGCTATAACCCAGTCGGGAGTACTGTGGTTCTTTTCCAAGATGTCAATCCCAACTGGCAACGTTTTGTCGATACCATTCAGCCTCCAAGCGGCGGAGCCTCTTATGCCAAGGTTATGGCCATAACTTACGGCTCCTATGATGGCTATTTTGACAATATCATGTTCGAAAAGAGCCCATTGGCTAGGGGCTATAACATGCTGGAGAACTCCTCTTTTGAACAGCAGCAACCCTTGCAATGGAGCACTTCAGATGCCTATTCTAAACCTCTTAATGACGGTTCAAATGCTTATTCGGGTAGCTACGATGCCCAAGTCAATCTCCCCTCAATCGGTTCATCTTATTTTGAATCCCAAACGGTCTTACCTGTTAACCCAGGACAATATTACACCCTGCTGGGTTACATGAGGACAGCTAATATTGTAGCCGGCTCTGGTGGCGGTGGAGCCAGGATGCACATTTATTTCTACGATGCATCTGGAAAACCTGTAAATGACTATGCTATTCCTCTGGTTACCCAAACTTCGGGCTGGACCAAATACGTTATGCCCTTTACCCCGCCCGCAACGAGTGCCACAATTAAGGTCCGGTTAGAGATAGCCAATGCTCAAGGCACCGCCTTTTTTGACAATGTTCGGTTAACGCCTGGTAAGCTTGCCACGACTTCTGCTTATGATTCATCTAATAATTATGTTACAAGCATAACCGACCAACTTGGCAATACAATAAGCATTAACGATCAAAGCAGTTATCAGAATAACTCTTATGGCCAGCCGACCCAAGTAACAACACCCGGTGGTTCGAATACGTATTACTCCTATGACGGGCAAAACCGCCTGAGTACGGTAAAAGACAATGCGGGTAATATAACAACGTATAATCTGGATGCGAACGGTAATGTTCTAAATGCTTCTTTAGCTTCAGGCAGCACGAATTATGATAGCGAAGCCTTCACCTATGACCGGGAAAACAACCTGAAAACAGAAACGGATGCCAATAATAACACCACCACTTACAATTACGACCCGGATGGAAAACTAACTCAGAAAACCAATCCTAACGGGAGTAATGTCAGTGTTGGTTACGACAATTATGGAAATTCAAATCAGATTTCCCTCTCCGGTGGACCCGCGTATAACATGGGGTATGATTTGGAAGGACACCTCACTAGCTCTTCCACTGCCAACGGTCCTAGCAACTCCTATGGCTATGACGCCTTAGGGAATATGATCAGCTATGTAGAAAAGGATTCAGGTGGGCATAATGTAACAACTGTAGGTGCACCGACTGCTCCAAGCGGGGCTACAATGTACTCTAAGTTAAACCAACTAATGGGCTTTAATTTGACGTACGGAACTAATAACCCTATCACCTATAACTTTAGTTATGCCAAAAACGGAGCCGTAAATTCAGTGATGATCAACCCCGGTACGTCTTATCAACAGCAAGTGACGTTTAATTACGATGAGAGTAACAATCTTGTCTCCAGGGTTAACCCCAATAATACCCAGGATAATTTCACGTATGATGATGCTAGTCGGATAACCGGAACACAGATAACAGACAATAATGGTAATGTGAAATGGTCGAGTCAATATTTCTATACTGGTAATGACGGCAAGGATAGTAGGCTAACTTCCGTGACCGGTACCGACCCGGGAGGAAACAACTACTCAGCCACTTACACTTATAACAGTGGTACGGAGATGCTTAACCGTTTGACCCAGGCATCCATTACCGATGGAACGTACTCTGGAACGTTTAACTACTCCTATGATCCAGCGGGCAACCTGCTTACCATGGATGTGGCGAATGGCACGTCTACCCCGAACCATCAGACCTTTGCTTACGATGCCGATAACCGGATTACGAATTCTGGGTTTGCTTACGATGCAAATGGCAATCTGACCAGTGCAGTGATAAACGGAGTAAGCTACCAGTATGTTTATGATTCCGCTAACCGTTTAACAACCGTGAAAGACGGCAGTGGCAATGTCATCGCCACCTACACTTACGATAGTGCCGGTAATCGGTTGACCAAAACTGTTGGGGGCAAGACGACAACTTATCACTATTTCCAAGGTCAGTTATGGTACGAAAGTCAAACCGGTGATGCTTCTAATGTGATTCATGCCCTTTATCTTCGCTCACCTAACGGTCAACTCCAGGCCGTAAGCCTAAACTATGTTGTTGGCGGAACGAGCAACACCTGGTATTATTATCATTATAATGCCCATGGAGATGTTGTTGCTGTAACAGACGGAAGTGGCAATGTCTACAGGCAGTATGTTTATGATCCGTATGGCAATATTATTAGTGTTAAAGATGGTAGTGGAAAAGCAGTTAACCTGAGTACCGATTCCTTCAATAATGCTTATCTGTATGCAGGTTACCGATATGATCAGGAAAGCGGATTGTATTACCTTAATGCACGGTACTATGCAGCAGGAATTGGCAGGTTCTTGACGAAGGATAGTGTTACAGGGAGTCCTACCGATCCTAAGACTTTGAACAGATATGCTTATTGCGGAGGAGACCCAATCAATCATGTTGACCCTTCCGGAAATAGTTTCTTTAGTTGGCTTGGGGGCGTTATTTCTGATGCTATAGACTGGTTAGTTGGGGGCAATTCTTACTCGGTTTCTACTGACCTAATTGATAATACTGACATTATCTATTCACAAACAGTGGACCTCGGAAAGGGTTGGGAGGCTCGAGAAGACGAACCTAAAACCCAAACGAAGACCCAGAGACATATGCACGTTTATGGGCCGGGAGGAAAGCAGTGGGCACAAAATGAAAATGGATCTGTGCATGACAAAAAGAGTAACAGCCCAGGTCAGCCGCCAAAGAAAGTACTAGAAAATTTAAAGGGTTCCACTGGTTGGGATTGGAATGGGAATATAAAAAAAGCTAATCCTGTTCCGTTTGACGGAAGCCAAATGCCTTTCTTTTTTTCGAATCCGATGCCAGTATCACCAGAGATACCAATGCCTATAAGAATACCTATAAGAATACCTATAAGAATACCTATAGGAATCTAAATTTTATTAATTATTTTCGTCTTATAATTTCTTGTATAAATGGGGGTTGTGCTATGGAGTACTTTACGGAAGACCTATGGAATAGGATAAATTCCACAAATTTTGATGAAAAAATGAAAGCAAGGCATCAGTGGAAACTTAATGATGAGGCTTACACTCTGAAGTTTCAGTCATTAGAATGTAGGTTTTCAAAAAAGGCTTTTAATTTCTTTAAGCTGAGTCCATTACATGACTCTAAACTAAAGGATATAATTATTGAGCAGAAAGAATTAGGAAGGGCAAAGCTAATTACGGTTTCAATTATCCTTACCGACCTGGATAGAATGTGGACAATAACTTATAAAAAGGTTAGCAAGATTTCCGTTGATTACGCTAAAAAGAAAGGTTTTAACAATAATCAAAGAGGATTTGATGACTTTGGTTATGACGAGTTTATGGATGTGGACGAAGAAACTTTATCTCACGAAATCATTTTTGCTTCTGGTTCTAAATTTCTAGTTCATTTCGCAAATAAGAATATTTTTGTAACCGTAAAGAAACGAGAAGATTAAAAGTAAAATTTGCTGGACTGAACCACGAATAGCCGATATTGAAAGAAATCCCCCGATCGAGGATAATAGACTACGATTGGGGGATTTCCTTGTGTAGCCAACGACTCAGGGTTTAATAATGCTTACACGTATCGAGGTTACCGGTATGATGCGGAGAGTGGGTTGTATTTCCTAAACGCAAGGTACTATGCGGAAGGAATTGGCAGTTTTTGACGAAAGATAGTGTGTTAGGGCATCCTGGTGATACTCAAACACTAAACAGGTACGCTTATTGTGGCGGTGACCCCGTTAATCGACTGACCCAGGTGGAACGAGTTGGTTTAGTGCTATTGCTAAAGCTGTATCTAGCATAATCAACATGGTGTTTGGGGTTCCTGCTGCTGCAGAATTGGGAGACCCTGCTCCACTTGAGATTGGGGCTCAAGAACTTGCGGAAGCTGGGTCTGATATAATGTATGAAGTTGGTCCTGAGCTTGGAAAAGCTGGGGAAGCAGCAAAGAGCGTAGCACAAAAAGCTGTGTCTAAAATCACCGGGTATACTAAACACGGGTTACAACAGGCTATGGGAAGAGATAGTGGAAGAGGTGTTGCACCAAGGGCAATCCTAGATGCAGTCAATAGCCCGCTAAAGGTGATACAACAATCTGGAGAAAGAATGAAATATGTTGGACAAGATGCTACTGTTGTCCTGAACGCTGCTGGTAAATTAATAACTACTTGGGCAAGGAATTCAAACGGGTTAAGGTGGTAAAAATGATAAACCTTAATGAGAAAATGCTAAAGTTATTGAGCCAAAGCCTTAATTTTAATAGACCCGACCTTCTATGGGTTGTGGAAACAGAAGAAATTATAGACTTGGACGAAGAATTGGGTAATGAATTACGCGATGCCGTAAATGATGAGTTCGTGAGAATAGGATTAAAATCAAATGACGAACCAAATGATTTAGGTCTCAAATTTGAGGAATTAATTGACCAACTGGGTAGATTAAGCATGGGTAAAAGTAAAAATCTGTAGTACACGCTACCGGAAAAGGGTCAAGTCCACATCGGGCTTGGCTCTCATTTTTTGTACTACAACGACCAAGGGAACGTTGTGGCGGTGACGGATTCCACCGGTGCGGTGTTCAGGCAGTATGTGTATGATTCGTATGGGAGTATTATTAGTGTCAAAGAACGATCTGGGAATGCTGTCAACTTGAGTACCGATTCCTTCAACAATGCCTATTTATAAGCCGGTTATCGGTATGATCAGGAAAGCGGTCTGTATTATCTAAATGCCCGTTATTACGCAGCAGGAATCGGTAGGTTTCTGACGAAGGATAGTGTAATGGGGGAGCGTAGTAACCCGCAGACTCTTAATAGATATGCTTATTGTAGTGGAGACCCAGTTAACTATATTGATCCTACCTGGTATTGTAGGGGCGGTAGTGGGCGTTGTTGTTGGAGCAATAGGTGGTATATTGGTAAATGCATCCCTTACGAGTGCCGATGATTGGGATCCAAATTATACACCTGATGATTCTACTCCTACAGTTGGAGATGCTACGACAGTTGATGTAGGCGGTGGCGGCGGCGGTGGCGGTAACGCTCCCAAACCTCCTTAACCACATCGTCACCATCCATATCTTAAAGCATTGGGTGGTGCCGCTGCTCAACAGCTTATTAAAGTTGATCCGCAATTGCATAGAACGATCCATTCTGCATTGTACCAATTCGAGAATGGATGGCTAGCGCCTAAAAGGGGGTATACTGGTAAGATGATTCAAGATCTATTTGGTCCGGAAAGAATTGAACAAGGTTTAACAGACTTTTATAATAGTAGAGAAGAATTTAAGTTTATGATTGATCCCTTAGTAGAGGCAATAAAGTTTACAAATGGTCAGAGGTAACGAAAAATGAAAGAGAAGGTATGGGTAAATATTCCACAAGACTATAAGGATATGCTTAATGATTGGTCACAATTTTTCGCTTATGAGTCCCGAGACAAAGAATATGGTAAATTAGTAGTATTTAGCTTTTATACTAAGTCGAAAGAGTATGTTAGTTTTGAGGAATTTATAAAGGAAAACGATATTCAGCATTATATTTTTAGAAGAGTATATACTTTCACAAAGAGTGAAAAGGATAAGGCTGAAATACTTTGGCTTTGGACTGATGATGATGCAAATGATTCTAAAACCTCAGAGATAATAAGTCGTAAATGTTATATATGTGGGAAAAAATACCAAACATTGACCAGCACCTGCTTTATGTTGATTACAAAAAGATCCGGAAATTTGATATTATGTCTACCTACCAAGGAGATATAGAGACAATAGTATCAGAAAAAATAAAAGCAATTATTTGATCAGGAGAATATTACAGGAGTAGAATATGAACCTATTTATCAGATTGGTAAAGAAAAACAGATTATCGAGGGATCTTATCATTTAATCCTTCGTGAAGGGATTGGAGATATCGTAGAACCTTCTATAGTAAGCAAGAAAGGTTTTTGTCCTGTGTGTGGTCTTTATGAAGAGTTTAGATGTCAAACAACGTTGAACTTTAATCGAAACACTTGGACTGAACTTGATATTTGCTATACAAAAAATTGGAGCACCTCCCAAATTTAAAAGATTAATCATATCAAATAAATTGTACAAGGTATTAGAACAGAATAAGATTAAAAATGTCTATTTTCAGCCAGCGTATTTCGTAGATTAGGCCACCAGTCACTAGCCACTATCCACCAGCCAGCGGATTGCCGTTTTTCCTATCTTTCAGTATTTCCATCGACCGTGAGTTTTCCACGATAGAATCCAATTGAACCGGCCAATTCAACTTAAGGGGCAAGTCGCAAAAGGCTTGGCCCTCTTTTTTTTGGGATTTTGGCAAGATTAAAATGGTAAGTCTAAAGGCAGTATCTCTAGGATCCGTATGAAAATGTTATGAGTGTCAAAGATGGCTCTGGAAATGCTGGTTAAATTAAAAATTTCTTTCACAATACCTATTTATAGTTATAATAGCGAAACAATGCTCTACCTTCCTAAACTCTTGTTTATTATGCAACCACAATTGGCAGGTTCTTGACATAGGAAGAGAGTACTTTGAGATGATGGAAACCCGAAGACCCTAAATTGTTACGCTTATGCCCATGATTTATGAATTTCTCTAGAAACGATTTATAAAATTCTATCCTGTAAATTATTTTGCGTATTTTAGTGACGAATAAAACTTGAGTAATGTTGAACTTAAAGTAGAATTAAAATTTTTTTAAGAGTTAAATTATTATCATTTTACTCTGAATCCATTTTGACAGACTATATAATATTTGTAAAAAAATTCAAAGTCACCGGGATGAAATCTTGATGGCTTTGTTTTTATTATAATCCCATAACAATTTAATAATGCTGCCGTCAGGCTAAAGCATACGAGGCTATGTCTTTCTTTTTTATGAGAAGCATAGCCTCATTTTTATTTGCCCGATGCAGCACAAAAAGAATGGAGGAAAACAAAATGGCAAACGAAACAATGCGTATCTTTTTCCCACTGAAGATTATCACCTACCCCCAAGGCGAGTATGGACTGGATGACAATCCGATGGAAATCACTCCAGCAGAGGCTGTGGCATATGAGGATGCTATCCTCGCCGCCATTACGAAGGAGAACCGTTTCTTTGAAAACGACCGTGGCCTTGCCGAATACATCCACGATGAAACTCTTAATAAAAAGGTGTATAGCCTGTACCCGTCAGTGGAAATTGTCGACGGTGAACTGTGGGGAGTCATAACCGTCGGGCTGAATGAGTCCCTCTCAGGAGAGGAAACCGCTGAGCTTCTTAATTTTGTGACTGGTCAGAATAGTGATGGCTACGGTGAAGGCTTGGAACAGCGGTCCATCAAAACGCCGGACGGTGAAATCTACGTCAGCTTCTGGAATCACAAAAACTATTCCTTGAAGCTTGAACAGGAGATGAAGAGCGACTCGCCTGACCTAGGCTACGGAGGCCTCGTGATGGGATGAATGAAAATGTGAACGGACAAATAGCGCTCTTTGGTTTCTTATGAAGCTGAAGTGGCGCTTTTTTTATTGCAGCAGATTGCTGTGATTCATGCAACTAAATAAAAGAACAAGAAGGCGTTGTCTTACAAAAAAGGCAGCGCCTTTTTTGTTTTTCTAAAGAAAGGAGCTGAACCATGAAGCATGATGTAACACCAGAAGAAAAAACAGGAGCCGTAGAAAACGCTCCTCCTGCAAAGCATTCCCTGCCTCTGCCTGAAGATACCGCCCGCTGCGTCGGCTGTCCTTATCCCGGCGTCGGCTTTATCTGCTGGAGTCCTGACGGCTCCTGCATGAGGACCGACGTCGATAAGCTCAGCCGCCGAAGCAAAGGGAGGTGAGGGATTGAACAGCATCATCAGTTGGGTGGGCGGCAAAAAGGCTCTGCGGGATATGATCTATCGGCGTATGCCGAAGGAATTCGGACGGTACATTGAGGTCTTCGGCGGTGGAGGCTGGGTGCTGTTCGGACGGCCTCCGGATGCCGCTATGGAGGTCTACAACGATTTCAATTCAGATCTGGCAAATCTGTTCCGCTGTGTCCGCGACCGACCCTTTGCTCTTCTCAAGGAGCTGAACTTCTTTCCGTTGAACGGACGCGACGAATTCAATGTCCTGAAAAAATATTTGGAGAAGGAGGAATTCACAAACGAGTATCTGCGGGAGGAATTGGATATCGCACAGAGATTTCTGAGTGAACCGCAGTATGAGGAAATCAAGCCGATCCTTCTAGAAAACGCACAGATGAATGACGTGAAACGCGCTGCTGCCTTCTATCGTCTCATCCGTCTAAGCTACGGAAGCGGATGCACCAGCTACGGATGCCAGCCCTTTGATATCCGGAAAACCTTTCATCTACTCTGGCAGGGCAGCCGGAGGCTTAAGGATACGGTCATTGAGAACAAGGACTTTGAAGCTCTGATTAAGCAGTATGACCGTGAAAATGCCTTTATCTATTGCGACCCGCCATATTATCAGACGGAGGGACACTACGAGGTTGTGTTCAAAAAAGAGGATCACTACCGCCTGCGGGATACCCTAGCATCTTGCCAGGGCAAATGGCTCGTCAGCTATAACGACTGCGAATTCATCCGAGAGCTGTACAAGGACTTTAATATTGAGGCAGTCAGCCGCATCAATAACCTTGCCCAGCGCTATGATAACGGCTGCGAATATGCTGAAGTCCTGATTTCTAACTACGATACCAGTGAAAGGTTACAGGACATGCCGTCCCAGATGAATCTCTTCGACTCCGAACTGTTACTTGACCCACAATTATAACCCCATCATAGGGGTTAATTTTAAGGAGGAACACCCTAATGAAAATCATTAAAATGAAGTCCGAGGTAGACAAAAGCGGCCAGATTGTCCTTTCTGCAGAAGCCGTAGGCAATGCCGGACTGAAGCCTGGGGATGAGATCTGCTTCACCGTGATCGTACAGGATGAAGTAAACGAGCACTGCCCTATGGTTCTTATCACATCTGAGGGAGTGGCGATTGCCGTCCCTCTCTTTGAATTGCAGAAGGATGATGAGAAATTTTCTCCGGATTATGAACTCCCGGAGGACGAACTGCATATACCCCACGAACTGCTGGAGTCTGCGGACATCCCATTAGACAGCGACTTGGATGTCATTTGTGCCGAGGGTGCCATTGTCATCGCTGCGTCGGATATCCTTGATCGTCTGCCAGACGAGCTGTGTCGGCTCTTCGAGGATCTCGGCATAGACCCCAGCACCGTTCGTGACGTTATGAGAAAGGAGGGATACTTCGTATGATAGCAAAGCCCATATATAAAATCGTAGATGACAAAGGGCGTGTATTGATTCCGAAGGCACTTCGTACTGCCGCTGAAATGGAGCATGGAGATATTGTGCGCCTCGGAATCCAGAAGGGCGTCATCACGGCAAAAAAGGTTGATCTTATTGAGATCGGCGATCAGTCGCCGGAGGCTGTGGAAGCATTCGTGCGTGCCGCTATCCGCGATATGCCGGAGGAAACATTGATCTCCATTGCCGCAAAGCTGATGGACATGATTGAAAAAAGAAAGGGGCCGATTCGCCTTGACTGAGAAAGAGTTATTCACACAAGAGGACTGCCTGCAAACCGGATATGACATGCCCATCAGCGGCAAAGTTGTTATTCTACGGCCTTCCTCCTTGCCGGGAGATCTACGAAACGTAAATCACCAACTATACTATTGCACCGGTGGAAATGGAAGCAATCCCAATCCCATCGGACGGTCCGTCTTTACAGTTTCACTTTCAAACGGAGAGCAGGTTCGATGGAACAGAAGCGATGTGCTTGGCATTGCAAAGCCGGAGATTCTGTCTGACCATGCCCGGCTCCAGCTCTCGCAGATCCGGCCGACTGATGCGTTGGATCTGAAAAGCCATGAGCCGCAATACAGCGGCTATTGCTTTCTGCCGGACGGGCGATACACCTCCGGCGTATGGCTGTGTAGCACTAAGGAGGTGCAGGACTACATCGAGATGCAGAAGGATTACCAGCACCGAGTGATGATTTGCGACAGGGATGACTTTTGCGTGTTTGAAATGATTGACGGTAAGCTCATTCATCCGTCGCAAGAAGTCTTGGAAGCCTTCTTCAAAGAGCAGCAGGATCAGGGAGGCATGGAGATGAAACTATGAAACCAATATGGAGCTAAGAGCCGGAGTCAGGTTGATGATTCCGGTTTTTTCATTTTCAAATTTAAAGAAAGGACTGAAAACCTATGAAACAGAAAGGAAAGCGTATCGTCATCATTGTCCTTGCTCTGCTCCTTCTCATATGCGGCGGAATCTATACGGTATACCGCCTGCATCCGGAGAGCTTTGTAGGGCAGGGCGATATCATTACACGCGGAGAGTACGCCGCGATACTGGCGCGGGATCTTTCGCTTGATACATCAAACGCTGAAAAATACCCGCCCAGCTTCCCCGACATCAACGGTCACTGGTCGGAGAAGTACATTGAGGCACTGATCGACGCTGGAATTATTGACCCCGCCGATTATCCCGACGGCTTTCATCCCGATGATCCCATCACCCGCGCAGAAATCATCAAGATGCTGGTGAGAGCAAAGGGACAGGATGAGGAAGCGAAAAATACTCAGGGACACAGCGGTTATGATGACCAGTCGGACATTAAGGATGATGACAAAGGGTATGTCATCATCGGCCGCGAGGACGGAATCATTGGAGATACGGATGATAATAAAATTCATCCCAACGATCCAGTGACCAAGGGCGACGCAGATGATATGACTGATCCGGCAACATCGAAACCGACTGAACCAACACCTTCCGCACCGTCACAGATTCCTAGCACAACGACGCCGAGTCCGATTCCCGGAACCACAGAGCAGCTGACACCCACCCCGGCAAATCCAGATGAGAATAAACCTTCCCCTACGCCTACGTCGGGCAATCCGGGCAGCGGCTCTGGAGGCAGCTCATATTATCCGCCTGCAGAGGTACAGTTTGAGCTTCCCGAAACCGCTCACACAGACAGCGAAATTAAGGTGATGCCGGTCTGGAAGTATATGAAAAGCTACACCTGGACGCTGACCAAAACCGCTGTGGACGGTTCGCAGCAGCCTGTGGAATTAGAAACTGCCGTCAGCGGCACTCTCGGGTTGGAGGGAGGTACCGTTCAATTCAAGGAGGAAGGACAGTACACACTGACTGCGACAGCGAAAAACACCAGAGGGAAAGAAACCGTGCTGTCCAAGCAGATCACGGTATATCCGGTTATTGATCTGAGCTTTGACCTGTCGGAAACCACCCATACGGACAAATCCATCACGCTTACATTCCCGTTGGAAAAGCTCTACGGGCACGATATCGTGTGGACTGCAGCGAAAGACGGAGAAACCGTCCAGCCTGCTGACATTCTGGATGGAAAGCTCGGGAAAGAAGGCGGCACCTTCGTGTTCAGGAATAAGGGTCAATATACACTGACAGCGTCCATTACCGATGATACCGGGCGCATATTCACTCACAGTGAAAGCTCCAAGGTCTATCCGGCGGCGGAAATCGCTTTTTCACTTCCTGCTGCGTCCCATACCGATACGACTCTGGAGGTAGCAACAACCCTGACAGAGGCGGACGGTATGAATGTCGGCTGGAGACTGATCAAGAACGGTGAAGCAGCGGCGCTTGGCAGTGAGCTGGAAGGCACGCTGACAAATGACGGCGGGAAAATCCGATTCAAGGATAAAGGCGTATATATGCTCACCGGAACACTCACCGATGAAACCGGCAGAATCTTTGAAGCCTCCAAGACCATCACCGTCTACCCTGTAGGCTCTATCGGCTTTTATGCACCAGAAATCACCCACACTGATGAAATGGTCCATGTGGAAACTCGTTTAGAAAACCTCAGCGACGCAGCAATACAGTGGTCACTGACAAAGAACGGAGAAGCAGCTGCCCTTGCCGATGAGGTTCAGGGAGAGCTGACCAATGACGGCGGCTTCATCCGCTTTAAAGATAAGGGCGAGTATGTTTTGAAAGCTGCCTTCACCGATCCCGTAGGCAGAAGCTACAGCTACACAGCCCCGGTTAAGGTGTATCCGGTTCCCAGTATCTCCTATGTACTGCCGGAAACTGCCCATACCGGCACCATCGTCAATGTGATTCCAAAAACCAAGGAACTGGATGGACTCAATGTGGAGTGGCTGTTGGAAAACGGCTTCGGGTTCCAGGATTGGGCCACATACGTTGACGGCTCACTGGATAACACCGGCGGCTCCATACGCTTTAAGCATGCCGGAACCTACGAGCTGATTGCAAGAATCACCGACGAAACAGGGCGGGTATTTCTGTTCGAGAACGGAGGGAAAATCGAAGTCCTGCCGGTGCTGGACATTTCCTTCGAGCTTCCGGAAGCCACACATACCGATTGCATCATTGATTTAAGGACTCGCGGCAACAACAATGTACTGCCGGTTGAATGGACGCTCACAAAAGACGGAGTACCTGCGAAAATTTCCGATACTTTGGACGGAACATTGAACGCCTATGGCGGGAAAATACAATTTAAAGAAGTCGGAACATATACCTTGACTGCCTCCATGACGGATGCGCTGGGCAGGGTGTTTTCCTACAGCGCTTCCACTACGGTCTATCCGGTTCCGTCGGTTTCTCTC
Source organism: Desulfitobacterium elongatum (assembly GCF_055378975.1). Lineage (NCBI taxonomy): Bacteria > Bacillati > Bacillota > Clostridia > Eubacteriales > Desulfitobacteriaceae > Desulfitobacterium > Desulfitobacterium elongatum. The sequence continues at coordinate 3,543,547 of NZ_AP038772.1, read as the reverse complement.
AGCATGCCGCCGGTCTGGTATTCCGGTGAAGCCGGAACGGTCAGTGTCAGCGGTACGGATCTGGATAATCTCGCCGCAGACTGGACTGTCATCAAGGATGACGGAGGCGATGAGCCTTATTCTGCTTATGCGTCAGGTTCCCTGACCAAATCAGACGGCAGCCTGACTTTCCAGGCAAAGGGGCAATATAAGCTGACCCTGACCATGACGGACCCGGCCGGCCGAACCTTCATCAGAAGCGGAAGTTTCACGGTCTATCCCATCCCGCAGATGTCCATAGGACTCACAGCACTCAGTTACAGCGGCGACTCCATTGACGTTACCGCATCCGGTACAGAGCTTGACGGTACGAACATTGACTGGCTCCTTTCTGTGGATGGCGGTCAAGCTAGGCCCTATAGTCAATATGCCGTCGGCTCTGTCGGTACAGGCGGCGGCTCCTTGGCAATCAGCACGGACAGAACAGTCTCTGTAAAGCTGATTGCGGAAGCGACAGATATTAACGGCAGAAAATTCACCTTTGCTTCCAATACCGCGACGGTTAAGCCGATACCAAGCTTCCCGTTCACTGTCCCGTCCTCGGTTCATATCGGCGGCAATATCAATGTGACCCTGCCGGCCGTATCCGGACTGGAGGGCAGAAGCCTCACATGGTCGCTGACTAAGGATGGAAGTCCGGCCTCCTATACCGGTACCCTATCAAACAGCGGAGGCACCATTGCCATAAATGTGCCTGGCGGCTATACCCTGACCGCAAGCACGACAGACAGCGAAGGCAGAACCTTTACCTATTCGCAGAGCATCACCATCACCAACACCGCACCGAACAAACCCACCGGAAGCGCGACGGTTACAAGAACAGCGCAAAACGGCAAGCTGTTAGTTAATCTTTCGGCCTATGCCAGCGATCCGGACGGAGATGCCGTAACCCTTGAATATTTCGGCAGAACTGCTGACAGCTATTATCCTGTCGGCACTCATACCGTAAAGGTCAGGGCAAAGGACGCATGGGGAATGTATTCCGACTGGACGGATATCACCTTCACTGTGAATAACTCGGCTCCCACAACGCCAGTGATCACCCGTACCCCTGACGGCAACAGCGTGGCGCCGGGCGTAGCAATTACCATTACAGCCTCCAGCACCGATCCGGATGGAGACGCAATCACCTATGTTTGGGAAGGACGGCCGGCGCAGACCAGCACAGCTTACCCTCTGGGGAAGAATGTGGTTCGCGTAAAAGCGGTTGACTCTACCGGAGCCGAATCACCTTGGGCGGCTATTGTTTTTTTCATCGCAGACCCGAATAAAGGCGGCGGTATGACGCTGACCGGACCGGAATCAGTCATTCTGGAACAGGGCATCGCAGGAGCGACCATCACCAACTACACCTTTACAGTGCCTCCTGTTTCTGGGCATAGCGGCAACGACTACGGTCGTGTCCGCGGCTATAATGTGCTGACCGGACAATGGGATCAGCTGGACTACGGCACAACCACCAACGGCATCACTTTCAGCCGCAATTTGTCGCCTGGTATCTACAGTCAGCTGGAATTCTACTACTACACCAATCATGACTGTATGTACAACAAGAGCAATATCACCTATTCCGTCAACTTCTATTTTCAGTAACACGGCAGTCCTGCAGGGAAAGGAGGAAGCACGATGAATGGAATTCAGATTAAAAACAATCGCATCCTTTACTACGGCAACACAGCAGGCTACATCGAAAAGGGCAAAGCCGTCGTCGACCCGCTGTTTCAAAATGAGGAACTTCAGTCCTTTCTCACAGAGAAAAATGGACTGGAGCTAGAGTGGAGAAAAGGTACCTATGAACGGCTGGCTGAGGGAAAGCTCGATTCGGAAGGAAACGCACAGCTGCTGAAGAAGTGCCGTGTGTGGCAGCTCAAGCCCGAGGTGGACGTCATGATGAAATTCATTGGGTATGACGAGCTGCTGGAGCATTTCGGTGAGCCTGATCTGGATAATTACAAGCCGGTCTATGACGGCGAGGCGGAAACCAACGATCTAGAGGCGCTGTATGCCAAATTCAACCTAGAACACCCGCCGGACTATGAGGGGCACAGCCTCTCTATGTCGGATGTTATCGAGTTATATGATGCTTCCGGCAGCACCTTTCACTATGTAGACCGCTTCGGATTTAAGGAGGTATCCTTTCAGCCGCAGGAGCAGGAGCTGTACCAGGGACCGGAGATGAATATGTAACCCCGCTAGCCGCAGCCGAAAGGCTGTTTTTTAATCCGCAGTTTAGCACCGGCCTAAACCACCGGTGTTTTTCTCTGCCCAGACGGAGGTGGTAAAAACGAAGGAAGTCGCACTGGAATTGGATCTGATCAGAGTTGTGTGTGATCCTAACCCTCTTTTTAAGTATCAGCTTATTTACAGGGACGGAATGGCTACAGGTATGGCGGGAGTGTACAGCTTTGACGAGGACTGGTATTACCTTTACAAGAGTGACACGGAAAGATATAAGGTCAAGCGGTGCAAAGACTTAGAAGGCATTCCGCCCGCCTTTACCTATAAGCAGCAAAGAAGGCGGGAAGATAAACCGGAGAAACAAAAACCCCTTGAGCAAAGTACGGCAGCAGAACCGCCCGCTTTGGAAGAAGTGTCGGAGCAAAGCGGCTCCTTAAACATGGGCGGTATGTAAATTGAAATTAATCAATAAAAATATGAATTTGGAGGTAAATCACTATGAAAAAACTTGTTAATAAGGTAAACGATAAGATCACGGAAAAAGCTATTGCGGTTCAGACCTTGATCAGCTCCCAGCGCGGAGAAGGCTTCGTGGATACCGCCATTAAAATCCTGATGGCTGTTGTAATCGGTGCCCTTGTCCTCGGCGGCCTCTATGCCCTGTTCGGTGAAACTGTTCTGCCGACGCTTAAACAGCGCATCCAGGATATGTTCAACTATGGGGGCTAAACTGGACGCTCTGGCTCAAATGGCTCCGCTTGTGCAGGGCGGCTTTTTTGCTGCCTTGTTGCTGGCCGCTTCGATCTTAGACATACGAAAACGGATCATACCCGACAGCGTCTGCCTTGGGATAGCCATGATTGGACTGCTCACCTTTGAACCGGTGAAGCTGGCCGGAATTTTTGCTGCCGCACTCTTTCTTATAGCCGCATTACTTTTCGGCGGTATGGGCGGCGGAGATATCAAGCTCATGGCGTCTGCGGGGCTGGTGCTGGACTTCAGCAAAAGCATGGCTGCCGCGGTCATAAGCTTAACAGCCTTGCTGGTATTCCATGCAGGCAATACCATAATTCAAAAGCTGTGCGGGAGGACTGCTCAAAAGTCATATCCTCTCGCACCTTTTCTTTCTCTCGGCTGCTTGGCAGCCTACTTTTTAATTTAAGGAGGAACACCCAATGAGCTTTCTAAAAAACCGCACGGTGCTGGGAGTAATCTGCATCGTGCTTTCTTTACTTATCTGTTTTGCGCTGACGCCTCTGTTCAATCAGAGCTTGTCTCAGAAAACGGCTGTCGTCCGGGTAGTGAAGAACATTAAAGCCGGTGACGCAATCAGCAAGGATATGATTCAGACTGTGGAGGTAGGCGGCTACAACCTGCCGAAGGATGTGATAAAGCAGCAGGACAGCGTCCTCGGAAAATACGCTTCGGCGGATCTGGTGCCCGGTGACTATATCCTAACAGCCAAGCTGTCGGATACGCCTGCGTCGGAGAATGCCTACCTGTATAACCTTAGCGGTGACAAGCAGGCCATTTCCGTCAGCATTAAAAACTTTGCCGGGGGCTTGTCCGGCAAGCTGATCTCCGGCGACATTGTATCAGTAATCGCGCCCGACTACAAAAAGCAGGGCTTAACAGTGATCCCACCGGAGCTGACGTATGTGGAGATTATCGGTGTGACCTCCAGCACGGGCTACGATACTGATACAGGCGAGCAGAGCAAGAAGGAGGACGAAAAGCAGCTTCCCGCCACCGTCACCCTGCTGGTTTCACCGGAGCAGGCAAAAATCCTTGCGGAGCTGGAAGCAGACGGCAAGCTCCATCTTTCTCTCGTGTACAGAGGTTCCAAGGAGAGCGCCGCAAAATTTACTGAGCTGCAGGATAAGGTGATTAAAGCCCTGTACCCGAAGCCTGCGGAGCAAAGCTCCGGACAGGCAGGGCAGCCGTCTGTTCCGGAAGCATCGGCTGCTCCGGCTAAGCCCGAAAGCCCTGTACAGAAGGCCGGAGGTGAGTAAGATGCTGAACTTCATGAAACGAAGCCTTTTTACAAGAAAAGAGCCCGAAGCCATACAGGAGGAACTGGAGCAGGATGTGCAGGTGCTGGCGGTATGGGGCAGCGCCGGCAGCGGCAAGACTACTGTGAGCGTGCGCCTTGCTAAATATCTGGCAGATCAGAAAAAGAACGTGGTCTTGCTGCTGTGCGACATGACCGCGCCTATGCTGCCATGCATCTGTACGACAAGTGATCTGGAGTGTGAGCGTTCCCTCGGCAGCATTCTTGCCGCTACCCATGTGACGGATCTGCTCATCAAGCAGAACTGCGTCACCCACAAGAAGCTGGACTACCTGACCATTATCGGAATGCTCAAGGGTGAGAATGTGTTTACCTATCCGCCGTACTCCCAGGAGCTGGCGGCCGAGCTGATCGATCATCTGCGGGACGTCGCCCCGTACATTATCATTGACTGCGGCAGCGCCATTGCTCACGATATCCTGTCGGCGGTTTCGCTGCTGGAGGCTGATTCTGTAATTCGGCTGGTAAACTATGACCTGAAATCCATCAGCTACCTGTCAAGCCAGTTGCCTCTCCTGAAGGATCAGAAATGGGATGCCGACAAGCAGTATAAGGCGGCTTCCAACATCAAATCCAATCAGGCCGGAGAGCATATCGAGCAGGTATTGGGCAGCGTTGCTTTCAAGTTTCCCCATTCGGACGAGTTGGAGAATTTGGCTCTTTCGGGGAACCTGCTGGGAGACCTGATGCTCAAAGACAGCAGGAGCTTTCGTAAGGAAATCGCCAGACTCGCAAAGGAGGTGTTCGGCGTATGAGCACAAAGAACCATAACCAGGTTGAAAATATCCTGCCGCTCGCGGGAGAAAAACCGCAGACTATCACCATGACGGGCAATCAAGGCCTGTTTTTTTCATCCAATGGGGCGGACAGGGAATTCGGAACAGTACTCCATGAGGTGCAGGAGTACATCTCCAGCAAATATGCTGCGCTGATTACCGATGGAGGAACGGAGGAAGTCAAAGCCCAGATTAAACGGTATATTACGAAGTATGTTCAGGATTACCGAATCGCAGTTAGCGGCATGTCACAGGAGCAGCTGGTGGATGCTCTGTACACCGAGATGGCGGAGTTTTCATTCCTGACAAAATATATCTTCGGCGCTGGGATTGAGGAAATTGACGTCAATGCCTGGAACGATATTGAGGTGCAGTACAGCAGCGGTATCACAAAAAAGCTGGACGAGCACTTTGACAGCCCTGAGCATGCCATCAATGTGGTGCGCCGTATGCTCCATGTGTCCGGCATGGTGCTGGACAATGCCAGCCCCGCCATCCTTGGGCATCTTTCCAAAAATATCCGTATTGCGGTGCTGAAAACTCCGCTGGTAGACGAGGATGTGGGGGTATCCGCTTCAATCCGTATCGTTAACCCCCAATCCATGAAAAAAGAGGACTTCATCCGAGGCGGTACCGCTACAGGATCGATGCTGGACTTTCTGGCGGAGTGCCTCAGATACGGCATATCCGTGTGTGTGGCTGGCGCCACCAGCTCCGGCAAGACCACACTGGCGGGATGGCTTCTGACAACCATACCAGATAATAAGAGAATATTCACTATTGAAAATGGTTCCCGTGAGTTGGCGTTAGTGCGTCAGAAGGACGGAAGGGTGTGTAACAGTGTCATTCATACCCTGACCCGCATGAGTGAAAACGAGAAGCAGAACATCGATCAGGACATCCTGCTGGATATGGCTCTGCGCTTTAATCCTGAGATTATCTGTGTAGGTGAGATGCGCGGACCGGAAGCCTATGCTGCCCAGGAGTCAGCCAGAACAGGCCACACGGTGCTGACCACTATCCACTCCAACAGCTGTGAGGCCACATGGCGGCGTATGGTCACTCTGTGCAGAAGGAAATATGACATGGCAGACAACACCCTCATGGATCTGGTAACAGAGGCATTCCCCATCGTGGTGTTCTCAAAGCAGCTCGAGAACAAACAGCGGAGGCTGATGGAGATCATGGAGTGCGAGATCCTGCCGGACGGAACACGAAGCTTCCGCAGCCTATTCCAATTCCAGATTACCGAAAACCGCATAGAGGACGGAAAATTCATCATCAATGGCTGCCACAGCCCAGTACAGGGAATCTCACCAAGCCTGCAGAAGCGTTTTCTGGAAAACGGGATGCCCCAGGATACCCTGAAACAAATCCTCGCGGCGGGAGGTGCTTCCTGATGATGACAATCCTTTTAATAGCCTGTGCCGGTTTTATCACCGGTGCTTTTCTTTTACTCGGACTCTCCCCGCTGGAATTCACCGATGGGCTGTTCGGCTTTCTTACCCGTAAAAACAAAAGCATCAAGGCTGAGATCAACGAAGCTGCCCGGCGTAAAAAGCAATCCTTCCTCCGCCGGGAGATTACTGAGGTGCAGGAGATTCTCGCCATTACCGGACGAAGCTCACGCTTTTCCATGATCTGCGCTGCGTCGCTGGCGTTTTTTGCAGCAGGCGCCAGCCTTGCTGTCCTGATAGGCAACATGTTTCTGGTGCCTGTTACGGCGGTCGGCATGATGTTTATTCCCTTTTGGTACATCCGGCTGACAGCCGCGCATTACAAAAAGAACATTGCTGCAGAGCTTGAAACGGCTCTGTCCATCATCACTACGGCTTATCTGAGAAGCGAGGATATCCTGACGGCGGTGGAGGAAAGCGTCCAGTATCTTAACCCTCCTGTGCGGAGTGTATTCACCGGGTTTCTGACACAGGTGAAGCTCATTGATCCCGATCTGGACAAAGCTCTTCACAGCATGAAGCCCAAAATAGACAATGAGGTGTTCCATGAATGGTGCGACGCTATTGCCGCCTGCCAGCATGACCGCAGCCTTAAGACCACGCTGACTCCGATTGTCAGCAAGCTCTCAGACATGCGTATTGTAAACGCTGAGCTGGAATACCTGGTGTTTGAACCCCGCAAGGAATTCATCATCATGGCCCTGCTGGTGGCAGGCAATGTGCCGGTCATGTATTTTCTCAACAAGGATTGGTATCATACCCTGATGCATACGGCGGTTGGGCAAATCATCCTCGCGGTATGCGCTGCGGCGATATTTATCTCTACGGCCTTTGTCATCAGACTGACCAAGCCCATCGAATACAGGAGGTGATAGAGAATGATACAACTGTTTTTTACCGGAATTCTCCTTGCCGCAGGACTGTATTTCATACTGGCAGGCATCCTGAAACTGCCGACAATGAATACTGCCAAGGCCATGCTGAATGCGGGAAGGAAGAACAAAAAAGCCGTCAAGAGCATGGAAGCCTGGCTCATGGCAGGAGCAGTCAAGCTCTCAAAGCATATCGGAATGGATGAGTACAAGCACAGCCGGATGGCAAACATACTGAAGGCGGCTGGCATCAGCATGACGCCGGAGGTTTATTCGGCTTATGCTATTACAAAAGCCGGAGCCATACTGATGGGTGTGATTCCCTGTTTGTTTCTTCTTCCTTTGCTCTCGCCGGTGCTGATCATTCTAGCTGTTCTAACGTATTTTAAGGAGATTCGGAAGGCTGACGAGCAGCTCAAGGAAAAGAGGGAGCAGATCGAGGGAGAGCTTCCGAGGTTTGTTTCCACCATTGAGCAGACCCTGAAGGCCAGCCGTGACGTGCTGGCAATGATGGAGAACTACAAGAAGAATGTCGGTCCCGCCTTTGCCCGTGAGTTGGATGTTCTGACCGCAGATATGCGCTCGTCTTCCTACGAGGCGGCGCTGACCCGGTTTGAAGCAAGGCTCAATTCTCCCATGCTCTCCGACGTGGTCAGAGGACTTATCGGCGTCCTGAGAGGCGACGACAGCGCCGTATATTTTCAGATGCTGGCTCATGACTTCAAGGCGTTGGAGCTTCAAAGGCTCAAGAGCCAGGCGCAGAAGATCCCGCCAAAAATCAGGGTGTTCTCGTTTATCATGCTAATGTGCTTTCTCTTGACCTATCTTGTCATCATCGTCATGGAGATTTTAAGCTCCCTTGGCGGGATGTTTTAGAAGGAGGTGCGATATGGAATTTATGGATGTTAAAGCGGAGCTTTCGGAAAAGCTTGAGGCAAATTATATTTCCTTTATGCGGGAGTGGATAAAGCTGGAGCCGCTTGAGCTTATTGAAAAGGCGGAGGAAATCGCCGCCACTAGACTGGTGTACAGCGAACTGAAGGATGGCGGTTACAGTATGGATTACCTGGAATACCTGCTTCGCTTCAGGAATCCGCTGGAGGTGGTACGGGATAAGTGGATTGAGGAAAACGGCTCTGAAATGGTGCATGATGAGGACATAACACATGCACTGTGGTCGATTGCCGATAAACGGGACGCCGAACAGTACTACGAGCAGGACGAAGCCTATCTCTCACCTGAACAGGGGGTGCGGATGTGCTGAATCTGCTAAGAAGCAAACGCGGGGAGGGGTACATCGACGTAGCGGTGCTGGTGCTTTGCGTGATGCTGGTCATCGCCTTGGCAGTGAGCGTACTTCCGGTGTTCGTAACAAAAAACAAGCTGGATACCTATGCTTCTGAACTCTGCCGAGAGGCGGAGATTGCCGGGCGCGTCGGCAGCGAAACTGCCCTGCGGGCGCAGGTTCTCACCGAAAAGACAGGACTTGCCCCGAATATCTCTTGGTCAAAGACCGGAAAGTTCCAGCTCAATGAGGAATTCACTGTAACTGCAACTGTTCAGACCGACATCGGCATATTCGGCGGCTTCGGGGGCTTTCCTGTTACCCTGAAGGCGCAGGCCAGCGGCAAGAGCGAGGTGTATTGGAAATGAAATTTGGCAGATTTTGTGATATGCTTAGAAGCAAAAGGGGTACGTCCTTTCCGCTTGTTGTAGCCGTTACCCTTGCGCTCGTGATTGTTTTCTGCGGAATTTCCGAAACCATGCGGCTGATGATTGTAGCCCAGGGTGTCCGGGATGCTGTACAGTCTGCAGTTATCTCGACGATTAACGATAATTACGATAATGTTTATCACGGGATGCGGGAAGGCTACGGCGGAGCTTATCAGCCCAGCGCTTCCGACTTTGAGGAAAGCCTGGATTACGGCGAAATGTACAGCAGGCTGGACCAGCTGCTGGGACTGCGAAAAGAAAACGGCTATCACGTGAAATATGCTGGAGACGACATAGAATTTAGACTATACGGTCTTTCTGTTGACCTTGACAATATGCCCCTTGCTCCAGTGAGTCCCGATAGTTCCAGAGGCCTGCTGGCCGATGCGGTCATAAGGCTGGAGGTTCCGGTATCTTTTGGCGGAAAAACCCTACCGCCCATGGTGATCAATCTCAGGGTGCAGGCCAAATATATGCCGATATTTTAACGTTTTCTGATTGGCAATAGACTTTTGAAATCTTATGTAGTATGGTGTGTCATTGAAAAGACATATCAACCTTTTATACGAAGGAGGTATCCTAGAAATGAAACTGACAGACAAAGCAAAAAAGCGAATCACCGTTGCCGGACTCGGCGTGGTGTGCATCGTCCTTGTTATAGCGATTTCCTTGCAGTTTAAAACGGAGGTGCCCAAAGCCGTAACGGTTCAGCCATCTTCCACGGTATCGAACGTAGTCACCCCAATCATCCCGTCTGCGGAGCCAAGCAGAGCTCCGGAGGTAACCGTCGCGCCCATCGACCCGACAGCGGCTTCCGCTCAATCCACAGATACCGTAGATTCCACGGGTACGAAGCAGAGCATACAGGCAGAGATTACCAAGCCCTCACAACCGCCACAGGATGTATTGACCGATCCGACCAAAACTCCGAACGGAGAAAAAGTTAACGATGCAAAAAAGCCGGAGAGCAGTACATCGTCTTCAACGCCGAAATCTGGAGATAAGAGAGACGGTAAAATCTATGTTCCCGGCTTCGGATGGATTGATGATAACGGTGGTGGAGGTTCGGGAACAACTGCCGGAGATATGTACGAAAACGGAAACAAGATCGGGAATATGGACTGAGCAATTTAATAAGCAGGGGCAAAGAACACAGCAGAGATGCTGTGTTCTTTGCATAGTAAGGAGGTTTTCATGAAACGGACACTCAGCATTTTCCTTTTGCTTGTGCTTATGCTTTCTTTGCTTCCGCCTGTTACAGCCCGTGCCGAGGGAGAAGGCAACATAGATAACGGTGGCGGAGGAATAGGCGACGGTACAAGCACGGATTACTGGAATCCCGGTGATGAAGGCGTGAGAGTGACAGTCATTCGGGCGAGCGACCATGCGGTTGTGACTACGTCTATTGACCTTACAAACAAACATCCCATGATTTCTGTAAACTTTAAAAAGGTATGTAAAATCTCATATACCGGAGGACTTGCTCTTTCACCGGACACGAATGCATACGGTTATATTAATCCATCGCAACCTCTACCAAAAATCATAGGCACATCAGGCGGCAACGCTAATATTGAAGCAATCAAAAGTTATTTTACAGACGAGCAGGTCATACGAAGCATCGCAAACATTATTAGAATGGATTTTAATGTTCTGACAAACGGTCAATATCGTCTGCTCCTTGAACCCATTGCATATATATCCTTTGGCGGAATCAAGTACGCTATGACAGCTACCGAAGCAGCGCTTTTTGACCGTCAACTGAACGGCGGCCTGAGGAGCAAGATGGCTGCGCTTTGCCATAAGAACCTGCCGTTAGCGATGTTCCTGGAAACACCTGATCTCGGCTACCCGGCATGGGATAGCTCTACGAACATAACTGCATCTAATGCGGATATTATCTCATCCCTCGGACTTGGCATTGTACGCTTCAATGAAGCGGAGCCGGAGCCTCAGGAGGTTACATCAGGCGATTATGAGTACAGGGTTAATACCGAGGTTATCACATCGGTGACTGTTCGGGGAGGACAGGCAGATCCGGATCATCCAGTTACAGTGAGGTTCACAATTGGCGGTCAAACCTATACAGTTAGCAATGTGTATTATCCGGAGGGCGACAGTCAGCTAGCGTGGGTTCGTTGGAAGACTCCGGCAACTCCGCAGACTATGACAATTCATGTGTCGGTGTCAGGCGGAGGTTCGGCAAGCCAAAGTACTATTACAGCAAGTATTGTGGATCTCTCCGGAAACAATCCTCCAAATCCAGTGGCTGATGACCGGAACGATGCCTATTCCGTAGCCGCTGCACCCAACAAAGCGCAAAAAACCTCGGCGTCTTGGGGTGTATGGCGTCCGTGGTGGCATGCCTATTGGATATGGCACGGAACAGATGAGGATGGTTATTGGTGCGATCACGGATGGTGGGAGTTTGACTGGCTTTCATATTCCGCCAGCCTTTCAGCTGCCATGAGTGTGGTTCCGGATGCAAAAGCACCGACTGCATACGGCAAGTACATGAAAAGCGGGTACGGAATCAATCAGACCGTAACCGCAAATGTCAGCACCAACCAGTCTTCTGCAGTAACCGATGCGCAAACAGCTGTAACCTATTTTCCCGAATTCCGATATGAAACCTACTGGCGGCTGCTTGAACGCACACAATCTGGTTACAGCTCAAAATTTGAGTTTGCATCCAACAAATACTCGACATATAAGCGTCGGACACACTTTACACCTATATGGTTTCCTGACGGAAGCTACATGCCATACACCTGGCTCATCGATTGCTGGACGCCGGATGGTATGCTTTCCATGAACCTCACAGATTCGGTGACTATTAGGGGAAGCCTTTGGGATGACTGGCACATCGCTCCGGTAAAGCCTTAACAACAGAAAAAGTAACAGGACCGCAGGGCAAATAGTCGCTTTGCGGTCTTTTTGCATGCAAAAAAATCAAATAAAAAGGTGGTTATCCTCATGAAACTAAAAAGAATCCTGCCTGTTCTCCTCGTGGTCTTGTTGCTGGGTTTAGCGTTCTGTACGACTGCTTACGCTGCACCGCCTACAGGCGACGTGGCCGGAGCAATTGAAAGCACCTGGAACGACGCCTCTAGTCAAATCAAGACTGTGGTTAACAAGGTGGTGTTCCCTGCTATTGACTTAATTCTTGCTGTGTTTTTTTTCGCAAAATTGGGTACGGCCTACTTTGATTATCGCAAGCACGGACAGTTTGAGTGGGCTGCGCCTGCGATCCTGTTCGCTTGCCTTGTGTTCACCCTGACCGCACCGCTATACATCTGGCAAATACTTGGAATGTAAAAAACAAAGAGCCGTTGCATCAAGTTTGGATGTAATGGCTTAATTTTGAATTAGTTAGATTTTCTCTGGTAGAGGAATTCAAACTGTGGCATAGGGCGTTCTCAATTCATGTTGTTTTTTTCGATTATGCTATGTTTTTTTGTTGTTTTCGTTTCAACGATAGTTCCATTAGGATATTGTGTTGCACTGTACTTAGACTCACCATTGTTAGTTTCTACTTTAAGCACTTTTCTATAAGTGTCTGTAACGCGTGCAGACAATTTATCTCCTGGATTTTGTATGGCAGAAAGAGGGTTTGGGACATTTGAGATTTCGTCTTTTTTATCATAAGCAGCTACAGAATTTAGCTTTTTACTCATTCAAATTTCCTCCAAACATATTAATTAGTCTCACTAGTGTAGAAGTCAATGACAATTTTTCAAAAATATTTTGTCCGACAATACAAAATAATTTTACTACAGTAAAAAAAGCCTTTCAAGTAACCAACTAACGATAGGGAGGTGAAAAATGAATTACTTTGAACAGGAGCTGCGCAGGCTGTTTGGAAATGACGCGAATATCACTTATAAAAGGTTTGTCGGTAGAGCTTACTTCGGCAAGCTTACTGACAACCTTCGTGTAAGAGTTGAATTCGTTACTCTGGGTAGGGCAGATCATTACGAGGCAATCAAAGCCACTATTATAAACCGTGACGACGGTCCGGTGGACGCGCTCGCACTGCGATTGTCCGACCTGATCGGCAAGAAAATGGTCAGCAACCCAAACTTCAGGGATGGCATCGCCCCGTATATATGGAAGTACGGGGACAAAATCGAGTGGTATGTCTACAAGCCGACAAAAGCGGACTACGATCAAATCTCCGGAGCTCTTAACGATTACTTTAACGTATTCCGGGAATCTACGCAGGAAATGGAACAGTCGGGGCAGAGCGAAAGCGGTCTGACAATGCAAGGCATGTAAACAAAAAAGTTTCCGGGAGCTTGTGAAATGACAGGCTCCTTATTTTTTTATCCGAAAGGAGGTGACCGCCCATGTTTATATGGGATTTCGTCGCCGAAACCGTGCTGGGGCAGATTATCGAGTGGTTCTACGGACAGACTATCGGCTTCCTCGGCAACTTCTTTGCCGAGATGGGCAGCATGGGAGCCGACCTGTTCGAGATGAGCTGGGTTAAGTCCATTATCCTATTTTTTGTTTATCTAGCTTGGGCGCTTTACGTCACAGGGCTGGTAGTATCGGCCTTTGAATGCGGCATCGAGTACCAATCCGGCCGGGGCAGCATCAAGGATGCAGCCATGAACGCCATCAAGGGATTTATGGCTGTCAGCCTGTTCTCAGTCGTGCCGGTGGAGCTATATAAATTATCCATCTCCCTGCAAAGCAGCCTGACTGCAGGAATCACCGGCTTTGACACCGATATCGGTACAGTTGCTTCCAGCATCATAACCGAGCTGAGTGCAGCCGGCAGCCTTGAAAACGCAGGCAGTACTAATGTTTTCGGCTTCGGAGCCATCACCAGCCCGATTATGATTCTTTTTGTCCTTATCCTCATGGGATATGCGGTAATCAAGGTGTTTTTCGCCAACCTGAAAAGAGGCGGAATCTTGCTCATCCAGATTGCCGTGGGTTCACTGTACATGTTTTCTGTCCCGCGCGGCTATCTTGATGGTTTTGTCAGCTGGTGCAAGCAGATTGTCGGCCTGTGTCTGACCGCTTTTCTGCAGTCCACCATCCTCATTGCAGGACTCATGGTGGTTAGGGATCATGCCCTGCTAGGGCTTGGGCTGATGCTGTCGGCCGGAGAGATTCCCCGCATCGCGGGAGCCTTCGGATTAGACACCAGCACCAAGACCAACCTCATGAGCGCAGCCTATACGGCACAGACAGCCGTAAACATGACAAGAACCGTAGTAAAGGCGGTGGGTGCGAAATGAAGCTGGTATATATCTGTTCCCCTTTTGCGGGGGACATAGAAAGCAATGTCCGATTTGCCAGAGCCGCCTGTCTCTATGCTGCTAATCAGGGCTATGCTCCTGTCGCCGTCCACCTGTTATACCCACAAATATTGGATGACAACATACCGACCCAGAGAGAAATCGGCATCCGGATTGGGCTGCGGGTAATGGCCTCCTGTGATGAGCTAAGGATCTGCGGTTCGCGTATCAGCCACGGCATGAGCTGTGAAATCACTGAGGCAGAACGGATTGGCATCCCTGTCAGAAGCCTGTCAACAGAACAGATACAAGGAGGATGTCACATGAAGCAAATGCCATACGATGCTATAGAAAGAGAAATAATGCCGGAAGAAAAGCCTTCCCCTGACATGAAGCTGCAGCTATGATCGTATCGCTGTCCCTCGGAAGCCTGTTTGACGGAATCTGCGGATTCCCGCTGGCAGGCGTCCGACAAGGTTTCATCCCTGCATACTTGAATGTGAAAGGCTTCAGGGCTTTCCCGACTACTGGACGGACATCCCCGGAGCCTCGGACAGCGCGCAAGATACAAAACTCTCGGCAACAGCGTAGCGATTCCCTGTGTGGAGCATGTGCTCAGGGGAATTGCATATTTTTTGCAAAAATTTTATGAAGAATAGGGGAATCCGAATGTACATCTATCCCGACAACCTGAAATCCAAGGCGGTGCTGTGGCTGTGGCAGCTCAGGGATATCGGCGTAATCGGCGTTGGCCTTTTGCTTTCTGTGTTTGGGCTTGCGCAGCTGAAGCTCCTGCCGCCCATTGTCATCACGGCTCTATATGCTTTCCTTACCATCCGGTTTGACGATACCAGCATTCTTGACTTTATAAAATATGCCTGCGCTTTCTTTATAACGAAACAGCAGACCTATGAATGGGGGTACGGAAGGCAATGAACAGAAAAGAAAAAAAGACGGTAAGGCAAAAGCAATATACCCGTCAGCTCATCAATACAAAAGAAATAACTGAATACAGCCTTCTGACCTACAGGGGCGATGAATTGGTGTATTTCATCATCAAGCCTACCAATATCTCCGTCCTGTCTGAGGAAAGTGTGTCCGCACGGATTTATGCGTTGATGACCGTCCTTAAAGGAATGGCGGAGTTAGAATTTCTGTGTTTGAACAGCCGTGAAAACTTCGAGGACAACAAGCAGTTCCTGAAAAGACGCATGGAACAGGAAAGCAATCCTGCCGTCCGAACGCTTCTGGAGCATGACTTAAGCCACCTTGACCGGATACAGGTACAGATGGCAACTGCCAGAGAATTTCTCGTGGTTATCCGGTTAAAGGGCGAAAAGAAGAAAGAGGTGCGCCCTTATCTGAACCGAATTGAAAAAACATTACGGGAGCAGGGCTTCTCTGCCAAGCGAGCTGAGCGCGAGGACATAAAAAGCATGCTGGCAATCTATTTTGAGCAGAACGTCACTACCGAAAGGTTCGAGGACTTCGACGGAGAGCGTTGGTCTATTCTGAATGAGTAAAATTCTAAACCGGACGTACTGTGTTTATCTTATATCAGAAAAGGAAGTGAACCCTTTGGCACATCAAAGCAAGGTGAAAGAGGCGCAGGAAGAGGATGTCCGTGTTCAGGAATTCCTCGACATGATCGCACCCGGTATTATCAAATTCAACACCGACCACTTTATCTGCGGTAATACCTACCGCTCTGTATGGGCGCTGCGCGAGTACCCAACCGCCACAGATGAACAGGCAATCCTGCGGCATCTTGGGGAGAAGGACGGAGTGACACTGCACATCTATACCCGGCATGTAAGTCCTGTCGAGGAACGAAAAATCATCTCAAACGCCGCCAACAAGAACAGGATGCAGCGAAGCGGCACCCAGGACCTGCAGCAGACGGTAACGGCGGAAAGCAATCTGCAGGATGTGGCAACCATTATAACTCAGATGCACCGGAGCAAGGAGCCTCTGCTTCATGCGGCTGTTTACATTGAATTGTCTGCACATGATCCCGATCAGCTCAAGCTCCTGCAGACCGAGGTACTGACAGAACTGGTACGAAGCAAGCTAAACGTGGACAGATTACTGCTCCGTCAGCAGCAGGGATTTCTGTCGGTCATACCCTCCGGCTGGAATGTGTTCGGCGATCAGTTTGAACGGGTGCTGCCCGCAAGCTCGGTCGCCAATCTCTATCCCTTCAATTACAGCGGCAAGACAGATCCAAACGGCTTCTATCTTGGCAGGGATAAATTCGGAAGCAATATCCTCGTGGATTTCAACCAGCGCGCTGACGATAAGACCAACGCCAACATCCTCATCCTTGGCAACTCCGGACAGGGCAAGAGCTATCTGTTAAAGCTCATTCTCTGCAATCTCAGGGAATCCGGCATGAAGATCATCTGCCTCGACCCTGAGATGGAGTTTGAGGATCTCACCAACAACCTCGGTGGCTGCTTCGTCGACCTGATGACCGGAGAGTACATCATCAATGTTCTGGAACCAAAGACCTGGGATGAAATTGGTGATCCGAAGGACACCGAAGCACCCCAGGCGTTCCGGCAGACCAGCAAGCTCAGTCAGCATATCAGCTTTCTTAAGGACTTTTTCCGAGCCTACAAGGATTTCGATGACCGCCAGATCGACACCATCGAGATCATGCTGAGCAAGCTATACAACAAATGGTGTATCACCGATCACAGCAATTTTGATCGATTAAAGCCTGCGGATTATCCCATACTGTCCGACCTGTACGAGTTGATTGAAACTGAATATAAGGAATTCGACGTGGAAAAACGCCAGCTATATACAGCAGAAACCCTGCGGGAAATATGCCTCGGACTCCACTCCCTGTGTAAGGGCGCGGAGTCTAAATTCTTTAACGGACACACCAACATCATAAGCAGCGAGTTCGTAACTTTTGGCGTCAAGGGGCTTCTGCAGGCTAGTAAAAACCTGAGAAACGCCCTGCTGTTCAACGTACTGTCCTACATGAGCAATGAACTTCTCACCACAGGCAATACTGCCGCCAGCATCGATGAGTTTTATCTGTTCCTTTCCAATCTGACTGCCGTGGAGTACGTCAGGAACTTCATGAAGCGTGTCCGCAAAAAGGATTCGGCGGTTATCCTCTCCAGTCAGAACCTTGAGGATTTCAATATCGATGGTATACGGGAGTATACCAAGCCGCTGTTTTCTATACCGGCCCACGCTTTTCTGTTCAACGCAGGCAATATCGACAAGCGGTTCTATATGGACACCCTCCAGCTGGAGGAATCGGAATACAACCTAATCCGCTATCCCCAGCGTGGCGTTTGTCTGTATAAATGCGGAAACGAACGATACAATCTCATGGTTCAGGCTCCGGAACACAAGGCAAAGCTCTTCGGAAAGGCAGGTGGCCGATAGTGGGAGGCGGTGATATGACATGGACATAAAGGAGCAGCGCTTCGGCATTGAGATTGAAATGACAGGACTATCCCGTCAGCGTGCCGCACAGGTGCTGTCGGAATACTTCGGACGGCCTGCCAATTTTGACGGAGGATATTACGGTGAATATTCCGTGCTGGACAGCCAGAGCCGCCGTTGGAAGGTCATGAGCGACGGCAGCATAAAAACAGAAAAGAAAGAAGGACGTCAGATTGTATCGGCAGATAACACCTACAGCGTGGAGCTGGTCAGTCCCATCTGCCGCTATGAGGACATCGAAACCATACAGGGGATTGTTCGCAAGCTTCGGCAGGCTGGAATGATTGCAAACAAGTCCTGTGGCATCCACATCCACCTGGATGCCTCGCCGCACAACGCCAACACCCTGCGAAATATCACCAACATCATGGCCTCTAAGGAGGATCTGATCTACAAGGCCATGCAGGTGGAGGTGGCAAGGGAGCGGCAATATTGCAAGAAGGTGGAGCAGAGCTTTCTTGATGAAATCAACCGTAAAAAGCCGAAAAACCTGAACGAGGTCAGCCGTATCTGGTACAACGGAGGTGACGGTCACCGCGAGCATTACCACAACAGCCGGTACCACTGCCTGAACCTGCACAGTGTGTTCCAGAAGGGTACTATCGAGTTCCGGCTCTTTAATTCCACCACTCACGCAGGCAAGATCAAGGCATACATCCAGTTGTGCTTAGCCATCTCCGCGCAGGCTCTCAACCAGCGGTGCGCCAGCCGCCAGAAAACCCGAAGCACCAACGAGAAATATACTTTCCGAACTTGGCTTCTGCGGCTGGGGCTTATCGGGGACGAATTCAAAACAGCACGGCTTCATCTGCTGGAGCATCTAGACGGCTGTATTGCCTGGAAGGACCCGGCGCAGGCCCTTCAGCAAAAGGAACGGTTAAGGCAGAAAAAAGAAAAGGAGCTGGCTGAGGCGGCACAAGAAAGGGCGTTACCGCAGGAGCAGACAACTGAAAACGAACAGGAACAGGCCGGGGTGATGTACGAAAGCCCCGGCCTTTCCATGTCAATATAGCAAGGAGGAATGAAGAAAAATGAAATCCGAAACCCTTTACATCGCCTACGGCAGCAACCTCAATCTGCCGCAGATGGCATTACGCTGCCCGACCGCAAAGGTAGTCGGCGCCAGCGAGATCAAGGATTATGAGCTGCTGTTCCGGGGCGGACGGAAAAGCTCCGTCGCAACCGTGGAGCCTCTTAAGGGCTCCAGCGTTCCTGTTCTTCTGTGGAAGCTGAAGGAACGTGACCTGCAGTCGCTCGACCGCTATGAGGGATTTCCGTCTTTCTACCGTAAGGAGATTCTTGAAGTGGAACTGAGAGGCAAGACTGTTCCCGCCATGGTCTACATCATGAATGACGGACATCCCTTCGGATCGCCCTCAGATTATTACCTAAACACCATACTAGAGGGCTACCAATCGGCAGGCTTTGACACCGAATTTTTGGAGCAGGCCGTGGAGAAATCCATCCGTCTGGCGAGAGAGCAGCAGGAACGGGAACCGGATCAGGGCACGCTGTTCGACCTGAAATGGTGGTGATGTACCTTGGCAGCTCCCGCAGCAATTACTCTTGCGGTCAAGGCCGCCGTCGCTCTCGCCACCGACAAACGGACGTGGAAAGCGGTAGGAGTGGTGGTCGCCTCTATATTGACGCCCATCATCCTGATCGTTGTGATGATCTCCAGCATCCTCTTGGCAGGCTCTGACCACAACAAAGCCGCCATAGATCTGTCCTTCAACGGAGGCAGAATCCCTGCTGCCATGCCCGCCGAATATGCGTCGCACATCAGCAATATGAGCGAATGTTTAGGTGTTCTGGATGAAGCAATATCCGAGGCTGAAGCCCAGATGGAAGATGGCGCCTTGGACAACATCCGTATCAAATCCATTTTTTATTCTCTGTATTTCGGTACTGAAAATCTGTCTTTGTCCGCATCTGAAGCCCGCGCCTTTGTCGATTGCTTCGTAGCCTATGAGGACGACGCTGCAGTGCCGGTCGGCCTGAACGCCGCATATGAAAAGCTGTCCCTGTCAGGTGAAACGGTTAACAGCGAGGTCAAAACCAACGCTCAGAAAATCTATGAGCGAATGGCGTTCGGCGGCGCGGGCACGTTCACCGGAGAGATTGAACGCGGCGGTACAGGAAGTGCCCTACTGGATATCTCCTCGTTCACAGTTCCGGCGACGAAGAACAATCTGGATTTGGTCACCTATGCCGAGCAAGCCTTTAACTCTGGATGGGGCTATGTGTGGGGTACATACGGCGATGTCCTCACAGAAACTCTGTTCAGCTCCAAGCTGGGGCAGTACCCTGACGGCGTGGGTAATTACGAAAGCTTCATCCGCGACAACTGGCTCGGAGGCAGGACGACGGACTGCGTTGGCCTGATCAAAGGCTACGGCTGGCTTGATCCAAACACCATGGAAATCGAGTACGATACCAACGGCATGCCGGATATCAGCGCGGACAGTATGTATAAAAGCGCAGCGGTTTCAGGCTCCATGGATACCATGCCTGACGTCCCAGGTCTTGCTGTTTGGAAGTCTGGACATATCGGAATATATGTCGGAAACGGCAAGGTTATCGAAGCCATGGGCACAAAATATGGTGTCGTCAAAACAAATCTCGCTGACCGTTCGTGGTCTGCGTGGCTCAAAATTCCTTACATCAACTACAGTATAGGAGAGTGAAAATCATGCTTAATCTGCAGGCAATCTTTGCAAGGAAGGCTGACGATTATCCCGTATGGGACTGTGTAATCGAAAAAATCGTCGAGCTTCCGGAAGCCGAATACAAGTATTTCAAATCCGCTCCACTCCGGGATATGCCCTTTATTGCCGAGAATACAGATCTCATGCACCGGGATGAAAACGGGGTATTCCACTGTCTGCTAGTGCTGGGTGAGGAATCATCTGACGGCATCCTGATCGAATCGGAGGGATACAATTACGCCCGGTACTCCAGCTTTATGCCGGGAGCGCGTGAATTTGTAAACGTGCGACTGAACCAACTGGCTGACCAAATAATCCGTGAGAGTACGCAAAACACCTCCAACGGAACATGGTCAATTTACTTTGACGAGATATTGGAGCGATATCATGTTCCCGTTTCGCAAAATAACGGCGTCGGCTCCGTGCTCGAAGAAATTCTTGAAGCAAGGCCGGAGCTGGCGGAGCTTGAGCCGATGGAGGACGGCTTCGACATGGTTTTCTATCTGGATTATTGTCCGAATCTCGACAAAAACGAGATACCGGAACCCGAACCGCCTGCAATGCAGATGAATTTATAAAGGAGGAAATCATACTATGAGAACAACCGAATTAAAGATCCTCTTCCCTTCGGAGAGGCTGGACGCCCTCCGTTTTTTCATGGAGAAAAAGGATCAGACCGTAGAGCAGGAACTGAAGGATTACCTCAACAAGACCTATGAGCGTCTGGTTCCTGCCAATGTCCGCGAGTATGTGGAAAGTCGTTTGGAGCCGGAAACGACTCAGGAACAGACAGCGGAAACCCAATCGAATCCTTCTCCGAGAGAGCGCCAGCCACGTACCTCCCGCCGACAGCGGGAACAGGCTGCGGCAGAAGTACTTCCCTCTCCGGAGGCTCAGTCAGAAGCTGAAGCCCCTGTCGAGGAAGAAGCCCAGGGCATGACCATGAGCATGTAAACCGCAGAAAGAAGAGGTGCTGATTATGATAAAGCTTGGTGTGGACAACGGAAACTACAACACCAAATCCTCGGATGGAATGCTTTATGCCTCCGGGTATGCCGCAAGTGACAAAGAATTTATTGTGCCGGAGATGCAGCTCTTTTTCGAGGGCAAGTATTACGCCGTCGGTGAGCGTCGTCTGCGTTTTCAGCAGGACAAGACCAGGGAGCCGGATACATTTATTTTGACACTCCCGGCAATTGCGGACGCTATGAAAAAGGCAGGGACAACCAATGCTGAAATCGCCCTTGGCGTAGGGCTGCCCATCGACAGCTACGGCACACAGAAGGAAGCCTTCAGGCGATATTTTCTGCGTGACAACATATCATTCCGGTTCGATGGGACATTCTACCGCTGCCGAATTGCGGAATGCAAGGTGTTCGCACAGGGACATGCGGCGCTGTGCAGGTATTATCCGCAGCTTAAGGATTACCGAAGCATAACGCTGGTGGACATCGGCGGTTATACGGTGGATATTCTTACGCTTCATGATTTCCGGCTTGACAGATCAAGTTGTGCCAGTCTCCGCATGGGTACCATTACCCTATACAGCCGGATTCAGGATACGCTCCAGCGCAGTGACATTCTCCTGTCAGATGGGCTCATCACGGATGCTATACGCGGGGAGATCCAGCATACCGACAGCAAGTTAATTGGGGCTGTTGTAGAGCAGACCGTGACCGCCTATTGCAAGGAGCTGTTCAATGCGCTCCGTGAACGCGGATTGGATATGCGGCTCCCCACAGTGTTTGCGGGCGGCGGCGCTGAGCTGCTGGAACCCAGGCTGCATGAAAACAGCCTGAATACGGTGGCGGTGCTGAACCGGTTCGCCAACGCGGACGGCTACAAGCTCCTGATGGGGTGAGCCTATGTCCGAGCGAAAAAGATATTATTTATCCTTCGATATGGACAACCCAAGGCACCGGGAGGCAGAGGCACTGTTTGCACGGCAGGCCAGCAGACAGCGCACTGAATATGTGGTCAACAGCATTCTGACGGCACATCAGTCGGAAATTCTGGAGCGGATTGTACGGCAAGCAATCAGGGACGAACTAAGAAATGCTGCGCCGCAGCTTCAACTCAGACTGCCGGGGGAAACGGACACTGATGTTCAGCTGTCCGATCTGCCCGGCAGTCTGATCCATGCGTTGGAGGAATTGTAACCATGTTGGCTCACTTTCCTGTCTTCCTTTAACGGAGGAGTGGAAAATACACCAACATGGCTCACTTTTCCACAAACAACAGCCTGTGCAGCAGGAGCAGCCAGAAGAGCCGGAGGAAACCCAAGATATGACAAGAGTATGTAGGAGGCGAACATGGAGAAAACGATCAAAGTGATAATGGTGGAACCGATGAAGGAACCCTATCCTGCTGAAGTTGAAAACACTTTGGAAGGATTGCAGAAGGCGGTTGGAGGATATATTGAAACGGTATATCTGGATGATTATGTTGTTCTGGTTTGCAATGAAGAGGGAAAGCTGATCGGGCTTCCTGGCAACCGTTCTCTTGGAAACGACATCATTGCCGGTACATTTTTTGTGGTTGGCAGCAATGATGATGGGGATTTTGTGTCGCTGACTGAGGATAAAATCCGGCAGTACAGTGATCGATTTCAAAAGACGGAAACCTTTACCCAGGAACAGGTGGAGGATGCTTCCGTTATATTTTCATTAGATTTTAGCAAATGAAAGGAGTAAAGCTGCATGAAAGAAGCTACTGTACAGATCAGCTTTGAAGCTGAAAAGCTTCGTGCCATACACCAGTACATGAAGGACGAAACAGAACTGCAGGCTGAACTGGATACATTGCTGCAAACACTGTATGAGAAGCACGTTCCCGCTCCTGTCCGGGAGTACATCGAAGGTCGGGATAATAGCGTGATGGACGCCCCTAAACGCAGCACACGCCCGGCAGCTCCTGCAGGACATAGTAGTACAGTTGCAGACAGCGATGAATAACAACCTGCAAACGGGATGTTACCGCCTGTGTGCCCCTGTGTCGCGTTTTGACGGCAGGGGTGGCATCGTAACACCTGTGTGCAGGATAATACCCCATGTTGAGGCTATGTAAATGAATTCGAGGAAAGACGGAAACAATCTCGGTAGTATGCCTAATAACCACCAATTTGAGGGGTGAACCATGGGGTCGAAAACCATGCAGGTTAAAGGCAGGTGGTCGCTTTGCGACCTCCTGCCACCTGACACCGCCCCGCAACGCGGGTCGGAGAGGTTCGGGTAGGTACACCTGAAAAGAGGTTTGGTCACCTTTCAGGTGGTCGGAATCTTCTTAAAAATTGATGTAAGCAAAGTAAATAAAGGCTTTTCCGGGGTACACCCGACAGGTGGTTCCGGAGAATTTCAGACAAGGAGGACTCACTATGACTGAAGAAACCAAAGACCGCATCCCGCTCTGGCTTTACCCCAGCACGATTGAATGTATGGATGCACTCTTAGAAATGGATAACTGCAAAAGCAGGAGCGAATTCATTGAAAAGGCTGTCCGGTTTTATAGCGGGTACATTGCAGCTGAGAAGGGCGTAATGTTTTTACCGACTGCTATCACATCGGCAATGTCCGGTATTGTCAACACCTTGGAAAACCGCATGGCGCGTCTTATCTTC
The DNA here is from genome assembly GCF_055378975.1 of Desulfitobacterium elongatum. Taxonomy (NCBI): domain Bacteria; kingdom Bacillati; phylum Bacillota; class Clostridia; order Eubacteriales; family Desulfitobacteriaceae; genus Desulfitobacterium; species Desulfitobacterium elongatum. The sequence goes on along the minus strand of NZ_AP038772.1, from coordinate 3,519,397 downwards.
AAGCTGGCTGTGGAGATGTCCATGATGATGAACATCCTGGCGTCCACTGCGGAGGTGGATGAAAACACACTGCACCGATTGCGCGGAAAGTGCGTTGCCGATGTTAAGAAATCCATCGGCTCTGTGACCTTCGAGGATGTAACTAAATTCCAAAAGGGTGAATAGTCATGCCGAGGATTGTTTTCAAATGTCGGTATTTAAAAAACTCAGCGGTGCATCTGGAGAATCTCGTGGAGTATGTGGCGACGCGGGATGGCGTGGAGAAAATCTCTCCCGCCTCCCGTGACAATCCCGCCACGCAGAAACAGGAGATGCTCATCTCAGACATCCTCGCTCAGTTTCCGGATGCGGCGGATCTGTTTGAGTACGAGGACTATATCAAACAGTCCACCGTCAAAAACGCTTCGGAATTCATCAGTGCCGCGCTGGATCAGAACATGGATCAGCTGTCATACAGCCAAGTCTATGCCAATTACATCGCTACCCGTCCACGCGCTGAAAAGCTGGGAACCCACGGGCTGTTCTCTGATGAGGAAACGCCGTTGATGTTGTCAAAGGTGATGGAGGAAGTCGGGGAACACACAGGTAATGTGTGGACGCCCATCATTTCTCTGCGGCGGGAGGACGCCGCCCGATTGGGATATGACAATGCTGCTGCGTGGATGGCACTCATCCGCAAACAGCGGAATATCTTTGCCGAGCAGATGAAGATCGCTCCGGAAAACCTGCGCTGGTATGCAGCATTTCATAACGAAGGGCATCATCCTCACTGTGTGCGTCCGGAAGTAACGTAGGTCAGTTGCGTTACGCGGGACTGTTAGAAATCTGCCTTGAGCAAGCAGCAGGAAAAATATCAAGCGGTTCAATCCGCAACCTGTCATCCCCCGACTTATCCAAAAGGGAAACCGGATGGGGAGTGTAGCATGTTGGAGTATGCGGGGCATTCGAGCTTCACGGATGCTGGCGCAAAGGGATGAAAAATTGAGTACAAGGATGAAAGCTGAATTGCCTGAACGATAGTCAGAGGTTGGGCACAGGGTGACCCCCGACGTATGGAAGCTAAACTCGTCGGTACCATAGCAGGTATGCGTGGCATGTGGTATATCTGCGGGATATTTATGGCAGACCAGCCGCAGGAAAGCGGAAAATGACGAAAGTCGCATCCGACAACTCAATACGCTTATGTTTTAACAGTTCTAACCGGAGATTGCCTAAGGCGAAACGCCGTGCAAGCGGCTATGAATGCTATGAGAAAAGCGGTTCTGAATATTCGCTATGGTAACACAGTCCCCATAGTAGTCTGCGACGGTAGCGCCGTTCACATGGCGAAGGGGGACAGTTCAACTTCAATATTTCTATAGGAAAGGTGCGTGAGGCACTATGAGAAATCCCGTATGGATATTGAAAAGCTTAGAAGAAAAAGCCTGTGACAGGGATTACAGGTACAAAAGGTTATACCGAAACCTGTATAATCCCGACTTCTATCTGCTTGCCTACCAAAACATCGCAAAATCACAGGGAAGTATGACGCCCGGAGCAGATGGAATGACTCTTGATGGAATGGACGAAGCGCGCATAAACCGAATCATCGCTTCGCTCAAAGACCACAGCTACAAACCGAATCCTGCCCGGCGTGAGTATATCGCAAAGAAAAACAGCACAAAGAAGCGTCCCCTTGGAATTCCGTCAACGGACGACAAGCTGGTGCAGGAAATCATCCGAATGATTCTGGAAGCAATCTATGAGCCGGGATTCTCCAAGCACTCTCATGGATTCAGGCCAAAACGCAGTTGCCACACAGCGCTATCGGAAATCCAGAACACCTTTACAGGGGTAAAATGGATGATTGAGGGCGACATCAAGGCGTGCTTTGACTGCTTCGACCATCATGTGTTAATCGAACTACTCAGGCGGCGTATTCACGACGAATACTTTATCAGCCTGATGTGGAAATTCCTCAAAGCCGGATATATGGAGCAATGGGTATATCACACAACCTATTCCGGCACACCGCAAGGCTCCGGAATGAGTCCGATTCTGGCAAACATCTACCTTTCAGAATTGGACAACTTTATGGAGCAATATAAGGTGAAGTTTAACGTTGGCGGCAAAGACCGTCGCGAAACAAAGGAATATTCACGCATAAATGGAACACATGAGCGTCTGCGGAAAAAGTACCGCCGCCTGAAAGACACGCTCCCAGTCGAAGAACGAAAGGCTCTTGCAAAGCAACTGCGCTCTGTCCAGCTCCAAAAACTTCAGACCCCGTTGTATCCGGTGAAAGACGATGCCTATAAGCGGCTTCAATATAACCGTTACGCGGATGATTTTGTCGTCGGCATTATCGGTTCAAAGGAGGACGCGGAAAAGGTAAGGGCAGATATTAAACTGTTCTTACAGGACAGCCTGAAGCTAACCCTATCGGAGGAAAAGACCAAGATTACACATTCCGCCGAGGAAATAAGATACTTAGGGTACGATATTTCCGTACTCAGGGATATGAGCTTCACCCGGACGGCAAACGGACAGCTCCAACGGCTCTGGTATGGCAGAGTCAAGCTCAGCATGCCCCATGAAAAATGGTTCGATAAGCTGTTGGAGTACAGAGCGTTCAGAATTCTAAAGGATGAAAACGGTAAGGAACGGTGGAGGACGTTACATCGAGGGAACCTGACAAGCAGACCAGACATTGAAATCATCAGCAAATTCAATTCAGAAATCAGAGGGATTTACAACTTTTACAGAATGGCGCAGAACGTGAGCACATTGGACAAATTCTACAACATTATGAAAAGCAGTATGTTCAAGACCTTTGCCAATAAGTATCGTACCACCGTCAATAAAATCAAAAAAGCTTACATCAAAGATGGTACCTTCTGTGTTGACTACCAATCCAAAGACGGGGAAAAACGGTGCGAACTGTATCATGATGGTTTTGCAAGGAAAAAGGACGATATGCTTGCCTATGTGGATATTCTGCCGCAGTACAAAAAGTACGATAAGCCGAATAGCCTCGCGGGGCGGCTTAAAAGCAAAACCTGCGAGTTGTGTGGTGAAAAGTCAGAACATCTGATAATGCACCATGTAAAGCGGCTGAAAGATTTATCCGAATCTATACCCTCTGAAAAACTGATGATGGAAAAAAGCAGAAAATCACTGGCGCTCTGCGCGGACTGCTTCAAAAAGGTACAGGCCAGAATACTCTAATGCTATAGTTGAACGGAGAGCCGGATACGCTGAAAAGTGTCCGTCCGGTTCGGGAGGGGGCATGACCGAAACCGCTGGTGAAATCCAGTATGGCGCGGTTATGCCTACCTTATCATATGCTGGTTTACTCGGTGAATCCACGTGAGGGGTATGTCACCAAGCCAGCCTTAGAAAAGATGCGGAGTAGTCTGGCAAAGGAAATCTTTCAGCAGGATCTCATTCAGATATATTCCGAGCAGACCGCACAGAGAAATACGCTTGCCGAACAGAGCCGTGAAGCCCTGAAAGAAATCATTGGCAGAATGAGCGGCGGCATGTGTGATAACGAAACCATTGAGTCTTTGCTCTCGCATCTGGCAGAGCGTCTTAGGCACACATCCGGGAAAAAGCAATACGGCTATCTCAAGTCGCCCTTGAAAGCAGTCGTGGATCAGATTGTGGATGAACTGGCGAAGGATGTGCGGGTAGCGGAAGCCTATGCAAAATGGCAGGAGCTTCGCAACGAAGTGCTGCGCACATATAAGGATAAGCTCCCTGATCCCCTTCCTCTCTCTCAGCAAAAAGAGTTTAAGCACATTAGAAATATGGTGATCGCGGAAACCGTGAATATCGGCGGTCATCATTTCACCTTCGAGGGCGATGAGTTAGCAGAGGATTTACAAGAAGTAGTAGAATACGAACCCCTGTTGTTGGAGGATGAATATCTGCCGGTCATGGATGAAGCGCCGGATAACGATGAGGCTGATAACATCAATCCGCATATCGAATGGAGTGATCGCTACTGGAGGGCTCGTGCCTTCCTTTACGGCAGCGATGAAATGGAGCCTGACTTTGAGCAGGCCCTCCGTTTGTTTTTGGAGGAAGCCGAATGCGGCAACGCTCTCGCCATGCATGACCTCGGCAGGATGTACGCTGACGGGCTTGGCGTCAGTATGGACGCAGATATCGCATTTACTTGGTACGATAAAGCCTTCACCGCATTCATGGACATTGAGGCAAACAAGAAAAGCCAGTATGTGGAATACCGCATCGGTAAAATGCATGCGGCGGGGCTTGGCACAGATCAGGTCTATGAGGAAGCGGCCGGATGGTTTGAAATGGCGGCTTCACGAAATTACAAGTATGCCCAATATTCTCTTGCCGGTTTGTACTACCGGGGGCAGGGCGTAGAGCAGGACTACGAAATGGCATTCCGGCTCTACAGTAAATCTGCAGCAAAGCGTGTTCCGTATGCCTGTTACGAGCTGGCGAAGATGTATCGGGACGGTATCGGTACGGAGAAGGGTGCCGAAGAAGCGGAGCTGAATTTTGAAGAAGCCTTTTACGGCTTTAAGCGACTGGAAGAAAAAAGCCATGACGATAAGCTCCAATACCGCCTCGGGCAGATGATCTACACCGGAACCGGAACAGAAAAGGATGTGGAAGCGGCCATCGGATATTTTGAAAAGGCTGCCCGGCTCGGTAACGTCCATGCACAGTACATGCTGGGTAAGATTTACCTCGATTCGGACAGTGGTCACAAAAATTCGGAGGAGGCTGTCCTGTGGCTGACTAAGGCTTCGGATAGCGGTAACAGCATGGCACAGTATACCTTGGGCAAGCTCTACCGTGACGGAAGTCATGTGGAGAAGGATTCGGTGAAAGCGGTAGAGCTGTTCACGAAAGCAGCAGAGCAGAACAATTCATTCGCTCAGTATCAGCTCGGTAAGCTCTATCTGATAGGAGAGGGTATTCAAAAGGATGTGAAAACAGCTGTCGAATGGCTGACTGCATCTGCTGAGCAAGGCAATCAATATGCGCAATATGCTCTCGGCAAGCTGTTTCTTATTGGAGAAGAAGTCCCCCGTGACCGGGAAGCCGCAGTGCGCTGGTTCACCTTGTCTGCTGAACAGGGTAATGTCTATGCGCGGTATTTCCTCGACCATATGAACTTTTTAAGCAAACCCTTTCTGACTCTTGCAGTTACAAGGCTCCTGCACCAATTGAGCCGGATTTTTCGGGACGAGCAGAAAAGGCTTTCCGGCGCTCCAGGCATGCAGACAGACAGCAAGCTCCGACGTAAGATACGCGAAAAGAAAATTGCCCAAGGTCATGCTCCGGACGATCATGAGCTCAGGCATACAACCTATTAATGCAAAGGGAGGGTTTCCATGCAAAAGCCTCAACCAAAATATCAACAGAAAAAAGAACCGCTTCCCAGCAAACTCAATACGGCGTCTCTCAAACCATCCGCTCATCGGCGGGTGGCTTTTTTTCGCCGGTGCGGTAAGCGTAAACACTGACTAAGGAGGTTCTATGGTATGGCATATATTCATTTTACAGACGAGCAAAAGCGGCAGGCAAACTCTGTCGACCTGGTTGATTTCCTTCATCGTCAAGGAGAGCAGCTTGTGCGCTCAGGCCGAGAGTGGCGCTGGAAGCGTCATGACAGCGTTACTGTGCGCGGCAATCAGTGGTTTCGCCACAGCCGGAAGGAAGGCGGTCACGCTATTGATTTTGTTCAGCAGTTTTATGACATGAGCTTTCCTGAAGCTGTGAGCTATCTGCTCGGAGAGGACTCCGGCGTGGAGTGGAATCAGACGGTCAAGAGTGCCCCTGCTCCACGCAAGGAGTTCGCTCTTCCGGAGGCTAATCCTGACATGCGCCGGGTATTCGCATATCTGATAAAGCAAAGGTTCATAGACCGTGAGGTGCTGTCTCACTTCGCTCATGAAAAGCTGATATACGAAGACAAGGAATATCACAATGCGGTATTTGTTGGGCTGGATGAAAAAGGTGTCCCCCGCCATGCTCATAAGCGCGGAACATACACCCAGGGCGAACCCTACAAAGGAAACGCGGAGGGCAGCGATCCGAAATACAGCTTTCACTGGATTGGAGAGAGCGACACTCTTTATGTGTTCGAGGCGCCGGTGGATATGCTGTCCTTCACCACACTGCATCAGGATGGATGGAAACGGCACAGCTATGTCACATTGGACGGAGTATCGGAACACGCCTTGCTTCGTCAGCTGGAGCTGAATCCTCATCTGAAAAGCATCGTGCTGTGCTTGGATCATGACGAGGCAGGCATTGAAGCTGTCGGTCGCCTGAAGGATATCCTGTCGGGAAAGTGCTATGCGGATTTTTCCGTAATGCAGCCGCAGTACAAGGACTGGAATGAGGATCTTAAAGCCAGAAACGGCGTCAGTCCCATCCCGGCGCGGGAACATCCGAAGCTGGAGCTTCTGCCGAAGGTTGTTGGTGAGCTGCACGATTTGTGCAAAGCCCTTGCAACACATAAAGATATTGACGCCTTCCTCGTGGAGTGCGCCGAGGTGGTAGAGCCGCTTCTTGCCTCCGGCAAAACAGCAGCACTGAATACGGAAGCTGTTCGTGAATGCCTGCAGTGCATGGCGGCTGGCTCGCTTGCTGCCATGCAAAGGCAGCTCCGCCAGATAGAACAGCCTGTGACAATAGAGCAGCTTATTCAAAAGCTGCAGGACAGCTACCGTCCCCATGAGGATAGGGGCTGGCTGCGTACCAAAGCTGAACAGCTGCGCCAGGATGTTTCGGATATCAGCCGTCAGCTTCAGGCATCGGGTATCCGCACACTGGAGGATATGAATAAGCTCCTGACCTCCTATCAACGCCTTGCGCTGGACTGCGTCAAAATCATGATGTTTGTTGAGCAGGAGCTGCCGTCGATGCTTCCGGTGCAGGAGCAAGCAGTAAATTTTTCTATGACCATGTAAAGGAGGGATCGAATTGAAGACATCCCAAATCATAATCTTAACTGCTGCCGGCCTGACCATGTTTGGCGTTATCGGTTTGTTATCTCTCATAGCGCATTACTACACTTTAAACGGCATCAAGTCCAAAACAGTCGGCGACGGTCAGCACGGTACAGCTCGCTGGGCAACAAAACGGGAGATAAAAAAGACATATACCGAGGTTCCCTACGAGCCGGAGAAGTGGCGAAAGGGCGAAAGCCTTCCGAAAGCGCAGGGACTGATAGTCGGCTGGAGGAAAGCGTCGCTGTTTGACGATACCGCTCAGCACGGATATGCGATGGTAGACGATGACGATATCCATTGTCTGATGATCGGCGCGGCAGGCGTCGGCAAGACCGCTAACTTTCTTTATCCTAATCTGGAATATGCCTGCGCTTGCGGAATGAGTTTTGTGACCACCGACACCAAGGGCGATCTCTACCGCAATTATGCCGGGATTGCAAAAGAAAAATATGGATACGATGTTGCTGTCATTGACCTGAGAAACCCCACCCGCTCGGACGGAAACAATCTGCTCCATCTGGTCAACCGGTATATGGACGCATATCTTAATAATCCTCAGAACCTTGCGTTTAAAGCCAGAGCGGAGAAATATGCCAAGATCACCGCCAAGACCATCATCTCCTCCGGTGGCTTCGATACAGCGATGGCTGGACAAAACGCCTTCTTCTATGACGCGGCGGAAGGGCTGCTGACTTCCGTGATTCTGCTTATTGCGGAATACTGTGAGCCGAGGCAGAGGCACATCGTGTCGGTATTCAAGCTCATACAGGATCTGCTGGCGCCCAGCGGCGTCAAGGGTAGGACTTTGTTTCAGCTGCTTCTTGCTCATCTGCCGGATGAGCACAAGACCAAGTGGTTCGCCGGGGCGGCACTCAATTCGGCGGAGCAGGCCATGCAGAGTGTCCTCTCAACTGCCCTATCCAGATTGAACGCTTTTCTGGATTCCGAGCTGGAGCAAATTCTATGCTTTGACACGGCAATCGATGCGGAAAGGTTCTGCACCCAAAAAAGCGCAATCTTCCTGGTGATGCCGGAAGAAGATAACACAAAGTATTTCATCATCAGCCTGATCGTACAGCAGCTCTATCGCGAGATCCTGTCGGTGGCCGACGAGCATGGCGGCAAGCTCCCCAATCGTGTAATGATGTTCCTCGACGAGATCGGTACCATCCCTAAAATTGAGTCGGCAGAGATGATGTTTTCCGCTTCCCGCTCCCGACGCGTGTCTATCGTTGCCATCATACAGAGCTTTGCACAGCTGGAGAAAAACTATGGCCGAGAGGGTTCGGCCATCATTATAGACAACTGTCAGGATACTGTGTTCGGCGGTTTTGCTCCCAACAGTGAATCGGCACAGATTTTGTCAAAAGCCATGGGCAGCAAGACCGTCATGAGCGGTTCGATCAGCCGGGGTAAAAACGACCCGTCGCAGAGTCTGCAGATGATCGAGCGGCCATTGATGACTCCCGACGAGTTAAAGTCCATGCCAAAGGGCCATTTTATCGTTACCAAGACCGGAGAATACCCGATGCGCACCCGGCTGAAGCTATTCACGGAATGGGGCATTACCTTCGGGAAGCCTTATGAGATTGCCGAACAATCAGCCAGAGAAGTGGAGTATGCCGACAGGCGCAGAGTGGAGGAAGAAATCATCCGCCGTCACTCTGCCTGTGTGGATGTGCCGGAGGAAGCTGAAGCTTCCGCATCAAGAGGATTACTCCATACGCCGAATCAGGAGCCGGAAGCGCCGACCAGGACAAAAGCACCTGTTCGGATTGAATAGGAGGTGAAGCTGTGGGTTACTTTTCTTCTCTTTATTCCTCGGAGCTTCCGCATCGCGCGAGGGCTGTATTTATGTACTTGCATGACCGCGCAGATAAGGAAGGCAAATGCTACCCGGCGATTGGTACCATCGCCAAGGAACTGAAGCTGTCCCGAAGCACCGTGAAACGCGCCATAGCTGACCTTGAAAAAAGTGGCCGTCTGCGTAAGGAGCAAAGGTGGCGCGAGAACGGCGGCAAGAGCAGCAATCTGTATTATTTAGGGCTTGCTGAATAGGCCAAAAATCACGAAATAACAAGGGTTTCAGGGTCTTTATGTCGAATCCTTATGCAAGGAAATATTGAAAAACAGATTAAAAACCTTGCACTTAGGGGGATGACCATGTACCGCCAACCGAGTAATCAATTAAAAATAGAAGACTTTGTTTTGCCATTTGAAGGAAAGCTTAATCCCGAAAATCGGTGGGTTAAGTTATCCAAGCTTATTCCTTGGGAGGAAATCGAAAAGGACTATGCTGAGCTTTTCCCATCTAGCACAGGGACCGAAGCCAAACCCCTTCGGATGGCGTTGGGCGCTCTTCTCATCAAAGAAAAATGTGGGTATTCTGATCGAGAAACGGTTGAGCAAATCATGGAAAACCCTTATTTGCAGTTCTTCATTGGCTTAGAACGTTATCAGGATGATAAAGCTCCCTTTGACCCATCGCTGATGGTTCATTTTCGCAAACGATTAGACAAAGAGACCATGATGGAAATTAATGAGATGATCTGCCAGCAGGAGAAACAGCCGTTTGAAGCTGAAGTAGAAAAAGAAAACAAGAAGTCCAAAGAACCTCAAGATCCTGGAGAACCCCCTGTTTCAGGTGGCACTCCAGAAGACATGACTCAAACCACCCAGCCAACACGTAAAGGAAAACTGCTTCTGGATGCGACGTGCGCTCCGGCCGATGTTCGTTATCCAACGGATCTCTCTTTGTTAAATGAAGCTAGAGAAAAGACGGAAGCGATCATCGATGCTCTGCACCATGTAAATCTAGGACTCAAGAAAAAACCACGCACTTACCGTAAAAAGGCTCGTAAACAATACCTCACGGTTGCAAAACAGCGTAAACCTCAAACGAAGACCATTCGCAAGGCCATCGGCAAACAGCTCGGATATGTGGGAAGAAACCTGAAAACGATTGACTCTCTACTCAGCCTAGAAGGGCATGGTCACTTAAGTCGACGTCAATGCAAAAACCTAGAAACAATTCGCACCCTTTACCAACAACAGCGCACCATGTACACCTTGAAGAGTCATCAAATAGATGATCGGATCGTGAGCATCAGCCAATCCCATATTCGTCCGATCGTAAGGGGTAAAGCCAAGGCATCTACGGAATTTGGTGCCAAAGTAGCAATCAGTATGGTTGACGGCTATATGTATGTGGATGAACTCAGTTGGGACCCCTTCAATGAAAGTGTTAACTTGGAGCAAGCGGTTGAAGATTACAAGAAACGCTTTGGCTATTATCCAGAAGCCATTTTAGCGGATCAAATCTACCGGAATCGCGACAACCGAGCATTCTGCAAGAAGAAGGGCATTCGCCTGAGTGGTCCAGCTTTGGGACGGCGAAAAGTCGATGAAACAAAGAAAACAGAACGACTTGAAATCCAAGACATGAGTGAACGCAACGCTGTCGAAGGTGGATTTGGAGTAGGTAAGCGAAGATACGGTCTAGGCCGAATTATGGCACGTTTGAAAGAGACGGTTGAGAGTGTGATTATGCTGCAATTCATTGTCATGAACTTGGAGCATCGGCTCAGAGTTCTTTTTTACCCTTTTTACGTTTTCTTTTTAAGAAGGATGCAGGATTTACTTAAACTGTCTATACCTGTGATGAATTAAAATTTATGAGGTTGTTCAGCAACCCCTATTTAGCGCAACCTAATTCCAGCTAATTGGTTAAAAAATGACCTTCCCCGCCAAGGGGAAGGTCAGCCCTATCAATGGACTATGGAAGGGTCCATGATGAACTGAGAAGGCGAACCTATCACTCTAAGAATATATAACGCCAGAAAAAGAACATGAACAATATCATATACACACCAGTGAATTTTATATATGTAAAACAGGAGTATGTTATGACCACGCAGGATTTTGCGAGGCACGAGATGATTTGATGTATAAATACGGCTTTCCAGAGGCATGTCATTATAACCGCTTTCTATACAGGCTTTACAGCATGTCAAGATTATTCCCTTCATGGTTTTTCATAAGTGAGAACAAAAAGGAGATGTGATATAATAAATACAATTATTTGGGAAGATGGTGAGAAAAAATGGAGGACTGTTGTGCTATTCAAATTGAACCAATAAAATTTGACTTTGGGTATAGTTGCCCGGAGTGCGGCGATAAGGGCAGACCGATGAAGATAATTACTTTAAAAAGCCTGTTAGTGCCAAATGCATTAGCCAACTAGAACCTTCAGTTTCTTACAAAATGTGTACCAACAGAGCATGTTCCGTTGTTTATTTTCAGCGAAAAACAGGATGTATTTGAAACGAAAGACATGAAAGTTGAAGTATACACAAAAAGTGATGACGAAGACTGCCCAGTTTGTTACTGTTTCGGATGGACTAAGAAAAGAGTGATACAAGAATTTGAGGAAACGGGCAGAACTACTGCCTTAGAGGAGATAATCGTACATACAAAGGCAGGTCGTTGTGGCTGTGAGGTAAATAACCCAGAGGGTTCTTGTTGCATCGGTAACATAAAACGCCTTTTAGAGTCAATTACTAAGGAGGGTTAATTCGTGTTTAACGCAATTATACTATTTATTCTCGCTGGTTTAGCCGAAATAGGGGGAGGTTACTTAGTCTGGCTTTGGCTGAGGGAAGCAAAGCCATTTTGGTATGGGATTCTAGGAGGACTAATCCTCATTCTTTACGGCGTCATACCCACCTTGCAGAAATTCCCGAACTTTGGCAGAGTTTATGCAGCCTATGGAGGAGTTTTCGTTTTTCTTGCAGTCTTATGGGGCTGGGGAATTGATAAGAAAGTACCTGATACATACGATTGGATAGGGACTGCTATTTGTTTAGTTGGTGTGTCGATAATGTTGTGGGCACCACGCCATTGAAGACCATCCCCATCCACATTGATAGGTAACAATTCCTTGTTACCGTGAGTTATCCATACTTTGGCTATATTATCCTAACAAAGCTTGAGTAACTATAAAAAGTATAGTCGAAAGTCCGATTACCACTAAAGCATAAGGTAAAGTGGTCTGAACGTGATCGATAATGCTTACTTCTGTGACAGAGGCTGTTAAAATAGGTGTCTCGCCAAGAGGGGAGACGGTGTCTCCCACTGAGCCTCCAGCCAACACTGCACCTACAATGAGGGGAATATTCACTCCGGAGCTAAAAGCCAGTTGAAGGCCCAGCGGCATGATTAAAGCCCATGTGGCCCAAGACGATCCGATAAAGTAGGAAGTAAAGGCTCCAATAAGAAATACAATCGCCGGGATGAAGAGTTTCGGGACTGTCGCTCCTACGGTACGGGAGATAAACTCTATAAATCCTAAATCTTGAGTAGCACTGGATAAAGACCAGCTTAGGATGAGAATGACGATGGGAGGGAGAAGTTCCGTTCCTCCGGCTAAAAAGAAACTCTCAATCTGAGATAGCGGGACTTTCTGCAGAACATACAAAAGAGTTGTTAAAATTAGCGTTACAAAAGTCGCGATAAAAATAGACTTTTCAAACTGGGCGTTTATAAGCGCTTCGAGGAAGCTTCTTCCTTTGCCTTGTCCGGTGTACCAAAAAAGAAAAACAATCAGGCTGATTAAAAGGACTAAAGGGATGAAGAGATTGCTTGCTCGCGGGGGAAACTTCTGCTCAAATTCTGACTCTTCGTGCGCTTCATGACTATTATGAACTCCGCCTGACAATTTCCCACCACTGCTGAAACGCCAGCGACCGAATCCAAGACCAAGGAAGATTATTAGGAAACTGATGATAATCATACCTATGGAAAAAAAGTTATAGGGAATACTTTTAAGATACAGCGTGTAGGCTGAGCCGGGCATTCCGGCTTTTTTCATACCGGATGCAATGACTCCAAGAATATAACCGACGTAGGTGGTAGCTACTGGGATTAAAACAATGAGTTGAGATGAGGTCACGTTAATCACTAAAGCTAGCTTTTCTTTGGAGCCATTGACTTTTTCAATGAGGGGATTGGAAACGGTTCCCGTCGCGATGACGTGGAAACAACAGTCCAAAAAAGTAACAGGGGTAACAGCCCAGACGGAGAGGAGGGCACCTCTCTCATTTTTCACCCAACGACTTGCCAGAGAAGAAAAACCTTTAATCCCGCCTGCAACTTTAAAGATTTCAGTAAGTGCACCTAATAAAAAGAGAAACAAGATGATGTATGCGTTTTCAGGGCTTGAAAATGCTTCTATGATGTAGTCGGATGTTTTGAATATACCTGAAAATAGGTTGCCCGTAACCAGGATTCCTCCGGCTATGAGCCCAAATGAAAGAGAAGGGATGATCCGTTTAGTTAGGATAGCGGTTCCTAACGTTATTAAGGCAGGAATAATTGATAACCAATTTCCGTTCATTTAACCTCCATTTAGCCCCACCGGTGCGGCACAAACGTGCTTGTGTTTCTGCGCCGGGGGGCTTTTATTTGCTGTTAGTTTTTTCTTTAGAAGATTTGCCATTTATGCATAGATATAGTGTCAGTTTGAATCGACATTATTATACGGTTTTTCGTATCTTGGATGGAGAAAAAAGTTCAAGCTTGGAGAAGGGAAAAATGTTGTCAAGAATAATCTTATTTGATATACTAACATATGAACAAATATTCATATATAAAATTGAGGTGGAACTTATGAAACTAGAAAATCCTAAGGACATAGAGCAAAACCCAGTTTGCGAAGTGCAATGTGTTCACTCTGATCTAATCAGCACTTACGTCAATCAGATTATAACTTCTGCTCAAGCCAATCATCTCGCCGATCTCTTCAAAACTGGTAGCCGTGGAAAACCAAAGAGACAAGAGCAGCAACCAGCAACCTGAGAAGTCTCTGCTTGGCGGAAAGCTAACGGGCATTATCATTGCCGCCATCCTTTTGGCTATTGGCTTGCTTTTCGGTTCTAAGTGGCATGGCACCTCATTAGAACCGATCGAGTACGTTGTTTACCTGTCGGCTTATGTGTTGGTCGGTTATGAAGTGCTGAGCACGGCTTTTAGAAATATTCTCAGAGGTTCGGTGTTTGATGAAAATTTCCTGATGGCTTTAGCAACCATTGGCGCTATTGCGATTCACCAGTTATCCGAAGCCGTTGGCGTTATGTTGTTTTATTCTGTCGGTGAATATATTCAGGCGCGGGCCGTTGACCGTTCCCGTCGTTCCATACAAGATTTAATGGATATCAGGCCGGATTATGCGAACCTGATTAACCAGTTAGATGTGGTCAAGGTCGATCCGGAAGATGTGCAAATTGGCCAACATATCATGGTGCGTCGTTCTTGCTATGGTAATTAAGCTTGGGTTTATCATCCTGGGAGCCTTCGGCGTGGCAAATATGTGGGAGGCAGTTTTTGCCGATGTAGGTGTGGCTTTACTGGCTATCCTCAATGCAACCAGGATCAGAACCTATTTGGCACCTCAAACGGGCAATGTTAGTGAGAAAAAAATAATCAATGTTTTGAGTGGAAGTTCAGCTAAGTAAACGGCTCAAAGGCGACCAAACAAGGAGCGGTCAGCAACCTTTACTAGGGAAGGGGGGTATTTTCACGGTGACATGTCTTCATTTTTAGGCAACTCATATGTACTTTTGGACACAGTGGATAACCATAATATATGAGATGAAATTTGTAAGGCGAAAGTCAAAAAATGCAAGAATTAGCGAGAAATTTATTGAGGGAGGAATTAAATTGGGCTTTGATCATTTGTTGGAGGGACTTTTCCGCCATCAGGGTGGACATCACGGTGGTCATCACGACTCACACCATGAAAGAGAGGATCGGTACAACCACTATTCTAATGAAAGCTTGAACGTTGGTGAAGAAGGTTATAATACATTAGCCGAATATTGCCCGAACTGTGGTAGTCCGGGCAAGCCCGAAGCGCTTTTCTGTATCCAGTGTGGAACGGCAATGGGAAGGGAAAGGGAAAGGCGCTGTGTCAAGTGTCAAAGCGCTGTACCGATCGGAGCAAAGTTTTGCTCCAATTGTGGTATTCAGCAAGAGTAAAGTTATTTGTAGTAATACAAAAGAAAAGTAACTTGTCGATAAAGAAAAGAATTGACAAAGGTGTTTACTGAAAAAATCACCTTTGTCTTTTTTCTGAAATAACTAGCTTGCATGTCTCACCAGTATTGTCTGATTTTCTTATGTAACAAAAATGTTTAGAATCCTCATGCAGCCACAACTTTAGCTTAGGGGTATAATAGGTGTTAGAAAACAGTCAAGAATAATTGCATTTTAGTCTAGGAGTTGAGAATTTGTGAGAAAACTAAAAAATGTGCTTGTTATCTGCGGCCTTGCCGTATTTGCGGTTGTTGGTATTTCCATTGTAAGGGCTATTGCCGCACCGGCCCCATGGGAACAATCTTGGCCAGCCAACACAGCACAGGATCAGGCTTTGACATCGAAAAAATCCCCGGCTGCTCTCGTATCTTCGACACCAGCACCATCAAACTCTCCTGGTTCTGAACCCGCCTTGACTTCACCTGCTTCAGTTTCTCCATCTACTCCGTCTCAGTCAATCACTCCAGTTTAGCCAGATGTTTCTTCAACTGCTCCTCCTGCTTCAATTAATCAGCCTGCCTCTATTCAGTCGGTTTCTCCCAAAGTGGTAACACCAACACCGGGTACGGCTACCCCAGGGAACCCGAGCGGTCCGGGTTATTGGTGCAGACAGATGGGTCCAGACTTTCGCCCGTCCTATAGTTGGTATCCTGCAAATGGTATGAGCGACGGGAACAGTGGGTCTGGAACTTACTGGCACGATTAATCTGAGCGGAGTTGTTTTTAACCAGACCTGGACGAGTGAGGGAACTCATATGCGGAATAACGTGTTGATCGCGGATGATAACGAACGAATTCGGGAAATTGTGAGGCTCTATTTGGAGGCAGACGGTTTTATAGTATCTGTTGTCAAGCAGATTGTGGAGAAGCATGGCGGGAAGGTTTCGGCGGACAGCCGATTGGGTTTGGGGTCAATTTTTACGGTTTACCTACCGCTGGCTGAATGAGTGCCATATTAAAAGTGCTATTATCGGTGCTCTCAATGTTACAAAAATGTTAAAATCCCGTCACCAATCTGTAAAATTCTTCATGTAAACTATAGCTAACAAATATAAAGGGGGCACTTCTTATGAAAAGGAAAAAATTCATTCTAATTCTTGCGTCTGTCTTTATCCTAGCTATGGTTGCAGTTCCTACATATGCTGCAGTAACAGATCAGCAGAAAACAGAAATTGATGCTTTGAACAAGCAGATTGTAGAGTTGCAGAAACAGATCGTTGATAAATACGCTGAGGCTGGAGAAATTACTAAGGCTCAAGCGGATTCAACTAAGGCTAACATAGACCTCTCAGAACAGTATAGGCAACAATATGCCCAGAAGTTTGGTTCTGCAGCGCCTGCTCAAGGTTATGGCCCAGGTTTAGGATATGGACCGGGCTACTACGGAGGCTGGGGAGCAAATGCTGGTGGTTATTACGGTGGTTGCTGGTAAAGAATATATATCTCGTTAGAAAAAACGGCTCATTAGAGCCGTTTTTGTATGTCAGGCAGTTTTATCTGCAAAGGTTAATGTCCTCGTGCCGTAACAACACGGAAGCATTAGCCAAGGAGACAAGGAGACAAGGTTTATTCATGAGGAGGGTTTCTGAGGGGTTTGAAGGAAGAAAAAACAAAGAGAATAGGCTATAAAAAGTAGATATGTCAGCAAATTTAAGTGAAGCATTAGCGAATGATTGGTTAAACTACTGATTGATAGACGGTGATAAATTTACAGGATAAGTTGCGAGTGATACTAAAAACAATCTTGTAGAAACTGAATTCTTTTGATATACTACATATGAACAGATATTCATATATCGAATTGAGGCCGCAATAGATAAGAGAAATACAAAAGATGTTTGGAGGGAAAGAAATGGTAGATAAAAATTTTAATCGATCTGAGGAACGTGTGAAATTCAGAATCGAAGGCGAATTCTGTGCGAATTGTTCGGCAAAGATGGAAAGAGCATTGAGTTCAACCGAAGGAATTGGGGAGACGAGCATCAATTATGCGATGAAAACGGTTTTCTTACCTCCTTCAATGGTTAACCAGGCCCAAACTATCATTGAGAAAATCGAACCGGGAGTTAAACTTGTCGAAGCGAATGAGAAAAAGTCTGCTAGTTCCTCAGACAAACTTCAATACCGTATTGAAGGGGAGTTTTGCGCGAACTGCTCTGCGAAAATGGAGCGGGCGCTCAGTGCTACGGAAGGAATCGGAGAAACAGCGATTAACTATGCGACGAAAACCGTTTACTTGCCTCCTTCGATGATGAGTCAGGCGCAAGAGATCATGGAGAGGATTGAGCCAGGGGTTAAACTCGTTCCGATTGAAAGAAGTAAATCGAAGAGTCCTGTTGAGAACGAAGAAAAGGAAGCAAAAGAAACGCGTCAAAAATTAACAACAATTTTGATTGCAGGTATTCTCTTTGCTATAGGATTGATATTCGGATCAAAATGGCACAATACTTCGTTCGAAATTCTTGAGTATCTTGTATATTTAGCGGCCTATTTATTGGTCGGACGTGAAGTTTTAGAGAAAGCATTCCGAAACATTATTCGTGGATCAATTTTCGATGAAAACTTCTTAATGGCCCTAGCTACGATTGGAGCCATTGCCATTCACGAGCTTCCTGAAGCTGTAGGTGTCATGCTCTTCTATTCCGTAGGAGAGTATTTCGAAGATCGTGCCGTGAATCGTTCACGCCGTTCGATTCAAGCGGTGCTGAATATTCGTCCAGACTACGCTAACCTAGTGAATCAATTAGATGTAAAAAAAGTTGACCCTGAAGAGGTTCATATCGGGCAACAGATTTTAATTCGACCTGGAGAAAAGGTTCCGTTGGATGGCGAAATTGTTCATGGAACCTCATTCGTAGATACTTCGGCTTTAACGGGTGAATCCGTACCTCGAAAAGTCGAAGTTGGAGATACAGTTCTCGCGGGTATGATCAACACTTCGGGTGTTCTTACGGTTAGAGTCACCAAGGAGTTTGCAGACTCCTCGGTTCAGAAAATCCTTGACCTTGTGGAGAACGCTAGTACACGTAAGGCAAAGACGGAGAAGTTCATTACGACGTTTGCTCGGTACTACACGCCGGCCATTGTTGTTGTTGCTTTAGGGATTGCACTGATTCCGCCGTTCTTTATGGGAGGCGATTTTAGGGAGTGGCTCTATCGTGCCATGACGATCCTGGTTATCTCTTGTCCTTGTGCACTGGTGATATCTGTACCTCTCGGTTATTTTGGGGGAATCGGTGGCGCATCGCGTCACGGGATTTTAGTGAAGGGAGCTAATTATTTAGAAGCTTTAACTGATGTTCGTACTGTGATATTTGATAAGACAGGTACACTCACTCAAGGGGTGTTTGAAGTCAATAAGATTGAAGCGATGAATGAATACACAGAAGAGCAACTTCTCGAAATAGCTGCCACCGTTGAAGCCCACTCCAGTCATCCCATTGCAAAATCGATTCGGGATCGATGGGGTAAAGAGATTGACACGGCTTCTATCGCAAGTTATGAAGAAATCAGTGGAAAAGGAATTCGTGCCGTATTAAATGGAAAAGCAGTTTTCGCAGGGAAGAAAGACCTTTTGCTCCAGAATTCAATTTTGGTTCCGGAATTGAAAATAAATGAAGTGGGTACTCAAGTTTATATCGCGGTCGATGGCAAATATATAGGTAATCTTCTTATTTCGGATCGGGCAAAAGAGGGAGCCAAAGAAGCAGTTGCCAACTTAAATCAAGCAGGAATTACCACAGTGATGCTGACAGGTGACCATAGTACCGTTGCGAAGGCTGTATCTGAGCAGTTAGGAATTAAAGAGTATCATGCCGATTTACTTCCGGAAGAGAAGGTCACTTGGCTTGAAAAATATTTGCAGAAAGAAAATGGAAAAGGTAAGGTTGTCTTTGTTGGAGATGGAATTAACGATGCACCGGTATTAACCCGAGCCGATATTGGAGTCGCTATGGGAGGCTTAGGATCAGATGCGGCGATTGAAGCAGCAGACGTTGTTCTCATGGAAGATCAACCGAGTAAACTGGTTAGTGCAATCGATATTGCCCGTTTCACGAAGAAAATTATTTGGCAGAATATCGGTTTTGCATTAGTAATTAAACTTGGATTCATCGTGTTAGGGATGTTTGGTGTAGCCAATATGTGGGAAGCTGTCTTTGCAGATGTTGGGGTAGCCTTGCTCGCTATATTAAACGCAACACGCGTAAGGCGCTATTCTAACCCGGAAAAGGGAGAAGCTCATACTAACACTCAGATGAAAGAATTAACAGCACGTTAAAAACTTATTTTAGGCAATGTTTGTGCCGGATTTTTTTCTTGGCCTGTAATCCGCTTGTAAGAATAGAGATTTACTGTTATATTACTAATCAGCAGGTATTAGCATTATGAGGTGAATCTTACGATGATGTCTAATAAGCATAATAATGATAGTGAAAACCTAATCTGTGATATTGTCTGCGTTCATCCGGATGTGGTTCGCACGTATTCTGATCAAATCTTAAGTCTAGATCGAGCAACTGAACTTGCCGATTTATTTAAGACGCTTGGAGATCCTACACGTATACGAATAATGGATGCACTCGCTAAGTCGGAATTCTGTGTTTGTGATTTGGCTGAGCTTCTAGACTTAAGTCAGTCTGCTACCTCTCATCAACTGAGAGTTCTTCGTAATAGTAATCTTGTGAAATACCGGCGGGATGGGAAAATGGTGTATTATTCCCTCCAGGATAATCACGTGCAAGAGCTTTACCGCCAGGGGCTAGAGCATATCGACGAATGAGTATCAATAACTCTAAAATAGTCACCCCGTATCACGATTGAGTGGTACGGGGTTTTTAACAAATTTGTTAAATTCATGTTAGATTATTGTAATAAAAAAAACCTATAATTAACATATTCCATTAGAGGGACTATACAAAGAGAGGGAAATATGTTTTTGATAAGATGGCATAAGTAATGTCCAATAGACGAGGGGTCGAAGTTTTATGAGAAGTTGTGTGTTATGCAAGGGGCGTCAAATCGGAAAGATTGGGCGTGATCGATATTACTGCTCAGAGTGCTACCATGAGTGGACAGATGGAGAAAGGGGAGTACAACTATTCACGATTTTCCCAGATGGAGCAGTAAAGAGAGTTATGGGAAAATGTATAGGAAAAGAGAACTGGGTTAGTCGGAGGGGAGCCGGATGAAAAGTAAAATCATTGTCATCTTAGTCGTAGTCATGGCCTTTTTGAGTGGGATGTTCATCCCTAAGGCCATAGCGATGCTACGCCCCTCGGTTTGGACTCAAAGTCTACCCGCTGCCCAGCCCAGTGAACCCGTCACTAAAAATAATTCTCAACCATCCTCCAATGTGGAAAATGGAGCTGGGGGAGGGGGGATGTGGTATAGTCCAATGAAACCGAATTACAATCCTCAATTTGATTGGTATACTCTCCCTAAGGATCAATGTGAGAATGACAGAAACGATGATTGGTGTTGGTAGAAGCTAGTTAAATGGTATAATCTCGGATTTGATGATAAATACTGTGCCTAAAGCCGCTTTTTTAATGCATTAACCTTCAGGAACGTTTCGTAATTAACCACGTGACGTTGCAACTTGAAGCAGAAGATTGAAGAGGTTTGAACCCAATATTTAGTTAACACTCGATTATTTTTCTGAGGAGGAAGTGGTTGGATATGAGAATTTTGGTGGCAGATGATGATGAACGGATACGAGAGATTGTTCGCCTATACCTTGAAGCCGAGGGTTATGAAATTGAAGAGTCTGAAAATGGAAATCGTGCTTTAGAGAAGGTTCGCAATGGCGCATTCGACCTTGTTATCTTAGATTTGATGATGCCGGGTTTAGATGGGTGGACCGTATGCAAAATCTTGAGGAAAGAGACTCAAATTCCAATTATCATGTTAACTGCTAAAGGAGAAGAAAATGATCGGGTACTCGGGTTTGATTTAGGAGCCGATGACTATGTAGTAAAACCGTTCAGTCCAAGGGAACTCAGTGCACGAGTAAAAGCAGTTCTACGAAGACTAGAAGGAGAACAGACGAAAGAACATCTTATTACATACCCTGGTTTTACGATCAATCAGATCACCCGCGAGGTGATCGTGGAGGGAACAGAGGCGAAACTGACAACGAAAGAGTTTGATTTACTCTTAGTTTTAGCCAAGAATCCAAATCGGATATTTACCCGGGACCAGTTACTTAACACGGTCTGGGAGTACGACTATTGCGGAGATTCGAGGACAGTCGATACACATATCAACCGTTTACGCTCGAAATTTGAAAGTCAAGTGGGTTTCAGTGATTTTATTCAAACCGTTAGAGGAGTGGGGTACAGATTCGAATTCAATGGTCATTAAAAAAAAGCCTTATCCTTAAACTTTGGCTGACGATTGTTGGTTTAGTTTTGGGTGTCTTTTTATTTTCAATTCTAATTCAAGCTCAACAGATTAGGACCTTAATTTATAATCAGCAGGCCAAGTTTTATATCTATGAGGCTGAAGAAGTTGTTACAATATACAATACTTATAAAGCGGATGAGAGTACGCTTATCAATGAAAGGTTTCAGATTCTTGGAAAATTCTTAAATGCGGATATCGCCATAGTGAATCTTGACGGAGGGCAGTTATTGGGTCAGCCAATAAGCGTACCCCTAAAACGGATTCTTCTGGAGCCAGCTTTTAAAGGAAAAATCCTAAGCGGAAATAATGTGGTTTACTCCGGAAAGCTTCCGGGAGTAACGGATGAAACCTTTCTCGTTGGCGTTCCATTAAAAGGCCAAAACCAAGTTATAGGAACAGTAATTATCAGTAGCCCGTTATCATCGATTAGGCAACATGTTCAAAGCTTATTATGGATTGCATTCATTGGAGCACTGATTGGAATTATATTAGCAACCATACTCAGTATGTTCATTTCCAGAAAGCTCATTCGGCCTCTCATTAAAATGGAGGATACAGCGAAACATATCGCGGAAGGGGATTTTGGCCGACAAATTGAAGTCACCTCGGAAGATGAGGTCGGACGTCTAGCACATTCCTTTAACGTCATGTCCGCCGAACTTAAGGAAAAAATTGAAGAGATTGAGCGTTATGATCGCTTGCGTCAGGAACTCCTATCGGATGTTTCTCATGAATTGCGTACTCCATTAACCGTGATCCAAGGGTTTTCAGAGGCAGTTTTAGACGGATTAGTGAAGTCTAAAGAACAAGAGCAGCACTACTTAAAACTGATCATCGATGAAACGGAAAGGCTTAGACGCCTCGTTGATGATTTGCTCGATCTCAAAGGATTAGAAGCTGTCGAAACCTTTGATGAGATGGATTATGTTGTTTTGAATAAGCTCGTTCAGATTTCAATCGAGCGATTAAAGCAATTGGCTGAATCGAGAGAGATTCAATTAGAGGTTATTATACCGGAGCAACAGGTTACGATTTGGGGCAATAGTGATCGACTGAAACAAGTTCTTACGAATTTAGTGGATAATGCGATAAAGCACTCTGAATCCGGCGGGAAGGTGAGAATTCAACTTGGTCTAGAAAAAGACTGGGCCTTCATCGCGGTAAAGGACTCGGGTCCGGGGATCCCTCACGAAGAGCTCGAAAATATCTGGGAAAGATTTTACAAAGTCGACAAGTCCAGATCTAGGCGAGGAACCGGGACCGGCTTAGGACTTTCGATTGTGAAGAAGATAATTGAAATGCATCATGGGAAGGTTGTAGCAGAAAGTGAATTAGGAAAGGGGGCAATGTTTAGCGTCTATTTACCGTTAGCGGAATAGCTGGTTTAGGTGGAAATAGCTAATTCAAAGTAAAGGAGAAGGTCGAGATGATGCTCGCCTTCTCCTTTACGTGTTTACCAGGAACGATAGCTGCCCTGATTCGATTCCTGAGTGGAGGGAGAATCTTGCCAGGAGTTCATAGGCTTGGAAGATTGATACTCACGATCATGTCCTGTCTCGGAATTCCAGTCTCTGCTTTGGTTATCGTCTGTAGAATGCGAATTAGTCATTGGGTTCTCTTGTTGAGAGGGATTTTCAGGCATGGATGGGGGTGCGTTCATGTTCATGGAGGGAGGATTTACTGAATTGTTTGTATTACTCGATTGTCCGTTCACATTCATGGGTGAAGTGTTTTGTTTGCTTGGCCCCATCATCGATGGATTTATATGATTCTCCTCAGGTGAATTCGAATCCGGCTTCCAAGGTTCGGAGTGTTCTTGATCATGGGTTTCATTTCCTCCCGGTTTTTGAGGTGACTTGATTTCAATACTCTCTTCTGGAAAAAGACTCATTACATTGGTTTGGGCATTAGAGAGCGCTTTTTGAAGGTTACCGCCCTGGATCGCTTCAGGAGGAAGATCAATACCTTTTTCTTGGCAACGCTCATAAATCAAATGGTTATTCACAGACATACCATGATTGAGGGCTTCTTGACGAACTTTTTCGTCAGATTCCCCAACAACCAAGTTCCCGTGGAGATTGAGTCGCGACATTTCATTTTGGATCGAATTCTTTAAGGTTTCGCGATCGAGATTACTATCCATCCATTTAGACAATGGAATAATTCGAGCGAAAACAAGGTTGTCAGATTCCTTTAAGTTGCCCTCTTTTGCAGCACTTTCAATGATGAGATCGATAGCTTGGTAAGCATCTTGACCTGTGAGAGTTCGTTTATCAAGCGTGTAAGTCCTACCGTTCATATCGCGTACTTCGATGACTTTTCCGTCTTTATTCACAAGAAGTTCTATGCTCTTATCCACATTACTTTGATCCATATCAAGTGCAACCGATGCGACGGCCATGTTGGGAAGGGCAAAAACATAGAACGCCGTGAGACTGATGACAAGCAACAAGGCGGCTGCTGATGCAGTGTACTTGGACCAAGATCGATAGTGAAGCGGGGTTTGTTTAGGTTTGAGATCGACTTGAATCGTATCCCCTACCTTCGGGAGAGCTTTGGGTGTAGGAACTTCCAGAAAGTCTCCTTTTTCCGTTAAGATAACCGTCGTTTTTTTGGATGTCCTCATAACGATTCCTTGACTCTTTTTCATCTCGCGACCACCTTATTCCGTAAGTTCTGAACTGATTTGTAAGAAGGTTTTGAGGGCATAAAATTCAGGTTCCGAAAGGATTAAAACGAGAGCGATGATATATTTTCTTCCCTTTTCTAAGACCTTGCGTTTGATCCCTGTCAAGAGTTCAAGCTCCTTAATCGGGAGGAGCTTTTGTTTTTTTAGATGGGACAGTAAGTGAGGGTAGTGAACCAGAGTCAGAGACACACGAATGAGAGTTTGTTTACTGTCCCGATGCTTGGGAGAAACCTTAACCAAGTCATCTAAGTTTACCCCATATTCACTGAGAACCCGGACATAATTCTCGATAACTTCAGCAAATTGAGTATTATTTTGTTCCTCTTGATATTGCTCTTGGGAGATATTCATATCATAGCGACTCAATTCTTCATCCTCGGGATTCATGGGCGAGAGGGCAAGATGCTGATGTTTGCCTTCTTTGCGGAAGTAATCCACTAATCTTCTTCGGATCACCATTTGAACAAAACTGTAAAAAGAAGCTCCTCCATGCAGGTCGAAGTTGTCGATCGCTTCATTAAAGGCTATAAGGGCAATACTTAGCTCATCATCGTTATTCCAGGTTAAATAGCGGTTGCAGACCTTGGAGCTTACCCTAATTATAAATATTTTATGAGATTTTATAAGTTCCTCTCGTGCGAGAGCATCCCCGCTCTTGGCTGATATTAAGGTATCTCTCAAAACCTGTTCCTGCACCTTAATCACTCCGCTTAATAGTCATTCGTAACACTGAAGCATATTTGAAGGGTAGAAAAAAACATTCGATACCCATTATAGGTATAGAATGTTACAACATTGTCACATTATTGTTTCTTTTGTGTTACATAAGCAAAAAGAGCAGCAAGTACAGAAGCTACGCAGGTTTCTATTAATGATTAGAATGATCACAATAACTTTAAACTAAGAGATTTATAACAAATAATTTAAAAACCTGTAACTTTGCCGTGAAACTCTTTCTTTAAAATAGCAAATAGTATAAGCATAAGGCATAACTCAACCGCCGATCGCGGTGTAGGTTTTGAACAGTACCTTGAGTTTTTAATTATAAGATGGGAGGATAGAGCCTATGGAAAAAGTTAAATCAACAGACCAAAAACAAATTCTAAACCGGGTAAAGATCATACGCGGGCACTTTGCTGCAGTAGAAAGAATGATTGAGGAAGAACGACCCTTTAAAGAGATTCTACTGCAACTGACGGCTGTACGCTCGGCAATCCATCAAGTTACAGTTTTGGCAGCCCAGCGCTATGCGCAAACAATAACGGATAATGGGCAAGAGGTCAATGAAGCAATTAAGATGCTGATGGATTTAAATCAATCGCTGGTGTGTGTGCCGCTGCCGCGCAGGGACACGACGCTATTGGACGACAAAGTAATTTTAAAAACTATTTCCTTACGGAAGAAAAAAAGCTTGAGCTTGAGCAAGGTGGCATACCCCCCAAAAATAATCAAACTTAAACGAATGGCTTAGTGAACAGAATCTATTTAATGAGTCAGGAATAACTGTTGGTCTCAGATTCAGACGCTTTGGTTTTAATTTTCTGATAATAGGAGGTTGTAAAAATGTGTGCAGGTGGAATGGTCCTATTTCGTAAACGTGAGGATGGAAAAGTTCGTTCGGTCGCGTTGAGCAAAGGATTTTACTATTCTTATGCCCATTCTTTTTTGAGCGGGCTTAAGCAACTTGACAGAAGATTTTTAACCGCTGGAAAAGAAGCCTCACAAAAGATTCGATAAAGAGGTACGATTCTCATGAAGCAATGTCCATTATGTGATAATCATGGTGTGGGTCGATTTTGCCGCACACGCTATCTTTGCGACCAGTTACAACAAAATAAAAGGATGAATCAAACATTCGTTACAGTCAAGGAGGGATCTACTATGAACAGGTTAGAGATTTTACGTGTGGAAAGAGAAAGAATCATTATGACGTTAGGGAAAGAGAACAAGAATCGAGTAAAATTGTTAACCATGCTCATGGATGTTGATGACGAGATAGAGGAAATTCTAGCTAGTGAACTCAAATCATGGTCATTGGGGCTAGTCAATAACCAGCAATTATCAACTTAAAGTAGGATTTCTCCCAGACGTACGGCCCTGCAGCCTACTTTAACAAAAATGTTAAGAATCTGTGACGTGGGCGTAAAATGACAAGTTTATTCTTTGCTTAATAATGTTGAAAGGAGGGAACAGAGTGAAGTTATCCAAAATAGTCCTAGTACTTCTGGGAGTTGTTGCTTTACTTACCGTAGGGGTACCTACCGCCAAAGTCTTGGCATCGCCAGTCTCTCCGCAAATATACTGGACGACACAACAAGCAGATCCAAATCAACCTGTGCCGAATACACAACAGCCTGGGCCGAATACACAGCAACCTGGGCAGCAAGGTCCTTCTTATGCCCCTGTTTATGGATACTGGTATGGACCGACGAACCCCAATTATTGGCGGGATTACGATTGGTTTAACTATCCGGGAAATAACCGCTGGAACGGTGGGAACATGTGGCAGTCCGGCTGGGGGTGCTGGTAAAACTTACTTGCCTCAATAAGACTCCCTAAAATGGAGTCTTGTTTTCATCGTAATCCCTTTAACACCGGTCCTCTAAACTCTTGTGCAGTATGTCGATATCTCCCGTTTGCTTTAGTATTGCTTTATTAATGGAAAGTTCACGGAAAGGAGGAGTGATTTATGTTTGGCGGTTGGGGCTGTGGCCCATTCTTTGGCAGCGGATTTTGGGGGATGGGGATACTTGGGATGGGAATCCAATTGCTTTTTTGGATAGCATTAATTGGATTTTTGGTATATTTATTTCGGCGGATAGGTTCTCGGATTCCTATGCGTAGGTTCATCGGACAAGATGAGGCCTTGGATATTTTACATGAACGTTATGCCCGTGGTGAGATTGATTTGGAAGAATATCAAAAGCGTAAGAAAGAATTGCTACGGTAACTATATTTTATTCAAATAGGGCGGCTGTCCGATAATGGATAGCCGTTTTTATTAATTAAAGGTTAAGCACAGGGGGATTGTTTTTTACTATTTAACAAAATTGTTAAAAACCCGTAATCTTCTTGTGATTATTTCAGGTTAAAATACGCTTCATAGGCTTAGATGATTTTAATTCAAATAGGTTAAGGAGGGAATATTTAAATGCCAAATGTAGAATTGTTATCGGAAGAAAATGTTAACCCGGAAGTTCAGGAAATTTTCCGCCAGTTGAGGGAAAAGTTTGGTGAAATACCTGCACCATATCGAGCAATGGCTCACCATCCTAAGTACCTGAAGCTTGTTTTGAGTAAGATGGAAGCTGTGATGGGCTCCGATGTTCTGGATTTGAGAACAAAGTTAGCCATTGCTTTTACGGTTTCAACACTTAATAACTGTGCCTTTTGCATCAGCATGTATGCTAAACAACTTCGCGATGCAGGATTTACGGAACAACAGATGATTGAAATCTTGGCGGTCGTTGATTTTGTTGGTGCCATGAATCATTTTAATAACGGTATGCTTGTAAAGCCGGAAATGTAAAAAAATATCACCTACCCCTCAAAAAAGATTCACCCTTAACGAATAACTGGATGAAAACGGGGGGTGGTCAAAAGAAAGAAGAGAGTGGTTAACACAAGCTTGCAAGTTAAGCGATGGTACTGATCTAAAACATTGTCGTAATCACAGGTTTAAAAAGGGAAGGATGATTTTACATTGAAAAACATTAAAAACACGCTCTTGGTAAGTGCCTTATCACTTGGTTTAGTGGTCGGGGCAGTGGGGGTTGTCAGTGCTGCCACTTCCACGGACTATCAGCAAAAAATCGCTAACTGGGTCACAAATGACCCTAATCCGATGGTCATGAACATGAATACCGGATCTAATACGGGAGCTACCACCAGTACGAACACTACTGCAACTGCCACTTCTGCATCGACAGTCAGTACACCAGTTGCAACGGCTGCTGACACAAACGCGGCCCAAAATAGCGGCAACCAAAATCAAACGCCGCAGAGCAGTACACAACAAACTGCTCCTCAGCAACCAGCACCAAGTCAACCCGCTCCCCAACAGCCGCTACCTCAACAACCCGCTAGTCAGCAACCCGTTCCCCAAACCCCTGCTCCAAACCAAAACGCTCTTTATAACCAAATGGTCAACAACTGTATCCAGTGGGATCAACAAATGATGCAGCAATATGGAGTGAATCCACAGAATCAAGCGGCAATGCAGCAACAATGGCAAAACGCCATGCAACAACGCCAAAATGTACAAAAATCTGGAAGTGTCAACAACAGTGGATATAATGGAAATAGCTGGGGTGGGAACCGGATGTCCGGTAACTGGTCTAGTAACATGGGCTGGTAATAAAATGAGCCTGAAGTAGGACCGGCAGCTTACAATGTGGGTGCCTGTCCTACTTTTTTGTGTGTGTTATGGGGTAGCTAGCTAATTCAAGACAAAAAAATAAATCCTTCCTTGACAATCGATGGCAACGGAAGTATTTTTATTGTAGAATGATGATAATGATTATCAATATCAAAGTAAGAGAGGAGAATAGTGGTGATTACAGCGTTAGTCTTGACACTGCGCGAAGCAGTTGAGGCCGTCCTAATTATTGGCATTTTGATCTCATTGGTAAACAAGACGCGACCTAAGTATGGAGCAAGTATGGTTTATGGTGGCGCAATAGTTGCCGTCTTAGTCAGTGTGGCAGTCGCCCAGATTTTCGGGGAGGCGTATAAAACTTTCGGAACTTCGGTGGAAGGCATATCTGGCTTACTGGCGGTAGCCTTATTAACTTACATGGTGTTTTGGATGGGGGAACAGGCCAAAGATTTACAGCATCAACTGCGTGAAAAGGCTGGAAGCGCACTTTCGAGCGGACAGTCATGGAGTCTTGGCATATTGGCTTTTCTTTCCGTATTACGGGAGGGCATTGAAACGGTTTTGTTCTTAGTCTCAACGGCTGACACAACACCGTTGGCCCAAGTCATTACAGGCGCGGCTTTGGGGATCTTGATGGCCTTGCTTTTAGCTGCGCTGCTTTTCCGGGGCCTTTTAAGAGTGAATCTCCATAAATTCTTTACTTGGACAGCCTATTTGCTGATTGCATTTGGGTCCGGAATACTGGGCAAGGCAACGGCAGACTTACAGGCTGCAGGATGGTTGCCCGGCACAATTTCTGCTTGGGATACCAGTCGAATTGTAAGTGAATCATCACCTATTGGGGCGCTTCTTAGCGGAGTTCTAGGGTACAGTTCCAATCCTACTCTCTTACAAGTCTTTGTTTACCTGGGGTACTTAATTACTGCCCTGTATCTTTTTCGGGCATCAGGGCAACAAGAGACCAGCACGGAATACGGCCACCCTTTCCGGGCAATCGGCGCTGATTACAATCACCCGGTATACCGCCTCTTACGCAGCCGGTGGATACCTAAGCTGCCAATGCTCCTTTTAACATTTATTTTTGTAGCGCTGCTCATAATCGCACTATGGAAGATACCGGTAGGACCTTTTTCCGGACAGGGGGACCTTCAGTGGGGGTGGTTCAGAGCTAAGGCAGAAAACAACCTGTTTATCTTCTTAGTATGGGTAATTTGGTTACCTCTAATCTCGATTTCAGCCGTTATTCTTGGGCGCTTCTGGTGTGGCAACCTTTGTCCGCTCCGTCTGCTCACTGAAGGAGCTAGTAAAATAGGCGAGTGGCTCAGGGGGCGGCCTTCATCCAGTACTCCGTATTTGCGGGCGGGCTGGATATTGCCAAGCACCTTTGTTTTGATTACGATCCTTGTACGTGTTTTTGATTTTCAGAGTGAAGCTCGCTACGGTGCCTATCTCTTCTTGGGAATCGTATTTGCCGCTTTGATCATCGGTCTCTTTTTCCGGAAGGGTACATGGTGCAGATACGTTTGTCCGATTGGAGGATGGTTGGCTCGTATTGCGCGTTTAAGTGTTCTCGGTGTTCGCCCTCGTAAACCCGCTTGTGAGACTTGCGTTGAACGAACTTGTTTACAAGGAAGGGCGCTGACTGTATCAAGCGATGTGAGCCAAGAAGTAGCGGCCACTGGTAGGGTGGAAATTCCACTTGCGCCAGTGGTACGCGCAGAGAGATGCCCTGTCTTCTTAGCGCCAAACCGTTTAGAATCTAGCCAGCATTGTCTCCAGTGCTGGAACTGCGTAAAGAACTGCCCTAAGGAACGGAGCGGGATGCGGGTTGGTCTGCGTTTTCCCGGTGCCGAACTCTTTAAACCCTACGCTCCGGATCTCGGAGAAGCGGTTTATATCTCCGCGTTGTTAGGAATGTATATGGCAGTGACAATGCAAGGAATTGTATGGCCACAGAACCCGTTTCTCCTGACACTTGCTTTGTTTATGGGTTTATCGGCGGTAGTTTATGCCGGTTTGAGTTATTTGGTTTCAGCGTTGGCACGTATCTCTTGGAGAGAAGTCGTCACTACTATTGGTTATAGTTTTCTACCTATGGAATGGGCCACGGCTATTATTACTATGGGAGACGATTCTCTGGAATTCTTTAATATCGTTGTGCCGGCCTCAGCTATCCTTCTAGGAATTGGCTTCATCTGGAGCTTGGTACTTGGAACATCGATCTTGTTACATCGGGCTCCTAGTAAAAAGCGAGCGATAATGGGACTACTCCCGGTGTTTGTAGCCTTGTTCCTGCTGCTATTGTTCTGGTCCATTCGATTCTTATCCGGCCAAGTTATTGATCTGACTTAAAAATTCAGTTTTTATCATGATAACTGCAAAGATCTTGTAAAAAGAATAATTCCTTTGACATATGTCGATGGGAATTCTACCGGGACATTCAAAAATTCCTATCGTACGTTTTTCAAGTTGGATATACACAAGTTGCTGTGGATCGGTCCATTGCATCGGTTATTTCAGTTAACGTATAAAAATATGAACCACGAATACCTTACTGGGACTCGTGGTTTATGCCTTTGTGATATCGATTATCCAAGTAGTATCGGAGGTATGAAATGAATTATTTTATTATTATAGCTGTGCTAGTAACTGTAGACCAGGTGTTCAAGTACTTGGCACAAACTTTTCTCAAACCCGTAGGTACATTGCCAATCGTTAAGAATGTATTTCACTTAACCTATGGGCAAAATACTGGAGCGGCATTTAGTATTTTACAAGGTAAGCAAGCATTCCTCATCATAATTACGTCTATTGTTACTATAGCTCTAGTAGTTTACTTAATTAAGAATTATAAAACACAAAACCATCTATTGCTTATATCCCTCACCCTTTTTATATCCGGGGCTTTGGGGAACCTTACTGACAGGGTGCGACTAAATTATGTAGTTGACTTTTTGGATTTTACTTTGGTTAACTATCCAATTTTCAATACGGCAGATATTTTCGTCGTATCAGGCTCTATATTCCTTGCCTATTTTGTCTTATTTGCTAAATCGGTTAATTCACGAAAAGACATTTAAAGATGACAAAAATACAAGGTTTATCCCAATTTAAATCTTAGACTGGCTTAACGTTTGTTTGTAGTCAACTATTTTCAACCCTGATGGGATTAGCAGTAGAGCAGAAGCAGTGTCTATTTCATCACTCGCATGGCATTTAAGACCGCGATTAGAGAGACCCCTACATCGGCGAAAACGGCCTCCCACATTGTGGCAAGTCCACCCGCTCCTAAAATTAAGACGACAACTTTAACACCAAAGGCAAAAATAATATTTTGCCAAACAATCCTATAGGTCTTTCTGGAAATTCTTACGGCTGTAGCTATTTTGGAAGGTTCGTCGGTCATAATTACCACATCAGCCGCTTCGATGGCTGCATCAGATCCTAATCCACCCATCGCAATACCTACATCAGCCCGGGCCAGAACAGGTGCATCATTTACTCCATCCCCTACAAATACGAGTTTTCCCTGAGGAGATTTTTGTTTTTCTAGGCTTTCCACCCGCTCTATCTTTTGATCAGGAAGTAGCTCTGCATGAACTTCATCAAGATTAAGCTCTTGACCAACATTTTCTGCTACTGAACGGGCATCGCCAGTGAGCATAACCGTTTTTTTAATCCCGAGTTCTTTAAGAGATCGGATCGCGGTAGGGGAATCCTCTTTAATCTCATCTGAGATTACTAGATAACCGGCATAGTTCTTGTTTGTTGCTACATGGACGATAGTACCTGGCACGTTGATCGGATCATCATAGGGGATATTCTCCTTGATCATTAACTTAGCATTGCCAGCAAGTATTTCTTCACCTTTACTCTGAATTTTTAGACCATGACCGGGTATTTCGTTATAGCTTTGTACGTCTTCTTTATTTACCGGTTTACTATAGGCTTTTAAAATTGACTCAGCTATCGGATGATTTGAATAAATCTCAGCTTTGACCGCTAATTCTAAGAGCTTTTCTTCAGTGAAATCTTGGGATGGTTTTATTTGAGTGACTTTGAAGACTCCTTTAGTTAAAGTCCCTGTCTTATCAAAAACTACAATTTCTGCGTTTTTGAGGGCTTCTAGATAATTACTTCCTTTAACCAAGACTCCTTGTTTGGATGATCCGCCTATCCCACCAAAGAAACCTAAAGGAATCGAAATAACTAAAGCACATGGGCAAGAGATAACCAGAAATACTAAGGCCCGGTAGAGCCATTGGTAAAAAGTCGCACCCGGGAAGACGAGGGGAGGAATAATTGCTATAAGTAAAGCGATGATAACGACAACCGGAGTATAATACCGAGCAAATTTGGTAATAAAGTTTTCCGTTGGGGCTTTACGGCTACTGGCGTTTTCGACCAAATCCAGGATTTTTGCGACAGTTGATTCTGCAAATTCTTTGGTTACCTCGATTGTTAATAATCCGTTTTTATTGATGAAGCCGCTTAATACATCCATACCGGGCTCAATCTCCCGGGGAACGGATTCCCCGGTAAGTGCGGAGGTATCGACCATAGACATTCCATCAATCACTTTACCGTCCAAGGGAACACGTTCACCGGGTTTGACGATGATGGTCTGTCCCTTAGTGACTTGCTCTGGTGAAACTTTCGTAATTTCCTCATTGACCTTGAGGTTGGCATAATCTGGTCGAATATCCATGAGGGCAGTGATCGATTTTCTTGAACGGTTTACAGCTAAATCTTGAAAGTATTCTCCAACCTGATAAAAGAGCATCACTGCTACACCTTCTGGGAATTCACCGATGGCAAAGGCCCCAACTGTGGCTATACTCATCAAGAAGTTTTCATCAAAAACTTGACCTCGACGAATGTTGCGGATAGCATTCGTTAAGACCTCAGATCCGACCAGTAAATAGCTTATAAAATAAAGAGCGAATTCCACCCAGTATGTGAACCGGAAGATTAAACCAATGGCAAAAATTACAGCACCGAGAGTAAGCCGGATTAACTCATTTCGTTTATCAGATTTCTCTTCATCCTCTTTATTTTTGAAACTTGAGACTTTTACAGCGTCTTGACTCTCTTTAATTCTTACCCCGGGCTCAATCCGTTGAACCACTTGGGCTGCTTCGACGGTTATTCGGTTGAGTTCATGTTTATCTGCTTCGATCGTAAGTCGTTGAGTAGCAAAATCCAGTATTGAATTTTTGACTCCCGCAATGTTTTTAACTTCCTTTTCTATTTTGGAGACACAGTTAGCGCAGGTTAGCCCAACCAAAATCAAGGTTTGGGTGGATTTTTCGATTTCCTTGTTTTTAATGATGACTTTGGGTTCAAGTTTTCGAATCACTTTTTGGGCTTCGGTTAAAACATGATCTAACTGGTCTGAATCCGCGGCTTCAATTTTGAGAGTTTTGGTCACGAAGTTTAGGGATGCTTCGCGTACTCCTGTAATGCTTTTAATGCTATCTTCTATTTTGATGGCACAGCTAGCACAGTCCAGACCGTCTAAAGTAAGTTGATCACGCGCGTTAGACAATAGAATCCATCCCCTTATAGGCTAAGATGTTGCTAGTACTTTAAGCCAAAATAAGGGGAAATATACGCAAAAAACTATTATTTCATTAAATGAATAAATCTAAATGCACGTGCGTTCAGATATACTATCGTTGAGATATCCGAATGAAAGCACATAACAATACCGTTCAAATAAAAGCCCCTCTCGCATAGTGTAAGAAGGGCTTTCGTAAATATTATCTTTATCGCCGTTCAACTAACCAGCGTCCGATATTGTTTCCGGTAATCGAGGCGTTTCTCTCAAAAAACAGAAAGCTTTGTTGTCCATTGACGCTGATTGTATACTGGTCGCCTTGTCCTCTGGCTTTCATTGCCGCCGCTGGCCGGACGTTAAGAATCCTTTCAATGATATATGTGCAGCCGTCCTTCCAGGTCAGT
The DNA here is from genome assembly GCF_055378975.1 of Desulfitobacterium elongatum. Taxonomy (NCBI): domain Bacteria; kingdom Bacillati; phylum Bacillota; class Clostridia; order Eubacteriales; family Desulfitobacteriaceae; genus Desulfitobacterium; species Desulfitobacterium elongatum. The sequence continues at coordinate 3,484,887 of NZ_AP038772.1, read as the reverse complement.
TCGAGCGGCAATAATAAACCGTCCTTGTCAAAGGCGGCCACGACAGGCACATAGACTTTAGTATCAGCCATGTCTGTATTCCTCCTCAGAAAGGCGGTTATCGGCCTAAGAAATCTGACCGTGGGGTATAAGCTGTATTGAAAGAATAGCCTCTGGAGTTCATATCTCCCATCTTTATCAGCATGAGGTTAATATCCGTGTTCATCATGGCTGCGATCTGGACAACGTCATAGCCTTCACGGGCATACTCATGAACCTCGTCATCTGGGAGAAGCAGTGAAGCCGCAAACAAATTGGCCTCATACTCCGGGCGCGTATTCATGGAATAAAGAACATATTCACGGAACGGACTATCATCGGCAAGATCCCGATGATGTGCGTCATGTCCGAGTTCATGGGCGCAAACCAAGGTCTGTACTTGCTTCGGCAGATTATCATTCAAAAAGATGAAGCGGTTGCGCTGAATCACGCGGTAAAGCCCTTTCAGCTTGGTGAAGTCATTGCGTAACAGAACCTCGATGCCCAGCCCGTCTGCTATGGCAAAAGGATCGCGCGTTCCGAAACGTCTGACATATTTTTCAGCTGATTCATAAATGTGCCCCTTGTTCAATGAATTCACCCCCATGCTAATTCTATCACAGCAGCAGTCCCAAATAACGGACTACACCTTGTCGGCTTTACGGTACCTCTTTGGTGTATATTTCTTGTTTTTCTCCTTGGCTATCCAATAAGAGTCAGTGATTGCTCTCATAACGGCGTCCAGATCCTCGTCGTCCATATCGCCGCCGGCAAACAGTCCGCTAACTTCTGTGACAAGCTGTTGAGCATACTTCTTTCCACGGTAGCCGTATTTTTCACCGGCAGCATTTATAAACTCCTCGTTCTCGGTCAGAAGATAATTCACCTCAACACCTAAAGCTGCAGCCAGCTTACCGTATACCTCGCGTTTCTTAGGATAGCAATCTCCGTTTTCATAGCTGACCATTGTACGGAGAGATACTCCCACCGCCTGCGCCAGTTCCGCCTGCGTCATGTCTTTTGCGACGCGGGCATTTTTTATTTTTTCTCCGAATTTCATGTAGACCGCCCTCCTATAATAAGCAGGTAAGTTTCATATTGTATATTGACAAGTGAAAGTAAATTGCATATAATTCAAATATGCAGATAACCTGCATATTTATAATAATTCATGTTGCACATAGTGTCAAGAGTTATTTCTCTGTGTAAAGTGATTGAACCCAGCGGATTGCCGGAAAATTACCGTCTGCAAAGCGCATGACGGCTTTAATTACTCTGACAGCTAAATATAAATAAAGTTAAGGGCAAACCTGTCTAAAGGCAGGGACGCAAAGCCGAGGGTCTAAAGCGTTTGCCGCGCTATGACAGCCTGGCTGCCGATCTTTGCGAATGCCTGCCCTTTTTTAAGAGCAGGCATTTGTATTGATAGAGAAAATAATGCAGGAGGGTACGAGATGGTGAAAAAGATAAAGCTCAAATGTCCGAATTGCGGACGCCGAATTGCTGATTACAGTGGAAATGCTGAGGCCTTGGCTCTGGTGGCTGAAACGAGTAAGGCCGAAAGCGATGTACTCAGCTTAAAATGCCACCTGTGTAAATCACAGGTTTCGATTATGCTGGACAATAACGAGGTTTATGGAAGTAAACAGACCTCTGATTCCATGAAATAGTACAGGCTATACAACCGAATAAATAATACATCTATATTCGATTCCAGCGCTTGACGCTATCCTCCCCTTAATGCGGAGTGATTATAAAGGTGCCGGCCGAGCCTGACGAGTAGCACTATTGCTATGCGTCAGGCCCGGCCGGTTCTGCATTCCGAAGAAGCTGCTCGTTTGGCTCCCCAGAAAGGAGCAAAACCAGTGGCTTTTATTTTATGCAATAACAAAACAGCAGCTTGCTGCCGATCTCCTCCGCTTGTTCTTCATTTCCGGATTTTCAAATTCACGAAATGGAGGACAAGCTATATGGATAACCATGTTGAAAATTATTGCTTGCTCGTTAGGGGCAAGCGCATCCCAGTGACTAAAGAGGTCTATAAAGCCTATTACCAAAGTCGGGATAGGGAAAAGTACCTGGACAAGCTTGCGGAGGAAAACAATATCTCGCTTGAAGGCTGCAATGAGAAAGGCATCTCTGTAGAATACATAATCTTTGCCGCAACGGATTCTATGGAGGAGAGGATCATAACCGAGATGTTGATCGTAAAACTGCGCCAATGCATCAAAATGCTAGATGAGTCTGAAAAAATGGTCATTGCAGAGCTTTATCTTCAGGGTAAAAGCGAGCGTCAGATGTCGAAGGAAACCGGTATTCCATCGATGACAATACACGACCGCAAGACCAAGATACTTAAGAAATTAAAAAAAATGATGGAAAAGTAAAAAGTTTTTCCGTGCAACCCCTCACTTTTTTCCCTAAAGAAGTGAGGGGATTTTTTTATTCCCTTGTTGCTCTTTGAGAATATCATATCCGGCAGCATAAATACATGAGCTGTCCAGCCGTGTGAAAAGCGGCAGCGACGTTGACGGGCGCGCCAAGACTGCCTGCGGATGAATTTCATCCGTCGAACCGATGGCATCGAAGGTGACGAGCGGGAACGCCTGGTCATAAAACAGTCCGTGGTGGACTGTTTCGCAATGAAATGGACAGTGATAATGCTACTTCCGTCCAGCCACAGACTCAAGCAATGGGGGCGGCTTCCAGAGATCCTGGGAGAGGTGAGAAACCTATGGCGTTTGCTCAACCGGCAAACCGTTTATGCTGCCGCCCTTAGAGCTGTAAGGCTTTTTCGCTTCGGGAAGTAGTGTCGAATAGAAGCGGCAATTTGTAATGAAGAACAAGCAGATCATTTTTGATCTCAGAAACTATGCGGCAGGGCTGTTTTTTTAACGTCCTGCCGTATCCTTCTGAGATTAAATTCAAAATATCAGGGAGGAAAACGATATGAAAAAGGAAGTAATGGCTGAATTGCTAAAGAAGGAGCTAATTATCGGATACGTATACGGGCTTGACGGAGAGTGTCAGGAATTCTATTTTGAGAAATCCCCGTCCGGCATTACAAGCTTTATCATGCTGAAAAAAGAGCATGTGGACAAGATGGTTTTAACGGATACGCTGGATAGGCTGGTTCTGGACACCTTCGGCGAATTTATCAACTGCTGTCCGGACCAGAGGCTTCTGCAGGAGATTACGAAAGAGCTGGTACTCATGCAGCTGGGTGAAAAGGAGCCTGTCAGTATTCCGATTGTGAGCGTTGATGAGGCTCTTGAATTTTTAAGCCATGGAAGCCAGAAGCGAGCATGGATTTATTGCCGGATCGACGCGCCGGAGGATACCCACGGCGTCCTGAAAGACCAGAAAAAGGAGCTTATGGATTACTCAGAACAGATGGGATTTGTTGTTGTCGGCGAATCAGAGGATATAGGAAGCGGGCTGGATTTTGACCGTGCCGGTCTTGCGGAGGTCATGAATGCTGCCGGTGATGGCAGAATGGATGTATTGCTGGTAAAGAAGCTTGACCGTCTGGGGCGGGATACAGCCGAATTGCTGGAGTTTCTGCGGGGACTGGATCAGCTGGGCATTGAGCTCTATTCACCGCTGGAGGGTCGAATCCAGGTGGATTATCAAAGCCCTTCCCTTTCTGTGCGGTAAACGGAGGTTGAGAGATATGTCAAAGAATCAGGCGGCAAATGAAGTGAAATACAAGGTGGCGGTAAAACTGCTGGATATCATGCTCCGTAACGGCCTTATCTCCCTTGCTGAGTACAAAAAAATTGATGAATTGAACCGTCAGACTTTCACGCCGGAGCTTTCCGAGGTATATGCGTAAAAACACCTGGATATCTCAAAGCTTGTGTGGTATTGTGTGTTGCTGATAGGAGTCAAAAACGAGAGAAAGGAGAGAAAGCCATGGCAAAAAAGATAACAAAAATTGATCCTGTCAAGCAGCAGGTCGTCCGGCAATTACAGCCGAAAAAGCGGGTTTGCGCCTATTGCCGGGTAAGCACCGACTCCAGTGAGCAACAGAATTCCTTCACCGTACAGCTTGAGTATTATACCGCCTTGATTGAAAATCAAGAGGACTGGCAGTTCGCCGGAATCTACGCTGATGAAGCAAGAAGCGGGACAAAACTTCAAAAAAGAGATGACTTTTTACGGATGCTGAAGGACTGCGAGGACGGCAAAATTGATATGATCATCACAAAATCCTTGACCCGCTTCGCCCGAAACACAGTAGACAGCATCGAGGCAATCCGCCGCTTGAAGGGGCTTGGTGTCGCCGTCTATTTTGAAAAGGAGCATATCGACAGCCTGTCGGAGAAGAGCGAGCTGATGCTGACCATTTTAAGCTCCTTGGCACAGGGCGAATCCGAAAGCATCTCCACCAACAGCAAATGGGCGGTGATAAAACGCTTTCAGGACGGTACCTTCATCCTTGGTACTCCCGCATACGGCTATACCAAGGATGAAAGCGGCGAGCTGATCATTCAAGAGGGAGAAGCTGTGGTAGTCCGACGTATTTTCCGAGAATACTTAAACGGCAAGGGTACTTATGCAATCGCCAAGGATTTATCGGAGGAAGGGATCTACACCATACGCTCAGCTGAAAAATGGAACGACGGTGTGATAAAGGAGATATTGTTAAATCCCATTTACACCGGAAATCTGCTTCATCAGAAAACCATGACCACAGAGGTACTGCCCTTTAAGCGACAGAGAAACAAGGGCCAGCTTCCTCAGTACCTGGTAGAGGACAACCATGAACCTATTATCTCACATAAGCAGGCGCAGGCGGTCAGGGAAATCTTTGAGTACCGCAGAAAGCAGATGGGGGTGGACGATACGAGCAAATACCAAAGCCGGTATGCCTTCAGCAGTAAAATTCTCTGCGGCGAATGCGGCGGTATGTTCCGGAGGCAAAAAATCTACATCGGCAAGCCCTATGAGAAAACCCAATGGTGCTGTCGTCAGCACATTTTGGACAACACCAAATGCAGCCAAAAGGCAATCCGGGAGGATGACATCCAATGGGCGTTTACCGTGATGTGGAACAAGCTTGCAAGCAATTATGCCGAAATTCTCACTCCCCTGCTGGATACGCTTAAAAAGCTCCGGATGGACGAACAGCAGGAGCAGGAAATCGGGGAATGCAGCAATAGAATCATGGAACTCACAGAGCAGGGCCATATACTCAGCAGATTGGTATCAAAAGGGTATATCGACCCTGCAGTATTTATTGAGCGGCAAAATGCTCTGACTATAGAGCTTGCCGCTATGAAAAAGAAAAGGAGCCAGCTTCTGGACAATAACGGCTTCGACATAGAGATTACCGGAACAGAGCAGCTGCTGGAGTTGATCAGAAATAATCCTCACGTTATAGAAAAATACCGTGGGGATTTATTTTTACAGGCGATAGAAAAGGTCATCGTACAGAAAAACAGACAAATCACCTTCCGGCTCATCAACAGACTGGAGCTGTCCGAACCCCGCAGGAAGGAGGTGATTGAGGATGATGCAAAGGCACATGCCCATCGGGTATAAGCTGGTGGACGGTAAAATACAGCTGGATGAACCAAAGGCGGCTGTTGTAAAAAAGATATTTGCAGACTATCTGTCTGGTACTTCCACCTCTGCTCTTGCAAAACAGCTGACCGAAATGGGCTTTTCGAACGCCAACAACAAAGCTTCCTGGAACCACGGCTCCATCGGCAAGATATTGGAGAATGTCAAATACCTTGGGGATGAATTCTACCCGCAGATGATTTACGCAGAGATGTTCGAGCAGGTGCAGAAACGCCGTAAGGAACGATGTGATCAGCTGGGGCGAAGCATCCAGCCAAACAGTGCAAATCGCCAGTATCCATTCACTGGAAAGCTCCGGTGCGGAGAATGCGGAGAGGTTTACCGCAAATACATTGAGCACTGCGGCAAATTATCGGAGAAGTCTTTCTGGAAATGCAAGAAGTACATTTACAAGAACCGAGTTTGTTGCCGGTGCGGTTTCCTCACGGATGAACAGCTTGAAAAAGCCTTCATCGAGGCAATTAATAGGATTCTGGCACGGATACAAATTATCGACCGGAAACCAAAGAAAGAGCCAATTTCCAATAACCCCGAATTTAATAGATTGGATCAGCGCATTAAGGAGCTGGAAGCAGAAGGGCAGTATTCGTCCAATGAACTTCCGGCTCTTATTTTTAAGCGGGCACAAGCCTTTTATAAAACGGCAAAAATCGATGACGCTGAATATAACACCGAAAAGATGAAGCAGGCGTTTTCAGACAGACAGCTTCTAACGAAATTTGATGAGGAACTGTTTCTGACAGTGATAAAGCAAATCACGGTATCCGCTGACCATCGGCTGGTGTTTGAATTTATAAACGGATTAACCATAGAAGCCGGATACTAAACCAAGGAAGGAGAAACCATGATGCAGACAGCGACAGCCAAAAAGAAAAGCATATCCCTTATACCCTCCAAGCCGGAGTATGACAGGAGTATAAAGCCTCAGTTTAAAGCCCTGCGGGTGGCGGCATACTGCCGCGTCAGCACCACGCTGGAGCAGCAGGAAACTAGCTATGAAGCCCAGGTATCCTACTATACTGAAAAAATAAAGAGTAATCCCAACTGGAAGCTTGCCGGAATTTACGCCGATGACGGGAAGAGCGCTACAAACACCAAAAAGCGTGACGACTTCAACGCCATGATCGAGGACTGCATGGCTGGGAAAATCGACATGGTCATCACCAAATCGGTCAGCCGTTTCGCAAGAAACACGGTGGACAGCCTGCAGAATATCCGCAAGCTCAAGGAAAAGAACATCGCCGTTTTCTTCGAGAAAGAGGGCGTGAATACGCTGGAGGGAACCGGCGAGCTATTAATCACCATCCTGAGCAGCCAGGCGCAGGAGGAAAGCCGGAACTTAAGTGAGAACACCCGGTGGGGCTTGGTCAGACGGTTTGAGAACGGCATCGTCTCGGTCAACCACAATAAGTTTTTAGGCTACACCAAGGATAAAAACGGCGAGCTGGTCATTGTACCGGAGGAAGCGGAGCTGGTCAGACGGATTTTCCGCCTTTACCTTGAAGGGAGCAGTATCATACAGATTACCAAGATATTGGAGACGGAAGGGATCACCACCGTCACAGGTCTGACCAAGTGGTGCCCCGGAGTCATCGACAAGATGTTGAGCAACGAAAAATATATGGGCGATGTCCTCCAGCAGAAAACCTATACCATTGATTTTCTCACTAAAAAGCGGGTGAAGAACAAAGGCATCGTCCCCCAGTATTACATAGAGGATGATCATGAAGCCATTATCCCCAAGGAGCTTTATTACCAGGTGCAGGAGGAAAAAGCAAGACGCGCAAGCCTTAGTAAGACAGCGGCAGCCCGAAGGGCAAAGCAAGAGAAGGAAAAAAGCAAGTATAGCTCCAAATTCGCCTTAACCGACATCATGGTATGCAAAGAATGCGGTCAGCCATACCGCAGGCAGGTATGGTCTAAATACGGCCAGAAAAGCGCGGTGTGGCGGTGTGAGAACCGTCTGAAGAACGGAACCAAGAACTGCAAGCACTCCCCCACGTTCAAAGAGGATATCCTGCATGAAGCGATAATGGCCGCCATAAACAGCGTCGTAGAAAACCGCGGCGAGTTTGTCGGAGCCTTCCGTGAGAATGTAATCCGAGTCATCGGCAGTTACTCCACTAAAAACGTGACCACCGAATATGACGGGCAGATCGAAAAGCTGCAGGGTGATATGCTGGCCTTGATTGAGGAAAACGCAAAGCAAGGCTCTATTAAGGAAGATTTTGACGAGCAGTACCATAGGATAGCGGAGCAGATCAACGATCTAAAGCAGAAAAAACTGGAACTGGTGAGGGAACAGAAAATGGCGGCAAATTTTCAGCAGAGGCTCGACGCTATGGACGCCTGCCTGAAGAAAACCACCTGCGAGGTCAGAGAATTTGACAACGACCTGGTCAGGAGGCTCCTGCAGAACATCAAGGCCGTCAAGGACGAACTGATAGAGATCCAATTCAAATCCGGAATCGTGATGAACCAGCGGGTTTCATACTTTGATTAAAACGAGGCAGGGGCAGTTGAAAAGCTGTTCCTGCCTGAAAATAGTATCTGTTAAGACTAAAATCCTCAGTACTGCTGAGGGTTTTAGTGTTGGCAGTGGTATTGTAGCGGGTAGGTTTCGCGTACTTTTAATTCATGTTCGCGAATTTTTTGATTGAAAACAACCCCATATTATGCTATTATTTTATAAACGAAATCTATGGGGTGGAAAGAATGGCATTAAGCTACAAGAAGCTGTGGAAGCTCCTTATTGATAGGAATATGAAGAAGAAGGATCTGCGGGAGTTATCCGGTATCAGCCCTGCTTCTATGGCTAAGTTAGGGAAAAATGAAAACGTCACAACTGAGGTGCTTGTAAAGATTTGCACCGCCCTAAAATGTGATATTTCAGATATCATGGAAATGGAAGAAGACTAGGATTGATTATATAGACAATCAGAAAGTGAAGGTGTTCACATTGTACAGATCAATCGAATTGTTCAGTGGGACTGGCGGTCTTGCGTTAGGTTTACAGCAATCGGGATTCGACCATCGGGCGTTGCTAGAATGGGATAAGGACTCATGCTACAATATAAAGGCCAACATTCAGAGGGGCAACCCTCTTATTCAACATTGGAATGTCATTCAAACCGATGTGAGATTGGTTCACTATGATGATTTTGGTAGCAACATCAAATTAGTGGCCGGCGGGCCTCCTTGCCAGCCATTTTCTTTAGGTGGCAAACATCAGGCGTATAATGACAAAAGGGATATGTTCCCAGAAGCTGTACGGGCTGTTCGTGAACTGCGGCCTCAAGCGTTTATCTTCGAAAACGTGAAGGGATTACTGAGAAAATCTTTCAGTACATACTTTAATTATATCCTGCTACAATTGTCGCATCCTGAAGTGACAATAAAAGAAGGAATGACCTGGCTTGATCATCTGAAAACTTTAGAGGAATACCATACATCGGTTGGAGATCACGGACTTTCCTATAACGTAGTCTTCCGTCTGGTTAACGCAGCTGACTATGGCATCCCACAGGCGAGACACCGTGTAATTATAGTTGGCTTCAGGAACGACCTGAATGCCAACTGGTCATTCCCTAACCCAACACATTCTCAGGACGCTTTGCGCTATTCAAAATGGATAAGCGGCGAATATTGGGAAGAACACAAAATAGCGAAAGCAAAACGTCCGACAATATCCGAAAAAGAGCGTCTGCGTATTCTCAAAGCCACAGATTGTGAAGATATATCCATACGATGGAGAACTATACGTGACGCTTTCGACGGGTTACCCGATCCGCGCCTTAATCAAGAATGTAGCAGATTCAAAAACCATGAATTCAGAGCTGGCGCCAAACCATATCCGGGACACTCCGGAAGCGTCATGGACGAACCCTCAAAAACCTTGAAGGCTGGGGCACACGGCGTTCCGGGAGGCGAGAACATGGTTGTGCTGGATGATGGTTCGCTCAGATATTATACAGTTAGGGAAAGCGCAAGGCTGCAGACGTTTCCTGATGATTATATCTTCCACGGATCGTGGACAGAAAGCATGCGTCAGATCGGAAACGCAGTACCCGTACAGTTAGCCAATATTATTGGCAACTCTGTTTTCCACCAACTTGAAAGGTTGAATGAATATGAAAAACAACGATATTCCGGTTATAAAGCCGTTTAACCCACTCGACAAGAAGCAGCTCGGCCAAAGCGCAGCCGAAGCATTACTCGCAACAAACGTCCATCCCATACCACCCGAACCTTTTATAGGTGCGGGTGTATATGCTTTGTACTATACTGGCCCTTTTTCTGCTTACAGAGAACTTGCGGCTGTGAATCGGGATAATCAATTCCGATGCCCGATTTATGTTGGCAAGGCAGTGCCAGCTGGTGCTCGTAAAGGCGGATTGGGATTGGATGTAGACCATGGACAAGCCCTTCAAAAAAGGCTCGCAGAGCATGGGGATTCTATATCTGCTGCTGGTAATTTGGACACAAACCACTTCTTCTGCCGTTTTCTCGTTGTGGATGATATTTGGATACCGCTAACCGAATCATTGCTTATTGAGAGATTTCAGCCCGTATGGAACCGGGTGCTTGACGGATTTGGGAATCATGATCCCGGCAGCGGAAGATACAATCAGCAAAAATCACCATGGGATTGCTTGCATCCCGGCCGTAGATGGGCTGAACGCTTACAACCTTGCCAATATACGGCAGAACAGTTGGAACAGCGTGTGGTTGATTATTTGCACAATTTCTTTAATACATAATTTTTGGAGGACTTAAGATATGTCGTTTCAAACACCGCTGACAATAAATGACGTAATTACTGATATTCACGCAAAGAAATATCTCCTGCCGTCTATTCAAAGAGAATTCGTGTGGGACCAAGAGCAAATCAAGATGCTGTTCGACAGCCTGATGCGGGATTATCCCATCAATGCTTTTTTGTTTTGGAAAATTCCAAAAGAGAAAGTGTCAGAGTTTCAGTTTTACGAATTCTTACGTGATTACCATCAGAAAGACAATCGTCATAACCCGAAAGCAAACGTAAGCGGCAGCGACGACGTAATGGCGGTATTAGATGGTCAGCAAAGATTAACCTCCCTATACATAGCGCTTAAAGGCACATATGCATCAAAACTGTCATATAAGCGTTGGGATAACCCACAAGCCTATCCGAAAAAGAAGCTCTATCTAAATCTGCTGTCAAAGCCGGAGGACGATACTCTCGAATATGGGTTTGAATTCTTGACAGACGCAGAAGCCAAAGAGAATGACGAAAATCATCATTGGTTTCTTGTCGGGAAAATACTGGACTTAAAAGAGCTTCATGAAGTAATGAATTACATGATTGAAGCTGGACTATCTTCGAATCCTGATAAGGAAAAAGCTAAATTCGCCAATAGAGCGCTTTCAAAACTACATACTGTAGTCCATGTGAACGGCATCATCAGTTACTATCTGGAGCAAAGCACGGAGCTTGACAAAGTGCTTAATATATTCATCCGCGTGAACAGTGGCGGAACAACACTGAGCTATGCCGACCTACTTCTGTCTGTGGCAACAGCACAATGGAAAAATAGAGATGCCCGAGAGGTGATCATCGACTTTGTCGATGAGATTAATGACATAGGCAGAGGATTTAATATTGGAAAAGATATTGTTCTCAAAGCATGTTTGGTGCTTTGCGACTTGCAGGATATATCCTTTAAGGTTGATAACTTCAGCCGTACTAACATGCTGAAAATCGAAAGTCAATGGGAAAACATTACGAAAGCAATCCGTGACGCACTGAGACTTATCAGTAGCTTTGGATTTAGCAGAGAAAACATCACCTCAAACAACCTGATTATTCCCATTGCTTATTACCTGAAAACTATCGGACTGCCAAACAACTTTGAAGTCTCTACATCGAGGGTGGAAGACAGGCGTAAAATCAAGCTTTGGTTCGTATCATCTTTGCTGAAGCGAGTATTTAGCTTTATGCCGGATGGTGTGCTGAAACCTGTAAGAGAAATCATACAGAAACATGGCGTTAACGGATTTCCTACCGATCAGATATTCGCGCACTTCAAAGGTACTCATCGCGCCTTGCAGTTTACCGATGATGATATAAACAACTTAATGTATTCGAAATATGGACAGGGCGACACGCTTGTTATCCTCTCAATTTTATATCCTTGGGCGGATTTACGGCATCACTTCGATGTTGACCATATGTTCCCCAAGAGCGAGTTTACCGCTAAAAAGCTGAAAGCAAAAGGTGTGCCCGAAAATAAAATCGATGACTTCATGGCGAACTACAATTATATCGGTAATCTCCAGCTGTTAGAGGGTATACCCAACATTGAAAAGAAGGCTATGGACTTCGAAAAGTGGTTGAAAGAAGTGGTGCCAGCAGGCGAGCTTGCCGATTACAAGAAAAAGCACTTTGTGCCTGAAGTAGATCTCTCTTTCGCCAACTTTGACGTATTCCTCGAAGAACGAGAAAAATTGCTTATCAATCAGCTTCGTGATGAATTGAAATAAATGCCGCCTGAAAAGACTTGCAGGCGGTCTTTTGCATTGATTAAAATCAGAGAGGGGGTATACCGTGTCATTCTTCGATCTTTTCAGAAGGAAACCGAAACCAGCCAATAGTGAAAAGTCACATTCACAGAATAGCATGGTGGTTGGAACATCAAAACAAACTAAATCCAATATATCGTCATTCATAAAGGTGACTTCAGAAATAATACCATCTACAGCAGAGGAAGTTATTCCAGCTGAGAAAAGGATCAAAGACGCCATTGCAAGCAAGCACGGGTTATATCCTCATGAGGTGCTGGTTCTTGATTATGCTGGTTCGTACTATACGGAAGGTAATTCTTTTCAAGGCTTTTGGTGGTACAGATATGGTGTGAGGGATGTTGACAAATGTCTTCGTTCCCTGCTTGAACGAGGATTTCTGCAAGTCGGAAACATGCAGAGTGCCATTGAAAAAGAAACCGCAACAGTCCTCAAGGAGGAATTGAAAAAACACGGGCTTAAAGTGAGCGGCAAAAAAGACGAGTTGGTACAGCGTTTGATGGAAGCGGTATCTCATGAAGAGCTTAACTCTCGTTTTGCCAAGAGAACCTATCAATTAACTGAACTGGGAAAGCAAGCACTTACTGAAGAAGGTTATGTGCCATATATACACCGGCATTCTCTTGAAGACCTGGATATTTGGTCGCTTAATAAAATAATACATGAACCGCCCTATATGCCATACCGAGATAAAATATGGGGTTATCTAAATAGGCGTAGCATGGAACACTTTGCATCCGGTAACTTTGGATTATACAGAAACTGCCGACATCATATGCATAATTATCTGATAGAAGAAAAGAAGATAAAAGATGCGCTAGGCATGTTATCAGAAGTGGTGTTTTATGATTTGAGCGGCCTTGGTAACAACTACGATCCTCAGTATCTGGATATTCTTGCTAAGCATTTTTTCCCTTACAAAGATTCTACAGTTACAATGGCGCCTGGCATCACAAGCGCTGTTATACATTGTCAGAAAGAACTCAGTTTAACTGATGATGAACTTAAAACAGCAATGCTTGACCGGATGAACCGCTTGAGTGTGCCGTTACATCTTTTTACACCGGATGAATGTGTAGATATAGTATTAATGGAAAGTAGAGAGGATATTGAAGGATTGACAAAGATATATGCTAAGGCAAAGCGGCGATTCAAGCAGCGTTTTCCGGGCATTAAGTGCTAAGGGGTTTTGGGGGGTATCGGTATGATTCTATCAGATAATGAAACAAAAATTGATATGCTAAACAATCGTGCCATCGCCAAGACGGTTGCTGAACTTATTATAGAGTGTGACGACCGCCCTATTTCTATTGGGGTTCATGGGGATTGGGGTGCCGGAAAATCGAGCATCTTGGCAATGGTCGAGGATGAGCTTTCAAAGCAAAAAGATGGTATCGAGTGCATTCGCTTCAACGGTTGGAAACATCAAGGTTTCGAAGATGCTAAGATAGCTTTGATGAGCGCGATTGTTTCCGAATTAACAGAAAAGCGAAAACCCACTGAAAAGGCAAAGGATATATTGAAAAAGCTCTGGAAGAACATCAATTGGCTTAGTGTGGCAAAAGCCGCAGGTGGTGTAGCTTTTTCTGCCGCTACTGGTATTCCTCCCATTGGGTTACTAAGCAGTTTGATGGAGAATCTAAAAGGTTCAGTAACCGATAAAGAAAAAGTAACGACCGCTATTGAGAGCGTGGGCGAATATCTCACGGACGCCAAAGTGTTTGAAGACAATTCTCTGGCAAAGGAATTCTCCGAATTCCAAACTTCTTTTGAAGATCTGTTAAAAGAATCGAAGATTAAAAAACTTGTGGTGCTCATAGATGATTTGGACAGATGTCTGCCCAAGGTCACAATCGAAACATTGGAGGCTGTTCGCCTATTTATGTTCTCTAAGTCTACGGCTTTCGTAATAGCCGCAGACGAAGCAATGATAGAATACGCAGTTCGAAATCACTTCCCTGATTTGCCCGATGAGGGCGACATCCGGACGGGGTTTGAATACTCAAAGCGTTACTTAGAAAAATTGATTCAAGTGCCGTTTAGAATTCCCGCATTGGGTGAAATTGAGTCCGGAATGTATATAACTCTACTTCTGATAGGATCACGATTAAATGAGGATAGCGCTCAGTTTGATAAGCTCTTGACGGTCGCGATTGATAAAATGAAAAAGCCGTGGGAGAATTTAGGCTTCACAATTGAACAGCTCAAGGAAGCTCTCGGAGATCAATATACATCTGTATTAAATGAGATAACCGTATCGAACCAGATAGCTGATATATTAGCGAAGAACACCCAAGGTAATCCGCGAAAAATCAAACGTTTTATCAATATGCTGTTGCTGAGAGATAAAATTGCCGGAGCCAGGGGTTTTGGAGATTCCATACAGATACCTATCCTGGCAAAAATGATGCTCGCGGAATATTTCTACGTAGACGAATATAAGAAAATAGCAACCTTAACAGATGACAATGGAAAGTGTTCTTTGCTTCATACCTTTGAAATTCAAAAGCAGCAGCTTTCAAAGGAGTCTGAGACAGCGGATGAGGATGCGGAAAAAACGAAACAAGAAAAAACAAAAACACCGACTTTAATATCAAAGCCTGAAAAAGACAAAGACTTAGTCGCATGGGAAAGTAATGCCGATTTTACCGCATGGGCATCCAGTGAACCCTACTTGGGCGAAATTGACTTGCGTCCATACTTTTTTGCCAGCAAAGAAAAAGAAGACTTTTTCTTTGCACAAGTTAAATCTGAACAGCTTCGGAACCTCATTAGTAAGCTTATGGGCGGCGAAATGAATATAGCCAGCGCAAATGATGAGATTAAGGCGTTGTCTCCTTCAGACGCTAAGAAAGTCTTCGAGGTTCTATCCTCAAAGATTTTCAGGAATGGCGACATTGCTAATAAGCCTAATGGAATTGAAGGGATCAAAGCACTTGTTTCCCATCATGCCGAATTAGAGCCGTCGCTGATTGGCTTGATTGAGACTTTTGATTGCAAGAGAGTTGGGGCTTGGATTTGTACTGGATGGGATAAATGCTTAACTTCGGAAAAATCTAAATCAAGTTTGAGTAAGTATTACGAAAGCCTATCTAAAGAAGGCGGCATCATTGTAAAGACAGCTTTGAAAAATACGCGGAAGTGAGGTGCTGGAAATGGGAACATCAACAAGTAATCGGGGACAAAACGGCAATACGCCGTTAGTACCTTCCTGGCTGGGTGATAATGATGGCGATCAAAAGCCAGAACAACCTCAGCCAGCGCAACCCCAACCGGAACAACCTCAACCAGCGGACCCCAAACGCTTTTCAGCGCCTCGTAGTAACTTTACGCGATATGTAAATAGTGGTGGTAGCGGGAGCGAAAAATTACATCGGGCAGCGTCTAATTACGTCCGGCATTCATTAGGAGGTTCGCAAAACGCGACTACCCGGTTGGGTTCGGCACGAAACAGCACAACCCGCCTTCTTTCTGTGTTTAGCAGTTTTGCGAGTCGTGGTGTAGCTGATACAAGCCGAGATTATAAACTTGGGGATATTATTGGGAAAAGTGCATCTGATGTTTTACTCCGTATTATGGATTTTGTTTGTCCCGACGGAGGGAGTACTGATGAAGGAATTGCCAGAAACTCTTATATTGAAGCACTTTCTACATTGCCTGACTGGGAGAACAAGCCGATTGAATCCCTTACCCCTCCTGAGTTTCTCGCTTTTGCTGAGATTTATATGGCTAATGTTATTGAGGGAAGGCTTGTAAATGACATCGGAAATAAACTATTTGCCTTGCCCAAAGATGTCGCTCAAGTAGAAAGCATTCAGGGGCAACTCAAAGACTACATAAAGGGGGCGGTTTCGGATGCTGTCTCCAAGCTTAAAATAGACATTCGATCTATAGATACATCGCAAACAAAAGCTATAGTGGATTCCATCTATCGAACAGCTTATGATATTTTATCAGAACTGGAGGAATAGCGTATGAATAAATACCTTCTTGTCGGCGATTATGATTGCAAAGAAGTTGTGTCTACGAAAAAAGAAGATTACATAGAGGTTATCATACCTTTCAAGGGTAATGATAATTCTCTTCGGTTTGGTATAGGTCATGCTCTGGAAAAACTTAAAGAGAATGGTTTATATCCAACCGAAGAGGGCATTGATATTCTCAGCCTCGCAGGTATGATCTATCTTGCCGATACTCGAATTTCTCGAAGCCTCCACTCCCAAGATAGTTGGACAAGAGAAATTGCCATTGAAATACCCGTTTTTCACCTTGAAAAGTGGGTGCCTCTTGGAGAATTGTTTACAAGGATGCTAAATTTCCTAACGGGAGATCGTTGGATAATATCGTTCAAAAAAAGAGATAAAGAGTTTTCAGAGAAACCCAAAGATGATGCAAAGCCGCCGAATTTTGATGCGGTTACTCTTTTCTCTGGTGGAATGGATAGCTTAATCAGTACAATTAATCACCTCGAAAACCATAATAAAATAGCCCTTATAAGCCATGCTGGAGATGGATATACAAAAAACGCCCAAAGCAAGCTGTTGAGTTGTTTTCGCGAAAAATATCCTGATATCTATCCGCTATATCTCGATTTATGGATGGTTTTTGATAAAAACATAATCCCTGGTGGGGGCATAGAAAACTCAACAAGAAGCCGTTCTTTTCTATTCATAGCGTTTGGTATCTTTGCCATGAGTGGGATGAAAGGGGTGATGACCCTGGAAGTTCCTGAAAACGGCTTGATAGCATTGAATGTTCCGTTGGATGAATTGCGTATTGGTTCCCACAGTACACGAACGACACATCCCTTCTACTTGGAGTCGTGGAATCGGGCGTTAAATGGATTAGGAATTGAATTATCCGTTCGGAATCCATACTGGAACAAAACAAAAGGTGAAATGGCTGACGAGTGTTTGAACAAGGAATTTCTACTGCAAGTGATACAAGATTCAATTTCCTGTTCTTCTCCTCATAAAGCTCGTTGGAGTGGTTCTGCTCCTCAACATTGCGGGTATTGTGTACCTTGCATAATCCGCAGGGCAGCTATGAATAAGGCTTTCAGAGAAGAAAAGGACTGTACTCCTTATCTAATAGACCGTGTTTCAGAAATAATTGTCAATCATGCAAAAGGAAAAGGAGTACAACTTCGCTCTTTTCAAATTGCAATTAAAAAAATTAAGGAGCAACCGCAGCTGGCAAAAATTCTGATACACAAGAGCGGTCCCCTTCCTGGCGATAGCGCTTATCTGCAAGAGTTATCGGAAGTATATTGGAGAGGGCTATTGGAAGTTGATAATTTCATAATAACAAATTCCGAAAGTGAGAGGCAGACACAAGAAAGCGTATAAAGGAGATATGGTGTGGTGACCGGTTATGGATGTTTATGATATGCACTGCCATGTAGATTTGATGCAATCCATGCATGAATTCAGCAAAGCGGCTCTGGAAGAGAAAATAAATCTATTGGCGATGACAACAACGCCAAAGGCATTTGAGACTGAACAGAAAAGGCTTGGGAATTTTTCTAATGTTCAAGTTGCCTTGGGTTTACATCCGCAACTTGTTTTCAATAGATTCCAAGAACTTGCTCTCATTGAAAAATATATACACACAACAAAATTCGTTGGCGAGATTGGTTTGGATTTCAACAAGCAGTTCTATCATTCCAAGGAACGCCAGATAGGTGTATTCTCACAAATTATCGAGTGGTGTCAAAGATCACCAATGAAGATTATATCAATACATTCTGTTCGATCCGATAAAGATGTGCTGGATATTTTAGAAAAATATGATTGCACAAAACATAATAAATGTATCCTGCATTGGTATTCTGGGACATTAAAACAGCTGGATAGAGCTATAGACCTTGGCTGCTTTTTCTCGGTAAATGAGTATATGTTTAATTCTCGAAACGGGCAGTCGATAATACAGAGAATTCCTGTCGAACGATTATTATTAGAATCTGATGCTCCGTTCATCTCTGATATTAAAACGGTTGAGCAACTAAAGCGAAGTTTGACGTACTGTCTTAATGAGTTAAGTGTGCTAAAGGGAAACGAAGTATCTAAGTGCATTTTTGAAACAAGCCGTCGATTACTTGAAATATATTAAAATTGCCCAGGCCGGTTCTGCATCGGAGAGCATTATCTCATATTTATAGGTAAATAAAACACAAAACTGACTCGATGCTTCATTAGAGATGTTTGACGGGCAACAGTTACTCAATCAACTGTAATCTAATGCCTGATCTTTATAAGGGGAATAAATTATGGATTATATGGAGGCAAACGATATAGTATATAATGTTGATTTAGAACGAGCATTAGTACAAAAAGGAGTATCGGCAGAACATATAGCATATCTCAAGGCCAATAATCCAAAAGATTTCTTTGAGTATTACGAGTATTATGAGCACATATCGGAGAACGACAAAAATAAAGTATTGGTAGAAACAAAAAAAATTATAGGTATTTCCAGGGCTAATGTATGTGCTTCATTTTACGATAATGCGACCGGAAGATATGAATCAGAATTAAATGTATATAGGATGGCTACAGCAATAGAGCATATAAGAGACGATGCCCTTGGACAGCTTTATGCTTGGTATGAAAATTTATATGATCCTGTCGCTCTCATATATTTTAGCGATGAAGATGTGTACAAGGTAGGACGTGACGGAAATCACCGATCGTTATATGCAAATGTTATAGGAGCCCCGTTTATAAAGGCAGATGTCGCTTATTACCGTCGAAATGATGAAAAATACAAGACTTTTCTTCATTTCAAAGAAGTATGCTGTAAATATAAGTTGGAGTCAGTTGAACCAAGTATTTATGGAGATCCGGAATTTACCTTCAGTTATAACAACGAGGAATATGTTGTAACTGGATACGTTAATCCTAAAATAAACGGTCAATATAGCATAGAGCAAATTGATACCTTAGCGTCTCAATTAAAAGAGGATTGGAGATTCATAAAAAAAGACCGACTAATTAGCTTTTTGAAAAAGCACTCTCGAGTGTCGAATATGGTCTTAAAAGCCCTTTGCAAAGATTCAAAACAGGCTTATAGACTACATCAACATATTTGGCACAGAAATATCGGTAAAAGTAACCAATGATTATTAGTGCATACACCGCAAGGAGATAAGGGCAATGTTTTTTATAAATAAAAAAAATGAAGATATGAAAAGACATTTGCAGAGTATCATTGCTATTGCTCAAAACATTATTGATAAAACAAAAATGTCCGGCGATTTTTTGCATCCAATTTATAGATATATTAATGCAATAGGTTCTTCGGTTCTACAGAGGCTTTTAATGCAATTATTTACTGGTCAAGAAGTCGACCATGTAGATGTTTTGTTTTATGATTTGTGTCATTATATAAAAAATAAAAATTATATTAGTGATTGTGATACTATCGAAAACAATGAAAAAATATCAATAAGTCTGAAAGATAACCTGGTCATTCCTGTTGCTTGGAATATGAGCAGATTCGAAACTACTATTACAGGAATAGGTACTGATTGTGGAAACCAATTTGAATTTCAAAAATTGAATCACATGTCAAAGTTATTCTTGCCCATCGGGGTTACCATTGTCCATAATGGAAATCATTCAATTTTGAGTGGTATTATAAAAAGAGAAGGTATAATCCATCCAACAGAGATGGTTGATTTAGCCTCGCTATATGAAAAGATTAAGTTTGATGGAATGTATTATCGGGATGTAGACAGTAACCAAGTTATTCAAGAGGTCAAGAATTTTGAATTAGGCGCTATATATGAGATAGGAAGATTGTTAAGAAAAAATGATATAAAATTTCTTGAGGAGAGAGACTATTAGAGTCTGGTGTTCCGTTTATAGCCGCCGATTTTATGCAATAAATTGTTGGTATGAAATTGTATCGAATAAAGCCTTCAAGAGGTCAACACTCTTTTGAAGGTTTTATTGCTTACAATTACTAAGGTTGTAAAGCAAAATACGGTTCTTAATCCTGCAAAAAAGCCTGCAACAGGCTGTGATTTCTGAAAGATACCCCGCCGCCAGGGGGATACTAGAGTCAAACGGCATCTTTTTTGTATCCTCAAGGCACGTTGAGACCGTAATAAGTTTGAAAACACTCACAGATTAAGAATCCACTATTCATGCGGGTTTTAGGGTTTGAGAATTTCCGGAATTGTATTAGAAACGGGCGCAATGTTTTCCGGGTACGTTCATGGGAACATTTCGCCTTATCCGAGAGGGTATATGTGGAAATTTAGGCAATCACTATTTTAAACGTCGTGTAACGGAAAACTGTCATCACGGTGTAGAGCATGGGAAAAAGCAGAGTTTATATCAATGCCTCACCTATTGCCACAGTAAGAAGTTTGGGTGAAAAGCGAAACAAAGGTTTGATGAAATCTTAGAGACGATAAACAGCAGGGATTCCCTGCTCGAAGAATTCGATGAACAATAATTTAATGCGTTGGTTGAGAAGATAGAAATTCTCACACCAGCGCATTTTGTTTTTAATTGAAGAGCGGTTGAGGGTGGAGGAAATAGTTTAAAGATCCCAAGTTGCGTACGGCCCCTTCTTAATTTTAAATAGTTAATTGACACCGTTCACCTTTTTTCTGTTATGGATCACTCGCCTCGGTATTCAAGGTTTGTATCCTATTTTGAATACAAGAATTACGTTGAGAAAAACAGCACCTTTACTGACGAAGAACTAGAAAACTATACTCAAGTACAATGGGAAATGCCCAAGGGCGTTGATAATGAGGTGAGCGAAAAGCTAATGGAGATTGTGGCAAAGCATAATATTCCATTTGCTAGCCATGACGATGACAGTCCTAAAAAGGGTGGATACTTTTCGCCTTAAAGGATCGACTATTAGTGAATTTCCCCTTAATGAAAACGCAGCAAGGTATTCAATCGATAATAATATGTTTTCAGTTGTTGGTACGTCAAACCTCTTGCGAAATAAATCACATTCTGACAATCTCTCGGCACGATATGCCATAATGAACGGACTAGCGAATATTATTTGTTCAGATTACTATTGTTTTGCACTTTTAGCATCCGTATTTACTCTTGAGGGTATGAGTCTTCATAAAGCGACTTCTTACGCCTCGCTCAACCCTGCCATAGCGGTTGGCATAGCATACCGGATTGGATCATTAGAAGAAGACAAGGAAGCAGACCTAATATTAGTTCGCCATAATCACGGAGAGCTTCCTAGTGTGGAAAGAGCTATGGTAGCAGGTAAATGGACGTTTAGCAAGGCGTACGTAACGCCATAATACGGAGGGGTTCACCAATGCGTAAAATGGTAATTGTACAAGAATTGAAGGGATATCACGTGGAGGCTATAAAGGCCTTGGTATCCGACTGGAAACTAGTGCACGTAGTGATTTTATTATATCAGGCTCATTATCTTTTCAAAAAATCTTGTCGAGTTTTCTTAGACCATTATAATAATCAGAGAGCAACTAAACCTTGCGATCCGAGATATGGGAAGTCAGCCGATGCAGCAACTTGCAATCTGACAAGACTACCATCATTTTTGATATGAAATACTGAGATTGTGCCCTGATTTCCGTTAAGGGTGTAAAAATTGCATCCATCTTTACTAACACCAACATCTATTGGTAGGCCAGTGGCTGCACCTGCCGGTGTACTGGTAGTATTCCCAATTACCGTCAACACCCCTCTATTATCAATACGGTAGGTGGATATTGTACCACTTAAGGTATTGGTGGCATAAGCAAAACGTTCATTTTTCGTGGTAATAACCCAGCAAGTGGCCTTTTGGCCGGTTGGTACAGAGCCACTGATAACATTAAGGATTCCATTGTTGCTAACTGAATATGATGACAGCGCATTGGAACCCTCTTCCGTAACTAAAAGGATTCCTGAGGATAGGAAATAAGAGCCGAACGGCCCCATACCGTAAGAATCGTTGATTACTGGTCCCGTAAGAGTACCATTTCTATTGACTTTGAACACACTGAGACGGTTAGTAGTATACTCAGATACAACGATTTTACTGCCATCAGGCGTAAATGCTAATCCTGCCGGTTGAGCATTGAAAGTACTTAGGGAATGAGCGGATCCCGCAATATGAGTAAGACGTCCATCAGTATGTATGCGAAGACCATTGATATTGGATGCAAAATTATTGGCGACATTGCCTACATTGGAAACATAGAGAAGATCACCGAACACATCCAGGCCATTGGGTTGAGCGCCTCCTGATGGCTTAACATCCGCTAGAACGAGTTCCCCGCCGTCAGTTATGATGAAACTACTGATACTATTGCTGCCCGCATTAACCGCAAACAGGAAGCGGCCGTCACGGGACAAAGATATTGCGCCTTTTGACGCAAGAGGATCGGTTCCATCGTTTGTTGTTGCAGCTGAAACTTCCCTTGCACCAGTACCACTGCCACCTGTTGGGTAGGAACCCATAAAGGTGAGTAGTCCATTAATGTCACGGCAGAAAGCAACGATTTCATTTATTACTGGCATATTGGTCATCATGTAAACCATGCTCGTACGAAAATATTTGTTTGGTATCTGCATTTTATGACTCTCCTCCTTTCATAATCTTTCTTTAAATATCTCAATATCCTTAGATTTATTTATTTACACTCCGGAAAGTAAATCTAAGCCGTCAAACCAGCATTGTTATGGTCTTTGGGTCTTCCCGGTCATTCTTGGTTGGATTATTATCATCCAGTCCTTTGCTCCGCTTTACATGATGCTTTCGTTTATAGTATTCATTTCATTTTGATTTTGAAACTATTAAGAAGTAATTTTTGGCTTACAATTAAACAGGAAATATCGACGGGGGTTGACCGAGTCGTACTTCAGGTAATATCCTAAGTGTTAACACAGATATTACAGAAGCAGTTTTCAGACTATAGCTATGGGTTTAGACCCGGGCGAAGTGCACATAACGCGGGCAGGAGATACACTATCATCAGAGAAGGTGCAAGCGAAATTGTTTAGAGACTATTATTATGGTAACAATTGTTGATTGTCCCAAATAATATACTGTGGGTAATATACCTAATATATTATTTGATAAGAGGTAAAAGATGGCAACGAAGGGATATGCTATGCAGTCCATGACATCTATGACTCCCATGTCGGGAGTGCATTCCATGACGTCGATGCATGAAAAAGCCAACATTAGATCCTGCTGCTAATGAATCATTGATTCGTGACAGAAGGATCTGAAATGCTGGCTTCTTGTTTTGTTTGGCAAGGTCATGTGGGATTATGTGGTAATAAGAGACGAGATATAATAGCTCGAAACCATTAGAAAAAATAAAACCGATCGTTACATACGATCCGTTTTATAGGCTATTCAAGACTTTCCTCGTTTGGGCGTGCACAAATATGTGCATTGAGCACGGTTCAGAGGCGATGGACTGAGAGTAGATGTTAAATGTGATATTTTTGACAGTAATAAAGCATATCAGTAAAAGTACTGCTGACGAGGGCGTTACGAAACTGAAGTTTATTTTCGCCACCACTTTATGCAGAAAGTTTATATTTAAAGTATTCTTAGTGCATTTAATTAAACGTATGAGCACTGATGCAAGGGTCATTTTTCAAGACATAATATCTTTTTTCCCGATCGATTATATTGGCTGCTTTCAACTCATTAAGTGCCTGAATGACCATTACCCGTGAAGAACCAATCATATCGGCTAATTCTTGCTGGGTAATTTTCAGATCGATAATCGTCGAGGTTGACGATTTTTGCCCATATTGTTTGGCAAGATGATAAAAAAGGCTTAATAATTTCTCTTTAACCGTTCCTCTGGTTTCCTTTTCAGAATTTAAGATATTCTCGTAACGCTTTTGCCCTAAGTAGCTAATAATTCTCAAGGCAAAAGAGGGATCTTGCTTAATTAACGACTCAAATTGTATTTTGCTGAAACAGCAGATGCATGCTTCTTCCATGGCTATGGCACTTGAATGTTCTTTTTGTTCCTGATATAAAGACAATTCACCAAGTACTTCACCGGGGCCGCAGATGTCCAGAATTGTTTGATGTCCATCTTCGGCATTTTGAACAAGTTTCAGTTTGCCTGATTTTATTAGGTATATAGTGCCTGTTATATCTCCTTGATGGAAAAGATAGTGTCCCTTGTACAGCCTCTTTCTATTTGTACATTGACACAAGTTAGTGAACTGAACTCGTTCTAGTCCCTGAAACAGGTCCAATTCCTGTAGACAGATGAGGCACCGTTTCATACCTTTTCCCCCCATAAACGTTTATATAAAGAGAGTGTATCAAAAAAAACTCGGCTTTACTACAAAGTAAAAAAACAATAATCCTCCCCTTTATGAGGAAGATTATTGTGCATTTAGAAGTTTCTAGAGCATCTTTTGTACTTTATCTGCTTTAAACAATACCAGTTTCTCTTCTATACAGGCTTGGCCCTCAAGTCTGAAGCCTTTGGGTCCACCTTCCATTGTCGCTATTACAACCTGCATCTTTCCGTTATCCATGATGTTCTGTTGGGTAACTTCCATTTTATAAATACCAAACCCCAGGATGTCCCCATCTCTGACTTCTGCTACCTTTCCCACTACGATCATGTGCGGGTCTCCATTAGTGGAAACAGTAGTAATGGGAATAAACGGAACCTTTGATATAACTTCTTTAATTTCTTCAGTTAGAATCATGTAAATTCACTCCTTAAATGTTTTTCGAGTATTTACTTAATTAAACCGATGTAAGGGGAGGCTTTTGGGCTAATGCTTCCTTTAAAGTTTCAAGCACGTGCTTCTTAAAAACGACTAGTTCGACGCTCTCAATTTCGATTGGCACCTGTGTGTATTCATAAAACTCCAGGATATCCTCATCATTGAACTCCGAAACACCAGTGTCTAAAAGCAAAATCTTATCATAGAAACCAAAATTCTGTCTGGCGTCTATTTCGTCCCAGCCCTGTCCAAGCCTGAATATATTTTGCCAATTCCGCAACCAGCCTGAAGTAAGATAAAAAACCCTAGCGGATGCCTCTAACTCCTTCTGTCTTTCCTGACCTAAAACCAATTCAATACAATTCCTAGGTTGTTGCCTGATAACATGAAATTTTTCCGTGAATTCGCTAAGCTCAGGATGGCACATAGAACCGAAAAAGAGGACTATCTTTTCTTCGGTCACCTTATCCAGTGCTTCAGTGATGCCATCTTTTAGTTTAGTATAGTCTACGTGCAAAGCCGGGGCTGTATAAGTAACTTTGAACTCGTCAGCAGATGCCCATTCCGCTTTTATTTCCTCTAGTACTCGCTCAAGCTCAAGTTGAAAGATACCACAGGCGACTAGGCGCACCTCCATATTAATATCACCTCTTCTCTGGGCTATGTCATACCTCAAGTTATTGGATCAAACAACTTAACTTGTCTTATTTTAACATAGGGTTAAAAAGTAAAATGTTAGATACTTAACAAAAATAAAAATAAGGCTTCAGTATTCTTCAATACAAAGTACAGAACTTTGTATAGTGGACCTCCTTCATCGAAAATTTAACTTGGAACACTGGCTGCAACTGATTTTCGACAACTTTAAAGAGTAGTTAATTTTTGATTTCGCCAGCGATCTTGGAGATAAGATTTTGACGAAAAACTTGACACGGCACTAGATGATATTATATTTTAATGTTGTACCAACCGGTAGGTACAGGAAGGTGATGAACTTGATAGATAAACGTCAAGAGATTGTAGAAGCAGCGGCAGCTCTGATGCACTCGAAAGGGTATGAAAACACCAAACTCAGCGATATTCTAGAGGTGGCCCAGATTGGCAAAGGACAGTTCTACCACTACTTTTCCTCCAAACACGAGTTTGGCCTGGCAGTTATTGATTATTTCTTTGATAATTGGAATCGACGGCTCTTGGAAGACATCCTGGGATCTGAGAAAGATCCGAAAATTAAGTTCAATGAGATGCTGGAATGGGTTGTTCAAAATCATATGTCTAACCAGGCGAAATGCGGCTGTGTGTTCGGCAACCTTGCTATCGAAATGAGTGAACACGATGAAAGGTTCCGTCAAAAAATAGAAGCAGTTTTCGAAACTTGGGTGGATAAATTGAAACCGGTGCTGGCAGGAATGATTAAAGGATCATCTCAATCAGGGCCTGAAGAGATTGACAAGTTGGCGCATGGGATTGTAGCTATGCTCGAAGGCGGAATCCTTTTGATGAAAAGCCAACAGGATATCAAAGTTCTAATTGACGTGACTGATTTGGTTAGATATTTGGTTAATTCTTTGGTACAAGACCACTCTGCTATAGGAAAAATATTCAAAGGAATTGTTCTATGATGATGTGTTCGGAGCTCTCCAAGGGCGGAGAAGTTGTCGTCTCTTCATGGCTTGTTCTGTAGAACGGTAATAGATCATGAAGACCTGGAATTGGCGACATTTGTGCCGGTGCTTAAGGGAAGATAAATCGGTCATCTGGCCGAGTTAGTGAACCTCTAAGGACATTCAGTGATTACTGAGACAGAAAGGAGCAATTTATTGTGGAGAATTTTTCTGGAAAACCACAGCAATCGAGCGAGTTGATAGTACTCTGGACCAGTGCAGACCGTGAAGTCGCATTAAAAATGGTTTTTATGTATACATTCAATGCCAAAACCAAAGGGTGGTGGGAAGATGTATGTCTAATAGTTTGGGGTCCTTCAAGCAAGCTTTTGTCTGAAGACCAAGAGCTTCAGACTTATATGGCCAAAATGCTCGAAGCTGGGGTAGAAGTGGTTGCTTGCAAGGCTTGTACTGATAGTTACGGGATTTCCGAAGCTTTGGAGAAAATGGGCATTGAAGTGAAGTATATGGGACAACCGCTTACTGAAATATTGAAACGGGACGCCAAACTGATAACATTATAAAACATCTTTTTCCTAAAAAAGTAATTCGCAGAGAAAGCCATTTGGATAATTGAGTTTATTTCGTACCATCATGACACTTTGTGTTAAAGTCGTGGAAGTACTGTCCAAGAACAATTTTCAGGCGGCTTATTGTCGGTGTCACTGTCAGACCAAAGTTCTCTGAGAAGGCTGGCTTGTTGACGGGCGTACGAGATTTCCATCACGAGAACAATGTTGTTATATGAACCTGAAATTCAGTAATGATTTTTGAGTAAAATCAAAGTTGTTAAAAGAGAAGAGGAATAATCATGATGAAAAGCAGTCAAGAAGCGGTGAATTGTCCCTGTCCAAAAACCAACTGCGAAAGGCATGGAAAATGCTACGTATGCATTCAGTTTCACCGTGCCAAACCTGTGATCGTATATTGTATGCGTGACGAGTATAGAAACAAGGATTCTCAATAAAACATGGAAGGCATCGACATTTTCCTTTTTGAAGTTCAAGAAGAAGTTCGTTAATCCACCAGAGTCGATAAAATCTAGGGATCTATATTTTAGAGTCGCACATGATTCATTTTTGGGGCGCGAAAGAGACGCTCTCAGCGGATGAGTTTTGAAGAGATTATAATGTGCCTCATGCAGATAATATAAAAGTTAAAAGCCTTAAAATATGACATTATTAAAATGCGATAATTACCAGTGTAAAAAAATCGCTGTGTCCTAAACACTCTACACCAAGGATAGGATGCATTAGGGAAGATTTTGAAGGGAGGGTCAGTGGAATGAAAAAACTTGATAGAGAATTTTATAACCGGGATTCAATCATCGTCGCCAAAGAGCTCTTGGGAAAGGTACTCGTACACGAAATAGGCGGGCAAAGAATTTCGGCTAAAATTGTCGAGGCAGAGGCATATATGGGCTTCGAAGATAAGGCTGCGCATTCCTACGGCGGAAAAAGGACACCCAGAATAGAGGTTATGTATGGGGACCCTGGATTTTCTTATATATTTACGATCTATGGAATGCACTGCTGTTTCAACATAGTAACAAAGGAAAAAGGGAACCCTCAAGCAGTTTTAATAAGGGCAGCTGAGCCGGTGGAAGGAACCGACTGGATGGCACAAAGACGATTCGGAATGTCATATGAGCAGCTGACAAAGAGCCAGCGTAGGGGTCTCACTAGCGGTCCAGGAAAATTATGCGGTGCATTATCAATAGACAGAAGCTTCAACGGTATAGATTTGTGCGGTAATAAAGTATATTTTGAGGAAGGTAAAAACGAGAGATTTAAAATAATAATAACAAAACGCGTGAGAGTTGACCATGCTGAGGAAGCTAAGGATTATCCTTGGAGGTTTTATATAGAAGACAATGAATATGTATCTGTGAAGGATTAGAGTATCTACTTGTATAATTTTATCCTTACTAATGAAATAATGTTTACTATAAGGAATATTGAGGCAGAGGAGAGTAATGAAATTGGAAGGGCTTTACTATCCGATCAATGTCCAATCTTGTACTCCGGGATTTTTTGCATACGCTGGAATGGTTCTAATAAAGCTTCTATCTTTGAAGATGCCATTGATGATAAAGAATATAATGACAATCTAATAAGCTTACTGGATAATAGGGTGACTTTTATTAAAAATAGTTTCAACTGGGTAAAATGGAGAAAAGCAACTACTGGACGTGATGATATGTCGGATTATCCAGAGAGAGTTGTTTTCGAAGCTATTGTAAAAGAAATAGAGAAGTGATACATGGTAAAAATATGGGATAAGTTTCGGAATTAAATGCATCCAAAGTATTATAAAATAAGAGAGTGAGGAGTGATAACAAAAAGTAGATTAAGTGAAAGTGTAAGGGGAAAAAATATGGATAAATTATTGTTTGGGATATCAGGCTTACCAATAGGTAGCGGATCAAAAAAAATTAACTATGCTTCTGGCATCGATTATATAAAATCAATAGGGCTTGATGCAATGGAACTTCTTTTTGTGAGAAGTGTCAATGTGACAGATAAAAATAAGCATATAATATTAAAAACTAAGCTAGACAATGATTTTTATCTGTCGGCTCATGGCTCACATTATATAAATCTAAATGCAGATGAATATGAAAAGCAAGAACAGTCAATGGAAAGAATAATAAATGCAATGGAAGGATTATCAAAGGTTAAGGGGAAAAGTTTAATATTTCATCCGGGTTTTTATTTAAAGGACTCAAAGGAGGAGGCTTATAATACTATAAAAGAAAACTTGTTAAAGCTTCCATATAAAGAAATAGATTATAGGCTTGAGACTACGGGAAAAAGAACCCAGTTTGGGACACTTGAGGAATTAGTTTCTCTCTGTAAAGAAGTAAGTTCCTGCAAGTTATGTATTGACTTTTCTCATATACATGCAAGACAGAATGGCTGCTTAAAAGGTTATGATGATTTTGTAAAAGTACTGCAATACGTGCTGGATGAGTTGGGCAGGTCTGCTCTAGATGATTTGCATATCCACATGGGTGGAATAAACTACAATGAAAAAGGTGAGAAAAACCATCTTCCCTTATTCGAAAGTGATTTCAACTATTCAGAGTGTTTAAAAGCCATAAAAGATTATAACGTCAAAGGATGTATAATTGTAGAGGGACCTCTGGTAGAGAAAGATGCATTGTTATTGAAGAATACTTTTGAAAAATTATAAGTATCGTCTAAGTGTCTTAGTCGATAACTTGGAAGGTATACTGATACGCAATTATTATTTTATTTTAAAAGCAAAGTTAGATTGAGGAAATAAAAACCGAGATATATAGCGGAAGACAAACTTGGGCGGATGCAAGTGTTCCTAAATATAGGAATAAAAATTGGGCACTTACTAAACTGGAGCAGAAAGATGAAGGGCAAATTTAAAACTATGGAATCAACATATTTAAGAATAAATAACTTAAGTGAAAAATTGTTAGCTTACTATGAAGAATCTTGTTTAGATCAGAGTGTTTTACTTGGGTCATTGATTTCAGAAGAAGCAAGAAAATTTATTGTAAACAATGCTAATGCATTTATTTTTGGATTAATATCTGATCAATCTACAAAAGCTGAATTAGCATGGTCTTTACCATTTCACTTAAAGAAAAGACTAGGTCATTATGATATGCACAAAATGGGCAGTGAGGGATATGAGCATGAAATAGAGAAGGCGATAAAAGATAAGCCAGCTTTACATAGATATCCAGGAAGAATAGCTAATTATCTTTATTTAGCAAGTAAGCATATTATAGATAATTATCAAGCAGATGGTGCTAATATTTGGTTAAATACAGACAGTGCTAAAGAAATAATTTGCCGATTATGTGCCTTTAAAGGTATTAGCTCAAAAAAAGCTGCTCTTGGAACAATGTTATTGGTAAGAGATAAAGGCGTCAATGTAAAGGATGCTCATAATATTGATATTGCTTATGATATACATATTAGAAGGGTCTTCTTAAGAATTGGATTGGTTAAGAGTGATACATTAGAGCAAGTGACTGAAGTGGCAAAACAAATTTGTCCTGATTTTCCAGGGAAACTTACTACTCCTATTTGGATTATTGGAAGGGAATATTGCCGACCAACGACCCCATTATGTGATAATTGTCCTATTTCTAACTTATGTGAAAGAAAAATTCATTTAGGTAGAGATATACATGCATAATTTGATTGAACCTAATATTCATAAAAAGGAATCAGGATATACTAACAAAATTATATATGAAAATGCCGAAATAATGATAGGAGAACGTAGGTATTAATTTGAATGGCGAACAGTAAAAAACCTGAAAAAATTAAATTTGAAAAGTGACTTTTTCAGAATTATATCCTGCAGGCAAGGGGCGACCAGCTTCAAACGGCATCTTTTTTGTATCCTCAAGGCACGTTGAGACTGTGGTTCTACTGCGGAAAACAGACAGGTGAAAGCCGCTTGTAGAGCGGGTTTTAGGGTTTTGCATGTGTGCATTAGGATCGCCACATGTGTTTAGCATGGGAACATGTTAACAGGTAAAATCTGCGGAAATTTGGGCTTCAGTGTAAAGGGGCATTAAGACTGTTAATGCGAATTTTATGTAAATTATGGCAAATGACGCGGTGATTTATTCCACGGTAATGGGCATGGCAGAAGGGGCTAGTGTGTGAGAGTACAGCCTGATCGTTTTTGTGACACGGGGCGCATTTATATAGGAAGAATTAGCTTGCTAAGTGGGTAGGACAGAGCTATCATGCCACACTTGGTAAGCTATTTTTTTAATACTAATATATTCCGTCATTTTAGTTACCGGACACAGAAAGGAGTAGCATGAAAAAGATTCGCACCATTGAAGCCCCGGTTGTAGAACTCAAACGCATCAGAGTCTGCGCCTATTGCCGGTATTTACGCTGATAAAGCCATATCCGGTAAGAGCAAGGAAAAGCGCCCAGATTTCATGCGCATGGTCAAGACTTCGAGAATAAGAAATTCGATCTAATCATCACGAAGTCCATTTCCCGTTTTGCCCACAACAAAATTGATACTTTGGAAACTGTCCGCAAACTCAAGTCACTAGGTATAGGGATCTACTTTGAACGAGAAAACTGAATGCCAGTCCGAGAAAGGTGAAATTCCGATCTGCTTTGCTTCTAGTTTATGCAAGAGTAAAAGGAAAGAAGGAGGAAAGAAATTGTGAAGAAGTTAGGACTCGGGATGATGCGGTTACCAATAACGGAAGAAAAAGTCTCAAAGCATAAAGAGCTTGTAAATAAAATAGTGGATTATTATCTAGAGAAAGTATTCAAATATTGAGGAACTACAGGGCTATGTTTTTAAAATTAAAAAATATGCCTCTTTATTTTTGCCTGACACATTAATTAATTATGAAGACTGAAGAAACACAAACACAATAACAAAGTCTTAAGTGCTGGAAGAATTTGCTCGGCTTAGATATTGATTTCTTAGAAAGATCTACTTGACCTGAAGTTCACTTCAGGGTTTATAGTTATATATTACAAATACTTAAAAATAATAGTTGCCAAAATATATGCATTAAAGGAGGTATCAAGTCTGAAATAGTCAGTTAGAAGTACCGGCAAAGTAAAGTGGACACAGCAAAACAAGCCATCGGTTGATGACTAATAAAGATCTGGGTTTACGAGAAATTAAGACGCTGCGCGAATGCGGTAACCTTGGGTTCTAGCCAAGATAATCGCTTGTTCTACCGTGATTTCACGGTTTACTGGAAGAGCATCTGACTTTCTATACAACTCAGCATTATACGCTTCTTTCTTTTTCAGGATGTTGTAGATAGCTGTAAGAAGCATTCTTGCAATGGCAATGATCGCTTTTTTATGACCACGACGATGCTTAAGCCTCAAATAGCGGTTGCGGATTTCAGGATGCTTCTGGCTTTTAACAACGGCGGTTGCACACTGTACCAGAAGCGGCTTAATATAACAGCCAGCTCTTGAAATCCTTGCTGACTTTTTCTTTCCAGCACTTTCGTTATTCGTAGGTGTAAGCCCTGCCCAGGAGCAAAGATGCTTAGCTGTCGGGAACACGTCCATGTTAACACCGATTTCAGAGACCACTGCTATGGCCGAAAAAGTGTTTTTAAAGGACGGAACAGTTAAGATCAGATTGATTTCTTCTGCGTAGGGTTCGGAAAGAGAAAGGATAATTTTTTCTAGATCAACCTTTCGTGACTCAAGATCTTTGTAGTGCTGCTTGATGACCTTAAGTTTTTCGGCTTGTTCAGGCGTGATAAAACCATCAATTGCGAGTTCTAATTCAGGAAGTTTATTCTTCATAGAAGCGTGAACGAGTGGTTCTATGTCAAAACTCTTGTCCAAAGGATTCTCTAAAAGCTTGTTAATGACGTTCATGGAACTTTTGCCAAAGGTATCAGAAACAACATTTCCAAGCTGAATATTGGATACGGTTAAAGAATTTTGCAGACGGTTTTTCTCGCTTGACATAAAGTTAGTCAGTTTAAAGCGGTAGCGCATAAGATCACGAAGCTGCCTAATAGCAAGAGGAGGCATAAAGCTTCCGGCAACAAGGTCATGCTTGAATAGATCAGCAATCCATTTAGCGTCTTTTTTGTCAGTCTTCTTCCCACGGATAGCTTTGACGTATTTAGGATGCTCCAGGACGATGTTGCAGGAGTCTTCAAGAACATTAAACACGGGAATCCAGTACTTTCCGGTGGATTCCATACAAACATCCTTGCAGTCGTTTTTACAAAGCCACTGAGACAGCCCTTTCAGACCTTTTGTGTAGTAGAAAAGCGATGGCTTTTGTAGGTGGTAACCCCTTTGTTGGTAGTAGCAATACAAGCAACTACGAAGGCTTTGTGGACATCAATGCCACAACAGACTTGGTAAACGATCTTTAAAGCGATAAGAGAACTCCTTTCAAAGAAATACAGGGATAGACAGCATTGACTGATTGCCTGGCAATAAACGAGTAATGTTTAAACAAAGATAAGTCTGCGTGCTGGAAGACACACTTATTTGTGCTTGGAAAGGCAATCCACACATATATAAATGCGGTCACTCCAGGTTGGAGCAGCCCACTCACCTCCGCGTGATTTGTAGTTAACTGTTATCCCTAGGAGTTTAGAATAATAAAAAAATCGTTCAAAGCCAACGTATTTCATGACGTTTTGTGCCTTGAGCGAAGCGAAAGGAATGACTATATATATGAATATAAAAGAAGCTTCGGAGATAACAGGTATTTCTATTGATAATCTTCGCTATTATGAAAGAATAGGTCTAATTCCTGAAATTCCAAGGACTGCCTCGGGAATCAGAGATTATGATGAAATATCATTGCACTGGATCGAATTTGCCATGCGTTTTAAAAGAGCAGGAATGTCGTTGGATTCTATTCGTGAATATATTGAATTGGCTTTGAAGGGCGAAGCAAGCAAGGAGGCCAGGAGGGAAATCCTGTTAGAGGCGAAAGAAAGTCTGGAAGAAAAAATAAGAGAGATACAGGAAAGTTTGGATGTTATCAATTATAAGCTGGATACTTATGATAAGAAATGCGAACCTGTTACTAAAGAATTAATAGAAGCGTGGAAAACAAATAAGTGTAAAGAAGAAATTTAGGTATCGTTTTGTCAGTTAAAACTAAGCGATTTACAAGGATGAAAAGACCAGAGAACTCTTGATGCTTTGTGTTTCCTCTTCATGATTTGTATAGATGTAATGCGATCATGGAGGGGATTTTTCATAAACTGTTTATTGTAAAAAATTTAGACTTTAAATAGGTACTTGACCTTAAGTTAACTTAAGGGTTTATAGTCAAAGAGAATGGGGAAAAGCTATTAAGTAACTAGTGAAAGGAGATAGGAAAATGCCAGTAATAACATTAGAAGCTGGAAAATTAAATAAGGAACAGAAAAGTCAGTTAGTGAAAGAGCTTACAAATATAGCTTCAAAAGTTATGAATGTACCGGCTGGGGCATTCATTGTATTGTTAAAGGAAAATGAACAGGATAACATCGGTTTTGGCGGGCAGTTACTGTCTGAAAGAAATGCCTAAAGCGGTTTAGATTGATTGTAGCATCCCTGTTAAATAATCGTTACGGGAGGTAATAAGAATGGGCCGTTTAGAACAAAGCGAAAAGAAATATACAGAATTATTTGGGGACACCCGTCCGACTCTGTTGGAAACGGATCCGGATTTTCAAGATATGTTGAGCCGGTTTATCTTTGGTGAAGTATTCTACCAAGGAGATTTAGAGGATAAAACGCGGGAACTCATAACCCTTGTTGTGCTTACGGTCAATCAGACTCTGCCGCAGCTTCGGGCGCATGTTGGAGCCGCGCTGAACATAGGTCTAACACCGGTGGAAATAAAAGAGGCTATTTATCAGTGCGCTCCCTATATTGGCTTTCCCAAGGCGCTTAATGCTCTGGGCGAAGTGAATGCTGTCTTCCAATCTCGTAACATTGCCCTGCCGGTTGAATCTCAAAGGCAGGTTAAAGAGGAAAAACGCTTTGACAAAGGTTTGAGTGTTCAGGTCGAAATCTTTGGGGATGTGATTAACAAGAACCATGAGAATGCGCCCGTAAATCAGAAACATATTCAGAACTATCTCTCTGCCATGTGCTTTGGCGACTTCTATACCCGAAGCGGTCTTGATCTTAAAATGCGGGAATTACTGACTCTGTGTATCGTCAGTGCATTGGGTGGCTGTGAAAACCAAGTAAAGGCTCATGTTCAGGGCAATATAAATGTCGGGAATACTAAGGAAACGCTGATTACAGCAATCACACATTGTTTACCCTATACGGGTTTCCCAAGGACGCTTAATGCTCTCGGCTGCATTAATACTATAATTTCAGAATAGAATGCTTAATCCCCTCTACCGGCAACGGACCGAGGCGAAGTAAGCGATGGACTTCAAATGATGTATCTAATCTTATAAATTTAAAATAATAACTAAAGGAAAACAAATGGAGGCTTACCAATGAAACATCTTATAGTTTATGCTCACTCAAACCCTGAAAGTCTGAACCACTCAATCTTGGAAACCACGGTTAATGCTTTGAAGAACAACGGTCATGAAGTTGTGGTACGGGATTTATATGCACTTAATTTCCAGCCGGTGTTAAAACCAGAAGATACGGCTGCTATGAAAGCGGGACAAACTCCAAAAGACATTAAAACAGAACAAGAATTTATCGCCCAAGCGGATGCTATTACATTTATTTATCCAATTTGGTGGGCTGGAAGTCCTGCTATCCTTAAAGGTTATGTTGATCGTGTGTTTGCTTATGGCTTTGCTTATGGTGTAGGGGCAGAAGGTCCCGTTAAGCTGCTGACAGGTAAGAAAGGGTTTATTATCAATACCTATGGAACAGCAAAAGAAGTTTACGATCAAACTGGGATGACCGATGGATTGAAAATCACGTCTGATACCAGTATTTTTGAGTTCGTAGGGATTGAGCCTGTAGGGCATTTATTTTTTGGTAGCATCGGATACCTTGATAATGAAGCATATAAAGGCATATTAAAGGAAGTGGCAGAAAAGGTTAACTCCTTATTCCCGCAAGGGGCATCTGCCTAATAATCTTTTTGGCAGTACTAGTGATAGGCAGCCCGTCAATCGCTAGTAAAGACGATTCGGATATCTAGAGTGAAAACGGGTCATAATCGGAATTTAAGTCCAGACTTGACCCGTTTTTATCTGTTTCTTGGAATTGAGTTCATTTAACCATTGTAAGTATCCTATTTTAGTTTGTGCTTATAGATAAATGGTCAATATCACAGCTATTGGAAAGTGAGGACAACTAGAAATGGAATATGGGAAACTTGGAAATACAGGATTGGATGTGTCTAAATTTTGTCTTGGCTGTATGAGTTTTGGCGAAGCTGAAAAGTGGATTCATAAATGGGTACTTAATGAAGAGCAAAGTCGTTCTATTATCAAAAAAGCACTTGATCTTGGAATCAATTTTTTTGATACGGCAAATGTGTATTCAAATGGTGCCAGCGAGGAATTTCTTGGACTAGCTTTAAAGGATTATGCCAATCGTGATGAAGTTGTCATAGCAACCAAAGTTTTTTTCCCGATGCATGAAGGCCCAAATGGTAAAGGTCTTTCCCGAAAGCATATTATGAGCGAAATTGATAAAAGTCTTAAACGCCTTGGAACCGATTATGTGGACCTTTATATTATTCATCGCTGGGATTATAATACTCCCATTGAAGAAACAATGGAAGCATTACATGACGTTGTGAAGGATGGTAAGGCAAGGTATCTTGGTGCCTCAGCCATGTACGCATGGCAGTTCCAAAAGGCGTTGCATGTTGCAGAGAAGAATGGGTGGACCAGGTTTGTTTCAATGCAGAATCATTTAAACCTCATATACCGTGAAGAAGAACGGGAAATGTTGCCTCTTTGTAGGGAGAAAAAAATCGGAGTCACTCCATATAGTCCGCTTGCATCAGGCAGATTGGTACGTGATTGGTCTGAAACAACGCTTCGTTCCGAAACTGACCAAGCTCAAAAATCTAAATACGATGCGACTACTGGTGCTGACCGATTGGTTGTGGAGCGAGTCGCAGCAATTGCAGAAAAACGTGGTGTTCCTCGTATTCATATCGCACTGGCTTGGCTGCTACAGAAAGAACCAGTAACTGCTCCTATTATCGGTGCTACGAAAATATCTCATCTCGAAGATGCTGTAGGTGCCCTATCGATTAAGTTGACACCTGAAGAAATAGCCTCTCTAGAAGAACCGTATGTACCACACCAAATAGTTGGTCATAATTAATAGTGGTACGAAGATAGCTTGATGTAATTTAGGAAGTGGCGTTTCTGCTACTTCTTTTTTAGTATTCTACACAGCACAAGCGGTAATTTTGTTGCGTACGCAACGACTATATGATAATGTAGAAGTATAAGAATACATCGGAGGTGAGCAATCTCTTGTCAAAGATGAACCCAGAAGTCTCAATCGGGCGATTTATTTCTGTGTTGTATCGTCAATCCCAAGCGCATATCTCCAAGCAGCTGGCTCCCTATAATATAGGAAGCGGTCAGTACCCCATCTTACTTGCCTTAGAAAGAAACGATGGTGTCATACAGGATAAACTCTCCGCGATAGGAGTGGATAGGGCGAATGTGGCCCGTGCTGTGGCCAAGCTGCAAGAAAAAGGGTATGTAGAACGTAGCCCCGATCCTGAAGATAAACGGGTGTGGCGAATTTACTTAACGGAAACAGGTTACAACGTTTTACCGATAATTAGAAAAGTCTTAGGGGAGTGGAATTCCATATTATCCAAGGGCTTGGACCCGCAAGATCAGGAAACTCTTATCAGAGTCTTAAAGACAATGGCCGCCAATGTTGGATTTGAGTCGTAGGTATTATCTAGATATTATACAGTGAGCTTGAAGGAGGGTTATTATGGTTTCTGAAGTAAAGCCTTCACCGCAGCAATCCTTATGGACTAAGGAATTCTTCCTGATTACAGTGGCTAATCTGTTTATTTTTCTTGGGTTCCAAATGCTCTTACCTGTTCTTCCGGTTTACTCAGCAAAACTGGGTGGTGCCGATACGTGGGCAGGACTTGTTGTGGGCATTTTTACCTTTTCAGCGGTAATCATGAGACCGATAGCCGGGCGTTTGCTTGATCAAAGAGGACGAAAAGGAGTCTTCCTTTACGGTTTAGGAGGCTTTATTCTCTGTACCGTAGCCTATAATTGGGTACCTAGCCTTTTACTTCTCCTAGTACTTCGCTTCCTACACGGTTTTGGTTGGGGGGCTTCCGGCACAGCGACGAGTACCATTGCCTCTGACCTAATCCCTAAACAACGATTCGCTGAGGGGATGGGGTACTTTGGTTTAACCAGTACTCTCACTATGGCTGTAGGACCTGCTCTGGGATTGTCCCTCATGTCCGGATATGGGTTTTCCACCGTATTTAATCTCTCCGCACTATCTGCCATCCTTGCGATATTAATTGCACTACCTATTAAAATGCAAAAACCCGAACAGAAACCGAACCAAAAGAAATCATTCATTGAAAAATCCGCTTTATTACCGGGTTTAGTCATACTCTTTATAAATATGAGTTATGGAGCGGTTGTATCCTTTATCGCGCTTTACGCGGAAGAACGCCAAGTTCAAAATATTGGGCTATTCTTTACCGTTTATGCGATTGCTTTACTCGTATCCCGTCCATATTTTGGTCGACTCACGGATCAAAAAGGCACCTCCTTTGCGGTAATCCCCGGCACCGCAGCAATCCTAGCAGCAATGGTTATCTTATATTTTGCCCATTCCTTAGGTGCATTCTTGTTTGCTGGGTTTGTTTATGGTCTGGGATTCGGAGCGATACAGCCTTCCTTACAGGCTATGGCTGTTCGAAATGTTGAACCCACACGCCGAGGAACAGCAAATGCTACATTTTTCCTGGGCTTTGACCTTGGCATCGGGATTGGGTCGATTCTTTGGGGAATGGTTGCGGAAATTACCGGCTATGGGTTAATTTACGTCTGGGCGATGGTTCCGATCATGATTGGTTTCTTTGTTTTTCTTAAAATCGGTTCGGTAGGATGTAAGACTGTGTAGAAAATAGAGAATAATTCATTTTAAAGAGGTTAGAGCATGGAAAAAACAACACAACGTAAAATGGTCACGCTTGCGATGCTTGTCTCGATTTTACTGGTTGCAATCGATACGACCATCGTTACGACCGCAATGCCTCAAATTGTGCAACAACTTAGCGGTATGAATTTGCTCAGTTGGGTTTTTGCGATTTATCTTCTCACATCCTCGGTCACAACGCCCATTTACGGTAAACTTGCGGACTTGTTTGGAAGAAAGTTCATTTTTATCTTCGGCGTTATGCTTTTCGTCCTCGGTTCGATGGTTTCCGGTATGGCCAAGACGATGCATCAGTTAATTTTATTTCGCGCCTTCCAAGGTCTCGGCGCAGGTGCCGTGATGCCCTTGACATTCACCATTATTGGCGATCTATATCCTGGGGAAGAACGTGCAAAAATGCAAGGGTTATTCAGTTCAGTTTGGGGTGTTGCCGGATTACTTGGTCCAAAAATTCTACAATAAAAATATGCATACAATAAGTGTGCATATTTTTATTGTAGAGACAATTTAATTTAGTTAATTTTGTAAACCCTGCAGTATTTTCCAAATAAAACACACCCTTCATTATTTTCATCTAACAATACTCCTTGACAGAGCTTGGTCGTGACTTTCAACCAGTATTAGCGCAATAAATATAGGGACTGAAATATATTGACGCTTTAGAAAAAGCTTATGGAATAGAATGTTAGGCTTATGGGAGAGATAAATAAACTTAAGATGGGCGCACAAATGGGAGGATTACAGGATGGCTGTGGTGAAAGTTATAGAGACTATGTTCTGGATCAACTTGAACAATTGGGAATGGTGGGTATGATTCATATGCTTACACCGCTGATCTAAAAGGTTTGTCTTGATGACTATAAAAGGAGATACTCCATTAGGAAAAGCCTCAATGTTGCCACTATAGGATTTGAAGATTATTATTTATTGTATGACCTTATGTGCTATAAATATAAATCCAATCATACCTTTGTATTTGTCTGTAAGGAAGCTCATATTGAAAAGATGTTTAATCAGAAAGACGAATCCACAGACATTGATCATGAGAACGTAGGATCCCTGTTATGATGAGCCTATTAAGAAGTAAGGTTACCGTTTTAAAAAGAAAGCCTGAAAATACGTAGAATAAAGAGGAATTATGACTTATTTTGTCTAATGTATTAGCGAAAATAATAAAAAATATTCACTAAATTTATGCTATTGCTGTTCGGATTGAATATTCTTGGGAAGGCGGCAGAATAATGACTTTAGGTACAACGATACGGGAATTCCGAAAACAACGGGGGATGACTCTTCAAGTTTTATCGGATCAGTTAGGCGTTTCATGTTCTTTCTTAAGTGCGATTGAGCGTGGGGTTAAAAAGCCTTCAGTCGCTATGGTAAAAAGACTTTCCGAAGCGCTCAATATTTCCCCAACTTATTTATTTAGCCCTGAGAAGGAAGCAATTCATGGAGAAAAAATACGTTTTATACGTCAAGGGCGAAGCTTGAGCATTGAAGAACTCAGTGAACTCTCAGGGATTCCTGGGGAACAAATTCAGGCATTTGAAGAAGGGTCGGAAGAACCAGACTTAGAAATAATGGAGCGGCTTGCAGAAGCGTTAAGCGTTACGGTACGTTACTTTCTGGAAAAGTCTACCGATGCAATATCCATCGGAGAAAGGGTGCGTCTTGAGAGAGAGAAGCAAGGACTTACGGGAGCCGCTTTGGCAGACAAAGTTGGAGTTACTCCCGCAATGGTTAGTCAGATTGAAAATGACCAGGCTGAACCCTCTTTGGACACCTTGGAAAACGTGGCTAATGCGCTCGGAGTCTCAGTCTGTTATTTTCTCTTGGAACAAGAGGATGTTAAAAATTTGCTTGGTTCATTGAATGCAGATGTTATTTCTCTTTTGGGTGATCCTCGTGTCCAGGCAGTTCTTAGGGCAATACGCGACTTAGATGCTGGAGAACTAAAGTTCATTTTAAATTATATCCAGTTCTTTAAACGGAACCGTTCACTTTTAGAATAGTTATGATTGAAAGCGCTTCGTTAATGCTTAATGAGGTGCTTTTTTGTACTCTTAGGAAGAAGTTCTACCGGTTCATGTTTAAGTAACCAGAACTTTCTCTGGAAAAAAATTTAAAGCCATTGGAAGGAATTAAATGATTTCTGGAGAATATACAAATCATGAATTAAGAAAAAGTTAATATTTTTTACACCGAGGTTCAAAACGCAATTGATAATATGGAGCCACAAACCGGTGAAGGAGGGAAGTTCAATTTTTTTTGAACTAACATTAAGTAATTGAAGAATATAATTAAACTAATTGTTGCCTAGGGCGAAATTTGGAAATAGGAGGGTGTAAAGAATGGTTAATGACACAAAACTTAAGCATTTTTGAAGTTAAAAATTTAAAGTATTTAGTGATAGTGTGAGCTTATGCAAAGTGCTAAGAAAGGATATAGGTGACTTTATGTTTGAGGATAAGGTACTACATGCCCAGTCTCGGGGTAATATATATACTTTTTTGGCTGAAATCTTTCTTCAAGAACCGAGTGTTTCTCAATTTCCACAGTACATTGAGGCTTTACAGGATTTATTAAAGGAAGTAGAAACTTATCCAGTCACGTTTGGTGCAGTTATTCCTGAGGATAGCCACGAATTTATAGAGAGACTTCGCCAAGAGTATTATGACTGCTTTTTTGTTCCAATGTCAGGGCAGTATGTTCCTCCGTATGAGTCCGCTTTATTGAACTATAGAACAGGAGAACGTAAGCCTTTTGGAACCTTGAATAGCATGGAGGCGAGCCATGTCGCTGCATGTTATGCTGCTGTTGACTTTCACCCTCAGGCACTGAATGTATTTACTCCGCTTAAAGAGATACCCTTACCGGATCATGTGGGTTTTGAGTTGGCATTTATGGCGATGCTTTGTGTTGCGGAACAAATGGCTTGGGATAAAGAGAATCAGGTCGAAGCTTTAAAGTGGCAGACCTTTGAACTTCAATTCTTACGCGAACACCTGAGTCAATGGATAGAAAATTTTGCCCGGGCTTTACAAGATCTTGCTCCGGGTTACTATGCACAAGCAGCTCGGGCTGCAGAAATTTGGATCGCGTCAGATTTAAGGGAGATTGAAATCGACGCGAATCAAGGGGGGGATGAAGGAGCATTAAAGCATTAAAGTATTAAGGTGACGCTAAAGGGATGGGGGGAATGTAGATATAGTTGAGTAAAAGAGAATCGATGCCTTTTCAACCTAATTTTTTATCTTGAAGAAGGAGTGAAAGCAATCCATGAAACGTCGTGATTTTTTTAAATTATCTGCAGTTCTCGGTGCGGCCGCGGTTACTGGTTTAGGAATGGAGAAACTAAGCTTCGCAGGTCAACCTCCGGAATTTTTATCCGCTACAGGAGGAGGACAAGAACTTGAGGCCCGTATCGATCCTAAGACCGGTAAGGTTGAACTCAATCCCAATATTGTGATGCGCAACAGTTCTTGTTTAGGATGTTACAGTTCCTGTGGTAATCGAGTGAAGATTGATAAACGGACGGGGCAGATTGTGCGGGTCTTTGGAAATCCGTATAGTCCGACCAATGCAGAACCT
This sequence comes from Desulfitobacterium elongatum, assembly GCF_055378975.1. Classification (NCBI taxonomy): domain Bacteria; kingdom Bacillati; phylum Bacillota; class Clostridia; order Eubacteriales; family Desulfitobacteriaceae; genus Desulfitobacterium; species Desulfitobacterium elongatum. Next base: position 3,442,128 of record NZ_AP038772.1, on the reverse strand, counting down.
CATCTTCCCATTGAAGCGCCCTTAACAGAAAGTTACCTTGCGTTTAGTCACTATAAAGATAAAGGCCATCAGGCTCGAGCAACGCTTTGTGCTCGTGGGAATGCAACCCTACAAGCGCATTATGATCCGTATCGGGTGCTTGTCCCCCTTAAACGTGCTGATAAGCGTGGGGACGGAAAATGGCAGCCGATCTCTTGGGAGCAAGCAGTACAAGAAACCGTGGAAGGGGGAACGCCCTTTCAACATCTGGGGGAGACCACGCCGATTGAAGGATTAAGACAAGTGTATGATCTAAATACGCTTATTGACCCAAAACAGCCTGAATTAGGTCCAAAAGCGAATCAATTAGTTATGCTTGGTGGTCGTTTTGATGGCCGTTCGATCTTTGGTGTTCGATTTGCAGGTGCTTTCGGAACCCGTAATACGTATACCCATGCTTACACATGAGGAGGGTCCAAAATACCTGCGGCGCAGGTAGCAAGCGGCAATCTCGTTAAACCGGATGTGAGCCATGCGGAGTTTATTATTTATCTCGGAATGTTTCCGGGACACAGTGGATCACCTTTTCAGGCAGCTTCCCGCCAAGTAACGGCTGGAGCAGCAGAAGGAAGACTAAAATTTGTTGTGGTCGATCCCGTGATGAATGGCGGTGCAATAGCCCCAATCGGGGACAGTGGCAAATGGGTTCCCATTAAACCGGCCACAGACGGCGCCTTTGCCATGGCTATGATTCGCTGGATTATCGAGAAAAATCGATTTAATGCAGCTTTCCTCACGGCACCTAATCTTAAAGTGGCGAAAGAAAGAGGATTTAACAGTTGGACCAATGCCTGTCACCTTGTGATTAATGACCCAAGCCATCCGAATGACCGAAAAGTTCTTCGGGCTGAAGATCTAGGACTTCCATTGCCCACTCTTCCCGAATCCAATCCGTCGGCTGGAATGCCTCCTAAGAAACCGGACTATTTTATCGTCATGGATAAAGCGCAAGGAAAACCGGCTATCTATACTCAATCAACGGAAGGCGATCTTTTCTTTAGTGGGGAAGTTAAGGATAAAAACGGGAATGCGATTAAAGTACAAACCGGTTTTCTATTCTTAAAAGAAAGTGCTTTCAGCAAAGAAATCTCAGCTTATGCCAAGGATTGTGGGATTCCGGAGGATACTATAATTGAAATTGCCAAAGAGTTTACCTCCCATGGGACAAAAGTCGGTCTTGATGGAATGGGGAACACCGCAGCCGCAAACGGAATGGACGGCGCTTTGGCACACCATGTATTGTCGACTCTAGTCGGGGCTCCCTATAAAAAAGGTGGACTCATTCCCGGCGTTGGTGGAGCATCTTTCGATTTACTGTTTTCAAAATATAAACTCATTGGTCCTCCAAAGGCCCGAGGGGTAAGTATTTGCCGTACCGGACTCGCCTATGAAGAAACGACGGAGTTTAAAAATAAAGTGGCGAAGGGTGAAAACCCCTACCCGGCTAAACTTCCTTGGTATCCTTTCGGGACTGTGAATTTTGTCGGGGGAAACTCGGATAATCAAGCTGTTTTTTCCATGATACACAATTATCCGTACCAAGCAAAGGTCTTTATGCTGTGGATGGCGAACCCACTATTCTCCACGCCGGGAGCGGCACGCAAAGAAGTCGTTGATGAAATGAAGAAAGTGGAGCGGATCCCGCTCTTTATCGCTTTCGACGCCTATATGGGGGAAACATCAGTCTTAGCAGACTACATTATTCCGGATACGACCCAATATGAGAGTTGGGGACTTCCATTCGTTTGGGGGAACTTTGCAGGGAAGGGAACAGGAGTTCGTTGGCCTGTCGTTCAACCCATGACCGCTAAACTGCAAGACGGTCGCTTTGCTTGTTTTGAGAATTATTTAATTGACGTCGCGAAAAAGATTGGTATTCCAGGTTATGGAGATGAAGCTATTCCAGGCCCAGACAATAAGATGTATCCTTTGAATAATCCTGAAGACTTTTTCCTGAAAGGCGTTGCCAATGTTGCGTATGATGAGACTCCGGTCCCTGATCTTTCAGCGGCAGAGAGCAAAATGCAAGATTTAGATAGCGTTGCTGCGACATGGAAAAACAGTGTTAAGCCGGAAGAATTGTCTAAGACAATGTATGTCCTGTCTAGAGGGGGACGGTTTGAATCGTACGGGTCTGGATATGTAGGGGATAATTACAAATATGCAAATCCCGGATGTTTCCAAATTTACAGTGAAGAACTAGCGACTGCCAAGAATTCGTTTACAGGCAAACCGTTCTCCGGTGTTATCGGCTGGAATCCTGAAGCCTTTGCGGACGGCACACCGTTAAGAAAAGCATTCCCAGAAGAACAATGGCCATTAAGAGGAGCTTCGTTTAAAGCGAAGTTCAGAAGCGCAACGATGTTAGTGAATTCGATGCTGCGCGATTTAAATCCGACCAATGCCATCGAGATTAATACCAACGATGCTTTGCGCTTTGGGTTAAAGAATGGAGATAAAGTAAAGCTAATTTCTGCAACAGGCGGAGAAGTAGTCGGTATCCTGAAAGTTCGGCCGGGTGTTGCCGAAGGTACAGTTGGTGTCGCGTTCGGCTATGGTCACTGGGAGTATGGGGCAAGGGCGCATAAAGTAGGGGATAAGAATATCGGAGGAGATCCTACGCTGGGGACGGGTGTCCTGTTAAGCGGAATTGGGTTAGTGGATCCTTCGTATAAAACGATTTTTGGATTTAGTGAGATGAGTACGGGTATTCCCAGTCGGAATGGCGGCGCATATCGGTTGGAAAAGGCGTAAATTGCATTTATGACTTGGTTTTAATTCAAAGGGGGAGAACGAATGAGCACCGAGCTAAAAGCGCATTACGGAATGGTAATTGATCTGCGCCGATGCGTGGGCTGCCATGCCTGTACTGCAGCATGTAAAATGGAAAACAACGTTCCAGAGAAATTCTTTCGCTCTTGGGTGGTTGAAGCGGATAAAGGAAAATATCCTAATGTAACGAGGGTTAAATTGCCTCGCTTATGTAACCACTGTGAACAAGCACCGTGTGAACAAGTGTGTCCAGTAAAAGCGACACATCGTGACGAAGGCGGTATTGTTGTCGTGGATCAAAAAAAATGTATAGGTTGCCGTTATTGTATGTCGGCCTGCCCCTATGATGCTCGTTATTTGCATCCGAAGAACGGAACGGCGGAAAAATGTGATCTTTGCATTAATCGAGTTAAAGGAGGGCTTCTTCCGGCTTGCGTAAGTACGTGTATTGCTCATGCCCGATTCTTTGGGGACCTCAATGATCCAAACAGTGCCGTGAGCCGATTATTAAATGAGCATCCGGCTCAAGTTTTACGGCGGGAAATGGGTACGAAGCCCAGCGTCTATTATATTGGGTTGGATGATGCGTTAGTCGGCGTGGACTATGCCAACCTTGTGAAAGGGAGGTAAGAACTGTGGACATGACATTTGTGTATCAAGTTCAGCATCATGCCGCCTTTGGGCCACTGATTGTCGTCTATTTTTTCTTAGCGGGCTTAAGTGCAGGACTTTTCCTAATTTCTAGTTTTGGTCCGGTCTTTGGTGTGAAAACGTTAAACCCTTTGGCAAAACCAGCGAGTGTAATGGCTCTAGCAACGTTGATCCCCGGACTGTTGGCTTTGATTGTGGATTTAGGGCAACCTTTACGGGCGCTGACTCTGTTCTTTCGTATCAATCCGCTCTCCATTATGAGTTGGGGTTCCTTTATCCTTTTGGTTTATGGATTGGTTTGTTTGGTCTATACTTGGTTCGTCTGGAAAGAAGATGTACGGAGTAAGCGTTGGGGTCAAGTAGGTGTTGTTTTTGCCGCTGCTTTAGGATTATATACGGGTTTCTTGTTGGCCGCAGTTCCTGGGCGTCCATTATGGAATTCCGCGTTGTTACCGGTCTTATTCCTTATCTCTGGTTCTGTGGCTGGACTCAGCTTAATCAGCTTCGCACAAACCTTCTTTCCAAAAGCAACTCAACTTGTGGGAAAAGGAACAGAAGCAGCGATCCATTCTATGAAGATCTGGATGGTAGTATTAGAAGTCTTACTTTTAGCTTTTCATCTCCTCGCTGTCTTCATGTTGAACGATGCCGGACGGGCCTTGGTTAAACATTTGTTTGTCGGACCCAAACAGTTCACTTTCGGTTTTGTCCAAGTGATTATGGGGATGTTTATTCCATTGGTCATTCTTGTTTTGAGTAAACGTTCAATGAAAGCACTTGGGATTTCTGGTCTGTTAAGTCTGATTGGAGTGTTCGCGCTTCGATACAATATTGTGGCAGGTGGTGAAGAACTCCCTCTGTCCGGTACATTGATGTATACCTTTGGTGAGATGAGTGGATGGATCGCAGTGAGCGTCCTTCTTATCCTTGCTGTATTTCTAATTCTTGTCATGTCGGGAATTGTACAGCGTGTAACAATGGGTAAAAAGAGCTTTACTGGGATAGATCATTCCATATAGTTACGAACTGATAAAGAATAAGTAAAATAGAGGGGCCGTTGCAAAATGAACCGCCCCCAGTCAAGTAGACAGTGGAGATATTAAAACTTTGAGCTTATTGGGTGTTTAGAAATTTGCATCCTTAATAAGCTCTCTTTTTTATGATAGGTGTGATAGAATGCCATCTCTCTGTGATAAAATAAGTGCAAGAATTAAGTAAGGAGGTAGAAGTTGTTGTGACCATAAAAGAGGTATCAGAACGAACAGGAGTATCCATTGATAATTTGCGCTATTATGAACGCATCGGAGTAATACCTCCTATTCCTAGAACAAGGTCGGGTATCCGAGATTATGATGAACGGGCGATCCACTGGGTCGAGTTTATCTTGAAATTCAAGAAAGCGGGCGCATCCTTAGAAACAATCATAGAGTACATTCGACTCGCTCACTCTGCTGATTCCACTCAAGAAGCCAGACGAGAACTTCTTGTTAACCTTAAGCAAGAAATCGAAACGCGAATTCAGGAGCTGCAAGAATGTCTTGATTTGGCAAACTATAAAATTGAGCATTATTATGATATGTGCGATCCAGTGACAACGCAAATGATCGAGGATTGGAAACGAAGCAAAGGCGACAATTAAGAAATACGCAGAATAGTCTTTCACAGCAGGTGGTTTTACCGCCTGCTGTTTTTTTGGTGCGCCACGCATGGCGATTAACTAGACGGTGAAAGTCCGTTATGGGGGTATGTAGCGACCAACCATTAGCTTAAGGCAAGGGTGTCCATCGTGAGGTGGAATCTGAAGGAAGCCAGCGGCAAAGTTCCGACCCGAGGAACACGAACAGTATCAGGCGTTAAACGTGGGATGAGACTGCCAAACAAGCCGAAGTCCTAAAGCTACACAGACACGTTAGCGTATATGCTGCGGGTACATGGAATGAAAGTGAATCGTCTTACCGTGGGAGGCCTCACGGACAGGTGGAAACAGAGTAAGAAACCTGGTTGAAACAAGATTTATCGTGAGGAGTCAGCAGAGCCATAGTGCGTGCATGGCAGCACGTTCATCAGGTGGGTTAAAGTCCCACTGAGTCCCGGATTGGGGGACTCATATCCAAATCTGGGGGTAATTCCTCAGAGGCTGATGCGCTTGCATCAGAGGGCAGGGCGTCCACTGTGAAGTGGAGTCTGAAGGGCTTGAGGAGAAGCACCGGGCTGTAGTGAAACGGGGCCACCCGAATTGCGAACCGGTCGGCCAAAGATGGGGTAAGGTCGAGCCTGCACTATGGAGGCGAAGGCAATTCCAGTCCACCCATCGTACCAAGGTGTGTGCGGGCGGCACGGTGCGGAAGATGACGTAGTGACCCACGGATACCTCGTATCATCTGAATAAGAACACTGCTATGGGCCGGTGTATAAAATTGCCGAGATGGCGGTTGTTGCGCACGGCCATCTCAGTAAGACAAGCGCAGTAATTCAGTAAGGCTTTCTATAAGGAAACCCCGAAGTGGAAGCTGATGTGGTGCGAGGAGTCGGAGAGCCGAATAGTACTTTAACCAGCGAACAACAGAAACGCTAGGATCACCCATCTTAGTATGGGTGGCCTCCCTCTGTCCAAAAGGTAGAGCGGAGGGGGAAGTCGGCTCGCTTTATGGAACCAGTAGCCAGAAACGGATTCGTGAGTAGGCGGTAAGGAAAGGATAGTTCCCTTTGTGAAAGACCCAGAACTTGCAAGCGGAGGAGACGAGATCTGTTAATGGAAAATGGTACAGTTAAGAAAGTTCATTCGTTAATTGACAAGGTTTATCATCCAACTAATCTAAAGATGGCTTGGGAGATAGTTAGAGCAAACAAAGGTAGTGGAGGAATAGACAAAGTTGGAATTCCCTCCTTTGAGAAAGTAGCTAATGATGAACTCTTGAAGCTTCACAAGGAACTCAAAGAAGGAATGTACAGGCCAATGCCTGTACGCAGGGTTAATATACCTAAACGAAATAAGCCTAATGAGAAGAGACCGTTGGGTATTCCGTCTATTCGAGACCGAGTCTGTCAACAAGCTCTGAAGAATCGACTTGAACCAATCTTCGAACCTGAATTCAGTAATTGCAGTTTTGGCTATCGACCGGGGCGCTCTGCACACCAAGCCATGCGTAAGATCTACCATGAAATTATGTCCGGCTGTGAATGGGTAGTTGATGCTGATTTACGAGACTTCTTTGGAAACGTCCACCACGAACGTCTAATAGACATGCTTGCAGAGAAAGTAAGCGATAGTAGAGTCCTAAAGTTGGTGAGACAAATGCTAGAAGCTGGATACATGGACAAGGGTAAAAAGTATCCCACCCCAAAAGGCACACCGCAAGGCGGAGTAATCAGTCCATTACTCAGTAACATTTATCTCAACCCGTTTGATCATAAAATGGAGGGGAAAGGGTACAACATTACTCGTTTTGCAGATGACTGGGTAGTCCTTTGCAAAACAAGGCATGAAGCACAACGTGCTTTGCAAGAAGCTAGGATTATCTTAGAGGCGCTAGGTCTTACCCTTCATCCAGAAAAGACCCGCATCACTAAAGTAGATAAAGGTTTCGAGTTTTTAGGGTACAAAGTAAAGCGCGGTCAGGGACTAAAACTCCCCCAGCATAAGATTAGAAAGGGCCCCAACAGACTCAATATCTATGCCATACCCACCGAAAAGTCAGTTAAACGTTTCATGGATACAATTCGTGAACGAACAAAACGTAGAATTCCCCTTAAACTCTTCGATCTCATAGACTGGATTAATCCGGTTATTCGAGGTTGGGGAAACTACTACCGTAAAGCTCATGTGCGGAAACTGTTCAACAAATTGCAGCGCTGGATTATTCGAAGATTATGGAGTCATCAACGTAAAAAGTGGCGCAATAATGGCTGGAGGAAATATCCAGTAAAATCGCTCTACAATACTTATGGATTGGTAAATCTTATATCACTTATTCCAAGTTTGAACTTAAAGACTGCATCTATAAGATGACATAAAGGAAAGCGGATTGCGGGAAAACTGCACGATCCGTTTGAATGAGCGGACGGAGGAAGGCTTTGGCCGACCTCCTTCGACTCTACACCGATTATTGTGCAAACAACAAAACTGCATATAGGAAAGGGGCACGACTTTATTCACGTTTTCAAAGGAGGTAAGTGCGAGTGAATGTCCAAAAGACTAATAACACCAATGAAAAAGCACGAGAACTCCAAAGGAAACTACACCTTGTCGCCAAAGTAAACAGAAAACGCCGTTTCCATGCGATGTACGATAAAATCTACTGAATAGATATACTGACAGAAGCATGGAAACGTGTAAAGACCAATGGTGGAGTAGGTGGAATTGACCGAGTCAGTATAGCAGATGTTAAAGCATATGGAGAAGATAAACTGATTGGTGAAATATCTGAAGTACTTAGAAACAACAACTACCGTCCACATCCGGTGAGGCGGGTATATATCCCGAAAGCTGATGGAAAGAAGAGACCGCTTGGCATACCAATAATTAGAGATAGAATTGTACAAATGGCAACTAAGATAGTGCTTGAACCAGTATTTGAGGCAGACTTCTTGGACTGCTCGTACGGATTCAGACCGAAAAGAAGTGCGAAGCAAGCTATGGACAAGATTTTCGAAGTAGCAGACAAAGGGGAAGCACTTTGGGTGATTGATGCTGATATTAGGGACTATTTTGGAAGCATCAATCATGAAAAACTAATGGTGTTGGTAGAGCAGAGGATATCAGACAGACGCGTGCTAGAACTTATCAGACAGTGGTTAAGAGCAGGTGTAATGGAGAATGGAATTGTGGAGAGAAATACGGTTGGTGCTCCACAAGGAGGCGTCATTTCGCCGTTGCTTTCCAATATATATCTTAATTATTTTGATAAGGTCTGGACAAGGAAATTCGGACATTTAGGTACACTAGTACGGTATGCTGACGATCGTGGCCACGAAGGCGCGTTTATGTGACAAGAACTGTTGCATGAACAGCAGCTATGCTGCACAGAAGATGAGGGCTGGCCCCTCGGAATCGCAATGCAGGTAGAGATACCAAACCACCTTAAGCTGCTTTTGTCAAAAGCCACGGTAGTGAGCGTTAAGGAAAAGGCGAGGCTAGATCTCGTCAGGTAAGTGCTATGGAGACGAATACAGATGAACCGCTGATAACGTGTCGAAAGCGTAGGAATGTCATCAAAACCAGGAGGTTGTCGTTAGCCTGGGATAAGTCTGGAGGAAACCTGTTTACTGTCCAGATGGTGGCCGGCATGAAGGTGGCGTGAACTTAGCACAGGCTTCGGTGTGGAACGTGGGAACCTACGACTTCGATGGTAAGGGAGAAATCCAAGTGGAAGAACCACAAGGATGAGAGTACCGATGCGAAGTATAGGGGCGGAATAACCCGTAGTAGTGATGAAACTCTCGTAATGGGGAGCAGATGAAAAACGTATCCGGCTTTGGGAGGAGAATAGGGAGAATCTATAGGGGGCACTGGTCGGTTAAGCTTGAAAATTGTACTGAAAGAGAAAAGCTGATTGGATTCCAATCAGCTTTTTGGCATTTTTATGGTAAGATATAAATGGAATAATTATGAAACTATTTACTGGAGGCGGAGCTATGATCCGGAACTATAACGATTTTATGAATACCCTGCTTGAGGCGGGATTTTCCATGGGTGGGGGAAACAGTGAAGGGATTTTCGCAGTGGTTCCCTGGACCTGGCAGGAAGAGCCGCCTTATGATACTCCGGTCCGCTGGCATACCGGGGACCCGGAAACCGATCCTTGGGAGTGGCGGATGCGAGTTTTGGACGAACGGGATGATATTGCCTATGCCAAACTTTTTTTCAAAAAGAGCGGTTACATCACCAAAGAATGTTATCCGTATTTTTTAGCGGTCAGACGGGGCAGCCGGACTTTCGCGGAAGAATACACCGCCGGTAAGCTGAGTCACCAGGCCAAACGGATTTATGACCTGATCAGCGAAAATGAAGTTCTGCCCCTCCATGCCATTAAACAAATCGGCGGCTTTGGCAAAGAGGAGGCCTCCGGCTTTGAACGGGCTTTGTCCGAACTGCAGATGAAAATGTATATAACCATGTGCGGCAGACAGCAAAAGATTTCCCGTAAAGGGGAAGAAAACGGCTGGTCCTCTACCGTATTCTGCACAGTCGAGAATTACTTCGGTCAGGAGATCGTTGATCAGGCAGCGAAGTTCACCGCTGAGGAGGCAGCGGCGAAAATTGCGGAACATGTTGAGCGGCTGAATCCCGGGGCGGATCCCAAAAAGGTGGCCAAGTTTATTAAGGGCTAAGTTGACTGAACAGGAAAGTCGAAAAAGTCAGTTCGGATATAGAAAGAAAATTGCTTCGGCTCAGCAAATGAATAAATAATTTTTACGGATGAAAAACTCAGATCGAATTTCTTCTCCCTTATATAATTGGGTTTGTCGGGGTTGCAGTGCTGTTGGGTTTTATTCAGCAAAATCTAGGCTATTTCAAGTTTGGCCACGGCACTTCTCACGCTGTCATATCCCAAATCATCACTTTTAGCGTCTGGTTTTCAATTTCGGCATTGATCTATCGGGATTACAGTAGGAGACTTCTAGCCTAAACAACGTTGCTGATGAGTTTACTCTGTTTCCGCCATCCTTGTTTCCCTAAATTCGTTGAACAGCAGCTCCTGAAATCTGGTATTTGTTGACATACTTGGGGGAATTCATAAAGGGATTGCCGCGAGCCGATTGGTCCGCTGCAATCCCTTTATTGATCCGTTTTTACTGCTGACCGGTTTACATTACTTCGCTGAAGCGTTTAGTAAAATATATTTGCAAGCCAAAGCCCAACAGGTAAAGGGCAATGGTGGAGAGGATCAGCCATATGGGTAAATCAACAAGGATCAACAGGAAGGGAATAATGATCAGAATTTTGATCAGGATGTCAAAAGCCTTGGCTTTAGCTTTATTGGCAATGGCAACATTGCGCTCGTCTTTAGCATCGATATCACTTTGCCTTTTGAGGGCAGGGTTTTTACTATAGTAGCGATGATAAGCAAATTTACTGCACTAGTGCTGATTAATGCGCCGCCAATTCCGATACATACACCGGAAACAGCCTTTAATTCCTCGCTGATAATTTGAATTCCTGCCGCAATCAGCACAATGCCCAGCAGGATAAACAAGATATGGCGGGTAACACGATTCTTCATGTCAATCCTCCCTCTATAATTTGAAATTTTCTCGTTATATCTCGCTCATTCTTAGAATTTCACTTTAAGAGCATATCGGCTTGATGGTTTATAATTGAAGCAATGTGATTATATGGATGGTGGGGTTGTGTTACAGCAAAGGCTAGTGCCTCTAGTTTAAAATATGATCGCATAATGGATCTCCACAATCACCCTTGCGGTTTACCCTCCCATGTCTCACGGGGTCCGTAAACGGCCCTTACATTCCTTCGTTCTACCTTTCAAGGGGTGGAGGCCAGATAAGCTCCTCTGCTGGGTCAAACGCCCTTATGGATAAAATTGCTCCGGCTTCTCCATGCTTCAATTGTCCTCAAGTATATAAAGAATGAGTTTGAATCTGTTCTAATGAGCTATCCGATTAAGCTGCTAAATGTTGCTCCAAATGAACTAGACTTAAAACCTTTTGTGGATTATAGGTATGGTTTTTTGTCCCCAATGTAAATAGAATTCGTATGAGTTTTCCACATAATGCAATGAGTGATTGTTTTTTCTTTAGGGGGTTATTTTGTCTTGTGGTTAAATAACGGTGTATTGCTTTGAATTCAGGATTTTTAGCGACTAGAGGTAACACACACTTAAACAGTAGGGCCCTAAGTTGAGGTCGACCTCGTTTAACTATAGTTGTTTGCCCTTTGTGTTTACCTGAACTGTTCTCTTTAAGATTTAATCCCGCCAACTTAATGATTTGTTGAGGATGTTCATAACCATTTATATCCCCAACTTCAGCTAAAAAGCCGGCTACAGTTACCCATCCTACTCCGGGTATAGTCATCATTTTCTTTGAACTCGGGATTTCATTCAGCAATTGCCCAACGTAAAGCATGAGTTCTTCCATTTGCCTCGAAAAAAGTTCATACTGCTCAAGAAGCTGCCTTAACTCATAGCGCGCAGACGTGAGACCCGATGTTAAACCAATTGAGACGTTTGCCTGCTCAACAAGCAGCTTAGCCCGTTTCATCCCTACTGCCCGTTGAACCTCTTCCTTCCACTCAACCACAATCTCTTCGGGCTTTAACTTGAGAATATCTTGCGGTAATGGAAATCGCTTTAACGTCACAAGAGATGCTTTACCTTCCCAATTTTTGAATACGTGTAGGTACTCTGGGAAAAACCGATCCAGCCAATTGATGACTCGGCCTTTTACTCGGTTCAACTCTTTGTTTAACCGTTCCCGTTGAACCATTGCGACTCGTAATTCGGCATAGACTCCTGTTAGTAAATTAGGTTCTGTATACCTTCCATCTTTGACAAGTTGAGCAATGACACGGGCATCCTTAATGTCATTTTTAGTGGGTGAGTTGTCATCAAGTTCTTTACTTTTCTTTACATGGTAGGGGTTAACTAAAACGACTTTGATTCCACTTTGGTGAAGAAACTGAGCTGTTGCTAACCAATAATGGCCCGTAGGCTCTAATCCCAAGATGACATCCTCTTTATCATGTTTTGCTTGTAAGTCCCTAATCCAGTTTACGAGTTGGGTAAGACCGCTATCGTTGTTATGAAAGATAAGCCGTTTACCAAGCTCAATCCCTCTGAAATCCTGAGCTCTGGCTACATGCTTTTCTTTTGCGATATCTGCACCAATGATAAGAGTTGTTTCTGATACTTGCTTAATTCGTTGTTTTTGCTTATTATTCATTTGGGAGTACCTCCTGTACAGATAATTAAGGGTCGACTTGACGGACGACACCTCGTAATAGTACAGCGAGGTATTTCTTTTTTCAAAGATCATTTTAATTCATTACAGGAATGCTCCTCGTAAATAAAAATCTCCTCAATCGGCATTTGAAAATAGCGGGCGATTTTGAAGGCCAGGTGATTGAAGGATTGTAGCCCCATTCTCCAAAGAGCCGATCGTTTGCCGGGAAACTTCCAATGCTTCCGCAAGCTCTTCCTGTTTGATGCCGCGCTGCTTGCGGATTTCCTCTAAGCGATTTTTCACTGCGACACTCCCTTCATAACGAAATGGAAAGCTAGCTTTACATTTGTTATATACCTTGCCGAGAAAAATGTAAAGCATACTTTCCATTATGGATGAGCTGTGGCGAAGAATTTCATAGAGGTTTATTTTTGTACCTCTTGACATATAGGAGAATTCTCACATAAAATATTGAATATAAATTCAATGAATAGAGGTTCAATCAATGGGCGTACGTGAAGAGCAGAAAGAAAAACGGAGGCAGGAGATTCTTGCCGCAGGCCTCGATCTCTTTATCCGCAAAGGATATACCGCAACCAAAATCAGTGATATTGCCCAGCAGGTGGGCATGAGTGTGGGTCTTTTATTTCACTACTTTGAATCGAAAGAAAAACTGTATGAGGAGTTGATCACCTTAGGCGTTTCCGAGCCGATGAACATGATGGACCCAGCCGGTAAGGAGCCCCTTGTTTTTTTTGAGGGTGTCGCCAGGCAGATTTTTAACTTTCTCCAAACGGAACCCTTTTTTGCCAAGATGTTTGTCTTGATGAGTCAGGCTCACTATAACGAGGCAGCGCCCCAGAGGATCAAAGACATGCTACAGGGTTTCGACATTTACACACCGACAACGCTGTTGATTCAAAAAGGTCAGGAAAATGGCACCATCCGGGACGGAAATCCTCTCGCTTTGGCGACCGCTTATTGGTCCGCCATTCAGGGCATCGCGGAGCAAATAGCGCTGAGTCCCGAGATTCCCTGCCCGGAAAGCGAATGGATCGTGGATATGATTAGGAGGAAATAATCATGAAAAAAGTGGCTATTGTCGGCGCAGGAATTGCCGGTCTCACTGCGGGGGTCTACGCACAACAAAGCGGGTTTGACGTTACGATTTATGAAAGCCACGTCATCCCCGGCGGAGCATCCACCAGCTGGCACAGAAAAGGTTACTTGTTCGAGGGCGGCATGCACTGGCTGACCGGTTCATCGCCTGAGACTTCCTTTAATAAGCTGTGGCGTGAAGTGGGTGCTTTGGACGATACGGTCACGATTTATAACCGGGATCCTTTTAATGAGTTTGAATATAACGGCCAGACGGCTTATCTCTATCGTGATGTGGAGAAGCTGCGCCGGCATTTTACGGAGATCGCTCCGGAGGATGAAAAGGAAATCGACAGAATGTGCAGAGATCTCCGGAAATTCATGAAGTTTGGCATGCCGCTTACAGATGTTAAAGGGGTGAGGGTCAAGCAAAAATCGGCAATGTCTTTGGGGGAACTGGCGGGGATGCTACCGGCGCTGCTGCGCCTGCCTTTTTATGTCAAGCAGACCTGCAAGGAATATTCCCAGCGCTTTAAAAGTCCGCTTTTGCGGCTGATGCTGGAAAATTTGATCGGCGCTGAGTATAATGCCGTGGGTTTGCTGGTTACCATCGCCACCTTGGCCTCCGGTGACGGTGGCTATCCCGAGGGCGGCTCCCTGGCCATGGCCGGGCGGATAGCCAAGACGTTTGAAAAGCTGGGGGGCAGGATCGAATATGGCAAGCTGGTCAGCAAGGTAGTGGTACAAAACGGCACTGCCTGTGGGGTAATGATTGATGGTGAGCAAATCCCGGCTGATGCGGTAATCGTGACCCAAGATACCCTGGCTGCCATCGATAATTTGTTTGATCCCCCCATTGTGGAACCCTGGGCCCAAAAGATGCGTACCACCACCAGACCTGTACTGGATACCTTTATCGGTGTGGGCGTAAAGGCGGATCTGTCCCAGCGGCCGGAGAGCTTAACTTTTATTGCGGATGAACCGCTGCTCTGTGGAGGAATCCCGTCATCTCTCATCGCCATCAACAACTATGCCGGCTTTGAAGGCTATGCGCCGGCAGGCTGCAGCGCCATTACCTGCTTTATCGACGGTGACAGCTATGATTACTGGAAAGCCTGCCGGGAAAACGGAACCTATCAGGCTGAAAAGCAAAAACTGGCGGAGGCCTTTATCCGGATCCTGGCCCAGAAATATCCTGAAACCGCTGGTAAGGTTGAGGTTTGGGATGTGGCGACGCCGCTGACCTATGAGCGGTATCTCCACTCCTATAAAGGTTCCTGGATGTCGATCATGGAAAAAGGGGATAAGGGAGAAAGCTATCCCACCCAACCCGTAAGTATTAAAAATGTTTATTTTGCAGGCCAGCGCCTGATGAAGCCCGGCGGTCTGCCGGTGGCAGCCGAAACAGGACGGAAGGCGGTTCAGTATCTATGCCGGGATACCGATACCGTTTTTCAGGGAGGAGCACATTATGAGATTGTTGATCCATGACCTTAATGAGGAAGGATTCGCTGAAATCATGCCCGAGCCGAGCAGTGATATCAAAATCATCGCCAATAACGGGAAGATTCAGCACTGTATCGGCTGCTTTGGCTGCTGGATAAAAACACCCGGAGTCTGCATAATCCGGGATGCGTATGGGGATATGGGAGCGGATTTGGGGCACAGCAGTGAACTGGTAATTGTCAGCCAATGCTTCTACGGCGGGTATAGCCCGTTTGTCAAAAATGTGTTAGACCGAAGCATCTCGTATATTCATCCTTATTTTGAGATCAGAAACGGGGAAATGCACCATAAGCGGAGATATGATCAGAGCTTTGATTTGACGGTCTGGTTTTATGGTGAGGTAACTGAAAAGGAAAAGCGGACAGCGGAAAAGTTAGTCCGGGCGAATGTAGTCAACCTGAACTGTCAGAAGGTCAAAGTTTCTTTTGTCCGGGAATTGGCTGAACTGGAGGGACGGTTATGCTGAAGATAGCGATGATCAACGGGAGTCCCAAGGCGAAGGACAGTTCTTCGGAAGCTGCCTTGCAGGCGTTGCGGGAAGTTATGGGTGATGGTCAGTTAAGCGATAGTCAGATTACAGAAGTTGATTTCCGTAAGCCGCAGCTGAGTGAGCAGCAAGTGGAGCAGCTGGCAGAGCAGGATATTTGGGTTTTGGCATTTCCTTTATATGTGGACGGAATTCCCTCCCATGTGTTGAGTTGCTTAGCTCAACTGGAAAGTTACTTTAAAGAAAAAACCAAGCCGCAAGTGACGGTTTATTGCCTAGTGAACTGCGGCTTTTATGAGGGAGAGCAATGTGGGCTGGCCCTTGAAATGGTGGAAAACTGGTGCGTAAAATCCGGCTGGCTATGGGGGCAGGGCGTGGGAATCGGAGCAGGAGGAATGCTTGCGTCGATTAAGAATGTCCCGGTAGGGAAAGGGCCAAAGAAGAATTTGGGCAAGGCATTGGAGACGGTGGCGGGGAATATGGCCGGTCATTCTGGTGAGGAGAATATTTTTATAGTGCCTAATTTTCCGAGGTTTGCCTATAAATTTGCGGCGGAAATGGGCTGGCGGCAGTTGGTTAAGGAGAATGGGCTGAAGGTGGGGGATTTGTTTTTGCGGAGGTAGATTAATGATTTCAACAGAATATTCTAAAAGACTCATCATGCGGAGCCTTTTTATTTTTTAGATAGGGCTTATAAATAATACAATTAAGATTGTTTTATTTTGGCAGGAAATCAGTTATCTTTACTGAATAAAGGGATATGTGGATAATTATACAGAGAATGGGATTTTCAATCATCAAATAATTATCTTCAACTTCGATAGAATCTTTATCCCAACATATGATCCCCGCATGCCGGGCACTATCATTATCACGATATTTGAGTTTGTCAATGCCAATGCCTCTTTAATGCAAGCTATCTTAGCAACAAAAGGCAAGCTTACCTTGCAGACGGAAATCAAAAAAATGATGTGGCACTTCGTCTTTGAAAAAAATTATGCCAAATTTATCATAAAGATAAACTCCTGGTGCTCAGTGAGTATTTTGCTTCCTATATCGCTTGGTTTGCGAGTATTGCGGAAAAGAATTCAAATCGCTAGGAGTTAACGGGCGAAAGTTCTGCAGCCAGGAATGTTATCAAAGGGATCGATTTTGGCGGGAAGAGGATGCCGCAGAAGTAGCAAAGAAAATCTTAGAGCTTAAGAAAGTAAACCATTTACCAAAATGGCTAAAGGACTTACTCCTAGCAAGCACATATGAGTAAGGATTTCAAGGGGGGGTATATGTTATTTAGAAACGCGTAAGGATGAGTTGCAGGGGGTATCCGCGGTATTATGATGTAATAGCAATGAAATATTGGGACAATATGACGATAGAGGATATTGCTGAAAGCTTTGGATGTGACGAGAAGACCGTCAGAAGGAACAAGAGCCGCTTATTTATAAGCTTAAGATTATGCTTTTTGGAGCAGAGGCATTGGGATAAAATGTCCGAAACCATGTCCGATTTATGCCCGACTGCGTGCCCTGTTGTATCCCTTTTCTATGTGTTAAAATTACTACAATGCGAAAATTATGTTAAGTAAAAGGCGTACCCAAAGCGGGGCGCCTTATTTTAATAATCATAGAAAGGCCAGGCATATTGCCTGACCTGTATTGTTCACCACCAGAAAAAAGGAAAGAAAAACGGAAAAAAGAATGGGAAAAAAGGAAAGAATCCAAACCTCCTAAAACGCCAAATCATAAGCATTTTCCTTCTTTGATTTTAGAAGATTACTCCTAAAGCAATGAGGATCAAAATAGCAATAGCTATAATCGCAGCTCCTGTGCAACTACCAACTGGGGGAAAAAGAGTACCCATTCCGAACATGCCCTTACCTCCTCCCGGAATCATTTATTTTGAGCTGATTTAGAATACGATTCCCAATGCGATAAGCAAAAGAATGATAACAACTACAATCGCAATACCTGTGAGAAGTCGAGGGTGAAAAACTCCGTCAACACCACCAAGTGTCATCTGAATCCCCTCCTTTATCTTTGATAGTACATACTATGTCATGTCCTACACTAATGCCACAATATGGAAAGTGAAATAAAGGCGGTGATGCAGTTTGGCCGGATGTAAATTATATGAGCCTGTCGAGGCAGGGGCAAAGGAGAACTGTGCCAACTGCCGCCGATGGGACGGGAAGAAGTGTAAGGATGAGGCAAAGTTGCTGGCCGAGGAACAGAAGAGGTATGGTCCGGATGATAGGATGATGCGGAGGAATCGGGGAGTGTGGATTAAATGAGTAGTTTTTACAAAACGCAAAAGTGGAAACATAAGCGAGAACGGATCCTTAAGAGAGATGAGTATCTTTGCAAAAATGCAAAACACCACCATCAAAGAATAATTTCAATAGTTTGTAACATTTTGCTAGACAATCCCGCATTGGCCGGCATTGGCATGGTTAGGATGTTGATGAACCTGGGACAGTTCATCGGTTCGATGCTGTTCGGCAATTTGGTGGACCGCTTCGGCTGGGCCTTAGCTGCGTATTATATGGTCCCGGTCCTGGCAGTAGCGGCCTTGATAGGCTGGTTAAAGTCGGTAAGTCGGCATCGAAAAAATATAGTAAAAATAAAAATAGGAATTGCAAAAAATAATATAAGGGCATTTTGCTAAATTGTATATTAATTAAGGATTAGTCCCGCCAAATAAGTACTCATATTTTGATACAATAAAAGCCCGCTAAAATCGGGCTTTTCGGAATATTTGAGTAAAATTAGCATCGCTTAAGGCGGTGTTTTCTTGTTTTCGCATCCTTTTCGTTTAGGAGGTTGACATATTTATTTGTCTTATTTTAGAACGTGTTATAACGGAGTAGGTTCTAAAAATTACAACAAGCTTGCTCCAAGGCTATACACCGGCCAGGAATTTGTGGAATTTGTGAATGCCTTTGCCGAGCAGCATCATCGGGCAGGCAATGGCCGTCTCGAGACCGGCCTTTTTACACGCTTCGACATCCGCCGGTTCGACATCCTTTTTGCTGTGGAATAGGACCCGTTGAACGCCTTTTTCCTTCATCCTGGAGATCCAGGGCGTGATCTCGTCTTTCTCGAGATAGATGTACGCGCATTTCGGCACCTTGGGCAGCTCGTCAAGGCTATTGTAGATTTTGATGTCCAGATCGCCAGTCGCATTTGAGTTCACGGCGTAGACCTTGATATTGTTACTTACAAAAGCTGACAGGATCATTTTCATGGAAGAATCGTCCTTGAGCGGATAACCGAGAATTAACACCTCGTTGTCGCTGAAAAATTCTTTAGTCAGCTTGGCCATTGTCATACCTCCGTTGGAGTTTGTAGAATTCAGTTTTTAATTATTAATGAGGATGCTCTGCGTTTTGAGCGATGGCAATCATATCTAATCCGGTTTCTGCTGTAAGTCAAGAGGAAACCCCGTCACAAAGAAAGCGTCAAGGAGTTATATTATAAAAGTGATCAGGAAAATTTTATAAAATAATTATAATGTGGGGATAAGGCGGCTGTCAAGAAGAGTGTGCTTCGCCTGTAATACCGTAGATACCTTGACTATCGTCCGGCAACTGAAGGAAAAGGGGGTTGAGGTCAATTTCAAAAACATAGACATAGATACTTCTGATACAAATCGGAAATTATAAAATAGCCATCCCGTCCGCATTAGCGGACGGGATGGCTATTTTTATACATTCGCGGATTTGACAGCACTTTTGGCTTTCTTCTTATGATTTTGCCACATCGTCCACAGTGGTCCTGCAATGCAGATTGTAGAGTAGCAACCGGAAATCGTACCAAACATCATAGGCAGTACAAATGCCCTGATCGATCCAATATCATAGATCTGGGCAAAGATATAGACAACGGTAATACTGGCAAAGACGGCAATATTTGTATTGATGGAGCGCATCATGGACTGATTGATGCTAGTGTCAACCAATTCCTCCGCAGAAATCTTTTTGACCAAAAGGCGTTCATTTTCCCTGATGCGATCGTAAATCACAATCGTATCATTGATGGAGAACCCGATGATAGTCAGTATGGCTGCAATAAACGAGTCGTTTAAGGGAATTTTGAAGATAATAAAAGCCGCGGTGACGATTAGTACGTCATGAAACAAGGCAATAATCGCCATGGTGCCGGCAGAAAGTCCTCCGATATTCCTAAACCTGAGTCCCACATAGACTAGAATGAGTAGGAATGAAAGCCCGATGGCAATCATGCCGTTGGTAAAAAAATGTTTGCCGATAAATGGTTCAACGGTTAGCGCCTCGGATAAGGTCAGCTTGGCATCCGGATAGGCGGTGGTAAGCGTGGAAGTGACGGATTCTTGTTCCTGGGAGGAAAGTGCTTCATTGCTTGCCAGGCTGACAATAAGTTTTTGCTCGTTGTTAGCCATATTGGACTGCAGCTGGCAATTGGTCGTTCTTCCGACGGCCTGTTCAACAATTTTCTCCGCCTGCTCGGCGTCAATTGTGGTTGTATAGGTATATTTGAGAATGGTGCCTCCCTTAAACTGGATATCAAGCTGAATGCCATTGATCAAAGCCGCAATGATCCCGAATAAAATGAGACAAATCGAAATCGCAAAAAATATATACCGGTGTTTATAAAATCTGATCATTTTACTGTCCTCCTTGCACCAAAATACTCAGGCCTACGCAAGACCCCAAAATTGCTGAGGGAGCGTATCATGAGGCGTGATGCCGAAACACCGGCAATAAAGTTCATGATAACGCCGCATAAAAGCGTATAACCGAAAGACAGCATGGAGCCGGAACCGAAAATAATCAGGATGACGGCTACGATGATGACCGTAATATTGCCATCAAAAACGGAGGAAAAGGCTCTTTCAAAGCCTGCTTCTATAGCCCTCCGCAAGGTTTTGCCCGTATTAATCTCTTCTTTGATCCGCTCAGATACAATAATATTGGCATCTACGCCCATACCGATGGACAAAATCACGCCGGCAATGCCAGGCAGAGTCAGTGTAAACTGCGGTACGGACAATGCCAATAGTTGGCCGGTTACCTGTAAAACCAAAGCGATGCAGGCAACCAGGCCAGGCATACGGTAATAGAGAAGCATAAACAAACAAACCAGTGTAAAGGCAACCTTGCCTGCCATAACCATGACGGCAAGGGCGTTGCTGCCCAGCGTCGGGCTTATAATGTTGGAGTTCTTTGCTACCAGCGAGAACGGCAGGGAGCCTGAATTAATTTTCTTCGAGAGGGCTGAGGCAGATTCTAAGCTTGCCATGTTCTCGATCACCGCATTGCCGCCTGTAATCTGTGTTTTGACGATGGCCGAGGAAATCGGAGTTTCATCCATATAAATAGAGATCTCCTGGCCAATCAGCCTGCCGGTCGCCTCTGAAAATTTTGCAGCGGCCTTTGAGGATAACTCAAGCACGACAACGGGCTTGTTGTTTTCTTGGCTTAATCGGGCTGAGCTCTTGGCTACATCGGTGCCTTCCAAGACAATATTACCGGCCGGATCCCTAAAGGTTAACTTGGCTGTTTCCCCAAGCTCGGATACTGCCTTTTGCGGGTTGAAATCTGATTCATCGGATTTCCAGGGAAAGCGGACAATAATTTTGCCATTATTCTTGTCTATGGTTACATCCCGGTCCGTGATATTTTTGGCGTCCATCCGCGTTTCAATAATCGCCCTGGCAGCTTCCAGCTCATTTTCTGTTGGTGCCCGTCCCAGATCCTTTGGTTCATAGGTGGCTTCCACGCCACCGCGTATATCTATTCCGTAACGCATTTGGTCTGCGCCTTTAATTTCAAAGTTTCTAATTTTTATACCCAACATGGAAATGCAAAACAAAGTAACCGTTAAGAAAACGGTTATAAAAAATATACGTTTAGAATTCATTTAATAATTCCTCCAAAAATAACCCGTCATGTACGCTTCATTCCTTTGACGGTGACGCGGTCAGACGGATGAAATGTTGCGGATAAGCGCATTTTAAGCATACTTATCTGCTTCGGGACATTAAAAGTCCCTTCATGAAGTTAATCATGTCATTTCTTACCGTCTTTTTTATGGAGAAAGACTGTTATTATGCTGGAGATCAACTGTGTATAGGTTTGATCGGAGACCCTTGAATAATATATCAAAAAAGCCATCTGAACGGCGACTATTGCAGGCAAAATATTAAAATTAGTTTTAGTACCCAGCCATCGCGATCCCCCTATTGAGGAAATGGAGAATTCTGTAGAAGTATTAGGGGCGGCCATGAAATCATCATGCCCGGCATTTATTCCCCCGGTCATTGACGAATGTTCGCTTCCTCCACTGACGAAGGAAATACCAGAACCATTCACGTCTGAAGAGATAATGCCATTCGTATTTAAAATACTGATATAACTTGTTAAAAACAAGGAGCATAAGAGCAGACATATCAAAATAAGCTTGTTGTGTACTTTTATCTGCATACCTATACCCCCTGTTTTAATATTTTGCTGTTTAAAATTATTTATATGGCCATTATAATGTATGCCTTGGATACATGTCACGTTTTAATTCATAATAATTACAGATATCACTGGCGGATGCTTTGACAACAGCAATCATTGTCATGGGGGCGGAAAAAGGCTTCAAACAACTAGAAAAGTCATCTGGTATTCAAGGAATGATTATTGAAACAAATGGGACCCGGCATTATTGACCGCTCAAGTCACTGATTTGCAGGGCTTTTTTTATCTCAAACTTGGCATTAAGCTTGACGGACCAAATATGGTCATGATACAATCTGAATGAATAAAAAAATATTCATTCAGATTGAGAGGTAAGTTAATTGAGCGATAAAAAAGCAGACATCTTTAATTATGGAAAAAAGTTATTCAGTTCCAAAGGCTTCAAAGACACAAATGTGTCTGACATTACCAAAATGGCGGGGATAGCGGTTGGCACGTTTTATAACTACTATTCCTCGAAAGAGAAGCTTTTCATGGATATTTTTTTAGAAGAAAACGTAAAACTTAAAAAGAGTATTATGGAATCCATCGACCTGGATGGTGAACCATTAAAGATAATTAAAGAATTAATGTTTCTGAACGTCAGTGGCATGAACTCAAACCCGATACTGAGGCAATGGTATAACAGGGATGTCTTCAGCAAGCTGGAGCAACATTACCGCGAAGAAAACGGAATTAAATATGTTGATTTCTTGTATAACAGTTTTTTGGAGTTAGTAAAAAAATGGCAGGCTGAAGGGAAAATGAGGGACGATATCGATTGTGAGCTTATAATGGTTATTTTTACGGCACTAATAAATATCGACACCCATAAGGAAGAAGTTGGGATTCAATATTTTCCACAAGTTTTAGACTACTTAGCTGAGTTTGTCATGAAAGGCTTGACTGATTGCTAAAAATAAAGTGAACTCGTTCAGATTAAGGGGGGATTGACAAGTGAAACAAGTAATAATAATCGGTTCGGGAATCGGCGGCCTTATGGCCGGCAACCTTCTGGCAAAGAAGGGACATAAAGTAACCCTATTTGAAGCTCACAGCATGCCCGGCGGCTATACTGCCGGATTTTACAGGAAAGGCTATTATTTTGAGAGCGGCACTGTAGCCTTTGAAGATTCAGCATCGGTGTTCAAGGCAATGAAGGACATCGGGGTGTTTGAAAAGATAGACTTTGTAAGGCAGAGACTACGGGTCGTTTCTGAGAATTTCGACGGAACTCCGGAAAATTATAACGATTACAAAAAAATCGTTTATTCGGGTTTCCCATCCGATAAAGAAAAGCTGGATATGGTTTTTTCGAATCTGGACAAAATAGTTAGCCTGATGGGAGGCATGAATAGACCTATGCCCTTTCTTTACAGTGGGCTTGAAATGTTAACTTCAATGCTCCCCTACATCGCTAGCGGCCCAAAATTTATGAAACTGTCAAAGCAGTATGGCAACATAACGTCCTCAGAGTTTGCCGCAAGATATTTTGAAAAAGACTCAAAACTATTCAAGCTGTTCAGCGGAATCGGCTATCCGGATATGCCGGCTATGATGGTTGGGAGCAGTTTATGGGGGATATTCGCAGAATTATGGACTGTGAAGGATGGTATGCAAGCATGGGCCGACATTCTCGCAGAAAACTTCAAGAAACTGGGCGGGGATTTGAAGCTGAAATCCTATGTCGACAAGATCATAACAAAAAACGGGGCCGCAGTAGGAGTCTCATGTAAAAATACCGTTTATGACGCAGATTATGTTATTTCTGCCGGGGATTATAAGAAAACCCTACTGAAGCTTTTGGACGACAATAGCCTGATCCCGCAGACGCTCCGGAATAGTATCGACAGGGCTTTCGTTTCGGAGGGCTACTTCACGGTATATCTGGGGTTGAATAGGTCCAACGAAGAACTTGGTAAATATATGAAGGTCCCTCATGTATTTGTTTATGACAGTAAACCCGGTTGCGACATTTACAATTCCGAAGATGAAGAGTTTTTTAGTAAGACATCTGCTGAACTTTATTCACCATCAATGATAAACCCCAAACTTGCTCCTGAAGGGAAATCCTCCTTGATGCTTCAGACCAAGGTGCCTTACCGTTGGATGAACAACTGGGGCAGCGGAGATAAGAAGGTATATAGACAATTAAAGGAAAAAGCGATGGATGCAATGATAGACAGTGCATCCAGGCTGATTCCCGGCTTGAAGGAAACTATCGAATATATGGATGCCGCAACTCCGCTGACCTACGAAAGATTCACCCATAATACCGATGGAGCAAGTTCCGCGTGGAGCTGGAATCCTAAGAAAAAGTTCTATAAAAGCGGCATGAGTGTGAATATAGAAACACCGGTGAAAAACCTTTATATCGGCTCCTGCTGGGCGGTGCAGATCGGGGGTGTGCCCGGTGCTCTTTATGCAGCTTATCAGTGTGCCAAAAAGATAAAGTGACAATAAAATAATAGTGAACATTGAAAAATTTATATTATAATTGAATTATAATGTTTAAAAATTCAGATTATGAGGTATTAACACATGGCTGAATTTAAGAATAAAATTGCCTTAGTCAAAGCACTACTGTCAAACATGCAGATTATAAGGGTAAAACCTTCGATCAATTGGTTTCTGACTAAATATATGGGAAAGTTCAATTTGTTGAATGTAGGCGGGCAGTTGATCATTCATTCGCATCTGCCTTCGGTAAAAAGCTTATTGGGATAGATTTTCAATCTGACAGGCAGGGTGAAATCATAATCAAACAGTGCTTTTTCAGCAAATATTATTCCGGAGAAGTTTGCAAGCTTATTTCTTCACTGGATGAAGGACTGGCAGCAGGACTTTCTGGCGGTGGCAGGCTGTGCTTAAATCAAAGGATCACTGAAGGCGGCAGCTGCTGTAAAGGATATTTTAGCGGGGAGCTGTGAAATGAAAAGAGTCATAGTGGTTGGTAGCGGTGCGGGCGGAGCAGCCGCTGCCAAGAAGCTGCAGGGGAAATTTCAGGTGACCGTCCTAGAGGCAGGCAGAGAGTTCAATCCTTTTTTCTTTAGTTTGTCTGCCTTGGAAAAGCTAAAAAAAACCGGACTTTTCTTTGATGAAAGGGAAATTCAGCTGCTGTTTCCGTCAATGAGAGTTCGTAAAACCGAAGATAGGATGATTATGGTCAGAGGGATCGGCTTGGGCGGGACTACCACGCTTTCTGCAGGAAATGCACTTCGTATGGACAGAGGGCTTAAGGAGCTTGGAATTGATTTGGATGATGAATTCGAGGAGCTTTATAGGGAAATTCCTGTTACAAATGATCATCAAAATAAATGGCGGGATACCACAAAGAAATTGTTTGAAATATGCAGGGAAATGGACCTAAACCCCCAACCTATACCGAAGCTTGGAGATTACAGGGGCTGCACCAACTGCGGAAGATGCGTCCTGGGCTGTCAGTACGATGTGAAATGGGACAGCCGTCAATTTCTGAAGGCTGCACAGGATTTAGGAGCGAAGCTTGTAACAGGCTGTAAGGTTTCAAAGGTTGTTGTAGAAAAGGGTTCCGTCAAGGGAGTACAGGCGCAGAAAGGCTTCTATCCGGCTGATATCGTCGTACTGGCGGCAGGCGGCTTTTCAACCCCTGTAATCCTTCAGAATTCGGGTATTGAATGTGAAAGCAGGCTGTTTGTTGATCCGGTCCTCTGCGTAGCTGCCGAGCAGAAGGGAAACCTTCAGAACAAAGAGCTTTCCATGCCCTTTGCCGTACAGAGGGAGCATTATATCTTATCCCCATATTTTGATTATCTAAGCTTTTTCTTTAATAAAAGCTGGCGGTATCCTGCCTCAGATACTCTGGCCCTGATGATAAAGCTGGCGGATTCAAGTGCCGGAAGTATTGATAACAAAAATATCAAAAAAACACTTACAGGTATTGATAAAGAAAGACTGCAGGAGGGAGTCGAGATCTGTAAGGAGATACTTAGCAGGTATGGTATAAAAAAGGATAATATTTTCCTTGGAACGATAAATGCCGGACATCCCGGCGGCATGCTGCCGCTCACAAGACAGGAAGCGGAAACCTTTCACAATCCTAAGCTACCTGAAAACCTGTACGTTGCCGATGCAACGCTGTTTCCCGAGTCTTTGGGAAATCCGCCCATACTTACTATAATGGCTATGGCAAAGAGAGTTAGTAAAATTATAATGGAGTGATTATTTTATTGACCCGTGGGAATAAGTCCATAGGGGCGGATTTTGAAGCGTACAGAGCAGATTGGATGTCATAGTCCGGCGACAGAGCAGGTTGGATGTTCGGGATAATACAAAATTATGAGGTTAGATTATTTATATTTTCTTTCCGAATTAGACAAAACATAACATAAAAAATCGGACTCGACCATATGAAAATTGATAAGATATAAACACAGAAAGGGGTGGTGATTGTGGGATGGGTTGAAGGTATTAGTGAGGCTATCAGCTATATTGAAGATAATATAACCGAAGAACTAACTATTGATAATATTGCAAAGCGAGCATTTGTGTCCCCGTTTTATTTCCAAAAGGGATTTGCAATGCTCTGTGGTTTTACGGTTGGAGAGTATATCAGACAACGCAGGCTTACCCTTGCCGGCAGTGAGCTTGTTTCCACTGATGAAAAAATTATTGATATTGCACTGAAATATGGTTACGACTCACCGGATAGTTTCACAAAAGCTTTTATTCGATTTCATGGTGTCACACCTACTGCTGTTCGAAAAGATGGAGCAATGATTAAATCGTTTGCTCCGCTAAAAATCAAATTTTCATTGGAAGGCGGTTATATTATGGATTACAAAATTGTTGAAAAAGATTCGTTTACTGTCATGGGCGTATCAAAGGTGTTCAAATATGATAGTGCAACTACAGAAATTCCACAATTTTGGACAGATCATTATCAAACAGGAAAGGGGAAATTGGTATGCGGAATGTACGGAGTATGCATAGATGAGAGCATGGGTTCAGACGAGTTCGAATATTTGATTGCAGACAATTACAATCCGTCAATAGAAATACCTGATGGTTTTGTTACAAAGATTATTCCTAAACACGCTTGGGCTATTTTTGCATGCAAAGGCGCAATGCCGAAATCGCTACAAGATGTGAACCAAAAAATCTTCTCAGAATGGCTGCCTAATTGCAAGGATTATGAAATTGCAGCAGGTTACAACATTGAAATGTACACCAATATTGCGGATTATCCGAAAGGGAATCAAGATGAAAACTACTACAGCGAAATTTGGATTCCCGTTAAGAAAAAATAACTACGCAAAAGAGCATAATCCGTAGTTCATCAAATTTCAGTTTATTTTAAAATTGAACACAACAAAACAAGGCACTCTACGCTCCAATTCTGCAGAGTGCATTGCTTGTTTTATCGTTATGCTTCCACATCCACCGTCACGCCGGACTTGAATTCCACGGTAAGTTTATTATCGTAGACGGTGACCTTTTCAATCACCGCCTGACCAGCTGCTCATCTCGTTTACAATTTACTACTCGGATTGTAAGCAGAAAGCAGGCGTTGAATCGCTAAAAAATTGCCTCCACAGGCTACTGTTTCAGAAATATACCCTGCCGTCAAGGACCCAACAGGTTCAAGCGGCATCTTTTTTGTATTCTCAAGGCATGTTGAGTGTATAATTCTGATGACGAATAGTGGTTTGAAGGGCAAATAGGACGAGTTGACCACTATATATAGTGGCTTTGGAGCAAAAAATGAATAAGAATCGGGCTGAAAAAGTGCGTTTTTCAGTCCGATTTTTTTACCCGTTTTATAGATGACATCGGAGATAGTAACTATCATTTTACAGAAACGTATAAAATTAGAATGCAGGATGTGTTTTCAAGGGGTCATCGGAGTTTAAGTAAAAATTGAATATTTTTCCTAAGGCTAATTCCAGCCTTTATTTATTGGAGAATTATTTTTTCAATAAAAAAGAAAAAATAGTAAGCACTTATATTTCTTTTAAATAACATTAACAAACCCGTCAAAAGATGGTGACGCAAAGCTACGGGTCTAAGGTTTATACTATGACCGCCGAATTAGGATGAGTAGCTTACGGATGATGAACAAATTTCCTTAGATGAGAGCAAAAAGGCATCGGATCCTCTAAATTTCTGGTGCTTTTGATAGTAGAGTCGCAGGAAGAATGGCGCATAAATATAGGGACGAAGGCATTCTAAGGATCCCATTCCAAGTACAACGTTAGTTAAAGAAAGTGCCTAATAATGGGCAGCAACTACCAAAATTAACACGGCTAATTGATTAATTTTAAATGAATATCTTTGTGGCAACATTCTAAAAAGTTTGTGAAATGCTCATTTCATAAGGCAAGAATTAGGTCATCTCGATTCTTAACTCAATTGCGATGATTTGGCATAATTATTGCAATTTAAGAATGCGAAAGACCGCTGGACTCATTTGCTGTTAAAAAATTAACTGGGAGGTGATGCACTAATATACCGCATTAATGCTGATTGATGGCTGGGAAGAACGGTGACGCCCAAAAGCCTTATGAGACGTTTCCCGAAGTCATTCATTGAAAGCAAATTCCAGTGGCAAATTTAACCAGAGGAGGAAAAGCATGATTAAAGCAGATGTCGTCATCATCGGCAGCGAAGGCGCCGGAGCAATTGCCGCGCTGAAGGTTAAGAAACTTGGCTATCAGCCGATGATTCTGACAAAAGGTAGAATCTCCAAATGCGGAGCTAGCTCACCGAAGATGTAGTGCTTGAGCCCTACAATTTAACGGTCGTTTTACGTGACCTGACGGTGATGGCTAAAGAAATCGAAGCATAATTTTCGCGAATTTCAGTTTATAATGATGTGGAATTGCACATATGAAGGTGGACCTTACAATAAATTGAACACTGCCAAAAAAATTATAAAAAAAAATAAAGGGGTTTAAAAATGGAAGAAATTAGAGTCATTATTTATGGTGTTGGCGGCATTGGAAGCAGCATCGTCAAAGCCTTAAACAATAAAACAGGTGTCAAGATCGTCGGCGCCGTCGATCCCTTCAAAGTAGGCAAAGATGCCGGTACTGTCGCGGGAATAAATCCTATCGGCATCAAAATTGTCAACGATCCCATGGAACTCATCAACAACAACGTGAAGGCGGATGTTGCGATCGATGTCGGTAGCCCCGTAAACGCCAAGGCTACTTTTGAGCGCATGCAGTGGGCCATCGAGAACCACATGAACGTTTTGGTTGCCTGTGCGGAGACCTCCAATATGTGGTATACGGATCCCGAGACGGCCAAGGAAATCGACGAGATGTGCAAAGAATACAACGTGACCTATTTCGGTATCGGTGCTCTTCAGGTCTTGGAGCGCCTCATAATCACTCTGACAGAGGGAAGCACCGACATAGAGCGCATTGAGACCACCCACCATGCAGATACCACTGCATTCAGCGCGGAGTCCAAAGCTGCGGAGTACGGCATCACCCTTACCAAGGAGCAGTATGAACAGGGCTGCGCCAACGGCACGGTAAAGGATAAGGAAGAGCTTAAGGACACCATCCCTTATATTTGCGGCTATCTGGGCTGGAAGATTGACAACGTCACTCTGGACAAGAATGTCTTAATCAACGACGAGGGCATTATCTATGGCTTCAACGGCACGGTGAGAGGCTATGAAAATGGTGTATGCAAAATCGCCATGACCGACGAGATGATGGATGATCCCAAACACGAGTACTTTGACCATATCTATATCAAAGGCACTCCGATGGTCGACTGCACCATCCACTATACCCCCGATCGCGGTTTCGTCTCCACGATAGCCCCCCTCGTCAACGGGATTCCAAGGATTATCAATATGCCAGCGGGTTACGTTAACACCTTGTCCATTCCAGCATGTAACATCATTATGGACGATTACAGGAAACACGTCTGAGCCGGTACGATACTGGTAGAGTCGCATGTACCTGACCCGGTAGGTAACCTCGCATGATTAGTTTATAGCATCTGAGACGGACGCATGTACCGAGGCTTTTTCACAAAGGCTAAGGTACACGCGTCAATGTCAATCGCCAACGCACCGTAGGAGGAACATATAATGAAAGTATGTATTTGCGGCAGTGGCAACCAAGGCACTGGCATGGCAGGGTTGCTGGCCCAAAGCGCTAAGAAACTTTTAGTCGTTGAGTTGGACCAAGGTCAGCTGGCCCGTTTGGTTAAGGATTCAATCTATGGACAAACTGTGCCGATTGAGCCTATGTATCGACCGGGTATTGGCATAACCAGCGAAGAGATAGTGGAAGTAGTGCAAAAGTTGATTGCTGTATCAGTAACCAAGCCACTTTCCAAACTATGGACGCGAAATTTTATCCTAAAACTGTTTGGATAGAGCAACCTCTTAATTTCCTCATTGGTCATTTTTGCTGCGACATCGTATTGAAGTTTACAATTCCGGCAGCGTTTCTGAATTTCTCCGACTGTGGATTTGCCGCATTTTACACTTTTAACAATATCTCATTGAGAATAACCCTGCTCTGTGAGTCTCAAGATTTCTATGATTTTCACTGGTTCTTCGCACCTCATCTTCTTCCTCCCGTACACATAGTGACTTTATTGTACAGAAGTTCATTTTTCTCAGGTGCCAATTTTATTGGCCGGATATTGCGAGAGAAGTGGCCGCATGTGACAAGAACTTTGGCCGGATGTCACAGGATTGCTCGACGAATGGCGCAAGAATATTCAGACGAATACGGTTTAAAGGGAAAATGAGGCGGGTCAATCACTATATGTAATGTTTTTGGAGTAAAAAATGGGCTGAAAAAATGCGTTATTGACATTGAGCATCTGGGGATCTATTCTTGATTTTTTTGAAATAGAATGTGAGAATGAAGAAGAATTAGTTTTTTATAAGCATGTCAAATAGGAATTTAATGTGAAGATTTATATAACGTGCAGATAAGTCTAAAAACGGAGGATATTATGAATGAATTGTTTTCAATAGGAGAAATTTCTAAACTTTTTAATATAGATGTTCGTCTCCTTCGTCATTACGATAAGATATCTTTACTAAAGCCCGAATTCGTCAATGAAGAAAACGGATACCGTTATTATTCCACACGTCAATTTGAATGTCTGAATACAATTCATTATCTTCGATCTTTAAATATGCCTCTGCCCAAAATCCGTGAGTTTTTTGAAAATCGTGATGATAAGAAGATGCTTGAAATTCTCAGGGAGCAAAAACGGCAAGTTGAAGAAGAACGCAAACAACTGGATCGAATCGAAAGGAAAATTGAAAACAGGTTACTGCAAATTGAAGATGCCTTTCAAACCGAATTCGATAAAATAGAAGAGCGTACCCTAAAGGACAGAGAAATAGCTGTACTAAAAAAAGAGCTTTCCATTTCGGACGATCTGGAACAACCGATCCGTGAATTGGCAAAACGCAATTCACTCCACGCCGTGA
Organism: Desulfitobacterium elongatum; assembly: GCF_055378975.1. Classification (NCBI taxonomy): domain Bacteria; kingdom Bacillati; phylum Bacillota; class Clostridia; order Eubacteriales; family Desulfitobacteriaceae; genus Desulfitobacterium; species Desulfitobacterium elongatum. Next base: position 3,410,736 of record NZ_AP038772.1, on the reverse strand, counting down.
TGTTTCTTGGAAAAGTAGGTGTTTCCATTTTAAGCGCCAATCTTCAAAGAGGTAACTTTGATAAATTTTCTGCCGTTTTTGTCGTCATTGAACCGGAGGATAACTGCCATGAGAACTTATCGTGCTTGCCGGGGGGCAATTATCTGACTTTGCGCTTAAAAGGTACACATAAAGAAGCGGAGGCTTCCTATATCAAAATGCTTCAATATATGAAAGAAAAAGGGTATGTGCTGGCAGGAGATTCCTTTGAGTTTGCTTTGATTGATTACGGACTTACCAACGATCCCTCGAAATTCATCACCGAGATCCAAATTCCATATAAATAACCTTGACCCTCCAACTATTGGAGGGTTTATTATTATATGATGAAGGGGGTTATGTTGTGATAGGTACTATTGTAAATACTCTTGCAATTCTAATCGGCAGTATGATTGGTGGAAGCATTAAAAAGGGCATCGGGGAAAAATATCAAAACACATTGTATAACGCTATGGGACTTGCTGCATGTGGCCTGGGAATAAACGCGATTGTCCAAAGCATGCCTAAAAGCACTTTTCCCGTATTGTTTATCATCAGTTTAGCAATTGGCAGTTTGGCTGGCTCTATTATAAATTTGAATGACCGATTTGAGAGGCTCACAAAGCGTTTCTCCAAAGGGAATTTGGGCCAAGGACTCTCTACCGCCATATTGCTATTTTGCTTCGGAACGTTATCTATCTTAGGGCCTATGGAAAGCGCACTTCATGGCAACCACACTTATTTGTATACCAATGCGACGTTGGATTTCGTTACGTCACTGGTTTTAGCGTCTGTGTATGGCATTGGAATTGCTTTTTCTGCGGCAGTATTGTTTTTATGGCAAGGCAGTATCTATCTTTTTTCAGGATATCTATCATCTTTTCTGACTGCTGAATTACTCAATGAAATCTCACTGATCGGCGGATTCCTGATTTTGAGCTCCGGGCTTTCGATTTTGAAAATCAAGGATTGCAATGCGCTGAATATGCTGCCCGCATTATTTGTACCGATTGCTTGGTTTATCATAAAAGCAATATTATAAAATCCAAGGGGAAACTTATTTTGAATTTTATTGTTGAACCATCGGTTTTCAAACATTGAAAGGTGTTTGTTTTGCAGTCGTTAAGGCATCAGGTATTGATAATACACAGGAGATACCTGAAATTGAAATGCTGCTGCAAAAGCATCAATTTCTGCGAAGCTTATTTCGAAAACAAATCCGTTAAGCATGCGAAGAAATAAATTGCTATTGTGGCGCTTTTCAAGAAATTTAATATAAACCCCGATAAATATATGTGTTCCATAGAAGCTTTGTTGACCCGTATAGCCAAGAAAAAAGGAATGCCCTCTGTCAACTCTGTTGTCGATTTGGGGAACGCTGTTTCATTAACGTACAAGGTTCCTATGGGCGCCCATGATCTCAAGGGTGCTTTTTTTTATACTCCTTTTTATGACCATCTCCCCTTAAATTGTTCCAACAGATAAGTCAGTCTGGATGACATAATTAAATCGTCCGGGAGGAAAACAGGAAAATAAGATTTTCCGAAGAACAGTTTATTAGGTATAAAATATGGGGTAAGGTCATTTTAACCATACTATTTGGAAGGAGCATACATTATGGGGAAGGCAAAAGAAAACGAATGGCAGACCCTTGCAGATCTTGTTCCTTGCGGCATCATTATCGCCGATAACAACAATATTCCATTATTCATTAATTCCGCTGCAGCACATTTATTAAATACTTCTATATTAAATAATGATAATATCACCGAATTGCTTTCATTAATAAAAGGAAAAGAACCCTCAACATTAGTTATTAATGACAAGGCTATATCTGTTCAACAATTTGATAGCATTCTATCAGATAAAACAAATAAACTTTTCTGTATTCAGGATCAAACTGAATACCTAAATGACAAGAACGAACTATTTATTTATAAATCATACTTGGACTCTATAACTGATCAAGGGATCATGGTCATTGATGAAAATGAAAAAATTATTTTGTTTAATACACCCGCTGCAATTTACGATAATATGCCAAAGAGTATGGTTTTAGGTAAGAATTTTAAGGATGTATACCCGGATCATGAGAACAGTGCTATTCTAGAAACCTTAAAAACCGGTAAAGCTGTCTTGGATAGTACAATGACCTATACGACCAAACAGGGCAAAAAATGCGTTATCCTCGGCTGCTCTTACCCTATCAAAAAAGATGGTAAAACTATAGCGGCAATTGCTGTAATAAGATGGCCTGATAGTATTAGTAGATTGATAAGCAAGACTATAGAGCTTCAAAACCATTTTTTCAAACAACATAATAAGAACCAAAACAATACATCTTTCTCTTTTGAAGATATTATCGGTAGTAGTTCGGCTGTTAAAGCAGCTATAGACCAAACCAAAAAAGCCAGCTTTAATTTACTTCCTGTCCTAATTTTCGGTGAAACGGGAACCGGCAAGGAATTATTCGCCCAGAGTATTCACAATGCAAGTCCTCACAAAGATGGCCCTTTCGTCGCCATAAACTGTGCTGCTATTCCGGATTCTCTTTTAGAAAGCATTTTATTTGGTTCAACAAAAGGGGCATTTACCGGTGCCGAAAATATTACCGGTCTATTTGAGCAAGCAAAAGATGGCACCCTTTTTCTTGATGAATTAAATTCAATGCCCATTAACCTGCAAGCCAAAATATTACGCGTTCTGCAAGAAAAATCATTTCGCAAATTAGGCGCCAAGACCGAAACCCCTACTAATTGCAGAGTCATCACATCTATGAATAAGCCTGCACACGAATGCATCAAAGAAAACAAGTTAAGAGAAGACCTCTACTATCGTATTTCGACCATCACCATTAATATCCCGCCTTTGCGTGAACGAGAAGGCGACATAGTATTATTAGCAAAATACTTCGTACAGAAATGTACATCGGAATACGGCTTACCTCCAATTAAAATCCTCCCTGATTTTATAGAAGCTCTTAACCAATATACGTGGCCCGGCAACGTACGTGAACTCCAACACACCATTGAGAGTGCCTTAGTTATGCTGGAGACTGGCGAGGATTTATCCTCATACTATCTCCCACAACACTTAAGTAAATTATGCGGGGAGGAATATGAGTCAATACCACATATGGTAAATCCTAACGTTACACTCAGAGAAACACTTGACAGTATTGAAAAAGATATAATCATACGTACCTTAATTAAGAATGACTGGAATATTTCTCACTCTGCTAAGTCTCTTGGTATCAGCCGTTCCAATCTTCAGTATAGGATGCATCGCTTAAATATCAATAATCTGTAAAGTCCAAGCTCTGACGACACCTTTCCCGGTTAATTATAATACAGGCGCTTTACGATGCTTGGTTTACCCCGCATCACAAAGCGCCGCATTCTGTACAGCCTAAGTTATATATTTCATTACAGTAGTTGAATGATATGATACAGTCTTTCTAAGCAGTGATGTCTTGTTTGGCGCTCTCAGGAACCAGCTTGAGATTCCCGATGCTCAGGAAGCTTAAGACTATGATAATGATAGGTAAAAGGGTAAATAATAGGGCATAAGGGGCAAATTCCAATGCGCTCACGCCTAAGACGCTGTAAATAAACATGGCCAACACAGACCAGGGAGTAAGATAGCCGGTTAGCTGCGCACAGGCCATAGCAATCGGGCCGATCATTCTCGGGTTATAGCCCGCTTTGACGTAAGGATCGCGTGCCACGTCCGAAGTTACGATAACAACACTATACGGTTCGCAGGTAACCAGACCGAAAAATATCCCAAATATAGTTGTTACCACCGCGAGAGGTCCGGCACTTTTAGCCCCCTTGAAGGCAGTCTCCTTCACCACTTCGAATACGCCCATTTCCTCAAACAGGGCTACGCAGGCCAGGATCAACACCAGGAAAGTACAAGCTCCGATCATAGTGACAATGCCGCCGCGGTTCAAAAGTGTACTGATAACGGGGGGGAAATTCACATCGGGCATCAGGACAGCAGTAGAGAACCCGCTGTATGCTGTGTTGATCACTTTGGCAACGGGGAAACCCTGCACCACGACCCCGAGAATGAGGGCCAAGATGCCGGAGCCATATAAGATGAATAAGGTATTAACTTTCTTGATTGACAATATGATGGCCAGAACGATAGGCAGAATCACCACCGGATTGGTGTTGAAATTATCCCTTATGCTGGCGACCAAGGTATTAACATCGTCCAAACCACCCGTGGCTGCTGAGCCGCTTCCCATAATAAAATAAAAAATGGCGGAAATAACAAAGGCAATGCCAAAGGGAAGCGAGAAATCCTTCATAAACTTATAAATGTCAGTATTGTTGGCTGAGGCGGTTAAGTTTGGCAAGTCCGCCACGGGAGATATATATTGCCCCATATTAGCGCCGCAAACGACGGCTGCGGCCGCTATCGCCGGATTCATACCCTGCACTGTGGCCATACTGAACATAACGAGACCCAGCGTACCCAAGGCGGCGAAACTGGAACCGATGGCGAAGGCCAGAATAGCTGGCAGGACTAAACATAACAGCAGCGCTAATTTCGGAACAACCAGGTTGCTCAACCAGGAAACCAAAACAGGTATAGTGCCGGAAACCATGAGACTGCCGATTAAAAAGCCAATACCCATTAAAATAAGAATAAAAACGCCCATGGATCCGATTTTGCGATTCATAGCCTCAATCATGGCCTTGATGCTTATATTGCAGCGCCAGCACATAAACATAGCAAACGCAATGGAGAAAACAAGCATAATATTAACATCCATCTTCAATATAACACTTCCGCCACAGATAACGACGAGCATAAATACGATTGGCAGGTAAGCCTCAAATACGCTGGGTTTACGAACTACCTTTTCGACCATTAGATCAACTCCTTATTTGTATTCAGACAGCCGGCCATGAGTTTCTTTATCCCTCCTTTGAATCCTCCCTCTCACACTAAATATGGGGTGTTTCTGTCTATTAAGTTATAAGTTCGTCAAACCTCCTTCCCGGATTCTGAACAAGGAGCTCAGGCAAACAAGCATCTGCCTTTAATAAATGCAAGATGTATGCCATTCTCGCTTTGAAACATTGCTGCTTGATAAGCGGTTAAAACCAAGCATTTCAGTTATATCATGACTCCAGACAAAGGGATTCGGCAGGGTTTAACCAACACTTAGAGGGAGAAGTGCCTAATAATGGGCACATTGATTTATTGGATACAATTATCAATCTAAGCAAAATTTTGTGAAAATTATATCAATAAGCTGCCTAAAATTCGGCAGCTTAGATCAGATAGAATGCGTTACTAGCGTGGGAAAGTGCCTAATATTAGGCACTTTTATTAAAAAACATCTGGATCACGTTAAATTTATCAAGAATTATGGGCCATAATTATCTTAATGTTCTGGTATATCTGTGAATTTTGAACCTGACTAAAAATCTGGCACGTCAATTGCAATAGGAGAATTACACATGCCCATTGGGGGGCATAACTTCCATGGGCACACAAAAAAGGAGGGATAATATGCTCAAAGCAGACATCATCATTATTGGAAGCGAGGGCGCAGGCGCCCGTGCCGCATTGGAAGTCAAACGCTTGGGGTTAGAACCCTTGATTGTTACCAAAGGCATGATTGGTAAATGCGGCGCTACGGTTACGGCCGGAGCGGATATCGACGTGGATTCGAGAAGCATCAAGGAAGTACTGGGACTCAATGGAGACATCAGGGACAGCAAAGAACAGTTCTTTAAGGACACGGTCAGCGGAGGACGCTATCTCAGCAATCAGAAAATTGTTGAAAACCACGTGGAACGCATCCCGGGGATCGTTAAGGAATTTATGGATTGGGGTATGAGGTTCGATCGAGACCCAATCCATGTAGCAGGTCATACCTATCCAAGAGGCGTCATGACCAGCGGCATGGAAATCATGCGTGTTTTGGCCAACCAGGTCAAAAAGGCCGGCATCCCCGTCTATGAACACTTCATGGCCACAGATCTGGTAAAAAAGGATGGAAAAGTGGTCGGGGTTGTAGGTCTTGACCTCTCAACAGGTGAATTTGTCGAGATCGGCGCCAAAGCTGTAATCCTGGCCACCGGCGGCGGTATGCAACTGTATCCGTATTCCACAGCGCCGGACGAGCTTACAGGTGATGGCCATGCTATGGCGTTTCGGGCAGGAGCGGAATTCATAGACGCGGAAATGATACAGTTTATGGGAGGCACTTTAATGGAGCCTCCTGCTATGGCAGGTCACTCTTTCCCGTATTGCTTCGGACCTGATGCCGGTGGTTTGGATGTGAGAATGTTTGATAAGTTTGGCCATCGTTTTATGGAAAAAGTAGATCCTGTGAATAAAGAGCACGTAACGCGTGATGTTCTGGCCCGCGGTATTATGAACGAGGTCTTCGAAGGGAATGGCTCCCCTGCCGGCGGCGTTTACTATTCCATCAAACATCTTCCCGATAATCTGGTTGATAACTGGCCGAAAGCAAAAGGACACATGGTTTCAGACGATTTCACCTTCATGGGCTTCAGTTTTAAGGAACTGGTAGATGAAATGAAAAAGGGCAGGGCCATTGAGGTAGGCGTTGCCAGCCATTTCTTCTGTGGTGGAGTCAGGGTGGATGAAAAATGCGTAACTTCTGTACCGGGCCTCTTTGCCGCCGGTGAGGTCACTGGTGGAACCAACGGAGGGAACCGTCTGAGTGGTAATGCCCTCACACAGGTTTTTGTCCAAGGTATAATTGCTGCAGAAAGTGCTGTTGACTTTGTTAAAGGAACTACCTTTGAGGACTTCCCCAGGGAAGAAATAACTCAACTTCGCAACCGCGTAATGGCCCCAATTGAACGGAAGGGGACAAACACTTTCGAAATCAAGAAAGCGATCCAGAAACTTGCCTGGGACAAAATGTGCGTTATTCGTACTGAAGACTCCCTGATATCAGCACTTACAGAACTCGATGAATTCAAGAAACAACTTCCTCTTATTGGATGCATGACCAAAAATAAGGTATACAACAGAGAGTGGGTCGAAGCATTGCAGGTTGAAAGCCTGATTACGTTGGCCGAGATTGTTGCCACCAGCGCACTGCTACGTAGAGAAAGCCGTGGCGTGCACAACAGAAAAGATTTCCCGCTGCCGGATAACAAGTACTTGATCAACAAAAATATCATCATCGAAAATCTGAACGGAAAAATAGCCAGCTCATTTGCACCGGTCATAATCACGTCCCTAACCCCGCCAAAAGAGGAGGCCTAATATATGTCTGATGAAAAGAAAATTGTTAATGTAAAAGTGTTCAGATTTGATCCTGCAACTGACCTAGAACCTCATTATGATACCTTCCAGGTCGAGACGCAGATTGGGTATAGCGTATATAATGCGCTTAGGTACATTGGCGATAATTTAGATCACACCCTGACGTTTTACGCGTCCTGCCGGATTGGCCAATGCCAGGGCTGTTTGGCAAAAATTAACGGAAAGGTAGGCCGTACTTGTACGACCATGCTTACCGACGATGTTGTCTTAGATCCGCTTGATCCAAAAAACGTACTAAGAGATCTCACACCTAAGTCTAAAAAAGTCGTAGAATAGTATGTTTGTATGGGCAAACCACCCGTCCGGCCGGTGGTTTGCCCAAGCCCTACAAAGCTTAAAAATCAAGTAGGAGATATTCTGACAAAATGTTATTTGACGATTTTTCATTAACCCCTTATTTAAAAAAGATGATTGCATTTTCCAGTGGTGGTTATTTTCTGGATGGCTATCTCATGACGATCATTGGCTTAGCTCTGGCCAGTATAACTAAAGAACTTCGAATGGATGCTTATTGGATGGGGGCGCTCGGAGCAGCGGCTCTTATTGGAATGTTTTTTGGTGGTATTTTAGGCGGATACATAACTGATAAATATGGCCGTCAGAAGATGTTTGTCTATAATCTCATAGCTATAATAATCCTGTCCTTATTTCAGGCGTTTGCGGTTACACCAACGCAACTGTTCATCGGCAGGTTACTGATCGGAATTGTGATTGGAGCTGACTATCCAATTGCAACCAGTTTAGTCATTGAATTTTCACCTAGAAAAATCAGATCTACCACTATAGGAGTTGTAACATCGGTTTGGATGTTGGGTGCTGTTGCTGCGGACTGTATGGGTTATCTTTTGGGTGATAATTGGAGGATGATGTTGGGAAGTGGAGCAATTTTTGCTGCTATACTTTATCTGGGACGAAGGGGAAGTCCTGAATCTCCTCGTTGGTTGATGAATAAAGGCCATATCAATGAAGCCCGTGCTGTTGTAAAACAATTGTATGGTGCTGATGTTGAATTCAATATGCAAGAAAAAGTAGTACCAACCAGATATGGGAAAATATTCTCTCGCCAATATCTAAAAAGAACATTATTTATTGCGATTACCTGGGGCGTTCAAAGCATACCCTTTTATTGTTTCTTCACTTTTGCTCCGATAGTTTTAGCTGCCTTGGGTATCAGCGGGAGCGGGGAGGAGGCTATCAAAGTCGATATCGTAATCAGTACGATGTTTTTTTTAAGTACTGTTTTTGCGATATGGTTATGTAAATTGATAGGTCGCCGGCCATTGATGATTTTCTCCTTTGTGGTATCTACGGCGGCATTGTTCGCGCTTGGAATCCTTCCAAACAGCGGTGGACCCATCATAATAATGATAATGTTCCTGGCTTATGCAATTACTAATGGTCTCTCCGGTATACTTCAAGTATTATATCCAAACGAACTATTCCCCACTGAAATACGAGCTTCAGCGGTAGGCTTTGGAACAGGCGCCAGCCGACTTGGCGCTGCTGTTGGAAACTATTTGATGCCTGCTTATATGATGTCCCATCCTGTTGGAACCTTAATGATGCTAGGCGCAGGGGTTTCTTTGGTCGGCCTTTTAATAAGTATTGCCTGGGCTCCGGAAACAAAAGGGATGACACTTAGCGAATCAGGCCGCTAATAGTTAGTCGTGAGGGTAGGATTATGCCTTGGAACGGGTTCTAAAGCTTGCTATATGTTCAGGCATACAGAAACGATTTGCCTGATGGAGATGGTATAAGGCCTTACAAATGACGATGGCAACATGGATATTATGAGAATTGCCTCATGCAGTAAGCATGAGGCAATTTAAAGTGTAAAAAAGTCTTTATCAAATGAGAATGTTAATCAATACTTTTGTTCCAAAGCGTTCATGAATTTGTCGAGTTCTGCCTCATTCATAGGATAGGCCATCTTCTCTTCAGGGTATCCGCCACTTCGCACGTCATCGGCGAAAGCTTTATATGCGCCAACGCAGAATTTAATCAGTTCTGCGTATACCTTGACGTGACTTCCCGCTTTGTCCGGCGGCATCATGTCAAAAAGGTCATAATGAATTAATTCAGAACCATCAGCGTCACCGCCGCCGGCTGCAACTCCAATAACGGGAGCACGCAGTTTCTTGGCGACAGCATTGGTTACTTCACGCGGAACATTTTCTATGGTTGAGCCCGGGATTCATAGAAAATTATTTCGATTAAAGTTTGTATTGTTTTGAAAATAACCAAATAATGCGATGATTAATTCTTGACGGTTAGCTACATTAAGCTTCGTATGAATATTGGCAATATGCCTGTATGTAGTTGACAGGCTTATGAATAATTTGTTGCTTATGTTATTCGGATTTACTCCATTGTATAGTAATTCAGCTATTTCATGTTCTCTCTTAGTAAGAGGAATTTTAACTTCTGGATTTTTTTTATAAGAAGTGTTCGTTACTACAGAAACAAATGAATTTCTGAGAAGGTTCTGTATATGAGGGTGGACTATACTAATCATTCCTATCTCTTTATCTTGAAAGCTGGTACAACTGGTACGGTCAAAACAAAAAATACCTTTCCCGAAAGTGTCGCCGTAAAGCGTAAAACCTAAGCTGTGTTTTATTTCCTGGGGTTTGATATAACAAGTAACAAATTCATCAATCTTGTGGTTAGCCCAATCAGTTACAGAACCGTGGATATCCGGATTGGAACATTTACGGTTGGTAAAAATCGAATATCGACTGTTTTCTATTTTGGAATAATATGAGAGATATTTCTCACTCCATCTTTGTTCCACTCCAAATAAAATCTCATTACTTATTTGTCCATTGTTGTTGATGATATAGATACGAGCTTTATCATATGGCATTAGCGCATAGATCTTATCCATCACCTGCATGCAAAATTCCTTGGGTTCCCGGGAATTCTCTATATCAAGTAAGAAATCATGAATTTTCAACCATTGCAATTGATTTAATTGAATCATGGAAGTTAATCCCTCCTTATTTACAAAAGAATTAAACCATTATTCGAAAATCAACAATTATTGCAAAGTGAGTTGGATGATTCTGTAATTCTAATTATAACAAAAGATTGAGAAGATTCAAAAACATTTTGCGACCCAAGCTAAAATAATCACATGGTTTTTAACAATATACAGTGGCAAACATGGTATTTTCTTAACCGCCAGCTGGGTTCGGAATAAATTGCATATATAGCCTCTGTGTCTATTTTGCAGGCTTTTATTGTAAGTCTCAAATATTTGAGATTTAGGCTCCTATTTGCCTAATTTTAGCTAAAAAAGGATATGCCTTCCACTACCCCAGATTACATAGTTCTATGTATAGAACATTAGTCAGAAGAATTTTATAATTAAATTATCTCAAATTGATCACCAAAAAATACCAATATGAAAGGGGCAAATTAGATGGCAGAAGCAAGCGCACCCAATATAATCATTGCACCAAAAACCAAGATCTAAAATCAGATTTATAACGTGGTGGGAGAGGCCAAAGTAAAGTTCATCGGAGCAATACATACGGAAACTACTACGGAGATTAAAGAAATATCGAAAACGAGCCCGAGAGCACCCGTGACAGATCCGGATGATGTTGCGCGAGTTGTTTATATGATGAAACAATAGGAATAAGCGACTTTATGCATGGCGCTGGTTTTGTTACTGATGGCGGAGCAAGATTGTTCATTCAGAAATATTAGACTTCCATTCCTTAACAGGAGAAAAGTATTAGAAAGGGAGTTTTTTTAATGAATCCATTCCAAACTGCGTCAAGTGGAAAGAAAATGATGACGGTGATCGGCGTTTACATCGCGATGATCACGTCGATTTTCATTTCCTCCAGTAGCTCCATACTGCTCCCAGTCGCTGCAAAAGAAATCGGAGGGTTGGATTATTATCCTCTGGCAACGACACTCGCTAGCTGTTTGTCTATCGCCGGGATGCCTCTGTACGGTTTTATCGCCGCTAAGAGTCCTTCCTCAAAACGCGTGCTTGGCGCTGCATCCTTCCTCCTCGCCGGTGTCATCATCTTTTCTCGTGGTTTAGCTGGTAGCATGTGGACTATCGTCATCCCCTCCGTTTTCCTGGGCTTATACAGCCCCGCGATCTATGTCCTCGGTTATTCCACTATCCGTGATATGTATGACCCGAAGCAGGCCGGCGTCTTCCTCGGCCTCGCAGGCACGATGCAGAGTATTGGCATGCTCATTGGCGGCCCCTTGGTCGGCGGTCTGGTGCAGGCGGCTGGCTGGCGTGTCCCATTCTTCGTGATTGGGCCGTTATTCCTGATCGCCGGCATCTTGGTCTTCTTTGGTGTTAAAGTCTCGAAAGAAGAAACAAAACAAATGGTTTCTACATCAGCTTCGTTTGACTTCCCCGGCGCGCTTGCAGTCGTCGTCTTCCTTGCCACATTTGTTCTTGCTCTTTCGCTTGGCAAGCTTGCACCGTTTGGCGGAACTCTTAACAACATCTTGGTAGTAATTGCGGTGGTTGCGCTGATTGCTCTGATTATTGTCGTCGTCAAAAAAGGAGCCAATGCCATCATCCCCTCTACAGTTCTTAATGATGGGAATACGCTTTCCCTCACAGCTTTCAACTTCTTGTCTAACTTCTCAGTAATGGCGCTCTTCTTCTTCCTGCCCCTTTACGCGTCTTACGTCATGAAGCAGCCCCCCGCAATGGCTGGGCTCATCATTACTTGCATGTCGGTTGTCGGACTGTTCATGGGCCCGATCTTCGGCCGTATGATCGGTAAAGCCGGCAACGCCCGCTTCGTTGCACTTTTTACAACAGCCATCAGAATTGTCGTAACCGCTGCTTTCATTATTTTCCTCAAACCCACGACTTCAATTTATCTTGTCTTCGCGTTTATGCTGGTGCTTGGTTTCTCCAGCTCCGGTGGAGGCGTTGTTCCCGCAGTCGGACCGCAGGTTCAGATTGCTCCTGAAAAGCGTCAGTTAGGTAATGCCGTCGTTTCGCTCGGCTCCGGCTTTGGTTCGACAATAGCTATTTCGATTTACACAATGGTTATCGGAGTTGCCGGTGTTATGGACGGCATGACAACGTCCTTATATATTGCATTGGGTGCAGCTGTCGTTGCCTTCTTCACGAGCCTGCCGCTGAAGAAGCTGGTAGGTCCTTCAGAAACAAAAGGCTAAACACTTATAGGCATAGCATAAATGCTGTACCTCGTATGTTTTCTTCCTATTGAACCAGTTTGATACGAGGTACAGCATAAGATGTCAAAGAATAGTTTAATGACAACTTCAACTTACATATTAATCAAAGGAATATAGATGTTGGCACATTGTATAAAAGGAGGATATTATGAATGCCATTACATTATGCATGTCCAACCCCATAAGTGAATGCCGCGCAGATGAAATGAATAACTGGTATACCGCGGAGCATGTCCTTACTTGCATGTTGATGGACGGTTCCATTGCTGTTCAGCGTTTCAAACAGAGCAAGTTCCAACCGAAAGATGCATATCTGGATTTCAGTGTAATTGCAGTTTATGAGCTTTTTGACCTCGAAGCGTGGACGAGCGTGTGCTACGCCTGGGGTCGCGATCCTCACAAGATGCCGGTGTCATCCGCTTTCGGCAACTTCTGCGAGAATTTCTGGAAGCCGGGCGTCATGGTTGACGACTTCGCCGATTTTGCCGACTACGAGGGTGACAAGTCCGTCCTGCTCGTGAAGTTAGAGTCCAAGGGTGACAGGAAACCTGACGAGTTCTTTACAATAGAAGTACTGAAAAAGTTTAGAAAATTTGAAGGCTTCAAAACGGCTCATCTGCTTGAGACGGCTGGTACCAATCCTTCTCTGTCGAATTTAGGCGATTCTTCGACTCATATGCTGGTTGGTCAGCTCAGCAGTTCCTACTTTGCCAAGGTCTCCTGGGACACTTTCGTCGACGAGAACCCCGAGCTGAAGGAGCTATTCAATATGCGCGCCGTCATCTACGACCCGATCATGCCTCGTACAAAGGCTTGCGACGTGCTGAACGATCCCATTTCTCAGTCGCTCTTCACAATCACCCGTCAGCTGATAAGGCTTCAGCTCCCCTGGGGCGATAAGGGCTGATTAATTGTCATTTCTAGCTTTTGTTGATAGAAAGCAGGTCGTTGTTGAAGAAGCGCTGGCCGTTCAGTCCCTGCTTTTGCCAGTTCCTCAAATTCGCTCAAGAGCGCGATGTAAATTATTTATGATATTGAAAGGAAGTGCTTACTATGGCTAACAGATTGAATGGGAAAATCGCTATAGTTACCGGTGCCGGAGCCGGCATGGGCAAAGCAACTGCTCTGGAATATCTTCGTGAAAACTGTAAAGTTGTTGCAATGGACAATAAAGGCGACCGTCTGGGCGCTCTGCAGAAGGAAGTTGAGGAAATGGGCCTTGCGGCAAACCTAGTAACCTTTACTGGCAATATTACAAGCAATGAAGACTGCGACAAAGCTGTGGAGGCAGCTGTTAAAGCTTTCGGCTCCCTCAACGTACTGACACACTTCGCTGGCTGTATGGACTATTTCGCCACTGCTGAAGAAGTGACGGACGAAGACTGGGACAATGTTATTGCAATCAATTTGACCGCTTCAATGAGGATTTCCCGTGCTTGCCTGAAGTATTTCCTTCCTAACGAAATCAGGGCAAGTATGATATTGGTCACCTCCAACGGCGCAGTAGAAGGCAACACTGCCGGTGTTGCATACATAGCCTCCAAGGGCGGTTCTGAGTCCCTGGCACAGTGCATGGCATTCGAATATGGCCGTAACGGAATCCGCGTTAACACCATTCAGCCCGGTCCCTTTATGACCGCGATCAGCAGCGATCCTGCGTGGGGTGCGAAGGCCATGGCCAACAAAGGTGCCGCAATCCATCGTGGTAGCGGCTACAACAAAAGCTCTCGTGACTGGATTCTGGCTGGAGAATGGGTCACAGAAAGATATGTTGCAGCTGATCCTAAGCACATCACAGGCGGCGCAGTATATCTTGCAAGTGATGAATCTGCATTCATGAATGCAGGCACGCTGAAAATCGACGGCGGTATCTGCCTCGGTTAATTTAAACTACCCCCGTTCCCGATGGGGAGGAGCCTGGGCCTATTCGGGTGCTCTAGCGGCGGATATGCAGGCATGACCAGTCGGTTAAATATAGAATGGACTTCTAATAGAAGGAGAAAAAGCACAGATGCCGATGATAGCAGTGAAGAACTACAAGGGCGTTGAAGTGGAGCGAGTTAAAAACGCGCCGTCCGCCAAAAACGCAGAAATGCAGATGAAGGACGCGATCATCGATAAGGTCCTGGAAGCCAATGACATCGAGGTTCCGCAGGATTTGGTCGACAATGAAGTCACAATGATGGTCATGGAGCTGAAACATAAGACGAAATACGAGAGCATGGTGTCCGGCGGGTATTTCGACTTCATGCAGGATGATATGGCCGATCGTATGGAAGAGTTCAGAGAAGAAGCCTTCAAGCTGGTGAAGACCAGACTGGTGCTCAAGGGAATCATTGAAGCAGAGAACTTTGAAGTAACCAAAGAAGATCTGGAGGAAGAGGCGAAGGCCATATCTGTTCGGCAGCAAATGCAGATCGAGGTGGTGAAGGATTTTCTCGGCGAGGATCTGGAATCGCTGAAAGATGATTTGCTGGTAAGGAAGGCAATCGACTTTGTCTATGCCAACGCTGTAATCAAATAAGGGACGCTGCTGCCGCCTGTGTGCCGAGGATGACCCACAAAAACTACATAGATCTGTGAATTTTGCTTTCAGAAGTTTTGTGTATTCTATTTATGGTTGACCTATCGTTGAGACGATATTGGTAAACATTTTATTAATTGAAAGGAGATACAATAATGACAGAAGAAAAGAATGAAATTGAGATCAAATCGGAGGACAAAAATGTTAAGTCGTCCAAGATGGTGAAAGGCCGCAAGTCCATCGCCTATCTGCAGAAGCGCAAGGACGAGGGCATCCCCATCGTCCAGATGTGCCCTGCCAACAGAGACCAGTTTTTTACTATGGCCGCTGAGATGGCCGGTTGCGACATCTGCCGCCTGACTGTTCCCGCCGAGAATATGGTAATGTCGATCGCAAATGCACCATGGTGGATCCGCACCGTCCGTAACGCCGCGAAGCTTATCCACATCAACTTCGTTATGCAGACCCCGACCTTCGCCTCCAAGGAAAAAGCTTTGGAGTATGGCTCCCAGTACATGTACGAAGGCGCCGACTCCCTGCTCCCCATGGGCGTCAACAATGAGACTCTAAAGTATATGGCTGATAACCATCTCGTGGTCTTCGGTCACGTGGGCGCGCTGTCCGGCTGGCAGACAAGCAGACATGGCGGCTACAAGCGTCTGGGTCAGACAGCTGAGGACGCCATGAAGGTCTTCCGTATGGCTTATGAGTATCAGGAGAACGGCATGATGGCCATGACCATCGAGCTGACTCCGATCGAAGTCACCAACGCCATCGCCAAGAAGCTGCGCGTGCCCGTGATCTCCATCGCCGCAGGCGGCGCCGCCGACGGTTGCGAGATGGTCGACTTCGACACCTTCAACATGATGCCCTCTCTGGCCTCTCATGCGAAGGTCTATGGTGACTTCTTTAAGTGGGCCGCTGGCGCATACAGCGCCTGGGCCAACGATGTCCGTACCGGCGGATATCCCGAGGATAAGCACGGCTTCCACATGGAAGAGAAGGAGCTCGAGAAGTTCCTGAATGCGATCGAGAAGATCTGATTTTCGCCCCTGTAGCAAAATTCTTTTTGTATAATCTTTTTACCTGTAACCATTTTATACATGAATAAATGTAAGGGATTCAAAGCTGCGGAATAACTGTTACTCTAGAGTACACGATAGTGATTATCTTGCTTAATGTCGAGTTACGAGTTAATTTTTATTTAATATCTCGACTCTCAACTCTTCCATCCCTTTTCAGGGCGACCGTTGTGATAGGGACGGCAAATGCTACCCAGCAATTGGTACCATCGCCAGGGAGCTGAAGCTGTCCCGCAGCACCGTTAAGCGGGCGTTGTCCGACCTTGAAAAGAGCGGACGTATTCGAAAGGAACACCGGTGGAGAGAAAATGGAGGAAAGAGCAGTAATATGTTTTATTTAATTCAGGAAGATCCCAACTAAGTCCGTAGAAAATAACCTTCCCGCCAGGGGGAAGGTCTATTCTTTTTATGAACCATGAAAGGGAACTCCCCACTCTAAGAATATTTAACCTCAGAAAAAGAACAACAATAAGGTATTCAATATGAAAGGGTTGAGTTCAAGTGTTTTCAGCACTTGTCTCAACCCTTATTTAATACGGCGTTCTAAGCCTACTTATATGTTTGCTCTCTTAGATTAGATGTCTTTTATATATCATTATATTCCGTTTCCACTTTATACCATGAACAAATGATGTCAGTTTGTTCATTGGAATTGAATCCTAAACGCTATACTAGTCCTAGTGACGATTCTAACAAAGTTGCCGGAATGTATTCAGCTAACATTTAGTTTCTCCATCAAAACCATGACCCAAAAGAGGGGGCTTAAGAGAAATCAGCATTGTTAAGGAGGTGACTAAAAAAAGCGGAAGAGGAATCAATTGCACATGGCTTTTGAACGATTAATTTAAAAGGAGAGATCAGTTATGAGCAGTAGTAATATTTCCCGGCGTGGTTTTTTGAAGGGAGCGGCCGCGGGAGCCGTCGGTGTGGCGGCATTGGGGCTTGCAGGTTGTGCGCAGTCTGTCGAAACCAGCTCTAAAACGCCCGTAACCGAAGCGCCCAAATCTCTCCCGGATCTGTCTGGAGCAAAATACCAGGCGGATGTAGTGATAGTAGGCGGCGGAGGCACTGGCCTGGCGGCTGCGATCGAAGCCGCGAGTGGGGGGGCAAAAACGCTCGTTCTGGAGGTCAATGCGCTTTTGGGCGGCAACAGCCTCGCGGCGGAGGGAATCTGCGCTATCAACACCAAATATCAAAAAGCGATGGGATACAAATACGACCTTGATGAGATGTACCAGCATAAGATGGAATATTCCCACAACCGCGCCGACCGTCGTTTGGTCAAAAATTTCCTTTTGAGCACCGTCGAGCAAATCGAATGGCTGGAGGGCATGGGCGTAAAGTTTCATGAAAAAGTATCAGGCTTTGGTAAATATCAAACACAACATTTATACGTCGGCCAGGGCAAAGCGATGATCAACAATGCCTTGGTTCCGCGCGCGGAAAAGCTTGGAGTCCAATTTTTGAAGGAAACCCAGGGAATGCATCTGTATAAGCAGGACGGCAAGGTCGTGGGTGTCCTGGCGAAAGGTAAGGACGGCGAGTTTCCAATCAAGGCCAAAGCCGTTATTATTGCTACCGGCGGTTTTCTGCAGAATCGCGAATTGGCCAAGGAACTGACCGGTCATGATACCGACCGTATGTATATTAACTCCATGCCAAATCACATGGGAGACGGGATCAAGATGGCCTATGAGATCGGTGCCGATAACGGCGGAGCGACCACCATCGGGTATTATTGGGCCGCTCTGGAGGGCATAAATCACGGCAGCCATATGAGCGTGGCCGCCTGCAATGAGCCGTATTTCTGGATTAATCAAGATGGCGTGCGTTTTATGGATGAATCCTTCATATTGAAAAAGCCTGCCGAGATGTGCAACGTCATGTTGAACCAGAAGAAGATGTACTCCATCCTGTCCCAAAATGAAATCAACAGGCTCATGAAAGAGCCATGCACTGTAGGGTGGGGTTCCTATGTCTTTAGAGGGTCGGTGCTGACAAACATCCAGTCGGAATTAGATAAAGAGTTGGCCAAAAATCCTTCCAACATCTTCAAAGCGGACACCATCGCGGAGCTGGCCAAAAAGATTAAGATTGACCCTGCGGCGTTGCAAACCACGATCGACAATTATAACAAGATGGTGGAACAGGGCAAAGATACCGAATTAGGAAAGGACGCGCCATTTATGCGCAGGGTTGAAGGCGGCCCCTTCTACGCCTTTGATTTGAAAATCCACGGATCCAACACCCATGGCGGCATTCGGATCTCCCCTGAATTCGAAGTTCTTGACACTAATTATGACCGGATTCCTGGCCTTTATGCCGCAGGCTTGGATTGCTCGGGTCTGCATGGCGATACCTATGACTTTAACATTTCGGCTACCTCCCAGAGTTATGCCTTATACTCGGGCAGAAACAGTGGCAAGATCGCAGTTAAATATGCAACAAAAGCATAACACTTCGCTCACCCCGGAAACTTTAGGATACAAGTTAAGAGATAAAGCAAATCACCGTTAATAGGAAAAGGAGCTTAGCAATGAAAAAAACTAAATTTGCACTCGTTTTAACCTTGTTACTTGTTATGGTTATTGCCGCGGGATGCGGCTCTACAACACCGGCCTCGGCCGAGAAGCCGTCTGAAAATGCCGCCAAAGCAACAGCCACCTATAAAGACGGTACCTATGAAGGTACCAGTGACGCGGGAAAACATCCGGGCTTAAAAGTATCCGTAGTTGTGAAAGATGGGAAAATCGCATCTGTTAAAGTGACTGAACACGAAGAGACGGAAGGGATTGGCACCCTGGCCATTGAAAAGCTTCCCTCATTAATTGTTCAGTCCCAATCGGCGGAAGTGGATTCAGTGTCCGGAGCAAGCCTAACTTCAGGCGCCATTAAGGAAGCGGTAACGAAGGCTCTGGCACAAGCCAAATAATAGGGTAATAACACCTTGTGAAGTTTTACTAAAAGGAACTATTTATGAAAGAGCATCGCTTCTGCTATGCTCTTTCTCATTAACTTGCGGGGGTGAAACCGCTATGCCATCTTTTCACAAATATTATATTGTATCACGTCAATATTAAAGGATTGAGTTCAAGTGCTTCCAACACTTGTCTCAACCCTTGTTTAATGAGGTGTATAGTTACTTTCCATGTCTGTACTGACTTCTATAAAACGGTAAATTCATCAGATCCACCAGTCGGTCAACATCGAGCTTCGCATCTGTTCTAATCCAGTGCTGGAATATGCTTAAATCGCCTATGGCGGCATATTCAAGGGTTGCATTGTCCCATGGAAAACCCATAACATTATGTTTTTTGACAGCATCCATCCAGATAAAGCGCTGCACCTTGCTGCTGAAAGCAGGGTCACCTTTGGGATTGAGGAGGATGCTGAACCAGGGGAGATTATCCTTGACCCTGCAAAATTGGGACTTTACCGATGACCGATACCACAGATATTTGTCCGTTCCAGCCAAGTAGGTATGCGATGACGAAAGCTGCTCCAAGTCTCCAAGCAATTCATCCTCTATCTCTTTTACCAGGCTGTTTAGATTCTCATAACGCAAATAAAAGCTGCCTCGGCTGATATTGGCTTTTCGGGATAGGTCCGAAACGGAGATGCGGGCAATTCCCCTTTCGCAGCACAAAGCGAGAAATGCATCTTTGATTAATTTCTCAGCATTACTGTCTGTCTTCAATCAGATCAGCTCCTACTCTTTTCTTAAAGGGCAAAAACAGATTGATGCAAGGCTCAGGAACTAAAGAAATCGAGGACGTTGTTCGAGAAATAAAGCACTATTTCAAACAAATCATAAACAAATTGTAAACAATAATCGCTCGTTTGTTCATGAGGTCACATAGATAAACCTTTACTAAGTGTATGATACTGGCTTTTCATGGTAATTTCAATAGTTGCTTTAGATTTACCAAGAGGTGCGGTTTCCCATTTGTGAGCGTTGCAACAACATCATCGATGATGTTGATTACATATGGACTGCTTGCAGGAGCTGGTTTAGGCTTATGTGGTTCTGTGACTACCGTAACAGCAATCAAATGGTTTCTATTTGAAAATTGAACTCTTCCTACTTTAATTATAACATACAAAAAATTGTAAACGTAGACTATTTCTTCCCATTTGCTACTGCTATAATGCAATAGCACGTTAATGCGATTTGTTGGAGGGGTATATGGAATATATGTAAAAGGCACATTATAGGCTAGTACAATACTCCAAAAATCGTTTAGCCTGAAGGATGTCATCAAAATTATCAAAGAAGGAATTGCCAAAGGAGGGAAACGTATGAGTTCCTATGTACTTGGTTTTCAGTATATTGACAAAACAAAACTCATGGTTGTTGGGGGTAAAGGCGCGAACCTGGGGGAAATTTCCAGGATTGAAGGAATACGCGTACCAGATGGCTTTTGTATTTCTACTGAAGCCTTTAAAAGAATCATTGGGGAAACGTCGTCGATTAACGAATTACTTAATCAGTTATCGCTTCTAAAGGTAGAAGACCGGGATAAAATCGGTGAACTTAGCGGTGAGATTCGCAGGGTCATCGAAGGGATAGCCATCCCTGAAGACATTAATGAAGAGATCACCCGCTTCCTCTCCAGGCTTGGAGAAAAGAATGCCTATGCAGTACGATCCAGCGCAACTGCAGAGGATTTACCGACGGCCTCCTTTGCAGGCCAGCAAGATACGTATCTGAACATTATCGGAAAGGAGGCAATCCTAAGGCATATCAGCAAGTGCTGGGCATCGCTATTTACCGAGAGGGCAGTAACTTACCGCCTTCAAAACGGCTTCGACCACCGAAAAGTCCACCTGTCTGTGGTTGTTCAGAAGATGGTCTTCCCGCAGGCGGCAGGAATTTTGTTTACTGCCGATCCCGTCACTTCTAATAGGAAGGTGTTATCCATTGATGCCAGCTTCGGACTTGGTGAGGCCTTGGTCTCCGGCCTGGTGAATGCTGATATCTATAAAGTGCGTAACGGCAAGGTTATCGATAAGAAGATATCCACCAAAAAGCAGGCTATTTATGCCGTAAAAGATGGCGGTACGAAAGAACAGGAGATTGAGCCTGAGCGGAAGAACAAGCAAGCGCTGACGGATGAGCAGATTTTGCAGCTTGAGCACATGGGCAGAAAGATCGAAGAACATTTCGGCCGCCCCCAGGACATCGAATGGTGTTTGGTTGATGATACATTTTATATTGTCCAGAGTCGGCCAATCACTACTCTTTTCCCCATCCCTGAAGCCAAGGATCAAGAAAATCACGTTTATGTATCTGTCGGTCATCAACAAATGATGACCGACCCTATTAAACCCTTGGGATTGTCTTTTCACCTGTTAATTACTCCTGCACCCATGCGGAAAGCCGGTGGAAGGTTGTTTGTTGATGTTACACCTATGCTGGCTTCACATGACAGCAGAAAAATGTTATTAAATAACATGGGACAACACGATCCGCTAATGAAAGACGCACTCATGACCATAATAGAGCGAGATTTTATAAAATTATTGCCAAATGACAAGAAAGAACAGAGTCCCGGTAAAAGTAGGAAAGATATGTCGTCTGAGAGTTTTCAAGCACAAATCGAAAACGATCCTGCAATCGTTTCCGATTTGATTAAAAATAGTCAAACATCTATAGAAACGTTAAAGCAAAGCATCCAAACGAAGTCAGGAACAGATTTATTTGATTTTATACTAGAAGATATCCAGGAGTTAAAGAAGATTTTATTTGACCCACAAAGTCATGCTGTCTTTATGGCTGCTATAAATGCTTCAGCATGGATCAATGAAAAAATGAACATGTGGTTAGGTGAAAAAAACGTAGCAGACATCCTTTCTCAATCTGTACCAAACAATATTACTTCGGAAATGGGTCTGGCCCTATTGGATGTGGCAGATGTGATTCGTCCTTATCCAGAAGTCATTGATTATTTACACCATGTAAAAGGCAACTTTTTGGAGGAACTGGTTAAGTTTGATGGTGGGCAAGTTGCCCAAGACGCTATCTATGCTTATCTTAACAAGTACGGAATGCGATGTGCCGGAGAAATCGATATAACTAAAACCCGTTGGAGCGAAAAACCAATTACCCTTGTCTCCATGATTCTTAGTAACATCAAAAACTTTGAGCCTAATGCTAGCAAGCGGAAATTTGAGCAAGGGCGACAGGAAGCTTTGAAAAAAGAACAAGAGTTATTAGATCGATTGAAGCAATTACCGGATGGAGAACAAAAAGCCAAAGAAACAAAACGAATGATCGACCTAATCCGGAATTTCATCGGATATCGTGAATATCCAAAATACGGCATGATTAATCGCTACTTCGTTTATAAGCAGGCTTTACTGAAAGAAGCCGAACAACTCGTACAAGTGGGCGTTATACATGAAAAAGAAGATATATACTATCTCACTTTCGAAGAACTTCACGAAGTCGTACGCACAAATAAACTGGATTACCAGATCATCAGCAAACGAAAAGACGAGTACAAATTATATGAAAAACTAACTCCGCCACGTGTTATCACGTCTGATGGTGAAATCATTGCAGGTGAGTACAAACGAGAAAATATCCCAGCCGAAGCTATTGTAGGTCTACCTGTTTCTTCCGGAGTTATAGAGGGGCGAGCACGTGTCATCTTAAACATGGATGATGCTGATCTAGAAGATGGAGATATATTAGTCACCTCCTTTACTGACCCTAGCTGGACACCATTGTTTGTATCCATAAAAGGCTTAGTCACCGAAGTTGGCGGACTGATGACCCACGGAGCAGTTATCGCACGTGAATATGGCTTACCAGCAGTTGTCGGAGTAGAAAATGCTACCAAGCTGATCAAAGATGGGCAACGAATTCGTGTGCATGGAACAGAAGGGTATGTAGAAATCCTATAATGGAGAAGATGTTGTCTTCCTCCTGGGGAATTAAATAAAAGATGAAAGCTAGGAAGGAGGCCAAGATAATAACCAAATTTCCGCTTCTAAGCGCCGGAGTAAGTCCACGGCATCCAGATGGCGGGATAATAAGCCCCGTTTAACTTTTACACTTAAACGTTTGAAATTAAAAAACATTTCGCCAAGGCCCCACTAGCTTCCAGCGGCATCTTTTTTGTATCCTCAAGGCATACAGAAACGGTTTGCTTGCTTGAACGTGGCTCAAAGCTTGATAAATGAAGAAATGTAGGTGAAAGGAATATTATGTGCGACTTATTATTAGTTGAAGTATCAAAGAAATATGAGAAGCAAGCTATGGCATACAGACAAGACTATATATCCCATGGAGAAAAACAAATAAATGGTAGCAGTGGATTTATTCACTATCAAGATTATGATGAATGGTTAAGGAAAATTGAGCTTGAAAAATGCAAGGAAGCTTCGCAGGAAGATACGCCTGCCACGACATATTTCACAATACGTAAAGAAGACAATAAAATCATAGGTTCTATTCAATTGCGTCATCATTTAACAGAAGAACTAAAGAAAGACGGAGGAAATATCGGTTACGGAATATGCCCGTCAGAAAGGGGCAAAGGTTATGGGACACAGCAACTTGCGCTTGTATTGCTTCAAGCGCAAGCACTGCAAATTCAAAAGGTCATGATTTCATGTGATAAAAGCAATAGAGCCTCTGCAAAGGTCGCGATAAAGAACGGAGGCATTTTATCAGGAGAAGGTTTTGATGAAGAAAGCGAAACAATAACAGAAATATATTGGATTGACCTTCTGTAGTAAAACGAGTCTGCGAAAATAGCACAATACTGCGAATACAGACAGTTTTTTAGAAACATAACCAGCCAAGGGGATATTAGCTTTGCCCAGCATCTTTTCTGTATCCTCAAGGCATACAGAATGTGTGGTAAGGATTGAGCGGGGCTAAAACGTTGATATACAAGGCTTTCGGGCGGATAAGCAGCCCGTGTGACCCTTGAGGGGATAAAAAATGACATATTCTTTAATTGCGAGGTGAGGCATAAAAATGTCTATCCTGCTTGTAGATGATGACATAATGATTGCATCAGGTTTAAGTTACGCTTTAGAGCAAGAAGGTTATATGGTGACTTGCTGCGACTGCATCGCAGTATAGAAATCGAGATTAGTATTTATAAATAATGGATTTCTATGGCTTTTTGAATATGAATACCAAATGAATAATTCTTGACTGATCGTTCTCAAAATGTTATTATCCTATTTACAGGAGGTAAGGCAATGGGACGAAGCAAAGAATTTGAGGAAGATATAGTTCTACAGAAAGCCATGGAATTATTTTGGGAACAAGGATATGAAAAGACATCTATGAGTGACCTGGTAGAGCATATGGGAATCCATCGTAGAAGTTTATATGATACCTTCGGTGATAAGCATGCATTATATTTAAAAGCGATCGATCGCTACGGAGAATATAGTACAGGCAAACTAAAATCTGAAACTTTACGTGCAAAAACGGCGAACCAAGCAATACAGTCTATCTTTGACTATATAATCGAGGGAAATGAGGATAGACGTTGGGGTTGCCTTTTTGTTAATGCAGCAACTGAGATGGCTCCACGAGATAAAGAGGTAGAAGAAAAGACGGAAGAAGCATTTATGCAAGCTGAGCATTTTCTTGCGGAAATTATTCGTGAAGGACAGCAAACAGGTGAATTTTCCTGTGATTATGATGCGGAAGTTTTGGCAGAAATTTTGCATAATACTTTGCTTGGAATACGTGTACTAATAAGAACCTCAGCGAGCAAAGAAAAAATGCATCGCATAGCGGATTTTTTCTTGAATCTGTTATGCAATTAATTTTTTTACATCAATTAGAACGTTCGTTCCCAAAGGCAAACTTTTGTACTTTGTAAATCCTGTTAAAAGACAAAGAATCATTGGAACCAAATATGAATTATTAGGAGAGAGTTTAAATGAAAACATTATTTGATCAAACACAATTATCAGGGATGAAGATGAAAAACAGATTTGTGCGTTCGGCGACCCATGACGGGAGGGCGGATGCGTTAGGGCATGTGTCAGAAAAGCTGATTCATCATTATGAAGATCTTGCGAAAGGCGGGGTCGGCACCATTATAACCGGACTGACAAATGTAACTGATTTAGAAAAAATCGTTCCGGGTCAAATGGCAATTTACAATGATTCTTTTATTGAGGAATACCAAACATTAACGGATACAGTTCATAAGTACGATGTAAATATCATTGTTCAACTTGTTTGCAACGGTGTTCAAAACAGCAGCAAAAATGATGGAGTATTATGGGGGCCAAGTGCGGTTGAGGATTTAGTGTTCAAAACTGTGCCGCAGGAGATGTCCAAAGAGGATATTGAGACTATGAAGTCGGCCTTTACCAACGGAGCCGTAAGAGCAAAGAAAGCCGGCTTTGATGGTGTACAGCTTCACGTTGCACATGGATATTTACTGAGCCGGTTCCTGACCCCATATTACAACAGAAGAACCGATGAATATGGCGGCAGTACAGAAAACAGAGCGAGAGTAATTTTGGAAATCTGCCGCAGTATCAGAGAGGCCGTTGGCCCGGATTATCCTGTTTTGGCTAAAATAAACTGTGATGACTTTATGGATCAGGGATTGACTTTCGAAGAATGTAAGCATGTGTGCAAAATGCTGAAAGAAGCAAGCTTGAGTGCTGTTGAAATCAGCGGCGGAACCGTATCATCCAGGGCTAATGAAGGAACAATCAGAAAGGTCACTTCAGAAACGGAATCATATTTCAGGCAATATGCAGCAGCAATTGCAGAAGAAATCGATATACCGGTCATAGTAGTAGGTGGAAATCGTGATTTAAACAGATTAACAGATATTGTTAATCAAACAAAAATTGAATTTATTTCGCTGAGCAGGCCTTTTATACGGGAACCGGAGCTGATTAACCGTTGGGCCAGCGGTGACAGGACGCCTGCTAAATGTATTTCGTGTACGAAGTGCTTTGGTGTTGAAACACAATGTATCTTTAACAAATAAATGCAGCATCATCGGGAAGGACAGCCATAACCATCACAGCGGTCAAACGTAGAAAACCGTCCGCTTTCATTACAGTAAGTTGAAATTACCTGTACTCCATGCCATACATCTTGATGAGGGTCTCTGGTCTGTAGAGGCCCTCATTATTTAGCAGGCCTGAAAAGGCGGACCATTCAGTGGATCATGAAAATATAAAATACCCTTACCTGTTTTAGTACAATATTTCACCAGTCAATACGGACACGCTTTCACCCCAAAAACACCTGGTGTGGGGCAAAAATTTTTATTGCGGTTGGCTTTGTCCGGATGTAGAGAAACTACTGGGGCACCTATAGATTGACAAATCGAATATAAAATGTTAGCATACAACCCATGTAGTGTATATACACATATATCACCATGGATTCTTATAAGGACAAAGACAGGAGGTTTTTATGGAAATAAAGACTTTTTCTAAGCAACCAAGCCTGTGCCATTGTACGAACATACGGCGCGCATCCAGGGCAGTTACCCAATTTTACGATAATCAGCTGGAACCGAGTGGATTGAAAATAACGCAATATTCGTTGTTAAACCACCTGAGACGCCTTGGCCCGCTTACCATGAAGGAGTTATCTCAGGCTGTCCGTCTGGAACGTACGACTCTTATCAGAAATCTTAAACCTTTGGAAAACATGGGGCTGGTGAGCGTTGAGGCCGGGAAGGCGTCAACAGCCCGGCTGGTTCGTTTGACAGATAGAGGGCTGAACGCTTTGGAGTCCGCAATTCCCTATTGGAAGGAGGCCCAGCAATACCTGAACGAACTTTTATCGGAAGAGGAAAGCCTGGTTTGGGGAAGAGTGATGCAAAAGATAGAATCCATTGTTCCGTAACGAGATAAAAGGAGAAAACAGATGAATACGAGTTCTACCAGGTCGGCGTGGATAATTATGCTAAGTGCGGCGGCAATCCTGGCAATCACGATGGGCGCCAGGCAATCCACGGGACTTTTTATTTTACCCCTTCATGAAAGTACGGGACTGAGTATTGCTTCGATTAGCTTAGCTTTGGCTGTGGGGCAATTCGTTTGGGGTCTGGCTCAACCGATTTTCGGCGCGCTTGCAGATAAGAAGGGCGCGTTTGGAGTGCTTGTAGCCGGAACCATTATTCTCGCGACCGGATTAGCCATAACTCCATTAGTAAAGTCCGAATGGGCACTGACCATGACCCTGGGCATATTAACCTCGGCAGGAGCAGGTGCTGGAGCATTTTCCATCCTGATTGGCGGTACTTCCCGCCTGATACCCCCGGAGAAACGTTCCTTCGCCAGCGGGTTTATCAATGCCGGTGGATCATTTGGGCAGTTTATCTTCGCGCCATTCTTGCAGGCCGTCATCAACGGATTTGGTTGGGTTTCCGCAATGCTTACCATGGCAGTGACATCCTTGTTGGCAATTCCCGTTGCGACCATTTTCCGTAAGGATTCGAAGGCAGTTCAAGCCAATCCTGTCGGAGATAAATCCGGAGGACTTCTGCAGCAAGTTCGCCAGGCCATGCGCGACCGCAGTTACATATGTTTACATGCCGGATTTTTTACCTGCGGTTTTCATGTTGCTTTTTTGACAACTCATTTGCCGGGCGAAGTACATTTGGCGGGGCATTCGGGAATGGTCTCGTCTTCCTCGCTGGCGATTATCGGTTTATTCAATATCGCTGGGAGTATCTTGGCAGGGCATCTGGGTACGAGATTCCGGATGAAATATATCCTTGCCTTCATGTACGGCAGCCGCAGTGTGATGATAGCGCTTTTTCTGCTCGCGCCGAAAACCGTGCTGACTTTTTATATATTTTCCGCTTCGTTAGGATTTACCTGGCTGGCGACAGTGCCGCCGACCTCAGGCTTAATCGGCAAACTTTTCGGCACCAAATATCTGGCCACTCTTTTTGGCCTGACATTAATCAGCCACCAAATCGGCGCTTTTCTGGGAGCTTGGCTGGGAGGCCTGGCTATTGAAAATCTGGGGAACTACCAATGGATGTGGTACGCGGATATAATACTCGCAGCTTTGGCTGCACTGGTGAATCTGCCGATTCGTGAGGAAAAACTAAAACTGATTGCTCAGAAATAAATATCCGGCAATCACAACGATGGCAATAATGATAATATATACAAGATGAATCTAGCGAACAAAGTAGATTTACTGGGTAAGTTAGAATGAAAGAGTATTTTCATTCTAACTTACCTTTTAATTTCTTTTTGATTACTGGTATCATAATAAGGAAAGAATCGATATACGAATATACCGGCCTGACAGGCTGCGTTTTTTCGAAACAGACAAACAGAAGGATTTGAAATAGATGACGAAAAAATTAGTCATTGGCATATTGGCGCATGTGGATGCGGGCAAGACCACCTTATCAGAGGGTATGCTTTATCTGAGCGGTAAAATTGGTAAACTGGGCAGGGTGGATAATAAGGATGCTTATTTAGATACCTATGAGCTGGAAAGAGCCAGAGGCATCACCATTTTCTCCAAGCAGGCCATATTTGAAATCGGGGAGACTCAGATTACCTTACTGGATACCCCGGGGCATGTGGATTTTTCGGCTGAAATGGAGAGAACCCTTCAGGTGCTGGATTATGCCATTTTAGTGATCAGCGGTGCGGATGGGGTGCAGGGGCATACCCAAACCTTATGGCAGCTCCTTGATATGTATCAAATCCCTGTTTTTTTATTCGTCAATAAGATGGATCAGATAGGGACGGATAAGGACAAGTTAATAAAAGAACTAAAGAATCAGCTGGACGACGGATGCATTGAATTTGGGCAAGTAGAGACGGACAGTTTTTACGACCAACTGGCCATGTGTGATGAACTCATGATGGAAGCCTTTCTGGAAACAGGACAGATTGAAACTACGCAGATTAAAAAAGCGGTCAGGGAGCGCAGCTTATTTCCGTGTTTTTTCGGTTCCGCTTTAAAATTGGAGGGCGTTGAACGGTTTATGGAGGGTATTGTGAAGTACGCCATGATACCGTGCTATCCTGAGGAGTTCGGGGCTAAGATATTTAAAATATCAAGAGACGAGCAGGGATACCGTCTCACCCACTTGAAGCTTACCGGGGGCAAACTTAAAGTCAAAGATGTCTTGACGAATGGCGTCTGGGAAGAGAAGGTCAATCAGATTCGTCTATATTCCGGATCGAAATTCGAGGCAGTGAGCGAGCTGGAGGCCGGTTCTGTATGCGCGGTCACAGGCCTCAGCCAAACCAGGCCGGGAGAAGGCTTAGGGATCGAGGAAGCTTCCGAAGCACCTGTACTGGAACCCGTGCTGTCCTACCAGATTATCCTGCCGGAGGGCTGCGATCCAAGGGTGATAATTCCCAAGCTCCGTCAGATTGAAGAGGAGGAGCCGGAACTTCATATTGTCTGGGATGAACAGCTGCAGGAAATTCAGGCCCAGATCATGGGCGAGGTGCAGATTGAAATTCTCCAGAGCCTTATCCAAAGCCGTTTTGGGGTTGAGGTGGCCTTTGATGCCGGAAGGGTCGTCTACAAAGAGACCATTGCTAATACGGTAGAAGGAGTAGGGCACTTTGAGCCCTTGCGTCATTATGCGGAGGTCCACCTGTTGTTGGAGCCGAGTGAACCGGGAAGCGGTCTGCAGTTTGGGGTGGAATGCAGTGAAGATGTGCTTGGGAAAAGCTGGCAAAGACTTGTTTTAACCCATTTGGAAGAAAAAGTCCATAAAGGCGTTCTCACCGGGTCAGTGATTACCGATCTGAAAATCACGTTAGTCTCAGGGCGTGCTCATAATAAGCATACCGACGGCGGTGACTTCCGAGAGGCTACCTACCGTGCAGTGCGCCAGGGCTTGATGGAGGCGGAATCTATCGTATTGGAGCCTTATTATGCCTTTCAACTGGAACTGCCTGAGAAAATGGTTGGACGAGCGATGACGGACATTGAGCAAATGCACGGTGTCTGCGCAATATCCCAGACCAATGGCGGGACAGCGGTTTTGGTGGGGAGCGCCCCCGTTATTACCATGCGGAATTATCAGAAGGAGGTCGTTGCCTATACCAAAGGACTTGGCAGGCTGTTTTGCAGCCTGAAAGGGTACGAGCCATGCCATAATGAGTCAGAGGTCATCGAACGTATCGGATATGATTCGGAAAGAGACCTTGAAAATCCCACAGGCTCTGTGTTTTGCGCCCATGGGGCAGGCTTTCTGGTGGATTGGTATCAAGTCAAGGAGTACATGCATGTGGAAAGTTATTTTCAGAAAAAAGCCGATTTAGCGGGAGAAGCAGTCCGCCATCAGACCTCAGCCACAGAAGAGCGGTGGATCGATTTAGAGGAGATTGACGAAATTATCAATAACACCTTCTATGCGAACCAAGGGAAGAAGTCGGCCTGGAAAAGACGCAAAACAGCCCGTGAAAGTTATTATGAATCTGTTGCCCATGTCAGCAGACCAAAGGAAACACAAGAAGAGTATCTCCTGGTGGATGGCTATAATATTATCCATGCCTGGCCTGAACTGAAAGAGCTTGTAGATGGGAATATGGACGGAGCCAGAATGAAATTGCTTGATTTACTCAGCAATTATCAGGGAATCCGAAAATGTCAGATTATCATTGTGTTTGATGCTTACCTTGTTCCGGGGCATCTTGAGGAAGTCCTCGACTATCATAATATCCATGTGGTCTATACCCGGGAGGCACAAACGGCGGACCAGTATATTGAACGATTTGCCCATGACAATCAGAAAAAATATAATATCACCGTTGCAACGTCAGACGGTTTACAGCAGCTTATTATCAGGGGAGCAGGATGTTCCTTATTGTCCGCCAGAGAACTGAGGACTGAGATCGTCGGGGCCAATGAAAGAATAAAGCAGGAATATCAGGAAAGCCAGGGAAAAGACCGTAATTATCTGATCGATGCATTGTCACCGGAAGCAAAACAGCAGATGGAAGAACTGATTAAAAAAGAAAATGATAAGTAAGCAATTAAGTTTTACTTTTTATATTGATTAGGAAAGGGATCTTTATAAAATGAAAACATTAGACAGGGAATTTTATAACCGAGATTCATTGATCGTCGCCAAAGAACTCTTAGGTAAGGTGCTCGTACACGAAATAGACGGGCAAAAAATTTCTGCTAAAATCGTGGAGTCAGAAGCCTATATGGGTATCGAAGATAGAGCTGCGCATTCCTATGGCGGAAAAAGAACGCCAAGGGTGGAGGTTATGTATGGAGGGCCGGGATTTTCTTATGTATTTCTTGTTTACGGTATGTACTCTTGCTTTAATATAGTTACCAGGGAAGAAGGAAATCCTCAGGCTGTTTTGATCAGGGCAGTTGAGCCAGTAGGAGGATTTGATTATATGGCTCAAAATAGATTTAAAAAGCCATATAATCAGTTAAGCAGGAGCCAAATAATTAGCTTAACTAATGGACCGGGGAAATTATGCAAGGCCTTATTGATTGATAGAAGTTTAAATGGAGAAGATTTGTGCGGTAGTAAGCTATATGTGGAAGAAGGAGAAGATGAAAATTTCAGCATAGTATCTGCTAAACGGGTAGGAATTGATTATGCCGGGGAAGCCAAGGACTATCTTTGGAGATTTTATATAGAAGATAACAAGTATGTTTCAGTGAAATAATTTCGTTGAGACCTATAGATTCACGGCATTAAACGAATAAATGAGAAAATAAAGAAGCCCTCTCGTTTTTGAGACGAGAGGGCTTCTTAAGCAGACTTATCTACTTCTGAACTAAGTCGTTAAGACATATCAAATTTGAGTCCTGCCATGATGAGAAACTACAATCGCTGCAGCGCCGACGTCTAAGGCTTTTTGTGCGTCCTGCTCACTGAGTACGCCTTTTAAGATGAATGGCAGCTTGGTGGCCTTGCGGATATCCGCCAGGGTCTTAGGACTTACTGGATAGGATTGGGCATAACCCCACCAGCTATGTAGCGGCTAAAACGGCTCTTGCCAGTTTTACCCGTAGCTGGCGCTGGACCTTGCCGCTACCTGGAGGGGATATCCATATGCAAAAGCAGTTGTGGAATGATACGGAAAAATTGTTGCAGCAGGAAAGCTATATCGAATGATTGTTTACCGATCAAACAAAGCCATTTATATTTATTCATCGTTACAAGCAGAGATTATGCTTCCGTACTTAACCCCATAAGGGCATAGAATATCAGATTTTTTACAAAAGCGGAATCTACAGTTTCTCCTGTTATTAATAACCGATAGAAAAGAGGGGCAAAAATCAGATCAATACTTAGCTCTACGTCCAGATCTTTTTTTAATTCCCCTCTTAGAATGCCACGCTCAATGATATGCCGTGAAATGAGACGGCGGGGATTGAAATACCTGATTCGATATTCTTCAGCAATATTTTTATCAAATTGACCTTCTGCAATAAGCTCCGTAATTACCTTCCCCTTAGGACTGGTAATAAAAGATGCCAGATTATTTACTTGAATGAAAAGATCTTCTCTTGCTGAACCGGTATCCGGTACCTGGAGCATTGATTCCGTGGCTGCAAAAAAACCGTCTAAAACCACAGCTGCCTTGTTAGGCCACCATTTATAAATTGTTGCTTTACTTACCCCGGCTCTCTCGGCAATACCTTCAACGGTTACGGCATTAAAGCCATTCTCAAGCAATAGCTCGTAAGAAGCTGTGAGAATGGCTTTTTTTGTTTCTTCACTACGAGGACGTCCTATCTTTTTATCCATTGAATTCTCCTTATTATTTATTTCAGAAAGTACTATAAAAACTATACGTATATTATATAATATTATTTTTTTAAAAGAAAGAATTGACGAAACTAGACGCTGCGTTTATTATATAAATATAAACTAAACGTTTAGTATTTAAATTATTTAGAATAAGAGTGGAGGGTATTATATGAAAACCGAATTGTCTGAAGAAAAAAAGCTTTCCCGATGGCTTATATTTTTACTTGCAGGTGCATGTGGCTTGATTGTGGCAAATCTATATTATGCACAGCCCTTAGTGGGCCCTATTGGTGTAACGACAGGAATTTCTTCCGGCGCATCCGGATTAATTGTGACCATGACACAGCTAGGCTATGTGGCAGGTCTTTTGTTTCTTGTTCCCTTAAGTGATTTGCTGGAGAATAGGCGCTTGGTTGTATCCATATTGGCCATTGCTATTTTAGGTCTGATTACAGCAGCAATGGCGAAAAATTCACATATATTTTTCGTTGCCGCAGCACTGATCGGATTGGGCTCTGTGGCAGCTCAAATATTGGTGCCCTTTGCTGCACATCTGGCACCTGCAAAACAAAGAGGCAGAATTGTTGGAAATGTAATGAGCGGTCTTCTTTTAGGGATTATGCTCGCAAGGCCAATAGCAAGCCTCATTACCGGTATTTGGGGATGGCAGGCAGTGTTTTTAATGTCCGCAGTCATTATGGGAATACTCACAATCCTATTAAGCTGTCTGCTCCCGAAAAGGAATCCGCCGCCGAAAGACAGTTACCGTGCTATCATAAAATCGTTGTGGTTCATTTTTCAAACAACCCCTGTTTTGCGTAGGAGATCGCTGTACCAAGCAGCTTTATTTGGCAGCTTTAGCTTATTTTGGACTGTTGTTCCCTTATGGCTGGCACATCATTTTCATCTGACGCAGAAAGAAATTGCAGTATTTGCTTTTGTAGGTGTTGCAGGTGCTGTTGCGGCGCCAATTGCAGGAAGGCTGGCAGACAGGGGCTGGACCAGGAAACTCACGGGGATCGCTTTTGTAACCGCAGCTTCCTCATTTGCGATAACTCATGTTTTACAAAATAACCAAACAATATCACTTATAATATTTTGTACGGCTGCAATTCTCTTGGATATGGCTGTTTCGGGAAATCTTGTTCTTGGTCAGCAGGCAATTTATGCATTAGGCGATGAAATACGCGGACGGGTAAATGGAGTATTCATGGCAGTTTTCTTTGCTGGAGGTGCAATTGGATCTGCTTTAGGAGGATGGTCATATGCCCATGGGAATTGGGCAGCAGCGTCTATGATAGGATTAAGTATGCCGGTTCTTGCATTTCTTTATTATCTTACTGAAAAAAAGTAGCTGTACTAATATTAGGTTTACAGTAGAGGAAAGTTGTTACAGAAGGTGGACTAACCAATGACAATAAGATGAAACGTGTTAAATTTGTACCATATGTTATTCAAAAAAAAGATGGCAGGTTGGACTATAAGTTTGTTGAGAAACATTATTCAGGACAAGCTCTTTCAATCAGATTTTGATAGAGTGACTGATAGGATTTAAAAAAGATGAAGAGTAATGTTGGACAGCTATGAATGAACTACCTACTCGCAGCATTTTGCTATATATGTGATTTAAGGTGACCCTCGAGAGAGAGCATAAAAAAGATTTTTGAAATCCTGCTAAAATAAATATGAATAGCTATGAAGGAATTTAATGATAATATTAAATCAGGAGAGTTGGAACGCTTTGTATTTATTATTACTGTTTAAAAGTGTAAGGAAAAAATATGAATAAACTATTATTTGGGATATCAGGCTTACCAATAGGCAGTGGATTAAAAAAAATTAACTATGCTTCTGGCATTGACTATATAAAATCAATAGGGCTTGATGCAATGGAACTTCTTTTTGTGAGAAGTGTCAATGTGACGGATAAAAATAAGCATATGATATTAAAAACTAAGCTAGACAATGATTTTTATCTGTCGGCTCATGGATCACATTATATAAATCTAAATGCAGATGAATATGAAAAGCAAGAACAGTCAATGGAAAGAATAACAAATGCAATGGAAGGATTATCAAAGGTTAAGGGGAAAAGTTTAATATTTCATCCAGGTTTTTATTTAAAGGACTCAAATGAGGAGGCTTATAATACTATAAAAGAAAACTTGTTAAAGCTTCCATATAAAGAAATAGATTATAGGCTTGAGACTACGGGAAAAAGAACCCAGTTTGGGACACTTGAGGAATTAGTTTCTCTCTGTAAAGAAGTAAGTTCCTGCAAGTTATGTATTGACTTTTCTCATATACATGCAAGACAGAATGGCTGTTTAAAAGGCTATGATGATTTTGCAAAAATACTGCAATATGTGCTGGATGAGCTGGGTAGGTCTGCTCTAGATGATTTGCATATCCACATGGGTGGAATAAACTACAATGAAAAAGGCGAGAAAAACCATCTTCCCTTATTAGAAAGTGATTTCAACTATTCAGAGTGTTTAAAAGCCATAAAAGATTATAACGTTAAAGGATGTATAATTGTAGAGGGACCACTGGTAGAGAAAGATGCATTGTTATTGAAGAATACTTTTGAAAAATTATAAATATCCTCTAAGTTGTCTTAGTCGATAACTTGGAAGGTTTTATCCCGTTCGTCATAGAACAATCCGTGGTGCAGGGGGGACGGCAGGCTGTGTGAAAATGGAATATAAAACCCATTTCCACACAGCCTGCCGTCCCCTATAATTAAAATACAAACTTGGGCAGATTCAAGTGTTCATTAATATAGGAATAATAATTAAGCACTCACTCAACTGGAGCAAAAAGATGGAGGACATATTTAAAACTATGGAATCAACATACTTAAGAAAATATGAGTTAAGTGAAAAATTGTTAGCTTACTATGAAGAATCTTGTTTAGATCAGAGTGTTTTACTTGGGTCATTGATTTCAGAAGAAGCAAGAGAATTTATTGTGAACAATGCTAATGCATTTATTTTTGGATTAATATCTGATCAATCTACAAAAGCTGAATTAGCATGGTCTTTACCATTTCACTTAAAGAAAAGACTAGGTCATTATGATATGCACAAGATGGGTAGTGAGGGATATGAGTATGAAATAGAGAAGGCGATAAAAGATAAGCCAGCTTTACATAGATATCCAGGAAGAATAGCTAATTATCTTTATTTAGCGAGTAAGCATATTATAGATAATTATCAAGCAGATGGGGCTAATATTTGGTCAAATACAGACAGTGCTAAAGAAATAATTAGCCGATTATGTGCTTTTAAAGGTATTAGCTCGAAAAAAGCTGCTCTTGGAACAATGTTATTAGTAAGAGATAAAGGCGTCTATGTAAAGGATGCTCATAATATTGATATTGCTTATGATATACATATTAGAAGGGTCTTCTTAAGAATTGGATTGGTTAAGAGTGATACATTAGAGCAAGTGACTGAAGTTGCAAAACTAATTTATCCTGATTTTCCAGGGAAACTTACTACTCCTATTTGGGTTATTGGAAGGGAATATTGTCGACCAACTAACCCATTATGTGATAATTGTCCTATTTCTAATTTATGTGAAAGAAAAATTCATATTTCATTGACTTAAGTTAAGAAGAAAATATATTTTTTCACATAGTATTCAGAAAATTCAGTATATAATATAATGAACTAAATACTGAAAGGGTGGGATAAATATGATTCATGAATGTGACATCTGCAAAAATGTTAAAGAAACCGTCATGCATGAATTACTGGTGGTATTCTCTGAAAAAGAAAAGAAACACGAATGGGAAATTTGCGAAGACTGCAGCACGTCATTTCAGGTTGTAGCAGATTATTTTCAGGGTCAAAATTAAGATGTTATAACTGAGGAAAACAAAGGGGGTGTCGCAAAAGTACTTCTTGAGGCGATGCTCTTCAAAGCTATCAATAGCGCGACCCCCTTGTTTTTAAGGGGGTCTTATCTTTACGCAAAAAGATATAAAACCCTTTCTCTACTCTACCACAACAGCCAAATAGCGGTTAAATGGGAGCATTATGTATCGACATAAGGCAAAATGTATCATATAATAAAGTAAACTATTGGTTTACTTTATAACACTAGAGTGAAATTGGGGAGGTATAGCTGTTGGGAATAAATGAACGCAAGGAAAAAGAAAAGGAGATCCGCAAGCACGATATTATTGAAGCAGCGGAAAGATTATTTTTTACAAAGGGATACGATAATACCACGATGGACGATGTGGCAAAAGAGGCTGAGTTCAGCAAGAGAACAGTGTATGTCTATTTCAATAGTAAAGAGCAGATTTATTTTGAAATTATGACAAGGGGATACAATCTATTAATCGGTATGCTGAAGGATGATTCACAAAAAGAAAAAGCCTGTAATGCGATTGAGGAAATAAGACAGCTGTCTTTGACACTTTACCGATTCAGTAAGGATTATCCGGAATATTTTACTGCAATTATGGAGTATGAAAATGCCGAATTTGATTTTCAAAAAGGGATTCTGGATCAATCAAGAGAAGAATGCTATTCTCTTGGAGAGGAAATACTGGGGTATTTGATTGGAGCGTTAGAAAAGGGCATTGCGGAAGAATCTATCCGTAGTGATTTGGATGTAGTAAAAACAGCGCTTGTATTATGGGCTTGTATGATTGGCGTATTTAATACCGCAAGAAAAAAGGAAAACTATATTAAGAACTATCACAGGACGACACCGGAGGAATTAGTATCGTCAGCTTTTCAACTTATCATCAGGTCAATACAAACTGAGAATGGAGAAAATCATAGATGAGCAAGAGAACGGAGAAGAGAACAATGACCATTATTCTTTCATGCATTGGCGCTTTATTGATCATAGCTTTTACATCCCTATTCATCATAAGTGGGATTTTTGAGTCGCCAAAGTACTTGGAACCATGGCAAAAGACCTATTCTCAAAAATTTGATGATCCACGAATACGTCTTGCGGCTCACGGTCTGTTAGCTGCAAACGGACATAACATGCAACCATGGAAGATTCGGCTTGACAAGGATGATCCCATGGCATTTTACTTATATGCCGACAGCGACCGCTTAACGAACGAGGTAGATCCACCGGCACGGCAAATGATGATTACTCAAGGTACCTTTTTGGAGTATGTCAAAATTGCAGGAGATGAATCAGGGTATCAAACTGCAATAGAATTATTTCCAGAAGGCACCTATAACGAACAAAAACTATCGGAAAGCATGAAGACCAAACCGGTAGCAAAAATCACGCTTACAAAAACGAATCCTCAAAGCGACCCTCTTTATGATTTTCTGTTTTTACCGGACACAAACAGAGCGGCATATCTGCCAAACAAGTTAACTCCTGAGCAAATCAATCAGTTGGAAGCCATCAATGCCGACGCCGGTCTGTCGATAAAAATTTTTCAGGATAAGGAAAATATGGACAAACTAAACGGCTACGCAATGCAGGGGGCGACCATCGAAGCGGGCGTGAGTCGTGTTATGAAGGAATCGGAAATCATCTTTCGTTCTAACGAGTACCAAAAAAATAAATATCGCTATGGCTTTTCTGTCGAAGGGCAGGGTACTTCAGGTATCATGAGGCACCTTATGCAGGGCTTGGTCACGCTCTTTCCTTCGATGAACAGCGGGAAAGCTGCAACGGATATGTTTATTCAGTCTACTAGGACATCGGTGGACAACACACCAGTCTATGCTATGATTATTACGAAGGACAATAGCCGTTCAAGTCAGGTCAAAAGCGGTATGCTTTACAGCAGATTGATACTGGAAGCTCAGCGTTTAGGCTTTGTTATGCAGCCCCTCAGCCAGGTTCTGGAGGAATATCCCGAGATGAAAGAGCCATACAGCAGCATCCACAGCGACTACGCTTCAGATAGAGGTACCATTCAGATGCTCGTCCGTTTGGGCAAACCCACAAAAGAAGTCCCGCAAAGCATGCGAAGAGATGTGATGGATTTGATAGTCAAAGAATAAAGCTGTTACACGAAAGCCAAATGTTCTATCTGGGGACGCTTAATATTTAAGAGAAGTTTTAACTAGAAAATTGTTGACAGAACTATCGTTACCCGCATGAATTTTCCGGCGGGCAGCGGCAACGTATTGTTATCGCACGGGCCATGGCGCTGAATCCTGAGCTCATCGTGGCGGATGAGCCGGTGTCTTCACTCGATGTTTCAATCCAGGCTGAAATTATCAATCTGTTCAGCGACTTGCGTGAACAGCGACATCTTTCTTATCTTTTCATTTCGCACGATCTCAGCATTGTGGAACACCTTTGCTCCAGAATTGCCATCATGTATCTCGGCGTCGTCGTGGAACTGGCAACAAGAGACGAACTGTTTACCAATCCGATTCATCCGTATACTAAGGCTCTTTTATCTGCTGTACCAATACCTGACCCTACATTCAAGCGTAATCGAATTGTGCTCAGCGGCGATATTCCCAGTCCGGAAAAGCCTTCTCAGGGATGCAGGTTTCACACGCGGTGTCCCTTCGCAAAAGAGATCTGCCGCGAGCAGATGCCGGAATTCCGTCAGGTGAAGGAAGGACATCAGGTAGCCTGCCATTTGTTCTGAGTCGAAGCGGTAAGCAATTCAGATGTATCCGAATTGACTTGTGGGGTGTGTAGTTCTGATAGAGAATAGTGGTCGACAAGACAAATTAGGTACATATTAATTACTGTGAGAGATATGTAAAAGTCAAAACAATTCTTCCACGACGTAAATAAAATCCAAAGGTGCCTGAGCTCATTGTATTCCGACGCCTTTGGATTTTATATATCCTAAATTAAGCTCTCATTGAGGAAACGGCCGCTAGAATGGATGTTCGAGTTGATTTAAAAATAACCGTCTTTAGCACGCCCTATATCTTGAATCCTGTAGGAAAAATTTGTATAATAGAAAAGAGTACTGGGCCATGGCTGACCCATATAGGAGGGTGTCATGACGACGTGTGAGATGATTAAAGAAAGCCTGAAATCGCTCCTAAAGACGACTCCGCTGAAAAAGATCTCCGTGGAGGATATCTGTCGCAAAGCCTATGTTTCCCGCAAGACATTCTATACATATTTCACCGATAAATTTGATCTGATCGATATAATGTTCCAGGATGATGTCGTCGCTTCCATGTACGAGCTACGCGAGCTCCTACCCAAGCGCAGCAATGATTCCTCTACGGTCATTGTGCTGGAGCGTTTTTATCAAAACTTCTATGATAACAAAGACTTTTACGCCTGCATCGTACGGGGCAAAGAGCAGTATTGGTTCCGCGAACGACTGGTGGCGCATATCATGAACATCAATAAGGATCTAACCCAAAAGTATACGAAAACCTTGCCACCGGTCGAGATCGAATACATGAGCTATTTTTTCGCGGCATCGCAGGCCATGCTACTGTTAAAGTGGCTGCAGGAGGGATGCGAGCGCCTGTCCCCGCTACAAATGGCTGAATATTACACAAAATGGGCAATGCAATACTGGGGGACGCTAGAAGCGGACGAAAGCCTCGAGCCGCGCCGGGCACGAACTGGGGCGCGCCGCGCCTCCGGCACGTCGAAGAAAAGTGCTCTGTCTTAATAAATAAATCATACAGTTATTGATTTCGCTGGTGAAATAATCAGCGATTTTTTTGTTAGTCAGAAATGAAATGAAGCCAGGTTTATTTCATTTCTGACTAACGCGCCTTAAGCCGTCGTACAAAGGATCCTTGAAAGGAACTGCGTAAAGTTCCTGAGACCGTACGCATTGCGTTTAAGAACTGCATACAGATGTGCCTTCAGCCCGTCAATTCCGTAAATCGATGGGCTGATTTTTTTTACCCCTCGGATTTTATGTTTCTGGCCGCAAAGCCCAAAAATTCCTGCACTTCCACCGAGATATACTCCTCCTTAGGTACTGCAACGCAGAACTTCAACTTAATATCTTCATCTATGGGTACATAGGTGAAAGCCGAATCGTTCGATACGACTGATTTGGCGCCAATCAGGGAAAACAATGAGAGCCCCTCTCCCCTCTTACAGCGGATGAGGCGCGTGGCGCTGTCCAGTGTACGTGACCTGTACTGGAGAGGCCGTACTCGCTTTCTGCAATAATCCTCAAACTCCCGGAAAGCGTTGTACTGGTCGGTACCGTCTACGATAGGATAAGGCAGGATATCAGTAATCTTTAAGGACTTTTTTTCGCTGAGGGGATGGCCCGCGGGCATTACCATGCACCAAGGGGCTTCATACAGTAAACGGGAAGAGAAGCGCTCATCGTCTAAAGGGCCCGTTAGAAAGGTTATGTCCAGCTTCTTATCCAGAAGTAGTTCTTGGCACATGACATCTGTCAGCTCGGAAACTTCAAAGTCCACATAGGGGTTTTCCGTGGTAAACATCGTGCAGATATGACTGACCTCATTGATACGTCCGACCACACCTACGCGCAGTAGGGTGCGTATCTGGCCGCTCTTCATCCGTAAATGGGTGCAGGCATTATCAAGAATGGTAACTGAATCCCGGACGGCCTTATGAAAATATTTTCCATATTCCGTCAGACGCAGGCCCTTGGATTCCCGGGTGAATAGCATGACGCCCAGCTCGTCCTCCAGCCGTCGGATGGCCTTGCTGAGAGTTTGCTGCGTAATATAGAGCTTTGACGCTGAGCTTGTGATGTTCAGATCCGAGCATACGCGCAGAAAATAACGCAATTGATCCAGTTCCATAGCCGCTCCCTCCAGAAGTCTGTTAATATCTTATATCTTTATTATAGATGATTTATTTAGCTGAGGCATAGAAATTTCCAACATTTGCTACAACTTTTATTAATGTATTCCCACAACTTAGACACCACAACAAGCACAAATATAAAGGCGGGTTAAGCGTTGTCTTAGCAGTTTGTCACGAAGCCGCTAATGAAAGTAAAATTAATACAGATTAAGTTTTAAGGAGTATTCTTAAAATTTGAGAAAGGAGGTGCTATGGCTCAGTCCCCATTTTCATAATTTATAAGATACTTAAATGAGGTTAAAAGGGGGTTATTATTTTGGCAACTGAGTACAGCAATACTAAAAAGGCCATCATTTTTATTGGCGCAATCTTCATACTACTTTCGCAGACCTTGAGCTCTCAGGGCATTAACACACTCCAATCCGAGATATTAACGAAGTTTAATGCGATGAGCTACTTTGCTTATTTATCGTTGCTTGCATCCATCGGCATGGCCCTAACGGTACCTATCGGCGGCAAGCTTGCAGATCTTTTCGGCAAGAAAACCTTATTGTGGATTGGCGCATCGATTGTCTGCATATCAAGCATTATAACCAGTCTAGCGCCAACGCTCTTTACATTCTTTTTATTCCGTGCACTAATCCCTGTCGGACAGGGCATCACCATGGTTGTGCCTTTTGCCGTCCTAGCGGGTGTGTTCTTAGGCAAACAACGTAACATGGCTTACGGTTGTCTCAGTGCGGCGCTGGCAATTGGCTACTTCCTAGGCGGCACGGTGGGAGGTTGGCTTGCCGACATCAAAATGCTGTGGGTCGCAATCGCCTACCCTGGCGTATTATGTCTCATCGGTGCTGTTATGATCGCTGTGTGCATTACAAACCAAAAGGCCGAAGGCAAAATATATATCGATTATCCGGGTATTTTTTTCTTGGTCATCACTCTTATCGCCCTCATTTATGGTGCAAGCTTCGGCAACAAACTGGGTTGGGGCAATCCGACAGTTTTAGCCGCATTAGCTATTTTTGTGATTGCTCTTCTTGTCTTTATCATAATTGAGCGAAAATCAAAATCGCCCCTTATTCCGATCTTTATGTTCAGAAATTCGAAAGTTGTCGGCGTCCTTGCCATCACGTTCTTCACTGTCTTCTATCAGATATCCATGGCTGTTTATGCACCGCTTCTGATCCAGAAAGTAATGGGAATGTCTAATGCAGTATCCGGTTCGGTAATGGTCACGCGCTCCATCACGAACATCATTTTCCCTGCTCTTATTGCAGCCTGGCTCATCAAAAAGCTTGATACCCGGCTTTGGCAGGTTCTGTTCCTATGTGGACTGATGATCACTGTTGCATTTGCTATGATCGGGTTTACAACACCGCAAACGAGCCTCACCCTCTTCTTCGTTTCTTTCGCCCTGCTCGGTATCGCGGAAAGCTGCAAAGCTACCACGATCACGCCGTTCATCCAAAGCGTTGTTGAAATGAAAGATATGGCTTCTGCCACCGCACTTAACTCTTTCTTCGGGGTCATATCCGGTACGGTTTCAGGCGCAGTCGTTGGGATCATCTATAACACATTGGTTCCAGATCCGAAAAATCTTCCCGTGCTGAATAGTGGAGTGAATACAATCTTCCTGATCACAGCGGCTACGGGTGTCGTTGTTATGCTGCTCGCCTTATTCATTGTTCGCGAAAAGAAAGAGGGTAGCATCTCGGATAACTCACAACAACAGGCACCCAACTGCTAAATTGGTAAAGCTTGCACAGATGAATCATTGAAAGTAATGATTAAATAATAAAAGAGAAAAGGAGAAAGAATTTTGAGAAAAAAAGAATTTAGCCCTTTGTTTGAGAGAACTTACATCGGTAACCTGGGCGTAAGGAACCGCATTGTCATGGCTCCTATGGGAGCCGGTCTCGATAACGACGGAACCATCGGCGAAATGGGTCTGGATTATTACGGAGCTCGGGCCAAAGGGGGCGTCGGCTTAATAATCCCCGGATTCCAAAACGTTACCACGAAGACGGATCCCCTCTTAAAGTATTTTACCGGCATAGGCACAGGGGCCCAGTTATATGGCTGGACCAGACTGGCCGAAAGATGTCATGCATACGGCTCAGCTGTAATTTTGTCACTCGGCTGCGGTCTGGGTCCCAACGGCCGTCCGATCCCCGGTACTCAGCTTGTGGGCTCATCCGACGGAATTCCTACCTACTGGGCGCCCGGGCAAGGAACCCGCGGCCTGACCACCGACGAGGTTAAGGACATTGTGGAATGTTACGGCCGCGCCGCAGCCCGCGCCAAATTAGCCGGTGTCGACGGCCTGGAGATCCACGCTCATCTGGGCTATCTTATCGATACATTTATGTCCTCCCACTGGAACAAGCGTACCGACGAATACGGCGGCAGCTTCGAAAACCGCATGCGTTTTGTCACCGAAATCTACCAGGCGATGCGTGCCGAAGTCGGTTCCGGAATGCCGATCATTATCCGCTTGGTATTGGAGCATAAGACTCCCGAAGGCAGAAAGACTGAGGAAAGCTTGGAGATCATCCGCTACTTGGATAACCTCGGTATCGATTGCTTCAGTTTGGACGAAGGCTGTTACCAAGCCTACGATTGGAGTTTTCCGACCGTCTATATGGGCGAGGCCCCCATGGCTTATGTCGGCGATATCGCTCGTACCGTAACGCAAAAACCCATTATGATTGCCGGCAGTTTAACGCCTGAGACTATGCTTAAGGCTGTTAAAGATGGTACGGCCGACTTTGTCATGTTAGGGCGCGGCCTGTTGGCCGATGCTGAATTTGCCAACAAGCTTTACGAGGGCAGGAGTGAAGATATCCGCCCCTGTCTGCGTTGTAACGAACTTTGCACCCACAGAGCGCTTGCCGGACGTCCCCGTTGCGCTGTCAATGTCCAGTGCGGCGCCCAATACCCGATCGTCAAGACCGAAAAACCGAAGAAAGTCGTGGTTGTCGGCGGCGGCGTAGGCGGTCTGGAAGCAGCTCAGACAGCGGCCAGAAAAGGCCATGATGTTACCCTTTATGAAAAGAGCGATAAGCTGGGCGGCCAGCTTGTTCCCGCCGGCGTACCCGTATTCAAATCAACTTTGCGCGCTTTCCTCGAGTATCAGAAAGTCCAGAATGAGAAGCTCGGCGTCAAGATCAAGCTGAATACCGAGATAACCGCCGCTTCTCCCGAGTTGGCCGCTGCCGACAAGATCATCGTCGCCTTGGGTGCCAAGCCGATTCTCCCCGGCATCAAGGGCTTAGACAACCCGAAAGTGCTGGAAGTTACCGATTCGCATTTAGGCGACCAGAGCCGCATCGGCCGGAAAGTTGTCATCGCAGGCGGCGGCATGTCCGG
This sequence comes from Desulfitobacterium elongatum, assembly GCF_055378975.1. Classification (NCBI taxonomy): domain Bacteria; kingdom Bacillati; phylum Bacillota; class Clostridia; order Eubacteriales; family Desulfitobacteriaceae; genus Desulfitobacterium; species Desulfitobacterium elongatum. The sequence continues at coordinate 3,365,758 of NZ_AP038772.1, read as the reverse complement.
TCTGGACTGCGCGATTGAACTGGCGATGGAGGGCAAGGACGTGTCTGTCGTGGAAATGATGGACGTGATCGTTCCCAGAATCCCTCCCGGCAACAAAGTCAGCATCATGAGAGCCATTGAACAGTACCACATCAGGCTGCTCACCGGCCACAAAGTCCTGGAGTTCACCGCGGCAGGCGTGAAGGCCGACGCCAAGGGCGAAGTCAAAGAGATTGAATGCGACACCGTCATTCTCGCTTTCGGCACACGGCCCAACAGGGAGCCTGCCAAGGTGATCCTGGATCAGTACCCGCATATTTCTCTGGCCATCGGCGACTGCACCGCCATCGGACAGGTGGGCGAAGCCGTTCGCGCAGGCTATTTTGCAGGCTGGGGTATCGACTAAGTCGCGAATTCGCGCTATTTTGCAGGCTGAGATATCGACTAAGTCTAGTCGCGAATAAGGAAATTATTTTGAGGAGATGATTATGTGAACCCGGAAAATTTGGAAATCCTTAAACCGATAAAAATCAAGAGCATGACGCTGAAAAACAGGCTGGCCAACGCCCCCTTCGGCAGCATCCCGGCAGCCGACGGCGACGGCTTTGTTAGTGAACTGTCCGTCAAAAATTGCCGTACGCTCATCGAGAGCAATATCAGCATGTTGATGTTCGGACCGTCCCGTGCTGTTCCTGAGCCCACTAAATTCGTCGGTTCAATTGACCAGAGAACTAAAAGACCGGTCGGCGTAGCCAGTCTGGAAACCGACGAGCATATTGCCAGCTGGAAAGTACTTGTGGATTTTGCCCACGAGCGTGGTGTTATGCTGGGAACCCAGTTGGGGGAGTGGGGCCCTCAGGGACTTAACCAGATGTCCGATCTCACGGAAGACAATAAAAAATACAAATTTTACAGTCTGGGCAAGACGGATGAAATGCCTGATACCCACACCATGACGGTCGAGGGTCTCGATAAACTGGTAGAATACGTAGCGCAGGCTGCCCGTAGGGCCAAAGAAGCCGGACTGGACTGCGTAGAGCTTCATTCCGCCCACAGCACCGGACTATTGTACGCCTGCGCGCTTGATCCGTTCTTCAATAACCGTGACGATGAGTACGGTGGCGACCTGGACCGCAGATTCGAGCTGCACCGGCGCACCATAAAGCGCATGCGCGAATTGGTCGGCGATGATTACCCGATCTTAATCCGGATCAACGGTGATGACCTCAAGGGCGAACTCGGCAACACAATTGAGGATGTTTGCAAATATATCGTTCCCCAGATCGAAGCGGCAGGCTTTGACGGCATCGACATCTCCCAGGGCGGCCCGATGTACACGACGCAGGGGCCGCTGCCTCCCATGTATTATCCGCGCGGCGTCTGGCTGCATCTGGCCAAGGCCGTCAAACAGGTTACAAAACTTCCTGTTATTGGCGCCGGACGCATAACAAATATTGAAATGGCCGAAAAGGCTCTGCGTGACGGATGCTGCGACATCATTTACATGGGCCGTCAGATCTTTGCCGACCAAAATACATTGGAGAATTTCCTCGCCGGCAAAAAGGAATATAAAGCGACCCGTCAGTGCATCTCCTGCCTCAAACCCGGCTGCATCGACTGCAGTGTTAACTACGATCGCTTCGGCGCGATGATCCCCGGCTTCGCCCTTCCTCCTCTTGAAAAGGCTGCCGATCCGAAGAAGATCCTGATTATAGGCGGCGGCGTCGCCGGTATGGAAGCAGCCCGCGTCGCCAAACTCAAGGGACATGACGTGACGATTTGGGAGAAGGAAGGCGTCCTGGGCGGCACAGTTGCCACCCTTGCCACCACGCCGCTGACGTCCGAGTTCCAGAATATCGTGGACTATCATGTTGGCCAGCTGGCAGAGCTGGAAGTGAACGTCCGCTGCTGCTATGAAGCGACCGTAGAGAGAGTCAAAGCGTTTGCGCCCGACGTATGCCTACTCGCTACCGGGGCAGATCTGGTTTTGCCCGATAACCTCAAGGACGGCATGATGGTCATGACCCACCTGGAGGCCATGAAGCGCAAACGCGAGTTCCGCAGCCTGTCCCAGTGGAGAAAGAAAGTCCTCATCTACGGATTTCCGGCCGCAGAATTCGCCATCGACCTGGCGGAAGCCGGGGCGGACGTTACCCTGATGGGGCCCGGCGGCGATTTTGCCATTGCAGCCGAAGGCTACATCACCCGGGAGCGCAAGTTCTTCCTGCGCCGCAAGCTGACGGACATCAATTATATCCGCCGCAGTGAAGAAGCCTACCGCGTCCAAAATCCTCAGGTGATTCAGCATGCTAAGCTGGAAGGCGTCAGCAACGAAGGCGTCCGTTATTACCACAACGGCATTCACAAGACCATGCCCTATGACGTGTTGATCTATTCCGGCGCCAGGAGGAAAAACGACGAGCTGTTTGACGCACTCCAGGAGGTCGTCCCCGTCGTCAACAAGATCGGTGATTGCAACAAGATCGGCAACATCACCGAAGCAATCAAGCAAGCCAACGAAATTGTAAGAGGTCTATAAGCGTTTGAACGGCAGAGACTTTGCTAATAGTCTGTCTTCATCTTGGTTCAGGGCGGCGGTCGGCAGTTTTTACTGTTGGCCGCGGCCGATATAAATTCGCGTATAACCGAGCGTCTAAGATATTGTTTTGCCTTTCATTCATTATTGTTAACTAATACTTAGAGACAATTTTTTTTTTATGAAAGGGTGGGTAAGTTATGAATTATCGTGCCGGTGTTTATGGCGGGCAAGGAAGTGTTTATATTGAAGAACGTGAATTACCACCTTGCGGCCCCAAGGATATTATTGTGAAGAACATTTATACAGGAATTTGCGGCAGTGACATCGACATATTTAAACATGGTCCGGGAGCCCATTTTTATAAACCAGGTCATGAATTCGGCCATGAGATGGTAAGCATAATCGTAGAGGTTGGTTTGGAAGTAAAGGATTTGCGTGTTGGCCAGCGCGTATATCCGTTTGGCGTGTTCGCAAAATCCAGGAGTATCGGAGGTATTTCCGGTTTTTCTGAATATATGCATCTGCCGGAGGCAAAAGCCGGATACGGGATAATCTCAGTCCCGGATGAAATAGGGGATAAGGTAGCTGCACTGATTGAACCGTTCCAAATTGGCACGAAGGCGGCTAGATTGGGTGAGCCAAAAGAAGGGAAAGGCGCTGTTGTGTTTGGGGCGGGTATCATTGGGATAACTGCTGCTTTTGCGTTAAAAGAGATGGGTTGTAAAGAAGTCATGGTCTGTGATATTGTAGATAACCGGCTTGTAGTTGCCAAAGACTTTGGCTTTGCTGTGTGCAACACAGCAAGCGAAGATCTCCGTGAGAAGGGCAAACAGGTATTCGGCGAAAATAAAATGGCAGGTAAGGACGCATTTAATGCCGATATTTGGATCGATGCGACAGGTGTAAAGGCTGTACCGGAAACTTTCCAAAAAGTTGCTAAATTTGGAGCAGTTCTGGTCGTCGTCGGCGTCCATGGAGAGCCAAGACCGATTGATTTAAAGCTGATTACCTACAGCCAGCACCGGATTCAAGGCAGCGCCGGTTATGACCATGTCGATCTTCCTATAATCTTTCAAATACTAAAAAAATATAATCAAAAACTGGAACGTTTAATAACCCATGAATACTGTCACGCTGATTTACAGGAAGCAATTACTAAAGCGTGTAAATCCGATGAAGCTATGAAAGTAGTGATCAAGTTTTAGCCCTACTATTGAACCACCTAACGCATAGGATCACTTATTGGTTTATTGAGCATTGAGATCACCAACGAGTTATAAGGAGCCTGTATAGCATAGCGTACCAGGTGCCTAGACTCGCGTGAGGCAGGATTTTGGCATAAGTGCTCAGGCGAGCACGCTTGATCGCTGCGTGTGCCTATTGGGTAAACCCCTCCGCTGGAACGTTAAAAATTATTATAAGTAATAACCTGACTTTTGCAGTAAAATAGACGTAATAAGCCGCCGAGCCCTCAGATAGAGAGATTTCGGCGGCTTTTTGCGTTATAAAACTTGTTGTAGAAAACTAGGGGGGTCGCCGCGCCTCCGGCGCGCAGAAGAAGAAAGCAAGCGGCGGACAAAATTAGGGTAACACAAAATTAGGGTAACATTTTTACCCATTTGTTTCCAACGTAGCGCTATTACTAAAATATTGTAACAATATTGACGACAAAGGGGTCCATTTTGAGAATTGAAACCCCTCAGCTGGCTTGTTAAAGTTATTACAAACAATAATGTTCGCCGGAATTTGGCAGCGTCCCCGGCGAGCGAACGAAAGGGGTGAATCGTCAAAAGCCAACGACAATGAAAAATCAGGATATCTTGAAAAGAGGTGAGTTTGCTTATGTGCTTTCGTCCTCCTACTGTTGCCAAACCGAATAGATGCGCCTGCGGAATACTGAACCCACCAAATGCCGAAAAATGCCGCAAGTGCGGCGCCCCGCTCGCAGCTGAGACCGAGACCTTCATATGTCCTCGCTGCGGCACTCAGAATCCGGTGACGGCAACGGCTTGCAAGAATTGCGGCATGACTGCGGAGGAAGCCGCGGCCTACAAGAGCCCGAACGAGTGATCCAACCATTGAAGGAAATGCTCATTCCACGGTTAAGCTGAATGTCAATATCATATTCAGAAAAATGCGATTCGGGAGGAAGTGTTGAATGCCCGCAAAATTAGTTTTCCTCATCTAGTTTTTTTACCTAGAAAGGAGAATGAAAATGAGCAATCCTTTTCAAACGGCGCCGAACTCGAAGAAAATCATGACTCTGGCCGGTATTTATATCGCTCTCCTGGGCCAGATCTTCGTTTCCGCTGGCCTCTCTGTGATCCTGCCGGCAGCGGCAAAGGACATCGGCGGTGAGACGCTCTATCCACTCGCCTCGACCATCAGCGGTCTAATCAGCATTGCCGCCATGCCGCTCTTCGGTTACTACGGCGCCAAGAACCCGGCGATCAAGCGCGTCCTGATTGCGCTCAGTGTCTTCACTGGTGCCTTGGTGTCATTTGGTCGCGCCATCGCGCCGAGCATGGAATTCATTGTCTTCGTCAGCATCTTCTGGGGTCTGGTCAGCGCCGGCATCTATGTCCTCGGTTTCTCGCTTATCCGTGACATGTACGAGACGGAGAAAGCCGGCTTCTATCTCGGCTTGACGGGCACGATGATGAGCGTGTCCATGCTTATCGGTCCGACGCTAACTGGCATCCTGATCCAGACCATCAGTTGGCGCGCCGCCTGCCATGTGGTTTGGCCGATACTGACACTAGCCGCATTCCTAATTTATTTCGGGGTTAACGTCACCAAGGAGGAAGCGGCGCCTTTGGCCGTGCCCTCAATGAAACAGGTTGACTTGGTCGGCGCCCTCGGTTTTGTTCTCTTTCTCGGCGGTATCATCCTGTCGCTCTCACTGGGACCGAAGTCCAGCCGTCCCTCCGCAATTGTGATGCCCTTCGGCAGCCTGGGCAATAATCTCATGATCGTCTTGGCAATCGTCGGCCTCGTCATCCTGATCGCGATGGTCAAAAAGAAAGGGAACGATGCCATCCTGCCGGCAAGGGTACTGAAAGATCGCAACACACTCTGCCTCACCCTGATCAATTTATTTACGAATTTTTCTAATATGGCCGTATTTTTCTTTATTCCCACCTATGTCATTTACGTCATGCAGAAGGAGGCGATCTGGGGTGGTATGGCCACCTCGGTTTACAGTGTGCTCGGGCTTTTCCTGGCGCCGGTCTTCGGACGTATGATCGCAAAAGCCCGCAACGCCCGTACGGCGCTGACTATGGGGCTATCCGTCCGCATTGTCATCACGCTGGTTCTAATCTTTGTCCTCACGCCGACGACCTCCTTAGTCACCCTTTATATCATCATGCTCATCACCGGCTTCTATGGCGCCCAGAACTCCGCTTTCGTCTCGACGGCGCCTCAGGTGCAGTTGGCACCGCAGATTCGCGTCCAGGGCAACGCAGTGTTCCAGTTGGCGCAAAACCTGGGTAGCGGTGTCGGCATGGCGGTCTATACGATGATTATCGGTATGAAAGGTCCCGCCAACGGGCTGCCTCTGGCCTTTATGATCGCGGTAGGCACTGCCGTCGTCGCCCTCGTCATCACCCAGTTCCTGGTACCGCTGAAAGAAACGGTTCAGACGCCGCAGAAAGAAACGACTGCAAGCGTCTAATGATCAAAGAAAGGAGATCATCATGGAAACGATTTTCAACAAATATGCCACCAATCAGATTTCCTACTACGTGGAGAACCTCGAAGAAGCAGCCAGGGCGCATTCGGCGCTCTTCGGCTCAGGACCTTTCTTCTATATGGACCCGATGACCAATAAAGATGTGAACTATCGCGGCCAGAAAATCGATGTGACCCTACAGACCGCTTTCGGCCAGTTCGGCGGCCTGCAGATCGAGCTTGTTCAGGTATTGAGTGAACCCAATCCTTACGCCGAGTTAGGACACTACGGCTTCCATCATTTTTCCAACTGGGTGGAAGACTTCGAAGGCGCTCTGCGGGAGTTCGCCAACGCCGGTTTTAAGCCGTTGTTCACAATGCAGTCGGGCGGTGGCCTTAAGGTAGCTTATATCGACTGCAAGGCGAAATGGGGGCATTACGTGGAGATTCACGCGCCCAGTGTCAAACCCTTCTGGGAGATGATCCAGAAGGCGTCGCTGGACTGGGATGGCAAAGACGTCTGGCGCAAGCTGGGCTGATCACGTCCACAGATCAGCAGTTCAATGGTAATCAACGAAAGGAGTTGTAAACCATGGCTACCATGAGAGCAGGGATTTATAAAGGTAAGTTGCAGGCGGAGGTCGTGGATATCCCAAAGCCTGAAGTCGGGCCGAATGACGTCCTGGTAAAGACCGTCCGTTCGTCGATCTGCGGGTCGGACGTAAATGGAGTCGGCGTACAGGAGGGTGTACAGTTCGGGCATGAGACCGCCGGTTACGTGGCCGAGATCGGCAAGGCGGTAAAGGAATTCAAGGAGGGCGATCGCGTTTGGATCAACCCCATGAATGCCATGCCGAAGTACTATACATGTATGCTCGGCGGCTTTTCCGAGTACATCCGTGTGCCGGACGCGAAGCTGGATCACAGCCTCTTCTTGTTGCCCGACTCGATCTCCTGGGATGAGGCATCACTCATTGAACCGTTTGGGGTCGGCACCCGCGGCAAGAATAGACCAGGAGCCAAGCCGGGTGACCATGTGGTGGTTTACGGCGCGGGCTCTATCGGCCTGTTCTGTATCAGCGGGCTCGTCGCCCAGGGCATCATACCTGTCGTCATCGATATTGCCCTCAGCGACTATAAGAGAGCGTTGCTGGAGAAGATTGGCGCGGTTATCTGCCCCCTCGAGGGGGATAAGTTCGAGTTTTTGAAGGGACACTTCGGCGAGCTGCCGCAACGCCAGAGTGGCACGGCAATAGACGTCGATATCGTTGTTGATTGCGCGGGAGTGCCCAACATCATTGACGACTTCTGTAAGCTTCTGAAGCCGAATTCCCGGCTCTCGATCGTCGGTGTGAACCGCCACCCGCAGGAAGTGAACCTGAATCGGATGATGAGCTCTGAGATCGCCATTCTGGGGTCCAGCGGCTATGACCTTTCGGATATCAAGGAAGTCATCGATAACGTGACCAATAAGCGGACTTTTGTCAACGACATCATCACACACCACTTTCCTCTTGAACAGCTGAATGAAGCCCTGAACACGGCCGCCGACCGTGAGAAATCCATCAAGATCGTCGTGGACATGGAGTAAACAATATGACTATTTGAAAGGGGGTGATTAACACAGAGCTCGAAGGAAAGCAAGAAAAAAACCGACTGTATAATCAGAGAGAGGAGACCTTTATGAGTGAATCAAACGAGACAACCATCATACGGGGAATCGCGTCGGGCGGTACCGGTGGCGATCCCGTGGCGGTAGATTCCAAGGACGGCAAGATCGTGCGCATCCGGCCGATGCGTTGGGATGACAAGTACACCCTGGAGGAGTTGGAGCCGAGTATGTGGGAGCTTGAGGTGCAGGGCAAGACCCTCAGACCTTCTATCAAAACCGCTCCCCCGTATATGTCGCTGGCCTATAAGAACCGTGTCTATTCCAAAAATCGCGTGAAGTATCCGCTGAAGCGCGTGGACTGGGAGCCGGGCGGCGACCCGGCAAAGATCAATGCCCAGAACCGCGGCAAGAGTAAGTACAAACGGATCTCTTGGGAAGAGGCGTTTGACATCATGGAATCGGAGATCAAACGTGTCATGGCTAAGTACGGCAAGTACGCGGTGCTCACCATCGGCGAGGACGGACACAAAGAGTCCAAGAACATCCACGCCGCCGGCGGCATGCACTCGACTGTAATGCACCTCATCGGTGGCTACACCCGGGAAACCAGGACGCCGGACAGCGTCGAGGGCTATTATTGGGGCGCCAAGCATGTCTGGGGCTCAGGCTCCAACAGGGGTTTGGGCATGATCGCCCCGCCACAGACGAACTACAACTCCTGGAATGTAGCGAAGGACATCACCGAGAACACAGAGCTCATAGCCTTTCACGCCGGCGACCTGGAACTGACGCAGACCTATGCCAGCCAGTTTTGGAGCCAGCTCATTAAGTTCTGGGAAGATCTGGGCAAGGAATTCGTAATCATTGACCCATTCTGCAACTATACTGCCGTTGCCCACGACAGTATGAAATGGATCCCCATCCTGCCCAACACCGACGCGGCACTGGACTTCGCGATCATGTATGTTTGGATTCAGGAAGGCCTTTATAAAAAGGACTATGTGGAGACACACAGTGTCGGCTTCGACAAAGTAAAAGCCTATATTCTGGGCGATGAGGACGGCATTCCCAAGACTCCGGAGTGGGCTTCGCCAATTACCGGCGTGCCAGAATGGACGATCAAGGCCTTGGCCCGCGAATGGGGCACAAAGGTGACAGCCCTCGTGCACTTCTCCAGCGGCACCGTCAAAGGTCCATACTCCCATGAAGCCGGCAGGACGGAAGCCTACAAGTTGGCCATGCAGGGTCTCGGCGCCCCGGGCGTGCAGCAGTTCTTCATGAATGGCTCGGATATGAGCCGACACTCGATATCGCCGTCAACCACTATGCCCTTCATTATGGGGACCAAGGCTCGTCAGTTCTATCCCAACCCTCAGTCGATTCCCCGCACTATGGTGGCCAAGGCCATCCAAGAGGGCGAGGCTAAATGGTGGGGCAGCCCACAGATCGTCTATGTGACAACGGATGATCAGTTCAAAGAATACAATTATCCGGCCCCTGCCGATCAGGGCGGTAGCGAGTTCCACATGCTCTGGTCCGAGAAACCCTGCAACATGGGCTGCTGGAACGGCGGCTTCAACTACCAGGAGTCACTGCGTAGCGACAAGGTGGAGTTCTTCGTCACCAACCACCAATGGATAGAGAACGACAGCCTGTTCGCCGACCTGATCCTGCCGGTCACGACCTGCCTGGAGGAGGATGATATCGGCGGCGCCAGCCAAATCGTCGCCCTTAAGCACGCGGGCTACCAGAATCGAGCCCTCGACCCGGTGGGCGAGTCCATGAGCGACTACCAAATCGCCGTGGAGCTGGCCAAACGCTTTGGTGTCGACGAGTATATCACTTTGGGCATGGACATTGATGAAGCCCGCGAGTACTACTTCAATGAGTCCAAGGTGAAAGACGAGATCAGTTTTGAAGAATTCAAGGAAAAGGGCTACTACATCCCCAAGATCTCCCCGACCTGGAAAGACGACCCTCCCGGCATGAGGCAGTTCTATGAAGATCCGGAGAAATACCCCCTCGACACGCCCACCGGCAAGCTGGAATTCTATTCCGAAGCCCTGGCCACCAATTTCCCGGATGACAAGGAGCGCCAGCCTATCGCCAAATGGATTATCGGTGGTCCGGCCTCCGAGGGCTGGACCCATGATGAGACCCAGTCCGGCGAAAAAGCCAAAACGTACCCGCTGCTCCTAACCGCGAACCCCGGGCGCTGGAGAGTCCACGTCCAGGGCGACGACATCGTCTGGTTCCGCGAGATCGAGACCTGCAAGGTCAAAGGGCACGACGGCTATCTCTACGAGCCTGCGTGGATTAGCCCCGAGGACGCGGAGTCGCGTGGTATCAAGAACGGCGACATCGTTAAACTGACCAACGACCAGGGTACGATTTTGGTAGGTGCCAAAGTCTCCCAGCGCGTCATCAAGGGCGCGGTAATCGTGAACAAAGGCTCAAGGGTTGACCCTATCGCCCCTCACATTGACCGCGGCGGGTCCACGAACCTCATCAGCCCGCCCAGGGCAATCTCCGAGCACTGCATGGGCTTCCCGGTCACCGGCTACCTGGTGGAAGCCGCGAAGCTCAGCCAGATTGAGTATGATGGATGGAAGCAGAAGTACCCAGAATCCTTCGCCAGGGACTACGACCCGGCTGTGGGTATCAATTACAGTTCGTGGGTGGAAGGAGGAGCAGAATGAAAGTATTTGTAATAGACATCAACAAATGTGTGGGCTGCCACGGCTGCCAGGTCGGTTGCAAAGACGAACACTGCGGCAACGACTGGTCGCCCTTCGCCAAGCCGCAGCCTGAGACCGGCCAGTTCTGGATCAAGGTCAACCAGTACGAGCGCGGCGCCAAACCCCATGTCAAGGTAACCTACTTCCCTGTACTCTGCCAGCACTGCGACGATGCCCCCTGCATCAGAGTGGCGCCGGACGCGGTCAACAAGCGCGATGACGGCTTGGTCGTCATCGACCCGGTAAAGGCCAAGGGCAACCAGAATCTCGCAGACGCCTGTCCCTACGGCGTCATCTATTGGAACGAGCAGGAGCAGTTAGCGCAGAAGTGCACAGGCTGCGCTCACCTGCTCGATGGTGACCACCCGATCAGCGTGCCGAGATGCTCTGATAATTGCCAGGTTGGCGCCATCCTTTTCGGGGAGGAGTCGGAACTGGATCTCGAAGGAACTGAAATCCTCCATCCAGAGTATGGCACGAAGCCCCGCGTCTATTATCGCGGTCTGCCCAGGAAGTTCGTGGCCGGAACGGTCTACGACCCTAAGAAGAAAGAAGTCATCATCGGAGCAGCGGTCACGCTCAAGGGCGACGCTGGCGACTTCAGCGCCACGACGAACAATTACGGCGATTTCTGGCTGCGCGGCCTGCCGGACGCTGACTTTAAGCTGACCATTGAGAAAGACGGCAAGTCCAAGGTTCTGGATGTCAGTACCAAGGAGAAAGACATTGGCCTGGGGGACATTCCCCTGGCGTAGACTCACAAAGAAATGACTTACAACGAATCCCGGCCTATTAAGCGGTCGGGATTCGTTATAAAGTGCTTATAAACGGAGGTGGTTATAAATGGGTAATGATATCTACGTTGTCATCGGCGGAGCAAAAGTTGGAGGCATTGGAATTGCCGTATCAGAGCAATTGTCCCAAAGCGGCAAGGTTGTTATGACCGGAACAAACCAGAAAGAGGTCGACGATGGAATCGCTTATATGAAATCCAAAAATATCGACACAATGGCTTTGGTCTGCGACGTCTTAAAGGAAGATGAGATCAACCAACTGGTGAAGGCATCTACTTCGGCTGGTAAGATCAAAGGGCTTGTTGCGGTAACAGGACTGACACCGTCCTGCGGAAACTGGAGGTTAATTGTGGATGTCGGTTTATTAGGTGTGAACAGCCTCGTGAAAGCGTTTGCTCCGGTCATGCAGGCGGGCTCATCCATCGTGCTTTTCGGTTCTTCATCTCCATACATGCTGAAGAAGGAAATGCTCGATCACATCGATGATATATTATACGCATCAGATACCGACCCGGATTTTATAAAAAAGATTACACCGTTTATTATGTCTGCCGGAGAGCCAATGGCCTGTAATCTGGCTTACCCGATAGCCAAAAGAGGTATTCACTTAATGACACGGAAGTTTGCCGTTCAATTAGGTGAAGAAAAGGGAATCAGAGTGAATTGCATATCACCCGGAATAGCAGATACGTTAGGCAGTAGGGTTGAATATGAAGCATCAATGAAAACGGAAGCAAAGAGAATGGCTAATATGGTAAATGTTTATACGCCTCTCAAGAGGATGGGAGATGTTATGGAAATGGCAACCGTCATTGAATTTCTGTTGAGCGATAAAGCTTCCTTTGTCTCAGGAATCGATGTCACAATTGACGGCGGAAACATTGCATATATGAGGATGAATAAGCTGGTTGACCAAAGATAATCTGCATATTTGATTAAAAACTCCAAATGCCGATATGGGAAAAAGCAGAGGGGCCCTTCTGCTTTCCATTATAAAGTGCTTAAAACAAGGAGGAGTCAACATGACAGGACGGCTCGCGGGTAAAACCGCAATCATCACCGGCGCCGGCAACGGCATGGGGCAGGCTGCGACAAAGCTCTTCGCTGAGGAAGGCGCTAAGGTACTCGCTGTGGACATTGCGGCCGATGCCTTGGCTCAGTGGCAGGGTACGGAAAACGTTCTTCCTTTCCCTGCCGATCTGACGCAAGCGGAAGACATTGAGCGCATCTTCGCCGCGGCGGAAACAGAATACGGCAAACTGGACGCCCTGTGCAACATCGCCGGCATCAACGATCTCAGCTACACACTGGAAGACACCGACGACGCACGTTGGGACCGAGTCTTCGATCTGGACCTGAAAGCCCCGTTCCGCCTCATCCGACGGGCAATCCCCTTCATGGTCAAGGGCAGAGGCGGTTCTATCGTCAATATCGGCTCTTACGCGGCACTGCGCGGCAACCATGGACCCAGCTACACAGCGGCCAAGGCCGGACTCGCCGGTCTGACCCGCAGCATCGCGTTCGCCTACGGCAACCAGGGCATACGCTGCAACATCATCCACCCCGGCGGCATGAAGACCGAGATCGGCTTGCACTCGGGCGGCCAGTACCATCCCGAAGGCTCGGCGCGCCTGTCCAAGCTGATCCGGGCTATGCCTTTCTTCTGTTACGGCGACCCGATTGAGGTCGCTTATGCCTGCCTGTTCCTTTGCGGCGATGAGTCCAAGCTGATCAACGGCGCCGAGCTTTCAGTGGACGCTGGCATGAGTGCCTGCTAGATAAGTCTAGATATGGTCACATTTAGTCCATTATAAGGATATTATCGTAAATGTCCCATGCCCATAGATCTCTTCTTTCTTGGGCATGGGTGATTTTTTAAAGATGACGACGAAATAAACAAATAAGCACGATGGCTCTTAATTCAGGAGGTGATATACAATGTGCTTTCGCCCTGCGACTACTGCTAAAATAAAAGTCTGCCCAAGCTGTGGCAGTGTAAATCAGCCAATACGGACATCCTGTCTAAAATGCAATACCGAATTGGAATCAGAAGAGGTTTATAATTTTATAAATCTACCGTCTTATATCGATGATGTTAAAGATAATACTAATATTAACCATTTAGAAGAGAATATTAAAACCGGGCTGAAAACCGGCTATCATTTCAGCAGTATCATTGGTGAGAGCAACTCGATGGCTCAAGCCCTAAAGCTTGCTCGACGTTTTGCTGAGTCGTCAGCAAATATTCTATTGATCGGTGAAAGTGGTACGGGAAAAGAACTTTTTGCTCAGGCTATTCATAATCTTAGCCGCCTAACAGAGCCATTTATGGTCCTGAATTGTGCAGCAATTCCTAAAAATCTAATTGAAAGTGAACTATTCGGGTATGACGGCGGTGCTTTTACAGGAGCAAAAAAGAGTGGCAGCCAAGGTAAAATTGAGTTAGCCGAAGGAGGTACCCTTTTTCTGGATGAAATCGGCGATATGCCGCTGGAAACACAAGCCGTACTCTTAAGGGTACTGGAAAATAAACAAGTCATGAGGGTTGGGGGACAAAAGTACAGGCCTGTAGATTTCAGGCTAATAGCTGCAACGAATAAAGATCTTCAACTTATGGTTAACGATGGATTATTTAGATTAGATTTATATTATCGTCTTTCAGTTCTAACAGTGAATATTCCTCCTTTACGTCAAAGGGAGAGAGATATTATCACTTTGGCTAAGTTTTTCTTAAAGAAACACTGTGGTGATGGTAAAATAATACCCAATATAGTCAAAGATACGCAGCTGATATTAATGGAATATCATTGGCCGGGTAATGTTCGGCAATTGGAAAATGCGATGATTTATGCTCTACATGTTTGCGATAATGATATAATTCTGCCGGAACATTTGCCGGATGAAATTGTTAAAAGAAATATTGTTCAACACGCGGAAGCAAGCCAGTCTTTTTTAAAATTGAATCGGCAACATACGGTTGAATCAATACAAGAAGTTGAAGAAAACGCTATAAAAAACACCTTATCCGAAACCGGCAACAATATAGCCCTAACGGCAGACTTACTTGGTATCAGTAAATCTACTCTTTACAGAAAAGCAAAAAAGCTCGGTATAAAATAAAGAGCATTTTACCAGGATTAAATATCTTGATGGGGAATTTTTTAGTCAAACATGGAGTAGCAAAGCAAAAGGGCAAAAATTAATTACCGCATCCATACAGATGTGATTAAGGAAAACCAGATCCCGCCCTTCTCACACAACGTCAGATCTACTATGAAATGGAAAAATATTTTCGTTGTGCTATAATGGCTGTGTCTGTTGCAATTACCCTATCTGCTCTTGATGATGCCGCAACACTTATAGAGGTAAATGAAAGCGGATTTGTTGAAAAGGAAGGACTAACGGATTTATTGATAGGTAGTAAGGAAGGCTGGGTTTTTATGCTTACATGCTTTAAGCCTATCTAGAGAACGGGATAAACAGCTTGAAATTAGGATTGATTGTTTGAATAAATCAACTTTATTTCTACTGAAATTACTTGAGCATGTAAATTTATGATCAACAGAATTGTAGATATTTTAAAAGGAGTTGAAAAAATGGATGAAGCTGTTTTAAATAAACTAAAACTGAATAAGCACAATACCATCGCAGTTTTAAATCCCCCTGAAGAGTTTTTGAATGTTCTGGGTAGTTTTAGTGGTACTGTAGATAAGGAAATCAAAAGTGAGTATTCCTACATTCAGATATTCATTTACTCTCAAAAAGAGATTATAGACATGGGTCAGCGTCTAACTAACGCTATTTCAGGAGATGGTCTTTTGTGGATTTGCTATCCAAAAGGAACGT
Organism: Desulfitobacterium elongatum; assembly: GCF_055378975.1. NCBI lineage: Bacteria > Bacillati > Bacillota > Clostridia > Eubacteriales > Desulfitobacteriaceae > Desulfitobacterium > Desulfitobacterium elongatum. The sequence goes on along the minus strand of NZ_AP038772.1, from coordinate 3,350,578 downwards.
CAAAGAAGTACAGAAAATGCGATTGTAACAGGGATACATTAAGAGAAGTCCTCACTCCTTACGGTTTTGAAGGCGTTTCTCTTATCTCCTTGGACGATGATTGGTCGGCTATGAGAGTAAGAAATTCAGCTTACATTAAAAACCAAAAATAATTGTTTACAGTGGAGTAATTTATTAAAAGGTAGCGTATGTTATTTGAAAATAAAGTGATTATAATCCTAAAAACAAAGTGTTTATGATTGATGAAGGAGGTTCTTATGCAAAAAATTGTTCCTCATTTATGGTATAACAAAGAAGCCAGAGAAGCTGCCTTGTTTTATATCAGTTTATTTGACCAGTCTAGACTATTAAATGTGACAGTTCTAGAAAACACACCTTCAGGTGATTCAGAAATTGTGAGCTTTGAATTGGCAGGGCAACAATTTACGGCAATAAGTGCAGGTCCTTATTTTAGGTTTAATCCGTCAATTTCCTTGATGGTAGCTTGCTCCTCCGTAGAAGAGGTTAATACCAAATGGAAAGCTTTATTAGAAGGTGGATCTGAATTAATGCCACTTGGTGAATACCCCTTTAGTAAGTGGTACGGCTGGGTTCAGGATCGATATGGTTTGTCTTGGCAGTTGATGCTTACTGATAATGGACAAGCTGTTCAAAAGATTATACCAAACCTGCTTTTTTCAAATGAATCATGCGGGAAAGCTGAAGAAGCAGTAGAGTCCTATGCGGAAATATTTGAAGGTTCAGAAATAGGAATAATCAGCAGGTATGGAGAGGGAGAAGCAGTATCGCCAAAGGCAAAGGTGAATTATGCCGCTTTCAAACTTTGCGGTATTGATTTTTCAGCAATGGATAATGCATTTGACGTAGATTTCAGTTTTAATGAGGCATTTTCGCTCATTGTAAACTGTAAAGATCAGAAAGAGATTGATTACTTCTGGGATAGGCTTTCCGCCATACCTGAGGCAGAACAATGCGGATGGATAAAGGACAAATTTGGAGTTTCGTGGCAGATTGTTCCGGAAAATATGGATGAGGTCTTGTCTAAAGGGTCCAGGGATGAAGTGCGAAGAGTTACTGAGGCTTTCTTGAAAATGAAAAAATTTGATTTAGATACCTTGGAAAAAGCACGTTTAGGACGGGCATCTTTTATTGGCTAGCTTTTCGAAATTTTAGGTATAAAAGGCTGATGCCATGCAGTCAAACCAGCATGGCATCAGCCTTTTATACAGACAAAACCTCGTTATGGAAGATGATTTTAATAGCAGGAAAGATGGGAATTGCTGAAAAATAAGTGGTCAAAAATTCAAAAATCTATTGAAGGAGGGTTTCACTATGGAAAAGCAGTCTACGGAAGAAACGAAATCCCCGTCCCAACTAATCGACGAGAGAATTGAGGAACTGGGCGACTGGCGGGGCCAGATGCTCTCAAAAGTGCGGAACCTGATCAGGCAGGTCGACCCGGAGGTAGTTGAGGAGTGGAAGTGGAGGGGGACCCCTGTGTGGTCTCACGACGGGATGATATGTACCGGGGAGACTTACAAGAACGTCGTGAAGATGACTTTCGCTAAGGGAGCATCACTAAAGGACCCCTCACATATTTTCAACTCAAGCCTAGATGGGAACACCAGGAGGGCTATCGACTTCCACGAGGGAGACAAGGTGGACGAGGAGGCGCTTAAGGAGCTAATCCGCGCTGCCGTTACCTTAAACAAGTCCAGCCGCAAGACTTCCCGCAAAGGGTGAGCTTCTCTGTCATAATACTAACTTTTAGTTTTAAGTTAACAGACCAAATTGATTTTAGGAGAGAGCAACATGGAAGTTTTTGCAGAATATTTAGCGCGTATTGATAACCCGCAACATAGGGCCCGAATGGAAGAGGTTTTTGGTTGGGTAACTAAGAAATTTCCAAATTTAATACCAAAAATTGCGTGGAATCAGCCTATGTTTACCGATCACGGCACATTTATTATCGGCTTTAGCGTAGCCAAACATCATTTGGCTGTTGCCCCTGAAAGGGCAGGGATTAATCATTTTTCTGATGAAATTGTACAGGCTGGCTATGATCACAGCAAGGAGTTGGTACGTATCCAGTGGGATAGTCCAGTTGATTTATCATTACTTGAGAAAATGATCGAGTTTAATATTTTGGATAAGGCAGAATGTTCAACTTTTTGGCGGAAATAGAATAAATAAGAATTTAGAGAGGAAATAGCCAGGTATCAAGGGGTTTGGGGCATCAAATATTCATTCTTTCCTGGTCATTCATTGAATATCCATCTCTTTTAACATCACTCATATTTAGTGAATCATCTTTCGTTAAAAAATTCCTAAGTTTTTTAACTGCCCCGTAAGGTTCTTTTATTGAAAGCTTATCTCCTTTCCCAGAAATAACCCATAACGTTTTATACCCCCGGGGTATTGTTAGAAGCTTTTCTTCGCCTTTGCCATCCGTAAAATAGACTAACAAATTAACCTTATTTTGATTGGCATATTCAAAAACCGGGGTAAATCTGGTGCCTCCTCTGATATTAATTCGATCTTTGATGTCCTTTATCGATTTGACGTTATACACACGTCTGATTTCGCTGTCACATTCTACAATCGTAATTTCATGATTATAATTTTTAACAATAGCGAGGACTTCTTTAATGGCTTGATTAAATTCTTGATCACTAATGCTTCCGCTTATATCAAGTGCAACAACAATTTTTGCCTTATGACTCCTAAGTTGTCCTCTTAAATCTAATCTATCGGGCTGTCTTCTATTTCTTCTTGTTATCGTCTTCTTTTTATTACTTTCAACAGCTCCCATCAACCTCTTAAGATAAAGATTCCAAGGCAATTCACCCTTGCTGTTTTTAAGGGATGATATCATGCTATCTAAATAATTTGGAATGCTACCTTTTTGAGCATTATCAACAAACTGCTCAGTAAATTCTTGAAGTGTTTTTTCATCGATATCACTGGAATCTTCCCAAATGTCATGGGCTTTTTCAGGATCATACGCTGTTTCTATAGTTTCGTCTTGATCACTATCATCTGCTTCATCTTTGCTCTCATCGGCCTCATCTGTATCACTTTCATCGGCTGCATCCTGATCTGCTTCCAGTAAGTCCAGGGCAGTTTGGATCTCTTCTAGATAATATTCAAAAGGTTTAAAGGGCAAGAGTTTTAAAGAATAATTTAAATTGACCCATTCTAATGTAACAGCATAGGGGGGCAGATGATCTAAATAGGTATTGACGACGATATTCATGGCCATATTAGTGGCTAATGTGCTGTAGCTACCCTTAAATTCTTTGGCTCTGATTAAATGCATAGATAATATATGGAGTATTTCGTGTTTAATGGTGCTCTCCATTTGCTTTAGATTAAGATTTAAAAAAATGATGGGGTTAAAATAGATAACATATTTAGCCCCTTTAAAATTCACAGCAGTAGGGCTGCTGATGTCAAAGCGTATTTCTCTGGACATTTGAAACAAAAAATAGCCATAGAAATTATCTTTGTCTTCCATAAGGCTCAAATTAACTTGATCGACTAGGCTGAAAAACTCTTCTTTAAACTCTTTGGGGATATCAAGCTTGGAATTTTCATCTTTGCGCTTTGCTTTGAAAAAACTATTGATGATTAGATCTGCTTTTTCATAAAGCCCTTGAACCTGGCTATCAAAAGAAGTTTTCATAGATATCACCTGATTGAACGATAAGATTCAAAATAGGAATCGATAAACGCTTCATTCTCTATGGCGTGTTTGTATACTTCAGGATAACTGTTTTTAATATCCTTCATGAGTCCTATCTTTAAATCTACAGGATATAGTTTCAAAAACTCAATCAGCCTGTCCATATAAAAACTTGAATCATCACGATCATTTAAGATGTTTGCTTCTAAGTTTTTGAGAATATTCTTGGCGGATAGATAAAGCCGGGTATGGCTTTCGTTTTTTACTCTTTCTCTGATCAATTCAGGAAGAGAATTTCCTGAAAAAACATCTTGATAGGATATGAGCGAACGATGATCGGATTCCACAAAGCTCACAAACTCTTCGGCTATTAATCGCCCGACATTTCCTTTGATAACATTAAAAAATACGGATCGAGGTATGGAATCTTTTTTCTCCTTATACATTTTATAACTGCTGGAAATTCTCTCATAGCTTCTTGGGGTTGCTCTTAGATCATCTTCGTTGATCTTATGCAAATAATCGGGGAAGGTGGAGATAAACTCGACAACCTTTTGCTCAATTCCGGCCTCTATGGCCCAATCGATCCACTGATTATAATCAGGTTCCATATATAACCAGACAAATCTATTTTCTTGGGCTTCATCCATATCGACAACTTGGTAATCAAAATCCGAACCATATTTACTTGAAGGATTCATAGCGGCTAATATTTTTACATCTTCAGGTAACTTATAGCCATTGATTTCTCTGTTTAAGATTAAATTCATAAGTTCCTGTTGGACGGTATGTTCACAGCGATTGATCTCGTCTATAAATAAAAGAACGTTTTTTTCCTGAGATATTTCTTCATCAATTTCCCTGAGCTTATGATGAACGGCATATACTGTGGTTTTCTTTTCAACCGGATCGTCTTGATCATTAACTGCATAAGATTCGATCGTTGGCAGACCGCCTATTTCACCTTCTTTAAGGAGATTCCCATTAATAACAATTAAACTCCACTTGTTTTCTTGAGCAATTTCCTTGGCTAACGCTGTTTTTCCGATTCCGCTTTCACCAACGATTAGAGGTACTTCTCCGGTAGATAGTACTAAGTCAACACTTTTTAAGGTATCTGTAAAATTCATTATAGCTCCATCTCCTATATCATCTTCAGCTTTTCATCTACAGCTATTTTTTTCGCTTTTTTACTGCCATATTTATAAATAAACATGATCATGTCCATGGGCATAATGTCGCTGTTTTTATTGATATAACTGCAATTCAAATAATCTCTGACATATTTTTCTTCAACATCTTCATTGGCTAAGGATTCCTTTAACACGTGTTCTAATTCATCTTTAGAGATTTCGTTCATAACATATTTGATCACTAAAATATTGACTTTCAAAAATTCCAAGATTTTATGTTTATCTAAATCATTAATAAAGGTAATAGCGCTCTCATTATTCTTGATCGCTAGAAGCTCTGCCTTATGGGTAGGAGAATTGATATATCTTAAGGCATCATAACTGATTTTTACAGCCTCTTCCTGGACACTTGCGCAAGGTTCTTTGATAAACTTTATTGAATCGTAATTTTTTCGTACAGCTAATAATTGCATTTCCTCACTTGGATTCTTAACATATTTAATAGCCCAGCCGGCTTGATTTATCGCTAATTTTATTAACTGATCGCTTGGATTTTTAAGATACTCTAAGTTAACCCAGCCATCATTGATCGCTTTTATCATCATATCTTCTGTAGGGTTATCTATAAATTGAATCGCCCGGCCATTATTGTCTAGAGCTAATTCTTGCATCTCTTGCGTTGGATTATCAATATATTTTAACGTTAGTCCGTTTTTTTGAACAGCCAACAACTTTATCTCATCGGTCGGATTAGATATATAGGCTATGGCATTAGGATTATTCTTGATCATTTCAATAAGCTTTGATTCTTCCATCATGTTACTTTCCTTTTGTGATTATTTTTATGATTGCTTAGCATCATTTAATATACGTTTTAAGCTGATCCCAATAGTATGATTATACTACTGGATATAAAAAGGGTCTATAAATGCACGGTCTCCACTCAATATGGATTTAACAATTGATACAATAAGGAAGTCCAGCAGTATGACTGGACTTCCTTATTTTGAAACTTGATTCGGCAATTTTATCAGCCCTTTACCCACTTTGCCACCACAAACCCTGGATTCCCTTCTCTTTTCTCCTCGAGAGAAAGGGCCTCAGCTGTTGTTTGAACATTCGGTGGGAAGAAAAGACATTCCCCAATTTCGGCAGGTACACCGATTTGCCAGGAAGATATTTCCTCTTTGGTATAAAGAGCAGCACGGGCGAAGACAGAAGTGGGCTTGTTACGAGCTGCCTCCGCATAGTATTCACTCCAGGCACTCATGCCGGCGATGAGTCCGATCATTAAACAGCCACCGGGCTTTAATCGGCTAAAAAGTTTTTGCAAGACGTTTTCCGGTTCAGGTACGAATTCAAAGGCGGTCATGGAAAAAATCCCATCATAGGTTTCAAGTTGATCAAGAATTTCTGTAATATCCGCATGCCACCACTGAACGGGCTTAGCTTTCGAGGTGTTTTCCTCAAGCGCCGATATTTTCTTTTGGGCCATAGCCATCATTTCACCGGAAATATCGACAGCAGTGACCTCATATCCCTCTTGCACAAGCCAGCTCGTATATTGTCCGGTACCACATCCGATCTCAAGAACTTTAGGACCCGGTGCTTTAAACATGGACTGGGCCAGGTGACGTTCAACTTGATCAGATACCGAGCCAAGCTCAGTATCATACCAGGAATCATAATGTGCAGCAACGTGGTCAAAAAGTGCTTCGTTCATTCGCAATCACCCTCGTGTTCCTATTTCCTATTTTTATTTGTAACTTTCTACTTTTTGCTTTTTAATTCCTCCTTAAACTCATGTCCATTCTAATAAAAGCTCCCCGGAATTAAATTGACTCGGCCCTTGGGGTGGGGTTTATAGGAATTAGTGGGTAGGCAAAACCTGAATTTAATACAGACTAGTTGATTTGACTGTGGTCTAGTCGTGCTCAACTATACAAAAAATTAAATTTGTTGTGGCATTGGATATAAACTAAGGGCTTCCCGGGGTTTGCTGTTTGGCGCTAAGATAATGGCCGATAGCAAACTAGTCGGAAAGCCCTATTTTATTTGTGTGAGGGAACATGTCGACTATATAAATAATTTAACTCTGAGGATCGAGTTTAGGAGTTGGAGTTTCGCGCATAAGCTCAAACCATTTTCGAATCGATGCTACGAGAATGATCGTAACTAAGATCATCATGACCGCGGTTAGAAAGGCTAAAAGGTTTTTGCCAGCGGGGAGATAGTAAATTACAATGTTTTGGTATCCCGCAGTAATCGTGGTTACGGTGACAAAGATGAAGGGTAGGATCGTCGTCCAAGCATATTGAGGTTTTTTCATTCTAAAAATCAGAGTCGTACCAATTGCTAAGCCCATCCCCGCGAGTAACTGATTTGCTACACCGAATAAGGGCCAGATAGTTGAAATGTTTCCATTATAGACGAGATAACCCCAAGTAAACGAAATCAAGGCACTGGCCAGGATCATTCCCGGTAACCAGTTTACTCTAGCCAAGGGTTTGTAAATTTTCCCACCCAATTCTTGTAATAAATAGCGTCCAACCCGTGTACCGGCGTCAATTGTTGTGAGAATGAACAGGGCCTCAAACATTATGATGAAATGGTAGAGGTAACTCGAAAGGGAGGCAAGGAAAGGAATTTTTCTGAAGATATCGGCCATTCCTACTCCCAGAGAGACAGCTCCACCAGCTCGGCCAGTTACATCTTCACCAACCAGTGCGGAAAGTTGGGGAAGCTCCTGAATGGTCATGCCTAATTTCTGAAAAACCGCTGGAGCAGTATTGATGGCAAAGTAATCGGCAGGATGTAAACTGGTCGCAGCAATCAGAGCCATCAGAGCGACAAATCCTTCCACAACCATGGCTCCGAAGCCAATCGGGAGGATATCTCGTTCACGGGCAATCATTTTCGGGGTGGTCCCTGTTCCAATGATCGCGTGGAAGCCTGAAAGAGCACCACAGGCAATAGTTATAAACATAAAGGGCCACACTTTGCCAGGAATAATAGGACCACCACCATTGACAAACGGCGTAATGGCAGGCATTCTCAGGTGGGGCTGGATAAAGATAATTCCCAGTGCTAGAGCGGCAATAACACCTATTTTCAAATAGGTGCTGAGGTAGTCGCGTGGGGCAAGGAGAAGCCAGACGGGGAGAGCTGCAGCCGCAAAGCCATAGACTGCGAGAATGATCGACAGCTGTTGATGTGAATACGAAAAATATGGAGCAAAAAAGGATTGCTCAACCATAGGGCCGAGAACCACCCCGAGAAAGATTAAAGCTACACCTATGACAGTCGCCTCTCCGATTCTACCAATACGTAGCCATCTGAGATAGATACCCACAAAGAGGGCGATGGGGATGGTGACTCCAACGGTAAACGTTCCCCAGGGACTGTTAAAAAGGGCATTGACTACAGCTAAGGCTAATCCAGCCATAGTTATAATCAAAATGAAGAGCACGGCAATGGAGGAGACTAAGCCAGCGACAGGACCAAGCTCCTCTTTAGCAATCTCAGAAATAGACAGGCCGTCATGGCGTACTGAGGCAAAAAGAATAACCATGTCATGAACAGCACCAGCAAGTACTGACCCAATAAGGATCCAGAGGACGCCAGGCAAGTAGCCATATTGAGCGGCGAGGGTGGGTCCGATTAAGGGTCCAGCTCCCGCAATCGCTGCAAAATGGTGTCCAAATAGAACCCATTTATTAGTGGGGACGTAGTCACGATCATCATCGTGAACCACTGCTGGAGTCTTGCGGCTGTCATCTAAGGCTAAGATTTTTGCGGCAATGAACGAACCGTAAAGACGATAACCTAGGGTTAAGACGAGGGCTGCGACAATTACAAGCCAAATTGCATTCATGCATTCATACCTCCTAATCTTGGATTAGTTTGAAAGATTTCTCGAAGTTTTATACTTCAGGAAAATAGAACCAGGAAACAAAGAACAAGTCTCGGTGAGAAAATTTCATCGAGGCTTGTTCTATTATCAAGAAAACTTTAAGTTACCTTTAATCAAAACAAGTTTGAATTATGTTAATATATCAACAAGCTTAAGTGAAACCTCAACCACTACAACCATGGCCATGGTTATTTATGCAATTGAAAGAGTAGCAACATTCATCATAAGAAAACAAAGAGTTACAGGGAATACTCTAGCCAAGGTATCCAAGGGAATCTGGGTTGCACGGAAAAACGAATAACTAAGAGGTAAGATAGGAAAATTTGCAGTAAAGATTGACTTGATGGTTTAATAATGAGAGGAGTATTCTATGAGAGAAAGGCGATGGATAGTGGCAGGTTTTGTTCTATTACTATTGGTAGTGACAGTTTTCCAATTCGTCGGTTTCGCTAGAAAAGCCGAAAGTGCAAAGGGTGCTGAGTGGCTAACCAGTACATTGATAGCACACCGGGGTATGTATAGTGAAGCAGACTATATTCAGGATAACTCGATTTCAGCATTTAAGAGAGCTATAGAAGAGGGCTATATTATCGAACTGGATGTTTCGATGACGAAGGATCAGCAGTTGGTGGTATTCCATGATAAGAAGCTTAAAAGAGTATTTGGTATTGATTCATATCTAATTGAGACAGATTATGAAGAACTTGCTAAACTTAATTTCCCCAATTCCTCTGAGACGGTACCCTTATTCAGTGAAGTATTGGCTTATGTCGATGGCCAGGTCCCACTACTCATTGAAATAAAAAATGAGGGTGAAGTGGGCGAAATGGAACGCATGATTTATGATGAATTAAAGGATTACACTGGTAAGTACGCGATTCAATCCTTTAATCCTTACACCGTTGCCTGGTTTAGAGAAAATGCACCGGAGGTATTGCGGGGCCAGCTTTCTGGAAGTTTTATAGTCAGTGATTACGAAGTTGAGTATGTAGGGACAACCCGCTTACCCTGGTATAAAAGAGTCCTACTCTCCAATCTTATACTTAATTTTAAGAGCAGACCTAATTTTATTGCTTATGAAGTTGAGAATAACGATGTCGAGACCTTTAAAGGGTTAAGAAAATTGGGGGTACCTGTATTAGCCTGGACGATTAGAGATTCTGCAGACTATGAGAAGGTAAAGGATGTATGCGATAACTTCATCGTCGAAATATTTGACCTCAAATAATAAAGTCATAAAGGGGATTTCTATGGGAGGATACTCGTAAATGTGGAGTTACTATTGGCCGATTCTTTTGATTGTCGTATCTAACATAGTGTATAATATTGTCACCAAAGCTACCCCACAGAATGCCAATGCGTTTTTATCTTTGACTATAACGTATTTAATGGGTTCTGCTTTAGCCTTTATTGCCTATTGGATTTCTTCTTCAGACACAAATCTAATAGGAAGTTTAAAGAATTTAAACTATACAAGTTTTTTACTAGGGTTTGCTATAGTTGGATTGGAAGTCGGCTATATCTTTCTTTATCGCGCAGGATGGAATATCAGTGTTGGATCATTGGTAGCCAATATTATTCTTGCAATCGCACTTATTGTTGTTGGAGTTCTTTTTTATAAAGAGAACATGAATCTAACACAAATCGCTGGTATTTTGTTGTGTATCGTTGGATTAGTTCTTGTGAACAAAAAGTAAAATGGGTAGGAGGGAAAATATGGATTTCCAGGAGGTTTTCGAAGATATTTCTGCAGGACTGTTGGTCACGGATGCAGATTTTAAAGTAGTTTGGGCTAACAAATTTGAGAAAGAGGTTTATAAGAAACCGTTAATTGGGTTATGGGTTGTAGATTGTCATCAGGAGAAAAACAGGGAGAAGATATTAGAGTTTCTAGAAAAATTCAAATCAGGAGAGCTTAAGGAATTTACGAAAACAGCTCACGGAATGCTAATAACCTATAGCAGTTATTTTAGAAATGGAGAGTTTGCTGGAATCGTCAGAACGAGAATTCGGATGCTGTTGTAAATTTAAAAGCATAATGAGATTAAAGAGAGGAACCCTTAAAAAGGATTCCTCTCATTGAATTTTGCTAAAAAGGTCATAAAAGTTATTAGAATGGGAGAAATAATTTTCAAATGAGGTGATCAAGTTATGAACAGAGAAAAGCTCAAAGAAGCCGAAGAAAGATTTTTTATGCAATACCCCGGTGGCTTTTCTGATCCTCTGATGCTGGAAATTGCGAAGAAACATAAGATAGAAAAAATGAATAAACTGGCACAGGAAAGCTTTGCAATCGAGCAATTTGAAGATCCAATCCAAATTGCTGATTCTATGAGCAAGATTGTCAGCCAGTCCTCGTTGGTTTCGCTTTTTGAAAAGCCTAAGTTTAGAGATTTAGTAAAAACCATGGGCGATAATGAAAAAGAGCGATTATCCCATGGGCTGAGGGAATTCTTGCATGGCGATCAAGAGTTCGGCTTTGTACTAATGACAGACTTACTTACTGAATATAAGCTGGCGAAATGGCCGTTGTTAACAGTCTGCCCCAACTATTATCGACCGAGTGTGGAGATTCTCGTCAAACCGACTACAGCTAAAGGAATAATTGAGCACTTTGAATTGGAGGGACTCAAATACAGCCCCAAACCAACGTTTGAATTTTATCGGGCTTATCGAGAACAAATCAATCAAATTAAAAAAGAAGTTAATCTTTCACTGCAGTTTGATAATGCGGCTTTCTGTGGTTTCCTTATGATGTCTTTGGAGAAATTTGCGTAATAGGTGTTTGAGTACCAATGGAATGGAGATCGTTGAAGAAGATATTTCAATTAGAGCAATGGAATTAGCTCATATTTTATTCATAGAAATGGGAAAATAAGATTACCTATTGAGTGAAGCAGGAGGGAATACATGAAAGACTTCAAGAAAAATAATGATCAATTTTACTTGGGCGAAAAGCCTGAGGATCCATTAGCTGAGATTACCTTCGCTCCAACAAGCGAGAACAAAATTATCATTGATCACACCTATGTTTCAGGGTCCTTAAAGGGTCAAGGAGTAGGGAAGCAACTCGTGGAGAAGGTAGTTGAGTATGCGCGTCAAGAAAATATCAAGATAATCCCTCAGTGTCCTTTTGCGAAAAGCGTCCTTACAAAAAGCGATGAGTACAAGGATGTTCTGGTTGAAGAATAACTTTGAACCCCCATATACGTAATAAAGGTATATGGGGGTTCTGCTATCTGCAGTATTTTATGTTCCCTCGGACAAGATGTCTTGAGGGAACTTTTGTTTTTTAGCATATTCATGCGGCGAATCTAAGGTTTAGATCGATAGACATGGTATCTTACACTTAGTATTGACATCAGTGTATAAGAAGCATTAGAATAAAGTTACTAAGTTAGTAAATTACTAATCGAGTAAAAGGGGATATTTGAATGTCCCATCGAAGGACTAAATGATAATTATTGGCCGAAGGGAAGGAAAAACATGGACAAGAAAAGTCGTAAGGAGCTTCTAGAGGAATACAAGCAGATTAAGACCTATATGGGTGTCATACAAATAACAAACAAGGTCAGCGGTAAAATCTTCATAGCCGCCTTTCCCAACTTAAAAAACAAATGGTTGAACATTCAGGGCCAGCTGGTCATGGGCAGGCATATAAATTCACAGCTTCAAAAGGACTGGACTGAGCTAGGACCTGAAGCCTTCACCTATGAGGTGCTGGAGGAAAAGGAAACCGACGATGTGACTGACATGCGCTGGGAGCTAAAGCAAATGGAGAAGCCGTGGCTGGTGAAATTGCAGCCCTACGGAGACAGAGGGTATAATAAACCACCGAGAGATAATTAAAGAATTAAAAAAAACACAGTAAGAATCCTTTCAAAGTATGTAAAGGATTTTTACTGTGCATTTATATGACATTGATGTAACCTACAAGATCAAGTTGACAGGGCCTTTCTTTGTTCACGATTGTCGTAGTCCTCAAAGGCCCACTTGAATTGAGTTTCATAAAGTTCCTTGTATACACCGTCAAGCTCGACCAAATCGCTATGCTTACCCTGCTGTACGATTTGGCCATCTTTGATTACAATGATTTCGTCAACTGCCATTATGGTCGAGAGGCGATGAGCAATGACCAGACTGGTTCTTCCTTTGAGAATCGGTTCTATTGCCTCTTGAATCAGTGATTCGCTGATAGAATCCAGTGAAGAGGTCGCCTCGTCCAAGATAAGAATCTTCGGATCCTTGAGCAAGACGCGCGCAATGGAAAGTCTTTGCTTTTCACCTCCGGATAATTTAAGCCCCCGGTTGCCTACTAAGGTGTCGAAGCCGTCGGGAAGAGCATGGATAAAGTCATACAGATTCGCTTCATGGCAGACCCTTTCTAAGTCAGCCTCACTGGCCTTTTCGTTGGCATACAGAAGGTTTTCACGTATAGTGCCGTTGAAAAGATAGGTGTCCTGTGACACCATACCTACACATTTTCGAAGATATTTAAGGTCGATATCACGTACATCCCTGTCGTCGAGCAATACATTACCCTCTGTAACGTCATAAAGTCTCGGGATTAGGTTTACGATAGTCGATTTGCCCGCGCCTGATGGACCAACAAGGGCAACTGATTTGCCTTTTTCTATAACAAAGCTCACACTCTTTAGAATAGGCTTGTCGCTTTCGTAATGAAAGGATACATTCTCGAAGCTAAGCTTACCTTTGCAATCGTTTGGCACTATGGCGTTCGGTGCGTTCTTAATTTCAAGCGGGATATCAAAATACTCAAATATACGCGTAAACAGTGCCATAGAGCGTATGATGTCTACCTGAATATTTAAGAGGGAATCGACTGGACGGTACAATCGCGCCAAAAGCGCAACGACCACTGTGATGTCTCCAACAGTAAGGCCCGAGCCGAGCTTGATTATGAGAAACCCACCCGCAAGATAGATGATCATGGGCCCCATACTCGTAAATGTATTGAGCGCCACTCGGAACCACTTGCCCGCCATGCTTTCTTTGACGCTTAGGAGAGTGGTTTCTCTGTTTATTTTCTCAAATTTGTCATACTCTTTCTTCTCACTTGTAAATAGCTTTACGAGAAGCTGTCCGCTGATGCTTAATGTTTCGTTCAGTAGCTGATTGGAAGCATCCGTTTGTTGTTGCGTTTCTTGCGCGAGTGACCAGCGTGTCGTGCCCACACGTTTTGTCGGCACGATAAAAAGCGGCACGATAACGATACTTATGAGGGCAAGAAGCCAGTTTTTTTGAAAAAGGGCTATGATCGTTGTGGCAAGGATTATCGTGTTGCTGAATATTTTGGTGAGCGTGCCGACGATAACGCTTTGTACTCCATTGATGTCACTTGTCATGCGGGTGATGATATCACCCTGTTTACTGGTGGTGAAAAAGCGGTGCGACATCTGTTGCAAATGGCTATACATTTGGTTTTTCATGTCATAGGTAATATTTTGGGCCACCCAAGTGTTGAGATAGCTTTCCAAAACCCCGATAAGATTGGATATAACGACAACGCCAAAGGATAAGGCGATCAGCTCAAGGAGCACGGAGTAGTTCTTTCCGATCAGGCCTTCATCTATGATGCGTCCCGTTAATAGCGGGGGAAGTAGCCCAAATATGGACGAGGCAATAATCGCTATAAAAACCAAGGTAAGCTTTGGCCAATAGGGGACAAGGTAGCTAAATATGCGCTTGAGTAAAGCCATGGATATCTTTGGTTTATTTGCTTTTTCCTCCTCCGTGAGGTTTGAGCGCATGCCACTCCCGCGAAGTCCTCCAGAGCGCATCTTATCGTCCCTCCTTTTGTCTCGGCATTAGGGGTCAACATCGGAGCATGGTCCCTGCGTGCCATGTATCAAAAGTACCTTAATTATTAAATTATATAAAAATCTTTTTTTTGAAGCAAGCCGAAGGCTTCCAGTGAGACAAGTCAAAAAGCTGGAAGTAAAAAACAAATAGAATCTTTTTGTTGTCCCAAAGAATCTTCTTGCTTTTCGAGTAAGAAACAATATGATGGAGTTAGGGGGTGTGTTATGCAAGCCATAATCTTTTTTGTTTTATTTGGGGTATCGTTGGGCTACTTCTTATATCAAATATATAGACGTTTTTGTTCAACTCAATTTGGTAGACCCGATTATCGTAATGACCACCCGCGTGAACGATTTGTCTTTCTTTTGAAGCAAGTCTTCCTCCAAAGAAACCTCAAGGACTATCCTTTGTCTGCACTCTTTCACTCATTTATCATGTGGGGTTTTATCGTTTTAACGTTAAGTAGTATCGATATGGCTGGGTTCGGCCTCTTTCATACACACATACCCTTTATTGGGACAAATCCTGGCTTCTTGTTTATTCGAGATACTTTAATTATCTTAGCGATGATCGGAGTTATCGGTTTTTTTTCCCGTCGTTTATTTTTTAAACCAAACTGGCTCCATAACTCTACTAACGCTTACATGATACTAGTCCTCATCTTCGCCATCATACTAAGTGAACTTCTCTATTTAATAGTAGGAGCCCAAATTGGGGAAAGCCCAAGTTTACCGATACTCGCGAAATTCTTTTGGTGGATGCATTTTCTATTGATTTTCTCCTTCTTTTATATTATCCCACAGTCCAAGCATCTCCATCTTATTTTCGCTCCTTTGAACGTTTACTGGCATTCCCGTGCGCCCAAAGGCGCACTTTTGTCTGTTGATTTAGACTTAGAAAAAGAGCAAACCTGTGGGGTGAAAACAGTTGAAGATTTTACCTGGAAGCAGTTATTTGATACCTTTAGCTGTGTTAAATGTGGTTATTGTCATGGCCAATGTCCATCTGAACAAAGTAAAGAATGGTTAAAACCAAAACGAATCAATGGGCGTATACGGGCATACATGGAAGAGGAAGGATTTCAAACCGGTGCGAAAGGAAAACGACCCGTAAAAGTTGTAGGCAATCTGTTTCATCTCGATTTCATTTCAAGTTGTACAATGTGTGGCGGATGCAATAATGCATGTCCTGTGTCGATAGATCATATTTCAAAAATAATTGATATGCGACGAACCATTGTATCGGAGAAGGATAAACTTTCACCTGAAGCGAAACAGGTCTTCCAGGGGGTAGATGAATACGGAAACCCTTGGGGAAAAGAACGTATCCTTTCAAATAATAACTGGGCTAAGGAAATGGAAATCCCGTCAGTACTGGAAAAACCTGAAGCGGAATATCTATTTTTCGTGGGTTGTCAAGGTAACTTTGATGAGTCAGCCCAAAAAGTTGCAGTGGCTTTCGCGAAAATTCTACAAGCCGTTGATATTGATTTTGCCCTATTAGGTGAAAGGGAATGGTGCTGTGGTGAAACGGTACGAAGAATGGGTAATGAACTCCTTTTTCAAAAGACAGTCCGGAAAAATATCGCGACTTTTAATGAGCTAGGGGTAAAGAAAATACTAACCACCTGTCCCCATTGTTTCAACACCTTGAAAAATGAATATCCTCAGTTTGGTGGTTCTTATGAAGTCATACCTCACTCAGTTTTCCTGGCAGACCTTCTGCGCAAGGGGAAACTGAAAATCTCGCAAGAGCAAAGCAAGAAGATCACTTTTCATGATCCGTGCTATCTTAGTCACTTTAATGGTTACTGCACTGAACCGCGAGACGTCTTGGCAGCAGTTCCAGGGATAGACCTCATTGAGATGCCTCGTAGGAAAGAAAAATCGTTTTGCTGTGGCGCAGGTGGTGGGCGCTTCTGGGAAAGTAGAAATACAAAAAATCCAATCACAATGAACCGAGTTAACGAAACCCTGGCTACTGGGGCTGATCTGATTGTTACTTCTTGCCCATATTGCAATACTATTTTAAAAGAAGAAATTCAGAGAAGAGAATCGAATAAAGAAGTAAGTACCATAGATATAGCTGAATTAGTCTCGACAAACATCCTTTCAACCTCCCGCTGAAAGAAAGCGCATACGGAAGGCGTGAATCATACTGAATGCAGTCTCTCTTTCCGCCTCGAAGGTGACCTGTACTACGGGTAGGGTGATGGACCCTAAACTGATTTCACTCTCCGTTCCTAGTCTGACCTCCCAACCCGAACTCTGGATCAGATCCCAATGGACCAAAATGCCACCTTGGGAAAGGAAATAGTCTACAAAGACATGGCGTTTTAATCCACGCATTTCTAACGTCTGTGTGTAAATAACACTCATTGATATTCCCTCCGTCAAAAAAGTTAAGGCGTCCTTTGCCTATTAGGTAAGGGCGTCTTAACTTTTTTAAATATGGCTATGAACAATTTAGGGACTGATATTAAATTCCTTTATCTTCCGATACAAGGTATTCCGGCCAATTCCTAAAAGTCGCGCTGCCGGAGCAATCTTACCATGGGTTTGAGCGAGTGCATTTAATATTGTTTGTTTTGTTTGCTGACTAAGAAGGGACGGGGTCTCACGATCTCCAAGCGCAGACATAGTTTTTAATTCAATCGGCAAATCGTCCACCGTTAACATTGGAGTATTCGTCATCGCAACCATGCCTTCGATACAATTTTCCAATTCACGGACGTTTCCTGGCCAGGAATGAGCATAGAGGTAAGAATAAACCTCTTCCTCGATTCCTAAGAAGGGACGACCGAGGAGAGCGCATGATTTTAGAATAAAATGGGGGACAAGCTCACGAATATCTTCAAGTCGTTCACGGAGAGGAGAAAGTTCGATAGTGACGACTTTAAGTCGGTAGAAAAGATCCAAACGAAACGTTTGGGCCTCGACCAAGGCTTTTAGATCTTTATGGGTGGCAGCGATTACACGAACATCCACTTTATGAGGTTTTGTATCCCCAATTCTAGTGATTTCTTTTTCTTGGAGTACACGGAGAAGAGCAACCTGTGCCGTTAATGGCATGTCACCGATCTCGTCTAGGAAAATAGTCCCTTGATGGGCGAGTTCAAATTTGCCAGGCTGTCCACCTCGACGAGCTCCTGTAAAGGCTCCATCAGCATAACCAAATAATTCACTTTCTAAGAGAGAACTAGGAAGCGCTGCACAATTAAGGGCTACGAAAGGACCCTGTTTGACGGGGCTTAATTCATGAATCATACGGGCTACAATTTCTTTGCCAGTCCCGCTTTCTCCTTGAAGGAGGATGGAAGAGTGAGTCGAAGCAGCTCTTTGAACCCGTTCTAAGATTTGTCGGGAGCTTGTGCTGCTTCCAACCCATAAAGGGGTGACGGTCTGTGGTGACTCAGTAAGTTGTACTGTTCCGAAAGCACCCAGAGACTTTCCGGAGTCATCTGTGAGCCGTCTTAAGTGCGAGATAATCTCATTACCTGCTTGATTTCTTAAGTGGAGATCTAATTCCTGATTGTTTAGCATCCAGCCCTTAGGAGTGCTAAATACCTCTGCCACAGGCCTGCCAATAATATCTTCACGTTTTCGCCCGAGAAGTGAGGCACCACTCGGATTGATGTTAGTGATAACTCCAAGCCGATCAATCGAGATAAAACCTTCCTTAAGGAGATCAATGGCTAACTTTGATCCTTG
This sequence comes from Desulfitobacterium elongatum, assembly GCF_055378975.1. Taxonomy (NCBI): domain Bacteria; kingdom Bacillati; phylum Bacillota; class Clostridia; order Eubacteriales; family Desulfitobacteriaceae; genus Desulfitobacterium; species Desulfitobacterium elongatum. The sequence goes on along the minus strand of NZ_AP038772.1, from coordinate 3,332,314 downwards.
TTGATAAAATTTGAGTTGACGCTCAATATCTATTGACCGCAAGTTTTGCTCGATCATTTTAGCACCCATGATTGCAATGTCTAGCACACGTTCTTGTCGATTTCCGGTTTCACCGCTAATATCAATAACGCCAACGGTTTCTCCCTGCAGCCCATGAATAGGAGCTGCAAAACAAGTCATAAAATGATTCTCATGTACAAAGTGCTCCCAACCGTTGACGGTTATAGGACTATTCTCTGAGAGCGCTGTCCCTATCGCATTTGTACCTTTTACATCTTCACGCCAATTAACCCCTGGAGAAAGGTGAATTCTTTGTGCTTTACTTAGAAAGGGACCATCCCCTAGGGCTTCCAAAATGAAACCCTTTTTGTCCCCGAGTAAGACCGTATAATTTGCACTTTGGAGCAGTTTGAAGATATAGGGTAAAACCGATTCAGCCGCACGAATTATATCTTCCTGAGAGTCACGCAATTCACGTAAATGCGAGTCAGTTAAAATCATATTCTGAGAGATTTCGGTATGATTGACATTATAACTCATGCTCCGTTGCCAAGAACGATGAATCACGGGTGAAACTTCGTTTTCGACCTGTTCACCTTTGAGAAATCTACGCCAATATACGTTCATACTGAACCCACCCCCCAGTTTTAATGAAAAATTTTTTAAAAATTTAGTTAATGTCAGAATAACACATTGATCGCAACCAAACAACAGGACATACAGAGATTCCTCTTCACAATTGCTGGAAGTGTTCCAACATGGAGCAGGTGTGATACACTAACTGTCACCAGTTAGGGCAAATCGAGCAAGCCAAGGATGAATAATGACTGCAGTATCAACTGTCGGATAATTGGCACGACTCTTGCATTTATCATTTAAATAGATACACATCTTATTAAGTAAGAAAATACAAGGAGGAAAAAGAATGGGTGGGTATACCGGAAAGATACTAAGAATTAATTTGACAGAAAAAACCACGATGATCGAATCCTTAAACATGGAGCTTGCGAAAAAATACTTAAGTGGCCGTGGACTAGCAGGAAAAATGTTTACGGATGAGGTGCCGGCAGATGTTGATGCGCTCTCGCCAGAAAATAAAGTATTTATTGCTACGGGGGCATTAACAGGTACCAACGCTCCTTCATCGGCGCGCTTTATGGTTGTTACTAAATCTCCTCTAAATGGCACTTTGGCCTCTTCAAACTCTGGCGGATATTGGGGTCCCCAATTGAAGTTTGCAGGTTATGACATGTTGGTATTGGAAGGAAAAGCGGATACACCCGTTTATATTTCCATCTTAGATGACAAGGTTGAAATTAAAGATGCTGGGCATGTCTGGGGAAAAGACGTCTACGAAACAACCTCGATTCTTAAATCAGAGTTTGGAGACGATAAAGCGAAGGTCATGACGATTGGGCCTGCCGGCGAAAATCTTTCTTTGATGGCTGCAGTAATGAATGACCTTTACCGGGCAGCTGGACGGACCGGTGTCGGTGCAGTAGTAGGTTCTAAAAATGTAAAGGCTATTATTGTCCGTGGAACTGGAAAAGTCGAAAATGCGGACCCAGAAAAGATGAAAGCGGTTCTAACCGACGTGCTGAAAAAGACACGGGAGAACGGTGTCACAGGCCAAGGACTACCAGGCTATGGAAGTGCCATCCTGGTTAACATTATTAATGAAAACGGAGTTTATCCAGTCAATAACTTCCAAGAATCCTATGATCCCGAGGCTGATTTGATCAGTGGGGAAACCATGACTGAAAAGCATCTCGTGAAAAAGCACCCTTGTTATCGTTGCCCTATTGCCTGTGGTCGCTATTGTAAGTGGGATGAAGGAGAAGGTGAAGCAGAAGGTGCTGGACCAGAATATGAAACCGTCTGGGTCTTCGGTTCAAACTCTGGTATACATGATTATGATGCTATTCACCAAGCGAATGATCTCTGCAATAAGTTAGGACTAGACACAATCTCAGTCGGAGCAACGATTGCCGCGGGTATGGAATTGTTCCAACGTGGTTACATTAAACCTGAAGAACTTGATGGCACCCCTTTAGAATTCGGTCATGCTAAAGGAATGGTAGAATGGGTTCGGAAAATTGCCTATGCTGAGGGGCTTGGAGCAAAAATGGCTCTTGGATCCTATCGACTTGCCGAAAGTTATGGAGCTCCCGAACTCTCCATGAGCGTCAAAAAACAAGAACTTCCTGCATATGATCCGCGTGGTGTCCAAGGACAGGGCTTATCGTATGCTACCAGTAACCGTGGGGGCTGCCACGTAAGAGGCTATCTCATTTCTCCAGAGGTTCTCGGAATTCCTGAAAAACTCGATCGCTTAAGCGTGGAAGGAAAGGCAACTTGGGTTAAGATTTTCCAAGACCTGACCTCTGTCATTGATGCTGTCGGTCTGTGTCTGTTCTCCTCATTTGCTCTTGGATTAACTGACTATACAGAATTGGTTAATGCTATTACGGGCTTTAACTATACAGATGAGGAGCTCCTTGCTTGTGGAGAACGGATCTGGAATAATGAACGCCTTCACAACTTCCGTGTAGGATATACAAAAGCTGACGACACCTTACCTAAGCGTTTACTTGAAGATCCGATTTCAGAGGGCCCTTCTAAAGGTCAGGTTCATCGATTGGAAGAATTGTTGCCAGAGTATTATAGCGTCCGGGGATGGGACCAAGAGGGTGTTCCCACACCTGAGCGTTTGAGTGCTCTAGGGATGTAAGGTATTTGCCCCAAATTATTATATAAAAAGAACTTGAGAAGCGGGGGACCTAACTGGTCCCCCTTCGAAGTCTTAAAGTGAACGTAAAGATTGGATGTTACTACGTAAGGATTAAATGTTTATTAGAAAGCATAAAGAGAAAGAGAAGCTTGTTTACAAGGGAGGAAATTCTGTGCGCGTAACGATCAAGTTATTTGCCACGTTCCGGGATCAGCGGTTCAAAGTTGATGTCAGAGAACTACCCGAGGGAAGCCGCGTTGAGGATATCCTTCGTTCATTAGGTATTACACCAGATGAGATAGCGATTTGTCTCGTGAATGGACGGGATGCGAATGAGCACCACACTTTGGGAGATGGAGATACACTCGCACTTTTCCCACCCGTAGGTGGAGGGTAAAAAAAGACTTAAAGGTTGATTTAAATGCATAAAAAAATATAATATTATAAATTATTTGATTACCACTCTTTTATCTAAGTGAGTATAATAAATAAGTAGACAAGTGTAGCTTGTCATCTGCACATACAAATATGTCGCTTCAAATAAGCAGATGAAAGGTGTAATGAAAATTGGGAAGTCATAGCGAACTCTTTAAAGTTAAGACCTTAGCCGAGGCTATGGAGACCTTAAGGCCCTATCTTCTGCCCTTCTATGAGCGTATTGAAGAAGTTCCTTTAACTGAGTCCCTCGATAGGGTTTTAGGTGTGAATATCCAAGTTGAATATCCAGTACCTCATTTCCGTAAATCAACAGTCGATGGGTTGGCTGTACGGGCAGTAGATACCTTTGGGGCGAGTGAGAGTATGCCGGCACTCATCCAATCACAAGGCGAAGTTCAGATGGGGATTGCTCCATTAGAATCGCTTAAACCGGGGGAAGGAATGCTCATGCCGACGGGGGGAATGCTTCCTGAAGCTTCAGATGCTGTCGTTATGGTTGAGCACTTGGATGATTTTGGTGGTGGCCTTTACGGAGTAACCAAGCCTATTGCACCGGGTGAAAATCTAATCGATAAGGGTGAAGACTTAACCTTAGGGGAAATAATCCTCTCCCAATATACAAAAATTCGACCTCAAGAAATGGGCTTGCTTGCTGCGCAGGGCGTGCTTTCTGTTCCTGTCCTACCAAGGTTAAAGGTGGGGATTCTTTCAACTGGAGATGAAATTGTTTCGCCTGAAGTCAATCCTGCTCCGGCCCAAACTCGAGATATTAACGGTTATACCTTACTTGGACAGGCCCTCGCAACCGGTGCTCAAGCAAGATACTATGGGATTGTCAAAGATGAGACCGAGCTGTTGCGTCAAACCCTTGAAACTATGCTTAACGAAAATGATGTGGTCTTACTCTCGGGTGGAAGCTCCGTAGGAGCCCGAGATTTTTCCGCTCAACTTATAGAAGAACTTGGAGAACCCGGAGTCTTATTCCACGGACTAGCCCTTCGTCCTGGAAAGCCAACAATCGGCGGAATCGTGGATGGAAAACTAATTCTTGGCTTGCCTGGACATCCTGCTTCAGCGATGGTGGTCTTTGATTGTGTGGTTAGACCGTGGTTAGATGCTTCCGTTTTAAGGGCCCAAAGTTATCCAGAGCCTGAGGGAAGACTCACACAGAACCTCTACTCAGGAACGGGGAGAGAAGAATTTGTTCGTGTTCGCCTCTGGCCTGAAGGCGATGATTGGCGTGTTGAGCCCATCCGAGGTAAATCAGGTCTGATCAGCACGATGGTTCAGGCAGATGGTTTTGTGCATATTGGACTCGATACTGAAGGGATTGAAGCAGGTAAACGCGTGAGGGTTAGCCTTATACGATAAGATTTCACATTAGGGGAGGAAGAATTAATGGAACGCCGAATCTATCTGGAGAACAAAACCTGGCAAGACGGATTAGCTCTTATGATGGAAAACCTAGCAACGACTTGTTTTCCGGAAAATGAACGCATCGATGTAAGGCGTGCCTTAAATAGAATAACGGGAGACATTGTCCGAGCGGAGAGAAGTTCACCTCATTATCCCGCCTCGGCAATGGATGGATATGCGATTCGGGCTAGTGAAACGTTTGGGGTATCTGAGCGTGAACCCCGTTGGCTTCAGTGGGAAACTCAGGCGATTCAGGTCGATACTGGAGATCCGCTCCCTGAGGGAATGGATGCCGTCATCATGTTAGAAGAAATCCTTGAGCAGGGTGAGCGGGGGATTCTTATTCAGAGCGCCGTCGTACCCTGGGACAATGTTCGCTCGGTCGGGGAGGACATCGTTGAAGGGGAAATCTTACTTCCTGTGAATCACCGCCTCCGTCCGCAAGATCAAGGCGCCTTACTCGCAGCTGGAGTTATAGAGCTTACTGTTCGTCGTAAGCCTCGAATCGGGATTCTGCCGACAGGAGACGAAATCTGTACCCCGGATACATCGCCTAAGGTCGGGGACATTGTGGATAGCAATTCCACCGTCTTAGCTTCCTTGGTCGCGGAATGGGGCGGAGAAGGTTCCATCTGGCCTATTACTTCTGATCGTCCCGAAGAACTTGAAGCCGCTTTGCTGGAAATGGCAAGAACTCAAGATATGCTCGTTTTCATTGCCGGGTCCTCCCAAGGACGGGATGATTATACCTCCCAAATCATTGAAAAGTATGGCAAACTCTATCTCCATGGCGCAGCTATTAAACCGGGTAAGCCTGTTATCTTAGGAGAGGTTCAGGGAAAACCTGCCATTGGAATTCCAGGCTATCCTGTTTCGGCATATATAACGGCCCAACTTTTCCTTGAACCTTGGGTAAAGCACCTTCTTGGAATAAAAAAAGCAACACCGCCTACTCTAGAGGCTATTCTCACGAAGAAAGTTTTCTCCACCCTTGGGAGTGAAGAGTTTGTCCGAGTCAAAGTGGGAAAGGTCGGGGACCGTTGGGTTGCTGCCCCCCTGAGCCGTGGGGCTGGGGTAACCATGAGCCTCGTTCGGGCGGATGGAATAATCCGTGTCCCACGCTTACAAGAGGGCTTCCACGAAGGGGAAACAGTTCCTGTGGAGCTTTTGCGCTCTGTGGAGGAGCTAGAAGAAACCCTCGTGGGTATAGGCTCGCATGATTTAACGGTTGATCTGTTAAGTAGTCTTATTAAAGCCCGCGGAGGATATGGAGCGATTGCCTCCGCGCATGTTGGAAGTCTAGGCGGGATCTTAGCCTTGCGCAAAGGAGAGGCTCATTTCGCGGGAATCCATCTCCTTGACCCTGAGACGGGAGACTATAACTGTTCCTATTTGGAACGGCTCTTACCTGGACAGGATATCGCTTTGATGAATCTGGTGTACCGGACGCAAGGTCTGCTTGTAGCTAAAGGAAATCCGTTAAATATTACGAGACTTGAAGATCTGGTTCGCCCTGGAATTCGTTTTGTAAACCGACAGGGAGGATCGGGCACAAGAGTGCTTTTGGATTATCTTCTCAACCAAAAAGGACTATCTAAAGAAGAAATTCTTGGTTATGAGCGTGAAGAATTCACGCATCTGAATGTAGCTGTGGCAATTGCTTCAGGGTCTGCAGAAGCTGGACTTGGAATTCAGAGTGCTGCGGAAGCCCTTGGACTTGATTTTGTACCGATCGGTGAGGAACGCTATGACTTAGCCATTCCTCGAGAATACCTTGAGGAACCTCGCATGAAAACGCTCGTCACGGTCGTTCAAGGTGAGGAATTCAAAGAGGAAGTTCTGAAACTCGGAGGGTATGACCTTAGAGATACAGGGAAGTTCATAATCTAGGGAATAGTGCAAAGCGGACCAATGTTTTTAACTTGGTCCGTCGTGCTATATTACTTTGCTTTATAAATAGCCACATTATATGAAGAAAGGAACATGAATTGTGATCTATCTGGACAATGCGGCGACTTCTTTACCAAAACCTGAAAGCGTTTATCTGGCGGCAGATCAGGCACTCAGACAGTTCAGTGGTAACCCTGGGCGATCAGGACACAGACTATCTCTGGCGGCTTCAGCGCAGGTAGAGAGGGCGCGCAGATTATGCGCGCAGCTTTTCAATGTAGCAGTGCCTGAGCGAGTGGTCTTTACACTGAATACGACAGATGCCCTGAACCTGGCTATTAAAGGCGCTATAGATCCAGGCGATCATGTGATCACGGATACCTTAGAGCATAATTCGGTTGTGCGCCCGCTTTATGCCTTAGAGAAACTCGGGGCAGAAATTACTAAGATACAGGCTTCGCCGGATGTTGGTTTATCCGTGGCAGAGGTAGAAAAAATTATTCGGCCAAATACTAAAATGTTAGTCTGTACCCATGTTTCCAATGTGACAGGGACTGTGAATGATATCGAAGCGTTGGGTGAGCTGTGTCGGGAACGAGGCATCCTGTTCCTGGTGGATGCAGCCCAGTCAGCAGGTATTCGGTCCATCGATGTACAGAAAATGCACATTGATTTACTAGCATTCCCGGGGCATAAGGGATTGTTTGGCCCTCAGGGCACGGGCGGACTGTATATACGTGAGGGCGTCAGGCTCAACTGCCTGCGGCATGGCGGTTCAGGTAACCAATCAGAGCTGCCTGATCAGCCGGAGGAATTACCCATGCGGTATGAAAGTGGAACGCTAAACATGGCAGGCCTTTCAGGACTGGCAGCAGGCGTTGAGTTTGTTTTAAAGCAGGGCATCGATAAGATCCAGCAGAAGGAAAGGTTACTGACGGAACAGATCCTGAAGGCGTTCTATCAAATTCCCAGTGTGCATATCTATGGGCCGGCAGCCGACTATGATCGAGGAGGCGTGATTTCCTTCAACATCCAGGGCTGGTCACCGAGTGATCTGGCAGTAGTGCTCGACACCAGTTTCGATATCGCGGTTCGGTCTGGGCTACATTGTGCACCAGATGCCCATGCCATGTTGGGTACACTGCAAACGGGCGGTACGGTACGTATTGGTCTAAGCTATCTGAATACGGAAGAGGAAGTAGAGGTCTGTATCAGGGCAATTCGTGAAATAGCTGATGGAGGAAGGTAATAGTATATGCCAATAGAACGTTATATACGGCAGATGACCTTAACAAATGTAGGGAAGGAGGGGCAGGAACGACTGCTCTCTTCACGAGTGGCTATCGTCGGTATAGGTGCTCTAGGTACGGTGGTAGCAGACCACCTTTGCCGTGCTGGCATAGGATATATCAGGCTTATCGACCGAGATTTGGTGGAACTGAGTAACCTTCAGCGACAGATGCTCTACACAGAAGAAGATGCCAGGCAGTCGTTACCCAAGGCTGTGACGGCAGCAGAACATTTGCGACTTGTCAATTCAGAAATCGAGATTGAACCTGTAGTGGCTGATCTCAATACTGTTAATGCGGAGGCTCTTTTGAAAGGTGTGGATTTAGTAATCGACGCCTCAGATAATTTTGCTGTTCGCTATTTGATTAATGATATTTGTTCTAAGCACACCATCCCTTGGATTTACTGCGGCGCAGTAGGTAGCTCAGGGATGACTATGAATATTATACCGGGTGACGGCCCCTGCTTCCGTTGCCTAGTGCCGAAAGCTCCACCGGCGGGCTCGGTGCAGACGTGTAGTACAGTGGGTGTACTGAGCATGCTCACTGGCCTTCTTGCTTCTGCCCAAGCACTAGAGGCGGTAAAAATCCTAATAGGCTCTAAAGAAGTGCGTAAAACTCTGATGGTAGTAGATATTTGGGATTGGCAGGTGGAATTCATAGAAGTCAAGAAAAATCCAGACTGCCATACATGTGCGCAGCATCGCTATGAATATCTGGAGCAGATCAATGGCAAAGAATCTGCTACTAGTCTTTGTGGGCAAAATGCCATTCAGGTACTTCCGGATAATCCTGGAACTATTGATTTTGAGACCATGGCAAAACGCTTAGAGAAAGCGGGAACGGTTTCTTATAATCCTTTTATGTTACGGTTTTCCGATAGCAGAGTGGAGATTAGCCTGTTCAAAGACGGAAGAGCTATTATTAAAAACGCAAAGAGTGAAGGGCAAGCAAAATCCATTTATGCTGAGTATATCGGAAGATAGTACAAGATATTGGTCAATAAGAAGAGTAATCCACGCTTGTGGCTGTACCTCCTATGGTTTTTTTTAACAAAGAGCGGATTAAGGAAAACCTTGATCCGCTCTTTGTTAATTCCTTAGTTGTGCGCCAATGAGCTAACCGTTGTAAATAAACAATATCATAAATGGGAACATTATTTTTTGGAGGTGATATTGTTTATCAATTTCTATCTTACATGAAAGCTTAAGAGTACATTCAATAGAAAGGACGGAGTATTTGATGCTTAAAGAGATAGAATCTGGCAAACTGCCTATTGTACTAAATAGTCCCACTCCGTTAGTCCTTGAATTTGGGGCAGAAGATTGTTCTGACTGCAAACGTCTAAGTTCAACTGTAGAGCGTATTTCTGATAGTTTTAAGGATAAAGTGGAAGTATATTATGTCGATGTTAATAAGGTTCCGGAAGATAAGGGTGAATATCAAGTTAAAGAGCTGCCAACTATGATTCTGTTTAAGGATGGAAAACCACAGGACAAGTTAATTGGTTACCATTCGGAACAAGAAATCTATAATTTTCTTTGTCAATAAGAAAAGAGCAAAGTCCATCAACGCACAAAACAAAGACCGAACTGAAGTTTAAGTTCGGTCTTTGTCCTGATGATGACCAGTATAAGATTTTACATAATTACATTGATTACATTCCACCTACCGGAGGTGAAAAAGCAACAGTATCCCCGCTCTGCAGGACTTGTCCAAATTCTGCTACCCGACTGTTGACGAAGCATAAAGCCACTTTTTCCACGGGTAGATCACACTTGTTTATTACATCGATGACACGGCTACTTTCCTCTAATTGAGTATTTTCTTCCTCAAATCGGCCTTCGCGTAGGTCACCAAAAAGTTTTACATTAACTTCCATTTAACTTAACCTCCTTTATTATTAGCGTGATAAAAGTATCTTGACGACACTTTACAGTCAATTACCCCCCACCTACTGGAGGGAAAATTGAACTGACTTATTCATTCTAAAATTGATAAACCTGATCAAGCTCCTCATCCGTAAAATCCCAAGTGGCGTTATGAGGAGGTACCGGTTCATTAAAGAATTCCGGTAACCGGTCGTCGATATTGCTGAATCCTGAAGCTTGGTTGAAAGCCCGTTCAGTATTTAGTACAGATTTACCCAGATTAAACCAGTCGTCCACGGTCCAGTTTGTACCATATTGAGCGTTAATCATGTCGACGAGGGCGTGAGAGACAGGTTCATAATCTACTATGGCAAAGGCTGTGAAAACACATAGGCCTGCACTGTCGATGGCAGCAGTGGCAATCTGTAGGTTTCTAGAAAGTTCAATCTGCCCTTCTTTTGACAAGGGATCTACGCGTCCACCCACATTCAGAACGTTCGCAGTAACTGAATAACCCGCGGTATGGTCGGCACCCATAGTAGACGTAGCATAGGTTACACCGATACCCTTAATGGACCGTGGATCATAGGCCGGCATGCTTTGGTGTTTAACCGTCGGAACCCGGGTGATTCCAAAGGCTTTACCCGTAAATTCAGCTCCATTGCCAAGGATACGACCAAGGGGAGTGCCTTCTTTAATATCGGTTTCAAACAAATTTAGCATTCCGTTACCATCCCCCCAGGGAAGGATACCAGCATCCATGGCCACCATCATACTTCCAGCAGTTTCAATCGTATCGATGCCAATATCATCGCAAATATGGTCAACATGGGCAATAATATCGAGATCGTCTACAGTGCAACCCGCCCCAAGTCCCCAAATTGTCTCATACTCAAAACCAGAGGTAAGGTATTTATTGTCTATGTCATTATAAGTTTGGGAGCAACGAATTACACACCCAACATGACAGCCATGTGTAGGATCGCCCTTTCTGCTCATGATGGTATCATACATGGTTTCACCACTAATTTTTTCCGCTCCATCAAATTGGCCCATTCGGAAGTTCTTGGTAGGTAGTCCACCAACCTCATTAAGAATGTTTACAAGTACACTGGTCCCGTATTTGGGAAGAGCATTACCGCTTACAGGATGGCTAAGTAGTCCCTTATTGAAAATTTTAGCTGCTTCCTTAAACTTATCCTTGTTGAGAACATCAATCCCTGCCCCGTCATTATCGTCGAGGGTTATGAACTTAATCCTTTTTGAACCCATTACAGCCCCAAGTCCACCCCGTCCAGCACTACGGAGGTGGCCCTTCGGGTCTTTAATAGAAATATTTGCTGCAGACATTTTGTATTCTCCAGCCCTACCAATGGTCATTACTCCAGTATTTTCTCCATACCTGGAGGTTAGAGTATGGATTACTTCAAAGTTATCTTTACCCAGGAGTTCGGTCTCTTCTTTAATTTCCACACCGTCTTTATGAAGATGAAGGCAATACCACTTGTCTCCCTCTGGAATGCCCTCTATTATTAAGGCTTTAACGCCAAGCTTAGCCAATCTTTGGGCTGCGGTTCCTCCCGAGTTACTCTCTTTAATACCGCCAGTTAAAGGGCTCTTGGCTCCCACAGATAAGCGTCCGGAGTTAGCAGCCATGGTTCCCGTTAGTAATCCCGGTGCAAATACTAATTTATTTTTGTTGCCTAAAGGATGGCACGTTGGTACTACTTCTTTGGCGACTATGGCTGAAGTTAGGCCCCGCCCCCCGAGCATTTCCCACTCTGCTGGTACGTCCTCCGCTACAAACGACAAATTTGACATGTTGACACGATAGATTTTCACTTCTGCAACCTCCAAGAAATTTATTCTGTTAGCTAGTCCAGCCAGATTTCATATAAGAATATCATTTCAAGTTAGAACTTGTTTTATTCTCAAGGTCGTTAGTTTCCTTACTAAGCACAGGATGCCGCTCATGGGCCTTTTCTTATGTACTTCAGGTTTTTTCTCACTACTTTAGTGCTCCAACTCAGAACACTGTTCTAATCACAATGTGTAAAAATGGAGCAGGGACCGCAGCGGTATCTCTTCAAGTCAAAGACAGTGACTTAAAATAGCCCCATTTTTCCGAATATTCACCCTATTAGTTATATTTTGAACAAGCATCTTATTTGGCATGCTTATTGCATTTATATAAAAGCATATATCCCCAACGGGAAAAGAAAATTGAGGAGGATGAGATCAATGGCTGTCATTCAACAAGTGTATGGCTATTACATGCCAACGGTTAACCTTATGGGTGCTGGAGCAGTGCAAGAAGCTGGAAAACAAGCAAAACTTTTAGGGGGGGAAGTTGCCCTTTTAGTAACAGATGCTTATCTCAATCAAATTGGCATGGCAAAACAAATTGCGGACATTATCGAAGCTGAAGGGGTTAAAGTCGTAATTTACCCGGGAGCTGAACCGAATCCTACCGATAAGAATGTTCATGAGGGTGTAGCGATCTTCGAAAAAGAAGGCTGCAATATGATTGTGTCCCTCGGGGGAGGATCTGCACATGACTGTGCCAAAGGTGTGGGTCTCGTCGCAGGGAATGGGGGTAGCATTCGTGATTTCGAGGGAGTCGATCGATCCGAAAAGCCGATGGTGCCAATGATAGCGATTAACACGACTGCCGGGACAGCCAGTGAAATGACCCGTTTCTGCATTATTACCGATACAGATCGTCATATTAAAATGGCAATCGTTGACTGGCATACTACACCGAATGTCTCCATCAACGACCCGTTGCTCATGATGAAAAAGCCAGCAGGACTGACTGCGGCAACTGGGATGGATGCTTTAACCCACGCTGTCGAGGCTTATGTTTCTACTGCAGCCACACCGATTACAGATTCTGCTGCGTTAATGGCCATGAAGCTCATTAGTAAGTACCTCCGTCGCGCGGTAGCTAATGGCAGTGATTTCGAAGCACGTGAACAAATGGCTTACGCCCAGTTCCTTGCTGGAATGGCATTTAACAATGCCAGCTTAGGTTATGTTCACGCGATGGCACATCAATTAGGAGGCTTCTATAATCTTCCGCACGGCGTCTGTAACGCCATACTACTACCTTACGTATCTCGTTTTAACCTGATTGGGAATGTCGATCGATTTGTAGATATCGCAGAAGCGATGGGTGAGGAAGTAAAAGGCTTATCCGCTCGGGAGGCCGCAGAGAAGGCGCTGACTGCAATTTCAACCTTGTCGAAGGATATCAATATCCCAAGCGGTCTCACTGAACTTGGAGTGAAAGAGGAAGACCTGAAAACTATGGGGATTAACGCGATGAAAGATGCCTGCAGTCTAACCAACCCTCGGCTAGCCACTCTCGATGATGTTATTCAGATTTATAAGAACGCCTTATAAGTCTTAGTCCCAACCTCTAAACGTAAAGCGGATCAAGAAAGTTCTTGATCCGCTTTTACGTTTGGAAATTCAATTCAAAGTTGTGCGCCAATGAGCAAGGAACTGATCTACCTCGACGCTTTGAGGCGTTAATAAGAGGTCAGAAGGGGTAGCGTCAGCAATGATCTTACCTTGGATTAGTAACAGGGTTCTTTGGGCTAATCGTCGTATATCATCAAAATCATGACTTACTAATACCGTTGTAACCTTTGTAGTTCGAAAGATCTGTGCCAGATCGGTTCTTAAGGCTTCTTTTGTCGGGGCGTCCAAGGCAGAGAAGGGTTCGTCAAGAAACAAAATATCCGGCTCTAAAACTAAAGCCCTAGCTAAGCTAACCCGTTGAGCCTCCCCACCCGAAAGGGATCGAGCAGGTTGCTTGGTAAGATGAATTATCCTAAATTGCTCCAGCCAATAGGTCACCCGACTTTTGATTTCACCTTTTGGAACACCTCTGATTTTGAGCCCAATCGCGATATTTTCCCAGACACTGGTATCTAGAAGAAGGGCTTCCTGGAAAACGATTGCGATCCTGCGTCGTATATCGAGCGAAACTTTTTTAGAGATAAGCTGCCCTTGAAGCCAAATATCCCCACTTGAGGGTGATTCTAAAAGAGCTAATATTTTTAATAAGCTACTTTTCCCCGAACCATTCGGGCCAACAAGCCCTAAGCATTCCCCAGGAGGAAGAACAAAGTTAATATTCTCGAGAATAGTTTTGTTATTTATCTGCCAAGAAATATTTTGTACTTTCAGCATGGGGGTTAGGCTCCTTGCTTTTTTTGTTGGAGGAGGGTTAAGAAAAGAGTAACAAAGTAGGCAAGTAGGGATAAAATGATGCTCAAGGCGATTGCAATATCAAAGTTCCCCTTGGATACTTCGAGAACCGTCGCCGTCGTTAAAACTCGAGTTTGACCTTTGATATTTCCACCGACCGCCATAGATGCTCCTACTTCGGAGACCACCGCACCAAAGCCTGCAATAATCGCAGCCAAAATTGAAAATCGGACCTCTTTCAGAAGTAACCAGAGATATTGCAGTCGAGTCGTCCCGAGTGCTTTGATCTGTAATCTAAGCTTCGGATCGGTTTGTTGGAGGGCGGCACTTGTTAAGGCTATGACGATTGGGGAAGCAATCACCGCTTGTGCAATGATAATTGCTATCGGTGTGTACATGATATTTAAGTAACCAAAAGGACCTGAACGCCAAAGAAAGATAGAAACCCAAAGACCTACAACGACAGGGGGGAGTCCCATTCCGGTATTCACGACACTTAAGATCACTCTATGGCCGGGGAAAGGTTTAAGGGCGAGTAAGGTACCTAAGGGGATCCCAATCAAGAGACTGATAAGTGTTGCCGTTCCTGACACCTTAAGAGTTAAAAGTGTAATTTTTAAGACCTCAGGGTCACCTGTAATGAGCAAGCGAAAGGCCGCAAGAATCCCCTGCCCTATCATTTCCATGCTGTCACATTCCCTTTCCTCTGGCTCACCTTTCTAGGTTCACCCTATTGTCTCATTCTTTAACGTATAGCAAAGGAGTATCATTTCAGATTACTTACTGAGATCTTCCATTTTTTTGCCCGCGTCGGGGAAGAACAGGGATTGACCAAATTTATCCTTGCCAAAATCTCCGATGACTTTCTGTGTCTCTGGGTCAATCATGAAGCTAACGAACGCCTTTGCCCCGTCTTTATTAACTTTAGGGAATTTCTCAGGATTTACTTGCATGACATGATAGATATTGAGAAGGGCGGACTCCCCCTGAAGGAGAATATCAAGTTTAAGATTTTTTTGCATCGAGAGGAAGGTCGCGCGATCGGTCAGAGTATAAGCCGCCTTATCTGAGGCAATCGTTAAAGTTTGACCCATTCCAGAGCCCGTTTCTTGATACCAATTTCCTGTGGGTTTGAGGTTGGCTTTTGTCCATAAAGCCTTTTCCATCTTATCTGTTCCTGAGTCATCGCCACGCGATACGAAAGTAGACTGACTATCAGCGATAGCCTTCAAGGCTTCTAAGGAAGTCTTTTTTTCTTTAAACTTAGCTGGGTCAGAAGAAGGGCCGACAAAGACGAAATCATTGTGCATAACTAGGTTATAGTTAATAGCCGTTTGATTGTCCACTAATTTCTTCTCCGAGCTTGGTGCATGCACTAGAAGAACATCTGCTTCACCCTTTTCTCCCATGGCTAGTGCTGCCCCAGTACCCACGGCAACAGTTTTCACTTTATAACCTGTTTTCTTTTCGAAGTTCGGAATAAGGACATCGAGAAGTCCGCTATCTTGAGTGCTCGTCGTGGTTGCTAGGATAATGTCCGGATTTGAGGGTGTTGGGGTTTGTGAAGTTTGCGTATTAGTTGTATTCGGTGTAGTAGTAGCAGTTCCACATCCTGTAAGTACAAGTGTAAAGGTTAACATGATTAAAATAATTCTCTGAAGTGATTTTTTCATTTAATATTATCTCCTCTCATTTATACAAGCTCTACAGTATCTTCAAGCAAAGCCGACCTGTACCCAGAAGTACCGTACCTTTTGCTTTTTGAAAAACCTGTCTCCCTGATTCAAGGACCCGTTTCGAACATGACCTTTCCAGTAGAAGAAGTATCATACCCCACTTGTCGCTGTATCGCAATCTGAAAAGCAGAAGAGTTTAATATATGAAGGATCATCTTCCATACTTCTGATTTGGTTACCTCATGCAAAGTGACCAAATCATAGCGTTCGTTAAAGAGGGGAATAAAATCAAGGCCCATCCGGTGGGCGGCAGATTGAACACCTATTCCCACATCCGCTTGACCATTGGCAACACAGCTCGCGACTCCAAAATGGGTTTGCTCTTCGTTTTCATAACCTAGAATTGCGGCGGGTGAGATTTTAGCGGCACGTAAGGCGGCATCCAGCCTTAAACGGGTGCCAGAGGCTTTTTGACGGTTTATAAATCGCACGTTGTCGTTCTGTAAGTCCTCCAAGGATTGAAGCTTCAAGGGGTTTCCAGGTTGCACTATCAGCCCCTGAACTCGTTGAACCAAGTTGATAAGAGTTACCGATTCTCCGGGAAGAACATAGTGAACGAAAGGTAGGTTATACTCTCCCGTTTTTTCATCCCAAAGATGGATTCCAGAGATATCGGCTTGACGGCGAAAAAGAGAAAGAAGCCCATCCATACTTCCTTTAAAAGAAAGATGGAAATCCATGGGGATAGAGGAATGCTTTAAAAAATCAGCAAGCAACTCGACAACGGGATCGTGGCTCCCAACAAAGTGTACATGCGAAGGAGTTAGAATCTCTGTAGGTATCATCTGATCAGAAACCAACGAATCCGCAGGATTGTGAAGTTGCGAAGTCTGATCTGGAGAAAGTCCTCCTTGAAGTGAGCGATAGAGGATCTCCGGATCGATACGAATTTGCCGGCCAATGCGTTGTACCGGAATTTCCCCACGCTTAATCAGTTCATAGAGGGTGTACTTTGACACCTTTAAGAGTCTTGCTGCTTCCTCGACAGTTAGGGGAGACAAGTTGTTCAATCTTTCACCTCCAGGATTTGAGATAAATATTACTATAGTGGTAGTTTTTACGGTCATTATAGATTAAATTGACTAACTATTCAAGAAAAATAGTTGGATTTGGTTTGATTCAGTTGGATTAAGTTTGATTAAGTTAGATTTGGTTTGACTAATTACCTTTTTCAGTTCATCATCGAGTTCAAGCGATATATCGTAGTACTTTGCCTTGAAAGGGTAACGGATTAAAACCATAGGAAACATATTAATACCACTAATCTAAGTGGTATCGATGTGTTTTTGGTGTTTTTCCTATGGAAAAACCTCAAAGCTAGGTTGACAGAAATAATATGTTACTGTAGAGTAAATGTATAATTTAATAAGGCCTCACTCTTATAGGTGAGGTAGAGGCGCGACATTTAACAGTCTTTAGTGGAGTTTGAGACGCAGTGATACTAAGGAGAAGGAAAGGTCGCCGAAGCTTGTAATAATCTCATTGTTACATGCTGGGTCTGCAGTTAAGAATTGCAGGACTGTCTCAATAAGCTTCCCAGTTTATTGAGTTGTGCTATCTCATTTGGGATAAGAAGGGGGAATTAGGGGCAACTATACATATGCGACCTGAGTTCAACTCAGGTCTTTTTTGTTTAGTAAAATGCCTAAAGAATTTAAAAATACAACAAACTATTATTTTTATAGAAAAGAAGGAGAGGATTATCATGAGAAAAAAATTATCATTATTTTTAGCACTGTCTCTATCCGTGATGATGTTATTAACAGGATGCGGATCAAGTAGTAATTCAGAAAGCGCAAAGGCCCCTGCCGCTGCAAAAGGAACCTTCAAGGTAGGCCTTGAAGCTGGATATGCACCCTTCAACTGGACTCAAAAGGATGCATCCAACGGAGGGGTTAAGATTGATGGCAATGCAGAATATGCTGGTGGATATGATGTAGAAATCGCTAAAAAAATTGCTGCAGGTTTAGGAAAAGATTTAGTTATTGTTAAAACGGAATGGGATGGCCTTGTCCCAGCATTAACTTCTGGCAAAATTGATGCAATCATCGCAGGTATGTCACCCACAGCAGAACGTAAGCAAACCATCGACTTTTCAAATATCTACTATAAATCAGATTTAGTCATGGTTGTTAAAAATGGCGGGAAATTTGATGGGGCTACTTCCATTCAAGATTTTAAAGGGGCAAAAATAACTGCGCAACTCAACACCTTCCACTATACAGTAATCGATCAGATTAAAGGTGTAGATAAGAAGCAAGCTATGGATAACTTCCCTGCAATGAGAGTTGCTCTCGAATCAGGAATAATTGATGGCTACGTGTCTGAACGCCCAGAAGGCGTAAGCGCCTCTGCTGCCAATAAGAACTTCAAGATGGTAGAATTTAAAGACGGTTTTGTTACATCACCAGATGATACGGCAATCGCTGTAGGTGTCGCAAAAGGTAGTGAATTAACTCCAAAAATCAATGAAGTCTTAGCAGGAATCTCAGACAAAGATCGTACAAGTATTATGGATACTGCTATTAAGAATCAACCAGCAGCAAAATAAGAATTACTGCGGCTGAATAAAGATCATTGAAACCGGCTACATTTAATGCAGTCGGTTTTATGATGTTTTTTAAGGAGGAAAAATATGTCCTTAGAGTGGGTAATAAAAATTCTTTCAAATAACTGGCCAATGTTCCTTCGTGGGGCAGGTGTGACCTTAGTAGTTTCTATAATTGGTACTATTATAGGTTCGGTAATTGGCTTATTAATTGGGGTAATCCGTACAATTCCGATGCCTGAACGTGGGCCAAAAAGGTTTATTCTCAAAGTTATTAATACGATTCTTTCAGCCTATATCGAATTCTTCCGTGGGACCCCAATGATTGTACAAGCAATGGTTATCTATTATGGTTCTGCACAGGCCTTTGGTATACAAATGAACCAGTTCGTGGCAGCAATCTTTATTGTATCCATCAACACTGGGGCCTATATGTCAGAGATTGTTCGCGGCGGTATTGTTTCAATCGATCGAGGACAATTTGAAGCTGCTCATGCTATCGGAATGAATCATGTTCAAACGATGGTCAATGTTGTACTACCTCAAGTTATTCGTAATATTTTACCGGCAACGGGTAATGAATTCGTCATTAATATTAAAGATACTTCCGTGCTTAATGTAATTGCAGTATCGGAGCTATATTTCCAAACCAAATCCGTCGCAGGGAATAACTTCAGATATTTCGAATCTTTTTTCGTGGCATGTATTCTCTATTTTATCATGACCTTTACAGTTACACGGATTTTGCGTTATATTGAAAGAAGGCTTGAGGGTCCAGAGAATTTCATTATGATTGGCAATCAAATGCAGGTAGAAACAACTGAAGATATGCTGCGTCGAATGAAAAATAGCGATGGGAACAAATATTAGAGAAGGAGGAGAGACTTTGGAAAAGGTAATTGATATCCAACATCTAAGCAAATCCTTTGGAACGAATGAAGTGTTGAAAGACATTGATTTTTCGGTAAGAAAAGGAGAAGTGGTCTGCATCATTGGCTCCTCCGGATCGGGAAAGTCTACTCTGCTTCGTTGCATTAATCTCCTGGAAAAACCAAGTGGGGGCCAAATCATCTATAACGGAGAAAATATCTTAGATGATCAACATGATATCTACGCCTACCGAACGAAGTTGGGCATGGTATTCCAACAATTTAACTTGTTTAATAATCATAATGTATTAAGCAACTGTGTCGTGGGGCAGATAAAATTGTTGAAACGTTCCAAAGCTGAGGCTGAAAGGGTTGCTATGAAATATCTGACAGTCGTTGGAATGGAACAATATATTAACGCAAAACCAAGACAGTTGTCAGGTGGACAAAAGCAACGTGTGGCTATTGCTCGTGCACTTTCGATGGATCCAGATGTTATGTTGTTTGATGAACCAACTTCAGCCCTGGATCCTGAAATGGTAGGAGAAGTATTAAAAGTTATGAAGGAACTTGCTGAAACGGGCCTTACCATGTTAGTAGTGACTCATGAGATGGGATTTGCAAAGGAAGTATCTGATCGTGTAGTATTTATGGATAAAGGAGTTATTGCTGAAGAAGGAAGTCCCGAGCAAATCTTCAATAATCCAACCCAAGAGCGGACCCGGGAATTTTTAAAACGCACCTTGACACAGATGTAATAAGGAGAAGGCTACATGTGCAATAAGGATAAGTCAAAAATTAAGATATCCCGTAGAACTTTTCTAAGAGGAAGTGTTGCAGCTATTGCTTTGTTAACTACAGGAGGTTTATTAGCCGGCTGTAATCGGGGTTCGAAGGGATCTGACCAAAGGGTAGCTGTAATTACTCAGAATAAGCAACAAGTTGAGAGCATTAACCTTGCCTCTGAAAAGGAAACTAGAGAAATACAACTCAAGGGAGTTAATGTTGTCGTTCAAGTAGAGCCAGGAAGAATTCGGTTCTTAAAATCAGATTGCCGAGATCAAATTTGTGTAAAGGCAGGATGGTTGAATAAAGAAGGGGATTTAGCTGCATGTCTGCCAAACAAAGCCATAATAGTTGTAGGATGAGATAGCGAAAGACACCAAGTGCATTCCTTGGTGTCTTTTTAATTCGCCGCGTGCTGCTTCCAGGAATAATTTCAGCCAAGACAGTAGGATTCAAACGGTATACTAATACACTTCTATGTAGTAAAATAATAGTATAACAGAGATTTTGAGGAGACACGTAATACTCTGTGGTGAGATGAAGACAGGACTACAGCTCTCATGGAGAGTTATATAAGAAAGGTTGATCGACATGATATCAGAAAAAATGCAAGTACAGGTACAAAACAGCTCAATCATTCGAGCCATGTTCGAGGAAGGAAAAAGACTAGCTGCAATTCACGGAGCGGAAAATGTCTATGATTTTAGCCTTGGAAATCCCAATGTTGCATCCCCTGAAGAAGTGAAAAAGGCGATTATTGAGATTATCAATAAGGAAGATGCTCTTAGTATACATGGGTACATGAATAACTCAGGTTATGAAGATGTAAGAGCAGCAATTGCAAAATCTATCAATGATAAATTCAGTACCGCTTTTACTCAAGATAATATTCTCATGACGGTCGGCGCAGCAGGCGGGCTTAACGTTATTTTCAAAACCTTACTTAACCCGAAGGATGAAGTCCTTACTTTCGCACCTTTTTTTGGAGAATACAGAAACTATGTCAGTAACTATGAGGGTGAATTGCTTGTCGTTCCTGCAAATACAATTGATTTTCAGCCTAATCTAGAAGAATTCAAGAAGAAGATAACCCCGAAAACTAAAGCGGTTATCATCAATTCACCTAATAATCCAACTGGCGTTATCTACTCGGAAGCAACCATAATTATGCTTTCAGACATCCTGAGGGAGAAGCAGAAGGAATTCGGGACAGATATCTATCTTATTGCAGATGAACCTTATCGCGAACTTGCTTATGATAACGTTGAAGTTCCTTATCTAACCAAATATTATGAGAACACGATTGTCGGATACTCCTTCAGCAAATCTCTTTCCTTACCTGGCGAAAGAATAGGGTATTTGGTGATTCCTAATCAGGTTGCAGATTACGAAAATATTATTGCTGCAGCGAATATTGCCAATCGCATTTTAGGCTTTGTCAATGCTCCGTCGTTATTCCAGCGAGTGATTGCGAAGTGCTTAGATGCAAAAGTGGATCTAGAAACCTATAATAGAAATCGAGAACTTCTTTATAATGGGCTTTCCTCTTACGGTTACCAATGTATTAAACCCGAGGGAGCATTTTACCTGTTCGTTAAAACGCCCATTGAGAATGATATCGAATTCTGCAACCTAGCCAAGAAAAAGAATATTCTTATTGTACCAGGCACTTCCTTCTCCTGCCCTGGGTATGCTCGTATCGCCTACTGTGTGACGTATGAGACCATTGAAAAAGCCTTGCCAGGCTTTAAGGCTTTAATCGAAGAAGTGAAATAGAGTCAAGGAAGAAGTATCCCTTCGAATGAAAGGCGCCTCTTCAGAGGAAAGTAAATTCCCTGGAGAGGCGCCTTTTGCTTTACTTTATTTTGCTGAGTTCGAAAAGGATCTCGAGAGTTATTACGGCTTTTTGGGTTGCTTTGGTTTTTTTGTTTCTTTCTTGGGGCGGCTCTTATCACCCATCAGAATGCACCCCTTTCGTGCTTTATGAGACATGTATTTCTACAAAAACAACTAAAATTCCTGCAGTGAATCAGGTCAAGTTCTGAACAATTAATGCATCTGGCAGTGAAATGAAAAACGATGATATAATGTTAAGAGCATTTATACTAAAGGTATGGAGAATATATGGTTATTAAGGAAAAACTCAAGCAACTTCCACAAAGACCCGGCGTCTATAGGATGCTTGATTCACTGGGAAATATCATCTATGTGGGCAAGGCAAAAAACCTAAAGAACAGGGTATCGCAATATTTTCAGAATCAAAAGGATCGGGATCCCAAAGTCGCTGAGATGATACAAAATATTCATACGTTTAATTATGGAGTGACAGATACGGAATTGGATGCATTCATAGAAGAATGTCACCTTATCAAGGAAGTGAAACCAAGGTATAACAGGCAGATGAAGAATGATCGAAAATATTGCTATATAAAGATACCGTCTGAACAGTATCCTAAACTGACTATAGTCCATGAAAAAGTAGAAGATGGCGTAATATATTTTGGACCCTTTACCAGCACACATCAAGTGGAGACAGCAGTACAATACTTGAACGATTTCTATCCTATACGAAAATGTACGAGTCCAAGATTAGGTAAGAGGAAAAATGGGTGTCTGTACTGGCAATTGGGAAAGTGTTTGGGTGTTTGTACCGGGCAAGTAAGTCCAGAGGAATACAGGATCTATATCGATAAAATCCAGCAACTCATAAACGGGAAGGATAAGGTAGCTATCCAGGAACTTTCTCAAAGGTTGGATATGGCCATTGAGAATCTTGAATTTGAGAAGGCGGCTCAATACAGGGAGTATTATCTAGGACTTCGACATGTCATAGGAAAGCAGCGATTAGTTCAATCATCGAGTAAGAATAAGAATATCTTGGCAGTTGAATTCATCGACTCTGAATTTGCAAAATTGTTCCTGATCAAAGGGAACAAGCTACTTTATGGAAAAGTATTTAATAGAGAAACGGGCAATAGTCTAGAGTCTAGTCAGTTCCTCAAAAGATTGATCCGGGATACGTTTGTGACGAATAAAAGTGAACCTCATAATTTGTCACAGCAGGATATTGATGAGGCGCAAATTATTAGTTCATACCTGAAAAGGAATAGGGGAAGGGTCCTTAGTTTTTGGATACCAGCTACTCGATTGAAGAATGAAGCATCTATGGATACCACAGTTATAAAGATAATAACTCGGATTACTTCTGGACATTCGACAGAGGGGACCGTAATAGAAAAGTTAGTTTAAACTCGCATAAGGCGGGTTTTTTTATGATAATCTATTGTAACGGATATTACAATATGATAATATTCATGTAACGGATATTACAGAGGAAGTGTATGTATGGAAAAAAGAAAATGGCTAGTGTTAAATTATAATCTACCTACGGAACCCTCAAGATATCGAGTAGCAACCTGGAGGGGCCTCAAAAAATTAGGGGCAGTGAACGTTCAACAATCAATGTGGATTTTGCCTTACAATGAGATTAATTACTCTGCTCTACAGAAAATAGCACAAGAAATTGAAATAAACAGTGGAGATGCGCTCCTGATGGAAAGCGTATGTGTTGAAGAGAGATATGAAGAAAAAGTAATGCTGAACTTTAACACGATTAGAGATGAAGAGTATAAGGAATGCATTAGTGAATGTGAGGAATATTTAAAAGAAATTGAAAAGGAAATCTCAATAGAAAAGTTCACCTTTGCTGAGCTTGAAGAGGAAGAGGAGGAGCTTCAGAAGCTGATATCCTGGTATAACAAGATTGAAGCAAGGGATATCTTTCATTCTTCAGAGAGAAATTTCGCTAAGGGAATCCAAGAGCAGATAAAGAACGCCTTTGAAAGGTATAGTAAACTGGTTTATCAACATAATGAATAAAACACGCTGGAATTGAATTGAGTGAGGGTGGATTCAACATGAATGATAACAACTCTGAAGCATTCAATCATGAGAATAAAGGGAAGGGAAAAAGGATTCTGGGACTAGATCATAATATTTTCTTCGTCGGAATTACCAGCTTTTTAACGGATACAACAACAAAAATGATCTATGCGATTATGCCGCTGTTTCTAATGACTTTAGGAGCAACGAAAACAGAGCTTTCTCTCATTGAAGGAATTGCGGAAAGCACTGCCTCCGTGCTTAAAGCTATATCTGGCTGGTGGAGTGACAAAATTGGCAGAAACAAGCCTTTTATGATCATAGGGTATGCGTTTACAGCGATACTATCTCCCTTGTTTTCCATGGTTACATCTCCGCTGCAGGTGCTGATGGTCAGATTCACTGAAAGGGTCGGGAAAGGGATAAGAACTGCTCCGCGAGATAGCTTAATTGCTGGCTCCTCAGCTGAGAACGAAAAGGGGAGGAGTTTTGGTTTTCATAAAGCGATGGATAATAGTGGAGCAATTCTTGGGCCACTTTTAGCTGCGGGCATATTATTACTATTTCCTGGTGATTATCGTAAGGTATTTATTTTTGCAGCAATCCCTGGATTATTAGGTCTGTTTTCAATTATCTTCTTTGTGAGAGAAGCAAAGAAAGATAAAGCGGAACTCCTAGGTAAAATTTCTTTTAAGGACTTTTCTCCAAAATATTATGCTTTTCTAGGGATTGTTTTTATATTTACACTAGGGAATTCGACAGATGCCTTGTTGTTGATCAAAGCTAGTGATATAGGAATTCAGGATGCGTTTATCCCCATTATCTATCTAATATTCAATGCCGTTTCAGTGATATTCGCTGTTCCCGCCGGGATATTATCGGATAAAATTGGCCGAGAAAGACTCATCATCTTCGGGTATTTACTCTATTCAATTATATACTTCGGTTTTGGAAGGACGAACAGCCAAGGTGTTCTTATCCTACTCTTTGCTTTATACGGCCTTTATAGTGCAGCGACGGATGGAGTCCAGAAGGCTTTGGTTTCTGACCTTATCGATAAAAATAAGAAAGGTACAGGTCTTGGGCTGTACAATTGTCTTGTAGGAATAACGCTCCTCCCAGCCAGTGTAATTGCGGGTCTTCTCTATGATAACGTTAATAACAGAGCACCGTTTTACTTTGGTTCAATCATGGCTCTCGTTGCCGCTCTACTTATGCTGATATTCTACTGGAAAAGGAAACAAATCTTGAAGGTGAGGGAATAACCGCGGCCCAACCGAATTTATAAATCGGCTGGGCTGTCTTTCAGTGTTTAATTTTTCGGTATAATTTCCTATAAGAAGGAAATTTCTAGCTAATACCGAAAATTTATAACTAAGAGGTACAGCCTCAAAGGAGGTAATAAACATGAAAAAAAGAATAAATGCACTCTATTTTTCTGCAACGGGTACAACAAAAAAAGTAGTATCTGATATAGCAAAAGGAATTATAGAAAATTGTGATCGCAAATTTACTTTTAATAGTATTGATTTTACTTTACCGGCAGTTAGAAAAGAAGAAATTTCTTATCAGGAAGAAGATGTTGTCATCATCGGAGTTCCTGTTTATGCAGGAAGAGTGCCTAATATATTACTAAACTATTTAAATTCAATTAAGGGTAATGGGGCAATGGCTATTCCTGTAGTTGTTTATGGAAACAGAAATTATGATGACGCTTTAATAGAGTTAAAAGATATACTTGAATTAAACGGTTTTAAAGTGATTGCAGGAGGAGCGTTTATAGGAGAACACGCATTTTCTGAAACCCTTGCCAAAAACCGACCGGATGAAAAGGATATGGTCATAGTAGGTGATTTTAGCAAGCAAATTTATAAAAAAATAATAGCTCAAGTTGAAATTATTCAATCGGTCGATGTCACTGGGAATAAACCTTATAGAAAATATTATATGCCTAAAGATAAAAATGGTAGCTCAGTTGATATTAGAAAGGTTACTCCAAAAACAAATAGTAATTGTACCAATTGCAAAGTTTGCGCAAATTTCTGTCCAATGGGCTCCATTGATTTTAATGATGTTTCTAAATTAAATGGAATATGTATTAAATGCTGTGCTTGCATAAAAAAATGTCCTACCCATGCAAAGTATTATGATGATAAGGATTATTTAAGACATAAACAGGAATTAGAAAAGGATTGTGCTAGTCGAAGAGAACCTGAATTATTTTTGTGATAGGTAATTTAAGGGGTTGGCTATAATGGAACCAGCCTAATTTTTGAATCGGCTGAGCTGCTTTTGTTTTCCTGAAACGACATAGGTTGGCTTATATGTTAAAATGAAGGTAATAAACGCTTTGTCAAGCAGTTTGAAATCTCAAAACAAAAGCAGATCGTAGAGTTCGTCACAAAGCTAAAGGAAAATGCAGTTAAGATTGTGGGCTAAACGTAGTAAAATTTGAAAGAGAGATGATTAAATGGCAGTACAAATCTTAACAGATAGCACCAGCTATTTGACTGAAGCAATTCGAAAAGAGCTAAGCATTAGAATGGTATCTCTGAATATTTCCTTTGGCGATAGCAGTATGAGAGAAATGGATATAGACAATGAGAGCTTTTATGAGATGATGGCTACAAAAGGAATTCCAACCTCTTCACAACCAGCGATCGGAGAATTGTACTATGAAATGATCAGTGCGGTCGAGAGGGGAGAAAGTCTGTGTTGTATCTTCCTATCCTCTGATATGAGCGGGACTTTTGCGACAGGGAAAATCGCCAAGGAGATGGTCTTAGAAAAGTATCCGGATGCTAAGATTGAAATCGTCGATTCTAGATCCAACTGCATGCAATTGGGTTTCGCAGTGATTCAGGCTGCCCGAGCAGCGAGAGAAGGTAAGGAATTAGATCAGGTTAAAGAAGCTGCGCTGGAAAATATCAAAAGAAGTCGATTTTTATTTATCCCCGACAATCTGGAATATTTGAAAAAGGGTGGGCGAATTGGCGGTGCAGGTGCGTTAATCGGGAATCTCTTTAAGATTATCCCCATTTTGACCGTCGAGGAGGGTAAGACATCTATTCTGGCAAAGGTTAGGATGAAGGAAAAAGCTGTGCTGACTATGGTTGAAAGAATGCTACAGGATATTAAGCAGTACGGTTTAGGAGAAATTGCGGTTTTACATATTAATTGCTTGAAAGAAGCTAAAGATCTTTCCCAAATGATAAGGGATAAGCTAAAGGTAGATATAGATATCTCTGATATCGGGCCAGTTATTGGCTTACATGTAGGGCCAGGCACTGTAGCGATTGCTTATTATACGGAAAGGGATATGCGCTAAAATCCAATGGAAGATTATCCGATATAAACTTGTTTAGTAAAGAACAAAAAAGGGGATACAAATGGCTAAAAAATCCTTTAATGAGAAATTACAAGATAGTAAAGATATGCCGAAAATCATAGAAGTAACTGATCCAAAAGCCGTTATGCGTTATGGCGGTACCAAAATGTTGATCGCTCCTCCATTGGCTTACGATGAGATCATGAAGAAAGTTCCCCTGGGTAAAGTGATAACTTCAGACTATGTCAGAAATTACTTAGCCCAAAAGTATGAGGCGGATTATACTTGTCCCCTAACCGCAGGGATATTTATGAATATTGCAGCAAACGCATCGCCTGAACGTGGAGTTGACGAAACGCCTTACTGGAGAACTCTTAAAAAAGATGGCGAACTCAATGAAAAGTATCCCGATGGTATAGAGGGACAAAAGCTACTTCTTGAAAGGGAAGGACATACTATAATTCAAAAGGGGAAACGATATTTTGTGAAGGAATTTATGGGCAAGCTTTTTGAACTCGAGGTTTAAGCTTGCATCCAAGCAATATAGTCTAGCATACAAGAAGGTAGATTATGAGTAAAGTCTATGAATTTGAAGCGGAAATAAAGAAGGTTCCAGATATTGATGGTGCATATATAGAAATCCCCTTTGATGTCAAGGCCGAGTTCGGGAAAGGGCGAGTTCCGGTGACGTCAACTTTTGATGGTGAGCTTTACGAGGGTAGCCTTGTAAAGATGAAGACGCCTTGCCATATCATCGGAATTAGAAAAGATATCAGAGCAAAAATCGGCAAACAGCCAGGTGATGTGATTAAGGTGACCCTTAAAGAAAGAGTGGTTGAAAAGGGGAAGGGATAAAACGCCAGCTGCCTTTTACGCAATATAATTTGCGCCAGGGCAGCTTTCTACTTGTTCTGAGATAGGGGGATCCGTACTAGAACTTTGTCTATAAAGGAGGAATCACCTAGAAAGAAGTGGAATATTGTATGTGAGCTGTAGGAAAATGAAATAATAGCTTAGAAAGTTAACGAAGGGTGAGGTTTGTTATGTCCAAGGTCAATAAACACGAATGTAAAATTCAAATTTTAAAAAATGGCCCTTATATTATTACGGGAAATGTACCCTTGTCCGAACAAATCATAGTCCCCAAGGGTCATGGATATGAATATTTTGAGGGACGTCAATTCCCTCAAGCTGAACAATATGCTCTCTGCCGCTGCGGAAAGTCCAAAAATCAACCTTTTTGTGACGGCTCTCATGAAGAGACCGGATTTGATGGAACTGAGACGGCCTCGAGAGCACCGTATTTAGAGAGGGCTTTTAAGCTGGAAGGGCCTGATCTAGACCTCTTGGATGATGAGCGGTGTGCCTTCGCTAGGTTCTGTCATCAAGAACATGGGGATGTCTGGGAACTCACTGAAAAATCGGATAATTCAATATACAGAGAAGAGGCTATTAAAGCAGCGAGTGATTGCCCTGCCGGCAGACTTGTCGCCATGGATAAGGAAGGGAATTTATTCGAACCTGAATACGAGCCTTCGATCGAAATACTCCAAGATCCCGAAAGAAGAGTCAGTGGCCCAATTTTTGTTAAAGGAAATATCCCGATAGAATCGTCAGAGGGATTCACTTATGAAGTGAGAAATAGAGTTGCTCTTTGTCGCTGTGGAGAATCCAGCAACAAACCTTTTTGTGATGCGACACATGTCCCAATCAGATATAAAGATAGCCAAAAATAGGTTAATAGTTATTCTAGGTGCCACCTGGATCCATAGGCAAAGCAATACCCGCTCAAAGAGCGGGTATTGCTTTGTGTTCAACGTTTTATTGGATTTAATTCTAGTTTGTAATGCAAATTTCACTTCCCAGTAAATCAGGGTTATCGAACCGATTTCCGACCACTTTGGGTTGTACAACCTTGCTCAACATTTTAATGAATTGCTCACCTTGGTCAACAACAATCCAATCGTGAGCTTGCTCGCTATATTTAATCCGCCCTAGGATTCTTTGATCATCGGAAACATTGGGAGTGCTATCTTGGTAAAAGGAGATAATATCATCACTATAGATTTTTCTTCCTGGCTCTTCAAAGTCATAAGAATCAGTAGCCTGCATAATCTCTATACCGAGAATACTGACCACATCTTCTTCCCAGTCATTTTCATAATGATTCGAGATACAATTAAGGGTGTAATGGATCCCTGTGTTTGTGATGCTTACCGGGTATTCTTTATGCCCTAACTTTTTCAATCCAAGTGGCAGCCATAAATCCTTGTCGTAAACCAACATTCTTTGCTTATTGTCGTAAGCTCTAAATTCCATATCCCCCATTTTCAACTCCTCCAATCCTATGATCCTATGTAATAATTTCAGAGCGGAATCTCATACCTTTGGATAAACATTCAGGTTTATAAAAGGTAGAATCTACATTTTCAGTATAATCAAAAAATTTCTAAAAGTCTATAACTATTTTTTTGAAATATTCCAACAAAAAAACTCCAGAACCCTGATGTATCAAGGAATTGAGGGCTAACAGGGTAAGACAAAAGAATAAAGAATTTTTGTTTAAATTGAAAATATAAACTTATTCTAGAGAGCTTGTAATTTTTCGCACAAAACGTTAAAATCGATCATGCGAGATACTTTTGAAACAACGTTTCAGAAAACGATATAGCAATAAAGGGGAGTCAGAATGGAAAAAGTGCAAGAGGTTCTAAAGAAATTCGGCAACTCAGGCGAAAACCTTATTCAAATCATGTTAGAGTTACAACAGCTTTCTGGGAAGAATTATTTGCCTCATGAATGGGTCGAGTATGTTGCCAAAGAACTTGATTTGCCGATGAGCAAGGTTTATGGAGTCATTACCTTTTATGCGATGTTTGATAACGTACCGAGAGGAAAAAACCTCATCGAAGTTTGCAAAAGCGGTCCCTGCCATGTGTCGGGTTCAGAGAGTATCGTAGTCATGTTAGAAAAAGAGCTTGGTATTATGCCTGGTGAGACCACTAAGGATGGCTTGTTCACTTTAGAGCATTGCAGTTGCTTCGGAGCCTGTGATATTGCTCCTGCCATCAAAATTGGGGAAAAAGTCTACGGCAATCTGACGCAAGAGCTGCTTAAGGATATCATCAACTCTTACAGGGAGGGGCTTAACTAATGGAAAGTACTAAAATTTTAAGCTCAAGATTTGGCAAGATTAAGCCAGAATCCGTGGAGGAGTATATTGCTGCTGGGGGCTATGAGGGGCTTAAGAAAGCTATTACGATGAACCCTGTCGATATTATCGAGGAAATCAAGAAGGCTTATCTTTTTGGTCGAGGGGGCGCAGCCTATCCGACAGGAATCAAATGGGAACAGGCCTACGCTATACCTCTGGAAAAAGGCCTCAAGTATATGGTATGTAATGCTGACGAAGGAGAACCAGGAACCTTCAAGGATAGGCACATTATGGCCGAAGATCCGCTCGAGCTAATTGAAGGGATGACGATCGGTGCTTTTATCTTTGGAGCAAAGGAAGGGTACATCTATTGCAGAGGAGAATATCCTGCCATCCAAAGGACACTCAGAAGTGCCATTGAGAATGCTAAGAAAGCCGGTTACCTTGGAGCAAATATTCTTGGTACCGGGTTGGATTTTGATATTACTGTCGTCTCCGGTGCAGGAGCCTATGTGTGTGGAGAAAATACCGCACTGGTTGAGTCGATCGAAGGAAAAACGGGTAGACCGAGACGTAAGCCACCCTATATTAAAAACGCGGGCTTAAACATGAAGCCTACGGTACTCAACAACGTAGAAACCTATGCTTGTATTCCCTGGATCGTCAAAGAAGGTGGGGAAAAGTTCCTTTCGCTGGGGACAGAATTCAGCGGCGGTACCAAATTGATGTGTCTTTCTGGTAATGTCGTCAATAGAGGAACCTATGAAGTTCCTTTTGGCACGACGCTCAGAGAACTGATTTATGATATCGGCGGCGGGATCGCCAATGGCAGAAAGCTAAAATTCGTACACTTGGGTGGATCGAGCGGATCTTGTTTCCCTGAGAGTTTGCTGGATACAAAGATCTGTTATAACGACCTAAGGAAAAATGGATTATCACTCGGCTCAGGTGCAGTCTTGGTCGTAGATGATCGTCACTGTGTCGTGGATTACCTTAAAGCCGTGATGGAGTTCTTCGAAGAGGAATCCTGCGGAAAGTGTACTCCTTGCAGGGAGGGTAATCAGAGAATGGTAGAACTCCTTGAGAAGTTGACTGAAGGCAGAGGTACTGCAGAAGATATCCAGCGCTTAAAGAGATTAGCACAGATGATGAGAAACACGAGTTTCTGCGGTTTGGGGCAGAGCGCTCCAGTTCCCGTGACCACCTTATTGAAGCATTTTGCTGACGAGTTTGAAGCACACATCGAAGGTTATTGTCCAAGCGGAAAATGCAACATGAGTGGTAAGGGGGTAAAATAAGGATGGATATGATTAACCTAAAGATTGATGGAATGGATGTATCTGTTCCCAAAGGTTCTACAATAATGCAAGCAGCTAAGGAATTGAATATTCATATCCCTACACTTTGTTATATGCAAGGACTTCACGAAATGGGCTCTTGTAGAATATGTGTCGTTGAGGTTGAAGGTTGGAGGGGTCTACACCCTGCCTGCATAACTTACGTTGATGAGGGGATAGTGGTGAAAACCGCTAGTAAGCTAGTCAGAGAGACAAGGAAGGATATTCTGGAGCTTATATTGGCGAATCATAATCGGGAATGTCTATCTTGTGCAAGAAACCAGAAGTGTGAACTTCAAAAGCTTTCGGATGAGATGGGAATCACTACTGTTTACTATGAGAAGAAAGCAGCTCGTGCAGAGATGGATAAATCCGGTGCAGTGGTTAGAGATACTAGCAAGTGTGTGCTATGTGGCCGATGTGTCAACGTATGCTCAAATGTTCAGAAGGTGAGTGCTATAGACCTTGCCTATAGAGGACCGCATACCATTGTGACCACTCCCTATGAGGAGAAGCTTTCAGAACGTTCCTGTATTAACTGTGGACAATGTATTAAGATTTGCCCAGTCGGGGCGCTTCAGGAACGAGATGATACTGAGAAGGTGTGGAATGCTCTTGAAGACCCAGAGCTTCATGTCGTAGTCCAAACTGCACCTGCAGTCAGAATCGCTTTGGGTGAAGAATTTGGATTGCCTGTAGGAACGAATGTCAAAGGGAAGATGGTCACTGCACTCAAGATGTTAGGCTTTGACAAGGTATTCGACACTAATTTTAGCGCTGACCTCACGATTATGGAGGAAGGCACAGAGCTTCTTAACAGGATAAATAACGGGGGTAAGTTGCCTCTTATTACTTCTTGTTCTCCAGGATGGATCAAATTCTGTGAGCACAATTACGCAGATTTTCTTGATAATCTCTCAAGCTGCAAATCGCCACAGCAAATGTTTGGAGCAGTTGCTAAATCGTATTATCCTCAAAAAGCAGGAATTGATCCCAAAAAGGTATTTGTAGTTTCTGTCATGCCCTGTACGGCTAAAAAGTTTGAAGCCGATAGAGAAGAGCTCGTTGTGGATGGGCTGAAGGATGTCGACGTTGTTATTACGACTCGGGAATTAGCCAGGATGATCAAACAGGCGGGTATAGACTTTAAGGGGCTCTCTGATAGTAGCTATGATGATATGTTGGGCGAATCAACCGGCGCTGGAGTGATATTTGCTAATACAGGGGGCGTAATGGAAGCAGCCCTACGTACGGTCGCTGATATTCTAACAGGTGAAGATCTTCAGGCAATTGAATATACTGCAGTCCGTGGTTTAGAGGGAATAAAAGAAGCCTCAGTAAATATCAATGGGTTAGATGTAAAAGTAGCGATTGCTCATGGTACCAGTAATGCTTCAAAGCTTCTTGATAAGATTAGAGATGGAGAAGTAAGCTACCATTTCGTAGAAGTCATGGGTTGTCCAGGCGGGTGTATCAACGGTGGAGGTCAACCTATTATCCTAGATAAATCAAAGACCGAAGAAGTCAGTCGCTTGAGAAGCGCTGGCATTTACACTTTAGATAGACAAGCAGTAAAGAGAAAATCTCATGAGAATCCCGAGATTAAAAAGATATATGAAGAGTATCTTGAAAAACCGGGTGGGCATAAATCACATCATCTACTGCACACGCACTATGTAGCCAGGAACTAACTACTAGAGTAGGTTGGGGAATTAGTAAGATGTTAGTGAAAAATATTAATATTTAAAATTTAAACGAGGGGCCACGCCCCTCGTTTTTTGCGAACATAGCCACCCTGAAAATTCATCTCTTGTAAGATTTACAAGAGATGAATTTTTTAACCTTTAGTTATTATAGGCATCAGGAAAAAATGCTCACAGTATAGTAAGCACATAAGAATAATATGAGAGTCTTGGCTTGATTTAGGACGTAACAACAAGCTTATGTAATACATATCCTATACAGAGGAGGTGTTAGAATGAGCCCTAGAAACAGACATCACAGCAGTGATAAGAGACATCACAGCAGTGATAAGAGACATCACAGCAGTCATAAGAGGCATCACAGCAGTGATAAAAAACATCACAGCAGTTACAAGAGACACCATAGCAGTTACAGAAGACATTAGGGTAATGTAGAGATTAACTAAAAAAATAGGGTTTGATATGGTATCAAACCCTAGATACTTAAGGATTATTTTTTCTTATATTATGAGCGGCATGGTTTTGAAAAAAGTTGAAGGCTTAATGGAGGTACTGAGATCATGTACGATGATGATTTAATAAAAATAAAATCTTTAAGTAAAAAAAATGTCAAAATTATACCAATATTTAGGCGAAGGCGCTGCTAGAATGGTGTTCGCCCTAGATGATGACTCAGTTATAAAAATACCTAAAAACTCATTTGGATTGTATCAGAATAAACTTGAAAATTATATCTATGAAAACGCTGAGGATCGTTTCAAAAAATATTTATGTCCTATTCTTAAATTAAAACCTGAATTAATGATAGCTAAGAGAGCTATTCCAATAAAGGATGATACAGAGTATTTGAATAGTCTTATGATATTTTGTGGAAGTGTAACTTTCTACCAAGATATTTTGGACTTATGCCAAAAATATTACCTCTCTAAAGTGGATATTAGGGCTACAAGTTCCTGGGGAATATTAGATGGAAATAAAGTATTAGTGGATTACGGCTGTCCTAACAAGCAGGGGTACAGATTCTATAAAAAAGTAATTGATAGCTTATCGAGATAAATAAGTTCGATTAGAAAAAAGAATAAAGGCCAATGAAAGAAAAAAATCCAGGCTGTCTTATATGAGATAGCCTGGATTTTTGTATGAGTAAAGCCCGCTTAAGTTGCGGGCTTACGAAGAAATAGCTGCAGAATCCTTTCTTTGAAGCTCAATTTCTTAGGTGCCGGTGGTGGAGTAGGTTTTCGCCCATAAATGAGTCCGAATCCAAAGTATCCTTGGTATCTTTTCATAAAACCGGCATTTTTTTGCAACCTTGTGAGTAAGCCAGGCTGGCTAGAGGCTTTGTTCGCAAGATTATAAATCAAGAGCCAGTCTTTTTTGAGTTCATTGAGGATTACGTTACCGTTATTACTCTTTAGTGGTTGGGGATTCTTAATTTCTACATCTTGAAATCCAGCTTGCACCAAAGCCTCATGCCATTCGTCAAAGGGCAAGGGATTTGTGCCTGAACCAAAGCATACTTCGAGTTGGGTTCTAAGATGATCGGGCAATTCTGCTTGCAGAGCCATTTCTAGGTCTGCAACTCTGCCCTCGGGTTTGAGGACCCGATGAAACTCCCGATACACTTTGACTTTATCTAGGAAGACGGTGATAGATTCTGCCATGACTAGGTCAAAGTGGTTATCAGGAAAGGGCAGATTATAGACATCGGCGACCCTAAACTCAACTAAATGAGAGACGCCCTCTTTCTCGGCTCTTAAACTTGCTTTTTCAATCATTTCTGGGCTAATATCGACTCCGATGATTTTGCAGCCAATCGTTTTGGCGACGTGACATGCGGTCAGTCCGCTACCACAACCTGCGTCAAGCACGAATTCCTCGGCTGTCACTTGCATTGCGTCGAGATTCTGTTTTGTGGCTGGGAAACCTCCGGGATGAGAGCTTCCTATACCTAGCCAAGCCAAGAGTTCGAAGTAGTTCATATCTTCAACTCGCTTATAATCTTGCAATG
This sequence comes from Desulfitobacterium elongatum, assembly GCF_055378975.1. Lineage (NCBI taxonomy): Bacteria > Bacillati > Bacillota > Clostridia > Eubacteriales > Desulfitobacteriaceae > Desulfitobacterium > Desulfitobacterium elongatum. The sequence goes on along the minus strand of NZ_AP038772.1, from coordinate 3,297,110 downwards.
TCACACCTCCTCTCATATCTATGGTATTATATTCCAAACTAGCGTGATATGACTTTATTGTAAATTCTCTTGAGATTGATGAAATTTGAGGTTATATTCATAATAAGACTTATATCTAAGCAAGGTGGTGAATACTATGCGAATTTTTAAAGGGAAAATAGTACTCGGAACCATTTTACTCGGCTTATCTATTGCAATTTACCTTATTCAAATCGCGTTATTTAACGATAGTAGAAATACAGAATTTTATTTCCTCCAAGATATGGCGTTTGTTCCGGTGCAGGTTTTACTTGTCACGTTAATCCTAGATGAGATTCTGAACATAAGAGAGAAACAACTTAAAGTTAAAAAAATGGATCTAATTATAAGCACGTTCTACACTGAATTTGGTATTACGCTTATTAAGAACTTATCTGAATTCATCGTTAATTTTGATCAACTCAAAAAAGAACTCAACAATAATCCGAATTGGTCTGATATAAACTCACATAAAATGCGCAAAATCATCAATGATTTTCAAGTTAAGGCAGATAGTCGTAAGGGTAACTTGGAGTCATTAAAATGTTATCTCATTGATCGTAAAAGCTATATGCTGAAAGTATTCGAAAATCCTAATCTTATGGAACATGATGCTTTTACGGATATGCTATGGGCTATATACCATATAGCCGATGAGCTTGATAATAGAGGGGACCTACTCATCATACAAGAGAAGGATAGTGAACACATATCGGGAGATATCGAACGTGCGTATAAGCTTTTGGTTAGCGAATGGACCTATTATATGAATCATTTAAACAGGGAATATCCATATTTATACTCATTAGCGGAACGCAGAAACCCATTTGCTGATAATGAAGTTATTATCCACTAAAATATCTAAAACATAGTGAAAGCCAGGCCATATTTTCGATCGTAAATATGGCCTGGCTTTTGAATTATACTAAATATATAAAACTAAGTGCCTTAAGACTTTGCCCCTTTCAACTCTGGAGTGATATATATATCGATTGCATGCCCTGAGTCTCTATGGCACTCTAAACAGGACTGGGAGTTTTTAATAATTTCGTAGTGATTGACCTTCGAAGTATTTTTTAATCGAACTGCATTGGGGAAGGGTTTTCTATCACCTAAATGACACTCAATACAACCACGACTAGAAATTACTGCAGAAGTAGGTATAGTATAATCTCCACTGAAATGTTGGAAGACATAGTTCAATCCTCTGGCTTTGGCGTGGAACTTTCCTAATTCACCTCTCGGTTGATGGCATTCAAGACATGTAACCTCTTTGTGCACGGAGGTCTCCCATGAGGTTACATATTCCTTAACCTCGTGACAGCGAGCGCAAAACCTTGGTCCTGAGGTCGCGACATAACCGATTTGAAACAATATGTATAGGCCAACTAATAAAATTCCACAGCCCAAAATTAATCTTTTCCACATGTTAACCCCTCCCGACGATGCTTAAAATAGTGTGTACATTTGAAGAATTTTTATCCCTTACAACGAGACTTGCACATAGCAGTTACAGAAAAAAGGCTGTCAAAATTGACAGCCCTTTTAAGGTCTAGACAGGAAAGGAGGAGTTATTTACCCCATAAACCCAAAGATTCCTGCACATACGATGGCGACAGAGGCCAACGCCATAAATCCGGTTGCTGCGAAGGCTGCAAGGACGACCCCCGAATAGAGGTAGGCAATTCCATTAGCGCAGACTTTCAATAATTTAGTCATATTAAAGACCTCCCCATACCCGCTTGTATTATTTGTAATATTCTAAATAATTTGCTAATGATATAGTTCTATTATATCTTCTATTCTCCACTTCGTTCATGAAAATGTTAATAAAGAAAAAGAGCTTTTTCTCAAGCTCGTAAAAGAGTTCACTGGTTAAGAATAGGGAAATATAGAAAGAAATCGAATTTCACTGTAAGATACAAATAACTGTTTTGACAAGCTGGACAGGCTGAGTAATAATAATATCTGAACTTATAAATAAAATGCAAGGAGAATGATTTTGATTGTGGAAAGAATTTAGAGACTTTGCGATAAAGGGGAATATCATAGATTTAGCTATTGGTGTGGTTATCGGAGCTGCTTTTGGGAAGATCGTCACCTCTCTCGTGTATGACATCATTATGCCTTTAGTGGGTATGCTGATGGGTAAAGTGGATTTTTCTAATCTTTTTATTGCTTTAGGAACTGGGCATTACAAAACCCTCGCCGAGGCGAAAGAAGCTGGCGTAGCAACAGTGAATTATGGTATCTTCATTAACAATATCATTGATTTTCTTATCGTAGCATTCTGCATATTCTTAGTGATTAAGCAACTTAGCCGCTTCACAAAGAAGAAAGAGGAAGAAGCAGTTGAACCTGAGTCACCCAAAACCAAGCTATGTAGGTATTGTTATACTGAAATCAATAAAGAGGCTACACGGTGTCCTTACTGCACCTCTGAACTATCTGAGTTAGGTCATAGTCATAATCAGGGGGCACGTTGAGGGGCAAGGGTCCGTAAAAGTTTGCGAAGATCCTCAGGCCACGGGGCACGGATCGTTATCTTGTTACCCGTTATAGGGTGAAGAAACTCATACATAAAGGAATGGAGTGCTTGACGGTTAATTCGCGTTAAGGCTCCTCCGTAGAGGTCATCGCCGAGGAGGGGATGTCCTAGGGCCTGGCAGTGGACACGGATCTGATGAGTACGGCCTGTCTCTAGAATGAATTCTAGTAGAGAGGCCTCCTGAAAGCGTTTAAGTACGCGAAAACGTGTCACTGCAGATAAGCCTTCGGGGGATATCTGCCTTTTGATAAAACTCCCGGGGACGAGACCTATGGGAGCTTCAATATTCCCTTCGTCTTCGCACACTTGCCCTTCGACGAAACCAAGGTAGCGTTTATGAATCTGATAGTGCTCGAGTTGCCAAGCGATTTGTTGATGTGCAAATTGATTTTTGGCAATGATGACGACTCCAGAAGTGTTGCGGTCGATCCGATGAATCGGACGGAAGGGGTGGGCTTCTCCTTTGGATAACCAATACCCTACCACTGCGTTGCCCATCGTGCCTGTCGGATAACGGGGCGTGGGATGGACAACCTGTCCAGCAGGCTTGTTGACAGCGAGGATATGGTCGTCTTCATAGAGGATATCAAGGGGAAGATTCTCACCCGGGATGCTAATCGATTCTTGAGTTTGGAGTTGGATTGTGAGTATTTCCCCAGAACTGCCCCTAGTGCTCAGAAAGGTGAACTTATCATTCACCCAGACACGTTCGCCTTGCTTTAGCTTTTGTAAAAGGTTGTGCGAAAAGTGGAATTTCTTTTCTAAAATATCTTGATATTTTTTTCCTTCATCCTGCGGTTGAAGGGTGTAGGTCCAAAGGTCACACTTACTGTTCATCGTTCGTTGCGCGGGATACCCCAACTTCAAAGAAATACGTTGGGGAGGAATGCGCTTCCCCTTTCGTCATTAAAATCACTCAAGATTTTTACTTATAACTAGACCTTAACAGGAAGTCAAAAATTATATGAAGTTAGTTTTCTTAATAATTTTTTTAAAAATTGAAGGAATTATCTAGAGTATAAGAGAAAGAATATGTTTCACAGTTCTCAAAGACTGGAAAGATAGGCTTAAGGGTTTTATCTAAGATGCTTAGAAATTTTAAGAATTAACCAGAGAAAGAAGGATTCGCCTTGAAAGACCCACGTGTAGAGAAATTAGCAGAATCAATTATTAACTATGCTATCGGATTGAAGTCAGGAGAGAAAGTCTTAATTGATGTCAATGGCTTAGAGATTCCTCTCGCTCAGGCTTTGGTGAGATATGCTTATCAGGCTGGCGGGGTTCCTTTTCTAGCTATCAATAATCATACCTTACTGCGCGAAGTTTTAAAAGGAATCACAATCGAACAAGCGGAGTCCATGGCACAATGGGACTTGGCACGAATGAAGGACATGCAAGCTTATGTCGGGATACGAGCAGGGGAAAATGCGAATGAACATGCCGATATTCCGTCAGAGAAAATGAGTATTTATCAAACGCATTATCTTAAGCCTGTCCACTCTGAGCAACGTGTTCCTCATACGCGCTGGGTAGTTATGCGCTACCCCAATGCGTCTATGGCACAGCTGGCCAATATGAGTATCGAAGGCTTTGAGGACTTCTACTTTAATGTGTGTAATCTTGACTATAGTAAAATGTCAGTGGCCATGGATCCTTTAGTTGATTTGATGGAGCGTACGGATAAGGTGCGTATCACTGGACCAGGAACGGATCTGACCTTTTCGATTAAGGGGATGCCAGCGATTAAGTGTGATGGACACTTGAACATTCCGGATGGGGAAATTTTCTCTGCTCCTCTTCGGGAATCAGTCAATGGTCGGATTTCTTACAATACTCCAGCTCTCTATCAAGGGTTCACCTATGAATCGATCGTCTTGGAATTTAAGGATGGAAAGATTATTAAGGCGACGGCTAATGATACCGAGCGAATTGAAGATGTTTTCAATACGGACGAAGGAGCACGTTATGTGGGGGAATTTGCGATTGGGGTGAATCCCTACATTTTGACCCCAATGAAGGATACTCTCTTCGATGAGAAAATCGACGGGAGCTTCCACTTTACTCCAGGAAATTGCTATGATACCTGCAACAATGGAAATAAATCGGCGATTCACTGGGATTTGGTCTGCATACAACGACCAGAATTTGGGGGCGGAGAAATTTACTTCGATGATGTTCTTATTCGCAAGGATGGAAGGTTTGTGATACCGGAGCTTGACGGGTTGAATCCGGAAAATCTGAAATAAACTGAAAAGAGGGATAAAGAGATGAAGTTGATTAGCTCGATGCCTTTATCGGAAAAACAGATGGAGCAGCTCAAGAGTGCACGCCCTGATTTGGAAATTGAAACCGTGAAGGCGTTTAGTGAACCAGATTCGCAAGTTGAGGCTTTGTTAACGTATGGTTGGGATGTGACAGAAAAGACACTCGAACTTTATCCTAATATACAGTGGATTCAGGCCATGAGTGCCGGTGTCGATCGTTTACCTCTGACAAAACTCGCTGAGAAGAACATACTCTTAACGAATGTACGGGGAGCCCATGCCATTCAAATGTCGGAGCATGTCATCTGGAGTATGCTCAACCTTTTGCGCCAGGGTCGGCAGGTCATGCACCAGCAAGATCAAAAAATCTGGAGTGCAAAACTTCGGGTTGAAGAAATGTATGAAAAAACAGTATGTATCGTGGGCGCTGGGGCGATCGGGGAAGCTGTTGCCGAGAAGTGCCGTGCTTTTGGAATGACCGTTTTAGGCATCTCACGAAGCGGAGAAAGTCATCCGTCTTATGATCGTATGGGCGCGTTAGGGGAGCTCCCTCACTTTTTGGAAATCAGTGATGTTGTCGTCGCGATTCTCCCACTGACACAGGAGACCGAAAACTTTTTCGATGCAGAGCGGTTTAGTCAAATGAAGGAAGGGGCATACTTTATCAACGTAGCTAGAGGACCGGTCGTTGATGAAGAGGCCTTACTTGAAGCCTTGAAGTGCGGAAAACTACGTGGTGCTGCTCTTGACGTGTTCGTAAATGAGCCGCTCTCTGAGTCCAGTCCCTTTTGGACCATGGAAAATGTTTTCTTGACTCCGCATATTGGAGGGAGATCTCCTGGTTATACAAAGAGAATGTTCGATGTTCTCATCAAGAACACAAGTAACTTTCCTGAACGTCAAGACATGATTAATCATATCCAGTTGGACAAAGGATATTAAGGGATAATCTTAAGGAGTCAAGTTGTATGAACGAAAAGAAACTTCGCTTAATCTATAATCCATATGCAGGTCGGCGAAAGCTGGTAAGTCAACTCGATACCGCCATTCGTATCTTTCAGGAAGGTGGTTACGAGGTTTGCGTCCATCGCGCAAAATCTCCGGAAGATATCGAGCATGTTTCCGCTCTGTGTCAAGATGTGGATTGTTTGGTTATCGCAGGTGGGGATGGAAGTATTCATCAAGCGGTCAATGGGCTTATGAAGATCCCTCTTACTCAAAGACCCTCACTTGGGATTTTACCGGTCGGTACAGCCAATGATTTAGCGTATGCTTTGCGCCTTCGTAAGAGTATCCAGGAAGCTTGCGAAGTCATTGTTCACGGCTCCACGTTTGAAATGGATCTAGGTATGGTCAATGACCGTTACTTCGTGAATGTCTTTAGTGCGGGGCTCATGACGGATGTCTCTCCTAAGGTCGATGTTCATGTGAAGAATCGCTTAGGTCAGCTTGCCTATTACCTTAAAGGGATTGAAACATTACCGTCTTTTCGACCCTTTCGGGTAGAATTTGAATTCGAAGGCCACCAGTATTCAGAGGATGCTTTACTTTTACTTGCAGTAAACGGACTTTCGGTCGGTGGGCTTAAACAATTAGTACCGAGAGCTTCCCTTACAGATGGAAAGCTTGATTTTCTCTTAGTTCGCCAAAGCGGGTGGCCTGATACGATGCGTATGCTACTTCAACTTGTTGGTGGCGGCAAAGTGGGGAGCGATCGAATCGAACAATTCCAGGCTACAGAACTGAAGATTATCACTGAACGCCCCGTGAGCTCTGATCTAGATGGAGAATGGGGTCCAGATAGCCCGTGGGAGATTAAGATCGGGCCCAAGATTACTGTGCTTTGCTAAATGGGACCGATGGGGTCCCATTTCTTTGTTTTTACGAAAGACCTTGGTACAAGCTAAGCTTTCAATCAAATCTTAGAAGGTATGAAAGAGTAAAAAAGCGAACTGAGGAAAAAATAAAGCCGTTAATCTTTATGAGGTGGGATAGATATGGATGCTTTCCAGCAAGAGGTCGTCGAAAAAATATCTAAAATTTCTCCGCTCTATCTTGTTGGAGGGGCGGTTCGCGATACTTTGTTAGATCGTCCGACAAAGGATGTGGATGGAGTCACCGAACTATCCTTGGAGCAACTTGAGCAGTTATTAAAGGAATGGGGTTATCATCCCTTGCGTATTGGGGCGAATCACCCTACCATAAGTGTCTTTCAAAATGGAGAGCGTCTCGACTTTAATCCCTTAAGTGGAAACCTCGAGACGGATGCTTTAAGGCGGGACTTTACAATCAATGCCATATATCAAGAGGTACGGACGGGAGAATATATCGATCCGCTGGGTGGATTAACGGACTTAAAAAATAAAATATTGAAAGCTTGCGGCAATCCCGATGAACGTTTTAGAGAAGATCCGATTCGAGTCCTTAGACTTGTCCGCTTTAGTGTGAGATATGGCCTGTTGATCGAGGCTGAAACGTTAGAAGCGGCTAAGAGGGCAGTTGGAGCTCTCGCGGGGACTGCGGCAGAAAGAATCTCTGAAGAACTCGGTCGTATACTTACCCTAGATGATCCAGTGACGGGTATTCGACTGCTCGGCGAAATCGGATACTGGCAAGTCTTCTTACCAGAGCTTGCTCGGTTAAAAGGCTTAGTACAAAACAAATATCATTCTAAAGATGCGTTGGAACACACACTTCATGTCGTTCGCAATACCCCTCCTCGCTTGATCTTAAGATTAGCGGGATTATTTCATGATATGGGGAAATGGGAGACAGCGAGCCGAGAATGTTACGCTTGGGGTAAATGTGTCGCAGGAAATAGGGGGTTTAGGCTGGGTGAGTTTCGTCTTCTGGGTAAACAGCTGCAACGCTGGAATGGGCAATGTGTAGAAGTCCATGGGGCACGATTAGATCATTATCCTGATGTAATTCAAGTGAAACATATCAGGAAATCGAATTCGGGAAAAGTCGGGTTTAAGTGGGTAACCGATGGGAAGAGACATTTTTTGGGTCATGAAAGGGAAAGTGGGCGTTTGACACGACAGATCCTACCTCGATTTCGTTTTTCAATGGCCCTGGGACAAGGTAATTCAGGTGGAGAAAAGGAACTTCTTTGGCTTATTGAAAATCACATGCTTGGGACGCTATTTTTCATGCCAGAACTGCGTGGTGAGGGTAAGCCTGGACAACTCGAGGAGAAAGCGCGGCGCTTCGCCTGGGAACAGGGCTGGGATGGACGTGCCTATCAAATAGAGAGGTTATCCAACCTTCTGGATCTTTGGCGAGCGGACTTTTTCGGAGGAAAACAACGCGATCCTCAGGATGAAGAGATCTTTGAGCAGGTGCAGCAGAGGATTCGGTCTGAGGCTCAAAAAATACTCTCTCGAAACCAGAAACTTCAGTGGAGGACGTTAGAAGAATTTGCACGGAATCGTGGAATTTCAGGGCGGGAGTTTGGGGCCTTTAAAGATACTGTGCGAAAAGTTCTTATCTTGAGTGGAGATCACTTCATAATGAATGAAGAATTCTTAGAGAAGGAGTATAGAGAGTTTTCAAGAAATCAGCAGGCTGAGAAACGTTTGTAAGATCCTAATAAAGTACTAATAGAAGTGCTTTATTAAGGGCCGCTAATCTAAGGCTTGCTTTAAGAAATATTAAAAAAAGCACGGGGGTATATTGACTTAAAATACGACTCAATTTATGCTAATTAAAGATTTAGAAAGAGGGTGAAGGCTATTATTAGACAATGGAGATGCGACGTCTGTGGTTATATTCATGAGGGTGATAATCCCCCGGATACTTGTCCACTCTGTGGTGTGGACTCCACTCACTTCCAAGAAATTAAGTCGGAGCAAGAGGAATCAGTAAGTTTGGGTGCTCTGACTTCCCCCATCAAAGCTCTTGAGCTTGACAAAGAAACAGCAATTAAAAAGGCACTCTATGCTTTATCCTATGGTTTATTCATCATCACAGCTCACTCCGAGGGAGTGGATAATGGTCAATGTGCAAATACTTGTTTTCAAGTGACCTCAGAACCACCTCGAGTGGCGATTGGTATTAACAAAAATAACTATACTCACGAGCTTATCGCCAATAGTGGAATATTTGGAGTTTCTGTACTTAATCAGCAGGGGCAAGACTATGCAAGGAAGTTTGGATATCGCTCAGGCCGCGGGGTGAATAAATTTGAGGGTGTATCGGTCCATCGTGGTGAGTCAGGAATTTTACTTCTGGATGATGTCGTTTCAACGATGGAAGCAAAGGTCATCGGTCAACTTGACGCTGGTACCCACACTCTATTCTTAGGTGAAATCATAAATGCGGAAGTTCTTCAAAAAGCTGAACCTATGACCTACGCCTACTTTAGAGCGACTAAATAATCCTCGAAAGTGTAAGGTGTAACAAGAAAGGGGATTTCTTCATGAAAAACTGGCAGTGCTTAATATGTGGATATGTTCATGAAGGAGAGGAAGCTCCAGAGAGTTGTCCAGTGTGTGGAGCTTCTAAATCACAATTCACTCAGGCAGAGTAAATTAGACGTTTTCAAGTAGAGGGCTTTGAACAACTAGGATGGTTCAAGGCCCTCTACTTTATAATTAGCTCCGCTAGACATTCGTAGAGTCATCAGATAAACTGTATTTCGATGAATGAGTGCGGACAAATAGGTGGAGGTCTTCGAATGGAGCGAGAGGAACAATTGAATTGGAAAGCCAGGATTCGTGAATTGGCTGAAATCGTTGGTTTTTCGGCGATTGGTTTTACCAGCTCTGAGCCCATCGAGGGCTTGAAGGAGTTTTTGGAGGAACGTAGGGAAGTGGGGTATCATACTTCCTTTGAGGAAAAAGAACTGTCCCGACGTGTGGATGCAAAATTGATCTGGCCCTCTTGTGAATCGGTCGTTGCACTGGCGTATCCGCTCCCTTATACCAGTAAGCCACTGGAAGGAGAAGGAGTACTCGCTCGTTCAGCCGTGGGGGAAGATTATCATCAGATCGTGAAGAACTGCTGTGATGAGCTGATAATTTCTATGGAGAATGCAGGATGGAACTATGAAAGACCCCGTATCCAAGTGGATACAGGGCCCTTAAATGAGCGGGCTTTTGCCCTAAGAGCAGGGCTCGGCTGGATTGGCCGGAATCAACAATTGATTATCCCCCAGACGGGTTCTTTTGTCTCGCTTGCCCTTATGCTGTTGGATCAGAAGATCATTGCTGATGAGCCTATGGCAAATCAATGCGGCTCCTGCAGAAAGTGTATAGAAGCTTGTCCAGCGCAAATTATTGGTAAAAGTGTGTTTGTTGCAAACCAATGCCTTTCTTACTTAACTCAAAGCAAAGAAGTCTTGTCGGAGGAGCAAGTAGCTCGACTTGAGAATCGTCTCTTTGGATGTGATACCTGCCAAGAGGTCTGTCCTCAAAATCAAGCATGGCTTCAGAAGGAAGAGTCTGTGGAATCGAAAGTACCGCGCGGTGAGGATTTATGGGGAGTTCTCGACCTGACAAAGAGTGAGTTTAATCAGAGGTTTAAATCTACGGCCGCTGGTTGGCGAGGGAAAGGGATCCTTCAGCGAAATGCGTATTTGGCTTTGAGGAAACAGAAGGACTCTAAGTTCAGGGAGTGGGAGAAGAAGAAAGAGCGGGAGAAGGATGGGATACCGCCAATGATTCGGGCTTATGTTCGGGAGTAGACATTTAAATTTGGAGAAGTAGCTTTTCGCGCAGCCGTACCTTCGGGCGTGAATCTCCACCGGAGACTCACGTACTCAGTAGCTCCAGGGCTCGAATGCGGCGGAGCATTCGGACGAAGGCTCGTACTCGCTTCCGTCGGAGCACCTTCAGCGGATGAGTATCATTTGTGGAATGCCGCCTCGGGCGAAAATGACCTTCAGCCGTTTAGTAATCTTTTTGGGCATGCGGCTTCGGGCGAAACCTTCCACTGGAAGCTTTCGTCACTGGACACTTTCGTTGCCAAACCCTTCTGCTTACTGCATGTGAACCAGTGGCGCCGCTCACCAACGAAAGCCTCGTACGATTTATTGCCCCTCCGCTAAAAGTCGTTCACGACAGCGCGAAAAGCTACGCTCTGGGGTCTTAACGTGCCTTTAAAAAAATAAGTACATAAGAAGAGTGTACTCAATTGTCGAGTACACTCTTCTTGTCTTTGTCAGGATATCTAGATTTATATGCGTTTACTCACAAAGCGCTCCATGCGATCGAGAGCTTCTTGAATTTGATCTGTCGAATAGGCGTAGGAGCAGCGGATATGTCCTTCTCCAGATGGACCAAACGCTGTGCCGGGGACGACGGCTACTTTCTCTTCAAGAAGAAGTTGCTCGGCAAATTCTTCAGAGCTTAGCCCAGTCGCTGAGATGTCTGGGAAGACATAGAAGGCACCGAGGGGTTCAAAACAGCGTAAGCCCATTTTGCGGAAACCATGGACCATCATGCGACGACGGCGGTCATAGGTTCCGACCATGTCTCTCATCGCTTGTTCTGCTGAACGGAGAGCTTCAAGCGCCGCGACTTGAGCGGTGATTGGGGCGCAAAGCATAGTATATTGGTGAATCCGTGTCATAGCCCCGATAAAATCGGGATGTCCAGCGACATAGCCGATTCGCCAGCCGGTCATGGCATACGACTTCGAGAAGCCGCTAATGTGCAAGGTGCGGTTTCTCATGAGGGGTAAACTGGCGAAAGCAGTATGAGTCCCGTCATAGGTTAAATCGGAATAGATCTCATCGGATAATACGATTAAATCGTGTTCTGAGACGAATTTAGCAATGGGAAGATAGTCCTCTCGTGTCATAATCGCACCCGTGGGATTATTGGGGTAGGAGAGCACGAGGAGTTTGGCATTAGGGGTATAGACTCGCTCTAAGTCTTCTATACGCAAGCGAAAACCTTCTTCAGCTCGAGTGGGTATGTACTGAACCTCGGCCCCGGCAAGAGTTGCACATGGCGCATAAGAGACATATGAGGGATCAGGAAGCAAGACGACATCTCCTGGAGCTACTAAAGCACGCATCGCGAGATCCACGGCTTCACTCGCCCCCACTGTGACTAAAATTTCATCATTGGGGTTGTATTCGAGCCCGAGGTTTTTAGACATATTCCATGTGAGGGCTTGTCTTAATTCGAGGATACCAGAGTTACTGGTATACATCGTTTGTCCTTGCTCTAAGGAGAAGATTCCGCTTTCTCTTACTGTCCAGGGGGTAACAAAATCAGGCTCTCCAACTCCCAGAGAGATGACGTTCTTCATCGTAGAGACGAGGTCGAAAAATTTTCGTATCCCTGAAGGAGGTAAATTCGCTGCGATGGGAGACAGATAGTTCTTCACGGCGAGACCACCAGCCTTTCAGGAATTTCCTCTTCTCCTAGGAGTTCTATACCATCTTGCTTATAGCGGCGGAGAATAAAATGCGTTGTAGTACTTTGAACATGCTCAAGGGGTGCAAGTTTTTCTGCCACAAATAAAGCAACTTCTTGCATCGTTTTTCCTTCAATTAAGAGTGAAAGGTCATAGCCACCCGACATGAGATAGACGGCCTTGATTTCAGGGAATTTCTGAAGACGCTTTGCGACTTTATCGAAGCCGTATCCTCGCTGAGGGAGGACTTTAACGTCGATAAGTGCTGTAACACTGGGCTCACCCGTACGTTCCCAGTTAATAAGAGGGCTGTATTGGACAATGATCTTTTCTTCTTCCCAGTGTTTGATTCGATCTTCGACATGGTCCAGGCTTAAACCGGTTTGGATGGCGAGTTCTTCGGGTGATAAACGGTAATCTGTTGAAATGAGTTCAAGAAGCTTCCGGTCTTCGTTCGTTAGCATGAACGGAATTCCTCCCTTCAAAGATTTTTATTCCCATAATATCATATTGCTCTGTAGTATAACAAGTCGTTTAGAGGGCTCTATTATCCTTTATTAGTTGGTTTAAGCCTTTGTCATTGTAATGTTTTGTTATCGGATTTAAGGCGGCAAGAATTAAAAAAATAGAAAAAATATAAGTTAAATAAAAGAGAATTCTTGGGCATTCAAATGATTTGGGGTATAATAGAAAGATGGATTTGATAGTGAACGAGTAAAATGGTCAAGAGGGGATGAATCCTTTGCCGATCTATGAATTTAAGTGCACGACATGCGGGAAGACCCTATCTAAACTTTGCAAAATCGGAGAGATGGGGCAAGAGCTTGAATGCACTCAGTGTGGAAACGTTGGCTTGAAACGACTGATTTCTGGCTTTGCAAGTCCAGGTGTTTCGGGTGGTGAAGGTGGCTGCTCGACGGGCTGTGGTGGGAATTGCTCAAGCTGTCACTAATTAATGTGTTTTCGAAAGGAACTGTAGCATAATGTTAAATATTGTTCTGGTCGAACCGGAAATTCCGCCGAATACGGGTAATGTCGCAAGGCTGTGTGCTGCTACCGGTGCGGCTCTGCATCTTGTCAAACCTTTAGGCTTTGAAATTACGGATAAGCATCTAAAACGAGCTGGACTGGATTATTGGGATATGCTTGATATACATATCTATGAAAATTACGCTGAGTTTGAGGAGAAGAACCCTGTAGGGACGCGTTATCTAGCTACAACTAAGGCCCGACGTTTGCATACAGAGATCCAGTTTGAACAGGGTGGGTATATACTCTTCGGGAAAGAAACCAAAGGGCTTGCTCCAGAAATTCTCGCGCGATATCCAGAAACAACGATGAGGCTTCCTATGCGCCCCGATGCCCGATCCCTTAATCTTTCGAATTCTGTCGCAGTGGTTGTCTATGAGGCTTTACGTCAGTGGGGCAATCCAGGACTCGTTTGATGTTTACTTAAAAGGGACAGGCCTCTTTTGAGATTGAAATATAAGTATTACTATGACGTAGCAAGTGATGGAGGATGTAATATGTGTAATCAGCTTAAATCGATGGAGGGTCAGAAATGAGTTATGCTCTGACGTTCATCATTGCCCTAATCTTCGCAGTGGTGGCTACACCCCTTTCAATGAAGCTTGGACGTCGTTGGGGTGCGATTGCCTACCCTGGAGGACGTCATGTTCATAAGAAACCGATTCCTCGGCTCGGAGGGATCGCCATTTATGCGGCATTTTGGATTGCTGTTGTGTTTACTCGGAATTGGGATACTCAGCTATACACCCAGCTATACACTCAGCTATGGGGATTATTTGTAGGAAGTACACTTATCATGGTTGTCGGGGTATGGGATGATATTCGAGAAATTCGCCCTATCGTTAAATTAGGTTGGCAGATCGCAGCGGCAATCGCGCTTGTTTGCTTTGGATTTTCTATGAATCAACTATCCCTTCCCATCATTGGAGTCGATCTGAATTTTGAAAACCGTGGCTTAGGTTGGCTCGGTCTACTTTTAGCTGTTTTCTGGATTGTTGGATTGGTTAATACGGTTAATATTTCCGATGGACTCGATGGTTTAGCAGCTGGAATATGCTTTGAAGCTGCACTGCTTCTTTTTTGGTCAGCGAATCGGATTAGTCAAGTTCCAGAGGCTCATTTGACGTTGGCATTGGCCGGGGCCGCCCTTGGATTTTTATTTTTTAATTTTCATCCGGCACGTGTATTTATGGGAGATTCGGGGAGTATGTTTTTAGGGTATATTATCGGTGGAATCTCCATTATGGGTTTGTTAAAAACGGCGACAATTCTCGGTCTTGTATTCCCTCTCCTCGTCTTAGGAATGCCCCTTACAGATCTGACGTTCGCTATTATTCGTAGGAAACTACGAGGTCAATCGATCGCGGAGGCAGATCGTGGTCACCTTCATCATCGGTTGCTTGATGCGGGACTTTCACAGCGCCAGGCTGTCCTTTTACTCTATGGGATGAGTGCTTGCTTTGGTATTGCAGCTGTCTTAGGTGCCTTGGGGTCTTGGGTCTTGGCAGCGACGTTACTCATTGCTGACTTCGCTTTACTGGTGACCATATTGTTACGTCGCACTGCTATATTGAGTGCGATGAGTCGGAAACAGAGCAAATAATTAATTATTATGTATCAGGGGGGACATCATTATGGAAATTCGCTTCCATGGACATGCTTGTTTCGAGGTGAGCAGTAAACAAGGAAGGATCCTTATTGATCCTTTTTTAAGCAATAATCCGAGCGCGGATGTTAGCCCTATGGATTTCGAAGAATTAGATGCCATTCTTGTTTCACATGGGCATTCAGATCATTTAGGGGATGCTATCGAGCTATCGAGAAGGACTGGCGCTCCCATTATAGGGGTGTATGAGCTTGCTCGACTTTGCGAAAAGCGGGGTGCGGCGACCCATGCGATGCATATTGGAGGGAAACATCTTTTCAAATTCGGGCTCGTACGTCTGACGCATGCTTTGCATGGCTCAGTTTTTGAACCCCAAGGAGAAGAGGAGTCCTTTGATTATGCGGGGTTAGCCTGTGGATTTTTAATTCAGATAGAGGGAAAGTGGCTTTATCATTCAGGAGATACGGGACTTTTTGGCGACATGGAGCTCATTGGGCGGAGACATCCGCTAGAGGTCGCTATGCTCCCTATCGGGGATAATTTTACGATGGGACCGGAGGAGGCAATTTTTGCCACGACCTATCTTCGTCCCAAGCGCGTTATTCCGATGCATTATAATACGTTTCCCCTCATTCAGCAGGATGCAAGTGAATTTACTGAAAACCTGCGAAGAAAATGCCCGGAGAGTGAAGGCGTTATCTTGACTCCTGGTCAAGCGATTACCCTATAGTAAAAAGTGTATGAGATACCTGCGGAGAGAACCGCAGGTATTTTTTATTGGGAATTAGGAAAAACTCTTTCTAAGGAGTTGATCTCTATGACACAAAAATCATGTACAGCAAATTGCTTCTACTATGTGGAGGGTCGTTGCCGATTAAGACACCGTCCGACGGAGATAAAGCCAATCTGTCCCTATTACGATGGGCATGGAATAAGCAGGGGGATGATTTAAGTGAAGGGACAAAAACCAAAGGCAAAGAGAACCGATCCACTAGAATCACTAAAAATGGAGATTGCAGCTGAATTAGGACTCCTGGATCAGGTGCGTGTAAAAGGGTGGCATTCACTCAGTGCAAAGGATGCAGGGAAAATTGGGGGACTCATGACTCAAAGAAATAAGAAAAAGCCCCCTGATATACAATAATTTTCAACATATTTTTCAGAGCATAGTTGAAAGAGTTTCAAATGTGTTATAATGACACTTGAAAAGCATGAGAAAAGTGGGGAGCGTACCATTGAGTCAGACAAAGCATCAACAAATTTTGAGCTTTATAGAGGACCTTGCCATAGGGAGCAAGGTTTCTGTCCGTTTTATCGCAAAGGAATTAGATGTTAGTGAAGGTACTGCTTATCGTGCAATCAAAGAAGCGGAGACGAAAGGCTTTGTCCGTTCGATTCCTAAGGTTGGAACGATTCGTATCGAGGGAGCGAAAGAGCGGCGTATTGAAGATTTAACCTTACGTGAAGTCTCTCAGATTGTTGAGGGAATCGTAATTTGTGGCTATGAAAACTTAGATCATTCGCCCAATAAATTTATTATTGCCGCTATGGAATTGGATGCGATGGAGCGCTATCTCGAAGATAACGCTTTATGTATCGTTGGTAATCGTCATGATGCTCAGATGTTGGCCTTGCAACAGGGTTCTCCTCTTCTGATTACCGGAGGATTAGACCCTCAGGAGGATGTTGTCAACTTAGCACGAGAAAACCATCTGGTCATTATTCAATCACCCTATGATACCTTTGCTGTTACGACTATGATCAATCGGGCATTGTATGACCGTCTTATCGAAAAAGAACTTATCCTCGTTGAAGATATTATGGTCAAGGATGTGAAGTATCTAACGACGGATGCAACAGTCGGAGATTGGCATGAACTCTCCCAGAAGACTAGTCATAGTCGTTTCCCTGTGGTGGATTCCGACATGATTGTCGTTGGGATGATTACAGCAGTTGATGTGGCTGGTGCAGAAATGAAGACATCTGTCGTTGAAGTGATGAACGCTAAACCCTTCGTCGTTGGACGCGAGGATTCAGTGACCCATATTTCTCGGATTATGGTCTGGGAAGGCTGGGAAATCGCTGCAGTTGTCGATCAAGGTAAGCTCATTGGTATCATTGGCTTGCAAGATCTGATCGAAGCGTATCAGCAAATTCAGAAGCAACCTCAATTTGGTGAAACAGTAGATAATCTGATTTTAAGCGGTTTCCGTTATGTGGAAGATCCGGAGTATCTGACCATCGAGGGTGAGATCAGCCAATTCATGGTCAATGAATTTGGGTCTGCAAGCTGCGGAGTTTTAGTAACCGTAATGAATATGGCCGGATATATTGCTTTGCGTAAGCAGCATCGACTTGATGCCATCACGGAGAATTTTACACTTTATCAGATGCAGCCGATTCCTGTCGGAACGGAAGTTCGCATCACAGCAAAACTATTACTTGTCGCTAAGAAACATTGTAATATCGAAATCGATGTTTACTCGAATAATTCGCTCTTAGCGAAAGCTCTTATGAGTGCACGAATGGGAGATAAGAAACTGTCTTAATTCTCCAAAATGCATTTTCCTAAGACAAATTTGTATCTTATAAAAAATGTATCTATATATTGGAAGGGCCTTGATCACTCAAGGCCTTTCCGCGATTCAGAGTGAAGTCTTACAGGTGACCTCTACAGGGAGAGATAATCGATGTTTGTACATCTCCATGTCCATACGGAATATAGCTTGCTTGATGGAGCAGCACGAATTGAAAAGGCAGTCAAGAGAGCATCTGAACTTGGAATGTCAGCTTTAGCCATTACAGACCACGGTGTAATGTATGGCGTCGTTGACTTTTATAAGGCATGCCTAAAAGCCGGAATCAAGCCGATTATCGGTTGTGAGGTGTATGTCGCCCCGAATCGGCGGACGGATCGTGTGCCAGGGCGAGATGACGGAAATCGCCATCTCGTATTATTAGCCGAAAATGAAGAAGGGTACAGAAATCTCATTAAGGTTGTATCCACAGCTCATGTCGAAGGGTTTTACTATAAACCCCGTGTAGATAAGGAACTTTTGAGATCACATCATAATGGAATCATAGCCTTAAGTGCTTGTTTAGCTGGAGAAGTATCCGAGTACCTCATGAATAATCAATTTGACATGGCCTGTCAGAGCGCCTTAGAATATCAGGAGATTTTTGGCGAAGGGAACTTCTTTCTCGAGGTACAGGACCACGGTCTGGAAGAACAGCGCAAAGTCAATATCGGGATGTATCAAGTTCATGAGAAGACAGGTATTCCATTAGTTGCAACGAATGATGCCCACTATATCGGGCGTGAGGATGCGTTTGTCCAAGATGTTCTCCTGTGCATTCAGACGGGGAAGAATTTAGCAGATACTTCACGGATGAGTTTTTCTAGTCAGGAGTTCTTCCTTAAATCAGAAGAGGAAATGACGCTTCTATTTGGGGAACATCCTGAAGCACTAAAAAATACGGAAAGAATTGCTGAACGTTGTCAAGTGGATTTCAAGTTCGGAGAGCATTTTCTTCCGGATTTTGAGGTACCCAAGGGGTTTACTCTTGATACTTATCTTCGAGAACAATGTTATGAAGTCTTTGAACGGTTTTACCCTGAACAGACTGAAGTACAGAAGGATCGTTTAGAATATGAATTGGGAGTAATTTCTCAAACCGGGTTTTCTGGATACTTCCTCATTGTGGCAGACTTTTGTCAGTATGCGCGTACTCATGGGATAGCAGTAGGCCCAGGACGGGGTTCAGCAGCAGCGAGTATAGTGGCGTATCTCTTGGGAATTACTACGGTTGAGCCGCTTAAGCATGACCTTCTCTTCGAACGATTTTTGAATCCAGAACGGGTCAGTATGCCCGATATCGATATTGATTTTGACCCCGAAGGCCGTGAACAAGTGATTCAGTATGTCACGGAAAAATACGGAGCGGATAAAGTCTGCCAAATTATTACCTTCGGGACGATGGGCGCAAAAGCTGCCATTCGCGATGTAGGACGGGTTCTCGGGATGCCGCTAGCTAGAGTGGATAAAGTGGCCAAGGCGATCCCCAGTGACCCAGGAATGAATCTTGAAAAAGCACTTACGGTGTCTCCGGATCTCGTCAAGTTGATCGATGAAGATCCAGAAACAAAACGACTGTATGACTTGGCGAGATCAATTGAGGGAATGCCGCGACATTCCTCTACTCACGCGGCAGGTGTCGTAATAGCGAAGGAGCCTTTATCAAACTATCTTCCGTTACAGAGAACCTCTGATGGGGGGTTCATAATGACTCAGTTCCCTATGAAGACAGTAGAAGAGATAGGGCTTCTAAAAATGGACTTCTTGGGACTTCGCAATCTTACGATTATCAAAGAGGCTCTTCTGCGTATTCAAGAGACTCGGGGACTGCTCCTTGACTTGCAGAATTTACCCTTAGATGATCAGGCTACTTATGAGATGCTTTCGAATGGAAACAGTACAGGGGTTTTCCAATTGGAAAGCGGGGGGATGCGCTCTGTCTTAAAGGATTTGAAACCCACCTGCTTTGAAGATATTATCGCTGTCATTTCACTTTTTCGACCTGGGCCGATGGATCAGATCCCCGAATTTATTCGGCGTAAGCACGGTGGGAGGATTTCCTATCTCCACCCGAAGCTTGAGCCCATCCTGAAAAGCACATATGGGATTATCGTGTACCAGGAACAAGTCATGCAGATTGCAAGGGACTTAGCGGGGTATTCTCTAGGACGAGCCGATTTGCTTCGGCGTGCCATGGGGAAGAAGAAGAAAGAGATCATGGAAGAGGAACGCCAGAGCTTTATCTATGGACTTGAGGGCCCTACTGGGGAAGCTCTTATCACAGGGGCTTTGAAATGCGGACTCACGGAGAGCGAAGCTGGTGAAATCTTTGATTTGATGGCTAAGTTTGCGGAATATGGCTTCAATAAAGGGCATGCGACAGCTTATGCGGTGATTTCTTATCAAACAGCTTACCTTAAGGCCAACTATCCACTAGAATTCACGGCGGCTTTAATCAGTACGGTGATGAGCTCGGCAGATAAGGTCTCCTTCTATATTCATGATGCACGAACGAGCGGGATTCAAATCCTTCCACCCGATGTACAATCGAGTAAGGTCGGATTTAGCATCGAAGGGCAGGGGATACGCTTCGGGCTAGGGGCTGTACGCAATGTTGGGGCGAATGTGGTAGAGAAGATTATGGAAGCACGTCGTGAAGGGCCTTTTACCTCCCTCTACGACTTCTGCATTCGGGTCGATGGTAAAGTTCTCAATAAGAGGGTACTAGAGAGCTTGCTCCGAGCGGGCGGATTTGGTTCTCTCTGCAAACGGGCTCAAGGAATACAAGCCTTGGATTCAATACTCGATCTGGCTCAACGGCGCCAAAAAGATAAAGAAAGCGGTCAATTCTCCTTGTTCGATTTCGGTGATTCCGTCGATGAAGGAGTCGAACTTCCAGAGGTTGAGGAGTACTCAGATCGTGAACTTCTCACGATGGAAAAAGAGTACCTCGGGCTTTATCTCAGTGGACATCCAATAGACAGTCTTCTCCCGAAATTGAAAAATGCGACTTCATCGGATATACTGACCTGTTTGGAATCAGATGAAGAGAAAAAGGTTATTCTCGGGGGTTTAGTCACTGGATACCGAACAACAGTAACCAAAAGAGGAGAAATGATGGCGAGCTTCGTCCTTGAAGATTTGACGGGGACAATCGAAGTTCTCGTTTTCCCTCGAACCTTCGCCCAAATTTCAGGTTTGAAAGATGATCAGATCATCGTGATTGAGGGGAAATATAATATTCGCGATGATGAGCGTAAGCTTTTCGCAGAACGAATCACGGGGTTAGAGCAAGCGTCAGAACGTAATCAAGTACCAGTACCGAGACATCAAACCAATATGCAGATACAAAAAAGTCCAACGTCTGCCAGAAAACTTTATCTACGGTTTCCCCATGAAGGGACAAACCTTCTAGACGAAGTGATACCTGTGTTACAGAACTATGCGGGTCCGAATCCTGTCTTTTTCTATTTCGTTCTGGATAAAAAATTAATACAAGGAAATAGAGAATTTTGGGTGACAGACTTAGAGGAATTAGTCCATGATCTGTCTAAGATACTAGGAAATGAAAATGTTGCCTGGAAGGTCAGTTAACACTATTATTGTAGTATAAAAATAAGAATTTTGAAAAGGGGTATGGGGACAAGTGCGAACAGCGATTTATCCCGGTACGTTTGATCCAGTCACGAATGGTCATCTTGATATCCTTAAAAGGGCCGCAGAATTTTTTGATGAAGTTATAATAGCAGTTGCTGTAGACAGCAATAAGTCAACACTTTTTTCCCTTGAAGAACGAATTCAATTATTGAATGAAGCGACCAAGGATATGCCATGTACGCAGGTAAAAGGCTTTGAAGGGCTAACTGTAGAGTTTGCTCGAGAATGTGGGGCTATCGCAATTATCAGAGGGTTAAGGGCCATGCAAGACTTTGAGTATGAATTCCAATTGGCCCTTATGAATAAAAAGTTAGCGCCAGACATTGAAACGGTCTTTTTAATGACGCAAAGTGAATTTTCATTTATTAGTTCAAGTTCGATTAAGTGGGCTGCCAGCTTGAATGGAAGTATCACGGAATTCGTTCCCGCTCATGTGGAACAGGCTCTCCTGAACAAGTATCAAATCGAAATGAAGGGTGAGTAAATGCCCCATCCTTACCCCATTCTTGCAAGAAATTTTCCCTTGTGTTATGATGAAAAATAGTAAAGGTTTTGTGAGCTGGTCACAATTGTTTCGTAACGGTTAGAACATATCCGCTAAGATAAGGGTATGTTTCTCTTTTTGAACAAGGAGGAATTTATGATGTGGACCGTTATTTATATTGCACCCAATAAGGTGATTGCTGAAAAGTATAAAAAGGCGTTATCTGAAGAAGGAATGTTAGTTCAACTACGCCCTATTGGTTCAGCACATTTAGGGGAGCATGCATCCGTAGAAATTCTTGTTCCAGAGTCAGAGGCTGAGGAAGCCCATGAGATTATAACTGGCCTAATGGGAGCTAGCATGTTTAAAGATATTTTCCGTAAACCAAAATATATAACGATAAACTCAAGCCCTGCCTCTCAAAGAAACCTTTCGGAACCCACTCAAGTTCTTGAGCAGACTTCAATCCGTAAAGAATTACCGGATGGTCTTTGGGTAAAATGCCCAAAATGTGGTGAAGTGCTTTTTAATAAAGACCTCAATGAAAATCAGAGAGTGTGTACGGAGTGTAGCTATCACTTTCGAATCTCTGCTCGGGAGAGGCTTGATCATTTAGTTGATCCTGGGACGTTTGAGGAATGGAATCATGAGCTGGAATCGATAAACCCACTTGGTTTCCCTGAGTATGAGGATAAATTGGAAGAAGCTCGTAATAAAAGCGATGTATCTGAATCTGTTCTCACAGGACAGGGAAAGATTGACGGGCTTCCAGTTGTACTCGCTTTTAATGACGAGAAATTTATGATGGGAAGTATGGGCTCTGTTACTGGAGAGAGAATAACCCGTGCAGTGGAACGTGCTATCGAACTGGGCTATCCTGTCATCATCTTTTCCACTTCTGGGGGTGCTCGCATGCAAGAGGGGATACTGTCCCTTTACCAGATGGCTAAGACAAGTGCCGCACTAGGTCGCTTAGCAGAGCATCACTTGCTTTATATCTCTGTTCTTACTGATCCGACCTTTGGAGGAGTGACTGCAAGTTATGCCTCTTTGGGAGATATCAATATCGCAGAGCCGGGTGCCTTGATTGGTTTTACAGGCCCACGTGTAATAAAGCAAACGATGCGCAAAGAACTGCCAGCAGGAGCTCAGACTGCTGAATTTAACCAGGATCATGGACAGATTGATTTAGTTGTTGAACGCGCAGAGATAAGATCTGTATTAGCGCGTTTGTTGCGTTATCACCAGGAAGGGGCAGGTTATGGCTCAACACTTTGATTTTGAAAAACCTCTGTTAGAGCTAGAACAAAAGATTACCGAGCTGCAGAAATTCTCAAAAGAAAAGGAGATTGATCTTTCTCCGGAAATTTCTAAGCTATCTCGACGACTCGTTCGATTAAGAAAAGAAATTTATGAAAATCTAGAACCCTGGCAAAAAGTCCAAATTGCTCGCCATTCGGAGAGGCCTAATTTCTATGATTATGCTCCTCTGCTTTTTGATGAATTTATCGAACTCAAAGGAGATCGGCTCTTTGCTGATGATCGTGCTATCGTGGGTGGAATTGCTTCGTTTCAAGGAATTCCTGTGACCGTGATTGCCCATGTCAAAGGGAAGGATACGAAAGAAAATATTCTAAGAAACTTTGGTATGCCACATCCAGAAGGGTATCGAAAGGCGCTTCGACTGATGGACCAAGCGGAGAAATTCCAAAGACCTATTCTCACTTTTATCGATACACCAGGGGCAGCGTGTGATTTGGAAGCTGAGGAAAGAGGGCAGGGAGAAGCCATTGCTCGCTGTCTTCAGGCCATGTCTAATTACAAGGTCCCCATTGTTTGTACCGTGATTGGGGAAGGGGGAAGCGGTGGGGCTCTGGCTTTAGGCGTTGGCAATTCCATCTTGATGCTTGAGAATTCCTTCTACTCTGTCATTGCTCCAGAGAGCTGTGCTTCGATTCTCTGGAAGGATCCGGGCAAGGCTAAGGAAGCTGCTTCGGCTTTAAAATTTACGGCCCAAGATCTTTTGAAAATAGGAGTCGCCGATGAAATTATCCGTGAACCTCTAGGCGGAGCCCATAAGAACGTTAAGCAAACTGCAGAAGAGATTTCTAAGGTAATCTCTCAGTCCCTTGCCAAGCTTCGTGAAGAATCGCCAGAATCGCTAAAAACGAAACGCTATGAAAAGCTGAGAGCGTATGGCGAATTTGAAGTTAAAGTTCAAGAGAAGCTTGACTGTGAAGACGCTGAGAAATAGGGTGGTTTGTTCTAGTTTTTTTAATGGAGTGCTTGACACGTTTTTGAACAAATGCTATTATAACAAAGTCATCTGTTGCTGAAGCAACGGAACGGACACATGACTTTATGCGAGAGTGGCGGAATGGCAGACGCGCTGGTCTCAAAATCCAGTAAGGGTGACCTTGTGGGGGTTCAAGTCCCCCCTCTCGCACCAACTCAGCTATTTAAGGAGAGCCTTCTGGCTCTTTTTTTAGTATATTCGGACAGGGGAGGAATTTGGATGAACTGGGGATTTATCCAGCATCTTGAGCAGATTGATAAACTTTTGGATCGTTTAAATGCTTTGGAAATAGAACGAGATTATCCGATCACTTGGGAACGTGTCCATGTGATAAGTTGTGCTCAATTGGGGCGGCTACTAGCGAGAGAACGGGGCGTGGATAACGAATTGGCAGCTTTGGCTTGTTCTCTCCATGATATTGGGCGTTGGTATACGGGACGACAGGCAAACCATGCGCTTCATGGTGAAGAGCCCGTGCGAGAGTTTTTGAAGACCATGCCCTTATCCGAAGAGCAAAAGGAAGAAATCCTTCAGGCTGTCATACATCATTCCGAGAAGGAAAAGGTGGGTACACCCCTCGGGGAAGTGGTTAAAGATGCGGATATCTTAGATTGCTATCTGCACGGTGATGAGATTACAAAGCCTTTTCACCTCGCTCGCCTTGAGAAACTTATCAAATAAATCGCTAAGCTTTCAACGTACTAAGGTTGGAAGCTTTTCTTTATTGGTTTGGCAGGTGATTGCCCGATATGATATAGTTAATAACGTATAGAAAGGGGTTTTTCTCATGTCAAAAATCCTGATTTTAGATGGAAATAGTTTAGCCAATCGTGCTTTTTATGCCCTGCCTATGCTAACGACAGCGGAGGGTAAGCCAACGAATGTTCTTCATGGTTTTATGACCATGTTATTAAGATTGCTTTTAGAACAGAAGCCTGATTACTGGATTGTCGCCTTTGATAAAACGAAAGCGACGGTACGCATCGAACAATATGCTGAATACAAAGGTCAACGGAAGGAGACTCCTGAGGGACTGAAGCCTCAATTTGATTACCTGAAAGAAGTTTTAGCAGCCTTTTCGGTTCCTATGCTAGAATGTGCCGGGTATGAGGCAGACGATATCATTGCCACAGTCACCTCGATGGCGGAAAAGCGGGATTGGGAAGTTCAAATCTATACGGGAGATCGGGATGCTCTGCAGCTGGTTTCTCCTCTTACGACCGTTTTTCTCACTAAAAAGGGGATCAGCGAAGTTGATGCCTATACGGAACCCGTCCTTTATGAACGATATCAGTTGCGCCCCGCACAAATCATTGACCTCAAGGGGTTAATGGGCGATACTTCTGATAATATTCCAGGAGTTCCTGGAGTAGGGGAAAAAACGGCTTTGAAGCTGCTTTGGGAGTATGGAACGGTTGAAAATGTCTTAGAAAATATTGAGAAGATTTCTGGGAAAAAACTGCAGGAAAACCTCAAGAATAATGTAGAACAGGCTTTATTAAGTAAAAAACTAGCGACCATGATCTATGATGTTCCACTGGAAATTGATTTGGATGCTTTCACCTACCATAGGCCAGACGAAGGAACCTTTTCGGCTGTACTTGACAAATATGTGCTGAAAAGTGTTGCACGGATCTGGCAGGAGCACCATAGCCTAAGACCTTCTGATTCTAAAGATTCAACATCCCAAGAAGAAAATATGAATCAATTAGCTGAAACATGGCCGATTCGTGAGCTTACGCCAGAGGAATGGCTTGAGCGGGTTGACAACTGGCAAGATAAGAAAACATCCTTGGTCCTAGCTTTCGGGTCGACCGGTGGGAACCCTCACTGGGGGAAAATCACGGGTTGGGGAATTGCAGTCCAAGGGGAGTCGTATTCTCTTGCATGGGACGATCTTGACATAGACTTGCGGAAAGCTTGGATTACCCTTCTGGAAAATCCAGACGTTCCGAAAATTGTTGCGGACAGCAAGGTTTTGTATACCCTCTTATTGAATGAAGATATTACCCTGCGTGGGTTGAGTTTAGATATAAGCCTTGCCGCCTATCTTATCAATCCTACTCGGACTAAGTTCGAACCCGTGGAACTCGTTCGAGAGTATGTGCCGGGGAATATGCCGTTTACGAGTCTCGCAGAAGAGTCAGCAGCGTTGACCCAAGTCGTAGCGCGATATCAGGAGACTTTAGAGGAGTTAGGGATGAGTGCGCTTCTTCATGAACTGGAAGAACCCTTGAGTCCTGTGTTAGCGCGAATGGAGAGACAGGGGATTGGGGTCGATGCCAGTCAACTGGAGGGATTTGGCCAAGAGTTAACGGGAGAATTACTGCGCCTTGAGCAGGAAATCTATTTAGATGCCGAGGAGACCTTTAATATTAATTCCCCCCAGCAGCTCGGGCGTATCCTCTTTGAAAAGCTAGGGCTACCCCCTATGAAAAAGACGAAAACTGGGTATTCGACTGATGCTGAAACCTTAGAAGAATTACGGACTTCGCATTCCATCGTGGGGCGTATTTTGGACTATCGTCAATTAAGTAAGCTGATGTCGACCTACGTGAACGGTTTGCTTTCCCAGATTCGGGAGGGGAAAATCCATACTACCTTCCAACAAACGGTGGCTGCAACGGGTCGCTTATCGAGTACTGAGCCCAACTTGCAAAATATCCCGATTCGTCTTGAACATGGGCGTTTGCTCCGTAAAGTCTTTAAACCCACACGAAATGGTTGGGTTCTCTTATCAGCGGATTACTCTCAGATCGAACTAAGAATCCTCGCACATTATTCTCAGGATGAATTGCTTTGTGAATCCTTCGCGCTCAATCAAGACGTGCATACTAGAACTGCATCAGAGGTCTTCGGTATTCCAATGGAGCAAGTTACCTCCGATATGCGGCGTAAGGCCAAAGCTGTTAACTTCGGCTTGGTTTATGGGCTCACTGATTTTGGGCTGGGTAGGGATTTAGGAATTCCTCGCAAAGAAGCGAAGTATTACATCGAGCAATATTTCTCTCGTTATGCGGGAGTTAGGCGTTATCTGGAAGAAGTCGTTGTCAAGGCGAAGGAAGAAGCACAGGTGCGTACTTTGCTGAATCGTTTACGGCGCATTCCAGAACTACGTCATCCAAACCGTGTACAACGTCAATTCGGGGAACGGATTGCGATGAATAGCCCCATCCAGGGTACCGCAGCAGATATTATGAAATTAGCAATGCTAGGGGTGGCCCAAGCCTTGGAACCGTATCAGGCTGATCTACTGTTGCAGGTGCACGATGAGCTGGTGATTCAGGTCGCACCTGAGGAATTGGCTAGCGTCGCACAAGTTGTTCGAGAAGAGATGGAAAATGCATTTCCTCTTTCGGTCCCCTTAACGGTCGAATGTAAGACAGGGCCGAATTGGTATGAAATGCAGTCCTATGACATTGAAAATAGCTAAGACTATGAGGGTGTAACTGATGCCGGAATTACCAGAAGTTGAAACCATTCGCAGGACTTTAAGTCTACACGTTCTTAAATTAAAAATTGAAAAAGTCATCCTACTTTGGTCAGGAGCTGTAGTCGGGTATGAGGGACATGGCTTTGAGGAAATCGTCAGAGGTCTAAGCCTTCAAAGTATCGAAAGACGGGGGAAATACCTCTTAATCACTTTAGAAGGTGGTTGGTCTATCATTGCTCATATGCGTATGACGGGACGGTTGAATTATTTTCCGCATAGTCAGGAACCGGAGAAGCATACGCATGTCGTTTTGAAGCTTTCCAAAGGAGAAATTCACTTTACAGATACTCGAAAATTTGGACGACTTCAGCTCGTAAGATCGGATGACCGTCTTAATCAGCCCTCTTTGAAACGTTTAGGTCCAGAGCCTTTAGAAGAGGAGTTTACACCCGAGGAATTAGGGCGACGGCTTGCTCCTCGTAAGATGCCGTTAAAGAACGCCCTATTAGATCAAACCATTGTTGCCGGTATAGGAAATATTTATGCTGATGAGTCATTATTTCGTGCTGGACTTTCTCCAGAGCGGGTGGCAAACACCTTGTCCGAGAAAGAACTGGCTAGACTCCATACCTCCATTCGTAAGGTATTGCAAGAGGGAGTAGATGCCAATGGAACTTCCTTTCGGGATTATCAAGATGCCAATGGAGAAAAGGGGGCATTCCAAAGGGCACTAAAGGTTTATGGTCGTGGGGGAGAAGCGTGTATGCTTTGCGGACGACCTCTTGCAAAGAAACGAATGGGAGGGCGGACTACCGTGTTCTGCCCGGATTGTCAGTTCTAAACCTTTATTTCACTTCTGCGCGAAAAGCTACGGTATTGGGTCTAATAGGTCTTTTTCGAGATGTTATGTAAAAGAGATGTATGATATAAAGGGGTTTAGAAGATATGAGTATTCTTTACTGTCGGAGCTGTGGAGTGGATGTATCCGGTGAGGCCCTTTTCCGGCAAGTAACCTTTGGCGTGGAGAAGGGAGAAAAGATTGGATTAGTAGGACCTAACGGTGCAGGAAAAACCACTCTGTTGCGGGCTTGTCTTGGTGAGCAGCGGTTGGAGAGTGGGCAAGTCCTTCTTACTGGGACGGTAGGTTATCTTCCTCAGAATCCTCTCATCGAGGAACAAGGAACGGTCTGGGAGAGCATGCTGGCTGAACGCTCAGATTTAATTGAGATGCGGAACCAATTACATGCTCTAGAAGAGAAAATGTCGTTGAACCCTGAGGAGAAGGTCTTCGAGCAATATAGTGCTTTGACAGAATCCTTTGAACGATCCGGAGGATATGCACTTGAAGCACAAATCCGAAAGATCCTGTCAGGTCTAGGTCTGGGCGAGGAGTTCAAGACTCGAGTAGATCAACTAAGCGGTGGGCAGAAAACTCGGCTCGCGCTGAGTAAACTTCTTCTTCGTTCTCCTGATTTCCTCGTTTTAGACGAACCTACGAACCATCTCGATGTGGAGGCCTTAGAGTGGTTGGAGGGTTTCTTAAAGGGATATCCGGGTGCAATCTTAGTTGTATCTCATGACCGATATTTCTTAGATAATGTCGTCCATGAAGTTCTGCATCTTGAGAATGGAACTCTCAAAAGTTATCCTGGTAATTATTCTGAGTACGAGCTTCAACGGGCAGTTGAAGAGACAACTCTCGCTCGGGAAGCTGAGCGGGTTAGTCAAAAAATAGCACGTCTTGAAGAGTATATTCGACGAAATAAAGCGGGTGTTAATTCAAAGCAGGCACGAGGTAGAGAAACTCAACTGAATAAGATAAAGCCTGATCAAATGACGAAGTCTTCCAAGGATATGCATATTTCTCTCTCCACGGGGCGACGTAGCGGAGATCGCACGCTCATGATAGAGGAGGTATCCATACGTTTTCCCGAACGGAAGCTCTTTGAAGGAGTTAGTCTGGAGCTACGGCGTGGAGACCGAGTCGCACTTCTTGGTAAAAATGGAATTGGGAAAACAAGTTTCCTGAAAGCGATTTATGGCAAACTCCACTATAGTGGTGAGATTCGACTGGGTGCAAACGTGAAGTTAGGGTATTATTCTCAGGAGCATGAAGAGCTGAAGGGAAAGGGAAGTATCCTGGATGAAATCCGTGATGCTTCCGAATTAAAGGATCCAGAGATTCGGAGCCTACTTGCACGTTTCGGTTTTGTCTCCGAAGACGTTTTCAAGCCTGTCCAGGTGTTAAGTGGAGGAGAAAAAAGCCGGTTAGCTTTGGCTAAGCTCTTTCTGTCGAAGGGGAATCTACTCCTGCTTGATGAGCCGACGAACCATTTGGATTCAAGGATGCGGGATGTCTTGGAAGAGGCACTTCAAGACTACGACGGGACACTGCTTGTTGTTTCTCATGACAGGTATTTTCTCGATCGAGTCGTCAATAAGATCGCACTTTTAACTCCAGACGGAATTGAACTTCATGAAGGAGACTACAGTTCCTATAAATCAAAAGTCCAAGATGAAGCCCTCTCAGAAGAAAATAGTCAATTTGAGATAAAGACGAATAATAAGGGACAAAAAGATCGGGAAGCACAGCGACGACAAAAGAGAATCCAACAGCTCGAAAAACAGATCGCCGATTGGGAGAATGAGCTCCAAGAGATTGAAAGTAATCTTGCGAAAGCAGAATCTGATTACGAAAAGGCGATTGAACTTCATAATACCTATGAATCGACCAAAGATCTTTTAGAAGCTGCAATGGCGGAATGGTTAGAATTAACTGAAGAATAACGGGCACCTTAGGGAATGCCCCTCCATATATTATCCTGCGAATAAAAAGGAGGATGATTATGGGGGCGGCAATACTCTTTGCATTAGCATTAAGTTTTGATGGGTTTGGAGTGGGATTATCGTATGGGATACGCCGAATTCGAATCCCGTTTCTCTCAATGCTCATCATTGCACTTTGTACTGTTATTTCAATGGGAAGCGCTGTGGTTTTTGGAAATACCTTGATGAATGTATTCTCCTTTATTCCACCGAATTGGTTCGCAGCGAGTATTCTTCTTGGGCTGGGTGGCTTCCAGTTGGTTAGAGCTGTGATCCATATGATTAAGGGAGAAGTAAAGGAAAAGGCGGTTCCTGTTTGCTCTTTTGCGTCAAGCGAGCCGATTATAAAACTGGAATTCAAGATTCTGGGAATCATCGTCCAAGTGTTAAGAACTCCAGAACATGCTGATTTAGATGGTTCGGGGGTAATTAGTGCCAAAGAAAGTATTCTTCTGGGAATTGCCTTATCCTTGGATGCCTTTGCATCAGGCTTGGCCTTAGGACTTGCTGTTGGGGTTGTGAATTCCTTATCAGCAATCGGGTTGGTTGCTCTTATTCAATTCCTAATGATACGTTTAGGTCAGGCCTTAACGGGGAGAATTCCTGAAGAATATCTAGATAAGCTTGAATTTCTACCTGGGACAATGCTCATTCTTATTGCACTCGGTAAACTGATGTGAGGTGAATTTCCATGTGGGTGATTGGTTTAACAGGAGGGATTGGGAGCGGTAAATCGACTGTCGCCCACTGGCTCTCGGAACAAGGAATTGCGGTACTTGATGCGGATCGCACTGTACATGAACTTTTAGCGAGCGATCAGGAAACAATAAACGATGTTGTCATGGAATTCGGGAAGGGAGTGCAATCGGATACGGGGGAAATCGCTCGAAGGGTTTTGGGCCAGCGTGTGTTTTCCGATCCAAAGGCTAGAAGGCGATTAGAAGAGATTTTACATCCACGAGTTGCGGATTCCATGTACAAGCACCAACTCATCCTCGAAGCTCAAGGAGCAAAGGTGTGTGTCTGGGATGTGCCCCTTTTGTTTGAAGCGGGCTTTTCACAATGGGTGAATGAAGTCTGGGTGGTGTGGGTCCCTGTATCGATCCAAAAAGATCGGGTCATGAAAAGAGATGCTTTGTCCTTATCAGAGGTTGATTTACGGATTCAAGCTCAATACCCTTTGGAGGAAAAAGTTAGACAAGCCAACGTTGTTATCGATAATTCTGGAACTTGGCAAGAAACAGAAGTTCAATTAGTTAAAGAATTGGCAAGAATAAAGAGGGACTGTGGACTATAGACTGATACTAGAGATAGACCTCACTTGGGTAGTGATCAAGCGTGAAAAAAGTATGTTAAGGAGTATCAATGAGAAAGAAAGGTTTTAGAGCTCAACGGTTGAAAAGAAGTTTTATTATCCTCTTTATCTTGCTGTTAGCTGTTTTATCTGTTATGCAAATTCCTATGGCTCAGAAAGTTTTATATCCGTATCCTTACCGCCCCATCATCGAGAAGTATTCCTCTGAATATGGGGTGGATCCCCTGTTAGTGATTGCGGTGATTCGTGCGGAAAGCAAATTCATTCCTCAATCTCAATCGCATAAAGGTGCTCAAGGATTAATGCAACTCATGCCTGAAACGGCCCAGTGGATTGCAGAGAGTATAGGGGATGAAGGGTTTAACCTAAGTGATTTGAAGAAACCGGAAAAAAACATCCAATATGGAACCTGGTACTTAGCCAGTCTTCAGAAGGAGTTCAGAAATATTACCTTAGTTCTCGCAGCTTACAATGGTGGACGTGGACATGTTAATGAATGGATTCGAACACAACAACTCGATCTAACCAACCTGCGGGAAGAAGATATCCCTTTTGGCGAAACACGGGAATATGTCCATCGTGTCTTGCAAAATTATACGAAATACATTACGCTTTACGAGCGTATGTAGTTTCGTGATGGCTTTGTGAGTCTGCTGTAAAATTGTAATATGAACGAAAAGTAGGGAAAGTCCATGGACAATTCCCTATTTTTGTGTGTTTTACCAATGAAAATTTGTTTTGCGATACTCCTTTTTGAATTTTGAAGGATATATTCATTCATGTGGGGAAAACTTCTTAAGATTATATAATTATATTTATAAGGAGGTCTTTCCCACATGAATATTGATTTAAGTGCGGAAGAAATCAACGTCTTACTTTTATCAGCTCAACATTGTCTGAACATGAACAAGGCCGATGGAATAGATCAACGTTGGCCTGACAATGAGAAACTTCATGGAATCATGGCTAAGCTACAGTCAGGGGTGAAGGGTTAATGACTGAGGAGTTTAAGTTAAAGTCCCACTATGAGTTGGTTATTGTAGGTTGTGGGCCAGCAGGAATGTCTGCAGCGCTGAATGCCAAGATAAGAAAGCGTGATTTTATTTTGGTAGGAACGGAATTTTGTAGCCCTAAACTAGCCAAAGCCCCTCAGGTGGATAACTTCTTGGGATTCCCTGAAATCGGTGGGGAAGAATTGCGTCAAAGATTCTTTAGTCATTTAACAAAGATGGGGATTGATATCATTCCCTGGAAGGTAATCAACATCTATCCAGGGCCCCCTTTTACCATAGTTGGAAATAATGAATCCTTTGAAGCAGACGCTGTGATTCTGGCGACAGGAGTGTCTCCTCAAAAGCTTCTTCCTGGTGAAACTGAACTCTTGGGACGTGGTGTAGGCTATTGTGCAACGTGTGATGGCCCCTTGTATAAGGGGAAAACGGTTGCTATCCTTGCTTATGATAAGGAAGGAGAAGCAGAAGCCAACTTTATGGCAGAAATCTGCTCTAAGGTATACTATCTCCCCTTCTATAAGGACATAGGTCAGCTTGACTCGCGGATTATCCAGAAGAAGGACAAGGTCAAGGAGATACGTGGCGATCAACGAGCCGAGAAACTTGTATTAGAGAATGAGGAAATATCGATTGATGGGGTATTCATTCTTCGGGAGAGCTTGCCTGCAGAACAATTGGTTCCAGATTTACGAATGGACAAGGGTTCTATTGCGGTGAACCATGGTTTAGAGACGAATATTCCTGGACTATTTGCCGCAGGGGACTGCACAGGGCAACCTTATCAGTTAATCAAAGCAGCTGGTGAAGGCGGTACGGCGGCGCTCCATGCGATAAAGTATCTTGATTCATTAAAGGAGAAAAAGGCCGTTCAGTAGACATCATGCTGTTGTAGTCCGTCAGTTGGGGTTGTGTAGCTTATCGCACATCCGTACCTTCGGGTGTAAATCTCCACGCTCCCCTGGTTCCATACACTATTCGGTTTATTTTAGTCCTTCTTAAAGGGTACTTAAGGCATAAAAGAAATGGGGCTGTCGATAATGACAGCCCCATTTCTCTTAGTAGGTCTCTTGAACATTACATCTAAAGTACCGTCGTCCCTTCGGAATCAACAGATAATTCATAGGCTTTTGCTCTTAATCCATGAGCGGATAAGGAATCAAGCATGGCTTGTGAAATCGTGGCAGCTTTTTCTTGAGGGACAAGGGCGAGAACCGTCGGCCCTGAGCCACTAAGCGCTGAACCATAGGCACCTGCTGTAAGTGCAGTCTTAAGGGTCTCTGGCAGTCCGGGCACAAGGTTTGCCCGTTGGGTCTGGTGAAGTCTATCCTGCATTCCAACCTTGAGGAGTTCATAATCCTCATGAATGATTGCTTCTACAAGGAGTGCTGTGCGTGAGAGGTTATAAACCGCATCTTCTCGGCTTACAGTAGAAGGGAGGACTTTCCTACTTTTATCTGTCGCGAGTAGAAAATCCGGAACAATAGCTAAGACTGTAAAACTGGGATTGGAGAGCAAGGTTCTACCTATGACCCCTGTTTCAGCTTCAACGGCTAACGTGATTCCACCTAAAAGAGCTGGGGTGACATTATCGGGATGGCCTTCTAGGCGATTAGCGAGACGAAGGATTTCTTGCTTTGATAGTACTCCTCCCGCAAACGCATTCGCCGCGACTAGTCCCCCGACGATGGCTGCGGAACTACTTCCTAACCCTCTAGCCGGTGGAATATGGTTCTCGAGGTATAAGGTAACTTTGGGGATGGAAAAATCGATTTCATTCCATAGAGTACACATACTCTGCCAAATGAGATTGCTTTCATCGCAGGGTAAGCCAGTGGCATACGTTCCAGCTAAGTTAATCTGGAAAGCATGGCTTTCATCAATCTGAATATAATTATACAAGGTAAGAGCTAAACCTAAGCAGTCAAAGCCAGGGCCCAAGTTTGCTGAGGTCGCGGGGATTCTGACACGAACCATGGTTCTCCTCCTTAGCTAATCTGTGATGTTACCCGTCTCAAAACGGATGACATTGTGAATGCATAGAACCTTACTATAGGCTTTTACTGAAGCGAGTGCTTCTCTGAGTAGAGACTCTTGGCAAGGGTGAGTGACTAACACGATTTCTGCTTCATGGTGCTTCTTTTGTTTCTGGATAATAGAGGCAAAGCTAACGTTAGTTTCAGCAAATAATAAGGCTAGTGTCGCTAGAACTCGGGGTTCATCTTTGACACGTAATCGAATATAGAAAGCGCTTTTGAAATCTTGTTCAGTCTTGATAGGAAGTTCATTGTAGCAGGTGCAGTTAACAGAGGAAGTCGAATCGGTCTCGATATTTCGAACCACTTGGATAATATCAGAAACAACAGCACTTCCGGTCGGTAAAGAGCCTGCGCCACGCCCATAAAACATGGTTTCTCCTACGGAGTCTCCAACCACGTAAATCGCATTAAAAACACCGCTGACTGCAGCTAAGGGGTGTGCTTTCGGCACGATGGCTGGATGAACTCGGATTTCAATTCCATCCTCTTGAGACTTAGCCACGGCAAGGAGTTTAATCGTTGAATCGAGTTCCCGAGCATAAGCAATATCTTCAGAAGTGATCTTGGAAATTCCCTCGACGTAAACATCGTGAATCGTGACCCGCGAGTTAAAGGCAATCGATGAAAGGATCGCTAATTTCCTTGCCGCATCTAATCCGTCTACATCAGCAGATGGATCTGCTTCGGCATAACCGAGGCGTTGGGCTTCCTTGAGTACTTCTTCATAATCTCTACCTTGGTCGGACATGGCCGTTAGAATGTAGTTTGTGGTTCCATTAATGATACCTAAAACCTCGTAGATTCGATTTCCGGCCAGTGATTGTTTGAGAGCCGCAATAATGGGGATTCCTCCGGCGACACTTGCTTCAAAGTAAAGGTCTTTTTTGGCCTCCTTCGCAGCATCGAGCAACTCATGGCCATGGAGAGCGAGGAGATCCTTATTCGCAGTGACAACATTCTTCCCATTTCTAAAGGCCTCTAATATATACGTTCTTGCGGGTTCAATCCCACCAATGACTTCTACTATTATATCAATATTCGGATCTGCGAGGATATCCTCTGGATTATCGGTGAGGGTAAAATCCCCGATTATGGCGCGTGGCGACTTGAGGTTTCGGACGAGAACTTTGGAAACGATGATCCGTGTCTGTGACCGATTCTGTATATCTTTAGCATTTTGCTCAAGAATTTGTATGACGCCACTACCGACAGTTCCGAGGCCTAATAATCCGATATGAATCTCGCGCATGATGGCTCCTCCAATCCCCTCCATGGGAACAGATGTTTTTGTATAGTGGACATTATAATATGGATTTTTTGCTTTGACAAGACTTTTTGAATTTTGGGTTGACACTCATAACTGTGTAATATACACTTACTATAAAAAGTAGAATGTATTATAACACGTAGGAAGTGTACCTAGGGTTCCGGGAGATTTCCGTCTGGTCCAAGCGGTACAGGATCCAGGATTGGATTTACACCGTGGGCAGAAAAAACCCGAGCGGAAAGTTCCTTATCTACATTAGGAACGCCGCTCGTTTTCTATAGTCTTTTTTAGAAAGAATGATGGTCAACAATTTAACTTTTTATAAAAGGAGAGAAAATACGATGGACAAATTGATTTATCTCAATGGGGAATTTCTCACTG
Organism: Desulfitobacterium elongatum; assembly: GCF_055378975.1. NCBI lineage: Bacteria > Bacillati > Bacillota > Clostridia > Eubacteriales > Desulfitobacteriaceae > Desulfitobacterium > Desulfitobacterium elongatum. Next base: position 3,260,993 of record NZ_AP038772.1, on the reverse strand, counting down.
CCTCTGAAGCTAAGGTGTCGGTATTTGATCATGGAGTGCTATACGGTGATGGAATCTTTGAAGGAATTCGCGCGTATCATGGTCGAGTATTTAAACTTACAGAGCACCTTACGCGTCTCTATGAATCGGCAAAAACCATTATGCTTAATATCGGAATTCCAATGAAAGAAATGGAGGAGATTGTAACCGGAACCCTCCGTAAAAATAATCTTTCTGATGCTTATATTCGGCTTGTGGTTACACGTGGAATTGGAGATTTAGGGTTAGATCCGAATAACTGTTCAAACCCAACGATTTTTTGTATAGCTGACCAAATTAAGCTCTATTCTACAGAACTATACGAGAATGGTCTGGATGTAAAAACGGTAGCTATTCGTCGAACAAATCCCGATTCCCTCAGTCCACGCGTAAAATCCTTGAATTATATGAATAACATTCTCGCAAAGATTGAGGCAGAACAAGCTCGAGTGACAGAAGCCATTATGTTGACGCAGGAGGGGTATGTCGTAGAAGGGACTGCGGATAATATTTTCATCGTTCGTAAGAACGTATTGTTGACTCCACCTTTATCGGCAGGCTGTCTTGAGGGTGTTACCCGTAATGCAGTTATCTCGGTTGCTCAGCAGTTGGGAATTGAGGTTCGTGAGGAACTCTTTAATCGTCATGATGTGTACAACGCCCAAGAATGTTTCTTGACTGGAACGGCTGCCGAACTTATCCCTGTCATCAAAGTGGATGGTCGAGTCATCGGAGAGGGTGTACCAGGAGAAATCTTTAAGACTCTTCTTAAAGGCTTTAGAGAGTTAACCCTAGTAGATGGAACACCCATCAATCAATAAGAACAATTCGTCAGATAAGCGAAGTGGTAAGATTGGGGGGAATAAGCATGGTAAATTCCAAAGAGAAGGATAATAAGATCATCCCTACATCCGGTGCCAACCTCTTGTTAGAGGCTTTAACCCTGGAAGGAGTCGAGGTGATTTTCGGTTATCCGGGTGGGGCGGTTCTCCCTATCTATGATGCATTAATCAACAGCCCGATTCGTCATGTGCTTCCTCGGCACGAACAATCAGCAGTCCACGCAGCAGATGCCTTTGCTCGGGTAAGTGGAAAAGTCGGAGTATGCCTTGCAACCTCTGGACCCGGGGCGACAAACCTCGTTACAGGAATTGCTAATGCCTATATGGATTCCATTCCGATGGTTGTCTTAACAGGTCAAGTCCCAACGAGTCTTTTAGGAACAGATTCCTTCCAAGAGGTTGACATCACTGGGATTACCTTACCGATCACGAAACACTCCTATATCGTAAAAGATGCACGACAGATTCCTCGGATTGTGAAAGAAGCCTTCTACATCGCTAGGACAGGGCGACCTGGACCCGTTCTTATTGATTTACCTAAGAATGTTATGTTGGAAAAGGATGTCATCCCAGAGTCCTCCGAACTTAATCTAAAGAGTTATAAGTACTTCGGAAAGGGAAACGTAGGGCAAATAGAGGAAGCAGCGCGTGCGCTTGCAGAATGTGAACGTCCAGTGCTTTACGCAGGGGGCGGGGTTATTACTGCAGGGGCAAGTGAAATTCTGAGAGAAGTCGTAGAAACTGCGAATCTGCCGGTCGTAACGACCTTGATGGGGATCGGGAGTTTGCCTACAAATCACCCGAATTTACTCGGGATGGTAGGTCTGCATGGTACGGTAGAGGCTAACTATGCGGTAAACGATTGTGATCTACTTATTGCAGTGGGGGTGCGTTTTGATGATCGAGTCACAAACGCCTTAGGACAACGTTTTGCCACGAAAGCCCGTATTATTCATGTCGATATTGATCCCGCTGAAATCGGAAAAGTTGTACGTGCTCATATTCCAATTGTAGGAAATGCGAAGCTGGTGCTTGAAGAATTCCTGCCAAAGATCACGCCCCCAAGAACCAACGTCTGGTGGGAGCAAATCCGAGTGTGGCAGGAAGAAAAAAGGACTGATGAGGCTCAAGTCGTTTTAAATCCTCAATACATTATTGAGGCACTTGGTGAAGTCGCTGGTAAAGAGGCCATCGTTGCTACCGATGTTGGTCAGCATCAGATGTGGGCTGCACAATATTATCCAGTCCCACATCCACGGCACTTCATTACGAGCGGAGGACTTGGGACAATGGGATTCGGTTTGCCTGCTGCTATTGGTGCCCAGGTCGCATCTCCAAATGTACCGGTTTTCTTGGTAACGGGAGACGGTTCCTTTCAAATGAGTATCCAAGAAATTGCGACAATGGTTCAATATGAGCTTCCCATTAAAATTATCCTTATGAATAACGGCGTATTAGGAATGGTACGCCAACTCCAAAAAGTCTATTGCGATGAGCGATATAATCAAATTCAGCTCCATGCAAATCCTGACTTCATCAAGATTGCTGAAGCATACCATATTCATGCGATTCGAGTCACACAGGTCTCAGAAGTTCGAGGAGCCTTACTCGAAGCGCTAAATCACCCCGGCCCTGTTCTAATGGATTTCGTGATTTCGGAAGATGAAATGGTATACCCGATGGTTCCTGCAGGGAAGGGACTCACAGAAATGCTGGGGAGGTGAGAGAAATGCTGCATACGCTAGCTGTTCTCGTAGAAAATAACCCTGGGGTCTTGACCCGGGTAGCTGGATTATTCGCTCGACGTGCTTACAATATCAACAGTCTCACCGTATGCCAGACGGAAAATCCCAGTATATCTAGAATGACAATTGTTGTAGACGGCGATGATACAGTCATAGAGCAAGTATCAAAGCAACTCCATAAGTTGGTTGTCGTTCATAAAGTCACGGATTTGACCCAAGAAACCGTCGTGGATCGGGAGCTGGCACTAGTTCGGGTTAAGGTCCGGCCAGATACTCGCCTTGAAGTGTTGCAGATTGTCGATGTATTTCGTGGACGGGTGGTCGACATGGGACGAAGTAATTTAACGGTGGAAATCACCGGAGACGAGGAAAAGATCAACGCCTTCGTGAGAACCATTCGCCCTTTCGGGCTTATGGAACTTGTTCGAACGGGAAAAATCGCGATCACTCGTTTGGATAGTTGATATGCTCTATCAAATTAATTTGGATAGATAATATAAAATGGAAAAGAAAAAGGAGAGTTGAATTATTATGGCAAAAATGTTTTATGATTCTGACGCAAATTTAGATTTACTTCAAGGTAAAGTGATCGCAGTTATGGGTTATGGGAGCCAAGGGCATGCCCAGGCTCAGAACTTAAAAGATTCAGGATTAGATGTTGTTGTTGGACTTCGTGCGGATTCCCGTCGCTGGAAGCAAGCAGAAGCTGCTGGTCTTAAGGTTGCCACAGTAGCTGAAGCTGCTGCACAAGCGGATGTCATTCAAATACTGCTTCCCGATGAGCGTCAAGGTTCAGTCTATGCAACTGAAATTAAGCCTTATCTTACAGCAGGAAAATGCCTCGTATTCTCCCATGGCTTTAACATTCACTTTGGCCAAATCGTACCTCCTGCAGATGTGGATGTATTTATGGTTGCTCCCAAAAGCCCTGGACACTTGGTTCGTAGAACCTATCAAGAAGGTGCTGGGGTTCCTGGACTTATCGCTATTCACCAAGATGCGAGCGGCCGCGCTTATGACCTAGCTTTGGCCTATGCAAAAGGAATTGGCTGTACGCGTGCAGGAGTTTTGGAAACAACCTTCAAGGAAGAGACTGAAACGGACCTCTTTGGTGAGCAAGCTGTATTATGCGGTGGTGTATCTGAGTTGATCAAAGCTGGATTTGAAACTCTGGTCGAAGCAGGCTATCAACCAGAAAGTGCTTATTTTGAATGCTTACATGAAATGAAGTTAATCGTCGATCTCATCTATGAAGGCGGCTTAAGCTGGATGCGTTATTCTGTTTCTGACACAGCCCAGTACGGTGACCAAATGATTGGTAAGCGTATCGTGACTCAAGAAACTCGTGCTGAAATGAAGAAGGTACTTGAAGAAATCCAAAATGGTCAGTTCGCTAAAAATTGGCTTATAGAGAATCAAGTAAACCGTCCGACCTTTAATGCAATCGCGCGTCAAGAGGAAGAACATCAAATCGAGAAAGTAGGAGCAGAACTCCGTGCTATGATGCCTTTTATTAAGAAACGCGAGTAGTCAGTTCTTGCTGAAGAGTCCTTTAGTGGATACTTTGGCCCGGAGTGGATTTGGGGAGGTTCAAGATGCGTCAAATTGATATTTTCGATACAACCTTAAGAGATGGAGAACAATCACCAGGTGTGGCACTGAATGCGGAAGAAAAAGTACAGATCGCTCGTCAACTTGCCAAATTGGGAGTTAATGTGATCGAAGCAGGATTTCCCATCGCTTCCCCTGGGGACTTTAAAGCTGTAGAGCGAATTGCGAAGGAAGTACGGCAGGTTACGATTGCAGCCTTAGCCCGTGCTCAAGCAAAGGATATTGAAACCGCTTGGCAAGCTATTGCTAAAGCTGAAGCTCCAAGAATTCATACCTTTATTGCAACATCTCCCATCCACATGAAATATAAGCTGCAAAAATCCCAGCAAGAGGTTTTAGAACAAGCAGTAGCTGCTGTTCGCCTGGCAAAATCTAAAGTAGCCGATGTGGAATTCAGTGCAGAAGATGCTTCACGAAGTGAAGTAGACTTCCTCGGTCAGATTTTTACCCAAGTCATAGCAGCTGGTGCTACGGTTTTGAATATTCCAGATACCGTGGGTTATGCAACTCCCGATGAATTTGCGAGTTTCCTCCGTGCCGTCATGGAGAGGACCCAAGGCATTGAGAAGGTAAAGGTGAGCGTCCATTGTCATGATGATTTGGGCTTAGGCGTAGCCAACTCTCTGGCAGCCATCCAGGTGGGGGTTCAACAGATTGAATGCGCAGTGAATGGGATTGGAGAACGTGCAGGAAATGCTGCCCTAGAGGAAATCGCCATGGCGATTCAGACCCGCAAGGATCAGTTCCAAGCTCAAACCACAATTAACAGTACGGAAATTTCCCGAACCAGTCACCTTGTAAGCCGACTTACTGGCATGATGGTTCAGCCCAATAAGGCCATTGTGGGAAAAAATGCTTTTGCTCATGAATCGGGAATTCACCAAGATGGCGTATTGAAAGAGCGTTCGACCTATGAAATCATGTCACCGAGCTCAGTTGGGCTTGATGTGGATACGATTGTCCTAGGGAAACATTCCGGTCGACATGCCGTACGGGAGCGACTTTCCGAACTGGGCCTAGACGTAGAAGAAACCCGCTTCGAGGAAGTCTTTGAACAGTTTAAGATTCTGGCTGATCGCAAGAAAGAAATTACAACAGCTGATTTATTTGCACTTGCGGATGCTCAAATACGCCCAGTTGATGAAATTAAACTGGAATACTTGCAAGTTTCCAGCGGAACACAGATGGTTCCCACAGCAACCTTGGGTTTAAACTACCAAGGCAAGAGCTATCAGGATGCAGCCTGTGGTGATGGTCCAGTAGATGCAGCTTATAAAGCCATTGATAAGATCCTCGGTTCCAAGGGAAAACTCCTTCACTATGCCCTTCAAGCCATTGATATGGGAGAGGATTCCCAAGGGGAGGTAACTATTTCCGTTCGCTTCAATGAATCCACCGTTGGAGGTCGTGGCGTAAGTACAGATATCATCGAGTCCAGTGTGAAGGCTTATTTACAAGCCGTTAATCGTGCCGTTGAACGAGGGTGGCTAGAGTTGAATGCGGAGTTCTCCGCTGCTCGCTAAGTATAAAGAAAAAACGTGCGCTTTGTTAGAGAGAAACAAAGCGCACTGTTCTATAGAATGAAAGGAATTGAGACAGTATGGGAATGACGATTACTGAAAAAATTCTCGCCGACCATGCCGGTCTGGCAGAGGTTGTCCCTGGTCAATTGATTACAGGAAAACTAGACCTTGCCTTGGCCAACGATATTACCGGTCCCGTGGCCATTCGCGAATTTGAAAAGTTCGGGGTCGAGACCGTTTGGGATAATAAAAAAGTTGCACTGGTTCCAGACCATTTTACTCCGAATAAAGATATTGCTTCCGCTGAATTAACCAAGTCCTTGAGAGAGTTTGCTAAGAAGCAAGAAATAGTCCACTACTGGGAACAAGGCCGAGTAGGTGTAGAGCATTGCCTTCTTCCAGAACAGGGGGTGACCTTACCTGGAGATGTCATTATCGGAGCGGATTCTCATACCTGTACTTACGGAGCTTTAGGTGCTTTTGCAACGGGAGTCGGAAGTACGGATCTGGCAGCAGGTTTAGCCACTGGAGAAGCTTGGTTTAGAGTTCCAGAATCCATGAAATTTGTATTCCGGGGAACGAAATTTCAACCTTGGGTTAGTGGAAAGGATCTCATCCTCTATACCATCGGTAAAGTAGGAGTGGATGGAGCTCGCTATCGTGCCATGGAATTCACTGGGGAAGGTATTGCAGCCTTATCCATGGACAGTCGTTTAACCATGTGCAATATGGCCGTGGAAGCAGGGGCGAAAAACGGAATTATTGCCCCAGATGAGAAAACACTGACCTATGTAGAAGAAAGAGCAAAACGCCCTTATAAGGTCTATGCCAGTGATCCGGATGCTAAATATGTAGAAACTTATGAATGGGATGTAGCGGATATCCCTTTGCAAGTTGCTTTTCCTCATTTACCAGAGAACTCAAAACCAGTGAGTGAAGCTAAAGGAATTAAGATCGACCAAGTGGTCATCGGATCCTGCACCAATGGTCGCTTAGAGGACTTACGGGTTGCCGGAGAAATTCTCCGGGGCAAAACCGTTCATTCAGATGTTCGTTTGATTGTCATTCCGGGAACACAAGATATCTACAAACAAGCTATGAAAGAAGGACTTATTGATATCTTTATTGATGCAGGGGCAGTGGTCAGCACGCCTACCTGTGGACCTTGTCTGGGAGGATATATGGGAATCCTGGCTAAGGGTGAAAGAGCATTATCTACGACCAATCGTAACTTCGTCGGACGGATGGGTCATCCGGAAAGTGAGGTTTACCTCTCAGGACCTGCTGTTGCTGCAGCATCGGCGATTACAGGGGAAATCACACATCCACAGGAGGTGCTATAAATGGCTAAGGCTTGGAAATTTGGAGATGATATCGATACCGATGTCATCATTCCTGCTCGTTATCTGAATCGGAATAGCCCTGAGTATTTGGCTGCACACTGCATGGAAGATGCGGATAAAGATTTTGCTAAAAATGTAGAAGTCGGTGATTTCATCATCGGTGGGAAAAACTTTGGTTGCGGATCCTCCCGGGAACATGCACCGGTTGCTATTAAAGCAGCAGGTGTTAAGGCGGTTATCGCAGAGTCCTATGCACGGATTTTTTATCGCAATTCCTTAAACATAGGGCTTCCCATTTTGGAGTGTCCAGAGGCAGTAAAAGGGATTGATGCAGGGGATGAGATTATCGTAGACTTAGAAACAGGTTTAATTGAGAATCTTACTCGTAAGCTCCAATTCGAAGCCCGCCCTTTCCCTCCCTTTATGCAAGATCTGATTAAAGCTGGGGGATTAATTCCTTATGTGAAAGGAAGACGTGAAAATGCCTAAGATTGCTGTTTTACCCGGGGATGGAATCGGTCAAGAAATTATTCCTCAAGCGGTTCGGGTACTTAAGGCTGTATTAGCAGAACAACCCCTTGAGTTTGAATTTAATGAATATCCCGTAGGCGGAGCGGCCATCGATTTGGTAGGCAAGGCTTTGCCTGAGGAGACCTTGAAGGGTTGTCAGGAGGCCGATGCAGTGCTTCTCGGTGCTGTGGGTGGACCCAAATGGGATCATCTCCCTAACGCAGAGAGACCTGAAACCGGCGCCCTACTGGGGCTAAGAAAAGGACTTAACTTTTATGCCAATATTCGCCCTGTTCGCATGATTCCCAGCTTGCTTTCCACTTCAACCCTAAAGGAAGAAGTTCTGGATGGGGTGGATATGGTTGTGATCCGTGAACTAACCGGTGGAGTATATTTCGGAGAAAAAGGACGTTCAGATAATCCCCGCTCTGCTTATGATATAATGTCTTATTCTGAAGAAGAAATTCGGCGTATTCTTATCCAAGGCTTTGAGACGGCTCAGAAGCGTAATAAAAAGCTTTGCTCTGTAGATAAGGCCAATGTTCTGGAAACCTCCCGCCTTTGGAGAGAGATTGCTAACGAACTCTCCAAAGATTATCCTGATGTGGAGTTAACTCATTTGTACGTAGATAATGCTGCAATGCAGCTGGTTCGCAATCCTAAGCAATTTGATGTCTTAGTCACGGAGAATATGTTTGGCGATATTCTCACGGATTTAGCTTCGATGCTGGGTGGATCCATTGGCATGCTGTCTTCTGCAAGCTTGAACGGTACAAAAGGTATGTATGAACCTGCTCATGGTTCTGCACCGGATATTGCCGGTAAAAACCTGGCTAATCCTCTGGCAACCATTCTTTCCGCAGCGTTGATGCTTCGTTACTCCTTTGGATTGGAAGCAGAGGCTTCTCGCATCGAGAATGCAGTAGTGAAAGTTCTAGAACAGGGTTATCGGACGGGTGATTTAGCGGGTGTTGGGGAGAGGGTTGTAGGGACAAAGGAGATGGGGGATGCGGTGATTGCGGCGCTATAAGCCTATTAAGAGCTTTAGGTAATTCGTATCTCCAGGATTTTGTTTTTCACCGGATCCTTCGCCGTATTGATTTCATTTTGAGCAGGCGACTTGGGCGAAACCGACCTTCAGCCGTTTAGTAGCCTCTTTGGGCATGCGGCTTCGGGCGAAACCTTCCACCGGAAGCTTTCGTCACCGGACACTTTCGTGCTCTGTACGCTTTGCGGACCAATCTAACGCTCAAGTTCTTCGCAACGAAATCTACAGATTCCAACTGGATAAAAATGTTTAAGTATGATAAAATGAGTTAAGTTTTAACTGAATGATGCTAAATTGCTGATGAGCGATCTAGTAAGGTTTCGCATTTTACTTTAGAGAGGGAAGGCTTGGTGAGAACTTCCTTAAGATGTGTCGCCTGAACCCAATCGTGAGGCTTTGATGATGAATCAGACGGTACCCGCCGTTATGGGATTAAGTTGGCGTATGCAATAAAGGTGGTACCGCGGAAGGCTTCTTTCGTCCTTATATCAAGGATTGAAAGGGCCTTTTTTATATATTTTTTATATATTTTTATTCGATAGCTATTGTCCTGAAGTTGTTCGGATTCTTAAGTGAAAAATGAGTTAATAAAGATGAGTGAGTTAAGAAAGGGAGGATTACGCATGAAACGAATAGGCTTTATTGGTGCAGGAAATATGGCGGAGGCAATTATCAAAGGGTTAGCGAGCACGGGACGCTATGAAATCCGTGTAACGAATCGCTCAAATCATACAAGACTCGAAAGAATGAGAGAGGACTATAAGGTCATTCCTTCTTCGTTCGAAGACGTTCTTGAGAAATCAGATATTCTTGTTTTGGCAGTAAAGCCGAAAGATGTTTCTGGGGTCCTTTCGAATATGAGTCCATTGAATCTTGACGATAAGTTGATCATCAGCGTTGCTGCAGGAATCTTGTTGGAACTTCTCCAGAAGTGTCTGCCGAGTAATCCAGTGGTTCGCGCGATGCCTAACACTTCAAGCGGAGTTATGCATTCGATGACCGGATTAGTGGAAGGAAAAGGAGTCAAAGAACAGCATCGAAAGGAGACGGAGGATATTTTTGGTGCTGTAGGGAAGTTTATGTGGATACCGGAAGAACGAATGAATTCCCTGATGGCCATCAGTGGAAGTGGACCGGCATATTTTTACTTGTTTACCGAAGCTCTGGTGAAGGCTGGGCTAGAATTTGGTTTTAGCAACGAGGAAGCGGAAATGCTGGCTAAGGAGACTATGATCGGCGCGGCTAAGATGCTCGCTACGACAACGAAGTCTCCAGGACAGCTGCGGGAGGAGGTTACTTCTCCTAAGGGAACAACGCTTGAAGCACTCAATGTATTCTGGGATAGCGGTTTAGAAAAAATGGTTGTGCAAGCTACAAAGGCCTGTCGGAGCCGCGGGGAAGAAATGGAAAGGGAGTATCGGGGTGAGTGAACTTCGCAGGATTGTGATAAAAATAGGGAGTAGTAGCTTAAACCATCCTCAGGGGGGGCTCGATGATCAGGCGATTGATAAGATCGTTAAGGTCATCGCGGGAATTCAAAAACAAGGGGTAGAATGCATTCTCGTAAGCTCGGGTGCTGTCGCAGCAGGGGTAGGCAAATTGGGCTTAGCGGCTAAACCGAAAGATGTCGCTGGGAAGCAAGCAATAGCTGCAATTGGCCAGGGAGTTCTTATTGAGAAGTATGCCCTTGCCTTAGAGCAACATGGTTTAGTGGGTGCCCAGGTACTCCTTTCACGCCTTGACTTGGCAGAAGCCTCTCGCTACAAGAATGCTCAGAATACCCTAGAACGATTGCTGCGTTTTCAGGTAATTCCAATTATCAATGAAAATGATACAGTCGCGGTCGAAGAACTTTGCTTTGGGGATAATGACCGATTGTCCGCACTTGTCGCTGGACTTGTCCATGCTGACCTGCTCGTGATCTTGACGGATGTGGATGGGCTTTATTCAGCGAACCCGAAGAAGGATCCTGAGGCTAAGTTGATTGAGGACGTTACCGATATAAGTCAAGTTATAGGTGTTGCTGGGGGAGCAGGAACTTCCTTAGGAACGGGCGGAATGGTAACAAAGATTAAAGCCGCTGAAATTTCAACACGGTTTGGAATCGGAATGTTCCTCCTTCACTCCAATCGAATGAAAGAACTTCCGAATTTAATTAAGGGAAACCGGCCTGTAGGGACGTATTTTTATCCCTCCGCACATCGTCTTGTAGGTAAGAAACGTTGGATCGCTTATGCAGGACTTTCGGAGGGGAGTATATTTATTGATAAAGGAGCAGTCAAGGCCTTAACTCAAGGAAAAAGCTTGCTAGCGAGAGGAATTATTGGCATCGATGGGATATGGGAACGTAAAGAGTTGGTTCGAATCAATAATCCTGATGGGATTGAAATTGCTCGAGGCTTAGCAGAATTAAGTAGTGAGGAACTGGAGCTGGTGCGTGGTAAACATTCGGAAGAGATGTTGACTATCCTTTCTGACTTAGACGGAGAAGAAGTAGTGCACCGGGATAATATGACACTGATGACTGATTGTTAAAAAGGAGGGACGGAGAATGATGGAGTTTTTCCCAGAATTGATTGAGATCGGGCAAAAGGCGAAGCAAGCTGCCCGCAAATTAGCTTATACCGGGACTGCTGGAAAAAATAAGGCTCTCCTTGCTATGGCAGAAGCGCTACTTGCCCATGAAAAGGAAATCTTAGAAGCCAATCAGAAGGATGTCGAGGCGGCGACCCAAAAGGGGCTAAAGAAGACTTTGGTTAATCGTTTGACCTTAACCCCCGACGGAGTCCGTCAGATGAGTGACGCTTTAAAGGAAGTTGTAAATTTACCTGACCCTGTTGGGGAAGGGGAGTTTTGGACTCGACCTAATGGACTAAGGATCCAACGTACCCGTGTTCCATTGGGAGTTGTAGCCATGATCTATGAAGCTCGACCGAATGTTACCGTGGATGCCGCTGCCTTATGTCTGAAATCGGGAAATGCGGTCATCCTTCGAGGTGGTTCTGAAGCTATAGAAAGTAATAAAATCCTCTGTCGGATAATCTCTACAGCTGCAGAAAGTCAGGGAATGCCACCCGCTAGTATCCAACTCCTTGAAAATACAGACCGGCAATGGATTCAACAATTAATGAAAATGAATGCATACGTCGATGTCATTATTCCAAGAGGGGGAGCGGGACTGATTCAAACCGTAGTCCGAGAGTCTACTGTCCCAGTGATTGAGACAGGAACTGGAGTTTGTCACGCCTTTGTAGATCGGGATGCGGATCTCGACAAGGGGGTCAAGATTGTCTTCAATGCTAAGACGCAAAGACCTGGAGTCTGTAATGCTCTGGAGACCTTGTTAGTGGATGAGGCTATTGCCCAGGAGTATCTCCCTAAGATGGGCGAAGAATTCCGAGCATTCGGTGTTGAAATTCGAGGGTGTAAGAAGGTATGTGAGATTCTGCCCTACGCCCTGGAGGCGACAGATGAAGATTGGGCGACCGAGTATCTCGATTTGATCATTAGCGTAAAGGTCGTTAAGTATTTGGATGAAGCGCTCGACCATATCTTCAACTATGGGACAAAACACTCTGAGGTGATCATCACAGAGAATTATACCAAGGCTCAGCGTTTCCTCAACGAAGTAGATGCCGCGGCGGTCTATGTCAATGCGTCAACGCGCTTCACTGATGGTGGACGATTTGGATTTGGAGCGGAAATCGGAATTAGTACGCAAAAATTACACGCACGAGGCCCAATGGGTCTCAGAGAACTGACGACTCTGAAATACATGGTTTATGGTGAGGATCATATTGTAACGTGATAAGAATTACTAAAAGGGCTTCTCGGACGTCAAAAGTCTAGAGGGCCCTTTTGTAGTATAAGAGATACTCATTTAAGAAGTAGTATTAAGTCCATAGAAGTTAGCTGGATCTATTCTTCGAAAAATAATAAATAATTATAATAATTAGAATGGGATAATAAAGTTATAAAGTTTAGAATATTAGCACTTGTAAGTACAATCACAAATCGTTATAATTAATTATAGTCATAGTAGAAGTTATTAATAATTATGGATTGAACTTGAACTAAATCTCCATGTGTAGGTGACCCTAAGTTCTTCTAGTGAGAAAGGAGGAGGACTGTTCTGCTTTGTGAAAGATATAACAAATATATTTATCAATTCAGACTATTTAGAAATTAGTGAGGGAGGTTAAGGTATGAACCACGTTGGACAGTGCCATTGTCAACAGGAAACTGATGAAGAAAAGTATGCCCGAATTGAAGAAGTCATCGAAGAGTATAGAGACAAAGAAGGATGTTTAATTCAGATCTTGCATATGGCCCAAGGTATCTATGGTTTTCTGCCCTTAGAATTACAGCAATTTATTGCACAAAAGCTTAATAAACCCCTTTCAGAGGTGTATGGGGTGGTGACATTTTACTCCTTCTTTTCAACTCAGCCCAAAGGTGAGCACACAATTCGTGTATGTCTTGGGACAGCTTGTTATGTGCGTGGGGGTAAGAAGATTGTGGATCGGCTAAAGAATCTTTTAGAAATCGAAGTGGGTGAGACGACACAGGATGGTAAGTTTACCTTAGAGGTCATGCGGTGCATCGGTGCATGCGGGCTGGCACCTGCGATTACAATCAACGATGTGGTCTATAAGCAAGTAAATCCGGATAAACTCGTGTCTATATTAAAGGAATTCAAATAAACCGATGGAGGTGAAGGAGATGTCAAGTCAAGGAAGGATTTTAAATGTAGAAGACCTTGTGAATATAGGGGCGAACTATAACGATTCTCTCAAAGATTATACCTACCAAATCCTTGTTTGCTCTGGAGCAGGATGTATTTCTTCTAACTGCCATGCGGTGAAAAACCAATTAGTTCATGAAGTTGAGAAGAGACAACTCCAGGATGATGTAAGAATTATTGAGACAGGGTGTATTGGAACCTGTGATTTAGGGCCTGTCATGGTAGTGCTCCCCGATGAAACCCTCTATACAAAGCTTACACCTTTAGATATTGAGGATATTGTAGAGTCCCATTTAGTAAGACGGGAAATCAAGAACGATAAAACCTATTGCGATAGGGTAACTGGCCAACACATATCACGTATAAGTGATATCCAATATTTTAAGGATCAGGTTAAAGTGGCACTGAGAAACTGTGGGAGCATCGACCATTCATCACTTGAAGCGTATATCGCTAAGGATGGATATGCAGCCGTAGCAAAGGCAGTGAGCCAGATGAGCCCTTATGAAGTCGTGGAAGAAATGAAGAGGTCCGGGTTAAGAGGACGTGGAGGTGGAGGATTCCCTGCAGGAGTTAAGTGGGAAGCAGGCTTAAAAGCAGCAGGAGATATTAAGTACATCGTATGTAATGCCGACGAGGGTGATCCAGGTGCGTTTATGGATCGAAGTATTCTCGAAGGAGATCCACATTCCGTCATCGAGGGGATGATGCTGGGTGGATATGCGATAGGAGCGAATAAAGGGTATGTCTATGTACGGGCGGAATATCCTCTAGCGGTTGAGAGACTGGGTCGAGCGATTACTCAGGCTCGTCAGGCAGGTCTACTAGGATCGAATCTCTTCGGAACCTCGTTTGTGTTTGATCTGGAGATCCGAATCGGGGCTGGAGCTTTCGTCTGCGGAGAAGAAACGGCTTTAATGGCTTCTATAGAAGGGCAACGTGGAGAGCCCAGGCAAAAACCCCCCTTCCCCTTTGAGAGTGGATTATTTGGTAAGCCTACAATTATTAATAATGTCGAGACCTTCGCCAACGTTCCTACGATTCTTCTTAAGGGCTGGGAATGGTTTGCAAGCTTAGGAACACCGGGAAGTAAAGGAACGAAGGTTTTTGCCTTAGCGGGAGATATTAATAATACGGGTATTGTCGAAGTCCCCATGGGTATGAGTTTAGGTGACATCCTATTCAAAATCGGTGGAGGAATCCCGAAGAAGAAAGCCTTCAAGGCGGCGCAGACCGGAGGGCCCTCAGGAGGCTGTATCACGAAGGAATTTCTCAATACTCCAGTTGATTATGATTCCTTAGCGAAGCTAGGGGCGATTATGGGTTCTGGCGGACTTATCAGCATGGATGAAGATACCTGCATGGTGGATATGGCGAGGTTCTTCATGGAGTTCGTTCAGGATGAATCCTGTGGGAAGTGTGTTCCATGCCGGACAGGGACGAAGCGAATGTTAGAGATACTAGAGCGTATAACCCGCGGAGAAGGGCATGAAGGAGATATCGAGCTACTTGAAGAACTCGGAGAGACGATTAAGGCGACAGCTATCTGTGGCTTGGGTCAAACCGCTCCTAATCCTGTACTCAGTACGATTAAAAATTTCCGTGAGGAATACGAAGAGCATATTCGAGATAAGTATTGCAGAGCTGGGGTCTGTGGAGATTTATTTATCTCGCCCTGTGAAAATGCCTGTCCTGCGAATGTTAATGTACCCGGCTATATAGCCTTGATTACCGCAGGAAGATTACGTGAGGCTTACAATTTGGTTCGACAAGAGAATCCCTTCCCAGCGGTTTGTGGACGTGTATGTACGCATCCCTGTGAGAGCAAATGTCGGAGATCTCAGCTGGATGAACCGATTGCAATTGCCGATCTTAAACGCTATGTCGCAGATTATGTCCTAAAACATGAGGAGCCCTACGTGGATGTTATCTACCCAGATAAAGGGAAAAGTGTAGGGATTATCGGGGCAGGACCTTCGGGTTTAACATGTGGATATTATCTTGCACGCTTAGGGTATGATGTAGAAGTTTACGAAGCTCATCCGGTAGCGGGTGGAGTACTCGCTTTTGGGATCCCGGAATATCGGCTACCCAAAGAGATTCTCCAGCAAGAAATTAGACTTATTCAGCAGGTTGGGGTGAAGATTCATCTCAACATGGAGGTCGGAAAAGATATCTCCTTCTCTGACTTAAGAAGTAAACATGATTCTATTTATGTCGCCACAGGAACACAATTTTCTAATAAAATCAATATTCCGGGCGAAATGCTCGAAGGAGTGTATCACGGTCTCGACTTCCTCAGGGATGTAAATCTTGGGCGTGATGTGCAGGTAGGTCAGAAGGTTGTCATTATCGGTGGTGGAAATACGGCGACAGATGCAGCTCGCGTGGCGGTTCGCCTCGGAGCAAAAAAGGTTACAATCCTTTACCGTCGTGAAGTCGAAGATATGCCTGCAGATCCAAGGGAAGTCCATGACGCAATCGAAGAAGGAGTAGAGATACTTCCATTGATAGCACCTGTACGTTTCTTAGGGGATCAAGTAGTTAATGGTATCGAGTGTGTCAGAATGGAATTAGGGGACTTTGACTCGAGCGGACGGAGAAAACCCAAAGCGGTTTGGGATTCTGAGTTTACTATAGAAGCAGATATGGTGATTCCAGCCGTGAGCCAGTATTCTGATTTGCCGTTTATCGAAAAAGAAGAACTCGAAGTGACTCAGTGGGGGACTTTTGTCACGAGCAAGGAGACCTCTATGACACGGATGGAAGGCGTCTTTGCTGGAGGGGATGTCGTAAGAGGTTCAGATACTGCGATTACTGCGATAGCGGATGGGAAAAAGGCGGCTCAATCTATTGACCGTTACCTTGGTGGTCTAGGAATTCTTAATACCGGTGAAGAGATTGAGATCCCTCAACCTTCGGATGAAAAGGAGATTATCGAGCACGAGCGCTTCCCTATGAAGTTCCTTGAAGCCGGAGTTCGAAAAAATTCCTTCGATGAAGTCGCTGTCGGATTCCACAAGCTTAATGCGATTGCTGAATCGATGAGATGCTTAAGATGCGACAGGAGGGGTTAAAGGTGATTAACTTAACGATAAACAATAAAAAGGTTCAAGTAGAAGAGGGAATCACACTCCTTGAGGCAGCCAAACAAAACAATATCTTAATTCCAAATCTGTGCTACCTCGAAGGAGTGCATAAAATTGGTTCCTGCCGGATTTGTGTCGTGGAAGTGGAAGGAGTCAAAGCGCTTCAAGCCTCATGTATGGTTGCTGCAAAAGAGGGAATGGTTGTTCATACGAATACTGAGAAAGTAAAAAAAACCAGGAAAAACCTCTATGAGCTTATGCTATCTGATCATCCCAAGGATTGCTTGAATTGTGAAAGAAACCAAAACTGTGAATTCCAACAGCTTGGAGAGACCTTGAGAGTAAGTGGTGCGCGCTTTGAGGGAGAAAAATCTAAAGCCTACTTTGATTCGAGTTCCCCCTCTATCGTACGAGATACTTCAAAGTGTATTCTTTGTAGGAGATGTATTACGGTATGTAATGAAATCCAAGGGGTTGGAGTCTTAAATGTACAAAAAAGGGGATTTAAGAGTGTCATCGGACCGGCAGCAGAGCTCCCACTCAATAGCGTGAATTGTACCTACTGCGGTCAGTGCACAGTCGTTTGTCCGGTGGGCGCTCTACAGGAAAAGGATGCAATCCAACAAGTTTGGGGTGCAATTTATGATCCCAAAAAGCGTGTTATCGTTCAACCTGCTCCTGCTATTCGGGCGGCATTAGGTGAAGAGTTTGGCTATGAGGCAGGCACGCTTGTCACGGGAAAAATGGTCTCTGCTTTACGGGAACTCGGATTCAATGATGTATTTGATACGAACTTCGCGGCGGATTTAACCATTTTAGAAGAAGGAAACGAATTTCTCCAGAGGGTAAAAAATGCTTTAACAGGCCAAAAGGCTGTTCTCCCGATGATTACAAGCTGTAGCCCAGGCTGGATTAAGTATGTAGAGCATACTTTCCCAGAAGAACTCGATCATCTCTCCAGCTGTAAATCACCGCATATGATGTTAGGTGCGTTAGCCAAATCCTATTATGCGCAGAAGTTGGGAATCGATCCGCAAGATGTTTTTGTGGTTTCGGTTATGCCGTGTACAGCAAAGAAATTTGAAATCAGCCGACCTGAATTGAGCAGTACAGGGTATCCGGATGTCGATGCAGTGCTGACGACGCGAGAACTGGCTAAAATGATCAAGGAAGCGGGAATCGATTTTTGCTCCTTGGAAGAGGGAGAGTTTGATAATCCCTTAGGTATGTCTACGGGGGCAGCTGATATTTTCGCTGTATCAGGTGGTGTAATGGAGGCCGCTCTGAGGACTGTATATGAGGTTGTAACTGGTCGCGAACTGCCGTTTGAGAAGTTGCATGTGACCCCGATTGTAGGTCTTGACCAAATAAAAGTAGCAGAGCTCACAATTGACAATACACTCGAAGAGTATAAATTCTTAGAGGGGGTAACTGTGAGGGTTGCTGTGACCAGTGGACTTAAAGGAGCGAAAATCCTGATGGAGCAAATCGATAAGGGAGAGTCACCTTATCACTTTATCGAAGTTATGGGATGCCCTGGGGGATGTATCAGTGGAGGGGGCCAACCAAGGCCCACGAATCATGATATTCGCCTAAAGCGACTTCAAGCGATCTACCGAGAGGATGAAGGGAAGAGCTTAAGAAAATCTCACGATAATCCTCTGATTAAGGCAATCTACTCTGAGTTCCTCATTAACCCATTGGGACATCTATCTCATGAATTACTTCATACCCATTATACGAAGCGTGGGGCGTATAACGAATATCTAGCTGAAGCCGACTGTGATGAGAAAGGAAATCAAAACTAGACTTTAGATTAAGGATGGAGTAAGGGCTTTGGAGGCAAGGTTTTCAAAGCCCTTATTTTTTCTTCTTAATTATATTGATCTAATATTGATCCAAAATCCGAAGCTAATCATAAGGATGCTAAAAAGGGCAGTAGAAAACTAATTTAGAACCTTCAATTGAGTCCCTTATTTAGGCCGAATAATTATCTCGAAATACGTATTGACTCTATGAATTAGAAGTGCTATTATAACAAAGCGCCGCAAGGACGGAAACGTCTCAGGCCACAGGGATAAAGCCTAGGCCCAAGCGACGTAACGGAACTTAAAATTGGGTGTTGACTTAAGCAAGTGAGCATGCTAATATAAGATTCCGTCGCGAGAGTCGAAAGACTTGAACGAAAAAAAGAGTTGACTTTCCGAAGTCACTCTGGTAAAATTAAAAACTGTCGCCACTAAGTGCGACACACGGTGAAAGCCGTAAAATGGTCTTTGAAAACTAAACAACAAGGAACAGCCAATGACTCGTCAAGAGTTAAAGATTTAGATAATTTGAGCAATCAAATTTTCTTCATAAATTTTATGGAGAGTTTGATCCTGGCTCAGGACGAACGCTGGCGGCGTGCCTAACACATGCAAGTCGAACGGAGAACTCAATAAGCTTGCTTAGAGAGTTCTTAGTGGCGGACGGGTGAGTAACGCGTGGGTAACCTACCCATTAAATCGGGACAACCCTTGGAAACGAGGGCTAATACCGGATACGCTTAAGAGCTGGCATCAGCACTTAAGGAGAGGTGGCCTCTGAATATGCTACCGATAATGGATGGACCCGCGTCTGATTAGCTAGTTGGTGGGGTAAAGGCCTACCAAGGCGACGATCAGTAGCCGGCCTGAGAGGGTGAACGGCCACACTGGGACTGAGACACGGCCCAGACTCCTACGGGAGGCAGCAGTGGGGAATCTTCCGCAATGGACGAAAGTCTGACGGAGCAACGCCGCGTGTACGACGAAGGCCTTCGGGTTGTAAAGTACTGTCTTCAGGGACGAACGGTATGGGTGTAAATAATGCCTGTACATGACGGTACCTGAGGAGGAAGCCCCGGCTAACTACGTGCCAGCAGCCGCGGTAATACGTAGGGGGCAAGCGTTGTCCGGAATCATTGGGCGTAAAGGGCGCGTAGGCGGATATTTAAGTCTGGTGTGAAAACCTAGGGCTCAACCCTGGGAGTGCATCGGAAACTGGGTATCTTGAGGACAGGAGAGGAAAGTGGAATTCCACGTGTAGCGGTGAAATGCGTAGATATGTGGAGGAACACCAGTGGCGAAGGCGACTTTCTGGACTGTAACTGACGCTGAGGCGCGAAAGCGTGGGGAGCAAACAGGATTAGATACCCTGGTAGTCCACGCCGTAAACGATGAGTGCTAGGTGTAGAGGGTATCGACCCCTTCTGTGCCGCAGTTAACACAATAAGCACTCCGCCTGGGGAGTACGGCCGCAAGGTTGAAACTCAAAGGAATTGACGGGGGCCCGCACAAGCGGTGGATTATGTGGTTTAATTCGACGCAACGCGAAGAACCTTACCAAGGCTTGACATCCACAGAATCCTGAGGAAACTTAGGAGTGCCCTTCGGGGAGCTGTGAGACAGGTGGTGCATGGTTGTCGTCAGCTCGTGTCGTGAGATGTTGGGTTAAGTCCCGCAACGAGCGCAACCCCTATATTTAGTTGCTAACGAGTAAGGTCGAGCACTCTAGATAGACTGCCGGTGACAAACCGGAGGAAGGTGGGGATGACGTCAAATCATCATGCCCCTTATGTCTTGGGCTACACACGTAATACAATGGCCGGTACAGACGGAAGCGAAGCCGTGAGGTGGAGCGAATCCGAGAAAGCCGGTCTCAGTTCGGATTGTTCTCTGCAACTCGAGAACATGAAGTCGGAATCGCTAGTAATCGCAGGTCAGCATACTGCGGTGAATACGTTCCCGGGCCTTGTACACACCGCCCGTCACACCACGAAAGTCTGCAACACCCGAAGCCGGTGAGGTAACCCGAAAGGGAGCTAGCCGTCGAAGGTGGGGCCGATGATTGGGGTGAAGTCGTAACAAGGTAGCCGTATCGGAAGGTGCGGCTGGATCACCTCCTTTCTAAGGAGATCTGTTCACTCTAGTAGTGAGCGTATCCTATGGTCGATCCTTTGAAAAGACCGGCACGCAAGTGCACGGAGTTTAAAGGTGAAGAGTCGCAAGACTCGAAATGCCGAAGAGGCAAAACAGGGAAACCTGTAAAGAGCTGTTTGAGTGCAAACTACTTGTTGTTTAGTTTTGAGAGACCAGAAATGGTAACTCACTATTTTTTTGACCAAAACTAAGGTTCTAAAGAACTAAATTCATTTGAATTTAGCTTATATGGACTAAAGAAATGGCAAAAAATACAGATTGAAAGTCTAGCTGAGACATGCTAAACTAACAATCCGCTGAAGAGATGAAAGTCTCGAAGCAAAAGTGTTCTTTGAAAACTGCACAGAGAAAATAATTAACTGTAAATTAGGATAAACATCTGAGAACCTAATGTGGCGGGACGTTTGGTCAAGCTACTAAGGGCGTACGGTGGATGCCTAGGCGCTAAGAGTCGAAGAAGGGCGCGGCGAGCGGCGAAACGCCACGGGGAGCAGTAAGCATGCATTGATCCGTGGATACCCGAATGGGGCAACCCATCCAGAGTCATATCTGGATATCGTTAACTGAATACATAGGTTAACGAAGACAACCCGGGGAACTGAAACATCTAAGTACCCGGAGGAAGAGAAAGAATAATCGATTCCCTGAGTAGCGGCGAGCGAAACGGGAAGAGCCCAAACCGACCCCTTCGGGGATCGGGGTTGTAGGACCCTCTTTTAGGAATGGATTTCTAGCCGAAGCGATCTGGAAAGATCGAGCAAAGAAGGTAACACTCCTGTAGGCGAAAGGAAGACATTCTGTGAGGGTATCCTGAGTACCGCGGGACACGAGAAACCCCGTGGGAAACCGGGAGGACCACCTCCCAAGGCTAAATACTCCTTAGCGACCGATAGCGAACTAGTACCGTGAGGGAAAGGTGAAAAGCACCCCGGGAGGGGAGTGAAAAAGAACCTGAAACCGTACGCTTACAAGCAGTCAAAGCACCCTTGAGGTGTGATGGCGTGCCTTTTGTAGAATGAACCGGCGAGTTACGGTATGTAGCGAGGTTAAGGCGAGAAGCCGGAGCCGGAGCGAAAGCGAGTCTGAAAAGGGCGATTAGTTACATGCTGTAGACCCGAAACCGTGTGATCTACCCATGGACAGGGTGAAGGTGGGGTAAAACCTACTGGAGGCCCGAACTCACTGTCGTTGAAAAGGCAGGGGATGAGCTGTGGGTAGGGGTGAAATGCCAATCGAACACGGAGATAGCTGGTTCTCCCCGAAATAGCTTTAGGGCTAGCCTCGAATCGATGATTATTGGCGGTAAAGCACTGAATAGGCTAGGGGCCTTACCGGGTTACCGAACCTTATCAAACTCTGAATGCCAATAATTTAGATCGGGAGTCAGACTGTGGGGGATAAGCTTCATAGTCGAAAGGGAAACAGCCCAGACCATCAGCTAAGGTCCCAAAGTATACGCTAAGTGGAAAAGGATGTGGAATTGCACAGACAACCAGGATGTTGGCTCAGAAGCAGCCACCATTTAAAGAGTGCGTAATAGCTCACTGGTCGAGTGGTTCTGCGCCGAAAATGTAACGGGGCTCAAGCGTATCACCGAAGCTATGGCTTGTACACTAAGTGTACAGGGGTAGGGGAGCGTTCTGAATGCAGCGAAGTTGTTCTGTAAGGAATGGTGGAGCGTTTAGAAGTGAGAATGCCGGTATGAGTATGCGAAAAGGTGAGTGAGAATCTCACCCGCCGTAAACCTAAGGATTCCTGGGGAAGGCTCGTCCGCCCAGGGTAAGTCGGGACCTAAGCCGAGGCGTAAAGCGTAGGCGATGGACAACTGGTTGAGATTCCAGTACCACTCTTAAGCGTTTGAGCAATGGGGTGACACAGAAGGATAGGTTAAGCGTGCCGTTGGTAGAGCACGCCCAAGCCCGTAGGGTGTGAGACAGGTAAATCCGTCTCGCGAGAAGCCTGAAAGGTGACGGGGAGCGAAAATAAGTAGCGAAGTAACCGACTCCAAGCTGTCAAGAAAAGCCTCTAGTGAGCAAGAGAGTGCCCGTACCGCAAACCGACACAGGTAGGTAAGGAGAGAATCCTAAGGCGCGCGAGAAAACCCTCGTTAAGGAACTCGGCAAAATGACCCCGTAACTTCGGGAGAAGGGGTGCTCCATGCAAGTGGAGCCGCAGAGAAGAGGTCCAGGCGACTGTTTAACAAAAACACAGGTCCCTGCCAATCTGAAAAGAGAAGTATAGGGGCTGACGCCTGCCCGGTGCTGGAAGGTTAAGAGGAGAGGTTAGCGCAAGCGAAGCTTTGAATTGAAGCCCCAGTAAACGGCGGCCGTAACTATAACGGTCCTAAGGTAGCGAAATTCCTTGTCAGGTAAGTTCTGACCCGCACGAAAGGCGTAACGATCTGGACACTGTCTCAACGAGGGACTCGGCGAAATTGTAATACCCGTGAAGATGCGGGTTACCTGCGACAGGACAGAAAGACCCCATGGAGCTTTACTGTAGCTTGACATTGGATTTTGGTATAAAATGTACAGGATAGGTGGGAGACAAAGAAGCTAGGGCGCCAGCCTTGGTGGAGTCGCCGGTGGGATACCACTCTTTTTGTACTGAAGTTCTAACTTAGACCCCTGAATCGGGGTTGAGGACCGTGTCAGGTGGGCAGTTTGACTGGGGCGGTCGCCTCCTAAAGAGTAACGGAGGCGCCCAAAGGTTCCCTCAGCGCGGTTGGAAATCGCGCGTAGAGTGTAAAGGCAAAAGGGAGCTTGACTGCGAGACCAACAAGTCGAGCAGGGACGAAAGTCGGGCTTAGTGATCCGGTGGTACCGAGTGGAAGGGCCATCGCTCAACGGATAAAAGCTACCCTGGGGATAACAGGCTTATCTCCCCCAAGAGTCCATATCGACGGGGAGGTTTGGCACCTCGATGTCGGCTCATCGCATCCTGGGGCTGTAGTAGGTCCCAAGGGTTGGGCTGTTCGCCCATTAAAGCGGTACGTGAGCTGGGTTCAGAACGTCGTGAGACAGTTCGGTCCCTATCCGTCGCAGGCGCAGGAAATTTGAGAGGATCTGACCCTAGTACGAGAGGACCGGGTTGGACGGATCACTGGTGTACCAGTTGTCTCGCCAGAGGCACAGCTGGGTAGCTATATCCGGAGCGGATAAGCGCTGAAAGCATCTAAGCGCGAAACCGACCTCAAGATGAGATTTCCCACAGCACAAGCTGGTAAGACCCCTGAATGATGATCAGGTTGATAGGCCCGGTGTGGAAGCGCGGTGACGCGTGGAGCTGACGGGTACTAATCGGTCGAGGGCTTGACCTAACAAACGACACAAGCAGTTCACTCACTTTGGGCTCAACTTGAGTGAGGAAGAGATTATCTTAATTACAGTTAAGACATTACATCTGTGCAGTTTTGAGGGAATAGGGTTCCGAAAGGAGCTTGACAACTTCAAAGATCTGGTGATTATTCCGGAGGGGTTCCACCCGTTCCCATACCGAACACGGAAGTTAAGACCTCCAGGGCTGATGATACTTGGACCGCAGGGTCCTGGGAAAGTAAGTCGTTGCCAGGTAAGTGCAAAAAGACTATCTATTTAGATGGTCTTTTTGCTTTTTTACGTTGTAAAAAACTACGGAGTGTGCATGATGCTCTGGGGTCGGTTCCACCCGTACGCTGGCGCCGCGTAGTCTCTCTCTCCAGCACAGCGGCTTGGCCGAAACGATGTCCCACATCGTTTCGTATCTCGAACACGGAAGTTAAGACCTCCAGGGCTGATGCGAAATTATCCGGTGGATGATTTCGGGGCGAGCGCCAAGGCTACAGACGCATTCTGAGAGGCGCCGCCCTACTTGGACCGCAGACGTAACAGTCCAGTGGACTGTTACGCGGCCAGCGCCACATCCCCATAGAATGACCAATTGGAGCGGCCTCCTGGGAAAGTAAGTCGTTGCCAGGTAAGCATAAAGAGACCGTCTTTAATAGATGGTCTTTTTGCTTTTTTACGGTGTAAAAAACTAAACGGGCTGTGCATGATGCTCTGGGGTCGGTTCCACCCGTTCGCCTGCGCCGTGTAGTCTCTCACAAAAAACATCATGAATGTTCAGTAATACCAAGTTGTGTAGTAAAAAAGACTTTTATAAATATAGTACGGTCGTTGTTTTAATTACATTTGTGCTCACTAGTTAATTTAAATGAGTTGACAAAGCATACAAATTTCCGTAAAATTGAAAAGAATTATGTATAAAGATACATAATGTTGAATAAACATTTTAAAAGGTGTTGAAAAATGAAAATAGTAACTAGTTATGGAAAATATATTCGGCGTACCGGCTTACTCAATGAAATTGGTGAATACGTTCGTACTTTCGGAAAAAAAGCTTGCCTCATTGGCGGAAAAACAGCATTGAGTGTTGTTTCAGATCGTATCACAAAGGATCTTATAAGAACTGGAATCGATTTATACCCTCCCCTCTGGTACGGAGGAGAATGCAGTGAGAGCAATATTCAAGCATTAAGTAAACAAATCGAAAAATTTAAGCCTGATTTTCTCATTGTAGCAGGTGGTGGGAAAGCTATTGATACGGTTAAAGCTTTAGGGTACTTGTTAAACCTACCGGTGATTGCCATTCCAACGATCGCCTCAACATGCGCTGCGGCGACCTGTATAACCATACTCTATGATGACAATGGGGAATATGTTGAGATAAGTCGGAAGTCAAAAAATCCAGAACTAATTTTACTCGATACACAAGTTATTCTTGAAGCACCTGTGAGATTTTTAACATCAGGGATAGGAGATACCTTAGCAAAATGGTTTGAATCCAAGGCTTCAAACCAAAAAGCTTTACCCAATGCTTTTAATGGCGGTGCAGTTACCCTAGCACATTTCGTATATGAACTTCTTTTAAAGGAAGGGAAGCGAGCTGCAGAGGCTATCAATAATGGAATTGTTTCAAGTGAATTAGAAAATGTAATTGATGCGATAATCCCTGTAAGCGGAAGCATTAGTAATTACGGTGGGGACGATTGCCGCACGGCCGCAGCACATGCTGTTTACTCTGGCCTTACGATCTTCCCGGAAGTTCACGAGGTGTACCATGGGGAAATTGTTGCTTTCGGAATCTTAACCCAGTTAGCAATCGAGCAGCGAGCAGATGAAGAGATCTTCGAATTGATTTCTTATTATAAAAAGGTTAACTTACCATCAACTTTAGGAGAAATGGGAATCGATATTTCCTGTATTTCGGATGAGCAGTGGAAAACTCTAGGCACTGTAACCGTGAAAATCGAGGACATGGCTAATATGCCCTTTACAGTGACTCCCCAAATGGTAATTGATGGGATTCGGCGAGCAGACCAGCTTGGGCGCTCGTTCATTCAAAAATAAAAATAATCATGGTTTACAGGAAAGAGTGAGAACGTAATGGACTTAAAGAAGATGGTCCGTAAAATACATCCAAAGTTAACGCCATATAAATGTGCACTTGCGGATTTACCCGTAGAAGAGATTAAAGAAGTACTCGGTAAAGAAACGGTTTACAAACTATCATTTAATGAAAATCCACTAGGTCCGTCTCCTAAAGCCATTCAAGCCATGACGGATTCCCTTCAGAGTTTAAATGTATACCCAAGCTCAGCGGGGGAACCCATTATGAAAAAAATCGGGGACCTAGAGGGTGTGGATCCAGAACAAATCATTCTTGCCAATGGTGCAGACGAAATGATCACCTTGATAGCTCAAACATTTTTAGAGCCGGATGACGAAGTCATTATTCCGAAAGTTTGTTTTATCCAATACACAGCTGCAACAAACTTAATGGGGGCTGTTCCGGTTTACTCAGATATGAAAGAAGATCTGTCCTATGACTTGGAGGACATTCTCAATAGAATAACTTTAAAAACTAAGATCATTTTTTTGTGTAATCCGAATAATCCTACTGGAACGAGCATCCCACGCACCGAACTTCGAAAATTTTTAAGTCAAATCCCGGATCACGTTTTGGTGGTTATCGACGAAGCTTATCAAGAATATGCAGATTCTGTTGAATTCGAATCAGCAGTCCATTCGATTGGCCAGAATAAACTGGTATTTATCGTCCGTACCTTTTCTAAAATCTATTCGCTGGCCGGAGCTCGTCTTGGCTACGGAATTGCATCACGTGAAGTCATAGAAGCGGTTAATTCTGTACGCCTTCCGTTTAACGTTAATGCAATTGTACAAGCAGGAGCCTTAGCTAGTTTGGAAGATACTGATCATCTTCACAAGTCGAGGGTATTGAATAGCGAAGGAAAGAAAATGCTCTATAAAGCTTTTCAATCACTGGGCTTACCTTATCTTATAAGTGATACTAACTTCGTTTATGTCGATACTAAAATGGATAGCGATAAGGTATTCAATCAATTAGCCGAGCAGGGTTTAATCGTAAGAACTTTAAAGGGTTACGGGCTCAATACTTCACTTCGTATATCCATTGGTAATCCAAAAGAAGTAACGGCTTTCATTAACGCTTTAAAAAATATAATAATGTCCTAAATGGAGTTAAAAGAGAGAGGGAAAACTAAAATGAAGAAGATTCTAGCTATGGTTCTATCGTTAGTCCTGGTATTAAGCCTCGCAGGTTGCGGTAATTCCAATTCATCTAAGGAGCAACCGAAACAAGGACAAGCAACGACCGAAAAGAAACCTTTAAAAGTAACTTTACCGACTTGGACAGGATATGGTCCCTTATTCCTGGCTAAAGAAAAGGGATTCTTCGAAAAGCATGGAGTAAACGTTGAATTAACAATCATCGATGGATTGGCAGAGCGCAAGCAAGCCTTGGCTGGTGGCAAAATCGATGGCATGGCAACGGCACAAGATGTTCAAGTGACCTTAGCTGCTTCCAATATCCCTGTTCAAGTCGTCTGGCTTTTAGATGATTCCTACGGTGGTGATGGAATTTTGGTCAAGAAGGAGATTCAATCTGCAGCAGACTTAAAAGGAAAGAAAGTCGCCTTTGAAGTCGGATCCACGAGCCATTTATTGATGCTTACAGTTCTGAAGAATGCAGGCTTAACGGATAAAGATGTAGAAGTCGTTCCGATGTCCGCAGGGGATGCTGGAGCAGCTTTTATGGCCGGAAAAGTGGACGCTGCTGTAACCTGGGAACCATGGCTTTCCAAAGGAGCTAACGCGAACGGCAAAGTATTACTCTCCACTAAGGACCTTCCTGGAATCATTGTTGATAGCATTAGCTTTAGAAAAGAAGTTGTTGAGCAACGCCCGGATGATGTTAAGGCATTTGTAGCTGCAATGGCAGAAGCTATGGACTACTGGAAAGCTAATAAAGATGAATCCGATAAGATTATGGCAGATGGTTTAAAAATTGATCTAAAAGAATTTACAGGAACTGTTCCTGGACTTAAATTCTTCGACAAAGATGATAACAAAAAGTTATTTGGAACGAGTGCAAAGCCTGGTTCGATCTATCAAGCAACAAAGAATGATATAGACTTCTATGTCGAGCAAAAGATTATCGAAAAAGCTATTACTCCGGAAAGTATTATCAATTCTAAGTTTGTAGAAGGACTTTAGAATGACGCGAGGAGTGCCCGTATGGGCCTCCTTATTTTTTCTGTTTGAACTTGCATAAAATTATGGAAAGGAGAAAAGCGATGTGGAAAAATATATTTTCACCCAAAAAGGAAATTTCTAAAACGGTATATACATCTGCGGGACTTATGGCCTTTTTATTATTTATTCTTATATGGTCTGTTCTTAGCTATTCTGGAATTGTCAATCCGCTTTTCCTGCCAAGCCCCGGTAAGGTCATTAATACTGCTGTAGAACTATTTTCTGAAGGCGATATTTTAAAGGATATACAAGTTAGTTTTACCCGGGTTAGCTTAGGTTTTATAATCGCTGCACTAATTGGCGTACCGCTTGGTGTTCTTATGGGGACTCTACGTATTATGGAGGGATTCCTTGAGCCTTTAATGGGATTCATTCGTTATATGCCGGCATCAGCTTTTATCCCTTTGTTTATCCTTTGGATTGGTCTAGGTGAAGGGGAGAAGATGGCCGTAATTTTCTTCGGGACATTTTTTCAGCTAACCTTGATGGTTATGGATGTAACAAAAAATGTTCAAAATGATCTAGTTGAGGTTTCTTATACCCTTGGGGCAAGTAAACGACAGCTTTTCAGCAAAGTCATTCTTCCAGCTTCCCTACCAGGAATAGTGGATACATTAAGGATTACCTTTGGATGGGCTTGGACGTATTTAGTCGTTGCTGAAATCGTAGGAGCATCTAGGGGTTTAGGATACATGATTATGCAATCATCAAGGTTCTTACGTCCAGATAAGATTTTTGTTGGAATTATTATTATTGGATTGTTAGGACTTATTACGGATCTGATCTTTAAGTTAATCTACAGAGTATCATTTTCTTGGATGAGGAAGGAGGGAGTATGAAGTGGCGAATAAACTTGTTATTGAACACGTGGGAAAAGTGTTTTCAACTAAGGGAGGAGAGATGACCGCTCTGGATCAAACCTCTTTTCAGGTTAAAGAAGGAGAGTTCGTCACCATACTTGGGCCTTCAGGGTGTGGAAAATCTACTATCCTAAGGATTATTGCTGGACTTGAAGAACCTAGTTCTGGAAAGGTCTATCTAGATGGGCACGAGGTGAAGGACCCAGGTCCTGATCGCGGAATGGTTTTTCAATCCTATACACTCTATCCATGGCTAAGCGTAGAGGATAATATTTCCTTTGGACTTAAGCTAAAGGGACGTTCATCTAAAGAATGTAAAGAAACGGCACAACACTATCTTGAACTGATCGGGTTACGCGGTTTTGAGAAACATTATCCAATTCAATTATCTGGGGGAATGAAGCAACGGGTGGCCATTGCCCGAGCACTCGCGAATGACCCAGAAATCCTTTTAATGGATGAACCTTTTGGTGCTTTAGATGCTCAGACTCGGACAATTATGCAGGAAGTTCTTCTCAAAGCATGGGAAGAGTCAAAGAAGACCATCCTTTTTATTACTCATGATGTCGAGGAAGCCATCTTCCTAGCTGATTCGGTCTATGTCATGACAGCTCGTCCGGGAAGACTAAAAGAGAATATCACTGTTAATCTGCCCCGGCCCAGAGATTTTGAGATTAAAAATAGCCCTGAGTTCTTTGACTTAAAGACTAAATTGCTTGGACTAATCAGAGAGGAAACCCTTAAGGCAATCAAATAATGAAATAACTTTTACTAGAAGATTCGATCAACTTTTGGGCGATCGGGTCTTTTCTGTAAGTAAGCAAAAAGACCGTCTACTTTAGATGGTCTTTTTGCTTTTTTACGATGTAAAAAACAAAGAAATAGTATCAGAGTCACCCCTGCATATAGTAGTTCGAAGCCTTGTTTAATACGTATCAATTGTGTACATACTATTTCAGAATGTTGAATAAGGGGGCATTATCTAATGCGATTATCAGCTCGAAACCAGTTAAAAGGTAAAATTACAGGAATGAAAAACGGTCCGGTGTCAACTGAAGTAGTCATTGATATCAACGGTCAGTCTGTTACAGCAAGTATAACTTCGGGTTCGTCAGAATCCTTAGGATTGAAAGTTGGCGATGATGTAGTAGCTATTATCAAAGCAAGTTCGGTCATGATTGGTCTTCAATAATACTTAGAAAAAGCTTTTCTTTTGTAGTCATACAAGCACACCCTATGATAGTGTAAGCGTCAAATCACGCACACATCAGTAAATCAAATATTCGAGAATACAACGGCCCCAATTTCTCGAAAGAGAGAAATTGGGGCTCACTATTATGACTTTACTTATTTAATTTTCTGAAGTTGTCTGGCAGTTCCTTTGAGTAGGGCAAAAGTTTATCGAGCTCATCATAATTTGTTAGAGCAATATTAGGAAGTCGCTCGAAAAGATACGTTAGGTAATTAAAAGAGTGAGGCAAAAGCTAAGAAAGGCAGGCAGAATATTTAATACCTATGCTTTTTCGTGGCTATCTATAGATTCTTAATAATAAAAGAACATTGTTAGTTTAAAAAGATGTTGTCTTTGTGTAGGTTATAAAGAACCCTTTGGGGTAGGATTTGCAAATGGATCTTTATCGAGAAGTTAAATATCTATTCAAAGAACATGAAATGAGACTTCTTTCATTGAATACGCGTATCTTGACTAATGCTAGGAATACCAAGACAGAGAGCATAATAAATGGGTCCTAGAGGGCTTGTATCGACTAAGGGATATCTAACCAAACGATTAGGCTAAACGTCGTTCATAAGACAAGCTAGAAGCAGAAGACTTACTTATTTGCCTTCAATAATCCAAGAATCGGATAGTGGTTATAGTTCGGCGATTTTTTAATGATTGAATATGACAATATTAATAGGTAAATTGATAATACTGTTGAAAAGGAGTAGTATCTCTATAGAGGGGTGAAGCAAAAATGGAACAGAATAATTGGATTCCTGTACTGATCGAACTTGCAAAGAAAGCTGGAGAAGTCATTAAAACTGGTTTTGCAACTTCCAAGACAGTAAATCAGAAATCCTCTGCAATGGATATAGTAACAGAATATGATACAAGAGTGGAAGATTTACTAATCGATGAGATTAAGAAAAGTTACCCTGACCATCTAGTTTTAGGGGAAGAACATGAATATTTAGGTAAAGGTACTTTTGGTGCATTTTTACCTAATGAAGGGTACATTTGGGTGATTGATCCTATCGATGGGACTTTGAATTTTGCATCAGGGATTCCACTATTGGCTGTTTCTATCGCATTATTCTATAATGGCGAACCCATCGCCGGAGTGGTCTATAATCCGCTTATAGATGAAATGTTTACAGCCCAAAAGGGAATGGGGGCTACATTAAACAATCAACGCATCCAAGTGAAAGAATCAGAGAGTTTAGAGCGGTCCATAGTAGGTGTATCAGTGGCACGAAGAAAACAGGATGTAGAACTCCAAAAACTGGCTGACAGAGTTGGGGGTATGCGAGCATTAGGGACGGCTGCTATTGCCCTAGCTTATGTAGCAGCGGGTCGCTTAGATGCTTATTGGGAAAAGGATCTAAATCTTTGGGATATTGCCGCTGGGATGCTTCTTATTCAAGAGGCAGGGGGCAGGGTTTTAATTTCAAATCATGATAATGCTTACCCTATCAAGGCTTCAGAAGTTTTTGCTGGGAATCTGAAAGTGGATAGATTTGTCGAGGTCATCAGGAGTTAGATCTGAATGCCTGACCTCAATGCGAAGTTTATCCAACCCAAAAAAGCACAAAAAACAACAAAATATAACAGAATACAATAATATAAAAATGCTATTGACATTCAATCCTAGTTCAGATATACTAACAAATGTTCCGCGAAAAACGGCCCGTTGGTCAAGCGGCCTAAGACACCGCCCTTTCACGGCGGCTACACGGGTTCGAATCCCGTACGGGTCACCAAATTCCGGGGGATTAGCTCAGCTGGGAGAGCGCCTGCCTTACAAGCAGGATGTCGGCGGTTCGATCCCGTCATCCCCCACCAAACAAACAAGGCCCCGTGGTGTAGTGGTTAACATGCCTGCCTGTCACGCAGGAGATCGTCGGTTCAAGTCCGATCGGGGTCGCCATTTCAAATTTCATAAACATTGTGGGTAGGTGGCCGAGTGGTTAAAGGCGGCAGACTGTAAATCTGTTCCGAAAGGTACGGTGGTTCGAATCCATCCCTGCCCACCACAAAACATCGCGGGATGGAGCAGCGGTAGCTCGTCGGGCTCATAACCCGAAGGTCGTCGGTTCAAATCCGGCTCCCGCAACCAAGTTATTAAGTCAACGGAAGTTGATTTGGTATAAGCCGATTGGGGTGTCGCCAAGCGGTAAGGCACCAGACTTTGACTCTGGCATTCGTAGGTTCGAATCCTGCCACCCCAGCCAGCAAGATGAGCCATTAGCTCAGTCGGTAGAGCACCTGACTTTTAATCAGGGTGTCCCGCGTTCGAGTCGCGGATGGCTCACCATCCAATTTATGCGGGTGTAACTCAGTGGTAGAGTGTCACCTTGCCAAGGTGAAAGTCGCGAGTTCGAATCTCGTCACCCGCTCCAAAAGAACCATGCGCTCGTAGCTCAGCTGGATAGAGCGTCTGACTACGAATCAGAAGGCCAGGGGTTCGAATCCCTTCGAGCGCACCATTTAAAATTACAAATCCTCAAAGATGCCGTTGTAGCTCAGTTGGTAGAGCGTATCCTTGGTAAGGATAAGGTCACCGGTTCAATCCCGGTCAATGGCTCCATAAAATGCGGGAGTGGCGGAACTGGCAGACGCGCACGTTTGAGGGGCGTGTGGGTAACTCCATACGGGTTCAAGTCCCGTCTTCCGCACCAATTAAGTTAATATTGCGGAGAAGTACTCAAGTGGCTGAAGAGGACGGTTTGCTAAACCGTTAGAGTGGGTAACTGCTGCGAGGGTTCGAATCCCTCCTTCTCCGCCAGGATAATTTTAATATTCCTCGATAGCTCAATGGTGGAGCAACCGGCTGTTAACCGGTAGGTTGTAGGTTCGAGTCCTACTCGGGGAGCCATGGCAGGGTAGCCAAGTGGTCTAAGGCAAGTGGTTCATACCCGCTCATTCGAGGGTTCAAATCCCCCCCCTGCTACCACACTTGCGGGTGTAGCTCAATGGTAGAGCGCTAGCCTTCCAAGCTAGTTACGTGAGTTCGATTCTCATCACCCGCTCCATATGAATTTTAAGCCGCACTGGTGTCAGTGCGGCTTTTGTTTTTTTGTTTTTTGCAGCGATAAATCAGATATTAGCTCTTTGCACAGCTAGGTCCTCTTCGCTGAGAGGATCTAAAAACACTAATGCTCCCCATATTCCCAAATCACAGAAAAGTAACGGCCTCCTTTAATGCTGTCATATTTATCCTTGCTATTATTCGCTGAGAAATAAATTCCATTCCTGGAATTAAGGTAAAAAGGGATCCTACTTGTGACTGTTTATAGATAACCTGAATGAAGGTCATAAATTTATCTTTGTCCGTTTGTAAAATATTAGATGAAAGGATATTTACAAGAAAATGGATAAAACTGAAACTTGTGATCTTCACTTTGCAAAATTGCAAATTAAAATCAAAAAGTATTTGACAAGATGAGCTTGGACATGTATTATTGTTATTGCGCTAACAACGGCCCGTTGGTCAAGCGGCCTAAGACACCGCCCTTTCACGGCGGCTACACGGGTTCGAATCCCGTACGGGTCACCAAATTCCGGGGGATTAGCTCAGCTGGGAGAGCGCCTGCCTTACAAGCAGGATGTCGGCGGTTCGATCCCGTCATCCCCCACCAAACAAAACAAGGCCCCGTGGTGTAGTGGTTAACATGCCTGCCTGTCACGCAGGAGATCGTCGGTTCAAGTCCGATCGGGGTCGCCATTTCAAATTTCATAAACATTGTGGGTAGGTGGCCGAGTGGTTAAAGGCGGCAGACTGTAAATCTGTTCCGAAAGGTACGGTGGTTCGAATCCATCCCTGCCCACCACAAAACATCGCGGGATGGAGCAGCGGTAGCTCGTCGGGCTCATAACCCGAAGGTCGTCGGTTCAAATCCGGCTCCCGCAACCAAGTTATTAAGTCAACGGAAGTTGATTTAGTATAAGCCGATTGGGGTGTCGCCAAGCGGTAAGGCACCAGACTTTGACTCTGGCATTCGTAGGTTCGAATCCTGCCACCCCAGCCAGCAAGATGAGCCATTAGCTCAGTCGGTAGAGCACCTGACTTTTAATCAGGGTGTCCCGCGTTCGAGTCGCGGATGGCTCACCATCCAAATTATGCGGGTGTAACTCAGTGGTAGAGTGTCACCTTGCCAAGGTGAAAGTCGCGAGTTCGAATCTCGTCACCCGCTCCAAAGAACCATGCGCTCGTAGCTCAGCTGGATAGAGCGTCTGACTACGAATCAGAAGGCCAGGGGTTCGAATCCCTTCGAGCGCACCATTTAAAATTACAAATCCTCAAAGATGCCGTTGTAGCTCAGTTGGTAGAGCGTATCCTTGGTAAGGATAAGGTCACCGGTTCAATCCCGGTCAATGGCTCCATAAAATGCGGGAGTGGCGGAACTGGCAGACGCGCACGTTTGAGGGGCGTGTGGGTAACTCCATACGGGTTCAAGTCCCGTCTTCCGCACCAATTAAGTTAATATTGCGGAGAAGTACTCAAGTGGCTGAAGAGGACGGTTTGCTAAACCGTTAGAGTGGGTAACTGCTGCGAGGGTTCAAATCCCTCCTTCTCCGCCAGGATAATCTTAATATTCCTCGATAGCTCAATGGTGGAGCAACCGGCTGTTAACCGGTAGGTTGTAGGTTCGAGTCCTACTCGGGGAGCCATGGCAGGGTAGCCAAGTGGTCTAAGGCAAGTGGTTCATACCCGCTCATTCGAGGGTTCAAATCCCCCCCCTGCTACCACACTTGCGGGTGTAGCTCAATGGTAGAGCGCTAGCCTTCCAAGCTAGTTACGTGAGTTCGATTCTCATCACCCGCTCCATATGATTTTTAAACCGCACTGGTGTCAGTGCGGTTTTTGCTATCTGTATATCGTTTGGCTTCAGAGATCTAGAAAGAGCATCAGATAGAGAGTACGGCATTAACTAAGAGCTCACTTAGATTTATCCCGAGCTTGGATTAGAACGCATTGGTTATGTATAAGGTGCAAGCCTTGCTTATTCCCTTTCTGGATCGCCTCTTCGCTTTCGCTACCTGGTTGCATCCAAATTCTTTGGATGCCAAGCTTTGCACATTCATCGATAATCTGTTCAGTTACTTTCGGTGGAACGACCACACTAATAGCATCTGGCACCAAAGGAAGGGTACTCAGATTGTGATAACAAGGATCCCCGTCAATTTCATTTAATTTGGGATTGATGGCAAAGACATTATAGCCAGCTCTTTTTAATTTGAAGTAAACTTTATTTCCATACTTTGTTGGGTCGTTAGATACACCAACTACTGCCCAATTATCTTTACTTAAGAATTCTTGCATGTCGCCTTGCATATAAACACCTCCTAGACATTGTTCTACATTAGTTTAAC
The DNA here is from genome assembly GCF_055378975.1 of Desulfitobacterium elongatum. Taxonomy (NCBI): domain Bacteria; kingdom Bacillati; phylum Bacillota; class Clostridia; order Eubacteriales; family Desulfitobacteriaceae; genus Desulfitobacterium; species Desulfitobacterium elongatum. The sequence continues at coordinate 3,225,490 of NZ_AP038772.1, read as the reverse complement.
TCAATGGAATGAAGTTAGCAATCAACTCACAAATGACTGATAACATCGAGAAGCAAAGGAAACCAAGTGTTTAAATCATAGTAAATATATAATATTAAATTTTCCTTATAGGCTTGACTCAGTAGAACGCATAATGCTATAATCGATAATGTTCCATGCGGAAGTGGCTCAGCGGTAGAGTATTGGCTTCCCAAGCCGAGGGTCGCGGGTTCGAATCCCGTCTTCCGCTCCATAATGAAACATTGGCGCTGCAAAGAATTGCAGCGTTTTTCTATTATACGAGGTGCTAATAATTACGGATAAGGGGAGTCGCTAGGTATCCGTAGTTTTGACTAATTCATTTTCAGCAGTGGTTATTCTGATTTATAGGAGCTTGACGACCTTGCGGGGGTAACGATGAGTGTGTTCGCTATTATTTTGCACTCATTGGGGAACAGTGGGAAATCCTCAATGGAAAAATATAACTCCATTAATGTAGTTGACACTTGGGATTGAACATGATAATATAACTAAGCGCTCAGATGTGAAGAACACTTTTTAGAGAAGAAAATGCTCAATTACATCGAGTGATACAAAAAAGAGTTGACACTTGAAAGTCACTCTGGTAAAATTAAAAATCGTCACAGCAAGTGACAATGGTCTTTGAAAACTAAACAACAAGGAACAGCCAATGACTCGTCAAGAGTTAAAGATTTAGATAATTTGAGCAATCAAATTTTCTTCATAAATTTTATGGAGAGTTTGATCCTGGCTCAGGACGAACGCTGGCGGCGTGCCTAACACATGCAAGTCGAACGGTCCAGTGTCTAACACCGAGTATTTTGGAGCTCGTAAGTGGTGCCTTGCGAGAGCGCGAAGAATGAGCGCTCCACGCATTCAATAAGTACCAACACGAAGCAGAGAATACTGGGTGTTAGATGCTGGATAGTGGCGGACGGGTGAGTAACGCGTGGGTAACCTACCCATTAAATCGGGACAACCCTTGGAAACGAGGGCTAATACCGGATACGCTTAAGAGCTGGCATCAGCACTTAAGGAGAGGTGGCCTCTGAAAATGCTACCGATAATGGATGGACCCGCGTCTGATTAGCTAGTTGGTGGGGTAAAGGCCTACCAAGGCGACGATCAGTAGCCGGCCTGAGAGGGTGAACGGCCACACTGGGACTGAGACACGGCCCAGACTCCTACGGGAGGCAGCAGTGGGGAATCTTCCGCAATGGACGAAAGTCTGACGGAGCAACGCCGCGTGTACGACGAAGGCCTTCGGGTTGTAAAGTACTGTCTTCAGGGACGAACGGTGCGGGTGTGAATAATGCCTGTACATGACGGTACCTGAGGAGGAAGCCCCGGCTAACTACGTGCCAGCAGCCGCGGTAATACGTAGGGGGCAAGCGTTGTCCGGAATCATTGGGCGTAAAGGGCGCGTAGGCGGATATTTAAGTCTGGTGTGAAAACCTAGGGCTCAACCCTGGGAGTGCATCGGAAACTGGGTATCTTGAGGACAGGAGAGGAAAGTGGAATTCCACGTGTAGCGGTGAAATGCGTAGATATGTGGAGGAACACCAGTGGCGAAGGCGACTTTCTGGACTGTAACTGACGCTGAGGCGCGAAAGCGTGGGGAGCAAACAGGATTAGATACCCTGGTAGTCCACGCCGTAAACGATGAGTGCTAGGTGTAGAGGGTATCGACCCCTTCTGTGCCGCAGTTAACACAATAAGCACTCCGCCTGGGGAGTACGGCCGCAAGGTTGAAACTCAAAGGAATTGACGGGGGCCCGCACAAGCGGTGGATTATGTGGTTTAATTCGACGCAACGCGAAGAACCTTACCAAGGCTTGACATCCACAGAATCCTGAGGAAACTTAGGAGTGCCCTTCGGGGAGCTGTGAGACAGGTGGTGCATGGTTGTCGTCAGCTCGTGTCGTGAGATGTTGGGTTAAGTCCCGCAACGAGCGCAACCCCTATATTTAGTTGCTAACGAGTAAGGTCGAGCACTCTAGATAGACTGCCGGTGACAAACCGGAGGAAGGTGGGGATGACGTCAAATCATCATGCCCCTTATGTCTTGGGCTACACACGTAATACAATGGCCGGTACAGACGGAAGCGAAGCCGTGAGGTGGAGCGAATCCGAGAAAGCCGGTCTCAGTTCGGATTGTTCTCTGCAACTCGAGAACATGAAGTCGGAATCGCTAGTAATCGCAGGTCAGCATACTGCGGTGAATACGTTCCCGGGCCTTGTACACACCGCCCGTCACACCACGAAAGTCTGCAACACCCGAAGCCGGTGAGGTAACCCGAAAGGGAGCTAGCCGTCGAAGGTGGGGCCGATGATTGGGGTGAAGTCGTAACAAGGTAGCCGTATCGGAAGGTGCGGCTGGATCACCTCCTTTCTAAGGAGAACGGTTCACTCTAGTAGTGAGCGTATCCTATGGTCGATCCTTTGAAAAAGCTGATGCGAAAGCATTAAGAGTTCAAAGGTGAAGAGTCGAAAGACTCGAAATGCCGAAGAGGCAAACAGGGAAACCTGTAAAGAGCTGTTTGAGTGCAAACTACTTGTTGTTTAGTTTTGAGAGACCAAAAATCTCTCTGATTGGGCTTATAGCTCAGTTGGTTAGAGCGCACGCCTGATAAGCGTGAGGTCGGTGGTTCGAGTCCACCTAGGCCCACCATTTAAGTTGATATTGTGGGGGTATAGCTCAGCTGGGAGAGCACCTGCCTTGCAAGCAGGGGGTCAGCGGTTCGATCCCGCTTACCTCCACCATAATAAAATTTGAATGGTTTTTTGGTTTCTAATTTGTTCTTTGAAAACTGCACAGAGAAAAAGAAATTAACTGTAAATTAGGATAAACATCTGAGAACCTAATGTGGCGGGACGTTTGGTCAAGCTACTAAGGGCGTACGGTGGATGCCTAGGCGCTAAGAGTCGAAGAAGGGCGCGGCGAGCGGCGAAACGCCACGGGGAGCAGTAAGCATGCATTGATCCGTGGATACCCGAATGGGGCAACCCATCCAGAGTCATATCTGGATATCGTTAACTGAATCCATAGGTTAACGAAGACAACCCGGGGAACTGAAACATCTAAGTACCCGGAGGAAGAGAAAGAATAATCGATTCCCTGAGTAGCGGCGAGCGAAACGGGAAGAGCCCAAACCGACCCCTTCGGGGATCGGGGTTGTAGGACCCTCTTTTAGGAATGGATTTCTAGCCGAAGTGATCTGGAAAGATCGAGCAAAGAAGGTAACACTCCTGTAGGCGAAAGGAAGACATTCTGTGAGGGTATCCTGAGTACCGCGGGACACGAGAAACCCCGTGGGAAACCGGGAGGACCACCTCCCAAGGCTAAATACTCCTTAGCGACCGATAGCGAACTAGTACCGTGAGGGAAAGGTGAAAAGCACCCCGGGAGGGGAGTGAAAAAGAACCTGAAACCGTACGCTTACAAGCAGTCAAAGCACTATTAAGGTGTGATGGCGTGCCTTTTGTAGAATGAACCGGCGAGTTACGGTATGTAGCGAGGTTAAGGCGAGAAGCCGGAGCCGGAGCGAAAGCGAGTCTGAAAAGGGCGACTAGTTACATGCTGTAGACCCGAAACCGTGTGATCTACCCATGGACAGGGTGAAGGTGGGGTAAAACCTACTGGAGGCCCGAACTCACTGTCGTTGAAAAGGCAGGGGATGAGCTGTGGGTAGGGGTGAAATGCCAATCGAACACGGAGATAGCTGGTTCTCCCCGAAATAGCTTTAGGGCTAGCCTCGAATCGATGATTATTGGCGGTAAAGCACTGAATAGGCTAGGGGCCTTACCGGGTTACCGAACCTTATCAAACTCTGAATGCCAATAATTTAGATCGGGAGTCAGACTGTGGGGGATAAGCTTCATAGTCGAAAGGGAAACAGCCCAGACCATCAGCTAAGGTCCCAAAGTATACGCTAAGTGGAAAAGGATGTGGAATTGCACAGACAACCAGGATGTTGGCTCAGAAGCAGCCACCATTTAAAGAGTGCGTAATAGCTCACTGGTCGAGTGGTTCTGCGCCGAAAATGTAACGGGGCTCAAGCGTATCACCGAAGCTATGGCTTGTACACTAAGTGTACAGGGGTAGGGGAGCGTTCTGAATGCAGCGAAGTTGTTCTGTAAGGAATGGTGGAGCGTTTAGAAGTGAGAATGCCGGTATGAGTATGCGAAAAGGTGAGTGAGAATCTCACCCGCCGTAAACCTAAGGATTCCTGGGGAAGGCTCGTCCGCCCAGGGTAAGTCGGGACCTAAGCCGAGGCGTAAAGCGTAGGCGATGGACAACTGGTTGAGATTCCAGTACCACTCTTAAGCGTTTGAGCAATGGGGTGACACAGAAGGATAGGTTAAGCGTGCCGTTGGTAGAGCACGCCCAAGCCCGTAGGGTGTGAGACAGGTAAATCCGTCTCGCGAGAAGCCTGAAAGGTGACGGGGAGCGAAAATAAGTAGCGAAGTAACCGACTCCAAGCTGTCAAGAAAAGCCTCTAGTGAGCAAGAGAGTGCCCGTACCGCAAACCGACACAGGTAGGTAAGGAGAGAATCCTAAGGCGCGCGAGAAAACCCTCGTTAAGGAACTCGGCAAAATGACCCCGTAACTTCGGGAGAAGGGGTGCTCTTTGAAAGAAGAGCCGCAGAGAAGAGGTCCAGGCGACTGTTTAACAAAAACACAGGTCCCTGCCAATCTGAAAAGAGAAGTATAGGGGCTGACGCCTGCCCGGTGCTGGAAGGTTAAGAGGAGAGGTTAGCGCAAGCGAAGCTTTGAATTGAAGCCCCAGTAAACGGCGGCCGTAACTATAACGGTCCTAAGGTAGCGAAATTCCTTGTCAGGTAAGTTCTGACCCGCACGAAAGGCGTAACGATCTGGACACTGTCTCAACGAGGGACTCGGCGAAATTGTAATACCCGTGAAGATGCGGGTTACCTGCGACAGGACAGAAAGACCCCATGGAGCTTTACTGTAGCTTGACATTGGATTTTGGTATAAAATGTACAGGATAGGTGGGAGACAGAGAAGCTAGGGCGCCAGCCTTGGTGGAGTCGCCGGTGGGATACCACTCTTTTTGTACTGAAGTTCTAACTTAGACCCCTGAATCGGGGTTGAGGACCGTGTCAGGTGGGCAGTTTGACTGGGGCGGTCGCCTCCTAAAGAGTAACGGAGGCGCCCAAAGGTTCCCTCAGCGCGGTTGGAAATCGCGCGTAGAGTGTAAAGGCAAAAGGGAGCTTGACTGCGAGACCAACAAGTCGAGCAGGGACGAAAGTCGGGCTTAGTGATCCGGTGGTACCGAGTGGAAGGGCCATCGCTCAACGGATAAAAGCTACCCTGGGGATAACAGGCTTATCTCCCCCAAGAGTCCATATCGACGGGGAGGTTTGGCACCTCGATGTCGGCTCATCGCATCCTGGGGCTGTAGTAGGTCCCAAGGGTTGGGCTGTTCGCCCATTAAAGCGGTACGTGAGCTGGGTTCAGAACGTCGTGAGACAGTTCGGTCCCTATCCGTCGCAGGCGCAGGAAATTTGAGAGGATCTGACCCTAGTACGAGAGGACCGGGTTGGACGGATCACTGGTGTACCAGTTGTCTCGCCAGAGGCACAGCTGGGTAGCTATATCCGGAGCGGATAAGCGCTGAAAGCATCTAAGCGCGAAACCGACCTCAAGATGAGATTTCCCACAGCATAAGCTGGTAAGACCCCTGAATGATGATCAGGTTGATAGGCCCGGTGTGGAAGCGCGGTGACGCGTGGAGCTGACGGGTACTAATCGGTCGAGGGCTTGACCTAACAAACGACACAAGCGGTTCACTCACTTTGGGCGAAAGTCTAAGTGAGGAAGACGATTATCTTAATTACAGTTAAGGCATTACATCTGTGCAGTTTTGAGGGAATAGGGTTCCGAAAGGAGCTTAACAACTTCAAAGATCTGGTGATTATTCCGGAGGGGTTCCACCCGTTCCCATCTCGAACACGGAAGTTAAGACCTCCAGGGCTGATGATACTTGGACCGCAGGGTCCTGGGAAAGTAAGTCGTTGCCAGGTAACAACGAAGAGACTATCTATTTAGATGGTCTCTTTGCTTTTTTACGGCGTAAAAAACTAAACGGGGTGTGCATGATTCTTTGGAGTTAGTTCCACCCGTTTGGCTCACACGGCGATAGTACTCCTTTGACAGTTTGCCGTGTGGCCGAAACAGTCCACCGGACTGTTTTGTGGCGCCGCGTAGTATTACTCTCCAGCACAGCGGCTTGACCGAAATAACACTGATTTTAATACTTCAAATTGATTGGGCCAATAGAATATTAGACTCTTAGAAAATAAATTTCGCATGGTCGTAAAAATTGGACCGACTGTCGCTTTGTGGTATTCGCCGGTGATATGGTTGCTCAAATGATGAATAAAGGAACATTATGCTGAAGAGTTTCACTACTTTGGGTGCCCCTATTGGCATGAAGGGGGAGTAGAATATTATTATCTAAACTCGATTGGGAAAGACTAGAAATATTAAAGCCACATTGAGGAGGTGCAATCTATGGAAAAAGCAGATGAACGCCACCGAGAGCGAATATGGCTTGCTGAAGAACTGGCGACCCAAGGCATTCGAGATGAACGGATACTTGAAAGCATCCGTACTGTACCACGCCATCTATTTGTTCCTTCTGAACAAGTCGATTATGCCTATTATGATATGCCCCTGGCGATTGGACTCGGACAGACAATCAGTCAGCCATATATGGTTGCGCTCATGATTGATGCCTTGGAAACACGACCAGAGGACAGAGTATTGGAAATCGGCACCGGATCAGGTTATGCTGCAGCTGTGCTTTCACGCCTGGTTGAAAGAGTATATACGATTGAACGCCATGCTAAATTAGCTAAGGAAGCGAGTGAACGGTTTGCTGCTTTGCAATATGTCAATATTACTCTAAAAGTAGGGGATGGCAGCAAAGGCTGGCCAGAGGATAGCCCTTTTGATGGTGTAATTGTCGCTGCTGCTGCGCCAGTTGTACCGTTATCCCTTAAGGGGCAATTAGCAGTGGGAGGACGGCTCGTGATTCCGACAGGGGAGAAGGGACAACAAAAACTCTTGCGAGTGCTCAGAATATCGAAAGAAGAATATCAGGAAGAAACGCTCTGTCATGTGCGCTTTGTTCCACTGATTGGGGAAGAAGGTTGGGAGGATAGGGGATGAAAGTGTTAGAAAAATGATACCTCACTGATAAATTCGATAAAACACCTTCTGATCGTCCAAAACCTATAGAGCCAACTTCATCAAGGAAAGCTCTTTTAATTTCTGTTTTCCCAATTCTATGCTAAGGGTGATGAAGTTTAAGCTCGGACCTGCCTGAAGGTGAACCTTAAAGCGGCCATAGGACGAACAATGAACCTCTACACCTAATTTTTCGGCAATGACATGAGCAGAAAGTACTTGGTGAAAAAGTCAAACGGCTTTGTGGGATAAATTAGAATTTCTTTCGAATAATTTATTAAATAAATTTCCAGTTGCCAAAAACGTCTTTTCATGTTAAAGTAAGAATCCGTCGCGAAATCGAAAGGTTTCTGATTGGGCTTACATCCACCATAAGTTGCGCTCGTAGCTCAGCTGGATAGAGCGTCTGACTACGAATCAGAAGGCCGGGGGTTCGAATCCCTCCGAGCGCACCATTTACAAATCCTCAGTGAAGATGCCGTTGTAGCTCATTTGGTAGAGCGTATCCTTGATAAGGATAAGACCACGATTCAATCCCGGTTAACGACTTCATTCATGCGGGAGTGGCGGAACTGGCAGACGCGCACGTTTGAGGGGCGTGTGGGTAACACCGTATGGGTTCAAGTCCCATCTTCCGCACCATCATTCCTCGATAGCTCAATGGTGGAGCAACCGGCTGTTAACCGGTAGGTTGCAGGTTCGAGTCCTGCTCGGGGAGCCATTTTAATTCTATACAAATGTGGGTAGGTGGCCGAGTGGTTAAAGGCGGCAGACTGTAAATCTGTTCCGAAAGGTACGGTGGTTCGAATCCATCCCTGCCCACCACAAAACATCGCGGGATGGAGCAGCGGTAGCTCGTCGGGCTCATAACCCGAAGGTCGTCGGTTCAAATCCGGCTCCCGCAACCAAGTTATTAAGTCAACGGAAGTTGATTTAGTATAAGCCGATTGGGGTGTCGCCAAGCGGTAAGGCACCAGACTTTGACTCTGGCATTCGTAGGTTCGAATCCTGCCACCCCAGCCAGCAAGATGAGCCATTAGCTCAGTCGGTAGAGCACCTGACTTTTAATCAGGGTGTCCCGCGTTCGAGTCGCGGATGGCTCACCACTATCATGCGGGTGTAGCTCAATGGTAGAGCGCTAGCCTTCCAAGCTAGTTACGAGAGTTCGATTCTCTTCACCCGCTCCATTAGTCCAATTATCCATCCATTCATAGGGGATTAGTTTAATGGTAGAACAGCGGTCTCCAAAACCGTCAGTGGGAGTTCGACTCTCTCATCCCCTGCCAATACCTATCTGGCCCGTTGGTCAAGCGGCCTAAGACACCGCCCTTTCACGGCGGCTACACGGGTTCGAATCCCGTACGGGTCACCAATTTCTGGGGGATTAGCTCAGCTGGGAGAGCGCCTGCCTTACAAGCAGGATGTCGGCGGTTCGATCCCGTCATCCCCCACCAAACAAGGCCCCGTGGTGTAGTGGTTAACATGCCTGCCTGTCACGCAGGAGATCGTCGGTTCAAGTCCGATCGGGGTCGCCATTTATGGAGGGGTGTCCGAGTGGTTTAAGGAACTGGTCTTGAAAACCAGCGACTCCGCAAGGGGCCGTGGGTTCGAATCCCACCCCCTCCGCCATACTAATTTACGCCTTGGTAGCTCAGTCGGTAGAGCAGAGGACTGAAAATCCTCGTGTCGGCGGTTCGATTCCGTCCTAAGGCACCATGCGGGTGTAACTCAGTGGTAGAGTGTCACCTTCCCAAGGTGAAAGTCGCGAGTCCGAATCTCGTCACCCGCTCCATTTAATTGGGCGGCATAGCCAAGTGGTAAGGCAGAGGTCTGCAAAACCTTTATCCCTAGTTCAAATCTAGGTGCCGCCTCCAAATCAATTAATTTTGCCGATGTGGCGGAACTGGCAGACGCACGGGACTTAAAATCCCGCGGGCCCTAAAGCCCGTACCGGTTCAATTCCGGTCATCGGCACCAATATAAGATTATATTAAGAGACGATTCATAGGAATTGTCTCTTTTGTCATATATACATTTGCGAACATACCTACACTATACTGTCTATGTTTTTTAAATGTTTTGTTTTCAAAATTAGAATCAAATCTGCGGGGTAATCTAAGAAACTGAGAAAAATTAGTATTGACGCAATGTGGTTAAAATGGTATCATACAATTCCGGCCGCAAATTGCTAATTGTTTAAGATTTGGTGCAAGTGGTTCGGAAATGTTTTAGGTCATATTTTATCGGGATATAGCGCAGCTTGGCTAGCGCGCCTGCCTTGGGAGCAGGAGGCCGGGGGTTCAAATCCCTCTATCCCGACCATCTCTAACCAGAGTAAAGCTACTGAAAAAGTGGTTGACAGTTATCCTTAGAAGTGCTAAGGTAATGATCCGTCGCAAGAGCTGAAAAGCAAAAGCGACTACGAAAAAAAGGTGTTGACAAAGAAACACCAATCTGATAAAGTATATAAATGTCGCCACTAAGTGCGACACACGGTGAAAGCCGACAATGGTCTTTGAAAACTAAACAACAAGGAACAGCCAATGACTCGTCAAGAGTTAAAGAATAGATCATTTGAGCAATCAAATTTTCTTCATAAATTTTATGGAGAGTTTGATCCTGGCTCAGGACGAACGCTGGCGGCGTGCCTAACACATGCAAGTCGAACGGAGAACTTAATAAGCTTGCTTAGAGAGTTCTTAGTGGCGGACGGGTGAGTAACGCGTGGGTAACCTACCCATTAAATCGGGACAACCCTTGGAAACGAGGGCTAATACCGGATACGCTTAAGAGCTGGCATCAGCACTTAAGGAGAGGTGGCCTCTGAACATGCTACCGATAATGGATGGACCCGCGTCTGATTAGCTAGTTGGTGGGGTAAAGGCCTACCAAGGCGACGATCAGTAGCCGGCCTGAGAGGGTGAACGGCCACACTGGGACTGAGACACGGCCCAGACTCCTACGGGAGGCAGCAGTGGGGAATCTTCCGCAATGGACGAAAGTCTGACGGAGCAACGCCGCGTGTACGACGAAGGCCTTCGGGTTGTAAAGTACTGTCTTCAGGGACGAACGGTACGGGTGTAAATAATGCCTGTACATGACGGTACCTGAGGAGGAAGCCCCGGCTAACTACGTGCCAGCAGCCGCGGTAATACGTAGGGGGCAAGCGTTGTCCGGAATCATTGGGCGTAAAGGGCGCGTAGGCGGATATTTAAGTCTGGTGTGAAAACCTAGGGCTCAACCCTGGGAGTGCATCGGAAACTGGGTATCTTGAGGACAGGAGAGGAAAGTGGAATTCCACGTGTAGCGGTGAAATGCGTAGATATGTGGAGGAACACCAGTGGCGAAGGCGACTTTCTGGACTGTAACTGACGCTGAGGCGCGAAAGCGTGGGGAGCAAACAGGATTAGATACCCTGGTAGTCCACGCCGTAAACGATGAGTGCTAGGTGTAGAGGGTATCGACCCCTTCTGTGCCGCAGTTAACACAATAAGCACTCCGCCTGGGGAGTACGGCCGCAAGGTTGAAACTCAAAGGAATTGACGGGGGCCCGCACAAGCGGTGGATTATGTGGTTTAATTCGACGCAACGCGAAGAACCTTACCAAGGCTTGACATCCACAGAATCTCGAGGAAACTTGAGAGTGCCCTTCGGGGAGCTGTGAGACAGGTGGTGCATGGTTGTCGTCAGCTCGTGTCGTGAGATGTTGGGTTAAGTCCCGCAACGAGCGCAACCCCTATATTTAGTTGCTAACGAGTAAGGTCGAGCACTCTAGATAGACTGCCGGTGACAAACCGGAGGAAGGTGGGGATGACGTCAAATCATCATGCCCCTTATGTCTTGGGCTACACACGTAATACAATGGCCGGTACAGACGGAAGCGAAGCCGTGAGGTGGAGCGAATCCGAGAAAGCCGGTCTCAGTTCGGATTGTTCTCTGCAACTCGAGAACATGAAGTCGGAATCGCTAGTAATCGCAGGTCAGCATACTGCGGTGAATACGTTCCCGGGCCTTGTACACACCGCCCGTCACACCACGAAAGTCTGCAACACCCGAAGCCGGTGAGGTAACCCGAAAGGGAGCTAGCCGTCGAAGGTGGGGCCGATGATTGGGGTGAAGTCGTAACAAGGTAGCCGTATCGGAAGGTGCGGCTGGATCACCTCCTTTCTAAGGAGAACGGTTCACTCTAGTAGTGAGCGTATCCTATGGTCGATCCTTTGAAGGACTGATGCGAAAGCATTAAGAGTTCAAAGGTGAAGAGTCGCAAGACTCGAAATGCCGAAGAGGCAAAACAGGGAAACCTGTAAAGAGCTGTTTGAGTGCAAACTACTTGTTGTTTAGTTTTGAGAGACCAGAAATGGGAACTCACTATTTTTTTGACCAAAACTATGGTTCTAAAGGAATTAAATTCTTTTGAATTGAGTTCCATGAACTAAAGAATTGGCAAAAAATACAGATTGAAAGTCTAGCTGAGACATGCTAAACTAACAATCCGCTGAAGAGATGAAAGTCTCTAAGCAAAAGTGTTCTTTGAAAACTGCACAGAGAAAGTAATTAACTGTAAATTAGGATAAACATCTGAGAACCTAATGTGGCGGGACGTTTGGTCAAGCTACTAAGGGCGTACGGTGGATGCCTAGGCGCTAAGAGTCGAAGAAGGGCGCGGCGAGCGGCGAAACGCCACGGGGAGCAGTAAGCATGCATTGATCCGTGGATACCCGAATGGGGCAACCCATCCAGAGTCATATCTGGATATCGTTAACTGAATCCATAGGTTAACGAAGACAACCCGGGGAACTGAAACATCTAAGTACCCGGAGGAAGAGAAAGAATAATCGATTCCCTGAGTAGCGGCGAGCGAAACGGGAAGAGCCCAAACCGACCCCTTCGGGGATCGGGGTTGTAGGACCCTCTTTTAGGAATGGATTTCTAGCCGAAGCGATCTGGAAAGATCGAGCAAAGAAGGTAACACTCCTGTAGGCGAAAGGAAGACATTCTGTGAGGGTATCCTGAGTACCGCGGGACACGAGAAACCCCGTGGGAAACCGGGAGGACCACCTCCCAAGGCTAAATACTCCTTAGCGACCGATAGCGAACTAGTACCGTGAGGGAAAGGTGAAAAGCACCCCGGGAGGGGAGTGAAAAAGAACCTGAAACCGTACGCTTACAAGCAGTCAAAGCACCCTTGAGGTGTGATGGCGTGCCTTTTGTAGAATGAACCGGCGAGTTACGGTATGTAGCGAGGTTAAGGCGAGAAGCCGGAGCCGGAGCGAAAGCGAGTCTGAACAGGGCGACAAGTTACATGCTGTAGACCCGAAACCGTGTGATCTACCCATGGACAGGGTGAAGGTGGGGTAAAACCTACTGGAGGCCCGAACTCACTGTCGTTGAAAAGGCAGGGGATGAGCTGTGGGTAGGGGTGAAATGCCAATCGAACACGGAGATAGCTGGTTCTCCCCGAAATAGCTTTAGGGCTAGCCTCGAATCGATGATTATTGGCGGTAAAGCACTGAATAGGCTAGGGGCCTTACCGGGTTACCGAACCTTATCAAACTCTGAATGCCAATAATTTAGATCGGGAGTCAGACTGTGGGGGATAAGCTTCATAGTCGAAAGGGAAACAGCCCAGACCATCAGCTAAGGTCCCAAAGTATACGCTAAGTGGAAAAGGATGTGGAATTGCACAGACAACCAGGATGTTGGCTCAGAAGCAGCCACCATTTAAAGAGTGCGTAATAGCTCACTGGTCGAGTGGTTCTGCGCCGAAAATGTAACGGGGCTCAAGCGTATCACCGAAGCTATGGCTTGGAATGGAATTATTAAGTCTTTAGATAGAGAACACAAAAGACGTTACTTCAGGAATTTTGCTTCCACAAAGGAAGACAAAAGTTTTAATCAAAGCAAAATTCCCAAATGTCTTTAGGGGCTCAGCGTAAAGTCAATGCTAAGGATTTAATAATTCCATTCCAGGGGTAGGGGAGCGTTCTGAATGCAGCGAAGTTGTTCTGTAAGGAATGGTGGAGCGTTTAGAAGTGAGAATGCCGGTATGAGTATGCGAAAAGGTGAGTGAGAATCTCACCCGCCGTAAACCTAAGGATTCCTGGGGAAGGCTCGTCCGCCCAGGGTAAGTCGGGACCTAAGCCGAGGCGTAAAGCGTAGGCGATGGACAACTGGTTGAGATTCCAGTACCACTCTTAAGCGTTTGAGCAATGGGGTGACACAGAAGGATAGGTTAAGCGTGCCGTTGGTTGAGCACGCCCAAGCCCGTAGGGTGTGAGACAGGTAAATCCGTCTCGCGAGAAGCCTGAAAGGTGACGGGGAGCGAAAATAAGTAGCGAAGTAACCGACTCCAAGCTGTCAAGAAAAGCCTCTAGTGAGCAAGAGAGTGCCCGTACCGCAAACCGACACAGGTAGGTAAGGAGAGAATCCTAAGGCGCGCGAGAAAACCCTCGTTAAGGAACTCGGCAAAATGACCCCGTAACTTCGGGAGAAGGGGTGCTCCATGCAAGTGGAGCCGCAGAGAAGAGGTCCAGGCGACTGTTTAACAAAAACACAGGTCCCTGCCAATCTGAAAAGAGAAGTATAGGGGCTGACGCCTGCCCGGTGCTGGAAGGTTAAGAGGAGAGGTTAGCCGCAAGGCGAAGCTTTGAATTGAAGCCCCAGTAAACGGCGGCCGTAACTATAACGGTCCTAAGGTAGCGAAATTCCTTGTCAGGTAAGTTCTGACCCGCACGAAAGGCGTAACGATCTGGACACTGTCTCAACGAGGGACTCGGCGAAATTGTAATACCCGTGAAGATGCGGGTTACCTGCGACAGGACAGAAAGACCCCATGGAGCTTTACTGTAGCTTGACATTGGATTTTGGTATAAAATGTACAGGATAGGTGGGAGACAAAGAAGCTAGGGCGCCAGCCTTGGTGGAGTCGCCGGTGGGATACCACTCTTTTTGTACTGAAGTTCTAACTTAGACCCCTGAATCGGGGTTGAGGACCGTGTCAGGTGGGCAGTTTGACTGGGGCGGTCGCCTCCTAAAGAGTAACGGAGGCGCCCAAAGGTTCCCTCAGCGCGGTTGGAAATCGCGCGTAGAGTGTAAAGGCAAAAGGGAGCTTGACTGCGAGACCAACAAGTCGAGCAGGGACGAAAGTCGGGCTTAGTGATCCGGTGGTACCGAGTGGAAGGGCCATCGCTCAACGGATAAAAGCTACCCTGGGGATAACAGGCTTATCTCCCCCAAGAGTCCATATCGACGGGGAGGTTTGGCACCTCGATGTCGGCTCATCGCATCCTGGGGCTGTAGTAGGTCCCAAGGGTTGGGCTGTTCGCCCATTAAAGCGGTACGTGAGCTGGGTTCAGAACGTCGTGAGACAGTTCGGTCCCTATCCGTCGCAGGCGCAGGAAATTTGAGAGGATCTGACCCTAGTACGAGAGGACCGGGTTGGACGGATCACTGGTGTACCAGTTGTCTCGCCAGAGGCACAGCTGGGTAGCTATATCCGGAGCGGATAAGCGCTGAAAGCATCTAAGCGCGAAACCGACCTCAAGATGAGATTTCCCACAGCATAAGCTGGTAAGACCCCTGAATGATGATCAGGTTGATAGGCCCGGTGTGGAAGCGCGGTGACGCGTGGAGCTGACGGGTACTAATCGGTCGAGGGCTTGACCTAACAAACGCTAACAAGCAGTTCACTCACTTTGGGCGAAAGTCTAAGTGAGGAAGAGATTATCTTAATTACAGTTAAGACATTACATCTGTGCAGTTTTGAGGGAATGAGTTCCGAAAGGAACGCAAAACTTCAAAGATCTGGTGATTATTCCGGAGGGGTTCCACCCGTTTCCATCTCGAACACGGAAGTTAAGACCTCCAGGGCTGATGATACTTGGACCGCAGGGTCCTGGGAAAGTAAGTCGTTGCCAGGTAAGTGCAAAAAGACCGTCTTTATATAGATGGTCTTTTTGCTTTTTTACGTTGTAAAAAACTACGGAGTGTGCATGATGCTCTGGGGTCGGTTCCACCCGTTCGGCTCACACGGCGATAGTATTCCTTTGACAGTTTGCCGTGTGGCCGAAACAGTCCACCGGACTGTTTCGTGGCGCCGCGTAGCGTTGTTCTCCAGCACAGCGGCTTGGCAGAAATGATGTACTACAACTTCAGCGGCTAAGTGTTTTTTGTAGAGTTGCCGCTTCGGCGAAACTGTCCACTGGACACTTTCGTATTTCGTATCTCGAACACGGAAGTTAAGACCTCCAGGGTTGATGATACTTGGACCGCAGACGTAACAGTCCAGTGGACTGTTACGCGGCTAGCGCCACATCCCCACAGAATGACTGATTGGCGCGGCCTCCTGGGAAAGTAAGTCGTTGCCAGGTAATTTGCGAAGAGACTATCTTGTAAAAGGTAGTCTCTTCGCTTTTTTACAAAGTAAAAAACTAAAGGAGTGTGCGAGATGTTTTGGGGGTCGGTTCCATACCGCTCGATTGCACCGATGAGCGATTATAAACTGGGTTTAGCTCGATTTGCAAGGTGGAGTTATCCGTATCGATTATATATTAATACATGCTTCACAAATTGGATATAATAGAAAAAATCTTATAGATTACTTAGGTGATGCAATGTTTAAAAGGTATTGGAAGAGAAAATCGGAAAGTAGTATAAATAATAAAGAGAAAAGTAGCGACGTGGAAAAAAATGGCTTAAACAATGGGTTGAACACATCGTTAAGTAACAATATATCATTATTCAAATCTATTTTTAAAAATGATGAAACGTTAATTGTTAGAGAATTTCAAAACAAACGGTTAAAAAATGCACAATGCTGTATTATCTATCTGGATGGAATGGTAAATACAGAAGTTGTAAACGAGAATATCATTCAGCCTATCCTCTGCAGTGATTTATCGAAGGATATAGAAAGTGACAATCTATTAGAAGAATTGAAAAAGAAAGTTATTATTTCAAATAATGTGAACCAGGAAACTGAAGTAAACAAAATAGTAAGTTCGATTATTAATGGGGATACACTTTTATTATTAGATGGATACGACAAAACCTTAGTTATTAGTTCAAAAGGCGGGCAAGATAGGCCCATCAGTGAGCCGAGGTCTTCAAGGGTTGTCCGTGGACCAAGGGAAGGCTTTACAGAGTCAATTATGGTGAACTTGTCCTTGGTACGGCGCAAAATTAAGAATCCTGATTTAAAGTTTAAGTTCAAGGAAATTGGAGAAAGAACAAATACAAAGACCTGCATCTGTTATATTGAAGGTTTGGCTTTGGAAGGTATATTAAGCGAATTGGAGCAGCGTCTGGATAACATAGTCATTGACGGTATTCTTGATTCCGGGTATATTCAGGAACTGATCAAAGATGCACCCTTTTCCCCATTTGAGACAGTAGGTTCAAGCGAAAGGCCAGACGTTATTGCAGCAAAGCTTCTGGAGGGCAGAATAGCTCTGTTTGTAGATGGAAGTCCCTTTGTATTAACAGTTCCCTATTTAGTAGTCGAGAATTTTCAAGCAAGTGAGGACTACTATAATAACTACATTTATTCCACTATGAATCGGCTGATTAGAGGTTTTACTGCAGTAACCGCCATTACTATTCCCGCATTATTTCTGTCAATTGTCACTTACCATCAGGAAATGCTGCCTACATCGTTACTGTTGAGCCTCTCTGTTTCTAGGCAAAATGTTCCGATTCCAACAGCAGTATCATTATTTATGATGCTTTTTATATTCGACATTATACGGGAGGCCGGTACAAGAATGCCGGCTTCTATAGGACAAGCAATGAACATTGTTGGTACGCTAATATTGGGTCAGGCTGCTGTAGAAGCAAGATTGGTGAGTGCTCCTGTCATTATTGTAACTGCTCTAACAGGTATTATGACCTTGATCAATATGAATTTTATAGGTGCAACCCTTCTTTTTCGCAACTTTCTATTATTAGGAGCTTCATTTTTAGGGGTCTACGGATTCATATTCTGCTTAATTATTATTTATCTACATCTAATGAGTATCCGCTCTTTCGGTGTACCTTACATGATGAACGTCACTCGAGCTAGAAACCATGATGGACAGGATGCATGGATTCGTGCCCCATGGTGGACTATGACCTTAAGACCTAAAATTGTTGCAACGAAAAATTTAGTCAGACAGTCATCAAGGAAAAGCAAGGAGAAATAGAGATATATGAATAAAATCAGAATTATCTTGCTGGTTTTACTAATGTTGATCTTACTATCCACTACAGGGTGTTGGAATTACAGGGAAATAGATAAATTGGCAATTGTTGCCGGTGTAGCAGTTGATAAAGGGACTAATAACCAAATCCAAATGACCGTTGAAATTATAAAGGTTAGTGCTGGTAAGGAGACAAATATGACGTCACAAACGATAACTATGGAAGGGAAGTCTATGTTTGACGCTGCAAGAAATATAATATCTTTATCCGGGAAAAAACTTTATTGGAGTCATGCAAAGGTAATTATTATAAGTAAGGAAATTGCAAGTGAAGGGGTAACAAAAGTTATTGATTGGTACAATCGTGACTCTGAAACGCGTGAGGATGTTCAGCTCTTAATTTCTGAAGGAGCATCTGCCAAGGAAATATTTGATGGACAGGGAATCACAGAGAATATTAAATCTTTTGTATTGGAAGAAATGATAAAAAATCAAGTGAGTTTAAATAAGGCACCAATGATTGACATTTTAAAGTTTGATATTGAATCAAAAACTGAAGGGATTTCAACAATAATTCCTACTATAGATCTAAAGAAATTGGATGAAAAGAAAGTACCTCAAATCATGGGGACTGCAATTATTAAAAATGATAAGCTAATTGGCTTTCTAAATGGTGAAGAAACAAGGGATTTGGCTTTCATTAGAAATGATGTTAAAGGCGGAATATTAGTCGAAGAAATGCAAGTGAACAAGGTGCCCACCTTAGTTATTCTTGAAATATTTAAAAGTAAAACAAAAGTTACACCTGTTGTAAATGGTGAGGATATTGAGATAAAAATAAACATCGATACAACAGTTAGTATTGGCGAAACAAAAGGGACAGTCAATATTTTTGATGAGGAAGGGCTCAATGAACTAGAACAACGTTCTGAAAATGCGTTAAAAGAACAAATTGAATCATTGATTAGGAATGTACAATCAGAATATGATGCAGATATATTCGGATTTGGAGAAAAATTACGGGAAGATAAAGCACAAGTATGGAATAGTGTAGGAAATAATTGGGAAGAAATATTTCGAGATTTGAAGGTGAACGTTAATACGAGAGTGCATATAAAAAATAGTGCAATATTATCAAAGTCTTCTGGAGAAAGTGATTGACAGTATGTTGATATTAGCAATTATTGGATATACTTTTTTGGCCATCTATGAGTTTATACCCTTATACAAGCAGAAACTATGGCGTGACTTTTGGGTAAATGTCATGTTGGGGATTTTTTCCTTTATAATTGCCATATTGTTGTGTCTGGATGTAGAGATTCCAAGCCCTGAAAAGCCAATTCGGGAGTTGATTATTTCTATATTGGGGAAGTAGGTTAATAATGCAAAGAGAGCAAATTACCGACAAAGAAGCAATATGTCTTTTAATCATATTCATTATTGGAAGCTCACTCATTATTGGCATCGGAGGAGAGGCTGATAATGATGCATGGATTTCTGTAATAGTGGGTTTAATTATGGTTATTCCTATGTTGTTTATATATTCAAGAATACTATCACTTTACCAAGGTAAAGATTTATTTGATATTCTATATTTAACACTTGGAAAAGTGATAGGTAAAATTATTGTCATAATATATATCTGGTATGCTTTTCACTTAGGAGCATTGGTGCTTCGAAACTTTGGCGAATTTACAAATATAGTAGCTATACCTGAAACACCAATGTTTGTGACTATGTTTTGTTTAGGACTGGTATGTATTATTGCTGTAAAGTTAGGAATAGAAGTATTAGGTAGAACCACTGTATATTTTTTCCCAATCCTATTATTCATTTTACTCGTAGTAGAATTGCTGGGAATACCACAACTTAATTTACACTATATTAAACCTATTTTAGGGAATGGCTTAATTCCGGTATTTAAAGGTGGATTTTCGACTTTTTCGTTTCCTTTTGCGGAAACAGTTCTATTTATAGGTGTTTTCAGTTCATTAAAAACAAAAAAGTCGCCGCTTAAGGTTTACTCTTGGGGAATATCTTTTGCGGCAATTGTTATGATTATTACTACAATTAGAAATATTGCAGTGTTAGGAAATATGATTGATAGCTATTATTTCCCTGCATATGCAGCCGTAGGCACAATAAAAGTCGGTGATTTCATAGAAAGAATAGAAGTATTTGTTTCTTTCTCCTTTGTTTTTGGCGTTTTTATAAAAAGCTCAATCTGTTTATTAGTTGCATGTAAAGGCATTGGAAAAATACTCAATCTAAAGGATTACAGATCGATTGTGATACAGATGGGTTTACTTATGATTTATTTTTCTTATACAGTTTATGATAATAGTATGGAGATGAAGAATTGGGCTATAAGAGTTTATCCTTTTTATGCTTTTCCTTTTCAAGTGATCCTACCTATAATTATTTGGATTTTTGCTGAGATTAAAGCAAAAAATATAAAAAATATTTCTAATATGCAACGCTAGCGATAGAAGAATTAATGAGTACAACCCAATACAGGAATTTGAGACTATTTAAAAATGGTCTCATTTTTGTTTTGTGGCAATTAGTCGAAGTACAAAGCAAAAGTCTCAAAGTGAAAAAGATAACCCAAAATGAAAACATTTTGGGAAATGTAAGACGAGTGGAAATGAGCTGAATCGGGGATTTATGGGGAATTCACAGGGTTTTCTGGGTTGGCACGATTCTTGCTGTATTACAGAATCTATAGTGGTCTTACCCACACTATTTATGTCAGAATTCATAATGGAGGTTATATGATGAAGAAAGTTGTACTCGTTTTTACTAAAGTACCCAAAGCAGGTGAGGTCAAGACCCGTTTAACCGAAGCCAGAGGGGGAATCCTTACCCCTGAAGAATCAAGCGATCTATACGAGGCCTGCTTGCTTGATCTTATTGATGTCTGTCTTTCAGTAGAAGAAGCTGATGTTTGGATTTGTTATAACCATGGTGGAAATAGATCATACCTGGACTCACTGTTAGTACAGGTCGAAAACCCCTTGAGGATTGCAGGGGCTTTTTCCGATCAAGGTGGAAGCTTCGATGAATGTATGCAATACGCCACGGACTATATCCTCAAATCAGGTGGAGAAGAGAGAGTGGCAGATGGTTTTGTCCTTATTGGGGGAGATTTGCCTACGATACAACCGCACGTACTCAGAGATGCATTAAATAAGTTAGAAAAACTCAGCATTAGTGAGTTTGGTCAGAAGGCAGCCCTTAGTGAAGTTAGTCGCGATGGGCAACGAATAGGCGCTGCCCTTGTCGAAGGAGCGTGTCAGGAGGGGGGGTTCGACCTCGTCGGACTTACCTGTACGACGGACTTCAATTTTACCGATGTATTCTACAACAGTGTAGGAATTACAGCCTTAGAAATGTTAATTGACAAGGCCAATAATGAACAAATACCTTTCGCTTTTGTAGAAATGGTCCCAGATGTGGATGTTCCGGTGGATCTGGCGGGTCTCATGCCAGTACTAAATGCGATAGAGCTTGCTGCACTGCATGACACGACAATAGCAGTTCCGAAGAGGACGGTTGCTTTCTTAAAGGAGATGGGTTTACAATCCTTTGCTTTACCACCTGCAAGAGAGTCAGTTTGATGTAGGATTTAGGTAGGGGGGATTCCCGATGGATGCTTTATTTTCTTCTCTCAAAATTAAAAATCTTGTAATGAGAAATAGGTTAGTTATGCCTCCGATGGCACTCGATATAGCAACAGAACAAGGAGAAGTAACTCATACATTGATGGAACACTATTTGAGGCGAGCTCGTCCTTATCCCGAGATCGATAGGAAGAAGTATCGAGGGACGGATAGGGCTGGGTTGGGGCTTATCATAGTTGAACACTCCTATGTGAATTCAAGCGGAAGAGCACATCCACGTCAGCTGGGTATCTATGATGATTCACTGATCGATGGATTAAGAGAACTTGTAGCAGGGATTCATCAGGAAGACGTGCCAGTGGGGATTCAAATCAGCCACGCTGGGGCCAGAGCTCTTCAGGAACCTTCTGCTCCTTCAGAGCTTCTCTCTCCTCACCTTTCCCGTTTTGGGCAAAGGCAAGGAGAGAAAACTAAGGAGTTGCCCCGTGAATTGAGCAGAGAGGGGCTCAGGGAAATCGTTGATGACTTCGCTAGAGCCGCACGAAGAGCCCAACTTGCAGGATTTGATTTTGTTGAAATTCACGGGGCCCATGGATATTTGTTGAACCAGTTTTACTCTCCTTTGACAAATGTGCGTGCAGATGAATACGGCGGGAGTCTCGAACATCGTTTGCGCTTTCCACTAGAAGTCATTGAAGCCGTGAGGAAAACAGTTGGACAGAATATGCCTTTGTTTTATAGGCTGGGAGCCGATGATAGGCTGTCTGGAGGTAACAGTATTGAAGACAGTAAGCAAGCTGCTCATCTTTTAGTAGAGGCAGGAATAGATTGTTTAGATCTATCGGGCGGCATCTGTGGATATCTGAAGAACGGGAGTGAAGGATTTTTTAGTTATATGGCGAAGGCTATAAAACCAATAGTTGATATACCCGTAATGGTAACGGGGGGAATCAAGTCAGGGTCAATTGCTAATGAAATTATTTCAAGCAAAACGGCTGATTTAGTTGGAGTCGGAAGGGCTTTGTTAGAAGATCCAGGCTGGGCAAGAAAAGTGTGGTTCGAGAGCAATGGATACCTTCAGTCTCAAAATGAAAAAGATTAACCAAAATGAAAAAGATTTTAATAAACGTAAGACAAGGGAAAAACGTCAAATTGGCTATTCTGGCTAGGTTTATGACGATTTTCAGGTTGGCATGATTCTTGCTGTATTACGTGATATATATACGACTTACTCATAGATTTAATGGGTTTGCATGGTAATGAAGTTAAAGCCGATATGAAAGGAAGTCAGGCGGTGGATTATGGCGGCAAAAATACTTTTTGCTGAAGAGCAGGATGAGTATGAGTTAGATGAAATTCTTTTGGAGTATGGAATGGGCATTCCTGGCAAGATTGATGAGCAGCTAATCGTAAAAGAAAATGAAAGGGTAGTAGCCGGTGCTAAGATAATCGAGTATGAGAATAGACACTATTTCTTAGAAGTATTAGGAGTTAAGCAAGATAATCTTCGTCAAGGGATAGGTCGGTTTCTCATGACAGAAATCGTTCAAAATCCATGGAAGTGCTGTAAAAATCCTCTATCCGGATTTGAACCTAAGGAAACTTATATCATTACGACTGTGGCTAGAGGGTATGCAGCTGAGTTTTACAGAAACATGGGGTTTGAATCCTGTGATTTCCTTAAATTACCGGAATTGTTTAGAGATCAATGTAGTGATTGTCCTGATAAAGAGGACTGTGAACCAGTTCCTATGATATTTGTTGGAGGGGATTTAAGATGAAAAAAGCAATACTTGTTTTTACCAAAGTACCTAAAGTCGGAGAGTGTAAGACTCGTTTGACTGAAGCTCGTGGTGGAATTCTCACTCCCGAAGAATCCAATGCGTTTTATGAAGCATGTATGAAAGATGTCATCGATGTTTGTGCCTCTGTAGTAGAGGCGGACGTTTGGGTCTGTTATAACAAAGGTGGAGATCGGTCATACTTAGATTCGCTTTTGGCAGAAGTTAAAAACCCACAAAGAATTTCAGGCGTCTTCTCAGATCAAGGAGGAAGTTTTGATGATTGCATGACTTATGCAGCAGAATACCTTCTCAAATCGGGGGCAGAGGATCGATTAGCAGATGGCATACTCATTAGCGGAGGAGATTTACCGACCTTGCAACCCTACATTCTCCAAGACGCGTTAAATAAGTTAGAGAAACTTAGTATAAGTGAAGCTGGGCAGGAGAAAGCGATCCGTACAGTTGAGGGAAGTGATGGAACACTCATCGGGGCTTCCCTGGTGGAAGGCGCATGTCAAGAAGGTGGATTTTCTCTCGTGGGTCTTACCTGCACGACAGACTTCAATTTTAATGAAGTATTTTATAACAAATCTGGTATCACCGCTTTAGATATGCTGGTAACCAAAGCTGAGAGAGAACAGATTCCGCTTGCTTATGTAGAGATGGTCCCTGATGTAGATATTCCAGTAGACCTAGCAAGCCAGTTGCCAGTTCTTCAAGGGATAAAGCTTGCCGCGAAATACGATCCAACGATAATTGTCCCACAAAGAACCATTCGTTGTTTGGAAGAGATCGGACTACAATCTCTTGCGTTACCCCCTGCCAGTGAGTCAGTCTGACTTGAGGAGGAGTTTATGAGTTCTTCAGATCAATTGAATCGTACGTGTCAGCAAATCTGTAACGAATGTATCAATTGTGGACTATGCCTATCAGAGTGTCTGATGCTAAAGCAAATCGGTGAAGATCTCGGCAGCATCGCTATGAGAAAACCCACTGTGGATGAAGCCTTCGCTTGCTCTCTTTGTGGTTTGTGTGAGGCAGTGTGTCCCTCGTCCTTAAGCCCTAAAAAAATGTTTATCGAAGCAAGGTTGAATGCGGTTGAGAACAGTGAAATTCCAATCAATAACTACCGATATATGTTTCCTGATCGCGATCTGACTGTAATGAGCGCTTACCGTGAACTCAATGGTATTCGATATGATGAACTTAAGCCAAATCAAGAAAGTGCAACGGTCTTCTTCCCAGGATGTACAATGCTTTCGTATTCCCCTGAGCTTACAAACGCCATTTTCAATAACCTTGCCCTACAGTACAAGGGGCTTTCTCTACTTCAGGATTGTTGTGGGATGCCTCTGTATCAGTTGGGATTAAAGAGTCGGGGAGATACCTATGTGAACTCCTTGATGACAAAGCTGACAAAGCTAACAAAGCTAAACGTAGAAAAACTCATTGTTGCTTGCCCTAATTGCTATTACCAACTACGTCCCTTCTTGAAAAATACTGAAATAACCTTAATGACTATTTATGAGGCCTTAAGTGATTCTCTATTATTCAATAAAAGAATTGAAGAGAAGGCAAGTAAGGTCGTTGCAGTACATGACTCTTGCCCAGACCGCTTTGAGGGGATATTTGCAAGCCAGGCGAGAAACGCTCTCCTCAACAAGGGCTATCAATTGGCTGAAATGGAACATAACCAAAAAATGGCGGTTTGTTGCGGGAGTGGGGGCCAAATTACTCATTTTCGTCCTGATCTCGGCGAGAACTTGGTGAAATCCCGGGTGGACGAAGCAGAGGATTCTAAAGCACAGATCCTTGCGGCTTACTGTCTAGGGTGTGTCTTAAATTTAAGTAAGGTGCCAGGAGGTATCCAAACTCAGCATGTACTCAATCTTTTGTTAGAATTGGAACTGGATTTTGAAGGCTTGAAAAATAAATCAAAAAATATGTTTGAGGGTCCTGAGGGAGAAAAGCTCTGGGAGAAGATTATGGCAGAGTGAAATCGTCCAGCAAAAATTGATGTAGATAGAAAAATTTTGATAGAGAAGCTGCAAGGGGAAAGGGATAAAATATGAATTACCAAGAAATGAGCAAAGTCTTTAAAGAAACTTTATCGCTCCGCTGGGATCCAGTGGCAGTGAGAATGATGCGTCCTGGTGAAGAGAGACCTCCACAAATGATTGAACCACCGGTGCCCTTACGACATTGCCAATCTCTCATCGTTGCTCGACGGGGGAATTGTCTCTATATGCCTCCCCGCAGTCATGCCTGCCCAGATGGAACAGGTGTTTTAGGATTGGTAGAGATGTCTGCCAAACTAAGATCTGGGGATCTATATTTGCTCTTTAAGAAGATGCCAAATATAGAAACGGCTCGAAAGATGATAGGCTCTCGCCCTGAATTTAAGGCAGGGAGCTATGATGCGACTCTTCTCGCGCCCTTGGATAAGGCGAAATTCGAACCAGATGTGGTGGTGTTTACCCTGTGGCCGGAACAAGCCATGTGGCTCTGTTGTGCTCAGACCTACTATAATGGGGAACGCCAGTCCTTTAAAACCTCAGGCTTTAATTCGGCTTGTGCAGATTTGATCGTCCAGGTGATGAATACGAGAGAAATGAATATTTCTTTCGGATGCTATGGTGCTCGTGCTTCGAGTGAAATTGACGATTTTGAGCTATATCTATCCGTTCCCACTCACTTACTTGAACCCATTGCGCAATCCCTACTGAAATTATCTCAGAAGAGTATTCCCGAAGAGAGAAAGAAAATTTACCTTCATCCAGTCATGGACAGGATTGGCTCGAGGCGACCCGATTCGAAGGGAGAGGAAGCGGGAGCTAGTGTAGAGATCTTTATCGATACAGATCAATGTATGGGTGATGGACTCTGTGTCGACTTCTGTCCATCAGGGGTCTTGGAAATGGTAGAAATTGAAGATCGCAAAGTGGCAAAAGCTCTTAGCCCGGAAGCTTGCAGCGCTTGCTATACCTGTGTCGGTCAATGCCCGCGCAAAGCAATTCAACTCTCTTATATCTAACGCCATACACTGTGCAGTTTTCCAGGAGAGAACACGTAGAAAGGGGGCAAGAACGATGCCAGTAGAAATGAGATTATTAGGAACAAGCGCCGGTCTCGGAGTACCAGCCTTTCATTGTGACTGTATTGCGTGCAAAGAGGCATTGGATAACCCACACTGGGCAAGAACTCGCAGTGGAGCGGTAATCGAAACAGGGAAAGAACGAATATTGGTCGATGCTTCTCCTGACATGAGGGGTCAGTTACTCAAGGAGAAAGTTAAGTCCTTGGATTATCTTTTTATTACCCACTGGCACTACGATCATTTTGGTGGGATAGGAGATCTTGAATTCTACATCAAACTTGGCCGTATACAACCCATGAGGCTTTTCTTACCTCCCAGTGCAGTGGCTGAATTCCAGGCAGCCTATCCCTTTTTAGAGGATGTCTTTGAGATCGAAACCTGGGAATTTGAACGAAGCTATCAATTTGGAGAGGCAAAGCTCACCGTGTTACCCGCGAGACACAGCATCGAGACCGCTGGAATATTACTAGAGGCAGGAAAAAGCGTAGCCTATTTCACAGATACAGCAGGCTTACCCGAGTCGACAGCCGAAAGAATTCGAGGTGTGGATACATTAGTATGTGATGCAACGTTTCATGGAGACAATTGGTATCCCCATAGCCATATGTCTATCGAAGAAGCTATCGCGTTAGGGCAAGCGGTCCAAGCAGAGCAGACGATTCTCACCCATCTTGCGATGCACTACAGTATTCCTACTACGGTAGCACAAATCCAAGAAAATCTTCAGTGTTATCCTAAAGTGTCTGTTGCATATGACGGAATGGTCATCAAACTATAAATCATTTTCAATATCTTCATAATTAATCACTGTTCGTTACTCGAAAACTCTAAGAATATTTCCATTGGAAATATTCTTAGAGTTTTTTCTCGTTTAACCAAGGTCGCTAATTTATAAAGGAATACAATTATGATACAAAAATCACAAAAAAGGAATTTCCTTGAAATGGCTAAGCTATGCATATGTGAAGGTCTATACAAGCACAAATATCTCAAAAGAAGATTTAATATGACATTGCTCCAAGGTGGAGAAGCCGCGGAAACCTAGTAATAATGCGGATTGTGCCTAATCATACAATATTGGCACGATTATTGCTTAGTATTATACACGTACAAGTCAATCCTTGAATTCCTTGCCGCTGCCGTCCCAAAGGACTGTAAATCATAAGGGAGGTTCGGATTTGAAGGGGGTGTTAAAGAAAAAGAAGTTGATCATTCATTGTATTGAAAACACAAGTTCAATGAAAGGGTGAGAAAACAAAAATGGAAAAAGAATGGAAGAAGTCTTTAGATGATGGTTCTTATACAGTAAGAACATGTGGTTGGTCGCCGCCGGGGGATCATCCAGTTGGATGTGGAATGATATTAACCGTCAAGGATGGCAGACTCGTTAAGGTTGAGGGAGACCCTGAACATCCAATTACACAAGGAAGATTGTGCGTTAGATGTCTAACGCTCCCAGAATATACGTATCATCCCCAACGTGTTATATATCCAATGAAGCGCGTTGGCAATAGAGGGGAAAATAAATGGCAACGGATATCTTGGGACGAAGCCTGGGATACCATCGTCGAAAAAATTAATTACTTTAAAGCAAACCATGGTGCTGAATCAATCGTCGTATTTGGTGGAACAGGTAGAGAAGCATGTCTGTACTATTATCCTCTTGGGTTTGCTTCAATTGGTACACCAAATGTATGCTATCCGCAAAGCGGTTGGTCTTGCTACGGCCCCAGATGTGCAATTACCGACTATATTCTGGGTGCAGGATATCCAGAAATCGACTTTGCAGGTCACTTTGAGGACCGCTTTGATCATCCAGGCTGGAAATTACCAGAATATCTCATGTTGTGGGGTAAGGAGCCATTAAAGTCAAATCCTGATGGTTTCTTTGGCCATGCAGTTATTGACATGATGAAGAGGGGAACCAAAATTATCATGGTAGACCCAAGAATCAGCTGGCTTGCTACGAGAGCGGAGTACGTACTCCAACTTAGACCGGGTACAGATACCGCCCTTGCTTTGGGTTTACTGAACGTTATCATTAATGAAGATCTTTACGATCATGATTTTGTAGATAACTGGTGCTATGGTTTCGATGAATTCAAAGAACGGGTTATGGAATACCCACCTGAGAAGGTTGCTGAGATTACCTGGGTTCCTAAGGATAAAATCATTGAGGTAGCTCGGGTCTTTGCTAAGGCTAAACCTGCTAGTCTTGGCTGGGGATTAGCTGTGGATCAGAATCCAAACGGGGTTCAACTGGGTCATTCCTTGCTTGCTCTGGTCGCAATGACTGGTAATCTTGATGTACCTGGTGGAGTAACCATTGGACCACCTGCAACCCTCATGGGTAAATGGCGTGTAGAAACACGTTCCAATTTGTCGGAAGAACTTTGGGAAAAGAGAATTGGAGCAGAGCAATGGCCTGCTGTGAGTACCGCTTTAGCTACAACTCACCCCGATGAAACATTGAATACTTTAGAATCGGGTAAACCCTATAAACTGAGAATGGGTTGGTTTAATAGCAGCAATTTCATCACTCCCACGAATTCTGCTCAACCGGATAGATGGTATAGAGCACTGAAATCCTTAGAGTTTAACGTTGTTCAAGATACATTTATGACTCCTACAGCAATGGCCTTTGCTGATATCTTCTTACCGCTCCCTACATTTGCAGAGCATGATGGTGTAGTGCTTACACACTATGGACGGAATGCTGTATTTGCAGGTGCTATGAACAAAGCATTAGAAGTAGGCGAATGCAAGTCTGATATTGAAGTCTGCATCGAACTAGGTAAGAGACTTAACCCAAAAGCTTGGCCTTGGAATACTGCTGCAGAGTTCTTCAATGAACAACTTAAACCTGATGCAGGTTTTGACTTTGAAGAATTACGTGAAAAAGGCCTGTACCAACCAGGGTATACCTATAACAAACACGAAAAAGGTCTTTTGAGATTTGATGGCGAGCCTGGATTCAATACAGTAACAGGAAAAGTGGAACTGTGCTCGACCCTCTTTGAGTCCTGGGGTGAAGATGCTCTGCCTTATTATCAGGAGCCACCTTACAGTCCTATTAGCACACCAGAACTCGCTAAAGAGTACCCATTGGTGTTGACTACTGGAGCTAGAAAGTATACTTCTTTCCATTCAGAACACAGACAACTTAGAACCTTGCGTGAAATTGATCCTAACCCAGAAATGGAAATCAATCCAGAAACTGCAGCAAATCTTGGCATCATTGAAGGTGACTGGGTTGTTATCGAAAACATGTATGGTAAGGCTAGGTTAGTAGCTCATGTCACCGAGGCTATTCATCCGAAAGTTGTACATGCGACACACGGCTGGTGGTTCCCAGAGAAAGACGCCGAAGAACCTTCACTCTTTGGAGTTTGGGAATCCAATATTAACACGTTGATGCCCCATCAACATAATGGGAAACTCGGTTTCGGCGATACCTTTAAGAGTATACTCTGTAAGGTTTATAAAGCCGAAGATTAACTTAAATCATAGTGAAAGGAGGAAATAGAATGGCTCAATATGGCTTAATGATCGATTATGAATACTGTACAGGCTGTCATAGCTGTGAAGTGGCTTGTAAGAATGAGAAGAACCTTCCCATCGGGAAATGGGGTATCAAGCTTACAGAGGTAGGTCCCTGGAAAGTTGATGCCGACAAATGGGAATGGAACTATATTCCCGTTCCGACCGAATTCTGTGATGTATGCGAAGATCGCATCCAGGATGGAAAAAAACCTTCCTGTGTTCATCACTGCTTAGGTCAGGCTATGGAATATGGCCCAATAGAAGAGCTGGCTAAAAAAATGGCTGCAAAGGGTAAAAAAGTAGTCATGTTTGTTCCTTAAGGCTGTTTTTAAGGTTTATAACTTACCTGCATGGAGATAATGCCATGACGGCTCTCTATTATTTGAACCGTCATGGCCTCCTGATAAACCAGGTCCCCATGAAAGAAGCTAAACTCTAATGTTTAGTTCAACATGATGAGCCCCCTCCAAAGTGAAATACCCTAACTCTCCAAACCTATAAATACTTATTTTATTCCAAGGAGGTAAATATCATGACTAAACAGGAATTTTTAAATCTTGAAGACGCTGCTCAATTGAAACATCTAAATGGAGAAGCTGCCAAAGGCATAAGTTTCAATGAAATTGCCGCAGGGATAAATATGAATAAAAAGGAACTAGAAAAAATCGGATTCTATTATGTTAAAGACAAATTTATGCAAAAGCCCATGAAAGGCTATCAAACCACGAAACGTAGTGGAAATGAAGAAAAGATCTGATTTAAATAGGATTTAGAACAAGTTGCATGGTTTAGTCCAACATCTTACGAGGTAATACATGAAACAAGAGGGGGGTAGTAAGAAATGTGTTTTAGACCTGCATCAGCATCAAAATCAGTAGAATGCCCTAACTGTGGAAAAAAGTTTCCTATTGTAGGTGGAGTTAAACAAAAAAAATGCCCAATGTGCAAAGCTGAGTTAAAAGAAAGTGAAGCGAAAGCAGAAGACGAAGCAAAAACTACTCCAGAAAAATAAAATTTAAAAATGAATCTAATAAAAGTAGGCAATTCAATTGTCCAATTGTATAATTGCCTTGAAGGTGGTGTAGATCGGTGAAAACCTTTCTATACCAACCTTCCGAACTCAAGTAACAATCATGTATTAGTGAAAGTGGGTTCTTGGACAAAGTGCACTAATCTTCAATCCGAACCTAATACGTGAGAGTGACCCTGCTCGAAATATAAGGACTTGCGTACTGTACATGTACCCATTACATTTATTTCATTCCAAGCTATGACTTATTGCAGGAACGCAAACAAGTTAATGCGAAAGGGGATTACTGAATGAAAAATTTCAGCATATCCGAAGTAATGGATTCCTTTGGGGTCAATAAGTTTACCTGGCACGTGTTCTTTTTCCTCGGGATGGCTATGGTCTTTGATGGCTATGATTACATGGTTGTGTCTTATACCATGCCGCAGATATCGGCTGAATGGGCCTTGAGCGCAGTCCAAAAAGGGAGTTTATCTTCCTGGAGTCTCTTTGGTTTGATCATAGGTGGTGCCTTTGCAGGTATCATCTCAGACAAAATTGGCAGAAAGAGAACTTTGGTTTGTGCCATTGCAGCATATTCCCTATTAACCATTCCTATCTATTTCTCCACAAGCTTTGGAATGTTTGCTTTATTTCGTGTACTAGCCGGACTGGGGCTGGGCGCTTGCATTCCTGTTGTCACCACAATTTTTTCTGAATCTACACCAACTAGACGTCGGGCACTTTTTATATCCTTCGGTATGGCATGGATGATCGTTGGTTGGGTGCTGGCGGGCCTTATCGCCACTTATCTTATTCCCAGGGTCGGGTGGAGAGCTTGTTACCTGGTGGGAGGCGTTCCTTTTATCTATTCTATTTTCTTGCACTTTAAAATGAAAGAGTCAGTCTATTGGCTCGCCAATAAAGGACGGAACGAAGAAGCTGTTAAACAACTTCAATATATTGAAAAAGTCGCTACGGGAAAATGTACAGATTGGGATCCTAAGGCTTTAGTTACTCCGCCACCATCTGCTGTTGTCGGTCCCAAAGCACTATTTTCCAAAAACTATAGAGCTATAACAGCCGGTATTTGGATTACGTACTTCATGGGTTGCTTCACCGTTTATGGCATCAATGCCTGGCTCCCTTCCTTGATGTTGGAAAAAGGGTTAAAGCTCTCTTCAGCTTATGGCTTGGCAATCGCTCAAAATGGAGCAGCAGTTCTCGCCAATTGTTCGACGGGTTTTGTCGCAGAAGCGGTTGGTCGTAGAAAAAATCTAATATTAAGTTATGTTGTTGGGATTATTTCTGTTTGCATCATGGCCTTCGTTGGTAGTAGTTTTGTGGCCATCCTAGCGGCAAACATTTTCTTAGGTTTTGCTATTAACTATTCGATTACTGCTATACAACCACTAATGGCGGAGGGGTATCCAACGGATATTAGAAATACTGGGGTATCCTGGTGTCAGGCATTTGGTCGACTTGGGGGTGCTCTTGCTCCAATCGTCGCCGGCATGGTTATTCAAATGAAGCTCGGCTTTTCAATGTCGTTCTTGTTTTATACCATTCCACTCTTTATAGGATTACTTGCAGCCTACTTCTTTGTAAGAAATGAAACCAAAGGAAAATCTCTTGACCAAATTGCCCAAGAGTCGGTTAAACCTGCACTTTAAGGGATTTCTTTATCCCTACTAAAGCACAATTTAAAGTGGGAACGATGAAATACTGCTTCCAGGCCTTAGCGCTTGGAGGCAGTATTTATTCAAGCTTGAGTCCCAAAAAGAAACTATATTTTCAAAATGAAAGAGTGCTTGATAAACGAAATATATTGCGACTAGGGATTTAGTGCACTTTCGCGATGTTCGAGGGTTGGCACGAATTTTGCAATAATATATGTTTTAATGACCCTTCCAACCTATAAAAATGTAAAGGGAGTTACAATTATCAAATTCAACACAGGAGGCATCAAATGAACAAAAATATTGATTTAGAACAAGAGGGAATCGAAGTCAAAAAAGCATGCTGCTATTTTTGTCATCAGAACTGTGGCTGCTTAGTTTATGTCAAAGACGGTAAGGTTCTGCACTTCGAAGGGGACCCGGATTACCCCACCAACACAGGCGGATTGTGTTGTCGTGGTAATGTCAATATGATCCATCTGGATCATGAGGCAAGAGTCAATTTCCCATTGAAACGCAAAGGAGAACGGGGAGCAGGCGTTTGGGAAAGAATCACCTGGGAGCAGGCTATAGACGAAATCGGAACGAAACTTGAAGCTATCCGTGATCAGTTTGGCGCTGAGGCAGTGGCCACAGCTGGCGGCACAGCACGTACAGATGATTGGGCTCGTCGCCGTTTTATGAATCTCTATGGCAGCCCCAATGGTTTCCATAATTCGCATTTGTGCTGGATACCTACCTTTATGGTAGAGACAGCTATTTATGGTTGGAGTCCTTTTGAAATTGACTTGGGACTCAGTCGCTGTTTGGTATTATGGGGGCAAAATCCAGGGTCTTCCACTTTACCCGAAATGAGCGGAATTAGTGCTCTAAAAGCACAAGGACTCAAGCTCATCGTTATCGATCCGCGTTTTACAGAGACTGCTGCTAAAGCCGATTTATGGCTGCCTTTGCGTCCAGGCTCTGACCTAGCCTTAGCCCTTGCCTGGATTAATGTCATCATCTATGAAGGCTTATGCGATTATGACTTCATTGGAGACAATTGCGTAGGTTTCGATGAATTAGAAGAACATGTGGCAGATTTTACTCCGGAGTGGGCTGAACCCCTGACAGGGTTGAGTGCCGATCTGATTCGTAAAGGCGCTCAGATGTATGCGATGAATAGACCCGGTAATATCCAATGGGGTGTTGCGATCGACCAAATAGGTAAACCAGCGGGATCAGCCATGCAGGCGAGAGCCATTCTAAGAGCTATTACCGGTAATTTGGATTGTCCTGGTGCAGACCTCTTAACGGGCCCTAGCAAAGACTTTGTTACCGATGAAGAAATGGAACTCAATGAGTTTCTCACAGAAGAACAAAGAGGCAAACAACTGGGTTCAGACCGTTTCAAACTGGTGACGTGGCCAGGGTATAGCCGTATCGCTGAAATAACGAAGAAATATTGGGGCAAGGCTCCTACAGCAGAATGGATGTGCGAGGCTCATCCACCCAGTGTGTACAATGCAATTCTGACCGAGAAACCCTACCCGGTTAAAGCCTTGCTGGTTTCCGCGACAAATCCAGTAAACTCCTATGGAGAAAGCAAAAAAACACTGGCGGCCCTAAAAGCTGTTGATTTCCTCGTCACTTGCGATTATTGGTTAACGCCTACCGCAATGCTTTCCGATTATGTCCTGCCCATCGCCGGATCTTTTGAGCGCCCAACCATCACCTCAACCTATGGATGCTCCGACTTCTTAATGTGTTCACAACGAGCGATTCAGCCGATGTACGAACGTCGCACCGACTTTGAATTCTGGTGTGATTTAGGAGTAAGGATGGGGCAGAAGGAACACTGGCCTTGGGAAACCTTAGAAGATGCATACTTCTACCGTATTAAAGACTTAGGGTATGAAGTAGAAAGCTTCGATGAGTTTGTCGAGTTTTACCGTGCGCACTTCCCCGAAAGAGAATACTTCAAATATAAAGAAAAGGGTGGATTTGCTACACCATCTGGTAAAGTCGAACTCTACTCAAGCGTACTTGAAGAACTCGGATATTCACCACTGCCGCAATATATTCCACCGGTTGAAAATGAAATCGATCACCCGGAACTGGCAAAGGAATTTCCCTTGGTCCTAACGACAGGAGCAGGCGTAATGCCTTTCCATCATTCTGAGCACTTCCAAATTAAAGAACTGCGGTTCATCCGTCATGAGCCTCACATGGAGATCAATCCAGATACAGCAGCGGAATATGGGATTCAAGAAGACGATTGGGTATGGATCGAAACGAAGCGAGGACGGATCAAACAAAAAGCCAGCCTAACGGAAGGGATTCGGCCGGGTACGGTATTCACGGAACGGGGTTGGTGGTATCCAGAACGCGAAATGCGTGACCCAGAACTCGGTGGTTGCCTTGAATCCAATACCAATGTCTTAACGAGTACTGCAGATGAAGATTGTGACCCCTTAAGTGGAAGCTGGGCGAACAGAGGCTTATTATGCAAAGTGTATAAAGTAGATGGCTCAGACAGAAAGGAGGCTAAATAACATGGCACGTTATGCAATGGTTATTGATACTCGTAAATGTACTGGCTGTCAATCCTGCACAGTGGCTTGTCGAGTCAATAATGAACTTCCGATAGATATGATCTATAATCCAGTACCCACGTTGGGTCCAAAAGGAAAATTCCCCGATGTTCGCATGATCCATATACCCTTACTATGTATGCATTGCGACAATTCACCATGTGTCGACGCCTGCCCAACAGGTGCTTCTCAGCAACGTGAAGACGGAATCGTATGGGTGGAAGAGAACAAGTGTGTTGGCTGTAAAGCGTGTGTTATGGCCTGTCCTTATGGAGCACGTATCGCCAATGCGGAAAAAGGAACGATCCAAAAATGCAATTTCTGTAAAGATGACAGGGTTGATCAAGGAAAGGTACCCTACTGTGTTCAGACCTGTCACCAAAAAGCTCGTATCTTTGGCGACATAGAAGATAAAGAAAGTGAAGTCTATAAGTTGGTGAATGGAACAAAAACAACAGGGCGCTTGCTAGAAGAACTAGGAACCGAACCCTACGTATTTTATCTTTATTGATTGGAGGGATATAAGGAATGAGCCATAAACATGAAACTTGGGGTTGGATGTTAGCCTTTGATTTCTTTTTTGCCGGCATGGGTGCAGCTATGCTGCTCTTTGCCGGAGTTGCCGAATTATTTCAAATCGGAAATCTTTCTACTCTAGGCATCTTTGCAGGATCTGTATTTGTCGCTGCGGGAGCCGGCTTACTGATTTTGGAATTAGGGAGACCCTTTCAAGCCTTGCGCGTATTTATGAATCCAAAAGCAATCTTAACCTTTGGAGCCTGGAATATGTCCATCGCCATTGTAGCCGGGTTACTTTTAGCCTCCAGCTGGGTTGAAGTTTTCCCTTGGTTTGGTCTTATTGGACTTCGTAAAGTCTTAGCCCTAATTTGTGTCATCACGGGTTTTATCGTAGCAACATATCCTGGCGTATTATTGGCTCGCCATAAAGCGCGGCCGTTCTGGAATGGCCCTGGCATGTTAGTGTTGTTCTTAACCTCATCTTTGTTAACGGGAGTATCCGCTTACATTGTCTGTGGTTGGTTCACTAAAGCAGCACCTGTAGTCTATAACGTATTCCCTTATATTGCAGCCAGTCTATGCGCCTTCCAACTGGTCATTTGGTTGGGTTATCTTTGGATTAAGAGTACCGGTACCACGGAACGAGAAGCTAACGCAGTTAAACGATGGACAAGTGGTAATTTCTCAGGACCTTTCAAGATCGGCTTCCTATTGGTAGGCACCCTCTTACCGCTGATCTTGTATCTGGTACCCAACAGTGCTTCCATGGGAATCGCTGGATTGTTGGCCATCGTTGGTGGATTAATCATGCGCAACTTAGTTGTTTATGCTGGTCAGGATAGAACCTGGTTACCGGGTGAAGAAAAATATCGTTCAAGATTACCGCATGGGGATGAAGCCTTCTTGCAAAAGGTATGGACAAAACAAATTTAAAAAATAATATGGGGTCATGTAGCTTCTCGCACAACGGACCTTCGGGCGTGAATCTCCACGCTAAGGCCAAAATCCTACGACGGATTTCGGGAGACTCACGTACTTAGCGTTCCAGGGCTCGAATGCGACGGAGCATTCGGACGAAGGCGCAAACTTGCTTCCCGAGAGTCCCAGTGGGACTCTCGCACTTGTTTAGCCGCTCCGCCAAACCTCAGGGTAATACCTGAAGTGAACCAGGTGGCTACGCAATACTACGAAAGCATCGTTCGCCATAACGCCCCTCCACGCAAATCGTTCACTAATGTGCGAGAAGCTACATCTATTGGGTCTTGAATACTTTTTAAATAAGTTTTCGGGGTAGGAAAATAGGAGGTATTTGATATGCAGCAAAGTAAGAGTTTCACTATCCTAGATCATACGGAAAGCGTTTGTCCGATCTGCTTAAAGGTAGTAAAAGCAGACATCGTTGTTCGTGAAAAGGCAGTTTATATGGAAAAGTCATGTCCGGAGCATGGAGCATATACATCGTATCTCTGGCCAGACGTGGAGCATTACCAGTGGATGAATCATTTTAAAGTGCCATCGATACCTCCCCATTCCCCCATCCCCACTCAACACGGATGTCCAACGGATTGTGGCCTATGCAAGGCTCATCTCCGTCACCCCACCTTGGTTGAAATTGAAGTGACTGAAGGTTGCAATTTGCGTTGTCCGGTCTGCTTTATGGCCGCCAATGATTTTCGTCCTTCACCAGACCCCGATTTAGAGACCCTTGCTGAAAAATATCGATATATTCTTCAAAACACAAGTCCTCAAACCAGTATCCAATTGACGGGTGGTGAACCGACCACTCGCAAGGATTTGCCTGAAATCGTCCGTTTGGGACGAGAGATTGGTTTCGGTGCTATCGAGGTGAATACCAATGGCATGGTAATTGGGCGAGATCTTGACTATCTAACAAGACTTGCTGAAGCAGGAATTAGTGGTATTTACCTTCAGTTTGATGGCTTGACAGAGTCTGTATACAAGACTATCCGCGGCGAAGATATACTAGAGACTAAACTTAAAGCCATAGAAAACTGCCGCGAAGCGGGGGTACAAGTTGTTCTTGCCATGACGGTCATCGAAGGGATTAACGAAGACCAAATGGGCGATGTGCTAAGCTTCGCCCTGAAGAACAGAGATGTCATCGCCGGGATTGCTTACCAACCGGCCTTTGGCTCAGGGCGCTTTGATGTATCCATGACGAAGCGCTTGACCATGGGGGATGTCATATTCATGCTTTCAGAGCAAAGCCAAGGTAGGATCGAACCCTATGATTTCTGGCCTTTAGGTTGTTCGAATCCTTTATGCTCAAGCTCCACTTACCTGGTGGAAGATCAGGGTAAGCTTCAGCCCCTTTCAAGACGTTTAACTCCCGAGGAATATATAGAATCCTTTGATCCACAAAGTCCTCAAGGCTCAGTGTTTGCAGATATTGCCCTCAAAAAATACCCTGAACTTGAGCCTGGTTTATCCATCCTCATCGAGAATTATATCGATGCTAGGAACATGGATCTGAAGAAACTTCGAGAGTGCAGCATGATTGTAGCAGGAAAAGAGGGAGGGTTAATTCCCTTTTGCGGATATCAGTTGACCAATATCGAAGGGAAGAAGCGAAGCGAAGTAAGCATGCTTTCAGGTAAACGGCCATGACGGAAAAGAAAACGGTTCAAACCAATTGTCGCTTCTGTGGTTACCAGTGTGGACTCATAGCTACCGTTCAAGAGGGACGCGTGACTCAGGTTAGACCAGACCCTTCTCGTTTTCCGAATGACAATCAAATTCTACGGGGTTGCAAACGGTGGCCGATGATTCCTGAAGTCATGGACCATCCCCAAAGAATAAATTACCCCTTAAAACGGGTAGGTGAACGCGGTAGTGGACAATGGGAAAGAATATCTTGGGATCAGGCCTTGGATGAGATTTCTGAAAAGCTTCAAACCCTCAAGGAGAAGTTTGGGCCCGAGGTACTGGCAACCAGTATCGGCGGTCCACATACAACCTTTTGGCCCTTGCATCGCTTCATGTCCCTCTTTGGCAGCCCGAATAATATGGGAATAGGGCAGATTTGCTGGAATCCCGGAATTTGGGTGAATACGCTTACCTATGGCTGGCCGATTGATATGGAATTGAATCCGGAGACAACAGGCAGTGCGATACTTTGGGGAGTTAATCCTGCAGAGTCGGATAATTCTTTGTTCTGGCGTACGATCCAAGAATTTAGTCAAACGGGGAAACCCCTGATAGTCGTGGATCCAAGACGCACCCGTACAGCAGAACAAGCAACCCTATGGCTACCTGTGCGGCCTGGAACAGATGCGGTTCTCGCTTTAGGGCTCTTACACGTTATCGTTACAGAAAGGCTGTATGACCGATACTTCGTAGAAACCTGGTGTCATGGATTCGAACGTTTAGTCGGACATCTTACACCGTATACCCCCACCTATGTGGAGAAAATGACTGGGGTAAATGCGGAAGATGTCGTTAAGGCCGCTCGCTTATATGCAGAAAGTACTCCATCTACCTTGTATAGTGGGAGAGGCATTGACCAGCTTGGTGTAAACAGTTTCCCAACGCATCGCGCCTTGGCTATATTAAGGGCAATTACCGGGAACGTTGATGTACCCGGAGCATCCCATCTAAGCGAAATGCCTGATTTTATTCCAGAACTTGACTTAGAACTCAGTGAAGAATTCGCAAGAACGAATCCCAAGTCCCTTAACCAAGACAAGCTGTCGCTTCAATCCTATTCGGGATATGCGAAGGTTCGAGAACTTACGATGAAGCATAATAAACGCCTTCCTATGCGTTATCTAACTTCAGCACATCCCAATCTTGTCTGGCGTGCCATGTTAACAGGGGAGCCCTATCCTATTCGCTCCATGATAGTTATGGCTTCCAATCCTCTCCTAACTCAGGCCGATTCGCAGTTGATTTATAAAGCATTAAAAAGTCTGGATCTCTTAGTGGTTTTGGAGCTTTTCGAGACACCAACCTCTATGCTCGCTGACTATGTGTTGCCAAGTGCTGGTGTATTAGAGCGTCCTTTATTGGAGACAAAAGCCGGAGTAGCTAATATTGCCTATGGAGGGGAACAGGCGGTTGAACCCTATTACGAACGCCGTCCAGACTTTTATTTTTGGAAGGAGCTTGGGCTCAGGCTTGGACAAGAACAGGCGTGGCCTTGGGAAACCTATCACGAAGGACTAGAAGCAAGTTTATCTCCGCTAGGTTTAACGTGGGACGAATTTAGTCTTACCGGGTTATACTACCAGGAAAACCAATACTACAAACAGGAAGAACTTGATCCGAAAAACGGACTTCCTTCGGGGTTTGCCACAGTCAGTGGAAAAGTTGAAGTATATAGCGAACTTTTGAAGGAAATGGGAGAAGATCCTTTACCCAGTCCCAAACTGTTTCTGGAACAAAAGGAAGAGTACCCACTTTTACTCATGAGTGGAGCTCGTTTTCAACCGTATTATGCTTCCAGTTACCATCAGCTCGAGAGATTTCGTGCGATGCACCCAGAGCCTATCGTTGAAATGAGCCTTGAGACAGCTCGTAAGTTAGGCTTAGAGGATGGGTGTCCTGTGTACGTGGAGACAGAACGAGGTAAAGCCAGATTCGTTACCAAGATCGTGCTGATGTGTGAGGATGTAGTGAGCGTTGAATATGGCTGGTGGCAGCCAGAAATGAGTTCCTCAGAGGCAGAACTTGGTGGAATGTGGATTTCCAATGCTAATAGTTTAACCAGTGGAGATTTTGAGTCCTCAGATCCACTAATTGGAACATGGACCTATAACGGAATACCTTGTCGCGTAGTCAGGACATAAAGTAGCGAAACTATATGATACCATTCCAAGTTAGAAGGGATCAGGTGATTTAATCTCCTGATCCTATTTTAAAATGAAGGAATCCATGTAAATAATAGCGAATATAGTTAATTAATGCTAATAATCTTGCACTTCAAAATAATATTTTTCACATAGGGGAGGAGATTAAGAGTGTCTTTAATATACTCAGATCCTGATCCTTTGCATACAACCAGACTGAATTCTAAGGACTTGCATCGATTTATTACCCTCGAAAGCTGGGAGAAGATACTAGAATGTAAGATGCAATTTTTACAGACCGAAAATAATATAGATCCTCGTACTTGTGATTATATGAACGAGGAGGTGGCAGAATCATGGCTACGATCACGCAAATTGGGAATAAACCCCTATGTCAAGGTTACAGAGCCCCTTCTAAGTCCATTAGAACATAGAAAA
This sequence comes from Desulfitobacterium elongatum, assembly GCF_055378975.1. Lineage (NCBI taxonomy): Bacteria > Bacillati > Bacillota > Clostridia > Eubacteriales > Desulfitobacteriaceae > Desulfitobacterium > Desulfitobacterium elongatum. The sequence goes on along the minus strand of NZ_AP038772.1, from coordinate 3,185,023 downwards.
CTATTGGAGGAAAACCGTCTACTCATTGATGTCACTAGGCCTTTGGTAAAAACATTTAAAGAGATGGCTATTTTGACTTCTGACTATATCTTATATTTATGCGATAAGAATGGGGCATTCTTATTACAGGAAGGCGAAATGATGAGATTTACTACGGAAGGCGTTGTTTGGAATGAATATACCGTAGGTACTTGTGTTCATTCGCTATGTATTCGCTCTAATGGACCAGTGCAATTAATAGGTCCGGAACATTATTGCGTAGGTTTACAGGATATTATTGCTTCAGCTGCTCCTATCATGGATGAATCAGGAGAAGTTATTGCCACTCTTATTTTGGGTCAGCTTCTCAGAGATAAGCCTTTGGGAGATAGTTTCCAAAACCTTCTTTCACATACCCTAGGCTTAATAACTTCTCTAGCCAAAGCGGTTGAGGTTCAAATAAAACTCAATAAAAGTAATGACAAGCTTAAAGAGAGTAATGAAAGTTTAATTGTCCTTAATCGTACTTATAAAGCCACAAAGGATACTTTAGAAGCAACATTAGCTTTTATCGATGAAGGTATTATTACTATCGACCATACGGGTACAATTATTAATATCAATCATGAAGGTGCCCGGATATTGAAAGTGAGACCGGACGAGATAGGAATTAGAAACATTAATGACTTTCTAGGAAGACAGTCACGTGTCATGTCTGTCGTTGAGACAGGAAAAAATATCGACCTAGAAGAATCTATTTATGTGGGGAATGATGAACAGCCTTACGTTATGAATATTCGTCCGATTTTGAACCAAATCACAAATCAAGTAGAGGTAGCGGTTCTACGGTTGAATCATACGGAAAAAGTCAATGCCATCGTCGCTAATCGATCAGGCGCTGTGGCGTCCTACAATTTTGATAACATTATTGGAGAAAATAAAGAATTTAAAAAAGTAATATCCCTAGCAAAGCGGTTTGCTACCTCGTCGGAAAATATTTTACTGATTGGAGAAAGTGGTACTGGGAAAGAACTTTTTGCTCAGGGCATACATAACTTACATCGTCCACAAGGCCCGTTTATGGCGGTAAATTGTGCTGCTATGCCTCGGGAATTAATCGAGAGCGAATTGTTTGGGTATGAAGGTGGTAGTTTTACTGGTGCCGAGCGTAGCGGAAGACCAGGTAAGATTGAGTTGGCCCATGGTGGCACCCTCTTCCTAGATGAAATAGGCGACATGCCCCTTGAAATTCAGGCTGTTTTACTGAGAACCCTGGAGGATAAGCAGGTCATGCGTATAGGTGGCCGTCGTTACAAAAAAGTTGACTTCAGATTAATTGCAGCTACCAATAAAAATCTAAGCAAGATGGCCAAAGAAAATCAATATCGTGAGGATCTTTACTATCGTTTATCCGTATTGACGGTTAATATTCCTCCCTTGCGTAAAAGAGTGGATGATATTGAAAGACTCAGTCGATATTTTATTAAGAACTATTGTCAGAAACAAGGTTGGAAAATACCCCAAATCAGTCCTTTGACTATTAAAAAAATTAATGACTATGGATGGCCAGGTAACATCAGACAACTCCAAAATGCTTTGATTTATGCCGTCAATTCTGCACAGGATAACATCATTCAACCCGAAAACCTACCCCTTTATATTATTCTAGACAGTAATCCTGTAAATGTAGATGAAACCACTGGAAGTGAGATGCTTTGCTTAGAGAATCTTGAAAAGAATGCTATAAAAACCGCTCTACTTCATGCTAGCAATTCCATTCCTGATGCAGCAAATATTTTAGGAATAAGTCGTTCCACCCTCTATAGAAAATTGAAAGATTATCATTTAGACCACTGATGAGGAAAAAAGCTAAGAATTAGGAAAGAGTATCTGGCCCTTTACGTTGGATAGAATAGTAAAGGACCAGATTTTTTGTTTTCAGGATAACTTCTCCTTGCAAAAATCAGATTCTAGTTTTGTTATTAAACAATTATTCTTAAAATAATACAATGAAGCACTTTAAAGTTTATGGGGGAAACCCTTAGCTCCTAGAAAATAGCTAGTTTATGCCAGGCCTGGACCTGGCATAAATATTGCATATTTAATTTATTGCTAACAGAAATGACCATATGCCTGTAAGAAATTTAGAGGGTTATATAGAAATTAGACAGCTAAAAAAAGACCCCGATAAAAAGAGCAGAAAGCATATCTGATTTGGCAAGGATTGAGTTTATTGACTGCTGAAGGAAAATGTTTGAACAGATAGATTTAAACCATTGATTTCGTATTAAGGAGGATAAATTTTTTATGAAAATTATCTTTGACTGTGATAATACCATGGGCATTAAGGGCTGCGATGTGAATGGCGGCCTAGCTTTACTATATCTATTAGGGAGAGAAGACATAGAGTTATGCGGGATCACAACAAGTTATGGGAACAGCAACATCGATACAGTTTATCAAAATACCGCTAATATGCTTAAGGACATAGGCAGGACAGATATTCAGGTTCTTAAAGGGTGCCCGAATCGATATACTCTTGAGAGCGAAGCAGCTGATTATATCCTTGAAACGGTAAATGCAAATCCAGGAAATATCTCAATTCTCGCCACTGGATCATTAACCAATCTATTCGCTGCCTATATAACAGACCAGACTATCTTTGAGAGAATACCGCAAATTGTTGTCAGTGGTGGAATAACTGAAGAACTCAATATTAATGGCAAAGTTCTCGATGAATTAAGTTTTTCAAATGACCCCTCAGCTTCCCAATGGGTTTTGAAGGAAGGAAAAAATCTTTCAATAATCACTGGAAACAATGGTCTTAGTGCTTTTATTGATTACTCCAACTTTGTTCATAGGTGCTCCTCAAGCACAAATCCCTTAGCGTGCTATATCATGAATAAATGTGAATATTGGTTTGAAGACATGAGGTCTTGTTACAATGTTAATGGCTTTTACAACTGGGATGTTTTTGCTGCCGCCTATCTTGCAAATCCCAAGTTGTTTAAAGATGATTACCAGTTCATTTCATTGAATCATAAAGATATTGAGTCAGGTTTATTATGCATTGTACCAGAAAAAGAAGATGCCTCACGAAAGGTTAACCTTCCTATGATTAAGAGTTTACAAGCATTTAATGACGATATTTATGAGGCGTGGTTTGCGATAGAATCGAATTTGACGAACTATAAGATGTTTGGTCAGCTAGCTGTTTTATGAGGAGGTAAAATCATGTGTTGGTCCTGTAATCCGTATTGTGGTAATTGCAAACCGCCGAAAGAGAGACCGATAATATGTCCTCAATGTAATAAAGTATATATTGATATTACCGACGAACCCATGAAATGTAAAAAATGCGGTTCCGTTTTACCAAAGCGACCGCCACGTCCTATTGTGAATTGTTTATATAGTGGATTGATATGTGCTAATCCGTGTGGTAAATATAAAGATCCTCCCAAAGATGGAATTATTAAACCTTGCAAGCTAAATACTCCTCCAAAAGATCCATTGGATAAGTAAAGGATCAAAAGCGCAAGGGAAAAGAGATAGAACGCCCCCCTATTAGGAATGCGGTATAATGTCCCACGCATATGTACATCTAATTGGTATTTTCAATGTGACAGAATGAGATTCGGGAAACCAAAAAACCCCCATTCGCTATAAGCGTTTGGGGGTTTATAAATAGCCATCCTTTGCTTTAGACATCTGAAATTAATTTTTGGCCGCCGTCCATGGCGACCTCTAACTTCGTGGGGCGTACGGCTTCATATAACATTGGAGCATAACTTGCTATTGATGATTTGGGGGAGTAGAAAATCTTACATGCAAAAAAAGAGTTCGATTACATTGAATCGAACTCCAGCTACTATACTATTTTAGTTGTCCACTGTTCTAGGTTCCAGACATCCGAGACCCAATCCTCATAGAACTCAGGTTCATGAGATACGAGAAGAACGGTCCCTTTGAACTCCTTAATTGCTTTTTTTAACTCTTCTTTGGCATCGACATCAAGATGGTTGGTTGGCTCATCGAGGATGAGAAAATTGATCTCTTTAAGCATCAGCTTACAGAGTCGGACCTTGGCGCTTTCCCCACCGCTTAAGACCATCATCTTATTCGAGATATGCTCATTCGTAAGGCCGCACTTGGCTAAAGCTTGTCTCACTTCATAATTTGTTAGTCCTGGGTACTCACTCCAGATCTCTTCAAGGGGAGTGTTGGTATTATTCCGACTAGATTCTTGTTCAAAGTAGCCAGGATGGAGATAATCTCCGAGTAAAACTTCCCCACTCATCGAGGGAATACTACCCAATAGGGTCTTGAGTAACGTTGTTTTTCCGAGACCATTGACGCCACGGATGGCAACCTTCTTTCCTCTTTCGAGCTTCAGATGAAGTGGACTCGTCAAGGGTTCATTATAGCCTAAGACTAAATCATGGGCTTCAAAGATAATCCGTCCTGGTGTTCTTGCTTCCTTGAATCGGAACTGTGGTTTGACTTTTTCTTTAGGCTTTTCGATGATTTCCATCTTGTCTAATTGCTTTTGACGGCTTTTGGCACGGCCTGTCGTAGAAATTCTCGCTTTATTGCGAGCGATGAAGTCTTCTAAGCGGTCGACTTCCTTCTGTTGCTTTTCATAAGCTTTGAGTTCCTGCTCCTTCCTTACATTATGAAGTTGCATAAACTGCTCGTAGTTCCCGGTGTATCGAGTCAGTTCGGCATTTTCAACATGATAGATAACATTGACTACATCGTTTAAGAAAGGAATATCGTGAGATACAAGGATGAAGGCATTCTCATAATTCTTGAGGTAATTGCTAAGCCATATAATATGCTCGGCATCTAAATAGTTCGTAGGCTCGTCCAAAATCAAAATCGTCGGCTTTTGAAGTAAGAGTTTCGTTAGAAGGACTTTGGTACGCTGACCGCCACTCAAATCCGAAACATCTTTGTCTAAGCCAATCTCACCCAAGCCGAGACCATTGGCTACTTCTTCGATCTTTGCATCGATCATATAAAAGCCATTGTGCTCAAGGATGGTTTGAATTTCTCCGACGTCATCCATCATTTTGTTCGTTTGCTCTTCCGAGGCCTCAGCCATTAAGTTATAGAGTTCAAGCATTTCAGACTCAAGCTCAAACATCTTTTGAAAAGCTTCTTTTAAAACATCGCGGATGGTTTTTCCTTTAGTCAAGACACTATGCTGATCAAGGTAGCCAACACTTACACGGTTAGACCATTCTACTTTCCCCTCGTCAGGAATCAATTTTCCTGTGATAATATCCAAAAACGTCGATTTTCCTTCTCCATTAGCACCGACTAAACCAACATGTTCTCCCTTTAAGAGGCGAAACGTTGTATCTTCGAGAATCTGCCGACCCCCAAAGCCGTGATTCACATTCTCTACATTTAAAATACTCATGGGTAGCTCCTTTATAATAAGAAATTTAATGTCTATCTTATCTTAAAAAACAGAGGAGAAGATGTCAAAGAAAATATAATAAAAGGATAATAATGTTTTGGATTTCTATAAATTTGTTCTTACCTCAAATAATAGGAAAACAGAAAGAAACTTAAGTTGCTTCTTAGCTTGTAATATCTAATCCAATCTTTTATGATACATTATGAGCTACTTTCTAGGACATCTTCAACTGCAGCAAAGAGGAACGATTTTGCATATTCTGGGGGGGTTAATGGGTGTTGAGTCTCATTTTTGCTTTGTTCCTTGTGGCCCTGATAAATATTCCATTTGGTTATTGGCGAGCCAATGTTAAGAAGTTTTCTATTGCATGGTTCCTTGCAGTGCACCTACCGGTACCTTTAGTAGCCTACTTGAGAAGCCATTTCCATTACGGTTGGCTTGGGATAACTATCGCGCTTTTTGTAGGAGCTTATTTTGGAGGTCAATTTTTAGGGGGAAGAGCTTCAGTCGCCATGAGTAGATATGGAAAAGTAAGTTCCTCTCTTCTTCATGATATTATCCGAAGGTCATGGTTTATTTTAATAGGTCGATAACAAATCATGCAGGGACGTAAGTACCCTGCATGATTTGTTTAATAAGTCATCATAATATAGTAAGATCGACGACAAACTCATTTGTCTTAATGTCGAGTTACAAAAGCCCTTATCAGATAAATGGAGCCTTAACCTGGGAAGGAGAGTTTGCTTGCGATGAAAAGTGAAGAAATCGTACCTGAAGAAAGACCAAGTGCAGAAGTTCTGAACCTAAAAGAAATGGGTCAAATCCGCCTTCCAGACCCTGTGGAGAACATTTATTGCCTGACTGTTGTTGGGCAGATTGAAGGGCATCAGATTCTTCCTGCCCAATCGAAAGCTACGAAGTATGAGCATGTTATCCCCCAATTAGTCGCCGTTGAACAAAATCCCAAGATCGAGGGACTCCTCCTCATCTTAAATACCGCAGGGGGGGATGTAGAAGCCGGTCTGGCAATCTCAGAATTAGTGAGTAGTTTAAGCAAACCCAGTGTCTCCATAGTGCTGGGCGGGGGGCATAGTATTGGGATTCCAATCGCTGTGAGTTGCGACAAAAGCTTTATTGCTCCTACAGGTACCATGACAGTTCATCCGATTCGATATACTGGGTTAGTCATCAATGGACATCAGCAGTTTGATTATCTGCAGAAAATGCAGGAACGCATCAACAATTTTATTGTGCAGCATTCACAGATATCGGAGAATCAGCTTAAAAAATTAATGTTTGCCACAGGAGAATTAGCTCAAGATATCGGGACAATCTTGATTGGGCAAGATGCAGTGGATGTTGGGCTAATCGATGCAGTGGGAGGATTAAAAGAAGGTTATGCTGAGCTGAGAGAGTTAATATCAGCGAAAAATAGTAATACTTAATGCTTTTATCCAAAAAAGTCGGCTTTTAGGCCGATTTTTTGTTATACTTTTAACCGATGGCTTACTGCCACTAGACTTTAAAAATTCTTTTCAATAATAAAGGGAAATGTTTCCTTATCGTGGAAATGTAGAGAAAGAGTATTTGTGGGGGATGTTTGTGACTAAGAAAAAAATTCGCCGTTCAGTACCGAAAAAAAGAATATTGAAGGAAACCGTTCGGCATGAGGTTATTGGAATCGCTGCCTTAGGAATGTCGGTTCTTGGAATTGTCATCTTATATTCCAGTACAAATGGGGTATTAGGAGCAAAGATCAAAGAACTTTTAACAATGCTCGCAGGAAGCGGCCGAGTCTGGCTATTATTGATGTTAGGGGCATGGGGAATTGCCTACATGAATCGTAGGCATTTTGAAAACAAGTGGAGAACTTCGGGAGTCATTATTCTTTGGTTTGTTCTCGAGGGAGTGCTTCATTTTCAACTTCCTGGGGTTGAAGCATTCTCTCCATCGAATTTAATCGAGGAGGGGAAAAAAGGGCATGGCGGAGGAGTGGTAGGTGCGGTTATTGCGACTGCTTTGAAAAGCTCTGTAGGAATTTCCGGGGGCTATGTCCTTCTCATAATGCTTGCGCTGATTGGAGCTCTCCTCGTTACGAATCGCTCACTCATCGGAGGAATTCAGGAAGTCCAGCGAGTGGGAAAACAATCTGGGCAGTGGGTCAAAAATCAAGTCGGGGATTTTGTTTTTGTCCTTCAGGATTCAGACGAGGAATCTGTAAGTGAGTTCTCTCAAGAGTCCACTGAGAAGAAACATTTGCGGAAAAATATAAAAAAGAAGGATATCAAATCCACTACAGACATCCCAAAAATCCTTGAACCAGAGCTTGTCGAACGACCGGTTGTCATAAAGACCCTTCAGGATTCGTCAGAGTTAGGGCATGAAGTGGAGCGGTCTGGGCAGGATACTTCTGAAGCTCAAACGTCCTTGAGATTTGAGAATAAAGTACATGATGGATCCCGTGGTGGAGAAGGTAGAGCTGCTTCAGGGGTCTTACCTCCAGGGAAAGTTACAGGTACTCCTATCTCAAGGTTAGCCCAAAAAGAGGATGGGAATTACCAGCTTCCGAATTTAACGCTTCTTAATAAATCGTTAAAGGTTAAAAATCCCAGAATCAATAAGGATCTTGCGGATAACGTGAAGATTCTTGAAGATACGTTAGATAGCTTTGGCGTAAAAATCAAAGTGACTCATGTCACTCAAGGGCCCGCAATAACGCGTTACGAAGCACAACCTGCTCCAGGGGTTAAAGTAAGTAAAATTACTAATCTATCAGATGACATCGCCCTAAGTCTTGCCGCAACTGATGTGCGTATTGAGGCACCGGTTCCAGGGAAGTCGGTTGTCGGGATAGAGGTTCCGAATAAGGAAATTGCCATGGTTCATTTTAGGGAAGTGATGGAGACCCCGGAATTTCAGAATGCAGCGAGTAAGCTCACGGTGGTGCTTGGTAAAGATATAACCGGAACCCCAATCGTAGCGGATCTAACAAAGATGCCCCACTTACTGATAGCAGGGGCTACGGGTTCGGGAAAATCCGTCTGTGTAAATGCATTGATCAATAGCATTCTATTTAAAGCACGTCCCGATGAGGTGAAGTTCTTACTCGTTGACCCGAAAATGGTCGAACTCACAAACTATAATGGAATTCCACATCTCATTGCTCCAGTCGTCACTGACCCTAAAAAAGCAGCAGGAGCACTGAAGTGGATCGTCACAGAAATGGAAACCCGCTATGAACTCTTCGCAGCAGCTGGGGTACGAGATATCGTTCGTTATAACTTTCTTCGTACTCAGGAGAAGAAAGAGGAGGCTCCACCGCTCCCTTATGTCGTTGTAATTATTGACGAGTTAGCGGACTTAATGATGGTTGCTCCGGGGGATGTCGAGGATTCTATCTGTCGCCTGGCACAGATGGCCAGAGCCGCCGGAATCCATCTTTTGATTGCAACCCAACGTCCCTCAGTGGATGTTATCACAGGTTTAATTAAGGCCAATATTCCCTCGCGAATTGCCTTCGCAGTTTCCTCACAGATTGACTCGAGAACGATTCTAGATATGAATGGTGCAGAAAAATTATTAGGCCGCGGAGATATGCTCTTCTATCCTATGGGAGCGAGCAAGCCCATCCGGGTACAAGGATGTTTCTTAGGGGACAAGGAAGTGGAGAATGTCGTGCGCTTCCTTCAAAACCAGGCAAAACCTGAGTATCAAGAAATACCCAATATCGAGTTAGGTACGAATAAAGCGCCTGAAGAGTCAGGGGATGAACTGTTCCATCAAGCCTCGCTCCTCTTTATCGAATCTGGCAACGCTTCGGTCTCACTTCTTCAACGCAGACTTCGTATTGGGTACACCCGTGCGGCAAGATTGATGGACCTTCTTGAGGAAAAAGGGGTAGTGGGAGGATACGAAGGCTCAAAGCCTCGGGAAGTTTTGCTCACAAAAGGGCAATTTGATCAAAAATTTGGTTTAGGAGAAGAAGTTATGGGCAAATAAGTTGCGCAATTTGTCAAGAGGATTTATGATATTTAGGGAGAATAGATTATATTGAAGGGAAATGACGATGATTCGCGAGATCACTGTTGAGGAATTGGAAAAGTTGAAGAATCCAGTCCTTGTTGATGTGCGTTCAGAAGGGGAATATGAAGAAGCTTCAATTCCTGGGGCCTTGAACCTTCCCCTTTTTAATAATGACGAACGGGCCAAAATTGGTACTACGTATACACAAGTATCTCCGACTCTTGCACGTGAGCAAGGCTTGGAGATTGTTGGGCCGAAGTTGTCAAATCTGGTGAAGCAAGCCGCAGAATGGGGAAAAGGTCGTTCACTTGTGCTTTTTTGCTGGCGTGGGGGAATGAGAAGTAAATCTCTTTCTACGGTATTGGATTTGATGGGAATATCTGTTTATCGGCTACAAGGTGGATATAAGGCGTATCGACATAGGGTCAATGACTTTTTTGAGAGGGACTTACCGTTTCAAGTCGTTGTCCTGCGTGGAAATACGGGTGTTGGGAAAACGGATATTTTAAAGCAGTTAAGAGAAGAAGGTTATCCTGCCATTGACCTGGAGAGACTTGCCAATAATCGTGGATCCGTATTTGGTGCACTAGGACTTGGTCCTGCGCCATCTCAGAAGAAATTTGAAGCCTTACTCTATGAGGAGTTAAAGCGATTAGAAAATTCTCCTTATATCGTTGTAGAGTGCGAGAGTAAAAGAATAGGTCGTGTCACTCTTCCAGTAACGTTTTTTAAGGCCATGCAAACTGGTGTTCAAGTATTACTCTATGATTCCATCGAAAATAGAGTCAAGCGCTTGGTTAAGGAATATACAGCAGTTCCCAATGCAATCCCTGAAATTAAAGCCGCTCTTGAACGATTAATTAAAAATGTTGGACACAAAAAAATTGAGGAATTAAACGCTCACTTAGATCAGGGTAACTTAACCGCGTTTACGGAAGAAATGTTAATGTACTATGATTCACTTTACGCTTATCCTAATGAATCCAGTGCCGACTACGAGTATTCATTGAGTAATAAAGTCCCTGAAAAGGGAGCTAGAGAGTTGGAGGATTACCTTGACCAGCGGATGGCCGGATTCGGAACATCTTCTCTACCTAGAGTACGAGATACAGCAAAATAAACCAGGTTTGTTGGGTGCCGTGACAACGTTAATGGGAATGCTAGAAATCAATATTTTGACGGTTAACGGGATAGGGGAATCGCGTAGAGGGTTCTTGCTTGAGATTCCCTCCGATAAAAAACTTCACGCCCTTCGGACCGCCTTAGATAATGTTGATGCCATTCGTCTTACGGCGTTTCGCTTCCCAACCTTGCTGGACCGAATTGCCATGCGTCATGGCAAGCGATTAGATATGGTTGAGATAAATCCTCCAACCTATCGCTTTGTTCGTGAAGAATTAGGTGTGTTAGTTGACTTTTTAGGGGATACTTTAATCGAGGGTGGAAATCGAATTATTGGTATACGTGGAATGCCACGGGTTGGGAAGACCGAAGCGGCTATCGCCGCCTGCGTTTATGCCAATAAAAAATGGACGTTACTCTCCTCGACCATCATTCGTCAGACGATGCGGACGACGCTGTTGTTGGATGATTCAGAGGATGCTATCTTCCTTATTGATGGGATAACTAGCACTTCCCGGGGTGATGATTTACATTGGAACTTGTTGAATCGAGTGATTAACATGCCAACCCCGAAGATTATTGAACATCCGGATGTCTTTATGCGGGATGGCCGTTTTAACGTAGATTTTGATTTTATTATTGAGATCCGGAATCGACCCGAGGATGTGATACGGATTGAAGATGTAAACAGTAGTTTTTCCTCTTTTGATGTGAGTTAGGGATAACAAGAAGGAGGTGCTTATCATGGCAGGGGAGGGACAAATCCTTCGCGATGCTCGTGAGCAAAAGGGATGGGATATGGTAAAGGCTGAGGAAGTAACGAAGATTAGGATTCGTTATCTTGAAGCCTTGGAAGAAGAAAACTATCGTATTTTACCGGGCACAACCTATATAAAGGGCTTTTTAAGAACGTATGCTAAGCATTTAGGACTTGATGCAGAAGAGCTTTTGTCGCTTTATAAGTTATCTGAAGTTAGAGAACCTCAACCGAAACTTGAATCCATCACCCATACTCCTCGAAAAAGTCCACATTGGTTGAAACCCGCTGCTCTTGCTGTTACAGGTTTACTCGCACTTTTCATTGTGATTGGTATTGCAAGTTTTAGTAAACCTGAAGAAAAACCTCTCGCTTCAGAATTTACTCCCACACCCTTACCGACTGCTCCACAAGAGGAGAAGACTCAACCCTCCGAATCGAACGTGCAGCCTCAACTTCCCGCTCAAAATCCGCCAAGCGTGATTGCAGCGGAAACGGATGGACTCACTGCAAAGCTCGTTTTTACTCAGCCCTGTTGGATCGTTGTTAAAGTCGATGGACAACCTGCTTTAGAAGGGACCTTTACTCAGGGAATGACGAAGGAGCTTAAGGCCAAAGAACAAATTGAGCTAGTGACAGTGGGAAATGCCGGTGGAGTTTCGGTAACCTTGAATGGGAAGACCTTACCTAGCCTGGGGGCATCGAGTCAGGTCGTACGAAATGTGGTTCTGAAGAAGGAAAGCTTGAGCTAGCTTTAAATTGGATAAAGGAGAGAAGATTCGTGGCGAAAGATTCATCGTTTGATATTGTCTCGAAGGTAGAATTGCAGGAAGTTACCAATGCAATTCATCAAGCTCAAAAGGAAATCGAACAACGCTTTGATTTTAAAAATAGTAAGTCCTCCATTGAACTTCAGGAGGATAAGATTATTCTTGTGTCTGATGACGACTTCAAACTCCGTAACGTCTCAGACATTCTCGAAAGTAAGTTAGTGAAAAGGGAAGTCTCCCTCAAGGCTTTGGAATATGGGAAGATTCAACCGGCTGCGGGGGATACGGTACGCCAAGAGGTTAAGCTGGTACAAGGAATTTCCCAGGATAAAGGTAGAGAGATTAATAGAATAATTAAAGAGAGTAAGATAAAAGTGACAAGTTCGATGCAGGGAGATCAAATCCGAGTTACTGCAAAGAATAAAGATGACTTACAAGCAGTTATTGCTTTATTACGTAAACAGGACTTAGGAATTGAACTTCAGTTTACTAATTATCGATAATAAATTCTCCTCCCACTTCTAGTGGGAGTTTTTTCTTACAAGTAAGGAGTGAGCCATATTAAAACCCCACAGTTTTTACCGGTGAGTCGTGAAGACATGAGAAAACGCGGTTGGGATGAACTCGATTTTCTGCTTATTACAGGAGACGCTTACATTGATCACCCAACCTTTGGAATAGCAATCATCTCACGTGTTTTAGAGAAGCATGGGTATAAGGTCGGCGTGATAGCTCAACCGAATTGGCGCGATATTGAAGCCTTCAAGGTGCTCGGTAAACCCAGGCTTGCCTGCCTCCTATCGGGGGGGAACCTTGACTCGATGGTGGATCATTATACGGCTGCGAAGAAACGCCGCTCTAAGGATGTCTATTCTCCTGGGGGAAAACCTGACCTACGTCCTGATCACTCGACCATTGTTTATTCAAACAAGGCGCGGGAAGCTTTTCCAGGTTTACCCGTCATTATCGGAGGTATAGAAGCTTCACTGAGGCGATTTGCCCATTACGATTATTGGAGTAATAAGGTTAAACGCTCGGTTCTGCTCGATAGTCAGGCAGATCTCCTGGTTTTCGGGATGGGGGAAAAACCAATCGTCGAAATAGCTAAGGCGCTGCAAGATAACACGCCCATTCGAGAAATCCAGGGAATTCGTGGTACGATGGTTCCTTGGAAAGGAGATATTCCAGAAGGCGTTCTCGAACTCCCCTCCTATAAGGATGTCGTCGAAGATAAAAAGAAGTACGCTGAGGCCTTCTGGGTTCAGTATAATCAGCAGGACCCCTTTCATGGGAAAAGTATGTTTCAAAGGCATCCACAGGGTGGTGTATTACAGTATCAGCCCACTTATCCTTTAACTCAGTCGGAAATGGATGCAGTGTATGCCCTTCCGTATGTTGGTACGTATCATCCTCAGTATGAAAAGGAGGGAGGAGTCCCAGCAATCGAGGAAGTCCAGTTCAGTTTGGTGAGTTCCAGAGGATGCTATGGTGCGTGCTCCTTCTGTGCCCTAACCTTTCACCAGGGTCGGATTATCCAAGGACGAAGTGCAGAATCGATTATCAGGGAAGCGGAGCAGCTTACCTGGAACCCAAAATTTAAGGGTTATATTCATGATGTGGGCGGTCCGACTGCGAATTTTCGTCGTCCGGCTTGTAAGGCTCAGCTTAAGCGTGGAGCATGTCCGCATAAGCAATGCCTTTTCCCCTCAACTTGCGATCAAGCGGATGTAGATCATTCGGAGTATATCGAACTCCTACGCCGCTTGAGAAGTTTGCCGAAGATTAAGAAGGTATTCGTTCGTTCTGGGATTCGTTATGACGTCGTTTTAGCCGATAAAAAATCAACCTTTTTGCGTGAGCTTTGTGAACATCATGTCAGTGGCCAATTAAAAGTTGCCCCTGAGCATGTGAGTGAAGCAGTTTTAAAGCGGATGGGCAAACCCGGAAAGCAAGTCTATGAGCGCTTTGTCAGTGCGTTTAAAGATATGAACCGAGACATTGGAAAGGAACAGTATCTCGTTCCTTATCTCATGTCCTCCCATCCCGGAAGCGGTCTCAAAGAGGCTATTGAGCTTGCTGAATATGTCCGTGATATGGGAGTCAATCCGGAACAAGTCCAAGACTTTATCCCGACCCCTGGTACTTTATCCACGTGTATGTATTACACCGGCTTTGACCCGAGAACTATGGAGAAAGTCTATGTGCCTCGGACGATGGAAGAAAAGGCAATGCAAAGAGCCCTTATCCAATATCGAAATCCTAAGAATTTCGAATTAGTGGAAAAGGCCTTAAAGCTAGCTCATCGAGAGGATTTAATTGGGTATGGCCCCAAGTGCCTCATTCGCCCCCTCTCTCACCGAAGATTTAATAAAGCAGGTGCAAATGAGAAGGAAGAAACTCCACATACACAAACAACCAAAAGAATCCAGAAAGCAAACGGAACCCAGAATCTTAAGTCGGTTAAACATGGGTTAACGGATAAGAGCCGTGGAAAGAAAGAAGCAAAAGTCACAGCAAAATTTGACCAAAAGACTGAAGGAAAATCTGTCAAGAAGACGAATCTTAAAAATAAGGGAAAAGCTCGTACAAATTCTAAATAGCTCCTTTTAAGATAAGAACATAAAAAAAGATGAACTGAACTGAACTGAAGTGAATGGAGAAGGTTCGCCAATATCAAGTAATTGATAAGTGGCGAACCTTTTTGTAGAATCTTTACCGTATAAGTCTCGTATGGTATGGGTGTAGGAGTAAGCGGTTGGCCTCCACTAACTTTCGAAGACTTCCTACTCTACAACTTCCCCGAACTCCTCGATAAGAGCATCTTCAACCTCATCCATTTTCAACGTCCCCAGCTCTTTCGAAAACTGCGGTTCAAGCTCAAGATACTTCTCATAGGTCAGCTCTGGATCATCCTCATAAAACTTCGAAAAGTTAAACAATACTCCATTTTCGGCTTCTGATACGTGTTTTAGGGCAAAGTACTCCGTAAGATCGATTCGGCTTTGCAAGAGAATCGTATCACCGGGAATGACTAAAACAACCTGCGCATCTTCATAGACTCGGTGTAAAAACTTCCAGGTGAAAGCTTGAATCAGTGCTGTGGTTGCGTCGATTGCCTTGTCGCTCTCAAGGGATTTCCAAGAAAATTCTTGTGTGAGCTGTTGAGTTTGTTCCATTTCCTCAGCAATAACATCGAGCCGAGAGGCTACAAGCGAAGGAATAGTGTACTCATCACACATTGAGTTTCCACACGAATAGACGGGGACGTTTAAAACCTTCCCAGCGCCATGGTCAAGAGCGATGGGTAGGGTACGTGAAGTAAGGTAGCCTGTATCTCCACATCCACAGGAATCGACGGGGGAAAGAGATTCGTTAAACAAATAAAACACCTCGCATAATACGTTGAGCACCAGAGAAAGTAGATATCAATATATTATTGTACTGGAAAACGTTCGGTCTATAAAGAGTAATCCTGAAATAATTAAGAGCCGTAATTAAAGCTCACTAATAAAGTATTGCCAAATAGCTGCAAAATAAGAAAGGAAAAGAGAGCCTTGTATACATAATTATATTTGCTTTTGACACTAAGGGAAAAACTAGTTTATACTAGATAAGTAAGAATATATCGAGAGATTATTTGAAATCGTTAGAGATACGAATGGTCTTAGTCTAGGGGTGCAAATCTTGAGTAAAAAAGTGGCTATCGTGACTTTGGGGTGTCCAAAGAATCAGGTCGATAGTGAAGTGATGTCAGGCCGAATCGGAGAAAAATATCAAGTTGTAGAAGGCCCTGAACAAGCTGATATTATTATCGTCAATACGTGTACGTTTATCGAGAGTGCCAAGGCAGAATCAATCGAAACCATTTTGGAGATGGCTCAATACAAAGATGAGGGAACCTGTAAGACACTCGTAGCTACAGGATGCTTAGCGCAACGCTATGGAGATGAACTCTTAAAGGATATCCCCGAACTGGATGGAGTATTGGGTACAGGTAATATCTCTGAGGTCATTGAGGCAATTGAAGAAGCAGAGAGTCAAAGAGTGCGTAGAATTAGCTCTGAAGCACCTGATTTCTTGTATGATGAGACCATGCCAAGAAACCGTTTATCTCCAAAAGAGTATGCCTACGTTAAAGTTGCGGAGGGATGCGATAATTATTGTACATACTGTGTAATACCTCATGTACGTGGGCATTTTCGTAGTAGGAAACAGGAATCCATCCTTCAGGAAGTCAAAAAGATGGCAGATGAAGGAGTTAAAGAAGTTTTACTTATCGCACAAGATACCACCCGTTATGGCCTAGATCTCTATGGGGAGTATCGATTACCTTCTTTAATCCAGCAAATTGCTGAAATCGAAGGGATTCAATGGATTAGGCTGATGTATTGTTATCCTGAACTTTTTACAGATGAATTAATTCGTGTAATGAAAGAAACGCCTAAGGTTTGCCGTTACCTAGATTTGCCACTGCAGCACGCCCATGATAAAGTGTTGCGTGAGATGAATCGTCGAGGATCGATTCAAGAAGCAGAGGAGCTGATTCTTAAGCTTCGCCAAGCGATGCCAGATATTCGAATCCGAACGACGATGATTACCGGTTTCCCTGGGGAGACAGAAGAAGAGTTTCAGGCAATTATAACATTTGCGAAGCGGGTACGGTTTGACCGTTTAGGAGCATTTGCCTATTCTCAGGAAGAATCCACACCTGCAGCAAAGAGAGTAGATCAGGTTCCGCTCGAAATTCGGGAGAGCCGACGTGATGAACTCATGAGAGTACAGCAAGATATTGCCTATGAATTACAGCAGAGATGGGTGAATAAAGTACTTAAAGTACTCATCGAAGAAAAGTTGCCTGATAGCCGTTGGGTGGGTCGTACTGAAGGCGATGCTCCTGAAATCGATGGCTTAGTCTATGTCAAATCTCCTAAGGCGCTTCAAATTGGAGATTTCGTACAAGTGAAAATTTTAGAAGCGGATAGTTATGATTTAGTGGGAGAGGTTGTTTTGTGAATTTACCCAATCGACTCACATTAGCGCGAATATTTTTAATCCCGATTTTCATGGCGTTTTTGCTCTTGCAGGCGCCGAAAGGGCAACCTATATTCCCGCATCAGGACATAGTCGCTGCGGTCATTTTCATTTTAGCTGCGACAACGGATGGATTAGATGGGTATGTAGCCCGAAAACGGGGGCAAGTTACAGTGCTAGGGAAGTTTATGGATCCTTTGGCCGATAAACTCCTTGTTTCTGCCGCCTTGATTGCACTTGTCGAACTCCGCGATGTTCCTGCCTGGGTGGCCTGGGTTATTCTTGCCCGAGAATTTGCCGTCACAGGATTGCGAGCGATTGCCTCAGCAGATGGTACAGTGATTAGTGCCAGTAAGCTTGGGAAAGTCAAAACGGTGACCCAAGTCATTGCAATTTCTGCGATACTCCTTCATGATTGGCCCTTATCTCTTATTCATATTCCTGTTGGACAGCCGTTTTTATACATAGCCCTCGTTTTTACGATTATTTCTGGGATCGATTATTTGAGAAAGTCTAAAAAATTATTGAAAAAGTAAGCCTTAAGCCCTTCGAAACTCAATGTTGTTTATCTTGAGCCTAAAGTAAAGCAGAGCTTCCAAACCTAGGAAAGCTCTGCTTTTTTATACACAATTGGATAATTTTATATATCAGTTATAGATATATTGCATGATATAATGTCTGTATGCTAGTGAGTATTGATTCGTGGGGAGGAAAAATGATGACTAAACAGCGGATTGCACTCATCAGTCTGATTGGCATTCTTGTATTTGGATTATTACTAGGCGGACAGCTTGTCTATAAGAATAAGTGGGTTAATGGCACCTTGACCCAAGAAAGTCAGCAAATTCAGGGTGTTCTGTCTGCTAAGATAGCTTCTCATGACGGACAGTCCGAAATCTTAGTCCAAACAAGTCAGATTGATAATTTACAGAAGGCAAGCCTTCAACTCCAGAAAATTTCGGGTATGCGACCCATTCGCTATGTAGATCAAAGGACTCCAGAACTTGAACGCATTTTTCAGCAGATGCAATTCCCTATACAAGAAGGAATTGCGAAAGGAAACTTTACGCAAATGGAACAAACCCTTAAGGAACTAGCCGATAAAAACAATGTGACCCTGAATCTTGCCATGGATAACTCAGCAATCTACTTGACTTTGACTCAGGATGAGAGTCAACTCGTAGCTGTCCTCGAGCGTCATGGACAAGGAACCTTTTTGCCTAGTGAAGGGAACACAAAGAGTAATTCCGTAGAATAAGAAAGAAATTATACAAGAAAAGGCTACATGGTGTTTTCACTGTGCTACAAGAGGAGGATATATCGGATGGGGCTTGATATAGCTATCGGTGCAGGAGTCGGGATATTTTTCTATCTTTGGGTTGCGGGCTTCAATGTAATGCCCATAGGGCTACTTGCTCTGAGTGGCTTTTTACTTTGGAAATTTGTAATTCAGCGTCAAGTCGTCAAGACCACGGGAAAGGGAGTCCAGATCTCTGGTACATCGATTGACTTTGAAGATATCGGTGGACAAAATGCTGCTAAGAAGGAGTTACAAGAGGCTTTGGACTTTCTCCTCTACTCAGATAGAATGAAGGAGTTAGGGATTCGGCCACTGAAAGGAATCCTCTTATCTGGACCACCAGGGACCGGAAAAACTCTTTTAGCAAAAGCGGCAGCTCGGTATACAAATTCGGTGTTCTTAGCAATGTCAGGTAGCGAATTTGTTGAGATGTATGCGGGTGTCGGTGCGGAAAGAGTGCGAAGTTTGTTTCGAAAGGCCAAAGATCTTTCGAAAAAAGAGAAGAAGCAGAGCGCGATTATCTTTATTGATGAGATGGATATTCTCGGAGCGAAGCGTGGAAGTAATGTTTCGCATCATGAATACGATCAGACTCTTAATCAGCTTCTGGTTGAGATGGACGGCCTTGGAAGTGACCAGGGTCCGCAGATTCTGGTTATTGCAGCAACGAACAGAGCAGATGCACTGGATCAGGCTTTATTACGTCCTGGGCGCTTTGATCGTCAAGTGAAAGTGGATTTACCCGACAAAGAAGGACGCTTGGCAATCCTCCAGATTCATTCCAAAAACAAGCCATTGGCTACTGATGTTGATCTCGAGAAAATTGCACAAGAAACGTTTACATTCTCGGGAGCACATCTTGAAAGTGTCACGAATGAAGCTGCTGTATTTGCATTAAGGGATAATGAAAATGAGATTAATATGAGTCATTTCAGAGAAGCAGTAGAAAAAGTGCTCCTAGGAGAGAAGCTTGACAGAAAACCCTCAGACGAGGAGTTAAAGCGTGTTGCGGTACATGAAAGTGGTCATGCCATACTTGCTGAACACGTACGACCGCATTCGGTTTCTCAGATCTCGATTCGCTCCCGTGGGAATGCTCTTGGTTATGTACGGCATTATCCAAAGGATGATCTGTATCTTTATACGCAAGCTATGATCGAAGAACAAATCATGGTCGCTCTTGCTGGAGCAGTGGCTGAGGAAGTGATCCTTGGGGCGCGAAGTACCGGGGCGGCAGGTGATTACGAGCAGGCACTTCGTATGGTAGAGAAGATGTTAGCCTCTGGAATGTCTTCACTTGGAGTGGTAGATGTCTCTAAGTTAGGTGCAGAACAACGACAGAATGTCTCTCGCGATATCTTAAGTCATCTCGAAAAGCGTACCCGAGAGGTCGTTCTACAAAGTCAATCTACGCTCGTTGAGCTCACGCAACTGCTTCAGAGAGAAGAAGTTCTCAATGGAGAAAAGCTTCGTATTCTGATGGATGAACATGCAGCATAAGCTTGAAATCGAGATTATCGATTTTTGAGATATTGAAAAAAATCTACAAAATTAGATGTAGAGAACGATCCCTTTGTCGTTCTCTATTTTTTTTGCATTTCGTTTAAAAAATTATCTTGCAATACGATTTTTTTCTTTGTATTGAAAGGATAGATTTCCTTGAGACGAGAAATAAATAGGATGAGGACGAGAGAGCTTAAGTTTGCGTTTGAAGAGGGAGAGTGATAAAATACTATGAAAGCTGAAATTATCGCTACAGGGACGGAAATACTGCTTGGACAGACCTTAAATACGAGTGCACACTATCTTACAGGAAAGTTATCGGAGTTAGGAATAGAAGTAGATTATCATACCACCGTAGGAGATAACGCAGAACGGCTGGAAAAGGTAATTCAACAAGGAATAGAACGTTCGGATCTGCTTGTGATAACTGGAGGGACAGGCCCTACGGTTGATGATTTATCTAAGGAGCTTGTGGCAAAGGTTCTTGGATTAAACATGGTTCTCGATCCTGTCAGTCTTGATAAGATCCGACATTTTTTCTCACTTCGTGGCACGAATATGCCTGAGACGGAAAAGAAACAAGCATACTTTCCTGAAGGAACTAAAATTCTTCCGAATAACCACGGAACGGCACCAGGGGCCATCGTTCGAAAAGAAGAAAAAACGATTGTTATATTACCTGGGCCACCGTCCGAGATGCAACCGATGTTCGATGATTGTGTATGGCCGGTTTTAGAGCGAGCAGCTCAAGTCGATTCAAGCCGGATGCATGTTCGCGTTATTAAAGTTGTGGGTCTCGGGGAATCTGATGTGGAAGAGAAGCTTCAAGATCTCCTCGGAGGAAGAAATCCAAGTATGACTTTGCTTGCAAAGCACTCGGAGTTGCATATCCGTTTAGTAACCCGAGGAGATGCTGAAAAGGCGGCGGAGATTTTGAATGAGGCTGAACGGCTCATATATGCCCGTCTAGAAGATCGGGTATTCGGAACAAATGAGGATACGATGATTGGGTTAGTCAGCGAGAATTTAAAACGTCGAGGGTTGACTATCGCAACAGCAGAGTCCTGTACAGGTGGCATGCTTGGAGCTGTACTCACTCAAGAACCAGGGAGTTCAGACTTTTTCTTAGGTGGAGTAGTTAGCTATTCGAATACGCTTAAAGAAAAGTTTTTGGGGGTTAAACCTCATACTCTCGAGACGTTTGGGGCGGTTAGCACGGAGACTGCGCTAGAAATGGCGGGTGGTATCCGAGAGTATGCAAATTCTGATCTGGGAGTTAGTATTACGGGAATAGCCGGACCCGGCGGGGGGAGCCAGGAAAAGCCTGTTGGCTTAGTCTATATTGGTTTAGCAACGCCGGATGGTATCGAAGCGTGTAAGTTTCAGTTTCATGGGGGACGAGATTCAATTCGGCAATTATCTGTTCAAGCTGCCTTGGATTGGGTCCGTCGATATATGTTGAAAGTTGAAAGGAGCTAGCAATAGTTTGAGTGCAGAACGTTTACAATCCTTTGGTGAGATTTCACTAAGTAAACAAATATTACAATCATTATCTGAAATGGGGTTTGAGGAACCCTCACCCATTCAGAAAGCTGCGATTCCTTTGGCGATGGAAGGAGTCGATTTGATCGGACAGGCCCAGACAGGTACAGGAAAAACTGCAGCCTTTGGGATTCCTATCTGTGAGAAGGTTAATCCTAAGTTTCAAGCTGTCCAAGCGATTATTATAACTCCGACGCGTGAACTTGCCGTTCAAGTATCAGAGGAAATTAGCAAGATTGGGAAATACCGTCACATTAAGCCTTTGCCCATCTATGGTGGTCAATCCATTGATCGCCAAATTCGTGCCCTTCGCTTTGGAAGTCAGGTGGTTGTGGGTACCCCAGGACGAATTCTCGATCATTTGAATCGTGGAACCTTGAAATTACAATATGTCAAGATGGTCGTTCTTGATGAAGCGGATGAAATGCTAGATATGGGCTTTGTCGAAGATATAGAAAGTATTCTAAAACAAGTCCCAGTGGAAGAACGTCAAGTGATGCTTTTTTCAGCTACGATGCCACTTGAAATTAAGAAGTTAGCTAAGAATTATATGCATGATCCGCAGTCTATCGCGGTTAGTCGTGATGAACTCACCGTTCCTTTGATCGAACAAGTATTTTATGAAACACGCGAAAAGATTAAAGTCGATGCCTTATGCCGCATCATAGACATGGAAGAGATTGGCCAAGCCATTATTTTCTGCCGGACGAAGCGTGGAGTGGATGAACTTGTTGCAGCGATTGAGGCAAGAGGGTATTTTGCAGATGCACTTCATGGAGACTTGAGTCAGCAACAAAGAGACCGCGTCATGAAACGCTTTCGCGATGCGAAGATTGAACTCCTTGTTGCAACAGATGTTGCAGCACGTGGGTTAGATATTGATAATGTAACTCATGTTATCAATTTTGATATTCCACAGGATCCTGAATCCTATGTTCATCGCATCGGGCGTACAGGAAGAGCGGGAAGAAAAGGACAAGCGATTACCCTGATTTCCTCTCGTGAATACCGTCAACTCCGGTTAATTGAGCGATTAATTAAGACCCGGATTCTTCGTAAAGAATTGCCGACGCTTGCAGATGTGAGTGAGCGTCAGGCTGAGAACTTGAAGAGTCAATTGATTAAATTGTTACAGAAGAACCACTTAGGAACTTACCGCTCCATCGTGAGTTCATTGCTTGAAGAGTATGATTCGGTGGATGTGGCTGCCGCAGCCTTAAAATTTGCTGTTGAAGGGGCAGATGAGCGGCTCGAAGAAGACGAGGATCCCTCCTTCGGCAATACAGGAGCGGCTCCAGGAATGGTACGACTTTTTATGAACATTGGACGGTTACAGCAAATTCGTCCTCAGGATATTGTTCGTTGGATTGCGGATGAAAGTGGAATTCCTGGGAATATCATAGGAATGATTAATATTTACGATAATTTTACGTTCGTAGAAGTTCCTGAGCAATTTGCGAACAGAGTCTTGAGTTGTATGCATCAAAACTTTATGAAGGGCCGGAAGGTTAATGTAGAACCGGCTAAAGCAAGGTAAGTTTCTTGCAATAGGCAGCATGTTGCAATAGTGTAACGATATATTGTTACATGAAACAAGAGGATGTTTCGATATGAAACATCCTCTTGCTTTTTTATATTCAAAGAATTCGGCATGATTCTTGCATATGTATTAAATCCGTGAAGGAGGCGATAAGGAACATGATCCTAAGAGGACCTACTATATTCTTGATTTATTGCTCTTGTACATTTTCTTTTAGAAAGCAATCTAATAAAAACGTCAGAGGGGATAGGGATTATAATGGTACTTGATGCAACATTTTGGACTTCATTACTAGAAATAATCGGAATTAACCTACTGCTTAGTGGAGATAATGCAGTCGTTATAGCTTTAGCTACTCTTCGTTTAGAAGGGAAGGAGAAAAAACAAGGTGTTTTCTGGGGTACGTTCGGTGCAGTCGCTTTAAGAATTGCATTAACAGCAGTTGCTGCATCAGTTTTAAAGATTCCATTTGTACAAGCTGTAGGGGGAATACTTCTCGCTTATATTGCAGTTAAGCTCTTGAAAGGCGAAGACTGTGATGAGAACGTTCATGCTGCAGGCAGCTTGAGGGAAGCCATCAAAACGATTATTTTTGCGGATTTGCTCATGAGTTTAGATAATGTCTTAGCTGTGGCAGGAGCTTCTGGAGGAAATATAGTTCTACTGATTTTAGGCTTACTCATCAGCATTCCGATAGTTATCTTTGGCAGTACTGTATTGTCTAATATCATGAAAAAGTATTTTTGGATTGTTTCGGTGGGTGCTGGACTTTTAGGGTACACTGCAGGAGAGATGATTTTGAAAGATTCCTATTTCCACTTCCTTACAAAGATTCACATTCTAGAGTATCTCATTCCTGGGATCTTAGCCATAGGGGTTATTCTTTTAGGGAATTGGCTGAAAAAAAGGCAATGTGCAGTTCAAAAACAAGAGCCGGGAAAAACAGCATAATATAGCCTTATCGCGTTCGGTCGCATGTGCTTCAATTAAGGGATAGATCAAATAACCTATTTTTAGATAATAGGTAAGATAGAATGGCGCTTAAAGGGTTTTCTTAATGAATTGAGAAAACCCTTTTGCTGTATTCTGTAAAAACAATTGACAAGCTGAAGCCGAAAAAAGTATAATTGTTATCGAACAAGTGTTTTGTTCGCTGCGAATTTAAATTAAAAAGTAAGGGTTTTAGGGAGGAAAAAGAATGGCCGGGACTGATAAATTAAAAGCCCTGGATATGGCATTAAGCCAAATCGAAAAGCAATTTGGCAAGGGTTCGATTATGAGAATGGGAGAAGCCTCAGCCAAAATGGCAGTAGAGGTTATTCCTACAGGCTCCTTGGCCATTGATATTGCGCTTGGAGTAGGGGGAGTACCTCGGGGCCGGATGATAGAGATTTATGGGCCGGAGTCTTCAGGTAAAACCACGGTCGCTTTACATATCGTCGCGGAAGCACAAAAGTTAGGTGGAGTTGCAGCATTTATCGATGCGGAGCATGCTCTGGATCCCATCTATGCTAAGGCACTTGGGGTCAATATCGATAATTTATTAGTTTCCCAACCTGATACAGGAGAGCAAGCGATGGAAATCTGCGAAGCCCTAGTGCGGAGCGGTGCAGTCGATGTTGTTGTTATTGACTCTGTTGCAGCTTTAGTTCCAAGAGCTGAGATTGAAGGTGAAATGGGCGATTCCCATGTTGGATTGCAGGCCCGTTTAATGTCACAAGCGCTACGTAAATTGACCGGCGCCATTAGTAAAAGTAAGACGTGTGTTGTCTTCATCAATCAGATTCGTGAAAAGATCGGAGTCATGTTTGGCAATCCCGAGACGACCACCGGCGGGCGTGCCCTGAAATTTTACGCGACCATTCGGATGGATGTTCGTCGTACGGAGACGCTTAAACAAGGTCAAGATATGATTGGAAACCGAACAAAGGTAAAAGTCGTGAAGAATAAGGTAGCCCCACCGTTTAAACAAGCCGAATTTGATATTATGTATGGGGAAGGGATATCTCGCGAAGGTAGTATTGTTGATATAGGTACAGATATGGACATTATTGCAAAATCTGGAGCTTGGTATTCTTACAATGGAGAACGGTTAGGCCAAGGAAGAGAGAATGTAAAAGACTTTCTTAAACAGCATCCAGATATTGCGGCTGAAATCGAAAAACGTATTCGCGCGAATATAAGCGTAACAGCTGTTCCTTCTTCAGACGAACCAGAAACAGTGCAGGAAGAAGAATAGGATGAAAACGGCGTTGGACGCGGCGTTAACTTATTTATCGAGACGACTATATACTCGTTTTGAAATGGTTCAGCGTCTCGGACAGAAAGGCTTCGCATCTGATGAAGTTGAAAAGGCCCTTGAACGATTAGTGGAATGGGGATATCTCAATGACCGGGAATATGCACTTTCCTATTGTCGAAGTAGGCAATCGAGTTACTCGAAGAAACGTATTGAAGTTGAACTCAAGCATAAAGGAATTGAAGATGAACTTGTCTTTGACGTGCTAGAAGAGTCCTATTTACCAAGCCAGGAACAGGCACTATGTAGACAACAAGCTCAGAAGATATGGTCAGAAGAATTGAGACGTTGGGAAAGTTCTTATCAATACAAAAAGAGTTATGCTAAAATTCCTCGTGAGGTTTTCCTCCGACAAAAAGTAGGGCAGAAGCTTCTTCAAAAGGGATATTCACTTGAACTGGTTTATCATAGTATCGATGAAATAGCTGGAAGGGATTAAGCTCTCTTCCTCTTTTTTTATTAATCACCACCAAGCTCTCTACAAGACAAAAAAAGGTTCAGAAATAGCCTAATCAAGGGATAATCTTGACAAATTTTTCAAAAGATATTAAACTCTAAAAAGAAGCCTGTTTCTGTAAATCAAACCTTAAAAGGTTTTCTTATAGATTGCATCGTTGTTAGTATAATATGGAGGGTAACGAACTAGCGCGTGTGGGTTTGTAGGAACCGATAGACATATCATGTCTTATATTAAGGATTTTTTGTAGAGGCTGGCGTATGCCCAGTTTTTTTATTTTTATTCGATTCAATTGGTGATTATTTCAAATAAGTGTAGGTGATTAAGGGAGGTGAGGTCCACTTGGAGGTTACTGGAATCGTTTCAGGAGTTTTAGCTGTTTTATCGCTTGGCATAGGTGGCTTCGTTGGGTGGATCATTCGGAAGAATACGGCCGAAAAAGCGATTGGATCGGCAGAAGAAGAAGCAAAAAGAGTTGTCGAGAATGCACATAGTTCGTCAGAAGCAAAACGTCGTGAAGCTGTTGTAGCTGCTAAAGAAGAAGTTATGCATATTCGTAATGAGGTTGAAAAAGAATCTCGTGAGCGTCGTAATGAGATTCAGCGAATGGAAAGACGGGTCATCCAGAAGGAAGAATCCTTAGATCGGAAAATGGAATCTTTAGAGCGTAAGGAAGAAAATCTTCATCGCAAAGAAGATGAAGTGGAAGTCCTTAAGGAGAATTTGGCTCAGACTGTAGCCAAGGAAAAGCAAGAACTTGAACGTGTGTCCGGATTATCCACTGAGGAAGCCAAACAAATGCTTCTTCATAATGTAGAAGAAGACGTCCGTTACGAGTCAGCAATTATGATTAAAGAAATTGAGACAAGAGCAAAGGAAGAAGCAGATAAAAGGGCTAAGAACATTATTTCCTTAGCTATTCAGAGATGTGCTGCTGATCATGTCGCAGAAACGACAGTCTCTGTTGTCGCCTTGCCGAGTGATGAAATGAAAGGGCGAATTATTGGACGTGAGGGACGAAATATTCGGACCTTAGAGACGTTGACCGGTATTGATTTGATTATTGATGATACTCCGGAAGCCGTTATTTTGTCCGGCTTTGATCCGATACGTAGAGAAGTTGCTCGAGTTGCTTTAGAGAAATTAATAGCAGACGGCCGTATTCATCCGGCGCGGATCGAAGAGATGGTTGAAAAGGCTCAGAAAGAAGTTGAGCAGAGAATACGCGAAGAAGGGGAACAAGCAACCTTCGAGACGGGAGTTCATGGCTTACATCCAGAGCTGATTCGCTTATTAGGTCGGTTAAAGTTCAGGACCAGTTATGGTCAGAATGTATTAAAACACTCCATAGAAGTTTCTCATTTAGCTGGATTGATGGCGGCTGAACTTGGTGTAGATGTTCAACTTGCGAAACGGGCCGGCCTACTTCATGATATTGGTAAAGCTGTCGATCACGATATCGAAGGAACTCATGTGCAAATTGGCGTGGATCTGGCCAAAAGGTACAAAGAATCTGGGGAAGTTATACACGCAATCGAAGCTCATCATGGTGATGTGGAAGCCAAAACGATTGTCGCGGTCCTTGTGGCTGCAGCGGATGCAGTGTCAGCTGCTCGTCCGGGTGCACGACGTGAAACCCTTGAGTCTTATATAAGACGTCTACAGAAGTTAGAGGAAATTGCGGATACTTTTGAGGGTGTCGAGAAATCCTTTGCAATTCAAGCAGGTCGTGAGATTCGAATTATCGTTAAGCCCGATAAGATCGATGATGTCTTAGCTCCAAGAGTTGCTCGTGAAATCAGTAAGCGTATTGAAGATGAGCTAGAGTATCCCGGACAAATTAAGGTCGTTGTCATTCGGGAAACTCGAGCAGTAGATTATGCTAAATAAATTTCTAAGTGTGCTAAAAGACAGGTGATGAATATCGCCTGTCTTTTAGCGTTTCTATGATTTATCCGAGGACTAAACACCACTGGATAAGATTGGTCGAGGCAGTTTTAAATGGGAATAGGTGAGAGCAGGACTTTGCCAAGCCTTGACGAATTAATATAGTATTAGTCGTTTTTAAAGAGAGGAATGACACTATGGGAAGCTTAAACTTCCAGTACAAGGATGGTAGCGATGTGCCGGAAGGGGTTGGGCTTTTGATATCCATTTTGGTGCGCTATCCCGAAGTGTGCTCCGTAAGATATCTAAAACAAGAGCATGCCCTTAAATTTAGATTTTTGCTACAAGTGCCTGAACACGGGGAAAAATTAACGAAGAAGATTCGCGAAGCGTTGGAGGTTTTCCATCGGTTTGAGGGAAATACTATGCAACTTTGTGAGGTAGAACAGAAACCAGAAGATCGATTATCCCTCCTCATGATTACACGGGATGTCGGGAGTATGAGCCAAAGGGAAGTTGGACTTATCGTTGATCTTGTGAAAGCGGAGTGGAGTAAGCAACTTATTTTCGAGGAGGCAGAACTGTCGGAGGATGAATTGATCTTCCAGGAAGAAGTGATTGGCCAAATTCTGCAATCGTTTAGAGAAAGTAGCTTGGATAAGGGATTTATTGCAGTTCGAGAAGAAGGACGGGTCTTAGTCTATAAGAACTAACTTGGGACTGTCCGCTCTCTCTGTCTTAAGAAGTGGATTTTGGGGAAGGTTATATCTTAAGTCTGAAGGGTTATTTCCTTTCTGATGAACGATATAATTGAGAAGGAGATTGTTTTTAGGTGAATATTCTTTTTATCGGAGATATAGTAGGTAACCCTGGTCGGGATGCGATAAAATCCTTACTTAAACCACTGCAGCAGGAATACTCGATTGACTTGACGATAGCTAACGCCGAAAATGCGGCTGGTGGGAAAGGTCTAACGAAAGAAATCGGGGAGGAATTACTCTCCTCTGGCATTGAATTCATGACCATGGGTAATCACGTCTGGGATCAACGGACCATCATGAAGTATATCGAAGAAGAAGCACGCCTGATAAGACCTGCAAACTATCCGAAAGGTGCACCTGGGAAAGGTTACGGGTATGTGAGAAAGAATGGAAAAAAGGTTGGGGTTCTTAATCTTTCAGGTAGGGTGTATCTTCCCGCGTTGGAGGATCCTTTTAGTGGGGCAATTCGTTGGGTTAATGAAATGCGCCAAGAAACCCCTATTATCCTAGTCGATTTTCATGCAGAAGCGACTTCAGAGAAGGTCGCTCTAGGTTGGTTTCTTGATGGAAAAGTCAGTGCAGTCGTAGGGACCCATACCCATATCCAAACGGCGGATGCACGACTTCTTCAACAAGGTACTGCTTATATTACTGATGTCGGTATGACTGGCCCCCGGGACTCTGTTTTAGGTGTCAAGAAAGAGACTATTATCAATCGTTTCCTTACTCAATTGCCGGCTAAGTTTGAGCTCGCTACGGGTGCTTTGCAACTCAATGCTGTTGTTCTTGATATCGACGAGAACACAGGTAAAGCACGAAGTATTACCCCGATACAAAGAGTAAAGGACTAGTTTCTCTTCTTCATTTACACATTATTTCATGAAGGGCAAAGTCTCGTTGATCCAGGCTCTATGGGTAACGAATTTCTGTCACATTTGATTGATAATAATAAAAAAATCTGAAAAGTCATTTTAAAAAAGAGGATTTTTTTTACTTTTCGAGAATACATGTAACTGTGTATGGAAATACATGTCAGTGATTCGAACAGGAGGTTGTCGTTCATGGATGTGTTAAAAGTCTCAGCTAAATCGAGTCCAAATTCCGTCGCAGGAGCCCTAGCCGGAGTACTCCGTGAGAGGGGAGGTGCGGAGTTACAGGCCATTGGAGCAGGGGCGCTCAACCAGGCTGTCAAGGCTGTAGCAATCGCAAGGGGGTTCGTTGCCCCAAGTGGAGTCGATCTTGTATGTATCCCCGCTTTCACGGACATACAAATTGACGGAGAAGAGCGAACGGCAATAAAGCTTATCGTCGAACCAAGATAGATCAACTTGAGCAGTACACCTGTTTGCTTACGCGGGCAGGTGTTTCTTTTTGTCTAGGAAAGGAGATTAGAGGATATGAAGGATTTCTGGGTTGTTGATGGTCATTGTGATAGTCTAATAGATTATCTCGAAGGAAAAAGAACGTTGTGTGATCCGAAGGAAGGTGGGCACTGGGATATCAAAAGGGCACGGGAAGGAAAGGTAATTCTCCAATTTTTGGCTGCATTTATCGAAAGCCAGTATAAACCGGAACAGGCGAGTAGAAGAGGGTTAGAACTGATTCACGCAGCCCACCGATTTATTCAGGAGAATGCAGAGAGCGTGTATCTTATACGGACGCAGAAGGACCTACCCCAACTCCCTTACGCGGAAAAAATCGCCTGCTTGCTGAGTGTTGAGGGTGGGGAGATCTTAGGTGAAAGTCTATTCATGCTCGATGTCATCTTTGAGTTAGGCGTTCGTGCCCTAGGTTTAACTTGGAATCAGAGAAATGCCCTTGCTGACGGTGTAGGCGAAAAAACGAATAGCCGTTTGACCCGATTTGGGGAAAGTGTAATTCATCGTATGAATGAACTCGGCATGATTGTCGATGTATCTCACCTCAACGAAGCTGGATTTTGGCATGCGCTCGGAATTAGCAATCAGGCTATCCTTGCTTCGCATTCCTGCGCCTATGCACTTTGTCCACATCAACGAAATCTGACAGATGAACAATTAAGGGCACTCGCCCAAAATCATGGGTTGGTCGGAGTGAACTTCTATCCTGCTTTCCTTACACATGAGAATGAAGCTCGACTCTCCGATGTGGTTCGACATATCACGCACATAGCTGAAGTGGCAGGTGTAGAATCCATCGGAATAGGGTCAGATTTCGATGGGATTGATCGTACTCCTAATGGTCTAGAAGACGTGGGGAAATACAGTGGACTTTCTGAAGCCTTGCTAGAGGCTGGATTTAATACACAAGAAGTTGAACAAATAATGTACAAAAACTTTATGCGTTTCCTCTCTGCCGTGATAAAATAGTAGGGTGAAAATAATTTTCCCGAAAAGAGGTTAATCATGGTTGGTGCTAAAAACAGGTATCCCGAGGCAGATTTGCATTGCCACACGACAGCCTCCGATGGAGTGCTAACACCGTGGGAGCTTGTGAAAGCCGCTGCCGAATGTGGACTTACATCGATAGGTATTACAGATCATGATACTACGAGTGGTTGGGATGAGGCCGAAAAAGCAGGAATTCACTACGGAGTAGACGTTTTAAGAGGAATTGAACTTAACACAGATCACTCGGGTACTGAGGTTCACATATTAGGTTATGAAATGGATCCGAAGACGCTCGTATTGCAAGAGAAGCTACGTATATTACAGGATGCTCGTCATCATCGGGTCTTCACAATCTTGGAGAGGTTAAAGAGTCAGGGGATCGAAATTCAGAGGGCGGAGATTGAGAACATCGCCCGCGGAGAATCGATCGGAAGACCCCACATTGCTCAAGCCCTCATGAATAAAGGGATTGTCAAAACCATTAAAGAAGCTTTTGATCGCTATATTGGACTGGGAGCCCCAGCCTATGTAGCGCGTTATAAACTTAGTCCTGAAGAGGGAATTGCCTTGGTCCGAGCAGCAGGAGGGGTTGCTGTATTAGCTCATCCTGGAGTACATGGCTTAAGTGAAAGCATCCCTCAGTGGGTCGAATCAGGTCTTCAGGGTGTTGAAGTCTTTCATTCCGAGCATTCAAGCAAGGATGAGAAGCACTATCGGGAGTTAGCAGAACACTACAATCTCATTATGACAGGTGGATCAGATTTCCATGGAGAAGCGCGTAAACCTGGCATACATCTTGGAGATTGGGGAACCTCGTATGAGGTTGTCGAGAAGATTCGAAGCATTGCTCGAGAGCACTATTTTCAAGCCGGTAAGTAACCTTTTTAAGTAACAAAGCTTCAGATGGAGAAACCCATCTGAAATGAGTTCCCTAATCGAGAGAAGTCCTCGTTAAGAGGTAAGTCCTAGAGGAAGTAGGAGGAGAAAGACTTTGCAAGCTCAACGTTTAAGCGGCTTAGGAGCGTCCGTATTCACAGAAATGGATGACTTAAAAACGGAGTTAGAAAAGGCGGGACGTAAACTCATCAATCTGAGTATCGGTAGTCCTGACCGTGCCCCATCTCAAGAAATCCGTCAGATCCTTGCGGAGGCTGTGCTTGATGGGAAAAATTATGGGTATACCTTAACGCGTGGTTCAGAGGCTTTTCGTACAAGCTGTGCCCGTTGGTATAACGAGCGTTTCGGTGTTGTTTTAGATTCGGAAAATGAAGTGTTGCCGTTGATGGGATCACAAGATGGATTGGCACACGTCTTTCTGGCCTTTTTAGATCCTGGGGAAATCGCGTTGATTCCTGATCCGGGATATCCAATCTATACAGCAGGATTAATTCTCGCGGGTGGAGAAAAGGTTTCCTTGCCTTTGCTTGAGGAGAACAGTTTCCTGCCCGATTTAACAGATATCGAACCAGAGATAGCGAAGAAAGCTAAGATCATGTTTTTAAATTACCCTAATAATCCTACTGCGGCTGTCGCACCACTCGCTTTTTATGAAGAGGTTGTTCACTTTGCTAAGAAATACGACATTATCGTTTGCCATGATGCGGCGTACTCTGAGCTTGCCTTTGATGGATATCGACCAGCGAGCTTTTTGCAAGCACCAGGTGCTAAGGATGTGGGAATTGAGTTCCACTCTGTCTCGAAAACGTACAATTTGGCAGGAGCTCGACTGGGCTTTGTCGTAGGAAATTCAGAAATCATACGTGTTTTGGCACAATTGAAGTCCAATATTGACTATGGCGTATTTGAACCTGTCTTAAAAGCCGGTGCGTTTGCTTTGAATGCATCACAAGACAATGTCAAGGAGAATCGACAGGCCTATCAGCAACGTCGGGATCTTTGGATTGAGGGATGTGCTAAAGCAGGTTGGTCAATGCCCTCGCCGAGTGGATCAATGTTTATATGGGCGCCCGTTCCCACCTCGCAGGATTCATTGACGTTCGCAAGGGAGCTTGCACAGGAGGCCGGGGTTATCGTCGTTCCGGGGATAGCCTTCGGAAGGTACGGAGAGGGTTATGTCCGAATTGCTTTAGTCCAGGAATTAGAGATTCTCAATGAGGCTGTAACACGCGTTCATGAGTTTTTGAGATGTAAGGGTTAAAAAATCGTCTCTCGGCATAGAATACAAGTGTAAATCTATCGCCGGGGGGGTAGCACCTTGGATGTCCATGAAGAGATAAGGCATCTTAACGAAGAACTGAGGACTGCCAAAGCAAGGATCGGAGAATTAGAGCAACGTGTGGAGCATTTAAGAGTTAGCCGAAGGGTACTTATGAACTTGCTTGAGAAGGTTGAGCGAGAAAAGGTTTCTTTAGTGCATAAGCTTGAAAGTGAGAATGTCCGTCTCCATCGGGATAATACTCGTTTTGCAAAGTGGATTTTTTCTAAGAATCGGCAGATAGTAGAGCTTCAGGAAAGAATTGAGGAATATCAAGAGAAGGCCTAACTAAAACTTGAGTTTTAGTTAAGCCTTCTTTTCTTGTCTCAGAACTTATTGTATCTGATGCTGCCATGAAGTGGGAGCCTTAGTGCCGGTTATCTGCTTCATAGAGCAGCAGACCTTCCCGTGTCTTAGGGGAATGATGATGAAGGATGAGCTCGACGATTTCGACATCTAAGCCAATATCAAGCGCGAATTCAGCTCCCCAGGTCGGATGCTTCTCTGCAGTACAGAGAGGGGAGGAAAAAAAGGGAGAACAACGAAGAAAGAAGTCCCATGCTTTACGAGGGGCTCGCTGCAACAAAACGATATAGATGCGCTCCCAGACGTTAAGTGGATTCTTAGATTTTCCACAGTCGTGAAGAAGAGCTGCTATAAGAAGATTAGGGTTCCTAGAGGCAGACCATAAATCAAGTGTGACGTCTAAAGCATGGCGCTGTTCGGCTAAGGATTGAGCCAAAAAGAGTGGGATAGCAGGGGAAGGGAGTATATCCAAGGCCCAGTTTAACTCTTTAGAAGAAATTTTAGGCATGAGTGCTTGCCAAAACTGACGAATACGGTAAATCATGATAGCCTCCCTGAATGATGTTCCAACTCTATTTTACACAATTATTAAGGCGGACAGAAGAATTTTCATCTATCTATGTAAGTTTTTCAGGATAAAGGGAATTCTATTTCGGTAATAGGGGTAACCCAATTCATCAGAATTTATCAGAAACATGTGCGTAAGTTCCTCCGAAACTCACGGGCGAGAAGCGACCGCTTTAGAAGCAGGAATCTAAGTGGCGCTGAGTCGTCGAATAGAAAAAGATGGTAGATAATTATGAATCTTAATACTTATGTGAATCTACTTTTTCCTATTCTCTTCGATAGTAATCTGATATACTACTTAGAAAAGCATTGAGAAAGGAGTCTATTATGTACTCTGCTAAAATTATTGGAGAAGCCCTTACCTTTGATGATGTCTTGTTAATTCCGGCTAAATCGGAAGTCTTACCACGAGACGTCGATGTAAGTACCTATCTAACGAAAAAGATTAAGCTCAATATCCCTTTGATGAGTGCTGGTATGGATACTGTAACCGATTCTCGTATGGCTATAGCCATGGCCCGAGAAGGTGGAATCGGTATTATTCATAAGAATATGACGATTGAACAGCAGGCCCTTGAAGTCGATAAAGTTAAGCGCTCAGAGCATGGGGTTATTACTGATCCTATTTTCTTACATCCAGAGGATAAAGTCCAGGACGCGCTTACCTTGATGGCACGCTATCGAATTTCTGGAGTGCCTATTACAGTCCAGGGAAAGCTCGTCGGAATTTTGACCAATCGAGATCTACGTTTCGAAAGAGATTATGACCGTGCTATTGGGGAAGTAATGACCAAAGAAAATTTGGTGACTGCTTCAGTCGGAACAACACTAGAGCACGCGAAGGAGATCTTAGCACAACATCGAATTGAAAAATTGCCCATTGTTGACGCTGAAGGATATCTTAAAGGCTTAATCACGATTAAGGACATTGAAAAGGCACGCCAGTATCCCAATTCTGCAAAAGATGGAAGAGGCCGATTAAGAGTAGGTGCTGCAGTCGGTGTAACACAGGACACTCTAGAACGGGCTGGAGCTTTGAACAAAGCTGGAGCAGATGTTATCGTCATTGATACAGCGCATGGACATTCCCATGGAGTCTTTGAAATGGTTAAATTAATGCGTCAGACGTTCCCTGAGATGCAGATTATCGCAGGGAATGTAGCAACTGCTGGAGCGACTCGCGATCTCATCGAAGCAGGTGCAGATGCGATTAAGGTTGGAATTGGACCTGGATCCATCTGTACTACACGTGTCGTAGCGGGTATCGGAGTTCCTCAAATAACAGCGATCATGAATTGCGCTGAAGAGGCAGACAAATATGGAATTCCTGTTATCGCGGATGGCGGAATCAAGTTCTCAGGAGATATCGTCAAAGCCCTGGCATCTGGCGCGAAGGTCGTTATGATTGGTAGTTTATTTGCTGGAACTGAGGAAAGTCCTGGAGAGACTGAAATTTATCAAGGGCGTAGCTTCAAGGTATACCGGGGAATGGGCTCGATTGGGGCGATGAAAGAGGGAAGCCGTGATCGCTATTTCCAAGAAAAGGATCAAAAGCTTGTCCCTGAGGGAATCGAAGGACGTGTTCCCTACAAGGGTCCATTGGCCGATACCGTTTATCAGATGATCGGTGGGTTACGAGCAGGTATGGGCTATTGCGGTACGGCAAACATTGAGACGCTTCGCAAAGAGGGTCAATTTGTGCGCATTACTCAAGCTGGTTTGAAGGAAAGCCACCCGCATGATATAACCATTACAAAGGAATCGCCGAACTATAGTCTTTAATGGAGGTTTTTCGTGAATTCAACTCCTCAAGAGCCGAATGAGTCGTCTTTTCAGCTAAAAAACTGGCATTACGCGGTCGTGTTGGTGTCACTGTATTTTATCTGGGGAGAGTTTTTTCCAGAACAGACATTCATCAATCAATTGGTATTTAACTTTGCACTTTTTTATCCTGTTGGCTTCATGAATGGATACTTTAAGGATCCGGGTGGGGCTATACCCGTGTTTCGAATGGTCATTGTGTTCAACCTAATGACGTATGTCTTAGTGATCACTTCAGGTATAAGTGTCCCTCTCCTTTTAGCATGTGTTGATTTTCTAACCATGTTTCTATTTGTCTACTTAGGAATTCTCATAGGAAGAAGAACAAGAACACGTTAAGCGTACTTAGCTATGTGTTTAATAATGAAAACCTCCTCCTTGCAGAAGGAAAATAATGGATTATGGCGAAGTATATGGCTATGGTCTATCGATTCCCCTGGAGAAGGAGGTTTTTTCATGCCGGAAATATCTCGACGTGAGCGAAAAAAAAAGGAGACTTATGATCGGCTCTTTCATAGTGCCATGAACCTATTTCAAATTCAGGGTTATGAACATACCTCGGTAGAACAAATTACTCAACAGGCTGACGTGGGAAAAGGAACCTTCTATAATTATTTTGAATCAAAAGAAGCGGTTGTCTTGGAGTTTTCGAAAAGAAAATATCAAGACATGATTGCTACGGGGAGAGAGGCGGGATACTCTCTAAGGGAACGATTAGATAACGTGTTACGGGGTTGGGCTGAATTCATGGTGTCTGAGCGGGAATTGGCTTGGGTTGCCGTACGAAGTCGCGAGCAAGCGGAGTTGGATAAAGGCTTACATTATGGAATCATCGGTATTTTAAGTCACGGTCAGCGGCTTGGAGAAATTAGTAAACGTTTTGATCCTGTCTTTCTGGCTGAGAGTTTAGAGGGTATGGTTTTACAACATTTCATGCACTGGTTTGTAACCCGGGAAGGAAATCTTGAAGAGGAGATGAAAGAAGTTCTAAGTTTGTTTTTTGATGGACTTATAGATAGTCAACGTAGAGCTTAGTTAAGTATTTTCAGGATGCACTAGTTGTGGTATATTAGTCGAAGTAATATTTCTTGGGAGGTAGGAACGTGACAATCTTACAAGCGGTTATCTTGGGAATTGTTCAGGGGTTAGGTGAATTTTTGCCAATTTCTAGTTCGGCGCATCTTGTCTTAATTCCGTGGTTATTTGGCTGGCAAGATCCTGGATTAACCTTTGATGTGGCCTTACATATGGGTACTCTTTTGGCCGTGGTTATCTATTTTTGGCGAGATTGGGTGAGTTTGCTGAAGGGAGCATTAAGTACCAAGCCTTCCTATGAACGGAGAATTTTTTGGTATCTTGTCTTTGCCACGATACCAGGAGCTGCGATCGGACTCGCTCTTGAAAGTAAAGCTGAGACGGTATTCCGTAATCCCTTATTAATTGGGGTCATGCTTATTGTCATGGGAATCCTTCTTTATCTGGCTGACCGTCGTCGTCAACTCCGTACTATGGATACGATGACATTCTCCGATGCGATACTTATCGGTTTGTCTCAGGCCTTAGCAATTATTCCAGGGGTTTCACGCTCCGGAAGTACAATGACTGTGGCTCGCTGGCTGTCTCTTACTCGGGAAGATGCTGCCAGATTCTCTTTTCTCATGTCGACGCCTATTGTTATGGGAGCTGGAATTTTGAGTATGCGGCATTTGCAGTTAACCGATATCAATACAGCGTTCATCGTTGGAGTAATTACTTCTTTTATCATTGGAATACTTAGCATTTCGTTTTTGTTAAGGTATTTAAAAACGAGTGATTTTAAAATATTCGTAGGGTATCGTTTTATTCTCGGTTTGGCTGTGATTGTTATAGCACTTTTCATCAGATAACTCATTGTCACTGCGATTTTTGCTCCTTTCAGCTTAAAATAAAAGGTTAAGAGCTTAAAAGTTTAAAAGGTTAGAAGGCTGTCCAGCTTGGATAGCCTTTTTACTTTTTCTTAGGGTAACATGTTCTGTTCCCCCTTGTCGTGCATAAAGTGACAGGGGGTGCTTTAATGAAACGAGAAAGTCCAAGATCCTATGGGCTATGGATGGGTGAATTACCCACTGGGGTGAATAATGATATAACCGATGTCCCGGGAGTCTTGGTAGGAAATGTCTCTATCATAAAAGGGCTCGGCCCCCTGATTCCTGGCAAAGGGCCTATTCGAACAGGGGTGACTGCGATTCGTCCCCATCCAGGAAATCTATATCGCCAACCCTGTTGGGCTGGAATTCATGTCATTAATGGGTTTGGAAAGTCGATAGGGGTTCCCTTTGTTCAAGAAACGGGGATACTTAATTCACCGATTCTGTTAACGAATACGTTAAGTGTCAATGAGGTAGCTCAAGGGCTTTTAACGTATTTATTACAAGAAAATCCTGAAATAGGGAATGACGCGCGTACTCCGAACCTACTCGTATTTGAATGCGATGATTCTTATCTGAACGATATTCGGGGTCGCCATGTTAAACCTTGGGATGCGATTCTTGCGCTAAACCGAGCAGGGAGGGGACCTATCCCGCAAGGAAATATCGGAGCGGGGATAGGGATGTCGTGTTTTCAACTCAAGGGTGGAATTGGAAGTGCTTCACGAACTATTGACTTAAGGGGACAGACCTATATGTTCGGTATGTTGGCTTTAAGTAATTTTGGGCATCTAAACGATTTAGTGATCAACGGCGTCCCCATTGGGTTAAGTCTAAGCCTAAGACTATCGCTTAAAGGAGAGGTTCCAGGTTCACTTATCTTAATTGGAATGACCAATGCCCCTTTGACGCGTTGGCAGTTAGAGAAGCTCGCAACCAAGGCTACCCTTGGACTAGGGAGAACGGGAGGAGTTTCTCGCACTGGAAGCGGAGAATTCTGTTTAATCGTTAACACCAATGGCTTGATTCAAGAAGAGCAAATTCCGGATTGGGATCTTGACCCCTTCTTCAAGGCTGTCGTTGAAACAACGGCTGAGAGTATATGGAACTCGATGTTTCTTGCTGAGAGTATGGAAGGACGAGATTGTCATAGAAGAGAAGAGATTCCCATAGAAGAAACCTTACAACTTATCTGCAACAAATGTTAACAAGAAAGCTAGAGGCAAGAAAAGGTTCTCGCTTTTTCCTTAGGCTTGTGTCATTTTGTCTACAATCCTTGCGTAAATATGTAGTATGACAAAAGCTAAGGGAGGATCACTGTGAAGAACTGGCAAGAGGTCTGGGAGCACCATGGAGATATTTTCATCGCACATAATTGGCAGGAATGTTCTAGCGAAAGAAGGAAAGACTGGCGCTTGCCAGCTCAATTTTCTTATTTCTCTGGTGGGGAAACAGCATTGCGGGTTGGAATTGTTGCGAGCGAGTCAATGCCGAAGGAAGATGAATTTTTACTTGCGGGGATGCTTTGGGCAAACCGTTTGAGTAATGGGGCGAGAACGGTAATATATTTTATCGCGCCTGATTTTTCACCCTTTTTTCTCTATACTTTAAATAAAATTGGAGGCGTCATAGCCGCGCGGGCAATGTATTGGCGGGAAAGGCTTTCCCCGAGCCTCTACCTTATACCTGATAACACAGTGGGAAGTTCAACGAAATATACGTTGGGCGAAGCTCGTCCGAATTGGTCAAAGTGGAGGCAAGAACTCAATCCAGTTGCCCAACAACAACTTGCAGTGGTTAGAGATTTTTTTGAACAACTTAGCGAAAGACGTGTGCGTACGGAGATCAAACCTCAGAGTATCTCATTTTTGTGGGGAAGTATAGAGATTGCTGAGATTAAAAGAAAAGGTAAAAAATTCGAATTAACAACGAAATCAAAATGGGAGAGAGATATAGAAAAAAGCCGACAATTTCAGCGTCAAGGTTGGGTTGATTCGTCAGGAACCTTAAATGGTGAGTTCAGCTCGACTGTATTAAGCATACTTTGCCATTTAGAATATAAGGAGAAGAATGACGAATTAAAATCGAGGGAGCGTCTTTCGCTTTGGTTACATTACGGAGGAGGAGTCATATCCACATTATGGGGGAATCCCAGAGAATGGCCGTGGTTACCTAAAGATCGGGGAGAAAGTTGGGTTCATGACTTAAGTCAGTGGTTTTATTTTGAGGGTGACGGGCAACTCAGCATTGTCTGTCCGATTCTTGAAAAACCCCTGAATAATGCGAGTCAAGCCACCTTACTTACCAGTGTGTTAGAAAGAAGTCTATTACTTGACACGGGTAAAACAAAGCCAATGAATTCTATTTGGGATTCAAGAATTCATTGGCTTACTTTGAGCAGTATGGAAGGTGACCTTCGGCTTTGGCTTTCC
The DNA here is from genome assembly GCF_055378975.1 of Desulfitobacterium elongatum. Classification (NCBI taxonomy): domain Bacteria; kingdom Bacillati; phylum Bacillota; class Clostridia; order Eubacteriales; family Desulfitobacteriaceae; genus Desulfitobacterium; species Desulfitobacterium elongatum. The sequence continues at coordinate 3,145,010 of NZ_AP038772.1, read as the reverse complement.
TGGCTCAAAGCACCAGAGCAATTCCAAATTTGGACATTGCCTGATACCTGGCAGAAACAGGGCTTAAATGAGCTCGCCTGTCGAAGTATAACAGCCTTTTAATCGAATACGAAGAGGGGAAGAGAAGAAAATAAAATAGACTAAGCCTCTTGGATTACCGGAATACGCAAGAGAACGACCGTCCCAGAAGAAACCTCTGGCTCCATGAACACGAGTTCGCCGTGATGTGCCAAGAGGATCCTTTGTGCAATGGTTAGTCCAAGGCCTGTCCCTTCTTTCCGTGTAGTAAAGAACGGATCAAAGATATGCGGGCGGATGTCCTTTGAAATGCCATCCCCAAAGTCGATAACCTTGATCTGAAGATGATCCTGGTGTTCGTCAAGTAAGATATGAATTTGATCGTTTACCTGTGAAGCATCAATAGCATTTTGCGTAACTGCGAGGAGCACTTGGATAAGCTGCTCCTCATCGCCTAATATGGGTCTAATAGGAGGATTTACAGATACGTGAATTGCAACCTCCTTCATGGAACACGTGGGGTGGAGAATTTGTACAACTGAATGGACAAGCTTCTCTGCAATAAGGGGTTGGAAGTGAGGAGCTGTTGGATTTGTCAGGAGAAGGAAGTGCTTTAAGAGCTCATCTGTGGTTTGTATTTCTTCTAAGATCAGTTGATGATAGGGTCTAAAAGCAGGTGGGAATTGCTCAGACCCAATAAGTTGCATAAATCCTTTAATCGTTGTGAGAGGATTTCTTATCTCATGGGCTAATCCAGCTGCCACCTGCCCTACTGCTGAAAATTTAGCGGCTTGCAGATAAGCTTCATTGCGTCGTTTTTCTTCGCTTATATCGGTGAGGATAAGCAGAAGTCCGGAACGACATCCCTGATCAAGTAAGGGGCGAATCCGATAATCAAGATAGATTGACTTAGCATTAGGTTTCTCCCAAGTCAATTCTCCTTTTAGAGTATCCTTTAAGGAGAATTCTATATTTGGAATGTGAAGCGTGGTATAGATAGACTTTCCGATAATTTTAGATTCGGGTATTCCAAGAATTTCAGATACATGGGGGCTCATATCAATGACTCGATAGTGCGCATCGAGTACAATTAAAGCTTCACGTGAATAGTCAACGGTCTGACTTAAGGGAGGATTTTGTTGGAGCAAAACGCGCATGGCACGGATATGTCCTTGATGAAGCTGTCTTTCCTTATTTAGAGTATAGTAAGTGAGTATGCTCCAGGTTCCGAGAAAGGTTGTCACAGCGATGATGACAAATTGATGAGATGTTTCAGAAAAGCCTAGGTGTAAGATTAATGCGAGCAGAGTGAGGAGTATGGACACATAGATTCGATTAAAGACTTTTTCACGTAAGGAAACCATTGATATTACCTCCCAATATTGACAACAGCCATGGGATATCTTATCACATGGTGATGGAAGAAAAATGTAAAAAAATAGTATAACGTAAAAAATAATATATTAACTCGGCGAAGCCTAGCAGCTAGCGGTTTTTGCAAACGAGTAAAAAGATTGAAGATAGATAACAGACTTTAAACTGACAAATTTCTTTCTTTTTTTAAAGCATATATTAATTTCTTTCATAAATATTATATACGATGTATAATTATACATATGGAGGAGGTTAAGACTATGAAATTAAGAAGAACTAAATTAAGTGATGTTGAAGAAATAATGTCCTTGATCAATGGCTTTGCTGATCAAGGATTAATGCTTCCCCGATCGAGAAATACACTTTATGAACACCTCAGGGAGTTTTTAGTCATTGAAAGTGATCAGAAGATCATCGCTGTTGGAGCTTTGCATATTATCTGGGATGATTTAGCTGAGATAAGAGCGCTTGCTGTGTCTCAGGACAATCAAGGCCAGGGTTTGGGAAAGATGCTCGTCCAAGCGCTACTTCAGGAAGCGCGAGAAATCGAATGTCCTAAGGTTTTCACCTTGACCTATCAGCCGGGCTTTTTTGAGCGTTGTGGTTTTACCCTAACAGATAAGGAAGATATGCCCCATAAGGTTTGGAAAGAGTGTATCCATTGCGTGAAATTCCCAAATTGCGATGAGAATGCTATGATTCTAAACCTAGGGAATTAAGCTGAAAAGAAGAATCATATTCACCGGTTTTACGCTTCTCTCATAATTATAGTATAGCTAGAAAAAGTAAAATGGAGCGTACTATGGATGTGAGAGAAGAGGCAAAGGTAGGCCTGGAGAAGGCAATACGCTTTGTCGAAGAAGGTATTATTCAGATCCTTCAGGATGAGCTGGATGAGGAACATGGAGTATCAGTGTGCCCTGGAGCCACAGCGATGGCTTCCTTAAGCTTGCTTATTCTAGGAAAAGGATTTGAAAGGTCGCAACGTGGCGGCGTCAATTGGTTAATTAAAGCACAACAAAATCAGGGATGGGGTAAAATTCCTGGAAGTACTCCAGACCCTGAAGTAACACAAATCGGTCGAGTTGTTCTTCAAGGAAGCCGAGGGAGCCTATTAAGCAAGCTTACCCTCATAGAAGAAGCTAAACAATTAGCTCAACTGGTATTAACTTTAGGACAGGACGTGGTCCCAGGCTTAGAGGGGCCTTCGGCAGAAGAAATTCGCTTACCCCATATCCTTGAGGATTCTGTCTTAGAAAAGCTTCCACCCTATGGGAGGCCGGTTGTAGTTGCCGCCGCCCTCTTGGCAGCTAATGAAGGTCAGAAGGGAATTGAAGAAGGGCTCAAAATGATCCAAGAGAGTCAGATGCCAGACGGATCCTGGGCAGAGGATATTGTAGCCACCAGTCTGTGCATAATGGCTCTTTTTCGGTTTAGAGGAATGGAAATGAATATTCACAATGCTGGAATCTGGCTCACGCGTAAGCAATATGCGAGTGGAGGTTGGCCAGCCTTTGATCAGCTAAAGACCTGGGCGGTAGGCTGGTCATTATCTATCCTGGATGAGCGTTCCTCTCTCTCGGAAGGCATTTTGAATAAGGCACGTGTATGGCTTGCCCAAGCAGGGAATTTAGATGGGAGCTTCGGAACGACTCCTCCTTCGAGCCACCCAGACTTGGATGATACAGCAATTGCGCTTAGGGGACTGCCAGTAGGTTGTGAAACTTCAAATCGAACGATACGCCTACTGCGCCGCTTACAGAATGAAGATGGTTCCTGGGGGACTTTCCCTAGTTTCAGCGGTCAGCCCCCCAATATCGAGTCCAGGAGGCCCGTTTATATTTCTAGCCTCGATGTTACTGTCCATGTAGTTGAAGCATTACTAAGACAAGGACTTCCACCCGCAGAACCGAGTGTCCAAAAAGCTCTACGTTGGATACTGTTACAACAAAAAAAAGACGGACCCTTTCAGTCCGTTTGGTTCGAAAATGCGATTTATGGAAGTGCCCAGGTGATTGACCTGTTAAACAACGTCAAATTCGGATGGGGTATGTTACGGATGTCGAGACAGGCTTATTATGCCCGCCAACGAGGGGTTGAATTTCTTCTCCATCAATACAGCTCCAATGGGGATTGGGGAGATTCTGTCGCTGAAACTTCTTTAGCGATATCCGCTTTAAAGAATGAGGGAGCCCATCTTGATAGGAACCTCTTTGACAGAGCAATCCAAAGTATCTTATCTAGACAGAAACAAACCGGGTCATTTATTCCGATTTATCAAGGTATTTATGCGAAGGGTTGGAATTATGAAGAACCCATTTCCACCGCTCTAAGCGCAATACGAGCTCTAGAATGGTATGTGAATCAAGCTAAGCTATAGAATGTGATTTGCAGCGCAGTGAATTTGTTTTACGTCGACGGGACAACGAAGGTTGTTCAGTAATAATCGTTCGAAGGAACTTCCACTGCAACTCAAGATAGGCACTGGCATATTCGTGCTCACTTGTACCCTGGGCTAACAGATATTCACGGGAAGAGGCTTCGAATTCGCGAATAAATTTTAATGCTTCTTCACGAGATGACAGCATATGGCATTCCTCCATCTTATTTATGATTTTTAAGATATGAGAATGAAATTAAACGTCTAAACTAGTTTGTCTATATTATATAGAAATATCCTTGTGAAACATGTTGTAAAAAGAAGATTGCAAGCGTGAGAAAGAGAAGAAGAATGCTGAACTAATGTGATTTTGTGTAGCTTTTTGGTGAAACGCTAGTCGGTAGCTTAACTTTCCGCCAAAGCGTAATATCAAAGAACCTAATATTTCCCGAACGATAGTTCTTTTTCGCGTTAGGATAATCTTTTAAGACAAAGTAACAATCCCCCAGTGAATGATAGATGCTTGCGGTATAGCTTAAGGTGAGAAGCCGTTGTGTGAATCGGTTTGCTCCATTGTGAGGGAATCCGAATTCATGGGCTAACCTTAGACTTCTTTCGTAGATTTTTACAGCATCATGAGGTTTACCCATATGTTGAAGGATATGCCCTTGAGTTGCGAGGAGAAGAGGATCGGTCAACGTGTAATGATTCCCATGGATGACACTCAGGGCATGCCTAGGGCGCCCTTCACGGAGCAAGATATCGGCTAAAGTAGCACACAAAAGTGGGTCTTGGGTATCTAAATACTTTTCGAGGAGCGGTATAGCTTGTTTCGGTTCATGAAAGTAAAAATAGAGTTGACTGGCAAAACGTGAGATAGCGAGGGGAGTTGGGTCCTGAGTTATTTCACGAGCCATTTTTTGTGCGGTAGACTTCTTGTCTGGTGGAGGAAAGCTTTTTTTGCGCATCATCGTTAGATAGGAAATTATCGACCCTATAAAAAAGACAAAGCCTCCAATGAGCCAGTTAAATCTCCAAACCATGACAAAACTTGCACAGAGAAAAAGTATAAAGAGTGACAGAAAATAGTAAAGTTTATAGACATAGAGGATTTCAAGATCAAATTGAACTTGGCGCATAAGGTTACCTCCATCGTGCGATACCCTTTAGTGCATTATATGACAAGGGTACAATCAATATGATGAGTAAAGCCGAAGAAGATAGTCTGAATTTGGTGGTCTGACCTTCATAAGGTCATATTTTTTTTAAGACCAGCAGGAATTTGAAAATTCATATAGAATTGTTTTAACTATTGAAACGATGTTTTATAATTCCTTATAAGGTTTCTAAACTTATTTGTCATAATCAAGAGATTCAGCGGAGGTTGAGTCGAAAGAAGGTGGCCGTTTTAATAAAAAATCATTTAAATTCTCGTGTAAATTTATAAATAAATCTGTTGACTATTCAAGAGATTCATAAGATAATAGTGTTAAGCAAAGGGAAATGAAACTAAGTTTCACATAGTGAAACAAACATATTCCCTTTTGCGGTAAACAAATACCGGCCGGAAAGCTTGCTGACTTAATGTCGAAGTAAGCATAAGGACGGGGAGACTTCGATAGAATTTCTTAAGGATGTCTCTGAACACGGAAAATTTACATTATGGAAGGGATTATGCATGGCAAGATTTCTAGAGTATCAAGGTAAAGAATGGCTTGCAAAAGCAGGAATGCCGGTACCCAAGGGTCGTCCGGCATCGACCCCCGAAGAAGCAAGAAAAGTTGCTGAATGGATTGGTGGACCTGTAGCTGTTAAAGGTCAAGTTCAAGCGGGTGGTCGTGGTAAAGCAGGAATTGTCAAACTGGTTAACACTCCAGAAGAAGCTGAAGCTGCAGCAGCAGAAATCCTAGCAAAAACGGTAAAAGGATTACCAGTTCGCCAAGTTCTCATCGAAGAGAAACTCGATATCAAGAAAGAATTCTACTGCTCCTTTGTAGTTAACGGGGCAAGAGAAGCACGCTCACCTATGCTGATGTTCAGCCTAGAAGGCGGTATGGATATCGAGAGTGTTCCAGAAGAAAAGCTTCTAAAAATTAATGTTGATCCAATAAACGGACTCCAAAGCTATGATGCAGTTGATATAGCTGCTAAAGCCGGAGTTGCTCCTCAAGATCTGGGGAAATTCGCACAATTCTTAACCAAGCTTTCTCAAACCTATAAGAAATACGACTGTATGACCCTAGAGATTAATCCTTTCATCATGACAGGAGCAGGTAATCTCATTTGTGCCGACTGCAAAATGGAAATCGATAATAGTGCAGTGGGTCGTCACCCAGAATTCGGATTTGATATTGCTCGTGACCTTCCAGGAGAGCCAACAGAGCTTGACTATATTGGTTGGAGCATTGAAGAAACGGATGCACGTGGTACAGGGTTTTTGATGAACATGGGTTATGACGAAGTAAGTCCAGGCCATATCGGCTATCATCCTATTGGTGGTGGTTCTGCTATGATGGGACTTGATGCTTTGAATCAAGTTGGACTTAAACCGGCTAACTATGCTGATACGAGTGGTAATCCTGTAGGATCGAAAATCTATCGTGTTGCGAAATCTGTACTCTCCCAACCAAACATCGATGGTTATCTTCTTGGCGGATTCATGATGGCTAACCAAGAGCAATGGCATCATGCTCACGCTATTGTAAAAGCTCTCCGTGAAGTTCTTCCCACCCAGAAGCCAGGACTTCCCTGTGTACTTCTGCTCTGTGGAAATAGGGAAGATGAGTCCCTTGAAATTCTAAGGACCGGCCTTGCTGATCTGATGACTCCAGATGGGGCTGGAAAGAGAATTGAAATTTACGGAAAAGAACATGTAACAGATACCAAGTTCATCGGTGAAAGACTCTTAGCTCTGAGTAAAGAATATCGGGCTGAGAAAGAAGCTCAAGGAAAGTAGGGAATACCATGCTGGAATTCGCAGAAAAAAGTTGTAAGATCACAATCGATACCAGCAAGTGTGATACATGCGAAACTAAGGCATGTGCAGCCGCGTGCAAAACGTACGCTAGGGGTTTGCTTGGCATTGATGACAAAGGAAGAGCTTCCGTAGCTCATCGTAGCGAAGATGAAGTTCTTCGTCTAGGAACTGAGTGTCTCGCATGCGAATTTGCTTGCAAGTTCCGTGGAAATGATGCAATCACGATTGAAGTTCCGGTAGCAGGCTTAGATGCATACTTCGCAAAACGCGCTTAAGTATCGATGAGTTAAGTTACAATAGGTGTAAACCTAGCAAAATGTTTAAATGAGGGATAAAGATGGGCATTTTGATCAATAAAGATACCAAGGTTATTGTCCAAGGGATCACTGGACGTGAGGGATCTGTACGTACAAAGTACATGAAGGACTATGGTACGAAACTGATCGGTGGAACCAGTCCAGGAAAATCGGGTGAACTCGTTCATGGAGTCCCGGTTTACAATACCGTGAAAGAAATTGCACGTGAACAAGGGGAAATTGACTTTAGCGTAGTTTTCGTACCTGGTCGTGGGCTTAAAACGGCTGTCATGGAAGCAGCTGATGCAGGAGTGAAAAATATTATTCCTTGCGTCGAGGGTACGCCAATTCATGATATAATGGATATGATTGCTTATGCAAACATGAAAGGTTCCCGAGTTATTGGACCAGGTTCGATTGGAATCCTAACTCCAGGAGAAGCTGTCGTAGGCTGGCTTGGCGGAAACGTTGAGTGGGCTAATAAGTTCTTCCAAAAAGGACACATCGGCGTGTTTTCACGCAGCGGTGGTCAATCTGGGACGATTCCCTGGGTTCTCAGGGAAGGTGGGTTTGGAGTTAGTACGGTAGTTCATACCGGAACTGAGCCTGTCCTCGGTACATCCATGGCTGACCTACTACCTTTCTTTGAAGCAGATCCTGACACCCATGGTGTCGCAGTATATGCTGAAATCGGTGGAACACAAGAAGAAGAGTGTGCTGAAGTTATTGCAGCAGGTAAGTTCACAAAGCCTTTCGTTATTTATGTGGCGGGAGCTTGGGCACCTGAAGGTCAACGCTTCTCTCACGCTTCGAATATCGTAGAACGTGGCCGCGGCTCAGCAAAGAGTAAGATGGAAGCAATCACTAAAGCAGGTGGATTTGTTGCAGATACACCTACAGATATTCCTCTTATTCTTAAGGAAAAACTCAATAAATAAGTTATTTAAAAATACTTCAGGTGGAGTTTTTACTCCATCTGAAGTATAGTCGAGTTATCCATGGCTTAGCGTCACTTAATTCCAAAGAGAATTAGGGACTTTAGTGGTGGTCAGCCATTGGATAAAATTGGACTCTTGTAACCATATTAACTCTGTTACTAAGGGCAAAGCCCTTAGAATATATTAAATTTTTAGGGGGTATATAAACCATGGCCGTTATGAGATCTATTATGTACATTCCCGGAAACAATCCCAAATTTATCGACAAGATTGCTTCAATTCCTGCTGACATTATTACCTTTGACCTTGAAGATGCTATACCACCTTCAGAGAAAGAAGTTACCCGCGTAATGATCAAGGAAAATCTTCACAGAGGTCGTGATGGTGGAGCTCAAGTTTTCGTCCGCATCAACAACTGGGAAACAAACATGACCAATGATGACCTTGAAGCTATTGTATGGCCGGGCTTAGACGGCGTAACCTTAGCAAAGACAGGTTGTGCAGCTGATGTACAACGTCTCGACTGGAAACTTGAAGAACTCGAGCTTCGTCGTGGTATTCCTGTAGGAACTGTTAAAATTTCTATGTTACTTGAGACCGCTAAAGGTGTCTCGAATGCTGAAGAATGCTGCCTTGCTAGCAAACGTAATGTTAATGCTATCTTTGGTGCAGTAGACTATTGCCGTGATATGCGTGTTAAGCTAACTTCTGCAGCTGTTGAGCAACAATATGCACGTGCGAAAGTGGCTGTAGCTTGTCGTGCAGCAGGAATCGTTGCAATCGATGCTCCTTTTGTTGACTTCAAAGATATCCCAGGCTTCGAGAAAAATGTTGCTGATGGTAAGCAAATGGGTTATGAAGGCCGCATGATCATCCATCCAGGACAAGTTGAGCCTTCTAACAAATTATATGCTCCAGATCCTGCCGACGTTCAATGGGCAAAGGACGTCGTTAGAGTCTTCGAAGAAGAAGGTCTTGCAAAAGGTAAGGCTGCTGTTTCCCTTAATGGCAAAATGGTAGATACACCAGTTTATCTCAATGCACAAGACATTTTAGCTGCTCAAGCTGAAATCGACGCTAAAAACGCACAATAAATCGCTTACATAAGCGGAGTGAATTGACTATAGGAGAGGTCGCTTCATTATTGAGGCGGCCACCTATGTTTCGCGAAAATGAAACGTCGTTTCAAGTGGCATGCTAATTATTACCTTAAATTTGAAAGGAGTTGTTCCTTAATGTCTCGCATTAAAAACTTACGTGAAGAGGCTCTAGAATTTCATACTGTAAAACCAGGAAAACTCGAAGTTAGAGTGACTTGCCCCGCAAATGATCGCGATGATTTAACCCTTGCTTACTCTCCTGGAGTAGCAGAGCCTGTCAAGGAAATTGGCAAAGACCTTGAAATGCTTGATATCTATACCAATCATGCAAACTTCGTAAGCATTGTCTCCAATGGTACTGCAATTCTCGGATTGGGAGATCTCGGTGCGGCTGCTTCTATGCCTGTTATGGAAGGTAAAGCACTTCTTTTCAAGACGTTTGGTGATGTAGATGCGTTCCCGCTCTGTGTTAACACTACAGATGTCGATAAAATTGTTGAGATCGTCGAATTAACTAACCCTACCTTTGGTGGAGTTAACCTAGAAGATATCAAAGCTCCTGAGTGCTTCGAAATTGAAGAGAAACTCAAAGCCCGTGGTATCTTTAAGGGACCTATTTTCCATGATGATCAACACGGAACCGCTGTAGTAACCTTAGCAGGCCTCATCAATGCCTTAAAAGTCGTTGGCAAGAAAATCGAAGATATCAAAGTCGTTGCCAACGGTGCTGGTGCTGCTGGAATCGCGATTATCAAACTTCTCATGAGCATGGGACTGAAAAATGTTATCATGTGTGATACCAGAGGTGCGATCTATGAAGGCCGTACTGCAGGAATGAATCCTTGGAAAGAACAAATCGCAAAAGCTACAAACCCTGAGAAATTCAGCGGAGACCTCGCTGGTGCTCTTGTTGGTGCTGATGCCTTCATTGGTATTTCTGCAGCAAATGTACTAACGGAAGATATGATTCGTACTATGGCAAAGGATCCAATCGTCTTCTGCCAAGCTAACCCAGTTCCAGAAATCTGGCCGATTCAAAGAGCTATTGATGCTGGTGCGAAAGTTATCTCAACAGGCCGTTCTGATGTGCATAACCAAATCAATAACATTCTTGCATTCCCTGGAATGTTCCGTGGTGCTATCGACGTAAGAGCAACTGACATCAACGATGCTATGAAAGTTGCCGCTGCTTATGCGATTGCAAACCTCGTTTCGGATGAGGAACTTAGCGCGGAATTCATTATTCCAAGTAGCTTCAACCCTGAAGTAGCCCCAGCAGTAGCTGCTGCAACTGCAAAAGCTGCAATTGAGTCCGGTATTGCTAGAAGACCTATGGATCCTCAAGAGGTTGCCGATAACCTCAAGAAGAGACTCGCTAACCAATATAAATAATATCTGGACTATCATAAATAACAAAGAGGTGGGAGAATTATCTCCCACCTCTTTGTTATTTTTTTGGCGATTTAAAAGAATATTGTAATAATAATTTTTAGAAAGTCATTGAAATTTTCTGCAAAATGACGTACCATAATTTATGGCATGGTGGCCTGACCAAGAATTGTATATAAGTTACAGTGAGATGAGAGGAAATAAGAAAAAGGGGTGGATAGAGTGGAAGATAATAATCTTCTATATGAGCGTTTTAAAACTAAGATGGAAGCCGTATCCGGTGAATGTTATCGAGTAAAAACACTCAAAGAGGCAGAAGAGCTCGTGGCTCAACTCCTTAAGGCTAAAGGAGTACAGACAGTGGCAATGGTTGATTCACCCTTAACATGTGGTCTCAACCTTACTGAACAACTCCCTCTAGCTGGAGTGACCGTCTATAAGGAACGTTATCAAGAAGTTACGCCTACAGTTGGAGCAGGGATTACGGAAATGAAATGGGCAATAGCTGAGCTGGGTACCCTCGTGCAATACGCAGTGGATGTGCAGGAACGTCTCTGTTCAGCCTTTACTCCGATACATATCGCACTCGTTCAGACTTCAACCCTATTACCCAATATTATGACGGCCTTGTCAGTGATTCATAGCGAACCTCAAATTCCTGGCTTTGTGGGTTTTGTTACAGGACCGAGTCGGACGTCTGACATTGAGAGAGTCTTGACCATTGGTGTACATGGTCCTGAACAACTCTTAGCAGTTTTCGTTGATGAACAGGCAGGGGAGTGTGCTACTAATGGCTGATGCACAATTTAAACAAAAGATAGAAAATGCTCTAGAGAATCAAGTTCTTCGAGGTGCTTTAGGCCGTTTTCAAGATGCCTATGGGAAAAATCGTGAGCAAGCGTATGAAGGCTATGATTTTGAAGCCCTCAGAGAAAAGGTTGTAGAAGTAAAATCGTATGCAGCTGAACACCTGGATGAGATGATTGAGAAATTTGAAAAGGCAGCAACAGCTCGTGGTGCAAAGGTTTTTCGTGCCAGTACGGGGGAGGATGCCAAGCGCTATATTATCGAGCTCGCCAAAAAGCAAGACGTTAAAAATATTGTTAAATCAAAGTCGATGGCTTCAGAGGAAATCCATTTAAACGATGCATTAATTCATGAAGGTTTTGATGTTCAAGAAACTGACTTGGGAGAATGGATAATTCAGTTAGCTGGACAAAAGCCTTCTCATATGGTTATGCCTGCCATCCATATGACCAAAGAGGAAGTCGCAGATGTTTTCACCGAAAATCTTAATCGTTTGAATGAACCCAATATCGCCAAGCTTGTTAAAACTGCACGTGTGGAAATGCGTAAGAAGTTCATTGAAGCGGATATGGGCATTTCCGGAGCCAATATTGCCGTTGCAGAAACAGGCACTTTAATGATGGTGACGAATGAGGGAAACGCCCGATTGACTTCGACTTGGCCAAAGACACACGTCTTTCTCGTAGGAATTGAAAAGTTTGTAGCAAACTTTGAAGACGCGGGATATATTCTTCAAACCTTACCACGTAATGGTACAGCACAGCAGCTCACGAGTTATGTTACGATGATCACAGGCCAAACTCCAGCCTATTATCCAGATGGCTCAATCCAAGATAAAGAGTTTCATATTATCTTGATGGATAATGGTCGCCGCAAAATGTATAACGACGAAAAGTTCAAGAAAACCTTCCAGTGTATTCGTTGCGCGGCCTGTTTAAATGTTTGCCCTGCCTTCAAACTTGTCGGGGGGCATGTCTACGGACATATCTATACAGGCGGAATTGGAACGATCTTGACCGCGTTCCTTAACTCTGAGAAGGATGCACAGAACCCTCAGAACTTGTGCTTACAATGCGGAAAATGTACTGAAGTGTGTGCAGGAAAACTCGATATACCGGATATGATACTAGAAATTCGCAATCGCTTAGGTGAGAAGACAGGACTCCCCTTCACCCAAAAGTTTGCGTTAGATGTGGTTTCTAATCGGCGATTGTTCCATTCATTATTGAGAGTGGCCTCGAAAGCACAGAAACCTTTCACGAAAGGACAGCCTGTCATTCGTCATCTGCCAATGTTCCTTTCAGGTTTAACTGAAAAGAGAAGTTTGCCTGCAGTTGCGGATGTTCCTTTTAGAGATGTCATTAAAACAATCAAACAAGAGGTTAAGAATCCGAAAGGTACGATTGCTTTCTTCGGAGGCTGCCTTGTAGACTTTGTCTATCCAAAAATTGGAGAAGGTGTCGTAAAGGTTCTTAATGAAAAAGGGTATAAAGTAGTGTTCCCTGAAGGGCAGTCCTGCTGTGGGGCTCCGGCAACCTATATGGGAGATCGACAAAATGCAAGAAAGTCTGCGGTCATCAATATTGAAGCTATGAATGCAGAAGCAGTCGATTATGTCGTTTCAGCCTGTCCGACCTGTACTCATGCCTTAATCGATAGCTTTAAGGAGTTAGTCGCAGATGATCCTGCTATGGCAAAACGTGCGGAAGAACTGAGCCGGAAATCTATGGATTTTTCCAAGCTTATAAGCGTTCTTGGAGGCCTTGAAGAAGGTGGAGATGGAAAAGCACTGAAGGTTACTTATCATGATTCTTGCCATCTTAAGCGGAAAATGGGAGTTTATGCTGAGCCACGTCAAATTCTTTCCAATATCAACGGGGTCAACCTCATCGAGATGAAGGAATCTGATAGTTGCTGTGGCTTTGCAGGGTCCTACTCTATTAAATTCCCAGAGATGTCTGGTCCTATCCTGGAAAGAAAGCTTCGGAACATTGAAGACTCCGGGGCAGAGGTTGTCGCGGTCGATTGTCCTGGTTGTCTCATGCAGATTTCCGGAGGACTTGATCAGACGGATCTTAAGGTTAAAGTCAAGCATACTGCGGAGCTATTGTTAGAAAAACGACAAAAGTAGAGAGGTAGCGTCTGTGAGAACTGAGAATTGATTTAAGAGGATGCACTGTCGAGAAACCGGCAGTGCATTTTCTCCTTTTCTTGGGGAAATTTCCTGGAAATTATTTTTTATGGTAAACTAGATTTGAATTTGATCATTTCTATTTCCTATAGAGGAGGAAATTTAGGGACAGAGAGAGAATTAAGGATACATATGCAGGAGTAGACGGGATAGGAGGAAGCCATGATAAAAGCAATCCTTTTCGACTTAGATGGAACTTTGACGCTGATGGATCAAGAGGAGTTTATGCACAACTATGTGGGAATGTTAGCCCCGCGCTTCAAGCACCTTATCTCTCCCGATAAATTCTCGAAACACATTGGGCGTTCGATCGATATAATGATTAAGGAACCCAAAGAGGGAAAGACGAATCAGCAGGTTTTTTTTGATGACTTTACTAAAGCGACGGGACTATCCTTTAACACACTTTGGCCGATCTTTGAAGCGTTTTATGCAGAGGATTTTTCGGCACTGCGATGTCTGGTGAAGCTTAACCCATCGGGGAAGCAAGTGGTCGAGAGCGCAATACAACAAGGGTATACTGTCGCTATTGCCTCAAATCCTGTGATGCCCCTTATAGCTATTCAAGAAAGAATTCGATGGGCTGGTTTATCCCCTGAGGTATTTACCGTTGTCCCCTCTCTGGAGTCCTTTCATTATTGCAAGCCACAGCTAGGGTTTTATGAGGAATTGGCACAACGCTTAGGGCTTTCCCCAAAAGAGTGTATGATGGTGGGTAATCATCCGTTGGAAGATCTTGTTGCCAAGAAAATTGGCATGAAGACATTTTTTGTAGGTACCCCCTCTGTGGAAATCCAAACAGATTATGCGGGAGATTTAACTGAACTTAATAAGCTGGTATTAAGAGGGAATCTCTAAAAGGTTAAAGTGAGGGAACCGAACTATGGGTGTTTTAGTCCAGCAGCTCCCTGCTAAAGGTCGAGATACTGCTGATACTACGTTGGTACCCGTACATATTCGTGGGCTATTAAATGAATTTTTTAGGCGATATGATGAATTACAAAAACTTCGCCAAAGAGAATTGAGTTGGTTTATCCTAGTCTTGTCATTTGGCTTTCTTAGCTTGACAAGCCTCATGTTTTTTTCTAAGCCCCTTCTTTTTTTTACGTTATCTCTTTTGTTCGCTTTTTTTCTCACCTTTAAACAGTATTTAATCGTCAGAAAGAAATCGACTCACGTTTATATCAATGTTCATATTCTTCATCATCACCTCTTAGGCAAGCTAGAAGTTGGTTTATGTGAGCATGATTCAGCTTGTGAATGTGCTGAGAATGTTAAAAAATATGTCTGGAAGAAATATCGAGTCTCTCTCTATGGAGATCCCGTTTAGATTAGAGGGATTGAATGAGGGATGGGGGAAAGGACATAATATATAAGGCTTGGGGAAGGTAACTAAACTTCAGCTGGAGTATAAAGCTCTCAATGAAGTCAGTTTCTTAATTGAATTGAAGGAGGCATTTTAATGAAGAAGTATGTATGCACAGTTTGCCAGTATGAATATGACCCAGAGGTAGGGGATCCGGATTCGGGAATTGAGCCTGGTACAGCGTTTGAAGATATCCCGGAGGATTGGGTGTGCCCAACGTGTGGAGTAAGTAAAGATCAATTCGAAGTCGTTGAAGATTAAGACGATTTCCTGGATTCTTTGACTCAAGCATTAATGAGATTCATTAAATTATGTTAAAACAGCGAACTCCTCATCACTTTGATGAGGAGTTCGCTGTTTTAGGAAGATAATCTTACATAGGTTGTTGCCTTTTGAGTGGGCCACTTTTATTAACTTAAGGTATCCGAGGGAAGTTCATCATTGTTATGATTTAAGCCTGATCCATCGGTGTTTTGTATTCCTCCGGTAACATCGCTCGTCATTCCTGTTGCCCTATCCGTTTCAGCGTTTGATACTGCCGCTTGTCCGATATTGAGATGGACTTGAACAGGAACAGGAGAGGCCAAGATGATGTCATGCTCCGAATACCCCATGGCAAGAAGTTCGAGATACCTTTCCTTAGCTGCTTTTTCGCTTAGAAGTCCAACTTCCTTTTTTAAACCTATAATATATTCCAAGTTTATCACCTCATAAAGATTATGAGCCATCTAAGGAAATAATATGTATCTCTATAGCTCAAGAATCGCGGCTTCATCACGGTCGAGCTTATCCATACAATTTTTGAGTCGCTGTTGAAGAGTAGGTTCGGTGACTGCATCACGCATTTGACGGAGGAGATCAATGGTCCTACGAAATACAGAAATAATGTCACCCTCATCTAAATTGCATAAACGCTGGATCTCTGCGAAGGGCATACCCTGACTCCAGAAATACGTTATGACGGATACACGAGGGTCAAAACGAACAGAATCTGGCCCACAAACGCTCTGGATATACTGAACAAGCTGTTGAATCGGAGTGAAATCGAGGACGGCCAGCTTCTGAAAATAATCATTTTTCCTCGCTTCGAAATCGAAAGCTGAAAGAAGGGCATTGAGTTGGTCATCATCAAAGGTTTCTAGAAGGCCAGAAAAAATGAGTTCGGTGGTGAGTAGCTCTTGTACATAAATATGCCGCGCACATTCCCCACGAGGAAGGAGCACATTTTCACGGATATATCCCATTTGGGTCAACTGATTTTTCTTGTATTGAAATTCTATAAGGAAAGAATGTTGATCCGGTAAGGATTTGAGCTCTTTCTTAATTTCAGCCGCTTTCTGCTGGAGAATATTCAGAGTCTTACTTTCCTGTTCACAGGTTGTAAGCTTTGAGGTTTGGCATTTTTGAGGGGATTGCGTGAGAAGTCTCTCCCAGGTTTTAATCTTGCGAGCCATTTCACGTCCATAGGCCCGGTTTTGTCGACGAGGGCCTAACGCTTGATAAGAACGCTTTAGACGATCAAGATCTTTTTTCTTGGGGTGAAATTTAAGAGGACAAGTAAAGGTACCTGCATGTTCACAAACGATTTCTCGCGTAATCTTTAATTTCTCTTCAATTTGCGCGAGCTCGGTATTTAAATTGTGACTCGCCTGAATATAACTGTAAGCTGCAAAACTTTTTTGAAAGTAGACTTGAATTTGCTCAAAGGTCAAAGTGGCTTGGAGGTTGAGCACTGTATTATAGCTTAATCTAAATTGACTTGTCAGGGGTTCTAAACGATTGATATTAAAGCGAGGTGGGGGGCTTTTCTCCATGTAATTGAGATCGACTAAGGCAAAGGAGTAGCCTCGCTCATCGAGTCCACGCCGACCTGCCCGACCGGACATTTGGAAAAATTCATGGTTGGCTAGAGCACGGAAGTTACGACCGTCAAACTTGTTTAAGGAATCAAAGCATACTGATTTGACAGGATAGTTAATTCCGACGCTAAAGGTCTCAGTACAATAGAGGACATGAATAAGACGTTTGAGGAACAGGTCTTCTACAATAACCTTTTGAGCGGGAAGGAGACCGGCATGATGAAAGGCAATGCCCTTGACGGCCAGACGCCGGAGCTGACGCGTAGAGGAAGACCATTCGTCCTCTGGGCCAAATTGCTCTAGAAAAGCGTCCTCGACTCTTTTCCGTTCTTCAGGCTTCAAATAGTTTGAGATGGAGGCGAGTTCTGAGGCTTTGATGGCGCATTGTTTTCGGCTAAAGACGAAATAAAGGGAAGGGAGGTATTTTCGCTGGATCATTCGAATCAAATCGAGATGATGTGTCGGCGCGAACAGATTTCCTTCTTCGGTTTGAGCGGATTTTATCCTTTGGCGATAGAACTTCCAGAGTTGTTCATAGGTTACGAGCCCTGTGTCCTTAGAAAAATAGTAGTATTCTAAGGGAACTATCCTCTGGCTTTCTTCGACCAAAGCTACATCTTCCTCACGGATGGTTTGAATCCATTCGACCAATTGCTTGGCATTGGCAATTGTGGCACTTAAACCAAGGATTTTCATATGAGAGGGAGCTAAAATGATCGATTCTTCCCAGACGGTTCCACGCTCTTCATCATTAAGCCAGTGAATCTCATCAAAAACGATATGAGAAACTTGCTCAAGTGTCGGATCATTCGTAATGACTTGATTGCGAAAAATCTCTGTTGTCATGATGAGAAGGGGGGCATCCGGGTTGAGCACGACATCGCCGGTCATGATTCCAACGTTCTCGACACCAAAGAGCTCTTTATAGTCCTTAAACTTCTGATTGCTTAGAGCTTTGATAGGTGCAGTATAGACGATACGGCGCCCCTCTTGCATCGCTTTATCGACTAAGTAATCAGCGACAAGGGTCTTTCCAGTTCCTGTAGGGGCAGCCACAACGACAGACCTGCCGGCGTCAATCGCTTCTAAAGCTTGTTCTTGAAAGCGGTCTAAGGTTAAGCCGCGATAGGTTCTCTCGGGCATTTTATTCATCTCGTTTCTATCCAGGGTTTTCCTCATTTTAGCAAACTGTCCCATCAGGGTCAAATAATTGGTCTGAGCAGGCTCAAAAGACCATATTATGAATCAAGAAGAGGGCCAAGGGGGAGTTTAAGTGTCATTGCGCCTAGAGGTCGAACAAGCTATGGGGCTTCGGTTTCTAGAAAGGAACGGAGAAGCCGTGATACGAATTGAAGAGTCCATGGAGATACCCCGCGGAGCAGAAGTTCTCATGCGTGGGCTTTACCGTGAACCTGATGAAGTTAAGAAGGGCTTCAAGAACTTGCATCAGGAGACAGCTAGCCTTCTAGAGATACTCATGCCGCGGAGAGCTCGTTTAAGAGAATGGTTGGAGCAATTACCGGAGCAACCGAAAGAGGCCGAAAGATTTCTTCGTGAAACTTCAGAACAAATTCAGCAACACGACAGAAAAGCACTTCAGCTTGAAAATGAGCTCATCACCAAACTCGAGGAATCAAAATGGGAGGATTTGTTTCCTTTGCCACTCACGGCCTTTGCAGCTATATCCTATACAGAGCCGGGCGTTAAGATATTTCTTCGTTCGCTAGGCCGGCTTGCTGAAGTGCTGAAGTTAAGTCCTGATTCTTTGCGGCAGGTGGTAAGAATTTACTATCTCTATTTTCTACTCGTCCTTGTAGGTCAAGATTTAGACGGACAATCCTTCAGACGTGGAAATGAAGATTCAACTCTAGTGGGAATCGCTTCTTTCTTTACTTTAAAACATATCAAGAAGCAGTCTCCAGAACTAACCCAGTGCTATATGGAGTGGGTTAAAGCCTGGGGGGGCAGAAATCTGCTTCGCCTTATTCCACAAGAAAGTAGTATAGAACGAGTTCGCGCCGCCATGATTTTTTGGCGGCGCAATCCGGGGTTGCTATGGGAGGAGATTTGGAAGACTATTCAAGCTTTTGACCTATATGAGGCTTCGTCTGGATTTGAACCAACGAGTGAGAGTAAATTTTTTAACTAGTTTAAGGTTGCAAGGGTTTATGGCCAATCCGCTAATTCGTGGGGACGAAGAATTTCTAAGCGACCTTCCTTTAAACGGATGACACCTGATTTTTTCCATTGATTCAGTGCACGGTTAACAAGCTCTCGTGAGGTTCCGATCATACTGGCTAAGTCTTTATGGGTTAGTGAACCATCGACATAGATAGGGTTTCCCAAGGATTCGGCTGGCTTAGCAAGACGTAATAAGATCATGGCTAGAATCCCTGCTGTAGAACGACTGGTAAGTACTCGGATAAATTCCTGATTCATACGCAGACGCTTATTTAACGTTCGTATAAGTGCTACCCCTAGTCGAGGATGATTTTCAAGAAGTTGAGGCATTCCATCATTAGTTAAGACAAGGATGGTACTTTCCTTTACAACCTCTGCTGTTGCGGGGTAGGAACCTGATTCGATAAGGAGGATTTCGGCTAAACTATCATAAGGACCACACCAGTCCAAAATTTGTTCGTTACCATTCGGTAAGGTCTTACTAAGCTTGATTTGCCCAGTAAGGACGAAATAAACCTGTGAACCGATTTCTCCTTCAATAAAGAGGATTTGTCCTTTTCGGTATTTACGGGTTTTAAAGTGGGGTAGCAGTGGAGTTAAATCCTTTTCAGAGAGTGAAGAGAATAAGGAAAAACGCATGAGAGTTTGTGCATCAAGCAAGTCAGTATACCTCACTTCAGTTAGACGGATAAAAGGAGTCACGATTATTGGGGAGATTAACATATAAATAAGTAGGAGAGCAGAAAGGTTAGGCCATCCACGAGAATTCTGTACGGGGAAGAGGAGAGAAGCGGATGCGAGAAATTGACGTCGTCCCGGTCGAAGTGGAATTTGTAATCAATACACCCTTCAAAGTTATAGGATTTATTATTTTCATTCTTGTTACGTTTATTGTGCTCATAACCCTCTAATCATTCGTGTGAGGGTGTAGCCGTAACTTGTTTGACTGCTCGTACTAAGGCTGACATAATTCGTGCTTGGTCGGGCGTTGTTTGGGATTCCCACTGGGTTAATATTTCCCCGCGCTTGGAAACGTAATATCTGCTGGGTAACTGGTTTAAAGCAAGGGCTTTAATGTCAGCTTGGCAGCGTTCACAGTTACAGGGGAGCGTATACTTCTCCATATATTCTTTGAGAGCTTGTTGGACCACACTTTCTGTGTGGTTTTTTAAGTCATACATACTTTATCTTTCCTCCTTTTCAGTCAATCGTTCCTAATTTCATAATAGTGGTAAATTGTCAGAAGTACAAGAGATAACTCATTTAATAATGAAGAATAGGTATACAATAATCTAAAGGTGCACTCGATTAAGTATTGAGGTAGAATACCACTATAAGATGTCGAAGGTTGATCGTAATGACAGGGGGAAGAGACGTTGGGAAAAATACTGTTGATTGCCACTGGAGGAACTATAGCCATGCGTAAAGATCAGTGGGGCAAAGTCGTTCCGGCTGTCAGTGGACATGACTTATTA
Source organism: Desulfitobacterium elongatum (assembly GCF_055378975.1). Lineage (NCBI taxonomy): Bacteria > Bacillati > Bacillota > Clostridia > Eubacteriales > Desulfitobacteriaceae > Desulfitobacterium > Desulfitobacterium elongatum. The sequence continues at coordinate 3,124,659 of NZ_AP038772.1, read as the reverse complement.
GAGAGCTTGCCGAATCTCCAAAAGGAAGCTCAATGGGAGGTTATAGACTTTAGTAATGTTGCAAGCTGTAATATGAAACCGGAACGAATGAGTGAGCTATCCAAGGCTGTTACCCATTCGTTTCAAGACCCTTCTCTAAAAGGCGTTATAATTACCCATGGAACCGATACCCTGGAGGAAACCGCCTATTTCTTAGATTTGACGGTAAAGGATAGTAGGCCAGTTATCTTGACTGCCTCACAGAGAGATGCTTCGGAGAGTGACTCGGACGGCCCTCGCAACCTACGTAATTCTATGCTCATTGCTCTCGATTCACATGCTAAGGGACGCGGTGTTGTGATTGCTCTGAATGAAGAGATTCATGCAGCAAGAGATGTACGTAAACTACATACAAGTCATGTGGATGCGTTCAGCTCAGGAGAATTGGGTTCCTTGGGAAGCATCGATAATGGAGATGTATTATGGCATAGGAAACCGGAACCCTCAGTGAAATTCGATCCTCCCCATCGCTTGGCGAAGGTTATTGTGTGCAAAGCTTTCACAGGGATGGAAGAGGAAATCCTTGAAAAAATGGTAGATCCCAGTGTGGAAGGAGTGGTCATCGAAGCCTTCGGGCGTGGCAATCTACCCCCTGAGGTGGTTCCAGCAATTCAGAGGATCATCCATAGAGGTGTTCCAGTCGTAGTAACTTCTCGGTGTCTATTTGGCCGGACAGCTCCTACTTATGGCTACCCAGGTGGAGGAGCAGACCTCGAACGCCAAGGGGCTTTCTTTGCAGGTGACCTTTCAACTGAAAAGGTACGCCTCCTATTAAGTATTGCGTTAGGGCAGGGTGTACCGCTTAGGACCTTGAAGGAAATTCTAGGTCGTGGGGGAGTTGAACAAGCATTGATTTCGAATGGCGGAAGTCATGATTCTTCATCACAAAAATAGACAACGTTCTAATAATCCCTTACAATCTATTAAGAGAAGTCGGGGTGAAACAGAACGAAAGTGAGGATGAGCTACAATGGATTTTTCCGGTAAAGATAAATCAACCTATGTACAGGAAACCTTTAATTCAATTGCCAAACGATATGATTTAATGAATACCCTAATGAGTTTTGGACTTGATAAAGGGTGGCGCAAAAAGGCAGTGCAGACAGTCGAAGCAAAGCCAGGGATGAATATCGTTGATGTTTGTTGTGGAACCGGTCAGCTCTCTTTGGAACTGGCTATGACGGTAGGAACTGCAGGACATATTACTGGCTTAGACTTCTCTCAGAATATGCTCGAAAAAGCAAGAGAACATGTGTCCGGGTCCTCTTATCAATCCATTATAGACCTCATACAAGGGGATGCCATGAATCTCCCATTTGAAGATAACGCCTTTGATGGGGCTACTGTAGGCTGGGGACTAAGAAATCTCCCAGACTTAGAAAAAGGGATACGTGAAATGATCCGAGTGGTTAAACCGGGTGGGAAAGTGGTCTCTTTAGATATGGCCAAACCAACCTTACCTGGATTTAAACAAGGGTATTGGCTCTATTTTGAAAAGCTAGTCCCACTGATGGGGAAAGTATGGGCAGGAAAGGCAAAAGCTTATCAATATCTTCATGATTCTGCACGAGAGTTTCCTCCTCAACAAGAGTTGGCTCGTATCTTCGAACAAGCCGGGTTGGTGGAAACCCGTTATGAAAATCTTGCTGGTGGAGTTGTTGCACTTGTGAGCGGACGAAAGCCAATTTAGTACGTTTATCTTTGAGTTGTATATTATATATAGAATAAGTAACCGGAGTTCGCTTTAATAATGGCGTACTCCGGATTTTTGTTTTCTCGAGAAAATAATTAGATTGAAATTTAGCAAAATGGGAACACTGTCTAGGAAGTTTATTGGAATGAGAGAAAGGAAGGAATCAAATGAAAGTACGAGATATTATGACTCCTCAAGTTGAGGCCGCTGATTATAACACTTCATTAGTTCAAGTCGCAGAAATGATGAAAAGAGAAAACGTTGGTTCAATCCCTGTTTGTAAGCAAGATGAACTCCAGGGGATCTTGACTGATCGTGATATCGTCATCAAAGCAGTTGCTGAGGGGAAAGATTTAGGGAGTATTCTCGCTTCTGAAGTTATGTCTACTCAGTTAGTAAGTGTTGAACCTGAGGCTGATATTCACGAAGCTGCTCGGCTCATGTCCGATCATCAAATCCGCCGGCTTCCTGTTGTTGAGAATGGAAAGCTCATAGGAATGCTATCACTGGGAGATTTGGCCGTTGAGAACATTCATGAGGATGAAGCGGGAGAAGCTCTAAGTAATATTTCACAGGGGATTCAACATTAAAGCTTGTGCTTTGAAAAATTCAATCTATTTCACTTAAAAGTGTAAAAACTTAATCAGAAAAAGCGTTGAAAAATTCAACGCTTTTTCTAAATTCTATGCTAAAATATAAAATTATAGTTATAAAAACTTTTTAGCGAGGTGGCGAGATGGCAGAACTAATGCCAGGTCTAAAAGGAAGAGCGGATAAAACGGTAGGAAGTGAAAATACAGCCAAAACAATGGGAAGCGGCTTACTTGATGTTTTTGCAACTCCGGCTCTTGTCGCAATGATGGAGGAAGCTGCAGTCAATGCACTCGTGCTGGAAGAAGGGCAAAGCAGTGTGGGGGTATCCTTGGATATAAAACACAGTGCGGCGACACCCGTCGGGATGAAGGTATGGGCTCAGGCTGAATTGATCGAAGTTGATCGGCGGCGTCTTGTCTTTAAAGTAGAAGCCTTTGATGAAAAAGAAGTGATCGGCTCTGGCATTCATGAGCGCTTCCTTATTGATGCGGAGAAATTCATGGGTAAAACTCTCATGAAATTAAGTGGACAGGAGTAATCAGCGTGGAAAACTATGATACCGTGCTGCAAATGGAAACCTGGGAACAAGTCATCGAGAAATCTCGGTTTATTGGCGTTGTCTTTCCGATTTCTAGCACGGAGGAAGTAGAGCAAAGGCTTGAGGAAGTCCGCAAACTTTATCCGAATGCACGTCATTATGTTTATGCTTATCGTCTCCATAGCGGCAAGCTAGAAAAGTCTTCCGATGATGGAGAACCTCAAGGTACCGGTGGAAGACCTGTACTCGATGTTCTTCAGTACAGGAAAATATGGGATGTCTTAGTTGTGGTTATACGATATTTTGGGGGAATTCTTCTTGGAGCTGGGGGCTTAACTCGTGCTTATGGAGGGACAGCCCGCCAACTCATGGATAACACGCCTATTGCACGACTTGTTCCTCACATGATCTATGAGGTGGAAGCAACCTATGATTGGTATGAACCGTTGAAATATAGGTTTAAACAGTTCTCCTGGATGACTGCACAAGAGGAATTCATGGCTACGGTGAAGGTACAGGTGTATATTCCCTGGGACGAGCGTGAACAATTTATTCACTGGCTTGCGGAGTTTACGCAAAGTCAAGTGGTTTCAAGAGAACTGGGCCAAATTATGCAGGCAGAACCTGTAAATAAGTAACTCAAGAGGAACCTTGCATTTTTTGCGAGGTTCTTCTTTTTAGAGGTTGTATTTTTCTGATTTCACAGAATTATTTTATTTTATGAAAAAGAATACTTTCACTTGAATTTTGCATTTGATTTCACATATAATGATAGTGAAATCAATAACTCACATAATTCTTTGTCATTTCATTATAGATGCTTTTCTCAATAAGAAGGGGGTGGAGAGAATGCTAGGATGGATCGCTGTTTTAATGATTGGTGGGTTCTTAGCCGGTTGTGGAGTGATAATCGGAGCATCCTGTTACCAAATTATTAACGTTGCAAAGAACACTCCTAATCAACCAAAACGAGTTACGCAAATGATCCAAGCGTGACGTAAATTTAGATTTTAATTAGCTTAAGTTGTCTTTTTAGGGACTGCCGAATTGGGCAGTCCTTTTTGCGTGTGCGCCACGCATGGCGATTAACTAGACGGTGAAAGTCCGTTATGGGGGTATGTAGCGACCAACCATTAGCTTAAGGCAAGGGTGTCCACCGCGAGGTGGAATCTAAAGGCAGCCAGCGGCAAAGTTCCGACCCGAGGAACACGAACAGCATCAGGCGCTAAACGTAGGGTAAGACTGCATGACAAGTCGAAGCCCAAAAGCTACACGGACACGTCAGCGTAAATGTTGCGGGTACATGGAATGAAAGTGAATCGTCTTACCGTGGGAGGCCTCACGGACGGGTGGAAACAGAGTAAGAAACCCGGTTGAAACAGGATTTATCGTGAGGAGTCAGCAGAGGCCATAGTACAGAGGTGTTCTAGACACCGACGGAAGGGCTGAACCAAAGGAGGTGTAGGTCAATGAAAGTTACTAAAAGTGACAAATTTAAACACAGACAACTTCGAATCGAAGACTATCTGCAAAGGGTATCTGCGGAACGGAAAGAGTATGCAGAAGTGTGCGCGTCACCTAAGATGACTGAAACCGACAGCACCAACGCGAACAAGCAGACAGAAGGTTTGCTTGAGCAAATTCTTAGCACTGAGAATCTAAACCAAGCTTACAAGCAGGTAAAGAGGAATAAAGGTGCAGGTGGAATCGATGGCATGCAGGTGGATGAACTTCTACCCTTCCTGAAAGAACACAAGGATGAACTCTTACAATCCCTCTGGGATGGTAAATACCGTCCAAAACCCGTACGGAGGGTAGAAATACCCAAAGAAAACGGAAAGACAAGAAAACTGGGAATACCAACTGTTGTAGACAGGCTAATCCAACAAGCGATAACGCAAGTCCTATCTCCAATCTTCGAGAAGCAATTCTCAGACAATAGCTATGGCTTTAGACCGAAACGCAGTGCCCATAATGCACTACAGAAATGCCAGACCCATATTACAGAAGGCTACAAATATGTAGTTGATATGGATTTGGAGAAGTATTTCGATACGGTCAACCAAAGCAAACTGATTCAAATCTTATCGGAAACGATAAAAGATGGACGAGTCATCTCGCTAATCCACAAATTTCTCGGAGCAGGAGTAATGGTAGGTGGGCTTTTTGAGGAAAGTCCAGAGGGTGTGCCGCAAGGAGGCCCTTTGAGCCCGTTACTTGGCAACATTATGTTGAACGAATGCGACCATGAGTTAGAAAAGCGTGGACACCGCTTTGTACGTTATGCAGATGATATGATGATTTTCTGTAAAAGTAAGAAAGCAGCAGAGCGCACGCTTGACCACATTCTTCCGTATATCGAGGGAAAGTTATTTCTCAAGGTAAACAGGGAGAAAACAAAGGTCGCACGCGTAAACTACGTCAAGTATTTGGGATATAGCTTTTACATCTACCAAGGAGAGGGGCGTCTAAGAATCCACCCGAAAAGCATTCAGAAACTCAAGGATAAAATCCGAGAAGTAACAGGACGAAGCAATGGGATGGGAATCGAAGAACGGAGAACGAAACTCAACCAAGTCGTGCGAGGCTGGACGAATTACTTTAAACTAGCCGACGCAAAGAATTTACTTATTGAGTTAGATAAATGGTTGAGAAGTCGCATACGTATGGTGACCTGGAAACAATGGAAGAAAATCCGAACGCGATTTGAAAATCTCAAAAGAGCAGGCATAAGTGAAGAGCAAGCATGGATGTGGGCAAACACAAGGAAAGGCTATTGGCGTACAGCCCATAGCCCTATTTTGACGAAAGCTCTATCCAACAAAAGCTTCGAACGAGTTGGATATCTCAGTTTTAGTGAATGTTATTCTGCGAAGTAACGTGTAAACTTTGGAACCGCCGTATACGGAACCGTACGTACGGTGGTGTGGGAGGTCGGCTACTCAAATAATGGGTGGCCTCCTACCCGATTACATACTCTTAATCCTGAGTTGGTAAACTAAGCTGATGTGGAGGTGTAACATGCCAACAAGTGCTCATTGGATTTTTTTAATCTTTGTAGTTATCATTATACTTACTTTGATTTTTCGCAAACCCCCCATTCTCCCTGCGGCTATTGGTCTATTTGGAGTAGGCATCGCAGACAGTGGGGATGTGATTGGAGCAATCCAAGTTTCTTTTCGAGCATTGAGTCTCGCCACAGGGAACCTTCTAACGGTAATTTTGTTGATTGGAATTGTGGTGGCTTTAACACGTTTACTCAAGGAAACGGAAGCAGATCAAGTCATGATCAAGCCTCTTCTAAGAATCAGAACTCTCGGGGTAGCGTATTGGGCTATTGGGATAGGTATGTGGATTCTAACCCTGCTTGTTTGGCCGACACCAGCCATTAGCTTATTGGGAGCTGTTGCAGTTCCAGCTTTAGTTAAGGTCGGAATTAACCCGATCGGCCTTGCAGTGAGTTTAACGATTTTTGGAGAGGGAATAGGGCTCGCCGGAGATTTCGTAATCCAAGGTGCCCCTTCTTTATTAAGCAAGGCGGCGGGGATCCCTGTTCATACTATTATATCCGCTTCTTTTCCGGTCGTGATGTTGAGTGGTTTATTTGCAGCAGTCGCTGGATGGGTGACCTTAGCGTTTTTACTTAAGAAAGAAGAAGCCCAACACGTCCTCTTTGAAGAAAAGGAACTCAATCGTGATGTAAAAAAAGTTACGATTGAAAAGTCACCCCTTAAGCCAGAGCGGATTCGAATGATAGCCAGTTGTGTTGTTATCGGTTACCTCATTACGGTGATATTTATCCTTACTTTGAAGATCCGCGGAGATGGAGCAAGTGCTTTGATTGGAGGAGTGACCCTATTCATTCTTTGTTTGTGTACTTTACTAAAAGATGGGAAAGGTGCCTTCTCTAGTTTTATGGATTATATAAAAGAGGGCTTGCGTTTTGCTATGGGGGTTTTTGCACCCATCGTTATTATGTCGAGTTTTTTCTTTCTCGGAACGAAGTCAGGATATCAACAAATTCTCCATCACGAGGGGTTAGGTTTTTTTAGTGACTTTGCCTACTCTTTATCGGGATGGATTCCTCTCTCAAAATGGACAGTTGGGATATTAATCGTGCTCGTAGCCATTTTAGGGTCGATGGATGGATCGGGATTCTCCTCCTTGCCCTTAGTAGGGGGGATCTCAGTTGCTTTAAGTCAAGCGGCAGGTCTCGATGCGGTTCCTTTAGCCGTCCTTGGTCAGGTCGCCGGGATATGGACAGGTGCAGCATTGATCCCGTGGGGGTTTACTGCAGTTACTGCTGCTGTTGCTGGAGTAGATGTTCATCAGCTTGTAAAATACACTTTACCCGCGTATTTTGCAGCCGTGATTACAGCGTTCTTGTGGACTATGTTGATTCTTTGAGGATAAGCATTGAATTCTTGATATGAGCAGGAGAAAGTAGGAATACTGTCGAATATACGAGGAAGTTAATGATCTTAAGGGGGGAGCAAAATTTTTCCGTATTGGATCACAGTATTTGCCGTTAGTGCCCCCTTTATCTATTTTATGACACGATATGCAGAACGATTTAACTTAGGGAAGCTGGATGTCATAATTGCGACTTCACTTCTATGCATTCATTCTCTGATGTTTCCTTACTACCTACGAAAAGAACAATTATTCATATGGGGGCTTCTGTCTGGGGGGATACTCATTTGCACATGGGGCATATGGGCAATCAGACGGAGATTAAACTCGAACCAAGAGAACGATTCATTAGAGATGAAAGACACAATCAACGAAGCACCTTCGCTAGAGGAAGAGCTCGTGAGCGAAGCAACTTTGCTAGAGGAAGAGCTCGTGAGCGAAACAACTTTGCTAGAAGAAGAACCCGTAAACGAAGCACCTTCGCTAGAGGAAGAGCTCGTGAGCGAAGCAACTTTGCTAGAGGAAGAGCTCGTGAGCGAAACAACTTTGCTAGAAGAAGAACCCGTAAACGAAGCACCTTCGCTAGAGGAAGAGCTCGTGAGCGAAGCAACTTTGCTAGAAGAAGAAGAACCCGTAAACGAAGCACCTTCGCTAGAGGAAGAGCTCGTGAGCGAAACAACTTTGCTAGAGGAAGAGCTCGTGAGCGAAACAACTTTGCTAGAAGAAGAACCCGTTAACGAAGCACCTTCGCTAGAGGAAGAGCCCGTGAGCGAAGCAACTTTGCTAGAGGAAGAAGAACCCGTTAATGAAGCACCTTCGCTAGAGGAAGAAGAGCCCGTGAACGAGGCACCTTCGCTAGAAGAGGAAGAGCCCGTGAACGAAGCACCTTCGCTAGAGGAAGAGCTCGTGAGCGAAGCAACTTTGCTAGAAGAAGAGCCCGTGAACGAGGCACCTTCGCTAGAAGAGGAAGAGCCCGTGAACGAAGCACCTTCGCTAGAAGAGGAAGAGCCCGTGAACGAAGCACCTTCGCTAGAAGAGGAAGAGCCCGTGAACGAAGCACCTTCGCTTGAAGAGGAAGAGCCCGTGAATGAGGCACCTTCGCTAGAGGAAGAAGAGTGCGTGAACGAAGTACCTTCGCTAGAGGAAGAAGAACCCGTAAATGAGGTAACTCCGCTAGAAGAAGAGCTGGTGTCTGAGGCTACTTTGCTAGAGAAGATAGAGCTACTTAATGAGGTAGCCTGTAGTAGTGAGGGTGACTTCCATGAGGTTGAGGTATTTAGCCTAGAGGAGATCATTGAGAAGGGGTTCCAAGCTAAAGAGGAAGGAAATTATCACCGTGCAGCGGAATGGTTCCTCCATGCACTCGATAGAAAGCCGACCTTCGATATCGCCTTCTACCTTATCGTCGAATCATATCGGCACTGGAAGAATGGTTATTCCACTAAGGAAGCGTTGAGTAAGGTTAGCCCTTATATCAATGAATATATTAACGATGCTCCTCCAGAATGGCGTATTAAACTCGCAGAATGGCTACAAGATGAAAAGTTATCCATGAATTTATAAGTAAAGGAAGGATTGATTTAGTTTGAAGGCAAGTGCAGAAATTAGAGGTTTACGTATTATCAGCATATCCGAGGGAACGCAGGTTGGGACGGTAAAAGAGCTTATTCTCAATCCACAGACAGGTAGTTTGGATTTTTTTATTGTTGATCAACCTACAGATTATTTTGGAGCGAAGGTTATTTCCTTTAACGATATTGTTGGCTTAGGTGAATTTGCATTGACCGTCCCCAATCCATTGGTTGTTCAAGATGTCTCTCGAAACGCAGAAGCACAGGAGCTGCTTAAGCAAGGTGTTTCTGTCATCGGTACAAAAGTATTGACTAAAAAGGGAGCTTTGATTGGCGAAGTTCAAGAGATTCTATTCGATGAAGTGACCGGCAAAATTTCGGAGTGCGTTTTTGCCGATAATAAAGGCGAACAACATCAAGTTGAGGGCCAGCAAATTATCACCTATGGTAAGGAATTACTTATCATCGATCGTGATCCTGATTTCGGACTTAAACCGGCATCAACTCTTGAAGTTAAGGCAGAGTCTCAAGTTGTTTCTCAGGGCGTTTTGGCAGAAGAACCGTTGCAAACCTCTGAAATGGGCTCACAAGAAGAACAACAGAACGAGGAAGAGGAGTTCAATCTCTTTGAGCAGCGCCAACTTCAGTATTTCTTAGGGAAAACCGTAATTAAGGATATCGTTTTAGATAACGGCGAGGTGTTATCAGCAGGTGAGCCAATGACTGAAGAGACGATTCGTAAGATTGTCACGCGGAACAAGCTCATGGAAATAACGTCTTACCTACATAAGAATTAAGTCGCGGCCGCACTATGTTACGCGCAAGGATAACATTCGGAGTTTTTTTAGTAATCATACTCGGACAGCTTTTTTTATCCATCCTATTGGGCACTTCAGTTGCATACGGAGCGGGCCATACGAAAGCTCCGGAGGGTCTATTGATATGGGGAAAAGATTTGAGTGGTATGACTGAAGAAGAAGCAGTTGGGATCCTTAAGGATGAGATACCAAGTGCTGTAGTTTATGAGCAAAAGGTGTTTCCCTTGGAGCTTGCTCAAACTCATAACGAATTAGAAAACTGGGTTGACCATCAGTACTCGCCAGCAACGGGTCACTGGATCACGGATGCGTTTGAGTATATGAAACGTCTAACTCAAACTCCGGAACCCCCACAAAGGCTAAACCAGGATGAGATTCTCCCTCAGTTGGAGGAGCTTAGTCGAATAACAAATCGCCAAGGAAAACCTGCCCACCTTACCTATGAAAATGGGGAACTGATTCTTGAAAAGGGATCAGAGGGAGCTACACTCAATCTTGAGGCCTCCTGGGAAGCTCTTCGTCAAGGTCAAGGAGATCAACCTGTTCCCCTCATTGTTGATGCCTTTGAGGTTCATCCAACGACGGCTGAATTTCAACAGGTTAAGGATAAGTTGGGGGATTATACCACCTATTTTAATCCGAACCTAAAAGAGCGAGTAAATAATGTTCAATTGGCTGCCAAAGCGGTTGATGGTCTAATTCTTCCACCGGGTGGTGAATTTTCGTTCAACGAAACGGTCGGAAAGCGGGAAAAGGGAAAGGGCTATCTCCCTGCACTCATGTTTGTAGATAATAAGGTTGTATCCGACGATGGGGGAGGGATTTGCCAGGATTCAAGTACGCTCTATCAAGCGGTACGGCAGGCGAATCTTCATACTTTAGAAAGAAACTCACATTCCCTTCCGGTTGCCTATGTTCCCAGGGGTCAAGATGCAACAGTGGCTTATGGGCTGCTTGATTTTCGTTTCAAAAATGATACTCAGGGATATCTTTTGATAAGCGCTCGTACGGGGAGCAATTGGATTCGTATTCGAATATTTGGGGTATCTGATGCAAAACATCCTATATTGAGTGCTCCAGATGGATATCCAGAGAAACCCGGAGATTGGGTTAAGGATCCGAAGTAGAAACCATTCAGTAAAGAGTTCAAATAGAGACATAGGAAAAGCCGCCCTTGAGCGGCTTTTTCTAGACTAAACAACCATTAGATATTATGTTCCTGGAAAGAAGACATTAGAGGAAAGAGTGATGGAGGTTCACAAAAGAAAGATTAAAGAGCTTGATAGATAAGTTTTGCTGCAACGAGCAAGGACATGGTGATAAAGATGGGTTTCACGAGCTGGCTTCCTTTACGAATCGCTAAACGGGTACCCACTTGAGAGCCAAGAAGCATGAAAAGGGCCATTGGAATTCCATAAGAGTAGAGAATCTTACCACTAAAGGCAAATAAAATTAAGGAAACAAGATTACTTACAAAATTAAGGAGTTTGGCATTGGCTGATGAAGTAAGGAAGTCAAATCCGTAAATAGTGATGAAAGCGAAAATGAGAAAAGAGCCAGTGCCAGGACCGAAAAATCCATCATAGAAACCTAGAGCAAAGGCGAATACAAACCCCAAAACTCTGTTCAAGGGAGTAAGACCCTTGAAATTTTCTTCTAATCCCAGGTTCTTTTGAAATAAGGTGTAGACCCCAACGAGTAAGATAAGAATGGGAACAGCTTTATTCAAAAAGACGGAACTGATATGCAGGACAGACCATACACCCAAACATGTTCCAATGAGAGTAAAGGGAATTTGCCACTTAACGACAGAAAAGGATATCTTCCCTGAACGCGCAAAGGTTATAGAACTGGCCAAGGAGCCCATGGTTGAGGCAAATTTATTCGTTCCTAAGGCAAAATGTGGAGGGACACCGACTAAAAGTAGGGCGGGTAGGCTTATTAAGCCTCCACCGCCAGCAATTGCATCAATCATAGCTGCTAGAAAGCCTAAACTACATATTATAATTAGTTCTTCAACCATGGCGTTTCCTCTTTTCTATTACTGCTTTACTCAGTATAAAGGAAACTTATGTCAGATGGAAGATTTACTTGTCTGATAGAGCTTGCTTTTGTCATCTGATGATTTCGTAAAGTGGTTAATGATCGGGCAGGCCGTAATAAGAAGAATAGTCATTCGTTCAAAATCTCCGCGAAGGATTTAAATTTCCTTCGAAATAGTGTAGGATGAAAACAACAAGTATGCAAGCAGGAAGGGGATTACCATGTGCGTCAAGTGGGTGTGAACTCGCTTAAAATAGGAGATGTTTTAGGCAAAACAATATACTCAAGTAACGGAAGAACTCTGCTTGGAAAAGGGGTTAAACTCACGCCTCTTTTTATCAGCAAGCTTCGTGATATGGGAATTTCTATCGTCTATATCGAAGACCAGCGCTTTAATGATGTAGTTGTCGAAGACGTAATAAGTGAAGAACATCGTCGAGAGGCGATGGAAGTCCTCGAACAGAGCACACAAGCGGTTCGCCTCGGGAAAGACATGGATGGCTTCCAGTTAAAAAATGTCATTAACAAGATTGTCGAAGAACTAATGTTTAAAAAAGATATACTTGTCAACATGATGGATATCCGAAGCCGTGATAATCATACATTTGCTCATTCGGTGAATGTATGCGTTCTCTCTACAGTCCTTGGCAAGGTGATGCATCTGGATTCAGAGAAGCTAGAAACTCTGGCCACTGGCGCCTTACTTCATGATATAGGTATGGTTCATCTCCCGCCAAACTTACTCAATAATATCGAAGAATTAACCCCTTCCGAACAAGAACAAGTAAAAACACATACGACTTTAGGCTTTGAAGATCTTCGAAAACGTAAAGAGTTCAGTTTAGTTGTGGCTCATATTGCCTTTCAGCACCACGAGTACATCAATGGAACCGGCTATCCACGTCAGCTAAAGGAAGGGGAGATTCATCCTTTAGCCCAGATCGTAGCCATCGCCGATTTGTACGACAAACTCACATCGGATCATAGCGAGCTCAAGAGGGTTATGCCCCACGAAGCCTGCGAAGTACTTATGGGTCTGGTGGGGAAAGTTTTTCCTCTCGAACCGATCCGCATGTTTTTAAGAAATATCGCTGCTTACCCAACCGGGATTACTGTTCGTTTGAACACGGGAGAAATCGGTGTCGTAGTGGATCAAAATCCCAGTATCCCCGCTCGCCCTGTGGTTCGTGTATATGAGGATGCTGATTTTAATGGCGCTCATGGCAAAGAATATAATATGGTAGATTGTCGTACACTTTTCATCACTGAGGTTCTAAGTTAGCGCTTGGACATAAGCATAATAGTGTACAATCCTGGCATCTAGGATTTCGGGCGGCACACGTTCTTCGTCCGTGCCATATGAGCAAATGATGAGCATGACTCCATTTTTCACGGGGAATAAGGCTCATCAATTGTTTTTCGATAGAGTCAGGATTCGTTCCTATCGCCAGGCCTAAGCGATTGGATACACGTAAGACATGTGTGTCTACCGCAAGTGCAGGAACTCCAAAAGCATTGCTTAAAACGACATTCGCGGTTTTTCTACCGACTCCCGGCAACTCAGTGAGCGCTTGAAAATCGTGAGGAACCTCACCTGCGAATTTTTCAACTAAGATGCGGCAGGTCGCTAAGATATTCTTTGCTTTATTGTGATAGAGCCCAATCTCTTTTATAGCCTTCTCCATCTCCGATAGACTTAATGTCAAGAAATCTTCGGGTGTTTTGTAATATCTAAAAAGCCGTTCCGTAATCTGGTTCACTTTTTTGTCGGTGGCTTGAGCACTAAGAATGGTTGCAATGAGAAGTTCAAAAGGATTTGAAAAATTGAGTTCGCAATGGGCGTCAGGGTAGGTGTCTTCTAGAAGCCGTAGCATGCTTTTAGACGTTTCCAAGCTTTGTTTGTAATCCGGGTTTTCATTCGTGTTATTCATAATACCCTCCCTTAGGTTAGAAGAAAATGCTATTCTTTTCCTCCTTCACGTGCTAGAATAATTTTCGGATCACGAAGAAGGTGAAGTTATGGCGTTTAGCCGTCTATTTAGAATTGATTCACGAAATGCACAACGATTTCTTTTGGCTTCCTTTTTTACAGCTCTCGGGACTGGAGCGTTTAGCGTCCTCTTTGGTATAACTGTTATCCAAGCCGGCCATAGTGAGCAGTTTCTAGGCAACATTCTAGCAATTGGCTTATTAGGAACAGGAATATTTTCTTTGCCTGCTGGACTTTTAGCGGATTTATGGGGGAGAAAAAAGGTTTTGCTCCTTGCCCTTGCCCTGACAAGCGTAGGGCTTATAGGACAAGCAATCTCTCCAATCGGTTCGATGACTGTAGGTTTTTCTTTTCTTTTCGGAAGCGGTCAAGGAATGCTTGCTACCGTAACAATGCCTATACTCGCTGAGAATAGTCCTGCAGGAGAGCAGGCTTATTTATTTAGTCTAAACTATTCACTTACGATGGCTGCTCAGGTCATAGGAAGCCTTATGGCAGGGCAATTTCCTGATTGGCTAACATCACATTGGAGTTTACTTAGCTTTGCCTTATTGCCTTTTATCGCCTTTTTACTTGCCTTTTCACTTGTCGAGCAAAAAGAAGTGGGATACGGTAAAGCGATGCACCCCAAGGAATTTATAAGTGCCTTGCAGCATTCAAAAATTGCCAAGAATGTCTTTATCTATAACTTTTTAATTGGTTTAGGTGCAGGGTTAGTTATTCCTTTTTTTAATATTTTTCTTTCTCAAAAGTTAAATGCCTCTATTACTTTGGTCGGAACGGTGATGTCTGTCTCTCAAATGGGGATGGCTCTTTCAGGGCTTCTTGCTCCCTTTCTCATGCTTTCTATGGGAAAAGTACGTTCAGTTGTCTTTTTTCAACTGGTTTCAATTCCCTTGCTCCTTATGATCGCTATTCCGCAATCGATCGAAATCGTTATCCTATCTTATATACTCAGAAATATTTTAATGAATATGAATAATCCCATCAGTGGAAGTTTTATCATGGAAATTACACCGATTCCCTTAAGGGCAACGGTCTCGAGTCTGATGGGAGTGGCTCAAAATTTGAGCCGGGCGATGAGTGTGAGCATAGGAGGATGGCTTATGGGTACAATGGGATATAGTGTACCCTATTTCGTGACGGCATTTCTTTATCTCGTGGCAAGTATATTTTATTGGTATGCCTTTGCCGATCCTGAGAAGGAGTTAGTTAAAAAGAGTCGAATAGACATTTAACTTACCTTGAAGATCTTTAGAATCATAAGTTGAAAGGAGAAATACATGTGAAGTTTGTCCGGTTTTTATGGAACGAAGAGGTGTGCTTTGGAGAGGTCGAGGGCGAAAACGTGTTTATTCTCGATCGCTCTTTTTTAGACGAGGGTTATAAGCGAACAGAAGAAGCGGTAAAGCTGAAGGAAGTAAAATTATTAACTCCGGTCCAGCCGAGTAAAATTATCTGTATCGGCTTGAATTATGCAAAACATATCGAAGAATTAGGGCATACACTTCACGAAGATCCTGTAATCTTTCTCAAACCGCTCACGACATTGATTGGACCCGAAGAGGAGATCATCCTACCCAAAATGAGTCACCAAGTCGAATATGAAGCAGAGCTTGTTGTCGTTGTCGGCAAAACCTTGAAGGACGTTTCAGAGGATCAAGTCTTAGATTCAATCTTTGGATACACATGTGGAAATGATGTTACCGCTCGTGATCTACAACGTAAAGATGGACAATGGACTCGCAGTAAAGGCTTCGATACATTCTGCCCGATCGGCCCCTGCATTGTTACAGACCTTGACCCTAGCAACTTGGAAATTTGCTCCGTGTTAAATGGCGATGTCAAACAATCTTCGAATACCGAGTATTTTATTAGCTCCGTTCCAAAGCTTGTGAGCTATATCTCTCAGATTATGACGCTCTATCCTGGGGACATAATAATGACTGGAACTCCTGAAGGCGTTGGTCCTATGAGCTCTGGAGATAATATCAGTATTCAAATCAAAGGCATCGGTGAGCTACATAATACAGTCCGCTAGGAGGTCCTATCCTTGATACGTATTGGACATAACCCAAATACTAATATGCTTCCCATGTTTTATTACCTCCCCCGCCAGCATAAGTTGCTTGATTGGGTAACGGCGGAACCCACGGGGCATAATGAAATGCTGGCGGAGGGTCGTATCGATGCGGCTCCTATTAGCGCCTTCTCATATGGTCAGCATTGGCGTGATTACTATATTCTACCGAATTTATCGGTCTCGACAAGGGGACGTGTGGGTTCAATTCTCCTATTTTCGAAATACCCGCTTGACGAGTTGAACGGGAAGAATATAGCTCTTACGAGTCAGTCCGCCACCTCGGTCAATCTGTTAAAAATTCTTTTACATCGATTTCATGAGGTTTCTCCACACTATATTACCATGGATGCTGGGCTTGAGGAAATGCTACAGGAAGCTGATGCAGGACTATTGATTGCTGATCGTGCGATTCGCGCAGCAGCTAGTCGTCCAAAGCTTCATATCTTTGACTTGGGGCAGGAATGGTTCAATCACACGGGATGTTCTATGACCTATTCAGTTTGGGCTTTTCCCAAACGATTGATTTTGGAAAAAGATAAAGAGCTTCGTGAAGTTCACTTACTTCTTCAGGAATCGAAAAAACACGCCTTAAAGAATATGGACACCGTGGTTGAGACTTGCGTTTCAATGCTTGGAGGAACGACCGAGTTCTGGTTTGATTATTTTGCACAATTTAAGTATGAGTTTGGACCTGATTTACAAGAAGGGTTGAATCGCTATTTTTCGCTTTGCTATGAGGAAGGGTTATTGCCTGAGAAACCAGAACTAGAACTCTGGCCAGCAACGGACTAGGAGTCGTACGTGTACTGGGTCTATATCGTTCGTTGCGCAGATAATACCTTGTATTCGGGCTCAACCCCCCGGCTTGAACGAAGAATAGTAGAACATAACGAAGGAAAAGGTGCAAAATATACTCGAGGACGTAGGCCAGTCGCCCTTATGCAGGCCTGGACGGTGGAAAATAAGAGTCAAGCCCTTCAGGTGGAAGCCTTCTTGAAGCGTTTCGCGAAAAAGGAAAAAGAACGTTTTATAGCTGAACCGAACCTTCTTCTTATCAGAGCTAAGGAGAAGGGATATCCGTTTAGCATTGAGGTAAATGCAAGAAGCAATACTCTTTAAAGAGACTTACATTAGGTGGAGTTCATTCCAGTTAATGTTTGGTTGATGGCCTTAGCCATCAGATAAATTGACAAAGAAAGAAGAGGTGACCTACATGCCAATCGTGCAGATTGAACTTCTCGAAGGACGTACGCTTGAACAAAAAAAGCTTATGGTAGAAAAGGTGACACAAGCTATTGTTGAATCAGCGGGTGCTAAGCCAGAAAACGTCACAATCATCATTCGTGATATGGCGAAAGAAAATTATGCAACTGCAGGAGTCCTTGCGAGCGAAAAGAAATAACCAAAAGCTGAGGGGCTGACCTTTGCACTTATGTGGCAATCGTCAGCCCCTCTTCCGTTTAGTCCCTTACAATAATCTATTCATGAGCAGGTAATCGTTTAGACCCAGATAAAGGCTAGAGGGTGTAAATCCCACCACCAATGAATTCTCTCAGGATTGAGTTGAAGGGGACTTTAGAGATATCTAGTGGGTCAAAGTGATGGAGGAGCCTTAACAGATGGGCTACCGTTGAATGGTGTGGGTGATCGATGGGGATAGAAACGAGCAGTGGCTCAGCATAGGCCCGAAGCGCATTGAGCTCATAAAGAAGACTTGAGTTGAACATGACATCGGCTTCTTCTTGATAGGGGAAGATATTTGCATTCTCTCCACGGCGAACACTTGCCCATTGATTGAGGGTTTTTTCGGGGGCGATTCCACGGAATTTATCATCTCTGACTAAGCGACGGATCAGGCGAACATCTGTCGTTGGAACCCGATTATAAGAGTCGATGTTAAGTTGGAATAGAGCACTGACATAAATTTTAAAGAGTTGATTACGTTCAAGTAAGGGAAGGAGGCGGGGGTTAAGCCCATGAATTCCTTCCATGACCAGAATTTCGTCGGACTCTAGTTTCATTTTTTTCCCCTTGAGCTTACGGTGTCCACTCACGAAATCATAGATAGGGCATTCTATTTCTTCACCATGGATAAGTGCTTTGACGTGTTCGTTGAGTAAAGGGAGATCAAGCGCTTCTAAAGCTTCAAAATCGTGCTGACCGAAAGCATCCAATGGAGTATCTTCTCGTGCACAAAAGTAATCATCGAGGGATAAAGCGACAGGTCTAAGGCCATTGACCCGAAGTTGAGTCGATAAACGTTGAGCAAACGTAGTCTTTCCCGAGGAAGAAGGCCCTGAGATTAATATGATTCGGACATTCTTGCGTTGCTGAAGAATGCGGTCTGCTATCATCGAAACTTTCTTTTCGTGTAACGCTTCCGCTAGACTAATCAATTCGTTAAAATGACCTTCTTTGACAATCTGGTTGACATCTGAAACTTCATCCAGATGTAGGTTTTCTACCCAACGCTTGGACTCTAAGAAAGTCGCAGCGAGTTTTTCCGGCGGAATAAAAGGAGGAAGTTCATTGGGATGATCTGGATTTGAAAAAAGGAGGATAAATCCTGGTGGATAGTAAATCAAGGTATAGGGAAGAAAGTGCCCGTTCGGTTGTATGGGGGGATAAAGGGATTTGATCTGGACATCGCATACCTTGCAGTAAAAAAAACCATCGTCTTCTAAGGAAAAAGTAAAGGATGGATTCGAGTCAACCCATTGCTGGAGTTGTATTTCAATCTGGGCAACTTCTCTAGAGGAAAGTGGAGAGTTTTCTAATTCGCAGTAAATCCCGTCTAAGATAGAATAAGGTATTTTTAGCTTCTCGGTAGGGAACAAATCTTCGACCAACTTAATCAAGCCTAAAATGAGGGTCTGGCGATATTGACGATGTGTAGTTTCTTCGATGCCCATGTCTACTCTCTCCTTGCCCATTAATCGTTTACTTATATTTTAGCATCTCCATCCTGATTAATTCCAACAGAGTACAGATGTTTCCTGCCGAATTACGAAGGATAATACGTAGAGAATATGTATACAGTACAAAATGTATACGGGAGAAGGAAATTTGTCCTTTGTTGGCGAATAAATTCGGAATAACGTCTTGGGAGGGAAGCGTGTGTACGAAAGCACGAGAGGAAATTATTCAGATCAGACAGGAATGCAAGCTATCTCGCTCGGTATGGTACCGACAGGAGGGCTTTTTGTTCCAAAAGATAAACCGAAGATAGATTGGGAAGAGTTAAAGAGTTTAACCTATCCACAGCTGGCCAAACGTATTTTCCAATTATATCTTCCGGATTTTCCTGAAGAGGTATTAGATCAAGCGGCTTCGATCTATAATGATCAAGTGTTTGATTCTGATAATCCAGCTCCACTCGTGAAGGTGGGGAAGATGGGCATTTTAGAATTATGGCATGGTCCAACCTCAGCCTTTAAGGATATGGCTTTACAAGTTTTGCCTTATTTACTTGGCGAAAGCATTAAAGCCTTAAGTGGAACAGAGAAAGTGCTCATCCTTGTTGCGACTTCTGGGGATACTGGCAAAGCAGCACTTGAAGGGTTTAAAAACGTTACAGGAACTGAAATCATGGTCTTCTATCCTGAAAGCGGAGTGAGTGTCGTTCAAGAACGGCAGATGACGAGCACGGATGGGGTGAATACGCGGGTTGTACCTGTTTATGGGAACTTTGATCAGTGTCAATCCGCAGTGAAAGAGATTTTTGCGAGTCAAAGTCTAAGAACGAAATTTGAGAACCAACATATTGCTTTTTCCTCGGCGAATTCAATAAATTGGGGAAGACTTTTACCTCAAATTGTTTACTATGTTTGGGCCTATAGTCAGGCCGTAGAGGTGGGTAGTGTTGTATCCGGCCAACCGATGAACGTCGTGGTACCGACGGGTAACTTTGGAAATATCCTAGCAGCTTATTATGCAAAAGAGATGGGTGTACCGATTAAAGACCTTATCTGTGCCTCCAATGAAAATAACGTTTTAACGGATTTCTTCGAGAACGGAGTATATGACCGAAATCGGTCGTTTTATTTAACCTCCTCACCTTCTATGGATATTCTCATCTCCAGTAATTTCGAACGCTTTCTCTATGACATCTCGGGTAGGGATACGGAAAAAATTCTACAGTGGTTTAGTGAGCTCCAGGAGAAGGGAAAATTCACTGTGGATCCCGAAACCTTAGCTAAGGCAAGACATTACGTTAAGGCAGGATGGTCAGGCGAGGAAGAGGTGCTTGAAGTCATCAGGAATACCTACCAGGAGCATTCCTACGTGCTTGACCCTCATACTGCAGTTGCTGTCAAGGTCTATCAAGATTACCTGAAGAAGACCGGAGATAGTACGTATACTATTATCGCCTCAACGGCAAGCCCGTTTAAGTTCGCTCGAACTGTTTTGGAAGGGATTGATCCCTCCCAGGTCACGGAAAATGAATGGGATAACTTGGCGAAGCTCAGCGAGCTCACAGGCTGGGGAATTCCGAAGGGTTTACAAGGGCTTGAGAATAAGCCAGTTTATGGGTTGGAGAAAACGACTCCTGAGGATATCCCAGAGTTGATCCAGAAGGTTTATCTGGGCTAATGCAATCTACAATGCATACGTGTGATGGCACTATGGATTTGATCAATAAAGTTACAAGGGGTTTCATTTAGAGGTTTTTAACTCTAAATGAAACCCCTTGTAGTTTTAAGGTCTTGTTTGCTAATAATTCATCTGTTCCAATAATTAACGTTAAGTGTAGCCCCTTGGCTCTAGAACACCGTCTCATTCGTCTTAGCCTTCGGATAAGACCCCAGAAGCTTTGTACTCACATTCTTGTCCCTTAAAGCCCAGAGAGCTTCCTGAATAGCGGGAGAAAAGACGTAGCCATCGACATCGATGAAGAAAACGTATTCTCCCAGCTTTTTTTTTGAGGGTCGGGATTCAATTCGGCTTAAATTAATTTTGCGCAAGGCAAATTCTTGAAGGATGCGATATAAGGATCCAGGAGAATTATCGGTAATGACCAAAAGAGAGGTTTTATCTTCCCCGCTCATCTCGGATAGACTATGCCCGACAAAAATAAAACGGGTGGCGTTGAGCATGATATCTTGAATCTTTTCAACCTGGCAATGCAAATGATAAAGCTCTGCAGCCCGACGTGGGCCTATGGCTGCCCAGTTTTCGCGTACACTTGAAATCTTTCGAGCCGCTTCCGCAGTGCTCAGACAGACGAGCTGCTCGGCTTGGGGAAGATGTGTTTCAAGGAAGTCTCGACATTGTCCAAGAGCTTGCTCATGAGAATAAACACGCTGAATCTGATGTAGTTCCAACGGTTCGGGAGTAATTAAGCACTGATCAACAGGGTGGATGAATTCCCGAGTGATATAGATGTTATCTGTTTGTCCGAGCATATCCATCGTAACACCGACTTGCCCCTCGGTGGAATTCTCAAGTGGAACAAAAGCAGAATCGATGTCCTGGTTATTACAGGCTAAGAGAAGTTTGGGAATAGTGTTAAAAGGAAGGAGATCAATGGGGGGTTGAGAGATTTCAGCATGTGTAGCAAGGAAAAGTTGGAGTGCCTCTTCGGAAAAGCTGCCCTTGGGGCCTAGATAACCAATCTTATACATAGAATGTTACCTCCTTTAATTGATGTGAAGCTTAGGTCGTGTAGCTTCTCGCACATCCGTTCACTCAGCGCTCCAGGGCTGGCAAACTCGCTTCTGTAGGAGCTTCGCCAAACCTTAGGGTAATACCTGAAGTGAACCGGGTGGCTACGCTAGCTAAGGCCGAAACCCTATGACGGCTTTCGTCCTGTGCGAGAAGCTCCGCTTCCGGGTCTTAGGGCTATTTAGGGTAATAAAAAAAGGCTTACTCATCCCTGGTAAGGGACGAGATAAGCCTCGCGGTACCACCCTTTTTGCTGTTAAACAGCCTCTTCATTGGTCCATAATAGAACCAAGCTTTATAACGGAAGCATCCGGCGTTCCCTACTCTATTCAAGAACGCAACTCCAGAGTGAAGGTCCGTTTCCAGTAACCACTAAAGCTTTCAGTCGGTGGCTTTAGTTCCCTGAAGGTCTGGTTCAACGTATGCTCTCTTTCATCGTCTTTGCTTATTTTATAAATCATAATTTTTACAATTATAACAGGAACCAACAGAGATGAAAAGCATTTTCCAAGAATTAGAGTAAAATGTTTTGTGAACTAAAATATTAGTCTAAGTAGAATCGAAAATTTCAAGGTTAGAACTTGCGGAAACGTTTTAAGAACGTTAGAATAAGGAATGGAAGGTTGGGGAACCTTCCTGGGAGATAGGTGGACGAGGTGGCAGAAACAGGCAGTGGTACGTACGCTGTCTGTTTCACTTTTTATCTGATGGGAGTGCGCACGTGTGGCTCTAGAAATTGAACGTAAATTCTTGGTTCGCCCTGAATATTTACCCGATATGGGATCTGGGCTGCGAATGATTCAGGGATACTTATCTGAGGAGCCGTCCATTCGATTCCGAATCGTGAATAGCAAAATAATTTTGACCATCAAACGTCTGAACAGTGATGGAAGCCGCTTTGAGCTTGAAACGGAGAAAGAGCCTGTATCTCTTGAGGAACAAGTGACGATGAAATCACTTGCTCTTTATCCTGTAATCGAGAAAGTTCGTTATCGAATTCCCTATTCCGACCTCACTTGGGAAGTGGATGTTTACCAAGGAGAAAATCTAGGGCTAATAACGGCAGATGTGGAACTCCCTCGTTTGGATTACCCGATAGAATTTCCTGAGTGGATCGACTCGGAATCCGAGATCACAACCCATCCAAACTATTTTAATTCAAATTTGGGCCGATTTCCTTATTCAAAATGGGTTAAGTAAAAGGTAAAATAGAATGAGTAAAGAAGTGGTGTCGAGTCAGTCTGAAAAACTGAATCGACGCGACTTTTTTTTGATTCTTAAAAGTCGTATGGAATTTGGTAATTTTTCCTTCTGCTGTGTATAATAATCAGGTAAAGTATGAGCTCGCACAGGAGGGAATAAAGTGGAACAAGCAAAATTAAAATCTCGTTCGGATGTCCCCGAACAGTATAAATGGCGTCTCGAGGATATTTTCCCCAGTGATCAAGCCTGGGAAGAGGAGTTTGCTCATGTGGAGAAACTTCTAGGTCGTGCAGGAGAATTTAAAGGTCATTTGGGTGATAACGCTGAGACCCTCGTTGCCTGTTTTGAGTGGATGGATCAAATCGGTCAAAGCATGGGAGAAGTCTATACCTATGCACGAATGCATCGTGATGAAGACAATCGGGTGTCGCGTTATCAAGCCATGACCGATCGAGCAGGGGCTCTCTCTGTTAAAGTAGGGAGTGCGCTTGCTTTCATCATTCCGGAAATGCTTGCCTTGCCAGAGGGAACGTTGCAGGAATTCCGAAAAGCGAATTCCAAGATGGAACTGTACGATCACGCTTTAGATGACATCGTGCGTAAACGGGAGCATGTCCTAAGCCCCGCGGAAGAGAAATTGCTCGCGGAAATTGGAGAGCTAGCAGAAGCCCCGAGTACAATTTTTGGAATGGCCAATAATGCGGATTTAAAATTCCCAAGCATCAAAGATGAAAAGAACCAAGACGTCGAACTTACCAAAGGGAATTTCATACAGTTTATGGAAAGTGCAGATCAACGCGTTCGTAAAGATGCTTTTCAGACGCTTTATGAAACCTACCAAAAACAAATCAATACCTGGGCTGCGACTTATAATTCGAATGTAAAGGGAGATGTCTTCTTCGCGAAAGCACGTCATTATCCTTCCGCAATTGAGTCCTCACTGAATGATGATCGCGTCCCACTGGCGGTTTATGATTCTATGATTGAGACCGTACGGGAGTTTCTTCCTGAGATGCATCGTTATGTAAGCTTAAGGAAAAAGGTCTTAGGGCTTGACGAAATTCATATGTATGATATCTACGTACCGATCGTTCCCGAGGTAAAGATGGAAATTCCCTATCAGGAAGCGCTCGAAATGTGTACTGAGGGCCTCAAGCCCTTAGGGGAAGAATATCTTCGAATCTTGAAGGAGGGATTTGATTCCCACTGGATAGATGTCTATGAGAATCAGGGAAAAACGAGTGGAGCATATTCCTGGGGGACCTACCGTTCTCATCCTTTTGTCCTTTTGAATCACCAAGACACTCTGGATTCCATGTTTACAATTGCCCATGAAATGGGACACTCTCTACATTCCTATTTTTCAAACCATACCCAGCCCCACCTTTATGCTGGGTACACCATCTTTGTAGCTGAAGTTGCTTCCACACTCAATGAGGCTCTCGTCATGGAGCATTTGCTGAAGACCACGGAAGATCCGAAATTGTTAGCGTATTTATTGAATCACTACCTCGAGCAATTCAGAGGTACGATATTCCGTCAGACGATGTTTGCTGAGTTTGAGAAGAGGACTCACGCTTTAGTAGAACAGGGTGAATCCCTTACTTCGGAATTATTATCAAGCGAATATCTGAAGCTCAATTCAGATTATTATGGTCCTGAGGTTGTTATGGATCCACAGATTGCTATCGAGTGGGCGAGGATACCTCACTTTTACAATGCCTTCTATGTCTATAAATATGCGACGGGCTTTTCGGCGGCAACCGCTTTAGCACGTAAGATTCTAGATGAAGGCGAACCGGCTGTTGAACGATATATCACCTTCTTATCCAGCGGAAGCTCGGACTACCCTATAGAACTTTTGCGAAAAGCGGGAGTAGATATGGAAACCCCAGTTCCTGTTAGGGAAGCTCTCCAAGTCTTTAAGGGGCTTGTAGATAGGCTAGAAGAACTATTGTAGTCATCATCCTTGTTCGTGGGGGCAAGGGTGTTCTTAAAACGATTAAAAGAGTCTCTTGAAGAGTCTCTTGACAAAGAAGATACTAAAGGACAAAATTGAGGTATATACCCCATAGGGGAATAGCTTGTTCTTTGAAGAAAGGGTGGATATCAATGGGTGAAGCGTGTGGATCTTGCTCTGCTGCAGGTACATGTACGACTGGGAGCTGTTCGACAGAACCTGAGTTAACTGAAGCTCAAAAGGCTAGTCATATCGGCAAAGTCATTGCTGTAATGAGCGGCAAAGGTGGAGTTGGTAAATCCTCCGTCACTGGAATGTTAGCTGTTAGCCTGATGAGACAGGGATATAAAGTCGGCATTTTAGATGCCGATGTCACTGGCCCGAGCATTCCCAAAATTTTCGGAGTAACAGAAAAGGCCAACGTGAACAACGTGGGCGTTATAGTTCCGGAAACCAGAAACGGCATTAAGATTATGTCCTTGAATCTAATGCTTGAAAATGAAGATGATCCAGTGATTTGGAGAGGCTCGATTATTACACAACTTATTCAACAATTCTGGAAGGATGTTGTATGGGGAGAACTGGATTATCTACTCATCGATATGCCACCTGGGACGGGAGATGTGCCCATTACGGTCTTCCAAACGATGCCGATTGCAGGGGTGGTCATTGTATCAAGTCCACAACAATTGGCTGGAATGATTGTGCGGAAAGCGATTAAGATGGTAAGAAGATATGAAGCTACAATCTACGGACTGGTTGAAAATATGGCCTATGTTTCGTGCCCAGATTGTGATCAACGGATTGAAGTTTTCGGGAAACCTAAAGGGGAAGAGGAAGCCCAAGACAGTGAAATCCCCTACTTAGGGCAATTGCCTCTTGATCCCGTCTTATCAAGTCTATCTGATCTAGGTAAAATCGAGGACTATCAATCCGAGAATTTTGATAAGATCGCTGAACGGTTGACTGAAGAAATTAAGAAGGCAGAAGAGAAAAAATAGTAGGATAGGTGGTGTTCTGGCTTCTGCCGGGATGATATGGAATCAACGATAAGAGATATTCAACTTGCTCCCCAAGGTCAACTGAAAATTGAATGGGTTCAAGCTCATATGCCTGTTTTGAACACCTTAAGGAAGGAATTTGAGCGCGAACTCCCGTTTAAAGGAAAAAGGGTAACTATCTGCTTACATTTGGAAGCAAAAACCGCTTACTTGGCAAAAGTGATTCAAGCGGGCGGAGCAGAAGTGACCGTAGTGGCAAGCAATCCTCTATCCACACAAGATGATGTAGTGGCAGCTCTAGTAGCGAGCGGGGTTCATGCCCATGCTTGGCACGGTGCAACAGATGAGGAGTATCATCAGCATATCCATAAAGCCCTTGACTTTAGGCCTGATTATATCATTGATGATGGTGGAGATTTAGTCTCCACGATTCATAAAGAAAGACGTGAACTCTTGGGTAAGGTGCTCGGCGGAGCTGAGGAAACAACCACGGGAATCCTTAGATTGCGCGCTATGGAGAAGAATGGAGAATTGTCCTTCCCCATGATTGCTGTGAATGATGCAGAGATGAAATATTTATTCGATAATCGTTATGGTACTGGACAATCCGTGTGGGATGGGATTATGCGCACAACGAATCTTGTTGTTGCAGGAAAGACGGTGTGTGTTGCTGGCTACGGATGGTGTGGTAAAGGAGTTGCACTTCGGGCTAAAGGTCTCGGCGCCCGTGTGATCGTTTGTGAAGTGAATCCGATTAGAGCCAATGAGGCCTGGATGGACGGGTATGAAGTTATGCCCATGGTTGACGCGGCTCGTCAGGGTGATTTCTTCATTACCGTAACCGGAAACAAAAATGTAATTACTGAAGAGCATTTTAAAGTGATGAAGGACGGTGCGATACTCTCTAACGCAGGTCATTTTGATGTCGAAGTCAATAAAACACAGTTAGAGTCCATGGCTCAAAGTCGTCGTCAAGTTCGTAATAACATCGAAGAGTTCCTTCTCCAAGATGGAAGAAAGATTTATCTCTTGGCTGAAGGAAGGCTCGTTAATCTAGCGGCTGGTGATGGGCATCCTGCCGAAGTTATGGACATGACCTTCGCCTTACAAGCACTTGCACTACACTACTTGGCTACCTTACAGGGGAACCTCGAACCGAAGGTTTATTCGGTTCCTGACGTGATGGATCGAAAAGTTGCGCAACTTAAACTTGATACTCTGGGGTTAAGCATCGATACGCTTACAAACGAACAAGAGCGGTATCTCCAAAGTTGGCAACATAGTTAATCCATGTTCGAATGATTTCAAATCAATGTTATGTAAAGGCCACGGAATGGAAGTTTTAATAACGCCATTCCGTGGCCTTTGATTTTAGAAGCATTCTGCAAGCATTTTCAAGTAAATTATAAAATGTTCTTTAGTTATTACCTGTTATAGTATACAATAGAAATAATTAAATGTATTAGAAGCAGAAATCCATTATAGAGAGACATCTTTTTGAGGGGGATAGATATGCCGACGTACCTGATTCAATCATTGACACAGCAGCCTAACATTATCGGGGAAAGTAAGGGAATACGCCAAGCTTTAGAGGGGTGTAAGAAAGCTGCAAGAGAAAGTGACCCCGTAATGTTTCAAGGGGAAACCAGCACGGGTAAGCTTTTATTGGCATGCTATCTCCATCTTGAAAGCCAGCGCTCAGCCAAACCCTTCTTCATTGTGGATTGCGCCGAGGGGAATGGAATGATCCACAAGATGATTAGCCCAAACTTTGATCTAGACTCATTTAATACTCTGACTGGGGGGTGCATATACTTTCGTGAGGTCACAAGTCTAAGTCTCGACGAGCAGGCACAGCTTTTTGATATTATCCAAGCGTTAGAATCTAAAAACATTCGTATCTTTCTCAGTTCATCGCTCAATGTCCATCTGTTAATGGTGGATAAAGCGTTTGATAAGGGGTTGTATCGCTATGCAAGTCAGTGGGAAATCGCCATTCCTCCTTTGCGTCAAAGAAAAGAAGATATTCTGCCCTTAGTAAAACACTATATACACGTTTTGAATTTAAAGTTAAGGAAGTCCGTTCAAGGTCTAACGCCTCAGGCTGAACAGATTCTTCTGTCCTATCGTTGGCCGGGCAACGTGGAAGAATTGGAACAGGTTATTACTCGTGCTATAATAGTATCGAATGAATCGCATATTACACAACGTCATCTCGCGGAAAATCTCATTTCATCTGATACGGAGGGAGCATTCACTCACGGAGTAATGCCTCTCGAACGCATGGAAGAAATACTCCTGCGAGGTGCTTTGGAGCGTTATGGTTTTTCCCTTGAAGGGAAGAAAAGAGCGGCTAGGGCGTTGAATATTTCTTTAGCTACACTCTACAATAAAGTCAAACGTTATAATCTTAATGAATAATCTTTAAGGTTTTCCGTTAGGGGGACTCATCGTGGAGCAGGTCGATAGGGATCAGGCCGTGAAAAGTCAGTTCATTTCCACATCAGATGGAGAATTGACCATAGTAGGGCCTGTGAAGGCAGAAGTAGTCGCTCAGCTTGCTATGGATGATGGATTGCGTACATTTCGCCCCCCTAAAAGGCAGAAGGAAGCCTTAGAAGAGATTTGTAAGCTACCGGACGGTCGAGTTATTCTCGCTCATGTTGCATCGCGGATAATGGGCTATGTAACCTTTCATCCTCCTGACTCCTTTGAGAGATGGTCAAGAGGCCCACGAGAAGTCTTAGAATTAGGTGCTATCGAAGTGTCCCCGCGAGTTAGACAGTACGGTGTGGGCCGACGACTTCTGGAGGTTGCCTTTTCTGATCCGATCATGGAGAACTACTTAGTGATAGCTACTGAGTACTACTGGCATTGGGATTTGGAAAAGACAGGACTCCGTGTGTGGGAATACCGAGAGCTAATGCGTCGCATAATGTCTCCTGTGGGAATGGTAGTAAAGGATACCGATGAGGAGGAGATTCTTGCACATCCAGCGAACATGCTCATGGCAAGGTATGGAAAGAATCTCCCTAAGAGTTCAATCCTTCAATTTGAAAGCATTTTATATACTAAGCCGGACTCAAGCCGGGGGTGAAATTAGTGATTGAGATTAATCAGGATCCGTTAGGAACAGTAATACAGGCCGTGCAAGGAATATATGCCCGTAAAGATCCTGCCCATGATTTAGGGCATGCACTTCGAGTGAGAGAATGGGGTAAACAAATCTCTGCAAAAGAAGGGGCAGATTCTTTGATTGTTGAACTAGCAGCTATTCTTCACGATATTGGTCGATCGGGAACGGTGGCTAGGACGCATGCTGAAAGTAGCTCCGCACTTGCAAGTGGAATCTTGCAAAAGGGTGGTTATTCTAATTCAGTCATCGAACGGGTGAAAGAGGCTATACTTTCCCATTCTCGTGAGGGATATGAGCCAGGGACTCTTGAAGCTAGAATTTTATATGATGCCGATAAGCTTGATTTCGTCGGACCCATGGGGATGGCACGACTCTTTGCATGGGCAGGCAAAGAAGGAAAGGCTTTTTTTGGTCCTCACTCCGCCGAAGAATTCTACCATGAGCGAGTGTGCCATTATCATGAATACTTATATACCCAGACTGCACGTGATTTTTTTGAACCCCTTTTCAGATTTTCTGAGGACTTTTGGTCTGAATTAGAGAGAGCAAGGCTTAAAATATAATAAGAAGGTTAGACTATGGATATATCTTGTTCTGAAAGGATGGTATATCCATTGCGTTTTTTATGGCGAATTCTTGTCGTTCTTATTTTAGTCTATTTGCTCAAAGGGGTCCTGATATCAGAACCTCAAGCTTATATCGCTTTACCTGAAACAAGGTCTTGGGCACAGCGGATAGAGTGGCAAGCAAACCAAATCCAGAGAGCTGCCCAAGATTTACCGGCTAGCATTGAAGTCGTCATTCGCCGATTGTTTCGTGATGTGAAGCCACATATTGAAGCAAAATCAGTCTGAGCACTACATATTGAAAACCATTCCTTCTCATAACTCATTAATTATGAAATTGATAAATATTTGCTTGTTTGACACTGGTTAGATGACGATGCTATTATCTAAGTGTATGAAAACGGGCCTTCATGGCTGATAAAAAGGAGTGGCGATTATGGTAGAAATTACAGAAACCGCTGCCCAGAAAGTTAAAGAGGTTATGGTAGGTCAGAATAAAGAAAATTCTTTTCTGCGCCTTTATGTAGCCGGCTTTGGCTGAGGTGGGCCGAATTTCGGCATGACTCTGGATGAGTCTAAGAATGAAGAAGACATCGTAGATGAAGGATTCGGTATTACGATTGTAAGCGAAAAGAAAATTTCTCAATACTTAGAAGGCGCAGTCGTTGATTATGTAGAATCTACTTATGGTGGCGGATTTGAGATTAAGACGGCGAATGCAAGTGATTGTGGTTCAAGTTGTGGATCCGGTGGATGTGGATCCTAATCTTCTGATTGTAAAAAGAGAGCTTTTAGGGTTCTCTTTTTTATGTTTTTATGAAAAAAATTTGGATTTAATTCAATTGGATTAAATCCAGCGTTTTATAGCATTGGGGTGAAAAGGTATTCACTTCTTTCCTTAATGCGTTCTTTATCAAATCAATGCGAGTATATGAATACTCAGAGAGCATTTTGCAAAAAACATGAATCAGTGTACACTATATATAGTTTATTCTTCCTTTGAGCTACGGAGCGTTATTCTAGTGCATGAAATGATAGTCGAAGGCGGGCCTAAGAATCCGCCGAGGGCATACCGATGAAGTTCCTGGTGGTGGCTTTCGACGCCCAGTCGAGGGTTGCTGCTGGGAGTTAAGGATTAGGGGGATCCGCAATGGCATGCGGGCGATACCCTTGTCCGTGGAGGCCCAAGTGCGTGGCTTTTTTATAGAGCTACGGCTTGGGGGATGAACCTGCATTAGGAAGGAACTTAGTGCAGTGTAGCCTGCCTTGAGGTGGGGAATTTGGGAGGGCTAAAGGGACTAGAGTGTGTTGGCCGATGCACTTCAAGTTTGCCTGAAATTCTTTTCTGCAAAAGAGGCTAGACTATCGTGGAGCGTTAAGGAAAACTTCTAGAGCGAAAACCAACGAGGATTAAAGTGCGGTCTCAGTGGTGATCAAGTGTTGAGAACTGGTGACAGCTCAGGCTGGGAGAAAAGGGAAACCGCCTATTACCGGGAAACCGAAGGAACCCAGTGGGAAAACCTACTTGACCTAAGCCGCAATATTTATTCGTTGGTATCCTAAGGCTTAAAGGATATTACACCTCTCAATTGAGAGGTGTTTATTTATTTTAAGGACCTATTTTGAAAATAATTTAAATTCCAATATTTGAAAAAGGAAATTATAGATCTTTAGCGAATAGTATTTAAGTAAGTGAGAAATGCTGAATCTAAGCTTAGCTTCTTTGCTTAGAGCGGGGGATCCTTTATTGGGGTGAATCACATTTATGTGTAGGGCTTAACACCTTCTTGCCCGAATCCGTCAACTAACCTCGTAAGCAGTGAAAGGTGGAAATTTCATGGTTTCATCCTCAAGGAGGGTGTGGATGGGTAGTGTAGCGCTGTCAGGCGTATTACTACTGAGTAGTCTTCCAGGTGTACATATGCCTGTGAGTGCTGCTGAGCACCCTACTGACTTGGAGTCAGTACTCCTTAAAGACTCGTCCGGGTTTACAGCACTAACGGTACGCAATAAGCTGATTACTTCAGCAAGTGTAGTTCCAGTAATACAAGAAAAGTCCAGCCCATCGACACAAGTTGTTGCAGCATTAGCAGAGACAGAAGTGACTGCAGAGGTGAAGACTACTGAAGTGAAGTCTCAGGCAATAACTGAAACAAAGGCCGTTGTTAAACCTACAGAGACTGCGAAATCTTCACAAGCGCCTGCTCAGGTAGCTAGCATCTCTACAACCTCTCAGGTCTCGCGTGGTGGAGATTCCTCGGGAATCGTAAAAAATGCTCAGAGTTTACAGGGTATTCCTTACGTTTTTGGGGGAACGTCTCGTAATGGGTTTGATTGCTCTGGGTTTACACAGTATGTATTCAAAGGATCAGGAATTAATTTGCCACGGGATTCATACTCTCAGTTTGATGCAGGAACTGCAGTAAAGAAGGACCAGCTTCAACAAGGAGACTTAGTATTTTTTTCGACGTATGCCAAAGGAGCTTCTCATGTCGGAATTTATATCGGCGGTGGAAGTTTCGTCCATGCTTCTAATAGTGGAGTAAGGACAACGAGCTTATCGGATAGTTATTATTCGGCTCGTTATGTAGGAGCAAGAAGAGTTCAGTAATTGAAGTGTTTGACCGGACATTGGAAAAGAAGGAGTAGCGTTTACGCTACTCCCTTTTTTTAGTATGGGGCATTTACTTAAAGCTATTTAGAAGACGAATAGAGACCCGAAAGCTACACGACCCCAATCATTCATATTGGTGCTGCTTAGCGATATCTAGCAAGGGAACCAAGGAACGGGTCTATAGTTCGAACATTCTCCTCCAGGTTCAGCCGTTGTCATATTGTGGATATATAAATCTGTCTTTTGGCAGTGCCGTGTTCTCTTGTGATAGCATTCCCGGCAAAGCTCTACACGGTAATTTAGAATCATGGTGATTCTGCTCCTTAATATTGTTATCTATCGAAGGGGATAAACACGAGAGAATTTATTTATTTCGAAAGTGCTGATAAACGGCTTCTGCGATATGGATAGGGAGTCCTGCACTCTGAAGTTCTTCCAAACTCGCCTTGCAGATGGTCTCAGTCGCTTTGAAATGGCGTAAAAGCTGTTGGCGTCTCTTGGGACCCACACCAGGTATTCCATCCAATTCAGAAAGCGTCATATCTTTGGAACGTTGTTGACGATGGAAGGTAATCGCAAAACGGTGGACTTCATTTTGTATCCGCTCCAGTAAACGAAAGCTCGGAGAACTTCGTTCGAAAAATAGGGTTTTTCCCTCCTCGTTAAGGAGCCCTGAAGTTTGGTGTCTATCATTCTTGACCATTCCAGCGACAGGCAGAGTGAGGTTTAAGGTTCGTAAGGCCGCTTTAGCTGCATTGATCTGCCCTTTGCCGCCATCGACCAAGATGAGGTCAGGTAGTGGCAATTCTTCACGGAGGAGGCGACTATAGCGCCGCTCAATGACTTGATGCATCGAAGCGGTATCGTCCATATTAGGCATAGGTTGAACTTTGAATTTACGATAATTACTCCGGTTGGGTTTTCCATCAAGAAATTGGATCATACCCGCTACGATATGAGTGCCTGCAATATTTGAAATATCAAAGGATTCGATGATTCTTGGAAAAGAAATCTTTAGGCTTTCTCCCAATGCGTTGAGGGCCTTTGAACTCTCCTCAAGTTCCCGCGCTTCAATAGTGATTTGTTCATGCAAGGTCGTTTGGGCATTTCCCATCGCCATCTCTACCAGATCCCTTTTTTGTCCCTTTTGCGGAATGATCATCGGGAATAATTTGGCGAGTACTGTAATATCGATGGGAGGAAGAAGGATTTCCTGCGGGAGGGTGTTTTTCTCAGTATAGAATTGGGCCAGGAAGGAGATGAAGGCTTCTTCGGGTTCTTCATAATAGGGAAAAATGAAGTTATCACGTGAGAGCAGTTTCCCTTGGCGAAGATAGAAAATCTGAATGCAGATTTGATCTCGGGTCGTGGAATATCCGACAACATCTCGATCCACAAAGTCATTGAGGGTAATATTTTGTTTTTCTCCGACTTTTTTGAGATCTTCGATTAAATCCCGATATTCTTTAGCCCGCTCAAATTCCAAACCCTCAGCCGCTTGCTGCATCTTTTTTTCGAGTTGTTTTAGAATGCTCCCTTGATCACCCTTGAGGAAGGATGTAACCTCTTTGCGAATTTGTTCATAGGAATGTGTTGGGACATCCTCGATACAAGGGCCTAAGCACTGGTGAAGATGATAATAAAGACAGGGCTTGGAAGGAATTTGTCGGCATTTTCGGAAAGGAAATAATCGATTGAGTAGTCGAGCTGTTTCTTTAGCCGCTGTCGCATTAGGGTAAGGACCAAAAAACTTTCCTGAGCCTTTTTTCACTTGACGGGTAACGAGTATTCGAGGATGGGATTCTTCCGTGATTGTAATATAAGGATAGGATTTATCATCGCGAAGCAAGATATTATATTTTGGATCGTATTTTTTGATTAAATTACACTCTAGGACTAAAGCTTCGACCTCGGAGTCTGTAAGAATCGTTTCGAAGTCGCAGATCTGACTAATCATCACTTGGGTTTTACCATCATGAGAACCTGTAAAATAGGACCGAACTCGGTTCTTAAGAATCTTTGCTTTCCCGACATAGATAATCCGTCCGGAAGCATCTTTCATGAGATAGACTCCCGGTTTCTCAGGTAATAGGCTTAATTTTTGCCGAAGTATCTCCATTAATGCACACCTCGGTATTATTCTAGTTGCTGTGAAGCTTAGATGCAAGTCGCTTGATGATTGGAGTTTCAAAACTCCCACTGAAGTAAGTTTACTTTATAACATATCAGGCCTTATTGACTCGTATATTAATCTAAGACATTGATCTTAAAGGAGGGTTAATTATGCCGAATTCATGGGGGCGGCCTCCACGGAACGATATATGGCAAGATTTCCAGGCGTTAGCTTTTTGGGTACTTATCATTGGGGTTGCTGGCTTTATCCTATTTCCGAATTTCTTTAGTGATGTCTATACGCGATTGACAGACCCCACCGCTCAGATGGTCGATTCAACGTCAGGCTCCTATGATCCTAATCTAAACCAGAGTACCTATAACACGTATAACACGGGAACGTATGATACCGGAAACTCGTCTGGAATCCTATTCCCCTCCGGATATTCTAATTCGAATTCAACGACTTCATCACTGTATAATTTGGGAAATGAGGTATCCACAGGATACTGGGTGATTTTTGTAGCGGATGGAGCATTCAAGCAACTCTCAGTAACGAGTGAATCCTACACTTTTCTTTTACGCCTCATCGAGAAGGATAAAAGTGGGGAAGCAAAAAATTCTGTAATTCTAGTGTCGAACGGTCAAATTCGAAAGTATGTCGTTACAGAAGAGATCTATACCATTATTACCAGTATGGCAAGTATTGATACAAGGTCAAAGACAAGTTGATTAGTCAAATAATAGTTTAGCTCCAGCGGCAAAAAGAAGCAGACCAAGAATCTGCCATGGATTCCAGGAAAGCTTTTCTGCTCCGAATAAGCCGAGATGATCAATGATCAGTGCGGCACCTACTTGGCCAATGATAATGGCTGTAGTGGCATTGCACACACCGATCTTTGGAATACTCAAGGCGACCAGACCAACGATGACTACACTGAGAATTCCACCTAGATAGAGATACCACGGAATGGTGAGCCAGTGAACGTTAAACACAGGGACTCGTGCAACGACTACAGCCAACAAGGCGACCACCGTGCCGATAAGATGAACTACTAAGGTAGCTGCCAACAACGAGGTTTTTTGATAAAGCCCGGAATTGAGCGTTCCCTGAACGGCCATCGTAATTCCCGATATGGCAGCAATTAAAGAAGGCATTGATAAAAATTTGCTCATGTAAACCTCCTATATAAATTTTGATTGAAATGGACAAGTTCTCCAAGTTCGTCAAGAAGTAGTTCGTATTCGATTTTCATCAGAAGGGGAAAATGATGATGTAAAGATATAAAAAAAGAGAAAAGAGGTGGCGTCGTGGAAATCGACTACAATCTAGTGCAGCGGGCCCAGATGCTACTTACTCTTGATCACCCACTCACACAAGTCCGAGATATTCTACTACGCGAAGGGTATCCTAATGATCAGGTTGACGAATTGATTGACGCTACAGAAGAGGTGTTAAATTACTTAGTTCCTCCTGAGTACGATGAGAATAAAATCGGCATTGATATTCTTCACCCAGGAGAGAAAGTAGAGGGAAGAAAGCCAGGTGTGGACATTCTCATTGACAAAAATTCTGGAAAACTCAGCTTAGTTACTCCACAATATCAGGAAACGTGGAGGGTAGCTAACGAGGTGAGAAAAGCAATCAAACAGCAACGGGCAGTTCTCAATCATCACTTTCACTGAGGCACACTCTCTTTTGAGGCGGGGCAAAAAGGCAACGCCTTTTCCCTTTTCATTCTTTATTCTTTTCTTCTATACCCTAAATTATGTTATAATTTCAAAAGGGCTTTTATTGAGGAGACGGCCGCGGCTTACCACACCAGAAGTAGGTTCCTTTATCTTCAATGTTTTTACTTCAAGGGAAGAAGGGTTTAAATATGACGATTGTAAGTGGGCTTGAGCCTATTCAGGAAATGTTAGACCAGGGTATCCGGCTAAATCGTGAAGAGGGTCTAAAGCTTCTCCAAACGACCAATATGCTTGGCCTGGGTTATCTTGCCCATGAGGCGCGAAGAAAGAAAAACGGCGATTTCGTTTATTTTAATAACAATGCCCATATAAATTACTCCAATGTCTGTAAGGTAAAATGTGGTTTTTGTGCTTTTGGAAAGGATCCCGAGGAGAAAGGATCCTATACAATGGATGTAGAGGATGTCGTGGGTCGAGCAGAACATTTTGCTTCACTCGGGGCAACTGAAATTCATATCGTGGGTGGAATTCATCCAGAGCTACCTTTTTCTTATTATATTGATGCAATCCGTAAGATTAAGGAAAGGGTTCCCCATGTGAGTTTGAAAGCATTTACAGCAGCGGAATATGATTATTATGCCGAGCTTGAAGGAGTACCGGTCGAAGAAATTTTAACCCGTATGAAAGAAGCAGGTGTGAGCTTTATTCCCGGTGGAGGAGCTGAGAATTTCAGCCCTCGTGTTCGAGAAATTATCTGTCCAGGAAAGCTGAGTGGAGAACGGTGGCTTGAAATCCATCGTAAGGCTCATCAACTGGGGATTCCCTCAAATGCCAATATGCTCTTTGGAATCATTGAAACAGATGAAGAGATTATCGATCATCTTCTAGCTTTAAGGGAGTTACAAGATGAAACAGGTGGGTTTTATGCCTTGATACCCACTGCTTTTCATCCTAAAAATACGAAATTCGAAAATATAGTTCCGGCGAGTGCAGTACGTATACTTAAGATTATTGCTGTGTCCAGACTTATTCTTGATAACTTCAACTATATTAAAGCCTATTGGATTGCCTCAAGCCCTCAAGTTGCTCAAATGGCCTTAACCTTTGGAGCCAATGATCTTGATGGGGTGGTTCGGGAAGAAAAAATATATCATACGGCAGGAGCATCGACTCCTCAGATGCAAACCGAGCAGGAACTTATTCGGCTGATTAATGAATTAGGGCTAACTGCAGTGGAGCGTGATACATATTATAATGTGTTAAAGACGTATAAGCCTTAAGTATCTTGAGCGCATCGCAAATAGGTGGTGCGTTTTCCTATAATTTTTTGGGGGGAGGACAAAGACAATGGACGTCAAATATTCAGTGTGCCCACATGATTGCCCTGATACATGTGCATGGCGCGTAGAGCTAGAGGAAGGGAAAATCCTTCGCATTGCGGGAGATTCAGAGCATCCAATAACCCAAGGGGTAATTTGTGAGAAGGCTAGGTACTATCCGGAACGTGTATATGGAAAGGATCGTGTACTCTATCCAATGAAACGCTCAGGCCCAAAGGGCAGTGGAGAATTTCGACGGATAAGCTGGGAAGAAGCCTTTGAAGAAATAACGAGCCGATGGAAATCCCTGATCGCAGACCATGGTCCAGAGTGTATCCTTCCCTACTCCTACGCTGGGACTGAGGGAATGATCAACAAAGCAAGCATGGATCGACGTTTCTTTAACCGATTAGGGACTAGTCAGTTAGAAAGAACGATCTGTTCAGCCGCCGGCAGCTTAGGCTACCAGCTCGCGTATGGGGAAGCTAAAGGAGTTAACCCTCTTCAAACCGAAGAAGCACAACTCATCATCTTTTGGGGAATTAATGCCCTTGAGACAAACCTTCATCAAGCCTTATTTGCTGCTCAGGCACGGAAAGAGGGAGCAAAAATCGTTGTCATTGATGTCCATCGTAATAAGACAGCTCAATGGGCAGACGAATTTTATCAAATCTTACCCGGTTCGGATGGTGCTCTTGCCTTAGGATTAGCACATGTCATTTTGAGAGACGGTCTTGAAGACTCTAATTGGGTGAAAGAAAACATACATGGATTTGAAGCGTTCAAGGAATCCGTTCTCAATTATTCGCCAGAACGAGTAGCCCAAATTACAGGATTAAATCCTGCAGATATCGAAAAGCTAGCCTATGACTATGCAGCAACACGACCAAGCCTGATTCGTATCGGGAACGGACTTCAGCATCATGATAATGGAGGAATGTCGACCTGGGCGATTGCCTGCCTCCCTGGAT
This sequence comes from Desulfitobacterium elongatum, assembly GCF_055378975.1. Taxonomy (NCBI): domain Bacteria; kingdom Bacillati; phylum Bacillota; class Clostridia; order Eubacteriales; family Desulfitobacteriaceae; genus Desulfitobacterium; species Desulfitobacterium elongatum. The sequence continues at coordinate 3,086,639 of NZ_AP038772.1, read as the reverse complement.
TAACGGGAGCTTGGCAGGACAAGGGCGGAGGGCTTATTAAATTTAATAGCGGTTACTTTCAATTTGACCGTAATCGAATAGAAAGACCAGAGTTATTAACGGGAACACCACGAATGGTGAACATGAATCAGTTAGGCAAGGCTCTAACGGAAGCTCAACCTCCGGTCTATTCACTTTTCGTCTATAATAGTAATCCTGCTGCAGTCGCACCGGAGCAAAGTAAAGTGCTTGACGGGCTTAAGCGGGATGATTTATTTACCGTGGTCCATGAACAAGTGTGGACAGACACAGCACGCTACGCGGATCTTGTATTGCCAGCGACAACACATCTTGAGCATTCTGACTTGTATATGAGCTATTGGCATGGGGTATTGCAGTGGGCTGACCCTATCATATCTCCTCTGGGCGAGAGTAAGTCAAATATTGAGCTCTTTCAAGAATTGGCTCGACACATGGGCTTTACCGAACCCAGTTTCCAGGATTCGACTGAGGATATCGCAAGGGAAGCTCTGGATACTCCTTTTTGGAAAGATCAAGGAATTACACTTGATCGCTTGAAGAACGAACGCTATATTTCTTTGGAACTCCCTGAACTTCCTTATGCTCAGGGTAAGCGGGTCACCCCAAGCGGCAAAATCGAGCTATACAGTGAGCGCTCTTTGAAGCTCAGTCTTTCTCCTGTACCTGTCCATATTCCGTTAGTTGAAGGACCAGAATGTGAAAATCGAGAGTATCCCCTGACGTTGATATCCCCTCCACACCATGGTATTCTCAACTCAACCTTTGGGAATCTACCCAGTATTTCAGAACGTTCAGGAGAACCCTATCTAGAAATTCATCCCAAGGATGCTAAGAAACGCTCGATTAAGGATGAGGACATCGTGATTGCTTATAATTCACGAGGAAAGTGTGTCTTAAGGGCAAAGGTGATGGAATCCGTTCTTCCTGGAGTCGTAGTAGCTCCGGGAGTATGGTGGTTAGACAGCTATCAGAAGGGATCGGGAGTAAATGCCTTAACCCCTGATCGCTTGTCTGATATGGGGAAGGGTGCTACCTTTTTTTCGAATTTAGTGGAGGTAAGAAGGGCGAATGACTAGAAGGCACCTTAAAATTTTTCAGGCATTCCCGGCCTTAACTCATTCATCTTTTCGATGGTTTTGGGGCGGTCAAATGATATCCTTGATTGGAACCTGGACACAGAACATAGGGCAAGCCTGGTTAGTATTGCAACTCACCAATTCCCCCTTTTTACTGGGCTTAGTTTCTGCCATGCAATTTGCTCCTATGCTTTTGTTTTCTCTCCATGCGGGGGCCTGGATCGACCGATTACCCAAACGACGCATCATTATTGCTACACAAGGCACTTTTATGATCTTAGCTTTCACGTTATCTTTCTTAGTTGGCACAGGAACAGTTCAGTACTGGATGCTCCTCGTGATGGCGTTCATTCTGGGAGTAGCCAATACAGTGGACGTGCCAGCTCGCCAATCCTTTGTTATAGAATTAGTAGGTCGAGAACATCTCACCAATGCGATAGCCTTGAATTCGGCCATCTTTAATGCAGCTCGCTTAGTCGGCCCGGCGATTGCCGGGATGATTATGGGAATTTGGGGACCGATGTGGTGTTTTTTAATCAATGGCGTAAGTTTCATTGGTGTTCTCATCATATTGATTTTTATTAAGGCTATACCGCGGGGCGTAGAACCAAAAACTAAGCAGCAGGGAGCGCTCTGGCCGGAAATTAAAGAAGGACTTAGCTATATACGAAGAACTCCTCAGATACTGGTGACCATGCTTATGGTCGGCTTTTTAAGCACAGTGGCCATGAATTTTAATGTCTTAGTCCCAGTTCTAGCTAAGTTAGAGCTTCAGGAAGAAGCTTTAGGCTTTGGCTTGCTCATGAGTACGCTGGGATTTGGTGCACTGATTGGAGCCCTGACAGTGGCGATACGAAGCGGAAATGGACCACAGCCCCGCTTGCTATTTACGGGTGCACTGGGTCTTAGTGTTTTTTCAATCTTGACTGGATTTCAGAATCAGTATGCCTATATATCACTTATGCTGGCCTTGATGGGTTGGTCGATGATTGTATTTTCTGCTTCCGCAAATTCTCTGATCCAACTTACCGTTGAAGGGCGTTTCCGGGGTCGAGTGATGAGCGTATATTCTTTCGTCTTTGGCGGGATGACCCCCTTAGGAAGTGTCTATTCAGGGACTCTCTCCCATTGGTGGGGAGCAAGAAACACCTTTATTATTAGTGGTGTTTTATCGATTCTCTTCTTGGTCGGGATATTTTATTTGCGAAGATATTATCTAGGGAGGGAAAAACGTGCTGATCGCCGTCCTATCTGATACCCATTTGCGTGAAGGTCGAGCCTTACCCACGAAGGTCTGGGAATCTTTGGAGGGGGTAGATTTAATTCTACATGCAGGGGATGTTCTGAATCCGGGAATTTTAATGGACCTTAAGGCCATTGCTCCAATCGAAGCCGTGCGGGGGAATTGCGATGGGTGGGAATTGGCCAGTTTGCCCGAACGCAAAATAATTACCTGTGAGGGAATTCGGATTGGCTTAACCCATGGAGCTTACGGAGTTGGAAGGACAACGCCCGAAAGAGCACTTCGCGCGTTTGAACCCAGTTTGGTGGATCTCATCGTCTTTGGACATAGCCATGTGCCCTATATGGAAAGGCATGGCGAAGTAGTATTGTTTAATCCAGGGTCTCCTACGGATAAACGTAGAGAACCCAAATTTTCAATGGGTTTGATTAACGTTCATGATTCGGAATTCGAAGCTCAGCATATTTTCTTCTAGAAAAGGTGAAGTCATGAAACATCGGCGAAATAAAGTAAAAAGGGAACATGGAATCATTCAGGATGCTTTAACCTGGCTAGAAGAGCTAAGTCGAAGTCCAGAAGTTTCAGATATCATTCCTGGGGTGATCGAGGTCAGCCGCTCACCTGAGCGAGGGATTAACTATAAGTATGAGACTCAGACGGGATGTAAAATCCTCCTAAAAAGCAATGGTTCAATTCAGGAGGCCTTTGTCGTCACGAAACGTCCGGATCTCGTTCGACAATGGGTGGAGAACCGCTTCCCAACAGTTATCGATAAACAACCCAGCGAAAAAACCGAGAAAGCTGAAAAAAGAAACGGACCGAAACTCCTCAAAAAATCTTATAGTCAAACTCATGATAATCTCGATTCAGAAAAGGACGGATCCCAACCCAGGAAGCGACCTCATAGATCAGGTTCAAAGAGTAAAACTCGTTCAGAAAAAGGGTTAGAAAAGAAATACCTGGATATGGAGGATAAGGATTTACCAAGTCTGGGACAAAGAATTAATCCTAATACACGGCAGGCTTTGAGAGCCTTACAGAAAAATCTTAATCCACCGAATACCCAGAGGAAGAAATGACTTCACTTTCGTAGGGGGAGTTGGAAGGATGGAATTACAGGGTATAGGACCCTCGTCATTTCCGTTTAAGGATATTGGAATACAGATAGGGCAAAAAATTCTCATCGAAGTTTTGAGTCGTGATGTGAGTGGTAAGGCTCAAATTCGTATCGCAGGGCAAGAAATATCGGCATTACTGGAAATTCCCGTTGAAGCTGGAGACAAGTTTTGGGCTGGGGTACAGAAAATAGATGAAAGTGGCGTTCTACTCGTTCGTGAAAAAGAGCTTAACCAACCCATTAAACTCTCCATAGATCAACAGGGAATGGAACGATTAAACGTTAGTAGAGGAGAATTCGAGGAGCTAGAACTCACCCCCATGTTAAAGCAGGTTTTGGAAAAAGGCTTAAATCAAAATACAAATGATGGGGTTGGCTCTTTTTTCCAAGACATTGTACCTCAATGGTCAACACTGGGAGAAAAAGATGGGTACAAGCTATTGGCTCAGTTAATCAGGGGATTTGGTTTTGACTATGAACGTAGAATCAGAAACTTAGGAAATTTACCTCAAGAAGAGCAAATCAAGGAGCAGGTCGATCTCAGCAAGACCTTGAAGGGAATCTTACTCTCCACATTGAGTAACGAGTCTGAAGCTGAGGGTAAATCTCTTCTTACCAACCTTCTGGAGCGCTTGACAGGGCAACAAGTCTGGCTACAAGGCACGTCTCCTGAAAGTCCCTTTTACCTCTTAGAATTCCCTATCCGACATGAGGGTGAAGTCTATGCTCAACGGCTAGCCATAAAGGCAGCCCGTAAGGGGAAAAAAGTCGATCTGAGTCATTGCCGCGTGGCACTTCATGCTCAAGCCCCTACTCTGGGAGAGATCGGGATTGAAGGATGGTTATATGAGGGACAGCTTACCCTTAAGGCCCTCAGTGAAAATCCTGGACTTCTCTCGAATTTGATCGAGGAAAATTTCTCAGCTGCACATGAACAGTTTAAACGATTGGGTATTCATCTACATCCAGTGAGTGTGGACTCTTTGCGTACGGCGGAAGAATTCCATCGTTTTTTGCGTGGGGAATTAAGAGAAGGGGTGGATTTCCAAGTATGAAGGAAAAAGCCGTCGCACTTGCTTATGATCAGGCAGGGGCCCCAAAGGTTGTAGCTAAAGGTTCCGGGCACATTGCTCATAAGATCATCGAACATGCCCTGGAGTATGGAATTCCGATTCAGAAGGATGAAATGCTTGTCGAGACCCTTCTCGAAGTTAATCTAGGAGAGGAAATCCCCCCTCAGCTTTATCAAGTGGTAGCCGAACTTTTGGCCTTAATTTATCGATTGGATCAAAGCGCAAAAAAATTGGAGCATAAGGTGGAGGAAAGAGAGTCACACTATAAGGATTGATTTAATCTAATGTCAAGGGGGCTTCCGTATGGATCCTGCGTTTAAAGTATTCAATCAGATACTCAAAGGTGAACACATGGCCATCGAAACCTATCAAGCCTATATTGATTCCCTCCCTAATAGTCATTTGCGTAATCATCTAGTGGCTATCATGACCGACCATAAAGCACATGCCTCCCGCATCTCGTACTATATCCAGACGAATGGAGGAACGGTTGAGGAGGGAACTAGTCTTGCAGGACTAGCTACTAAGTGGTCAGCTAAGATGATGAATGGGGAAGAGAATGACCCTCTCGATATGTTGGAGAAACTATACTCTGGCGAAGACAAAGGACTGGCTCGTGCAGTTCAACTTTCAGAAGACATCTTAAGCGATGCAGAACGAGAAGTCTTAGCCCCTATTTTTTCGGATGAGCATGATCATTTGAAGCAGCTTTTAGGTTTGAAAGAAAATCACTTTGAGTAAGTACTAGTTTGAGAAACCTGAAGGTGCTACCCTTAAGCCCTAAAAGAATGCCCTTAAAAAGACCAGATAGCGTAGCTTCTCGCACAATAGTGAACGATTTGCGGCGAAAGGGCGATAAAGCGAACGAAGCTTTCGTAGGCGAAATCCGTCGTAGGGTTTCGGCCTTAGCTAGCGTAGCCACCTGGTTCACTTCAGGTATTACCCTGAGGTTTGGCGAAGCTCCTAAACAAGTGCGATAGTCCCACTGGGACTATCGGGAAGCGAGTTCGCGCCTTCGTCCGAATGCTCCGCCGCATTCGAGACCCGGAGCGCTGAGTACGTGAGTCTCCCGAAAGGCGTGGTAGCCTTTCGGCCCTAGCGTGGAGATTCACGCCCGAAGGTCCGATGTGCGAGAAGCTACACGACCCCATCTTCTTCATCTTCAGATTATGCTACACCGAAGTGTGAACATCTACCCTATAACATAGAGAAAGAAGCTTGCTATCCAAAGCCAAGCTTCTTTTTGTAACCATAGTATTCTTCTAGAAAATCTAAATATCGAGGCGTTGCTGTTTGAGAGAAAGTTGTCGTTTTGCCAAAACGGCGGCTACTCGTTCATTGTCTCCTAAAGTCACTCCATTAAGTCTCCATTCACGAAATGCTTGCCAAAATTGTTGTTCAGAAATCCTGCGAGTATATCGTTCAGACTCTTCGTCATAAGGCCAAAAGACATCAACCCAAAGGGTCCCTTTTGTGCTAAGTACGAGAATAAAATGATTTAATTCTGGGTTGGGAGATTCGGTTTCCTTCATGAGTATATGAGATCGACCACTTGGGAAGTCTGTTCGCAGATAAACTAGCTTCATCAGAATCCTCCTTCTGCAATACAATGAATCGACTCGTAGATCAAATCTAAGTATAGCATGAGCCAAGTAAAAAAACGACGAGTAAAATGTTTGTAAGGCGTATGTCGAGGCTGTATGATTTGGATATTCCTTTTCGTAGTCTTTGCACTATAGCTTATGTGACGAATCAGGTCAGTGTGCGTGAACGGGATATATCACGTATGGAAGCTGTGATGCTGGGATAGACTAACCCTTGAGAAACGCTTATCAGGGAGGTTACCTACATGCTTACAATTGTTCATACATTTGATGCCCCAGATCGGGATCGTCTATTAGCAGATATTCGAACCGGATTAGATACGGTTGAGCGTGTTGGAGGCTTTAAATTCGCCTCTATCAATGAGCAAACGAATTCTAATGATATTATGGTTATGTCTAAGTGGGAGAATCGGGATGCCTATGAGAATTGGGCTTCAACGGTCGGCGAAAATAAGGCTTTCAAACAAGCAACACCTCAAATGTTTGAAATCCTAGAAGAGAAATATTAGGTGGGTTACACCATAAAGCTTCTGTCATAGTTGAAGGGGAATCCAGGGAAAGTTTTTCTGGATTCTTTTTTATTCGTATTTATTATAGATATTTAATAGACTAATAAAAATATTTGAAAATTACAAATATTAAGATGATTTTAATATTAAATCTGTGTATAATAAGAGTAATCAAGATTTTAGATAGGATTTAGTTGGGGGTGTTTAGAATGAGGTTAGCATTATCAACCTTTAATCCAGTGAAAGAATGTCAAAGTTGCGAAGATCGTGAGGAACTTGAAGTTTCGTCACACATACTATCGTATCAAATCGCCCATCAATTACTCATGAGTGTATCGGGACAAATTCATGTGGATGGGAATCGTTTAATTCTTGACCTTGATTCTCATGAACCCCTCCATTTTGATTTGCGTTCGGGTTCTCTAAGCACGAGGAGCTTAAGTATTCCGCTCGTACAACGTTATCAGCAGGATAATCGAATCGATGAATTGACTCGTCAGATTAAAGAGGAACTTCAAATCGATTCTGCTAAGGAAGGGCATCAAATTGATCCGATTCATACGTTGCTCGTAAAGTTGGTCGAGATTTTCCATGCCCGCTGTGGTTTGCATATTCAAAGCGTTCAGACACAGGGGGATAAAACTCTATGGGAGATTCAATTGTGTGAAGGTGGACCGAGTGGTTGGATTCAAAGTGATGGGGTAATCCGCAATCGCTTTGGGGAAGAGGCAAATTTGAAGGATTGGAGTCAATTGCGTCCAGAGAAATTTGCTGCATACGTCTTCGGCTTCAATCGGTTCTGCCGGCACTACTCAAGTCCAGTAAAGTAAACGTGTTGGAGCCAAGGCTGAACATCAAGTGATAGGTGCGAGACTCTACCCCCATAAAACCTAAATTATAAGGGAGTGTTGCAAAACTACTAGTAAGTAGATAGCAACACTCCCTTGCTTTACTTCTCATTTGACTTTTTTAGCATCTCAATAAATTCTTTAAATGAGGATTGAAGGTTAGAATTTGGAATTCCTTGTAGGACCAATACCTGGTTCAAGATGACTCGTCCTGGATTCTTACCTTCGACTTCAATTTGAATGGAAGATATATCTAAAGTATATTGTTCGTCATCAATCAGGAGGTTGAACTGTTTAGCTTGGGGAAAATTCGCCTCAAGTAAAACTGTTTCGGCTACAGGATTTGTAATTTCTTGGGGAGTTACTTCACTAACTTGTACTTGGCTTTTGGGGACTTCTTGTTTTTGGGAGTTATCCTTGATTTCTTGGCTTGAGGCTTCGCTAGTCAGTTGAGTTTCTTTAGTTAATTTACCTAATTCACCCTCTGAGCTTACCTTGTCTGGATTCAAATGGGTATGAAGGTCACCAAGGACAAAGGAAGCCTCCAGAAGGAGTTTTTGAAGCACGGCGGCATTGGAGTTCCACGTTAATTGAATGGGGGTTTTCTGAGTCTCGCCTTCGGGTGACACCTTGACGATTGAATAGATATTGTCTTTGGTAAGAAAGGGTCTACTCGTGCAGCCGCTCATCAAGAGGAGTAAAACGAGAATTCCTACCCAAGTGGATAGTCTACGTAGGTTTGTCAAAAAAGCAACCTTCTTCCAATGGGAATTATAAGAATAGACAAAAGATGGAAATTCGTAAGAAGAGATAAGAACAGTAGACAAAACAAGCTATTAATTCGCTCTTCTCTGTCAAAATCCTTCTTTTGGCCCTTTAAAAAGAGCGGTCATTGATTAGCAGTAAAAAACTGTGTAAAATGACACTCAGAAAGGGGCTTAACCATGTATAAAGGAAAGATTGTAATCATCGATCTTGAAACCTCTGGGTTGGATATTTATCAGGATGAAATTATCGAATTCGCAGCCTGGTGTATTCAGGATGGAAAAGAGCCAGAGGCAACGAGCTTTCTAGTACGAACAAGGAAACAAGTTCCTGATCGAATATTAAGTCTCATCAGAATCTCCTCAGAAGAACTACGTCAAGCATCGTCAATAGAAAGTTATCTGATGGAAATAATGAGTCTTCTTGAAAATGCAGTCATTGTCGGACATAATATAGGTTTTGCTTTGGGAATTCTTGAAAAATCACTTAATGTACACTTCGAAAATCCCGTTTGGGACACACTCGAATTAGCTCGTATCTTTTTCCCATCCATGAATCAGTATCGACTTGTCGATTTAGCGAAGAGACTTGAGATAGAAACCTCTGAGAACGTTCATCGTGCCTTAGATCAGGCAGAGATTTCTTGGAAATTGCTTGAAGCCTGTTGGGATAAAGGGATGGAATTCGATTTGAGCTTCTATCAACGGGCACTTCCACTCGTGGAAAACTCTCGCGTGTCAGGTTTTCTTAAGGAGCTTGAAGCTACGATTAAAAGAAGATTTCCTGATCGACTCATTCGGACTGATCTTGTCCTCTATAATCCCCAGGAGGGGCTTTTTTCTCAAGCATCCAATGCGGACACTACCTTACCAGGGAGTTCTAAGTGGATTGAAGAGTGCTTCGAGCCGGGAGGCGTTCTAGAGAATCATCTCAAGGGCTACGAAAGCAGGCCAGGACAGTTTAGAATGGCTAAGGCTGTAGCAAAAGCCTTACAGACTTCAGGCCAACTTGTAGCAGAAGCAGGGACAGGTACGGGTAAATCCTATGCTTATTTAATTCCGAGTTTATGGTGGGCTAAAAAAACGGGGAAGAAAGTTGTTGTAGCGACCCATACGATCCCTTTGCAAGAGCAACTCTTCAAAAAGGACTTACCCATTCTGGCCAATGTATTACCTTTTTCCTTTAAGGGAGCCTTGCTCAAAGGAAAAGGAAATTATCTATGTCTGAAAAAGTGGTTGTGGTTGCAAAGCTATTATCACGATTTGAACCTGAGTGAGAAGCTCGCCTTGCTTGGTATCATGGTATGGTTAAGAGAGACAGAAAGTGGAGACTGGCAAGAGGTTGCGCAGATACCGAGCTTGTCGAGTATCTGGAGTGATTTAAATGCAGACTCTGAAAGTTGTATTCCTGGCAAATGTGCGGAATCTAGTCGCTGCTTTATGCTACAAGCTAGGAAAAAGGCTGAGGAAGCGGATGTCGTCATCGTTAATCATTCTCTACTTTTTTCGGATATAAAAACAGGGAATAACGTATTACCCGAGTATCATGAATTAGTGATTGATGAAGCCCACCATCTTCATCAATCCGCTCTAGAGCAACTCGGTCATGAAATCAGCCTCGAGCAGTTATCGCGTGCCTTAGACTTAATACACCGCCCCGTTGGTGGGAGTTTCTATGGAAATATCAAAGCCAAAACAGGATTTTGGGCACGGTTGATGCCGGTTGAGGTATGGGATCGTTTTCTTGGGCACCTAGAAGAATTGCCTGGGTCTTGCCGAGATATCTATGAACAAGCCGAGGAGGTATTCATGATTCTTAGCCAGATCTTGGGGGAGAATCTATCCTATCGCTTAACGGCACAGAGCCGCAAGGAATCCTGGTGGGAGACTCTTGAAATTCAATTTGAAAATCTTCAGGGGCGGTTAGGGAGAACGATTGAGCGCTTACGTTCTATGCTTAATTCTTTAGCAGGTCTTGATATCGAAGAATGTGAGGCGCTTGGATTTGAAATCTCTGGGCGAATCCGCGAATTGGAGGGGATTCGGGACTGCTTCGCTTTAGCTCTTCAGGTAGGTGAGCCGACTCGGGTGAGCTGGTTGGAACGAAGCAATCGATTAACCCTCAAGACCTCTCCAGTGGATGTCAGTGAAATACTCAAGGAAAAACTTTTTTCCTTACTTGATTCAGTGGTCTTGACTTCTGCGACGGTTAGTATCGCCGGTTCTTTCCGGCATTTTCTAGGGGAGGTAGGGTTGAGCCCAGATACGCCTACACTCCTTGTAGAGTCCCCCTTTGACTATGAGCGTCAGATGCGCCTATTTATCGTGAAAGACCTATTAGATTCAAAGCACAGCGAGTTGTTCCGTATCGAAGAGGTGGTCGAGTTTATCGCCGATGTGACAGGACGAATGCAAGGTAGAACCCTTGTCCTGTTCACCTCCCATCGTTTTTTAAGAGAGATTCATCTACCCTTAAAACAGCGTTTAGAGGAAGCCGGTTTAGAGTTATTAGCGCAAGGGCTGGATGGAAGTCGTAACGCCATACTGGAAGAATTCCTCAAGAATCCCAAGTCTGTATTGCTTGGGGCAAATAGCTTTTGGGAAGGAATTGATATCCCTGGAGATAAGCTATCCTGTGTCATTCTCATTAAACTCCCTTTTTGGCCTCCTAGTATGCCCTTGATTGCAGCACGGTCTGAATATCTAGAAGCCCGGGGTAAAAATTCTTTTAGTGATTTTCTTCTTCCGGAAGCAGTATTGCGATTTAAGCAAGGCTTTGGGCGTTTGATTCGGTCAAAATCGGATCGTGGCCTAGTCATTCTTTGTGATGCACGAGCCATCGAAAAACGTTATGGAAGGGTATTTCTAGCCTCCCTCCCTGTACGAACGCATATACGAGCAGAAAAATCTCAGATTCTCGATAAAATTGATTCTTGGCTTGAGGTGGAATGTCAGAAGGAAGCGCTTTTCTAATCTTGCGAAAGATGATACACTAGAGGAAATTGGATGAGGAGGTCTAGTCTTCGGTGAAACAGTATCCCATTTCCCGTGACGGCTGGTCGTACCTCTGGGTGCTTGCGGTGTTAACTATTCTGGCTTATTGGCTCAGGTCTTGGTTGGCACTCTTGCCAGGAATTCTCTTCTTTCTCATCTTGTTCTTTTTTCGTAATCCCGAAAGAGAAATTCCAGAGGGCGAGGGTACACTTTTATCACCTGCCGATGGGGTTGTGTTGGATGTTGAGCGAGTATTTGAAGAGAGATTTTTTAAAGGAGAAAGCATCCGTATCCGAATCTACTTAAGCCAATTCAATGTAAATGTCAATCGGACCCCCATGAGAGGAAAAGTTGTTTACCGCGCTTATCGTGAGGGTAAGATGCTTCCCATATTTAAAAACCATACTTCAGAACGAAATGAAAAAAATTATTTGGGTATACAGAATGAATATGTGAGAATTCTAGTGACACAAGTTAACGGATTTATGACACGCCGAATCGTGTGTTGGGTCAAAGATGGTGACCAAGTAGAACGTGGAGAGCGGTTTGGATTGATTAAATTTGGGTCCTGCACAGAGATTTTTCTCCCGCCAGATGTTGAAGTTACAGTAAGCCCGAGGGATAAAGTACGTGGCGGAGAGACAATTATTGGGAGAGTGAAAATTGATGAACGGTAGTCCTATTAATGCCCGCATGATACCTAGTCTGTTTACGTTAGCCAATTTATTCTTTGGCTTTTTAGCGATCCTTTGGACGATCGATGGAAATTATCGGTTTGCTGCGGGGTTAATTATTTTAGCAGTTCTCATGGATAGTATGGATGGGAAGGTCGCTCGCAAGCTGTCGGTTAGTTCGGATTTTGGTAAGGAATTGGATTCCTTAAGTGATGTTGTTTCCTTCGGGGTTGCTCCAGCGATTTTGACCTATAAGGTTTTTTTGGAAGGACATCTTGGCTATTGGGGGATGTTCATTGCCGCTGCCTTCGCGCTTTGCGGTGCAGTTCGTCTAGCACGTTTTAATGTCTTAAATATCACGACTCATTTTGTAGGCGTACCCATTACCTTTGCAGGAGGGTTTATGTCCCTTCTCGTACTCTTTCACAAAACACTACCCTGGTTTATTTACCCTATCTCAATGTTGATTCTAGCTTTCCTCATGGTCTCAACCTTTAAAGTTCCGAAGTTAGGGAAGTAGTTGATAAATAATGCCCCCATAGCGTAGCTTCTCGCACAAGAGTGAACGATTTGCGGCGGAGGGGCGATAAAACGAACGTAGCTTTTGTAGGCGAAACCCGTCGTAGGGTTTCGGCCTTAGCTAGCGTAGCCACCTGGTTCACTTCAGGTATTACCCTGAGGTTTGGCGAAGCTCCTACGGAAGTGAGTTCGCCAGCCCTGGAGCGCTAAGTACGTGAGTCTCCGGTGGAGATTCACGCCCGAAGGTCCGATGTGCGAGAAGCTACACGACCCCATCCATCTTTTTCATTACTAGAGTACTTCACAGCGAGAACGGGGTTTACTCAGAAGCAAAAAGGTACAGAAACTCTCACGTTTCTGTACCTTTTTTTGTCTCTTTTCACCCATCGAAGTCACGCGGCATATAGTATGGCACGGAAGCACTTGCATGGGGGGAAAGAAATGGATAATCAACAAGTGAATTGGGCGAATGTTGGATTAAGAATGGTTCAAGGTTTAACTACGACGATTGATGCAATTCGCCAATTAGATGCTCAGGAAGCCTCTTTGGTTATGCGGTTACTAGGGAAAACCTGCATGAAGACGATGAAAGAAGGCGTCGGGCACCAATTTGGGATCGCACTTGTCGAGACCAGTGCTCAATTAGCAATGAGAGATTCCTTAGTCGTTGAGGATGTTTTAAAGATAATTAGTTCAATTATCGGGAGACTATACTTTACAGCTAATACTGAGGAAGATAAGCAACTGGTTGCCCAACTTGAAGAAGCTGTAAAAAACTACCAGATCGTTTGACGTCGCAAGGGGGGGGCTAGCTGCATACAATGTGGTTGAAAGAGGTGATTTGAATGAAGGTTTATTATGTTCGTCTGCCTGAGTTCGTACTCAACTTTCTCCGTAAAGTCTTCAATTAGCTTGAGTAATTGCAGATGAACTGCTAATAAAAAGAAGATTTTACTTAGGACATGACATGAAATGGATTTTTCCTCCTATAAATAATAGTAAAGACAAGCAAGGAGGGAAAATATGGGTCATAGTCGTTATGTCTGGATACTGGGTATTACTTTAATGTGTTTAATTGGAATCACAGCCTGGAAGTCTCCTCAAGTCGTCATGGTGGCATTGGCAGAGCCTCAATATGCAGATTCACCCCGGGTAGCTGTACAACGCTTCTGGGGTTATCTGGATTCTCGGCAGCTTGATTTGGCAGAACAACTTCTTGTTTCTAAGCAGATGAATCCGCTCGGGAAACACGAGGTGGAGCAATGGGAAGCTAAAGTTGGACAAAATCCTTTGATCACCTTGAAAAAGTTGGACTTTGTTGATTCTCCAATTCCCAACGTAATCATGGTTAAGGTCGAGTGGTCCTCCCCCTTAGATGAGAAGATCTCCGAAACCTATGTGATGGAGACTCAGTCTACCCCAGAGGGCTGGAAGATCGTTCAGATGAAGAAAGTGAGTGAACAATCTCTCGCAAGTTCCCTTGAATGACGACGAACAAAAACGCGCAATGCGCGTTTTTGTTGTTTTGGAGTATATTTCCGCTCTTTAACGTTCAAACTTGATGAGAGATAGAAAAAAGTGTTCTAAAAAACACACACAGATGTGCTGTAGGTCACATCCCAACCTTATTTACCGTGTTAAACTAGTCATAGATTTTAAAGGAGGTCCTGAAAATGGTAGATACAAACAAGGAAAATCTCGAATTAGAGTGCTCACATTGTGGAACAACAAGTGAACTCACACCTGTTATCACTTATGTTCATCAAGGTGAAGAGAAACATGTCTGTGTACATTGTCTCCCCATGTTAATTCACGGTTAATTCATAGATGAGGTGGAACGGATGAAGTTTACGTTGGATATGAAGCTCAAGGACATCATGGCCGCAAACCCCAAAACGGTTGAGGCGATGCAGGAACTTGGCTTGCACTGTTTAGGTTGTCCTTTCTCAGTGAATGAGACCCTATTAAATGCAGCTCAAATGCATAAACTCGATGCCAATGAACTTTTGGAAAAGATAAACTCGGTAGAACAAGGTGAAATGTCAGAGGCTGCTAAGTCAAAAGCGCAGCCTGCAGGCGCAATTTTGCAAATGGATAAAAAGACCTTTGCTATCGCTCCTCATATCCCGGCTGGAGTTGCAACCCCGGATATCCTTCGCAAGATCGCAGACGTCGCTGAGAAATATCAAGCAGCGGCGATCAAGGTGACCTCTGCACAGCGGATCGCTATTGTTGGCTTGCAGCCTGAGGATGTTCCAAAAGCTTGGGAAGATCTCGGAATGGACCCAGGACATGCTGTGGGGCTTTGCGTTCGAAGCGTCAAAGTATGCCCAGGTATGACCTTCTGTAAACGTGGCCTTCAAGAGACTCTTGGCATAGGAACGGAAATCGACAAACGATATCATGGGATGACTCTACCTTCGAAATTTAAGATTGGCATAGCGGGTTGCCCCAATAAGTGTACTGACTCAGCTTCGGTTGATTTAGGAATTATGGGAACGAGTAAGGGATACCATCTTTACGTGGGTGGAAATGGGGGCGTAAAGCCTCGCATGGCAGACTTGTTGCTTGAGAACCTTCAAGCGGATCAGCTCATCCCTGTCATTGATTCAGTGGTTGAGTACTATAAGGAAAAAGGTAAACCCCAAGAACGCCTTGGACGTTTGATCGATCGAATCGGCTTAGAGGAACTTCGTTCACATGCGCAACAGGCTATTGGTGCCTAAAAACGTCGGTGTTAACTGGTTTTCATAGTTTTATTAAAAAAAGGGAGCGTATCGAACATTTCGATACGCTCCCTTAACTGTCGCTACTTAATCGTCAATCGATATGAATGGCATCGACCGGGCAACCATCCGCAGCTTCTTGAGCAGATTCTTCAGCTGTGCTAGGAACAGGATTTACGTATGCCTCGGCTAACCCTTCATCGTTCATTCTAAATACCTCTGGGCAAATTGAAGGACACGCACCACAGCCGATACAGTTTTCATCTACAGATGCCTTCATGTTAGAAAAAACCTCCTTAACCTTAAAACTCAAATTTCTCCGATGGCTACCGCCACTAAGATTTGCGCTTTTTTATTCTCTCCTTTACGGAACTGGTTATACATCTAATTTTTATGTTAAGATTATGGAGAATTAAGGAGGATGAAAAATGAACCCAAATACACCTTTTATTTTGCGCAAATCTGAAGTTGGAGATTTAGAGCGCATCAACGAAATTTATAATTGGGCTGTTCAAAATAGCGTCGCAACCTTCGACCTTGAAGAACGCACGAAAGAGGCAGCAGAACGTTGGTATCACTCGCATC
Organism: Desulfitobacterium elongatum; assembly: GCF_055378975.1. Taxonomy (NCBI): domain Bacteria; kingdom Bacillati; phylum Bacillota; class Clostridia; order Eubacteriales; family Desulfitobacteriaceae; genus Desulfitobacterium; species Desulfitobacterium elongatum. The sequence goes on along the minus strand of NZ_AP038772.1, from coordinate 3,070,886 downwards.
AGGACCCCTATTATCCTTTATTAGTCGTAGAGATTAATGGGGAGATAGCGGGTTGGGGAAGTTTGTCTCCTTTTCACCCTCGTCCAGCATATAAGCAAAGTGGGGAATTTTCCATCTATATTGCTCCGGAGTGGAAGGGTAAACGAATGGGGGATGCTCTCCTGCAAGAACTGTGTTCGATGGCAGAACACCTTGGATATCATACTTTATTGGGACTTATCACGGCGACGAATGAAGCAAGTCTATGCCTTGCTAGAAAGCACAGTTTTTCTGAGTCAGGAAGATATCGTGAAGTGGGGAGAAAGTTCGGGCAACTTTTAGATGTCGTCGTTGTCCAGAAGATATTTGAGGAATAGCCATTAAGTTGGATGAAAGTTCTTTTATATTCGTGATTTTCTTCTTAGAATTATCCCACCTGGAGAATAATGGAAATATTTGATGAACGAATAATTACCACATTTATCCAAGATGGTTGTTATATCAAGGCGTAAACTTGCAAACCTCGGAATACATACTTACTTATTTTTTACGATTTCGACATCTAAGCTAACGTATAATAAGGTCACCGGCAAGACAAGAGAGATATGACATTATAACGAGATATTAGGACCGGAAAATACCATAAGGCGGGATGATAGCGGAATGGGTAAGAAAATCAAAATTGTTGTCGCAGATGACAACCGTAGCCTATGTCAAATGTTGCAAGACTTTCTTCACAGCCAGGAAGATCTTCAGGTCGTAGGTATCGCGTATAATGGAGTGGAGGCCTGGGAACAGATTCAATCCCAAGAACCTGATTTGGTCATTATCGATTTGGTTATGCCTAGCTTGGATGGGCTAGGTGTTCTTGAAAGAATTAATGCTCGGGCAAGTGCCTCCCGTCCTAAGATCATTATGCTGACAGCTTTTGGACAGGAATCTTTAACACATCAGGCTATGGTATTAGGGGTAGATTATTTTATCCTAAAGCCCTTTGATTTAGAAATTCTCGGTAAACGGATCCGGAGCCTGACCCAGGATACACAAGCCGTACCGGCTATGATGTCTTCCTCTGTCAGCCCAGTTACAAATGCGGGAAGTCGTGTTAACCTAGGTGCAGAGGTAACTTCAATGATGCATCAGATTGGAATTCCCGCCCATGTCAAAGGGTATCAATACATAAGGGACGCCATTCTGATGGTTGTTGAAGATGTCTCTCTCTTAGGAGCGGTTACAAAGGAACTGTATCCTGCTATTGCAAAGAAATATGATACAGCGCCAAGCCGAGTAGAGCGGGGGATACGGCATGCCATTGAGCTTGCTTGGGAACGGGGTCATACGGAAACACTCAAACGGATTTTTGGTTACTCAATGAATATTGAAAGGCAAAAACCGACAAATTCCGAGTTTGTAGCACTTCTGGCCGATAAATTAAGAGTGATGAGCAAAGTGAGTTAGACATAGATAGATATAGAAGTAAATATGATATAAAGCATATATAACATAAACGGGCTAAGTAGCCCGTTTTAGTTTTTTGGTCATTAAAAGTAATTGATTCATTCAAAAAAATTTGACCGTAAGCAGGAAATGACGGACATATATCGAATAAAACTAGTATATTTTTTCTATAATAGTTTGTTTCGTTGAAACGTGTACTAAAAAGTCTACTTTCATGGTGTCCTTTTGTAAGGCTAGGCTTTCGAAGTTTCGGAAGACAGTACAGTTTAATCGATTTCTAGAGCAAGCTGCATTCTAAAAAAAAAGATGAGTAAGGTGAACCATGAAAGATATTAGCGTACTAAGTGATTTAGAAAAAGTAAAAGCGATCTGTGATCCTTTAAGGATTAAACTGTTGAAATTACTGATTCACCAGAATTTGACAGCTAAACAACTTGCAAGTCAGGTTCATCAATCGTCCTCCAAGATACACTACCATGTTAAGGAACTCGAAAAACAAGGTTTGATCGAATTGGTTCACACCGTGGAGAAGGGTGGAATCTTAGAAAAGTATTACCGGGCTGTCGCTAATAACTATTTTATCGATCAATCCTTAGGGGATTATTTCGAGAAGAATGAAACGCGGTCCGTTGATTTCGTAAAGAAGGATATCCTATCATGGAGGAGAGTTCATCGATTAAAGGTTGACGTTCAAGCCTTAGCTCATAAGATCGTAGAGACAAGTCTGCAAATTAAACAGGGCGAAGTGGTCGCAATTATTGCAGGAACGCAACAGATGGATCTCATAGAGCCACTTACTGTCGAAATACAAAGGGTCGGGGCGTATCCCTTGTTAACTCTGAATACGCCAAGAGTTAAAGAGCAGCTAATCGAGGAAGCTAGCTCGCTCTATCTTGAGAAATACTTTAGACTATTAGCAGAGACCTTTCGCCCAGTAACGACACTCATTATGTTAGAACACATTGTCGACCCCTTTATGGTCAAGGGTATACCCCATGAGCAAGTTGAGTCCTATCGCAAGGCATGGGCCAATGTCCGCAATCAACTTTATGAGAGAAAAGTTAAATGGGCCTTTATTGGTTATCCCACGCATACTCAAGCAGCCAATATGAACCTTGACTTCATTCAATTACATGATACCTTCTGGAAGAGCATCGATATCGATTACCATCAACTAGAAGATTCAGCAAGTATGCTTGCTGAGATTCTGAGACAGGGTAAGAAGGTTCAGATCCGATCTGCAAAAGGTACAGATTTGTCGCTTTCTATCGAAGGTCGAAATCCTTTGATCGATGATGGAATGATTACTGATGACGATTTGAAGAAGGACGATACGTTTATAAATTTGCCCAGTGGAGAAGTTTATCTCGCACCGATAGAGGGATCTGCAGAAGGAAGCGCAGTCTTTGACTTGGGTTATTATCAGGGTGAACGTATCGAGGGAATTCGCCTGAGATTTTCGAAGGGTAAAGTTGTTGAATTTTCCGCTAGTAAGAATGGAGATAAGCTTAACCAATTTTTTGAATCGGGTGAAGAGGGGAGAAGGGTCCTTGGAGAATTGGGAATAGGCCTCAATCCCTGGATCAAACAGATGATCGGCTACCAAGTTTGTGATACCAAGCAATTAGGGAGCATTCACCTAGCGCTCGGCGAAAATAGCATCTTTGGTGGGAAAAATAGTGCTTCCATACATTGGCCATTAGTTATGACAGATTTGGATCTTTGGGTAGATGGTATTCCTCTCATTGAAAATGGGGAGCTTCTTTTAGATGCTAAATAAATAGATGCCAAATTGATTTGCCAAAATAGAAAATACCCATATTGAAAAATTGGAAAAAATTAAATTGCTTGTTCAAAAAAATTTTATTAGACAAATTTATTTTTGGCCTGTACACTTAAGTAGTTAGAGTGAAACTTGCGAAGTAGATAAAAAAGATGAAGTCTAGTTCGTAAATTTACAGGCCTAAATAAACCACCATAGAGGAATTACCTTTGAGGAGGTGGTCGAAACTAGGCAATAAAGAAAGTTCGCAAGTATTATGATTATTTAACTAAGGAGGAAAGAAAGAAAGAATGTTTAAAAGTAAAAAATTAGCTACCCTTACTTCGATGCTCGTCGTACTAGGGCTGCTCGTCACAGGTTGTGGCAGCACAGGCGGCGGCAATGCAGCAGCTCCAGCGGAGAAAGTCCCACAAGTAATTACTTACAACAATGCTGCTGAACCTGAGACCATTGATCCAGCTAAAGCACAAGGTGCGCCTGACCTTACTGTTATCAATGCGGTCTTTGAAGGTCTTGTCCGGTATGACAAGGATGCTAAAGTTACACCAGGTATGGCTTCTGAATGGAAAATCAGCGATGATAAGAAGACCTATACCTTCAAACTTAAAGATAGCAAATGGTCCAATGGTGATCCAGTAACTGCTGATGACTTCGTCTTCGCATGGGAACGTGTCCTAAATCCTGCAACAGCTTCTCCATATTCCTATCAATTATACTACTTGGAGAATGGTCAAGCGTATAACGAAGGAAAAGAGAAGGATTTCAGTAAGGTTGGGGTAAAAGCCCTTGACGCGAAAACTCTTGAAGTTAAGCTGAGCGGTCCTGCACCTCAGTTCCTAGGTCTTACTGCTTTTGGAACCTTAATGCCTGTTAATAAAAAGGTCGTTTCTGCTGACAAGGATTGGGCTACCAAATTGGATAGCTACGTAGGAAATGGTCCTTTCAAAATGACGAAGTGGGAGAAAAACCAAAAGTTTGAATTCGCTAAGAATGATAACTATTGGGACAAAGGTTCTGTTAAGTTAGACACACTCGTCTTTACTTCTGTAACCAAAGCTTCTACAGAGTACAATATGTTTGAGACTGGGCAAATCGACTTTGGTGATGATCCGCCGACCGAAGAAATTGAGCGTTTACTTAAGGACAAAACTGTTGCGCTTGCTCCAGATTTGACCACTTACTACTATACCTTTAACACCAAAGCTAAGCCTTTCGATGATCCTAAAGTTCGTAAAGCCTTTGCTATGGCGATTAGCCGTGAATCTATCGTTAAGAACGTAACTAAAGCTAATCAAAAACCTGCTTTTGGCTTCGTTCCCTCAGGGTTCCCGGATGCTGACACTACAAAAGATTTCCGTACAGTAGGTGGAGATTACTTCAAAGAGGATGTCGCAGAAGCTAAGAAACTTTTAGCTGAAGCTGGCTATCCAGATGGTAAGAACTTCCCTAAAGTAGAGCTTATGGTCAACGACAACGAAGCACACGTAAAGATTGCGTCAGCAATCTTGGAAATGTGGAAGACAAACCTCGGTATTTCGAACATTTCTGTTAAAACCATGGAGTGGGGATCCTATCTTAAAGCTCGTAAGAGCGGAGATTTCCAAATCGCTCGTGCAGGTTGGGGAGCTGACTACCTCGATCCAATGACCTTCGTTGATCTCTACACTACAGCAAATATCGGTGGAAACAACGATACGTTCTGGAGTAATGCTGAGTTCGACAAAACCATTGCAGCTGTTAATGCCGAAGGCGATACAAAGAAACGCTTTGAACTGATGCACAAGGCAGAGAAGCTCATGATGGACGATCAAATCATTCTTCCGATTTACTTCTACACGAATCCTTACTATGCTAAGTCCTATCTTAAGGGTTATATCGTTCCTTCTTTTGGTCCGAACGTTGAGTTTAAATGGGCGTCTGTAGAAAAACACTAAGAATTCAAGGAAAATTCATTGACAGCATGTTAATTGACTGAATGGGCACTTACTGAGGTATATGTGCATCTGCACATATACCTCAACTCTGTCGAGGCCCAAACGGAATTTTTTGGAGGTGGGAAAATTGTTAAGGTTTGTGCTGAAACGTATCGTTGCAACTCTTATGGCATTATTCGTCATTGTTTCAATTACGTTTACCATCATGCACACCATTCCGGGTGGGCCGTTTGATTCGGAAAAAAAGGTTAATCAGGTTATTATGGATAATTTAAATGAAAAGTTTCATTTGAATGACCCATTGACCAAACAGTTTGCAGATTATTGGGGAAACCTACTCCATGGAGATTTTGGACCCTCTTTTCGCTATGAATCACAAACGGTCAACGATATCATTAAGCAGGGATTTCCGGTCTCAGCGACTTTAGGTGCTATTGCAGTAATTACTGCTTTGGCTCTGGGTTTACTTCTCGGTATCATTGCTGCTCTGAAGCAGAGCCGTTGGCAGGACTATACCGCGATGATTTTTGCGACCATTGGTATTTCTGTCCCAAGCTTTGTAATGGCACCTCTTTTGATGTATTTCTTAGGGGTCAAATTCAAGATTTTACCCGTGGCCATGTGGGGATCTTGGAAGCAAATTATTATGCCGGCCTTTGCTCTATCCCTTTTACCGATGGCGACGATCGCCCGTTTTACCAGAGCGAGTATGATTGATGTCTTAAATCAAGATTATATTAAAACTGCGAAGTCAAAAGGCTTGAATCAGCGTGTTATCGTATATCGTCATGCAATGCGGAATGCATTGATGCCAGTCGTAACTTACCTCGGGCCCATGATCGCGGGGGTATTTACTGGAAGTTTTGTAGTTGAACAGATTTTTGCTATTCCTGGTCTAGGAAAATGGTTCGTAATGAGTATCACTAACCGTGACTATACCGTCATTCTAGGCGTTACCATCTTTTACAGCCTCTTTTTGCTAATCATGAATCTTATAGTGGATATTTTATATGCAGTGATTGACCCACGAATTAAATTAGCGAGTGGAGGGGAGTAAAGTGAGTTTATCTAGTGAGATGTTCACGCCAGTTGATAAAGACTTGAAACAGGCGGAAGCGATTGTCCGTCCAAGTTTGACCTACTGGCAAGATGCCTGGAGACGTTTAAAACAGCATAAATTAGCGATGACTGGATTGTATATCATAGGGTTCTTAATCCTGATGGCGATGTTTGGCCCTTATCTGAGTGGCTTTGATTTTAGAGAAAATCACCTCGATAAAACCTATATGGCACCCGGGAGTGAGTATTGGTTTGGATCAGATGCCTTAGGAAGAGACTTATTTACTCGAATTTGGTATGGGGCTCGAATCTCGCTTTCCATTGGTGTTGGAACTGCGATTATTACTTTCGTTATTGGTGTTTTCTACGGTGGAATCTCTGGCTTGGTTGGCGGAAAAGTTGACACTATTATGATGAGAATCGTTGAGATCCTCTGGGGAATACCATTTCTACTCTATGTTATCTTACTAACCCTCTATTTCAACGATGGTGGTCTAAAGACGATCTTTATTGCTCTTGGTGCCGTTTATTGGTTAAGAATGGCTCGGATTGTCCGTGGTCAGGTTCTTCAGTTGAAAAACCAAGAATACGTCATGGCTGCAAGAGCTCTTGGAGCGAGTAACTGGCGTATTTTAACTCGCCATCTCATCCCAAATTCCCTGGGCCCGATTATTGTAGAAGTAACGCTTGCTGTTCCTGAAGCCATCTTCTCAGAATCCTTCTTGAGCTTCTTAGGCCTTGGGGTTAGTGTTCCCATGGCAAGCTGGGGAGTGCTTGCAAATGACGGGATTGGTGCGTTCCGCTCCTATCCTTGGTTAATATTTTTCCCGGCGTTCTTTATCTGTCTGACGATGCTTGCATTTAACTTCCTTGGTGATGGCTTACGTGATGCTCTTGATCCAAGAATGCGGAAATAGGAGGTGGGACAAGAGATGTCTGAATTACTCAAAGTAGAAGATTTACAAGTTTCCTTCTTTACCTATGCAGGAGAAGTCCAGTCAGTGCGCGGAGTGAATTTCTTTCTGAATAAGGGAGAAGCGCTAGCAATTGTTGGAGAATCTGGGTGTGGGAAATCGGTTACCGCTCAGTCTATTACGCGTTTAATTCCTGTCCCACCGGGCAAGATTAAATCGGGTCGTGTCCTTTTCGAGGGAAAGGATCTTACGAAAGCAACTGAAAGAGAAATGGAAACTATTCGTGGTAGGGATATCGGTACGATCTTCCAAGATCCGATGACTTCCTTAAATCCAACGATGACCATCGGCCGCCAAATAACGGAGGGCCTAATCAAACACCTTAAAATGTCCAATGAGCGGGCGAAGGCGCGTGCCATTGAGCTGTTAACCCTTGTAGGAATTCCTAATCCGGGAGATCGTTACGCTCAGTACCCTCACGAATTTAGTGGCGGTATGCGTCAACGGGCCATGATCGCCATTGCGTTAGCTGCGAATCCCAAGTTGTTAATCGCTGACGAACCAACAACGGCGCTCGATGTGACGATTCAAGCTCAGATTATTGATTTGATGCGGGACCTTAAGACGAAACTGGATACCGCGATTATTCTTATTACACATGATTTGGGCGTAGTAGCAGACCTTGCTGAACGTGTCATTGTTATGTACGGTGGAAAGATTGTGGAGTCAGGGAGCGTTAAGGATATATTCTATGCTCCGAAGCATCCTTACACGTGGGGATTGTTGAAATCTGTTCCGAGGCTCGATGATGATGACAAGGAACGGCTCATTCCTATTTTTGGACAACCCCCGGATTTGTTTAAACCACCGGTAGGATGTCCCTTTGCTCCACGTTGTGATTATGCAATGAAAGCGTGTGTAGAGCATATGCCCTCTATGGAACAGGTGAGTGAAGGACATCATGCAGCGTGCTGGCTAATGCATCCTGATGCTCCTAAAGTCGAGGCACCCGTGAGGAGGAAAGCATAGTGGCATCGAAAGAAAAATTAGTAGAAGTCAAAAACCTTAAGAAACATTTCCATGTTGGTGGAAATCAAGTCCTTAAGGCAGTGGATGATATCAGTCTTGATATTTTTAAGGGGGAGACCGTTGGCTTCGTTGGGGAGTCCGGTTGTGGTAAGTCGACGGCAGGTCGCACGATTCTCCGTCTCTATGAAGCGACTGCTGGTGAGGTCCTTTTTAAAGGAGAGAATATCTTTAAGAAGGATAAAAAGGAAATGCTGCATGTGCGTCGCCAAATGCAGATGATCTTCCAGGATCCCTATGCTTCCATCAACCCTAGGATGACTTGTGGAGATGTCATCGGGGAAGCGATTGACATTCATAAGCTTGCAACGGGTAAAGCCCGTCAGGAACGTATCTATGAGCTTCTGAATCTTGTCGGATTGAGTAAGGAACATGCTAATCGTTTCGCGCACGAATTTTCTGGGGGACAGAGACAGCGTATCGGGATTGCCCGTGCTCTTGCTGTTGAGCCTGATTTTGTCATCGCAGACGAACCTATTTCTGCACTTGACGTTTCGATTCAGGCTCAAGTCGTCAATCTTCTTGAAGACTTGCAAAGGGATTTAGGATTGACGTATTTATTCATCGCCCATGACTTGGCCATGGTTAAGCATATTAGTAGTCGCATTGCGGTCATGTATCTAGGGAAGATTGTGGAGTTATCTGAGAGCAATGAGCTGTATAAGACCCCACTCCATCCCTATACCCAGGCGCTGCTATCAGCTATTCCTATTCCGGATCCAGTCATCGAGGAAACCCGGCAGCGCATCATCTTGGAGGGGGATGTCCCAAGTCCGATTAATCCTCCAAGCGGTTGTCGCCTCCGGACACGCTGCCGTTATGCTAAGCCAGAGTGTGCCGAGGTAGAGCCTCAGTTAAGAGATATGGGAAATGGGCACTTGGTTGCCTGTCATATTGTATAAGCATAAAGCTAGCGTCTAAGCACGCTAGCTTTTTTTCTTTTCTAAAACAGATAACTTTCGTAAATCTAAATCAGTTATCTTCCGTAAAATATGGTGGATATGTTAGAATGTTTTGGTAAGACACGAAAATTGGACGAGAATCAGGACGCTGCAGAAAAGATAGTGAAATATTTATGAGCAAAGCTAAGCAGGAAGAAGGAAATGTGAGCATGGGAAAACTCATTATAATAGAGGGCGGAGATGGAAGCGGCAAAGCGACACAAACGAAGAAACTCTGGAATCGACTGACGCAAGAAGGATTTCAGGCAAAGAAAGTAGAGTTTCCAAATTACTCGAGCCCTTCTTCGGCACTTGTGAAGATGTACCTCGGTGGAGAGTTTGGAAAGGACCCCAATGCTGTGAATCCTTATGCAGCTTCTACTTTTTATGCGGTTGATCGCTTTGCTTCGTTCAAGGAGCTCTGGGAAGACTTTTACCGTCAAGGTGGAATTGTCCTTGCGGATCGCTATACAACGTCGAACATGATTCACCAAGCGGTTAAAATTAAAGAAACACTCGATTGGGAGAGCTACCTGGATTGGTTAAAAGATTTTGAGTATCGACTGATGGGGCTGCCCCAGCCGGATTTAATCCTTTACCTTAATATGCCACCAGAGTATAGCATTAGTTTTATTGCTACGAGGGTGGGTAAATCCTCAGTTTCTGAGCAGGATATCCATGAAACGAATCTGGAATTTTTAAGACAATCCTACGAAAACGCACAACGTGTACGGATTCGTGAGAATTGGGTTAATATCTCGTGTGTTTCCAGTGAACAAAAGCTAAAGTCCATCGAAGAAATTCATGAGGAGATTTACCAGGCTGTAAGAGATTACTTTCGCGTGAAATAGACCTATAAGCTGACGTTAGAACATTCTAATTAAACCTCAGCATATCTAAAACAACGATATTTAAAGTCTTTATGCTTGACAAACACTAGAGGTTTTAGTAAAGTAATAGAGCAAATTGATTTCAAGCGCTCGTAGCTCAGGGGATAGAGTGACGGTTTCCGAGGCCGCAGGTCGCAGGTTCAAATCCTGCCGGGCGCACCATAACGAATGTAGACGCTGCAAGATCGTAGCGTTTTTGTTTTTACGACAACAGGACCAAAGAAAAAGACCAGTTTTTAAACCGGTCTTTTTCTGTATGTTTGATGCTATTAACTTTTTCCGAAGCTTGCAAATGTCCGACGAACCATTTCCCCACCAACAGAACCATTTTGACGAGCTGTACGTTCTGCACCAAGTTGAACACCTAATTCGGAAGCAATCGTGTTTTTGTCGACTGGTAAATTGTACTTCGCCATGATAAGTTACCTCCTAATGTTGTCTTTTGTTTAAGTACTGAGGCACATTTGATTCTGATGCTTTTGATTCTGAGTCTTGATTCGCGAATCACTAATACTAATTTGCCCGTAAACGTAACGAATATTCAGGAAATTTGTGGATAGAGTAAAGGAAAAGTATTCAATGCTTGTGGACTAACCCCTTTTATGATCTACTTTAAAGTTGTCAAGAAGAAGATGAACGGAGTATAATCAAAAGGGATTTATGCGATTTTTTGAGGCGAGTCACGAGGGTTCGAGTCGACCTTCAGAATGGATGGGATTCTTTTGAAGTTGAAGCAGATGATATCAAAGGTGCCTTGGGTCCATCTAAAACGAATCATTGGGATTGTTTTGGGAGCTATTATTGTTGCCATAAGTATTAACACGCTTATTATCCCGAACAAGATAGCGGATGGTGGCATTACAGGGATAGCGATTATTCTTCATTATCTATTAAATTGGCCAATCAGTTGGACTGTTTTATTATTGAATCTCCCCTTGTTCGTGATTGGTTGGAAAATGGTAGGACGTACGTTTCTCGTATACAGTGTGCTTGGGGTTAGTGCCTTTTCTATCGCTTTAAGTTTAAGCAGCATTGCACCGAGCTTAACGAACGATGCCCTGCTTGCTGCAATCTTTGGCGGAGTTGTATCTGGGATTGGTATGGGTATTATCTTTCGTAGCAGGGGGTCTTTGGGTGGTACAGATATTCTCGCTGTCTTTTTCAGTAGAACGACTTCTTTTAGCGTAGGCCAAATTCTTATGGGGATTGACGCTATTATTTTTATCGTAACCGCCATTCTTCTGCGCCCAGAAATGGCGATGTATGCCATGATCTATATGTTCATCGCTACAAAAGTGATTGATTTAGTCCAGGAAGGGTTGAATCACTCAAAGAGCGTACTTGTAGTGACTTCTGAACCGAAAGCTATAGCCCAAGCCATTATGGACAAGCTTGATCGAGGTGTAACTCTCTTTAATGCAGTCGGGGCTTATTCGAGAGAGAATAAACTGGTTGTCTATTGTGTAATCAATCGAACGGAGATTTCCCAAGTGAAGGAGATTATTCATACGAAGGATCCAAGGGCGTTCTTAGCCATCTCAGATGTTCCCGAAGTAGTTGGAGAGGGATTTTCATCTTGGAAAGGGCATTAAGCCTTCTAGTAGCCATAAGAAAGTTAGAATAGAGTGAGAAAGATTGATGTCGAAGAAAAAAAGACCTTCCTCCGCGGTAAGAAAACGGAGAGTAAGAGTCCAGAGAATCGTTGGGGTTGGGTTTGCACTCATTTTTTGCATAGGTTTAATCATTAATTTTCCCGTTATAGGACATGTAAAAGAAGTTCGGAGTTCACTTGACCGTTACGATATCGAAGGAGTTAAGGGAGAACTCGCTTGGATAGGTGACAATGCATCTTGGCTTAAGAAAGTTCCCATGATTAGGGATGGGGAAATCTGGCTGAAGCTGAATCAGAGAGAGTATGAAGACTTAGAAGGTGAACTTGCTCAATTTGAGGATGATAAACATCGATTTTGGTTATTTCAGGCCCATCTGCTGATGGATCAGGAGAACAAAGCTCAACAGGATATACAAACACTCCAGTCTTCGTCCCTACGTGCTTTGGCAGAGGGTCTACTTCTGGTTAAAGAGGGTAATGACCAAAAAGCAAGTGATAAGATTCGGACTGCGACGGACTCCGAACTGAATAAAGAGGAGAAGGTTCTGAAGTATATTAGTTTAGCGAGAATAGAAATGTCCCTTGGAGATCTGGATAGGGCACAGGAGGCTTGGAAAAGAGCGAATGAATTATCTTCAGATTATCCTCTTGTCGTCGAAACAGAGTACGATCTTGCCTTAGCAAGCGGTCAGTGGGGAAGAGCAAAGGATTTAAGTCTTCAGCTTGAAGAGATTTCAGGGGATTCGAACCGTTTACAAGTATTGCTCATAAAAAAAGCGCTCCTTGCCCTTACGGTCGGGGAGCGCCAGATTTACCAAGAGACTATAGAAGAATTAGGGACTTTGAAGGACGGAGAAGCTTATTTGAATTATTTATCAGGGACAGAACTTTATGAGCAAGGGAATTTCAAGGAAGCGGAGAAGAACTTTCAGAACGCCTTGAATCGTGGCTTGCCTAACCCCATCCGTCGAGATGCTGAAAAGGCACTGGCCCAAGCTAAGGAGCGTGTTCAAGCGGAAAATGCTTTGAATCAAGCGAAGAAACAGTCGTGATGGGTAAGCTTAAACGAGATGAGCTTACTTATGAGGAGCTAGCTCTCCCTTTTCTAGCGTATTCAAGTTGCTTTCTGGAGGCCAAGTCTCTGTTGCACTCTTCAATAATTGTCCGACAGGAACCAAGGACGTATTCCTAGCTTTGAGTCGATCGATAACAATCGGGAGGGCTTTAATTGTGTCTGGTGCGGAATCGGAAGCGTGGAAGAGTATGATATCTCCTGGCTTAGCTCCATGACCATTGCGGATCCCATTTAATACGTTATTGATTACAGCATCCGGCCCCGGGCGCTTCCAATCGAGTGAATCAACACTCCATTGAATAACCCTATAGCCGAGACGTTGGGATACACTGATCACCTTATTATCATAGGCTCCGTTGGGAGGCCTAAGTAAAGAAATCTTTTGACCCGAAATCTTCTCTAAGACTTCCTGAGAAGTGAGAATTTCACGTTCAAGCTCGCCTGGGCTCAAGGTATTTAAGTCGACATGACGATTACCATGGGAACCGATTTCATGCCCCTCAGCGACGATTCGCTTTACAAGGGCTTCGTGCTTGGAAGCCCATGGACTTGATAAGAAGAAAGTAGCGTGAATTCCTTTTTCTTTTAAGGTGTTCAGAATCGGTTCTGCTGTGGTTTCACCCCAGCTTATATCGAAGGTAAGACCAATTTCTTGAGTAGTCACTTGTGCAGAATAAATAGGTTTGAGTTTGTTACTGAAGACAGAAGCGACATTATCACGGTAAGCCATGACGACAAAGAGTAAGATAGCCCATAGCATAACATTACGCCAGGATGGTCTCTTAAAAACAACAAAACGCATGAATATCCCCCCTCGCCTAAAGGATATTCAATAGTCATCCTGAACATGAGGAATAAGTTTGTACAAATATTAAAAAAGCTAAGACGACAGAACCGTCCCCGTGTCTCACCCAAATTAAATAAACCCAAAAAGGGCCCAAAATTATTACAATTTTGGGCCCTTTTTAATAAGGGTTATCAGTGTAGGAGAACAAAACTATTGCTATAGCTCTTAGTAAAATTTTAGTGGAAATCATTACTAGAGTCAGATTGTATATCGTATTAGAAACGACTAAAGCGTGTACCGAAAATTAACCTCAGTAGATCATAACCAAACAAAAGTTTAATAAAGAAGTGAAGGACTAGGATGCTTGTAACAAAAATGACGGCAATCTTAATTAAGATAAAAGCAATCGCAAAAATCCAGGTGAAGACACGGCCTAAAATGACCGCCGAAAGATAGAGTGCAATAATCAAAAGGATGATTTTAACCGCAGTTAGCCAATTTGAAGATGGAGCAGGTCGATACGTGTTCAACACCAACACCTCCTTACAACAACAGATTAGCATATTTCGACTTAACTGTCTAGATTATGTATTAAATCGTGTACAAGCTTGTTTTCGCGCCAAAAAACCCCTTCCTGCATATGATGGATATGACACGGAGGGGATGCTATGAATGAAAATGCTTTGGAAATTTGGCGAACTTTAATGGAGAAAGGAACTGCTAATCTAGGACAAGCAGAATATATACGAGCAGAGGACTTTTTTAGGAGGAGTCTACGCGTAGCCAATCAACTTGATGCCCCGGTGATTAAGGCTTTTACTCTACGCCTATTAGCAACTGCACAAGTCAAACAAGGAAAAACGGAAGCCGCAGAGCGTGGATTCCGCGAGGCCTTACGGATCTGTGAAGAAGCTTCTAACTTAAAGGGAATGTCTGAAGCGTATGCAGGATTGGCTAGCGTTGCAGTTGAGACTAATAATCTCGAGACCGCAATCGTTTGGTATAAACGAGCGATTCAGGTCTATCCCTCAACCTCTCCCCAACTTAGGCTAGCCATGCTACACAGTGATTTAGGTCAGGTCTATTCAGCCGCAGAACGCTGGAAAGAGGCTCAGGCAACCTATGGGTATGCGATGGAGCTTTGTGATCTTTATGGTTACCCGAAGGGCGAGGGGGAGCTCAGTGTGCTTATTGGGGAAGCTTGTTTTCGTCAAGGAGATAAAGCAGGAGCGCAATCCTATATTCTTCGTTCGTGTCAAATCTTTGCAAAACTACAAGAACGTAATTCGTTGATTAATGCCTTGCAGTATTTCGCCTTTATGAAATTTGAACAACAAGAACTCGAAGCGGCTAGAGAATCGCTGCAACGTGCAGTCGTTCTACAGGTACACTTTGCTTTTTGGGAAGAAGTCAGTGAGAGTAGTTACTTTTTAGCCAAGATTCTTCAAGGGCTAGATCTTTTGGACGAAGCTCACTACTATTTGAAATTATCAATTGAGTGCACTCATGAGGAGAACGTGGGTATGGCCCTGCGTTTACTTAGCTTGGGTAAACTGATGACGTTAAAGCAGGATTTCGCAGCGGCAAAAGAGTCTATGATTGAGGCAGCTTCCCTTTTTGAGCATTTAGGAGATGACCTTAGGCTGGGAGAAGCCTATGAGCACCTCACCTTTTTAGCGGAGTGTCTCGGGCAAGAAGAGGAAGCAGAAAAGTATCGTCAAGAATCCATCCGTACCCTTGTGGGGCAAAATGTTATATCCTTGAGTGCGGTTCAGCGGTTGGCTGAATATTACGAGCAACGACATAATTATCTGGACGCCCTTCAGTGTTATTGGCAATCTCTACAAATAGCACGTGAGATTGGGTATGAAACAAAGGAGTTGGAACGAGCAATTCAAAGGATCTCTAAGAGAGTGCGAAAGAAGAAACGTTGAAATTTTTGGAAGGACACTAGGAATATTCAGCATTTTCAGGTAAAATAAAGTATAGTTAGGGGTGGTGATATCGTGGTCAAGGTTAAAGATAAAACCTTACGTAAAATTGAGGATTATTTTGCCCGTGAAACCGCCATGCGAGGAATCTCAGAAATTCAAGTCACCATAGAGGATATGAAAAGGGAAACGCAGCTTTCCTTAGTCACAATATATAAGGCCTTGGATGGCTTGATTGAAACTGGAAAACTTGAAGTAGTACAGCAAGGTAGTCGTCGCTCCCCGAAGATTTATCGATATTTAGTGGGAACACAGCAGAATCTCTACTCTTCACCAGCCTCTGATTTGGCTGGACTGACCAAAGCGATGGAGAGCTTGATCCATGAACTCGTGATTAAGGAACAGGTCGTTGAGGCCCTTAGAGCAAAGCTCGCTACATATGAAGCCTTAGAGACCCAAGTGCTTTATCGTTTGCAGCTTTCGGATGATGTGGAAGTCATTGTCCGTAAAAAAGTTTAAGGATAAGTGAGGAATTGCTGTGAGAGAAGAAGATTTTCTACTATTAGAGTGTTTAGAAGATATTCATCATGTTTTGGAGCAATCCTTAAAGAAGATTTCTAAAGTGCACTCTGTTCATGTTACTCTCCTTGAGGAATGGGAAGAGGAACTACGAAATCACCGTAGGGTATTTGAAGAGATCTCTTCACCTGCGCGACTCATTATTGAGCATTTTATGCATAGCCGACAAAGATCGGGTCAAGTCGCTTTAGAAGCTGGTCAGCTCAGTCAGACATTTTCAAGCATAGGTGGAATAAAAGTCGAGCAATTTGGGATAATCAAGATAAAGCTTGGCGAATTAGAAGTGGTTTGGCGAGATGGGAGTTATACATATTATCTCTATCCGGATAAAGTAGAATTAAGAGCGGTTGACGAAAAGTCGGCGGTGAAGATGCTCTTTTCCATAGCATTTACACGAAAAGCCGTGGAGCAGTTTCCGGAACTTGTTCATTCCCCGAATGTAGCCTATATTCATCCCCAGTTAGAACAATGGTTAAAGAGGGTGCTTTAAGTGCAGCGTTTAAGCGAAGGTTTAGTTCAGATTTATACGGGTACGAGTAAGGGGAAGACTACAGCCGCCTTGGGCTTGACACTCCGAGCCGTGGGGCATGGCTTCCATGTGTATATCCTTCAATTTATGAAGGGACGCCAAGACTATGGTGAACTTACTGGTTTAAAGCGATTAGAGCCCGAATGCCAAATTGAAGGATTTGGAACCCAGGGGTGGGTACACAAAGGACAAGCTCAGCCTGAAGATCGTATCGAGGCGCAAAAAGGGTTGAGGCGAGCTCAGGAGATTATAGCATCTGGGGAGTGGGACATTGTTATTCTTGATGAGATTATTAATGCCATCTGGTTCGAGTTGCTTACTGAGGATGAAGTACTTCGTCTTATAGACCAAAAGCCTAAACACGTTGAGCTCGTACTTACAGGTCGAAATGCCTCTATGAACTTAATCGAAAAGGCCCATTTAGTAACTGAGATGGTACAAGTAAAGCATCCTTTTGAACAAGGAATCCAGGCCCGCCTAGGAATAGAGTACTAAGCACCATATTCTTCAGCAAGGAGTATGGTCTTTTCATTTTCTTGGAATACTTTATTTACTCGGGTAGAATTGAGGGGAATTTTATGTCGCTAACCAAAGAAGATGTCCTGAAAGAAGCCTATGATAAAGGTGTAAAATTTATCCGATTACAATTTACAGATATTTTTGGGGTGCTTAAGAATGTAGCCATTACGATTGAACAACTTGAAAAGGCTTTGGATGGAGAAATGATGTTTGACGGTTCTTCAATCGAAGGATTTGCCCGAATAGAGGAGTCAGATATGTACCTTCATCCAGATCCCAATACGTTTCTGATTTTTCCATGGCGGCCTACCGACGGTGGAGTCGCACGTTTGATATGCGATGTCTATGATCCGGAGGGAAGACCGTTTGAGGGGTGTCCCAGAAGCACGTTAAAGAAAGTCATTGCTGAAGCAGAAGACATGGGATTTATGTTCAATGTCGGTCCGGAACTTGAATTTTTCTTATTTCAGACGGATTTGGAAGGCCGTCCTACGACCATCACGCATGATAAAGCGGGTTATTTTGACTTGACTCCTGTCGATTTAGGGGAGAGTGCCAGAAGAGATATGGTCTTGGCCTTGGAACAACTCGGTTTTGAGATAGAAGCCTCACATCATGAAGTTGCCCCTGGTCAGCACGAAATCGACTTCAAATACTCCGATGCTTTAGATACGGCAGACAAAATTGCGACGTTCAGATTTGTCGTACGAACCGTTGCACAACGGCATGGACTCCATGCCACGTTTATGCCAAAACCCATCTACGGTATCGCGGGCTCGGGGATGCATACCAATCAGTCGCTCTTCAGAAACGGTAAGAATGCCTTCTATGAGCCAGAGGGCCCTCTACAACTTTCTTCAGATGCCTATCATTATATGGCAGGGCTAATGAAGCACGCTCGGTCGTTTACGGCCATAACGAATCCGACGATCAACTCTTACAAACGTTTGGTGCCGGGTTATGAAGCACCTTGTTATATCGCCTGGTCAGGAAGGAATCGCAGTCCCTTGATTCGGATTCCTGCGAAGCGTGGAGCATCGACTCGCGTAGAACTACGAAGCCCAGATCCTTCGTGCAATCCTTATCTCGCTTTAGCCGTTCAATTGAAAGCTGGACTGAGTGGAATCAAGGAAAAACTCCAACCTCCAGCCTCCGTTGATTTGAATATCTATGAAATGAGTAAGGAAGAAAGAAAAGCACATGGGATTCACTCTTTGCCTGGGAGCTTACTCGAGGCCCTTCAGGAATTAGCGCGGGATGATGTGATGCGTGAAGCCCTTGGAAAGCATATTTTTAATCGCTACATAGAAGCAAAAATGAAAGAGTGGGAAAGATTCCAAGTGATTGTCCATCCCTGGGAAATCGACGAATATCTCCAAATGTACTAATTTAATACGTCAAGATAATTTAGTAGTAAAAGGAAGAGACCTCAAGGGTCTCTTTTTTTACCAAAGAATAACATTAGTTTATTTAGAATTATCTCACAATTGCTACTAGATTTTAATTTATTAATATGGTAAAATAAACTCAAATAGAGTAAGATTTCACATTCACAAAAGGATGGTGTTAAGAATGCTAGCAATGAAATACGAAACTTCTAAAGCAAATACTCAACGAAAAACATTAACATCGTTTCAACGAGGGGACAGAGTCATTACAAACAACTCTCGTTTAGGAACCGTTGTCCGTTTAGATAAGGATGAGCAGGGTGAATACTTAGTGGTTCAATTAGATATCTTGTCAGGTGAATTTGCCTATGATGCCTGGGATTTAGAGAAAGTTTAAGCATTGAATCTCAGGGCAGTTAGCCACCAGTAAGGAATACTGAGAAGAATTCGATTGAATAATATCAACCAGAAGAATTTGATTAAAATATTAACCCCATTTAGATATTCTTAGTAGAGTTTTGAGAATGAATAAAACGCTTGCGAGGCCTTCCTAGAGTTGAGCCTTTGCAAGCGTTTTCATTTTTTTATCAGTGTCTTTCATGTATTCATAAGCCCAGTGGAAAAAGTCATGTCTCTTCTTTTTAATCGAGGCATATACTTTTAATAGTTACTGATGGGAAGGAAGGTTATGCGAAAGGGAGGGCTACTATGGAAGTTGTGCAATGGCTAAAAAATTATAGGGATAGAGAAGCGGCTTTAGCTTGGAGTGGAACGTTTGCAGATTATCTGCAAATGGTCGTGGATAATCCTGCATTAGGGATGCATTCTCATGCTCGAATCTATGAGATGATTCGCAAGGCAGGTATCAAGGAAGAAAATAACCAAAAGAGCTATCAGTTTTTTAATAAAGAGTTATTTGGAATGGACAAAACACTGGAACGTTTAGTTGAGGAGTACTTTCATTCAGCGGCGAAACGCCTCGATGTAAGAAAAAGGATTCTCCTCTTAATGGGGCCAGTAAGTGGTGGAAAATCAACGATTGTGACTCTCTTAAAACGAGGGCTTGAGGAGTATACCCGGACGGATGAGGGAGCAGTTTATGCGATTGATGGCTGTCCGATGCACGAAGATCCACTCCATCTCCTACCCGTTGTATTAAGGGAAGAGTTCGAACAAAAGTACGATATACGAATTGAAGGAAGCCTCTGTCCCGTTTGTCGGATGAGGGTAGAGGAAGAATTCAAGGGAAAAGTAGAAGATGTGCCCATCAAGCGAATTGTCTTTTCCGAAGAAGAACGGGTTGGAATTGGTACCTTTACCCCCTCTGACCCCAAGTCTCAAGATATCGCAGATCTGACCGGGAGTATTGATTTCTCGACGATTACGGAATACGGCTCAGAATCAGATCCCCGTGCTTATCGCTTTGATGGGGAACTCAATAAGGCGAATCGAGGATTGATGGAATTCCAAGAAATGTTAAAGAGCGACGAGAAGTTTCTTTGGAATCTCCTTAGTCTCTCCCAAGAGGGGAATTTCAAGGCGGGGCGCTTTGCTTTAATCTCAGCAGACGAACTCATTATTGCTCATACCAATGAAAATGAGTATAAAGCGTTTATCGCTAATAAGAAGAATGAGGCCTTGCAATCCCGCATCATCGTGATTCCAGTATCGTACAATTTGAAGGTGAGCTCTGAAGTGAAGATCTATGAAAAGCTCATTCAACAGAGCGATCTTCACGAAGTGCATCTTGCACCGCATAGTCTATGGACCGCCTCTGTCTTCAGTATCATCTCTCGTCTCAAACCCTCAAAAAAGCAGGGTATGGATCTTCTGAAGAAAATGCGCCTCTATGATGGGGAGGATGTCGAAGGATTCAACCAAAAAGATATCAAGGATCTGATGACTGAAGGGGAAGAGCAAGGGGAAGGAATGAGCGGAGTAGATCCCCGCTATGTCATTAATCGGATTTCCACAGCCTTAATCCGGGATCATAAATCCTGTATCAATGCCCTAGATATTCTCAGAGCGCTGAGAGATGGATTATCCCAGCATACCTCGATTACGAAGGAAGAACGGGAAAATCTGGTCAACCTCATTTCTCAAGCACGCAAAGAATATGATGAAGTCGCGAAGAAGGAAGTCCAGAAAGCCTTTGTCTACGCCTATGAGGAATCGGCGAAGTCCCTCTTGAATAACTATCTGGATAATGTTGAAGCATATTGTAATTCCAGTAAACTTTACGATCCCATTACTGGAGAAGAACTTGCCCCCGATGAACAGCTCATGCGGAGCATAGAGGAGCAGATTGGGGTATCAGAAAACGCGAAGAAAGCCTTCCGCGAAGAGATTCTCATTCGAATTTCCATCTTCGCTCGTAAAGGCAGGTCTTTTCAATACACCTCACACGACCGCTTAAGGGAAGCCATAGAGAAGAAATTATTTGCGGATTTAAAGGACATTATCAAGGTAACGACTTCTATTTCGCACCCGGATCAGGAACAGCTGCGACGGATAAACGATGTCACGGATCGTTTAATACAGCAACATGGGTATTGCCCAACCTGTGCGAACGAAATCGTGAAATACGTTGGTTCTCTCCTTAACCGCTAGGGAGGGGGGATCAGTATGAGTGACGATATTATTGTCAGTCGTGATGATTGGAGCCTTCATCGCAAAGGATATCTCGATCAAAGTCGTCATAAAGAGAAAGTTCAGGAGGCTGTCAAACAGCAACTGGGTGATTTGATCGTGGATGAAAGCATCATCCTCAGCGATGGCAAAAAGGCGATGAAGATTCCTATGCGCTCGCTGGAAGAGTTCCATTTCCGCTTTGATCATAATAAGAAAAATCATACCGGGCAGTCCAACAAAAAAATGACGAACGGGGATATTTTGGCCAGGGAGCACGGTCGGAAACAAGGGGCCGGAAATGGTCCAGGTGCCGGCGAAGAGCCAGGGATTGATGTTTATGAAGCAGAGGTAACCTATGAGGATTTAGCCGCCATATTATTTGACGAACTACAGCTCCCGAATCTAGATGATAAAAAACGGCCCTTGATCGCACATGATAAACCAGAGTTTAAAGATGTACGAAGAAAGGGACTGATGTCTAATATCGATAAGAAACGCACCTTAATCGAAAGCATAAAACGTCAGTCCTTAGCAGGCAAAGGCTCGGATTTGCGCATTACTCCAGAGGACTTGCGTTTTAAGACCTGGGAAACCCATCCGAATTTCGAGACGAATGCCGTGATCCTTGCCATGATGGACACGTCCGGTTCGATGGGACAATTTGAAAAATATATTTCACGCACCTTTTTCTTCTGGATGGTTCGTTTCTTGCGTAAGAAATATGAAAATGTCGAGATGCGTTTTTTAGCTCATCATACAGAAGCAAAGGAAGTGACAGAAGAGGAGTTCTTCACGCGTGGGGAGAGTGGAGGAACCCGATGTTCCTCCGTCTACCAACTTGCACTGGACATGATCGAGCGAGACTATCCCCCTCAACATTATAATATCTATCCGGTGCATTTTACGGATGGAGATAATATCGGGTCAGATAATGCTCGCGCCCTGAATTTAATGCAAAAGTTAGTGGAGGTAAGCCAGATCGTTGGCTACGGAGAAATCTTGAGAACGCATTATTCGAGTACTCTGATGTCAACACTGAAACGAATTACAGATCCTAAACTTCGTCTTGTGACCATCCGAGATCGTAATGAAGTCTATGGAGCCTTGAAAAGTGTCTTTTCCTAAGCGGGAGGGGAGTGATAGCCATGGATCAAGAAGTATCAGAATTGGGATTCCACGCGAAGGAAATTGCTGAAGTCGCAAGGGGGTTAGGACTCGATTTCTATCCTGTTCATTTTGAAGTCTGTCCTGCAGAAGCACTTTACTCTTTTGGAGCATATGGAATGCCCGTCCGATTCACACATTGGAGTTTTGGGAAGGCCTTCTATCGATTAAAGATACAGTACGACTTGAATCTAAGTCGAATTTACGAACTGGTCATTAACTCCAATCCTTCCTATGCTTTCCTCCTTGAAGGAAATCAATTGATACAGAATAAACTCGTCATTGGGCATGTCTACGCGCATGTGGATTTTTTCAAAAATAACCGCTATTTTCAGCGAACCCCTCGTGATATGGTAGTTCGCATGGAAGCCCATGCAGAGCAAATTCGTGAGTATGAATTACTCTATGGGAGGGAAAAGGTCGAGCACGTTTTAGATTCCGTACTTTCTATTCAAGAACATGTTGATTCTCGAGCCTATTTAGGAGCGAAGCACGAAGCTTACGCCAAGCCCAAGGGGAAAGGCGAGAAAGAAAAGAAAAAACCTGGACCCCATACGGAATATGAAGATCTATGGGAGTTAGATCCAGTGAAAGACCAGGCCAAGGAAAGCCCAGAAGAAGAAGACTTATTGCTTTTTCTCATCATGAATTCTCCTATCCTTGAGGATTGGCAACGCGATATCATAAGTATGATGCGAGAAGAATCACTCTATTTCTATCCCCAAATTGAAACAAAAATCATTAATGAGGGATGGGCCACCTTTTGGCATTCGAGAATTATGCGCGAACTGGATCTAAGTGATGAGGAGGTTATGGATTTTGCGGTTATGCATAGCCAGGTGGTCCAGCCTTCCCGATTGCAACTAAACCCCTATTATTTGGGGGTGAAAATTTGGGATTCTCTCGCGGAACAACATGACTTAGATTTTCTTTTTGAGGTTCGGGAAGTCGAGAATGATGTTTCCTTTATCCGTAATTACCTGAATCGAGATCTCGTAGAGAAATTGAACCTTTTCAATTACCGTAAGATTGGAGCACACTGGCAGGTTACGGATACTGAATGGGAGAGCGTTCGAGATAATCTTGTCAAGCAGCTCGTGCATGGTGGACATCCGCGCATTCTTGCTCTGGATGGGGATTATGAAGGGAAAAGGGGATTATATTTAAAGCATGTGCACGAAGGACTCGATCTGGATCAAGTCTCTCTTGAGAAAACCTTAATCTTCGTGCAGAGTTTATGGGGAAAAGGGGTGTATCTCGAGACAATTATGGATGGTAAAAAGGTTCTATACGAGTGTCAAAACAGTATGGTTTCACGAAAAAACTTTTCCAAACATCAGGAGCGGTTAGAAGAGAATGAGTGAGTGGTGTAGATTATTAATAAGAATAGTTTAGATTAATAGTGAAAGGCAGTTGCAAAGTAAGTTCTCTTGGGCCATAACACGGTTGCAACTGCCTTTCCTATGTAATCTTGATTGTTAGCTTGATTGAAAAGAACAAAGAGATAGGGGGGCGCAGTAGTGCTAGAAGCTTTGCTCACTCAACTAGGACAATTTGTTATGCAGCTGATATCCAGCATGGGTTATTTTGGAGTGTTTCTCGCGATGGCGATAGAAAGTGCCTGTATCCCGTTGCCAAGTGAGATTATACTCCCATTCACGGGTTATTTGGTCTATCGGGGAGATTTTGAATTATGGCCGGCGACGATTGCCGCAACCCTTGGGAATCTTTTTGGAGCACTTGTAGCTTATTATATCGGGGTATGGGGAGGTCGCCCCTTGATCAAACGCTACGGGCATTATATCTTGATCAAAGAACGAGAATTGGCTTGGACAGAACGCTTATTTAGGCGTCATGGGGAAGTGACCGTACTCGTGGGACGCTTGTTGCCCATCGTTCGCACCTTTATTTCCCTGCCTGCAGGAATTGCTAAGATGAATCCTGTGAAGATGGCCATCTATACCGTTATCGGAGCCTTACCTTGGTGTATGTTTTTGATTATCGTTGGGGAAAAACTTGGCGAGAACTGGGATGCCTTGAAGCCTCTTTTTCATCGGATGGATTTAGTAGTTGGAGTAATTATTGTAGGTGGGATAGGCTATTGGTTCACGCACCGACGGCGAAGGAGATAATGATGGACCTCTTTTTCCTTGATGCCCGGTGGGTAATGAAATAGACTTCAGTGAGAATATCCCATTCTCTCTGAAGTCTATTTCTAGTTCCATTAATGATTCTGACAACGCGGACATACTCCGAAGAATCTTAACCAATGTTCCTCAATTTGAAACCCGCTGTCCATCTCGAGTTTCTGAGCTAACGTAGCGATCGGACAATCACCAGCCCATTCTTCAGTACGACCACATTGGGAACAAATCAGTTGGTGAGAATGATGAGGGTGGGAATGCTCAGTTTCGAGTCGGAATTTTTCTCCGCCAGTACTGAACTCTTCACTTTTTATCAGTCCCAAAGCTTTGAGCATGCCTAATACCCGGTATATTGAAGCTACCCCGATATGAATTTCTTCTTGCTCCAGGAGGTGATGGATATCATAGGCTCCTAGAAAATTAGAGTGTGAACACAAGATTCGAACGACATTCCTTCTAGCTGAAGTCAGTCGATGGCCATTTTGTTGTATAACTTGAAGTATTTCATCAGATTCCATGTTTTTCATCCCCTCTCGTTAGGATTTAACCCAGCCAATACTACGGCGTAAATTCGTGCGCCCAGGGGCTAGGAGGAAGCTAACTAAGAAGACGAAGGCAGCTGTAAGGGCAATACTTGCCCCAGAAGCCACATTGAAATAATAGGAAAGGTAAAGACCGACGATCGCGCTCAATAACCCAAAAAGAACAGCCAGGAGGATTAATTTTTTTAGAGAATTCGTCCATTGGAAAGCAGAGGCTGCAGGAATAGTGAGAAGAGCGGTTACAAGGATGATTCCAACGGTCTGAGAGGCCACAACGACAGTGACTGCGATCATAGCTAGCATGGCATAGTGTAATCTTGCCCGAGGTAAGCCGGATACTTCAGCCATCTCAGGATCAAAAGCATAATACAGAAATTCTTTGTAGAACAAGGCAAGAATAACAAGGATAAAAAGGGTAGAGGCAACAATGATGACTAAGTCGGAGGACGTAATTGAGAGAACGGATCCAAAGAGGTAACCAGTTAAATCCGTCGTATAAAACTTCAAGGAGCTAATCAGAGCGATACCTAAAGCCATAGAGGTCGAGAAAAGAATCCCAATCGCGGTATCAAGACTGACCTTCGACTTTTCATGTAGTACTCCGATAACCATAGCGAGTCCAATCGTGTAGATGTTCCCTGCTAAGTAAAGATTCCAATGAAGCAGATAGCCGATAGCAAGACCACCTAAGGAGCCGTGGGCTAAGCCTTCACCGATGAATGCAAGGCGACGCAAGATGACGAAGGTGCCAATTAAGGCTGTGAGGATAGCTACGGATACGGTCCCGATAAAAGCCCGTTGCATGAAAGCATACTGTAAGGGATCGATTAAATAATGCATCACTTTATTACCCCCCCTAGATGGCTCCCCACAAACGTTCGCCCAAGAATATCAGGGGTCAAAACGTCTTCGGGAGGTCCAAAGGCGATTACGGTTTGGTTGAGGCAGAGAATCAAATCAAAATGATGGTATTCGAGCGCCGAAAGATCATGCGTCGTTGTAAGTACCGTGATTCCATCTCCATGAAGATCATCAAGCAGGTGATATATACTCTGCTGAGAGGGAATATCAAGGCCGGTCGCAGGCTCATCTAAGAGGAGAAGCTTCGACTCCGTGGCTAAAGCTCGAGCGATGAGCACCCTTTGTTGCTGGCCGCCGGAAAGTTGTCCGATCGGGCGATCTCTCAAATTGAGCATGTTGACTTTTCCTAGGGCGTATTCGACAAGGCGATGATCTTCGGAACTCGGGCGTTTAAACCAGCCTAAACGTCCTGTTCGCCCAAGAAGCACCACCTCATAGACCGAAATCGGGAAGTCTTTGTCCATGGATTTCAGTTGAGGAACATAGCCAAGTTGGACTTTTCGGCGCCAATCTCGGTTGGGAGGATTCTCAAAGACCTTAACGCTTCCCTTGGTGGGTTGGTTTAACCCCACGATACTTTTGATGAGAGTCGTTTTTCCTGAACCATTTGGCCCAATAATCCCAATGCAAGATCCACTTGAGATCTTTAGATTAATATCCCAGAGAATATCTCGTTCCCCGAGAGAAAAGGAAAAGGAATCGAATTCGATAGCAAGGGGTTGCATGTAAAACCTTCTTCACAAAATTATTTTAAAGCAGAGACTAAAGCATTTGTATTATACTTCATGACTTTGATATAAGAGTCCGTTTCTGCGGTATTTCCTAGAGTATCGTCATATAAGTCGTCAACGACTTTGGCCCCAGAATCACTGGCTAACTGATGAATAAGCTTGGGGTTAAAACCAACTTCTCCAAAAACGGCTTTCACCTTGTTTTGGCGGATCAACTGAAGGATTTCTGCATATTCCTTAGCGGAGGGTTCAGATTGTCCGCTATGAACGACTGGAGTCAGAACTGTAAGACCATAACGGTTAGCATAATATGACCAGGCATCATGAAACACAACAATCTTCCGGGATTCATCAGGAAGATTAAGGATTTGATCCTTTATCCACTGATCAAGCACTTTAAGCTCACCAAGATAGGCTTGTGCATTTTTCTCGAAGGTTACTTTGTCTTCCGGGTAGGTCTTAATCAAGGCATCTCGAATTTTCTCTACATAGACCTGTGCATTTTGAACATCAAGCCAGAGATGGGGATTTCCAAGTGAACCCGACTCCTGTCCGAGGATAGGTAAGCCTTCAGATAAGGTGACTGTGTGTAATGTAGGATTTCCGGCGTTCTTAATAAGTTTTTCGAGATAATATTCTTGCCCTACTCCGTTTTCAATGAAGAGCTTCGCATTGGCGACTTGCCTTACAGCTTCAGGTTTTGGTTCAAAATCATGGGGATCTGTACCAGGTGGGACTAAGTTAACGACTTGAACCTTATCTCCACCCACTTGCTTGATTAGATCAGCGAGTGGGGAAATACTCGTTAGAACTAACTTTTGATTAAGAGTGCTGGCTGGCTTTTCAACGGTGCAGCCACTTAAACCGAGAATCGCGATTAAAAGGGTAACCTTTAAGAGTCGAGAAAGTGTAGAATTCATAGGAGCCTCCTTATTGATACATTGTTTCAATAAGAAAGTGTATTACAGGAAGCTGCGAATGTCAAATTTGGAGTATATTTTTTTTTGGAAAGTGGTAAAGTAGGGCAATATTGGTTATAATCAGGAGAGAATTTATTTTTTAGGAGGACCTTGATGTGACGAATAATAATGAAGCAACTTCCAAAAACCCGATTGTAACCATTGAGATGGAGAATGGGAATAAAATCAAAGTAGAACTTTACCCCGAAGTAGCTCCAGAGACCGTGAAGAATTTCGTAACCTTAGTAGGTAAAGGGTTCTATGATGGAATCATCTTCCATAGAGTTATCCCTGGTTTCATGATTCAAGGCGGAGATCCGAAGGGAAATGGGACCGGTGGATGTGGCTACAGTATCAAAGGTGAATTTACATCCAATGGTTTTAAAAATGATTTGAAACATACTAAAGGGGTTATTTCTATGGCCCGTACGGCAGATCCTAATTCTGCGGGCTCCCAGTTCTTTCTCATGGCAGCAGATTCACCACATTTAGATGGCCAATATGCTTCCTTTGGACGGGTCATTGAAGGAATTGAAGAAGTGGATCGAATTGTTAATGTAAAACGGGATTATCGGGATAAACCCAATGAAGATCAACGTATGAAAACAGTTACCGTTGAACTTTTTGGGGAATAATAATAAAGCGTTTTTAACAGAAGGAATCGCTAAAAGAGGGACTCTAGGCCCCTCTTTTTTCTAATTGGAGGGACTTCGGATGGTGGATCTAATGCACCTTTTTGTTCAGGTGGTTGAAGAGAAAAGCTATACCAAAGTGGCACGGCATCTGGGAGTGAGCCAACCGGCTATTTCCAATCAAATGCGTGTTTTCGAGGAAAAACTCGGTGTAAAGCTCTTTCAAAGACAGGGCAAAAGTTTTACATTGACGCCTCAGGGAGATGCGGTCCTTAAATATTCGAAAAGGATTCTTGAGGAGTGGAACTCTTTACTCGAAGAACTCGATGAGAATGTAGTTGAATTGGGAGGCAGGATCCATATTGGAGCTTCGCATATCCCTGGGGAGTATCTATTGCCCGAGTATTTAAGTCGTATTCAGCAGCTACAATCCAAGATTACCTTTAAGATAACCATCGGGGATAGCTTGGAAATTGCAGATAAATTGCTTTCTCAAGAGGTGGATTTTGCAGTCGTCGGTTCAAATTTCCAGACGGAGAAGCTGGATTCTACGCATTGGATTAAAGATGATATTCAATGCGTTGTCCCAGAGGGACATCCCTTAACCCATTTGGAAAGGATACGCCCAGAGGATCTCTTAGCCTATCCTATGGTACTTCGAGAAGCCGGATCGGGTCATCGAAGAGCCATTGAGGATGCTTTTGCCAAGATAGGATATAATCTAGAGGATTTCAGGATAGGATTTGAGGCAGGGAGTGCAGAGACGGTTAAAAATGCTATTCGCGCTGGAATGGGCTATTCGTTTTTGTCGAAGAGTGCAATGTATTTATCTCCTGAAGGACTGGTCTCCTGTGATGTCGATGGGTTAAAGATCGAACGGGGCTTTTATCTTCTCACGCGACGCCAAAAGCCTTTCACGAAAGCTGCTCGCTATTGTTACGACTTCTTGGCGCAGAGCGGTAGGGATAAGTAGAAAGGTGGGTGAGTATGATTTGGGTTACCTCAAGTTTCAATCAGATTGCAGTAAATACCCTACAAACTTATGAACCTAAGCATGCTCCGTTCTTAACGCTTGTGTATGGTCCAGCTGGGGTGGGGAAGACGGAACTTCTTTGTTCCTGCTTTCTTCGGTTAAAAAAGCAACATCGAGTAATCTACATCGATGCCCTTGATTTCTCGAGAAGCTATGCCTTCGCCGCACAGGAAGGTACATTGACTCAGTTTCGGGAGAGGCTTCGTTCAACATCCGTTTTGATATTCGATCATCTGGAGAAACTAAAAGGAAAAGTACGAAGTATTGAGGAATTCTTACATACCTATGAGACCCTCTTCGAACAGGGAGCAAGGCTGATCGTTGGCTTCCGGGGTAATATCTCAGAACTGGATTTTCTTGGAGAGAAGCTCACTTCCCGCCTGCTCGGTGGCTTAGCGATACCCATCAATTCCCCTATGAAATCTGAAATGTATCATTATCTCAGTCGATATTCACAATCGCGCTACTTAATTCTAGAGGAGAAGGTACTAGAAGAGATTTCATCTCGAGTGGGGAATTTCCGTGAAGCTCAAGAATTCCTTCAGGGCTTCACACGGTATGCTGAAAAAATCGATGAGGCCTTGGATGCAAGTGCCTTAGCTCGGTTTGTAGCCTTGAAGGTGAAAGAGAGTGACCATCTTCCTACCCCCGATAATATCGTTCGAAAAGTTGCGGAATTAACGGAGGTCGAACCGGCACAAATCTATGGAGATCAGCGGATGACAAGAATCCGCGAGGCGCGACAACTTGCAATCTACGCTATAAGGATGCTTTCCCAGCTTTCTTATCCAGAGATTGGTCGTTACTTCAATAAGGCGCATAGTTCGATCATAAAATCATGCCAGCAATTTCCAAATCAAATGAAGGAAAATCCAGCCTGGGAAGAGAAGTTGAATTTACTGCTTCAGTACTTTCGCTAAAAGATAGTGAATTCAGAAAAGGGAGTGATACTTTGGCACCTGATACTTTGGCACCTAAAGTACGAAACATTGCATTACTAACAAGTGGAGGAGATGCACCCGGAATGAACGCAGCGATTCGCGCGGTCGTTCGGAAGGGGATCTATCACGGCTTGAAAGTATATGGCATTCAAAAAGGGTATGAAGGGCTCATTCATGGAGAGTTTAGCGAAATGAATTTAGGCACTGTCGCTGACATCGTCCATCGGGGCGGGACGATGCTGATGACTGCCCGCTCAAAAGAAATGATGACTCCTGAAGGGCAAAAAATTGCCGCCGATCAATTGCGTTACCGTGAAATAGATGCCTTGATTGTCATCGGAGGGGATGGATCTTTCCGAGGGGCACAGACACTTTCTGCTCAGGGAATTTCCATCGTCGGGATACCTGCAACAATCGATAATGATATTCCAGGCACAGAATTAACCATTGGTTTTGACACTGCTGTCAATACTGTGGTGGAGTCAGTCAGCAAAATTCGCGATACAGCGACCTCTCATGAACGAACCTTCTTAGTTGAGGTTATGGGACGGGAATGTGGCAGTATCGCACTCCAGGCTGGACTCGCTTGTGGAGCAGAATCTATACTTGTACCGGAAATTTCGTTTGATATAGAGGACGTGATCTCAAAGCTTGAACGGGGTCATCAGCGGGGGAAGAATCATAGCATTATTATCGTCGCTGAAGGTGCAACAAGCGCTTGGAATCTTGGGGAAGAACTTCGCAAGAGAACCGGTTTCGAGACACGAGTTACGATCTTGGGTCATATCCAACGTGGAGGGAATCCTAGCGCTGTGGATGCGGTCCTTGGATCTGCCATGGGTGGCAAAGCGGTTGAAATCCTTTGTGAGGGAGAATCTGATCGGATGACGGCCTATGTCAGACAGGAAGTGATTTCCTTGCCATTAGAAGTCGCATATGGAGAACGTAAACCCTTTAATTTGGCTCTCTATGAATTAGCCAATCAATTGGCGATTTAGCTACTTAATCTTTCTATCCCGCTTACGCAGCATATCTGAGGAGAAAAGGGGAGTGGGGTCGAGCAAATACGTGTATGGAAAGGAGAGCTATTATGAAAGATGGACCCAAAGATGAGAAGAAGGATCCCTATGAGGAAGCGGAGCATGACACTCCAGATTATGTGCCAAAGCCTGACGAAGTGGATGAAGTGGAATGCGAAGATCTTGATGTGGATAAAGACGCAGATTAGGAGTTTGGAAAATGTGATTGAGATTGTTCGGGTCAATGTAATTTAAGCGTTTGGATAAATTCCAGACGTTTTTTATTTTATTGTAAGAAGCGAGGGCATTTTCGTTTACAATGTCCTCAGAGAAGGATTTCTGTTGGATAAGGTCGAATTCTTGATCTATGGGGTGATGTGCGTGGAACGGGTGTTTGCCTTAGATATTGGAACACGACTTGTAATGGGTTTAATTATGGAAAAAACTCAAGAAGGTTATCAAATTGTAGCAAGTGCGCGTACAGAGCATCGTCAAAGAGCTATGTATGATGGACAGGTTCATGATATCGATGAGGTCGCTCATGCAGTAGAACGAATTAAAGAAGAGCTTGAGCAAAAGACCGAAGAAAAGCTACGCTTCGTTTCTGTGGCTGCTGCTGGGAGAGCGTTAAAAACAGCGGTTGCAAGTGCCAAGCAAAGCGAGACCGTTCCTGTAATCTGGGAGCGGGAAAGTATTCTCGCGCTTGAGATGGAAGCGGTTCAACAGGCCCTTCGTGAAGTTCAGTCAGAGGAAGCCGAAACGACCTACCACTGTGTGGGGTATAGTACCATCGAAACCTGTTTAGAAGGTCAAAATCTAACAAGCTTGATCGGTCAACGCGGCAAGGAGGCTCAGGTCAAAGTTATCGCTACCTTCCTGCCGCGAACGGTCATCGATGGATTAACCGGAGTGATATCCCTTGTGGGTCTCGAGATGAGAGATTTGACGCTGGAGCCTATCGCAGCAGGGCAGGCGGCTATTCCACCCGATATGCGCCGAATGAATTTGGCCTTAGTGGATGTGGGTGCAGGAACGGCGGATATTGCCCTGACCCGTGATGGATCCTTCTTTGCTTACGGGATGGTCCCGATGGCGGGAGATGAGATTACTGAGCGAATTTGCCAACACTATCTTGTGGATTTTCAAACGGGAGAAAAGCTAAAACGCAGCCTTGGTAGTAAAGCAAAGCTCAGTTTCACGGATTTCTTAGGAATGAAAACTTCAGTTACGCGGGATGAGGTTTATGAACTCATCAAACCTGTGGTTCTGGAGTTGGCAGATAAAATTGCTCAAGAAATTTTAAGATTGAACCAAGGTGTCCCCCATGCGGTTATTCTTATCGGGGGTGGAAGTTTAACTCCTTTGCTTCCAGAATGCATCTCGGATATCTTAGGGCTCCATAGAAACCGAGTGGGTATTCAGATTCGTGAACGCTTAAATGGTATATCAGGAGAGAAATCAGTGAAAGGCCCAGAGGCCATCACCCCGATAGGAATCGGGATGTCGGCAATTGAAGGAGAAGGGTTACATTATTTCTCGGTCAAGGTGAATACGCTTCAGGTGCCAATTTTTGAGTTGCAATTAGCAACTGTATCTGATGCCTTGCTCGCTTCAGGAATTTCACCGCGTCTTTTAGTAGGGCGCCCAGGTGCTGCGTTAACGTATGAGATCGATGGAGATATTAATATCGTTAAAGGCGGTTTTGGCAAACCTGCTCAATTCCTTCTCAATGGTGAAGAAGTGAGCTTAGATCAGGAACTTCATCCTGGAGACGAAATTCAGTTCTCTCCAGCTGTTGATGGGGAGAAGGCACACATAACCTTTGAAGAATTCATTCCCTCAGAGCAGGGAAAGGAAATTTGGGTTAATCGTCAAAGGGTAGTCTTTGAATCCGAAATTCATTGTAACGGGGTCAAAGTGGAGAGAGAATCAGAGGTCCCAGATGGTTGTAAGATTATGCTCAGGCTGAACCATACCCTAAAGGATCTACTGTGTTTTCTGAATATCCCACCCACAACGCTTAAGGAGATTAGGCTTAAGATTGATGGGAAAGAACAGGTTTACCCTGCAGAGCGGGAAATCCTCGTTAATCAACAAATGGCGATTCTCGATTTAAGCCTTAAAGAGGGCGATGAGGTCATTATTCGAGAAAGTGAACTTTGCGTCAAGGATTTAGATCTCAGGGCACAGCCGCTGCTTTTCCACGTGAATGGTCGTGAAATAATTTATCCCCCGCAGACACTTAGAATTTCCTCTCGGGGAAAATTCTTATCAGGAGATGAAAAGGTAGAGGATGGGATGGAATTACTGGTCGAGGGTTATGAGCGCATGCCAATGCTCTCCGATCTTCTTCCCTACTCGCATATCTCGCAAGAAATGACCTCGGGATCGAGGTTATCGTTACGAAGGAATAATCAAGACGCAGAGTTCACGACACTTCTCCATCCAGGAGACCGAATAGAAATTGAGTGGAGAAAAGTCGAAGACAAATAAAAAAAACCCCATCGTCGATGGGGAATGGGCTCTCGCCCGGGTGGAAAAGGGTAGAGGAGTGTTTGAACTCAGTATACGGCGCTTCGAAGGTCATTGTCAGTAAAAAGAACGCCAATGGTAGAAAATGAAGTGTGAGTGGTTGATTTTGTCCTCTTGACATTCTGCTAATTGGCCATAAAATAGTATTGGAGGTGTCATAAAATATGTTATTCCAATGGTTAGTTGCTATTATTGCAATTGTTGCGCTCCTTTTTATCGTAGTATCTGATTTCTGGGTAGGTAAGTCCAAACACTCCACCTATTTTAAGCGCGTCCAAACGCCGACAGGTAAAGGTGAGCGGGCTGCTAATATCCCTGATTCTTCCAAGCATGATAGCTTCTATTCGAAGCTGAATACCCGTTAAGGTCCTTATCAAGATGTGTGGAAAGGCTTGATGAAATCATCAAGCCTTTTAGCATATTAAAATCTGGGAATTTTTAGGAGGCATTAGGTCGCATGCACCAATATTGGTTTTTTATCGGAAATTTTCCGATTCGCGCTTATGGAACCCTGTTTGCATTAGCCTTTATTCTCGGGGTCGGAGTGACAGTCTATATCGCAAAAGTAGAAGGCAAATCCAAATATATTGACCCGATACTCGATTTAGCACCTCTGCTACTCCTTGGAGGGATCCTTGGAGCTCGATTCTGGCAGGTCTTTTTTTTCGAATGGGGCTTTTACCGAGAGAATCCGGGAGAAATCATCGCAATCTGGCATGGTGGATTGTCGATTCAAGGTGGCGTCGTCGGCGCACTTATCGTCGGAGGAATCTATGTCTGGAAAAAGAAGCTTCCTTTTTGGACCCTTGCTGATTTAATGACGCCGGGATTGATCCTCGCCCAAAGTATTGGCCGGGATGCTAATCTTATGAATGGAGACGCCTTCGGGGGACCCACCGGAGGAGATTTTGGGATCTTATATCCTTTAGGGACAATTGCCCGAGATACCTTTGGGGATCAGCCTTTGTGGCCAGCTGAAGTCTGGGAAGGCCAATTCGATGTGATTCTCTTTGCGCTCCTATTGATTATGAAGATAAAGAAATGGCCATCGGGTGTGGTTTTCCTTACTTATGTCGCCGGATATAATGGGGCGCGATTCTTCCTGGAGAAGTTAAGGGGAGATAGTACTCGATACTTATTCAATTGGACAGCGGCAGAATGGAGCAGCGCAGTTTCGGTACTTATCGCAGTGGTTCTCATCGTTTGGCGATTTTACCGAGCGAAGAAGGGCGAAGATGAGCTCGGGGTAGAGGCTGAAGCTAAAGAAGTTAAGTAGGCTTCACTTCGCGTGATATGCAGTACCTCAAATTCTATGAATATAGGTTTTTCCTAGGTGTAGAAAACAAAAAGCAAGCAGATTTAAAATTAAATCTGCTTGTTTTATTGTTTTTCGCCATAAGAAAAACTATATTCTTGGATCTCAAGCTAAAAGACTTAAACCTTTTGAAGCTGCCCCGGAATTCGCTCCATTTCGCAAAAGTCGGCTTCCTCTAATGTCAGTATATATTGAACCCCTTCAAGCATCTTATTCTGTTTTTCGCGAGGACTAAGGTTCTCAGAGCTGTTCTCTGATTTGAACGTTGTAAGTCGCTCAAGAACTTTAGGACCTATCGTAAATTGCAGAATTTCTTCAGTACCCGTAAAGTGGAATTGATAAACGTGTTTATGCGCTTCTTCGATGATCAAAGCCCGGCGGCCAATCGTTGCGCGGTTAAGGACTTGAATCGCATCGACAGCACAGGATTGTGTATACGCTTTAACCAGACATTCGGAATCAGGAGTAGGACGAATCCCCATTTCTCGTAGGGCAAGTTGAGCGATGCGATAACCTAAAGCGATACCTGGGCAAGTATGGCCATGAAAGTCTATGACCAGCTCCCAAGGGGTCTTTTCGACACACATAGAATTTTCCTCCCCATCTATCTATCTTTCTTTCTTACCTTATTCTAGCTCTTTAGAGAGGAAATTAAAAGAAGATTCAGAAGGAGTTCATGAAAATGGGAGCTATTAGAGTTTTTCATAAGGCTAAGACATAGGGCGAAAAAATGAAATCTCCTTGGGCTTACCCAAAGAAGATTCAATCATTGTCGATCCACTATCTCTTAACAACGACTCCTATGATACCGCCGATCCCTCCGGAGATCAGTGAGATGATGGCCTTTTCTCCAAATAAGATCCAAGAAGGAGAACCAGGAGTGAGGATAGCAAAGATCAAGAGCAAGAAAAGAATAAACCCGAAACCAATAGCCAGACCGTAAAATAGCCCCTTCATTCCGGCTTGATAGGCCGTCAAAGCTGCTCCTAAGAATACACTGACTCCGAAGATGATATTGAGAGTCATATCAGATTCAGGGAGACGAGTAAAGGATAGAAGCAAACTGAAGAGAAATGAGAGAATGAGGGCGATTGCTGCTGCTATTAAAATCCCTTTAATAACTAAACTTAAGTGAAAGGATTTGGGCATCCTGCATACCTCCTTTGACTATTAGACTCTATGCATTTAGGCAGTAGAGTATTCCGTAATTTTGCTAAGTCCTGGTTCGTGGTATAATAATCCAAAAGGCCATGAACATCACGCAAACATAAGGCTTAACGAAATAAGATGAGTAGGAGGCTATTTTAAGTGAAGAAGTTGGTTCCGGATTTTTTGAAGATGAAGCAAGCTAATGAAAAAATAACCGTGTTAACCGCTTATGATTACCCAGCCGCGAGATGGGTTGAAGAGTCTGGACTTGATATGATTCTAGTTGGAGATTCCTTAGGTATGGTGGTACTGGGATACGAATCTACTGTTCCAGTAACCATGGAGGATATGATTCATCATGCTAAGGCCGTTCGACGTGGAGCTGCAAATACGTTTATCGTTGTGGATATGCCGTTCATGAGTTACCCGACGGTTGAACTTGCCCTCAAAAATGCGGGGAGACTTATACAAGAAGGCGGAGCAGATGCTGTAAAACTTGAGGGAGGGGAACATTTTGCTCCTATAGTTGAAGCGCTCGTCCAGGCGGGAGTGCCTGTTGTTGGCCACATTGGTCTCACTCCTCAGACAGCGACCCAACTGGGGGGCTTCAAGGTTCAAGGTCGAGATTTAGAAAGCGCCCGGAAATTGATGCAGGATGCTCGAGCCTTGGAGAAGGCAGGCGCCTTTGCTTTAACTCTCGAAGCAATTCCTGCTGAAGTTGCTCAACGAATTTCTACCGATATTTCTATTCCGACGATTGGGATAGGTGCCGGAGCAGACTGTGATGGACAAGTTCTTGTTTTTCATGATTTATTAGGAATGTTCGATCGTTTCAAGCCTAAATTCGTGAAGACCTATGCGAACTTAAGAGAACCTGCTATAGATGCCATTAAAATGTATATCTCTGAAGTTAAGGAAGGTAAATTCCCGAAAAACGAGGAGCATACCTTCTCTATTTCAGAAGAAGTTGTTGAAAAGCTCTATGGAAAAGGATAACAGGAAAGTTTAGTGCAACTTCAACTTTAAAATGTGGATTATTTATAAAATGCTGTCTATAATATAGGTGAGGTTTATTGTTTTAAGCCCAAACTTACTGTGGAGATGGTATTTTGACGTTAAGAGACAAAACTAATCAAAAGTTTAAGGATTTTTTTGTAAAGACTTTTAAAATGTACGGAGGGCAAGAGTTCGAACTTGCCTTTTCTGAAATCCAACGGGAGACAGGGGCAGCTAATATTACAATGAAGCGAGCACTTGAATCCTTAGTGGCAGAGGGATGGCTAGAGGTTAAACCAGGTCGAAATTCTCGTTATGGCAGGTTTTCAGTTATTTCTAAGGACATTAAGGAATTAATTCCAGAAAATGTCGTACCAGCTGCAGAAGAAAAGCCGAGCCAGCTACTTCCAACCCAAAGTGATTCAGAACAAGTTAATCTTAATGCTCAAATTTATGAATTAGAAACTATCGTTGAGAGCCTTCGCAGAAGACTCCGTACTCAGGAAATGACGATAGCACTCCTGCAGGATCGTATCGCGGAGATCGAGGATAAGCTCTATAAAAAGTAAAGAAACTTGAGTTATCAGGTAAATTTTCCAGTGGTTTCTACGAGAATTTTTTGAGGTTTGGTGTTATAATAAATTCATAGCCTGCGTTGTTCGTGAAATATCTTGGTTTTGATCCTATTTATGACCCGGGAACTGTAGTGATTAGCCTAGTACGTCATGCCCTCCGATAAGGATAGGGAAGGCGGAACATTTAATCTAGGTACCCACCTGCGAGAGCAGGGTCAGAAACCTGGAGTTTTACGGCAAGGCGGGGATGGTAGGGAGCGATCCCTACCATTGTTTTTAAGGAGGAGTAAAGTGACACGACTCATCTTAACCCGACATGGAGAAACACTTTGGAATATTGAAGGACGCGTTCAGGGAGCCATGGATTCGCCTCTCACGGAAAAAGGCATTTTACAAGCACGTGTACTAGGAAAGCGTGTGCAGGGTGAAGGAATTACGCGTATTTATTCCAGCGACTTACCGCGTGCCATCCAAACAGCCGAGGAAGTGAGAAGAGAACTCGGCTTGGGCGAGATTTACCTCAGCTCAGCGCTTCGCGAATTATCTTTCGGAGAATGGGAAGGTAAAGCATGGTGGGATCTGAGGAATCTCTATCCTGAGCTTTTTGAAGTCTGGGATAAGGGCCCCGATCAGGTTCAAATTCCCGGGGGAGAAAGTATGTTGGAGGTCACAAACCGATCCTGGGGATTCATCCAGGAACTCCTAAAAAATTATCCAGGGGAAACTATCTTTGTGGTAACCCATGGAATGACGCTTCAACTTCTCGTTAAGAAGGCACTAGGATTTCCCGTGGAACAGTGGGAGAATGTACCTTGGCAATACAATACTTCAGTGAATATCTTTGATATTTCCGAGGAGGGTGAGTTTATTCCGGTTCTTATTGCAGATCATGCTCATTTGGCAGACGAAACGATAAAGCCTTCCTCAGGTTTCATTAAAACAGAAGAAGCCAGCACAGGAAATTAATCCTGGCTGGCTTTTACTTTGCGTAAGTTCAAGGGGTAGTGGAGCTACTTTGCCAGTCCTGGTCAAAGCGCTTAATGAGCTCTAGGGTAGCCTCCGGTGCTGGAACCGTAAGTGACAGTTCATGGTTCATGACAAAGGATTTATAGCCCCAGCCTGAACTGCTCGAGATAAAGGTGCCACCATCGAAAATTCCTACATTCAATTCAAGTGGTTTATTCGTGGGAAGTTTAAAGTAACGAAGCTGAATCCCTGAAGCTTTTAGTTTCTCAATAGTTTCAGGCCAATTCGCTGGCATGATTCCAGGGTCGAGAATGATACGTACATCTCGTCCCTTATTAGCTGCATCAATAAAAGCTTGAATCATATCCTGATCGGTGACTTGAGAGACGATCGCCCAGACGCTTTTCTGACTACCCGCTATTTGCTCGATCAATTGTTGCTTCACATTGGCGTTGGTAGCAAGCAGAATATTGTCCTCGGGAAGATCCGTTGTTTTTGGGATATCAAGTGAAAGAGTCGTCGTAAATTGCCAATCACGATTGAAGATACCCGCTAATTTCCACACGGATTTGCCTGTTAATAAGACAGACATAGTGTGTGCCTCGAATCCTCCAGCTGTCCAAGGAGAAGAGTAAATAAGGGCTTGAGTCATGTCCACAATCAGGAATTTAGCTTCATTTGTTTGCCCCTTACGAGCCGGATAATACTGTACCGAAATATTTTTGCTTTTGAGTTGATTCAATGTGGCTTGATTTGGAGTCTCAAACTGGTCAAGCAAGACCCGGACTTCAACTCCAGCAGCTGCCTTTTGAACCACTAAATTCATAAGGCTTTCATCAGAAAAAATGGTTTGTTCAATAAATATTGATTTCTTGGCAGAGGATAGGAGCGCTTCAGTTTTTTGATGGATAGTTCCCCCATCAAAATCGAGTGCACTTGCGGATAGATTGGAGACGGGGGCTTCTTTTTCTTTCACAAAGAGCT
This sequence comes from Desulfitobacterium elongatum, assembly GCF_055378975.1. Classification (NCBI taxonomy): domain Bacteria; kingdom Bacillati; phylum Bacillota; class Clostridia; order Eubacteriales; family Desulfitobacteriaceae; genus Desulfitobacterium; species Desulfitobacterium elongatum. The sequence continues at coordinate 3,031,248 of NZ_AP038772.1, read as the reverse complement.
TCTTCAAATCGACAGAGCATCCCGTCGTAAAAAGGGAAAGAATTATTAATAAAGCGAAAAACCGTTTAAACATAAGCTTTTCGACTCCTAAGTTTAGATTTCAATTAAGTTCGGCTTTATTATACCATAAATGCGTCTTGTTAAAAAATCTCTTAGGTATAGAAAGATCGCTTTCCTCATAAACATTTTCAAGCACAGAAATGAAAAAGGGGAACGGTCTTGATGATGAGAAGGAGATATCAAACGGTCTTAATGGTTTTATTCCTTTTCGTATTCTGTTCGAATCCGTATCCAGTTTGGGCCCAAGACACTCAAAGTGTCGTTCCTGCAATCGCCAAGGATTCTTTGGGTGAATTTTCCGCCGAAAAGGCTTATGAGCATATTCTTCAATTATCCCAGAAAATCGGTCCTAGACCCGCTGGGAGTAAAAATGAGCTCAAAGCGGCCCAATATCTACATTACATTCTTGAACAAAATGGATGGAAGGTGCGGGAACAACCCTTTAGTAAAATCGTAGTCAATTCCAATCCTCTCCAAACCGAAAATCGGATTCAAGTCATTAATAGCCAAAATATTATCGCAGAATTACCAGGGAAACAAACCGATACTATCCTGCTCGGTGCACATTATGATACAGCCAATCTGTCTGCTCCGGGGGCAGTTGACAATGCGTCAGGTGTTGGAGTCTTGCTGGAGTTAGCGAGAATGCTAGGACAAACTCAGCACCAGGAAACCTATCAAATTGTTTTTTTTGGAGCAGAGGAATCCGGACTCGTAGGATCAAGTTATTATGCTGCCCAAAGTGACCTTTCCGCAATCCGCTGGATGTTAAATCTTGATATGGTTGGGACGCCCTTGGAGATTGACATAGCAGGCAAAAAATCTGCACCACCTGAGTTGGTACGGCAAATTGTGCAAGTTGCACGAAGCGAAGGAATTCCTTTTCATGTAAGTCGAGATTTTATGGTGATGACTCGAGAGGGCGTTCAAGGGGGAAATAGTGATTTTAGTCCCTTCTTAGATCAGGGAATCCCAGCGGTTGGCCTGGGTATTTCAGGGCGTGCTGGTGGGTATTTTCATCGTCCAGAGGATCAAATAGAACAAGTTACCCTCCAGAAGTTAGAGAGCATCGGACAGCTTATTCCTAAGTTGATAAGCACGGTGCAAATCCCTGGAACTGGGCAGCGGACTTGGGATTCATTATATCTACCCTTTCAATTCGGTTCCTTTGTCTTCATTTTACCTACGCTAGCTTTAAGAGCATTATTCATCTTGATTATTTTCTTCACTGGATTCACGATAGTCCGTGGTGTAAGGCAGAAGGAAGACTCAAGAAAAGGGAATTTAAGAGAATATTTGAGCCTTGGGATTGGAATCCCCATTGCTGCCTTCGTGGTAAGCTTTCTCAGTGGAACGGGAGAATTTATTTGGCAACACCTTAAAGGGAAAGACATTCTCTGGAATGCTTATCCTGGGATTTTTTTAGCCTTAAGAATTTTCCTGGCTTTATGCATTCTAGTATTAGTCTGTATAGGCTTGTCGAGATGTCCCAGACCCAGATCAAGAAACCTCTCTTGGCTTATCGGAACAGGACTTCTTCTTTTGATGAGCGTTATACTAGGACTTTATCGTATCGATTTAGCCTTCCCGTTTCTCTTTTGGTTACTCTGCTTTAATCTATTGTATTACTTCCCAAGTTTGTTTCTCGTGTTTCTAGGGCCATACTTTATCTATAAAGCACATTGGGAACTCCTTAATTCACAGCAGTGGGCGAGCTTTTATGAGACAGTACATCTCTATCCACTTCTTTTTATTGTTCTGTATGCCTTATTTTTGGTTCCTTCCTTTTTAGCCGGCCTTTTCATCCTTGAGAAGAGACGTTGGCCTTGGATGAAGATCCTTCGTCGCTTGCAAATCCCTGCTCTTATAGGACTCTTATGCATCTTACTCGGCATGGGTCTACTTCCAAACTACACTAAAAGCTATCCTCAACCTGTCACTGTTCGTAAAGAGTGGTCGGAAAACCAAGCGGCGAAAATTAAGATTATAGGTACGGATACTCTGCCGAAGCCCTTGCTTAAAGGATTTAATCTCACTACGGGGAAGAGTATTGAGATTGATGTACCACCTGGAAAACCCCCGATGCAAATGGAAGTAGCAATCTCTGAAGCAGGAGAAGGGGTAAGAAAGCTAGGCTTCTCCATGAATTATTTACGTGAACCTTACCTATTACGTATCAAACTTGAAAGTCAGAAACCTTTTCAAATCTCACAGATGGATGAATTTTTACCCATCTCTAAGCTTCCTCGTAAAATAAAGCTTGAAGGAAAAGAACGTAATGGAAAGTATTCCTTAATCTTAGAACGTACTCCTCCCCATAAATCAAAAATACAATGGGGTATTGCGGCGAGCGGCTCGGTCACATGCACCGTTGAGACTCTTTTTGCAGATGAAGCCCCGGGAATGATTATTCAAAATCCGCAAGTCTCTCCAAATTATGAAGAAATATATCAGGTGAATTTTGACTTTTAAAGTGGTAAATTTCGTTAGGGATAGGATATGTAAGAGTAGAAAAACTAATGAAAGAGGAGGTTGATGATAGTGTATAAAAAAATAGCTGTAGAAGATGGCCTGACGAATGTCGTCCAAGAGTTGCATACCGCAGGATTTCAAACCATGCCCTTAGAAGATGAAAAACTATATAATGTCAGGGCCGTGGTCGTTAAAGGAGATGGTACGGATATCTTGGCCTCTGAAGCGAAATTTCATTGTCCAGTCATTCATGCCTCAGGGCGAAGTGCAGAAGAGGTTGTCGAGGTGTTAAGAGATCGCCTGTCCTAACTCTTGCTAAAATTACGAGAATATGGACCTTTCCTGGAATCGCCTTCTTTATTGAAGGTGGTTCTTTTTATGTGACCGAAAGGTATTGATTCCATATAATGGATGAGGAACATCTTTTCTTATATTCTTCTTGACTATTTTATGGAAGGAGCGATGAGAATGGCTTTTGGGCTCATTCCTTTTGGCCTCGGCTTAGGATTAGGGTTTGGCCTGGGTGCGTTAACCCCATATAGAGCTTATCCTTATTATGGTTATCCCCCTCCACCGCCCTATGCTTACCCTTACGGTTACCCCTATTGGTATTAATATTCAAGAAAGGAAAGCGAAAAGCTTTCCTTTCTTGGATATTCACGGTATATTTTAAAGAGCAAAGTTTAACGCTACTAGGGTGAAGCGCAAGGAATGAAAGAGACTTTAAAGCATACCTGTGTTAAGGAAAGTAGGGACTTAGATTGACAGAGAACAAAGTTGTTTTAGTACAGAATCGTCGCAAAAGGCTTGAACAAGGACATCCTTGGATTTATAAAAGTGAGATTCTCAAGATCGAAGGAGAAGTCAATTCGGAGCAGGATGTAGTTCAAGTGCTTAATCACGTTGGACATTTTCTCGCTTTAGGATTTTATAATCCAAATTCTCAGATTGCTGTTCGAATCGTTTCCTATAAGCAGGAGGAGATAGATCAAGAATGGTTCTTGAAACGCGTTCGCATGGCCTGGGAAAGACGCCAATGGCTCCTCCCTGAAGCGTCTTCCTGTCGCATCATTCATGGCGAAGCGGATTTTCTGCCAGGTGTTATCGTCGATAAGTACGAGGATGTCTTGGTCGTTCAACTTCTCGCTCTTGGGATGGATAAACGAAAAGAATGGTTATTCGGAGCACTAGAAACGGTATTTAATCCTCGGGGAATATACGAACGCAGTGATGTATCAGTAAGAGTATTGGAAGGACTTGAGCAAAGGGCAGGATTTGTCGGGAAAGAATTTGATACCTCCGTAACCATCAAAGAAAATGATCTGAAGATAACAGTAGACGTTGCCGAAGGGCAGAAAACAGGATATTTCTTTGACCAACGTGAAAATCGAGCGTCTCTAAAGCCTTTGATGAAGGGGTGGGGCGCAAAACGAGGAATAGAGTTAAGGGAAGGAATTCCCTATGATCAAAAAGGTAAGGAAATAAAGAATCCGTTTTGGGACGGGGCGGAAGTCCTTGATTGTTTTTCCCATACCGGTTCCTTCATGCTCCATGCCTGCTCCTATGGAGCGAAGAAAGTAACAAGTGTCGATATCTCGGATAAAGCCATTGAAATGGCACGACATAATGCCTTGCAGAATGGATTTTTGCATCGTACAGAATTTGTGCAAGCCAATGTCTTCGATTACTTAAGGGAACAAGTTAAAGAAAATAAATCCTGGGATGTTGTTATTTTGGATCCTCCTGCCTTTACAAAGAATCGGAAAGCCTTAGAGGGCGCGCTGAGAGGATATAAAGAGATCAATTTACAAGGCTTAAAGCTTGTACGAGAAGGTGGAATCCTTGTTACCGCTTCCTGCTCCTATCATTTAAGCTCTGAGAAATTTTTAGAGACCGTACAGAACGCAGCGATTGATGCTAAGAAAGTGCTCAGACTCATTGAGTTTCGTCGGGCAGGAGTCGATCATCCGGTTTTATTAGGTAGCTCGGAAACCGATTATCTTAAGTTTGCCATTTTCGAAGTATTTGATCGCGGTTAATACCATGGATTGACTATGCAAACTCATAAGTTTAGACTATAATTTGAGGAAGAATATGGAGTGTGAGGGGGGAGATTATGGAGAAAAGGGAAGCAGAGTATAACAAAATTTGTGAACGCTTACGCGACAATTCCTATAAATTGACTCCCCAGCGACAAACCATTCTCAAAACTTTTTTAGAGCATGTCGATCGGCATCTTAGCGCTGAAGACACCTATATGCTTGTAAAAAATGACTATCCTGAGATTGGGCTAGCCACTGTATATAGAACGTTGGATTTGCTAGCAGAGCTCGGAGTTCTACAAAAAAATGATTTTGGGGATGGTCGGAGTCGTTATGAGTTTAGCCGTAAAGATGAGCACCATCATCATCACTTAATTTGTATCCATTGCGGAAATGTCTCAGAGTTCGATGATGACCTACTTGAATCCTTAGAAACTGTGATTCAAAAACGTAATGGGTTCAAGGTCGTCGACCATGATTTGAAGTTTTATGGATATTGTACGAAATGTCAAAGCACGTTAGATTAACGTGCTTTTTGCATGCTCAGAAGAAAATACTGTACAGAAGTCGTGAAAGTGGAGCTTGTTATAGACGTTTGTAAGTCGAGTTGCGTTACAGATGCTCGGAAAATACGCTCTCAGACCAAACTATGGACTAAACTGCTTATGAAAGCTGCGGGGTACCCGCCTAAATCGCTCCTGCTCAATAGGCGGCGTGTCACATCCTTGTGACCCGCCCCGCTATCTCGGGTGTAGTTTAGCCCAAGTTTGGTGGCTGCTCGCGAAGAAACCTCGCGTACTGTAATCGTAACTCACTTCTCAGAAGGTCTAGGTACAATAATTTTTACAGAATTGCTTAGATGAGTTGCTATAGAGACTATTAGCTATAATCCCGAGGACTAACCCAAGGATTTTGTTTTACATGAGGGAACGCATTCTAAGCGAGCGGAAACCAATCTTCGCGAAAAGTACGCAGCGGAGACGGGTTGGAAACATGGACGTTTCCAACTGGCTATGAGTCAGGAGACGATTTAGCCAGGCACCCGTCTCCGTGGAGAACTTGAGCGTTAGATTGGTCCGTGCAGCTTACTGAGCAAACGGTGTGAAACAAAATCCTGGAGAAAACCTAGAAAACATCTCCAAGACATTCCATAAATTAGCCCTGGCGAAAATTAAGTTATCTTACTAAATTATCTTACGAAAATGACGATTTCCTCTTGTGAAACAGGGCTTATGTTGAATCGAGCAGCATCAACTCATGATTTGACGCAATAAACTTAAGGTCAAAAGGAGGAAATATATTCCAAATGGGCGAAATTCATTATTAAAATCTGATAAAAGGAGACGACGCCCATGTACCCACTCGCTACCGGACGGAGGGAGCTTCATGGATACACCTCCTGGTTAGGACATCTGCAGAATTTTGGCAGGATACTTACTGGGAAAGACGATAAGTCTTTGGAACATTGCCTTCATCTCGTGAAGCAAGATGCTGATAAACCACAGTTTAAGGCTGTAAACCGTCTGCTTGAACATCAGGCTTTTCAAGAGGCTCGAGATTATCTTGAAAGTATCCTCGGTAAATATCCAGGTAAAGATGGGGAAGTACACTTATTATTGGCTCGTTGTTATTTCAATCAAGGGCTTATAAGTGAAGCTAGAGGTATCTTGGCTAAGGCCTTAAAGTCCGAACCGGAGAAGTCCGAATATCTCGAGCTTCAGGCGGATTGTTTTCTTGAGCAAGGAGATTGGCAAGGCGCAGTCGATGCCTTGAATAAAGCCATTCGGACGAACCCCAAAAAAGTGATGACGATTTTTCGATTGGGAACAATCTATTCCTATCATGGAGAACACCTGGAAGCCCTAAGATGCTTCCAAGGATGCTGCGAACTTAAGCCTCACCAGGCAATGTACTGGGAGATGAAAGGGGAAACCCATCTGCAATTAGAGCAAGTTCCTCAGGCCAGTGTGAGCTTTGAAAAGGCCCTTCGATATGGAGTGGACCCTGACCTTACGGCGCGCCTCGCCTATTGCTATGTTCAGATGAATGAGTTGAAGAAGGGGATTCGTCTTTATCGGAAGGTCTTAAAGCATGAACCGGATCATTATGATGCACTTTGTAATCTAGCAGCAGTCTATCAAAATCAAGGGCGATCGCTTGAAGCCTTGAACTTGCAAGAAAAAGCCTACTTGCTTTGCAAGAATGATCCTATCTTACTCAACAATATGGCTTATACTATGCTTCATTTAGGTCGATCTCGAAAGGCAACGGAATATTATCAAGAAGCCTTGAACCTAGCTCAAGGACATCCCCTGATTCTCTATAACTTAGCCGTTTGCCACGTTCAGAAGGGGAATTGGGATGCAGGTATCGAAACCTTGCATAAGCTTCTGAAAATCGATGAAGAACATACAGAAGGCTGGGCGCTCTTAGGAAATATTTACGAGCAACTATCCGACCATAAAATAGCGATTGATTGCTTTAATCGGGCGTTAAAATTAGCATAAAGTAAAAATAAGGCGTTTAGCGTCTTATTTTTTTGCAATACTTTGACAATACTTCGGCTTGGGATATAATTTTAAGGGATGTATTTAAGTTTATCTGGTATAATGGTTGTGATAATCTAGAAAACTCTCGATAATATTACCAAATATGGAGTTGTAGAGAGAATCCGGGAGGAGAAGTGGGCGACTTGGGTTTTGATATGGAAAAAATTGAACAGGCCGTGGCAATGATTTTAGAAGCCATTGGAGAAGATACGGAACGGGAAGGATTGAGGGACACTCCGAAGCGTGTTGCCCGAATGTACCAAGAGATCTTTGCCGGCCTTCATGATGACCCGAGCAGACATTTGAAAGTTCAATTCTCAGAGGATCATGAAGAAATGGTTATTGTAAAGGATATTCCCGTATATTCTATGTGTGAACATCATCTTATCCCGTTTTATGGTAAAGCACATGTGGCCTACATTCCCAAATCCGGGAAAGTAACGGGATTGTCCAAAATCGCCAGAGTTGTCGAAGGGTTTGCCAAACGTCCACAGCTTCAAGAGCGTCTAACGTCACAAATCGCTGATTCGGTTATGGATGTGCTCGACGCAAGAGGAGTATTGGTCGTGATCGAAGCAGAGCATATGTGTATGACGATGCGTGGGGTAAAAAAGGCTGGCTCGAAGACTCTGACATCGGCAGTGCGAGGGATATTCAAAACGAATCAAACGACCCGGGCAGAGGGCTTTTCTCTAATCAGCCCAAAGTAAGACGACTTAAAGAAGAAAAAATAAACACCTAGAGCGAGAAGAAGCACAAAGGATGGAATACATGGAGCAAAAGAATGGTAAAATAGAACTTATAGCTATTCAAAAAGTACGTGCAAATTCCGAGATGTATAAAGTCGTTGATTTTTTAAATAAGAATCTTAAAGGACATCAATTGATGTTTGGCTTATCAAAAAAAGAAGAAAGTATGACGATTTCCATCTACGAAGTTGAATAAGTCATTGGAGAACTGTATGCACATTTTGTTAACAAATGACGATGGTTATTTTGCCGCAGGTTTGCAAGCCTTATATGAGATTTTGAATCAAGAAGATTATCAGATTTCAATTGTTGCACCCGAAGGTCAAAAATCTGCCACAGGGCATTCTATAACCTTGTCAGAACCCCTGTTTATTACTAGGCATCCCTTGAGCAAGGGGCTCACCGGGTATGCTGTACGAGGAAATCCTGCAGATTGTGTCAAATTGGCTATACAAGGGAAAATTATTCCCCGACCAGACTTGGTCATTTCCGGGATTAATAATGGACCAAATCTGGGCACGGATGTTTTCTATTCTGGAACAGTCTCAGCGGCTATGGAAGGGGTACTTCTAGGAATCCCTGCTGTGGCTATCTCGTTGGCGTGTTTTACAAGTTCGAACTATGAACCTGCAGCTCGCTTTATGGCTCAATTTTTAAGAAAATACACGAGAAGCGAAGAAAAAGAGCTGTTCAAGCTTGGCTTGATCAATATTAATGTTCCCGACCTTCCCGAAAGCGAGTGGAAGGGTGTTAAAGTAACGAAGCTAGGTAAAGCTGTCTATGAAAATGTCTTCGAGTACCGTAAAGCCCCTCATGGCAAGGAATATTTTTGGCAGGGGGGTACAATGTCTCAAGAAACGGATCAACATTCGGATCTTTATGCCCTTCAGGACGGATATGTATCCTTGACTCCAATGCATTGTGACTTGACGGATTACGCACAGTTGAAACTTCTGGACGAGAGAGTGGCTGGAACGCAGAGTATCTCAGAATTAAAGTAGGAGTACAGAAAAACTGTACTCCTACTTATGATTTGGCGTTTTAGATAGTTAGTTCCTTAGAGAGAATCATTCTTAAGGCTATCTTCCGCCCTTCGAATCATGGCTTTGACCATACTTCCACCGATCCGTCCACCGACGTGACCACATTCACGGGAAGTCATATTGGCCCAACCCTTGCTTTGAATTTGATCAGTAAGACCTAATTCAGAAGCAACCTCCATTTTAAATTGGTCTAAAACAGATTGGGGTAAAATGCCAGCGGAGCGATTTCTTCGACTCATAAGTTAAGCATCTCCTTTCATCTGTCTAATGGAAACACTCTTATTTTTAGCTAAGAACGATAATAATATAGTACTGAAATTATGGAGAATTTAAGTTTTTATGTTAAGGGAGGAAACTCATTTTGATTATTGGTGCCTTTTTATTTTATATGGTCTTATTCCTCTTTGTTTTTTCCTCCCCTGAGAAGCTGAGACGGAAAGATGGGCGTTTTTCACGGCTCTTTGTTTTGCCGGCTCTTATCGCTCTTCTCATGACTTTTTTAACGGTCATTAAGGTATTTTTTATCTATAAGATTTTACTTCTACTCTTTGCTGGATTTACTCTGCTGATGAGCTATTGGCAATGGGGAGATAAGATAAAACGGTGGTTTGGTCTTTAACGGGGCAAAAATTTTCCAAACCAAGGAATTCGTCTCAAGTCCATAAAAGTAAATCCACCGCTGAAGAATAAGATGGCGAGATAGGCGAAGGCACCCAGAACGATCTCTAGGATAAACCCTAAGGGATGAGGTCCTAGGATTAGGTGAATCAGTCTAAAGACCAGCATCATACCGATTCCAGCAATTAAAGGCTGTATTAGAAACTCGCGCAAGTCCACAGGCATACCTGTATAACGAACGATCGCAGCTAGATTTAAGATAGCTGTGACGACGTAACCTACGACATATGCAACAGCGGTTCCTTTGAGTCCCCACTCTGGGGATGCTGTCAGAGTATAGAGGATGGGAATTCTTATTGTCGCCGAAACAATAGAATGAAGGACAGGGAGATGGACTTTGCCTAAGCCTTGGAGGATCCCTGTCGAGGTTTGCTGAAGATAGGAAAAAATTCCCCCTAGGGCAAGAATACGTAGGACGGCGCTGGTGTTTTGGCTCTTAAAAAAGGCGCTTAACGGTGTGGCAAAGAAGAACAAGATGATCAGACAGGGTATCCCCAGCATAATTGTCAGGCGAATGGCTTGCGCACTCCTTAGCTTTACCGCCTGAAACTGTCTTCGGGCAGCTGCTTCTGAGATGGCTGGAACGAGAGAGGTAGCTAAGGCAAACGTGAAGACACTGGGGAAGTTGAGAAGAGTAAAGGCGGCTCCACCCAATTGTCCAAAGAGTGTGGTTGCTTCCCTAGCAGTATAGCCAGCAATCTGAAGTCGCTGAGGAATTAACATGGCGTCCAAGGAGGAGAGCCCTGTCGCAAGGAGCCTCCCCATCGTGACGGGAGAGGCTAAGTGAAATAGCTCTTTCATCGTTTGAACCGGATGAATCGGTTCTTCTGAGTGAGAGAGCTTTTTTCTTTTCTGCAAGGTATATTGGATGATGATGACGAAGAGACCGACGATTTCCCCAGCAAGCATCCCGAAGGCTAAACCCGCTGCGGCCCATTCTATTCCACGAGGTAATAAGGTTAAGGCTGTAGTGAAGCCGACGACCACACGAACTAACTGTTCGCAAATCTGACTGATCGCTGTCGGAAGCATATTCTGCATCCCTTGAAAATATCCTCGGAAAGCCGAAGATATAGATACAACAAAGATTGCGGGGGTACAAATAAGGAAAATTCTTAAGACACGCGGATCAGGGAAAATCCGATGTGCAAGGTAAGGTGAGACGATATAGAGCACGAGAGCTATGATTCCTCCGGAGGTCGTGAGAAAGATGAGTGCAATTCGGAAGATTGACCTTGCACGAGAGAGTTGGTTGGTGGAAACTGCTTCGGAGATCATTTTCGAGACCGCTAAAGGTATACCCGCTGTTGTCAGGACAAGTGCTAACATATAGACGGGAAAAACCATATTAAATAAACCAAAGGCTTCTCCACCGATATGAGTCATGATTAAGTATTGATAAAGAAAGCCTAACATCCGATTTAAAAAATTAGCAGCCAAGAGAATTGCTGCGCCATAGACAAAAGTTCGCTTAGCCATGTACCTTCTCCAACTCCTCTAGTGTCCCAAATCCATGTATAACTTTATGCCCGAAGAAGGGAGGAGATGACAAGATATTTTTATAGATGCAAAGCACCAAGAAAAGGAATTTGTGATTCGGATGTAGAAGTATCAATTAGTGAATTAACATAAAATTCAAGGAAAAAGAATAATTTACTTGAATTGGGGTAATATACCTCCGAATAGGGGGCTTGACCTATGTGGAATCTAATTAAGAATGCTAAAATCTTTGCACCTGAGCCCATAGATGAGCAAGATATCTTGCTTGTAGGGGGGGGAATTGCAGCCTTAGGAAAGGACTTATACCTCCCTCCCTATGTTGAGGGTGAAGTGATTGATTTAGAGGGCAGGTACCTCGTACCCGGATTTATCGATGCTCATGTACATCTTTGTGGTGGAGGAGGTGAGGCAGGTCCGAGCTCAAGAACACCGGAAGTCCAATTATCCCAACTGACTCAGGCAGGAATTACGACGGTGGTCGGATGTCTGGGGACCGATGCCATTTCACGTTCCATGGAAGAACTCCTTGTGAAAGCCAGAGGGCTTGAGGAGGAAGGCATAACTTGCTATATCTATAGTGGGGCTTACCAGGCAGACCGGACACTCCTCGGATCTCTACGCCAAGATTTGGTCTTAATCGATAAAGTGATCGGAGCAGGTGAGATTGCAATCTCTGATCATCGCTCTGCGCAGCCACAGACTGCAGAGTTAGAGCGTCTTGCGGCGGAAGCACGAGTAGGAGGAATGCTAGGAAGTAAAGCGGGAGTTATTCATATCCATCTGGGTGAAGGGAAAAAGGGATTATCCCCCATACATAAAATTTTGGAGGAAACCGAAATTCCTATTACCCAATTTATGCCGACACACATTAATCGAACAGAATCACTCCTGAGTCAGGGGGCTGAGTTTCTCGAAGCAGGCGGTAGTATCGACTTAACAGCTGGCTGCGATGATTTTGCACCCCAGCTACAGGTCCCTTCCGTCCTGAAATGGCTCAATGAGAAAGGGCTCTTAAATGAGCGTGTCACTGTTACATCGGACGGAAATGGAAGCCTTCCTCAGTATGACGAAAGAGGGGTTCTTGTCGGGATGGGGATTGGTTCAGTTCGAGTCTTATGGCGTGATATTAGGGAAGCGATACTTCATTATAAAATTCCACTTGAAGTCGGATTACGAACGATTACGACAAACCCAGCACATATCTTAAAGTTTCATCATAAGGGCAGTATAAAAATAGGCTATGATGCAGATTTAGTGGTCCTGGATAAAGATTTAATGATTGATCAGGTGTGGGCTAAGGGAAGAATTATGATTCGTGACCGCAAACCTATTGTTTTTGGGATGTATGAGACATCATTGGCGAGTCATCTTCAGACTGTGGAAACTCCGAGGATAGAAGTCAAAGGTTAGACCTTTTTCTAATAAACATCAAGGAGGCTGATTGTCTTGAAGACCTATGACACTATGAATCTGCGCAACGTTTGCCTTGTTGGCCACGGCGGTGCAGGAAAGACTTCTCTATCTGAAGCCTTTCTGTTTAATTCTGGCTACGTAAGCCGAATGGGAAAAGTACCTGAGGGGAACACCATATCGGATGCTTTACCAGAGGAGATTAAACACAAATTGTCTATCAGTACAAGCCTAATCCCAGTGGAATGGCAAGGTATGAAGATCAATGTTCTCGATACTCCGGGGTATTCTGATTTTTTTGGCGAGGTTAAATCTGCCCTTCGTGTGGCAGAGAGCGGGGTTGTAGTTCTGTGCGGTGTATCAGGTCTTGAGGTGCAAGCTGAAATGATCCTCGACTTGATGGATGAGCAGAAGTTACCCCGCGTTATTTTTATCAATAAGTTGGAAAGAGAAAACGCGAATTTTGCTAAAGTAATGGATCAACTAAAAGAATCCTTCCCTACGATGCGGTTTGCTCCTCTGAATCTTCCTTTGGGTCAAGAGGCTCAGTTTGAAGGAGTCATCGATATTATCGAACGGAAAGCCTACGTATACGAAAATAATGCAAGCGGAAAATTTACGGTCAAAGAGATGCCTGCTGAATTTCAAGCAGAAGTAGATAGTTATCGTGATGTGTTAGCTGAAGCCGTAGCAGAGGCGGATGATGAGGTTCTTACCAAGTATCTCGATGGTGAAGCCTTGTCAGATGATGACCTGAGGAAGGGATTAAAAGCAGCTTTTTCACAAAATTTAGTGGTGCCGGTGTTAGCAGGCTCAGCCTATAAGAATGTAGGTACCTCAAACCTACTCAATTTTATTATTGATAATGCTCCTGCTCCTCAGGTTAACGAAGGAAGAAGTGCTCTGGTCTTTAAGACGTTAGCTGATCCTTATGTCGGTAAAATGAGTTTCCTAAGAGTGTACAGCGGTAGCTTACATGCGGATAGTGTGGTCTATAATGCCACGAAGGAGAAAGAAGAGAAATTGGGGACTCCCTTTATTCTTCGGGGGAAGAATCAAGATCCTGTACAAGTTATTCCCGCTGGGGATATTGCAGTTGTAGCCAAACTCCTCGATACGGGAACAGGGGATACCCTTTGTAATAAGGATAAATCGCTTCAACTTGAAGGCATTGATTTTCCCGAACCTCGTCTTCCTGTAGCTATCGCACCCAAGAGCAAAGGAGATGAAGATAAACTCGGGACCGCTCTTGCACGATTAGCTGAGGAAGATCTCACCATGAGGATGGAAAAGAACGTGGAAACGAAGGAACTCCTTCTATTTGGGATGGGAGAAATGCATTTAGAAATCCTCATGGAGAAGCTCCAACGTAAATTCGGAGTGGGAGTCAATATGCGGGTTCCAAAGGTACCCTACAGAGAAACAATACGCAAGCCCGTGAAAGTCGAAGGAAAGCACAAGAAACAAAGTGGTGGTCATGGCCAATATGGGCACGTCTGGATCAATTTAGAACCCCTGTCAGAGGGAGATTTCGAGTTTTCGGAAGAAGTCTTTGGGGGCTCTGTTCCAAAGCAGTATTTCCCGGCAGTCGAAAAGGGGATCAGAGAAGCCATGTCAGAAGGGGTCTTGGCAGGATATCCAGTCACAGGCTTCAAAGCGACACTCTGTGATGGCTCTTACCACGCTGTTGATTCTTCTGAGATGGCCTTTAAGCTCGCCTCAATAATCGCTTTCCGTAAAGGAGCCGAAATGGCTAAGCCAACCTTGCTAGAACCGATTGCTGAAGTTGAGATTCGAGTACCTGAAGCCTTCATGGGTGATGTCATCGGAGATTTGAATGGCAAGCGAGGCAAGGTGTTGGGGATGGAGGCCGAAGGGAAATTCCAGATCATTCGGGCTCATGTGCCGCAATCAGAGATGATGCGCTATGCTATAGACTTAAAATCCATGACTCAGGGTCGAGGAACCTTTAGCCTAAGGTTCTTAAAGTATGACGAAGTGCCTTCAAAAATTAGCGAGGGAATTATCAGCCAGTTAAAAGCTGCTCAGGAGAGTTAAGTGGCTTCTTGAGACATTAAGATGATCGAATCGAGTGCACAAAAAACAGTCAGGGTCCCCTGACTGTTTTATTTTTTGAGTTTTCTTATTTCTAAAGAAAGGAAATTTCACGATTGTGTTGAATATTCAAATTATTATATAAAATATGTGTGGCTAGAGAGAGATTAGGGGGAGCAGACGTGGGACTGAAGATTAGAGCGGGGACTGTTGGTGGTATTAAACGCCTGGAAGAGGAACTGGAGGTTCTTTATAACTCTGTACAAGAAGCTATCGAAGTCGCTAATAAAGATGGAGTTATTCAGTATGTGAATCCTTTTTTTAGCAGAGTGACAGGTATATCTCCCCATGAACGGGTAGGGAAAAATATTTTTGAAATCTCACCTGATGGAGCGCTTGCCAGAGTTTTGCGGACCCATGAACCCATCTATGCCCATCGTTCTAAAATGGAGGAGTGTGATCTTGAAATTGTTGCCAATGCTTCCCCAATTATCGTCGATGGGAATATCGAAGCTGGATTTAGTGTCTTTCATCCGCTTACAGAGACCTGTAAGCTCGTGGAAGAAATAGAAGACTTAAAGCAGGTTATTAGTGAACTTAGTACGCGAGTCAATCAAATTGCGATGAGTTCCTATACGTTCGATGATATCTTAGGTAGTCATCCGGATTTTGAACGCATTCGTAACAAAGCTCGCCGATTCGCCAATACCAATGCACCCATCTTGATTCTGGGGGAAAGTGGCACAGGAAAAGAGACCTTTGCCCATGCAATTCATAGTGCAAGTGCACGAAAGAATAAGCCATTTTTGAAAGTGAATTGTGCGGATATACCCGAAAGTCTCTTGGAGTGGGAACTCTTTGGGTATGAGAAAAGCATAAAAGGGGGAACGCCTGAAAAGAAACTCGGGAAATTAGAGTTAGCAAGCGGGGGTACACTTTTCATTAACGAGATTGGTGAGATGAATTATCCGCTACAGACGAAACTACTTCAAATTCTACATAAGAGGGAATTCGGGAATGGTAGCGGAACACCTACGCATAACGTGGATATTCGAATTATTGTGACGACAAATCGCAATCTGCGTGAACAGGTTACCCAGGGAGTGTTCTCTGCAGACTTATATAATCGGCTTAATGGTGCCGAATTACACCTTCTCCCTTTGCGGGAACATAAAGAAGATGTTCTAACCTATGTTCAAACCTTTATCCTCAAATTCAATCGTAAACTCGGAAAGCGTGTACTAGGAATGACGACCCAAGCGGAGCAACTCTTGCTCGATTATCATTGGCCAGGGAATATCCAAGAATTAAAGAATGTGATCGAGCGGGCGATGGATTCCGTGGAAGAGGATGTGCTCCATTATAAAGATTTTATGGGCTTAATTGAAATTTCCCCAGAGGAAGAGGAGCTGAAATGCCGAGAGCCCATGGCCTTGGATGAACTAGAAAAACGGATGATTCGCCTTGCTTTACAACGTTATGGAAATTCGGTCGAAGGAAAAAAGCGTGCAGCAGGGGTGTTAAACATCTCCTTAGCGACTCTTTATAACAAGCTAAAAACGCTATAAGAAGCAGGAATCAAATCAATGAGCTTATTATTATTTCTAGAACTTTCTGAGAGGGGTGCTTAAAAAGCCCTGAACTTAGTCGAAATATTGAGGATCAAAATGTATGGTTTAGCATGGATTTGTCCATCCTAAGTAAAAAAAGGAGGGATTTTCCATGGCTTTTCCATTCTGGGGTAAAAAGGATATCGATAAGAAAAAGAGGTCGGAACTAGCAAAGCAGCGGAATAACCGCGGCGATTCATTGACAGAAGATATGGAAGGCTTTAAGGATTTGTACTGGTCTTAAAAGCTCAGCGTTTGTTATTGCTCATAGAGCACATTAAAGGGTTGTCTCGGCAAGTGAGGTAACCCTTTAAATATGTCCGAAATGTGTCTGAAAACCACCCTTGCAAAGTCTGCTTTTTTAAGTCAAAATAATAATCATAAAAAAGAATAGTATGGATGGAGAAGATATCGCTATGCCAACGAATATGAAGAGGGTTTATGAATCAAGATCAACCCTTTCGGAACTTATGCTTCCGAATAAGGCAAACCCAGATGGCAAAGTACATGGTGGGGAAGTCATGAAAATGATGGATAGTTGTGCCGGAGTTACGGCCGCTAGGCATGCTAAGATGAATGCTGTAACCGTTAGAGTCGATGAAATGGTATTTCATCAGCCCGTGCTTGTAGGGCAATTGGTCATTTGTGAAGCCCATGTGGTCTTTGTAGGAAAAACCTCGATGGAGATAAAAGTCACGTTAAAGGTGGAGGATTTGAAGTGTGAAGCGCCACCTAAAGTAGCCTTAACTGCATTTTTCACTTTTGTAGCCCTAGATCAGATGGGAAAGCCGACTCAGGTTTCAGGAATTATTTTGAGCACGGATGAAGAAAAACAAGCTTATGAAGAGGGAAGAAAAAGATATCTGGAATATAAAAAGAAAGAAACGAATGTCTAGGCAGGGTGAATTCCCTGTCTTTTTCATGTGGTATCAAGGCTAACCGCTGTGTTGAGTGTTTCGATGGCTTATTCGAATCGAAGGGAGCGCTATCTGGAGCACGATCTATGGAAGTAACTTTCAGTATATTCTCAGGCCACAATCAGGACCAATTCAGACAAAAAGCATAGTATAGGTGACAGGAACTTTCTTTCTTTCCTCCTCCTACTATAAAACCCGGGAATATTATTTCTCGGGTCATTTTTTTTGAGGTACTTTTTTGCTATTTGTCATTTAAATTTTTACTATTTTTAAATCGCCCCATGCAGCTAAAAGATTGTCTTTAATAGCTAAAACACCAGTAATACCTGTGATTTTATTTGCAAATTCAACGGCAGGTTTCACATCTTGAGAGGTTTTAATTATGTTTGCTGTTGCCGTAGCTACAGCGTCTGCCAAGGAGGCAGTATTGGCCTTAATAACTACTGCATCGGCTTTGCCCAAACTCATACTTGAGCCAATGGTACCAGAGGAGGTACAAAGCCCAAGGGGTGTTTCATCCCCGGCAATTTCGATACCGATTTGATAAGAAAACCTTGTTTTGCTGGCAAAAATAGCAATAATTCGCTTCTGTCTTGACTTAATATAAAGATCTCCACCATTTTCTATAATTATTTCCTTGCAATACTGGCTCATTTCCTCACCCAAAGCTTCAGCTATAGCGCCTGCAACTGCAGCCATGGGACCTACATTCGATGCTTGTGCTACATCTCCCATACGCTTGATTATCTTAGGAGCATTAGGTGAAATTTTTAAGGGTTTAAACGATGATTTAAAATTATGATGGGATTTAATATAATTTTCAATATCCGACCTTAATCTTAATAAGGAATCATTGCAAAAAGAAATTAAACTTTCGGAGTAACTTTCCTTTTCAATGCTGATTCTTAAAAACGTTTCTTTTTCGTTAAGTGTAAAAGTTCTAAGATCTGTCGATTTTCTAAATAAATGATAGTAACTAATTATGTTTTCACTCCTTAGATTTTTCTTTTCGTTCTAGAGATTTTTTGCCCAAGTTAGCAAAAAGTGTTGCCATTGTAGGAGCTGTCACTGCATCTACATGTTTTTGTTTTTCAGCTTTGTCATTTAGGATTTTTTCATCAGTGATAACAACTTCATCTTGTTTGATCCTTTTGTTAATATCGTCAAACCCGTCTTCCACAACGATCTCTCCTTCCAGTGAAGTTTTTAGATTTACACTATTGTCATAATAAAATGCAAGAATGATGCCACGAACTTGTATGTTTATTTACTGCCCAGATTGTCGAATATTTGGGCTTTGCTTTTGGGCAATAGAGCGGATGAAGATTTAATCCGGCCAAATTCATGGCAATATTGCTTAAGCAAATAGTCACTAAGTTAAGGGAGCAATTCTAGAACGCTGATTTTTAGTATGTGCTTATTTTTACAAAACGGGAACATTGGTAAACAAATGGGACAACTGTTATTTTTCTTTTTTCAGCAAAACGCCTTGAAGTACAAGGTTTTATTTTCGCTTTTATGTTGGCACGCGATTTGCATTATATATCTGCAGAACCCAGCGCTGGGGTTTTCTAACCATCGAAAAGCAAACAAAATGGTGAACAGGGAGAAAGGAAGGTTGAATTAATGGAAGGAAAAACCTGGTCATATGCGCAGCATGCCAAACCTTTCAAATACCAAGAAGGTAATCTTAAGGTCACACGGGGTAGTGCCTGGTCAGGACCTGGATGCCATCTCGGTTGCGGTGTTTTGCTTTACACAGACGAAAACGACAAGTTGGTCAAAGTGGAAGGGGACCCGGAAAACCCATACAACGACGGCAGACTTTGTGTTCGGTGCTTGAATGTGAATGAAGTGACAAATCACAAGGATCGGCTGCTTTATCCAATGAAACGCGATCCGAAAGACCGTGGCAAGGATAAATGGGAGCGCATCAGTTGGGAAGAAGCTTACGATCTCATCGTAGAAAAGTTCAACAAAATTAAAGAGGAATTTGGGGCGGAGTCAGTCCTCTTCACACAGGGGACCGGCCGCGATATTGCACAATGGATTTCTCGTCTCTCCTGGTCCTTCGGTTCACCGAACTATTGCTACCCGCTTTCCGGTGCTGCCTGTTACCTACCGCGCGTGGCCGGCATGGTAGCCACCACGGGGGGCTACTGGGTGGCGGATGCCTCGCAGCAATTCATGGACCGTTACAATAACCCTGAGTATAAAGTACCTGAGACAATGTTTATTTGGGGCAATTATCCGCTTACCTCTAACTCGGACGGCTTTTACGGTCACTGGGTTATCGACATGATGAAACGCGGTATGAAGATCGTCAGTATTGACCCGAAAGTCACCTGGCTTGCTGCCAGGTCTGAGGAGCATTTGCAGATTCGTCCTGGCACCGACGCCGCCCTGGCACTCGGTATGCTCAATGTCATCATCAATGAAGAACTCTATGACAAGGAGTTCGTCGAAAATTGGACGTATGGCTTCGAACAGCTGAAAGAACGGGTGCAGGAATACCCTGTAGATAAAGTCGCTGAAATCACCTGGATACCAGCGGAAAAAATCCGCAATGCCGCCCACATTCTGGCTAAGAGCAAACCGGCAACCTTACAATGGGGACTCGCTGTAGATATGACCAAAGAGTCACTACCGGCGAGCCAAGCCATCGCTGCGCTGTTCTATATCACTGGCAATGCGGACGTTCCCGGTGGAATCATCGTTCCGCCCGAACTTCTTCCTTACTCCGGTGGTTGGGGACGAGACCTCTTAAGCCCAGAGCAAGCTGAAAAGCGCATCGGCTTAAAAGATTATCCCTTACTGCAGTATGGCTTCCAGATTGCTCAACCCGATGCTGTCCAGAAAGCCCTGGAAACAGGAGTACCCTACAAAATTCATGGTGCATGGTACCAAACCACGAATCCCGTTGCCTGTGTTGCGGCCGAACCAAAGCGTTGGATGGAGGCAGTGTCGAAACTGGACTTCGTAGTTTTTGTTGATATCTTCATGACTCCATCGATTATGGCAGTAGCAGATGTCGTTTTGCCGGCCGCTACATTCCCAGAGCGCAACGGGCTCCGGGTTGGCGATGGCGCACAACGTGGCGAAGTCATCAACAAAGTTACCCAAATCGGGGAATGCAAGTCGGATATGCAAATCAATCTTGAACTGGGCAAACGCTTTAACCCAGAAGCTTGGCCATGGAATAACGACGAAGATATGTTCACCCATATTCTGAAACCAACAGGCTTCACCTTCCAAGAACTCCAGGAAAAGTCACCGGCCTATATGCCTTTTAACTACAAACGCTATGAAAAAGGACTTTTAAGACCGGATGGAGAGCCTGGTTTCAACACCGCTACCGGAAAAATCGAGCTTTATTCAACGTTCTACGAAATGGCCAATCTTGATCCCCTTCCTTACTTTGAAGAGCCATCCCCTGGACCGGGTGCAACACCGGAGTTGCTTGATGAATATCCATTGGTGCTCACCACCGGTGCCCGCATCTGGAGTATGTTCCATTCGGAGCACCGCCAGATCGAACGCAACCGTGCCCTAAGACCAGATGCCGAGATTGAAGTGAATCCTAAAACACTCAAAAAGTTTGGTATTAAGGATGGCGATTGGGTTTGGGTAGAAAATCAACGCGGCCGTGCTAAAAGGCGTGTAAAAGCCTCCCCAGTTATCGATCCTCGTACGGTAACCTGCGACCACGCTTGGTGGCTGCCGGAAGCTGGTCCTGATAACTTATATGATGTCTTCGACCTGAACATCAACAATCTCGTTCCCTGGATTCCTGGTAGAAGTGGTTTTGGTTCCAATTTCAAGACGATGCTGTGCAAGCTGTACAAAGTAAAGGATGGTGAATAAGCATGGCTAAAAACGGAATTTTAATCGATTACGACTGGTGTACCGGTTGCCATACTTGTGAAGTAGCCTGCCAAATGGAGTTAGGCCTTCCAGTGGGTCAATTCGGTATCAAGCTCGCGGAGCTTGGCCCTTGGGAGTATGCTCAAGATAAATGGCAGATAAGCTATATCCCCATGCCCACCAACCAGTGCAACCTTTGTGCAGAGCGGGTGGAAAAAGGCAAACTCCCCTCTTGCGTACAACATTGTCAGGCTAAATGCATGACCTTCGGATCCATAGAAAAACTGGCGAAAATTCTAGCGGATCACCCCAAACAAGTTCTTTTTGCGTTGGATTAGAGTTTAATTTAGAACGAAAGAACGGCCGGCGGATTGCCGCGGGCATCCGCCGGCCTGCATCTATTTGTTCTTTAAAGGAGCAAGATGAAGATGTTCAAACAAATATCCTCTTCATTCATTGTAGGCGGACTTTTATCCGTGCTGGCGCAGGGTTTGATGGACTTGTCTGCTGCCGCATTAGGAGCACAATCGCCACTTGTTGGCCCCATGACCTTACTATTAGTCGGCATGATTGGCGGACTGCTGTTTATTGCTGGGATCTACCAGAAGATAGAGAAGATTGGATATTTTGGCGCAATTCTTCCCCTTTGCGGCTTAGTCGCCGCCGTAGCGGGTGTTTTCACGGGAACCAAAATGGAGGCCGGTTCTTCGGGCGCGGCGACTAAAGCGGCGGTTTCGCTTGTTTTGTTTGTGTTAGGCCTTGGAACAATTTTGTCGGTGATAATAGGTGCTGTCGCCTTTTATACCGTTTAGGAGGTCAGTCACGATGATGTACATTAATGCATTTCTTTTGGGCGGAATTCTATGTGCGTTATTTCAGATCTTTATGAATTTTACGAAGCTAGATCCTCCACACATTCTCGTTTTAGGTATAGCGCTGGGTGCGCTGCTTACGCCTTTCGGCATGATGGATGCACTCGGTAAGTGGGGCGGTGGAGCGTTGTTGCTTATGTGTATCGGCGCTGGCAACGCGATAGCCGGAACGACAATGGCACTTCTCGGCGGCAATCCTATGCCCCTCGCAACAATACTCGGTCTTTTAGTCCTTTTAACGCTCATCGGTTTAGCGGCAGGGACTCTGCGCTCGGCCGTTGCTAAAGACGCGACGAAAAACGTGGCGGGCTGAGCGAACTCTACCGGTTTCTTTAACAGGTAAGCCTTGGCGTTGGGTAGCTGCGTCGCGACAATTATAATAGGAGGTACTAGGTCATGTGTTTTCGTCCACCAACTGCTGGAAAGCCAGTAAAATGCCCAGAATGTGGTTCTATTAATCCTGCCACCGCAAAAACTTGTTTAAAATGCAAAGCAGATTTGACTAAGATAAAAGATAGCAATGATTCGGTAAATAAAGCATAGTTTTTTCAATAAATGGTGGGCCACCAATTTTGGTGGCCCGTTAAAAACGAAATTGAGGCTATTTACATATAATTATGTGGCAAGCTTACTTTCCTTGCTATATAATTATTTGCAAACGATACAAAGGCACTATCAATGAACCTCGGAGTCGAAAGTTCGTTCAAATGTTATTTTAGGAGGTGTTTTGTGAAAAATGATACAGCCTTACTACAATAAACAAGATATTCTTGCGACTTCAAGAGCAAATATGGCTGATTTAAAAGCAATCAGCCTATATAAGGACGTTTTTTTGCAAAACTGTGAGGAACCGAGTACCTCTTTTTTGCTTGAGCCAGAGGTGGCTGCTTCGTGGCAAAGATGCAAAAAATTGCAGATTGATCCGCAAATGCAGGAATTACCCTATGTTCTTAGATCACAGGAAATGAAAGCGCTATTACGCGATAAGAAAAAGTTTATCGACTTAACAAAATCTTATTTTAATGCGCTTCTCCCCCTGCTGAACATGCACACAGCACTTACGATCTTCGACGAAAACGGCACGTTATTAGACTTGTCGGATAACGACCATCTGCTCAGACTGAACCCCCACAGTGGTTCTATCTGGAGGGAAGAAACTGTAGGGACCTCTTCGACCTCACTCTGTATCGAATACGGAAAAATGGCGCAATTAGCCGGATCGCGGCATTACTGCAAAGCTCTGGAACATCAATTGGCAACCACGACGCCGGTTTGGGACGCCCAGGGAAATAGGCTGGGCCTGATTACCACTATTAATCATGTTAAGGATGGCTTGCTCAATGAGGAAACCCTCCATCGGATTTTGCTCTGGATTAACACTCTGCGCTTTACGGTGGAAAGCCAGTTGGAGCTATCGAAGCGCAGCTACGCGTTCGGGGGAGAGACTCTTTTTACAGAAAAAAACAGCGAACGCCCCGTGCCAAAACAGGAAATTAGAGTAGAGCTTCAACGATCCGAAGAATATTTAGCGGCGAACCGCTCTTTTTCGAGTATCTTGGGCGAGAGCCAGCAAATTCAAAACGTGGTCCGGAAGGCCGCACGTTTTACGCAGACCGACAGCGGCATTCTACTTACCGGAGAAAGTGGTACAGGAAAGGAAATGTTTGCCCATGCCATTCATCAGGCCAGTGGAAGAAGCGGGCCTTTTGTCGCGATCAATTGCGCCGCCCTTCCCAGCAACCTGATTGCCAGCGAATTGTTCGGATATGTAGGCGGGGCTTTCACCGGTGCCGAAAATAAAGGCCGGTTGGGCAAAATCGAGTTGGCGAAAGACGGCACGTTATTTTTGGATGAAATTGGCGATATGCCTTTGGAAATTCAGCCATCTTTTTTGCGCGTGCTGGAAGACAAAAAAGTCATGCGTTTAGGCAGCAATAAAGACATTCACGTGGACTTCCGCTTGATCGCGGCGACCAATATAGACCTTTTTCAACTGGTGCAGGAAAAGAAATTTCGCGCTGACTTATATTACCGGCTGGAAACTCTGGAATTGGATCTGCCGCCGCTCCGGGAACGAGACAAGGATATTTTGCTGATTGCGAACCATTTCCTTGAGAAAATCTGCGAAAAAGAGGGGCGCGCACCGCTCAAACTGAATAAAGAGGTGGAAGCGTTCTTGCTCAATTACGCCTGGCCGGGGAATGTTAGACAGTTGAAAAACGCCATGCTTTACGCTGCAAATATTTGTGAGGGGCAAGTGATCAAGCCGCAGGATATGCCTGCAAGCGTATATAGAAATTTGGATATGCCGCGGCCAAATGAAAAGTTAGGGAAGTTCCAGTCCTTTTCCTCTTTACAAGAAACGGAGGAAGAAATGATAAAAAAAGCCTTGTCTTTAACCGGGAATAATGTGCGTGCCGCCGCGAGCATATTGGGCTTGAGCAAGACTACCCTATACCGTAAGATAAAGGATTATCATATCGATATTTAAGGGTTGGGGGAATTGGCATTTTAGTTTAGCAAAGCGAAAGCTTTTCAGCATATTCTCAGCCAACAACTCGGGGAAGTCATTCCTCGGGTCATTTTTTTGTATATCAGAAAGTATAACTTTCACGGTACACAAGGGCAACCAACGACTTCGCCTTTCTGGATGAGTGCTTAAAAGGTTCGGCGAAGCCGGGTTTTCTTTGAACTTATTTTAGTCAATTCTAATATTATTTTTATATAGTTTCGCCAGGACAAGGCCATAGATTGATGCAGTAATTGTATTTGATGCCACAGTATATGGTGGAATAATCATAAGATCATTTACCTTAAATAAAAACGTTATTGAATAAGTAAGCAAAAAAATTGTAAGTCCAAAGAGAATACCCTTGAACATATGATTTTGTGTTCTAATCAAAGGAACGATATATACATAAAGTACTCCACACATGCCAGTAAAACCTAAGTGGATGATTAACGCCAAAATGCTATCAAAAGTATTCATCGGTTTGTTCCCATAAACGATAATTGCCATAAAATCAAGGTATCGTAGAGTAGCAATATTTAAGACGTAATAAGATATAAGATTTAGAACATTCATGATTAAACCAGCTACCACACCAGAATAGAAACCAAAGGTAAAGCGATCTTTCAAAGTCATCACCCTTTCTTAAGTATTATTTAATAAATTCATCGTAAGTATTCATACAGTGCTTTCTCACGTCTGTATTCATGATTGTAGCGGTGCTATTAGGCAGGTAAGGAGATAGTTAGATAAGTAAACCAGGCGTAAAGCCTGGTTAAATAAACTTATTACCATATCCAGAGCAAACAATCTATATGTATTCTATGTATCTGGCTTTATGGCCAAAATTACGGGCAGATGTCTTGAAAAATACTTTACTTTAAAAAAACAAAAATGTTTTTTTCTGAATTAACTTAAAGTAAACTATGTTATAATCGTATTTAAAGTTATTTATCCTAATTTAAAGCTCAAAAGCATCGACAATGGCAAACTTGGCGAAAGTCAAGGACGCAAAGCTATGGGTCTTCTAGTTTATAAAAACTAATGACTGCCAAGCCGCCGAATTTGCTCTATTTTAAGAAGTTGTCGCCATGCTTACTTTTGCATGGCGATTTTTTTTGTGAAAGGAAGGTTTAATTGCGACAGTTAAGTATCAATCGAATCAACAAAGGAGATGTACTAGGACGCACCATCTATTCCCATGATGGACGTGTCTTGCTTGGTAGAGGAGTTGCTCTTAGCGACTTGTATACAAATCGGTTGCGGGATTTGGGCATTAACATCATTTACATAGACGATGAGGAAACAAAGGATATCCAAATTGAGGATGTGATTTCTGAAGAACATCGACGAGAAGCAATGATCTCGCTAGAGCATTCCGCTGAAGCCGTCCGGATTGGAAAAGACTTTGATGGCTTTAAAATTAAAAAAGCTGTCAATAATATTATTGAGGACATTTTCTCACAAAAAGATATTTTTTTAAGTCTTGCTGACATGCGAAGTTATGATAACCAAGTTTTTGCTCATTCCGTGAGTGTTTGTGTATTAGCAACGATTTTAGGAAAAGCGGCCGGTCTGGAGAAAGAGAATTTAGAGGCTTTAGCAATAGGAGCCTTGTTTCACGATATTGGAACGATAAAGTTACCGAAAGAACTCCTATGCAAGAGAGAACCTTTTACACCAAAAGAACTTGAACTGTATAAGACACACACAGAAGAAGGATTTGAAATTCTCCGAGTCAAACGGGAATTAAGTCTCTTGAGTGCTCACATCGCATTTCAGCATCACGAATGGATGAACGGAACGGGATACCCTCGTGAACTTGCGGGCGACCGTATCCATAACTTAGCGCAAATTGTTGGGTTGGCAGATTTCTATGATAACTTAGTAAATGATAGTCCAGGGAGTTCTCGAATTTTACCGTATGAAGCAATTGAAGTTGTCATGGGAGCAGCAAATAATTTCTTCCCACATGACCTTGTCGTTACCTTCTTAAAGCATATAGCAGCATATCCAACAGGATGTACGGTAAAGCTCAATACGGGTGAGATTGGGATTATCGTTGATCAAAACAGAAGTTTGCCTATGCGTCCTATCGTCAGAGTGTTACTAGGTAACGAAGAGCTATCATCTGTCAAAGCAAAGGAATATAATTTAGTTGAGGAACGAACAGTCTTTATAGAATCTATTCTCGAGTAATAGGCGCACTGCACGACAGAGGCCTAGACAGTAGCTACTTCCCAGGATAAGGGGAGGTACCTATTGTCTAGGCCTTTATTTTTATCGATTTGGCAACAAAGAACGTGCCCAAAACGTGCTCAAAGACATAAAAAAAGTTATATTGAGGTAGAAATAGGTAAATAGCAGTACAATAAAAAACACCGCAAAGGCTTGCGGTGTCTAGGTTTCTTTTGGCAGGGGATGCAGGAGTTGAACCCACACTAACGGTTTTGGAGACCGCTGTTCTACCATTAAACTAATCCCCTAGGTCATCTAAAATGAATGAATAGTGACAAAAGCTATTATACTTGAAGGTGGGTTATGTGTCAACAGACGTCATAGAAGTTATAGATAAAAACTTGAACAAAAACTAAGAAAAGTTATGTGTTAAAGAATTATATTTCCCCCAAACGAAAATATCAAAAATAAGAGGACAAATAGAGGACTAATATGTAAGAAATACTTATAATAATCCTATGAGGTTTTTAAGCAGGATTATAACTATAAAAAAAGAATACGATAACAATGACTGTAACAGTGCGAAAAATGTATGGGGGGTGGATCGCACGTATATAGATTTACACGTCCATACCGAAGAGTCCGATGGCTCGCTTTCTGTTCGTGACGTGATTCGTGTCGCGGCTGAACAGGGAATTCGTGTTCTTTCCTTAACAGATCATGAAACCACAAACGGAGTCGTAGAAGCAGTAAAGTTAGGAGAGAGACAGGGCATTCACATAATTCCAGGAGTTGAGCTTGTCACAGCGTATAGGGGCCGAGAAGTCCATCTGTTGGGCTATTTTAAGCCAGAGTCGATGAAGAATCAAAGCTTTCAGTCCCGTCTTAAGGAACTCAGACTTCATCGGACAGCTTTAGCGTATGAAATGGTTAATCGTTTACAAAGGGATGGCTTTACCTTGAAGTGGGCTGAAGTGGAAGATATGGCGAGCTCAGAAGGTGCAGTGACGAAAGGACATATCATGCGAGCACTTCATGAGCATGAGCACGGAAATATTCATTGGCCAAGTATTGCAAAGCTTTTTCAGCCATACGGAGTCGCCTATTTACCCTTTTTAGAAAATCCTTTTGAAGCAGCTGTTGATTTTATTTATGAATGTGGTGGAGTCCCTGTTCTCGCCCACCCTGGATTACTCAAGGATAATCAGCTCGTGCAAGAGCTTTTATCCCTGCGACCTATAGGGTTAGAAGTTTATTACGGTTACTGGGAAAAACGTGAAACCCTGATAGAGGACTATGAGAAGTTAGCAAGGGAAAAGGCTCTATTCTCAACGGGCGGAAGTGATTTCCACGGAATGTATGGACCCGTCGATATGGGCCAGATTGATGTACCAAAGCATTGTGCTGAGGATTTAATCAATTTTCTTGAAAGAGGTTCGCGAGCTTCCCTGGCTTAAGCTCTGCGGAGTTTTAAAGTTGGAGTTCTTGGTCTCGTGGATAAAAAAGCACCTTCAGTGTAAAACTAGGTTTAGTTTTTTGACAGTGGAGGGACAAATATGGAAAGATCTCGATCGGAAAAGGACGTTTTTCAAGACATAAAACAACTTATCCAAACGCATTTTGGAGAAACCGGACAGGGGATTCATGTTGAGGTCAAAGGGGATAAGGCTTCGTTATGGGGTACCGTCGATAATCTGGGTGAGAAAGATTTTATCGGGCAAAGGATTCGAAGAATTGATGGTGTCAGAGAAGTTGATAATGCTCTGACAGTGGCTAACGATGGGAAAATCACGGATAAGGATATTGAAAAACAGGTAGGGGAACGCTTTACTCAATCCAATTATGAGGAAATAATGGGTCTAGGCTGCCGAGTCAGTAAAGGGGTTGTAACTCTTCTAGGGCATGTTGAGACACAAAGTACAGAGCGGCTGGCAAAACGAATTGCTTCTCAAGTGAGGGGAGTGAAAGAGATACGGAGTGAGATTGATTTTCTAGAGAAGGCAGTGGATGATGCAACCCTTGTTAATCGCGTAGAGGATGCGATGGTAGTCTCTCCATGGGTGGATGCACACGAGATCAAGACCACTGCACGGAATGGTTTGGTCACTCTAACCGGGATGGTCGGTTATCAAGAGGAAATGGAATGGGCAGTGGATACGGCCTATCAAGTTCCAGGAGTGAAGGCCGTCGTCAGTGAAATCTTTGCCCGTCATCGTTCTCAAGGGGAAGATCTATGGATGACCGAGCAGCTCGTCCGTAAATTAGGGCAACATGGCATGACATCTCAACAGGTTCGCGCCTTTGTTCAAGAAGGAATTGCTTTCCTCAGTGGTGAGGTATACTCGGATGAGGATAGACGCTGGGCAGAATCCATGGGCCAGCATGTAGAAGGTATCACGGGGATTAATAGTTCGATTAAAGTTGCTTCGCATTCCATTAAATAATCCATATCACTATCTGTAGCGAATAAATAACAGGAGCTCGGTTTTCCCTCAGGGTGAAAGCTGAGCTCTTCTATTGTTGTAGAGTTAATTAGAGTTGTAGAGAAGTAAATAAATGTTTTTGAAATTATTGCCTAAACAAGGTAAGAGATAAAAAATTACTAGAATGAGGAAACCCTTATTGTTTTTTTATATGATATAATGAAACCGTTCGCAAAAATCATACACTCATCTTGGAGTTGTCAAAAAGACATGGAGGTGGCTAAACATCGATCCTATAACACATGGTTTGATTGGGGCAGCATTGGCTACACTTTCCGGACACCCGATGCAGCTTAATGATCCTGTTTTCCTTGGGTGTACACTTGGCGCTATGCTTCCTGACCTCGATATTGTCACTCACCTCAAAGGAAGAATAAATTATCTGCTCAAACATCGTGGTGCCAGCCACTCACTTCTAGCTTTGGGCGGAATGGCTCTTGGTTTAGGGAGTGTCGTTTATTCTATCTTCCCTAGTACTCCATGGATGACCGTTGTCTTTTGGACTCTGATTGGAACCTTATCGCATGGTTTAGCCGATCTTCTGAATTCTTATGGAGCTCAGTTGTTATGGCCGTTTTATCGTAAGAAATTTACCTTTGATATGGTGATGTTAACGGATCCCATCGTGTTTGCTTTGTTCCTTTTTTCACTGATTTTATCCATGGTTCACCCTGAATTTGCGAGGAATTCAACGAGTGCTGCCTTTATCTTAAGCATAACCTATCTTCTTTTTCGAGAATTTGACCGCCTAAGAACCCGGAAACGGTTAGTGGAGAAGTTCCATCTTCCCAAGGAAGTAACTATCAAAGTTCTTCCGGCCATGTATCGACCGTTTAACTGGTCGTTCCTCATCTTTCAAGATGAAAGAGTAAGCTTCGGAGTGCTTCTACGAGGAGAACCTAAGATCCTGAAAACTCTTCCCCAATGGGATGAGAAGGATCCGTGGATTACGAATGCTCTCGAGGGAGGGCTTGCCGAAATCTTTACGAAGTTTACACCTTATTTTCATGTCGTTAGAGTCGATGATGGAACTGAATCGAAGGTCGAGTTTTTAGATCTTCGGTATTGGGATAAGGAGGATTTTCTTTACACAGGTGAAGTAAAAATGCTTCCCGATGGAAAAATAGCAGAAGAAACCTTTTATTCCTTCGGTCACCGTCATTCACAGGGCATATTATTGGAATATTAGACAACCGTCACAGGGACTCTCTTCGAGGGAGTTCCTGTGATTGTTTTATGGGAATTGAGTCATCCTGAAAAAAACCTTTTGACTATATTTTAGACATCAAGGATAATTAGAGCTGGTGGAGGTGGAATTGTGTCGAGAAAACATAGAACTTCAGGTAAAGTAAGGCCAGTACTTGCAATCCTATTAGGACTATTTGGTTTTTTAAGCTTGCTAGGAGAACTAGGAATTACAAGTATAGGGAGAGAAATATACGCTCTCTTGAAATATCCTTTAGGTGATAAGGCATGGTTCGGGCCATTCATTTTCTTCATTCTTGCTTTTTTAACCTGGGTATCCACTTCATTTCAGCCGAAGAATCAAAGTGCAAAGGCTGGAATATTACGTTCAAAAGGTAGTTCTCAAAGACAGGGTAAACCTAAGCAAAAGGTGAAAATAAAGCAAGAATCAAGACAAGATTCAAACAGAGCAAAGAAAGCAGTACATAGAAACGATGACGAAGGTCCGTCTTTAACCTCGTTTGATTCTGGAATTGCTCTTCCAAAAGCTAAGCTGGTGAGCTTAAAAGGATTTAATGAGTATTTTTCCTCATCTGAGGGTCCAGAGATTGAAAGACAAGCCCCTCTGGAGGAACTCGAGGACGTCGGAAAGGATTTTTCGACCTACTTTAAGGAAGGAAACGAGTTTTCCTTCAAACCCCTCGGTACACGATTGACTCCCATACGTGGGTTCTCAGGTTATTTTGATGAAGTGAGTGCAGAGCTTGAAGAAGAACTTAAGAGCTATGCCCGACCGGATGCGGGAAGATTATTTCCGCCCAAACGAGAATGGGAAACCCCAAATCTTGCGGATGTATCAGATCCTGATTCGAAGGGCTTTCCAGGACAGGTAGCTCACCTTCTCAAGCTAGAGAGGAAAGCTTCAGTCGGTGTATCTCCAGAGGAAAGAGCCGAATTACTGGGAAAGACAGGAACTGAGATACCCCAGGTAGAGGCTTCAACGACTGAGGATGGGCCACATAAGGGAGCTCGAACGATCGTGAATTGGGGCGCCGACTTAGTTCAGGCCTTGGATCACGAGATGGGTAAGGGAAAAGAGATCACCATGGCTGCAACAATGGGGACGGTCACGGAGTTTGAAGCTACTATGGCGGTCACTGAGGTTGAATCCACTGAGATGGGCACTGCAGTCGAAGCGATTGAGACGAATCCTGTTGAAGAGGTTGATGAATCTTCTGAGTGTTCTACGAGCGCTGTGATGCCGGCTGTGTTGGGTAGTCTTATGAAGGATACTCAGGCAATGGAAGAGAAAATTGAGAATCAGGAAAAGCCTGTGGCCTGGAAATTGCCTGATTTAGAGCTACTTGATGCACTTCCTCAAGTTCCCCTAGTCTATGATCCAGAAACGCAACAGCACCTAGAGCGTGTCTTGGAGGACTTTGGAGTCCATGCAAAGGTTATACGCGTTGCACGTGGACCGGTGATTACTCGTTATGAGTTAGCTCCCGCACCGGGAGTGAAGATTAGCCGAATCGTTAATTTAGCGGATGATATCGCCCTGGGGCTAGCTGCCCGGGATGTTCGAATTGAGGCCCCGATTCCCGGCAAAGCCGCCATAGGAATCGAAGTGCCAAATAAGAAGCCCCGTCCTGTACACTTTCGAGAGGTCTTGGAAACACCAGAATATCGTGAGAATTCCTCTAAACTGCGGATTGCATTAGGGAAGGATATCGCCAATCAATCTGTCGTCGCGAACCTAGCGAAGATGCCGCACCTGTTGGTCGCTGGCTCAACGGGTTCAGGGAAGAGTGTCTGTATTACGGCACTTATTAACTCCTTGTTATTTAATGCTCGGCCTGATGAAGTGAAGTTCTTAATGGTGGATCCGAAGATGGTTGAGCTCAGTATTTATAATGGGATTCCGCATCTCCTCGCCCCGGTCGTTACCGATCCGAAAAAGGCCGCTGCCGCCCTCAAATGGGTAGTCAAGGAGATGGAAACCCGTTATGAACTTTTTGCAGCGTCTGGAGTACGTGACATTGAACGCTATAATCGTATGAAAGCACAGGAGCAAGGAAAAGAGCTAGGTGAGATAGCTCCAGCCCTCCCTTGGATCATAGTTATTATCGATGAATTAGCGGACTTAATGATGGTCGCTGCGGATGAAGTAGAAGAAGCCATTTGTCGCTTAGCTCAAATGGCTCGAGCTGCAGGAATTCATTTAGTGATCGCCACCCAACGTCCTTCTGTCGATGTCATCACTGGAGTGATCAAGGCCAACATACCCAGTCGGATTTCCTTTGCGGTGAGTTCACAGATTGATTCTCGGACGATACTTGATGCAACGGGTGCAGAAAAGCTACTCGGGAGGGGGGATATGCTTTACTCTCCCCAAGGCTTGAATAAGCCCGTGCGTGTTCAAGGATGTATGGTTGCGGATGAGGAAGTCCAGAGAGTGATTAGCTTCTGGAAGGCCCAGGGACGTCCAGAGTATCTCGATCCGGAGGGCTTCACTAGCATTATGACTGCAGGAAAAGCAGAGGGTCCTGGAATAGATGACGAACTCTTTGTGGATGCAGGTCGACTCATTCTTACCATGGGAGTGGCGTCAGTCTCTTACTTGCAAAGAAAATTGAAAATCGGTTATGCACGTGCAGCTCGCTTGATGGATTTGCTTGAGGAAAATGGTATCGTCGGAGGGTATGAAGGAAGTAAGGCACGTCAGATATTACTCTCGATTGAAGAATTTGAAGAGCGTTTTGGTTAATAATTATAGGAACGGTCTTAACTGTTCCATTGCGATAACGTCTAGATTTAAAGATTCGGAACGGTTAAAACCGTTCCCTACATTCACACGAATAAAACAGGGGAGTGTTGCTAGCTACTCAAGTAGTTTGGCAACACTCCCACTTTTATTTGCGCTTCATATCTCTCCACCGTTCCGATTCGCGCATGATTTGGAGGAAAATGGACATAATTTTTAAGGTTAGACAAAAAGAAGCAGAGGTATGGGGTGTGGCTATGAGGGTTAAAGCGAATTTGCTCGTAAATCCAGTGTTACGAGATGTTGCTTTAAATCGCAACGAACTACTTAAACATGCAATAGAAATTGCGCAGTCCCATATTCAGATGGGTATCCTTCAAGGATGTAGTCGATTACTTCCGAGAGTTAAGGAAAATAGCAAATTTCTTGAGAAGGCACGGATAGAGATGTCCGAATATGAAGATAAGACCAAAGATTGGGTACCGGCTTCAGAGTGGTTTCTCGATAACTTCTACCTTCTCAAGGATCTGAGGCTGGATATTAAGAAGAACTTACCCCGCAAGTATGAACGAGAATTGACGTGCTTAGCTAGTGGAGAAGAGCAAGGGGTGCCTCGTATTTTTATCCTGATGAGAGAGCTAGTTGAGCATACAGATAGCCAAGTCAATGGTGAGCTTCTCCGAGATTTTGTCAATGCTTATCAATCGGTGCAACCTTTGACCAGTGGAGAATTATGGGCACTCCCCATCATGCTTAAAATTATTCTCTTAGAAAATGTACGGCGTCTCGCTGAGCAGGTACTTCTGACGCAGAAGGAAAGACAAAAAGCGGAGTCATGGATTACTCCCTTTCTAGCGGGGGAGCAATCGACAGAAGAATGGGAAGGAAAGCTGAACTCGGTAAATGCCGTCCCTGACAACTCCACAGCGTATGCAGAACGATTACTCTATCGAATGCGGGAATTGGGTAGCGACTCGACTCCACTGGTCAACTGGTTTAATCGAGTTCTCAGTCGGGAAGATATATCTATGGATGGGTTGGCCCACTTAGAACATCAGAAGCAAGCCATCTATCAAGTATCCATGGGACATGCAATAACAAGTATTCGATTTCTTGCCGAGGAGAATTGGCCACGCTTCTTTGAAGAGATAAGCCCCGTCCAAAAGATGCTCGAACTTGATCCTTCAGGAATTTATCCAAGGATGGACTTTGAATCAAGGGATAAGTATCGGCATCTCGTTGAAAAAGTGGCGCGGTCTTTCCAAGTATCAGAATTGGTGGTGGCACGAAAGCTTCTCGATCGAGCGAAGGAGCGTTTTGAAAGCCCGAACGCTGAATTTGCCCATATTGGGTTTGACTTATTTAGTGCGGGGTATTCCGAATTAGAAATTGAGCTTGAGAAAGAATGGGGAAGAATCCGTCGGTTCTGGTGCGATGTTAAGCGCAGTCTGCGGAATAAGCCACATGAATTTTATCTCGGAGGAATCTTTTTAACGACACTCCTCCTCCTTAAGCTTTTATCGGTTCCTTTTCTAGGCGGAGTAGAAGGTTGGGGAGAGTGGATATTTCGCCTTTTCGTGCTGCTCATCCCCGTAACAGCCCTCACAATCCCCCTCATGAATTGGCTCGTCGACCGCATTGTTTCTCCAGCGTATTTTCCTAAACTAGAATTTGGAGAAGGAATTCCTTCTGAATTTCGGACTTTGGTCGTCATTCCGACGCTCTTAACGAGTGTCGAGAGAGTTAAAGAGCTGTTAGGGCAGCTCGAGGTTTACTATCTAGCCAATCAGGATCCCCACCTACATTTTGCCTTGCTAGGTGACTTTAAGGATGCCCCTTCCCCAGAGATGAGCGGGGATAAAGAGCTTCTAGAGGCCGCAATAGAACGGATTAGAGCTCTTAATCTGAAGTATCGTGAGGATGCCTTTTTGCTACTTCATCGCTCGAGACTATGGAATTCTTCCGAAGCAACCTGGATGGGTTGGGAGCGTAAACGTGGAAAATTGATTGAACTTAATCGTCTACTCCGACAAGAGGGGACAACGAGCTATACTGTTCAGATCGGGAAACTAGAGGTTCTTCCGAAGATTCATTATGTAATCACCCTCGATGCAGATACGGAATTGCCAAGGGGTGTGGCGAAAAAGCTCATTGGAACGATGACGCATCCCCTTCATATCCCCCGTTTAGGAGAGGACGGAAGAAACGTTGTTAAGGGATATGGAGTATTGCAACCGAGAATAGGCGTATCGGTTCTCAGCGCCAGGGCGTCACGCTTTGCTTCCTTGTTCTCGGGGAATAGCGGAATTGATCCGTATACGACCGCAGTTTCGGACGTTTATCAGGATCTTTTCGGTGAAGGCAGCTTCACAGGCAAGGGAATCTACGATGTAGAGGTTTTTCATCGGGTTACTGGCGAAGCATTTCCAGAGAATCAAATTCTCAGCCATGATCTCCTCGAGGGAATCTATGCGCGTGCTGGATTAGTCACAGATATCGAATTGATTGACGGTTATCCCGCCAAATACCCCGCCTATATGCAACGCTTACATCGCTGGACTCGAGGAGATTGGCAAATACTGCCCTGGCTTTTCAAAGATATTTCTACCCTTGGTAAATGGAAGATTTTCGATAATCTACGGCGCAGCCTCGAAGCGCCGAGTCAGGTGTTACTGCTTTACCTTGCCTTCACTCTCCTGGAGCAAAACCCGTATTATTGGATTGGCTTTGTTCTGATGGGGATTTTCTGGCCACTCCTCATTCAACTCTTGAATCCTTTGGTTAAATGGCAAGAGAATTCCTTTTCGACCAGGCAGGAACTGAAGAAGGCAGTGCTTCAGGGAGTGTTTCGATTCTCCACCTTAGCCTATCAAGCCGTTCTTCAACTGGATGCAATCCTGCGTAGTTTGCTACGTCAAGGGGTGACAAAGCGCAATCTTCTCGAGTGGGAGACAGCAGCAGATACAGAGGCGCGACTCGATTTGAGTTTTCAGACCTCACTCCGTTCGATGTGGTCCACCTGGGGTGTGATTATCGTTTTCCTGACAGGAATTCTCTATTATGACCCCACTCGATTGATCCTCTTTTTACCTGTAGCCCTTCTTTGGGGACTTTCCCCTTACTTTGCCTACTGGATAAGTTTACCGCATAAAATGGAGAAGGATCTTTCTGAAGAGAACCAGGCTGAACTCCGTCTTTGGTCCCGTAAAATATGGGCATTTTTCGAGGAATATGTCACTGCCGAAGAAAATTGGTTGCCCCCCGATAACGTTCAGATCGACCCACCAAACGGAATCGCGCATCGAACTTCGCCGACGAATATTGGGTTAGCAATGTTAGCGAATCGAGCTGCCCGTGATGAGGGATACCTTACTCTGGGTGATACTTTAACTCGCCTACGTGGATCCTTAAATACGCTTGAACAGTTAGAACAGTGGGATGGCCACTTCTATAACTGGTATGACACACTCACTTTACACCCCCTCCAGCCGCTTTATATTTCGACGGTGGATAGTGGAAATCTCGTCGTTTCACTACTCAGCTTAAGTCAAGGAGCGGAAGAGCTCCTGGAAGAGCCGG
Organism: Desulfitobacterium elongatum; assembly: GCF_055378975.1. Taxonomy (NCBI): domain Bacteria; kingdom Bacillati; phylum Bacillota; class Clostridia; order Eubacteriales; family Desulfitobacteriaceae; genus Desulfitobacterium; species Desulfitobacterium elongatum. The sequence goes on along the minus strand of NZ_AP038772.1, from coordinate 2,994,729 downwards.
TTCTTAGTCTCCAGGTCGCGAAAGGCCTCCAAGATACCTATCACATCGCAAGGGGTTCCTGGGGAGAAGATAACGTACCCGAGAAATTAGAAGCACTGGGCACAGAAATCGAGGATTTACTCCTGAATTCTGAGGATTTATGGTTTTGGCAGAGTTTCTTGGAACATTGGTCTCTCCCTCTGGAGCTTGACTCTCTTGAGGCGTCCTCTTCTGAGGAAACAGGATTTTGGGTCACGCGGCTAGAGCATATGATTCAAGCCTTAAATAAAGAATTCGAACGTTTTTATCCGAGAACCATGCTTTTGGCGTTACAGAGTTTAGGGGAGCCAGGACTCTCCCTACAGGGCTTAGGACAGGTTGGGGTAAGGGAACTTCAACTTCGCTACGCCCAGGAAATCTGCCCGAAGCTCAGCTCTGAGGAACTGAAGATGGTCTGTCGGAATGCCGAACAAGCCCTAAAAGACTTTATGGAGAAAGTCGAGAGTCTTACCTCAGACTTACGTCGAATTGCACTCGAAACGAACTTTCGACCGCTTTATAATCCCGAAAAGCAGCTTTTTTCGATTGGGTATCGGGTGGCTGATCGGATGCTCGATTCCTCCTACTATGATCTATTGGCTTCAGAAGCTCGTCAAGCGAGCTTCATCGCCATCGCCAAAGGAGATGTTCCGCAAGCCCATTGGTTTCATCTAGGGCGCTCCCTAACTCAGGTCAAGGGTCAGAGAAGTCTGGTTTCCTGGAGTGGAACGATGTTCGAGTTTCTCATGCCACTCTTACTCATGCGGAATTTTCCCGGAACCCTCTTAGATGAGACCTATCAGGCCGTCGTTGAGATTCAGCGACAGTATGGAGAGAGTCAGGGAATTCCCTGGGGAATCTCGGAATCAGGGTATTATTTGTTTGACCCCCAGTTGAATTACCAATATAAGGCGTTTGGTGTCCCAGGCCTTGGTCTAAAAAGGGGTTTGACTAAAGAACTTGTCCTTGCCCCCTATGCAACCTTTATGGCCTTACAGGTAGCCCCCTTAGCTAGCTTAAAGAATATTCAGCAGATGGCGGAGTTTGGGTTTACTGGACGTTTTGGATTATTCGAAGCCATCGACTACACTCGTGAGCGAATTGCCCTTAAGAAAGAGTACGAGATCATAAAAAGTTATATGACACATCATCAAGGGATGAGCTTTCTTGCTTTGGGGAATGTCCTTGGTGAAGGACGAATGCAAAAAAGATTCCATCGGGATCCCCTTGTTCAAGCCAGTGAACTCTTATTACAAGAGCGGGTCCCTGTGGGGCAGAGGATTATTCCTCCTCCCGAAGTACACGTGAAGGCGCTAGAACGGAAAGAGGGATTCGAGACGGAAGGGAATCGTTTTATGACCTATACAGAGGTCGATACGGTTGTTCCCTTGACCCACTTCGTTTCGAATGGGCAGTACTCTGTCATGCTTACGAATTCAGGATCGGGCTTTAGCCGCTTTGGAACGATAGCGGTTTCACGGTGGCGAGAGGATGTCACTCGGGATTCCTGGGGAATGTATTTCTACATCCAGAATTTAAACTCAGGAGATTTTTGGTCCCCTACGTATCAACCCTGTAGGAATCGGGGAGAAGATTATCAAGTAACTTATGCTCCGGATCGTGTGGAGTATTACAGAAAAGATGGAAACGTAAGTACGAAGTTGGAAGTTGTCGTATCGCCTGAGGACCCAGTAGAGCTTCGTAGAATATCGTTAACCAATCACAGCTCCTCGACGCGGGAATTAGAAATTACAAGTTATTTTGAAACAGTACTTACGCGTTCCAATGATGACTTAGCTCATCCTGCGTTTACCAATCTCTTTATTCAAACGGAGTATACGCATCAGGCGATACTTGCCTCCCGTAGGCCACGCCGACCAGAACAAGGCCGCAGCTGGCTAATGCATACCTTAGCACTCGAAGGTGAGGGGGTTGGCTCACTTCAATACGAGACGGATCGAGCTCGATTTATCGGACGGGGAAGAAGTCTTAAGAATCCCCAGGCGCTTGAACTCAATCAGCCTCTGTCGAACTCAGTAGGTGCCGTACTCAATCCCATTATGAGCTTAAGGCAACGGATGATTATAAAGCCAGGGCAGACTGCCAGGATAACGTTTACCACTGGAATTGCAGAGGAACGGGAGAGTACCATTCGTCTGGCAGAAAAGTATCGTGAAGCTGCGACTGTAAACCGGGCTTTCGAATTGGCTTGGACACAAAGTCAGATGGAGTTAAAACACCTGAACATCACAGCCAATCAGGCCAATGAAGCCCTAAGTCTTGGAGGGCAAATTCTCTATTTAAGCCCAGCACGAAGAGCCTATTCGAGCACCCTTAAGGAGAATAGCAAAGGTCAGTCTGCCTTATGGCCCTACGCAATCTCAGGAGATTTGCCCATCGTTCTCGTTAAGGTAAAGAACATGGAACACATAGAATTTGTTCGGCAAGTTCTCAAGGTCCATGAGTATTGGAAAATGAAGGGCCTCTCCGTTGATTTAGTTTTTCTCAATGAGGATGAAACGGGTTATCTTCAAGCGTTGCAAGATGCGTTGAAAGACTTAGTTTCAGCAGGACATTCTCACGATCGGGTCAAACAACCTGGGGGAGTTTTTCTCCTTCAGCAAAGCCATATTCCACCAGAAATTCTCACCCTACTCTTTACCGTTGCCCGCGTGATCTTGGCTGCTGAGGAAGGGTCCTTGACGGTACAACTCAGGAAAAAGGGGAAGGAGGCCTCGGAAGTCTCTCCACATTCCTTGAGCGTAAGGGAAGGTGGATATGGGGTAGAGCGGGTAGCGGGAGATTCCAATACACGGTTAGATTCCTCTATCACGATAACTGAGTTAAAAAACCAGCTCCTTTACTTCAACGGCTTTGGCGGCTTCACCCAGGATGGGCGGGAGTATGTGCTTGAATTGAAGGAAGGAACCCATACCCCGTTGCCTTGGATTAATGTGATTGCTAATCCACACTTCGGCTTTCAGATTTCGGAGTCTGGTGCTGGGTATACTTGGTCAGGTAACAGTCGGGAGAATAAGTTGACGTCTTGGTCGAATGATCCAGTGCTCGATACGGTGGGAGAGGGAGTCGTGATTCGCGATGATGAAACAGGTGCCCTTTGGGGTCCGACCCCAGCTCCCCTTCGGGAAGGAACACCCTATCAGGTTCACTTTGGTCAGGGTTACTCCCGGTTTAAGCATAGGAGCTCTGATATAGAGACAGATTACTTGCTCTACGTCCCCATGGATAAACCTGTGAAGATTGCTCGGTTACTCCTTCAGAATGATTCAGGAGCAAAGCGCAGGCTTACTGTAAGTTACTATGCTGAATGGGTCTTAGGAGTTGCTCGGGAACTCACCGCTCCTTACATCGTGACCGATTTCCATGAACCCAGTGAAGCACTTTTGGCCTGGAATACCTACCAAGAAGAGTTCGCAGGTCGGGTTGCCTTCTTAAGTGGCTTCGGTGGAGAGTGTGGCTCGTATACTGGTGATCGTGAGGAGTGGCTTGGACGAAATGGAGATTTCAGTGAGCCCCAAGGTGCGACGCTAGAAAAGCTCTCTGGAAGTTATGGCGCGGGTTTTGATCCCTGTGGAGTCCTCCAGCGAGTCATAGAGCTTGAACCCAATCAGGAGATGGAAGTTCTGTTTCTCGTGGGAGAAGGGGATAATCGTGAAGAAGCACTGGCTTTAATTCAAGAGTTCCGTAATGTTGATCGAGTGGAAGAAGCTTATCGAGAGGTCGTAAAGTTCTGGGATAATCATCTGGGTAAGCTTCAAATCCATACTCCAGATCAGTCGATGAATCTGCTCATGAACCGCTGGCTTCTCTACCAGACCCTAGCGTGCAGGATCTGGGCCCGTTCAGCCTTTTACCAGTCAGGAGGGGCTTTTGGTTTCCGAGATCAACTTCAGGATGTCATGTCCTTTGCAAGTCTCTCTCCGGAATACACACGAGAACAAATCCTAAGGCATTGTGCCCACCAGTTTATCGAAGGGGATGTACAGCATTGGTGGCATGAGGAGGCTAATAAGGGAATTCGCACGAAGTTCGCGGATGATTTACTCTGGCTGCCCTTTGTCACAGCTGATTATATCGAACATACTGAGGATTATTCGATTCTCGAGGAGGTCACACCCTTCCTGAAGGATTGCTGTCTGGGAGAAGAAGAGGATGAGCGCTATTCCATCCCTCAGGTCTCAGAAGAACAGGGAACGGTCTATGAGCACTGTATTCGTGCCCTTGAACGGGGGATTAAGCTCGGAGAACATGGTCTACCTCTCATCGGCTCAGGGGATTGGAATGATGGCTTTAGCCGCATCGGCATCGAGGGTAAAGGGGAAAGTGTGTGGTTAGGCTGGTTCTTAATCACGACACTCAGTCGGTTCGCGCGGGTTTGTGATGAACGTAAGGAACACAGCCGAGCAGAGGATTATCGACAACGGGTTCAACAACTCAAGGAAAGCATGGAGAGAGCGGGCTGGGATGGAGGCTGGTACCGTCGCGCCTACTTTGATGATGGCACTCCTCTCGGTTCAGCGCGAAACCCTGAGTGTCAGATCGATGCCATCGCTCAATCCTGGAGTGTCATTTCGGGAGGGGCTAGGGAAAGCCGCGCTAAAGATGCTATGGCAGCCCTTGAGAATTATCTCTGGAAGAAAGAAGAAGGAATTCTTCTTCTCTTGACTCCGCCCTTCATAAAATCAGACCCTGATCCTGGATACATCCAGGGCTATGTCCCTGGGGTGAGAGAAAACGGCGGTCAGTATACGCATGGAGCGATTTGGTCGGTTTTGGCCTTCTCCATGCTTGGCGAAGGAAACAAGGCGGCCGAACTCTTTAACATGCTTAATCCGATAAACCATGCCCGTACGCCGCAAGAGGTAGCCCGCTATAAAGTGGAACCCTATGTCATGGCAGCAGATGTCTATGCAATCTCTCCTCATACAGGAAGAGGAGGCTGGACTTGGTACACTGGAGCAGCAGGTTGGATGTACCAGGCTGGCCTAGAGGGAATACTGGGATTTGATAAGCAAGGGGAAGAATTTTCTTTGAAGCCGTGTATTCCAGACCACTGGCCAAGCTATGAGATGGAGTATCGGTATAAATCAAGCGTTTATCGGATTCGTGTCGAAAATCCCCACAGACGGATGGGAGGGGTTCAACAGGTCTTCTTCGATCAAGATCCTGGACAATTCCCGATAAAACTACTCGATGATGGGCAAGAACATTGGGTCCGTGTCATCCTCTAGATGGGAATATTGAACCATAGATTGGGGACACTAAGCATACAAATTAATCCTAAAATGTGGAAGGAGAATGACCATGAGCATTCAACTCAAATGCGAGGCCGAAAATTGTTTGTACAATCGTAGTCAACTTTGTTCCGCCGAAGAAATCGAAGTCCAAGGAGGAGACACTAAGGGAGGAGAAGCTACCTTTTGTGGGACCTTCAGCTCGAAAAGCATGGGGAATTATGTATCCTCCATGGGCAATATGAATTACAGTGGTGCTCTACAGCAAGTCGTCTCTGAAGACCAAGTCATGGATCCCAAAGTACGCTGTAATGCTGTGAATTGTACCTATAACTCAGCTAAGCTATGTCAAGCAGACCATGTTCAAATTCAAAACGAAGTATCCAGTACTGCAGAGCAAACAGAATGTCAAACCTTTATCCCTGCTCAATCCTAGATGTCGAGCGGAGAACAAGGAAGTCGAAGGTTCTAAAAACAAGAAATTGAATAAAACTAAGAAAAGCTTGCTGCTAACGTGGCAAGCTTTTCTGCACTTCGTGTATAATGAAGGAAAAACAGATCGATTGAGGAGAGAAAAAAGGATGAAGTGGTTCTATGTAGCAATGGCAATATTAGGAGGTCTCATGGCTGGGATTCAGACACCCATCAATGGGGCTCTCGGAAAACGAATCGGCGGAATCGAAGGGGCCTTGGTTTCTTTCCTTGTGGGGACCCTTGGTTTAATCATTGCTTTGCAATTTTTAGGGAAAGGGAATTTTTTCGGCGTATTCTCAGCTCCTAAGGGACTCCTTCTCGGCGGAGTATTTGGTGCTATTTATCTCACGTGTTCTATTTTAGCTGTCCCGAGGATTGGAGTTGCTGCAGCAATTTCTTCGATCGTCTTAGGACAGATGCTTGCCGGTATGCTTATTGATCACTTTGGTTTCTTAGGAGTGGAGCGAAATCCCATCAGTTTTTCTCGCTTAACTGGAGTGCTCCTAATGATGGGGGGGCTTTATCTTGTACTGAAACGAAATTCCTAAGTTTCTTAATTACATAAAATTCAATTGAAAAAAGAGAATTTTGGAATTTATAGTCGAAATTAGTGGTCTTTGTATAATTTTTAAAAGTGGGGTAGTCGGTTAGCTCCAGGTACAATCTTATTATTATTTGATGAAACAATATTGAAACGGTGGAACAAATGAAACACCATGCGTTTCATTTGTTAACGATGAATTTTTCATATTAATATTATTTTGATTTTGTAAAATTTATATATTGTTATTACTTTATGGAAACTTGATTGATTCTACAACTTTTTAAAAATTTCAAAAAGCTAAAAATTTGGACAGTTTTTTTGGCACCAAAATTGCAACAATATAAAAAGGTGAAGGGAGTAATATTCAAAAACCTGCCTGCTGTAACTGTAGCAGAACTAGGGAGTATGGCAAGGTTCTAGTTTTGGCTACATGAGTGACGGGTTGTTCACCTGAAATATCAAAAGTGATGAAACCTTTTAAGTTAAAGGAGGCTTGTCCATGTATTTAGCAAAATTCTTTCCATGGGTATTAGGAAATCTATTCTTGCCAGTGATCAGTTTAAGTTTGGGTAGCACCTTTGTAAGCACAACCTTTGGCTGGGTAATTTTAGTAACTACCGTTACTCTACTCGTAGTATTAGATATTTGGTATATATCGACACATCTGTCAAGACCTTACCAAAAGATTCATCAAGTTCTACATCAATTGGCTGGGGGAAATTTTACAGTCGCCTTCCATTTAGAAGTTAAGGATAAAATGTTTCAGCCTATCATTGAGACGGGTGACCAGATGATTGGTAGTATTCGTTCCATGATGAGCGATATATTAACAGCTTCTGAGAAAACTTATGTATCTGCCTCCAATTTAAAGGATAATATTGGAGAGGCAAATTTAAGTAATCGACAAGTCGCACACGCGGTCGCCGAAATTGCAACAAGTTCGGAAAGACAAACGGACAATATCTACGTTGCTAAAGGACAAGTTGAGCAATTTGTAAATTCGTCGAATACTGTAAAAGATAAAGCGAATACAACTTCTGTCAGGATTAAGACCCTTGAACAGTCCGTCCAGCAAATGAAGGCGGTGTTTCAACGGGTACATCAAGGAATTGAAGAGACTGCGATGTCCAGTGAAAAGTCCTATGCAGGGTTTACTGAATTAGAGCAAGAGATTTCAAGGATAAGTCATATTGTAGGAACAGTCAGTGAGATTGCGAGCCAGACCAATCTTTTGGCACTTAATGCGGCCATCGAAGCAGCAAGAGCTGGAGAAAATGGAAGAGGATTTGCCGTTGTTGCTGATGAAGTCCGAAAACTAGCCGAAGAATCGGAACAAGCGGCCAAGGAAATCAACCAAATCGTTAATACCATTCTAAAGGAAATGCATTCCCTCGCTGAACTCATAAGAGAGAACTTCCTCAAGGTTCAAACAGATGTTCAAGAAGTCGACTCGGCCCAAGGGTTCCTAGGGAATTTAGTACAGGAATTTACTCCAATGGCGGAAGCAGTCCAAGAAATAACGCTCTTAGCCGTCGAGCAATATGAAGGTTCACAAATCGTCGACTCTGCAATTCGTAAGATTGCTGTCTTGGCGGAACAGAGTATGAGCGAGGCGCAAAGTAGTGCCTCCATGTCAGAAGAACTTTTAAACTCACAAGGGGAAATAGAAACAGCCTCTCAGCAGTTGGTTAAAGTTTCGCAAGATCTTAGAAAACTCTCGACTAAATTAGCTGAAGGAAAAGACGGAATAAGTCCTGAAATAAAAAATAAAATTCAAAAGGGGTTTAGTCAGCTTGAGTCACTCGCGAAGCAGGATATTTTCCAAAAGTTAGAGCGTGAAAAATGCCGTGAGGCGCTTATAAAAGCAAAAGGACCGATTCTTGATGTGCTGCACTTCGTAGAACCTAACGGAGAGGTTATTTTTACAACTTCTTCCTCGAACACGAACCGTTCCTATCGTGCTTGGTTTTTGCACGCAAAGAAGGGAGAAAATTATTGTACTGAACCATATTTTTCAGCTGTCTCACATAATAATTATCCTGTAGTAACAATTTCTCTTCCAGTTCGTGATAAAGAGGGAAATGTCATTGCAGTTCTGGGAGCAAATCTTATCAAAGATTGTTAGACTGCATACACAGGAGGGATGAAATTTGCAGACACGAGCCAATGCGCTATGGATTTTTTTAATTTCCATAGCCCTCCTGTTTAGTTCGCTTTACTTATGGTTCACGCTTTTTCCTGGGCCAGTGAATTCAGAGGCTTTGAGCTTATTTAAAGCGGAAAACATCCAAAGTGGCCGTGCTTATAGCCTAGGGCCGAGATTGACCTATATTTTAGGCTTTTTGTTGCAGGCGGCCTTCCTGACTTGGCTGATTCGATCTGGACGTGCTTGGCAACTTTCTTCGATCTGTGAGCAATGGGCACGGGGAAAAGAAGGTCTGGGAATTTTCGCCTTTTTCTTCGTCATCTGGGCTTCGTTAAATCTAATTAGTCTTCCTTTGAGTTTCTTTAACGGATTTTATTGGCAGCATCTCTGGGGATTTTCGACTCAATCGATGGGGTCCTGGTGGCTAGATTTTTTGAAAGAAGCAGGTTTAGATCTGATTATTAGTGGAGTAGGAGTTCTCCTTTTGTTCGGGGCCTTTAGGATTTGGCCCAGAACGTGGTGGATCATGGGCGCACTGTTCTTTTCTGCATGGCTTATTATTCAAAGTGTGCTTTGGCCGATTGTGATTGCCCCACTCTTTAATCATTTTGAGCCGGTTCAAAATATTGAAGTCACCAGTATGGTTCACGAGCTTGCGGAAAAAGCGGGCTTAGAAATCGATGAAATCCTTGTCATGGATGCAAGTAAGAGGACGACGAAGGCTAATGCTTATTTTGCAGGGTTAGGTCATACCAAGCGGATTGTTCTCTATGATAATCTTTTGAATCAGTATTCCCTCGAAGAAGTCAAAGCGGTTATCGCCCATGAAATGGCTCATTGGCAAAAAGGGCATATCGTCAAAGGCATTCTCTTAGGAATATTGGGTAGCTTTATCGTATGGGGAGGTGCTTACCTTGTTCTGAGATCAGGAATAAAGGGTAATCACTATCCTCCGATGGCTTGGTGCGTTTTTCTGTTATTCATAGTGTTAGCTACCTTTGTGAGCAGTCCGATTCAAAACTCGATTTCGCGGCAGATGGAGATTGAAGCCGATCAGACTTCTGTTCTCCTAACAGGAGATACAACAGCGGCGATAAGCCTGCAGATGAACCTGGCGCTTAGGAATCGTTCCGATTTATCCCCTCCACCTTTTATTGAGTGGTTTATTTACACGCATCCCTCTGCCTTAACCCGAATTGAAAAAATTGATGAAGCCGTTGCCCAATGAACGGTCAAGAACGTTCACTACATTGGCGTTATACGAAAAGGGGAGTGCCGCTATCTACTTAAAAAGTAGTCTTGCAACACTCCCCTCCTTATTATATTCCCTCTTCACTGCGTATGAATTGTAGAACTCCTTGGCTAATTCCATGAGCTGCCTTTTTCCTAAAGGCTTCGTCCGCTAAGAGTTTTTCTTCGGTTGGATTGGAAATGAAAGCGACCTCTACGAGAACCGCAGGCATGGTGTTGTTTCTTAATACATAGAGACGAGAGTCTTTTACTCCGAGGTCTTGTGTACCGATTTCCCGAGTCAATTGGGATTGGATGAGTTGGGCTAATTTGTAACTTGAAGCACTCGGATTTTCTGAAGAATAAAACGTAGACGTACCATGAGCCGTTTGCCAAGAGTCGTTGTGAATACTGATAAATAGATCGGCATTGTTCTCATTGGCGATATCCACGCGCTTTTGTAGATCAGCTTTTTCTGTATACTCAGCACCTGAAGCATAGGCAGGGGAGTTATCATTGGTGCGGCTTAATATGACCTTGGCACCGGCTGTCTTTAGCTCTTCGGCTAGAAATTGGGCAATAGCAAGGTTATTATCTTTTTCTAACGTTCCAGTGGGTCCTTTGGCTCCTGGATCGGGTGAACCGTGGCCAGGATCGACGACGACGGTCTTCCCAATAAGCAAAACCTGAGTGAAGTCTTTTCCCTCGAGTCTGGCCTGAATCTTGCCTGAAACAACTCCAGTCCCACCTAGAATAAAGACTTTCAGGTTAGAAATTTTTTGTGGATCAAAAATTGGGACGATAGACGCGGGTAAATCGTAACGGGTCGTAATGAGAAGTGCCGACTTGTTTTTTGCGGCTAATACAGTTCCTACCATTGCATCAGGATATTGTTCACCCGAGGCCAGATAGAGCTGATTTGAGGTGTAGGAGTTTTTAGCATAGGCATAGAGCTGAGCATCGGTTTCATAGCGGTCTTTACCACCCAAGCGAACGCTTACAGGGATATTTTGCTCTTGGAGAAGCTTGTCTGGAACGACACCCTGCCCACCGACGACAATAACCTGCGATGGTTTTTTATCCTTATAATAGTCAGAGACTTTCTTCGGGAAATCCGGGTTCGACATGAGTAGAATCGGAATTTGTTCGATTCCTGCATAGGATGCAGCAGAAAGTGCATCTGGGAAATCGTCCCCATTCACTAGAATCATGGAGTCACTGGTTACCTTCTGAGCGATGAGGGCAGAAGTCTCATAGCGATCGGCTCCACCGATTCGTTCCCAAGAATAGTTAAGAGCGGTTAGTTCTTTTTCAATCGAAGCTGTTAACCTACCCTTTCCACCGAGCAGAATAATTTTCTTGGCCTTCAGGCGCTTCAGTTCCTCGAGGACCCGTGGATCAAGTGTGTATCCAGAAGTAAGAAGGACAGGAGCATCCAGTTGAACGGCGTAAGGAGTAGCCGAAATTGCATCGGCATAATTCGTTAATTCGTTGAGAACTACAGTGTCCGAAGTTGTCCATCCTTGATGGGAAACGGCTATGGAAGTTGCGACACGATCCTTGCCATATAGCCTTTCCGTAGGGGCACTAGAAACTCCTGAGGTTGTTTCTATGCCTAGAACGGGTGCTACTGGATAGAGATTCAAAAAGAGAAAGGCTGCGAGAACTAGGTATGAAATCCGATTTCTCAGCATAGAGTACCTCCTTTGACCCAAATACTTGTACATTATGAGTGCTTGTCGATTATAACATAGTTTGAATTGGAGAATCATTGAGAAGTTTTGGTTAAATGGAAAATGTTCTTTGAGTTTTGTTTCAATTGAACAAAACTTGATTTATACTAGAAATAGAGAATTGACATAAGTAGGAATTGTCAAATAGGATGGGGGAAAAGGAATGAACTTCCTGGTCGTCGATTTCGAGTTTTCAGTCCCGAGGAGTTATGGAAAACCGAGGGCCTGGTTTCAAGAAATTATCGAAGTTGGGGCAATCCTTATGGATGAAAACGGAAATTTATCGGATAAAACCTATAGTGCTTTTGTAAAACCGCGCTTTTGGCCCCGCTTAGCGGAGGAAAGCTATGCGATCACGGGAATTCGACAGGAGGATGTCGATCAGGGGATAACCCTTGAAGAAGCGATCACGCATCTTCAAACCTTGGCTCCAGAGCGAGATACTTGGCTCGTCGCCTGGGGAGATGCTGATCGAAAGGTATTGGGAAGTTGCTGCGAAAAGTATGGTTTGGAGTACCCCTTTATCTATGAGAACTATGTCGATCTTGCCGAAGATTATAAATCGTTTCGTTCCTTAGACAGGAGAGCCTCTTTAAAAAGGGCAATTGAGGAGAATGCTATCGAACAGATTGGAATTCTTCACTCAGCTCTGGATGATGCCATCAACGCAGCTCAAGTCATGGCAAAAATGATGTCAGAAGGTTGGAGCGCTGAAACGGCAGAACAGAAAAAACCAGACACCACGAAGAAGGTTGCAGCGGGCTTGACGCAAGATAAAGATTCCAATCTGGTTGGATAAGTCATTAGCTTTTAGCATGAATCAGCAGATTTTTTTGTAGCATCTGCTGATTTTGCTTTATCCCGCTCGTTTCTGGTCAAGTTAGAAAATAGCAAAGAATTAGCACTTCCATAAGGGTTAGTATCAATAAGCAAGAGGTAAATGAACCGATTTCTGTAATTTAATGTATAATAAGAAATATTAGACATACGCTCATGGACGGGTTTTCTTGTGGAAGCTACTTGGCATTTGTAGGAAATTGTGAAGCACTTAAACGATAACTAATACTTTATCTTTACTCATTAATGCCTTGAGAATTTATATTAAAAAAGAACTTCTAATACATAATCTTCTTATTTCCGCTGTAGCAGGAAACTGCTGATGGTGAAGAAATGTAGAAAACTTCGAAGTAAGGAGTCTAGTATTCAAGCTAGACGATGAGTAATTTGGACCAAGACGCTAAGTCGCCTAAATGTAAAGTAGACGAACTTATTACGGGAATCCTATAACTATTGGAGTTTAGACGAATAAACATTACGGGAATCCCACGTTGAACAAAACCGCTATCGCGGTGGCTCTTTTAGAAGGGTCTTTTTTAGTTTTCGGAACTAATTGGGCTATATCCATCTCCTTTAGGTAAGAATACCCAAAAACCTGTAAAGGAGATTAAGTATGAGCGAATTAAGAACTAAGATGAAAACGGATATGGAGCTTAAGGGCTATAGTCCAAATACTCTAAGTTCCTACATCAAAAGAGTCGAGGGGTTTGCTAACCACTTTGGAAAATACCCATATGACTTGGGTGAAAGTGAGATAAAAAAATTCTACATTATTTAGTATCTCTACAAAGAAGCGATTCCTACATAAACGGTGCTTATAGCGCTTTAAAGTTTTTATACCAGGTTACTTTGCAGAGAAGTTGGAACAATCTCACGATACCGAGAACAAAGAAGAGTAAAAAACTTCCGGAGGTACTCGCTACTTCAGAGATTAAAGCCATTCTAAAAGCCACCACAAATATTAAGCATCGTACCATGTTAATGACTATTTATGCAGCAGGGCTACGAGTGAGTGAAGCTGCTAATCTGAGAGTCAATGATATATAGATAGCAAACGTATGCAAATTAGAATAAGACAAGGGAAAGGTAAAAAAGACCGATATACGATCTTATCTGAAGTCAATCTATCCCTTTTAAGAACATACTGGAAGCAGTGCCGACCTAAAACTTGGCTTTTCCCTAGTACCATGTCGGATAAGCCTATTACAACTCGAACGATTCAAAAGGTATTTCAAACGAGTAAAGAAAAGGCTCAGATCACAAAGAATGTTTCGGTACATTCATTGAGGCATAGTTTTGCTACGCATTTACTAGAAGCTGGTACGGATATTTACTATATCCAAAGGCTAATGGGTCATAATTCAACCAAAACAACCTCTATGTATATTCACCTAAAACAAGAAACCCTGCTTAAGATAAAAAGTCCACTTGATGGTTGGAGTTCCAAATGGCAGAGGTAGCCGATATATTTAGAGAGTTTGGACCCAACTACCGTAAGTACCACAAACTAACGAAACATATGCATAAAGTCATGAATGCTATTGAACGTTGTCGGACATCTGCACTAGGTGGTCATATTGATGAATGCGACCAGTGTGGACACATTAAAATCTCATATAACTCATGCCGCAATAGACATTGCCCAAAATGCCAGGGGTTGGTACGGGAGAAATGGCTATTAGCCAGAGGAAATGATTTACTACCCGTTGGATACTTTCATATTGTCTTTACGATACCAGACGATTTGAATGCGTTTGCCTTAAGGAATCAGCAACAAATCTATACGCTTTTGTTTAAGGCATCCTCAGAAACATTAACCGAATTAGGAAAGGACCCTAAATATTTAGGGGCAGAAATCGGGCATATATCTATACTTCATACCTGGGGACAAAACTTGATGGATCACCCCCATGTACATAGCATTGTGCCAGCCGGTGGATTGTCCTTAGACGGAGAAAGGTGGATTCACTCACGAAAGAATTTTTTCATTCCTATTAAAGTCATTTCAAGGGTTTACCGCGGAAAGTTCATGGCGTACCTTAAAGAAGCTTGCCAAAAAGGAGAGATAAAGTTTCCGGGTCAACTTCGAAGATTTGGAGACTCTGAGGAATTGAAAATTTTAATTGACACTCTTTACAAAAAGGAATGGATTGTTTATTGTAAAGAACCGTTTAGTAACCCTATGAGAGTTATGGAATATCTAGGCCGATATACTCATCGAGTTGCAATATCCAATGATAGAATTCTAAATCTCCAGAATGGACGTGTTAGCTTTAAATGGAAAGACTATGCCGACCATAACAAACATAAAATTATGGAGCTTGACGGAGAAGAATTTATCCGTAGGTTTCTACTCCATGTATTACCCCTTAAATTTGTAAAGATTAGGCATTATGGGATTCTTAGTAATCGAAGTAGAAAGACAAAACTAACAAGGTGTCAGGACATATTCGGGATTAAAAGGGAGTACCAAGAAACGATAAAGCAAACTTGGGAAGAGTTAATTTTACAGATCAAAGGAATAGATATTCGAGCATGTCCGGTGTGCAATGCCGGCCAAATGATTAGGAGAGAACTCATCGTACCCAAGGCTTATTCTCCGCCAGCTAACTTTGTAGCTTAACTTGACAGTTTACTGGGATAGGTCTGTCCTTTTTTAAAGAATATGAGTCAAAAACAGGTATTTGGCCTATTCAAAGCGAAGTATTCTACAGATTCTTCCAAGTTGCGTGGATATAATGGCAGTTTTTGAACGTTGAAGAATCAATTCGATCTATCTTCATGGGGGTCTCCAAGATCGAATCCCCATAGAACGCTGGGCGGCATCGTTCAACAATAGTGTATCTGAAATTGAGGATGAGGAAAGATTATGGAATTTAGGAAATCTTGCTCAACTTCAGATACACTACTAAGACGTTCTACGACATATCGTGCGAAAGGCGCGCCATCCTTGGCGCGGACGAAAAGAATTTGCAGTATTTCTTCGCAGTAGTAGGATATGACAAATTAAGTTATTAACATTTATGGAGGTAAATAAAATGAGTTTAGAAATACTAAAAACGGATAGTAAGAATACTGATTTTATGAAACTTATAAAATTATTAGATGATGACCTTAATGAACGATATGGAGAGTTGCAAGAGCAATATAAGAAACATAACAAAGTTGATTATATAAATGATGTGGTAATTATTTATAAAGATAAAGTTCCTGTTGCATGTGGAGCATTTAAGGAACACAATATTAACACTATAGAACTTAAACGAATATTTGTAATAAAAGAGAATAGACGACAAGGATTATCAAAATTAATAATTAGCAAATTAGAAGAATTAGGAAAAAGTACAGGATATAAATATGCTTTGTTGGAAACGGGAATAAAACAACATGAAGCAATTACTCTATATAAAAATACTGGATATGGCGTAATAGAAAATTATGAACCATATATAGGAAATATAAATAGTGTATGTATGAAAAAGAATTTATAATAATTAGTATTTTACCTGCTTATATGTTGTGATTGTTACGCATCTTTCTTATTTTGCGCAGTAGATTGTATTCCGGGTGAATTCAAGGCAGCGCCGTCCATGGCGCTGCCTGAGTCTGGGGGCACGATACGTCGTAGAACAGCGTATTCCTAAAATCTGAGAAAATATGAACGTAGTAACCAGACTTCGGGAATACGCGAAACGTTATCCGAAACCGTACGCAAAAAGCCGCGCGTCCATGCGCGGGTTAAAGTGTAAATATACGCCGCTAATTTGCTCAGTCCTTACTGCTGGTACCGTAAGGGGGAGAGATAATGGTTAATAGTAGCACTTTATTTGAATCAGCAGGTTTGCTATTGGTTTATTTTGTTTTAGGTGTAGTTGTGAGTCTTTTATCTAGAGTTATGAAAGTTAAATATAAAGGCTTTGAGCTTTCGTATCCTAAACAAAGTGCATTATATGCACTAGGCGCAGTAATAATCAGTTCCTGTATGATCACAGGATTAATGTTATCAATTAGTACACAAAATGCTTCGGAAAGTGATTTAAGTACTACTAGTTATACTCTGAATAAAGTAATAAACATCATGATTACTTGGTTGATTATGCTATCTCCAGTATTTATTATTAAAAGAATTAGAAAGGAAACATGGAGAAGCTGTGGTATATCAAAGCATAACTTAAAACAGTCGTTATGGATAGGTACTATTTTGGCCGTACTTATTATTGCCATTGTCTTATTATTTGGTTTAAATAATCTTGCAGATGTCGGGCAGAAATTAACTATTAGTGCTTTCTGGGCATTGCTTTACTATGCAATAGCAGGTTTTTCTGAAGAATTCATGTATAGGGGATTCTTACAGGTTCGCTTAATGGGATGGATCGGAAAATGGCAAGGATGGGTTTTAACTTCAATTTTGATGGCTCTCATTCACATCCCACAGCGAATTGCATTGGGACTATCTCCTCTAGAAGCGCTAATAAGTTCAGTTTCTCTTATACCAATTAGCTTAATTACGGGATATATAATGATTAAAACGGAAAATATTGTCGCACCTGGAATATCCCATACTTTTGCAAATTGGGTAAATGTACTAATGTGAAATCTTATTGGCTGTTTATTCAAGGGGCCGCCGTCCGTGGCGGCCGCTAAATCTGGGGGCATACGGCTTCGGATAACACCGAATTCCCGACACTAGAGGATTATGCAAGCGGGTTGGGACGCGTCGGGAATTCACAGAACGTTAGACGAAACGGCTGAAGTATTTATTAAATAGTGGTTTGTGAGGTCAATATATGAGTGATCTACCGGAGTTAAGAGGGAATAAGTGGTATGAGAAAATATTGTCTCATCCATGCAAGTGGGTTATAGAGTATGATGGATACTGCATTGGCGAAGTCGGTTTAACTCCATATAACCAAGATAACAAAGCAAGGTACTCAATCGGAATATTTGACACTACTAAATATGGGTTGGGAATAGGAACGGAAGTTACAAAGCTGGTACTTGATTATGGATTCAATATATTGAGATATCATAAGGTGTATTTACGAGTTTTGGAGTATAACAAAAGAGCAATTAGATGTTACGAAAAATGTGGATTTGTTATAGAGGGTATTGACAGAGAAGGTGCAGTCGTTGAGGGGAACTATGAAACTGATATTTATATGGGCACTCTAGAGGATGATTATCGAAAGTTCACGGTAAGACAATTTCAGTTTTAAGTAGCTCACCGCCGCATCGTCTAACACAGAGTTCCCACTAGTGCTTGCGTGGTGTGAAATTCATAAAGATGAGTTGATAGTAAATTGGGAGAATGGTGAAGGAAATAATCAATTTATGAAGATAAATCCTTTGATTTAAAGGGAGGTGCCATGTATGTTTCATAAAGTTGTCCAGGTAATGCCAACAGATGATCATAAAGTATATATTTATTTTGCGGATGGGAAGATTAAGTTATATGATGCTTCGGAGCTTATTCAGAAGGGTGTCTTTCAGCAGCTCCAAAACATTGATGTATTTAAGAATTCATGCACTGTATTAAATGATACATTGGCATGGGATTTATCGGGAAAGTTTGACCCGAATAATTGCTTAGACTTAGACCCAGAAGAACTCTATAATTCTTGCCCAGAGGTTGAGGAACCTAAAGAGAATATTATATAGCAACATGAGGCTGACAGATATAGTTTGCCTTTCATTTTTATTGCAGAATTTGGGGAGTTTCCGACTTCCGATAACACAGAATTCCCCGCAACTAGAGGATGATGTATGTGATTGGGACGCTGCGGGAATTCCTGAACGTTATCCGAAACCGTACGCAAAGGCCGCGGCGTCCATGCGCGGATCACGGAATTTGGTAGTGCGCACTTGTAGCATTCCTGTAAGAAACAAAAATGAACTTTGAAAAAAAGATGACCTCACGTTAAACTTTGAGAGGACGGACTGTTGGCCAACAGATCCAATCAAAAAATAACGGAGGTCATCCAGGTGAATTTTACACAAAATGAGAAACTAAATCAACTATCTGAAAATAGTATCGTCATCGGCGTGGACATAGCCAGCGAACTTCATTATGCCAGAGCTTTCGACTGGCGAGGAGTAGAGTTAGGCAAAGTCTTCAAGTTTACAAACAGTGCAGAGGGATTCAAGGACTTCAATGCTTGGATTGAACGGCTAAAAAAGAAGACACGAAAGGACTTCATATTGGTAGGTGCAGAGCCAACCGGCCATTACTGGTTTGGTCTAGCATCATACCTAAAAGAACAAAGCATCAAACTAGTCCTGGTAAACCCATTCCACGTAAAGCGTAGTAAAGAACTTGATGACAATCACCCGAGTAAAACTGATGCCAAAGATCCCAAAACTATCGCAAAGCTGGTAATTGAGGGTAGATACAATGAGCCTTACATTCCGGAAGGGGTATTCGCAGAACTGCGAATAGCGACGGCTTGCAGAATGCGTATACAAAAAGACATGAACAGCATAAAAAATCGCATTCAGCGGTGGCTTAAAATATACTTTCCCGAGCATGAAACGGTGTTTGGAAAGTTTGATACCACAAGTAGCATGCTGGTACTACAAGAAGCCCCGCTACCCAGCGATATTGAAAAACTTGGAGCAGAAGGAATAAACCGAATTTGGAGAGACAACAAACTGAGGGCAGTGGGTATGAAAAGGGCTAAGAGCCTGTATGAAGCTGCTCAAGAGAGTATTGGCTGCACCGAAGGAGAGTCTTGTTCCCGAATGGAAATCAAGCTATTACTCCAAGACTATCACAATAAAGCGGCACAATATCAATCTGTCACAGAGGTCATCGATGAGTTGTGCAGGCAAATACCAGAAGTAGCAAAGCTGCTTGAAATTAAAGGTGTGGGTCTTGTTACAGTCGCTGGATTTCTCTCTGAGGTTGGAGACATTAGACGCTTTAATTCTCCAAAGCAGATCCAAAAACTTGCAGGCTTAGCCTTGCGAGAAAGTAGCTCGGGCAAGCACAAAGGACAGACCACGATCAGCAAACGGGGGCGAGCGCGACTGCGGGCAATTCTATTTCAAGCGGTGATGCCCCTAGTCGCTAACAACACAGAGTTTGCAGAGATACACAACTATTACACGACCAGGAAAAAGAATCCTCTAAAGAAGAAACAATCGCTAATCGCCTTAAGCTGTAAACTGATTCGGGTATTCTATGCAATATTAACGAAAGGCATAGACTACGACCCGCAAAAACTAATTAATGACATTCATCGTCCCGTTGAGTATTTAGCAGCATAACAGAAAACGCAAAAGTAAACAGTTCTGTTGGTAGGCGTCACCACAGAATGTACTCAGATCATAATCTAGCAAGACAAAAGAGCTGGTAGTCAGTCAACATATTATCCATTAGAGCAAAGACTCGGTCTTGTAGCATTACTGACACCCAATCATGGATAGGTGGAACGAAGGAATTTAGGGCAGATGTAATAATCTTGACCCTGTTAGACATGGGAGGTTTACCACCGTGAGTATAGTGGGTTTACAACGGCCAACATATAAAAAACAGCAGACGTTGGCTTTGCCATACTCAGTTTCTCTGAATTATGCATTCTATGCGAATTCTATCCATGGTGAGTTATTTTGGCAAGTTAGAAATTCTATGAAAACAAGAGAAAACTGAAGAAAATCACAAGATATTATAGGGAGGATTATGCGTCATAAGTAAGTTAAGGAGATAGACTATGGAAAATAAAATGGATTTTGAAAGTTGCTATAACAGTTCTCCGATTATTTTGATGGAAGGTGCATTGGGAGAACGTTTAAAAAGAGAATATGATATTCCTTATGATGAAATTGTTGCTCTTGCTGGTCATATTAACAATGAAAAATCTAAGCAAGCACTCAAAGAGTTATTTGGTCAATATATAAAAATATCAACGCAGTATAATTTCCCTATTATGATAACAACACCCACTCGAAGAGCAAATAAAGAACGTGTTTCACAATCTAAATTTAATAAGAATATTATTTATGACAACGTTTCATTCTTGCATGAAATAAAGAATAACTTTCTTTCTGAAGTATATATTGGTGGGCTTATGGGGTGTAAAGGCGATGCTTATAAAGCTGATGAAGTTTTATCTGAAAACGAAGCATTTGAATTTCATTCTTGGCAAGCTGGTTTGTTTGCGGAGGCTAAAGCGGATTTTTTATATGCAGGTATTATGCCCGCTTTATCTGAAGCTATAGGTATGGCAAGAGCAATGGAAAATACAGGTTTACCCTATATTATTAGCTTTATGATAAGAGAAGATGGCAAATTAATAGATGGTACAACAATTCATGAAGCTATAGTGACAATTGATAGTTCAACAAATAGAAAGCCTCTCTGCTTTATGACTAATTGTGTTCATCCGACGGTTGTTTTTAAAGCATTATCGCAAATCTATAATAAAACAACTATTGTTGAAGAAAGATTTAAGGGAATTCAAGCGAATACTTCTTCTTTATCACCAGAATTATTGGATATTAGTCTTGAGTTAAAAACTTCAGATGCATATAGTTTTGCAACGGGTATGCTAGAGTTATATAAAAACTTTAATATCAAAATCTTTGGGGGGTGCTGTGGTACTGATAATACGCACATGAATGAAACTGCGAGAAAGCTAAAAAGGGCTATTTCGTAATAAGCTTAGGTATTAAATAATGAACATATTTAGCATAATGCACAGTTGATTTAGCAGTCCAATTATTCTTATATTCTACTATGTGATTATTGCGTGATTGTTTAAGGCAGCGCCATCCGGGCGCTGTCTCAGTCTGTGGGCACGATGCAACGAGAAATCCTCAAAAAACTGCCAACCGCTTAGGAAATGAAATTCAAGTAATAGAATGGGACAATCTTTCCCCTATATCTTCGATTAGAAAACTGGAGCAAATTGACGTAGTAATAAACCTAGCAGGTGAATCGATCGGTAATCGTCGATGGACCAGTTCAGTAAAAGAGGAGATTATAGCAAGTAGGATTAGAACAACTGATGCGATTGTTACTGCTATTAATAATGCGCATAATTCGGCAAGCGCAATACGCATAATTCAACAAGCGTTCGCAAAGGCTAAAATTAGCATATCAGAAAGTATACTATCAGGGTGCATAAGGGTAACTATGCTGTCGCCTGAGTCATTGGCTAAATCGTGCGAAAAACTTAATGGACCTTTTAGGCTCCAGCCAAGTTTACTGTAAAAAGATTAGGGATGTGAATTATGTCGAAGGTGATTATCGTTGAAGGGAAAACAGATAAAGAACGACTTAAGGAAATTTTGGATGAACCCGTTGAAATATTATGTAGCTATGGGACGATGAGTTATGAGAAGCTGGAAGAATGGGCGACCCAGCTTGAAGAGGCTGAAATCTACCTACTCGTCGATGCAGATGATTCCGGCGAAAAAATCCGTAAATTGCTCAATCAAGAACTCCCTAATGTTCACCATCTCTATACGCATCGTATGTACCGCGAAGTGGCAACTACTCCCTTAGATGTCTTAACGGGGATTTTGGAACATGCTCATTTTGAAGTAAAAATAGGGGGGCCTGAAGATGGCTACGAATCTTATTAATCCGGTCACGAAATTTCTTGAAATCGACCAACTTGCTCGATCCGGAGATGAATACTATCAGAATCGAACGGGATATGAAGTGATCGTCGCCAATGAAAAGTATGCCTTAATCCCTATAGCTACGGAAGAAACCGCCCAAATAGGGGAAGAAGTTCAAGTGGATTCCATGGGAATCATGACACGAGGTCAAGTCGTCCGAGTGTTATCAGGCTTTCAAGAAGAGTATACAGAGCAGATTTTACTTGAAGAGACAACGCAGGGAATCCAAGTCCTCGAACGTCACTATGATGGACAGAGCGGTCTACAAGAAAAGCAGATGTCAAGACCTCTTTCTTAAAATTAACAGACGGTTGCTTATTCAGCGGCCGTTTTTGTATTAATCATGTATTCTATATACTCACAAATTTAGGGGAGGAACTTAGAATTTTATCTCGAATAAATTATAGCGAATATTGTAGTAAAAAAATCATTTTTTCAGGAGAAAACAATGAGTTTATTCTCTGAATACCCTATAATATATATGGATTTGATGCAATTCGAAAGGAAGATAGCTTAATGCATGAAATAGCGCAAGAGTTAAAGGGTCAGATTCTAAAAGAGAGCCCATATGTTTATGAATTACTGTCCGACCTAGGCAAGGAGATATATTTTCCCAAAGGTATTCTCACTCAAACCGATGAAGCCAAACAGAAAGCCCATCGCTTTAATGCGACTATAGGAATGGCAACGGAGCAAGGTCACCCCATGTACTTATCTGTGATTCAGGATACGTTGGCTGCCTATGATCCGAAGGATATTTATACATATGCCCCTCCAGCTGGAAAGCCGGAATTAAGGAAGGCCTGGCGTGAAAAAATGCTGGTAGAAAATCCATCTCTAGATGGGAAAACCTTCAGTCAGCCTATCGTCACAAATGCCTTGACCCATGGCTTAAGTGTCGTCGCGGATCTCTTCTTAAATCCTCAGGACACCCTGGTCCTTCCCGATAAGATGTGGGGTAACTATAACCTGATCTTTGGTATCCGTCGAGCTTCGAAAATCCGAACCTTCTCCTTCTTTACCGAGGGGGGGCACTTCAATACTGAGGGAATGAAGGAAGCACTCCTCGCTCAGAAGGAGCAGGGTAAGGCAGTCTTGCTGCTTAACTTTCCGAACAACCCTACGGGATATACCCCCGTGGAAGAAGAAGCCCAGGCTATCGTAGAGGCACTCAAGGAGGTCGCTGATCAGGGAATTAATCTTGCGGTCGTCACAGATGATGCCTACTTTGGACTCTTCTATGAAGATTCTATTAAAGAATCACTCTTTGGCCGGATTGCAAATCTTCACCCTAGGATTTTGGCGATTAAGGTGGATGGCCCTACAAAAGAGGAATATGTCTGGGGTTTCCGCGTAGGATTCATTACGTTTGCCGATGCGAGCGAAGCTGTGTGCAAAGCTTTAGAAAATAAAGCGATGGGCATTATCCGCGGAACAATCTCTAACTCTTCTCATCCTGCTCAGACCTTTGTGCTCCATGCCCTTCAATCTCCTGATTTTAAGGAGCAAAAAGAGGAAAAGTACAGGATCCTGGAAGGAAGAGCCTTGAAGGTCAAGGAAATCCTTAATAACGATACATTCCAAGAGGCGTGGGATTACTATCCTTTTAATTCGGGATATTTCATGTGTATGAAGCTGAAAAAAGTAAAGGCTGAAGTGCTACGGAACCACCTCTTAGATCAGTATGGGGTAGGGATTATTGCCCTGGGAGAAAGCGATGTGCGTGTTGCGTTTTCCTGTGTAGAAGAGCAAGATCTTGAAGAGTTGTTCAACCTCATCTACCAAGGAGTAAAGGATTTAACCGAGTTCACTAAAACGGGAGCATAAAAGTTGAGTGAGATTAAACAGCGAGTATCCGTTCGGACCTTAGTTGAGTTCGTGTTAAGGCAGGGTGATTTACAGACTGGCATCACCGGAGGCTCCAGGATGGTAGAGGGAATTCATGCTCATCAATTCCTTCAGAAAAAACGAGGTTCAGAGTATCAGCCTGAAGTGACCTTACGGATCACCTATCACCAAGATGATTTTATTCTTGAAATCCATGGCCGAGCGGATGGGTTATTTAAAAAAGAATCAGGGATTTGTATCGAAGAAATCAAGTCGACGACGCTCGATTTAGAACTCATTGATGAATCCTTTAGCCTTTTGCACTGGGCGCAAGCTCAGTGCTATGCTTATATATTGGCAGAACAAGAAAAGTTAACTCAAGTGGAAGTCCAGCTCACCTATATTCATTTGGATAGCCATGATACGAAGACGTTTGCGAGAGTTCACTCCTTTGAGGAGTTAGAAGAGTTCTTCTTGAATCTCGTTCAGCACTACTTGGCCTGGGCAAGACGAATGTCCTCCTGGGCTGAATTAAGAAATACGAGTATTGGGGACCTTCAATTTCCCTACCCATCTTATCGGCCTGGTCAACGCGAACTCGTCGTAGCTGCTTACAAGACGATAAAGGAAGGGAAAAGGCTTTATGCCCAAGCACCTACGGGAATTGGGAAAACCTTTGGCACAATATTTCCCGCCTTAAAATCACTCGCCGAAGGATTAGGCACTCCCGTGTTTTATCTCACAGCTAAGACAATGACCCGAACCGTAGCTGAAAAGTCCTTGGCCACGTTACAGAGTCAAGGATTATCCCTCAAGCGATTAACACTTACTGCAAAAGATAAGATTTGTTTTTGTCCGGAAAGTGCCTGCACCCCTGAAGAATGCCGTTATGCCAAAGGATATTATGATCGTGTAGGCCAGGCTATCGAAGAAATGTTTAAAGGTGACGCCTGGGATCGAGAGCATATCGAACAATGTGCTCAGGACCATGCAGTTTGTCCTTTTGAATTCTCCCTGGATCTGGCGAATTGGGCAGATTTCATTATTTGTGATTACAATTATGTCTTCGATCCTCGGGTGTATCTCAAACGCTTTTTCCTGGAGGGTGGGGACTATACCTTTTTAGTCGATGAAGCTCATAACCTCGTGGATCGAGCTCGGGAGATGTTTTCTGCAGAGCTTAAGAAAGAGGAATTTCTCCACCTGAAATATGTGGTGCAAGAGGACGAGACGACCTTGGCTAAACGGCTTCAGACCGTAAACAATCACCTGGTAAAACTGAGGAAGAAAGGGTTAGAGGTTGAGAAAGAAGCTCCAACCTCCTTGTATTCCTCCTTGGAGAAGTTTCTGAAAGAGGCTGAGAAGGTTTTTAAGAAGGAAGAATCTCCTGCTGCCTGGATGGAGAGACTCACAGAGCTGTATTTTAAAACGCTAGGCTTTCTGCGGACCGCAGAGAGCTATGATGAGCATTATGTAACCTATTATCGGAATTCAGAGCAGGAGTTTGTCGTGAAGCTGTTCTGTGTCGACCCGTCAAAACGCCTCGCCGAAGGGCTAGACAGGGGACGGGCTGCAGTCCTTTTTTCCGCTACTCTCAGTCCGATCGAGTATTTTATTCAGATTCTTGGCGGAGAGATGACATCTTATAAATTGAAATTGGGTTCTCCTTTCCCCTCCGAAAATCTATGCCTTATGGTTCATAATCATATTTCCACAAAATATAATCAGAGGGCGTCCACGATGGGCGAGGTGGCAGAAGCCATAGCAGCAGTCGTTCAGGCCAAGACAGGGAATTATCTCGTCTATTTTCCCTCCTATGATTACCTGCATGAAGTCCTTCAAAGATTTCAGGGGCTCTGCTCAGAGCTTCGTGTCCTTTCTCAGACCATCGGAATGACTGAAGAAGCTCGAGAGGAATTTCTCGAAGCCTTTCAGTCGGATCCAGCAGAGACTTTGGTCGGCTTCGCACTGATGGGAGGGATCTTCGGTGAGGGGGTCGATCTGACAGGAGATCGTCTCTCAGGTGCAATTATTGTCGGTGTCGGACTTCCTCAGATTGGGCCGGAACGAGAGATTATCCGTTCTCACTTTGATACAAGTCATCGATTGGGCTTTGAATTTGCATATATGTACCCGGGGATGAATAAGGTACTTCAAGCCGTCGGTCGTGTTATTCGGACTGAAAAGGACCGAGGGGTCGTTCTCCTCATCGATGAGCGCTTTTCACGGACAGCCTATAAGAAGTTATTTCCGAAGGAGTGGAAACCCGTTCAGTATGTCGGAGATACGGAGCAAATTCACCCTATACTCGATGAATTTTGGAGCTGATGGGTTTCTGAAAGTGAAAGAGGAAGACAAACTCTTGATAGCGAATCGTCAGTAGAGAAGATTAGAATTTTGCTGACAGGCTGGAGGGGAAGAAAAATCATGAATTATGATGGGATGAATCCAAACAATGAGAAAGAGGAATCTGAACGTTCCCCGTTAACCTATGAAGATACCCCCATACCGAAGGAGGGCAAGAAAAAAGGCTTATTCGCTATACTTGCTTTCTTACTTGCCGCTCTAATGAAGGGAAAGTTCATACTTATCTTTGTGTTATCCAAACTCAAATTTCTTCTGATCTTCTTAAAGGTTGGGAAGTTTGCCGCTACTGCCCTGTCGATGGTTGTAACGATAGGGATCTACGCTGCAATCTACGGTTATAAGTATGCGATTGGGATCGTAGGGTTACTTTTTGTCCATGAAATGGGACACTATGTTATTGCCAAACGAGTAGGGCTTGCAGTGTCTGGTCCCGTGTTTATTCCTTTTGTCGGAGCTTTAATTGGGATGAAAGAGTCGCCAAAGGATGCGGTCATGGAGGCACAAGTCGGCTATGGGGGGCCTCTCTTTGGAAGTATGGCTGCCGTCGCCTGTCTCATGGTGTATTGGGCAACAGGTTATGAGCTCGCCGCTGTCTTGGCTTACACCGGATTTCTCCTGAACATATTTAACCTACTGCCTGTTCACCCCCTCGACGGTGGTCGTATCGTCTCGGCTGTGTCACCTTATCTCTGGCTCATCGGGATCCCTGTCTTAGTCTACCTAATGATTCTCTCCTTCAACCCCATCATGATGCTTATCGTCCTCCTCGGATTAGCCCAGGTCTATAAGCTTTGGAAGAACAGGGCTGAGCTCAAGGTTTACTATGAAGTTCCCTTTAAGGAAAGAGTCCAATTTGCTATTCTTTATTTTGGCCTCGTCGGCTCATTAGGTATGGGTATATCTTATACACTGGAGATTTTAAGATAGTTCTCGGAGCATCTCGTAGAGAAAACGGGACACCCACATTCTGAGGCGGGAGTCTAGGGGATCAGCTGGTTCTGTAAAAAAAGGTGAGTCTGAGCACGTTGAGTGAAATGAGCACAGAAAGGGTATGCTAATAGAAAAGCAGGTATGAGGAGGGTATCCCCTTGGAAGAAACCCATGAACATCAGATTATGAGCTTTTTCTATGACCAAAGTTCACCCTCAGGTGTAGGCTTCGAAACCATAGACACACTTACGAATTCCGAAGAAACGATTTGCATGGCGATGGCTTTAGCAACTCAGATTAGTGATACCTTGCCTGATGAGGCTAAGGAGATTATGAACAAAGAGAAAATCCCACTCTATCGGATCTTCACGGATAACGAAGGATTTTGGGGCGAGTGGTGTAATAGTGAGAACATGGATGTCGATGAGGAAATGAATAAATTACTGGATAAGATCGCTCAGGAGCTCAAGAAAATAGCAGAGAGCTAAGATGAACCGAGACTGTTCTGTTATAAAACAGACTTTCAATTTGTAGAATTATTATAAATGATATAAAGCTATTGTATTCTCCCCACGTTAATGGTATCTTAATATAAACCAATGAAGGGGAAGTAAAACCGAAGACCAACCTTAGAGAGAGTCGAGATTGGTGGAAGCTCGGCAGGCACGGATCGGATAAGTGGACCCCTGAGGGCATGGCGAAAAGGCCTAAGGCTTGAGTAGCTACTGACGCATAGCCAGCGTTACTGGGCTAAGGGTGTGATGGCACTCTGCAAAGAGGATGCATTTTTAATGCATTAATTAAGGTGGTACCGCAGGTTTATAGCGCCTGTCCTTTACATAAGGGCAGGCGTTTATTTATTTGGGTACGATCCTAAATTTCCCATTTATAACCGCGGGTGAATGGGAAAGTGCAGAGAAGAAACCCTGAACAATTTACAATTATTGTATAAGGGAGGATTCTTCAGTGAAAAAGAACTTAACAAGAATGATGGCGGGTCTAGTAACCTTACTCCTCATGGTTTCCTTGACAGCTTGTGCTTCCCCAAAAACTGAGAAAGCAACAAGTTCTCAGGAGGCAAAGAAAAAGATTGGGATTATACAGGTTGTTGAACACCCTTCGCTCAATGAAATCAGAGAATCTATCGTAAACCAGTTAAAAGAAAAGGGATTTAAAGACGGCGAGAATATCACGATTGACTATCAGAACGCCCAGAATGATCAATCGAACCTTAAGGCTATCGCACAGAAGTTTGTGAATGGCAAGTACGATCTTATCATTGCCATAGCAACTCCTTCTGCTCAAGCTGTTGTGAGTCAAACCAAGGATATTCCTATCCTGTTCTCGTCAGTTCTCGATCCGATCGGGGCCGGAATTATTAGCAACTTTGAAAAGCCTGGCGGTAATGTATCCGGTACGTCAAATGCGGTATCTGCCGAGAAGGTCATGGAAATGGCTAACCTGATTACACCAAATATCAAAACCATCGGGACAATCTACAACCCAAGTGAATCCAATGCGGCATGGGTGATTAATAGTCTCAAGGAATATACTAAGAAAAACAATATAAGCCTCATTGAGGCCCCTGTGACGGGCTCCTCTGAGGTTCAACAAGCAGCCAATTCACTGGTTGGAAAAGTGGATGCTATCTTTATTCCCAATGATAATACTGTCGCTACAGCAATGCTCTCGGTTTCCCAAATCGCCATAAAAGCGAAGTTGCCGGTCTATGTCACCGCGGATTCTTTAGTGAGAGACGGAGGTTTGGCAACGAAAGGAATTAACTATACAATTCTGGGTAAGGAAACGGCAGACATGGCTGTCGAGGTCTTAAACGGTAAGAAAATAGGCGATATCCCAGCCAGGACGATGAGCACGATGCATATTTATTTGAATAAAGATACAGCCAAAGCCATTGGGGTCAATTTTCCGGAAGATATCGTAAAGCAAGCGGTTGAGGTTATTGAAAAGAAATAATTTGCTAAACACTAAAAAAGCAGGAGACGTCCTGCTTTTTCGTTTTGTTTTATGTATTGTATATGGTTAAAAAGGATTAAGAACACTGATTATCGAATTAGAGGAAATTGGACATTTTAGTGATAGTAATGAGTTATTCGAATAATTAAAAGAGGAATAGGTATTTATGGCAACGAAAAAACCAAAGTTCTATGCAGTGAGAGAGGGACGGGAAAAAGGAATTTTCACGTCGTGGGCAGAGTGTAAGAATGCAATTTTCGGATTCTCGGGTGCAGTCTATAAATCCTTTGAAAGTGAAGCCGCGGCGCGAGCGTGGTTTAACGGCGAATCACTCACCCCAACCTTTACTGAAGAACCAAACGCTGCTTCTAGCGTAACTTCATTTCTAGCGGATTATGAGGTGTACACAGACGGAAGTTATGTCGATGGTCGATATTCCTGGGCTTATGCCTTCGTAAAGGAGGATGAGGTCGTTTACGAGGATAGTGATGTAGGGAAAAACCCCGCCGCAGCAGTGATGCGTAATGTAGCCGGTGAGATTGCTGCAGCTCTCTACTCAGTTAAACGTGCAGCTCAATTGGGCGCAAAGATTCGGATTCATCATGATTATGCGGGGATTGCTTTTTGGGTTACAGGTGAATGGAGAGCGAAGAATGAATTTACACAAGCTTATGTCAAACTTATGCATGAGTATAAAGGGATTTATGTATTCGAGAAGGTTAAAGGCCATAGTGGGAACAAATTTAACGATTATGTCGATAAGAAGGCTAAGGCGGCCTTAGGAATAATGGACTAATCGATAACAAGAGTATTGCCATAACAAAAAATCCGCAGGACAGCGGATTTTTTTAAAATTCACCTGAACTTTATAGTGTCGGCCGCTCGTCTCAATTGCTCATCGAGAACCTTAGCGTATATTCGCGTAGTCCTCGGATCTGAATGCCCAAGAGCATCTTGAACAATCGCGAGATTTTCAGTTTCTCGGAGAAGAAGTGTAGCGAAGGTGGAACGCAATTTATGAGCGCTGAAGCCTTCTGTGTTATGTCCAGCACTGCGAAGAACAACCATATATTTCTTAATAAGGTCTTGGACAGCGCGTTTGCTAATGCGCTTTCCCTGGATGGAGAGGAAGAGGGCGTCCGGTTTGTCGAAAGCGTACCGAGAACGCTCGTTTTTTATATAATCTACGATAGCCTCGGCGATCTCTTGATTGAAGTAAATATTGGTCTCCTTGTTCCCTTTGCGGACCACTTCGAAACTTCCCTTATTGAAGTCTATGCTTTGCAGATTTAGACTGCAAAGTTCAGCAAGTCGTAGCCCGGTCCCGATAAATGTTAGAAAGATTGCAAAATCCCTTTTTTCGGTGTAAGTGTGATATTTGAGTTGCCCTTCACTAAGCCCCTTGCCGCTTTCGAGAATATCGGCTAAGTCAGCTATTTGATCGGGTTCAAGTGCTTTAGGTATTTTTTGGGTGATTTGAATCGGATCAAGTTTGATCGTGATATCCTTGGTCATTAGATCTTCTCTGAGTAGGTAGCGAAAGAGGGAGCGAATGACCGCTTGTTTACGTGAGAGTGCTCGAACACCATTTTTTCGGTGTGTTCTGGCCCAACTAAGATAGGCTTCGATATCGGTATGCTGAAGCTGCTCAAGCTGAGTCAGGGACAAATCACCAGGGGAAGAAGGGAAACCTGGCATGTACTCGCAGAGGAAATGGAAAAAAAGAAGAAGTTCAAGTGTATAGGCATTCTGAGTATTGGGAGATTTATTAATGACTCCTAAATGGTTTATATAGGCTTGTGCAAATCGGGGAAGGGAGGAGTAGTTTTTGCTGTTCATAGTGGGCTCCTTTCCAGAGTATATATACCAAGGATCGTTATTTAGTTATTGCTAAAGGTTTCCTTTAGTTTAAAGTGAAAATACCCTCTTGTAAATCGTCTCTTGAGGCTACAGATACCCGCTCCCTCTCGAACTCATCGACTCCTATTATGTATAAAATGATGTTTTATTTGTAATACTAGGGGTAATGAGTAATGAGTGATTGGAGGTATACAAAATGGGAGATAAAAGTCCTAAGAACATTGAAAAGAAGAAAAAGAAGAATGATAAAAAGAAGGGTGATACACCAACTAACATATTCTCTTAATATCGAAAGCAGAAGCGGTCAAGGAGCTATCCTTGGCCGTTTTGTTTGCCGCAAACTACTACTCTCATGCCGCCTGTTGTAAGTACACCAGAAGAAATAAAAGGTTCGCCACAGAAAACAGTGAAAAGATAAGGAATAATTGATATACTTATTGATAACGTTTGAGAATCTGGGTGAAATTTTCCTCATAAATAGAGGACTAAGGATCTCTTCAAATAGCTCTTAGAGTGTCAGGTGGTGGAGATATGAATTTGATAAAGATAAGAAATTTACCCGATAACATGGAGCCAAGTGAAATTCGTGAATACTTCACTAGCGTCTTAAATGAAGCTATACAATTGGGTAATATCGACCCCTTGCAGACGTCAAAGGCCTTAGTCGAACTCGCGGATCGACAATGGCATACCTATGAACTCATCGATAAGGATACGAAAGAAAGAATTGAATCTTGGATAGAGCTTGTTTGGGATGTCGAATTCAAGACTTTAGTCGATAATATCTTAACGATCATTACTTACTTAGGATTAGAAAACAGCTTTAGACTTGTGGAGAACTCCTTAACCCCGGAGTTGAATAAAGAAATAAGCGACTTAATCCAAGAGGCAATAAAAGAAATTGGCGATCATGTGAGTAATCCTTACTTTGGACTAAAATAGAAAAATCTTTATGCCCCTCCTAGGGTAGACCAAGCATCTACTTTAGGAGGGTATTTTTGTTGAAATCTATCCTGATCACGAGGAAAAAGGAGAGCAAGCATTTTCAAGCGCCTAATTTAAGCATGCTATGTTAGTAAGATTTACTCGTGAAAAGATTCCTGAAGACCTGAAGAAATTCAAGTTTTTCCTGATGCCATTCCATTCCTCCATTTCGGTAAGAATCCTATAATTAGTATAAACCAGCCAAATCAGCAATTGCGTTGGAGATGCCCAATGGCCGATGGACAGGAGGCAAAAATGTAAAAAGAAAGAGGTGCTTTGTTTTGAAAACTTTTCTATGGTCTACCTTAATAGCGATTTTGTTACTAGGATTAAGCGGGTGTAACGGAAACATATCTCAACAGCCCGATTCAATGAAGAAAGATACAGTGAAGGAAGACACGATGAAAGAAGACACAATGAAGGAAGACACGATGAAAGAAGACACAATGAAGGAAGACACGATGAAAGAAGACACAATGAAGGAAGACACGATGAAAGAAGACACAATGAAGGCAGATACGATGAAGGAAGACACAATGAAAAAAGATACCATGAAATAGACCGATATGATGCAGTGTGCTATAAAAATGAACCCTTCGCGAAGTCACTTGACGTACATTATGAATACAGATACCATGGATAGAAAGGATGGTCACCGTGAAACATAAGGCTTACCGGTGCTTAATCGCCGCAGTCTTGATTCTATGCGCGATAGTAATTGCTGGTTGCGGTAGTGAAACGGTGCTTAGCCCATCAGCAAAAAGATTTCCAGCCAACCCTAATCTGGGCATCCATTATGAGAACCGAGAACTTTGGGAAATATGGCTGGCGGGTGGCTGTTTCTGGGATGTAGAGGCCTACCTGTCTCGTATCTACGGTGTCGCTGATGTGACTGTCGGCTACGCTAACGGTACCACGAAAAATCCGTCCTATTCCGATGTCAGTAATGGAAATACAGGGCATTCCGAAACAGCCTACGTTCGCTATGATCCTAACAGGGTGGACTTGAAGACCCTGCTCGAATACTACTTTAGGATCATTGACCCAACCTCGATGAACCGACAGGGAAATGATGCGGGTCCTCAGTACCGCACCGGAATATATTATCAAGACGAGAACGACTTGCCGATTATTAAAGGCGTGATGGCCGATATACAGTCGAAATATGAAAAGCCTATTGTGACTGAAGTGTTGGCTCTGTTAAATTATTATGAAGCTGAGGAATATCATCAGGACTATCTCGAAAAAAACCCAAACGGCTATTCGCATATCGATTTTTCACCGCTAGAAGAACAGCACCTTATAGATGTAGACCCTACTCTCTATTCCAAACCAGAGGACGCTGCACTTCGGGCTATGTTGACCGGAATTCAGTACGCAGTCACCCAGAAGGACGCCACGGAGCCCTCGTTCAATAACGAATATTGGGATAACCACGAGCCAGGATTATATGTGGATGTGGTTACCGATGAGCCGTTGTTTAGTTCCGCTGACAAGTTTGATTCCGGAACAGGCTGGCCCAGTTTTACAAAACCCCTGGTTCCAGATGTAGTAACCACCCGGCAGGATCAGGCTTTTGGCATGCAGCGTAACGAGGTTCGCAGCCGGGTAGGAAATTCTCATCTGGGTCATGTCTTTAATGACGGACCTCCTGCCCAGGGCGGGCTTCGCTTCTGCATCAACAGTGCGGCAATCCGCTTTATACCGTTAGCAGACATGGAAAAGGAAGGCTATGGTAAATTCACTGGGTTAGTGCAATAATACTGGATTAAACAGTAAGGCTGTGCCCGGGCAGGGAAGGATGTGCGACAATGTATAAGCTGCTCATTGTGGATGATGAACCCATTATCCGAAAAGGAATAAAACAGCTTATTGATTTCAAAGGGCTTTTCATTGATGAGGTCTATGAGGCTGAAGACGGCATCCAGGCTCTAGACCTCGTCCGTGAGAAACGACCGAATATCGTACTTGCCGACATCAACATGCCCAATATGGATGGACTGACCTTGGCACGTGCCGTCAAAGCACAAGACCGAAATATTCGGGTGGGGATAATTACCGGCTACGATTATTTTGACTATGCAGTGGCAGCTATCAAAGTGGGGGTGGATGATTTCTTACTAAAGCCTGTCTCCAGAAACGATATTCAGGAATTGCTGCGCAAATTGGTGAATGAGATTCAAGAGAATGAGGCCCATTTACGGGCGCTTGAATCCCTGGAAAGTCTCCAGCTACTGGCCAACGGAGGGAATGCTCGAAATCTGGAATACCGTGAGACCATCCTGCAGGCTATGGACACTTACCTAGCTGATCCGACATTTTCTTTGAAGAGACTGGCCGAAGCTGTCAATTTAAGTACCGGATATCTAAGTACCGTATTCAAACAGATCTTGGGTATTCCCTTTCAGGAATACCTAACGATCATGCGGCTGGAGCGTTCTAAAATTTTGCTGCTGGTCACTTCTTGCAAAGTATATGAAGTTGCGGAGAAGGTCGGATTTGAGGATCCAAATTACTTTAGCAGCAGCTTTAAAAAACGTTTTGGAGTATCCCCTAACAGCTTTAGGGATGTCATGAGAGGAGATCCTTCATGAGACCATGGCGATTATGGGGGATTCGTACCCAGATCCTTGCCTTCTATCTTATCGCTTCCTTCCTGATTGTTGGAGCCATGGGGGTTGCTCTATTTTTCAGTACGACCGGTATCATCCAGCAGGAGGCAGCAAAGACCACTGCCATGGCGATAGATAAGAGCGGTCGTCAGTTGGAAATGTACATTGAGCAATTGAAGGGACTATCTGAGCTGCTTGTCGAGAACCCCCAGGTGCACCGGTATTTTGGTGGTACTTCTACGGGAAAAGACGTGTCGGATACCGAACGAGCGGATATCGTAGCGCTTGTCGAGTCTATCTTAAAGTCCAATCCAGAGATTTCTTCCATCATTTTGATCGGTGCGGACGGGCAACTTATCACTAACGAAGTCAATCTTGACATGCAATTTACTGGAAACATTCGTGATCAAGCATGGTACCGAGCCTCCTTGGACAGTACTATGCCCGTTCTTACCTCTGCCCGGATGCAGGAGTTTTCCATGGACAAGGATAAATGGGTGATTTCCTTGGGGCGGGAATTGAAGGATGAAAAGGGTCAGCATCTTGGTGTCCTGCGGATCGATTTGAAATATAATGCCATCGAATCCATCCTACAAGATCTAAATCTTGGACAGAAGGGGTATCCTTTCATCCTCAATAAGAATCAACAAGTGGTCTATCACCCCAACAAGGAGTTTTTCAGTCAGGAAGAAAAACGGCAAGAACTGATCCGTGTGTTGGAAATGCAGGGCGATGAGCTTTCCCGCGAGCAAAAGCTTACCCACCGCTATGACTTGGTAAACACAGACTGGCTGTTAGTCGGTGTCGCCTCTTTGGATGGGGTGAAGCGCATGCAAAAGGATATTGTCATGGTGCTGTTGATATTGGGTTCGGTCATGCTTCTTGTGGCTCTCTGTAGCAGCAGTATATTTGCCAATAGCGTGTCTCGGCCTATCCGCAAGCTTGAAAAAGCGATGGATAAAGTGGAACAAGGACTATTAGATACTGAAGTGTCCGCCAAAGGTAGTGCCGAAATTGCCAGCTTATCCAGTCATTTTCGCTCAATGATGAATCGCATCCAAGACTTGATGGATGAAATCCGTGGAAAGGAACAGTCCCTTCGTGCCAGTGAATTAAAGACTCTCTACAGCCAGATCAATCCTCATTTCTTGTACAATACTTTAGATACTATAGTCTGGCTAGCCGAATTCGGTAATATGGAACGGGTAGTATCCGTGACCAAAGCAATGGCCCGGTTTTTCCGTCTCTCATTACGTGGAGGAAGTGAACTGACGACGGTTAGGGATGAACTGGATCATGTTCGGCAGTATTTGTTCATTCAAAAGGAACGTTATCAGGACAAGCTTTCTTATGAGATCTTCGCCGACGAAAGCCTGCTCGATATTAGCATCCCCAAAATTCTACTGCAGCCGTTGGTGGAAAATGCTATTTATCATGGCATCCGAAAGCTGCCTGGAACAGGGCTAATCCAGATCACCGCCGCAAAGAGTGAAGATAGCTTACTATTAAGCGTTAAGGATAATGGGGTTGGATTTGAGGTGGTGGAGGTAGCGGCGCAGAATGCCCATACCCGATTGGGAGGGGTAGGACTGAAAAATGTAGAGGAACGAATTCGACTGTATTATGGCGAAGAATATGGACTGATGATTCAAAGCCCCCCTGGAGAAGGGGTTACGGTGACACTCCGGTTGGGGAGACAGAGGGACATTTCAATTGCCACGAAGGGTTAATCTGACATAGAAAAATTAAAGGTCCTCCTAGGGTAGATTAAGCATCTACTTTAGGAGGGTATTTTTTACCTGAAAAATGAAAACGGAGCTCTGGAGGCAATTCAGAATAGAAGAATGAGTCGTCCAGAGTTGAAAAGACGATGTAATAGCTCGACTTTGTAGCAGTAATTTTGCAGAAACTGCTAATAATAGATTAATGAGCTGAAATTAAATAGAACCAGTAGAGGAGTTTACTTTAGTGAATAATCATAGTAAGCAAGCTGCTCACGTAGCAGCCGTGTTTGAAATAGTACTATTAATAACAGCGATGGTTAGTACTGCATCCAGGCAATGGAAGGATTTAGCCTTGTCGCTACTTGCTATGGTATGTCTTATACTCCCCTTCGTAATTGCACGTATTGCAAAGTGTAAGAACATTGTGCTACCTTCTGGTTTTCAACTTATAACCGTGCTTTTTATTTTTATGGCACAATACCTGGGAGAAATCAAGAAACTCTATCAAATATTTTGGTGGTGGGATTTACTTCTTCACGCTATTTTTGGAAGTTTCGTAGTTGTAGTCACCTTATATTCGATAAATGGGACGATTAAAAAGGAACAAGAAATAACTGAACAGCGATTTACCCTATTCAAAGTCATATTTGCCTTCAGTATTTCTATTACCTTAGGCACTTTATGGGAAATGTTTGAATTTGTCGGGGATTATCTGATCAAAGCAGGAATGGTAAAGGGTGGGCTTGAAGATACGGCAACAGATATCCTTGTAAAGATTTTAGCCGCTTTTATCACTGCTCTGATATGTTATTATCGCAGTTTAGGAAAGAAGCTATGAAAATATTGGTCACGAATACGAAAGGAGTGATCAAATGCCAGGGTTTCAAAAAGGATATGAAATCTATTATTTTCAAATAGACCAAAACAGGGCGGTTAATCCAGTTTCCATACTCCATTTTCTGGAGGATATCGCAACTTCCCATTCGGAGGCAGTCGGCCTTGGTATCGATCATTTATTAGCAGAGAGAACTGGTTGGGTGCTCAATCGTTGGTTGCTAAGAATGGATAGTTACCCCAAGTTGGGTGAGAAGATCAAGATAGAAACTTGGCCATCGAAGTTCGAGAGGTTTTACGCAAATCGAGAATTTAGTATTATAGATTCTGAAGGAAACCGCTTAGGTCATGCCAGCTCTTTATGGATTTATCTGAACGTGGATAAAAAACGAACCACACGTATTCCCGCACACTTTGAGCAGGCGTATGGGTTGGATGAAGGGAAGGGAGTAATGGAGGACCCCTTCAAGGATCTTCCAGAAATGACTGATGCTCAATTCGAAATGAATTTCCACGTGAGGCGAAGTGATATAGACACAAATGGGCATGTCAACAACACGCGATATGTGGATTGGATGATTGAAGGAATTCCTGAAGATATGGCCCAGGATTATCAACTCTCTGAACTTGAGGTTGTCTATAAGAAAGAAACGATGTATGGAACAGATATCTTCACTGAAAGCGAGAAATTGGACGTAGAGCATCCAGAATATTTACATAGAATCCAAGATGAAACTAAAGAACACGAGCTGGCT
The DNA here is from genome assembly GCF_055378975.1 of Desulfitobacterium elongatum. Classification (NCBI taxonomy): domain Bacteria; kingdom Bacillati; phylum Bacillota; class Clostridia; order Eubacteriales; family Desulfitobacteriaceae; genus Desulfitobacterium; species Desulfitobacterium elongatum. The sequence goes on along the minus strand of NZ_AP038772.1, from coordinate 2,956,998 downwards.
TTGGGACGAACCGCCTGGAGGCGAAGAAAGATCTAGATGAAGAGCGATCAGATGAAGAAACGAGCGACTCCAAGTAAAGCTCTTTCAGAGCCCTCGCCACGTCTCAGGTCTCAAATGCTCCTCTCGATTTTCCTCGATAACGCGAGCTAAAGTTGCAAGTAAAGCTTCCTTCTCTGAAGGCAAATTCGCTTTGAGAGAGAGATAGTTTGAAGCATGATTACTTCGGAATACACAATTCTGAACGTCTATGTGCTGAATCATGAGTTGAAGTTCTTGAAGAACTTCCCAAGGGGAGAGCAGTCTGAAATCTCCCGTCTTAACGTGTCTTGAGAGAGGTGCTTCAGGTTCCAGCATGAGGGTCAATGCCCCTAAATACTGGGGATTGATGGCACTGATCACCTTTGCTGTATCAAGAGCATGCTCTTGTGAAAGCTCCATACCACCGAGACCAAGGATTACCGTACAGGATAACTTTAGACCACTTGCCACAATCCGTTGCCCAGCAGTAATCATTTCCTCGGGGGTTACTCCTTTCCTAATCTGGTTGAGGATGATGGAGCTTCCACTTTCTACTCCTAAATAGACGATCCCCAGCCCCTTCTGATTGAGTAGCTTGAGCTCTTTAAGGGATTTATCGAGGATGTCTTTGGGTCCGCCATAGATCCCTACACGCTTCAGATGTGGAAATTGCCGATAAAGTTCTTTAAGAATATCGAGCAAGAGCTCAGTATCTAAAGTCAGAGCATCTCCATCAGCAAGGAAAATTCGTTCCGCAAAGGGGTACTGGCGTGCTCCGGCCTCAATCAAACCCATTATCTCTTCCCGACTTTTAATACGAAAGCTTTTTCCTTTGTACATACTGCAAAATGTACATTGATTGTGTCTGCAGCCTACTGTCACTTGAAGGATCAGGCTTGAGCCCTCACTGGGTGGGCGATAAATAATCCCTTCATAAAACATGATTTTCCTCCCAAACTATAGAATAATCTCCACGATCAGTTAACCCTATGTTATCTATGGATTAGCGGTGGGGCTTACAGTTTCCTTCACTTTAACTATATTTTACTATATTTTAATATCATAAAATCTATTGACAAACTATGCAACAGGATTTATTATCAAAGCATAAAGTGAATAAATCGATGATACATTCCGTGTTCAACTTTCTACAGACGAGGGCTGGTATACAATCCGAGGCAACGTGGGAAAGATAGTGTGAATGTTGCCGATTGGATTTTAAGCCACCCTTGAGGATGGCTTTTGTTGTTTTTATCGTCAAATTTCCCGCAAAGTTCCTCCGAAGTGTTGTCTGTCTCTCCTATCAAAATCCCATGGTTCAATTTCATTGTCTGTCGGTTAGTTCGAGTGGTTCAGGTTAGTCAGTTGTCGGCAAGTATCTTGGTCGGTTAGTATCTTGGTCGGTTAGTATCTTGGTCGGTTAGTATCTTGTTCGGTTTAGTCAGTTTGTCGGTTTTGTCAGTGGATCGGCTTAGTCAGTGAGTTCGGTTGGTCAATCTTAGAAACGTTTCGTTCGATTTCTTTAACACCCTTAGCGTTACCATTTTCAATGGGAACAACAAATATGTAGAAAGGTGTTTAGCTGGGACACAGGTCCTGAACGAATGAAGTAGGTGATTTTTGGTCGATTATCAGTGTTTAGTCAGGAGGAACTTTGCGGGATTATATACATTTTAAAATGACCTCTTCACAGTAGTGAGAGGTCATTTTTGTGCGAATAATGATCCGATTTCAAATTTCAAAGCCAATCAGAGGTCTATTTTAAGAACGATTATTCTGCAGGTGGATATATTTTTTTGATGAGCGTCGCGACATTTTCAGAAAAACGTCGAATGGTTCGAATCCCTTCTTCATCCTCCCAAACTTCGCCAGGTTGCTTACCGAAGACAATATTCCAATAGGTGGACCCTGGTATAATCATGTCATTGATGAGGTAGAACATGAGCATTTCTTGAATTGAAGCTGTATGCCCGCCTCTTCTGGCAACGGCGATCGGGCCACCCACTTTCCAAGACAGAAAACGATCGGTCGAGCCGGATACCATACCGATTCTTTGGAGTGCTGACATCAGATCCCCTCGGGCAGTACCATAGTAGACCGGTGATCCAATGATAAAGCCTTGAGAATTTCTGATTTTCTCGATAATATCATTAAGACCATCGTTTAGCACGCATTTCTTAAGTTCGGCGCATTTTCTACAGGCAATGCAGGATTGGATTCTTTTCCCCGCTAAACTGATTAATTCAGCTTCTACGCCCAGACTTTCAATGACCTTTTGGCATTCCTGTAGAACCTGAGCTGTATTCCCCTCAGCATTGGGGCTTCCCGATAAAAGTATGACTTTATTCACTATCTACACTCTCCTCTCCATACATACTCATTTTACTCTTTCCGCGAATATCCTTCAAACGAAAACAAAAGAGATTGGATGGTAAAACTAGCGTTTACTAGTGAAGAAGGACTCTTGCTATGACCGATATTCCGATCTGATGATACTGAGTGTTATTAACTTTAGGGAACGATGGCTTATAGAGTGAAAAAGGAAGGGTGCTGGAAATCCCTGTAAGGTAGAGACTTCCAGCGCCCTTCCTTTCTCTATTTTACCCCTCCTCCAATAATAGTTGGAATCCTGAGAATCTTCCCAGACTTGGTGTGAAATAGACGAGGGAAGTCTTTATGTATCTCAACCCAAACGTTCTTTAGACCAGCATCCGTTAAAAATTTGAGAAACTGCTCTTCTGTAAAACCATACCATAGATCGCGATTTTCTTCGACGAGCTCAGGATATTTATGCTTGGCAAAGTCGGAGATGATCAACCCTCCACCCTTTTTGAGCATTCTCGCCATTACTTCTACAGCTTTATGAGGATAAGTCAGGTGGTGTAGTACCGTTATACGTCGGGGAAATAGCAGGACGAGTTTTGTTCTATTCCTCAGTTATGAGCCAAGCTCCTTGGTTCTAAGGCTAAGGTAGCTCCAAAGCGAAAATATGACTGACGGCTGTCAGTTAGTTCAACTGAAAAACTAAAAGGCTTTGGAGTGCTCTTTCGATGCATTCCGAAGCCTTTTGAATCGGGGGAAAAAATATCTTGATAGAAATACTCAGTTGTATGATTTCCGAAATTCTATTATACTAGTAAATAATGGGTATACAGATTTGTCTCTTAATCGTTACTTTTATATTTGCAAGAGAATTTGATATTAAGGGGATACCATATGGAAAATGATAAGAAGATTGCCGTCTTAATTGACGCAGATAACGTATCGGATAAATATATAAAATATATACTTGATGAAGTCTCTAACCATGGAATCCCCACGTACAAGAGAATATACGGAGATTGGACGAAACCTCAACTAGCCTCTTGGAAAACTGTATTACTTAATTATTCGATTACACCTATTCAGCAATACAGCTATACCACAGGTAAGAATGCTACAGATGCGGCATTAATCATTGACGCAATGGATATACTCTATTCGCATAATGTAGATGCTTTCTGCATCGTTTCAAGTGATAGTGATTTTACGAGACTGGCTGCTCGCCTTAGAGAGGCTGGAATGTATGTTATCGGCATGGGTGAAAAGAAAACGCCTATGCCCTTCATAGCTGCCTGTGAAAAGTTTAAATACCTTGAAGTCTTAGCCTCAATCACCACAAATTCTCATGAGGTGAATGCCCTTCCTAGACTTGAAAAGCATGAGACTTCAAAAGATGGCATGGCAACAACTGATGAACTCATAAATTCGATTAGAATTATCATAACGGAGAGCTCTGACGAAGATGGATGGGCATTTTTAGGTGAAGTCGGGAAAAGGTTAAATAAGCGTTTCCCCGATTTTGATACGAGAAACTACGGTCATACTAAGCTCACCCCACTGATATCGTCCTTAAAGCAATTTGAAATTCAGCCACGAAAAACGAGTAACCCCAATATTATTCATTACTTTATTAAGAACAAAGTCAAGAAATGATGTCCAGTTATCAAAAGGATAGATCTCATGAACCACTCTTGTATAAGGGTGGTTTTTTATGGTGCTTTTTCCAAGCGGCAATTTTCTGAATCGAGTTTCTTTGAATTCTTGTATTGATTAGACGCGTCTCACACACTATAATATAAGTATTCTTACTGTTAGAATTCTAACGATTGAGTTGTAATCAATGGGAGGAAGAAAATACTTAGCAATTCGAGGTGATAACATGAATTTAGATAAAGCCAAAGAGATCCAAGATTTATTATTTGCCTTCATGGGATTATTCCATGAGAAATTCTTCCGCCGTTTTCGGCATGAGATTAACTGTGAGTCCCACTTGAAAAAAAACGATACGAAAATCTTAAGTATTTTGTACAAACATGCCCCGATGACCTTGACCGAGATCGGCAAAAGGCTGGATATCGAAAAAGGGAGCCTGACCACCCTTATCGACTCTCTAGAGGAGAAAGATCTTGTCATCCGGTCTAATGATCCCGCAGATCGAAGAAAGACTCTTATATCCCTGAGCACAAAGGGGAGGGAAGAGATGGAACGGGTCATGGATTTTTTTGCAAAAAGAATAGATGAATCTTTATTGAAGGCCGATCCTGCTGAAATCAAAGAATTTCAGAACAACCTAAAAAAAGTAGTTGAGTTTCTGAAGAAAGCGTAGCATTGATAGAAAGTAAAAGTATAGAAAATAGAAGTAAAGAGAAATTATAGAGCAGAGAGCAGAGAGAAAGAGAAAAGAGAAAGAAGTGTTTATATGATAAAAAACTTTGACCTTCGTGATGGGAATATAGGGAAGCTTCTCTGGGAATTTTCCTTACCCGCAATTATCGGCATGTTAGTGAATGCCTTTTACTATATCATATCCCGGATATTTGTAGGGCGAGGTGTTGGTTCCGTAGGCATAGCTGCGACTACTGTAGCCCTCCCGATAATGACTCTTTTGGCGGCTGTTGCCATGTTGATTGGCGTTGGAGCGACCGCCTTGATATCGATCCGCCTTGGGGAGCAAAAAAAAGATGAGGTTGATAAAATAGCAGGTAATGCTACCTTTTTGTTAATATTATTGCCTTTGCTACTTTCAGGAATTTACTTCCTCTTCTCAGACCCTATCTTAAGACTGTTCGGTGCAAGCCATGAAGTTCTACCCTATGCCCGAGATTATATCCATATCATCATGATGGGAGCGGTCCCTGGAGCGATCTCTTTTGGGGTGAATAACTTCATCCGGGCCGAAGGGAATCCTCGGGTTGCAATGATGACACAAATCATTGGCGCAGTAATCAATATTATCTTGAACTATGTTTTCATTTTTAACCTCGGATTAGGTATCAAGGGCTCAGCCTTGGCCACGATTACTGGGCAGACTGTTTCGGCGATTTGGGTGCTCGGTTATTTCTATACAGGTCGAAGCAAGATTAAAATTCGACTGAAAAACTTTATGCCCCAAATTCCAATCGCCTTAAAGATTATGACCATTGGATTCGCACCTTTTGCGATGCAAATTGCCAATACTATTCAGCAAATCATTTTAAATAAAACCTTAATGGCATATGGTGGAGATTTAGCACTTTCAACTGCGGGGATTATCATGAGTGTCGCAATGTTCCTCTTAATGCCAGTTGTCGGGATCAGTCAGGGGGCTCAGCCTCTGATCGGCTTTAATTACGGTGCAAAGCTTTACGATCGAGTGAGTGAAACGATAAAAAAAGGGATTATAGCCGGTGTGGCCATAGCCAGCGTGGGTTACATCCTCTTACTACTCTTTGCTACTCCTATCGTGGAACTTTTTAGCAAGGGAGATATCGCCCTGACGCAATTAACGGTTCACGCTCTGCTCACGTTCCTTGCTCTTCTCCCAATTATTGGATTTCAAATCGTCGGCGCCAATTACTTCCAAGCAGTTGGCAAACCTGTTCAATCAACGATCCTTAGCCTATCAAGACAGGTACTCATATTCATTCCGCTTCTAATCATATTACCTAATTTCTGGGGGATCGAAGGAGTGTGGAGAACAGCACCGATCGCTGATACATTGTCCGTGATGATGACAGCCACCTTCCTCTTCTTTGAAGCTAAAAAGATAAAAAGCAAGCCAGCTCCTGCCGTTCAGACCCACTAGAGGAAAGCACGTTAGAAAGTTCAAAGCCTTATCTAACGTGCTTTTGCTTTGTCTTAAGGCTTTTGTAGCTAGGGAAAAGACGTGTTCCTCGTTACTTGTTTTTCGAGAAAGAGATATTTATAGGGTTGAAACCATTGGATTATCGAAGTACACTATGTAAGTTAATTCAATAATACTGATACTAGAGACTATGGAGGAGACAATGCTGAGTTATCTAACAAAATGGAACCGTTGGCTAGGACAGCGGATGTTTTTTGTCACTTTAATCGCTTTAATTATAGGCTTCAGCTTCGACTTACCTAGCTTCCTTTTATCTCAAAATATAACCCTGTTCTGTTTTATCTATTTGACCTTTGTCACCTCTCTAGATATTCATGTCAAGGATTTACTGAGGATTATTAAACACCCGATTGTTCCGCTCGGTATGCTTATTCTGATACATGTCATCATGCCGATCATCGCCGGGGGTATCGGCTTCTTTTTTTATCCCCAGGATTTCTCCATCCGCCTTGGCTTTTTGATCAGCTCGGTCATTCCCATCGGGCTCACCTCGATCGTCTGGACAGGAATAGCAGGGGGCGATGTGGTTCTTGCCTTAGTCGTTGTGATGCTTGACACGCTACTCGCTCCGCTCATTCTTCCTGGTTTCTTCGCCCTCGTGTTAGGGCAGAGTGTTGCCGTGAACTACTCTAAAATGATCTTGGATTTGATTTTAATGGTCGCTTTGCCGAGTATAGCAGGAATGGCACTCAATGATATCACAAAAGGCAAAGTGGATTACTTCTCTCAGTCTCTCGGAGGGCTGACGGCTAAAATCGGGGTATTTTTCATTATCTTAATCAATGCTGCCATTATCGCACCCCAAATTGTGTGGGAGATGTCTATCTTCAAACTTTTGCTGGTGATCCTTTTGCTGATGCTATGTGGCTACCTCGTTGGGTATCTGGCCTCCTTTGCTTTGCGCAATCGAACTCGACCCATCGTGCTAACCATGATTTTCAATGTAGGCATGCGTAACATCAATTTTGGCTTTGTTCTGGCCATGACATATTTCCCGATTGCTGTTGCGATTCCTGTCATCTTAGCTTCAGTATTCAATCAACCTATTGCTTCAATCTTTGCCTCGCTTTCCCTACGTAACGCCCCTTGCGACTCAAATTCATCCCAGAGTATCCAAAACGAAATGGAAATCCCCCCAAAACACTGATTTGTCCCTCAATCCGCGAATCAAAGGAGAACGTTCAAATGCGACTTAGAAAAAAGTGGTGGGCAAAGCCCGAGCTAGAAAAAGATCACAAGGTTATTTTCACCCCATCAGAATACAAAGGAAGATGGCAAGAGCTCTTTGGGAATAATCAATCGATTCATCTCGAGTTGGGATGTGGGCGAGGACGTTTCATCACCGAACTTGCAAGGGAAAATCCAGAGATTAACTACCTAGCGTTGGATGTCCATCATGAACTTTTGGTTAAGGTCTTAAGGAAAGCCAACGAAAACAACCTCCATAATGTAAGGATTATCCCCATGAATATCGAGAATATCGACGAGGTCTTTGCTCTTAATGAAATTGAGAAAATTTACATTAACTTTTGTAATCCTTGGCCCAGCAATAGACATCATAGAAGAAGACTAACCCATCCCAATTTTTTAAGAAGGTATCAATCCTTTTTGAAAAAGGGATCGGAAGTCTGGTTTAAAACAGACGATGACATACTCTTTACAGACAGTCTTGCGTATTTCCAGGCTACTGGGTTCACAGAATTATATCGGACCTGTGATTTAGGCCAGAGCGACTTCCAAGGAAATATCCAGACAGAATATGAAGAGAAATTCAGCAGCCAAGGCATCAGGATAAAGTTTGCACAGTTTAGAAATTAGGAAGCAGGGGAACCGTCCACGTGCTTTACAGGTTCAAGAATTAATGCGTAATTCACCATAAGGAGAACTAGCTAGAATAGGGTATCCATCAAGAATACGATTTGAATCCATGACGAGACACTATATAATGAAGAAAAGGCTAGGATTATATGAAATAAAAGAAACAAGACAAAGATGGAGGCTAACACATGTACAGCTTTAAGACCGATTACACTGAAGGGGCCCATCCAAGAATATTAAATGCGCTGCTTGAATCTAACCTTGTCCAGGACGAAGGGTATGGGGAGGATCGCTTTTCACGACAAGCGATTGAATTATTAAAAGAAAGAATTGGACGAAGCGATATAGACATCCACCTTATTTCGGGTGGCACACAAACGAATCTCATTGCTATTTCTGCCTTCTTACGACCTCACGAAGCCGCGATTGCAGCAAACACTGGTCATATCTTCGTACATGAGACTGGAGCGATTGAGGCTACAGGGCATAAGGTCATATCCATAGAAGGTTGCGAGGGGAAACTGAATCCTTCGCATATAAAAGCTGTACTCGAGGCTCATACTGACGAGCATATGGTAAAGCCTAAGCTCGTATATATCTCGAACTCGACAGAAATAGGTTCAATCTATCGAAAAGGTGAACTGGAACAGCTCAGTAAGTTCTGCAAGGAAAACAACCTTATTTTGTACATGGATGGGGCTAGACTGGGCTCGGCACTGTGCTCTGAGGAGAATGACCTAGAGCTTTCTGATTTGACAACTCTTGTGGATGCTTTCTATATTGGTGGGACCAAGAATGGAGCACTCCTCGGGGAAGCTCTCGTCCTTTGCCGAGATTCACTTAAGGAGGATTTCCGATTTCATATGAAGCAAAAAGGAGCGCTCCTCGCCAAAGGAAGACTCCTAGGGGTACAGTTCCTCGAGCTTTTTAGGGATGACCTGTATTTTGATCTGGCACGGAATGCCAATAAGATGGCTGGTATGCTGAGCGAGGAAATAAGCAAAGCAGGCTTTGAGTTTCTGACCCACTCACCCTCTAATCAGATATTCCCGATACTCCCCAATTCATTAGTAAATGAACTTCAAGAAAATTATTCCTTTCATATCTGGGAAAAGGTTGATTCCGATTACTCTGCAATTCGCCTAGTCACCTCTTGGGCAACTCAAAAGGAAGCAGTAGAAGCTTTTATCAAAGATATGAAAAGTGCCCTTAAAAAGTTGGGATAGAGGGCAACGTAGATAGTTTGAAGACAAAAATTAGAAAATTTCATAAGGCTAGGAGAATTAGTACTATGAGCAAACAAAAAAGAGTAGCTGCAATTCACGATATTTCTTGTGTAGGGAGATGCTCACTTACCGTAGCATTACCCATTATTTCAGCAGCAGGCTTTGATACAAGTGTATTACCAACCGCGGTTTTGTCCACGCATACGGGTGGCTTCGAGGGCTTTACGTATCGAGATCTAACAGAGGACATAAAACCTATTTCCGATCATTGGCAATCCTTAGATCTAAAATTTGATGCCTTATACAGTGGCTTTTTGGGTTCATTTGAACAGATTGATTTAGTGGCCGATCTATTTAATACGTTTAGAAGAACGGACACCCTCGTCATGGTTGACCCTGTTATGGCGGACAATGGTGTTTTATACTCCATCTATTCGCCAGAAATGGCCAAGGGAATGGCGAAATTATGTGCCCTGGCAGATATTGTCGTACCCAACTTGACGGAAGCAGCGTTCATCTTGGAGGAAGACTATGTTGGCGATACTTATTCACCTGAGTATGTTGAAGCTACGCTAAGGAAACTATCCTCACTGGGAGCGAAGAAGGTTGTACTGACCGGTGTTTCGTTTGAAAAAGACAAGCTAGGAGCGGCAGCCTATGATAGCTACACAGATAAGGTGAGTTACGCCTTCAATGATCGGATTGAGGGTTACTTCCATGGCACAGGCGATGTATTCGGTAGTACACTGCTATCAGCGCTTTTAAATGATTTCCCCCTTGAAGAAGCCATCCAAATCGCTGTGGATTACACACACAAGTGTATCGCGTTGACCGTAGAAGCAGAGCAAGAAAGAAGATATGGCGTATGCTTCGAAAGAGCGATACCTTATCTCATTAAAAGATTGGGATTAATAGATAAATAGGAATAGTTCAAGTATGAAAAAGAGCACCTGGATTGGTGCTCTTTTTTGAGCCTGTCAAAATAATAAATGGTAATAATTCAGAAGACTTAATATGTTTAATGAATTATACTTGTTTAGTAAGGGTTTAAATAAGATAATGAAGAAAAAGGTAATGAAGAAATAGATAATAGTGAAATGAATAATTCCAGGAGGACGTTAACATGCCGGAAATTCTATTTTTGGCGCCTTATCCTGATATCGCCCAAGTAGCCCAAAAAGTCTGTAAGGGTAGTAAGGATATTACTATCGAGATTGCTAGAATGGACGATGCTGTCGAACGTGCTAGAAAAGCTGAGCGAAGTGGATATCATGTTATTATTAGTAGAGGGGTCACACTCTGGAAGATTCGAAATTCCAAAGTCGACCTGCCATTAGTTGAGATGTCCATTGGGGGGTACGATATCGTTAGTGCTTATTTTGAAGCAAGAAGATTAGGAAAGAAAATTGGAATTGTCGACGTGGAGGAAGTTATCTCCAATCTCGACTCTTTTGCTGAAATGGTTGAGGATGAAATAATACGTTACACTTGCAGTGATGGTCTGGAAGACATTAGCAAAGGGATTCAGTATTTACGTGAGCGGGGAGTCGAAGTAATCATAGGTAAAGTAGCCATGGCTAACGAAGCTCTCAGGCAAGGGTTGAAATCAGTGGTTGTCTCTTCAGGGCTTGACTCTGTACGAAGGGCTGTCGACGAAGCAAGAAGAGTTAACCTGGTTCGCAAACAGGAAATGAAAAAAGCCGAACAATTTAAGGCAATCCTGGAATTTTCATATGATGGAATTATTGCTCTCGATAAGGAAGGGAAAATTACTGTCTTTAATAAGGCCTCAGAAAAGATTTCTGGATGGAAGGCAGAGGAGGCAATTGGTAAGTATATTACCAGTATTATTCCTAAAGCACATTGTCATAACTTACTAGAATCGGGACAGCCAGAAATAGCGGAATTCTTAGATATTGGAGATACTAAAGTTATAGCAAATCGTGTGCCGATTATCGTAGACAATAAAGTGGAGGGTGTTGTAACCACCTTTCAACAAGTAGAAAGGCTGCAAAAGCTAGAGGGAAAGGTGAGAAGAAAACTTGCCGAGAGAGGACTAGTTGCAAAGTATAACTTTAAGGATATTATCGGCAATAGCTTGCCTTTAAGAGACGCGATCGATATTGCTAAGGAGTACTCGGGAGTTGACTCCACTGTTTTGATACATGGACTAACTGGCTCCGGAAAAGAAATGTTCGCTCATTCGATTCATAATTTGAGCAAAAGGAAGAGTGAACCTTTTGTTGCGGTGAATTGTGCAGCTCTACCTGAGAGTCTATTAGAAAGCGAATTATTCGGTTATGTAGAAGGGGCCTTTACTGGAGCGCGTAAAGCAGGAAAAGCGGGTATGTTTGAAATGGCCCATAGAGGAACACTTTTCTTAGATGAAGTAGGAGAAATGTCTCCGATGCTTCAAGCTCGATTACTTAGAGTCATCGAGCAGGGTGAGGTTATGCGCTTAGGGGATAGTAGCATCATTCCTGTGGATGTCCGTCTAATCGCAGCTACACATAGAAATCTGAAAAAAATGGTTGAGAAATCAGAATTTCGAGAGGATCTTTTTTTTAGGCTCAATGTTCTTTCCATAAAAGTCCCATCTTTGAGGGCGCGGGGAAACGATATTATCATGATTGCCTATAGGTTCTTGAACGAATTCTGTTCGAAGAGAGGGAAAGCACCTGGGACATTTTCTTCGGAGGCCGAGAGGATACTCATAAACTATAACTGGCCAGGTAATATTCGTGAGCTTCGTAATGCTATGGAGAGGCTTGCTATGAGGTCGTGGAAGGAAGAAATAAAATCAGAGGATATTGCAAACGTCCTTATGCTTGATGAAGAGATTCCTTTCCAGGAAGATAGCCCAACATCTACGGAAATTATTCGTAATAGAAATCAGGATGGTCCTGAAGAAGGAATTAATGATCATTGGATGAGTGCGGTTGAAAAAAAAGTAATAAAGCAAGTGTTGGAAGAGACCGGAGGGAATAAGACTGAGGCCGCACGTCGTCTTGGGATCAGCAGAACTACACTCTGGAGGAAACTTCAGTCTTAAAGTAGTAGTTGTCACACAATGAATCGAAATGTTTCAAAAATAAACGTTATGTGTTGCAATCAAGAAACACTTAACGTTTATTTTTGTTTTTAGTGAACGTAAAAATTATCTTCTGATTTCTTTAAATCATATCTTGCTTCTAAATTTTATAATATACAAAAACGTAGGGATATGGCATGGTTAAGGCGTTTTGACCCAAAATAATTAATTCAGTATACGGAAAAATGACAATATCAACACTATTTTGACGGTTTATGGCATGCTTCTTGCTTATATTTACCTATGTAGTTTGATCATCGCAAGGAGGTGTACAAGAATTATGGCATTAAAGAACTTACCCATCGTTCCCTCAGGTGATCCTGGGGCACTAGCTGAAGCATCAAATGCAGTAGTACAAAGAATCCATCGTCCAGAAATTACAGATCCGACTAAGGTGAACTCCGTTGTTCTTCTTTACTGTCCGGATGGAGCACTTTCCCTCGACGAAAATGGAATTAAAATTAGCTATAAGCTATGTAAAGGCTGCGGAATTTGTGCTAAAGAGAGTGAAGGCATTGTAATGGTTCCTGAATATACAGGTCCCAAAGGAATTTTTTAGGCAAAGGAGGTTAGATTTATGAACAAAGTACTCATCACAGGAAGTGAAGCAGCCGCCCTAGGAGCTAAGCTTGCCAAGATTGAAGTACTGGGGTATTACCCCATTACCCCGGCTTTTCCGGCCATGGAAAGGTTAAGTAAATACATCGAAGATGACGAGCTAAATTGCAAATTCGTCAGGGTCGAATCAGATCATAGTGCTCTTGCCACCGTATTAGGTGCTTCCTTAGCGGGTGCTCGTAGTTATACAGTTACCAATTCTCAAGGGTTATTACTTATGACAGAAGTTGTCTATCATGCTGCGGGACTGCGTCAGCCGATTGTTATGGGAGTTGCGAACAGAGCTTTGTCGGCACCCCATAGTCGTTTCCCTGAGCATGGTGATGCTGTTTCTCAAGGAGCAAGTGGATGGATTCAACTTTTTAGTGAGAACAACCAAGATGTATTAGACAATACGGTTCAAGCCTTTAGAATCGCTGAGGAACTTAGAACTCCAGTTATGGTTAACTACGAGGGTTACATCCAGTCCCATACCCTAGAGGAAGTCTATGTACCTGACCAGGAAAAAGTAACTGCGTTTCTCCCTCTGAATCGGCAACCGGCTCTCGATGTAACCAATCCAAGAGGGGTAAATACGGTGACCAGTCCTGAATTCTATACCGATTATAAATATATTCAAAACGAGGCAATGATTGAGGCTTTGAACGTTATCCCTCGTGTTGCAGCAGAATATAACAAAGAGTTTGACGCGGAGTCCTGCGGCTTAGTTGAAGGCTATCGCTTAGAGGATGCTGAGCATGTGATTGTAGCTATGGGGTCAATCGTTAGCACAGCGAGGATTTTAGTGGATGAGCTTAGAAAAGAAGGCAAAAAGATTGGTCTCTTAAAAGTCAAGACCTGGAGACCCTTCCCGGCTAAAGCCATTCTTGATCTTATCCAGAATGCTCGTTATGTCACAGTCTTAGACAAAAATATTGTTTTTGGTGTTGGTGGCGCTTTGGCAACAGACATCAAGGCTGCATCCTATGGCCAAGAAAAGCAAAACCAAGTCATTAATGGGGTTGTCTTAGGACTCGGAGGCCGTGAATGTGGTGTTCAAGCAATTAAAGAGGCCGTTAATCATACTGAAAACAATGATTTAGATAAGAATAGATCCGAATGGATCGGATTGTAAAGGAGGGAAGAAATGATGATAGACTTCAAAGAACTGCCGAAAGAGGAATTGTTTGGACAAGGCAATGTCGGATGTAAAGGCTGTGGAGCTGCAATCGCTGGAAGACAGGCGATGAAGGTTCTTGGTGAAAGAACAATCATCACCATTCCTGCTTCCTGTATGGCAACCCTTGGCGGAAACAACACCAAGACCACCTGGAGAGTGCCATTTTACCACACACTATTTGAATGTGCACCGGCTATTTCATCTGGAATTAGGGCAGCGCTCGATATTCAAGGAATTAAGGATGTCAACGTTGTATCCTGGGGTGGGGATGCTGGAAGCGCAGATATCGGATTCCAGTCTCTCACGGGAGCTGCTGAACGTCAGGAGCATATGATTCATGTGCTTTATGACAATGAGATGTATATGAATACCGGTGGGCAGACAGGGAGCCAGACTCCATTGTATGCTATTACAACGAATGGAGCGTTAGGGAAAAAGGTTCATAAAAAGAACATGCTCGCAATCATGGAAGCGCACGGGATTGATTATGTAGCAAGTGCTAATATCGCTTATCCCGAAGATTTGATGGTCAAATTCAAAAAGGCAGCAGCTAAAGAAGGATTCTCTTATATTCATATCTTAGCTCCTTGTCATCGTGGTTGGCAGATTAACCCTAGTGAAACAATCGAGATTTCCAGAAAGGCTTCAGAAAGCGGACTTTGGGAACTCTTCGAAGTCGATGAAGGAAAGAGAACCCGCACTTATGAGCCTAGCTTTACTCCAGTTGCAGATTATTTAAAGTCTCAAGGACGATTTAAGAATCTGACAGCAGAGCAAATCGACGAATATCAGAAATCTGTCAATGCTTATTACGGGAGAGGGGAGTGAGCTTTATGGTAGAAGTAAAATTTCTCGGACGTTTTGGTCAACCCGTAGGGAAAGTAACTAGGACTATAGGTAAGCAGCTCATGACCGAAGGAAAGCATGTTCAGGTATTTGATGGATTTGGTGCTTTTCGTCCCGGAAACCCCATGAACTCTACATTAAGAGTCTCTGAGGGAGTAATCATTGAGCGTTCCGAAAATAATACAACCCCAGATGTTGTCGTCGTACTGGATAATAGTCTTTTCGGAATTTCTGATGTAACCAAAGGAATAAAACCAGGCGGTGTCGTTATGGCACTAGGGGTAGAGGCAGAGGTCCTTGGCGCTAAGGCCCAGAATATAAAGTTCATACAATTAGGTTCTGACTTTAAAGGTGGAGTTGACTGTGAGAAAGAACTCCTCCAAGCTCTGAAGGACAATAGTATCCTATAAGGTTCTCCCATAGTATTTGAGAAGGGCTTCCTATAGTTCTTATTATTAAAATTTTAATAAGAACTATAGGGTTTATTCGCGGTTCAGATGGATAAATGTCTAATTCCTAAAAATAACTGAAATCATAAATCATCAGATGAATTATTATCTTACTACTTATGGATTATAAAGGTATTTAACATGTTGAAAATATTTTGGATCTATAATTAATTGAGGAGGATGCATAATGTTCAGTTTAGGCTTTTTAGCGAACACTGGCTTTGCCCATTTCCTAGCTAATAACATGGATGTCATATCCCTAGTGGCCTTGGTTTTAGCAATTATCGTATCCATCTGGAAGAATACCAACCTTGGAACCCTAGCTCTTGGCTTAACTCTCATCATTGGTTATTTCATCGGTGGAGTTAAAGTCAAGACCTTGATTGCAGCCTATCCGGTCAGTCTACTCATAATGCTCGCCGGGGTAACTTTTCTTTTCGGTATAGCACAGACGAACGGTACCTTGGATAAGATTACGAATTATACCGTTAAGTCAGCCAAAGGTAATGTCGCTGTAATTCCTATCGTTTTATTCTTTCTTGCTTTTATCCTTTCTTCAGTTGGACCTGGTCAGATTTCTATTTCTGCTTTAATGGCAGCCCCTGTAATGGTTCTGGCTGTGGAAGTAGGAATTCCTCCCCTCCTTATGGCTTTAGTCGTAGGTAATGGCGCCCAAGCTGGTGCAATGTCCCCACTTGCTCCGAACGGAATCGTCGGAAACAGTATTTTAGCCAAGATGGGCATCACAGACATGTCTATGCAAATATGGCTTAGCATGCTACTTGTCCATATCGTAGTAGCAGCAATTGCCTATTTCCTCTTTGGTGGTCTCAAGTTGTGGAAAAATCGTAATGATGCAAACAGCCCAGCCAAAGTTTTGGCGAATATGGTTGTTGAACCTTTCAATTTCGCACAGAAATCGACCTTAGTCGCAATCGCCATCTTAATCATTGGTGTTATTGGCTTTAATCTCGATATTGGATTATTAGCGTTCCTCTTGGGTTCAATCCTAATCCTCATGAAAGCTGGAGACGAGAAAGCTGCTTTCAAAGCAATGCCTTGGGGAGCTATCATGCTCGTAACCGGTGTCACCGTTTTGGTAAGTCTCATGCAGAATATCGGCGGTATGGATCTCTTTGCTGACATTATGGCTAACTTCTCCACACCGTATACTGCAACACTGGTCGTTGGCTTCTTCTCAGCAATTGTCTCTGCCTATGCCAGCACTTCTGGGGTTATTTTGCCCGCCTTCCTTCCTATGGCACCACTCCTTCTGCAGAAGATTGGTTCCGATCCCTCCAACCTACCCGCGTTGATTACAACGATCATCGTTGCTGGTCACCTAACCGATATGAGTCCGCTTTCCACTACAGGAGCTGTATTCATCTCTGGTGCACCAGATTCCGTCGACTCCAAACCTTTATTCAAAGGCATGATGATCTGGGGATTCTCGATGGCCATCTTCGGTTCAATCATCTGCTGGATTCTCTTCACCGTATTAGGACTTGCTTAATCATTAGTACTTAGAGTTCATCTTCTACTTAATTAAGCCCCCCTACTAAATAGGGGGGCTCCCTATGAAGATTACATTATTTTGCAAATAGCATTACTCGCATCGCTATAAGTAGATACTTGAAAAGAAAATATATAGGGCTTTTTAATATCGATATGGAAAAGAGGGCTTCACTTTGAAGTTTTTCACACAAGCCTTAGCAAAAGCTGCTTTATTACCTGAAGTCGTTTCTGGTCAAGAAATAAACCTTAAGGTAGATCTCATACTAGGACACGACGGAACGTGGTCAAAAGTACACTCTGCGTGGAAGAAGTCAGAATTTAAGCTAGCAGAAGCTAATAACGTACTAATTACCATAGATCATGCCTACCCGGCACCTACGATTGCGGAGCGTGTGCTTCAGCTAGAGCTTTCTGAAGTATCTAAGGAAAAGAGTCTTAAGTTGTATAATCATGGGGAAGGGGTATTGCATCAAGTCGTAGCTGAAGAAGCATCCTTGTGGCAAGGCATGATTATCGTGGGTGCTGATGGACATGTGGCTACTTCTGGCGCCTTTGGTGCCATAGCGTTCTCTCTCTCTCCAGAAAAAATGGTACAGCCCTTAGAAACGGGCTTTTACAAACTCACCGTACCAGAAGTAATAACCCTTTCACTAGAAGGTCAGCTACAGCCCAGTGTCATGGCCAGAGATATAGCTCTATATATCCTAAGGAGTCTCGGTCGGAGCATCAAGGGTAAGGCGGTTGCTTTAACGGGGTCTTATCTGGAACAAGCCAGTAGCGATAGTAAAATGACGTTATGCAATTTACTTCCAGAAGCGGGAGTTGTCACAGCCTTTATTCTTCCTTCCCAAGAGGAAGCTGAAGGAGAAGTACACAGCATAGATGTAAGTACTATTTCACCGATGCTTGCTGTGCCACCGGACCCAACCAATGTACAACCCGTGAAGGACTTAGAGGGAAAGAAAATTACTGTAGCCATCCTTGGAGGATGTTCAGCTGGTAGGATAGAAGATATGATGGTTAGTGCTTCAGTCTTAAAAGGAGAGAAGATACATCCAGAGGTTACACTGATAGTCACACCTGCCTCAAATAAAATAGCCAATAAAATGGACGAGATGGGATTAACTACAATATTTAGGAATAGTGGAGCTGTGGTAATGCCACCAGGCTGTGGACCCTGTCCAGGTAAGCACTTTGGACTACTTTCTTCCCAAGATGTAGCGATAACAACGACCATTCGTAATTCACCAGGACGTATAGGTTCCGAAGAAGCTGAAATCTATCTTGCCTCGCCACTTACAGTTGCGAAATCTGCTATTAGCGGAGTGATTACAAGGCCTGAGTAACCACTTGACCGAGGTACTAGTTCAGCATAATGAAATTTATCAATTTAGACTTGAAACGTATTGGAACTGGCTAAGGCCAGTTCCAATACTAACTCATTAGATTTATTGATTTCACACAGCTCAAATACTTTTGTAAATTTATTGAAATTTAATTCAAGTTTGTGCGGTAGATAAGACTCCGATG
Source organism: Desulfitobacterium elongatum (assembly GCF_055378975.1). Classification (NCBI taxonomy): domain Bacteria; kingdom Bacillati; phylum Bacillota; class Clostridia; order Eubacteriales; family Desulfitobacteriaceae; genus Desulfitobacterium; species Desulfitobacterium elongatum. The sequence continues at coordinate 2,938,562 of NZ_AP038772.1, read as the reverse complement.
GGAGGAAAAACCTGTGGCTAATGGCAATGCGTCGTCTAAGATAATAATAAATAGACCCAAAGAAGTTGAGTATGCCATAAAAACTCTACTAACCTCCGTAGTCTTTGGAGCTTTTGTAGGCTATTTCAATAATTCTGCAGTATCTAATCATGAATATTTCATGATTTATTCTTACTTTATTCTTCTGGGGTTGCTTGTTAACGGCTACTTTGTCTATAAAATATCTCAAAACAGGAATTGGGCTCGAAAAGTATATATTGTAGTTACCTTAATTAGCCTTATTTTTTATGTGCCTCAGTTGGCAGCTTTGTTTTCATCAACCTTTTTCAGTGGTTCTTTACAATTAGCTAATATTGTAATACAGCTAATAGCAATCTATTTTCTCATGCAAAGAAAATCAAAGGAATGGTTTCAGCTTTGTAAATAAGAAATCCCAAATTATTACAGAAAGTAACCGTTACACTAATAAACGGTAGTGTTACATAAATTAAGACTATATGTTTCAAATGCGAAACATATAGTCTTAATTTATGTTTTTGTGGACATAGAAAGCACGCTCAAAACTAATGTAATTTTATATATGTTCTGAATTTTTGGATATGGAAAAAACGTTGGAATACGGCATTGTTGAGGGCTTAAGCTCCAAGCAGTTTACCAGAATATTAAAAACTAAGGATATCTATGCAATATAAGTCATTTTGTGGCACACTTCTTGCTTATATATAAGTATGGAGTAGATCATGTAAGGAGGTGTACAAGAATTATGGTCTTAAAGAACTTGCCCATCGTTCCCTCAGGTGATCCTGGGGCTCTGGCTGAAGCAGCAAATGCAGTAGTACAGAGGATCTATCGTCCGGAAATCACAGATTTGGCGAAGGTAAACCCCATTGTTCTTCTTTACTGTCCGGATGGAGCACTTTCTCTCGACGAAAACGGAATTGTAATTAGCTATAAGCTATGTAAAGGCTGCGGAATTTGTGCCAAAGAGAGTGAAGGCATTGTGATGGTTCCAGAATATACAGGCCCAAAAGGAATTTTTTAGGCAAAGGAGGATAGATATATGAATAAAGTACTTATCACAGGAAGTGAAGCAGCAGCCCTTGGAGCCAAGCTTGCCAAAATTGAAGTACTCGGTTATTACCCCATAACCCCTGCTTTTCCCGCAATGGAAAGGTTAAGCAAATACATCGATGATGACGAGTTGAATTGCAAATTTATTAGAGTGGAATCCGACCATAGTGCTCTGGCCGCCGTATTAGGCGCTTCCTTAGCTGGCGCTCGTAGTTATACAGTTACCAATTCGCAAGGATTATTACTCATGACTGAGGTTGCCTATCATGCAGCAGGACTGCGGCAGCCGATCGTTATGGGGGTTGCAAATCGGGCTTTGTCCGCACCTCATAGTCGTTTTCCAGAGCAGGGTGATGCTGTTTCTCAAGGAGCAAGCGGATGGATTCAACTTTTCTGTGAAAATAACCAGGACATTATCGATAATACGATCCAAGCCTTTAGAATCGCTGAGGAGCTTAGAACTCCAGTCATGATTAACTATGAAGGGTATATCCAGTCTCACACCCTAGAGGAAGTATTTGTACCTGATCAGGGAAAAGTGACCACTTTTCTCCCTTTGAAACGCCAACCGGCGCTAGACATAACTAATCCCAGAGGGGTCAATACAGTCACTGGACCTGAATTTTATACAGATTATAAATATACTCAAAATGAAGCGATGCTTCAGGCTTTGAACGTTATCCCTCGTGTTGCAGCAGAATATAACAAAGAGTTTGACGCTCAATCCTGTGGCTTAGTTGAAGGCTATCGGTTAGATGATGCTGAGCATGTCGTTGTAGCTATGGGGTCAATCGTCAGCACAGCGAGGATTTTAGTGGAAGAGCTTAGAAGACAAGGCAAAAAGATAGGTCTCTTAAAAGTCAAGACCTGGAGACCCTTCCCTGCTAAAGCCATTCTTGAGCATATCCAGAATGCTCGTTATGTCACAGTTTTAGACAAAAATATTGTTTTTGGTGTTGGTGGCGCTTTGGCGACAGACATCAAGGCTGCATCCTATGGCCAAGATAACCAGGTAATCAACGGGGTTATCTTAGGACTTGGCGGCGGCAAGTGTGGTGTTGAGGAAATCAAAGAGGCCGTTAATCATACAGAAAGCAGCGATTCAGACAAAAATAGATCCGAATGGATCGGATTGTAAAGGAGGGAAGAAAGATGGTAGACTTCAAGAACCTGCCGAAAGAGGAATTGTTTGGACAAGGCAATGTCGGATGTAAAGGCTGTGGAGCTGCAATCGCTGGAAGACAGGCGATGAAGGTTCTTGGCGAAAGAACAATCATCACCATTCCTGCTTCCTGTATGGCAACCCTCGGCGGAAACAACACCAAGACCACCTGGAAAGTGCCGTTCTACCATACACTATTTGAATGTGCACCGGCTATTTCATCTGGAATTAGAGCAGCCCTAGACATCCAAGGAATCAAGGATGTCAATGTGGTATCTTGGGGTGGAGATGCTGGAAGCGCAGATATCGGATTCCAGTCTCTCACGGGAGCTGCTGAACGTCAGGAGCATATGATTCATGTGCTTTATGACAATGAAATGTATATGAATACCGGTGGGCAGACAGGGAGTCAGACTCCATTGTATGCTGTTACGAGTAATGGTTCGCTAGGTAAAAGGGTTCGTAAAAAGAACATGCTAGCAATCATGGAAGCGCACGGGATTGATTATGTAGCAAGTGCCAATATCGCTTATCCCGAAGATCTGATGGCCAAATTCAAAAAGGCAGCATCTAAAGAAGGTTTCTCTTATATTCATATCTTAGCTCCTTGTCATCGTGGTTGGGGAATTAAACCGGATGAAACCATCGAGATTTGTAAAAAAGCCACAGAAAGTGGACTTTGGGAACTCTTCGAAGTCGATGAAGGAAAGAGAACCCGCACTTATGAGCCTAGCTTTACTCCAGTTGCAGATTATTTAAAATCACAAGGACGATTTAAGAATCTGACAGCAGAGCAAATCGACGAATATCAGAAATCTGTCAATGCTTATTACGGGAGAGGGGAGTGAGCTGAATGGTAGAAGTAAAATTTCTCGGACGTTTTGGTCAACCCGTAGGGAAAGTAACTAGGACTATAGGTAAGCAGCTCATGACCGAAGGAAAGCATGTTCAAGTATTTGATGGATTTGGTGCTTTTCGTCCCGGAAACCCCATGAACTCTACCTTAAGAGTCTCAGAGGGAGTAATCATTGAGCGCTCCGAAAATGACACAACCCCAGATGTTGTCGTCGTACTGGATAATAGTCTTTTCGGAATTTCCGATGTAACCAAAGGATTAAAACCAGGCGGTGTCGTTATGGCACTAGGGGTAGATGCAGAGGTCCTTGGCGCTAAAGCACAGAATGTAAAATTCATTAGACTGGGTCCTGACTTTAAAGGTGGAGTCGACTGTGAGAAAGAACTCCTTCAAGCACTGAAAGAGAATAGTATTTTATAAGGTTTTCCTATAGTTCTTATTTTGACGAATAAGAACTATAGGCGCATCCGAAATTCCAGATGGCTATTGGCTAATTTCTAAAAAGAACTGAGATCATCAAAATAAATAATGGTATTTGAGGCGTTTAAAGATCTCATGAACTTATTATTAAATGAGGAGGATGCATATGTTCAGTTTAGGCTTTTTAGCAAATACCGGTTTTGCGCATTTCCTAGCGAATAACATGGATGTCATATCCCTAGTGGCCTTAGTATTGGCAATTATAGTATCCATCTGGAAGAATACCAACCTTGGAACCTTAGCCCTTGGTTTGACGCTTATCATAGGGAACCTCATCGGTGGAATTAAAGTTAAGACTTTAATCGCGGCCTATCCGGTCAGTTTACTTATAATGCTCGCCGGGGTAACTTTTCTTTTCGGAATTGCACAGGTTAATGGTACCTTGGATAAGATCACGAAATATACCGTTAAATCAGCCAAAGGTAATGTCGCAATAATTCCTATCGTGCTATTCTTCCTCGCCTTTATACTCTCTTCTGTCGGACCTGGTCAGATTTCCATTTCTGCTTTGATGGCAGCTCCTGTAATGGTTCTTGCTGTGGAAGTAGGAATTCCTCCCCTCCTCATGGCATTAGTCGTAGGTAATGGTGCACAGGCCGGTGCAATGTCCCCACTTGCTCCTAACGGAATTGTTGGGAACAGTGTTTTAGCCAAGATGGGCATCACCGACATGGCAATGACCATGTGGGTAAGTATGTTGCTTGTACATATCTTAGTGGCCGCAGTTGCTTATTTCCTCTTTGGTGGTCTTAAACTATGGAAAAATCGTAATGATGCAAAAAGTCCAGCCAAAGTATTAGCCGAAATGCATGTTGAACCTTTTAATTTCGCCCAGAAATCCACCATGGTCGCAATTCTAATCTTAATCATTGCTGTTATTGGTTTTAATCTTGATATCGGCTTAACAGCCTTCCTGCTTGGTTCAATCCTCATCTTTATGAAAGCCGCCGAAGAGAAAGCTGCATTCAAAGCTATGCCTTGGGGAGCTATCATTCTCGTAACTGGTGTCACAGTCTTGGTAAGTCTCATGCAGAATATCGGAGGTATGGATCTCTTCGCTGAAATTATGTCTAATTTCTCCACACCGTATACTGCAACACTGGTCGTTGGCTTCTTTGCCGCACTCGTGTCCGCTTACGCCAGTACTTCTGGGGTTATTATGCCAGCCTTCCTGCCTATGGCACCACTCCTTCTCCAGAAAATAGGATCTGATCCGGCCAATCTGCCTGCTTTGATCACAACGATCGTAGTTGCAGGTCACCTTACTGACATGAGTCCTCTTTCGACTACAGGAGCAGTATTCATCTCTGGTGCACCGGATAGTGTCGACGCTAAACCGTTATTTAAAGGCATGATGATTTGGGGTTTGTCGATGTCCGTCTTCGGTGCAATCCTCTGTTGGATTCTCTTCACAGTCATCGGCATCGTTAAATAGCTAAGCGTAGCGCATTTTCTTACACTTTAAGCCCCTCTATCATAATAGGGGGGCTCCCCAAATATCGAACGAAGAATAACCCCGCAATATATTCAGCGTCATTCGTTTATCCTTGAGAAGAAATAAAGTTCTTTAAGCGTTACTATCTTAAGAAGAGAGGGCTTCCTTTGAAGTTTTTTACACAATCCTTAGCTAAAGCTGCTTCCTTACCCGAAGTCGTTTCAGGTCAAGAAATAAACCTCAAGGTGGATCTCATATTAGGACATGACGGAACGTGGTCAAAAGTACACTCTGCTTGGAAGAAGTCAGACTATAGTCTGGCAGAAGACAATAAGGTCCTGATCACTTTAGATCATGCTTTTCCAGCCCCTACGATTTCAGAGCGTGCTCTTCAACAGGAGCTTTTCCAGGAGTCCAAAGCTAAGAATCTAACGTTATATAACCATGGGGAAGGGGTATTACATCAAGTCGTAGCTGAAGAGGAATCCTTATGGCCAGGGATGATCATCGTGGGAGCTGACGGACATGTAGCTACTTCTGGTGCCTTTGGTGCTCTTGCGTTTTCCCTGTCTCCTGAAAAAATGGTGCCCCCACTAGAAACAGGTTTTTACAAACTTACTGTACCAGAAGTTATAACCCTTTCCTTAGAAAATCAGCTCCAGTCCAATGTTATGGCCAGGGATATAGCGCTTTATATCCTAGGAACCCTAGGTCAGACTATTAAAGGTAAGGCGGTTGCTTTAACAGGACCTTACCTCGAGCAAGCCAGTATAGATAGCAAAATGACGTTATGCAATTTACTCCCAGAGGCAGGTGTTGTTACCGCCTTTATCCTTCCGTCTCAAGAAGATTCTGAAGGAGAAGTATACCGTATAGACTTAAGCAACATTGAACCTATGCTTGCCGTACCCCCCGATCCAACCAAAGTACATCCAGTGAAGGACTTAGAAGGAAAGAAAATCACAGTAGCAATCATCGGAGGATGTTCAGCTGGCAGGATAGAGGACATGATCATAAGTGCTTCTGTACTGAAAGATACGAAGATACATCCTGAGGTTACTTTAATAGTCACACCTGCCTCCAGCAAGATAGCGAATAAAATGGACGAAATGGGCTTAAGTTCAATTCTTAGAAATAGCGGTGCAGTGCTATTGCCCCCAGGTTGTGGCCCCTGCCCAGGCAAGCACTTTGGACTGCTTTCCTCCCAAGATGTTGCAATAACCACGACCATCCGTAATTCACCTGGACGGATAGGTTCTGAGGAAGCAGAGATTTATCTTGCTTCACCACTGACGGTCGCAAAATCGGCACTTAACGGAATGATTACAAGACCCTAATAACGACTTACCCCATGTACCATTTCTGTGATTCTAAAACGAGTATAGAAGAAGGTAGAAGAGGTGAATTATAATGATCTCTAGGGAAGAGCTCGTCAAAGATATGGAAGGGCTGTTTGGTTCAGGGAAGGTTCTTAAAAGTGAACTCATTCGTTACACTTACACCTATGATAGTTCCTTTGCTTCCCAGCAAAACGAATACTATCCTGATGTCGTCGTCTGCCTAAACAGTACCGAAGAAGTATCAAAGCTCATGAAGTATGCCTACGAAAAGGAGGTCCCCGTTACCCCGAGGGGGGCAGGAAGTGGCCAGACCGGAGGCAGCGTAGCGATTAAAGGTGGCATAGTCTTAGATTTATCGGGTTGGAATGATATCGTTGAGATCGATGATGCTAACATGCAAGTCGTCGTAAGACCGGGAATTGTTCATGCTGACTTAAATATGGCGTTATCCTCTTATGGACTCTTTTTCCCGCCAGATCCAGGGAGTTCCGTCATGGCTACCGTCGGCGGAATGGTCAGTAATAATGCGAGTGGTCTCAGGGCTGTAAAATACGGAGCCACCTTCCAGTATATACTTGGCCTTGAAGTCGTTTTACCCAATGGAGACGTTATGAAAACGGGTGGACTCAAATCCAAAGCTTTAAAGAGTGTTTCTGGAATTGACTTAACCAGAATCTATTGTGGTTCAGAAGGTACTTTGGGTGTAATCACAGAAATTCGTTTGAAAGTATTACCCAAAGCCCAGTCCAGGGGAATCATGCTAGCTCTCTTTGATAAGTTGGAAGACAGCGCTCATACCGTTCTCGATGTATTTAAGGCCGGTATCATACCTTCTGGGATTGAGATACTCGATGAGGGCGGGATACGTTGTGCCAACATGTTTAAGCCTGATCTAAATATCCCTGAAGTCGAAGCTGCAATATTCTTTGAGATTAACGGCACAAAACCAGCTGTCGAGGAAGAAGGGGCACAAGTCAAAGCCATCGCAGAGAAGCGTGCTCGGAGTGTGGAATGGGCAACGGATGCTGACCGTATGGCAAAGCTCTGGCAAGGACGCGCTGTGATTGGAGCGGCCTCAGCTCGTTATAAGGAAGGCAAGACCCGGATCTTTGCCGGCGAAGATGTTTGCTTTCCAATCTCCAGAGTTCCTGAAGCCTTAAGAAGAATCAAAGGAATTAGTAAAGAATTCGACATTCCTGTCGTAATCTATGGTCATATCGGGGATGGTAATATGCATACCGCCCCCATTATGGATCCCCTTATCCCAGATGAAGTAACAAGAACTCATAAAGTAGCTGAGGCTATCCACCGTTTAGCTCTTGAAATGAACGGTTCGACGACAGGTGAGCATGGGGTAGGATTTGCTCGGGCTGCTTATATGGAAGAAGAACATGGCAAGGCCTTAGATATTATGTGGGCTATCAAAAAAGCCATCGATCCAAAATTGATTATGAACCCCGGGAAAATCTGGAAGATCGGGAGGGAATAATCATGCAATCGACCTATAAAATGAATTTTTCCGAAGAGCTGAAGAAGTGTGTTAAATGTGGAACCTGCCGGGCTCACTGCCCCTTGTTCGTCGAAATCAAAGGCGAATATGGCTCACCCCGAGGTCGATTGGCGCTTATCAAACAACTGCACGAAGGCAAGATTAAGCCCACCAAGGAATTGGCCGAAATCGTCTATACATGTCTTCTCTGTAAGACGTGTGCAGTAGAATGTCCTTCAGGAGTTATTAGTGACGAGATCATCATGGCTTCTCGTAATTATCTTAATGAAGTTATGGATCAACCCCTGATCAAAGGAGCCATCCTGAAAGGTTTCCTGACTCGCCCAGGCATGTTGTACGCCACGATGACCTTGGCAGGTCTCTATCAGAAAGTGGGCCTTCACAGCCTATTAAGCAAATCCAAACTTTTTGAACTATTGCCCGAGAAGCTTAACGCGTGTACCAAGATCATGCCAGATGTGAGTCAAAAGCCTGCACGTTCAAGAATTCCTGTCGTCACCCCGGCCAAAGGGGAGAAGAAATTTAAAGTGGCCTATTTCTTAGGATGTGCTACGAATCATATCTATCCCGATGTTCCTGTAGCTGGAGTTGAGGTTTTAAGTCAGAATGGTTGCGAAGTTATTACCGTTGAAGGGGTAAAATGCTGTGGTATGCCACATATGGCTTACGGAGAGATAGCTACAACAAAGGAACTGGCAAAACACAACCTGAAGATCCTTCTCAAAGATGACTATGATGCTATTATTTCTGACTGTGCCTCCTGCTCTTCGACATTTAAAGAGATGTATCTGCAGCTTTTCGAAGAAGGCACTCAAGAATATGACATGGCGAAAGCCTTATCAGTCAAGACCTGGGATCTTAGTAAGTTCCTCGTCGCTAAAACGGGGATCAAACCTGGCAAAAAAGAACAGAAAGTTCGAGTGACCTACCATGATCCCTGTCACCTTAAGAGAGCGCAAAAGGTTTTCAAAGAACCACGGGAAGTGCTGAAGAGTATTCCAGGTGTAGAATTTGTGGAAATGAAGGAGGCAGACCGCTGCTGTGGTTCTGCCGGAAGCTTCACTATCATGCACCACGATCTATCCATGAAGGTCTTAGATAAGAAGATTGCCAACGCTCAGAAGGTTGCCCCCGACTTTGTCGCCACATCCTGTCCGACGTGTACTATGCAATTAAGCTATGGACTAAAGAAAGCCTGCTCTCAGGCTAAGGTCGTTCATCCTGTTCAGATACTCGCGGAAACTTATAAGGAAGAATAAAGATTATGCTTAAGCGTATTGAAAACTGGCAAAGGCCAGTTTTCAATACGCGATATTTGGAGGGAAGATCTTATGGCTACAGAAAATGCTTCGCCCAAAGTAATAATGAGACCCAAAGAAGTCGAATATGCCATAAAATTGCTGCTAACATCCTTAGTTTTTGGTGTCCTAGTAGGTTATATCAATAATTTAGGATCCGCAGAAAATCAATATTTTATGATTTACACTTATATTATTCTTTTGGGTTTGCTTTTTAACGGCTATTTTATTTATAAGATATCCCAAAATAGGAATTGGGCCAGAAAAGTCTATATCGTCTTTGCTTTGCTTAGCCTGATCTTTTATGTACCTCAATTAGCAATTTTATTGCTATCAACACCTTTCAATGCTATCTTACAGTTTGCTAATATCCTTATCCAGCTATCAGCTGTATATTTCCTCCTGAAAAAAGAATCAAAGGATTGGTTTTTGCTTGTAAATGCTAGAAACCATTGAACTATTATTTTTTAAATAATTGCATTTTATAGAACTGCCTGACTTTTTCGGGCGGTCTTTTTTATTGTGTTCTTCCGTGCTATTATCACATTATACGACAAATAATTTGTTTGATTTAACACATACTAAGTTCAGAATTATACGGAAGAACTATACGGGAGCTGATAGATTATGTATATTTTAAGTGGTCTTGTTTTGATTGGGGTATCGCTTTGGCTCATCTCAGTAAAGTATAAGGAAGCTTACCAAGTACTCATTACAGACAAAGGATAAATAAAAGTACCGATTAGAAAGAATGCTGAACAAGGCTTGGGAGTGAGAATGGATCATTCCTAGGTCTTTTTTGTTTGCTTCCTTCTTTTCGAAAATCACCAAGCCCTAGCAGAATAGTTTTCACACAGCCCCATGATGCAGATTGCGCATTACAAAGCCTTATATACAGGACGATAATCTAGAATCCATTATCCTCGGCGGATATGCGGAATTCCTGAAGAAGCCAGATATTCCTGTACTAAGCTTTCCAATAGTGTACTGAACTGTTATACTAAACCTCGAGTAAATAAAGATTGAGAGTATTCCTAACTATTTGATGCCATATTACATAAGGAATTTATTTGAACTTCTTTTAGGGGGAGATATTTTATGATGCTCACACCTCGTGAACAAGAAAAGCTACTCATCGTGGTAGCTGCTGACCTCGCAAGACGCCGAAAGGAAAGAGGACTTAAACTCAATTATCCTGAAGCGATTGCCCTGATTACCTATGAAGTGATGGAAGGGGCTCGGGATGGTAAGTCAGTTCCTGAGTTAATGCGGTTAGGAAGAGAGATATTAACCAGTGAAGATGTCATGGAAGGAATTCCGGAAATGATCCACGATGTTCAAGTCGAGGCGACCTTTCCAGATGGCACAAAACTGGTTACAGTACATCAACCCATAAAGTAAACTTACTTCAAGTGAAGTTTAGTTACCCTTATCCAAGGACTTAGCGCCACTTATCTCGATTTAAGAAGCAGGAGTTTAGTGGCGATTAGTCATCGGATAAAATAGAACAGGGGAGGCAGTTCAGATGCGGCCTGGAGAATATATTCTAAAAAATGACGACATTATTTGTAACGAAGGAAGAAGAACGATCATCCTTCAAGCAGTGAACACAGGGGATCGTCCGATTCAAGTGGGTTCACACTTTCATTTTTATGAAGCAAACTCTGCTTTGCAATTCAATCGAGAAGAGACGATAGGAATGCACTTAGATATTCCAGCAGGGACCGCCGTTCGCTTTGAACCGGGCGATTCCAAAGAGGTACAACTGGTAGACTATTCTGGGAAACGTCAGGTATACGGATTTAACAACAAAATAGATGGACCCTTAGATTAGGAGGGATTAGATATGAGCTTTTCTATGTCTAGAGAACAATATGCTTTAAAGTTCGGCCCCACTGTTGGTGATGCCATTCGCTTGGGTGATACGAATCTATTTATAGAAATCGAAAAAGATTACGCGAGTTATGGGGACGAGGTCGTCTTTGGTGGGGGCAAAGTCATTCGTGACGGAATGGGACAAGATCCGATGATGACCCGTACTGAGGGTGCGATGGATTTGGTAATTACGAACGCAGTTATTCTTGATTACACCGGAATTTACAAAGCCGATATAGGTATCCGTGATGGTAAGATCGCAGGAATCGGCAAAAGTGGAAATCCGCTGATTATGAAGGACGTAGATTTTGTCATTGGTGCCTCGACAGAAATTATCGCAGGGGAAGGGCTGATTGTAACCGCAGGTGGGATAGATACACATATCCATTTTATTTCCCCACAGCAAGTCGAGACCGCTTTGGCCTCCGGAGTAACCACTTTAATCGGTGGGGGAACGGGTCCTGCAGAAGGGACAAAGGCTACAACCTGTACCCCTGGGGAATGGCACATGCACCGCATGCTCGAGGCTGCTGAAGGATTTCCGATCAATATCGGCTTTCTCGGCAAAGGAAATTCCTCCTCCGAGGTAGCGTTAACGGAGCAGGTTCGTGCAGGGGCCATCGGACTGAAGATCCATGAAGATTGGGGAGCTACTCCCTCTACGATTGACCATTCTCTGTGCGTTGCTGATGAATATGATGTTCAAGTCGCCATACATACGGATACACTCAACGAATGTGGCTTTGTCGAAGATACCATCGCTGCGATCGATGGAAGGGTTATCCACACGTTTCATACGGAAGGTGCTGGAGGTGGACATGCTCCAGACATCATCAAAATAGCGAGTTATCCTAATATTTTACCGTCCTCGACTAACCCGACTCGTCCTTTTACCGTCAATACGCTGGATGAGCATATGGATATGCTGATGGTATGCCACCATTTAAAGAGTCATGTTCCCGAAGATGTAGCCTTTGCCGATTCGAGGATTCGCAAAGAGACCATCGCGGCAGAAGACATTTTACATGATATGGGTATCTTCAGTATGATGAGCTCTGATTCTCAAGCGATGGGGAGAATTGGCGAAGTGGTGATAAGAACCTGGCAGACTGCGGACAAGATGAAAAAACAAAGAGGTAAATTAGCCGGAGATGAGGGTCACGTAGGAGATAATAATCGAGCAAAACGCTATATTGCGAAGTATACGATTAACCCAGCTATCTCTCATGGAATTAGCTCTTATGTGGGATCGATAGAGGTTGGCAAGTATGCCGATTTGGTGCTTTGGCAACCGGCGTTTTTCGGAGCGAAGCCCTCGATGATCTTAAAGAATGGAATGGTCGCCTATAGCATCATGGGAGATCCCAATGCCTCGATACCTACACCTCAACCCGTCTTATATCGCCCTATGTTCGCTTCTTATGGCAAAGCCATCCAGAGGAATTCAATCACATTTGTCTCTAAGATTGCTTATGAGCTTGGCGTTCATAAAAGTTTAGGGCTAGAAAAGATTGTACTTCCTGTTCATGGTATTCGAAACTTAACCAAAAAAGATATGAAGCATAACTCTGAGACACCTGAGATTACTGTAGATCCACAGACGTATGATGTGAGAGTCGATAATGAACTCCTCACCTGCGAACCCGCCGATGTGGTCCCGTTAGCTCAGCGCTATTTCTTATTTTAAGGTGAGTGTTGTTTAGTGATTGTAGAACAGATCGTAGCCCATATCAATGAAATTCCAGAAGGGCTTTTACAGAACCGCCATGTGGAGAGAGTCTATCTAGAAAGTTCAGACTTGGTCAAGAGAATCCAAAGAGTAGTTACTGATCATGGCAGGGAAATCGGACTTCGCTTAGCCGAACCCAAGGACCTTTCTGCGGGAGATATACTTTATATGGATGAGCATGACATCATTGTGGTCGATGTCCTGCCCGAGGATTTGCTTATAATTCGTCCAACGAGTGTGCAGCAAATGGGAGAGGTCGCCCATCGCATCGGAAATCGCCATCTCCCTGCCCAATTTGAAGGGGATACCATGTTAGTCCAATATGACTATCTTATCGAAGACTTATTAAAGGAAGCGAGAATTCCTTATTCTCGAGAGAGCAAGAAAGTGAAGAAGGCTTTTCGTCACATAGGGCATAGTCATGGATAATAACCTATTAGCCTTGCTTCAGCTCTGTGACTCTAACCTGCCGACCGGGGCTTTTAGCCATTCTTTTGGTCTGGAGACCTATATTCAAGAGGATCTAGTGCATAATAAGGCGTCCTTGTCTCAGTGGATTGAAGTATTCCTTCGGGAGCAGCTCGTGTATACCGATGGACTTGCCTGCCGGTTAGCGTATGAAGCATTGGAGGACAATCGGTTGGAGGATATCTGGAAGCTCGATCAGAGGTTAGTCGCTGTGATTCTCGCCCAAGAGAGTAGAGAAGGAAGTAGAAGGATGGGTGAAAGGTTGTTGACCTTAGGAAATCAACTGTACCCCTCCCTACCCCTATCTGAGTATGGGGAACGGGTCAAAGCTAGAACCTGTCATAGTCACCCAGCACTCGCCTTTGCCCTGATCGCGCATGGTCTTCATATTCCCAAGGCAACGACCGTATCGAGTTACTTGTTTTCTTCGCTTACGAGTCTCATCCAAAATGCCGTTCGGGGAATTCCACTCGGTCAGACCGAAGGGCAGCAGCTGATTAAAGAGTCTGCAACCTTAATTCGTGAGTCCTGTGAAGTTATTGAGACACTTACTCTCGAGGATTTTGGGATAACCGCGCCAGGCCTTGAAATTTCTCAAATGAGACATGAACGATTAAACATACGTATCTTTATGTCTTAGGCAATAGGTGTGAAAAGAGGAACCATGATGAAGCCAATAAAAATTGGAGTAGGGGGTCCAGTAGGGGCCGGAAAGACAATGCTCGTCGAAAAGTTAACTCGCGCCATGAAGGATCAGTACAGCATGGCGGTCGTTACGAATGATATTTACACAAAAGAAGATGCCAAATTCTTAATGGAAAATGGTGTGTTAGCAGCTGACCGTATTATTGGTGTGGAAACGGGGGGCTGTCCTCATACCGCTATCCGAGAAGACGCTTCGATGAACTTTGCGGCGGTTGACGAATTAACAAGGCGTCACCCCGATGTACAGATTATTTTTGTCGAAAGTGGTGGAGATAATCTCGCAGCCACCTTTAGTCCTGAGTTAGCAGACTTTTCGATATACATCATCGATGTCGCACAAGGAGAGAAAATCCCGCGTAAGGGCGGTCAAGGAATGATAAAATCGGATCTATTTGTCATTAATAAAATCGACTTGGCTCCTTATGTGGGAGCAAATCTCAAGGTAATGGAAGCGGATACGAATAAATTCAGAGGGAATAAGCCCTTTATTTTTACGAATTTAAAAGACGATACAGGTCTTCAGTACGTTGTGGATTGGATCAAAAAGAATGTTCTCTTGGAAGGGCTAGGCTAGAATGGAACAATGGACGGGTTACCTGCAATTGGCGGCAGAAAAGAAACGAGGAAAGACCGTCGCCGAAGACCTTTATTTTTATGGAGCCTTTAAAATGATGAGTCCGTTCTATCTACAAAATGACGCACAGGCCTGCTATTACATCATGAATCCTGGGGGCGGCTATGTGGATGGAGATCGATATAAAATCGAAATCCAGTTATCCAAGCAGGCTGAGTTATTGCTAACCACCCAATCGGCGACGAAAATCTATAAAACTCCGAACAGACCTGTTTTCCAGGAAGTTAATATTACGCTAACTGAGGGTAGTATATTAGAGTATCTGCCGGATCCAATTATCGGCTATCGGAATTCAAGGTATAAGCAAAAAACTGTCGTACATATGGAACAAGGGACTTGTTATATTACGACAGATATTATAACCTCCGGATGGGATTCAGAAGGAACACTGTTTTCCTACGACCTACTCGATTTAAATACTGAAGTCTATTTAGGGGAGAGTTTGGTCGTAGCAGATCATATGAGGCTGACACCTAGGAGTCAAAGTATACGTGAGATCGGCCTTTTAGAGGGGTATACCCATTTTGGAACGATGTTGGTCATAGGCGATAGGGCAGATGCTGATTTCTTATCAAGGTTAGGAGATTTACTAGAAAGTAAGGAGTTAACGTCCAAATATGGGTTATCTCTGCTTTCTGTATCGGGCTTCTCTCTGCGTGTTTTAGCTCATACCACGCAAGACGTTGAGAAAGTCTTCAATCTATGCCACACCCTAATTCGAAGGGAATGGTTTGGTAAACCTCCTGTGTTTCTTCGAAAATATTAGTTAAGATAAAGAGGTCATTTGGACCTCTTTTTTGTTGTGCTTTTCCTCCGAGCACGAGCTTTACTACACGGACTTAAACGAATAAAGAGTTTGATTGGGGAAAAAGGGATCACTCGAGAAGAACTCAAAGAGAGAATCTGCCGATGGTTGAAGGACTTGGCGAGAACACATAGAATTTAATTATATAATCATGATAAAGGATATGACGCATTAAGGTAAGTCATAATCTATTGTACGTCGGTTTGTCCTAAATGGGCGCTGCGTCTTGATTAAGATCTAAGGAGGAAGATCATGAATTTTATTGGGAATTTGATTTGGCTAATCTTTGGGGGAATTCTTGCAGCTATTGCATGGTCCTTAGCAGGTCTTATATTATGTATCACGATTATTGGCATACCCTTTGGCCTTCAATGTTTCAAGATAGCCCAGTTTGTATTATGGCCCTTTGGAAAAGACATAGAACTTGGCCATTTTGGAGTCGGTGATTTACTGATGAATATCCTATGGCTTATCGTATTTGGATGGGAATTGGCTTTGAGTCATCTTGCTATCGGGGTAATCTTCTGCCTAACGATTATTGGTATACCTTTCGGACTTCAGCACTTTAAATTTGCTATGTTGGGGCTTATACCTTTTGGAGCGAAAATTCGATAGAGTAAGAGCCTTAAGAAAGAGCCTATCAAGTAACCATAGGGAACCGAAAAGGGGGCATTATTTATGGATCGTGTCCTGATTAGGACGCAGCAACTCACTAAAAGATATGGGCAAGTCTCGGTGGTTAAAGGACTTAACCTCGAGGTCAAGAGCGGAGAAATCTTCGGGTTTCTAGGACCGAATGGTGCAGGCAAAACAACCACCATCAAAATGTTAACTGGCCTAATGGAGCCCAGTGAAGGAGAAGCCGTTATCTGCGGCTACGATATCAGCAAACAGCCCACTCAAGCCAAGTCTTTGATGGCCTACGTGCCTGATCAGCCTAAATTATATGGTAAGCTTTCGGCACGGGAATTTTTACAGCTTATCGCCTCCCTTTATCGGATGCCTAAAGAGAGCATCGAGGAACGGTCGGAACAGCTCTTGAGTTTGTTTGGTCTCTCAGACCGAGCAGATGAGCTATTGGAGGGTTACTCCCACGGCATGCGTCAAAAGGTGGTGTTGGCGTCAGCACTCATCCATCAGCCCAAAGTCATCCTTCTCGATGAACCTACGGTCGGTTTGGATCCTGCTAGTGCTCGCCTTTTAAAGGACGTGTTGCAGGAGATGGCTCGGCAGGGGGCGGCCATTTTTATCTCGACCCATATCTTGGAGATTGCAGAAAGAATGTGCCACCGTGTCGCTATTCTCAAAGAAGGACAGCTGATTGCTCAGGGTAGTCCTGAGGAACTGCGTCAGAAGGTTGGGCACGGTGGAGAAAGCTTGGAAGATATCTTCCTGGAACTCACAGGCGGTCACGAAAATGCCGAGTTAATCAATAGTCTGGGGGAGGGATAAACCCGTGCACATCATTTTACCTCCTCCCCTTACTGATCCACCGCAGGAACAATCCTTTGTCCAAGATTTTAAGTTGTTACTGAGAAACCAACTGCGAGTAGCTTGGAATAAGATGAGACATCGGCCGAAGGGTGCGTTAATCGGAATGGTAGTCCTTTTGTTGGGATTGCTCTCCCTCTTAGTTTCCTTAGGCTTTTCTGCCTATGGGTCTTTGAAAACGATGTCACCCCAAACGGTCCAAGGGTTCCTTTCCCTGTTATTCATGGGTGGCTTGATCAGCCAGATCATTTTTGGCATTACGGCAGCCTTTGCTGCCCTTTATATGTCCGAGGATTTAGAGCTTCTATTCATGGCACCCGTCCCCCTCAAGGTCGTTTTTGCCGTAAAATCTCTGTCAGTGATCGGAAGTAACGTATTGACAGCACTTTTATTTGTCTTCTTACCGGGAGTTTTTTGTGGGCTATTTTTTCAAGCGGGAGCCACCTTCTACCTTTTGGTTTTCTTGGTGGGTCTTGGGCTATTGGCGATAGGTACCGCTGTAGCTGAACTCCTCAACCTGCTGGTGATGCGTCTTGTCCCGCCACATCGGAGTAAGGAAGCCGTTGGCTTTATCGGGGCTTTGGCAGGCATTCTGATTGCCTTGGTTTTTCAGCTTCCGAGCATGGTGATAAATAATGAAGATAAGTTAAACATAGGCGTTTGGCTAGCAGGCCAAGAACAGATGCTCAAAGTGATGGACTTCTTCCCCTGGGGATGGGGCTCAGAAGCTTTAATTGCAGGGATTTCAGGGAACTTCCTCGCCGGACTTGGCTGGAGCCTCTTGATCTTCTTCGTGGGCGCTTTCCTGTTTATGATGGCTTTCAAGCTTGTTGAACGGGGATTCCGCCAGGGCTTCATATCACTGAGTCAAGGAGAAGGGGGTAGACGTCGTAAAAAACGGGTTACCGTCGTGCAAGGGGAAGAGCATCGCCTGCAGGGAAAGGCTTTATCTTCACTATTTAAGGAAGAGGTCATCGGTGTAGGCTCTCCTTGGCTGGGAATGTGGGCAGTGGCTAAGAAAGATTTACTTTATATGAAGCGTGACACCCGGGAATGGTTTGGCTATTTGACGCCCTTGATTATCATGCTCTTCTTTGTGGCCCAATTCATGTTTTCCCATGCCGATTCAAGCCGCACTTCCTTAATAACCGTATTGATTATGTACACCGTCATGTTCAGCGGTAACATGGCTTTGCAATCATTCGGTCGCGAAGGAGAATCTGACTGGCTATTAAATAGCGTTCCCCTTGCGGGATGGCCAGTGGTCTGGGGGAAATTGCTAGCAGCCGTTCTTCCGACGTTGTTATTAATGGAAGTCTTGTTAGTCGGGACATCCTATGCAATCGGTATGTCTACTACCTTGATTTTTGCTCTGGCGATAGGGGCGGTGCTTCTCTCCCTGGGGTCAAGCGCGATCGGACTCTTTTACTCCATTAATAACTGCCGCTATAATCCAGACACTCCCCAACAGCGTATTTCACCCGGAGCTTCCCTATTTATGTATCTTATTAACTTGTTTTTTATCCTCTTATTAGCAGTGGGCATCGTCTATCTTTTTCGACCGGCAGAGCTGGTCTCTCTTCTTCAGGAACTCCCGCCGATAACCTTCGAAGGTGGGTTTCTGTCAGCTATCCTTTATGTTTTGTATCTCTTGAGCCGACCCTTGTTGTGGCCGACAACGTTACGGATTCTGATGGGAACCATCGTGACTGGCGGCGTATGGGCAGTGATGTTTCTTGGATTTATGGCCGCTACAGTTCGGCAGAGCCGAAAAGGCTTCCGAGTAGAAATCGTCACAGGTCGAAAGAAGAAGCTCGGGAAAAGACGAGTGAGTAAATAAACGTAGTGTGAGTTTAGTAAACGTATGTGTGTGAGTCAGTAAACGTATAAGGATAAGATTAAGATTAAGCGGGCGTACAGCCCGCTTATCATTTTTCCAGTACCTCAAAGAGACTCTGGTATCGCCGAGCAAACGAATTTACTGGCTTTGAATGCAGCCATCGAAGCGGCACGGGCAGGAGAACAGGGACGTGGCTTTGCCGTCGTCGCTGAAGCGGTTGAAAAAATGAATACTGGAGAAAAGCAAGTGACACAGGGTAAGGAAATGTCCCATAAAGTCGAATCAGAATTTGAGACCCTTGAGCAATCCGTAATAGAGCTTGATGCCATCATGGATACGATCGCTTTATCTGCTCAAGAAGAATCGATGTCTGTAGAACAAGTCGCCACTTTAAGAAAAGAGTTTTAGGATAGGTTGACTCTATAGTGGAAAACGGAAAAGGCTTAGGAGTGCATATGACGCATGCTTAAGCCTTTTGTGGTTTTAGGATATAAATTATAGGTAAATTATATAAGAATAGTCTTGACAAGTCTGAAAAATGAGAATATTATCTAAAGTAAATTCACTATATTTTTACAGGTGCCCGAGAGGGAGAATAGGGAACCGGGTGGAATTCCCGGACGGACCCGCCACTGTAAAGGGGAGCCTTTGCCATTTCCACTTTGTAAGAAGGAAGGAGGCAAAAGGCCGTGAACCTGAGTCAGGAGACCTGCCTGTAAAATTGAACTGTCGGCTTCGCGTATAAGTCGGCTTGAGTGAGGATGATGGAAAAATCCGCACCCTATTAGGGTTGCGGATTTTTTTGTTATCTATTTTTTCATTAGCCTCTGGTCATTAATCGAAAAATGTTCCTCGTTCAATTTAGGTGATAAACGAAGTCACAAGGGAGGGAAGAAAAAATGTACCTTGATGAATCTAATGATAAGCCCCGAGATGAATGTGGTGTATTCGGTATCTATTCTCCTGGTGATGAGGTAGGCTTTAAAACCTATTTTGGTTTAAACGCTCTACAACACCGAGGAGAGGAAAGTGCAGGCATAGCCATCTCCGATGGGACGGAAATTCATTTACACAAAAAAATGGGGCTAGTAACAGACGTTTTTAATGAAAATCTTTTAAGCACCTTAAAAGGGGGCATAGCGATTGGTCATGTCAGGTATTCCACCTCAGGCGATAGTTCAGAGGTCAATGCTCAACCTTTATTGTACAGGAATTATAGGGGGAGTGTGGCTCTCGCTCATAACGGCAACTTAACCAATGTCTCTCTATTGAAAAAGAGATTGGAACCGACTCGTTTATCTAAGGAAATCAGTACCGATAGTGAAATATTTTTTGGATTTATGGCTAAGTACAGACAACTTCCCTTAGAGAAGATCCTAGAACTCTGTATGAGTGAAATCTCCGGTTCGTTTTCTCTAGTCGTGATGACAAAAAACAGTCTCATCGGCCTGCGGGATCCATACGGAATGCGGCCCCTCTGCCTTGGAAAATTAAAAGGAACGAAATCAGGCTATGTACTTGCTTCTGAAACCTGTGCCGTCGAAACTGTGGGCGGAGAATTTATCAGGGAAATTGAACCCGGGGAGATCGTGATTATAGACAAAAATGGAATTCATTCTATACCTACGCGCTCTAGCTCGGGTAACCGCCACCTCTGTATTTTTGAATATATCTACCTTTCTCGCTCCGACAGCGTAATTGACGGTAGAACTGTCAATTTAGTTCGTCGGGATTTTGGCAGGGAACTGGCTAAAGAATTTCCGGTGGAGGGGGACGTGGTAATTTCTGTCCCAGATTCTGGAATGGCCGTGGCGATGGGATATGCTGAAGAGCGCGGTCTGCCTTTCCGGGAAGGTTTGATCAGAAATCGCTATATGGGCAGGACCTTTATAAGGCCTGGGCAAAAAAACCGGGAGCAAGCTGTCAGAATGAAATTTAATACTATCGATGAGATACTTCAGGGTCAACGGGTAGTGATTGTAGACGATTCACTTGTGAGGGGAACTACCAGTAGTCACATCATCCGTATACTACGGGAGGCAGGGGCAAAAGAAGTCCATTTTTTAGTGGCTTCTCCACCCCTATGCTATCCCTGTTATTACGGAATCGATATTTCATCCTCTGGAGAACTCGTCGCTGCTCGCAGGTCTATCGAAGAGATTAGACTTCATATCGGGGCAGATAGTCTTCATTATCTCGATTTAGAACGAATGCTTCGAGTATTGAAGCGACCCCACGATTTTTGCACAGCCTGTTTTGACGGTGTTTACCCTGTGCAACTTTTGGGAACCGATTCAAAGGTTTCCATAATATAAGAAATAATTAAATCAAAGAGGAGGACAATTATGAGTTTATTGACTAGCGCTTTAAAGGGAATCATTACACCTGAAATGGAACAGGTGGCGTCTAGGGAAGGAGTCTCACCGGAATTTATTCGGCAAGGAGTTGCTGAGGGTACGATTGTTATTCCCGGTAATATCAACCATAAGAATATCGTTCCGGTTGGAATTGGCAAAGGACTGCGTACGAAGGTCAGTGCCAGTATCGGTCTGTATGGAAGCGAGGCCACAATCAGTGGGGAAGTTGAAAAAATCAGAACCGCTCTAGAAGTAGGTACAGATGCCCTAATGGACCTTAGTGTCAGCGGTGATATTGATGCAATGCGCCAAGAAACCTTAAGTTCCGCTACTGTACCAGTAGGAACCCTACCCGTCTATCAAGCGATGGCTGAAGCCGTGAAAAAGTACGGCTCGAGTGTGAAAATGGGTGTTGAAGAGATGTTTGAGGTTATCGAACGCCATGCGGCAGAAGGGGTTGATTTCCTCGCATTGCACTGTGGAACGACCATGGATATTGTGAAACGGGCAAAAAGCGAAGGCCGCATTGATCCCCTCGTAAGTTACGGAGGATCTCACTTAATCGGTTGGATGATCGCCAACCAATGTGAAAATCCCCTTTACGAACAATATGACCGTGTCCTGGAAATTGCCAAAAAATATAATGTGACCTTAAGTCTTGCGGATGGCATGAGGCCAGGGTGCCTAGCAGATTCCCTAGACGGAGCTCAGGTACAAGAGCTGGTGGTTTTGGGAGAACTGGTCAGGCGTGCCCGCGAGGCAGGGGTTCAAATCATGATTAAAGGCCCTGGACATATGCCCCTCGAGCATGTCAAGGCAACAGTTACTTTGCAGAAGAGCCTCTGTAAGGGCGCACCCTACTTTGTGTTCGGGCCCCTGCTAACCGATATTGCTGCCGGTTATGATCATATTAATGCAGCGATCGGCGGGGCACTGAGTGCTTGGGCTGGGGCAGAGTTTCTCTGTTATGTGACTCCAGCGGAACATATCGGGTTACCCGGTGTCAACGAGGTACGGGAGGGAGTCATCGCTGCTCGTATTGCTGCCCACGCAGGTGACTTGGCCAAAGGATTGAAGTCAGCTCATCAATGGGATTTAGAAATGTCTATCGCACGGAAAAAGCTCGACTGGAAGAGACAGTTAGAACTTGCTATTGACCCGCAAAGAGCCGCAGAGATTCGAAAAACCCGGAACAATGGTGAATCTTCAGCCTGTGCCATGTGCGGAAAGTACTGTGCGATGGAGATCGTATCGAAGTATCTAAAAACACCAAAACATAGCTGTTAATGAAGGAAAGGGTGGGATATTATGACTCAGGTTTTAAGAGCACGTAAAGGAATTATTACTGAGGAAATGGAAGCCGTCGCAGCGAAGGAAAATGTTGACGTAGAGTTTATCCGCCAAGGAGTAGCAGAAGGGAGAATCGTCATCCCCAGAAATAAAAACCGGAAGGAATTTAATTACTGTGGTATTGGAGAAGGACTGCGGATTAAAACGAATGCTCTAATCGGTACCTCAAGCGACCGTGAAGACATGAAAATGGAAGCCAGAAAGCTTGCTATAGCTGAAGAAGCCGGATGTGACAGCTTTATGGATTTAAGTACGGGATCAGATATTGACGGCATGAGAAAACAGACTCTATCCCTTGCAAATGTAGCGGTTGGCTGCACAACAATCTACCAAGCGGGGATTGAAGCGATTGAAAAATACGGAAGCGTCGTGGAGATGAAAATAGAGGAGATTCTTCAGGTAATCGAAAAACAAGCGGCTGATGGTATAGACTTTATGGCGATACACTGTGCCCTGAATTTCGACGTAATCAAAAGAATGCAGACAACCGGCAGGGTAACTGATGTCGTAAGCCGGGGTGGTTCCTTCCTTACAGGCTGGATGCTCCATAACCAGAAAGAAAATCCCCTCTATGAACATTATGATCGTGTATTAGAAATTCTGAAAGCTTATGATGTAACTCTAAGCCTCGGGGATGCCATTCGCCCCGGCAGTATTGCCGATTCACTGGACGGAGCCCAACTTCAAGGGATGATTATTCAGGGAGAGCTTACAAGGAGAGCTCAAACAGCCGGTGTTCAAGTCATGGTGGAAGGACCGGGTCATGTCCCCCTCAACCACGTAGAAGCAACGGTGAAAGTGCAAAAAAGTCTCTGTAATAATGCTCCGTACTATCTCTTAGGAACTCTTGCCACAGATGTAACTCCGGGTTATGACCATATTACTGGGGCAATCGGCGGTGCTTTGGTTGGAGCCAGTGGTGCGGACTTTTTATGCTATCTGACTCCCGCGGAACACCTCGGGTTACCAACCGAGGAAGACGTAAGAACCGGAGTCATCACAACCCGAATGGCAGCTCATATCGCAGATATTGCTCGAGGGAATAAGCAAGCATGGGAGAGAGACTTAGAAATGGCCCGGGCCCGAGTTGCCCTGGATATGGACAGGCAAATAAAGGCTGCCTTGTATCCCGATCGATTGGAGGCTGCTGCCAGAGATACCCATTCGGATCACAATTGTACAGTCTGTGGAACCGGATGTGCTGCTCAGGTTGCTGCCGAATATTTTGGGCTGGGTCGGGCATGACCGGAAAATCTTTACCTTTTCAGACCAATGATCCTCAATTGAATGGTCCACAATACCTCGAGGATTTAGCTACAGGGTATTGGTACTCTGAGGCTCTTTTCACAGCGGTGGAACTGAATATTTTTACGCTTCTGGAACCAGAAGGGAAACGTTTAAAGGAACTTGCCGAATCTTTGGATTTAGAATCAAGTGGTCTTCAGCGTTTCCTCCAAGCGTTCTGTGCCTTGGGATTACTGGATCAATACGGGGAAGTTTACTTTAACACTAGGGTTTCACAGGAGTACCTAGTCAAGGGTAAAGAGAACTACCAAGGAGAATCCATCTTATGGCGCAAACGCCTCTTTCCCAACTGGCGAAGTCTCCGCCGTTGCCTTAAGATGGGCGGCAGGGTGAGGTATACCCGAAAAGATGAGGGCCAAGAGAAAGTGGTCCGACGCATACGACAGTATGGGCGGGCGATGGACTGCGTGGCAGAAAACAAGGTCAAGGAGCTCCTGCCTTTTTTAGCTAAACTGGACTCCTTAGGGGAAATTCTAGACGTAGGCTCAGGCCCAGGAACGATTTCTATCAGGCTACTCGAACATTTTCCCGATGCCCGAGCCACTTTGATGGATATTCCTGAAGTGCTCGACTATGCCCAAGAACAGCTTGAAGTGACCGAACATAGCGACAGGTTCGAATATTGTTCAGCCAATATCCTCGAACCCTGGCCTCTAAAGAAAGAGCATTATGACCTAGTTATCCTCTCGAATATTGTCCACGCTTATGCCGAGGCTGAGATTAGAGAAGTTTTGGATCGGGCAGTCGCTTGCCTAAAACCAGACGGGCTGTTACTCATTCATGACTTTTTTCACGAACATTTTGCAGAAAAGGCGGCTCTTTTCGATATAAATATGTTCGTGAATACCTATAATGGTAAGGTCTATGAAGCCCAGTGGATAAGAGAACAACTAGGGCTACGGAATCTTTCGGTTACTGAAATGCTACCTCTTCACTCAGATACTGCTCTCATCTTTGCTGCCAAAGATGAGAACTGTTTGCAAAATCTTTGTTTGGACTCAAAAACTCAGCTCATGGCCCGAATCCAAAGACAAGGGTTTAGTAGTGTGCGCATATTCCCTGTGGAGAATATTCAGATTCCGGGATGGACTGATCTGCGCTGCCAATTTGGATGTAGCAGTTACGGTAAACCGCATTGCCCGCCGAATAGCTTATCCGCAGAAAAGACCAAGGAAATGCTCAAGGACTACACTCATGGTCTACTCTTGGAAGGAACACCACCCACGTCATCGTTTCAGCGGCTGGTGCTCAAGGCGGAGAAGGAGGCTTTTACGGCAGGGTATTATAAAGCATTTGCGCTTTGGGCAGGACCATGCACCCTCTGCGAAAAATGTAATGGGGAAAAAGGCTGCATTAATACAAAGGAGGCCCGGCCGTCTATGGAGGCATCGGGAATTGATGTTTTTTCAACCGTACAAAAAGCGGGCATTGCCCTACGCCCCTTGACAGAGGGCCGGGATTTCGTTAAGTACTTTGCGATTTTGCTTTTGGAGTGATGACGATGCGCATACTTTTGGTGCAGACCCCTTCCGTTGAAGGGGTCTCCCAAGAACGAGTTTATCCGATCGGGATTGTAACCTTGGCTACGCATTTGCAAAAAGCCGGTTTTGAAGTCGAGTTATTGGATATGAACCTTGAATCAGACCCCTTTGGTGCCTTGAAGAACAAGCTGCTGAGTGAAGGACCTGAAGCCATTGGGTTGTCATTACGCAATATCGATCCCTTAGCGAATAAGACAAGTTCCTTAGTCCCTCCCTTTGTAACGGTCGTAAAAATGGTAGCAGCCCTTCTGCCCGAAGCTTGGATCTTGGCAGGCGGAACAGGATTTTCCCTCTTTCCTGAACGACTAATGCTTGAACTACCGGAAATTGATTATGGGGTTGTTGGTGAAGGGGAAGGGACGTTTCCTCTCTTACTGGCCTCCTTAAATAATCCTCCAGCCCTCAAGGAGCTTAAGGGTCTTTGCTATAGGGAAGAAAGCGGAGTCCATGTTAATCCACCTTCTATGGATTATGATATGGGAAGTTATGTAATCCCAGCTCGGGAACTTTTATCGCCCAAGCGTTATGAGGATATTAATAGCTACGTACCAACCATCGGGATTGAGACCAAACGTGGCTGCTCTCTACATTGTACCTATTGTGTCTACCCACGACTCCAGGGTAAAAAACTGCGTTGTCGCCAACCGGCCGCAGTCGTGGATGAGATCGAATTTCTGCACAAGGAATATGGAGTTAATAACTTTCATTTTAACGATCCTGTGGTTAATATGCCCGCAGGGCATTTGGAGACGATCTGTCAGGAACTCCTTCGCCGAAAGCTTAGGATAACCTGGAGCGGTTTTTTCCGAGAGGATTATTTAGATGAAAGCAATATCCGACTCTTTGAGAAAGCCGGATGCAACTGTTTTTCTTTCTCCCCCGATGGACTCTGTGATGAGTCGCTGAAAGTACTTGGCAAGGGGCTAACCACAAATGATATCTTGAAAGCATCGGCCTTAGCGGCCCAAACGACTGTCTGTACTATGTATCATTTCATGGTCAATGTGCCCGGGGAAAACGAGCATACGATAGAAAAGGGAATACGTCTCTTTGATCGCCTTTACGAGCTTCATAGCGCGAAAAGAAATCTGGGAACCATTGTGCTGAATAATATCCGTATCTTTCCTGGAACGCCGATCGAAAAGCTTGCTCGAAAAGAAGGGATCATCCATCCAAAAGCGGACTTACTTTATCCGGTCTATTATAACCCGCAGAACTATGAAACCCTTCGTTACCGTCTGGAAACCTATCATTTACAGAAGAACGTCTTTATGTGGCAGGAAGTGAGTATGTGAAATGAAAATTCTATTACTGGAGCACCCACGAAAGATCCCTCAAGACCGGTGTAATGATATTGCCAATACTCCGCTCTCTTCGAGTCTAATCACGAGTTATCTCGCCGGAATGCTTATGAGTCAGGGCCATGAGGTAAAAGTTGTGGAGGGATACCTCGAAAAAACCTCGTATACTGAGATATCGAGGATCGTAAGTCGCTTTGCACCCGATATCCTCGGGGTCCACATCGTCTATGGTTGGGAAAATAACCAAAGCCTATTTTCCTTTCTGAAAGCTATTAAAAAAGAAGGACTACGACATATCACTGCCTATGGGTTTTATCCCACCTTTGCCTATCCAGAGATATTCCAGCAGTGCCCGGAAATTGATTCTATTATGGTCGGAGAGCCCGAACTAACCTTTGCTGAACTGGCAAAAGAGGAACTCGATCAGATTAAATTGAGCGATATAACGGGTCTGGCCTGGCAAGACAAACAAGGCAAGAGTTATGTTCAGCGTCGGGAGGTCATCGAAAACCTTGATCGATTACCTTACCCGGTTCACTCGGAGGCTATGCTTCGTCTACCGGAAATCAATATCGAAGGCAGTCGTGGCTGTTATGGGGGATGTACCTTTTGTTATATTAACCCCTACTACGGAAGGACGGGTTGTTGGCGTGGTCGAAGACCGGAAAACATTATCGCCGAGATCGATCAACTTATAGACAGATATGGACAAAAGAACTTTTATTTTGTTGATCCCAACTTCTTCGGTCCGGGCCAACACGGGCGAGAGCGAGTACTCCGACTAGCTTCCTTACTTAAAGAGAGGGGGATCCGCTTTGGAATTGAGGGGCGTGTTAACGATATTGAAGAGGAGACTCTCAGTGCCTTGGTGGAGGCTGGCTTACATCAGATTCTGATTGGGCTGGAAAGCGGAAGAAACGAATCCCTGCAGCGACTGAATAAGAGGACTACTGTTGAACAAAATGAACGGGCGATCCGGCTTCTCCGTCAATATGGGATCGAACCGAATGTAGGGTTTATTATGTTTGAACCGGATTCCTCCCTCAAAGATATCCGAACAAATTTTGAATTTTTAAAAAGAAATGATTTGCTCAAGGATTTGTCGATTACAGCTAACGTTCTGTACCATCCTCAGATTATCTTACAAGGGACAAAAGCGTATCAAAGCCTACAAGCCGAAGGACGACTAAAATTATTGTCTACCAGCTATGAAGGGACAGCAAGTTTTGCCAATCCTCAAGTTGCTTCTCTCGCTCTAATCATGAGCATGATTACCAACGATATCTTTGCCAAAATGAACGGAATTTGGAGTGGGAGAGACCCAGAACCCAAAGATGCTGATATCGTTTACCACAAATTGAACCAAACTTTAATCCGATATTTTCAAGATACTTTGTCGCAGTTAGAGAGTGGCAAACCGTTAGCAGATGGGGAAATCACAGCTCTGGTGAATCAAGCTAAAGAGGATATCGATGCGGGGGGTCATTTTCACTGATCCAACGTCCCTCCTTCTATAATTCAGTGACTATAAAAGCTGCCTTTTTGGCAGCTCTCTCGCCTCCTTTATCACAAGACATAGAGTAGGAACGTAAATAAGAGGGGAAGGGGGTTAAGGCATGGAAGAAATCCACCTCAAAGCCATAACCGTCCTAGAAGTGAGAGGAGAGGTCAAATAAATGGACTGGCAGAAAATCGTAATACATCATTCCGCGAGCCCAACCACTGTACGCCGGGGGAAAGACATCTTACCTGTAAATACCGCCATGATACGAGAGTGGCACCTCACCAAAGGGTGGAGTGATATCGGCTACCACTTTGTAATTCTACCTGATGGTCGCTGTGAAGAGGGACGCTCACTTTACAGACCAGGGGCCCATTGTGCTACTGGACATCGAAATTTTCTAGGAATCGGGATTTGCTTAGTCGGGAACTTTAGCCAAGTCGTGGAAGTCCCAGATGCACAGTTCAACGGCCTTATCGATAAGATCATGTCCCTCATGGCAGCTTACCATTTAAATCTCGAAGATATCGAGTTACATCGAGAAGTCCCTGGAGCAGCGACAGAATGCCCGGGTCAATATTTTCCTAAGGATATATTGAGGAAAGAACTTCAGGATCGGTTGAGTCTATAGTGGAAAAGGAAAAGGCATAGGAGTGCATATGAGCATTCCTATGCCTTTTCACTATTCATTTACCAATTCAGCGATCCGCTGGTTGGGATTATTGACATATAAGCCCCCATGATAGGAGATTACAGCCTTAATATCATACTGTATGAGCTTTTTCAAAGACGTTTTGGCTGAGTCCATATCACTTGAATGTTGAGGATTTGCTCCTACTAACTCACCATCGACAATGTTCATGGCGTCCCCAGTGATAAGAGTCTTACTCTGGCTGTGGTAGAGGCAGATATGGCCTGGAATATGACCGGGGGTGTGAATTACAGTAATCCCCCCACAGTAAGGTAATTCCTCTCCATCAACAAGTGTTCTATTCACTTGCGCCTTAGGTGTGTTTTCGAGCCGAGCTTTAAAGGCCTTACGCAACTCTTCTGGCAGTTCAGGTGGCAAAGCTTCCATTGCAGCCCTAATCGATTCAGGAGTAATTTTAAGTAATCGTTTATCCCCCTGAATGTAGGGCTTTTCAAGCTCATGAGCTAAGACCTCAACTTTTCGAGAAGCTTCCTCGACAATATTAGGTAAACAACCTATATGGTCAATGTCTTGATGAGTGATAATAACTCGGTTGAGTCGTTCAAGAGGGACACCAGCCTTTTGCATCTCCTGGCGGATAAGAGGCAGTTGTCCAGGATATCCTGTGTCAACTAAGATGACAGTCTCAGAATCCCAGAAAAGGGTAGGGTAAATCGTATTTTTCGCACCCATAATCACTGCTGAAATCTCCAGCATTTCTACTCCATCCGCTATTTTCATCGAGAACCTCCCCTATACTATGGTGATAGAACTAAATTATACCATAATATGGTTTCCAAAAGAAGAAATCAAGGGTGAAATTTTTGGCTTTATGATGGAGTCCTACTTTATGAAATTTATAAATAATAAGTTATTAATGTTCAGTTTTCCCTTCCCCTTCAGAGATCAATTTGAGTTCTCCTATTCCTTTAAAGTAAAGGAATAGCGCAAATAGTAAAGCCCCTAGAGTATCGAGAATGATATCCCTCATGGTATCGTCGATACCAACCCCTTGATAAAGGGTCCCAAAGCTTTGATCCATTGAATATTCATAGATTTCCCATATAGCCCCTGAAGCAACAGCAAAACAAAAGGCGAATAAAGCAACTAAAATACGTCTGAACTTAGAATCTAGCTTCTGGCCGCGATCCAGATACATAGCAATCAAAAATCCGAGATTAGCAAATATTAGCCCTGAAAAACCATGAAGCATTTTGTCCCACCACCAAAACCGGACAAAGAAATGATTTGCCGTTCCAAGGAACATGGACGCATAGAAAAAAAGTAATAAAACGCTTATGAATTCACGGGGGAATTCTAATCTAAATCGCTTTTCAATAAGGAACGGTATGGACATAAATATCAGCGTGAGAATCGACATACCGAAAGAGAGCCAGTTAATTTGATAAATCTCTTCGAATGAAGCAAGGATAATCGACGCGCTTAAAAGGATATATAGCCAAAATGTAAAACGTTTCATATTTTTCATTCCGTCTTCTCCTCGATATCATGATTTAGGTTTTGCTCAAAAACGGCGGTTCAAAAATGAGGGAAAGAACGATACTTACTGAAAGTGAGAAGATCAGCTCTGGATAATCTCAGTATTCCCAGGATTAAAGGATTAAGTCTGGGACAAAAATTAGAGAGTTTTGTTCGACCAATAAAGATGATATGCGATATAATGACCTAAAGAATACATGGGTGATAAAGGATTGTTTAACTAAGTATTACGAGCTCATAGACGATGATACACTTCCTTCGTTCATGCCAGATATCTAGTTTGAAGTAACGTTTAAAGATTATCTCCAAAATACTGACCCGTGCATGGATTGGATAGATCGATACATCCGTTGAGATCAGATTTAAACTATATTACTATGGAAGTAGTAATATTTTCTAGGAGTTTAAAGGAGAAATCGGATGAAGAAGAAAATAACTGCCTTACTTATCTTAGTTTTACTTTTAGTCCTAACGATAAGCGGTTGTAGCACTACCACTCCTCAAAAGGAGAGCAAAGTTACAGATGGTGCTAGGATCACCGTTAAAAAGATTGTAGAAAATGGGGTGTATTCAAAAACTGAAGAGGTAGCTGAATATATTCATACCTATCATAAGTTACCCTCGAATTATATCACCAAGAGTGAGGCTCTCGCGTTAGGCTGGGATAGTGACAAAGGAAACCTCTGGAAGGTTACAGATAAGAAATCAATCGGGGGAGATAAGTTTGGTAATTATGAAGGGCTACTACCGAAGAAATCTGGCCGACAGTGGTATGAGTGTGATGTGAATTATCAGGGAGGGTATCGAGGAAGCGAGCGGATTTTGTACTCTAATGATAGTTTGATCTATTATACGAACGACCACTACAAGACGTTTAAAAACCTGTATTAGATAGGGAGAATGGGTATGAGAAATATCACTCTAGATGGGAAAGAAATGACTTCCCGTAAGGCGACGCATCTGTATTTAAAACAAAAATTGAATTTTCCAGATTACTATGGTGAAAATTTAGATGCACTTTGGGATCTTTTGACGACTATAGGAAGTCCAACACAGATCCGCTTGCTGAACCCCGACCTTCTCGATAAACAATTAGGGGAGTATGGGAGTACCCTAAAGAGCGTGTTACAAGCAGCAACTCAAGAAAATAAGAATCTAAGCCTTGAGATAATGTCCTAGTGAGCGACACCTTTGCGAAAGCACCTTTTGAAAAGCGCAAGTTAATTTAGGGCCACGGAATCAAGCCCAAGGTCTTGAATAGGAGAAATAAGAAATGAGAAATGAACCTGATATTATTATTCAAACCAAAGAACAACTAGCAAAATTAATGGCAGAAGAGAAAACGTATATCCTTTACTTCAGCTCTAGAAACTGTAATGTCTGTCATGCTATTTTACCGAAACTGCTAAATCTAGTAGAGGATCACTTCATCAAGGTAGCCCAAATCAATATCGATGAGTTAGTGGAAGTTACAGGTCAATTCCTGGTTTTCACAGTACCGACGATTCTAATCATCCATGAAGGCAAAGAAATTCTGAGAGAAAGCCGATTTATTGATCTTCGGGCCGTTGAAAGGATCTTAAACCTTTTGACAAGGAATAAGGAAGAATTATGAAAATAAACGAAAACGTAAGTCCTCAAAGGATTACTCGTTTGCTGTCCATGGACGCCTTTCGAGGGATTGCCATTGCTTTAATGCTTATGGCAGATAACCCTGGAAATCCGTTACGCGTATATCCCCAACTTAGGCATGCCGCGTGGAATGGTTGGACTATAGCAGATCTAGCTTTTCCGTTCTTTATCCTCATTATGGGGACAGCGGTCCCCTTTGCGATCAATAAACGAATTGAACGAGGTGACACGGGTTTTGCCATTTTGAAGTATATATTCCTCCGGAGTATTGGCCTGTTTTTCTTGGGTCTCTTACTCAATGGTTTCCCTCTCTATGATGTGAGTGTTATTCGTATCCCGGGGGTCCTTCAACGATTAGCGATTGTTTACTTGTGCACTGGTTCGATTTATCTGTTCCTTAAAAAGCTGATGAGTCATTCTCAGCTTAAGAAGCTTTCCCTAGAATTCTCTTTGGCTTTTGGAATTATCCTGCTTTATGCCTGGATCTTTAACTTTGCTCCCGTGCCAGAACAGGGGAATCTCCTACAAAAGATTGATCTACAATTCCTCAAAGGACATCTCTATACCCCCGAGTGGGATCCGGAAGGAATTCTCGGCACATTTTCCTCCATAGCCTCAGGACTCTTTGGACTTGCCGCAGGACAAATCTTATCCCATTCGTATAAGAAAAATACCCAAGCCTATCTTACCCTTTTTGGGGGTGGGGTATTATTGCTTCTCTTAGGCACAACCTTAGATCAGTGGATTCCCATTAATAAAAATGTTTGGTCCAGTACCTATGTCTTATTCACATCAGGATTGGCCTATCTACTTGTTGCTCTGCTTTATGTCTTCATTGACTTAAGAAAGAATGTTACGCTGTTTAAGCCCTTCATCCTCTTAGGGAGTAGTCCGATCATTATTTATGTCATATCAGAACTTATCCGTAAAACGGTGTGGGTTATTCCTGTAACCTCCCAAGTTCAGGGGGGAATTATGCCGATGGATGTGTGGCTGACGACAACCTTTTTTACACCCTGGGCAGGGGCTTGGCTCGATTCCTTCTACTTTTCGCTTTTCTATGTCGCGTGGTGGGTTTCCATGATGAGTACCCATAAAAGAAAGCTATAAGACTCTTTTCGCCTTTGTTTTCATAACTAGTTCACAATCCATTCATGAGTTTTTCATAACTAAGGTGTAAGATATGTATAGATTAAATACTAAATGCCCCCTTAGAAAGGAAGATTAACATGATGTTTGGCTGGATTATTCTTCTGGTGATTGCATTCTATTTCTGGGATACAAATTATAACCGTCATACCCAAAACGATTATAAAGATAATCAGAAGAAAAACGCCGTTGAAATTTTGAAGGAGCGGTTTGCACATGGAGAGATCGATTCTGCAGAGTTTAATGAGCGTAAGCGAGTTCTAGAAAGCGAATAACACCAAAGGAGGAATTGATGATGATGGGATGGGGAAATTCAATGATGGGCGGATATGGATACGGTTATGGTTATGGTGCACATCCGTGGTTCGGATTAGGATGTATGTTGCTACAAGCGCTCTTCTTTATCGTGATAATCGTTGTATTGTATAAAGTTTTCCACTCAAAAAAATCAAAAGTACTTAAGGAAACAAAGTACGAAAACGACAATGCGCTCACTATTCTCAGAGAGCGTTATGCTAAAGGTGAAATTGATACCGAGGAATTCAACAGAAGAAAAAATGATCTTCAGTAGGGGATACCACGCATAATAATAGTCCGTACCAAGTTGAAGTGGTACGGACTAATCTGTTTTATAGGAAAATCAAGTTTTACCACGGCCCCATTGTTCAGACTAAGATAACATGCCTGCAAGTACACTTTGAAGAATTACAGGGTTATTCATGACATAATTGCCAAACCCTTTGCCTAATTCTTCTTGGATTTTCTCCATGTCTGCCTTTGTAATCGTACCTAAGTTAACGGCATTGGTTTCATTAACTGTAGGTAGGGTCATCGTCTTCCCTACTTCGTAGCCACCTTTACCACTTAAAACAAGCTTTAAATCAGGCATAGTTTGAGCATTTAAGTTTGCTTTAACAGCATAGTCGAAGTTTGCAGTTTTGTCGCTTGTCTCTTCAAGGTTAAAGGTAAATCCTCCATTGAAAGTTTGAGCTATACCTTTTTCAGTGGACTTAACGAGGATCGTTGAGTCGAATTTTTGGGCCTTATCCTTTTTAGTCGTCGTGAAGTTTACTGCTATTTCACTGTTTTTAGGATTTTCTTTACTAGTGCTTTTAGAAAGTACGGTGACAGCTCCTTTTTTACTATCGCCTTCAGGTTTTAAGGTGTAATTGAAATCGAATCTTTCATTAACTGAAGTTTCTTTATCACTGGTTTCTACGAGAACTCGGATATCTGTAGTATCGACTGTAGATTTGTTGAAGATTTTAACGATGTCTGTATCTTCGGGACTATTATTGCTTGAGGACATGTTCCTTTGAACGATATTACCGTTCTTGTCAACAATAATAAGCATTCTTAGACTATTATCTTTTTCGTCCATGTCTTTAACAAGGTTATCAGCATATTCACCGATTTCCTTTTTGATAGTTTCTTTAGATTGGGGTTTTTCAAGGGGAACTCCCGCATTTTTATAGACATTTGTGACTTTCTCATAGTGAGTGAAAATCAAATCAACCAGCTTATCATCTGATTTTAATTTTGTAGTGAAATTGGTGAGGAATTGCTCCCCTTGTTTATCATCAAAATTTACGGTGTACTGTTTGCCTTCTTCCGTACTTTTTGCCTCAACTTGCTTACGATTGATGCTGTTAGCATAAATTTTTGCATATTCTTTCCCGATAGCTTCTACTTCTGCTTTATTGACGGTTAATGCAGAGACTAGATCATTTGGATTGATATTTCTAGAAGGAATGGTTTGTCCAAGTTCTTTGTTTATTTTTTCTCTATCTGCTACATTCGCATACAGATACTTGTTGTAAAAAGCAGGAATTCCATATCCGGATTTTTCTTTGTCGGAGAAAGATTCCATCACAACGGGCTGTGCTCCAACAGGAGTGATGGTTGCTTTTACATAGTTTTGGTTATTCTTCATATCTTGAAAAGACTCAACCTCGACCTTACTCATTTTTAAGATTTGAGCAATCATTTGAATTTGCTCATTCATTTCTTTACTTTCCAAGCCTAATGTTAATTCCTGTTTGGTTGTCAAAGGAGTGTTATAAATTTCAAGAGATTTCCCTAAATCACCTTGATATGAAGTTAAAGTGGTTAGTACTGTTTCCAACCCCTTAGACTCGGCTTTTAAATATCCTAATTTAGCAGCATTTAAGTAATAGTAACCTCCGCCGACGCCTCCCAGGACTAAAACAAGAGCTAGCACGATAACGAGGAACTTTTTAGATTTTAGCAAGATGTCTCCTCCTTAATAAATTAGACGATTTACAACTTGCTCATTATAAAGTAAAGTCACTTCATTTTCTATTGGTACATACTGTAAGTGTATTTCAGATATCCAAATAACCCATCTTCTAGCTTTGGGATGATATCCCTTTCCCGAGGAAATGCTAATAAACATGACTTCGTAAATAGTAGATATTAGCGTTTAAGGGGAAGACAAATATATGTCAGGTTCAACACTTACGATTATCCTCAGTTTTACGTCGGGGATTTTTTCCTTAGTCGGGCTCATGTCCATTTTCATTTCTATGAATAGCCAACATAACGTACAGCGTAGTCGTGAAATTCTCTGGAGCCTAGCTTCTTTGCCCTACGAGAAAAATATATTTTTAGAGAAAGGCACCATTGGGAAGGAAGTCTTTCGTAAATTTATACTCTATGAGCAAATACTTAACGAGAAACATGATTTTTCGAACATCATTATTCGATTTGCTCAGATAGCCTTAGGGTTCTGTATTCTAGTATGGACCACCATGGCTTTTGACCACATGGTTTCAAATAGGCCCTATAAGGAAATCATTTACCTCATCTGCGGTTTAGTCCTTTCACTTTCTCTCACCTTCTATTTTATTTTTAAGATTTTTGGCAACCTGAAAACTACAAGTAAAGTGGGAAGGCTGCCGACCGTTCCTGAAATCATAGATGCTGACAAAGTAAACCAAAGCCTAAGTGTTGTAACTCTTGCAGCAATATCCTCCTGTTTAAGATTAGTTGATTCAAAAGTCTATCTGGGTTTTCCGTTGCCCTTTAAAAATTTAAGAGTCAATATAACCTTTCTTAACTCCAAGGAAGAAGCCCTTCCAGTAACCTTCGGTTCTCGGGTGAACATGAAGGAGTGTATGAAGACGTTTAAAAAACTTGAACTTAACGAGTTTGTCATATTAGACGACGACTACTGCTGGTACCCTATCCAAACGCTTCAGAACAAAGGACAACGTCAAAAGGGTGTCTTGGTCACCCTCGAAATCATGAGTCAGCAAGGGTTTGTGACAACTGAATTCTACATCGAAGAATTCTCAGGAGACAATGAAACGAGCTTGAATATCTTCCCTTACTCGTTTGAAGAACGATTTATTAATCGGATAAGTGCTTTGGATCCCTTTAGTATTTATCGGGAACAGAGTTCCAGTTAAGGTTTGCCTATTTTCTAGTGTTTCATATTCAATAGGAATAAAATTTCATTTAAAACGTTTAGAAATTTATATATACTGAAGGAAAAGAGGGGAGGACATCAGAATCGAAAATTTAATAATAAGCAATCCCACTCAAGCCGACATTAAAGCAGCCTATCAGGTTTTTGAAGCATCAATTCCTGATGCTTATGAAAAAGAGGGACTTGGGCTTTTGAAAGAAGATATTCATAGGGAAATTGAGCACAAGAAGCATTTGCTTGACGTCTCAATGACCCCAACGGATTCAAAACCCTATTTTCTTCTTGCAAAACTCGAGGAGACTGTTGTTGGCACGATCTCTTTTGCGCCCTGTGGTGAGGATATAAAAAAATGTACCGAAAATCAGCTTGATGGGATAGGTGAACTGGGCAGCTTATACGTCTTGCCAAGTTTTCAAGGACAAGGTGTAGGTTCAGCATTGATTCATGCTTTGGTAACCTACCTTTCTGAACAAAGGATAGAGCAATTCTGTCTAGACAGTGGCTACAAACGTGCGCAGAAGAGATGGTTAAGGAAATTTGGAGAACCCTATAAAGTGGTAAAGGACTATTGGGGACCTGGTTTTGACCACATGATATGGCTTTGTAAAGCACAGGGTGTTAATTGACAAGACCAGGCCTTTCTAGCCTGGTCGTATTCGATTTTTAGGAAATTAAATCTAGAATACAAGCCCCAGGGCAATAAGCATAAGAATAGCAACAACGACGATAGCAACACCGCAACCAAAAAATAACATCGGTCATCCCTCCTTTTCCGTTATATAATAGGATATTCTTGGTGTTTTTAACTGCCACAAAATGGAAAATCACAATTTCAGAAGAGTATATCCAGGACAAACTCAACACCTATTCTTTGTGAAACCAGCAAAAGGATATCTTATTAACACGTCGAATTAATAAAACAATTTAATAGCATTCCCACTCGAGCATCCTATGCATTCATAGAATTCCTGTTAAGGTTAAATTATTTAGAAGCCAGTTAGGAGGACGGAAAATGTCTTGTGAAAAATCGAGCAACGAATCCAATTATGTAGTAGCTAACGAGAATCTGATTTTTTCAAAGTTACATTTACCCACATTGCCTCCTAACTTTGTGAAGCGTCCTCAGTTGCTGGAACGCCTTCACGAAGGTTTCAATTATAAACTAATTCTCGTTTCAGCGGCGGCTGGATACGGAAAAACTATTCTTTTGGCCGA
The DNA here is from genome assembly GCF_055378975.1 of Desulfitobacterium elongatum. Lineage (NCBI taxonomy): Bacteria > Bacillati > Bacillota > Clostridia > Eubacteriales > Desulfitobacteriaceae > Desulfitobacterium > Desulfitobacterium elongatum. Next base: position 2,900,870 of record NZ_AP038772.1, on the reverse strand, counting down.
TTGGTGCAATGGCTTAAAAAAGCAAAAACTACCTCAGAAGGATATTGTCTGGTTCACTGTAAATGAAATTGATAATGATCCTTCTCTTTTTTGGGCACATATACTGACTGCTATGGATTCAATTTGGAAAGGCATCAAAGAGGACGTTTATCCAAGCCTTCAGTTGATTCACTCAAAATCGATTGAACAATTTTTGACGGTGTTAATTAATTACCTTTCACGCATTGTCGCTCAACCTTCTTCGGCACAAAAACATTATGTGCTTGTTTTTGATAACTATCACCTCATACACAATAAAGAGATTCATAAATCCCTATCTTTTTTAATCGACCTGATTCCTTCGGAAATCCACCTTGTCATTTCTACACAGGTAACACCGCAGCTCCCCTTGGCCCGTTTACGAGCCAGGAATCAATTGCTGGAATTGACGGCAAGCGACCTAATGTTTAGTCATGAAGAAGCGTCTATCTTCCTCAATGAGAAAATGGGATTAACTCTATCTACAGAAGAGATATCCGCTCTGCAGGATTATGTTGAGGGTTGGATTATAGGGTTGCAGCTTTCGGCCTTGTCCATAAGGGAAAATATCCGAAAAACGAAAGCTGGTAGTCGATATGGCAATCGCTATATTGAAGAATTTCTTTTATCCGAGGTTTTTGACGGGTTAACTGAAGAAATCACGAATTTTTTACTCGAAACCTCTAATTTTAATCGCTTTAACTCTGCTTTATATGACTCTATCAAAAAAACAAACCATAGCCAAAGCTTGATAGAACAACTCGAACATCTGAATTTGTTTATCATTCCGCTGGACAACGATGGTGATTGGTACCGTTATCACCATTTCTTTAGAGACTTCTTGCAAAAACGTTTTAAAGCATATCATCCCCTACAGGAGACCGACCTACACCTACGGGCAAGCAAGTGGTTTGAGAAAAATGGGTTTATGTCGGATGCAATTGAACAGGCTCTCTGTGCCAATGATATTGATTACATCGTTCACTTGATATCATCCGTTGGAAATCTTCCCTATCATCAGGATATCTATGCCATCTATAAGTGGCTGAAAAAAATCCCAACCGCAACCATCCGTGCCAATCAAGCCCTTTCCAAGTTAGCTGCCTGGACATTCATTTACCTGGGGTGCCCCAAGGATAGCTCTGAATGGTTTACTCACGAGCTTCCCCTTGAAGAAGATAAAGCCGGACATACGCGTATTGAGACAGAATGTATTCTAGCTCTGGGGGCGTCATTAAGCGGGAATTACGATTTAGGCATTCAGCTTTGCAATAAACTGCTTGATGAATTTGAAGAATCTTCAAACCAGAACATGTGGATGCAATGTCTGTTGTTTCATAGCCTGGGTGAATCTTATGAACGCGTTGGGTGTCTGGAAAAAGCAGAGAAAATGTATATGCAGGCTAGAATTATTTCCGAATTGGACGGATCTGTTCAGGTTTCTCTGTTTTGCAGTTATGAACTTGGTCTAATGCAATATCTTCACGGAAATTTAAGGCATGCAGTCGAGACGTATCAACAGGCCTTAAAGGATTCCACGACCAATAGTTTTGCCGGTGGACTATATAGCGGGTTGGGACGGGTTCAATTGGAATGGAATAATATTGAGCAAGCGGCTTTCAATATAGGAAAAGCTATAAAAATACTATCCCTTTCCGGAAATATTGATATGCTCCTCGAAGCCTATATTGCTCAAGTGCAATTGCTTATGGCACAACAGAAGCATGCTGAAGCGTCTGAGCTCATAATGAAGGCGGTTTATATAGCTGACAATAACATTATTCCGCGGGGGGTAGATTTACAGGTTTTAGTTTGCCAGGCTCGGCTTGCTCTTGTTCGCGGGAATGTGTTTCAAGCAGAGAAAATAGAAAAAAGATTAGCAAGTAAAGTTTCCGCACTCGATATTACTAATTTTCTAAGCTGGCAATGTGTTAGGGTTAGAATTTTGATGGCTGAAAACAAGATGGAAGAGGCGCTGGAGCTATTGTCCGAATTATCTTTGAAAGCCGATAAGGGAAAGCTTGTATCTGTACTTTTAGAAATGATGGTCTTAAAAGTCATTTGTTTTCAAGCCTTAAGGAAAAAATCACAGGCTATGATCCAATTAATTGAAGCGCTTAAATTGGCCGCGAAGCAGGGCTATATTCGAGTGTTTTTAAATGAAGGAAATACCATTGGAATGCTTCTCTATGAGATTTTATATGATCGCAGGACTGATCAAGTCTCATCTATATTTAAAAAAAGTTTATTGCAAGCCTTTGTCAAAGCAATTCCAACATTAGAAACCCAGTCAGAAACAGTTAATACCCTCAATTCGTTAAATGAAGCGCTTACTGAACGCGAACTGGAAATTCTTACATTATTAAATCAGGGGATGTCACGTCAGGAAATCTCGGAGTATTTAAAAATCACAATAAATACCGCAAAATCTCACATCAAGAATATTTATAACAAACTCGAAGTCCATAATCGTTCGGATTTATTTCGTGCCTCAGTAGAAAATAAGCTTTCGTAGGTCTTTAACTTCTACAAAAGCATTGAACAAAATGATTAACCCGATAAGGGTTATTTTTTTTGCTTTTTACAGCGTCTCACCCCCCTTATCACCCCCTAAAATCATTCGACGAAGAGCATGTTTTTTATTGTGAAATATTTTATTTTATTATCATGGCATTTAAAAATAAATACATTAAGGAGGCCAAGCAATGACCCAAATCTCACTGGAAGGTATGCCAAATAAGGGAATTGATGAGAATGGCGTACAATGGACCAAATCACGGTGCTTTTTCTGTCACCAAAACTGTGCCATCTACGTCGGGGTTAAGGATGGGACAATCGCTGAGATTCGCCCTAATGAAGAGCAGGGGACTGTCCTGTGTGAAAGAATGGGTAAAAAGGGTGAAAGAGCCATCAAGTTTCATTATCACCCCAAACGCATTAACCATGCCTTGAAACGCGTTGGCAAGCGCGGCGAAGACAAATGGGACGAAATCCCTTACGAACAGGCTCTCGATGAAATCGCCACAAAGCTTCAGAAGCTAAAAGATCAATACGGACCGGAAACCCTCTGCGTTTCCGAGGGAACCTATCGCTCTGATCATTTATGGGCGCGTTCCCGTTTTACGAATCTCTTTGGCAATCCAAGCAATATTATTGACCCGGGTACAATCTGCTGGTGCTGGACTTACACCATCAATATGTCGATTGTCGGCTGGCCGATTGAGAATATGATGCCACCCTGGGGAGCAGAATCTAATACTATGGTGTTCTGGGGAGTGCGGACTGATGAAAGATATAGTCCGAAATCTCCGGTATGGCGGACCATTATGGGAGCTATGCAGCGTGAAGGCAAAAAGCCCAGCATAATTGTTGTGGACCCCGTTTGCACCGATGCGGTGAAATACGCTGATTCTTGGTTGGCAGTCAAACCAGGTACTGATCTCGTCATGATGCTGGCTTGGGTGAATTACATCATCAGCAATAAGCTGTATGATGAAGATTTCCTTAAGACCTGGACCAACGGCCCCTTCTTGATTCACAAGGATAATCAGCAGTTAGTGCGCGGTTGTGATATCGACAAAGATGGTAAACAAGAAGATTTCGTAGCCTGGAATGCAAAGAAAGGCAGTGCAACCGTTTGGTGTTCCGATGAGAACCGTTACTATGACAGCGAGGTCGAGGCGCCTTTGTACGGTGAATATGAGGTTACTTTTGCTGATGGAAGCAAAGTACTCTGCGTGACTGCCTTTGACGCTATTGCGGAACAGATGCAGGAATATACGCTTGAACGGGCTTCGGAAGTCACCGGTGTACCCGCATCAAGTATTGAACAAGCAGTTCGCATCTACGCAACCAATGGTCCGGCCTTCATCGGCTGGGGCGTCGGCGGCGGCGACATGCATGGCTACAACGCGACTAACTCAGCACTTGCTAAGACATTATTGCGTTGCCTAACCGGTAATATTGATAATGTTGGCGGTGAATATGTTGGCGACCCGGGTCGTGTTGGACCGAACGGGGAGAAAAATTTCCCGCTGCGTGACTCCGAACTGGAGCTGTCCGAGACTGTAACCCCTGAAGCCCGTGCGAAATTCCTCGGCAACGATCAATTTCGGATCATGGCTTGGCCAGGCTTTGAAAAAATTGATAAGTGCTACCAAAAGATGTGGAATATCCCGCGCCCGATGCTTCATCAATTATTGGTTACGCCGCCCTTGGCCTGGGATGCTATTCTTGAAGAAAAACCCTATCCGATGAAGGCCATGATCGTTTGGAGTTCCAACCCGATGGCTTGGGCACCGAATACCAAGCATGTCTACGAGGCACTCAAAGCGCTAGACCTGCTGGTTGTAGTGGATTACTGGAAGACGCCTACCGCAGCTATAGCTGACTATATTATCCCCGCAGCCGACTCCCTAGAACGCCCCATCGCCACAACGATTGAAGACTCCTTTGACTTGGTTTTAGGTGGGGACCGTGCCGTTCAGCCGGAAGGCGACAGGCGTGTAGACTATGATTTCTTCCGTGGCTTGGGAATACGTTTGGGCCAAGAAGAAATGTGGCCTTGGGAAACTTACGAAGATGTCATCGCTCACCGTGTAGAACGAGCAGGGCTTAGTTATGAGGAATTTGTCGACGCCACGATGTATATGCCACCTGATGGGTTCCAAGCTGAAAAGCATAAGCAATTCCTTCATAATGGACAATTGCGCGGTTTTGCTACACCATCACGCAAGGCTGAAATCTTCCGAGTGTTATCCAGGAGCTTGGTTATAAGCCGATCCCGTACTATCGTGAATTGCCTGAAACTCCGGTTAGCAACCCTGAGCTGGCCAAGGAATATCCATTGCGCCTGACCATCAGCGGCCGTTGGTCACCGATGTATCACTCCGAGCACCGTGTTCCGGGAACCGGAACTCGCTCGATGTTCCCCTATCCAATCGTAAAAATGCACATGAGCGATGCTCGTGAGCTTGGCGTTCGCGACGGAGATTGGGTCTGGATCGAAACACCACGCGGCCGGATTCGTCAAATGGCAAAATTGGGATGGGATATTGTTGAAGGTGTTGCTCAGGCACAACCCAGCTGGTGGTTCCCTGAGCTACCCGCTGAGGAACCCTGGTCACAAGGCGTTTTTGAATCAAATGGTAACGTCTTAACCGATGACTCCATCGAATCTCTGGATGAGGGAACCGGATCGTGGGTCACCCGGGGCTTGCTGTGCAAAATTTATCCCTGCATCGATCCCTATGATCGTGTTGATGACAATATACCTGTTGAAGAGTTCAAGAAGGGTGACACTTTCTGGCACAAGGAATATAGTCATCTCAAAAATTTTAAGCTAAATAAGTAGTCTGTTATTTTCCCAGACTTATGCATGAGCAGAAGGATTGTTGTTTCAGGGTTTCAAAATGCCCGAAACAACAATCCACTTTCAAAAATAGATTTATAATATTAGATCCTAAAGTTGAATTAAGGTGAACGTTTTGACGGCATTTTATAATCCGTATCACTACTATTCCCGAAGTGTTTTTATTAATCCTTCTTCCTGCAACAGATGCCGCTTTTGCATGAAGGTTTGTCCCAGAGGCGTAATTGGAACTAATGAAGAGCAAAAAGTAGTAGTCCTTCAGTCAAGCCGCTGCATTCGATGTATGGCCTGTACTAAAATTTGTCCTTCCGGAGCAATTAAAGTGAAGATTGATTCTGTAAGGGAAAAATAGAGAGCAAAAACTACTGCTGGAATCACATGAAAGAGAGGAATATTACTATGTGTTTTCGTCCGGCTACAACACAAAAACCTGCTAAATGTCCCGCCTGCGGAACAATAAATCCACCGAGCAACAAAACCTGTAAGCAATGCCAAGCTGACTTGAAGCAGGAAAAAGATAAAAAGTAATTTATTCGGAAACGAGGGAATGTCTCAAAGCTTTTGAGGCATTCCCAGTTATTTGAAGAAAGAAGAGAACAGGTGTGATAATTAACATGGGGCAGCCGCAAAAAGTTGACAGCATGGTTCCTAACCATCAAGAGAACTCAAAGATGTACACATTTGAAGATATTATTGGAACTAGTCCAGTTCTCCATGAAGCCATTGAAGTGGCCAGACATGTTAGTGAAACACCTTATAATGTCTTACTGAATGGCGAAAGCGGTACAGGAAAAGAATTATTAGCTCAAGCGATTCATAATCAATATAGTGCTGACGGACCATTTATTCCTATCAATTGTGCTTCTTTACCCAGGAGCTTAATTGAAAGTGAATTATTCGGATATGAAGGAGGATCTTTTACAGGTGCAGAACGAAGAGGTCGTCAAGGTAAAATTGAAATGGCACATGGTGGAACGCTTTTTTTAGATGAGATTGGCGATATGCCACTGGAAGTTCAGCCTATTTTATTACGGGTTCTTGATGATAAAAAAGTATTAAGACTGGGTGGCAATCGATATATTCCTGTGGACTTTCGCTTAGTAGCGGCGACGAACAAAAATCTCTATAAAATGGTCCAGGAGAAAAAATTTCGCAATGATCTTTATTATCGTTTGTCGACATTTAAGATTGAGCTGCCTCCTCTCAGACATAGAGGGAGGGATATCACTTTCCTTGCCCTGTTTTTTATTGAAAAAATTAGCCGCAAATTGAAATGCCCCAAGCCGGAGTTAAGCCCAGAGGTAGACAGTCTTTTGAAAGAGTTCTGCTGGCCCGGAAATATAAGGCAATTAGAGAATGTCATGACTTATGCGGTTGTCATGGCTAAAGATGGACTTATAAAAATTAGTAACTTGCCAGATGAGCTCAAATATCGTAACTCACTCAATGGAATTACAGACAGCCTGTCTTTAAAGGAAATAGAAAAAGAAAAAATACTAGAGGCAATAGAACAAACCCGGAATAATATGGATCAAGCCTCGAAGCTCTTGGGTTTATCAAGAACTACGTTATATAGAAGAATTAAAGAATATGGAATAAAGTTAAACGCCTAAAAGAGAATCCGCTTCCTGTTAATTTAGAGTTCCGAACCAAGACAATTTTCTTAAGAAAGCGAGAGTAGCGCTTGCTTTTTTAATCATTGTTCGAGTAATGCTAAAAAATAAGGGGAGAGAATCATGTCTGCTACACTGCTTAATGCCAACACAGAAGAAGCGAGTTTTCTGATCGACATAGACGCAAGGACCTTTGAAAATGCGTTGATGGAGGAATATAGAAAGGCTCCAGCGTCGAAAAAGATGAAATCAGCACCAACATTTCTGAGCAACCAGGCTCTGCTGGGACAATATCCTGAACTGGAGAAAATTGCTGCACAGGCACTGGAAAAGCTTATGCCTTCCTATTTTTTGAGCGCTATCAATGAATTTCGTCTCCGACCCATTTCGTTCCCTAATATCATGCCGAGAGCTGCGAAAGTGGGGGAGCCTTGCGTTGTCGAAGTGCGGGTTGCCCTTGAACCCGAATTTCAGCTCACGCAATTCGAAGGGTTGGTGGCGTCGTATACACCGGTAATCGTTACTGAGGATGACATAGCCCGGCAACTTGACGGCCTGCGCAAAAGTTATGGTGCCGATAACAACGACTCAAAACTTCTTGAAAAAATGCACTTTGCTTCAATCGAAGCGCTGAAAGAAGACATCCGCAGTTCTCTCACATTGGTGGCCCAAGAAAAAAACAATTTTAACAGAAAAGAAGCCGTGATGAATAAACTCCTCGAGGCAAACCCAATTAATCTGAAGGAAGAAATCATTGAGCAGCAGATCATGGGCGAGATCAACCAATTACGCCAGCAAATGGGACCGCAATACATTGAAAGCTATATGAAATCTTCGGGGCGTACACTGGACGATTTTAAAAGAGAAGTTCGTCCCCAAACCGAAGCAATGATCAAAAAGAACCTGCTGCTCAAGGCTATATCAGAGAAGCTATCACCTGAGGTAACCGAAGAAGATTTAAAAGAAGCAATCTCCAAACAACCGTGTTCACACATGGATCTTACGATTGATTATGAACAGCGCCGCAAGCACATTGATGAAGCTCCGGGGGCTTTAGATCAGACTAAGAATTCCATTAGGGTGGAGAAAGCTGCCGACCATATCGTTGCCAAGGCCATCCTCAAGGAAAACAAACCCATGGCTATTTTTGACGAACTTCCTGATTATATGAAGTAGCTGCGAAATCAATAGTGAAAACGGATATGACATACAGTGGAGACAGAGCGGGGTAATTCCAAAGCACCCCACTTTTATAATGCATACGTTAAAACCCGCAATCCGTTTTGGATAGCGGGTTTTTGACATTTGGACTTATGACGATATAAGAAGATGCCTTAGCTTATTTTTTGTTCTGGCCCCAGATTTTATCGAAAAATTCGTCCCTACCTGATTTTTGGCGATACTCACAATAAAAATTAGGATTTTTTAAATAATATCCTTGTTGAGAATCATCGGCGCGATAAAAAGGCGTTACAGGAAGAATTTCTGTTACGATGGGCTTCGAAAAGATTCCGCTTTCCGCCAAAGCCTTTTTCGATTGTTCAGCCAGCTGTTTTTGTTTCTCGTTATGATAGAAGATTGCAGTTAAATAGGTATATCCTCGGTCGATAAACTGCCCTTCATCATCTGTCGGATCAATTTGTTTCCAAAAGGTAGCAAGTAATCTCTCATAAGAGCAGAGTTCAGAATCGTAAGATATTTGAATGGCTTCTAAGTGGTCGGTTTGCCCCAGGGCAACTTGTTCATAGGTTGGATTTTCCACCAAACCACCGGTAAAACCTACCGTTACACTCTCCACCCCCGGTAATTCTTCAAAGGGTGGAACTAAACACCAAAAACAACCACCAGTAAATGTAGCAAGTTCTTTTGACAACTTATTTAACCTCCCATACATTTTGTTACAATCTAACACAAAAGAAAGCAAAAGCTTTTCCATAAATATAACCATGCAATTTTAATGCCAGAAATTTTGCTGATGTGAAGCCTATGTTAATCATGATTTTATTTTTAAAAGTAATGATTTCTTTATCATATTGGGAAATTAAATTTCAAAATGACTAGGACATAAAGGGTGTAGATGGACTCCAAGTTTTGGGTTTACGAGGCTCCGGTAATCAACTGCAAGCGCTGTGAGATGATCATGTCAGATGAATGCCATAACCCGAGAAGAGCTTCCATGGCCTTTTCTCGGGTTTGTTTATTGATAGACTAATTTGGGCCAAATACATCGAAGAGGAGAAAACTGAGCTTTTCAGCATATACTCAGCTAACTATCAGTTTCCTTTCAGGAAGCCAATATATACTAAAAAAGACTATAGGTTTTTTGCACAATGAACGAAGGAAGTTGCATTTATAGTGATGTAGCCCCTTGTTTTTTCAGAAGAGGAGAAAAATATGCAACAAACGCCAGTATTGGAACTGACTAACTTAGGAAAAACCATTAAAAGGAAGGACATCGTCAAAGGGGTGAATCTCACGCTTTACCCCTCTCAAATCTTTGGCTTTTTAGGTCCGAATGGCGCAGGAAAGACGACGACGATCCGGATGATTGTCGGATTAATCAAACCGACAGAAGGGTCCGTCCGTATCTGCGGCCACTCGGTAACCCAGGATTTTGTCAAGGCACTCTCTAACGTCGGCTGCATCATCGAGAGCCCCGATATGTACAAATACTTAACAGGAATGGATAACTTGTTACAATTTGCTGCCATGAATAAAACGATTACTCAGCAGCGGATCGCTGACGTGGTGGAAATGGTCGGTCTCCAGCATCGAATCCAGGACAAGGTCAACACCTATTCTTTAGGAATGCGGCAACGTCTTGGAATCGCTCAAGCCATCCTGAGTAAACCTAAGCTTCTTATTTTAGATGAACCCACCAATGGCCTTGACCCCGCTGGAATTACAGAGTTTAGACATTTAATCCGAAAACTTGCCTATGAGGAAGGTATGACCATCTTCATCTCAAGCCATTTACTCTTGGAAATTCAGCAGATGTGTGATAGCGTTTCCATCATCAAGCAAGGGAGGGTCATTAAAACGGCCCAGGTTCAGGAGATCTTGCAGGATTATACCATTGAATGGCAGTTGGATGATCCTGAGAAAGCCATCGCCCTTCTCAGGGAGCATTGGTATATCGAAGCGACTCGGTTAAAGAAGAATACCCTCAGCGCGGACATAGGTAAGCACCCCCTCGATAAGCTCAATGAGTTTTTTATTCGAGAAGGCCTCGCTCTCAGCTATTGCACGAGAAAGCAGCGCACTTTAGAAGATCTATTTTTAGATCTTACGGAAGGTGATGAAATTGTTTAACCTGGTTGAAAATGAAATCATTAAAATGCTTGCCAAGAAACGCCTTCTATTTATTTTGGCCATTCTGGTGGTGCTCATCGCGGGTTTTGCCTATGGGCAAAACCAAAACTTGCTAAGAACAAAGGCACAACTCACTCACCGAATGGGAATCACGGCGACAAATGACTGGCACACGTTGGCTGATCAGCAGTTAACCGATATGAAGGGCCGACTGAACAGCCCGTATATGGATGAAAAAAGTAAATCCTCACTCCAAGTCCGCATGGAACAGCTACAATACAACCTGGATAATAATATCAATCCACTCGATCTGTCTGCTGCAAAATTCACAACCCGCTACATGGAGCAAGCGATTTTTTTGTTTTTCCCTCTTTTAGTCATCATGTTAGCTGCAGATATGGTATCCGGAGAAGCCTCAAGCGGAACCATCAAACTCCTTCTCGTCAGAAACGTTCCGCGCTGGAAAATCCTGCTGAGTAAGTATATCACCCTGTTAATCTTTGAGGTTGTCGTGTTGTTTTTTGCCTTCCTGTTTTCTGTACTCATTTCAGGCTACTACTTTGGTTTCGGAGGATGGTTTGCTCCGGTGGCGGCAGGGTTCAAAGTCATCGGCGGAAAGTTAGACACCTCCCTGGTCTATAATGTTCCGCAGTGGAACTATACCCTCATGGTCTATTCTTTAGCTTATTTTGTGGCTGTCGTCGTTGGCAGCATCTCCTTTATGATATCGGTTCTCGTCAAAAGCACCGCGGCTTCGATCGGCATTATCATGGCCTCTCTCATCGCAGGTAATTTCATCAGCTATTTTCTCGCAGATTGGCAGATTGCCCGTTACATGTTTATGGTCAACCTTCGTCTCACCGATTACTTATCCGGATCGGTCCAGCCGATCGAGGGGATGAATATGCTTTTCTCAATTACAGTCCTCTCAGTTTGGGCACTTGCCTCGATTATCGTTAGCTTCGTCTATTTCACACGACAAGATGTCTTGGTCTAAGCTATCCTCGCTAAAGGAGAAAATCGCTATGTTTAAAAAGAGTATGTTGTACTCTATTCTTACGCTTGCCTGTGCAGGCATCATCGTCTTAGCGTTCGGCTTCTATCAAGCCCTTCTTACTTCGACGTTGCCGAGCTCTCTCTCACCGGTCGCTGCCGCAGTTGCGCAACCCTCACAGGAAGCCCCTGAAGCTCAGCCTTCGTCAGAAGGTCTTCTGCCTCAGCCAGCCGAGAATTCAGCTCCTTCCTCGAAGGATCCCAACTCATATAAACTGCTCTTCCTAGGAGATTCGCTTGCTAAAGGTACAGGAGATGAAACAGGCAAAGGATTTTCTGGTGATCTCTCGGAAGCTTTGAAAAACACGACCTCGAAAGAAATCGTCGTTGATAATCAAGCCGTAGATGGACTCGAAAGCGCAGGGCTTCTAGAACAGCTCCATAGCCAAAGGTTCGTGAAAAACATCGCCGACTCCGATCTGATCTTTATCTCCATCGGAGGTAATGATGTGCGCAAAATCCTTTCACTGAACACCCTTCAGAAAGAAGATGCCTTCAAAACAAGACTGGACAGTTATATGAATCGCTTAAAGCTGTCACTCCAAGAACTAAGGAAGACCAACCCCAAGGCTACGATTGTTTTTCTCGGTCTCTATAATCCTTATGAGAAAGCAGATACTCTCGATGATGTCCGGCTTTTGAATACCTGGAACTATAATTCCCAACAACTCGTGGAAGCGGATGGGAAGGCCATCTTTATTCCCACCCATGACTTGGTGAAATATAATCTCGGAAAATACATTGCCCTAGATGGTATGCATCCGAATTCGGCAGGCTACCAAGCGCTCTCGAACAGAATCAGTCAATCAGTCGCTCCTATCATCCAGAAGTAATCAATTAGGCTGTATAGTATTTGTCTTACCCGTTTATAATGGTACTAAAGCTTTAATACGAGGTTTAAGGATTCTTAGGCCTCTAGGTTGATGCATTCACCCAAAGGAGGTTTCGATTGAAATGAGCACTGTTTTGTATATCTGTGCTAACCCCAAGGCAGTGGGGGAGTCATTTAGTTTATCCGCTGGTGAAGCGTTTATGAAAACTTATATCCATAGTAATCCTCGAGATCAGATTATAAAACTCGACGTCTATAATCTTGATATTCCCTATGTCGATGCGGATGTGTTCAACGGTTGGGGGAAACTCGCACAGGGAACCGATTTAAACGCTTTAACCCCTGCAGAACAAACGAAAGTGACTCAGATCGATAAACTATGTAATCAATTTTTCGAGGCTGATAAGTATGTTTTTGTTACTCCCTTATGGAATCTCGGTATTCCGCCTAAGATGAAAGCCTACATCGATGCGATATGCATTGCAGGTAAAACCTTTAAGTATACCGAATCAGGACCTGTCGGTTTATTAAAAAACAAGAAGGCACTTCATATCCAAGCTAGAGGAGGGGTCTACTCTAAGGGACTGATGAAGGATTTTGAATTTGGAGACCGATATATGCGGACCATACTCACTTTTCTTGGTGTGACCTCAATCAAATCCTTAATCCTTGAAGGAATGGCCCAAGCACCGGATAAGGCGGAGAAGATTAAAGCGAAGGGTATTGAAGCAGCAATTCAATTAGCAAAGGTCTTTTAGGCGGCTCAATTTAATGAAACTCCCTTCAAAGGAAAAGGCTTAGGAATGCATAAGACGCTTCCTAAGCCTTTTTCAATAGTATCGATTAAGCTAATCAAAGAGGAAAATGTACCTTAAAGGAGGTACCACTCGGACTACTTTCTACGCTAACCTTAGCGTTATGTCGTTCCGCTATACTGTAACAGGTCGCTAAACCCAGTCCGGTACCGTTATCTTTAGTTGTAAAAAAGGGAGTGCCCAGTTTGTCTAAATACTCTGCAGCTATACCAGTCCCCTCATCCCGAACAGATAGAACGACTTGGTCATCTTCGACATAGGTATGAAGGGTTAAAGAACCGTGATTTTGCATGGCTTCAAGACCGTTTCTACATAAATTAAGCACGAGTTGAGATATCTCTTTCGAGTCCAAAAGGATGTCGGGGGTTTCCTGCATTGTCAATACTATTTGTTTGTCTTGAGTAAAGCTATCAGCCTCAAGAAGTGGGTATAGATTCCGTAAGATACCATTAATGTTTTGACTTCTCTTCTCAGTAGGCTTGTTCCTAACAAGTGACAGAAATTCGGAGATTATTGAATTTGCACGATCGATTTCATTGATCATAGTATCTATAGTAGAATGCTCTGATTCAAACTTCGGCTTAGCCCCCATTAGCTGGAGGTATCCTTTAACCACTGTCATTGGATTCCGGATTTCATGGCCGATACCGGCTGCCATTTGACCGATTAAATTTAGGCGGTCAAGACGCGCCATTTCTTTTTCCATTAGTTTCTTTTCCGAAATATCAAAGGAAGTTATTAAGACGCATTCCTTACCATTCAACACCATAGGATCAGAAGAAAAAAGAATTTGTTGGTTTTTTTGAGTACAATGTTCTTGATTACGAATGTAGCCTTGCTTTTTAAATAAACTAATAAATTTTCTAAAATCTTTTTTAGGTAGACCTAGTTCCAATGGTGTTTTTCCAAGTACATCTTCTCTTGAACATTCAGCGAACTCCAGAAAACGGTCATTAACATCGATAATACGAAATTCGTCAGCACCCATGATTAATATCATTAATGGACTAGAGTAGAAAATCTTAGCAAACCGTTCCTCAGAAGCTCTAAGTATGTCCGTTTCTGACCGCTTCCTTTCGGTAATGTTCCGGTAAGTAACGACTACCCCATCGCCCACTTTAAACGTTCTGTTATCGTAAGCTCCCTCGACAACCTTGTTATTCGGGTTGCTATAATAAATGGATTCACTCGAAAAGGATTCGCCAGTCTCTACTACCTGACAGTATGCATCAAAAAGCCCAGTATCAACCATATCTGTAGAAAAGGCTAATAAACTATGGCCGATAAGGTCTTCTCTAGTTTTATTACTGGTTTTACAAGCGACTTGGTTGGCATAGTCAAGAGTGAAGTCCACAATCTTGCTGTCGTCGTCCCGGACCGCTGTACAGATAATAACAGAATCCATCTGATTTTCCACAGTATTATAAAAAAGCTCTTTACTCTGCTGGAGATCGCTCATGGTTTGCTCAAACTCTTTGTTTTTCATATCGAGTTCTCTAGCTAGATGGACAAGATCAGTGATATCCTCCATAGTGGTTATGGCTCCACAGATGTTGCCCTCTTCGTCTCTCAAAGGGCTAGAACTGGATCGGGCAGTTTTTGAGACCCCATCTTCCCATACAAATTCGATTTCCAATCCAGAGACTTCCTCACCTTTCCAAGCTGCTCGTTGAGTCGGCAAATCTTTTGGCTCGAGCGGCTTACCATTAGAAAAGCAAGTCAACGGTGGGGGCTCAGGTGATGAATACGATAACTTACCCCAAGGCTCAATACGGAGGAAGTTGGCGGCTACTGGATTATGAATAATTGTTTGACAAGATACATCTGTGGCAATGGAAAACCCGCCTGGGATGATGTCTAGTAGTTTCGAATTCAGTAGAATCCGCTGTAGTTTGGGATTGGCGTTTAGAAAATCTAGACCGTGCATCGTAGTATCTTCCTCCGAGAAATAAGTATTGAATTTACAATATAGATATTTCTACAAAATTCATATAATTCCTTTTAAACTCGCCAAGATAGTCCTAGCTCAAAAATGACAAAAGCACGAATCATAAATCCTTAAAAATAAATAGTTAAACCTAGAACACAAAACGCAACTCATTACAAATGTGAGCTTCTTTCTCTTTTTCGAAGGAATTCTACATTATGGGGTGTGCGGAAATAAATAGGGGATAGCAGGGATAGGGAAAATAATGAAGAATTAAGTTAGGGCTGAAGTCGTCGAAAGATCATCAAAGTTCTGAGGCCATACTAAGAGGAAAGCTACTGAAAAGGAGATCATCATAAAGAAAGGGAAGATAATATTATGCTTAAAGATCTAGTAGTAAGAACGAGAAGTTACAGGAGATTTTTTCAAGACGTCCCTGTATCTATGGAGATATTGCGGGAGGTAATTGACCTTGCCCGACTTGCCCCCTCAGGGAGTAACCTCCAATCCTTAAGATATCTTCTTTCTAATGAAGAAGAGAAGAACCAGCGAATATTCAATACTCTTAGATGGGCGGGGTACTTAAAGGAGTGGCCAGGACCCAATGAGGGCGAACGACCAACCGCCTATATCATTATGCTCAAAGAGCAAAAGCAACCTGTATTTTGGGATCATGGTTTAGCAGCCCAGACGATACTTTTAGGTTTAACGGAAAAAGGATTCGGAGCTTGTCAGTTTAGCAATATTGATCGAGAAGTGCTGCGTGCCGAACTGCGAATTCCGGATGAATATGAAATCCTGATGGTATTAGCGATTGGAAAGCCTAAAGAGATTGTCGTATTGGATGAATTAGAGGAATCAGGAAATGTACGTTACTGGCGTGATGAACAGGGTATCCATCATGTTCCGAAGAGAAAACTCGAGGATCTTATTCTAGAGTATTAGAGGGGCGTACCCGACAACCGCTTCTTCCATATATGTGAAGGAGCGGTTGTGGTGTTTAAAGGATAAAGCTTACTCAAGTGGATAGTACCGACGATTCTAATAGTAAATGAAGACAAAGGAAATTCTATGAGAAAGCTGATTTATTAATCTTTAGGCAGTTGAAAGAAGCTTAAACTTCTTGTAGGATTAGTATGTGTAAATGGTAAAGGCTAGAATGTTAGATATACAAATAGGAACTTCCAAGTCACAGAACAGAAGGAGAATCTCAAGTCTTATGAACAACCGAAAGCAAAAATTAAAGAAAAGAGGACTTCTGAACATAAAAACCATCCTTTTATCCAGTCTTGTGATTTTTTTACTGAGTGCTTCGATGGTCTTTCTTATCGACTACCATGTTCGCTCCGTAGGGTCTGAGTACATCGTCGATCTGGAACAAGTCCCTTCGGCAGATGCGATACTTGTTTTGGGAGCCTATGTCAACCCGACAGGTCGCCCTTCAGATATTTTGACAGATCGTTTAGATACAGCGCTTGAAGTCTATGATCAGAACGAGGCAAAGTTTCTTGTCAGTGGTGACCATGGTCGGACAACCTATGATGAAGTAAATTCAATGAAGAACTATATTATGACGAAAAAAGATATCCGCGATGAAGATGTATTTATGGATCACGCAGGTTTTTCGACCTATGAAAGTCTCTACCGAGCAAAGGAAATCTTTCAAATTAAAAAGTTGGTCATTGTGACTCAGGAATATCACCTCTACCGAGCGCTCTATATAGCCCGAGCAATTGGGCTTGAGGCATATGGTGTTCCCGCAGACAAACATAATTATGTTGGAATTGAACGTTATAAACTTCGAGAAATGGCAGCTCGGAATAAAGACTATCTCTATGTGAATCTCTTAAAACCTAAGCCAACTTTCTTAGGTGAAGCAATTCCCATTACAGGAGATGGTCGCCTAACCAACGATAAAGTGACCCCGACGTTCAACCCCCTGGATTCTGAGGTCACTCCTAATTGAGAAAAATGTAGGATAGTACTGACGAAGTATAAGCTGCCTTTTATTGATGATACAGTAGGTTACAATGGGAGAAGATTTCTACTTAAAAGAGGAGGATAGGGCAATGAAAGCAGGAAAAAGATTTTCACTATTGGTAGGGTTATTAATTTTAACACTTGTAACCCTAAGCGGTTGTGCCGCCATTTCAGCATTTACGAACAAAATTCAAGGGAAACTCGTCGGGGATGACTACAAAATCTTATCCTACGATGATTTTGGGAATAACACCTTGACTGCCCAAGGAAGAAATATCAATATCGGTCTTTTCGAGAATTTCGCAAATAGAGATGCGACAAGTAATGGTTTTAAGTCTGAAGTCTTAGACATTACTGTTGAAGGCAAACAATTACTTCATGTAGGTTCAACCATGATTTTTGCTGAAAAGGGCATCGATATGATTAAAGATTATGATATGGAGTATCTTAAAAATGCATCGACCACAGGGCAGGGGACACTGGTTCCTGTAGATAGAACAATTAACTCCTATATGAATCTTGTAGGCAAGAATAAAACCATCATTGTTAAGAGTCAGATGGGCATTATTATTGGGGTCTACCAAGGGAACAAGGTTCTCGTAGAGATACCGGCTGATCTGCCTAAAATGACACGACTTATCGTCGATGGAAAGTCCTTGTATATTCATCGAGCAGATTATGATATTTTTGACTCAGGATTGTTTAAGTCAAAGTAAAAGAAAGAAGATACACCCCCAGAACCTGTTTCAGGCCTGGGGGTGTTTTATTAGCCTTAGGGAAGCTTCTTTCTCATCCTTTACCACAACACTGCTTAAACTTCTTTCCACTTCCACAAGGGCAAGGATCGTTACGACCAATTTTTTGTCGTGTTCTCATATCGACTATATTATTAGCCGTTTTAGTAGGCTGAGTAGGCTGTCCAGTCATGACTACATTTTTTCGGTGAGCTAAAGAAGGAGCTAAGGCATGAGGCTTTTCAACAGGGAGTAGGTGAACATCAAAGGGCAAAGGGGGGTATGGTAGACAAAGATTCCGTATTAACCGAAGAAAGCTCGTCTGGAGTATGACCCTTAAGAATCCATCGACGCGTATGATTTGAGAGATACACAAGCTCACGAGTCACAAGTTGCATAAACTCGAAGGCTGGAAATTCAATCCGGGTCTCTAAGAATTTAACCAGACCAGATGTACCGAGATCCTGTTGAATAATCTGCTGACATTCATAGGCAATTTCCTTTGCTTCATTTTCGGCCATTTTGTAATGATCTTGCAAAAACTGAGCAAAACGACGAAATGCTGGGTTTTCATCGTTAAAATCGGGTTCACCCGCTTTAAGGAGTTTGCTCTTGCTAAACTAAGAGAGTGGTTATAACGGGGAAATGTAAGGTTTTACGCTTTGCCAAGACATGGTAAACTAGTTTTATAAGCCTAAGAGGGGTGAGTAGTGAACAATGCGATCTCAGATCGAAACCTATCTTTCTGAAATGTCCCCAAAAACAATATCTACAGCAGACCTTCAAGAGTGGACCGTCACGCCCTAGGGAAAGCAGGCCCAGCGAGTCGCTGAAGGAATCAAAGGAATAGACCGTTATGTCCGGGTCAACTATGCAGGGAGACAAACCCATGCCATTCAGATAAAGCTACGTGACTGGGACCAAGCAGATGTAGATGAAATTGAGACTCTTAAAAAAATTGATATAGTATTTATCTATGATAGTGCTACTGATGATTTACTGAAGAATATTACAAGAGAGGGTGTAATTTTCTATGAATAGTAAGTTTGAAACGAAACTGACAAATTTCAAAGATGCATATGAAGGATTAAGCGAAGCAATTGAAGAATTTAAGCAGCCCAATGCGAGTGGTGTAATACAAGATGGAGTGATTCAAAGATTTGAATTACTTACGAACTCGCTTGGAAAACCATTAAAGTGTTCCTAGAGGATCAAGGTATTGTTGAAGTGAATTCTCCAAAAGGCGTAATTAAAGAAGCCTATGTCCAGAAACTTTTAGTTGATGAAAAAAACTGGCTTCTCATGTTAAATGACAGAAACATGACTTCACACATGTATAAGAAAGAAATGGCTAAGGAAATTGCTGAAAGAATATCTCTTTATTATATTAAAGAATTCGATATGCTTTTACAGAAACTGCAACAATAGGAGTTGAAGCTGTGGAAAAAAGGCTTAGGAGTGCATTTTGGTGGGCTCCCCTTTTGTCATCTTGATTCGGCATTGTGATGGGCGGTTATTTATGCTATTCTGATAATAGGAAAATAATGGGATGGTGAGGCTTGTGGATATTTCTCCGTATATATCTGGACACAAAGCCAATATTGAAGCCGAGGATAAACGACGAGAAAAATTTTATGATGAGGCTATGATTAAGGCCAAGCGCATTGCACAAGAGTTCATTAAGGCATATCCAGGGGTCGAAGTATGGCTTTTCGGCTCGCTTACATCCGACCTTTATGAGTTAAATTCGGATATTGACCTTGCCATAAAAGGACTACCTGAAGAGGAGTACTATAAAGCCCTTAAAATCGCTGAATTTATTGCTAAACCGATAACGGTAGATCTAGTACAGGTAGAGTTTGCATCGGAAACAATGGGTCAGAAAATCGAACGGGATGGAGTGAGGTTATGACGAGTGGGGAAAAGAAAATCATACGGTATCATAAACTGATTGGCGATTTACAGGTGGACATGGACTCTATTAAGAAACTCAGACATGAGATTGACGAAATAGCCCAAGATATTGAAAAAATTCAAGGGACAATACCTAGTCGTGATTTAATTTCTTGCGCGGCCTTTATCCACCATTTTTATACCGGTATAGAATCCATGTTTGAACGAATTGCACGGGTAATAGATGGAGGGGCATCAACGAGTGGTGACTACCATCGGGAGCTAGTGAGTTCCATGAGCTATGAAATTCCGAATATAAGACCAGCAATCATAAGTTTGGAATTGGCGGAGGAACTGGATGAATATCGAAGATTTAGGCATATGTTTCGCCATGCTTATGGTTCAGAATTGCGTTGGCGGAAAATGCGACCGTTAGTGAACGGCATCCCTGGTGTTATGGTTGGAATGGAAGAGGCCTATTCTAAGTTGGCTAAGTTTGTAGAACAATTAATTGAGGAATTATCTTAATACTAGCCATGGATTGTTATAGCAAAAAATTAGAGCAAGAAACCCCCTTTTAAGATGGGAGCTTCTTGCTCTTTTTTGAAGGATGTTAACTAAGATACAAAACTGGCTTTTCACTTCCAAAGCAGCTCTAGCTATATCGATAATGGAACCTAGTTAGGGGTTGTTTATCCTCTTCTCTCAATGACTTGAGCCCGCAGAGGTATGGTTTTAGAATACATGGACATTGAGTCATAGTACAGCTCAGCGAAATCAAGTTTTGTCCAATAGATTTTAAGAAGTAGCATATACCGATTGATTGGATTTAGGGCCCGATAAAGTTCTAGTTTTTTTGTAGGGACAAGAAATAAGAATCCCCTTTTCCATACTCCAGGCCAAAGAATTCCGCAATCAATGCAATATTGAAGAAGAGGTTGACACTTGGATAGGAGGTCATTAAGTATTTGGGGCCATCCATATCTCTAGGGGCTGAAAGCTGGGAGTTAATATTAAAACAATCCTTCTTACCTAGCTCTTCACGAGCCTTGGTTAATTTCGGCCGATTCTCTTCGAGATAAGTGCAAAAAGTATCGAAGTCCTTGAGAGTTTGAGCTATATCCTGTTCGCTTAATTTACTATTCATGGTTCACCTTCAAATCTAGTTTTAATCCTTTTATAATTATACCAAGCAGAAACACTCGGCAAGCACCGAGAATACTTATAATTAGCTGGTGGTTATCTGTAAATAAGGTTGAAGCGAAAACGAGATACTATTTTAGCAAGTTTTTTCTATCATCCTTATCTTGAATTTGATGATATTGTAATTACAAAATCTTCTGAGGGTTACCCACTTAATACTTACTCGGAAACATCTATCCTTCATCAAATAATAGAATTGTTTAATAAAGAGGGATACAAATTTATTACAGTAAATGATTTGAAGTAAAATATATCAAGCATCTTTGTTTGAGGAAGTCTAAGAGAACGTAACCGCTTCCTCCGGATTGGAAGGAGCGGTTTTGAATAGTGCGCCAGTATGAATTTCGGTTCACCTTGACCGAACGTTAATAGGACACGATGTTGTCATATATTTGTGGTAAAATAAAGTGGGTGATGCATTTGCAAATTAATTCACTTCTTGAAATAATGTAGAGCATATCATACAAAGTGATAGAGTTGGATAGTAAGTTTATAAAATTCCTTGAGGAAAAGGGCTTTTAATATGAAGTTTATACCGGCAAAAACAATTATATCTGGTTACAGTGCTAACAATTCTTGGTTTGGTAACAACTATAATATGAATATCTATAAAGGTTGCTGTCATGGCTGTATTTACTGTGACAGTCGCAGTGAATGTTATCATGTAGAGAATTTTGATGAGGTAAGGGCAAAAGAAAATGCACTTGCCTTAATTGAACGTGAGCTCAAGTCCAAACGAAAAACTGGTGTTATTGGAACAGGTGCAATGAGTGATCCCTACAATCCATTTGAGAAGGAATTTAAGCTAACCAGAGGTGCGTTGGAGCTTATTAACCGTTACCGATTCGGGATTTCTATCGACACGAAAAGCGATTTGATTTCAAGAGATATTGATATTCTAAAAGCAATTTCGCTACACTCTCCAGTGCTTATAAAGATGACAATTACAACCGCTGATGATTTTTTGTGTAAAAAGATTGAACCCAATGTGGCTATATCATCTGAGAGATTTGCCACTATAAAAAAGCTATCGGATAAAGGTGTTTTTGCAGGGATATTATTGATGCCTGTTCTTCCTTTTTTAGAAGATAACGAGGAAAACATCAGTAGCATTATTAGACTTGCCCATGAAAATGGGGCAAAATTTATTTACCCCGCTTTTGGAGTGACTTTACGACAAAATCAGAGAGAGTGGTATTATTGTAAATTAGATGAGCATTTTCCGTCCATTAAGAGAAAATATATAGAGCAATATGGAAATGCGTATGAATGCCACTCGCCAAAAGCTAAAGAGTTGTGGAGATTGTTTCAAGGTGAATGTGACAGACTGGGTATTTCTTATAAAATGAATGATATTACTAAAAACTATAAGCATGGATACGGAGATGCTCAGCTTTCATTATTTGATTGAGTTGAATGCCATCATGGGGCAGCAAGTACTTATAAGAAAACCGGAGTTTACATGACAAAAGGCTTAGGAATGCTCAAGTTGAACTGCTCCTAAGCCTTTTTGCTTTTTACACTATAAACTTTTGATGTTCGATCATAACTATTTTAATTTTGAATTACTCGTCTTGCTCCAATATATCGGGGTGACCAATAATTATTGCTAAATAAGGAGGTCACAGTTACCCCTCTGGACTCTGAATCGATCATGGTGTCCCCACCGATAAAAATTCCAACGTGAGTTGCACCGGGCCCATAGGTGCTAAAGAACACAAGATCCCCCGGTTTTAAATCTCCTTTGTCTACAGAAGTTCCCACATTAAATTGGTCCTGGGATACTCGGGGGAGATTAATTCCGAAATTCCGAAAAACATATTGGGTATAACCCGAACAATCAAAGCCCGAAGGGGTTGTACCACCCCATAAATAGCGAACCCCGATAAATCTCTCGGCATAAGCAATAAGGTCGCCTACCGTTCCAGTGAGTTTAACCGGCTGAGAAATACTTCCTCCTCCATTATCGCTGACAACAGGATTTTTCTTCGCATTTTCCGCGTCAATTTGTTCTTGGATAATTAATTGCTGAACATAATCAATGTTGGCCTGGGTCTGGTTCTTGGAATTTAGGGTTGCTCTTTGTTCCGCATTTAATTGCGAGAGTAAATCCTTTTGCTTATTAGTAGCTTGTTCTGTACTTGCTTTCGAGGTTTTAAGGCTTTCTAAGGCTGCTTGCAATTCACTACTTTTCTGTTCGCTTAAGGATTTCTTCTCGCTAATTTCTTGATTTAATTGAACAATTTCTTTTTGGGATTTGTCAAACCCTTTAACGATATAATTGATTTGTTCTACTTTTTCGAGCATATCAATAAGGCTTTTAGACTCAAATAAACTCTCTAAATAGTTCAAAGGACTACCCATGTAATTCATCCGTAAAATGAATCGTAGTTCTTGAAGGTTTTTTTCTTTTTGGTCAGCGAGTTGTTTTTGCTGATCCTTTAATTTCTTTATTTCTGCCTGGTTGTCTTTTATTGAACGTTCTTGTAAGGCAATATTTGCGTTTAAAGTCCGGGTAGACTGATTAAGCCCAGCAACCTGACCGACGAGTTCGTTTTCTTTTTGCTTCTGAGCATTTTGTTGATTCTCTAAGTCCTTATATTGGTGTTGATAATTCGAGAGATTCTGCTGTAAATCAGCTTGAGCAATTGTCGGTAGAGAAAGGACTAATATAATCGTGCTTAAGGCAATCAATTTACGCTTCAATACATTCACTCCTTCTCGTCCATTTTTACACAAATCAAATGTAAACCCCACCTCGTAAGTTATTTGATAGGAGAAAGTTCCAAAGTCAGGTCAGGTTTAGTACGAATAAGTACCAGGGTAGAAAGCCTGGCCGATAACCGGATACTTGTCTTCGAGAGTAGGAAGAAGAACTCGGGGAATTTTCGCTTAAAATTTAAGTCAAAAACCCGTAAATGTTTTTTATGGACAAAATAATAGCTTAATCATAGCATTTCTCTCTAATTTTCGTAAAGGTTAATTATTACCATTATTATACAAGGATTGTAAGTTAATCTTAGTAATAACTAACAGTTGAAAGGATTAGAGCAAGAATATAAAGAAAGCTTGTACACTTGTAGAATCCTGTCATTATAAGAAGTAAAAATTGTCTTTACAATTTAGAAAATTAGATATATTATAAAAAACAAGTATAGTTGTATATACACCTATAATAGTTAAAGGAGGTAATTGTTTTGAACGGTGAACTAGCAAAACAACTTGGAGAATTGGATGAGGATGCGGTCTTAGCAGGAGTACAAGCGTTAAAGGAGCAAGGCGTTCCCGGACTAGAGATCATTCAGGAATTACAAGAAGGAATGCAAGTAGTCGGTCAAAAATACGAAGCTAAAGAATTTTTCCTCTCTGAATTAATTATGTCTGCAGAAATCTTTAATGAAGCTATTGATTCACTAGGTGATCTGTCTGGAGCAGATACATCAAATCTCGGTAATTTCGTGTTGGGTACAATCTATGGCGATATTCACGATATCGGAAAAAATATTGTGGGTACGGTTTTAAAATGTAATGGCTTTAATGTGGTTGACCTTGGTGTAGACGTACCCACGGAGAAATTCATCGAAGCTATTAAAGAATATCAACCAAGAGTAATAGGTTTCTCCTGCCTACTTACCACTGCGTTTGACAACATAAAGACTGCCATCGAAGAGATTGATAAAGCTGGATTAAGGAAAGACCTAAAGATTCTTATTGGCGGAGGTCCTGTTGATCAAACCGTATGTGATTACGTAAAAGCGGATGCTGTCTGTAAGAGTGCCCAAGAAGCCGTGGACGTCACACAAAAATTCATTGCGTAAAAACGAAGGCATTCGGTAGAAGCGAATCGAACTAGAATAGGAGGCCCTCTAATGCTCATTGTTGGAGAATTGATCAATACTAGTCGTGCAGAAATTAAGACAGCTGTCTTAAACAGAGATGCAGATACCATTCAACGGGTGGCTAAAGCCCAAGAGGAAGCGGGGGCTAGCTACCTTGATGTAAATTGCGGAAATTTGGTGGAACAGGAACTTGAAGCGATGACCTGGCTAGTGGATACGATTCAAGAGGTATCAAACTTACCCCTTAGTATCGATAGTCCCAATGCAGCTGCTTTGGTTAAAGGGTTAAACCGGTCTAAGAATGGTCAGCCGATGATAAATTCGATTTCTGATGAAACTGAGCGTTGGAATAGCGTATTACCTTTAGTTTTGGAATACAAAGCTAAAATCATTGCCCTATGCATTGAAGAAGCCGGAATGCCAAAGGGTCTTGAGGATCGTTTAAGAATCACTGATGCGATCATTAACAAACTTACTCAGGCTGGAGTCCCCTTAGCTGATATTTATATTGATCCCTTGGTGACTCCCATAAGCACAGACCAAAAAACCGGTAAGATTTTATTAGCGGTTATTCGTAAAATTATGGAGGGATATCCAGGTGTTCACACGATCTGTGGCTTGAGCAATATTTCCTATGGATTACCTGCCCGAAAAGTCTTAAACCGTCTTTTTATGGTTCAAACCATGAGTGCAGGTATGGATGCCTATATTCTTAATCCTACGGATAAAGGAATGTTGGGATCACTGAAAGGTTCCATGGCCTTGCTTGGGTTGGATAGGCATTGTCGGGCCTACAATAACGCTTTTAGAGAAGGGCTATATGATCAAGCTTAGATTATTAGATCCGAGAACTTTGTGAAAGTTAGGAGTGAAATTAATGACAAATAGTCAGTTATATGAAGAGCGGAGAGCTAGAATAGCTAAAGCTGTGGCGCTCGAGAAAACGGATCGGACTCCTGTAGTATTAGAATTTGCAGCCTTTGCAGCCAGGGCCCAGAATATGACGGTTGCTGAATTTACGAGTCATAGCTTAACTTCTGCCGAAGCCATGATTAAGACGGTGGAAAAAGTCGGCGGAGCAGACGGCGTGGACTATGGAAGCTATTTTAAACATGGCCTCGAAATGTTATGGTTAAGCAAACAAAAACTTCCGGGGGAGGAGCTTCCGGAAAACGAATTGTGGCAGGTCGTTGAGGCAGAATTGATGAAACAAGATGACTATGACCGGATTATTGCCGAAGGTTGGCCGAATTGGCTTATGTCCTATATTCATGAACGGATCAGTCCTGACCTGTTCCCCCAAGTTATGGCTCAAGCGCAATATGCTCCCAAAGTAGCAGAGATGTGGAAAGAAGCTGGTATTCCTGCTTTGACTGGTGGTGCTCCCATTTCCATTCCGTTTGAAGCATTTTGTGGAGGCCGCTCTTTCTCCAAGTTCGTACGGGATTTGTTTAAAATACCGGATAAAGTTCAAGCGGCTATGGATGTTGTTTTACCCTACATGGCTCCCCAAAGTTTAGCAGGATCGAAACAATTAGGTGCAGGATATATTTGGCTAGGCGGCTGGCGGGCTGCCAGTGAGATGTTGTCGCAGGCGCAGTGGGATCGCTTTGTTTTCCCGTATTATGAAAAACTTACCTACGAAATCCTTGACGCAGGACTTACGCCAATATTGCATTTTGATTCGAACTGGACCCGCGATTTAGCGCGTTTCAAAGACTTCCCGAAAGGAAAGATTATCTTAGAGCTTGATGGCATGACGGATATCTTTAAGGCTAAAGAAATTTTAGGGGATACCATGTGTATTATGGGTGATGTTCCGGCATCTCTTCTTACCCTGGGCACACCAGATGCTGTGCATAAATATTGTCAAAAATTGATTGAAGAGATCGGACCCACAGGTTTCATTCTGCATCCGGGATGCGATATTCCGATTGACGCCAAATTAGAAAATGTCCAAGCGATGGTAGCTGCTGTAACCTCCAAATAATTGTTTATAAAATGGGCAAAGGCAGCTGGACTGCCTTTGCCTACATTACTAAAGGAAGAAGGCCATTATGAAGAATCGTGAATCATTTGTTCCTGCTTATTTTCAGCTTGCTGAAGACCTCAAGGAGAAAATCCTTTCGGGAGAACTAATGTCTGGTGATGCTTTGCCTTCGGAAACACAATTGGGTGAGCAATATGGTATTAGTAAAATGACTGTACGCCATGGACTAAGGCTTTTGGTAGAGGAAGGACTGATTGAATCTTTCCGAGGAAAAGGGAGTTTTGTAGCTCGCCCCAACCTGAATGAGCTTATTCTTAAACTCTCGTATCAGAGCTTAGAAAGTTCGAGTAACCACGATATCAAGTTTCTCGGTATCCATGTTGTTTCGGCAGATGAAAGTGTTGCTTCGCTTCTTCAGATCAAGCCTGGAAGTAAACTCATTCAGTTTCGCCGGCTGCTCCTTATAGACGAGGAACCTATCGCTGTGGAGAATCGCTATCTAACCTATCGAAGAGGTCAACCCCTTGTAGAGAATGAAATCAAATATGCAGATTTTCCTGAAGCGGTGGCCAATCATACAGGAATGGTATCTGAACGCAATCAAGTCACGATAACTGCTGTACCCTTATCCCTTACCGATTCCGAATTATTACAAACTATGGAAGGAATTCCTGCCTTAAAAATTGAACAACTAGTTTATGGAAGACAAAGTACTCCTTTAGGATTATCAATCATGATTTGTCATGGCGAAAAATATCATCTCGTCGCTTCAACAAAAAGTTTCTTCAGCTAAAGAGAACTTGGTTTGCGCCCGAAGGCATTGCCTTCGCACCTGTTAGCCTTAGCGCAGGCGGAAGCCTTAGTCACCTTATACTATCTACCGATAAAAAGTTATACATTCTGATAGTGTAAAATTGCTTCCAAATTAGAGGGGAAGGTACGTAAATGGTTGAAAGCATGCTCTCTGCCGCAGTGACTCGTCTCGATGTGGATAAAGTACTATCTCTAGCAGAGTCGGAAATGAAAAGTGGAAAAGACTCCATTGTAATTATTGAAGAAACACGCCAAGGGATGACACAAGTTGGAAATTTATACGACCAGGGAAAGTATTTTTTAGCGGATCTCATGATGTCTGCGGAGATCTTTAAAGACGTTATTGGACTTGTGTCGGACAAGGCAGATTCCTTACCTGTATTAAATCCATCCAATACCCTTTTGTTCGGAACTGTAAAAAAAGATATCCATGATATAGGTAAGAATTTAATGATTAGCCTCCTTCGCTTTAATGGGTTTAAGGTCATCGACTTGGGTGTGGATGTAGCACCTGAGAAATTTGTGGAAGCCTGCCTTGAATATAAAGCTTCCATCGTTTGCTTGTCTGGTCTGATTACCCAATCCTATGATTCCATGCGCTTAACCGTTCAGGCCCTTGAAAAAATGGGCTTAAGACCGGGTGTAAAAGTCATCATTGGAGGGTTAGTCAACGAACAGGTGAGACAGTTCACAAAGGCAGATTATTGGGTAAAGGACTGTTCGGAAGGAGTTAAGCTCTGTTCCTCTCTTTTCAAGACTGAGGCACATCAAGAAATTTCCTGAGGGTGAATTGCATGAAAACTGTTATTTTGGCTTGCCATACAATGAATGACGAACTGAACTGCGCGATTCAAGAGACGGGATGCGAATATCCCGTTTTATGGGTAGAATCCGGTTTGCATCTCTATACGGAAACTTTAAATAAGCGTCTGCAACAGGAACTAGATCGGATCTCCAATGTGGATCGCGTGTTAATGGCTTTCGGGTATTGTGGTAACTCGCTGCTCGGGTTGACATCTCCTGTTGCTGAATTGGTTTTTCCCCGGGTCGATGACTGTATCAGCCTTTTGTTGGGCTCCCAGCAAGCACGGAAAAAGATATCCGAAGAAACGGGTACCTATTATCTCACCAAAGGTTGGCTGGAATTTGAAAGTAACATTTGGCAGGAATATCAATATGCGGTTAAGCGCTATGGGAAAGAAAAAGCAGAGCGGCTTTTCCGACAAATACTCAATCATTACCATCGTCTTGCAGTGATTGACACCGGCGCCTATGAGGTGTCTGAATTCCTTGAACTCACAGAAAAGATTGCTGAAACCCTAAAATTATCTCATCAGGTTATACCCGGTTCCACCCGTTATTTGAAAAAATTACTCACCGGTCCTTGGGATCATGAGTTTGTGGTTATTCCTCCGGGAGGGATAGTCACCTTAAACCATTTACGCCTCGACAATTCCGAACCGATGCTGCAGACACTGATCGGTATAGCGAAGTAATATAAAAAAATTGAGGATTAGGGCGAGGTTTTTTAACGATGAGTGAGGAGATTAAAGCCCAAATCATCCTAGAGGGGCAAAAACCTGTCCAGGTTAGAGATACAAAGCAGACACTAATGGAGGCATTAACGGCTTCGGGCATTTTTTTGGAGTCGATCTGTGGTGGGAAAGGAACTTGCAGCAAATGCAAAGTACGCGTTTTGAGTGGGCAGGTCGTGGATAGCAGTGGAAGCCCTGCCAAACCTGAAAAAGATGGTACATACTTAGCTTGTCAGGTTTATGCTCAAGGACAAGTGGTCTTGGACAAAATGGTTCCCAAAGGGGTAAGTGCAAAAGGCGAAATTGGGAGAATCCATATTCCAGTCAAACATAGAATTCCAGTGCTCAAAAAGTCTAGTGTTCGACCGACTTATCCAGCCTTAGACCAAAACTATTCGCTGCAGGACATGATCCAAAATGCCCTAAAGATGGAACTCGATTTCGATAGGCTGGCCCTGCAAGAAATCTCTTTGCTTGCGCCGACCAAAACTGAGACGTATACGCTGATTCATATAGACAATACCGTTACGGCTGTGGAACCAAGGGATACTTCCGCTACATTTTACGGAGTAGCCTTTGATATTGGGAGTACGACTGTAGCAGGAATGCTTATGGATATGAATAGGGGAGAAGTGGTTGCTGCAGCTGCTGAAACAAATCCTCAAACCGCTTTTGGTGCAGATGTGATTTCCCGAATCAAAGCAGCAGAAAACCCAGAAGGGTTAAAGCAACTTTCTGATCTTATTTGTAATTGCTTAAATAACCTTATTGAACAGCTTTGTGCCACAGTCAGGATTACAGGACAGGATGTTTATCTCGTAACAGTTGTGGGGAATTCAACGATGGAACATCTCCTGATGGGGATCTCCCCGACTTGCTTAACGATGCCTCCCTATGTTCAAGGCTTTAAATATTTACGTCCCCAACGCCCGCAGGATCTCTCCCTTGATATTAATTCTGGCGGGCGAGTGTTACTCCTGCCCAATATTGCTAGTTTTGTTGGTGCGGATACAACTGCAGCTGTTATGGCAATGGATCAGGATCTGACTTCAAAACTCACTTTATTGATTGATTTAGGAACCAATGGAGAGATTGTACTCGGCAATAGGGAGCGGCTGATCGTTTCCTCGACTGCTGCTGGACCAGCTTTTGAAGGAGCACAGTTAAGATGTGGTATGAGGGCAACCGATGGAGCGATCGATGATGTAATGATTACGGAGGATGTCTTAATCTGGACGATTAAAGATCAAAAACCAGCAGGAATTTGTGGGTCAGGTATTATTAAGGCACTAGCAGAAATGGTCCGGGCGGGAATTATCACCTCTTCGGGACGATTTATTAGTGGCAGTCAAATTTCTAAACTCCCCGGTAAGCTCCAGTCAAGAATAAAAGAAAGGGAAGGGCATCGGGAATTTGTGCTGGCTTTTGCTGAGGAGAGCGCAACCCATTCGGATATTGTGATTACCCAAGCCGATGTTAGGGAAATTCAGCTGGTTAAGTCCTCGATTTGCACCGGTTCCCAAATCTTAATGGAAGGATTTGGAGTCAATCCAAAGGACGTTGAACAAGTTCTTATCGCCGGCGCTTTTGGAAGCTTTGTTGATTTGGATAGTGCCTTAGCTATAGGCTTAATACCTGTGCAAGAGCGTCAAAAGGTTCGCTCGGTTGGAAACGCTGCTGGAGAAGGGGCTGTCAAGGCCTTGCTCTCAGGCTACAATATTCAGCGTTGTCGAGCTATCGCCGAGAAAGCCGAGTTCATTGAATTAGCAAATCATCCCCATTTTCAAAAAAGTTTTATTAAGAATCTAGCATTCCCGGAGGTGAAATAGCTTGAATATCCTACTATTTGGCGGCTTTTTAGGTTCGGGAAAGACCTCATTAATTCTCTCCGCCGCAAAATTCCTTACGGAAAATATCCAAAAAGCATCCGTATCAATTCAGGAAAAGCCTTCTTTAGTTATCATTGAAAATGAAGTAGGAGAGACAGGAATAGATGACAAGATCCTCAAGGCCGATGGACTCATGGTACGGGAGCTTTTCTCAGGCTGTATCTGTTGTACACTAACCACGGAACTTACGGTGACCTTGAATGAACTTTATGAGACCTATGATCCTCAATGGGTAATTATCGAGGCAACTGGAATGGCTTATCCCCATAAAATCGCCGAAACGCTTCGCAGCTATGGGAAGGGAATCGAGAGCTTGAAGATTATGATCGTCGCTGATGCCGAACGTTGGGAAGAACTCACGGAGATAGTACCTGGGCTTGTCGAAGGTCAAGTAAGCAATGCCGATACTGTCTTTTTAAATAAGATTGACTGTTTGCAGCCCGAGGCTTTGACTGAGATAGAGAAAAGCTTGGCAAAGCTGAACCCCTCCGCACAGCTTTATTGTGTATCTACCTTTACGGGAATTAGGCCGGAAATCTGGCGTGAGGCGGTGATAAGTGATGAGCGAACCTAAACACGAGCATGAGTATGAGCACTGTCACGAGCACAAGAATGAGTATGGGCATGAAGACGAACATGCCCATGAAAACGATCATGATCATAGTCTCGATCCCGCGATTTTTTCCGAAACCTATGAATTTTTACTTATGAAAGAAAGCAGCACGCTGCCTGTCCAAGAGGCCCTGGTTCACTGGATCGAAGAGATCCTCAAATGGGTGAGTAATAATGAGGGGTTTGTAGGGCATATTAAGGTTTTTATTGAGGGGACGGAAAATCTTTGGTTATCTTCTACCGGTAAGGCTATTAATATGAATCCATCTGCGGGATGGAGTGAAGCGAAACTAAAAAAGGTCACCATCAATGCAACTGCAATAATATTTGGTACGACTAAGGTGATACTTGACGGATACGCAAGGCAATGCTTTGAGGACTGTGTAGAAAAAGAGTACCCGGTTTCAACGTTAGTAAAAAGGTAGTTGCATCAAGGAGAGGAGGTAATACACTTGGAATTTAATCTCGATAATTTATGCTCTCTGGCAAAATCTCTAGGTGTAGCTCATGCTGCCATTATTGCTGTGCAAGATATTAAGTTTAATGAAGACTTCAGAATGCAATGTGAGCAGAATACCTGTGGCAGCTACAATAAAAACTGGATGTGCCCTCCAAGTATTGGTTCGATTAATGAACTAAGGAATAGAGTTTTACAATATAACCATGGATTATTGTTCCAGACCGTGTATCAACTCAAAAGCTCCTTTGATTGGAAAGGTATGCAGCAAGCTACTGTCGATCATACCATAACTTTTAGGAATATCTTAGCTGAGCTAAGAAAGATGGATACCCTCCAAGAGATTCTGCCCTTGAACGTAGGTCCCTGTACTTACTGTGGTAAGTGTGCTTTCCTTGACAGTCAAGAGTGCCGTTTTCCAGAAGAAGCAGTTCCTTCTGTCGAGTCTTATGGAATTGATGTTATGGCCTTGGAAAAAAGTTGTGGGATGCCCTATTATAATGGCAAAAACACCGTCTCATGCGTAAGCCTTATTTTATTAAGAATGTAATGATCATAAGAATGGAATAATTCCAGAGTATGGATGAGCCTTTTTTGCATAGTGAAAAGAATCGGCAGGATTTAGACAAGTAATGCAGAAACAATCTTCAGGCAATTGAAAAGAGGGAGTAAGGACCATGAAAATCGTTGCCATAGGTGATTCAATCACTAAGGGATATCCATATAGCTCTAAGGAGTCCTGGGTAAGATACGTAGCCCAGGAATTAAATATTGATATTCTAAATAAAGGGGTATGCGGGGATCTCACCCTGAATATGCGTGAGCGTTTTCGGAGGGAGGTACTTGTATACAGTCCTACGCACGTAATCATACTAGGTGGAACTAATGACGCAATTGCAGGCTATCCACTGGCTGAGGTAAGTACAAATCTTACAGCAATGGTGGAAATGAGTCGCCAACAGGGGATTATCCCTATTCTCGGCTTACCCATACCTTCCCTGATGCCGGAAGAAGAGAATATTATGGCGGACTATCGTAATTGGCTAAAGGATTATGCTAATAGGGAAAATCTTAAGATAATAGATTTTTACTCACCCTTCTGGACTGCAGTGAAGGAAGGACAGTCCGCTAAACTTTTTGGAGATGAATTCCATCCTGGGATTGAAGGATACAAGTTAATGGGAAAAATAGCTACTCAAAGTATGGAAGTGATTTTGAACTCTCTGGAAGAAATCTAGTGGAGTATATTTTTTCAAGATCAGCTTCCGACTAAAAGGCTTAATTTGATCAACCAGACTAAATTCAGGATCCAGTTGCTTTAGAATACACTCTAGGGTCAATAAGGATTTACCAACAAGCACGAACTCTGAAGGAATATAGATTCCGTGACGATTTATAATATGAAAGAAGTCCTGCACAACTTCGCTGAAGCCTATTTTCCAGTTGGTTTTTTTAAAGTGTTTTATGCGTAAAACCGAGACATCCTCTTGAAAGAGAACTCGGTCAATTTGTTCTGGGACAATCCCCATTTGCGAGAGAGTATCTAAAAGTTCCGTCTCGGCTCCGTGAATAAGAGCAATGACAAGCTCAGCTAGCTGAGAACGCATGGTATCAGTTAACATTCCAACAATGCCAAAATCGATTAACGCTATTTTCCCACCAGGTAAAAACAGGATATTTCCGGGATGGGGGTCACCATGAAAATACCCATCTCGCAGGATTTGTTGAAGAAGACCTTGACTTAACTGTTTGGCGATAAGCGGGAGATTATAGTCTGAAGCAGGGGGTGCAACGTTCTTCGTATGAAGCATTTGGGACACAGAAACCCCAGCCATAAATTCTTGAGTGAGGACGGTAGCATTAGAAAATTCCCAGTAGATTTTCGGAATAATGAAATGCTCTTGCCCATCAAGTTGAGCCAGTTTCTCCGAATTTCGTCCTTCCAGCGTAAAATCCAGCTCTGCCAATAGACTTTTTCCGAACTCATCAAGGATTAGCCGTAGGGGATAACGTTTTCCCCAGTCTGTTCGCTGTTCTAACTGAGCAACAAGTGTCTTAAAAATTTCCAAGTCGACGTTAGCGACCTCACGCAGATGAGGTCGTTGAACTTTAACGGCTACTTTGTCACCGTTCGTTAGCACAGCCTGATGCACTTGCCCTATTGATGCTGCTGCAAGAGGCTTTGGGTCAAATTTCCTAAATATAGTATCCAAGCTCTGTTGAAGGGAACTTTCCAGAACGTGTCGGACGTCCGCGAATGAGAGCGGTCGCACCTGATCTTGAAGCTTCGTCAATTCTGCGACAAGCGGTTGTGGCAGGATATCAGAACGGGTACTTGCCAATTGCCCCATCTTAATAAAGGTAGGTCCAAGTTCTGTGAGGGCTCCCCGCAAACGAGCCCCAATCTGTGCTAAATCTGCTTCTGAATAATCACGTTGAGTTGGCTTGCCGATGCTAGTCGTCATGGGTAGCGGGAGCTGTGCCATGACGAAATAACCTAAGTCGTAGCGTATCAATACAGAGATTATTTCCGAATAACGAGCAAGGTGTCTTAAGGGTATTCCAAGCATTCTTTAATCCTCGCTTCATATTTTTCCATTAAAGGGGCAAATCCTTCTTGTCAAAAGCGAATAGAGCCAGACTTAAGAGAACGGCGGCCCCAGCAGTGAGTCCTAAGATCTTTTTCGCGGGATCGGCAGTACCCTCCAATACTTCTTGTGGTTGATAAGCTTGAAAAAGAGAGAGTTTGCGAAGTGAGGACAATTTATCACTAAGTCCTCCCGCGACATCAAAGGCATAAAAGGTTAAGGTTAACCCGGCTGCAAGCGTGACAGCAATATCCTCCCGGGCAAGCGATGCCGAGAAAAATAGGCTATAAGCACCAATCAGAGAAAAGAAAGCAAACCCGAGAATAGCAAAACGAAAGTAGCGCCAGCGATCAATCTCGATCCCGAAACGGTAAGTTCCTCCATATAACCCCAAGATAGTAAAGAGTACCAGGAGGGCATTCCCGCTAAAAAGTACCAGCGCTTGCGTGGAAAGAAACTCATCGCGTGGAACTGGTGTGGAGAGGAGAAAGGCTAGGGAGCCATCATCCACCATTTTGGCCAGAAGTTCATTAGCACTCTCCACGTTATATAAAGCCATAAGCATCGCCCAGATTCGGGCAAAAAACTGAGCTGAGATAAAGGCTTCAAACGTATCCACCCTAGCCTCCTCAGAGACACCAAATACCGTCTTGACAGCTGAAGGAATGGATTCAGCGATTTGCGTCACTGCTGGATTCTCAGAAATAACGGGGTACACGTAGGTTAAGAGTCCTTCATAGAGGATGATCCCCGTTGAAAGCTTGGCTATTTTTTTACCATTTTGCTTCATCATCGCTCGGAATAATGCTTCATTCAAAGGCTATTCCTCCTTCCAAGAAAACCTTTTTCTTCCATAAGATATGCAGAAATAGTTCATCTGCCTCACCCCCTGTTTGGGGATTATCTCTCTACGCTAACTTGCGGTGGAGCATTTTACACCAAATAAGGGCATATAGATTTATATCTTTCAGAAGGTTCAGAAATATCTGTGCCGAATTATAAACTAATTTTAAATTTTTTTATAAGACTGATGAGAAAATAAGCTAGGAGTGAGGAGAGAAATCTCTATGACAATTGATTTTGAAAAAGCAAATTGGCAGGAGATCTTTGAAAATGCGAATGACGGAATGATTGCTATTAATCGTAAGAGGCAAATTATTTTATATAACAAAAAGGCTGAGCAAATCCTTGAATCGCCAAAATCTCAGACGCTAGGTATCCAAATCGAGGAAGTGCTTCCTAATACACGCTTGATCGAAGTTATGGAGAATGGAAAAACTGAACTCAATCAAAAAATGTGGATGGGGAAGAGACTCGTTATAGTAAATCGAAGTCCTGTTCGCAACGGAGCCGAGATTATCGGTGCGATCGGAATTTTCCAGGATATGTCTGATTATGAAGTTCTTTCGAATCAATTGAACTCAGTACAGGCATTAAACAAAGAACTTGATGCCATTATCGAAGCTGTAGAGGATGGGATTGTCGTAGCTAACGCGAAGTGCTATATTGTTCGAGCCAATGATGCATACCAACGTATGACAGGTATTACAGCTAAAGAATTTGTGGGGAAGCATGTAAGAGAGCTGCTTTTACAGGGATATATGAATATTTCCGTTACTGAGAAGGTAATCGAAAGAAAATCCAGAGTGGATGTTATTGATATTCGTAACGGTAAAGACTTATTATTCACAGGAATGCCCGTTTTTGATGATTCAGGAAACATAATTTACGTCGTGACCGCTGTCCGAGATGTATCGGTGCTTAAGGCTTTGAAAGAGCAACTCGCAAACAGTGAAAAGGTAAAAAATTCTTATTTTCATGAATTAGAATTGTTGAGATCCCAAGAGCCCTTTAAGAAAATTATAACTCGGAATTCAGAAATGAAGACTAGCATAGAGATGGCTCGATATGTTGCCAAGGTTGATAGTACAGTTCTTATATTAGGAGAGTCCGGGGTAGGGAAAGAGCTTATTGCTCAACTCATTCACAGAGCAAGCAAACGTTCAAAGGGGCCTTTTATTAAAATTAATTGTGGAGCGATACCCGCAAACCTTTTGGAATCAGAATTTTTTGGTTACGAGCCTGGTGCTTTTACGGGAGCCTTAAGACAAGGAAAGCCCGGACTTTTCGAACTTGCTAATGAGGGGACTTTATTTTTAGATGAAGTAGGGGAATTGCCTTTAGATTTACAGGTTAAAGTGTTAAGAGCAATTCAAGAAAAAGAGATAACTCGGATTGGTGCTCAGAAATCAATAAAACTAAATATTAGGATAGTGGCGGCAACGAATTGTGACCTGGAAAAAATGGTTGAAGAGAAAACATTTCGAGAGGATCTTTACTATCGATTAAAGGTTGTACCTATAACCATCCCTCCGTTAAGAGAACGGAAAGACGATATTTTACCACTTGTTATGGAATTCCTGAATCAGTTTAACCAACGTTATGAGCTTCAAAAATGGATCCATCCCGATGTTATGGAGAAATTACTGGAGTATAATTGGCCAGGTAATGTTCGTGAATTAGAAAATACCATTGAACGACTCCTCGTAACAAGTCTAGAAGATTGTATAGGGGAAAATAATCTAAGTGTTTTATCTTTCCTCCCACGAGAGAAAAGTGTAAAGGCCCTCACCTCTCTTTATGGATACCTAGCAGGTGAAGAAAAAAGGATGATCGATGAGGCATATAAAGCAACAAAAAACACTCGTAGAGCTGCACAATTATTAGGAATTAGTCAATCGGCTTTAGTAAAGAAAATGAAAAAATATAGCTTAGGTGAGAGTTGAACTATCCTGTGAAGTGATTACAGATGGAATCAGTGATTTCGTTTGTAATCACTTTTTTTGTTCAGTAGATCTGAGTTTTACTAACTTCATTAGAGCGTACAAACTATGTATTTGATTATAATCGGAATCAAGGGACTCCCCAACAGCCGTAAGATTCAGACTATTCAAATTGGCATGAATATTGCAGTGTATTAGTTTGTTAATAAGATCTAACCGCTGAAAATTACAAAAAGGGGAAAGTAGTACGCTACAAATGCATTGCTCGAAAAAGATGAATACTGCTTAGAATTTATCTCTATATATAAAGAGGGCTTAATCGGAGCATTGCCTAAACCTGCGAACTAAGTTAAAAAGATTTACTACAAATAAGTTTTAAAATGGGAGGGACTTATATGTCAAAAATTCAAGAGATTTCAAAAGCAATTGAATTCGGTAAGAAGAAAAATGTACGCAATCTTGTTGAAGAGGCACTAGCCGAAGGTCTTAGCCCAATCGATATCTTAAATCAAGGTATGATTGATGCCATGAGTTTAGTGGGGGAGAAATTTAAAGTCGGTGAAATTTATGTCCCGGAAATGCTCGTCGCTGCACGTGCCATGAAGGAAGGTGTGGAAGTATTAAGACCTTATTTAGTCACTGACTACAGTGATAATGCGAAGACCTTCATAATCGGGACAGTGGATGGCGATTTGCATGATATCGGCAAAAACCTTGTCGCGATGATGATTGAAAGCGCCGGCTATAATGTTATCGACTTAGGTGTTGATGTCAAAGCAGAAAAATTCATCGAAGCCATTAAAGCAAATCCGGAATGTAAGCTTATCGGTCTCTCCTGCCTATTAACGACAACCATGCCCCATTTAAAAGAGGCCATCGAAGCAATTACTGAGGCAGGTTTGAACACCCAGGTTAAAATAATCGTCGGTGGTGCACCAATCACTCAAGAATATGCGAATAGAATCGGCGCCGATGCTTTTGCCCCTGATGCAGCAACCGCTGCTGACATTGCCAAAGAAATTCTTGCCTAGTTGTAGGTTAATGAAGCCAACAATTAAGGAATAGGAAGATTTATCCTAATTTTTTGAAAGGTGGAGGTAACAGAATGAACAGTCGAGAAAGGCTTTTATGTGCTCTTAATCATAAAGAACCAGATCGCATACCTCTCGACCTGGGAGCAGGGAATTCATGTAAATTCACTAAATATTTTTATCTCAAACTTCTAGATTATTTCGGCATTAAAGAGGAGGAAATTCAAGTCTGCCATGTTCCTTATCAACTTGTTTACGCATCTGACAAGGTGTTAGATTTGCTACGCTGTGATGTACGGGCAGCTAGGCTCAAACCCATTAAACAAGGAATAAGTGTCTACGCAAAGAAATGGGAAGACGAAGAAAGCTTTTATTATATGAATGATTGGGGAACCACCTACAGAATGCCAAAGCAAAACGGGCTTTATTTTGATTTATATGATTGCATCTTGAAGAATGCTGAAGATGAAGATGATGATAAGAAGTTCGTTTGGCCTACACCGGATAAATTTGATCCTTCGGGTCGGAAGGAGCTCGAAGATTATCGAGCAGCAGGCCTTGCAACCACGATATCTGAGACGTTTGGAAATGGATTTTTGCAGACTGGTCCCTTGATCTGGAATTTTGAAAACTGGCTTGCTATGTTAGTCGCTGAACCTGAGCGTTGTACCGCGTTTATGGATACATTGCTTGAAAAGAAAATGGAGTACTATGACAACATTTTTGAGGTCTACGGTGGTCTGGTGGATGTTTGCTGTGAAGCGGATGATTTTGGAACACAGCGGGGAACCTTTGTTTCGCCCAAGCTCATTCGAGAGATGATTCTTCCTTATCATAAGAAGCTGAATGACTATATTAAGTCTAAGGGAGATATCAAAATGACCCTGCATAGCTGCGGATCAGTCACTGCTGCTTTGCCGGACATCATTAACGCAGGCTTTAACATCTTAAATCCGGTGCAAATAAGCGCAGCGGATATGGGCCCTGAACTATTAAAGAGTAGGTTCGGGAAGGACATCGTGTTCTGGGGCGGAGGGATCAATACCCAATCCACTCTTCCGAACGGAACGCCTGAACAGGTAAGAGAAGAAGTTGAGAGAAATATTGACACGTTTGCAAGAGATGGAGGTTTTGTCTTCTCGGCAGTTCACAATATACAAGATGACGTTCCTATTGAAAACTTTATTGCGATGTGGGAGACATTCCAAGATAACTGTAAATATTGAGTTTATCCTTACTAAAAATAATAATCTCCTCCTTTAAGAACGTTCAATGCTAGGGAGGTGACGATGACAGGATGGAAGTGGATGAAAGGGGGATAGATACTCCCATAAAAACCCTAGTTATTGCCTGTAATGTACTGAAGGATCAAATCGAAGCCATTGGGGCAATGAACTACGATTACACCTATCTGGAGCAGGGCCTCCACAGAACACCCGCCATGTTAAGAAAAGAGTTAGAGCGTGAGATCTTCAAGGCCAATACCTACGATTACATTTTATTAGGCTATGGGTTATGCAGTCGAGCAGTAATAGGGCTTACGGCTGGTAAGAATCAAACCCTAATCATCCCGAAAATCGATGATTGTATCGGTTTAAGTCTAGGGTTTAGGTCAAGGTACTATACTGAGTTCGCGCAGAATCCAGGGACGTACTACTTTACAAAGGGATGGGTCGAAGCTGCAGATGACCCTTTAAAAGAGTATTATAAAACCCTTGAAAAGTATGATGAGGAGACCGCTGAGTGGACAGCTACGGAGAGTTTAAAGCATTATCGTAGAACCGTGTTGATCCGTACCCAAGAGAATGAAGATTCAGCAAAAAAATACGTCCTAGAATTCGCTAGGTTCTTCAAACTCCAATATGAAGAGATTGCCGGATCCTTAGATTACATTCGGAAATTACTTTTAGGACCTTGGGATGAGGATTTTGTACAGATTCAAAACGGACTAAGTATTGAAGATCACTTATTTAGCTAGTGGCTAAAGAAATGGTCTTAGTCCTGACAGAATAAGAATTCATAGTTGCCCACCAAAAAAGTGGGGGTAACTCTTGAAGATAATTATCAGAATAATTTCAATTATTAGAAAGGAGTGAAGTTTATGGCTCAACTCTCATTGAATTCTCAGTATAGCATTCCCCAGCGGTTGGAGCGGTTACCCCTAACTTCATATCAGAAAAAGATTTTCTACATCATCGCAACAGCTTGGTTTTTCGATTCTATGGATCTTGGTATGTTAACGTTCGTCTTAGGATCCATCAAAACTTATTTTGGTCTAAATAATGTTCAGGCGGGGTTGCTCTCCAGTGCAAGCTTTTTAGGAATGTTCCTAGGAGCCGCAACTGCAGGTATGGTCGCCGATAAGTTTGGACGAAAAATTGTCTTTCAGACCAGTATGATTCTGTGGGGGGCTGCAAGTATTGGTTGTGCCTTTGCCCAGTCTGTTGAGCAATTAGCCATATTGCGAATTCTTTTAGGTTTTGGAATGGGTATGGAATTCCCTATCGGTCAATCCCTCGTTTCAGAATTTATTCCTGCCCAAAATCGTGGACGTTACATTGCACTTTTAGAGGGTTTTTGGCCCATCGGTTTTATCGGTGCAGGGTTATTATCCTATTTCATTTTGCCAGTCGGCGGTTGGCGTTGGGTATTTATAGCTGAAGGTATACCAGCAATTTTCGTACTTATTATTCGTCGTTTTGTGCCTGAATCTCCACGTTGGTTAGCCGATAGTGGTAAGGACGCGGAAGCAGATCGAGTAATGACAGAATTTGAAAATCGTGTGCAAATTGAATTAGGAGGCGCAGAGTTACCGCCGATTAAGGAAGTTCACGCTCCAAAAGTTAAGAAAGAGCGCCGTTTCTCCTTCCTGGAATTGTGGGCTCCAGGCTATAAAAAACGGACGATTATGGTTTGGTCCCTGTGGTTTTTTGCTCTCCTCGGTTATTACGGATTAACAACGTGGCTCGGTGCTTTTCTACAACAAGCAGGTTATTCTGTTACGAAGTCCGTATTCTATACACTGCTTATATCTCTAGCGGGTGTTCCAGGTTTCTTTACGGCAGCTTACCTGGTTGAAAAAATCGGGAGAAAACCAACCGTTATTTTCGTTCTCCTAGGATCGGCTGTTTCGGCTTACTTCTATGGAACTGCTTCAAGTCTAAACACTCTCATAGGGTTCGGCTTATGTATGCAGTTTTTCCTCTTTGGAATGTGGTCGAGTATGTATG
Source organism: Desulfitobacterium elongatum (assembly GCF_055378975.1). NCBI lineage: Bacteria > Bacillati > Bacillota > Clostridia > Eubacteriales > Desulfitobacteriaceae > Desulfitobacterium > Desulfitobacterium elongatum. The sequence continues at coordinate 2,859,352 of NZ_AP038772.1, read as the reverse complement.
CCTACACCCCTGAACTTTATCCGACTCGGGCTCGGGCAACTGGAGCTGGTTTTGCTTCTTCGATTGGCCGTTTTGGTTCCTTATTAGGACCTTATATTGTTGCAGTCATTCTTCCCACAGCAGGAAACTCGGGAGTATTTGCTCTAGGTGCAGCTTGTTTTGTGGTCGCAGCTGTAGTAGTAGCGATTCTAGGGGAAGAAACCAAAGGGAAGATCTTAGAAGAAATTTCAGCATAGCTACCGGTAATTTACTGGGACTCATTAGAAAACAAGATAATCCTTCTTATGTTTACTCTCACAAAAGGAAATACCCTGCTCGAAATGGGTGGCCACTGAAAAAGTTCTTTTATACAAGAAAAAAGGTACAGCAACTCAAGAAAAATGAGTAGCTGTACCTTTTTTCTTGTATAATTTAAGTATCATAGGGGAGTAGGTGAGCAGGATAAATCACAATATCTTTTTGTTCAATACCCTTTTACCGATATCTACGGAAATAGGCGCTTCATCGATTTTGCACTTGAAAGCGAGATTTGCTCGAAGTCTTTAAGAAAGTAGCCCATAAGCTGGATTTGCAAACAGCGGTTGAAATCGGAGAGCTCGTCCCTATTCGATGTATTAGAGTAAAAACTAATATTGACCTCTCAACGGTCCGAATCGATGGCATTAAATATAACTCGCAGGATTTGGAAAGTAAACTCTTTGTGCCGGAGAGAAACCGGATACTCGTTGATACCTACCAGAATTGGGTTAAGAATAAAAAGACGGTGGTTTTCTGTGCCTCAGTCCGTCATGCTCAGGAAATTGCAGAGTTGTTTAAACAAAACGGTATCCGGAGTGAGGCTGTATCAGGAACGTTAAAATCTTCGGAAAGATTGAGAATCCTGGAACAGTATGAAAATGGAGATATTGATGTTCTATGCGCCTGTGATCTCCTAAACGAAGGTTGGGATAGCCCCAAAACCGAGGTATTATTTATGGCAAGGCCGACTCTCTCAAAAACACTCTACCTTCAGCAACTGGGGAGTGGAATGCGCAAGAGCAAGGGCAAAGAATATTTGATGGTTTTTGATTTCATAGAAAATGTTAATTTATTTAATGCGCCTTACTCTTTGCATAGGATTTTTAACATAAAGGACTATCAGCCAGGGAAATATGTCCTGGCTTCAAAAGAACAGTTTAAGTTAGACCAGGATTTACTGGCTAAAGGTCAAAAGCCCTCAGTTTATCTAGACTTCCCTATGGATGTCTCAGATTATGAATTGATAGACCTATTTAATTGGCAGGATGAAGTCAAAGATATGATATCTCAACTGGAATTCGTACGGATGGTCGATGTGCAATCAGAAACCATTGAAAGATATATCCGCGAAGGGAAAATAACTTCTGACCTTGACGTACCTATAGGGACCCAATGGAGTTTTAAATACTTTAAAGAAGAAACGGTTAAGAGATATGCAGAACAGCTCGGTTAGGACTTGCTTAACCCAGCAAATATGAAGGATAAATTCATGGAGATGGTCAGGACCATGGATATGAGTTTCTCTTATAAACCATTGCTACTCAAGGCCATGCTAAGACATGTTAACGAAAATGGTAGAGTGCCAGTAGAGGATATCGTAAATTACTTCATGGACTATTATCGTGACAGGAAAGAAAAGGGTCTAATCGTTGAGAAAAAATCAAGTGTTTATTGCAAAGAAGGCTATACCAAAAAGGAAATCGAACGGAATATTTTCGCCAATCCCTTTAAACGTTTTGAGGACATGAGATTTATGAATCGGTGTAAGGAAATTGAGTATGTGGAGTTCAATCGGCATATCTTCAAAAAGTTATCCACTCAGGAGAAGGAGTGGATAGTGAGACATTGCGACGATAAGTTGGAGGAGTATTACGCAAAAAGATTATAGAGCAGAAGTATTAGGTTCTTAATAATAATTGAATGAATCTTCTACTGGTTCAAATAGTGGCTCTCGTGAACCGTAATATTCAGATTATGAAGTAAGCAGGCAATAACGGCATTTTGCTAATAGTTTTGAAGTTATACATTGTAGCCAAGAAATTCCTGCAGGAGCGTATAATATTGGGGTCAATGTCGGAGCAACAGTAGAGACTGTTTTCCATATTTATATGCAGGGTATTCCTTATTACCACTTGGATGTCGAAGACTCGCGTGGTGAGATTAGGAAAATAATGTATCAATAGAAACGATACGATTAACTAATTTTACACTTATGAAAAAGGCAATTACCACTTCTTAATGGTAATTGCCTTTTTGAGTTTAACGTTATTCAGCGTCAAATATTTCATTAAGCGTTTTGCCCATTCTTGTAATCATTGGTACTACTAAAGCATTCCCCATACAGAAATATCTAAACTTCTCGGGCATTCCTGTATTCGTCCAGTCAGGGTCAAAGCCTTGAATTCGCTCAGCTTCTACTGGAGTCAATAGACGAAGCTCGCCATTTTGCGAGTCTCTAATAACATGAGTGCTCCTATTAAGACTTGATTCTGAGGTTAGCATTGTTCTGGCAGGCATATCTATGTCATCTGGAAAGGCAATTGGTCCTTCGCTAAACACATACTCGTGACCAGTTTTGCTTATACGATTAACTTTTTTTGAACCCTTTAAGTATTCCCATTTTCCTAAATCTGATTTTAAGACATATTTTTCTGGCACATCCCTCTCAAGTAATACCCTAAGAGGAATAGCTTTTTCAATGACAGGAGAAACCTTAGCTGTATACACAGTTCCGTTAATCATATATCCAGCGTTTTCAAACCCAAACTTAAAGGTTTCAGACACATTTGGAATATCATGATAATTGAGTGTAGTAGAAGAAATGATATCAGTGGGATGGATGGGAAATGTGCGAGCGAAGAAACCTTTGCTGTTCACTATCTCGCTTACCGCAGCACCCTTTAAGGCATTAGAATACTTTGAAGACAAATTGTAAGCAAAAATAAAAATCCTTCTTCTACGCTGACCTGCTCCATATTCTGCTGCGTTGACAACTCTCCATTCCACTGCATATCCTAAATCAGCGAGGCAGGAAAGAATAACTCCAAAGTCTCTTCCACGCTGTGATGCTGGGGACTTAAGCAATCTGTCAACATTTTCAAGCAATACAAACGAGGCTCCCTTTGCTTGCAAAGTATCCCTAATCTGCCACCAAAGGACTCCTTTCTTCCCTTCAATTCCTGAACTTCCTGGTAATGGTCTGGCCACAGAATAATCCTGGCAAGGGAAGCCGCCTACTAATAAGTTGTGGCTAGGTATTTGTTCTTTATCCACAATTCCAATATCTAAACCTGTGTTTTCATCAATATCTCCCCAATGGCTGACATAACAATTATGTGCCCATTGTTTTGTTCTACCGGGTTCCCATTGTGAAAACCAAACGGTTTTCCATTCTTTTGAAGCCCTTTCTAATCCTAGACGAAAGCCACCGACTCCGGCAAACAATTCACAGACAGTTTTCTCCATATTTTTTCCTTCCTCTTTCAATAAAATGATTACGGCATCTCAATACTCAATATTAATCAGTTTTAAGGTGCGATGGTAACTGTTCCAAAATATAGCTATTATTAATCCAGAAACTTTGTTTAGTCATCCATCTACCATCAGGAAGTTCATCAGCATTTGAATACGAACCATTACCTAAGATTTCACCATTTTCAAATTGATAAAATCGTTTAGCTGTATGTGGCCGAACATGAATAATGGGATTTGCACTTTTGGGCGGTAGATTGTTTTTAACTTCTACACCATTTTTCACAGGCTTTTTCGTAAATACAATACCATTTCTGACTATCTGTCTTACTTGTTCCCATCCGCTTCTTACAACTACGTTTAAATCATGATATGGCATATTCCACATTAGGCAACCCTTAAGTTTATAGTTAGAACCTTTTCTTTTGTAGACAACAAATAAAAACTTCGTTTCTTCAAAATAAGAATACAGAGAAGAGTCTTCCCAGTCTTCATTCACTAATTTTTTGAATTCTATAGTAGGCAATGAACTGCTTTCAATCATTGTGCCATTTTCCTCTAACCTTATTGCTTTAACTGAGATGTTAGCTTTAACAAATTCTTCGGCACGATTAGATTTAATTCCAAGCATACGATACGCTAACTCAATCCACTGTGACTTATTGTTATTGTACTCTCTGCTAAATAAAGCACATAGTTCTTTATCAGATTTTCCGGCATATTGGTTAATCAAACCAGTTACGTAATTGATGAAAGTAGTTTTCTCAAGTTCTTCCGGATTCTTTACAATCGGCTCATAAGTCTCTTTGTTTGGTACGATATAGGAATTCAATACATAAGACATATAGGAAACTTTGTAGCAAAATGCTCTCTTTCTTGCAGGTATTTGAGGAGAATAAAACTGAGGAACAGTACTCTTGATCGCTGTTGCTCCCTTGGTGCATGCCCCTAAATACATTGTGTCGCTTTCAGAAAGTTCATGAGCCTTCCCTGCTTTAATTTTTCCAATAATAATAGTGTAGTCATTAAGAATAATCGCCAAATCACTTTTAGGTGGCGAGAACAACTTGATATAGTCAATCGTATAGTACAAATTGCTTTGAAGAAGCTTATTTCTCCAGTAATAAATCAATAGAATAAACTGACTTTTCTTCCATAGATGTGATTTGTAAAAATCCTCATCAACAGGCCGGTCATAATTTATCATTGTGAGGACGAGTCGCTCGCCGGCACGAAGTGACCCATTTTTGTTCTTCTCATAAGGCGTTGCTTTAAGTTCTACACCAGCCTCAATGAAGTCTGCTTCAGAATTGCTGTTTGCCTTATAACCGAAATACTTTTCTTCTAATAAATTACCTAAGCCACCCTTCCTTGATGAATTTCCATAAGAAACAGCAGCTTCGTGAATTATAGAAGGACTGCTCCACTCTAAAACTTCTAAAAAGGTATGTCCGATTAATCTCTGGGCATATGCTTCTATGCTTTTTGGATTAGTAGAATCATATAAACTGTCATATTCCATAAGATTACGCCCTTTCATAAAGTAGAGATACAGTAACCTAATCTAAAATTATATTACTAACTTGGCTGAAAAACAAGCAACAAAAACTACCTGATATTTTCAAGCTGTTGACGAAGAGAAGGATAAAATGAGAGACTATTAAATTAATCATGGCAAGGTACATTAAAGGTAACTTCATTTATACAAGTAATTTTTTGAGAAATTTATAAAACAATGCCAGAGTTATTGCACTTGAGCTGCATCCCCCTGGAAACCCGCTTTAATAGCTATTGCAGATTGAACCGCAATACCTGTTCAATCCTATATTCACTCCCGTCTTCCAGGTGAGACCTTGGCCGTAAGCTTCCGTCACGGGAAAAGAGACTACTTCCATATAACCCTACTATCTTCTATTTTATCACCCGATTACTTTACTTTCTTGAGAAAATCCGAAATCATCCTTAGCAGAGGCCAGCTTTAAACCAACCCAGAAACAAAAACTTCTCATTTCACATGATGAAGAATACTCATAAACAATGAAAGTTTCTGTTAGGGGGTTACTATGAACGGTACAAAAGTTATCAGTGTTTTGAATTGGAAAGGTGGCGTTGGTAAGACCACGTTGACCCATCATCTCGGTACGGGGCTACAAGAATTAACTCTAAGTGATATCAAACAATATTTGCACATAAGTCGTTATCCCAGAGTTCTGTTAATCGACCTCGATGCTCAGTGTAATTTATCTATTTCATGCCTGCGTGATGATAAATTTGAGAACTATGTCTATGTCAATAACACCCCAACGATAAAAGATCTTATCGATCTTTTCTTGACCCAGGACAAACCGGGAATCGAGGTTAATGATTACATTCTACACAAGCTAGTACGTCGGGCTGATAAGTATCTATATAGTAACGTTGATCTACTACCGGCTCATCAGGATCTTATTTTTAGCGATATGAATATTGCTGCATACTCAAAGGCCGACTTTAGAAGCAATTTACTGAATTCCGATATCTATAAATTTCAGATTTTGCACAGGATTTTGCAGCAGGTCCGAAAAGAATATGATTTTATTTTTATAGACTGTCCGCCAAACCTCAATTTCATCACGCAAAATGCACTGTATGCGAGTGATTATTTCTTAGTCCCGACTATTCCTGATAAACTCTCTTCTTATGGAATCGCTTCAATTATTCATAAGGTTAATTCACTGAACAAAACCTTTGCCTCCGCATGCGAAGATTATACGGAGACGAAATTGGCGGGAATTGTTGCAAATAACGTAATTGACCGTGGTGGACCAAAAGCCTCTCAGGCAAATATCCTGGCTGTATTAAAAACTACCTATCCCGATAATTTGTTTGAATGCTATCTAACCTATGGGGACGGGATAGCAAGAGCCTCCGTAGAGGGAATACCCGTTTATGCACTCGGGACTAGTCTTGGCAATGCCTCCAAGCAGAGTTTACTTCTTAAAAATATTCTTAAAGAACTCTTAGCAAGGCTAGAAGGAGATCAGTAATGAAAGTCAAGAAAATCACTCGGATGCTTACTGCCATACTTGATCTCCTCAAAGATTACGAGGAGGAAGAATTTGTTGATGTCTTAAAATTGCTTAGTTCTAAGGTAATAGTTACACCTTCGCCCATCTCGACGAAACCTCAATATCCTGATGTTCCCCATGAAAAACCAACATTTGATGTCTCTGAGGTACTAGGAAATCTTGAACTGAAGGATCGTGATGAAACAAAAGTTTATTTGAACGCCTTTACTAAAAACCAGCTTCTGGAGATTTGCTCACGGATCAATATTAAACCGCGTTCAAAGGATACGAAGAGTGCTGTTATTACGATCATTGCAGAGCATTATGGGTTTATTAAGCTCAACCAACAGATTGCTAGCAGAGGGTCGTGTTCTTTTGGAGGGAATGAGTAACTGAATTACGTGGGATCAGATGAGAGGCTCTTTCTATTGATTTGGTCAACCGGCAGTTGGAGAATATTTTGAGATGAGGTTAACCTAGGTTTATTATTGCTACATAACGAGCAATAATATAAAAGCACTTGGTATTCATAAGAAGGTTAAGGGAATTATATGAATGAATTAAAGTTTAAAGCCTTTGCAGTGACCAATGAAGTCGATCTCAATAAGATTGCTGGAGAATGCAATATCCGGAAAAAGTACACCTGGGAGGAGCCTCTGATTCTTCAGAACGAGGTGCTCAGGCTTATTATTAAAGAGGAACCCGGGAAAGAAGAGACGATTCTTGTTTTTTCTTTTGGGAGTATTGTTTTTATTAACTCGACCCAACAACATACGGAAATATTTATGCACTATCTGAAAAGTATAAAGCCTGAAATCGATATCAGACGTTATGACCTCTTTCAGGATGACTATGTGCTTCATCCATCCGAGGGCGAGGAAATTGAATTTACCGATAGCTATGTTCAGATTCCCAACATGGCGCTGTTTTACCCTGAGCTCATTTCCATCGTAATCGCCAAGTCTGTCGCGCTAGAAAGGATTGAAGAGCAACTCGGTAAAATTCTGGATGATCTTGAGAGCAAAATTGATAATCTGGAAAAAGGCAAATTGAATGTTGGCAATAAAGAACTTGCCAAGACGACTTCGAGGATTGTTCGCCATGAATACAATACCATTGCCTATATTATGATTCTTGATAAACCCGACATTACTTGGATAAACAGTGATGCTGCCGATTTTTATGAAAAAATGTCAGAGTTTTTTGAGTTAAATGATCGCTACGAAGTCATAAAAAGCAAGACGGAAATCTTAAAAAGTATCATTGATGGGCTTGCCACCATCAGCCAATCCATCCGCGGATTGTTTGTTGAGTGGGTGATTGCTCTTTTGATTGTTGTTGAAATATTACTTATGCTTCCCGATTTATTTAGATAATGACAGGTGAATGATGGAAAAAATATTTCTTAATACTTATAAAGTTGCGGTGAGATTGCCTCTGGGTCGGATTGCCCCTTTTTTTAATCTAAGGAAGGAAGCGGGCAGGAAAGAGTATATCAAAGTAGAGGGGATAGAAGTCGATAGGATCCTGAAATATACTTCAGCTAAAAAGGCAGTTTACTTCTATAAATTTGGGTGTATTACCTTTTTAAACTTTAACCAGGATGAGATTTCTCGTTTCTTTGAATATTTAGAGACACTCTACATCGATATCGATTATAGATCCTTGACTAAGTTTAACGAGACCCATATCCTGTACCTCTCCGATGATTTCAAGGTATCCTTATGGGAAGACGCTGACGTAGAATTTCATTATCAACCGTTTGTCGAGGATATTGCGGCAGCAGTATTAGCGAAGTCCACCGAACTTTATAACGTTGAAACTGAGCTGTCGGAAGTCTTTGATGAAACGGGTAAGTTTTTAAAACAATTAAATCATGGATATCTCAGGGCAAATACCAAAAAGGTGACTTCAACCATAGCTAAAAGCACCCGCTTTAAATATAGGAGCATTGAAAGCCTAAGACTTCTTGACAGACCTTCGGAATTTAATCGAACGATCGAATCAAGAGAACTATTTGACACAATGAGCGAGTACTTTGAGCTTGATGAAAGGTATACCGTTTTATCTAATCAGATGAAAATCGTGGACTCCATAACAGGGGAATATTTCAGCTTTAGAAACAAACGATCGGAAAGAAGACTTCTGCTATTTGAAATCCTTCTCCTTGCCAGCTTTCCACTTCTACATTTCCTTTCGAAATAATGAAGTACCTAGGAAAGGAAATTTAACCATCACGAAGGAACAAGCGAGAGCGACACAAGACGTCGCTATAATAGGTGATGGCCGATCCATACTAAGAACACAACAGATAACCTACCGGAAAGTGAAAGCCGGTGGGTTATTTGCTATTAGGGCCAAGGCACCAAATCTAGCACGGCGATTCTCTTCGTGGCTTTTTTTTGTCCAACAGGTCTCTAGACATAAACTGCGATCCTTTAGTCCTAAATTGATGTATCCCATGCATTATAAATAAGGACTTAGAAAAATTCGCCTGAGAAAGTATCATTAGTTGCGAGGCCGTTCAGATTGAGAGTCAGGGCTATTGCGAAAATAGGGGAGATTGTTAATTTGCAGTGCGTCGTTCCACGAACCATCTGCCAAGGTTATTGCCCTTGATGCTAGCATTACGCTCAAAAAAGAGGTATTTGTCCCGACCCTGTACACGGACCGTATAACGGTCCCCCTGTCCACCCGCTTTCAAAGCGGCCGCCGATTGGACAGCCAGTACTCGTTCGATTCTATATTCACGACCGTCTTCCCAGGTGAGGGACTTTGGCAGCAATCTTCCGTCGCGGGCAAAAGAAACGACTACTTCCACATAAACCTTACTATCGTCCATTTGTATCACCCAATTGTTATACTTTCTTAAGAGAATCGGAATTCGCCTTGAGCGGGGGATCAATGACCTTGTAGCCTTTACGTTTCAGGACTCGGAATTTGAAGTCCAGCAGTTCCGCTGGTACCTTCAGTTCGCCGTAACCCAGGGCGAGCTCTGAGATCTTGCCCTTTTGTCGGAGCGCAGATCCTTTGTTGATTTCCTCGATTGGTACTTGCGTTTCGGTTGGACCAGAGAATAAGTAGTAAATTAGAGCAGGTCGCTGCCCTGAGTGGGCTGGCGAATAAAGCGACCGCAAGTATCCAGGTGGGGCGTGTCAGCGGGTCAAAGCAGCGCAGTCCGATGGAGAATGCTATCGTTAAGATGCTTGACCTGGAAAAGGAGATTGATGCGGATATTGACAAGCTTGTGGATCTGAAGCGCGAAATCATAAGGGTCATCAACTCCGTCGAGCAGCCTGAGTATCATCTCCTGTTGGAACTTAGATACCTAAGCTTCTTGACCTGGGAAAATATCGCGGAAAGGATGAACTATAGTTATCGTCAGATTCATAGGTTACACGGTCAGGCACTCAATAGCGTAAAACATAGCCTCGAAGAGGCTGTTGCACAATAAGCTTTCCAAAGAAACTGTGCACGAAGCAATAAGATTCTTCGGAGCTAAAGCTCCTCAGAATGACGTCTAATTGTCATTCTGAGCAGTTGAGCGAAGAATCTCTTGCGGATTTTGCAATATCAATTATATTTTGAAACTATCGTATTTAGGTATCCATCTTTAAAAGAACGGGGCTCTGCCCCTTACCCCGGAGTTTATTCTTTACCATATCTTTAAAAAACTTTTACAAGTTTTATATTATAATAATGAATGTGAAAGAGATGTCAAACACATAGGAGGGGGTAAATATTTAATAATAAATGTGAGAAAAAATCAAATAAATTGGAGGGCGTAGATAATTGAAAAAGATATTATCGATTCTTTTAGTAGCATTAATGTTAGTTGGTATGCTTTCAGGATGTACAAATAGCGCTCCTGCAAGTGCCCCTGCAAGCACATTAAAAGACGGAACATATGTGGGAACAGGTAAAGGAAACAATGGAAATATTAAGGTTGAAATGAAGATTGAAGGAGGAAAAATTGCTTCTGTAAAAGTTTTAGAACATTCTGAAACACCAGGCATATCTGATCCTGCAATTAAAACCATACCGCAAGCAATTGTTGATGGTCAAACCCTTGCTGTAGATACAATATCAGGAGCTACACATGCATCACAGGGAATTATTGCAGCCGTAAGGGATTGTATCGTACAGGCTGGCGGCAACCCCGCAGATTTCGAAGTAGCAAAAGAAAAAGGAACTTCTAACGAAGTTGTTAATTTAACAACAGACGTAGTTGTTATTGGTGGTGGGGCAGCAGGAATGTCAGCATCACTTCGTGCTGATGAGCTTGGTTTAAAAACAATTTTGCTTGAGAAAATGCCTACCATTGGCGGTGCGATATCTATCAGCGGTGGAAATCAGGTTGTAACTCTTTCAAAACTTCAGAAAGAAGCGGGTGTAACTGATGATAGCGTTGAAAGTATGGTTGAAGATTTCCGTAAAAATGGTGCTCAAAAAAATGTTGTAGAACTTTTAACTTTATATGCAAAAAATGTTGGTCAAACAACAGATTGGCTAAACTCGTATGTAGGAATACAATATGACATGAAGGGCGGACTTCATAAATTAGCGGAATATTCCCATAACCGTGAACTCGCTTATGAAGGCGGAGGACAGGGATTTGCTGCGCAGGCTCGCAAAAAAATCGCAGAGTCCGGAGTTAAAGTATATCTTCAGACAAAAGCCGAGAAACTTGTTACAGGTGAAAATGGAACTGTGACAGGGGTTGTTGCGAAAGATAATACCGGAAAGACTTATAATATTACAGCTAAAGCTGTTGTAATGGCTACCGGAGGATATGATAGTGTCAAGAAATGTTCGCAAAAACCATCAGAACCCCTTAAGGCTAAATGTTTTATGTAAAAGCGTAAGTTGGGAAGAGTGTCAAGGGTGATGCGAGGGATACCGGAGGCCGTCAGGCCGAGGATATGCTCGGCATCATCCCATTGACACGTGCACCCTACCAAAACGCTTGAAGACGGCAAAGTCTCTTTCACCCCAAAGAGTAACCCTAAATCAAAGAGAGTTTGCTTGGCTAGCGCCGAGCGTCATGCTTTTCTGAATTAATGATTAAGGCTTACGCAGCTTTTGAACGTTCCTGCTCAATCGAAGTGATGATTTTTGGATTGATATAGGATCGGCCACTGCACCAGTCTTCGCTATACTCAATAAGGTAGCTGGTTACTAGCCGAATATAGGAATCCATACTTGGGAATATCCCAACCACCCGGGTTCTTCTACGTACTTCTCGGTTGAGTCTTTCCAGCAGGTTGGTTGACGCGATCTTTCTTGAATCAATCTCTGCAAAGCTGAAAAACTGTAGTGAGTCTTCCAACCCTTCTTCCAGAGTTTTAATGGCTTCAGGATATTTGGCCTCAAACTCATCCATCAGAGAATTAGCGTATTTCTTTGCACTGCTATAGTCTGGTTGAAGCCAGATTTGCTTTAGTTTATTAGCAAACGCTTGCTTATCTCGACCGGATATATGAGCGAGGATGTTCCGCATAAAATGCACTTTACAGCGTTGCCAGGAACACCCGATAAAGGACTCTTGAACAGCTTTAACTAACCCTTTATGGGCATCTGAGACAACCAGCCAGACTTTCTCTAGTCCTCGTGACTTTAACTTTTCGAAGAGACTGGTGTAGGTTGCTGTGGACTCTTCTGGCATGGGCTCTACGGCCAGAATATCTCGTTTGCCTTCTAGATCAATACCCGTTACAATCAGCACTGCCATATTTTTGACCCTTCGATCATCTCGGATTTTCTCATAGAGAGCATCCACCCAGAGTACGGGATAGACTTTATCGAGACTTCGATTACGAAAGGCTTCAACCTGTTCGTTCAGTTCTTTAGCGATGCTTGATACCTGACTTCGTGACATGGAGTCAATGCCTAAGGACTTAGTGAGTTTCTCTATTTTACGGGTGGATACGCCATTAACATAGGCTTCTTGAATCACATTCATCAAGGCCAATTCAGAACGTTTCTTACCTTCCACAAAGAAAGGGATATAGCCGCCATTTCGCAGTTTGGGTACCATTAAATACAGTGTCCCCATCCGGGTATCGAAACGGCGAACGCGATAGCCTGATCGATACCCTTGACGTTCAGTAGACCGTTCTGATTTTTCAGCACCTAGCTTTGCATCCACTTCTGCTTCCATCAGCCTTTCGCAGAGCCATTTTAACATAGCCTGCATGGGATCTTCTTCGGTTACAAATTTCATTAGCATTTTTTCAAAAGGTACGGTAGAATTTGGGTAAGCCATCGGTTAACAACTCCTTTTTGGTTTGCTTCAGCACTTACCTTTTCGGAGTTACCGATGGCTTTTCCTTTTTTACTTTTGCGAACTTAATTGTACTCTATCGGAGGATATGGAAACAACAAGGAAATCCTTTCTGATGAAATGGATAAAGCACTTTATTACGGACCTGCATCTTCAACAGGTGACGGACTGGGTATGGCTACTGCAAAAGGTATTGACGCAGCAACACGCCTTATGGAATATGGAAAAAGATATCCAAACGGTATTGAAGTTTCTGAAGGCGCTGCCAAATCAACAATTGCCGGTAATTATGCGGCTTTCACTGAGAGTGGCATCCTAGTAAACGCAAGCGGACAAAGAATTGTAAACGAAAAATCTAGCAATAGAAGCATTCTAGAAGTTGAATTGACTCAAAAAGATCAAATGATGTATCTTCTGATGGATCAATCGACATTTGATGCATTCAAATCAAAACTTGGTGAGGCGAGTATTACTGAAAGTAATCTAACCGAATGGTTGGGAAACAACGGATCAAAAAAACCCTACTTCTTCCATGCAGATACGATAGCAGATCTTGCTGCAAAAGCTGGAATGGATGCTTCAACTCTCCAAGCTACAGTTGATCGCTATAATGGATTTGTGAAGGCAGGAAATGATGCGGATTTTGGACGTTCAGCAGATTATCTAAAAAAAGAAATAGGCAACGGTTCTTATTATTTGGTCGAGCAGAAACCTCGTTTTGCAACAACTATGGGTGGTTTGGTTATCAATACTAAACTTCAGGTTATGAATACAAGCGATAAAGTTATTCCAGGACTTTTTGCAGCAGGTGAAGTTGTAGGCGGAGTAATGGGTGATGATTCACCTTCAGGTGCTAACAATGCTTGGGCATTAACTTCCGGCAAATTGTCAGCAGAAGCAGTTGCTGCTGAAATTAAATAAATTTTAAATATATTGGAAATATATTATTAGGACGTTTCAGAAATCTTAAATGAAGGATTTGAAACGTCCTTTTTATTGAAAGATATATCCTATTTTGCGGACAGTCTTAATATGTTTAGGATTTGATGGATTATCCTCGACTTTTTTCCTAAGATTGCTTACGTGTACTTTGACGGTTCTGACGTCATCAAAGCTTGGTTCGTTCCAAATATTTTGATACAGTTCTTCAAGAGTTATTACTCTGTTGGGATGTGTTGACATATAGGTTGCAATCTTAAATTCTATAGGTGTCAGGGTTTTTTTGTGACCATCCTTGATAACCGTGTAGTCGCTGCCATCTATGGTGAAATCATCTAATACGATTTTATTTTTAGCAGAGGGATTTTTTTCCTCAATTCGCACGCGCCTCATATTTGCCTCTATGCGGGCTAAGAGTACACTGCAGTTGAAGGGTTTAACTATATAATCGTCTCCGCCCATTTCAAGAGCTTTTATTATTGTCTCATCATCATCGATGCAGCTAATAAATATTATTGGACATAACAAATCCTTTCTAAGCCTGCTGCATAGGTCTATTCCTGTTATATCCGGCAGCATAATATCTAGCAGAATTAAGTCAAAACTGTCTTCATTGACCATCTGCAAAGCTTCATTGGCAGAATTTGCGATATAAATGCTGTTTTTTGTGCGAGACATATACATTTTAATAATCTCGCAAATATCTAAATCATCTTCAACAAGTAATATTTTATACATAGATAATCCTCCCAAAATACTACTATGATATTATATAATAAATTAAATTAAATTAAATAAAAAGGAACATATTATGGGTAAGAGGAAGAGCGTTGTAGTTTTATTTGCATTAATACTATCTTCGCTGGTTTTATTTCAAGTTATAATTGAATATAACAAATATAGCGGCAGATTGTATGCACACGAGGGTGTGTTAGATATTTCAGGAATTGAATTGGACGATTATGACAAATATCTTCTTAGCGGTGAATGGGAGATATATGATGGAGTGCTGATTGGCCCTGAAGAAATTGAAAAATATGCACCAATAATGACTTATATGTCAAGTGGCAGAGATAGTATTAATTCCGGCAGTCATAACAGAACATATCGATTGAGAATTTTATCTGATGATATTTATGAGATGGGGCTTCTTATACCTGACATAAGTGCATTTAAACTGTGGATTAACAATAGCTTAATTATGGATTACAGATTAAACAATAAGAACTCAGAAATCCAGAGAATGAATACTGTATTGATTAGTAAGGAACAATACAATATTACCCCTAAAGGCTATGAAATAGAAATAGTCTTAGAAGTTCAAGATAGAATCAGCTACAGAGAAAGACCCATTAAGCTGATGATAGGTAATTCATCGGCTTTAGCAAATACTCAAGATATTAACCTTGTTTTAAATACGCTTGCTATAGGTTGTTATATGCTTGTTGTAATTTACAGCTTTTCATTGTTTGTGAAAAAAAGAAGCGAAGGATACCTGCTGTATCTTGGGTTGCTGGCATTAAACAATATTTTAGCGAATTCATTGGATTCTAATATTCTTTCAGTTATTCCGATATTTAATATAAGGGCGCAGGGCTGGATCAGGCTTATTAACATGGCAACCTTGTTTATTCCCATATTTGTATTTATGATGTTTAATAAGCTTTTTTATGGTTCATTTTCAGGGAAAAAACAGAAAATATTTTTGACGGTGTCAAGTTCACTGGCTTTAATAATAGCATTGCTTCCTTTGGAGGTAACACTCTTCAGAGGAAATTTAAGTTTGTATGTTGTTAGAATATTAGTTCCTATCAATTTTTTTATAATAGTATCTGCTTTTCTTCAAGGAAGGTGCAATACACTTATTATGGCTGGAGGTATTTTGTTTACCTGGGCATTTATATTCGAGGTATTGATCAATACCGGGCTTTTAGATGTTGGTATGGTCAGCATTTATATTAATACTTCACAATATGCCTATTTAATTTTTACAATAATTATTGTTTTAACCGTAGCTAACAAGTTTGCCAAAAAATTCGATGAAGCTGAGAAATTGGGCGATGAGCTTGAATATATGAATAAAAACTTAGAAGCAATGGTGGATGAAAAAACTGTAGAGCTTAAAAATTCATACAATCAGATAATGAACCTTCAGAGACAAAGGCATAATCTTCTTTTAAATATATCACATGATTTGCGAAGTCCGTTATTTGTAATCAAAGGCTATATTGAAGCAATAAATGAGGATTTGGTTAAGGATAAGGAAGCTTTGTCACAATACCTAAAGCGAATACAGGCTAAGACAGAATATTTAAGCAGGTTGATAGAAGATTTATTTTTTGTTGCAAAGCTCGAGGACAACAAGATTAAATTCAGTTTGGTTGTTTTTGATTTGATTTCTTTAATTGAACAAGTAATTAATGATTCGGAAAAAAAGGCATTAAGAAAAAATATACACATATCTTTTCAAATCTCAATTAGTGAATTGAAAATAGAAGGTGACAAGTATAGAATTCATCAAGTTATTGATAATATAATAGGAAACTCAATAAAATATACAAATAAAAACGGAAGTATAATTGTAAGAGTATGGGAAGAGGATGATAAGGTTGTTATAAGTATTCATGACAATGGTATTGGTATAGCTGAGGAGGATTTGCTGCATATTTTTGATCGTTACTACAAAGCTGTGAAAAAAGATAATAATGATGAATCCACAGGTCTCGGTTTGTTCATATCACGAGAGATAATAGAAAAGCACGGCGGAAGGATATGGGCAGAATCTAAGCTATCAAAGGGAACCAATGTATTCATTGAATTAGCAAAGTTGGATGAATAGTTTAAGAAAGGCTAGTCAATCAGTATATAAAGGTGCGATGATTCGGGAGTGGCACCTTGAAAATTTGAAGCTCGGTTGAATAGCTAATTTACACAAAAAGAAGGTTTAGGAGTGCCTTGTAGTAGGGCATTCCTAAACCTTCTTTTTGTACTTTATCTGCAATGATTTATACAATAAGTGACTTGTCCCAAATAATAAGGGGCTGTGTCAATATAATCGGGGCAAATTTTTATGCACCACTATTTGTTCCACCGCTTACGCTTAAAGGCTTTTTATATTGTCTTCAATAATAGCAATTTCGAGAATAGAAAGGTCACCTGTGTAAGAGCTTAAGCGCTCGACAGGTGACCTTTAGCACTATTTCGGTGATTAATTTTTAACGTTTCAGGAGGATGCCTTCTTAAGCGCGTCGTTTACCGCATCTGTGAAGCCTTTCATCGTCAAGGTAGCGCCGGAGACCGCATCAATCTTGGTGGACTGGTTAGCAATGACCGCATCAACGTATTTGGGCAATGCCGCGCCGCCGATGGTTGGGGTTTCTTTCTGCTCATCTACGGTGATGGACTTGATCTTTTTGCCGGATATCGTGACGCTCACCTTGATAGGATCTCCCATGACCCCGGAACCGGTGCCTTGATAGGTACCGTCCTTCCAATTGCCAGAGGAGCCGACTGTGCTTGTGGCGATGGCTGTGGTACCGGACTCCGCGATCTTTCCATTACCGCCGGAGAGGGAGACGGCATGTTTCGCAGACAGACGGCCGAAAGTGAAGCAACGCCCGATGGAGAGACCTGTGGCGTGGAAAGGATAATCCGCCCCGCCGTAGAACTGTCCGCCGAGATTACCTACGCAGTACAGTCCTGCGATAGGCGCCTTGTTTTCATTGAGAGCCTGCCCGTTTGCGTTAATGTAGACGCCGGAGCAGAGAGCTGAGACGCGCAGATGGCGGCGAATACCATAAAAAGGAGGCGTCTTAATAGCATTCATCCACTTTTTATCTTTGCCAAAGTCCTTATCTACGCCATTTTCGCACTGTTCATTGTAGCTCTTGATCGTGGCAAGGAATGCTGCCTTATCCTCGATGCCGAGTTTGCCGGCCAGCTCTTCGAGGGTGTCGGCGCGCCAGGTATCAATCAGGTGTGGGAAGACACCCGTGCGGGCTGCGCCATTGTGCAGGGCAGCGTAATCTTTATCGGAAATCTCCGGCATGTATTTTTCCATGACGGCAGGTGGGACTAAGGTGTCGAATTTCTCGTGCTTCATGTAGTCGCTGTCGTAAACCTGACAATACCAACCGAGAGAGCCCTTGTTGGGATCGTCGTAGTTCTTGCCGCCCTTGTACATATCTTGATGGCACATAATGTCGTTCATGTAGACAAAGCCGACGAACTCGTTGCAGAAGCGTTTGCCTTTCATATTAACGGAAAGGAACGGCTCTTCAAACATGAGGCCGGCATCAAAGTCGTGGAGCATTTTGGTGTGTCCGAGTTTTTCCATGACAGCCCCGGCTGTGACCGCCAAGAGGTGGCCGTCGCCCGTCTTCTGAAACTGCTTCTTGTCAAAGTTCTCCACATCCGGGCACCAGTGCTTCACCATAGCGGGGTTGTTTTGATAGTCACCTGTGGCTATAATAACGGCTTTGTTAGCGTTAAATTTTACATAAGTCCCGTCACTAAGCTTACCGACGACTCCTTTTACCTTTCCGGAGTCCATAATAAGCTGGACGCCCGGAGTACTGTAAAAGACCTTCATGTGGTCGGAATACTGCTTGGCGGCCTCGTCAAGCACATAGCTCAGGTAAGTGCCGATATTATTCGGCTTTGGGCCCATCCAAGGCGCATACATACGGGCTTTAGCTTTGCCATAGTCGAACTTGCTGTAGCGACCGTCGGTCCATTCCCCGGTGAAATCCATACTGGTGTCTAGGTAGGCGAAGAGGCCTTTGTCATTGGGCTTGTTGGGAGAAGTACCGGTCAGGCGTGCGCGGTCGTAGACCCACTTTACGGCCTCACCCGAATTCATGACGTAGGCTTTAAGAAGCTCAGGGTCGGACCGCCAGTTGTTCAGGCTGTTTGTCTGCTGCACATACCGCAGGAGACCCTCGGTGTCGCTCTCGTTGACAATGAGGCCGGAGCCGCAGTTACCCTGGGAGACGACCGTAGCCTGCTTTTGCAGCACGACGACGGAATTGCCCTCTTCGGCCGCAGTAACCGCCGCCGGTACACCGGACGCACCGGCTCCTATCACGATGATGTCTGCTGTAACCTCGCCGACAAATTTGGTAATGGGGTCAAGCTGTACGAGCGAATCCTTGAACTCGTCAAGTGAGAAAGTGCCGGGAAGCGCGACCGACCCTTCCGGCGATGTGGGAGCCGCGGATGAGGCTTCGCTCGTGGGCGTGCTGCAGCCTGCCAGTCCCATGATTCCAATGCCGGCTGCTCCGATGGCAGCACTTTTGAAAAAGTCTCTGCGGGAGATATTACTGCTCATTATCTTTTCCTCCTTAATGAAAGTTATCACATGCATGACTCATTTTACGATTAATCACCGGAAAATACATCGAACAGATTTGACATTTTGTCCATTAAATCTGGACAAATAATAAAAAATGTCTAAAAAAATCGAATCGGCTCTGATACGGATTCACATTCTACAGACATTGTGATATAATATACATGCGTTAAATGGTATTCGGACGTCTCGGTACACCTGGAAACGTCAGCAATTGGGGGTGGATTGTGGTGGGGGTAAGACAGCGCGAGGGACAAATAAAAATCTGCGATTCTCTGGAAAAGCTGGTTCAGACCAGGAGCCTGTCGGAGGTCAAAGTGAAGGATGTTTGCCGCTTGAGCGGCGTGCCGAGGTCAACTTTTTATTCATATTTCAATGATATCTATTCCGTTCCCCAATGGAAATGGGATAGCATGATGGGAAACTCGCTTTATAAGATCGGCGACGGCCTTACCTGGGACGAGGGTCACCGCATCATGTTTGAGAACATTTTGCGGTACAAGTCACTTTTCAGCAAAATCTACCGGGAAAATGATAACAATTCAATCTTGGAATATGGCTACCGAGGAGGTTTTTCTGCGGTAAAGCAAAACGTTGCGGTCCGCAAAAACCACCGGTGGACGGAAGAGGAGCTGATCGAACTCGACTACACCATCTGGGCACTGGCCTCGCTCACCACAAAGTGGGGCAGGGATGGTATGGTTATGCCGGTTGCGACGGCGGTTCGCATCTTCAGCATGCACGTGCCGCTGTTTTTAAAGGAGCTGTGTGACAAATAGCCCTTCTCTTGACCCTGAAATTGAGCCAAACAATAGAAACCCAAATTAGACCGTATAATTACCGCCCCGTTTGATTGGCACATTACAGAATGACGATGATGCGGAATAGCGTTAAACGGCGCCTTTTAGTTTCAATCGAAACTGAAGGGCGCTATTTCTGTTTTTTGTTTATCCTACAAATATTTCCTCAACTTAAAAGGGGACTTATCAAATTATGTCGAACAAGAAATAATAGTTAATATTTCCGTATTTGTTATTCATCGCGAATTCTTTTTTTGAGGTACACGAAAAGTGCAACTAAGGGTTACTGCAACCAAATTTTTTAAGAAATATTTACGAGGAGGTGATGGATTAATGACCACTGATGCTTATATCAAACTAGCCCAGCATTTGGATAGCCTGCCCGGCGGTTTCCCGTCAACCCCAAGCGGAGTAGAGCTGCGCATCTTGCGGCGGCTGTTCACCCCGGAAGAAGCCGAACTGGCTCTGTCCTTAACCCTGCTGACCGAAGAATCCCGGGTAATTGCCCATCGAGCAGGGATTCCGGTCGAGGAGGCTGCACAACGGTTGGCAGAAATGGAGACCAAGGGTCTCCTCTTCGCCGTGCATCCCCCGGGCGAACCACCGCAATATATGGCGATGAATTTTGTCGTCGGTATCTGGGAGTTTCAGGTGGCCCGCTTAACACCGGGGTTAATAGAGGAGTTCGAAGAATATATGCCCTATCTGTTTGCGGCCAGCTGGAACAAGGTGCCCCAGCTTCGCACGATCCCTATCAATGAATCCATCGACTCCACGATGGATGTGATGTCCTATGAGAAGGCTGAAGAATTAGTCCGGGCGCAAGACAGGATGACCGTGACCCCCTGCATCTGCCGGCAAGAGCAGCGCATGAGGGGCAAAGGCTGCGATAAGCCTCTTGAAACTTGCCTGAGCTTTGGCGACGGAGCCGACTTTTACCGGCACAACGGTTGGGGCAGGGCGATCACCCAGGAGGAGGCCTTGGGCATCCTCAAGCAGGCCCAAAAGGCCGGATTAGTAGTTTCTCCAAGCAACTCCCAAAGAGCGTCGTTCATCTGCTTCTGCTGCGGGTGTTGCTGCGCAGTGCTGAGGAGCGCCAAATCCCATCCGAAACCGGCGGACTTGGTAAGCTCACCCTTCACGGCTCAGGTCGACCCGGATACCTGTATCGGGTGTAGTCTCTGCCTCAAACGTTGTCAGATGGATGCGATCAAACTTGAAAATCGCATAGCGGTGCTGGATGCAGATCGCTGCATAGGCTGTGGGCTTTGCGTGAACACTTGTCCCGGTCATTCGCTGAGCATGAAGCGCAAGACGGACAACCCCCATGCTCTTGTCCCTAAAAGCGTCGCCACCATGAACATCAAGCTTGGACGGGCAAGAGGCAAAATGACCAATATGGGCTTGGCAAGAATGCTGCTTAAGTCCAAAATCGACCGTTTGCTTAGTCCGAAATAAGACGCTGAAAAGAAGGAACACTGAAGCATGATTGGTTAATGCCTTTTACTTCTTGAATTGTTTCCAATTCTTGATTTAAGTAAGATTGTAATAACTTGAGATATAGAGGTGAAAAGGGACCCTTGAAGGTCACGCTAATCATTTACGTGGCAAACAAGGGTCCCTTTTAATGTTCCACCGCTTACGAGAGTGTCTAACATCTTACTTTGGATTGTCCGATGGTATGAAGTATTGTCTGAATTGGGACGGCAATACAGCATTAATGACTTCCAAAAGATCCTCGATGGGCTCCTTAGCCCCTTCTAATATCCAGATCACAGTAATTTCTAAGTTTCCATATATACAGGCTTCCATCTGCTTCCTAAGCTTCCAGTCATGGATATCTATACCATTCTTCTTTAAAACGTTAAGGTGAAAATCCATGCTCATATTGAAGATATAATTTTTTAGAGAGTTTATATCGGATGACCGAAAGGCATTTTGGAATAACCTTAGATTTTCCTTCAATTCTTTATATAACAAGTACTGGGTATCCTTCCAGGGGATACCTTCATTAAAACGAAATAAGGTGTCTTCTAGAATCTTTTTATAGTTTGAGTTTAGCAAATCATACTTGTCGTTATAGTATCG
Source organism: Desulfitobacterium elongatum (assembly GCF_055378975.1). NCBI lineage: Bacteria > Bacillati > Bacillota > Clostridia > Eubacteriales > Desulfitobacteriaceae > Desulfitobacterium > Desulfitobacterium elongatum. The sequence continues at coordinate 2,837,356 of NZ_AP038772.1, read as the reverse complement.
GTAAAAAGTAGCCCTGCTTACCCCTGAACTTTTTATGATATCGGTAACCGACAACTTGTCTATAGGTCTTTTGTGAAGCAAGTTACTTAATGCGCCAAATAACAATTCTTCACACAATTTCTGCTCCATCCCTATTCCTCCTTCAGGGTAACGTCTTTCTGTATTAAAGAAAAAAATTATTTTCACTTAGGAGTACAGAGTGAAGCCAAGGTTTCTTTTTCTTAAATTATAATAGGTTGCAACAGATAGTCAAGAGATCTCTTCTCTAGAACTGTTAAAAATGATAAGACATATTTATCTATTTGTCTCATTGGAATGAGACAGATTGATTGGCTTGTTTCTATGCTAAAACGAAATAACTCATTAAAATAAAATCAGAAAAAGAAATAAAGTACAAGCAAGGAGGCATGTATTATGATTTCAAGAAGAGATTTTGTCAAACGTGCTGCAGCTGGAGCTGTAGGCGTAGCCACGGTAGGTTTTCTTAGCGGTTGTGCCCAGGAGTCAACCTCAAAGCCCAACGAAGCAAAATGGGATAAAGAGGCAGATGTGGTTATCGTCGGTGGAGGAGGTACCGGACTCGCGGCGGCTCTTCAAGCTACCCTTGATGGTGCCAAGGTATTAGTTCTTGAAAAGGCTGGTATTGCAGGAGGAACCACAAACCTCTCCGGCGGTGTTATGCAGGCGGCAGGCACAGATATTCAAAAACAAAAGACTTCTTATCAAGATGATACTCCAGAAAAACACTATAAGTTATGGCTGAAAGCCGGTGAAGGGACAGTCGACGAAGAACTAGTGAAAGATCTGGCATACAAAGCTCCGGAGCATATTCAATGGCTGACAGATACAGTAGGTCTTAAATGGACAAGTGTTTATGGACATTCCCATATTCCTTATGTTGAGGAGTCCCTGTTCGCTGATCGCATTCATGTTTATGAGAATGGAGGCGGAATAGGCAGTGGCACGATCCTTACGAAGGCTCTCTTAAAGGTAGCCGAGGCAAAAGGTGCACTTATCGAATACGAAACGGAAGTCACAAAACTTCTTACCAACGAAGCGGGGGAAGTCATTGGTGTTACTGCAAAGCAGAAAGGTGCTGAAATTAAAGTAAAGGCCAAGAAAGGTGTTATTTTAGCCGCGGCAGGTATTGATCAAAATAAAGAAATGGCTAAAGCCTTAAACCCGCAACATTACTGGGATTTGACCACTCAGAAATGTCTATGTACTCCTACCAATACGGGTGATGGAATTCGTATAGCTATGGAAATCGGTGCCGCAGTCTGTGGTTTTGGTGGCACAATTGATTTTTGTGGTAAAACGGGCGCTGCAACGGATAATCGTGTACCCTTATTCCCATCCTTTATCGTCAATAAAAAAGGAAGAAGGTTCGTCTGTGAAGATGCTACCTACGCCTACCATTATCGGGCAATCTTCCAGCAAGAAAAACAACTCGATGGTCCGACCTACATGGTTTTTGGAAAGAGTAGTCTTTCAGCAGAAAAGGCTCCCTGGACGAAAGAAACTGTCGCCAAGGATGTAGCGGATGGTGTTGTCTTTAAAGCAGATACCATTGAGGCACTGGCCGATTTGATTAAAGTCGACCCTGCAAATCTTGCGTCGACATTGGCAACTTGGAATTCCGATATGCAGAATAAAAAAGATAATCAATATAGCAGAAAAACAGGTCTAGCCCCTATTGAAGGACCATTTTATGCCTATAAAAATCTTTCCTTTAACCTTGGCTCACTGGGCGGTGTAAAAATTAATGTGGACGGGCAGGTTCTTCGGCCGAACGGTGAATTTATTCCTCGCCTGTATGCAGGGGGCCTGAATGCGGGCGCTTGGATTGGCCCCTACTATCCAGGCTCTGGGACCGCAATTATGGGTACTGTACACTGGGGACGCAAAGCAGGCGGGCATGCTGCAAAATTAGCTTCCATTTGATCAATGTGCTACTTGGGAAATAAGTCAATCTGATAATAATTTCTATGAGGAGTTCAGAAAATGAAAAAGAACAAATTTGTCTTAACGTTATCATTATTACTTGCCCTAGGTATTACTGCGGGATGTAGTTCTAACCCCACGACAACTGAGAAACCGACTGGAAATGAAGCTAATGCTATAGCAAAAAAGTCCCCGGCCACTAATGTCGCCCCATCTGCAAGTAGCTATAAAGACGGTACGTACGAAGGCTCCAGCGATGCAGGAATACATCCAGGCCTAAAGGTATCTGTCGTCGTGAAAGATGGAAAGATTTCTGAAATAAAAGTTACTGAACACCATGAGACCGACGGGATCGGCTCTGTGGCTGTTGAAAAGCTTCCCGCATTAATCGTTACATCACAATCGACTCAAGTGGATTCTGTTACCGGAGCTAGTAAGAGTTCGGGTGCAATCAAGGAAGCTGTAGAAAAGGCATTAGCCCAAGCAAAGTAATTTAGACTCGACAAAATCAGAGAACCCTGGTCGCTCATAAGAGTGGCCAGGGTTCTACATTTGTGGATACCCATTACGATGGACAGGTGCACATTCCTGTCTGTTGAATTTAGATTATTCACAATTTTCGCTCCGTGTATATCTCGTGCGCATTTGAAAAAAAATGTACCTTGAATGGACGGGTCTCATAAGTTTAAATTTAGATAGAAGAAGCTGTGAGGAGGTGATTGGCAATGTTAGTGGCTAACAATGGCGTTCATCCGCCGTAACACAGTGTTATTTCTTTAGACTAATCAGTTTATTTAGTCAATTGCGAGATTGAAAAAATAGGGGTGAAATAGATGAGTGACTTGGGAGTAACCGGTGGCATATCGGAAAAGACGTCGGTAAAGTCCAATGTTAAGCGAAGACCGGCCAGTATCGAAGAAAAGTTACTATTAGACCCGATGTATGAGTTCCATGGTTGGACTTTTTGCAACTTAGCTGGAATGATTTTCATGTTGTGTTTTATAGTATTCTGGGGAATAATGACCCCTAATATGCCGCCTATATCCGCCCTTATGACTCCGGATCAAATTGAAATCCTTGTCCGCGAAAATTATAATATGATACGTTTGGGCATGGTCCTGGCCATGAGCACACTTACGCTTAATTATGTATGGGCCGTTGGTATGGGAAAACTCATGGGAAAAGTCGTCGGCAAGGACAGCATTCTGATTCCTCTGCAAGTCATTGGCGGCGCGTTGACGTGTATGAGCCTGATGATTTCCTGTGCTTACTGGCTGACTATGGGCTACCGTCCAAGCTTGCCGGGTACCCAGCTGATGCAGCTGTTTGACAACGGCTGGATGATCTTTGATCTGGCGTACGCCGTAACATCGATACAAATGTTCGCCTTGGGCAGCGCGTTTTTACAGGATTACCGGGAAAAGCCGCTTATTCCTGCCTGGGTGAACTGGTATTGCATTTTTATCGGCGTTTCCTTCGCTGCAGAGTGCGTGATGCCGTTCATGTATGACGGTATTTTCGCCCGCGGCGGTCTGTTCAACTACTGGTTTGAGTTCCCGATCTGGTTTAGCTGGGCCTTTTTATTCTCCTTCTACGGCTTGAAGGCTATCCCGCGCTTGAAGCAGGAGAAGCTGGAAGCCTTAGCGGCAGCAAAAGCATAGAGGATATAGCAAGCCTTATCGCTTGCCTGCGTTTGAACGACGCTGGCTTTCAGAAGACCTGACGGCTAACTAATCCGGAGAAAGTTATGGGAGGATGATCAGTAAGTATGTCAACTAACACTTCCACGGTCGAGCAGGCAAACAGGAAGTCCCGTCTGCCGGGCAAACCTGGTATATGGATGCCCATTACGCTCGACATAATCACATTCCTGGGTTTTTGGATATTCGTCATGATCATGCGAATTCAAAATCCGACGATTTTTGAGGCGAGCCGGCAACAGCTGAATGCCAATATAGGCTTAGCCATAACCCTTGTTTTACTCACCAGCAGCTGGTTTGTCGTCCGGGCTCTTGAAGCGGCGAGAGAGGGTATTCGCGCCAAGGTACAAAGCAATTTGCGAGTGGCCATCGTGCTTGGATTTGTATTCATAGTGCTGAAGATAACTGGCTGGGTGGGAGATGTCCAGGCGGGGAATTTAATCGACGGAAATGCGTTTTTCGGGTATTACTTCTGTGTAACCGCCTATCATTTCCTGCATGTGCTGGCAGGTTTGGTATTTTTAATTTTGTGTTATTTGCAAGCGAAAAACGCCCCGGTGGATGAAGGCTATGTCGGGTGGCTTGAATCCGCCGGCAGTTTCTGGCATGTGGTCGATATGCTGTGGGTCTTTATATTCCCCTTATTCTTTTTATTGAGGGTGGTATGATGAGAAATACAACAGTTGCTTGGGTGACAGTGATGGTAGCCACAATTGTGAGCTATGCGTGTGGGCAGAGCGCCATGTCTGCTCGCAGTGTAGTATTGGTAATCGTTCTGGTCGCTGCCATTAAATCTACGCTGATTATCAATTATTTTATGGAACTGAAAAAAGGGGCTTTTCCTTGTAATATCATCTTTAGAGTCTGGACAGTGCTCAGTGTCCTGGTAATCCTGGGCGGAGCCTGGCGCGTCATGCAGTGATGATGAAGAACAATAAAATTTGCAGCCGTCTTGAGAAATTTTCTTAAGACGGCTTATTTTGCTAATTTGAGAATATGCACAATTTTCATATAATGTATATTCCATGCACATTCGCAAAGATTTGTGCCTTGAATGGAGGGCCCTGATGATTTTAAATAAGTGTGGAGGGTTTTCGGATTCTATTTCCCTTATTCTATTTATTGAGGGCGAATGAAGAAAAAAACATAATCTCTACGCCAACAGTTATTTGGGCGATACTGGTCATGGCCACAATTTTGAGTTTTTTACTTGTGGAGAATATCAACGCTACTCGCATTGCAATTTCTTTGGCTGTGGTAATCGCTTTCTTTAAGCCCGTTTGATTATCATTTATTTTATGGAACTGAAAAGAGAGATTTTGCCTCATCGTATCATCTTTTCCCTGCTTAGCCGTTTCTTTCGTTTGGACTAATGGATTCGGGTCCGAAAACCAAAAAAGCGGGGGCAGGGTTTTTCAATTATTAATGACCCTGGGCGAAAAATACGGATTTCAGGCACACATTCTACCCCCGGTGATTTTTGAGGATGAAGTGGTATCCAGTACCCTAATCCACGCTTGCCTCAGGCACGAGGACATTAATAAAGCGTATCGTATGCTGGGCTATTACCCGGATGAAGAATATCAGACTAAAAGCTCCCGCTGTTTACGTCTGTCAGGGGGGAGGGATTATTGACACATAAGTCCATTGTTCGCGTTCTGTAGTCTGTACACATGATTCTATACTTAACAATGTGTTTATGCTAAAATAAACTAGAATTGTAGTGTGTATATTCGCAAAAATTAAAGTCGCTAATACTAGGATGGTTCCAAACACCATTATAAGCTGTTTTCTGGCGAAGTAACTATACCAAAGATATTCGGTAATGGGTCAATTTTATAATATTATCCTGCCCAGGCAAGAGAGAAAGGTGTTAAAATGCAATTAAAGATGCATGTAGATGCTAAACGGGTTCTGGCAGATTCTATTATTGATCTGGCTAAAAAAAGATCTTTAGACAAAATAACCATCCAAAGCATTGTCGATAATTGTCAGGCTGTAAGAAGAACCTTTTATAACCATTTTACCGATAAATACGATTTGATCAATTGGATATTTAAAACAAGTTTTAACGATATCGTGGAACAGTATGCCGATATTGAGCCTGTGGATAAGGTTATAGGCCGCATTTTAAGTTTTATGAAAGATAACGAAGTTTTTTATTCCAATGCGCTATGCATAGAAGGGCAAAACTGTTTTCTGGATTTTTTTTCCGAATGCGCCTATAATTTTTATGCGGGTTTAATAGAAAGACGTTTTGGCAAGGATGCACTTTCCAATGATGTAGTCTTCATCATTAAGTACAACTGTTATGGTCAAGTTAACATAGCATGGGAATGGCTCAGTAAGAAAATGGTTGATTCTCCGGAATCTATTGCCCAAAAAATGGTCAGCAATATGTCTCAGGATTTAAAAAAATTATTAAATGTCTGAACAAAATTACTAAATTATTTTTTTTAACGCAAATAGTATATATATTTAGAAAAATATAAATCATTCAAAAGATAAATATAAATTACCAATTTTATACATTATAAACCGTCTTAGGAAATTTTCTTAAGACGGTTTATTTTGTTTTGAGATTATTCACAATTTTCACTCCATGTATACTTCATGCGCATTCGCAAAGATTTGTACCTTGAAGGAGGGTCCCTAATGATTTTAAATAAGAATAGAAGGACAATGAGGAGGAGATGACAACATTGGATATCAACCGAGGCCATCCGCCATAACGCAAACGTGCTAAATCTTTATATGATTTTATTTTTACAAAATATGTCTTTACAGCTTAATTTTATGACCCAGAAGGAGGAAATAACTTCATGAATATTAAAGAAATAAAGCCTTTGCTCGAACAAATCGTCGGTGCTAAAAATGTTTCGGATGATCCGATTTCCCTGGTTGTTTACTCCCGGGATTACAGTTCCTTGCCACCACAGAAGGCACAAATCATAGTCCTTCCTGGTTGTACGGAAGAAGTTGCCGAGATTATGCGTCTCGCAAATAGAACGGATACGCCCATTAACGTCCGCGGCGGCGCCACAACGGCGGCTCTGTGTACTTCAAAAGAAGGCATCATTCTTGACCTGAATAGAATGAACAAAATTATAAAGATCGATGAAGATGCTTGTTTATATCTGACAGCTCAGGGTGGAGCTTCGGTTTATCAGATCAGCAAAGAGCTGGATAAGAGAGGATTTATTCTCTCCGGCCGTCCGATGTTCGGTCCTGTCGCCTCCATCGGCGCCTGGGTCAACACTGTCGGAATCGGTGGCAACTGCGCCCGTTACGGATACTTCTCCGAGAACGTAACAGGTATCGAAGTCGTCCTGCCTACCGGCGAAATCGTCAGGACCGGCGTCAACGGCCTGCAAAACTGCGAACCCTATTGCAGATACACCCACACGAGCGACCTGACTGGTATTTTCGTCGGCTCGCGTGGTTCAATGGGCGTAGTGACTGAAGTGAGCTGCCGTATACACCCCAAGCCTGAGAGTTTTGGCTTCATCACGCTTGCCTACAATCACGATAATTTTGATGGCCTGCTTAAAGCCGTAAACCTCATCTTCCGTGCCGACATCCCGGATACCATCGACATCAACGATGACGGTGTGGGTAAAATCATCGGCCTTGATCTTCCTCTTCCGCATATGATCTCCATGACAATTTCCGGTCATCCGGATGAAGTCTCCAGAAAAGTAAAGCTCTGTCAGAAAATCGGTGTTGAAACCGGCGGACTTGACCTAGGTCCGGATGTGGCATCCTTGATTTACTACGGAGGAGCGCTGACCGCTTATATTTACAAGAAGGAAGGCTATGGCCATCTAGTCTTTATCGACTCTTACTGGCATTCATTGGAGGTATATCCATTTCTTTATAAGTCTTTCAAGGAAATCTTGGCTAAGCATGGCCTACACGAGAACTGCATCTTTGGTTGGTTTATGAAGGGTGTCGGTTGCTCCTTCCCGGTCGTTGCCTATAGAGAGCCTGACCAGCGGGATGCAATGAACGCAGCTTGGACAGAAATCTGCGAAGCGTGGTTCTCTGTGCCGAATTCTGCTCCGGGCATGTCGGTTACGAGCACGACGAAGTGGAACCTCGATCCGCTCAAGCCGACGCATCATGCGCTCCTGAGGAGCATCAAGGATACTATCGATCCGAATAATATCATGAATCCGAAAGTTATTCCGTATACAAGGAGGAATAAATAATGTCATTCGAAAATCTTAATAAAATTAAAGGCGAAATTTACGGATGCAGCATCTGCGGCCAGTGTGTCCAGGGACCTGTCGATCCCTTCCGTCCTAATGTCGTTTTCCATGACTACATGCCCAACAGGACCTGCCCTATGAGAGAAAAAGACCGTTTCTTGAGCTACAGCGGTGCTGGCATGAATACGATTGCCAGAGGTGTGATCGAGGGCGATCTCGAGATTAGTGACGAGCTCGTCAACGCTATTTACGCGTGCGTGCTTTGTGGCCACTGCGAAACGAGCTGCGGCGAAGTGTTTAATTTTCTCCGGACGGTGATCGGCAAGGACATCGGCCACGGTGTCAAGGTGCCTGATGTCGTCAGAGCGTTCAGAGCTGACCTTGTCAAAGCCGGCGTCGGCCCCACCGACAACTTCAAGAAAGTTGCGGCAGCCATAGAAAAAGGCCATAACCGCTTTGCTAGACTCCAGTCTGATAGAACGGCATGGGTTCCAGAGGGTATGCAGATTCCGAGTAAAGGAAAGCTTCTCTTCTATGTCGGTTGTATGGCTTCGTATAGAAATAAAGAAAACGCACAGAGCTTTGCTAAAATTTTAAATGAAGCCGGAGTTGAATTTGCAATTCTAGGTGAAGAAGAATGGTGCTGCGGCGGACCGCAATTGCTTAACGCTGGATTGGTCAAGCAATTTGAAGATCAAGTAAAGCATAATGTTGAGGCCATAAGAGCCTCTGGTGCTACAGAAGTTGTTACAACTTGCGCTGACTGTTACAAAACCCTTAAATTGGATTATCCCAAGGTTGTCGGAGATTTGGGCTTCACCGTATTGCATAGCTCAGAGCTTCTGGCGAGACTGCTCGAAGAAAAGAAGATTACGTTATCCAAGGAATACCTGGAAACAGTTACCTTCCAGGATCCATGTCAGCTGTCAAGAACCGCTAAAATCACTGAACAGCCAAGAACTGTTATCGGGAGTATCCCTGGCATAAATCTGGTTGAGATGGAAGGAAATAAAGATTACACCGTATGCTGCGGGCACTATCCACAAGAATTACCCGAAACTACATTACTAGCAGGTACGGAAAGGGTAAAAGAGGCTCAAACGACTGGAGCAACAACACTTGTCACTGCGTGTTCGTTCTGCAAATGGAGCTTCAAAAATGCAGCTAAGAAAATTGGCGCAGATATCAAGGTCCTAGATATCACTGAACTCGTCGCTGAGTCAATGGGATTATAACGAGAGGCAAACAGTATAGTAAAAAGCTAGGCCAAATGAAATAGCTGAATTCTGTGCTCGATGGCTGGATTTATTACAACACTGAGCCAACGAGCGAAAGTACTGTGACCATGACTGTTATACCAGGGATCGATTCTGGCGGAAGATGCGGCAGATGTAGCAAAGAAGATTTTACCTTTATGGACGGGACAGAGATGGAATGTGGCGGTGAATAAAATAATCATTAAGGCGGCTGATTTGGAGTGAAAACTTTAAGTCAGCCGTTTTTTATTGTTATAAAGGTAACCTTTGTCTATGAGTGCATTATGGAAGGCTGGAAAACATTTTCTGAATGTTGGTAGATAAAGTGGAAAAAAATAAAAAATATATCTTGACTTAGAGTTGACTCCAAGTGCTAAGCTGACATCAATTGGACAATAATTTAGTTGTTAAATTAAAATCGAAATTATTCTATCCATGATAGTAGCAAATTAATTAATTCAAAGTAAAGGAGATAGTTATCATGAAAAGACGTACTTGGTTTATAACAGGAATTAGCAGTGGTTTTGGACATGAGTTAACGAAACAACTTCTCGAAAAAGGAGATGTGGTTATCGGCACCGTTCGTAGTAAACAAAAGGTTGCAGATTTTATTGATAAGCATCCAGACACATTCAAGTGTGAAATCTTGGATGTAACAGATGTTCCTAGCATCCATAAACTTGTTGACAGTTCTTTCGAAAAATTTGGACGTATTGACGTCTTCGTGAGCAACGCAGGCTATGGTCTATTCGGAGCTGCTGAAGAACTTTCTGACACAGAGGTTAATAATATTATAGCTACTAATCTGACCGGTTCAATTCAGCTCATTAGGTCAGCATTGCCTCATCTGCGCGCGCAGGGAGGTGGCCGTATCATTCAGATTTCTTCCTACGGCGGTCAGGTTGCTTTCCCTGGAAATTCTATGTATCACGCTACAAAATTTGGAATCGAGGGATTTTGTGAGGCAGTTGCTCAGGAAGTTAAGCCTTTCAATATTGGGGTGACACTTGTTGAGCCTGGTGGAGCTCGTACAGAGTTCCGCTATGGTAGTGCAAAGATTGCCAACCTCATGCCTGAATATGATGGCAATCCTGCACATAGTTTCCTGAAAATGCTTGATGCTTCTAATGGACTTGCACCTGGAGATCCTGTTCGAATGGCTGCACGTATCATCGAGAGTGTTGAAAAGGAAAATGCGCCAATGCGTATGATGCTTGGTTCACAGGCACTTGCAAGTACGATTTCAACCCTAAAGGCACGCATTGCTGATTACGAAACACAGACAGAGTTAGCAGCTTCTACCGACTTTCCGGGAGGAGAGTAATGGATGGATTAGGCTGTGGCCTTTAGAAAATGGATAAGAAAAAAATGAAAACATTGCCTTGACTTGGAGTGAACTCCAGATGTTAAGCTAACATCAGATAGATAATAATACAGCAGTTAAGAAGGGAGCAATTTATGGCAATTACGGAATTCTCTAAAAAATATCATGAAAAAATGTTTCCGGGATATGAATCTAAACTTTTAGAAACAGATCCGGAATTTATTGAACGCTTTGACAACTTTGCTTTTGACGAAGTAGTAAATTGTGATGACCTAGATGACCGCACACGTATGATTTCAATACTGGCGACACTCGTTGGTGCACAATGCGTGAATGAATACAAGGCGATGATGAAGGCAGCAATGAACTTCGGAGTCACTCCTGTTGAGATAAAAGAGGTGGTATATCAAGCAGTCGCTTACCTTGGAATAGGAAGGATATTTGATTTTTTACATGCTACCAATGATGTACTGATAGAGAGTGGAATTACGCTGCCACTGGAAGGACAGGCAGCCACAACAACTGAAAACCGTCTGGAGATGGGAATTCAGGCACAGGTGGATATTTTCGGGCCACAGATGGAAGGGTTTCACAAATCAGGACCGGAGGAATCACGCCATATCAATTATTGGCTGGCAGCTAACTGCTTCGGTGATTATTACACCCGTACAGGTCTTGACTACAAAATGCGTGAGATGATTACCTTTTGCTTTCTGTCTGCACAGGGCGGCTGCGAACCGCAGCTTACAAGTCACGCAGCAGCTAATATGAGGATAGGCAATGACAAGCAATTTCTGATTAAAATCATATCCCAGTGCTTGCCGTATATTGGATATCCAAGGAGCCTGAATGCTCTTCGATGTGTCAATGAAGCGTCAGTCGTGATAGAGGAAAGCAAGTAAAAAACTTGAATGAGCAAAGTCAAAAAAAACATAAACGATTGGAGGCAAACACATGAATGAAACAAAGGATTTAAGTAAAGGCGTTATTTTTCACATCGGTGATAAACTCCCGGAAATGTTCAGCAAGTATTTTATCGGTCAGGCGTACCTGAATATGTTAACAACCACTGGAGTTCCCATTGGAAACGTGACTTTTGAACCAGGATGCCGCAATAACTGGCATATCCATCATAAGGGTGGACAGATTCTCTTAGTAACAGGCGGCAGAGGATATTATCAGGAATGGGGAAAAGAAGCAATAGTACTGCAGCCGGGCGATGTGGTAAACATCCCGCCTGAAGTAAAACACTGGCATGGTGCAGCCAGCGACAGCTGGTTTTCACATCTGGCTGTGGAAGTACCGGCAGAAGGTGGCTGCAATGAATGGTTAGAGGCCGTAACAGATGACGTATATGAAAAATTGTAATTATCATTCTTGGCACACCGGTATGGTGGTATACCATGGCACCAGCAGTCTTTACATTTTTATCAGAAATAGATTTACGCGGTAAAAAAATCATTCCTTTTGCCTCAAATGCCGGATGGCTTGGACATACCTTTCAGGATATCAAAAAATTGTGTCCTGATTCGGAGGTTGTAAGTGGGATGAACATCGAATTCTCAGAAGACGCTTTGAAAACATCAGTAAAAGCAATAGAACGCTGGATAGAAGCTATATAGGGAGGTGAACAAATGGAATACTCATGTTTTTTATAAGGTTGAGCGAAAAGAAGGTTTAGGAGTGCCCTGTAGTAGGGCATTCCTAAGCCTTCTTTTTGTGCGATTAAAGGATATTCGTTCTGCTGCAACTGCGGCTCGAAGTTTAAATCGAGGCATGTGGAGCACTGTGTAATGGATGAAGCACGGCACAAAGACCCTTGAAGGTCGCATCGCTAGGGGTTAGAATAGAGATTATTGATTAATAGTAAGAACAACCGAAAATTTCGAAAGTCAATCAGGAGGAAACATGAACACTAACTTCTATATGCCTACTCGAGTCATTATGGGTAGTGACTGTATTACCCAAAACAGCAATGTGTTTAAAACTCTTGGAAATAAGGCCTTGATTGTAACGGGTGCACAATCTGCGAAAAAGAACGGTTCTGAAAAAGATGTTATAACGGCTTTGGATTCAGTCGGCATCCGTTATTTAGTGTTTGATAAGGTTATGAGCAATCCGACAATCTCCTGTGCTTATGAAGGAGCTTCACTGGCAAAAGAGAATAATGTGGATTTTATTATCGCCATCGGCGGGGGTTCACCTATGGATGCGGGTAAAGCCATTGCCTTATTAGCCTCACAGGATATTAACGAGCAGAACTTGTTCTCAGGAAATTATGAAGATAAAATATTGCCTATGGCCTTAGTTCCAACGACCGCTGGGACTGGATCAGAAGTAACACAGTATTCTATCTTAACCAATGATAGGGCACAGACAAAAACAAGCATTAGCTCAAATTTATTGTTTCCAACCGTTGCTTTTTTGGATGCAAAGTATATGCAGCATCTTTCGGTAGAAACGACAATTCATACTGCAATTGATGCCTTATCCCATGCCGTTGAAGGAATGTTGTCTATAAGAGCATCGACGATATCAGATGGTTTAGCCTCTGAAAGTATCCGAATGATCATGGACTGTATATCCGATATGTTGGACGCCTTGAAAACTAAGTCCAAAGTCATACTTGACTTGAAGAAAAGGGAGGAATTGTTACAGGCCTCTCTTTTGGCAGGCATAGTCATTGCCCAAACCGGAACGACGATCGTACACTCGATGGGATATTCTTTGACTTATTTTAAGGACGTTGATCACGGCAGAGCGAATGGACTACTTTTAACAGAGTACTTAAAACTCGTCGATAAAGAACGGCCGGATTTGGTTCGAAGAATTTTGAAGGCGATGGATCTTTCCGAGATCAAGCAATTTGAAGAACTAATGAACCAACTTCTCGGCCAAAGAGAAGATCTCACCGCTGAAGAAATCAGTCAATATAGTAAAATAGCCCTGACCGCAAAGAATAGACTCAACAGTGCTGTCGTACCCAGCGAAGAGGATATAATAGAAATGTTTGCAAAGTCCTTAATACAATAGCTTTCAAGGAATAGACAACTGATAGTAAGTATTTGTAATACACGATATAAAATCACAAGCTCCAGCATCTTTGCTGGAGCTTCTCGTCGTTAGTGCTATAGTGCTTCCTTGATGACTTTCTTGTAATACTAAAGAAAAAGCACTCGTTTGCCTTTTTGCATTCGAGTGCTTCTACATTTACTAACGTTCAGGATTCAAGTCTTGGGTTAAACTTTTCTTGGCGTTGTACTTGGAGATGTTGAAGGACTGCCAGGGTCTAACGTTTGATAAGAAGTCTTTTTTAGACTTCAGTCCGTTTTCTAGATTGCTTTCCAATGTTGAATCGGTCGTACTGTTCATAAAGTCAACTAGCTGTGGTACAGCATCATAAGAGAGAGTGGTTAAATAGGAAATATCGATGGAGGCCCCTTGGTTAAATCGTTCTATATTATTCTTTACGATTATTTTATCGATGTTTATATAGTTCATTAGCGTATAGGCAACAATCGATACTATAAGGAACGATTTGAGTAAGGGTACTGATTGGCGCCACACTTTGGCTAAGGATAGAGAAAACAACACAGACAGGTATCCCATAAAAGCATGAGTTAAGATTCTCAGATAGGTAAAACCGTAGGCTTCCTCGTACAAGGACATTCTGAGGTGAGCAGATAACAGCATGATGAAGGTACTAACCACCAGAGTGGTGTTTAAAATCTTTACAACCTTATCAATTTTTCTCCCGGAAGCTTTAACAAAGTTAAGGTTGCCGAGGAGAATAACCAGATTAATGAGAGTCACAGCAACCAATTCGAAGAAGCCTTTTCTTGCATATTGTGCGTACGTAAAATTAGCAGGCAGGCCGTCAGTGAGGCTTCCGAAAAGGTAGGAAAACTGAATTGCGATAAAAACGATATATAGTGCGTCAATCAATACCAATAGGGTTGTAACCGTTATAGGATCGAGAAACGTTCCAGGAGAGAGAGTTTTTAAGTCAAACATTTTATTGTTCGACTCGGTCTTAGGAGTGAATAAGCTCGATACATAACTAAACAAGAGACAAGTGATTACCAAAATAATAAGTAATTGGGCAATAAATCGATCGGCGCTGATGTCTCTAAATAGATTCGGAATTTGTTCAATATAATAACGAAATATATCATCTGCAGAAGCTAAGAGGGGAACGATTACGATTAACAAAGGGATGGTAACGATCAAACCCACCAGGATTTTCCCGACCACTGAATATTTACTTAAGTTAGCGCTACTTTTCGCCTTCTTTGTGATCATAGAAAAAGGCTTCAGGCAATTTCTGAGAGGGCGGGAGAAGGTTCCATGAAGTAAATCTACTAAAAACAGCGATTCAAACCACTTGTGCCGATTATTAGAGGTTAGAAGGAGTGTGTGGGCTACGAATAGTATGGGAATCATGAAGAAATTGAGGACGGCAAAGATTGGATTGGAAAAGAAGAAATAGGTCAAGGAAAGCGCCGTTATAGATATCCCCAACAGCAAGGTGATATCCAGTTTTAGTTTTGGCTTCTTATTTATATTCCAGAACAGAAAAGAATACAGAGCTGTTATGAATAGGGGATAGGACAAACCCAGGGGTTTTTCAAAGAATAAAAAATTGAACAAGAGACCAAGGGCGAGTGACCCTAGTAAAAGATAGAGATTCTTTTTATTCGCAAGACCTTCCTCCTGGCTCTCTAACTCTCGAATACTAATTGACATCCCTGTCACCTCCTAGGATTACGTCTCGTTGGTACTCTAGAATATCCCCTGGCTGGCAGTCCAACGCATTGCAAATAGCCTCTAGGGTAGAAAAACGAATAGCCTTCGCTTTATTGTTTTTTAATATAGAAAGGTTTGCCAGGGTAATATCAACCTTTGCTGCTAATTCTGACAAACCTATTTTCCTCTTTGCCATCATTACGTCTAAGTTTACGACAATTGCCATCTCCAGCATCCTTTCTTTATATAGTTAGGTCGTTTTCTTCTTTAACCTCTATGGCCTGACGGAATACTTCAGCCAAAACAACGGAAAAAAGACCTGCAATAATAAACACCATGGTAATAATTGCAGTTAGAACAGAGTTGTAGAAAAAAATCTTTACAAGGTATGCGGCCGCAATGATGAAGCATGCCACTCCAACTCGGTTTAGACTTTTTACATTATCCAGCATAAAAGGGTTTCTTCGATTCAGGGTTTTAAAGATCTTTCGAATCTCATTCACTAATACAAGGCATACGACTCCTGTTATGTATAGGAATCCAAGTAAAAAATTATAGTTTTCGCTGCTGGTTAGAGATAGAGCATTCATGTACCATCTTATTACATAAGGTAAGGTGATCAAGATTCCAAGCCCGCCTAGGAACACTAAATCCAGAAGCCGTTTAACGAGACTAGATAAGCCCTTTTCGCCTAAGATGTCCATAGTTATTTCAAGTCCTCCTTTATAATCCTTTCGAACCTAGTATAAGGTTTTAAAGAACTAATTTCAATAAATATTTATCGAAATACAATAAATATTTATTGCTTATCCAATATAGAGAGATAAGGTAGAGGAGTTTAACTCATAACAAAGCGAGTGCAAAATCTCTAGCAGATTTGCACTCGTCTGTAAGCTTATGGACACCATATAACCGGATGACAAAAGACCAAATGCAACCTTTTCCCCAACAGAGCATGGTCATTTTAAAGATGAAGCATATATTAAGTCAATAAGATTTTAACCTCTATCCATTTTGGATAGAGGTCTTCGAATTTACATGGTTATCAAGGTTTCATCGTATCAGGGCAAAGCAATTTTCAAAAGCTCTAGAATTTTATAAGACAGATACAGTTGGAATAATACATCCCCGTCATTTAAATCAATATTTAAATGACTTTCTATCTTTTCAATCCTGTGAAACATGGTGTTACGATGGATATTCAAAATGGTAGCCGAATCTTTAATGTTTTTAAAATTACAGAGATACGTGTATAAGGTACGGACATACTCCGTGCCGTTTTTCTTATCGTATTCAATGAGTCTAATCAAGGAACGGTGAATAAACTTTTCATAATTTACGGAATGGGAATAGTTATTTATTAAATCGTAAATCAGATAATTTTCATATTTAAATATATGTTGTTCCTTATTTAAGAGATTTCCTAACTTTATCGCCTCAATCGACTCAAGGTAATATTCCTTTATTTCCTTTAATTTCGAAAAGGGGCGACTGATTCCTGCCTGTAGGTTATTTGTTTTTATGAACTTTTTCAAAGCCTTTGACTCTATTTCCAGAAAATGCATTTCGTTTTCATAACTGACTAGTATTACAACGTTGTGATTATAGATTACGGGTTTAGAGTTTGATAATATCTTTTCAATTTCATCCCTTATATAGGGAAGGGTTGATTTTGATGCATCAAAATTCTGTACATCAAGGTTTATTACGAGCAGGTTGCTTTTAAACTTTAAGCCTAATACCTTCATGCGTTCATTGATTAATCTTTCGTCTTCAAACTTGCCGTCGAGCAAATCGTGCAGAAAGCTTTGATGCATGAGTTCCTGAGAGAAATGAATATATTTAGTTTTTTGCAACTCTATGGAAAAGGCATCGCAAAGCAGGGAGAGCAATTCCTCATCGCTTTTATTAAAATCCCGGTTATGGGCGCAAATTACCAAAACTACCTCATTGTTATAGTTAATACGGATCTTTCCGATAAGTCTGCGGTATTTGCAGTATGGATCGGACCAGTAAAAAGGGACTTCATTTCTTGCTATCTCGTTATATAGACTATTCTTCAAATAATACGAGTAGGTCTGAAAGATGAAATAATTATTCATCTTAAGCTCGTTCCAGACAGGGTCATCGGTTACCTTGGTTTCACCGGTTGAAGCAAGAAGCTTTCCGCTTAAGTCCGTTATCGTAAATGGGTTGCCCAGCATTTCATACCCTAGATTGACAAGGGCTTGCAGGCCTGACTCTTTGCTGAGCATTTTGACTAACTTCAAGGAAAAGTGGGAAAGAAGCGAATTATCTTCCATATAAACCTCCTTGTCCAAGGCAGAGTGCACCATGTACTGTTCAAAGTATAAAGATTGTGAAATTGCACAAAGGCGAAAACTCTAAAAAGTCGAAATATTTAATATAATGGCATATAAACTCATCACAGTAAAGGGGGCAAATAATTTTATACTTCCTATTTTATACCTAAAAAGCCTTAGTTCCTAGCATGAAAATGTTTAAAATAATAAAGGGAGGTAGTCTCATCATGATCATTATTGGTGAAAAAATCAATGGTGCAATTCCTTCTGTAGCAAAGGCTATCGCTGATAAGGATGCAGACTTTATTCGCAATCTGGCTAAGGCTCAGACAGAGGCAGGAGCTGTATTCATTGACGTGTGTGCGTCGGTTGAAAACAGCATTGAACTCGAAACCCTCAAGTGGCTTATCGACTTGGTACAGGAGGTTACAGATACGCCCATTGCTATAGATAGCCCTAATGTTCATATCTGTGCAGAAGCCATTAAGTTCTGCAACAAGCCGGGTCTTATCAATTCTGTCTCCATGGAAGGGGACAAGGTTGACGTCATATTCCCGATAATTGCTGATACGAAATGGGAATGCGTTGCCCTCCTCAACGACGACACAGGGATTCCTCAAGACGCAGAAAAACGTTTGCAAGTATTTGCTGCCCTTATGAAAAAAGCACAGGAATATAACATTGCTCCGTCCCGCTTGCACATTGACCCCCTGGTACAAATGCTGTGCACCTCGGAAGACGGAATCAATAGTATTACTGAAGTCATCAGGGAAATCAAAGCACAGTACCCAAAGATCCATGTAACAGGAGGGGCCAGCAATATTTCCTTTAACCTTCCTGCCAGAAAACTCGTTAATCAGGCTTTCCTTGTCCTAGCGATGAACGCTGGAATGGACAGTGCGATCATCAACCCGTTAAACAGAGATTTGATGGGTATGATCTATGCCACTGAAGCACTCTTAGGTGAGGATGAATACTGCATGGAATACATCGGAGCTTACAGGGAAGATAAATTTGGTCAAAAAATAACGAAATAGGAAATTATGGGAGGAATTGAAATGTCAAAGATCGATGAAGTAAAAGCTAAGGTAGAAGCAGGAAAAGCTAAACTCGTTCCAGGTTTGGTGCAGGAAGCCCTGGATGAAGGAAGTGCAGCTGCAGACATTCTCCAGGCTATGGTTGACTCGATGGGCGTCGTTGGTGACAAATTCTCCACAGGAGAACTTTTCGTACCTGAAATGCTGATGGCTGCTAAAGCAATGTCAAAAGGTGTGGATGTACTTAAACCGTTTCTTGCAGGTAATAGCACCTCTTCTTTGGGTACCTGCATCATCGGTACCGTCGAAGGCGATCTTCATGACATCGGTAAAAATCTCGTTTCCATGATGATCGAAAGTGCTGGATTTAAAATGGTCGACCTTGGCGTTGACGTTTCAGCCGAAAAATTTGTTAATGCTGTTAAAGACAATGAGAATGTAACCTTAGTGGCATGCTCAGGCCTTCTTACTTCAACCATGCCGGCAATGAAGGGAACCGTTCAAGCGCTCAAAGATAGTGGATTGACAGGTTTTAAGGTCATCGTCGGCGGCGCACCTGTAACCCAACAGATGGCCGATGACATCGCAGCGGATGGGTTTGCCCCTGATGCAGGTGGTGCCGTTGTAAAAGCTAAAGAATTAGTTAACGCTTAATGCAAGGGATAGAAGCAAAGTATAACTAAGAGGAGGCCGTAATTGATGTTAACGAAGAGACAGAATTTAATGGAAACCATCAAAGGTGGGAATCCGGATCGCTTTGTAAATCAGTACGAATTCATGGACTTGATCATGGAAATTCCCATGATTGCAGATGCTTTTTGCCCCTACGGTACGGAGCACAAGAATGGCTGGGGCATTACCTACAGATGGCCGGAAGGTCAGCTGGGTCAGTTCCCTGTTCATGACAAGGAACACATTGTTTTGAAGGATGATGATGTCACCGAGTGGAGAAAATACGTTAAAGCGCCTGTTATTGAAACCTCCGACGAAGCTTGGGCTGCAGCTGTAGCTCATGCCAATTCTGTCGACCGCAAGGAACAATTTGTTACAGGGGTTTATTTTGCCGGTGTCTTTGAAATGTGTCATAACCTCATGGGTATGGAAGGGGCATTGATGTCGCTCTATGAAGAACCTGAAGCCATGCATGAGCTCATTGATTATCTTACGGAGTATGAGTTGGAATATGCAAGGGTAATGATCGATAAAATCCATCCTGATGCGTTATTCCACCATGACGACTGGGGCAGCCAAAAGAATTCTTTTGTATCTCCGGAAATGTTTAAAGAGTTCTTTTTACCCGCTTATAAAAAAATCTACGGCTTCTATAAGGCCAATGGTGTCGAACTGATCGTGCACCACGGTGATTCCTATGCAGCTAACCTGGTTCCCTATATGATCGAAATGGGCATAGATATCTGGCAGGGCGTCATGACAAGCAACAACACGCCTGAGCTTATCAAGAAATACGGCAAGCAAATTAGCTTCATGGGAGATATCGATAGCGGTGTCGTAGACTTCCCAACCTGGACACCTGAAATCGTTGCCAGAGAAGTAGAGAGAGCTTGTAAAAATTGCGGAAAGTTATACTTTATTCCGAATCTAACTCAAGGGTTGAATTTAAGTTCCTTCCCAGGTGTCTACGAGTGCGCCACTGAAGCGATCGATAAAATTAGCAAAGAAATGTTCTAAACACCCTATTGAAACAAAAGGAAAGCCTTCGAAGTCCGTTTTCGAGGGGTTTCCTTTTCCTATTTAGTCTTACAGTATTTGTCTTGTTTCGTTAGATGCTATAGGTGAGAGGAGCTGTTTCTTTGAACTCAAATATTGAGAAGTTGATGTCTTTGCCAAAATCTCTCGGTGCTAATCAATCAGCAATTATCGCTGTCGAAGATATTCAATTTAATGAAGACTTCAGGACGCAATGCGAGCAAAATTCGTGTGGCAGTTACAACAAAAACTGGATGTGTCCTCCTGCGGTGGGTCCGGTTAATGCGTTGAAGGAAAAGGCTTTAAAGTTTAAACAAGGACTATTATTCCAGACGGTGTTTCAACTCGAGGATTCTTTTGATTATGAAGGTATGCAAGAAGGCACCAAAGAGCATACCAAGATATTAAGGAAGGTATTGGACGATATCAAGAGTACCGGGGCCTTCAAAGAATTCCTTCCTCTGAATGTTGGCCCTTGTACGTACTGTGGCCGCTGTTCTCTTGTTGACGAACAGGAATGCCGATTCCCCGAAGAAGCTGTTTCATCTGTCGAGGCCTATGGGATAGATGTCATGGCGTTGGAGAAGAGTTGCGGAATGTCCTATAATAACGGCAAAAATACCATTTCGTGCATCAGCCTTATTTTGTTTAACCTCGATTGATTCTGAAGTGATGAGAGGCCCTTCCTACCTAGGGTTCTCTCTTTTTTTTGTAACAGACTTCTGGTTAGATATGATAGTATAATATGTATCATGATTGAAGGGCTCTTCCCGAAAGTCCAATGATGGATGAGGAAGGGATATTGATGCAACTGGTTTATGTTAAATTGAAATAGAGCAGTTTGATAATTCTAAAAAATCTTCTGCCTTCGATACTTTTTTATACTATAATATTCCTATGTATAAGCATGAAAATGTAAAAATCAACTTGTATATAAATAATGTAGCGTAAAATTTGATGGAGAAGCAGGTGGCTAAGGGTGCTAATGGAAGACAATAGTTCTCTTATTAAAGACTTGTTTGGGGCATTCATTTCGGACATCCATCAGGGATTAGCTGTCATTGATCCAGCAGGTAGAGTAGAAATTTTCAACCCGCGTTTTGCTGAAATTTTGCAGAGAGACCAGGTTCAATTAGCGAATAGGAATATTTCCGAAATCATTCCCGAATTTCTTGAGCATTGTTCTGGGATTGAGACGTTTATTAATCTTAATCCCTATAAAAGTTTTTGTGTAAAGACCCTTCCCATCGGAAATGAAATCACCGGTTCATATTTTTTGGTCATCCTATCCGAACTTGAGGATCAAGATAGGGAAAGAACTATATTTTTAAATGAGGCCTTCAGAACCATTCTTGACAATATTGATGAAGGGGTCATGGTCGTTGATTCGAGAAATAGAATTGTCTACTGTAATAGGGTCCAATTGGAATTTGACGGGCTTGAACTTGAACATATTATGGGTCGACATACTTGGGACGTCTATCACTTTGATCCCAAAATCAGTACTCTGGAGAAATGCTTAAGGACTGAGCGATTCTTAGGCGCATACGTTCAACACTACAGTTCTAATTATGGTCAGTATGTTCGTGTCACCGGAAATAATTTTCCAGTCACACGAGAAGAAAAAACTGCGGGGGCTGTAGCGGTATACAGAAATCTGCAAGAGAGCGAAGAGATGGTTGCCAAAGTAGTGGACCTGCAAAGGAGATTGAAGCTTGATCAGTCGAATTTGGAAAGCGTCCTGGTCAGTGGTTCGTCAGCCAAAAAACGATATTTTACTTTTGATGACATCCTTGGTGATAGTGCTTGTATTCGTGATAGTGTCTGTTGGGCCAAGAGTGCGGCTAAATCGGATTCACCCGTGTTCATCTACGGGGAAACCGGTACAGGAAAAGAGATGTTCGCACAAAGTATTCACAGCAGCAGCAGCCGAAGCCAAAAACCTCTGGTGTCGATTAACTGCGCTGCCATCCCCGAAAGCTTGCTTGAGGGAATTATTTTCGGTACGGTCAAAGGTGTGTTTACAGGTGCCATTGACCGGGAAGGTCTATTTGAGGAAGCAGACGGCGGCACCCTATTCTTAGATGAGATTAATTCCATGCCTCTTAGCTTACAGAGCAAACTGCTTCGCGCCTTGGAAGAAAGAAAAATTAGGCGCCTTGGAGGAAAGAACGAGATTCCTGTCAATGTACGCATCATTAGTAGCTGCAATATTGAACCCCAGGAAGTCATCCGTCAGCACCTTTTGCGCAGTGATTTATATTACCGACTGGCGGTTATCAACTTAGAAATCCCGCCTTTGCGCACGAGAAAAGAGGACATCGACCTCCTTACACGTTTTTTTGTTAAAAGTTTTAATGTTAAGATGGAAAAAAATATTTGCGAAATCTCCCCAGAGGTTTTCGCGCTGCTGGAGAGTCATGACTGGCCGGGTAATGTCAGGCAGTTGAAAAACTGGATTGAAGCAGCGATGAATATGGTCTCGGAAGATGAACCTCTTTTTAGTAGCAAATATATGCCTCGAAATTTCAAATCCTTTATGGGCACTGTTTCTGTAAGTAATGATAAAGTAAAGCATGGCGAAGTGTTTACAGAGATAGAGGATCAGAAATGCTCCAGAATGATCAATGCTTTGAAACAGCATGATGGTAATATTACCAAGGCAGCGAAGGAATTAGGTATCAGCCGGCAGGTCCTATATTATCGGATGCACAAACTGGGCATCAAATAAATTTATACTTTAAAGAAGAAAAGAAGTGTAGAAAAGTGTAGCAAATACTACGTTTTTCTACACTTCTTTTCTTTATTTTTCCTAAGGGAAGACGAGTAGGACCAATAGGATAAGTAAAGAGCAACAATTTAATGAGAAGAAAGGATCAAATCGAGCAATTAAGGCGTGTTTGAAGAATTATCAAAATATTTTCACAAAACGATATCCGTTGGTATAACTTTTGCAATAGATAAAAGGCAGAGGACAGTATTAAAAAATGGAGGGATTATCATGGCGAATGAAGAGATTTTGCAAAAAGTCAGTGAGGGTGTGCTGGAAGGCGACGTGGTTCAGGTCAAGGAGTGGACAGAAAAAGCAATTGCAGCTGGGATCGAACCCATTACGGTGATTAATGATGGCCTCACCAAAGGAATTAAGGGTGTAGGGGCCTTATTTGCTGCCGGAGAATACTTCTTACCCGATTTATTGTTAGGCGCCAAAGCCATGGATGCTGGAATCAAGGTATTAGAGCCATTAATGGCTGGGCAAAAAAGGGAGTTCTTGGGACGGGTGTTAATGGGAACGGTTCAAGGCGATCTGCATGAAATTGGCAAGAACATTGTAATTATGATGTTGAAGACGGCAGGCTTTGAAGTATTGGATTTGGGAATTGATGTTCCAGCGAGCAAATTTATAGAAAAAGCACGAGATTTCCAGCCAGATATTATTGGTATTTCTGCGCTTCTGACAACGACGGTTAACAGACAGAAGGAAATTATTGAACTTCTGAAAGAAGAAGGTCTCAGAAACAACGTGAAGGTGATGATTGGTGGTGCACCGATTAACCAGAACTGGGCTGATTCTATTGGGGCCGATGGTTATGCTGAGGATGCTTCGGTAGCGATCGATGTTGCTAAACGGCTCTTAGGACTGACGGCTTAGTTCGAGAAGGATTCGACGGCCAATCAAAAAATAGGGAGGTAGAACGATGAGATTCGATTACTATTCTGAAGCACAACTTTTGCAGGTTCATGAAGCGAGCCTTGATCTCCTGAAAAAAGTAGGAATTAGCACGAGTTCAGAAAGGTTTCGCACACTGCTTTTAGATCATGGCTGTATTGAAAAGGGTAAGAGGATTCTTTTCACCCAGGATGTTATCGACAAAGGGATGAAGACTGTACCGGCTGTCTTCAATCTCTATGGTAGAAATGATCTGCATCAATTGGAAATCGGCAGAAAAAAAGCTTACTGCCAGACCTTGGTTGGTGCTCCCTCCGTGATCGATCTAGAGAGCGGAAAACGTAGGGACGCTCTCCTAAAGGATTTAGAGGATATGACCCGCTTGGCGGATGCACTAGACAATGTCAATATTATTTCGCCACTCTTTCCCAGGGACGTGCCGCAGGAAATCATTCTGACGATGGAGACAGCTACTTGTCTGCGCAGTACTTCCAAACCCCTCAGCATCTGCGTAGAGTCTTCCCGAGAATTGAAATTTATCAAAGAACTGCTTGTGGCTGTGGCAGGCAGCGAAAAAGCTCTCAGGGAAAAACCTTTGGCTACATTGCCTATATCCCCGGTCAGTCCTTTGGAATATGGCTTTGATCCGGCGGAAGCGCTGATGGATGTAGTAGAAGCGGGTCTACCTCTAGGAGTAGAGCCTTGTCCACAAATGGGTGCTACAGGTCCAATGAGCATGAATGGTCTCGTCGCAATGCACAATGCAGAAATACTGGCGGGAGTCATCGCGGCCCAGCTTCTTAAACCAGGTTGTCCCTTAACCATGTCCTCACGTGCGACCTTTATGGATATGAGGACGGGTCTTGGATTATGGGCAATGCCGGAAATGGGTATGATGTCAGCGGGACTGAATCAATTGGGACGGTATTATCATATCCCTGTTGCTCCCGGTGGATATTGTGGAAGTTCCAAGATAGCAGATATGCAGAGTGGATATGAACATCTTTACAACGCGTTGATGGAAGCTCTAACGGGCAGTGACATCATTGGATCGGCGGGTTCGCTGGACAATGCCTTGGTCGAGTGTTACACCATGCTGGTCATGGATAATGAGATTTCTTCAGTGGTTCAGAGAACCATAAAAGAATTTGAAGTTAACGATGAGAACTTGGCAGTAGATGTTATAGCTGAAGTCATAGCAAACAACGATAATTTCCTGGGGCATAAACATACTAGAAAGTATCTACGCTCTGGGGAACTATGGGTACCAACCATCAGCCAGAGACAGACCTTTGAACAATGGGCTGTTAAAGGTCAAAAAGTTGAAGATTTAGCCAAAGAAAAAGCGAAGACCTTGATTGCAACACATCAGACGGCCCCTCTAGGAGTTGAAGTAGAAAAAGAGTTCACAAAAATAATTGCTGGTGCAAAAAAAGCGTTGATGTAAAGTGGTCTAGGCTTAAAGAAGGAGGAGTATTCGTGATCATTGTGGGAGAACTGATTAACGCAAGCCGTAAGGTCGTAGGAGCAGCTATCGAAGCTCAGGACACAGACTATATTCAAAAAATAGCTAAGGAAGAATTTGAGGCTGGGGCAAATTATATTGATGTTAACGCTGGTATCTTTGTTGGCAAGGAAACAGAATACCTGCAATGGCTTGTTAAAACGGTTCAAGAGGCTGTTGAAGCACCTTGCTGTATAGACAGCCCAGACCCGAAGGCCATTGAGGCGGCCTTGTCTGTACACAAAGGCATCGCGATGGTTAATTCCATATCTCTAGAAAAAGCGCGCTATGATGCGTTAATTCCAGTTGTTGCAGGCACGGATTTAAAAGTTGTTGCGCTTTGTATGAGTGATGATGGAATGCCAGAAACGATGGATGACCGGCTGAAAATTGCCGATAAGCTTATCAATAGGCTCGTTCAAAATAATGTACCCCTTGAGAACATTTATGTAGATCCACTGGTACAACCCATCTCTGTAAACAGCACGTTCGCAGTAGAATTCATTAACTCTGTCGAAGCCATTATGACTCGATTTAAAGGGATTCATACGATGTGCGGGTTATCGAATATATCCTATGGCCTACCTGAGAGAAAATTCATGAATCATGCTTTTGCCATTATGGCAATTGGCAAAGGGTTAGATGGGCTGATTATTAACCCCTTAGACAACCTGATGATGGCAAGCTTGATTGCGGCGGAGACACTATCTGGACGAGATGAGTACTCTGCTAAATATCTTAAAGCCTATCGTAACAAGAAATTCGAATTTTTGGCTAAATAGTAGGTTGCAGACCCTTCTTGACAAGTGGAGGGAATACTTTTAATGTATGGGAATAGGTCATACATCGAAAGATGGTATTGGCCTATTTTCTATATTTGTCCTAATTGCACCCACTATCCAGGATACGATTAGCAAAACTTTTTCCTTGTCTTCTGGTTCTATAAGTGCAAAAATTCATTTGGATTCTCTAGCTGTGAAAAATATCTCTTTCATGTTAAAAAATTTTTACATGACCTGTAAGCCTCTCGATGATAGGCTTTGATAGCCCGGAAAAAGCATTTTACATGTCAAAAAAATTTAACATAAACTCTAAATGAGTTATTTTATAGTTACTCACTTTGTATCAAAATGCACATTTATGACTTGGATTTGTGTAAGAAAAAGCAATATTTACGCAAAAAGCATCGAAAATCTGGCATGAATATTGCAATATCATGGTTTGTCTAAAGAAAGGCATCACAAGTACGAAGACTTATTCATCTGAAGGAGGTGGAAATTCAGGCAAGGCATCATAGGGCGGCACCAAGGATCAAGATGCATCTCATAGGTTAGAAAAAGTAAACATGCTCAGAAATGTCTATTACAGGAAAGGGGAATAAGAAATGTCTGAAAAGAAAAAAATGAAAATTGATCATGTCATATTCTGGCCACCATTAGTCCTTATTTCAATTATTTGTGGATTAATCATTAAAGATCCTAAGAAAGCAAATGATATCTCAAATGCAGCTCTAAGTTGGACCACTGATAAACTGGGGTGGGCGTTTGAATGGTACACCATCATCCTCTTCGGGATTGCGATGTATTTAATTTTCGGTAAGTACAAGGATAAAAAGTTTGGCGAGGGTAAGCCTGAATTCAAAACGAGCACTTGGTTAGGAATGATGTTTTCTTCAACTTCAAGTGCAGCACTTATTTATTGGGCAACGATTGAATGGTACTACTACATGCAAACCCCCCCATTTGGAGTAAAACCCTTTTCGCTTGAAGCTTCAACCTGGGCGGCAACTTATGGCATGTATCATTGGGGACTTATCCCGGTCGCAATGTACGTTGTGATTGGAGCAGTCATTGGTTACAACTTTTTTGTCAGAAAACAGAGTGTCGTTAAACCTAGTAGCAGTTGTACGATTCTCGGCAAGCATAAAGATGGATTAGCAGGT
Source organism: Desulfitobacterium elongatum (assembly GCF_055378975.1). Taxonomy (NCBI): domain Bacteria; kingdom Bacillati; phylum Bacillota; class Clostridia; order Eubacteriales; family Desulfitobacteriaceae; genus Desulfitobacterium; species Desulfitobacterium elongatum. The sequence goes on along the minus strand of NZ_AP038772.1, from coordinate 2,810,012 downwards.
AAGATTATTGACATCCTATATATCATCGGAATGGTTGCCGGAGTGGGCACCTCACTCGGCTTGGGAACTCCCTTGGTAGCAGAATTGATCACTAAGATATTTGGAGTTCCGCATACGTTATCCTTAGATGGCTGGATTATTATTGCCTGGATAGCTTTATTCTCCACAAGTGTTTATCTAGGTTTGCAGAAAGGTATTAAAGTCTTAAGCGATATCCGAGTCTATCTAGCTTTTGGGGTCATTATCTTTGTGGCTGTATTTGGTCCGACATCTTTCATCTTAAACGGCTTTACAGATGCTCTCGGCACCATGCTTCAGAACCTCGTTAGAATGACCTTCTATACCGATCCTATCGGAAAATCCGGGTTCCCTCAAGGATGGACAATTTTCTACTGGGCTTGGTTCCTTAACTGCGTAATTACGTATGGTATTTATCTTGTGCGTATTTCCAAGGGCAGAACACTTCGTGAATTTGGTTTAGGGGTGTTAGGGGCTGTTGTTCTCGGTGAAATGGTCTTCTTCGCGGTATTTACTAATTATGCGATGGACATTCACGCTAAAGGACTCATCGACCTTGCTACGATCATGGGACAATATGGAGCACCTAGGGCAATTGTAGAGATTTGGTCAACGATTCCTTTCAGTGCTGTAGTCTTGCCAGTGCTTCTCGTTTATTGCTTCATTTCTACGGCGACCTTTATTAACGGTGTGGCTTACACGTTGGCTATGGTAACGACCAAAGAAATAAAAGATGATGAAGAACCTTCACGCTTAAATCGGGTTGTTTGGGCTCTGTTGCTTGGTACTTTAGCTATATCCCTTCTTGTGTTAGGTGGGCTAAAACCCTTACAAACCGCAGCTGTTGTTGGGGGCTTACCCATGATGATCGTCTGCATTCTTATTCCGGTTTCCTTCTTTAAAGATGTTAAAGTCTTTGGTTGGGTAACTGGAGATAAGAATGAAAGCAAAGAGATAAATCAAGAAAAAAGTGCCTAAGGGAGAGGGTATGCACAACATCGGGAAACAGAGTAAAAATAAAATACTTTGGAATTAGGAGATGTTGACATGGCCTTATCTAAATCGGTAGAAGATTCCCCTTTGACTCCCTATCTGAAAAAAATGATCCTCTTTGCAAGTGGAGGGCCATTTTTGGACGGGTACATCCTGGTTATAGTTGGCGTAGCATTGACACAGTTAGGGCCCCAACTTCAGCTGGATGCCTTTTGGACGGGATTGATCGGGGCGGCAGCACTTGTGGGATTGTTTATCGGTACTTCAGTTTTCGGGTATGTAACGGATCTGGTGGGGCGGCAAGTCATGTTTACAGTGGATATCATAGCCATAATCATAATTTCCATTTTAACCATGTTTATAACAACTCCACTTCAGCTTGTGATCCTCAGGTTTGCTATAGGTATAGTCGTCGGAGCGGATTACCCTATAGCAACTTCCTTGGTCGCGGAATTTACACCCCGTAAGTATCGAGCACTAAGTATGGGATTTATAGCCGCAGTTTGGTACCTTGGAGCGACTGCGGCGGATATTGTCGGGTACCTTCTGATAGATGTGCCAGGGGGATGGCGCTGGATGTTAGGCAGTGCTGCTATTCCTGCTATTCTCCTGCAATTAGGTCGGATCGGTACACCTGAATCGCCGCGATGGTTGGTCAGTAAGGGCCGCGTCGATGAAGCCCTTGCGATTGTAAAAAAAGTATTTGGACCGGATGCTGAACTTGGTGAGGTAGAAGTGGCCGAAAAGACCCAGTATAGCCGGATATTTACAGGTGGATATCTAAAGAGAGTGGTATTCGTCGGCGTGATCTGGACGTGCCAAGTCGTGCCTATGTTCGCTCTTTATACCTTTGGTCCCCAAATATTGAATACCTTCGGTCTGGGATCAGGAAATTTAGCGATATTAGGGGATATCATCATCAGCACCTTCTTTATGGTAGGATGTATACCCGCGATGTTTTGGTTGAATTCAGTGGGGCGTCGTCCCTTATGTATTGGAAGCTTCGCTATCATGATGTTCTCCATGCTCATTCTCGGAATTTTCCCAAGTGCTCCAGTATGGGTCATTGTCGCTTCGTTCGCAGTATATGCCTTTGCTTCCGGTGGCCCAGGAATTCTCGAATGGCTTTATCCCAACGAACTTTTTCCAACGGCTATTCGCGCCTCGGCTGTCGGCGCAGCTATGGCTATGAGTCGATTCGGAACGGTTGTCGGTGTCTATGGATTGCCAACCTTCATGGAGAAGTATGGAATTGGGCCAGCTATGTTGGTGGGTGCTGGAATATCGCTGCTTGGATTAGTTGTATCGATAGCCTGGGCTCCTGAAACGAAGGGGATGTCGCTTGCCGATTCAAGTTCACTCTCCTCTTAGGGAAAGCCGATGGTTCGAGATGCCTGGAATCCTTTATTGAGAATGCTGTAAGGAAAAGAAAGGATGATAAAAATGGCAATAAAAACGGAAATGGTTGGACAAACCTTTGGACCTTTTGAACGTGACTACAATTTCAAAGATTTGATTCTTTTTGCGCTTGGTTGTGGTGCTGCCTCCGATGGCAGAACTGATTTGGAATATGTTTACGAAAAAGACTTGAAAATTCTTCCTATATTTGCAGCAATGCCGATCGTGGACAGTGAAGTCACTAAAACCATTGATTATGGCTATAATTATGCCGGATCACTTCATTGGTCCTTCGATTTAAAATTTCACCAGCCGATGACGAAATTATCGGGTAAATTAAGTACGCATGTGCTGCTTAAGGGATTATATGATCGTGGGCCTGGTAAAGGTTTGTTAGCTCAGCATATAGGAGATACCTATGATGAAACAGGTACCAAGATATTTACCAACGAAAGCTGGGATTGTTTAATCTATGATGGTGGTTTTGGAGGTCCGAAAGCACCAGCTGATATCGTGGAAATACCGGACAGAGAACCCGATTATGAGGTCTCGGAGCAGATTCCTCAGAATCAGGCACTCATTTACAGATTGTCAGGGGATTATCACCCTCAGCACATTGATTGGGAATATGCTAAAAATATTGGTTATGATAAGCCAATTCTTCATGCGGTCAGTACTTCAGGAGCTGCTTGTCGTCATATCATTAAGACACTCATTCCTGGAGAACCTGAGAGATTAACACGTTTCAAAACTCGTATTACGTCTCCGCTTTTGCCAGGGGTAACCATTAAGACTCAAATGTGGAAAATGGGTGAAAACCTTGTGCACTTTAGGGTTATCAATGCTGCGGAACCAGAAGCAAAGCCTTATCTAAACTTTGGCTTGATTGAGTGGAAATAACGGAGAACTGCAGTGCTCCGTTGGAAATCTCCAAGGGAGCACTGATTAAAATTCCAAAATAAGTGGAGGGTTAAATCATGGATTTTAAACTTACAGATGAGCAGGAATTATTTGTTGCGGCGATACAAAAGCTGATGGCCAAAGAGAACTGGGAAAGTTACTTTCAGGAATGTGATAATAATAGCCAGTATCCGGAGAGATTTGTGAAAGAACTGGCCGATATTGGTATCGATAGTCTTTTATTACCCGAAGAACAGGGTGGTTTTAATGCAGGTGCGGTAACTGTAGCAGCTGCCTGGGAAGAACTCGGCAGACTGGGTGCGCCTACCTATGTTCTATATCAACTGACTGGATTTAATACGATCTTGAAATATGGAACCGAAGAACAAATCGCAAAGATTATGGCTTTACACGGTACCGGTAAGCAAATGTGGAATTCGGCCATTACTGAGCCGGGAGCGGGCTCCGATGTTGGCAGTCTTCAGACCACATACACTCGTAAAGACGGAAAAGTATATCTAAACGGGCATAAGACCTTTATCACAAGCAGTGCAGCGAATCCCTACCTGGTAGTTATGTCAAAGGACGCCGAGACCGGCACTAAATATACAGAGTGGTTTGTAGACATGGACAAACCAGGTATTAAAAAAGAGAAGCTTAAAAAGCTGGGTTTGAGAATGGACAGTGTCTGTGAAATCTACTTCGACAATGTAGAACTCGAAGAAAAAGATATGTTTGGCGCAGAAGGCAATGGATTTAATCGTGTTAAAGAAGAATTTGACTTTGAACGCTTCCTTGTTGGATGCTGCAATTATGGCACTGCCCTATGCGCTTTTGAAGATGCGGCTAAATATGCCAATCAGAGAGAGCAATTTGGCGAGAAGATCGGCAGGTTCCAATTGATTCAAGAGAAGTTTTGTAATATGTCAATAAAACTCACCAATATGCGGAATATGCTCTATGAAACTGCCTGGAAGTATGATAATGGCCAAAGAATAACAGGCGAGGCAGCAATGTGTAAATATTATTGCGCGAATGCAGCTTTTGAGGTTATTGATGATGCGATGCAGGTTTTTGCTGGCATAGGTGTGGCAGGGGACCATCGTATTAGTAGATTCTGGCGGGATCTTCGCGTGGATAGAGTCTCTGGGGGATCCGATGAAATGCAGATTCTCACTGCCGGCAGAGAGGCACTCAAAAAGTATCGATAAGCATTAAGCGGCTTTATAGTGCACTGGTGTAGAGTAGGAATTTTTCGATCGCACGAGAGGAGGTAGTCATTAATTATGAATAAAAGCATGAATATACCGGCTTTTGGAAACTTAGAAGGACTAAAAGTTGTGTACTCTGCAGTAGAAATTGCTGGTCCACAATCAGCACAGTTGATGGCAGAATGGGGAGCAGATGTTACCTGGATTGAAAATACGTTTAACGGGGATTCGATGAGGGACACGACGTATGTCAAAGAATTAGAACGTCGGAATCAGCGTAGCTTATCCTTGAATATCTTCTCTGAAGAAGGACGAGAAGTATTCTTAAAACTGATCGAAACAGCCGATATCTTTATCGAATCAAGCAAAGGACCCGTCTATGAAAAGCGTGGACTTACGGATGAATTGTTGTGGGAACACAATAAGTCCCTGGTCATCGTTCATGTTTCTGGGTATGGTCAGTATGGGGTCGAGGATAGAGTGAACCGGGCAGCTTACGACCAAACAGCCCAGGCCTTTAGTGGGTACCTAAGTCAAAATGGAGCTCAAGATCAACCCATGATCGCTGCACCTTATACGGGTGATTATATGACGGCACTTATGGTCGTGGGATCCTCCCTGGCTGCTCTTTATAAGGCTCAGAAAACAGGCGTAGGAGAGAGCATAGATGTTGCCATGTATGAAGTTATGCTTCGCCTCGGGGCCTATTATATGATGGATTACCTCAATGACGGAATAACCTATCCACGTGCAGGAGCCAGACATCAGAACTTATGTGGTATCGGGGTATATAAGTGTAAAGATGGCTACCTTAGCTTGTGTCTTTATGGGGATAAACAGAACAAGGCTATCCTTGATAGGATTGGACTGGGCTATCTCTGGGGGACTGAAGAGTATCCAGAGGGCACAACTGCACTTTGGCTTAATGGTCCCAAAGCAGATCTCATACAAGAAAAAATAGAAGAATACCTTTTGACTCAGCTCGTAGACGAAGTAGAAAAAGACTTTTCTGATTGCAAAATCGCGGCTAATAAAATGATGACTTTCGAGGAATTGCCAAACCATCCCCATTACTTGGAGCGTGAAGCTTTCATAGAGTGGGAAACAATGGAAGGCAAAAAGTGCAAAGGTCCCAATATATTTCCCAAATTCAAAAAGAACCCGGGACAAGTCTGGCGGCCCATGCCAACGCTGGGTATGGATACGGAAGATATCTTAAGTGATATAGGATATTCACCCGAGCGTATACAAGATCTAAATGACAAGGGTATCATCAAGAAGGCCTAAGCACCGAAAGCTGAGGAAGTTTAAGCTAAATAAGGGGATGAGGTGTATTCATGAGTGGTTGAATGCACCTCATCGATCAAAAAAATTGCTAAGTGTTTCAGATTACTAAAGAATTGGGAAGGTGAAGAGATGAGAGTTATATCATGTTGTAAGGCGGTACCTGAAGAGCAGGATATTGTCGTTGCAAAAGATAGACAGATATCCTTTGATAAGGCGGAGTGGAAATTCGGCCAGTATGATTTTAATGCCGTGGAAGCAGGTAAGCAACTTGTTGAGGCGGTAGGGGGCCAATTGTCTGGTTTGAGCGCAGGGGGAAAGATTCTAGATAATTCAAAACTGAGAAAAGATATTCTTTCCAGAGGACTTGATGACCTTTATCTGGTTATGGATGAAACGATGGAACAGGCGGATACGTATCAGTCGGCTAGAGTTTTGGAAGCTGCAATTAAAAAATTGGGTGACTTTGATCTGGTTTTGTGCGGAGCAGGTTCGTCTGATTTGTATGCACAGCAGGTCGGTAATCAATTAGGTGAATTATTAGGCCTACCGGTTGTCAATGCAGTCAATAAAATCACTCCACAAGGCGACAAAGTCATTGTTGAACGGGCGTTGAAAGACGCGATTGAAGTTCTGGAGATCTCCCTACCAGCAGTCCTATCTGTTACATCTGAAATAAATGTCCCGCGGATCGCTGGGATGAAAGATATTATTGCTGCCAATAAGAAACCCGTGACCAAATTCAGTCTGTCCGAGATCGGAGTCACGGATAATCAACCGTCCAGTATCGTATTGAGTACGCTGGCACCTGAACAAGCGGAACGCCGGATGAACATCCTGGAAGGCGAATCCGATGAGGTTGTGGATGCTTTTGTGAAACTGCTCAGTGCTGAATTGAAGTAATTAGAAAAAAGAGGTGAAGATTTCATGACTGTAAATAATGTTTGGATTATAACCGATGATCAAAACACCGTAGGAGAGCTGTGCAGCGGAGGACACCAACTGGGGGAGCAGGTATCTGTCGTTTTATTTGGTGATCAAAATCAAGCGAAAGAAGCCATTGCAGCAGGGGCTGACCAGGTATACCTGTTTGGAAAGCCTGGGGATTCAGTAATGCCTGAAGCCTATTCCAAATCGATCGCGGAATTGCTACGTGCAGAAAAGGCAAACTTAGTGATGGTCTATTCTTCTATCCGTGGCATGTTAATGGCCGGTCGGATTGCATCTCAATTAGCGACCAGTGCCTTGTCAAATATATCTGAGCTCACTGTTGAGGATGGCAGCATTATTGTTAAACACATGGTTTACGGTGGTGTAGCGACTAGAACAGAAAAAGCGTTATCAGATACCGTAGTCGTAACAGTAGGAACAGGTGTATTCGAAGAAATGCCAAAGGATGAAAGCAGACAGGGAAAGGTGACCGAAATCAATCCAGAGGTTGGAGATTCCGGCATTCGCGTTCTGGAAACTCGTCCAAAACAGGCTGAATTAGTAAATCTAAGTGCTGCGAAGCGGGTTGTTGGCGTCGGAAGAGGTTTTGCGGCCAAAGAAGATCTGATGATGGCGGAAGAATTTACGGCTTTAATCGGAGCAGAGATGGGATGCAGCCGACCCATTGCTGAAGGTGAGAAGTGGATGAGCAAGGAGCGCTATATTGGTGTATCTGGAGTGTTCTTGAAGTCGGACATCTATATTTCACTGGGTGTGTCAGGGCAGATTCAGCACATGGTAGGTTGCAACCAGGCAAAAACACTGGTAGCCATCAACAAGGATAAAAATGCACCGATTTTCAAACAGGCTGATATTGGTCTTGTCGGAGATATATATAAAGTTCTCCCACAAATCATTGCAAAAATGAAAGCTTAGAAAAGCCTTTATGTTAGCCCATGAGGGTACCCATAATGATCATTCGTAACTTATTAAGGTGGTGACGAGAATTGAGCGAGGAAAAATTTGACGCCATTATCGTAGGAGGAGGCCTTGCCGGTTCTACTGCGGCTTACGTTTTGGCACAGCAGGGGTTGGAGGTTCTACTCATTGAAAGGGGTAATTACGCTGGTTCCAAGAATATGACCGGAGGGCGTCTCTATGCTCACAGTTTAGAAAAATTGATTCCCAACTTTGCAGAGGAAGCACCGGTAGAGAGAAGAGTTGTCAAAGAGTGCATCAGCATGATGACTGATAATGACGCTGTAACTATGAGTTATCATTCTCCCCGCTTAGCCGAGACCGGTAGTGATTCATACGTGGTTATGCGTGGTAAGTTTGACCGCTGGCTCTTTGAAAAGGCAGAAGAGGCGGGAGCAATAGCTACAGCAGGTATCAAGGTAGACCAATTAATGATGGAAAATAATCGGGTCACAGGTGTTATCTGCGGCGGTGAGGAAATGAAGGCTGATGTAGTCATCCTGGCCGATGGGGTCAATTCTATTTTGGCTGAAAAGGCAGGCTTAAGAAAAAGGGTTCAGCCTTCGCAGGTTGCGGTGGGAGTCAAGGAGACCTATGAACTGCCGGCAAAGGTTATTGAGGACCGTTTTGGCTTAACAGGTGATGAGGGTGCCGCATGTTTGTATGCCGGATCTCCCAGCAATGGACTGGTCGGCGGAGGTTTCCTCTACACCAACAAGGAAAGCGTTTCTATCGGCTTGGTTCTGGGTCTTCAGCATATAGGAGATAGCGACAAAACCATAGAGGAAATGCTTGTAGGCTTTAGCAATCATCCTGAAATAGCTCCTTTAATTAAGGATGGCAAGCTTATTGAAAGAAGTGGCCATGTGGTACCTGAAGCAGGCATGTCTATGGTATCTACCTTGTATGGCGATGGTTTCCTCATCTGTGGCGATGCGGCAGGCTTTTGCTTAAACATCGGTTATATGGTAAGAGGAATGGATTTGGCGATTGCCTCAGGTGAGTTGGCAGCAAAGGCCGTTCTTGAGGCGAGAGAAAAGGGAGATTTTAGTTCAGCCTCACTCCAAAGCTACAAAAAAATGCTCGATGAGAGCTTCATCATGAAGGATCTTTCTCTTTATAAGGATTTCCCTGCCTTTATGGAAAATCCCCGTATTTTCAACCAGTATCCTGCTATGTTGTCCAATATTATGGCTGACATGTTTATTATTGACGGTAAGCCTGCAGTTCCCTTGCGGAAAAAGGCTATGAGGCATTTAAAGACAGTGGGTCTTATTAATCTGGTGAAGGACGGACTGAAGGGGGTGAAATCTGTATGAGTATAACTGTAGAAGAAAAGTTAGGAGTCAATAAATATTTTGTGGATGAAGGGAATGCCCATATAGAAATAGACCCTTCTTATCCTGATATAAAGGAGAAAATGAAGCTTATCAATGCCTGTCCGGCAGGATTGTACAAGCTCAATGAAGATGGAACCTTATTTTTTGATTATGCAGGGTGTCTGGAATGCGGTACGTGTAGAGTTTTGTGCTTAGGTACAGTTGTAAAGAAGTGGGAATACCCTGAAGGTTCAATGGGTGTGGAATTTCGATACGGATAATCAATAAGAAATCATAGTTAAAGGATAATGATATTTTATTGGGTTAGTGGAGAAGAGACCGGGGGGTCTTGTATTTCCCGGTCTACTGCTCCGAATAAAAGTATCTGCTCATTACCCTAGATATTATTATCTTCAGAGGTGCAGAAAATGGATATAGTGGGAAACAAGACTTTGCGAGATATGTGGGATGAGCTAGCCCTGATATATAGCGAAAAAACGGTCTTGATCTTTGAGGACTGTAAGGGCAGGATGAGTGAATTCACCTATTCACAGCTTAACGAAGAAATCAACAAGGCCGCCAATTTTTTCCTCGATTTAGGGATAAAAAAGGATGAAAAGGTAGTTATTCAGCTTCATAGCTGCCCTGAGTTTTTGATGTGTTGGTTTGGACTTGCAAAAATCGGAGCTGTTATGGTTCCCGTAAACACACAATACAAACACGAGGAATGTGGGTATATACTCAAAAAGTGTGATGCTACAACCGCAATTATCGAAGAAGAGTTTTTACCTATTTACGATAGAAGTAGCCCGAACAAGGATATCGGTATTAAAACTATAGTCATAGCAAGAAGTGAAAAGGAAATTCCCGGTACTCTAAACTTTGGGGAAAATATGGGAAAACAGCCCGGGACATTAAAGGAATTGCGACCTTTAAGCAGTGACGATGTCACGGAAATTTTGTTTACATCAGGTACCACATCAAATCCAAAGGGCGTTGTTATTACCCATTGTAATATTTTATATGCAGGTATTTTTGCTGCCTGGCAGTTTTCGATGAGGCATGAGGATCGTTACTTAACGATTATGCCTGCTTTTCATGTTGATTTTCAGCTCAATGCCTTAATGCCTGTACTTATTGCTGGTGCAACAATAATTGCAGTGGAAAAGTACAGCGCAAGGGTGTTTTGGAAGCAGATCTGCGACTATAAGGCAACGGTCACAGAGGGTATACCAATGATGGCTCGTACACTGATGCTACAGCCTCAACAGGAATGGGAAAAAGACCATTGTATTCGTGAAATGTGTTTTTATCTTCCTTTTTCTAATCATGAAAAGAATGCTTTTGAAGAGCGCTTTAATGTGAGATTGTTTACTTCCTACGGCTCAACTGAGACTCTCGTTGGAGTAATCGGCGACTTTCCATACGGAGAGAGAAACTGGCCTTCTATAGGTAAAGCGGGATTATCTTATGAGGCTAAAATTATTGATGAGGAAGGTAAAGAGCTTCCTCCTAATACTGTCGGTGAGATTTATATAAAGGGCGTACCCGGCAGAACTATTATGAAGGAATATTATAAGGATGCGGAAGCAACAGCAAAGACCTTGAAGCCCGGGGGATGGATGCATACAGGGGATAAGGGCTATGTGGATGAGTCAGGCTGGTTTTATTTTGTTGACCGCAAGGTAAATATGATTAAAAGGTCAGGAGAAAATATTTCTACCACTGAAATTGAAAATATCCTCATGAGTCATCCGAAAATTGCTGAAGCAGCGGTCATTGGCGTGCCTGATCCAATTCATGACCAGGCAGTGAAGGCCTTTATTATATTTAAAGAGGGTGAAGAGCTTAGCAATGAGGAAATCCTAGACTATTGCAGGGGACGTATGGCTAAATTCAAAGTCCCGTCCTTTATAGAAATAAGGACCTCTTTTCCCAGAACCTGTACCTATAAGATACAAAAAAAGTTACTGGAATAAAAAAGGCTTCACTTTAGGGTTAAATAGGGTTAAACTAACTGAATCAGAAGGATTGTATGTTCAATAAATCTTGAAAGGAAGCAGAAGCGAAGCCCTGATGGACGTTAAAGAAGAAAGATAAAAATCATGAGAAATACGGAAACAGGTGCTTCGCTAGACTTTACAATCAAATGCAAAAGCTTCGAGGAATTATTTTTCTTATCGTTGCAGCTACTTTTTTCGGTATGATGCCGATATGGGCCAAGCAAGCCTATGCAACAGGCCTCACAACCTTCGATGTTACCTTTCTGCGTTCTGGCATGGCCGCCGTTATGCTGGGAATATTCATACTCTACCGCAAGATTGATTTTCATGTAGAGAGGCAACAGCTAGGGCCGATGTTATTAGCGAGTACCCTAGGTTATACAGGCACGATGCTAACTCTGTACTTATCGTATACATATATTAGTGCCGGCGTGGCTACTTCGTTGCATTACCTGTTTCCTGTACTGGTCATGATGCTCGAGTATTTTATATATCGTGAGAAACTACAATCTTATAAATGGGTGGCTCTCTTGACATCTCTGACAGGAATCTACCTGATAGCTGATCCAGGGGGGAGTAGTTTTTCTCTGCGTGGTGTTGGCCTGGCTATAATTTCAGCCTTCTTATTTGTCATTTATGTGTTGCTCATTGATCATCCTCAGCTAAAAAAGATGGACAGCCTGGTGCTGGCTTTTTATGGCTGCTTGATTGCATCCTTCACCTCTCTGGTACTGCTGGTGGCTCAGGGGAATTGGCCACTGCCGCTTACGCTAAAAGGTTTGTACTATACTGGTTTGGTAAGCTTTTTCTGTACCGTCTTGGGACAGGTTTTCTTCATAAAAGGCGTGAAAAGCATTGGCCCGGCGAATGCTTCCATACTGAGTACACTGGAACCGGTAGTCAGTATGGTAGCAGGTATCATTATCTTATATGAACCAGTAACCTGGTATACATCACTGGGATGCACATTAATTATAGCTGCAGTCGTTCTGATCGGCTATTCAGACCTGGGTGAGGATACCCCCGTCGGAGAAAGAACTAAAAGCAACTTCAATAAGGAATCGAAACTTCAAGGGTAGGTTAAAAGGGGTCAGACTTGTTAGCAGTTTCTACAATGATTTGCTACGGGTGATGACTAAGATCCAAAATGAGTATAGCCTTAACACTTCAAATCGTAAATGTATCGGAAGTGTTAAGGCTATTTATTAATTCGTGATCATGTCTCAACGTAATATAAGACAACTATTCGATATGAACTTCATGTTGAATGTCGATATCTAATCGTTTCAGTTTATAAAATAAACATTGTCGAGACAAATCTAATTCTTTGGCGGTTTGGTTAATATTACAGTTATTTCTTTTTAGTGCGTGGGTCAATATATCCTTTTCAACTTGTTGCATGGTTTGTTTATAATCGTTAGTTTTTGGCACGATAATCGGCAAAATATTATTCTTGATGGTTTTGTCCAGAAGAAACGAAGGCAAATGCTGCACTAAAAGGCAAGTATCTGTAGTATCAACCATATTGATCGCATGCTCGATACAATGACTTAACTCACGAACATTTCCTGGCCAATTATGGCTGACCAGTATTTGAGTTACTTCATCGGATATCTCATCGATTTTTTTCCCTAGAATCTTATTATATCGAGTGATGTAATACTTGGATAAGGTAAGGATGTCTTCCTTTCTTTCTCGTAAAGGTGGGCATTTTAGAGTGATCACAGCAAGTCTGTAATAAAAATCACTCCGTAATTTTTCGGTTTCAATGGCTTCTTCAGGACTGATATTCATGGCGCTTATAATTCGAGGATTTACAGGGATTTCTTTGTTGCTTCCCAATCTGCGGATACGATTCGTTTCCAAGGCTCGCAAGAGTTTTGACTGAAGAACGATGTTCATAGAATTAATTTCGTCTAGAAAGAGCGTGCCATTTTTCGCCTCTTCAAATAATCCGGGTTTATTCTCAGCTCCAGTGAATGCACCTTTATTTGTCCCAAACAGGATGCTCTCCAATAAGTTATCTGGAATGGCTGAACAGTTGACCGCGACAAAAGGCTCTTTTGCTCTTGAACTAGCATTATGGATACTTTGAGCAAAGAGCTCTTTGCCTGTTCCTGTTTCGCCCAGAATCATAATCCGTGATTCCGAGCGAGCCATTTTCTTCGCTGTATTAATGACGCTTTGCATGGCTTGACCAGAACCAATGATGTCATCAAAACTGAATTGGGTTCCGTTGGTATTGTTTTTTTCTGAAAGCTCCTTTTTTAGTTGAAATATGATGTCAGTAAGCGCTTGTATTTTGTTTGTATCGCGACTTACGGCAAAGGAACCGATGACTTCTTCTCCTGAAAATATCGGATAGATATCCATTAGGAGATCAACAGGTTTACCTTGGGCTGAAGTATATCTAAGATTAGTATTTTTTAATACCCGTTTTTCAATCATTGCTATTACATGTACACTATTTTCTTTACCCAATTTATAAACATCCAAAACGTTTTTCCCTATAACATCGCTAATCTTGTAACCATCTACTTCTTCAAACCCTTTTGATAAGAAAATAATTTTGCCTGTTACGTCAACGATTGATATATAACAATCTTCTAAACAATCTAAGGAATTAATAAGTAAGTCGTAATTGGTACTGGCATTTTTACGACTTACTTCTGTTTCGTTTAAATCTATTTGAGATTTAGACAGTTTGCTTTTGGTCATTCTAAAGATCTCCTTAATGTCATTTTGTCTACTTTGCAAAATGCTTGAAATAGGTTGTGAAAATCTTTGTCTTGATGCTCGACCACAATTTCTTAACAGCTTTAGCGCAAGTGATCAGCAAACGTGATACATTGCACTTTCAAGTATATACGGAAATCAAGCTGATACCAATAGGATAGTAACTCTAGAAATATAAATATTTCGGTTCGACAGATCTATCGTTCTATAGGAAGTGAGCCATTCCAATTGTAAACCCAGTTTAGTTAGAAAAGAAAAAAAGCTGTAGTCCAGAGTGAAAAATGGCTAAAATAAAACAGGTTGTAAATCAACACCTTCATAAATCAAATTCTCTTCCGAGCGATTCATTACATCCTGGTTATCAATGTGATGATTTAACCATGCTCCGTGCATATCCTTGGGTAAAATAAGCGGCATCCGGTCATGAATAAAGGCAAGGTTAGGAGCCGCCGGGCGGGTAAGTATGACAAATCGAGGAAGAGGGGAATCCTTCTCAAACCGATAGAGTCCTGCCATATATATCGTTCCCCGTGACCCAATGATATACTTCTGCTTTTTAGTTCCAAGCTTTTCCCACTCATAATAGTGGCTTGCCGGCACCAGACAACGATTCTCAGCAAAAGCTTTGCGGAACATCGGTTTTTCAGTCGCAGTTTCCAGCCGTGCATTAATGACTTGCCCCTTGCCGTCAAAACGGGTAAAGCCCCATATCATGAGCGTCGGCGACTCTGGGGTGATTACCGGCACAAGGTTTGTGGGATAAATTTCGCCAGTCTTCATCTCAGATAGTTCGTGCGTATTTTTGTATCGATTATTGACCTGTTCAATGATCTTTTTTATTTCATATTCTTCCTGTTCTGTGGCAATGAAATACCGTCCGCACATCATAGGTCACTCCTTTCTCTCTCTATTTTATCACCCAAACACTTAACTTTCTTTAGAAAATCTGAATCGCCCTTAGCAGAAGCCAGCTCTAAACCGACCCAGAAAAGAGTTGAATAATAGCTATTCCATATCTTTCAAGTATTAAAATGATTAGCTCGATTGACCATGTGAATTATTTATTATAATATTATTACAATCAAAGAGATAGATTTGGAGAATATAAAACTTTCACCAAATTGTTATTTAAAGTATTTCATAGGTCATTTAAAGTATTAGGCAGGCGGCTTTAAATTCTTAAGAAGGGTGAAGATGAAAAATGTTGGATATTAGTTTTGATCAAGAACTTGCTCAACACCGTCAACCTTTTATAGATGGAAAGCCATGTGAAGATATGAGGCTGGAAATTCGAGATTCCTGGACCCGCTGTAAGGCAATGGGCCTAAACCCAAATTTAAGTGAGTTGGATATGTTGGACCTTAGCGAAGATGAAATAAAAGAAAAACCAATTGCAAGTGCAATAAGATCAACGATATTGCCGAAAGAAACTAAGACATTGTATGAACTGCTGAAAAAGTATCATGGAGCCTTATTCTATACGAATGAAGAGAACCAAACTGTTTTCTCCCAAAGAGGAAATAAACAATTACTGGATTATCTTAACTCTGTAGGTTTGAAAATAGGTTCTTGCTTACTTGAGAAAAATATTGGGACCACAGCATTAGCCATGAACCCCAGCGAAAATAAAGATTCATGGGTAATAGGAGAAGAACATTATCTCGATTTATTTACACCGTATGTAACTTATGCTTACTTTGGAAATTATTTTGGCGGCTTAAATGTAAATACGTTGATAATTTTACCTAAAGAGCATTTTTCAGATCTTTTCATTTATTACTTAAGACAATATCATAGTAACAGTCAGACAATCGTTACTTCATATAGAAGAGATATTGAGACGCGCCTTAAGGAAGCTTTGTTGAGTGAATATGAACAGAATCAGGAACAAGGTATTATGTTCATAGACTCTTTCGGGAAAATTTTAAGCGCTAATCAAGCCTTATTGCAGTGGTGTCGATTAGACATAGCAGATATTAAAGAGCAAGATTGTGCCGAATTATTTCCGGAGCTAAAAGATGCTTTAGAGATTTTGAAAACAGGGAAGGATCTCCGTTTTGATGAAATTCAAATACAAGGCCTTCATACTAACATACAACACATGCGTTTAATTGCAAATCCAATCTTTCAGGACCAGAATATTATCGGCTTAATGCTTAAGTTTTTGGGAGAAAAATATATTCGTCAGGCAGTCAATAAGTTATCTAATGCACAAGCTCATTACACGTTTGATAATATCCTTGGGGAATCTGATTTAATAAAGGAAGTTAAACAGAGGGCCATAAAAGCAGCGCAAGGTCGAAGCCCTGTCATAATAACCGGGGAAAGCGGAACCGGTAAAGAAGTATTTGCACAGGCGATTCATAATTCGAGTCCCGTACGGAACGGACCCTTTGTAGCCTTGAATTGTGCTTCCATATCTCCCGAACTCCTTGCCAGTGAATTGTTTGGTTATGTTGATGGGGCATTTACGGGAGCGAGGAAGGGAGGGTCAATGGGGAAGTTTGAATATGCCCATAAAGGAACAATATTTCTTGATGAAATAGGAGAGCTTTCCATGTCCGCTCAATCCATGCTGTTGCGAGTGCTGGAGGAAAGAAAAGTTACCCGTATCGGCAGTAATGTTGAAACTCCCGTAGATGTTCGATTGATTACAGCAACCAATCGGGATTTAAAAAGAATGGTAAGAGAAAAGACGTTTCGTCTCGATCTGTATTACCGCATAGTTGTGGTTAATTTACACCTGCCGGCCTTAATAGAGCGGATTACCGATATTCCTATTTTAGCGCATTCTTTTATTGACTATTACAACTCGTATTTGGATAAAAACATAAAACAAATGGACAATGAGGCTTTGCGTTATTTGATTAACTATCGATGGCCAGGTAATGTCAGAGAGCTGAGAAATATCATAGAATGCGGCATGAATAACGCTTCAGGAGAAGAATTGAGATTGCAGGATCTACCGAGCTTATCGGATGAACTACTTCTAGACGAATTTGGATCGGATGACCTGCCAGAAGAAACGGAAAAAGTGAGAGCCCAGAAAGAAAAACAAATAATGCTCACCTTGATGATTGAATACAACGGGAATAAAACAAAGATCGCCAAACGGATGGGTATTTCTAGAGGCACTTTGTATAAGAAAATGGAAGAATATCATCTAATATAACAGGTACTCCTTAAACTGCTGTTAAAAAAATTCACAGCAGTTTTTTATTTTGCCTTACCTGTTCATCTAAAAGGATGGAAAACGGAATCGTATATTCTCTTGTTCTTGTGTGAACAAAGTTTTAGACAGTTTTGAACATCCGCAAATAAAAAAATGCTCAAAGTCGACTAAATCACCATGGGTGAACTTGGCATGATAATTGCACTTAAATAATCTCGATAGGAAAATAGTTCATAGAACTAAACGACTAAACAACTAATCAAAATACTAGGAGGAAAGAAAATGGATTTCAAAATGACGGAAGAACAAGAATTACTTTTGGAAAGTGTAAGAGATTTTGTTGACCGGTATATCACAGAAGCCGATGTTAAAAAGTGGACTGAGGAACATAATGTTCCCAATGAAGTAACGAAAGCCTATTATGATGCAGGTTTTGCTACAATGGGAATCCCCGAAGAATACGGTGGAACACCTGCTGATGCCACCACCCTTTGTCTCCTTGTTGAAGAATTGACCCGAAGAAGTGGAGCATCCACTCCGTTTATTCTCAATAGCTTGGCGATGTTTGATGTTTGTGAATTTGGTTCACCCGAACAAATTCAATTTGTCATGGATCTTTTTGAAAAAACAGGAAAATCCTGTTTCGCTTTGGGGATTTCTGAACCTGGAGCAGGATCAGATAACAATGCTATGATGACAACTGTTAAAACCGTCGATGGAAAACTTATTCTAAATGGTCAAAAAACATGGGTTACTAACGGTGAGCACTGTCCCTATGTTTTAGTCGTTGCTAAAGATGAAGATCCGTCTTATCAAAATAAGAACATGTCCTTGTGGCTCGTTCCACAAAAAGCACCCGGTGTAAAAACGGCTCCTCTTCATAAAATTGGACAAACCATGATGCCATTTTGCGAATATTACTTTGACGATGTTGTAGTCGAAGAAAGTATGCGTGTAGGCGAAAAAGGCAAAGGCTTTATCAATTTATTAAAAAACTTTGAGATGGAACGCTTAATTATTGTGGCATGGAGTTTAGGATTAGCTCAAGCAGCAATGGATGATGCCGCCGTTTACGCTAATCAACGTGTACAATTTGGACAATCAATCGGTAAGTTCCAGATGCTTCAAGAAAAGCTCACAGATATGGAGGCTAAGTTGCAAGCGATGAGAAGTTTCCTTTATAAAGTGGCATGGGAATTCGATAATGGATTGCCGATTCAGCTTGATGCCGCTTTAGTTAAGCGTTATGCTGCAAACACTGCTGTTGAAGTTTGTTCAGAAGCTCTCCAAATCTTTGGTGCACTGGGCTATACAACTGAAACCCGCGTGAGCCGTTTATGGCAAGATGCAAGAGGAAACCAATTTGCGGGTGGAACCGATGAAATTATGGTCCACATCGCGGGAAGACAAGTTCTTAAAAAATACAACAAGTAATTTGCATAGCCATTAATTTTCCAAATCCTCAAAATTAACTTGAATAAACACTCGGACTTTGGTGTTTGTCATGCATCATCCGTCTTATTTAAGTGATGTAAATATTAATCTAACATGTAAAAATGGAGGAATTTGTATATGTGGGGAAATAAAAATCTTCCTGAATTTGGAACGTTGTCTGGAATTAAAATCGTACATGCCACTCAATCCACAGCAGGCCCATTTGGGGTTCAACTGCTTGCAGAGTATGGAGCGGACGTAATCTGGCTGGAAAACTCAGTAGCTCCTGATATTACACGATTCTCCCGCAGCTTTGCCGTTGAGTCGGATAGAAAAAACCAAAGGAATGTTGCCCTCAACATTCCTTCGCCCGAAGGCAAAGAGATCTTACTGAACCTGCTGAAGGATGCAGATGTCTTTGTGGAAGCTTCCAAAGGTGGTCAATATGAAAAATGGGGCTTATCGGATGAAGTGCTTTGGGGAGTGAATCCGAAACTCATCATAGTTCATATATCAGGTTTTGGTCAGACAGGACTGCCTGATTATATAGGCCGGCCTTCATATGATGTTATTGCGCAGGCATTCAGTGGTTATATGTTTTCAAATGCCGGCCCGGAGAGGGCGCCTACTGCAGTCGGTCCATATACAGCAGATTTTATGACTGCCTTATACTCGGCAACGTCAATCCTTGCAGCGTTGCATAAAGTAGAAAAAACAGGAATTGGCGAAAGTATTGATATCGCACAATATGAAGTGCTGATGCGGAGTCAGCAGTATATATCCGACTGGTTTTCTGCCCATAGAATTGTGGAGCAGACCGGATATCCGGCAGCTTATGCAGGGTGCGGATCTTTTCAAGCCAAAGATGGTGAATATATCGCATTTTTCTTAATGGGTGCCGGCGTCTTGAAGAAGGCTATTCCGCTCTTTGGATTAGAATATGGGACGGAAGATTTCCCGGAAAATATAAGTTTGATTTATGTAAACAGTGAAGCAGGGAAAAAATTCAATGGGGCAATCAATGCTTATTTGGCTCAGAAAACATCCTATGAAGCGCAAGCAGAATTGCTGGAAGCCGGACTTCCCGTCAATAAGGTAAATACGTTTGAAGACCTGGAGAATGACCCTCAAGTTAAAGCCAGGGAAATGATCCTGGAATGGGAGTCAGTCAAGGGAACACCTGTAAGGGCTGTGGGGATTGTACCTAAATTTAAAAATTACCCCGGCAAGATGTGGAGACCGGCCGCGTACCACGGAATGGACAATGAAGAAGTGTTAAGCGAGCTCGGTTATTCATCCGAAGAAATCGCAGAACTCTACAGTAAAAAGATTATCGTAAACGACGGGAAAATGAAGATGCTGTTACCGTTAGACAGATAAGTAAACTATCTAAAGGAAAAATCTTATAGGCTTCGAGTCGGGCTAGTAGGAAGTAATTACTACATGCTAGCCTGATAATTCTTCTCAGATGCCTTGTGCGAACTTCATTTGTTGAATCCTTCAGCACATAAGCGTTTAGAAGTTGAAGAACTAAAGGTGGTCAGTTTGGCTATTATTGATTCATAATATGATATTTGAGGTGTAAATATGAACATTATTACTTGTTTTAAAGTTGTTCCTGACGAAGAAGATATTATCATAAAGTCTAATGGCGAGCTATCGTTCGAGAGAGCAAAAATGACCATTAGTAATTACGATTTAAATAGCATCGAAGCGGGAACCCAACTCATCGAAGCAAATAGCGGAACCTTAGTTGCCCTGAGTGTTGGAGGTCCAACAATCGATGATTCGAAATTAAAGAAGAACGTTTTATCCCGTGGACCAGAAAGCTTGGTTATTGTTGCCGATGAAGCGTTCGAAAACATGGATACCCATCAGACAGCTCTAGCCTTAAAAGCAGCCATCGAAAAGATTGGCACGTATGACCTCGTAATCTGTGGAGAAGGTTCAGCGGATCTATATGCACAACAAGTAGGCGTCCAACTCGGTCAGGTGCTTGGCCTCCCGACAATCAATAGCATCAGTAAAATTACAGAAGCCGACGGAAAAGTCATCGTTGAGCGCACCTTGGAAGACGAAGTCGAAACCATCGAGTTGACCTTACCCGCAGTCGTATCAGTAACTTCAGATATCAATTTTCCACGTATCGCCAGCATGAAGCAAATCTTAGCTGCAGGAAAAAAGCCCTCAAGCGTTTGGAAGGCAAGTGATGTAAGTTTAGCCAAACCTGCAAATTCCATCGAAGTAATAGAAACTAAAGCACCGAAACAAGTGGATCGTAAGCAAGATATTATCGAAGGAGATTCCGATGAAGCCATTAAGAAATTCATCGAAAAAATCTCAGGAGAATTGAAATAAAGGTGGGCAATTGAAATGAAAATATGGGTATTTGCTGAGAAATATACAGCACTTAATGAATTATGTCTTGGAGCACGTCAGTTGGGAGATCGAGTAGAAGGAGTAGTCGTTGGTTCACCCGAGGGTGTAATATGTGCCGATAAAGTGTGGTCCATCCCTGCGCAAGATGGAGCCATGCTGGAAGATTATTCAGAAAGCATCGCTGCTCTAGTGAATAAAGAAAAACCAGATTTTTTACTGGTAGCACCGACGAAACGAGGAAAATGTATCGCTGGACGTCTAGCCGCCATGATTGGAGCAAGCGTCATCACCGATGTTATGGAATTGACCCAAGACGGCGAAGCTAAGCGCATGGTTTATGGGGGAGCGGCGGTACGCCGTGAGAAAGCAGCGACCTCCACAGCTGTTATCATGGTAGGACCGGGAGTCCTAGCCGTATCAACAGAAGCAGCAACCAGTCAAGCCGAAGTAGAAACAGTTGAGTTCATCGAGCCTAAGACGAAAATGAAAGTCATCAGCAAAGAACAAAAACCCAAAGTCTCCGTCAATCTAGCGAGCGCCAAACGTGTAGTTGGTGTAGGTCGTGGGATAGCGCAATCTGAAGATATCAACATGGCTCGCCAGTTGGCCGAAGTCATCGGAGGAGAAGTCGGCTGTTCAAGACCGATCGCTGAAGGGGAAAAATGGATGCCAAAAGAGACCTATATCGGAGTATCTGGCTTAATACTAACCCCCGAAGTTTACTTTGCCCTAGGAATCTCCGGTCAGGTCCAGCATATGGTGGGCATAAACCGTTCGAAAGTGGTCATTGCCATCAATAAAGATAAAAACGCACCGATCTTTAAACAAGCCGACTACGGTCTCGTCGGTGACCTGTATAAAATTCTCCCTACTTTAATCAATCAATTGAAATAAGTTCAAGTTAAAATAATACTTTTCCGAAGAAATAAGAGCGAAAAAACTGAAGATCAGACAAGCTGATGAGGTTTAAGGTCACCCTCTTTGACGATTCTCTCACGAAGTGTGGCTTAAGCATCCGGACGCGAGGATTTCAGGGTTTTCGCTTTTTTCACGTATTTTTTTAGAACTTTTCGCAAGAGAGAACGAAAGGATGTTAAAAATGTCTGACGATAAATTTGATGTCATTATAGTCGGTGGTGGAATTGCCGGTACCGTCGCCGCGTATATGTTGGCAAAAGAAGGCTTAGGCGTGTTACTCATTGAACGAGGTAACTACGCTGGGAGCAAAAATGTGACCGGAGGACGGATCTATAGCCACAGTCTTGAGAAAATCATCCCAAACTTTGCTCAAGAAGCTCCCATCGAGCGAAAGATCACCCGGGAAAAAATCAGCTTAATGACCGAAGAAAGTAATGTAACCCTTGATTATTACTCTGACATGCTCGGAGTACAAGGTAGTGATTCCTATTCGGTACTACGCGGAGTCTTTGACCAGTGGCTCCAAGAAAAAGCAGAAGAAGCTGGAGTCGAAATCATCGCCGGAATCCGAATAGATGACCTCATCGTTCGCGACGGAAAGGTCTGTGGAGTTATCGCCGGAGACGAAGAGCTCGAAGCCGATGTAACTATATTAGCCGATGGAGTCAATTCACTCCTCGCACAAAAACTAGGGTTTCGTGGTGAAATAGACCCCAGTCAAGTTGCTGTAGGAGCCAAAGAGATTATCGAATTACCCGCATCTGTCATCGAAGACCGCTTTAATTGCCGAGAAAATGAAGGAACCTCCTGGCTCTTTGCGGGAACTCCCTCCGCAGGACGAGTCGGCGGTGGATTCATATATACCAACAAAAACAGCATTTCGTTAGGAGTTGTCGCGACCTTAAGTGATTTAATCGAAGGAAACACGTCCGTGCCACAAATGTTAGAGGACTTTAAGAATCATCCCGCCATTGAAAGGCTTGTCAAAGGCGGTAAACTCATCGAGTATTCCGGTCACCTTGTTCCCGAAGGTGGACTGAAGATGGTACCCAAAATTATTGGTAATGGCGTATTGGTTGTCGGCGATGCCGCTGGATTCTGTATTAACCTTGGTTACGCTGTCCGTGGCATGGACTTTGCAGTTGCCTCGGCAGAATGTGCAGTGAAAGCTGTGCTTGCTGCTAAAGAAGCCCAGAACTTCAGTGAAAGCTTTCTGCAATGTTATCAGTCGTTCTTAAACGACAGCTTTGTGATGAAAGATCTCACTCATTACCAGAAGTTCCCTCACTTCTTAGAAGGGACTCCCCGGATTTTCGATGGGTATCCACGCATGGCAGCGGATATGATGGCAGATTTGTTTGTGATGAACGGTCAGCCCGCTCAACCGCTGATGAAGAACATGCTCAAGCATGTTAAGAAAATCGGAATCATGAACCTAGCCAAAGATGCATGGAAAGGAGTGCGCTCACTATGAGTCCTGTAAACGTCGACCAAAAGCTCGGTATAGATAAATTCTATGTCGATGAAGAAAATGCCCATATTGTCTTGAAGGCTGGAGATATCGATATGAAGGAATTTCAGAAGCTGATCCTGGCTTGTCCGGCAGGACTTTATAAGTTAGACGAAAAAGGCGGGATTCATTTCGATTATGCCGGATGTCTCGAATGTGGAACCTGTCGAGTACTGTGTGGGAAAACGATTTTAGAAAAATGGGAGTTTCCCACTGGAACCTTAGGTGTAGAGTTCAGATGGGGATAGACTGTTAAGGGTATGCAGCTAGGATGATTAGAAAAGAGATGGGAATGTACATGGACAGAACCTTCCAGAGCATTGTTGATTATTGGGCAGAAGAAACACCTGATCGAGAGGTTATATTTGACGGACTACGGAGAATGTCTTATCAGGAGCTTAAGGAGGAAATCCATCAAACAGCGGCTGCTTTAGTTCAGTTGAATCTTCAAAAAGGCGACAAGGTTTTGACCTTTATTCCGAATTGGCATGAATTTATTGTTATCTTTTTTGCTTTGGCTAAATGCGGTGCTATCCTCATTCCCTGTAATTTCGTTTCTGAAAAAGAAGAAATGGACGAACGTCTAAAAACTATCCGTCCCAAAATGGTTTTTGTTGGCGGTCCGTCGCAATTGACTTGTTTACAAAAAAATAGCGATATGTACGAACTAATAACTGTTAGGTTTAAAGAAGAAGGGTACCAATCCTTTTCGGAACTGTTAGAAGCAGGGAGAAATAAGACATTTGAGTCCGTTAAAATTAATCCTTATGAAGATTTGTTTGTTATCATGTTTACCTCGGGATCAACAGGGAGTCCCAAAGGGGTAGAACTGACTTATGAGAGCCTGTATCGTTCTGCAAGGAATATTGGATATCATCTGCGTGCTGCAGGTCAAGATAATTTTCTTGTCCCCATACCATGCTGTCACATGTTTGGTATTGTAACAGGACTGATCTTGCCCTGTTACTTTGGTGGCAAGATCGTCCTGATGAATAGATTCCAGCCCGAGGAAGCCTTAGCTCTTATTGAACAGGAAAAAGTGACGGTCATATACGGGGTGCCGACTATGTTTATACGAATATTGCACGAATGCGAGCAGAATAAAAAGGAAGTCAGCTCGTTAAGGACCGGTATTATCGCCGGTGCTTATTGTGATGAGTATGTCGTTCGGCAGATTAGCTCAGAGCTGTGTTGTGATATCATGGTGGCTTATGGCTCTACCGAAAGCGTAGCTATTTCGATGACGAGCTTTGAAGATGATTTAGCGACCCGTAGCCAAACCGTAGGTCGGCCTTTGGACGGAGTGGAGGTTAAGGTGGTTAATGATGATTTGGAATCGCTCGAAGCGGGAGAAGAGGGAGAACTGCTGTGCAGGGGCTACGCGGTTATGAAGGGTTATTATGAGATGCCGGATGAAACAACGAAAGCTTTTAAAGATAACGGCTGGCTGCACACGGGAGATTTAGCGACAATTGACCACTTAGGGGTCATCCGGATTATCGGCAGAAAGAAGGATATGATCATTCGCGGGGGATACAATATCTATCCTGCAGAGGTGGAAAAAGTATATTATGCTCACCCTGCCGTCTTGGAAGTCTGCGTGATGGGGGTACATCACGTAGAATTGGGGGAACAGACCTTGGCCTTCATTCAATTGAAGGAAAACTCTCAGGAAACTGAGGAAACCTTGAGAGACTATGCCAAAGGGAAAGTCAGCAAATATAAGATTCCTGATCGTGTGATAAAGTTGGCTAAAATGCCCAAGTTGGAAAATGGTAAAATCAACAAGCAGGTATTGTCGAGATATTTTAAACGAGAGAAGCAAACTTTAATTATGGAGGACTAAGTGATGTCAAAATTATATTCTCCAGGGAAAATTGGTCAGCTGGAACTTAAAAACCGTTTGGTTATGGCCCCCATGGGTTTGGGCTACTGCGACAAAGGGATGATCACTGATAGAGTTGTTGAGTTTTATCGTATGCGAGCTCGGGGAGGGGCTGGGCTGATCGTCTTAGGCGCTTTACAAATAGATCCAATCCATAAAACGGAATATGACATGATCTATCTGAACGATGATCGGTGTATCCCTGGGCTTCAACGTTTGACGGATGTAGTCCATGAGGAAGGGGCGAAGATTTTCGCTCAATTGCTACATCAAGGGCGGTACGCTCGTTCGAAGGAGTATGGCGGTATGGAGGCAATTGCACCATCGGCAGTTCCTTCAAGGTATACCGGTGAGACACCGCGCGAATTAACCACATCCGAAATCGAGGATTTGTTAGCATTTTATGCTGCCGGAGCCAAGCGAGCGGTCCAGGCAGGTTTTGACGGCGTCGAAATCGGTACTAATTCAGGCTACTTGATCGGACAATTCCTATCTTCTGTAACAAATAAACGAACGGATCGCTATGGCGGAGATTTGCAAGGACGCATGACGTTTCTGTTAGAGGTTGTTGCTTCAATTCGTCAAGTTGTTGGAAAAGACTACCCTATCTCGGTTAGGCTGGGTGGTAATGATTTCATGGATGGGGGAAATACCAATACTGAGGTAAAGGAGATTGCCGTTGCTTTAGAAAAGACCGGAGTAGATGCAATCAGCATTACGGGCGGTTGGCATGAAGCACAAGTTCCTCAGGTTACGATGGATGTACCGCACGGCGCTTTTAGCTATTTGGGCAAAGGTGTTAAAGAGTCCGTATCGATCCCCGTGATTATGAGTAACCGTATGAACATTTCCGTGGGTGAAGAAATTGTGGATGAGGGCAATGCGGATTTTATAGCGATGGGTCGTCCGTTTATAGCTGACCCGGAGTTGGGAAATAAAGCGATTCAAGGGAAATATGATGAAATTCGGCCTTGTGTGGCTTGTAATCAGGGATGTCTGGATCGCATTATGGCTCACACAACAGTTGAGTGTTTATGCAACGCAGAAGCAGGCAGAGAATCCGAACTTTTACAGGGTTCCCTTTTGCCGTCACAGTTTACCTCATCCTATCCCGAGAAGATACTTGTCATCGGAGCAGGTGTAGGAGGCTTGGAGTTTGCTCGTGTTTCAGCGTTGCGCGGTCATAGTGTAACGATATGGGAGCAAAATAGTCAGCCAGGGGGTCAAATTGAAGTTGCCTCTGCACCTCCAGGACGGTACGATTTTGCGTACTTAGTAAGGTATCTGGCCAATGCCTGTAAGAAGCTCGGCGTAGAGATACATTATCAAAAAAAAGCAACAAAAGAAGATATACAAGAGAAGGTCAAAGAGGGTGCCTTTGACCGCGTGGTCATCGCTACGGGAGCAGAACCTATCCTGCCCAATATCACGACTGAAGAGGATGCCAAAGTAGTCCAGGCATGGGATGTATTGAAGAAAAAGACGAAAGTAGGTTCACAAGTTGTTATCGTTGGAGGAGGAGCAGTAGGAGTTGAAACAGCCTTGATGCTGGCTGAGATCGGAACCATTGATGCGGAAACCTTACGACATCTTATGCTCTATCGAGCAGAGGCACCGGAAACCTTATATCGTTTGCTGACCCATGGAAGTAAGCAGATAACACTTGTTGAAATGGCTAAGTCAATTGGCAAGGATATCGGTCCGAGCTCTCGCTGGTCGATGATGGCTCGCCTCAAGCAATTTAATATAAACACATTAAACCTAACAAAAGTAGTTGCATTTTTGAAAGAGGGCGTTCTCGTTGAAACTGGTGAGGAAAAGAAAGTAATCCCAGCTGATACAGTTGTGCTTGCTGTGGGATCTCGTGCTAACAATAGCCTGTATGTAGATTTGCAAGGCAATATCGATAAGCTAAGCATCATTGGCGATGCTTCTAAACCGAGAAAGATACAGGATGCCATCAGAGATGCCTATAATCAAGCGATTAAGATCTAAAGTTAGAGTACTGGAGGAGAGTTAATTATGGATCTAACAAAAATCATCTATGAAAAGAAAGATGGAATTGCCTTAATTACGCTAAACGATCCAGAGAGACTAAATGTCATTACCGGCAGTGTCATTGATGATGAATTAGAACAATGCCTGGATGACAGCAGCTCCGATCCGAATGTACGTGTTGTTGTTTTACGCGGGGCTGGAGCTGCTTTTAGTGCCGGTGGCAATATAGCTGAGATGAAACAACGTATCGATGAAGGCAGAGATAGCGGTTTTAGGGCTGCGGCAAGAAAATGGGGAGTGATCGTTACAAAAATCAGAACCATCCAAAAGCCGGTTATCGTATCGATTCATGGATCGGCAGCGGGTGGAGGTATTGCTCTTGCGTTGGCCTGTGATTTTAGGATCGCCGCTGAGGACACTAAGATAGTTTTTCCATTTGTTAACTTGAATCTCGTTCCTGATCTAGGCGCACCCACAACGCTCATTAAGATGGTTGGTTGGGCAAAAGCGACTGAATTGATGATGATGGCGAAACCCTTTTCGGGCAAAGAAGCTTACGCATGGGGTCTTGTGAATGAGGCTGTGCCGGCAGATCTATTAGAAGAAACGACCATGAAATTAGCATATAAGCTGGCCCAGGGGCCGACATTGGCTTACGGGAAGATCAAGACAATGGTTAATAGAAATGCGTTCGAGGGCCTTGGCATGGAATTTGAGACTGAGGCTGAATACCAAGAACTATTGGCTCTTTCGGAAGATCATAAAGAAGGAATTTACTCCTTCATTGAAAAGAGGAAGCCTGTGTTCAAAGGCTGCTAGTACGCTCCCAGTGGAAGTCTTTTTTTACTAACTTAAAAAAGCCACCAGCATTTCATAAGATTAAAAATTAGGATTGTGTATAAAAAGTAAATTCGTTTTTAATGATGGCTGATAGGTACTAGGTGTTGCCTATTATCTATCAGCCGATTTACTGTAAGGTATTATAGATAGAATTAGGGAGAGTAACAAAATGGAAATTTTGATACCATAATCTTAGAGAAGAAAGAGAATGAGGGGTAAGGACCAATGCTATCTGGAATAAAAATTGTTGATTTTTCTCGTTATTTTCCGGGACCTTTTGCAACATTGCGACTGGAAGATCGGGGAGCAGAAATAATTAAGATTGAAGAACCTTCAGGCGATCCAGCACGATTTATGGATACAATCGATGGGGAAGAAGGGTGTATCTTCCGTTGTCAGAGCCGAGGCAAAAAAAGTATAATGGTTAATTTGAAGGATGCGGAACAACGTCAAAGAGTTTTGGAAATAGTGAAAAGCGCAGACGCCGTTATTGAAAGCTTTCGTCCCGGGGTTACAAAAAAACTAGGAATTGATTATGAAAGCTTGTTAAAAGTAAACCCCTCACTTGTATATTGCTCCTTATCAGGGTATGGACAAAATACTTCAATTTCATTGTTAGGTGGTCATGATATCAACTATATGGCCCTAAGTGGTATATTAGCCCAGCTTAAAGATAAAGCCGGATCTCCCATAAAACCGTATATAGCATTGGCAGACTTGATAGGCGGGATAGTGGCCAGTGAAGCTATTCTTACAGGGTTAGTCCAAAGAGAAAGAACGGGTAAAAGTACTTACTTAGACGTTTCTATAACTGACAGCATGCTTTCTCTAATGGGGCTTCATGTAGCGCATCAGTCGGTAACTAAAGAGGAACATGGTATCTATAATAACTATATTGCGTATGAAATTTATAAAACAAAGGATAATCGTTATGTGACTTTGGGTGCATTAGAGGAGAAATTTTGGGCTAACTTTTGCAGAGGGGTAAACAGAGAAGATCTCATTCCCTGTCAGCTAACACTGCCTGAATCAGATAATCCGTATTATCTGGAAATGGTTAATCTATTTAAAAGCCGCACCTTCAGTGAATGGATAGATTTTTCAGTAAAAGTAGACTGTTGCATGGCCCCTGTTTTAGAGACAAGTGAATTGCCAATTCAGGTATACGTAAAAGAAAGAGGCTTCATAGAGCATAAGTGGGGTTTGAATTATGTCTCAACTCTCTATATGCCAGGAAAAACATTTTTGCCCAGTGCTTCTGCTTACCCCAAACTTGGTGAAGATAACGAGAAGCTTTGAATGCCAGCAAACCGTGGACGACCGGCATTACTGCAATACCAAAAGACCTCCATGAATCACAATCATACAAGAATTTGCCTCTGAACTACTTTACATAATATTCATTTTGGTAAGATTCGTAAAGCAAAGGAGAGGGCTAGAATTCGCTTGTGTAGCGGTTTTAAGCCCTCTTTTACTGTTCTGATATCATTGTGCATAATATACTAAGGTTGACGGAGAAGTCCCTACGGAACATTTGCAAATAGACACTAGGATAGAGAAAATATGCTACAGTCAGGACTTTATAAACAAATTCTTAGTAAACTAGAAATAAGAAGCCAGCTTTATTTACTAAAAGGTTATGGGGGTACATTCAAATGAAAGAGAATTTTAGGCCCTATTTATTTTGCTATATGACGGGCCTTTACTGGTTTTCCCAATATACCTATGTCCCGATACTATCTCCCTATGCTGAGTCTTTAGGGGCTTCGTATAAGCTACTCGGTATAATTTTAGGTTCTTATGGTCTTATGCAGATGTTAATTAGGTTACCGCTTGGGATCTGGTCTGACAAGTTGAGAAAGCGTAAAGTGTTTATCATTGCGGGTATCATTATCTCAATCCTCAGTAGTTTTGGGGTGTGGTATTTTCAGAACCTCCCCGCATTATTTTTCTTCCGAGCCCTTTCTGGGGTATCAGCAGCGACTTGGGTCGCGTTTACGGTTCTCTTTTCAAGCTACTACATTGGGCAACATGCACCTAAGGCTATGGGAATTCTCAATGCGGTTAACTATACTGGCCAAATGATCGCAATGTTTTTAGGTGGCTTGGTTGCGCAGAGCTTCGGGCCTGAATATGCCTTTGCTCTGGGAACGGTCGGTGGGGTAGGTTCACTGATTTTAAGTTTCGGAGTCGTAGAGAAAGTGGTAGATACTTCTGTTACTCCAATTCGCTTGAAGGTTTTGCTAGAAACGATTAAGGATAGCAATCTACTGATTGTTTCTTCCTTAGCAGTCTTATCTCAAATTCTGACCTACGCCACTGCCTTAGGCTTTACTCCCTTAGCCGCCAAAGCTATTGGAGCCAACAGTTTTGAACTTGGAATTCTGACGGCACTGGCTACCCTGCCTGCAATTTTCGCCTCGCCCTTAAGTGGAACCGTTTTCACTGAACGATTAGGTGAAAAAAACACGGTTGTCATCGGTTTCATCTTGACTGCTATATACTGTCTTTCGATACCCTTTATCAAGCATATTGAGAGCTTTTTTATCTATCTCAATTCATTGGGGGGTTCGGCCGTGGACTATCCTTTTCCTTGTTAATGGGCTTAAGTATTAAGAATATCTCCTTTGAAAAGCGGGCTACGGCTATGGGCTTTTTCCAAGCAGTTTATGGATTAGGGATGTTTTTAGGTCCAGTCTTAGTTGGCTTTTTTGGAGATAGTATTGGTTTGAATCACAGCTTCCTAGCCATAGGCGGAATTGGTGCCCTATCCGCTTTGATCTCGTGGCTGTATATCAAAAATAAACCTGTTGTTGGTATAAACTAAAGTTTAGATTGCATTAGGTAGAACCCATAGACTTGAAAACCTGGTCAGTTCTCTCTAAAACCAGCATGCTCCGAAATATCTTTAGACACTCACATGACTTACTTACAGAACATAAGTTAAAGATAGGATTTATGTGCCTTAAGGAGGATTCTTTATGCACATTCATGTAGTGAAGCCAGGCGATAGCGTCTGGACATTATCTCGTCACTTCGGAGTACCTAGTCAAGCTATCGTGGAGGGCAATCAGCTTATTCATCCTGACCGGCTGGTGGTTGGACAGACACTTGTTATTCCAACCACCAGGGAAACCTCTGAGTCGGTTCAAAAACCTACAGTAGAAACAAATGGCTATATTGATCCAAGAATAACCCGAGGTCGGTCTGCGCAAGCGATTGACAGAGTTGGAGATTGGCTAACCTATGTTGCTATCTTTTCGTATGCAGTCAATCGCGACGGAAGTCTTACTCCTGTAGAAGATGAACCCTCTCTTGCAGCAGCTTCAAAAAATCGTGTTGCTCCTCTTTTAGTACTCACGAACCTAGAAAATGGACAATTTAGTACAGAACTAGCTACAGCTATTTTAACCCAAGAGGCCGTACAAGATCGTATATTGGATGAAGCAATCCGAGTAATGCAAAGGAAAGGCTACAAAGGTCTTGACTTTGACTTCGAGTATCTTGGAAGCGAGAATCGAGAGCGTTATGTCCGCTTCTTAACGAAAGCTGCCCAGAGATTAAGACCTTTAGGTTATACACTCTCAGCAGCTTTGGCACCGAAATACAGTGCAACACAGAGAGGTGTACTTTACGAAGGACACGACTATGAAGCGATTGGACGGGTCGTAGACTTTATGTTTCTTATGACCTATGAATGGGGATGGTCTGGAGGTCCGCCACAGGCCGTATCCCCCATCAATCTCATGCGAAGGGTCTTGAATTATGCAGTAACTGTTGTGCCTAGTCAAAAAATAATGATGGGAATACCTCTATACGGTTATGACTGGACTTTACCTTATGTGCCTAAAGGAAAATTCGCGAAGGCTATAAGTCCACAACGGGGTATAGAACTGGCGAGCCGATATGGTGAGCGCATTGAGTATAATCAAACGGTTCAAGCTCCCTGGTTTCGATATACGGATGAACAGGGACGCAGGCACGAGGTTTGGTTTGAAGATGCCCGAAGTATTCAGGCAAAATTTGATCTCGTTAAAGATTTTGGCTTAAGAGGCTTCTACTACTGGGTTTTAGGTAATGAATTCCCACAGAATTGGTTATTGGTTCAAGATAACTTCAACGTACGAAAGCGTCTATAGATAGTAAAACCGATAGAGAAGGAATGGATATGAAAGCAGGGCGATTTCCGCTCTGTTTTTTACTGTCTGTAACGTAATTCTGGAGTTGTTAGATTATAACTTAATATTCCATATTAAAAATTAAATGGAAGATAACCCAACAACCCACGATTTAATTTAGAGTTGTTAGATGATAAAATTAGACTTGTCCAAAAGGGAACAAGTTCAAACGATTAAATAACAAGGAGATGATTATAATGAGGAATAAGTTATTCATTACGATATTAACCGTATTTATAGGGGTACTTATGATTGCCCCAGCTGCCCAAGCTTCAACGAGTAGTACTCGTCCGGAGAGGGTCAATCAAGTTGTCGCTACTGCTAAAGGATACATTGGAACTCCCTATCTTTGGGGAGGGACCACTACGCGAGGAATAGACTGTTCAGCACTTACGCAAAAGGCGTTTCGTAGTCAGGGCATCAATCTTCCTAGATTAAGTAGGGACCAATATAAGGTAGGAACCTTTGTACCAGCGAGTAAATTACAGCGTGGAGATTTAGTCTTCTTTAGTTTCACCTCGAAGGGACAAGTTAGCCACGTTGGGATCTATATGGGGAATGGCCAGTTCATTCATGCTTCTTCAAGTAAGGGAGTAACGGTATCTAAGTTTAACTCCTACTGGTGGAGTAAGTATGCAGGAGCCAAAAGGGTAATGTAAAAAATCGTTTAAAATAAAAATTATTCGATTGGGTTCTAATTTAAAGAAGGCTTACGAGTGCTGCATAGCATTCCTAAGGCTTCTTTTTTTGTTTTGGTCCAGAAGGAATTTAGCAACATTATAAGAATATAATCTTAACCGAAGTTGGAAGGTGAGGAGTTTTTTTAAATGAAAAGCAAGATTGCAGATTCTATAAAACTTAAAACTCAACCGGTTGCCGTATTTCGATCAGATATCAAACCCGAAGGGGGCTTGCAGTTCAAGGAAGGGAAGTGGGGCTGCGTAATCTCCATGTTAAATTCCGCGGCTAAAGGTCAAGTCACAGTTTTTGATGCTCCGACGACTACGTGCACGGGTGGCAAAGTTGGACTGGGTTTTAACCGTTTTAAATTAGGTTTTATTGAATATTTCTTATCAACCGGTGGTGTAGGAGGCAGGGAAGGGGAATTTTATAAGAAGAACCCGGAGCTTGCTGCAAAGTTTGCGACTGGATTACCTGAAGTCACCACAAAAAGTTATATTATTTTTAAGCCTTTAGCTGAACTAGAGGAGAGCGAAACCCCTGAGATCATCATCTTCCTAGCCAATGCTGACCAGCTTTCCGCCCTGATGTGGTTTGCAAATTATGATAGACCCACTCAGGATAACGTGAAGGTGGACTTTGGTTCTGGCTGTCAGCAGTCCGTACTTTATGCCCTGGAACAAGTTGAGGCAGAAAATCCAAAGTGTATAATAGGGTTAACCGATCCCTCGGCACGTAAATTCATTGACAAAGATGTCCTTTCTTTTAGTATCCCCTATAAACGCTTCTTAGAGCTCGAAGAACAAGTGGATGAAAGTTTTCTGACGAAAGAAACATGGTTAACCATAGCGGCAAGGATCTAAGGGTGTATGAGAATCGCTAATGCTAATAAGTCGAGGACGTTAAAGGAGAAACAATGAAAAAGAAATCAACGCTAGTACGAAAGCCAAGAACAAGAGCTCTTTTCAATACTGGCACACGCCCTCATAAATCCAATAAAGACTACACTCGAAAAATTAAACATAAGGATAGTTCTTCTGACGACGGAGAGTAGCAAAAGGATAGCAACTAGTTTCTTGAAGGGTAGAGGATTTTATGCAATATGTGGCCTTCATTATTGCCCTAGGAATTGTCATGTTATTTGGCGTTTGGAGGGGACGACGTCATCGAACGTTCTTTAAAGCTGAGGGAGAAAAAGTTCATCCCTTGAGAAAATCGAAGCGGACGAATCATCTGCGGAGAGTAAAATGATCCTAAAACTAAAACGTCGAATTTTTAGATCGCGCTCTCAGTTTGCAAGGGACAAGTTGTTTTGGCCGAAGGATTTGGAATGCTTAAAAAGCTAAAGACCGCTCCTCGAGCGGCTCTTTTCATTATGATATCTGTTTTTTGTTGAAGTTATCCGGGAATAGGGGTTATTTTTATCCTTGCAGAAATTTGGGGAATTGTAGAGAAATGCATAAATAGAGTAGAATACTACCCAATCGTAGAATAAGTTGAATAAGGGAGTCATAACATTGTTAACATCACATTTTGGAGAAATTGCTGCACTTATAACAGCATTTTGTTGGACAATTTCCGCGAGCGCCTTTGAGGCTGCTGGAAAGAAAGTGGGTTCTTTATCTGTTAACTTAATACGTCTGGTATTTGCTTTTTTCTTTATATCAAGTTATAACTTATTTACAAAAGGAATGCTTTTCCCCATTGATGCCACAAGTGCAAACGTGTTTTGGTTAACCTTGTCAGGGTTAATTGGTTTTGTTATTGGAGATTTATTTTTGTTCCAGGCCTATGTAGTCGTTGGATCACGCATATCCATGTTAATTATGTCCACTGTACCACCGATTACAACCATAACAGGTTTTATTATACTAGGAGAGAAAATCACACTATTAGATGCAATAGGAATGCTTATAACGACATGTGGGATTGCTCTTGTAATATTTAATAAGGGTATCGGGGAGAAGAAGGTGACGCTATCTCAGCCCACTAGGGGATTAGTGTATGCTTTTTTAGGTGCTTGTGGACAAGCGTTTGGCCTAGTTCTAAGCAAATTTGGCATGGGCTCCTATGATCCCTTCCAGGCAACTCAGATTCGAATAATAGCAGGAATAATTGGTTTTGTAGTTGTCTTAACAGTATTGAAGAGCTGGGGAAAGCTTTTTTCAGCTCTTAAGAATGCTAACGCTATGAGGTTCATCGCTACTGGATCAATTTTTGGTCCCTTCCTCGGAGTGTCTCTTTCGTTACTTGCGGTTCAACACGCACCGACAGGTGTCGTTTCTACGATAACGTCGCTTACTCCTGTTTTGATTATTCCTATATCGATTCTTCTATTTAAGGAAAAGGTTTTTCCACGCGAAATATTGGGAGCTTCTATCTCGTTAATTGGTGTATCGCTTTTATTTTTATAAGGAAGTTATAAGCTGCCTTGCCTAGATAGCTAACAACCATGGTTTAGATACCTCCACTCATATCTTGTAAAGATCGACAAGATGAGAATGGGGGTTTTCTTATAGGGTCAACCTTCTTCAACATTTGCTACTGTAAGCCACGTAGATAACGAAGGAAATTCAATAATAGTGCGTGTATTGCCGATTTCTGGGAAAGATTAAAATAGTATTGACACAACATTCATAAAAAGATAAATTGTTAGTAGTATGTAACCGTTTACATGCTTTATTGATACGTAAGTTTACCTTTGTATAAGATCATTGTTAAGAATGATGTAACCGATTACAGAAGTAAGAAGGTGTAGGTTATGGCGACAATTCGGGATGTTGCCCGTCTGGCGGGAGTATCGGTAGCTACGGTATCTCGCGTCATTAATAAGAGTGGAAATGTTAATTCTGAGACATCAGGTCAAGTCCTAAAAGCTATTGAGCAACTCCAATATGAACCCAATTCTATAGCACGAGGACTAGCAGGAAAGAAGACAGGGACGATTGCTTTAATTTTACCTGATATTTCGAATCCATTCTTTCCAGCGCTTGCCCGAGCGGTTGAAGATGTAGCCCATAAAAAGGGTTTAACCGTGATCTTTGGAAACTCTGATGGGCTTGGCTTTAAAGAGCGTTCTTATATCAAGATACTCAAGAAAAAATATGTGGATGG
Source organism: Desulfitobacterium elongatum (assembly GCF_055378975.1). Taxonomy (NCBI): domain Bacteria; kingdom Bacillati; phylum Bacillota; class Clostridia; order Eubacteriales; family Desulfitobacteriaceae; genus Desulfitobacterium; species Desulfitobacterium elongatum. The sequence continues at coordinate 2,774,133 of NZ_AP038772.1, read as the reverse complement.
AATTATTATTGCATCCAATACTGTTTATCAGGAGGATATTGACCATCTAAGAAAAGATCAGGTTCCAATTGTTCTTTTAGACAGGGGGTTAGATATATCCACGTGTCCGATTATCCGTTCACAGAATCGTGAAGGTGCAAAGCTTGCGGTTAAACATCTGCAGAGCAGGGGTTGTCGCAAAATTGCCCATATATATGGACCTCAGGAATATATCACAGCTCGAGAGCGCTTACTGGGTTATGAGGATGTTGTAGGAGGGCAGGCTTGGTATTCACCAAGTTTAGCGGTCCCAGGAAATTTCGATATCGAAGGTGGGAGAAAGGCGATTAAACTTCTTTTGGAGCGTCAACCGGATATCGATGGAGTCTTTGCAGGTAATGATTTGATGGCAGTCGGAGTGTTGAAGGAATTGCGTGATCAGGGAATTCCTGTTCCGGAGAAAATTAAAGTGTGTGGGTTTGACGGGATCAGCTTAACGGAGATCACTGAACCCGAGTTAACGACGGTTGCCCAGCCGATTTATGAGATGGGTGCCTTAGCTGCAAGAATGTTGATCCAAGAGATTGAAACGGGAATTAGTGAGAACACTATCATGGAATTAGATGTAACCTTGATACCGCGGAAGTCGACTTGGAAAGAGGGTGTTGATGTAAATGAAGAAGCCTAAAATTCTCGTCATCGGCAGTTTAAATATGGATCTTGTCGTTAAAGCAGAACGTTCGCCCGAGCGTGGGGAAACGATCTTAGGCGAAGAAATCCACTTCATCCCTGGGGGAAAGGGGGCAAATCAAGCGATTGCCCTAGCACGATTAGGTGCTGAAACGGCGATGATAGGGGCAGTGGGTCCGGATTCCTTTGGAAAGGATTTGCTAAAGGCCCTGCAAACGGATGGAGTAGATACTTCAGGCGTCAAAGTCTTAGACAAGGGTGCGACTGGTGTTGCATCAATTCTTCTGGCTGCTGGAGATAATAGCATTGTAGTCGTTCCCGGCGCGAATGCTCAATGTTTACCGGAAGATCTGGATTGGCAGGAAGAGAAGATCAGGGAAGCTGATTTAATCGTACTCCAACTGGAAATACCACTTCAGACGGTGGAATATGCGGTAAAGCTCGCTAAAAAACATGGCAAGCCAGTCCTGCTGAATCCAGCTCCCGCACAAACCTTGTCCGTAGAGCTTTTGCAACAGATTGACTATATTACTCCGAACCGTTCAGAACTTGAACTTTTAGCAGGAATGGGTCGTAATTCTTCATTGGAAGACGGCATGGATCGGTTACTCAATCTGGGTGTCTCGTACTGCATTACTACGCTTGGCGCTGAAGGCGCTGCATATAAAGCCAAGGGAGAAAAGCTGTACCGCGTTGAAGGGCACAGCGTTCCAGTCGTTGATACCACGGGAGCGGGAGATGCTTTTAACGGTGGACTAGCTTATGCTTTAGCTGGAAAAATGCCGATCGCGGAAGCGATGATATTTGCCGGACAAGTGTCTGCTCTAGCCGTGACGAAATTCGGCGCACAGGGTGGAATGCCTACTCTGAAAGAAGTTCAGGAGCATTTCCGTAAGTCAAAAATAACTTCACTATAAGATTAAGTAACATACTTTAGGTGGAGTTTTAAACCGATATCTTGAAGGAGATTTATCACATGAAGAAAATTGGAATACTGAATAGTGAGATTTCCAAGGTGATCAGTAAACTTGGACATACCGATAAAATAGTGATTGGAGATGCTGGCTTACCCATTCCACCTCAGGTTAAACGGATTGACTTAGCTTTAAAAAAGGGAGTACCGTCGTTTATTGAAACTGTAGAAACAGTTTTACAGGAGATGCAAGTGGAGACCGCCTATATTGCTATAGAGATGGAGAAGGAAAGCCCTCTAAAAAAAGAGGAATTACTCTCCCTCTTACCGGGTGTTTCGATTAAAACCATGACCCATGAAGAACTTAAAACTTTGACCCAAGAAGCGAAGGTCATTATTCGCACGGGTGAGTTTACTCCTTATGCCAATGTGGTGCTTGAGGCAGGCGTGATTTTCTAAATGCTTAGTATTTAATTCAAAAAAGAAGGAGGGATTTCGAATGGCGGATCTCTTAAAAATGGAAGGGATCAGCAAGAGCTTCAGTGGAGTCAGCGTTTTGGACAAGGTCCAACTGTCTCTTCGGTCAGGAGAAGTGCTTGCTCTGATGGGGGAAAATGGTGCCGGGAAATCCACCCTGATGAAGATCCTTTCAGGAATTTATTCCAAGGATGAGGGTACAATTAAACTTCAGGGAACGGAACAGGTGGTATCTTCACCAAAGGTGGCGCAGAACTTAGGAATTGCCATTATCCATCAGGAACTTAATATGATTCCTTATTTATCCGTGATGGAAAATTTGTTTCTGGGTCGCGAGATTAAATATGGACGGACCGGAATCGTGAACTGGTCAAAAATGCGCGACGAAGCCCGTAAATCTTTAAACCAACTGGGGTTGGAATTAAGTCCAGATACTTTAGCTGGAGAACTTTCCGTTGGACAACAACAAATGGTGGAAATTGCCAAGGCTCTTTCGATGCAGGCTAAGATCCTTGTTCTAGATGAACCTACAGCGGCACTCACAAAACGGGAAATTGAAAAACTCTTCCAAGTAATCGAAAATTTGAAAGCTCAGGAGGTTGGGATGATCTATATCTCCCATCGAATGGGAGAAATCTTTCAAATTAGCGATCGAATTACGGTGCTACGTGATGGCCGATATATAGGGACACGTGAAACCAGGGAAACGTCCATGGATGAGATTGTGCATATGATGGTTGGGCGTGAAATCAAAGAGCTTTTCCCAAAGGTAGAAACGTCCCTTGGTGAAGAACGATTAAGGGTCGAAGGACTCTCGCAACCAGGAAAATTGAAGAATATCGGGTTTTCTTTACGGGCAGGAGAGATTCTGGGAATCGCGGGTTTGATGGGAGCAGGGCGGACAGAATTAGTGAAAGCCATCTTTGGAGCAGAGAGCTACAGCGGCAAGATTTATGTGGATAATCAAGCAGTGAATATAAAAAATCCGATGGATGCGATTCGAGCAGGGATTGCTCTTGTTACTGAAGATCGAAAAGGAGAAGGTCTTGTCTTAGAGCTTTCCGTTCGGGAAAATCTGGCTCTTCCGAATCTTCGCACCCTATCTCGTTCTGGCTTTATCAGACACAGTATGGAACAGGAATTTGTAGATAAGAGTATCCAAAAGTTACATGTCAAAGTGCATCATCCGAACCAACGGGTCGGATCATTGAGTGGAGGAAATCAGCAAAAAGTAGTCATCGGTAAGTGGTTGGCTGCTCGTCCGAAGGTCCTGATCTTAGATGAGCCAACTCGCGGGGTGGATATTGGGGCTAAACGGGAGATTTATGATTTGATGAATCATCTGGTTCAAGAGGGTGTGGCTATTCTCATGATTTCATCGGAGCTTTCTGAAGTTTTAGGGATGAGCGACCGGGTCCTCGTGATGCATGAAGGACGAATTACTGGGGAATTTTTACGGGAAAATGCCACACAAGAAAATATAATGTTTGCGGCAACAGGAGGGAAAAGTCATGGCTAAAGAAAGGCGAAAAAGCGGGGTTCTCCAACGCATGGGTCCTCTTTTGGGACTGATTTTGCTCGTTGTTATTCTTTCAATTATCAGCTCGGATTTTCTATCGGTTAGTAATATTTTAAATGTTTTGCGCCAAGTTTCAATTAATGCACTAATAGCCTTCGGAATGACTTTTGTTATTTTGACAGGCGGTATTGATTTATCCGTAGGATCGATTGTTGCTCTCTCAAGTGCTTTGGCTGCGGGAATGATGGCTGCTGGATCAGATCCTTCGATTGCGATTCTTGCAGGACTCCTTTCCGGGGCGGCTATGGGAACTGTAAATGGCGTTATTATTTCTCGAGGGAAGGTAGCTCCCTTTATTGCGACCTTAGCAACCATGACCATTTTCCGGGGAATAACACTCGTCTATACCCAAGGTAAACCGATCGCCGGGCTCCCAGATTCCTTCGGTATGTTTGGTCGTGGTTACTTGTTTGAAATTCCGATGCCAGTCATCTGGATGCTCATTTCATTTGTTGTTCTTTATATTATTTTAAAGTTTACTACCTTTGGTCGGCATGTTTTTGCACTCGGAGGGAATGAGGAAGCAACTCGATTATCAGGGATCAATACTCCTAGAGTTAAGACCTTTGTCTATACGATAAGTGGCCTTTTCGCCGCAATTAGTGGAATCATCCTGACATCGCGTTTAAATTCAGCACAGCCTACAGCCGGAATGTCCTATGAGCTAGATGCGATCGCTGCTGTTGTCATCGGTGGGACAAGCCTCTCCGGTGGAAAAGGGTGGATTGTTGGGACTTTGATTGGTGCGATGATTATAGGGATCCTTGATAATGGGCTCAATCTTATGAATGTCTCTTCCTTTTATCAGCAAGCGGTTAAAGGTGCAGTAATCCTGCTCGCAGTCTTGCTCGATCGTTCAAAAAATAAGTAATCCGGGTGAAAGGAAACTTACTTCAGGTGGAATACTAAATTCCATCAGAAGTTTAGTTGAATTACCAAGCGAAGGAGGCGAAACTCGAAACTATCTATTCTCAGTTATTTGAATCGGTAAAATAAATATTAGAGGGGAATAAAACATGAAAAGAAAACATTCCATTTGGACGCTTCTACTTGTTGTTATTATGGCCGTATCCCTAATTGGCTGCGGTACCACTCAAACCAAACCTGAGACTACTAGTACAGCAAAGACTCCTGCTACTATGACCATCGGTTTTTCAATTTCAACGCTAAACAATCCGTTCTTTGTTACCTTAAAAGATGGTGCAGAAAAAGCGGCCAAGGAAGCAGGTGTAACCTTGAACGTTGTTGATGCGCAGGACAAAACTTCAAAACAAATTAGTGATATTGAGGATCTAATTCAGAAAAAAGTCAGCGTCATTTTGATTAACCCGACCGATAGTGCAGCGGTTGTTAGTGCTGTGGAGTCTGCTAATAAAGCGAATATCCCAGTTATCACGGTTGACCGTGCTTCCAATGGAGGGAAGGTCGTAGCTCATATCGCTTCTGACAATGTAAAAGGCGGAAGTATGGCGGCTGACTATATAATGAAGGCTCTCAATAATAAAGGAAATTTAATTGAGCTACAAGGTATAGCTGGGACTTCAGCAGCTCGTGACCGCGGTAAAGGATTCCACAATGTCGTTGACGGCAAAGCGGACATTAAAGTGGTTGCTTCCCAACCTGCTGATTTTGATCGTGCTAAAGGGTTAACTGTTATGGAAAACATCCTTCAAGGGAATAAGGATATTCAAGCCGTTTTTGCCCACAATGATGAAATGGCTTTAGGTGCCGTAAGTGCACTCCAGGCTGCGGGCAGAAGCAACATTCTTGTGGTAGGCTTTGATGCTACAGACGATGCAGTTAAAGCTGTTAAAGATGGAAAAATGGCTGCAACAGTTGCTCAAAAGCCGGAATTGATTGGTAAAACCGCCCTTGAAACTGCGATGAAAGTCGCCAAAGGGGAAAAGGTGGATGCGAATATCCCCGTAGCACTTGATTTGATTACAAAGGATAATGCAAAGTAAAAATAAAGGAAAATACGAAGTATTAGTCCCACCAAAGTCCAGGAGCAGGTGATCCCTGCTGTATTGACACTAAAGGATATTTACAGTTGACCATCCAAGATATCTCTGTTAAACTTGAAACTGAATTTTAATTCCATAAGAGTTCATATAGTAGCGGAGATAGGGTCCGCAAGTTTCTACCAGACGACCGTAAATTGTCTGACTATGAGCGAAAGTATACACCGACGGGATAAAAACCCAGACGGTCTAGTTTCACTCATCTATTTTTGAGCTGAAATTGACGTCTGGGTTTATTTTTTTGCGAAATAAGTATTACTTATTACTTATTACTTATTATTGAGTTACGTCCTGTTGAATCTACAGTTAAGGGGTGCAGCATGCCAGAGATTCCTAAAATAGATAACGAGGAACTATCCGTCAAAGCCCGTAAAGTCATGATCGCGATGTTGCGTGATGGAGCGTTTGAAACGACAGGTAGATTACCATCGGAAGAGCTTCTTGCACAAAAACTCGGGATCAGTAGGACAGTCGTTCGTGATGTGCTCGCAGCTTTAGAGGGTGAGGGTTTTATTACCCGCCGCAGAGGAATCGGGACGATCATCAATAAGCATGTTCTTCAAGTCACCTCACGACTCGATCTTGAGAAGGAATTTCTCGAGGAAATTGCAGATGCGGGCTATATACCATCGATTGCCTATGTTAAGCCCAGCATGACTAAGGCCGATCAAAACGCAGCGAAGCATCTTTTGGTCAACGAGGGAGATGAACTTATTGTTGTCGAACGGCTCATCCTTGCCAATCAGAAGCCAGCTATTCTGTGCATAGACCACATTCCTCAAAAATTAGTTATTGACCCAACCTACAAAAATAAAGACTTGGAGCCTCCGGTCTTCCAATTTTTGCAGCAATACTGTCATTGTTCAGTAGAAATGGATCTTACGAAGATAGAACCTTGCTTAGCGGATAAGAATTTAGCGACCACCTTCGAAATCCCTGAAGGAAGTCCAATTTTATACCTTGATGAAGTAGGATATAACATCAGCCAACGGCCGGTCCTATGGTCAAAGGAATATTATGCACCTGGAATTTTAGAATTTACCGTTTTACGGAGAAAGGTTTGATGGCTGCAATGCAAGAAACGGTCTCAACGTTAGCTCAAGAACTCAGAGTTGCTCTCGGAGAAGAAAAGGCGGATTTACACATTAAAAATTTGCAAATTTTAGATGTATTTACGGAAACCGTCTACCGAGGTGAGCTGGTCATTAAAAACGGCAGAATTGTTGCTATCAATCCTTCGTGGGAGGTCAATACTGAGCACGTATTTGATGCCGGGGGTCGCTATGCAGTTCCTGGTTTTATGGATGCACACATTCATATCGAACCCACCTTACTCACTCCTCAAGCGTTAGCCAGTGTCATTGTCCCTTGGGGTACGACCGTTCTCTTCGTCGATGCGATGGAGATTGCTAATGTTGCTGGACTTAAAGGGTTAGAAGCTTTATTAAGTTATATCACTGAATTGCCTTATCGTATCTATCTTGAGGTTCCCTCGAGAGTCCCAACGGCTCCAGGCTTGGAGACAACGGGTGGGGTTTTAGGGGTTGAAGAAGTCGAAGAACTATTAAAATTGGATATATCTGCCAGTCTTGGGGAACTTGATCCCTCGAAAATCTTAGGGGTTCGAGAGGAGTATTTAGCAAAAGTTTTAAGTGCCCGGGCTAGTGGCAAGGTTGCGAATGGTCACGCGATTGGGCTGAATTGGGATAAGCTGAATGTCTATGCCACGGCAGGGCTCTCGGATGACCACGAATCAGTAGTCTATGAAGAACTTTTTGAGCGTCTACGTTTAGGAATCAAGGCTTTCATTCGGGAAGGTAGTACAGAACGTAATGTGGAAGCACTGATTAAGGGTGTGATTGAACATAACCTGCCGACCGAGAATCTAATTTTCTGTACAGACGATAAGCATGTCACGGATATCGCGACAGAAGGACATATCAGTTACAACATTCAAAAGAGTATCGACTTAGGCCTCGATCCCATTAAAGCGATCAAGATGGCAACGATTAATACCGCTAAACACTTCCGGTTAGATCATCTCGTCGGAGCCTTGACTCCGGGACGTTATGCCGACTTCGTTCTCTTAGATGACTTGAAAACCATTAAACCTGTTTATGTTTTTAAAGATGGCCAAATCGTGGCTAAAGATGGCAAACTTTCACAGGAAGTGAGTATCACTCAGTTTCCTGACTTTCTCATGAAGACGGTCAACTTATCCTCTGACTTTAAACCCTCTGATTTTGTGGTGCCGGCTAGCGGAGAAAGTGCAAAAGTTAACGTAATCAATCTTTATCCGGATCAAATCATTAACTATGGAACCCAGGAATGGTTGAAAATCTCTTCCGATCAGGTCCAAGTCAATCCTGAAAAGGATATTCTTAAGCTGGCTGTGGTCGAACGCTACGGACAAAATGGACAAGTCGGGGTCGGGTTTGTTCGCGGATTTAAGCTTAAGTCCGGAGCGTTGGCCTCGTCCGTATCGCATGATCATCATAATATTGTCCTTGTGGGAACGAATGATAACGATATGTATATTGCAGCCCAAGAGATTGCCAAATACCAAGGGGGCTTCGTAGCTGTTCAAGATGGACAAGTCTTAGGGGTTCTTCCGCTACCGATCGGAGGGCTCATGAGTCCACTCTCCTCTGAAGAAGTCATGGATCAATTGATTCGAATCAACGAGGTCGCTACTAATTTAGGTAGTGATCTACCCGCTCCGTTTATGACACTATCGTTTATATCTTTACCCACTGTGCCTGAACTGGGTCTCACCGATCATGGACTTATTGATGTGCTCGAACATCGTGTGATCAAAACAGTTCTGGAAACCAGATCGTGAGGGATGAAGATGTTGAACGTCGTTGGGAGCTCTTTACCTCGAATTGACAGCGTAGCTAAGGTCACAGGGCAAGTCCGCTATCCCAGTGATTATTCCTTTCCCAACATGTTATACCTTAAACTTGTTCGAGCGACTGAGCCCCATGCTAACATACATTCCATCGATACCTCGCCCTGTCAGGGAGTTGACGGTGTTTACTGCTTTACTGCAGATGATGTCTTGGAAAATAGTTTCGGAAGCATACTCAAAGACCAGCCGGTGTTTGCAAAGAATAAAATCTGCTATTATGGTGAACCCATAGCGCTAATTGCCGCCGATACTCCAGAGAAGGCCAGTCAATATGCTCAGTTGGTTAAAGTGTCTTACGAGCCCTTGCCGGTTATCCATGATCCTGTCGAGGCTCTAAGCAAGAATAGTCCTATGATACATGAAGGCGGTAATCTCTTATTACATATTCCGTTTGAGAAGGGGATGCCTGAACAAGCATTAAGGGAGAGCTTTCTTGTTCTTGAGGATGAGTTTCAGGTTCCAGTTGTCGATCACCTTTATCTCGAGCGAGAGGCGGGTGTCTCCTTTCTTGATGAGGACGGAGTGTTAAACCTCATCGTCGGTACCCAGAATCCTTTTTATGACCGTGAGGAAATTTCTCGCTGTTTGGGGATTCCCCTGGAAAAGATCCGGGTTCATTCCTCAACCATTGGGGGTGGATTTGGGGGGAAAGACGGAAACACCGTTCAACTCTATCTAGCCTTAGTCACTCAGAAGACGGGTAGACCTGCAAAGTTAGTGTTTACCAGGGAGGAGTCCCTAGGAACTTCCTATAAGCGACACGCTGCTAAGATTCAAGTTAAGGTAGGTTTCGAACAATCGGGGCGTATTACCGCTTATCTCGGAAGCATCCATTATGATACGGGAGCCTATGCCGCACTGGGTCCAGCCGTCCTCGGTTTAGGGATAGAACATGCAACAGGACCTTATGTGATTAATAATGTATCGCTTGAAGGGTATCTCTGTTATACCAATAAACCTCCTGCGAGTGCGATGCGTGGATTTGGAGCCCCCCAAACCGCTTTTGCCATGGAAACCCTCCTGAATAGGGCGGCTAAAATCCTCAAGATCGATCCGGTTCAGCTGAGATACCAAAACGCTTTGTATAAAGGAGCGGAAGGGAGTCTCGGTCATACCATGGAGCATACCGTCGGACTTAAAGAAGCTTTAACGTTATTGGAGAAGTCTTCACTTTGGCAAGAAAAAGTGCATAACACTGATTCTGCGATTGGCTACGGAATGGCCGCTGGATATTTAAGCTGTGGAATGGGCAAAGGAATTCCGGATCAAGCCAAAGTAGAAATTCAAAGTTCAGCCGATGGTACGTATGAGGTAAAGATTGGTACCGTTGAGATTGGTCAAGGAAGTAACACTCTATTTGTCCAGTTAGCTGCCGAGGCCCTTCAGGTTAATCCGGATCATATAAAAATAATTATGGGAGATACGGCCCTGACCTATGAATGTGGTTCAACTGCTGCCTCTCGAACTTCTTATATCTGTGGAAATGCGCTTCTCGACGCAGTTGAGGATTTGAAAAAACAAAGACAACCAGGTGTCCTTCATCCTAAAGGCATCGGGGAAGCTGTTTTTCCAGAAGTCAAAAAATCGAACCTAGGGGTCGGCTTACCTCATAGCATGTATACATTTATTGCTCAGGCCGCTAAGGTTCGGGTATTAAAAACCGGTGAAATAGAACTTCTCGATGTATTTGCAGTGACTGAGGCAGGAAGAGTGATTAACCCCGTTGCCTTAGAAGGACAAATCCAGGGTGGAATCGTTATGGGAGTCGGCTACGCCTTAACAGAGAATCTGGAATTTAACCATGGTATTCCGCAAAATACAAGTCTATCAACCTATTTAATTCCAACAAGTTTAGATTCCCCAGCGATTACCGCTGTTAGTGTAACAGAGTATGAGGAGTCAGGTCCCATGGGATTAAAAGGAGCTGCTGAAGTTGGGACTGTTGTTATTTCCCCAGCGATTGCCGCTGCGGTGAGTGAAGTTGTTCACAGTCCGGTTTCTAAGCTCCCCATCTCTCGCGAGAAGATTGTGGACTACTTTATTAAAACAGTAAAAGGAAGTGATAGAGAAAATAAAATGTGATTAAGCTCATAGAGCAAACCTCAAGATAAAAATAAAAACAAAGTGGAGGAAAGATCAAATGAAAAGGAAATTGAGTCTATTATGTATCGTCATGTTAGTGGTCAGTATTCTCGTTACAGGGTGCGGGAACTCATCTACTCCTGCTTCGAACTCAACGAAGGCCTCAGCAGATTCAGGGGTTAAGCCTTTAAAGGTTGCGTTAATTCTCCCAGGCAAAGTAGATGACGTTTCCTGGAATCAAGCCATGTATGAGGGTATGAAGGCTTTAGAAAAAGACTATGCCGGAAAAATCAAAGTTACATACTCAGAGAACGTCTATGAAGTCGCCAATATTGAACCCGCTTTACGTGATTTTGCGACTCAAGGATTTGATCTCATTATCGGCCATGGTTTTCAATTCCAAGAACCTATCATTAAGCTCGCTGCGGAATTTCCCAATACGAAATTTGCCTTAGGAACTGGCTTTAAAACAGCTGCAAATACCTGCATCTACGATATTCAGTTAGAGGACGGGGGTTACCTTATGGGAACGCTAGCTGGACTCATGACGAAGACCAATAAGATCGGGGTCGTGGGTGGAGCTGACGTTGTAGAAATCTATCGTGGCCATGAAGCGTTCAAATATGCAGCCAAAAAAGTAAACCCTGACATTAAGATCCAAGAACTTTACACGGGGGACTGGCGTGATGCAGCTAAGGCTAAAGAAGGTGCAATGTCCATGTACGATGCGGGTGCTGATGTAATCTGGCATTCTGGGGATGGAATTGGACTCGGGGTAGTCGATGCTGCGAAAGAAAAGAAGCAGTTCGCCTTAGGAAATGTAGCCGATCAGAATGTGTTAGTTCCTGACTATGTCTTATCTGGAATTGTCTACAACTGGACGCCGGTTATCAAGCAAATGGTTGATGATATTCTAAATAACAACTTTACGAACAGAAATGATAAAAAATACATGTTAACGGTTGCCAATGGCGGAGTCACCGTTGCACCTTTCCATGGTCTAGATAGCAAAGTTCCAGCGGATGTCAAAGCAAAACTTGAGGCAGTTAAGAAGGATTTCGTCGATAATAAAATTCAAATGCCCAAATTCGAAAAGTAGTTCTCATGCGGGGCCTGAGATCCAGGTCCCGCTCGACTACGTTAGGGGGTTAGAAGCTGTTGAATTTAGCTGTTGAGATGCAAGAGATTACGAAGGTCTTTAAAAAGGTAGCCGCTAATGATAAAGTTAATTTTCAATTAAAAAAAGGTTCAATCCATGGACTGCTTGGAGAAAACGGCGCAGGAAAAACCACCCTGATGAATTGTCTCTATGGCCTTTACCAACCGGAGAGCGGCAAGATTTTTGTTAATGGGACAGAAGTTAAGATTGATAGTCCTCAAAAAGCGATGAGCCTAGGGGTTGGAATGGTCCATCAACACTTTATGCTTGTACGCCCCATGACTGTTGTGGAAAACATCATGCTGGGTCTCGCCTCCAAACGGGGACCGCTACTTGATACTGATCGAGTGGAGCAAGAATTACTTGCTCTTTCTAAACGATTCAATTTAAATGTGGATCCGAAGGCTAAAATTTGGCAGCTTTCAGTCGGCGAACAACAAAGGGTTGAGATCCTCTCAGCACTTTACCGTGGGGCAGAAATACTGATTCTCGATGAGCCTACAGCAGTATTAACCCCAAATGAAGCTCAGGAGCTATTTGAAATATTGAGAATGATGCGGAAGGACGGAAAATCCGTTATTCTGATTAGCCATAAATTAGAAGAAATCTTGGTTATCGTCGATGAGGTTACCGTCTTACGCGATGGCCGCTTCGTTAGTCAAGCGAAGGTTACAGCCGAAACTACGAAGCGCGATCTTACGAATATGATGGTTGGTCGCGATGTGCTTTTTAACTTTAAACATCAGGAATCCATAACTGGGGAAACCAAGCTGATCGTAAAAAATTTGCGAGTACAAGATGATAAAGGGCTTCTTGCTCTCAATGAGGTTAGCTTTTCCATAAAGGCAGGGGAAGTTTTGGGCATTGCAGGAGTGGATGGGAATGGACAAAAGGAACTTTGTGAAGTCTTAACGGGATTAAGGCCGACTGCCTCAGGAGAAATCCTTTTAAACGGCAAAGAACTGAGCGGGTCGAACCCCAAAACCTTCATTAATGAAGGAATCTCGCATATTCCCGAAGATCGCCAGAAGACAGGCTTAGCCATGAATATGAACATCGCCAGAAACTTAATCCTCAAAGAATTCAATCGAGCGCGTTTTTCTCGTCGAGGTCTACTCAATTTCAAGGCGATTAAGGAAAATGCCGAACGACTCATGGAGGAGTATGGAATCAAAGCGAAGGACCTCAATACAAAAGTGAAGGATCTTTCAGGCGGGAATCAACAAAAAGTTATCCTGGCCCGAGAATTAAGTTCCAAACCGGAGATCATTATTGCCAATCAACCGACTCGAGGCTTAGACATTGGGGCAACGGAATATGTTAGACAAAAGCTCCTTGAGGAAACAGCCAAGGGAACAGGGGTGTTATTGATTTCTGCAGACCTAGAGGAAATTTTGCAATTATCGGATCGGATTGCCGTGATGTATGACGGACAGATTATGGGGATCCTCGGCAGAAACGCCAGTGTGGATGAGATCGGTCTACTGATGGCTGGGGTAAGGACAGAAGGGGTGGAAGCATGCTAAAAGGAAGCGGCATACTGAAGGGGTTTTGCAACAATATCCTGCCAGCGATTGTCACGATCGCCCTCGCATTCGGGGTCAGTGCCCTGTTACTCCTTGCTTCGGGTCATAATCCGGCTGAGGCTTTCTTAACCTTGATCATCAGTGCCTTTGGATCACCGAGTCGCCTTGCTGAAGTACTCGTCAAGGCAGCCCCTCTGATGGTTATGGCCTTAGGGATCTCAATCGCGTTTAAAAGTCAGATCTGGAATATTGGGGGAGATGGACAATTTACATTAGGCGCTGTGTTTGCAGCCTTTGTCGCTTTGAACCTGAATTTACCAGCGAGTATCGTATTGCCAGTTTCTTTATTAGCTGCCTTTCTCGGAGGGGCGCTCTGGGGTGGATTAGCCGGATATCTACGGGCGAAATTTAACGCGAATGAAGTCATCACGACCCTGATGCTGAACTACATCGCGACCTATCTTTTAAGTTGGCTGATTCGGTATCCCATGATTGATCCGAAAGGACAAGGTTTTCCGCAAACTCCCTTAATCGACAAGCTGTCTCGTTTACCGATTATTCTCAGCGGAACACGGCTCCATGTGGGAATCATTATCTCCTTAATCATCATTGTGTTAGGCTATTTCTTCTGGCGATCTACCTTAGGCCTCCGGATCGAGTTAGTGGGAGAAAGCGAAGATGTTGCCAAATACAGTGGGATTAACGTATCCAAAACAATCATTCTGACCATGGTCATCTCTGCTGGACTCGCGGGAGTTGCTGGCTGGGGAGAAGTCGTGGGAGTTCAATATCGACTTTTAGATAATATCTCTTCAGGATATGGAAATCTAGCCATCGTCATCGCCTTACTTGGGAATTTAAACCCTTTTGGAATTGCAATCTCCTCGTTTTTCTTCGCCGCCTTAATGGTGGGGGGGAACACCATGCAACTCATGGAGGGAATTCCCTTCTCTTTGATTACGGTGATTCAGGGTTTGATCATTGTCTTCGTAATAAGCCGGGTGGTTTACGCCCAATGGAGGGATAAAGTTGCAAACAGACATTTTAACCGTAGGGTTTTTAGTCAGTCTACTCGCGGGTGCAATTAGAATGAGTATTCCCATCCTCTTACCTGCCTTAGGGGAAATTTTTACGCAGCGTTCTGGGATTCTTAATCTTGGTCTCGAAGGAATTATGTTAATGGGTGCTCTTGCCGGCTTTGCAGGAACCTTTTTTACCCAGAACTTGTGGTTCGGACTTATCGCTGCGGTAATCGCTGGGATAGCGTTTTCTCTTATAATGGGCTTTTTAAGTATTACGGTGAAAGCCAACCAAGTCATTGCAGGGACGGCGATTACGATATTAGGTACTGGATTATCCGCTTTCTTTTATCGAGCGATGTTTGGGATCCAAAAGCTTCCTCCCCAGATTGAAGCCTTTAAACCCCTTGAGATTCCATTCCTCTCAGATATCCCGATCCTTGGGCCTATTCTTTTTAATCACAATATCATGGTCTATCTAACCTTTTTATTAGTCGTCTTCACAGCTTTCATTCTGGAGAAAACTACGTTCGGCCTTAAGGTTCGCGCGGTTGGGGAAAATCCCAGAGCCGCAGATTCGAAAGGTATTAATGTCTCTTTCGTTCGGTACCTTTGTGTGGCGATCGGTGGTGCTTATGCAGGATTGGGAGGAGCCTTTCTCTCGATTGGGTTTATGAATACTTTCCTGGATGGGATGGCCGCTGGCAGAGGGTTTATTGCTGTTGCGGTGGTCATTTTTGCACGTTGGAATCCGTATAGAGCTTTAGGAGCGGCGCTCTTATTTGGGGGAGCCAATGCCCTACAAATGAGGCTTCAGGCGATTGGCGTTCCGATACCTCATCAGTTCCTCCTTGCCTTACCCTACGTCTTAACCATACTTGTCTTATTGAGTGTATCCAAGAAAGCGGAATTTCCATCAGCCTATACTTTACCTTACTCACGATCTGAACGCTAAATAAATGAGGTTAATGAAATGAGGAGCTTAAAGGTTGGACTTCGAATCGGCGGGGTCGTTATGATATGTATGCTACTTCTGCTCAGCACAGTGAGCTGGGGCTCTCCGGGGCAAGTACAAGCAGAAGAGCAAGCTAATGGGTTCGCCCGAGCCATTAACGAGAATAATCCGACGGATCTATATTCCTATCTTCTGCCTGAAATTCAAGGAATGTTAAGTCGAGATGCGTTTGTCAAAAACTTTGCCCATGAAAGATCCTATCCTTATCTCACCCCACTTTATATTTACTTAGATGAAGTAAAGTTAGATGAAGGGAAGCGGTCGGGAGAAGCAATCTTTACCGTCGCAGCTCGTTTGCCCGGAGAGAAGATGAGGGTTAGACTGTATTACCTTGATCAACAGTATTATTTCGATGCCTTTCGAGAGATCGCCGATGGGAGCTATATCGAGAAGTTCAAGAAGCTTAAGAAATAAGTATTAATGTTTTATTATAGGGGAATGCAAAATGAGTTTTAGAACATTTTCACCTCAGACCCCGGCCCAAGCACTAGCGTTATTAAGCTTACCCGAGGATTATCTGCCGATTGCTGGGGGAACGAATGTCCTGGTAGACCTGCATAAAGGAAAGATTACTCCGAGTGGTTTCGTAGATTTGTCGAGGATTGAAGAATGGAAGACGATTGAACTTAAGGATCAAGTATTGGAAATTGGCTCTCTGGTTACTCATGCTGATCTTGAAGCTAACCCTATTGTTAAAAAGTATTTCCCAGCCTTGAGTATGGGTGCTTGCGCAGTAGGAAGCCCGCAAATACGGAACAGGGGGACATTGGGGGGGAATTTGCAAAGTGCCTCACCTGCTGCTGATTGTGCTCCTCCGCTGTTAGCTTATGATGCAATCCTGACCCTCGTTAGCGCCAATGATTCAGGCCAGTTGAAAGAAAGGCAATTAAGTTTAACGGACTTTTTCCTCGGAGTGGGTAAAACCGCCCTTCGACACAAGGAACTGATTCATAAGGTTAGTATTAATATCAATCCGAAGGATCGATCGATCTTTTTGAAGTCAGGTCTTCGCAAAGCTTTAGCGATTTCACTCGTGAATCTAGCCGTTAGTTTAGAACTTGATGAAAATAACTCCTGTTCAAAAGTTCGTGTGGCCTTAGGATCGATCGCCCCTACCCCTATTCGCATAAGAAAAGTCGAAGATTTTCTAATGGGTCAGAAGCTTACTGAGGATGTGATCGAAGATGCGAGTCAGATCGTACAAAAAGAGATTTCTCCCATATCAGATCTCCGGGCTTCTGCGGAATACAGAAGTTATCTAGCGAACGTCTTACTTCAAGAAGCGTTACGAACACTTACGAGTTCCAAGGAGGGTAGGCAATGGCCGAGAAAACGATAGAATTAACAGTAAACGGCAGCTCGATGGCCATTCAGATTGAAGAACACCGGACACTGCTTTACCTCATTCGGGAAGTCCTGGGACTCACGGGAACGAAGGAAGGATGTGGGGAAGGAGATTGCGGCGCATGTAGTGTGCTTCTCGATGGAGAACTTGTTAACTCCTGCTTAGTCTTAGCCATTCAGGCAGACGGAAAAGAAATGCTGACGATCGAAGGGGTAGGGACCGAGGATAATCTCCATCCGATTCAACAAGCCTTTATCGATGTTGGAGCCATCCAGTGTGGTTATTGTACCCCCGGCATGGTCTTAGCGACTAAAGCCCTTCTCGATAAAGTACCGAATCCTTGTGAGGAAGAAATTCGCCGTGGACTGTCCGGTAATTTGTGCCGTTGTACTGGCTATCAAAAGATTGTTGATGCTGTTAAAAAGGCGGCTAGCGCATAATTAACAACTCCAGCAGGTGAGGAAAGTTCAGCTGGTGGAGTTGTTTCCTTAGACGGGCAGTAGTGACTGTAGTTTATCTTAATAGAAAAAAATTAAAGCCGCTCGTGGAGCGACTTTTTTCAATTATAGCATTTCGTTGACACCAGGGTGATTCGGTTCGGGAGAACATCCTGTTCTTTCCCAAAGAAAAAGAGCAACCACATCTGCGGTTGCTCTTGAAAAAGCTGTTCTGTTCTCTCTAATACCTGCGTGCTCCGAGGTAACGAGAGGAGTAAAAGCTATCACTAAGGCTGGAAGTTTTCACACCACTACTGGGATTTGCGGCATGAACAAAACGTCCTCCCCCGATATAAATGCCTACATGAGAGGCACCCTTAGCATAAGTAGTAAAAAATACTAAATCTCCTGCTTGAAGATTATCTTTGCTGATGGCAGAGCCCGAAGCGAACTGATCAAAGGAGGTGCGAGGAAGGGATATCCCTGAACCCGAGTAGATGTATTTGGTAAAGCCTGAACAATCAAAGCCGCTTTTAGATGATCCGCCAAAAACATAGCTTGTCCCAACTAAACTGAGGGCGCGATCGACAAGGGATGAAGAACTGCTACTTCCACGCGAGGGAACATAAGCAACAGTAACAGGCCGACTATTGGGGCCCTTTGCTACTTCTTGATTGACAGGAGCTTGTGTGATTTTTTCCTCTAATACTTTTTTATTAACGTCTATACCATTCTTTTGTACATAAGAGTAGGTGACTAACTTTGTGCCATTACTCCCTTGTTTGGTGACTTTGGTTTGGCCAGGTCCTAAACTGCTGTCCGTTTTTGTTACGACATCGTAGGGTATTGTTTCAGAACCTGAATAGGTTCCTTCGCTTACGACAGTAAGATAGGGTGTTGAAGCAACAAGCTTGATAATTTGTCCCGGCTTTATTTTCGTGTCTTTAGTTGTTCCTGGGTTACCGGCTAATACTTCATCGGTCAACATATCATTTTTGCGGGCAATAAGCCACCAAGAATCATTGGCTTGGACAGTATAATCCTTGGTCGTTATTTTACCGTCAATGAGCATTTTAAAAGCTTGATCGCTTTGTGTCATTTGATCGGGTTGGATTTCTACCGCTTTGACATTCAACTTTTCGGCAAAACTAACGGAAGTTACCTTGTTCTCTTCACTGGATTTAACATAATAGTCTTCATAGTCTTTAAGTACTTTATCAGCATCTTCTTTGCTGGGTAAAAATACGATGGGAGAACCGTCTGCCTCTACCTTATAACCCTCAAGATAATAACTTAATTTATCTGCCAACTTCTCTTCGTCTAGTTTAGATTCAAGATAGACTGTTGGATTAACTCGGACAGCTTCATAGGCAATTTGGTCATGGGTTTTGGCAACTTGACCAAAGGGCTGACCCTGTTGTTCAAGAATCGTTTCAACGAGGTTTTTACCGATATCAACGTTACGGACTAAACCAATCTGTTGACCGTTAAGGATTACGGTAGCAGCAGAAGTAGTTGTCGTAAAATAATAGGTGAGCCCTCCAGCTAGGATAATGGTGATCGATAAACAACCGAGAACGCGAGGTGATTTCCAATTAAAACGTTTGATTTGAGTATGTACCACAACTTTTAATCGAGACAGGATTGGAGAGAAATGCATACTTTTACACCTTTCTTAGCTTACGAGGTTAGTTGACGGATTCGGGCGTAAAGTGTAAGCCCTACGCGTATGGCACGCGATTCACCCCATAAAAAAGTCCCCCGCTTTAGGAAAAACCTAAACTCAGCTTTCGTTTCTGTATCCTTTAATCATTCGACAAAATATGTTATGTTCCTTCTAAATTTATGCATGAAATATGTGGTAATTTGGGTGAGTACTAAAAGAGCGTTGTCTAAAGCTTAGCTTATTTCCGTTTAGATTTTCTGGTTTGCTTGCATTCATTTAATCTTATAAAAGCTTACTATTGTATAATACAAAAGCCCAGTTCCAGGCAAAATCGATTACCTCATCATTCTTGGAGCAGGTCTCAATGGGGATCAGTATAAATGTAATTAATTAAATTGACTACTAGTTTAACAAACTATATGCTAAAAAGTAAACATATGGTAAAATTATATAACATAGTATTATTTATCACATTATTGATCAGATATTATCTTTTATCCCTAAAAAGCCTAAATACGACGTCCATCTCTTATTATCAAGTCTTTCCTAGGATTTTGTTCCTAACACTTACGATTTAAACCTTACTTCACTCTTCTTGTGGTTATTTTAACATACTAATATTTTAAAAGAGGCGTAAGTTTTCTTTATTTTTTATATTAGTTATTAGTTCTAATGGTTTATTTTATGAGGAGGGGTTTAATTGCATGAAGTGAAAGACGTGAAAGATGATTTGGATGCCTTGAGTGAAAAAGAAAATAAAGACCGAGCGCATATCGTTTTATCGAAAGCAAGTTGGCAAGAGATAACGGAATGTAAAAATTTTTTTTTTCAAAATAGAGATGAAGACCTCAAGAGATACACTTGTTTAAAGACTGAGGTAGCTGATTCTTGGTTGAGATCGCGTGATTTTGGAGTGAGTCCCTACAAGGGGGGAATAAACGGTCATTTAAATTCTCACGATATTTCTAAAATCATAGATGAGAATAAACAGCTTATAGAAATTACTGAGTGTATTTTTGAAGACCTTAAAATTAAGGACATGATGACGTCAAGCTATGCTCTATATCTATTTGATAAGAATGGCGTTTTATTAGCTCATGAAGGTGAAATGCTACAGCTAATTTCCAAAAATAGCAAAGAAGTTTCGATGATAGGACAAATATGGACAGAAGAAACCGTTGGTACCTGCGCTCATACTTTAAGTATGCATCTTAAGCGACCAGTATATATTGTAGGTCCAGAACATTATTGTACAGTCTTTCAAAACTCTTGTACTGCGGCAGCGCCTGTAATCAATGAAGGCGGTGAAATTACTTGTTATTTAGTTTTAAGTCATCATATAAAATTTCCGCTGTCGAACGATTCTTATTATTTGAGTACGTATCCTCTTGGTCTCATAACAGCTATGGCTGTAGCAGTAGAAAATAAACTACGCCTTACAAAAAGTTATGAATTACTTAAAGCTGCTCACCATATGCAGGAAGTAACCTTATCTGTTATTGAGGAAGGAATAATTGTTCTGGCTAGTGACGGTATGATTGTTAAAATTAACAAAGAGGCTACTCGTATATTAAATACTAATGAAGAAGAGATAGTAAGTAAGCACATTAATAGTTTTTTCAGTAACCAGATTTATACAGCTGTATGCAAGGGGGAGCCTGTTGACATAGAGGAGACGATTTGTATTGATGATGATGAGAGATCTTTCCTAGTATATATACGTCCTCTAAATAATAAGATCAGTAAAGGCATAGATGGTGCAGTGCTTAGACTTAATCCTATGGAAAAAATAAATGAGATGGTTACTAGCAGATCAGGAGCAGTTGCTACTTTTACGTTTGAAAAAATTATCGGAAAAAGTAAAGCAATAAAAGAGGCGATCTCGTTGGGGAAATGCTTCGCCTTATCATCGGAAAATATCCTTTTAACCGGTGAGAGCGGGACAGGTAAGGAACTATTTGCTCAAGCAATCCATAATGCACACCGTCCGCAGGGTCCCTTCATTGCCGTAAATTGTGCAGCGATGCCAAGAGAACTTATTGAGAGCGAATTATTTGGTTACGAAGGTGGCAGCTTTACCGGTGCTGAACGCAAAGGAAGATCAGGAAAAATTGAACTTGCACATGGAGGAACGCTTTTTCTTGATGAGATAGGGGACATGCCGCTTGAGGTTCAAGCTATATTGTTAAGAGTATTAGAAGATAAGAAAGTTATGAGGATTGGCGGTCACCATTATAAAAAAGTTGATTTCAGATTGGTCGCTGCAACAAATAAGGACTTACAGCAGATGAACCAAGATTATTTATTCAGGAGTGATTTGTTTTTCCGCTTATCTATCCTATCCATTAAGCTACCGCCTTTACGTGCCAGAGAAAATGATGTTGAGGTATTGGCTAATTATTTTATAGATAAATACTGCAGTAAAATAAGGCGTAAGGCGCCAAAAATCAGTGAAGAAGCGCTTAAAGTTCTAAAAAACTACTCATGGCCTGGCAATGTGAGGCAACTCGAAAACAGCGTAATTTATGCGGTAAATTTAGCGCAATCAAACTTGATTCAATGTCAACATTTACCGAGTATTTTATCTAATGAAGTTGTCCCAAATATTTCCATAGGTAATAGCGATAACTCGGGAACTATTTATAAAATTGATATCGTGGAGAAAATTCTGATTGAGAATGCTCTATATAAAACCAAAAATAACATAACGAAAGCTTCCGAATTGTTGGGAATGGCTAAGTCAACGCTATACAGGAAAGCAAAAGAGCTTAATATTGATATAGGAGAATAGTACAATAAAATACTATCTATATGGTATATTTTGCGGGAGTAGAGAATGGAATTTTTAACTGATTAATAAAACAACCCCTAAGACGGTATCGATATATTGGGCAGAAAATAGAGGATGGGCTTCCTTAAAATTAAGGAAGCTCATTTTTGTGTTATTAGGAAATCGTATTGATTAATGATCGTAAATACTTGTGTGCACTTTCTCATAAGAAAACGGTAATTCTAAAAATCGCTCACTTTTAAACTTTGTAAATTGAAGTAAAGAATCAAATAGTGGCCCAATGGGCCATTTTTTTATGTTGGCACGCAATATGCAATATATGTCAATGTACATGTTCATAGTTTCAAGAATTAACAAGGAGGAATATACAATGTGTTTTAGACCCCCGTCATTTAACCAATTGATGAGCAGATGTCCAGCATGTAATGTTTTTAATCCACCGACCAATAAAACTTGCAAGAAGTGTGGCGCTGAACTACCTGAACCTGAACAGGCCGATTCAAATCAAGCCAATATTCCGCAAGCTGGTCCCAAGAAACCTAATCTCAAAAAGGAATAATTCTCTTGAAAGCGGGTTGCTACTCAGTAGTCAAAGGATAAGCTCAGACGATATTGAGGGGGTGGTTTTATCGAATAAGTGTCTTTTCAAACCTACTCATAAAAAATCAAGGAGGGAAAATATAACATGATCAACGAGTATAACAAAGATCTTTATAAAGAAGATTGGCGCTGGAAAGAAGGCGAGTATGAAGTAACTCGCACTTCTGTCTGGACAGGGCCAGGTTGCCATAATGGTTGTGGGGTTCTCTGCTACACCAAAGATGGTAAATTGGAGAAAATTGAAGGGGACCCAAACTTTAGCTATAATCAAGGTAGATTATGCCTACGCTGTATAAATATGGTTGAGCAAATCTATAACAATGATCGACTCAAATGGCCTCTCATGAGAATAGGTGAGAAAGGCGAAAACAAATGGAAACGTATCTCGTGGGATGAAGCTTATGATTGGATCGAAGAAAAGCATAAGGAAATCTCAGCAAAAACAGGTCCTCAAGGCATTGTATCGTTAGTAGGAACAGGTCGTAATTGTATGTGGCAGCCTGCGATGATCACTCGTGCAGTTTTTGGTAGCCCTAACCTTTCCTTTGGTTTCTTAAGTGCTGATTCCTGTTACCAACCTCGCATGACAGCAAACTTGATTAAACAAGGAGACTGTTGGGTTCTAGATGCTTCTCAGTTCCATCCTTTACGCTACGATAATCCTGAATGGAAACGGCCTGAAGTTGTAGTTGTCTGGGGTAATGAACCCTTAGCTTCCAATGGAGATGGGTTTGTTGGACACTGGCTAGTTGACTTGATGAAACTGGGGACGAAGCTCATCGTCATTGATCCTGCTTTAACCTGGCTAGCAGCCAAAGCTGACCTCTGGCTAAAAGTTCGGCCTGGCACAGATTGCGCTCTAGCTTTAGGATTCCTTAACGTCATCATTAACGAGGATCTTTATGATCATGAGTTTGTAGATAATTGGGCTTATGGCTTTGATGAATTGGTAGAGCGAGTTCAAGAATACCCAGTAGAAAAAGTATCTGAAATCACCTGGATTCCGAAAGAGCAAATTATCAACGCTGCTCGCATGTATGCAAAAGCAAAGCCAGCAGGAATTCAATGGGGTTTAGCGATCGATATGCAGATAGCGGGTATGGAGGCTTCTGCTGCTATTTCTGACATGGTAGCAATCACAGGAAACTTGGATATACCGGGTGGCAATGTTCTCCTTCGCTATGCTTATAATAGTTCAAAAAAATATGGCTGTGGCCTAGAGTGTATTTCCCAAGAGATGTTAGAAAAACGTATTGGAACCTATGAATCTCCAATCCACGAATCAGGCTATACACCATTTATTCCACCTGATAAACTTCTGGAAACCATGGAATCTGGCAAACCTTATCCCGTCCAAATGTTATGGGTCCATGGAAGTAACCCAATTGCCAATATGGCAGGGGAGGCTCCCAGAGTTTATGCAGCTTGGAAGAATGTATCTTATACAGTAGTCGTTGACTACTACATGACTCCAACTGCCGTAGCGTTTGCGGATTTAGTACTGCCTGCTGCGATGAGTGTAGAACGCGACAGTTATAGATCCTGGTGGCAACCCTTACGAACCATTACCAAAGCAGCTGAGCCCTACTATGAGAGCAAAGCAGATGAGCAAATCGTTCTTGATCTAGGGAAGAGAATCAATCCGGAGTATTTCAATAAATACGCAGATGTTCGAGAACTGTTAACCGATATGCTATATGACGATGGTAACGGTGTAGACTATGACTTTGAAACCCTGACGCACAAAGTTTATGACTGGTGGGATTGGAACTACACCTATAAGAAATATGAAAAAGGCCTAATGCGTCAAGATGGTCAACCTGGCTTTGTAACTGCAACTGGCTTATATGAAGTTTCCTCACCTTTGTTTGATGTCTGGGGATTTGATCCACTACCCCATCATATGGAACCCTATGAAGGTCCTAACTCCACACCAGAGCTCATGGAGGAATATCCCTTCATATTAACGACAGGACACCGACAAATTGGTCTATTCCACTCTGAACATCGCCAACTCCCAACCATGCGAGAAGTTCATCCTCAACCTGAGATGGAGATAAACCCTGAAGCAGCGAAACTATTGGGCCTTCAGGAAGGCGACTGGGCTTGGATGGAAAACAAGCGTGGTAAATGCAAACAACGAGTCAAATTTAATTATGGCCTTGATCCAAAAGTTGTTAGGGCACGCCATGGATGGTGGTTCCCAGAGAAGCAAGGTGCAGAACCCGTTCTATTTGGAGTATTTGACAGTAACTCTAACAATTTAACGACGATGGGTGTCCATGGTCCAACTCATTATGGTGCTCCTTATAAATCAACCATCTGTAAGGTTTACAAAGTTGTACCAGAGAATGATCAAGTAACACCGACTGAAATAGTGACTAGGTTAGGGGGTTTCGGCTATGTCAAAAGATAATGCGCGTTATGGGATATTAATTGATTATGAATTCTGTACCAATTGTCATTCCTGTGAAGTCGCTTGTAAAAAAGAATTAGGTTTACCCGTAGGACAATTCGGCATCAAAGTTTTAGAAGACGGTCCGCGGGAAAATATTAACGGTAAATGGTCCTGGACCTATCTCCCCTTACCAACAGAACTGTGCGACCTTTGTGAAAAGAGAGTAGGCGAAGGCAGATTGCCAACGTGTGTACACCACTGCCAGTCTGGAATCATGTTTTATGGAACAATCAAAGAACTATCTGAGAAATTGGCTGAAAAACCTACGATGGTTCTGTTTTCCAGATAATTTAAGTTTATAACCTAGTGGTTATAATAAATCTTACCCTAAAGGGAGGCATGTTTCATGAGTCGTCAGGAAAAAGGTGGTTTTAGACCACCACCGGCTGAAAAATTGATCTGGAAATGCGAGAAATGTGAAACCTTTAACTCCACCAAAGAAGCTGTATGCAAAAAGTGTGGAGCAGATAAACCTAAAAAATAGACAAGAGTAATGGATTTGGATTAAGATTCGCCGCTGTACAAGCTGACGAATCTTGATCCAACCTGCAAAGCGGATAAATATAATAATTACTCTCCTTGAAAGCGAGGGAATTGAATGAACAGTTCCAGTAAAAGTGAGATGCTTCGCAAATTAAGGGTTTTACAGTGGCCAATGTATGTGATTTGCGTTTTAGCTTATATGCTTACATTGTTCCATCGGATTACACCCGCAATCATGGGCCCCGATCTAATGGAAGAACTTTCATTAGGTGCAGTTTCTTTTGGCTTTATGGGAATGGCTTTTACTTGGATTTATGCCTTTGCCCAAGCCCCTGTGGGTACTTTATTGGATAGTTTAGGAGCCCGTCGCGGACTAACGATAATCCTCATCATTGCAGCGATTGGGGCAGTAGTTTTCGGTATGGCTACAAACTTCACCACATTGATTATTGGCCGCATCCTCTTAGCAGTGGCTGTATCAGGTTTTCTGATTGGGGGAGCCAAAATAATCTCCGTCTGGTTCACAACCAAACAATATCCTTTTCTATGGGGACTATTTATGGGACTGGGCTCCCTTGGTAGTGTCCTAGGCACAGCGCCTTTGCGTTCATTAATGGGTTCTGTTGGCTGGAGGTCGGCTTTATTCGGTATAGGAATCTTTTCTTTAGTGTTGGCGATCATAGCTTACATATTATTAAGAGATAAGCCTGCCCAAAGAGGCTTGCTTACACCTGATGAGTTGCATGGGGAAACATTAGTAGTCGGTATCTCAAACGAGCAGATTAAGGAGGAAAAGGTTCCTTTTAAAGCAGTTCTCGCAATGCCGGTCTTATGGCTGATTGGTTTACTCACTCTCGGTGTAAACTCTAGCTCGCAGACGTTCGGTTCAATGTGGGAAGGAATCTATCTGGCGGATGTATTGGGGTTATCCAAGGCGGCAAGTGGCGGTATCCTTGTTTGGTATGCTTGGGGACTTTTTGTGGGTTGCATCTTAAGTGGTCCTGTGGTAGGAAAAATAGGGTCTAAGAAAACCATGCTGGTTGGTTGTATTCTATTCTTACTCAATTGGTTAGTCATCACCTTACAGTCTGCCACCATCGGTACTTCAACTTTAATTGTTTTTAATTTCCTCATGGGAGCGTTACAGATGCTTGTCGTATCTACAACATTTATTTTCATTCGTGAAGTAATGCCGACGCAGCGTCTAGGAACTGCAATGGGAATTGTGAATAGTTTTGCCTGGATTTTCGGAGCAGGGCTTTTCCAACAGCTCTGGGGAATCATTATCAATGCGATTTCTGGAGGCATGAAACCCTATCCGGTCAATGCATTCCAAGCTGTCCTTTGGCTTCATGTTTTTATGATACTTATGGGTGTTGTTTGCTCATTTATTCTTTGGCGCAAAGATTTTGGCCGAATAAAAGTAAATATAGAAAACAAGGACCAAGCGATATAAACAAGTTATTATCCTTTCCCTGCAAACAGTAACTCTTGCGGTACTCTACCCCCACTGCTAAGGCGAAAGTATAACTTATACGTTAAGAGTCAATTTGCTGGCTCAATCCTATGCTTAGTATCGAGAGTTATTTGCAAAGGCATAAGCTAAAAGACTTTAGTGTGCATTACCAATGCATACTAAAGTCTTTTTTGGATTCTCCGATTAGTCCAACATTATGTTCTTCAAATCAAGCTGCAACCTATACTGTCGTTCCAACAGAGTATAAGGTAACAAAAGTTCTTCGACCGTACAGGAAAATAAAGGTGAGCAACCTATGGTTATAGAATGGTTAGGGAAAGCCTGGAATCTGCTCCCGAAAAATGAGGCAAACTAAAACTAGATAACAGTATTATTCGAAAGTGCTAGCCCCCCCTACAGAATACAGAAATCCAAATGTTCCCTAATCCTTCCAGCCGCTATGTCGAGAAAAAAAGCAAAATAGGGGGGTTATTCTTTGTTTTTTTGGAAAAGAAAATGTGAAGTCATAAATCCAATTCCTGAGCCAGAAGTGCCCCAACAGCTTATCCCATGCCGAAAATATAAAACCAATTACTTCGCCATTAAAGGTTCAAGCCAGAGGGAATCGCCACGGTGTAAAAGTCAAAGAAAAAATGAAATCGGCGAATACAAAATCGAAGTTGAATTGGGTCATCTGCCTAGAAGCTTTAAACTCTTGCGTAATCTCTTATTAAAGACTGAGCAGGGTTTTATACACATTGACCATATTGTCATATCTCCCTATGGTCTTTTTATGCTCGAGGTTAATAATCTATCGGGAATAATCATTGGCGAAGAAACAGATCCCTACTGGTATCAGGCGATTACCTGGCGCGTAAAAACGTTTCCCAATCCACTTCTCGAGAACCAAACCCGTATTAAAGTTCTAAAAGAACAAGCTAAACTCGAGGAGTCTTTACCGATTTTCTCCTATGTGACGTTTAATTGCCGCTGTAATCTGAAAGTGATTTCAGGATCTGTAGTTTACGATATTGATATCCTCGCCGCTATCCTCAAACTGTCACAGACTCTATCGGAAGTGCTCAACGACGAAGAAGTTCTCGCAATTGCTAACCAGATCATGCAGGTCAATATTTGTGACCCCAATATTCGTAACGAATATTCCGCTCGGTTACGCAAGCAAAGACTGCAGAAGAGCCCCCAATATGGAGATATTCGTTGTACTCTTTGCCAAAAACCAGTCTCCGAACGGGCTGCGCGATACTGCTTAACTCATCCCACTAAATTCAATTGGCAGATCTACTGTGCAAAACATCAAAAAGAGATGACTCGCGTAACTATGCCGAAATAATTATAGGTCATCATGGTTAAGGAAAACGAATCTAAATGCCATTTTTCTTACTAAATTAGACTCTTTAAAAATTATTTAATGGAGCTATTCATGAATAGGCATAAACCAAGTAAAGGGTAGGATCGAAGGATATGGAAGAAAGAAAAAAGCTATGTCTGGTCAGTCATTGCATACTCAACTGCAATTCGAAAGTGGAGGGGTCCTGTAAGCGCAAAGGCCCCCTCAAGGAAGTCCTGTATCCTCTTATCGAAAAGGATTATGGCATTATTCAGCTTCCCTGTCCTGAGATAGATTACGGTCTTCGACGTTGGGGACATGTAAGAGAGCAATTTGATAATCCGTTCTATAAGGAACATTGCAAAAGGGTATTAAAGCCAATTATGATGCAGGTCATGGAATACCATAATAATGACTACAATGTGAATTATGTCATCGGTATCAACGGAAGCCCCAGCTGTGGAGTGGAATTTTCCTATTGCTCTGAGAAATGGGGTGGAGAACTTTCAAAACGGGATAACTTCGACTGCCTAAAAGAAGGGCTTCATTATAAATTGAGTCCAGGTATTTTCATGGAAGTGCTTATTGCTCTGCTACAAGAGTTCAATATCAGAACAGAGTTTTTAGGAATTACGGAAAGTAAAATGGATGAGTATGATTTTTCGACGTTATTCTAAGAGAAATTGGGTCTAAATAGGACTCGCGATAATGTGTAGCGCATCCGTTATTTTCGAACTAACTGAAGGGAGAGATATTATGAATGAGGTCTTAAGACAAATAAAAGCAAGGAAATCCGTTCGAGTGTTTGAAAACAAGCCAATCGATGAGGAGACCAAGAAGGAAATTCTAAACGCTGCCTTTGAAGCTCCGACTGCGGGAGCCATGATGCTCTATACTATCCTTGATGTCAGTGATCAATTATTAAAAGAAAAACTAGCCATAACCTGTGATAATCAACCTTTTATTGCTAAGGCGCCCTTGGTGCTTATTTTTCTTGCTGATTATCAGAGATGGTTTGATGCCTTTTGCTATGCAGAGTGTAAACCCAGAAAACCAGGGGAGGGAGACATTCTGCTTGCCTGTGCTGATGCCCTCATAGCTGCTCAAAATACTGTCGTTGCAGCAGAATCTCTAGGAGTTGGTTCCTGTTACATCGGGGATATTGTTGAGAACTGTGAAACGGTTAGAGAGTTATTGGAACTTCCTGAGTATGTTATGCCTGCGGCTATGGTTGTTTATGGCTATCCTACACCGTCCCAAAAGAAGAGAAAAAAGCCTGCCCGTTTTGAAAAGAAGTATATCGTGTTCGAAAACAAATATCAAAGACTTAATAAGGAAGAACATGAGGAGATGCATCGCACATTAAATGAAAAATTAGGGTTGGCAGATAAGGATATCAGCGCAACTATTAAAGCACTCTGCAAGCGGAAATACATGTCAGACTTTTCTCTGGAAATGACTCGATCTATAGCTGAGTATCTTAAGAAATTTAGGTCTGAGTAGAAGGTGGTGAGCAGTAACGAGAAGGTTCCAGCTGCAATTAGAGAATTAATAATGAAGGGTTCGGGCAAACTAGAATCAAATATTCTATAATTGGAGCAAATTGACATGCCAACATTTACGGAATTCGATGCTCGTCTCATGAGTGACATTAAACCATCAAACTACATAACAGAATTAAGCAAAGTAGGAATATTTGAAGAAAAGTACCCATTCACACTTCTGGGTGACCTAAAGAAGGTACCTCAATCTCCGCAACATCACCCGGAAGGTAATGTATGGAACCACACGATGTTAGTTCTTGATAATGCAGCAGAAAGGAAACATCTTAGCAAAAATCCAAAGGTCTTTATGTGGTCAGCTTTGCTCCATGATTTGGGTAAAGCTCCCACAACCCAGGTAAGAAAGGGTAAAATAACGGCCTACGACCATGACAAATGGGGAGAGAAACTTTCCATTAAATTTCTCAAGGAATTGATCAATGATGACACATTTATTAATCAAGTATCTAAAATGGTAAGGTGGCATATGCAAATTCTCTTTGTTGCCAAGGGGTTGCCTTTTGCAGATATTAAAAGGATGAAGGCTGAAGTCTCAGTTGACGAAATAGCCTTACTTGGATTATGTGATAGGCTGGGGAGAGGAGAGTTAACCCTTGAAAAAAAGCAAGAGGAGGAGAAAACCATTAAGACCTTCTTAGAGAAATGCACTCAATATCTACACTGAAATATGCCATTAGGTGGCTTAACTGTGTTAAGGGAGTTATAAACTAAAGTTAAAGGAGAATCAGATACATGAGCAAATTTAGAGAGATTACCCATGATCAATTTGAGCATAGTCCGTTTAAGCTATTAGACAAAGATTGGATGCTAATTACCGCTGAGAAGGACGGAAGTGTCAATACTATGACGGCCTCTTGGGGCGGCTTCGGTGTGATGTGGAATAAGAGTGTGGTATATGTTGTGATTCGCCCCCAACGTTACACGAAGGAGTTTGTCGATCAATCGAGCACCTTTTCTCTTAGTTTTTTTGATATGAGCTACAAAAAGCAGCTAGGATATCTTGGATCTGTATCGGGTAGAGATACCGATAAGATAAAAACCTCTGATTTAACCGTAATTAATGCAGAGGATAATGGGACTCCGTATTTTGAAGAAGCGAATATGATACTCTTGTGTAAGAAACTCTATGCTCAAGAAATAAAACCCGAGTATTTTATTGACCAAGGTCTCGATCATCAATTTTATCCTGATCAAGATTACCACACGCTATATATTGCAGAGGTCAGTAAAATTCTTGTGGCAGAATAATAACTGAGGTGCGGTCATGCTTATATCTCCCTTTTCATTCTAGCCTTCTCCTGCATATGCTGAATTATAACATATACGAGGAGGTAGCACTATGGAAAATTGTCAAGGGCAGATATACACTGTCCAGGCCGGGGATACTCTGTTCTTTATTGCTCGTCGATTTGGAGTAACAGTCCAACAGATTCTAGATGTAAACCCACAAATCATCAATCCAAATCTAATCTTCGTTGGACAAGCAATTTGCATACCGACTGAACCCCAGCCAGAGGATCAATTAAGAGTCCTATCCCTTCGGTTCCTGACAGAAACAGGTCAACAGCTTCCTACAGTGGATGGCGCTGTTCAGCTTATCGCTCGGGTTATTGTCAGAGCCACGTTTAACCGACCCGTCTCACGTGCCTTCTTCTTTCTGGAGCCTACCGGTACAGAAGCCTGCGATTTAGCCAGTCTAATAGGTGTTGACTGCCCCAGTGCAGTTATCGGTGTTGCAGAGGTTCTTTGGCATGTACCGCCAGGCACTCTGGGCAGAGTTTATGTTGTTGCATGTATCGATAGTATCTGTACAAAATCCGATGAAGTGCTTGTTATTCGGAATATATAAAGAAGTTAAGAGTCGCTCCCTGGAGTGGCTCTTTTTAGTCATGCTTTATCCGTTTTAAAACAGATAAAACCGGAAACTATAACTATTATATAGCTTTAAATTACATTTCAAACATCAGATTAGGGAGCGATGTTCATGTCACTAGGTATTAGTAAAAGGACGGCTAATATAGAAAAGCGAAGGGAACTCAGGGAACAACTAACCCCTGAGCAAGAGGTTTTAAAAGACCGAAGATTAATCAAAGAGGAAGTTACTCGTCGACTTGTCTCTGGATTACAAACGGCAAATCTAGAATATGACGCTCTATTTAATAATGAGAAGGCAAGTTTAAACAAGGATTCCGAATTATTGAGCCTACTTTTTCATAGAATGTTTTTTTATAGGTTGAATGAGAAACTCTCAGGATTAACCTGCGATCATACCTTACGCCTGAGCAACCAGATACTTACTCAGATGAATTTCACCCGAGGAAAAATAAACGAGATATTAGAGGTTTTTAAAAAGAACGGTGGGCACTGTGATTGTGAGGTTATTTATTATGTTGAAAGTCAATTAATAGGCAAATAGCCGATTCTGCAGAGAGGCTGGTAAGGTGAATTTCTACCTGAGAATTTACTTATCGAAGATGAAAGGGCTCACCTCGTCAAGGCAAGTCCTTTTATTGATTTTCTTAAGGAATGGTTGAGTCATCTTATTTTCGTCATCGGTTATAAACTGATTGAATAAAGTCATAGTTTTTGCTAATCTAGTGAATATGAAAATCTTGAAGAATTTCTAAGATTTAAGATTTAAGATTGATCATTTGATTCCTTTCTGGCAAAAAAATCTAAAGAGGATGAGGAGAACTGCTTATGGAACACGGTCTGCAGAAAAAGTATGGTCTTTTGACCGCAATAGCCATGGTTATCGGGATTGTAATAGGTAGCGGTGTATTCTTTAAAGCTGAAAAAATATTAGTCGCTACCGGAGGGGATCTTCCGCTGGGTATTTTGGCCTGGATCATTGGCGGAATCATCATGATCGTCTGCGCCTATGTTTTCGCAACGATGGCCACTCGGTATGAAAAAGTAAATGGGGTTGTTGACTATGCTGAGGCTACTCTCGGCAGCAATTATGCTTATTTTATCGGCTGGTTCATGGCTGCTATTTATTATCCGTCGCTAACCTCTGTACTTGCCTGGGTTTCTGCGAGGTATACCTGTGTATTACTGGGTTGGAGTATAGTTGGTGGCGAAGCAATGGCTATTGCTGGTTTTTACCTGATTGGAAGCTATGCTTTAAATGCCCTTTCTCCCAAGCTAGCAGGCAAGTTTCAGGTCTCAACGACTATTATTAAGCTTATTCCTCTGGTTCTGATGGCAGTCTTTGGGACGATTGCTGGTCTAAGTAACGGAGTTTTGGTTAGCAACTTCACAAGTGGCGTCATCGCCGATGTGAAGAGCACTAACCCAATGTTCACCGCTGTTGTTGCTACTGCCTTCGCATATGAAGGATGGATTATTGCAACCACTATCAATGCTGAACTCAAGGATTCCAAGAAAAACCTTCCTCGGGCACTGACTTTTGGAACAATGTTTGTGGCACTGATCTACATCTTGTACTATACCGGGCTTGCCGGAGCTGTTCAAAACAGCGTTATGATGAAAGGCGGCGAAACGGGAGCAAAACTGGCCTTCTCTAATGTATTCACAAATATGGGAGGTTCTGTTCTGTTCGTATTCGTTGTAATTTCTTGCTTGGGAACTTTAAATGGTTTGATGATTGGCTGCACCCGCGGTTTCTACTCACTTGCAGCTAGAGGTATGGGACCAAAACCGGAAATCTACAAAGTCATAGACATTAATACCAATATGCCGACAAACTCATCTATATTAGGTGTTCTGCTTTGCGGGGCATGGCTTGTCTACTTCTATGGTGCAAATCTGGTACCCGTACCGTGGTTTGGTCCGTTTAGTTTTGATAGCTCAGAACTTCCCATTGTTACCCTCTACGCTATGTACATCCCGATTTTCATCATGATGATGAAAAAGGAAAAGTCGCTGAACTTCTTCAAACGTTTCCTCATGCCATCGCTTGCGATATGTGCTTGTGTCTTTATGGTAACTGCTGCATATTATGCCCATGGCAAGGCAGTTCTCTTCTACCTCATCATTTTCATAGTAATTATGGCTATTGGGATGGTTATTAACTTTTCAAAACCAGTCTCTAAGGCTTAGAAATCTTAACAAGTGTGGTGAGCTCTCCTGCGTTCAACGTAAGGAGGGCTCTTTTATTTGAGCTGAGAATAATTAGAGTAGCAAATAGAGACGACAGTTTTTGAACAAACACGCTAAAAAAAATATTCAAGTCTGTCAGAAAATTGAAGGATTTAGAACTTCTTGAGCGAATAGTTACTCAGAAAAATAAATCCGATAGATAGAGTGCATGATCCAAATTCTTTAGATGAGCGGGTGGCAGCATGTCGGAGAAACAGAGAATGATTCAGGAATATGTCCCAGGTAAACAGGTCACCATGGCTCATATTATTCCGAATCCACAGGGAGATATTCCAGAATTGCTAGGGATTACCACTAATGGAGCCATTGGGATAATGACGATCACTCCAAGTGAAGCAGCTATTATTGCTGCTGATGCAGCTAGCAAGGCCGGGGATGTGGAGATTGGTTTCCTTGATCGTTTTACCGGCTCACTTGTTTTTACAGGAGATGTCGCAAGTGTGGAAGCCGCTATCCGAGCAGCGGTCAACACCCTAGTAGAGATTCTTGGATTTGCAGCGCCAGAGATTACGCGAAGCTAAGTGAGTAAAATTTTACTGATCGGGGGAGTCGGTGCCGGAAAGACCTCCCTGAAACAAACCCTTCTGCGAGAAGAGCTCCGCTATCGCAAGACCCAAATGCTGGATTTCTCCACGCTTTTCGTCGATTGTCCAGGAGAGTACCTTGAAATTCCGCAGTATTATCATGTGCTTACAGATTCGAGTCGTCGTGTCTCAGAGATCTGGGCTTTACAGGATGCCACTAAAAAAAGAACCAATTATCCTCCTAATTTTGCAAAAGCCTTCAATAAACCCATCATTGGGGTCATCACTAAAATGGATCTCGATCAGGCCGACGAAGAGCAGGCGGCTAATTTTCTCAAGTATGCTGGTATTCCTGCACCCTATTTCGCAACTTCAGTTATAGAAGCAAGAGGAATAGAGGCACTAAGGGAGCGATTGGAGAGCTTTCGATGAGTGATTCAGTACTCTCAATGCTCTGTAAGGAATTTACGGCCTTATCAGGTGAGGATATCCAGATTTTAGAACGCTTAGCTGAGGAGATTCCCTATACTGCGAATTTGACGGACACCGATATCTTTATCGATGCCCTCACCCATAACGGTGAAGATGCCATCGTCTTGGCTTGGGCTAAGCCTCAGAAGGCGACTTCACTTTATAAACGCTCAGTCGTTAGTGAAATAGCCACTGCGACGAGTGAACCTGCCGTTTTTCGAACCTTCCATACCCAAGAACCCTGTAGCGACTTACGGGGAATTAGCCAAGAAGGAATTCCCATAGCACAAACCGTAGTGCCGATTTTTAACAGGTCGAGTAGAATCATCGGCGTGCTGATTATGGAAAAGGATATTACCAAGGATCTGGAAAAAGAGGAACATGTCGAACTTCTTAGCGAAACTGCTGAACGTCTCAGTAGCACCTTGGTTTTTCTCTCAGCCACGGAATCAGGTTTTGAAGATTGGCTAGGGAGTGGAATTTTCATCCTTGAAAAGCAAGGGAAAATTACCTATGCCAATTATGCGGCTGCCCAAATGTATAAGAACATCCTGGGTAGTGATCCTTTAGGCCAGGACTTTTTCTTTAAACTTCTCAATTGTGAATCTTTGGATTCTGTGATTGAGCGTCTTAAGAACCCCATCGAGATCACCATATTACAAAACACATATCTGTTTCAGTCTCATCCACTTTTTAGTTATGGAGATATGAATGGATGTGTTGTATCCTATCAGGATATCACAAACCTTCGGCGCAAAGAGCAAGAATTAAATGCACAAAGCACAATTATCCGCGAGATTCATCACCGCGTGAAGAACAATCTGCAAAGTGTCGCTTCTCTTTTGCGTTTACAAGCTCGTCGCTCAAACTCGGAACAGGTCCAAACAGAATTTGCGGCCAGTATTAACCGAATCATGACGATTGCTACAGTTCATGAGGTTTTTGCACTTCAGAGCTGGGATAAAATCGATTTGATAGAATTATCGCAACTCCTTATGCAGGGGTTGGTGGAGAGCTTTCTTCCTCCCGAGCATGAGGTTGAAACTATCGTCGAAGGGAACCAGCTTTTTCTCTCCAGCAAACAAGCTGTCCCGCTAGCCTTAGTCATAAATGAACTTTTGACGAATAGTTTTAAGTACGGAGTGAGTCAAGTTAAAAAAGGGAAACTGAAAATGTCTATCTCGGAAAGCAATCACATCCTTCAAGTCACTGTGGAGGATAACGGTCCAGGCTTTGCAAGTACGAGTGTTCCAGAGAAAAGCAAACACTTAGGACTACAGATTGTAGATTCACTCATTCGAGACCAATTGGCAGGAACCTTCACAATTAAACGCATCGATGAGATGACACGTGCAACTGTTGCTATTCCCAATTGATCTGGAGACTTAACTGGAGGACATAAGATGAAAGCCTTATCTCTATTGATTGCTGAGGATGAGTCACTCATTCGTCTTGATCTTAAGGAAATGCTGGAAGCGGCAGGGCATCGAGTCTGTGCTGACACCAATAATGGTGAAGAGGCTGTAGAATTAGCAAAAGTTCACAAACCTGATCTAGCCATCCTCGATGTAATGATGCCAGGACTCGATGGAATTGAAGTGGCGCATGTCCTTCATACCCTGAATATTCCCGTTGTTCTCTTAACAGCGTATAGCCAACCTAAATTCATTAATCGCGCTGAAAAGGTATTTGTCTATGGCTATCTGGTGAAACCTGTTAAGGAAAAAGAGGTTCTTCCCGCTCTTCAAATTGCCTATGCGCGTTGGCGAGAAATGCAATCCATGCGGCAACATCTTAGGAACACGGAAAAAGAACTTCAAAATCAAAAACTTCATGCCCGCGCGAAAGCAGTCCTAGCAAGGCAATTGGGAGTTTCTGAATATGATGCCCACCAACAGATGCTTCGTTTATCCATGGATCGCAGAATCACTGTCGCCCAACTTTCAGAAGAAATTCTTAGACTGGGTGGCAAAATTATAAAACCATAGGTTTTCTACTTACAATGGAATATTGGGCAATAAAGCCCCTTAACCCGTCCACATGTGGATGGGTTGAGGGGCTTTTTGTATAGAGATTTGAAAGGGGGGTAGAGGGATACGAACTGTTGGCAGCCCAAACATTTGATTCTTAGAAAGTAAAGGGAGGAAATTTTGTGAGCGAAAGCAATCTCAATCTCGCAACAGCAAGCACAGAGAAGGCCCATCTTGAACGCGTATTGAAGCCTATCCACTTATGGGCACTAGCCGTTGGACTCGTTATTTCAGGGAATTACTTCGGCTGGAGCTATGGTTACGGTGCTGGAGGACCGATCGGTCTAGCCATCGCTATGATACCTGTTACGATTATGTATGTGACCTTTATTCTTTCTTACTCCGAATTGGCAACGATGATCCCGCACGCAGGAGGACCTTCCGCCTATGCCCGTCGAGCTATGGGACCTTTCATGGGCTTTATTACTGGTCTTAGTTGCTTGATCGAATTTGTCTTTGCCCCCCCGGCCATCGCCTTAGCTGTAGGCGGTTATATCCACTTCCTTATTCCTGCCGTCCCTGCCATGGTGGCGACTGTGGTCGCTTTCTTGTTCTTCATCTTTCTCAACTATTTAGGGATGAAGACCTCTGCAACGTTTGAACTTATTGTTACAGTGATTGCCCTAGTTGGTTTGGTCATTTTCTGGATTGCAGCGGCACCTCACTTCGCCATGACGCGTTTGATGGCTGCACCCATTCTTCCCTTTGGAACGGGAGGAATTATGGCAGCCGTACCTTTTGCCATCTGGTTCTATCTTGCTATCGAGGGTGGAGCTATGGCTGCGGAAGAAATGGTTAATCCGCAAAAAGACATTCCTAAGGGCTTCCTCAGCGGTATGGGAACACTCATGATCATGGGCTTTTTGACCCTGTTCGTAACTGCCGGGATTGTCGATTATACCAAAGTTGCTACACTTGACTTCCCTCTGCCTGCCGCACTCGCTTCAGTATACGGTGAAGGGAGCATTATTGCTCTCTTAGTCAATATCATTGGACTATTCGGCCTTATTGCTTCTTTAAGTGGCATTATCGTCGGCTACTCCCGCCAAACCTACGCCATGGCTCGCACAGGCTACTTGCCTAAATTCTTAGCCTATGTTGACCCAAAACGCCATACACCCGTTTGGGCTCTGCTGATCCCTGGCCTTATCGGCTTAGGTGCAGCTGTTACCGGACTTACTTCTACAGTTATCACCATTTCCGTATTCGGTTCAGTTATGCTCTATCTGTTGAGTCTCATTAGTCTCTTTATCCTGAGACAGAAAGAACCTGCACTTAACCGTCCCTTCAAGGTTTCCTATCCATTGGTTCCAGCCATCAGTATGATCATGCTGTTGTTCTGCTTGTATGCTGTCTTGATTTCCAGTATGACAGTGGTCATATATGTACTTCTGATTTATGCCGTAGCTATTGTCTATTACTTCATCTGGGGTAATAAAAATATCCGGCCGTTCGATGAGGAGTTTGGCGTTTTAGACGAACTCGATCAATAAACAATGAGGTTATTCTCTTTAGAGGGAGTTTTTACTCCCTCTGAGGATTAAAACATGCGTAACAAGAAAGGAGCTTAAAATTATGCCAACAAAAGATGAACTGATTGCTCTAGGGATGGTTGAAACAAAAGGTGTTGTCGGAGCAATAGAAGCAGCTGATGCAATGGTCAAAGCAGCCAATGTTACTCTGATTGGTAAGGTGAAGGTAGGCGGAGCTTTGGTAACGGTTATGGTTCGAGGGGACGTAGGAGCCGTTAAGGCATCTGTGGATGCTGGGGCTGTCGCCGCCGAACGTGTAGGAGAGCTTATCAGTTGCCATGTCATTCCACGTCCTCATCCAGAGCTTGAGCAGATCCTTCCTAAACTGCCGACGATAGAGGAAAAACCGACCAAAACTAAGGGCTCAGAGTCTACTAAATAGCCATGCAAAAAGAATTCACCTTAACCAGCGTGGGGATTGATATTGGGACCACCACGACCCAACTGGTCATCTCCCGTCTGACTCTGGCGAACATCATGCCAGGCAGCCAGGTGCCAAAGGTCGAGGTGACTCATAAAACGGTTTCTTACATGGGAAATGTCTACTTTACCCCCTTTCTGGAGAGAGAGCGTGTGGATGGCGCTGGAATTCGTAAGATCGTTGATCAGGAATACCAACGCGCTGGAATTCGTTCAGAAGAGATTCAAACCGGTGCTATCATCATCACGGGGGAGACGGCCAAAAAAGAGAACGCCTCTGAAATCATCCATTCCCTCGCCGATTATGCAGGGGATTTCGTGGTGGCAACCGCGGGTCCTGATCTTGAAAGCCTTATTGCAGGGAAAGGGTCAGGAGCAGAAGAGCTTTCTAAAGAGAGACATGCCTGTATCGCGAACATTGATATCGGTGGAGGAACGACGAACATCGCCATTTTTAAGTCGGGAAAGTGCCTAGGCACGGCTTGTGTCAATGTTGGCGGTCGCCTTTTTGAAGTCAGCTCTCTCACACATCGTTTAAGCTACATCAGCCCTCCCGCGCAAAAGGTACTCAAGCACCTTTCTCTCTCCTCAGAGGCTCACTCTCAAGAAGAAGAAGCGCGAGTCGTGGGCAAAGCCCTCAAAGCGATGGTAAGAGCGGTGGAAAAGGTGATTTTGCACCAACCCTTAGATCCCATGGATGAAGCCTTAGTCATGAGCAACTCTCTCCCTAATCTAACCTTAGATGGGATAGTGTTCTCAGGAGGAGTGGCTCGCTACATCTACCAGCCAGGGATTGATACCTGGTGGATGTATGGAGATGTAGGACCGTTGTTGGCAGAGGCCTTCAGGAAAAGTTGTCTATTCAGGGCCATAGAAGTCTTTGAGGCGAGTGAAACACTTCATGCAACCGTGCTTGGAGCAGGGGCACACACCATTAATGTATCTGGGTCTACCGTCGCAGTCGGACCTGACACCCTTCCGTTGCGCAACTTGCCAGCAATTTATCCTGAGATTGATCCAGAGACGCAAGATTTTGTCTGGCATAAAAACGCGGAAAGTTTTGTCGAAGGACTTTATAAGACGCTAGCCCTGATTGTCCCTCCGCTGCCAGATACGAATTTTTCAACGATCTCTGCATGCGCTGATAATTTAGCCTCGGAGCTTAAACGCATCAACGGATTGCCAAAGGTGGTAATCACTCAGCAAGACATAGCCAAGGTGTTAGGTCAGTCCTTGAGAAAGCAGCTGGGAGAAATCCCACTGGTGTGTCTCGATGGAATCGAGCTTTCCTTAGGAGATTTCATAGATATTGCTAAGCCTCTACCCTATGAGGAGGCAGTACCTGTCATTGTTAAAACCTTAGTATTTGTCAGATAGAGCCCAAGTGAAGGGATGTGAGACAGTGATTTTAAAGACACGGCTTTTCAACCAGACCTTTGCCTTTAAGGATGTGAAGGAAGTTCTGGCTAAAGCAAACGAAATTAAGTCAGGAGATATCTTGGCAGGAATTGCTGCTGAAAATGCAGCAGAACGGATTGCAGCTAAGAGGGTACTCTCGGAGCTGACCCTTGAAGATTTGCGAAAAAATCCTGTAGTCCCTCTTGAAATCGACGAAGTTTCCCGTGTGATTGATGCTGATGTCAATGAGCCGATCTACCACACGATCAAGAATTGGTCAGTTGCCCAGTTTAGAGAACACCTTCTTAAGACGGAGACGACAGGGGCTGATATTCAACGTCTGAGCAGGGGGCTTACCTCAGAAATGGTAGGCGCAGTCGCTAAACTCATGAGTAATTTCGATCTGATTCTTGGAGCCTCAAAGATTCATAACCTTGCCCACTGCAACACCACCATTGGTGGGGTGGGAAGGCTAGCCTCACGGTTACAGCCGAACCATCCTACAGATGGTGTAGATGGAATCTTGGCTAGTGTGCGCGAAGGCTTAGCTTATGGAATTGGAGATGCTGTCATCGGACTTAACCCCGTAGATGATACACTTCCAGCAACGATTCGCAGTCTTGAGAATCTATATAACTTCATGGAGACCTGGGACGTTCCGACTCAAATATGTGTCCTTGCACACATCACCACACAGATGAAGGCTTTACGCAAGGGTGCTCCGGTTCACCTACTATTCCAGTCCCTCGCCGGAACAGAGGCGGGGAATAAAGCCTTTGGCATCGATGCTGCCATTCTCGACGAGGCCTATGCTTTAGGACTCAAGGAAGGTCGAGCTACAGGGCCCAATATCATGTACTTTGAGACGGGGCAAGGGTCAGAGCTTTCTGCGGAAGCGCATCACGGTGCGGATCAAGTCACTCTCGAGGCACGGTGTTATGGACTTGCTCGTCATTATAAGCCGTTCCTTGTGAATACGGTCGTCGGCTTCATTGGGCCAGAGTATCTCTATGATACCCGACAAGTGACCCGTGCGGGGCTTGAAGATCATTTCATGGGCAAGCTTACAGGTCTTCCTATGGGAGTAGACGCCTGTTACACCAACCATATGAAAGCGGACCAGAATGATATTGAAAACCTCGCCACGCTCTTAGCTTCAGCAGGCTGCACCTACTTCATGGGCATACCCATGGGAGATGATGTCATGCTGAACTATCAGTGTACAAGTTTCCATGATATAGCGACCCTGCGTGAGCTCTTTAACTTAAGGCCCTTACCAGAATTCGAACGGTGGGCTGAGGGTATGGGAATTATGGAAAAGGGTAGGCTCACGGCACGCGCCGGGGATGCCACCATCTTTGCGAAGTAAAGGGGGGAGTTCAAGTGAGTTTGGAAGACAATATCCGTCTTATCGTAGAGCAGGTTCTAACAGAAATCGGTCGAACGAGCAATGGCTCCACACCCAACTCCGTGGGGAATCCAGCGCTGAAAGCAAATACCGGTGAAGTGTCAGGTGCCTCTGAGGAGGGAAGAATTTTATCTGACCTATCTGAGATCGATCTACAGCGTTATTTGCAAGTTCCCGAGCCATTGAACAAAGCCCTCTACGAAGAAATGAAGCTATCCACACCAGCACGTATCGGGGTATGGAGAAGTGGACCTCGTCCCTTAACGACGACACTTTTGCGTTTCCGCGCAGACCATGCTGTTGCTCAAGACTCAGTACTTGGAGAAGTCAATGAAGATTTTCCAGCAAAGCATCAGATGGTATCTGTACAAACCATGTGCTCGAGTAAGGATGAATATCTCACACGACCTGATTTGGGGAGAAAACTCGATGCGGAGAATTTAGAGATCCTTCGCAAGAACTGCCCTAAAGGCGCACAGGTTCAACTGATTGTCTCTGGCGGACTCTCGAGTAAAGCCGTCGAGGCAAACATACCCAACCTTCTACCTGCACTACTCCAAGGACTTGAAAGCATGGGAGTCAAGGTGGGCAAGACCATCTTCGTGAAGCAGGGACGGGTTGCCCTCATGGATAGTATCGGAGAAGAGCTAAGGCCAGAGGTTGGCGTCATCTTAATCGGGGAGAGACCTGGACTGGGTACAGCAGAAAGCATGAGTGCTTATATGGGTTACAACCCCCGTGTCGGAATGCTGGAAAGTGAACGTACCGTAATCAGTAATATTCACCAAGGGGGTATTCCTGCAGCAGAAGCAGGAGCCCATCTAGCAACCATGATCAAGAAGATACTCGATGCTAAGGCATCGGGAGTGAATCTAGAATAGGAGGGCAAATATGATAGAACCTATCAAAGCACAAGTCTTGGCGGTTCGACTCATTCCCAATGTTGCTCCAGATCTGTCAGAGTCCCTGGGATTAAAACCTTGGCAGCGCTCGATAGCGATGGTAACAGCAAACATTGATGATGCGACTTATGCTGCCTTAGATGAGGCAACAAAAAAGGCTGAGGTAGAAGTCGTCTACGCCAAAAGTTTTTATGCAGGAGCAGGAAATGCTTCAGGACCCCGCTCCGGAGAAATTATCGGTATCATGGCAGCTCCAAATCCTGCGGAAGCAAGAGCGGGAATGGATGCCTGTGTCGATTACATCGAGAATGAGGCCTTCTTCTACACTAATGATGGAGGACAATCTGCATGGTTCCCCCATACGATTTCCAGAACAGGTAGCTATCTCTCCAAAGTCGCTGGAATCCCTGAAGGTGAGCCCCTTGCTTACCTGATAGCCACCCCACTTGAAGCTATGTACGGAATTGATGCAGCTCTCAAAGCTGCAGAAGTCACCATGAAAGTCTTCTATGGACCGCCGACCGAGACAAACTTTGGTGGAGCTTTACTGACTGGATCTCAGAGTGCTTGTAAGTCAGCCTGCGAGGCCTTCCAGCGTGCAGTTATTGATGTCATCGATAATGCGCTTAAATATTAAGGACGAAAGGGGTTGCCAACAGTGGATTTCGACCGTGATCTAGCCTCTTTGCAGGAAACTAGAAATCTCGTGAAGGCAGCGAGCCAGGCGCAGCAGGTTATTAAAAGCTTTACCCAAGCTCAGGTTGACCACATTATTGACGTCATGCGTGAAGTTGCTGAGGCGAATGCTGAGCGTTTAGCGTCGATGGCGGTTTCAGAAACCGGTATGGGGAATTTTGAAGATAAAACCTTCAAAAATTATTTCGCAGCTCGCTACGTATACAACTACATCAAAGATATGAAAACTGTAGGGATCATTCGTGAAGACAAAGAACGCCGAATTTGGGAAATTGCCGAACCGGCCGGAGTGATTGCTGGGATTGTCCCTACGACAAATCCTACCTCGACCGTCATTTATAAGGCGATGATCGCCCTCAAGGCGCGAAATTCCATCGTCTTCTCACCACATCCCTCGGCAGTGCGCAGTACAGCTGAAGCAGCACGGCTCATGAATCAAGCCGCTGTATCAGCAGGTGCTCCAGACGGAGCTGTCGGATGTATCACTAACGTCTCCATGGGAGCTACCCAAGAACTTATGAAACATCCTTCCACAGCGCTCATTCTGGCGACGGGCGGTAGTGCCCTGGTCAAATCTGCTTATAGCAGTGGCAAACCAGCCTTAGGAGTAGGCCCAGGCAACGTTCCTGCCTTCGTTGAAAGAAGTGCAGATCTGGCGAATGCAGCAGAGTGTATCATAAAAAGCAAGACCTTTGATAATGGTACGATATGCGCCTCTGAACAAGCAGTGGTTGCCGAGGAGGTTATTGCCGAAGAGCTGATCGGGCATCTCAAGCGGAATGGAGCTTACTTTCTCGAACCCTCGGAAGTTGAGAAAGTATCAAAGCTCGTGATGCTCCCGAACGGGAGTATGAATCCCAAAGTGGTGGGTAAGGAAGCAAAGTTTATCGCCAAAATGGCCAATATCTCGGTTCCAGAGCATACAAAATGCTTAGTGGCTCCTTTAAACGGAGTAGGACCAGCCTGGCCGCTCTCCTATGAAAAACTCACCACCGTGTTAGGCTTCTATCGAGTGCGAGATTGGCAGGAGGGCTGTGAAATCTGCTATCAGCTTCTCGAAGCTGGTGGTATCGGACATAGTCTTGCCATCCATAGCAATAATGAAGAAGTCATTCGAGAATTCGCTGAGAAAAAACCCGTGTTCAGAATCTTAGTCAATACTCCTTCCTCACTCGGCGGAGTTGGCGCAACCACGGGGTTATCACCGTCCTTCACCCTTGGCTGTGGAACTTGGGGAGGATCCAGTATCTCGGAGAACGTCAACCCACTGCATCTCCTGAATGTCAAACGAGTGGCTTGGCATCTGAGAACTCCAGAAGGACCTAAGAAGGATAATCTCATTACACAAGTCAACCCAAGCTCCCCATCGAGAGATTCCTTGACTGATCCACTACTGATTCAGGAAGTGGTCAATCAGGTAATGAAGGCTATTAATGGTAGTCGCTGTTAAACGGTTTCATAAAAATGATTTCCATAAAGTGATAAGGAGGAATTAACATGGCTAATGAGCGTAGTGTTATTGCCCTAGGAATGATCGAAACAAAGGGTCTAATTCCAGCGATTGAAGCTGCAGATCAAATGTTAAAGGCTGCCAATGTTACCCTTTGCGGTAAAGAACACGTTACGGGAGGACTCGTCTCCGTAATGGTAAGAGGGGATGTCGGAGCCGTCAAGGCAGCTGTTGATGCAGGTGCCGCTGCGGCCCAACGCGTAGGAAGTTTATTAAGCGTACACGT
This sequence comes from Desulfitobacterium elongatum, assembly GCF_055378975.1. Lineage (NCBI taxonomy): Bacteria > Bacillati > Bacillota > Clostridia > Eubacteriales > Desulfitobacteriaceae > Desulfitobacterium > Desulfitobacterium elongatum. The sequence continues at coordinate 2,729,374 of NZ_AP038772.1, read as the reverse complement.
CATTCCACGTCCTCACGCAGAGGTAGAGTTCATCCTACCCTTTGGCGATAACAAGAGTTATAGTGACAAGTAACTCCCTACGGGAATCGAGATGTTATACAAGGTTCCCTCGGAAATGAGGTGCTCACTTGATAATCACAGAATTTGAATTGCGTGCCAATTGGCATAAAACGAAAGCACAAATCATTACCGTGCCTCCGGGGAGCATCATCACTCCGACGGCACGAGATTTTCTCCGTTCTAAAGGGATCACAGTGCAAATTGAAGGAAATGAGGTCGTAGACTTCAATAAAAGCACTTATTCCTCAACACTAAAGAGTGAAGTCGAGGAAGATTCGTCAAAAAAGGAAGAGCAACCTAAACGGGATGAACTTTCCGAAAAGGGACAATCCCGAAAAGAACAACCTAAAGAACAACCTAATAAAGATCATGCCCAGGAAAAACCTGAGCAAATGACGCATCTAAGAGGGATGGAACTCATCCCTAAGTCGCATCCCGTCATTGCACTACGGGGGCAGAATGATCTTCTGCAGTGTGAGATCATTGAGGCCCAGCTCTATTTTAAGGAGTGCGGAGAGCAAGAGCTCGTCCAAAACCTTGATGAAATATTAGGTTTTTTACGCACGCTCATGCTTGCTGAGGTTAAGGAAAAACCCTTAGAGTTCAAGAGTTTGTTAGGGCTTACCCCAGAGGAACTCCGCGAACAATCGCATTTCCCTCAGAAGTATTTCGGAATCAAGCATGGTTTTATGCAAGCTACAGATGGGCCGATTGTGGCTCGCTTACACACCCTTAGGAGTAAGGTTCGCGTCCTTGAACTTCAGGCGGTTCGAGCCTTCTTCCCTGAGGGGGAGGCCTGCACTCGAGAGGATATCATTCAGGGACTAAACCGTCTTTCTAGTGCCTTCTTTATCCTAACCTGTCGAGTTCGTATGCAGCAAAAGGAGAAGGCATCAGACAAGATAAGTCTCGAAGTACCTATCGGAATTTCCAATCGCCATGTCCACCTTGCCCAGAAAGACCTCGATGAGTTATTCGGGAAGGGATACGTCCTAACCCCGCAAAAAGCGCTTTCTCAGCCTGGACAATTCGCGGCTGCGGAGACGGTGACGCTACAGGGTCCCAAGGGATCGATTGAGAGGGTCCGGGTTTTGGGACCTGTCCGTAAGGAAAGTCAGGTGGAAGTCAGCGTAACGGATTGTTATAAACTGGGTGTAAACCCTCTCGTCCGTGATTCGGGACAGCCGGAAGGTACTGATGGAATCCGCCTCATAGGACCACAGGGTCAAGTCGACTTACCTCGTGGAGTGATGGTCGCTGGAAGGCATATCCATATGACACCGGAGATCGCTGAACAATGGGGTCTTAAGGATGGTCAAAGAGTTAAAGTAGAAATTCCCGGGGTGCGAGCAGTAAGCTTTGAGAGTACCTTGGTACGGGTTAGCCCCCACTATCAGTTGGAATTCCATCTTGATACGGATGAAGGAAATGCGGCCTCAATTACGGCTGATAGTAAAGGCAGAATCGTGGGGGTGCAACATGGATGAAGCTCTCCTCACTCAGATCGTAGCCCTTGTCTTGAAGGAGCTCAAGAAAGCTGCACCTCATGGACCATTCGAAAGTAAGAAGAAATTACTACTCCTTTCGGATAATCCAGAGAAACTTCAGGGAAAGTTTGAAGAAGTACGCCTAGAATTTGGGAGTGAGTATGCCCTCTATGCGTTGAAGGAAGTAGGAAATCCTCTTCCCTTTGGCATCGAGGGAGTGGAAGCGTGCGAGGTTAAGCGGGTAAAGTGGGATAGGGTGTATCTGGCCGATTGTTCGGTCAACTCCCTAGGAAAGATCTCCTTAGGGTTGAGAGAAGGTCTGACTGCTGATCTTATTGGGATCGCTTTGACCAAGGGAACACCTGTGGAGATGGAAAAGCCCTCCTTTGGATTTACCCCCGCGACCCAGGAAGGTTATCGCAGACTATTGGAAGGGTATTTGGCACAGGTGACCAGCTTTGGAGTCGTGATTAGAGGACAGGCGCAATACGAGCATAGCCTTCTTAGTGCCCAGAGTCCTCAGAGTAACCAGCGTACCCTGGCTGATCAGGCTGGCAAGGAGACTCAAAGTTCCCTACCCCTGTCTAGTTTGCCTTCCTTCAAGGAACCCTTCCCTTCAAACGTCACCATGAGAGACTCTCATTTATCTCCCTCACGGGAAGTCCATCGGTATGAGAAGCGCCTGCTCACAGAGCGGGAGGTCAATAAAGTCCCGACAAACTCGCTCCTTCTCGTCAATTCAGGGGTCATTCTTACCCCTTTGGCAAAGGATGTCCTTAAATTACGTAATATCGAAGTCCGGGTAGCAGAGGAGGGATGCGGATGATCTTGGCAAAAGTCATGGGAAATATCTGGTCTACTCGCAAGGAAGAGTCCATGCGAGGTCTGAGATTCCTCGTGGTACAACCCGTAACTCTACGCTATTCTGAAAATGGTGAGAAGCTACTCGAAGAATATGGGAATACCTTGATTGCCGCGGACAAAATCGGTGCAGGAGAGACGGAAGTTGTTATGATAACCAGCGGTTCCTCTGCCCGCCAGAGCCTAAAGGATCCCAATATTCCCATTGATTGTATCGTCGTTGGAATTGTCGACAAAGAAACGTATGAAGATTAGTGGAATTTCCCTTAAAGAAGGTGATAAAGTGAGTGAGATCGTTGAACAGGTCCGAGCGGCAGGTGTCGTAGGAGCAGGGGGAGCGGGTTTTCCTACTCATGTCAAGCTTCAAGCACAAGCTGAGATCTATATCGTCAATGGTGCAGAGTGTGAGCCCATGTTGAAGGTCGATCAACAGTTAGTGGAAAAGTACCCTGAGAAGCTCGTCAAAGGGTTAAAAGCTGCCATGCAAGCGACGGGAGCAAAGGAAGGTATCATTGCTCTTAAGGAAAAGTATAAGAATGCCGTTTCTAAGCTTACTCCTCTCCTCCATGATGACATGCGCATCGGAATCCTACCCGATATCTATCCTGCTGGAGATGAGGTTATCACGATTTGGTTGCTCACAGGACGACGTGTCCCTCCAGGGGGTATACCTCTGAACATTGGGGTGGTCGTTAACAATGTGCTTACGGTAATGAACATTGCCGACGCTCTCGAGGGTAAAGCGGTAACCACTCGTACACTCACTGTTACTGGAGCTGTTAAAACTCCGAAGACTGTGACAGTCCCCTTGGGGATCACCTTGAAGCAAGTCCTTGACTTGGCTGGAGGACCCATCGGGGGCGACATCGCTTACATTTCGGGCGGCCCCATGATGGGAAAGCTCGTGGAAGATTTGAGTGAACCAGTAACGAAAACTACGGGAGGGCTTCTTGCCCTCCCAGCTGAACACTCACTCATCGTCAAACGTAAGATGTCCCTGCAAGCGGTTCTTCGTATCGCACGGACCGTCTGTGAGCAATGTTGTTACTGTACGGACCTTTGTCCCCGTCATATTATCGGGCATGAATTGCCCCCACATCTTATTATCCGAGCAGTCAGTTATAATAAAATCGGTAATCCACAGGTGTTAAACAGTGCTCTCACGTGCTCTGAATGTGGGGTTTGTGAAGCTTATGCCTGTCCAGTGAATATTTCTCCCATGCGAGTGAATCAAGCACTCAAGGCAGAGCTTCGCTCCAAGGGGGTAAAGTATGAAGGGGATATACGTCCTGAAGTGAGTATGGCCAAAGCGCGATTAGTACCCGTCTCACGCCTTGTGCAACGACTAGGTATTAAACCCTGGTATGCCGAAGCCCCTCTCGAGGACGCCTCCTATGATTTCCAAGAAGTCAATATTCCCTTAAGGCAGCATATTGGGGCTCCAGCCACTCCTGTGGTCAAAGAGGGGGACGTTGTCATGGAAGGACAGCTCCTCGGAGAAATTCCAGAGGGTGCTCTCGGGGCTAGAGTCCACGCAAGTATCTCAGGAACAGTGATTAAAATAACTCCGCAAACGATTCTCCTCCGGAAAGGTGGTGGGCATGAATGATTCATGCCATCGGTCTTATTGAGTTGACTTCAATCGCAAAGGGCATTGAAAGTGCTGATATCATGGAGAAAACAGCCGATGTAACTGTTTTGTTGGCCAAGACCACTTGTCCCGGCAAATTTATCGTCTTAATCAGTGGGGATGTCTCCTCAGTACAACAATCCGTGCGTGCAGGAGTGGAACTCGGTGCAGAGGCGATTATCGATTCCTTCGTAATTCCTAATGTCCATCCTACCATTATCCCAGCCATCAGTGGTACTACGGAAATTTCACAGTATAAGGCCATTGGGATTATCGAAACCTTTAGCGTCGCCGCCCTTATCGAAGCAGCCGATGCTGCGGTCAAAGCCGCTGAGGTGGCGCCGTTAAGATTACATCTAGCCTACGGAATTGGTGGGAAAAGTTATACCGTGCTTACTGGAGAGGTTGCAGCAGTAAAAGCAGCCGTGGCCACAGGTAGTCAAATCGCTGCAGATAAAGGACTCCTCGTTCAACAGGTTGTCATTCCGCGTCCAGGTAAACAACTGCTAGCACAACTGATCTAAGTAAAGGAAGGGGAGGGAGGTGTTCAAGTGAAACGTTTAATTACGGCGGCGGAGCTTCGAGTTCTGCTCGTCGATGGGCAAAAAACGCTCGTGATTCCCCCTGACAGCATTCTGTCACCTTCAGCTAAGGATTTAGCGAAAGAGCTGCATCTCGAACTCTGTCGAGAGGGAAGTGTCACACATGTGATGCAACATCCTGAATTAGTAGTATCATCAGCAGTATTAGCCGATAAGAAGGCAGAGACCGAAGCTAAGCCTAAAGCTACAGCTACAGCTAAGCTAAGTGAACCCAGTGAATCCGGTGAATGCAGTCAATCCAGTGAAGTAGAGATTAAAGAACTTGTCTGCAAGGTCCTGGCAGAGTGTTTAAAACCAGCCTGTGCTAATCCTAAAGTTACCTATGTGAAGGGTAAGGAGGTCGTCATTTCCCAGTTTGACCAAGCCCCTCCTGGACAAAAGGTAGGTTTAGTGGATGTTATCACCTCGCGCGAGGGAAATCTAGGGGCAGGATTTATGACCTATGAGCGTTCTAAACTACCCTGGTTCTTGACCTATGACGAAGTGGATTATGTTATTGAAGGGGAGTTCCACTTAGAAGCGAACAACCAGCTTATTAAGGCTGGGCCAGGAGACGTGATCTATATCCCCAAAAATACCCAAGTTATCTTTAGCTCTCCCAGTTATGCTAAAGTTTTTTATACGACCTATCCCTCAAACTGGGATGAATTATCCGGAATTTAGTGAGGTGAGGGGCTTTGAATTTAATGGAGTGTAATTCCCTGATTCAAACCTTTGCCGAAGTGATTGATACACCGGCACCTGGATCTGTGAAGGGAGCACGTAAGCTCTTCACCGGAGTTGACCTTGGTACTGCCTACATCGTACTCGCAGTGGTCGATGAGGAGGGGCAACCGATAGCCGGAGCCTATCAGTTCGCTCAAGTCGTGAGAGATGGTCTGGTCGTGGACTATAGCGGAGCTGTGAGGATAGTCAAGCAGTTGAAGAAACGGATTGAAGAGCAGCTCAACGAAGATCTCATCTATGGGGCAGTAGCCTATCCCCCTGGAACAGGGATGTCTGATTGTCGCTCGATTAAGTATGTCGCAGAAGCAGCTGGTTTTGAAATTATCGGTGCCATCGATGAACCTACGGCAGCCAATGCGGTTTTGAAAATCGAGAACGGAGCGGTCGTGGACATCGGTGGTGGAACCACGGGGACAGCTGTCATCAAAGACAATGTGGTTGTCCATGTCGAGGACGACCCAACAGGGGGTACGCAATTCAGTCTGGTTATCGCCGGAGCAAAGAAGATCTCTTTCGAAGAAGCAGAAGAGATTAAGAAAAATCCCAGCCTAGAGGACGAACTCCTTCCCATTATCAAACCTGTGATGCAGAAGGTAGCAACCATTATCCGCTCCCACATCCAGGATTATGAGGTGGAAGCAGTTTACCTCGTAGGTGGTACGAGTTCAAACAAATATATCGGCAAGATCATTCGGGAGGAAACGGGATTTCCTATAATCACCCCGCTTCATCCCTTCTTAATCACTCCTTTAGGAATAGCACTCTACGCTCGACAGGTAGATAAAGAGCGTGAACCCGTTTTTAGTAGGACCATTTAAGTATGGTAACACCCTAAGACTTTCTGTTTGTCTTAGGGTGTTGTTTTTTAATTCAAGAATGAATAAGCCTCTTCCTAGGAGCTGTTTTGACGGTTTTGTGATTCTTAAATACAAAGCTTTTCTGTGTCCAATAGCTGAAGAGAAATAAGAGGGTCTCGGTCAGCAGTTTTGCATAGAACAAGGGGATGCCGTACTGGATATTGAGTAAGTGCATTAGCCCATAATTTAAAGCCATTATAACGAGTACCAGAGTAAAGTACTTTTGCATCGAACTTTGGGAGTCCGGTCGGTTGCCTTTGGAAAATACAAAAGCCTTATTCAATGTATAATTGAAAACTGAGCTGCAGACTCTTGCTCCAATGACGGAAAGTAATAAATTCGACTGTAAATACTGAAGCAGTAGCAATAAGACAAAATCAAGACTTCCTGATAGCAGGGAAGAGGCACTGAACATGAAAATCGGAAGATAAACTCTGGCAGAATCGATAAAGGTTCGGAAATGTGAAGAGTGATTTTTATGGTAGACGGTATCAATATCCATCTCGACAAAGGAGTAGCCTTCCTTGTCGGCGTCTAGAAGAATATTCATCTCATACTCAAATCGTTCCCCTGGAACTCTACAGAGCCAGTCTATCATATCAGCAGAATAACCACGTAGCCCCGTCTGAGTATCGGAAATACGCTGACCTGTGGAAAAGGAGTAAACCAGACGGGTAACCGTATTGCCGAAACGGCTGCGCAGGGGAACCTTGCCTGTAAAACGTCTACATCCGAGAACAATGCGGCTTTTAAATTCTTTAGTTTTTTGAGCAATCTTTATAATATCCTCGGGTAAATGCTGTCCATCGCTATCAGCACAGACAACCCCTTCACGTTCTCCTGTCTCCTTTAAGAAACTGAATCCTGTTTTCAAGGCACTCCCTTTACCTTGATTGGTGGTATGAGTTAACACGGTGCAACCATATTTTTTTACGGCCATGAAAATGTCACTGTAGGCCTTTCCGCTACCGTCATCCACCACGATGATCTTATAGTTGCATGCGGCCACTATTTTCTCAATCAGAGTTAATAGTCTCTGATCAGGTTCGTACGCAGGAATAAGTATCGTCATTTCTTCGACCTCCTATTAAGTGACTTTCTAGTACACCTTAGCGTCGTGGATCACCCTTTTATATACAAGATATCGCTAATTGCACGTTCTTCTTGTTTACCTAAAGGGTTGTTAACAACTCTACCGTTGAAATACATGGTCGAGGAGCCTCCTCCATCAAGATTATAGGCCTCGGTACAGCCAAGTTTGGCGAATACATCGGCAAACTGAGGTAAGGTCATCCCTTTGCTGTAGTTTTCCATGCGCCCATCGACGACTACAAAGACAAAATGATTAGGAGAAATCATACCTATACCGGTTCGGGGATTTGAGCCTTGGATAGAGCGGTTTCCAAAATTAGTGTCCACTGCAACCTTGCCAAAATCATCCACCACCTCCCCGTTCTTAATGAGGACAGGACCAAAGGATAAGGTCTGAAGTGCGCCTTCTGCTAATAAGGAAGATGAGTTTACCTCTGTTTCATCAAAGGTCTGCAGGGTGCCATTTTTAAATAGTGCTGCCGCGGTGCGAGCCGGTTCGTCTCTATATAGAATTCCATTGCGGATCAGCACTCCATCGCTACGGAAACCGTAATAGTCTCCGTTAATCGCAAAAATGGCTTTGTTCTCTGAGGCAATTTCTGACGTTTTTTCAACAATGTTGCGCCCATACTCATTCTTTGCAAAAGCTGATTTCAAACTTGAGGAATCACTCAGTTGGACGTCCGCCACAAAATAAGTAACTAAGTCTTTACCTGAGCCTGTTTGAACTTTTTTAATGCTTATAGTCGCGTTATCGCTTTTGTAGTTCCAATCGTCAGTCACGACATTGCCAGCTACTTCTATCGTAGCAACGTTACTCTCAGTCGCTAACACACCGTTACCTTCTACGTGTTCAATCAAATAACGATCTGCAAGGAGGTAGATCACTGCGGCAAGGACTAAAGTAATGAGGAGTAGGATGTACCTTGATCTTTTTATCTTTCTCTTCTGATTTGGCATAGTTAACCTCGATTTCTTCGTTTTAGGTTTTGTTAATTAACATGCGGGAGTAGATGCTTACTCTATTCATACTTTACAATACCTTCCTTAATTGAACCTGAGATGAAGCTGAAATTAAGCTTAAACTTCAAATATTAAGGGAAAGGACATGGCCACGAATGTGGTCATGTCCTCAAACTCAATTAAGACTAACTGCAGTTATTGGGGGCGTTGGTCACTCGGCGCCATTCCGCCATCACGAGGAGGCATGTTGCCTGCGCCAGGTCCCTTGCCACCACCACCGGGGCCTTTGTTTTGCTGCTTAGTTGTTACGCCAGATTCTGAAAGATAGGTGAGTGAGTCTGAAAGTTTGAAATCAACGATCTTATTCGTTCCATTATAGAGCGTGTAGGTAGAGCCTACTGATAGTTTAGGAGAAGAAATGGCCACTGAGCTATATTGCTTTGAGGGAGTATAGGTTACAACACTATTTCCATCCTTATCCTTAAGAGTTATTGTGGTTCCTGCCGCTTGAGTAGAGTTGTAATACATAAGGATCGAGGGTTGTGTGTTCGTGCTTGGAGCTTCAGCCATTCCCGAGCTGCCTGAGGCTACTAGAGTTCCTCCGCTTATGGTAAAACTTCCGTCATAATCAATTGAACCATTATTGTTGGCTGTTGGGCCATCAACATAGACTGTACCACCCGTCATGTTTATACTCCCATTGGAATCCGTTCCGTCACCATTGGCGTTTAAAGCCACTTCGCCACCTGTAATAGTCAAAACACCCTTATTGCTATTCACGTTAATTCCGTCATCGGTAGAGGTAGCGATAATTTTTCCATCGTTTACAGTGATATTTGTTCCTTCTAAACTCTCATAGGAATTCTTTATGGTTATTTCACCCTTGTTGATGAGTAGATTATTATCAGCGTGTATCGCGTCATCACCGCTTTGGAGGGTTAGGTAACCACCGTTTATGGCAATATCCTGGTTACTGTGCACGGAATCCTCATAGGAGGAAACGTTGATATTACCACCATTGATAAGGATTCCTTGCCCTGCCTTTATGCCTTTTTTGCTTTCCTCTTCCACTGTACTCTTTGCAGTGGTGGCATTTTGAGCTGGACGGCCACCAAAGTCATTGTTGCTGCTACTGATACTCTTGCCTGGGTAACCCCCTCCGGAGTTTAGGTCGAATTTCCCATCGTCAATTTGTAGTACTTTTGCTGCTTGTATAGCATCGTTTGTAGCAGTAATAGTAAATTGCCCATTTTGTAGAACTACATTTCCTTTGCCCTCATCGGTTTCATTCGTAGAGCGAAGGCCGTCCTTGCCAGCGCTTATGCTAAGGCTTCCGTTTTTTACACTAATGCTGTCCTTGCCGACCAGTCCGTCAGCCTTTGCATCTACAGTCAATGTACCGTCAGTTATTTTTAGGTCATCCTTACTTGTAATTCCATCGTTACTATCCGCTACTACTCTTAATGAACCAGTACCACTGATTGTAAGGTCAGATTTGCTGAAAATAGCCGCAGAGGGTTCGCCGTCGGCATTGACAGTATTTCCACTTCCACCAGCCACTGAATTTTCAGTACCGTTTTCTAGGAGAATCACTGCCTTTTTTGCGTCTTTAACATAGATAGGAGCACTTGTTTGGCTTTGGATATTCGCCTTGTTTAATACAAGAAATACGGTTTCTTTATCGGTGTCCTTATTCACATCGACAACGATACTCCCGTCCGTTAAAGTACCTGTAATTTCATAGACACCCGAGGCTGAGATGGTGACAACCGAACCTTGTACGGCTAAGCCCTCTCCTTTAACCGTGGCTGAATTTCCAGTTAACCCAATCGTCTTATAACTGCTGTCTTTCCAGTTGAAATAATAATCATCGTTATCATAATTAACAGACAGCGCCTTGAGAGCGGTAGTAGTGCTTGCGGCTGCGCTCGCACTTTCCACATTGGAGCTTTCTTTCGTAGTAGCACAACCTATTGTACCTGTAACTAATAGTGTAAGGGATAAGATAATCCCCAGTGGCTTTTTCATACGTATTCTCCTTCTATGCGTAAATTTTATCTTCGAATTCGATAGACGTTAATGCGATATTCAGATTACCATTGCGACATCTAAGCTCATCGATGAAATCCTTCTGATTGACTGATTCTTTTAGATTGATTGAATAAACAACTTCAAAAAGGGTTCCGAAATCCTTCGTTTTTACGCGTTTCATACTCCAAGAATCGGAATATTGGTTGAGGACATCGTCAAATAATCCTTGAAAGTTTAGATTTTCGGGAACGGTGATTTTTAATTGCATGGCATTGGCCTTCGGTGTTGCAAAGTTAGTGAAATGGAGAAGGACCATGACCGAACATAATACTAGGGCAAAAACCGCTGCGTAGGAGATATACTCCATTCCACAAGCCAACCCTATCGCTAAGGTGAATAATACATAGGCAATATCCTTAGGTTCACCGGGGGCACTTCTAAAACGAATAAGGCTGAAGGCACCGGCTAGGCTAAAGGCTCTGGCCACATTATTGCCAATCAAAAAAATAATGATGGAGATAATGGCAGGTAACATGATCAAGGTTACGGTAAAACCTGCCGAGTAGCCTTGTTTTTTATGGGTTTGAATATACACGAGGCTGATGAATAGACCGAGTACTAAGGCTGCACAGAGTACAGCAAGTGAGTTTGTTAACGTAAGGGAATCTCCAGTGGTGGAGGATAGTAGAGTTTCTAACATCGCTGATGGGCTCCTTTCTGAAATCAATTCACAACTGCACAAAGGCTTGGGTGATTATACGTGCACGTTTTCTCATATTCTTTACCGTACTTGGAAAAGTTCGTTTTGAATATTTTTAGCTCGGATAAAGCCTGAGATAACCACAGGGGTACAGCACTGGAGATTTTTACTTCCATTAGATGCTGTCCTTTTTCTAATAGGGGATCTCCAAAGTTTGCTTTTTCCAAACAAATCTCTTTCCTTCGTGTGAGAATGTCATAATCAAAAGTTACTCGAAAATCCTTGTCCTCTTTTCCGAAAAACGCCATGCGTTTATAGCTAATGTAGGCTGCTGGATAAACGTCGTTGTTACTCAGAAAATATTCGATTTCGTTCACGACCTGTTTATGGAGAGCGTTGGGAGTACCTGGGAACTTTCCTGATTGAACAAAGTCATAGGCCTCTTTCAGAGTTATGACTGCACGTCGCTTGTTGACAACTCCACCGATTTTCTTTTTCAGTTCGAGGAACACTTTGTCCTCAGGTGAGGTTGGGATAGTGTAGCTTCGGAGGCGTAATTTTTCTTTATAATAGGGTTTTGAAAGCGAATGCCGAATGAGACTATTGTCACGTGTATCGTAATAAATAGTGTAGATGCTGTATTCCTTTCCGTTTCGGCAATGCTCATCAGGATTCATATACTCCAATAGTAGGGGAATAAGAGAATTAAACTGGTTTTCATTTAACATGAATTTCATTTCATAACGTTTAAAAGTTGTGATAGCCATTTTGGTAACCTCCATTTTAGCGTTGAGTCATCTGGTGTTCTTCAGCGCATTGACGAGTGCTTGATTTTTAGTATAGCCTCGCTTCCTGAGATAGAACTGATGGTTAACTGAATAAATACTGAAACTTTTAACACAAAAAGCTCTAACCGCAAGGATTAGAGCTAAATAGTTAGTAACAAAAGCGCATACTTATGCTATTATTCAATGTGCGTGGTGCATAGTGATTAGACTGCTAGGGGAAGACTTCTGGTGTCTGGCATCCTAAAGGATACGAAGATGGGCATTATGATATAAGATACAAACAGTCTAAAGGGTGTGATCAGTACTTTATCCTATGTTAAAATAAAAACGGAAAGATACTTATTAAACCAGGGGTGAAAATGATGATCATTGGATTTGGGTTCGGGGATCCGATTCAGAGCATTCTCATGCTTCTATTGACTTCACTGATAAGTTTCGTGATATATAGGAATTTGCGAAACATAAAACGTAAGCATCAGGATCCCTTCCTTGAGAGGGAAAAGCGCAAGCAATATTATTATGAGCAGAGGGAACGGGCAAGAGAGTACGCTCGTGAATTTGATGTAACCGATGAAGATATCGAACGGCGTTTGGACGAAGAGTTTAAATAGGTTTATTTTCCGCTGAGGACTACTTTAATCATACTCCGCGTATTGATTCGAAAGGCATGGATCGGTTGTGCGAGAGGACCTGCAAGCGGTAATGACTGTACACATTCGGATAGAATCTCCTCTTCATCATACCCCAGTTCAGCTAAGTGAAGAATAAAGTTGCGAGTATTTTCTGCAGACTCCAAACATTTTTGAAAATAGTTGGGGCACTCATTTCCTTGCAAGATAGCATGATGACCATGATGAGGTAAAATGATGAAATTGGGTTCGAGCGCTTGACATTTATGGATGGATTTAGTCGTTTGGGTGTAACTGACCAAAAAGGTAGAGTAGTTCTTCCCAGACTCGTTTATTAAACCTATGGATTCACTAGGAAATAAGACCTCGTCATTGATAAAAAAGGATAACGAAGTTTTGGTATGTCCGGGTGTTTCAAGGACTCGGATACCTAGATCACCTAAGTCAAGAATATCCTCATCAGCAATGAGGATATCGATTTTCATTAAATTATCGCTGTAATCCTGAATGGCAGTTCCGGCATAAAGCTCTGCTGCCTCAAGGCTCAGCCTCTTAATCCCTTCAAGGGCGCTTGGGCTATTCAAAACGCGTTGGTCGTATGCTGCACCGAAGATTTTAAGATCCGGCCATTCCTCTTTTAGATAGGGAATCGCTCCGATGTGGTCATAATGTGAATGACTTATTAAAACATAATCTAAAGGTCTTGTATTAAGCGCTTCCTTGATGTTACGGATGAGTTCGAAGGCACAATAAGCCATGCCGCAATCGATTAAGGCAGTTTTAAGCTTTCCAACAACTAAATAGGAGTCGCCAGCTAGTCCACCGGTAACTTCGATAATTCTATCCAATGTTCTTGTCATGATTAAATCCCCACTCTTTTGACTTTATTACTTAGTATAACTTAAAATTCAGTCTTTTTGTGTAAAAATCCATCTAAAAAGCATCCCATTCTGCGGAAGATCAAGAGCTAAAACAAGAACAATTACAATAACAATAACAATAACAAGAGCAACTTGTCAGAATACCTATAGCGAATAAGTACTTTGACTTAAGCTTAAGGGCCGACCTCGCTGAGGTAAGCCATTTTTGCATATGCTTCCGAATACTGTGTATACGTGAAATGGTATAATAACAGAGAGAATTCAACTGAGCTAGAAACAACTTTTTGGAGGTTCTGAAATGGCTGATGAACAATTAGTTGAGACGTCGATCACGGAACGCATCAAAAATAGAGTGTCTGTCCGGACTTATATAGAGCAACCCCTTACGCCCGAGATAGAAGAAAAATTGCGTGGATTCTCTTCAGATCTTAGGGGGCCTTTTGGCGGAACTTTAAGATTTAATCTGATTGAAAGTAATCTTGCTCGTAAGGGATCAAATGCAAAGCTTGGAACGTATGGAGTGATAAGAGGAGCATCGACCTATGTCGTTGCTGTGGTTGATAAAGCTGACAGAGATTTAGAGGATTTTGGGTACTCGTTAGAAAAAGTAATTCTATATGCCACAACCTTGGGGTTAGGCACGTGTTGGCTTGGGGGTACGTTCAAGAAAGGCGAATTTGGGAAAGCCATCGAGCAGAAAGATCACGAGATATTGCCCTGTATCTCACCGATTGGCTATCCCAGCAATAGGAAGAGTTTGATCGATTCTGCTATGAGATATGTAGCCGGGTCAAAAAACAGAAAAAGTTGGGAGGAGCTTTTCTTTCTGCGTGATTTTAGTCACCCCTTATCTGAGTTGGAGGCGGGTAACTATCTGACTCCTTTAGAAATGCTTCGGCTTGCACCCTCTTCCTCCAACAAGCAACCGTGGAGGATTGTCAAGGAGTCGAACAAGTTCCACTTCTATCTCCAGCATACGAAGGGTTATGCGAAGGTAATGGCTTATGATTTGCAAAGAGTGGATATGGGGATTGCCATGTGTCATTTTGAGCTAACAGCTAGAGAACAAGGTATCGAAGGAAAGTGGGAGATCATTGATCCAGGGAACATAAGTACACCACCAGATACTGAGTATGTCGTAAGTTGGGTTGAAAAGAGGGAAACCTTTGATTAAACCTGAAGACATTCTCCAAGACTATAATCGCGCGCGTCTCAATGAGGAAGCGGTGAGTATCGAACGAGTGCATTTCTACAAAACGGATAAGAGTGTGAACCCCAAACAGGAGGATCCCTTCAAATATTTTGAGGGAAAACTCCCGATATTAGTTTCTGCTCCTCATGCCGTAAGACATTACCGCCAAAAGCGGATAAAAGTGTCTGATGAATATACGGGTTCCATTGTCTACCTTCTTAATAAGCTCCTTCAGTGTCCTGCCTTTGCGACAACGAAGCTTTACGGTGGGGATCCTAATGTGGATAACCCCTGCATTTACAAGGAACGAATCGCTAAAATCTGCAGGCGGGAGAAAATCAAGCTCGTTTTAGACATCCACGGTGCGGCCCGTGAACGTACCTTTGATGTCGATTTAGGTACCCATGGTTTAGCGACACTTTTGGGTAAGCCGATGCTCCAAGAAACGTTAGAACGTAACTTTCAGATCTTCGGCTTAAAAAGAGTTTCCAAGGACCATTTTGCCGCATCCAGTCCGAATACGATAACGAATTTCGTGGCACGCGAATTAGGGATTCCTGCAGTGCAAATTGAGGTCAATAAGTTGTACAGGAGTCCCGCACAAAATTCTCAGGGATTTCATCGTTTACTGGGTGCGTTAGCCGAAAGTATTAGGGAGTTTAGACTATAATATAGACCTATACTGCGTTGGATTTTTTGATCTTGAACTGACTTGATATATGAAAGCACATAAAATTATTTGATATGAATTGGAGATCTCATGATTGTCTCTGTACTTATTTTAGCAGTAGTTTTAGTCATTTTTACACTTGGAAAAAGCCCGGTGTTTCGTGTTGACCGGGCAGGAGCAGCAATCATCGGTGCTACCTTGACTATTGCTGCTGGGGTGCTCACCTTCGATGAAGCTGTAAAGGCCGTAGATTACCGAACCATTATCTTACTGTTTTCTATGATGCTTATTTCTTCCTATATGAATACCATAGGATTATTTGATTATCTCGGTCATTATACGATGAATCGACTCCACACTTCGAAAGGATTACTGGGTGTTGTAATCGCTGTAACGGGTGTATTATCTGCGTTTCTGATCAATGATATTGTATGCCTGCTCTTCACTCCAGTCGTAATTTCTGTATGTCGTCGAGCAAAACTTCAGCCTTTACCATACTTGCTTGCTGTAGCGATGGCTTCAAATATAGGGAGTGCGGCAACCTTAATTGGTAATCCCCAAAATATTTTAATCGGAAGTCTTTCCCAGATTTCTTTTGCCTGGTATATGTTACTCGCATTACCGATGTCTATTATAGGACTACTTTTAACGTATTTTGCTCTTGTAAAGCTCTATGCTCGTGAACTTAGTCAGACCCTAGACTTAGACACAGAACACGTTCGTGTAAAACCGATTCCCCGTTTTCTTTTGTTCAAAGGGATTACTGTTCTGTTAGGAGTTGTGCTTGGATTTCTATTGGGGTTCGAGCCCGCTCTCATTGCTAGTATAGGTGCTGCAGTGCTTCTCATTACCCGTAGGCTAAAGCCGAATAAAGTCTATGCGGGTATAGACTATAATCTTCTCATTATATTCATTGGTTTGTTTGTTGTAGTCGGTGGAGTCGAACATAGTGGATTGTTCAGCTCACTTTTGGAAAAGCTGAAGGAGATCAATTTTCAAGCCTTTATGATGTTAACCGTTATTCTCTCGAATATCGTAAGTAACGTCCCAGCTGTGATGCTTCTGCAGTTCATCATTCCGCCCGAGCAGAGTTCAATCTGGTGGGCAAACATGGCCATCTTTAGCACGTTTGCGGGTAATTTAACGATTACAGGCTCAATTGCAAACTTAATCGTCGCTGAACTTGCCAAAAAGAATGGGATAAGCATTCGCTTTATTGACTACCTGAAAATTGGCTTACCCGTAACGCTTATTCTCGTACTTATAGGTATGCTTTATTTTAAAGTGCTTTATGGTTTATAGTGAGGTACTCGTACCTATCAAAAATTCGTTTCGGAATTTCTATAGTGTGATTAAAGGAGCTTTAGCATACCTCCTACGGGTTGAAAGACTGGAATAATGTCAGGAATGTATTGGGAAGCCTTGAAGGCATTGGCTCAAGCGTAAATATAATGATGATGAAAGAGATGACTAAATGAGCAAGGGCAATTTCAATGAGTATCCATTAAGTGGCGACGTATTAAAAGCCATTGGCTTGTTAAATTTCAACCATCCTACCAAAGTTCAGGAGCAGGTGATACCTGCTGTATTGGCACAAAAGGATATTATCGTTAAGTCTCAAACGGGAAGCGGAAAGACGGCAGCCTTTGCTATTCCTATCTGTGAATTAGTGGATTGGGAAGAGAATAAACCGCAAGCTTTAGTGCTTACACCCACCAGAGAACTAGCCGTTCAAGTCCGAGAAGACATGTTTCATATCGGCAGATTTAAAAGGTTGAAAGTAGCGGCTGTTTATGGGCAGTATCCTTTCCAGGCTCAGGAGAAGGAACTCAAACAAAAAACGCATATCGTGGTTGGAACTCCGGGACGGTTGATCGATCATATAGAAAGAGGGACCCTGGATACATCCAAGATAAAATATCTAGTCATCGATGAAGCTGATGAAATGCTGAATATGGGCTTCATCGAGCAAATCGAAAGCATCATTACCCGCTTGCCCCAAGGACGTGTGACCTTGCTACTGTCTGCGACCATGCCCCAAGATATCAATGTTTTATGTAGCAAGATCATGGAAAAACCAATCCGAGTGGAAATTGAAGAACAAAATCCAGCGGCAGATCGGATCTCTCAGGAAAGCTATCGTGTCGACCCGGTAGATAAAATGCGACTTCTGAGAGAGATAACGATTGTCGAAAACCCGGATAGCTGCATAATCTTTTGTAATACCAAACAAACGGTGGATGAGGTTTACGATGAACTTGTGAAGCTGAACTATTCCTGTGAAAAACTACATGGTGGCAGGGAACAACGAGATCGATTGAACGTTATGAATCATTTTAAGCAAGGGCTTTTCAGGTATCTCGTAGCAACAGATGTTGCGGCGAGAGGTCTAGATATCGAGGACATAACCTTGGTCATCAACTACGATATCCCCTATGACAGGGAAAGCTATGTCCATCGGATCGGAAGAACAGGTCGCGTAAATAAGCTGGGGAAGGCCATTACGTTTGTTACCAAAAACGAAGATAAGTTTTTAATGGATATCGAAAACTATATCGGAAGAGCGATTCCCTTGAAGGAAAAACCTGAAGAGGGAACAGTGCAACAGTCAGAAGAAGAATTCATCTCAAAGAACAATACCTTACCAGAATTCAAAGAAGCGAAAGGCGTACAGCTGGGCGCTGAGATCATGAAAATCCATGTGAATGCTGGTAAGAAAACAAAGATGAGACCGGTCGATATCGTCGGCACTCTTTGTAGTCTCGAAGGCATAACAGCAGCAGATATAGGGATTATCAATATCTTGGATATTTCAACTTTCGTCGAAATCCTAAACAATAAAGGAGAGCTGGTGCTAAAAGCGCTGCAAAACACTCCGATTAAAGGACGACTTCGGAAGGTAAGCAAAGCGGACAGATAACTTAAGTAGAAGGAATTGATTAACTAGGCTAGCGCAAAAGATGGGTGTATTAGGAATAAGCGCTCTACAGAAAAGAACTTTGATCAAAGCTTTAGGGCTTACCTCGTCGAGGCAAGCCCTTTTTTGTTTCTTCGAACGTTTTACTGGCTAAGTGTACATATTCAAAAGGCAGCGTGAAATACTTATTCAAAAAGTAGATTGTAATACTTACTCGAAAAGTGGATTGAAATACTTATTCCTAGGTAGAGTGTACCTACCTAAAGGGTCAATAAAGGGCAAAAAAAGGACAACAGGAAGTCTGACCATTATTGACCTTCGCGTTAAATAATCTTATAATGTAAGTGTAGTGATTATTTTCTTGAGATGAGGGGTGACTTATGGATTTTAAAGATTATTACTCCATACTAGGTGTAAAAAAGAATGACGATGACAAAACCATCAAAAAAGCCTATCAGAAACTCGCGAAGAAATACCATCCAGATGTCAACCCTGAAAATAAAGAAGCAGAAGAAAAGTTTAAAGATATCTCTGAAGCGTATCAGGCCATTAGTGATCCTGAAAAACGCCGTAAATATGACGAGCTGGCTCAGAATTATGAGGCCTGGAAAAGGCGTGGCGGGAGCGGGGATTTTGATTGGAATCGTTGGCAAGCGCAACCTGGTGAGGGTACCTACACGAGGACGATGACACCTGAGGAATTCGCTGAGATGTTTGGCGATTCAGGATTGGGTGGGGGAGGTTTCTCCGGAGGTGGAGGCTTCTCAGATTTTTTCTCAACGATCTTTGGTATGGGTGATCCGCTGGGGCAACAACGTGGTCGGCGTCCAGCCCGTGCTCATGCCGGGCAGGACCTGGAATTAGAAGTTACAGTAACGCTTGAAGAGGCCTATCAGGGTACTACTCGAGTCATTGATACGGGTGGAAAACAGATTCAAGCCAAAATTCCCAAAGGGGTACGAACGGGTTCGAAAGTCCGCTTAGCGGGGCAAGGTGGTCCAGGATTAGGAGGGGGAGCCGCTGGGGATCTCTATCTTCTGATTACTGTTAGAACACATGCCTCTCTGATCCGCGAAGGTGATGACTTAACGACCGAGGTTCCAGTTGACTTCTATACAGCTGTACTGGGTGGAGAGGTCAGTGTCAAAACCTTAAACGGTGAAGTACGTATAAAGATTCCCCCTAAGACTCAAGCAAAGAGCAAATTGCGACTGAAAGGAAAAGGAATGCCGCGGTTAGAGAACCCTAGTCAGACGGGGGACCTCTACGCTCAGATTCAACTCGTACTTCCTAGTCATATGGATGTTGAGGAGGTTACGTCTCTCCAATCGCTTGCAGAGCGGTTCCATTCTAAATAATTATCACAAGGTGCCCCCAAATTTAAAGATGAAGTTTCAAGTACAAGAGAGTATGAGAAAAGATGGGAATGTATAAGTAGTGGTTCTTTGTCAAATGAATGTGAAGGCGGTGAATTATGAACAAAAGTCCTGGTTAAATAGCCAGGGGATATTAACTTGGAAGCCAACATAGAAATGCTCCTCTTCCAGTGACATATATTTTATCTGTCACTGGAAGGGGAGCATTTCACATATTACACGATATCTTCATCTTTGTTTTTTAGGACTATAATGTAAGTATATTCAATGTTCTCGCTTTTGATCTTACAAAAGCTATGGTTTATGGGTTAAGCAGGAATTGATTTTCTACGAAGTTCATCAGCTATTACCTTCTTGCGCCATATCAGACTAAACCCTATGTAAAGGATTGCTGTCATAGGAACAACGAGAACAAAAGGAACCAAAATAATCCCGGCAGAATAAAGTACGGCATTGACAATGGCTGTAATAAAAATGGTAGCCACTCCTCGCCAGTTTACAGCTTCAATTTCATCCAGTGAAGAGATGCCTTGCGTACCGATTTTCAACATTCCGCGTACGATATAATAATCAACAATCATCAGAATACACCAGGATATCGTTAAAATACTTCCGAAGCTAAAAAACAGGGTTATTTTGTCCAATATCCCACCCAAAATGAAAACGAGTCCTATACAATTGGCGATAATTACAGCAGTAGGCCATTTCAGCTTTACCCCAAAGCCTGCGTGGGCCAGATTGGATACTGCATTGGAACCTCCAATCGAATTAGATGTCTCCACTTTGGTTTGGGAAAGACATATAACAACCAGGCCAAAGAAACCTACTGCCAGTACTAAAGTCACGCCTGGATTAGTAATGGCGGCATGAGACGCAGAAGCCTGATCCATTCCCAACGACATAAAATATTGTACTGACTTTTCAAAACCAAAATAAGTTAGCAAAGCTCCAAAGAAGTATGTTGCCATGGCAAAAACACTACCTGTCACGGAAATAGCAAACAGGTCTTTTTCCTTTTTGGCGAATCTGGTGAAATCAGATGCAAATAGTGCTAATAGTCCTGATGTCATAGCACAGGTATTAAAAGCTACGCTGAAGCCTTTAGCAGGGTCAACCCCAGGTAGCATTATGCCATGAGTCAAGGCAGTAGTCAGGCTGCTATCCATAGCCATCGATACAACCATATAGATCAGCAGGGCAAACAAAGCAGCGACAAAAAGGGCATTTAGTTTAGCAATAACTTTAACTCCGAATAACGAACACAATATCCAAATGAGTGAGATGAAGCTAAAAAGTACATATTTAACTAGCATGGTTTCACTCCACTGGAAATAATAAATAATGGCATTACCTAACTGAACAGTTCCAACTGCCAGAACGCCGACCAACAAAAATATCCAGATAATAGAACCAACAATTGAACCTTTCGTCCCGAATACATAAGCGCGAGAAGCTACATTGTTAGGCAGACCCTCTCGATAAGTAATCTTACCGACGAGATACGTGAGGAAGATACTTAGAAAAAATGTAAGAATACAGGCGACTGTACCAAGCTTAGTTCCTGCATAAAAAGCTACCAGACCACCGCCCATCAGCTTGGAAAGACTGGAGACCACCCCTGATAATATCGCACCAATACCAGTCCAATGTAGACGTTGGTCTTCCGGAACTTTTTCAAATAGGGAAACCTCAGAAGTTCTATTTTGTTCTGCCACGGCTAAATAACCTCCCTTTTTAGTCATTGTGATTATTAAGATTCAGACATGCTAAAAAAGGTGGGACAGGTTATTTCCAGTGTTACCCTGTTGTTTGTGAAAGTGATTACACTTACAATTATATCTGTCGACAGATATAATTGTAAGACAGACTTGTATTTTTCTCAAGAAAGCTTGTGGAAGAAGTGGCAGTTTTTTATTACCAGGGTAATAAATATATATTTCACCTTCTATCGATTTTCTTAATTTTGTT
The DNA here is from genome assembly GCF_055378975.1 of Desulfitobacterium elongatum. Lineage (NCBI taxonomy): Bacteria > Bacillati > Bacillota > Clostridia > Eubacteriales > Desulfitobacteriaceae > Desulfitobacterium > Desulfitobacterium elongatum. Next base: position 2,707,944 of record NZ_AP038772.1, on the reverse strand, counting down.
TTGCAGATTTCAGAAAACATGGCGATTTAAGTCCGATTTACGTAATTTGTTTGTTTAATATTTTAAGGCAAGGTCAGAGACTTTAGTAAAGTAATTTTATGTACCAATTATTAGCCTTTGCATAAAAAAACATTTACATTATAATTGATAATTAAAGAAGTCGCGGAAGGAAATGATGAAATGCTTTTAGAAGAAATGAAAATTTTCACAGCTATTTCGAAAACTAAAAGTTTTTCCCAGGCAGCTAAAATATTGCACATGTCTCGTCCGGCAGTATGTAACAAAATCGAATCACTCGAAGCCACGTATGGGGTAAAACTTTATAACCGTACTTCACAGGGCGTTACATTGACTGAAGCAGGGCGAATTATCACCGAATATGCTATGCGTTTTATTAAAATCAATAATGAAATGGACCAGAAAATGGCGGCTCTAAAAGAAACATTTATCCCTACTTTAACTATCGGTGCCAGTTACGCTGATGGCACTCATCTTCTTCCTAGCCTTATCAAAGCATTTTATAACAAGAACCCTGACTCAAAAATTCACCTGGACGTAGGCTATGAGCCTGAGCTATTTGAGAAAATGTACAATTCGCAAATCGATTTTTCTATTATTGAAGATCAATGTGTTAATAATGATTTTCACTGCCAACTACTGGGCTATAAAAGGCTGGTTTGTCTGGCTCCAAATCTTCCTCCTTGGAATATGCTGAGGCAGCCGGTAGATGTTGCTGAATTGTTTCCCTTACCTATGATTATTTATGAATGGGAATCTGGACGACATCTTATAGGTGACCAACATTTTCGTAAACATCATGGTAATGGGTTGCACGACTATAATGTGGTTGCCCGTCTAGATACTTATGAGGCTATGCTAGAGGGTGTACAAAGCGGTTTGGGATATGGCTGGTTTCCTGCTGTAGTTGCTAAGAAATATTTAAATAATCCCCATATCATTAGCCTGGATATAAAGACCGAACCTGTTTATTATCAAGTAAACCTAGTTTATTATAAAATGAAAGAACTATCGTTAGAAGCAATAGCCTTTATTCAATTTATACAGGATCACTTTCCTAAGAATTATTTTGAAGAAATCTAAAAAACATTATTATAACGATTATTTCTCCAACAAAACTCTCCTCGCTTAGTGGGGGAGCTTTTTTTATTTTCCTGACGATTTTTGGATCTTACTGCAAAAAACTGCCGCTACTATACTGTTGGTGTTAAAAAGAAGTACACCGGCTGTAAGTATTTTCTGTTAGCAAGATATATTAACTAGCTTGGTAAGAAAACAGATCTGCCAATTTGCTTCAACGTATTGAAGTTCGATTTCTTTTATTGATAATTATGGGTGTGGGACAGGAAATTTTCCAAAACCATTTCAAGGGAGTGTGATAATCAATAAAGATCAACTGATTAGCGACATCGGGACAGTACGTAAGAAATATGGAGGGATGGCATTGGGAAAAGAACAAATCATAAATAAATTACAAGAGAGGCATGATGGTTCAACATATGTTTACACAAGTTGTACGCAAAATGGTTGTTGGGACTCAAGTTGTATCATTCGTTGCCAGGTAAAAGATGGAAAAATTGTTTCTATAGAACCTGATGATAGTGTTAATCCAGGAGATGCCAGAGAAGATATCGGTGAAGATGGGTTAATGCAGGGAATGGTTCAGATGAGACCGTGTTCGATGGGGCATGCCTGGAAAAAAGAACTAGATAGCCCTACGAGAATTCTTTATCCGATGAAACGTATTGGCAAAAAAGGACACGGCAATGGTCATTTTGTCAGAATTTCATGGGAAGAAGCTTTAGACACAATTACTGAAAAACTAGTTGAAATCAAGGAAAAATACGGACCCTATAGTATTTTCCACAGTCAGTATTGCTCCTTCGAAAAATGTGGTTTCCCCTTAGCACCCTGGTTCGGAGCTGGCTTTGCCTGCTGGGGAGATCATTCCACTTCCGGTCACACGGTAGGGGAAAAGTATCATTTGGGTTTTGATATTATCAAATCGATGGTCAAAGGCGAAAGCGATGTAATGGTTGGCTTTGAGGCACCTGATCTTTTTAATTCCAAATTGATTGTCATGTGGGGAATGGATCCAGTAGTAGGCTGGTTTGGATCAGTGTCTTATTATATGAAGCTAGCTCGTGAAAGTGGGGCTAAGATCATTTGTATCGATCCACGCTACACTGCAAGTGCCGAAGTGTTAGCAGACCAATGGATTCCTATCAGACCAGGAACTGACTTAGCTATGCTTTTAGCAATTGCCTATGTCCTATTTGACGAAGACCTTTACGATCACGAATATGTGGACAAATGGGTCGAGCCTAATGGCTTTGAGAAATATAGGGCTTATGTTATGGGACTAGAAGATGGCCAGCCTAAAACACCGCAATGGGCTGAAGAAATTACCACAGTTCCTGCTGAAACAATTTATGCTTTTGCCAAGTTGTTTGCCGAAAGTAAGCCTGTCCATCTCCAATTCTATTACGCACCTGCGAAAAGACACTTGGGAGAGTATTCTGCCACAGCAGCTATGCTCTTGCAGGCCATGACGGGAAACTTAAGCATCCCTGGTGGTTGTCAAACAGGCTGTAGTTTAGTTACTCCTCCACGGATTCCGATTCCGAGAGTAGATTGGCAAACCGCACCCCATGAGTATAAGCCCCCTATTCTCTTCAATAATAACAAACTTACGGAAACAATTATCTGCAGAGAAAAGTTCGACAATGGAGAAATAACAGAGGAAGAATTCCAGCGAGCCATAGGGGCGCCCCCGGGAGCACCTCTGCCTAATATCAAGATGATTATCTTTGAAAATAACTATGCTAATAATCATCACCATACCAACAAACGCATGCAAGCTTTCAGCAAGATGGAGTTTTCATGGGGCTTTCAGTGGCATACCAATCAACCGACAGCTGAGTTTATGGACATTGTCTTACCTGCCCCAGTCCATGCCTTTGAGACGATGGATAAATTCTTATATGGAAATGAACGCTTCATTTCCGGACCAAGCGGCATGAGAAACTACTTTGTTTACTGTGGTAAGGCAATAGATCCGCCGGGAGAAGTTCGTCCTAAGGATTGGGTCTATACCGAGTTAGCAAGAAGACTGGGAATTGCTGAGAAATATAATCCTCGCCTGGCAAACGTTCCTTTAGAAAAATGGGATGAAGAGGTAACAAACCTTTATAAAGAAGCTTACGAAATCTGGGCTAATGACGAAGATGGCTGGCTGGAAATGTTAGAGATTGAACCTAAGCCCTGGGAAGAATTTATTAAAAAGCCTATAGTTCGTATTCCTATTGATGAGCCGTTCTATCCTTATAAAAACAAAGTGGAAGCAGGAGAAAACCCATTTGAGACTCCGACCGGTAAAATTGAATTCTCATCTACTTATATCGAAAACACGGATCTAAGTCAAACGAAATGGCGTGGACAATTAGATTCAATTCCGCGCTGGGAACCTACTTACATGACTGAACCCGCCAATGATAGTTTTTACCATCCAAAAACTGCGAAGTATCCTTTATCGCTAGTGACACCTGTTTCTACTTATCGTCAACACTCCAGTAATGATAACAACCCTCTCCTCAGAGATGACTGCTATCGCCATGCTGTATGGATCAGTGCAGTTGATGCCGAGCAAAGAGGGATCAAAGATGGAGACAAAGTTCGAGTATTTAATGAATACGGTGAAATGATTATTCCAGCCTATGTAACATCGCGGACAATGCCAGGAACGGTTGCTGTACACCATGGGGGATGGTATCAACCTAATGATGTAAAAACTGAACTCAATCCTTTTGGTGTTGATACGCGTGGAGCATGTAACTTGCTTATTGGAGATACCCATTTGCCACACGCATTAGGGGCTTTGTTAACTGCCGGACTAGTGGAAATTGAGAAAGACGGAGGTGAAAACTAATGACCCAATATGGTACCTTTTTTGACCAGAGCCGTTGTTACGCTTGCCAAGCTTGCAGTGTAGCCTGTAAAGACTGGAATGGACTGGAACCGGGACCGGAAAAATGGATGACGGTCTACGAATGGGAAAAAGGCTATTATCCGGATTTACGTATCCACAATTTAGCCTTTTCTTGCGGACATTGCGAAAACCCAGTTTGTGTTGAGGCTTGTTCAAATAAAGCTATTTTTAAAGAAGACAAGTATGGGGCAGTCTTGGTCGATCAGGAAAAATGTCAAGGTTGCCGCCAGTGCTTTGATGCTTGCCCCTATGGAGCACCGAAGTTTGCCAATGATGCACCTGGCACCAAAATGAGCAAATGTACTATGTGTATTGACCGGTTAGAGCAGGGAGAAAAGCCGATCTGCGTACTCTCCTGTCCACTGCGTGCCTTTGACTTTGGCCCGGTTGATATGCTGGCAGAAAAATATGGTGATTTAAGACAATTGGACGAAATGCCTGACCCGGGAATTACAAGGCCAGCTTACCTTTTAAAACCCAATCCTCCCAAAAAACAACTGGTTCCTTATGATAGTGTTAAAGCGGTTGCCTTATCCCAAAAGCGCGGGAATATCGGAACTCTATTTGAAAGCATTGAAGATGTCAGCAATATCAAGGAGGGGACAGTAAAGAGAAATAAGCTGCAAATGAAACACACTACGAACATGGAGTTAATGAGAGTTACCCGCAACGATATTGGATAAAAAATTGACTAGAAGGAGTATATTGCATATGTGCTTTAGACCAGCAAGTGCCCAAAAACCTATAAAGTGTCCCAAATGCGGCAAATTAAATCCCCCAACCCAAACCCAATGTCGCGAATGCAAAGAAGAGCTTAAGAAGTAGTGGCAGATTTTTGAAAAATTAGTACCAGATCCGCTTTAAAGTGCATCCCCGGCCAATACGGGGCTGTACTTTAAAGTTGGCTAATCCGGAAAAGAAAATATTTTTTTAGTTGAAAAGTTAATAATCCAAAAAATAGAGGAGGCATTCTTATGGAATGGTTGGGAGTTCTAGGCATCGTTATAGCCCTGATTTTCTTCATCGCACTTTCCATGCGTTCTTATAGCGTTATGGTAACCGCTCCTTTGTGCGCGTTGATTATTATTGTTACCAACAATATGGATATTGTAAAGTTTTTCCTTACCGACCCTAAATTCTCCTACATGTCCGGAGTGGGAGGCTTTGTCACAAAGAATTTGATGATCTTTCTTCTGAGTGCATTGTTAGGAAAATATATGGAAGAAAGCGGTGCAGCAAAATCAATTGCTAACAGTCTAATTAAGGTTGTAGGCAAGGATAGCCCGATGAAAATGCTGCTGGGAATTACTTTAATTGGCACTATTCTTACTTATGGCGGCGTTTCCATGTTTGTGGTCATGTTTGCTGTTATTCCGCTGGCAAGGCCTCTTTTCAAAGAATTTAATCTCTCTTGGCATTTATTTGTTATCCCTTTTGCTACCGGTATGACATCATTTACTATGGCTATGTTGCCAGGTACTCCCGGCCTGCAGAATGTTATCCCTGCCCAGGCAATGGGTACTCCTTTGACCGCTGCCGCTCCTTTGGGTATTATTGCGAGTATAGTTACCCTAGCTTATGCTATCTGGTATATGAACGGACAGGTCAAAAAATCTCTTGCTAAAGGAGAGGTTTATGACTGCCTAGTAGAAGATGAAATAGTGCAAGGCAAAAAACTTCCAAATTTCGGGCAGGCTATCATCCCTTTGGCTACCTTAATTGTTATCATTATTGGTGGCAGTATGGCTCATATCAGCAATGTAATTTATATCGGCTTAATTACGGCTATTCTACTGGCGGCAATACTGTTTCGAGGGTATATCGAAAATCATAGTAAGGTATTAAGCAGTGGGGCCCAAAGCTCCTTACAGCCAATCTTGTATACCTCGGTTGCTGTTGGTATTGGTGCAGTAGTAGCTGCTGCTCCAGGCTTTCAAATTATTGATAATGCTATTGCAAATATGCCAGGTGGTCCCTTGGTTTCAGCTGCTACTCTTTCCGGAGTACTGGCTGCTATCATAGGGTCTGGTAGTGGTGCCTTAGGAATAGTAACTCAATACTTTTTGGCTCCTTATCTTGCTGCAGGGGTAAACCCAGAGGTACTGCACAGAGTTATTTCTATCAGTGCATCCACTTATGGTGCTTTGCCCAACTCCGGCGCCATGTTCGGTATGTTTGCTGCCATGGCATTGTCTCATAAGACAGCTTATCGTCACATGTTTCATGTTGCCGTTGTTGGACAGACAATTGCACTGATTGTAACAATTGTTTTGAGCGGAGTATTTTATTAGGAAGTCGAATATAGAACTAACATTTTGCTATTCCTATGGGAGACCGTTTATCATGCTCCCGTTCCCAAGACACATTTATAACTGTACTAAGTTAGGTCTCCTTTCTTAAAGGTCAAATTTGTTAAATTCATGTGTTTTGTAAGCAGATGTCAAGGGCGAGCAAAGCCGTTCATCGGAGACGAAGCCGGAGTCCCTTGACATCACCCTCACAAAAAATACTTTTTTACCAGAGAGGTAGGAGCGGCTGAAAGTAATTAAAAAACGGAGAGTAGATAGACTAGCTATGAAGCCGCTTACAATAGTTAGCGGTTTCCCTTTTGGATATGGATACTATACATCATTGAAATCATGAACCGATTGGTATTGACCAAAAAAGTTAAGTTGGTCAGTAAATTGTGGTTGATAGTAAATTTGTAAATGCTGCATTTTTAGCTATATTATCCGACATAGGAGTGATGACAGATGAGTTTTGGTTCAGGGGAAGCAGAAATGGTGACGTTAATACAAACACTGTTGGACCATGACACAGAAAAGAGGAATGAGGGAGTCATTATTATTGATAGCCAAGGGAATATTTTAAATATCAATAATAATGGCCGTAAACTTCTGCGACTGGAAGTAGATCAGGTGAAAAACAGGAATATCAGTGAATTTTTAGACAAAGATTCTTGCTTGTTACAAAGATTTGCGGATGGCGAGAATATAGTTGATGAAGAAGAAAAGATCCTGGCTGACCATTGTGAGCAGTCTTACCTCATCAGTATGCAGCCAGTGTTAAATAGAAATACCAACAAAGCAACACTGGCCGTTTTATGGTTAAATCAAGGATCAATAATAAATAGGTCAGTTACGCAGAGGGCTGGAGTAATAGCAAAATTCCAATTTAAAGATATTATTGGAGAAAGCTGGAGGTTGCAAGAGGCAATCGCAGCAACAGAAATGTTTGCTGATTCCGATGAGAATATACTTTTAGTTGGCGAAAGCGGTACCGGAAAAGAATTGTTTGCCCAGGCTATTCACAACCATCGCTGTCCCAATGGGCCATTTATTGCTATAAACTGTGCAGCGTTGCCCAGAGAATTGGTGGAGAGTGAATTATTTGGATATGAAGGTGGAAGTTTTACCGGTGCAGAACGCAGCGGGCGGTGCGGAAAATTTGAATTGGCTGAAGGTGGCACATTGTTTTTAGATGAAATTGGCGACATGTCTCTTTCATTACAAGCCACGCTATTGCGGGTATTAGAAGACAAGCAGATTATACGTATCGGAGGGCATCGTTATAAAAAAGTTGACTTTACTATAGTGGCAGCTACTAATAAAGATTTATCCCAAATGGTAGAAGATAAACTTTTTCGTGAAGATCTTTATTATCGCTTATCGGTTTTTCCCGTTAATATTCCACCCCTGCGGGAAAGGGAACTGGATTCCAAAATTCTCAGTCATTATTTTATTGAGAGGTATTGCTGGAAAAAGGGACGAAAGCCACTTAAGCTAAGCAGGGCAGTGGAACAAAAAATTCTGGAATACGATTGGCCCGGAAATGTACGTCAGTTGCATAACGCTATGATTTTTGCAATTAACAAAACAAAAGGAGATACCATTAACATAGAAAATATGCCTAGCTACATTACTTCAAAAAAAAATACATTTTCCAGATCAAATGAGAATCAGTTATTGTCGCATTCAAACCTTAAAGAAATGGAAAAAGTAGCTATAGAAAGTGCTATGGAAAAAACTAAATATAAGGTATCGCTAGCTGCGCAAATTCTGGGAACAAATAAGTCAACCTTGTATCGAAAATTACAAGAGTATGGCATCCAATATAAAATTTCCTAAGAATAAATTTTTATAGTTTCAATATGGTGCCTCAATCATGAAAATTATCAAAGGAGGTGTAAAAAAAGTGGATAATAATAAAAAACAAGGTGGGGCACACGTGATAATTGAACAATGTACTGGTTGCAAGGCATGTGAAGAAAGTTGCCGCATATTGACCGAAATAGACGAAGATCCGGCTTCCATTGCCTTTAGAGGGGTTACTTGCAATGAGGCTTTTTCTTGTGCCCTTTGCGGAAAGTGTGAAGCGGTTTGTCCTTTAGGCCTTAGCCCCTATCGGATGTTTGAGCAAAGAAGGATAGAAGCTGTGGCCAATAACGAGATAGATGCTAATGAATACCGCTATCTGTTTCCGGATCGCACTGAAAACGTGATGAGTATCTATAGGGAATACTATGGTGTTGATTATACTGACATAAACATGTCGTCGCAGTCAGATACAGCTTTCATTCCAGGGTGTACGATGATGACCTATTCACCGGAGCTCACTAGGCAGGTATATTATAGATTGTCGGAATTATATCACAATCCCGTATTATTTACTGAATGTTGTGGTTTGCCAATGTATCAGATCGGCCTTCCCGAGCGTGGAGATAAAATTAAAGAGGGGATAAAAGAGAAAGCAAGCAGTTTAGGTGTCAAACGATTTGTGATTGCATGTCCTAATTGTTATTACCAATTTAAAAAGACCCCAAGCATTCAGAATATCGAGCTTTTGACAGTATATGAAGCCTTAAAAGATTCTTTTAGTTCCAATCGAGGTAATGGTATTTATACTGTACACGATTCGTGTCCAGACCGTTTTGAGGGTATCTTTGCTACTCAGGTTAGAGAGGCACTAAATAGTGTCGATTGTCACATAGTTGAGATGAGACATAGAGGAAAAAATTCAATCTGCTGCGGAAGTAGTGGACAAATGGGGCATTTCCGCCCGGAGTGGTCCGAAGAGCATGAAAGGCAGGGCTTATTAGAAGCAGCGGAGGCTGGCGCTGATACCATGATTGCCTATTGTCATGCCTGTGTACTTAATTTTGCAAATATGTCATCTGGTTTGAAGGTTAGGCATGCACTCAATGTTCTGCTGGGTTTTGAAGAAGATTATAGTGAAGTAAAAAATAAAGCTGCTGAAATTTTCTTGGGATCTAATGCATTAGATATTTGGGAAAAGTTATTAGAAGATCCTGATTAAGATAGACAAAGTCATTTCTCAAAGAACTTCAAATTCAACACAGGAGGCATCAAATGAACAAAAATATTGATTTGGAACAAGAAGGAATCGAAGTCAAAAAAGCATGCTGCTATTTTTGTCATCAGAACTGTGGCTGCTTAGTTTATGTCAAAGACGGTAAGGTTCTGCACTTCGAAGGGGACCCGGAGTACCCCACCAACACAGGCGGCTTGTGTTGTCGTGGTAATGTCAATATGATCCATCTGGATCATGAGGCAAGAGTCAATTTCCCATTGAAACGCAAAGGAGAACGGGGAGCAGGCGTTTGGGAAAGAATCACCTGGGAGCAGGCTATAGACGAAATCGGAACGAAACTTGAAGCTATCCGTGATCAGTTTGGCGCTGAGGCAGTGGCCACAGCTGGCGGCACAGCACGTACAGATGATTGGGCTCGTCGCCGTTTTATGAATCTCTATGGCAGCCCCAATGGTTTCCATAATTCGCATTTGTGCTGGATACCTACCTTTATGGTAGAGACAGCTATTTATGGTTGGAGTCCTTTTGAAATTGACTTGGGACTCAGTCGCTGTTTGGTATTATGGGGGCAAAATCCAGGGTCTTCCACTTTACCCGAAATGAGCGGAATTAGTGCTCTAAAAGCACAAGGACTCAAGCTCATCGTTATCGATCCGCGTTTTACAGAGACTGCTGCTAAAGCCGATTTATGGCTGCCTTTGCGTCCAGGCTCTGACCTAGCCTTAGCCCTTGCCTGGATTAATGTCATCATCTATGAAGGCTTATGCGATTATGACTTCATTGGAGACAATTGCGTAGGTTTCGATGAATTAGAAGAACATGTGGCAGATTTTACTCCGGAGTGGGCTGAACCCCTGACAGGGTTGAGTGCCGATCTGATTCGTAAAGGCGCTCAGATGTATGCGATGAATAGACCCGGTAATATCCAATGGGGTGTTGCGATCGACCAAATAGGTAAACCAGCGGGATCAGCCATGCAGGCGAGAGCCATTCTAAGAGCTATTACCGGTAATTTGGATTGTCCTGGTGCAGACCTCTTAACGGGCCCTAGCAAAGACTTTGTTACCGATGAAGAAATGGAACTCAATGAGTTTCTCACAGAAGAACAAAGAGGCAAACAACTGGGTTCAGACCGTTTCAAACTGGTGACGTGGCCAGGGTATAGCCGTATCGCTGAAATAACGAAGAAATATTGGGGCAAGGCTCCTACAGCAGAATGGATGTGCGAGGCTCATCCACCCAGTGTGTACAATGCAATTCTGACCGAGAAACCCTACCCGGTTAAAGCCTTGCTGGTTTCCGCGACAAATCCAGTAAACTCCTATGGAGAAAGCAAAAAAACGCTAGCAGCCCTAAAAGCTGTTGATTTCCTCGTCACTTGCGATTATTGGTTAACGCCTACCGCAATGCTTTCCGATTATGTCCTGCCCATCGCCGGATCTTTTGAGCGCCCAACCATCACCTCAACCTATGGATGCTCCGACTTCTTAATGTGTTCACAACGAGCGATTCAGCCGATGTACGAACGTCGCACCGACTTTGAATTCTGGCGTGATTTAGGAGTAAGGATGGGGCAGAAGGAACACTGGCCTTGGGAAACCTTAGAAGATGCATACTTCTACCGTATTAAAGACTTAGGGTATGAAGTAGAAAGCTTCGATGAGTTTGTCGAGTTTTACCGTGCGCACTTCCCCGAAAGAGAATACTTCAAATATAAAGAAAAGGGTGGATTTGCTACACCATCGGGTAAAGTCGAACTCTACTCAAGCGTACTTGAAGAACTCGGATATTCACCACTGCCGCAATATATTCCACCGGTTGAAAATGAAATCGATCACCCGGAACTGGCAAAGGAATTTCCCTTGGTCCTAACGACAGGAGCAGGCGTAATGCCTTTCCATCATTCTGAGCACTTCCAAATTAAAGAACTGCGGTTCATCCGTCATGAGCCTCACATGGAGATCAATCCAGATACAGCAGCGGAATATGGGATTCAAGAAGACGATTGGGTATGGATCGAAACGAAGCGAGGACGGATCAAACAAAAAGCCAGCCTAACGGAAGGGATTCGGCCGGGTACGGTATTCACGGAACGGGGTTGGTGGTATCCAGAACGCGAAATGCGTGACCCAGAACTCGGTGGTTGCCTTGAATCCAATACCAATGTCTTAACGAGTACTGCAGATGAAGATTGTGACCCCTTAAGTGGAAGCTGGGCGAACAGAGGCTTATTATGCAAAGTGTATAAAGTAGATGGCTCAGACAGAAAGGAGGCTAAATAACATGGCACGTTATGCAATGGTTATTGATACTCGTAAATGTACTGGCTGTCAATCCTGCACAGTGGCTTGTCGAGTCAATAATGAACTTCCGATAGATATGATCTATAATCCAGTACCCACGTTGGGTCCAAAAGGAAAATTCCCCGATGTTCGTATGATCCATATACCCTTACTATGTATGCATTGCGACAATTCACCATGTGTCGACGCCTGCCCAACAGGTGCTTCTCAGCAACGTGAAGACGGAATCGTATGGGTGGAAGAGAACAAGTGTGTTGGCTGTAAAGCGTGTGTTATGGCCTGTCCTTATGGAGCACGTATCGCCAATGCGGAAAAAGGAACGATCCAAAAATGCAATTTCTGTAAAGATGACAGGGTTGATCAAGGAAAGGTACCCTACTGTGTTCAGACCTGTCACCAAAAAGCTCGTATCTTTGGCGACATAGAAGATAAAGAAAGTGAAGTCTATAAGTTGGTGAATGGAACAAAAACAACAGGGCGCTTGCTAGAAGAACTAGGAACCGAACCCTACGTATTTTATCTTTATTGATTGGAGGGATATAAGGAATGAGCCATAAACATGAAACTTGGGGTTGGATGTTAGCCTTTGATTTCTTTTTTGCCGGCATGGGTGCAGCCATGCTGCTCTTTGCCGGAGTTGCCGAATTATTTCAAATCGGAAATCTTTCTACTCTAGGCATCTTTGCAGGATCTGTATTTGTCGCTGCGGGAGCCGGCTTACTGATTTTGGAATTAGGGAGACCCTTTCAAGCCTTGCGCGTATTTATGAATCCAAAAGCAATCTTAACCTTTGGAGCCTGGAATATGTCCATCGCCATTGTAGCCGGGTTACTTTTAGCCTCCAGCTGGGTTGAAGTTTTCCCTTGGTTTGGTCTTATTGGACTTCGTAAAGTCTTAGCCCTAATTTGTGTCATCACGGGTTTTATCGTAGCAACATATCCTGGCGTATTATTGGCTCGCCATAAAGCGCGGCCGTTCTGGAATGGCCCTGGCATGTTAGTGTTGTTCTTAACCTCATCTTTGTTAACGGGAGTATCCGCTTACATTGTCTGTGGTTGGTTCACTAAAGCAGCACCTGTAGTCTATAACGTATTCCCTTATATTGCAGCCAGTCTATGCGCCTTCCAACTGGTCATTTGGTTGGGTTATCTTTGGATTAAGAGTACCGGTACCACGGAACGAGAAGCTAACGCAGTTAAACGATGGACAAGGGGTAATTTTTCAGGACCTTTCAAGATCGGCTTCCTATTGGTAGGCACCCTCTTACCGCTGATCTTGTATCTGGTACCCAACAGTGCTTCCATGGGAATCGCTGGATTGTTGGCCATCGTTGGCGGATTAATCATGCGTAACTTAGTTGTTTATGCTGGTCAGGATAGAACCTGGTTACCGGGTGAAGAAAAATATCGTTCAAGATTACCTCATGGGGATGAAGCCTTCTTGCAAAAGGTATGGACGAAACAAATTTAAAAATTTAACCACTACGAACAAGTTCGATCGTCTTCACGACAATCGGACTTCGTTCTGCGTAAAGCTAGGTTGCGACCTTATTAAGTTTTTAAAACTATCGGGGTAGGAAAATAGGAGGTATTTGATATGCAGCAAAGTAAGAGTTTCACTATCCTAGATCATACGGAAAGCGTTTGTCCGATCTGCTTAAAGGTAGTAAAAGCAGACATCGTTGTTCGTGAAAAGGCAGTTTATATGGAAAAGTCATGTCCGGAGCATGGAGCATATACATCGTATCTCTGGCCAGACGTGGAGCATTACCAGTGGATGAATCATTTTAAAGTGCCATCGATACCTCCCCATTCCCCCATCCCCACTCAACACGGATGTCCAACGGATTGTGGCCTATGCAAGGCTCATCTCCGTCACCCCACCTTGGTTGAAATTGAAGTGACTGAAGGTTGCAATTTGCGTTGTCCGGTCTGCTTTATGGCCGCCAATGATTTTCGTCCTTCACCAGACCCCGATTTAGAGACCCTTGCTGAAAAATATCGATATATTCTTCAAAACACAAGTCCTCAAACCAGTATCCAATTGACGGGTGGTGAACCGACCACTCGCAAGGATTTGCCTGAAATCGTCCGTTTGGGACGAGAGATTGGTTTCGGTGCTATCGAGGTGAATACCAATGGCATGGTAATTGGGCGAGATCTTGACTATCTAACAAGACTTGCTGAAGCAGGAATTAGTGGTATTTACCTTCAGTTTGATGGCTTGACAGAGTCTGTATACAAGACTATCCGCGGCGAAGATATACTAGAGACTAAACTTAAAGCCATAGAAAACTGCCGCGAAGCGGGGGTACAAGTTGTTCTTGCCATGACGGTCATCGAAGGGATTAACGAAGACCAAATGGGCGATGTGCTAAGCTTCGCCCTGAAGAACAGAGATGTCATCGCCGGGATTGCTTACCAACCGGCCTTTGGCTCAGGGCGCTTTGATGTATCCATGACGAAGCGCTTGACCATGGGGGATGTCATATTCATGCTTTCAGAGCAAAGCCAAGGTAGGATCGAACCCTATGATTTCTGGCCTTTAGGTTGTTCGAATCCTTTATGCTCAAGCTCCACTTACCTGGTGGAAGATCAGGGTAAGCTTCAGCCCCTTTCAAGACGTTTAACTCCCGAGGAATATATAGAATCCTTTGATCCACAAAGTCCTCAAGGCTCAGTGTTTGCAGATATTGCCCTCAAAAAATACCCTGAACTTGAGCCTGGTTTATCCATCCTCATCGAGAATTATATCGATGCTAGGAACATGGATCTGAAGAAACTTCGAGAGTGCAGCATGATTGTAGCAGGAAAAGAGGGAGGGTTAATTCCCTTTTGCGGATATCAGTTGACCAATATCGAAGGGAAGAAGCGAAGCGAAGTAAGCATGCTTTCAGGTAAACGGCCATGACGGAAAAGAAAACGGTTCAAACCAATTGTCGCTTCTGTGGTTACCAGTGTGGACTCATAGCTACCGTTCAAGAGGGACGCGTGACTCAGGTTAGACCAGACCCTTCTCGTTTTCCGAATGACAATCAAATTCTACGGGGTTGCAAACGGTGGCCGATGATTCCTGAAGTCATGGACCATCCCCAAAGAATAAATTACCCCTTAAAACGGGTAGGTGAACGCGGTAGTGGACAATGGGAAAGAATATCTTGGGATCAGGCCTTGGATGAGATTTCTGAAAAGCTTCAAACCCTCAAGGAGAAGTTTGGGCCCGAGGTACTGGCAACCAGTATCGGCGGTCCACATACAACCTTTTGGCCCTTGCATCGCTTCATGTCCCTCTTTGGCAGCCCGAATAATATGGGAATAGGGCAGATTTGCTGGAATCCCGGAATTTGGGTGAATACGCTTACCTATGGCTGGCCGATTGATATGGAATTGAATCCGGAGACAACAGGCAGTGCGATACTTTGGGGAGTTAATCCTGCAGAGTCGGATAATTCTTTGTTCTGGCGTACGATCCAAGAATTTAGTCAAACGGGGAAACCCCTGATAGTCGTGGATCCAAGACGCACCCGTACAGCAGAACAAGCAACCCTATGGCTACCTGTGCGGCCTGGAACAGATGCGGTTCTCGCTTTAGGGCTCTTACACGTTATCGTTACAGAAAGGCTGTATGACCGATACTTCGTAGAAACCTGGTGTCATGGATTCGAACGTTTAGTCGGACATCTTACACCGTATACCCCCACCTATGTGGAGAAAATGACTGGGGTAAATGCGGAAGATGTCGTTAAGGCCGCTCGCTTATATGCAGAAAGTACTCCATCTACCTTGTATAGTGGGAGAGGCATTGACCAGCTTGGTGTAAACAGTTTCCCAACGCATCGCGCCTTGGCTATATTAAGGGCAATTACCGGGAACGTTGATGTACCCGGAGCATCCCATCTAAGCGAAATGCCTGATTTTATTCCAGAACTTGACTTAGAACTCAGTGAAGAATTCGCAAGAACGAATCCCAAGTCCCTTAACCAAGACAAGCTGTCGCTTCAATCCTATTCGGGATATGCGAAGGTTCGAGAACTTACGATGAAGCATAATAAACGCCTTCCTATGCGTTATCTAACTTCAGCACATCCCAATCTTGTCTGGCGTGCCATGTTAACAGGGGAGCCCTATCCTATTCGCTCCATGATAGTTATGGCTTCCAATCCTCTCCTAACTCAGGCCGATTCGCAGTTGATTTATAAAGCATTAAAAAGTCTGGATCTCTTAGTGGTTTTGGAGCTTTTCGAGACACCAACCTCTATGCTCGCTGACTATGTGTTGCCAAGTGCTGGTGTATTAGAGCGTCCTTTATTGGAGACAAAAGCCGGAGTAGCTAATATTGCCTATGGAGGGGAACAGGCGGTTGAACCCTATTACGAACGCCGTCCAGACTTTTATTTTTGGAAGGAGCTTGGGCTCAGGCTTGGACAAGAACAGGCGTGGCCTTGGGAAACCTATCACGAAGGACTAGAAGCAAGTTTATCTCCGCTAGGTTTAACGTGGGACGAATTTAGTCTTACCGGGTTATACTACCAGGAAAACCAATACTACAAACAGGAAGAACTTGATCCGAAAAACGGACTTCCTTCGGGGTTTGCCACAGTCAGTGGAAAAGTTGAAGTATATAGCGAACTTTTGAAGGAAATGGGAGAAGATCCTTTACCCAGTCCCAAACTGTTTCTGGAACAAAAGGAAGAGTACCCACTTTTACTCATGAGTGGAGCTCGTTTTCAACCGTATTATGCTTCCAGTTACCATCAGCTCGAGAGATTTCGTGCGATGCACCCAGAGCCTATCGTTGAAATGAGCCTTGAGACAGCTCGTAAGTTAGGCTTAGAGGATGGGTGTCCTGTGTACGTGGAGACAGAACGAGGTAAAGCCAGATTCGTTACCAAGATCGTGCTGATGTGTGAGGATGTAGTGAGCGTTGAATATGGCTGGTGGCAGCCAGAAATGAGTTCCTCAGAAGCAGAACTTGGTGGAATGTGGATTTCCAATGCTAATAGTTTAACCAGTGGAGATTTTGAGTCCTCAGATCCACTAATTGGAACATGGACCTATAACGGAATACCTTGTCGCGTAGTCAGGACATAAAGTAGCGTAAACTATATGATACCATTCCAAGTTAGGATCAGGTGATTTAATCTCCTGATCCTATTATTATATGCGTCACGCATGGCAATTAAAGAGGTAGTGGAAATCCACTATATTGTAAGATGGCCATCTGGAAAGAGGATATTCCATTTAATAGTAGAAATATATAAAAATAACCAAAATGATTAAATGTTATAAATTATCTAAAAACAAACAAACATTTGCTCAATAAGTAGCATATTCTAAGCTTGCCCTAAAAAATCTAATCGAGGGAGGACCCAATACCCATGGATATTCCTTTGCTAAAGATTTATGAGTCGATCTTAAACTCAGTTCCTGAAGGAATCATAGTTACAGACCGATATGGAAATATCATTCATTATAGTTCGGAACTGGCGAAACAAGAAGACTTGGAGCCTATCCATGTCATTGGGAAAAATTTGGCTGATGTCTATAATAATGTAACCTTTGATACCAGCGAACACTTACGGGTGATTGAATCCGGTGAACCTGTTTTGGAACGGCGCAAACAGTATTTCACGAATAAAGGCAAGGAGGTCCATATTATCGCAAGTACCTTTCCTGTGTATGAGGGTGATCAAGTGGTTGCTGCCTATTCCATTTGCAGAGATATAACGATGATCAAAGATTTACTTACAAAAACGATGCAAATTCAAGAACGCCTTGATCAGGATGGAAGTACCTTACTAAGAAATAATGGAACACGGTTTACTTTCGATTCTATTGTATATGCCAGCTCGTCTATAGATAGCTTGATAAACTCTGCCAAAAAGACAGCAGAGGCAGATTGTTCAGTCTTGGTTTTCGGCGAAACCGGTACAGGTAAAGAGTTACTGGTGCAAGGAATTCATAATTACAGTGCCCGCAAGGATGAGCCTTTTGTAGCTATTAACTGTGCGGCTATTCCGGAGACCTTGCTTGAGAGTATTCTTTTTGGGACGACAAAAGGGGCGTTTACAGGGGCGGTTGAGAGTAAAGGGTTATTTGAGCAAGCTGGTAAAGGCACCTTGGTTCTTGATGAGATTAATTCAATGAGTATTATTCTGCAGGCTAAGCTATTACGTGTTTTGCAGGAAAAGTCTGTACGCAGAGTAGGTGGGAGTGCGGAAATCCCTGTACATTGCCGGGTCGTCAGTTCCACCAATGTTGATCCCTGGGATTGTATTAATGAAGGACAATTGAGAAAGGATCTTTTTTACAGATTGGCAGTGATTTCTCTTTATATTCCTCCTCTAAGGGAACGGCCCGAAGACATTCAGGCTTTGTTAAACCATTTTAGGCGGAAGTATCAAAGAATTTACGGGACAGGGGAAATACAGATATCTTCTGGTCTTCAGGAAATATTTAGAAAATATCAGTGGCCAGGAAATGTGCGGGAACTTGAGCATATCATTGAAAGTGCCATTAATTTATTGGAGGGGGAGAATCAGATTACGATAGAACAGTTGCCCCCGTATCTCAAGACGAAGTTTCAAGGACAAGAGGGTATGAGAAGAGAGGGTAATGAAAAAAGGAGAGGTTCTTTGGCTAGCGTCTTAATGGATGTGGAGAGGGAATTACTAACGGAGGCCTTGGTTGAATGCTCTGGTAATATTACCCAAGCTGCTAATTCTTTGGGAATCGCTCGACAAAACATGCAATATCGCATTAGGAAATTAAGATTAAATGTCAAAGCAAGGTAGAGACATGCAATAATTTTTTGCGAAGCAAAAATTTCGGCACTTAAGGTTCTTGGCCCAATACTAAAGTACTAAAGGATTTAGCTGCAAAATCTCTTTGCAGCAAGTTCATGGAATTATGGAATAATCAGCCCTGAACAATTATTTGAAAGTTGGCACAAGTATTGCAATTTTGAGTTAGCTAGTTTTGCTTTGCATAAGAGGCAAAAATAAGGGTAAGCGGGTGGTGCTTAATGGGATTCGAGCTTATGGAGTTCTATAAAAGAAATACAAGTACAATATGGGAGTATACCCAAAATCATTTTCAAGTAGTATTAATCGCAGTGGCTATTTCCTTAGTGATATGGGTCCCCTTAGGCATCCTGTTAACCAAGAATGATAAATGGGCCAATCGTGTAATAGGCCTGGCAAATATTATTTTTTGTATTCCAAGTCTATCGCTCTTTGCCATATTTGTGATGATACCCTTCCTGGGGCTTGGCAGACAATCTGCTGTATTGGCTCTGGTTCTTTATGCCATGATGCCTTTGCTACGGAATGTATATGATGGGGTTAAAAACGTAGACCGAAATGTATTAGAGGCCGCTAAGGGGATGGGCATGAGTTCCGGGAAGATTATGAGGGAAATCCAACTCCCTTTGGGGATGCCGGTCATTCTTGCCGGTTTTCGGATTACAGTGGTTATGACTACGGGTATAGCTGCCATTGCGACATATATTGGGGAACGTAATCTTGGGCGATTCATTGCTGAAGGGCTCGTCCGGTCCAACACTGAAATGATTCTTACGGGAGCAATTCTCATTTCAGTAATCGCTATTGCCCTTGATACCATTTTGGGCGTTTTAGAGAAAAAGGTGGTACCCCGTGGATTACGGGTGCGCCGCTAGATTGAGTTAGGGGGGGATAGGATGATCAAGCTAAGGAATGTGAAAAAAATCTATCAGGGACAAACGTTGCCAGCTGTGGACGATTTATCCTTGTCAATCGATCAAGGCGAGATATGTGTCTTAGTCGGTCCCTCAGGCTGTGGTAAAAGTACAACCTTGCGCATGATTAACAGGATGATTGAACCTACTGATGGTAGTATTGAAATCGATGGAAGGAATATCCTGTCAAGTAATCCGGACGTCTTACGTATGGGAATTGGGTATGTCATTCAACAGATCGGGTTACTTCCTCATAGAACCATTGCCGAAAATATCGCCATTGTGCCTCGTTTGTACAAATGGCCTAAGGATAAAATTAAGAAACGTGTTGACGAGCTATTGGAGGTGATGGGGTTAGATCCGGATAAGACTCGTGATAAATACCCGTCACAGTTAAGCGGTGGTCAAATGCAAAGAGTAGGTGTCGCACGAGCCATGGCGGTTGATCCTAGCATAATGCTCATGGACGAGCCATTTGGAGCGGTTGATCCTATCGCACGAAACCGTCTACAAGATGAATTCTTGCGCCTGCAACAGGAAATTAAAAAAACGATTGTTTTTGTGACCCATGATATCAATGAGGCGATTAAAATGGGCGACAAAATTGCGATATTTAATGAAGGTAAGATTGTTCAGTTTGGTACTCCCGAAGAAGTATTAACCTATCCAGTGAATAAATTTGTAGAGAATTTTATTGGTTATGACCGAGTTGTCAAAAAGTTGAACCTCTATACGGTTCAGAAGGCTATGAATACTCAGCATTGTATCGTTAAGACTGACGACTTATTCAATATCCGGTCGCTTATGAAAGGTGCAAAAGTTGCACTGTTAGAAGGAAGTAACGGAGAATTCACCGGGTATATAAGCGAGGAAGAATTAGCAGATTGTACTTTAGGGGTTGAAGAGATCGAAAATTTAGCGACCCGGAAGCGAATGAACTATGTCGAATTAAGTACACCATTGCCCGATACCCTCTCTTTGATGTTAGAAAATGATACGGATTATGTTGGAGTCTTAGACGGTGGAGTATTCTGTGGGGTGATCTCGTTTAGAGATATCAGAGGGCATGTTTACCGGAGAGAAGGTGCATAAATGACTTGGAAATATTTCAGTGTGGCCTTGTTTGAAAAAGCTCCACATGCTCTACTGACTCATCTCCTGATCGTCTTTATTACGATTGGACTTGCGATTCTGATTTCTGTTCCTTTAGGTGTGCTCTTAACTCGAGAAAGATACCGCAAGTTTGGCATAGTAGCCCTAAACCTTTTGAATGTTCTACAGGCCATACCGGGTATGGCTATTCTTGCCTTGGCTTTACCTGTTTTTGGCTTAGGTCTGAAACCAGCAATTATTGCCTTATTGCTGCAAAGCCTCCTCCCGATCGTTCGAAATACCATCGCTGGATTAATGGGAGTAAGCCCAGATGTAAAGGAAGCTGCAGCAGGAATGGGTATGTCTGCCCGCCAGATATTATTAGAAGTGGAAATGCAGTTAGCCATGCCTATTATTATCAGTGGGATAAAAACTTCCACCGTTTTTGTAGTCAGTGTGGGCACTTTGGCCTCCCTCATCGGGGCCGGTGGTTTAGGCTACCTCATTATGGGCGGGTTGAGTCTGTTCAGATTTGAATACATGATTGTCGGTGCCGGTCTGGGAGCTCTCTTATCCATATTCTTTGACAGGGCTCTCAGTTATTTAGAGACTAGAATTACCCCACCTGGCATGAATGCTGAGTAACTCAATCTATACTAAGCGAAATGAAGGGGGGGCAGTTATATAAGAGGACACCTGTCGATAGAGGAAGGAGAGTAAATGGATGAAAAAAGTATGGATTAAAGGATTAATTGCAGTACTTTCCCTTACACTTATGTTGGGAACCGTAGTTGGTTGCGGCGCCAGTACCACTTCTTCAGATGCGAAAAAGGCCCCCACAATTAAGATTGGTTCTAAAACCTTTACAGAACAACTTCTACTTGGAACGATGCTCTATGATTACCTTCAAAGCAAGGGCTATTCAGTAGAAAACAAAACGGGTTTGGGCGAACTTGCTGTAATTAGGCCAGCCTTAACCTCTGGTCAAATTGATGCATATTGGGAGTACACCAATACTGGGATTACGGATTTGATGAAGCATGAACCGGTTTTTGATGAAAAAGAGAGCTACAAGTTAATTAAAGAATTTGATGCGAAAAATGGACTGGTTTGGCTGGATTATGCACCTTTGAATGATACCTATGCCCTGGTTGTTCGTTCTGATGTTGCCCAGAAATACAATCTAAAAACAACTTCGGACTATTTAAACCAGATCAAGAGTGGCAATCATTTGAAGTTTGTCAGTTTTACAGAATGGGATGAGCGTGAAGACGGTCTTGCTCACTTCCAAAAAGTTTATGGACAAGAAATTCCGAAGTCCGATATCGTGGAAGTCGCCATGGGTTTGAACTATGATGCTCTCAAGAACAATAAAGGCGACTTAGCCTTGGCTTTCACCACAGAACCAAGAATTATTACGGACAAACTTGTCGTTCTAGAAGATGACAAGAAGGCGTTTGCAGTGTATAACCCAAGCCCAGTCTTCAGGAAGGAAATCCTTGATGCCTATCCTAACCTTGCCAATGATGTCAAGGCCCTCAGCTCTATTATTGATACCGCCACGGTTACTGAGTTGAATAAACAGGTTGATGTTGATAAAAAAGGCGTTGAGGAAGTTTCAAAAGCCTTCTTAAAGAGCAAAGGGTTAATTAAGTAATTTAAGACTCCAGAACACCACCATAGGCTTCGTTATTCTAACAGGCTATGGTGGTGTTTCATGACATGAACAAAAATTGCTTAGGAGGGCATTGGGACACACTGGGTGAGAGGATGAGGTATTTATGGATAAGTTAAAACGTTTTGCTGAATTGTACCAAGCACCGGAGTTCATTCTACCTTATTTAAACTACTTTTTTACAGATAAAGAAATCGAGATTATTTTAGCACTAGGACAAGATAAATTAAGTGTTTTAGGAGCCGCCGAAAGGTTCAAGATCAATGAAGATGAAGCAAGGTTAATGCTGGAGGATTTATATCAAAAACATGTGCTTAATCGAGAACAGGTGGATGGAAAAACGATATATCCACTTGGGGATTTTTACAATAAGCTCGACTATCAAAGTAAATTTGGAGAAAATTACTTTGCGTTGGATAAGATTGTTCGTAATCAACTGGATGATTGGTGTTATGAAGTTTATCGAAAGAAGATGCTGCCATATATTGAAAAACTACGAAGACATGAGGAAGTGGAAAGAAAGCCGGAGACTTTTGAACTTGTTGATGAGTTTTATAAAATGATTGATTCCACCCGAGAAATCCGACTGGTTCCTTGTAACTGTCGTAGGATTGCCCAAAATTGTGATAAACCTACAGGAACGTGTATGGCCTTTGATGGAAGCATTACAGATCGTACTGGGGGTCAACCCCTTACCAAAGATGAAGCCAAGGAGGTTGTCCGATTAGCCCATAAGAAAGGCTTAATGCACCAGATCAACATTGACTGGCGGACAAATAGGCCGACTTGGATGTGTAACTGTTGTTCTTGCTGTTGCTATCCGACCCGTCTCGCCCTTGAACTGGGATGCAAAGGGGTTTTCCCGGTTGTTCAGTATCAAGCACGCCATAATGAAGAGACATGCACTCATTGCGGAGTTTGTACGAAACGCTGCCATTTTTCAGCATTTGCATGTGACGATACTGAAGTTACAGTCAACGGCAAAATAAGAAAGCGGGTTTCTTTAAATCCTCAAAAATGCTGGGGGTGCGGCATTTGCGAAAGTACCTGCCCTTCTCAATCCATTACTATGCAAAAAATTTAAATCCAATTGTTTTGCATGCTCAATTTTTTTGCTCTTAAAAATTGGGAAAAATTCTTATTTTACCGCAAAGAAATTGGGCGGTTCTTGGGGGAGGGATCTTCTAAAGCCTTTAATTAACCTCTTCTTGTTAATGGCATAAACTTTGCAATGTTGTAAATAACGATAGCTTAAAAATAAGGCTAATACAGGTTAATAGAGGTCTATGAGAAACAAGAGGAGGTATTCAGGGATGAGTCGTTTTCGGTCTAATTATTCCCAGCAGGTAAGCCCCTTTCTCAGGTGGGTGAGTGACGATACGCTTGAGGAAATTCACTTTGCTACTCTGGAAGTACTGGAAAATGCGGGAGTACAAGTTGATCATCCGGAAGCATTGCAGTTACTGAAAGATGCAGGATGTATCGTCAAGGAGAATAAAGTTCGTATTCCTTCCTGGTTGGTGGAGGAATGTATCAGGCTGTCACCCAGCAAAATTGTTGTTGCTAACCGCAAAGGAGAACGGGTCATGCCGCTGGAAAAGAACAGGACTTATTTTGGTTCAGGTTCTGACCTTCCGTTCACGATTGACCTTGAAACAGGTGAACGGCGAAGATCCACCAAGAAAGATGTTCAAGAAGCAAGTAGACTCATGGATTTCCTACCCAACTACGATTTCGTGATGAGCAATGCCATCGCTTCAGATATGAATGAAAAAGCCAGTGACTTGCACCAGCTTGAAGCCATGGTCGCTAATACGGTTAAGCCCCTCATTGTAACAGCCCATAATGAGCGAAATATGAGGGCGCAGTTAGAAATGGCCTCTCTCATCGCGGGAGGACGGGAGGAATTAAAGGAAAATCCTTTTTTGATCCTTTATTCAGAACCCATTACGCCTTTAATTCATACGAATGACGGAGTAGGCAAGATGTTTGCCTGTTTTGAATATGGAGTGCCCGTAGTTTACACCCCTGGAATTCTTTCTGGTGCTACAACTCCAGTAACCAAGGCAGGTACGATTGTATTGATGAATGCAGAGGCACTGGCGGGAGTGGTTATGGCTCAGTTGAAGCAGAAGGGTGCTCCGATCATTATCGGCGGCGGTGCTACACCGATGGATATGCGTACCACAAATACTCTTTACGGTGCACCAGAGACCAGCATGAACTATGCAGTCATGACTCAACTGTCTCAGTACTATGGGATACCCAATTTCACCGAAGCAGGTTGTGTCAATGCGCCAGTTCCTGATGCTCAAGCAGGGATGGAAGCAGGAATCAGTATACTAATGGCCCAGTTGATGGGTGCAAATCTGGTTCATGATGTCGGCTACCTGGAGGGTGGAAAAACAGGTTCCTTAACCTTCCTTACTCTGTGCAATGACTTCATGGATGCAGCTCGATATATGGGAGCAGGAACCAAAGTCAACCAGTATACCATGGCTGTCGATGTTATCAATGAAGTGGGGGCTGGCGGTAATTTTGTAACTCATTCCCATACATTTGAAAACTTCCGTGAGGAAATTTGGACACCTAGACTTTTCAATCGGTCTTTCTATGAGCTTTGGGAAGAACAAGGTGCCAAAACGGTTGACCAGAAAGCCTGTGAATACACAAAGGAGATCCTTACTAACCACCAACCAGAGGCTTTATCGGAAAGTACGCTAGATGGCATGAAAAGTATCATAGCTGAGATTGAGAATTAAAGGGCAGGGGGTGAAAAAGTGAAAGTAGGCAGCTACCATGGGAACGGTTTGTTTTTCCGGACGCTAAGTGAAACCCAGGCTGAAAAAATCCATTCAGCGAGTTGTCGGATTCTAGAAGAGACTGGGATGATCATTCATCATAGGGAAGCGGTTGAAATGCTTAAAGTAGCCGGCGCCCTCGTCGAGGAGGACAATCGAGTCTATTTTCCGACTTGGCTTGTGGAGAAGGCCTTAAAATCTGCTCCATCCCGGGTTACCATGTACAACCGGAACGGTGAACCGGCAATGTTCTTGGAAGGTTCCAACACGTACTTTGGAACCGGTTCAGATACCTTAAATTATCTTGATCCTTTGACAGGGGAACGGAGAGGCTGGCGAAAAGAAGATGTAGCCCAAGCGATCCGGGTGTGTGATTATCTCCCACAGATTGATTTTGTCATGTCGATGGGTTTGCTCACGGATGTAGACAAACGGATGATCAATAGGGAGCAGTATGCCATAATGCTTGAGAATACGACCAAGCCCCAGGTCGTCATCGCTGAAGACGGAGATACCCTGCGTGACATCGTAAAGATGGCGGCTGTAGCAGTCGGGGGTCTAGAGAAACTACGGCAGAAACCTCTGTTTTTATCGTATACTGAACCGACTTCTCCCTTGCAGCATCCTCAAGAGTCGATTGAAAAGCTCTTGGTCGCAGCGGAATTCGGAGTTCCTACGAACTTTGCCTGTGGAGGGGTAGCAGGTGCCTCAGTTCCCACTACAGTAGCGGGCGCCCTTGTTCAAGCAAATGCCGAGGCTTTAAGCGGTTTGGTCATACACCAGTTAAAACAGGCCGGTGCTCCTTTTATCTACGGCTATGGTAATTCTCCCATGGACATGAGAACCATGCAGGCAGTTTATGGAACACCGGAAGCCATTCTGTTCCAGGGAGGGCTCGTTGACCTTGCTCACTTCTATCGGCTTCCGTCCTGGGGCTACGCGGGTTGCTGCAATTCTAAAATCTGCGATCAGCAAGCCGTACTTGAGTCGACGATGTTTACCTTAATGGGAGCTCTACAGGGCTGTAATATCATGCATGATGTTTTTTATATGGAATTCGGATTAACCGGCTCCCTAGAACTGTTACTCATTGCTAATGAAGCCATTAGCCGTGCCCGTCGAATTTTGGGCGGTATTCAGACCGATCCAGAACACCTTGCTGTTGAGGCGATTCAGAGAGTCGGTCCCGGGGGCAATTTCCTGGGTGATGAGCACACTGCCAAGAATTTCAGGGAAAACTGGCAGGCTGATTTATCAGATTTCAACAGTTTCGAAAATTGGGTACTAAATGGTAGGACGACGATGGCTGACCGCGCACGAGCAAAACTTAGAGACATTATCGAAAATCACCGACCGGAAATGCTTTCTGACAAAGTTAAAGAGCAGATCGAACTCGTATTAAAAGATGCACAACAACGCTTGAAATGATGGAGTTAAACCATCAATACGAGATTTCCGGAGGCGAAGGTATGGAGGAAACGCGTCAGTCGGGGTGTGAAGTACCCAAGAAGGTTATTGAGCTTGATGGAAACAGCCTGACGATCGAGGATGTTATCTCGGGTGCCCGCCATTCTACCAAGGTAGCGTTAAGCCAGGATGGGATTATCAAAATGGAGCGTTCTTGCCAAATGGTCAGATTACTGATTGAAGATAAAAAAGTCGTCTATGGTATTACCACCGGATTTGGTAAGTTCAGCAACGTCTTAATCGATAAGGATCAAACGGAGCAGCTACAGAAAAATCTAATTATGAGCCATGCTACAGGAATTGGAAGCCCCTTTCCGATTGAAATCGTGCGAGGCATAATGCTTTTGCGGGCTAATGCCTTAGCCAAAGGATACTCCGGTATTCGCCCGGGAGTGGTGGAAACCTTGCTAGAAATGTTGAACAAGGGAGTACATCCGATAATTCCTCAAAAAGGTTCCGTAGGTTCCAGCGGTGACTTGGCACCCCTTTCCCATATGGTCTTGGTCATGCTCGGAATGGGAGAAGCCTTCTATCAGGAGGTGCGCCTGCCCGGCAAAGTGGCCATGGAGAAGGCCGGTATACCCCTTGTCCAGTTACAAGCGAAAGAAGGCCTAGCCCTGATTAATGGTACCCAGGTCATGACAGCCATCGGGACATTATTGAGTTATGATGCGGAACAATTGGTGACGACCGCAGATATTATCGGAGCTCTTTCAGTTGAAGCGTTAGAAGGGATACCCGCTGCATTTGATTCCAAAATTCAGCAGGTCAGGCCTCATCAAGGGCAAATTCGCAGTGCAGCTACACTTCGAGAGCTGCTTTCAGGTAGCCAGATTCTTGCTCAGGCCAATCACGGCAGGGTTCAGGATGGATATTCTTTGCGGTGCATACCCCAGGTTCATGGCGCCTCTCGGGATGCTATCGATTATATAAAAAGCGTTGTCGAAGTAGAAATCAATTCGGTTACCGATAACCCCCTGCTATTTCCCGAGGAAGGTGAAGTGATATCTGGTGGTAATTTCCACGGTCAGCCCTTGGCCTTAACGATGGATTTCCTTGGAATTGCCCTCTCCGAGCTGGCAAATATCTCAGAAAGAAGGATTGAACGACTGGTTAATCCGAGCTTGAGTGGTCTACCTGCCTTTTTGACAGAAAAAGGGGGATTGAATTCTGGTTATATGATAACCCAGTATACTGCAGCTTCATTAGTCTCGGAAAATAAGGTTCTCGCACATCCGGCAAGTGTGGATTCCATCCCTACCTCCGCCAATCAGGAAGATCATGTGAGCATGGGCACAACAGCTGCTCGTAAGGCCAGAAGCATTCTAGAAAATGTTCAGTATGTCCTGGCGATTGAACTTCTCTGTGCGTTGCAGGGAATCGACCTCAGGGGTGGTATCCCAGGCAAGGGTACCAAAATCGCCTACCAAGTCGCCAGAAGGCGAATCCCGAAACTTAAAGAGGATCGAATTGCTTATATAGATATCGAAAAATCCTTCCAAATCATAAAGGAGAACCTACTTGTTGCTTCTCTGCAAGAAGTTTTGAATCCATCTGAAGTTTAGCCCGAAAATAATAACTAGGGAGGAAGAAGAATGGTCAATTTTAACACACTCGCGGAATTAGTAATTAAGGGAGATTTCCAAGCGGTTAAAAAAATGACCCAAGAAATGATTGATAATGAGGTCGATCCGTTACAGATCATTAATGAAGGCTTGATGGCTGGTATGAATATTGTAGGTGTTCGTTTTAAAGCTGGAGATATGTTTGTTCCCGAGGTTATGATGTCAGCTAAGGCTATGAGTTCAGGAATTGAACTTGTTAAGCCCCTTATCGCTGACAGTAATATGCCTTCTGCAGGAAAGGTCGTTATCGGAACAGTTAAGGGTGACCTCCATGATATTGGGAAAAAACTTGTAATCATGATGCTAGAAAGTGCAGGCTTCAAGATTGTTGACCTTGGTGTTGACATTGCTCCAGCCGCTTTTGTTAGTGCCATCAAGGAGCATAAGCCACAAATCGTGGGTATGTCTGCTCTCTTAACGACGACCATGCTACGGATGAAAGAGACCATTGAGGCTTTGGAAAAAGAAGGATTACGTGGCAGTGTTAAAGTCATTATTGGCGGTGCTCCAGTCACCCAAAGCTTTGCCGAACAAATTGGGGCAGATGGTTATGCCAGTGATGCTGCTGTTGCTATTGACCTTTGTAAAACCTTGGTTTCAATTTAAGGTATTAGGAAGGATTCGTATCGTATGAATGACCTGATGGCAAATAAAAATGAGCTATATTCCTAACCAAATAGAAAAGCGAATTCGATAACTAGGGACAGTACACCTCCGGGGTTACTGTCCCGTTTAACAAAAAACGAGGAAGGGAAGGAAACCCTAAATGCCGAGTAATTACGATATCTCACAGGCTATGAAAATAAAGCCGGATTTTGTTTTACCAGAGATGCCGGAATTTGAACCAGGAATCAGACGGGCACCGGATCGAGGTTTTAAGCTTACCCCGGAGCAAACCAAGATAGCCTTGAAGAATGCCCTCCGATATGTACCGCATGAACTTCATGAGCAATTGGCACCAGAATTCTTAGCGGAGCTGCATACTCGCGGCCGTATCTACGCCTACCGTTTCCGCCCCGCTACAAGAATTTACGGTAAGCCGATTGATCAGTATCAAGGCAATTGTCTTGAAGGAAAAGCCTTCCAGGTTATGATTGATAACAATCTTGACTTTGAGGTGGCCCTCTATCCCTATGAGCTCGTAACCTATGGGGAAACAGGGAGTGTTTGCCAGAATTGGCTTCAATACCGTTTAATAAAAAAATATTTAGAAGCGTTGACCGATCTGCAGACCTTAGTGGTTGAATCAGGCCATCCTTTAGGGCTTTTTCCGTCTCGGCCTGAGGCACCCCGGGTGATTATCACCAACGCCTTAATGGTTGGGATGTTTGATAATCAGAGTGACTGGGAAACAGCTGAACAAATGGGAGTGGCGAATTATGGACAAATGACGGCCGGTGGTTGGATGTATATTGGCCCCCAAGGAATTGTCCATGGTACCTTTAACACCTTGCTTAATGCCGGTCGGTTAAAACTTGGTTTGCCTCCAGAGAGGGATTTACGTGGTACTCTTTTTATTTCCTCTGGGCTTGGAGGCATGAGTGGAGCCCAACCGAAAGCAGTGGAAATAGCAGGCGGAGTCGGTATTATCGCGGAAGTGGATGAGTCTCGGATTAGAACAAGGTTTGACCAGGGGTGGGTCAGTAAGGTATCTGCTGATTTAGAGGAAGTCTTCAGACTTGCCCTGGAATACAAGGCAAAGCAAGAGCAAATATCCCTTGCTTATCACGGCAATATCGTAGATTTACTCGAGTATGTCGTTAAAAATAATATACAAGTTGAACTTCTCTCTGATCAAACTTCTTGCCATGTAGCCTTTGATGGGGGCTATTGCCCGCAGGGAGTTACGTTTGAAGAGAGGACCCAGTTATTAGCCACTGATCGTGCTCGCTTTAAGGAATTAGTGGTTAAAAGCCTCAAGCGCCATTATGAACTGATTAAGATCCTTGTTGAGCAGGGAACGTATTTCTTCGATTATGGTAATTCCTTTATGAAAGCCATCTATGATGCCGGTGTTAGGGAAATAGCCAAAAATGGGTTTGATGAAAAAGACGGCTTTATTTTCCCGTCCTACGTAGAAGATATCATGGGACCGGAGTTGTTTGACTATGGATATGGTCCTTTCCGGTGGGTTTGCTTGAGCGGCAACTACGAAGATTTATTAAAGACAGATCAGGCTGCCCTGTCCTGTATCGATCCCAACCGGAGGGGTCAGGATCGTGACAACTATGTCTGGATTAAAGATGCCGATAAGAATAAGCTGATTGTCGGTACCCAAGCCCGAATCCTTTACCAGGATGCCGAAGGGCGAATGAGAATCGCACTGAAATTTAATGAAATGGTCAGGGCTGGTGAAATTGGGCCCATTATGCTGGGCAGGGACCATCATGATGTGAGCGGTACCGATTCACCTTTTAGGGAGACTGCTAATATAAAAGACGGCAGTAATATTATGGCTGATATGGCTGTCCAATGTTTTGCCGGTAATGCAGCTCGGGGAATGAGCTTGGTTGCTCTCCATAATGGCGGCGGTGTAGGGATCGGTAAGGCGATCAATGGAGGCTTCGGCCTTGTCCTGGATGGTAGTAGCCGGGTTGATGAGATTATAAGATCCGCACTGCTCTGGGATGTAATGGGTGGGGTGGCGAGGCGATCCTGGGCTAGAAATGTGCATTCCATCGAAACCAGTATTGAATTTAACCAGAATTACAGTGGTTCAGGCCATATCACCTTGCCTTATCTTCCAGAAGAAGATCTGATCGACAGTCTGGTCAATCAGTTATTTACTCATTGAACATTCCCCAGCATCACCTGACGGCAAAGAGGAGGGGGATTCACCCTTCATTATGAACGGACCTATATTTAGCAATTGAACTTAAGTCGAGAACAAATGGAGGAAGTTTGCTGTGAATTTAGTGGATTTAAATCTGGAGCAATTTTCTAAAGAAGTAGCATCCTCTTCACCCGCACCGGGAGGAGGAAGTGTAGCAGCTTATGCTGGGGCTCAGGGCTTTGCTCTCATAGCGATGGTATGTCGCTTGACTATCGGACGTGAGAAATTTGCCGCGGTTCAGGCTGAGATGAAAAGGCTAATGGAAATGGCTGAGGCCAAACAAGAACGTTTACTTTCACTTGTTGATGAGGATACTTATGGCTTCAAAGCAGTGATGGAGGCACTTTCCCTGGCTAAAAACACGGAAGAAGAAAAAAGCCTACGCCGTAAGGCCCTGGAGAATGCGACCTTGCGTGCTGCGGAAATTCCTTTGCAAACCGCGCAGCTTTGTCTGGAAGGCTTAGTAGAAATACCTGTGTTAATTGATGGCGGGAATCCTAATGCTATTAGTGATATGGGTGTTGCCTCACTCGTTTTTAGTGCCGGTATGGAGGGAGCTCTTTACAATGTCCAAATCAATGCCCTAGGGCTAAAGAATACTGAAGATAGGAACTCCCTACTTGCAAGTTGCGCTTCCATGAGGGATGAGGGCAGCCGCTTGATCAAGGAAATTCAAAATCTGGTTTTAAATAAGATGAAGTAAAAAATAGGAAAGTCTGTATGAGCTAAAATGAGAATTAAGAATTAAGAATTAAGAATTAAGAATTAAGAATTAAGAATTAAGAATTAAGGATTTATCGTTGACCAGGGAGGTTCATTTACATATGGCAAAGGTTGTAGAATGTATACCCAACATCAGTGAAGGTAGACGTCTTGATGTGATAGAAGACATAGTTTCAGAAGTACGAAAAGTTCCTGGGGTTGTCCTGCTTGATTATTCCAGCAATGCAGATCACAACCGTACTGTAGTTACCTTTATCGGAGAACCCGAAGGTGTCTTGGAAGCGGCATGGAGACTCATGGTGAAGGCGGCAGAGAAAATTGACCTTGACCAGCACCAGGGGGAGCATCCTCGCATGGGTGCCACAGACGTAGTTCCTTTTGTTCCAGTACGGGATATGACGATGGAAGAATGTGTTGAACTTGCCAATCGGTTAGGGAAACGTGTCGGTGAAGAACTAAAGATTCCTGTCTATTTATATGAAAGAGCGGCTACCAAGGCGGAAAGACGCAATCTAGCTGATGTGCGCCGGGGCCAATATGAGGGGATTAAAGAAAGTATAAAGACATCTGAACGAAAACCTGATTATGGCCCTTCTGAATTAGGAAAGGCCGGCGCAACAGCAATCGGGGCAAGACCGCCACTCGTTGCTTTCAACGTTAATCTCGGAACATCCAATATGCAAATCGCTAAAGCAATTGCTAAAGCAGTACGAGGCAGTTCCGGGGGGTTCGTTCATGTTAAGGCTCTTGGGGTTGATTTGTCTGAACAGGGGATGGTTCAAATTTCGATGAATATGGTTGATACACACGGGACACCTTTGTACCGGGCCTTTGAATTCATTAAGTCTGAAGCAGCCCATTACGGAGTACCTGTCGTAGGCAGTGAAATCGTAGGACTGGTTCCACTTGATGCCATGCTTGACACTGCAACATATTATCTTGGCCTTCACGACTTCTCGAAGGACCAGCTTTTAGAGAAAAGAGTTTTCGGGTTTTGAGATCTTTTACAAAGACAATGTTTTAAAGGGTGTTTAGAATAAATTTAGGGAAGCCAATGGCTTCCCTAAATTTATATTCTAAGAAGAATGTGTCCCTTTTGACATACACGAAAGAAACATAATGTAACATCTTGCGATAGGGTCAATTAACCATGTTCAATAATTTATTTGCCAATAAATTGTCCTGTTACAGAATTTTTATTAGATCTGATCTCATCAGGAGTGCCTTCGGCAATGACTTGACCTCCATTAGTTCCACCTTCTGGTCCAAGATCTACTATCCAGTCGGAAGCCTGTATAACCTGCTGATTATGTTCTACTACAATGACTGTACTACCTGAATCGACCATTCGGTTTAAAAGCACAAGAAAGTTATCGACATCAATGGGATGTAAGCCTGTTGTCGGCTCATCAATGAGATACAGATTATTTTTGCCCTCGTTATTGATGAGCTCTTTCGCCAGCTTTAAGCGTTGGCCTTCCCCTCCAGATAAAGTCGTCAAGGTTTGGCCCAGTTCCAGATAACCTAACCCTACATCTTTAAGCAGCTTTAAGATCTTTACAATCTTGGGGTGATCATCGAAAGCACTCAACCCTTCATCAACAGACATTTTGAGAACATCTTTGATGGAATAGTCCTTGTATTTTACAGACAAGACCTCGTCATTGAATTGATTCCCACCGCAATCGGGGCAAGGCACTTCTATATCCTCAAAAAACAGCATATTGCTTGTGACATATCCAAGTCCTTCGCAATTTTCGCAACGTCCACCGTGTGTATTGAAGGAGAAATGCTTTGGAGTTAAGCCTTTATCTCTGGCATCTTTTAACTCACTGAAAATTTTCCTTATTTCAGTATACACTTCAGAATAAGTTGCCAAATTGGAACGCTTCATTCGCGTAAGAGGGGATTGTTCCACAGAGATGATCTGGTCAAAAACTTCAGTTCCGTTAACTATATTATTCTCTGTTTGATAATTCAGAGTTGATTTTGCCAACACCTCAAAGACCAACGTTGACTTTCCAGAACCTGAAACTCCCGTAACACAGGTCAAGCAACCTACAGGAAATCTTACAGTGATATTTTTCAAATTAAAGTGATTCGCATGTATGACTTCGATAAAGTCTCCTGTTCCTTTTCGACACTCTCTAGGATGTTCTCTTTTCTTCTTCAGATAGGCTCCGGTCACAGATGTATCCTGTTTCATAAGTTCTTCTAACGTACCTGTTCCAATGATTTCTCCGCCATATTTACCGGAACCCGGACCCATATCTATTATGTAGTCAGCCGCTTGCATGACATCGACATCATGTTCGATAACGATAACTGTGTTTCCTAAATCCCTTAATCCTTTAAGGATACTTATGATTCCCGTAGTATCTTTTGGATGAAGACCTATCGTTGGTTCATCCAAGATGTAGATAATCCCTGTCAGAGTACAATCCAAAGTTGCCGCACACTTTATTCTTTGTGCTTCGCCTCCCGATAAAGTCATCGTTTGTCTATCCAGTGAAAGATATCCCAGCCCCACATTAGTGATTCTCTCGATCTTAGTTTTCAAATCCAGTACATAGGAGTCCACCATCAGTTTATTGATCCCCTTCAAGGATTCTTCAAGTCTAAGTAACCATTGATATAATTCTTCCAAGGATAAAGAGACTAACTCCGGTAGACGAGTGTCCAATACGGTTACACTGCGACTTAAAGCATTGAGCCGTTCCCCCCCGCATTCTGGACAAATCTGGTCGACAAAATAAGGATCCAGTTCCTTCGAGACTCCCCCTTTTTCGGATAGCCTTCTCCAAAGAATAGGCAATAATCCTTCAAATCTACCCTCAGCTACTGTTTTCGGAGGAACACTCTCTGGGAAAATCTTTTTAACTTCATCACTTTCAACCCCATAAAGAAGGATGGCTTTCTGACCTTCATTGAAATCTAGGACTTGAGTATCTGGCTTTACCTGGATTCCATAATGCTTAAAAGCATTGTACAATACAGAGATTTGATAGTCCTTATATTTTTGGACCCAGAAATCAATGGCTCCCGCTTCTAAGGATAACTGTTCATGGATAACCTTGTTCCGTTTTACTTCTAAGACCTTCCCAAACCCTTGACAGGTTTTACAGGCTCCTTCCCGCGTATTAAAGGAAAAATGCGTCCTGGTAAGCTTCTCCATTTTATAGTCGCAATAATTGCAAAACATATAAACTTTAAAATCATCCCCGGATTTCTCCACCTCTTCTTTACATTCGGAAGATTGAATTGCTCTATTACAGTTGGGACAGATTCGTTGACTGAGTTTTTCATAAATCATCCGAAGATCTGTATAAATGTCTGTGACTGTTCCGACAGATGAACGGGGGTTTTTAGCATATTCATTTTGCGTAATCCGAATCGCAGGAGATACGTTACGAATTGAATCCATCTTGGGCTTATGAATCCCTTGATACCCAATCGCCTCTAAATATTGTCTTTGGCACTCTTGATAGAGGGTATCAAGGGCTAAGGTGGATTTTCCGGAACCAGACAAGCCGGTCAAAACAACAAGTTTGTTTCTAGGTAGCTCCAAAGAAATATTTTTTAAATTTCCTTCTTTAGCACCTTCAATAATGATGTTGTTCACTTCAATACCTCGTTTCAATAGCTTAATCAGGTTTGCTTATTCTGGAGTAGTCTACTCGTAACCCTTTTGCTATTTGTGTTTTATTTATCGTCATCAAATTCTTGTTCATACTTATGACCTCTGTGCTGATTATACTTATTGGCAATGAAATAGATGGCCACAAATAGTACTGAAAATGTGAATATACCAGCTACAGCGTTTTGCCAGACATATCCTGTCGACTTCGTCATCGAATCAAAAATGAACACTGCTGATGCAGCCACTAAGATCGCAATTGTTATTATCAGATTCTTTACAGATTGCTTATTTCCACGCTCATTGTAAATACTTATCTTCATCATATGCATTCTTATAAACTGATACAGCGGAAAGAATATCATGATTACATATTCAGTAAGACATTCCTGTAAATCCATGTTAAAAACCCAAGTCTTTACTAAAAACGATACGATTACGCCTATGAATATTATGATTGCCAATTCACTTCTTATCCTATTTTTGGCTTGTTCAATTCTTTCATCTTTCATGATTATACCTCCCAAAAAATATCGTCTAATGTTTTACCTAAGGTTTTGCATATCGCTATACACAACTGTAATGATGGATTAAATTTCCCAGCTTCAATCATTCCGATAGTCTGTCTTGTTACACCAACTGCTTCTGCCAATTGTTCTTGAGACATATCTAAAATAGCTCTTGCTGACTTTAATTTGAGATTTTTCAAATTACTCATACCTCCTTATATTGCATATTGTAAATCATAATTTGCTATATGTAAACTATATATTGCATTTGTATGATTCCAACCTTGGTTTATTTTTAAAATCACATAAAGGATTTAATCTATATCTAGCGAAATTTCTATAAAAGGAATTGAAAAACATGGTAATAAAGTAATAAGAAGTAAATAACAGAGGGGAATTGAGAATGATGTACAATTTCACTGTTTGTCCTTCTGTGAGAAACTCACCTCAGCCTGTCAGCGAACTGGAAACTTTGCGTAAAAGAGTCCGTATTTATGAAACGATTCTTAATGCTATCCATGAGGGAGTGCTTGTAACTGATCCGTCAGGCCATGTTATTTTTTATAATTGTGGTCTGGCTACTTTTGAGGGAATTGAACCCAAAGATGCGGTAGGAAAACATATCAGTGATCTTTATCAGCTTTCTCCTGAAAGCAGTGAACACCTTCGTGTTTCCCAGACCGGTGAATCTATTCCGGAGACCTATCAAAAGTATTTTACTAAGGAAGGGCGTGAGGTCAATTCAGTAGCTGCCACAGTACCTGTCATGGACAACAATGAGGTTATGGCGGTTTATTCGTTATGTCGTGATGTTACCAATCTCAAGGAAATGTTATTACGCACCATTCAAATTCAAGACAGGCATTCTGTGAAAAGTGAAGGTACCTCACAAAAACTAAGAGCTAGTTATACCTTTGATAAAATTATAGGTAACAGCAAAGCTTTGCAATCGGTTATCGACGCTGCCCGCAGGTCTGCACAGTCCTCGGCAAATATCCTTATCTATGGTGAAACAGGTACTGGTAAGGAACTGCTGGTACAAAGCATTCATAATGCCAGCCCCAACCGTTTACAGCCTTTTGTTGCCGTAAATTGTGCTGCGATACCGGAGAATCTCCTAGAAACCATGCTCTTTGGGGCAGTTAAAGGAGCTTATACCGGAGCGGTCTCCACCGTCGGGCTTCTTGAGTATGTAGGGGAAGGGACATTATATCTCGATGAAATTAACTCTATGAGCCTCACTCTTCAGGCCAAACTCTTGCGTACCTTGCAAGAGCGGAATTTTCGCAAAGTAGGTAACGTTAAGGAAATCCCCTTAAGGTGCCGAATTATCAGCTCCATTAATAGTGATCCTATGAGCTGCTTACGAAAAAACCTATTGCGGGAAGACTTATTTTACCGGTTGGCTGTTATTGCTTTACACCTACCCCCTTTACGGGAGCGGACAGAAGATATTCCGGTCCTCATTGACTACTTTCTTAAAAAGCATACAACAAAGTACTATACAGGAAAGAAAGCACTTACCCCTGAATTGCTACGGGCTTTTCAGGAGTATCGCTGGTCAGGAAATATCAGGGAACTGGAAAATGCCATCGAAAGCATGGTCTGCATTTCGGGGAAAGATCATTGGCTAGCCGAAGAATATTTGCCCTCTTATCTAAACCAGCAAATGAAAATAGTCAAGGGCTTAAAGGAAGAAGAGAAACCCACCCTGGATTTATCGACCTCGCTGCAAGATACGGAAAGCCTAATGATTATCAACGCCCTGGACAGGCATCACGGAAATATCAGCAAGGCGGCCAAAGAATTAGGTATTCTCAGACAGAGTTTACAGTACAGAATTAAAAAGTTAGGCGTAAATCTTGAAGATTACCGGAGTCGTAGGGAATAGTATTGACCATTCCCTACATTAAATAACATTTTTCACCCTCAGATGGTGCTGCTTAGCGGCTGGGGGGCTACTTCGATTTATACATAAGTGCAAAATCATAGTGCAAAAAAGTATGCGGTGTTTTTTTGCGCCAGTGATTTTTGCACTTGAGAATTATATTAATGATCGTGAAATACGTACTCTCAGGCTTGGAACTTTTAAAAAGCACCTTTAAAACTCCCGAAAGATTTGCTTTTTCGTTGGCATGAAGATTGCAATAAAATCTATGTAAAAGAATGAGATCTGCAATGATTCAGTCGACACTGCCAACTGGATCAATAAAACCAAGCATGAGGGAGGATGTTTTGTTTGAAAGTTAATATGACAACTCAAAGCACCGTGGGACTCAATTTATTATCCGAAACTCAAATTGAAGAGATTCATTCAGCGTCCATGCAGGTCCTGACGACGGTAGGTGTAGACGTTTTTGAAGAAGAAGGCCTGGAATTACTGCGCGAAGCTGGGGCTGATGTGAAAGGAACCCGTGTCCGGATCCCTGTATGGCTGGTTCAACAAGCTCTGGCTTCTGCTCCTAAGTCTGTCACACTGTTTAACCGTATGGGAGAGCCTGCCTGCATCTTGGAAAAAGGTAGAATTCATTACGGAACAGGTTCAGACACACCCTACACTCTAGATCTTGAGAATGGGGGGCGCCGCCTCGCTACGAATAACGATGTGAAAAATGCAGCTCGTCTAGCGGATGCTTTGGAACACATTGATTTTATCATGTCTCTTGGTCTGTCCTCCGATGTTCCAGAGGAGTCCTCAGACGTATATCAGTTTCAGGCCATGATCACGAATACGACAAAGCCGATTGTCTTTACCGCTCATGATAAAAGAGGGGTATTAGATATTCATGCAATCGCAGCTCTTGTAGCGGGTGGGGAACGGGAACTTGCCTTGAAACCAACCTTGGCTCTTTATGCCGAACCCACATCTCCTTTAATCCATACCAAAGAAGTCGTAGAAAAGCTTCTCGTCTGTGCTGAAAAAGGAATTCCTCTCGTCTATGTTCCGGCGACCATGCGGGCTGCGACTGGCCCGGTTACTCCTGCAGGTTCTTTAGTTGTAGCGAATGTCGAACAGCTTTCTGGCTTAGTCCTTCATCAGAACAAGAAAAAAGGAGCACCGTTCATTTATGGTGGGGGAACTCCTCCCATGGATTTGAAGACCTTTATCTGTTCCTATGGTTCACCGGAGCGTGATTTGAGTTGTACAGCGCTTGTCAAAATCGGACAGTATTATAACCTCCCGACGTTTACTACAGCGGGCTGTAGCGATGCCCATGTCTTTGATCAACAAGCAGGGATGGAAGCCGGCTTTAACCTGCTCATTTCCGGCTTGGCTGGGGGAAACTTAATTCATGATTGCGGGTATCTCGGCATAGGACTGATCTCCTCCATGGAAATGCTCGTTCTCTGTGACGAAGCCATCAACAATGTTAAATATTACTTAAGAGGGGTTGAAGTCAATGCCGAGACCTTAGCTGTTGAGGTCATTAAAGCGGTTGGACCCGGCGGAAACTTCTTAGCCGAGGAACACACCATGAAACATTTCAGGAAAAACAGGGTGGAAACTCATGTGGTTAACCGCCAGAACTTGGATAATTGGCTGATCGCTGGGGAGAAGACTTTCGGCCAGGTTGCCAATGAACGGGTTAAGGAATTATTGCTTACTCATACTGTCCCAGAATTGCCTGACGATGTTCTGTCAGGTATTGAATCGATCATAAAAAAAGAGAGGAAGCAGGCTCAATGAGTTTAATCAATAAAGCTCTAATCTTAACCGGACGTGACTTATCCTTGGACGATATTGTGTTGGTTGCCCGTGGTCAAGAGGGCAGCTATCCTGAAGTCCAACTAGCCCCTGAAGTTCGTGAGAACCTAGTTAAAGTACGGGCTTATATCGAAAGGAACTGGCTTAAACCCGATGCGCCGACAATTTATGGGTTTAATTCTGGGGTAGGAAAGTTAAAGGATACTCATATCGCCCCTGAAGAGAATGGCCTCTTTCAAAGGTTGATGATTGAATCTCATTGTTCCGCTATTGGTGAGGCAGCCCCGGAAGAAGTGGTCAGGGGGACTATGTTAATGAGAGCGAATGCTCTGGCCAAAGGGGTTTCCGGTGTTCGTATTCAAGTGGTGGATCGCTTACTGGAGATGCTTAATCGGGGACTGCACCCGGTTATTCCACAATTAGGGTCTGTAGGTGCCAGCGGCGATTTGGCTCCCATGGCCCATCTGGTTTCAGTTTTGGTCGGCCATCCGGAAGCGGAAGCCTTTTATCAGGGTCAGCGCTTGTCGGCCCGAGAAGCGTTAATTAAGGCTGGCCTGGAACCTGAGTTTGAAATGAAGGCAAAAGATGTCTTAGGTATGATTAACGGGTGTACCTTTACGATGGGCATGGCTGTTCTCGCTCTCTATGATGCCCGTAGAGTTGCCGCTTTGGCTGATGTTGCCTGTGCTCTCAGTATGGAAGCGATGCGTGGGGAGTTGGGTGCCTACGATCACCGGATTCATGAAGCACGCAACCATCCTGGTCAGATTAAAGCCGCTGCCAATATCAGGCGCTTGCTGCAGGGCAGCCAGTGGACTACGGATGCAGCCAGGAAGGTTCTGCTCAAAGATGAAATCCGCAATGGGGAATGGCAGCCGCGTGTGCAAGATGCCTATTCCTTACGCTGTGTGCCTCAAGTCCACGGGGCAGCACGTGATGTACTGGATTTTGTGGAAAAAATTCTTGTGAATGAAGCCAATGCAGCTACAGATAATCCCCTTATGTTCCAGGAAGAAAACGGAGAATATGTCGGCATCAGCGGCGGAAACTTCCACGGCGAATATATCGGATTTGCCATGGATTTTCTGGCAGTAGCCGTGCACGAAATCGGAAATATTTCCGAACGACGGAGTGCCCGTTTATTGGACCCCTATACAAGTTATGGACTGCCCCGTAACCTGGTTGGAACCTCGGTAGGTTTAAATACAGGATTTACTTTGGCCCAGTGTGCTGCAGCCGCTTTAGTGAGTGAAAATAAGACCCTGTGTTTTCCCGCCAGTGCAGATTCCATTCCGACCAAGAGCAACCAGGAGGATCATGTGAGCATGTCAACATGGGCTGCCCGCAAGGTTCAACTGGTGATCAATAACCTCTTTAAGATATTAGGAATAGAGGTTTTATGTGCTGCCCAGGGAATCTCCTGTGCCGAACCCCAACTTGAAGGCTTCAAAATGTCTCCATTAACGCAAAAAGCGTATGATACCTTGCGTGAAGTCATTCCCGCCACAGGGGATGACCGTTACATGAGTAAACAAATGCGGCAAGCTATAGAATTGGCTGAAGCAGATGCTTTCCTCGTATAACCTTGCTATTTAATCAATTCTTGCTACGGTGTTGCTGAGGCACATCGTAGCGCTTAGAGCGGAGTGAGTATATGAAGCCAATGCTGGAAGTACTTAGCCAACAGGACATAGCTGAAATTCATGCCGCGACGATAGAGGTACTGGAGACGGTCGGTGTGGAGTTTCAGCATGAGGAAGCCTTAAAGATATTTAAGGACAAGGGAGCAAGAGTCGAAGGTCAAAGAGTGTTTATCCATTCATCTATGCTTGGCAAGGCCCTTAAGCTGGCTCCTGCTCGCTTTTTGTTAGAAGCAAGAGATTCTGACAAATCGTTGTGGATTGGCGAGAATGAATCCGTTTACGCCCCCCCGGCAGGTTGTGTCCATATTCAGGAACTGGGTAATTTACGGCGTGAAGCGGTACTCCAGGATTACTTGAATCTTGTTCGGATTGTCCAGCAAAGTCCGTATTATGGTACCAATGGCGGCGGATTGGTCACTCCAGGTTCTCAGTCGTTTCGAAGCGAATCGGAGAAGTTTGCCTGGATGGTTTTGGCGGGACACTGGTTTTCGGATAAACCACAAATGGGTTTCACCTTTTCCGGGGAGATTGCCCAGATATCCTTGGACTTAAGCCGGATCGTCTTCCAAGGAAAACCAGGCTATCATGTGTTGGGGACGATAAATCCTGATTCTCCCTTAGCGTTTTCTTCGGATATGGTGGAGAGCCTTATCCTTTATGCCCGGTCCGGACAGCCTTTGATTGTTGCACCCTGCAGCATGGCTATGGCCACAAGTCCAGCTACTCTGGCCGGAACACTCGTCCAAAATAATAGCGAAGTTCTGGCAGGGGTTGTTCTTATTCAATTGGTTAATCCGGGAAATCCGGTGGTTTACGGAAATACTTCGACGATTGCCGATATGTCGACGATGGCGATCGCATTAGGGGCACCCGAATTATCATTGCTGATCAGTTCTACAGCTCAGCTTGCCCGCTATTATGAATTGCCTTCTCGCACCGGTGGGGCTTTGACGGATGCCAAAACACCGGATATCCAAGCAGGGATGGAGTCCATGCTCTCTCTTTTCACAACCACCCTTAGCCAGGCGAGCATCGTGATGCATGCAGCCGGAATATTAGACTCTTTTCTTACCCTTTCCTATGAGAAGCTGATCCTAGATGAAGAGGCCGGAGGAATGGCCTGTAGGTATAGGCAAGGAATTGCCGTAAACTCGGACACTCTGGCAGTGGAAGCTATCAAGGAAACAGGACCGGGAGGGCATTTTTTAGATAAAGTTCATACTATGGAACATTTTCGACGAGAATTCTGGCGCCCGTTACTAAGCGACCGCCAGCCCTATCAGCCGGATAAAGAGTATAGAAATCAGCAGCTGGAGAGTGCTAAGTTAATTTGGCAGGAACGGATCAATTCGTATCAGCGGCCTGTCTTAAGTTCGGCGGTTGAAAAAGCGTTGCTTGAGTTTTACTGGAGTAAATTCGGCTCAGTTCCGGTACTTATTTAACCACATGGGGGATTAATGATGGAATTAGAATTTACCGTTAATGGTCAGAAACACACATTGGATATAGAACCGGAAGCCAGGCTTTTAGATGTATTGCGTAATCAACTGGGTCTTACAGGTGCCAAGGAAGGCTGCGGCGAAGGGGAATGTGGGGCTTGCACTGTGATTATGGATAAGGAAGCTGTAAACTCCTGCTTGGTATTGGCTTACCAAGCCAGAGGTAAAGAAATTCTTACTGTTGAAGGGCTTGAGCAAAATGGGGAATTGGACCAGTTACAGCAATCCTTTATCCAGAACGGGGCCATTCAGTGCGGCTATTGTACTCCGGGGATGCTAATGTCAGCAAAGGCGCTGTTAATGCATAACCCAAGTCCTAGCGAAGAAGAAATTAGGATCGCTCTAGCGGGGAATCTCTGTCGTTGTACTGGTTATGTCAACATTATCAAGGCTGTGCAAGAGGCTGCTAATGCTGACTTGTCTACAGATGTGGACTGAATGGTGGAGAAAGGCGCTAGAGAAACGAGACAGTAAACCAGTGAGTGAAGCGAGACAGTGAATCAAGACAG
Source organism: Desulfitobacterium elongatum (assembly GCF_055378975.1). NCBI lineage: Bacteria > Bacillati > Bacillota > Clostridia > Eubacteriales > Desulfitobacteriaceae > Desulfitobacterium > Desulfitobacterium elongatum. Next base: position 2,664,869 of record NZ_AP038772.1, on the reverse strand, counting down.
AGAAACATGGGAGCGTTGAATATGAAATTTGAGGTGGCTTGTCCCCATTCGATTGAAGAGGCCTTAGATTGTGCCTCACGCTTTGAAGGCAGTGTGGCTTATCTCAGCGGAGGGACAGATCTTCTCCTTCGCTTGCAAAAGGGAGAAGAGAAAGCAGGTTTAGTTATCGATATCTCCCAGATTCCAGAATTAGCTCATGTAGAGCTGGCTGAGGGTAGAATTAAAATTGGAAGCGCGACCACTTTTACCAGATTAGCCAAGGATTTATCCATCTTGAACAACGCAAACTGCCTGGCCCAAGCAGCTTCTCAGATCGGTTCTGTCCAGATACGCAACAGGGGAACATTAGGAGGAAATATATCTTCTGCTTCTCCTGCGGGGGACAGTTTACCACCTTTGCTTATATTGGATGCCTGGCTGACTCTGATCGGACCTGAAGGCCAGCGCAGGGTGTCCTTTGCCTCATTTCAAGGGGCTCAAGAAGGATTAAGACCTCGTGAATTAATTATGGAGATCGATTTCTCAGTTTGGAACAGGGAATACATAAGTGGTTTCCATAAGCTGGGGAGCCGGACGGCGGTGAGTATTGCCCGATTGAATATGGCCTGGATATTTAAAATTAACAAGGAAAAAAATCTGATCAAAGAGGCAAGGCTTGCTGTAGGGGCTTTAGCTAAAACGCCTCAGCGTCTACTACGAATTGAACAGTCGTTGACCAACCAAGTGATAAATTCTGACCTGATCGAGAAAACAGCGGAGATGCTTACTGAAACAGTCGATGAATTGATACCCGGTAGGCCTTCGCGAGAGTATAAAAGTACGGCCATCCAAGGCCTAGCTTATGATATGTTTGAAGGTGTTCTTGGCAAGGGGTGTGAATAAGATGAGTGAAAGCTTAAAGTATGTCGGGAAAGACCTACCACTCCATGATGCCGTACCTAAAGCTACTGGAGCGATCAAATATACAGGGGATATGGACTTCCCCGGCCTGCTACATGCCAAGCTACTTTTTAGCCCACTGCCCCATGCCAAAATATTACATATGGATGTTTCCGAGGCTTTAGCCTTGCCTGGTGTCATCGGAGTGTATACTCATGAAAGTACGCCAGAAGTACGGTATAACAGCCAGGTCTGGTATGCCGGTCAACAAGCTATCGAGGATGAACGAATGTTTTCAGACACGATACGTTTTATTGGAGATCGAGTGGCCGCAGTCGTGGCTGTAAGTGAGAAAATTGCCGTAACAGCAGTAAACCTTATTAAAGTGGATTATGAGGAATTACCTGCGGTTTACGATCCTGAGTCTGTCTTAAAAGAGGAAGATAAGGGTATCTTCAGCAAGGAGATCAGTACAGGGAATGTAGGAGACATCTTAAGAGGCGCAGAGTGTATCGTTGAGGACAGAGTTGTGACCCCTAAGATCCATCATGCCGCTATGGAACCCCATGTTTGCGTGGCCGTGCCTGACTACAGCGGAAAAATCACGGTTTACACTCCTTGTCAGATTCTTTACTCGGTGCGATTAATTGTCGCCAAGGTCCTAGCCATGCCTTTTAACAAAATAAGGGTTATAAAAACTCCCATGGGTGGATCCTTTGGGGGGAAGCAGGAAGTAATTCTAGAACCTCTATGTGCCTTCTTGGCGAAGGCGACAGGTAAACCGGTAAGAATCGTATTCAATAGGAAGGAAAGTATGATTTCCACTCGGACCAGGACAAGAACCATTGGCTATGTTAAGACGGTAGTAAGCAAAGACGGAAAGATACTGGCCCGGGATGTGGAGACCGTAGTGGATACTGGTGCGTATACTTCAAACGGCGGAATCATTTCAATGGCTATGGGCAAAAAGTTGTTCAGATTATACCGGATTGAAAACCAGCGTTATCGAACCAGAGTTTTTCGTACCAACACTCCAGTTGCAGGTGCGGCCAGAGGATACGGTTCTCCTCAGATTCATGCCATCACGGAAATCAATCTTGACCATGTAGCCCGGACCATTAATATGGATCCTGTTGAGTTAAGACTAAAGAATCTTGTTCATCCTTATGATTCCGATCCAAGCGGAGGGCCTTCACTTGGTAATGCAAGAATTATAGACTGCGTAAAAGCAGGTGCTGAAGCGTTTCGCTGGACTGAGAGAAGAGAAGCGATTCAACAGATGAGCGATGATAATACTCTAATAAGCGATGACAGTACGCTAAAAGGTATTCCCGATAAAGGAAAAGGACGCTACCTAAGGGGAGTAGGAATGGCCTGTGCCACTCATGCTAACGGATATTTCGGTGCGAATCAGGACTTCAGCACCATGACCTTACGTATGCTGGAAGACGGAAGCATGATTTTGAATTCCGGTATTCAGGAGCTGGGTTGTGGAACAGTAACCACTCTGAAGCAAATCATTGCTGAAGTCATGGATCTAGACCCTGTTCTCATTGAAGCTCCCGAGGGAGATACGGAAACTAGCCCCTATGATATCGGTTCCCAGGCTAGCCGTGTAACTCATGTGTGCGGGAAGGCAGCCTTGGAAGTGGCGCAAAAAGTTCGAGCGCTTTTCGTCCATGAAGGGGCTAAAGTTTTTAATTGCACGCCGACGGACCTTATTTTGGACAATGGAATGATTCGGATCGGTTCAGACGGAAAGCCTAGCAGCGGAGAACTTAGCAACGGAGAGTCTAGCATGAGTTATGGGGAATTAATCCGGGGTATTCATAAGGAAAACCAATGTGAAATCATTGTGACTCATACCTATAGAGCTTCGGACAACCCCGGCTCCTATGGTGCCAACTTTGTTGAAGTAGAGGTAGATACCTTTACTGGGCTTGTAAAGATTATTGATATTTTAGCGGTTCACGACGTAGGTAAAGCCATCAATCCTGAATTTGTTCGTGGGCAGATTTATGGTGGTATACAGATGGGTATAGGAATGGCTTTAACCGAAGACTTAGAGGTTGACCCCATAACAGGAAGGACGAGGAGAGATAGCTTTAGTAAATATCATGTTGTCAATACCCCTGATATGCCTCCTGTTGAGGTGATCTTGATCGAACAAGGAGATGATAACGGACCTTTCGGGGCAAAGAGTATAGGTGAAATCGCAACGTGTCCGACAGCTCCAGCAGTTGTGAATGCGGTCAATCATGCACTGGATACAAATTTAACTGTGCTTCCCCTGACTCCAGAACGAATAATTGAAGCTTTAAGTGAGTTTGTGTAAAGTGAATCTGTCGTATGGAAGAGAGTGTTAGTATGAAACATGATAAACAAGCAGATTTAATCATCCATTCCGCCCACATGGTGACTATGGCAGGACATACTAATCGGCCAGCCCTCGGAAAGCAGATGTCGGAGATTGGTTTAATAGAAAATGGTGCACTTGCGATTAAAGATGGAATAATTGTGGCTGTTGGTACAACGAAGGAAATTGAAACTTCTCAATGGATTGGCTCTGGGACTAAAAAAATTGACGCCGACGGTAAATTGGTGACCCCCGGATTTGTTGACCCTCATACCCATGTGCTTTATGGCGGTTCCAGGGAAAATGAGCTGGCCATGAAAATAGCTGGAGTTCCTTACCTTGAGATTCTCAAGCAAGGGGGAGGAATTCTTTCTACTGTACGAAGTACGACTCAAGCTAAAGATCAAGAGATAAAGGACCAGACGAAACGACGGCTCCAAACCATGTTATCCATGGGTACGACTACAGTTGAGATCAAAAGCGGATATGGACTTACACTCACTGAGGAATTAAGAGCCCTGAGACTAATTAAGGAACTTGAGAAGGAGGTTCCTCTCGATATAGTCTCGACCTTTATGGGGGCCCATGCCGTTCCACCTGGATATAGTGAAAATGATTTTAGTCAACTCGTTATTAAAGAAATGCTTCCCAGAGTTGCAAGTGAAAATTGCGCAGAGTTTTGCGATGTTTTCTGTGAACCGGGAGTATTCAGTGTAGAGAACACTGAGAAGATCCTGCTTAAGGCTAAGGAACTTGGCTTCAAATTAAAATTACATGCAGATGAACTGGAAAGTGCCGGCGGGGCAGAATGTGCTGCGCGCCTAGGGGCGGTAAGTGCGGATCATCTCTTGAAGGTATCTGAACAGGGTATAAAAGATATGGCCCGCCAAGGAGTTATTGCCGTCTTATTACCAGCAACCTCCTTCAATCTGGCGAAAAATGTTTATGCTCCCGGAAGAAGAATGGTTGATTCCGGAGTGCCGGTAGCCCTATCGACAGACTCCAATCCCGGATCATCTCCCACTGAATCGATGCCGTTCGTCCTAACTCTAGCTTGTCTATATTTGCGTTTAAGCCCGGAAGAGGCTTTAACTGCCGCTACCATAAATGCTGCCCACGCTATTTGCAGAGCAGAAAGTGTAGGAAGTCTGGAAGTAGGGAAAAAAGGAGACGTTATTATCTTTGATGCCCCTAACCTGAACTATATTCCTTACCGGTTTGGCTATAACCCAGTTCAGACTGTACTTAAAGAAGGCCATCTCGTTGTTGAACGAAACGTTTTTAGTTAAATAGAACTGCGCAACTGCCTCCTGTAAATGGGAGGTTTTCACATTCAAGGATAATGAAACATCTTGCACTTTCGACTTTTTTCGTAGATAATTCAATCTATAAGAGAATAGTTTTGTAAGGAGAGTTGAGACTTAACATGTCGATAATTTCGCTTGCTGAAGCGCTAGATGATTGGTTATCTGCACACGTTATAGATGACCAGATATCTACTCAAACCGTGGAAGCTTGGTCAACTAATGAAAGTAAAGTTTTTGCTACAGGCCTTTTAGAGGAATTAGTAGGTGCAAACAATGTGTTTGAAAGTTTTATCGAAGGTGATATAGTTTTCAAATCATGGAACGGCCTCCTATCACCACTCAGTCAAGAAGACCAAACAGTAGTTGAAGAACTCGATCAGGTGGGGTTTAGAACTTACCATGTCGCTGAAACTGAACTTACGGATGATAATGATGCAGAGATCAGAGTAACTCATTACCTGATAGTACCGAAGAATTACTCCCGTTTTTTCCCCCTTATGAAGATGCTGACCACAAACGGAATACTTGGAATTAAGGATGAGGACTATGCCAGCGAGATCTTTTACACTTTAGCTAGAGAATCTCTTCTGGACTTAGCTGATTTTGACTCTACTGAAGGCAAAGGAGTAACCTTTGTTTACAGCATAAATGGAATGACTGACACTAATGAATTTACTGTAGCTGCTTTTAATCGTACTGAAAACGGACAGCTTAAAGACTGGTACTTTTCGCGATTAATGGATGACATAAAAGAAGACAAAAATGTGTTTGAACAAGAAAATGAAGCTGAAAACGATGATGAAGATGAAGAATACGAATATGAAGATTCGAGTGAAGACGATGATATAAAAGATGATGAAGACGACTATGTGGACGATGATCGAGGCTTGAAATAAGGATTTTAATCGATTTTATGCTGATAATGATGAATGCTATTGAAAAGTCTTTAATTTTTCGCTATAATTTGCATTGCGAAAAGAGGCATAGGAGCCTTTTCAGTAAAGAATTTTTTGACCAATCTCTGTCCTAAGAGGCAGAGGATTAAGGCCATACGGACAGCCGGGTCAAAAGCCGAAGATGGCAACTTTGTTGCCTTATTGATTGAGTCGGGTGACTCAATACGTTATGAGTTTGCTATCCATAGCCGTGTGGCAATCTGCCGCACATCAAACTTGTGGACGATCAATAAGAGTAGTAAAAGTAATTCCTTGCTATATAGACTCTGAAAATCTCGAAAGCTGAATAAATAACTCTGCGTTCACATGAGGATTTTCTCTCCTGCGTTTGTAGAGCCAAATAACAGGTTTTTCATGATCGTTCCGCTTAGGTGTGGTGCACTATAAATTTTTATAGTTGCTACCCCTAAGTTTTTTATTTGTTCAAATCTGTGACCCAACCCTCAGCTTCATAATCTATGAAGGCTGAACTGCTTTACAGAGCTTTAAGCAGAAAAGACACAAATGATTGGAGGATTATAATTATGGGAAAAGTACTTGTCATTGGTGCCGGCGGTGTCGCCAGCGCGGCTATCCATAAAATCTGTCAGAACTTTGAGGTTTTTGGTGAGCTGTGTATAGCTAGCCGCACCAAATCAAAGTGCGATGCGCTGGCGGAAAAACTGGGCGGCGGCAAAACCAAGATTACAACTGCTCAAGTGGATGCCGACAATGTAGAGGAACTTATCGCTCTGATCAATAAAGAGAAGCCTGAGGTTGTGCTCAATCTGGCCTTACCTTATCAGGACCTTCACATCATGGATGCTTGCTTGGCCACCAAAACGAGTTATGTAGATACCGCGAACTATGAGCCCGAGGACACCGCCCATTTTGAGTATAAATGGCAATGGGCCTACCGTGAGAAGTTCAAAGAAGCGGGGATTACAGCACTTCTCGGTTCTGGCTTTGACCCAGGCGTAACCAGTGTATTCAGTGCCTATGCCCTGAAGCACCACTTCGATGAGATTCATGAAATTGACATTCTCGACTGCAATGGCGGCGATCATGGCTATCCCTTCGCCACTAACTTCAACCCCGAGATCAATATTCGGGAAGTCACTGCCAAAGGCATGTATTGGGAAAACGGCAACTGGGTAGTCACTGAACCCATGGAGATCAAGCGTGAATATGATTTTAAGAGCGTTGGCATGAAAGATATGTACCTTTTACACCACGAGGAACTGGAAAGCCTTGCGCTTAACATCAAAGGGATCAAGCGGATCCGTTTCTTTATGACCTTTGGTCAAAGCTATCTCACTCACCTGAAGTGTCTTGAAAATGTGGGAATGACTAGTATTGAGCCCATTCAGTATAATGGGATGGAGATTATCCCCCTGCAATTCCTTAAGGCTGTTCTCCCAGACCCAGCTTCCCTCGGTCCGCGTACTAAGGGTAAAACCAATATTGGATGTATTTTCAAGGGTATTAAAGACGGCAAGGAAAAAACCTACTACCTCTACAACATCTGTGATCATGAGGAGTGCTACCGTGAGGTAGGCAGCCAAGCCATCAGTTATACCACCGGGGTGCCAGCCATGATTGGTGCGATGCTGGTGATGAACGGTACCTGGTCGAAACCCGGCGTTTATAACATGGAAGAGTTTGATCCCGATCCCTTCATGGAGGCACTCAATAAGTGGGGTCTGCCTTGGGAAGAAGACTTCCAGCCGGTGCTGGTACCGTAATGAAACAGTATTTTGACCAAGTGGCAACTCCCAGCTATGTGATTGACGAGAAGCTGCTCATTAGAAATCTAGAGATCTTAAAAGATGTGCAGGAACGGAGCGGAGCAAGAATCTTGCTGGCGCAGAAGGCGTTCTCCATGTTTAGTGTGTACCCGCTGCTTGCTCAATATCTCTGTGGAACAACAGCCAGTGGTTTATACGAGGCACAGCTGGGCCGTGAAGAATTTGGTAAAGAAGTGCACATCTTCAGCCCGGCTTACCGTGAGGATGAATTCGATACCATTCTGAGAGTTTCTGATCATATCGTGTTCAATAGTTTTTCGCAGTGGGATCGGTTTGGAGAGAGGGCGCTTGCTGCTGGAAAACAGTGTGGTCTGCGGATAAACCCTGAGTGTTCTACGCAAGAGGGACATGCTATCTATGATCCGTGTGCCCCCTATTCAAGACTTGGCATAACCAAGGCCAACTTTGAGCCTGATAAGCTTGCCGGTATTTCTGGACTACATCTGCATACTCTGTGTCAGCAAAATGCGGATGCCTTAGTCGCTACCCTTGAAGCCTTTGAAAAGGAGTTTGGGGAATATCTGTATGACATGGAATGGCTGAACTTAGGTGGAGGACATCACATTACACGCAGGGATTATGATATTGAACTTCTGATTCGAACGCTTATACGATTACAAGAAACCTATGGAATCACAGTGTATCTAGAACCTGGCGAAGCCGTAGCGCTGAATGCCGGTTTTATGGTATCGTCGGTGTTGGATACCCTGCATAACGGAATGGATATTGCTCTCTTGGATACCTCAGCAGCTTGCCACATGCCAGACGTGCTTGAAATGCCGTATCGACCTGATATTATTGGTGCGGGGCAGCCTGGCGAAAAGAAATATACCTACCGCCTTGGCGGGCCAACCTGTCTTGCTGGAGATATCATCGGTGATTATTCTTTTGATCAACCATTATTCCCAGGGGATCGTCTGGTTTTCTGCGATATGGCCATCTATTCTATGGTTAAAAATAATACCTTCAACGGGATTCGATTGCCCGATATTATTCTACACAAGGCTGAAGGCACAAATGAAACTGTTCGTAGCTTTGGGTATGAGGACTTTAAAAACCGTCTATCTTAAACATGCTAACTAAAGCGATGGTTATCTCTGTCTCTCAAAGAGGCTTTCCGTACATTCGGGAAGCCTCTTTGAATTCCATTGATGGGGTCGTACTACAGAGAAATTGCTGTTCAGGTCAGAGAAGATGTGTGTTTCATATAGGTTTGAGAGACTTTAGAAAAAACTTAATTGAAATTTTACATAATCATAATCTCTTCTTATAATAAGTAGTTTAGAATTTAATACATACTAAAGTTGATGAGTAAGTGAACTGATGATATTATGGGGATTGTTACTGATTGTTTTCAAAGCTTTAGTAGTAAGGCATAAAAATAAGTGAGGGTAGCAGTCAAGGAGGATTAACAATGTATGACACTCACGTGCATACGACTTTTTCACCAGATTCTGTCATGAAAACCAGCGAAATACTTTTACGGAGTAAAGCCGAGGGATTTGGTGTAACCATTACGGATCATTTTGAGTTTACGGCTGAACCAGGAATATATACCTTTGATCCAGTGAAGTACTTTGATCAATTTAACCCTTTGCGTAGTGATAAATTTTTGATTGGTGTGGAAATGGGTTTGAATCTATCATGCCAAGAGGAGATCCATAACTTCGTAAAGGATCACCCTTTTGATTATTTACTCGGCTCGATTCACTCTGTAGAGGAAGTCGAGGTTTATGAGGATAATTATTTTAAGGGTTTAACCATGAAAGAAGCCTACTCGAAGTATCTAGCCTATGTCTTAAACTGTTTGAAAGCCTTTCCGTTTATCAACAGTTTGGCTCACTTCGATTTCATCACCCGATATGCACCCTACAACGAAAAAACACTGAGATATGGTGAATTTGCGGATGTGTTAGATGAGATTTTTACACTTTTGGCTCAACGGGAAGCTGCATTAGAGATTAATCTGAAGGGTTACCAGGGTAAATCCTTCAATAACTATACAAGAGTTTTTAAACGTTTCAAGGAACTGGGTGGAAAATACGTGACGGTTGGTTCCGATGCGCACCAAATATATGACTTGGGTAGAAATCTCAAGGCAGGGTATGAGTTGGCAAATTACTGTTCACTAAGACCCGTATATTATAAAGACCAGTCTCCAGAGTATATCTCCTCAAGAGATAGTTGCGCCAGTTGATTTATCAGCAACCTAATCACGGTGTTGTTTTTTTATTCTTGATGCTCCCTTAGCGTAGTTTGTTATTCTACGTGAGGGGGGCTCTTTCATACCTCGATACGAGGAATTGGGGCTCAATATTCAAAATTAACTTGACGCAAATTTTCACATGTGCTATTCTGAAAGCAGAAATTGGGAGAGAGCAAATTTTTTTTAAGCATAATTTAGAGCGAGCGTTCAATCTCTCAGAGTTCTGGATCAAGGAGCAAAAAATTTTTAGGAGGGAAGTATCTTTTGTATTGCCAGGAGAATGTCCTTATAGATCCTTACCAAAAATTTCACAAGATATTGTAAGAAATGCCTCTAGTCTAATACAACAGGCTTTGAGGCATTTCTTATCACCACAGTCATGAAAGAATTTTAGAGATAGCATTCATGTTCACTTGACATTTTTACTCGAAATAATTCCACTAAGGAGGAAGAAAAAATGAATATACTTGTGTGTATCAAACAGACATTTGATACTGAAGCTAAAGTTGTTCTAGATAAAGAGGGCAAAGTTGATTCAGCCGGTGTTACTTTAGTCATTAATCCTGATGATGAGTATGCTGTGGAAGAAGGAATCCGCCTCAAAGAAAAATTTGGCGGCGAAGTAACCTTGGTGTCTATAGGTAACAGCAATACCATAACGGCTCTGCGCACCGCTTTGGCCATGGGTGCAGACAAGGCAGTTCTGATTGATGACCCTGCCCTGACAGACTCCGATGAGCTAGGCGCAGTTGAAGTGCTGGCGAAATCTATCTCTTCGCTCAACTATGATATTATATTGACGGGTAAAACCGATGTTGATACTGGAGCTAGCCAAATCCCCGTACGCCTGTCAGAAAAGCTTAATCTTCCTTCAGCCAATATGGTAACCAAGCTAGAAATTGATGGAACGAAGGCTACAACAGTACGAGAAATTGATGGGGGAAAAGAGACGCTCGAGTTAACCCTACCCGCAGTTATCGCTGTCCAACAGGGTATCAATGAACCCAGATATCCATCCGTACCTGGAATTATGAAAGCTAAAAAGAAAGAGCTAAAAACGTTTAGCCTTGCAGACCTAGGAATAGATGCAGCAAGTGTAGCAGCTACAATGAAAATAGAAAAACTCAGCTTACCGTCTGCCCGTGGTAGTGTTCGTCTTATCCCTGGAGAGCCAGCGGATGCAGCCAGTGAATTAGCAAGAATCCTGTCCCTAGAGAAGAAAGTACTGTAAGAGGAGGAGTATAGAAATGGCTAAAATTTTGGTATATATAGAACAAAGCAATATGAAGATACGCAGAGTATCGTTGGAAATATTGAGTAAAGCCAGAGAAATCGCTGACCAAGCGGGAGACGAAGTCGTTGCAGTACTGCTAGGACAGGGGGTCGAAGCTTTAGCTAAAGAAGTTATTCCTTATGGAGCGGATAAAGTGATTGTCGTGGATGATGCCCAGCTTGCTAACTATACGACAGGTGCCTATACCTCAGTTATGAACAAACTGATCAAGGAACAGGAGCCTCAGGCTTTCCTGCTTGGCCATTCAGCTCTAGGTAGGGATTTAGCACCTCGCCTAGCTCAGCGACTCGGAGTAGGCATGGTTGATGATTGCATCGGTATGGAATATGACGCAGCCTCTTATCTTACGTTCAATCGACCGATCTTTACCGGAAGAGCGTTTGCTCAAGTTTCCACAGCGGTACGCCCAATTATTGCCACGATTCGTCCTAATACCTTCCAAGTTCAGGAACCGGACAGCAATCGCCAGGCAGAGATTGTCAAAGCGAATGCCCAAATTGATGCAGACGATTTACGGGCAATTGTTAAAGATATCGCTATCGCAGTATCGAAACGCCCAGATCTCGTCGAGGCTGATTTTATCGTAGCAGGCGGACGGGGTATGAAGGATAAAGAGGGTTTTGGTGTTCTGGAAGAGTTAGCCGATGTAGTGGGTGGGGCCGTAGGGGCTTCAAGAGCGGCTGTTGATTCCGGATGGATTGATTTACAGTACCAGATTGGACAAACGGGTAATACCGTAGCACCAACACTTTACATTGCTTGTGGTATTTCCGGGGCAATCCAACATCTTGCTGGCATGACCTCCTCCAAGGTTATCGTTGCGATTAATAAAGATCCAGAAGCCAACATCTTTACCGCAGCGGATTTTGGCATAGTCGGAGATTTATTTCAAGTTGTTCCCTTATTAACACAGGAATTCAAAAAACTCGTTAACCAATAAAACAACAAGATGACAGCGAAGTGAAAAACGCTTCGCTGTCTAACTAAATTATTTGAAACTTTAGTTTGGTAAAGGAGGTTTATAAAATGCGTTTAACGTGGCTCATTATATTTTTAGTTCTTGCAGGTGCAGCAGGTTATGGCTTTACTATCGCACTTCGTAAAAAAATTAATATTTTAATGTTAGCTGCCAAAGAAGAAGAATTTGATCAACCTAAAGTGCGCATCATGAATTTCATTATGAATATCCTAGTCCAGAAGAAAATGATAAAAGAACCTTATGGAGTCATTCATTTCTTCATTTTTTGGGGATTTATTTTTATTGGCATTGGAGAGATACCCTTTATATTCGAAGGATTGTTCCCGAACTACGCTATACCGTTTCTGAGCACCAATCCCTACTTTTTTCTTATCAAAGATATCTTAGCAGCTATGGTGTTCCTTGGGTTAATCGTTGGACTCATACGGAGATGGATAATCAAGCCTAAACGCTTATATCGCACGATGGAAGCAGCCTTAGTCGTTATATTTATTATGCTCGTTATTCTTACCGAATGGATGTCAACGGGTGCTAAATTTGCGTTGGAGCCACACATTGCAGCTTATGCGCTTGATCCCATGTATAATTTAATGGCAACTATGATGAGCGGGCTGAGTGACTCGGCCTTAATAGCACTTAGAGATGTTGTTTGGTGGCTCCATATGGTTATCTTACTGACCTTTTTGGTCTATATTCCGAATTCTAAGCACATGCATTTGATTGCAGCGCCTTTCAATGCCTATTTGGCATCCTTGAAACCCATTGGCGGTCAAATGAAGCCCTTGAACCTGGAAGATGAAACCGTATCAGAATTTGGAGTATCACGGATTGAAAACTTTACTTGGAACCAATTATTAGATAGTTTTGCCTGCGGCGAGTGCGGAAGGTGTATGGAGAATTGTCCAGCGACAAATTCAGGAAAACCCTTAAACCCTAAAGAACTTATAAGCCGGACTTTGAAGAATCACCTTCTTGAAAAAGGAGCTGTCATGCAGAAGTATGGCTTAACGTCAACAGGGGAAGAGTCTGCCGAAGCAATAGCTAAGATTGCTGAAACGAATCCTGAAGACGCAGCAATTTTAGAGAAGAGTTTAATCAATGATGTGGTCACTGAAGATGTAATTTGGTCATGTACGACATGCATGTCCTGTCAAGTCCAATGCCCTGTATCGAATGAGCATGTGAATAAAATCATTGATATGCGCAGATATCTTGTTACCATGGAAGGGAACTTTGCCCCGGAACTTCAAACAGCCTTCCGTAATACAGAGAATAACTCTAACCCCTGGGGAGTGGGTTGGAACAAACGTGCCGAATGGGCTGCTGATCTCAACGTAAAACAGTTGAGTGAAGTTGAAAACCCTGAGGATGTTGAATATCTGTACTTTGTTGGGTGTGCAGGCTCCTTCGATGGCAGAGCAAAAAAAGTCACTACAGCAGTAACCAAAATACTCAATGCAGCAGGAGTGAACTTTGCCATACTAGGAGCAGAAGAGAAATGTTGTGGCGATTATATCCGACGTGCTGGTAATGAATATTTGTATCAATCCCTCGTAGCAGAAAATGTAGAGACCTTGAATGGATATAAGGTCAAGAAAATTATTACCGCATGTCCACATTGTCTCAATACGCTGAAAAACGAGTACCCACAATTTGGTGGCAACTACGAGCTCGTTCATCATACTCAGTTTATTAACGAGCTGATCAACGATGGCAAGCTTAAGTTAAACAAAGATGTCCAAATGGAAGCTCAGAAGATTGTTTATCATGATTCCTGCTATTTAGGCCGCTACCAACAAGTGTATACCTCACCAAGAGAACTCTTTAGCAAGATTCCTGGAGTCCAATTGGTGGAAATGGATCGTAATCATGATAAGAGCTTTTGCTGTGGTGCCGGTGGAGGCAGGATGTGGATGGAAGAACATCTTGGCGAAAGAATCAATAACATGCGAGTAGATCAAGCACTTGCCAAAGAGCCCCAAGCCATTGGTGCCAATTGTCCCTATTGCATTACGATGTTAGAGGACGGAGTTAAAGTTAAAATGGATGACGATGCACAGATTCCGGTTGTCGATCCGGCCGAGCTTATTGTCAAGTTGATTTAAGGCCTCTCTTAACTACCGATGAAACCGAGTAATGTCGGTAAAAGGAAGACAGTTTTGACGGATCCAAGTAATACTTGACAAAAAAAATACTATTTAGTAGAGTTGTTAAAGTAAGGTAATATGCATATATTCTATCTATATTTTGTAGCTATAAATGAAGTACATCGCCTAATTCTTGAAGAAGTTGTCTTTATGTACAAGTTAATCGTTCGCGCTATATGAGCCCTAATAAAGGCAGAGATTAGGGCTTGTGTAGGGGGACTCATATTGTGAAAAAAAATCAGTAATTAAAGTCGCAAACTTTCTTTATATAAATTTACTCTAGTTATTAGTTGATAGGAGGAGACACATACGAATCACGAAGAAAACATGCAATTAAAAGATAATTACGCTATTTCTTCTTCTAAAGATGAGGCGTTGATCGAAAGTAAACAAATGCAGATAGTGGAGGGGGCATGTAAGCTCTTTTTCACCCAAGGATTCCACCCGACTTCTATACGTCAGATTGCAGAGGAATGTAACATGTCTATGGGGCAGCTCTATCACTACATTTCTTCTAAAGATGACGTGCTATATTTAGTCCACAAGCATTTTCATAAGATTATGTATGATTTCATTAAAGCTCAAAAGATCGAAGAGTCTGCTTCGCCACTTGAGAAACTTATTAATTTTATTAAAGCTAATCTGATTTTTGTAATGGAAAATAAAAAATTAATAAATTTTATTTCAACTGAGACAAAATATCTTGAAAAAAAATATTTAAAAGATGTTTTGGAAATGGAAAAAGAATTTACGATCGGCTATTATTATCAACTATTAGTAGATATAAATAAAGAAATCCCAATCGATACTGATCTAGAGGTGTTAGCTAGTATAGTAGCTTATGTTGTACCATTTTCCGCTTTGAAGGGTTGGACAGTAAGCAATAAATCGATAAATGAAGTAAATCGTTGCTTACTTGATTATATACTTAAAAGTTTAGGGCAATCTGTACTTGAAGAGGCTGAAAAATTGTTAAATTAAATGTACCCATCGACGAGGCAATGGGGTTACTATCCGCGTTAACTTTTAACCATATAGTATTCTTTACTTGAAGAAAGAGGAACCACAGCTCAGGTTCCTCTTTCTTTATATAAGTCACATATGACGATAAACTAGCTGGTGTCTTCGGGTTACACTCAAATAGCATTTTTAGACACATGTGGATAATTGAGTAAGGAGGGATTAGGGATATGTCAAAGTTATATTTGCCGGGTAAAATCGGGCAGGTAGAATTGAAAAATCGCTTAGTTATGGCCCCTATGGCATTGGGTTATTCTAACAAAGGTCTGATAACTGACAGAATGGTTGAGTTTTTTCGATTGCGGGCCCGAGGTGGAGTTGGACTTATTATTTTAGGTGCTTTACAAGTTGACCCGATTCATAAAACGGAATATGATGCTGTTTATATTAATGATGATAGCACAATTCAGGGACTTCGTCGTTTGACGGATGCAGTCCATGAGGAAAAAGGGAAGGTTTTTGCTCAATTATTTCATGCCGGTCGCTACGCGCGTTCGAAAGAATATAACGGAATGGAAGCGGTAGCCCCCTCAGCTGTTCCTTCAAGATATACCGGAGAGACACCTCGTGAACTGACTGTGTCGGAAATTGCGGATTTGATTTCATATTTTGCTAGTGGTGCCAAGCGAGCTGTCCAAGCCGGATTTGATGGAGTTGAGATCATCACTAATTCAGGCTATTTAATCGGACAATTTTTGTCTTCGGTCACGAATAAGCGGACAGATCGCTATGGTGGCGATTTGCAAGGACGCATGACGTTTCTGTTAGAAGTTGTTGCTGCAATTCGTGAGGCAGTTGGCCCAGATTTCCCCATTACAGTTAGGCTGGGAGGCAATGATTTCATGGAAGGGGGGAATACCAATTTCGAAGCGAGAAAGATTGCTGTTGCTTTGGAAAAAGCCGGAGTTGATGCTATTAGCATTACAGGCGGTTGGCATGAGGCCCAAGTTCCCCAAATTACAATGGAGGTCCCGCACGGCGCCTATGGTTATTTAGGACGAGGGATTAAAGAGTCCGTATCCGTCCCTGTAATTATGAGTAACCGTATGAATATTTCAGTGGGTGAAAAAGTTGTGGATGAGGGTAATGCAGATTTTATTGCAATGGCTCGTCCGTTTATCGCTGATCCAGAGTTGGTAAATAAGGCGAGGCAAGGAAAGCAGGATGAAATTCGGCCTTGCGTTGCTTGTAACCAGGGATGTTTAGATCGTATCATGGCTCACACAGCAGTTGTATGTTTATGTAACGCAGAAGCGGGTAGGGAATCTGAGCTTTTGCGGGGTTCCTCTCTGCCGTCACAGGTTACAACGTCCCATCCTGAGAAAATATTGGTTGTCGGCGCAGGCTTAGGAGGCTTGGAGTATGCTCGCGTTGCAGCGATGCGCGGTCATAGCGTGACGATTTGGGAACAGAATAGTCTACCTGGTGGTCAAATTGAGGTTGCGTCTGCACCTCCAGGGCGGCAGGATTTTGAGTATTTAGTTAAGTATCTGGCTTGTGCATGCGAGAAGCTAGGCGTACAGATTGATTATCAAAAGAAAGCAACGAAGGAAGATATTTTAGATAAGGTCAAAGCAGGTGCTTTTGAGCGAGTTGTAATTGCCACGGGCGCTGAACCTGTCCGTCTAAATATTCCAACTGAAGAGGGTGCTACAGTAGTCCAGGCATGGGATGTTTTGAAAAAACAAACTAAAGTAGGTTCACAGGTTGTTATTGTTGGGGCAGGAGCAGTAGGGGTTGAATCAGCCTTGATGCTGGCAGAGATCGGAACCATTGATGCGGAAACCTTACGGCATCTCATGCTCCATCGGGCTGAGACACCGGACGAGTTATATCGTTTGCTCACCCATGGCAGTAAACATATTACACTAGTTGAAATGGCGAAGTCGATAGGTAAGGATATTGGCGCAAGCTCTCGCTGGTCGATGTTGGCAAGGCTTAAACAATTCCGTGTAGAAACATTAAAGCTAACAAAAGTGATTACAATTAAGAAAGATGGAGTTCTCGTCGAGAAACCTGAGGGCCAGGAGCTAATCCCTGCGGATACAGTTGTGCTCGCCGTAGGATCACGCTCTAGCAATAGCTTATATGAAGAGTTAAAAGGTAATATTGATAAAATTAGTATAATCGGTGATGCTTCCAAACCGAGGAAGATTCTAGATGCTATCAGAGAGGCCTATGATGAAGCCATAAGTATTTAAAATTCATAGGAAAGGTCATTTAGTCTATGATGAAACTATGGAAGAGTTAGAAGGAGTATTTCTGTTATAGAGCTTTGGATTGTAGAATAAAATTCTAAAATATTCAAAATTATCTTGACGCAAATTTTACCATGTGATATTCTTAATTTGTAATTGGATGCAAGTCCTTTTTTTCTCAAGTATATTTAGAGCGAGCGTTCAATTTAGAAAAATTTAAGGAGGGACTAAACAATGGGAATAGGTACGTATGAGGAGTATAAAGAACGATTACTCAAAATGAAACCCAACGTTTATCTTAATGGGGAAAAGGTTGACCGATCGGGCAGTTGGATCGATGGCGGCTGTTATGTTATGAAGCAGAACTATGATTTGGCTAATGATCCTGAGTATGATGATGTATGCACGGCAACATCTCATCTCACCGGTAAAAAAATCAACCGTTTTACACATATTCATCAGTCCAAGGAAGATTTGCTCAATAAGCAACTAATGACAAGGTTGCTCTGCCAACATGTCGGTGGATGTACCCAGCGTTGCATGGGTGCGGACGCACTCAATGCTCTCGCCGTAGTCACCTATGACTGCGATCAGGCATGTGGTACAAATTATACCGAGCGTTTTAATAAATATCTTCTGTACTCTCAAGAAAATGACCTTATAGCCAACTGCGCCCAGACTGATGTGAAGGGTTCCCGTAATCCCAAATATAAGAGAGCCCATATGCAGCCCGACCCGGATCAGTTTGTACATGTGGTTAAGACCGATGTGGACGGCATAGGCGTTGATGGAAAACCTTGTAAGGGGGTCATCGTCCGTGGTGCAAAGATCTGCAACTCCAATGCTCCCTATGTTGATGAAATCATCGTCAACCCAACCAAATTTATGGGTAAGGGGGATGAGGCTTATGCGATCGCCTTTGCGCTACCGGCCGACTGGGACGGCATTAAGCTAATGGCTCTTCCTGGCCAGCATCACAAGAGAAAGCATCTTCAAGCTCCATTTAACCAGGTTGGCGACGTAGAGTCCCTGACCATTTTTGATGATGTTTTCGTTCCCAATGAAAGAGTATTCATGAACGGCCTTGACAATCCAGATGTAGTTCAATACGCTGGTTATCTAGCACTCATGTTCGCTCACTTCCACAGACATTCATATACCGGCTGTAAGACAGCAGTTTCGGAAGTTATCGCGGCCCAAGCAGCGTTAGTTGCCGATGTGAATGATATCGCACAGGAGCATCATGTTCGTGAGAAAGTCTGTGAAATCATCAGCACTGCTGAGCTTGTATTTGCTTCCGGTCAGGCTGCCGCACTGCGCGCAGTTAAATTCCCGAATGGTTCTTGGGTACCGGATGAGATCCTAACCAATGCCGGACGCAAATTAGCAGGACAGAAAATTTACCATGAATATGAGACATTAGCAGACCTGACCGGAGGCGTTTGCGCCTCACTGCCGACAGAGGAATCCTTCTTCGCTCCTGAGACCGCTGAACTATGTAATAAGTACATTATGCGCAACCCGGCGTATACTGCGGAAGAAACACATAGAGTCATGCGGATGATGGAGGATAAGCTCTGCGATGCCTTTGAGTCTGCTCAGGCTGTTGCCGGAGTACACGGTGGCGGATCTCCGCTAATGGAGACCATTACCATGATGAGCCGATACGATCTTGAGCCCCTCAAGGATCTTGCGAAATATCTTGCTGGCTTTGAAGGCGTAAAGTGTCCTCGTTACGAGCGTCCAACAGTGACTCCGAGAGCCATGCTTGACAAATTTAAGAAGACTCAAAAGTAGGCACTTCGAAGAAAACCAAGTCAAGAGACCATGTTTATTAGCACATCGTTGCGACGGGTTTAATAGCTCGTCGTAACGGTGTGCAGATATATAAAAAACTAGAGGAGATGTTCAAATGGCCAAGGAAATTAAAAAGCCTAGCTTTGATTTGACTGGCAAGGTAGCCATCGTCACCGGCGGCACTAAAGGTATCGGCTACGGTGTCGCAGCTACATTTGCAATGTACGGTTGCGACCTAGTTATTACTAGTCGTACCCCAGCTGATTGTGAACGTACGGCAAAGGACATTGAAACTATTTATGGCGTTAAATGCCTCGGGATTTCTGCTGATTCCTCCAATAAGGAGCAAATCGACATGGTGGTTGCTAAAACCGTTGAAGCATACGGCAAGATTGATATTCTTATCAACAATGCGGGTATCAGTGGAAAGACAGCTGCCCTTCTAGATCAGACCGAGAGTGATTTTGAGAAGGTTATAAATACCAACCTCAAGGGCGCCTTCCTATTTGCTCAAGCTGTTGTCGCACAGATGGCAAAGCAGGGGAAAGGCGGCAAGATTGTAAACATCTCCTCCGTTGGCGGATTAATAGGTGGAAAGAGTGTCGCTCCTTATGGTGCTTCAAAAGCAGGCCTTTTAAGCCTTACTAAAACCATGGCCAATGAGTGGGCGCGATATGGTATCACAGTAAACGCAGTTTGCCCCGGTTATGTCATTACCGAGCTCAATGAGGATATTTTTGCTAATCCTGAGATAAAATCCAAAATGGAGAAGAGAACACCCGTCCGTAGACTGGGCAGCGTAGAAGAGATTGCCGGTCCCGTGCTTGCAATGGTTTCTGACTGCTTTAGTTACATGACCGGGACTTATATTCTCATTGACGGTGGTCAAACTATCGGGGGCTGACCCTTGGAAGGGTAGGAAGAAACTTTATAGAAAGAGAAGAGTAGGTTAGATTGAGAATATACCCACATGAACGGATGGGGATCACTTATCCGTTTATGTGGGAGTATGTAGGATAGGGATTTAGATCATAAGAAACATAAGCTGAAGATGCGAAATAGAAGGATTTTTATGAAATCGTTCAGTTTAATACGTGAAAAATTGTTCATTTATAAGTATTAGAGCCAATTCTCCAGGGGAAATCAACGTTAACACTGTTGTGACATCGTCTAATCTAAGGGGGCAAATGTCAATGAGACCCAAAATGCCAATAATACCGCTGGAGGCACTGCATCACCTAAAAGGAAGACGTTTGGAATTTGAGAGCATAGCGCAAATGCTGACTATACGATCAAACGAAACCCCGGAAGCGCCACACGTATATTACTATGATCAGAAATTAACCTATAGAGATACTAATGATCGAGCTAACCAGGTCGCCAATTATCTTAAGGAAAAGGGTGTCAAAAAGGGTGACATCGTCGCGGTGATGATCCAGAATGCTCCTGAAATCTACTATACCATGTGGGGTGCTCAAAAGCTGGGAGCAATAGCCTTGGCGATTAACTATTGCTTGAAGGGCCCGGAAATAGCATATGTACTCAATGATGCCAAACCCAAGGTCGCTTTTGTCGGTAGTAATTTCTTGAACGAATTTACAAAAGGACAAGATCAGATCGATTTAAAGGCTAATGTGGTTGAAGTTCTAACCAAAGAAAAACAGGAATCAAAAGTAATACATGAAAAGTTGACCGACATTTTGTATAAGTATCCTACGGATGAATGTTTAGTTAAGCAAAGTCTCGATGATCCTTTTTTGTTATTATACTCATCGGGTACGACTGGACAGCCCAAGGGGATCTTACTTTCTAACAGAGCACAGCTTTCACAATGTCGCAACTTTAACCAACAGGGCTACATAAAAGGTGATGATGTTATGTTACTTATGTTGCCCATGTTCCATACCAATCCACTCTGCGTATTTACATATCCAATGAGCTATGCGGGACAAGCCCTATGTATTCGCACTAAGTTTTCTCCTGACGATTTTTGGCCGACGGTTATGCAATATGGAATCACGGTTATTATGGGTGTGCCTACTATGCTTGACTATATTTTGAATAAGATTGATCCCTCCGGTATTGATCTATCCAAGGTGAAGATACGCTATGCCTTTACGGGAGGGGCGCCCCTTTCCTTGATAACACGTCGGGGGTTTAAGGAAAAGTACAATATTGACCTTCTCGTTGGTTATGGCCTTACCGAGGGAGGTGGGGGAAATACCACTGAGCCTGCCCTAGGGTATTTTAAGGAAGGATCCTGTGGGATGCCCCATCCAGAGGAAGATATCGAAATCATGGATAATGAGGGTAATATACTGCCCAACAATGTAGATGGTGAAGTCTGCATCAAAGGCGATTGTGTAATGATGGGCTACTTAAATAAGCCTGAGCAATTTGCAGAGGCCATGAGGGGCGGTTATTTACATACGGGTGACATAGGTCATTTTGATGACGAAGGTTACTTGTATATCACTGATCGCAAAGGGGATATGATTGTCCGCGGGGGTGAAAACATCTATCCTCGCCAGATAGAAATTGTGCTAGAAGAGCATCCTCAAGTGGCAGAGGTAGCAATCATTGGAGTCCCTGATAAGTGTTTAGGTGAACGAGTAAAAGCTTATATCGTCCCAAGACAAAAGGGTTCTATGACTGCAGAGGCAACTAGGCAGTGGTTACTGGAACGCATGGCAAAGTATAGAGTCCCAGAATTCTATGAATTTGTGGATCGACTCCCTCGAACTCCAAGTGGAAAGATTCAAAAGTTTGAGCTGAGAAAAGTTTAGGAAACCGATCTTTTAAACCTTGACTTCAATTTGGGACACCATTTTCCACATTTTACGATCTATGTCCCATGAAGTTAAAAACTCAGGGAAATTAGGGATCATTTTCACATGGCACAATAATTGCAATATCAATTAAAGAGAAAGGGGCGATTGCTAGGCGTAATTTACTCAACAAAGAGTATTCAATGATTGGCAGGGACCCTTGAAAAAAATGGAGGTGAGTCATCAGCTAAGCTAAAAGCGTAATAGTAGTTGGTGTAGATAACCCTAGGTAACCCATTTATTAGCAACTGTAAATAAAAGGGAGGGATTTTCTATGAAGATGGCAGTTTACGGAGCAGGTTCGCTCGGAACAATTCTTGGAGCCTTATTGACTAAAAATGGGTATGATATTGATCTAATTGATGTAAATGAAGCTCACGTAAAAGCCCTAAATGAAAAGGGAGCAAAAATTGTCGGTCTTATGGAATTAGAACAACCGGTTAAAGCACTAACCCCTGATGAAATGACCGAACAATATGATCTCATTTTCTATTTGACCAAGAGCACTCATGATGAAAGTTCGCTACCTTATGTTACCAAATACCTGAAACCGGATGGAGTATTGGTGACTGGACAAAATGGTATGCCGGAACAGAATTTAAATGACATCGTTGGCAAAGAGAGAGTAATTGGTCAAATAACTGGTTGGGGAGCAACCTGGATGGAACCAGGAGTTTCAAAACTCACTTCCCCAGCGGACCACATGATTTTTGAAATTGGCGAACAGGACGGCCAAATAACCGAACGTCTGAAAATGATCGCAGAAATACTATCTCATTCTGGAACAGTAAATATGGTTACTAATTTGATCGGTATGCGGTGGGCCAAATGGACTTCCAACTGTAGTTTCAGCGGTATGTCTGCTATTGTTGCAGGTCCTTTCGGAGACGTACTTGATCATCCCCATGCTATTAGATGTTCGATCCACATTATGAATGAATCCATGGCCATCGCTAAGGCTGCGGGTGTTACTGTGGAAAAGTTCCAGGAAGCTGAGTTCGACAAATATACATTTACCACAGAAAAAGAATTAGAGGAGCATCTACCTGCATTTATAGCGTCAGAAGTTCATCGTAATATCAGAACCGGAATGCTTTATGACATGGAAGCCGGAAGGTACCCCGAAATAGACACTACCTATAACGGTATGCAGTGCACAATGGGTTACAAATATGGCGTACCAACACCGGTTAATCAGCAGGTAGCGACCTTAGTTCATGCGATGGCAGCAGGCAAACTTAAAATAGATCCGTCCAATGTGGACCTGATCAAGCTGCCAGTACTACCTCAAGAGTAAAATAGCTCTTAACACGTAAAAGGGGGATGTATATGTTTGAGAACTGGAAGATATTAGTTGTGGGAGCTGGCCTTATGGGGAGTGGCATTGCACAATTATATGCCTGTAATGGGTTTCAGGTCACTCTTTTTGATAAATTCCCTGAACAACTCGACCGAGCAAAAAAAGCGATTAGTAATAACATGGATAACCTGATAAAGGAAGGCTTAGCAAACCAGACCGAAGCCGACAGAACTAAGACATTAATCACCTATGAAACTGAATTAGAAAAATGTGCACCCCAGGCTAACCTAGTATTGGAAAGTATTTTCGAAAATGCTGATGCGAAAAGAGAAATTTTCGAACAACTTGATAAACTATGTGCT
Organism: Desulfitobacterium elongatum; assembly: GCF_055378975.1. NCBI lineage: Bacteria > Bacillati > Bacillota > Clostridia > Eubacteriales > Desulfitobacteriaceae > Desulfitobacterium > Desulfitobacterium elongatum. The sequence goes on along the minus strand of NZ_AP038772.1, from coordinate 2,641,453 downwards.
CCTGATTGCCTTTTCTGCAGTAATACCTCGGCCTCAAACATATTTGAAATTGCACCTGTGTCACATCCTGAACGCCTGATAATTAGCCACTTCTTTAACCCACCGTTTATTATGGACCTAGTAGAGGTAGTAATGGGTCCGAAGACTTCAGACGAAACACTTGATAAAGTAAAAGCACTACTTATCCAGTTAGGCAAAGCGCCGGCTGTACTTAAACAATACATTCCAGGCTTTATTGTTAACCGAATAGCGACAGCTATTACCCGAGAAGCTGGTTATATGGTAACTGAAGGTTGGACTACAGCGCAAGATATTGATAGTGCTATAAGAAATACGAGTGGCATTCGCTACGCTTTTGAAGGTCCTATGGCGTTATATGACATTGTGGGCTGGGATTTGACAACGTCTGTATCAGTAGGTGTTCATAAATCACTATGTAATGATACCGAAATTGGGAATTCTCTGGGTAAAGAATTAGTTGCCAAAGGTGAACTTGGCTTGAAATCAGGTAAAGGTGTATACGATTATTCAGGTGTAAACCCACAGCAGTTTATGAATGAAAGGGCAGCCAAGATTATCAAAATGGTAAAAGCTATTAAAGAGCTTTAAATTTTTGAGGTGCACTTGCCTACATGGTTCCCTCTTTTCCCTAAATGGGAAATGCGAACATTAGTTAAAGAACGAGCACTCTATCCAAATAATTGTTAATCGTCTTTTGGTAACGCGTAAGTAAGTCAGAAGCTAATAGTTTACGGTGCAGAACTGCGGTCTCCATTGAAGAGTAATATTCAAAATAACCCCTTTTTTCATACTCTTAGCGAATAGAAAAAAATAAATTTGGAGGTGGACATTTATGAGTTGGTTAGCTCCACTAGGTGTTCTTTTAGGTATTGTAATATTGATATTCTTGGCATGGAAAGGTTTCAACATCGTAGTAATTGCTCCATTTGCCGCAGTCCTGATTATCTTAACCAATGGTATGGAGTTCCAATCAGCATTTTTTGCAGGTAAATCCGCCTATTTAACCGCAGTCGGGGGATTTATTACATCTTATCTACCGATATTTATCCTGGGAGCTTTGTTAGGTAAATATTTAGAAGATAGTAAAGCAACGGTGAGTATTGCTAATGCCATTTTTAAATTAGTAGGTAAAGATAGCCCGATGAAAGTATTGTTAGCAATATCAATCATTGCCGCAGTATTGACTTATGGCGGAATTAGCTTATTTATTGTTATCTTTACTGTAGTTGCACTTTGCAGACCAATCTTTAAGGAATTAAACTTACCTTGGCGCCTCGTAATGGTACCGATGATTTACGGTGGTACTACCTTTACCATGACTATGGTGCCAGGAGTGCCCTCCATTCAGAATGTTATTCCTACACAACTGGGTACAACCCTAACTGCTGCACCTTTAATGAGTATTGTTATTACTCTTATTTCAATGACATGGGGATATTTCATGATGAAATATGAGTTGAAACGAATGGTTGCTACAGGTGAGACTTATTCAGAGAGTGGTCAAGTGATTGATCTCGGTGACACATCTAAAGTACCCCCAATCTTTTTGGCCATACTGCCAATGTTAGCCCTAATTGTTATCATTTTCGTCGGTAGTGCGATGAAAATTCCTAATCTTATCGTCCCGGCACTACTTATAGCGGTTGTTTTAGCTGCAGTGTGTCTTAATAAGTATATACCTAATCAACTTAAGACACTCAATGCGGGAGCTACAAATTCTTTACTACCCATTATTTTTACTGCGCAGCGGCAGGTGTGGGAGCCGTTGTATTTGCATCTCCTGGCTTTAAAGTATTACAAGTTGGTATGAGTGCAGTGCCTGGTGGCGCCTTAACCCAGATACCCCTCATAACCGGATTCATTTCAATGGTTACCGCTTCAGCATCAGGCGCGTTGGGAATTGTTATTCCTACATTTGGTAAAGCTTGGATCGCTGCTGGCATTGCCCCTGAGGCAGTTCATCGAATTTCAGCCTTAAGTTCTGCTGTTTTTTCAGCTATGCCACATAGCGGCTTCTTATTCTCTTGCATGGCTGTATTTGGTGTAAAACATAAGGACGTTTATCGCCAAATGTTTCTTTTTGGATTTAGCGGTGGTTTCATTTGTTTAATTGTCGCATTGATTATGGCGGCTACTATTTATTAAAAAAAACGGAGTCAAAGGAACTTCTATTCTGGACAAAAGTGCAAGATTCTAACTGTTCAGCGTTAAAGTTCTTGATAAAGATTACTCTAAGGTAGACTTGACATGGGACTTTACGTCGGATGCATTAAGGGGTAGAGGATGAAGCTCGGGAGCTTCCGACGTCCCCATGCCAAGTCTTACTACGGAGTACGAAAATACGTGTGACACAATTCTAACAACGGCTCGCCCACGCCGTAATAATAAGATGGGCAATGTTAAAAAGTAACAGAGAATATTATTTAGCAGGGGGAATAGACATGGCAGGTAAAACTTTTTTATATGATATGCGTGAACTGAAATTTGTGCTTAAAGAATGGTTGGATATGGAGAAACTCTTATCTTTACCTAGCTACAGTGAGTATTATAGTGTCGATGAGATTGATCCTATTATCGACACGACTTATAAAATTTGCCGAGATGAAATTGCACCAGTCAATGATGACTCGGATAGAATTGGTGTTCACTTTGTGGATGGCAAAGTAATTACCCCCGATTCATTTAAGAAAGCTTTCGCAACCATCAATGCTGCTGGTCTAGGGGCTTCAAATGCGGATCGTGAAGCTGAAGGACATCTGCCTTATACCTTAATTCAGTCCAACTATGAAATGCTTACCCATGCGTGTACAGCTTTTACGGGTTATTGGGGCCTTACTTCTGGAGCTATATCGCTTATTCAGCAGCACGGTAGTGATTTCCTTAAAGAAAAGTTCTTGCCCAAGATGTGCGATGGTAAGTGGGCAGGTACAATGAACTTGACAGAGCCAGGTGCAGGTTCTGATGTTGGTGCGAATGTCACCAAAGCTTTTCCTACTGATGAACCGGGCATTTATAAAATTAAGGGTAACAAGATATTTATTACAGCGGGAGATCATGATATTTGTGAAAACTTTATTCATTTGGTTTTGGCGCGTACTGAGAATGCCCGCCCAGGTACTGCTGGATTATCACTGTTTATAGTCCCGAAATTCTGGGTGAATGATGATGGTAGTCTTGGTGAATTTAATGATGTAATTACTACAGGTATTGAAGAAAAAATGGGTCAACACGGCTCACCAACCTGCTCTTTGAGCTATGGTGAAAATGATTCCTGCCGCGGATATATTATTGGTGATGCCCCGGATGCCAGCGGCAAAGGCCAAGGAATAGCGCAAATGTTTGTAATGATGAATGAAGAACGTTTGAACACTGGGGTCCAAGGGCTGGCGGCAGCGTCTCTAGCTTATAACTTGGCCCGCGAATATTCTAAATTAAGAGTACAAGGTACCAAGTTTACGGACCCCAAAGGACCAAAAGTCCGAATCATTGAACATGAAGATATTCGCCGTATGCTGATGCTGCAAAAATCTACTGTAGAAGCTATTCGGGCCTTGATTCTTAAGAGCTGCTATTATCTGGATCTATCCCATGATAGTGAGGATCCAGCTGAACGTGAATTTGCGGATGGTATGTTCCAAATTTGCAACCCGATGTGCAAAGCCTTTGCTACAGATATGGCTTGGCCGCTTATTGCTGATGCTATCCAGGTTCACGGCGGATATGGTTATGTCTCGGAATACCAGGTCGAGCAAGTAGCACGTGACGTTAAAGTTTCTTCGATTTGGGAAGGAACGAACTTTATTCAGTCCCTGGATCTGGTAGGCCGTAAATTTACTATGGGCAAGGGCCGTGTATTTAAGAATTGGCTAGATGATATCAGCACTTTTATTGAAGTAAATAAGAATGAAGCAGGCTTCGAACAAGAATTTAAGATTTTGATAGATGCCTTTGAAGATTATAATGCGATTATCACACAGTTACAAAAATATAATCAAGAGGGCAAAGTTCAAATGATGCCGCTATTTTCCACCCGTATTCTCCATGCTTCCTCGAAACTATACTGTGCAAGATTGATACTAGACCAAGGATTATTAGCTAATAAGAAGTTACAAGAATTAGGTCAGGATCACTTCGATGCTAAGTTCTATAAAGGAAAAATCGCGAGTGCCCGCTTCTTCACCAAGAACGTCTTACCTGAGATAGCTGTAACACGTAAAGTATTTGAGATTGGTGATACCACCGCTATAGATATTGATGAAGATAGTCTAGGTTAAGATTAATTCATCACACATAATTTATCATCAAGAAATTTTAAAAATTTACGCAGGCGACCACTGAAGTTAATCAGTGTTCGCCTCTGTAGATAATAACATTTAGGGGGAATTGATTAATGAACCGATGGGAAACAATCGAACACAAACCCGCACCGTTTTTTGCTCCTGCTTTTGGACCTTTAAGTGGAATTCGGGTCTTACTCAACGGAACAGTAGTAGCTGCACCCTTTTCAGCCACTATGTTGAGCGACTTTGGGGCCGAAGTTATTGCATTGGAAAGACCTAAGATGAAAGGAGATCCTGCTAGGCATCAGAAACCTCAAATCGTCGAAGGAGATAAATCAATTAGCGGTGCCTGGATGCAGAATGCAAGGAACAAACTGAGCTTTTCGTTCGAGACTAATCTGAATATTCCTGAATCAAAAGAGATATTTCTTTCTCTAATTAAAAATACTGATGTATGGATTGAAAACATGGTTTGGATTGATAAGCTGGGCATCACTGATGAGATGTTACTGGAAGTCAATCCTAAATTAATCATCTGCCACATCAATGGTTATGGGACCCCTAAATTTGGTGGTGATCAAAGACAAATGAACAGACCTTCATATGACCCATTAGGACAGTCGGAGTCTGGCTGGGCCTTACTGCAAGGTTGGCCTGATCGTGAACCTTACTATGCCCAACAGTATGTAGGCGATTATTTGGTTGCATTGTTTGCGGTTAACGGTATTTTAATGTCCTACTTAAATGTCCAAAAGACTGGTAAGGGTCAGATTATTGATACCAGCCTAGTTGAAGGTTGGATGAGGGTAATGGATGACAACTTTACACTCTGGACACAGAGTGGTATTCTGAAGCACAGACAGGGCATAAAGCAAAAAAATTACCAGCCTGGTGGTGTCTTCCCAACTAAAGACGGAAAATATGTTAATTTAGGCTCCTATGGTGCAACGGCTTACTATAAAGTTCTGAAGGGCTTTGGGATAGACGCCGAGAAGTTCGAATACGAAAAAGCAGGCGGTAATGCTGAAGCAGTAGCTAGCCCGCTTGGACAAGAGTTGGATGCAACTTTTGCGAAATTTTTTATGGAACATACTGCCCAGGAAGCTGTAGATATATGCATTGATAATAAAATCGGTGCCGCTGTGGTAAGAAGCGCTGAAGACGCTTATAACGACCCACACTGGCATATGAGAGGCGACTGGATAAAATATACGGATCAAACTCTTAACAAGGAAATTGAAGCGTTTGGTATTGTACCCAAACTGTCAGAGACTCCAGGAAAAGTATGGCGTGGTGCTCCTTCACTAGGGCAGGACACCGAAAAGATTCTCACTGATCTACTGGGCTATAGTGCCAGTGAAATCGAAGCTTTAAAAGGTAAAGGTGTTATCGACTAAACGATGAAATACTATACCCCCAACGATAGAATGTAACCTATCGTTGGGGGTATTTATATGACCACATTTTATTATTCCCAAATTTCATATTCCTTTATTTTTCTATATAGTGTGGACTTACTAAGACCCAAAACTTTTGCCGCACCACGAATATGATTATTGCTTTCATCAAGAGCTTTTTTTATTGCCATCTTTTCAATATCTTTCATGGAAAGGTTATTTTCCGCCACACTGTCATCAGCTAATAATTCTACTTGAAGATGATCTTTGGCTGAGTTAGGAGTAGGGTGATAATTTAGAATTTCTTCAGGAAGGTTTTCAGGACGAATAATACCTTCATTACTCATGCATACAGCATAGGAAATAGCATTTTGCAACTGCCGTACATTTCCAGGCCAATTGTACTGTAATAAAATGTATTTAGCCGCATTGCTTAAAACAGGTTCAGTTAAACACTGTACTCGGGAATAAGTACTGATAAAGTGCTCAATTAGTTGAAAAATATCTGAACCTCTTTCCCTCAAGGGGGGAATACCCAATCTAAAGGCTGATATACGATAGTACAGATCCTCACGGAATTGATTTTTCTCCACTAGATCTAATAGATTCTTATTAGTAGCCGTAATCAATCTGAAATCCACAGGAATGTAGCGGCTACCCCCCACGTGCATTATCATTTTATCTTCGAGTACTCTTAGTAGTACCGACTGTAATTCTAGAGGCATATCGCCAATTTCATCTAGAAATAGCGTTCCCCCATTGGCTAGCTCAATCTTCCCCGGCTTGCCTTCACGTTCGGCTCCCGTGAAAGCTCCCCCTTCGTAGCCAAATAATTCACTTTCAATTAAACTACTAGGAATTGCCGCACAGTTTACCGCAATATATGGACCAGCAGGTCGACTTTCAAAATGAATCGCCTGGGCATATACGTCTTTTCCAGTACCACTTTCCCCTTGGATAAGTATATTGGTATTAAAATGGGCAAATTTTTTAGCCATACTCATCAACTTCATCGATTGCGGGGATGTGCCAACTATATTGTCAAATCTAAATTTAATTACAGATCCATGAGCTGATTTCCCAATCTTCTTTGTTTGATCTGTTTCTCTAATGTTCAATATACAACCCACGTTTTTACCATCATAATTTTTAACTGGCTGTATAGAAGAGAGAAATAAATTCTTTTTCCACTTTTTAAAGTACATATCAATATTAAAAAGTGGATTTCCTGATTCTAACACAGACTTAATTAAAGGCAGATCACCAAGTATTTCTTCGATATGTGACCCTATTAAGTTTTTTCCCAAAGATTCAAATATTCTAAGAGCAACAGTATTTGAACCAGTGATCTTACCGTGCTCATCAGTAAATATCATGGCATCATTTGTCGTTGCTAATGCAGCGTTAAACAACTCGTTTTTTACTGACAGCTGAAATTCCTTTTGTATGGCTAGAGCCATCGTAACAGCCAAGCCTAGTGTTTGCGAATTTTGATTATGCAAATTTGGACTGGCGATTGTAAGAGTTCCCTCTAGTTTACCGTTTACATCAAAAATTGGAGCAGAAGAGCATGAGATTTTTTCAAAAATATGGGAAAAATGTTCGAGCCCACAGAGTTGGATTGGACTTCTCAATAGGATACACATACCATGTGAACAGGTTCCTATCGTTTCTTCCGTCCAAATCGTACCTGGGACAAGTCGAAATCCATTTTTCCCTAGAGCTTGCACAATGCTAAGAATTACTCCCTTTTCATCACTTAGAAAAATATAACACTCTACATTGGATAACATTTTTTCTAAGTGACAGATGTATGGATTTGCCGCTTGAATTAAAAATTCCTTTTCCTTGAGACGCTCTTCAAATAAATGTAGGTCCATGATTGGAGGGAAATTATACTTAAAAGGATCAAGACCATTTTCACACGACCTAATCCATGACTCAACAATTTCTGGTCGAACTAAATCGACCTGTGATGGTTTTATACGCTTTTCAATTACATCAAGTTTTTGCTTTTTGATTCTTTCCATTAGTATTTTGTCATTTTCATTAATGGCATAAGTACTGATATCTTTTATATTCGTTATGATTGGACTCAGCAAATGTTCCAAAGATTGCACAGAACTCCTCCTCATGGTTTAATTTTAAACCATTTTTCACCAAACCAAAGGAAAAACTCAAATAAAACTTGCCTAGTCCATCTGGTATTCGAGGCAAGTATAAAAGAGGTTCATATGATTACAGTTATTTTCGCTTGAATTCAATCTATAGATAAATTATACCAAAGAATTGGTTCTTATGCGAATGTATTTGGTCGTTGCGCTATATATTTTTATCTAAATTTTCGCTCACCGGAAGAAATATATGCATATATCTAAGAACTATTCAACTTACTAGTTTTCTAACCCATTCCGAGTGAGTAACAAAGACCTACAACAAATTCCCTCCGGCTTAGAAAACCAATATGGGACATGATTATTTCACAATTAAGGATTGATGTCCCTTGGCCTTAAATAGAAGCAAAAATATGTGGATATTACCTTCTGGCACGGTAATTGCAATATTACTTTATTATAGAGCCAGAGTTTCTTCATAAATAGGCTGTTTGAAAACTTGAATGAATTATTATCCGTGAAAAACAAAGGAGGCATGGAAATACTTGGAAAGATGGGAAACAATTGAACGCAAACCTACGCCCCTTTTTGCTCCAACCTTTGGACCCCTATCAGGAATGAGAGTGTTACTAAACGGAACAGAAGTAGCAGCGCCTTTTACGGCCACGATGTTAGGCGACTTAGGGGCTGAGATTATTGCCCTTGAAAGGCCAAAGGTGGGCGGCGATTCTGCTCGTTATCAGAAACCTCAGATAGTAGAAGGAGATAAGTCTATTAGTTGCGCCTGGGCTCAGAATGCCAGGAACAAGCTGAGTTTTTCCTTGGAGACTAACCTGAATATTCCAGAATCGAAAGAGATATTTCTATCCCTCATCAAGAACGTAGATGTTTGGATCGAAAACATGGTTTGGCTTGATAAGTTGGGTCTCACTGATGAAATGTTGCTTGAAGTCAATCCTAAAATAACTATTGCTCACATAAGCGGTTTCGGTACACCACAATTCGGTGGTCTTGAAAAAGAAATGGATAGACCTTCGTATGACACTATTGGGCAGTCTGAGTCAGGCTTTGCCCTACTTCAAGGGTTTCCTGATCGTGAACCTACGTATGCCAGTCAATTTGTAGGTGATTATATCGTCGCCTTGATGGCATTTGGCAGTATTTTGGCGGCTTACTTAAATGTTCAAAAGACAGGCATAGGCCAGATCGTTGAGACTACCCTCGGCGAGGCTTGGATGAGGGTCCTTCATGACAACTATTCGGCATGGTGTAATTTAGGATATCTTAAGAATAGATTTGGTGTTCATATTTCGACCTTTCAGCCTGGCGGTGTCTTTGAGAGTAAAGATGGAAGGTATGTTAATTTAGGCTCATTTGGTGTAGGGGCTTACTATAAAGTCTTAAGGGCCTTTGATATAGACCCGGTTAAGTACTCCTACGAAAATGCGGGAGGCTCTACTGACGCGATTCAAAGTCCACTCGGACGTGAGCTACATGAAAAGTTCAAACAGTTTTTCAAAGAACATACTGCTCAGGAAGCCTTGGATATTTGTATGGTTAATAAGATTGGTCTTGGTATCGTAAAGACCGTTGAGGAGGCGTATAACGATCCGCACTGGCACCTGAGAGAAGATTTTGTCAAGTATACTGATGAAACGACGGGTAAGGAAGTTGAAGCCTTTGGTGTACATCCCAAATTTTCAGAGACTCCTGGAAAGGTATGGCGTGGTGCTCCAGCTCTGGGACAGGACACAGAGATAATCCTTAGCCAACTACTCGGATATAGTGATAGCGAAATTGAAGCTTTTAAAGGAAAGGGTGTTATTGACTAAACGCCGTATATCAATATGGGACACGTTTATTTCACAATCACCGCTTTATGTCCCAGGATATTTAAAGCCCCTGGAAAAATGGGAATTTAACTGTTTGGCATGATAATTGCAATAGTAATTGTATATAAAGCCAACAGTGCCCAACAGAGCTAATTCTCTCTGTCGGGATTGAATATGCCTAATTCATTTATGGCAATAGGATTATGTTGGATGATTAAGCAATAATGAAAGGAGTGAATAAGAACATGTGCTTTAGACCACCAGAAGCGACTTTGGCGGCCCCAAAAAAGTGTCCTGAATGTGGGGCAAGAAACCCAGGTAAGAATAAAACCTGTAAAAAGTGTGGTATAGCCCTGCCTGAAGCAACGATAGCCTGCGTAGAATGCGGCGATCAGCAGCCCGAGAGCAATAAAGTATGTAGTAATTGTGGCTTTAACGGAAAACCCGGCTCAGGTGACCCGGCGAAGCGTAAGCAGTCTTAGGCAATAGCAAAAGTATTTTTATCTGTCTGTAGGTAGTATTGCTTTCAGGAAGTGGTACTACCTGCAATAACGGCAGATCAAAATATGAAGTTATAAAATAGACTATTTTTTAAGGAGGGAAACAACAAAATGTCTTCAAAAGAATGGCAGTATCAAGAAGGTGAATACACTGTAACCCGCTCTACGCACTGGTCAGGGCCGGGCTGTCATGATGGGTGTGGCCTTCGGTATTACACGAAAGATGGCAAACTGGTAAAGGTCGAGGGGGATTTAGATAACCCTTATAATATGGGCAGACTGTGTATGCGTTGCCTAAATCAGGTTGAAGCATACAATAGTCCTCAACGTCTAAAATGGCCTTTAAAGCGTGTAGGTGAACGTGGGGAAAATAAATGGGAACGTATAAGTTGGGATGAAGCCTACGATATCATTGTTGATAAAGTAAGATATATCCAAAAAGAATTTGGCGCAGAAACAATTGTCGGTATGGAAGGTACGGGTAGAAATATCATCTGGCAGGTACCTTATCTAACTTATGCGGCATTTGGTAGTCCGAACTATGTACTGGGATTTTTGAGTGGTGACTCTTGTTACCTGCCCAGAGCTGCTCAGCAGGCTGTTATGAATAGTGATTTCTTCGTTTGCGACTGTGCGCAACATATGGAAGACCGTTATGACAACCCCGAGTTTAAGAATCCGGAAGTGATTATGATCTGGGGTAATAATCCCATCATCACTAATGGAGATGGCTTTTTTGGACACTGGATTGTTGACGAGATGAGAATGGGAGCTAAACTCATCGTTGTTGACCCCCGTCTGACGTGGCTGGCAGCAAGGGCAGATTATTGGCTTCAGTTAAGACCCGGAACCGACTGTGCGCTGGCAATGGGAATGCTAAACGTCATCATTAATGAAGATCTTTATGATCATGACTTTGTTGAAAATTGGTGCTCAGGATTTGAAGAATTGGAAGAACGCGTTCAGGAATATCCCACGGACAAGGTTGCTGAGATTACCTGGGTGCCCAAGGAAATCATCGAAGCTGCAGCACGTCGTTATGCGACAGCTAAACCGGCAGCTATCCAGTGGGGATTGGCCATAGACCAGCAAGTAACCGGTATTGCAACTGCCCAGGCTGTCAATAGCTTGTGGGCAATAACTGGAAATACGGATGTCCCAGGGGGAAACGTCATTTCCAAGAGCGGATACAATGTTGATGATGGCTATAGCTGCGGTTACGGCTGGCTTACTAAGGAAATGCAGGATAAGCGCTTTGGAAATGAAAATAATCCTCTTAAAAAGTATGGATTGGCTTCTACCGCCCATGGCGATTCAGTCCTCACGGCTATTGAAAATGGTGGTCATCCTTACCCAGTGAAGATGTTATGGTTACAAACCACTAATCCCATTGCTAATATGGCATCTGAGGCACCCCGCATTTATAATGCTATGAAAAGTGTGGAATTTAATGTAGTCGTTGATCTCTTTATGACTCCGACTGCAGTTGCCTGTGCAGATATCGTCCTACCTGCAGGTATGAGTGCGGAACGTGACAGCTTCAGAGCATGGTTTTCACCTCTGCGTGCTATTACCAAGATTGTTGACTATGAGGAATGTAAATCGGACGAGCAGATTGTTCTTGATCTTGGTAAACGTCTGCACCCTGAAGCGTTCCCCTGGGAAACCGTGCCAGATTGGATGAACTGGAAAATGGGCAATGACAAAGAGAAATATCCAGACGCCTTAAAGATTGAATGGTCCGCAGAAGGTAAAAAGTTCCGTGAAAGAGGTAATACTCAAGGTCTTACTTATACGGAACTTAAGGAAAAGGTTTATATTTACCCCAAATGGGAGTATAAAAAATATGAGAAAGGCCTTCTTCGTAGGGATAGACAGCCTGGGTTCAATACTGCTGATGGTAAGGTTCAATTGTATATTGATCTGTTTGATGCATTTGACGTTGATCCGCTACCGGCTCATATTGAACCACCAGAAAGTCCATATTCAACACCTGATCTGTATAAAGAGTATCCATTAATTCTGACTTCAGGTGCACGTTCATGGGAATTCTTCCACTCTGAGCATCGGCAGCAGCCGACAATGAGAATGTTCCATCCCCAGCCATTAGTCGAAATTCATCCTGATACTGCTCAGAAACTTGGCATTAATGATGGAGAGTGGGTATGGATTGAAAGCAAGCGTGGAAGATGCAAACAAATCGCCAAATTTAAGGATACCATTGATCCCAGAGTCGTAAGCGCTGAGCATGGTTGGTGGTTCCCGGAAAAAGAGGCTGCAGAACCCAGCTTGTTCGGAGTATTTGATTCCAATATTAACAACGTGACCTCCCAATGCCAGAATGGGCCCACCGGTTATGGAGCTCCCAATAAAAACTTGCTTTGTCGGATCTATAAAATGACAGAGGAAAATAGTAAAGTAATGCCTGGTGAACAAGTCACCAGGAGAGGAGGATGGGAATATGTCAGAGCTACTCTCTAAAGAGACCAAAGCATCCGCGTATCCTGCTGCCAGAGAAGGTCTTGAGCGCCGTCTAAAATCAGAGGATACATCTGGATATGGTCTGTTAATTGACTACGAATTTTGTACAGGTTGCCATGCTGTGAAGTTGCCTGTATTAAAGAGTTAAATCTTCCTCTTAATCAGTATGGTATCAAGGTGCTGGTAGATGGACCTCGTCAGATGCCTAATGGTAAATATGACTTGAATAATATTCCTTTGCCTACCTCACTATGTAACCTGTGTGAGGATCGAGTAGCTGAAGGCAAAATGCCCAGCTGCGCACAACATTGCCAGGCGCTAGTAATCAGTTATGGCACTGTTAAGGAACTAGCAGATAAAATGGCTAGGAAGCCAAAAATGGTTTTATTTACGCCAAAATAAGTTGATATGGGTATTTAAGTGAACGGTTTGCCTGGTGACGAAGGGGCTCTTTCCCCCTTTGGCCCCAGGTAAAAGATAACCAAGGAGGTCTTAAAATGCTAATTACTGAAGAAGACATTCTGAATGCCAAAAAAGCCTATGACAATAGGGAAGAAATTGATGATGAGGCAACAGCTACGCTTTATGCCAAAGCATTAACACGGAACAGCAAGAAATTTCCAGATCTACCGCAAAAGGTTAAGTACGTCGCGTTAAAACTAGAATCAGGTAAGTATGTTGTGGAGTGGAGATCATCAGAACCTTGTGCTGCTGATGGAAGGCCGTAAGAAAACAGGCATTGCTCTTAGATTACAGAACGATAATCGTATGGAAGAGTGTTGTTGAAAAGGAAGAAGCTATTACATATGTTCAATCGGACATAGAAAAAGCTTCTTCCTTTTAACTATATATCTTTCATTTACAATTTTCATCCAGGTGAAACTGATGAAGTTCGCTCCTTATACTACCTGGGCTTCTGATGCCGAGCAGGATCTCTCCAATTTTTGGTCAAAGACCTAGGCTCCAAAGTCGCTAGTCTAAGTAGCGGCGAAAGGTGCTGCTACTTTTTTCAGGGCGATTATAATTTTCTTGGGCATTGAGCTACTTCGGCATTTTGATTTATGACCTTCGCTATCGAACACGTGTTTTCGCATATTGTTCCCGTGTATAGACACTTTGAAGGAGATAGAGTTGATTCTAGAGAATTATTGTGCAAGTCAGAACCACATCTTTTGCATTTCAGATTCTCTGCTAGATTGGCTCGCCCGCAAGTAGGGCACTTAATTGGCGGAATTCGTGCCGGCCTCCCATCGTGACGGTTTGAACAATAGGGGTTGCAGCCGAAACAATGATGACACATTGATATATCGTCCCTTCAAATGTAGTGGGCAATGCTCGCTTATTCCTAGATACGCCTCCTAAGAACGACATTTGCTTAATTAATTAACAATGCAATTGTCATGCCAGAACGGAAGATCCTTTTTACCGGGGATTATCAGTGATCTGGGGCATATATCAATAATTTGTGAGGTTTAATATGGGACACAAAATTCTCTCAAATGGTGATTCCTGTCCCACCCCTCTCGGGGATCAACGTAAAAGTGGGCTATTTCACATTGGCATAAAAAATGCAATGGAATATAGACGTTTGATCGTGTAAAGACTCTCGAACTCTCCAATATTTCACTACTGTTCGAGTTAGAGCTCACGATAAGGAGGCATCTAATAATATGGAAATCAGACTTTGGCAACGATACTATGATCCTGGTGTAATTTTATTTCCAACTTATTTAACCATGTCACTTAAAGATCAATTTATCGCGCAGGTCAAAAGACATCCTGATCAGCCTTATATATACTTTTTGGACCAAATAATAACATACAAGGAGGCTAATGCCGAAGCCTGTAAATTGGCCAATGCTCTAATCAATGCAGGAATTCAGAAAGGTGATCGTGTTGTGGTTACCCTTCCCAATATGCCAGAATTCGTTATCATGGTGCAAGCGTGCTTGAAAATTGGAGCAATTGTAGTGCCGACTAATCCTCGGTATACTAAACGCGAGCTTATCTATCAGTATCTTAACAGCGGGGCAGAAACGATTATTTGTTTTGAGCAGTATGTAAACGTTAATCATGGAATAATGAAGGAAAATCCAAATTCTATAAAAAGGATCATTGTTATTTCCAAGGCTAATTCAAAGATTAACCTTCCTGTAGATAAGAACATAATGAGTTATAACAATTTGATAAATCACGGCCTGCCTGTTGAACCTGAGGTAGATATCTTTTTAGAGGATTTGGCCTTAATCATGTATACTGGTGGGACTACGGGTGTCAGCAAAGGATGCTGTATCACTAACGCCAATCTTATTGCCGTGGCATCGGGGTATAAGCAGATGTGCCAATTCTTTACTGACGTTGATCATTATAAAATCTTATCGTCCACACCGATGTATCATGTTCATGGGTTTCAGACCGCCATTAATGCGAACATTCTCATGGGTGGGAGTATTGTAATAATGCCTGAAATTACCCCGGACAACATATTATCTGCGATCAATAAGTATGAACCTAATGTTTGGTTGACAGTGCCAGCTTTGATTGGGGCAATGACTAGGCATCCAGATTTTGCTGAATCTAAAATGAATAGACTTCAGCATATAGGATGTGGCGCGTCGCCAATTCCAATTTCTTTAATGAAAGAATTTGAAAGCGTAGTAGGAGTACCGATTATTGAAGGCTATGGAGCTTCTGAGACATCCATGGCAGTCGCTAGCAATCCAATGCAACACAGGAAAGTGGGTAGTGTAGGTATACCCTATCCCAATATAGACTTTAAGGTCGTTGATATTAATACAGGCAACACGGAACTGTTACTAGGTGAGGTAGGAGAATTATGTTTTAAAGGCCCACAGGTAGTAAAGGAGTACTGGGAAAATCCTGAGGAGACGGCTCTAACTTTTAAAGATGGCTGGTGGCATTCAGGAGATATTGGCTACATGGACGAGGATGGTTTTATTTTTATTCTTGATAGAAAAAAGGACATGATTATATGTAGCGGCTTTAATGTTTTTTGTAATGAAGTAGAGAATGTTTTGACGAGTCATCCCAGGATATTAGAGGCAGGGGTGATTGGAGTTCCAGATTTAAGAAGGGGAGAAACAGTGAAGGCCTATGTTGTGATTAAACCGGGTGAAACGTTGTCAAAAGAAGAGGTCAAAGACTTTTGCAGACAATATCTAGCTGCATATAAGGTACCTGCGCTGGTAGAATTTATTGATATACTCCCCCGTACTTCTGTACAGAAATTGGACCGCAAGACATTACGCCTACGAGAATCGATTTAGTCCCATATTTATAGAAGAGGGAGATTACATTGGTGAAGCTTATTAAAGGAGAAATCAAATTCCTTGATGCACCGAATAAAGCCCGTTCTCCTTATTCAAATAGTTTATTTATAGATGATGATATTAAAGTGCTGATAGACAGTTCCTGCGGAAATGAAAACATCGATTATCTTCTAAGTCAGGATATTGATATCATCATTAACTCTCATTTTCACGAAGACCACATCTTGAATAATTATAAATTTCCCAGGGCAGAAATTTGGGCACATGAAAAAGATGCCCCGGCCATTCGGTCACTCGATGTATTTAGGAATTGCTATGGTTTTCTTGAATTAAATGCTAAAAGCGTGTGGGAAGAATATATCAACCGGTTTGATATTCATCCGACTCCGGTGAATCGAGAGTTAAATGACGGGGAAATCCTAGATTTTGGGGCAACGCGGCTCAAGGTTATTCATACACCGGGACATACTCCAGGACACAGCAGTTTTCTCTTTGAAGATTCGATCTTATTCAGTGGAGACATTGACATGCGTCCTTTTGGGCCTTGGTATGGGCATCTGTGCAGTAATATAGACGATTTTATTGAGTCCATTGAATTATGCCAGGAAATTAACCCTGACATGATAATAACCTCACACAATGGAATCATCACAGAAGACATCCAAGTACGATTGCAGAATTATCTGGATGTAATATACAAAAGAGAAGAGAAATTATTAGAAAGCTTGAAGAAACCTTCTACACTAGATGAGTTAGCTGAATTGTTCATTTTCTATGGTCCAATTAAGAACAATTATGAATTTCGCAGAGTATTTGAGAAAGCCGCCATTTCCCTTCATCTGCGTCGTTTACTATCCAAGGAAAGAATAATATATAACGATCAATACTTTTATCTAAAATAAATTATTGTCGTCAAAAATACTATATTATCTGATGCCTAAAAGCAGTTTAAAATATGTCACGGGGATTTGGGGAACTATGAGTTGCTAAAGGCTTGACTGCAAATACTTAAAAGAGTAATATTTAATCCATAAACTGAATGCAAGTTCAGTTTTTTATTTTTTATACTTTAATTTTTTTATACTTTAAGTTATGGAGATTAAAATGGTCTACAATAAAACCGAAAAAATACTTGAAAAACAGCAATTACGAAGGAAAAAAATTGTCAAAGCTGCCAAAGAAATTCTTTCCGAAAAAGAGATGGGTAATGTTTCGATCAAATCAATTGCTAAAAGAGCAGGGATAGCAACGGGTACCTTCTATTTATATTTTGCGGATAAAGAAACTTTACTCGATATGGTTATTCAAGAAATCTACACTGAACTTCTAGACGCCATTAAACAGGGAAGAGCCAAGTACACAAACGGCTTTGACAAGCTACAGGCCTCTATGGAAGTCTGTATTCACTTATTTATGAAAGAAAGACACTTAGCAAAAATCCTCTTAGAACATTTCCCACAGGTTAATGCCGCTTTCAATACAAAATATGCCGATATCGAAAATGATTTAATCAGGCTCACAAAGCTTGACCTAGACGAACTCAAGGAACAAAAATTGATTCCTGAGCAAGACACACAAGTCAGTGCAACTGCTTTTGTAGGAACTTTCCGTGAGGTTATTTTAACTTGGATCAGCAAGGGCCAGCCGAGTGATATGGATCTTGCGTATAAGACTCTGATCGAATTCAACATGCGTGGGTTAGGAAGATATTAAGTTGATTAAGGAAGATATTAAGATGGATTATTTATCAATCGATTCTTTACAAGTAAATTACGCTCAAAATAAGCAAATAACTCCTGCACTCAAAGATGTAAGTCTTTCTCTGCCTTTAGGGAGTATAGGTGCAATTATCGGGCCTTCAGGATGTGGAAAAAGTACACTTTTAAGTGTTTTGGCTGGCCTGAATAATAAATACCAAGGTAGCGTATTACTCAATGGCAAGCCACCAAAAGAAAGCAGTGAAGTAGCTTTAATCCTGCAAGAATATGGCCTTTTGCCCTGGAAAACGGTCTGGGACAATGTCAAGCTAGGTCTTCAGGTTAAAGGGATTTTTGCAAAAGAGGCCGCAAATCGGACTGAAACGATTCTACATAAATTGGGGTTACTTCATCTGAGAAAAAGGTATCCGATCCAATTAAGTGGAGGTCAACGGCAAAGAGTGGCGATAGCACGATCTCTGATTCTTAACCCAGAGCTTCTATTAATGGATGAACCCTTTTCCTCACTTGATGCCCTCACTAGGGAAGAAATGCAGGATCTTCTACTCAATGTCTGGAAGGAGACGGGTTTGACCATACTCTTAATCACTCACAACATAGAAGAGGCAGTTTTCCTTGGACAGAAAATTTTTATCATGTCCGCCTGTCCAGGTACGATAATTCAGGAAATCGAAAACCCACTTGCGGGTGATTATGCCGCCCGTGGGAAAATGGAGTTCTTGGAGATGTGTAATTCTCTGCGTTTGAGCCTAAGAGGGAGGGACCAAGCGTGCATATAAAAAGTTTAACGCATAAGGTACTCTATAGTTTAATGGCAGTCCTAATTTTAGGCGCTTCCTGGCAGCTTTTATCTATGATTCTCCAGACCCCTGCATTTCCTCCACCTAAAGAGGCTCTTAAGACTTTTATAAAGCTTTTTTACAGTGAACTCATCCCACATTTGCAGATTAGCCTGTATCGAGTCGGGGCGAGCCTTGTTATTGCTGCAGCGTTGGGTGTCCCGCTAGGCCTTTTCTTGGGGAAAAATAAAAGAGCGGATCGATTCTCTGCTCCTCTGATCTATCTTACCTTTCCCGTCCCTAAGGTTGTATTTCTTCCAATTTTCCTAATTCTTCTGGGTATCGGCAATATGTCCAAGATCGTAATGATTACTTTAATCGTATTTTATCAGATTCTAGTAACGACTCGAGATGCCGCACGCAATGTGCAGCAAGAATATGTTCTTTCTGTGAAGTCTCTGAGAGCCACACCTAGAGAACTCTACCAACATGTGTATTTTCCAGCCTGTCTCCCAGCTATTCTTACTTCTTTAAAACTCGGCCTGGGAACGGCAATGGCGGTTCTTTTCTTAGTCGAAACTTATGCCACCCAGGAAGGTATCGGTTTCTTTATCATGGATTCCTGGAGCAGTCTGGCGTACGACAAAATGTTTGCAGGGATCATCGCTATGGGGCTAATGGGCTTTCTCCTCTATCTACTATTAGATACGTGCGAAAAAGCACTTTGTTCTTGGGTTAATCCGTGATAAAGGAAGGAGACTTTATTAAATAAACTCATGAGTCTTAGTAACTATTTTTAAGATATTGACACCATACGTAGGTGGGTATAAAATTATCCAAGAAATGAACAAGAGTTCATAATTTAAAATTGTGGCGGGAGGAAATCCAGATGCGTCGTAAATCATGCTTTAGTGCTCTGATTGCAATGATCCTTGTTTTAACAGTTGTGACCGGCTGCGCTCAGAACAGCCCAGTTAAACCAGGAGATAATTCCCAGCAAACAGAGACCACGAAATTGAAAATTGGATCCTTAACGATTGAGGAAAATTTACCTATATTAGTTGCGGAAAAGAATGGTTATTTCGCCGCGGAAAATATCCAGGTCGAATTGGTTCCTTTTCAGAGCCCTGTCGAAAGCCAAAGTGCCTTCCAGTCAGGTCAGCTTGACGGAATGATTACCGATATACTTATAGCTGCATTGCTTAAAAGCTCTGGGGAAGATTTGCGCGTGACCTCTATCGCTCTTGGCGCGACTCCTCAAGAAGGACGCTTTGCCATTGTAGCCTCTCCTAAGAGCAATATTAAAACGGTTCAGGATTTAAAAGGAAAGAGTATTGGGATCTCCAGCAATTCAATTATCGAATATGTGACAGATGGCCTTCTGCAAGAAGGAGGAGTCAATCCTTCCGAGGTGAAGAAAACGGTCGTTGCAAAAATCCCTCTCCGTTTAGAGATGCTTCTAAATAATCAGATCGATGCCATCACAATTCCGGACCCTCAAATTTCGTACACTGTCGCTCAAGGTGCTAAAATCATTGCTGAAGATACAAAGGGTGAAAACTTAACCCAGTCGGTTACGATTATGACCAGTAAAGCACTAAACAATAAAAAAGACGCCATATCCCGCTTTTACAAAGCCTATGCCAAAGCCGTGGATGCGATTAATCAAGCGCCCGATCAATATAAGGATTTACTCGTTAAAAACGTGAATATCCCTGAGAATATAGTAGATAGTTATAAAGTTCAGCACTACTCAAAACCCCAGCTCCCTGCTGAAAAGGATGTTAACAGTATTTTTGCTTGGTTAAAAAATAAGAATCTGTTGAAGAATGAAGTCAATTATCAAGGCTTTGTTCAGACTGGATTATATTAAGCAGATAAGATTGTTTCCAAACAAGTTCCTATCAATTAGAGAGAATATTCTCTCGAGAGTTTATAGGGCTAATGTGATGTTAATGGGTATGAAGTAATTAGATAAGTAATTAGTACTTGACTTGGAAAAGTCAACCTGATAGAATTAATTCCGCCACTTCAGTGGAATCATCATACTTTAAGCGGGTGTAGCTCAATGGTAGAGCGCTAGCCTTCCAAGCTAGTTACGTGAGTTCGATTCTCATCACCCGCTCCATTAGTCTCATTATCCAACTAATACACGCTGGCCATTTCTCTATACAACAGAAATAAGCTACTGGAAAAATATAATAGTTGACGGTTAATCTCTGAAATGCTATTATAAGATTCCGCCGCAAGAACGGCCGGCAAATGGTCTTTGAAAACTAAACAACAAGGAACAGCCAATGACTCGTCAAGAGTTAAAGATTTAGATAATTTGAGCAATCAAATTTTCTTCATAAATTTTATGGAGAGTTTGATCCTGGCTCAGGACGAACGCTGGCGGCGTGCCTAACACATGCAAGTCGAACGGTCCAGTGTCTAACACCGAGTATTTTGGAGCTCGTAAGTGGTGCCTTGCGAGAGCGCGAAGAATGAGCGCTCCACGCATTCAATAAGTACCAACACGAAGCAGAGAATACTGGGTGTTAGATGCTGGATAGTGGCGGACGGGTGAGTAACGCGTGGGTAACCTACCCATTAAATCGGGACAACCCTTGGAAACGAGGGCTAATACCGGATACGCTTAAGAGCTGGCATCAGCTTTTAAGGAGAGGTGGCCTCTGAACATGCTACCGATAATGGATGGACCCGCGTCTGATTAGCTAGTTGGTGGGGTAAAGGCCTACCAAGGCGACGATCAGTAGCCGGCCTGAGAGGGTGAACGGCCACACTGGGACTGAGACACGGCCCAGACTCCTACGGGAGGCAGCAGTGGGGAATCTTCCGCAATGGACGAAAGTCTGACGGAGCAACGCCGCGTGTACGACGAAGGCCTTCGGGTTGTAAAGTACTGTCTTCAGGGACGAACGGTGCGGGTGTAAATAATGCCTGTACATGACGGTACCTGAGGAGGAAGCCCCGGCTAACTACGTGCCAGCAGCCGCGGTAATACGTAGGGGGCAAGCGTTGTCCGGAATCATTGGGCGTAAAGGGCGCGTAGGCGGATATTTAAGTCTGGTGTGAAAACCTAGGGCTCAACCCTGGGAGTGCATCGGAAACTGGGTATCTTGAGGACAGGAGAGGAAAGTGGAATTCCACGTGTAGCGGTGAAATGCGTAGATATGTGGAGGAACACCAGTGGCGAAGGCGACTTTCTGGACTGTAACTGACGCTGAGGCGCGAAAGCGTGGGGAGCAAACAGGATTAGATACCCTGGTAGTCCACGCCGTAAACGATGAGTGCTAGGTGTAGAGGGTATCGACCCCTTCTGTGCCGCAGTTAACACAATAAGCACTCCGCCTGGGGAGTACGGCCGCAAGGTTGAAACTCAAAGGAATTGACGGGGG
Source organism: Desulfitobacterium elongatum (assembly GCF_055378975.1). Taxonomy (NCBI): domain Bacteria; kingdom Bacillati; phylum Bacillota; class Clostridia; order Eubacteriales; family Desulfitobacteriaceae; genus Desulfitobacterium; species Desulfitobacterium elongatum. The sequence goes on along the minus strand of NZ_AP038772.1, from coordinate 2,619,640 downwards.
CCCGCACAAGCGGTGGATTATGTGGTTTAATTCGACGCAACGCGAAGAACCTTACCAAGGCTTGACATCCACAGAATCCTGAGGAAACTTAGGAGTGCCCTTCGGGGAGCTGTGAGACAGGTGGTGCATGGTTGTCGTCAGCTCGTGTCGTGAGATGTTGGGTTAAGTCCCGCAACGAGCGCAACCCCTATATTTAGTTGCTAACGAGTAAGGTCGAGCACTCTAGATAGACTGCCGGTGACAAACCGGAGGAAGGTGGGGATGACGTCAAATCATCATGCCCCTTATGTCTTGGGCTACACACGTAATACAATGGCCGGTACAGACGGAAGCGAAGCCGTGAGGTGGAGCGAATCCGAGAAAGCCGGTCTCAGTTCGGATTGTTCTCTGCAACTCGAGAACATGAAGTCGGAATCGCTAGTAATCGCAGGTCAGCATACTGCGGTGAATACGTTCCCGGGCCTTGTACACACCGCCCGTCACACCACGAAAGTCTGCAACACCCGAAGCCGGTGAGGTAACCCGAAAGGGAGCTAGCCGTCGAAGGTGGGGCCGATGATTGGGGTGAAGTCGTAACAAGGTAGCCGTATCGGAAGGTGCGGCTGGATCACCTCCTTTCTAAGGAGAACGGTTCACTCTAGTAGTGAGCGTATCCTATGGTCGATCCTTTGAAGGACTGATGCGAAAGCATTAAGAGTTCAAAGGTGAAGAGTCGCAAGACTCGAAATGCCGAAGAGGCAAAACAGGGAAACCTGTAAAGAGCTGTTTGAGTGCAAACTACTTGTTGTTTAGTTTTGAGAGACCAGACGTTGGGGGTATAGCTCAGCTGGGAGAGCGCTAGAATCGCACTCTAGAGGCCAGCGGTTCGATCCCGCTTACCTCCACCACTCGATTTTTTGAGACTCGGTTTCGTGATTTGAAAGAATCTAGTAATTTGAATCGAGAAAATCGATGGAGAATGGTTTCTAAATATGTTCTTTGAAAACTGCACAGAGAAAAAGAAATTAACTGTAAATTAGGATAAACATCTGAGAACCTAATGTGGCGGGACGTTTGGTCAAGCTACTAAGGGCGTACGGTGGATGCCTAGGCGCTAAGAGTCGAAGAAGGGCGCGGCGAGCGGCGAAACGCCACGGGGAGCAGTAAGCATGCATTGATCCGTGGATACCCGAATGGGGCAACCCATCCAGAGTCATATCTGGATATCGTTAACTGAATCCATAGGTTAACGAAGACAACCCGGGGAACTGAAACATCTAAGTACCCGGAGGAAGAGAAAGAATAATCGATTCCCTGAGTAGCGGCGAGCGAAACGGGAAGAGCCCAAACCGACCCCTTCGGGGATCGGGGTTGTAGGACCCTCTTTTAAGAATGGATTTCTAGCCGAAGTGATCTGGAAAGATCGAGCAAAGAAGGTAACACTCCTGTAGGCGAAAGTTGCACATTCTGTGAGGGTATCCTGAGTACCGCGGGACACGAGAAACCCCGTGGGAAACCGGGAGGACCACCTCCCAAGGCTAAATACTCCTTAGCGACCGATAGCGAACTAGTACCGTGAGGGAAAGGTGAAAAGCACCCCGGGAGGGGAGTGAAAAAGAACCTGAAACCGTACGCTTACAAGCAGTCAAAGCACTATTAAGGTGTGATGGCGTGCCTTTTGTAGAATGAACCGGCGAGTTACGGTATGTAGCGAGGTTAAGGCGAGAAGCCGGAGCCGGAGCGAAAGCGAGTCTGAACAGGGCGACAAGTTACATGCTGTAGACCCGAAACCGTGTGATCTACCCATGGACAGGGTGAAGGTGGGGTAAAACCTACTGGAGGCCCGAACTCACTGTCGTTGAAAAGGCAGGGGATGAGCTGTGGGTAGGGGTGAAATGCCAATCGAACACGGAGATAGCTGGTTCTCCCCGAAATAGCTTTAGGGCTAGCCTCGAATCGATGATTATTGGCGGTAAAGCACTGAATAGGCTAGGGGCCTTACCGGGTTACCGAACCTTATCAAACTCTGAATGCCAATAATTTAGATCGGGAGTCAGACTGTGGGGGATAAGCTTCATAGTCGAAAGGGAAACAGCCCAGACCATCAGCTAAGGTCCCAAAGTATACGCTAAGTGGAAAAGGATGTGGAATTGCACAGACAACCAGGATGTTGGCTCAGAAGCAGCCACCATTTAAAGAGTGCGTAATAGCTCACTGGTCGAGTGGTTCTGCGCCGAAAATGTAACGGGGCTCAAGCGTATCACCGAAGCTATGGCTTGGAATGGAATTATTAAGTCTTTAGATAGAGAACACAAAAGACGTTACTTCAGGAATTTTGCTTCCACAAAGGAAGACAAAAGTTTTAATCAAAGCAAAATTCCCAAATGTCTTTAGGGGCTCAGCGTAAAGTCAATGCTAAGGATTTAATAATTCCATTCCAGGGGTAGGGGAGCGTTCTGAATGCAGCGAAGTTGTTCTGTAAGGAATGGTGGAGCGTTTAGAAGTGAGAATGCCGGTATGAGTATGCGAAAAGGTGAGTGAGAATCTCACCCGCCGTAAACCTAAGGATTCCTGGGGAAGGCTCGTCCGCCCAGGGTAAGTCGGGACCTAAGCCGAGGCGTAAAGCGTAGGCGATGGACAACTGGTTGAGATTCCAGTACCACTCTTAAGCGTTTGAGCAATGGGGTGACACAGAAGGATAGGTTAAGCGTGCCGTTGGTTGAGCACGCCCAAGCCCGTAGGGTGTGAGACAGGTAAATCCGTCTCGCGAGAAGCCTGAAAGGTGATGGGGAGCGAAAATAAGTAGCGAAGTAACCGACTCCAAGCTGTCAAGAAAAGCCTCTAGTGAGCTGATGAGTGCCCGTACCGCAAACCGACACAGGTAGGTAAGGAGAGAATCCTAAGGCGCGCGAGAAAACCCTCGTTAAGGAACTCGGCAAAATGACCCCGTAACTTCGGGAGAAGGGGTGCTCTTTGAAAGAAGAGCCGCAGAGAAGAGGTCCAGGCGACTGTTTAACAAAAACACAGGTCCCTGCCAATCTGAAAAGAGAAGTATAGGGGCTGACGCCTGCCCGGTGCTGGAAGGTTAAGAGGAGAGGTTAGCGCAAGCGAAGCTTTGAATTGAAGCCCCAGTAAACGGCGGCCGTAACTATAACGGTCCTAAGGTAGCGAAATTCCTTGTCAGGTAAGTTCTGACCCGCACGAAAGGCGTAACGATCTGGACACTGTCTCAACGAGGGACTCGGCGAAATTGTAATACCCGTGAAGATGCGGGTTACCTGCGACAGGACAGAAAGACCCCATGGAGCTTTACTGTAGCTTGACATTGGATTTTGGTATAAAATGTACAGGATAGGTGGGAGACAAAGAAGCTAGGGCGCCAGCCTTGGTGGAGTCGCCGGTGGGATACCACTCTTTTTGTACTGAAGTTCTAACTTAGACCCCTGAATCGGGGTTGAGGACCGTGTCAGGTGGGCAGTTTGACTGGGGCGGTCGCCTCCTAAAGAGTAACGGAGGCGCCCAAAGGTTCCCTCAGCGCGGTTGGAAATCGCGCGTAGAGTGTAAAGGCAAAAGGGAGCTTGACTGCGAGACCAACAAGTCGAGCAGGGACGAAAGTCGGGCTTAGTGATCCGGTGGTACCGAGTGGAAGGGCCATCGCTCAACGGATAAAAGCTACCCTGGGGATAACAGGCTTATCTCCCCCAAGAGTCCATATCGACGGGGAGGTTTGGCACCTCGATGTCGGCTCATCGCATCCTGGGGCTGTAGTAGGTCCCAAGGGTTGGGCTGTTCGCCCATTAAAGCGGTACGTGAGCTGGGTTCAGAACGTCGTGAGACAGTTCGGTCCCTATCCGTCGCAGGCGCAGGAAATTTGAGAGGATCTGACCCTAGTACGAGAGGACCGGGTTGGACGGATCACTGGTGTACCAGTTGTCTCGCCAGAGGCACAGCTGGGTAGCTATATCCGGAGCGGATAAGCGCTGAAAGCATCTAAGCGCGAAACCGACCTCAAGATGAGATTTCCCACAGCATAAGCTGGTAAGACCCCTGAATGATGATCAGGTTGATAGGCCCGGTGTGGAAGCGCGGTGACGCGTGGAGCTGACGGGTACTAATCGGTCGAGGGCTTGACCTAACAAACGACACAAGCAGTTCACTCACTTTGGGCTCAACTTGAGTGAGGAAGAGATTATCTTAATTACAGTTAAGGCATTACATCTGTGCAGTTTTGAGGGAATAGGGTTCCGAAAGGAGCTTGAAACTTCAAAGATCTGGTGATTATTCCGGAGGGGTTCCACCCGTTTCCATCTCGAACACGGAAGTTAAGACCTCCAGGGCTGATGATACTTGGACCGCAGGGTCCTGGGAAAGTAAGTCGTTGCCAGGTAACAACGAAGAGACCGTCTATTTTAGATGGTCTTTTTGCTTTTTTACGTTGTAAAAAACTAAACGGGGTGTGCATGATGCTCTGGGGTCGGTTCCACCCGTTCGCCGGCGCCGCGTAGTCTCTCTCTCCAGCACAGCGGCTTGGCCGAAATGATGTACTACATCATTTCGTATCTCGAACACGGAAGTTAAGACCTCCAGGGCTGATGATACTTGGACCGCAGACGTAACAGTCCAGTGGACTGTTACGCGGCCAGCGCCACATCCGCATAGAATGACTGATTGGCGCGGCCTCCTGGGAAAGTAAGTCGTTGCCAGGTAAGTGCAAAGAGACCGTCTATTTAGATGGTCTTTTTGCTTTTTTACGTTGTAAAAAACTACGGAGTGTGCATGGTGCTCTGGGGTCGGTTCCACCCGTACGCCTGCGCCGCGTAGTCTCTCTCTCCAGCACAGCGGCTTGGCCGAAATGATGTACTACAACTTCAGCTGCTAAGTTTTTTTTGTAGAATTGCCGCTTCGGCGAAACTGTCCACTGGACACTTTCGTATTTCGTATCTTGAACACGGAAGTTAAGGCCTCCAGGGCTGATGATATTCTAATTATTTATAGCTCAAATGCAAAATATCCCGGATCAGATAAGCATTCAAGCGAAATGGACTGGGAATATTGATCCCAGTCGTTTGCAGTAAGGTCAGGATAAATGCCCCTGCCAGTAAAATCGAAAATGCAGTAAGCTCGCGCCAATGTTTATTTCTGATCAGATTTGGAGCTTCGATAAATACAATAACTGCAAATCCAAATAGCAATAAAAAGACCATCAGTATTCCCCTTTTCTTTTACGGGACATCTTTCGTATTTTGGCGATAAATAAAGAAAGAGTAGGAAGTAAAACCATAAATGGCAGCGCATTGATCGGCCAAATATTAGGTCCCCAATCAAATTGGTCCATCGTTGAATCAAATAGCAGGATGGTTAAGGAAATACAAATAATACCAACTGGGAAGCTCAACGGTAAATAGCTTTGCAAACGAAACAACTGAGCCAGGCTTAACACTGTGGCATACAACAAAACGCTTATTTTTAAAAACACCGTTATAGACAGCGCCATCGTCACCAGCATTTCCATGCGCGTAAAGACCTTACCGATGTCAATAAGACGCACTGCTTCTAAAAAAGGAGATGTCATAATCGTCGCAATAGTACCAAGTACAGCGATGAAGTTAAACGTTACGGTGCTGATAGTGATAGCACCCAGTAACAGTCCCCAAAATATGGATTTTTTAACTTCCTTCAGCCTATTTACATAGGGGATAACCATCAAAAAAGCAAGCAGATCACAATAAGTAATCGTGAGAATAATATTGGTACCCTGGATAAAATCTCTCCTGGTAAGCTCAAACAGCGGCAAAAAGTTGGTTAACTTCATATTTTTAAGAGATAAACAAAAAATAATAATAGTCGTGATCACTGTTATCATGACCAGAATAAAGCTTGTACGGGCTATGACCTCTATTCCCTCGCGAGTTGCCCATATGCAGAGAAAGGTAAATAGTGTCAAGATAACCCACATCGGGGTTTCGGGCATAAAATACGACAGAAAAAAATCACCGATATATCTCAGATGCTGTGGAATCAAGGACATAAGCCAATAAATATAAACTACGGAAACAAACTTCCCCAGAAAGGAACCATAAACAAGTTCATTGATTTGTATCAGATTTTTGCCGGGATACATGAGCGAAAGTTTTAAGTAAATCCATACCAAAGCAAAGGCGAGTACTGTTCCTGATACTACAACTAGCCACGTATCTTGTTTCGCGATATTGACGGCAAAAGTTACTGTCAAAGCTGAGCCTTGGACAAAACCTGCCAATAAAAGTATCAATTGAGAACTTGAGATCTTTCCTTTTTCAATTTCCATACATTATTGCCTTTTAAAGGGCTGCCATAACTTATTTTTCAATAACATATCTCCTTCTTCCCTGATTGTTCCTTTAGGACCGCTTTGGTCTTCGGCTCCTATATCCAGCCTTTCGACTCAACATTTTGGTGTTTATTCTTTACAAAAATATTTTTTCTATGTAAATTACTTCTACAAAAAGCATTGGTCCGGCTTCAGCTCGCTTAGAACTGTTCTCTTTCGCGCCAGTGTTTTTTACGAATAAGGTTAGGGACATCAAATAATAATACAGCGAGAAATGCTAGGATCAACAAAACAATCATTAGCTTCCAGCTTCCTGCTTTTGGGGTAGTTTTCGTATCTTGGCTAAGAGTAAGGAGATAATTGGAAGGATATATTCAAAAGGAAGAGACCAGAAGGGCCAAATATAACTTCCTACATAAGCTTGTTCCATGTTTGAATCAAACGACACTATGGAAAAGATAATACCGAGTATACCTAAGGGAAGCACTAAGGGAAGATATGAACACAAGTTTAATAATTGAGCCGTCCCAAGGGCTATTACGTAATATAGGAGACTCGATTTAAAAAAGAGCATAACGATTAATGAAATAGCAAAAAGGATTTCTAAGCGTGTCAGGAATTCTGCTATTCTTATGAGCCGAACTGATTCGTAAGAAGGAGAAGTAATAATGCTCATGATTGGTCCTAATACTGCAATATTTCTAAAGATTGTAATCATTAAGGAAGCCCCGCCTATACAAACCCCGATTAAGACAGATCTCTTTAGTTCATGCTTCTTGTTCAAGGTAGGAAAAAACATAAGGAAAATAAATATCTCACAGAAGGGAATCGAGGTAATAACATGAGTCCCCTGTATAAGTTTAATTAAAGGGACATCAAAAAAGGGTAAAAAGTTCCTAAGATTCATTTCTTTTATAACGAGTAGAGTGGTTAATAACAGAAAGGTTAAGGAAATAACGACTAAGAGTGAACTCATACGGGAGATAACTTCTATTCCCTCTCGTACTGCCCATGCACAGATTAATGTAAATAGAATAATAACGACGGATATTGGAGTTTCCGGCATGAGAAAGGTTAAAACAAAATCCCCGACAAAAAATAATTGGGAAATGAAGACTGTGAAAATATAGAAGATGTACATCAATGATATAAATTTTCCTAGATAGGAACCGTATATAATATCATTAATCTCAATCAAATTTTTTCCGGGGAATCTTTGAGCAAGAGCAATATAGACAAGAATTAGTAGTAAACTTAATCCAAATCCGGCAATAATAGAGAGCCAGGTGTCATGTTGTGCGATTTGGGTGGCATAGGCTACGGTTATGACACCGCCGATTATATAACCTGAGATCAAGAAGGTTAATTGTGAACTCGATATCGTTCCTTTTTCAAGCTTCATAGCTTACTCCTTTTTAGGTACGAGGGGACTTAAATATAGTAATCGGGGTTGTCCCCATTAAAAATATCTACTTATAACTTAAATGGAGTACATTTTCAATAAGATAACTAATACCGCGGACAGGGCTTGGGATCTTAATGCCGATCGTATGGAGTAGGGATAGTCCGAAGGCTATGGCTAGAAAAAAAGAAAAAGCGATCAATTCACGCCAGTTTTTTTTTTGAATAAGGGCAGGGACTTCAAATAAGACAGCACCGAGAAATGCTAAGATCAATAAAACAATCATTTGCTTTTGGCCCCCTGTTTTTTGGGTATTTTTCGTAGCTTAGCTAAGAGCAGAGTGATTATGGGAAGGATAAACTCAAAAGGTATAGTCCAGATTGGCCAAACACTAATCCCGACTTGCGCTTGTTCCATGCTCGAATCATACATCACTATGGAAAAAATGATACTAAAAATACCTAAGGGAATTACCATAGGAAGATAGGATCGTAAGTTTAATAACTGGGCCGTCCCAAGGGCTGTAACATAATATAGGATACTAACCTTTAAAAACACCATGACAATTAGTGAGATCGCAAAAAAGATTTCTAATCGTGTAAGAAATCCTCCTACATTAATGAGCCTAATCGCTTCATAAGGTGGGGAGGCAATAATGCCTATGATCGGTCCTAAAACGGCAATATTTCTCAATACGTTAATCAAGAGGTAGGCCCCGGCGAAACTGACCCCGGTTAAAACTGAGCGCTTTAGCTGTTGCTTCTTGTTCAAGGTAGGAACAAAGAAAAGAAAAATAAATATCTCGCAGAATGGAATGGATAGAATAATATGGGTGGCTTGTAAAAATTCGGTTAATTTAATATCGAAAATGGGTAAAAAATTCGTTAGATCCATATCTTTTATTACTAAAATAGTGGTAAATAATATGGAGAATACTGCAATAACGACTAGAACTGGACCCACCCGAGCGATGACTTCTATTCCGTTTCGTACTGTCCAAGCACAAATCAAAGCAAAGAGAATGATAATGACGGATAGTGGGGTTTCCGGCAGGAGATAAGTTTTGATAAAATCCCCGATAAAACGAAAATTTGAAATGAGGATTGTAAAAACAAAGAAGAGATACGTAGTGGAAATGAATTTACCCAGATAGGGGCCGTAGAGGATATCATTAATCTGGAGAATATTATTATCAGGGAATCTTTGAGCAAGGGCGGTATAAACAAGAACGAAAGGTAAGCTTAATCCGAATCCGGCAAGTGTAGGAAGCAAATAGTCATGCTTCGTAATTTGGGCTGCAAAGGTCAAGGTCATTACACTTCCGAAAATAATACCTGCGATTAAGAATGTGAATTGTGAACTGGATATCGTTCCTTTTTCAAGCTTCATTTAAATTTTTTACTCCTTTGCAGGTACAGGGGGTCTACTTATTCTACCTGATCGGCGTAACTTAAACTCGGCCGTTATTTCCACTTCAACAGTGGGGAAAATTTCATCCCAGTTACCCTCCAACTCTTTCCATTCATCGCGGTAGTGTTGATGAACAAAATCTCCAAAGCCAAAAACATCTGCGTTAAGTTCCCTTGCTTTTTTTAGGGCAGCCATAATTTCTGATTTAATCGCATCGGACGCTTCACTCTCTAAGGCTTTAACCTTATCTGGCGATACGAGTTCTTCAGGGGTATACTGACTACCGATCGTTCCTTCTCCTTTAACATCGATCTTCATAACAATTTGATCGTCTATAATCTCCGGTTTAACTTTTGTTTTCGATCGAAGGATTTCTAGACTGGCTTTACTGTCATCATCTGGGCGATTGACATCAATTATTCCGCTCTTGACTTTATCCATAACCCATAAGAGGCCACGGGTTTCTGTCTTGTTCAGTTCACCCACTAACTTATCTTTCTTAAATACGCCGGTCCCTTCGACAAGAACGGATTTTTCCTTATCTTCCTCTTTGATTTTGATGAGAGGAGCAATGGGGGCTGTGGTTTGACTCATCAATCGGGCCAAAAATTGCTCTAAGTTAACCTCAACGGATTGAGATGTTGCTTTTTGAGCTTCAACTAATTTAAAAATATTACTTGAGGGTATCTTATCTAATTCAGGGACATTATCGAGCGCTTCTTTCGCTGTAGTTTCGGAGACTAATATCCAGGTATTAAGTCGTGTCTCATGGTCTCGGGCAAAGAAGTCCATCTGTTCCTGAACCCCTTTCGCTGCAAGATCATGACCGAAAATTATTACTTGGATATGTGGGAAATAGAGTTTCCGGTTGCTTTCATGGGTAAAATCTCTAAGCGTATTGAAAAGTGTATCTCCCGAATTGGTTATGTTCCAAAACGCTTTGGTCCCACCGGTATCTGCCTTTGCGGAAGACTTCAGTGCGCTTGGGATGACGACTTGGGCAGTCAACTTAATTTTATTGGGTTCGGGAGCTTTGTCCATACCTAAGCCAAGGACGATTGCTAAAGTATTTAACTCACGCCGATTCCAACATCCTGCGATGTTGAAAACTAATAGAAGGCATAGAAAATAAGATAAAATTTTTTGTAGCCGTTTTTTCATTTGATACACCTACAGTGCCACATTTATTTCGTTTCGGTGGAAGTTGAGTTTTCACTATCTTTTGTTGGTTCGGTTGGTTTTAATCTGAATTCTTCCCTTTGAGGGTCATTCCACCCAATTAATCGAGGACGAGTTAACATCGCCCATAGGGGTACCCGCACCAGAGTGTCTTTTAAATCTTTAACACTAAGTGGGGCAAAAGGTGATAAGTAAGGGGTACCGAAGGATCTTAAGGACGAAAGATGGATCAATATCCCCAACAGTCCAAGCATAATCCCATAGATGCCCAAGGTTCCTGCAAGGAGAACCATAATTAATCGTATGATAGCTCCTGAATCGGTCTGTGAAGGAATAACAAAGCTGGAAACAGCCGTAAGAGACACAACAATGAGGATCGGTTCTCCGACAAGACCGGCTTGTACGGCGGTCTCACCGAGAACCAAAGCTCCTACAATACTAATTGCTTGACCAACAGCACGGGGTAATCGTATACCGGCTTCCCGCAGAATTTCGAAGATTAACCCCATCACAAAGGCTTCGACTACGGATGGGAAAGGGACCCCTTCTTCTGCTGCTGCCATAGTAAATAATAACGGAGTAGGGATCAATTCTTGGTGAAAGGTTGTTAAGGCGACATAAATTGCAGGGGCTAAGGTAGCAATCGTAAAGGCTATCACCCGTAGAAGCCGAACTAGGCTTACATAGTATGGACGAGAATAGTAATCTTCTGAAGTTTGAAAGCTCTCCAAAAAAAGCATCGGGACGGTCAGGACAAAGGGAGTGCCATTAACCAAGATGGCTGCACGCCCCTCAAGTAACTTACCTGCAACTTTATCTGGCTTTTCATTATTACCCACAGTAGAAAAAATTGAGAAAGGCGCATCTTCGATAAATTGTTCGATATATCCTGACTCTAGAATAGCATCCGTATTAATTCTCTTGAGCCGACGGTGAATTTCTTCTATAAGTTGAGGATTAGATATTCCTTTGATATAGGCGACACAGACTGTAGTCTTTGTTTGTTTTCCAATGATCATAGTTTCGAAGGTGAGATTAGGATTCTTGATTCTACGCCGTAATAGGGTTGTATTCGTAAGTAGGCTTTCGGTAAAACCTTCATGTGATCCCCGAATAACGGTTTCAGTTTTAGGTTCTTCTAATCCCCGGACCTCTCCTCCGGCCGTACTAATGAGTAAAGCCTCTTTCAGGCCATTAATCAGTAAAAGAGTATCCCCTGACAGGCAACCCTCGACTGCTTCATTGATCGTAGTGACGACCTGAACATCATTGACTGAAAGCATCGTTGTTTTGATGGTATCAATATTATACGTTGCGGTTTCCTGTTTATTCAGGAGTTGGCTTTCATACATCAAGGGTTTGATGATACTTTCATTAATGGTCTTTTTATCGGTGATGCCCTTTATAAAGACGAGAGCGCCCTTGATTTGACCTTGATTTCCGAAGTTAAATTCACGTAGAGTCACGTCATAACTTATACCTAAGGCTTCTTTTACGTAATCTAAGTTTTGTTTGAGATCTCGAGAAAGGTCGGATTGAGACTCAGTTTTCTCTTCTCTATCATTCTTGGAATTTTGGTTCATTAGTTGTATCGTTCGGAGTTGCTTCTTGAGAAAATGAAACATGCATAGACCTTCCTCTAATGTTCCAATTTGGGGGATTTGGATTATTTTCCCCATAAATTTGTGAATTATTAGGGAATTAACAAATAGCTAGGGTTATGTAGCTAGTAAGTTTCAGTTGTTATAAGTATGGGCAATTTATCCAAAGCTTCTTTTAGGTGCTTGTCGTATAATGGAAGGAAACATGCCTAAGAATGAGAAGGCGCTTGATGGATTATGGATGTGCTGATATTCAAAGGTCGGATGGAATCGCATGGCTTAAGAAACTATTAACTTGATATCATGCTGTGAGAAGGGATTTTCCTTGGCGAAGAATGGATAATCCGTATCATATCTGGGTTTCTGAAGTGATGCTGCTGCAGACCCAGGTGAAAACGGTTATCCCTTATTATAAAGGCAAAAGAGAGCTTGACTACGAGACCAACAATTTGAGCAGGGACGAAAGTCGGGCTTACTTTGCTGTCTGAACAGCTCTATATTTTTTATTTATTTTTTTATAAACATTTGAACGCAGTCTTTTCCAGTTGAACTCAAATAATGAGGCCAATGCGAAGTATCTCTACAAAGCATTTAGAAAAGATAGGTTGGCGCCTCCTGGACAACAGATTGCGGCTCCTATTTTTTATCAGCCGAGCCCATATCTACATAGTAAATCCCACTGGACGTTTGAACTGGTACTAATCCCGATTGTACAGTGTCTACTGCACCAGATTGTGGTGTAGACAGGATGGGGCGACAGCCAGTGTTCCCGAGGCTGCTGGCGTTGCTGTCTGGGTAGGTGGGGTTGTCGGGGCTTGCGCATGGCTACAGATTTATCCCGCACAAAATGGAAAAATCGTAATAGAATATTTTAGTGTTACCATAGTGAATTGATCGGAGGGGCAGATAATATGCAACTGTATACGATACCCCTTGGGCAACACAGATTGCCACATTTATCTTATCCATATAATGCACTTGAACCTGTGATTAGCACTAGGCTACTACAAATCCATCATACGCAACACCACAAAGCCTATGTAGATGGTCTAAATAAAGCTGAGGTAATGCTAGCGGAAGCAAGGCAATTAAAGAATTTTAGTCTAGTGAAACACTGGGAACGTGAACTTGCCTTTCATGGTTCTGGCCATATTCTTCATAGTATCTATTGGACATCTATGGCTCCAGTTATGAATCGATGGGTTACTCCGGGTGCCCAAACGCATGGGCAAATAAATAACTATTTCGGAAGTTTCAATGCCTTTCAGGAACAATTTAGTGAGGCTGCAATCAATGTGGAAGGCTCGGGGTGGACCATGTTAGTCTGGCAACCGGGTTGGAACCGGTTGGAAATCCTAGCCGCTGAAAAGCATCAGGATTCCTTACAAGTGGGAAGTATTCCGCTACTTGTCATGGATGTATGGGAGCATGCGTATTACCTGGATTACGAATCTAAACGGAAAGATTATGTTAAGTCTTGGTGGCAAATAGCTAACTGGGCCGAAGTAGAAAAGAGACTTAGCCTGGCAATGCAAGGGCAGATGCCGTTAACAAGTTTTTAGAAAATGGGTCGTCCATCCGGTTCAACTTAATTATAAACTTCGAAGCGCGTCTATTGGATTTAATTGACTTGCTTTACTTGCAGGCGCATATCCAAAGACTATACCAACGGCTGCAGAGAATCCTACAGCAAGCGAAATAGTTGATAGTGAGATCGAGAAACCAATGCCAATTAGTGTTGACGCAACATAGGCAATTAGAGCACCAAGTAGCAATCCTATGAGTCCTCCAAATAAGGAAAGGAATATCGATTCGATTAGAAATTGAAGTTGGATTCGATAGGGTGTTGCACCTAACGCTTTCCGCAAACCAATTTCAGTCGTACGCTCGATGATAGAGACAAGCATCATATTCATAATGCCGATACCGCCGACAACCAGTGATATCGCGGCAATTCCAGCAAGGAGTAGGGACATCATTGACATCATCGATTGGAAGGATTCTATCATATCACCCATGTTAAATATGGTATAGGCATTTTCCTTGTAGTTAAACGCCGGGTTTAACACTCCTTTAATGTCGGTCACTGTATCGTCGGCTAAATTAGTATCTACCAAAAACACATCAAGACTTGAGATGTTTTTTACACCCAAGCTGCGGAGTGCTGTTGTGTAAGGAATTATCACTGTATCATTATTGGATCCCATACTAAATCCATTAGAAGTGGTAAGTGTACCTATTACAGTATAGGTTGTTCCGTTGATGATTAGCTCTTTTCCTACTGGATCAACGCCATAATAAAGCTCCTTTACAATATTACTCCCAATAACTGCTACTTGATTTTTACTATCTAAGTCAAGAATATTTATGGACCTTCCTGACTTGAGTAAACTGGAATCAAGTTTAAAATAAACCTCATTTTTACCCTGAACAGTTACGTTTTCAAGGACCTTGCTACTATAAGCAATTCCTGTTTTTCCAGAAATCGTAGGCGAAATGCCATTGATATTATTGACTTCAGAGATCTTTTTCATATCATCTTGGTTAAGGCCCTGTTTGAGAGGAGTGCCCATAGCAGTAATTGTAATCTTATTGGCACCTAGCTCTTTAACTTGATTGCTGATGCTGTTTGTCGCACCTTGAACAATAGTAATCAAGGCGATAATAGAGGCTACGCCGATGACAATACCCAGCATTGTCAAAAATGAACGCAGCTTATTGTTAATAATATTTTCCCATGACATTCTGATACTTTCAGGGAGCATCCGATTGTACCTCCTGCTCCGTTAAATACCCATCTAAAATATTGACAACTCTCTTGGCGTGACGGGCAATATTGCTATCATGCGTAATCATAATAATTGTTCTTCGTTCCCTATTAAGCTCTTCAAAAAGCTGCATGACCTGAGCTCCAGTTTTTTGGTCTAAGGCGCCTGTGGGTTCGTCTGCCAGAAGGATTGATGGTTCTGTAACCAGGGCACGAGCAATAGCGACACGCTGTTGCTGTCCGCCGGAAAGCTGATTCGGGAGATTTACCATTTTATCAGATAATCCAACACGTTCCAGGATTACCTTGGCCCGTTTTTGGCGCATTGAAGAGGATACACCAGCATAAATTAAGGGAAGCTCCACATTCTGCAGTGCGGTCATTCTTGGCAAAAGCTGGAAACTCTGAAACACAAAACCTATTTCTTTGTTTCGTATTTTGGCAAGCTCGATTTCATCAAGGTCGTCGATATCATGACCGGAGAGAAAATACTTTCCCGACGAAGGCACATCAAGACAGCCGATGATATTCATCATTGTAGATTTTCCAGAGCCTGACGGGCCAAGTATGGACAGAAATTCACCGGTGTGAATTGATAAGTTTACGTTATGCAGAACCTCTAACTCTTCTTCACCCATGTAGTAGCTTTTACAGATATTTTGCATACTAAGGATTTCTGCCATTGTTATTGCCTCCGCTTACACCGTCGCTATTTGCTCTGCCTCGGGGAAATCCCATACCTTGTGTCGCGGTAGCCTTGGTATACAGAATTGTATCTCCGCTTAAAACACCACTTTTAACCTCAACAGTTGTACCATCATTTATGCCAGTTGTTATTTCAGTTTTAACGCCTGCGCCTTTTTCATCTTTTTTTAGAACATAGGGCTTGTTATTAGCATCAAACTGAATAGCCGTCATAGGTAAGGTTACAACCCCTGTAACCTTATTACTAATAAGCTTTACCTCTGCCGACATACCAATTTTAAGGCTTTCATCTTTTTCAAGGTCAATAGTTGCAGTAAAAAATGTCACACCATTCATGATCTGCCCTTCTTTAGACATACTGCTGATTGTACCTTTAATCTCTTTATTTATTGCCCCTATTTTGACAGTGGTTTCCTTGCCTTTCTCTACTGCCACAATGTCATATTCATCAACCTTAACTTTGATTTCAAGATTATTATAATCAACGACTTCTAATAGTTTAATACCAGCCATGACTTGGGCATTTTCTTCCACCGTAATATTAACAATCTCGCCACTGATTTTAGATTTAATTTCATCCCCTGCTGTTGTCTTGATTAACACAGCGCCTTCATTCACCAGGTCTCCCTCTTTGACTTTAATCTCGGAAACTTGCATAACCTTTTCAGACGTTACAGTTTGACGGTTTTTTGTTTCAACATTTCCTGAAAAGGAATTGTACGTTGTAATATCTCCAATTTTAGCGACTACGCTTTCATAGGATGTTGAAGCTGGTCGCGTAAGATAGCTTGCAGCGACACCGACAACTATAATTGCTATAATACCAAGGGGAATCCATTTCTTTGTTTTTGACCTTCTTTTTGCACTCACTAGGGTAACCTCCAGTTTATTCCAACCTTTATCATAAAGTTTCCTTATGCATTAATAAATATGCAAGCTTTATAAGCAGGGCTTCTTTAGATGAATCAAGAAGGAGTATTAATACATAATAATGACTATATAATTCGGTTCCCTAATATATGAAGGATTAATAGTTAAAGTACAAGGCCTTTAGGCAACTAGTATTACGTGTATCCAGGGCTGCATATGGGCCAGGTTTATTAAAATTGAGAAAGAAGTGTGGCAAAATGGTGATACGCATCGGAGTAATAGGTCAGTCAGGTGAATTACCCCAAGAAATTCAACACTTAGCCCATGAAGTTGGGAAGCTAATTGCACTAAGGGGTTGTGTTCTCTTAACAGGTGGCACAAGTGGAGTTATGGAATATGCCTCCAGAGGGGCAAAAGAGGCAAAGGGACTCGTAGTAGGAATCTTGCCAGGAGACACCCTAGATACTGCCAACCCCTATATAGATGTTCCAATTTCAACGGGATTAAGCTTTGATTATCGGAGTTTGATTCTTGTACACTCTTCCGACGCATTGATTATGGTGGGTGGTGGCAATGGCACCTTGGGTGAACTTTCCACAGCCTATCTAAATCGTAAACCGGTCGTGGTTCTTGAATCCTCTGGTGGTTGGGCTGGGAAGGTAAGGGGAATTGCATACGAAGAAGCTTACCTTGATGAAAGAAGAAGCATTGAACTGGCATACGCACAAACTGCTCAAGAGGCTTTAGATGTTGCCCTAAAGCGTATTGCCAGGTAGGGCAAGATGTAATAAGCTCTAAGCTAAAGGACGATTGTTCTCATCAATAGTTACCTCCACTCATATCTTGTATTAATTAACAAGAAAATGAATGGAGGTTTATTTATGTCGTTTGTTTCAGTCATACAAAATAATGCGAGATTTAGGAAGCAGGGAGTGGATAGAAAAGAAAAGTTAGTAGGGATGATGTGATCGTTGAATAGAAAGTATAAAAGGACATTAACCTTTATTAGAGAAAAAAAGGAGAAAACAAGGTCAGTAAACGTTAATAGCTTAGTTGTTATACCTGCCCTAAATCCAATGCAAAATTTAGCAGACTTTGTTCGTGATCTTTTAGAACATGGTGTGCCGCAGGTTATCATCGTAAATGACGGAAGTGATGCTTCTTTTAATAGTATTTTTCATTCGGTAGAACAGCTAGAGCATTGTACTGTGCTCACACATAAAGAGAATCGTGGCAAGGGTAGAGCCCTGAAAACAGCGTTCTCCTATGTTATCGAACATTTTTCTCATCTGGACGGTGTGGTTACTGCTGATGCGGATGGTCAGCATACAGTAGAGGATATTTGCAGAATATGTGAGAGGCTGTCTCTGAAGAAAAATGATCTTATTTTAGGTGTTAGAAATTTCAAAGCGGAAAATGTGCCAAAGCGAAGTTACATGGGAAATCGGGTGACCAGTCGTATTTTTCAGGTGCTCTATGGCTATAATCTGCAGGATACGCAAACAGGTCTTAGAGGGATACCAGTAAGTGAGCTTGTATGGATGGTTGAGTTAAATGGAGAACGTTATGATTTTGAAATCAATATGCTGATAAAAGCGAGGCATCGTAATATCGGTTTTTCAACGATATCTATAAAGACGGTATATTACGATAACAATTCTGGATCACATTTCAGTACGGTCAAGGATGCGTCAAGTATTTTCCTTCGCCTTATTTCAGGACTGATACAGTACTCTGGGGCAACTATTCTTTCTGGATTTCTCGACATACTTGGCTTTTTCATGCTGAATAGTGTTGTGTTCGCGGCTTTTTCTGCACCTGTACGGATTTTTGTCAGTACTGTCATTGCTCGGGTGATATCCTCCCTATGCAATTATTTAATGAACAGAAATCTTATCTTTGCTTACAACGGCAAGTTGGCGAGTTCGGTATTACGTTACTATATTTTGTGTATTTTTTTAATGTTGACCTCCTTTAGTCTGGTCTACACCTTCAGCCTGTTCTGGAGAGTCAACGAATCAGTTATAAAGATTTTCATTGATATTGCTTTGGGTTTATTCAGTTATCAGGTTCAATTACGCTGGGTTTTCCGCGACAAGGAATATTCAAAAGTCTCTTCGGCTTTAGGAATCAAAAGACATTTTCGCTTAAGACGTTTTACGAGGAAAATGTAATGAAAAATATAATATATCATAGTGTTTTTCGATTTTGTCGCTTTTGCGCTCGATGCTTTACACCGCGATATAGGGTTTGCCCTCCAAACGTAACAGTAACACCTGTTGTTTATGTGGTGCATCATCAGAACCTACGGGGGCCGATTATCAGCATGGTTTGGTTTAATACATCTATTCGCCCGTGGGTTCTGAGCGTATTTTGTGATCAAAACACATGTTTCCGCCAATTTTACGATTATACCTTTACAAAGCGTTTCAGGATGCCAAAGGTACTTGCTGCAGTCATTGCATTTCCGTTGTCCTTCTGCGTATCAGGATTAATGCATTCGATACGAGCAATTCCTGTTTTTCGCGGTTCAAAGGCCATAGTAAAGACTTTCAGGCAAAGTATTTCAGCTTTGACCGAGGGTCAGAGCCTTTTGATTTGCCCCGATATTGAATATACGGATACAGGCTCGAGTATAAATGAAATGTATCACGGATTTCTTGACCTGGAAAAAAACTATAGGAAGCAGACTAATAGGCATCTTGCCTTCGTTCCGTTACACATTAGCGAAAGTAAGCATTGCATTCATATAGGAGAGGCAATTTATTTCAATACAGTTGATGATAATAGATCGGAAAAGATTAGAGTATTCGACCGTATGAAGCAAGAATTTTCACGTTTGGAAAGTAGTGAATGAAATTTAGTGTGCCAAGAATATCTTCAAATCTACTATCGTTTATTATTAAGCCTTCTGACTTAACAGAAGGCTTAAGTTTAATAGATTAGTGTTTCACTTTAATTTCGTGATATAATATCTACTCAAATAGAGATATTGCTTAAGGAAGGCTATAGCCGTTCCTAAGTGGATTCAAAGGAAGAGTGACCGCTGTGTTTATGCCAATTTTCAAGAAGTTTCTTAAGTACTACAAGCCTTATCGGTTTCTATTTTACATGGATATGTTCTGCGCCATTGTCGTCTCCATTGTGGATTTGGCCTTTCCTCAAATCTTTAATTATCTCCTCAAGAATTTATTTACTCTAGGCAATGATATCATTCTAAGCTCAATGGGTTACGTGGGGATCGCCTTACTTGCCCTCTATTTCATTAAGTTCTTCTGCCAGAAGTTTATTACGTCCTGGGGACATATCATGGGTGCCAGAATGGAAAAGGATATGAGGAGAGATCTCTTTGATCATTTCCAGAGGCTTTCCTTTTCTTATTACGACCGCAATAATAGTGGAGAAATGATGTCGAAGCTGGTCGTCGATTTATTTGATATTACTGAGCTTGCACACCACGGACCAGAAAATCTTTTTATATCAACCCTGAAAATCATTGGCTCTTTTGCTCTTTTGATGTGGATCAACATCCCGTTGACGCTTATTCTATTATTCGTTACGCTGATCATGGTGGTCTTTAGTCTTTATAAGAATTATAAGATGGAGGCAGTTTTTACTGATAATAGGGTTAAAATTGCTAAAGTTAATTCTAGGCTTCAGGATAGTCTGACAGGGATTAGAGTTGTTCAATCCTTTGCTAACGAAGGTTTGGAGAGAAGAAAATTCAATCAAAGCAATCAAGAATTTTTAGCTTCTAAAACAAGCAGTTATGCGCTAATGGGCACCTATCATGCTTGGAATTCCTTCTTAGTAGGATTGCTCTATATCGTAGTTCTTGTTTTCGGGGGTGTTTTTATTGCGAGTGGTTCCCTGAAACTGACGGACTTAACTATATATGTACTCTACATCAATGTCTTTGTTAATCCAATCGATACGCTCATTAACTTTACGGAACAATTTCAAAAGGGGTACGCGGGTTTCAAACGTTTCGTGGAAGTCCTGGAGACAGACCCTGAGATTGTGAATCGAGAGGATGCCCTGCCACTTACTGAGGTCAAAGGTGAGATTGAATACCACAATGTCTCTTTCCGTTACAATGATGAATATGATGTCTTAAACAATGTGAGTCTCAAGATTGGAGCAGGGCAGCAAATAGCCTTGGTGGGACCTTCGGGTGGAGGAAAAACAACCCTCTGCTCCTTGCTACCGAGATTTTATGACGTGACAGCGGGTGCCATAACAATTGATGGAAAGGATATCCGAGACTTTACTCTAGAGTCGTTACGTAATGCTATTGGTATCGTGCAGCAAGATGTCTATCTATTCGAAGGGAGCATTAAGGAAAATATCGCCTATGGGAAACCAAGCGCTACCGATGAAGAAATCATGGATGCAGCCCAGAAGGCTAATATTCATGACTTTATCCTGTCGTGTGAAGAAGGATATGAGACCTTAGTAGGGGAGCGTGGGGTCCGACTCTCAGGTGGGCAGAAGCAGAGAATCTCAATCGCTCGTGTATTTCTTAAGAATGCTCCGATACTAATCCTAGACGAGGCAACCTCGGCACTGGATAATGAGAGTGAGCGGTATATTCAAAAATCCCTTGAGAGACTCTCACAGAATAGAACCACGATTGTGATCGCTCATCGCCTGAGTACAATCAAAAATTCAGATGAGATTATCGTCATTACGGATGAGGGAGTACAAGAGCGCGGTAGTCATAGAGAACTCCTCGAAAATAATGGTATCTATTCGCATTACTATATGATGCAATTTGAAGGCTTGGAAATTGGAGATTCAGTAGGGGATTAAAACGGTCCTTGAAGTGGATGTTAGTCAATACTTAAACATTAGGAAAAGGAGTGCGATGTATATGAAACCGGTTCTCCTGTTTGTTTTGAAATCCTGTCCTTATTGCAAACAAGCTCTTCGCTGGATGGAAGAGATCAGAAATGAACATGCTGAATATAGGGGAGTCGAGGTAAATATCATTGATGAAAATCTCCAACCTGACCTTGCTAAGGAGTACGACTACTATTACGTGCCCACGTATTATGTCGATGGAATTAAAGTTCATGAAGGAGCTGCTACAAAGGATATCGTTCGCAATGTATTTGACAGATGCCTTGGACAATGAAGGTTATAAGAATCCCATTTAATTAAAATTAAGACCCCTTGGGAATCCTAATTAGTAGGAGGATCCCCAAGGGGTCTTTGACATGAAGTTTGCTTATTTACTCATGAATCAGGCTTTCCAAAGCCCATGTACATTACAGTATTCACGAACTTCGAGAACATCTTCTTTAGACACTGCAAAAACAGCTTCAGGTTTTTGCCCGGGAGATAGTTCTGCTCTCAGGACTTGATTTGCGGTTAAGACCTCGATGAAGCGAATGGAGTGTTTTTCTTCCATTGGATGTGGAATATCTCCTACTTTGACCAAGAGTCCTTCTGCCAAGGTTTCGAGCACAGGGACGTGCTTCTCCATAGCACCATCATGTTCCGATGGATCCAGCTTTACCATAGGCTGATTACAACAGACCAAGGCGGGTGCACCGGGGTTAACCACCTCAACAACATTGCCGCAGATGTTGCATTTGTACAACTCTCTTACATTTGTCATATTCTTACACCTCATTCTTAGATTATTGATTAGGATAGTTAATCTTAAGAATATTATTCTGCAACTGTCTAATCTTTTCCTCTAAAAAGTCGTTATTATTTAAGAAAAATTTTATTTTATGCGACTTGATTAGTTTTATAGGAGAAAGTTACAAGTTTTGGAGAAATAAACGGGCTATATCAGCGCCACCGATAAAGGCACCGAGGGAGCTTCCTATGTTCGCCAGAAAAACGATGAGTAAAATACGCGTTACTTTATTATTCCAAAAGCCTTTGATGCTTAATACATCCTCAGATAGATTTTCAAAGTCTCCAACACTGGGTCGGCGAAAATAGGCTTGAACAATCCCCGCAAACCAACCCGCTGCAATGAGTGGATGTAAGGCGGATATCGGTGCTGCAACAAAGGCAGAAAGAATGGCTAGAGGATGTCCAAAACCGACCGCAGTTCCAAGCGCTGAAAGAGTTCCTGTCCAGAGCACCCAACTTATGGTTTGCTGGACTCCAGCAGAAGGATTAGCATAAAAGGTCAAGGCAATAACCGCAAGAATGAGAATGGGGATGGCCCATCCGAGAATTTTAGGAATTTTGGATTTGGGAGGAAGCTGAGATAAACGGTCTAAATCATGTTCTTTATTGAGTTCCTCTTTTATTCCCGGAACGTGTGCAGCTCCTAAAATCGCAACCACCTTATTCCCTGGAGCATCTTTGATTTTCTGAGCTAGATATTGATCCCGCTCATCAATTAAGGGCACCTTCAATTTAGGAAAACTTACGGTGAATTCACCAAGCATCCCATTAAGCATATCTTGGGATTTCAGCTTCTCAAGTTCCTCTTCTGTGATGCTTTCGTCACTGAAAATACTATAGACGATCTCCATGATAAGCTTTGTTTTTCCCCAGAACCCCACATTGTGCCAAATACGAGAGAAGGTTATTTGAATATTTCTGTCCGCTAGAACTAAGTTAGCCCCTAGTTCCTTAGCGGATTCAATTCCCTGAATCATTTCTTGTCCAGCATTAATACCAAATTGTTTGGCCATGCGTTTTTGAAAAGAGGATAGGGCAAGATTCATTAAGAGTAAAGTGGCTTTCTTTTCTTTGATTACTTTGAATATATCAGTCTCTTTCCACTTGTTTCCTTCCAAAATGGATTGATATCTTTGTCCATCTAATTCGATACAAACAGAGTCTGGCTTTTCAGCTTCGATAACTTCCTTGACTTGTTCTGCGCTTTGCTTTGATACGTGCGCGGTCCCAATAAGGATAATTTCCTTACCTTCTAAATGTACTCGAGTTATATTTTGGTTTTCTTCAGACATAGATTACCTTCCTTTAATTAAATTCATTATTCTAACAACCAATCCAGTACTATATAAGATTTCTACTATTATACATCTTTTATTGTAGCGTTTATAGGCTTTCTTGTAAAAGAAAGTGAGGCAGTTAGGTTAGAAATGAAAATGCGGGAAGCACGTTAATTGGCACTTTGATGTCTCTAACTTCTTTTTTGATTTCGGCCAGACCAAAAAACGGATTGCTAGCTTGAACTCGATATTATTAATTTAGCGTTCAATGGCTCCTAGATTGCCAGCATTACCAATAGTATTTTCAACTTCTACTTTCTGTCTAACTTTTCATTTTTAGATATATCTTTGCGATGAGACATTCTTATGATACCTCCTTGTTGATTGATATTGTTACATTACCTCCCAGAAAAAAGGAAAGCAGGAAACTTACAAAGACTTGTCTGATGTAATATATGGAAAAAGCACATTGATTGTTACTTCAACGTGCTTCTTGCATTTTACTAGGAATGGTAATATTACTTAGGTCTTCTTGGTAATAATTAAATAATTTATTGTAAAAAATTTTACAAGGGCTTTTGGGAACTTGTTTCTGTATAGGCTGCAATCCCTTTGGCACTTGCTAGAGCTGCTGCCATGGTGATGATTTTTTACGTATCCTTTTTTAGATGGATGTTTTTATCCATCTTGCCTCTTGCCATTGAGGCGAATATTCCCAAAAAGCAAAACGCTGTAAACACAATAAAAGAAATACGCGAACTTAGAAGGAATTGGAGCGGATATTCACTAGAATTCAAATCTAATTTTCCGATATGTGCGGAGGTGACCAAGGATACGATCGCCATACTAAAGGTTTGTCCTAGGAGTCTCATCGTTCCCATGGTTGAGGAAGCAATAGCGTAATGGGTTCTATCCACAGAACTCATCACTGCATTGGTATTTGGTGAGGAGAAAAGAGCAAAACCTATACCGATGAGGATTAAGTTAAGGATAACGAGCATCACGGAAGTATTAGCGCTTAGAAAGATAAAAAGGAAAAGCCCTAACGTTGTAATACCCATACCGATCGATGCCAGGATCTGAGGTTCAATTTTATCAGATATTCTCCCTGTGAGAGGGGATAGAGTAGCCATAATGATAGGTTGGGAGAGCAAAATTAAACCAGAGAAGGTTGTATCAAGTCCTAAGACAAGTTGTAAATATAAGGACAAGAGGTAACCTAGTGCAAAGGTTGCACTATAATTGATTAAAGTTGCGAGATTCGAGAAGATAAAAGTTGTATTCTTGGCAAACTTTCTAATCGGGAGCAAGGGAAAGGTCGTTTTGTATTCGTACCCGATGAAAAGTGCAATTAAAACTATCCCACTCAGTAATATGAGGCTATAGGAGGAGGCCGAGGTCAAATTAGATAAGCCAAGTAATAATAAAGCTAAGCCTGAGATGCAAAAAATACTGCCCCAGATATCAAAGGCTTCACCTTCAGAACCTTTCCATTCTCCCTTAAGCTTGAGGAGGGTTAACGTAAGAATAATAATATTTAGTATAAACCCCAATAGGAAAATTCCTCGCCAATTGATATACTTGCAGATTGCACCGCCTAAAACAGGTCCGAGGGAGAGACCGATATATATAGCAGCAGTATTAATACCTAGGGCTCTTCCACGTTCTTGGGGAGGAACTACAGAAGTCAAGATCGCCATTGAGGTACCGAAAACCATAGCATAGGCAATTCCCTGTAACAACCTAAATAGGATGAGTGAATATAACGAAAAAGCTAAGCCGCACGATAGTGAAGTCAGACCGAAGAGGATAATACCTAAGGTAAACATTTTCTTGCGTCCGACGATATCGGCTAAACGGCCAAAGGGTAAGGCAAAGGCCGCGCTTGATAACAAATAACTGCTTACAATCCAATTGAGTTGGGACTGACTGCCGCCGAATTCTGAGCTAATAGAGGGAATAGCGATATTTACTGCATTACCCATGAAGGGTGCAATAAACGAGGTGATTAAAGTAATTGCCATGGTCAGCCTGATAAAGCTTCTAGTATAGGTCATAGAATTTGCCTCCACAAATTAATGCTAAATAACAGTGTTCTAGATATATTTATAGAATCCTGCCAGGCTACCACTCTATTATCAACTCATGGCAAAACGAAAAGGGGAATTCGAATGGAAGTACCTTGAAGAAGGCCCCGACGTCTGGCGTGTGGCGATAATCAAGAACTAAATATAAAAAAGACGGCTGAGAAGCAGTGGACATACCATTGTCTCTCAGTCGGCTTTTGTCCTTTAGTCAGATCAACGAAATAGGATGAGAAAATCACCAAATCCTTCACGCTCTAAATCTTCCTTAGGTATGAAACGCAGAGCGGCTGAGTTAATACAATAACGCAAACCCTTTGGGCCAGGTCCATCGTTAAAAACGTGACCAAGGTGAGAGTCAGATTCGCGGCTACGAACCTCAGTGCGGGTCATATTATGACTAACGTCCGCTTTTTCTTTGAGATTACTTCCTGGAAGGGGGTTAGTGAAACTTGGCCAGCCACAGCCACTGTCGAATTTGTCCCGGGAACTGAAGAGGGGTTCACCAGAGACGATATCGACATAAATTCCTTCAAGCCTGTGATCCCAGTATTCGTTGTGGAAGGGAGGCTCGGTTCCATTTTCTTGAGTAACGTGATACTGTATCTCCGTTAATCTCTCTTTAAGATCAGATTTATTCTTTTGCCAATGCGCTTGGATGAAAGCGTCTCGACCCGAGCCTTGGCGGTAGAGCGCATAACGAAAGGCATTCTTTTTATGGTAACCTTGATGATAATCCTCAGCTGGGTAAAAAGTCGTAGCTGGAAGAAGGCGTGTTGCGATGGGCTTATCAAAGCGCTGGCTTTCAGCTAAAGCTTTCTTGGAGGCTTCAGCCGTCAAACGTTGTTCTTCCGAATGATAGAAAATCGCCGTTTGATAGGTTTCCCCACGATCGTTAAACTGTCCGCCTGGATCGGTTGGATCGATTTGTTGCCAAAAGAGGTCAAGGAGTTTTTCATATGAAATGCGCTCAGGGTTGAATTTGATCTGTATGGCTTCGAGGTGTCCCGTTGTCTGGGAACATACCTCTTCATAGCTTGGATTTTCGAGGTGGCCCCCTGTGTAACCCGATATAACTTCAAGGATACCGTCTGTTTCGTAATAGGCTGATTCCATACACCAAAAGCATCCGCCAGCAAAAGTAGCTAGTTCCATTTTTTGTTCACTTACGTTCATGGCGTTCCTTCTTTCTTGGCCTTAATAATTTCCTTAGATATTTGAAATTCCCACTAGTATTTGATAATTTCTTCTGTTTTCTTTAGTATTTGTTACTAAAGAGGGATTATGATTCGTTCTTTTAGAAAAATATCATACTAAAATATGTAATGGCATTTTCACCATTGTTATATTGGATATTGCATAGAGGAGCCTGTTGGATAACCATAATTCCAAAGCTTTCAGTCGCAGGAAACATACGGTTAGGAAATCTACAGGGTTTTTCCGGATAAGTACATCTTTCGCACAGAGCACATCCTTCGGTAGAGAGGATGAGGGTTTCTTTGAATTCATCCCGGAAGATTTGCGCTACCTTCTCTGTGATTGCTTCATGTACTTTACGCGCTTCACCCCATCCAGCGATATCATACTTCTTTTTGAGTTTGGCTAAGGAAGTAAACATAAAAGCATTTTCAAAACCATTACATCTATTCTTACACTCTTCAACACTTCCAACTGCAGGAGGGCAGGCCCAGGAAGTGCCAAACATGCCACAGACGTTTTTCTCACATAACCTTCTTACTTCATCCGAAAAGATGACTGCATTGGATTTCATAAAAGCATATTCATGGATCTTCAGATTTTCTTTTTCTTGCGAGATTATTTCTTCTATTCGAGTCATTTTTGCACCCTCAATTCAATTTTCCATTTCCGCAGCAATCCAATCCATGTATTGCTTGCCGACCCAACTTTTGCTAGGTTCAGGATATCAAAAAGTATGTGACGAGTAAACAGAATATTAGTGTAGTACTTATTCAGTCATTCTCTACTTTATTCGTCTTAAGATTCCATGTATTATATAGGTACTGCATTGAACTTTTCTATAAAAGCCTTTACTCAGCAGAAAGATAAGTAATACGTCAGAAATGAGGAGAAAAAAACGCATGGTAAGAACTAACCAACCAACACAGGAAGAGTGGAGAGCGCTTTACGAAGCGGCTGCAATGTTCAAGCGTGCTTCGTGTTGGAAATGGATGTATGATGATGATATTTTTGGAGTTGCAAACCCTGAGACGGGGGAAGTTGCCTACTGCTGCATCATGGGCAATGCTGGAGAACATTATGGGATTGCGGCTTACTTAGGGCCAGAGGGCTTAGAGGGTGTCCTTGGTCTGCTTTCAGGGGATAGTGACCCAGAAAATTTTGATCATGTTTTTTCGCAAAAATGCCTAATGTGTTCTTTTGAAGATCGAGCTATGCTCGGTCCAAAAGATTTAAAACTCATTAAAGACCTGAATCTCAAATTTAGGGGCAAAAATGAATGGCCATTTTTTCAAAGTTATGAACCCGGGAAGGCTCCTTGGTTTCTGAATTCGGAGCAATGTCGATTTCTGACTCATATTCTAAACCAAGCCTTAACGGTATCGATTCATTGTCAAGATGAGAAAACCATACTTAAGCATGACCTTACAAGGACCTTCCTGACTAGGAGCTACCAGAAATCTGGTGACGGTCGTCCTGAATGGAACAATCAATATTTAACCGCAGAGGAGTTTAGCCCAGAATTCGCTTCATTTTGTATCCGAGATGAAATCCGCCTACGCAGGCTTAAAGGAGTTAAGTCAAATCAAAACCTTATCATAGAAGCGGATACATATTATCTTCCTACGCCTGTCAAAGAGGAAGGTAGACCTTATTTCCCTAAAGTATGCGTATTCATTGATCACCAGAGCGGTATGGCTCTATCTGTTGAGATGGTAGAAGATATTCAGATCGAAGGGTATAACTTTATTGAAAATCTGATGAGTTTTATCGAACAGAATCATCTCAAACCTGCGAAAATAATGGTCGCTCGTGATGAGACCTATTATTTGTTGCATGATGTTTGTGAGCAGCTCGGAGTTAAGTTAGAAAAGGTAGAGTATCTCCAATTCGCTGAGGAGTTTCGAGAAGAAATGTTTGAACATATCTAAACACTATCTTGAAGGAGGAATTTTCATGAGGAAGCTTAAAGTGGCTTTGCTT
Source organism: Desulfitobacterium elongatum (assembly GCF_055378975.1). Classification (NCBI taxonomy): domain Bacteria; kingdom Bacillati; phylum Bacillota; class Clostridia; order Eubacteriales; family Desulfitobacteriaceae; genus Desulfitobacterium; species Desulfitobacterium elongatum. The sequence goes on along the minus strand of NZ_AP038772.1, from coordinate 2,591,224 downwards.
GTATGTGTATCGTTAATTCTATTCACCGTCATCGGGTGTGGTACCACCACAAAAAATAATGCGAACCCAACCAATACTACCAACAATTCAAATACCCCAGAGCAGGCCAATGGGGGGACTCAATCCAATGCAAAGAATCCTATAGTCACCATTACTATGGCGAGTGGGGAAGAGATCAAGCTAGAGCTCTATCCCAATGTCGCCCCGAATACCGTGAAGAACTTTATCTCCTTAGTGCAGAAGGGCTTTTATAATGGGACTACATTTCATCGTGTGATCCCTCAATTTATGATTCAGGGGGGAGATCCACAGGGTAATGGTTCAGGAGGTCCGGGGTATAGTATCAAGGGTGAGTTTACTAAAAATGGGTTTAATAATACGTTGAAACACGAACGAGGCGTTATATCGATGGCGAGAACGAATGCCCCGGATTCTGCTGGATCGCAGTTCTTCATTATGGTGGCCGCAGCGACCAGCTTAGATAATAACTATGCAGCCTTTGGTAAAGTGTTAAGTGGGATGGAAACAGTTGATAAAATAGTAAACAGCCAAAGAGACAAAGCAGATAAGCCACTACAAAGTCAAGTCATGAAAACTGTCACGGTGGATACCTTAGGCGTAACCTATGGTGAGCCGGAGGTCATTAAGAAGTAACTTTTCTTAGAAGTAACAAGGGATGCGCCAAGCACAGGGCGTATACCATAGAAAGCTTAGACCACTTAGCTCTGGTCTAAGCTTTTTTTATTGCACGGAACGAAGGGCTGACTACTCCAATACGAAGGTGTTTTGCTTGACAAAGTGTTTTTATTGTAAATATAATGAACTATATCATTGTATGTACAGTGTATATAAATTTGAATAGAGACACGTTAGTACAGCCTTCTACTATTGACTACGAGGTGAAAGACTTTGCAGAAACTGAGAGATAAGCAAAAAGCGGAAGTTAAATCAGCGATTGTATGTGCAGGTGAAGAACTTTTCAGAGTGAAAGGTTTTAATGAAACAACCATTGAAGAAATCACCGGTAAAGCTGGGGTAGCGAGGGGGACCTTCTATAATTATTTCCAGACTAAAGAAGATTTAGCTCTAGAGCTTGTTTACGAGACTGAAGAATTAACGATACAGCAGGTGGAGGATTTTTTTGTAACTACTTCAGGTACGGAAAATCAAATTAAAGCTATACTTAGCTATACTGTGGAGTGGACCAATAAAAGACCGGAACTTGTCTGGGTTACAATGCTGGAAAAGATGAAGCGTGGAATAACTCCAGAGCATCCCAATGGTACTCTCTTCCGGAGGATGATGACAGAAGCCTTTGAACGTGGTCTGATCGGAGGAGTCGTCACGAGAGAACGACGACCACAGGATTTAGCCAATGATATCGATGGATTATATATGGTTCACATGGTGAGGTGGTATCATTCCGGCAGACAACACGACCTCTTATCCGTGCTTCTGTCAGCGGTAAATACGTATTTAACGGGTGCTTTGACTCATCCTACAGAACAAATCAAGTAGAAAACAATGGAGGTTGAAAAAAATGTCTCTTTGGGAAGCTAAAGGTTTCTGGATGCGAGATAATATTCACTGGCCAAGACCGGTGCATCCACTGTTTGTCTCCTATGGACTCCATCCAATTGAAGTCGGATCAGAACGTGCCTATGAGGAATGGTCCATTCCCTCCCTGAGAAACGCCTATCTTGTACTCCAGGGCTATGTCTTCCAACGAACGGAGCCCATAGGGGGAGATACACCACCCATCATGGAGCGGTTCCCGTTTCTCTTTCATCTGTGGCGACTTGATCCGAAGCTGCGAAGCCGGGTCTTGGGGTTTGATCGATTTCTTAAGGAGAAGGGGTTTGAACGTCACGTCCATGCGTGGAAGGATATATGGGAGCCGGAAGCTCAGAATCGTCTCAAACCCATCCGGCAGTTTGATCGAACACATGCGAGTTTAGAGGAGTTAGCAGATCACCTTGACCAATGTTATGACTTTCTATGCTGGTCTTGGAATCCCCATATAAAAGTTGTCATGATCGGTATGTATATTCGGGAGCGCTGGGTGGAGGTGTGTCAAAGACTTCTTAATCTCACCGAATTTGAAGCCTACGAATTGATTCAGGTTAATGATCCCAGGGTATTTAACACGACGAATCGTCTTCTAACCCTGGCACGGCGTGCTGCCTCAGATCCCGCGATTAGCGCTATTTTGTCGTTACCCAGTAAAGAGGCACTTTTGCAGCTATCCAATACTTGGTTTATGGAAGAACTCGAGCAGTTTCTAGAAGCTGAAGGAGATCGCCCTGCTGATAGTTTCGAATTCGAACCAACGTGGCGAGAAATGCCTGAGATAGTGGTTGGGATTATCAAAGGGCTTATGAACTCGGATTATGACCCTGCGACCGAAGACGCTGATTTCCAATCGTACCGCCTTCAACGGATTAATGAACACCGTAGCACTTTAACGGGAGAGGCTCGGGAGGAGTTTGAGAACTGGCTTGAATTAGCAGAGCATGCTCAACCGTTAACCGAAATCCATGACTACATTCTATCTAATATTCCCCTTTGTCATACGCGTTATGATGCCATTGAGGCAGGTCGAAGATGGGTGCAGAATCAAATTCTTGAGAACTCAGAGGATAGTTTATTCCTTTACCGAGAAGAGTTACTCTCTGCACTTAGAGGAGATTATGATCTCACTCGCTTAAAAGGCTTAGTGGCCGAAAGGAAGGCTGAGCGTACCCGGAATTTCACGTTAGTGCCACCACAAACGATAGGGAAAATGCCCATGGATCCACCTTGGAAGGTGTTTCCCCCTGTTGCAGCAGAGGGTATGAAACTCTTTGTGAAGCAAGTCTCACTCATCGAAGCACAGCAGGGACCGTCTAGGAACTTATCTCCAGAGGGAGAATTGTTGGGCACCCCGGGCTCTCCAGGTGTTGTAGAGGGACCCGTTCGGATTATCCATACGGCAGAGGAGTTTCACTTGGTTAAGGAAGGGGAGGTCTTAGTCTGCCCCTTCACCACTCCGACTTGGACGGTACTTTTTCCGCATGTGGCAGCCTTAGTTACCGACTCGGGTGGCGCCCTATCCCACGCGGCCATCGTTGCCCGAGAATATAGACTCCCGTCCGTTGTAGGCACGATAAATGGGACAAAAGTGTTGCGCAATGGGCAACGTGTCCGCGTAGATGGAGCAGCAGGAAAACTTCAAATCCTTGATGAGGAATAAAGCGATGAAATATATAAGGTTTCTTCAAGAATTGACGAGAGAAGATTTACCCCTAGCGGGTGGAAAAGGTGCTAATCTGGGTGAATTGGTGCTGGCTGGGATGAAGGTACCCCAGGGGTGTGTTCTGACGGTTGAAGGATACCGTCGTTGTGTAACGCAGGCTATGTTACCGGAAGTTGACGTCAATGATATGAAGGCTTTAGATAAGGTAACTGATGAGATTCAGAGACAGATCGAAAATGTTAGTATTCCTGATGATGTAATCTCAGAGATTATTGAGGCCTACAGAAGTATGGGCAGCCCTATAGTCGCAGTGCGTTCCTCAGCAACGGCAGAAGATCTACCGAGTGCAAGTTTTGCCGGTCAACAAGAAACGTATCTTAACGTCCAAGGAGAAAGTGAAGTCTTAGAAGCAATAAAAAAATGCTGGGCTTCCCTTTGGGCACCCCGTGCGGTGCAATATCGGGCTTTGCAAGGTTTTGGAGAGAGTGAGGTCGCACTAGCGGTCGTTATACAGGAAATGGCACCTCATGAGGTCTCGGGAGTTGTTTTTACGGTTAACCCTCTTCTAAACGATGCAAGTGAGCTGATTATTAATGCAGCACCCGGTGTTGGAGAGGCTTTGGTTCAAGGAGAGATCATTCCCGATCAATGGCTTGCTAGACGTCCTGATGGTGCAGTCCTAGAATTCACACCTGCCCCAAAGAAAGGGCAAGCTCCTTCCGCCTTCCTGCGTTCGCCTCGCCCTGCCCGAGGATGTCTAACCTCGCAACAGGTTCGGGAGTTAGCCAGCCTTTGCCTGCGTATCGAAGAACATTTTGGTGGAGTCCCCCAAGATATTGAATGGAGTTATGGCTCAGGGGAGTTTTACCTGCTTCAGAGCAGGCCAATCACGACACTAAAGGGGAACTCTTAGATCATTTGGTTTATCATGTTTATGATAATGGCCTCTTCCTTCTGAAGAGGCCATTATCGCAGAGACCCGAATTTATTGTCCCCCATAGCTCAAGCAATGGTCCTATTAAATAACCAAAACCACACTCTGTATACCTTTCTGATAATTAGTGTAGTATACTGACATGTAGTTAAATATTTAAGGATTTTACAAGTCCTAAGGCCAATGCAAAAAAATGCATTCGTGAATAAATAAAAGGTGGCACTTAATGAGAAATATAAGAATGATGATCGAATATGATGGTTCCAGATATAAAGGCTGGCAAAAGCAAAAAGAGACGGACCTCACAATACAGGGTAAAATAGAAGCTGTATTATCTAAAATGACGGGTGAAGAGATTCTGGTCGTGGGCTGTGGAAGAACCGATTCGGGAGTCCATGCAGAAAATTACGTGGCAAATTTCCACACGAAGTCTGCTTTCAGTATCAAAGCGATGTTATATTATTTGTATGAGTTTTTACCTGAAGATATCGTCGTAAAATCAATGGAGGATGCAGCTGAGAGATTTCATGCTAGATACAATGTAAAGTCAAAAACGTATGTCTATCGAATAAATACCAACCCATTCAGAGATGTGTTTAACAGAAAATATAGATATCACCTTGCTGATCAACTTGATTTAAACGCAATGAGAACGGCTGCAGAGTTCTTAATCGGTAATCATGATTTTCAGAGTTTTACTAACTCGAGAAATAGTAACAAATCGACGATTAGAACGATCAACTTTATAACTATTATTGAAAAGGAGGGTCTTCTAGAAATAGAAGTCAATGGAGATGGCTTCCTGTGGAATATGGTAAGAATCATTGTCGGAACACTTATCGAAGTCGGTAAGGGAAACCTTAAACCCGTCGATGTGGAAAAAATATTATCTGAAAAGAAACGATGGGAAGCGGGCCCCTTAGCTCAAGCAAAAGGATTATTCTTAAGAGAGGTCCAATATTAAGGGTATAGATAAACAAAGCTTAGATACGAGCATTTTCGGTCTAAGCTTTTTCAATATCTTCTGTTGCCATAGGAATTAAAAGTTCCGTGGCTTTTTTAGTTCAAATTCCCGTCAAACGGGAAGGATAAGTATTGTATTTGAAGAATCTTTAAATTGATAGAGGATACAGATGAAGAAGGAATAATAAAATGTATAACATTGATTTTTTAACTCAGAAGGAGATTTATCTATTTAATCGAGGAGAACTGTATCATAGTTTTTTGAAATTTGGAGCTCATCTTCTTGAGTACAATGGAATTCAAGGAACCCATTTTGCGGTGTGGGTTCCCTCTGCCCTGCACGTTAATGTTATCGGGGATTTTAACAATTGGGGTTCATCAGAGAAAAGTCCAATGCAGGAAGTTGATGATACGGGTGTATGGATACTCTTTGTGCCGCAAAACCTTTTGGGACAGCGTTATAAATATGAGATTCATACGATGAAGGGTGAAGTGCTTCATAAAGCTGACCCCTTTGCTTTTTGTGCTGAACTGCGCCCCCATACCGCTTCAGTCGTCAACTCACTTGGTGGCTTTGTCTGGCAGGACCAGGCTTGGCTTGAACAGCGACCCCTTAGGTCTTCGTTTGATCGTCCGCTGGCGATTTATGAGGTACACCTTGGTTCTTGGCGACAACATCCTAACGGAGAATTTTATAGTTGGAGGGAATTAGCGGCTGAACTAATACCGTATGTTAAAGAGTTGGGCTATACCCATCTTGAACTCTTGCCGATTATGGAGCATCCCTACGATGGTTCTTGGGGTTATCAAATAACGGGGTATTATGCGTGTTCCCGCCGTTATGGTGATCCACAGGATTTTATGTATTTTGTTGATCAATGTCATCAGACGGGGATAGGAGTTCTCCTGGATTGGGTTCCCGGCCATTTTTGTAAGGATGCTCATGGTCTGGGCCGTTTGAATGGGGAAGCAGTGTATGAAAAAGATGAACATAAGGAATGGGGAACTTACAATTTCGATTTTGGAAAAACAGAGGTTGTGAGTTTCTTGATTTCCAATGCGATATTCTGGCTATCTAAGTTTCATATCGACGGACTCCGTGTAGATGGAGTCAGTAATATGCTCTATTTGGATTATGCTAAAAAAGCAGGTTCTTGGAAACCCAATATCAAGGGAGGACGGGAGAATCTCGAAGCGATAGCCTTTATGCAGGAACTTAATAAAGTCGTCTTTCGCGAGTTTCCAGACGTCTTGATGATTGCGGAAGAAGCTACGGACTGGCCACTGGTGACCTACCCTATTCATGTTAACGGCCTGGGCTACAATTATAAATGGAACATGGGGTGGATGAATGATACGTTGCAATATATGCAGCTTGATTTTCCGCATCGACGAAATCATCACCAGTTACTCACATTCTCCTTAACTTACGCATTCACTGAAAATTTTATCCTTCCGCTTTCTCACGACGAGGTTGTCCATGGCAAAAAGTCACTGCTATCAAGAATGCCTGGGAATTATGAACAGAAATTTGCGGGATTAAGAACCTTGTATGGCTATTTCTTCTGCCATCCGGGAAAGAAGCTGCTTTTTATGGGGGGAGAATTCGGGCAATTCATTGAGTGGCGTGATGCCACACAACTCGATTGGCTTCTTCTCGACTATGAAGCTCATCAGAGGTTAAGAGAGTATGTCCAAAACCTCAATCAGTTTTATCAAAGGGAGAGAGCCTTGTGGGAAATCGACTCGAATTGGGAGGGCTTTGAATGGATTGATGCGAACAATAATGGGCAAAGCGTTCTCGTTTTTTGTCGACGTGGGAAAGATCCAAACGATTATCTTGTGATAGTCCTTAATTTTCAACTTCAGCATTATCCGGAGTTCCGGATTGGAGTTCCACAGGAGGCTCAATATGAGGAAATTTTCAATTCAGATCTCAGTGACTTTGGCGGTAATACCGAGCGACTCAGTGGTGTGCTCTATTGTGAACCGATAGCCTGGCAAGGGCGGGACTTTTCTCTCACTATTACGTTACCCTCCTTGGCTTGTATTATCTTGAAGCCATTGGTTAAAGTCGAAGAAAGAGTAGGAGAAGAAGATGTTTCAAGACAAGGATAGTTTTAAGCAAGCCTATGTCGATAAATTGGTAAAATCTGAAGGGATCCCGTTGGAAGAGGCGACGAATTGGAATAAGTACGAAACCCTGGTTGTCTTACTGCGAGAGCTCATAAATTCTTATGAAGCATCGACGAAGCCGCGTGAAAAAAGCTTGAAACAGGTCTATTATTTTTCGATGGAATTTTTGATAGGGAAGCTTCTGAATTATTATCTTGTCAATCTGGATATCAAGGATATTGTTCGTGAGGGATTGAGCGAACTCGATATTGATCTTGAAAGATTATTAGAGCAAGAGAATGATCCTGGCTTGGGGAATGGTGGCTTAGGCAGGCTGGCTGCCTGTTTTCTAGATTCTATGGCTTTTTTGGGCATTAACGGACATGGTAATTGCATTCGCTACAAGTACGGTATGTTTGAACAACGAATTTTAACCGGTTATCAACATGAAGTGGCAGATAACTGGTTGCGTAAGGGCTTTCCTTGGGAAACGCGTAAGCCGGATAAAGCAATTGTCGTTAAGTTCAAAGGAAATGTAGTGATGGGAGAAAAGGAAGGTAAGCTCCAGTTTTATCATGAAAACTATGAGCCTGTCTTAGCTATGCCTTATGATGTGCCCATCATTAGCTATCAGAATTCGGCTACGATTAATTACTTGCGACTTTGGAGTGCTGAGCCTGTTCCCCAAGAATTGGATTTGGAATCCTTTAATCGCGGGGAATTGATACCTATGACGAATCCAGAAGTAGAATCGATTTCCTATGTGCTTTATCCCGATGACAGCACTCATGCTGGCAAGGAATTGCGCTTAAAGCAAGAGTACTTTTTCGTCGCTGCTGGATTGGGAGCAATCGTACACATGTATAAGAAAAAGCAGGCCCCTTTGAGCGATTTTGCGCGCTGGTTGGCTGTTCATATCAATGACACTCATCCCACCTTATGTATCCCTGAACTCATGCGGATTTTTATTGATGAAGAGGGACTTGATTGGGATGAGGCCTGGAAGATAACAGTCAATACCATCTCCTTTACTAATCATACGATCCTGCCAGAGGCCATGGAAACATGGCCAATAGAGATGTTCCGAAGTTTTCTGCCTCGAATATTCATGATTGTGGAAGAGATTGAACGCCGATTCTTGAAGATGATCAATCAGCGTTTTCCCGGCGAGGCGGAGTTGCTCCAGAAGACAAGGATTCTCCGGGATGGACAAGTTATTATGGCCAATCTAGCCGTTATTGGTAGTTTATCGGTGAATGGCGTCGCAGCTCTTCATACAGAAATACTCAAAAATAATACCTTCAAAGAGTTCTTCAGGATTTTTGGTTACAAGTTTAATAACAAAACCAACGGTGTAAATCACAGAAGGTTTCTGCTTGCCTCTAATCCAGGTTTGTCCCGTTTGATCAGTGAGAGTATAGGGCAAAGTTGGATTAAAGATCCCGAAGAATTACAGAGATTACATTCCTTTCAACAGGATGTAGGTTTCCTTGATCGTTTGGCAGAGGTAAAATATCAGAACAAATCCCAATTGATTCATCTCATCAGGGAAAAACAAAACATTGTCCTGGATCCCTCGTCGATTTTTGATGTGCACGTTAAGCGTATGCATGCTTATAAACGACAGTTACTTAATGTTTTGAAAATCATGCATCTATATAATCAACTCGAAGATAATCCCGCTTCCTTAAAACACACCTATACCTTCATTTTTGGCGGGAAGGCAGCACCTGGTTATCATTACGCCAAAACGGTGATTAAGCTGATTAATGCTTTGGCTCGAAAGATTAGACAGAATCCACTTGCGCAACAGGTCTTGCAGGTTGTCTTCTTGGAAAATTTTAATGTTTCAGTGGGGGAGGTTGTCTATCCAGCTGCTGATGTCAGTGAGCAGATATCCACAGCAAGTAAAGAAGCTTCAGGGACAGGAAATATGAAGTTTATGATGAATGGTGCGGTCACCCTAGGGACGTTAGATGGAGCCAATGTCGAAATCTGTGAAGCTGTAGGCAAAGAGAATATGTTTGTGTTTGGCCTTGATGCCCAAGAGGTTCTTCGTTATATCGATAAGCGGAATTATCGATCCTGGGATATATATTACTCGAATCCTGATTTGCACAGAGTCGTTGATCAACTCATCAATGGTTTCTTTAATCAGGATCACTGCGATGAATTCCGGGTGATTTATGATTCACTTTTACTCTACAATGATGAGTTTTTTGTCCTCCAAGATTTTTCTGCCTATATCGAGGCTTTTAGGAAACTGCAGGAAGCGTATAGCCAACCTGAGCAATGGAGCCGGATGTCCCTCATTAATATTGCAGAGTCAGGGAGGTTCTCTAGTGATCGATCGATCAGCGAATATGCCAAAGATATCTGGAAGGAAAGGTAAAGATATGACATCGGTTTCGGGAGAAGGGAGTGTTTGTATATGTCGAAGCAAGAATGTATAGCTATGTTATTGGCGGGTGGACAAGGGAGTCGTTTAGGGCCGTTGACACGTCACGTCGCCAAGCCAGCCGTCTCTTTTTGCGGAAAGTATCGGATTATTGATTTTTGCCTAAGTAATTGTGCCAAATCAGGAATTACGACGATTGGGGTTCTTACTCAATACATGCCCTTTATCCTCAATGCTTATATTGGATCGGGTTCGGCCTGGGATTTAGACGATCCCCAGGGTGGGGTTCATATTCTCCAGCCTTATCAGGGTAAAGAAGGTGGGTGGTACAGTGGCACAGCCAATGCCGTTTATCATAATATGAACTTTATTGATCTTTATGACCCGGAGTATGTCCTAATTCTTTCGGGTGACCACATCTATAAGATGGATTATACTGAGATGCTCGAATTCCATAAGAGGAAGGGTTCGGACATTACTATTTCAACGCTCACCGTTCCTTGGGAGGAAACTTCACGCTTTGGAATTTTGACGACAGACGAGGAGGGTAGGGTGAGCCAGTTCGCAGAAAAACCCTCTCAGTCTAAGAGCAACCTAGCATCAATGGGAGTCTATATTTTTAACTGGCCCGTTCTCAAGCAAGCGTTATTGAAAGACCAAGAAGACATGAATTCAGACAATGACTTTGGGAAAAACATTATTCCGAAGGAATTAAGTAAAGAAACAAGGATTTTCGCTTACCCCTTTCATGGGTATTGGCGTGATGTGGGTACAATAGAAAGCTATTATCATGCAAATATGGAATGTTTAGAGGGAGAAGACGCGATCGATCTTTTTGATCCCAGTTACAAAATATTTTCTCATGAAGATATTTTACCAGCACAATATATTGGACCCCAGGCCCTCATTGCAGATAGTCTGATTGGAAATGGGTGTACTATCCTCGGAGAAGTAAGCCATTCCATTCTAGCGCCCGGTGTCGTTATCGGAGAGGGAGCGGTCATTAAGGATTCGATTGTCTTGCCTAATGCCAGAATTCTTGATCATTCTGAAATTCGTAAAGCCATTATCGGGGAAGAAGCGGTCCTTATGCCTGAGTGTAGGGTTGGAGTGACATCATCAGACTCTCAAAGCCAAGAAGGAATTACAGTGATTGAGGGAAACCAAGTCATCGAGCCTGGGTCAATGTTTGATGCAGGAAGTAACATTTATCGAGAACGCTAAGAATTCTCGAAAGGGGGAATCGTGATGCGTGAAGCAATTGGTATCTTGTATGGAAATAGTAACAATGACAGGTTGCAGGGACTGGCGGAGTATCGTCCGGTCGCTGCAGTTCCCTTTGGAGGACGATATCGCTTGCTCGATTTTGCCTTATCCAGTATGGTTAACTCGGGCTTAAGGACCATAGGTTTGATCACCCCTTTTCTCTATCGCCCCTTATTAGATCATCTCGGAGCAGGAAAGTCTTGGTTTCTTGATCGAAAAGCCGGCGGACTCTTTATTTTGCCAGGAGCGATCCATGGGTTAAGAGGGAATGATGGAAAGTTTTACATCAAAGATCTTCAGTTGAACTTCGAGTTTCTCTATAAGGATTTTGCTGAAAACGTCATTATTAGTGGATGTAACCAGGTCTTCAATCTTCATTACGGGGATGTCTTGGACTTTCATGAGTTGATGAAGGCTGATGTAACCATGATTGAGGTTGGGAAGGAACATGCCGAGCAGCGAATTCGGAATGTGACAGAGGAAGAGAAAGACGGCGAAAACGCCAATCCGTGGAATATCCTTGTTATTCGACGCCGACTCCTTATGGAAATCATCAAGGGCTATCATGCGATAGAAACCGCGGAGCTCATCGATGTTATTACCAAAAACCTGAACTCGCTTAAAGTCTATCGATATTCTTTCGCGGGTTACATGAAGAGCATTAATTCAGTTCAAGATTATTTCGAGGGGAATATGGATCTCTTAAATCTAGAAATCCGTAAGAATTTGTTATTAGGACCCAACCGAATTCATACGAAAATTATTGATAATCCTCCGACACGTTATGAATCCCATTCACGAGTGAGAAATAGTTTGATTGCCAGTGGATGCAAGATCGATGGAGAAGTGGAAAATTCCATGCTTTCTCGAGGAGTCGTCGTGGAAAAGGGGGTTCAAATAAAGAATAGTATTATTTTACAAAAGTGTATCATTCGTGCTGATGCAAAATTAGAATACGTTATTCTTGATAAGTCCTTAGAAGTGGATGAAGGGAATATATTAAAGGGACAGGAAAATCATCCCCTAGTGATGCCGAAAAAACGTTTGATCTAAAGGTGAGGGAGGAAGAACCATGAAGATCATATTTGTTGTTGCGGAGGCGGCACCTTTTAACAAAACAGGGGGTTTGGGTGATGTAGCAGGTTCTTTACCTGCTGCGCTGCATAGACAAGGTGCAGATGTACGTGTCATCATGCCCAAGTCCTATACTATTCCCGAGCACCTTCGAAATGAGTTTAAACCGATTACTCATTTTCAGGTACCCGTCGCTTGGCGTCAGCAGTACTGTGGTTTAGAAGAGACGATCTATCAAGGTATTCCTTATTATTTCATTGACAATGAGTATTACTTTAATCGGAAAACCTTATATGATGAGTTCGACAAGGCTGAACAGTTCGCATTTTTTTCGAGAGCTGTTTTAGAAAGCCTTCTGCACATTCCGGAATTTCATCCGGATATTTTACATTGCCATGATTGGCATACGGCAATGGTCCCCTTGATGCTTAGAGAATTTTATCGACAAGAGCCCTACCATTTTCGCCTCAGAACAGTGTTTACAATCCATAATTTAAAGTACCAGGGGGTCTTCGGGAGAGAACTTCTCACAGATGTTCTAGGATTAAGAGAGGAATTTTTCCAAGAAAGTCTACTTGAGTTTAATGGCGGGATAAATTTCATGAAGGCCGCTCTCATCTATGCAGATAAGGTTACAACAGTTAGTCCAACCTATGCTCTCGAGATTCAGACTCCTTATTTTGGTGAACATTTAGAAGGGGTGTTACAACAGCGGGCAGATAATGTGGTCGGGATTGTAAATGGATTAGATTATGAGATCTATAACCCTGATAAAGATTCCTTGATAATGTATCCTTTCTCTTCATCTCCAGATGCTAAGCAAAAGAACAAGAGTTACTTGCAAAATCGCTTAGGACTTCCTGTAAATGATGAGGTTCCCTTGCTCGGCATGGTAACCCGTTTAGTGGATCAAAAGGGACTGGATCTATTAGTTCATGTCTTCGAAGAAATTCTATCGCTTGAGGTTCAGTTTGTTGTTCTAGGAACTGGTGAGCCACAATATGAAGAGATTCTGCGCCACTTTGCTCAAAAGTACCCAGATAAGGTAGCTGCACACATTACCTTTAATGAGGAATTAGCTCACCAGATTTATGCAGGTGCAGATATCTTCCTCATGCCCTCACTCTTTGAACCTTGTGGTATGTCGCAAATGATGGCTATGCGCTATGGGACTATTCCTATCGTGCGAAATACAGGGGGCTTAGCGGATACTGTTCTTTCTTGGGAAGAAGACCCAGAGTGGGGAAACGGATTCCATTTTGACAATTATAATGCTCACGAATTTCTGTACGTAATCCAACGCGCTGTGAGGTTATACCGAGAAGATCAGCAGATGTGGAAGCATATTCAGAATAACGCATTGGCTACTGATTTTAGTTGGGATCGCTCAGCGCGAGCTTATCTAGACCTTTACGAAGATTTACTATAAGACTTTGGCGGTGCAGGAGATCAATATGGAAGTAAAGGCAAGACATCATTCTCAGAATCGTGTCTATCGAGAACCTTTTGGAGCAGTTGTCTGTGGACAGAAGGTTGTGATCCGATTGCAAACTTCAGCCACGGTGGAGCAATGTTGGCTTCGTGTATGGGAGACCGAATCAGAACGAGAGAAACTTATCCCTATGCATATCCAAAATCAATCAGACTTTGATCCGTGCACAGGCACCCTTAATCAAGGAATCCTTCTGAAGAGAGGGTCTGATTCCATTGATTCAGAGGATGATTGGGATTTGGAGTCATCGAGCATCTGGTTTGAAGGAGAATTTAACACACCTGCTTTACCGGGACTCATTTGGTATTATTTCGTTTTCAAGGTCGAAGGGCAGCAATTCTATTATGGTAATAATGAAGAACAGTTAGGTGGTATAGGCCAGGTTAAGGGAGAACAACCGCCTTCCTGGCAAATTACCGTGTATAACCCGATGCAGATTCCCGAATGGTATCGGCGGGGAATCATCTATCAAATTTTTGTGGACCGATATTACAAAGGAGAAAAGGCCTACTCTGAGCAGGAATATGTTAAGAAGAATGCTCTTGTTCATTTGGATTGGGAGGATACTCCCTTTTACATCAAGGATGAAAAGGGTAGAGTTACACATTGGGACTTTTTTGGTGGCAATCTCGACGGGATCCTTCAGAAGCTACCCTATCTTCAGGGCTTAGGGGTTAGCATACTTTATCTTAACCCCATCTTCGAGGCGGTCAGCAATCATAAATATGATACCGGTGATTACCACAAGATAGACCCTATGTTTGGGAATGATGAGATATTTGATCGTCTGGTGACAACAGCAAAACACTATGGAATATCCATTATCCTCGATGGGGTTTTCAGTCACACGGGGAGAGACAGCCTTTATTTCAATCGATATGGCCATTATCCTGAAGTAGGAGCATATCAGTCACCCAATTCTCCCTATTATGCGTGGTATCGCTTCAAGCCTGGGACTCATGAGTACAAATCCTGGTGGGATATCGAAGACCTTCCAGAGGTGGACGAGATGAATAGCTCGTATCGGCAATTTATCTATGGCACTCAAGAGAGTGTGATCCAAAAATGGATGCGAAAAGGGGTTGTGGGTTGGCGTCTGGACGTTGCGGATGAGCTGCCGGATGAGTTTATCCAGGAGCTGAGACAGGCAGTTAAGTCCTCAAATCCTGACGCGGTGTTGATCGGGGAAGTATGGGAGAATGCATCTAACAAAATGAGTTATGGGAAGCTGCGTCAGTATTTTTGGGGGCAGGAACTGGATGGAACCATGAATTACCCTTTCCGGGAAATCTTCCTGAACTTTTTGCTTGGGGAATGGGATTCTATTAAGGTTCATCGCCACGTGATGAGTTTGTACGAGACATATCCTCGGGAGAACTTTTATGCACTCATGAACTTAATGGGGAGTCATGATCGAATTCGAATATTAACCGTTTTAGGGGGGGCACCCTCTGAAGGTACTTTATCGGACAGTGAACGGCGGACCTTTCGACTTTCACCTTCAGAACGCCAATTAGCCTTACGGAGACTTAAACTTTTTAGTCTCATCCAAATGATGTTTCCTGGGGTTCCAAGTATCTACTATGGAGATGAGGCAGGGTTAGAAGGTTATGCAGACCCCTATAATCGGAGGACTTTTCCCTGGGGGAAAGAGGATCTAGACCTCGAGAATTGGTTCAGACGCCTTATTCGTTTGCGTAGGGAATACGAAGTGCTCCAAACGGGAGATTTCCAATCGTATTATTATGGGCAGGATGTCTACGGCTTTCAGCGAGCGGATGGGGGAGAAGCGGTTACCGTTCTGATTAACAGAAATCCGAGTGTGATGCAGGAGGTTGAACTGAACCTTGATATTCAGGATAGGCCTTTAGTGATCGATTTAATGAGTGGCGAAGTGCTGGCTAAGGGTGATCAGGAAAAGCTCACAGTACACATCGAGCCCTTATCAAGCCGTGTCTTCTTTGCTAAGAAAAATTTTCATAGACAGACTACACCACAGCTTTCAAGGGCGAGTGGTGTACTGCTTCATATCAGTTCCTTGCCTTCACCTTGGGGAACGGGGGATCTAGGTGAATCGGCCTTTCGCTTCGTTGATTTTTTGTCTGAGTCTCATCATAGACTATGGCAGGTTTTACCTCTCAATCCGGTAGGACCAGGGAATTCTCCCTACCAAAGTGATTCTGTCTTTGCAGGGAATCCAATGTTTATCAGTTTTGATTCTTTGATTAGAGAAGGGATTTTACAAGCAGTAGTTCGGGATACCTTTGCAAGGAATTTTTCCACCAATAAATCTCCTGATCCCGAGGCTTTCAAGCCAATCAAAGATAAACTATTACGTAATGCCTTTCAATCCTTTGCTAGTTTGTTGGTAAAACAAAAAGCATCATCATTTACTGCTAAGGCTACTGCCGCGTCTACGCTGGTGTATACTCCTACTCCCACACCTATTTCAACACCAACATATACCCATACTTCTACTTCTATGGCTTCGCCCTCTGAGCAAACTCCATATTTGACTTTGGCAAACTATGAAGCGTTTGTCAGGGATAATTTTGACTGGCTTGAGGATTATGCGCTTTTCCGAGCACTGAAAACTCATTTTCAGGGGATATCTTGGTTTGATTGGGAAGGTGAAATCGCCTTACGGATACCTGAGAAGCTGGTGGAATATTCTCAGAAACTCGTCGAGGAAATAGAATACCAACGTTTTCTACAGTATACCTTTTATGTTCAATGGCAGGAATTGAAGAGTTATGCAGCCAGTAAGAATATTAAAATCATCGGCGACATGCCACTCTATGTGGCATCAGATAGTTGTGATGTATGGGTTAACCGTGGACTGTTCAAGCTAGATGAAAAAGGCAGACCGAGTAAGGTAGCTGGGGTCCCACCTGATTATTTTAGCAAGACGGGTCAACGCTGGGATAATCCAGTCTACAACTGGGGTGCCTTAGCAGCGACACAGTACACCTGGTGGAAAAAAAGAATCAAACAGACACTGAGGTTGTTTGATTATACACGTATCGATCATTTCCGAGGACTTGAGGCATATTGGGAAATTGATGCAGGGGAAGAAACGGCAATCAAAGGACGATGGCTAAAGGGACCAGGAAAGCGTTTTTTCGAAAGCCTAATCGAAGAATTTGGAGAGCTACCCCTGATTGCAGAAGATTTGGGGGATATAACCCCTGAAGTGGATACCCTCAGACGGATTTTTGGTTTTCCTGGCATGAAAGTTCTTCAGTTTACTCCGCTTTCAGAAGGGGGAATAGTGAAAGATTCTCAAGTGATTTATTACTCGGGTACTCATGATAACGATACATTGCTAGGGTGGTACTCCTCGAAATTCTCGGTTGAGGGAATCGATGAGATGGATAGTAAACGTGCCTGTCGCAGCTTGATTGAAAAGTTGTATCTAAGTGAGGCTACCTGGGTGATTCTGCCACTTCAAGATATTTTAGGGCTAGGTAATGAGGCCAGGATGAATGTTCCTGGTACCGTCGGGGATAATTGGCAATGGCAGGTAGCACAGGAAGTATTGACGGATGAAGTTAAAGAGTATCTTCAAGTTCTAACCAGAAGTGCTCATCGCGGCTAAGCCTTGTCAATATGTATTAAAAGGAGAAGAGGACCGCATCGGTCCTCCTCGAGTATTTTCTAAAGTAGTAAAAAAATAGGGAATTGCCTCTGTTCAAATCCAATAAAGGGGATCTTTGTCCCTTTAAAACGATACACGGCCGTTCCCTACAATCTAAATTATACAAATTTACAATTTTGCCAGAGTCATATTACTAATCTAAGCTAGAAAATTAGATTGTTACACCAGGGATAACAGCCGGGGTATAAATGCGTTGGGCTAGTTCGTTATCTAGCATAAAGAGTCCAGAACCGTCGTTCCCTATAAGTTTTAATCGATTACAAACACGAGTCATATTTTCTTCTTCTTCAGATTGTTCGGTAATGTACCACTGCAGAAAAACTTGTGTCTGATGATCTTTAACTTCTTGGGCAATATCCATTAAAGAATAGATCGATTGGGTCACGTATTCCTCATGCTTAAGAGCTAATTCGAAAACGTGCAAAGGGCTATTAAAGGTTGCAGGAGGTTGAGCAATTGCTGGAAGTTTGACTTGAGAACCCGTTTTAGTGAGATAATTGAAAAAACCCATAGCATGATCTCGCTCTTCTTGAATCTGTATGTGGAAATAGTGAGCAAAACCATCTAAATTTAGATTTGAGAAATATGCTTCTTTGGCAAGATATAGATAGGCAGAATAAAGTTCTTTATTGAGCTGCTGTACTAGAGCTTCCTGCATTTTGACATGGATCATTTAAATCACTCTCCTTTACTATAATTTGTCATATAGGACAAGCAATGTCAAGAAACTGTCGAGAGTATAGGGGCAACTATCAAGGTATACAAGGACTTTTTTTGTGACAAAGTCGAAAAGTGAAAAGACCCTATCCGTTTCACTAGGCTTTGCAGCAGGAGTCATGCTCTCGGTGTCCTTTTTAGACTTATGGGCAAAGGGACAGGAAGTCTGATTCAGTATTCCGGAAAGTCGGCGGGAATTCTGCTTTCCGTACTCTTTTTATTGGTAGGAATCTTGCCTATGTTCTCTTACGACCTTTTGTTAATAGCTTCAATCTCGGAGCGATTTTTGCTTTAGTAGCGGGGACCTTATTAAAGACCCATGCATCTAGTGTTGGGAGGATTAAACTTGTCGCGGTTGAATCTATTTCAATCGTGGCAATCAAAAATGAAATTCGAGAAATTGTTTCAGCCAGGGCAGTTACCTTTCTGTAAACGAAAGAAGAGATGGATTAGCCATCTCTTCTTTCGTCTTATTAAGGGTTATTCTATTGTTATTGTTAAAGTGATTATTTTACAACTTCGTACGATTTATCAGCACTCCACCCTTTAGCAAAGCCATCCATACCGAATCCGAAATTCAGGCTCTTGGTGTTAATTCCATAGATATTAAGCAAGGAGTCTGTTTGGCCAGCCGTTTGTCCGGTGTAACAATAGACAACGACGGTTTTGCCTTTACCTTTTTCCTTGATAGAATCGAGATTTTTCGCAATATCAGGGCCGTAAGGAACATTTATAGCACCTTTAATATGACCTTTGGCGAAATCTTCTGCTTTACGAACATCAACAATGTAGTATTTGTCAGCCTCTTTAGCAAGCGCATCTTTCATTGCTGGAAGATCAATTTTATAGGAGTCAGCTGGTACTTCATTAAAATACTTTTGGACTGCTGCGTCAATTACTTTGTTCTTAGAGGCAACTGCTGGAGCTGTCGGCATAGGAGTCGCTTCTGTTACCGTTGGATATTTCATTCCCAACCAGCCTCTTGCCTCAAAGCCTGGTGTACCACTACCCCCCATGCCTGAGTTTAAGGAGAGGGTTTTGATTCCAGCAACGTTCAGAAGTGAATCAGCTTGCCCAGCGGTCTGTCCAGTATAGCAAGCAACGATTACGGTCTTGTCTTTGGCGATTGCACGAATATTATCTAAGTTTTTGGCGATATCTGGACCATATGGTACGTTAATCGCTCCTTTGATATGTCCTTGAGCATAAACATCTGCTTTACGAATATCGAATACAACATATTTTTCTGGGGTTTTATCGAGTTCGTCCTTTAAATCTTTCTCAGTAATCTTATAAGAATTTTTAACATTAGTACCGATATCATTGAAGTAAGTTTCAATTGCTCCTTTAATAACTTTTGTTGGGTCTTCAGCCGGTGCAGATGGAGCAGGAGCAGATGAAGTTGCTGCTGCTGCATTTGATGCAGGTGTAGAAGCAGGCTTTGCTTGACCACAACCCGTGACAAGTAGGCCGGCAATTAGGAGGGGAGACAAGAACAGAGCTAGTTTTCTTTTTTGCATAATAAACATCCTTTCAAGTTCTATATTTCACTAAAAAATATATTCTCTTAAAGGAGTAAAATTCCTTTATATAGGCTATAAACCTTTACTATAGCCTTATAGTATTTAGGTATAAGGTCAAATAAAGGAGAAAAATATCACATGACGAAATAAAAATAAGCGCTGATTTCTGAGAAGATTAACAAATTATCTCTGAGTTATCATGTGAATTAAATTCTAAGAGGAGGGCGAGAGATTTGAGAGTAGAATCAAAGTCAAGGAGGTCTAGTAGTTTAACCTTTGTTTATGCATTATTAATGTTAGTTTTTGGTATCTTGTTTTTATCCGGCTGTGGTAATAGTCCGTCAGCTACTGGGACAGCTAACAAAGTGCAAGAACCCACAACTAATACCAGCCAGAATGCATCACAACAAGGTCAAGCAGTCACTGTCGACCTACCGTATACGGCTAGTTTATCGGCTAATGCATTGGAGGAGAGCATAAAGACAAATAAAGAATTGCAGTTAGTTGACGTGCGGGAATCCAGAGAATTTGCTGCCGGGCATATTAAGATGGCGATTAACAGACCTTTGGCTGATTTGGAAAAAAACCTTACTCAGATTAGTAAAGACAAAGACGTAGTACTGATTGATCTAAACGGAACTCGCGCAGAGACAGCGTGGCATGCTCTTATAAAGAACGGTTATGACCAAAACAAGATTAAAGTCTTATCTGGGGGCATGATGGAGTGGAGAGGAATTGTCAGCTCAGCTGGTAGCAAAACTAGTGGAGATGCTAATAGTAGCGGTGGTAGTGCTGGGGCGCCTAAGGCTGAGGTACAGGAAATGAAAGGCGGATGTTAAATTAATTCAATCATTGAACAATAATGATGTTGTTGTGGGGAGGGGAAAAAATGAAA
Source organism: Desulfitobacterium elongatum (assembly GCF_055378975.1). Taxonomy (NCBI): domain Bacteria; kingdom Bacillati; phylum Bacillota; class Clostridia; order Eubacteriales; family Desulfitobacteriaceae; genus Desulfitobacterium; species Desulfitobacterium elongatum. The sequence continues at coordinate 2,570,954 of NZ_AP038772.1, read as the reverse complement.
CGTAGAAATTTCTTAAAGGGTATACTCTATGGTGCAGGTGGTTCCATGACACTCATGGGGGGATTTGGTACCTTTAACTATCTAGACCCGCTCAAGGCTAAGGCTACGAGTGTCGAGACTGAAACCACGGTTTATTCTGCATGTGAAATGTGTAGAAACCAGTGCCCCATTGCTATAAAGGTTAAAGAAGGGTACGTCGCCAAAATCGATGGACATCCCAATGACGCGGCTTTTGGTGGGGTAATCTGTGCGAGGGGAAATGCAGGCCCATCACTTCTTTATGATCCCCAACGGATTAAAAAACCGATGATTCGTACGGGTGAACGGGGTGATGGCAAATTTAAAGAAGTAAGTTGGGACGAAGCCTATACCTATATTTCTGATAAATTATATAACGTAAAGGATCAATACGGTGGGGAATCTATCGCTTTAGCTAGCCGTAAAGGACCCCACGATTGGTTCTTCCGGACGATTGGTAAAGCTTTGGGTACTCCTAATATATTTTCACATGAATCAACCTGTCCGATGACTCGTTCCGTGGCCTTAGATGCTACCTTTGGAAATGAAGCAATTGCAGCTGATTATGCCAATGCAAAGTATATTATAGCTTTAGGACGAAACTGGTTTGAAGGAATTCACATTTCTCAGACCCGAGCAGTTTCCAAAGCAATTAGCAATGGAGCTAAACTTGTAGTCCTTGATCCAAGGTTTAGTGTTACTGCCTCAAAAGGTGAGTGGCTACCTATCAAAGGGACCACTGATTTAGCCTTTGTCATGGCCATGGCCAACGTTATGATTAAGGAAAATCTCTATGATCAAAACTATATTTCCCAATATGCGGAGGGCTTTGAAAAATGGGTCGAAGAAGTTAAGGATAAAACTCCAGAGTGGGCAGAAAAAGAGACCGGAATCTCCAAAGACAAAATTATTCAGATTACCAGGGAGTTTGCTGCTGCAAAACCTAATGCTATCTTAGACTTTGGCTGGAGAACGACGTATACTTCTAACGATTATCAACTGCGTCGTGCGATTCTGATCGTAAATACGATGATTGGAAACTTAGAAGTTCCGGGAGGATATTATACAACTAAACCAGCAAGTTTCCTGAAGAATTTCCCGGATCAAGCGGGTTACGCTAAAGGGTTAGGTGGGGTAGCACAACCGAGTTCTCCTAAGCCTGACAAGCCCCGTATTGACGGTACAGGCATAAAAGGCACACCGGGACAACTCATTACTGCTTATGATGGGTCTGTTGGGAAAGTTATCGAAAGCATTCTAACTGGAGAGCCATATCCGATCAAAGCTTGGCTTGTTCATCGTTTTAATCCTTATATCTCATCGTCTGAAAGTGCGAGGAGCATAGAAGCGTTCAAAAAACTTGATCTTTTGGTAACCTGTGATGTCTATATGACGGACACAGCTTATTATTCTGATGTGATATTGCCAGAATGCACCTATCTAGAACGTTTCGAGCCGATTTTTGATATGTCGGCTTTAACTCCTAAATATATAATTCGACAACCTGCTGTACCGATTGTTTACCCAGATACAAAACCCAACTGGCAGATTTATAAAGAGCTTGGGGAAAAGATGGGCTTTGGTGATTATTTTGATTTCAAGGATATGGAAGACTTTATAACTCGACAACTCGCTCCTACTGGTTTAACCATAGGCAAAATGAAGGAAATCGGAGTTTGGACCCCAGCAGGGATGAAGCCATTCTATCTTCGAGCTAACGATCCCAAAGCATCCTTAGATAATGTTCTGACAAACCAAAGTAAAAAGATTCAGATCTTCTCGGAAGAGATTGAAGAAGCAACAAAACAGGGTGTCCCGAAATATGTTAGTCATCCTCAGCCGGAAGGGGGTAAATTCCGGTTTGTGCAGGGTAAAGTCGCTGTGCACACAAATGCTGGAACAGCAAATGTCCCGATCCTGAATGAGCTTATGCCAGCAAATACACTGTGGATGAATACAGTGAGTTGTACAAAACTTGGCTTAAAAGATGGAGATGACATTGTAATTTCCTCTGGGAAGTATGAGCAAAAGGGTAAATTGAAAATGACGGAAGGAATTCGGCCAGATACCGTCTTCTGTTATCATGGCTTTGGACGTATTTCACCTGAGCTTAAAAGAGCCTTTGGGAAAGGTATTAATGGTAATTATCTAATTCCTAATGAACTTGGGGAAGTGGGTAACACAGTTACTTCGGCTACTTTTGTAACTGTTCGAAAAGGATAATGCATAAAGAAAATATTCCTGAACTCTATATGTCTTTTGCAGCAGTTTTTCATCGACCTGATCAAGAGGTCGCCAATCATTTAGAAGAATTCATTGACCTCTGGTCGGAAGTCATTCCAGAAATAGACGATTTAGTTCAGAGTTTGAGCAGTTTTTGTCTTCGATTTCCACCAGGGGAACAGCGCCTTAATGCTTTATGGGAACACTATATCCCGCTTTTTGAAACAGGTGAAGTAGAAGCTACTCCTTATGCTTCTGTTTATTTAGGAGAAGAAGGTTTAGTTCTAGGTAAAGAAGCATTTATGGTTAAACAATTTTATGCAATGTGCGGGTTTGAAATAGGAGATAGCGGAGAACTTCCTGATCATTTAGCGGTTGAATTAGAATTCTGCGCGTTGCTAGCCCGAAATGGACAGGGAAAATTACTAAGAGATTTTGAAGAATTTCATTTGACTCCTTTTTTAAAGTGTATTTTACCCAAGATTAAAAATTCTCATCGCCCGGTTTACGCTGAGGTTGCCTCAATTCTTAAAGTTATTCAAACGAATTTACAGAAAGTGGGTGATTTTGTTGACTAAAAGGTATACCATGATTATCAACCTTGCGAAGTGTATTGGCTGTCAGGCTTGTACAGTCGCTTGTAAGTTTCAAAATAATGTACCTGATGAACAGTACAGAACTAAGACTCTGGCAAATGGGCTAAAAGGGACCTATCCAAATCTTTCACAATATTTTATTAAAGAAGCCTGTCAAATGTGTCAAAATGCGCCTTGTGTCACTGTATGTCCGACAAAGGCTTCTCACTACAATGATGATGGAGTGGTCTTAATCGATATCGATAAGTGTGTTGGTTGCAAGTATTGTATGACTGCTTGTCCCTATGATGCTCGTTTTCTAAACAAAGCAACGGGTGCAGCAGATAAATGCACCTTCTGTTACGAATTAAAGGTTTCAAAAGGGGAAAAACCAGCCTGTGTTTCAACCTGTGTCGGAAGTGCTTTGATTTTTGGGGATCTTAATGATCCGTCTAGTGAAGCCTCACAGTTTTTAGCAAAACATAAAGGCGAAGTTCGTAAGCCTGAGTTAGGCACCCATCCAGATGTTTATTACATTTATGAAGGGGTGGTGAAGTAGAGTGGATATTACATGGGGTACAAGTGTAAATGAGGTCGCTTGGGGCGGCATAATTGCTTTCTATTTGTTCCTGGCAGGGATTGCTGGCGGGGCATTCCTAACTGCTTCATTGACTGATCTTTTTAGTAAAAAGCAGTATCCAAAGGTTATTCGGTCGGGAGCTTATATCGCTCCAGTGACAATTATTATTGGCCTAGGGTTATTAGTTGTTGACTTAGGTCGCCCATTAACTTTCTGGAAACTTCTCCTTAATGTGAACTTTGGCTCCGTAATGTCTGTCGGTGTCTTTATAATCTCGGCTTTCTCAGCTTTGGCAGTAGTATATGCTTACCTGGTATGGTCGAATGCTACAGTGAAAAAACAGACTCAGATTACTTCTGCGGGCACCAATGATAAAACTGCTCTTGCAGAAGTAGGCGCTACTTCTGCGGGCCAGGGTCTTCAGACTTTCCGCAAACCGGTAGCTGCCTTGGGAGCGCTCTTTTCTGTTGGGACTGCGACTTACACGGGTTTCTTACTATCGGCTGTTACGACCAGTAGCTTCTGGCACACTCCGTTTCTTGGGATTGAGGCGATTCCCTTCTTACCGATACTTTTTTTAGTGTCTGCTTCTTCTACAGGTATAGCTGCAACCTTGATTGGAGCAGTAAACAGTGGGGATATAACAACCTTCAAAAAAATTGATATGGTTCTAATTATTATTGAGCTCGTTTTGATCGCCCTTCTTTATTTATCCGTCAAACCTATATTTTTTACAGGAAGTATGGCTCTCCCGTTCTGGCTAGGCGTTGTTGCTTTAGGACTAGTACTGCCCTTGCTTTTATCAATCTATAGTATAGTTAAACATAAAAATGTTATATTACCTGTCAGTGGGCTGGTTATTATTGGGGGTTTATGTTTACGATATTTTGTTGTGTATACTGGGCAGTTGTTTAGATAATCTTGCCAGTGAACAATAATTAAAAATTCTCTTAGTAAACGAGCTTCTAGCTCGTTTACTTTTTCCAGGAGCAATCTGAAAGATTTATCTATGTTTCCATATCGAGTAAAAAGGGGTGAAATTGTTGACCAGTGATCGGTTACTCTATAACAGGCGGCAAGTCTTAAATATAGGGAGAAAGGCTCTGATTGTGATAGGGGTTGCTAGTCTTTATCCGTTCAGTCGCTTTTTAACAGCTAAGGAAAACCCGCTAGTTGAGGCCCGAATTGCCATGAGCAAGTTGCCTTTGAGCAATAATTGGCAGCAACTTGGACAAACTCGTTTTTGGCTACGGCAAGGAAACAATGAAGTTGAAGCAATGTGGGCCAGTTGCACTCATTTGGGGTGTGAGGTACACTATGAGCAAGAAAAGAATCAGTGGGTTTGTCCTTGCCACGGCAGCTGTTACAGCAGTGAGGGGCAGCCTTTAAAAGGCCCTGCGGTAAAGCCTTTGGCGCAGGCGAAATTGAAGGAAAAAGATGGTTTTTATCATCTACAGCAGCCGCTAGGATAGTAGGCATGAGTGCTGGAGTTCAAAAGAAGTGGTATGCCGAATTGAGGAGATAGGGAGAATACGCTACGATGTCAAAGCAGGAAATGTCCTTTTTGGAACATATTCGCCCCCGCCAATTAAGGGCAGGGACTCTACGGTTTAGAGCTACGTTTTGCTTTGGTGGATTATCTTTTTTGGCCTTTATTGTATTGAGTCTTACTGGAGTGTTACTGGTGTTCTATTACCAACCCGGAGATAGAGCCTTTGCCTCTTTAAGCGAAATTGATTCTGCTCTGCCTTACGGGGGACTCGTCCGCTCCTTGCATTTCTGGGCAGGGCAGATGATGGTGGTGAGCGTTTTCCTGCATATGGTACGCGTAGTATGGTTGAGAGCCTACCGCCCTCTAAAGGAGCTTAATTGGGTGATCGGGGTCGTGCTTTTTCTCTTAACCGTGATGTTAGACTATACCGGATATCTGCTCCGAGGGGGGCAAGAAAGCGGGGCTGCGGCAACGGTTGGGAAAACTTTGCTCACAATATTACCTGGGGGACAGGCTTTGGCAACGATTTTTTTTGGGCAGCCTTCGCCTCTCAATGGCAGTACCTTAAATATTTTTGCCTGGCACGCCTTTATTTTGGCAGGAGTAGCAGGTTTTCTACAGATGTTCCATTTTTGGCGGATTCGGAAAAATGGTGGGATTAGGCCTTTGTAAGGGATGCGCTGTAGGTGGGCGAGATTATGGACAAAAGTATGTGCACTGGGCGCGAGGTGAGAATATGGACCCAATAGAAAGTGACAGGTCTCAAGTGACGGAAAAGATTGAATATAGCAGACCTAAAGAAAAAGTACTACTGAATGAGTTGCAACTGAGGGAATACATTAGCACCTTTCTATGGTTGGGCCTTTTATTGGGGTTGACCGTTGTAATAAAAGTACCTTTGGATAGCTCACCAGAGGCTACAGCGGTAAGTGTATCAAAAGCCCCTTGGGTATTTGGTGCAATCCAATGGCTCTTACATCGGTTGCCAGTATGGTTGAGCGGGTGGGTTATACCGCTTTTGTCTATGGCAGTGCTCTTCACCCTGCCTCGATGGGGAGAAAAAGTAGGAACTCGTTGGGTCTGGGTAATTTTCCTGATTTTTAGTTTTATTTGGGTAGGATTAACATTTTTGTATATGTTTGTGGGTTGAGGGGGGCCAGCATGTCTAAACGTTTACTAGTGCTTCTTGGGTTGGCAATTACCTTTTGCCTAGCGATGTTTTTATTGGCCGTGAGGTCGTATGGCACTTCTCCTTGGCAGGACTGGCAAACTAAGTATTTCCAGGCCCAGATAGCGGGGCTTCGGCATGATATTTCCATGGTTCAAGATGCAGAGGAAGCTAAAAAATTGGAACAGGAAATCAAAGAATGGCGGGAAAAGAAGCCAGTAGTACAGGAAATTCGACTATCAAACGGGCGCGTTGAACGCTGCATGACCTGTCATTTGGGGATTGAAGAAATTTCAGATTCTCACTCCAGTGATAGTATCGGATGTACGGCTTGTCACGGGGGAAATCCCCTATCTTTGGATGAAAAGACTGCACATGAAGGGATGTATGGCAAAGGGCACCCAGCTCAGTTGAAGGTGGCTCGCCTGAGTTGCGGAGGTAATTCCTTTGTTGGGCAGTGCCATAGTGGCAATAAACAAGAAGCTGACAATCAGGTGGATTTGTTGAACACTTCCTTAATGGCCAGTAAAGGGGGTGAACTCTCCATGACCCGATACATGTACGGGCTGGACATCCCTCCGAAGGTGCTGCTAAAACCTGGGGAGACAACTGCGGATGTGCCTGCGCCTTTTAACGGTCGATTGGAAGAGGTAAAATTCCAGGAGAATTGCTTATTGTCTTGCCACTTGGATAGGGGAAAGCTCCCTGGATACGAAGAACTCCAGGCAGGAGAGGAACTGCTTGGGCAAGAAGGAATGCAGGCTAACGGTTGTGAGACCTGTCATGTCCCAACCAATTCGCAACATACCTATGAGGGAAACGACATAACTATTCCTCGAGAAAAATCAGGCTATGGGATATCCCACCGCTTAACCGTGCAAATCCCATACACACAGTGCGATCAATGCCATAATCAGGGAGAATATGAACTCGATACCATGGATTTTATTCCGCGCCATGATTTGGACCAAGTTAAAGCTTCTCCATCCCCGGATAAGGAAGATCTGGGAACACGCTGGCAGAATGTTTATTCTCCGGGATTGGTCTTTACTAAATGCGAAGTTAACTTGGACTGCATAGACTGCCATACCCGAAAAGAGGTTATGGGGGACGGAGAAATGTACGTCTCTGAATGGAAAGCGTTGAAAATCCAATGTCGGGACTGCCATGGAAGTACTGCTGGTCAGCCTATTGAGTGGAAAATAACGGATAAATCCGATGTAGCCTGGGTACAAGATCGTATCAATAAACTCTTTCCCCCTCTCAAAATAGGGGATGTCATTCTAAAGACAGCAAAGGGAGAGGAATTACCATACGTACGCCAGGAAGATGGCAAATGGTTTAGTTATCGTAAAACGAATGCAGAAAAATTCGAAATTCCACAGGTCATTGGCAGTGGGTGTCTCCAGGATCCGGATAAACAGTCTTCAGATGACTGCCATAGATGCCATGATGTCTCGAAGGATACTCCATCCTCGGGAGGAAAGTTAGATGTACCATTGGATATTAATGGGGAATAGAGTTATCACATTTCGTTGATTTTTAATATGTTGGGCTATAGAATAAAACCAATTCAAGGTTTAGTTTCCTAGGTAAATTAGGGGATGGTGAATTGTAATGGATAGTAACCAACTCAACATCTTTTGTATGGTAACGCGTCAGCAAAGTTTCTCAAAGGCAGCGAAATTATTACACATGAGCCAACCAGCCGTAAGTACACATGTAAAAAATTTAGAAGAATACTATGGAGGGCAATTGCTTTCCAGAACTCCACAGGGAGTAACGCTGACTAAGGCTGGCGAAGTACTATATGAATATGCCCAAAAGATTCTCGACCTTCAGGACGAAATGGAAGGAAAGCTTGAAACCATCTTTAAACATGTAAATAATAAAATCATGATTGGGGCAAGCACCATTATTGGAAATGTCGCTCTTCCTTGCACGATTTATTTGTTTAAAGAAGAGCACCCAGAGGTTGAGCTTAACTTGAATATTTCTAATGCCGATGAAGTACTGCGCATGGTTATGTCTGGAGAAGTTGATATCGGAGTTGTGGAAGGAGATCCAGATTCTTCTACACTTAAAGCGCTTCCTGTCACATCGGATGAATTAGTATTTATTGCACCTCCTCAATATCCCGCTAAAGGAGATGTTATTTCCCTTCAAGACTTCCTCAAACATCCGTTAATTCTTCGAGAAGATGGATCAGGTACCCGGAGAGTTCTGGCATCGGCTTTAGCACGTGAAGGCTATTCCCTGAATCATCTGAACGTAATTACTGAAATGAGGAATACTTATGCCATTAAATCTGCGGTTGAAGCTGGATTGGGCGGATCGGTTGTGCCACGTCTCGCGGTTCGCAAAGAAGCTTATACTGGATCACTTAGAGTTCTTACCATTACCGATTTAGAAATGCCCATAAACTTTAATCTCGTTTATCCAATAAATCGATCCCTTTCGACCAAAACAAAGCTATTTATTAAATTCCTTACGAGTCCTGAGGAAAGCTGCCTTTGTTAAAAGAATAGTGAAAATGTAAAGAGAGACAGTGCAACTGTCTCTCTTTACATTAAATATTTAAGGAGAAGTTTTGAACCTAGCAAAGTTCCTAAAAATGTCGCGATTGCAAAAATCCATCCGGTAAGAGAGCTAGAAGCAATTCCGTTCAACAGGGCGCCTACATTGCAACCATAAGCAATCCGAGCTCCGTAACCCATGAAGAGTCCACCGATCAGGGCAGAAAAAAAGAATTTCTTATTTCGAATTGGCCGAAATCGAAGCTGCGAAGCGACCAAAGTTGCCCAAAAAGAACCGAGCAGTAATCCGAAGTTCAAATAGGTTCCAGAGGAAGTCATTAATTCCTTAAACGTATATCCCCGGTCATTGAGCACTCCAAGGTTAGTTCCGATCCATTCCGCCCAGATCTCGATATTTAAAGTGACTCCCCAAGGTTCACGCCTCACGATTAGTACAAGTATATTAAGCACACCTAAAATAATGGCTCCGATCCAGTAAGCCCAAGGTCCATGGATGATTGTCTGCAAAGTCTTTTTCATCGCTTTACACTCTTCCTAATCATGCGTTTTCGTAAGTTCAAGATGCCATATTCCATTGGCCACTTCTTCCTCTTCAATAATATACTGATTGGCTTTTGCCCAAACGACAATACCTCTTGAGGTACAACTGTGTTCAGTCTCAAGGACTAAAATATCTCCGCATTGCATAGACAACAATTTCTTTTTTGCTTTAATTAGGGGAATTGGACACATTTCTCCCCATATATCTATTGAATAACGAGCCACAGTTGTTCACCTATTCTCCTAATTGTTTTTTTTGCCACCATCTAGCCAACATCCATAAGGCAGATAATACAGTGATCTCCAGAATAAGGGTTATAAACCAACCTAAAATATCGGGCAAGAAAATCCCCGGTGATTCACCAAAGGTGTTTTTCCAGTTTATCAATGATCGATCTCCCAAAACAGAGCCTACAACAAAACCTAAAAAAGCCACCATTTGCATTGCAAAGCCTTCCCCAATACGTACTAAAATTCCGGTAGCACACCCGCCGGCCAATACCATTCCTATCCCGAACAACATTCCACCGACAACGGTATGCACGCCCATGGGAAAAACATTGAGAGCCAGTGGGATATTTTTCTGCGACGCTCCCCAGTACACTATCGCAAAGCCAAGGATACTAATCCCCAAAAGCAAAAGAAAGGCTCGAGTGAGTTGAGTCATACCGATCAATAGTGGATCGCGCAAAGCAGCTACAAGACAAAAACGAGACTTTTGTAAGACAAAACCTAAACTTATTCCTAGTGCAAAGAGTAGCGTAAGACGGATACTTATCTGAGAAAGGAGGGCGACCAACAATGTAAGAAATAGAATAAATCCGAAGTTCCATTTCCGTTGGGAATGAAATGCATTATTCTCCATCTTACTCTCCTCTTTGTGAATTTAAAACAACTTGAGGAATATATTGATTATTTACTTTCAATAAAAGTTCTGAAAATCACTATCTAATAATTATTATAGAGATTGGATGTTTTATAGTAAAGAGCTTAGTGAAATAAATTATTATTTGCATTCTCTTGTTATTCATATTTGGTAGTTCTTTCAGAAGTTCCTACAATCCCTCAGCGTAAGAAAAGTGCCCTCCCCTTTAAACCATTGGAAGTGTTATCTTTACTAATGTCCCTTTACTCAACTCACTTTGTAGAGAAACAGCGCCTTTGTGTAGCTCAATAAGGTGCTTAGCAATGGCAAGGCCCAGCCCTGTTCCATTTCCTCGATGTGCTCTATCCACTTTGTAAAATCGGTCCCAGATATAAGGAAGCTCAACTTCCGGAATCCCATAGCCCTGGTCACGAATCGTAATCTCAACTCTTTCGTCGGCTTTGGATTCAACCGTAACTACTGTATTTTCTGGAGAGTATTTCACAGCATTATCCAAGAAAATAACAAAAAGTTGTCTTAACCGGTCATAGTCACCCCAGATCGGGGGGATGTTCGATGTGTCTTGCACGTAATCTATCCGTATCCCTTTTTTATCGGCGACGGTTTGAAGGCTTTTTACAGCATCCCCAAGAAGTGAGGGAAGATGGACTTTTTCTTTAATAATGGAGACTTTTCCAGATTGAAGACGAGAAAGTTCCAATAGGTCTTTAACAAGTCTCTCAAGGCTTCGGGTTTCTGAAAGCATTCTCTTATGGTAACGTTGAATCTCTTCTGGTTGATCAATTGTACCATCTATAATAGCTTCAAGGGAGCCTTTTATAACGCTAAGCGGGGTACGGAATTCATGAGAGACATTAGCGACAAAATCCTTTCTGAATTGTTCTAGACGTTCGCTTTCACTGATATCCTGGATCAGTACCACGCAGCCGGTCACTTTTTTATCTTGATCTATGATGGGAGATAAGGTCCATTTTAGCTTTTTACCGTTCCAATCCTTTAGGACATAGGAGGTTTTTTTATTTTCCATAACTTCTTTAAGACTGAAAGCAATTCCAAGTGTTTCAATATCTCTGATGAGAGTCTCTTCCATGTAGGGAATGGGTCGATTCATAATTCCTGGAAGGGCTTCATTAATGTTAATGGGTTTGAGGTTTAGGTCAAACCCTATGATCCCTTCAGAAATACTCGAAATCATGTCGCTCATCTTGCCCTTCTCTTGGAAAAGTTGACTTATGGTATGGCTAAGTTCTGCGGCCAGATGATCAAGGGAGTTACCTAACTGCCCCAATTCATCAAGGCGGTTAATTCCTGTCCGTGCTGAGTAGTTTCCACGTGTCATTTCGAGGGCTGCTTGATTCATGGCCTTTAATGGACGAGTGAAGCGCGCGGAGAAAAAAAAGCCTAAGCCGACGGCAAGAATGAGCGCAGCAAGCAGACTGATAACTAAGATACGAACAGCCCGGTTTAAGGTCTCTGTAATTCCAGTGACAGGAGCATGCAAAAGTACAGCACCGATTACTTGCTTATCCGAGTTTAAAATTGGAACCCCGACGGTTAGTGTTGATTCATTATAGACGCTGCTGAAGCTTTCACTCACGGACTCTTTTCCAGAAAGCACGGCTTTGATGACATTATCCGCTTCGGCAGGCAGTGGCTCAGACTGAGTGGAAATACCCTGACCAGAGCCCATCATCCCCATCCCCATTCCTGACATTAGAGCAGGGTTTCCTTCAGTGTCGGTAATCCAGACTTTTGCCTCAGACATCGTATCAAGGAATCGAATCAATCCACCATAACCTCTCATGAAACTGTTGCCTTGCGCGTTTTCGGACATCATTTCTGAGATGCTGTGTGCACGGGTTAACAGGGTTGATTGATGGCTTTCAAAGGTATATTGACGAAACATCTGAATAAAGAATGTCCCAATGGTTAGCATGGAAATCAAGACGATCAGAACGAAGCCAGCCATTAGTTGAAAGGCTATATGTTTTCTAAACATGCTTCACCTCAAACTTGTAACCCACTCCCCAGATGGTTTTTATATCCCAGTCAAAGGTTTCGGTAGAGATGTCTAGTTTCGCTCTGAGCCGTTTAATATGGGTATCCACTGTGCGGGTATCTCCAAAATAGTCGTAGCCCCAAATACTGTTTAAGAGATTATCTCGTGAAAAAACCTTCCCAGGGTTAGTGGCTAATAGCCATAAAATTTCTATTTCTTTCTTGGTTAGATTGGTAGGTTGCCCATTGGTCTTGACTTCATAGTCTGAGATATTGAGCTCAAGACCAGGAAAACGAATGATATCTTTCTTTTCTTCCTCCGAAAGGTCAAGACGTCTTAAGACAGCGCGAATTCTGGCCATGACTTCACCCGGGCTAAAGGGTTTGACAACATAATCATCCGCTCCGATATCAAGCCCCATGATTCGATCGGCATCCTCGCCTTTCGCCGTAATCATAATAATGGGGACATTAGAGGTTTGGCGGATTTCACGACAGACTTCAAAACCATCTTTCGTTGGCATCATTACATCCAGTAAGAGGAGAAGAGGTGAGTATTCTATAAATAGTTTAAGGGCTTCTTCCCCATCATGAGCTAAGATCGGAGTAAACCCCGCTTTGGTAATGTAACTTTTAAGTATATCGAGAATCCCCTCATGATCATCGGCAATAAGGATCGTACGGTTCATTTTCAATTCCTCCAGAACATCTTATTATAATCTGATTATATCAGGTAGTCGGAATCAAATTGTTACAAAAGTATGAAAACCAAAATGACAAATTTGTTTCGAACTTTTGACAAAGTTTTGCCATAATTGCCTCGTATAATGCAATCAAGGTTGAAGGGAACAACCGAAAATAAAAAGGAGAGTGTATTGTATGAAACTCAAGACAAAACTTATTGCTTTGGTTACAACATTGGGGATTCTCGGAGTAGCTGGAACAGCTTATGCTGCCGAATTGAAGACACCCGCGGAGATTGTCTCCGGCCTGACTGGAAAAACGGTTGAAGAGGTAAGTGCTGAAAGAGCTACGGGTAAAACCTACGGAACAATTGCCGATGAAGCTGGGAAGCTCGACCCCTTTAAACAGGAAATTCTGGAACAGAAAAAAGCGGTGTTAGACCAGCGTGTTAAAGAGGGAAATCTAACACAAGAACAGGCAGATGCGATTTACAGTGCTATCGAAAACAATCAGACAACATGTTATGGAATCGGTAATGCGCAATTTGGAATGGGATGCGGCGCTGGATTTGGTAATGGAATGATGAATGGACAAGGTAGAGGACAAGGTTTTGGCCGAGGAATGGGTTACGGAGCAGGTGTGGGAAGTAGATTTTAACATATAAATTCGTAGGAATAGCTGCAAAGCGAAGTTTAAGCTTTGCAGCTATTGTCTTATGGAGCAATGGACTATCGATATACTCGTCATTTGTATGAGGAGAGGATTATATGAAAGAAAATATGCGGATACAATGGTTACGACTGCTTCTACTTTTCCTTATCCTGGCTTATGTAACTTTTGAAAGTTCCATGCATCAAGTGTTGGGTGGAGGAAAAGCTCCTTCAGCTCATGCTTTATGCCCCTATGGTGGCTTAGAAAGTATATTTCAGTTGTTTGCGACGGGGAGTTTCATCAGTAAAATTTTCGCAGGCACGATGATTCTTTTCGGAATAACGGTTATTTTAGCTCTAGTGTTTCGACGTAGCTTTTGTGGCCTGATATGTCCCTTTGGCGTAATTCAAGAATACTCAGGGAAACTGGGAAAGAAATTATTCCAGAGAAAATACATACTACCCGTTATGGTGGATCAACCATTAAGGTATTTGAAATATGTTGTTCTCATATTGACAGTAGCTTATGCCTGGAAAACTGCAGGTCTTTGGATGTCACCTTATGACCCATGGGCTGCTTATAATCATCTTTCGGCAGGCTTAGAAAGTGTATGGTCGGAATATGCAGTAGGTTTGATATTATTAATGATTTCAATTCTGGGTTCACTTCTCTATGACCGTTTTTTTTGCAAGTACCTTTGTCCTATGGGAGCTCTTTATGGAATTCTAGGAAAATTGAGTCCTTTTAGGGTCGTTAGAAACGAGAGTCTCTGTATAGATTGTAGAAAATGTAATAGAGTCTGCCCAGTGAATATTGATGTCCAGCACAGTTCTAACGTTACGACAGCAGAATGTATCAATTGCCAGACCTGTATTCTAAGCTGTCCAGTATCGGGGGCTCTTGAAAATAAAGAAGGTAAAAAGAGCATTAAGCCCATAATAGTAATTATTTTGGTTATGGCTCTGTTCTTTGGCTCAATATTAATATTTCAGGCTGTAGGTATTTACCAAGTCATACCTGAACAATTGAAGACAGGAGAAGTTATTGGGTTTGATGAAGTCAAAGGATATATGACAATTAACGAAGCAGCACAAGCTACTAATTTGAATATCAAAGATTTTTATTATGAATTCAAAATTTCTAACAATGTTCCACCAGAAACGAAAATGAAAGATATCAGTAAACTGGCTCCTGACTATAATTTTGATAAAATTAAAGAATCTTTTGAGGAAGAATCAAAATAAGCAACGAAAGGACTTTTTCAGAATTAAGAATCAATAAAAATATTGAGAAACTTTGTGCTTGAATATATAGTTGGGTTATAATCATTGGTGTGGATCTGAAAAGATAGAGAATGTGGTGATTCTGTATTTGATGAAGGAAAAAGGCTTAAATATTATGGGTACTGTTGCCGAGTTGATTGGGAAACATCCTGAAACTTTGAGGGTCAGGGGAGTGTGTAAAAGAAAGTAGGACAAGATATGGCAAGTATAGATCCTAATGAAACGAAGAAAATATTGACTCGTCTTAAAACCGTTAGGGGGCATGTTGCAGCTGTTGAGCGGATGATCGAAGAAGAAAAGACTTGCGATGAGATTCTGCTTCAATTGGTCGCTATTCGTTCTGCAGTGCAAAAGGTTTCTGTCGTTGTTGCTCAACACTACGCTAGTACATGTTTGATTGAGGCTATGGAAAAAGGCGAGAATCAGCAGGATGTCATGAATAAAGCAGTTGAAAGGTTAATGAAATTAAACCAATAAACTTTGACTTTATTTATAAATTTCGGCGAGATTAGGGTGCTTCTGTATGGAGGCACTCTTTTAATTTTAGATTTATGTTGATGCTCCAAATATAATAAAATAGCTGAAAATAAGTCGTAATAGTGTATTGACGTATTTATAAAGCAGAGGTATATTTGATGTAACCCCCTCCCTAGGGGGTGGGGGAAAAGGAGGGCCTTCTATCTGTACCCAATACCACATACCAGATTTATGTGAAAAGACCAACATGTTCAAATGGAGATTCTTTGCTATAAGGCCAACTAAATCAATTTGATGAAAACTGTGATCCTCGGTAGAGCGCTATATTAGACAATGTCAAGGGGGGTGATCTATTGATTTAAGCGCATCAAGTTATTAAGCCAATAAATGATGTGAGGTGTTGAGAGAACGTGAATAAAAAAAAGTGGATTTTGTTTTTATCGTTTTTCTGTCTATTCAGTGTTTTTCTAGCAAGTTCTTATTACTTAGTACCACAAAAAACGGCTCAAGCAGCCTGTGGTGCATCAACCTCATCTTGTAAAACTTGTCATGAGGTTAAAGGTGAAGATCCCGTCTCAAAAAAAGGGGATTGGCACGTACAGCACGCCTTTGGAGACTTTTGCCAAGCCTGTCACCTAGGGGTAGCAACAGAAAATGACAAAACGAAGGCTCATGCAGGCGTCATTGCTAAGCCCTTAGCTCAATCGGATCAATCCTGCTCTTCCTGTCATCCTTCAGATACCGCTACACGCGTTGCGAAGTATGGCGGTTCAGCGTCAAGTGCTGCCCCCACCGGAGCTTCGAGCGCAGGAAGCCCATCGCCCAATGCAGGGAATAGTCCCGGGGATTCAGCTGGAACAACGGCTCCTTCAGCTGCGGCTACTCAAGTGCCCCCAGGGGCAAGCTCGAATTTCGATTTAATTGATTTTAATAAATATTTACAAGACAAAACGCCTTGGTTAGCATGGGCGATTGGAATTATAGATGTTTTTGTGCTCTTTATTTTAGGGGTACTTCTTCTGCGATGGAAAAAAGGACTGTGGCTTTGGACGCTATTTTCAGGAAAAGGAAAAGTAATCTCCCTGAATTCACTTCCGATTGAAGCACAAGAGGTACTAACGCGTTTAGAAAAAAGTGACATGTCAACGATCTTAGCCCTAGAAAGTATTCTTCAGCGTGAAGATGGCGCTCAGCTCTTAGAAGTAGTCTCACATTTGCCGGAAAAGGCTCTAAATCAGCTTCGGGAAATGGATAAGAAATAGGTAATTAGAAGGAGGGAAAAAAGTGGGTTTGAATCAACTTATGAAGAGAAAAACGTGGTCTCCTTGGGTTGCGGGCGTGCTGTTAGGGATAACGGCTACAGCATCTTATCTTCTGGCAGATAAGACGATTGGGTCTTCAGGTGGAATAGAAAGCATCGATAGCATGCTAGCGAATATATTTCACCTAAGCTGGGCGAATTCGATGTATTTTAAATACCAGATGCCACCTGTTATCTCCTTTCAAGTTGTTTTATTTATCGGTATGCTTTTGGGTGCCTTTGTTTCAAGCAAATGGTCTAAGGATTTCAAGTTTAGGATGATGCCAGATCAGCAATGGACTCAAAAATTTGGACCGAGTAAAGCTAAACGCTGGTTCATGATTTTTATCGGAGGAATCATCCTCGAGTTCGCGGCGGGGATTGCAGGTGGGTGCACTAGTGGTTTGGCCATTTCCGGAACGATGCAACTTTCTCCAGCGGGGCTCATTTTCATTGGAGGGTTATTTGTTACCGGCATTATCACAACGAAGCTTTTATACGGGAGGGATTATTAAATGACAGCGTATATCGTGCCTTTAGTTATTGGATTTTTCTTTGCGTTTTCACTCCAGAAGGCTGGGCTTGGACATTATCATCGTATCGTCAATCAGTTCCGTTTTAAGGATAACACCATCATGAAGTTCATGATGACTGGCATTTCTGTGGGTCTAGTTGGTATCTATGCCTTAAAGGATTTGGGCTTGATCCAGCTGGATCAAGTACCATCGACTTATATCGTAGGTAATCTCATTGGAGGACTGCTCTTTGGCGCAGGTATGGCCTTAGCTGGCACCTGACCGGGTACGTTGATCACAGGTTGTGGTCAGGGAAATTTAGACTATTTGATTCCGGGACTTTTAGGCTTTCTCACGGGAGGGGTTATTTTTGGTGTTACTTATCCCTCTATCTTTCTAAAAATTTCTACCATGGCTTCTTACGGACAAAAGACACTTGAAGATTTATTTCAGGTGAATCACTGGTTGTTTATTACACTCTTTGTCTTATTTACGCTAGTATTCTATATCGGTTCAAAAATTGCAGAACAATCGAGTGAAGCCAAACTAGAGAATCTCAGTTCTGAAGGAAGGGAGGTTTAAAGGTGTCCAAAGTTTATACTTGGGACCAATTATTCAGTCGCCGTACGTTTATCAAAGGTGCAGTTGGAGCTGCAGCTCTCGGAGCAACGGCTGGAAAAACTCTCTTATCACCGAATATAAGCTGGGGTGCAGATAACACCGTTCAGTCAACGCCTGGGGATACAAAGTATATACACTCCATCTGTGAACAATGTGTTTGGCGCTGTGGGGTTATTGCAAAGATAGTTGATGGCGAGGTCAAAAAATTAGAAGGGAATCCTAACCATCCAAATAACCTCGGGAAACTATGCCCCCGCGGAAATGCAGGCATCGAAACGCTATATAGCCCAGATCGAATTAAGTTTCCGCTCATTCGGGCTGGAGCACGGGGAAGCGGGTTATGGCGTAAGGCATCCTGGGATGAGGCCTTAAGCTATACTGCTGACCAGATGAATAAGATTAAAGACAAGTATGGCGCTAAAGCAATGATGTTCAATTCCACGGATAATCTATCCCAACCGTTTTTCGAGATCCTTTTAAAGGCTTACGGGACACCTAACTATGGGACACAAAGAAGCTTATGCTTTAATGCGATGACAACAGGATTCTTGTATACCTATGGGGTACCACAGCCAGGGACGGATTACAGTAACTGTAAGTATATCATTTTTACTGGACGAAATCTGGCCGAAGGGATTTCTAATAATGAGACCCAGGAAATGATTGAGATGATTGCCAGGGGAGCTAAGGTCATAGTTCTTGATCCCCGCTTCAGCAAGACTGCTGCGAAGGCTACCGAATGGTTAGCTGTTCGCCCGGGAACAGATTCCGCTTTCTTTCTGGCGATGATTCATATTATCATCGGTGAAAATCTCTATAACAAAGAGTTCGTAGATCGATACACTCAAGGATTTGAGGATTTAGCGAACGAGGTCAAAGAGTATACCCCCGAGTGGGCAGAGAAAAAGTGTGAGATCTCGGCAGACACAATTCGGCGGATTGCCCATGATTTTGCAGCGGCTGCTCCTGCCGCTATCGCTCATCCAAATTGGCGTACTTCGAATTTCACTAATTCGTTTCAAACGGAACGAGCCATTGCAGTTCTCAATGCTTTAATCGGAAACTGGGCGCAACCGGGTGGATTAATTCCAGATCAGGAAATCAATACCGTTAAACTCGGAGTCCTTTCTCATCCTCCGTTTCCACCTGCTCAGGGTATGCGCCTAGATGGGGTGCCTTGGCAATATCCTCTGGTTCCCTTATCCTACGGGGTTATCCAAACCATGCGAGATAATATTTTGACCGGTAAACCTTACGAGGCTAAGGGATGGCTCATTTCGCGCCAAAATCCCGTGCTCTCTATTCCCGAACGTCAAAAAACCATAAACGCTCTGATGAAGTTAGATTTTGTGGGCGTAATTGATATTCAAGCAAATGATACTGCCTATTATGCCGATGTCATTCTCCCGGAATCCAGTTATCTAGAACGCTATGACGGGTTGATTCCAATTGGCAATAAAATCTTTATTCGTCAGCCTGTAATTGAGCCTCTTTATGATACAAAAAGCAGCTTGATGATTTATAAGGAGTTAGTGGATAAGCTCGGGCTTGGGGAATTCTTACCCTATAAAGATGAAAAGGATTTGCTCAATTTGCAATTAGAACCCTTTCAGGTAAGCCTTGAGGAATTACAGAAAGCTGGACATTACGAAGAAAAGAACTTTAAAAAAGATTTTTATAAAGACTTTGAATTCCAAACGAGTAGTGGCAAGATCGAAATCTCTTCAAGTATCATGGCGCAAATGGGGAAGAAGTCAATACCTACTTGGGACGAGCCGCCACGGCCCAACCCAGATCAATACTACCTCCTCACGGGAAAAACGGCCCAACACACTCAGATGTTTACCCAGAATAATCGATGGCTTTTAGAGGTTTATCCTGAGAATAAGGCAACAATCCATACCTCAGTTGCTCAAAAGCTTGGTGTGAAAACGGATGATGACGTGGTTATCGAGAGTGAGGTTGGAAAAGTTCAAATTAAGGTCAATGTGACAGAGGGGATCCGCCCCGATTGTATATTTATGGTTGGCGGCTTTGGGCACATCAGCAAAGGATTAAAAGTGGCCTATGGTCTAGGGGCAAGTGATTCAGCCTTGCACAAAACAGTCACAGATCCTATTTCAGGGGGTTCGGCTTTAAGTGAAACGTTCGTCTCAGTGAGGAAGGCTTAGGAGGAAAGAAAATGACAATGCGCATGGGGTTTGTCATTATTACGTCGCGTTGCATCGATTGCGATGCTTGTATGGTGGCTTGTCGTGCCGAAAATGAAGTACCACTCGGGCACACGCGTAATTGGGTAAAGGGGAGTGGAGTTCAAGGTCTGTTTCCTAAGGTTAAGGAGATGTTTGAACCCGGAAATTGTATGCATTGTGATCACCCAACCTGTGTAGATGTTTGCCCAACGGGTGCCTCTCAAAAGAGGCTGGATGGAATCGTCATTGTTGATGACAGCAAATGTATTGGGTGTAAATACTGTATAACGGCCTGCCCTTACAATGCGCGTTTTCCTAATCCTGTAACGGGAAAGGCAGATAAGTGTACACTCTGTTTACATCGTCTGGAGCAAGGTCTAGAGCCTGCATGCGTTCATACTTGTTTGGGCAAGGCGCGCCAGGCTGGCGATTTGAATGCCCCAGAGAGTATCGTTTCAAAGTTACTGTCAAAGTATCCGACTCGTCAGTTATTAAAACCCTTAGGAACCGGACCGAACATTTACTATATCGATGAACTTGTTCCCGAAATACCTGAAGGAAAGTGAACTCGTCCAGCTAAACATGGACATCAATAACCAACTAGGAGGTATCCTTAGTGGAAGTAACCTGGGGTTTAATGATTGTTATATACCTCTTCACCGCAGGACTGAGCGCTGGAGCGATGTTAACTTCTAATATAGCTTTGCTTCGTGGCGGCGAAGCGTTTGAGCGGATTAGTCGCTGGGGTGCCTATATTTCACCTTTTCCAATTGCTATGGGAACCGGTATGTTGTTATTGGATTTGGGAAGCCCCTTTAACTTTTACCAGTTGTTTCTCACGTTACAAGTTAAATCACCTATGTCCTATGGAAGTTGGGCAATTTTTTTGTTTACAGGTTTGAGCTTTATTTACTTTTATCTCTGGCTTCCAGAAAAGGTTCAAATCCTTGGACGCCTGAAAAACGGGGAACGATGGAAGAACCGATTTGCCAAATTCATGCCCGTTTTGGCAGTAATTGTGGCCTCCTACACAGGTATCCTTCTTAATGCCGCAAAACGAGCATTATGGTCTACCCCCTTACTTCCTGTATTGTTTTTTGTGTCAGCTTTGTCTACAGGGATAGCTGCTGTAATTTTACTGGCTTCGTTCAGTCGCAGAAACCGTGCCCGACATGGAGAATTGAATTTTCTGGTTCGATTTGATTTAATATTAATTGTTGTCGAAGGTATAATTTTTGGGTTAATGTTTATCCTTGGAAGGTCGAGTTCTTTAAGTGAAGCTAGTGCGTTTAGGTCTTTGTTAGTTGGTGACTTTGCCTGGATTTTTTGGCTTTGTATTGTTGGACTAGGCTTAATCCTGCCCCTAATACTGGAATTACTCGAACTTAAAGGCAAAATTCCTGTAAAGTGGGCGGTACCAATTACGTTGAGTAGTAGCTTTCTGGTCTTATTGGGCGGATTTTTCGTGCGTTACGTCATGACCTATGCAGGTCAATCGTCCAGCTGGTTTTAAGGGGGGCGCTTGGAGATGCCAAAGGAATATCAATGGACCAGACGTACGGTTCTCCGCCTTGCTTGGGTAGGAGTCGTAGCAACTGGCGTTTTGTCGCTTGAGCCTCTGGTTAAATATCTTAGAAGTGACGAAGACCAGCCACAATCCCCTATTGTAACTTATAATAAAGAGTTGGAGATCAACACGGACTGGCAACAAGTAGCGAATACGCGTACTTGGGTAAAACGAGATGATCTAGGTAGTATGGCTGTCCTTGCAACCTGTACACATCTAGGCTGTGAGGTTAAGTATCAATCAGAAAAGGGACAGTGGCTTTGTCCCTGTCATGGAAGTATCTATGACAGGGAGGGCAGGCCAACCTCAGGTCCTGCCCCTAAGGCTCTTTCGCGCGTGGCCGTTGAGATTAAACCTGATGGTTCGTTGATTGTGAATACTGCAAAAAAGGTAGAAATGGATGCGCGGGCAAAATGAAAAGTCAGTCGAATTTTTTTAATCATATAAGACCACGTTATGTTGCCAAAGTGGCTCTTTCCCTTGTGTATACCTTTTGTCTAGGTGGATTAACCTTTTTGGCCTTCTTAGTCTTGGGGATCACAGGACTTCTATTAATGTTCCATTATCAACCTGGGGAAGGTACAGGGTTCAATAGCATACTCAATCTTGCATCTGTTATCCCTTACGGGGGAGTCATACGGAATCTCCATTTCTGGGCAGGTCAAGTTATGGTTGTCACCGTCAACTTGCATATGCTACGCGTTGTCTGGACTCACTCTTATAAGCCACCCAAGCAGTTGAATTGGCTTGTGGGGGTGGGTCTTCTCCTTTTGGTTTTAATTTTAGATTTCACCGGATACCTTCTACGCGGTTCCCAAGAAAGTGGTGCTGCAGCAACTGTGGCGGTTAGTATCTTAGAATTAATCCCGGGTATAGGGCTGCCAATTTCTCAGATCCTATTGGGTCGGCCTTCAGCTCTAGGGGGCAGTACTCTCATTGTCTATGTTTGGCATTGTTTCCTGTTTCCATTAGTTGCTTTTTTATTACAACTTTATCATTTCTGGCGTATCCGTAAAGATGGGGGAGTACGCCCACTCTAGGGGGGAGACCTGATGGAACGTTCACCTATAAAACGGCTTGTTGAAAAAGAGGGAATCGCGACACTGTTATTTTTGATTTTCTGTACCGCGCTCGCCCTGAAGTTTGCGCCAGGTATTGGATCGAGCAATCTAGCACCTGCCGTCGGGCACGCAGTTGCACCCTGGATTTTTGGCCCTATCCAAATCCTTTTGCTTTATCTTCCGACGTGGTTAGGTGCGATTATTTATCCTGTGATTGTTATTACAGGACTTTTGGGGTTACCGTGGCTTGTTGACCGCTTCGGAGTCAAATTCGGCCACTCTGTCTTTATAACCCTCTTTGGCAGTACCCTCGTTCTTCTTATGGTGTTCTTTCTGAAAGAATTTTGGTGGAAGTAAATTATGGAAAAGAAATTATTTTTACTAACAAGCCTTTTACTCGTCCTCATGGTAATACTTACGGTAAAACAGGAGTCCACTAAGGACTGGACAACATATCAGGAAAAGTATTTTGTACAACAAATCGCCCATTTAAAAGTAGAGTTGGGCTATGCAAAAGATTTAGAAGGCCAAAAGAAACTTGACCAAGAAATTGAAAGTTATGAAAATCGAGAACCTGAGATCATCAATCTCGTCCTGCCTAATGGTCAAGTCGAACGTTGTAAAACGTGCCATATTGGAATCGAAGAAATTTCGGATTCTCATCCTAGTAATACGTTTGGGTGTGCAGTGTGTCATGGTGGAAATCCTTTGTCACTCGACAAAGAAACTGCACATTCCCAAATGAATGGAAAAGGTCACCCTGGCTCGTTAGATGCTGTGACTTTAAGCTGTGGAGGAACAGGCGTAGATGGTGTGTCGTGTCATAGTGGCAACCAAGAAACTGAGAAAAATGAAGTGGACCTTGTAAAGACATCCATAATGTCCACGAAAGCAGGAGAGTTAAGTTCCATACGCATTATGTTAGGTATAGATAAAACCAAGGATGTCCCCAATCTAACGAAAGGACAACTTGCGTTCCTTTTTCCCAATCCTTTAGAGGGAAGGCCCAAAGAAAATTTGTTTAAGCAAGATTGCCTAAGTCAATGTCATCAAAGTGGGGGTAATATTCCTACCTTTGTTACACAAAATGATCGGAGTAGTGCCCAAAATAGTGCTTTAAGTAGCGCTCATAATTACGCTGAAGGAAATGGTTGCGAGGTATGTCATGTCTTAACGAATCCCACACATGACTACGCAGGTGATGACGTTACGCTAGAGGGCAACACAAGCGGACGTGGAATGACACATCGTTTAACGACCGAAATTCCGTACACGCAGTGCAATCAATGCCATAATCAAGGAACACATGATCCCATCAATATGAAGTTCACCGTACGCGAGGATGAAAGTAAGATAATCAGAGATTGGACAGCAGGCGAAATTACAAATTCGGATCGCGTGCAAGATTACTACTTGCCGGGTGAAATATTCGCTCAGTGTGAAGTAAGCCTCGATTGTATTGACTGTCATACACGTCAGGATGTCATGGGAGATAACAAATTATGGACCTCACAATATGATGCAGTGCATATTAAGTGCATGGATTGTCACGGAACCTCGGAAAAACTTCCGCAAACCAAAAAAATTGTTAGTCATCAAGACGTAGCTTTTGAAGAGAAAATCACCAATACGAATTTTCCATCCTCGGAACTCGGAGATGAAATACTCCTTTCTGAAAAGGGGGAAGAGTTGCCCTTTCTACGTCATAAAGAAAACGAGTGGCTTCAAGTGAGTCGTGTCACAGGAAAAACGTTCAATATACCTCAAGTCCTGGGAAGTAATTGTCAGCAAAACCCGAAGGAACAAGGAGCAGATTCTTGCCATAAATGTCATGATCAAACTCACTGACAAGTTAAAGTTGTATTGACAAATCACTTAACTTTGAATATATTATTTATATACTCATTAGATACCCTTAGGGGGTATAGGTATATATAAAAGTGTGAGTAGGGATAATAGCTAATCTGAGTAATACACTTTAACGTGCAAAGGAGCAGTAGTAATATGAATGAAACTATTTTTCATTTAACGACAGAAGAATTTGAATATGAATTAAAGAATCATCAAGGTTTGTTAGTCTTAGATTTCTTTTCTGAGGATTGTCCCCCCTGTGAACAGCTTGCTCCAATTTACGAAAGAATGGCTGAGAAATTCCCTCATGTCAAGTTCGTCAAGATGATGCGCCAAATGCACCGTCCATTAGCAGAGCGCTTTGGGGTAAAAGGTAGCCCGACTGTTCTTTTCTTTGAAAATGGCCAAGAGGTTGGCGAACGCTTGGGCGGATACATCGCTAAATCTCTATTGCGAGTGACTTTGGAGAATTTACTAGGCATAGAAAATGAGCAAATTGAAAAAGAAGTAATTGAAGCCGATGTGCTTGTTTTGGGTGGCGGCCCAGCAGGTTTAACCACAGCAATTTATTCATCTCGCGCTAAGTTGAGGACGATAGTGATTGATGAAGGTCTCCCGGGCGGGCAAGCAGCCACTACGTACCACATAGCCAATTATCCTGGTACGCCAGGAACCCTTGGTGGGAAAGCTTTAATGGAAAACATGATTCAGCAGGCGAAAAGCTTTGGAGCTGAAATTCATGACCTGAAAGAGGTCTTCGATATCGACTTAAGCCAGGCAATTAAGGAAATTGTGACAGAAGACGCGATTTATCGTGCACCTGTCGTGGTGGTTGCCACAGGTTCTGAGGCTCGGCGCCTTCCCATAGAAGGGGAAGCGGATTTCCGTGGAAATGGAGTACACTATTGTGCCACTTGCGACGGTGCAATGTATCAAGATGCTGAGAATGTTGTTGTTGTCGGAGGTGGGGACTCTGCCCTGGAAGAAGCGGTTTACCTCTCTCGATTTGCAAAGCACGTTACGATTATTCACCATTCTGAGAATTTGCGAGCGTCAAAAACTGCTCAAGAAGTAGCAAAAGCAAATAATCAGATTAGAATCCTTTTGAATTCCGAGGTGCGTTCACTGGCTGGGGAAAAACATTTAACTGGAGCTACGATTGAAGATGTCAAGACTCATGAAATGAGTGTGGTTAAGGCTAGTGCGGTATTCGTGTATATCGGAATGACACCTCGGACGCAAATGCTGAAAGATCAGTTGAAAGTGAATGACTGGGGATATATTGAGGGAAATGATGAGATGATGACGAATATCGAAGGTGTCTTTGTGGCTGGAGATGTTCGGAGTAAGACCGTTCGCCAAGTCGCAACCGCCGTTGGGGATGGAGCTATAGCTGCAGTCAATGCGGAACGCTATCTAGCTACAAGAAGTCAGATAAAGTAAGTGATTAGGTTTACGCTTTTAAGAGTAATATATATAAATGGGGAAACTTGTAAGGAAATTAATCTAAGGAGGTTTTCCCATATGAACATCGATTTAACTGGAGACGAGATCAATATCCTTCTAAAATCAGGTAATAACTGTCTCAATACCTGTCAAGAGAGCGGATTAGGTCATCGGTGCCCGGATTGCCAAAAGCTGCAACATGTGTTGAATAAACTCCAAGCGGGGGCTAGTCTATAAAAGTTTTAGAGGAAAGTGGAAATGTAGCTTTAAACACTTGAGGTTTGCTGTATGCAATATATTAGATGAAGAGAGTGGTATACCCCGTAGAGGGTTGGGGAGTGGAGGAAAACGTGTCGACTTTCGAGATTGTGAAAAGGTATACAACTGAAGATGTAAATGCGAATTTGAGTTGTGGCGGGAATATTATATATCTGGAACTGAAAATGGGAGAAAAGGTTCTTGACTTAGGCTGTGGACGTGGTGGAGAAACTATCGAAGTAGCTCAACGTATCGGTCCAAAGGGATTCGCCTGGGGGCTCGATATAACTCCTCGAATGATCGGATTTGCTCAGGAACGGGCTCATAATGAACAGATCCAAAATGTTGAGTTTCTTTTAGCATCTATGGATCATATTCCCTTAGAAGATGATAGTTTAGATGCGGTTCTAAGTAATTGCGCGATTAACCATGTCGAGGATAAAGTCGCCGTCTATCATGAGATTTATCGTGTTCTTAAGCAGGGCGGGCGCTTTGTGGTTTCAGATATCATGACAGAGCTGCCTCTGCCACAGGAAATAAGAGAAGACCCCAAAGCCGTCGCGGACTGCTTTGGGGGAGCGATTACCGTTCAGGAATATGAAGCTGCCCTAAATCAAGCGGGTTTTTCTAAAGTAGATGTGTTTAAAGAACGGCGCTATATGAAAAATGGGTATAAAATGATTAGTCGTACTTTTCAAGGGCGAAAAACCTAATTGGTGTTAGGATCTTTATATTTTCTCTGTAGTTTTTTGCTGTAACTCAAGTTTTTACTTGAAAGGGGGTGAGAAAGAATGCGTCCAATCACATCAACATCTTCGGCCTGCTGTAACACAAGTCTAGCACTCACCGTTGCTCAATGTTGCTCGAAGTCTTCCCAAATCGTCTCGGGTTGTCACGACTGATTCGTGTGGCGGCAGAAAGGTTCTGTCGCCTTTTTAACATGGATTTTACCCTTTAGTGGTGAAGATATATGGAGAAGAAGCATATTGATTATTTAAAAGATAAGAACTTTAATGAGAAATGGGTGGGAAAATGTACTTTAGTCAATATAATTTGATTTTACCAATGAAAGAGAATCAAAAGTTCCCTTATGCAATTTTGAACTCGCTTTCGGGAGGATTTGACCTTGTCCCTGAAGAAGATTATGAGAAACTGATGGCCTTGAAGCGTGGAGAATCAGTCGAGGATTCAGAGTTCATGAGTTACTTGCAAAGGAGGGGTTACCTTTACTTAGATAAGGCCGCTGAAGACCAACGTCTGCAAGAGCGTTGGCCGGAGTTTAATAAAGCGCTTCATGAGACTGCACCTCAGGTTCTTTTTGTACCCACGTATACTTGTAATCTAGCCTGTCCCTATTGCTATGAAAACGGGATTAAGCATAAAAAAGATTTGGTAAGCAAGGATACCGTCGACGCTTTCTTTAGACATTTAGGCAAGCAATTTCCAGATCAAAAGCCGTTTATCACCTTATTTGGTGGGGAGGCTTTACAAAATTCAACGAGACAAAAGGAAATGATTGATTATATCGTCAAAGAAGCAGCCCGTAAAGGATATGCTATATCGGCTGTTTCAAATGGATATGATCTAAAGGAATATCTGGATATCTTGGGGCGGGCTGAGATTAAGGAAATCCAAATTACGCTTGATGGTCCCAAACCTGTCCATGATCAACGCCGCCCAACCGCGGGCGGTCAAGGTACTTATGATAGGATTATGGAGGGGCTCGAAGAAGTAATCCAAAGGAAAGTGCCGATTAATCTTCGCACAGTAGTGGATAAGACAAATTTTGAGGATTTGGTGCTTTTGGCTGAAGATTTGGATAGTCGAGGTTGGCTTGATCTTCCCCCCCAACGTTTTAAAACGGCTATTGGTCGTAACTATGAATTATTCGAGTGTTATGCAACTCCTCAGCACCTATTAGGTCATGCAGAGCACTGGGCGATGTTTATGGAGTT
Source organism: Desulfitobacterium elongatum (assembly GCF_055378975.1). Taxonomy (NCBI): domain Bacteria; kingdom Bacillati; phylum Bacillota; class Clostridia; order Eubacteriales; family Desulfitobacteriaceae; genus Desulfitobacterium; species Desulfitobacterium elongatum. The sequence continues at coordinate 2,543,076 of NZ_AP038772.1, read as the reverse complement.
AGCAGAAAAATCCCCAATTCTTAAGAAATTTCATACCCCAGAATTTAAAGGAATCAATTATCTCGTTCAGACCAGCGAACTTTACTTGCCTACGTACGATACCTGCCCCGCGTGTAAAACAGAATGGGTCTTCGATCTCTATGGAGACATTTATGGATGTACTGCGTCCGCTGGACAGGATGAATATAAATTAGGCACTTTTTATCCGGAGTACCAGATTAAAGATCAAGAAGTTAAAGAATGGCAAGAACGTAGTATCCTAACCATCCCAGAGTGTAAAGACTGTGACGTTAGTTTAATCTGTGGTGGCGGATGTGGGGCTATTGCAAAAAATCGAACAGGTCGTGTACAGGGACCTGATTGCCGACCCATTAAAAAATTACTCACTTTAGGGTTAGAGTACTATGACGATCAAATTCAAAAAATTGGCTATTAGAGGATAGAGCATGGTTTACAGGAAAGTATAAGTATTAAGTAAGACGAAGTGAGCGTTGGAAGAGGACGCTAGAGGGAGGGGTTTGATGTCGGCGTATATCTTAGAGAAGTTATGTCGTGGGTGTCAACGCTGTGTTCATACCTGTCCACAAAACGCAATTCAAATGGTGGCACATAAGGCGATTGTTAATTCCGAATTATGTATTGAATGTGAAGAGTGTGTAGATGTCTGTATGCAGGGAGCGATTACTTTCCGTGAGGATGGGGGAAAGGAAAGTGCCCATGGGTGAAAATCAGAAAACAATTAATGAAGTGAATCTCCAAAAACTGCAGATGTCGTTAAGTGACCTGCGAGCTCGTTTGCCAGCTCACTCAGTTAAACCTGAAATGATTATTCAATTAGAGGATTTAGAAGAGGAAATCGAAAACCTTCAAAAACTTTTAGACGGGGATAAAAATAAAGATGAATTCTAGTCTTCAACTTGGACCGTTTGTACTCAAACTTCAGTGGTTAGTCATCATTCTTTCCGTTTTCGTCGGGTATTTTGTTGCAAGGTACCGTTTAAAGAGAATCACGGGTTTAGAAGAAATAGTTAAAGAACGAATCATTGAAGCGATTGAAAAGAGTATAGTTATTGCACTGCTAACATGGAAATTCAGCCTACTTCTTCTTGATCCGGTGCGAGTAGTAACCAATCCTTTATCGATCATATACTACTCTGGGGGAGAACTTGGGATCTGGCTCGCAATTATTCTCCTTTTTCTATATTTCTATTATCATTCAAAGAAAGAGCATATCTTGATTGGGGTTTACGGGGATTTAATAGCTGCTGGCTCTTTAGTCGGGATGATGGTGTACTCACTATTTGCTCTTTTGGGGAATCAACAAACGGTAGGGGTTTATGGGAGTCAGATCCTTTTACTAATACTTCTGTATCGACTTTACTTTAGGAAAGATAAAGGTACAGCTAACCTTAGAGACCTGAATCAGGCGTTAATATGGTTTAGTCTTGGCCAGGTTTTCATTGCGTTTTTGAGTCCATTGAAACGGTATTTTTGGTTGGGCTTTTCCGAGTTGCAGATCATCATTCTAATACTTGCTGCATTTTGCATTATTATCGATTTTTGGTGGCCGAAGAACCGGGCTGATTAAGATGTTTGGGGAGGAATTTTATGGAGGAGGTCTCCGTTCTATTTGCGTTCACGGCAGGAATCTTATCGTTTCTATCACCGTGTGTGTTTCCTTTGATTCCTGCTTATGTAGCAAATCTTACGGGTTCAACGTTCTCTGATAATCGGATAGAGGTTTCTAAACGCCTATTATTGATTCGTTCGATCAGTTTCATCCTTGGCTTTAGTATAATATTTGTGATAATGGGGGCATCCGCTAGTGCTGTGGGCCGTCTATTTGCTCACAATCGAGATTTTATTCAGAAGGTTAGTGGAGTATTAATTATCGTCTTCGGTTTACAAATGGCAGGAGTGCTGAAACTTCGTTTTCTGATGATGGAAAAACGGTGGGAAGGAAAACAAAAGAAGGAGACCTCAGCTTGGCGTTCCTTCATCCTAGGGATTTCGTTTGGAGCGGGCTGGACTCCCTGTGTTGGATTGGCCTTATCGTCTATCCTTTTACTGGCCGGCTCTGGAAATACGGTTTATAGCGGAATGTTTATGCTCTTAGTTTATTCCCTGGGTCTGGGAGTCCCGTTTCTAGCCATTTCCATAATCATCACGTATTCTTTTAAAGTTGTAAAATCCATTAATCGACGCTTAGGGTTGCTCTCTACTATTAACGGGTGGATTTTGGTGGGTATGGGGCTATTATTGTACTCTGGCCAATTACAGAAGATTAGTGCTTGGTTATCCAGATTTACGTATTTTGTGAGCTAGAGGAGACGTGAAGCAATGAAGAAATACTTAGCAGTTGCTGCTTTTATTGGCTTGGTTATTTGGGGATTCTATAGTGCCCAAAATACCGACTCTAAATCGAATGCGACTTCCTCTAACACAAACCAATTAATAGTAGGTTTTGAAGAAGGAAACTTAGCACCGGATTTTGCGTTGAAAAGCGTAGAAGGAGATCCCATAAAACTTTCAAGTCTTAAAGGGAAAAAAGTAATTTTGAACTTCTGGGCAAGTTGGTGTCCACCCTGTCGCCAAGAAATGCCCGATATGGCAAAATTCTATGTTGATCAAAAGGACAAGGGAATTGAAATCTTGGCTGTTGATTTAACCAATACAGAAAAGAGCAGGGAAGATGTAACAAGTTTTATGAAAGCAAATGATATTACATTTCCAGTGGTTCTGGACGAAACCGGGAAGGTTAGTAAGTCGTACGATGTAGCATCTATTCCGACCAGCTTTATCATCGACTCTCAAGGAGTGATTCAACGGAAGCTTGTTGGACCAATGACCTACAATTCCATGAAATCAATGCTTGGTAGCATTAAATAATTGGAGGTGTTTTTAATTGGATGACCTAAATGACCTGAGTCTAGCCGACATCAAGCGGCGCTTGCAGACACTCGAAGAGGAAATCGAGGAATTGGAAGAAGAAAAAAACTACGTTCTTAAGCAGACTGGACTGCACATCGGTGGGGTTAAAGTACAAAGATATCAGGCGGACACAGTGGCGTTGACTCAGTCTATAGCTGAACTCAAAGCTGAACTGGCAAAGAGAGAATAGCTAGACCTGCAGGGTAGTTCCTTAAGACGTTTAAAGAATGTGCTACTTTCTGTGACGGAAAAGAGACTGATAAAATATACCAAGCCCTTTTCAATAACTTGGAGTAAGGAGAATAGTGATGAAGAACGTAATTATGTTTACAACGAAAACCTGACCATACTGTACTATGGCGAAGGAGTTCCTTTCGCAGCATAAAATTCACTTTGTAGAAAAGAATATCAATGTTGATGATCAAGCTCGTTCCGAGTTAATGCGTAGGAATATTAGTGGAGTCCCCACGTTTCTTATCGGTGACGATGTAGTGGTCGGATTAGATAAAGCAAAAATTCTTGAGCTTGTCGATCACCGAGTCATTCAATGTGAAGAATGCCATGCCAAGATGAGGGTGCCACTTAATAAAGGAACTATTACCGTTACTTGTCCAAAGTGTGCGTATAGTTTTACAATAACACCAAGTAATCTCTGATTAACAGTAAACCTTGTCTTACGAATTAAAGGTTCAATAATAAAGTCTTGCTAGGAGGAAATTATGAGTCATAAGTTTAATCCGGAGAATAAAGACAAACTTCAAAGCGATTGGCGGAAAAAGAACGTACCGCCAATCCCAACCTTGAAAGAATTAGGCCTGGCTTCTGAAGATACACTGGCCGACCTTGGATGTGGGATAGGATACTTTACAATTCCAGCAGCTGAAATTGTTGATAAAACAAATAAGATACTTGCGTTGGATACCTCCGAAGAAATGCTAACCGAGGTTGAAAGCAGAGCTTGGGAAGCTGGCTTTTCAAATGTTGTTACTATAAAGACGGAAGAATATGACCTAAAGCTACCTAATGAATCTGTGAGTTTTGCACTTATTGTTAATGTACTTCATGAGATTGAAGACAAGCAGCGGTTTCTTAAGGAAGCTAATCGAATAGTTAAGCCTGCAGGGAGAATAGCCGTGGTTGACTGGGAGAAGAAGCGAACCGAAATGGGGCCGCCGATTGACCATCGAATTAGTTTAGAAGAAGTGATGGAGCTGTTGACGGCTTCGGGTTTTGAAGTGACTAAGGAACACCATCTTGCTGATGTCTTTTTTGGCATTGTGGCAGTAAAAAAAGAGTATTTGACAAAGGAGTGAATAAAATGAAGAAACGAGTTTTAATTGTTGGTGGTGTTGCAGGCGGGGCGAGCGCTGCGGCGAGACTGAGGCGCTTAGATGAAGATGCGGAGATAATCCTGTTTGAACGAGGTGAGTATATCTCTTATGCAAACTGTGGGTTACCGTATTATTTGGGTGGAGTGATCAATGACCGAGATCATCTTCTTGTCCAAACTCCAGAGGGAATGAGAACACGATTCAAGATAGATGTACGTGTAAATAGTGAAGTCTTGAGTATTTTCCCGAAGAAAAAAGAAATTGAAATCCAAGAAAAGGACGGTCGTACGTATCGAGAAGCGTATGACAAGCTGGTGCTTTCTCCAGGGTCGATGCCTGTTCGTCCACCAATCCCAGGGCTAGATCAAATCAACGCTTTTGTTGTTCGGAACGTTTCAGATATTGATTTAGTCAAATCATTTTTGGACGACAAGAAACCTCAAAGGGCAGTAGTTATCGGTGGAGGATTTATCGGCCTAGAGATGGTGGAAAATCTCGTTGCAAGAAATGTTCAAACCACCATTGTTGAAATGAGTAACCAATTGATGGCCCCTCTTGATTTTGAAATGGCCGCCAATGTTCACAGCTATATACGGAGCCGTGGAGTCAACATAATCTTAAAAGATGGTGTAGCGGGATTTAAATCAACCAATGAACAGACTGGAGTCTTACTACAAAGCGGTAAACACATTACTGCGGATGTCGTTATCTTAGCGATAGGGGTAAAACCAGAAGTGAAGCTTGCTAAAGATGCAGGATTAACCATAGGGAAGCTTGGTGGGATTCAGGTTAATGAGCAACTTCAAACGTCTAACCCAGATATATATGCGATTGGGGATGCCATTGAAGTTAAACATTGGGTAACGGGTCAAGCAGCACTTATTCCTTTGGCTGGTCCAGCTAATAAGCAAGGTCGTATTGTTGCTGATATTATAGCTGGACGAAAGGCTGAATATAAGGGGACACAGGGAACGTCAATTGTTAAGATTTTTGATCTTGTCGTAGCGTCTACAGGTGCGAATGAAAAGTTACTGAAGAGCGTAGGAATACCTTATCAGGTTTCATTTACCCATTCTGGATCCAGTGCAGGGTATTATCCAGGCGCATCAATGATGTCGATTAAACTTATTTTTCGCTCCGATAATGGTAAGATTCTTGGTGCACAAATCATAGGCTCTAATGGCGTAGATAAGCGTGTTGATGACATTGCAGGAGCTATTCGACGTGAAGACACTGTTTATGATTTAACTGAATTAGAATTAGCGTATGCACCACCCTTTTCCTCAGCGAAAGACCCAGTAAATATGGCGGGTTACGTCGCAAGTAATATACTTTACGGGGATATGTCAGTTATCCAATGGGATGAACTTCATAACCTTGATCCTGAAGATACAATGATTATTGACGTACGGACACAAGAGGAATATGAAGCCGGCCATATTCAGAGTGCAAAAAATATCCCAGTAGACGAGCTTAGGATTCGTTTAGCAGAAATCCCCAGGGATAAGAAAGTTATTGTTTATTGTAAAATTGGGCTTCGAGGATATATCGCCTATAGAATTCTTCACCAACATGGCTTCAATCAAGTCAAAAATCTGAGTGGAGGATGGCTTACTTACAGCCCAGCGATAGCTGAAATTCAAAGGCAATACTCTTAAGACGTTGCAATAGATTTATGGATAAGGACGACAAAACGCAAGGGAGTGATACCCTTGCGTTTTTTTTTTGATTTTCGTATTATTCTTTCCAATCTTAATTGTGAACAGTCTAGCACTTCTCAACATCTTACAGTACTGAAAAGTCAGGGTATGGTAGAAGGGAAGAAAGATGGATCAAAGGTTTTATATTCAATCAAAAACAAAGAGTTTTTGAAATGATTGATCTTGCTGAAGCAATTAAACTTCGTCAGATAGAGAAACAAAAAAATCCTTATTATAAAAAATAAAAGAAAAAATGTTAGGTCTAGATTAGTACAATCCAGACCTAACATTTTTCATTGGAGGTTCTTTACAACAGGTTTTAAAGTTTGTTTATTTTTTAAGGTCATATCAGTTAAGGTGCCCATTGGGCATATCGTACACCATGTTCGGGGCTTGTATAATAAACCGAGTAAAAGACCAATGGTTACTGTCGTAAACATCATAGAGTAAACACGGAATCCCAAGTGAATTGCCCAATCAGGCATTACACCAACATTCAAAAGCTGAGGGATATTCCAAGGAAGTTTAAAAGCCATTAAAAACCTGATTTTTTCAAGAGGTTCTCGTTTATCTAGGAAAACCATCAGGGTTGACATACAAATTACAAAAAAGTTAAGAGAGAAATAAGTTACCATTACCGTTCTTGCCGTCCCATTTAAAAGAAATTTTGGGGTGGGCTTTCCAGTAAGGCTAATATTCTTGAACAGTTTGGTAAAGAGATTAGATCTTGGGCAATAACCTTGACACCATGAATTTTTCTTATCTTTGGCAGCAAATACAAAGGGCATGATAAGACAGAAAAAACCCATCCACGCGAAAATAATATTAAAAAAGCCTAGAATAAAGAAGGAAAGTGTAAAAAAGTACGAATACTTAATCCAGTACTGTTTCATAAAATAACGCCTCTTTCTTATTTCTTAAATATTTTTACTATTTATTATCCTTTGATGATTGGATTATATCAGGTGGAGGGATTGGATTTGTTACAAAAGTATGAACTGTGAAATGACATATTTCGTTCGGAGTTTTGTCACTGTTTTTCGAAGTTCAATTTTTTTCGTTTGAGTGATTAATGCAGTGAAAAGTCGCGCTTGTCGGATAGATGAATCGGTATTGCTGAATATCCGATATTGACTCAATAATAAATCGAGAATATAATACATATATACGCATATGCGTATATATGTATTATATTTGGAGGTGTTTATGAATAAACTTACTGGTTTCTTTAAACTTCTATCGGATGAGACACGTCTAAGAATCTTGGTTTTGCTTTTCCATAAGGAATACTGTGTTTGTGAGATTTATGGAATCCTGGAAGAGTCTCAACCTAAAGTCTCTAAGCACTTAGCTAAGCTACGGGATATTGGACTGGTCAAGGTTAAGAGGCGGGAGCAATTTTTCTATTATGAGTTAACCTTAGAGAATGCATTGTTTCAGGAAATACTACAGGGAATCGTTCGTAATATTGAAAGTTATCCTGTTCTTCAACGGGATTCAGAAAGAAGCAAAGAGGCTAATGTTTATTTAGAATCCTGTGCCATTAAGACTTCATGGATTTTAGAGAAAAGCTAAAAGGTGGAGTAGGAATTAAATAAACTTCTATTTTGGAAAGCACGAAAAATGTATAAGTAATATATATGTCTTATTGGAAGCTGGGTGAGGAAAGTATATGGAGATAATGGTGGGATTCTTCGGTATATTAAATGATCAACTCTTGAAAATGACGTGGTTGTCCGAACTTATTCGGTTATTAGTTGAGGAGATTTTTGGGTTATCAATTACTGAACGTTTAGGTGGAAGTATTCATTTTTTTATCTATGATACAGTTAAAATTTTTATCTTACTGTCGGTACTTATCTTTTTAATATCATACATCCAAAGCTTCTTTCCTCCAGAAAGAACAAAAAAACTTCTTGGGGGAATCACAGGAATTAAGGGAAATATTCTAGGGGCTTTACTGGGTACAATTACCCCGTTTTGTAGTTGTTCCAGCATCCCGATTTTTATCGGCTTTACGTCGGCAGGACTTCCCTTAGGTGTTACATTTTCCTTCTTAATCTCTTCTCCACTCGTAGATCTGGCTTCACTCCTTATTTTGATGTCGTTTTTTGGGGCCAAAATCGCAATCGCATATGTCGTAGTTGGTTTGATATTAGCTGTGTTAGGTGGAATACTGATGGATAAGTTTCGACTCGAACACTACGTCGAAGGATATGTGCGTGAAATTGAAAATACGGATGCTGAGATTCTTGAGATGACCCGGGAGGAGCGGATATCCTATGCTAAGAGCCAAGTTATTGAGATATTTCATAGGGTATGGCTATATGTGCTCATTGGTGTAGGGATTGGTGCTGCGATTCATAACTGGATACCCCAGACCATGATTGAAATGGTGATTGGAAATGACAATCCCTTTGCTGTACTTCTAGCAACCACTGTAGGAATCCCAATGTATGGAGATATCTTTGGGACGATTCCGATTGCAGAGGCACTTTTTGGAAAAGGGGTCGAACCAGGAACGATTATTGCTTTTATGATGGCGGTTACAGCATTATCTCTTCCGTCTATAATCATGTTATCTAAAGTGGTGAAGCCAAAACTCTTAGGGATATTTATTGCAATTGTAGCAGTTGGGATTATTATTATAGGCTATCTATTAAATGCTATTGCCATTTTCTTTATTTAAAGTTTTGATCTAAATTGATTCTAAATATATTTTTCAAAAAGGAGCGTTTAGAATGATTATTAAGATTTTAGGCTCAGGTTGTGCAAACTGCAAAAAATTAGAGGAAAACACCAAACAAGCAGTAAAAGAGATGGGGCTTGATGCAACAATCGAGAAGGTAGAGGACTTTAAGCAGATTTTAGGGTATGGTGTGATGAAGACCCCAGCATTAGTCGTCGATGAGAAAGTCAAAATTATGGGACGAGTTGCTTCTCCGGAAGAAATCAAAAAGCATCTGTAAAAACCCTTGCCATTATACCCCCCGGTGGTATAATGGAGATATAAATGGATACGAACTAGATATTTCCGTATCCGAAAATTATAATTATGGGGTGTTTAAATGCAAGACTATACATTTCTCATTCTCATCATTGGTCTTTTGATTTTTGTCCTATATCCGAAGCTTTCCTTAGCTAGTAACAAGAATATAAAAAATATTTCAGCTGAAGAAGCGCACCAACTTATTAAAGCAAACAACGGTGTAATAATTATCGATGTAAGAACTGTGCAAGAGTTTAAATCAGGACATATACCCGGCTCAAAATCTATCCCTGTAGCAGAATTTGCTTCAAGAATTAATGAACTTAACAAATATAAAGATTCTCCAATATTAGTTCACTGTGCATCAGGGGGGAGAAGCCCTGCAGCATTAAGAGTTCTCTTAAAGCACAATTTCAGTAACATCTATCATATGAAACAAGGTCTAAGAGGCTGGGCATACGGTTTAAAATAGTTTTATGGTGAAAAATAATGTCCCTGAAAATGGTCGACATACTCCGGCTTTATTATTGCTTTTATTGGTCGAAGGTCCATCTTATGGAGCGTTGCTTTTGACTAGAATGGAAACCGAACTTCCTCACTGTTTTTCTGACTGTGCCATTGTATATCGAAGTTTGCAAGAAATGGAGAAAAACGGTTGGGTCGAAACAAGTTGGAAACTGATAGATACTGGTCAAAAGCGAAAATGGTATACGATAATACGAAAGGAGAGCTAGCGCTTAGAAATCAAGCGGAAGACATTTGTCTACGACTTTCAAATTTTGATTTTTTCTTGACACGTTATCAAGATCTTAATCATGATCATAAGGGCACCTAAGTAAGATCAATAACTTCCCGCAAATAAGAACATAGGCATTATTATGGAGAGGATTTTATTTTATGAACATAAAACAACCGATTCAATACTCCAAAATCGGAGTATTATCTTTAGCTCACATGCTCAATGATATGTATAGTAACTTTCTTCCGCAGATGCTCCCGTTTCTAGTCGTTTTGAATTCAAACTTTACAGCTACGCGGGCAGCGATTCTGGTTGCTGCCTTTACGATCTCCTCATCACTGGTTCAACCCTTCTTTGGCTATTATTTAGATCGCCAGGGTAAACGTTGGCTTGTTTATGTCGGGACATTATGGATGGCAATTATGCTCAGCATAACAGGCATTGTCGAGAATTATAGCGTTCTTGTCACATTGGCGGCTCTGGCCGGCCTCGGTACGGCTGCTTTTCACCCCCAGGCCTCAACGATGGTTAACGTTTTAAGTGGGGATCGTAAAGCCGTTTTACTTTCGGGCTTTGTTGCTTTCGGCAATTTTGGTTTTGCGTTAGGACCGCTTCTCTTAGTTCCCCTATTTCAGACGTATGGATTACACGCCACCCTAGTTACGGTGGTCCCTGGAATTTTCGTCGCGATCCTGCTCTTCTTTTTTGCCCCACGCAGTGATGTCTTAGCAGGTACTGCCCCTGAATTCTCTGAGGTTATGTTATCACTTAAATCTGCTGCCAAGGAACTTATAGCGATTGTTGGGGTGATTGCCGTTCGTTCTTTAGCTTATACGGGAATGTTAACGATGCTTCCTCTATACTTTAAATCGCAAAATTTATCCAATATTGCAGCCAGTCATTTGGTCACCATAATGCTAGCGGCAGGGGCTATCGGTGGGATTATTGGTGGCTTTATCTCGGATTCTTTTGGACGTAAGCGTTTGATTGTCGGTTCTCTTCTAATTTCAACCCCTCTATTTTTTACCTTTCTCAAAACACAAGGAATATTAAGTGTTGTTTTTCTAGCCTTAGCCGGTGCGGCTTTACTTTCAAGTTTTTCTGTGACGGTAATTGCTGCTCAGGAAGTCATTCCAAATAACAAGGCGATGGCAGCAGGTTTAACCATGGGATTTGCTGGTGGGATTGGTGGTCTTGCGGTTATCCTGCTTGGTCGCGTCGCTGATCTTTGGGGGCTTCAAACAGCGATTTCTATAATCTTTCTTCTACCCCTTCTTGCAGGTTTGATTGGGCTGCTTATGAAAAGCCGTCCAGCGGCACGGGCACAACGGATGATAGCTCGCTAATTTAGCGAAGAAGTCATTTTAATTCAGGCAAGTAAGCGTATATTTAACCTAGAAAAAGCACATTATAATCTCGAAGGGTACGTAATGGTTGAGCCAAGATTTATATATGCTTTGTCAAAGAGGTGTATGTGGGTCGAGTCAAAGATAATTTATAGGCGAAAGTTTATAAGTTGTCAGAGAGAAAATTCTTGGGGGTAGGGAAAAGCTTTTAGCTAGTCGACTTAATCGTTGATTATCTAAGGGTTCCAACTTATCTTCAAGGGTCGAGCGAAGATCATCCTGGGTTTTGAAATTTTTTGTATATAGACATACACTGTAGGGTGTATACCTATATATGAATTTATCGGTCTTATTTAGCCGAAAGGTTAAGTAGGGTCGGGTAGATATCCAGTATGGTCGAACGAACCATCAACTGGGGTGGCGATTCTGCTTGGTTATGAGTCGAAAGATTATAGCTAGGTAATAAACTATCTCTCTTGGTGCTAGGTAGATCATTACGTGCTCTTCTTTAACTGACAGCCAGGGGCTTCGTTCAAGGTTTTATGAACGAAGCCTCTTTTGAATTATTTTTTTAGAAACAATGGGACGGTTATCTAGCTTCCTTCGTTTTTTCCAATGATGCTTTTTTTACTTAAAAGTATGAGCGAAATCACAGCTAGAGTTCTATACTATCTGGTATGATGACCTTAATAAAGAAGAGGTGATTCATATGAGCAAGATGATTGACCTATCCAAGACGGTTTATGAGATTTGTACAGAAGATCCAGAGGTCATTGACATCATGAAGGAATTAGGCTTTGAAGGGATTACTAACCCAGGAATGTTAAGCACTGCAGGACGCCTAATGACCCTTCCCAAAGGTGCAGTCATGAAAAAGATTAGTTTGGATAAACTGAAAGAAGTCTTTATAAGTAAAGGGTATCAAATCAAAGAATAAGGAGTGAAACAGGATGAGTGAATTATTCAACAACCGTGAACACCGTCAAAGAATTCTAAAAGAACTGATTACTGACTTGCATAAGGGTAAGACTGTTGAAGAGGTAAAATCTCGCTTCGAAAAGCTGATCGAAGGAATTTCTCCGAGCGAAATATCTGAAATGGAACAAGCTCTGATCTTAGAAGGAATGCCTGTAGAAGAAATACAGGGACTTTGTGACGTGCATGCAGCAGTATTTAAAGGTTCGATTGAAGAAATTCATAGCCCCCAAAAGGATGAAGATGCTCCAGGGCATCCTGTGCATACTTTCAAGCTTGAGAATAGAGAACTTGAAAAGTTGATCAATGATAAAATATTGCCCGGGCTAGAAAGCTTGAGTGACTCAGGACGTGTGGAAACTATACACCAACTTCAAGAAGGCTTTGAGACTCTCTGGGAAATCGATAAGCATTATAGTCGTAAGGAAAATCTACTGTTTCCTATCATGGAGAAACACGGAATTACCGCTCCTCCAAAAGTCATGTGGGGGGTCGATGACGAAATACGGGCTGCCATTAAAGAAACTCGGAAACTTTTAGCAGGCGATCCGCTAAGTAAAGAATCAGTACTCGAAAAGGGGAAGGAAGTTGCTACTCGAATTCCAGAGATGATATTTAAAGAAGAAAACATTCTCTTTCCCATGGTACTCGAGACCTTTTCCGTCGAGGAATGGGTTCAAATCGCGGAAGCGAGCGACGAAATTGGTTATACCCTAGCGAAGCCACATGGAGCTTGGAAGCCCGTCCAGCTGAAGAGGGAAAACGAAACAACAGGGGAAAAGGAGCAGGGAGAAGGACCGGTCCATGATAGGTATGTTGAATTTGATGCGGGCCTCCTTCTGCCAGAAGAAATCAATGCCATGCTGAACACTCTGCCACTGGATATTACGTTTGTCGGTAAGGATGGAACCGTAAAATACTTCACCCAGGGAAAAGAGCGGATATTCGCGCGGGCCAAGACCGTCCTTGGAAGGGAAGTTCAAAATTGCCATCCACCCGCAAGTGTTCATGTCGTGGAGAAGATCGTCGAAGAACTAAAATCGGGTAAAAAAGACCATGAGGAATTCTGGATTAAGATGGGAGAAATGTTTGTTTATATCCGATACTTTGCCGTTAGAAATGCGGCAGGCGAGTATCTAGGTATCATGGAAGTCACACAGAATATTAAGCCGATCCAAGAGATATCGGGTGAAAAGAGACTAATGTCAGAGTAACCATCAAATCAAACCCCTGAGAGCGTCAGGGGTTCTTTTATTGCCCTAGATAAGCGCTAATTCGACATTCCTCTTACAATATATGATAATAAAAACTATTGTAAAAGAACATAAACGAATGTATAATTACCATATGTATGATTCTAGTTAGTTTTAGATAGTGCGTGCTAGTCTATGGAAAATGGATAATTAATTTTTACTTTCTCCTCCGTGTTAAATGTTACTAATTTCATATTCTTCTCCGAGCCGAAACGACCTAAAGAGTAATCCATGGTATTTCGGCCAGGGCAATAAGCCCTCGGGTGTACTCAGAAATGGGTAGGCCTTCACGATTGAAAAGGAGGTGGATTTCCAAGCCATGAATGGACTTAGTCATGGCTCCACTTTCGATGAGTGGAGCCATGACTTTTTGATTTATGATGAAGCTATTCTTTGTGCATTAAAGGCAATGGGATTCTTAAAGAGGCTATTACTGTTTCTAGAAAAAATCCAAGGAGGTGAATTCAATGAAAATTGCAATCATTGGGGGATATAATCTCGAAAGATACGGAGGGTCCTTAAGTAAAGTTGAGGATATGGTGATTGGTTTCCATGATGGGAGACCTAAGCAAAGAAATAAAAAGTGCATGGAAATTCTTATTAAAGATGCTGATTATGTAATTATAGTACAATCGGTCTGCTCGCATAGCAGTATGTGGGATGCGAAAGCTGTGGCAAAGAAATGTAATAAAAAGGTATATTACGCACACAAGCAAGGTTTAGCTTCGATTCTGAATACAATTGAAAGTCAACATAAAAGCAAGACGGCGTAGAAAGCGCAGGGGCGAAATCTTTGTGAAAGAAGGTTTGAAGAATATGGGATATAGTTATGCTAGGGAAATGTGGATCCCAACATTGATAGATAAGCCTAATCCAGAGTACTTGTTTTTTCCTGGTTGTAGACTATCTGACGAGTCTGCAGGAGAATCAATTCATTCCATTAAGAGCTTACTCCTAGATGCTCATGTAAATATGGCCATATTAGGTGAAGAAAATTGGTGTTGTGGTGAGAAAGCAAGGAAGGCTGGTTTTGAAGATCTATCGCGTTTAATCGCTAAAAGAAATATTGCACTCTGGCATTCATTGGGGGTTAAAAAAATAATAACGAGCTGTACCCAGTGCTTTGTCACATTGGAAAACGAATATCGTAAGTATGGCGGCGATTTCGAAGTTATACTTCAATCTGTATTCTATGAAGATATACACTGTAATGCCAAGTCAAAAATAAGTTGTAGCAAGGGCAGGAGGTGTGGGGTAGATTCTACTTCTTCGTTAACATATTGGAAAGTTCACTGAAAATAGGCTTTAAATTACTGGAGTTTGTACTTATTGAAACCGAAAATTGAAAATGCAATACCTCGAACGCAAATGTTGGAGCAACTGTTAGATGGTATCCCATAAAATGGATATAGAATGGTTTTGATGATGCACTTATCAATTTAAGGAACATCTCTTTTGCATCATATGCTGTCAGTGGGAATGGATCAAAGAAGTGGAAGGCTCCTGAGTATGTCTAGTTCTCAGGGGCCTTCCACTATTACAAAAGAGTTCTTTCAAAATCGAGATGCAATGGAGGTTGATACTTGCTATAATGTGTGATGGATGAAATTCTAGGAGGAAATCGCTTGGAAATCAAAGAGATCAAGGGAAATACCTATTGCATTGATACGGGAATGACCTACATTCCTTTTTATAAAATGAACGAAGAAGAAATTATCTTGTTGGATTCCGGATGGGCAAAAGGAGAGAGAAAAGGAATCGATGAGCTTCTAGCAAAGAACAATTTTAAGGTCGCAAGTATTATCTGCAGTCATTCTCACATTGACCACATCGGAAATAATGCCTATTTTAAGAACAAATATAACTGTACAATTGCTATGTCAGCCTATGAGGCACTCGTTTGTAGTTCAACAGTCAATCTTAAGGCTTATTTTAGTACCCAAACTCTATCAGTTGTTGAAGAGCACTATGAAGATATGGTTTGCGAAACTGATATCATGATTTTGGATAACCAAGATCGAATTAATATGTGTGGTTATGAATTTAAAATTTTTCATACACCAGGACATAGCCCAGCACATATATGCATTATTACTCCTGATGATGTAGCGTATTTAGGTGATGCCCTCATTAGCTATGATGTAATGGCAGGGGCTAAAATGGCCTACGCTTTCATACTCAGAGAAGATTTAAAAAGTAAAGTAAAGCTGCATGATCTTAAGTGCAGTCAATATGTCGTGGCACACAAAGGGATATATAATGATATAACAAAACTCATTAACGATAACATTAATTACTACAAGAATCGAGCTGCAAAGATATATGAACTTATAGACGGTGCTATGACTATGGAAGATATTTTCAAGGCTGCCATAAAGAAGTTTGACATTCAAGTAAAGAGCACCTATAGATATGCAGTCATCGAAAGGATGTTAAGATCCTATGTTGAATATTTGAATGAAACGGGAAGTATAGAGCTAAATATAGAGCATGGTTTTCTCAAATATTCTAAAGGTTCATTGTGTATTGAGGAAGTCGCAATAATGGAGTAGATAGATTTGTTAAAAGTAAAGGAATTCTTTCATAGGATAGAAGCAAAAGGATTTAATTTAACACAGCAGCAAAAGAGGGCCGTTGTCCATGACCAGGGGCCTCTTTTGCTTTTAGCTGTTCCTGGTGCGGGCAAGACGATGGTCCTAACTGTTCGGCTAGCTTACTTAATTCTTGTGAAAAAAGTAGACCCTCGAACGATACTTTGCCTTACTTTTAGTCGGGCAGCCGCGAAGGAAATGCAGGAGCGGTTTGTGAATAACTTTGGAGAAATGATTAATGGTAAAATCCAGTTTTCAACGATCCATAGTTTTGCCTATGAGGTGGTTCGCTCAGCTTTTCGCCAAAAAAACACCCAGTTCAAGATTATTGAGGAACAAAAAGGTACAGAAAGCAAGATTGGAGTTCTTCGTAGAATCTATCAGAAGCATAACTTTTCTACTATTACGGACGAGCAACTCGAAGGGCTTCAGAACACCATATGCTATGTAAAAAACACTTTAAAAAAGCCTGAAGAGCTTAAGAGTAATGAAATCAAGAACTTCTCATTAATTTATCACGACTATGAGGAGTACAAGAGAGACTGCCATCCACGGCTGATCGATTACGACGATATGCTTTCTATTGCGTTTCAGGAGTTGAAAGAAAACCCTAAGTGTCTGGAGTCTTACAGAAAGAGTGTTGCCTATATTTTGACGGATGAGAGCCAAGATACGTCTCTTTTGCAGCATAAGATTATAGAAATTGTCGTAAAACCTAAATCCAACCTTTTCGTCGTTGGTGATGATGACCAAAGTATCTTTGGATTTAGAGCGGCAGATCCACAGTATTTATTAGACTTCGAACAGAATTATCCAGGGGCGAAGATTCTCCGTATGGAACAAAACTTTCGTTCTACTCCCCAAATCGTAGATGTATCCTCTAGGTTCATCCGTTCCAATACGTTACGGTTTGATAAGGAGATGTTCACAAAGAACCCTAAGGGAGAGGTCCTTCAAATTGGACAATTCAAAGGAATAAGGGAACAAAATCAGTTTATTATCGAGAAACTGAAAGTCCAAAAGGATTTGTCTAAGGTTGGGATACTTTACCGTAATAATCTATCCGCGATTGGATTAGCAGAAGAGTTAAGTAGGGCCAATATTCCTTTTTATATGCGAGAGGCGGGGAAACAGAGATTTTTCTCGCACTGGGCGATTCAGGATATACTTAATTTCCTGCGTTTCTCTTATAGTGACAAAAGCTTGGCTGTCTTGGAGCGCATCTGGACCAAGTTGAGTTGCCCTATTCGAAAACAACAGATCGATGATCTCAAGCAAATGCAAATCGATCGATCACTCTTCGATATACTTGCCGAGTATCCGGAAGTTACACCGAAACGTAGACTTGAATACTTAGAGCTTAAGAAACAGTTTAAGGTGCTTAATTCACTGTCTCCCTCTAAGGCTATCCGTTTTATCCGAAACGAGCTGGAGTATGATAAAGCTATAGGGCAAATTTGTGACTCGCTAGGTTTTTCCGAGGAGTATCTCGAAGGTCTCATGGATATTTTAATATCAATCGCTCAGAATGAGTCGACCATAGTGGATTTTGCCAATCGCCTGACATTCCTTGAAGAGCAAATGAAGTCTTCCTATAAGAATAAGCACAGTAAAGCCGTGACCCTCTCGACCATCCATTCAGCGAAGGGTTTAGAATGGGAACAGGTCTATCTCGTTGATCTTGTCGAAGGTATTATTCCTGAGAGGGAGACCGTAAACGCAGAAAAAAGCGGAAAGAAAGAATTGTTAGAAGAGGAAAGACGCCTTTTCTATGTAGGGATGACTCGGGCAAAGAGACAGTTGACCTTATGCTCGATGGACTATTACCATAATAAACGAGTCAAAGTTTCCCGTTTTGTTTGTGAGGTAGCCTTAGTCCTTGAGGGGAAAAATTTGAAAGATGTTCCCCATAGGGTATCAATCGACGATAGCGTTTTGGCTGCAGGGTTAGTGGTGGAACATAAGACCTTTGGAGAGGGAGTCATCGTTGAAGAGGATGGTAATGTGATTGTTGTTCGCTTCAAGGATGGATCACAGCGTACGCTAATGAAGGATATCTGTGAGAAGCAGAAGTTGATTTGGGCGGTTTAGAGAGAATTTGTTCATAAAATCCGTTCACCGGTCAACCCATCCTGGGAGAATCAGGGGGACGGTTCGAATGCTTCCTGCTTGGAAGCGCAAGAACCGTCCCCCTGAATTTTTTCTCATGGTAGTATAAAGAGTTATTAATGTTAGATAATACCACTTAGCATAGAAATTATGGAAGGTGTAGTGGTATGGAATATGAATGAGGGGTTAGTCGTAGTTGTGAGAGCCTTTATAGGCTTCTATTCTCTCCTTATTTTTGCAAGAATTATCGGGAAATCACAGATAAGTCAGCTTAGCTTCTTTGACTATGTGCTTGGAATTACGATTGGTTCTATAGCGGCTACTTTGACGACGGATTTATCCAGCAGAGCGTGGCCCCACTGGGTAGGGCTTTTTACCTGGGTTGCGCTGGGATACTTGATGGAAATGATCTCAACAAAATGGCGATATGCTGCTAAGTATTTGGAAGGGGAGCCGACGATTGTTATTATGAATGGCAAGATTATGGAGAAGGCTCTTAAAAAAATGCAATATAGGGTTTCCCAGATATTAGAGCTCCTTAGAAACAAAGGAGTATTTGACTTGAACCAAGTTGACTTTGCTATTTTAGAACCCAATGGACAAATTTCAGTATTATTAAAGCCTGAACATCTGCCCCTAACTCCTATGGACATGAATATACAAGTTTCCCCGTCAGGGATAAGTACAGAACTTGTTTATGATGGAATTATTATCGATGAAAATTTAAGCCAGCTTAATAAAGACAGAAATTGGTTGTTTAAAGAACTCAAAAAGAAGGGTATCAAGGATGTATCAGAAGTCTTTTTAGTAACGCTCGATCCGGCTGGAAGTTTATATGTGGACAAGTATGAGGATCATCTAAAGAAAATTACAGATATAGGGGATTACAAAGGACCCTACTAAGGAGAACTGATTGAATGAGAAGATTTTTAGTGATAACTATTCCCATCGTCACACTCATATTTTTCGTCTTGGTCATGATAAGTAGTGGCTTCTTAAAACATCCTTTCGGAGATGATGACAATATTCCACTTACAATAGAAACCCTTATCCAGGATGTTAATAATGAGAACTGGGAAGCTTCAAATAAAGACACTGATCAACTAAGTAGAGCTTGGGAAAAGGTCGTCAAAAGAGTACAATTTAGTTCTGAACGCAATGAAATTGATGATTTCACGATAAATATAGCAAGACTTAGGGGGGCTATTCAAGCTCAGGATAAATCAAGTGGACTTCAGGAATTAAGTGAGGCATATTTACATTGGAAGTCCCTTGGTAAATAGGGTCATTGACTCACCCTATTTTCTCGTCTTCTGCAACCTTAGTAGATCAAGTTCATAAGGTAAAGGGACTATAGACTTTTCTTCATCCGTACGTTTAGGAAAAAAACTAATCTACAATAAATGAACAAAGCCAAGGGTGCATCTTGGCTTTGTTCTTCATTATTGTAATCTGATTTTATTTAAAAATAACTTGACCATCCTTTATTGAGTCGATGATAGCTAAAGATTCTAACTGCATACCTTTTTCTTCAATAAGTTTTCTGCCACCTTGAAATCCTTTTTCTATGACAATACCCACTCCAGCAATCTCCGAACCACTTTGAGTTAATAAACTTATGAGTCCCATTAGTGCACAACCACTCGCGAGGAAATCGTCGATAATTAATACTTTGTCCTCCGGATGTAAGAAGTCTTTTGACACTTTAATCGTATATTCTTGATCTTTTGTATAAGAATAGACTTTGGCCTCATAAACATCGAGGTTCATGTTGATACCAGCGTGTTTCTTCGCAAATACGACAGGAATATTGTTAAAGTATTGAGCAACTATGCACGCAATGCCAATGCCAGACGTTTCGATGGTTAATATTTTTGTTACTTCTTTACCAGAAAACCTGCGCTTAAATTCCTTGCCTATTTCATTAAACAAGGTGATATCTAATTGATGATTTAGGAAGTTATCGACTTGGATGATCCGATTATCTGTAATTTTCCCCTCGGTGCGAATTTTGGTTTTTAAGAGTTCCATGATATAAGTGCTCCCTTCATAGTATAAAAACACTCCCAAAGTCTTTCAGGAGTGCCAATGTAAAATGTTATAATAAATAGGATAACGTGACTATCGACAAAAATCAACTAGATTTTTGTCGATAGTCCTTGATATGCAAAAAACACCATTGGACATAAAACTCCAACAGTGCCTGTTACTAAACGAGATGTGCCCTCCCAAAGTTAGATAAACTAACCTAGGAGGGCACATCTCGTTTTATGAATTGTAGGGTCTTTAGGTTACTTGGTCGTTGCGATTGTCGGCATGAGCCCAGGTGCAAGATATGCCTCTAAGAAAATGATAACCATAACAATGAGGAGCAAATAAACAGAGTACTTAGCGGTCTTACGGAAAATTTCATTTTCCTTACCAATCAAACCTGTCGCGGCACAAGCAATCGCAATGGATTGAGGGGAAATCAATTTACCCATCGAGCCTCCAAGCAAGTTGGCGGTAACTGTGAGAACAGGATTCATGCCCAGCTGAGTAGCTGTAACCTTCTGCAGCATTCCGAACAAGGCACCTGAAGAAGTAACTGAACCTGTGAGGAATACACCAAGCCAACCGAGGACAGGAGAGAAGAAGGGGAAGATTACGCCAGTAGAAGCAAATGCTAAACCAAGGGTGAAGGACATACCGGAGTAGTTTGCTAGCCAAGCTAGGCCCAAGACAGACATGACTGTTATGAGTGAATAGGCCAGTTGCTTCATTGTACGAACAAAGACTTTCACAGCCGTAGATGGGCTGATACGTAGGATAAACAGGGTAATGACTGCGGAGATGAGCATGGCGGTACCTGCATAGCCAAAGATATCCCATTTGTAGCTTGCAGCATAGACCGCTGGTTTTGTTACGATTGGAGCCGCTTGCATGACGTAGCCATGAAGACCAGGCCACTTCGGAATGTTAATAAACCATTGAAGGTCGTTCGCAACCCAAGTTTTGAAAGCAGGTGTGCCCCAAATTCCCATGAAGACCATGAGAACAAGGAAGGGAGACCAAGCTTTAAAGATTTGTCCACCGGTGTAGGTTTTCTGAGTAGAACTATTTACCTCTGGATCATTTGGAAAGCGCCATACAGTCTTGGGACTCCAAAATTTGATGAAGACTGCGGTACACAGAATAGAAACAACAGAACCGACAACACTCGGCAGCATTGGTCCATTGTACTTAGCAAGGAGGAAGAAGGGGATTGCAAAGCTAATACCAGTAACAAGTGCAGCAGGTATTACTTCCTTTGTGGCCTTCCAACCACAGAGTACTAGGAGCATTGCGATAGGGATAATAATTGCAAATAATGACATATTAATGGCTAAGCCGTGAGCAAGAACGGCATCATTCATGGCAGTAACCTTACCCATGGTTATTGTCGGTGTTCCTACTGGACCAAATGGAACGGGAGGAACGTTCGCCACGAGACAGATAACAGCCGCAGGGACTGCCGGAAAGCCTAAACCAATTAACATCGCAGCAGCGATGGCAACAGGTGCACCTTGACCTGCAGCGCCTTCCATAAAGGCTGAGAAAGAAAAGGCAATAAGTAAGGCTTGAAGTCTACGATCGCTTGAGAGTGTAGCAATTGAACCCTTGATGACTTCAAAGGAACCCGCTTCAACAGTCAAGTTATAAAAGAAAACAGCTGTAATAATAATCCATCCGATGGGGAAAAGGCCATTCATAATACCCAGAATCGTAGCAGAAAATGCGACACTAACAGGCAAGCCATAAACAAGTACTACATCAATAAAAGCTAATAAGAGCGTCAAGACGCCAGCAATATGGCCTTTCATTTTTTTGATTGCTAGAGCCCAGAAGAGGAAGAAGATTGGAATAGCAACAACTAAAGCAGTCAGGAAAAGATTATCACCGAGAGCACTATAGTTTTGTGTCCATTGCATACAGGGTTCCACCTCCATTTTTTGTTTTGAGACAAATTACTCAAATGGGATGCCCATTCAACCTTTTGCAACCTCCTTCCATCAAATTTTTTGCTTCTTGATTGATTGTTGGTTTTCGAGGCTGAATAGGACAGACGTGGAATGGTGGTCAGACAAGTACCCACAAAAAAATTTATATTATTGTGTGCACTTTCGCAATTCCATTATCAACTTCGCGTTATACTACGTCAATGAAATAGTTTCTCGTTATTTGGATGAATTGACTGAAAATACACAAACTTTCGACATTGACTTAGGTGCTATTTTGAAAGTTTTTCTTGATTATGTTTTCTAATGTTGTTTTATAATTTGATTAATGACTGGAAAAGTAAAAAAGAAAGAGGCCGTCTCACTACTGATGCGTAGTGAGGTGGCCTCTCAATCTATTAAAGCATGACAACTAATAGGAAGATGAACGTTTTAATCCTTCGGTAGGGGAGTCTTATAGTAATTATAGATGCCATGGAAAATGGCCCCAGCAACATTTTTCTGGAAGGTGGGGTTTTGTAGTCTTGCTTCCTCGTAGGGGTTCGATATGAAGGCAGTTTCAAGTAAGATAGCAGGCATATCTGTGTAACGCAAGACATAAAATCCTGCTTCTTTAAGTCCACGGTCTTTGGTTTGTATGGTATCAATCACTGCAGTTCGAATATTACTTGCCAGATGTGCAGCTTCTAGTTGTTTGGGGTTCGCTTCAGAATAATAAACTGAAGTTCCTTGTGTTTCTGGGTTCGTAAAGGAATCATTATGGATGCTGATGAATAAGTCTGCTTTGCTTTTATTGGCTAGCTCTACTCGAGCTTTTAAGTCCTCTATCTCAGAGTAATTCGCTGCGGGAGAACTATCGTTATTCCGAGTAAAAACCACCTTAGCTCCAGCTTTTTTCAAGATATCACTTAACTCAAGCGCAATGGCAAGGGTATTGTTTTTTTCGTAAGTATGGGTTGGGCCGACTGCCCCAACATCCGGTCCTCCATGTCCAGGGTCAAGCATTATCGTTTTGCCGGATAAGGAGTTGACAGGGATGCCTTGAAAAGGATCGATGAGAACTTCTTTGGATGGATCGTAGGTTGTAACTGGAGGAGTATTAGGTTCAGTAGGAGGGGTATCACCCCTTGAAGGAGTCGTTGGTTTTTTTATTTCTGAAGGAAGAGGTGGGAAGTCCCGAAGATTCTCTTGATACTTAGACGTGGATTTTCCCTCTATAATGCTTTGGGTATTCGGACTAATGACTCCAGATCCACCTAAAATATAAACGGTGCCATTTACGCGTAAATCGACGGTCGTTGAAGCGCTGATATGACTTGTTGAAGATGAAACAGTGTTAACATAGTCAGCTGAAACCCAGCCTGTTATCGATTGATAAGTTGTTCTATACCATTTATCTTGTTGCTCGACGAGTTCAATGGTAGTTCCTGCTGGAATTGTCAGGAACACTTTTCCAGTGGATGAGGGGGTTTCCCTTAGATTTAACCCACCGGATGCTGTAATAATACCTTTTTGAGGTTCGTGTGTGACAGTTACATAGTCCGCTGATATCCAGCCGGTAGTTGCATGATATGTCGTCTTGTACCATTGTCCTTGTTGATCGAGCAGGTCAACCGACGTTCCCTCTGGAATAGTGAGGAGTTTATTACCTGTGGGTGAAGCAGTATCTCTCAGATTTAGACCTCCAGATGCGGTGATTGTACCTTTTTTAGCTCCAATAATAACAGGCCCGCTTGGGGTGTTCTTTGCTGGAGGTTCGATTTTCATATGTTCGCGCATCAGGGAATAGACGGAGGGAGGAATATCTTCTTTTTCAGTAAGTAACAGGGGGGCCTTATATTTTGCAGCTAAGACGGTTCCTGCTACTGCGTCGGGGAAGGTAATTCCTGATGCTAAGAAAAGATCATCTGCTTCATATGTATCGTCTACGAAAGAAACGACTTTGGTATTGGTTTCGTAACGGTCCTGACCTCCCAACCGGGTTTCAATATTAATGTTATTGTTTGTGAGACTATCAGAGGGGATAACTCCTTCGCCACCAATCACGATGAGGTGTTTGGGTCGGGCTTCCGCTAAATGCTTAAGAACGGCTTCAGGAAGTGTCTTTGAGGTTAGCACGATGGGAATTTGCTTAATTCCAGCATAGCTTGCAGCGGATAAGGCATCAGGAAAATCATCTCCATTCGCAAGAATCAAGGAGTCGTTATTCATGCGTTTCGAAAGAAGAATTGAGGTTTCATAACGATCTGCTCCGCCTATGCGCTCCCATTCAAGGGAGAATTTAAGCTGCTCAAGTTCTCTTTCTATGGAAGGTTTTAATACACCCTCGCCGCCAAGTAGTATCACTTTCTGCGGCTTTAAACGTTCCAGTTCTTTAACGACACGCGGGTCGATAGAATCTCCTTGTGTAAGTAGGATAGGAGCATTTTGACTCACTGCGAAAGGGGTTGAGGCGATTGAATCTGGGAAATCGGCGTACTCACAGAGAATAACCGTTTGAGCAGAGGGCCAACCTTTTTGCGATATACTAAGAGCGGTTTCGACCCGGTCTTGCCCGGATAGACGCTCAATTGGGTAAGCTAAGGGGCTAGCATGTGTGATTAAGGGCATGCTGACTAAGAAAGCAAAAGAAGCAATTACTGTTAAAATGTTCTTTTTCACAGTTCCATCCTCTCTTTTACCGTTTTATGTCGATTATACCATAAAAGCTCGTACATTTTGGGTTAAAAAGAAAAAATAGGAAAAAAGGCCTAGTGGGATAACAACAAAAAAATATAAAACTCAACAATGGTATGAGCTACCGTCTAGATAACGTGTTTTTGCCTCAAATAGGCAGCCTGTGTTAAACTAAAATCAGAGCGCCCATCAACGAATGATTAAAAATTTATATACAGTAGCAATTTGTAATTCAAAGATAGGAGAAAGAATCATGCAAACACCACGTAGTGAGTTAGATAGCAAGAAAAGAAAAGATAAACCGTCTTCTTTTCAAGTTACAGAATCTGAAGAATTAATGAAGTTCTTAATCGCCCAATTACCAGGGCAAGGGCGCAATAATATCAAATCCCTTTTGGCCAATCGACAGATCTTAGTCGATCAAGATATTGTAACTCAATATAATTACCCTCTAGAAATAGGTCAACAGGTATCGGTCCAATGGGATAAGGTAAGAAAGGAAAGTCAGCCCCAGAGGCTTGAAATCCTTTTTGAAGACCCCTACCTTATTGTCATCGCCAAAGAAGCAGGCTTGCTTTCTATAGCAACGGCTCAAGAAAAGGAGCAAACTGCGTATAGTATTCTGAGTGATCATATAAAGAAGCGCGACCCAAAGAATCGAATCTTTGTCGTCCACCGGCTTGATCGAGATACATCGGGTGTAATGCTCTTTGCCAAAAGTGAAAACGTCAAGGAACTTTTGCAAAAGGACTGGAAGGAAGCAGTCGAGGAGCGAAGCTATATCGCCATTACTGAAGGACCGGTCAATTCGCCTGAAGGGACAATCACTTCCTGGTTGAAGGAGAACAAAACCTTTACTATGTATTCGAGTCCGAAGGAAAATGGGGGACAAAAGGCGATAACGCATTACCGCGTTCTTAAGAAGAATAAGAACTTTTCTATGCTGGAGGTTAACCTGGAAACGGGACGTAAGAATCAAATACGTGTCCATATGCAGGACATCGGCCACAGTATCATCGGGGATAAGAAGTATGGCTCGACTAAGAATCCCCTTCGGCGCATGGGGTTGCATGCTAGAGTGCTTGCCTTCCGTCATCCCATTACCGGGGAAGAAGTGCGTTTTGAGACCGAGATTCCAAAGGATTTCTTGAGTCTTTTTGGCTCTTAATCAAAGTAAGATAGCAATAGCAAGTAGACCTTACATCATGAATTAAAGGATGTGAGGTCTTTTCTGTATAGAAACATTTTCAGGTGTAAAGCTATTAAGAAAATCTTTCACTCTGGTTTTAAGTTAGAGAAGAATAATGAGGTGAATTCCAATGCCCTTAGTATATTCTGCATTCGTCCCCCACCCACCAATCATTGTGCCAGAGATCGGTCGGGGAGAGGAAACGAAGTGTTCCGCTACCCTTGCTGCCTATCGTGAAGTTGCTAAGAATTTAGTAGAAGCTCAAGTCGATACAGTACTCCTCATATCGCCCCACGCTACCCTTTTGCGTGAAGGGGTTACAATCGTCAATGAGGAATTCATTGTCGGTGATTTTTCTCAGTTTGGGGCTCCACAGGTTAAGCTATCGTTTCCTTGTCAAAAGCAACTAGCTGAGGCTTTTGCTGCACAACTACCAGAAGGGATACTCTGTTCAGCAAAACTTGACCACGGAGCTCTCGTCCCGCTGTATTTCTTACACGAGGCAGGTTGGCAGGGAAAGCTTCTTCTTCTTAGCATGCCTATGGAAGATCCTGAGAGCTACGGACAAGAAATTTCCCGAACTCTTAAAGTCTTTTCAGAACGGATCGCTCTAATTGCGAGTGGTGACCTATCTCATCGTTTGAAGAAAGACGGCCCCTATGGTCTTCACCACTCAGGACCAGAATTCGACCAACAAATCGTCCATGCCTTATCCAGGGATCCCTCGCAAATTCAGCGTATTCCCTGGGAGCTTGCCGAAGAAGCTGGGGAATGCGGCTGGCGTAGTCTACGTCTTGCTTTGGCGGTTCAGGAGGGGATGCCGAAGGTTCTTTCATACGAAGGCCCTTTTGGTGTTGGATATCTGGTTGCTGAACTATATCATTCCTCACCCTTAGCTCACTGGGCTAGACAATGCCTGAAGACCTATCTTAATATGGGAAGCATCCAAGGACTAATACCTCCTACAGCACCGGAATTCAAGCTTCGTCGTGCTTGTTTTATAACCCTAAAGAAAGATGGGGAATTGCGTGGTTGTATCGGAACGACTGAACCCCGGCGAGAAAGTCTCGCCCAGGAAATAGAACATAATGCCATCGCTGCAGGAACTGAAGACCCAAGATTCTGGCCCGTTGAAGATGACGAATTACCTTCCCTCACACTATCTGTAGACGTACTCGGGGAAATGGAGAAAATTCAGAGTATTGAAGAGCTTGATCCATGGCGTTATGGTGTGGTCGTTCGAGGACGCGGCAGAACCGGGTTGTTACTTCCTCACCTAGAAGGAATTGATACTGCAGAAGAACAGGTAAGCATTGCTAAACAAAAGTCGGGCCTTAGTGTAGAAGAACCTGTAGAGCTCTGGCGTTTTGAGGTAGTAAGATACTTTGAGTAAAGGCCACGAGTAACACAAGCTTAATAGGGAGCCAAGCCTACGTTCTGCGGGTGGTTGAAACTAATTAAAGAATAAGTTGTAAGGGGGTGATGGAGTGTCAATAACAGATAAGACGGCAAGTTGCCTTCTTTGTCCTCAGCATTGCCAACTTAGGCCAGGTCAAACGGGTCGTTGTCATGTACGTGGTAATGAAGGAGAAGGAGTCCAACCCCTTAATTATGGTGAAGTTGCTGCATGTCATCTCGATCCTATAGAAAAGAAACCGTTATTTCACTTCTTTCCAGGAAGTCAAATTTACTCCGTAGCTGGGTATGGTTGTAATCTGTCCTGTAACTTCTGTCAGAACTATGAGATTTCACAATCTCATCAAAGAGGGACAAAGTTTACACCTGCCAGTCTAGCCGAACAGGCTAGGGATTCACTTGGGCTATGCTTTACCTATTCAGAGCCCTCGACATGGTTTGAAATGATTCGAGATACTGCTCCTTTGGTCCAGAAAAACGGCGGAAAAGTTGTTTTAGTAAGTAATGGGACGATTGCCCCTCGTTTTTTGGAGGAACTTATACCGTTTATAGATGCAGTGAATATAGACATCAAAGGCTACTCTGAGGAGTTTTATCAAAAATTTTGCGGGGGTAGGTTGTCCTGGGTTTTAGACACAGTAGAGCGACTTGCAGGCCGTGTACACTTAGAGGTGACTACTCTCGTTATACCCGGAGCAAATGACCGACCAGAAGAAATTCATAAGCTTTCTCGTTGGTTGCGAAAGCTAAATACACCATTGGCTTGGCATTTGAGCCGTTATTATCCTGCCTATAAACTCAAAGTTCCTCCCACAGAACGAGAAAGCTTACTTCACCTTTGGGAACTTGCGAAAGCGGAAGTCGAATATGTCTATATGGGAAATGTCAGCGGGGGAGAGACTACCTTTTGTCCTCGCTGTGGGAAAAAGGTAATTATCAGGGATAATTATCGAGTTCATAACCTTCTTAAGGAAGGTCATTGCCCTCAGTGTGACAAAGAAATCTTCGGGATGGGTCTGAGATAAAGATAAGACGGGAATACCATAAAGCCTAAAAATAGCCATTGAGAATTATATGGAATATTACAATAATAAGCGCCATCAAAACGCCTGAACTGTATGACCCCAAAGGAATATCATGAATATTTGGAGGTAGAGGTATTCTCTTTGCCAAATGGATGCTCCAGCTCGGGGAGTATCATTTTTTCATAGCCTTGAATAAAAAAGCCCTAACTCACACTATACTACATCTATCGAACGTTATGGAGAGTGAGCATTATGACTAATCATGTAGAGGATCAATCCTCAAAACGAATCGTCTACTATATTTTAGGGGTAGTAGAGGTGTTATTGGCTTTTCGTCTCGTTTTTAAATTACTCGGTGCAAACCCGGCGAGTACATTTGTTTCTGGCATTTACACCATATCAGGCATCTTTCTTAGTCCGTTCACGGGGATATTCCGGACGGCATCGACCCGTGGGGTTGAAACTCAAGCAATATTAGAACCTGCGACCCTAGTTGCGATGATTGTCTACGCCGTAATAGGCTGGGGAATTGTTAAGCTGATAGAGATCATGAGGGCTACACCAAAAAGTAAAGTCTAGGATAAATACTCAAAGCCAAGTTATAGGGTTGAAAGTTGTTTTCTGATAGCATCATTTATGAGACTGGGCGACCTGTCTCTTTTTTTGGCCGAATCTGAATTTCAGCTGGACTTAATTAACCTACAGAAAACTAAGGTTCTGTTAATTTAATTAAAAAATAAAGAACCGTTCTAAATTCATTAATTAAAATGAAGGAGATACTATAAGGAATTAAGAATAAGATACTGTGTGTTTGAGGATTAACTACAATGCTTTTTGGAGGAAAGGAAGCTTATGAAATTTAAGGACTATTCGTACACCCGGCCAAATATCGAGGAATTCAAGTTGGAATTTCTAAGTTCGTTAGAGAAATTCACTCATGCATCAAACTTTGGTGAGTTAGATGAAAGCTTTGTTGAAATTAATCGTTTGCGTGGAGAATTTGATTCGATGTATCAAATCGTCTCGATTCGTCAGACCATTGATACGACTGATTCATATTATGAGAAGGAACAAGAATATTTCGACGAAAATATGCCGATTTACCAAGGGCTGATTTCAGATTTCTACCGAGCTCTTGTTGGTTCAAAGTTTCGTGACGAGCTGGAAGGGAAGTGGGGACGGCAGCTTTTTCGAATTGCTGAATTGACACTTAAGACCTTCAAGCCTGAGATTATCGAAGATTTGCAGCAAGAAAATAAGCTGACGACAGAGTATACCAAACTCATCGCCTCAGCGAAAATTCTCTTTGAAGGAGAGGAGCGTAACCTACCTGGTTTAGGACCATTTCTTCAATCGACTGATCGTAAGTTGCGCAAAAAAGCAAGTGAGGCGAAGTATTCGTTTTTTATTGAGCAGGAAGAGAAGCTTGATGAGATTTATGATAACCTCGTCAAAGTCCGCACACGAATGGCTCAAAAACTTGGGTACGCTAACTACGTCGAGCTTGGCTATGCTCGGATGCTACGTTCAGACTATAATTCTGAGATGGTCGCTAATTTCCGTAGACAAGTTGAAGAGCAAATTGTACCTGTCGCCACGAAATTGCGGGAACGTCAGCGTCGACGTCTAAGGCTTGATGAACTTCTGTATTATGATGAGAAGTTTAGTTTCTTAACAGGGAATGCGCAACCCGAAGGAGATCCAGAGTGGATTCTTGAAAACGGACAACGCATGTATCAAGAACTCTCACTAGAGACCAATGAATTCTTTACTTTCATGGTAGAAAATGAACTCATGGATTTGGTCACGAAGAAGGGTAAGGCTGGTGGAGGGTACTGTACGTATATTAGTAAGTATCAAGCTCCCTTTATTTTTTCAAATTTCAACGGAACCTCGGGGGATGTCGATGTCCTAACCCACGAAGCGGGACACGCCTTTCAGGTTTACACGAGCCGAAACTACACGCTACCAGAATACCAATGGCCTACCTATGAGTCCTGTGAGATTCACTCGATGAGTATGGAGTTTTTTGCTTGGCCCTGGATGGAGTTGTTTTTCAAAGAGAACGCTGATAAATATCGATTTAATCACTTAAGCGAGGCACTTCTCTTTATACCCTATGGGGTCAGCGTCGATGAGTTTCAGCACTTTGTTTACGAAAATCCAGAAGCTACACCATCAGAAAGAAAGAGTGCATGGCGTCTCATCGAGAAGAAATATCTGCCCCACCGAAATTACGAAGACAATGAATATCTAGAGCGTGGGGGCTTTTGGCATCAGCAAGGGCATATTTTTGGGAATCCTTTTTATTACATAGACTATACCTTGGCTCAGATCTGTGCATTTCAATTTTGGAAAAGATCTCAGGAAGAAAAGGAGAGGGCATGGCAAGACTACTTAGGGCTTTGTCAGGTTGGAGGCAGCCTATCCTTTATCGAATTAGTGAAACACGCTCATTTAATTTCTCCCTTTGAAGATGGCTGTATAAAATCAGTGATTGGAGTTATAGAGGGATGGCTAAACCAGGTGGATGATCAAAAATTCTAATGAGACACCAGGGTGTATTAAGTGAAAAGTCACTTTGCTTTGGAGGAGATCATGGTTGAATTGAATACGCTGGAATCGAGTAATGTCTGGAAATACATCGGCATGGAGATTGTGAAGAACGAACAAAATCAAAGAGGCGTAAGAATAAAGAATACAGATAATCTTAAGCAAGTGTATGGAAATGTTCATGGCGGAATTATCGCGATGGCTATTGACGCTGCAATGGGGGTTGTCGTGAATGAAGCGATTGGGCCAGATCAATCGGCCGTTACAGTGGAGTTAAAAGTGAACTATCTTTATCCAGTCTTTGATTCCGATCTGTACGCATATGCGAAACTTATAAAGCAAGGTAAGCAGCTTCTCACGGGTACAGTCGAAGTCCTTGATGAAGAGAATCACCTCATAGCGATAGGGACTTCAACTTATATACGAAAAACCAGATAGTTTTCGCTTACCCATATTTTGTGGAAGGAGTAAGGATGTTCATATCATGCAGCGCAGGTAGAAAAATTCTGCAAATCCCAGAAAACGGTTCGGCAGCTATTGCTGGATATTGGACTCCCGAACGTGAAAACGCCTTAGGCCCTGCACTTTTAGAATGGAAAGAGGGCAAGGTTAGTTCCTTACAACCCATTAACTCTTCGAATATTCTTCCTGAAAATGTTTACGCCTGGGATTCCTATATCCTCATGCCAGGATTTTTAGATGCTCATGTACATTTAGCTCTAGACAGTATCGATTTTTACAAGTGCCTAGAGAATTGGAAGGAACCTTCATTAATCGAGGAAAACCTACAGGAATTTTTACACCGTTATTTAGAGATGGGGATTGTAGCCATTAGAGATGGCGGTGACTTACCGGGTTTCTCTTGGCTCGCGAAGAATAGGGTTAAAGAGCAGGTATGGTTTGGCCCTAAAGTTATCTCCGTACATGAAGCTATCGCTCGAAGGGGAATGTACGGTCGCTTTCTGGGGCGTGGATTTGAGGGTATCCATGATTGGCATGAGAAAGAGACTGACTTTTTTGCTCAAGGGGTTGATCAGCTCAAGATCATCGTCACGGGGATAATTAGTTTCGATCAATATGGGGTCGTAGGGCCGACTCAGTGGACTGCCGAAGAACTTGAAGAGTTGGTTGAGTCGGCTCATAGGCGAGGAATTTCTGTTATGGCACATGCGAGTGGAGAAGAGGGGATTACGAGGGCGATTGAAGCTGGAGTCGATTCGATCGAGCATGGGTACTATATGACGACTCAACATCTAGAGCAGATGAGAGCAAAAAACCTGGCTTGGGTTCCTACTGTCGCTCCCATTGGGAATATTTTAAAATATCCATCCGATCGTTACTCTACCCAGGAAGTGGATACGTTAAAGCGAATTCTCGAGACACATCTCGCACGAATCTACGAAGCCTATCGTTTAAAGGTTCGACTAGGAGTAGGTACAGATGCTGGCGCCTATCAAGTCCCCCATGCAGAAGGATTCCATGACGAAATAGTTTGGATGAGCAAAGCGGGAATTCCATGGCCAGCTGTCTATCGAATGGCTACCCAGGAAAACGCTCGAATCTTAAAACTTTCTGAATATGGAAAGTTAGATATAGGATCATCACTGGATCAGCTTCAGTTAGTGAACATACAAGAAATGGACAATATTTCTAAGGAATATTAGTCACTCATTTTAGATTTTTCCTTATAATTAGGGAGCAAGGTGAGTAAGATCATCCCTTGATTGCTCTTAATATTTAGCTACGTCTGTAAATCAAAAATGAGGTGAGTGAGTTGTTAATCCTCGGCCTAAACGGTAGTCCTAATAAAGACGGAAATACACGGTTTCTGTTAAATAAGGTTCTCGAGACGGCAAGCGTTCTTGGTGCTGAGACACAAATTCTCCAAGTAGCTGAACTTGTTAGATTGGCAAAGCATCCCTTCTGCACAGTCTGTAGTAACCCCTGTTCCGGCGTTTGTTATAAGGGAACAGAACTAGCTGAATCCTATGAGCTATTAAAAAGAGCTGACGGGGTTATTTTCGGAAGTCCTACCTATTTTGGTACTGTATCCGCACAACTTAAAGCCTTCTTCGATAAAACTCGGATGCTTAGACGCGATAAAGGGCTTTATAATGTAGTTGCCGCAGGTGTTACCGTAGGAGGATCAAAATACGGTGGGCAGGAAGCGACAATGAAAGCCCTGCATGATATCATGTTGGTTCATGGTATGATTATCGTAGGGGATGGATTTATTGAAAAGGACTGTGGTCATCATGGAGTGATCGCTCAACGACCCGCCCAGAGCGATGATTTTGCACTCACCCGTGCCGAGCTACTTGGAAAAAGAATGGTCGAAGTTTGTGGGGCGACGCAATCCCTCCGTAAAAAGTGAACCTTTTGAGGCTGATGTACTCTGAATACGAATGAAAGAGGCTACCCAGATGAATGATCCGTTCATCTGGGTAGCCTCTCTAACATCAATTACTTTGTATCTTTTCAGTTAGTTTTAGCCGATTCAAGAGTTGCATACCCCATTGCACAAAAAGCCCAATCGATATTGAAAAGATCAAAGTACCGATCCCTAAGGGGCCGCCCATTAGAAAACCAAGGAAAACAACGAATACTTCAATCCCAGTTCTTACTTGAGCAATACTAAAGCGTGTTTTCTGATTAAGACCTAACATCAAACCATCTCGAGGTCCGGCACCAAGATTTCCAAGTAAATATAGGGCTGTTCCAAAGCCAGAAATGATAATTCCAACAATAAGATAAAGAA
Organism: Desulfitobacterium elongatum; assembly: GCF_055378975.1. Taxonomy (NCBI): domain Bacteria; kingdom Bacillati; phylum Bacillota; class Clostridia; order Eubacteriales; family Desulfitobacteriaceae; genus Desulfitobacterium; species Desulfitobacterium elongatum. The sequence continues at coordinate 2,509,518 of NZ_AP038772.1, read as the reverse complement.
GACTTAAGGTGACACTTTGAGGTGTTTCTATTAAATGACTCGAAATCAACAAGTTAAGGACTATACCATAATAGTAGATATTAATAAAAGTTCCTATTCGTGGTTTGATGCCCATGAAAGAGGCTGGGATTAGAACTAGGATACCAATAACAATACCGATTGTCCCTAGCTCTATAGAAGGAAAATACCTAGAGATTCCTATATGAAGTACATCCCAAGGACTGACTCCTAGGCCCTGTGCAGCTATGAGAAAATAATTCCCTACACAAGCGATAAACAAGCCTACAAAGAAATAGACGTACCTCATTAATAACGTATAAAGCTGTAATCGAGTGGGCCTTTTATCCCAAATAGCTATCGAATTTAAGTTAATCTGAGCTTCTGTTTTTTTCAAGTTATACACCCCGAAGTCATGAATAAGCCTAGATTTGAATCACAAAATGCAAGAGACAAAATATGTAACTGAAATATTATAGCATAGAACAGGTGGTAGTTATCGCTAACAACTCCAAGTATTTACTAAGTTGTAGCAGCCTCTTTAGGCTTTTTCCATAGTATAAAAGATCAGAAATAGCTATAACGGATCTAAATTCTTTCTACGCTTACGATGTGAAAAACACATGTGAAAAAAACTATTGACATCAGGAATTCAACCTGCTAGAATCTATAAATGTCGCCACTAAGTGCGGCACACGGTGAAAGCCGTAAAATGGTCTTTGAAAACTAAACAACAAGGAACAGCCAATGACTCGTCAAGAGTTAAAGATTTAGATAATTTGAGCAATCAAATTTTCTTCATAAATTTTATGGAGAGTTTGATCCTGGCTCAGGACGAACGCTGGCGGCGTGCCTAACACATGCAAGTCGAACGGAGAACTCAATAAGCTTGCTTAGAGAGTTCTTAGTGGCGGACGGGTGAGTAACGCGTGGGTAACCTACCCATTAAATCGGGACAACCCTTGGAAACGAGGGCTAATACCGGATACGCTTAAGAGCTGGCATCAGCTTTTAAGGAGAGGTGGCCTCTGAACATGCTACCGATAATGGATGGACCCGCGTCTGATTAGCTAGTTGGTGGGGTAAAGGCCTACCAAGGCGACGATCAGTAGCCGGCCTGAGAGGGTGAACGGCCACACTGGGACTGAGACACGGCCCAGACTCCTACGGGAGGCAGCAGTGGGGAATCTTCCGCAATGGACGAAAGTCTGACGGAGCAACGCCGCGTGTACGACGAAGGCCTTCGGGTTGTAAAGTACTGTCTTCAGGGACGAACGGTATGGGTGTGAATAATGCCTGTACATGACGGTACCTGAGGAGGAAGCCCCGGCTAACTACGTGCCAGCAGCCGCGGTAATACGTAGGGGGCAAGCGTTGTCCGGAATCATTGGGCGTAAAGGGCGCGTAGGCGGATATTTAAGTCTGGTGTGAAAACCTAGGGCTCAACCCTGGGAGTGCATCGGAAACTGGGTATCTTGAGGACAGGAGAGGAAAGTGGAATTCCACGTGTAGCGGTGAAATGCGTAGATATGTGGAGGAACACCAGTGGCGAAGGCGACTTTCTGGACTGTAACTGACGCTGAGGCGCGAAAGCGTGGGGAGCAAACAGGATTAGATACCCTGGTAGTCCACGCCGTAAACGATGAGTGCTAGGTGTAGAGGGTATCGACCCCTTCTGTGCCGCAGTTAACACAATAAGCACTCCGCCTGGGGAGTACGGCCGCAAGGTTGAAACTCAAAGGAATTGACGGGGGCCCGCACAAGCGGTGGATTATGTGGTTTAATTCGACGCAACGCGAAGAACCTTACCAAGGCTTGACATCCACAGAATCTCGAGGAAACTTGAGAGTGCCCTTCGGGGAGCTGTGAGACAGGTGGTGCATGGTTGTCGTCAGCTCGTGTCGTGAGATGTTGGGTTAAGTCCCGCAACGAGCGCAACCCCTATATTTAGTTGCTAACGAGTAAGGTCGAGCACTCTAGATAGACTGCCGGTGACAAACCGGAGGAAGGTGGGGATGACGTCAAATCATCATGCCCCTTATGTCTTGGGCTACACACGTAATACAATGGCCGGTACAGACGGAAGCGAAGCCGTGAGGTGGAGCGAATCCGAGAAAGCCGGTCTCAGTTCGGATTGTTCTCTGCAACTCGAGAACATGAAGTCGGAATCGCTAGTAATCGCAGGTCAGCATACTGCGGTGAATACGTTCCCGGGCCTTGTACACACCGCCCGTCACACCACGAAAGTCTGCAACACCCGAAGCCGGTGAGGTAACCCGAAAGGGAGCTAGCCGTCGAAGGTGGGGCCGATGATTGGGGTGAAGTCGTAACAAGGTAGCCGTATCGGAAGGTGCGGCTGGATCACCTCCTTTCTAAGGAGAACGGTTCACTCTAGTAGTGAGCGTATCCTATGGTCGATCCTTTGAAAGACTGATGCGAAAGCATTAAGAGTTCAAAGGTGATGAGTCGAAAGACTCGAAATGCCGAAGAGGCAAAACAGGGAAACCTGTAAAGAGCTGTTTGAGTGCAAACTACTTGTTGTTTAGTTTTGAGAGACCTGACGTGGGGGTATAGCTCAGCTGGGAGAGCACCTGCCTTGCAAGCAGGGGGTCAGCGGTTCGATCCCGCTTACCTCCACCATTTATATCTGGTTTCTCTGGCAAAAATTAAAGATTGAAAGTTTGGTTGTAAAATGCTAAACTAACAATCCGCTAAGAGATGAAAGTCTCTAAGCAAAAATGTTCTTTGAAAACTGCACAGAGAAAATAATTAACTGTAAATTAGGATAAACATCTGAGAACCTAATGTGGCGGGACGTTTGGTCAAGCTATTAAGGGCGTACGGTGGATGCCTAGGCGCTAAGAGTCGAAGAAGGGCGCGGCGAGCGGCGAAACGCCACGGGGAGCAGTAAGCATGCATTGATCCGTGGATACCCGAATGGGGCAACCCATCCAGAGTCATATCTGGATATCGTTAACTGAATCCATAGGTTAACGAAGACAACCCGGGGAACTGAAACATCTAAGTACCCGGAGGAAGAGAAAGAATAATCGATTCCCTGAGTAGCGGCGAGCGAAACGGGAAGAGCCCAAACCGACCCCTTCGGGGATCGGGGTTGTAGGACCCTCTTTTAAGAATGGATTTCTAGCCGAAGTGATCTGGAAAGATCGAGCAAAGAAGGTAACACTCCTGTAGGCGAAAGGAAGACATTCTGTGAGGGTATCCTGAGTACCGCGGGACACGAGAAACCCCGTGGGAAACCGGGAGGACCACCTCCCAAGGCTAAATACTCCTTAGCGACCGATAGCGAACTAGTACCGTGAGGGAAAGGTGAAAAGCACCCCGGGAGGGGAGTGAAAAAGAACCTGAAACCGTACGCTTACAAGCAGTCAAAGCACCCTTGAGGTGTGATGGCGTGCCTTTTGTAGAATGAACCGGCGAGTTACGGTATGTAGCGAGGTTAAGGCGAGAAGCCGGAGCCGGAGCGAAAGCGAGTCTGAACAGGGCGACAAGTTACATGCTGTAGACCCGAAACCGTGTGATCTACCCATGGACAGGGTGAAGGTGGGGTAAAACCTACTGGAGGCCCGAACTCACTGTCGTTGAAAAGGCAGGGGATGAGCTGTGGGTAGGGGTGAAATGCCAATCGAACACGGAGATAGCTGGTTCTCCCCGAAATAGCTTTAGGGCTAGCCTCGAATCGATGATTATTGGCGGTAAAGCACTGAATAGGCTAGGGGCCTTACCGGGTTACCGAACCTTATCAAACTCTGAATGCCAATAATTTAGATCGGGAGTCAGACTGTGGGGGATAAGCTTCATAGTCGAAAGGGAAACAGCCCAGACCATCAGCTAAGGTCCCAAAGTATACGCTAAGTGGAAAAGGATGTGGAATTGCACAGACAACCAGGATGTTGGCTCAGAAGCAGCCACCATTTAAAGAGTGCGTAATAGCTCACTGGTCGAGTGGTTCTGCGCCGAAAATGTAACGGGGCTCAAGCGTATCACCGAAGCTATGGCTTGTACACTCAGTGTACAGGGGTAGGGGAGCGTTCTGAATGCAGCGAAGTTGTTCTGTAAGGAATGGTGGAGCGTTTAGAAGTGAGAATGCCGGTATGAGTATGCGAAAAGGTGAGTGAGAATCTCACCCGCCGTAAACCTAAGGATTCCTGGGGAAGGCTCGTCCGCCCAGGGTAAGTCGGGACCTAAGCCGAGGCGTAAAGCGTAGGCGATGGACAACTGGTTGAGATTCCAGTACCACTCTTAAGCGTTTGAGCAATGGGGTGACACAGAAGGATAGGTTAAGCGTGCCGTTGGTTGAGCACGCCCAAGCCCGTAGGGTGTGAGGCAGGAAAATCCGCCTCGCGAGAAGCCTGAAAGGTGACGGGGAGCGAAAATAAGTAGCGAAGTAACCGACTCCAAGCTGTCAAGAAAAGCCTCTAGTGAGCAAGAGAGTGCCCGTACCGCAAACCGACACAGGTAGGTAAGGAGAGAATCCTAAGGCGCGCGAGAAAACCCTCGTTAAGGAACTCGGCAAAATGACCCCGTAACTTCGGGAGAAGGGGTGCTCTTTGAAAGAAGAGCCGCAGAGAAGAGGTCCAGGCGACTGTTTAACAAAAACACAGGTCCCTGCCAATCTGAAAAGAGAAGTATAGGGGCTGACGCCTGCCCGGTGCTGGAAGGTTAAGAGGAGAGGTTAGCGCAAGCGAAGCTTTGAATTGAAGCCCCAGTAAACGGCGGCCGTAACTATAACGGTCCTAAGGTAGCGAAATTCCTTGTCAGGTAAGTTCTGACCCGCACGAAAGGCGTAACGATCTGGACACTGTCTCAACGAGGGACTCGGCGAAATTGTAATACCCGTGAAGATGCGGGTTACCTGCGACAGGACAGAAAGACCCCATGGAGCTTTACTGTAGCTTGACATTGGATTTTGGTATAAAATGTACAGGATAGGTGGGAGACAGAGAAGCTAGGGCGCCAGCCTTGGTGGAGTCGCCGGTGGGATACCACTCTTTTTGTACTGAAGTTCTAACTTAGACCCCTGAATCGGGGTTGAGGACCGTGTCAGGTGGGCAGTTTGACTGGGGCGGTCGCCTCCTAAAGAGTAACGGAGGCGCCCAAAGGTTCCCTCAGCGCGGTTGGAAATCGCGCGTAGAGTGTAAAGGCAAAAGGGAGCTTGACTGCGAGACCAACAAGTCGAGCAGGGACGAAAGTCGGGCTTAGTGATCCGGTGGTACCGAGTGGAAGGGCCATCGCTCAACGGATAAAAGCTACCCTGGGGATAACAGGCTTATCTCCCCCAAGAGTCCATATCGACGGGGAGGTTTGGCACCTCGATGTCGGCTCATCGCATCCTGGGGCTGTAGTAGGTCCCAAGGGTTGGGCTGTTCGCCCATTAAAGCGGTACGTGAGCTGGGTTCAGAACGTCGTGAGACAGTTCGGTCCCTATCCGTCGCAGGCGCAGGAAATTTGAGAGGATCTGACCCTAGTACGAGAGGACCGGGTTGGACGGATCACTGGTGTACCAGTTGTCTCGCCAGAGGCACAGCTGGGTAGCTATATCCGGAGCGGATAAGCGCTGAAAGCATCTAAGCGCGAAACCGACCTCAAGATGAGATTTCCCACAGCATAAGCTGGTAAGACCCCTGAATGATGATCAGGTTGATAGGCCCGGTGTGGAAGCGCGGTGACGCGTGGAGCTGACGGGTACTAATCGGTCGAGGGCTTGACCTAACAAACGCTAACAAGCGGTTCACTCACTTTGGGCTCAATCTTAAGTGAGGAAGACAATTATCTTAATTACAGTTAAGACATTACATCTGTGCAGTTTTGAGGGAATAGGGTTCCGAAAGGAGCTTGAAACTTCAAAGATCTGGTGATTATTCCGGAGGGGTTCCACCCGTTCCCATACCGAACACGGAAGTTAAGACCTCCAGGGCTGATGATACTTGGACCGCAGGGTCCTGGGAAAGTAAGTCGTTGCCAGGTAAGTGCAAAAAGACCGTCTATTTTAGATGGTCTTTTTGCTTTTTTACTGCGTAAAGAACGACGGGAGTGTGCATGATTCTTTGGGGTCGGTTCCACCCGTTCGGCTCACACGGCGATAGTATTCCTTTGACAGTTTGCCGTGTGGCCGAAACAGTCCACCGGACTGTTTCGTGGCGCCGCGAAGTCTCTCTCTCCAGCACAGCGGCTTGGCCGAAATGATATCCCATATCATTTCGTATCTCGAACACGGAAGTTAAGTCCTCCAGGGCTAAAACAACATTAATATGAAAATCGTTACTTGTCTCAATATGAAAAAATTAAACTCAAAAAGAAAAGATTTTAGAATGTGTAGAAAGGAGAGAAAATGGCAGAAGTGGGGAGTAGCAGGATATTCAGGTTGCATCTCGTGTTGGCATGTTTCTTGCTATATTTCAAAATACATACAGATCACTTCGAAAGATTTTTTTTATTTATTCTTAGTAAGATTACTATCGTTCAAATAGTGCAATCCTGAAGTTTTTTGATTGGAGGATGTTGAAAAAATATATAGTAAGTAAACTGAATACCCCATCCAAAACCTTACTATTGATTTGAAATATATTTCGTGTCAATTCTACCTGAATGTATTCACATTACTGACAAATAATTGCAGGGAAAGGAGGAGTAATTCTTCTAGACCCCGAAATAGTAGGAGTGTAATGAGTATTTTCGAGAGCATAGAGTCCTAGGGGGAAGTCCTTACTCGACTGTAAAGTGCCCTAAGATTCTTAATGAAATAATATGTAATTTTTCTAATAAGAATTTTATCAATAAATCAATAATTTATATAAAGGAGTATGAACTCATGAACGCAACCTTAGAAAAAGTAGAGAACAGTGAAGCTTACTTGGAGTTTATAATTGAAGCTGCTAAGATTGAAGAAGGCCTTGAAAAATCATACAAAAAGAATGTTAAAAATTATAACGTTCCTGGTTTTCGGGAGGGGAATGCACCGAGAGCAATTTTGGAAGCGAAACATGGCCAAGAAATATTTCTTGAAGATGCCCTTGAGTTCATTGTACCTGATGAATATTATGCAGCCATTAGGGAGTTGGGACTTAACACTATTGGTGAACCCGATATTGAAGTGGGTTATGTAGAAAAAGGAAAACCAGTGATTGTAAAGGTATGCGTTCCAGTTAAGCCTGAGGTTACTCTTGGGAAGCTTGAAGGTTTGGAAATCCAAGTGCAAAAGGCTAAAGAAGTGACTGATGAAGATGTCGAGAACTATTTGCAAGGTTTGCGTTCCCAAAATAAAATAGTCATCGCAAAAACGAATGAACCTGCCGTGCTCGGGGATACAGTAACCATCGACTATAAATGCACAATGGAAGACGTCCCTTTTGATGGACAAGAAGATTACAAGTTGGTGCTTGGTTCGGACACATTTTTTTCAGGTTTCGAGGATAAATTGGTGGGAGTAAAAAAAGGTGATAAGTTGGAGATCGAAATTAGTTTCCCTGAAGACCACACGCTGGTACAATTAGCTGGCAAAAGTGCTCTCTTCAAAGTAACTGTAAAAAATGTTGAAAATATTCAACTCAGAGAATTAGATGACCAATTTGCACAGGACATTGGCAAAGTGAATAACTTAAAAGAATTACGTTTACTAACTATGAAAAAGATACAGGAAATGACTACTCAGAATACTTCAAATATGAAGAAGCAAGCAGCCGTTAAAGCCCTATTGGAAAGGTGTGAGTTGTCCGTTCCTGGATTCATAGTGATGCAACATGCCAAAGAAATGCTTGAACAGTTTTCTAAGCAAATGGAAGACCAGGGGGGAAGCGTTGAACTTTATCTTCAAATGATGAATAGCAACGTCGATACCCTTAAAAAGCAGATATGGGAAGACGCTACAAACCTGACAAAATCGAGTTACGTATTAGAAAAAGTCATAGAAGAAAAGGGATTTGAGGTAAGTGAAGAGGAGCTAGATATTGGGATTGAGGCCTTCGCAATGAATATCGGAATGGCTGTAGATTTAAACAAGAAAAATACAAGAAAGAACCTTGGTCCACTCGTGGAGAAAGTCCTATTCGATTTAAAAGCAGAAAAGGCTGCTCAATATTTGGTGGATCATGCAATTATTACTGTTGCTGAGAGTAATGTAGAAAAACCTGAGATAAACATAGTGGCAAATGAAATGCAACAAGTTAATCAACAGGAATAGTAACTTTCTCTAGTTAACATAAGAAAAACTGTTTTTGTAGAGTAGAAAGTATTATTTTAGTTATATTGCTAGCCAAGGGAATTTGCGATTTTCGCTAAGTTCCCTTGGCTATTTTTACGCCAGCATTTCTCTTATACCAAGACGAATAGACAAATTTTACCAAGGTATTTGATCCCTTATTATAGAATCTTCAATTAAATAAGCCTTGTTAGGATGTGATATTAATGTTCAGGAAGAACAAGAAGGTTCTTGACAACCAACCTGAGAATAAGCAATGGATTAATTATCAGAAGAGATTCAAGTCCATCCGAAAGCCCTCCGAAGCCATTCAGTTGCTTCAAGAAGCAGTCGATGTCTTTAAAAATGTGGACAAGCATGCACTTGAACACTTTATCCTATTTCTTAGGCAGAATGCCGAGGACTTTCAATTCAAATACTATAGGGCACGTTGTACATATATAATTATTCCACCAGAAGATTCACTAGCTTTTTGGGTAAGCTATGTCCTCGGAAGTTTACCTGAGACATCGCGTTTCTCGTTTTTCGAAAGTGAAGTCCAAGAACTCTTGAAAGTCTTATCCCAAGTAACCAATGAAGAGAGGGAGAGCCACGTCCACAATCTCCCGATTAAGGAGGTGGAATTTGCCTTATCCTTGCTGAAAGAAAAATATCCAATCTTCTTTAAAGGTGTGACCAGGGAACCTATCCTTATACCCATCTTGAACTTTTCTGTGAAAAGTGGTTCTGTTTTATCCATTCCTAGACTTCATTGCTTTGGACTTTTCAAATCGAAGAAAGAGACAGAGCATCCGCTGGTGGCAATTCTTCATTCGTTTGTCCACATCCTCCATTATCAAATCACTGAGGAATTAAACATATTACCTCCAGGTTTTGCGAATTTACACCATAAGCTTTTTGATGAGTTAGAAATGTCTTGCGCGGACTGGGCTGAGACCTTTGCCGAAACGGTTGTCTCATCTCTACTCTATGAGACGGAGTATATGTCTTTGGTTGCTTACATGGAACTAAGTCAGCAAGACCAACGGGATATCAGTAATTATCTCTCCTGGTTAGAGATGATATATGCTTCGAGCCTTCAGGATAATATCCAAAAGTTAATCCTAAAAAGTGAAGGACGACTTAGAGCATAACTAGAAAAAATATAAGGTCTTAATGCTATAAGCTTGGCTCTCACCTTTAATATGATCTTACTCCATTAGCAAGTTTCGCCCTATTCAGGGAAGTTTCTTGCTTTTTTTATTTTAAATCAGAAGTTAAGAAGGATAATAATCGAATCTTATAGAATTATATTGATTCTTCTGAACACTAGATATCCCATCTTAATCTAAAATTGTATTAATCGCTCATTGTGAGAGGGGAGTTCTTATTTGATTTTTATCCTTGATAATTTCGATTCCTTTACCTTTAATCTCTTCCAATACTTCGGGGAATTAGGGGAGAACGTTATCGTAAGACGGCGTGATGAATGCTCTATCGAAGAAGTCGAAAGACTCAAGCCTGAGCTCATCGTCATTTCTCCAGGACCCTGTGCCCCTCGAGATGCAGAACTTGCCCTTGCGACCATCGATTACTTTAAAGGAAAGGTACCGATCTTGGGAGTATGTCTAGGGCATCAAGGGATTGGGCAAGTTTTTGGAGCCCAGGTTGTTCGGGCTAAAAACCCAGTCCATGGCAAAGTCTCTAAGATAAAGCACGATGGGCAAGGGGTTTTCAAGAACTTACCCCACCCACTTTCCGTAACCCGTTATCACTCGCTTTCTCTAAGTAGAGAGAGCATCCCAGAGGATCTCCTCATCACAGCGGAAACAGAGGATGGTGAGATTATGGGAATTCGCCATCGGGAACTTCCAGTCGAGGGAGTACAATTTCACCCAGAGGCCATATTAACGGAAAAAGGACACGCTTTGCTAAAGAATGCCGTCGATAATGCCCGTGACTGGTGGAAGGCTCAACGATTGCTTAATTCTCCATGGATTATAAAAGAGTTACCCTTAACTCTCCCTCCGATCAAACTATTGGAGGCTTTCAAAGAAAGTCCTCAACCCTTCTTTTTAGATAGCGGTAAGGGCTATAGTTCCCTTGGACGGTACTCCTTTATGGGAGCCTTTCCCTTCCTATACGCAAGCGCGTATTCTGAATATGTGGACCTCAGCTGGCCTGAGGTCTTTCGAGACGATAGAATACCACGTGAGACCAAAACTTCACTTACTGTACTCGATGAACTATTAGAGCGTTTCTATGTAGATAATCCAACTCCTTTTCCCTTTGTTGGAGGGGCAGTCGGGTTTTTTAGCTATGACTTAAAAGACGAACTTGAAAAATTGCCACAGAACGCATCGAAGGATTTAAATTTACCCCTTTGGCGCTTTGCTTGGTATGATGGAATTCTAGTCTTCGATCATGAATTATCACGCTATCATGTTCTCTCTTGTGGTATGTCCGACACAGGGAAGTGTATTTCAGAAGTTGCAGAATTTCGTATTAGACGAATCGAGAGACTGATTGCAGATTATGTAGATTACGAAACTGACAGCAACTCTTACCCAATAAGTCCAGAGACTCTTAGTTCTTCGGCTGAAAGCTCAAAACATTGTACAATCACAAATAGTGTCAAAAAGGATAAGTATCTAGACGATTTACAACGGGTCATCGACTATATTTACGCAGGAGATATCTACCAGGCTAACCTGACCCAACGCTTTGAAGTTGCCTGTACTGAGGATCCGATTACCATATATAAAGCACTTCATGAACGAAATCCTGCACCCTTCGCGGCTTATCTACCCTATGAGGACTTTCAGATTCTTAGTAGTTCACCGGAACGTTTCATCCGTATTCACTCCGAAGGGTTAATAGAAACCCGTCCCATCAAAGGGACACGGCCCCGAGGAAAGAACGAAGATGAGGATGAGCTTTTGGCCAAGGAACTGAGTGAAAGTATCAAAGATCGTGCAGAACTCACCATGATTATTGACCTGGAACGTAATGACTTAGGGCGAATTTGTACCTATGGTTCCGTCCGAGTAACGGATCTCATCCGCCTGGAAAGCTACCCCACCGTCTGGCACCTTGTCTCGACCATTGTAGGGACGCTCAAACCCAAATTAAACCCTAGTGAAATTCTTAAAGCAATTTTTCCTGGGGGATCAATCACCGGTGCTCCGAAAATACGAGCAATGGAAATCATCGAAGAACTTGAACCCTATAAACGTGGAATATACACGGGAAGCCTTGGTTATATTGGCTATGATAAGAGTTGGGACTTAAACATTGTGATTCGGACCCTTCTTCTCAAAGATGGGCGAGCTTACTTTCATGGTGGAGGTGGAATTGTAGCGGATTCCATCCCTGAGGCTGAATACGAAGAATCATTACAGAAGGTAAGAGCTCTCGCCGAGGTCTTGGGAGGACGGCTCAAATGAGTACAATCGACATCAACGATCGACTTGTATTATACGGTTATGGGGTATTTGAAACGCTCCGCGTTACAGAGGAACAGATAGAAGTCCCAGAACTTCATTATGAGCGCATGAAAAGAGGGGCAGAGGCATTGAAGCTCACCCTTCCTGAGTACTCAATTTGGTTGGGAAAAATCAGGGATATAGTCAAGAGTGAACAGAGTTTCGAGCCCTATGCGCTTCGAGTAACCTTGAGTGGAGGTGCAGCACGGAAGGAACCTTCCTCACAGTTAATTCATCACGTTCGGCCCATTCCTTATACTGCAGCAGACTATCAGGATGGTGTGAGCATCTGTATCCTAACTCATCCTCGAAATGAATATTCTCCTTGTGTACATATCAAATCCACCAATGTCATTGAGAATCTCCTCGCCAAGAATGAGGCCACAAACCAGGGAGCACGGGAGGGGATCTGGATTAATACAAAGGGATATCTCGTTGAGGGGACTGTTAGCAATCTTTTCTTCGTAGAGAACGAAGTTCTTTACACCCCATCACTCGAATGCGGATGCTTGCCCGGAACACGCCGACTTATTGTGATAGAGTGTGCCCGAAGACTCGGTATTCCTGTTCGAGAAGGGTGCTTTATTCGTGCTCATCTCGAAGGAGCAGACGAGGTCTTCTTAACAAATGCTTTAATGGGGCTGCTCCCTGTAAGGAATGTTGAAAATCATTTGAAACCCTTTAATTCTCTAAAATCGGATTCTATGACAGCTCAATTGCGAAGAAGTTATGAGGAGTTCGTTCTCACTAACGCTTTTTAGCTTTGCTGAAGGGGTAGGGGTATTGAATTAATACTCAGGATTTTTTACGACTCGAGCGAAAACACGGAAATCTTCTAGTAATATTTTACTAGGAGGTTTCTTCTTTTTTCTGAGAGACAATTAGACGTAACCCTAGTCCTTATGATATGCTAAGTAGATAGGCAAAATTCTATCTTGACGTATCCAGTACCAGATTGACCGGGAGGAATCAGGCCATGAATATTCAAATTTTTGGTGTGAAGAAATGCTTTGATACCAAAAAAGCAGAACGTTATTTTAAGGAACGAAATATAAAATTCCAATTTATTGATCTCAACGAAAAAGGGCTCAGTAAAGGGGAACTCATGAGTGTTAGATCCTCAGTGAATTTGAATGACCTCATGAATAAAGAGGCCAAAGAATATAAAACACTGAATATAGACCAGATTAGAAGCAGTGACATTCGAGAAGAGCTACTTCTGAATCACCCAAAGCTTTACAAGACTCCCATTGTTCGGAGTGGGAAAAAGGCTACTGTCGGTTATCAGCCGGAGATTTGGAAAGATTGGGACTGAAAGAGAAGGGGTAAGTCACGCTATGATCCAAGTGGATATTTCAAATAACGAAATTAAATCCATCGCAAGCCATCAAATGGCTTATCAACTCGGGATTTCATATTATCACGGTGGACGCGTTAATGAGCTGAGTTATGAACCGGATAAACGACGCGTGGAGGCTTATGTAACGGGGAATAGACGTTATCATGTCGAGATAGACTTAACGCGTGTCGGCTCTGTCCGAAGCTATGAGTGTACATGCCCAGCGTTCAGCCGATATTTTGGTGGCTGTAAACACATCGTCGCAGTCCTTAAGGCCATCCAGGATAAAGGAGCGTCTTCGCCACTTAATAAAGGAGCGCAAAACATAGCGGCTGAAGAATTATTATCTTTTTTTGAAAACAATGCAACAGAACCCTTTCGGGACGAACTGAATCTTGAACTACAGCTCCAGATTATCACGGGCTACCATGCTTCAGTGAACCTATCTTTAAGGCTAGGTTTGCAGCGTCTTTATGTAGTTAAGGATATCGGTGAATTGTTGAGGTGCTTAAAGATAGGGGAGTCTCTGGAATTCGGCAAACAATTCACCTTTGAGCCGTTTCGCCAGACCTTTAGAGAAGAAGATAAGCCCGTTGTTGATTTGCTCATGGAAATGTATGATCAGCATTTGGCATGGAAGGAAATGGAGAGTTCCTTCTCCAATATTCAAAGCTTTCCTAAGAAGACTCTTCCCTTGACAGGCTTCTATCTGAAAAAGTTCCTAGACCTACTCGGTAACAAAGCTATTGTTCTAGATGCGGGCTCTATGCATCCTTCATTATCTTGTGTCAATCGTGGAGGACTTCCTCTCGAATTCTCTCTTCAAGCTTCCGAACAGGATATTGCGCTGACCTTAGCTTCAGAGCAGTTCCCTTTGCAGTTAACTCCCGATGGGCAGTATTTTATCTATTACGGAGAGATTTTCCTCGCTACACCTGCTCAGCAGGAGATTCTTCCAGCCATTCTCAAGGCACTCCGTCAAGGCTTATCCAACACCGTTATTTTGCCTTCAGGAAAACGAGAATTTTTTGTCTCAGAAGCACTTCCATCCATTCAAAAAATCGGTAAAGTGGAAATCGATTTAAATCTTGCAACGAAATTTACTCGCGAGACCTTGCTTACTAAAATCTTCTTCGAAAGAGGAAGGGAAAAGGGTGCAGAGAACGGCATCAGTGCCCGAGTAGAATTCCATTATGGAGAGATTCTTATTAATCCATTTGGTGCGCTAGGAAATTCTCACTTGGATAAACCCTCACCAGAAGATCGCATCCTGATCCGAAATAGTGAAGAGGAACGAAGAATCCTCGGTATTCTTGAACGGGCTGAATTTAGCGTCACACAAGGGAAAATTCACCTTGAAGACGATGAGAAGATCTTTCAATTTGCTCGCTCCTATCTTCCAAAGTTACAAGAGTCAGCTGAATTGTATTATTCAGAAGATTTTAAGCTTACGATTCGATCCTCTGTCTCCTTTGCAGGACGAATTCGACTCGATGAAACGTTAGATTTGCTCGAGGTATCCTTCCAGTATAACGACTTGAAGGATGCGGAGCTATCTGAAATTTTTCAGGCGCTCAATCTTAAGAAGAGGTATTATCGTTTGAAGGATGGCTCGTTTCTTGATCTCAATCAGCCCGAACTCGAGTCTATCGCACTACTTCTAGAAAATTTGGATTTAAGTGCAGAAGATCTAGGAAAGCAGGAGCTAACTCTACCGAAATACCGAGCGCTTTATATCGAAAACTATCTTCGTCAAGCGAATCTACCAGGGATTCAGCGGAATAAAGCGTTTAAACACCTTGTGCAAAGTATCCTTGAGCCTCATGACGGAGAATTTGAAGTGCCTGCCCAGCTTCAGACTATCTTGCGGGATTATCAGAAGACTGGATTTAAGTGGCTTAAGACTCTAGCTTCTTATGGCCTCGGAGGGATTCTCGCTGATGATATGGGACTTGGAAAGACCTTGCAGGTCTTGGCCTTTGTCCTATCAGAGAAGTCTTCTGAGACTCGCCCAGCATTGGTCGTTGCACCCACGTCCTTGGTCTATAATTGGCTAGAAGAAGCGCGAAAGTTCACTCCAGAGCTCCGTGTACTTGTCGTCGATGGAACTCCACAGATTCGGCAGACTTTGTTAGCTGATATGGAAAATTGGGATCTCGTCGTGACGTCCTATCCTTTACTCAGAAGGGATACCGATATTTATACCGAACTCAATTTTTCGTATTGTTTCCTGGATGAAGCTCAACAAATAAAGAATCCTCAAACCATTAATGCAAAATCCGTCCAACATATTAATGCTAAGGGCTATTTCGCTTTGACCGGGACTCCGATTGAAAATTCTCTCTCCGAACTTTGGTCACTCTTTAACTTTATCATGCCGGGTTATCTTTTATCTCACACGAACTTCCGCAAAAAGTTTGAGATCCCTGTCATTAAGGGGGAAGACCCTGTTCCTCTTGCAGAGCTGAGCCGACATGTGACTCCCTTCATTCTTCGCAGACTCAAGAAGGAGGTCTTGCTGGAATTACCAGATAAGATAGAATCTCGAATGACGGCTCAGATGACCGAGGAACAAATGAAGATTTACATGGCCTTTCTTCAAGAGACGAAGAAGAACATCGCTCGGGAAATCCAGGCCGTTGGATTTGATAAGAGCCATATCAAAATCCTAGCAGCCCTCACCAGGCTTCGGCAGATTTGTTCTCATCCAGCTATGTTCTTGGAGGATTATACTGGGGAAAGTGGAAAAATGCTTCTTTTTCAAGAAATCGTTGGTGATGCATTGGAAAGTGGACATCGAATTCTTGTCTTTTCACAATTCACCTCCATGCTTGACATAATCCAAAGCCACCTGCAGAAGGAAAAAATCGCGCATTTCTATCTTAGTGGTGCGACTAAGGCTTTAGACCGCTTACAGATGGTTCAGTCCTTTAATGCTGGAGAAGGGAAAGTCTTCTTGATCTCTCTAAAAGCTGGGGGGACAGGCTTAAATCTCATTGGTG
This sequence comes from Desulfitobacterium elongatum, assembly GCF_055378975.1. Lineage (NCBI taxonomy): Bacteria > Bacillati > Bacillota > Clostridia > Eubacteriales > Desulfitobacteriaceae > Desulfitobacterium > Desulfitobacterium elongatum. Next base: position 2,493,498 of record NZ_AP038772.1, on the reverse strand, counting down.
CTGACATGGTGATTCATTTCGATCCCTGGTGGAATCCTGCTGTTGAGGATCAAGCAACTGATCGGGCCCATCGAATCGGACAGAAAAACGCGGTCCAGGTCATAAAACTCGTCACTCAAGGAACAATTGAAGAAAAAGTCTACGCCCTACAAGAGAAGAAAAAGGAGCTCATCCAATCCGTAATCCATCCGGGAGAGACGTTCTTGTCTAAACTCACTGAAGAAGAATTAACAGGATTATTTGAGTTGGCGTGATTGTGGAGAACTCCTCGGAAACTCAAAATTTCTGAGGGGTTTTATAATGACGGCTATTCTTGGCGTTGTAAGTTCGCTATAATCATCACTAGGGAGGGAGATGCCATGAATTCTGTTATCAAATCGTTCCTTATAGGAGTAGGAACTCTAAGCATCGCCTTAGGTTTCATAGGAATTTTTTTGCCGGTACTACCGACGACGCCCTTTCTTCTTTTGAGTGGGGCATGTTATATGAGAAGCTCCGAAAAATTATATCATCGACTTATCAACAACAAATGGTTAGGGCATTATATTCTCGACTATAACGAAAAACGAGGTATTCCTCTTCGCGCAAAGGTAATTTCCGTTAGCTTTTTGTGGTTTTCAATAGGAATTTCTGTGATGTTTTTCGTTAAGATTTTATGGCTACGGATTATTCTACTCCTTGTCGCGATAGGGGTTACAGGCTTTTTGCTTTCACAAAAAACGTTAAAACGCGATTCGGTCGAAACGGATATTCAAAGAGAATCTTAATTTTTGAAAAGGACAGGGATTAATTAATGAGAAGGATTATTGCAAGTGATGCTTACGAATACCCTTTTTCGCCACAACTCATCTACCAAGTACTCGCGGACATCCCAGGATATAAGAATTGGTGGCCCCGTGGCGTCAAGGTTAAGGTGCTTGAGGAGAATGAAAACAAACTGGGTTCTAAAATTGAAGTATGGGCTTCTGGTGGCTGGTTTCGTTGCACGACGACGTCTTTAAATCCACCAAATAGGGTGGATGTTCAGTACTATGCTGGGGTCGTTCTCGGAGAGAGTAATTGGACTATCACCCCTCTTGGGAATGGAATGACAAAGGTAACTTACTCCATCGATCTCGAACCTAACGGGGTACTACCTCGAGCATTTTCTAATGTGGTTAATATCTCTACAATCCACTCTCTACAGTTTAAGAGAGTATTAAAAAGCTTGCATCGATATCTTAGTTCTTTAAAGGAAAATAATTTCGCGTTGCAATGAGATCTTAAATTATTTCCCCTTTATGTTTAGCATTTCTTACTGACCTGCATAGGATATACGGAATCTAAACGAAAGGGGTGTATTCATTGACTTATGTTGTAAAACCCTGCGAAACTCTTTTTGATATCGCCTGTATGTTTCATACGACAGTTGAAGAGCTTCTAAGGTTAAATCCACAAATTACGGATCCAAATTGTCTTTTTCCAGGGCAAGTCATTCATATCCCAGCACCGCCTCAACCTGTACCGCCACCTATGCCGCAACCCGTACATTGCCCAGTACTCAGACAAGGTTCCACTGGACCAGCCGTAGTGCAATTACAAACGTTATTATTAGCTGCGGGGTTTAGTCCGGGAGCAATAGACGGGATATTTGGCCCGAAGACCGAGGCAGCGGTTCTTGCCTTCCAAAGGAGTAGAAATCTTGTCCAAGATGGTATTGTTGGTCCTCAGACTTGGGCAGCACTTGGTGCAAACTGTATAACACCACCTCCACCGCCACCACAGCCATGTCCTACCTTACAGATGGGATCAACCGGAGCATCTGTTGTAAATCTCCAAGAACTATTGATTGCTCATGGCTTCAACCCTGGCAAGGTCGATGGAATATTTGGTCCGAAGACCCAAGCAGCGGTGCTTGCTTTCCAAGGGAGTAGAGGTCTTGTACAAGATGGCATCGTCGGAATTAAAACTTGGACAGCACTCGGAGTCAACTGTATGACCCCACCACCATCTCAGCCATGTCCAACCTTACAGATGGGATCAACTGGTGCATCTGTAGTAAAGCTTCAAGGGCTATTGACAGCGAACGGCTTCAGCCCAGGTAAGATTGATGGCATCTTTGGACCGAAGACCCAAGCCGCCGTTATCGCTTTCCAAAAGAGTAGAAATCTAGTTCCAGACGGGATTGTGGGAATAAAGACTTGGACGGCTCTTGGAGTAAACTGCAGAGCATAACTTCATAAACGTCACATGAAGCAAGGTGATTCAGATTATAGCAGACTTTCTGTTAGATCTGGATCATTTTCTTGAATCAAGAGGAAAATTGCAATTGATGTAGAATAATTAAACATTCGCATCTATATCGATGCACATTAACCTATAAGACGATATATTGCCATTAACGACCTAAAATCACTTAAAACACCAGAATATCTTATAAATTTTTCTTAAATTTCCATGAAATCCTTCATTACTGTGACCTCAATCACGGGCTTAAAGTGCTATTAAATATATAATGTGATAATAAAAAATAAATTTGTATATTAAAATTATTATATTTTTGAAAAGTCTAATATCTTAGATTATGACCATGATTATGTTATAGTATATATAAGATATAGATATAATTGATTTATCTAAGGAGGAAAATGGATGACCAAGGTGCTCAATGTTGGCCTCGATGTGGGTTCTACGACTGTAAAGATGGTGGTTCTCAGTCCTGAACAAGGCATTGTTTACAAACAATATTTGAGGCACTTTTCGAATATCAAAGATACAGTTCTTTCGATGCTAGAAGATGCAAAATCTGTATTGAATGGGCAACTCATCACGATGATGATTACTGGTTCAGGTGGGTTCAATCTAGCCAAAAAATTAGAGATCCCGTTTGTACAAGAAGTAATCGCTGGGACAACTGCTGTTAAGAAGATGATCCCACAGACTGATGTTGCGATAGAACTCGGTGGAGAGGATGCAAAAATAACTTACTTCGGTGAATCCATCGAGCAAAGAATGAATGGAACATGTGCGGGTGGAACAGGTGCCTTTATCGATCAAATGGCTGCTTTACTTCAGATAGATGCGGAAGGCTTAAATGAGCTAGCCAAGGATTATAAAACAATTTATCCCATCGCTTCGCGGTGTGGGGTTTTTGCTAAGTCAGATATTCAGCCCCTCTTAAATGAAGGAGCAGCCAAGGAAGACATCGCTGCCTCCGTGCTTCAGGCTGTGGTCAATCAAACGATTACTGCTCTCGCACAAGGCCGTCCGATTCGTGGAAACGTCGCCTTCCTTGGTGGACCTCTCTATTTTATGTCGGAACTCCGCAAGCGGTTTGTGGAGACTTTAAAGCTTGAAGGAGATTATGCGATATTTCCTGAGGATGCGCAGTATTTTGCTGCGCTTGGAGCTGCTTTATCATCCCAGGAAGAGAAGGCTTTTTCAGCGTATTCTCTCTACGAGCTTGTTCCACGCATCCATGATGTGATACAGGACGATGATACTAAAGCTGAACCTCTGTTCGCGAATGACGAAGAGTACCAAGCTTTTAAAGAAAGACATGCTCGCCATCAAGTGAGACGAGTGGATCCACTGACTTATACAGGTAATGCCTATCTAGGGATAGATGCTGGCTCCACTACAACTAAGATTGCTTTGATTGATGGTAGAGGAGGCTTACTTTATTCCTACTACGGGAGCAACATGGGAAGCCCACTTGAGTCGACAATAGAGGCGTTAAAGGGAATGTACTCTACGCTCAATTCTAAGACTTACATCGTAAATTCTGCGGTAACCGGGTATGGGGAGCATCTTATCAAGGCTGCTCTAAAAGCTGATATTGGGGAGATTGAGACCGTTGCCCATGCTAAAGCGGCTGACTTTTTCTTACCTGGAGTAAACTTTGTCCTAGACATCGGCGGTCAAGATATGAAAAGCCTAATCATACGCAACGGTGTGATTGACTCCATTATGCTCAATGAAGCCTGCTCTTCTGGGTGTGGCTCTTTTGTTGAGACTTTTGCTACTTCTCTCAATATGGACGTCAAGGATTTTGCCAGCTTGGGCTTAGAGTCTAAAAAGGCAGTTGATCTCGGTACACGCTGCACCGTATTTATGAATTCTAAAGTTAAGCAAGCGCAAAAAGAAGGCGCTTCCGTGAGTGATATTTCTGCTGGGATTTCTATGTCCGTTATCAAAAATGCTTTATTTAAAGTCATACGTCTCCGCAATACGGAAGAACTTGGCGAGAAGATCGTTGTTCAAGGGGGTACCTTCTACAATGAGGCAGTTCTGCGTTCCCTCGAGAAGTTACTGGGTCGTGAGGTTGTGCGACCAGATATCGCTGGGATTATGGGAGCTTTCGGGGCAGCATTGATTGCCAAAGAACGATATGAAGATGGATATGAAACTCAGTTATTGACTGAGGAGGAATTGCAGGGCTTTTCCCTGGAAACGTCTATGAAACGCTGTGGCTTATGTGGAAATAATTGCCTCTTAACCCTGAAGCACTTCTCGAATGGAGCTTCTTTCGTTTCAGGGAACCGTTGTGAACGGGGAGCCGGACAAGAAAAAGTCTCTGTGAGCCTTCCAAACTTATATGAATTTAAGTATAAGCGGATATTCCACTATAAGCCCCTCCCAGAAGATCAAGCGACTCGGGGTATCATTGGCTTGCCCCGTGTACTGAATATGTACGAGGATTATCCCTTCTGGTTTACATTCTTCACGGATTTAGGTTACCGGGTGGTTCTCTCTGGACGTTCCTCGAAAAAGCTTTATGAAACAGGAATGGACACCATTCCCTCAGAATCCGAATGCTTCCCGGCGAAACTTGTCCATGGTCATATTGTAAATTTAGTGAATAAAGGGATTAAGAAAATCTTCTATCCTTCGATTCCGTATAACGTGAAGGAAGATGAGGATTCTAATAATCACTTCAATTGTCCGATCGTGACCTCGTATCCTGAATCGATTCGAGCGAATATGGATATCTTGGAGAAAGAAAAGGTGACCTTTTATCAGCCCTTCTTACCCATTGATGCTCCAAAGCGGATGCTAAAGCGTCTCATCGAAGAACTTGCTCCTGCTGAAGGTTTATCCAAGGAAGAGATTTCTAGGGCACTGAAAAAGGCCTATGCCGAACTCGACCAGTACAAGAAAGAGGTTCGTGAAAAAGGGGAAGAGGCCCTACACTATGTCGAGGATCATGGAATCAAAGGAATCGTTTTAGCAGGGCGGCCTTACCATATCGATCCTGAGATCCATCATGGGATTCCAGAACTGCTTCAGTCCTTCGGCCTCGCCGTGATTTCAGAGGATGCGGTCCGGCATCTTGCTAAGGTCGAAAGGCCATTGCGAGTCGTTGACCAGTGGATGTACCATGCCCGCCTTTACTCTGCTGCCCGTTTTGTTGCTGAACAGCCAAACCTCGAACTTATTCAGCTGAACTCCTTTGGCTGCGGTCTTGACGCAGTGACGATCGACCAGGTGAAGGAAATTTTAGAGCGTTATGGCAAAATCTATACCGTCTTGAAAATAGACGAGATTACTAATCTGGGCGCGGCTCGAATTCGCGTGCGCTCCTTACTTGCAGCGATGAGTGAGCGGGATAAAAGAAACTTCATACCTGAAAAGCTTTACGACTTAGAAGAGCGGGTTGTCTTTACTGAAGAAATGAAGAAGACCCATACGATTATTGCTCCGCAGATGGCCCCGATTCATTTCCAGTTCTTAAAGACGGGCTTTGAAAAAGCGGGCTATAAGATGGAGGTTCTTCCCTCGGTTGACCGTGGGGCGATTGATGAAGGTTTAAAGCATGTTCATAATGATGCCTGTTACCCAACGATCATTGTTGTAGGACAACTTCTTGAGGCTCTGAAATCTGGAAAATACGATCTGGAAAATACCTCTGTATTGATCTCACAGACCGGTGGTGGATGCCGGGCGACCAATTACATTGCCTTTATCCGAAAAGCCTTAAAGGATGTAGGAATGGAGCAGATTCCCGTCATCTCTCTTAATGCTTCTGGCTTAGAAGCAAACCCTGGTTTTAAGATTACCATGAAAATGCTTCCTGACCTGCTTTGGGGGCTGGTCTATGGAGATCTTCTCATGAGAGTACTCTACAGAGTACGCCCTTATGAAAAGGTCCCTGGTTCGGCCAATGCGCTCTACGATTCATGGGTAGTAAAATGCCAAGATGCCCTCCGGCGTGGTGACAAGAAGCAAATTAAGGAAAACATCTACAACATCGTTAAAGACTTCGACACACTTGAGATTCATGAAACTCTCGTTAAACCTAAGGTCGGCGTCGTCGGAGAAATTCTCGTCAAGTATCATCCGACAGCGAATAACAACCTTGTAGAACTCTTGGAAGCAGAAGGAGCTGAGGCTGTCCTTCCGGACTTAATTGATTTCCTTATGTACTGTGCTTATTGCCATAAGGCGAAATTCGATCTCCTCTCAGGTAGCTTCCGAAGCATGTTCAATGGGATGATATCAATTAAATTCATGGATGCCTACCGGAAAGATATGAAGAAGGCACTTTCCGCTAGCCGGCGTTTCGAAGCACCCAAACCGATCGAAGAAATCGCGAAATGCGCTGAAGAGCATCTCTCCCTCGCTAATCAAACAGGTGAAGGCTGGTTCCTCACCGGGGAAATGGTTGAGCTTCTACACAGTGGAGTAATGAACATCGCTTGTTTGCAACCCTTTGGTTGCTTACCGAACCATATCATAGGTAAAGGGATGGTTCGAGAGCTCAGAAGTTCCTATGCTCGCTCCAACATTGCAGTTATCGACTATGATCCAGGAGCGAGTGAGGTCAATCAGTTAAATCGGATTAAGCTTATGTTGTCCGTGGCGAAGGAGAATATGAAGACAGTGGAAGTTGCCAAGTAATATACATCCTCCTTAGAAGGCTGGACTGAAAAATAATTGCCAATGGCTGTCTATGAGCAAGTTGCTTATAAACAGCCACTTTTTTTTGTGCCTTGTACTTAGTGGTTATAATTTTCATAATATTTAATAATTTGTATTGACGCCTTGTGGCAAAGTAAGTTAGATAGTGTCAAGAAATGTTCGCAAAAACCATCAGAACCCCTTAAGGCTAAATGTTTTATGTAAAAGCGTAAGTTGGGAAGAGTGTCAAGGGTGATGCGAGGGATACCGGAGGCCGTCAGGCCGAGGATATGCTCGGCATCATCCCATTGACACGTGCACCCTACCAAAACGCTTGAAGACGGCAAAGTCTCTTTCACCCCAAAGAGTAACCCTAAATCAAAGAGAGTTTGCTTGGCTAGCGCCGAGCGTCATGCTTTTCTGAATTAATGATTAAGGCTTACGCAGCTTTTGAACGTTCCTGCTCAATCGAAGTGATGATTTTTGGATTGATATAGGATCGGCCACTGCACCAGTCTTCGCTATACTCAATAAGGTAGCTGGTTACTAGCCGAATATAGGAATCCATACTTGGGAATATCCCAACCACCCGGGTTCTTCTACGTACTTCTCGGTTGAGTCTTTCCAGCAGGTTGGTTGACGCGATCTTTCTTGAATCAATCTCTGCAAAGCTGAAAAACTGTAGTGAGTCTTCCAACCCTTCTTCCAGAGTTTTAATGGCTTCAGGATATTTGGCCTCAAACTCATCCATCAGAGAATTAGCGTATTTCTTTGCACTGCTATAGTCTGGTTGAAGCCAGATTTGCTTTAGTTTATTAGCAAACGCTTGCTTATCTCGACCGGATATATGAGCGAGGATGTTCCGCATAAAATGCACTTTACAGCGTTGCCAGGAACACCCGATAAAGGACTCTTGAACAGCTTTAACTAACCCTTTATGGGCATCTGAGACAACCAGCCAGACTTTCTCTAGTCCTCGTGACTTTAACTTTTCGAAGAGACTGGTGTAGGTTGCTGTGGACTCTTCTGGCATGGGCTCTACGGCCAGAATATCTCGTTTGCCTTCTAGATCAATACCCGTTACAATCAGCACTGCCATATTTTTGACCCTTCGATCATCTCGGATTTTCTCATAGAGAGCATCCACCCAGAGTACGGGATAGACTTTATCGAGACTTCGATTACGAAAGGCTTCAACCTGTTCGTTCAGTTCTTTAGCGATGCTTGATACCTGACTTCGTGACATGGAGTCAATGCCTAAGGACTTAGTGAGTTTCTCTATTTTACGGGTGGATACGCCATTAACATAGGCTTCTTGAATCACATTCATCAAGGCCAATTCAGAACGTTTCTTACCTTCCACAAAGAAAGGGATATAGCCGCCATTTCGCAGTTTGGGTACCATTAAATACAGTGTCCCCATCCGGGTATCGAAACGGCGAACGCGATAGCCTGATCGATACCCTTGACGTTCAGTAGACCGTTCTGATTTTTCAGCACCTAGCTTTGCATCCACTTCTGCTTCCATCAGCCTTTCGCAGAGCCATTTTAACATAGCCTGCATGGGATCTTCTTCGGTTACAAATTTCATTAGCATTTTTTCAAAAGGTACGGTAGAATTTGGGTAAGCCATCGGTTAACAACTCCTTTTTGGTTTGCTTCAGCACTTACCTTTTCGGAGTTACCGATGGCTTTTCCTTTTTTACTTTTGCGAACTTAATTGTACTCTATCGTAAGTTAATATTGCGGATTTGTCTATACAATTAGACAAAAAAAGGAGGGAAGTCTAAAAAAACATAAGTTAATTTAAAGATTGGTATATATTAAGAAGACAATGGAAAGAAAGACAGGGGGTGCCGTAATGGCGAGTAACAAAGAGATGTTATATCAAGAGAGGTTAACCCGCTATACTACTGCTTTAAATGGTGAAAAACCGGATAAGGTTCCGATTCGCTTACAACTTAGTGAATTTATGGCTAAATATGCAGGATTCGAACTTCAAGAAATTTACTATGATCTGGACAAGAACATCGCCGCAGTGAATAAGATACTCGACGATTTTGATATGGATGTGATAGGAGGAACACCCAGTTTATGGTGGGGTTCCTTGCACGATGCAGTTGGGGCAAAGTATCTTAAATTTGCGGGACGTCAACTCGATCCTAATCAACAGTTTCAATTTGTTGAAGAAGAATATATGGTTCCTGAAGATTACGATGCGTTTATCGAAAATCCAACCCAATGGATTCTTGATACCTACTTACCACGTCTCCATGAGGAGTTTTCCGAACCCGGTTCTTTCCGTGCTAATCTTTCCTTAATCAAGGGCTCTGCCGCCATGGTCATGGCCAATGGGGCAAATCAACAAGCTTCCGCACATTGGGCTAAGGAATATGGCATGCCGATGGGTGGATCTGGTATGGTCAAAGCGCCATTTGATACGTTAGGAGATACTCTCCGAGGTCTCAAAGGAATCATGATGGATTTACGGAAGCGGCCAGATAAAGTCCTTGCAGCAATGGACGTTTTAGTTCCGCATAATATGTTCTATGCTTTAGCCACATCAGGGGGAGATACTTTGCTTCCGACATTCTTGCCACTTCATCGCGGAAGCTATCCCTTCTTGAATCCGAAACAATGGGATACGTTCTATTGGCCAAGCCTGAAGAAACTCCTTGAGGGACTATGGGCTCATGGTAAGCGAACACTCTTCTATGCTGAAGGAAATTGGACTCCTTACTTGGAACAAATCGCAGAATTACCGGATAATAGTATTGTTTTCCATTGTGATCAGACCGATATAGCTAAAGTAAAGGAGGTATTCGGAGGACGCTTCTGCATCAGTGGAAATGTACCGAACACCTTGATGGCTTATGGAAAACCAGAGGAGGTACGCGAATACGTTAAACGCCTACTTAATAATTATGCGGCCGATGGTGGGTTCATAATTGACACCGCAGGTGTTATGCAGACCGACGTGAAAGTAGAAAATGTTGTTGCTTTGGTCGAGGCGACTCGCGAGTTCGGAGTGTACTAAAGTATCCACATATCGATGTAAACTTAGGCTTGTAATGGATGATAACCGAGGAGGGATAAGAATGTCAGATCAAGCAAAAACACAAGAAATCAAAGGATTACCACCAGGTGTTTGTCTCCCATGGGAGCAGAATTTAAAAGAGTATGGCCCCCTCACCGGAAATGAAACGCTCATTAAAAACGAATGGGAAAAACTTGATGCGTTTGCCTATATCTATCTATGGTGGTGGGTACACCGGTAGAACAGAACTTACTTGAGTCTGGTTTTCGGAAACCAACATTACGGAATAGCAGATATGAGATATTACTTGAATAGAGGAGTGATCAACCTATGGCAAAGTTAGCCGATGCCTTAGCCAATGCCATTGCGGAATTGGAAGATGATAGAATCGTATCCCTAGTTCAAGAACGCCTCGCTGCTGGTACCCCACCCTTAGAGATTGTTAGTAAGCTCCAAGAAGGGATGACAGAAGTAGGGCTACGTTTTGAATCGGGAGATTATTTCCTCAGCGAACTGATTCTTTGTGGGGAAATGATGAACGAAGCAATGACCGAGCTGGAACCCCATTTAAGCGGTGCGGATGAGCAACACAAAGGAAGTATCGTCATCGGAACTGTAAAAGGAGATGTTCATGACCTCGGGAAAAATATTGTGGTTATGCTCCTAAAAGGGGCTGGTTATAATGTTATTGACCTCGGAGTCGATGTCCCTACTGAGAAATTTATCGAAGCGATTAAAGAATCGAACGCTCCCTTAGTGGGAATGAGTGTACTGCTTACAGGCTGTCAAGAAGCGATGAAGACCACCATAGCAGCACTTAAAGCCGAAGGACTAAGCACTACGATTCTCATTGGTGGGAACTACGTGGATGAATTCGTAAAAGGCTACGTTGGTGCCGATTATTTTGGCTCAAGTGCTAGTGATGCTGTAAAAGTCGCAGAAAAAGTGTTTGTTGTGAAGTAATCAACGCTTCTAATTGGTTCTCGAGGATGCGTATTCTCATGATAATTCAAATGGGTTGGGGCAGTGAAAGCGGCCCCAACCTAGCTACTCGATTGTTCAGCTTTGCTAATTTAATGGGGAGGTCTTTTCTTATGTAAGGGGTAGGCAAAGGTTTGAAGAATTAAAGCAGAGGTATTTGAGAGGATTTTCGAAGGTATAATACCAAAATTACGGGGAAGAGACCTTGGAAAAAGAGGGTTTCGCAATTATTTACCGAATAATCTTACAAGTAAAACGATTGTAAAAGAACGAGACGGCTGCTAGATTTTTGCGGTCGTCTCTCTATACTTTATAAGGCAGGGGGAATTGGAGATGACTGAAAGAAAACATGAAGAGGAAAGAATGGTGAGTGTGAATTTCTTACCCTCACAGAAAGTTGGGAAAGTTTCCGTAGGGAGTAGCATCCTCCAGGCTGCGATTGCTGCTGGAGTACATGTCCAGAGTGCCTGTGGGGGAAAAGGGACCTGTGGAAAATGTCGGGTCCAGCTTTCTCTCGAAGACCGCACAGAACCCTTAGATACCGAAAAGAAATTCTTAAGTGAAGAGCAAATCGCAGAGGGTTGGGTACTCGCCTGTAAACGGACAGTGGATTCAGATAGGGTCGTTCACTTGAATGAACAAAAAGATGTGTATGATCGAAAAACAAAGCTTGAAGTAACGAAGGGAGTCCACTCACTCTCCCCTCGAATTCAGAAGCACGCTTTAAAGGTAAGTACTCCGAATATTGAAGATCAGCGTTCAGATTGGGAGCGTCTCTTAGCGGCGTTGCCTGAATCCGATTTGAACCTTCATTTCAACCGTGGAATCGCCTCCTTATTACCACGAATTTTGCGTCAAGCCTCTTTTCAGGTCACAGCGGTTACTGCTGGAGATGAATTATTAGCTGTTGAAGCAGGTCATACCCAAGCACGATCCTTCGGGCTTGCTATCGATATCGGCACGACTACCCTAGTGGTGTATTTATTAGACCTAAACTCGGGAAAGGTCGTTACTCGGGGAGCATTAACGAATCCCCAGCAAGGAGCAGGCGCTGACGTTATCACACGAATTACCTATGCTTCTGATCAGCCCGGAGGGCTAAACCAGTTACAAACTCAAGTCATTGGTGGTCTCAATCAAATTATAGCCCGTCTCTGTGAAGAACAAGCGATTCAAAGAGATGAAATCTACCAAGCCGTTGTAGTGGGGAATACTACGATGAGTCATTTGTTTCTTGGAATCGACCCGACATATCTCGCCCCAGCACCGTTTATCCCAGGATTTCGTCAGTTAGTTACCGTCAAAGCCTCTGAGTTAGGGCTTCAAATCCTTGGTAACGGGATTGTAAGCGTTTTACCAATTATCGCCGGATATGTTGGATCGGATACAGTAGGTGTTATGCTCGCAGCACAGGCTGATCAGCTCGAAGGAATTCATCTGCTGGTCGATATCGGGACGAATGGAGAAATGGTCTTGGTCGGAAAGGGACGAATTCTCACCTGTTCGACAGCTGCTGGTCCCGCCTTTGAAGGAGCTGGGGTAAAGCATGGTATGCGGGCTGCAGAGGGAGCAATCGAGCGTGTACTGATCACCTCCGATGTTGAACTTGGGATCATCGGCCAGGAAAAAGCGCGAGGAATCTGTGGTTCGGGTCTTATCGATGCGATTGCGGAAATGCTGAAAGCAGGAATTATCGATTCGCGAGGCCGAATGATTCACTTAGAAAGTGAGAAGGAAAAACTTCCACTATTATTGCAATCGAGAATTCGCGAGGTAGACGGAAACCGAGAATTTATCCTCGCGTGGAAGGAAGACACCGCTACTGGTGAGGATATTACCATTACGCAAAAGGATATTCGAGAGCTCCAGCTCGCCAAAGGGGCAATCCTTGCAGGGGTCCGAATTCTTCTTGATCATTTAGGAGTCGGGGCGGAAGAGCTCAATCAAATTCATTTGGCAGGAGCTTTCGGCAATTATATTAAGAAAGAAAGTGCCTTAGAAATCGGGCTTCTACCTCAGGTATCTCCTGAAATTATTCAATCGATAGGAAACGCCGCAGGGAATGGCGCACAACTTGCTCTACTTTCCATGGCAGAAATGGAGAGGGCAGAACGCTTAGCTCTGATCGCTGAACACATCGAGCTCTCTACACAAAAGACATTTCAAGAGGAATTCGTGAATGCTCTTATGTTAAAATAAAACGTGAATTAATATAAAGTGAAGATTAGAAGGAGATAAAAACCATGAAAGATTGTGTGATTATGGATCTCCTCTTGCCTGAGGTTACTATCGAAGATGTTTTTGAAGTAGAAGGGGCCGATTACTCGAAGCGTCCGCCTCGATCTAGTCTGGTCGAGCTTCATCGTCGGATTCTCGATGAAGCCCCAACTTGGATTACCCCCAAAGCCATTTGGCGTGAGGTGGATATTAAAGGAGTAGAAGGGCAAAAACTATATCTTGAAGACGGAAAGGTTTTAACCAGCGCCGTTCTTACCAAGGTAGCGGGTACAGCAGAAAAGCTCGTTATATATTCAGTTACAATTGGCGAAGGGATAGAAGAACGCTTGTCCCACTACCGAGACGGGGGCAAAATATCCGAAGCCTTTGCCTTGGATGCTACGGGAACTGCCTATCTCACAAAATTGATATACATAGTACAAAAACATTTAGAAGAAATCTACCACGGTATGGATATGAAATGTACTTTTGCACTGGGTCCTGGACATTCCTACTGGAAAGGACTTGAGGATCTTCAAGTCTTATTTCATTTTCTTCAAGCGGAAAGAATCAATTTGTGACTGAATTCTTCCAATTTGATCATGCCGCGGAAATCTGTTGCAGTGGTGATGGGTGTTGGTAATAATATTCCAGACACAGAAGGTAAGACCCATTGCCACTTCTGTCACTTACAAAAAACGTGTCAACTCAGCCAAACTAAGAAAAAAGAGTCCGTATAATCTTTGAGACATATTTTTAGCCTATTCAGAGAAAAGACAGGTGTCAAAGTGTGAATGAAGAAGCTTCTATCGATAAAAATTCTGTGATTCCTATATACTATCAGCTTACGAAACTTCTCGAGGGGCAAATTCTACGCGGAGAGCTTAAACCTGGTGAAGCACTGCCTACTGAGTATGGAAGAGGGAGGATTACGTGATCAGGTTAAGGTGGTTGAGGGGGGATACCCCGCGAATGAGAGGGTAAAAGAATTTACTGGCGTAGATTATTGCGCCAATGATGTCACAAAGGTATATGAGATTTGCCAAGCTTTGGGGAATACTTAAGTCATTGCAATCGGAGGTGACCCCATGATTCATGTTTTAATCGTTGATGACGAAGCACCAGCCCGCGACGAATTGAATTATCTTTTGCAACAAATACCTGAGATTGTAGTGGTAGGAGAAGCGAAGAATGGAAAGGAAGCTATAAAGAAGGTATCCGAACTTAAGCCACAATTAGTTTTTCTTGATATTCAAATGCCAGATATGTCTGGATTAACCGTATGTAGAGAATTAAGCCTTCTTTATGAACCCAGTGAATTACCTGTGATTGTATTTGCTACGGCCTTTGATCAGCATGCTTTGGAAGCCTTTGAAGTGAATGCTGTAGACTATATTCTTAAGCCCTTTAGTGAGGAACGATTGCATTCAACCATGGATAGGGTAAAGCGGATGATTAATAGTTCCGAATCGCAGCCCTTAAATCGAATTCTCTCCCTCCTCGAAAAGCCTAAGAAATCGAAGCTTCCAATTGAAGAAAAAGAGAGAATTATCCTACTCGATCCTGATGAAATTGTCTTCTGTTCAATTAGCGAACGTCAGGTCATTATCACAACGAAAGAGCGTGAGTATACCACAGGATTTAACCTTAACGAATTGGGAAATAAGCTAGGATTCCTACGAACTCACAAAAGCTATCTCGTTAATCCCGAAATGGTTAGGGAAATCATACCCTGGTTTAATGGCGCTTACAATTTGGTGATGAAAGACCACAAATCGTCAACAGTACCAGTTAGTAGAACATATATCAAAGAGGTACGAAGTGTATTAAATTTTTGATTCGATGTATTAGTAAGCTCAATATTTTCAGTCAGTATAGATTTCACTCATGTTAATCAGGTCAAAAAACGTACAGGTTAGGTACGTTTTTTTGCGTATTTTGTATGTTTTCCCCTCAGCTAATATTTGAAGCGATATACTAAATTCAGTTCTAATAATACTTTAAACATTTTAAAAAGGAGAGGGAAAACATGCATGCTCTTTATCTCTTAATTATTACTGCCTGTGTTCTTGTTATTGGCTACCGCCTTTACGGAACCTTTATGGCATCCAAAGTGCTAGCCGTCAATCCGAATATTCCAACCCCGGCTAGACGCCTTGAAGATGGCCATGACTTCGTACCTACTAATCGTTGGGTAACCTTTGGTCACCACTTCGCAGCTATTGCTGCGGCTGGCCCCTTGGTCGGACCCGTTCTCGCCGCACAATTCGGATATCTTCCGGGTGCCATTTGGATTCTCGTTGGTGGTGTACTTGGGGGAGCTGTCCATGATATGGTCGTACTTTTTGCGTCCATCCGTCATAATGGAGAATCCATCGCCCAAATTGCTAAGAAAGAAATTGGACCTGTTACAGGTGTGGCTGCAGGCATCGCAGTTTTGTTCGTTCTCTTGATTACTATGGCTGGGCTTTCTATCGTTATTGTCAACGCTCTAAAGCATAATCCTTGGGGCTCATTTACAGTCGTCATGACGATTCCAATTGCTATCTTTATTGGACTCTATATGCGTTATATACGTCCTGGAAAATTAGGCGAAGCATCCGCCATCGGAGTTGTGCTTATTCTTCTCGCTGTAGCTTTTGGACCGGCAATTAAAAATTCTGCACTTGCTCCCTTATTTGATTACAGCGAGACGGTTCTTAAATTAGGTCTTCCTATTTATGCATTCCTTGCTGCCGCTTTGCCAGTATGGTTCTTACTTGCACCTCGAGATTATTTAAGTTCTTACTTGAAAATCGGTACTATTGGGGCGCTTGCTCTTGGGATTATCTTTGTTAATCCAGTTCTCCAAATGCCTCCTGTTACCAATTTCGTTAATGGTGGTGGACCCATTATTGGCGGTAAAGTTTGGCCTTTCGTCTTTATTACTATTGCCTGTGGTGCGATTTCAGGTTTCCATAGCTTGATTGCTGCAGGAACTACCCCCAAAATGTTAGATAATGAGAAGGATATAAAAATTGTTGGTTTTGGCGGTATGCTTGTTGAATCCTTCGTTGCAATGATGGCTTTAATTGCGGCTTCAGTTCTTCCAGTCGGTGACTATTTTGCTATCAACACTATGCCAGACGTCTTTGCAAATCTTGGCATGCATGTGGATAAATTGCCGATGTTAAGTCAGATGATCGGGGAAGATGTAGCTGGACGCCCAGGTGGTGCTGTTTCCTTAGCAGTAGGTATGTCTTATGTATTTAGTAATATTCCTGGACTAAGCCACCTTCTCGCCTACTGGTATCAATTTGCCATTATGTTTGAAGCCGTATTTATTCTGACTGCAGTAGATGCAGGTACACGTTCTGCACGTTATGTGGTACAAGATATGATTGGGGTCGTCATCAAACCCTTTAAGCAAATTAACTGGTGGCCTGGTGCGATTATCTCAGCGGCTCTTGTCTCTGCTGCATGGGGATACCTCTTATTTGGAGGAGATATTTCAACGGTTTGGCCCTTATTCGGAGTTTCGAACCAGTTACTTGCTTCGCTAGCTTTGGTTGTTGGAACTACCCTTATCCTCAAAAACACTGGACGTATCGCTTATGCCTTAACAACGTTCATTCCGTTCGTCTTTCTCTTTATAACCACACTTGTTGCCTCCTATTATAATCTGACTCATGTGTATATTCCGAAAGGACTATCAGTAAATATTGCTCTTTCTGTCATTATGGCTGTACTATCCTTAATCATCGTCTTTGATGCGATGACCAAGTGGAGAAAAATCATCGCCGATAAAAAGGTAATGAAGGAAATGCAAGTCGAACATGAAAAAATCGTTCGCGAGCTTGCTGCTAAGTAAATAGTGTATTAGCTGATTAAATCAAATTTCAACCCGAGGATGGACATTGAATCAAAGTCCATTTTCGGGTTTCTTTATATTTAGCTAGAGGAAAATCTAAATCGTGTAACGAATAGAGAAAATAGGAACCAAGGAAAGTAGAGGTTCGACTTTTTATGATCGAAAAAGCCCTAGAAGCCTTAAAAAAGTACTTTGGATACTCTCAATTCCGAGAAGGCCAGTCAAAAGTGATTCAAAGTTTGATTGAAGGAAAAGATACCGTTGCTATTATGCCGACCGGTGCGGGAAAATCGTTAGCGTATCAGATTCCAGCGCTACTTTTCGAGGGGGTTACTCTCGTTATTTCACCACTTATCTCCCTCATGAAGGACCAAGTAGATTCTCTTCAAGATGCCGGTGTTCCTGCAACTTTCATCAATAGTTCGCTTTCCATGAAGGAAGCTTGGTCTAGAGTAGAGAAGGCGCGACAGGGAGAGTACAAGCTTCTCTATGTTGCTCCTGAGCGTTTAGAGACGGAGAGTTTTCTAACTCTTTTAGAATCCTTGGATATCTCGTTTCTTGCTGTCGACGAAGCGCATTGTGTCTCTCAATGGGGTCATGACTTTCGTCCAAGCTATATGCGGATCGGTTCTTTCATCGATACACTACCTATGCGCCCGCTCATCGGGGCCTTTACAGCGACAGCCACAGAAGAAGTCAAGGAAGATATCGTACGTCTATTAAAGCTTAAATCTCCTAATATCTTTGTAACTGGCTTTGACCGGCCTAATCTAACGTTTTCGACCCTAAGAGGGGAAAATAAAAAGATATTCCTATCTGATTACTGTCTTGCACACGCTGAGGAGTCCGGAATCATTTATGCCGCAACCCGTAAAGAGGTTGACCAACTACAAACCTTTTTAAAAGGAAAAGGACTTCCCGTTGGGAAGTACCATGCTGGAATGAAGGACCTCGACCGTCAGAAAAGTCAAGAAGCTTTTCTCTACGATAAGACACCTCTAATCGTGGCAACGAATGCCTTCGGGATGGGGATTGACAAGTCTAATGTTCGCTATGTAATCCATTACAACATGCCGAAAAACATGGAGTCCTATTACCAAGAGGCTGGCCGTGCAGGACGGGATGGAGAACCTTCCGAATGTATCCTTTTATTTTCACCTCAGGATGTAGTTTTACAAAGGTATATGATCGAGACAACGACCTTCCATCCAGAGCGGAAAGCTAATGAACTTAAGAAACTACAGGATATGGTGGATTATTGTCATACGACCCGATGCTTACGTAAAACTATTCTAGAATACTTTGGAGAAACCGAAGTTGCTGAAGAATGCGGGAACTGCGGAAGCTGTACTGATGACCGGGAGACAGTCGATGTAACTGTAGATGCGCAGAAAATTTTCTCCTGTATCGTCAGGATACATGAACGGTTTGGGATGAATTTAATTGCCGAAGTCCTAAAAGGGTCACGAAATAAAAAGGTCCTAGAACTTAATTTTGACAAACTTTCCACTTATGGATTAATGCGAGACCGCTCTGTCCAAGAAATAAAGGATCAGATTAACTATTTTATTTCAGAGGATTTTCTACGCCTTACGACAGGTGAGTACCCTATCGTCAAACTCGGAGCCAAAGCGATTCCTGTACTTAAAGGGGAAGAACCAGTGTATCAGAAGATCCCCCGAAAAGTTGAGCAAAAGAGGGAAGAGTCCCTTAGTCTCTTTGAACACCTTAGACTTTTGCGTCGTGAGATTGCTGCTAAAGAGAACCTTCCTCCTTATATGATTTTTGCGGATAGTACCTTGCGTGAGATGGCAGAAGCTTGCCCGAAGAATCATGCTACCTTTATTCGTCTCGGTGGGGTAGGGGAACGAAAGCTTGAGAAGTATGGGGATATGTTTCTGACAGCTATCCAGGAGTATTTGCAGGAGCATAAGCCAAACTTTCAGGGTGAGAATAAAGACATAGCTAAAGATAAAGCTATAGATAAGAGTCATGGTATCTCTACAAAGATTTCGACCCAGAATCATATTACCTATAGCTCATTAACTAATCGCTCACAACACCAAAGTAATGTTCTAAATTCGGGTTATAAAAAAAATTCTTCATTAGGAACCGATACATTAGTTGATGATCAAAAATCAGCGAATAAGGGAGATAAAATCCCTAGCCATATCATCACTTACACTATGTATCAAGAGGGAAACTCCCTCGAAGAAATCTCCAAGTTAAGGAAGTTTTCTCTACCGACTATCCAGGATCATATCATCCGTGCTTTCCAGGAAGTGCACTCTCCAGCCTGGAATGATTTTATTCCCTCTGGGCAAGAACAGCTCATTCTCGACGTCGTTCAACACGTGGGACGAGAAAAGTTGCGCCCCATAAAAGATGCTTTACCGGATGAGATCGATTGGATGACGATTAAGGTGGTGCTGGCGAAAAACAATGGTTAGACACTTGGAGATCCTGGATTCATACAAGATGCAGGAAATTTATTTACCTTTGTAACGTAATACGTGTAATTTTAAGAGTGAGTCGATTCAGTTTTGTATCGGCTCACTCTTAGTTTTAATAGACCTATCTATGCAGCTTTCAGGAGTGGCATGAGTTTCGTATTAATCAAAAGAGCTAGAAATCCTTTTATTGAGATCATTGGAATAATTTACAACTTGGATGCCCTTGGAGCCTGCCCCGATTCGCTGACGAAATTTCGATCTAAAAATGAAGCCCCCTGAATTCCGTACAAATATTAGCAATTTACTTTTGAATGATGCTAGTACTGAAAGAGTACCTGATTTATAATGAATATATTCGTCGACAAAGACCCTGTCAGAGAATAACGAGATGCAATATTAAATAGAGATAAGAGGATAAAAAGAGATAGAGGTTATGAGGAGATAAGATATGAATAAGAGGGACTTTACACTTTTTTTACTTGCAAGTGCGCTGCTTGGTATTACACAAAGCATCGATAATTCTTTCTTTAATAATTTTCTAAACGATACCTTTCATTTAACAGTCTCTCAAAGAACCTTACTCGAGGTTCCACGCGAGTTTCCTGGTTTTGCAGTGGTTTTCGTATCCACACTTCTTCTTTTTCTCGGTGATGTCCGTGTCGCGGCTGTAGCAAATGTCTTGGCCGCCCTTGGAATGTTAGGGATGGGTTTCTTTTCTACTGAACTGACTGTGATGGTCGTCTGGCTCCTCATGTATAGTATGGGGCAGCACCTCTTTATGCCTTTCTCCAACAGTATAGCGATGAATCTTTCAGATCACGCAAATATGGGAAAACGCTTAGGCCAGATTAACGCAGCAAATACCTTTGTCTTTCTCATAGCAAATTTAACTTTTGCACTCATTTTTAGAAATATTCGGGTCACTTATCAAATTGTTTATCTAATTGGAGCAATCGCTTTTTTGGGCTCGGCTGTTCTCCTTATACTGATGACACCGCATACCCCAAAGGACAATCCTAAAGGCTTCAAGCTTGTGCTTAAGAAAGAATATACTCTTTTCTACTGGCTGAATATCTTATTCGGTGCTAGAAAGCAAATTTTCATCACCTTTGCTCCCTGGGTTCTGATTAAGGTTTTCAACCAAGGAGTAAGTACTTTCGCCTTATTAGGCTTTTTCATCGCAGGGCTAGGTATTTTCTTTAAACCCTTGGTCGGCCACTTAATTGATAAAGTTGGAGAGCGGTTTGTTCTGGCTGGGGAAGCAGCGATCCTAATCTTCGTATGTCTAGGTTATGCCTTTTCAAAAACCTTCTTCGAAGGAATCGGAAAAGGGGAACTCGCACTTTATTTTATCTTTGCTTGCTTTATTTTAGATCAGATGCTTATGGCTGCAGGTATGGCGAGAGCTACCTATCTCAAGAAAATTGCCATAGTTCCAGAGGATGTTTCTCCAACTCTCTCGATGGGAACAACCCTGGATCATATACTTTCCATGATTGTGCCTTTTGTGGGAGGCTTTATCTGGCTAAAATTAGGGTATGAGTACGTGTTTATTGGCGGAGCGGTCATCGCAGTAATTAATCTCCTGGCGACCAGTCGAATTAAAATAGCAAGACCCTCGGCTGAAAGTGGAATAACTAGTTCGAGGTAACATCTAGTACCGCTTAAAGTTAATCCATTTGAATAGATGAAAGCGACCTTTTCAGTCGCTTTTTTTGTTTAATCTAATGGATAAACACAATATTGTTAATGAAATAATTTTTTCTGAATTTGTGGAAAAGTATGAAGGATAAATACAAGATATGGCGAATATTACATTCAAGACAGCATACTGTCGACAGTACTCATGCTGCAGTTCACACTTGCAGGGAAGGAGGTTTCTCAAAAGCATTTCTCATTGTGAATATAAACTCACACGAAGCCAACTTATAAAACTGAAAAACTCTAAGAAGTTATCTCTATCCACCCAACTATTTGTAATTTTAAAAAAGAAAGAAGTGAGGTAATATCATGTCTGTTATTAAACAAGAGAATTGGGAAAAAAACTCCCTGCTAAGTAACGTTAAACCGACCAAGGTACGTTGGCACGTTTTCATTGCTATGTTAGTACTTGTTACAATCAATTACGTTGACCGTGCGGTTTTATCCATTGCCATGCCGGCGATCCAGAAGGACTTAATGTTGGATCCCGCATTAGTCGGACTCATCCTAAGTTCATTCTTCTGGGGTTATGCCTCAATGCAAATTCCTTCTGGTTTCCTCCTTGATAGGGTTAACCCATCAAAAGTAGTACTTGGCTCGGCGGTGGGCTGGGGAATTGCTCAAGCTATGACCGGGTTTGTAAACAGCGCGGGCGTACTTATGTTCTTCCGGGTTCTCCTCGGAGTCACAGAAGCTCCAATTATGCCTGCCGGAGCAAAACTGCAGGGTGTTTGGCTTCCAAGTAAGGAAAGAGCTAGAGGAGCGACAATCATCGATAGTGGTGCTCCATTGGGAACAGCAGTCGGTGGACCAATCATCATTGCTTTCATGGCTTGGTTTGGTGGATGGCGCGGGGCGCTCATTGGTGCTGGTATATTGACCATTGTCCTTGGAATTTTCTGTTATTATATCCTTAGGGGAAATCCAGCTACCCACAAGGGAGTTAATCAGGCTGAACGTGAGTATATCCAGACGCATTTAGCTGAAGAATACGAAGCGGCTCAAAAAGAAACCAAGACTAAGCTTAATGCAGGGACATACTTAACAAGCAAAAACTTTTGGGGTATGTGTTTAGGTTGGTTCTCCTTCAACACCGTATTCTATGGTCTATTAACTTGGGGACCAAGTTTCCTCGCTAAGACTCAGAACATTGATATTAAGGCTATTGGATTCTCCACGTTAGTCATCTTTGGATGTGGATTTATTGGTGAGCTCATTGGTGGTGTCGTCGTTGACAAATGGCGTGAAGCTGGTGGTAAATATAACACGGTTATGAAAACTTGCTTTGCAATAGCAGGTCTCGCAACCGCAGCCTCTATCTTCATACTCTCAAGAGCAACTTCCTTAACCATGGCGATTGCTACGTTATCCACTGCCTTGTTCTTCTTGCGTTGGGCTGGTATCTTCTGGAGTGTTCCAGCAGCAATTGGGCAACGTCATCACGTCGGTGTACTTGGCGGATGCATGAACTTTGCTGGAAACATTGCTGGGGTTATCACACCTATCTACATCGGTTTAATCGTTAAATTCACTGGGTCGTTCCACGCTGGTCTTATGATTTTCGTTGGAGCAGGCATCCTTCTTGCTATCGCGGGTTCAATCATTAACTACGAAAAGAAAATAGGAGTAGCATAAGTTTTACCAGTATCGTAGAGATCCTGAGTGAGACTATTAAAGCAAGATAAGCTCCAATCAAATTATTGGGCAATTAGGTGTCCCGTGGACATTCTCGTCTACGGGCACCTTTGATTAGAGTGCTTTGGATTTAATAGGAGTGGGAGTGAGAAAAATCAAGGGATACGTACGCTTTTTGCAAGAAGAAAAAGTAACCTATGGAGAATTACAAGGGAATGAAAT
Source organism: Desulfitobacterium elongatum (assembly GCF_055378975.1). Taxonomy (NCBI): domain Bacteria; kingdom Bacillati; phylum Bacillota; class Clostridia; order Eubacteriales; family Desulfitobacteriaceae; genus Desulfitobacterium; species Desulfitobacterium elongatum. Next base: position 2,470,523 of record NZ_AP038772.1, on the reverse strand, counting down.
TTATGAACTGACTGGCTCGTATTTCGTCTCTTCCCAAAGAACAGGAGCTGTATACGATACCTCTCAAGTGCAATTAATCAACCCGTGCTTACCTTCAAAAATCGTTTGCGTCGGGTTAAATTACCCGACAGGCGAAGATTTGAAAATTTCACCTGATCCACTACTTTTTATGAAGCCCACGAGTAGTATCATTGGTCCAGACGAGAAGATCATTCATTGGCCAGAGGTAAAAGAGTTAACGTTCGAAGCCGAATTAGCGATAATCATCGGTCAAAGAACCCATCGTGTGAGTATCGAAGAGGCTGAAAGTTTCATCTTAGGTTATACCATTGCTAACGACGTAACGGCTCGAGACTTGCAGAGGGTTGATAGTCAATGGACACGATCGAAGTCCTTTGACACTTTTTTACCCTTAGGTCCTATCATTCGAACCGATATGTCATGGGAAAATATAAGAATTCGATCCTGGATTAATGGGGAACTTTATCAAGATGGGAATACCCATCAAATGTTCCTGAACGTTCCTTATCTCATTAGCTACATCTCTCATATTATGACACTCGAACCAGGCGACATTATCCTCACTGGCACACCGGGTGGATATGGTGGATTGATGAAAGCAGGCGATAGAGTAGATCTCGAAATCGAGGGAATCGGGCGTTTGACAAATAGTGTTATCGCTTTCCAAGAATAATATTTTTCTTTTTACACAATGCAATCTAACGCGGAAAACCCTTTTTAGAACTGCTTTTTGAGAATTGCGAAAGGGAACTGAATGTGCATCTTCCGAAAGTAAAAAGGAGAGTGAAATGTAATGAGGATTTTAGTTATCAACCCGAACATTTCTGAGAGCGTCACAGAACTTATTGCGAATGAGTCACGGCGTGTTGCTTCCCCTGGCACAGAACTAACATTTGCTACGGCACCTTTTGGCGTAGCATATATAGAAACCAGAATGGAAGCTCTTATCGGTGGATATGCTTCAGCTTGCGTTGCGGCTGAGCGTAAGGGTGAATATGACGGTGTAATTATTGACGCTTTTGGTGATCCTGGACTTTTGGGTATAAAAGAAATGCTCAACGTTCCTGTAGTGGGAATGACTGAAGCAGCTCTGGCATCGGCCTGTCTCTTAGGTCAACGTTTCTCCATTATCGCTATTTCTTCACGGATCAAGGCTTGGTACTTGGAAACTGTCGAACGTAGTCATCTGACTACACGTCTGGCAAGCATCCGGTCCTTGAATGATACGTTACGAGATATTGGCACTGTACAGGAAGATCACGCTGAGCGATTAAAAGAACTTGCCATCGAGGCAGTCGAGAAGGATGGTGCTGACGTCATCATTCTAGCAGGAGCACCTCTAGCTGGGCTTGCTCGTAGTCTTGAAGGACAATTGCCAGTGCCCGTAGTAGATGGTGTGTCTAGTGCAGTTCGTCATTGTGAATCGCTGATTGCTCTTAATCCAGGCTTTGCAGTGAAAGGGAGTTTTGCTCAACCCCCTGTGAAACCGAACAAGGGGTTGCCAACAGCTCTGGCCGCAGTTTTAGATCGCACACGCTAATAGATACTCGAACCTATTCCAAAAAACAAAGGATTCCAGCGAAGTTTTGCTAGAATCCTTTGTTTTTTCAGTCCAATTGTAAATCGGATTGATACTGGTACAGGAAGTATATATAAGGAAAGATCTTTTTAGGATCAAAGAGAGAGTTGGGTATGAGTTTCTACCAGATAGAAGTTATTGAATGAACATTCGTGTTCTTCTAAACATCCTTCTTCAAATCAAACTCTTTCGGATAGGTTAAATCAATCTTAAGCTCTCTAAGGTATTTACCATCCTCACGGGTTTCCATGATATTCGAAGAAATCCCGATTTCGATGTCCAAATCTTTAAGAAGCTTAATTTGACTCACGTGAAATTCCAGGAATTGATAGTCCGTATTGATCTGGAACTGGGATATATTTTTTTTCTTAAATACCTTCCGGACTTTTTCAATATCCTCTCCGAAGACTTTTGCAGACTTGAAAAAGTATTCGGTGGGGGAAAAGAACATTAGATTGGACACTTTTTGACCCTGGTTTTGCTGATAAATTTGGCCGGTCTGCTTATTTTCGAGAGAGCAATAATGCACACCGATTTTCAGCTGCTCCTCTAGGGCAAATTCCATCAGGTCAAGGCACTCGAGCTCACTACGTGAAATAGGGAGTCCCCCAGCATACCAGTAATCGTAGAGCACTTCAAAGGGGGGATTCTTCACTTTATACCCGCGTTTTTTAAACTCTTCTGCATTATGAAAGGGAAAGCAAAACTCGAGTAAGTTGATTCCCGCGATGCCGATTCTTTCAAGTTCGAGGAGAACCTCTTTCATCTCAAATAAACTACCGGGTAAAACTGGCATCTCAACCATCACATCGGAGATATATTCCTTTGCAAGAGCGATCCGCTCATACACTTCTTTTTTAATCTGTTCTGGGTCTTCCATTTTGATACTGAACCGAATTTCTTTAAGACCTACATTTTTCAATTCTTGAAGGATTTCCCGGTCGAGAAAATCACCGGAGGTATAAAGCCGTGTATGTGTACGCGCAGACATTTCCTTTGCATACTGGAAAAATTCCAGCATCTCTTTCTTATGAAGAAGAGGTTCCCCTCCGGTCAAGGCTAGATGAGAGAGCTTCTGACCTTGCTTAAACATTTGCCCGAGTTCTTCTACACAATTTCGCTTCTGGTGTGTAAATTGTTCGTAGCTTTCCTGGTTGGAGTTAAAGCAGAAGAAGCAGTTTCGGTGACACATTAAGGAGACATACAAAGTAACTGTACCAACACCCTTTTGACAGGCCTCACAGGCGGAGGAGATCCAATGTGTTGTAATGCTTTTATCTGAATTCCTAAAGTGAGCCTTTTTCTCGCGGAGCCTTTCGAGTTTAAGACTGGCTTCCTCCTCTAAATTTTGATCAAGTTCCATTCCAGTCGATTCGACTTGCTCAATAAAGTGATCATATACTCGGGTATAAATCTGAGCGTACTGAGAGAAATCTGGATTCTTAATTTCAGACAGAGTCTCATTTGTTAATTTAATAATCATCGTGAACTCCTTATATCAACGTATTAACTGAAAGTTCGACAATTGGTTATGGGTTTCCTTCAAATCAACTAAACTGTTAAGAAATTCTATAGTTTAACAAGCGAGTATTTTATTTGCCTATAAGTCTTCAGGGGATACTTCTCGGAATGGATTTTCCTATTAGTCTGTAGTGGGGAATAGAATTTTATCCCAAAGAGACTAGCGTATTTCGACATCCTATGATATACATTGCCAAACGACATATAATGCCCTAAAATGAGGTGTAAGGTCGATTAGAAGGATAGGGGAGAGTACCAATACATGAAAGAATACATAAAAAAGGTCGCGGTCACCCTGCTCGTGATTCTCGCGTTTATTTTGGTACCGCTGCTTATCTACCATACATTACCGTTTCTTACACCCTTTATTTTTGCTTTTCTTTTCGCACTACTCCTAGAACCCTTTAACCAAAGGCTCATGAAGAGATTTAAGGCCAAACGACCGATTGCCGTGAACCTTTCCTATTTTCTTTTCTTAGGTGTCATTTTAGCCTTCTCTTACATTATATCTACGAAAATTATTCGTGAAGCCATTGATTTAGTTAAATATATTCAGAGGAATATCCCAACCATTCAAACCTGGTTTTCACAATTGTTTCAGCAGATCAATGATTTTATTCTTATCCTTCCCCCTGAGATGGGCTCACAAATTGAACAGTCTTATACAGGGTTTGTGCGTCAATTATCGGATGTGAACCTGCTTTCAAGCCTCGGTATTCAGACATTTAACTTAACTGCGGCGATCCCTAATTTCTTCATTGTATGTATTCTTTTCTTTGTTTCCCTTTACATGATAAGCTTTGATTTAAACAATATTAAGAGACGGTTCTATTCTTATTTTAAGGAGAGTTCGAGGGAAAAACTTGAAGTCATTCTTTCAGACTTACGCCGTGCTACGGTTGGTTTTTTGCAAGCACAAGTCATTCTCAGCACGATTACATATCTTGTAAGCTTTAGCGTATTAGCTTTTCTCGGAGTACGCTATGCTATGGCAATTGCGCTCCTCATCATCATCGTGGACATTCTACCTATTCTTGGAACGGGTTCTGTACTTGTCCCTTGGGGAATTTTTTCGCTTACACAAGGAAATATGTTTCGTGGTTTTGGTCTAATCATCTTGTTTATTGGTATCACTGTATTACGCCGAGCTATCGAACCGAAAATTCTTGGAGAGAGAATCGGATTAAGTGCTTTGACGACTTTGATTTGCATCTGGGTTGGGTTCAAGGCTTTAGGGGTCCTTGGTGTTTTCCTAGGTCCACTTATGCTTATACTTTATAAGGCATGTGTGAAGGCGAAGGTCATTCGTTATCGGCTTAAGATCTGATCGTACCTTGATCTTTTGTATTTAACCCATTGAACGCTTAATGTGATATGACCGGTTCACTTTATTTCGACTCAAAAGATAACGAGGTCGCTCAAATCTGAGCTGCCTTTTTTATTTGCTAAGTTTAGTTTATACGATGGCAAACCGCCACTAAGACTCCAGCTACTTTAAGCTGAAGATAAGTGGCGTTAAGCCCCTGGATAACTCAACTATACTTCAGGTAGAGTTGAAACTCCACCTGAAGCAAGTTTTGTTTATATATTGTTTATACTCTGTTTAAGATTAATCAAGACCTAGGGGTTAGAATAGAGATATGGAAGCTTCCGGATGATTAAAAAGGAGTGAAATAATTGAAAATCAAAAAAAAGACAGCAATGCTTGCAAGCTTTACAATCGGTACTTTGCTTTTTGCCACCACTGCACTTGCGGATATCACGAGCAAGAGCGGGTACGATCAGTTAAAAGATGGGCTCAAGGTAACCGCGGAAAAGGCTAGTGGAGAATTTGATAGTTTTACCATCGACATGACCTATGTTATAAAGGACAACGGGAAAACCCTTCAGTCGGAAAATCATGTCGAGAAAAATGATCGTAAGAAAAGTGCAACTGAAACCACGAACACAAGCGAAGGTGTTAAAGGAAACAATGGTTCATACTATACCTATTCTGATAATAAGTCAGATATCAGACGCGGTATCGGATCGGATGAAAAATACTATATCACGGAATATACTCAAGACCGTGAACTCCGCCAATTCACGAATCCCTTCGTAGAAAATGGGGCAGAAGACGTGGAGCGGATCGTTGATGCAGTCGTCGGGAGTCTCAAAGACCATGTCATCGTGAAGGATAACTCTGACGGAAGTAAAGAACTGACAGGTTCTTTAACGGAAATGCAAATCCCAGCCCTTGTCAACGCGGTGGCTTCCTTTCAGTTAAAACAAGAGTTTAACGGTAGAAACGGAATGTCAAGCGAATGGCCACACCTTACCCAGGATATCTTCGTCAAAGAAGTTACGGGGTCTGCAGCGATAGATAAAGATGGTGTTATGGAAAGCATCTTAGGAACAGCGACCGTTACTGGTAAGGATTCTCAAGGACAGGTTCATGAGATTAGCGTGGAAGTGCTCGGCAAATTGAAAGATGTGAATTCTACCACTGTTTCTAAACCTGACCTCACAGGCAAAGAAGTAGTAAAGCAAGTCATGGTACCCAATATGGGACCAGAACTCACGAATCCACAAAAATTCGTCGCTACTTATAAGAATGATATCTTAACCGAAAAAGACGGTAAATTTGCCAAAGCTGGGGAACGATTCTTAGAAATCACTGGAATCGATAGCGAAGGGATTACTGGACGCTACCATGAAGTGTATAAACCAGACTTTGAAAATTCGAGCAACAAGGTTGAAGACTTCACTTTCAACGCTCCGTTCGGAAATAAAGCTTCACGAGATGCACGTTTTGAGATCACCACAGAAAAAGGTGGTAAGATTGAAGGAAACATTTACCTTGATGAATACTTTGGAAAAGTCAATTTCCACCTTAATCAAACCAATATGGGTGGAGGATTTATGTTCGATTCGTCCTTTAGTCTTGTGATAGAGTAGCGCCCTTTATTAATGGCTGCCGGGATCCTTCCCGGCAGCTCCTTTACACATTCTTAGGAGGAGTTTATGAGAATGGAAAAAGTCATTGAAATTATGAACTTGACCAAGCTCTATAACAATGGTCGGGGCATTAATGATATTAATCTCGATATATTTAAAGGAGATATATTTGGTTTTTTGGGTCCGAATGGAGCTGGAAAAACTACGGCCATGAAGATCATGACTGGGTTGATTAAAGCGGATCATGGGGATGTCAAGATCTTTGGACATAGTATAACGGACGAATATGAAGAAGCGATGGCACAGGTCGGCTGTATTATTGAGATAGCTGAATCTTATCCCTACCTTAGTGCTTACCAGAATCTTAAGCAGCACGCTCGCTTTTATCCGTCCGTAGATGATAAGCGCATTGATGAAGTCCTAGAACTTACGGGGATGCTTAAGTATAAAAAGGAAAAACCTCGTAAGTTTTCCCTGGGGATGAAGCAACGTCTGGGACTTTCAGCCGCCATTCTTTCTCGTCCTAAAGTTGTGATTCTGGACGAGCCACTGAATGGGCTTGATGTCGAGGGCATGATAGATATACGTAAACTCATTAAGCACCTTGCAGAGACTGAACAGACGACATTTTTCATCTCCAGCCACTTAATCCACGATGTGGAGCTTACCTGTGATCGTATTGGGGTCATCTATAATGGCAAAATCCTTAATGTCCAAAGTACCCAGGATATCCTGAAAAACTATGCGACCTTAGAGAATTACTTTGTGAGTGAGGTAGAGAGAAATGGCCGTGTTTCAAGCTGCGCTCGTTAATGAACTTGATAAACTTTATCGCAAGAAAAAAGTAACCGTTGCGATTATTCTATCCCTATTGATGATCGTCATTGGGCAACTTCTCGTCGTCGGAGTGAGAACGGGTTTCGGATTGAGAGGAGCTGGGAGTCTCGAGTTCCCCATGTTGGTCTTATCAGTAGTGGTTAACAGCATACTGCCGCTTTTTACTGCACTAGTCGCCATAGACAGTTTCTCAGGAGAGTTTTCTCAGAATACAATGCGAATTATGTTAACCCGTCCTGTCAGTCGATTTAAGATTTTTAGTGCGAAAATTACCGCCATCGCATTCTTTATCTTAGCTAATCTTCTATTACTACTTGTATTTTCCACCTTTGCCGGATTCCTTTTCAATGCGAATTCTGCAACGTTTGGGGCTTTTGCTAAGACGCTTCTCTCTTATTTTGTGAGCTTTATCCCCATGCTTGTTCTTGCTTTGGCGATTGTGCTATTAGCTAATTTTTTTAAGAGTGGAATTTCTGTCTTTTTTGTGGCCATCTTAGCCTTTGCGGTTCTTAAGGTTTTAGGACTAGCCTTTTCCCAATACTCTGGCTTGTTTATCACGTCCTATCTGGATTGGTATAATATCTGGTTAGCAAACTCTTTCCCCTGGAGTAAAATTCTTCGGCAATTATTGATTATGGCTGGATATGCTATAATGTTATTTACAGCAGGTTTTTACTTGTTTGATAAAAAAGAGTTTTAGGTGAAGGCATGAATCTCAAACGGCGCTTAATTCTAGCCAACGCTTCAACAGTAATCATTCCCGTATTGATTACTGTTATTAGTGTTTTGGCTTTTATCTTTATCGTGGGAAAGATATCCGATAAGAGTCTACCTTTTGAAAGTGTACAGACCTTAACTGAAATCAAGTACGAACTCATCGGCGGTGAGAGAAGTCTTTTGAGAGTGAATCCTGAAGTCGTGAAGGACGTAAGCTTTCAAAGCCATTTACAAGAGCGCCTTGCAGGAATTAACGGAGAAGTCGTCATTTTAAAGGACGATCAAATTCTCTTTTCTTCACGAAATTTCAATAAAATCGATGTAGCAAAGTTCATTAAAGCCTCGAATCCCAAAAGTGGAAGAGCGTCTGTGCCTATCGGGAATGTATCCTACACTGTGCAGTCCCTTGATTTAAATTTTCATGATGGAGCAGCTGGAAACATTCTGCTCCTTGCCCCGATTGATGGGTCGGTAATGGATCTCACGAGTTTACTCCTCTTTGCAGGGATACTTTTTGCACTTTCTTTTGTGATTACGAACTTCATTGTCTCCTATCAGTTTAGTCGTAGTATTTTAAGGCCTCTTACTCATCTGCAAAAGGCTGCCGCCGAGATTAGCCAGGGAAATTTAAATCATCCGATTGTCGAAGAAGGGGATGAACAAATTCAAGAGCTCTGCCGTGATCTGGAACTTATGAGACTAAAATTGAAGGGATCAATCCATACACAGTTAAAGTATGAGGACAACCGTAAATTACTTATCTCAAGTATCTCTCATGATTTAAAAACCCCGGTCACGTCTATCAAAGGCTATGTCGAGGGCTTACTTGATGGTATCCCTCAAACTCTGGAGAAGAAGGAAAAGTACCTGAAAACCATCTATATTAAGGCTCTGCAGGTCGATACCATGATTGATGACCTACTGCTCTACGCTAAGCTTGATATGAATCAAATTCCCTATAACTTTGAGAGAACGGATGTTGCGATGTTTCTCGAAGATGGCTTACTCGAAAGTGAACACGAGTTAGAACAAAACAATATTAAACTTTCTTTCGTGAGTGAACTTAAAGAACGGAGGGAAATTCTCCTCGACCGAGAACGAATGAGAAGAGTCATCATGAACATCCTCGATAACTCGCGAAAGTACATGGATAAAGAAGTGGGGCAGATTACAGTCTTTCTTAGAGAAACTCATTCTAGTCTGATCATCGAATTACGAGATAACGGCTCAGGGATTCCAGAGAAGGATGTTCCTCAAATTTTTGATCGGTTTTATCGCTCTGATACGGCGCGAAGTGAGATCAAGGGAAGCGGTTTAGGACTTGCCATCGCGAAGCAGATTGTGGAGGGGCATGAAGGGCAAATTTGGGCTGTTAGCCATAAGGATAAAGGAACAAGTATTATGATTTCGCTACCGAGGATTTAACAAAGCTGATGTTCTTCCGCACAATTGTTCAGCTAAGCTCGAAACCTACGAAACCAGTGCGTTGTCATCAAACAAGTGCAATTGTCTTCACGACAATCGGACAATCGGACTTTCGTACTGTGAAATTCGCTACACTTACGGGTCAAGTACATGTTCTTTAAGTAATTTATTAGGAGGGAGCTCGAGTGAAAAAGATTCTAATTGTAGAAGATGACTCCAGCATTGCAGAGCTTCAAAGAGACTATCTGGAAGTTGCTGGGTTCGATGTTTCCCTATGCGCCGACGGTGTAGATGGACTTCGAGCCATTCAGAATAACGAGTATGATCTCATCATTCTAGATATTATGTTGCCTGGGCTTGATGGCCTAGAAATTCTAAAGAGCATGAAGGATGAAAAGGATATTCCAGTTCTCCTCGTTTCTGCCAAGAAGGAAGAGATTGATAAGATTAAAGGATTTAGCCTTGGGGCAGATGATTATATCACCAAACCCTTTAGTCCCGGGGAACTTGTCGCTCGAGTCAAAGCTCATATCGATAATTATGAACGACTTAAACACCGTTTCAGTGAAGGGATTAAAAAGAGGACTGCCATAACGATTCGCGGCCTGAGAATAGAAAAAGACTCGCGCAGAGTCTTCGTGAACAACCAAGAAGTAAACTTAGCCCAGAAAGAATTTGATCTACTACTATACTTAGCACAGAACCCTAACCGAGTTTTCGGCAGGGAGGATCTCTTTGAGCGTATATGGGGGCTAGAATCTTTGGGGGATTCAGCTACCGTCACAGTACATATAGCACGAATTCGTGAAAAGATCGAATCGGACCCCTCGAAACCTCAGTATATTGAGACCGTTTGGGGAGCGGGGTACCGGTTCAGAGTATGACTTAGCTATTGACATCTCATCTAACGAGTGCTAGATTGAATTTACAACCACATACTTAAGGCAGGGGAGCTGGAAAGGCCGGCTGAGATATAGACCCAACAAAGTCTAAGACCCTTTAACCTGAACTGGATAATGCCAGCGTAGGTAGCGTTACACTCTGTTTTAAAAAAGAGCTCAACCCTATTCTGGGTTGAGTTTTTTTGTTTTGAAGTGGAGAAATGGCTCACAGACAAGGAGGAATGAAATATGAAGAAAGTACTGACAATCGCTGGCTCAGATAGTAGTGGTGGGGCGGGAATCCAAGCCGACCTCAAAACCTTTTCCGCGCATGGGGTCTTTGGGATGAGTGTAATCACTGCGGTTACTGCACAAAACACACAGGGAGTCTTTGCGGTCCAAGACATTGATTCAGAAGTCATTGTTAAGCAAACCGAAGCCATCTTTGAAGACATTGAAGTTGATGGCGTGAAAATCGGAATGGTCTCAAAAATCCCGACAATTGAGGTCATTGCGGAACAGTTACAACGCTACAACCCTGTAAATATCGTGGTGGATCCTGTCATGGTATCAAAAAGTGGTTACCACTTATTAAATCAAGATGCTGAAGAAGCCCTTATCAAAAAACTCTTACCTTTAGCGACCCTTGTTACTCCTAACATCCCCGAGGCCGAGGTCATGACTAAGCGAAGGATCCGTACCTTAAAAGATATGGAAGAAGCTGCACAAATGATCTATCAGATGGGTGCTAGTAATGTTCTTCTTAAAGGGGGACACCTTGAAGACAGTTCTACAGATATTTTGTTTAATGGCAAGGAATATACCTACTATTCCGCATCCAGGATTCAAACGAAAAATACTCATGGAACGGGCTGTACCCTTTCCTCAGCGATTACTTCCAATCTTGCGCTCGGCTATGATATCGCTCAAGCAGTGAAAGAAGCGAAGGAATATATTACAATCGCAATTCAGCATTCCCTCGATATCGGGAAAGGAGTGGGCCCCACGCATCACTTCTACACACTTTATAAGAAGGCAGGCTTAATAGAATGAACTCTGAAACGCAAAACAACTTAGGCTTTTTCAATTTTACAACCCTTTGGTTCGGCGCCTCCATTTCAGTCGCAGAAATTTTGGCGGGTGGGCTTCTTGCACCCCTGGGCTTTAAGCTCGGATTAGGTGCAATTCTCTTAGGACATCTAGTCGGTACAACCTTGCTTGTACTCGCAGGAATCATCGGAACGGAAAAACGAATTCCTGCCTTAGTAACGACCCGAATCTCCTTTGGTCAGTATGGTTCGTATATCTTTTCCGCACTTAATGTCTTACAGCTCCTCGGGTGGACAGCAATCATGATTCTTTCAGGGGCACGCTCGGTAAACCAAATCACAAAAATTACGTTGTCCTTTGATCATCAGACCTTTTGGAGTCTCATCATAGGAGCCTTTATCTTTGTTTGGGTCTGGTTAGGAAAGGATAGGGGATGGAAGAGACTTAACCACATTGCGGTCGTCTTGCTATTTGTCCTCACCCTTGTTCTAAGCGTAATCATCTTCGGCAATAACGAACTTTTCTTAAGACCTACTACAGGGGAAATGTCCTTTGGATCAGCCCTTGAATTAGCGGTCGTGATGCCCTTATCCTGGATACCTTTAATTGCTGACTATACCCGTTATGCTAAATCGAAGCAAGCAGGGGCATGGGGGAGTTGGCTCGGCTACTTTATCGGAAGTAGCTGGATGTACATCATTGGATTGGGCTCTGCCATTGTCGCAAATGACCCAGACCCTTCAGGCATGCTGATCGCAGCGAATCTCGGAATCGTTGCCCTAGGAATCATTGTTCTTGCTACGATAACTACGACCTTTTTAGATGCTTATTCTGCTGGAGTCACATTTACCAATATTTTTCCTAAGTTAAATGAAAAATACGTGGCATTAGTCATAACCGCGATTGGAACAGCCCTCTCCATTGCCTTGCCTATGGAGAACTACGAAACCTTCCTGTATGCGATCGGTTCTGTTTTTGCACCCCTCTTTGCGATACTCTTGACCGATTATTTCATACTCAAAAAGAAATCGATAGACACTGGAAACTTTGTCCACTGGGGTTCTCTTGCAGTGTGTACTCTGGGTACGATTATATACTATCAAATAATTAAGCTTGATTTTATCTTAGGAGCGACGATTCCAGTTATGGTGATTACCGGTTTACTTCACATAATAACGAGGAGGTTGACGAGTCAATGGAAATCTGTAAAGATTTGAACGAAAGCTTGGCGGCAGTGAAGAAAAAGAGCCCACTCATCCATCACCTTACGAATTACGTCACAGTCAATGATTGTGCAAACATCGTCTTAGCGATTGGGGCTTCCCCAGTGATGGCCGATGATATTGGAGAAGTAGAGGAAATGGTCCGCTTTGCCTCTGCACTCGTGATTAATATAGGAACTCTAAATGAGCGAACCATCGAGAGCATGCTTGTGGCCGGAAAGAAAGCAAAATCCCTTGGGATTCCGATTATCCTCGATCCTGTCGGTGTCGGCGCAACCGAACTTCGTACCCGAACAGCTGAAAGACTCATCCAAGATGTTAAGCCTGATGTCATCCGGGGCAATATGTCTGAAATTAAGGTTCTGTCCGGACTTAATGTTGCGATTAAGGGAGTTGATTCTGTCGCAAATGAAGAGAATGGTACAGAGATCGCAAAGAAGCTCGCTTCTAAATGGTGTTGTATCATTGCAATCACAGGGAAAACCGATATCGTGTCCGATGGGGAGAGAGTTTATTTGATTGAAAATGGACACCGAATTCTTTCTGATGTGAGTGGGACGGGTTGTATGTCCACTTCCTTGGTCGGGGCCTACTGTGGTGCAAATTCTGATTACTTAACAGCAACTGTAGCCGGGATTGCCTCCATGGGATTAGCAGGAGAAGCAGCTTACCAATCCTTAAATCCGCAAGAAGGAATCGGTACGTTCAAAGCGCGGCTCTTTGACGCTATCTACAACCTGACACCTGATAGCTTGGCAAGTGGAGGTAGGATTCGCTGTGAACGAAGTTAACGGAGATCATACAGTTAATTCAGCTCATAAGACAAAAATAGATTACCGGCTCTATCTCGTTACAGACAGAGATTGCCTCTCGAAACGTGATCTGTACGAAAGCATTGAGCAAGCCATCCGCGGTGGAGTAACCCTCATCCAACTCCGGGAAAAGTTTGTTTCCTCCCGAGAATTCCTCGATATCGCTTTCGCGGTGAAGGAGATTACCTCCCGATATCAAATCCCCTTGATCATTAATGATCGACTCGACATCGCCCTAGCGATTGAAGCCGATGGACTTCATATTGGTCAGGATGATCTACCCTTAACCGTAGTAAGAAAGCTTTTTGGAAAAGATAAAATCATTGGAGTATCTGCTAGCACTTTAGATGAAGCTATACTTGCTGAACAGCAAGGGGCAGATTATCTAGGGGTGGGTGCGATGTATGCCACTCCAACAAAACCGGATGCGAAAACAGTCTCATTAGAGCAGTTAGCCGTAATAAAAAGGTCCGTCTCGATCCCAGTCGTTGCCATCGGCGGAATCAACGAGACGAATGTTCGTAATATCATGGCGACCGGAATTGAAGGAGTGTCTGTAGTTTCAGCAATTCTTGCCAAGCAAGATGTCCAAAAAGCAGCGAAAGATTTATTGGAAAGAATTAAGGGATAATTAGCTGAGTAATCGCAGCAAGTAAAAACCCAGGAAATAGTCACTTCCTGGGTTTTTACTTTTTCAACTTCTCACACAACAATATGTGATGCACATTAAGGTTATTAGTACACACTAATTACCTCGTTTTGATAGAGTTCCAGTGCACTGTAATGCATCTTGTATACAAAATCTTATAAATGTGTTAACAATAATACATAATACATACGCAAATATAGTTTACAGTCCGATCCCTTTTTGAGTATTCTATAAGTATACGTCTCAAGAGGTATAGAGAGATCGAGAAGGGCGGTGGAGCTCGTGGCAACACGACTAGCTGAGATGCTACCTATGGTGGAACGTAAAATGCCACCGGTGTTAGAATTAATTAGAGGGAATATTGTAAAACACGGAAATCCTTTAGCCTTGAAAGGGACTGAGATTTCGGTCTGGGCGAAGGAACTTAATTTACCGAAAACGGGAGATCTACTATTCTATACAGGTGGGGAGTACCAACTCCTTCCGTTCATCGATTCCTTAGTTAAAACGATGACCGTCGTGGATGCGACCAGTAAGGGCTTTTCGATGTTATTGGGAGTCAGAAACATTATAGAAAAGGCTGGCATCAATGCGGAGAAAATTTATGCCTCGGTACTGGCTAAAGATAAAGATCGCTTCAATTCTGTTTGTTTGAAAGCAGCACGAATCCTTCAAGGATTAGGCTATGACCTTTGTTATTCGGCCGAAGATGAGCTTTATAGCGGGGCTCTCCTCTATGAACTGGGTTACTGGGAAGACCTAACCGAATACGGTAAAAAGGTTACTCAGGTCATCAAGGAAAGTAATGCCAAAACCATCGTTTGTTTGTCCCCTCACGCAGCTGAGGTCATAAAATTAGTTTACCCAAAACTTGGAATTCTTCACGACATCAAAGTAAAAACGTTTGTTGAGCTCGTTTGGGAACAAAGGGAGAAACTTCCTAAATTCAATACTACACAATCCGTGGCAATTCATGATTCTTGTCGTTTAGCACGTGAGTTGGAAATCACTGATGAAATACGTGATATCTTGAATGCTGCTGGGGTTCAAATCCAAGAACCAAAACGGAATCGCGCTTGGACAACGTGTTGCGGCGGCCCGAGTAAACTCCTTTTTCCTGAACTTTCCCATACGATCGCTGGTCGTAGAGTGGATGAGCTCAAGGAAACGGGTGCAGACGTCTTTTTAACCTCCTGTCCCTACTGTTTGTCTGCTCTTCATGGCTCTGCAGAGAAACAGGACAAAGAAAGTGTTGAGGACTTGATCGAGTTCCTATATAGGGGGATCGTGGGATGAGTGTATTTTCGAAATCAAAAAATGAATCCATCGATATGCAAAAAGGGTATGGAGAATACTCTAAGGATATCAACCGCGCCCAAAACGATGATAATATCCGTAAAGCCATTACCCGTGCAGTTAAAGCATACCGGGAAACAACGGATGCAACTATGGAACGTTTCCCGCATACTCCTGCACTCGCAGCAGAAGTAAGGGAAATTAAACGTCAATCTGTAATAAAAAGAAAAGAACTCCTGGCTCAAGCAATGGAGTCTGTTGAACGTAATAAAGGAAAAGCCTTCTATGCGAAAGATAAGCATGAGGCCTTAGTCATGGCAAGCGAAATCATCGGCAAGAATAAGACAGTTGTCAAAGGCAAAAGCATGCTCGGCGAAGAACTACATCTCCGAGAGTACTTAGAGGAGGAAGGAAACGAGGTTTGGGAAACTGATCTCGGAGAATTCATTCTTCAACTCAAAAAAGATCGGCCGATGCATATTCTCTCTCCTGCCGTTCACGTTCCTCGGGAGAAAGTCGCTGAAATCTTTACGAATTTCTTTGGTCGCGAAATTGAGCCAGATATCGCAAAGGAAGTAGCTGCAGTCCGAGAATTCATGAGGGATAAATACTTTGCGGCAGATGTCGGAATAAGCTCAGCAAATGTCGTGGCCGCAGACACTGGGGCCTTTGTTATTATCGAAAACGAAGGAAATGTCCGTTTATCAACATCAGTTCCCCCTGTTCACCTCCTCATCGTCGGCACAGAAAAACTTGTTCCCACGTTCCAAGAAGCTATGAAAGTCGCCGAGGTCACTTGGCGATATGCACAATATGGAGTTCCCTCGTATGTCAATATCGTGACAGGTCCGAGCAAAACAGGAGACATCGAGAAAGTTACAACCTACGGAGCACATGGCCCGAAGGAATTTTACGTTATCTTTGTAGAGAACGGGCGAGACGAAATGGCGGCAGAGGACGACTTCAAGCAAGCGTTACACTGCTTGCGGTGTGGTGGATGTATGTATGAATGTCCGGTCTTCCAAATTACGGCAGGCACCTTTGGAGAAACGTATCTTGGAGGAATCGGAACGATTTGGAACGTTTTTACCTCGGGCGGACTAGACGCTACTGCTCCTCAAATCTATAACTGTCTGCGTTGCGGACGTTGTGTTGAGCGCTGTCCAATGCAAATCGATGTTCCTTCTATGGTAGGAGAACTTAGAAAAAGGCTCGTCAATGGAGAAGTAATGGACTAATAATCTATTCATTAAATAATCTATTCATTATACGAAGAAAACACTCAGGAGTAATGAAATGTCTGCCCTTAAGGTAGCATATCATAAATTCACTGAGTGTTTTCTTATTCTAAGGTTCATCATCAAGGGTTAAAAGCCTGTTTGCGCTGAACAAGATAAAGTCTTCTTAACAAGCAGATAGCATTCAATAAAATTCCGGAAATCAACCCGACCCAATATCCAAAAGCTCCAAAAGACGTGTAATGTGCAAGGAGGTAACCCACTGGCAAGGCAATCAACCAATATGAAAGGAGAGCAGTAAGGAAGGGAACATTGACATCCTTATAACCACGTAGGATTCCTTGAATCGGAGTAGCAATGGCATCTGAGAATTGGAAGAACAAAGCATAGAGGAGAAATTGTTGAGTGAGCTGGATCACTTCAAGCTCCTTTGTATAAAAACCGGCAATTTGCTCTCGGAAAAGAAGGAGCGTGATAGCAGTGAGTAAGGCCATACTTACAGATGTTCCGAGCCCAAGATAGGAATAGTGTCGTGCATCCTTAAATCGCCTTGCTCCCACTTCAAAGCCGATCAAAATGGTCAAGGCCATCGAGGAGCTTAAGGGAACCATATAGAGCATTGAGGCGAAATTCATTGCGCCTTGATGTGCAGCGATAGTCACTGTATTAAAGCCACTCATAAGTAAGGTCACCGCTGCAAAGATGCTGGTCTCGAAGAAGATAGAAAAACCAACTGGAATTCCGATCGTTAACTGTTCTTGCCAAGTTTTAAGAGAAATAGGATAGATATGGCTGAAGACATGATACCTTGAAAATGAAGGGTGCCGGATAACGATACATGCTGCTATAATAGCCAAGAACCAATACGTCAAAGCCGTTGCAATACCTGCACCAACTCCACCGTAAGCCGGAAGGCCAAGTTTACCATAGATAAGGATATAGTTAAGCGATACATTGATAGGTAAGGATAGAAGTGCAATGCTCATAGAGACTCGTGTTCTTCCTAGTGCATCAATAAATGAGCGTAGTACCTGATAGACAAAGAGAGGCGGAATTCCTAAGGCTAAGGCTGAGAGATATCCTCGGGCAATCGCTCGAACTGGAGCGTCTAAATCCATCAGGGAAAGAATCCCATCGAGCGTAAAGCTCCCTACAAGAATTATGAATGCTGAAAGGAATAAGGCTAAGTACACTCCTTGAAACACTTTATAGGGTACCTCATTATCCTTCTTTGCACCCACTAAATGTGAAACTATGGGTGTTATCGCAATGAAAATACCTCCGAGGCCTGTACTAATGGGTGCCCAAAGGCTTGAGCCAATCGCCACTCCAGCCAAGTCAATAGCACTTGCTTGTCCTGACATTACGGCATCAAAGAATGTCATGGCAAACATTGTAACTTGGGTAATCAATATGGGGAGGAGTATCGCAAGAAATTGGTTCATTTTCTGCTTTATTGAAAATGTTTGTTTCATGTGTAGTTTTTCCCTTCAAACTAAAGGATGTTATCTTGCATGATGAACATCTTATCAGAAAGAGAAGGAAAATCCAAGCAATCTTGAACCAATAATGGCGGTTAGCCATCGGACAAATGAAAAGACTTCATATATTTTTCTATCGCCTGCTTTTCGCTTGCTTCAACATGTATAAGAGGCTGCGTTTGCCTCTCAATTACACCAGGCCATTTAATATAGATAATCTGCTTATAGGTATCTTTAAGAATTGGATCCGCATATCTCAAGCTAATCACAATGTAATAAGAGCGGATATTCGGTAAGTTTGGGTTAATTTCCTTGGGATCTAAATGAACCAACAAACTCGACACTGTGTCTCGTGGGATATCATTGACGACACTATATTCATCGATCAAGATAGGTTTTCCAGATAGATCCTGATTAAAGACCAAGGTCTTACTTGTCAATTCAGTAGCTGGATGGGATCCTACATTGCGGAATTTAAATTCGAAGCTTACTTGATTAACTAATTCTACAGTCGGGGATTCTTTAAATGTAAAGTAAGGCCGTGCAGCTTCTCTCTGGGTTTGCCAGGAATTCACGGTAACATAAACACTAATAAGCGAGATAATCGCAAAGATTGCTGTGGAACCCGTGACTACAATTGTGGACCAGTCTTTTCTATTTCTTCCGAACATACTAGCCCCCTAATTTATATTAGATTTTCGGGATATACATATGACTTAATTAGAGGAAACATTCCATTAAATGAAATTTACTCCCTTTGTGCGACTCACTTGATAAGGTGATTATGCTAGTTTTATGATGAACACAAGAAGGAATTCTGCTATACTTCACGAATAGCTGTTAATTTTATCTAAGTGGTATTTAGTTCATCGTAATGGAGGTAATTTCAGTGCGAGTCGTAATCGTTGGAGCGGGCAAAGAGGTACACGAGTAGAAAAGACGTTGGAATGTGTTAAAAAAACTACGACTAGAAGTAGGTCGTAGTTTTTTAATTTAGAGGATTTTGTCTAAATATGTAGAATAGTATTAAGTTACTTAGTTGAACTTAGGATATAAATTGATTTGAAGCAATTTTTTGTTCAAAATTTTGTTGAAGGGACGTTTAATTCAATGATCATCGTTGCAAAAATCCTTGCTACTCTTATTCTTGTAGTTTGGCTTCTAAGAAAGCATGTTCAGATCGGGCATGCCATGTTAGCCGGCTCAGCTATACTATTTTTACTCGCCTCACCGACCTTCGGAAAAGCATTTATCGCTGTTCGATCGACTGTAATGGAGAGTAGTACGTGGGAAGTCGTATTAGCGATGTTTTTCGTTATGTGCCTCGAGCATCTTTTGCGTACAAGTGGAACCATAGCAGGATTTATGTCATCTATGAAATCCTTACTTCGTAGTGACCGAGTTCTCCTCGCTTTCATGCCTGCATTCTTAGGTTTACTACCTTCTTTGGGAGGAGCAATTTTTTCTGCACCGATGGTAGAACATGCGAGCAAAAATTATCCCTTGTCACCGGAAAAGAAAGCAACGATCAATTACTGGTTTCGGCATATCTGGGAATATGCGAATCCCATCATTCCAGGAGTGCTCCTCGCAAGTCAAATTACTTCCATTCCTCTTAGTACCTTCGTGGCACATATGGCTGGATATACGCTTATTGCTTTAGTCTTAGGGCTAGTGTTCATACTCACGGGAAAGGGATTTCGTTCTGAGAAGCAAGAAGATTCTTTAAGTGAAGCTACGATTAGCGACTCCAATTCACTCAACTCTGACTCCGCTAAGACATCTACGATTTCTACTCGCTACTTATGTCTTGCGCTCGGTCCCATTGTCGTGAACATTATTTTCGTAGTCTGCTTCCACTTAAGCGCAGCGATTTCAATGGGATTAGTTGTCTTTGGTCTGGTCTTCCTTCTCCGGTTAGATAAGAACACAGTGGTCAAAATGCTGACAGAGTCCTTTGACAGAAAACTTCTTTGGGGAATCATCAGTATTATGCTCTTCCAGCATGTATTAACGGCCTCAGGATTGGTTCAAGAATTGGTTGCAATCTTTCAAGGTACGAATATACCTATCGTGATCATGCTGGGTTTCAGTTCATTCATTGTAGGACTACTTACAGGGTCCCCTCAAGGGTCCGTCGCTGTGATTTTCCCGATTCTCGCAGCACTTGCCCCGGGTAGTATCAACACGGCTACGACGGCTTATATCATGGCCATCGCGGGAGCAATGCTTTCACCCGCTCATCTATGTCTTATTGTAACAGGAGAATACTTCAAGGCCGACATCTTTAAAGCCCTAAGACCTGTACTTTTCCTGGAAGGGATCATTATAGTTGTTGTCATGTTAACTCAATTCACTTAAAAAAGGGTATACTAAATTAAGATATCGAACTTGAGCTGAAGTTATCAATTTATATAGATGGGATTTGAATTCTATGAAAACATCCTTCGATACTCTAAATCTTTACAAAGCGCTGATCACCGCGCTTAAAGTAGAAGGAATACTTGAACCCACGGCAATTCAAGAAGAAAGTATTCCTTTGATTCTGGACAAGAAAGATATTATCGGTCAATCTGAAACGGGGACAGGGAAGACGCTTGCTTATCTACTCCCAATCTTCCAATCCCTAGATACTCAGAAAAGGGAAACACAAGGTCTCATCTTGGCCCCGACTCATGAACTCGCTCTACAGATCCATAGGCAGATTGAGCGTCTTGCTCAGAATTCTGGACTTCCTGTGACCTCTGCAGTTATCATCGGGAATGTAAATATCACCCGCCAGATTGATAAATTAAAAGAAAAACCCCAACTCATCGTGGGGTCGAGTGGGAGAATTCTTGAACTTATTCAGAAAAGAAAAATCAGCTCCCAAACCATCAAAACGATTGTCCTTGATGAGGCTGATCGTTTGCTCGATGATCATAATTTAAAGACGGTAGAAGCCGTGATTAAAACCACACTAAGAGATAGACAACTCTTGGCTTTTTCTGCTACGATGGCCCCGAGTATACTTGAACGAATCAAAGCACTTGCTAAAAATCCTGAAGTTGTCCGAGTCAGCAATCAGACCCAAGTCGCTCCGACCATCACTCATCAGTACTTTCTCGCAGAACAACGAGATAAATTCGAGGTGCTAAGAAAACTCGTCCGAATAATTAACCCTGACCGAGCCCTTGTCTTTATCAATAAAAGTGAAGAAATCGAAGTCACTGTAGAAAAACTTCAATTCCATGGCCTCAATGCGGTTGGACTTCATGGTAGTACTGTAAAATCTGAACGCGGAAAAGCGATGGCCGAATTTCAAAGTGGAAAGTTTCAGCTTCTTGTCGCTTCAGACCTCGCAGCTCGTGGTCTAGACATTCATGGAATTAGCCATGTCTTTAACCTTGATTTACCTGAAGATCCTCAGCTTTATCTGCATCGGGTTGGAAGAACTGGTCGAGCAGGTCAAAGCGGATTAGCAATATCCATTGTAAATGAAAAAGAACTTGGACTACTAAAGAAAGTGGAAACTCAATTCAAAATTCATATCGACCCGAAAGATATGTCTAAAGGAGTCATTATTGATACACGGATTAGTTCTTCGAATTCCACCAAAAAAAGACCGACTCCTTCTGAAAAATTTTACTCTCAGAAGAACCGGTCCCAAAGGAATGAACTCACAGATCCAACGCCAGGTCGCAACCAAAGAAATCCATCTAACCGTGCAGTTAGACCTATCGAAAGCGGCACGCTATCGACTACGAATACGCGCGAACCCAAGGGAAGTGACAGGAAACATACCCCACCTCGCGTTAACAGCACACCTGACTATCCCAATAAATCGGCTCTAAGGGATCCTGCTGGCCGACCCCAGAAATCCTCGATTAGAAAGTCGGGTTCACGGAAGCCTTAATTCATCCACAGTCTTTTTTATTCGGCCATTTTTTAATAACGTACCGACGGCACGCTTGAAGGCTGCCTTGCTCATATGGAAAACCCGTTCAATTTCCTCTGGACGGGCTTTTTCATTGAGGGGAAGTAGCCCATGATTCTCATTCATCGCATTAATTAACTTTTCTGCATCAACATTCATTTGTTCATAGGAGAGGCCACGAGGGGAGAGATCGAGTTTGCCATCTTCACGAACTCGGATGACCCGAGCCTGAACCCGGTCACCACATTTTAATTCCGAGAAATTCTCAGTACGAGGAATGAGTCCCAGGTACTGATTGTCCACCGCGACGAAAACTCCAATCTCGGGGTTGATCTGATAAACAGTTCCCATAACGGTTTCATTTTTTTGATAGGGTGAATTCGCATGTAGAAGCTCATAAACATTCGTCGTACATGTGAGTCGCCCACTTTTATCGAGATAGAGATGGACAAGATAACTCTTACCTACTTCGATCGGGTATTTTTGCTCTCGGAAGGGCAGAAAGAGGCCTCTTTCCAATCCGAAATCTAAAAAAGCACCAATCTGTGTCTTAGCAGTAACCTTAAGATAAGCTAATTCACCCACTTGAGCCAGAGGCTTTTGAGTCGTTGCAATGAGGCGGTCATCCGAATCGTGGTAAACGAAAACGTCAAAAACATCACCCTCTTTGACATTGTCGGGACACTGATTGCCTGGCAGTAAGACGTTATCCTTGCGATTTCCAGTCTCCGCATCGAGATACACCCCAAATGAAGCCATATTTGCGACTTTGAGTTGATTGATCTTTCCAACCTGGATGATAATAAGACCCTCCTTAAAATAAACTCGCTACACAAGCGAGTTTTAATAGTTTATGTATGATGATTTGGTAGCTATTAATCAGGATTATACCACAAAGAAGTAAGGAAGGAAATTTGCTTGACTAACGGTCTAGTTTGTAGACAATCGTACACCTTCCGTAGGGTTTCTGCCTTAGCTGAACGCCCTCTAGTAGAGGGGGTTACGGTCTATTCTCTGAGTACCAATAACACCCCTCCCAAAATCAGCAAAGACCCCACCCAGAAAGCAAATCCTACCTGTTCTCCGAGGAAAAACCAACCGAGAAGCGTTCCAACCAACGGTTGAAAGAAGAAGTAGAGTCCTCCACTTCCAGCATCAACCATCTGCAAGCCTTTGTTCCAAAGAAAGAAAGCAACAGCAGTTGAAACGACTCCAAGATAGAGAACTCCCATTCCTATCTCGGGTTGTAAGAGCACCTGAAGGTGATTAAAACTCATCTGATAAAGTGCATAAGGTGTTAGCAATATCATCGCAACTAGGACCGCATAGGTGGTAATGACAATTTGTGAGTAATGACTTGGGACTTTTTTTACCAGCACAGACATTAACGCCCAAGTTAAAGCGGCGATCCCTAGGAAAATTCCGCCCAGTTGATATCCCTCACCTGGATCATCTACACCGACGATGAACAATACCCCGATAGTCGCCAACGTAATGGATAAGCCTTTACGAAAGGTGATTTTCTCTTGGAGAAGTAAACGAGCAAAGATAACCATAAATGCTGGGGTAGCGGAGGTAATCATAGCGCCCATCTGGGCGGAGGAGAGCTTCGTTCCCATAAACTGGGCCCAGATGGACAGAGCATACCCAATTGCGCCGATAATTAAGATAAGAGGGAGATCTCGTTTTCTAATGTGCCAAGATTGACGAGTCATCATTCCTAGGATAATCAGGGTAATAAATGCTACAGCATAACGTAGCCAGACTAACTCTAAAGGGGGTATTTTCGTAAGAACTACTTTACTCACGACGTACATACCACCCCAGATGGATGCAGCAAGCGCTAAATAAAGTGAACCTGCTTGATTCTTCTTCATCAATATTCCCTCGATATTTTAAAAATTCAGAAGCAATTTCCTCTAGGGTAATTTACCGCATAAGCTTCTGTTTAAAGGAATTCGCCTCAAACTGGCATATTCCTGCAAATTTTATGTTAGCCTAAAGACCACTGGTCTTTACTACTAGTAGAAATCCCCTCATTCCTTTTTTAGAAAAAGTAAAAAGGAATGAGCAAATGTACAACTCATTCCTTAAAAGCGTCTGAAAGAAGTTTATGTTACGGGCCAGCTTAAAAAGCAAAATTTCCTTGAGTGAAGACTGGAATCTCTTTACCATCTGTGGTAGTTCCTAAGATCTCAAGATCGGCTGTTCCGATCATAAAGTCTTCATGAACCAACGAATCATTGACCCCAACCTTTTCCAATTCTTCCTTACTTCGTTTCTCACCGTCTTTAAGGCAGACTGGATATGCTTTGCCGATGGCCAAATGGCAGGAAGCGTTCTCGTCAAAGAGGGTGTTGTAGAAGAGTATCTTCGAATTGGAGATAGGAGAGTTATGGGGAACTAAGGCCACTTCTCCAAGGTAGTGGGAGCCTTCATCCGTCTCGATAAGGCTTTTTAAGGCCTCATACCCTTCTTCTGCGGTAAAATCAACGATTCGACCCTTTTTAAAGGTCAGCGAGAAGTTCTCGATTAAATTTCCATTGTAATTCAAGGGCATGGAGCTGATGACTTTTCCATTAACGCCTGTCTTTGTCGGAAGGGTAAAGACTTCCTCTGTCGGCATGTTCGCGATAAATTCTACTCCTTCCGGAGTAAAGTCCGCACCAGCAACCCAAAGATGATCCTCCGAAAAATCAATAACAAGATCCGTTCCAAGGGAATTTGTATAATGCAACGATTTGAACCGGTTCGAATTCATAAATTCCATACTTCGCTTGAGGTTTGCCTTATGCTCTTCCCAGGCAGAGACCGGGTCCATCTGGTCAGCACGTACAGCTTTGAAGATCGCGTCCCAAAGCTTTTCAATGGCTTCCTGCTCTGAAACGTTTGGGAAAACTTTCTTTGCCCAAGCAACCGTCGGTATGGAAATTACGCACCAGACATTCTGGTTGCTCATGAGGCGATCACGAAACTCTTTTAGAGCAACATTACTCGCCTTTTGAGCTCTCACCATTCTTTGTGGATTAACATCTTTCATCAGTTCTGGATCCGAGGCTGATATAGTCAAGAAGGCTGCTCCTTGGCGAACATAAGAGAGATAAAACTCCTTTTGCCATTCTGGAAATTGATCGAAAATCTCTTCCGGAGCGTGGAGATACCTAATCTTTGAGAAAAGTTCATCCTGCCAAAAAACGACGACATCCTTTGCTCCTTCCTGGTATGCTATCTCTGCAACCCTTCGAGTGACTGAAGCACACTCAAGCGGGGATTTAATCACGAGAACCTGGTTCTTCTGGAGATTAATTCCCGTCTTAACGATAAGACGTGCATACTTTTCAAGCATTTGTTCATTCATAAGTGGTATCTCCTTTCGTATCAAGGGGTAAATTTTAATGGAGGCACAGAATTATACTGTAAAAACTATACGGAAATTATTTGCCTCTTATGTGGGAATTATTTACCTCTAATGAAAGATTATAACACATTCTAAGCATTAGATTAAAATTAACCTCTTATGAAGTGTTGTAGGGAGGGGTGTTAGAACATTGCTTTAAAAGTGAATAATAATCATATGAACTTATTATACGTTTAAATATATATTGACATATGTTCATAATGAACATATAATATCATTATAGAGAACATAACATATCCGGTACACGACACACTAATTCGATGGTAAGAACAAAACAAACATAGGTTCTTGAGGAGGTGATTCAATGAATTCAAACTATCTAAATGAAATATTGGAGATTGCCAATCAGTTTGAACCGAAATCCAAAGCCTTACCCTATCTAGAGTTAGACTCTATGATGCTTTCCCAAGTCGTTGAAGTCGCCCAACGAGTAAGTCAGAATGATATTAACAATATGCATATTCAGAACTGGGTTCGACGAAAATATCTGCCCCACCCCCAAAAGAAAAAGTACAACCGAGAGCAGGTAGCCAATATTCTTCTACTCAATGACCTCAGGAATATTCTGACCTTGGAGGAAGCATCTAACTTACTCGGGTTTGTGAACCAAGCGCTTGATGACAATTCCGATGATAGGATCAATCCAGCTAAGCTTTACCGGTATTACAGCGAGATCTTTGATCGCACCCAACAAGATTGGGTGAAATCACTTGAGCAGTTACCCAAAGAGGTCAATGAATCCTTAGCTGGGGAAGAAATGAATGATGTTGATAAAGAGAAAGTCGCAGCGACCTTAGTTATACTAAATCTACTAGCCCGCGGTAATCTTTACAAACAGATTGCTCAACATTGGTTGAAAAACATTTCTAATAGTTCAGAGCAGGAAAAGGAATCATGAGCCTCTGCATATAATTATATATACATGTTGATCTAGGAGGGGAGTAACATGGGGACTGGATGGATCATTACTTTGTTGGTGTTAGGAGTCATTCTACTTTTTCTCGAGATATTTGTTCCAGGGGGCATCCTCGGTACTGTAGGAGTTATACTCTTAGCCACAGGGGTTTTTATGGTTGCGGATTCTACAGCTCAAGGTATTGCATACGTATGTAGTATGCTACTCGTGCTGGGTATTCTGATTGTATTAAGCTTTCGATTCCCTAAGACTAAGCGACTTTGGAAGCGGCTTTCCTTAACCACTACCCAAACAAAAAGCGATGGATATGTTGCACCCAACAAAGATCTTGAGTGTTTTCTTGGGTGCGAAGGGATTGCCCTAAGTCAATTACGACCAGCGGGAACGGCAGATTTTAACGGAAATAGAATTGATGTCGTGACTGAGGGAGGATTTATAGCAAAAGAAGCACGAATCAGAGTAATTGAGGTAGAAGGAACACGGGTCATCGTACGTGAAATCTCAAAGTAAAAAGTGTAAATATTAAATTTGGGAGGTGAAGCCCGTTTATCGGGCGGAAAACATGATTGGAATTGGAACACTTATGCCTTTACTTCTTCTCGCACTAGTCCTTATCGTGATCAGTATTATCTTTACCTTTATCCCAGTTGGACTCTGGATTTCAGCTTTAGCTGCAGGTGTCAACGTTGGTATCTTTACTCTTGTAGGAATGCGCTTACGCCGCGTTACACCGTCAAAAATTGTTAACAACTTAATCAAAGCTCATAAAGCAGGCTTAGATATCACAACTGCCCAACTTGAAGCACACTACCTTGCAGGTGGTAATGTTGATAAAGTAGTAAACGCCTTGATTGCCGCTGAACGTGCAGCAATTCCACTTCCGTTTGAACGCGCAGCTGCGATTGATCTTGCAGGTCGTGATGTGCTTCAAGCCGTTCAAATGTCTGTTAACCCGAAAGTTATCGAAACTCCGATTGTTTCAGCTGTAGCTCAGAACGGGATCGAACTTCGTGTGAAAGCACGTGTCACCGTTCGGGCTAATATTGAACGGCTCGTCGGTGGAGCGGGTGAAGAAACCATCATCGCCCGTGTAGGGGAAGGAATCGTAACGAGTATTGGTTCTTCAGATTCCCATAAAGCAGTACTTGAAAACCCAGATGTGGTTTCACGAACAGTATTAGCAAAAGGACTTGATTCTGGAACAGCTTTCGAAATTCTCTCCATTGATATTGCTGACGTCGATGTCGGTAAGAACATTGGTGCTCAACTCCAGACTGACCAAGCAGAAGCTG
Organism: Desulfitobacterium elongatum; assembly: GCF_055378975.1. Taxonomy (NCBI): domain Bacteria; kingdom Bacillati; phylum Bacillota; class Clostridia; order Eubacteriales; family Desulfitobacteriaceae; genus Desulfitobacterium; species Desulfitobacterium elongatum. Next base: position 2,443,314 of record NZ_AP038772.1, on the reverse strand, counting down.
ATAAACGAATTGCTCAGGCTAAAGCAGAAGAACGCCGCGCAATGGCTGTTGCGAGAGAACAAGAAATGGTCGCCTCCGTCCGAGAAATGCGCGCAAAGGTCGTTGAAGCCGAAGCTGAAGTTCCAAAGGCTCTGGCGGAAGCCTTAAGAGAAGGAAGAATGGGCGTCATGGATTATTACAATATGCAAAATATTTTGGCCGATACCAGCATGCGTGAAAGCATTGCCAAATCGGATAAAAACAATCCTACAGTCGATGTTACCCCTAAAAAGTAGGGCGGTGAAATTTAGATGGATTTTTTCTCCTTCTTACCTATAATTATCTTTATCTATGCGATTGTAACCATGTTTAATCCTAAGAATAAAGCACCGAAGAACCGACGACAAAATCCTTCTCCTCCTCAGGAGACTTGGAGAGAGAGGATGGAGGAGCTGGAACGCCAATGGTTCCCTCAAGAATTCGATCCTAAGCCACAGACACACCAGCCTGAAAGAACAATCCGTCCAAGTCCTGAAGAGCTAAGAAGAGAAGGCTATGCTAAGACTGAGGGCTTTGGAACGGAAGGTATGTCAGGTAGCGAAGGCTCCCGAGATACTGAAGGTGTCTGGGGCACAGAAGGAACCTTCGGAAGTGAAGGCACCATTGGAGCAGAGGGATACAATGAACCAGAAGGAAACTATGCTACAGAAGAGTCGCCTAAAAGTAAAGATATTCCGGATCGTGGAGGGCTTCTTGAACCTACTCCCAAAGAAGTTCGATCCAGAGAGCCGAAACTACAGGAAAGTCCAACACGTTTTCCTGGAATAACGGATGATTCTTTAATGCAGGGAGTAATCTGGGCAGAAGTTCTCGGAAAACCCAGAGCACGTGGTGGATGGTCATACGCTCGTAGGCGTTAAATCTATAATATTCGACTTGCCCCAAGACCAAAGGGTCGCGGGGCAAGTTTTGTCTTCCTACCTGATTCAGGTGTAAAATAATCTTAGGAAGCTAAAGGAGGCACTTCATGACCTTTTTAAAGATAACTGTAGGAAAATTTACGTTTAAGGCGAGGCTCGAAGAAGATCAAGCACCAAAAACCTGTGTTGTATTCTTGAGTCATCTTCCCTTCAAGAGTAAAATGATTCACGTGAGATGGAGCGGGGAAGCAACTTGGATTCCACTTGGAGATTTTAAGTTTGGAGTGGATTTTGAAAATCATACGAGCCATCCTTCTAAAGGAGAAGTTTTACTCTACCCCGGAGGAATTAGTGAAACAGAAATTCTATTCCCCTACGGGAGTACCTGCTTTTCAAGTAAAATGGGACAACTCGCGGGGAATCATTTCCTTACCATAGTCGAAGGACTCGATCAACTCCCCGAGTTAGGAAGAACTGTACTCTGGGAAGGCGCACAGGATGTTTTAATAGAGAGACTATAAGAATTTAGTTTTAAAGGTTGCCTCGACTTTCGGTCTTGGGGGCCTTTTTTACTATCATCGTACGATTCAGATAATGATCTCATTGATTGGCGAATTTACATATCCTTTCTTGCGTTATTCCTGTTAATTTTATACAATGAATGTATTCTAGTGTTAGCGAGGTGTTGAATTATGGTTAAAAAAGAATCTGTCATTGTTTCTACTCACGCTTATTCTCAACGTCGCGGGGACCGTCTCATTTAGTAATCTCGTCTAAAACGGGACTTCCGCGACTAAAACAACGTCAAGGAGGGTTCCCATCTGAATTCAAAATTAAGTTTACAAGATCTTGGTTGGAATGATCATTTTGCTACGCTTTTCCAACCCTATTTGGCAAGCGGTTTTCAAATTGGCCGCATTTCTGCTGAGCATAAAAATCGGTTTCAAGTCTACACGGAAATCGGGGAAATCTGGGCTACTGTATCTGGTAAAATGCGCTATTCAGCACTTGAGCGATGCGATTTTCCAGCGGTAGGGGACTGGGTTGTCTTGGATCATCTTGTAGAGCAACAGAGTGATTTAGACTCACAGCTTGCGATAATTCAAGCTATTCTTCCAAGAAAAAGCAAATTTTCTCGGAAGTCTGCAGGTAAAACATCTGAAGAGCAAATCATAGCCACAAACATCGATACGGTATTTCTCGTCAGTGCACTTAACCTTGATTTCAATATTCGTAGAATTGAGCGCTATCTTACCCTGGCCTGGGAAAGTGGGGCAAGTCCAGTCATCCTCTTAAGTAAATCAGATCTTTGTGAGGATGTTCAGGCAAAAGTCAAGGAGGTCGAAGCCTCAGCACCCGGAGTCCCAGTTCACCCTGTCAGCTGTATAACCGGCCAAGGAATAGACGGACTCAAACACTACGTTAGTCTTGGTAAAACTGTAGCCTTACTTGGATCTTCTGGAGCTGGAAAATCTACGCTTGTCAATCAATTGTTTGGCCTAGAGGTTCAGAAAACCAACGAAGTCAGGGAAGCCGATAGCAGAGGACGTCATACCACAACCTCTCGCGAACTCTTTGTGTTGCCCCAAGGCGGGCTTCTCATCGACACCCCTGGGATGCGCGAGCTTCAGCTCTATGGAACAGGTGATGGGCTATATGATGCTTTTGAGGACATCTATGAGTATGCCAGCCGTTGTCGCTTTTCCGATTGTCTGCATGAGACTGAGCCAGGCTGTGCGATTCAAAGAGCACTTGCTGAAGGCTCACTCGTCGAAGAACGCTATGAAAGCTTCAAAAAGCTACAGAAGGAAGCAAGTTATATTTCGCGTAAAACAAATCTTTTCGAGCATCTTGAAGAGAAAAAGAAATGGAAAAAGATTAACCAGAAGCTTAAGGAACACTACCGAAGCCAACGTTAGGCTTTTGTTAAATGTCTAGCCGCAGTTATATCAAGACACGTGGTAAGGGTTAATATACCTTGCCACGTGTCTTATGTTTATCTAATGACTATCAGATACTTGACTCCTATTTCTTTAGTCGGGAGATTAGTGGAAAAGCCCAGGATATGTTAAACCAACAAGTGCGAAAAGTCTAATTGACTTTTTGAACCCCAAACGAGTTGAAACCCAATGGATGTAAGCTTCCTTAATACATATATAAACTTTCTTAGAACATATATCGCTTTCGTAAAAAGTGTATTCTCGCACTTGACTTAAACTTGTACAGTAATCTATAATTAAATTAAACAGTGTTCAAATATTAAATAGAGTTTAGGTTGATAAAAGAAGGCGGTACAACATTGGGTAAGAAAAGGCAGTTAGAGAAACAAGAAGAGATTAGAAATATTATATTGGAGGTCTCTAGAAATATAATATCCAAGGAGGGGATCCAAGGGTTGTCCATCCGTAAGATTACCAATGCCATGGATTATTCTCCCGCGATTATCTATCATTATTTTAAGGACAAAAACGAAATTATTGAAACCATAGTTAATGAAGGCTTCGGACAGATCCTCACTTCGATCCGTTCCGTGAAACGCAATGAAAATGAGCCTGTAAAAGAAATGAAAGAGATCTTTCAAAATTATATTAAAGTAGCTCTTTCCATACCTGAAGAGTATAAAGCGGTAATGCTGAATGATGATCCTTCTATTTTGAAAAGAACAGGCTTGCTTGAGAAAGGAATTTCGGAAAAGAGTCCGACAATGCGAGTCTTATGCGAAAATCTCGAAAGGGGAGTAGAGCAAGGTTGTTATTCCCTTTGTGATTCGGAACTGACCGCTCAAATTATCTGGACTGCAACCTTTGGGCTCATTATTAAACTTCTAGTTGAGAAAGATATCTCGGCGGATCAGGTCGATCGTTTAATCAATCAGCATTTTAACCTCTTATTTCAGGGGATTATAGTTAGAAAGGAGGAACACCATCCCATTTATTGAATCCGATTCGAAGAGAAACCGAAGAAAGATGGCAGGTCAAAACCGTTAAGGAGGGCCGAATCATGAGTAGAGTTGTTCTTGTAATCCTAAGTGTACTCGTCGCCATTGTAGTGTTGGTTGTTATTGTTTCAATGATCGCAAATCTCCAATTCAACCAAAAAACTGATAAGGATGTTAAAGAGTTATATAGTGTCGTGGAAAATAAACATGAAATTATACAGAGTGCAGACCTTGAAGCTTTACCACGACCAGTTCAAAACTGGTTGCAATACTCTCAAGTCATTGGCAAAGAGAGTATTGTCGCAGTACGGACAAAGCAAGATGTTACCATGAGATTGAAAGCAGATCAGCCCTGGATGAGTGCCAAAGTGGAACAATTCTTTAGAACAGAAGAACCCGGATTTATCTGGGCGGTTGATATTAAAGCTGCACCTCTGTTCCACATTGTTGGACGGGATCAGTATATTGAGGGTAGCGGAAATATGCTTATTAAACTCTTATCCCTTATAACCGTTGCCAATGGAAGCGGAAAAGAAGTCGATCAAGGAACTCTCTTACGCTATCTCGCAGAGACCATGTGGTTTCCTACAGCAGCCCTAAGTGACTATATCCAATGGGAAGGGATCGACTCGAACTCAGCCAAAGCGACCATGAGTTACAAGGGAGTAAATGCTTCTGGAGTGTTTACTTTTAACGAAAAAGGCGAGGTTCTAAGCTTTGTAGCCCAGCGCTATGGAGATTTCGATGGGGAGTACCGATTGGAAACGTGGTCTTGCGTTATGACAGAATACAAGGAGTTTAACGGGCTAAGAGTTCCGTCTCAAGGTGATCTTATTTGGAAATTAAAAACTGGAGATTTCCATTGGTACCACTTTGAAGTCAAGGAAATGGAATACAACAAAGCAGCACGATTCTAGAGTGTCAATGAAACTGATATTTCACCATGTGTCTTAGGGAATAGTCTGACCCATATGTAATTCAACAAAGGATGCAAAATAGATCCGATTTGTCCTACGGGATACTTCGGATCCTTTTCTTTGTGTCGAATCATGCATAAGTATTTAGAAACTAGTGGATATGGAGTAGGAAAAAGTAAATTAAAACAAATGCAAATGAGTTTTTCAAAATTAAAGGTTTTAAGTCCTCGATAAAGAAATAATAATTTAAATAATATGTTCTTACTCCTACAAGAAATTGGAATATTATAAATAGGATGGAAAACGTTTGAAGGCAATTGTACTTGGAATTTTAGCATCATTCTTTTTTGCAGTAACTTTTGTTTTAAATCGAGCTATGGATCTATCCGGTGGAAGTTGGATCTGGAGTGCAGTGCTAAGATATGTCTTTATGGTGCCGCCTCTACTTATATTGGTTATGGTGAGAGGGAATTTAAGGCCTCTTTTATTAGATATGCGTAAAAGACCTTCGATCTGGCTGGGATGGAGTACCGTGGGTTTTGGTCTTTTCTATGCGCCACTTTGTTTTGCAGCAGCTTATGGACCAGCCTGGTTGGTTGCAAGCCTGTGGCAGATTACGATCGTGGCAGGCTCACTCCTTGCTCCGTTTTTTCACACCGCGATTCAAAATGGAACTGGACTAGAAAAAGTCCGATCATCAATACCTTTTAAAGGCTTAGCCATTTCTATGATTATTTTAATGGGAATTGCTTTAATTCAACTACAGCAGGCCCAAGTTCTTACGGCCAAAGAAGTATTATTCGGGATAATGCCTGTTTTAGTTGCTGCATTTGCTTACCCATTAGGTAATCGCAAAATGATGGTTGCGTGTGAGCAACGGTTCGATACCTATCAACGTGTCCTCGGAATGACCCTCGCTAGCCTCCCTTTTTGGTTTGTATTATCGATTCTTGGGGTAGCTGAAGTCGGGCTTCCAAGCGAGAATCAGACGATGCAAGCTGTAATCGTCGCCCTTTCCTCCGGTGTTATAGCAACGATACTCTTTTTCTCGGCAACAGATATGACGAAGGGTAATGTTCATAAGCTTGCTGCTGTGGAAGCAACACAGTCTGGTGAAGTTATTTTTGCACTTTTAGGAGAATTGGTAATCCTTCAAGGTCCGTACCCTGCACCTTGGTCAATCGTTGGAATTCTTCTTGTTATTCTCGGTATGACTTTACATAGTTTCTTTGGGCAAGGAGAGTAAAAGTATTCTTCGTAGACTAAAGAAATCGAAGTTTAATTTCCTTTACAACCTGATTATGAATTGGGGGTAGGGAATCCTTTATTCGTTTTAAACAAAGATAGGAGCTTATTTTGGATAATATGATTATAGTCTCCCTAAGCGAGGAACAACTTGAAGAAACTGCTGCCTTCATCTCCTCGTGTCAGAACCTTGAAAGAGCTTTGTTGCTTGGCTGGGTTGTTTTGTTGAGAAAAATACAATCCTTGCTCTTCAGAGAAATTTAGATCAATATCCGCTGGGGAAGTAGGAGCTGGGTATCGTCAGGAGGGAAAGAAAGGCCATGGGAGACCTAATAAATCCTCATTTAAAATTAAAAGAAAAATTAGATCAAAAGGACTATACCGATATCAATAATCTTCAAAAGCTTTGTTCAGAACTGAATCAATCCACATTAAAGTTAGAGCTCGATTACAAATTACGTAGGTCAGAGGCACTAAACGGAAGCATAAATAACATTAATGAATTTATGTATTATGATGAGGATAATCTTATTGGTTATATCGGTATATGCCATTTTGGTGGAGATGCCATAGAAGTTAATGGTATGGTACATCCTGAGTATAGAAGGAGGGGTGTATTTAAAACGTTATTCTCTTTCGTTAAAGATGAATGGGGCAAAAGAGAATCACAAAAAATGCTTTTACTTTGTGATAACAATTCTCTCTCTGGACTTGAATTTATCAAGCGTAACTGTGCAGCTAACCATGATCACTCAGAATATGAGATGTTTTTGAGTTGCAATCCAAAGGAAGATTTAAACTTGAATAATGTAGTTTTGAGAAAAGCGACCAATCAAGATGCGAAAGAAATCGCAATGCAAAACGCAGTTTATTTTGAGATTGAGTTCAAAGAAGAGGATCTTATTAAGCCTGAGGAAGAAGAACAGAGTGGGACAAGTATCTACTTAGCAGAGATTGATCACACAGTAATAGGGAAAGTTCATTTGGAATTTGGTGATGAAGTAGGAGGTATTTATGGTTTAGGAGTCCTTCCAGAGTATCGTAAAAAGGGTTATGGAAGAGAGATTCTCGGTAGGGCGATAGAAAAGCTAAAAGAAAGAGACTTAAAAGACATCATGCTTCAAGTAGAAGTTAAGAATAAAAGTGCTTTGAATCTATATAGCTCATGTGGCTTTGAGGTAACATCGACTATGGATTATTTTGAAGTGAGTAAAGGAGATTTATAGAGGCGTTTTAATGCACAGAGCGATATGTTTTGCTATTAAGGTATTACCCTTTAAAGTTTCCATTTTACAAAACCGGTATGAGGAGGCAAAATTCACTTGGACACTTCTTTTATCAAGGGCAAGTCGATTAAAGAATGGACTTTAGAATACCCTGTACTCAAGGATTTAATCTCTGCTAAAGAGGTATTCTGGATCAACCCAAAATGCAATACAAAATCTCTATCTCAAGCTCCATCCGGGGCAGATTACTCTAGATCTTCGAATACGCCACAAAACTCATCTCCAATAGCAGAAGAAGAGATTTATGAGGCAGAAGAAAGACTTCTCCGCTTTGCACCTTATATCGCCCAGGCGTTTCCAGAAACTCACCCAGCTAGGGGACTTATTGAGTCGTCTCTTATCCCTATTTTAAACATGCAGAGATATCTTGAAAAACGCTATGACGTTGTTATACCCGGACGAATATGGCTCAAATGCGATAGCCATCTCCCGATATCTGGTTCAATTAAGGCTCGAGGTGGTATCTATGAAGTTCTCAAACTTGCGGAAGCCCTCGTTCTTTCGAACGGTATGCTCACCCTTAGCGACGATTATTCCATCCTAAATACTCCGAGGTTCAAAGAATTCTTCTCCCACTACTCGATAGCTGTGGGGTCTACAGGAAATCTCGGCCTAAGTATCGGCGTGATTGGAGCGAAGCTTGGCTTCCAGGTCACGGTACACATGTCCTCGGATGCGAAGGCTTGGAAAAAGGAACTCCTACGTTCAAAGGGCGTTCGGGTCATCGAATACGCTTCAGATTACAGCAAAGCAGTGGAAGAAGGGAGAAAGCAAGCAAAAAAAGACCCCAACTGTCATTTTGTGGATGATGAGAATTCCCGTGACTTATTTTTGGGCTATGCGGTGTCTGCCTTGCGCTTAAAGCGTCAGCTGGATGAGCTAGATATTAGGGTTGATTCCGAACATCCGCTCTTGGTATACCTTCCCTGCGGTGTAGGCGGTGGGCCGGGAGGAGTAACTTATGGTTTGAAGCAAGTTTTCGGTGAAAGTGTCCATTGTTTCTTCTCTGAACCAACTCATTCTCCCTGTATGCTTTTAGGACTTGCAACTGGACTCCATGATCAGATTGCAGTTCAAGATATAGGGCTTGATAACAAGACCGAAGCCGATGGGTTAGCCGTAGGCAGGCCCTCCAGCTTTGTAGGAAAGGCGATTGAAAGCTTACTCAGTGGAGTTTATACTATTAATGATGAAGAACTCTTCAGCTTGCTTATGGCCCTAAATGAAACTGAGAACCTTAAATTAGAGCCTTCCGCACTTGCTGGTATACCTGGAGTGGCAAGACTTTTACGAGCCGAAACAGGACAGAGGTATCTAAAGCGATTCGATTTAGAGAACAAAATGAATAAAGCCACCCATGTTGTTTGGGCGACTGGTGGGAGTTTAGTCCCAAGTGATGTAATGAACCAATATTTGAACCGTACACATTGATCTTTCGATAATCGGGCAAGCTTGAATCAGTCAAAAATCACTTGCTTATCTTCATATCCAAAGTAAAGGAGTTTCCTAACTGTGCAACTTCTATTTCTAATGATAGAACATATCGGATTGATTGTTGCCATCGCGTTCCTAGTCACGCGCCTAACCACGTTCCGCAATCTCATCGATCATAAGCTCGATTTTGGGACAATTATCAAACTCTCAATCGTCTTTGGGTTATTTGGAATCGTGGGCACTTATACGGGGATTTCGATTCGCCCTAGTACTCATTCGTTTCTTTGGGCTCCCCGTGTTGACCAAATGGGTTTTGAGGAGGCCCTTGCAAATTCGCGTGTCGTCGGAGTGGCGATAGGCGGACTTTTAGGAGGTCCTTGGGTTGGCCTTGGGGCTGGCCTCATCGCGGGCATTCACCGAGCTTTACTGGGTGGTTTCACAGGTTTGGCCTGTGGAATTTCCACGGTAACTGAAGGGTTAATTGCTGGACTTGTATATTACAAGCTTGGAAGTCGCAGAATTGTCTCAACTTCTAAAGCGCTTCTTACTGGAGTGATCGCCGAGACGGCACAGATGTTGATTATCCTTATTGTTGCACGACCTTGGGAAAGTGCAGTGGCTTTAGTACAGGTCATTGCCCTTCCCATGATTTTCGCTAACAGTATCGGTATTGCCATTTTTATTGCAATCATTCGCTCTGTCATACACGAAGAGGATCGCATCGAAGCGAATCAAGCCCAAAAAGTTCTTCATATTGCAGATCAAATGCTTGCTCACCTCGGTCAAGGGATCACAGAAGAATCAGCAACAGCGATTTCCAAACTTCTATTAAAGACAACGAATGTGTCCGCAGTCTCTATCACGGATCATGAAAAAATTCTCTCTCATGTCGGGATAGGGGATGATCATCACCTACCTGGCCACACCGTATTAACTGAAGCAACAAAGAGGGTTCTTAATACTGGTGAGATGTATATACCAAAATCGCTCGATGAAATTCATTGTCCGCAAAAAGGATGTCCTCTCGCAGTTGCAATTATCATCCCTTTAAAGAAATCGGATGAAGTCATAGGGGTGCTTAAATTCTACTTTACTAACCCGAAGCAGATTAAACCCGTCGATATTGAGGTGGCTCAAGGCCTTGCCAAACTTCTCTCACATCAGCTTGAAGTCGTCGCGGCACAAAACCAGGCCCAGCTCATTCGTGAAGCGGAAATCAAAGCCTTACAGGCACAGATTAATCCTCACTTTCTGTTTAACTCTTTGAATACGATTGTTTCTCTCATTCGAACAAAGCCTGACATGGCTCGGAAGCTTCTTATACAACTAGGGTATTTTTTCAGACAGAACCTTAATTCATCTCTTCATGAGTTTGTTACACTGAAGCAGGAACTCGACCATACCCATGCCTATCTGGACATAGAGCAGGCTCGCTTCACTGAGGACTTAAGCGCAAAAATTGATGTCAATCCTCAGCTCGAACATGTTCTCTTGCCCCCGCTTACCCTCCAACCTCTTGTTGAAAATGGGATAAGGCACGGCCTAAAAGGGTTAGAAAAGACCGGGGAGATCTTCATACGCGTCACTGAAGAAGAGGGATATGCCGTTATTTCAGTGAAAGATAACGGCAATGGAATCTCTCCTGAACGAATTTCAGAGTTACTTCACAGTCGAGCCGAATCTCAAGAAGGGACAGGACTTGCCCTGTATAATGTCAATCAACGACTTACCTATCATTTTGGCGAGGAATCTCGCCTTCATATCGATAGTGAATTAAAGATGGGGACGTGTGTCTGGTTTAAAGTCCCTGTTTAAGAAAGAGGATGTTAACCATGATCAATCAATCTGTTAAAAGCAAAATCGTGCTTTCGGACTCTTATGATCCGTGGCATAACCTTGCTTTGGAAGAGTCTCTTTTACGAAATGTGGAGGAAAATCAAGTCATTCTCTATCTTTGGCAAAATCAAAATACTGTTGTTATCGGTAGAAACCAAAACGCATGGAAGGAATGCCGTTGTACTAAGCTTGAAAGTGATGGGGGAAAGCTCGCCCGCAGACTTTCTGGTGGGGGAGCAGTATTTCACGACTTAGGGAATCTTAATTTTACGTTTATTATGGATCGCTCCCTCTATGACCTTCATAAACAACTCCAAGTCATTCTCCAAGCGACTAAGAGGCTTGGGATTCAGGCTGAATTTAGCGGACGTAATGATTTAACAGTGGACGGGAAGAAGTTTTCCGGAAATGCCTTTTACTTCGAAGAGAATAAAGCCTATCACCACGGTACGGTACTCATCGATGTCGATGCTAATAAAGTCGCCTCATATCTTCAAGTCTCTAAGGAAAAGATGGTTGCCAAAGGAGTCGATTCAGTTCAGTCCCGAATCACCAATCTTTGCAATTACTTGCCCGCACTGACGATTGAGAAGATGAAGGAAACCCTGAAACTAAGCTTTCAAGAACTTTATGGGGAATGCCCAGAACCCATTCTTATCAAGAATACTGACCATGACTTGAAAGAACTCTATACTAAGTATTCTTCCTGGGATTGGCTCTATGGGAAGACTCCTCAATTCGATGTCATCTTTGAAACTCGCTTCCCTTGGGGGGGCATTGACCTTGGCCTGACTCTTCGCAATGGTCGAATCACTGAGTCAAAGATTTATTCTGATGCAATGAATGCAAATCTTATCGAGCACATCGGTTCGTCTCTCGTCGACCTCCCCTTAAAGAGTGAAAGCATACTCCAAGCACTGGATACCGTAAAGGGTGCAGAAGAGGATATGCAAGTGATTCAGGAAATGAAACATTGGCTCAAAACAAAAATTGAGGAGCTTTAATACTGAAGAAAATCTTTAAATCTATACCCTACACATTTATATTTTTGAAACAGATTTACAAGAAATAAGCCTCTTTTGCGAGGACTTACTTTATTCTTCTGTAACTTTCGGAGGGGAAGATTACACATGAACAAAAAATACATCCTCGCTCTCGATCAAGGCACAACAAGCTGTCGCGCTATCCTCTTCGACCGTGACAGTCACATTATCGGCATCGCCCAAAAGGAATTTTCTCAGTATTATCCGCAACCAGGATGGGTAGAGCACGATGCTGAGGAAATCTGGAGCACACAATACGGGGTGATCGCGGAACTTCTTGCCCGATCACAAATATATCCAGAAGAAATTGCAGGCATCGGAATTACGAATCAGCGGGAAACGTCGGTCGTTTGGGATAGACATACGGGCAAGCCCATTCATCCAGCCATTGTCTGGCAATGTCGGAGAACGACTGAGACTTGTGATGACTTAAAAGCTCGAGGTCTGGAACCTATGTTCAGAAAAAAGACAGGTCTTGTGGTAGATGCTTATTTTTCTGGAACGAAAATTAAGTGGATCCTCAATCATGTGCAGGGCGCTCGTGAAAGGGCAGAACGAGGAGAACTTCTCTTTGGAACCATGGATACCTGGCTCGTCTGGAAACTTACGCAAGGCCAAGTGCATGTCACTGATTATTCCAATGCCTCGCGAACGTTGCTTTATAACATTCGGGAGCTTAAGTGGGATGAAGAGCTTCTACAGGAACTTCAAGTGCCCGCCTCTATGCTCCCAGAAGTTAAGCCTTCAAGTCATATCTACGGAAATACAGCACCTGGGGGATTTTTCGGACATGCAATTCCAATCGCTGGAATTGCTGGAGATCAACAAGCGGCTCTTTTTGGGCAAACGTGTTTCGAACCAGGCATGGCGAAAAATACGTATGGGACCGGTTGCTTCATGTTGATGAACACTGGAAACCAAATAATTGAGTCTCAGAGTGGTCTTTTGACAACGATTGCTTGGGGAATTGACGGTCAAGTTTCCTATGCGCTTGAAGGAAGTATTTTCGTTGCTGGAGCGGTTATCCAATGGATTCGTGATGAACTAAAACTCATCGAAACCGCATCCGATTCAGAGTACTTTGCTTCCAAAGTCCCTGATAATGGGGGAGTGTATGTCGTGCCTGCTTTTACTGGATTAGGGGCCCCTCACTGGGATATGCGAGCCCGAGGTGCCATCTTCGGTCTCACACGCGGAAGTGGAAAAAATCACATCATAAGAGCAGCCCTTGAATCGATGGCTTATCAGACGAAGGACGTCCTAACTGCAATGGAAGCGGATTCAGGAATTATTTTAAAGCTTCTAAAAGTCGATGGGGGTGCTGTTGCCAACAATCTCCTGATGCAATTCCAAGCGGATATTCTAGGAGTTCAAGTCGAACGCCCCAAATGCATCGAGACGACTGCTCTTGGTGCCGCTTACCTGGCTGGGCTAGCTACGGGCTTCTGGCCGGATACAGAAGAACTCATTCAAAGGTACCAAATTGATGACCAGTTTAAACCTCAGATGCCCAACGACAAACGTAAGAGGTTTTATTTAGGGTGGCAGAAAGCCGTTTCTCGCGTTAAAGACTGGAAACGAGAAGAAAGTGACATCTAAACCTTTGGAACGACAGTTCAATAAATAGAGATAGAATTATGGCACATAGGAACTGAGGGAAAAGTGAGGGAGTTTTAAAGATGAAAGTAGGATGTAGTAAACACAACATTAGTCTACCTGATGGTTCATTGATGCCAAAGCTGGGACAGGGCACTTGGTATATGGGTGAACAGCAGAATCAATGGAAACAGGAAGTTGAGGCAATTCGACTTGGCTTGGAAATGGGTATGTCGTTAATCGATACAGCGGAAATGTACGGCGATGGACGGTCAGAGGAATTGGTGGGAGAGGCGATTAGCAGATATGAAAGAACGAATGTGTTTCTTGTATCGAAGGTATACCCGCATAACGCAGGGCGTAAGAATATCTTTGATTCCTGCAATGCTTCTTTGAAACGATTGGGTGTGGAGTATCTTGATGGATATCTGCTTCATTGGAGAGGGAACATTCCACTCTCTGAAACAGTAGAATGTATGAATGAGCTTGTTACTCGTGGAAAAATTAGAAATTGGGGCGTATCCAATTTTGACACCCAGGATATGAGGGAACTTTGGAACATAAAGCACGGGAACAAATGTGCTTTCAATCAGGTGTTGTATCATTTGAATTCTCGAGGTGCTGAATACGACCTGCTGCCTTGGCTAAAAGATCATCATATCCCGATGATGGCCTACTGCCCTATGGCTCACAACCAAAACATGAGAAAAGACCTGGTAGAAAATAAGTTAATTAAAGCCATCTCTCAAAAGTATGACATAACACCGGAACAATTGCTTTTGTATTTTGTGTTGAAGCAGGAAAATGTCGTTGCGATTCCGAAGGCGGGAACAATCGACCATGTAAATGAAAACTCTTTGGTGGCAGAACTCAAGATTACAGACGATGATTTAGAAAAGCTGTCGAATGAATTCCCAGCACCAACGAGAAAAACTTTCTTGGATATGCTATAAAGGTTATCTAAAATCTAAGACGATATGGTATTAAGAGCTCCAACTGGAGCTCTTAATTATTCCTGTATACTAAATCCGAGAAAATACTTATCCTTACAGGCAGGGAAAAAGGGAAGTTAGAGTGAATTACATTTAAATATCCAAACTTTCAGAATTATGATATAATAAATTACTTTTTTAATAAAACAGAATTCGAGTGCATTATGTTCAGCTGACAGTATCCAGTAGAATTTTGCGTGGCTGCATTTGCTTAGCAAGACCAGAAGGAGATTGAAACTAAAGGGGGGATAAGGTGGAACAATTTATATCACTTGGACTCTCTTTGCTAGAATGTCATGAATGTATAGCACCTACTCCCTCGATCAACGAAGAAACCCCTCTGAAGGAGGCCCTCCAATTTATTTTATCGCATCAGATTTCGAGTGTGGCAGTTGTTAATGACGAGGGCTGTTTACGTGGGGTCCTTGAAAGCTTAGATATTCTAGATTGTCTTGCGAGTCAAGTTTTTAATCCTTTAGCTCCAGTCAAGTCCTTGATCCGCCAGCCAGAACGTATTGTTTACGAAGAAGATGGCCTCATTCAGAATATCGATCATATTATAAATCGAGGATGGGCTTCGGCTTTTGTCACTAACCGAGAAGACCATCTCCAAGGTGAACTTCGCTTAGCCCATATCACGAAGGCTACACGAGAAATGCTTCGGGATCTTGATTACTTTATCAGTCGAATCATCGGGTCTGTTCATAATGGGATTCTCGCCATTGATTCTCAAGGTCGAATCGTCTTTTATAACCCATCGGCTGAAAAGACGTTAAGCTTCCAAGAAAAAGAAGTCATGGGGCAGCATATCAAGAAATTCTTCCCCGACTCACTAACTTATCAAGCATTAGAAACTGGACAGGAACTCCGGGGAATTCGTGTGCAATTTGGGGACGTCAACACTTACGCGGATTTCTTGCCCATAATGTTTGGGGAGGAGAAGCTCCTCGGAGCGGTAGCCATTTTAAAAGATGTAACAGAACTGGATGCTGTGACCCATCGTTTAAGTACGAATGAAAAGCTGATGGCTACACTCGAAGCAGTCGTTGAGAACTCGTATGAGGGAATGGTTGTCATCGATGATCATGAACGTATTATCCTTATGAATCAGTTCTTTTTGGATGTGATGGGACTCAAGTCTCAGGACGTCATAGGCAAACATATCCAGGAGATTAGCCCGGATTCTAAACTCCCGCAGACTCTAAAAACAGGTCTGGCCCAATTTGGGGAAGCCTGGCATGTGGGTGGTCGGGATTTTATCATCATGCGCGTTCCGATCGAACGGGATGGAAAGGTCGTTGGCGCAATTGGAAAAACCCTTTTTAAGAACATGGAGATCGCTAAGATGTTTGCCAAGAAAGTCATGCGTTTAGAAGAAAACCTCGCTTATTATAAGGAAGAATTGGGTAAATTTCACTCGCCTCGATTTGCTTTTGACGATATCATTGGAGAAAGCCCGATCATGAAAAAGGCAAAGTCTTTAGCCAATCGTGCTGCACAAACGACATCCACCATTTTGGTTCTGGGAGAAAGCGGCACGGGTAAAGAGGTTTTTGCACATGCCATTCATGAATCGAGTATACGGAATAAAGGACCTTGTATTAAAGTCAATTGTGCTGCACTTCCAGAAAACCTTCTCGAATCGGAACTTTTCGGATATGCGGAAGGAGCTTTTACTGGCGCGCGTAAAGGTGGAAAACCTGGTAAATTTGAACTCGCTGACAAAGGGACAATTTTTCTCGATGAGATTGGCGACATGACCCTAGCCATGCAAGCCAAACTTTTACGTGTCCTTCAAGAGCGAGAAGTGGAGCGCCTCGGTGGAACTGAGCCGATCAAGATTGATGTGCGAATCATTGCTGCTACGCACAGAGATTTACACCAAATGGTGATGGAACACAAGTTTCGCCTGGATCTCTATTACCGTCTAAATGTACTCACGATAGAACTGCCACCTCTCAGGGAACGTAGAGAGGATATAGGCCCGATTTCAAAAGCGCTTATTCGAAAAATTAATAATCGATTAGCTACATTAATCCATGGTTTGACTCCCGAGAGTCTCTCAGCTTTATGCGCATATGACTGGCCAGGAAATATTCGAGAACTGGAAAACATTCTAGAACGAGCTATGGTCTCATGTGACGAGACTTGGATTCAACCAAAGCATCTCTCCCTACCTGGAATTCAAGAGGCCTCTCTTCATCTCGTTGATAAAACATTAGAACTCGCTTTAGCGGAGGCAGAGCGGGACATTATTCGAGGGGCATTGAGGAGTGTCCAAGGAAACAAAGTTCATGCATCACGAATCCTCGGAATTCATCGTTCTGTTCTTTATAAAAAAATGGCCAAACTTAATATCGTGGAATAGACAGTGTCTCTAAATCGAGACACTGTCTATTTTTTGCGACAATGATGATATTAAGCAGATTTCGACATATTAACTCTGTTTAACCAGATGCACTGTATCAAATAACGGACACAAACACATAAAGCTCACAATCACAATATATGTGCAAATTTTCTTATATTTCATAATAGTCTAGGATTTTAATTTTATTGATAGTATCTGAATTAGGTTCTCCTTATGTCTTCTTTAATCATGGTTCGTTGCTTGATTCTCGAGACCCGCTTATAGAGTCGCTTTGAAGATTTTGAAATCTGGTCATTGAAGTCATTTTTGAACATTCTCAATATATTTTCTACTCTTTCTCAAGAAATATATTTTCAATACAGTGAAGAAGTGTTAGTGAATGGCATGCTTCTTGCAATATATATTAAACAATTAAAAAATTCAAAATAGTAATTAAATTCAACGAATTGGAGAGGAATCTAGCACTTTTCCATCTAAGCGCCCTAGGAATCACTGCCATCTATAGCAGGTCCGCACAAAGAGACGGATATTGCATGAAGTTCACAGCGAGTAATTATTCGCAACGAGGAGGCGGAGTAAATGAACTTCACACTATCCAATGACCAACGTATGATGCGTACGATGGTACGAGACTTCGTGGAAGAAGAAGTGATACCACAATCCGTAATTACAGATGAGACTCACGAATTTCCCCTTCATTTAATTAAGAAAATGGGGGAACTCGGCCTCATGGGGATTCCAATTCCTGAGGAGTATGGTGGATCGGGATCGGACTTCATATCGTACATCCTAGCCATTGAAGAAATCGCCCGCGGTTGTGGATCAACAGCCGTCATCCTTGCCGTTCATACATCCATCGGCACTTTCCCCATACTCTACTTCGGGACGGAAGAACAAAAGCAAAAATACCTACCGAAGCTCGCACGAGGAGAAATAATCGGAGCTTTCGCTCTCACGGAAGAGAATTCTGGTTCAGATGCGTCAAGTTTGGTTACAACAGCGGAGCGACGAGGCGACTACTATGTTATAAATGGCAGTAAACGCTTTATTACAAACTCAGGCTACGCTGGTGTATATACCGTTATGGCTTCCACTGACCGTTCTAAAGGTCCCAATGGAGTCACCGCCTTCCTCGTGGATGCCGATACTCCGGGTTTTATAGTCGGTAAGAAAGAAGAGAAGATGGGCTTACATGGTTCCTCAACCTGTGAACTAATTTTTGAAGATGTTATTGTTCCGGTAGAGAACCGACTTGGTCAAGAAGGACAAGGCTTCAAAGTCGCTATGTCTTTACTCGATGACGGACGAATCGGCATTGGGGCACAGGCCTTAGGGATCGGTCAAGCAGCCTTCGAGGCTGCCTTAGCGTATTCTCAAGAGAGGGTTCAGTTCAATCAGGCGATCATGAATTTCCAAGGGATTCAGTTCATGCTTGCAGATATGGCAACTCAGCTGGAAGCGGCTCGCTTACTCGTCTACCAAGCGGCAGCAAACCGAGTTTTAGGATTCCCGTATAGCAAAGAAGCTTCCATGGCGAAAATGTTCGCCAGTGACACCGCAGTAAAAGTCACTACAGATGCTGTGCAAATCTTCGGGGGATATGGTTACACGAAGGAGTACAAAGTCGAACGCTATATGCGCGATGCTAAGATTACACAGATTTACGAAGGAACGAATCAGATTCAACGTATTGTAATTGCAAAGCATTTAAGAAATAGCATATAGATTAAAACTTCAGATTTAAGAGAGTAAAAATGAGGAGGAATATCATGAAAACCATAATGGTCATTGGAGCAGGTCAAATGGGTTCTGGAATTGCTCAAGTCGCTGTCCAAGCGGGATATAATGTCATATTAAATGACATTAAAGAAGAGTTTGTAGCTAAAGGTATAAAAGGAATTGAGAAAAACTTAAACCGCACTGTAGAAAAAGGGAAATTATCAGCTGAGGATAAGGAAAGTATGCTTGGCCGTATTAAGTCAAGTACCTCGCTCCAAGATGCAGCAACTGCAGATTTAGTTATTGAAGCTGCCGTAGAGAATATGAAGATTAAGGAACAAATATTCAAGACACTTGATGAAGTCTGTCCTGAACATACTATACTCGCCTCGAATACTTCTTCCTTACCAATTACAGAAATTGGAGCGTGTACTAACCGCCCCGATAAAGTAATCGGTATGCACTTTATGAATCCAGTCCCTGTTATGAAGCTTGTCGAAATTATCCGGGGTATAGCAACAAGTGATGAGGTCTATGCACAAATTGAGAAATTAGGCCTTGAAATGGGCAAAACACCTGTCGAAGTCAATGACGCCCCAGGATTCGTCTTAAATCGAATTCTCATTCCCATGATTAATGAAGCCGTCTGGACACTCAATGAGGGAGTGGCTAAGCCTGCAGCAATCGATAATTGTATGAAACTCGGAGCAAATCATCCTATGGGACCTCTCGAACTAGCTGATCTCATCGGACTAGATACGGTACTCGCTATATGTGACGTTCTCCACGAAGGACTCGGTGACAAATACCGTCCTTGCCCACTTTTACGCAAATATGTCAAGGCAGGTTGGTTAGGGCGTAAAACTGGAAGAGGTTTCTATAATTATTAAGTCAATGTTAAATAAATATAATTCTAATTTACGGAGCTACACTTGATGTAAAGGGCATCCAGATAATTAAAAATAGCCCTAACATATAATATTTGAGGGGAGTCGAAGTAAAAATGATGTTTGAATTAACTGAAGACCACTTAATGATGAAGAAAATGGTGCGAGATTTTGCTGAGAATGAGTGTGCAGCAGGGGCTGAAGAGCGGGATGAAAAAGAAGAGTTCCCACGCGAGATTTGGAACCAGATGGCAGAGCTTGGGCTTTGTGGACTTACCTTTCCTGAAAAATTCGGCGGTGCTGAGGCAGATTACTTAACCTATGCGATTACAATAGAAGAGCTCTCCCGAGTGGATGCATCAGTCGGTGTTACCGTATCCGCTCACTCCAGTTTGTGCGCTAACCCAATTTATCTCTTTGGAACCGAGGAGCAAAAACTAAAATATTTAACTCCATTGGCAAAAGGAGAAAAAATGGGAGCCTTTGGACTGACCGAGGCTATGGCTGGTTCTGATTCTTCCAGTACTCGCACGACTGCTGTCAAAGACGGAAATGACTATATTATCAACGGATCTAAAATCTTTATTACTAACGGTAAAGAAGCAGATACATATGTTGTAACTGCTCAGATGGATAAGAGCAAAGGAAATAAGGGTATTGCTGCCTTCATCTTGGAAAAGGGTATGCCTGGATTTAGCTTTGGTAAAAAAGAGAAAAAGATGGGAATTCGTTCCTCAGCCACTTACGAGCTTGTCTTCGAAAATGTTCGCGTGCCTGCTGAAAACCTCTTAGGCCAAGAAGGTCAAGGTTTTAAGATTGCAATGGTTACCTTAGATTTTGGACGAATTGGGATTGCCTCCCAAGCACTTGGGATTGCCCAAGGTGCTTATGAGCAAGCACTTAAATACGCTAAGGAAAGAGTTCAGTTTGGTCAGCCTATTGCTAAGTTCCAAGCGAACGAATTCAAATTAGCCGATATGGCAACCCAGATTGAGGCCGCTAGACTTCTAGTTTATCAAGCCGCTTATCTAGCTACTGAACACAAACCAGTTTCAAAGGCTGCAGCTATGGCTAAATTGTTTGCCGCAGAGACTGCAATGTGGGTTACTACTCAAGCGGTACAAATCTTTGGTGGATATGGCTACACCCGTGATTATCCGGTAGAGCGTATGATGCGTGATGCAAAAATTACAGAAATTTATGAAGGCACAAGCGAGATCCATCGAGTTGTTATTGGTAGCCATATTTTAAAGGGCTAAAGACCTATCTTGCGGTAACTCGCCCTCTGAATTCATATTAGCTGTTAAATAGTTCGAAATAATCGTCAATAAGTGATAGTTTCCGATAGGTAATATGGGGAATTCACCCTATTTTTAGAATTAGTGTAAGTGGGAGTTCACCCACCTATTTCAGGAACTGGTCGCTTATAAGGGGCGTATGCAAAAAAGCAACGCCCCCTCATTATCAACGTGGGCCATATATTTTCTCTTATCAGTCGATTTCAAAACCCAATAATGATATAGCTGATAGTAATCCAGACACAATGGATATTGCTAAAATTCTAGTCTAGAAGATTTATTAAGTGCCTAAGATTATAAAATAAGCGGAGGGGTTTATTTGAGTTACGAAGAACAATATAGTGAGAAACTCACAACTCCAGAAAATGCAGTTCGCGTAGTAAAATCTGGAGATTGGGTAGATTATGGCTCATTCACAGGTCAAGTTATTGCTCTCGATCAGGCTCTGGCTTCACGCAAAGACGAACTGAAGGATGTAAAGATTCGAGCGGTTACTTCTTTAAGGATGCCAGAGGTAGTAAAAGTTGATCCTAACGCAGAGCATTTTACCTTTAACAACTGGCACTTTAGTGGTTTAGATCGTAAGCTTCATGACCAAAACTCATGTTGGTATATTCCCATGCTTTATCACGAACTTCCTGGATATTATCGGAAGTATGCCGATGTCGATGTAGCAATGATTACAGTCACACCGATGGATGAGCATGGTTACTTTAATTTTGGTCCCCAGGTCTCCCATACAAAAGCCCTATGCGAAAAGGCTAAAATTATTATTCTCGAAGTTAATTCTTACCTTCCACGATGCTTAGGCGGACAGGACGAGAATATCCATATTTCAGAGGTGGATTGGATTGTTGAATCCGATCGTCCAATGCTCCAGCTTCCTTCAACAACTCCAAGTAAAATCGACGAAAAGATTGCTTCCTTTATTTTACCGGAAATGGTAGATGGTAGCTGCATTCAGCTTGGCATTGGTGGTATGCCAAATGCTATGGGCAAGATGCTGGCACAATCCGAATTGAAGGACCTGGGAATTCATACAGAAATGTTTACGGATTCTATGGTTGATATGGTTGAATCTGGCCGGGTTACAGGAGCCAAGAAAAATATCGATCGCAACAAGATAGCATATGCGTTTACAATGGGGACGCAAAAAACCTATGATTTTCTGAACAATAATCCCATGTGTGCCAGTTACGCTGTAGATTATGTGAATGATCCCTTTATCATCTCAAAAAATGATAATGTGGCAGCAATCAATAACTGTGTAGAAGTCGATCTCTATGGCCAAGTATGTTCTGAGTCATCTGGAACTCGTCAGATCAGCGGTACAGGAGGTCAATGGGATTTCATGGTTGGGGCTTATCGTTCTAAAGGGGGAAAATCCTTCATCTGCTTAGAATCGACCTTCAAAAAAAATGGGGAAATTTTTTCGCGGATTAAACCTACTTTAACCCCTGGTGCGATTGTAACCGCACATAGAGCAATGGTTCAATACATGGTGACCGAATATGGGATAATCAATCTTAAAGGGAAATCTACCTGGGAACGGGCTGAAGCTTTAATCTCTATTGCCCATCCCCAATTCCAAGATGAACTGGTTGCCGAAGCTGAGCGCATGGGAATTTGGAGAAAAAGCAATAAGTAATCTATTTAGAGGATTATTATATTATTAAGGGAGGTCATATCAAACCATGAAAGAAGTTGTAATTGTAAGTGCAGTTCGCACTCCGGTCGGCTCCTTCGGAGGATCACTAGGGCAACTAAGCGGAGCAGACCTTGGTGCAATTGTTATTAAAGAAGCCGTAAAAAGAGCAGGAATTCAACCCGAACAAGTTGAGGAAGTCATTATGGGAAACGTTCTTAGCGCTGCCATGGGACAGAATCCTGCACGGCAGGCAGCTATGAAAGCAGGGATTCCTCAAGAGATCCCCTCTTGGACGGTAAGTAAAGTATGTGGTTCTGGACTAAAATCGGTTGTTTGCGCAGCTCAAGCTATTCTTTCCGGAGATGCCGATGTGATAGTAGCCGGAGGAATGGAGAGTATGTCCGCAGCAGCTTATGCTCTTCCTAAGGCAAGAAACGGTTACAGGATGGGAAATGACAGCATTATTGATACTATGATAGTAGATGGGCTTACTGATGCCTTTCATAACGTGCATATGGGAATTACAGCAGAGAATATTGCCCAGCAGTACGAAATTTCTCGTGAAGACCAGGATGGCTTAGCACTGCGTAGCCAGAATCGTGCAGAAGCGGCAATCAACGCTGGCACATTCAATGCAGAAATCATTCCAGTCGAAATTCCACAGAAAAAAGGTGCGCCTTTAGTATTTAGTCAGGACGAATACCCCCGCATGGGATCTACACCTGAGACCCTTTCTAAGCTCCGTCCAGCCTTTAAAAAAGATGGAACAGTTACCGCCGGAAATGCCTCAGGAATCAATGATGGTGCAGCAGCTGTAGTCGTCATGTCCAAAGAAAAAGCTGATGAACTCGGTTTACCGATTCTTGCAAAGATTACTTCTTGGGCATCTGCCGGAGTAGACCCTCTGATTATGGGAACCGGACCGATTCCTGCAACCCGAAAAGCACTCGAAAAAGCCGGGCTTAAAATTGAAGATATCGATCTCGTTGAAGCCAATGAAGCTTTCGCAGCTCAAGCGTTTGCAGTCACTCGTGACCTAAACCTGAATATCGATAAAACCAATGTTAATGGTGGCGCTATTGCAATAGGACATCCTATTGGAGCTTCGGGAACCCGAATCCTTGTTACACTTCTTCATGAGCTCCAACGGCGTAATGCTCAAAGGGGACTTGCTACGTTATGCATAGGTGGAGGTCAAGGAATTAGCCTGATCGTAGAGAGATAAATTGGTCTTAGATTATATTGAAAGGGGACGATTGCGTGGAGTACCAAAATCTCATTCTTGAATGTCAAGAACAGATTGCTATCCTTACTATTAACCGCCCCAAGGCATTAAATGCCTTAAATAGCGCAACTTTAGAAGAACTCACTCAAGCCTTCACTAAACTTGCAAAAGATACTTCGATCAGGGTTGTTATCCTTACAGGAAGTGGGGAAAAAGCTTTTGTCGCAGGAGCAGATATTGCGGAAATGAGCACTATGACCCCGATGCAAGCTCGCAACTTTAGCCAGTTAGGCCAAAATCTCATGAATCTAATCGAGAGTATACCCCAACCCGTTATTGCAGCAGTTAATGGCTTTGCTCTTGGAGGCGGAACTGAACTTGCTATGGCCTGTGACTTTCGACTCGCTAGTGAAAATGCAAAATTTGGGCAACCTGAGGTCAGTTTGGGGCTGCTTGCCGGTTTCGGTGGTACCCAACGCCTCGCACGCTTAGTTGGTAGCGGTAGAGCAAGTGAGATTCTTTTCACTGCAGATAACCTGGATGTACAAGAAGCTTACCGAATTGGTCTAGTTAATCGAGTCTATCCGCTTTCCGAGCTCATGACACAAGCTCTTTCCATGGCTAAAAAAATTGCTTCTCGCGCACCCATAGCAGTTCAATTAACCAAGACTGCTATTTACAAAGGACAAAACGTGGACTTACTTAGTGGTCAAGCCTATGAAGCTGAAGTCTTCGGTCTAACCTTTAGCACTCAAGATCAAACGGAAGGCTGCTCCGCTTTCCTAGAAAAACGAAAAGCACTGTTTGCTGGGCAATAGACTGTATATTGTAGCCACTGCTTATTGACAAATGAATGTATCGTTGATTAAAAGGATGCTGTTTTTATAGAAGGTGGAGTTAAGAATAATGGTTTATTCAAAGCAATCAACGTAGGACAACCATTTTTAGACAACCATTTTTAATGGAAACAGCATCTATGGGGTGGGTTAATATTCATTTGAAGCTTTTATTAGAAATAATTCCACTGAGGAGGAAGAAAAAATGAATATAATCGTGTGTATCAAACAGACATTTGATACTGAAGCTAAAGTTGTTCTAGATAAAGAGGGTAAAGTTGATTCAGCCGGTGTTACTTTAGTCATTAATCCTGATGATGAGTATGCAGTTGAAGAAGGAATCCGCCTCAAAGAAAAATTTGGCGGCGAAGTAACCTTGGTGTCTATAGGTAACAGCAATACCATAACGGCTCTGCGCACCGCTTTGGCCATGGGTGCAGACAAGGCAGTTCTGATTGATGACCCTGCCCTGACAGACTCCGATGAGCTGGGCGCAGTTGAAGTGCTGGCAAAATCTATCTCTTCGCTCAACTATGATATTATATTGACGGGTAAAACCGATGTTGATACTGGAGCTAGCCAAATCCCCGTACGCCTGGCAGAAAAGCTTAATCTTCCTTCAGCCAATATGGTAACCAAGCTAGAAATTGATGGAACAAAGGCTACAACAGTACGAGAAATTGATGGGGGAAAAGAGACGCTCGAGTTAACCCTACCCGCAGTTATCGCTGTTCAACAAGGCATCAATGAACCCAGATATCCATCCGTACCTGGAATTATGAAAGCTAAAAAGAAAGAGCTAAAAACGTTTACCCTTGCAGACCTAGGAATAGATGCAGCAAGTGTAGCAGCTACAATGAAAATTGAAAAACTCAGCTTGCCGTCAGCCCGTGGGAGTGTGCGTCTTATCCCTGGAGAGCCAGCGGATGCAGCCAGTGAATTAACAAGAATCCTGTCCCTAGAGAAGAAAGTACTGTAAGAGGAGGAGTATAGAAATGGCTAAAATTTTGGTATATATAGAACAAAGCAATATGAAGATACGCAGAGTATCGTTGGAAATATTGAGTAAAGCCAGGGAAATCGCTGACCAAGCGGGAGACGAAGTCGTTGCCGTACTGCTAGGACAGGGGGTCGAAGCTTTAGCTAAAGAAGTCATTCCTTATGGAGCGGATAAAGTGATTGTCGTGGATGATGCCCAGCTTGCTAACTATACGACAGGTGCTTATACCTCAGTTATGAACAAACTGATCAAGGAACAGGAGCCTCAGGCTTTCCTGCTTGGCCATTCAGCTCTAGGTAGGGATTTAGCACCTCGCCTAGCTCAGCGACTCGGAGTAGGCATGGTTGATGATTGCATCGGTATGGAATATGACGCAGCCTCTTATCTTACGTTCAATCGACCGATCTTTACCGGAAGAGCGTTTGCTCAAGTTTCCACAGCGGTACGCCCAATTATTGCCACGATTCGTCCTAATACCTTCCAAGTTCAGGAACCGGACAGCAATCGCCAGGCAGAGATTGTCAAAGCGAATGCCCAAATTGATGCAGACGATTTACGGGCAATTGTTAAAGATATCGCTATCGCAGTATCGAAACGCCCAGATCTCGTCGAGGCTGATTTTATCGTAGCAGGCGGACGGGGTATGAAGGATAAAGAGGGTTTTGGTGTTCTGGAAGAGTTAGCCGATGTAGTGGGTGGGGCCGTAGGGGCTTCAAGAGCGGCTGTTGATTCCGGATGGATTGATTTACAGTACCAGATTGGACAAACGGGTAATACCGTAGCACCAACACTTTACATTGCTTGTGGTATTTCCGGGGCAATCCAACATCTTGCTGGCATGACCTCCTCCAAGGTTATCGTTGCGATTAATAAAGATCCAGAAGCCAACATCTTTACCGCAGCGGATTTTGGCATAGTCGGAGATTTATTTCAAGTTGTTCCCTTATTAACACAGGAATTCAAAAAACTCGTTAACCAATAAAACAACAAGATGACAGCGAAGTGAAAAACGCTTCGCTGTCTAACTAAATTATTTGAAACTTTAGTTTGGTAAAGGAGGTTTATAAAATGCGTTTAACGTGGCTCATTATATTTTTAGTTCTTGCAGGTGCAGCAGGTTATGGCTTTACTATCGCACTTCGTAAAAAAATTAATATTTTAATGTTAGCTGCCAAAGAAGAAGAATTTGATCAACCTAAAGTGCGCATCATGAATTTCATTATGAATATCCTAGTCCAGAAGAAAATGATAAAAGAACCTTATGGAGTCATTCATTTCTTCATTTTTTGGGGATTTATTTTTATTGGCATTGGAGAGATACCCTTTATATTCGAAGGATTGTTCCCGAACTACGCTATACCGTTTCTGAGCACCAATCCCTACTTTTTTCTTATCAAAGATATCTTAGCAGCTATGGTGTTCCTTGGGTTAATCGTTGGACTCATACGGAGATGGATAATCAAGCCTAAACGCTTATATCGCACGATGGAAGCAGCCTTAGTCGTTATATTTATTATGCTCGTTATTCTTACCGAATGGATGTCAACGGGTGCTAAATTTGCGTTGGAGCCACACATTGCAGCTTATGCGCTTGATCCCATGTATAATTTAATGGCAACTATGATGAGCGGGCTGAGTGACTCGGCCTTAATAGCACTTAGAGATGTTGTTTGGTGGCTCCATATGGTTATCTTACTGACCTTTTTGGTCTATATTCCGAATTCTAAGCACATGCATTTGATTGCAGCGCCTTTCAATGCCTATTTGGCATCCTTGAAACCCATTGGCGGTCAAATGAAGCCCTTGAACCTGGAAGATGAAACCGTATCAGAATTTGGAGTATCACGGATTGAAAACTTTACTTGGAACCAATTATTAGATAGTTTTGCCTGCGGCGAATGCGGAAGGTGTATGGAGAATTGTCCAGCGACAAATTCAGGAAAACCCTTAAACCCTAAAGAACTTATAAGCCGGACTTTGAAGAATCACCTTCTTGAAAAAGGAGCTGTCATGCAGAAGTATGGCTTAACGTCAACAGGGGAAGAGTCTGCCGAAGCAATAGCTAAGATTGCTGAAACGAATCCTGAAGACGCAGCAATTTTAGAGAAGAGTTTAATCAATGATGTGGTCACTGAAGATGTAATTTGGTCATGTACGACATGCATGTCCTGTCAAGTCCAATGCCCTGTATCGAATGAGCATGTGAATAAAATCATTGATATGCGCAGATATCTTGTTACCATGGAAGGGAACTTTGCCCCGGAACTTCAAACAGCCTTCCGTAATACAGAGAATAACTCTAACCCCTGGGGAGTGGGTTGGAACAAACGTGCCGAATGGGCTGCTGATCTCAACGTAAAACAGTTGAGTGAAGTTGAAAACCCTGAGGATGTTGAATATCTGTACTTTGTTGGGTGTGCAGGCTCCTTCGATGGCAGAGCAAAAAAAGTCACTACAGCAGTAACCAAAATACTCAATGCAGCAGGAGTGAACTTTGCCATACTAGGAGCAGAAGAGAAATGTTGTGGCGATTATATCCGACGTGCTGGTAATGAATATTTGTATCAATCCCTCGTAGCAGAAAATGTAGAGACCTTGAATGGATATAAGGTCAAGAAAATTATTACCGCATGTCCACATTGTCTCAATACGCTGAAAAACGAGTACCCACAATTTGGTGGCAACTACGAGCTCGTTCATCATACTCAGTTTATTAACGAGCTGATCAACGATGGCAAGCTTAAGTTAAACAAAGATGTCCAAATGGAAGCTCAGAAGATTGTTTATCATGATTCCTGCTATTTAGGCCGCTACCAACAAGTGTATACCTCACCAAGAGAACTCTTTAGCAAGATTCCTGGAGTCCAATTGGTGGAAATGGATCGTAATCATGATAAGAGCTTTTGCTGTGGTGCCGGTGGAGGCAGGATGTGGATGGAAGAACATCTTGGCGAAAGAATCAATAACATGCGAGTAGATCAAGCACTTGCCAAAGAGCCCCAAGCCATTGGTGCCAATTGTCCCTATTGCATTACGATGTTAGAGGACGGAGTTAAAGTTAAAATGGATGACGATGCACAGATTCCGGTTGTCGATCCGGCCGAACTTATTGTCAAGATGATTTAAGTTCGATCTTGGCTATAATATAACGGGAATACGACCTCATTGGTTGTATTCCCGTTATATGTCTTTACAAGATGGTATTTGTATTCCCAGGTGAAGGGGCAATACATTACCTTCTCTTTCGAAAATCTAACGACTTGCGAGAAAGGCCCAAAAAGTCTATACTCTATATAACATTTTCGAGAGTGATAGGGCTATCAGCCCACATACATCTTCTCGAGGGTTAAGGAGGTAGGATTTCTTTGCTTTCCAAATTCTTTCGATGGTTTGGGCCTAGAATTCTAAAAACCGGTTTAGGCGTTACTGTGGCCATGCTAATCTGTCAGCTTCTGCGAATTCAACCCGCTACCTTTGCAGCAATTACCGTTGTCATCAATATGCAACCTTCCGTTACTAAAGCACTATCAAACGCTTGGGAACAAATCTCCATTCATCTCGTATCTATGGCTCTCGCTATTGTACTCGGATTGCTCTTGGGGAATAATCCCTTTGTCATTGGGTTAGCTGTCATTTTAATTATTGGTATTGCTAATCGTATCAGATGGGAAGGAGTTACCCTAGGGATTGTCTCTATTATTTTTATTCTTGATGCCCCTCCTGATCAATTCCTTATGCATGCTTTAACGCGTTCTTTATCTATTTTTATCGGATTAGCTGTTGCACTCTCAATTAACCGTGGTCTTGCACCGCCACGCTACAAAAAAGCTCTTAAAGAAAAGCTGTATTCTCTTTTCAACGATTCTTCACTCTTCTTTCATGAAAGCATAGAACACTTTGTGGACTCGACCCCCCTCAACGATTATGAAAAAGCCCAGCCCACTGATTTAGAGGCTCGTCTTGACCAAGTCATGGAACTCTATGAACATGCACGAGATGAGTTTAATTCGAAGGATAAGGCTCTAATCATGGAACGTCTTATTGAACTCAGTCGAGGTTTCATTGAACGAGGGGAAAACATCGAAGAGATGACTCGGCAAAGGGTAAAACGTCGTCAAGCAGCCGATTCCCCCCTTCTCAGCGGGGATGAAATTAGTCCTGAATTCCAAGGTGTACTCGAAGTTATTCTTGTTGGGAAGGAGAAGCTCACAAGTCTTCGAGATAACGTTCAACTCGGCTTGACACAACGCCATTCTTCTATGTATACAGCATTGGACCCTGAATACTGGTCAAAATTTGATCAGGCCATGGATCTATGGCAACGGACGGTCAGTGGGGTATTTTACCTAAGGGCTATGATGGAAGTCGCTGTTGTTGCCACTGAGATGAGGTGGGCATCTAAACGTATGAAGTCCATCAATAATCTAAATAGCACGAAAGAACCAAATCCGTCAATGCGGAATTCCCGATCCTTTAAGAAATTATAATGAGTAAAGTGCACTAAAAGCCTAACAAAACGCCGATAAAAGAATTGCTCTTTTATCGGCGTTTTATTAGGCTCATCAATTGTAAACTTATCGGCTAACCACAGTCCAAATTCCATATATCACAACTATATTAAAAATAAAAAGGAGAGGAACACCGTAAACAAAACTATTGTGCTTCGTCTTATGGTGGAAAAACTGCATTCCTAACCACACCCCAGGGGCCCCACCCCCTAAAGCGAGAGTGAAAAACCAAGCTTCAGGGATTCTCCACTGCTTTCTTCTGGCCAAAGATTTATCTCTTCCCATCAGAAAGAATGCGATAAGATTAAGCAGCAAAAATAGAATCAGTAGAGGTGAAATAATACTCTGCAATATGTTCAAACCACTTACTCCTTATCTTTGAAAGCTGCAAAGGAGGAGATTAGAACTGAGTTTCCAGAAGCAAAATAAGCAAGACGCAATGCTTCTGAGATTTCCTGATCAGTGACGCCAATCTTCCGAGCTTGCTGGGCCAAGCTAGTAACTCCCTCTGATGCCCCCAATGCCGCGTCTAAGGCTAAGGCAATCAACGTTCTGGTTTTCGGATCTAGAGATCCTTCTGCCAGGGAAAGAGAAACCATTTTCTCCATTACTTGTGCGAATTTCGGATCATAACTCTCTAGTGCTTTTAAAAAAGGGGGTAATGCCATAGTAAAAAACCTCCTCATCAAATATTGCTTTTTAAGTTAAATAGGATCAATCGAATAAGTCAATAGGTTAACTGAAGTCAATAGGTTAACTGAATTTGGATACTTCTAACATACCAAGGAGAGGTCAGGATGTCAAAAATAATTTTCTTCAGATAGGGTATCCTAATCATTAGAAAACTTTTTGTATGCTAAAGGAGGAGGACTATGTCAAAACCCAAAGAGAAGAAAAACATTAAAGACATAACCCGTAAGAAGACTATAGCAAATAGTGATCCGATTCCGCCTTTTGATGCACATGATAATGATAAAATAGGGCGTGCAGCAGATTCCAAAGAGCGTGTTTAGTTTGGTGTTTATTAATATGTCTAGATACTAGATTCAGTTTGCTTTGCTGCTTAAGATTTATTCTTAAGAACTATTCTTGACAATTAAGAGATGTAAGGGTAAAATATACAACGAGCTGACATTGAGAAGCGCTCTAAGAGCGCACCGAAAATGGGAAAACACCTGCTATGGACGGCAGGTGTTTTCATTTGCCACCTTAGTAAGAGACCATCTCGATTTAAAGTGAGATGGCCTTTTGCTAAGGTGGCAAAAAATTATAGTGTTTAAGAATTTTAGAGGAATTAACGAGCTAATTCACGAAGAATAATCTCTTGTCATGAAGAACGCTACTCTCTACAAAAGAGGCGCCCATGGATTTTACTTTGGATTAACCTAAAAGTAAATTGCGCTCAGGACAAGGACCGCACTTCTTTTTGTGACGAATAGGTCTTTTCATAACAAATATGCTATCATGATTGAGTATACCATAGAGAGTAAGGAAGGGGGCCCGAATTCGTTCTATGTTCATTTTTTTGATTATTATTGCACTTGCCCTATATGGTGGTATCAACTTTTGGATTGGCCTTCGAGCCTGGCAAGGGCTTTTTAAATACCTGCCTCATGCTGCAAATTTTCGTGCGACCTATTGGGTTCTCTTTACATTAGTTGCATTTTCCTATATCCTGGGACGTTCATTACAGAATTTTTTCCCTGCGACCCTCAACCGAATTATCGCCTGGGTGGGTTCTTATTGGATGGCTGCAATGTTTTATCTTGTTCTCATCCTGTTTGTTTTTGAAATCTTTAGCTTAGCTGATCGATTCCTACATATCCTTCCTATGAGCATTAAAGAGAATCCCTCATTTCCTCTGGTCATTGGGCTCACAATCTTTCTTGCAATCACAGGAATTCTTGCCTATGGGTCCTGGAATGCTATGAATCCTCAGATTCATCGTTATGAACTCACCATAAATAAAAGGGCAGGGGAACTCAACGATCTTCATCTCGTTATGGTATCCGATATACATCTCGGTACGATCCATCAGAATTCCACTTTGACAGGGCTTGTAGAACGTGTCAATAAACTTGACCCTGATTTAATCTTGCTTGCTGGAGACGTGCTTGACGAAAACGTTGAAGTCTTTATCGAGCAGAATATGGCCGATACCTTTAAACTACTCAAAGCCAAATACGGAGTCTTTGCCTCCCTGGGGAACCATGAATACATTGGAGGACACTCAGAAGAGGCCATTCAATATCTAGGAGAAGGGGGAGTTAAAGTTCTTCGCGATGAAGCCTTACAAGTGGCTAACTCCTTCTATGTGATCGGCCGAGATGATGCCAGTGGGGGACGCTTCCGGGGAGTAAAACGTTCAGATTTACACCCTCTAGTTGAGCCTCTGGATCGAAGCCTCCCGCTTATCCTCCTAGATCATCAACCCTCCCAGATTGATGAGGCTGTCGATGAAGGAATCGACGTCCAATTTTCCGGGCATACCCATCGGGGGCAAATGTGGCCAAACCAATATATAACCCAACGAATTTTCCCGCTGGATTGGGGACTTTTACAAAAAGGCAACTTTAATCTTATTGTCTCCAACGGCTATGGCACCTGGGGCCCACCCATCCGAATCGGAAATCAACCAGAAATCGTGGATATGCATATTAAATTTACTCCATAGAGAGGAGCTTCCATTTGCGTCTTTTTCGCGACTTATTCTGGTTTTTTAAAATAGAAAAGAGAAACTACCTGGCTGGAATTGGAATCTTGGTCATGGTCGCAGCTTTGAATCTCTACCCTCCCTATGTGATAGGAAAAATCGTGGATGGGGTGAGTCACCAGACCTTGACCGAAACCATTCTTTGGCCTAAGCTCCTATCCCTTTTAGGGTTAGGACTCTTAGTGTACTCCCTACGTTACACCTGGCGGATGATGATTTTCGGCTCTGCGGCAAGGCTTAGCCGTCTTTTGCGTAGCCAGCTTTTCGAGCATTTCACCCGTATGTCTCCAGGCTTTTATCATAAGTATCGTACAGGAGATCTTATGGCCCATGCCACAAATGATATTCAAGCTATCGAGATAACTGCTGGTATGGGGGTCTTGACCTTAGTGGACTCCTTAGTTACCGGTGGCTTTGTCATTTTTTCCATGGCTTATTTTGTGAGCTGGAAACTAACTCTTATCACACTCCTGCCTATGCCCATTATGGCTTGGACCTCGAGCTATTACGGCACCTTGCTCCACGATCGATTCTTTAAAGCCCAGGAAGCGTTCAGCGATTTAAATGATAAAGTTCAGGAGAATATTTCGGGAGTTCGGGTAGTTAAGGCCTTCGGACAAGAAGGGGAAGAGATCGAATTCTTCAAGACTCTTTCTGAAGATGTGGTGAAGAAGAATTTCGAGGTCGCTAAAGTGGACGCACTCTTTGACCCGACCATCATGTTAGTTGTTGGTTTTTCCTTCTTTCTTGCTATTGCCTTTGGAGCCCGAAGTGTTGTAAGCGAACAAATTACGCTTGGACAACTTACTCAATTCACTCTCTACCTTGGACAGTTTATCTGGCCAATGCTTGCTTTTGGATGGCTTTTTAATATCATGGAGCGAGGTAGGGCTTCCTATGATAGGGTAAGAGACTTACTCCAAGTAGAATCTGAGGTCAAGGATAAATCATCCGTGTTGTCGATCGCACCTGAGGGGAATTTAAACTTTGCGATCGATACATTCACTTACTATGGTCAATCTATCCCCGCCTTGAAAGGAATTTATTTTACTCTCAAGAAAGGGCAAACCCTCGGTGTCGTTGGGAAAACGGGAAGTGGCAAGACGACCTTATTCCGGGTTCTCTTAAGGGAATTTGATGGGACGAAAGGGGATATACGAATTGGGAATACTTCGATTTACGACCTCTCGCTCGATACATTACGTTCTGCCTTCGGCTACGTTCCGCAAGACCATTTTCTATTCTCCACGACTATTGCTGAGAATATTACATTAGGAAAGCCAGCCGCAAACCCATTGGAAATCGAGAAAGCAGCCAAAACGGCATGCATTCATGACGATATTCAGCACTTTGAAGAGAAGTATGCAACTCTTGTGGGTGATCGGGGCGTGACGTTGTCGGGTGGACAAAAACAACGTGTTGCGATCGCCCGAGCTCTTCTTCTAAATCCCGAGATTCTCATTCTTGATGATTCCTTATCTGCTGTAGATGCCAAAACTGAAAAACAGATCCTCAATGCCTTAAAAGAGAACCGTTCCCAGAAAACAACCTTGATTTCCTCACACCGACTTAGTGCGATTGAACATGCCGATCTAATATTAGTTCTTCAAAACGGAAGCATCATCGAAAGCGGTTCTCATGCAGAGTTGATGGAAAAGAAGGGCTGGTATGCGGGGACTTTCCAGGCTCAGCAACTCGAAAGTCTGATTGAGGAAGGGGGTGGGCTGAAGTGAGTGTCACAGATTTCGCCCCTGAAAACACCGTTGAGAAACCCCAAGGACTCGCTAGTCAACGTCGAACAATAGTGAGGCTACTCAACTATTTAAGACCCCACGCCAAATCACTTACGTTTGCTTTTGTCGTCTTAATCCTGGCTACTGCAGCCGACGTCGCAGGGCCGGTACTTGTAAAGATATTTATTGATCAGTATCTAACCCCTCGGATCTTCGAGCAATCAGCTCTCTTATTATTGGGTGCAGGATATCTTATCCTCGTGATGTTATCCGCTATCCTTCACTATCTACAGCTTCTGAAATTTAATCAGATTGCCTTGCGCATCATCCAGCACATACGCGTGGAGGTCTTTAGTAAAGTTCAGTATCTCGGAATGAATGTTTTCGACAGGACACCCGGTGGCGCTCTCGTCTCTCGCATTACCAATGATACAGAAGCTATCAAAGAACTTTATGTCGGGGTCTTATCTACGTATGTTCAGAACTTTGTGTTCTTAATAGGTATATTTATAGCGATGTTCAGCTTGGACAAACGCCTTGCTACGTTTTGCCTGATTCTACTTCCCTTAGTTTTCATTCTCATGCAAATTTATCGAAGCTTAAGTTCAAAGGTGTATCGTACAGTACGACTCGAACTGAGTCATTTGAATTCGAAGCTCAATGAATCTATTCAAGGGATGAACCTAATCCAGGTTATGCGTCAGGAAAGGCGCTTCCGTAGTGAGTTTCAAGCGATCAACGAAAGGTATTATCGTGCAGCCATTGCTAATATTAAACTCGATAGTTGGCTCATGCGCCCAGCTGTAGATCTGCTTTACACCCTAGCCTTCATTCTCGTCCTGGGCTTCTTCGGTCTTGAGTCACTTATCGGTCCAGTTGAAGTTGGAGTTCTCTATGCCTTTATTAATTACCTCGACCGTTTTTTTGAACCTGTAAATATGATTATGATGCGCCTTTCACAGCTTCAGCAGGCCATTATCGCCTCGGAGCGCGTCTTTGAACTTCTCGATGATGAGAGGCTCTCTCCGACTGTGAATATTCAAGGCAAAGAAAATGAACAAGGTTTTGATGTTAGAAAAATTGAGCAAGGAAAAATCGAGTTCAGAGAGGTTAGCTTTTCTTATGATGGAGTCACCGAGGTTTTGAAGAACATTTCGTTCACCGTTCACCCAGGTCAGACGGTCGCCTTAGTAGGACACACTGGAAGTGGAAAAAGTACCGTCTCTAATCTCCTAATGCATTTTTACCAGCTTACACAAGGAGAAATTCTTATCGATGGCCTTCCACTCTCAGGATACGCTGAAGATGAACTCCGACAGAAAATTGGACTCGTGGCCCAAGATCCCTTCCTCTTCGTGGGAGATATCGCGAAAAACATCCGTTTAGAGCGACCGAACCTCTCTAATGAAGACGTCAAGGCAGCAGCAGAATTTGTTCAAGCCGATGAATTCATCCGCAAATTACCGCATGGATATGAGGAACCCGTTAGCGAACGGGGATCCACGCTCTCAAGTGGTCAGCGTCAACTCATTTGCTTTGCTCGAACTATAGCAGGGCAACCCAAAATCCTAATTCTCGATGAAGCAACCGCTAGTGTTGATACAGAAACGGAAGAAGCGATTCAGGTCGCCCTCAGCAAGATGCGCCAAGGGCGAAGCACCATTGCCATCGCCCATCGACTCTCTACGATTCAAGATGCCGACCTTATCCTTGTTCTTCATCGAGGTCACATCGTAGAGCGTGGCACCCACGCTGAACTTTTGGGCCAAGAAGGTTTATATTATAAGATGTTTCTACTTCAGCAGAGACAGCAGTTACACTAGTAATCTAGGTATATTTCGCAATAAGAGGCTGTCGCAGAATAAAATTTGCGACAACCTCTTATTGCTTTCTGACATATATCGAGTCTAAGGAATTGCTGTCTCGATCTTCTTGTAACGGTAATTTAGACTAACCTCGTTAGAGGTCAGGATAACTCCTACTTAAAGCTTGTCTCTCTTACTGGGAGCGAGATATCATCTTTTCATAAATTTAACCTTCAACTTTCGTTCATTCCGCTTCTTGAATATGGTAAGATAAGGTTGAAATCCATACATGAGGAGAGATGCTGATGAACGATGATGTAGCAGTCATAGAAGGAGTTTATGATCTATTATATCCAAACGTACCAGCTTCACTTCATAGATGGGGGAGAGTCGTGTGGCTTCATCAGGTTGAAATCGGTTCAAGTGGGCAATTGTTATTTGTAGAAGATGGAAAATGGAAACGGACTCATTTGAGTTGCATTTCAAACATCATTAAAACAACAGACTATTGTGAGATATTTACTCAAAGTAGTATATATAGACTAAGGTTCCTTCAAAAAGGTATTTTGACCTAGCCAAGCAGGGTTAAACATTTTTTCTTTTCAGGAGGTTTTCAAAGTGAACCTTTTTGAGTGAAGTCGAATCTATTTAATTCATGCTTCATGTCGTGGTGTGGTAAAATATACCATGATTCCAAATATACAGGAGTGAGTAACTATGATTCAAATCGTAACTGACAGTTCAGCAGATATTCCAAAATTTCTATTGGACAAATATGAGATACACCTTGTACCTTTGACCATCCATTTAAACGGAAAAGAATATGCCGAAGGGGAAGACATAACCCCTCAGGAATTTTACTTGGAAATGTTCTCTTCCGTAGAACTTCCCAAGACGTCTCAACCGACTCCCGCTCGTTTTGCCCAGCTCTTTTCCGAACTCTCAGGTCAGGGGGAGATTTTGTGCCTTACCGTCTCATCGAAGTTAAGCGGTTCGTTTGGCTCGGCGAATCTTGGAAAGGAATTGTCTAGAAATCCCGAGGTGGTCGTCTTTGACACTGAAGCAGGGTCAATCGGGCATGGCCTTCAAGTACTTCAAGCGGCAGAAATGGTTCGGGCTGGGTTTTCGATGGACAAAATCCTTTCCCAGCTCGATCAATACCGAAAAGAAATGAAATTTCTCATCCTCCTAGATACCCTGGAGAATATCGTCAAAGGGGGGAGACTTAGTCGCTTTCAAGGATCTTTAGCGAAACTTCTTGACATTAAAGCAATCTTACAAAATGTTGAAGGAAGTGCTGAGATTCTTGAAAAAGTGCGTGGTCATCAAAAGTCACTCCAGAGGGTTATTGAGCTTATTGGTGAACGTTGTAATGATTTTTCCAATCGGGTGATTGGTATAACTCATGTGGACAACCTCTCGGATGCTCAGTTCCTTGCACTCGAACTTGATAAACTCTATCATCCCAAAGAAATTATCATCAATGAAATGGGATCCACGATTGCGACTTACGCTGGGAAAGCAGGGTTAATTGTAGCGTTCTAGTCCTAACACTCCGAAGGAGAAGCATTGAAGAGCTAACTCTAGCAGAAGTTAAAAATGGAGTCCTTTTCTTAGTTTGGCTAAGAAAGGACTCCATTTTTTTATACCCCTCTGAGTGTTAGCTTATAGATTTGAGCGCTTATTTAAAAAAATATACACAATTTAATAACATACGTAGAAGCCTTGTCTCATAAAATTTATAAAGAAAACTTAATTCTAGTGGAGGTGTTAGCTCTACCTGTAGTGCGAAACGACCGTTAAACTTTTGCACATGTTAGTTAATCTTATCCATGGACTTAGCGCCACTTATCTCGACAGCCATCATCGGAACCTATGAACGAGAAGCGATAACTTAAATAGAAGGAGCTTTGTAGCGGAGTCAAAGGATAAATAATATGGGAAAGTTCAAGAAAGTAGGAGGGTATGTGTATGACCAAAGAACAGGAGATACTTGATTTTCTTGAAGAAAAGATGTTCACACCCATTCTCAATTCAGCATCAACTTCCGAACGTTTTAAAACTGCCACTCGTGGTCTCCGGCTCCGTATGAAGCAGCGTAATGCACAAGGAATGATTCAGTATTTTTGGAGCACCGTCGCGGACGCCAATGCAAAACACGCTAATTATGGCCGCATGTTACAAAATGAAGGGTTTCCAGAATTTGAATCGGTTGTTGATGAATTTCGCATTCATTTTAAGGAACTCTAAAGTCATTACTGGTGTGCTTTGACGCTTGAGATTCGACATATTGAACTAAAGATTGATTCAAAGGTTCGAATTGAGTACTAATTTCCGGGGCCTCCAACCATTGGCTTTCAGGAGAATCTCGATTGAAATGCTCCACAAACTCGCTGAAGTTTTCCCCTTGATAAGCCTCACGAAATCCTTGTAAATTAAAATGCGCAACAAAGTTGCAATTGAGGTTCAGATGATAGTAGAGATCTTTATTGATTAAATTCGCATTTTGTTTATCAATCACTTTCTTGAAGTTATTAAAAACCTTATGCTGTTGCTCGTCGTTCATCCGAAACATGGTTATCCCTCCAGTAGTATAGATTAGCACTAACTCTTTAGATCAAAGAGCGATGAGAACCATCATTATTTTAAGCCATTTTGGTGATAAATTATGCGACACAACTATTTAGCCCCTCGAATATTTTTCGAGGGGCTAAATAGTTGTGTCGCTCTATAGGTACTTATGATCCGGATTCTGTGGAATCACGATCCAAGCAACGAGATAAGCGAAGAATCCTGCACCTGCTCCAAAAATCGCGATCACCGCGCCTAAGCGAATTATGGTGGGATCCACGTCAAAGTATTCTCCCAAACCACCACATACCCCACCGAGCATTTTTTCTCGACCTGAACGGTATAACCGCTTCGTCATCGCTTTCCCCCCTAATACTCAATGATTAAAATCAGACACTCATGAAGCCATCTTTTCTTCTCATTAATTATACGAAAGATACCTCGCAAAAGTTGCATAAAAAGCTATAATTGCCAAGATGCATAATTCAGTAGGATATGCTGTAGACTAGAGATATCATTCAAGGAGGTGTCTTCATGCCATTACAACTGAGCCAAAAAGAAAGAATGTTTCTGCAAGATCTGAAACAACATGAACAACTTTGCATTCAGAAATACAATAAGTACGCTAATGAAACACAATGTCCTCAGTTAAAGCAGATCTTCCAAACACATGCAACACATGAGCAGCAACATTTTAGTACGGTAAATCAAATTTTGAGTGGACAGGTCCCGAACATGAACCAAGGACAAGGGCAACAGGGACAAGCTCAGCAGCAAGGTCAAGCGATGCAAATGCAATCAGGACAGCCAAGTGGGATGCTGTCTCAAGCCAGTGGCACTTTTAATCAAAACGATGCGGATCTGGCAAAAGACATGCTCGCGACAGAAAAGTATATCTCGGGAACTTATGATACCTCAATCTTTGAATTCCAAGATAAAGGTGTGCGTCAGGCCTTAAATCATATTCAAAAAGAAGAGCAAGAACATGGAGAAGATCTCTTCAATTATATGAAATCCCATGGGATGTATAATATTCAGTGATTATGGTTTAAAGCATTCTGACTGTCTCCAATAATTTACTCGCGTTAAAGAGTTAACTTTCTATTATATGGATCGTTAGCTCTTTTATTTGTGTTCAAGATATTCTCAATCTCTAAACGCTTTGCTATAATATTCAACATGCGGAAGTTTAATACCAAGTACTTACAATAACGAATAAAGTTATAGGAGATGAGTTTAATTGGAACAACTTTGGGATCTATTTCTTGCTTTCTTTCGTGCAAGTAATTTAGCCTTCGGGGGAGGCCCTGCCATTATTCCACTCGTTAAGGCTGAAGTAATTGCTCATGGCTGGATGACTACGGGTGAATTTTCGGAGGGATTAGCGATAACGACCTCTCTACCAGGCCCAATCGCTACACTCCTGTCAGGTTTCATTGGTTATAAGGTTTCTGGCTGGTTGGGTGTTCTCGCTGCCTTACTTGGAACTCTTGCACTTACTACATTTCTTGTAATTGTTTTGACAGACTTCTTAATGAAAAATAGTAATTCACCTGTCCTTAAAGGAGCATTAATAGGGGTTCGTCCACTCGTAGCTGTCCTCGTAGGCAAAACTGCCTTTGATATGGGATTAACTGCATTTCCGAGTTTTTGGAGTTGGGTCATTGCCGGCTTAGCCATGATTCTTCTTTTTAAATTTAAGCTCCACCCTGGAATCGTTATTATCCTATCCATGATTTTTGGTCTTTTCGTGCTCCGCTGAGATGCTGAGATATAGGGAGGTAAGAAAAATGTTAAAGAAACTTTGGGAAGTATTTATCGGGTGTGCCCGTGCTACGAATTTGGGCTTCGGTGGGGGCCCAGCTATGATCCCCCTTATTCAGAGAGAAGCGGTTACACGCTACAAATGGTTAACGAATGAAGAGTTTGCAGATGCCTTAGCAATTGGTAACTCTTTACCAGGACCCATTGCCACAAAGCTTGCCAGCTATATGGGTTATAGGGTTGCTGGGTGGCCTGGAGCAATTGCCGGTTTGTTGGGGACTCTTATCACGACCTTTATCGTCGTGA
Organism: Desulfitobacterium elongatum; assembly: GCF_055378975.1. NCBI lineage: Bacteria > Bacillati > Bacillota > Clostridia > Eubacteriales > Desulfitobacteriaceae > Desulfitobacterium > Desulfitobacterium elongatum. The sequence continues at coordinate 2,402,744 of NZ_AP038772.1, read as the reverse complement.
TCTTGGGTGACTTGCTTATTCGTTACTCTCATACTCAAGAGTTAAAGGCGGCTTTAACCGCAGTCCGTCCGGTTGTTGTTATTCTGATTGCTCAATCTGCCTATGACCTCGGTAAGAAAGCCTTTCCTAAAAAGTATAAGAGTACCTGGGGCATCGCCGTAGTCGCCTTGGCGATCTTGTTCATGACTAATCTCCATCCTGGAATCTTGATTATCACTGCTCTTATCTTTGGGTATTTAGCTTATGGACGGGGAAGTAAGCCTGAAGCAAAATAGTCATTGGAAGCAAAGATATCAAATCATGAATTTTTTTTACAAAGCGGTAACTTCGCATTGAAGTTACCGCTTTCTGTCATACTAACTAAATGCAGACTACATGAGACAAGGCGGAAGGTCACTTTCCTCTAGGAAAGTGTATAATTGTGGACATCGTATTTTTCACTCCGTCCGAAGAGGTAATACACTTGAGGTGGCGCATTTGATTTATATTATATTAATTTTACTATTACCCTTCTTAGGTCATCTTATGGCTCAACTTGTTGTTATCCTAGAAAGTAAGAATCCTGAAAAGACAGCCTCATGGTTAGCAATTTTTGCTGTCTGGCCGCTCATCGGGTTAATTCTTTATGCCCCTTTTGGTTGTTCACCGCTTAAATCTAAGCTCTTCAGGTTCAAGCACCTTCCGAGCAGTAGATTGCCTCAGCTTTCTAGCCGTCAAGAAGAAGAGCTTACCTCACAGGATGTCTTCTTTAAGGAAGGCTCAGTGGAGAGTAAACGATTAGCTCGTCTTTTACTCCAGAGTGGCTTTGCACCTTTGTCTCGAAACAACCGAATTTCAGTTCTCACGAACGGAAATGAGAAATTTAAAGCGTTGCTCCGCGATCTTGAGACAGCTAAAGATCATATCCATATGGAGTACTATATATTCCATGCTGATCAAATTGGGACAGACGTTCAGAACGTCCTTATCCGTAAAGCTCAGGAGGGTATCAAAGTGCGAATGATTTTTGATGGGCTGGGGAGCCGCGATCTTCCAAAAGACTTTCTTCGAGCCCTAAAAAACGCAGGAGTTGAGATTAGCTGGTTTTTCCCCCTCCGCTTTCCACAATTGATTGGAACGATGAACTACCGAAATCATCGAAAACTCGTTGTTATTGACGGCAAGATCGGGTATCTGGGTGGTATCAATGTGGGAGATGAATATTTATCACGCAATCCCAAGTATGGCTTCTGGCGGGATACCCATCTACGGATGGAAGGAGAAACTGTCCAGACGATGCAAGAAACCTTCCTTAATGACTGGTACTTCATCAACCAAGAAGAAATTAGGGAGAAACGCTATTATCCTCAACTTGAACCTATTGGAGAGATTCTCTGCCAAGTCATAGCTGGTGGTCCAGATTCCGAATCGGAATCCATGAAAGAACTTTTCTTTACGATTCTCACCACCGCTCAAAAGGAGATCTTTTTGACCACTCCCTACTTTATTCCGGATGAGAGCATGATTATGGCCTTAAAATCAGCAGCAATGAGTGGAATCAATGTCAAGGTTCTTGTGCAAGGGAAGCCGGATCATAAGATCTCGTATCTCGCTTCATCTTCTTACTTTGAGGATTTATTAAATGCCGGAGTCGAGATCTATCGTTATCAAAAGGGTATACTCCATAGTAAAGTTCTTACAGTGGACCAGCAGATTTGCATCGTCGGTTCGGCTAATTTTGACATTCGAAGTTTTCAAGTGGACTTCGAACTGAGTGCCATGATTTATAGTTCGAAACTTACCGAAAGGTTAAACCTAGATTTTAACCGCGATCTCAAAGATAGCATTCAGTTGAACAGGAAAGATTATGCAAATCGTACGCTTTGGGAAAAGGTACAGGAAGCGAATGCGCGACTTCTTTCGCCGTTATTATGAGTCAGAAAGCAACTAGATTACTCCTTGCCTTCCCAGATTAACATCTGTCGGGATCCTGCATCGGTGCAGGATTTTTCTTATTATGTAGTGAATAAGACTGTAGATGTTACTTAGCGTCAGATTGATAGAACTATCTCCGTCTAATTAATTCAGAATGAGAGAGGAGGTCTGCTCACCGTGCCAACGGACTCCTTTGATGAGATCTATGAACAGTTATTCCCCATGGTCTACCGATTCGTGCGTTTGCGCATTCCCCACAGCGAAGTAGAGGATGTAACCGCAGAAATATTGACAAAGGTATGGCGGGCTTTACCAAATTTTGAGGGGAAGAGCTCTTTGAAATCTTGGGCTCTTCGAATCGCCTACAACCATGTCGCAGACTTTTACCGCATACGTAAGGGAAAGGGGCTTCCCGTTATTTCTTTAAGTGAAGATTTCAGATCCGATCATTCGACGGAGGATCACAGTGAACATCTTGTAACTTTACTTAGTGTCAGTGAAACTCTCACTAAGCTTTCTGAACCACAAGTTGCGGTTATTCAGCTTCGGCTTGTCGAAGGATTTAGCGCAGCTGAAGTTGCTCAAATTCTCGGCATAACCCAGCAAGCCGTTGATAGTCTCCTGTATCGCGCAAAGAAGAGTTTTCGCAAGTTTTATGGAATGGAGAATGCAGGGGGTACAAGTCGATGATGAAAAAAGATGCATTCACCCTCTGGGAACAGGAGGGCGACTTAGAACGTATGAAACTTTTCTTTAAAAATGTTAGTCCGAGCATAGAAGAAAAGGAACGAATAAAGCAACTCGCATTGGAAAAGATTCATGAAGAGGAAGAGCGAAGTGCAGAACAAGGGACATTACAAAAAGGGTCAGAAATCCCTGAATTACCTCGTAGCGGGTCTGAGAGTATTCGGGATCGTATTCGAAGGGGGCTTAAATCAATCTGGTGGCGTTGGCAATGGAAGCTCGCCATTCCTGTAGTCGCCCTTGTTCTAATAGTATCCCTAGGGCAAGCTGGGATGAAGGGGTCACTCGATTTTCCTTTGATGGGAAAAGCCACTCAATCCCGAGGTATGATGAAGAATTCTACTGAACTCTATGATATGACTAGTCCAGCTTCACAAAAGGCTGAAGCTCCTGCAGACTCGGGAGCTGGGATAAGTGGATTCGCCGCGGGAGCTCCTCCTGCAAATGCCGGAGCTAAGAGTAAAGGGGCTGCAAACTCTTCCATCGCGATTGCTCCGACACCACCTCAGCCTGAACCGCTGGCTCCCCCAGCCGATGAGGGTTTACCTCGGAAGATAACGTATAATATGGATGCGAATCTTCAAGTCGAGGATGTAAATCCTTCACTTGATCGAATCACTCGAGAAGTGATAAGTGTTGGGGGATATGTCGTCGAATCCTCGCAGAATCAGTACCAGAATTCTTCTTCCGCCCATGCGATTCTGAAAATTCCTTCTAGCCAACTTGAGAGATTTCGCGGACTTCTCACTGAAGTTGGGAAAGTTTTGAACCAACACACTACCGCAAATGATATCACTAATCAATATTATGATGCTGAAACTCGCATGCGGACCTTAGAGGCTCAAGAAGCACGCTATCTAGAAATCTTAAAAGAGGCCCACACAGTAGAAGATATTCTCAAAATTGAGAGCTACTTGAGCAATATTCGGATGCAGATCGAACAACTCAAAGGGCAACTTAAGCTCTGGGATCATGAGGTCTCGTATTCCACAATTACACTCAATCTTCAGACTACACCAAACCCTGTCAATATTACTGACCCCTGGCAACCTGTCTCCTGGACAAAGACTTGGCAGGCAGCACAAGATGCAGTCCTGAAAACTCTAAGTTCCACCTGGAACGGATTAAATTATCTCTTTGTAGGTATCGCTTATGCCATACCTTATCTTCTTTTCGTAGGAGTCGTCTTTGTGATATATAAGGGTATCAGAAAATACCGTCGATAAATTGACCTCCCTTACCCTCGAAAACAATCAGAAGGTTCCGGTAGTTTGATGCCAATTAATACAAGAAAGCTTGCGACTTGAAATATCGCAAGCTTTTTACTTATTTAAGTTATTTTATGGGAACATCCAAAGATGGGTGTGCTTAGGGAAGCCAATATGCAAAATTAAAGGCAATTCCCTAAATTGAATTACGCCGAAGTTAAGCATATAATATCGTTATGAATCTTATATTACGAATCTTATATTATGAATCTGTGCTTGTACACCTGACCACCAATCGTTCAAAAGGGGGAAACCAAATTGAATAAGTGGCAGTTTTTAAAAAGAATTGGTAATCTAATAGGAATCGCCTTCGGCTCAATCCTCTGTGCTTATAGCGTGCAAGGATTTATCGTGCATGCTGGACTCGGCGGTGGCGGGGTCGGTGGTATTGCGTTACTTCTCTTCTATACCTTGGGCCTCCCCATCGGAGTGATGACGTTTATTCTCAATATCCCTTTATTTGTCCTCGGCTGGAGGGGAGTCAACCGTCACTTTGTTTATAAAACGCTGTATGGGCTTATTATCTTTTCTTTGGCCTTGGATATTTTAAAGGGGATTCAACCGCTACCTTTTAACGATGTTTTTCTTGGAGCATTATACGGGGGAGTCCTCGGTGGAGTGGGTTCCGGAATCGTCTTCCGACTTGGGGGTAGTCTTGGTGGAACGGATATTGTCGCGAAAGTGATACAACGTCGATTTGGATGGTCCATGGGGACGACCATGCTTTCTATCAATGCATTGATTATACTGATTTCTTGGGCGATATTAGGTCCTAAGATTGCTCTCTACACACTTGTTTCTATGTTTACCTTCAGCAAAGCTGTTGATGTGATTCAAAGCGGTCTACCTGCAAAAGCCGTAATTATCATTTCGAATCAGTCGGATATCTTAATCCAACGCATCCTAAAAGACCTAGGAAGAGGAGTTACCTTCCTGCATGGACACGGTGGTTATTCATCAGCTGACAAAAATGTCCTGATCTGCGTTGTGAGTGTGTCTGAACTCGGTCATCTGAAGCGCATAGTTCGGGAAGAGGATTCACAATCCTTTTTGATTGTCCAAAATGCTACCGAAGTCATAGGACAAGGGTTTGCATTAGAATAGCGGTTCTTTTGTTAAAAAAGAATTTAGTAATATTGTCTATTTTTGTAATTCAGGAAGGAGTTCCTCCTTTGAACTCGAATTAATAACTATGAAGGCAAATATTTCTGATTATGAATGCGATACATAGCAGAATACATCTAATTTGGCATTCCGTAATTTTTTTAGCTAATCATCAAGAGCCTTCTTATTGCTGCTTAAACTTGCTTTTGAAGGAGTGCATAGAGTGTCTATCTTGGAACATAGAAGACTTAAATTTCATCGTACGGTTTTGCCCATTGCTATTGTGCTCTTGATTTGTATCTCCATTGTTTTCAAAAACGAATCAAGTTCCTTTCTTATCCCAATTTTATTTCTAATCGTAGTATTGGCAGCACTCCATTTCACACGGAGAGTTACCATATTTACAGTCATTCTTGTTTCTCTTTTTTCACTTTTTATACAAGATCCAAGTACCTCAAACAATGCTTATTGGCTTTGGGGAGTACGATCCATTGTTTTCCTTATGGCTGGTCTTGTTATCAACTACGAATTCGAAAATATGCGCAAAATCCAGCGCTATACTGAGGAGCGAAATGCCATATCGAGTGTTTCGCATTCTCTAACGAGCACTTTAGATCTAAAACAATTGACTGAGCGGGTTGTAGACACGATCATTGATCTGTTTTCAGCTTATGGCTGCAGAATTTATCTTCTCAATGAAGAAACTCGAGAGTTACTCCCGATTGCGTGTAAGGAAATAGATACTCCTCCAGAAATCATGAAACAAATTATGGAAGTTCGAGTTCGGGTAGGGTTTGGCCTGGTGGGTTGGGTTGCTGCAACTGGAGAATCGATTCTATCCGGTGATGCTGAGAGAGATTCTCGTTCATTCCACATCCCTGGCACTCCCTATGATGAAGAATCAGTCATTGCTGTTCCATTACAAACGGATGACAAGACCTATGGCGTTCTATTGGTCAATAAATTAGGACTACATGCGTTTAATAATGAAGACCTCCAACTTGCTCAGATTTTTGCTGATCAGGTGAGTATCGCGTTAGCTAATGCCCAACTTTATGAACATGTGCGCAGATTATCCGAAACGGATAGTTTAACGGGACTACTAAATTCCCGTTCGCTCACTCGTATCGTTGAACATCTTATTAATCAAGCTCAAGCAAATTCATCATCTGTTTCTGTATTATTTATTGACCTTGATGATTTCAAAAGCATCAATGACCGCTTCGGACACCCTCTGGGGGATAAATTCTTACGTTTCTTTGCCCAAATTCTCCAGACTTCTGTGAGAGATGAAGATATTGCTATCCGTTACGCAGGCGATGAATTTGTTGTTATCCTGCCGAATTCTGATTTAACCAAAGCAAAAGTCGTCGCTGAACGACTCATGGAAGATATCCGTAACAAACGCATGGGGGATATTCCTGCATTAAGTACGACCGTCAGCGTCGGGTTAGCTGTCTATCCCCAGCACGCTAACTCAGCCGAGGACCTCATCAAACATGCTGATGATGCCTTGTATGTTGTTAAGCGCAATGGAAAAGATCAACTCGCCGTGTATCTCGAGGAAGTATCAGGCGCATGAATTTCTTGAATTAAAGACCCTTTGTAAAGACGTGGTTTTTTATGTTATAACCGAAAATATCGGTGTAATAGATTAGGGTTGCTCTAAAGGGATGATGGAGCGATCCTAATCTATTACTTTCTCACTCTTCTCAAGCTGGGTTAAAACTATGATATAATGTACAGTGTTAATTTACCAGGAAAGGTGGGGCGCCTTATGCAGAGTGATAAACTCTTTATTGATAACGTTTCATTAACCATTTCTGAAAAAGAAAAGCCATTAGCTCTGCTAAAAGATGTCTCATTATCCGCAAGGGAAGGCCGTGTCCATGCACTACTTGGGCCTTCCGGAAGTGGAAAAAGCACCTTACTCTACACCTTTAACCGGCTCCGTGAAATTACAAAAGGCGGAATATTTTTAGAGGGGACGGATATCCATTCTCTCAATGTTTTAGATTTGAGACACCGAGTAGGATTAGTAATGCAAAAAGCAATCTTCTTTCCTGGCACTGTCGGGGAGAATATTTTATATGGCCCAAGGTATGGTCCGAAGTCTACTTTTAACGAGCCTAACCATCTTCCTGATCCTCGCGTTTTTTTAGAACTCGTGGGGCTCGAACCCGATTGGGTTGATCGCAATCCAAGTACTTTATCAGGTGGGCAACAGCAACGAGTTTCCCTCGCTCGAACCCTGGCCAACGAGCCAGAAGTCCTGCTTCTCGATGAACCTACCTCTGCATTAGATGCGCAAGCTAGTTTACACTTAGAAGAGCTCATTACCCGCTTATGTTTCGAACGTCAATTGACAGCAATCTGGGTGACACATGATCTCCATCAAGCAAAACGAGTAGCAGATGACGTGACACTCCTTTATCGAGGTGAAGTCATTGAAAACGGTGTTGCTACCCAATTCTTCGCTCAGCCAAAAACACAAAAAGGTCAGGCTTACTTGACTGGAAAGTGGGAGGGAGATCTATGAGTAATCTAGCCCTTGGGCTCTCCTTAGGATTTGTTGGGTTAGCAGCTATAGTCTCTAAGTATCAAGAATTAGGCTTGGAAAAGGATCTCGTTGTCGGGGTCATTCGGACGATCATTCAACTCACGGCGATTGGTTATATCTTATCGTATGTTTTTGCATCTCAGCTTGTAATCTATGTTGTTCTTATGCTCATAGTCATGGTAAGTGTAGCAGCTAGAAATGCGGCGAAGCGCGGAAAAGGAATTCCTGGGGCGCAATGGATCGTCTTAATTGGCATTGCGACCAGTGAAGGTATCACTTTACTTATGCTCCTGGGACTCAAGATTATCCCTGTAACTCCACAGTACATTATCCCGCTATCGGGGATGATTATCGGGAATAGCATGGTTGCAGCAGGGGTAACACTGAACCGTTTATGCTCTGAATTTAATCTTCGGCGTGGGGAGGTAGAGTTAGCCCTTTCCTTAGGGGCTCCCCCGAAGCGGTCTGCACTCCCTGTCATTCAAGCAGCAGTAAAGGCGGGCATGATTCCTACCATTGATTCTATGAAAACGGTCGGCCTGGTCCAACTCCCGGGAATGATGACAGGGCAGATTCTTGCGGGTGCAGACCCAGTCTTAGCTGTGCGTTACCAAATCCTTGTTATGTTTATGATTTCTGGGGCATCAGCCATTGCTAGTTTGATTGTCGTCTTGATGGGATATACTAGCTACTTCACACCACATGCACAACTCCAAATCCAACAAGACTAATTGCGGCAAACGAATTCAAAGGGCTCACATTTTAATGTTGGTGGCCTTGAATCTCCCATTGCCCATTCATTTTCTTCAGAGTTACTTTTTGAGTCGAATTTTTCCCCTCGGCAGTAACATAGGTCACATCTGCCATTGCAGTAGTTCGATCGCTAAACGTTAGATTGGTGACACTCACTTTCCCGATACCATTACCATGATAAGTAAGATCATTGTAAATAAGTTCTGCAGCCTGATTTGGTGTCAAGTCGCTTTTTGTCGATGTGAGAGCCGCTTGACTGCAGCCAACGAGTGAACCTAACGCAAGCACAAAGGTCAAGGTCAGTCCTAAGAGGGTTCTTAAAGCTTTCTTTTGCACGAAAATCACTCCTTAAAAAAGTACATACTCAGATTTATTCATAATGTGTTCAGTAAATACCGAAATGATAGGTGATTCATAATGAAAGAAATATACCCAAATCCGGCTACAGAACCTACCACAAATGCTCTAATTTCCTCTACTGGACTCATTCTCGAAGGTGGAGGCATGAGAGGTTTATATACCGCTGGAATTCTCGACTTTTTTCTTGATCAGAATCTTCAACTTCCGTATGTAATCGGAGTTTCGGCTGGTGCCTGCCATGCTGCTTCCTACATCTCTCGTCAATATGGACGTAATAAGAGGGTCAACATTGGCTATATTAAAGACCCACGATATATTAGCTATAGAAACCTGATTAAGACCAGGAGCTTATTCGGGATGGATTTTGTTTTTAATCAAATTCCCAATCACCTAGAGCCTTTTGATTATGAAACGTTTTACCAATCCGACCAATCCTACTTTATTGGTACTACTGACTGCGTTACGGGCGAACCCGTTTATTTTGATGCAAAAAAGAGTTCTCCAGAAATAATTCTTAAAGCTTTAATGGCCTCAAGTAGTTTGCCTTTTGTCTCACCCATTGTAGAGATCCAAGGAAAAGTACTCCTTGACGGCGGAATCGTAGATCCTATTCCGGTTCGAAGGTCTATCGAAGATGGGAATAAAAAACAGGTGGTTATTCTAACCCGAAATAAGGATTATCGAAAAAAACCATTTAAGTCTAAGTGGTTAGCACATTGCTTTTATTCAAAATACCCTAAATTTAGGGAGGCCATGTTTAATCGTCATGTGATTTACAACGAAACCCTTGATTTCATTGAAGAACTCGTAAATTCAGATCAAGCTTTCGTAATTCGTCCTTCAGAACCGTTGCAAGTTGGACGTTTGGAAAGAAATCCACAAAAACTCACGGATCTGTATAAGTTGGGATATCAGGATGCGGAGAGTTCTTACCAACAATTAAAAGACTTCTTATCCAATAATTAACCATTGCTAAGACTACTGCTCTTTATCACAAAAGTATCTAGTAACAAAACAAAGTATATATACCTTAAGTAGACTGAGACAGTCCGTGATGTAGCTCACGAGCTGTCTTTCACTTTCTTACTCATCCCAACGCACAGAAGCTAGGATAGGGCTCATTATTCTTAACTGTGCTTCTGAGAAGGTAGCATTACTTGTCAGAAATGCAATCCTCAATACCTCAGAACTGCTTGATTTTCTCAGCCAATATTCCTTTCCCGAAATCTTTGTGCGATCTCCAAAGGAAGCACCCCATGCATTGAGTAGGCCGTTGAGATTTCCTACTGTAACATTATTAAGAGAGTAAGAATAAAAATCGTAGGAACTCATTTCCTTACCCTTCGTCAAGAACTTCTCCACATCTTCGAGCTGCCATATCTGAATATATCCTCGAAGTAATAGGGTATCATCATTCAGAGAGGCACTATATAATAGTTGTCTACGCTCTCCCAAGGGGTTCTCAGAAACTTGCATGGTGGGTGGTAGTTGTACCTGCATTTTTTGATTCAAAGTATGTTCAATCATCTTTGAAGTATGACTGCCAGCAAATAAAACAGGAAACGGAAGAAATATGAATACACTAAGGACTAGAATAAGTGCTAGATATATAGCCTTTTTCACCGTACTCCTCCTAAATATAAGATTTTAGTTCATACTTACTGAATAAGGATGTCATTTATTACACAAAGAAGAAGGCGCTCAATGAATCTGGTTGAAATGAACCTTTTCGCGAATGGGAATAGTTGGGCTTGTTTCGTGAATATGAATAAGCATCAAGGGCTTCTGGGGGAATTCTTAGTTTATTTATACTTTTAGGAAGGACGAGGAAAGAAAGGAGAACCCATGATGTAAATACCATATCACCAGGGAAGAGGGGTGTTTCACCTTTGCAAAAGGTTTATGTCATTGATTCAAGTGTACTCCTTCATGACCCGAATGCTATATTTCAATTCGAAGATAACGAAGTTATCATCCCTTATGTAGTACTTGAGGAGCTAGAGAATAAAAAACGCCTAGGGGACAATGTTGGGCGGGCTGCTCGTGAAGTCATTCGCCAACTCGATAAGCTCCGAGAAAAAGGACAATTATCGAATGGGGTTCCTCTCGATGGAGGAGGAATTCTCCGTATCGAACTCAACCATTCCTCTTGGGATGCCTTACCCCCCTTTTCAGATCATAGTCTCGCCGATAATCGTATTCTTACCGTTTCAATTAATCTAGCTCGAGAAGATAGGAGACCGGTCATACTTATTACTAAGGATATTGCCATGCGTGTCAAGGCAGATGCCGTCAAAGTACTTACTCAAGATTACTATAATGATAAAGTTGTCTTACCTCCGAGTGCCAATGAGATCTTTTCCATCGACCTCCAAGATGATGATGTCAGTGTGCTCTACCGCGAGGGAAGGATTTTGCACTCGTCTCTCTTGCCACCCAATACCTGCATCAAAGGAATCGTGAGTGATGGAAGTATTCTACCACTCGTTTCGTCCTCAGATGGACAGCAGCTTCATTATACGCTTCATGCCAATCGTGCCATTTGGGATATCTCACCCAAAAATATGGAACAGTGCTGGGCTCTTGAAATGCTCAACAATCCCAAAATTTCACTTGTTAATCTAATGGGTCCAGCAGGTACTGGAAAGACTCTCCTTGCATTAGCAAGTGGTTTAGAACAAACCATTCACATGGAATCCTATGCAAGACTCCTATGTGCCCGCCCCATAGTCCCTTTTGGCAAGGATATTGGCTATTTACCCGGTGAAAAAGAGGATAAGGTTCGCCCCTACATGCAGCCTATCTACGATAATCTCGAACTCCTACTCCGCCCAAAGCGAGAACGCGATCGAGAACGTGATAAGAATTCAGACGCCATCATAGACAGCACCATCGACTTACTTAAGAAAAAACGTCAACTTGAAATTGAAGTATTGACCTATATCCGTGGACGGAGCATTCCAAATCAGTATATGATTATCGACGAGGCACAAAATCTCTCTGTGCATGAGATTAAAACGATTATCACTCGTGCTGGTGATGGCACAAAAATCATTCTCTGCGGAGATCCTGATCAGATTGATCATCCGTATCTTGATAAGGAAAGCAACGGGCTTGCTCACTTATCCATACGACTCTGTGGAAAGCCTTTCTACGGGCAAGTTCGCCTCGTAAAAGGGGAGAGGAGTGAACTTGCAACTCAAGCCGCCGATTTACTTTAATCTTTCCTCTATAAGCACATGAATCGACAGTCCTAGGACTTGATTTTTATTTTCGAATGACGATTTTTTTAAGAAGTCGATGAGCTAAAACACTTATTGGCTTCTTTTTTTATTTTTAGCGTACTGTACAAACTCTCAACTTTTTGTCGCGAATCTCTTGTATAATAATCTTGCAATTACAGTTTCTTTCTTTGCATGTGATTTAGTAATTCTTTTTCCATCATTCGAATCCTGATTTTTCCTCCAGAGTTGACGAGCCCCCATGTTATAATGAAATGTGTAAGAGAGGAGAGATCATGCGTGAGTTTGCGCTTAATATTTGGCCGGGCTGGCACCGGCAAAAGTACTCATTGTCTAGAAGAAATTCGTCAGGAAATCCAATCTGACCCGTTTGGTGCACCCCTTATTCTTTTGGTACCCGAGCAAGCAACTCACCAGATGGAAATGAGTCTCGTCCATACACCAGAACTCGGCGGGATTCTCCGTACTCAAGTCTTAAGCTTTCGCCGTCTAGGTTGGCGTGTCTTCTCTGAGACTGGAGGCGGACAGAAAATCCTCACAGGAGAAGTTGGTAAGAGGATGATCCTAAGGCGACTCCTCTTAAAACACCGTCCCCAGCTTAGAATTTTCGCCCGCTCAGCAACTCGACCTGGAATGGCGGATTTAATAGCGCAGGCAATCGCAGAATTTAAGACCTATCGAATTACACCGAACGATTTGCGTCAAATTCGTGACACTGACGAACTGCTAATGCAAAAACTTAATGAGCTCGCATTTCTCTATGAAGAGTTTAATCAATCACTGGGTCAGGATATTCGTGACCCAGATGATGAGCTTACTGTCGTCGCGGAAAAAGTATCCTATGCGGCAAGCCTACATGGAACAAAAGTCTGGGTGGATGGTTTTAAAGGATTTACTCCTCAGGAGCTTTATATCTTGCAAGCTTTACTCGGAGTTGCGACACAAGTAACGATTACACTTCCCTTAGACCCTCAGATTATCAAGCGTGAAGATGAAAAACCAGGTCTCTTCAAGCCAGGTGAAGAACTATTTTCTGGTCCCTGGCAGACTTTTCAATCCTTAAAGCACCTTGCATTGGAATCAGGAGCTCTTGTCGAGAAATCAATTTTTCTAGAGGAAAGCCATCGCTTTAATAACCCTTGGCTTAGGCACTTAGAAAAATTTTATAATAGTTATCCGACTCAACCGTTTTCAAAAGAATATTTCGAACACAGCGAACGAGGAATTGCACTCTTTTCTACAGCGAACCGAAGAACAGAGGTCGAAGGCGTAGCTCGCGAGCTGCGTCGATTGGCCCGGGAAGAAGGGAAGCAGTGGAGGGAATTGACTGTAATGACTCGCGACCTTTCTGGCTATCAGGAGATCGTTGAACAGGTTTTCCGTGCTCATGAAATCCCTTTCTTCCTTGATAACAAGCGACCTGTGATTCACCATCCCTTATTAGAGCTGCTCCTTTCTGTCTTAGAAACTGCACGAACGGATTGGGCCTATGAACCCCTTTTTCGCTGCCTCAAGACTGATTTCTTCCCTATAGGAAAAGATATCCTTGATCGTCTAGAAAACTACTGCCTCGCTCACGGGATTCGTGGAGAAGCTTGGAGTAGCGGTCGTAATTGGAACTATCGAAACAAATGGACTGCCGGGAATCAAGAAATCCAACGACTGGCGGAAAAAGAACAAGAAGCAGTCATAAATCAAGCACGACAAGTTATCTTTGATATACTCAATCCTTTTGTACATGCTATAGAACTCAATAACTCGCATAACCAATCTCCTTCACCCCAATTTCAGACTCTAGCCATCCTTCAATTACCTAGTGAAACCATAGCAGATTCTAACTTTAGTCCTTCTGTTCAGTCATTCACCTCAGAAAATCCCCAATCACTGACTGTGCGCCAAATTACAGAAGCCCTCTACGAGCTCCTAGTCCGTTTAGAAGTCCCACAACACCTGGAAAAATGGGCAGAGGAGGCCCGAAAGAAGGGTAACTTAGCAGAAGCTCGCTTACAAGAGCAAATCTGGGAAGCTGTCATTGAAGTTTTGGATGAGATGGTGGCAGGTTTAGGGGAGGAGTGCCTCGATCTCTCAGATTATTCCTTAATCCTTTCCTCCGGTCTTGAAAACCTAAAACTCGGTTTAATCCCACCAGGCTTAGATCAGGTCCTTGTTGGTTCACTCGAACGTTCTCGTAATCCGGAGATTTCAGTTCTCTTTCTCATTGGGGCGAATGAAGGAATTCTTCCTGCCAAACCCTCGACAGAGGGAGTTCTTGATGGATTGGAAAGAGAACGTCTTGAACACTCCGGGCTTAAGCTTGCACCTAAGGGTAAGGCTCAACTTTTTGAAGAACAGTTTTTTATCTACAACGCTTTAACGCGTGCGACGAAAAAACTATATATAAGCTATCCGCTTACTGATGAAGAGGGAAAGGGGCTTACGGTTTCGCCCGTTGTAACTCGTCTCAAAACGGTTTTCCCAGACCTCAAGGATACCTATTTAGGCAATTCTGAAGAAGAGCTTAACTTGATCAGTCACCCACATGCTCTACTTCCTGCTTATGCTCTTCAGTTACTGAACATACGACAGGGGAAGGACCTAAGCCCCTTATGGCAAGCCGTCCAGGGTTGGTTCCAACACATGCTAGACCAACATCCACAAATCACATTATTAGAAAAGGGCGTCACAGCTGAGAACCAAGAAGAGAGAATTCCTAAGCCCTTGGCGCGACGCCTCTATGGAAAACGGCTACTCACAAGTGTTTCACGCTTAGAGAGATTTTCACGGTGTCCCTTTGCCCATTACTCACAATATGGACTTAAGCTCAAAGAACGTTCAACCTTCCAACTCTCTAGTCCTGACATGGGCCAATTCTTCCATGCAGTACTCCACGATTTTGCACTAACCGTCCGAGAACGGAGTCTGAATTGGGGGTACTTAAGCAAGGAAGAATCCTGGAGTCTCGTCAGTGAGCTCGCAGAGAAAATCGCTCCAAATTTGCAAAATGAGATTCTACTAAGCAATGCCCGTTATCGATATCTCACCCATAAACTCAAACGTACCGTACACCATGCAGTTCGTGTTCTCGCTGAGCATGCACGTCAAGGAATTTTCGTTCCAGTTCAGCTTGAAGTCAAGTTTGGGCCAGATGAATCCTTACCCGGTGTACACGTCCCTTTGTCAGATGGCGACTCCCTAACGCTACGTGGGCAAATAGATAGAATCGATGGAGCTCTTCTCGAGGGTCAGATTTACTTGAGAATCCTTGACTACAAATCTCGACAACCGCATGTCACTCTGAACCAAATCTATCACGGGCTCGACCTACAACTCTTGGCGTATCTCGATGCTGCCATGCAAGGCGCTGAGATTCTATTTGACTCAGAACAAACCATACAAGAACTTCAGGAAATTGCAACTACCATAGCGGAAGAGCAAGAGAACTACCTATCCTCTAACCTACTATCGGTCCACCCAGCAGGCTTTCTATACTTTCCCGTTCTAGAACCACAACTCGAATCCAAGACTCGCCTCACACCTGAACAGATGGAACTCGAACGGATTAAGGCAGTCAAGGTTAAAGGTTATTTACTTGCGAATCGTCAAGTACTAGAAGCGATGGATCGAGACCTTGCATCAGGAGATTCAGACCTACTCGGATTAAAGATAAAAAAGGACGGAGAATTCAAAAAAGGTTCTCCGATCCTAACCGAAGATCAGTTTTTACTCTTAAGGAAGCATCTCCGGGATTTCTTACGAGAAAGTGGGGAGGAAATCCTCGGTGGAAATATTTCCATCGCACCGTATCGTCAAGGGAAAGAGAATGCCTGTCAATACTGTTCCTATAAGCCTGTTTGTCATTTTGATCCCTATCTTCCAGAGAACCCCTACAGAACTCTACCTACACTCAAGGACTCAGACATCTGGAACCGCTTAGAATCGATGAGACAACAAAATCTATCGAATATTATAGAATCTAAATCTGAGGATGCTATCGAACTTCAGAACCCTGAATTCTCACCTAACCCATCGAGGCTATCTAACGACATTCGTTCTGATATATCTTCGTCCAATAAGCAATCTAGTTCTAGTCTAGAGTTTAACTGGCTAGGCGAAGAGGATCTAGAAAGAACCGGAAAGGGAGTGAAGACTAATGAGTAGCCCGAAATGGACTCGAGAGCAACAAGCCGCGATTGATCTGAGAGGGCAACTCCTTGTTGCAGCTGCAGCTGGCTCCGGTAAAACAGCGGTTCTCGTGGAACGCCTGATTCGTCGAATCACCGATTCTCACGAGGGAGTTGACGTGGACCGTTTCCTCGTTGTTACGTTTACCAAAGCCGCTGCCAATGAAATGCGAGAACGAGTCGGGAAAGCCTTAGATGATGCCCTCTTTGCTGAAACTGATCCTCAAGAAGTAGAAAGACTCCTTCACCAGCGCGCGTTGCTCTATAGAGCAAGCATCACAACCCTCCATTCCTTCTGTATGGAACTCATCCGTCAATACTTCTACCAGTTAGAACTCGATCCAGCCTTCAGAGTCGCAGATGCAGCTGAAGCTGATCTTCTTCGCCAAGATACACTTGAAGATCTTTTTGAAATCTACTATAACCGAGAAAATCCAGACTTTCGGAATCTAGTTGATGCTTTTGGAACGGATCGTGATGACCAACCACTTATGGAACAGGTCTTAAGGCTTTATGAATTTGCTATTAGTCAAGTGCATCCCTTCGAATGGCTAGAACAACTTCCACAAGCCTATATTTGGTCTAGTGTAGATGAGCTCATTCAAAGCCCCTGGGGCCAAGTGGCTCGCCAAGGAATTCTAGATAAGGTAGGGGAGGGTATCACTCTATTAGAGCGAGCTTCCCAGATAGCAAGCCAACCAGGTGGCCCACTTCAATATGCGGAAATCCTGCTGGATGATCTTTCACGCTTTAAGCTTCTAGAACATACTATCAGAGAAGGTACTTGGGCCGAAGTAGAAAAATGCTTTAATGAGGCTACTTCATTTCCACGCCTTCCTTCCAGTACGAAAAAGGCAAAGAATACAAGCTTGCCAATGGATGAAGAACTTCAGAAATCCTCACGTGAGGAAAGTAAGAAGGCTAGGGATGAAGCGAAGAAGAAACTTGACAAGCTAAAGTTGTCCCTATTTGCCTTTCCCCTTGAAGATCAACTCCCCCTGCTCAAAGAAGTGTCCGTACTCCTTCAGACCCTTAGCACTGTTGCCCAAGAGTTCGCGCATGAATATGCAGCTGCTAAACGCTTACGTAATATCGTCGACTTTTCAGACCTTGAACACTTTGCACTTCGCTTACTCGAAGAAGAAGGGGAGAACCCTTCCTCAATCGCTCAAAAACTTCAGGAACATTATGCCGAAGTTCTCGTCGATGAATATCAGGATATCAACCCCGTCCAAGAACGGATTCTTCAGCTTGTCTCCCGCCAGGATGGGCCCGCCCCCAATCTCTTTATGGTAGGGGATGTCAAACAGAGTATCTATCGTTTCCGGATGGCCGATCCGAGTCTGTTCTTGAAAAAATACAATGGACTTCCTCATTGGCATCATAACTGGGATGCGCTCAAGGAGAGTAAACCAGTAATCGATGTTCCAGAGTCTGAACCAATGAAAGAAAATATCTCAAGCCAAAAGCTTGTCATTAACTTGAATCGTAATTTTCGGAGCCGCCTAGAGGTGATTGAAGGAGTCAATTTCCTCTTCCGTCAAATTATGACGGAAGGAGCTGGGGAAATCGCCTATGATGATCAAGCAGCCTTATGTCATGGTGCGAGTTTTGTCAATAACCCAGACCTTAAAACAGCAGAAGGCCCCATTGAACTTCATCTTTTTGATCCGAAAACGATCCGACAAACCCAGAATCCTACGGTTACTCCCGAATCTGACCCTCAAGCTCTCACAGATCCATTATCTGATGAGGTTCCTGATCGCCCGATTGAAACTGCTGAAGGGTTCGATTCTCACGATTCCTCAGATTCCGAAAATGAGGATCTCCCCTTAAATGTTAGCGAGGAACCCTCCTTGGAAGAACTCGAGGCTGCTCGAATTGAGGCTCGACTTGTGGCCCTACGAATTCAGGACATGGTGAAAGGAAGGGAGTTCCAAGTTCATGACAAACATTTAGGAGATTTTCGCCCAGTTCAATACTCAGATATAGTCGTTCTTATGCGGTCTTTTTCCTCTGTAGCTCCCGTCTATGTTGAAGAATTCCAACGTGCTGGGATACCAGTCTATGCTGAAACGAGTAGTGGTTATTTTGGTGCGAGCGAAGTCGAGACCATACTTTCGTTGCTGAAAGTGATTGACAATCCTCGGCTTGATATTCCTTTGGCCGCAGTTCTACGTTCTCCGCTCGTAGATATGAATGGAACGGAATTAGGAAAACTCCGATCCCTTTTGCCGAATGGGGATTTTTATGAAGCTCTGGTTCTGGCCTTCTGGGCCAGTATAGAGTCGAAGAAGAGCGATTCGCTCTCTACGTACGAAACTCAAGTCGAAAATGACTTCCAGCCGGAATCACAGCTTTCAAATTCGTCTTCACATGAATCCTCCTGGATTTCTGAGTTAGAAGAGACCCTGAATATTTATCACAAATCTCTACCTCAACTCTTAACCAAAGCAAAGCACATTCTCAAAGAAGCACCTGGACTCCAAAGTAAAGTTAACTCTTTCTGGCCTAGACTTCAAGCCTGGCGCCAACTCTCTCGGAGAACTTCTCTCGCCGATCTCCTGTGGCAACTTTATGAGGAGACAGGGTATTTAGCGTATGTTGGAACTTTACCCTCTGGAGTTCAGCGCCAGGCTAACCTGCGTGTTCTCTATGAAAGGGCCTGTCGTTATGAAACGACAAACTACCGTGGGCTATTCCGCTTTCTTCGTTTCCTTGAGAAATTTCAAGGACAGGGGAAGGACTTAGGTAATGCTCGGGCCTTAGGAGAGAATGAGGATGTCGTTCGCCTTATCACCGTTCACTCCAGTAAAGGGCTAGAATTCTCAGTAGTTTTCATGATTGGATTGGGAACTAAATTTAACACCCGAAGTCTTAACGGGCGACTCCTTTTGCATTCTGAGCTAGGCGCCGGAATCCCTCTCATGGATATCGAAAACCAGATCCGTTATCCTTCGTTTATTCAGTACGCAGTTAAGGAACGTCTATGGCAGGAATCCCTCGCTGAAGAACTTAGGATTCTCTATGTCGCCTTAACCCGTGCTAAAGAACGCCTCCTTCTTTATGGAAGTCTTGGTAAACTAGACGAGACCTTAAACAAATGGCTTCGTTCATCAACTTCCTGTTCTGAGGCTGCGTTTCCAGATGGACAACTACGGAGTGCGAAAAACTTTCTAGACTGGATTGGGCCCGCGCTTATGCGTCACCCTGGTCATTTGTTCGGGGAGGACACCCAAACTTTGGGTCTAAGGATGACGGATTCTTCCTCCGCTTGGGAAGTAGTAGTACACCAAACGATTAGTTCTGAAACCCAAACAGAACAGCCTTTGGAACCTCAGTCTGAGCCCTATTCAGAGCCTCTAACTGAATCAGCTGAGTCTAAGAATTACTTTGATACTGCAGCGTCTTCAACCGTAGCTTCAACAACAATTGATGTCCATGAAGGAATCCCAGCAAATTCGATCCCTTTGGCAAACGAGCGATTGAGGGAAGAGGTTAATACACGTCTTAGTTGGAAGTATCCCCATTCTGAAGCCGTAACCCAATCAGCCAAGACAAGTGTCAGCGAATTAAAGCGACGTTTTCCTTGGCATACTGATTCTGAACAGATGATCCAACCGCTATTATTATCGATCCCAACAGAGGGACTATATACACCAGACCTCGTAGATGATTCCATTTCCAAGACTATGTCGTCCACAAGCACAGTATATGTACGGCCGAAGTTCTTACAAACAAAAAAAGCTTTCACACCTGCAGAAAAGGGAATTGCTTTGCACTCAGTGATGCAGCATCTTCCACTGGATACTTGGGGAGCTACTTGGGCTCATCTCAATTGCGATGCTAAGGAACAGCCCGTCTTACAACTCATTGAGTCTCTAGTTCACAGGGAAATCCTCACAAAAGATCAAGCTAGAGTCGTTCCAGTATCTGCCGTACTTTCTTTATTGGATTCTCCCGCCGGTACTCGTTTATTGGAGGGAGAGGAAGTTCGCCGCGAGGTCCCATTCACACTTTCCATCAAACTCAAGGCTCAAAATGAGCCTGTTCTCGTTCAAGGAGTCATCGATGCGCTAATCCTCTCACCTAAGGAGGGGAGAGCCGAAGTATTAGACTTCAAAACCGATAATCTCCACTTTGATTCTGAACCAGAAAAAACGTTAACTGAGCACTATGCTCTCCAACTCGCTCTATATTCCTATGCAGTAGAACGACTTCTGAAGGTCACCGTGCGCCAATGCACGATTTATTCCACATCCCTTAATCGAGAATTTGTTCTTCCGCAAGAATTAATTCAAGCACGATTAAGTCAGATAGTTAACTTGGAAAAATGAGGAGCACCCCAGTGTATGAGCACTGGGGTGTTTTACTCTTGTATCTTAGATAGTTTCACAAATTGTACTTTTGCTGTTTTTTTAGGAAAGTGACAATAAAGGTTATTCCAATAATTCTACTTCTCATGCGAACTCGGACTCAATGACTTGATAAATAAAAAGCCCCGTGCTGATAAACCGAAGAGATTTCGGTAAATCAGGACACGGGGAAGAGGTGTGTTAACCCCAGAAAAGCTTCGCCATTCCCATTACAGAGTTCCGGCGAGCATCATCCGGTCATTGTTCATATGCACGCCACTCGCTTTTTCAAACATATCTAGTAATCGGCTAATCGTCATATTAGCTCGTTCTGCACCTTTTAGATCGAGAATGATCCGACCGTCGTGCATCATGATTGTACGATTTCCGACACTTAAGGCGTGGTCCAAATTATGAGTAATCATCAAGGTAGTTAATTTTGAATTCTCAGTAACTGAACATGTCAGTTCGAGAACTTTTTCTGCGGTCTTCGGATCTAACGCTGCGGTATGCTCATCAAGAAGAAGAAGCTTTGGTTCTTGGAGGGTCGCCATGAGCAGAGTTAGCGCCTGGCGCTGCCCGCCTGAAAGTAGACTAACTCGTGTTGTGAGCCGTCCTTCAAGACCTAAGCCTAGTTTCTTCAGTTCACACTGAAAGAACTCGCGATCTTTTATATTAATTGCTCGGCGTAGACGACGGGATTCGCCGCGGCGTAAGGCCATGATCAAGTTTTCTTCGATGGTCATGGTTGCTGCAGTTCCAGACATTGGGTCTTGGAAAACACGGCTAATTAGCCCTGCACGTTTATAAGAAGGCCATTTCGTAATGTCTTTTCCATCTATCAATACCTCTCCACTATCTGGTAAGAACGTACCGGCAATAGCATTCATGAAAGTGGATTTACCAGCTCCGTTCGATCCGATAATAGTGACAAAATCACCAGGGGAAAGCTCCAATCGAACACGATCCAGAGCCTTTTTCTCATTAATCGTACCTTTATTAAATACTTTCGTTAGATTCCGAGCTTTTAACATAATGATCCCCCTTTCCGCGAGCTCCACCATTAATAGCTAAGAGTTTAGATTTCACATTCGGAGAAACGAGTGCAATAATCACGATAAAAGCAGTAAGGAGTTTTAGATCGGTAGATTCGAGTCCAAGTTGCAAGACGATGGCAATAATTACGCGATAGATGATCCCACCACAGACGACAGCAAGGATTGTACGTCCAATCGACGAAGTCCCGATCAGTACTTCACCGATGATGACTGAAGCAAGCCCAGCGACAATCATGCCAATTCCCATACTTGCATCAGCAAACTGTTGGTTTTGCGCAACATAGCTTCCGGCAAAAGCAACCAAACCATTCGAAATTGCGAGTCCAAGGACCTTCATAAAGTCAGTATTGACCCCTAGACTTTTAATCATTAATTCATTGTCGCCGGTCGCGCGAAGGGCAAGGCCAATTTCTGTTTGAAGAAAAAGGTAAACAGCAATTCCGATAATCCCCACGGTTAAAAGACTTAAGATAATAACTCCGTATTCAGCCATCCCTGGTAACTTGGCGAAATCAGAAAAGATTGTCCGCGTCTTGAGGAGTGAGATATTCGCCTTCCCCATTACCCGTAAATTTACAGAATAAAGGGCGGTCATTGTTAAAATTCCTGAGAGAAGGGGAGTAATCTTAAATTTGGTATGGAGAATTCCAGTGAAAGCTCCAGCTAAACACCCCGTTATAAAAGCAAGTCCTGTTGCCATCCAAGGGTCGAACCCTTTGAAGATGAGGATGGCCGCGGTGGCAGCCCCGAGTGTGAAGCTGCCATCTACTGAGAGATCAGCATAATCGAGTATTCGGTAGGTCAGGTAAACTCCCAAGACCATGATTGCATACATTAGACCTTGCTCGAAAGTTCCGATTGCTATTTGGGAGAGCATGTTAACACACCTCGATGTTTTTCTATCTATAATCTGTCGTTGAAATTCTTAATCATTTAGAAGCGAAATTTTTTTTGAAGACTTATTTTACGATTGCTGTTTTTGCTAGGTCATCAGGAACTTTAATGTTGAGAAGGGTAAGAGCTTCTTTATTAAATACCATATCAAATTGTTTTTGACTTTCAATGGCCATATCCTGAGGTTTAGAACCCTTTAATACCTTGATTGCCATTTCGCCTGTTTGCTTACCTAAGTTATTGTAATTAATCCCGATGGTGGCGAGTCCACCTTTGTCTACAACACTGCTTTCTCCGGCAATGATGGGAATTTTGTTTTTATTGGCAACCTGGATCACTGACTGCGCAGCAGAAACGACCATATTATCTGTGGGGACATAGATTGCATCGACTTTACCGACTAAGGATTGGCTTGCTTGAAGAACATCGGCACTCGTAGTAACTGTCGCCTCAATAAGCTCTATACCAAGGTTCTTAGCCACCTCTTTAGCCATTTTCACCTGAACCTGAGAGTTTACTTCCCCAGCATTATAGATTACTCCTACATTTTTGGCCTGAGGTACCAACTTCTTCAAAAGTTCAAATTGTTCTTTTATTGGGTTCATATCTGTCGTGCCTGTGACGTTCGTACCAGGTTTTTCCATAGTATTTACGAGTTTTGCTTCAACTGGATCTGTAACGGCCGTGATCAAAATCGGGATATTTTGACTTGCACTTGCCATAGCTTGCGCAGAAGGGGTAGCAATCGCAAGAACGAGGTCGAGTTTACTCGATGCAAACTTCTGGGCAATCGACCGTAGAACGGATTGATCGCCTTGAGCATTTTGGTAGTCAACCTTCAGATTTTTTCCTTCTTCATACCCATTTTTCTTTAGGGTCTCCAAGAAACCCTCACGAGCTGAGTCCAGAGCTGGATGTTCTACAATCTGGACAATTCCTATTTTGACTTCTTTGTTTTCACTTGAAGCTGCACCGCCAGCGGCTGGTTTAGCCGAGCCGCAGCCCACTAATCCCAATCCAAGCACGAGGCTTAGCCCAATTCCTAAAACTTTGTTTAAACTACTTTTTTTCATTTCCTACAGTCCTCCTCTTAAATTTGGCAAAAAAAAATACACCTCCGCAGGAAGTGCACCATCGCCTTTTTCCTACTGTTCTACCATACTACACAATATTCTATTGTAAATTATATTATAGATTTGAGCATGAAATGTCAATACGTTATTGTAATTATGCCTTTTGTTATTCAAATATTAATTTGTTATATCTTGTTATTTCTTGTATCTCTTATTTTCTTATTTAATGAGTAGTTTAAAATAGTCTATTTCTTTCATTTATTTTTCAAATCTAACTCATTATATGGGTGAACTGATTTATAGTGAGAAAATATAAGTCACTAATTTTTCAAAGAAATTAAAAAGGAAAATATTGCTTAGTACAGACTCACATTTCTTTAATTCCCATATATTGTTATCAAGAAAGGCACCTTGGATAAAAAACAAGTTTAAGTGTATAGAATTGAAATAAGGGAGGAAATCTCATGAACTATCCAATGAACCCTATGGGCGGAGCCCCTGGTATGATGGATCAACAAATGGGAATGATGGATCAACAAGGAATGGGTATGGGAATGATGGGGCAGCAAGGAATGACCCCTGGAATGTATTATCCTCAACTCCCTCCATCAGGTCTTGTGAATTTAGATCCCGATTTTGCACCGGGTGCAGTGACACTAGATCTAAGTTATCCAAGTTATCCTGGTTATCCTTACCCACCTCAGCATGGAGAGTGTGGAATGTATCATCATGAATACCATTGTCCACAACCCGCTCCACAACCCACTCCATTGCCATACCCTGAGCCAAAAACCTATGTTGTAAAAAAAGGAGATAGCGTGTATAAAATTGCCCAAAGATTTGGAACCACGATGCAAGCCATTATCCTTGCAAATAATCTTAGAAATCCTGACTTGATTTTCCCTGGCCAAGTCTTATATATCCCTGGTGTTTAATCCAATTGACTAAACCAATTCATGCTGAACCAGAGAAGGTTCAGCACTTTTTTGCCCTAATGAGAATAAATTATATTTTGCCGGATACTTCAAAAGGAGCATTGTGATTATCTATATAATGCTCCTTTTTACTATAGATGTTGAAATTATTCGAAATTACGATGAATCCTCCGATGAACGCCAAGCAATGCATAGCTTACTTAATGATGAGGGTTAACAATGGAAAATATTCTGGAAGTCAGTATCTCGTAAGAACTATTGCGACTTTTTCTACTAATAACCCTTGTGAGTTTTCTTGAATTATCGAACTTGTGGCTCACCCTTTAATGTACGAATCTCTTCCAAAGCTTTTTGCACCTCGTTCTCAGCGCCATCTATGACTAATATGACAGCGCCTTCTGAACCTGCAACTCCACCTGCTCCGATGCATTTTGCCTCAACTTTGAAGAGTATCTCCAAAGCAGTAATTTCAGTAACGACCGTTGCTCCTAACATGGGAATAAGCCCGACCTTGACTCCTATTGCCTCAGTAACTGGGGCTATAGACATAAATTCAACAGCTTCTCGGACATCGGGAATGAGTTTTTCGAGCCCGATTGGAACTACTAACTCAATTCCTCGAGCATAAAGAGAACCCTGAGCTGCTCCAATCGTTCCGCCCAAAGGATCAGAGACCAACACTGCGGCTAATCCAGTGTGATCCAGTGCGCTTCCTCCCTTGACAAAGATATCCCCTTGCTTTAGTTGAGGGAGAAACTCCTTCCAATGAACCTCTCTTCCTTGAGCCTTACCTTTGGTTATGATAAAGGGATGAATACGTTTATCTTCCTTACTAACCCCAGTTTTTCCATCAGTTACAATGCCCACTGTATAAGAAGATTTTTCCTCTATCAACTCCCCAAGAATTTCTTCTACCAGGAATCCGTTAGTTGTTCCGCCGGATAAAATGATGGTATGCTCGTTAAGTGCTTTCTGAATACTCGGTAAAGCTTTAACCCCTTTGGCAATAAGCCGTTTTGACTCGCTTGGTGTTAAAGTGAATTGTGCTCTCATAGTAACTCCTCCATATAACAATTAATAAAATCCCACTATTTACATAAGACAGAAACATTGACAGGACATTCCCCAGTTTCATATTATATAAATGTAAAGATTCAGTCAAGTTTCCCGCAGAGTTCCTCCAAGTCAGTCACTTTTTGTAAAGAGGTTATTCTTCTCGAGTCACATTCTCTAGGTCAATGTCGGTTTGTTTTAGTCTCAGATTAGTGTCTTGTAATCGAGCCACAACATTACTTTTTGCTACGGGAATGCACTTGAACACCTTGCCACGTTTTGACTTTTGGACATTCTTTTGTGGGAATCCGAAGAACCTTTCCAGGATATCAGAAACAGGTCCAAGCCTTTCTAGTTTTATAGTATTGCTTTTTTATCACAATTCTCTTGAATCTCAGTCCGATTTAACCCCAGGGAAATCTTCTTCGTTGGAGGAGCTTTGCGGGAATATTTTTTGAGAAACTCCTGACCTCAGATGGTTCAGGAGTTTTTTCTTATTTAGTTAGGGAATAAGGTTTCCCAGTCTTACGCTTAACGATAATACCAAATATAATTAAATATACCAATAAATAGTAACATTCGTATCGCCTATAACATAATTTAAATTAGAAAAACCCAAATAGGTCAAAGAAACAGGAGGGAATGAATATGGCACTAGGTGCAGGCGTTGTTGATGGATGCGGATGCGGACCAAACTTTCTTCCAGGAATTGCGGTCGTCGTTGTAATTATCCTTCTACTCATTGCAATGGGTATCGTCTTCTAATTCAGCTTTCTTAAATTACAAACATTATGGGAGGAGGATTATTATGTACGGATACGGTGGTGGCTGTGGAGCCCCATTTGGTGGATTTGTCGGTGTTGGGATCATTGCAATTGCAATTCTTATCCTGATCGCTTTAGGAGTTATTTTCTAAATCAAAGAAAATTCGCTGAAATTTCATGTCAAAGGGCGTCCTGTAGAGCGGGGCGCTCTTTGATTTTTTATGTTGGTATGCTAAGCTAAATTATTGAAATTATTACGTGAAGAAAAGGGTGCTTATTTTGAAACCAAAGGTGTATGTTACCCGGATGATCCCGGAAGATATTCTCGCGAAAATTCAAGAAAGCTGTGAGGTAAAGACTTGGACTGAAACCGATATTCCCGTTCCTCATGAAGTCTTAGAAAGAGAAATTCAAGAGGTTGAGGGGCTATTCTGCTTACTTACTGAATCAATTGATGATTCCTTATTAGCTAAGGGAAAGCATCTAAAAATAGTCAGCAATATGGCGGTCGGATATAATAATATCGATGTTCAAGCGGCGACCAGAAGAGGGATTATGGTGACAAATACTCCTGGAGTCCTCACAGAAACAACCGCGGATCTCACGTTTGCTCTTCTCATGATGACTGCTCGGCGGATGGAAGAATCCACCCAGTTTCTACGCAAAGGAGAATGGAAGACCTGGTCTCCGATGCTACTTGCCGGTCAAGATATCTACGGCTCAACCTTAGGGATCGTAGGAATGGGGAGAATAGGGGAGGCCTTAGCAAAGCGAGCTAAAGGCTTTGATATAAAGCTTCTCTATCACAACCGTAGTCGTAAACACGAGGTAGAAGAGAGCCTAGGAGTAGAATATCGGAGTTTAGAAGAACTTTTAAAAGAATCAGATTTTGTCTGCATCATGACACCGTTTACCCCCGAAACTCGGAACTTAATTGGAGAAAAAGAACTCGGACTTATGAAACCAACGGCCATTCTCATCAATACAGCACGTGGCGGTATTGTCAACGAAAATGCTTTATATAACGCACTCGCAAAAGGAACAATCTTTGCCGCTGGTTTAGATGTCTATGATATCGAACCTCTCCCAACAGATCACCCCTTGCTGACTCTACACAATCTCGTCGCATTGCCGCATATCGGAAGTGCCACAATTAAAACACGCCGGCAAATGGCACTCTTAGCTGCCCATAATCTAATCCAAGCACTCACAGGTGAGATTCCAATAAATATGGTGAATCCTCAGGTAAAAGGTTAACTATGACAATCAATGACAAGACTATATATGTGTCATCAATAAGTGAACTCACTAAAAAAGTCAGCATAAGCGCTGACTTTTTCTTGTTTTCATTAAAAACACTGAAGCCGAGTTAATTATCCTTCTTTTTATTTCTTCTAGATATGTCCCGACTTAAGCTAAGAAGTTGGGTACCACGCATAACAATTTTTGACCCGTATTTATCCCGGAGTTCATCAACCGTGCGTGATAACTCCTTTTGCTCATCAATATCTTCTTGGAATAAGCTCATTTGCTCATTGCCTTTTTGTAATCGACCCGCTGTAATACCGAGCAAGCGAATGGGTTCGTTTTTAAGGCATTTTTCCTGATAGAGCTTTAAACTCTCTCTGTAAATCACATCTGTAAAATCCGTCGGTTCAGAGAGAGTAATGGAGTAGGTCCGGGTTTTAAATTTTGAATTTTTAATAGAGAGAGTGATCGTTCGCGCCATGGCTTTCTCATGTCGAACCTTTCTCCCGACACTATCCGCAAGTGATAGTAACACCTCTGCAACACGTTCCGAATCTGTCAAATCCTCAGGTAACGTAATAGAACGCCCTAAGGAATGATTCTGGACGTTATCTTCCGGAGTAACTAGCCGTTCATCTCGTCCATTTGCCCAATCGTAAATCTTTAACCCATAGATTCCGAATCTCTGCTGTAAAACCTTAGAAGAAAAGAGTGCCAAATCTCCAATCGTTTTAATACCCAGATTCTCTAAGTGCTTCTCCATCTGAGAGCCGATCCCTGATAAATCTCCTACTTGCATTGGCCAGACTTTCCTTTTTAAGTCCTCTGGGGCAATAACTGTGAAACTGCGAGGCAGTTTAATCCGACTACGAGGGTCTCGTTCATAATCACTAGCAAGCTTAGCCAGAATCTTGCAGTAGCTGATTCCGACCGATATCCCAAGGCCTAGTTCCTCTAGAATTTCTCGCTGAATTCGTCGCGCAATCTCCTCCGTACTCCCAAAGAGAAGATGGGATCCCGAGAAATCAGCAAAGCATTCATCCACAGAAACCACTTCGATATGCTTCTTATCCGTATAACGTCCAACAATCTCCCACATCTTCTCACTGAGATCTAAGTACAAATGAAAGTCAGGGGAGAGGACTACTGCATCTGGACAACACCTTAGGGCTTGAGATAATGGCATCGCGGTCTTAACCCCACGCAAGCGTGCTTCAAAACTCGCGGTCAAGATGATTCCTGTCCGATTCTTTGGATCTCCAGCCACAAGCAGCGGTTTACCCTTTAAATCGGGATTAACCGCTTGATGACAGCTTGCATAATAACTATTCGCATCAAAGAGAACAATATCTAAAGGGCGCTTAATCTGATGCTCCATCGTTTTGAATCCCTCTTCCTCACTCTTACCAAGGTTAAGATTAAACTTAACCACAAAAAAATTACTATTTTTAACTGTCCTAATGAATAACCAACACCAATACCTAGCTCATTAAATTGCAGATAAGTGGTGTTAAGTCCCTTGATAAGTGCAACTTACATCAGTTGGAGTATAAAACTCCATCAGAAGTAAGTTTTCTATATCCTGAAATTAAATCATCTCGCATAAATATAATACCAAAACCGCATCACTGCAGATAGGGGCTATAATAAATGTATCAAATAAACCTAGTCCTAGGCCTAAAAAGTTTTGAAAAGCTTCTCCACCAACAGGGATTCGTAATTTGTCAACACACAGGGCAAAAAATCACGCAGCTAGAAGATTTGGTAGCAGTACATCTGGCAGTTGAAGAAAAAGACCAGTTTGTGATACTTCCAGTCCATAAGGATAACGCCACCGCTTTTTTACAGACGATGCTTACGACCTTCCCAGAAGGCCTCCCATCAATAGAGGATAATGAGCCACTTGACTATTATTGGCGAGAGTAACGAGGTCATCAGCTTACATCAAAAGGATGATTCAAAATTCTTTACAGTAAATGAGATCGGCTATTTGCCGGTCTTTTCTTATGAGTAATTTCTATATTAACGAGTCATACATTCTTGGCAATAAAAAAACAATCCAGGATTCACTCTTTTCCTCGGTATTCCTCTTATTTCCTGCATTTTCTACTATGAAATTTATATCGTCCTGGTCCCTTCGTCCACGCACATTAGTCTTAAGTCCTAGCGCCTGATCCAAATAGAACAGGTAAAAACGTGACTTCTAGCCGTTCTAATCGAGACTAATGCTCGATATCACAAAGACTAGTTTCTTTATATACTAATATCACAAGAGGACAAGTCGGACTCAGAAAAATATTAAGGAGGCTTTTAATATGAAAGAAAAATTACTTGGGCTTATTCAGGACGAGAAAGGTCAAGCGATGACCGAGTATGGACTAATTATTGCATTGGTCGCAGTAGTTGTTATTACTGCACTTGCCTTAATTGGAACTAACCTAACTGCCAAATTCAATGCAATCGGTACTAAATTAGGTGAATGAAATTTTTATAATAAAGAGAATCTTCTAGTCGCAAATTATTTTAAACTTATGCTATTACTGAAGTCAAACTTATTCACGACCCTACTGCTTGCAGTAGGGTCGTTTCCAAAGGAGGCATAGATATTGGGTCTCAATGAAGTCGCTTTAGGTTTAACCTTAAGCATCGCCGCCTTTACGGATTGGCGGGAACAGCGAATCTATAACAAGCTCCTCGGTCCAGCATTCCTCTTCGCCTTAACTCTACACGCATTTAGCGGAGGTTTCACTGGACTTAGAATTAGCCTTTACGGTACTTTTCTCGGTTTTATTCTCTTACTGCTCCCATACTTCCTCGGTGGCATGGGAGCAGGAGATGTTAAACTGCTCGCCGTAATCGGAGCCTTCGGAGGACCAAACTTTGTAGTCCACAGCTTCCTTTATGGAGCAATTATCGGCGGTATTATTTCTGCCGCTTTGCTGTTACGACGCAAAGCACTAGGAGTCACCCTAAAACGTTTCTTCCTTATTCTCCCTTTGTTCTCTAACCTAAGTTTTCTTAAGGAAGACATGAGGGAGGCTCGCCAAGAAAAATTCCCCTACGGAATAGCCATCGTCCTCGGAACTGTTCTTGCCTTCGTCTTCCCCTTAGGAGGGTGATAATATGATGAAACTCCGCCGAGAGCAACACGGACAAGCTCTTGTCGAAATGGCCCTTGTTATTCCACTATTTTTTCTACTTCTCTTTGGAGTGATTGAAATGGGCCGAATTGGTCACGCCTATATCACGGTTAGCAGCGCCGCTCGAGCAGGGGCTCGTCTCGCCACCATAGGAGGAACAGATCTCGAAATCCGTGAGGCGGTACTTAATGCCGCACCGGCCTTAAATTCCTCCGCACTGACTGTTGAAATTACTCCTAATCAACTTAATCGTCAATCCGGTCAAGGGGTCTCCGTTCAAGTGACGTATCCAGTTCAGTTGATAATACCAATCATCAGTAACGTTATTCCAAACCCTGTAGTCGTTAACTCAACCCTCAATATGAGGTTAGAGTAATCAATGCATGTGAAGGGATTGAGGGAGAGGATATGAAAGGATCAAAAAAGGAACGGGGAAGTGTTGTAATCCTCGTTGCCTTAGGACTTACCACACTTCTGGGATTCGGGGCGTTAGTAACCGATGTAGGAATGTTTTACGCACAGAAAGCTAAATTACAAAATGCAGTCGATGCTGCGGCTTTGGCCGGGGTCCAAGAGCTCCCCAAAGACCCTTCACGCGCTGAACAGGTTGCCCAAGATTATGCTACGCTTAATAACGTTTCTGAGATAGCTGTTGACTTCGAAGCACGAAATTCAAAAATTATAGTTTCCGCCAAGAAAAAAGTACCTACCTATCTCGCAAAAATCTGGGGTATTACCGAAGGAAATCTATCCGCTACAGCCCGTGCAATAATGCTTCCCCCGAGCTCTATTTCCGGCGCTGTGCCTTTAAGTATCGAAAAACAGGATTTCGTATACGGTGAGACCTATACCTTAAAGTTCGGTTCTGGTGAAGAAACATCGGGCACAGGATATGAAGGCTGGTTTGGACCCCTTCGACTGAATGGAAACGGGGCAAAAGACTACACAACAGATCTCGCCAATGGCTACAATGGGACATTTAGCATAGGGCAGATTGTCGATATCGAGAACGGAAACATGAGCGGTCCAACAAAAAAAGGGGTAGAGGAACGTTTAGCCCGTGATACCCGGGTTCCCCGTAACACCTTCAATAATTACGATCGAGATGCACCAGAGATAATTTACGTTCCCATCATAGAAGTCATTACCAAGAGTTCGGATACAGTGAGTCAAGTCAAAATCGTTGGTTTCGCAGCTTTCTTTTTGGAAGGGGTAGCTGGAACTGGTACCGAATCGATTATTACGGGGCGTTTTATTAAAAGCCTAGTACCTAACAAACAGAGTAGTGGCCTTCTATCCGACCTCCTTAAACAAGAGGAACAAATGGAAGACGGTTCTACGGAAATTGATTACGGGCTTTATACCCCCAAACTTGTGGATCGCTAAACAGGAGTTGAAACATCATGCAAAGAAAAGGCTTTTTTTTCCTTGCCTTAATCTGCGGATTGATTGCCGCCGGATCAACCTACATCTATTTAAACAATGCGAAAAGTAGTCCTACAGTGACTTTAAAACCCTTAGTTGTTGCTAAAATTGATATTCCAGCTCGCACAGTTATTCAACCTGACCAAGTTATGCTCAAGGATGTACCCAGTCAAGGATATCCTCAAGGTGGGGCTTCTAATATACAAAGTGTTATAGGTTCAGTAAGTCTCGTCAACCTAATGGCTGGTGATTTACTTGTAAGCAATGTTTTACAGCGACCTACCGACCCAGCCTCAACTCCTAACGTACCAGAGTCTAGTGCACTGGCTGTTCCCGAAGGTAAGCGAGCAGTCGCCATTCCCATCGGGCTGGTTAGTGGAGTGGGGTATAAAGTAAGACCTGGAGATCATGTGGACATTCTGGTGACGATGGATATAAAGGACTTGGCAGGAAACAATCCTCAGACCTTAACTTCACTTGCTGCACAGGATATCCTCGTATTAAGTGTCGGGGATAATGCAGCCAAGGACAAAAACGTTGGGGATTCGAAATCGTATACACTAGCACTTACTGTGCCCCAAGCCATGGCTGTCACTCTAGGAAGTGAAAAGGGAAGTATTCGGTTACTTCTTAGAAATCCAGCGAACAAGGAAATTCGCCAGGAGACTCCATTTAATTCTAATCAATTTATTGATCCAAACTATTTAAACCGTTATAAGTAGGGAGGGAGCATCTTGAAAAAGATTCGTATCCTGATAGTCGATGACATCAGTGACACGCGTGAAAGTATTCAGCGACTCCTTGAATTTGAACCCGATATTGAGGTCGTTGGCGAAGCAGGCTCAGGTTCTGAAGCTCTTCTTTTAGCCGAAGACCTTTCTCCAGATATCGTCCTTATGGATATTAACATGCCCGAAATGGATGGAATTCGTACGACGGAACTCTTAGCTCTTCGCGCACCTAATAGCTCTGTGGTCATCATGTCTGTCCAAGGAGAGAATGCCTATTTACGTCGTGCCATGATGGCTGGAGCTCGAGAATATATCGTTAAGCCTTTTACTGGAGATGAGCTTGCAAGCGCTATCGCCAAAGTCTATGAATTAGAACGTCGTAAACGCGGAGCCCAAGTAGAACAGCCTCACCCAAACGCAGCGGCATCTCATGTCCGCAAAGGACAGATTCTTTCCTTCTTTAGTACAAAAGGAGGCGTCGGAAAAACTACGTTAGCCACCAACCTAGCTGTTGAACTCGCTCACTCAGGTAAATGGCGTGTCCTTTTGATGGATCTTAATCTTCAATTCGGAGATGTCGGAGTGTTTTTAAACCTAGTACCTAAGCGCAACCTAGCGGATCTGACCCAGACTGGCAATCTTCAATTTAGCGAAATTCAATCCTTCCTTTTGACACATTCCTCGGGTGTTCAGGTTTTAGCCGCTCCGACGCGACCGGAGTATGCGGAATTGGTAACAGTGGAACATATAGAGCAAATTCTAAAAGAAGTAAAGCCTCACTTTGATTTCATCATTCTAGATAATGTCAGTCGTTTTGAAGATATTAGCTTACTTAGCTTAGACCTTGCTGAGAAAATTTTCCTTGTCGTTGCTATGGAGGTCCCCGCCTTAAAAAATACAAAGCTGAGCCTCGAAACGATGTCTGATTTACATTATCTCGATAAAGTAAAGGTTATATTGAATCGCTCTAGCCGAGAAATGGGCTTAGACCTCTCGGATATAGAAAAATCCCTTAATTTCAAGGTTAGCTTTGAAATCCTGAGCGATGGGAAAACCTTAGTCAATGCTGTTAATAAAGGAATACCTTTCGTCGAGCATAATCCTCAAAGCAAAGCAGCTGAAGGCATCCGGAGAATCGCCGCAACATTCTTAACTGAAAAAAGCGAAGCAGCACAGATTACAGCCATGTCTACTGAGCACGTACCAAACCGTTCAAAGTCACTCCATGGACTTCGTCGTGTGTTTGGCTTCTAGGAGGGATAACCCATGTCCTTGCTTAAACGCTTAGAAAAAGAGAAAAAGAATCCTGAGGAAACACTACAAGATGTACGTGCGAACCGAACGCTACAGCTCAATGATCCGTGGAAGGAATTCAAAGATCACGTCCACCACGAGGTTATACAGACTATAGATATGTCACAAACCGATGAGTTAACCTCGGAGACCCTGCGTCCCGTGGTTGAAGAAATGTTTGAGAAGAAAATTGAAGCCCAAGGATTGACGATTCCCCGCTTGGATAAGCAACGACTTATTCAAGATATCATGGATGAAATTCTGGGTTTCGGACCTATTAATCCCTTATTAAACGACCCCGATGTCAGTGAAATTATGGTCAACGGGCCTCGCCAAGTGTATGTCGAGCGCAAAGGGAAGCTAGAACTTGTTCCAGTTAGCTTCTATGACGATAACCACGTTCTTCATATCATTGAGAAGATTGTTGCTCCCTTAGGGCGTCGAATTGATGAAAGCCAGCCTATGGTCGATGCCCGCCTTCCTGATGGTTCACGTGTTAATGCTATTATCCCACCGCTTGCCTTAAATGGACCTACTTTAACCATTCGAAAATTCGCCAAGGACCCTTTTAAAGTGGAGGACCTGATCCGCTTCGGGACGCTCACAGCGGAAATGGCCCAATTTATTGAAGCCTGTGTCAAAGGACGTCTCAATATTGTAGTCTCTGGTGGAACTGGCTCAGGTAAGACGACAACCTTAGGAGTACTTTCGGCCTTTATTCCAGAAGACGAACGGATACTTACTATCGAGGATGCGGCTGAACTTCAACTTCGTCAGACACATGTTGTCACTCTTGAAACCCGCCCTCCAAACATTGAGGGAAAAGGGGCTATAACCATCCGCGACCTAGTTCGCAACGCATTACGGATGCGTCCCGAGCGTATCATCGTCGGTGAGGTGCGAAGCGGGGAAGCTCTGGATATGCTCCAAGCCATGAATACAGGGCACGACGGCTCGCTTACTACAGGACACGCAAACACTCCAAGGGATATGCTTTCCCGACTGGAAACCATGGTACTCATGGCTGGGATGGAGCTGCCGATTAGGGCGATTCGCGAGCAAATTTCCAGTGCTATTGATGTCATCGTTCAGCAGAGTCGTCTCCGAGACGGAAGTCGGCGGATCACGCACATCACAGAGGTCTTAGGAATGGAAGGGGATATTATCGTCCTTCAAGATATTTTTCGGTTTGAACAGACTGGCATTGATAAACAGGGAAAGGTACAAGGCTACTTCAGAGCCACTGGAATAAGGCCACACTTTATGGAGAAACTCAACGCGACTGGGCAAGCCTTACCTGAAACACTTTTCCTCAATGAAAGGGTCACTGACCCTAATCTAAGAACGAATTAGGTTGGATATATTAAGTGAAAAACTCTCCAATTCACAAGGAGGGATTCCATAATGCTCATAGGTCAATATAATCTCATAATTTGTATAGCTGCGGTATCTGCCTTTCTTTTCGTCTACCTCACGATTATGGCACTTTCAAAGCGTAAAGAAACTTTAGAGGAGAAGCTTCAGAGATTTACTGCAATACGCAACCCACATGTTTCCACTTCCGATAAAAAAGATGTCAAAGTCTTTCTTTCCCGTTTAGGGGGGTTAACTCCTAAGCGGTGGAGTGAAAAAATCGATCGAGAACTCATGCAAGGTGATATTCAGCTTAAAGGCGGAGAATTTCTTGTATTGCAAGGCTTTTTAGCCCTTGTTTTTTATCTCGCTGGGATGCTTATTCTGCAAAATGTACTCCTCAGCCTTTTATTCCTATTCACTGGGGGGTTCATCCCCAAACTTTGGTTAAAATCTGCACAGAAACGCAAACGTAAGCAATTTAATAATCAGTTAGCGGATTCCTTATTGATTTTAGCTAACTCTTTGCGTGCTGGTTTTTCTCTCTTGCAGGCTATGGAAATGGTCAGTCAGGAGATGCCTAACCCAATCTCTGGAGAATTTAAACTCACTCTTAAGGAAATGACGTATGGAACTTCCACAGAGACCGCGCTCCTTCATCTTGCGGAGCGAGTTGGCAGCGACGATCTGGACCTTCTTGTCACAGCTGTTCTCATTCAAAGACAAGTAGGGGGAAACCTCGCCGAAGTCCTCATGAATATTCATGCCACAATTCAGGATCGAATACGCATTCATCAGGAAATCAAAACCTTAACCGCCCAAGGGCGGATGTCTGGTTTTATTATTGCGGGTCTACCCTTTGCAATTGCTGCAATACTCAGCGTTATAAATCCATCTTATCTTAAATTACTCATCACCCACCCTATAGGTTTGATTATGCTCGGCGCGGGGCTTGTTTCGGAGTGTATAGGGTTTATCATCATCCGCAAAATTATTAATGTTGAAGCGTAATAACTTTTTCCAATGTAACAGTCCAACTTGGATGTAAGAAGAAAATTAAGGGGATGACTTATGATCGAACCTCTAATTTTACTGAGTATTTTTGGTTTTGTTCTCTTTGCTGTCCTAGCGATAGTCGCCGGAGGAGTAGATAATAGCCCCCAAGAACGAATTCAACGGGCTTTAGGGCGGATTGAACCCTCGGTCTCAGACGAGGTACCACCATTAAAGGAACGTATCCTCCGTCCCTTTCTCCATACCCTTGGGTCACAATTTTCCCGACTGACTTCCTCGAAAGGAAAAGACCGAACACAAAAAGAGCTTGGGACCATAGGACTAAATGGACAATGGGACGAAGGGGAATGGCAGGGACTTCAATATGGACTAGCCATTTTACTTGGGTTGCTCTTTTTCGGACTTTTTTCTCTACTTCATGCTAGTCCCCTCATGCGAATAGAAGCCCTAGTCTTTGGTATACTGATTGGCTATCTTTTTCCTCGGAGCTGGCTTAAAGCACGGACAAAGCAACGACAACAAGAAATTGAAAAAAAACTTCCTGATGTATTAGACCTACTCACTGTTAGTGTTGAGGCTGGTTTAGGATTTGATGCCGCTTTACTTAAAGTCGTTGAAAAACAAAAGGGAGCCCTTGCGGAAGAGTTCTTTAAAGTTCTTCAAGAAATTAAGATGGGACGCCCTCGTCGGGACGCCCTGAGAGATTTAAGCAAACGAAATTCAGTTGAGGATTTGAACAACGTCGTCGCTTCTCTTGTTCAAGCAGATCAGCTTGGAATCTCGATCGGAGGCGTATTACGGAATCAATCCATACAGATTCGACAGAAACACCGTCAACGTGCTGAAGAAAAAGCTCAAAAGGCTCCTGTCAAAATGATGATACCCTTAGTCTTTTTCGTCTTTCCAAGTGTCTTTATCGTTATTCTTGGACCAGCTGTCATTCAGATCATCCTAAACTTCACAACGAAATAAACCCATAATAAAAGTGTATCTCTAAGACGGAACTCAACTCAGCTCTAACACAAAGAATGGGCTAAAGAAGGGAGACCCAAGATGACCTTCGTTCGACTAACGAATCAACGGACTAACGAATCTATAGCTGAAAAAATTCTCCTAGCTGACACTTTTTGGCTTCGATTACGCGGTCTGCTTGGCCGTCCAAAACTCGAGCTAGGGCAAGGGCTATGGCTCATTCCCTGTAAACAAGTACATATGCATGGAATGAAATACTCCTTATCCATTTGGTTCCTGGATTGCGACGGAAGAGTTTGTCATATAATTGATGACCTTAAACCTGGAGAGTCCTCCCCTTATATAAAGGAAGCAAGAACTATTTTAGAGTTCCCATCAGGCTGGGGTAGAAAATCGGGGATACAAATTGGGGACCTCTTATTAAGGCCCCCAATTACAATTTCTTAGTATAAATTTCTCCTTCTGTTCCTTCGGTCTTTACCATGAGATATCGATCAATCAGATTCCGAAAAACTCCCGAAAGACCTTGCTCATCGCCAAATGATCCTTCACTCCACCTAATTCTCGGATGGAATGCATCCCTAGAATCGGATTTCCCACATCCACCGAGCGAATTTCTAAGTGAGTGGCGGAGATAGGGCCGATCGTTGAACCTCCACGTTCATCGGATCGATTCACAAATTTTTGCACAGGGACCTTGGCAAGTTGACATAGCCCCTCAAACATCACCGAAGATTCTGCATCGGTTGTATAACTTTGATTGGCACTAATCTTAATGACCGGCCCACCATTTAACACAGGTTTATTAACAGGATCATGCTTTTCTCCTAAATTCGGATGGAGAGCATGTGCCATATCCGCTGATATCATGAAAGAACGTTCTAAAGCCTGGAAGTACGCTTCACGCCCTTTTCCTTGGGCAAGGAGTATCCGTTCTAGGACATGAGCGAGAAGGGGAGAGGCAGCCCCCTGTTTGGAGGTGCTACCTACTTCTTCATGATCAAAACATGCAAGCACTGCCGTAGCTTCGTTGCCTTGTACCTGAGATAGCGCCCAGGCCCCTGCATGAACCATAGCTAGGTCGTCTAAGCGACTACTTGAGACGAACTCTTGATTGAGGCCTATGACATTACCACTATCAAACTCATATAAGAATAAATCAAAATCTAGGATATCCTCAGATCGGATATTGAGTAATTCAGCTAGATGTCCATTTAAAATTCCGTCTTTGTCCAAACCTTCTCCCAAAGTCGAAAGTAAAGGGAGGAGGTCCTTTTGTTTATTCAACTCGATTCCTTCATTCACTTTTCGGTTCATATGAATAGCCAGATTAGGAATCACGAGAATTGGGCTAGGACTATGAATGAGCATGCTACGCGGTTTTAGAATCGATTCCCCTTTAAGGACAACACGACCTGCGACGGATAGGGGACGATCGAGCCATGTATTTAGAATGGGTCCACCATAGGTCTCAACATTTAACTTAAGGTAACGTCCTTCTGCCGAAATTTCCGGAGAGGGCTTAAGCCTAAAGCTCGGGCTGTCCGTATGGGCGCCTACGATATGGAAACCTGTATTCTCGGGGTGATCCTCGCCCGAAATGAAGGCTATTAATGCCGTTCCATTCTTTGTCACATAATACCGTTCTTGTGGAAGAATAGACCATTTATCTTCGAATTTGAGTTCTTTAAAACCCTGTGCTTTTAGAACTTCCTCGACACTTTGTACTGCATGGTAAGCCGAAGGACTCGCCTGGATAAAATCCAGTAAAGAATAAACATGGTTTAATTCTTCTTGGGTAATCGAATGTGGATTCATACAAAAACACCCCTCACTGAATTTAGCTATAGTCACTTTATCATAGTATGACTTTAATAATGAGTCAAACAAGAAGGAAAAATTACACTTTAAAACGAATAAAATAAGTTATACAATTTTTAAGATGTTTTATGATTAGTGCGAATTGAATGAAGATTTAGCACTTATTCAAAAATAGCACACACCTAAAGGAGAATTTCGATGCTCGAATATTCCACCTTAGACAATTCAAGTATATATGAAATCACACAAGCTTGGAACCGATGTTGGCAAGGCTATCAATTTGAAACCAATTATTCTGAAGTACAGATGAAGGCTTGGCTATACCAATGCCAGGTAGATCTATTCCACTCGGTCGCACTCAGAGAGTCTGGAGAAATTGTTGGTTTTGCTTTACTTAGTGTAGAGAATGAAGACGGTTGGATTGCAGGTACAAGTATTGACCCACTCTTTCGTGGCAAACATCTCTTTGCACCTTTAATGTCAACTCAGATACAGTATGCTCAAGACCTTGGTCTTGAGCGGCTTCAGCTCGAGGTCTTAACTCAAAATCATGCGGCTAAAGTCTATGAAGCGGTTGGCTTTAGACTCATGAGAGAGCTCCATGTCTATAGGCTACTCGCAGGGACCTTTAAGTCCGGCTTATCCCAGAAAGTGTGTCGATATTTTCGAGAAGTCCCTTTATCTGAATACTTTGAGGCTCGAGCCCGTGCGGAATTTTCTCCCTCCTGGCAACGCCGAGAAAATCATCTGAAACGTTATTCCTCTTTAAAAGCCTGGCTTAATTTGCAAGGGAACTCAGGTATGCTCTTCACGGGTGAGAACTACACTACATTATTAGATACTTGGACAAGTTCATGGGAGCAAGTAGAGAAGCTTATTTCCTCAATTCTAGAGATAACTGAAGGGGATTTTAACCTAACGAACCAACCTAAGGATTGGATATCTGCCTATTTGACCCGCTTAGGTATATTACCTTCTAGTAT
The DNA here is from genome assembly GCF_055378975.1 of Desulfitobacterium elongatum. Taxonomy (NCBI): domain Bacteria; kingdom Bacillati; phylum Bacillota; class Clostridia; order Eubacteriales; family Desulfitobacteriaceae; genus Desulfitobacterium; species Desulfitobacterium elongatum. Next base: position 2,362,506 of record NZ_AP038772.1, on the reverse strand, counting down.
TCAATATGAAATGATTTATAAACGCAACTAGTGTAGACAAAATGGAGGATTATTATGAACACATTAAAGCGTGGACTTCTCTCTGGACTTCGTACCACATGGGAATTAAGTAAAGTCATTTTTCCCATTACTGTACTCGTTAAAGTCTTACAGCATACACCCGTCTTACCATGGATTATCCAAATTCTTACACCAATGATGAAATGGATAGGCTTACCAGGTGAAGCAGCCATTCCCCTTGTCTTAGGAAACTTTCTTAATATCTATGCAGCGATTGGAGCAATCCTTTCATTAGATCTTTCTGTAAAACACGTTTTCATCCTAGCGATGATGCTTTCTTTCTCTCATAATTTACTCATCGAATCGTCTGTTGCTGCGAAGTTAGGGCTCAAACTCAGGGTCATTATCGGTATTCGTATCGGTCTAGCGATCATGTCTGCATTAGTCATCAACTTATTCTGGCAGGGAGGAAATGAACCCGCCCAATACGGACTCGTTTCCTCATCAAGTCAAGTCTTAAACGGTTGGGATCAAATTCTCTGGAATGGACTTCAAAGTGCAAGTCTAGGAATATTACAAATTGCAATGATTGTCATCCCTATCATGATTTTCATCCAAATTCTCAAGGACTTATCCTGGCTCCAGATCATCTCCCATTGGCTTTCTCCGGCTACCCGTTTTTTGGGTATGAAAGAAAACACTTCATTGACGTTAGCCGCTGGACTTGCTTTTGGGCTTGCTTATGGAGCGGGAGTAATGCTCGAATCCTATCGGGAAGATGGAGTTTCTCAAAAAGATATGTACTTAGCAACCGTATTCTTGGTCTCATCCCATGCAGTAGTTGAAGACACCTTAATCTTTATACCCCTAGGAATTCCAGTATGGCCACTCTTACTCGTTCGTTTATCCATAGCGACTTTACTCACTGCCTTAGTCGGCCTTTTTTGGAACAAAAGAGATCAACATGCATATGATAAAGAAAATATTTCTTGTTAATTCTTTGCAGAAGCATTTTATTTACCATCAATATAGTAATAATAGTTCATAATGGTGAATATATTTATTATGAATTTTGGAATTTTGGGTAATCCACCCTGTCTTAACATATTCTTTCTATTGATTTAATCATGATGTACAGTTATGATAGGGTGTAACACTAATGAAGGGGGGAGTTCAATGAGCGAAAATGATAAGCTTGTAATTGAAGCTATTTTAGCTTCTATCGGCCTCGAGCCACTTAGAATTCACGATCCAAAAACAAGTGAAATGCAAGAACCTAAGAGCTGAGAAAGCCGAAAAAGCACATAGAAAGGATCTGGTATTTTGTCGGTTACCCAAAATGCGATGCCTAACCAGTATATTTTCTGTGAACCATTCTGAAAGCGAGTTCCTATGATAATAGCGAACTCGCTTTTACTATTAATAGCATCTAGTGTATAATTGCTTAAAAATGTAAATCCTTTTTTATACTTCAAAAAAGGAGTGATCAATTTTGACTCTTCATGTTTTAGGTATCGCTGGAAGCCCTCGTCGTAATGGAAATACTGACCGCTTATTACACCACGCTATGAACACCTTATCACAGGCAGGATATACAACAGAAACCCTATCTATACGTGATTTGAAGTATTCTCCATGTATGGGTTGTAATGCATGTACTAAAACTAGAAAGTGTATTCAAACCGATGATCTTCAATATCTACAGGAACGCCTTATTGCGGCCGATCGTATCGTTATCGCTGCCCCAATATTTTTCATGGGAATTAACGCCCAGATGAAAGCTATAATCGATCGAATGCAGCCTTACTGGGCTTTAAAATACGTTTTTAAAGAGCAAGTTATTAAAGATTCGAATCGGCTAACTCGGCGAGGCCTCTTCCTCTCTACAGCGGGTACTCGTTTCCCTGATGTCTTTGATTGTGCGGAACGTTCAGTTAAGAATCTTTTCCACGTCCTCGATATTCAATACTTTGGCTCTTGTCTGTATCGTGGCATTGATAAAGCGGGAGAAATTGAAGAGCATCCTACCGCTTTTCAAGAAGTCCATGACAAAGTTTTAGAGTTTGCTCTCCAATAAATAGTTGGATTATTTTGATTGTGATAAATTTCTAAAGAAATTTCAAATTTTATGATATACTACCTTTAGATTTTAAATTTTTAAAAGCTGCTTAAGAATGCCTTTAGGTTACTAATTTAAAACTTTAAAATAGAAAGGAGCGTACGAATGTCTAAGACTTCTGTACCCCAAGAAACGAAGATAGCTATCATTACAGATAGCGCCTGTGACTTGGAACCCGAGATTATCCAGGAATATGGAATTGAGGTGTTACCTTTACATATCCTCTATCATGACCGCGAATTTCGCGATCGGGTAGATATTGATCCACAAGAAGTGTACGACTCACTTGAGCAGGAGGTTCCCAAAACCTCCTTACCTTCGCCTGCCGAAATTATGGATGTATTCAACCGACTTCGAGAACAAAAAGTCACGCATATCTTAGCAGTACATCTCTCGAGTGGTTTAAGTGGAACCTATCAAGCGGTTTCTTCGATTGCTCAGGAATTTAAAGATATGGTTATTGAGGTCATCGACTCAAAAACTCTATCAATGGGTTTAGGTTTTTCAGTTTTAGAAGCTGCACGTGAGAGCCGTCGAACGGTTGAATTTGAGCAAGTTGTTTCAACTGCGAAAAGAGTTATCGTGCAAGTAAAAGCATTTTACGTCCTATCAACTCTAGAATATTTGAAAAAAGGTGGCCGAATCGGTTATGTGGCCGGAACGATAGGCGAATTACTCAACATTAAACCAATTATTTCTATTAATGAAGAAGGAAAGTATTTCACCTACTCAAAAGTAAGGGGTAGAGAACAATCCCTTAAAAAACTTGCTGACGTTCTCAAAGACCACGTTAAAGAGACTCTGTCTAATGTCGCAATCGTGCATGGAGGGTCTGAACCAGAAGCCCGTGTCTTAGAAAATATCGCGCGTGAACATCCAAATATTAAAGAAGTCTTCTTTGGCCAGATTAGCCCCGCCTTAGGAGTTCATACTGGACCAGGGCTCGTCGGGGTTCTTGTTTATCCTGTGACTCAGCCTTAGAAGCTCATGCTCAAGGATTACGCCCACTTAACAAGTGCAGTAGTCTTACGCCATTTGAGCTTTCGTAAATGAGCTTAACATACATTTATTCACTTTTCTTAGCATAACTTATCCTTATGTACTTAAAAGGTATTTCGATAAATTCAAGAAGCTTACAGGAAAAATAACCTGTGAGCTTCTTTTAACAAAGAAAGGAGTATCAATCGAATGTTTCAAGAACGTTATCAGCTTTGGTCAACAGACCCCTACTTTGATGAGGAGACTCGGCAGGAATTAGTAGGAATAAGTGATTCGAAAGAGATTGAAGACCGTTTTTATACCGACCTTAAGTTTGGTACGGGAGGACTACGTGGGATACTTGGAGCAGGAACCAACCGAATGAATATTTATGTCATTCGAAAAGCAACCCAAGGCCTGGCAGAATATATCCGAGATTGTGGGGAAGAGGGAATGAAGCGTGGGGTTGTTATCGCCTATGATTCCCGCCGCTATTCTGATCGATTCGCCTTAGAAGCTGCTCTTATTCTGGCGCAAAACGGTGTTAAAGCCTATCTCTTTGATTCCCTTCGGCCGACACCGGAACTCTCTTTCGCTGTCCGTCACCTGAAGGCCCAAGCAGGAATTGTAGTCACTGCTAGCCATAATCCGAAGGAGTATAACGGATATAAGGTATACTGGGAGGATGGGGGACAAGTACCACCTGATCGAGCAGATCAAATTCTTTTACGGATTAACGCTCGTGAGACTTGGAATGATCTTCATCCTCTCTCAGAGGATGAAGCCCAAAAAAAGGGTCTATTAGTCATGATCGGTGAAGAGCTCGATTACGCCTACTTAGGCCAAGTCAAAAAACTTGCTCTTCACCCGGAACTTATTCTGGCCAAAGGCAGCACTCTTTCACTAGTGTATACTCCTCTCCACGGCTCTGGAAATATCCCGGTTCGTCGAGCACTACAGGAACTTGGCTTTTCCTCCGTCTTTGTTGTTCCAGAGCAGGAACAACCGGACCCTGAATTCTCAACCGTACCCTATCCGAACCCTGAGATCCCATCGACTTTTGATTTGGCTCGCAAGCACGGCAAAGAGCTTAAGGCAGATCTTTTGATTGCTACTGACCCAGATGCCGATCGGCTAGGAATAGTTATCCATGCGCCCGAGGGAGATTACCGCCAGCTTACTGGAAATCAAGTTGGCACTCTTTTAACCTACTATCTTTTGACTCAAAAAAAGGAATTAGGAATTCTTCCACAGGATGCCGTCATTATCAAGACCATCGCCTCAACGGACTGTGCCGACATTCTTGCTAAGGACTTAGGTGCTCGTGTGGAGAATGTACTCACTGGTTTCAAGTTTATCGCCGAAAAAGAACATGAGATGGAAGAAAACGGTTCAGGGAACTTCCAATTTGGTTTCGAGGAGAGCTACGGATATTTGGCTGGGCACTTCGTTCGGGATAAAGATGCTGTCATAGCTGCTGTTCTTCTTGCTGAAGCAACGCTTTACTATAAAGAAGTCGAAGGTCGTACTTTAATAGATGTCCTCAATGAAATCTCACAGAAGTATGGATACTTCGCCGATGACCAGGTTTCAATCACCTTAAAAGGGAAAGAAGGAAAGGAGGAAATGGATAGAATAATGGCGGGACTCCGAACTGCAGAAATTTCCTGCTTAGGCGAAATACCTATCGAAAGAATTGATGACTATGAGCTTCGAATGGGGAAACGACTTACGAAAGAAGATCAGGAAAACTATCCTCTCAGCTTACCCCAATCCAACGTCCTGCGTTATTCCTTCCATGGGGGTGGCTTTGTTATGGCTCGTCCTTCGGGCACAGAACCTAAGATCAAGTTCTATTTTAATGTGAAGAGCTCAAACCCAAATACACTTCAGGACACTCTTACACAGGTAAAAAATGATCTCCTCAAACGGGTCCAGATGATTCTAGGCAAAGAGATTTGAGTAGCTTCCACTCAAAATTCTATTAATGGTAAAAAGAGCTCACCCTCCCGAATGTGTATCGGGGATAGGTGAGCTCTTTTCGATACATACTACTCCTTGACTGTTTGCTTATACTATGGGTTAGGAGCGTTAACATGCCAGAATTACTCACCATAAAGCAGATCTTAGAAGCGCGAAATACAATTCAACCCTTCGTTCATCGGACGGTACTTGATCATTCTACGACATTTAGTTCCCTGACCGGAGGAGAAATCTACCTCAAGATGGAGAACCTACAGAAGACGGGTTCTTTTAAAGTTCGTGGAGCAGCGAATAAAATTGCCAACCTCTCTCTAGAGGATAAGAAAAAAGGAGTTCTTGCTGCTTCAGCTGGGAACCATGCCCAAGGCGTTGCCATGGCTGCGTCAAGAGTTGGTATCTCGGCCACAATAGTTATGCCAGAAGGTGCACCACTCACGAAGGTCTCAGCTACTGAAGGGTATGGCGCAAAGGTGATCCTCTCGGGTTCCGTCTATGATGATGCGTATCAAAAGGCTGTGGAGGTTCAGTCCGAAACAGGAGCAACATTTATACATGCCTTTAATGATTTGGATGTAATGGCTGGTCAAGGAACAATTGGTTTAGAAATTATCGAGGATCTTCCAGAGGTTGACACCATCCTTGTTCCCATCGGAGGAGGAGGGTTAATCGCCGGAATCGCTGTCGCCGTGAAATCTCTAAATCACAAGGTTCGAGTCATTGGGGTTGAAGCAGAAGGTGCCCCCTGCATGCTGCATGCTTTGCACCTCGGAAAACCTGCACCTCTGGAACAGGCAAGTACATTAGCTGACGGAATTGCTGTCAAGTGCGCAGGAGACCTCACCTTCCCAACCGTTAGCGACTATGTTGATGACATCGTTACAGTCGGAGAAGAAGAGATCAGTGAAGCAATCCTTACCTTGATGGAACGTACGAAGAGCATTGCTGAAGGAGCAGGGGCCGTAACTATCGCAGCAGCTCTCCAGCGCAAAGTGGATTTAACTGGAAAGAATGCCGTACTTATCCTAAGTGGTGGAAATATCGATGTTAATTTCCTCGCACAGATTATTGAACGAGGGCTTAGACGCTCAGGGCGCTCCATGATCTTTCAGACAATACTACCTGATAAGCCAGGAAATCTTGAAAAAGTACTCGAGCTGATCGCCCATGAACGTGGCAATGTCGTTACCGTTGAGCACTCTCGCTACGACTTACGCATTCCATTACGGTATGCCCGTGTAAGTATGACCTTGGAAACTCAGAATTTTGAGCACCAACAACGAATAATCAAGCGATTAGGAAAAGCGGGCTACCCGGTGCAGATGATTACAACTAACCCCTAAGAAATTGTCCTTCTTAAAAAGGGTTTTCTCTCCAGGATGCAGAATAGTGTCATTTTAGCAAGAAAAATCCTATTTTACATAATAAAGCTGGAGATAGAGACTATGAATGAAAAGCCCTGGTTTGCGATTGTAAACCCCGCCTCCGCAAACGGACGAACGGGGAAAGAGTGGCCTGGAATCCTAAAACTTCTGAATAAAAACGGAGTGGACCTCAATTATGCGTTAACTACCTGCCCAGGAGAAGCCACTGAATTGACTCGGCGAGCTTTACGTGATTTTAACCAGATTCTATCTGTAGGGGGAGATGGAACGCTCAATGAAGTAGTGAACGGCTTCTATGAAAACCAATCCCTGATCAACCCAGAAGCAAGCCTTGGAATTCTTTCTCATGGAACGGGAGGAGACTTTCTCCGCTCCTTGAACCTTAGTCGGGGCATTAATTCCTTTCTTGAAGTACTACGCCGAGAACGGATTGTCCCCATCGATTGTGGGCAGGTTCAATATATGAACTCCCTCGGTACGATAGAACATCGATATTTTCTAAATGTCGCCGATGTTGGGTTAGGCGGAGAGACTGTAACAAGGGTTAATCACCATAGTAAATTTTTTGGGGGTAAACTATCCTTTCTATTTGGAAGTTTAGTGAGTATTTTTGCTTACCGTAATAAACACATGAAATGCATCCTTGATGGAAAGGTCATTGTCAATGAGCGCATTAATAGTATTATGGTCTCCAACGGTCGGTATATCGGTGGTGGAATGATGATCGCACCAGATGCCGATTTTTCTGATGGCTATTTTGATGTCGTCATCCTTGGGGATTTTACACCCCCTGAACTTTTACATCATTTGCCTAAAATTTATCGAGGGAAACATCTTCACGTTCCCGGTGTGGCTGTGTATAGAGGAAAAAACGTTATAATTCAATCAGATCCACCTGGACTTCTCGATCTTGACGGAGAGCAGCCAGGCTGCACTCCTGTTCACTTTTCCCTTATACCCGGGTCGATCCAAATCTGGACCTAAATTTTTATCTAATATCCCCAAAAGTGACTACCACTTTTGGGGATTCCTCTTTTCAGGCAAGCAGTCAGATTAGCTTTAGTCAGATATTATTTTAGTCAATAAAGGTCAAATTTCGGTCTGACCTTTATTGACCTTAGACTTATTGAAGATTATAATAATATCAAGAAACCATCTAACACAAGCCCAAAGGAGTGATCTCAGATGTCTTTTGACACCAACCGTTTTACCCAAAAATCGCAAGAAGCGATTATTAGTGCCCAAAATATGGCCGAGAGAAACGGCAATAGTCAAGTGGAGCCTGAGCATCTGCTGCTCTCTCTCCTTGAGCAAGGGGAGGGCGTCGTTCCCCAAGTGCTCACAAAATTGAACCTTGCCGTAGGAGCTTTGGCACAAAAAGTGCGTTTGGAAGTTAATCGTTTTCCACGCATGAGTGGGTCCAATGTCCAACTTATGATTTCTCCTCGACTAAGAACACTATTGGTTTCTGCACATGATGAGATGGAAACCTTTGGTGATGAGTTTGTAAGCACTGAGCACCTTTTACTCGCGATACTCGATCGAGCTGGGGGAGCTGCTGAGAAAATTCTCAAACAAGAAGGTCTGAATCGTGAAAAGCTGCTTCAAGCCCTTCGTGAAGTTCGAGGCACACAACGAGTTACGAGCCAGACCCCAGAAGGAACCTATCGCGCTCTCGAGCAATATGGTCGGAATCTCGTTGAACAGGCCCGTCGTGGAAAACTTGATCCAGTGATTGGCCGGGACGAAGAAATCCGTCGGGTTATCCAAATTCTTTCAAGACGGACGAAAAACAACCCCGTACTCATTGGTGAACCGGGAGTAGGGAAAACTGCGATTGTCGAAGGCTTAGCTCAACGAATTGTTCGTGGGGATGTTCCTGAGTCGGTTAAGGGCAAAGTAGTCATTACTTTAGATATGTCAGCTCTTATCGCTGGAGCAAAATACCGGGGAGAGTTCGAAGAACGTCTGAAAGCTGTCCTTAAGGAGATCCAGGACCGTGATGATGTAATTCTCTTCATCGATGAACTTCATACAGTCGTAGGAGCGGGTGCAGCCGAAGGCGCGATGGATGCAGGTAATATGCTAAAACCTATGCTCGCTCGTGGAGAACTCCACATGGTGGGTGCAACGACTTTAAAAGAGTATCGAAAATACATTGAAAAGGATGCTGCCTTGGAACGCCGTTTCCAGCCTGTCATGGTCGGAGCTCCTACTGTTGAGGATACAATCTCAATCTTACGTGGATTAAAAGAACGCTATGAAACCCATCATGGTGTTAGGATCACCGACGGAGCCATTATTGCAGCAGCAGTTCTTTCGGACCGATATATTAGTGATCGTTTCCTTCCTGATAAGGCGATTGATCTTATCGACGAAGCTGCAGCTCGTATGCGAATGGAGATTACTAGCGATCCGTTTGAACTCGATCAAATCAAGCGCCGAATGATGCAACTTGAGATTGAGCGAGAAGCTTTGAAGAAAGAAAAAGATGAGGGAAGTAAGGAACGACTCGGCAAGATTGAGGAAGAACTTGCTAACATGAAAGAAGAAAGAACCGCGCTCGAAGCTCAACTTCAAGGAGAACGAGAAATACTCAATCGGATTCACGAGTTAAAAGAGGAGATCGATAAGACTCGGACAAAGATGGAACAAGCTCAACAAATCTTCGACTATAATAAAGCAGCTGAACTCCAGTATGGGGTATTGCCAAAGCTAGAAAAAGATTTAAGCTCCTTGGAAGACCAGCTTCGCACCCGGAAAAATACCATACTCAAACAGGAAGTTGATGAGCAGGATGTAGCAGAAGTGGTCGCCAAATGGACAAACGTACCCGTCACGAAACTCATAGAAAGTGAAATGGAAAAGCTCGTTCACATGGAAGATCGGATCCACGAACGAGTGATAGGACAAGAAGAAGCTGTTCATGCCGTTGCTGATGCAGTTCGTCGCGCCCGAGCCGGCCTCCAGGATCCGAACCGTCCACTAGGCTCATTTCTTTTCCTTGGACCGACTGGAGTTGGTAAAACAGAACTTGCCAAAGCACTTGCTGAATTCCTCTTTGATGATGAGCAAGCCATTGTCCGTATCGATATGTCGGAATACATGGAAAAGCACACAGTTTCCCGTTTAATCGGAGCTCCTCCAGGCTATGTAGGTTATGAAGAGGGAGGACAACTCACGGAAGCCGTTAGACGCAAGCCCTATAGTGTCGTACTCTTTGACGAAGTAGAAAAAGCTCATGGGGATGTTTTTAATGTCCTACTGCAACTTCTTGATGATGGTCGTTTAACAGATGGACAGGGCCGAATGGTTAACTTCAAAAATACTGTCGTCATTCTCACGAGCAATATTGCCAGTCCTCTCATTCAAGAAATGACCAGAACGAGGGCTCCCCAAGAAGAACTTCGTTCAAAAGTAACAGCGGAACTAAGAGGGTACTTTAGGCCAGAATTTTTAAATCGACTCGACGAAATTATAGTGTTCCATCCGCTAGGAGAAGAACACATTCACCAAATCGTTGATCTTCAGCTTAACCAGCTCCGCAAACGCCTTGCTGAACGTAAGATCACCCTTGACTTAACAAAATCTGCACGCAGTAGATTGGCTTTAGAAGGATATGATCCAGTCTATGGAGCTCGCCCCTTGAAACGGGTTATCCAACAACAGCTTCAGAATCCCTTAGCGATGAAACTTCTCCAAGGAGAGTTTCACGAAGGTCATCATCTGCTCGTGGATACAAATCCTAAGGGAGAATTTCAATTTAGTCTATCCGATTAATTCCTTATGAGGCCTGCATCAGATAAAAGATGCAGGCCTTTTCGAAAAACCAATAAGCAATCCACCAGTTTTTTTCGTTCCTCTTAAATAATATTAACTTAAGTTTCGCACCCCGAAAGCTCGACTTACGTGGGACGAATATTTAAAATTCGACACTTTGTTTTTGCGGATTATTCCAACTCAGCATGCCTTTTCAATCCTTTTTAACTGATTTGTTAGAAAAGAATCCTCAAAAAGTTCTTTTATGTACTGATACTCACTGGAATTTTTAAATTCCAAAATGTCCACAAAACCATGCTCAGCCATCTCAGCGATGATCACTTGCAGTAACTCTTCAAATAAATCCCAGAGTCTTTGGGCCAAGTTTTTTTCGAGTAACTCGTCTTTAATCACATGAAATACCCCGCCTAATGACTCATACGCGTTTACTCGGCGAAAATAAGCCAGAAGGACGTAGAGAAGATAACAGGTTGACACATGGCCTATCTGGGCATCAAAATCTCTGGATTGACAAGACCCCAATTTCAGATGTTGCTTCGCTTCTTTGAAAAATACCTCAATGGTCCAGCGGATGGAATAGATCTCCATCATACTTAAAAAGGACAGCGATGTGTCTGTGGAAAGGAATAATCTCCATTCTTTTTGATAGGGGAAACGGCAAAAGTATAGTTTAACTTCGCCTATCCCTTCATAAGTCACCATAACCTCAAAATAGCGGGTATTCCGTTTACGACAGCGTTTTTCCTTCCTCTCTTTTTTCAATGTTTTGAGCAACTCCTGCGCATTCAACGATTTTTCATTATAGGTGTATTTCCGCCAGTCTTTCCGGACTCCACAGATGACATGCATGGATTGGTTGTCCAGTTTTCGAACGGTTTCAATAAATTCTTTACTGCTAAACCAGCTATCCACTAACACATACTTTGCTCTAAATCCCTTTTTAAGAGCACGTTTAAGCATATTCAAACCGTTTGTAATTTTGTCGATTTTGCACTCGCGAATCCGTTTGGCGCCACAAGATTTGGGATTTCGCTGCTTTTTAAACTGCTCTTTCCGGTGTCTTGCCTTTTTTAAGCGTTTTTCAGAGTGGAGGCTAAAGTCAAGGGGGATGGTGCTCTTTCCATCGAAAAAGCCAAGAGTCAAGTTTTTGAATCCTAATGTATTGCTTTTCCTACTCGTAACATGGTCGTGAACAATGGAGATTTGTTCGATTTTCTTTCCGGTTTTAGCCTCAGTTGTGTCGTCTAGGATAAAGGCTGAATTACTCGCCACTTCCTTGTTAGGATTCACCAATTGCTGGAACTGTTTGGCTACAGCAAGAAGCAACGATCTCCAAGGCATTCTTTCATCATTTTTAAGGCGGTAAATGGTATCCTTTTTCATTGCGGTAACCTTTTGGAATTCGCTCTTATACAAGGCGTTCACACTTTTCAGCAACATCAGGGGTAACACCATGATGAGCGTGATGACTTCCGAAGCACTATAGCCATCCTTTTTATTGAAGCCTACTTGGCAACAAAGTGTTTTGAACTTGAAAGTTTTCATCACATCGAATATGATGTTGTTAATTGAATAGCCATGTGTATTAAGAACGTTTTCAATTTCTTTGACAGGTTTCCGCATGATAACACCTCGTTTGGTAGTTTTTTGTCGTCAACAAAATTATACCAAAACCCAGTGTTCATGCGGAATTTTTATGTCTTTACCCCTATTTTTAGGGGTGCGAAACTTTAGTATTAAAATACAAAACGTCAAAACTTGCACGTAAAGTTGTCTCGTTATAAACTATACATAAAGATTACCAATTAGATACCAACTTTGAGTGTATAATTTCTCTCACTCTATAGAAGGATGTGTGTAAGTGAAAAACAAGAGATCAGAGTTGATAATATTCGGTATTGTCGCGGTCTTTGTCTTCTTTTCCAACCGTTTGGATCCCAAAATAACTCTAACCATTACTGGGATTTTGTTAGTGGGTATATTTATCTATAGGGCTATATCAAATAAAAAAGAAAAATGATAATATCCGATACGGCAACTGTGGAAATGAGATAAGCATAAATTGTAATGAGGTATCTAATGAATAACACTTCACAAGCAACTCATAATAATGTTCAAAAAAATCCATCGTGGTCTTTTCACAGCGGAGAAGGTCGTTGTTATCTTTCACTATCCCTTTGGGATACTGGTGCTGGCTTGCATGGTTTACTAATAGGGGGGGAGGAGCCCCATGTTGGTGGAGTAGCCTTAGCTGTTCCTAGACCAAGCTTGACCGGTGAAGGATGGAGTAGTGATTGTTACCTTATCCCTGTCCCTAAGCATAAAGATATTGAGCTTGCTAGCCCTCTAGCAGAGCTGCTGGCTCGAGTCGTCTGTCAACCGGTTGTCATAACGGCAGGCGTACACACTGATGCCTTAACTACTGATGAACTTAGTGAAATTCGGGAAAACTATAAGCAGCTCACAGAGCGTGTGTTACTCAAACTTTCTCGATTAACATAGAATAAAAGCAAAGACAGTGAGGTTGAACCTAATACATGCATAAGAATTTACGTGCATTTCTAGAGACATTACGCAAAGAAAAACTCCTAATAGAAATCGACACTGAGGTTGATCCCTATCTTGAATTAGCGGAAATCCATCGTCGTGTTATTGAGGAAGAAGGACCAGCCCTACTCTTCAAGCGGGTAAAAGATAGTCCCTTTCCGGTCGTTACGAATCTTTTTGGTACTCGTGATCGAGTTGATCTAGCGATCGGACCGAAACCAGAAGAAACTGTCAGACGTGCAATTGCTGCTCTAGATCGCCTTCTCCCACCTAAGCCTTCTGTTCTTTGGCAAGAAAGAGATTGGCTATTATCCCTGACGAAAGTAGGATTAAACTCTGCAAAATCAGGACGGGCACCTGTCCTTGAAGTTAAAGCAAACGATTTTGATCTTCGAAAACTACCAGCACTGACGACATGGCCAGAGGATGGTGGCCCCTTTGTAACTTTACCACTCGTCTATACTGAGCATCCTGATACCCATCAGCACAACCTGGGCATGTATCGAATCCAGATTCACGGACCGAAACAAACCGGAATTCACTGGCAAATTCAAAAGGGAGGAGGCTTTCATTACTTTGAAGCGGAGCAAAGAGGGCAGGATTTACCAACCACATTATTCTTGGGCGGCCCGCCAGCGCTAACTCTATCTGCAATTGCACCCTTGCCAGAAATGCTACCTGAGCTTTTATTTACCTCCTTTCTCATGGGAGAAAAACTCCCTAGAACTTCTGTCTCCGATCATCCCCACCCCTTAGTTTCAGAGGCTGAATTTGCTTTCTGCGGGATTGTCCCTGCTCATATCCGGAAACCTGAAGGACCGTTTGGAGATCATTACGGTTATTACTCCTGGAAGCACGACTTTCCGGTCTTTAATATTCATACAGTGTATCATCGGAAAGATGCGATTTATCCGGCCACAGTAGTAGGGAAACCGCGGCAGGAGGACTACTTCGTCGGGGAGTATATGCAATCCTTACTTTCTCCACTGTTTCCCCTCGTAATGCCAGGAGTGAGATCCCTCTGGACCTATGGAGAAACCGGTTTCCATGCCCTTGCTTCAGCTATAGTTCGTGAAAGCTACCATCGGGAAGCTTTATCGACTGCCTTCGCAATCCTTGGGCAAGGACAGCTTAGCTTAACAAAGTTTCTGTTACTTACTGATGTTCCCTTGGATCTTAAGGATTTTCGTACGCTGCTCGAAAACGTGCTCGCCCGTTTTGAACCAGAAAGCGACCTCGTTATTTTTCATGAAACTTCGATGGATACACTCGATTACACCGGGCGGCGCCTCAACCACGGTAGTAAAGCAGTTATGCTTGGATTAGGAGAACGAAAACGAAACTTACCAAGCGAGTACACCCAAGGGCAAAACCAGCTTCCTTCAGGAACTCATGCTGCTAAGGTATTTTGTCCGGGGTGTCTAATGCTCACTGGCCCTCGCTTTGAAGAAAGACCAGAATGGGCAGAATCCATAATTCAGGATTTGAATTTTGAATCTTTCAATGAGTGGCCACTGATTATTCTCGTTGATGATCTGGATCTTGCTACAACCGCCGCAGGCTTTCTCTGGCAGGTGTTTACTCGCTTTGATCCAGCCCACGACATCTACGCTCAATCGGAACTTCGCCATCATCGCATAATCTACCATGGGCCGATCTTGATTGATGCTCGTATGAAACCTGATTATCCTGGAGAAGTCATTCCACTTGATGAAACCGTTAAACTTGTGAATCAGCGCTGGAAGGAGTACGGAATCAAGTTCTAAGTCTATCCTAGGTTTCGGTCTTATTAAACGCTACTATTTAACGTCTTTGGGTAAAAGGAAAGGTAAAGAGGAAAGGGGAGAAGAGTGATGTGGGATTTACTGATCAGTGTGACTACAGAGATTGAGGCAGATATCCTTATCGGTCTACTTGAGCAAGAAAACATCCCTGCTAGAAAGATCTACCCTGGAATTGGCAACCTTAAAGCATCTTATGGGTTAATGAGTGGGGTAGATGTCTATGTCCCCAATCAACTAATCCTTCAAGCCAAAGAACTATTGAGCTCATCCACTGAAGAAAGTCTCACCTTTGAACGTGATGATAACAAAGACTAGATCATCATCAAGAGTAATAAAAATCCCCTGAAACCAGACTTGAGTTTCAGGGGATTTTTTGCATTTCGGGCAAATTAACCTTCTAACACATTTCGAAGTAATTCGAATTGTAGTTCTGCTTTTTCCATAACTGCTTCGAGAACGTCCTTCTGGGTTGCTAGATCTGAGATTCTTCCTTCCAATTCACTAAGCAACTCTGTTTTCAACGAAAGTGTTTCTTCTAACTCTAAGACTTTCTTCTCAAGTTGAAGCTGAGTATCTGTTATGAGAGCCTCTGCATCGCTTTTCGCGTTTTCTAAGACCTGTTGAGCAGAACGTTCTGCCTCATCTCTCACTTGATTTGCAACGCGCTGTGCACTGAGAAGGGCATCCCGTAAATCAAGTTCCATCTTCTCATAGGCTTTCAAACGGTTACCCCATTCGTTATTCTGCTCACGCAAGCTATTAATTTGGAGGCGAAGTTCACGATTTGATGCATTTGCCTCGGCTAAATTACGATGGCATTCATCCCAAGCCTTATCCACTTCCTCAGGATCGTATCCTCTCATGACGCGCTTAAAATTTGGTAGTTCCAAAATCCCTTCACCTTCCTCTTGAAGATTCTATATTCTCAGTTTAGCACGTTCGCGATTTTTCGCATAGTGTAAATAATTATCCCCAAATATCTTCAGAAAAGTTTTCATTTTATAACGATGTGACTTAAACTCTTCTTAAATCAATTTTTCGAATAAGTAAATGTATAAATTAGGCACTTTCTGCACATTATTAAAATGTAAATTTTGTTGCAAAAAAATTTTAGGGGGGAAGATTAAACATGAATCTAAATGAGGCCGAAACCAAAAAAATATTAGATGAAGGTATGCTCACCCGTAGCCTGATCGAAAATGAAGTCGCAATGAAAAAGTGCCACCACTACAGTGAAGTAGCTAGTGATCCAACCATTAAGGCCTTTTTCAAAGATCAAGCAAAAGCACTTGAAGATGTCATGGGTTATATTAGGAGCGGTTTTACCAATCTGAAATAAGGAGGAAAATGCAATGAATACATTTTCAGATCTTGATATGTTATATGATTATGAAAAAGATGTAGCGAGTGCTGCCATGGGCTATATGACACTGGCTACACGGGCTCATCATGCGGGTCTACGGGATCGTTTCTTAAAACTCGCAAACGAAGCGACTGACGCACATTCTAAAGTTAGTAAACTCATTAGCAAAGCTGGCGGAATTGCCTAACTGAGTTTCATTGAAAGTCTAATAGGCATAAAAAAGGAAGGGAAATGCTATCACTAGCAATTCTCTTCCTTTTTTTTGAATCCTTAGTAAATACTTACTTAAGTTAATAGACTTTACCCGGCCACTTGACGTGAGCGGAAAGCCAAGGTTTTGCGACGGATTCTTTGTATCGCGTTATCCAAAGATTTTGGGCTTAAGCCCAAATATTGAGTTACTTCTCGCTGTTTCATCCCTATAAGAAAATGGTAACGAAAGACAGTAAGTTCCAAGTCTGAAAAGCCGCGGGTGAGTTCCTTTAAAAAGGAACGAGTTTCATCCAAAGCAATAATTGTCGTCTCGGGATTATCAACATTCGAAATAGTGTTAATGAAGCTTTCATCCTGGTCATCAGACAAGGGGGTGTTTAAGGAGAACGCATCATTAAGATTCAGGTGTTTCTGTCGGTTATGCGCTCTCAGGCTATCTATGAGTTTCCGCTTAATGACCATACGTAAGAAATGGAGAAAGGGGATTTGTGATTTAGGGTTGTATGACATAATTGCTTTAAATATTGCTATACGACCCTCTTGCAGCAAGTCTTCATATTCTGCTCTGGGTAAAAAGTATTTACAGGCAATTTTTCGAATTTCGGGCTCATAGAACTCAATAAGCCAATTCAGTGAGTCCTGATTACCTGAGCGCGCTGCTTCAAGCTGAGTTGAAGTATTTGTATTGGAAACATTTTTTGAAGTCAAGCGCTCATCTCCTTATCAAAAGATTTCAATCCACCTTAAAAGTCTAAGGAAAAGGTAGTCTTTTGACAAGGAACATTTAATGGATTATATCCCATCATGTTCCACTCAAACATTTTTTAGTTCTTGAAGGCTTAAAATTGTTTAAGTAGATTGACCGTCTCAATAGCTGTAATAGCAGCATCAAAGCCTTTATTACCCGATTTAGATCCAGCGCGTTCGATTGCTTGTTCGATTGTATCTGTCGTAAGAACTCCAAAAACTACAGGGAGCTTAGTTACTAGCCCAACATGAGCAACACCTTTACTTACCTCAGCACTTACGAAATCGAAATGCGGTGTCGCACCACGGATGACGGCTCCAAGGCAGATTACTGCGTCGTATTTATTCGTTTCAGCCATTTTTTGTGCTACCAAGGGAATCTCAAAAGCACCCGGTACCCAGGCAATCTCAACATCTTCTTCTGAAGCACCGTGACGACGAAGAGCATCAAGAGCTCCTCCTACGAGTTTATTTGTAATGAATTCATTAAAACGCGCAACTACAATTCCAAACTTTAATCCTTCTGCAACTAATTTACCTTCATACGTCATCATCATTCATCTTTCCTTTCAAATGCAAATACTATTTAATTTATTGCTAGAACACAATCTATCCGACGGTAACAGCAAACCTTACTACAAAGTGAAAGTTACCGAACACCGGATAAATAATGACCCAGTTTCAGTTTCTTCGTTGATAGATAACGTTCATTTTCCGGTTTGGCAGACATTTCCATCGGTACTCGTTCGTGAACCTCTAGCCCATACCCTTCGAGACCAACGATCTTACGTGGATTATTGGTCATGAGATTGACTTTCGTAATTCCTAAATCGACGAGGATTTGAGCCCCCACACCATAGTCCCTAAGATCAGCCGGAAATCCTAAAGCTAGATTCGCTTCAACCGTATCTTTACCTTCTTCCTGCAGCTTATAGGCCCTGAGTTTATTTAAGAGTCCAATCCCCCGACCCTCTTGACGCATATAAAGGAGTACGCCACGGCCTTCTTGTTCAATTTTTTCTAGTGCTGCTGAAAGTTGGTCCCCGCAATCACAACGACGAGAATGAAAAACATCACCTGTCAAGCATTCTGAGTGGACACGAACAAGGACCGGCTCCCCATCATCAACCTCACCTTTTACTAAGGCAAGATGTTCCTCACCATCGAGTAAGCTTCGATAGCCTACTGCTCGGAAATCACCAAAGTCGGTAGGGAGGTGGATACTTTCAACTTTTTCAACTAACTTTTCTCTTTGTCTTCTATAATGAATTAAGTCCTTAATGGTAATAAATTTTAACTTATGCTTTTCGACAAACTCCATCAAGTTCGGAACCCTTGCCATTGTTCCATCTTCATTCATTATCTCACAGATTACTCCAGCGGGTTCCAAACCTGCCAATCGGGCCAAATCAACAGCGCCTTCCGTGTGGCCTGCCCGAACTAGAACTCCGCCTTCACGGGCTTTTAGTGGGAAGATATGCCCTGGGCGATGCAAATCCTCAGGCCGACTCTCAGGGTTCATCAAAATTTTAACAGTAGCTGCTCGTTCATGAGCAGAAATTCCAGTGGTGCTCATGACACCATCCACACTTACAGTGAACGCTGTACCATGAGGATCTGTATTGTTTGTTACCATAGGCTCTAAATTCAGGGCTTGAATTCTTTTAGCTGTCATGGGTACGCAAATCAATCCACGGCCATACGTCGCCATGAAATTGATGGCTTCAGGCGTTACTTTTTCAGCCGCCATAAGCAAGTCACCTTCATTTTCACGATCCTCATCGTCAACGACGACGATCATTTTACCTAGTCGGATATCTTCGATTGCTTCATCAATAGTGTTGAATTTCATCCATTTTCACTCCAATCATCAAAATAGTCTAACCTAAAAATCCATGTTCTGATAAAAAACTCATGGATAAATCTTTCTTTGGTTCTTCAGTCTTCTCCAAAAATTGGGCCACGTATTTCCCAATCAGATCCGTTTCCAGGTTTACCGTGTCGCCTACCCCTTTGAAGCCCAAGGTCGTTTCTTGCCGAGTATGGGGAATCAAGGATACGGAAAAGCCTTGTGCCATAATATCAACGACAGTGAGCGAGATTCCGTCAATGGCAATAGAGCCTTTAGGCAATACATACTTTAGGAGGGAAGAGGAAGTTTTTAACTCGAAGACCCTGGCTATTCCTACCGGAGTAATGCGTTGAATTGTCCCAACTCCATCCACATGTCCACTTACGAGGTGACCTCCGAGACGAGTGGAGAGTTGAAGGGCTCGCTCCAAATTAACCCGACTTCCACGGCTGCATTGTTTAAGATTCGTCTTGTTGAGGGTCTCCGCCATCACATCTACCGTAAATAAGTTTCCATGAAGTTTAACGACTGTTAAACATACTCCATTGACAGAGATACTATCTCCAATCTGAGTTCCTTCGAGAACTTTTGGACCCTCGAGAGTAAGCTGAGCAGAATCAGGAAGGATCTTTAGGTCAGCCACTTTTCCTAATTCTTCAACGATTCCAGTAAACATTTAATCACCTCTCTTATCGTCGGAGCCATTCGAATACCTCACTTTGGCGCGTACCCTAAGATCTCCAGTTGTTAAATCTACTTCTAAGATTTCCAATGGGATGGCTTCAGACATCAGACCAATTTGGAGACCGGATAGGGGAGAGGGGCCTTTGCCTCCAATCAGCTTCGGAGCATAAAAAAATTCAAGTTCATCAATCAGCTGTGCTTGAAGCAGTGCTCCAGCTAAACCACCCCCGCCTTCTAGTAAGACACTATTCCAACCCCGAAGGACCAAGTCTTGTAAAACGTTCTCTAAAGGAATCTTGCGAGGCGTTTTATATCTCCAAATTTCTACATTTGGAAAAGCCTTGAGCAAATTTAATTTTTCGTCTGGAGCAGAGAGGGAAGTCGCAATTATACAGGGAGCTGATGATGAAGGAGAGAAAATTGCAGATTCAAGAGGGATCCGTAATTCTCCATCGATGATCACACGTACAGGATCACGACCACCTGGAATGCGACTGGTCAGCGCTGGATTATCCTGGATTACTGTTTTACTTCCCACCATAATCACATCGACTTGATTCCGCAATCTATGTACATACGCTCGTGAGGCCTCATTGGTAACCCATTTTGAGTCCCCAGTTTCTGAAGCAATCTTCCCATCGAGAGTTAAAGCTGATTTGTAGAACACATAGGGAAGACCTGTTTGTATTGCTTTAAGAAATCCACGATTGAGCTCTTTGGCTTCCGCCTCCATAAGCCCAATATCAACCTGAATTCCTGACTCAAGCAACCGAGCGATTCCTTGCCCACGAACAAGGGGATTCGGATCGACCATCGCAACGACAACACGTTGAATGCCTGCTTTAATCAGAGCATCGGCGCAGGGTGGGGTCCTCCCAAAGTGCGAACAAGGTTCTAATGTGACATAAGCAGTAGCTCCTTGAGTCTTGCCTTCAGCTGCTCTTAATGCATGTACCTCTGCGTGCGGTGTACCTGCCTTTTGATGAAATCCTTCTCCTATGATCTCTTCATTCCGAACAAGTACGCACCCTACCATTGGATTTGGACTTGTCCGTCCTGCAGCTTGAGCTGCCAAATCCAAAGCATGTCGCATATACTGATTATCTAATTCGTTGAATGGAAAAGTCTTATCGGTTTGAAACACTATATTCACCTGCCGCTTTTCAAGCTTGATTTTTAGTTTCCCACAATCAAATATAAAAAACCCCAGAGAATAAAACTTCTCTGGGGTAACCATAAATTCACATCAAATAAAAGCGCAAAAAGCGCAAATATTTTTTCCTCTTCTCATCCAGACTTTACTGTCGGCTCCGGAAATACTCCGGATCTGCCTTAAGGCTCGCGGGCTTTACCGCCGGTAAGGAATTTCACCTATCCCCAGAGGCTTTATTCAATTTTACGTGAGGAAAACAGATTATGCTTAGCAATGCAATTTTCTATATAATACTCCAATTGTCGATTGAATTCAACCCCTCGAGTTAATACCCCACCTGCAGCAAGTTGTCTTATCTAGGATTTCGCAAGGTATTCGTCACGAAGAAGTGCCATGATAATTGCGTCCCGATATTCCCCCATAACAAAGCGAGCTTGTCGCAAACGCCCTTCGGTTTTGAAGCCCAGTTTTGAATAAGCTTTTAAAGCTCGTTGATTTCCATCCCAAGTGTCTAGACTTAGACGATGTAAATTCCATTGCAAAAAGAGATAATCAACGAGGACTTTGAGTGCATCCGTGCCATAACCATGATTCCAATATTCTTTTTCCCCTACTATAATGAAGAGAACTGCTGAGCGCGCTGGAATATTCATGTCTCTAAACCCTGTCGTTCCAATAGGTTCCTTATTTTCATTTAATATAGTAAATCGTCTGCTGTCACGTTGCGGAACAAAGAAGCGCTCTTCAATTTCTTCTTCACTCAACATAGTGCTAAGAGGCCAGCCTGCGTTCGCCCAATAATTCACCTCCTGATTGTTATACCATCGCTGAAACATTGGAATATCCTCTGCTTCAAGCGGACGAAGGAAGGTTTTAGTACCTTCTAACATTGTCTCACCCCTTCAAAATTATAATGCATATTCAAAAAACGTGCCTTCCATTCACTAAATGAAGGATGACACGTTCAAATTACATTAGGTCAATGGTCGGGGCGACAGGATTCGAACCTGCGGCCTCTTGGTCCCGAACCAAGCACGCTACCAAACTGCGCTACGCCCCGTTTGCCGAACGACTATTACTATAGCAAAATGCACCTAAACTGTCAAGCACACTTTATCTTGGGTGTTTCTTGCTAGGATATACCTTTTCAGATATACTAAGCTGAAGAATCTATACTTAATATATACCTAAAGATAATATATACCTAAAGATAAAAACAAAGAGGTCAAAAAAGGGGCAATAAACCCTTTGTGATCTAAAGGAAGAGCGGGGGAGAACAATTGAGAAAGACCGCTGTAGTCATGGATTCTACGGGTTACTTAACTCCTGATATCCTCGAAGCGAGTGATATCCGAATTGTAACATTGAATGTGAATATCGGAGAAGAAACCTTTCCAGAAGTTGAATTATCAAATAAAGATCTGTTCTATAAACTCTCCAAGATTTCAGGTAGCTCCACAACCTCTCAACCATCGGTAGGTAGTTTTTTAGAAGTTTATCAAGACTTAATTTCCTCTGGATATGAAGAAATTATAAGTATCCATTTATCACAGAATATTAGTGGTACACTATCGTCAGCCCAAATGGCTAAAGATTTAATTCTGGAATCGAAAATTCACCTTTTTGATTCCGGTTCTTCTGCCTTAGGGTTAGGCCTTATGGCTTGGGCAGCAGGGGATTGGGCTAAACAAGGACTACGTGCATCGGAAATCATGAGCCAGCTTCCACTCCTTAAGGAAAAAATAGAGCTTTACTTTATCGTTGATACCCTGGAGTACTTGCAGCGTGGAGGGCGAATCGGTGGAGCAGCTGCCCTTTTTGGTACCTTACTTCAAATTAAACCTATCCTATATTTTAATTCTAAAGGGGTAATTGACGTTTTTGAAAAAGTACGATCCAAGGGTCGCGCTTGGCAAAGAGTCTTTTCAGAACTGGAGCGGGCACTGTTATCGGGAAATCCTCATCGTATTGCTGTTTTCCATGTCGGAATACCAGAAGAAGCATCTGCTATTGCCGAAAAACTCAGCAAGGATTTTCCTGGACATGATATTCGCGTATTTGAAGCAGGGCCTGTTATAGCGACTCACGTTGGACCAGGGGCTCTTGGGCTCTCTTATCACCCTTGGCCGCTAGTCTAAGAATTCTTTTTGAGGTGAGATTCTATGCATACCGTTTCGTTTCTTGATGTCGTCGCACTCGTTTTAATTCAAGATGAAAAGGTTCTTGTTGCTCAGCGCTCTGAAAACGATCGACTAGCTTTTAAGTGGGAATTCCCAGGAGGGAAGATTGAAGCCAATGAATCTCCTGAGGCTGCATTAAGAAGGGAGATACAAGAGGAACTTGGTCTAGATATTGAGGTTACAGCTCATTTCATGACAACTGAATACAATCAATCCCCAGTGCCAATTCGTTTACATACATATTTAGCTCAACTCAAAAGTGGAGAGCCTCAAAGCAAAGTCCATCATCAGATTCAGTGGGTTCCTATACAGAATTTACAAGAACTCGATTTCGCCCCGGCTGATCTTCCCATAGTCAAAGAAGTCAAAGAAGTCATAAAATTTCAAAAGAAAAATAAGTGCTCTTAGTGGCCGTTTGCCGTCGGATAAAATTACCTCTCATAAACTGAATATCAAAATTGAACCGTGGGATGATAGCAATGGGATTATTTCCACGGAGGTGTTTTAATATGCTAAAAATCCCGCGTAGTATCCTATTGGGAGTAGGCGCAACCTATTCCAGAAACACAACCGATATCCCAATAAGATCCGAAATAGACGACTCCAATCGGTCAGATGAAGAGATCTCAGTTTCCTCACTTGTTGATGTAGAATGGGTCACCAATGCCTTAGAGCCAGATCAACAACGCGGTCCATCTGAGACCCCCTAAAATCTATTTATTTTTAAATTTATTTTACTATGAAAAGCATGACTACTCGGTTCAAAAAGCGCAATGAACCGAGTAG
Organism: Desulfitobacterium elongatum; assembly: GCF_055378975.1. Taxonomy (NCBI): domain Bacteria; kingdom Bacillati; phylum Bacillota; class Clostridia; order Eubacteriales; family Desulfitobacteriaceae; genus Desulfitobacterium; species Desulfitobacterium elongatum. Next base: position 2,338,955 of record NZ_AP038772.1, on the reverse strand, counting down.
TTTTTTATGCAGAATTAAATATAAATTCATTATATTCATATTATTTTATTATTAAAAATATTTAAATTTATTAATATGTTTTAACCGAGAAGGAATATGTGAAAAAAGTAGCGAATACAAAACATCAATAAACTACCGTTCCCCTTCAAAAAAATACCATTGAGGGAAATTATATAATTTTCAGAATCTTTGCAGGATTTACGAAATTGATAGAGAATAGACATAAAAAGTACATTTTCATATATAAAGTAGCGATCAAGGATTATATGTTAGTTGTGAAATTCTGCTCATCATTACAACAAATTCATGATAGGAGTTGAAACCGATGAAAATTGCTATTTCTGGAAAGGGAGGCGTTGGAAAAACTACTTTTGCAGCTAATTTAGCCTACTGGCTTTCCGATCAAGGTCTGCACGTATTGGCTGTGGATGCAGATCCAGATGCCAGCTTAGGTACTGTTTTGGGAATTCCCGAAACAGTATTGGCTGAATTAAAGCCGATAGTAGATATGAAAGAACTCATCGAGCAACGCATGGGGGGCGGGGGAGCATTTTATCCTTTGAACCCTCAAGTAGATGATATCCTTGATGACTATTCCCTCATGGTGGGACCTATTCGATTTTTTCGCATGGGAAATATTAAAGGTGGCGGTACATCATGCTATTGCAAAGAAAATAGTTTTTTGCATGCATTAGTTAATTCCTTGATCCTCGGGGAAGAAGATACGGTCATCTTGGATATGGGAGCAGGAATTGAACAACTCACACGAGGAACTGCTCAGGGAGTAGATGTCTTAGTGATTATTACGGAAGCCAGTACAGTAAGCGCCCAAACTGTTCGTGTGATTCAAAAGCTTGCCCGAGAGTTGGGTATTCCGCAAATTGCTGTAGTGGGTAACAAAATACGTTCCCAAAAGGAAGTTGAATTTCTCAAAGGGCAATTTACAGAAAATGAATTACTAGGTTGGATACACTTTAGTGAAGAACTTCTTGAGATGTCGGTTAATACAGAAGACCCAACCTTTCCAAATGGTGCACCAGGTTCTCAGCTAGAAACTATCTATAGAAGCTTATTAAGGAAGGAGAGATAAATAAAACGATCTAAAAAGGTCCACTAGGTTTTGAAAAGTACCCTTTTAAGAAGGAACATTTAAAAAGAGGAGGTTAAACTATGCCAAGATATCGGGATTTGACACACACCGCCCGACCCTCAAATGCGCCGCGTGTGCTCGAACCTAAAAACCCCTTGCGCACAACTGATCCAGGTGCCTTAGAGATGTATAAGGTAGCGCAAGACATGAAGATTGAAACAGTTTTCGACCGTTTTGTTGCCCAACAGCCACAATGTGGCTTTGGTTATAAAGGAATTTGCTGTCGTATTTGCCTGGCTGGACCTTGCCGAGTAAAAGCGGAGGAGGGGCCTGCGAGCAAAGGAATTTGTGGAGCTACAGCATATACCATTGTCTCGAGGAATCTTGTCCGTATGATCGCTGGAGGGACAGCTTCACACTCTGAACATGCTAGGCATGTACTTCATACAGCTTATGAGCTTGCGGAGGGTCATGCTTCAGACTACGAAATAAAATCTCCAGCTAAGCTTCATAAACTAGCTGCCAAACTTGGAATTGAAACGTTAAATCGAGAAGATAAAGACATTCTCCTAGACGTCACCAAACTTGCTTATGAGGATTTTGGGAGATACAAAGACGAGCCGGCGGCTTTCCTCAACTCCTTCTTAACGGAGCAACGCCGCAATAAATTTAAGCATACTAATGTTATGCCGCGTTCTATCGATGGTACAGTCACTGAGCTCATAGCTCAAACCGCCCAAGGCGTTGATGCCGATCCTGTAAATATAATTTTTGGTGGCTTAAAGGGCGCTTTGGCAGATTTGTGTGGCGAGTATATCGGAACCACGCTTAGTGATGTTCTATTTGGGATTCCTGAACCTATTGTTTCCGAAGCCAATCTTGGGGTTATCAATGAAAAGATGGTTAATATCGCGGTCCATGGGCATAACCCTGTTCTCTCCGAAATGGTCGTAGCCGCTGCTCGTGAAATGAAAAGTGAAGCAAATAAAGCTGGGGCAGAGGGAGTCAATATCGTCGGAATCTGTTGTACGGGTAACGAGCTTCTCATGCGTGAAGGGGTTTACTTAGCAACATCCTCCGCATCGCAGGAAATGGCAATACTCACAGGCGCTCTCGATGCGATGGTTGTTGATATCCAATGTATCTTCCCTTCTGTACAGCAAATTGCTGATTGTTATCATACCAAAGTTGTCACTACTGAAGCTATTATGAAGATTCCTGGGGCACAGCACTTGGCCTTTAACTCCGAAAGTGCGAAGGAAGATGCGAAAAAACTAGTTAGGATTGCAATCGAAGCCTATAAGAATCGGGATCCTAGAAAAATCTCAATCTCGGGCGAACGTAACAATCTTGTTGCTGGGTTCAGCGTAGAAACAATGACTGAAATTTTCTCTAAAGTGAATCCTGATCGTCCGATATCTGTTCTTACCGATGCGATACTGAACGGCCAGCTCAAAGGAGTCGTTCAAATGGCAGGGTGTAACAACTTAAAACGTCAACAGGACGAGTCCCATGTCGCAATTTTGAAGGAACTCGTAAAGAATGATGTATTAGTTGTTGCAACGGGGTGCTCGGCAGGAGCCTTTGCTAAAATGGGCTTCATGAATCCAGAAGCAGTCGAAACGTATGCAGGGGAAGGACTTAAGAGCTTTTTGAAGACTCTTGAGGAGGCTAACCCGCAACTTACGACCAAATTACCGCTCGTCTTCCATATCGGTGCATGTGTCGATAATAGCCGTGGCATGGATCTGGTAATGGCCATGGCAAAGGAACTTGGTGTCGATGTCCCTAAAGTTCCGTTTGCTGCTTCTGCCCCAGAGGCGATGCACGAAAAAGCCGTTGCTATTGGTGCTTATTGTGTCACGATGGGAATTCCTACCCATGTTGGTACAATGCCCTACCTTGAGGGTAGTGATCTCATCTATGGAATAGCAACTCAGATTGCACACGACGTTTTTGGAGGGAATTTCATCTTCGAAGTGGATGAACAAGTAGCCGCTAAAAAGATTTTGGATGCTCTTGAATATCGGAGTTGGAAATTACGTGTTCATAAACAGGCCGCTGAGAAATTTGATACCCCCATCGCTCAAGGGTGGTAAGGAAAGGAGGAAAGTTTTATGTCCATGGAACAAATTTATCAAGATGCCATTAAAGACCCTGCAAAAGAGCCTAAAAAGCTACTGCGCAAGGCTTACGATGGAACAATTACCGCCATGTCCTATGCAGAAATCTTGCTCAATCGCGCGATTAAGGATTATGGTAATCAGCAAAGTGTAGGCTATCCAGATACGGCTTACCACCTTCCGGTCATTACCTGTCTCTCAGGAGAAAAGGTAACCACCCTAGGGCAGTTGGTCCCCATTCTAAATCGGATGCGGAATCAAGTAAAGACAGATTTAACCTTTGAAAACGCACGTCTTTGGGGTGAGTCTGTCCTGTATGCCGCAGAGATTATCGAGACAATACACTATCTGCAAGGAGATGAGCCGAAGGTTGCACCGTGGACCGGCTTCCTAGGTGATCCTATCGTTCGAAAACACGGGATCAAGATGGTAGACTGGACTATTCCTGGTGTAGCCGTCATTTTAGGCCGTGCTCAAGATTCCAAAGCTGCTAAGAAAATTGTTGATAACCTCATGGGGAAAGGCTTTATGCTCTTCTTATGTGATGAGATCATTGAACAACTTCTCGAAGAAAACGTAAAAATCGGTGAAGATTATATTGCCTTCCCGCTAGGAAACTTCACCCAAGTCATTCACGCTGTCAACTACGCTTTCCGTGCTGGACTTGCTTTTGGTGGAATACCGGCAGGGGAAAGAGAACAACACCGTGACTACCAACGACGTCGTGTCCGGGCTTTCGTTCTACATTTAGGCGAACTAGACGATGTAAAAGTTGCTGCTGAAATGGGAGCTATTTTCATGGGTTTCCCCATCCTTACTGACCAGGAACTTGGGGAAGATATGCAGATTCCCGATTGGTATATCTCCGAACCTGATTATGAAAAGATTGTCCCTCTTGCTTTAGAAGTACGAGGCATTAAATTAACGAATATCGAGATCCCAATTCCCGTAAACTTCGGACCAGCCTTTGAAGGAGAGACGATCCGAAAAGGAGATACCTTCGTAGAATTTGGCGGCGGACGGACAACAGGCTTTGAGCTTGTTCGTATGGTCGGACCGGATGAAGTTGAAGACGGAAAAGTCACTGTCATCGGACCAGAAATTGATAGTATTCCAGAAGGAAGCAGACTTCCTCTTGGAATGATGATTGATATCTACGGTCGAAAAATGCAGGAAGACTTTGAGGGAGTTCTTGAGCGTCGGATTCACTACTTCACGAACTATGGTGAAGGCATCTGGCATGTCGCCCAACGTGACCTCTGCTGGGTTCGCATTTCCAAAGATGCTCGGGCGAAGGGCTTCTTGCTGAAACATATCGGGGAACTCCTTCTTGCAAAGTTCAAGCAAGAATTCCCGGCTATTGTAGACCGAGTTCAAGTCACGATTTACACAGATCAAGCTGCAGTTGAGGAAAACATTATTAAAGCACGTGAACGTTACCGTGCACGTGATGCTCGACTGAAGAGCTTAACTGACGAATCGGTTGATGAGTTTTATTCTTGCCTACTCTGTCAATCCTTCGCTCCGAACCATGTTTGCATCGTTACCCCAGAACGTGTTGGATTATGCGGTGCAGTGAGCTGGCTTGATGCTAAAGCCGCCTTCGAAATTACCCCGACTGGTCCTAATCAACCTATTCCGAAAGGCCCAGCAATCGATGAATTTAAAGGAATGTGGCAAAGCTGTAACGATTATCTCAGACCTGCATCAAATAACACATTAGATGAAGTTAACCTCTATACCTTAATGGATAGACCCATGACTTCCTGTGGTTGTTTCGAAGCGATTATGGCAATTGTACCTGAGGCAAATGGCCTGATGATTACCACACGTGAGCATAGTGGGATGACGCCATGTGGTATGACGTTCTCTACCCTTGCTGGAACAGTCGGTGGAGGATTACAGACTCCGGGCTTCATGGGAATTGGCCGTACCTATCTTGTCAGTAAGAAATTCATCCCTGCAGATGGCGGAATCTCCAGGATCGTCTGGATGCCGAAGGAACTTAAAGATTTCTTACGTGAAGATTTAGTACGTCGCGCAGTTGAAGAAGGTCTTGGAGAAGACTTTATCGATAAGATTGCAGATGAAACAGTCGGCACCGCAGTAGAAGAAATTATACCGTTCCTTGAGGAAAATGGACATCCGTGCTTTAGTTTAGAATCACTTATGTAAATTTTATTTTTAAAAACTCTGAAGGTAGGGCAGTATTACGCTCTGCCTTCAGGAACAGATTACGTATGAAAGGGGTCACAGTCATGGGTTTAACAGGATTAGAAATTTATAAACAACTCCCCAAGAAAAACTGTGGTGAGTGCGGTACCCCAACCTGTCTGGCATTCGCTATGGCTCTCGCTTCAGGTAAAGGTGCTTTAGATGCCTGCCCGTATGTCACCGATGCAGCCCGGGAAGCTTTAGATTCTGCATCTGCTCCTCCGATTAAAGCAATCAAGTTTGGCAGTGAGTCGATTCTTGGCGATGAAACCGTCTTATTTCGTCATGATAAAACCTTCTATCATCCCACAACTCTAATCATTCAGGTAGCGGATACACTAAGTGAGGAGGGAATTCAAGCTAAACTCCAAGAGATTAACGATCTAGAGTTTGATCGTGTTGGTCTTCACTACTCGATTGACGGAGTCGCTATTATAGAGGAATCTGGTGACCCTAATTGTTTCGCGAAAGTTGTAAATCAAGTGGCTAACTTGACAGACCGCTCGTTACTCTTATTGAGCGAGAACACGGAAGCACTTAAAGCAGCTGTTCCTGCGGTTGCTTCCCGTAAACCCTTGATTGGTTCAGCAACTGCAGCAAATTTTGAAGATGTCGTGAACCTCGCCAAGGAGCAAAGCGTTCCCGTCATCCTCAAAGCTGAGGGATTAGATGCACTTAATGATTTAGTGGAGAAGGCGCAAAAACTTGGATATAAAGAGTTTGTCCTTGACCCTGGTTCACGGAGTACAAGTCAAACTCTCGCCAATTTAACTCATCTACGTCGCTTATCGATTAAAAAGAAATTCCGTCCATTCGGTTATCCGGTGATTGCCTTCACTGGTAAAAGTGAGCCACTTGCTGAAATTGCTGAGGCTTCAGTTTATGTCTCTAAATACGCCAGTGCAGTTGTTCTCAAAGCATCGTCTAAAGCTCAATTGCTCCCGCTTATGACTTTGCGCCAAAACCTCTATACTGACCCACAAAAGCCAATTCAAGTCGAGCCAATTCTACATACGGTAGGAGACGTTAATGAGAGTTCACCCGTCTACATTACAACCAACTTCTCCTTGACCTATTACAGTGTAGAAGGGGAAGTCGAAGCAAGCAAAGTTCCTAGCTATATTCTCCCTATTGATACGGACGGCACTTCCGTTCTTACCGCTTATGCAGCCGGTAAATTTGAACCAGAGAAAATCGCAGATGCTTTGGCTGCTTGTGGGGTCGCAGATAAAGTCAGCCATCGTAATTTGATTATCCCAGGTTATGTTGCCGTTATATCAGGTAAACTTCAGGAGAAATCGGGTTGGAAAGTCGTGGTTGGACCACGCGAATCCAGTGGCATCGTTCCTTTCACCCGTACGTTGTAAGCCGAATAATCTTTATTCACATAAAAAATGAAGGAAAAATTCTTCTCAATGGGAGTTGGATACACAAAGAGGGGGAGGGAAGAACCGCATGGCTCAAAACCAAGTCAGATTTATACCAGAGAACCGAGTAATCGAAGTCGAGCAAGGAACCTCCCTGCTCAAAGCGGCTTTACTGGCGGGCATCTTCATAAAATCAAGCTGTGGAGGAAAAGGAACCTGTGGTGCTTGTAAAGTCACAATACTCTCAGGGGATGCTGAGGTTGTAGGAACTGGGAATTTATCCCCAGAACAGCTTGCGCGAGGAGTACGGTTGAGTTGTCATACTTTCGTTCAAGGAAATCTTACCGTTGAAGTTCCACCTGAGTCCCGACTTCAAGAACATCAGGTCCTCTTGGGAAACGCCAACCAAGGTTTAGTACAGGAATCCGAGAAGGATTTGTTAACTCTCTATGGGCGCCATCCCTTGTCACGAAAAGTTAGGCTGCAATGTGCCGAGCCAACTCTTATAGATAATGCTAGTGACTGGGCGCGTTTGTCTCTTGAACTGAGGAGGGTTTTACCCATGGATAAACCCTTGCATATTCCCTTATCGGTATTACGCACTTTACCTGAGACTTTACGGCTTGCTCATTGGGATGTATCCATAACTCTAACAGACCTTGATACGGGTTACACAGTAATTCGTGTAGAGCCTGGTAATGATCGTCCAGCTTATGGTTTAGCCGTCGATATCGGTACGACAACTATCGTAGTCTATTTAGTCAATCTTGAAACTGGGGAAGTACTAGACAAGCAGGGCACCTACAACAAACAAGCTCAATATGGGGACGACGTCATTTCACGCATTGTATATGCCGTAGAAAGTTCAGAAAATCTTGAAGAAATTCATCAAGCTGTGATAGGTACGATCAATGAATTGACACTAGCCATATTGAAGCGCCAAAATCTTGCAAAAGAAGATTGTGGTGCGGCGATGGTTGCCGGGAATACGACTATGTCTCAGCTTTTTCTGGGAATTGATCCTCGCTATATTCGACTCGAACCCTATATCCCAACTGTCAATTCAACTCCGTCTATTCCTGCCCGAGAGATTGGACTTGCGCTACTTCCGGAAGCCCTGGTTCACACCTATTCCTCTGTGGCCAGTTACGTCGGAGGGGATATTGTCTCGGGTGCACTAGCAACAGATATGGCACATTCCGAGGAAGTCGTCCTTTTCATTGACATCGGAACTAATGGGGAGATTGTCCTTGGGAACCAAGATTGGCTCGTTTCTTGTGCATGTTCAGCTGGCCCCTGCTTTGAGGGAGGCGGAATTCAGTTCGGAATGAGGGCAATGCCTGGAGCAATCGAACGTGTGGACATCGATTCAGAATCGTTGGATGTTTCTCTAAAAGTTATCGGACGAATTCTTCCCATTGGAATCTGTGGTTCGGGACTTGTCGACTGCCTTGCTAAACTTCGCAACGCAGGAATCATCGACCGAGCGGGGAACTTCCAATTGGAGCATCCCTCAGGTTCCCAGAGGATACGGATGACACCAGATGACAAAGAGTTTGTCTTAGCATGGGCTTACCAGTCTGGTGGGGAAAAGGACATCGTGATTACAGAGAACGATGTCAAAAATCTAATTCGCGCAAAAGGTGCTATTTACGCAGGTATTCGTTCCTTACTTCAGATGGTGGCTATGGAGGTTGACCAGATCGACAAGATAGTCATAGCCGGTGGGTTCGGTAACTACCTTAATGTTCATGACTCAGTTCAAATCGGCTTACTTCCTGATCTTCCTCCAGAGAAATTTGAATTTATCGGAAACTCTTCTGTTAAGGGTGCACGACTTGCTTTGCTTTCGCAAAGAGCTTGGAGTGAAGCCACGGAACTTGCAAGAAAAATGACCTATGTAGAATTGTCGATTGGAACTACTTTTATGGACGAGTTTGTCTCTGCTTTGTTCCTACCACATACTGATCTATCTCTATTTCCATCTGTAGAAGGATAAAGAATACTTTTGTCTTAGTGGCGGTTAGCCCCCGGACAAAGTGAAGCATTGGAGGGACGTATCATGGCAAAGTATATAGCAGTTGCGGGTAAAGGAGGAGTTGGGAAAACTACATTCACCGCTCTAATGCTCCGACAAATGGTGAAAAGCCAGAAGGGGATTTCCATCCTTGCAGTGGATGCTGATCCGAATGCCAACCTGAATGAAGCACTCGGACTTGAAGTCACAGCCACAATTTCCGAACTTTTAGAAGAGACTAAGAATCCAAAAGCAATCCCAACGGGTATGCCCAAAGATGTGTTCGTGGAATATAAACTCCAACAATCCTTGATTGAGTCTCAAGATATCGATTTACTTGTCATGGGCGGACCACAAGGTCCAGGTTGTTACTGCTATCCCAATGATCTACTACGCAAGTATCTTGAAACACTTGGAGATAACTACGATTTTGTGGCTGTGGATACGGAAGCTGGTCTCGAACATATCAGCCGACGAACGATACCTCGTATTGATACTATGTTTGTCATCAGTGATTCATCTGCTCGAGGTATTCGTTCAGCGGGTAGAGTAAACGACCTGATTAAGGGTTTGCGTTCCGTAGTTGGGGAGGTCTATCTCGTGGTTACGAAAACTACAGAAGATAGCTTAGACACGCTTCGTGAGGAAATCGAAAAAACGGGTTTAAAACTGATAGGGGATATCCCCTTGGATCCCGCTGTCACGAAGCAAGACTTAGCAGGACAAGCGCTTTATGATCTCCCTGAAGACTCCATTGCTGTTCAAGCCGTCCAAAAAATCCTGGAACGAATTAAATAAATTAAAATCAAATCCAGAGAGGAGAGAGGTTCAAATGGCCGTAGCTCTCGTAAAAGAAAGATATCAAAGTAGAGTTGGAGAGGTTGTAATCGGGGCTTCTCCTGAACAAGGAGGTACCCGTACCTCCGTTATTAAAGTCGGAGGGGATGGAACTTTACCCTTCCTTCATTTTGAGGGAAAAGTTGAAAACCGTGCGATGATCGCTATGGAAGTTACAGATGTTGTTCCACCATGGAATGATATTGTCAATAGCCAGTTCGGGGATGTGCTGGGTGACCCTGCTGCTTGGGCAAAGAAATGTGTCGAAGAATACGATGCTGACTTGATTTACCTTAAATTGATTGGAGCTAATCCAGAAGGCGAGAATCGTAGTCCAGAGGATTGTGCAAAAGTGGTTAAAGAGGTTCTGTCAGCCGTAGGAGTTCCCGTAATTGTCGTTGGCTGCGAGGATCCAGAGAAAGATAATGAAGTGCTGGCTGCAGTCGCTGAAGCTTCCGCCGGTGAAAATCTATTGATCGGCCTTGCAGAGCAAGACAATTACAAGTCAATTGCCGCAGCTGCCATGGTTCATAAGCACAACCTGATTGCCCGTTCTCCCTTGGATATAAACATCTGTAAACAATTGAACATCCTTATCAGTGAAATGGGATTGCCTCTCAACCGTATTGTCATTGACCCCATGATTGGTGGCTTAGGTTATGGAATTGAATATGCTTACTCTATCATGGAACGTGCACGCTTAGGCGCCTTAGCCAATGATAAGATGCTTTCGATGCCAATGATTTGTACTGTTGGATATGAGGCAAACCGTGCCAAAGAAGCGAATGCTTCTTCTGATGAGTTCCCCGGTTGGGGAGATCTTCAGGAACGCGCTATTCTTTGGGAGACCTTAACAGCAACTGCCTGCCTTCAAGTCGGTGCAAGCATACTCTGTATGAGGAATCCTTCCGCAGTCAAACTTATTCAACAGAATATCTCTGACCTCATGGAAGCAAATGTATAGAAGCTTCAACCCTTACCCTTTATCCATCAAGTTTTAAAGGCAATCTTGCCAAATAAAAGAAAAGGACGTGGGGCATTTGATTATTATTGGTGAACGTATTAATGGAATGTTTAAGGATATCGGAGACGCCCTCCGAAGTAAAGATCCAAAACCTCTACAATATTGGGCTCTCAAACAACAAGAAGGTGGAGCACATTATCTCGATGTAAATTCTGGACCAGCTGTCCCAACAGATGAGCGCCCAGATGCTTATGAGTGGATGGTCAAAGTAATCCAAGAAGTATCAGACCTACCTCTTTGCTTAGATTCCACGAACTATGATGCGATTGAAGCTGGCTTAAAACTTGTTAAACGTCCAGCCATGATAAATTCCGTCCCCGCTGAACGTAACAAAATTGAACGCGTCTTCCCAATGGCTGTTGCACATAATGCCGCGCTCATCGGTCTAACCATGGATAAAAAAGGGATCCCCAAGGATGCCGAAAATAGGATCGCCTTTGCCATGGAATTAGTAGCCGCTGCCGATGAGTTTGGCTTACCCATGGAAGATCTCTTCATCGATCCGTTGATTCTCCCATGCAATGTCGCTCAAGAACATGCGCCTGAGGTTCTCGAGTCCATTCGTATGGTTAAGACCCTTTCGAATCCAGCACCTCGAACTGTACTCGGGCTTTCAAATGTATCTCAAAAATCTCCTGACCGCCATCTCATCAATCGGACCTACCTCGCAATGGCAATGGCCTGCGGACTTGATGCGGCTATAATGGATGCAAATGATGATGACTTAGTAGATGTGGCTGCCACTGGTCAGATTCTCCTCAATAAGAGCATATATGCCGACTCTTATCTAAAAGTATTCCGCCAACGTTAATCTTCAAAACCTGAATAGTTTCAATTAAAAGCAGACTCCCTTCAAAGGAGTCTGCTTTTAATTGAAACTATCTTATGTGGAACTCGTCACCCTTTAGGTAAAGATTTAAACATACTACGAAGACAGATTGCATAGCTATGTGGAAAAGAGGTACATGGAGGTGGACAAACATGGAAGCCTTTTTCCGTAACGACCAAGAAGTTCAAGAATGGATTGATTTATTTATTGAAAAACTATTCACGGTCAGCCTACTTTCTGGAAATGATGCCGATTCTGAATTTTATCAGGGACGACAAGCTGTGGAGAAAATTGTTCTATTCTTTCAGGAAATGGTAGAGCTTCCCGAAGAAGCCTTAGTGGACGGAATTCGCCAGCTTGTTGAACAACGTCTTCCTGATCCGCGTGTCATTGAGAACTTTCCGAACTTTTATCAGCTCATGAATGAAATGATTTTATCGGGATTTCCAAGCCCCTTAGCTGTTCCGGCCATGAAAACTACGTTAAGGACAAATCCTTCACTTAACCAAACAAGTACTTTATCACAAGCAGAAGTTGCCTCTCCTACCCTAAGCTCTAAGGTTGTCTTAAATGGAGGATGGATTCCTATACCATGCACTCAAGATGCCACCATTCTTCCCGTCTCCTTGCGACAGCATCTATTGAATCCTATAAATTCAAGCTCTGATGAATTAGAATTACCAGATCAAAGCTCACCATTTACAGAATTACATGAGCAAGATTTACAAGACCATGATTTACACGTTGACACCCTAAGTGGTCATGAAACCTTGAATAAAGTTATGTCGTATACGAAGCCTTCAGAGCAAAACTCTGAGCCATTATCCATTTCAGACACTGATTTGATTTGTGAACATATTTCTGAAAACTTATCTGAACTCAGATTAGATATTAAAGATGATCCCATTTCAGTGATGGATGTTACCTCGATTTCCAAAAGTATGCCTACCCCAGATCAAATGGATATTCTTGTTAATCCAGAAGTAGAGTTCACTACTAAATCCGCTTCCATTACTACTGAGCCAACGATTGATTTTCCTCTGCCACGTAGGGACCCATTCCGTTTTAACCCTAGGAAAGTAAATTCTGGGACGGTCTCGAATCCAGTTCCTGTGATCCCTCCACAAAGCAAAAACTCAACTAAGTCTATGTCCTACAAGTCAGAAATCACATCGAATGAAGTATCTCAAGATCAGAAAACCTCTCCTTCGAGGAAATTGCGAGATGTTCGAACCTCTCAGATTCCTCAGGATGGAGATCGCCTTGCACAGGTCCTTAAGCGATATTTCCCGAACTCAGCTATACGTTGGAATGCTGTCATTGGAAAAAATACCTTCTATGCTCAGGTCGATAAAGTGCTCGTCTACATTCAGGAAACCTCTAGCGAACAAGAAGCCGAGGATATTCGTCACTTAAAAACTAACATGAAAAAAGAAGGATGGAGTATCTATATTTGTTTAAAAGGTGATTTGCTTTTTCCACGGCGTTTAGAGCGCGGTTTACGTCAGGTTATGCGTTAATATAGAAATCCTGGTCTTTCAGCTCGCTTTTTCCGATATTCTTAGTAGGAAAATGAATTTCTTATGTCGAATACTGAAAAGAGAAAGTCAAAGCTGAAATGAGGGACTACATTGGCTGACCGCTTGGGCACAATCATGCACAATACACTTAAGGCAATTGAATCAGGAAAAGAAGAGATCTTTTATATCGCAGAAATTACACGTACAGAAACTCAGCGCCTCACTCAAGAACTTGCCCAGCTCCGGGTAGAAATCATCGACACGATTAAGAATGTGGAAAAGCAACAAAAACTTGAGCGTCGCTTACGGCAACATCTTATGGAGGTAAGCCGAGATTATAAGACATATTCTGAAAAAGAAATGATGGAAACCTATTCTCAAACAAAAGACGTTCAAGTTCAACTCCAATTGCTTCAAGCAAAGGAACTCCAACTCCGCTCACGGCGGAATGAGATTGAGCGTTCCTTAAGGCAAATGGAAACGACCATCGAACGTGCAGAAAACTTGTTAAGTCAAGTGACATTAGCTGTGAATCTTTTGCATGGGGGGATCAATGAATTATCCCAAACTCAAAACCTTGAACAGAGGCAAGAAATTGGGTTAAGAGTGATTCGTGCTCAAGAAGAGGAAAGACGCCGAGTGGCCCGTGAGATTCACGATGGACCCGCTCAAACTTTAGCTAATATTGTTTTACGATTAGAAATTGCGGAAAAGCTATTAGAACTGGACCCAAGTCGAGTGCGGGCTGAAATAAAGGATCTTAAGAATCTTGTCCGTGCTAATTTACAAGATATTCGGCGAATCATTTTTGATTTACGTCCTATGGCCTTAGATGATTTAGGAATTATTCCAGCGCTTGAAAAATATCTGGATAATTTCCAAGAAGCTTACAGCGTTACTTGCGAATTTCTTGTTGAAGGAAGAGAAAAGCGACTACTTCCTGCAATGGAGGTAGCGGTATTTCGTTTAATTCAAGAAGGAATGACAAATATCGCCAAGCACGCCAGCACAGACTGGGCAAAAATTCTACTTTTATTCAAAGACGAATTGACTACGGTTCGAATTACTGATTACGGAAACGGGTTTAATGTGAAGCAAGCTTTTGAAAACCCTGGTGATCACTTTGGACTCATCGGAATGAAAGAAAGAGTTGAAATGTTTAGTGGTCAGTTCTCAATCCAATCTCAAAGTGCAAAAGGTACGACGCTTGAATTTACAATACCAACAAAACATGAGGAGGGGCTGGAATGATTAGAGTAGTTATAGCAGATGATCATCCACTCCTCCGCGAAGGGTTAAGACGAATACTCGAGTTTGAAGAAGGCATTCAAGTTGTCTGCGAAGTGGGGGACGGGCAAGGAGCAATAAATGTCTCCCGGACCATGGATTTTGATGTTTTACTTATGGATTTGAACATGCCAGGAGTTAATGGCTTGGAAGCATGTAAGGTCATCCGACGGGAAAATTCTCTGATTGGAATTCTCGTTCTGACTGTGGATGACTCAGATGAAAAAGTATTCCAAGTCCTTCAATCAGGAGTTGCCGGATACCTTCTGAAAGATGTTGACCCTAAAACCCTAGTGGATTCAATACGAAAGGTTCATGAAGGGCAACCCATTCTTTCCCCAGCAGTTACAGGTAAGCTCCTTGGGCAGCTATCCCATCCCGTTCAGATCAAAAACACCTGTGGTTTGAGCGAGCGAGAGTTAGAAATCCTCACCTATGTTGTCAAAGGGTCTTCAAACCGCGAAATTGGTCAAGCTCTTTACATCAGTGAGAAAACTGTCAAAAATCATCTTTCAAGTATATTTCGTAAACTAGAAGTCGAGGATCGTACTCAAGCTGCTTTAAAAGCAGTTAAGTTGAAGATTGTTCAGCTTGATTGAGTTATTCTACAGTAGAGCCTATAATACATAACTATAGATTAAACGATGAGGAGAGCTATATGAAAATAAGCTTCTTTGGTGCAGCACAAGTTGTCACTGGATCTTCCTATCTTGTCGAATCTGAAGGACACCGACTGCTTATTGACTGTGGTTTGTTTCAAGGCTCAAAAGCACTTAAAGAGTTAAATTACGGTGAATTTCCGTTCAACCCAGCTGAGATCGATGCCCTGATACTCACTCATGCGCACACCGATCACTCAGGGTTAATCCCTAAGCTCATTAAACGTGGTTTTCATGGAAAAATCTATGCGACAACCCAAACCGTTAAATTATGTTCCGTTATGTTACCAGATAGCGGTCACATTCAAGAAATGGAAGTACAACAGAAAAATCGTAAACGCAATCGAGCACGACTTGATCTACTCACCCCAATTTATACGGCAGATGAAGCTCGACAAAGCCTTGAGTATTTTATCCCTCTGAAGTATGAGCAAGAAGTAGCCTTATCCCCAAATCTCAGTTTTACGCTCTATGATGCTGGACATATTTTAGGTTCGGCCCATATTCTACTTGAAGTCCGAGAACCCGATAATCATAAGAAATTTGTATTTTCTGGAGACATCGGAAACACCAATCAGCCTTATATTGAAGATCCGAGTATCCTTTGTGATGCTGATGTCGTTCTGGTTGAGACAACATATGGCGATCGTCTTCACGAAAATAAAGCCAACCGTCTTGAACAGTTAGCTGAAATCATTCGCTCTGCGCATCAAGCGGGTGGAAACCTCGTAATTCCTGCATTTGCCATTGAACGAACCCAAGATCTTTTGTATTATATACGCAAACTACAAACTTCTAAGCAAATTCCAGTCCTACCGATTTATGTTGATAGCCCGTTAGCAATTGCTGCTACAAAAATATTTCAGGAAAACTCGGACAACTTTGATGACGAAACTTTGGACATGATTCAACGCGGAGAACATCCCTTAACCATGCCCAATGTCCACTACAGTTCGACCACTGAGGAATCTATGGCTTTAAACCAGATTGAAGGTGGCGCTATTATCATTGCGGCGAGCGGTATGGCTGACGCAGGTCGGATTAAGCATCATCTGAAGCACAATCTATGGCGTGAGAATTCAACCGTATTATTTGTAGGTTATCAAGCACAAGGTACCCTAGGACGCAGGATTATAGAAGGCGCTAAGGAGGTCTCAATTCACAGTGAAAAGGTCGCTGTCAGAGCACATATACGTCGGTTAGAAGGATTGTCTGCCCATGCAGATCAAGCCCAGCTTCTCCATTGGCTTTCCTGCTTAGGGAAGCGAGCTGAGAACATCGTTTTAATTCACGGTGAACCAGAGGCCCAAAAAGTATTTGCACAAATTATACAAGATAAGTTCGGTAAATCTCCCTTGAACCCGCAACTTGGTGAAGTCCTGGACTTTATGGCCCATGAAATCATCTCTTATCCTCCCGACAAACCATGGCTAAAAGAGCCAGCGTTAGAGAGTTCCAATCTAAGCCAGCTCGACTCAACGATCCATGAACTTCCTTCCCTCCCGCAAAAGAACAAGTCAGGGAAAAATATCATTTCCCAAGCTCAAGTAAATCGGTCATTTGCTCGGCTACAGCATCGTTTAAAAGTATTTATCGACCAGGGTAAGAAAGCGCAAGATCAAGAACATGTCGTCACAGTTCTTGAAAGTATTACCCGTTGGTTGGATGAACAAAAAAGCCCTTGGAAAAAGTAATTTACATTCCTAACTTGCAGATTAGAGCCATGCATACTCTGAGGTTTGTTTCTTTATCCCAGATAAGAATCTTAAAATCTCTTCCCGCCGTTTGACCGCAAGTCTTCTTCCTGTTTTAGTGTGAACCTTATTGGGCAACGCTTCAGCAAACGTGCGGGCCCGTTCCATGGCATCCTCAGGGGACTGAATGAGTTCATCTTGTCCTATGAGACTAAAAAGACGCATGAGACCGATGTTCCCTAAATTATCGAGTATATCTGAATCACGTAAGTATATAGCTTCATCGCTTCTTCCAGGCTCTGAATAGTACATATGCGATTCTATCGCCTCGAGTACCTTGGGGATTTTATTCGGAGGAAATGCCATTCGCTGCAAGATATTCATCGCAACTCCTTTGGATCGGAGTGCATGATCAACATTGGATAGAGCGTATACTGGATATCTCCCCGTATCATGAAGCATGGCTGAATAATAAAGAACGTCGTCATCTAAGCTTAAATGTTGCGATAACTCTTTTGCTAAGTGATAAACCCGCGTACAGTGTTTGACACCCCAAGCAGTATGTGCATGAGCATTATCAATGATTTGGAATATTTCTTCCCTTTGGCTCATAAAATTTTACCCCCTATCTGAACTTTTACTATAGTAATACGCCATAAAGAGGAACATCTCCTTCCATTATATGGTATACTTATTTTATTCTCTCTTCCTCTTTATTTATGAAAACCGATACTTCAGATAAAATCTTGATTCCTCGCTTTTTTTCGAAGATTTCAGTGCAAATTACCCTTTTGAGGAGTGAACATAAATGTCTAAACTCAACCTTTATGGGAGCTTTGTACAAGCTCTTTTCTTTTCTGCAACCGTTGGTGTACCAAAGTATTTTCTTAATCATTACTCCGAACTGGAAATCAGTCACATCGAAGCTTTGCTAATTATTCAAATCATGAGTGAACTCGAGACTAATCCTTACCCATCAACTCAGATGCTAGCACAACGGATGAATCTAGAGGAATCTCAGGTCGAAGAGATGATTGCCCACCTTATGATGCAAAATTATTTATCCATCGAAAAGCGTTGGAACCCAGATGAACGTAATGCATCTTCAAGTTATAGTCTCGTGGGCCTTATCGATGAACTTTCTGAGCGATGGGCAATAGAGCAGGTAAAACACTTTGAAGAGGAACAGATCCAACAAAAACAAATTGCAGAACAAGCCGAGGCAAAACTCTCGAATAACCCAACTATGGAACGAGTAATTCGAACCTTTGAGCAAGAATTAGGTCGTCCTTTAACCTCGATTGAATGTGAAATCATTAGTGGATGGATTTCTTCGGAGTTCTCTGAAGAAATCATTCTTGGTGCTTTTAAACGAGGTGTAATGGCAGGAATTCGAAACTTTCGATACCTCGACTCCATTTTACGAGAATGGGAAAAGAAAGGGCTACGAACACTTGCTGAAGTTGAAGCAGATGATGCCTACTTTCAGGCTCGACATGAAAAATCGTCACGAACGAAGAAACCGGGACAAAATCAATCGACCCACAAAGCTCCGACTGATAAATATGAAAACTTTTATCTTTAGAAAAGTGATATGAATAGGAAGAAGGGAATTCTATGAAATCTCTTAAGGATATCATGCATGAGGATTATTTGATGGAACTTAAAAAAAAGCGGGAGCAATCTACGAAGAGTGAGGATGTTATCCCTACTTCATCGTCAGTGCATTGTTCTATTTGTCAGGATCGCGGAATTATTCTCGAAGGTGAATCTGCTCGTCCCTGCATATGCATGCAGCAAAAACGAATGGAAAACCAATTCCGTCATGCCCGTATGGCCCGTGGGCTTCTTAATTGTCGTTTTGATACGTTTCAGTCTGAATACTATCAGAGCTATTCTAATTCTCAAGACCGTACTTTCCTTGAAGGTGCACTTAAAGCGCTCAATGCTTCTCGTGATTTTGTGAATCGTTGCCTTGAAGATTGCCATGGACTAGGTCTTTTACTCACAGGCCCTGTCGGTGCGGGGAAGACGTTTCTGGCAGCTTCAATCGCCAATGCACTCATGGAAAATGAAAAACAAGTACTTTTTGTTGTTGTTCCAGATTTACTTGATCAGTTGCGTGCTACTTATAAAACGGATGAAAATGAACTTGACCTCTTAGATACAGCTCGAGAAATCCCGATTCTCATCCTAGATGATCTTGGAGCCCATAATTACACCGATTGGACTCGAAACCGTCTCTATTCGATCATCAACTACCGACTCAATGAGCAATTACCTACTGTTATCACATCAAATCTCACCTTAGATGAGATGGAAGAATACTTAGGGGCAAGAACGACTTCGCGATTGATTCAGTCCTGCCGAATATTCAGGATGAACGTTGAACAAGATATCCGTCTTCGACAATATCAAGACAGGGAAAAGAAAAAATAAATTTTCTTATTTTCCAAAAAAGTATGCATGTCCTTTAAGAGACATGCATACTTTTTTCTAAGAGAACAATCCATAATGGAGGTGGCTGAAATGGCCAAGATTATTGCGATCAATCGCAAATATTTCACATTAACGCTAAGTGTTCTGTTAGTCTGTCTCATAGGGATTGCAGGGGTAACACTCTGGAAGACAACTCATGCCAGTACAAAAGCCAACGTCGTCCCCGAAGTGAAAATGCTAGGACTTGCAGTCGAACCCGGTTCATTCACAAAAGACTTAACCTATGGCACGGTAACCTTAAAATCCAGTCAGGTTATCAATTCAAAGAGTTTTGACCTCATCGCTACAGTACAGAACACAACAGGAGAAAAAATGATGAATATCCCAGTAGAACTAGAAGTTACATTAGTTGGTGATGATACTAAAAAAGTTAACAAGATTGGTAATCTTCCATCACTAGATCCTGGTGCTACTGCAAGAGTTGCCTTCCGCCAAGTGAAAGCCCTTGGAGATGCGACTGGTAAAAGTGCTACAGCGGGTCAACATAAGATTACTCTACGCGTTAAACCCAATGCTGCAGGCGGAATTACTCAAGCCACTGAAGCAACTTTCTTCTTCAATGTAGATTCGACTGTAAAGGCACCAGCGGCTGCCAAGTAAAATCAGACACTTAAATTCTTCATAAATAACATCATTCGATAAAAGTCAAATTGATCAAGTAAGACCAATAGAAAAAATGAAGCGTACTTTGTGGCGCTTCATTTTTTCTATTGGGTAAGACGGATATTAATAGAGTGAACACAATAATTGCAATTACCATATATTGTAGCGAAAGGGAGGGTGATAGAATTGAACACCTTTGAATCTATTATGCAAGAATCTGAAGAATCGATAAACATAGGACTCAGCATAACTTCAAGAGTTAGTACACTTCATGGTAGCCCATCAATCGGTATCCTGCAGCCTTTAATAAGTGGTAGACTTTTTTCAGCTTCGGGTGTATTGATTGGTGCCCAATTCATATTACTCCTTGCCAAGCACATTTTTAAAATTGATAATATCCCTGTAATCGATGTTCCTAAGAACCAATTCATCCAAATGCCAATTGGGGAGCTCCAAAGTCTGCTTCAATATTTAGGATCACGACAAAGAAACGAAGCAACCTTACAAGGGGGTTCAACCTTCTCACCTCTCACTTCTTCTACCGCTTTCCCTACAGGGTCATCCATAGGATTTCCGACGGTTCTACCACCAGAGGCTCCTCTTTATATTGCAGTATATATTGCAGCAGATTTTAGCAACCAACTTTTTACACCGACAGTATGGTACTTTGTCCCTATTTTAAGTTTTCCTGGGCTTACAGGCTCATTACCCATTCTTATCCTTACATTGCTAGCTACGATTTTCGTTCGTTGCGTCGTTCCTCCAGAGACCACAGGTTCAAAACCCTTCCCAAAACCCTCAGAACAGCCAAATTCGTCCTTTAGCCTTCACCCGGATGAGTTGTTCGGGATTCTCAATCGATTTGGGAAGTATTTTAGCTCTCAATAATTTGTTTGTATAGAGGATTTATAGTAGAATGGACCTTGATGTTAAACTAGAGTAAAGATTATAAAGGACGTGTAAAGGTTCATGCAGCAGATTAAATCACTCGGGCGAGAACGGCTTTCAGGTATAACCATTATTCTGAGCCTTATCCTTGTAATATTCACCTTATTCGCTGTAAACTTACTCGATGTAAAAGTCGTCAATATGGAACTCGTTGATCGCGGGCTATATACCATTGTCACTGAAAAAGGGAACGTAAATATTTATCCTGATGATATCCTCCGAATCGAAAGAACCTACACTAAAGCTCCCTTAACTGGGGCTCCATTAGAATTAGATAAGATTTATACCAATAAAGGCTTTATATACTTATCCTCAGCGGATTCATTTGCTCAGGTTGGTCGTGAATTGATGAATTCTGTAGATTATTATGGGCTTCCGACATGGGAACGGGAAAATACAGACTGGGAAACTGTCAAGCCCTACTCCTATTCTATCGGAACACCTTCAAAACAAATCCCCTTTCTTTTCTTCTTTTTATCAATGCAATATGCAGTCTTATCACTTGGGGGAATTGCTCTAACGATATTGATTTTCCCACTTCACTTCAAAAGTGAAGTTAAACTAAGCAAATCTCCGTATTCTCACCTTGAGCAAGAGAATACTAGCGAAGAACAATACAGCGCAGTCGCCAAGTAGAGGGTGCTTTTCTATTTATGGGTCAGAAGGAGAAGAGGAGAGATGAAACGAGCGCTCCTGATCGGAAATCACCGACAATTTCTTCTTGATCTTAAGTCAGCTTTGCCACTTGCTGGTTATCAATCTATAGGTTCCACGGAAAACGGATTAGATGCCTTGCGGCTTGTCCATCGTTTTGAACCCGATTTGGTTCTCATGTCTTGGGATATCCAAGGTATGATGGCCTGTGACCTTCTACAGACACTAGTATCACAAAATCTTACGCCTGTGATCGTAGGAATCAATCAAGAGGATATGAGTTTGCTTCCAGATATTATACAATATACTCCGGATGATATTCTTGTTCATCCCTTTCGAGCCTTTGATTTAATAACTGCAATATTCTGCACCGAAAGACGATTCGCAATTCAACAAGAACAAAAGAAGAAGCTTGAACAGCTTCGACACGATCTCAAGGTACGTAAAACTATCTATCAAGCACTTCTGATTCTAATTCAAAAGTGCGGATGGGATGAAGAAACAGCCTATTTGAAAATTCGGCAGCAAGCAATGGCTCGAAGAAAATCTCTGCAAGCCATCGCATTTGACATCATTAATGAGAATGATTTTCCTGAATAGACCAACAAAAAAGAGCCTAAAAGGCTCTTTTCTGTTTTCGAGATAAGTTTAAAGTTGTCGACCGACATACTCAGCCAGATCCAATACACGGCAGGAATAGCCCCACTCATTATCGTACCATGCGATGACCTTAACTAAACTCTCATCCATGACCATCGTAGACAATCCATCAATGATGGACGATGAAGAACTCCCGTTAAAATCGCTAGAAACCAAAGGGAGCTCAGTGTAATCTAATATCCCTTCTAGAACCCCTTGACTTGCCTCTCGGAGAACAGCATTAACTTCTTCACGTGAAGTATTTCTCTCTACTTCTACGACTAAATCTACAACGGAAACATTGGGGGTTGGAACCCTCATCGAAAAGCCATTGAGTTTTCCTTTCAGTTCAGGAAGAACTAAAGCAACGGCTTTCGCAGCTCCAGTAGTTGTGGGTATAATCGAAAGTCCAGCAGCCCGTGCTCTCCTTAAATCCTTATGAGACTGGTCTAGGACTTGCTGGTCATTTGTATAGGAGTGAACTGTAGTCATCAATCCTCGTTTTATCTTGAAATTTTCATGCAACACTTTGGCCACTGGAGCTAAACAGTTCGTTGTACACGATGCATTCGATATAATATGATGCTTTTCTGAGTTATACTTTTTCTCATTAACACCCATGACAATAGTAATATCTTCTTCTTTAGCAGGAGCTGTGATAATGACTTTCTTAGCACCATTCTGCAAGTGCTTTGAACATGCCGTCCCATTATTAAACTTACCACTAGCTTCGATAACTACATCGACTCCCATTTCGCCCCACGGAATTTCCCCAGGATCGCTAAAGGAGAATACTTTAATAAACTTGCCATCAACATAGAAGCCTCCCTCAGTATGTTGCACCTTAGCGGGGAAGACGCCATGAACGGAGTCATACTTTAATAGATGGGGTAAAATCTCACCTGAGGATCGATTGTTAACCGCAATAATTTCTAAATCATGTCTTCCGTAAGCAGCCCGGAAAACATTTCGACCAATTCGGCCAAATCCGTTAATCCCGATACGAATTGCCAACCTTACCGCACTCCTTCTATTTAAACATCAAGTTCTAATCTAACAAAAAATAGTTTAGCATCTTTTACAGTATGACACAATTACTTTTTAGTAGTTAAATAGCATTATTAATTCATTTAGGAGGTCTATTGTGACATACTTGATTCCTATAGTAATGGAAATGTTCATATGTTTATTCATTTTTGATAATTCTATAAATACTGTAGAATTTTGGAATGATATAAGATACGATTATGAAAGCTAAATTAAGGAGGAGCAAAGTATGCAAGTTATTGTCAAACATATTAAAGGAATGCATTTTGAGGGAGAAGGTCATTCAAAAATACGTACACAGATCGACTCAAGCGTCACTGCAGGAGGAACAGGATACGGTTCCAGTCCTATGGAACTTGTTCTCATGGCAATTGCTGGTTGCAGCGGAATGGACATAGTCTCGATTCTAGAAAAGATGCGTATCTCGTATGATCGATTAGAAATCTCGGTGCAAGGGGATAGGGCCGCTGAACATCCTAGAGTTTTCACTGATATTGAAGTCGTTTATAAATTCTGGGGAAAAGAATTACCGGAAGAAAAACTACTAAGAGCGATACAGCTTTCCATGGAAAAGTATTGTAGTGTCGCCAATATGTTAGATAAATTTGCCAATCTCACATATAAATTGGATATAAATCCAGAGTAATTTATATTTTCCACTTCTTTTTTAGTGTTGAACCGACCGACTACATTTGTTATACTAAATCTGCTCGCAAACACTTTTTTCGTCAGAATTACTGAAAAAGCCGCACAGAATATAAAAATGCGGCTTGTTTTTTTGATTATGTTATAATCAAAGTATGAAAATCTTCACAAATCAGGAGTGAATAGAGGTTAAATTCATGAAAAAAAATCATAAGGTTCGTTGGAAGATGATTGTTGCCTTCATAGCATTTAATATCATTTTCGCTGGTATCCTAACTCCTTTTATCTTGTTTTGGGGGCCTTTCCAAGCTCTAAAAGTTATGGCCGTAGGTGCTGTGGAAACTTCAAGACATCCCCAAGTCGTCCGTTTTTTCCTCTCGGGAGAAAAAATCAGTGAAATTATGCACACCTATGATGATCAAGGCTCATTAGTAGGATTGAAACTTGATCAACAGACCATTGTAAGGGATTCCTCCTCAGGAATTGTAATTGAGGATATTAAAGGGAAGAACTTCAAAGGAAAAGTGATGCTCATTAAAGATCCAAAGCGGGTCAAAGTTGCTGTGACCAAAGAAATTGGGGTTGCTGGTGAACGACTAAGTGACATGGTGAAAAACTCTGAGGCGATTGCAGGAATCAATGCAGGAGGCTTTTATGATCCCGATGGAGAAGGAAATGGAGCTTTCCCTGATGGAATTACCGTTCAAAAGGGCAAAATTGTTCATAACAATGTAGGAGATAAAGCTGTCGATTTTATTGGTCTAGACAAGGATGGGAAACTTATCATCGATCAGATGAATGCAAAAGATATAGAGAAAAATAATATTCAAGAAGGAGTCACCTTTTACCCACCATTAGTAAAGAACGGTAATCCAGCAGTGTCAGGGGATGGGGGATGGGGGATAGCCCCCCGGACAGGCATAGGACAACGTGCTGATGGAACGATCATCTTTGTAGTAATTGATGGTCGCCAGCCGACGTGGAGCATAGGAGCGACCCTTCGAGATATGATGAATATATTCTTAGAGTATGATGCGGTCGAAGCTGTCAACTTAGATGGAGGATCCTCCTCGGAGTTGATTTATAATGGAAAAGTTATGAACAAACTATGGAATGTATTTGGCGAACGGTATATCCCGACCGGATTTGTAGTTATGCCTTAATCTATAAAAGGAAGTAGAAGGGGTAATACTCGTGAAAAGAAAACTCCGAACGTTAATTAGTTGGTTATTAGTTTCCCTAATGTTGCAATTCACTTTTTATTATTTTCTTAACAATCAAGTAGAAAAAGTTATGGCACCCACCGAGGATAAACCGATCGTTGTCCAAAATCTCGAAGCAGAAATTCCTGGAACAAGCCTCGAGGACATTCAACTCTCGTATGCCAAAGATTACTTGGCTTACAAAGAGAATGGGGTACTCAAAGTATTCAACCTCAAACAAGGAAAAGTGGTCTTTGAGAAAAAACCTCAAGCAGGTAGTGATAAAAACATGGGAGTTCTCTATTATCAGTGGCTTCCAGACAGGGATACGCTTGTGTACTTTTTTGGACGCAAAAATCCTAATCCTGTGACGGAGGTTGTGGTTCCTGTGACCCCAGCTGAGACTCAAAAAAACACTCAAGGAACGCCGACTCAAAGTGCTTCTAACACTAACACCCAAAAATCAGCTAATTCTTCGACAAATTCAACGAACTCGAAGCAAACTACTCCTGCCTCTGCTGGGGTGAAGACCCAGTCTGAAACAACAACCCTAAAAGTTCTGACTGCTTCGACTAATGTACCTGCTTCGACTCCTACGACAAAAAACCAAGAACCCGAAAAAGTCGAAGATCCCAATCAGACCCCAAACGCTCAAAAACCAGAGACGACGAAACCACAAACCAGGATTGAAAAACGCTATAACAATCCACAAATTACAGAGCTTTTCACCTTAGAACTTCCGCCAAGTGATGAAGAAGGAACTTCACCCGATGATCGCTTGAATCGTAGCATCGACAGCTTTCCTGCCGGTGGAGAAATCACTCAAATGGTTGTGTCGACCTTTACTAATTTAATGTACCTCACCATAAAAAACGGAACTAATCTTCAACTCATGGAAATTGACATCATGAAAAATGTACGGACCCTCAACCGATCGGGTGAGGTTATCTCTCAGATGGCGGCCTCGGATAAATTTGGAACCTTATATGTCAAGAGTAAGTCTGGTAAAACCGAACAAATTCTTGCCTTACAGGGTTTCGAACGGGAGATCATCTCTAATGACGCCAATGATGTAATCTTGGGAGACCGTGCGGGAACACTTTATCTCGGTAAGGTTCAAGAGAATCGTTTAGTCAATATTCGGATTGCTTCTGATACTAAAGATGAAAAGAATTTGGACATTAAAACGATTTGGGAGGGCTCTATTCCCTATAAAAATCCAAAGGGAGTTATTATTGGAGCAAAAAACGAAGTAATTATCTATGATGAAAAGAACGCTTATATTGTTGAAGAGGGTAAGGAAAAGCCAATAAGTCTAAGTGGAGAAGAGAACTATATCTCTTCTGATGGAGTTGAGCTCGTTCAACTCACACGGATCGGAATGTCAACCAAAGTAAAACTACAACCCTTACAGTGAACTAGCCCAATTGGGACCCGAAATCTAATAAGAAGCAGGTAAGTGCTAAGAAAATACATGCACTACCTGCTTCTTTTTGTAGGTTACTCCTAAATCTCCTATGGAACTATCATCTTGTGCCTGAGGAAGCGTCACTTTTTAACGTCTCTGACGAGGTTTCTAATGCTTCTCCCTGTATATTCTTTAACTGAGCTTCAAGTTGATCAAGCATCAAACGCAGCTGATCTATCTGTTCAAGCAAAGCCCTCGAATTGTCCGAATTTAGCGGTGATTGACTCGTGGGATTGGGTTGTTTCATAGGCCCGTTTAGAGGGGCTTTGCCTTGACCTGGTGTCGTAGGTTTAGGAACCTCAGAACCAAAGAGAGCAACGAGCGCATCTTCCAAGGTTTCCGTCATGATTAACTTATCCTGATAGGCCAAAATTACACGTTTCATTTCGGGGATACTTCCGCCCTTTTCAGACTGAAGGTAGATTGGTTCAACATATAAGAAGTTTCCCGCAACAGGCAAAGCCAAAAGATTTCCTCGGATAACACTCGAACCCTTTTGATCCCATAAAGCTAATTGCTTCGAAATCTCTGGATCTTGATCTATACGGGACTCAATTTGGAGTGGACCGTCAACTTCTAAATTTTTAGGCATTTTGTACAGATTGAGTTCGCCGTAATGGTCCCCATCCATTCGAGCTGCCATCCAAGCGACCATGTTATTCCTCGTGTTCGTAGTACTTGAAGCCGGAGTGAAGGGAAGCATCAAGACGAATTCTGGTTTAAGACTCCCCGGAACTTGCATCACAGTGTAGTAAGGATCGACATTCTGAGGCTTGGAGCCAAAAAGTTCCTTAGCAATATCCCAAGCATCTTCTTTATTATAAAATACTGTTGAATCAGTCATATGAAAATTTTTCAACATGTTACTTTGAATAGTAAACAAGGTTTCGGGATAACGGATATGTGATCGTAGACCGAGTGGCATCTCAGTAAAATCCTTAAATACCCCTGGGAAAACCTTACGATACGTTTGAAGAATAGGATCTTTTGCATCTACTGCATAGAAATCCACTGTTCCGTCATAAGCATCTACAACAACTTTTACGGAATTCCGAATATAATTTATGTCTCGATCAGTGAATGTCGTAGAGTAGGGCAAGGTATTAGAAACCGTGTATCCATCGATAATCCACCTTAAACGCCCGTTATCGATAACTAAGTAAGGGTCCTCATCGTACTGAAGGAAAGGTGCAAGTTTTTCCACGCGTTCCATAATGTTACGATGAAGTAGAATACGGCTTTGTGAATTTACTTCATTAGCTAAGTAGAAACGAAGTGTCCCATGTTTCAAAGATAACATAAGCCGGTTCAATGGGGTAAGCGGAATTCCAGTTTTCCCTTCATACCGCGTCTCGGCATTCACATCTCCTTCTGGATAATCAAATTCTTTTAAATCAGTATCGACTACAACCCAATCATTTGTTAGTTCTCCAAAGTAAATCCGAGGTTGTACCAGTCGTAACTCTTGGAAGTCAGTTACAGCTGGTACATCCTTGATTGCGAAGGATGGAAGCCCTTCTAAAGTAACGGCATTTGCAAAGGAGGCAGCAACCCCGAACCCATGCGTGTATTTGAAACGTAGGTTAACAAACGTTTTAGCCTTGTTGTCCAAATCATTCGAGGAAAGTTCACGTGGTGACAGCATAACCTGACGGTACTCACCATTAATGATGTACCGATCAATATCAATGTCATGAAACTTATAATAAAGGCGGATTCCCTGCTTCTGAGTGTACGTTTGAATCATTGGTCTGGGATCATTTAAACGAACATTGTTCAATGTCTGTTGTTCCATTTTCAAACCTTCTACAGTCAATGGACTTTTTACAGGGTAATCCTGTTCTTTAATTTGATCAAGACCATAACCTAGGCGCGTCATTGCTATTTCATTTTGAATATACGGGGCTTCTTTTTCTAACTCATTCGGAACCACGACGAAGGACTGAATCAAAGCTGGCCAAAGACCAGATAGAAGTGTGCTTCCTAGAATGACAAGAAGGATCGGAAGAATCAGGAGGCGTTCTTCTCGTATGAACATACTTATCAGAGCGCCCACAAATCCGACAAGACTTAGTCCAATTAGAAGTTTCAGAGCAGGCAGAGTGGCGGTTAAATCCGCGAATCCTGCACCAAATACATGTCCATGCTTGGAATAGAGTAATTGATACATATCGAGATAATACCCAAATCCCTTAATGACAAAAAGAACAGCAATCAAAAGTGAAAGGTGACGACGTGCTGATGAACTGATTTCCACAGAATTTGCCTTCCAAACACGTAGGGAGTGGAAACGGATTACCCCTGTTAGAAGATAGAATAGTGCTGTAAAGAGAGTTAAGAAAAAGAGTGGACCAAAAAATGCATTATACACCGTGTTAAAGAAAGGAAGTTGGAAGACATAAAATCCTAAATCTTTACCAAATACAGGATCTCCCTGTCCAAAAGGGGTATATTTTACGAAAGATAAAACTTCGAGCCACCCCGTAAAACCCGTTATAAAGCTTACCCCTAAACTTATCAGAGCTGAAATTACTACTAACCAAACTGTCACTTTTTTCTGACTTAAATGATATACGGGGCGATCCATTTCATGCACGAGTCTAAGACGGATTCTCAACCGTTCATTTACAAAGGTCAGAATCGAATGACGAATTGAGAAAAGAGTCCCAGCGATAAATAGAAATAATATAGTCCCATTAACTGCCTGAATCAGCCACTTGCTAATGAGCGGAGTCCAAAATAACTGGCCATATCCTAAATCAGAGAACCATAGCCAATCTTCATATAAACCACTTGAAGCAGTTAATACTATTATTATAAGTGCAAGTATAAAGATAATCTTTGTAACGCGACTCAAGTCCATACCCCCTTTGACCTATATATTCTGCCCATTATCACAAAATACCTTCCTTCTTTTTTACTTCACGCCTTTTTGCTAATACAAGAACCTCTTTCTTTTCTTTATAAATATGCTATACTGAAAACACAATACCCATAAGGGGTATACAGATGTCAAGTGGGGTGTGTTCAATATGTATGATGTCATTATCATTGGGGCCGGGCCAGCAGGACTAACAGCTGGTATCTATGCCGCTCGAGGTGGATTAAGAACCGGAATTATAGAAATGGGAATGCCCGGCGGCCAGGCAGCTGCTACAGAAAAAATAGAAAACTATCCCGGTTTTCCCGAAGGAATTGGAGGGTATGAGTTGATGAATAAATTTCATCAACAAGCCCAAGTGTACGGAGCTGAATTCATTTTTGAGCAGGTCCTGCAATTAGAATTAATGGGCACTGTTAAGAAGATAACTACAGATTCTAAGACCTATGAAGCTCGCGCGGTTATTATTGCAGCAGGTTCTCAACCCCGCCCACTCGGTGTACCCGGTGAAGACGTTTTTCATGGCCGTGGTGTATCTTACTGTGCCACTTGTGATGGAGCCTTTTTTAAAGGAAAAAAAGTCGTTGTTGTCGGCGGGGGAGAAGCAGCATTAGAAGAAGGGGCATACCTTACAAAATTTGCGGATGAGGTGACCATTGTTCACCGTCGGACTGGATTTCGTGCATCTCAGATTACTAAAGACCGAGCTAAAAATAATCCCAAAGTCCGTTTTGAACTAGACACCGTTGTTGAAGAGGTTCTAGGTAAAGATCATGTAGAAGGTGTGAGAGTTCGAAATATTAAGACTGGTCAGACGAAAAATATGATGGTTGATGGTGTATTTGTCTTCGTAGGGACTCAACCCAATGACAAGTTTCTCAGAGGAGAACTAAACGTTGGAGAAAGAGGCTATATTATTACTGATAACCAATTAGGGACAAATATTCCTGGCGTATTTGCAGCAGGAGACATTCGAAATACCACATTACGCCAGGTTGCTACAGCAGTCGGAGATGGAGCGTTAGCAGCTGTTGAAGTTGAGAAGTTTATCTCCGTGCACGAAAACTAATGTAGAAATTCAAGAAAGATTACCACTTAAAAACACTGAACGATTGCAAACCTACAATCCTTTCCCTAAAACAGTAGCATTACCTTTCATTTCCTAAAACTGGTTATATTTGTACTTTTAAATAGCTTAATTATAGGGAACGGCACCCTGCGTCGTTCGGAAAGAGGGAATAATCTCCCTTTTCGGAATTGCACAGATGCAATTCCCTTCATTTTTCGGTCATATTGACTCCGAAAATTAGTCTAACAGCCTCTTTTTTAATATAATGCTCTTTTGGAATTTTCTCTAAATTAGCACTTTTTGTTGAAACTACTTGTATTTTTTGCTTCTTTGTACTATGCTGTACATGTGCATTTTTCTGTCAAAAAATAATTGAATTTTAGGTTAGGGATAGAGGAGGGAGTATATTTGCATTTCGTAGTCTGTCTTAAACAAGTTCCAGATTCGTCTGAAGTACGGATTGACCCCAAGACAAATACTTTAATGCGTGAAGGGGTTCCATCGATTATTAACCCGTACGATGCCCATGCCCTGGAAGAGGCCATCCGACTCAAGGAAAAGGTCGGTGGCAAAGTGACAATCGTCACTATGGGACCACCACAAGCCAAAGAAGCGCTAAAAAAGGCTATTTCTTTTGGTGCTGACCGGGCTATTTTATTAAGTGATCGAGCTTTCGCAGGTTCGGATTCCTTAGCAACAGCGTATATTCTTTCCCGTGCAATTGAAAAAGTCCATGAGACCGAGCCTGTGGATTTGGTATTAACAGGGAAGGAAGCGATTGACGGAGATACAGCACAAACTGGACCTGGTATCGCTTGCCGTCTGAATTTCCCACAACTCACTTACGTTATCAAAGTTACGGATATAAACCAAGATTCCATCACGGTTCATAGAAAGCTCGAGTCTGGTCGTGAAGTTGTGAAAGCCCAATTACCAGCATTACTCACAGTAGAGAAAGATTTAAATGATTTGAGTTATGCTTCATTGCCTAATATGATGAAGGCTGCAGCGTACGATCCAGAATTTTGGGATGCAAAGTCTTTAGATTTTGATGCAACGCAGATGGGCCTAAAAGGTTCACCCACAAGTGTTAATCGAATTTTCGCTCCCCCTGCACGTTCAGGTGGAGATCAGATTGACGCGACCAAGGATCCTAACGGCGCAGCAGAAGTCGTTGTCCAACGACTGTTCCAACAAAATATTATCATGGTAAATCCCGCAACGAAGGGAGGCAATCGTTAATGGCTGTTATCGTCGATTCCGCCCGTTGTATCGGGTGCGGGGCTTGTATCGTTGAATGCCCAGTTGAAGCATTGGATCTTATAGACGGTGTTGCCGTGGTCGACCCTGCAAAATGTAAAGATACGGGCAGTTGTGTAAAAGTTTGCCCTGCAAACGCTTTGTCTTTGCCAGAAGGGGTAGTTAAGCCAAGTGAGAGTCCAAAAGAGAATCCTGGTTCAAAAAATGAAATCAATCCACCCTTACCCGATGTAGTTAAAGACTATGTGAAAACTGAGAAAAAGGCGGCTGCAGCTCCTAGTAATCCTGGAGATGTTTGGAGTGGAGTTTGGGTTGTCATTGAATACAGCCGTGGTGAAATTGCTCCAGTTTCATGGGAACTTTTAGGAGAAGGACGTAAGCTTGCCGATGATCTCGGCTGTGAACTTGCAGGAGTCCTCGTCGGTCATGATGTCGAAAAGGTGATTCCAGAAGCATTTGCATACGGTGCAGAGAAGATTTATGTCATTGATGATCCCATTTTAAAAGATTACCGCACTGAACCCTATTCTGAAGCTGTAACTCACCTCGTTCGTAAATATCAGCCGGAAATCATCCTGATGGGTGCAACCGCTATGGGACGTGATGTCTTCCCAGTAATTGCAACCAAGATGAAGACTGGCCTTACTGCGGACTGTACAGTTCTCGGAATTGATCCAGATGCCAAACTTCTTTTACAAACCCGCCCAGCCTTTGGCGGCAATATCATGGCAACCATTCTTTGTAAGACACGTCGTCCTCAAATGTCCACTGTTCGTCCACGTGTAATGGCCATGCCACCCCGTGTCGAAGGTCGGACAGGAGAAATCTTACGAGAAAGCCTTACTATCACGGAAGAGGAAATTCGTACAAAAGTTGTTGACTTTATTAAAGGGGATGCTAAAAGTATTTTCCTCGATAAAGCTGAAATTCTCGTTTCTGTGGGTTTAGGACTTGGTTCAAAAAAGAATATGGCTTTAGCTGAGGAACTTGCTGACGTTCTAGGAGCAACAATTGCCGGAACTCGCGGTGCTGTTGAAGCTGGCTGGATCTCGCATGACCGCCAAGTCGGTCAAACCGGGGTTACCGTTCGGCCTAAACTTTATATTGCCATTGGAGTCTCTGGTGCTATCCAACATCTCGTGGGTATGGAGACTTCAGACTATATAGTGGCAATCAACAATGACCCTGAGGCGTCGATTTTCCGAGTCGCAAGCTATGGAATTGTCGGCGACCTTAACGAAGTCGTTCCTGCTTTAACGGCTGAATTTAAAAAACGCCTTCAGCTCGGCGTGGCGAAATAAAGGAGGGCCAACATGGAAAATTTTGATGTAATCGTCGTTGGAGGCGGTCCTGCCGGCCTGTCTGCCGCCATTAGTGCTGCACGAGCTGGAATGAAGACCGTCGTCATCGAGCGTGGAGATTATCCTGGTACAAAGAACGTCATGGGTGGAGTTCTATACACTCAGGCAACAGGGGCTGTGATTCCGGAGTTTTGGAAGGAAGCACCCCTTGAAAGACCCGTAATCGAGCAACGTTATGCTTTTCTAAGTGGCGATGAAATTGTCACTGCGGGTTACCGTGATCCCGCTTGGGGAGAACCCCCTTATAATGCACACACCGTACTTCGTGTGAAATTTGATCGCTGGCTCGCTCAACAAGCAGAAAAAGAAGGCGTCATGATCATCACGGAAACCTTAGTAGAAGACCTTCTTTATAAAGGGGATCAGGTGGTCGGTGTACGCACAGGACGTGCAGAAGGTGAGCTTGGGGCAAAAGTTGTCATCCTTGCTGAAGGAGTTAACAACTTTATTGCTACTAAAGCAGGTCTTGCACAACCGCTTCGACCAGAAGCCATTGCCGTCTGCGCTAAAGAAATTATTGCACTTCCTACCGAAAAACTTGAAGACCGCTTCTGCCTAGAACCTAATCAAGGAGCTACGATTGAACTTTTCGGGGATTCAACGGATGGAATGCTTGGTACAGCATTTATTTATACCAATAAAGACTCTATTTCGATTGGTGTCGGTACCATTCTCAGCCAAATGAATGAGAAAAAATGGTCTCCAAATGATCTTTTAGAGAACTTAAAGTCCAAGCCGTATGTCAAACGCTTAATTCAAGGCGGAGAAACCAAAGAATACCTTGCTCATCTAATACCTGAAGGTGGCTATAACTCTATGCCGAAGCTCCATCGCCAAGGGGTTCTTGTTGTTGGTGATACAGCAATGCTCGTTAACGGATTAAATCGCGAAGGTTCTAATTTGGCGATGACTTCAGGAAGGATCGCAGGACAAGTCGCTGCTGAAGCTATTCAATCGGGTGATACAAGCGATCATGGGATGGGTGTATATGAAACCCGTCTACGAGATTCCTTTGTCATTAAGGACCTTCATAAGTTTAGAAAGCTTAATCACCTCCTAGAGAGTAATCCGCATCTCTTAAGAGATTACCCTGGGATTCTGTCAAATGCTGCTCGTATGTACTTCACTGCGAGTGACAAGCCTAAAAAAGATAACTTTAAGGATATTCTTCAAATGGTATTTGATAAACGCTCAAAGAGTGGATTGGTTAAAGATATGTTTGGAGCATGGAGGGCACTGAAATGAAATTAGACGATAAATTATATTTAGTGCGCTTTAACACTGATAAGCTGAATCACATCAAAATCGCTAGTGCAGAGGTATGCTTGAAGTGTCAGGACAAACCGTGTACCCGTTTCTGTCCAGCTCATGTTTATGACTGGGATGAAGAGGAGAATCGGATTTCCGTAGGCTATGAAGGCTGCCTAGAGTGTGGCACATGCCGAGTTGGCTGCCCCTATGGCAATATTCTCTGGGGATATCCACGAGGCGGCTTTGGAGTATCCTGGAAAAACGGGTGATTCACAAGTTGACTTTGTAGCACCCAAAACGTATATTCATACACAAAGGCAGTGGAACTAGTTTCCACTGCCTTTGTGCTTCCACTAGGTTTCACGGGTCTAAATAGTTACTCCCATTTTGACAAGTAAAGCAACTTGATATTAAAATAAGGACTAATAACAATAAAATGCTAACAACTGTTGAATGCGTTTTGCATATATTTAACCTGTTCAAGATACTAGAATATAAGGAGGGCTTTTTATCCTCGATCGAATATTACTCGGACTCCAGCAAGAGGATTGGTCAATTGAAAGGAAATCCGAGAATTGGATTATCGCTCGTAAAGAGAAGGAGGGTCTCCTATTTTCTTCCCTAATTCGTGGACAGAGCCTTAATCCAGTTGAGGATCCTTTTCTAGAGGATGCGTCGATTAAACATTGGGAGGCAATCATCTTTTGTCCAAAGGGGTTATCGTCATCTGATCTTCAGCAGCCTATCTTAAAGAAAATCCAGACTTGGTATATTGATTTACAAACTGGCTCGATTTTTCCATACCCTTCAAGTAATAATCGACAGACTTTAAATCGAATTCTTTCCTATCTTGAGCAACCCTCTCCTCAAACAGAGAACCGTTCCGTTTCTAAAGATTCAACGCTTATGGAACAAGCACATCCTTCATTTCTCCAAAACTTTCGAGAACGCCCCTACTTAACCTATGTACTTATTATACTTAATCTTATTGTTTTTTCCCTTATGACCCTGGCAGGGGGGTCTACACAGACAAGTATCCTCATTAAGTTTGGAGCAAAAGTTAACGAACTTATTTTACAGGGAGAAGTTTGGCGTTTCTTTACGAGTATGTTCTTACACATAGGCTTATTACACCTAACCTTTAATCTTTATGCGTTATGGGCTCTAGGTCCAATTACTGAAGACCTCTTGGGGCGGTCCCGCTATCTCATTGTTTACATTCTTAGTGGGATTTCAGGATCGTTTGCCAGTTTTTTCTTTTCAAATGCGATTTCTGCAGGAGCTTCAGGTGCAATTTTTGGACTTCTAGGTGCGTTAGTTTCCTATTCGCGTAAGAGTCCCGGACTTTGGAAATCTGGATTTGGAAAGAATCTCGTGATTATTATCTTAGTCAACTTAAGTCTTGGTTTTTTCCAATCTGGAATTGACATCTATGCTCATATAGGAGGCTTAATTTGTGGTTTAATTCTCGTTCGACTTCTTCCATAATATACCTTTCTAGCTTTGCATGCTTTCCTAGACACGGGAGAAAATATATTCGAAGCACATGGTTTCTTAGCAAGGTGGAACACTTAAGTCCATCGATAGTTAAGAAAACATGGGCTTCATTTTGCATCTTTTTACTCTCTTGAAATGAGAACAATGTTATAATAGTCATACACTAATAAAATTTAAACTAACTTATTCAGTAGATAACTTTGGAGAGAGCGTGGGACGAGCTTGTGAGAGGTACTAACAAAAAAAAGAAAACACTTTATCCTCACTCATTTCGAGTGAAAAAAGGTTATTTTGCTCGTGAAAATATGATTTATGCGATTTTGATTTTAGTTCTACTCGCCATCGTCAGTAAACTATTTATCCTCCAGGTAGTCGAAGCTTCAGACCTCAAAGCAAAAGGGATCGAAAGGAGAACTAGAGACCAAAGTCTCTTACCAGAACGAGGAAAAATACTCGACGCCCAAGGAAATGTTCTTGCACAAAGTGTCCCTGTCAAAGAAATCTATGCCGATCCCCGGGGGATAACGGATCAGATATCTAAGAATCAAACTTCATGGACGAAAGCCGAGATCGCTACAAAACTAGGGGAGATTTTAAAGATTGACTCTAAGGATATTCTCGAAAAACTTGACAAAGATCTTGCATGGATCAATATTGCTCATCAAGTCGAACTTGAAAAAGTAGAGAAGATTCAAGCGTTAAAGCTTCCGGGAATCGGATTTAATGATGAGCAAAAACGAGTCTATCCTATGGATAGCTTAGCCGCATCGGTTCTGGGAATTGTTAATCTTGCAGGTCACGGTGTGGAAGGGGTAGAGTCGTATTATGATCAAGATCTTTACGGTACTCCTGGATATTCATCCCGACAACAAGGGACAAGTATTTCCTCTGTGCTTGAGAATATCCACCCTAACGAACCTCCGAAGCAAGGAGGAAATCTGCAGCTCACCCTTGACTCAACGATTCAATTCCTAGTTGAACAGCAACTCGATGTCCTCGTCAAGTCGACGCAAGCTAAACGAGTATCGATTTTGGCGATGGACCCCATGAGCGGTAAAATACTTGGGATGGGATCACGTCCAACCTTTAACCCCAATGAATATGCCAAGTCTAATCCCGAAGATCGTCGAAATCTAAGTATTAGCATGTCCTATGAGCCTGGCTCCACTTTTAAAATCATAACGGGTTCTGCAGCGCTTGAAGAGGGAGTCCTAAGCCCAAATGATAAATTCGAGGATCCTGGCTACTTCCAGATTGGCCCTCGTTGGATTACTAATTGGGACTCCGACTTAAAACCACATGGTAGCATTACCTTTACAGAAGGGATGAAGTTATCTTCGAATGTCGTCTTATCTAAAGTCGGAATGAAATTGGGGAAAGAATACTTTTATACCTATCTTAAGGCTTTCGGATTTGGAAGTCGCACTGGAGTTGATATTTCAGGAGAGGAAAGTGGGTTACTCGTTCCTCAAGACAAAGCGCGGGATATCGACATGGCCACGATGTCATTTGGGCAAGCTAACCTTGTGACACCCATTCAATTGCTTTCGGCAATTTCCAGTGTCTCCAATGGTGGAACTCTCTATAAGCCCTATATCGTTGATAAAATTACATATTCAGATGGAAGCTCCAAGGTGAATAATCCCATACCTATCCGGCAAGTAATGTCAAAATCCACAGCTACACAAATGACTACAATTCTTGAAGATGTCGTCAATAGTGGGACTGGAGCACTTGCCCAGATACCCGGGATTCGTGTAGCCGGTAAGACGGGAACAGCCCAAAAAGTAGATCCACAAACGGGTGGATACTCCACAACAGACTTTATCGCCTCCTTTGCCGCCTTCGCCCCAGCTGATAATCCTAAAATTGCAGTCTTGGTAACGATTGATACTCCTCGAGGGGAAAGTCACCAAGGGGGTTCCTTAGGAGGACCAAGAGCTAAAGCGATAATCGAAGGTGCTCTTCAATATTATGGAATTCCCGTCGCCCATGAGACTCAAAGTATAGTAACTGAGCTTCCAGAGACTTCGTTCACACGTCCTACACCAAGTGCTGTGAAGCCTGCTCGAACTCCATTGGAAGGGGAGACAGTAGTACCTGATCTTACTGGACTCACGATGCGACAGGCCGGAGAAACACTATCTAAAGCAGAGCTCAAATTTAACTTTAATGGAAGTGGGCTAGCCAATTCGCAAGCACCTCAACCCGGGCAGATTGTCAACAGAGGAACTCTAGTTGAGGTCAAATTCGCTCCGCTTGATGCCCCTTCAGCAAACTCTACTTCCCCGCCACCCACCCCATAGTAACCTATACAACTTCGATTCTTAATTGGGGGTATACTAATATAATAACAAAGAAACGATGGAGGAATCAGGAAAATGAATCTAAATCAAGAGATTGACAAATTGAGAGACGAGATTATTAGTGCAGTTCAATCCTGCATTAAAATCAGAAGCGTCAAAGATGATGAACATGCTATGCCAGGGGCTCCTTTTGGGCAAGGTATCAAAGACTGTTTAGAATGGACCTTGGATCTTGGAGAAAATTTGGGGTTTACAGTAAAAAATATCGATGGTTATGCTGGTCAGATCGAGATGGGCTCAGGTGAGCTCTTAGGAATCTTAGGACACCTCGATGTCGTTCCAGAAGGGGATGGATGGTCTGTTCCCCCTTATAGTGGAAAGATTGTCGACGGTAAAATTTTTGGGCGAGGAGCACTTGATGATAAAGGACCTACACTAGCAGCACTCTTTGCTATGAAAGCAATCAAAAACTCCGGCCTCCCACTCAACAAAAAAGTCCGTCTCATTATAGGCACCGATGAAGAATCAGGATGGGCGGATATGGATTATTACAAACAAAAAGAAGAAATTCCTGTCATGGGGTTTGCACCTGATGCAGAATTTCCTCTGATTCATGCCGAGAAGGGGATTCTCCATCTCGAATTAAGCAAAAATCTCTCTGAATTCTCCCATCTCGTTCGTATTCAAGGAGGGCAACGAGCTAATGTCGTTCCCGATCTTTGTCGTATTACAGTTAAGGGTTTCACTGAGGATGAGCTCGATGCTCAACTGCATGCTTTTCATTTCCCTGAAGGGGTATCAGGAAAACTTGAAGCCTCTACTGAGAACTCAGATACAGGACTCACTGTGGTGATTCAAGGGATGGGTGCTCATGGTAGCCTACCTCAAAACGGCAAAAATGCTGTGATTTATGCCCTAAGCTTTCTAAAGTCTTTACCTTTAAGTGATGATGAGCTTACCTTAGTTGAGTGGCTTCTTCAGAATCCAGGAACAGGCTTCCACGGAGAAGGACTTGGGGTCACATTAAGTGATGAACCCTCTGGCAAATTATCTCTTAATCTAGGTATCATGGATCTTTTCGCTCAGCATATTCGATTTGTCATCGATATTCGTTATCCTGTGACCTTTAAGAAAGAGGATATCCTCACTCCGATTGAGAAGAGAGCAACAGGGGCCGGGTTTTCTATGAATATTTGTAACCACCAACCAGCCCATCATGTTCCCAAGGACAGCCCCCTAGTTAAATCTCTTCTTAAAGCCTACTCAGACATTACAGGACTAGAAGCCTATGCCTTCGCGATCGGGGGGGGGACTTATGCTAAGGTACTACCACAAGGAGTTGCTTTCGGTCCTGTACTCCCAGGGGAACCTGATGTAATTCATTGTCCAGATGAATATATAACCATTGAAAATCTAATTTTGGCCACTAAGGTCTATGCTCAGGCGATTGTTAATCTTGCTCATAACTCGTCAGATAATAATTTTTGACTTTAGGCATCTAACCCGACCAACCCTCTTGCATCTAGCAGGAGGGTTTAGCGTTAAAAAGAAGACCCACGTGAAAAGAGTAATTCGGCCTTGAAAGGCAGGAATTTTAGCCCGATTAACGAATACATCTTGTTATGTAACAAACCAAAATCAGCTGGAGGGTGAGAACTTTGAAGAACGCGCAACTATCCCGCGCGAAAGAATTCTTAAAACAACTCTCTGAAAACTCTGGGGTGTCCGGCTACGAGATGAATCTAGCCCCCCTTGTAATAAAAGAGTTTCAGACCCTTGCCGAAGATGTACGTACCGATCGTTTTGGAAATATTTATGCATTCAAAAAAGGTACCATTGGACGCCATAAGATTATGCTCGCTGCCCATATGGATGAAATAGGCCTCATGGTCAAAGAAATAGATCCTCGTGGTTTTCTCCGCTTCACTACGGTCGGTGGAGTAGACCAGCGGACTCTTCTTTCACAAGAAGTTATCATACACGGCTTACGCCCAGTTCATGGGGTCATCGGCTCTATGCCGCCCCATCTTATTCTAGGAGATAGGGAAAAGGCTGTAAAAATGGAAGACATGGGGATTGACGTCGGTCTTACTGCCGTAAAGATTCGGGAAGTCATTCAGATTGGGGATATCATTACGCTTAGACGTCAGCCTCTAGAATTACTTAATCATCTTTTTGCAGGTAAATCCTTTGACGATCGAGCAGGAGTCGTTGTCATGAAAATTTGCCTTGAAGAATTAAAGCGTATGCACCATATACACGATGTCGTAGCGGTTACGACGACTCAGGAGGAAGTTGGCCTGCGTGGGGCTTTGACAAGCGCCCATGCCCTAAATCCAGATTTAGCAGTCGCCATTGATGTGACCCATGCAAGCACACCGGACACCAAAGGACAGGTAAATATCGAATTAGGTAAAGGACCTACAATTGCACTAGGCCCAAATATTCATCCGATAGTCTATAAAGAGATGATCAACGCAGCACAAGAAGCCCGACTGCCCTATCAAGTGGAACCTATACCAGGAATGAGTGGTACAGATGCTTGGGCAATTCAAGTCGCTCAAGCTGGTGTGCCAACAGGTCTCCTCTCTATTCCCTTACGGTATATGCATACCTCTGTCGAAACGCTAGACATGCAAGATGTCGTTAACTCCGGTAAATTACTGGCCCATTTTATTGCCGGATTGCCAGAGGACTTGGAGGAATCGATATGCTACTAAGAACCTTAACTGAATTAAATGGAACCTCTGGGGTTGAAAAGGAGATCCGACAAGCTCTACGCCAAGAAATCGAACCCTTTGTTGATTCCATAATGATTGATAAAATCGGCAATCTTATTGTTCAAAAGAATCGCTCAGAACAAGGCCCAAAGATAATGTTAGCGGCGCATATGGATGAAGTAGCACTTATGATTACAGACCTCACAGCCGATGGCCTCCTGAAATTCCGTCCAGTAGGGGGAATCGATTCACGAATTTTGGTATCCAAACCCGTAAAAATCAATTCCCTAGTTGGTGTCATCGGAGCAAAAGCTATTCATCTTCAAAAGCCTCAAGAGCGCCAACAAGCCTTGAAAATAGATCAACTCTATATAGATATAGGTGCAAAGACGAAAGAAGAGGCGGAAAAACAAGTCAAGCTCGGTGATTATGCTTATTTCCTCACTAAGACTGAACCCTTAGGTGAAGGATATCTTAAGGGAAAAGCATTTGATGATCGAGTGGGGTGTTATGTCCTCTCTGAAATCTTTAAAAAGGACTATTCTTTGAATTTAGTCGGGGCTTATACCGTTCAGGAGGAAGTCGGATTAAGGGGGGCGAAGGTCGCAGCGTATCACGTTCAACCCGATTTTGCTATTGTCCTTGAAGGAACAATCGCTGCAGATATGATACATTTGGAAGAGCATGAATGGGTCACTGAACTAGGAAAGGGCCCAGCGCTCTCAATCATGGATCATAACACTCTATATAACCCGAAACTTATTGAACAAGTGGCTGAGCTCGCTAAGAATAATAAAATTCCGCTTCAGTTCCGAAGGGGGAACAGTGGGGGAAATGATGCCGGAAAAATTCACTTAAGCAGAGAGGGAATCCCTACCATCGCAATCAGTGTCCCCTGCCGTTATATCCATTCTACCGCTTCAATCATCTCAGAAGATGACTTAAAAAATACAATTAGCCTCATTGACCTGATTCTTCATTCCATCCCTGAGAACTTCACTTTTTAAAAGGAGGATTCACTCATGCCGCTAGATCAAAATCCGTTGGATTATTTGCTATTAAAACGTTTGACCCAAACCTTCGGTCCATCTGGAGTTGAGGGTCAGGTGAGCACTCTGATCGAAGAACAAATTCGACCTTACTGTGATGAACTATATAAAGATAAACTTGGAAATCTAATTGCACTTCGTCGCGGATCCGGTAAAAAAATAATGGTCGCTGCCCATATGGACGAAATCGGAGTTATGATTACTCATATCGATGAAAAAGGTTTTTTACGTTTTGCACCCATCGGAGGGGTTCATATTCAAGAGCTTCCGCATCGACGTATTCAATTCAAAAGCGGTCTCGTAGGTGTAATTGGCGTAGAGAAACTTGAAAAACCTACGGATTTGAAGGGAGATAGACTCTACATCGATATCGGTACAAGCTCCCGCGAAGAGAGTGAAAGACTTATTCGGGTCGGGGAAAGCGCTGTTTTCACGGGAAGCTATGAGGAAACAGAACATCAAATCCTTTCCAAAGCTATGGATGACAGAGTAGGCTGCTTTGTAGCGATTGAGGCCATGAAAAGCCTCCAAACGAATCATGAAGTGTCCTTTGTATTTACCGTCCAGGAAGAAGTCGGTCTAAGGGGAGCACAAACAGCGGCTTTCGCCCTTGAACCGGATTTGGCAATTGCTATAGATGTCACGATGACTGGAGATACTCCTAAAGCACATACTATGGAAGTTAGACTTGGCCATGGAACTGCTATCAAAGTCATCGACCGCTCTATGATTACTCCACCCATGATCAAGAAATGGATGGCTCAAACCGCTGAAGATCATAAGATTCCTTATCAATGGGAGGTTCTTGAATTTGGGGGGACTGACTCAGGGGCAATTCATCTAACCAAAGGTGGAATCCCAGCAGGAGTACTTTCCATCCCGACACGTTATGTACATAGCCCTTCAGAAACCGTCGATCGAAGAGATGTCGAGGCTACTGTTCGCTTATTGGTTGCACTCTTAGAAAATCCTGTAGAATTATAAA
Organism: Desulfitobacterium elongatum; assembly: GCF_055378975.1. Classification (NCBI taxonomy): domain Bacteria; kingdom Bacillati; phylum Bacillota; class Clostridia; order Eubacteriales; family Desulfitobacteriaceae; genus Desulfitobacterium; species Desulfitobacterium elongatum. The sequence continues at coordinate 2,296,210 of NZ_AP038772.1, read as the reverse complement.
GAATACCTCATAGGGAGTTTCAACTTACCAAGAAGTTGAGTTGGCTTTTCCAGTGACGGTTGTCCTAACTATCTTAACCTGACCTCTAACGAAAAGCCGGTACCTAAAGTACCGGCTTTTTCACTGTGATTTAAACCACAAAAACACCTCTAAAATATGTTACAATCCCGGTAGCAATAAGTACTTCTTAACGTATTGGGGGATTAAACTTGATTGAGAATGCAGGATACAAATTGGAACACTGTCGAAAACACTGTGTAAAATCCTCTCAAGATTGGTCAGAACTCTATGCCCAACTTGAACAGCTCCTTAAGGATCTTGATATACCGACCCACTTGGCGAAGCGTTTCAACCAAGTACAATATCATTACATCCCTAAGATAGCTCTCGCAGGTTGTCCCAATGGATGTTCCCAACCTCAAATCAGAGATATTGGAATCTCAGGCTACCTCACCCCAAAAATGACAGATAATATCTGTTCAGGATGCCATCGCTGTATAAATTCTTGCGTCGAGAATGCCCTCACGTGGGAAAATAAGAAAGTGGTATTAGACTCTAAGCTTTGTCTGAACTGTGGCGATTGCATCCGAGCCTGTACAACAGGGCGGATCGCACCTGGAGATTCCGGTTGGATCTTCCATCTTGGTGGACGCTTAGGAAGGCATCCCCAACTCGCTAGAATTGCAGGCATTGAAAATGATAACGAAGAGGTAATCAATAAAATTAAGAATATCTTTGAAGACTATTTTGAGAATGCTCTACCTGAAGAAAGGCTCAATCGCTACCTTGATCGTCAAAGATAGAGACCCTCTAGAACTTGCTTCTAACTACTCCGAATTATTCTACTCCGAATTATTCCGTTCATGTACCCAACGTTGCAAATCCTCAATAGATTTTACTTTAATCTGTTTCTTCTCCATTTGAAGAATCCCCAAATCCTTCAACTCTCCTAAAATTCGGCTTACAGATTCACGAGCTAGACTACACATCCCAGCAAGATCAGTAGCAGAGAGTGGAACAGATATCAAAACTCCATCGGAAACGGATCGCCCATGCACGTGAGCTAAGGCAAAAAGCTTTGCGCCCACTCGTGATCGAGCATCGCCTAGCGCCACATTCTTAAGCTGACGATAGGCTCGACGAAGATCCAATGCCATGATTTGATAAAACGCCCATAGCGTTTCGGGGTTCTCTTTTATATAACGCATTAATGATTTTCTATCCAGGACAAAAACTTCCGAAGCTTCTGTTGCTATCACAGCATAGGGGTAATTCTTGCCATCGAGTATTGTTTCTGGGAAAAAGGCAGGAGCCTGAAGAACGCGAAAAATCTTCTCCGTGAATTCGCTCATAAGCAAAATTTGTACTCTACCTTGAAGTAAAAAAAACGTTAAATTTCCTTCTTCCCCGGAAAAGAAGAGAAACTGCTTTGCGGCATAATGACGTACCCGTCCATGAGTTAAACAAAATTCCCAAAATGACTCAGGTAATTCTCCCCAAAGGGCATTCTTTTTAAATAGATCGAACCCGTTGTTTATACTCGTCATGAAGTAATTCAACCTCCCTTCTTAATTTGCAATCCTTTATCAATGAATTCTAGAATATATTAAAAGAACCTCTGTATTCTTAAAATACATAACATTAAACTTGTCAAGTAATAAAGAAGTTTCGAATAAAAAAAACCTTTGTTAAAGAATACACTTTTCATGATATAATATCAATAAAACCGAGCCTAAAATCCTAAAGAAATATCCATGGTTTTGGGCCGTTTCAGGTTGACCTGAAACCGGGGTGTGTTTAGAAATGGACATGCCTTCCGTCAAAGAAAAGGAGGATAATATTTCATGCAAAAAATTCGAGTACAAGACGCCATTGGAGCAGTGCTTATGCACGACATGACGCAGATCATCCCTGGTGAAACAAAGGATGCGCGTTTTCGTAAAGGGCACATTGTAAAAGAGGAAGATATCCCGGTATTACTCAGCATGGGTAAAGAGCATATTTATGTTTGGGATCAAACACCCGGACTAATTCATGAAGATGAAGCAGCCGAACGCCTAGCTAAAGCAATTGCCGGGCCAGGTCTCAGTTTTAGCGAGACAAAAGAGGGTAAAGTCAATCTGATCGCCGATCAAGACGGCTTGATTTACACTTCTGAAGAAGGTATCTATTCCTTAAATTCTCTGGAATATATCATACTTGCTACACTTCATAACCATCGACCTGTGAAAAAGGGTCAGAAAATTGCTGGAACCCGCGTTGTTCCACTTATGATCGATGAACACGTTATCTTAGAAGCAGAGAGAATTGCCCATGAATTTAAAGAACCTCTACTTCAAATTCGCCCACTTCAGTCCAAGAAAATCGGAGTCGTTACGACTGGAAGTGAAGTCTACCACGGACGAATTGAAGATAAATTCGGACCTGTGCTCCAGAATAAAGTAGCCGAGTGGGGATCAATTCTTATAGGACAAACCTTTTCAGATGACAATGTGGAAATGATTCAAGAGAAAATCCGTGAACATCTAGCAAATGGCGCAGAGATGGTCCTCGTAACTGGAGGAATGTCCGTTGATCCAGACGATCTCACGCCTACTGCGATAAAAGGACTAGGTGGGGAACTAATAACCTATGGTACGCCTGTTTTGCCAGGTGCGATGCTCTTGCTAGCCTACCTTGACGGAATCCCAATCATGGGACTGCCAGGATGTGTAATGTATTCGAGAAAGACAGTATTTGATCTTGTAGCTACCCGTATCCTTACAGGCGAACGTCTAAGCAGGTTAGAGATTGCAAAATACGGACATGGTGGCCTTTGTCTGGAATGCCCTGTATGCACGTATCCCCACTGTCATTTTGGAAAATGATTATAACGATATCAATATAGAATGAGAGAGGCTTAAGGGCCTCTCTCATTTTGATTATAAAGAGGTTCTCTTGACCGTCAGTTAAAAAACTTCCCTTGCAATTCTCCAGACATCGTCTATCGTTCGGCATCGAAAGACCCGAGTACAATAAGGCTTATATTCTCGCATAAGGTTATCTCGATCCCCCCATTCTCTTTCCTCTAAAGGATTAAGCCAATAGACACGCCTTACTTTCTCTTGAATCTCTTTCAAATATTCCGCTTGTGAAGGCCTAAAATTATTCCTGCCATCGCCGAGTATCAAAAGTGTGGCACGGGTGGAAATTTCAGATAACCAATCTTTCGAAAACTCATTAAGAATTCTTCCATAATCAGTAAATCCTGACGAGTTTTTGCGGCTCCACGCATGGATTTGCTCCAGAGAATCCTCGGCCTCCACCCAATTATCATAGGATATATCCCATATGACATCGATAAAAAGATAGATACGTACTCTTCGAAAACAAGACTTAACCCTTTTGATTAAGAAAAGAAGGAATTGCGAAAAGGGTGCGACAGAATTCGAGACATCACATAAAACGACGAGTTCGGGACGCTGTAGTGCGTATTTTTCGAATTCTAAACGGTAGATCAACCCATTACCCCGTACCATTTCTCGAAGGGCAGAGGATAATCGAATCCCCCCGCGATTCGCCCTCTTCTTGCGCCACCCAGGACGTGCCGCAAGATTCTTACCCATTTGCCGTAGAGCCTGATGTACTACATTTTCCTCTTGGAGAGTAAAGTGATTCAAGGGTTTATAGCGCCAATTTACTTTTCGCAGGGGGTCCCAACGGTTTCCTGATTCCATTCGATAGATTAATAGTACTTTACGTATCTGTTGATCCCATAAATTTCGAAATTCTTCAAATTTCATCCAATCGGCTTCGAGTATCTCTCCACGTGAATTCGCAAGCTCCAGTGAATTAGCCCAAGAAAGAAACCCAGATTGACCTAGGATGAACTTTATCTGTTCTTCGAAATCTAAATCCTCCAGATCCTCTACTTCATCTATCTTACTCGGAAACCCTTTAAGTTTCATAAATTCCTTAACGTCGGGCATTCTAAACTCGAGTATAGAGGATTTCATTGAAGTCTCTTGTCCAGGATAGAGAGTTATCCCACAATTACCTGTCCCGAGACCTTGTTGTTGATTTCTATTTTGGTCGTCATGTCCTTCTTGACCACGACAATTTGGAGGGTCAAGTAACTCGCTATCCATTGAGTCATTCTTTAGGTTTTGAAAAAGCACTTGCCATACTAATTCAAAAAGGTCGAGATCTTCCCTACGATGAATAAATATAGTCCGAAACACGATTTGAGGTGCTAGATCGGAAAATCGGACAAGGACCTTCATAGTCTCCTGAATCTCTTGAATAGAAATAGGAATTCCTACTGCACGAAGTGCATAGATTAGCTTAAGAAAATTCCACCCGTTCATTTCCCTCTCTTTCATTCTTTATTTTGCCTCGGATCATACTCTGTCTGACCATTCTCTCTTTTTAAAGTCTCTATGTGCCAAATCTTAATACGCTCTTCAAGTTTAGCCAAATCTCCAGGATGTTTTAAAAGGATAGAAAGAGTTCCTGCCAATCTATCCAATTTAAGAGATTCCTGGTGTAGAATATTTAGCGCATGTGCAAAGTCCATACTTTCAGATACACTTGGTAATTTCCTAAGCGGGATTTTACGAATTTTCGCTACGAACTTACATACATCACGAATCAGTGGCTCAGCAAGTTCAGGACACCTTTGCTTAAGAATTTGCACCTCGCGTTCTAAATCGGGATAAGACAAAAGGAGATGAATACAGCGTCTCCTTAATGCTTCTGATAATTCACGAGTATTGTTACTTGTTAATAGCACAATAGGGGAATTCTTTGCCTTGAAAGTCCCTACCTCAGGTATAGTGACCTGGAATTCTGCGAGAAGTTCAAGCAAAAAACTCTCAAATTCTTCATCGCTTTTATCAAGCTCATCAATCAGAAGTACGACGGGGTCTTCTGAAAGTACAGTCTGAAGTAGTGGCCTTGCTAACAGAAATTCAGGCCCATAGATATCCGTTTTGATCTCTTCCCAACTCGACAGTCCTGCTTGTAAACGCAATAGCTGTTTTGCATAGTTCCAATCATAGAGAGCCTTACTCAAATCCAAACCCTCATAGCACTGGAGCCGTATCAGCTTTCTGCCCGTACTCCGTGCCACTGCGAGTGCGAGTTGAGTTTTCCCGACACCCGCGGGTCCTTCGATAAGGCATGGTTTTTCTAGGGCAAGCGCCACAAATAAAGTAGTTCCTTGATCCTGACCTAATAGATATCCTTCTTGCTCCAATGACTCCATCATCGAACGTGCAGATTCCCACATAAAATCCATCTCACTTCCAATCTTTACTAAAATTTTACTCCCTTTGGCTGTCATTGACAATTCCTTATAGAAAAGCTAATATGGTTTATATAAACCCCCCCGGGGTAATAAATCATAAAGAACAACCTATACTTAATCATGATTATCCTGAAAGGAAGGGATTTATAATGAACAAAAAAATTGCAATCCCGACAGAAGATGGGAATGTTAACGCACATTTTGGTCGTAGCCAAGCTTTTACACTCTTTAATGTCCAAGACGGAAAAGTTACAGGTGGAGAGAATATTGATGCCAAAGGTTTTGAACATCAACATTCTGGAATTGCCCAACTTCTTAAATCCAAGGGAGTGGAAGCTGTAATCTGCGGTGGAATTGGTCCTGGTGCTATCACAGGTCTAGAAAACGCAGGTTTAGAAGTTCTACGTGGAGCGAGCGGTCCAGCCCGCGAAGTAGCACAATCCTATGCTGACGGAACCTTCGTATCAACAAATGCTGTCTGTAATCATTCTCATGGTAAGGAGGATCATCACCATTCTCAGGGTCACGGTCATCATGATGATCATGACCACCACAATCATTAAATCTTTACAGTTATTGCATATTCATAAATGCATTAACGAACAATAACTTTAAGGTTTCTTATACTTAGTCGTGGAAAGGATGGATATAGAATGGGAGCACACAAAAAAGTCTCGCGTCCCAAATCCCCTGTTACTGTGAAAGATCCTCACTACTCGCAGTACGATATCCAAAAGGAACGTAACATCTACGACCATACGGGCTATAAGAGACCTCACTAATTCTTCAGAGGGTGCGGGAATTCCTGCACCCTCTTTTTATTATTCTTACAGCTTATTTCTCCTCTCACTGATTTGCAGAATATCAATCTTGCATAATTCAGACTAGATGCTAGAGATTACCTTGAATTTTATAATCACACCCCGGCACTAATGTTAGCCCTCCTGAATACTATTAATGTTGCAGGAGCATACAGAGTTGAAAGGGGCGTAATTTATGTCTGACAAACCCGTTATTAAAAAAATGTTCCCTGGTGCCGTTACTTATCAAGGTTTCTACTCGTACTATCACTACATGATTGAACCTAATGCTCGACACATATACGTTATCAAAGGGGGACCTGGAGTCGGTAAATCTACGTTTATGAAAAAGTTGGGCCAAGAGATGCTTGCTGCTGGATATGATATCGAATACCATTGTTGTTCTTCAGACAACAACTCAATCGATGGACTTGTCATACCAGCTCTTGGTGTTGCTCTCCTAGATGGCACGGCTCCTCATGTTGTTGATCCCAAAAATCCGGGAGCGGTCGATGAAATCATTAACTTAGGTGAATATTGGGACGAGCCAATGATCCGTCAATTCAAAAAAGAGATCATATCCTGCAATCATCAGGTTAATCGATGCTTTCAAGCCTTATACTTCTCTCTCAAAGAATTGAAAAATGCGATGGATGAGTGGGAGTTCTATATCGAGCCTTGTCAGAATTGGAATCATATCAATCAACTCCTCTTCAAAGTTGAGAAAGACCTATTTAAAACCTTCACCAAAGGAACTGGTAAAACACGTCATCTATTTGCTTGGGCACATACACCACAAGGCAAAACTCAGTTTATTGACAGCTTGCTTCCAGGAGTGAAAACTCTGTATGTTCTTAGGGGACAGCCAGGAACCGGCAAAGCCACCTTCCTCGCAAAATTAGAAAATCGCGCCAAAATGCTGGGGCTAAGCACCGAGTCATACCATAGCACCTTAGAGCCTGAAAAACTAGATCTTCTCATTCTACCAGAACTCGAAACGGCTTTAGTTATTTCATCCGAGCAGTACACTTACAACCCTGGATTCAAAGGAACTATAATTTCACTTGATTTTGATTCGTGCTTAGATTCAAATGCATTGCAATCCTATATGGAAGATATAGCTTCATGCCGCGACCGCATTAATCATAGTTTTGAAAGAGCTTTATTGAATTCAAAGCGGGCAAAGAAACTTCATGATTTAATGGAGACCTATTACATTCCTGCCATGAACTTCTCAGAAATCGAGAAAAAGCGATTGTCCGTACTTCAAAGCATCTTAAATATCGCTGAAGAAAAAGCCATTGCAGTCAACTCAGAAGATACAAATATATGCAAAAAAGTATAGCCTAATAAAATTTTCCTTGCAAAGCAAAAGCTTTGCAATTTTTTTGCCTTAAGTGGGAAATATAAACAAGAATTTTGAATAAAAATACCCTAAAGTATAGCCAAGGTGCAGAAGGGTTTTGTTCAAATGTGCAGAATATATGTTTATACAAACAATATATAGGGAGGTAAAGACACATATGACTGTTCGAATTGCCATAAACGGCTTCGGTCGTATCGGAAGACTTTCACTGAGAGCCGCTATTGAAAGTAATGCGCCAATCGATATTGTCGCAGTAAACGACCTGGGGAGCCCAGACCTTTTAGGACATCTTTTTAAATATGACTCAATTCATGGAATTTTACCCTATGAAGTAGAAGTCAAGGAGAACACTCTCGAAGTAAATGGCCATACGATTCAACTTCTCGCTGAGAAAAATCCTGAAAACCTTCCTTGGAAAGACCTCGGAGTAGACTTAGTGATTGAATCGACGGGTCGCTTTACAGAACGGGATAAAGCAGCGCTTCATCTCCAGGCAGGAGCCAAAAAGGTCATTATTTCCGCACCAGCTAAAAACGAGGATATTACTATTGTTATGGGAGTTAATGACGATAAATATGATCCTTCAGAACATCATATAATTTCGAATGCATCCTGCACAACGAACTGCCTAGCACCCGTCGCTAAGGTTTTGCTTGATGAATTTGGAATTGAGCAGGGAATGATGACGACCACTCATTCTGTCACGAATGACCAGCGTATTTTAGATTTGGAACATAAAGACTGGAGAAGGGCTAGAGCTGCCTTCCAATCTATGATCCCCACGACAACAGGTGCAGCAAAAGCTGTCGCACTTGTACTTCCAGAACTTAAAGGAAAACTAAATGGATTAGCGGTACGAGTACCCACACCTAATGTTTCACTCGTGGATTTCGTAGCTAATCTAACTCGACCGGTAACTAAAGATGAGGTGAATCAAAAATTACGAGAAGCGGCTGAAGGGAAATTAAAGGGATATCTAGCTTATACTGATCTTCCACTTGTCTCACACGATTTCAATGGAAATCCTCATAGTTCCATAATCGATGGACTTTCCACTATAGTGCTTGGAGATCGAATGGTCAAAGTATTAGCTTGGTATGATAACGAATGGGGTTATTCTAATAGAATTATTGATCTAGTCAAATTAATTGTAGCAAAAGGATTATAGATTACAATCTGAGTCTCAGAAAGAATACTTATCTCTTTATTATGCATCTAAAGAAGAGGTTTTCGCCTCTTCTTTAAGGTGTTTTTTAATTAAAAATTATATAATAGCAAAAATTTTCGACTTGATGGAGGACTAGAATGAGAAGAACTAAGATTGTTTGTACTATCGGACCAGCGAGCGAATCCAGCGAAAAAATTCAGCAACTTCTTAATGCCGGAATGAATGTTGCGCGTTTAAACTTTTCACACGGAACACATGCTGAACACGGCAAACGTATTCAAACATTAAGAAATGAAGCTCAAAAGCTTGGGAAGCACTTGGGAATTCTCTTAGACACAAAGGGCCCAGAGATTCGTACTGGAATGGTACCTGATCAAGGGATCCAGCTAAAAAGCGAAGCTACCTTTATCTTAGACACTGATTTACAAACTCTAGGATCACCGGAAAGAGTAGGGATTACATATCACGAACTTTGGAGAGAGGTTAAATCAGGTACACATATTCTCCTTGACGATGGACTCATTGATTTAAGGGTCGAGTCAATTGAAGAAAGTAAAATTACCACTATTGTCCAAAATGGAGGACTCCTTAAGTCTCAAAAGGGTGTCAATGTTCCTGGAATTTCTATTCAGCTTCCTGCCGTTACAGAAAAAGACCGAGAAGACATTCTTTTTGGGATCCGAGAGGGAATTGATTTCATCGCTGCTTCCTTTACTCGTAAAGCCTCTGATATTCTAGCCGTTCGCCGTATTGTTGAGGAACAAGGCGCTAATATAAAAATTATAGCTAAGATTGAAAGTCGGGAAGGAATCATCAACTTAGATGGTATCTTGGAAGTTGCCGATGGGCTGATGGTCGCGCGTGGCGATTTAGGTGTCGAAATCCCCGTTGAGGAAGTCCCGATTCATCAAAAAGAAATGATTAAGAAGTGTCACCTCCTTGGCAAGCCTGTCATAGTTGCAACTCAAATGCTGGATTCTATGATACGCAACCCTAGACCAACACGGGCAGAAGCAAGTGATGTCGCCAACGCGATTTTAGATGGCACCGATGCAATTATGCTTTCTGGTGAAACAGCTGCTGGCTCATATCCTGTCGAAGCAGTAGAAATGATGAATAAGATTGCCCTACAGACTGAAAGTCATTATTTTGATGGCCGTTCCCCACGACATCCACATTTAAACGTCGCTGAAGCGATCAGCCATGCAAGTTATACGATTGCGAGAGATCTAGAGGCTGCAGCAATACTAACTCCTACACATTCTGGTCTTACAGCCCGTATGATTTCGAAATATCGGCCTGAATCTTTAATCATTGCAGCGACACCTTTTTCTCAAGTCGCCCGTCAGCTTTCTTTACAATGGGGGGTCTATCCACTCCTTATCCAAGAAAGTTCAGGAACCGACGAACTTTTGTCGATCGCAGTTAATGAAGCTATAAACCATAGCCTCATTCAGACAGGGGATGTGGTTGTCATTACCGCGGGGGTACCTGTTGGAAGAGTTGGAACAACCAATATGATTAAAGTTCAAGTGATTGGTAACGTCGTAACAAAGGGGACCGGAATCGGGCGAAAAGCCTATTCCGGACCTGCTAGGCTCATTACTTCAACAGATAGTACCCCATTTGCTCAGGGCGAGATTCTCATAGCACCATTTACAGATAAAGATTTAATCCCCATGATTGCGAAGGCAGGTGCCCTAATTTTGGAAGAGGGAGGATTAACCTCACATGGTGCAATTGCAGCATTGAATTATGGGATACCTGCCATTGTGGGTGCAAAAGATATCTTTACGAAGATAACGAATGGGCAAATACTAACCGTAGATGCTCTAGCAGGTGTTGTATACGATGGAACAGTTAGCATTCTCTAACCCGTCAGAGCGCCAACAAGCGATCTACTCACTTCTTCAGGAGCAAGGTTATCTAACCGTATCTGAACTTGCGCTTCACTTCGAAGTATCAGAGATGACAATTCGAAGGGATTTGAAGAGCTTGGCTTCGAATGGATTAATTCAACGCGAACACGGTGGAGCAGGTTATCCCTCGAATACCCATCAGGTAGATGATCTTTTTTTCAATCGTTTAGGGGAAGGCGAGAAGGAAAAGATAACTATAGGCAACGCAGCTGCGGCTTTAATCCAACCAGGAGAATCAATTATTCTTGATGCGGGGACTACCACCCTTGCAGTTGCTAAGGCAATTAAGCCGAAGGAACTGGTCGTGATTACAAATTCTGTTCCTATTTCCACTATTCTTACAGGTCAAGCTGGAATTTCTGTTCTACTGACCGGTGGAGAAGTAAGGGAATCTACGTATGCACTTGTTGGACCACTAGCCCGCTCAAGTTTGCGTAACTTTTATGCAGATAAACTTTTTTTAGGCGCATCAGGAATAAGCATAAGCCGAGGTCTTTCTACTTCTAATCTCCTTGAATCAGAAATAAAGCAAGCCATGATTCAATCGGCGAAGGAAGTTATTTTAGTTGCTCATAGTCATAAGTTCAGTGAAGTGTGTTATCACACATTTGCTGGGTGGGATAGTATACATACCCTAATTACAGATGAAAATATTCCTGCTTCAATATACCAAGAACTCTGTCAACGGGGTCTCCGAATTCTGATTGCCCCGCTATCCTAATGAAAAAATGACCGCCATGGGCGGTCATTTTTTCATTAGATGTTTATATGCTTCTTTCTTTGAGTCGGGTAATTTGTACTCATATCATCAACTAAATCCTTATCAATCGTACTATGTTCACGTTCATTTAATATTTCGATCATTCCAGCGTCACTTAATTCGCTAGCAATTTCGAATAAAGAATCCCGTTTATTTCGAGGAAGCTTGTTAACAAAGCGATTAATCTTGACTGGAGGAACCATGTTTCGGAACTTCACTCCACCATATTTGATTACTCGTTCCGGCAAAAAAATCCCCTCCTTTACAAAAATTCTAGACTTAGTATGCATAAACTTCAGATAAAAAATACTTGGCTACATTTATTTCTTATATACACATATTAACAAATTAAATAAAACTATAATTCACAAACATTCCTTTTATGTTAAAATCAATTAAAGCTCAGTATTAGAGGTGATGAATGATGGGTAATAATCCACGACTTCTTTGTCGTTGTGGCTTTGAACATGATGGTGAAGGGTATATTGAATTTCGTCGTGATGCAGTGAGTAATAGAATGAAATTATTTTGCCAGAAATGCGGTAAGCGCCTATTCCCAGAATACATTACCACAAGTAGTCGTGAATTTCGTGAGATCTTTCTCAGTGATGACTCCAAGAGCATGTCCAATATCCACACCTAACCATCAAAAAAGCAAACCATAAAATGTTCCTAAAGCCTAGCTCCGAACTATCGGAGCTAGGCTTTAGGTTGTTATTGCTGTTCTCCTTTAACTTGACTTAAAGTATCCCTAACTTGACCTCGAATAAAACTAAGATACTCTTGTCGAAGAGCTTCTTGCTCTGCGCATTCCCAATCTTCTAATCCCGTAGAACGTTGCTTACGAGAAAGTTCATTGATCCTCTGAATTAAAGTATTTATCTCCATATCCGATTACTCCTTTAGATTAAAGTCAAATCATGTCATATTATATCACAACTGGTTAAAAATAAATATTTTCAGTTGGGATAGAGATATTTATGGTATAATAGGAATCGTGACTTGTCCAATAGGGAAGGGGGCTTGAGTTATAAATTTGAATTATAAATCTTTAAAAGAAAACTTTCTCAAATCGGTCAAGATTTTCCCAACTTCTAAATTTAAGTCATGGAAATCTCCCAAAATTATAGTGGGGGGGACAACCTTAACCGCCTTGTTAATAGGCGGTGCAATTTATCTTCAAGTAACCGTATCAGCCACTGCCCTACTAGTAAATGACCAACAGATTGGCCTTGTTTCGACCCCAGAAGATGGTAGAAAAATTTTAGAACGCATATTAGCAACCAAAGGAGATCCGGTCGGGCAAGTAGCCAAGACACACGACAAAATAGATTATAAGACCCTTCGTATAAAAAAAGGAGTTTTCCTACAAAATCAGCTCTCAGAAGGAGAACTTCAAAATCTAGTGAGTACATATACCGAGGGGTATGAACTTAATATAGCGAATGAAACCATTGCGGTTCTTGCCAGCAAAGAAGAGTTAGACCACGTTCTTCAATCCTATCAGGAACTCTACGCCATGCCCAGTGAAAATAACAAGATTTCTTCCGTAGAATTCAGCGAAAGCCCCTTGTCCAAGCAGGTTGAAGTTCAACCCGAAGAAATCACTTCGTCTGAAAAAGTATTAACTTTACTAAAAGAAGGGAAGCAGACCAAAAAGGAATACGTTGTTCAAGCAAATGATTCGTGGTGGCTTATTGCAAGAAAAAACGATATGAAGACCAAGGAAGTCCTAGCTGGAAATCCAGGTAAGACAGAAGATAGTACTTTGCAAATTGGACAAAAAATAAACTTAGTTTCTGTAACACCATACCTCACGGTTATCAGCAAAGGAGTATATACGGGAACAGAAACAATCCCCTTTGATGTAGTCTCCAAAACTGACTATAACGTAGCTAGCGGACAAACGGTAGTAAAGCAGCAGGGGAGCGATGGCAGTAAAACCGTAACTTATTCTTACGTTCAAGAAAATGGTCAAAATGTTGAAAGAAAAGTACTTGTGGAAACGATAACAAAAAATCCAGTGAATCAAATCATTGCTAAGGGACCTTCTCGAACGCCAGTGACTGTAGCTTACAGTACGTCACGTGGATCTGGAGAAGTATCCGGTTTAGGATGGCCATTGCGAGCAGGAATCAACTCTTACTATGGGTATCGTTGGGGAAGCTTTCATACAGGAATTGATATCGCTGGCGATAAGGGAGACCCTTTTATGGCTGCAGCGGATGGAAAAGTAACTACCGCAGGCTGGGGCGGTGGATTTGGAAATATGATTCTAATCGACCATGGTAATGGAGTAGTTACACGTTACGGTCATGCTACGAAACTCCTTGTATCTGTTGGTCAACAAGTGAGTAAAGGGCAGACGATTGGTTTAGTCGGGTCGACGGGGCGTTCAACTGGACCGCACCTTCATTTTGAAGTAATTGTCAATGGAGATACGGTTAACCCGTTGAATCATTTGCCATAATAACTAATAAATCCTTGAGAATAAATCTTAAACTTTTTAGCGCCAAAGGCGCTTTTCTTTTAGTAAAATTTGAATATGGTAGGTGCTCAGAATGATTTTAACCTCAAGAACTCCGCTTCGAGTGCGTTATGCTGAAACAGACAAGATGGGAATTGTTTATCATTCCAACTATCTAATCTGGTTTGAAGTAGGCCGTGCAGAACTATTTCGTGAGGCCGGATTGCCGTATACAATCTTTGAAGAACATGGTCTAGGGCTCGCTGTAATCGAGGCCTCATGTAAATATCGGCGTTCAGCGTTATATGATGATAATTTGATCATTGAAACGAGGGTGGAAAGCTTCTCATCACGTAAAGTGACATTTACTTACCGAGTTTTACGCGACGATATTGTGTTAGCACAGGGAAAAACAGTTCACGTTTTTATTAATAAAGATGGGAAGATCTCTGATGTTCGTAACTATCCCATATGGGAAGATATTCAAAGAATATTAGGAGACTAAATTAAATATTGGCTAATTATTTTTTTTATGTTCAAGTTCTCGAATATTGATATGCACTGAGCATTATGGTATTATGTATACATAATACGAAAATACATAATACGCAAGGAGGATTTTCTATGTTTCTTGTAACTTGGATTGAAGGCGAAGAAGTCAACTATCGTCTCGTAAAGAAACAAGAGCTTCCTAACTTTGTTGAGGCACTCGGTCAACACGTAATCATTCAAAACCTAGCTTCTTAACGTTACTCGAGGTAACTTCCTTTATTAAGTGTTTAAAACTCAAAATATAGTTTAAACTAAGAATAATTGCCCACGATAAGTGGGCTTTTTCTTTGCGTTTTAATATTTAAGCAGGAAAAACACTCTTTTCCCCGAATAAAATATATTCAAGCTTCGATGTTTTTAAAGGAGGGCTCACTATGAGTTTTGTTGTCCTTGTGGACAGTTCTTCAGATATCCCACTTGAACGTAGCCAACAGGAAGGAATCGTTGTGGTTCCTATGCCGGTAAGCATAGAAGGTAAAACCTATTTAGAAGGGATTGAAATCTTTCCAGACGATTTTTATCCTCGGTTTTCAACATTTACCGAGCTTCCAAAGACTTCACAACCCAATCCAGGCACATTAAAAGAAACCTATGAAAAGATTTTAGCTCAAGGACACGAGGTTGTAGCAATTCATCTCTCTTCTGGGTTAAGCTCGACTTACACGACTGCACTACTTGTTCGTGATATGTGTTCCCAACCCGATAAAATTCATGTCATCGATAGCCTTGGTGCATCCTTAGGTTATGGACTATTAGCGTTACAAGCAAATCAGATACTCAAAAAATCTCATTCTTGGGAAGAGGCTGAACCCCAGATTCTTGAGCGACGAAAACAGATGAGATATATTTTTACTATTGACACTTTGGAATACCTTGTAAAAGGTGGACGAGTGAGTAAAACTGCAGGTTTTATCGGTGGTTTGCTTGATGTAAAACCCCTTCTCCATATTACTCCGGAAGGTCGGATAGAGCCTTTTGCAAAAGTGCGTTCACGGAAAGCAGCGATCCGTAAACTTATAGATGTAATGCTTGAGGAGATTCGGAATCCAGAGAATCAGGAAATCGGGATTTCACATGCCTATTGTCCTGAAGACGCTGAATTCTTAGCAAATGAAATTCGGAACCACATCCACGTCAAGGATATTCTGATTAGTAAAATTGGCTGCGTTGTGGGTAGTCATACTGGTCCTGGAACACTTACCTTATTCTATCAACGTTGACTATATAGGAGGAACACAACTTGAAGTCCGTCCTAGCAATATTCTTAGTACTACTTTGTTTTTTTCAAAGCGTTCCGCCACTTTATGCAACGCCTGAAGAAACACCTCCGGAAATACGGGGGGAAGCCGCTTATTTAATTGATGTACAATCCGGGCAAACACTCTATAGCAAGAACGGGGATAAGTTGCTTGCCCCTGCAAGCACGACGAAAATTATGACTGGGTTACTTGCAATCGAACATGGAAATTTAAATGAGGTCGTTACTGCTAGCCCTACTATGTTAAACTACAAAATCGTGTACGGCACAAGGATTTATATGGAACCCGGTGAACAACTTTTACTTGGCGACATGCTTTATGCCTTGCTTTTAAATTCTGCAAATGACGCCGCGGTCGCTATCGCTGAACATATCGGTGGAAGCCTCCCCCAATTTGTGACTCTTATGAATCAAAGGGCTCAAGAATTGGGACTGAAGGATACGACCTTTAAAAATCCAAGCGGCTTATCAGAGGAGGGGCATCAAACAACCGCTCATGACCTCGCTCGAATTGCCCAAGCAGCCTATTCCAACCCTATATTCAGGGATTATATCAAAACAAAAACTCATGTCATCCCTCGGTCAAAAGAGAATGTCCCTTTTGAAATGATTAATGAAAATAAACTACTATGGCAAGATTCAATGATAACAGGAATGAAAACAGGTTACACGGCCGCAGCAGGAAATTGTCTAGTTGCTTCCGCATCAAAAGATGGTCGAGACTTAATCGCAGTAATCCTAAAATCACCAGGTCGAGAGATTTATAAAGATATGTTAGATTTACTGGATTTCGGATTTAACAACTTCGAAAATACTATGTATAAACCCCTCGGTGACTCCATCAGCAAAATTCAAGTGAGAAACCAGGATGTCAATCTTGTGGCGCAAGAACCAATTTGGATAACTAAGAAAAAAGAAGTGTTGCCTCAGGATTCTAATACTATAGGACTTCTTGGTCCGCAGATTAAAATTCTTCCTGTCACTTCAGATCTAACTGAAGTTGTAGCGGGTCAAGTTCTAACCCAACTTGAGGTTTGGGAAGGGGATGAACGAATATCCGTCATTCCGCTTTCTGCAGATCGGACAGTAGAGCCTGAGCCCCAATTGCCAAAAAGTATTAGTAGGTTACCGTATCTGCTTATTCTACTTGCTGGGGGACTTCTCTTTAGTTTAAAACTCCGAAGAACGCTAACATTACGTCACATTAGTCGTACACGCTCAAAAAGAGAAAAGAGTCGAATGAAGGAATAAGGGAATAAGGGAATAAGGGAAGCCTATCATCTCCACTCCTTGTCGCTATATGCAAGTAATTAGTCATTTAACGAGGAACTATTCTGATTTTAGAATAGTTCCTCGTTTTTTTCATTCTTACGACATTTTTGCTTGTGATAGTAATAAGTTTCTCATATTCAGAAAAATCAGATAAATATTTCTCTTCTTAGCAGGAAAAAGAATTATCATCTCGAATACATTACAGCTATAGAAATCCCTATTATTTTTCATGTCCTATAAAGATTAATTTTAGAGGGTTCGATTCAATGGAGGTGTTCTAATGGGAAAGTTTGATTTACTTCAATCACATGGAGTCAGCCGACGCGACTTTATGAAGCTCATTGCTGCAACTACTGCCGCTCTTGGCTTGCCTGAAGTCATAGCTCCCCAAGCCGCAGAGGCTGTGGAGTCAGCACTAAAAAAACCCCCGATCGTATGGTTGCATGGCATGGAGTGCACAGGTTGCTCAGAATCCTTACTCGCAACTCTGAATCCATCCATAGAGGGACTAATTTTAAACTCACTATCAATTAGGTATCATGAGACAATTATGGCGGCCTCAGGAATGGTCGCAGAAAAAGCCTATGAAGATGCTCTTAAAGAAGATTTCGTTCTGGTAGTGGAAGGTTCCATACCCTCGAAAATTGACCAGTATTGTATGGTGGGGGGGAGGCCCTTCCGCGAGACTGTAATCGAAGCTTCTAAAAAGGCAAAAGCAATTATTGCCGTGGGCAGTTGTGCTACAGATGGAGCTGGAATCCCAGGTGCATGTGCAGTTGATGCAATTGGGGTGAGAGATCTCTTAAAGATGAATCAAATCACTACCCCCGTTATCAATCTTCCTTGCTGTCCCGTAAAACCGACAACACTTATCGGTACAATTACCTATTACCTAACCTTTAAAAAAGTCCCACAACTCGACGACCAAGCTCGCCCAGTAGCCTATTATGGAAAACTCCTCCATGATAACTGCCCTCGTCGTGGACAGTTTGAAGCTGGAAATTACCTAAAAGATTGGAATGACCCTGCACAAAAAGAATATTGCTTATTACTTAAAGGATGCAAAGGGCCCAAGACGTATACGGATTGTGCTCAAGTTTGGTGGAATGACAACGCAAACTTCTGTATTAATGCTGGATCTCCCTGTTCAGGCTGTTCTGAGTCTGACTTCTTCAATAAGTTTAGTCCACTTTATTCTAAGCAAGATTTCTTCACACTTCCCGGAATCGGTCAAATAAACGCCGATAGCGTGGGAAAAGTCGTGGGAGGAGCGGCAGTGGTTGGCGTTGGAGCACATCTGATTGCCTCGGCCGCAAGTGGGAGATTAAAGAATAATGCCTCAGTGCATGAGAAGGAGAAATAGACATGGCCAAAATCGTTATTGATCCAGTTACACGAATCGAAGGTCACTTAAAAATAGAGGTTGAAGTGAATAATGGTGTGGTCACGGATGCTAGAGCAATCGGGACCATGTATCGTGGGTTTGAAGCGTTATTAAGAGGCCGCGATCCTCGAGATGCTACCTATGTTACGGAAAGAACGTGTGGTGTATGTGCCGGCTCTCACGGCTGGGCATCTTCACTTGCGCTCGATCAGGCTTTTAATGCTAAGGTTCCTGCGGGGGGGCGAATTCTACGGAATCTAATTATAGGAGCCATGTGGCTTCATGACCATCCCCTCCATTTTTATCATTTGAGTGCCTTGGATTATATTGATATCACCGCCGTTGCAAAGTATCAAGGTAAAGACCCTAATCTTCTTGTCGTCAAGGACAAGATTAATAAACTCATCATGGCAGGGGATACTGCACCTTTGACCCCTCGTTATGAACCCGATCAATTCAGTGTCAATGATCCAGAACTCGTCACTCTCGCCGTTGCTCACTACTTAAAAGCACTCGAAATGCAAGCAAAGGCCAAGAAGATGTCCGCACTTTTCGCAGGAAAGCAACCCCACCAATCCTCGATTGTCGTGGGGGGAGTGACCATGCTTCCGAACATCGAAACGGTCGAGCAGTTCCGTTCGATGTTATTAGAGCAGATTGACTTCATTGAGAAAGTATACCTTCAGGATGTCATTACCTTTGGTACAGGGCCTCTACTTCCATTGGCTCAAGCAGGAGTCGGTGGTGGTTATGCTAATTTCCTTTCTTATGGCGGATTCGGTTTAGATGATGAAGGAAAAGATTTCTTCATAAAATCTGGACTTATTCTTAATGGAAACTTAAGTAATATCCTTCCAATCAATCAAGAAAAGATTACGGAAGATGTTCAATATGCTTGGTACAAAGATAGCCCAAATGGGAAAAACCCCTATGATTCTGATACTATTCCATATCTTGATAAGAAGGATGCCTATACCTTTGTCAAAGCTCCTCGCTATGATGGTAAACCCATTGAAGTCGGTCCACTGGCTCGAATGCTCGTTATGCAACCGAAAATTCTTATGGATCTTATTGCGAAGTACAATATCAAACCAGGCGCTGTTGCCCGTCATGCTGCTCGTGCTGTTGAGACTGTTCTACTAGCAAATGAAATGCTTAATTGGGTTGATGCTTTAGAGAAAGAAATGGTAAAAGGGTTAAAAATTCACGACACGGATCACTGGGAAGCACCTCAAACCGGACAAGGTGTTGGTATGACTGAAGTACCACGTGGAGCTTTGGGTCACTGGGTTAAAATCAAAGACCATAAAGTGGAAAATTACCAAATGGTTGTTCCGACGACTTGGAACTTTTCGCCAAAGGATGAACTTGGAAATCCTGGTCCACTAGAAAAAGCTCTCATCGGAGTTCCTGTACCCGATTCTAATAACCCTGTTAATATTGTTCGGGTCATTCGCTCCTTTGATCCTTGCTTAGCCTGCGCTATTCACCTTATTGACCCAAAGACAAATGACATACAGAAGTATCGCATGGGCTAATAAGGTTGGTACATAAAGGAATAGAAAGTGAGGGGAAAATCATGCCGAGTCCGTTAGATCACTCATTTCCACAACGAATTTCACATTGGATTAACTTAATTAATTTCCTAGCCTTGGGAGTTACTGGGTACTTTATTCATTCACCCTATCAAGGGATGCCGATGAATTTTATTCGCAACTTACATTTTATCTTTATGTATTCACTGATCATCAACGGCTTAGTTCGTTTTTATTACTCTTTTTTGGGAAAGCACAAGGATTACGATGCTTTTTTTCTCAATTCAGAAGATCTCAAGACTTTCTGGCCTCAACTCAAATACTATTTGTTCCTTGATAGAAAGCATCCGATGATCACAAACAAATACAACCCACTACAAAAACTTGCTTATATCGCAATGCCGATTATGGCTGTTGTTCAAATCATCACAGGTGCGATTCTTTACCTGCCTCTATACTTTCCCGCACTCACCACCTATTTTGGTGGACTTGCTGCTGTCCGAGGAATTCACTATGTTGTCATGTGGTTATTCTTCTCAATTATTTTAGCCCATGTTTACCTCGTCTTCACAGAAGCATATGATCAGTTTTGGCTTATGTTCTTCGGAAAATCGAAGAAGAAAAGTGTGCAGAAGCCGCTGAGTAACTCTGGAGAGTCTACTTCCTCGTACTAGGCTTGACGTTACACCTTCAATAAGCGTATCATTGTCGCATAACATGGTTATTGACAGAAAGGGTTAAACTTATGCAGAAACCTAGGATCATGGTCATGGGGGTAGGCAATATTCTTCTTTCAGATGAAGGGCTTGGGGTTCATTTTCTGAAGGAATTTTCTGAGGATTCACTCCCGGATAACATCGAACTACTAGAAGGTGGAACTGCAGGACTTGAACTTGTTCATCTCATCCAAGAAGTAGACTTTCTAATTATCATCGATGCAATTAACGCCAAGGATGAACCAGGTGCCATTTTTCGTTTCGAACCCGAGGAAATGAAGATATTACCAGAACGATATGAAGTTTCTTTCCACCAAGTAGGAATACTGGAAGTCTTAGCTATGGCCAACATTTTGGGCAGTGCTCCTCAGACCCTCATCTTTGGCATCCAGCCGAAGAGTCTCGAATGGGGATTAGACCTTAGTCCGGAAATCCTTGAAGTATTTCCGAAGATTAAGAATTTTGTTCTCAATGAGTTTAAAAGTATTGAAGAGGACGGGTGTTTTTGCCAGCTAGAGCAAGGTGTATAAAGAATTAAAAGGGAACCGGTGTTTTATCCGGTTCCCTCGTCTCATTATACCTTTTCGCTTAAATTACCGAGTTCAAATGTACCACAGTCTGTTGCTTCAGTTGTACGAACTTCTGCGTGGTGCTTTGTCACTTGAATCTCACCTGCATTACATAATTTTGCATCTTGGTTATACTTACATTCGACTACATTACAAGAAACCTGAGGATTTCCACTGGTCATTCCTATCACCTCCATGTGTAAGAATAACCAAAAAGACATCTCGTTATGCACTTCAATCGAACATGACTAGCGGCGCCTCTAGAATTGTGTTATCCTTTATTAGGTGTATTAAGCTACATTCACAATGCTCGTCCATGAAGGCGAGGAGTCATTGATATTTGGCGGAATGCTGTCACCGAGTCCATATTTTAGTTTTGATTAATCAGGAGTGAGTAATTCAAGATGTCAGAAGCTAAATCTAAATCTAAAAAGGTCGTTACCCTGGCCTATGGATGCCAAATGTCTGAGCGCGATGCCGAGACTTTAACTGAGATATCTGGCCAAAAAGGCTATGCTCGTTCTCAGGAAATTGATCAAGCTGATCTGATCATTGTCAATACCTGTTGTGTTCGCGAAAGCGCAGAAAATAAAATTCTGGGCAAGATCGGAGATCTTAAAAAACTGAAAGAAAAGAATCCTAATCTTAAAATCGCTGTGTCCGGGTGTATGGTACAACAACCTGGAGCCTTAGAACGACTCAAGAAGCGAGCTCCCCATGTCGATATCTGGGCCGGAACACATAATCTCCATGAATTTAATCGATTACTTGAAGAATCAAATCAAATGGGGAAAGTAGCAGAAGTTTGGGAAAAGCCCAAAGAAGCTATTGAGGCAGCTCCGCTTGCCGAAAAAGGCAAACTTAAAGCCAGCGTCAACATTAGTTACGGTTGCAATAATTTTTGCTCGTACTGCATTGTTCCGCATGTTCGAGGTCGGGAACGAAGCCGTAAACCCGAGGATATCCTTCATGAAATCGAAGAGCTCGTCAAATCCGGCTGTAAAGAGGTCACTCTACTTGGCCAAAATGTGAACTCCTATGGCCTTGAATTCGAGATACCCTATGACTTTTCCGATTTACTCAAAGACGTCGATAAAGTTATAGGATTATTACGGGTACGCTTTATGACATCCCATCCAAAAGATCTTTCTGATAAGCTTATTGAAACTGTAGCTACTGGAAAGCATTTATGTGAGCATTTCCATCTTCCTTTTCAGGCAGGAAGCAATGAAATACTACAACGTATGAATCGGAAATATACACGGGAATACTATCTTAGTCGTATTGAGAAAATTCTCGAGATAATACCTCACGCGAGTTTAACAACTGATATCATTGTTGGCTTTCCAGGGGAGACAGAAGAAGATTTTGAACAAACGCTTGATATGATAGAACGAGTTAATTATACTCAGGCCTACACCTTTATATATTCTAAGCGTTCAGGAACTTCGGCTGCCCAAATGACAGACCAAATCCCTCTTGATATCAAAAAGCGTCGACTCCAACGACTTATGAACCTCCAAAACGCAAAGAGTTTAGAATGGCGTCAAAAAATGCTGGGACATACCTATGAAGTTTTAGTAGAAGGCCCCAGTAAATCAAACCCAGATCGCTTAACTGGTCGTACAAGGGGAAATGAACTTGTTGTCTTCACGGGAGACCCACAGCTCATCGGTTCCCTAGTTCAAATCAAAATGCTTGAAGCCCGTTCCTGGACTCTATTGGGCGAGTTAGCAGAGGAAGATCAATAATCTTTTAAAATAATTCGGTGAATAATACAAATAAGGTGGCAGGAATCTCAGAAAAAGTGTAGAATGAATCGTTATGGAGGTGTTTTAATGACGGCAGAAATTTTCGAAAAAGCCGAAATCCTAGCTGCAGCAATTGCACAAAGCTCCGAACTTACTAATTTAAAGAGTACTGAGCAAGCGATGTTCGCAGACGAGCAAGCTCAACAGATTATCGCAGAGTTTCAAGAAGAACAACAACGGTTATCTGATCTTCAATCAGAAGGGAAAGAGCTTTCGGATCAAGACAAACTAGCTATCGATGCGTTGGAAGAAAAGGTGGAGAACCAACCTTTAATTGCAGCTTATCTTCAAGCTCAAGGTCAATTTACTCAAATGCTTGATAGCATCAATGCTATTTTAGGAAATGCAATCGCTGGTCAATCTAATCATGGTGACGATTGTTCCTGTGACTCTGGCGCATGCGGCAGTGGCGGCTGTGGTTGCGGAGGAAGCTGCTAAAGCGGTTAACTCGCTTATCATAATAGCGAAAAACAAGGGAAGAGTTACTACTCTTCCCTTTAGAATATTTGTCTGATGGTAAATTACCACTAAGGAGTAGTTTCTATGTCCACACCTATGATGTTGCAGTATAAATCCATAAAAGCGCAAGTGCCCGACGCCATTTTGTTTTTTAGGCTCGGTGATTTCTATGAGATGTTTGCCGAAGATGCCTTAATAGCTGCTCCTATCTTAGAAATCGCCTTAACTGGCCGAGATTCAGGGGGCGGAGAACGCACTCCAATGTGTGGGGTACCCTATCACTCAGTGGAAGGGTATCTTACAAAGCTCGTCTCAGCCGGCAAAAAGGTTGCGATTTGTGAACAAGTTGAAGATCCTCAAGCAGCTAAAGGAATTGTTAAAAGGGAAGTCGTTCGGATTATCTCGCCCGGCACATTAACTGATTCCCTCGCGGAACGTGCTAATAACTACTTGGCGTCAGTTTATCATGAGCAGGATTGGGGATTAGCATTTCTTGATGTTTCCACTGGTGAATTCACGATTTTTCAAACCCAATCTTTAGATATACTACTGACTGAGCTTTCCCGCATACAACCTGCAGAACTATTACTTCCCTCTGAGCTAACAAAGTCGAAGCACTGGCGAAATTATTTTATTACCCAGAGAGAAAGGAAAACCTTTTTGCAAACGCCTCTTCAGGAGCGTTTTTCAGGACAGGCTTTGTTATTTATAGAATTCCCAGTTGCAGCTAAAGCTGCCAATGCACTATGGAAATATTTATTGGAGACCATGCCCGGAATTGAACCCTCGCACATTCTTGAAATAAATACTTATCGTCCCGACCATTGGATGATTCTTGATCCCTGGACTCGTAGAAACCTTGAGCTCACTGAGCCGATTCGCGGTCAAGGGCGAAAAGGCACCTTGCTCTCCGTTCTTGATTATGCTAAAACAGCCTTTGGGGGACGGCTTCTTCGACGTTGGATTGAGCAACCGCTCATTGTTGAAGATGGAATTAAGAAACGATTAGATCACGTCGAAGCTTTGGTCGATGATAGTTTCCTTAGAGCCGATCTAGCACAACTGCTTAATGGCGTTTTTGATTTAGAACGACTGATGGGGAAGGTATCCTATGGGACTGCAAACGCCCGTGACCTTCTTTCTTTAACCCAAACCTTTAGTGTTCTGCCTAAACTCCGTACATTGTTATCCACCTGTCAAGCAGAGAATCTGAAGGATTATATTCCTACCTTTGAAGGACTTGATGACTTAGCTATAACCTTAGAACAGGCTATAAATCCAGAGGCACCTCTTTCTCTTAAGGAAGGAAATCTTCTCAAACCAGGATACTCCTCCGTGGTTGACGAGTTACGTAGTATTTCATCTGGAGGAAAGGGGTGGGTTGCTCAATTAGAAAGTACAGAAAAGGACCGAACGGGAATCCGTTCACTCAAGGTGGGTTATAATAAGGTATTCGGTTATTATATCGAAGTGACCCATGCTAACTCACACCTTATTCCTCCGGAGTATATCCGTAAGCAAACCCTAGCAAACGCTGAACGGTTCATAACACCTGAGTTAAAAGAGTATGAACAAAAAATCTTAGGGGCTGAGGAAAAGATAATCCAATTGGAATATCAATTGTTTCTAGAACTCCGAGAAAACGTGCGTCAGTTTACCGCTAAAATTCTTGAAGTCGCCCACGCTTTAGCGGAGATTGATGTGTATACAAGCCTTGCCGAAGCAGCAGTAAGGAACCATTATGTACGCCCGGAAATCTCTTTAGATGGTAAGATTCAAATCGTCGAAGGACGACATCCCGTCGTGGAAGATATGCTGCTTGATAATCCCTTTGTTCCCAATGATACCTTATTAACGCCATACAAACACCTAGCCCTGATCACAGGCCCAAATATGGCTGGAAAATCAACCTATATGAGACAAGTTGCTCTCATCGTGTTAATGGCGCAAATCGGGAGTTTTGTCCCTGCCCAAAGGGCGAGTATTTCCATAGCTGACCATATTTTTACCCGGGTTGGTGCATCGGATGATTTAGCCTCAGGGCAAAGTACGTTTATGGTCGAAATGCGCGAAGTGGCTCACATCTTGAATCATGTGACAAACCGTAGTCTTATTATACTCGATGAAGTAGGAAGGGGTACTGCGACCTACGATGGTTTGAGCATCGCTTGGGCGGTTGCAGAGTACCTAGCAAATCAGGACATAAAGCCAAAAACTCTTTTTGCAACACATTATCACGAACTGACCGAGTTAGAAGAGAGCTTACCAGGTATTTTCAATCTCCATGTCGGAGTCCGAGAACATGGAGAAGAGATTGTTTTCCTTCATAAAATAATTCCTGGACGCGCAGATCGGAGTTACGGAATACAAGTCGCAAAGCTCGCTGGCTTACCCTCTAATCTATTGTCTCGAGCAAAACTAATCCTTCACGAACTCGAAACAACCTCCAACGGGAATATAAAAGAGAGCTTACGTGAACCAGAAAAAATGGCACAACTCACCTTATTCCAAGTTCCTACCTTACATCCTTTACTTCAAGAAATCTCCGAAATTACATTAGAGGATTTAACCCCTCGTCAGGCTTTAGAATACCTTTTTGACCTACGTGAACGAATTAAGACCTCAGAAACCTTGTAATATAGGAGGATACAGATGGCGTACCAAGTCGGAATTGATGTCGGCGGAACGTTCACGGATGCAGTCCTCATTGGAGGAAACTGCATTATTTGTAAATCAAAGGTCCCAACTCAACCTGCAAATCTTCTAGAAACCTTGCTTGACGCTTTAGAAAGATTGGGGGCCTTTCAAGAGTCCGTTCAACAGATTACAGTGAGTACGACATTGGTAACGAATGCCATCCTTCAAAATAATTTGCCACCTGTAGAACTCTTCCTTTTTCCCGGCTCTGGGATGAAATTAGACGCTTTGCCTTGGCCTGTACATTATCATGAGTTAAAGGGCGAGATTGATTATCGCGGACGTGAAGTTAATCCCCATGATGAACTTGAATGGCGACGTATTATAAATCAACACGATTTCAATTCTGCCTCGCAAATCGCGATTGTGAGCAAATTTTCTCACCGAAACAGCACACTTGAGGAAAACTTAGCAAGTTTTTTATCCAAACGCTATCCAAAACTCGATCTGGCACTCGGTCATGAATGGGGGCAGTCAAACTTTTACAGACGAAGTCTAACCACCTACTTGAATTTAGCGAGTTCTAGCCTCTTTTTTGAATTTGCCTCACACTTGCAGCAAGCGGTAGCTGCAAAAGGCTCAAAGGCACTTATTAACGTTTTAAAGGCGGACGGGGGAGTCTTACCCCTAAATAAACTACGTCCAGTCGAATCTATTTACTCTGGTCCCGCAGCAAGCGTGATCGGGGCATTAGCCCAAACTGATCCCTATGAATCGTTTGTCGTGGTCGATATCGGAGGAACAACTACAGATATCGGTTTGGTTCTTACTGGTGAGCCTTTACTTAGTGCACATGGGGCGAAGATTGGCTCCTTCTCAACCCTCGTTCGCACCTTGGCGGTACGCTCGATCCCTGTGGGGGGAGACTCCGCTATTCTTCCCCACCAAAATTCCATGGATGGTTTTGACCTCGCTCCCTATCGAACCGGGCCTGCCTATTGCCTTGGAGGGAAGGCCCCAACCCCCACGGATGCAATGCGTTACTTAAATCGGATTTCTTATGGAAATTTTGCGCTTGCGGAAGAAGGCTTGGCAACCCTTCTTTCACCAGAATCTAGAACACCTGAAAACATCTGGCAGCTCGCGGAAAAGATTCTTAATAGAGTTGCTCAAGAAATTACTAATGCTATTAAAAGTCTACATAAAGATTGGCGTGAAGAACCCGCTTATAAAGTCTGGGAAGTCCTGCATCCACAGAGCCACAGAGATTTTTACATTTGGATTAGTGGTGGAAGTGCTCAGGGAATTGCCTCTTCCTTGGAGGGACAGCTTCATATCCCAGTACGCTTTTGTAAGCATTCCGAGGTATCGAACGCGATTGGTGCTGCGCTTGCGCGCCCCACCTTAACCTGCACACTTCATTTGGATACTTCCATTCACCGTTATCGGATTGAAGAGTCCGGGGAACAAGGGGAATGGTTCGGTTCACGCCGTCCCCATAAAGAAGTGGAGGAATTTCTCCAGGGGATTGCTTCAAGAAGAGCTAAGGAAATAGGACTTGAGTTGTATCAAATTAAGCCGACAACTCAGCCCTTTGACTTTTTTCCCGTAGTCAAAGGTTATGAAACAGTAGGGCAAATTGTTAGGGGGTCCATAGTGGTACCCCCCGGAGTAATTGGGAGGGTGGAAGAATGAAGCGTACGGGAATTCTATTTTTCCCCGCCTTTGATTGGTCTCTGGGGGATACACATCCAGAAAGAGAAGAGAGGCTTCTCTATACTCAAGAGCAATTGTTTGAAGAAGGAGTCTTGGATCTTCAACAAGTTAAGCAATATTCCCCAGGACTAGCTACACTAAAAGATGTCCTACGCACCCAGGCACTATTTCCCTCTCCTGAAAAGCATGACCTGGATGCGCATTTAATTGCAGCAGGGAGTTCGCTTATTCTCGGCGATGCCTGGGCAAAGAAAGAAATTCACAACGGCTTTGCTCTCGTTCGCCCACCTGGGCACCATTCAGGAGCCACAGTTCTTGGCAATCGTGGTTTTTGCACACTTAATAACGAAGCAATCCTAATTAACTTCTTACGGTCGCATTTCGGGATAAAGAAAATTGCCATTGTGGATACTGATGTACATCATGGAGATGGCACTCAAGATATTTTTTATCATGATCCGAATGTTCTGTTCATTTCCCTTCATCAGGATGGACGCACACTCTACCCTGGAAGCGGCTTTGTGCAAGAAAAAGGCGGACCCAATGCCTGGGATAGTACTCTCAATATTCCCCTTCCTCCCGGAACCGGAGATGAAGGGGTCCATCATGTCATTGAAGATTGGGTTCTTCCCCGTCTCCAGGAGTTCGGTCCCGAACTTATCGTCAATTCAGCTGGGCAGGATAATCATTTTACGGATCCTTTAGCCTCAATGAATGTTACAGCACGTGGATATGGAAAGATAACTGAACTTCTAAAACCTGATCTTGCTGTCCTTGAAGGGGGATATTCTATTGAGGGAGCTTTACCTTATGTTAATCTAGCCATCTTACTCGCCTTAGCTGGAGAAGACTATACTGGTGTAATCGAACCTCAAAAAATGCGTCGTCCCCTAGTAAATCCAGATTCCATTAAAGGTTACTTAAAAGATTTGAAAGATCAGTATCGTAAAGTCAGGCCGAATTGGACAATCCGAGGAGATAAAAATCTCCCTAAAGGAAAATGGGTTTATATTCCCCATGCAGTGTATTACGATACGGAAGGCTTTCAAGAGATTCGTAAGGACTGGGTTCGCCTCTGTAATCACTGCGGGGGGGTAGTCTTTATTGAAAGTCAACATAATGAAACCGGTGAGAAATTCGCCTTAATTAGAGTTCCTTATGAAGCCTGCCCTGAATGTCGCCAAGCTGGCTACGACTTATGGGAGGACTTAATCGGGAGGAAAACCGCTATTTTACTACAAGACCAAGTGGAAAACAAAGTTCATTTTTGGAACATGCATAAGGGGGTAACTGATTTTTGACCGCGTTAATCCAGATTCTCGATAGTCAAGCTGCCAATCAAATTGCTGCCGGTGAAGTGGTTGAACGACCTGTCTCTGTCGTTAAAGAACTCATCGAAAATGCGCTTGATGCTGGAGCTGAACAGATTGAGGTTACAATTGAAGGAAGTGGAGTAGATCTCATCCGCGTCCGAGATGATGGTCGCGGTATATCTCCAGAAGATCTACCCCGTGCAGTATTACGCCATGCCACGAGTAAGATACGAAATATCGAAGATTTAAATGATTTAAGAACTCTGGGTTTTCGTGGAGAAGCCTTACCGAGTATCGCCTCCGTCTCTAAAGTAGAAATTATTACTCGACCCAAAGAAGAAATCTCCGGTATGCTTCTACGGCTCGAGGGAGGAAAGCAGATTGAGTTCAAAGAAACAGGCTGTCCTCCCGGAACGACCGTAACTGTAGAAGATCTTTTCTTTAATACACCCGCCCGACGTAAATTCTTGAAGTCGACAAATACTGAATTTGGACTCATCTCTGATGTTATTGGAAGGCTCTCGCTGGCGCGCCCAGATGTAGCATTTACCCTAAAGCATCCCAAAGTCGTAGTCCTACAGACTCCTGGACGTGGGCGTCTTATAGAAAGTATCGGGGCGGTTTTGGGACAGTCAACGGCTCGTCGTATCCTTCCCGTTTCCTTTTCTCGAGACGAGTGGAGAGTAGAAGGGTATATTAGCCCCCCAGATTTAGTGCGTTCGACAAGGCAAGGAGAAACTCTGATTGTTAATGGTCGGATTATCCGTTCAAATATAATTAGCCGAGCAATTGCTGAGGGATATCATACACTGATTCCCCATAAGCTTTATCCAATTATCATCCTAAGTCTTCAGATACCTCCGCATGAATACGATGTAAACGTGCACCCAACAAAAATGGAAATTCGTTTTCGCCGTGAAAAAGAGCTTTCTGAATTTATCTCTGAGGGGATTCGAAACGTTCTCTTAGAAGCACACCCTGTTGCACCTTTTGAAAAGAGTAGAAACTATACACCGATGAATTTCTCAGGGGCTCAACCTATAGGAAAAATATCAGATAAGCCTTACGATAAATCCACTCAATACTCTCTAAAATTTCCACCCTCTAAACCGTCTTCTATCTCAAGTAGCTCAAACACCACTAATCGATATGAATCTTCTCAGCCTTCTCAAGATTCTTTTATGAATTCTATTTCACCTAGGTCTTATAACGAACCTTCTAAAGAAACTGTTTTGGATCCTTCTATTCATACCGAATTTCTCAAGGTTAACGAGTCAATAAAAGTCGGTGACTTACCAAAAATGGAAGATTTGAATTTACCAGAGACTTCTAATTTTCAAGAACAATCTCTAGGTGAGCCCGTAACTCCTTCGGAAACACGGGAACAATTTATTCCGATTGATGCTGCGGCTGAAAATCCCTTGCTGGCTCTTAGACCACTTGGGCAGATATCCAAAACCTATATACTATCGACGGATGGAGAACATCTAGTTATTTTTGATCAGCATGCCGCTCATGAGCGGATTAACTATGAACGTTTATTACAACAGCACCGTGCCAATCCCGGGGATAGTCAAGCCCTTTTAATCCCTATACCTCTCGAATTCACTCCACCAGAAGAGCAAGCTCTTTTGGAACATCTCATGCTTTTAAATGATATGGGGTTTATCCTTGAGCAATTTGGAACACGCACTTATTTACTTCGAGGAATTCCCGCCTACAGTGGCCCCTATCAGGGCGAAAAGCTCCTTCGCGATTTTCTCGATCAAGTATTACTCAAGCAAATACCGCCCACCTTTGATCAGCTTCTCGAAGAATGGATTTACATGCTCGCTTGTAAAGAATCTATAAAAGCGAAAGAATCTCTATCTCTCCTAGAGATGGAGCAACTGATTGTTCAGCTGAGTAAGACAGAAAATCCCTATACTTGCCCACATGGGCGTCCTACCATGGTAAAACTCACTCGTGGAGAATTAGAACGACGATTCTATCGTACTTGAAATGAGAGTGGCTAATTTAATGTCAGAATACCCAGTGATTCTTAAATTAACGCATCCGTCAGATTCAAATCTGTTGAGCAAGGCCCAGTGGTTTTCCAAGCAACCGGGGATAAAGCTTATTCAACCTAGTGATAACTCTCCCCAATTCATACAAGATTTAGCGCTTCCGATTCTTCATATTACTCGCCAAGGTGCATTTCTTGAAACTGAAGGAATTCGTTTTAAATTTCATCCCAATATGGCTCTCATCCGTTTAATGCAGCTCGGTAGGGGAGAGTCAGACCGCTTTTTAAGTGCTACAGGACTTCAACGCGGAGACACCTTACTTGATGCAACGTTAGGCTTGGGGACGGATGCTTTAGTCGCAGCATGGCAAGTAGGAGAAGAAGGAAGGGTTATCGCTATAGAGCATTCGGCTATTCTCAGTGCGCTTATCAGAGAAGGCCTTTCTACCTTAGCTCATGGACCTCTCCCTCATGTGAAAAATCCCGAAAAAGCTAAGGCATGGCTAGCCTTAGCTGAGGCTGCTCAAAGAATAGAGGTCCTTTGGGGTGATCACAGAGACATTCTGGCTCAATCTCACTCAGCCTCGGTTGATGTCATCTACTTTGATCCTATGTTTCGACATACCCGAGAACAAAGTTCTTCGATTCTTCCCTTACACCATTACTCAAATGTCCACCCCTTACTGAAAGAAGTGGTAGTTGACGCCTGTCGGGTGGCAAAGAAGAGAGTGATTTTGAAGGAGAGGAAAGGAAGTAAGGAGTTTTCCCGACTGGGTTTTTCTGTTGATGAAGGTGGGAAATATAGTCAAGTAGACTTTGGGGTTATCCAACGTAGGGAGGAACACACTTGGATCCTTTAATTATTATCGTCGGACCTACCGCGGTGGGGAAAACAGCCATGGGAGTTGCCCTTGCTCAAGCAATTGGTGGAGAGATTATTTCTGGAGACTCTGTGCAGGTCTATCGAAAACTTGATATAGGCTCAGCAAAACCTACTTTAGAGGAACAACAAGGTATTCCACACCATCTTCTGGATTATCTCAATCCAGAAGAACCGTTTACAGTGGCTCAATTTCAAACCCTAGCAAATGACTATATTCAAGATATACGTAAACGCGGGAGGGTGCCCATTGTCGTCGGGGGTACGGGGCTTTATATTCGCTCTCTCATCGACCCCTTTGATTTTGCGGAAAGTGGCTCTGAAGAGATACGAGCATACTGGTTTTCTTTCCTTGATAAGCTAGGAAAAGAAGCTTTACACTGCGCATTACAGGAGCGGGATCCTCAAAGTGCCCAGCGTTTACATCCGAATGATACTGTAAGAATTATCAGAGCCTTAGAGGTCTGTGAGCTAAGCGGTAAACCTTTTTCAGAGATTCGTGGGAAGCATGATACCACTTATTCGTCTCTAGATTCCAGCATTCTTTATATTGGGCTTACAGCACCTCGGGAAGTCATTTATGAGAGAATAAATCGCCGCTGTGAGCAAATGCTATCCTCGGGACTCCTTGACGAAACTCTAAATCTTCTCAGCGATGGGTATTCTCCACATCTAAAGCCTTTGCAAAGTATAGGCTATCGACATGCCCTTTGGCATCTCTTCGGCAAGGTTACTTTTCCTGAAATGCTTAGGTTATTTCAGCGGGATACTCGGCATTTCGCGAAACGTCAGCTCACATGGTTCCGTAGGGATCCACGCATTACCTGGTATGATACCTATAACGAGAACATGACAAAAATTCTGGAATCCTTGGTCAATACTTGCAGCGGAATTCAAAGTCGTGTAGAATAGAAAAATAGATATAGAAATAGATGGTGATGGAGGGAAAAAAATGAATAAATCGCCCATCAATTTACAAGATACGTTTTTGAATCAAGTTCGCAAGGAAAACTTGCCAGTCACGATATACCTAGTAAATGGGTTTCAACTCAAGGGGTTAGTCCGTGGCTTCGACAATTTTACCGTTGTCATTGAATTTGAAGGTAAACAGCAGATGGTATATAAGCATGCCATTTCTACAGTTATGCCCATTCGTCCGATCAATCTAGCTGCTGCTTCCGCTGCAGCGACTGACGAGCACCGGGAGTAGATTTCTCTTAATTTCATACATCAACTCTGTTGAGTATATGAAAAAGCCTGGTTAACCAGGCTTTTTATTAATTTATTTTTTATCTATTTGGTACAGTATGCAAATATTTCCATCTCTTCCTCAGATAATCTGCACAATATTTTTCAAAAGTATTTTATTATATCTTATTGTACAGATAATAAAAGCATGGTAAACTAAAATTTAGTGGCAAATTTGCTAGAAAGGATACAACACAATGCAATTAATGAATATTCGTAACATTGCAATCATTGCTCACGTCGACCACGGTAAGACTACGTTAGTCGACGCGATGCTTAGACAGAGCGGAACATTTAGAGCCAATCAACAAGTCCAGGAGCGTGTAATGGACTCCAATGACCTTGAACGCGAGAGGGGGATCACCATCCTCTCTAAGAATACGTCAGTCCATTGGCAAGGAACAAAAATTAATATTGTGGATACACCAGGGCATGCTGATTTCGGAGGGGAAGTAGAACGAGTCTTAAAAATGGTCAACGGAGTTCTACTGATTGTAGATTCTTTTGAGGGGCCCATGCCTCAAACTCGTTTCGTCTTGCGGAAGGCTTTAGAACTGAAACTTGTTCCTATCGTTGTTATCAATAAAATCGATCGTCATGATGCACGACCAGCAGAAGTAGTGGATGAGGTCTTAGATTTATTTATTGAGTTGGGTGCAGATGATGAACAGCTCGAATTTCCAGTGGTTTATGCTTCCGCACGTGAAGGAATTGCAGGGTTAGACCCCAACCAGTTAGGTGAAAACCTTGAGCCACTCTTTGAGGTTATTTTAGAGCATATTCCTGCACCCAACGTAGAAGTTGAAGCTCCACTTCAACTCTTAGTGACTACCCTTGACTATGACGACTACGTTGGCAAAATTGTTATCGGCCGAATTGTTCGTGGTACAGTTCATCAAGGTGAATCCATTACTTTAGTAAAACGGGATGAAAGCTTTGAACGCGCTAAGGTCGGTAAAGTCTATGTCTACGAAGGCCTAAAACGGGTTGATGTCTCAGAGGCTCAAGCAGGTGAAATCGTAGCCTTAACAGGATTGACTTCCGCGAATATTGGGGAAACCGTTGCCTGCGCCACCTCTCCCGAAGCCCTTCCGGTAATCGAAATTGACGAACCAACACTGACAATGAACTTTATCGTCAATAATAGTCCGTTTGCTGGTCTAGAAGGTGAATTTGTAACCTCGCGTAAGCTACGTGAACGCCTTTTTAAAGAGGTTGAAACCAATGTCAGTTTACGCGTTGATGAGACAGATTCCGCTGATTCCTTCCGGGTATCGGGACGTGGAGAACTTCATCTTTCCATTCTCATCGAGAATATGAGACGAGAAGGATATGAACTTCAAGTTTCAAAACCAGAGGTCATTTACAAAATGGTGGATGGGCATAAATGTGAGCCTGTGGAATATCTCATATGCGATATTCCGGAAACTTCAATGGGTTCAGTGATTGAACTTCTTGGAAAGCGCAAGGCTGAAATGGTCAATATGACCAACCTATCATCGACTCAGATGCGTGTTGAGTTTAGAGTTCCTGCCCGAGGACTTATTGGTTTCCGAGGCGAATTCCTAACTGAGACACGTGGAGAAGGGATGATGAGTCATGTTTTCCATGGCTATGAACGCTATAAAGGGGATATTCCAGGACGTAGCCGTGGTGTACTCATCGCCTTTGAGACTGGGGAAGCTACAACCTATGGTCTAAACGCTGCCCAAGAACGTGGAACGACCTTCATTGAACCCGGCACAAAAGTTTACGAAGGTATGATTGTCGGCGAAAACAATCGCGAACAAGATATAGAAGTCAATGTCGTGAAGAAAAAACATGTAACCAATATGCGTGCCAGTAATTCTGAAGAGGCTCTTCGTCTTGAGACTGCCAAGATATTTTCACTTGAACAGGCTCTTGAGTATATCGATGATGATGAACTTGTGGAGGTTACCCCCAAAAGTATACGCTTACGCAAAAAGTATTTAGACAGGAATTCTCGAGTTCGCTATGCGAAGTCCTTATCCTCGAATTCAGCCAAGTAATTCATAACTTATAAATTTTAGGACACCTTTCTCGTCCTGGTGCGTATAGTAGTAAGGACGGGAGGTGTCTCATCATATGCCGATTCGTGTTACATTTCGACCGGAGAAGAATCAACCTCCGGTCGTACAAACGCCTGCTGAAGTAAGGCGAGATTACGAAGAAGAATCTTTTCCTGAAGCTTTTCGAGGACGTAAATCGACTTCCAGCAACATAGAAAAGGATAATGTCGCTGAGATTATTGCTGAGCTTGATAGCTTAGTGGGGCTCTCAACTGTAAAACTACTCATCCGTGAACTTCAAGCGTATGTCGAGATTCAAAAGCGGAGAACACGTGAAAAACTTGTCGCAGAACCTCTCGTACTACATATGATTTTCCGTGGTAATCCAGGCACAGGGAAGACAACGGTCGCTCGTTTAGTTGGCAAACTATTCAAAGAGATGGATGTCTTACAAAAGGGCCATGTCATAGAATGCGAGAGGGCGGACCTGGTTGGGGAATACATAGGACACACAGCTCAAAAGACTCGGGACCAAGTGAAAAAAGCCCTGGGCGGCGTTTTATTTATTGACGAAGCCTACTCCTTAGCCAGAGGTGGAGAAAAGGACTTCGGTAAAGAAGCGATTGATGCACTCGTTAAGGCCATGGAGGATAATAAAACTAATCTAATTCTTATTCTCGCAGGATACCGACACGAAATGGAATGGTTTTTACAAACCAATCCTGGACTTCGTTCAAGGTTTCCTATCCATATTGATTTTCCTGATTATTCCATCGATGAGCTCCTTGCCATCGGAGAATCCATGCTGAAATCTAGACAATACGAGCTTACATGCGAGGCTCGAGATGCCTTGCGATTTATGCTTCAAGGCGTATTAAACTCTCATCCCTACGCTGGCAATGCTCGCCTTGTTCGAAATATGATTGAACGGACAATTCGCAAACAAGCGGTTCGTCTATTTCAAAGATCGAGTTCGTCCCGTGAAGAACTCATAAAAATCCAAGCGTGCGACCTTAGTATAGATGATTCTCAATAAATGAGTGTCACGTGTGGAAAAGAAGTTTCTAAGCAGACAATTATGAACATACTACTATTAGATAATACCTTGCAACAAAAACATGAGAGTTTTCATGATGGACAGGGAGGTTCATATGGATATTTATGGCGATGTCTCG
Organism: Desulfitobacterium elongatum; assembly: GCF_055378975.1. Lineage (NCBI taxonomy): Bacteria > Bacillati > Bacillota > Clostridia > Eubacteriales > Desulfitobacteriaceae > Desulfitobacterium > Desulfitobacterium elongatum. Next base: position 2,259,883 of record NZ_AP038772.1, on the reverse strand, counting down.
GGAATACGAGCAACCCAGCTTGAAGAACTCAAAACCTTGACCGCGCTCCGGACTGAACGTCCGGAGCTTATCCATTCTTCTTTATTAGATGGAATATGCTCCCTAACAAGTCTTTGGAATAAAGAAATCGCACTCTATATTAATCGTTCAGGTGTTGTGAACGCTGTTGCTGTGGGGCAACATGCCGCAGTTAAGCTTCCTCCTTTTCCAGAGCGCCAATCTGGGCGCTTGCGATGTATTCACACCCACCCCAGTGGAAATTCAAACTTAAGTCCTGTAGACTTGAGTGCATTAACTTCTCTTGGATTAGAAAGCATGACGAGCCTTGGCGTTCGGAACGGTAAAATCACAGGAGTAAATGTTGCATTTCTCATGGAATCGGGTGGATTTGAAAATATTTCCCTAAATCCTGAAGAGTTTAGATCTTTTTCCTATGATGATGCTTCAAGATTCTCACGTTCGCGCCCTTCGGGCCCTTCCTCAAAAGGCTCAAACGAAGAACTAGCATTTCTCGTGGGCTTAGCAGATGAAGAGGAAGGACGAGAACTCTTGGCTGAACTTGCTGAGCTCTCTCGCACGGCTGGAGTCAAAGTGGTTGGTCAACTCCTGCAGCCCAAACGTTATGGTAGCCCTGTCAGCTACCTAGGCAAAGGGAAATTAGAAGAATTAACCCATGAGCTGCAAAATTGTGGAGCCAATGTCTTAATCTGTGATGATGAGTTGACTCCTGTGCAATCTAGAACCTTGGAACAGTCTACAGGAATGAAAGTTCTTGACCGTTCAACTCTCATCCTCGATATTTTTGCACAACGTGCGAAATCACGGGAAGGAAAGCTGCAAGTTGAACTTGCACAGCTTAAACATCTTTTGCCTCATCTATCGGGGCAAGGTCAAAACCTTTCGAGATTAGGAGGAGGGGTAGGGACTCGTGGCCCTGGGGAATCCAAGCTTGAATTAGACAAAAGAAGAGTGCGTCGTAAAATTAATCTCTTAGAAGAAGAACTTAAAGAGATCCGAAAGAACCGAAATACCCAACGTCGTCAGCGTCTGAAAAGTGGAGTTCCACTTGTTTCTCTCGTTGGCTATACAAATGCGGGAAAAACAACCTTTCTCCATAAAGCAATGGAGCTTACACATTCAAAGGGTGATCGGATTCAAGGGGAGGACAAGCTCTTTGCCACACTCGACCCAGTCGTACGCGGGATACACCTTGATCAAGAAACGGATATTCTTTTAAGCGATACCGTTGGCTTTATTCAGAAACTTCCTCACCAGCTTCTTCATGCTTTTCTTGCAACGCTCGAAGAAGTACAAAATGCTGATATTTTACTCCATGTCCTTGATGCGAGTCATCCTAAAGCGCTTGAACGAGCAGATACGGTCCATAGTATATTGGAAGAATTAGGTTGCTTAAGCAAACCACGAATTACACTTCTTAATAAAATTGATAAGGTAAACAATCCTTCCGAATTAAACAGATTAGCTCAGGAGCTCGCCCATCCCATTCCACTTTCCCTCGTTCAGGACAATTCATTGAAGCCTGTGTGGAAAAAAATCCTTGAGCTTCTTCCCTCTGGTGATTCATCCAATTAGGAGGTTACACGGGTGTTTTTTTTAGATAACTTACCAGATTCAATTCTTGAAGCAAAACTTTATGCTGAAAACCTTCTAAAGAAACAAGAGCCTAGAATTCTGGAAATAATGGAGTATAATCATACTAAGGTCTTACAGGCATTTCAAGAAGAGAAGGTAACTACGTATCATTTACAGGGTTCTACTGGCTATGGACTCGGCGATAGCGGTAGAGAAGTTCTCGATCGCGTTATGGCACGAGTCCTTGGCGCTGAAGCCGCACTCGTGCGTGGTCAATTTGTATCCGGAACACATGCAATTGCAGCGGCTTTATTTGGGGTACTCAGACCGGGAGATCACTTTGTTTCTGTTAGTGGAGATCCTTATGATACACTAGAGGAAGTGATTGGTTTACGGGGCAAAGGACAAGGAAGCCTCATGGATTTCGGGGTATTCTATGATGCAATTCCACTGAATGATGAGGGAAAGATTCAGTACTCCTTATTCAAAGACGTTATTAAGCCCAATACAAAAATGCTCATTGTTCAGCGTTCCAGAGGGTATACTTGGCGAAATGCCCTAGACATTGCTCAAATCTCAGAACTTGTTCAATTCATTAGAAAAAATTATCCTCAACTCATCCTTTTTGTGGATAATTGCTATGGTGAACTAGTAGAGAAGCTCGAACCTGGGGATGTAGGAGTCGACCTAATCGCTGGCTCACTGATTAAAAATCTAGGTGGTAGCCTAGCCCCTACAGGAGGATATATTGCAGGAAGAAAAGAACTCGTAGATAAAGCCTCTTGTAGGCTTACTGCGCCTGGAATCGGGGGAGAAGTGGGTGCGACCCTTGAATGGCAGCACCACTTTTTTCAAGGACTTTTTTTCAGCCCACTCACAGTGAGTGAATCGATTCGTGGTTCCATCTTTTCTGCTGCCTTTTGGCAGGCTTTAGGCTTTGAAGTCAACCCGCTTCCTGAAGCTCCTCGTACGGATCTGATACAAGCTGTAAAGTTAGGTTCCAAAGAGAGAATGATTGCCTTCTGTCAAGGATTACAAAAAGGTTCGCCAATTGACAGCCATATCCTTCCAATTCCGGCTGGAATGCCGGGGTATGAAGATGAGGTGATTATGGCCGGTGGAACCTTCATTCAAGGGGCTACAAGTGAGTTTTCTGCAGATGGTCCGTTACGGGAACCCTATATTGCCTATCAACAGGGCGGAGTATCCATGACCTATGTCAAGTTTGGGAACATCTTAGCGGCTCAAAAACTTTGGGAACAGGGATTACTTAAGTGAGGTGGACATCGTGGAAAATGAACATGAGCTTAGGAAGCCTGAAAAAAGCACGGCTCGCTATATCTTAGAACTCATCGAAATTGTTATTATAGCTTTTGCTTTATCTTGGGTGATTCGTACCTATGTCTTAGAAGCAAGAGTTATTCCGACTGGCTCCATGTTACCAACGATTCAACTCCAGGATCGAGTCATCGTCGATAAGTTCTTTTTTAAACACTTTGGTCAGCTTCATTCAGGAGATGTTATTGTCTTTCACCCTCCAGCAAGTGCGCACGCTTCTGACGACTTTATTAAACGACTGATAGGGTTACCAAGAGATACTGTAGAAGTACGCAACCACACAACCTATATTAACGGTCAACCCCTTTATGAACCTTATATTCTTGAACGACCTATAAAAAATGTAGAACCTGTAAAAGTTCCTGAAGGGTCAGTGTTTGTCATGGGGGATAACCGAAATAATAGTGCTGATTCTCGTGAATGGGGTTTCTTACCTATCGAAAATATTTCCGGGAAAACATTATTCCGTTATTGGCCATTTGAACGTTTTGGTGCGCTTGCCCGTTAGGCGGGTGCCTTTTCTTTCTTTTTGCATATACATAAAATGAACTAAAAATGCCGAGGGAGGATGGGTACATATAATGACACGTACAAAAATCATAATTTTATTTGGAGGACAATCTGGAGAGCATGAGGTATCCTTAAATTCAGCTCGCTCTGTTTTAAAAGCCATTGACCGTTACCAATATGATATTCAAACTGTAGGTATTTCCAAAGAAGGACAATGGTTCTGGGGAGTAAATCCTGAAGATTGGCAACAAGATCCAACCCCTCGGGGAATTCAGGTAACTCTGGTGCATGACCCGTCTAATCCACATTTTCTTGCTTTAGACGGTAGCAAGCTTCCAGACGAGGGGAAATTTAATTTGATCTTCCCAGTCCTACATGGGCCCTTTGGTGAAGATGGTACGATACAGGGTTTGTTCGAAATATCGAACATCCCTTATGCAGGCTCTGGAGTATTAGGTTCTGCCTTAGGAATGGATAAAGACCGTATGAAAGCTGTCTTCTCCGAAGCAGAGCTTCCTCAAGCAGCATATCTTACATTACTGAGGACGGATTTTAAATCTGACCCAGAGAAAGTCATAACCAATATTGAACAATCCTTAGGCTATCCCTGCTTCGTCAAACCAGCAAATCTGGGCTCGAGTGTAGGTATATCGAAAGCGCATAATCGAGCCGAACTTCAAAACGCCTTAGAACATGCTTCTCAATACGATCGCAAACTTGTCGTAGAAGAAAATATCAATGGCCGTGAGATCGAAGTCAGTGTACTTGGAAATGACGAAGCAAAAGCAAGTATCCCTGGCGAAATTCTTCCTGCACATGATTTCTATGATTACGATGCAAAATATTTAGATACAGGTTCCCGCCTGCTTATTCCAGCACCCCTTGATCCAGATGTTGTTTGTAAATTACAAGAGATGGCTGTTAGTGCTTTCCATGCGGTTGAAGCCTCTGGCCTTAGTAGAGTAGACTTTTTTGTTACAAAAGACGATCACATCTATATCAATGAGATTAATACACTGCCAGGGTTCACGCAGATATCCATGTATCCGAAACTTTGGGAAGCGAGCGGAATTCCCTACACCGAACTCATCAGTCGCCTCATTTCGCTTGGCTTTGAGCGTTTTGAGGATAATCGTTCCAGGAAAATTTCAAGATAAACGCCTTTAAATAGAAGAGGACTTGCCATTGGCAAGTCCTCTTCTATTTATTATTATCTATTTAGTATTCTAGTGTAATAATCTAAATACACCAATCACTTTCCCTAAAACGGAGACATCTTGGGAGTAAATCGGCTCCATCATTGAGTTTTCAGGTTGTAAGCGTATGAGGGTCTTTTCGCGAAAAAAGCGTTTGACTGTAGCTTCGTCACCAATCAAAGCCACAACGATTTCTCCATTCCTGGCAGTGTTTTGCTGGCGTACCAAAATCAGATCGCCATCCATGATTCCCGCTTCGATCATACTTTCACCCTTGACTCTAAGCATGAACACGCTATCAGAGTTAACTAAATCAACAGGTATAGGGAACGTATCTTCGATATTTTCCTGTGCTAAAATAGGTTGTCCTGCCGTTACCCGACCGATGATGGGTACAGATACCGTCTTTTTCTCGTTCACATCACTCGAGCTATCTAGGATTTCTATAGCACGAGGCTTTGTTGGATCGCGGCGTATGTATCCTTTTTCCTCTAAAGTTTGCAAGTGTCCATGAACCGTTGAACTCGACATCAATCCCACTGCATCACCAATTTCACGAACAGAGGGAGGATACCCCTTTTGACGAATGACACGTTTTATGAATTCTAAAATATCTGTCTGTCTGTGCGTTAAATCCGGATACACACTAGTCCCTCCCCACCATATATTAACTTCATTTTAGCATTAACCTCAAAAAACTGCAAACAAATGTTCGCTTAACTATTGACGAACATCGACTTCCTCACGTATACTGTTCCTAAGAACTTATGTTCGTATATTCATCATTTAAGGGAACGTATAGGAGGGTTAATATGAGTACTTGTTCTTCACTTCGTCAATACCGCAATCGAAAAGCACAAAGACAATTTCTTTCTTCCCTCATTCTTATCCTGCTTTTTCTCTCTAGTTTCGTATGGTTTTATTGGGACTGGCAGCGTGCTAACGACAGAGTAGAGGCATTAATTTTTCAACCCCAAGTGGTACAGACAGGAGATACTCTATGGTCATTAGCTGAAAATGCGAGACTAAAAATAGATACACGTACACTTGTTCTGGAAATCATGGATTATAATCACCTAACTGATGCCACCATTCGCACAGGTCAAGTGATATACACTCCCATTTCGCAAAATAATCCCTAATCCTCTCACTCTGCTTCTAAGGTTTTGATTCTCCCCATAAGTATGCACTGAAGAGGGAAGAGGGGAGATGAGACACGATGATTAAGTCTCTTATAAGGTTAAATAGTCATAAATTATGGCCACTTCAAATTTTAGTTCTTCTTATCGTCGGATTAACCTCATGGAAAGGTATACATAGAGCACCTCCAATTGCACCAGACATTTATCCTTACTTAACAAGCCTTTCCACCGAACTTGTCTTGAAGTGTCAAGTCGAAGGTGAGAAAATCTCTCCAACAGGATGGGCCGATTTACTTGCTCTGAAGAGCAGCCTCCCTGAAGTGCAACACTCTTTCGTTATTAAGCAATTACATTCAGGAATTTCATTCACGAAACTTTCCTGGAAATCCGAAACTATTCAGGTCCAAACGGACAAGATTAAGCTAATCAAAAGACGAAGAGAAATCCTCTTGACCCAACCTTACTTTGAACCTTCCCGTTTTGACTTTCCTGTTCAAGGAAAAACGTGGTACGAAAATACGTTTGGAGCAGATCGTGAAGGGGGAGCAAGGAAACATGAAGGAACGGACTTGTTCGGTCCTGAAGGAACACCCCTAATCAGTGTTTCCTCAGGGCAAATCGAAAAGTTAGGTTGGAATAGACTCGGAGGTGAACGAGTAGGGATCAGGGGAGAGGATGGAAATTATTATTACTATGCTCATCTGCAATCCATTGAATCTGGCTTAAAAGTCGGTCAAAAGATAGAAAAGGGAGCTCGAATTGGGACAATGGGGCATACCGGTGATGCCCTGACTACTCCAGATCACTTACATTTTGGAATCGAGTTGCCAAATGGAGAATGGATTAATCCTTATTCGTTCCTCTATGTTTGGCAGCATCTAAAAGGACTATAAACACTAACTGAAGAAATTCAAAGGTGTCAAATGATATTTATCCACGAAAATTTTTATGACTTGCTCACAAGTATCAAATTCTTTATAATATAATTGTTAACCGAACACTACAATTTTAAGAAGGTATACTATGCGTAGGAAAATTCCTAAAAGAATATGCTTATTCATTTTAGCGATTATCACTTTCGGGATAATCGTTCTTCCATATGTCCCTGGACAAGCTATCGCCTTGCAGGAACAAGTTGGTTCTTCCACCATAAACTCACCTAGTCTCGCTGTATCGGATAAGAAAGGCTCTTCACCAGCTGAAACGTCTAGTTATTTAATGCTAAACGTACGAACAGGAGAGAAGCTGTTAGCTGAAAACGATGAGGTTCAACGCCAACCTGCAAGCACAATAAAACTCCTTACAGGTATAGTAGCTATGGAAAAACTCCATGAAAATGATCTTATTCGGGTAGGAGAAGAGGTTCGGAATACCGAAGGCTCACAGCTTGGTCTCCAGCCTGGAGACCAAATTCTAGTCAAGGATCTCTTAACTGCATTATATGTAGAGAGCGCGAATGATGCTGCAATCGTTTTAGCCGTCTCTGCCTATGGCACTATGGATGACTTTTTAAATGCAATGAACCAATACGCAAGCAAAATAGGTAGCACAAATTCCAAGTTTAGAACCCCAAATGGTTTACCAAATCCTGACCAATTCACGACTGCTCATGACCTTGCACAAATTGCCTTAGCGTTTGTTAAAAAGGAAGAACTCATGAAATATGTCAACATGAAGGAGGCCACTATAGAGTGGACTCGCTCAAGTGGTTCTAAGCAAAAAAAGCTCATAAAGAATACGAATCAGCTTCTTGGAATATACCCAGGGGATATTGGCCTTAAAACAGGAACGACAACTGAGGCAGGTCAATGCCTTGTAACTTATATTACTAGACCTGATGGTGATATTTTATTAGTTTTATTAGGAAGCAAACAACGATATAAGGATACTATTGAATTATTAGACCAAGCGATGGCAAAGATTCGTACTCGTTCAGCGCTAAAAAGTATTACGAGTCATCCAGACTCCCTAGTTACCGCGCCAGGCTTTTTTGCACCTTAGCATGCAATCTAGCCAGAAACATTGAATATTGGAGTGTTTTAATATGAAAACTTATGGTGAACCCTGTATACTTGAGGATCGGCTTTGTACAGAATGTGGAGAGTGCGATCGTTGTGAATTAAGTCCAGAAAAAATCTGCGATAATTGCTGCCAATGCATTGATTCTAAAGCTGAGTATGTAGGTATTGAGATTGATGATATCTTACTTAATACTGAGGAGCCCCAAACTCAGCATCAACTCAGAAAATCATTTCGAATTAAGTCAAAAAATAAATAAGTACAAGAGATGATAGGGATAAAAGATTAACCTTCTAAAACCTAAAAATGATCGATTGAAGTAAGGCGAAGAGAGTGTTAAAAAATTTAATTTTGGGTCCTATAATGAATATTATGTCAAGTTGCTAATTGATACGGGAAAGGGGTATACTATTTACAGCCCAAAAGATTCTGACCATCAAACAAACTTTTGGGTTATAAGTGTCTCTATTTTTTATTCTTTTAGAATTTACTATTAGTAAACATCAGTAATCGTTTCTCTGCGAATTTTTTCAGACATTGTTACTGCTTCAATAGCAACAATGTCGGTCGATGGGTCTGTTCACAATCCCAGCTATAAAACTCAGCCTCTAGTAGCCTCTTTAAGGCTTTCAAATTATGAGACTGGTATGATTCATCCAACAGCAGAATCTTTAACAATAGGATTTATACAAAAGATTCAATATCAGTAATGTTGATTAGAGTTTGACTGCAATTAACCCTTTGTATAACAGAGCCTTTAGAAGCCTCTGTAACTTTTAAATCTATTAGCGAGTATACTTGCAGTTAACCAGCCTTACGAGTTAACTACAGAGGTTTGCGAATACGTTAATTTCGTATTTATGGATTGGGTCTAGTCCTGGAGCATTTTTGTTTCTCATAACCAATTACATTTTAGATTCAATTTTTATAAGCGAAGTGTTACCCCTTTTAGCTAAGTCTCTCTAAGAAACAACTCTGCACTAAATATCGTTTTAGTGCAGAGTTGTTTCTTGTGATCATCCATTAGATTAGATCTTGCGTGTGTTATATACCCTACGTTTTTAGCTAACCTAAAATATTGAATGGATTTACGGTAGACATTAAATTGCTTCTCCCTCTTCCCCATTTGCCATATACATTTAGCTACCTTTCTATTACAGACAATCTAGTCCCACCCCGTTACTTCACTCTAAACTTTACGTCTCTTCTCTTTTCGTTCGGCATAGCTCCCTTTCTCTTCTCTTATGATGACGGAAGGTTCGTAATCCACTGTCAAAATATCCCAGGATGTTTTGTTTAAGGAAATTCGTAGTATATGGAGATTACGAAACTCGATATAATTGGTTTATATGAATATCTTATGACTTCACCATTTTTACCATTTTCCATAGATAACTTTCCTTAGTCTGCTGAGCCATTGTCGTACTTAAACGTTTCTCGTTGGACACAACTACTCCTATTACAATAGCAAAAGAATTACGATTCAATGCTCAAGGTGTACAGAGCCTTTGATATTAGGCGAACACTCGGAGATCGACTGGCGGCCCTGGACCCCATGAAATGGGTTATGAAAACGCGGTTAGACAGCTCTCCCCCGCCAATGAATGTGACTAATTTCTCTGCAAGACCTGTTTTTTTGAGCCCAATGTTTAAATGTTAATTGTAAATATTCATTTAAGGAGGGGAAATTTTCAGAACAAAATGGGACAGGGGAAAACTTATTTTGCTTTTTCTAATGCACTGTTTACAGCGTCGACGATTGCTTTAGATGTTATAGAAGCACCTGATACTGTCTCTACTTTAGTTGATTGTGCTTTTACAATCTCACCTGGCAATGTATCTACTGCCACGCTTCCAACGCCTTCTGTTTCGTTGTGAGAAGTTACCTTAACTTCTGAGATTTTACTACCAGCTACTTTTACGGATACTTTTACTTCTCCATGTATTCCTTGACCAACACCATCATATACACCATCTTTATATGCACTGGCTTTAGTTGCTGTTTCAGTCGATGGTTTAGGTGTTGTATCAGTCGAAGGTTTAGCTGTTGTTTCAGTCGAAGAACCACAGCCTACTGTCGTAAATAATAGTGATAAAAGAGCAATTGATAACACAACTCGCATAAATTTAATATTTTTCATTTTCTTCTCTCCTTAAAACTAAAACTATATGATTCATATTATTTCCCTGCTACGATTTGTCCTGCTAATCTTCCGAATGTAATGCTTCGTCCACTTGCACACCCAATCAGTAATTCAGGATAGTTATCAGTAAAGTATCCACCACTATCATTTCCAGCAGCGTAGAGACCTTCAATGGGCTCTAAATTTGTGTCTAGTACTTGTAGATTTGTGTTGATTCGCAATCCGTCTAATGTGCAAAGGAGTTGACCCCCTAAAAGGCTTGCTCTAAAAGGAGCTTTTTCTAGGGCAATCATACGATAGCTTTCTTTCCCAAAATCTTCGTCGATACCTTTTTTGCAAAGTTCATTATAACGCTTCACTGTTTCTACAAAAGTAGCTCCAGGCAACTTTAGTTTCTGTGCTAACCCTTCTAATGTATCGGACTCAACGATAATTCCAGCGGGTAAATATTGATCCTTGTGCATTGCTTCTGTTGCATTTTCGTCAAAGAGCATCAACTTACTTCCAGATTTGCTGTACTGTAGTCGAGAACAGCCGATAGTATGGAATTGTCTAGTGTGTTCCTTCCAATTTGCATCCCAGATCATGCAGTATCTATCACCGGGTTCAATACTTGCTGCGTGTATTATGAAATCGTATGGGATAGATTCATTTGAAAATCGTTCGCCTTTTAAATTGACTTTCAGGAATGGCTGACTTCCCATATGGAGCCATGCTCCCTTAGTGAGATCTTTTCCATCTGCGCCGACTGGAATTGCTGCTCTGTCAAATATCATTACAGTGCCAATGTCATCTTTTGCAGCACCAACCCAAGTAGCCGCTTTAATTCCATCTCCTTGGCTTCCTACATGGCTAGCTGTCCCAACACAACTTTGGACTGCAAGGGGATTCATATCTTTCAACATTTCCATATTGTTTGAATAACCACCTGTACTCAGAATCGTACCTTTACTAGCCATAATTTTTACATGACCGTCTTTAGTTTTTGCTATGACGCCTGATACTCTACCTTTATTATCGTTTTCGCGAATCAATTGAACCATTTGAGTCTGAAGTACTATATTTACTCCCAACTTTTTGGCTTTTTCCTTAATGATCTGAGTCGATTCGATTGGTTTCTCATCATTTTGAATATTGTGCTGCATTGCGAAGGTTTTGTACGCACCGTGCTCAGCTACACCCGTATCTGTCTCCAAAACCATATAAGCTCCGTATTCTTTGACCACATTCTCCAACCAATCTACTGTCGGACCACTATTGTCAGCCCAGAGTTTCATTAATCTTTGATCGACTCTATGGGAAGCGTATCGGGATAATTCTTCAATAACTTCAAATTTGTTGAGATTCACTCCAGCTTCTTTTTGCAACCGTGTACCAATAGCACCGATCCACTCACGGCCCATGCCCACCATTGCATTTCTCTCAATAACAGTTACTTTAGCACCCTTTTCCGCTGCGGCACAGGCTGCAAAAAGACCAGCATTCCCAGCACCGACGATAAGAACCTCTGTATTAATGGTACTTGCAAACTCCGTGATTGGTTTAGGAGGTGTTCTCCATGAAACTTGCTTTGTTACTTCATTGGCCGTTTGATCAACCTTACCACTTGTCTCTTGAGTCGAACAAGCACTTAAAAGACCAACCGTTGATACACCAACAGTACCAGCTACTGCCCCTTTTAGGAAATCACGGCGACTGAACCCTTTCTTCTCCATATCTTTCCTCCTAATTAATTTATTAGGCTCTCAGCATTTGCCAAGTTAGATGGAACAAGACTTTGTACTTGAACCATCAATAACAAGTTCATGTAAATTATGTAACAATCGTCTGCAAAAAAAAATGACGATATTACAGCCTACGCAAGAACTTCTTCTGTAATATCGTCAATATCTGTTGAATTAGTGTGGTTAAATAAGAATGTGCTTTATTTTGGCTCCATTTAATTTTTCGCTTAGATTATACGCACAACATTTTGCTTCATTTAATTCTCCAGGATTTTTGCAGATAAATTGAAACTCCCAGTTCTTCATTTGTTTTAATCCATAATACCGCTCGGACTTCTCAAGGATAAATTCAAATCCTTCCCTGTAAGCTTGAACTTTAAGAGCTTCCATTCTCACCTGGATCTGCAAATCCAATCCCATTTCGTGAACCTGCATAATGAACAAATCAATTGCGCTCCACTCAGGAAGCTTATCCTCTCCATTTTTTTGATCCGAAAGGTTTGCTGTGGAAAATAAATCAAAGGCGACAGAACAATTTTTAAACGTATCATCTAAAAAAGTCATTTCTTTCAACATTAAATACTGTTCATAGATTCTAGTATTCATTTTTGTATCTGCTAAATAATCTTCATAAAATTTATGTGCGAAATGTTCTGCTTGTTCAAGCTCCAAGACTTCAATACCCATCTCACTATTCTGGTACTTAAGCCAATCTTTTTTCCATTCGATCGGTTTTTTACCATACCAGTGCTTGAAATTTTTATAATAATATTTTACATCTGAAAATCCGCAATCCTCTGAGATACCCATTAATGTTTTATCAGTAAACACTAGTAACCTTTCCGAATACAAAGCACGCTCAAAATTAACATACTCTCCAAAAGCTAGATCAATCAATTCTTTCCACATATGTGTGAAATATGTTTTGCCAACTTGCTCGAACTTAGCTATGGTGTCTAAACATATATTTTCACCCAAGTTGTCTTTCACGTAACCAACAGTCCTATGAAATCGATCTAGTTTCTCACTGCTGATATAGCTTACATCAGGCCATACATAGTACAAGTAATTATATTCATAAATGGCCAGGGAGATAAGACGAATCGCAACTTCACTTAATCCTTTCTCTTTGACCTTGTCATTCTTGTTCAATTGAAAGAAAGATTCAATTAAGTATCTCTTGAAGCTTTCTTCTCTTATCATATTTATTTCTTTAACTTTAAATTCTTTCCCTTTAAAAGGAATGTTTCTGAAACTTATGTTCTCTAATACTTTGAAGTAACTCTTTAATTTATCAATATTAAGAGAAAGAATTTCAACAATACAAGATTCATCATTACTCCACATAGCGTGAATTTCATTTTGATTGATGAATATAAACTTGCCTTCATTGACTTTATTTACTTCAAATGCTCGTTTCACAAAAAGTGTTCCTTTTAACGTAAGGATTATTTGTACCGAATTAGGGTGATAATGAAGTGGCGTTCGTTTTATCAGTAAAATATTTGCTTTCATATATTCATTTTGGTCATAAATAATAAGTTTTTCACTCATATGGTATCCCCTATCTGCAATACTGGAATTCTTCTCATATTTCTTCACAAATCACAACATAGAGTTACTTAAACTCATCTGTAGATTATTCCGTTAATCTAGCACAATTTCCTTACAAAATCTACTATGTTCGGAAGAAATACAATTAAAAAAGGCCAGCGTGGATATTACTGGCCTTGCGCAAGAAGACCATTGGTTACAGCAATTTAGCCTCTGTATCAGCTTTAAAGCCTTTTATTGCAAATCTCAATTATCTTGCGAATTGATACTCCCATTTATCTACATCTCATTAAAAATGGCTACACCTTCCCCTACCCCAAGATTGTAAATGTTATTAAGTTCTCTAATCTCTATGGGCTACTAAAAACCAACTCGGCCTTATACTTCAGCAGATATAGTCCTTTTAATAAAAGCCTTACCATTTCTCGTTGAGTTGCAAAATGTTTTTTCAGTCGTCATATAGAAACAATTGCATGATATTCGATGCGATAAATATCAAATATAGCACAGCCTCTACTGCTCTCCCTCCATGCACAAAGCAATGCTCTAAGCCACATTCACGTTTCAAGTTATTAAAAATCGAGTTCTCAATATCCCAACGTGCTCTGATTACTTTAAACAATCTCTTAATCGCCATGTCCATTCAAGTCGTCACTATCATAATTGTGTGCGCTGCTTGCTATTATGTTTCATTGCAAATTTTACAAAACGCAACGGTTGATCCACGTTGTCCATAGTGAATGTTGACTCGTAAACCTCAACTCTCTCAAATCCCTTTTCGCACTCCTAAACTTCTACTGCCTCCGTCTTATTTACCATCTTTCTTGCTAATCGCAAACTATTATTGTTATTGTTTTTTGCTCGGACAATTGCATCAATACCTAAATTCCTGCAGTGGTTAATCCAAACGGAATTACAGGCAAGAGCATCATAAACGACAATATCAATTAATTTCTTATGACTCTTCCCTACGTTTAACTCACCTTCATCCTTTGAAAGAGCATCTTGTCCGGGCTTGAACATCTCAAAGTCAGTCACCAACTTGGGGCCCATCCCTACGGTTGACATGACTACACCACTATGGAAACAATAAGTCTTTTCTCCTTTGGTACTTTTCAATCATTCTGAACAGCTTTTCTTGTTGCTCCCGAAGAATTTTGTTCCATCTATAGCGACCACAGTATATCCGTCAATGGTTCCATTTTCAAAAACCTTATTCGCAACTGCCTTTTTTACGATGTGTTGATTGATTTGTTTTAGTCCGTTTATATCTATAAGTTTAAGTGTATCTCTAATGGCTTCAACCTGCTTCAGCTTTTTATCCTATAGCAAGAAACCAAAAGCACAGGTAGTATAACTTGACCTGTGCCATAAGTTAGGTTGACTCTTCCGTCAGACAGTTTATCCAAACCACGTTCAATTTGGTAAACATTCTTCATAAATCGTATTAAATTTTGCGAAGTAGTTTTTTCTCATTTCATCCTCTCTCCCCTCTGATTTTAGAAGAAAGAGAGGGCTCACTAAAACTCTAAAAAACTCCGAATTTGATACACTTTAAATTATACCAGTGAAATCAATAGTTTGAATGTGGTTGAGGCTAAAGTACTGGATTTGTGGAATATTATGGGGTATTATATTTAGGTAAGCGCTTTAATTACGTTTATTATATTCAGTTAATAACATTTCTGATTGTTTACATGTATAATTTGCTAATTCTAAACGCGTAAATATTCACAAAAATGACATCAGCAGAGGAGGATAACAGTTGTATATTTATAACGCATCTGATAGTCCTAATTTAACTGGTAATGATATCATTTCACTTAACCATTGGAACGAAATTGCGCAAACTCGTCGGATTTTTTTTGAAAAAAATCAAACGCTCATGGAATTTCACACCTTAAGTAAAGAAATAAAAGAATCATGGATTAAATCCCGTAGAGCGGGAATCAGCCCTTCTCAAATTATTATGGGGAAGAAGTTAAGTCAACAAAGGCTAAATCAGGTTCTCGATCAAAATGACTCATTAATTGAGATTGCCGAAACACAAATTCAAATGCTTAAGCCTATTATAATGCGCTCAAATTGTGGTATATATCTATTTGATACGAATGGAATAATGATGTATTCACTGGAGAACGATGAATGGATTAAATCTGGGCCGTTTACTGAGCGAGGAGTGTGCTACGGTGAGAGTGACATGGGGACCACTTCACATGTTTTATGTATGCACTTGAAGCAACCGATCCAGATCATAGGACCGGAGCATTACTTGCAAATCTTCCATAATATAGTTGCCTCAGCGGCCCCGATTTTAGATGGAAAAGGAAATATTCTAGCAGAATTAGTTTTGATAAAATCCGTGTTTGAAAAACAATTGGATGAAATTAGTTTCCAAGAAAGTTTAATGTATACCCTGTCTATAGTAACAGAATTAGCGGCAGCCATTGAAGACAAATTTAAGTCTAAACACAGTAACAAAACAACGATGCTAAACAATAAACAGGATAGCATATCAAACGTAAAACTCGATAACACTACGGAAATAGATTTTAAAGACATTATTGGTGATAGCAAGGAAATTAAACAAACTATTAACTTAGCTAAGAAGTTTACTAATTCTGAAGAGAATGTATTATTAACGGGAGAGAGTGGCACAGGTAAGGAGCTTTTTGCCCAAGCAATTCACAATGCATATCGTCCAAAGGGGCCTTTTGTTGCTGTGAACTGCGCGGCAATGCCTAGGGAACTAGTTGCGAGTGAACTCTTTGGATATGAGGGCGGCAGTTTTACTGGAGCTGATCGTATTGGAAGACAAGGGAAGATTGAGTTAGCTAACGAGGGAACGCTTTTTCTTGATGAGATCGGCGATATGCCACTTGACCTTCAGGCCATTTTACTTAGAACCCTGGAGGACAAGAAAGTGATAAGAATAGGTGGTCAGCATTACAAGAACGTTGATTTTAGAGTCATTTCTGCGACAAACAAAGATCTCAGAAGAATGATCAAGGAGAACAAATTTCGCGAGGATCTATTTTATCGTCTCTGTATTCTCCCTATCCAAATTCCCCCTCTGCGTACACGAGGTAATGATAGCATAGTGTTAAGCCAATATTTTTGTGATAGATATTCCCGTAAAGTCGGTAAAGAGAACATTAAGATAAGCGCTGAAGCCCTAGAACTGATTAGAAAATATGATTGGCCTGGCAATATTCGACAGCTCAAGAACGCTATAATCTATGCGATAAATATTACAGAAAGAGATGTTATCGAAGCACGAGATTTGCCTGAACTTGAAAGAGAGAATTATTCCGTATCGCTTGATTTTGGTATAAACAATCAGGAATTGGTATCTCTGCGGGATTGGGAAAAGGTCGCAATTGAAAAGGCCTTGTCTTTGGTAAATAACCGTGCAACAATTGCCGCAGACATATTAGGAATTGGAAGATCTACAATGTATAGAAAGCTCAAAGAATACAAAATCATTGTTGATTTTGAAGGTGATAAGTAGCTTGTTTAATCAAATATTCATCTTAAGACCGGTCAAATAGACCGGTCTTTTGCGTTTGGGTAAATGTCTAATGTCTTGTTTTGAATCCCAAAAATAGAAAGAACACTTTATTGGTAAGGAAACTGAATGGAAAAACACTGTTAAAATCACTATTTTATTTGCCTTTCCTTCTTTATTATTATTGGCATATATCTTGCAATTATAAAAAGTGTAACCGTAAACAACGGCAAAATTTATATTCGAGCCGAATTACTTTATAGGAAGGAGGAAAATCTTTAGTTCATCGATGTTGTTAATAACAAGATAATTTTGAAAAATATTTGCTAGGAGGGAAATTGAATGTCTGAACACAAGAAATATCATCTTCCGTTGGAATGGCAAGAAGGCGAATATACTGTCCACCGGAATCATCACTGGTCTGGCCCAGGTTGCCATAATGCCTGCGGTGTTCTTGTCTATGTTAAGGATGGAAAGGTTGCCAAAGTTGAGGGTGACCCAGAAAGTCCCTATAATCAAGGAAGACTTTGTATGCGTTGCCTGAACATGCTCGAGGCCTATTACCACAAAGACAGGGTTAAATGGCCCCTCAAGCGTGTGGGTGAGCGCGGTGAAAATAACTGGGAAAGAATCACTTGGGACGAAGCCTTTGATATTATTGAAGATAAAACAAATGCTATTAAAAAAGATTATGGTCCAGAATCAATCGTCTGTCTGGAAGGAACCGGACGCAATGTCAATTGGCAAGTGCCAATGATGGCCTACACAGTATTTGGCACTTCGAACTTCGGGCTGGGTTTCTTAAGCGGAGATGCCTGCTACCTGCCGCGCTGTGCAGGAATGTACGCCATGCAAGGCGAAGCAACTATAGCGGATATGTCTCAACAATTTGAGAAACGCTATGACGATCCCACCTGGAAGTGCCCAGAAGTAGTATTAATCTGGGGAAACAACCCGATCGTCAGTAATGGAGACGGTTTCCTTGGTCACTGGATTATCGATGTCATGAAGATGGGTGCAAAGTTAATCGTTATCGATCCAGAAATGACTTGGCTTGCTTCTAAAGCAGATTATTTCCTCCAGGTAAGACCGGGAACAGATGGAGCGGTAGCTTTAGCTATGCTCAATGTTATAATTAACGAAGAACTCTATGATAAGGATTTCGTGGAAAATTGGACCCACGGTTTTGAAGACCTTAAAGAACGCGTACAGGAATGGCCGGCAGAGAGAGCAGCAGAAATCGCATGGGTACCTGCCGAGACTATTAAGGAAGCTGCCCGCTTCTATGCCAAGGCCAATCCGGCAGCACTCCAATGGGGTCTCCCTATTGATATGCATCCAGACGGTATTAGTTGTGCTCAGGCTATCTCACTTATGATAGGAATCTGCGGCAACTTCGATGTACCGGGTGGAAACATTGTTGCACGCCAAGGTCGCAACGTGGCTATTGGTTATATGACTGGCTGTGAATTTGTACCTGAAGACGTTTGGGCAAAACATTTGGTTGATCCTAATACGCCAATGCATAGTCAAGGGGTTATGGGTACTGCCCAAGGCGATGCGATATTAGAAGCGATTGAAACCGACAAACCATATCCCGTTCGCATGCTCTGGTTCCAAAGCACAAATCCAATCGCAAATATGGGAGCTGAAGCACCAAGGATTTATGATGCAATTAAGAAAGTAGACTTTAATGTGGTCGTTGACTACTTCATTACGCCAACGGCTGCGGCATGTGCTGATTTATTTCTACCCTGCGCAATGGGCAATGAGCGAAACAGTTTAAGACCTTGGTGGTTCCCAGTCCGTGCCATTAACAAACTTACCCAATATGAAGAATGCCGATCTGACGAACAGCTTATTGTTGATCTTGGTAAGCGTCTTAACCCTGAATTGTTTAAGAAAATGGGTTGGGATACAGATATTAAATTATTAGACTGGGTCATTAACGTTCATAATCCTGAGTGGAATTGGCCGGAAAAATGGAACGGAACCTGGCAGGAATTGCATGACGAACACATTTCTTTTGATGATTGGGTTTATAAGAAGCATGAGACTGGCGGTCTTCGTACCGATGGTGAACCAGGGTTTAATACCCCAACGGGTAAAATGGAATGCAGTAGCTTAGCGCTCGAATCATTCGATGTTGATCCTGTGCCTTATTGGAATGAGCCACCTGAAAGCCCAGTTTCTACGCCTGTATTGGCAAAAGAGTATCCGTTTGTCTTTACTTCCGGTCGTCGTTCCTGGGAATTCTTCCATTCGGAACACCGTCAGTTGCCCACGATGCGTGAATTCCACCCTGATCCTATCGTCACTATTAATAACGAGACGGCTTATAGTTTGGGTATCACAGATGGCGATTGGGTATGGGTTGAGAACATGCGCGGAAGAATGAGACAAAAGGCAAAACTGAAATCTACAATCCATCCGAAGGTTGTCAGTGCTGAGCATGGCTGGTGGTTCCCTGAACAAAAGGGTAACAACTTGTTTGGAGTATTTGATTCCAATGCTAACAATCTGACAAAAATGGGTCAGTATGGCGCTACAGGGTATGGTGCCCCCTACAAATGTACGATTTGCAAAATTTATAAAGCTACCGAAGAAAACAGTAAAGTACTGCCTACAGAACAGGTCACGAAAAAGGGAGGTTTTGGTTATGTCAAGTAAGTTCGGTCTTTTAATTGACTATGAATTTTGTACAGGCTGTCATACCTGTGAAGTAGCATGCAAAAAGGAACTAAACTTACCCACAGGACAATTTGGGATTAAACTCCTTGAAGATGGTCCTCGTAAATTAGAAACAGGTAAATATGAATGGAGATATATTCCAGCACCTACTGAGCTTTGTAACCTTTGTGGAGATCGGGTAACAGCCGGTAAACTTCCGTCTTGCGTACAACATTGCCAATCCAATGTTATGACTTACGGGCCAATTGAGGAACTTGCAGCAAAAGCTACCGCTAAGACTAAAATGGTATTGTTTACTGTTAAGTAACGGGTTCTAATGGACTTGAAGGCCCGGTCAGTTGGCTTGGCCTTCCCTTGGAATAAAAGTGTAACCCCTAGATAAATTAGTAGTTTTCTTCTCTCAGCTCAGATTAAAAAGGTAATTAAAAGGAGAGATCATTATGCCGGAAGTTCCATTAAATACAACTGTGCCCGTAAGATGTCCTGAATGTAATAAACTTAATCCTCAGGGTACAAAGATATGCAGAAAATGCGGCGCTGATTTGACAGCAAAAAAAGAATAACTCTACGCTGTTGAAAATTAATGATTTGATACCAGCCTTGGTTATTTCGTTAATCGAAACGGATGACTGGATATTTTGTGAGTAATTGCTGAGAAAGACTGTGTTAAAAATAGTCTCTTGTTTTTAACACAGTCCCTTGAATCAAATCTGAAGAATTGTTGTATTAAGGAGGACATTATGAACTGCGGTGTTTGCAGACCTTTTTGCGGCAAATGTAAACCACCAATGGTAATGCCACTCTATTGCAGTGAATGCGGAACTTATACTTTCCGTTCAAAAGCTGTGGATAATAAATGTAAGAAATGCGGAAGCGAACTGCCTGACCCTGTTTACATCGTCGTAGAATGTTTACGTAGTGGGATGTTGTGTGCAAACGCATGTGGAAAATCCAAGATTCCTCCAGATGATGGCATCGTCAGGAATTGTTTGCGCAACACTCCCCCGCCAGATGATGCTGTGATTACGCTCTTTCCAACAAAAATGTCCAGGTTATCTATCCGGACTCCTATTTTATTATTATGACTCGATTCATACAATTGCTTGGTGCACATTGGCAATCACAAACTACAAAATATTAGAAAATATTTAGAGGAGGTTTATTTATGGAAAAAAATTGGGCAGATCCATCAGCATTGGGAAACTTGGTAATAGGATTATTAATATTTTCTCAAACATTCTTAATGTATGGTCTAGTTGATCCCCTTGCTAGAATTGCTATCGTTCCATGGATACTGACAGCCTTTCCTGTACTTCTGATAGTAGTCGTTATCCAATTACGGATGGGTGATCTTGTTGGTGGTACATGCAACGGTTTATTAGGAGTTGTTCTTATGGGTCAGAATTTTGTGAAAGGGCTCATTGATTTATCCTTTGTCTTAGCGGGAAAATCTGTACCCCAAGGAATGATCATGGGCGGCTATACCGTTGATGGAATGGCCTATATAGTTGGTGGAGTTATATTACTTTTTGTCGGGTTTCTTGCTTGTTTCCAAAGTAAATTGGCTGCTTTAGCGGTTTGGGCTGCTGGAATTGGTTTCATATGTATAGGGCTTGCCAATTTTGGTTTTCCTCCAGTTCTCGGATTCATTGGCGTTTGTGGAATAATGATCATCGGGTTATGGTTAGTTTACTCTGGAATAGCTACTACTGTGAACTCTACTCTTCAAAAATTAGTCCTTCCTATGGGTAAACCTTTTATAAACATATAAGGATAATATTTACTCAAACGGATGTAGCTTAGTTTAGCGCGTCCTAACTAATCCTCTTAGAATTTTTGCACATTGAAAATATCCTTACAGGATGTGTTAACGATAACCTGTATTCTTTTAAAAATGAAAATGCAGACTCACGGGAAAGGAGGTGATATTGATATGTGTTTTCGTCCCCCCTCAACAGGCAAGGCAAAAAAGTGTCCTGCTTGCGGAACTTTAAACCCCGCAATAAAAAAAGAATGTGTAAAATGCAAAGCCCCTCTTGAAGATAATCCAGAGCAAACAAAAGAACAAAAAAACAAATAACTAAGTCAGGGTAAAATAACACATTTAAATTATTATAAACAAGGTTTACTCGATTCTTGATGATTAGAGTAAGCCTTTGTCATTAAATTGTCGTTATAGCTTTCTTAATCTGATTCTTCTTTTTCTTATCCCTGAGCCATTACTTCCTCGATCAACGCCTTAAATCCAGGTAAGGCTTTTTCAATGGTTTCATATGCTACACAATAAGCAATCCGTGCATAGATGGGAAAAGGTCGCAATTGAAAAGGCCTTGTCTTTGCTAAATAACCGTGTAACAATTGCCGCCGATATATAAGGAATTGGAAGATCTACTATGTATAGAAAGCTGAAAGAATATAACATCATTGTTGATTTATAAAGGGTGAATCTGGATCTCTGAATTAGATTAAAGTTTAAATGGAGGTTGAAACTATGGAATATAAATGGGCAGATCCTGCATTGGGAAACATGATAATAGGCTTATTAATATTTACTCAAGCATTTTTTTAATGTTTGGCAAAGTTGACCCATTAAGTAGAATTGCTCTTATTCCGTGGATACTGACTGCTTTTCCAGTGCATCTACCAGTGCATCTACCAGTGCATCTAATAGTAATGCTTATCCAGTTTCGAACGGGTGATTTTGATGCAACGGTCTCTTGGGAGTTGTTCTTATGGGGCAAACTTTTGTCAAAGGGATAATTGATTTATCCTTTATTCTAGCAGGAAGATCTGTTCCACTTACACTTGCTCCACTGTGTAATATGCATCAGATAATTCCATAAACTACAAGATGAAGTGGATAATTAGTTTTCATTTTCCTCCAAATAGAACATAATATAATAATAGGCCGCCCTCCCCAAAAACCTGCTTCGCTTTTGGGGAGGGCGGTCGGTGTAACTAGATGGGCGAATGCTCATTTTCTCTTGATAAACTGATATTAACTAATTCGCATTAGTTTTAAAGTCCTCTATGCCTCTCGCTCCGAGTTTGTAATCTACCTTGCAATGCCTCATCAATAAGACCAATAAGTTTTTCCTTATCTGCTTTTAAAGTACCCTCAATAGGCACATAATTGGAAGCATGGTCACTTGTAAAATGTAGGTTATTAAGCTCGATATTTTCAATCAGCATTTTTGTTTCTTCAAGACACTCAGTTTCATTCAGCACCTGAAATTTACCATGTTCAATATCATTGTACAAGTGCTGGTCTTTACCATTTATGCCGTTTATATTATTATTATCTTTTTTTGCAACAGAGCCAAAAAACAGGACAGCCAAAGCCGTCCTGTGAGATGTTAAATAATCAATCATGATAAGGATCTGTATTTTCAATTAGTTACGATATCCGTTTTTTCCGCTATTACTTTTGACTTTGGTGTTATTATTCCTGGTTTAGGATTATTTCCTGGTGGTACGAATTTTGTATTGTTGCTTTTATCTAAGGTTGCCATGTTTTAATCTCCTTTACATTAAATCTAAATTTAGTTTCTGCAAAAGGCAGAATTCTAAAACGTTAATTTATGCCATTAAAGTGATGGCAATAAGTAAGATTTTCTGCTGCTTCTTTGTCCTCTAGATTAATAGTTAATTGAATAGTAAAAATATTTCCATTGGAAGTGATAAATAAGTTTCAATGTTTCAATGTTTTAGGTCAAACCTTAGCACGGGTTCATCGGGCTAAGGTTTGACACTTATTTAAACATTTTTTTGCAACTGAGCCAATACTATCATTGCTAGTATTTCTTATCTGAGCATTAAATTAAAATAGTTAACTTATAGAGCTAACATCTCGAAACTATCTAAGGTTTAAAATGGGACACAAAGTTCTCACATATGATGATTCCTGTCCCACCCATCTCAGGGATCAGCCAAAAATGGGCTATTTTTCTTTGGCATAGAAAATGCAATGGAATATAAACGTTTGAAATGTGTAAAGATACTAAAGCAATGGTCTTTGATTTTCTCATGACAATAGTATGAATATAAGGGCTCTCACGAGTATCTTACCTCATTGGGGAGGGTAGCTAGAGTTGCAGAGTAAAAAGGCATCCTGATCGACCTTATATATACTTTTTGGACCGGATAATAACTTACCAGGAGGCTAATATCGCAACCTATAAATTGGCCAATGCTCTAATAAATGTAGGAATTCACAAAGTTGACCGTATTGCCCTCACCCTCCCTAAGTTTATTTTTTATGCTGTTAGAAAAGAGTTATAGCAATTATTCTTAAAATATAAGACATATTCTTATATTCTTATATGTTTAATTATAACGGTGACAATAGCAAACTTGGCTAAAGCCAAGGACGCAAAGCTATGGGCCTTCCAGGTTATGCTGATGGTTGCCAAGCTATCGAACGTTTTTTTTGTCGCTTTTTTATAGGAAAAGAGTCGTTTTTAAAAACAAAGATACCTTAAACAAAGAGAAGGAGGCACTTCATTGGATATTGATCAACTCATTGTTTTCACTTTAGGGGAAGAAGAATATGGAATTGATATTTCTTATACAAAGGAAATTATTCGAATACCACAAATTACGAAAATTCCCAACACGCCTGCATTTATGGAAGGAGTTATTAATTTACGAGGTAAAGTAATTCCGGTCATTGACCTTAAGAAAAAATTCGGCTTTTCGCAATCGAGAGAAAGTATTGATCATAGGCTGCTAATACTTGATTTAGAAGGAATCAATTTAGGAATTATTGTTGACGATGTTTCTGAGGTAGTCAAAATTGACGAACAAGTGATTGAAAAGCTTAGTACAGAAATTGCTACCATTGGAGGAAATAGTGTCCAAGGTATTGCTAAAATAGACCAACGATTAATTCTATTACTTAATGCTTTGAAATTTAAAAATGAGATTTTTTAGTTAATGATGAAAGGGAGTTATATTTTATGATTTCATTAAACGAATTAAATAGTTTAAAAACATTTGCAGAAATACAAGCAAATTTAGTAAAGAATAGACCCATGTATTTAATTACAGAAGGAGATAAAATAATTTGGAAAAATCCCTCTGATGTTTTTGATATAAATGTCTTAAGTGTCGGTAATACTATGAGTGGTCACACCAGTGCTGTTTTGGCCGCTTCTCAAAATAAGGTATTAAATGATAAAGTCCCGGGATCTGTTTTTGGAATAAGGTTATCAATAAATTCCATACCTATAGTTGATGAAGCTGGCAATGCTATAGGAGCTTTTTCTACTTTAAACCCTAGATTACATCCTATTACTGCTGCATTTGATAAGTTTGCCCCAATTTTGGTAGAGATGTTTCCAGAAGGTGTTATATTGTATATGACTGACTTACAGAAGTATATACACAAACAGTCTTCTAAACTACTTAATTTGCCAGTTAACGAAGTTGGTAATGAAATAAAAGCAGGTGATATTCCCTTCAGAACTATCCAAACAAAACAGATGGTTGTTGAAGAGGTTGATGCCAGTAAGTATGGACTACCGCTTTTAGTTGCAAGTTACCCCTTGTTTGATGAAGACAATGAAAATGAAGTTGTGGATACTTTTGGGATGGTTATACCAAAAAAGACAGCAGCTCAGTTGCGTGATATGACCGAAAATCTAGATAACGGTCTCTCAGGAATTTCTGCTGCATTAGAGCAATTAGCTGCCTCAGCAACACAAATATATACAAATGAGCAGGAACTTAACAAAGACATCAAAGAAATAATTAGTCTTTCAGACGAAATTAATGAAGTGTCAGTATTTATTAAGGAAATTGCGGATGAGACGAAAATGCTTGGATTGAACGCTGCTATTGAAGCCGCTAGGGCTGGAGATGCTGGTAGAGGTTTTGGGGTTGTTGCAGAAGAAATCCGGAAACTATCCGAACAGTCGAAGAGCACAGTTCCAAAAATCAAGAAACTGACAGATAGTATTAAAGCTAACGTAACTATAGTAAGCGAAAAGAGTGAAAGTTCCTTACATTCAAGTCAGGAACAAGCGGCCACTACAGAAGAGATAACAGCGAGCATAGAAGAAATAACTTCAATGGCAGAAGAGTTAAACAGTATTGCTAAGCAATTATAGGGAACCACTCTTCAACTCAAGAACAAAATGCGTTGGTGAGAGAATTTCTATCTTCTCAACCAACGCATTAAATATCTGTTCATCAAATTCTTAAAGCATCGTATCCCCAGAAATTTCGCCTTTATATAAATCGGTAACTGTCAAGATGGTTGTCGCATTTAATCCGAAATATCTTAGCACTTAACCCGCATGGCACCCTGACACTTTACGATTTCTTCAAGCAAACTGCTCCCTCAATTCCCGGGATTGAAACCATGCACATGCTTAGAAAAAACTAAGCAGGTCGAATGACTCCATTAGAAGAAATGGAGTTAATTAAACGTGCCCCTTGTGTCATGAATGTTGGATAGAAGTTATATTTAAAGAACATTTTCACCATATTCTGTTTACATTATTTAGTTGTTTTTTTGCAACAGAGCCCTTTTTTGCAACTGAGCCGTAATTGGAATGTTCCGAGTCTGAGTTCTAGTATTTTGTAATATATATCACTATTTATAATATTGAAAATATTTTAAATTTTCTATATAAATATAATTGGTTCTATGGTATCATTTGCAATAGAATTAAATCAAATTGGATTTAACTTTTTTAAAGGGGGTGTACGAAGATCATATAATTGCTAAATACTTATTCATTAATAATTTTAACGCAATAATTAATAGGGGGTTCTTGCAAATGAATATTCAAGAAGTAAAAATCAGTTATACTGGCGCAGATCCAACAGCGTTTGGCGTTTTAGGTTTATCTATGGTATGTTTCGTAGCTTCATCTGCCAAATTGGGCTTTACCGATCCTAAAGCAACCGGTTTGCTTTTTGTTTGGGCAGCATTACTAGGTGGTATTGTTCAAATTATGGCTGCAAACATTGACTTTAAAAAGGGCAACGTTTTCGGCGGAACAGTTCTCGGTGCTTATGGTTTTTTTTGGGTAGGTATGGCTCTTTCATGGGCAACTATGAACGGCATGTTTGGCGCAGGCATGAAAGCTGCAGTTGACCCTAAGATGTTAGGAGTAGTATTTGTTGGGTACCTTATTTTTTCTCTTTTTATTACTGTAGCTTCTTTTGAAGTGAACGTTCCTTTTGTAGTAATGTTAGTTCTAATTGATGTGCTATTTTTCTCTCTTGCTGCAGTATCATTTAACATGGGGCCTGTCACTGTGTTTGCTAAACTAGCTGGTTGGTCCGAATTTATTATCTCACTAGTTGGTTTCTATACTTCAGGGGCTATATTTTTTAAGAATTTCTATGGCCGTGATATCTTGCCACTTGGTAAACCGCTTAATATTATCAAGAAGGCAGCACCTACTCCTGTTCATGGTCAGAAAATTAGCGCATAAGGAAACCTACAATTGAGTTTATCATGACTCAAAATCGGCTCCCAACCTATACAATCAGAGGTCAAAGATTAATAGCTGAGAAACAAGGCAAATCGCCACTGTTTCTCAGCTATTTTCAGTAATACCAAAACTAAACCGCCCCCATCAACTTCAGCTTTTTCAAACGTTTTTCAGGAACAAAATGGAAGATTCTTTATTTAAAAATCCCAAACATCATTACAGTAAATCAGGAAATACTATTAGGGTAATAAGTTAGAAAAAATAAGGAGGCGTTCTTTTTGAGCAAAAATGAAGCAAGAAGAAAAGTTTTAGCAGATAAATATCCCGAGGTGGAACAACATTTTCAAAATATTAAACAAGGGATGAATGAGCCTCAAATAGAACGATTAGGGGAAACTAAGAAGGAACAAAAACAGCGAACCCAAGATTAACTTAACCCAAGTTAATCCGTTCCATCAAAACAGGAGGGCTGAATGGCTCTCCTGTTTTCACATCTTCCAAAGGTACAACTTGCATGTATGCAGCTCAATCAGCTCGTACCGCTTTATCTAAAATCAAATTAGGACACGTTGGCTTAACCTAAGTGTATTAGCCCGTTTACTCTTCGACAAGAAAATTTAGAAGGAAGCCTAGTTCACCTTTCCCTCGGCGATTAAATGCTTACGAGGCGTACTCGTGAGGTAATACGTGGATACTCCACAAACCAGTAAAAGACAAGACAAGGTCATAAACAGCAATAGACCACCTTGGTGCGCAAAAATTACTGCTCCGAGTATTGGACCAAGACTTTTAGACATACCCCAATTCATACTGAATATAGAAAAGTAGCGTGCTCGCATGTGAGCAGGTGCGATGATTGACAAAAGTTTGCTTTGATTCGGAAAAGTAATACACTCGGCGATCGTAAAGATAACCTCAGATGCAAATAATAACGGAATGACTCTGACCCAGGGTCCTAACCCATAACCAGCTCCCACGAAAGCAAAAAGGATATATCCGACGAGCAAGACAGACGGTGTGTGAAGTTTCTCTGTTTTCTTAGCGAGCCAAACCGCTGATAACACGACTATGATTCCATTCATCGTCATTAAAGACGTAAATATCGTTAGATAGTTGTCAAAATTAGCTTGAAGATATAAGGGGAAAATCGATTCCACTTGAGCATATAGCAAAGTAATTGGCATAGCGAGGAGGGTGAACTGGAACAAGAATTTATGCTCCTTATAAGAAATCCGCTCTAGTTTAGTATTATCTTCAACTGTGGATACTTGCCCATTTTCAGTTGAAAAAGTAGTGGCGCGTAATGTCTCAGGAATTAAAGCCAATACCAGTAATGCATACATAAACAGTGTGATAGCAGAAGCTAAGAACGTGAGGCTTTGGTTAATCTTTATCATAAGTAAACCTAGCATAGGACCTAGGGCTGCTCCCACATTTAAAGCAGTATGCATTAGTGCAAATACTTCGGAACGCTGTCCCTCTGGGACAATATCAGCAATTTGAGCGTTGGCAGCTGGAAAATAGAAAGAAGATGCTATACCGTTGAGCACTGAAACGAGGGCAAAGTGTAGGGGGGCAACAGCAAAGATATACCCAAGCATTGATACCCCTTGGAATAGTAAGCTCCATACCATTAACGGTTTTCGCCCATATTTATCTGCAAGTCCGCCGCCCCATATGTTAGTCACTACTCCCATCAAGGGAGCCAAGCCTAAAATAATACCGATGTCGTAAAGATTTCCCGTCTTATTATAGAGGTAAACGGCTAAGAATGGCCGAATAGCAAAACTTGTTAGCGTAGTAAGAATTGTTCCTATGACCCTAATCCATATTGCACGATCATAACGATACCATATTTTTGAAAGTCCCAATTACTCTACTCCTTTATTAACGTTTCCCAGAAAAAGATAAACATACTTTAAATATTCAACACATTTCATGAGTATTCCTCCTGAATTAAAAATTATTTCATACAGTGAGTAAAGTAAAACAGCCAGAACGCAATATATGTTCTGGCAATTAAGCAGTATATAAACCATAAATTGCTAAGATAGATCTTCAACGGGCCCAATTTTCTCTTTGCATAGGATGAAACTGCCCAAGACAGTCCCATCCTAAAATTCCCAATAAAGATAAAAATCTACTTAGCAAATAATATTTCTCCAAGATTGACGCTTTCGACAAGGTCAACAATGATCGTTCTCTTATCAAAACCCTCTACTAAAACTTCAATGATATATTCACCACTATTGGGCAATATTTTATCTACTTTAAAATCGCCGAAGGCATCTGTCACTGTTTCCGCAATAATTTGGTCTTTCTTATAAATTTTAACCTTGGCACCCTCGGCACAGTTTATTTCTTCCCTTTCTTTTATTGCCACGCTGCTGGCAATAAAACAGCGATCAAACCTGTAGATGTTTTTATAGAATACCGTGGGCTTGGTGTTCAATTGGGGATGTAGAACTTCTAATTCCTCGACTTGGATTAATCGCTCCATGTCCGAGTCTTCCAGATATTCTACTTTCAAAGCTCCTGTAGGACAGACCTGCACACATCGTGGCTGCTTCCAGCCTTGGTCCAGCAAATGAGCGCATAGTGTACATTTCTGGGGGAGATTCGCTTCCTCATTCCACCAGATCGCTTGGTACGGGCAGGCGCTTACCAGCTCCTTCTTCCCTTTCGCTGTCTGGGGATTGATGATAACTATGCCGTCAGGACGTTTGCTAATTACACCTTCAGCGGCCTTTAAGCAAGGAGGCTCGTCACAATGCATACAGGGTGTTGGTCGATATGCTGCATCGATTAAGGGATACTGACCTCTCTCTCTACGCATGATATTCATCCAGCGTTGTCCAAAGCGAGGTTGAGATAAGGTATATCCTGGCCATTCATTGTCAACATGCTCATCTTTGCAAGCCATCAGACAGTTATTACAATCTTCACATTTCTCGACATCAATAATCAAATGCCACTTTTTCATAGGATACTCTCCTCCCCTTCCCACTTTTGAAGCTGAACAAGACAGGAATTGGAGGCACCGGCATGGGACCTTTTAATCATCATTCTGCTCGGAGTTAATTGGTTGATACACCCTCCACGGTCAGCCGAATGACCAGGTTCGCCCAAAGGGTCATAAGTGGCTGATGATTCATAAGAATGAACCGTCCCAGGCCTGATTCGCTCGGTCAGTTGAGCTGCACAGATCACCGCTCCCCGGTCATTATAAACTTTCACCTTTTCGGAGTTACCGATGGCTTTTCCTTTTTCACTTTTGCATAATCTTTTCTTAACCTAAATTCAGCATTCTCTACCCATTCCTCAGAGTGGCTAAGGAGTGAAACCAACTCTTCAATTGCTGCATAGTGATCTTGTTTTTGTACATTTGTCAAAATATTAGTTTTCTTAAAAACAATCCTGTCAGTGGCTCACTATTTTTTCATATTTGAAACTTAGATAATTTTGATTCCAGGCTATTAGGTTTGCTGACTTTTCATGCACTTATTAGCTTATATTACATGGAGAACGTAATCATTAAGAATAACGCTGATTAAGCCTATACCACTTTTCACCCTAGACTCCTTCTTAAGAGTTTTAACTTCAAGGGCGGTTACTGCCCCACTTTGTTGAATAATATTGAGCTTATCTTCATTCATCATTTGAAGAGTAGAAATAATATACCCCGTTATATTCGCGTCAACCTTGGCAATCGATATACCTCGTCCAGCTCTTCCTTGAGGTTTATATTCATCAAAAGATGTTCGTTTAACATAGCCTCGCTCCGTTACAGTTACTAAGTCGCCCATTCGGGTATCTTCATCAGGCTGAAGGAGAAGGGCATTAACGAGCCAATCCTCACTTCCTAAGGTTATTCCTTTTACGCCCCGAGATTTCCTACCCATAGGGTTCACTTCAGATTCTGCGAAACGAATGGCTTGTCCTTTGTAGCTAGAGAGAAACAGATCCCCCAAACCTTCACTTACGAAAACCCTTACGACTTCATCCTTATCCTTTAGTCCCATAGCTTCGGTAGTTCGAGCGTTAATAAAATCACTTACAGGGCATCTCATAACCTGGCCCTCTTTTGTTACAAAAACGAAAAACAGCCCTTCCCTCGCCTCTTTCAGAGGTACAGTTGAAACGATGTGCTCCCCTTCAGGTAATGGAAACAAATTGGTGATTGTTTTTCCCTTATCCTTTGCTCCAGCCTCCGGAACAAGCTTTGCTTTCACATTGTAGTATTTACCATTCTGGGTAAAGAAATATAAGTTGTCCTTATCGGTACAAGTGATTCTCTCAGTTAATATATCTCCATCTTTAAACGTACATATGAGAGATTTTGCCTTGCTTTTCCTTAATTGAATAGGAATCTGCTTAATGAAGCCTTTTTTCGTCAACAACACTTCAATTGGGATTTCTGGTTCCTCAAATATGCTAAAGTCAATCTCTTCACCGTTATCTTCGGGTAAGATCAAACTACGTCGATCATCTCCGTACTTTTCAGCAATATCTCTAAGTTCTTCCTTAATAATAGTGTAGACTTTGCTCACATCAGCTAAGATACTCTCTAATTCTGCAATAAGCTTTAAAATATCCGCATATTCCTTCTTAATGCCATCCAGTTCTAGATTCGTTAAGTGTTGAAGTTTCATATCTAAGATGGCTTGAGCCTGAACCTCGGATAGCTCAAAACGGGTTATCAATCCAGCCTTAGCAATTGACGGATTTTTACTGGACCGAATAATAGCAAGGACTTCATCGAGGTTGTTGATTGCTATAACTAACCCTTCCAAGATATGTGCTCTTGCTTTAGCCTTTACAAGATCAAATTCTGTCCTACGGGTTACAACATCTTTGCGGTGATTAATAAAAGCTACATTGATATCTTTAAGTCCCAAAATTTTAGGAGTACCTTCAGCTGTAATAACCAGGTTGATAATACCAAAGGTTTCTTGCAACTGAGTGTACTTATAGAGAAGTCTTAATATATGTTTCGGATCAGAGTCCTTCTTACACTCCACAACCAAGCGAAGACCCTCACGATCCGATTCGTCTCTTACTTCACTAATCCCGTCAATTTTTCCAATATCCGCTTGGGTTTCAATCTTAGCAGCAAGGGTTGACTTTGAGACTTGGTAGGGGATTTCAGTAATAACAATAAGACTCTTTCCATTCTTTCCAGGCTCAATGAGCGCTTTTCCACGCATAATCACTTTTCCACGTCCAGTTTTGTACGCATCAGTGAACCCTTTTGAACCGATAATCAATCCCCCCGTGGGAAAATCCGGGCCAGTTATCTTTTGCATGAGTTCTTCTATGGTAACATCAGGATTATCGATTTGCAGAATCAGGGCTGCTGCGACTTCACGTAAGTTATGGGGTGGCATGTTACTTGCCATCCCCACAGCGATTCCTGAGCCTCCATTGACTAAGAGATTCGGGAATGGGCAGGGAAGAACAGTAGGCTCCTTTAATCGTTGGTCGTAGTTTGCCCTAAAGGAAACGACGTTTTTCTCTATATCTTGTGTCATGAGTTGCGATAAATGAGTCATTCTCATCTCTGTGTACCGCATAGCTGCCGCATTATCTCCATCTATGGAACCGAAATTCCCCTGCCCATCAATCAAAGGATAACGGGTTGCCCAAGGTTGGGCCATGCGAACTGCCGAATCATAAATTGACGAATCACCATGAGGGTGATATTTCCCCATGCAGTCCCCTACCAGACGGGCTGACTTACTGTAGGCTTTGTCCGGTTGCATCCCGATTTCATCCATGGAATAGATAATACGCCGATGAACTGGCTTTAATCCATCTCGAACGTCAGGGACAGCTCTTTGCAGGATTACAAATTTTGAATATCCTAAAAAGCTCTCTGGAAGTACCTCTTCCAACGGGCGTTGTGTAATATTTTCCTCTAGTGTACTCACTTTTTCACCTCAAATTGTTCTCTTACATATCATCTTCAGTAAACACAATATTCTCCATTAGAAATTCTTTTCGTGGGTCAACCTGTTCACTCATCAGGATCTTGAGCTTGCGTTCAGCTTCCAAGGCGTCATCGATTGTGACTTGGATCATACGGCGATTTGCTGGGTTGAGCGTCGTCTCCCAAAGTTGTTCCGGATTCATTTCTCCCAGCCCTTTATACCGCTGTACCTTAGCTGTTTTTCCTAATTCCTTGAGCGCCATTTTTAACTCTTGATCGTTGTAAGCATAATGAATGACTTTCCCTTTTTCCTTTTCAGCCTTATACAAAGGGGATTGAGCAATATATACCCGACCACTTGAGATGAGAGGTTTCATGTATCGATAGAAGAAAGTCAACAATAAGCATCGAATATGCGCTCCATCTATATCTGCATCCGTCATAATACAGACTCGTGCATAGTTAGACTTTTCAACTTCAAATTCTTTTCCTATTCCCGCACCTATAGCCGTTATCATACTTCGGATTTCTTCATTCTCTAAGACTTTATCCATCTTGGCCCGGTAGGTATTGATGACCTTACCTCTCAAGGGCAGAATCGCTTGGAATCGCCGATCACGCCCAGTTTTAGCCGACCCTCCTGCACTGTCTCCTTCTACAAGGAAGAGTTCATTACGCGCCCGATCCTTCTCACTACAGGCAGCTAGTTTACCACTTAGGGCTTTAACTTCAGCATCACGAGCCTTCTTCTTGAGTTCCTTCGCCTTTTTGGCAGCTAACCGTTGGAGGCATGTAGTTAAAGTGCGATTGATCGCATCCTTAGCAACAGTCGGATATTGTTCAAAAAAATTACTTATTCCTTCGTTTGTCAGGGATTGGACTACGCCTTCAACTTCGGCGTTGGAGAGTTTGGTTTTGGTTTGACCTTCAAACTGAGGTTCTCGTACTTTAACGGAAAGAACACACGATAATCCGTCTTTTAGATCATCTCCAATTAGATTTTCATCTTTCTTAAATATATTGTTCTTCTTCCCATATGTATTAAAGACTTTAGTTAAAGCCGTCCGAAAGCCCGATTCATGAGTCCCACCTTCATCTGTAGGGATGTTATTCACATAAGAACGCAAGTGCTCATCATCGCCATCGTTATACTGGATGGCACATTCAACAACAATATCGTCCTTCTCTCCCTTGAAATAGATAGGCCTCTTATGCACTGAGGAATAATCAGATTCTTTATTCAAATGTTCTACAAAGCCGATAACACCGTTTTGAGAATGGAAGGTTTCAGTCTTCAATTCCCCCCGATTATCAGTCAAAACTATGGTAAGTCCAGGATTCAAGAAGGATAATTCCATAAGTCGGCTGCGTAAGGTGTCATACTTGAATACCGTCGTCTCTTTGAAGATAAGAGGATCAGGTTTAAAGGTTACGGTTGTCCCATTTCCTTTTACAGCTTTCCCAACGACTTTGAGATCCGACTTCAAATGTCCTCCATGTTCATATTCCAGGCGATATAGCTTGCCTCCACGACTTACTTCAACCGTTAGAAAGCTCGATAACGCATTAACAACGCTCGCACCAACCCCATGAAGCCCACCTGAAGTTTTATAGGTGTCTCCTCCGAACTTCCCACCTGCATGAAGTTGTTCAAAGGCCAGACGAACTGCGGGAATCTTTTTAATGGGGTGAAGATCCACCGGTATCCCTCGCCCATTATCGAGAACCGTGAGTGAACCCTCTTTATTAAGTGTTACTTCGATGTGATCACAGAATCCGGCCCCAGCCTCATCGATGGCGTTGTCTACTATTTCCCAGGCGCAATGGTGCAATCCCCTACTTCCTGTAGATCCGATATACATGCCCGGCCGTTTGCGAACTGCTTCTAGTCCCTCTAATACTTGTATAGATTCAGCGTTATACTGCGGCGTAACTGACAAAACTTTTCCTCCCTTTATACAAACCAATACGATCGTTTGATGCGCCTTAGACCAATTTAAGAGGCCTGCTAGGCATCCATATACTAGGCTTGCTAAAAAATCCTAGAAAGTCATTTTTTGAGAAAGCTATGCTGTAATTCCTACAAACCTTTTCATTAAGAAAAGTCCTTCCCATTATAGAGTATAAACTACTTTTAGCCAATATTTACATGTTTCTACACAAATCGTTTTATCCACTTGCCCTGTTTTTCACTGAAAAGCAGTCATGGAGTACTGCCAACCAAAGCTAGAACCGCCCACAGTATATCTACTTGGTGGTCCTAGCTTACTCTATGAGGGCTAGGCATCCTCAGAAAGTGAGCTAAGAAAGGGACTTCTATCAAAATAAGCTAACCGCTCGAATATTATTTAGAGCTCATAAAACATGAAATGGACTATAAATAATACACGAGCCTAATCGGCTGAAACTGTGCCGATTAATGAATTTATTTTATTATGTTTACATCTTAACCATAACGCAAACCCTTTTTTATGTTATATTAACATAAAAACTTAGTGTGGAGGGGTATTAATTTGGAGACAATATCTGATGGACTCCGCATTATTTACAGCCTTATTAATAAAGGTCATTTGGATAATGCTCTATGGGAAATAACTGAGTTAGAACAATACGTAAAGAAAAAAAGTCCAGGGCTAATAGATAAGTACCATTTAAAAACTTACTTCATGAAATGGCGAACTCGTTTAATGAGGCCTAATAATCATGGAATTCGTCTCGTTCTCGATGATATTGAACTTCTAGCGAAGAAGTTAGAGAACGTTGTCATTGACTAACTAATGACTCGGTAAATCCCGTTACGGGATAATAAAGCTCTTAGGTTTCATTGAAAACCTAAGAGCTTTTATACCATTAATCCTATATTGATTTAGCGACCACACCATCTATTTACACATTCATCGCAGCCTACATTACATTCGGTAGAATCCGAAACCATATCAAACTCTTTGGCAATTGCTGAAGCGGTTTGATCTCCCGTTGTCAACTTCTCAACTATACAGTGAGAATGAACATAACACTTTCGCTCAGCGCTAAACAACGATTGGCCACCTTTGCCACAAAAAAAGCATTCATTTGTAGGTCCCATTAAAACGTCCTCCCAAGTTTACTTGTATTTGAATAGTATCTCGATATTACTAGGTTTGCTAATAGATTTCAAGGAGCGAGAATCCCTAATCCCTCATATTTCCTTCACTTCCCCTGATTCTCCTTCAACCCAAAGATTTGTCACAAAACCTCACAATCTATTAGTAGCTGCTACGCCCGCATAGGAAAATGATTTCATTTTAAAAGGCCCCACTCAAAGTTGAGTGAGACCATCTAAATACTAATTATCCTTTCTCTTACAGCTTTACGTTTACCGTATTCGAATAAGCAGACAAACCTGCAGCATTCATGGCAGCGACCCGGTAGCTGTAGTGATTGCCAGACATGACGGTTCTATCAGTGTAGTAGACGATACCCGTAGAATATCTCAATCTAACTGTGATGAGCGCGGAGAAGGTCCCCCCATTTACAGAGCGTTCGACCACAAAAGCGGTCTCGGTGCTGGCATTGTCCCGCCAGTTTAGATAAACACGTGAACTGGTTCGCATTGCAACCAAGTTTGTTGGAGCTGCTGGCGGCTGAACTGGATTTTCACCAATCTGCACGACGTTGGAAAAATCGGAGTCGACTGTAATCGTTGGGAAGCCTGGAGTAGCAGTATCACCGACAGTGTTGGAGGCAAACACCCGGTAGAAGTAAGTGATATTCGTGTTGCCGATTGGATCGGTGTAAGAACTTGAACCAGCTGGCAACGTTGCTAGAATCGTCCATGGACCAGCACTATTAACTGCTCTTTGGACAGTGAAGCTAGTCTCGTTTGTGGAATTGTCTATCCAAGTTAAAACTACTCGCTTGTTAAGGTTGGAACCCATCACATTGCCAACTAGAGCGGACGGCGCTTTCGGTGGAACTGCAAATGCCATCGCGTGCATCATATCCATCTCTTCGTGGGCGAGAATATGGCAGTGATACACGTACTCCCAACCAAAATTCACATAATGGTTGGTAACTTGGGTAATTGGATTTCCTAACGGGTCGAACCATCCTACGGGCGGTGGCGGTGTTAGTACAGCGCCCTCAGGCATAGTCGGATCGATCAGGCGTACGCTGTTTGGTACTTCGAACGGTACCTGAGTATGGGTAGGAATTTTCGGTCTCAGAGCAATGATTGTATGCTCGAGCGGATTCACCCTGAAGGTTTCTTTCCAGCCTAGTTCATTTGGATCAGGCGGTAGCATAGCTCCGTCCCAAGCAACCCGGTTGATGAGCTGTGCAGAAAACAGGTGGGTATGAATGGTGTGGGTATCCACACCATTGTGAGTGATCTTCCAAATCTGAGTTCCATCAGAAGATGATCCGATGGAAGTTGCATTAAGACTTGCTGTACCTTTGACAATCTCAACGGGCGGGCTTGCATAGCCGTAGACAACAAATTGACTGAAGTTGGAACTGGTAACCGGGAATTCGAGTCCAAGCATGCCACTCATCCGTCCATACTCGGTGTCATAGACTTCACCCATTTCGTCCTGCAAAGCCTTTGGTTCGATAGGCAGGGTAACAGGTGGCTGAAGAGTTCCGCTGACGTCTACTGGCCGAAAGGTTTTAGAAAACTCCTGCAGTTGCACGTAGGCGCTGGCAGCATCCGCAGGTAAATTTGTCACGTTGTAAGCAGAGTTGTAAGCAGCTTGAGGTATAAGGATTGGATCTTGGGACGCTTCAAAAACGCCCCTTTTTACGTTGGTTTTAGCAAATACCGCTTCTAAAGCTGGTATATCGTACGCAGGGGCGGGAGTTGAATTCGCCACCCTAATCTGCATGATCGTACGAGTGTTAGGGCCGTAGCCCTGTTGCGTGCTCGGCGCACCGCCCTCGGCTGTCAGGTCTGGGTTACCCGTATAATAGTCGTACCTCGGGTCGGTTGCTGGGAAAGCTGCAGGAGCATCGTTATAGAGAATGAGAGTCTGCCCGGCAAACTGGGAGAAGTCAACGATGACATCGACCCGTTCTGCGGTTCCCACCAGAAGCGAGTGCTGATCGACATTTCCGAAGTTGAAGTTTGTCGGAGTCAGGTTCCAGGTGATGGGCTGACTCGGTATCACGACTGGTGTCGGTAGGAAACCTCCCTCGGTGCCGATCTGAATCCAGTCCGGTCCTTTTAAAGCAGGATCAGGCACGCCACTAGGCCAGTCAGCAGGAAGGCCCGGTGTCCCAGTCGCAGACACCATCTTGACTTCAGTAGCATATCCCGTGACAGGTGAGATGTAGCCCGCAGGATCAGCAACATACATCTGCAGATTAAAAAAGCGATCATCGGCGGCATTCAAGATTCGGAAACGGTAAGACATGGGCTCCACTTCCAGGTAGGGATAGGCCGTGCCGTTGACAAGGGGGGTATCCATAAACGCCTCTCCAGGCATTGAGGGGAAAGGCATATCTGGCATCATTGGCGGTTGTTCGGGTGCATTTACTGGATCGAAGTAAGGGTTCGGAACTGGCCCATGTGTTATATTCGTTGTCGGTGGCCAGAACCACGGTCCGTACATCCAGCGACCAAACGGGTTTGCTCCACTGGGATCCCAGGGATTCTGAGCGGGGCTATAAACGTGAGGATACCAAAGGTCGCCGGTATTGGGCGTGCCTGGTGTTGTTCCCCAAGCCCAAGTGGGGTCCGTATCGAGGATGGTTTTGGTATCAACGAAAGTCTTGTCCTGGATGACTAGGGGAATCCCAAGCTCAGGGAGAATCTTTTCCATGCCTGGATTGACACCCGATTCGTTGGTACCATTGATCAGATCCTGTTCAACCTGGTCTGTCAGTAGATAAGCTGAGGCTTCTCCCACATAGACATTTAGTCGAGTGATACCATAAGAGTGATCATGATAAAACATCAGCCTTGCACTTTGTGCGTTTGTGTAGTACAAGGTCTGCATACCATCGCGTGGGTCGTCTACTGTTTCCATATCAGGGACATTTACTACACTGACACCCTGAGGATAAGGAGTGTCTTCACCCGCCGGGGTAATCCACTGATGTGGCGTCCCATCGCTAATCCAGACGGTGTTATTACCATGGAGATGAACATTGGCGCGGTTTTGCGTGTAATGCATAGGCATGGCTGCATGCCCTAGAGGTCCATGTCCCGCCCCCATAACCGTTGTATCTACCGGGATGAAGAGATCACCACTTGCTCCAGTAGGAAGCAAATTGTAGAATTTGATGCGCACGGGTATGTCACGATTGGCTATAATAGCTGGTCCTAGAAAATGGGGTGCATCCACACCGTAAGCCTGAGTGCCATCACCTTTTAAAATAGGGGTACCCATATGGGTCAAAGCAATTTGCGCACCAGGAATGACTGCTGTGGATAATTGCACATAGCCCCGGAGCGTTGTGGGCGGCAGATCCGAATGCATTTGCTCTTTAAACTCAACAACTGCAATTTCGTAGTAGTCAGAACCTGGATAGGTCGACTTATCGGCGACTGCAACCGGGATATACTGACCCAATGCATTTGCGCCGCTAGGTCCCAGCCTTGGCATTGCATCAACGAATTTTCTCAGGGGCGGACTATACGCCCAGTTGGCTGTACCAAAGTAGTCCGGAACCAAGTATCCAGTCCTCTGATCAACCACAAGAGATGCTCGACCTAAAGATTTGTTTGTTTGCATTTTACCCCTCCTTCTCAATTTATTGGATAACGATTTTTCGCTGAGTTGTGTCTACAATTTAATTGATTCTTTATACTATTATTAATCATGTATACTATTAGTGACTAAGTTTTGCACTTTTCTTTACCAAACCCTGTTTCTATCCACCTACGAGCTAAATGCATTTCAAATATTATTCCTATTGACGAAGTATATCCCAGTCCATAAAATCAAGGTTAAGGTTATGATAGGTTTTTCTAAGATAAAAGAATGTAAGCCGATAGGAGGCTTACGAAGATGAATACTAAGGAAAATGCCATAGATCAAGGCGAAATCTACTCAGCTCAGCTTTGACTTAGGCGATTGTATTTATGTTATAATATCCCTAAAAACACAATGAGGAGAGTTATTATGTTTCGAACATTTTTTTGGTTCGTTTACTTTGGTATTTATCTTATAGCCATCTACCCTTCGCTTTTGAAAGTTAAGCGATTAGATAAGAGTGGAAAAACTGCCGAACATGACCAACTCACAAATGAAACTGCGAAGCAATGGGCTCGTTCTCTCGTAAAATTTGCGGGGGTTACTGTATCGACCACCGGGGAGGAAAAGATCCCCTCTGGCCCTGTACTCTTTGTGAGTAATCACCAGGGAAATTTCGATATACCCCTTCTCCTGGGTTATGTTGAGAAGCCAAAGGCATTTATTGCTAAAATCGAGTTATTAAGATTCCCCCTAATTCGAACATGGATGACACATATGAAATGCGTTTTTATGGATCGTTCTGATGTTCGGCAATCACTCAGAGTTATTAATCAGGCAGCAGACCATCTAAAAGAGGGCTATTCAATGGTCATTTTCCCTGAAGGCACACGGAGCAAGGGTGGGAATCTAGGTGAATTCAAAGCCGGTAGCTTGAAGTTAGCCTTAAAAGCAAAGGCTCCTATCGTTCCAATAACGATAAATGGTTCTTATAAAATCATGGAACAAAACGGGTTTATAATTAAGCCTGCCCAAGTAGAGATTACTATTCATGACCCCATTCCTACCGCTGATCTAACGAAAGAAGAAGCTATGGAATTACCAGAAAGAATTAGAGAAATTATCGAAAAGAGTTTATACCAGTGATACATTGACTAGAAAAGAATATAGTATAAAGGCGCCTGAATCTCAGGGTCTTTACGCTCAGGAAAAATAGCTATTTTTCAGCTTAAATTATATAGATTGTCATCATTGTAAGCAGCTCCCAGCACAAATTGTACTGGGAGCTGCTTTCTTATGTGGCTACAAAGCCTTTGATTTATTGCGAAGTAGTATGATTGTAACCGTTAATCCAGTCAAGGCCACCCCAATCAGAGTGGCTCCCCATCGCGCTACCATAGCAGCTGGAATAAAAACAGATTGTAATCCAGAAGCCGTTTGATATCCAGCTCCAAGTAACAGGGAGTGAATTCCAGGAAGAAAATCTACTTGATACATGATATGCCCAGCGATGACCAATGGAGTGAAGGCAAAGACTAACTTAATCCGCATGGAAGCTGCCTTTGTCTTGAAAGGCTTACCCATCCACCAGCCAATCGCTCCCCCTAACAAGGCTGAAGTAAAGTATGCAAGTGAAAACCAAAAATTCCACTCATTGGCTGGCCAAATCTTCTGAAGTGGCTCGTAATACATAATGGGACCCAAGATGGCTAACAATACTCCGATAAATACTGAGTAACCTTGATTCACACGAGTGAGATGCCAGACTTCCCGAGCAGGAACGCGTAAATTAACCTGGACGGACCCGTGCTGACAATTTCGCACGCAGTTAAAGCATAATTTGCAGTCTAGGTTATTATCTAGATACGGGAGATGCTGGGTCATCGGGCAGCCTTTAACATCATTTTTCCCTACATAACACTCAAACGTTGTGCATTTGTTGAGGCAAACTGTAGCATCAGCCCTAACCTCCAGAATAGAGCCTATTGAAGCAGTCCCAATAAAACCTCCTAAAGGACAAAAATGGCGACACCAAGCATGACGAGGATAAAGAATACTAATCAATATAGCAGCCAATTGAATGGAAACTAACAATATGCCAGTATAAAGCGGATTCGAACGCATCCCAGTAAAAACTTCAATCCAGAAAATAAAGGCAAATAGAACGCTGACTATCAAATAATCATATTTAATGAACCAGGCCGGAATCGGGCGTTTCGGATGAATTTTATCTTGCACTAGTTCCATAATTTTAGAAAACGGGCATATAGTACACCATAGTCTACCCAAAAAAGGGGAAACAAGGGCAAGGGCCGGCCACCATAGGCCCCAAACCAAAGTGAAGGCTTTCATCGTTAGTGTCAAATTCGGGGAAAAGAGCAGCCCAATGAGGAGCGCAATAAACATCACTGCCGAAATCTGCTGTAGCCAAAGAATAATTTTCCCTCGTTTAAGAAGCCTTTCGATAGGTCCCCATCGTAAAAGATTAATCTTACGGCCAAATTTTTCAGAGGTTGGACCGAAGAAAATCTGTTCTAACCCAATAACACCCTGGTCTGCGAGAAAAAAAGCACGTTCCATAACCTGAATCAATTCTGTAACGTTACCTTGCCTATAATTGTGAGAAAGTAAGAGCTGGGTCGCTTCTGGGCTTAGACTTGGGATTTCTCGATGGTTCTTAT
This sequence comes from Desulfitobacterium elongatum, assembly GCF_055378975.1. Taxonomy (NCBI): domain Bacteria; kingdom Bacillati; phylum Bacillota; class Clostridia; order Eubacteriales; family Desulfitobacteriaceae; genus Desulfitobacterium; species Desulfitobacterium elongatum. Next base: position 2,217,732 of record NZ_AP038772.1, on the reverse strand, counting down.
GAGCTAGCTTTTCAACAATTCCCTGCGCGATAATCGGAATGTCTCTTTTACGCTCGCGAAGAGGTGTAATAGAATACGAATGAATAAAACATTCCTGAAGTTCTGGAAGGATTTTTTGATTGTTTCCCTTTTGCTGAGTTTGGATACTTCCAATTACAAGACATGTTCTCCCCTGTGATTTTAGAGCCTCAGAGAGTTTCATTTGCGACTTAGGAGAAATGAGGTCTATTTCTTGGATAAACAGTGTCCCACCATTTGCTATATCGAAAAAACTATAATACGGTAAGGCTGTGGATGAAGCTTCCTCTTTCTTTCGGGAATCTATAAGGAAGTTTCCCCATTGTTGTTCAAAGCGTTGACCATCTAGGACCACAAAAGGAGCTGTTTCGCCGAAGAGCCGTTGATGAGCGTACCAAGCGACCATCTGGCGTCCCGTTCCTCGTTCACCCATAATCAGCAAGTTTCCATTACGTTGCTCAAGTTCAATAAACTTTCTTTCTACTTCTTTTGTCGTTCTGACACTTCCCCAAATTCCATAAAACTTATCTCTATATTGTGACAGCTTAATTGCAGAACTCAAGACTTCTTTGTACTTACTTTCTGAAAGCATTTGATTCGCTTCATTCAGGTTTTCGCTTAATTGTCCAATAAAGGTTTGATAGATTTGAGGCCAACGTAGAAGAATCCGCGCAAAGTCCTCAGCTTTTATACTTAACAGTCGGGATGTTTCCTTGCAGAGTACGTTATTTACTGAAGGCTTACCTGTTACTATGGAGAGTTCCCCGAACACAGTTCCCGGATCTAGCATTTGGGACGAGGTGTATTCCTCACTATTACTGAAAACTTCAATATTACCTTCGCTGAGTATATACAAGGATGACGGTATCTGATCTTGCTCAATGATAAGTGAACCCTCAGGGTAGGTTACCCAATCAAATTCGCTCGCTAGCTCTATTCTATCCTGCGGACTTAATTCCGAGAAGAAGGGAATCTTTGAGAGAAGAACAATTTTTTCATCATCCATGTATTCCTTCCTCCTCTAGAACAGATCTCTGAATAAGGTTAATTTACTATAACCTATATATACGTTCCTGCCAACAAACTAATATTCACAATAAAAGGTTTGCATAATATCCAATATGTTGGTCAACTTATCCTTAAACCTAGTCTTTGTTTTAGGAGGTATTCTTTTGGTCGACACCGTTATTCGTGCATTGATACTCGTTTTTGCTGGCACCTTATTATTAAGAATCTCGGGGCGACAATCTATTAGTCAAATGACGAGTCCCCAGTTAATAGTCATGCTTTCTATTGGTGCTATTATTATCGAACCGATTAATGCAAGCTCAATCGGGAGAACCATTCTTGCTGTAGGAGTCTTTGTTGGGGCGCTTGTTCTTATGGAGTATCTTCAAGTAAAGTTTAATTTTATAGAATCCTTCATTTCCGGAAAATCCGTCATTGTTATAGAAAACGGTGAACTTAAGCCTGATGTCCTACGAAAGCTTCGTATGACAGTGGATCAGCTGGAAATGCGATTAAGGCAACACGCTATTGGAAGCTTTCAGGATGTTAAGATAGCTACGATTGAACCCAATGGAGAGCTAGGTTATGAACTCATGAGACATGCAAAACCCGTAACCATTGGAGAACTCGAACAGCTTCTTTCCAAATACATTAATCCGCAGACTCAGACTAAAAACGTTGATCCTGCTACACTCTTTAGAGAATTACAAGAAAAGCATGCAGAAGATCGTACTTACCCTAACAACTTACAATAGAATGAATTATTACGTGAGTGTAGTTTCAAATGTAGTTCAAATATTAAATGGAAACACGTCGTGTGTACTCGATGTGTTTCCATTTTGGCATCAATCCTGAGGAGTAAAAGCTTAAATCTGTTTTACAGATTAATTACAGAGCTAAATGTGCTAGAATATTTATTATTAAAGGGGTGTGATTGAAATGTACCTAGCTGGTGATATTGGAGGAACAAAAACCTTATTGGCGCTTTTTGAAAAGACCTCTACTCAATTGAACCTTCTTACGGAACGAAAAATCGCGAGCACCCAATGGAATAATTTAGCTGAAGAGCTTCACTCTTTTCTTAGGTGGGCTGGGGTCGAACCTAAAGAGATTGCTGCAGGCTGTCTTAGTCTTGCAGGTCCGATTCATGAAAACACCTGTCATCTTACGAACTTGAATCGGACCCTAGATTTTGACCTTCTACGGGCTTCCATTCGTCTTCAATCTCCTCTGCTATTCTGTAATGATCTCACTGCAATGGGACATGGAATATTCACTTTGGAGCCGAAGGATTTGCTTTGTCTAAATCCATCTGTCTTAAGCACCTATTCTAGTTATACTCCCTTCACTGAGCTTAATCGTGCCGTAATAGCTCCTGGGACCGGCTTAGGAGAATCTATAATTATGGGTGGTAACGTTGTCAGCCCTACTGAAGGTGCTCATGTGGATTTTGCTCCCCGCTCTGAACAGGAAGTGAGACTATGGCGTTTTCTCGCCAGAGAATATGGGCATGTCAGTTATGAACGGGTTCTCTCTGGACCAGGACTTGTGAATATCTATCGTTTCCTGAGAGAGGACCTCAATTATGATGTAGAGATTTCCTCTACTCATTTAACTGCTAACCATAATCTTCTTTCAGCCACTGAGCTTCGTCTTCCTTCTCCAGCTGAGATAACAAAAAAAGCTCTTGAAGGTACCTGCCGTCTCAGTTCGGAAACACTGGAACTTTTCATCCAGCTACTCGGTGCTGAGGCAGGCAATCTGGCCCTGAAGAGCTTAGCCTTAGGAGGAGTTTACTTAGCAGGAGGAATTCCTCCTAAGATCCTCCCGAAGTTGCAACAAGGCTCGTTTCTTGAAGCCTTTCAAGCAAAAGGACGCTTTAGCGAACTCCTCCGGAGTATCCCTATTTACGTAATTCTTAATGAACGAACAGCGCTCTATGGTGCAGCAAGAATAGCTACTCTAGGAACCTACTAAAGAATACCCAAAGATTTGCCTTACAAAAGAACTGCCTCTAAGCTAATGAATGAAGTGGTCTGGACACTTAGATATAATAACTATTCTCAAAGGCGCTACTTCCTTTTTCCACCTTTACCCCATGTATAGGATTCTCGTTCAGGTGGAGTAAGACCTTAAAGAGTGTTTCTTGCGTGCCTTGAGCCTCTAGGCTTTGTGCCAGCGCTTCAACGGTAAACTTTTGGCCTGGCCGAGCGCGTAAGAAATCAAGGAGTGCGTTTTTCAACTTAATCGTTTCGCCTGCAGCTTTTTTCCCCATCTCTACGGCGGGTTGGTGATAGGCGTTGATACCTACTAATATAGCATATATACTAACTGCCCTTTCATAAAGTGCGATCAATACACCAATCCGATAAGCGTTAATCTCTTTAATCGTGATTGTAATGGACTCTCGTCCCTTTCCTGTCAAGGCCTCCCGAGTGCCTAGGAGAAACGCTTGAAGATAATCCCCACTTGTACTGCTTTCAGTAAGGATTGGGGATTTTTCATTGCGATCCTTGAGAACCTCAATGAAGGTAACGAAAAAGTTATTCGGACCATCGAGAAGCTGCTGAATATAGGAATGCTGATCTGTTGAACCCTTATTTCCGTAAACTGCAATTCCTTGATGGACAATTTCACCCTTTAAATTTTTTTCTTTTCCTAGAGATTCCATTATTAGTTGTTGCAAGTATTTGGTAAGAAGTTCGAGACGATCCTTATAGGGTAGCATCACCATTTGCTTCCCACCTTGCCCTTCGGTAAAGTAGTACCACATGAGTGCGAGAAGGGCTGCTGGATTTTTCAAGGTTTCATGGTGTCTCGTTCTTTCGTCGCAGCTTTTCGCTCCCACCAAAAGCTGCTCAATATCGATGCCTTGTAGTGCGAGAGGAAGTAGTCCAACAGCAGATAGAACAGAAGTCCGCCCCCCGACCCAATCCCACATTGGGAAAACTTGGAGCCAGCCTTCGCCTTTGCACACCTTATCAAGTTGACTACCATACTGGGTTACCCCTACCGCATGCTTTGCAAAATTCAAACCCACTTGCTTATAACGGTTTTGCACTTCGAGCATCCCGTTCCGAGTCTCTATCGTTCCCCCGCTTTTCGAAATGACGATGCAGAGGGTAGAGTCAAGCTCATCTCCAAGCGTTCTAAATATACGATCGACTCCATCTGGATCCGTATTATCGATAAAGAGCATCCTCATCTTATCATGTGGAGTAGAGAGTGCATCGGCTACGAAACGTGGACCAAGGCTTGATCCTCCAATTCCAATGAGAAGGATATTGCGAAAAATTCCACTCTTTTCAGGCGTAATCTCCCCACTGTGGATCTTCTGGACAAATTCCCGGATGTTTTCAAGAGTTTGTTTAATCCCTTGAACAATTTCTTGTGTTGGAGCCAAATCTGGATTACGTAGCCAGTAATGACCAACCCTACGGTTTTCGTCCGGGTTAGCAATGGAACCTTGTTCCAGTTTGTCAAGTTCTTGATAGACGCTTACCATAGGCTCAGCCATCTTCTCAAAAAAACCTTCCGAAAATTTCATCCTACTTATATCGATCATCAAATCAAGTTCTTGATCAAAGTAGAGATATTTTCGGTACCGCTCCCATGAAGTCAATTCGGTCAGCTCCCTTTTATTGAACTTAATGATTACACCTATATATTTAGAAGATATTCTCTCGAGTATACTCTATCGCCAAGGTTTGCAAACAGTCACTCTCTACGATACAAACTCTAATTTTCCACACGCCTATGCCGATTTCCTTCAATTGTTTCTGAAGTATTCATTAGCTAGACTATCGCCTTTTTGTAAACGACTAGCGGGTTCTTTTCATTTCCTTTGAGGATATTTCCCTCGTTGACTTCAACAAACTTATCGAGAATAGCATTTTCAAGGATTGAATTTCGGGAAATTGTGCATTTTGACATAATAATGCAGTTTTTTATCTTGCACCCTGCTTCAATAACAACTCCACGGGAAAAAATAGAATTCTCTACATCTCCCTCGATCGTACACCCACTTGAAATCAGCGAATTTTTAACACTAGCTTTATCACCAAATTTCGTAGGGGGGTTATCTCTGATTTTAGTATGAATGGGCTGGGTACTAGTGAACAAGGTTTCTCGGATTTCAGTATTTAAAAGCTCCATGTTCCGCTTAAAATAATCTTGAACGGAACGAATTCTGCCGACAAATCCATTAAAGGGATAACCCTGTACACGTAGGCGTTCTAAATTGTCTGCTATTACATCTGCCAGTTCAATGCTTTCCATGCCTTTATAACCTTCAATAATTTTTAAAAGGAGTTGTCGACGTATAATTAAAATATCGACAAAGTATTGCCAAGGCAATTCGCCCTCGTTTACTTTCTCTTCACTATGCATCTGATAAACACGCTGAGACTCTGTCAACCTCAGATTTACCCTTCCCACATAATCCAATGGGTTTTCTGTTTTCTTAAAGATGAGCGTGACATCAGCCTCCTTTTGTGTATGATGTTCAAGGGCATTACGATAATCCATATTAAACACTTGATCGGAGCTACTAATCACGACGTTCTCAGCGGAGTCCTTTTCAAGGAATTCAATATTTAGTTGGATATCTTTAAGGCGAAACCGGCTATTATAATCAATTAAACCGTGGATGGCTCCAGGTAGTATGAATAGTCCCCCAGACTTACGGTCAAGCGACCAATCCTTCCCAGCTCCTAGATGATCGAGCATAGGACGATAGTGCTGTGGAGTCACTAAACCTACCGTCCTAATTCCAGAATTAACCATACTAGAGAGTGCAAAGTCTAAGAGACGATACCTCCCCCCAAAGGGAACTGCTGCGATCGGTCTGTCCTGAGCTAACCCCTGCAGGATACTTGAACTTGTATTGCCAAAAATAATTCCGATGGCACTTTGCAAGGTTTCTACCTCCCCTCTTTTACTTAGCTTTCTTTGGCGACATTCCTTCCCTCTTCTATCCTAGAGCCTCTTGAGACAACGTGGTGATCTTCGATTACAGTAATTCCTTCTTGCAAAGGTTTTACATTCGTCTTTTCTCCAATTAAACTATGTCCTAGAATCACAGCATTCTCCCCAAGGATGGTTTTCCGAACACATACATGATCATGAACTTTTGAGTTGGGGAGTAAAATAGAATCTTCAATGATTGTATCCTCCCCAACATACACTCCCGCTGCCAGGATTGAATTACTTACTTGTCCTAATACTGTACAGCCGTTCCCAATTAAACTTTTTTTGATTTTAGCCTTAGGCCCAACATATTGTGGCGCTAAAATTTCCTCATTTGAAAAAATTCGTTGTTTTTGTTCAAAAAGATTAAACAACTCTCCACCATGGAGAATTTCCATATTCGCATTATAATAACTTTCGATAGTCCCAACATCACGCCAGTACCCTTGGAAGGCGTAGGAATATAGCTTGCTTCCCTGTTTAAGGAGTCGAGGGATTATATTCTTCCCAAAATCCTTTTCAGAGTCCGAGTCTGCCTCATCTTCTATCAGAGCTTTCTTGAGTACAGACCAATTGAAAATATAGACCCCCATAGATGCTAAGTTGCTCTCTGGTTCCGCAGGTTTTTCGGCAAATTTAACAATTCGTCCCTTAGTATCCGCCGTCATAATTCCGAATCTGGAGGCCTCTTCGAAAGAAACTTCAATCGTCGAGATCGTTACTTCTGAGTTATGTTCCTTATGGAAATTAAGCATTGCATAGTAATCCATTTTGTAGATATGGTCACCGGAGATTACCAATACATAATCTGGATCATAAAAGTAAATAAAATCGATATTCTGATAGATGGCATTTGCTGTCCCCTTATACCAGCTTCCCTGATTTTCTCCTACATAAGGAGGAAGAATATGTACTCCTCCATATAGATTGTCAAGATCCCAAGCGGAGCCCATACCAATATAAGAATTAAGGATAAAGGGCTTATACTGAGTGAGGACACCCACGGTATCAATGTTAGAATGTGCACAATTGCTGAGACTAAAATCGATGATACGGTATTTTCCCCCGAAGGATACCGCAGGCTTAGCAATATTACGAGTTAAGCATCCTAGCCTACTCCCCTGTCCACCCGCAAGTAGCATTGCGATGCATTCCTTCTTGCGCATTGCTTCCATCTCCCTCTCAAAAGTCTATTAAATTCTCCGACATCTAATCTTCCAAATCTGGTGGGCATACTCACTAATTGTCCGATCACTCGAGAATACCCCAGATTCCGAGATATTGTGTAGGGACGTCTGAGCCCACTTATCTTTTTCTTGGTAGAGTATGGACATTTTCTGAAATGCACTAAGATAAGAAGAAAAGTCCTTGAGAACAAAGAACTCGTCATTATAGAGGAGGAGAGAATCATATATTGATCGAAATTCATTACTCTTTTCGCTAAAAAATCCGGAAATAAGCTGGTCAAGGATCTTTTTAAGATGTAAATTCGTATGATATTCATCCCAAGATTTATATTTTCGATTCTGATTGTACTCTAATACTTCTCTTGCGGTTAATCCGAAGATGAAGATGTTATCCTCCCCTACCGCTTCCTTGATTTCAATATTGGCACCATCCATTGTTCCGAGAGTAATGGCCCCGTTCATCATGAATTTCATATTCCCTGTTCCAGAAGCTTCTTTGCTTGCAGTGGAAATCTGTTCACTGATATCCGCTGCAGGATATATCCTCTCGGCTAAGGAAACATTAAAGTTTTCTAAAAAGACCACCTTAAGTTTGTCATTAACTTCTTGATCAGTATTGATTTTCTGAGCAACAGTATTGATCAGTTTTATTACCAATTTTGCATAGTGGTATCCTGGTGCGGCTTTTCCGCCAAAAATAAAGGTATTGGACCCTTTGACTGAGGTTGGATCCTCCTTTAATCGGTTATAAACATCCATAATTTTAATGACATTGAGTAGCTGTCTTTTATAGGCATGGATTCTCTTCACATGAACGTCAAAGAGAGAAGCAGGATCGAGAAGGATTCCTTGTTTTTCTCTCACAATCTCAGTTAAGCGGCACTTATTCAGATACTTGACCTTAGCAAGTTGTTCGAGGAAGCTTGAATCCTCTTTGAAGTCTTGAAGTTTCTTGAGTTCTAGCGCATTTGTCTTCCACCCTGGACCAATCGCCTCAGTGATTAGCTGAGATAACAAGGGATTAGCAGTTAATAGAAATCTCCTATGATTTACCCCATTCGTCTGATTTGTGAACTTATACCCATATATCTGATGAAAATCCTTGAAGACTTGTTTTTTTAGGATTTCCGAATGGAGCTTCGCTACCCCGTTGATGGAATGACTGCCAATAACAGCAAGATTCGCCATCCATACCTGTCCGTCCTTAACGATAGGGGTCGTTTGTAACAAATATTCATTATTGAAAAATCGCCTTAGAATTTTTTCTTTAAAACGTCGGTCAATCTCCTCTATAATCATATAGATTCTGGGTAGTAATTTTTTAAAAAGTGTAATTGGCCATTTTTCTAACGCTTCCGGCATAATCGTATGGTTAGTATATGACACCGTGTCGACTGTGATATTCCAGGTTTCCTCCCAGTTCATTCCTTCTTCATCAATCAAAATCCTCATCAGTTCAGGGATGCAAAGAGCTGGATGAGTATCGTTAATATGAATGGATACATACCTAGAGAAATCTTTTAAAGTTCCATTTCTCTTTTTGTAGCTTCGCACGATTGCTCCGAGCCCAGCTGCGACAAAAAAATACTCCTGTTTAAGCCTGAGCTCCCTCCCCGAGTGATTACTATCTTCTGGATAAAGAATATAGGATATCGCTTCTACCTCAGACTTATAACTAATCGCCTGAGTAAACTCTCCTTGGTTAAATAAGGCTAAATCAAGTTCAGAGGATAAGGGTTCAGCACTCCAAAGTCTGAGGTTATTAACGAGAAAGGGATTCTCATAACTAAAGATGGGTATATCGTAGGGGACTGCAAGAACAGGTTCATAATTCTCATGGTGAAAAATGAGTTTCCCATTCACACCTTCAACTCGGACTTCTCCATTAAACTTTACAACGATAGATTTTTCAGGTTTGCGCATTTCCCAAGGGTAGCCGTTTTTTAACCAATGATCAGCGATTTCAGTTTGATACCCGTCAATAATTTTTTGTTCAAAAAGCCCATACTTATAGCGAATTCCATTCCCATGCCCGGCTATACCCATAAAGGCCATGGAATCTAAGAAGCAGGCTGCGAGTCTTCCCAATCCTCCATTGCCCAAACCCGCGTCACTTTCTTGGGTTAAGAGCTCTTCTAGATCGATATCAAGCTCAGCTAGTCCTTCTCTCACGATATCTTGAACCCCAATATTGACGAGATAGAAGTTAAGGAGCCTGCCGATGAGAAACTCCATCGAAAAGTAATACACCTGTTTTACTCGTTCTTTATTCGAGGTTGTGTAGTTAGCAAATGCTCGGCACAAGCTAATCTCTTCTTTTAGGAGAACGACAAGGGTGTAGTACTTATCCCATAGAGTTCCTTCTTCGATGGACTTCCCTTTGACCTCGGCAAATTTTTCAAGATAAGCATCTTTGAAACCATTTTTATCGGAAAACATCCCCTGCCTCCTCTCTTAAACTCAGCTATACTTCAAATGAAGTTATAACTCCATTTGAAGTATAGCTGAGTATCCACGGGTTTAGCGCCACTTATCTGCCCTCGGATAAAACTGACGTATTAATATCTCTATTCGTGTTTAGTCTCTAATATTACTTATCTTATGAATAAACAAACAAACCTCTCATTGAAGACTGCAGCTTCTACAATGAGAGGTTTTCCTTTAATCTTTATTAGTTCATTTAGGCAGGTTCAACTTTGCCAGCGCATCCGCTAAAGCCGTATTGATGGGGCTTTCATTCTCTTGCTTTTGAAGATATTGATGAACTTCCTTCTTATTATATGAACCTTTACTCTCTTGATCTCTTTGCTTAGTGAATGCGGATAACTTCTCTCGGTACCCACAGGCACAGGTAAAGATTTTATTTTCTCCCTCGCCCCGTAGTTCCATTTTCTTGTGACATTGTGGGCACCTAGCATTAGAATGCACTGAAAGCCCTTGTCGGTATCCACATTCCCTATCCTGGCAAACGAGCATTTCCCCTCGCTTGCCCTTGACTTGCAAGAGAAACTTACCACATTCTGGGCACTTTGCCCTTGTCATATTATCATGTCTAAAGGTTTGGCTGCTACCAATGACCTCTGAGACAAGTTGAGTCGCATAGTCTGTTATGCCACGAATAAAATGATTTTGATTTACCCGACCTTTACTGATTTCGCTCAGTTGTTGTTCCCACTTCGCCGTTAATTCAGGAGATCTTAACTCTGGTGGAACGAGTCCGATAAGTTGGATCCCTTTGGAAGTGGGAATAATCTCTTTCCCATTTCGCTCCATATAAAAAGAGTTAAATAGTTTTTCGATGATATCGGCACGGGTTGCTGGTGTTCCGAGTCCACTCGTTTTTTCTAAGGCCTCCCTCAGATTCTCATTTTCAATTCGTTGACCTGGGTGTTCCATGGCCGAGAGTAGGGTAGCTTCCGTATAACGCTTCGGTGGTTTTGTTTTTCCTGGAATGGATTTGACCGAGAGCAGTTCCATTGGCTCTTTTAGCTTAAGGTCAGGTAAGGTTTGTTCTTGTTCCTCGTAGTCTCGTTCTTCGTCCGTAGAATCACTTCCATCGTAGACGATTTGCCATCCCTTTTGCTTCACGATTTTACCTTTAGCAGTGAAGGTTTCTCCCTGAAGGTCCATTTTAACGGTAGTCTGCTATACTCGAAGGCTGGCGAAAGGACAGCGATAAAGCGCCTCACAATGAGGTCATAAATTCTGTACTCTTCCTGACTGAGTTTAGCCAAAAATACAGGTTGTTCGGTGGGAATGATAGCGTGATGGTCGCTCACTTTAGAATTGTCCACGAGCCGTTTCGTAGGATTTATCTTATTTCGCATAACACTTCGGGCCAAGTCCACAAAAGGACCTATTGCAATCGTCTTTAAGCGTTCAAGGAGTGTTGGAACAATATCCTCGGTGAGATAACGAGAATCTGTTCTCGGGTAGGTAACAATTTTATGGTGCTCATAGAGTTGCTGCATGATAGAGGAGGTCTTTTTTGCGGAATAGCCATATTTCCTATTTGCATCCCGTTGAAGTTCTGTTAAATCATAGGCTAGTGGAGGCAATTCTTTCTTCGCTTCTTTTTTAATGTCAATGATCTGCCCTGCTTGACCGTTGAACTTGGCAAGTATCTGATCTACTCTCTTAATGTCGAAAATACGGGTTTGCCCACTGATTCTATCCTGCCAGCGCATTGAAAAACCCTTTGTCAGAGCATTTATGGTCCAGTAATCTTTTGGAATAAACTTCTTAATCTCATCTTCTCTGTCTACTACCAAAGCAAGTGTCGGAGTTTGGACTCTTCCTGCGGAAAGCTGAGCATTATATTTACACGTTAACGCTCGTGTCACATTCAATCCTACATACCAATCGGCTTGTGCACGGCTTTCTGCCGCAGCGTATAGCGTCTCATAAGCCTTCCCCGGTTTCAAATTATTAAAGCCTTCTTTGATCGCTTTATCCGTTTGAGAAGAAATCCATAAACGTTTGATGGGTTTTCTCCATCCTGCTTTCTGGATAATCCACCGTGCCACAAGTTCTCCTTCACGACCTGCATCAGTCGCAATGATGAGTTCCTCTACATCAGACTGCCTTAAGAGTTGTTTCACAGCGGCGTATTGCTTCGAGGTTTCTTTGATTACGACTAATTCCATTTGCTTAGGAAGCATAGGAAGATCTTCGAGTCTCCAGGTTTTATAGCGATCATCATAAGCTTCAGGATCGGCTAGCGTTACAAGGTGGCCGAGAGCCCAGGTTACAATGTATTTAGATCCAATTAGACAGCCATTCCCTTTTTGATTGCAGCCTAATAGCTTCGCAATATCGCGACCCACGGAGGGTTTTTCTGTAAGTACTAAGCTTTTTCCCATCGATTCTCTCCCATTTCTATTTTCCTTCATTCTGACTTTAACCTTGATTAATTAAGTATACCACAGTAAAGGTCATGGACAGAATTGCCCATGACCTTTACTGGTGCTCTCTAAAAAATACCTTTCTTTAATTATGCTATTGCATGCATTAGGTAATTTCGAATAGGCTCTAATGAGGGAGGGATTCGCTTGAGGATTATTCTCTTTATCGCTTTTATAACTCTTGGCTTCTTATCCAATCTACTCGGGATACTCATTAACCCAGTAAGTATACTTGTTACAATACCCTTCGCCTTGTATCTCTTCGACCTCCCCTATAGATGGGGTTTACTCTTATTCTTCGGCTACTATATTGGTCTTTTTGAGGTAGGACCGTTTCTCTTGTCCATCGATGAGCAGGAAATGCCCCTTCTAATTCGTACTAAAGCAATTAGTATTGCTTTATTTACTCTCGGAAGTTTTCTTCCATATAGTTTAACCGTATGGGTCATTAAACATTATCCAACGATAAACCCTTGAAATTAAGTGGCGTGCCCTTTTACTTCAGGCTATTAGTCGCCTGTTCAGCCCATTGGGAGTTCTTAAGTAGTGCACGTCCCACTCCTATAAGGTCGGCTTTACCTTCTGCTAACAATTTCTCAGCAGCCTGGGCGTCCGTAATTCCCCCTGTGAGGATAACTGGAATAGACACAACCTGTTTGATGGCTTCCGTGAGTGGGGCAAAATACCCTTGACCGGTAAGGCCAGGAACACTATAGCCTGAAAAGCCTCCAGAAATATCCAGGATATTCACTCCAGCTTTTTCGAACTCTTTCGCAGCAATGAGGCTATCTTCGATCGTGATACCTCCCTCCGCAAAATCTGAAGCTCCCAAACGTAAAAGTATGGGAAAATCCTCCCCCACTACTGAACGTACCTCTTCTATAACTTGAAGATGAATACGAATACGATGTTGGACATCACCCCCGTATTCATCAGTTCGCTTGTTTGTGAGCGGTGAGAAAAACTGATTCAGAAGATAGCCGTGCGCAGAATGGATTTCCACTCCGTCAAAACCGGCTTCTTTCGTGCGGCGTGCAGCAGCTTTAAAAGCCTTGATTACCTCTTTAATTTCATCGTGGGTAAGCTCGTGAGGAATTCCACCTCTGCGAGGGTTTGCGACGGCCGAAGGGCCAACTGGAGTCAGACCCGTCCATTCCTCACTTGCTGCACTTCCCGCATGGTTTAATTGCATCATACATTTAGATCCATTCCCTTGTATCACTTGAGCAAGTTTTTGTAGATTTGCGATGACACTATCCTCCGCAATAGAAAGCTGCTGAGGACTAGCCTTTCCTTCAAGAGCAATGAAACTATGTTCGATAATGATTAAGGAAATATAACCCCCTTGGGATTTTTCCGCATAATAATCCAAGATTGCTTTACTTACTTTTCCATCCGATTCAGCCTTTGAAGTTGCCATCGGTGGCATAATTAAGCGATTTGATAAAGTCAATGGGCCTGCTTTCATAGGACTAAGTAGATGTGCCATTCATAGTCTCTCCTTCTAGTTCAACTAATTCCAGCTAATCTTGGGCATAAAATTATATTCTTCAAAAATTGAAATTCACCTGCAGTAGCTTAAGCATTTTCTTTGATCTCAATATTCCAGTACATGCTTTGAAGGTGTATAATGTTTAAATGCTCCTAAGATTATATTTAGAATTTGAGGGAACTAATATGCACCAAACAACATCAAGTGGTAAAAGTACCATACTCAAAGCTTATTTTTTCATACTCATTTCCTCACTCATTTATGGCGCGAATGTTATCGCGGGGCGCCTGATTGCTGCTGAACTTCCGCCACTTACCTTATCGGCGATACGAGCAGTTTTAGCGTTGGTTATTCTTCTGCCATTATCTTGGTCACAGATGAAAAGTGCACCAAAACCCAATAAGCGTGAGTTATTGCAACTCATGATTGTGGGGATGTTTGGCATCACTATCCCCTATATTACATTGTTAATTGGCTTAAAGCATGCAACTGGTACAAATGCTTCCATTGTTTTTGCTACGATGCCCGTCGTAACTAATATACTCCTATTTGTACTTCATAAAGTTTTACCTTCTAAATTTCAGACCATAGGTATGTCTATCTCATTTCTTGGTCTTCTCATTGTATTTACACAGGGTTCACCGACTCATATCTTGTCGTTTAAGCTTGGTTACGGTGAGATGATTCTCTTTATTAATGTTCTATCCATTGGTCTTTTTAACTTAATCGGCCAAAGTGTCATGGAGAAGTTCTCTTCCCTCGTTACAAGTGTATATTCACTAATTTTTGCAATCATTGTATTAATTCCAATGGGTACGTGGCAACTTATTTCAGTAGGTTGGAGACCCTTATCTATATCAGCATGGCTCATCGTCTTCTATATGGGCTTTCTTTCCGCTGGTATTGCTTTTCTCCTAAATCTTTACGGGATTAATAAAATAGGTAGTGGGCAAGCTTCAATTTTTAATAATCTTCAACATGTCTTTAGCATAACTTTAAGCATTATCATTCTAAAGGAGTCCTTAGCCTCTTACCATTGGATTGGCTTTACCCTGGTTATATTCGGTGTGATACTCTCCTTAACTAAACGCAGTCAAAAAGTCGTACGATTACAAAGCCAAAGTTCAAAACAAGCAATATAAGGAAAGGGAAAAAGCCAGATATACAAACGCAAGTTGAAATTTAGCTTTTTCTAGAAATGACCTCGCACCCCAAAGGATGCGAGGTCGTGATTTTTCAGCTTCTAATCGGTGAGCTAATTCTCCGAAAAGTTACTCCTTTTATAAATAAAAAAAGGTTTGACATCCGTAAAAACTCTGTGTTAAAATGTAGAATTTCCTTATTTGACTTTTTTGTGTTATAATATCTAAGTAAGCAACAGGAGGTGGCTCGATGTTTCAAGTAGGTGATAAGATTCTATATCCAATGTATGGCGCAGGGGTTATCGATTCCATCGAGGAAAAAGAAGTCCTTGGAGTAAAAAGGCAGTATTACCTCTTGAATATACCTCATGTAAATATGGAAATCATGATTCCTCTTGGAAAAACAGAGGACTTAGGTATACGCCAAGTGGTCGATAATGAGGTTATTGAAGATGTTTTACATGCACTCTACCAGGGCGATACTGATCCAATCATGTTTGAAAGCAACACCCGTTATTATAGAGATATCAATCGTAAAAAGATAAAAAGCGGCGATATATACAAGGCAAGTGAGATCATCCGTGACTTGATGCGGAAAAGTAAACGACATAAACTGGGAACAGAAGACAATAATATGCTTAATAATGCTCGGCAGATTTTGACGAGCGAGATAATGCAAGTCAAAGGAATTGAGTTAGAAAAGGCCGTTGAAATGTTGAATGAAGTGATTTTTGATTCAGAACAACTCACAAGCTGAAACAATAACAGAAATAGCTCTACATCACAGTAGCGCTATTTCTTTTTTATTGTGTTGTGGATAGTAAGCATAAATCACACACTCTCTCATATTAGCTAAAAATTGGAATAGGGATAAACCTATTAATCGAAGTGTACCGCACTTAAGCTACTAAAACGTTTCGTATAATTAATTGAGACCATAAGTTCTATGGTGGACACTAATTATTAACTTCTTGGAGGACATAAAAATTATGCTTATACTAAAGTTTAAAGCCTGGGATAAAGTAAAGAAGCAGATGTTTAGACCCCTTGCCATAACTTTTGATACACAGAGTTCAGCTCCCTTCGCAGTAAGTGTACCTGGGCGGTCCTGGGAACCCATCCACAAATATGAAATACTTCAGTACACAGGTTTAACAGACAAGAATGGAGCAGAAGTCTTTCAAGGTGATTTGTTCGAAATAGAATCTAGCCTATACAGAGTTATCTGGGATGGAGAAACCGCAGGTTTTAAACTTCAGAATGCAAAAAACTCCTTGACCCGAGAGATTATAGAGGTTTCAGCCAAAGAGCTTCGGGGAAATGTTTATCAAAATAGCGAGCTTTTGGGTTAGAGCACAAAAAGAAACAACACGTTCAGCCACTGTGAACGTGTTGTTTCTTACTTTACTGCTCAGAATTTTAGGTTTAAGGTTTTACCGAAGATCTATTCTCGAAGTAATTGCTCTGAATCAAAAGGTCCGCTATATCAATCCCCTTGCTTACATGCTCCTGCATATCCGCATTCGCCCCAACAAAGGTTCCATCCGCTAGCACGGCGTAATCTCGGCTTGTTGTCAAGAGGTTACGACCTAGGGTAGTTTGCGAATATTTTTCTTGATCAATTCCCATGAGATAGGCGATTGTCGGAAGAATATCGACCTGCCCCCCAGTCGATTCAATAACCCTGGGGTTCATCCCCTTTTGATATACAATGAATGGAACCTTTTTGTCATAATTTGTCCACCATTCTTCTTGGGGTTGGATTCCAGGGAGTTCGTCATTGTAATATTTATGAATCCCACCATGATCTCCATAAATTACAACGGTCGTGTTATCTAAGAGTCCTTCCTTTTCTAGATTCTCTAGAAATAGACCAATTTGCTTATCGGTGTAATGAAGGCTTTGGAAATACCCTCCGAGTTTTGTTTGATCCAAATTAGAATCCAGCATTAATTCGCGGTACTCCTTTGGTAGGTCAAACGGGCCATGGCTCGTTAAAGTAATCATAAAGTTATAGAACGGTTGCTTGGTCTCTTTCAGGATAGGGGCAACCTGACGAAGAAAGCTCCCATCACTTAAGCCGAGCCCAATTTGTTCTTCTTGGTTGAAGGCTGATGCATCTATAGTATGATCAAATCCAATCGATGTTAATGCTTGCTTCCAGTTCCAATATGACCCCTTATCAGGATGGATTGCTTGAGTAGTATACCCCTTTTGCTCCAGCAATACAGGTAAAGAGTTATATTCGTTTTGTGGGAATCGGAAGAAGGTGCTCCCTCGCCTTACTGGGTAGACAGAGGTGTTCGCTAGCAGCTCCGCATCTGAAGTTGTACCATTCCATACTTGTTCATAG
Organism: Desulfitobacterium elongatum; assembly: GCF_055378975.1. Classification (NCBI taxonomy): domain Bacteria; kingdom Bacillati; phylum Bacillota; class Clostridia; order Eubacteriales; family Desulfitobacteriaceae; genus Desulfitobacterium; species Desulfitobacterium elongatum. The sequence goes on along the minus strand of NZ_AP038772.1, from coordinate 2,200,660 downwards.
AAGTTAGGAAAGTAGATACTGCTCTGTAGCATGCGATTCAGCGTCGGTGTAATTTCCTGATTTTCATAGGATTGATTAAGAACAAAATTTTCTAAGGACTCAACTTGGAGAAGGATCAGGTTCTTTCCTGCCAGAAGCCCTTTGAGTTCATTATCACTGGATTTTTCCTGATTCTCTGCATACCAGTTCTTTATTTCCTTTTGCTGATTATCTGTGAGTTGGATCGATTGATTTTCTTTGAAATATACATAGCTATCATAAATGTGGTACCCTATCGGAGATAAATTTCGCATCGTATCGGTTGGAGTCCAGCAAATTCGAAACACAATATGATTCTGCCCTTTTTCGACGACATCATATTGATAGTGGGCATAGGAAATATATCCCGTCGCGAGAGCAGCAAAAATCACAAACAGAGGGATTTGTCGCGTGATTCTTTTGCCTAAGGATTTAATTTTAAATAGCACAATAAAGCTCACCAGGAGGTCGAAGACAAAAATTACATCGTAGAGGCGTAGCATGGAAACTACTGTATTTCCCAAGTTATCGAGATTAGTCGCTTGCTTGAGCAGATATACCGAAAGGAAGTTCGCGTAGCCGCGGAAGTACATTAAGTCCATGATTAAGAACGTTGTGAGAATTGCGTTCAAGACGAGAGTAATCCAAAGACGACTTCGCCCTTTAAAGAGCAAAGCAAATGAATAATACATTAAGGTAAAGGATATTGCTATAAGGTTTGTAGTACTAAAAGACTTAGAGAAAAAGAATGCCCAGTTATTGTTCCAGGAGGTTGTTAAACCCATGAAGGATAGAACTTTAAGGAGTCCAAGAATAAAAGAGCCAACCCAAAAAGGATCCGGTAAATAATCTCTAACACGTATGAGGCTAAGAGTAATTTCTCTAAGCCGATATTGAACTGCAGTCATTCAATCACCTTTCAAAAATATTAGTATTAAAGTGAAACCTTAATTAAAAAAAGCCCAATACATATTTCGATAGACAAGCCGCAGTTCCTTTTGTAAATAAATGTAATGATAACCAAAGTACTTTGCGTGGTGTCACAGATTCAAATTCAAATAGACATCATCAAGTTCATCCTGTGTTATCCCAATGTACCTCAAAGTCTCACGTGGAGAAGAATGATTCATAAGGGCCTGAATGCGAGTAATATCAACGCCAGTTAAATAAGCATGATATCCAAACGTTTTCCTTAGAGTGTGAGTACCAATCTTATCTTTTAGACCCACTGCCTTTGCTGCATCATTGAGGATTCTATAGGCTTGCTGTCGTGTGATTGGCCTCCCCCCCTTTCTGGAGGGGAAAAGTGCAGAACTATTTGTTAAATCCTTGTCAACTAAATACTCCTTTAACGCCTTAACTACAGTCTCACTAAACGGGAAGGTCTTCGACTTCCCCGTTTTCTTTTCTCTGAGAGTAACACGGTCCTTTATTCTCCCCTTTTCATCCCTTACATCAACCACTTGGAGTTTGAGTAAGTCACTGACCCGTAGTCCTGAGTTGATACCAAAGGTGAAAAGCACGTAGTCTCGAAGATTACTTCCCCGAAGAAGTTTTTTTATCGCTTCTATTTTCCTTCGATCTCTGATTGGTTCAACAAATTCCATGAAATTTCCCCTTATCCCCTTTCTGCGATTTTCCCCAACCACTTTACTTTCCTTATACCATCCTATAGAGCTCTCTGCTCTTTTGATAGGCATTTACACAAGTTCACTTTTCCTCTTCAGATCCAATGTGACTCAAATATTGTATCATATTTTTTTGTAACATTGGGTCTACTGGATAAATTTTTTATTCGTATTAAAATCGCCGCAAACCCTTTATTGGCAAGGTCTACAGACATTTTAGCGAATGTTACACACTCCTCTTGTGTTACATTCGCTATTTTGCAACGCGATAGGTTCATTTTAGGATAAAAGAACCACAAATCGTTCAAAGTTTAGATTGTCTTTCATTCGGTATACTTAATGTATACTAGTATACTAATCGAAGGTATAGTATAATTAGATTACTTTAGTATACCTACATACCTTGTGTATTCTAGCAAGAGGGAGAAATTATTTATGAGCGAAGAAACACCGAATAAACCTGATTCTTATTCCGTAAAGACGACCTCAGATATCACTGAGCGTATACAGGAGTTAACCAAGAAGACAGGATTGAGTCATAAGGATTTGTTTTCGGCTATGGTCACTCGATTTTATACGGAATTAGAACAAGGAAGTGAAATCGACCAAAGCGATGATATGCAACATATCCGCTATCACCTCAATCGGGTCGAAAACATCTTCCTTGGTTCCTTACAGAAAGTTCAGGATCTGAAGAAGGATTATATGGGTCGTCTGGATGTCCAAAACACAGAACATAAAGAAGCACTGGAAGAACTCCAGAAGCAAAGAAGCAATCTTGCAAAAGAGCTCGATAAGTTAGCTAAAGAAAAAGGCGATGTGGAAAGTAGGTATAAAGAAATACATCAGCGTAATCAAGAGCTCGAAGAATCAAACCGTGCAAACCGGATGACAATCGATCTATTGGGCCATAAGGTAAATGATATAGAAGTTAAACTTCTTGAAGCTTCCAGCCTTCAAGAAACCGTCTCTCTACTTCAAGAAGACAACCTCACATCAAAGCATGAAATCGGCAACTTACAGGCGGAACTTGGGACTACTCATCAAATCATTTCAAATCTAGAACTTCAACTTACAGATTTAGAAGAAAGTGCGCAGCTCAGTGTTAACTCGATAAGTGCGGAATCAGAGAAAGAACTTCAGAGGCTTAAAGATTCCTATGAAAAGGAACTCAAACAACTGAAAGAAATTCAAAAGTTAGAGTTGGATAAGGTACGACTTGAGTCTGATCGAAAGGTCTTAGAAAAGGAGCAAACCGTCAAAGTCGAATACGGTCAAAAGTTAGACGTACTCCTAGACAAAAATGACCGTCTCCTGACTAAGAACCAAGAGCTTACTGAAAAACTCTACGCTATTGAGCTTGAACTCAGAGATCGTTTAATTCCCCAACCTGAAAAGAGACAAGAAGCATAGATAGTGATTCGATATATAGAAAGATAAGAAATCAATAATGCAAGTATTTAACCAAAGGAGAGTTCTAGACTACAAGACAGAAAAAGTCCCAGAAGACGAAAAAAGGCCCCGAAAGACAAAAGGTTTTTATCTTTCGGGGCCTCTTATTATACAATATTTATCCATTCAAAAACCGGGTACTCACGTCGGGGAATCGGATTTGGTGACTCCTGTTCCCTGTAGCCAACGACAATTAGGGCAACAAGAGAATAATTATTGGGAACTCTTCAAGGCTTACGTACTATTTCAGTGACTCCTCTAAAAGTCGTACTAATGTCTTTTCGAACTGCTCATCATCTTCATTGGTTCGTTTGCTCGGACCCTTGGTTCTTCCACCGGAGCGACGAAACTTTGCTTTCAGTTCCCTTTCCTCTAGCAAGACATCTATCGTTTCCGGTCTATATTCCTTACCAGAAGGACCCAATGATTTTGCGTTTTTCCCTAAGACCATTGCTGCTAAACCGAAGTCCTGTGTAATGATAATGTCCCCAGTTTCAGTGAGATTCATAACCTTTAGATCCGCTTCTTGGGAACTGTTACCTACGACGACATGATGATCAGAAATGATTTCATGATTAAAGCTCGCTACAGTCCAAACAGGTATAGCAAACTTTTTTCCTAACTTTATGCAAATCTGTAAAGCGTTTTTTGGACAGGCATCCGCATCAATTAATATCTTCAAATTCTTAACCCTCTCAACTCACATGTTCTACAGCCCTCGTACACTCACGTAATTCACACGGTATACTACCTCTTAAGGATTCCCTTTTCGATCGAACTTTCAATCAGCTCTTTCACGTAATCATAGATGATGGGGGCATTTTTCTCCGTAACATCATTCCGCCTTAATACTTTGTCACTTGTGATACCTGGCCTTTTCCAAGTATGTCCATCCGTATTGTAATTTAGAAGCAAAGGCTGAAAGCGATCAAGACTCGAGGCGAAAGTGGCCTCAGGAGTTCTCATGTCTTCAAACTCCCGCCAGAGCTCCATGATTTCTTGAGCCTGATCATGGGGGAGGATATTGAATAACCGATCGGCCGCATTTTGCTCGCGTTCAGCTTTATCTTCATATCCCTTTTCATCATAGCAGAAGGTATCCCCAGCATGAATTTCAACAAGGTCATGGATAAGCACCATTTTAATAACGCGTAAAATATCTATATTCTTCTCAGCGGCATATTCAGATAAAAGCATTGCCATCACCGCAAGATGCCAAGAGTGTTCGGCATCATTTTCATTCCGAGTAGTGCCAATGACGACATTTTGCCGAGTAATGTGCTTAAGCTTGTCAATCGCAACTATGAAATCAATCTGTTTTTGCATTCTTTCGCTAATCATTTTGAGACCTCTCCTTACCTAAGAATTTATTTAGATATGAAAAAACCTCCGACTGGAGGTTGATTTATTATTAGTAATAATCAATTAAATCATTGATACCCGCTTCAGCAAATCCTCTGAGTCTCAAAGTGCAGCTATCACAGGTTCCGCATGCCTTTTCTCCCCCTCTATAGCAGCTCGTTGATAAATGCAAAGGAGCGCCATTTTGGATAGCGAGTCTAATCGTATCTGCTTTGGAGAGTTGTATGAGGGGTGCTTTAATTTGAATTGGTTGCCCTTGAACCCCCATTTTGGTCCCGACCATGGCAACCTTCTGGAAGGCTTCTAAGAATTCTGGTCGGCAATCAGGATATCCGCTGTAATCAACAGAACTTATCCCAATGTAAATCGCTTCGGCGCCAACCACTTCGGCATACCCTAAGGCATAACTCAAAAACAGGATATTCCTTGCAGGTACATAGGTAACTGGAATCTCCCCGTCTTCTTTAAACTCTGGGACTTGGATCGAAGGATCGGTTAGAGCACTCCCGCCGACATTATCAATGTGAAAGATTCGATGCTCATTGACCTGATAGAACTTTGCTACGGATTTAGCAGCTTCTAATTCCCGGGTATGCCTCTGTCCATAGTCAAATGAGATAGGATAGAGTTCGTACCCTTCCTTATCTGCTATACTCATACAGGTGGTACTGTCAAGTCCCCCGGATAATAAAATAACAGCTTTTTTCATGAGTTCTATTTCTCCTTGTATAGAAAAGTCTGTATCGTTTTAAGTAGTCTTCAGCGTGTCCTTAAAATTCGTTTTGTCTCCACGATAAAGAATCAAAGACCAAATGTATCCTCCAAGAACTTTCGCGCAGAACTGCCCAAGAACAACCCAGGGAATGAAGCTTCCAAAAGCAATCGTAGGAAAGGCGATGGAATCAACCGCAGCAGATGCAATGTTCGAGCCATTGACTTTTAAGAAGCGTGTATGATTTTTTAAAACCTGATAAACGATTGTATCGGTAATTCCAGTGAGTAAGAAAGCGATAAAAGATGCTGTAGCAATCTGGCCTGCTCCACGGTTAAGGAGCCAAGAGAAAATCGCGCCTGTACCCACGAGTAAAAGCATTTTTGGCCATAAGTTCTTATTATTCCACTGCTCATGGAGTTTATCTCGAGCCACTAAATCAAAGGCAATTAACAGAAAAGCATTGATCGGAGTAGAAACGGGTCCGAAATAAGCCACCGATAAATTGGCTAAAATATTAGCGGCTAAATAAGCTAGAACGATAAGCATTCAGAACACTCCCTGAAAAAATCTATCAAAACATTATACCCCCAAATATCCTTTCAGAGCAATTCCCTACTTATCAAACATCCCACCTTTTTTGTATTTCTTTATCCCGCCCCTTGCTTCTCCGATTTTTTGAGAGGCTTTGATCGGACCGCCTTGTTGTGCACTCTTCTTCTTTTTCTCTTCAATGATTTTTTTCATTAACTCTATATTCTTGTCCATACTAATTTCCCCCATTAGTTAATCTATTTATTTTGAGCGATTCTTTCTGCAAGTTCATTAAGATAGGTCCAACGTTCAAAGTGTTCCTCGAGTTTTCTTTCGAGGGCTTCTTGAGTCTTCAGTAGTTCATTTAGCTTGCCATACTCACTACCTACTTCATTCATTTCTTGAGCAACTTTTTGCAGCTCGCTCTCGCACTGTGTAATAAGCTCTTCGATTTGTTCGTATTCACGTTGCTCTTTGTAGCTCATTTTCAGTGGACGATCTTTCGTTTTTCCGGGATTTTCCGGAACGATGATGGCATTTGGTTTATGATCATTAACCTTTACTAGGTTTTGCGATTCCAGTGAAATTCGTTGCATCTGTTCCCTGTACTCAGAATAATTTCCGACGGTTGAGCGAATTATTCCATTCCCCTCAAAGGAGAGTATCCTTTCAGTTACTCGATCTAAGAAGTACCGATCATGGGATACAACGATAACTACACCTGGGAAATCTTCTAAGTACTCTTCTAAAATACTTAATGTCTGGACATCCAAATCATTCGTTGGCTCGTCTAAAAACAATACATTAGGAGCACTCATAAGCACTTGTAATAGGAAAAGACGGCGCTTCTCTCCTCCGGAAAGCTTATCAACTTGAGTCCATTGTTGAGCTGGCGTAAAGAGAAAACGCTCAAGCATTTGGGACGCTGTAATTGTTCCTCCATCAGGAGTGGGAATGACTTCAGCGACCTCTTTTATCGTATCAATGACCCTGATGTTTGGATTTAACTCTACATTTTCTTGGGTGAAGTACCCGATCTTAACCGTGGGGCCCCATTCCAATTTTCCTTGATCCGGTTCAATTCGCCCGGCCAATAAATTCAATAGTGTGGATTTGCCACTTCCATTGGGACCGATAATCCCCATTCGATCATGTCGGGAAAGAATCACACTAAAATCTTCAACCACTACACCTCGCCCAGGGTATTCCTTATGGAGATGAGAACACTCAACCACTTTCTTACCCAGTCGTGTAGCACCGGCTGTAATTTCTACTTTACCTATCTTTTCTGACGGTTTATCTCCCTGTAGTTGTTCAAAACGATCAATCCGTGCCTTTTGCTTTGTTGAGCGAGCCTGTGCGCCCCGTCTTATCCAGGCCAATTCATTACGTAGGAGGTTTTGTCTTTTACGCTCCGAGGACTCTTCTTGTTCTTCACGCTCGGCTTTAAGTTCTAAGTACCTACTATAATTACCTGGATAGGGATATAGTTTTCCTTGATCTAATTCAATGATTCGGTTCACAACTCGATCAAGGAAATACCGATCATGTGTGATCATTAAAAGAGCACCTTTTCGCTTATTCAAATACTGCTCTAGCCAATCTACAGTCTCATTATCAATATGGTTTGTTGGCTCATCAAGAATAAGTAAGTCTGCAGGGTTAATAAGTGCACTAGCAAGTGCAACACGTTTTCTTTGTCCGCCCGATAGGGTACCGACTAAAGTATCGAACTGTGTTATTCCAAGTTTCGTAAGAATTGTTTTGGCTTCGCTTTCAAGTTGCCAGGCATTTAAAGAATCCATCTTCTGTCCGAGTGACATGAGGGAATTCTGATAAACTGCATTGTTAGGATCTCGATTCAGCTTATCGAGTGCCGTTTCATACTCTCTTAAGAGCTGCATGATTGGTGAAGTTCCTTTGAAGACTTGCTGTAAAACAGTGGCCATGTCTTCGAAGTATGGATCTTGGGGGAGATATTCCAAATGTATGTTATTGTTTGTGATGACCTGACCCGCCTCTGCTGGTTCCGCTCCCGCTAGGATTTTCAACAAAGTCGACTTCCCTGTTCCATTTACCCCGATGATCCCGATTTTCTCTCCCTCATCAATTCCAAACGTGATATCCTTAAACAGCACCTTAACGCCATAACTTTTTGTAAGGCCTTCAGCAGTAAGTATATTCATAAATATTTCCCCTTTGATCTAAGCATCACAGATGACTCAGTGCTGACACTTCTAATCATAATTAATTTAACTCTAAACACTATTATATCAACCCCATGCAAGCCCCTATGTTTAAAGAAGATTTGCCGGATGGGCAAAAATAAACTATATTATAAATTGGAAATATATTTGAGTATTAGAATTCTAAAGGATTCCGATTTCTCAGGAATGATAGGAGGCACACTACATTGTCTAATGTTATCGAACGCTTTCTTAAGTATGTCCAAGTTGATACTCAATCGAATGAGGATTCCACATCCGTTCCCAGTACTAAAAAGCAAATCAAATTAGCCACTGCACTGTCCGAGGAACTCAAAAACTTTGGTCTACGCGACGTTAGGCTTTCCGAGCATGGATATGTTTATGCTACACTTCCATCGAATACTGCTAAAAGCGCCCCTGCTATCGGCTTTATTGCTCATATGGACACGAGTCCAGACCTCTCGGGAGAGAATGTAAAACCGAAATTAGTAGAGAACTATGACGGTGGAGATATCTTACTCAATGAGCAGCAAAACATTACTCTTTCTCCTAATGACTTCCCCGAAGTCAAAGATTACATAGGAAAAACTTTAATCACAACGGATGGAACAACTTTGCTCGGAGCGGATGACAAAGCGGGCATTGCAGAAATCATGACAGCACTTGAATATCTTACCACGCACCCAGAAATCGAGCATGGAAAGATTTGTGTTGGTTTTACTCCTGACGAAGAAGTCGGTCGAGGTGCCGATCACTTTGACGTTTCAGGATTTGGGGCAGATTTCGCTTATACGGTAGATGGTGGAGCCATTGGTGAACTAGAATATGAAAACTTCAACGCTGCAAAAGCCATTATCAAAGTCCGTGGTCGCAATATCCACCCCGGTAATGCCAAAAATAAAATGGTTAACTCCATTCTATTAGCAAATGAATACATCTCACATCTTCCGCCTCATGAAACTCCGACCCACACAGAAGGATATGAAGGATTTTATCATCTTAATGATATCCGTGGGGATGTTGAACTAACAACTCTTTATTATATTATCCGGGACTTTGATCTAGCTTCCTTTGAGAAACGTAAAGAGAACATGCTCATATTAGCCGAGGAACTCAACAAAGAATTTGGCAATGACAGCTTTAGTATCGAAATCACAGATCAATATCAAAACATGAAAGAAAAAATCGAACCCGTCCTTCACATTGTCGATAAGGCCTGTGCTGCAATGGAAGCCGTTGGTGTCACTCCCCAGATTCGTCCAATTCGCGGTGGTACAGACGGAGCTCGTCTCTCCTATATGGGACTCCCGACCCCAAACCTCTTTACAGGCGGACATAATTTCCATGGTAGGTACGAATTCATTCCTACTTTCGCGATGGAGAAATCAGTTGAGGTTATTCTGAAGATTGTTGAGCTCTACGCCAACGAAAACATATAATATATATTTGCACAAAAGCCCCTTCTCGTTATTTGAACAGAGTCACTGTCCAAATATGAGTAAGGGGTTTTTATTTCTACTCCTGAGTAGCGGGAACCGCTTGCCCATATCCACTGATTTTCCGACCAGTAATTAGAACCATAACAATTAAAAATACAGCCCCTGTAATATAGGGCAATCCGACATTCAATCCATACAGTACACCTCCAGCGATAGGACCAAACATACGCCCTAGGCTACCAAAGGATTGAAAGAATCCAAGCGATGCCCCCTGCCCATGTGTATTTTGCTGCGTGACTAAACTCGAACTCGTCGGCCCCATTAAGGCTGTTCCAATCATAAAGACCATGGTTGCCGTGATGATGAAAAACGTATTCTGGGACAATAGGATGAATATTAGTCCTGCGGCACTCATATACATGCCCATTTTTACAAGCTTTGCATCCCCAAATCGTTTAACAAGTTTGCCAATTAGCCCCCCTTGGACAATAGTACTCGCTATCCCGATGATCACAAAGGTCATTCCCATTTCCTTAGGACCAAACCCAACTTTTAAAGCGGCTAGTAAGGCAAAGGTAGTTTCAAACATGGCCATCGTAAAACTAAGGGTAAAGTTTATAGCAAAAAGGGTAAACAAAGGATCTTTAATGACTTCCCAACTTAATCTTCTTGGCTTACGTGCCGGTGTTACACCAATCTTCTTTAACGTTTCCGGTAAGAAGCTCCAGGCAAAAGGCAGGACGAGTAAAGCAAGCCCTCCTGCAACGAAAAAAGGTAAAGAAAAGCTATATTGCCCGAGCCATCCCCCAAGAGCCGGTCCGAAGATCATACCTAAACCCATCGCTGCTCCAACCATTCCCATGCTCTTCGAACGTTCCGCACCCTCTGTAATATCAGCCAAGTACGCCATGGCGGTCGGCAAAGTGGCAGAGGAAATTACCCCAGAAACGGCTCGAATTGCAATCAATAGAGGCAGGTTAGTAGCCAAGCCGAAGAGAAAGAAAGTTACCCCATACCCACTTAATCCAATCAGAAGGACCGGGCGCCTTCCAATTCGGTCCGAGAGTCTTCCCCAGAACGTAGCAAAGAAAAATTGCATTATGGAGTAGGCTGACATAAAGATTCCAAGGGAAAGTGCTCCCCCACCAAGTTTCTCTACAAGAAAAGGTAAAATTGGGATGACAATTCCGAAGCCAACCATGACGAGGAACTGCACAATCAAGAGAATAACCATGGGGCGTACATATTGTTTTTGCATAAACAAATTCTCCTATTTCTTCTCTCTTAATTCATCTAACACCAACCTAAACCTATCTAAAGATTGATTCAGTTGTTCAATTTCATTAGGGCCAAACTGTTCCAGGATCTCAGCATGTTTCTTCTTACGCTGCTCATCGAAGGCCTGAAGCTGGTTTTTTCCCTCTTCTGAGAGTTCAATATAAACCAAACGGCGGTCTTCTTCACTCCGTGTCCTGGTAATCAGCCCGAGTTTGTATAGTCGGTCCATAAACCCTGTCACGGCACCTAAAGTAATTCCCAACTGGTCGGCAATCTCAGAAGGAGTTAATTTTTTCCTTTGATCTAGGAAATTAAGAAAATACATCTGATGAGGTGAGAGCTGGATACTCTCTGGCATCAAGTATTCCTCGTATTCCTGCCATATTCTTCGAAACAAGTGACCTGTTTTCTTCAGCAAATCTACCTTAATATCTTTAGTCATTATGCTCACCTTCACATTCATTTCTATTCTCCTTATTATAAGCCACATAAATAGTTTATGACAATAAGTATTTATACCAATAACTAATAAATTAAAAAAATTTAAAAGCTGCTCCTCTATATTTGAAGTAGAGTAAGACAGCTTTTTCATGGTTTATTTCATAGCTGTGGAAATAGCATTTCCACGATTCGTTCAAAATCCTCTGGACACTTACAATCATTCACTAAGTACACGGGAAGTCTGAAAAGGCGAAAAGGTATATTTGCTTCGATATATTCAGCGAGCCGCGGAATATTTCTTGACTTTTGCGAAGAACCACTCCAAAGAATTCTTTCACTGTTAACTCGATTTCGTCCAACGATTTGTGTTTCGAGCTGGTCAAACATTCCATAGCAATTCTCCTTCCCCACCTCTATCACTTGACAATAGCCATCCCTTTGTCGAGTAAAAAGGAATTCGATATAGTTCCTCTGTATATTACTCCACATTGGATTTGCTTTAAGTATAAAAGCATTAGCTAAGGTTTCTTCGAAACAATCGGAAGTCCCCCATACTTGACTGTAGATGTTTCTTTTATAGTTTGGGTAAATTTGTGGAGTTTCTACTGATGAACTATCTTCTGAAAAGGTTGCATAACGTTCAATTAGGTAATGGAATGAACCATGGGTAAGGATAGAATCAAGCGCAAGAGTGTGAGCATCTCGAAGACCCATTGATGTTCGTTGAAGAATACTTAAAACGAGCATGCTAAACAGTTCAGAATAAATATAAAGGCCAAAATCTTCCCCATTAAAATGATAAGGACGGTAGGTTGCAATCATGTCAAAGTTCTCACAACGTAAGTCGGTGAAAATTCTTTCGTAATCCCGCAGACTTAGCTTTAGTCGATTGAATATAAGTGAATTAGACGATCTTATTGCACGTTTTGGTAAATATAGCTCACTCCATTGTAAAATCGGATATGCTTCTTCCTTCACATACTCCCCAAGGCTACACCTCCGTTAATTTTAGCCCCCATATTTCCTTGAAGCTTGTCTCAATAATTTATATGTTTAAACCTTTTTTTTAACACAAAAAAAAGTCACGGTAATCAGTGACTTTTTCTAGGCAGAACAATACAGTGCCCCCAATGTGACTACACGAAAAAGCCCGGAGACCGAAGTATCCAGGCGGTAGCTTTTATTCTCGAACGAGTAATGGAGTAGAGCAACGGTCCACTAGGTAAATAATCGATTGATAACTGATCCCGCTATTAAAAGAGAGACCGATCTCACATGTACGACTATTGGAGTAACCGGCTGTGCAATTTTCTGGAAGTGAGGGTTTTAGGCCTGCTAGTGCTGAACGATTCAGTTCCGGATAGGTAAAGCCCTTATCCCCGGCAAACCCACAGCAGTGTACATCATCAGGCATAATGACGTTTTCAGCACACGCTTCAGCGACTGCCTTGAATTTCTCACTAAGATGCATCTTTACGGCACTACAGGTCACATGAACGGCCACTGTCTCGGGAACCTGCTGGATTTTCAAGCGATGAAGCAAGAAATCATGGATAAACTCAACTGAATCATGTAACTCAATCCCGGATTTAAAGGCACGCTTCATGCGGTAGAGACAGGGGCTTGTATCACAGAGAATCGGATATTTTCCGTTCACGCTCGCTTCGATGAGCACTTTTTCTAACTCAGCGCTCTTCTGATCTGCAATATCAAAAAATCCCTTGCTCTCCCAAGGCATACCACAGCAGAGCTTATCGATGTTGGGGGGATAAATCACTTCGTAGCCAGCCTTCGCCGAAACGGAAAGCATAACCTCATTGAGTGGTCTTTGATCCTTGTCATTCGGGGCTGGTCCCATAGATCGACTTATGCAACTTGGGAAATAGACGACTTTTAAGGGTTCACTTCCAGATGTAGCCTTCTCAGAAGAAGCATGAGCAACGCTCGCAGAAATTGCCGAACCTGGTTTTTTCAGGGTGGTTCCTCTCTTCGGCATCCAAGGATTCCAGAGTGGGATCTTACTATGTGTCACATGATGCGCTTTAGTAGCCAAGGTATCCATCATCTTCGTACCCACTAAAGAATGAGCCGCATCTACCGCCCCAAGTCCAAAACGCATAAAGGCCGTAACCCCATTCATGTTCCTTGCTAGACTTCTAGCGATAAACCGTGTAGAGGGAGTAATCGCTTGAGAACGAAGATATTTTGTGTTGTCTCCTGTATTGATGGAAAGTGGACATGATTTCGCACAGAGTCCATCTGTAGCACAGGTCGCATTTCCCACATAATCGTAGGCTTTAAGCAACCGCATTAATCGTTCCGGTTCTTTTCCTGTCCGTTTCAAAAATGAAATTTCTCGTTGCAGAATTATCCGCATCCTCGGAGTAGTCGTCAAATTCTTTGAAGGACAGATATCCTGACAAAAGCCACAGTTTGTGCAACGATCAATGGTTTCATGGGATTGAGGCATCATTTTTAAGTTTTCGAGATAGACATTTTTATTGTCATTGATAATAACGCCAGGATTTAAGAGACTATGTGGATCAAAGGCGGATTTAATCCGTCTCATGAGTTGATAGGCCTTTTTCCCCCACTCGAGTTCAACAAAAGGTGCCATATTCCGTCCGGTGCCATGCTCGGCTTTAAGTGACCCATTGTATTTCTTGACAACGAACTCATTTACTTCATTCATTAGTCCTTCATAACGAGCGATTTCCTCATCTGTCTCAAATTTCGGAGTAAAAATAAAATGCCAATTCCCATCCAACGCATGCCCGTAGATAATGGCATCTCGGTATCTGTATTTGTTTAGGCTATTCCGAAGATCTACCGTTGCTTCAGCTAAGCGATCTAAGGGAAAGGCAACGTCTTCAATAAGTACAGCTGTCCCCTGCTCTCGTATTCCACCTACCGCAGGAAAGATATCTTTGCGAATTTTCCAGAAAACTTCATACTCTGATTTTACTGCTGTGAAATTAATAGGTAGAACCGTCGAAATATCCTCGAGCTTTTCTTTGGCCACTTGAATCCGTCTTTCAAGAACCTCGTGATTTTCAGCACGGACTTCCACAAGGAGTGTCGTTGCTGTATCTGAGAGGGTTTTAAGATAATCTGGCATTCCTGGGGCATCTTCCACAGATTTTAGGGAAGCTCTATCCATCATCTCTGCGGCTGAAACGATGTCTCTATTGAGCCTCATGACAGCGCGGCAGGCATGGTCCATATCTGGATAGATTATCAAAGCTGAGGCTTTATGATCATGCTCGACGACCGTTTTATAAGTGATTTGAGAAATGAAGCCTAGGGTCCCTTCTGACCCAATCATGATGTGCTTAATAATATCGATTGGATCGTCATAGTCGACGAAGGCGTTAATACTATACCCAGTGGTATTCTTAATCTTATACTTTTTCTGAATCATCGCTGTGAGCTCAGGTTCTGCTTTGATTTCATCACGAATGGCTTCGATCTGGCGAATGAGTTCCGATTTTCTTTGCTTAAAAGCGCTTCTGGAGGCAGGAATTGCTGTATCAAGGACCGTACCATCATCAAAAATAATTCGCATATCCTCAACGGTCTTATAACTATTGTCTGCCGTACCGCAGCACATACCGCTCGCATTATTAGCTGCAATTCCACCAATCATACAATGGTCAATCGAGGCCGGATCCGGGCCAATTTTCCGTTTGTAGGATCTGAGGTATCGATTGGCCTCCACTCCGAGGATTCCGGGTTCTAAAGTTATTTTCTTTCCTTCGTCTTGAACCTCATAGTTTCTCCAAGCCCCCTGGAGCATGAGAAGGACCGAATCAGTCAATGCCTGACCAGAAAGGCTTGTCCCAGCGGTTCTAAACGTCACTGGAACATTGAGCTTCTGCGCAAGTTTGAGAATCTCAGACATCTCATCATTGCTCACAACCTTAATAACAACTTTGGGGATCAGCCGATAAAAGCTAGCATCGATCCCAAAGCCTAATGTATAAAGGGGATCAATATAAATACGTTGATGAGGAACAAACTGAGTCACTTCTCGGTAAAAATCTTGATAGAGCTTAGGAAGAGCATTGAGATCCTCATGCTTCTGTACTGGATTTCTTGGATCTTTGGGGTTCAAAGGGTAATTCATTTGCTGAGTACCACTTCTCCAATGAGTCATTAAAGTCACGTCCTTTCGTGCACGATGAATTTAGTGTTTGCAAAGTATGCAAGTAAGATTCAAATTCTAAGACAATCCCGAACAAAGGGGAAGAACATCGACTAATGCCACTTACTAAAAGTAGCATTAGTCGATGTTTAGTGGTTTATTTCCATAGAGTTGTGTACCTCAAAGATGTGTTCGACCTGTGGCAAGTTTCTTTGCATTTATTTTATCACGTCGGAACGCTTTGGCAAAAACGAATAGAGTTTAAGAAAGAAGGATACTACGAAAAGAACCAATCCAAAAGGTAGCAATCCGAGTGCCATTTCGAGAAGGGTGGGGAAATAGGGCCAAGAGCTTGCAAAGGACGAGATTCCTTCCCGATACTGCCCTACCGCAACAGGATAAGTCCAATTCTCAATCCCGGCACCATGTATTGTTAAGGTTAAAGGAATTGCATTAAAAGAGGGGAACATCAGCATCATTCGATGAGCAAAGACGCCGATGAAAAGGAGTACACATCCGAGAATCAACGCTTTGCGAGAACTTTTCCCCCTCTGTGTGAAGAAATAAATCATTGTAAAACTTGGTAAAAGGATTTCTGTTGCATAGACCCCTCCATACCGTCCAAAAACTAGGGAGAAAATTTCCTCCGATTCTGCCCCTCCCCACCAACCATGAACCAGGAGATCTATAGCAACAAAGAAAAAGTGAACCACTAACGCTCCAGCAACAATGCTTGCTAAGGTTTTAAAGGCATCCTGATATTCAGTAAAGCGATCTTTGCCAGCAAATAGCAGCGAGATCAATAATACTAAAGCGGTCCCTGAAGCCACGGCTACTGAGATGAAATCAGGAGGAAGAATGGCGGTATTCCACCAACCGCGCGAAGCCTGGGTGGCAAAGATTAAAGCGGTTACGGTGTGAATGAGCACAGCAAACGGGAGTCCGAGGTATGCGACTCGCCTGGACCACTTTTTTGAGAACGTTTGAATGTCTTCGAGAGAATGTCGTTTTGTCCAGCCATTCAAAAAGCCTCGACTTTCTATTTTCCAATCCGGCAGAAGTTGCACATAGACACTTAAGAAGGTCACGACAAGGTACGCACTAATCACGATGACGTCCCAAACAAGTGGAGAACGAAAGTTGGGATGGAGAAGGATATTATAGACTCGATCAACCCGCCCCATATCCGGTAAAATCATCGCTCCTGCGCCGAGGGAACAAGCGAAAGCGGATAAGGAGGCAATCTTGGTCAAGGGCTTTAATTTCTCAAGGTTAAAGAGATAGACCGAGGAGGAAACGATGAGACCTCCCGCAGCTATTCCGACGAAGAACGCAAAGGTTGATATATAGAGTCCCCAACTAAAGGAGTTTCGCATATTTGTGACTATAAGTCCCTGCTTCAGCTGGAAGCCCCATGCGCTCAAGCTAACGAGAAGCATGATAATCGAGATCACGAGCAAACTGTTGAGTCGTTTACTCGGAACGGTTACTGTACGGGGTGAAACCGCATTATTCAGCGTCACATCTTACACCCTCTCATAATGTATTTGATGAATCCTAACGATTTGGTTTACTTGCTGGAAGATAATAGACCTTTGGTTGGGTTCCCAATTCTTCTTTGAGTCGGATAGCCTGACGATCACGAATTAAACGATTGACTTCAGAGTCCGGATCATCGAGATCCCCAAAAGTCCTAGCCTTCGAGGGGCAAGAACGAACACAGGCAGGAAGCTCTCCTTGCGAGGTGTATTGGAAACAAAAGGTACATTTCTCAACCGTCCCTTTTGGACGGTTTGGTGTATAAACAAGCTGTCCATCCTTATCTCTGACATCCGCTGGATAGCCATAATTATACCCTTCCTTATATCCCGCCCGTTCTTTTGCTTTTTTCGGATCCTCCCAATTAAACTGCCGAACATTATATGGGCAAGCTGCAATACAGTAGCGACACCCAATACAGCGGTCGTAATCGATGAGGATGACACCCCTCTCATCCTTGTAAGTCGCACCAACTGGGCAAACTTTCTCACAGGGAGCGTTATCACACATTTGGCAAGAAACGGGGAGGAAATTCATCTGTAAGTGCCCGCCTTCGCCGACAGCAGTCTGATGAAAGGAACTCCCGGGAGTAAATACTCGGTTCCACCAGGTTCCTGGGGGTTGAGCATTATGGGATTTACACGCTACCGCACACGAACGGCACCCAATACATTTATCTAAGTCGATCACCATGCCCATTCTCATAGTGCATCACCCACCTTCTTTACATCACAGAGGCATTCATTCCATGCAGTATTCGGGGCCCACATCCCGGGAACAAAGTATACTTCATGAGTCGGCTTAATAAAAGGATACGTTAAGGAATTAAATGAAGCTCCTTTCAAATACCGACTCCACCACCCTTCTTCAAAGACGGCCACTTTTCGACCAACTCCTGGGTCCACGATAGCGAAAGCGGTAATTTTCCCTCGGTCATTATAAATCTCGACTTCGTCCCCATCTTTAATACCCTTTTCAGATGCATCTGTAGGACTCAACCAAACATGGGGTTTACCCTCTTGGAGTTCGTTCATCCAAATATTATTAGAATGAGTGGAGTGCACGCGATAGATTGCATTCCGAGTAACATAAGAAAACGTGTATTTCTCACGAGCCTTTGGGTTGAGCACATACTCGCTTTCCTCAAAAGGAGGTTTATGAACGGGCAGTGCTTCTCCAGCTTGAAGGAAAATATCTTCATCTTTGTAAAATTCAATTCGCCCACTTTTCACAAATTGTGCCGTCTGCTCAAGTTTTGCTGGAAGGCTTTCCGGTGGGAAGGGCTTCTTATGTTGGATTTGCTCATAAAAAGGAATCTGACGATTTCCTGGGACTTCGGATTTCAAACGTACGGGTCCCTTTTTCAGTTGTTCCAGCGTAATCCCTTCTACTGCAGGTCCTCCGGTTTTTAAAAGAAGTTTGATCGCTTCTTCTGCCGCTTGGTCGGGGTCAAGTCCAGGGTAAAAGTATTTCTCAAATTCTGGATTTAATCGTTTAGCCAGTTCCCTCATAATCCAGAGCTCTGGTTTTCCTTCATAAACGGGTTTAATTGCAGGCTGCTGAAGCTGCAAATACGGTTGTACTGGAGTCGCAACGAGCTCCATTTTTTCATACCAAGTCACAGCGGGGAGTACGACATGGCTATACTGGCAGCTTGTGGTCATCTGGAAGTCCATTGTTGCAACGAATTCGAGATCACCCGTATCGACCATTTCCCGAAGTTTGTTCGACATGTTGTGCTGATCAAAGGGATTTCCCCACCCTACGATCAAGGCCTTAATTCCATGTTCTGGATACTTTGCCTTCATCGTTTTCGTGGGGCCGTTTAAGACATATAAC
This sequence comes from Desulfitobacterium elongatum, assembly GCF_055378975.1. NCBI lineage: Bacteria > Bacillati > Bacillota > Clostridia > Eubacteriales > Desulfitobacteriaceae > Desulfitobacterium > Desulfitobacterium elongatum. Next base: position 2,182,067 of record NZ_AP038772.1, on the reverse strand, counting down.
CACGGGAGCCAGTTTTGTTTACGTCCTTCAGGAACCCACCACTGAGCGACTTTTAGGCGGATACGGTATTGTCCAGCATATGTTGAGATCCCTGCACCCGAACTTCCAAGGTTCTCTGTCAGAACGTTAATCAAAGCAAGAGCCCTTCCTTTGAGATCTCCATGATACCATTGATAATTACTTGCACCATACACAATGTGTAGAGGCTTGATCGTTGCCATTTCCCGAGCAACACGTACGAGAGTATCCTTCTTAATCCCAGACTCCTTTTCTACTTCTTCAGGGGTATACTTTTTCAAGCTTTCTTTAAGAAGCTTAAAAGCCGGTGCTGCTTTGACTTTTTCCCCACTCTTAAGAAGAACCTCGACTTCCCCTTCGAGAATAATGTCGAGTGGAAGATCTAGCTTTTCTGGATGAACGACAATGAATTGACCGTTATACGCAACATAAGCTTCCCGATAAGTCGGTGTATCTATGGGTTTAGTAAGTCCCTGTACCTCATCTGCTTTTAGGCGTTTTCCGTTATCTAAGCGGACAAGAAGAGGCATATCGGTATACGTTTTAATGAATGCATCATCATAGAGCTTTTCATCAAGAATCACTTTCGAAATGCCAAGCCCAACCGCTGCATCACTGCTCCCTTTAATCGATATCCATTCATCAGCTTTAGCTGCTGTTGGACTAAAGTTGGGGTCGAAGACAGCAATCTTTGCCCCGCGATTTCTCGCCTCAACGAGGAAGTGAGCATCCGGGAGGCGGGTCGCCATAATATTCGAACCGAAGATTGCGACGTAACGTGAATTGAGCCATTCGAGCGGTTCGAGTTCTTCCGACTGTACCCCAAAGGTCATCGGCCAGAACATCGGTAAATCTCCATTTTGATCATAGGCGTGGTGCATGTTCCAACCTGCTAGTGTGGATAAACGGACCATTGCCCCCTTGTGAACATATCCCGTCCCCCCGACTTGGAAAATCACGCCAATCGATTCAGGTCCATATTTTTCGGCAATTTCCTTAAGACGTTTTGCTGTAAAGTCCAACGTCTCATCCCACGTGGACTTTTGAAATTCCTTTGAACCGGGTTTACCCTTTTGAATCAGCGGGGTTTGTAATCGATCAGGTCCATAGACTAGGTTCATCATGGATAATCCCTTGAGACAACCGCGGGGATTATACTCTGGATCTGGATAATCAGCCGCTTGCACGATAGCCCTAATCTCATTATTTTCTACGATGGCGTTCATTCCACAGGCACCCGTACAGTTCGGAGAACACGTCGTCCTTATTGTTTTAATATTTGGAGGCGTAGATTCCCCCTCTGCGATTGCCTTCTTTGCAACTCCTACTGCTCCCACCGTTCCGATTAGAACACCTGTGGCAGCCGTCGCTTGAAGAAATTGGCGCCGCGATAGCTTAACTTTTCCTTTTCCCACTTTAGATCACTCCAATTCATAGGAATCTACTAGCTAATGTAAGTAGTGTTATACCCAGAATAAATTCGTGTAGTATACCCACAAGGGTTTTAGAGGTTATAGAAGTATTTATATGCCGATGCTGAGTATTTAGAGTATATCTACCGTCTTAACTTTTGGTAGAGTATATCTACCGTCTTAACTTTTGGAACAGCTTGAATTCATAATAAGTTCCCCCTTTTTAAATCAAGCATAGCTTTGTTAGAAAGAAAAAGTTGTGATTCCAATCACATTTTGAATGCTTCATGCCAAAAACGACAAAAAAGGCCATTTCGATAGATATAAGCTCTTTCGAAATAGCCTTTTTTGAATTAAAACCCTTTATTTCTTATTAGATTAACTCTTACCCTAGGGCCTTTTCTAAGATTTCATTGAGACGATGAACCATGCTACGTGGATCCACGATGATACCAGCTGCTATTTGAGCATTAGCAAAGAGCTGCTCAGCTGCGAGTAATGCAAAGGAGTCTTCTTGTTTTCTCAGCTCATTGAGGCGCTCAATGAGTGCATGTTTGGGGTTGATTTCTAAAATTCCCGGGGGAACGTCCTGAAGATCACGATTCATCAGTTGCATCATCCTTTGCATACTGTGTGTTCCATAATGACTAAGAATGATTGCAGGGCTATCTACTAATCGTTTAGACTCTCGAACTTCAGTTACTTTCGTGCCTAGTGTTTCCTTAAGCCAAGCACTAAATTCTTTAGTCTCATCCTCATTCAACCGGGCTTCTTCGTCTCCCTCATTGACAGATTCGTTTCCAGAAAGGTTTAAATCGGAATGATCCGCAGATATTAGTTTTTTACCATCATATTCTCTAAGCATATCAAAGACATAGTCATCGATTCCCTCGTAGGTATAGATAACCTCATAGTCCTTATCCTGGAAGGCCTCTAGATAGGGCCCCTCTTCAATGACTTTACGGGTCGGACCATTCAGAAAATAAATTGCTTCTTGCCCTTCCTTCATCCGGCTGACATAACCATCAAGAGAAATCATTTCTCCTTCAGAAGTTTTAGAGGATTCAAACCGCAGTAGCTTCACAAGTTCATTACGGTGAGTAAAATCGTTGGCAGCCCCTTCTTTAATGAAGATCCCAAATTCATTCCAGAACTCTTTGAATTTATCAGGTTCAGACTTCGCTTGCTCATCGAGGAACTTAAGAAAACGGCTAGTAACCACTTTGTTAAGTTTGGCGACTAAGGCGCTGTCTTGCATGGTTTCGCGGGAAATGTTCAGTGGGAGTTCTTCACTATCAACGACACCTCTCACGAAACGAAGCCACTCAGGTAAAATATCCTTGGCTTTTTCTTGAATTAAAACCTTTTTACAATAGAGATTGACTCCTGCTTCCATGCGCCCAAAGCCAAAGCGTTCAAGATTGGATTTTGGTACAAAAAGCAAAGTGTTGATATTAATAGGTGCATCCGAGGAAAAATGCATCTTAAACATTGGCTCATCATATGCATTGGCGATAAACTTATAGAATTCGGTATAATCCTCCTCGGTAATTTCATTCTTGTTCTTTGTCCATAGTGCTTGTACTGTATTAATCTTATCTTCATTTACTAGCACTGGATAAGGAACGAAGCTCGAATACTGTTTAATGATGCGTTTGACCGTATCCATATTTGCATAAGTTAAAGCATCTTCTTTGAGATGTAGTGTAATTCGAGTTCCGCGGGGAAGATCCTGTTCTTCAGAGATACTATAACTTCCTCTACCATCAGATTCCCAACGATACCCCTGAGCATCTAATTGGTAAGACCGTGTGGTCAGGGTAACTTTATCTGCAACCATGAAGGCTGAATAAAAGCCAACCCCAAATTGTCCAATCAAGTTAACATCCTTTTTATCCCCAGCTTCTGCTAAACGTTGAATAAATGCCTTTGACCCAGAATGAGCAATGGTTCCTAGATTCTCTATTAAATCTTCTTTCGTCATTCCGATCCCAGCATCTTCGATCGTTAAAGTTTTAGCTTCCTCGTCCGGTGTAATTCGAATTTCGAGTAATTGATCCTTATCATTGATTTCCAGGCCTGTTAGCTGTATATACCGTAATTTTTCTGAAGCATCGGCAGCATTCGAAATCAGCTCACGTAAGAAAATCTCTTGATCTGTATATAGAGAGTTAATTACAATATCGAGCAACTGCCTGATTTCTGTTTGGAACTCTTTGGTCTCCATATTACTCATCGACTTTAAATCCTCCATTAAATTATATTACCCAATATTCTACAATTAATATTTTAATCAAATTTGGTCAGAGTGCAAGAGTTTCAGAAAAATGTCCTTTAAATGTGGTAAAGTAAGTACTGTATAACCTAGGTGCTTAGCGCAATTACAATGTCCTAAGGGACACTGCATAGACATCATGTTTTGGAGGAATTTTTATGAATGAGACTTTTCTAATGGTGAATACAGGTATGGCGGGACTCTCTATTGTTCTTATACTCCTTCTTTTATTCCAGTTTTCAAGAATCAAAATTTCAAATTTCGACGATTCCCTGAAAGGACTTGATACGAAACTTGGTTATCTCGATAACAAATTGCTCTTGCTTGAAAAGAACCTAGAACGACAAGAGCGAGTTTTTCAAGATGAAATTGCTCGCAATCGTGAAGAAGGCACCTCAAATTCTCGCCTCGCTCGTGAAGAGATGAGTCAATCTCTAAAACGCTTTAATGACTCGGTACTCTCTCAAATGACTGAGATAGCTAACCTCGAGCGGAGCCAACTCGATATCTTTGCTCGTCAGATGAATAACCTTTCCCAGACGAATGAACAAAAGTTAGAACAGCTTCGCAAAACCGTAGAAGAACGGCTTCACCTTCTTCAGCAAGACAATTCTCAAAAACTCGAATTGATGAGAGCAACAGTCGATGAAAAGCTTACCTCCACCTTAGAGCAGCGTCTCGGAGAATCCTTTAAACTTGTTAGCGATCGACTAGAGCTCGTACATAAAGGACTAGGAGAAATGCAATCTCTGGCTTCAGGTGTAGGGGATCTAAAGAAGGTCTTAAGCAATGTTAAAACTCGAGGTACATGGGGAGAGATACAACTGGGAAATCTCTTGGAACAAGTCCTCACTCCTGAGCAATATACCACGAATGTCATAACAAAACTCGGGAGTAATGACCGAGTAGAGTATGCCATTAAGATTCCTGCGAAGGATGGAAATGATGGAATCATCTATTTACCGATCGATGCCAAGTTCCCGATGGAAGATTATGAGCGCCTTCTTGAAGCACAAGATCAGGCTAACCTCCCTCGGATTGAAGAATTGGGGAAAGCCCTTGAGTATCGAATCAAGACAGAAGCAAAAACCATTCGCGAAAAATATATTGATCCACCCCATACGACAGATTTCGGGATACTCTTCCTTCCTATTGAAGGGCTTTACGCCGAAGTCCTTCGTAGACCTGGACTCGTCGAAATGTTACAAAGAGACTATAAAGTCGTAATTACAGGGCCTACAACGATCGCAGCTCTTCTCAATAGCCTACAAATGGGTTTCAGAACATTAGCGATTGAAAAACGATCCAGTGAAGTCTGGAACCTGCTAAGTGCAGTAAAAACCGAATTTGGAAAGTTTGTTGAGATTCTCGAAAAGACTCAGAAGAAATTACAAGAAGCGAGCAATACGATCGATACAGCCACGAAGAAGTCGCGGACGATCGAACGGAAGCTTAAAAGTGTACAAACGCTGCCTATCGAAGAGACAACTGCTTTATTAGCTGCAGGTGAGGAAACAGAGTAAACATGAACAAGAGGGAGCCAAGTTGCGGTGACGCAAGCTTGACTCCCTTTATGCATAGATTAGCAACCTCTATGACCTCTATTGCCTTTCCTCAAGTGATTTGACGAATGGTTACTTATTTTAAAGGTGTGCTCCATAATGTTGACTCATAACCGTCGATGAATACTTTTGGAGCTTCCACTCCGGCACCTTACACGTAGGACAGAGTCCAAAAAACCATTTGTTCCTCATCCAACGTGCGACTCGGCCATGTTTAGAATTGTAGATAATAAAACGTCGATTACAGTGAGTTAAAATCTCTGCCATATCTCCTCTTCGCGTCATGGACTTAATTCCATGTAATGTACCCTTACGGGATGGCCATAGTTTGATCTTTTCTATTAAATTAAAGAAATCTACATTTTTACGATAATACCTTTTCTTTTCTTTGAGAGCCGCTTGGACCATTTGATCTCATCTCCTTTTAGCATGAATAATCACATGATACAAAAAACTCGATACACTCTTTTAAATTTCAGCCTCTTAAGATTTCATAAAGCATTGTCGCCACTCCCAATTGAACTGGATCATGAACCAAACGTGATGAGATTTGATCCAAAGCCTCGGAATGAATACCTAAAGGCACTCCGGGGGCCGCCACAAAACTATCAGAATAAAGATGATTCTCTGTAATAAACCCAGCTTCGGGACAGGCAACAAGTATTGCTCGATGGCTCTTCAAGGCCGAATCCAGATTGCCTTCAATAAAAACACTCTTACCGCGTTGACTAAAGACGTCTTGAGCCAATTTTTCACTTGCCTTATTATCCTTATCGTAAATATGAATTTTTCCTCCGAAGTCGAGAATCGAAAAAGCCGCAGATCGCCCCACTGGTCCTGCGCCCAATATCAGTACACTCTGCTCCTCTAGCCCTCCGGTCATATAATCTAAAGCTGCAACATATCCCTTTCCTGTTGCCACGCTATTATCAGAGAATCGCCCTGTTTTCAGATGAGCTGCAATAAATCGGTCATCATCGGCCATAAAGACAATTTCTGCCCCACGCTCCAAGGCTTCAGCAAAACCCTTAGCATCTGTGGAGGAAGGAACAAATGTACTCATTCCAAGAAACGTTAATATTCCTGCAACAGTTTCAGAGAATCCGCTAATGACTCCCTGTCCACAGGTCATGGGTAACACAGCAATAGGGCCTGGATCATGCACGTCTGTACAGTGCATTCCAACAGCATGGGCTGCGATATCGGAAAGTGTATGACCGGTCTTTCGCACTAACTCTTCGTTGTACTCCTTCATTTGCCGGACAATTAAGTTGATATCGCTTTCTCTGAGACGGGTCATAACTATTCAGCTCCTTATTTAAGCTCATAGGATAGGGATCTAACACTTTAGGAATTTCGAATTTTTCCTGAATACTCTGAAGAACTTTATCTCTTTTCTTCCGAGTATCCTCGATACTTTCACCTCGAGTGATTAAGGTTAATACCCATTCCTTCTTATCGGGAGTATAGTCTGTTAAAACCTCATCTGCTCCGAAGAAATCCGTTAATAATCTTAGTGGACCTGCTTGTGCCAAGATATGTTCACCAGAGGTCTCGATTTTCTCCTTAGTCACTAGAAAATGCTCATAAATAACATATCGCTCGTTCTGTGCAGGCCACTTTGGAATAGGCACATATAGATTTCCCTGTACAAAAGAGTAACCCAAGCATTCTACCATATTGATCCCCGATGAGTGATAGACTGCAGTAGGGGTCTGACTTGGTAAACGTGCATCAATCTCTAAGACTTTAAGCTTTCCGTCATGAAGAATCGTTTCGACATCCATAATTCCATTCAGGGAAAGCTCATTCGCTAATTTTAGGGCAAGCTCTTCGAATTGCGTCATGAGCGAATAATCAAGTTCAGCAGGGGCAAGAACCCGCTTGCAATCGTACTGCCCGTCCATTTCTAATTGTGTAATCTGAAATACCCGGTATTCTCCCGCAAATCCGAAAACCTCAATCGAGTAGGATGGACCCTCGAGATACTCTTCTATGATCCAATCTTCATTAAGGTTACTCCCTTGGATATCATCTAACTCTTCTCTCGTATGAATTACTCTAACTCCCTCACTTCCACTCCGATCAGATGGTTTTAGAAGAATCGGGAAGTTGCATTCTGGCCATGGACGGGGAGACGGAACTTCCCAATCACGGAACAGTCGATTAGAAATACGCTTTGATGAAGAAACGGAATAGGCAACGGGGTCAAAAGCCAATGGAATTTTAGTCATTGTTGAAATTTCCTGTAGAGCCCTTAGCACCTCTCTATCCTCAATCGCTGGCAGAATCACATCGATTCCATCAAGGCAAGAAATAAATTCTTTCGTACAAGCAAGAATATCCATACAATGGAATCTATCGGCCAGGCGTGACGCTTGAGCAAGTTCTCTACGGTCAAATAGTACGACTTCCCAACCCGCCTTCTTTGCCAAATAAGTCGCTTCAACCCCTTGCAGCTTCCCTCCGATAATCGCTACCCGCATTGAATAACTCCTTCCCCCGAGTAAGTGTGCATTGCTTGACGAGAGTTCACCCAGGCTTGATATTCTCCAAGAGTTGCAGGTTCTAAACTGTTGGCTTTCAGAACGGGGAGAACCTTCCCAACTGACCGATTTCCATCATCAATATCCAGAGTACTTTGAGAGACCCCGGCCATACCCGAGGAAGACGGAATAATTGATGTAATGACATTTGCTCCGGAATTCAGCCGTTGTTCTAATCCCTTTAAACCATCGACATCGAGGGAGGCTGGTATCAATCGATCGGGCATGACCAGACGCATAATAGCAATGATTAACAGCTCACGAAAATGTGAATTTGTTTTCCAATTCGCTAAGGGTGTATTTTCCTGAGGGACGAAGCTCATGACCCGAACTTGGTCAGCCCCAATTCTTTTCATAGTAAGGATAGAATCTGCAATATCCTCATTGGTATCTCCGACTCCGGCTAATAAACCTTCTTCAATCAAATAACCCATTTTTTTAGCCGTAATCTTCCGATTCATCCGTTCATCATAATTCTGTTTAATTCGCAATTGATTATAAAGGGTCTTATTATGAGTTTCTTGGTAACAGGCATACCAATCTGCTCCCGCTTCTTTGAATTTCCATAGGATTTCCTGAGAAACCACGCCCGGGGAAATCATAATCGGAGTTTTTATTTCTCGTTTTATCTCTTTGACCATTTTTAGGAGATCATCAAATCCCTGTTTTTGATTATGATACAGTGGATCCTCACCCATGGTTAGATCTAATAGATGTACCCCAGAATCAGCTAAGCAATGGGCAGTAACCATGATTTCTTCACTGGTTTTCCTATAGCGAGGATAACTTGAATTCGATTTACGGTAGAGGCAAAAGGTACAGTCGTTCCGGCAGTAGGTGGAAAAATACACAAAACCATAGAGAAATATTTTATTGTGAAAATACGCTTCACGGAGTTCCCGAGCAACTTGAGCGACCTTATCTAAGTCATTCTCGGTGGTGATATCTAATAAGCTTAAGATTTCCTCACGACTAAGCTGAGATTCTTGCCGCGCCGTCTCGAGTATCTCGTCGAGCTTTAAATTCTGCATAGAGTTGCCTCCTTAAAATAGCGGGGAGAACGGGAGTTACACCCGCCTACAGGGATTTAAAGTCCGTGTGATCCATTCGATCACCCCCCCCCAACTCTCTTTTATCTCATACAATTTCTATGTCGAGTTTTCATCTGTTAAATATAACGACCACCAAAGGAATGTTATCTCGTTCCTTTGGTGGTTATTCGTATTAGACGTAGTCTAGAATTCGAACATTTCCGAACGAAAGGCTCTAAGGTAATTACCGCAGAAATTGTCACGTCCTACCAAGGTTTCTGCTGTAACAAGACTTGCCATCATTCGTTTATCCAGTGGATTGATAATCAGACCATCAAGACCTTTAGCTATGGCCATAATAGCAAAGGCTTGGTTAATAAATTTACGGTTAGGCAATCCATACGAGATGTTTGACAATCCGCACATGGTGTGAACGCCTTTAAACTCTTTGGAAATGGCCTCAACTGCATTGAGAAATTCAATCCCAAAATCTTTGTTGGTCGCAACAGGTTGCACTAGAGGATCTACGTAAATATTATCGATTGAGACATTGTTTTGTACTAATCCATTGATGAGTCTGTCTGCAATTTTGAGTCGTTGCTCGGTTGTCTCTGGCATTCCTTCATCACTCATGCATAGAGCAATGACCTTGAGATCGGTTCCAGCGACGACAGGCACTAGAGCATCATACCGACTCTTTTCCAAAGAAATGGAGTTAATCATGGCTGTACCTTTATGTACAGATAGTGCCGCATGAATAGCCTGCGGATCCGGGCTATCCAGACAGCAGGGCGCGTCTGTAGCCTCTTGAACAGTTTTTACAAGCCACTGGAGATATTCCGCTTCTTTCCCCACGAAGATCCCTGCATTCACATCAATGAAATTCGCTCCAGCTGCGTGTTGGTCGATGGCAACCTTTCTAACGGTCTCTACATCTTGAGTTCGAATGGCTTCTCCTATGGCCTTTCGACTGGCATTGATGAGTTCTCCTACAATTAACATCTTTTTCCCTCCAAATGATATCCTCTACCCTAATCCACTTTCCCCATTTGTTTACAAAGCGTGATAGCTTAACACCGTCGGTACTCATTTAATCAGTAAATCCTATTATTCTCCTTTCCAATGATTCTCCATTACCTTAATTAGGTTATGGGTAAAAGAAATTAAATTTATATAAACTTATTTTCTTTTTCCACACCAATAAAAATAGGTTTTTTGTCATAAATTACAGAATATTTTGACTTGTCAGCATGTACGAACAAGATTACTATATATTTATAAATACTTTTTTCTACCGCCTTACGCTTTACGCCTAAGTGACTTAGAGTTATAACTTCTTAAATCGCCCTTCCCCTTTTACCAATATAACAAGCAAGTTTGATGCCAATTTTATAACAGAACTGCAAAGCCTGACGGCAGTAAGGATTTCGAAGCATAGTTTATTCAAAATATAATACATCTTCCCTAACTGTAAATGTTCATTTACAGTTTGAAGGATCAATTCAACTAAAATAGATGTAATACAATTTTTCTATGAAAAAAACGTTTACAGTATTCATCCAAGAACTTTGCTTAAGTAAGCTACCGAAAATTAAATACTAAATGCAACAAGTAATTTAAAAGAAGAAAATTAGACTTGTCTGTGGGGGTATTTTAATTGAAAAGACCAGCAAGTACCACAATCGAAGAACTAGTACAAAAAAATGAAGAACTACTAAAAGAAAACGAACTACTGAAAACCATCATTGATAGTATTCATGAATCTGTGTATGTGGTCAATGAGAAAGATGAAATTATTCTATATAATAGTGAATCAGAAAAAATGGAAGGACTGAGTAGAAAAGATCTATTAGGTAAAAAAGAAGATGATGTGTTTGCTCAGCCCTATTACTTTTCGGACGAAGTAACAAAAAAAATTTTAAGAACAGAGAAAGCCCTGATTGAACAGCCCTATTGGTATTATTTAAATGATGGAAGAAAAACCAATATGATTTATAGTGCATTCCCATTTTTCTACAGGGGACAAATCGCAGCAGTCTATGTTATTTTTCGCAATATGAATCAAATTAGTGATTTTATAGCGATTACGTTAGAGATGCAAAAAAAGTTTAGCAAGGAAGAGAATAATCCTCCTATTGGAGCTATGTTTCTTCTTGACGATATAATAGGAAATAGTACAATGAAAAAAATTACGACAGAAGCACGTAACATTGCCCGTCGTAACTCCCCCGTTTTAATCGTGGGGGAAACGGGCACAGGCAAAGAACTTTTTGCTCAGGGAATTCATAATGCGAGTTTGCATTCAAAAGGTCCCTTTATTCCTATAAATTGTGCAGCTATTCCAGATACACTTTTAGAAAGCCTACTCTTTGGTACCGTTAAAGGTGCTTTTACTGGTGCCACAGAAACGCCCGGCCTATTTGAGCAAGCCGAAGACGGAACCATCTTCTTAGATGAAATTAATTCCATGTCCATTTCCCTGCAGGCTAAACTACTCAGACTACTACAGGATAAGTCCGTACGAAGACTCGGAAGTAGTGCTCAAATACCACTAAATTGCAGAATCATCAGTGCTACTAATATGGATCCTATTGAGGCCATTGAAAAACAACTCATTCGATCTGACGTATATTTTCGTTTAGCAACCGTTACCCTAAATGTTCCTCCCCTGAGGGAAAGAAAAGAAGATATAAGCGTATTAGCTATGCATTTTATAAAAAAATGCAATATTGAATTCGGGCTATTTGTTAATAATATTTCAGAGGAATTGCTCAATCTTTTTGAGCAATATCACTGGCCAGGTAATGTTAGGGAGTTGGAAAACTTTATTGAAGGTGCAATGAATTTTGTTCAAAATAGGGATAGGATATTAAAATTACACCATTTACCGGAGTATTTCAGAGAAAGGCTTTTCCAGAGAAAAGATTTACAAACCTCGTTCATTCATAATGGGACACTTCAAAGTGTTTTGTCGGAAACAGAAAAAACTATGATTGAAAGCATTTTAGCACTGAATAATGGTAATATCACTAAGGCATCCCAAGAACTGGGTATTTCAAGACAAAATTTGCATCATAAACTTAAATCTTTAGGAATTGAAACGAATAATAAGTAGGTAATTGAACGATAAAAATCAATAGCCATCTCTTTGTATGAAAAATTTACGATGAGGTGGCTTTTTGACTAGATTGCTTTCCATTTCCTATTTTTTCTTCCCGTTCATGTTCTTCAGCAATTCTAATGGCCTGCGGAACCGAGAGCTTATCGGCAAAGAAAATACCTATAATTCCTCCACAAAACTGTCCTATAAATACAGGCACAATCAAGGTTGGTTGGAAATTAGCAGTGAAGCTTAAATAATCTCCCAAAAGGTAACCGGCACAAACGCTGTAAGCGATGCATTTAACCTTATCCTTTGGAGGCATATCTTTAATGGTGGCATACATAGCCAAGACATTGGCCGAACCAGCTAAAAGCCCGGCACTGCCATCGTAAGTTAACCCTAATTTTATCCCAATTCTTGTTAAGGGCTTTTGCAAATACTTTTTCAACAGATAAACCATGGGAAATGCCCCAGCTAGCATAATCCCGATAATTCCCGATATTTCCAAAGCCCGTAATTGATCTTTTTCATCTGCAATAAGAGGATCAAAACCCCATCCGCCTAAAACCGAGGAAAAAATTCCGGTAAAATATTCTATGATAGCAAAAGCGACCACAAGTTTTAAGGCTGACATAAGTACCTTCCCATATATCATAAAGCCCTTAATCATCTTTTGGGGTATCAACTTTAGCCCCAAGGCAAATAAAGCGCAGATTATAATTAACGGAAGAATGTTGATAAAAATACTATCTAAGCTAAAGGATAAAACATAAGTAGCATCAGCATTGGTCGAAATAACTTCTCGAATGGGGATATTGGAAAAGAAGAGTATCATACATGTGACAAAAACCCCAAAAGGAGCGGCCAGGATTCCAGACATCATGCCCAAGGCTAAATACTGGTGATCTTTTTTTTCTAACATGGTTAGACCAATCGGAATATTATACAGAATCGTCGGGGCAACCATAATGCCCACCACCATAGACATGATCCAAGTTTCAGGAGACTGTGCAAGGACTTGGCCTAGTAAATATCCACCTAAATCGCTAGGGATAAAAGTTGTCGCTGCTATCGACAAATCCGCGCCCATAAAACCATAGATTGAGCCAAAGGCTCTCTCAATAAAGACCGTTAGATATGGAATAGCGATCATAATTCCCGCGATAGGTAGAAAAATAGTTCCTATCGTTTCTATTCCTTTAATAAATGACTGCCCTAATTCAGAATCCTCTTTAACCACCGAAGCGATAGCTCCTGCTAAACAACAAGCCATTATAATGTAGATCATTATTTTACCAAAGATAACCATTCCTTATCTCCTCCCAACAAAATATACTGTGAGAAAAATTTTATAAACTTCAACTTTGAATCTTAAGATTGAAAACGGAGGAAATGTACCTACATCTCCTCCGTGTTTCTACCAGTGTCTTGGCCCTTGAAAAAGATGGCACCTACCACTCATCCAGTAAACCTATTCACTGTTATTTTTTGAACATATTGAAATTCAGGGTTTTAGTAAAGACTTATTTTTCTACTTCTTCGATGATACTTCTGAGTTTTTGTTGTACTTCCTTATCCAACGGCTCGGGTTTGTATTCGTTGAGAATTTCTCGTGCCTTTTCAGCGGCACACTCCGCAACATCTTTACCCCCGGTCTCCGCTTCCCAAACCTGGCGCATTCTCCGGTCAAATAGTGTAGCTCTGGATTGTTCTGCCCTCATATGCGCCATGGTATGCTTTTCCGTCAGATAGTGTTTACCGCTACCTCCGCCTACTTTCTTAATGAGGTCAACGGCCAGAGTATCATCGTTAACGTCTACACCACGAACCACTCTTTTTACCATCTTTGCTATTTCAGCATCGATAAGTAATTGGGCATAGCTAAAGGTTACCCCTAACTCCAGCATTCCCATTCCGTAAATCATGTTAACGCCTGCTAAGGCCGGTAACAAGGCTGTAATGGTTTTTTCATGTCCTGCTTGAGCGTCGGACAATTTGCTATCTGCCTATGTTCCTGCTGTATAACTGGGCAATAAGTAGAACTGTGCCAGAGCCGCAACTCCTGCGTTACAAATTCCGAGCTCCGGCGATCCAACCGGGGCGGTGGCATATTGCAGATCAAAGGTTGTAGTGGAACTACCGTACATTACAGGTGCACCCCTGCTTGCGAGCTGGGCTAAAGTAATTCCTGTGAGAACTTCCGCATTGTGAACCACAAGGGTACCTGCAATGGTAACCGGTGTGGTTGCCCCAGACATGGCCATTGATAATACATTGACAGGCACACCTGCCCGGGCAAATGTCATAATAATTTCACAACACTCTTTATGAAGCTGAAGAGGACTTTGCGGACAGGTCAGGGCAGATAGAATCGGACGTTTTCTTAGATTATCCATACCTCCAACAATCGCAGCGCCCATTTCAAGATATTTTTGTGCATGATCACCGGAGGTAAGGTCAATGTGCATAACGTGCTTACTGGTATTACTCAAAAAAGCTTCAGCTTCATGTAAATCTACAGATACTTTAGGACAGTCTCTTGCTGAAACCGCATGAGAATAAACGTCAACCTCATCCAGATAGTCGGCAACTAATGCAGTTCCAGCTACGTCCGCCTTTGTCGTATTCCTTAAAACACCTGTATAAGGGTCGACAATTTTTACACCAGCACCAAAGGTAGTGAAATTTACCCGGCTGCCTTCCAAAACAGTATCATTCTTTGGATTACGTCCAGCAAGTGTAATGGTGCTGGGAGCAGACCTGATTGCATCTTCTACAAGGTGCGCAGGAATACGTACTACAGATTCACTGCGATCCACCGTAGCTCCAGCATCTTGGAAAAGATCAAGTGCTTCCTTAGAAGTGATATGCACCCCTTCCTGCCAAAGGACCTCTAGAGTTGCATAATGGATTTGCCTTAATTCTTCTTCTGAATACATGTTCAGACTAAAACCATGCTTTTGAGGATTATTTGCCCTAGGATTTCTTATAGTCACCTTTCAGCTCACCCTTCCGAGAATTTTGTATTTAACGTCGATCACCCATGGGTTGAATCATTTAGCCAGTAGCCTTTTACTGAGTTCGCAAGCTGTAGCAGCATCTGGTGCAAAACCGTCGGCACCAATTTCATCTGCAAATTCCTGAGAGATCGGAGCTCCGCCAATAATAATGCTGACCTTATCCCTAAGGCCCTCTTTTACAAACATGTCTATGGTATCTTTCATAGATAACATAGTAGTAGTCAGCAGTGCGGACATGGCTATAATATCTGCATTGTGTTCCTTTGCAGCAGCTACAAACTGTTCTGGGGCAATATCAACTCCTAAATTGATGACCGTAAAGCCTTCACTTTCCATTAGCATCCCTACCAGGTTCTTTCCAATATCATGAAGGTCACCTTTCACAGTGCCTATCAAAACTTTACCTTCTGAGGGCATATCCGTTTCAGAAATGAGTGGTCTTACTAAATTGATACCTACTGACATCGCTCTTGCAGACATGAGCACCTCTGGAACAAACATATCTCCTTTTTTAAACCGAGTTCCAACAACATTCATTCCTGCAATTAGACCTTGATTAACAATTTCTAAAGGATCGGTCCCACTATCGATTAAGGTTTTAGTTAGTGCTGTTACCTGATCATCTTCTCCGCTTATTACGGCTTTAGACAAATCATCAAAGCTCGCCATTTGATTACCTCCTCCATTTCATCAATTTACTTTACCTTTAAGAGTTATACTTAATTTATAAGTTGCTTTTATTCCTCCCTCCCACTTTGTGTTCATCATAAGAATAAGCAAGTTTGATGCCAATGTGTGACATAACCGCAAAACGAGATGGGAGAGGGGATTTCGGAGTTTTAGTTAAATATACAAAAAAACATCACCCATAAACTGTAAATGTTTGTTTACAGTCTAGATGATGTTTACTTCTCAAAATAGGTGTAATCAAATTTTTCTATGACAAAAATAATTACTAGGTACGTAACTTACTCGAATCGGAATTAGCATCTCTATTTAATATTCAACCGAACCCCATCCAGATAGGTTAAGCTTCTAGCCATACTCTGTACATTCTGTGTTCCTTCGCGAATCATAAGAAGCCTTTCCAACCCGAAACCTATACCAACCCAAGGATCAAAGATCGCCCATTTTTCGTCCAGAAAATGAGGTCCCATTGCGCCGGATCCAAGCTCTACTTCACCTTTCATAACATCTACGGTATCTCCGTAGACCACAGAAGATTCCGTAAGAAGTCCGTAACCATCTATTCCCGCTGCTTCCATCACCCATTGGGCCATTTCTTCGAGCCGTTGATGTCGGTCTTCAAGCGGTGTGCCCAGTTCTGTTAGGTTAAGCATTGTAAATTCATTGAGATGTTGTGCGCCTTGTGATTCTTTTCGATAGCAGGTTCCAATTTCAAATATACGAATGGGTTTATCCCAGAGGCGTACCAGGTCTCTCCACAGGGTATAAAGATTCGGAGCTAACATCGGGCGCATGCATCGTTTGTCATCTAACCAAAAAACTTGGGAAAATAGCGGATGGTCGTCTGAAATCGTCATTTTCGCTAAGGCAGATTTCGAAATAATCGTCGGTGTAACGACTTGAACAAATCCATGCTGGAATAATGCGCTCGCCAATCGATCTTCAAGCTCAAGCAACGCTGGCCGGTGCTTCACGTCACGCAATTTTTCAAGCTGTAATTTTCCATGGTTAACCAATCGATGTTCGGCATCTTGAAAAGCGCGGTCGCGGCTTACTGCTTCCGCAAAGTTCATCTCTAGTTGTGCAGTTGATGCGTTGAGTTCTTTTAATCGTTGTGATTGAACCGTTGTCCAAGTGATACTCACGAGATGTAGCCCTCCTGTCAAGAACACTCAGAAGTAGAATTGGCGGGGAGTACGGGAGTCTCACCCGCCTGCACGAATTTAGAGTCCGTGTGATCTATTCGATCTACCCCCCATGCTTCATCTCTATTTTTACATTAATGTAAATTAGGTGCAAGGATTAATATGGGAAAATTAGAAATATTTAAAATTCCCTTAATAAAGACCACGGCTGAATTTTTCCTTATGGAGAAGGCCTTCAAGACTCACAAAAACAATCTTCGAATCCTTAGACTTCTTAAAGAAAGTTTACTCGAATCTAATCTCGGCATTCTTCGGAAGAGCCAATTTGCAAGCCACTTCGATCCCTTTTATGATCCCAGTAGGAACTGGACAAGCGGCATGCTTACAGTGCCTTCGAGCAACTTCAAAAACTTGAGAATCTCCCACTTTCGCAAAGCATTCTTTAAAACCATCAACGTTTTGGAGTTCTTCACCCATTGACTTGATATTCGGGCACTGGGTAACCAGGGTTACAGAACAATTCCTTGAATCTTGGGTATCCACTTCAATCTGAGTCAGAAATCCACAGACACCTGGGTTAACAATGACCTTAGACATAAGCTCCCTCCCCCTCCTAATCTTTCATCTACTTCGTTTTTCTAAATACATACTGTTCATTTAATAAGCCTAGTGTGGATTTTCAATCTCCAACCCTCAAACCCCTTTTCCCCTTCATTCTAGTCTCATCTGTACTCTCTATCTCATCTATTCAAATCAATTCAAATCTATTCTCGCATCATTGAGCGATATCCTCGTGCTCTAAAAAATTAGGTAGAATGACATAGTATCTCCGCAAGTTCCTGCGGGGTATGGGCCACATAGTCAGGATCGCCCATAATTAACCGTTCCTCTGTGTGCCATCCCCATGTTACAGCAATAGGGTGGGCGCCTGCCTCACGGCCTTCAAGCATATCCCCCTTCGTATCCCCAATATAAAATGCTGGCATATCCGGATATAACGCTCGTATTCGTTCAATTTTTTTGACTTTACTTTTTTCTTGCTCTGCTCCTATCACATCTTCTATACATAAAAGCCTATGTTTATTAAGAACCGCTCGTGTCGCTGAAGAGAGATTAGAGGTAATAATGAAAATAGCGTGTTTTTGGGATATCTGCTCGAGCGCCTCTGGAATCCCCGCAAAAAGCGGTATATTTAATAGAAAAGGTTCCTGTCGCACTTTATAGTCCTCGAGTATTGCATCAATGGTGGGCTCCTCTACACCCCGTTCGACCATGCTCGCATAAACATTTCCTTCGAATAAGTCGATGACATCTTGAGCAGTCGCGACCTCTAAAAATCCATGGTCATGACAAGCTGCTGTGAAGTTCAGAGCAAAGACTTCCAACGAATCGACAATAACCCCATCATAATCAAACATCACAAGTCCCATATTCAATCTCTCCCTCATAAATATAAGAAAATTACCGAGGTTGGACCTGCCACACCTCGGTAACGTATAAATGGCAAATTTTAATCGTCTAACCTAAAAATTCGAATCTCTTATCTCGATAAGCTTTAAGGTATTTTGTACAATACTCATCCCGACCCGCTAAGGTTTCAGCAGTGATTAGGCTAGCCATCATTAGGGGATCCAGTGGATTAATGATTAGGCCGTCAAGACCCTTTGCAATTGCCATAACAGCAAACGCTTGATTCATGAATTTCCTTATGGGTAATCCAAAAGAGACATTGGACAATCCACACATGGTGTGAACTCCTGGGAAACGAGTCATAATCCCTTCAACGGCATTCAAAAATTCAACACCAAATTGACCATTTGTGGATACGGGTTGAACTAGAGGGTCAACATAGATGTTACCAATCGGCACATTGTTCTTTACCAAGCTGTTAATGAGCTTATCAGCATTAGCAAGACGATCGTCAGTTGTTTCGGGCATTCCAGCATCACTCATGCACAATGCGACAATCTTCAGATCTGTCCCTGCAACGACTGGAAGAAGTGCATCATAGCGAGCCTTCTCAAGGGAGATGGAATTGATCATCGCTACACCTTTATGAACTGCTAGAGCCTTTTCTATAGCTTTAGGATCAGGACTGTCTATACAGCAAGGTGCATCAACTGCTTCTTGAACAGTCTCCACCAACCACTGCAAATATTCCCCTTCCTTACCAACAAAAATGCCCGCATTGACATCGATGAAGTTAGCACCAGCTTCCTTTTGGTCCCTTGCAACCTTTTGAATATATTCCTTATCCTGAGCTTCAATTGCTGGAGCGATGACTTTCCTGCTCGCATTAATCAATTCACCAACGATTAGCATCAGAGCACTTCCTTCCATTCTCATTATCTTACTCATACAAAGAATAAGTTTAGCCGAACAGCTTTACTACCGAATAAGTCTTCACTTAGGGTCAGGCAAGGAGTTTTCGTGCTGTCTCTACAGCTTTTGGTCCGTCTTCACTCCATCCATCTGCACCAATTCTCTCTGCAAAACCTTGCGTAACTGGTGCCCCACCTACCATGGTCTTAATCGAGAGGCCTTCAGCTTTAATCTTCTTAATCGTCTCTTCCATACCTGGCATTGTCGTTGTTAATAATGCAGACATACAAATAATGTTAGCATTTTTCTCTTTAGCCGTTTGGATGAACTTATCTGTGTCAACATCGACACCGAGATCAAAGACCTCAAAGCCCGCCCCTTCCATCATCATGGAAACCAAGTTTTTCCCGATATCATGGAGATCTCCCTTAACTGTACCGATTACGATCGTCCCTTTTTTCTCCTCTCCACCCTCAGCAAGAAGTGGTTTTAAGACATCAAGTCCGGCTTTCATAGCTTTAGCGGCCATGAGCATTTCTGGAACAAAAAACTCTCCCTCACTAAATCGGCGACCGACTTCATCCATTGCACCAATTAGGCCTTCACTTAAGATTTTCGAAACATCTGTTCCTTTAGCTAATTCTTCTTGAACAAATTTAACGACTTGCTCATTATCAAAATCGATGACTGCATTATACACCTTATCTATACTCATATATGTACCCCCTTCATCTTCGTTTACTATACAATCTCCAAGCTTCAAAACGTTGGACGACTACTCCTAAACTTCCCAGACCGAATCTCCAGCAACGATCCCGGGGAAATGCGCCCGGATTTTTGCATCCAGTTCATCAGTGAAGCGAGCAGGGTTGGGTTTACTTAAAATGCGATTTGCTTCTTTCATCGCACGGGCATGAGTATCGGGACGGCCTTCATCCTCCCAGCGACGACGCATATCTCGATTAGCTACTTTTGTTAGCAAGCCTGTTTTACGCATATTCTTCATCGTGTGGGGCAGATCCATATAGCTTCCACCCGGACCGACTTTCGCGATAAGGTCAATGCAGAGGCTCTCTTCACTAAACATCATGCCACGCTCTATTTGTTTAAGCATCAATGCAATTTCGTTATCTATAACAGCTTTAGCAAAGTCAAAGGCCATCAAACTACCAAGTAATCCTCCCATATTAAAGAGATCTGCACCAGCTAGGAGTGCTGCCGTCGTATTCATACCAGTTTCATATCCTGATTGTGCGTCATTGGAATGAGAGTTCGTTAAGCCGATGTAGCCACCTGAGGGAACATTATAGAAACGTGCCATCTCTGTATGAGCCATTTGCAGTATCCCAGTTTCAATTGCACCTGGTGCATAAGCACCCGTACGCATATCCGCCACAGTAGATAACACCGCATAGATCATCGGGGCACCCGGTCGAATCATTTGGATAAGCGTTGCCAGTGCTAAAAATTCTGCATTTCCGACAACCAAGGTTCCCATAAGGCTCATCGGTGAGGTCATTCCAGCATTAGGTACGATTGTGCCATAAACAGGCAATCCTTGCTCAGTTAACCATATAACCGCTTCGGTGGACTCGACATCAAAGGTTAATGGAGAAACAACCGGGCAATAATGGTGGTTAATAAAGGGGCGCTCACTATAGGCTTCTTTTCCACCGGCAATTAGCTCTCCCAACTCGAGAACCATCTTTAGGTCCTGCATGTTTGGAGTATTACTGCGAACAGGTTTTTTGCAATTCTTCAAAGCCGGATAAAAGCGTGATAAGCTAAATTGTCCATTGGGAGCATCCTCAGCTAGGGTTGAGATTGAGAACACATCAAAGCCAGGCAACTCATTAATAAGATAAGCAATATTGGAAATATCTCTTGAAGTGGCTCTCCGTTCCTCTCCCGTTTTGGGATCAATAATATTCGGGGCAGAACTTCCTGTAACTACAATTGGACGGTTATCTGGCATCGTAAGGTCAAATTTTGGATCTTGAGCTGTGAAGGTATAGGTTGGGACAAATGATTGGCGCGCCTGTTCAACGATATTGCGTGGAAACTTTACGATGCCCGACTGGGTATCTACCAGGCAGCCATGCTGGCCAAATATCTCCCGTGCTTTATCATTACGCACTAATACACCCGTATTTTCTAATAACTCTAGTGAGGCTTCATGGATTCTTATCGTTTCGTCACTCGTGAAAAACTTAGTAAAGTCCATATGCTTTATCCCCTCTCCCACGATTTTGGTTGTCTCAACCCCAAAATAATAATTAAACTGACTTAGCCGACTTAGCCATTTCAGAAATCTCTGGTTTATGGGCCTCAATCCATTTCATCAGGCGAACATTGTGCTGTAAGTAGGCTAAATACTCGTAATCATTGAGATTGGTTCCATCATAATATGCCGTAACATCCCAGTTAATAAGATAAAGGTTGGCGGCAGCCATCATGATAGGCAAGTATTCAATTTCAATCGTATTGAGGGGTTCAAGTTCCCCGATTTCTACAAGTTTTCTTTGATAGGAATTTAAGAAGATCGAACATTTATCCAAGAGTAAAGTGCCATCCTCTTGATCACTCCACGAGCTACAACAATATGTCATTGCGAGACTGACATCAAAAAGGCGTAATTCAATTTTGGACCAGTCAAAATCAAAGATACCTACAGCTTTATTCTCTAAGAATTTTAAATTACCTGGATGAAAATCATTATGACAGGGATTGTAGGGCATTTGGGCAACTGCTTCCTCAGGAATCTGAGTCCGCTGAATCACTTCCAAAATTTCAGCAAGATTTTTAAGATAATAACGGTGGAATTTGGAGGTACATTCTAATTGAGCAAAACCTTGATATACATCAGGAAGGGTCGGCAAGAACTCCAGAATCTTAGGCTCTATCCGTTCTAGGCCCTTCGGATCGAAATTTCTAGAAGCATTATGGAACAGAGCCATCACTTCTGCAGCACTCGCATATTCCTCGTCATTCATTATTGGATTATCCCACGTGTACTTATCCTCTCCAGCTAAGTATTCATAGACCGCGAAGTAATTTACCGATTGACTTCCATTCGATCCTTCAGATTTTTTGACAAAGGTCCGTCCATCTCGAGCTGGAATCAAACGTGCAGCAATACTCAGTCCATTCACTACAGAAAAATCGATGAGAGAATGTTCAAATAGAATTTCTTTCTCGGTTATGCCCTTTTTGTACTTGCGAACGAAATACTCATTGCGTCTACCATCTCTCTCAGAATAAATACCAAAACTACGGTTAATATAGCCTCCAAATATTTCATAGACCTCTTTGATTGTCCCTAGATCATACTCTTCGAGGGCTTCAAGAATTTGATTCCGAACTAGCGAAGTCTCCATTGACTCAAAAACGTTATTTGTTAAACGTCTTACCTCCTCGACTTCCGTAAGCACAGAGAAGTTTTTTTCAGTACTAAATGCTTCAAATAGTTTCATCTTACTTGTATCCATACTGTTCCTCCCTTTCAAATAATAGAAGAAGTTGACTCAATTTTTTGAATTCTCCACTTCTTCCCCTTTGGTTAAATGATAACACGAATTATATCTGAATCTTCAAACTCATTCCTGCTCGTTTTAACTCAAATCGATCAATAATTATAAATAGTCTAACTTCTATTTACACTCATCCAATTATGAGTGAGTACATAATAAGTAATTACATTACAGACAACCTAGCGTTTGCGAGTCATTAGTTTCGGAAGATTTTGCCTCAGAAACGTTTGAACTTCAAAAGCATCTTCAAAGTAGTAGTCTGCACCGATTCTTTTTGCAAAGAGCTCATCAACTGGAGCTCCACCAACAATGATTTTCACTTTCTTTCTCAAACCGTCTGCTTCAAGTCGTTCGATGACAGCTTTCATGACAGGCATGGTCGTCGTTAAGAGAGCGGACATAAGAAGAAACTCTGGTTTTTCTTTTTGTACAATCTTGGAAAAGGTTTCTGGTGTAACATCCACGCCACAATCAATAACTTCTACTCCAGTGGTCATCACCATCATTTTTACAAGGTTTAGTCCAATGTCATGTAAATCACCGGCTACTGTACCCAAGACTACCTTACCCAGGGTCCGCTGGGGCTGAATTAGGTGTGGCTCAATCTCACTTAAGCCTGCATTCATAGCTCGAGAAGACATAAGGACTTCAGGAATCATCACCCGTTGTTCTATAAATTTTTCAGCCACCTGATTCATCCCAGTTATAAGACCTTTTTCTAGAATTATCTCTGCGGAATATCCTTGCCCTAGTAATGACTTGACAAGTTCTATAGTGAGCTCCGCTTCTCCAGTCGTGATCGAGTGATTAAGTGCTTCAAAAACCATAATAACCTCCTAGAGAATGGCTTCGGTTCCACATCAGAATAGGCTATTCTTATAAACCAAGGGTGTAACCCCGATATATTTACGAAATACCTTTGCAAAATAGCTTTGGTTGCTAATTCCTATCGCCTTTGATACTTGAGATACGCTCAGTTCTGGCTTCTTCATCAGTTCGACCGCTTGTTCAATTCTCACACGAGTAATATAGTCGTTAATGGTACAGCCGAGTTCTTCTCGAAAGAGTCGAGATAAATGCGAGGGGCTAATGTACAAATGACGGGCTACACCTTCAATGGTTAAGGGTTGGTTATAGTTTTCCAGGATAAAATCACGAGCCTTCTGTACTAGGCTAAGGTGCTTTTTGCTTGCTAGGGCCATAATTCCTTCTAAAAACGTTTCAACAATCCCATGAATTTTGATAAAGAACTCTTCGACTCTGTCCATGGCATTGATTTCCTCAGTGAAATCTTCAAGTATAAGCATGATACGTTCTGCGTCTGCTCCCCCTTCAACAGCGGCTCTTGAGGTCAAAGCGGCAAGTTCGAGGATTCTAACTTTAATCGTGGTCTTTTCCCCACCTGCTTGCTTATAAAGATCGGTCAACAAACTTTGTAGATTATGCTGTGCTCGAGTGCGGTCTCCCAGTCGTATATAGCGTAGAAAGCGACGCTCTTTTCGTAAATAAACAGCATAATCACTAAGTTCTGGAGTTCCCCTTGTTTTTCTTTCCTGAAGCTCCTGTCGAATTTTTTGTTGTTGAATTTGAGTCGCATCCATTTTCTCTAAAACATATAAATCTCTCTGGACATGGTGATTTACTACAACAAAAAGCATGTCAGCAGCGGCTTGCGATCGTTGTGCTGAGATGATATCCAATTGAGCAGCAAACTTGTGAATAATATCATAATCTAAGGTCAGAAGCTGTGATCTTCTTAATTCTTTAAAAAAGAAACGATCTGGTTCCCACATGAGGACTTGCCCACAAATAATACACCCCAGAGAAATACCCTGAAGAACAATAGGGACAGCCCAAATAACAAGTCCTGCATGACACCGAAAGAAATAGGGTTCTACCCATTTATTTGCCTCTAGACTAGCTCGTTTATACGATTCCACACACTTTTGTTCACCCTGGGGAAGACTTCGAATATAGCTGCAAAAGTCAGAACGTTCCCGTTTTCCTGGGATGGAAACCGTTTCCCCCTCATTATTGATTGCTTCAATCCGTAATCCGGTAGCTGTAGAAAAACTACTGAGAAGTTTCTCAAGATACTTTGGATCGATTAACCCTTCTTGAGGATACGTGCTCATTTCAAAGCCTCCCGCATGTCAATATTCCAGTAATAAGAATATTCTCTATCTTCTGAAGTAATCCTCTCTCATCTCCAGAATCTACCAAAATTCATCATAGTCCGACTAAATTAGGGCAGAAAACAATGAGCTGAGCCCATTTTTCCAGCCCTTACTTTTTGGTAGAGAAGACAAGGGTTTTAATGATGACTGGAACAACACGTCCACCCATCAAAGGTTTTCCTATATCAATATAGTCCGAGCTTCCTACAGAAAGTTGGTCGATACAAATCAACTCTAAGTGCTTAGGATACAAGGCAGATATTGACTGACCCAGAATTTTCCCGCAATCTTGCTCGATAATTAGGATAAGTGTGTTCGTATGATTGAGATATTCTTCCATTCCTAAAATAATTCCTTGAGCAAGGACTTGGATATCTCGGAAGGATAGGGTACGTGGCCCTTGAAGGGCTAGAGCGATAGGGTGGTTATCCCCCTCTGTCGCTAAAGTATTGATGGATTTGCCTATGATTCGAGAGATCTGCTCTGCAGTTTCTGGCATATCACCCGGATAACTCATAAACGGCAGAGCCACAAGTACATTGCGTAGAGGCAGAGTATGCTCTTCAACATGAATTGTACTTCCGCTTAGATTAACCGACTGTGTTCCTGTACCGATAACTGTTGCACGTACTGTCTCCAAAGGTTTAATAAGCTCAAAACCATCTTCGAGGAGAGCTTCGCGAAGTGCCCAACCCAACAGTGGGCCAAAATCCCCAAAACGACTAACTTCCTCTACAGTATAAGGAGGCTGATATGAATAGACATAATCTGCTACTCCTCCAGAAATCATTACCTTTCGTAGAGGATAGGATAAGGAAAGTGGCGGGGTCATAAGAAGGTGGCGTGTTAACTCAGATGGGACTTTGTCCTCAAGTAATTCGACTACACTCCTTGCCATCGTTTCTGCCACGTCTTTGAGAAGGGGTAAGCTGATCGACTCCCCGACCTGGATCGTCCGATTCAGGGTTCTCAGTATGACTTGAGCTGCTTCTGATATGTAGGTAACACGCCTCTTCCCCGGCTCAATTTCAATGAGATGCCCGCCTACATTCAGACAGGCAGTATCTAAAGCCTCCCCCTCCTGAAATACAGCATAATTCGATGTCCCCCCGCCAACATCGATATTCACGATGATCTGATGCCTTTCCGACGAATAAGCAGCCGCTCCTGATCCCTTTCCGGCATAAACTGATTCGAGATTCGGCCCTGCGGTCGCAACGACGAAATCCCCGGCAAAATTGGCTAAGGCTTCGAGGATTCCTTTGGCATTCTCCTTTTTTGCAGTTTCCCCTGTAATGATCACTGCTCCTGTGTCGATATCCCGAGGGGAAACTCCGGCCTTTTCATACTCTTCTTCAACAATCCGTGAGATTTCTACTGCATTCACTAAATGATGATCGAGCAACGGAGTGAAATAAATCTGACTTCGGTGAATCACTTCTTTACCTGTAATTTGCACACGTGGGACTAAAGTTGCAGATGCAGTATTCTCAAGGGTGAGCCGGCTGATGACCAATTGAGTGGTTGTCGTTCCGATATCAATCCCCACACTCGTCATGGTCTGAACTGTTGTGTCATTCATCACTACTCACCTCGTAAAGAATTTAAGAATTGCGAGTCAGGCTCACCCCACTGGCTTTGACCTTAAGTATCTGTTTTAAAAGATCCACGAGATGAGCTCCCGCTTCTGCAGGTGGAATACCCCCTCTATGAATATTTGATACCACGGTACGATCTGCTTCTACGGTTTTTTCATTAGGTCGATAAATCATGTAGGCACTGAGGCTTTCCGCCGTCCCCAAACCAGGGCGTTCCCCAATCAAGGAGATTATCACTTCTGCATTCACGAGCTTAGCAACCTCGTCTTGAACCCAAACCCTTCCATGCTTCACAAAGAAAGGGGTACCCACTTTGATTCCTGACGCTTTCAAGCCTTGAAGTAAAGCTGGCAAGATATCCGCTACATTCGCCTCAATAGCCGTAGAGCTTAGTCCATCAACTACGAGAATCTGGACTTGAACATCCTTTTGGCATTTTTGCAGCACAGTCTGGACCCCTTCTTCAGATAAGCGACGGCCAAGATCAGGTCGGGTAAGAAATAGTTCCTTAGTCTCCGCTGCACTCTGTACAGAAAATAAATCCATCCGTTTCAAAAAATCATCAGAAACATCCACAAAGACCGCGTCTTGGGCAACTGCATGATCGGCAAGAAGTTTTAACCAAGACGCAGTTTTGAGCCGTGACCCGGCCCTCCCAATCCCGATTCGTGCTGTTGTCGCTTTTTTCATGGCCTTAATGGCTTCGAGATTCACAGGATGATCGACCAAAATCTCATCTGCCGAAACGAGGCTTACCATTTTCTCCTCAGCAAGGGGAGAAAGCGTAGAATTCTTAATCGCTACTGACATGACATGGTCTTTTGCAGTCGGAGAGTTTAATCCCCTCTTGGTTAACTCTGCCAAGACATCCTGGACAATTTTTTCTAAGTCATTCGGTGCTACCGACACATTTCCTCACCTCACTTTTATTGATTAAAGATAGATGGGTCTCCTGCACGCTCAGTAAGGTGGCCGTTTTCCATGATTCCCATCTTCTCAAGCCATTTTTCAAATTCGGGAAGCGGACGTAACCCTAAGATCTCACGGGTGGCCGCATCATCGTGATAACTTGTGTCTTGGTAGCTAAGCATAATATCATCTCCGCCTGGTACACCCATGAAGTAATTGGCACCAGCCATGGCGCAAAGCAGGGTTCCGATCTCTTGATCATTCTGATCTGCTTTCATATGATTGGTGTAGCAGGGGGCAATACCCATCGGTAGTCCATGCAGCTTACCCATGAACAAATCTTCCAAATCCGCTCGAATAACTTCACGTCCCGAATAGATGGTCTCTGGACCGATAAATCCTGAGACATTGTTTAACATGAACGGTCGATATTTTCGTCCAAATCCGTAGGTCCGAGCTTCAAGTGTCATCATGTCGATTCCATGATGTGCATTGAGTGACACTTCTGAACCTTGACCCGTCTCAAAATACATAAGGTTTGGCCCGGTTGCCGTTCCTTTACGCTGGACCAATTCAAAGGCTTCATCGATCATCGCTTGGGAAATTCCAAAGGCCTCGTTCGCCTTCTGGGTTCCAGCAATGCTTTGGAACACGAGGTCAACTGGTGCTCCCTTCTCGATGGCTTTCATTTGAGTAGTGACATGGGCTAGTACGCAGTTTTGAGTCGGAATTTCCCATTTCACCATGAAGTTCTTCACCGTATCTAGCAAACGTGCTACCGTTTCTACATTATCTTCCACCGGGTTAATTCCGATCACCGCATCCCCGGATCCGTAGGAAAGTCCTTCTTTTAACGAAGCCAAAACCCCTTCGACATGGTCTGTGGGATGATTTGGCTGATTACGGAAAGCCAAAGTTCCTGGTCTTCCGATCGTCGTATTACAACGTGCTTCGTGACGCATCTTCTTCGAGCCATAAACCAAATCAATACTGGACATGAGCTTAGCTACTCCGGCGATCATTTCGCTCGTGAGTCCACGGCTAATGTGCGAAAGATTATCCGAAGATGTCTTATGATCTAGGATATATTCTCGAAGCTGGCCGACTGTCCAACCTTTGATATCCTGATAAATCCTTAAATTTAAACCATCATAAATAACTCGGGTTACTTCATCTTCTTCATAAGGTATCACTGGGTTATTATAGATCTCCTCAAGAGTGAGGTTGCTCAGAACAAGTTTGGCGGCAACCCGTTCTGAAGCGGATTGCGCTGCGATTCCCACCAGGATATCTCCGGACTTTTCTTCATTCGCCTTAGCCAAGACCTCTTTTAGGTCCTTAAAGGCAAAGATTTTATTGTAGACCTTAGCCTTTAAAATCATCAGATGTTCCCCCAATCTCTTCTACCTATATCAGTCACAAAAATCAGACCAGTTTGCAGGATATGTCACATAAAATACTTTACAAAATGTAGGGGAAGAAAAAACAACCTGACTCCCTTTTGGAATGTAGACGACATCCCCGGCCTTAGCCTGAAAGAGTTGCTCTCCTACCTTCAGCATGAAGTCACCCTCGATAATATAATCGGCTTCATCATAATTCAAAAACCAGGGGAGTTCTGAATGATCGAAAGTCATGAACCCGGCGCAAAGATTTCCCTCCCGGGCTGTCACAACATCTGTCAGGCCAACTTTCTGTCCTGGTGGAGCCTCTTCAAAGGGCTTAATAACTACTTGATCTCCCCTCACATGAAGTGCTCTAGGATTGCAGCAAGCAGGTTTTAGAGTTTGCTCTATAATACTTTGAACCTTTTTCTTAAGATCCTTATCCCCTCCATCTTGGATCCACCCTTCGGAAGCAGATAAAGAAGCCAGCGAAGGAGGAGTTGATTGTGCATTAAAGCATACAGTCTGATCCACCGTGACTACTCTACCCCCTGATGCAGATAGGACTTGATTTCCACGGGTTATTGTGAGCCCAAGTTCTTTGACCAAATCCTTGGCAGAGGGCGTCAAGACAGAATCTCTTTCCAATTCGATCCGACTTCCTTGTTTTGCGAGTTCTCGTAAGACTGCAGCAGATATAAAACGTCCCAAATATTACACCTCCCAACTACATGAGTAAACTTTCAATGACTTGATTATGTGGACGAGGAATGACAACTTTACGTACAAGCAATCCCTTTTCTGCAGCGACCTTGCTTCCCTCTTCCACGGCAGACTTCACGGAAGCCACTTCACCTGTGACTAAGGAATAACTTTTTCCCCCAATCCCAAAGGCTAAGTGTATCCTAAGGGGTTCAACCTCTCCAGCTTTTACAGCGCGGTCAGCCGCTTCGATCGAAGAAGCAACACTGTAGGTTTCGATTATCCCTATGGCCTTGACAGCTTTCACCTCATTAACACCGCTCACTGCAGGAAGAATCGATGGATGAACATTGGGAATCAGGAACGAATCGATAACGTTTTCCGGACAAAGCTCGATTCCAGCATTCACCGATTGTTGAACTGAAGAAACATCTCCACCAATGAGTACGATATACTTACCCGGACAGGTCGTTTTTGCAACGAGAATGGCTACATCTGCCGTCTTAGCCATGATATCGGCTCCTTCAATTCCTTGGGCAATGCTAGAGAACTCTACCAATCCTATGGCATGAATCATGATACGATACCACCTTTGACTATCCGGATAAATCCTGAGCTTACTTCGGTAACCACTCCTGAAATACTCGCGTGTACCCTTGCTCCAAGTGTATTTTCTGGAATTTCCCCTAGGAGCTGCCCCTTACTCACGTAATCACCGGGCTGAACCAACGGAAGGGAGGGTGCACCAATGTGTTGTTGAAGTTTTATCAGGACCTCCTCTGGTTCAAGGTCTAGTAAAGTAAGTGGTGCTTCCCGATAATAAGGTTTTAAGCGGAGTCGCTGAATCAAGCGGTTGGTTGGCACAAGTCGGAATTCTGCCATCGGGTCTTCCTTGCGAATCTCCCCAGCATACTTTACTCCTTTAGCCCGGAATCCTTGTTTTAAGGCAATATTAACCTGCCGTGGCGAAATCCCAACTGGACATGCATAAACCTCACATACCCCGCACTCCGAACAGATCAATGCACTGGTCAAAAGCTGCGGATCCCCAATCGTATTGTAATTTACAGAACGTATCAACATGTGAGGGGAAATGGCATGCCCAAGGATATGACGTGGGCAAAGGTCTGTACACATTTGACACTGTTCGCAAACCGTTTTAGCAATCCTTAATATCGAGGATAGGCTTTGTCGTTTAGACTGAACTAGGGGATGATCTTCTGGCAGAACGATAAGTCCACCTGTTGTTTTCGTGACCGGGCTTGCTAGATCAGCGACCAAATTACCCATGACGGGGCCGCCTTCGATTACAGCGACATCTGAAGAGTTTATCCCTCCTGCCCAATTCAAGACCTCCTGAAATCGTGTGCCAATGGGAACCCTGAGCGTGCTTGGCTGGTGAACGAGTCCTGTAACCGTCAACGTACGGTGGGTTACGGGTTCATCTGTCATCGCTTTGGCAATATTCATTATGCTTTGGATATTATGGACGACGACACCAATCTGCAACGGAAGCCCACCGGGTGGAACACGACGCCCTGTAGCGAACCAAATCGTTATGACTTCATCCCCAGCTGGATAAACATCACGCAAAATGGAGATCTTCATTTTGTCCAGCAGAAGGGGCTCTAAGCGCTGAATTGTCTGCGCGTACTTGGCTTTCAAGGCGATGATTCCTTCACTTGCCCCCGTAGCTTCCATCGCATAACTTAACCCTCGAATTAACTCTTCTGGATACTGTGCAGCGAGTTGTTGATCTGTCTTAAGTAGAGGTTCACACTCCGCTCCATTAACGATCACAATCTCCGCCCGGGCATTAAGTTTGACATGAGCAGGAAAGCCTGCTCCTCCCGCTCCAACTACCCCTGCATCTCGAACTTTCATCGCAATTTGATTCATGTTACCACCCACCTAAGGCTATCCTTCGAAGGTTTCTTTATCGATGATACCAACAACCATCGCATCAATAGGAACTTGAGGATTCTCCAAGCTTTGTCGGGAGGAAGACCCATTAGTGATCATGACAATCTCAGTCTCTCCAGCCCCTATCCTATCCGCAGCAACCAAGGTATTCCCAAATTCAGTAAGGATAGGCTGGTCCTCTTGGTAAGTAAGAGTAACAGGTTGTACCACTAAGAATTTCAATCCCCTTAGAGAATCTTCTTTTCTCGTCGACCAGACGTTTCCTATTACACGCGCTAAAATCATAACGTTCCCTCCGTCTCAATCCTGAGCTGAATCTTTTTCTCTTTCAAGGTGTCCCTAGCGAGTGGAGAAATGATGGTTCCTTTGCGTAACAGCAGAATCGTCTGGGGAACAAGAGTAAAGGCATCATGATCTGATAAAAATTTCTTTTCATAGCGCTGCATGGGTTGTTCCACGAGCCCATCGAGCATTTTCACACCAAACTGACGAAGTTTTTGAATATACTCTTCAAACATCTTTCGATAAGGTTCAGGGGTCTTAGTGCCAAGTCCGAGAAAATTTGTGGCAAGTGTAATCGGAATTCCTTCTCGTATTCCCCATGCCATCAGCTTGGTAAATGAGGTATCCTCTATTCCTAAAGCTGACTTGGCTATAGTATCTGCCAAGCAATCTGGGAAGAATAGGTGGCTCCAATTTTTCTCAGCTAAGGCATCTGGCACGCTTACTGGATTAACTCCATGAGGCCATACCCAATTATCATCCGAATTTGTTGAGTAATACTCTTTTCTTAAAACGAAAAGGTTATATTCCTTCCCCCAACGTTGCGCCCATTCAAGAAGAAGATTTTCTCGTCCAGCCCCACCTTCTAATAGAATCAATCCTTTGGGGAGTGCGGATTCTTTGCCGGCTTTGCCCTGGAGATACTGCTGCATGTCGGGATCCTCTAAAATCCGAAGGACAAGATTGCGAATGAACTCATCCTTCATCGTTCTCCCTCCAAAATCAGACCACTTGACCTCGTCCCAAGTAAAGCAGCATTCCCCTCATCCAAATCCAAATGCATCTCTCTTTTATAATCCTTACTAACACGAATAAGAACATCTTCAAACACGAGCGGTCTTTGACTTATTATTTGGACATGGACTTTATCTCCATCCTTTAATTTGAGCTCTTCCGCATCGTTAGGGTGTAGATGGATATGCCGACTTGCGACGATGACTCCATTCTCTAATTCGATATTACCTGCCGGACCTGCAACTATACATCCTGGGGTGCCCTGATAATCCCCAGAATCTCTAACAACGGGGTGAACTCCGATTCTATAACAGTCGGTCGCACTTAATTCGATCTGAGTCTTCTTACGGGTAGGGCCTAGGACACGAACACTTTCAAGGGTTCCTTTTGGCCCGACTAAGGTGACCGTTTCCACAGCTGCAAATTGTCCGGGCTGAGATAATTCTTTTTGCTTTGTCAAGTTAAATCCACAGCCGAAAAGATTACATAGGTCATCTTCTGATAGATGTATATGTCGATTAGATATCCCGACTGGGACTTGCCTTTCTGAGTCTTTACAAATGTCGTCCTTTTCCTGCTTACTACGAACCTCACAGGCAAGAATATAAAATGCACTCGACAAACGATTCAAGGCTTGCACGATATCAGTGCGTATGCATTCTCCCCGCTCATCCGTGAAGGCCCGATTAGCATACAACTCCACTTCCCTTACCTTCGCTCGCAAATGCTGAAGCTTAGTAACCACAGCACCATGTGTATAACTTAATGGGGAATGGGCTATCCCAAAGTATTTCTTTGGATAGTGTGAGCGTTCTCGAATTTCATCCGAGCTAAGCCCCAGTAATTCCTTTAACTCGAAGGGTTGGTCCTTTACCTCTGCGAGCATCAGCTCCCGTGTCATTGCTGTGATTTCTTCCAATTTCTCCACGAGACTACTCTCGCCCGTAGCCTGGAAAAACACTTGTGTTTCAATCAACTCTGTCTGAAAAAGGTCAATTTGACCTCGCAAGGCGATGATTGGATGGGTTTTGTTAACAAGCGTTTCCTGACGTAGATGAGTCTTATGTTCAGGCTTATCGAGTTGGGGAGAAATCTCCGAATTCTTCAGACTCATCCGTTTTGGAACATAACCGTTTCTGAGCATATCTTCTGATTTATGAGAGAGCTCTGCTAGGGCACGAGTATGTTCCGCACTTGAAAAGGTATTTTTATTCAGATCGTAAATTCCATCATCTTCGATCTGAACTTGTATTCCTTTTGAGCGGATAAAATCCCGTGCTGATGGTGTAATCACACTCCCCGCCGGGAGAGTAATAATCTTATCTTTCGTTTTATGCCAATTGGCTCTGAGTTCGAATTCTGTAATAATCAAGTCCTCACCTCTTCTTCTCTAAAGAAAACCCGACTCACGTCGAGCCTTAGCGAAGGCGGAAGTCGCTAAGCCGAAGCTATTATTTTTCACCAAAGGATTTATTGTCTCCGATGGGCAATATATACTCCACGTCACGATGTGGGCGCGGTATGACATGTACACTTAATAAATCGCCGACTCGTTGTGCTGCTGCCGCTCCAGCATCAACCGCAGCTTTGACAGCACCTACATCACCCCTGACCATTACAGAGACTAAACCACCTGTAACATGTTCTTTTCCGCAAAGTGTAACATTTGCTGCCTTCAGCATCTGATCAGCGGCTTCAATAGCAGGAATTAACCCCTTTGTTTCGATCATGCCTAGGGCTATAACACTACGTTCGTTAGCCATAATATAACCTCCTAATGATTCCGAATTTAACATTTGCAACTATTGATATGGCGAATGACCTGCTCAACAATCTCTTGAATCATTCCTGGACTTAGGGATGACGGAGTTGAAGGATTTGATTGTTGGAATAATGGATTCTCGACCTCAATCTGATTCGAAAAATTGCTTTGTACTGAGTGATTCTGCGAATACAGTTGTTCTGGATCTCTAATAAGCCAAGCTACTCGTTTAATATTGATTAGATGCATTGGGGTTACGTTTTCCGAAATGCTTGAACCTCCCCAAGTTCCACATCCTAAGGTAAATGAAGGAGCAAGACCCGTGGTTGCACCTACCCCACCCAAAGAGGATGGCGTGTTCACTAAGACGCGAAAGATAGGCTTTTTCAATCCGAATTCTCGAATGATTTCTTCGTTTTCACTATGAATGACCAGGCTATGCCCAATTCCACCTGCTTGGAGAAGTTCAATACAGCGTTCACACCCCTCATGCCAATCTCGAACGTTATAAAAACCAAGCACTGTAGTTAGCTTTTCATAAGAAAGTGGATATTGTGGACCCACTCCCTGAAGTGGAGCCACTAGGCACTTTGCATTTTCAGGAACCCTGATTCCTGCATATTGGGCGATAAATTTTGCTTCTTTTCCAACGACTTTAGGATTCATTCCTCCATTTGGGAGCATAACAAGTTTTGATACTTTCTGGACTTCATCTGGTTCGAGGAAATATGCACCATTTCTTTTTAAGTGATGGATCAGTTCATTAGCGATACAATCCTCGGCTACGATAGCCTGCTCTGAAGCGCAAATTGTCCCATTATCAAAGGATTTGCCCAAAATGATGTGTTCAGCCGCCTTGGCCAGGTTCGCACTTCGTTCAACAAAAGCCGGAACATTCCCCGGACCAACTCCCAATGCCGGTTTCCCACTGGAATACGCAGCTTTCACCAATCCGCTTCCGCCCGTTGCCAAAATAAGCGCAGTGTCCGGATGTTTCATGAGCTCATTCGTTGCACCCATGGTCACAATGCTCAAACAACAGATTACCCCATCTGGAGCTCCTGCAGTCACAGCGGCTTGGTTCATTAATTTTGCCGCCTCAAGAGTACAGCGAATGGCCGAAGGATGAGGCGAGAAGACGATGGCATTCCGAGATTTCAGGGCAATCATGGCTTTGTAAATCACGGTCGAGGTGGGATTCGTCGTTGGAACGATACCAGCAATAACCCCTACGGGTTCAGCGATCTCCCAGATTCTTTGTTTCTTATCCTCACGAATAATCCCGACCGTCTTCATATCCTTGATATATTCGTATACCTGTCGCGAAGCAAAATAATTTTTGATACACTTATCTTCGTATTTTCCCATCCCTGTTTCCGAGACGGCCATCATGGCTAACCTTGCTGAGTTGGCCTCGCCGGCCTCACGCATATAATCGATGATTCGGTCAATCTGCTCTTGTGTGAAGTTTTTAATGATTTCCTGAGCTTTTCGGGCGGCGCGAACCAAAATACGTGCTTCCTGCAGGGAGGCTAAGTCTCGGTCAAGTTCCATCTGACTGACCTCCTTTGCTAAAACTTCAAACCATTCTCAACGACATCCATTACTGCACGTTGGAAGGCGTCACAAGCAGCACGGCAAGCGCTTTGCGAACCCGTTAGCAAAGCACCACCAAAGTTCGTCTCTGTTGGCGGCCCGTAGAATGCTTTCATTTCCACTTCTGCCGCCTTAAGCGCAGCATCTATGCCATAGATTGCCTCGATGGGAGGAGCAATTAGATAAGCCAAAGGCTCTCCTTCCTGAATGCCGGCAACCTTTGATAGATAGCTTCCCGTTCGGGAAATCGTATGAGGAAACCATGCCGTTTTTCCTCCATCACAAGTATAGAAGAATGCATCGTTTTCTAAATAATCGATACATGCATCAACCCCAGCCCGAACTTCAGCAGGATTCGGAGCGGCTAAGATTCCGATGATTTCTCCGGAGCGTGGTCCTGAAGCATGGGCCGCACCGGCGTAAAAACTTTTTGCATAGACCACCTCAACTTCAGCCTTTTTCGTAGCTTCGTCCAAAGCGGTGTAAGTGGAATCATCGATATTCGATGTAATCATCCCTATAGAACGTTGAAAATACTTTAATCCGAGTTTCTCTGCAAGATCAGGTGCAACATTCGGAATGAGCCGAACGGCTAAAACTTGAGGCTTAATGGGCTCAATCATAAGGACCCTCCCTACTTGTCTTAATCACTTACCTTGTTTTCGTAGGTTACTTTGTGGCATCTGAATTTTTGCTTTTAGGTTTTTCATCAAAATTGGGAAGCTTCGGAAGTATTTGCTCTAATTCTTGATGAGGGCGCGGAATGACATGGCAACTCATAAGTTCCCCAACGCGTTCTGCAGCTGCTGCACCTGCATCGACTGAGGCCTTAACCGCACCCACATCTCCACGTACCATAACGGTAACAAGTCCTCCCCCAACTTTGACTTTTCCAATGAGGCAGACATTGGCGGCTTTTACCATGGCATCAGCTGCTTCAATCGCTCCAACAACCCCTTTAGTTTCAACCATACCGAGGGCAATGAGTTCTTCTTTGTACGCCATTGCTTTTATCTCCTTTCATTTCTGTCATATATCATCAGCTTTTTGTCACTTCCGTTGAGCTAAAACCTAAGATGGTAACTAAGGTATTTACCGCCGCGTGAATTGCAGCTTCTATACTTGCAACATCTCCAGTAATGACTAAGGAACCCGTGAACCGATCTAAAAAACCAACTTCAATATCTCCGGCTTTGCTAGCCGCATCTGCCGCAATGATTGCTGCTTCACTCGGTGTGATCGTCATAATTCCAATCGCACCTTGACTGGTTATCCCAAGACGTTCATGTATATCTCCTTGAGGATTTGGAATAATGTGGGCCATCGTTACTTGTTTACCAGGTACATACTCTTGAATAACACGTTGCTTTTCGCCCATCATTCACTCCCCATTCCTTGGAAAAGTCGACATGAACCCGCCGAACAACAGCACTCTGGTTGTGTCCGACGGGTACATTGGTTTCACATGTTTACTGTGAGATAGGTTTGGATGGGTTATCACTATTCCATTCCTTTGGAAGATATTTACGGTAATTTTTCCCGTAATCGGTAACTTTAAATTTATGCTCTAATTTTCCATCGCTTCCCATAGCTAGATCTGCAATTTCAATCATCCCAACCGCCTTCATCGAAGCAAGGTGAGTATCGATGATACTTCTTTTATATTGCCCCTCGGACCCGTATTCAGGCTTTAAGGCCTCCATAATATCTAGTTCGGAAAGTCCATCTTCACGTTGAGTAAGTAAATGGAGAATGCGAAATCGCATGGGTAGGATCATAACCTGCTCCACCTTTCCTTAATTGTTTCTTAGCTTAATGAGTTCTTTAGGATTTGCAGTGACTAAAATTGTTCCAAAGGTGATAATGGCTGCACCCCCAAGAAGAGTTGGAGTAATTTGAAGATCTGCTAAAAGCCAGCCAAAGAAAACTCCCCAAAGGGCATAGGAAATATTAAAAGCCATGGCACGGGCGACTCCCGTCATATTAATGGCACGATACCAAGCAAGGTAGGATAATCCTCCTAAAAATCCGGCTAAGGCGATATAAAGAATCGCGTTAGCAAGAAATGCATCCCAGAAAATTACCATTCCTGCTACAGCGGGTACTAATGCAATAAAATAGACAACAAAGGAGGATGCTTGCCGAATTCCGATGGCAATAGCCGGATCGACCATATCCATACCGAAGCCGGAGAGCACTCCCTCTGTACCCCACCCAACTGTAGCCAGCAAGGCTAAGGCCAAACCAAGATAAAAATGAGGGAAATCTCCTTCAGGTGGTACATAGCTTACTGTAATGGCACCCAAAATGCATAGAAAGATACCCAACCAAACCCGGGGTTTAATTCTTTCTTTAAGTACGAAAAAGGCGAGGATAGCCCCTACTGCAGGATACATGGCCGTAATAGAGAGTGCATAAGATGCTCCTGCCAGGTTGATTCCCAAGAGGTAACCCGTCATACCGACCGGTCCACCAAATAAGGCAGCTAAGCAGACAATCATGCCAGGCTTCGTCCTTAAAGTCCGTACATACTCTCTCCAGCGTCCTGTAAATAAGTTATAAAGAAATAGCCAAAAACCAGCGAACCCATCGTGCAGACAAGCCCCAGCAATTGGAGCGGCATAGAGTGTTGCCCCTCCAGTAAAGGGGGCCATTGCTAAAGCCATCCCAAGAATGACTCCATCCAAGCCCCAAGTTGCTCCGGAAATAACCCCCCATATAAGTCCTGTCTTTGCATGAGAAAGATCCTTGCTTGTCTGCAGTTCTTGCAATTTCGCTGTACTTAAATTGGACATATTCTCCCTCCATTTCTTTTTCAACGATCTTGTACATACCGCCAAGCGTTAAAAAGTATAATGATTCCGATTACTTTCCCCCTTTTCCAATTCTTAAAGAATATTGCAACGAATAGATATATTAAATCTTATTTTTGCAAGAAGCATGCCAGCACTAGTAGCAGTAAATTATGTACATATAGCTCAGTTTCGCAAATCCGCCACAATATAAATTTAATTCTGATAAATCAAAACTGACTTCTTAAGTCAGTTTTGTCGCAATTTTCTTAAAGGTTCTGCATTCTGAGAAGGAATTCCTATCTGATCTAGCGAAGTTAGTTTACTATTATATTATTGATGAACTTTATTTTTCTCCCACTTTACCTCTCCCCTTTCGACATCACTGTTACGATCAGAAACGAGGTGGACATGATGCCAGAAACAGCCCAACTCAATTACGAACTCCTAAAGAAAATCTTAGACCATGCATATGACGAGATTTATGTTACCAATTCTCAGGGGATTGTCCTCTATGTAAATCATGCAGTAGAAAAACATTGTGGAATTAAAGCCTCTGAAATTATCGGTAAAAGTTCAAAAGAGCTTTCTGATGGACATTATTGGTTTCCACGAGTAAGTCCGATCGCCTTAGAAAAAAAGAAAAGCGTCACCTTAGAACAAAAGACGCGAACAGGTAAAACTCTTTTAACCACTGCCACTCCTATTTTTGATGCCAACGGGAATCTAGAATATATTATTGAAAATGCAAGGGATATCTCTGAATCTGCTGGCATCAAATTAGAGCTTGCCAAGAGCCAAGAGTTGTTAGATCGCTACCAAATGGAAGTGGAAGCTCTCCGCAAACAAGAGATGAATATCCCTGATTTCATCACCAAAAGCCGCAAGATGGGAAATCTGTTAGATCTTGTCCATCGTATCTCTCAAGTGGACTCGACTGTTCTGCTTCTCGGAGAATCGGGTTCAGGTAAAAGTCATATGGCAAAGCACATCCATAAAAACAGTCCTCGCAAGGAGGGACCGTTCATCACCGTAAATTGTGCATCGATTCCCTCTGAACTCATGGAATCCGAAATGTTCGGCTATTCTAAAGGAGCTTTTACAGGGGCTAATGTGAAAGGGAATATTGGTCTAATAGAGCTTGCTAGTGAAGGAACCCTCTTTTTAGACGAAATTGCCGAACTTCCCCTCCGCTTGCAAGCCAAACTCCTCCAAGTCCTCCATGAAAATCAATACTATAAAGTGGGTGGAAGAGAAGTCCAACAGGTCAATTGCCGTATCATAGCGGCAACTAACCGAAACCTTCATGAGATGGTCAGACAAGGCCAATTCCGTGAAGATTTATATTATCGGTTGAATATCTTCGAGATCGAGCTCCCTCCACTACGCGAAAGGAAAGAGGAGATCATCCCACTAGCCTTATATTTCTTAGACAAATTTAATTTTAAATATAAATGTGAACGACAATTATCTGAGAAAGTTATTAACTTATTCTTACAGTATTCTTGGCCAGGTAATGCCCGTGAACTTGAGAATATGATAGAACGTTTAGTTGTTGTCAATAAAAATTCTCTCATCGATGATTTTGATCTTCCAAAAAGCTTCAGCCCAATTCAAAATGCAAAGCAGGAGTCTCAAAGTGTTCCAAATTTCCCCACCCCTTCTAACGACAACCTTTCCCTAGAGGAAGCGGTTAATGAAGTGGAAAAAAATCTAATTCTTCAAGCCTACCAAACGTTAGGTAGCTCCTACGAAGTAGCTAAAACACTAAAAATTAGCCAAAGTAAGGCCAGCCGACTCATACGAAAGTATACGCTTGCTACCCAAAATAAACTTACCTTAAATCATTTTTGATTTGAGTGATTGAATGCAACCTGTATCGAACGCCTTGAAAACACTCCTAAGATTTCTAATTACCTCTTAATAATCAAGGGTTTAAAGAGACCACCCGATTCTTTCGGGTGGTCTCTTTGCATTCTAACTTTTTGGCATAATTATTGCATATATGTAGATTTGTGATGGAACCCCTGCTCTATTATCTATAGATGTAAGTTATGGTTGGCCAATCTTTGGGAGGAGGTGAACCCTTTTCTACGGTCGGAACAATGGCAACACCATAGCACATAGATAAATAATTTCGGAGGTGAAGTATTTGACAGTCAGAGGGTTACACGCCGGTTCCAGCCGCTTGGAAGGGATCGGACTCAACATGTTTACCTATGATGAGCTCTATGATATCCACCTTGCTACGCTCGATGTTCTATGGAACATCGGTGTCAAAGTTGAGAGCGAAGAAGCCCGTGAGATCTTTTATTGTAATGGTTGTACTCTAAACCGGGATACCAATATCATAAAAATCCCTGCATACCTAGTAGAGGACTCTCTACGCTCCATTCCAAAAACCTTTCGGGCCTGTGGAAGAAATCCTGAAAACGATTGGTTGAATGAAGGAAATCGTACTGGTTTTGTCAACTTCGGTGAAGCGGTGCGCATGATTGACCCTTACTCTCGCGAAATGCGCAAGCCCCTCAAAAAAGATGTCGACGACGTTACGCGCTTCTGCGAAGCGATGGATCAAATTATTATCTTTGAACGAGCAATTGGGCCCTCAGAAGTAGATCCTGACGTTGCTCAAGTCCATATCGCTGAGTCTTTCTATAATTACTCGACAAAACATGCCTACATTGGGATGAATCGCCCTGAGAATATGCGTGCTGTTGCTAAGATGGGTTATGTGGTCTCTGGTGGAGAAGATAAATTCCGCGAACGACCTCTTTTCTCGCAAAGCACAGACCCCGTCAGTCCTTTAGTTCACTCAAAAGGAGCAACGGATACTCTTATTCAAGCGATTCGCTTGGGGGTTCCTGCCAAGGTCAATTCAATGGGATTAGCAGGCGGAACCACTTGTGTTCACTTAGCTAGTACCCTGGTGACTCACAATGCTGAAATTCTCAGCATGCTTGTACTTAGCCAGATGGTGAAAAAGGGCCACCCGATGGTCTATGGAACTTCCACGACCATGATGGACCTCCGAACGACAGTCGCATGTGTTGGTACCCCAGAACTTGCACTTTTCAGTTCTGCGGTAGCCAAACTTGCCCAGTTCTATAATTTGCCGAGCTGGGTCGCCGGGGGATAGACTGATAGCAAAGTCCCTGATGCCCAAGCAGCCCATGAGTTCACTCTTACAGCCTTATTACCGGCATTAGCAGGTGCTAACATGATTTACGGCTTAGGAATGCTCGAAGGCGGCCTGACTTGGGACTACGCTCAACTGGTGATGCAGAATGAAATGGCCCGAATGATACTGCACACTGTTAAAGGAATTCCTGTTACGGATGATAAGATGGCTGTCGAAGTTGTTCGCGCGGTAGGACCCGGCGGAGAATTCATTAGCCATGATCATACCTATAAGAATTTCAAGGAGCTTTCGAGAGCTCAATTGCTTGACCGCAGGAACCGAGAGGCTTGGTTAGCTGACGGCGGCAAAGATATCGTCGAGCGCTCCTATGAAAAAGCCCAGGATATTCTCGAGAACTTCAAGAATCCAAGCCCCCTTCCCGAGGATATTCAACGGCAACTTCACGAAATTGTTAAAGAAGCTGAGGCAGAAACGACTGAAATTAAAGCAAAAGAAAAAGAAGCTTCACGAAAAAAAGCAAAGTTCTAAAGATATTCCTATCGGACGATTAGGGAGGGAAGCCAAAGAGGATTTGGGTTTCCTCCCTTTATCACTTCACTAACTTAGGAATTCGAGTTTCTAATTCTTTAACATTATTGCTTCAACTGGTCGTAAACAGGAAAAAGGTTATCCCATCGAGATAACCTTAACCATTACCGGCTTATAGATTATGTAAATCTTATACACTCATAAGTTCTTTACAAAGATCCGTAGCTGAAGCAGCATCTGGAGCATAGCCATCTGCACCGATAGAATTTGCAAATTCCCTGGAAACTGGAGCGCCACCAATGATGACTTTCACTTTGTCTCTAAGTCCTTCTTCCTCTAGAAGCTCAATGGTCTCTTTCATTCCAGGCATTGTCGTCGTCAACAAAGCGGACATAGCCACGATATCCGGATTATGTTCTTTAACTGCTTCGATAAACTTTTCTGGTGGAACATCAATGCCCAAGTTAACTACTTCCAGCCCACCGCTTTCCATCATCATGGAAACGAGATTCTTCCCGATATCATGGAGGTCCCCTTTAACCGTGCCCAAGATAACTTTTCCTTGACTTTTAATGTCTTGATCTGCGATTAATGGCTTAACCAATTCGAGTCCAGAACCCATCGAGCGTGCAGACATGAGAACTTCAGGAACATACATATCCCCTGCCTTAAAACGGGTTCCGACCACATTCATTCCGCCAATTAAACCTTGGTTGATGATTTCTAGGGGATCAGATCCACTGGAAATCAAGAAATTGACTTGAGCTTTAACCTGATCTACGTTACCATCGATTACGCTTTGGGCAAGGTCGTTAAATGTGGGCATTCTTTTTCCTCCCTTGGATTTCAAATTTTAAATTTGATTTAACCCCTTGCTTACTACAATAAGCGAATTAAATGGAGTCAGTAAGCTAGAGGAAAACTTTTAAAGATGTGCACCATAATGTTGGCTCATTACAGTCGATGAATATTTCTGCAGTTTCCATTCTGGCACCCTACAAGTTGGACAAAGACCAAAAAACCACTTGTTTCTCATCCATCGAGCAGCACGGCTGTGCCTGGAATTGTATATAATAAAGGTTCGATTACAGTGAGTCACAATTTCTGCTCTATCTCCTCTTCGGTTTATGGACTTGATTCCATGTAAAGTTCCACTACGAGATGGCCAAAGCTTAACTTTTTCAACAAAATTGAAAAAGTCAACATTTTTACGATAATACCTCTTCTTTTCTTGGGAGTTTGTCACCTGATTCACTTGACTCCAC
Organism: Desulfitobacterium elongatum; assembly: GCF_055378975.1. Lineage (NCBI taxonomy): Bacteria > Bacillati > Bacillota > Clostridia > Eubacteriales > Desulfitobacteriaceae > Desulfitobacterium > Desulfitobacterium elongatum. The sequence goes on along the minus strand of NZ_AP038772.1, from coordinate 2,138,620 downwards.
CTCCTTTAAGACGTCATAGAGCATAGTTGCAACTCCCAATTGAAGTGGATCATGAACTAGCCTTGATTGAATTTGCTCTATGGCCTCTGCGTGGATTCCTAAAGGCACTCCTGGGGCTGCAATATAACTATTTGGATAAAGATACTCCCGTGTGATAAATTCTGCATCAGGACATGCATCAACGACAGCCCGGTGTCCTTTTAAGGCTGAATCCAAATCCTTCTCAATATATACAGTCTTCTTATTACATTGCAGAACATCCTTAGCGAGTTTTTCACTTGCTTTATTGTTTGTATCGTAAATATGAACTTCCCCTCCAAATTTGAGAACGGAGAACGCCGCAGCACAACCTACAGGACCTGCACCCAAAATGAGAACGCTTTGATCCTTTAGTCCTCCGGTCATGTAATCTAAAGCGGCAACGTACCCCATACCTGTAGCCTCACTATTATCCGAACAGTGGCCCGTCTTTAAATGAACAGCAATAAATCGGTCATCATCTGCCATGAAAATAATTTCAGCCTTTCGCTCGAGAGCTTCGGCAAAACCTTTGGCATCAGATGAGTCTGGAACAAAAGCCTCCATACCAAGAAAGGTTAATATACCCGCGACTGTCTCAGAGAACCCTCCTATAACTCCCTGTCCACAGGTCATCGGGATGACAGCAATCGGACCATGGTCACGAACTTCTGACCCATCCACACGACTCATTCCGACAGCATGGGCCGCTATTTCGGAAAGTGTATGTCCAGTTTTACTCATGAGTTCATGATTGTACTGTCTCATTTGACAAACAATTTGATCTATGTCACTCTCTTTTAGACGAGTCATGCCATCTTCCAACTCCTTAAGTCCAGAACGTTCGATGGATATGAATCTTGAAGCTTCGGAATATTGAATTCGATCTGAATTCTATGAAGAACCTCATCGCGTTTCTTCCATGTATTCTCGGGGGTCGTTCCCCTTGTTATTAAGGTTAATACCCATTCTTTCTTATCGTGAGTATAGTCAGTGAGAACTTCATCTGCCCCCAAAAAGTCAGTCATCTGACGTAGCGGACCTGCCTCTGCCAAGATATGCTCACCAAAAATCTCGATTTTTTCAGGAGTCACTTGGAGATGCTCGTAAATAACATATCGATCGTTCTGCGCAGGTCGTTTCGGAATAGGAATATACAGGTTTTCCTGTACAAAGGAATACCCCAAGCACTCGACCATATTAATTCCTGATGATTGATAGACTGCAGTTGGGGTCTGGCTCGGCAAACGAGCGTCGATTTCTAAAACCTTTAACTTTCCATTATGAAGAATTGTCTCAACATCCATAATCCCATTCAGTGAGAGTTCACTAGCTATTTTAAGGGCAAGCTCTTCGAATTCATCTATGGTAGGATAGTCAAGCCCTGTTGGAGCTAGAACACGTTTGCAATCATATTCGCTGTCCATTTCTAATTCGGTGACCTGAAATACCCGATACTCTCCAGCGAATCCAAAAACCTCAATCGAGAAGGATGGACCAGCCAGATACTCTTCTATGATCCAATCTTCATCAGAATTCTGATTACAGAGGTTATCTAACTCTTCCCTTGTATGAATAATTTGAACGCCCTCGCTTCCACTTCGCCCTGAAGGTTTCAGAAGGACCGGAAATTGGCAATCGGGCCAGGGACGAGGTGATGGAATATCTAGATCGCGAAACAGACGATTGGAAATCCGCTTTGAGGAAGATACAGCATAGGCATCGAAATCAAAAGCCAACGGAATCCGGGTGATTATTGATATTTCTCCTAGAGCATTCAAGACCTCAATATCCTCTATCGCCGGAAGGATAACATCGACTCCCACAAGGTGAGTGATAACTTCTTCCGAAGAAGTGAGAATATCCAAACAATAAAACGCATCAGCAAGTCCAACCGCTTGTGCTTGTTCCCTTCGGTCAAATAAGACGACTTCCCAACCTGCTTTTTTCGCTAAATAGCATGCTTCAACCCCTTGCAATTTCCCTCCAATAATCGCTACACGCATAGAATACCGCCTTTCTCTTGGGTAGTGTAAGCTTGACGAGATTTAACCCAAGCTTGATATTCAGCGCAAGTAGCAGGTTCTAAGTGATTGGCCTTTATTACGGGAAGGACTTTTTCCACTGTACGGTTCCCCTCACCAATATCGAGAGAACTTTGGGAAACACCTGCCATGCCCGATGTAGGCGGGATAATCGAAGTAATCACGTTCGCCCCAGAATTTAGCCGTTGTTCTAATCCTTTCAATCCATCGACATCTAAAGATGCAGGGATCAGGCGGTCTGGCATAACCAGACGCATGATCGCGATGATCAACAACTCGCGAAAATGAGAATGAGCTTCCCAGTTCGCTAATGGTGTGTTTTTCTGAGGAACAAAACTCATGACTCGAACTTGATCAGCTCCCATCCTTTTCATGGTGAGTATAGAATTTGCAATATCTTCATTACTATCGCCCACTCCGCTCAACAAGCCTTCTTCGATTAGATAGCCCATTTCCTTAGCGAGTAACTTCCGGTTCATTCGTTCGTCATAACACTGCTCAATTCGCAATCGGTTATAAAGGGTTATATTATGAGTTTCTTGATAACATGCGTACCAATCGGCACCTGCTTCCTTGAACTGCCAAAGTATTTCTGGAGAAATCACACCAGGGGAAATCATAATAGGCGTGTTCGTTTCTCGTTTGATATCTCTAACTATTTGTACAAGGTCGTTAAATCCATGCTTTGAATTATGATATAGGGGATCTTCACCCATTGTCAGATCTAACAGATGTACCCCTGAATCTACTAGACAATGCCCTGTATAGATGATTTCTTCACGGGTTTTTCGATAACGCGGATTACTTTGGTTTGACTTACGGTAGAGGCAAAAGGTACAATCGTTCCGACAGTGTGTCGAGAAGTAAACAAAGCCATACAGAAATACCTTATTCTTGAAATAGCGATTTAGAATTTTCCGTGCGACGAGAGAAACTTGATTTAGCTCATTTTGCGAGGTTATGCTCAACAAGCTCAAAATATCTTCATGGGTAATTTGAGTTTCTTGCTCCGCTTTCTTGAGAATTTCGTCCAATTTTAACGCTTGCATGTAGCTACCTCCTCTGCCATGATGAAACTTGTTCTATTAGTATACAATTTCGATTATCAGAACTTTACTTTTATCCTTTAACTTATTGCAAATCTTGTGCCAGCCTTCATACACCCTTGGGAATTATGGAAAACCCTATGAATACCGAAGAAAGAACATCTAAGATTCTTAAAAAAACAAGCAGTAAGCTTTTAGTGAGTTAAAATTCGAGTCGAGAATACGGTACTTAAGTCATTCTTAACTTGAGATGCGGATATTTCATGGCTTCCATGGCTTTTTGTATATTGCAATAATCGGTGCTGATGGGAATCCTTGTTGAGCTTTTTCCTGTTTTGGGAGAAAAGTAAATAAATAAGCCCACCATTACAGTGAGGGCTAAGATCAAAGCCGCCGTGGTTAATCTTCGGCGTCTTTTTTATACAGTGTCATTTTATTTCCATATTGTTCCATATATCCCAAACCATGCATATAATGAACTATCTCTTAACAAAGGAGGAAATGCAAATGGCATTTGGTGGTATTGATGGAGCTGCTTGCGGAACAGGACGTGGTTTGGGCGCAGGTATCGCTGTAGTTGTCGTAATTATTCTTCTGCTTATCGCATTGGGAATCGTATTCTAAATAGAAAGGAGGAAATATTAATGTTTGGAATGGGTTACGGTGGAGTAGGTTACGGTGGAATGGGTGGAGCATGTTGTCATCCCCCTGTTGTCCCATGTGGCGGCATCGGTAGTGGCGTCGGTGTAGGAATTATTGCAATTGCTATATTAATTCTTATCGCTTTAGGTGTGATCTTCTAAAAAATTCTTTTGAAAAAACTGGCTATCATAAAAAAAGGTGATAGCCTTTTATTAATTCATACACCCAGTAATCAAAAACTAAACATAAAAAAACCCTACCTTTCGGCAGGAGCATCATAATCATATTGCTACACGATAATATTCGTTTAGTAACCGATCTAATCTCTGGCTTAGATTTACGACCTCTGGATCAGTAAGAGGTTTGCGTTTACCTAAATTGAGCAGCTCCCTGCGCATTTCTTCAATAGCTATTCGCAATCGTGCGACTTGGTATACCACGGTACTCAAACTTCCTTTCTTTGGCACTCACGAATCCTATTGTACTACAAGGTTGTCCGCCGAATCTATAGGAAGCTTTGTCGAATAAAAGTGAACAGGGTCACACCACAACCTTGTTAGATGAGCCTAAAAATAAAGAGTTGCTCAACTCTGAATACGAGAATCCGCAATTAAATACTTTTTATAAAGAAAACCGAGAACTAAGCCGAATACAGCTGATCCAGATGATTGTAAAAAATAATCACTTATCGGACGATGTTGAATTTGTCCTGGTCCTTCCAACAGCCAAGTAAAAATTGCCTCAGTAAATATCCAACTTAGCAAACCCGCCGATAAACTCTTTAACACAATATAGTCAGTTCCAATCCTATTAAGTAAATAATATAAAATGACTGAAATGACTCCACCTGTCAAAAATGTTGATAGTATTCCTAAAACTTCGTTAGGTCGATTTATTGTAATTACTAAACTATTCAGCTGATACACAGAGTACCTTCCCACCCCAAGATAAAGTAATATCCATGTATAGATTTCCTGCGGTATTGTTGCCAATGCTCCTATTAAAAAGGCTACTAAAGGTTTATCAAATCTCACGGAATTTCCTCCTTAAGTTTATCGTTAAGATATAGTGTTCCAATTAAGGATGATGCTATTCTAACCACACTACCATTGTGTATGTAGCCTTGTAAATAATACAAAAAGGCCGAAGCCTAGGCTCCGGAATAAGAAGGAAATCTCATATAGAATACTATAGGGATACTATTGCTTCGCTATTCGTAGATATTCTTTGAGCAATCTATCAAAAAGTTGGCGCAGTTCAGCTACCTCTGGATCCGTAGGCGGTTTGCACTTGCCTAATTTGATAAGATCCTGATGAACTTCAACAATATCTTTGCATAAATCTTCAACCTGACATTTCATGTAACTCAGACACCCTTTCAATGTTAACAATACAATCCACTTAGCTATACGCAATTTGTGATTTTTATTCGGGGTAACATGAAAGTTTCTTCAAATTAAAATCGAAATTTATGTAAGAAAAAGATGATTCAAATAGAATAACCCTCTCCCGCACTAAGGCGAGAGAGGGCAATCTACTTATAATTTATCCTGGGTCAGTATCTTTGCGTTCTTGGAGCTCATCCGCTTTTGGCTTCAATCCATCCTCGGTACCTCAAAAGAGCCTTTCGGCTCTTTTCTTGCTTATCTCATTTTTAAGTATTTGCTCTTTGTACTTTGCTTGGATTTAATCACAGTTTAATCTAACCTCGCACCTCGATTACTCCACATCATATGGACATACTCCTCCGATGAACATTCACGGACATGCTGAATATACTGTACTAGTCTTCGCCCTTTAAATTTGAGAGTAACGTAACTAACGAAGGTGGTGAACAATATGCTGTGGATTTTGCCAATCTTAGCCTTACAGTTGTTTGTGATTATTATGTTACTAATCCGTATTTTGCATGAGATTGAGGAGCTCGAACACCATAAAAAACGTTCCTGAGTAATTTGGCCTGGCATTGCGCCTGGCCTTTTCTATTTTACATTGGTCCAGATATCCCTCAATTACTTTGCATCATACACTCATAAGCTAATTACGTTCAATTTTTTATCCGAGCAAGTCCCTTATTGGTTATAAGCTTGTAATGCTCGATCAAGGGTTCCTTCATGGATTAGTTTATAGGCTCGGTTATATCGATTCTGCCCATAGGGCCAGTATTCCTCATGGGATTTACCTGTGGCAATTTGTAGAACAGCCCAATAGGACCAGAGTGCATCACAAAGGAATTTATTAATAATCAGCGAGCCCCACTGTCTTTCGGTAAGCTCTCCACCGAAATACTCACGAAGTAGATATCGTTCCTGCTCGTCATTTAAATCCGCTTCGATGGATAACGCGCCGAGATCAAACATTGGATCATTCATGCCACCATATTCCCAGTCGATAAGGTAAAAGTTCTTTTGGTCATCTAGCCAATTCTCACATAAGGGATCATTATGGCAGGGGGCTAATTGGGCTGGATATTTCTCCAGGAGTGTTTCAATCTCATCCAGTTTTTGACTCATCAATTCGGATCCTTCATAAAAGCCATAATTTTTCTGAGTTAAGAGGTTTCGATACATTCGCGTCTCACGAAGAGGGTTAAATTCTGAGAGGAACTCCTTCCCACAGGTATGGTATTTACTAAACACTTTTGCGGCAAGTTGGAGATAATGGTCCTCATTAAAATGCTCAGGGTGTAGGGTAAGGGAATCGTCGATATACTTACATACTTGATTTCCTGTCTTATCATCATAATAGATGATTGGGGCATTGACCAAGATATCAGACATAATTTGAGCATTGTGTTTTTCAGCGGGACGATTCAGATACTCTATCGTGCCTTCACCTGCTAAGCGCAGCGCATAGGTAACTTCATCAATAGTCACTTTGTAGTTACTGTTTGTTAGGCCGCCTGGTAGCACATCAATTTGACTAATCCGTGATTTCTTCGCTTGAAAATAGGGGATCGAACTAACCATGTCGTAAATTTTTCCAATGTGTTCCAAAGATATTGACGGCTCAATCTCAATTTTTTCGTACATTTTCTAATTCCCTCCAACTTTTTAAATAAGTTTTTACTACCCCCCATGTCCGCTTTTCACAAATAATTGCAAGTTTTATGCCAATTCTTATAAGCAAAAAGACAAGACCATAAAATCGCGCCAGAACACGGTTTTATAGTCTTGCTTCATAAAATCAACAATAAGACGGAATATTTATTCAGAAATGTTAGAGAAAATATTAAGTCATCCATAATTTAAAAGTCAGGATTAACTTGATTCTTTTAACGAACAGATTAAGAAGTATAGCATGAACATCAGTTTTAGTTTACGTCGAAAAGGGTGGGTTCACATTTACGGGTAACCCTTTACCATCACGGACTAAAATACTGTAGACAACAGGAACGACGACGAGGGTAAAAAGGGTTGACACTAAGAGCCCACTCATGAGCGCTACAGAAAGGGGCATGAATAGATCACTTCCCGAGATAGCTAAAGGAACGAGTCCGATCACCGTCGTAACTGCGCTCAGGATAATGGGGCGATACCGTCGATTCACTGCATAGTAGCAGGCTTCTTCAATCGTCATGCCCTCGAGACGTGCGTGGTTAATAAACTCAATAAGCAAAATGGCATTACGAATTACGAGGCCCATTAAACTCACTACCCCAACCAGGGCCGTGAAGGATAAAGGCTGTCGGAAGAGACTCAAACCTACTACAACACCGATTATTGACAAAGGAATAGTTATAAAGATAATCCCAGGTTGCAAGAAGGATTTAAATTGCAGCAGGAGGATAATGTAGATTAGGAACAGAGCAAAAATAGCTGTCGTTCCGAGGCTGCCAAAGTTGTCTTTGATATCCTTTGCCTCGCCTTCATAATCGAGCTTAACCGTTGAGAAATCAGAGCCTGAGTTGACTAATTTCTCTTTTAAGCTCTGTTCGATGGCTACCGCACTATACCCCGGTTTGACTTTACTCGAAACCGTGACTGCACGTATTCCATCATACTTCTTTATTGTTGGAACATTCGATTGAAGATGAATCTGTGCGATTTGCTTAAGAAGCACTTTGTTTCCAGCAATGGAGGACTTTATCGCCAAGTTTTCGAGTTCTTCTTTAGTTTGAATATCGCTTTGAACAACAATCGAGTATTCATTACCCGCTTTTCTGAAGACTGAAGCTTCGGCTCCTTTGAGTGCGATATTGATTTGACGTTGGATATCATATTTGGTTATCCCGATTCCAGTGGCTTTATCTGAATCGACATCGACAATAAACTCATATTCATTGGCATCATTGTCATCCTCGACTTTTAAGGTTCCCGGTATCCCCTCTAACTCCTGTCGGATAACTTCAACCGTTCTGTAGACATCTGTGGGATCCCCACCGCTCACTCTTATTTCGAGTGGAGCCCCTGGCATGGCCTTTTCCAGAAGAAGTACATTGGCTTCCCCTCCGATTAGCTGATGATCGAATTGTTCCTGAAGAAAGACAGCCAATTGCTCATTATTCTTGAAACTCCCTTTCTTCAGATCCACCCGAAGCATGATCTGAGCAAAATCCTGGGAAGGTGTCGCCTTGGGCAAGGTGATATAGAATTTGGGCACCCCCCCGCCCACAGAAGTTGTATAACTCAAGATTTCCTTTTGCTCGCTAATAATCTGCTCCGCTTGTTTAGCTAATTTCGCTGTGGCCGAGATATCTGCAGCACTCTCAGAATAAAGGTTAATGTAAAACATGCTCTTATCTGCTTTCGGGAAAAACTCAATCTGGAGACGTGATCCCGCATAGACAGATAGGGCAACTAAAAGGATTGAGATGAGAACCGTCTGTTTCTTATATTTCATTCCAAATCGCAAAAATACATCATAGAACCGACGAATTAAGGTTCTCTTTTCTCCCCCTTCTTTTAGCTTATCAAAGAATAAATAAGCAAGCACCGGGGTTACTGTTATCGCGACAATAAAAGACGCTCCCACCGAGATCATAACTGTAGCCGGTAAAGACTTAAGAAATTGACCCGCAGGCCCAGGAACGAAAAGCATGGGAGAAAAGGCTGCCACGATTGTGAGCGTGGCTGAAAACACAGGAAGTATCGCCTGCTTCATGCCTCGAACACAGGCCTCCATCTTTTCGTACCCTTGATCGATAAAAACTTGAATTGCATCAATAATTACGATTGCATCATCGACGAGAATTCCTAGAGCAATAATGAGGGCCGCAATCGAGATTTCATGCAGTTCAATTCCAGCAAGATACATGACAATAAATGTAATCCCGATGGAAAGCGGAACCGCGGTAGAGGCAACGAGCGCATTTTTTAAGCCCATACCAAGAAATACAACAATAAGTACGAGCCCAATTCCCTCCAATAGGTTTTTGAAAAAGTCAGCCACGCTATTCTCAACATCGGTTGGCTGATAGACAACTTCCTCTACAGTAAGTTCAGGAGGCATTTGGCTTTTTAATTGATCCAGTTGCGATCGAACCTCTTTCCCAATGAGGACGATATTTTTATTCTCTGTAAAATATCCACTCAAGAGGATGGCATTCTTGCCATTTTGTTTTAATTGATAATTAGATTCTTCAAGATCCCACTTTACTTCTGCCACATCTTTCAACCGAACAATAGCACCAGAGGTACGAGAAACATCAATTACCGAATTTTCGATATCCGTTAAGGAGGTAAAGATCCCGGGTGTGCTTACATTGATTTTTACACTCCCATCACTTAAGGAACCTGATGGAATTTGCAAATTCTGAGCCTGTAAGAGCTTTACAAGATCATCGAGGGACAGTGAATATTTATTCAGCTCAGCGACATGCACCTCTACCTTGGCGACTTTGTTTTGCACTCCATCCACAGTAAATCGAGAGATTCCTTGAATCTTTGAGAGTTCCTTTTTGAACTCATCAGCAAAGACCGTGAGTTGTTCATACGAATATTCTTCTCCCGATAAACTAATGATCATCCCTGCAGTCTCTGAGAGTTTCGTATCGGCATCAATCTTCAAGCACTCAGAAGGTATCTCATCTTGAGCATCTTCAAGTGTGCGTCGCAGCTCATTCCATGATTTATCCACATCAACTTCATTATTAAGTTCCAAGACGACAACTGAAATGCTATTTTTTGAGAAAGATTGAGATGCTTTATATCCGGGCACCTCTAGAACCTTTTCTTCAATGACTCGGGTAACTAGTTTCTCGACATCCTCTGGGGAAGCTCCTGGGTAGATGGTTTTAATTATTGCAAAAGGCGCGGACACATCCGGACTCTCCTGCTTTGGCACCATATAGTAGCTGTAAATTCCAAGGATGATTGCTATTAACGTAAAGAAAAGAGTGAAACGCCAGTTTCTAATGAGAGTGAAGATTATTCCTTTTTTTTCACTCATTTAGACCCACCCTCACTCTGAATTTCTACTTTTGTCCCTTCTTTTAAAGCTTTCATCCCCATAGTGACGAGCTCATCCCCTGGTGCCAAACCATCGACACGCACATTAAAACCTTGGACGTCAAGAAGTTTGATGTTTTTCTTAACGGCACGATTATCTTTCACCACGAAAATGAAGTCCTCACCATCATTCAAAACGCTAGCCAAAGGAACCCATATCCCCTTAGCCACACCCATTTCAAATTCGACCTGCGCAGTTGCCCCTAGATAAAATCTTTTTGGGGAAAATGGGTTGTTCAGGAGGATTTCTGTGTTATAGGTTCGGCTTTGTGCGTCAGGAATAACATCGACTCGTGTCACCACTCCTTTTGCCTCTAAACCATCCACCTTGACTAAGGCAACTGTTCCAACTTCTATCTTATTCACGTCATTTTGTGAGAGACCCACGCTCACCTTCTGTTCAGCTGTTCTAATCACAATGACAGGATAACCAGCTGCAATTATTTCTCCTTCTTTAGAGAGCACCTCTACGACGTATCCATCCATATCAGAGTATAGATCGGCATCATTTAACTGAATTTGCTTGGATTGCAGTTCGATTTTCGCTTGATTCAGTGAGGCTTCTTTCACATCGAGATCAAGTTTTACCTTTTTTAGATCCGCTTCGGCGAGTGCGCCAGCCTGGAAGAGCTTTTCGAGCTTGGAATAAGAGTCCAGTGATTCTATATAGGCTTTCTCTGCTTTTTCAACTGTCAACTGTGAAGCTTGTGCGCTTAACTCAAGTTCTGTCGTAGAGACTGAGGCTAATTTTTGTCCAGTATGAACAGGGCTCCCTTTTGCAATGCTTACTACTGACAATTTGCCAGGGATTTTGAAGCTATACTTCTTAATCTCCCCTGAGGAAGTCATTCCAGTATAGCTAAGCCGCACCGACAACGTGTCTTCTTTTACGGGTTGAACCTTAACAAGTTTTTCTTTTTCGAGCGGAGTTTCAACAACGGTTTGTTTAGCACATCCTGAGCTCATGAGGACCATAAGTAGAAGATTAAAGATGAGGAAAATCGTCTTTTTCGTCATATTAGTTGTCCTCCCGACTTTCGAGAATTCCATGAAAGAAGAGTTTCTTCATTTGTTCGAGAAGCTGCTTTACAGTAATATCTTGGTTATCAAGTATTTTGGGATCAGCAGGCGTCATGAAAATATTATGAATAACTAGTATGATAATTGCAGGATTTAGATCTACGCGAATTTCACCAAGTTTCTGCCCCTGTTCAATAAGAGGAAAAAGGATCCCCTGCCGGAATTCGGCAAGTTCTTCAATTTTCACCTTCTCTTCGGGATAGTAACGATAAAGCTCGTCAACCAACTTCATTGGGATATCTTCGGGAGTGTACATAGTGAGCATAACTTCCAGCTTTTCCAGCCAAGTCAAGCGCTCTTCCACTTCTTCGCTAAACGTGCGTTTCTCAACGTCTACAATTCGGTCCACAATCTCACTAATGAGTTGATTTTTCGATTCAAAATACTTATAGATCGTCTTCTTACTCATTCCTAACTCGCTTGAAACATCATCCATGGTGAAACCCCGTAGCCCATATCGATTAATCAACTCATAGGATTTGTTTAATATGCGTTCCCTCAAATCGCCACTCCTCTCAAAGGAAACTATGTTAGTGTCTTAAGTTTCCAATAATAAATTGAACCTGTCAAGTACTATTAGATTTAATTTTCATCGGATCAACATAATAAGAAAAAGATGCATAAAATGCACCTTATCCTGTCATTGTCCTAATGATTTTACACGCTCTTGTCCTTCTTCGAGAATCTCTCCATTTAACAGCCAGCACGTTTTTTCAAGCCCTGTATTACCACCCTTAGGTTCCCCCCCAAGCTCGGGTGATAGAGTCTGACCCCTAAGTTCACGCAAAAGTCCCCAGATAAATAATTGCTTTAACCAATCTTGAAGAATCTCATTCTCAACCTTTGCATCCCTTGCCCACCTTGGCGTCCCTTTTAAATAGTAGTTTCTTCCACAATGCTTTTGTACGATGGTATTCCAGACTAAGATAAAATTTTGTGCCTCGGTAGCACGTATTCCTTCTTCCCAATTTCGAAGGACCTGTTCACGTAATACTCCCGTGGGCTTTCCATAGCAGGTTAAGTACAAAGATTCGTAGGAACCTCGAAATCGTTGTGCGTACTGCAAGAATTCCTTCTTAGCACGCTCGATACTATGGGGATGCATGACTAGACTGGCTACTTGATTCGAATTCTGTGAAGTCTTTGTCTGAGCGGCTTTATGATTGATCCTTTTTCTAACAACTTGAAGCTGTTTACTTTTATTTTTTGCTCTAATGGGGTGTGGCAATTGTGGATTATACGGAGGTTTATTCTGAGGTTTGTCGAGTAGGTAGTATCTCCTTGAGAAATAAAACAAAAGGATTATACCTAAAGCAACAAGGATACTATCCCATTGACTTCCCATACTCATACCCTCCGTTCTATTCTGCATTAGGCAAAAAGTAAGTCTGTTTCATCTTATTCAGAATTGGCTCGGTTTCTTCCTAGTCTGTTAAAAAACTTTCATTCAGTGAAATGTTCCCTCGAGTTTCCTATATATACAAAAAGGAAGCTCTATTTAGCTTCCTTAGATCGCTCAACGTGATAACTTGTATCCGACATACATGATAATCAACCATATGGGGCCAACATATAAAGCAATTCGCATATCCGGAATGAAACCCATGAGTACTACAAGCAAAGCGAGAAAGATTAACGCAATCGTGGATAAGACTTTGTGACTCGGCATCTTAAAGGTTAGATTGCGGACTTCTTCGGGAGTTTTTGATTGACGAAATTTCAGCTGAGATATTAATATGAGCGTCCAGACAATGATCACGGCAATCGTCGTAATTGACGAAGTGATAAGGAATACTTCTCCAGGCAAGAAATAGTTAAGCGCCACCGCTGTCATAATCAGGAGAGAAGAAAACAGTATGCCATTTTGAGGAACACCACTTTGACTTAGTTTAGAAAATACCTTAGGGGCATTTCCTTGCAAGGAGAGGTTATATAACATTCGACCTGTGCTGAAAAGTCCACTGTTAAAAGCAGAAAGTGCAGCCGTAATAACGACCAGGTTAATGATTGAAGCCGCTGAAGGTATCCCAATTCGATCAAAAATTAATACGAAAGGGCTTCCCTGGGTTCCAATCTCATTCCAAGGATAGAGTGCCATCGTTATGAGAAGAGCCGCCACATAGAAAATAAGGATTCTCCCTATGACATTATTAATCGCTTTCGGAATAGAACTTTGAGGGTTTTCTGCTTCTCCCGCAGTCACTCCAATCAGTTCTGCCCCACCAAATGAGAACATCACAAGGACTAAGGACAAAACCACACCTGATATTCCATTAGGCATAAATCCACCGTGAGCCCAGAGATTTGATAACCCAATAGCATGCTCGCTACCAATCCCTAGAATAAGTAGGATACCCGCGCCTATCATGCCCAAAATGGCGACCACTTTAATCAAAGCAAACCAAAATTCGAACTCTCCAAAGGCTTTTACATTTATGAGGTTTACACTCACCATCAGTAATAAGGCAACTAAAGCCGAAACCCAATGTGGGACACCTGGAAACCAATAATTAATATAACTCCCGATAACCGTAATCTCAGCCATCCCTGCGAAAAGCCAAAGGAACCAATAGGTCCACCCTGTCAAAAAACCTGCAAAGGGACCAATGTAGCGATAGGCATAAGCACTAAAAGAACCTGACATGGGTTCAGCAACCGCCATTTCCCCCAAAGCTCTCATGATGATGTAGATAATAAAACCACCGAGAATATATGCCAAGGAGACAGCTGGCCCACCCATTTTTATCGTTGTCGCCGAACCATAGAAAAGTCCAACTCCAATTGCTCCACCAAGAGCAATCATTTGAATATGACGCTCACTGAGCCCCCTTTTTAGCTCTTCTTGGCTGATTACGTTTTTGTCACTACTCATTCCTGCACCCCTACTGCTACTTTTATTACTTCATCTACTACTACGTCTCTATATTCGGAAACTGATCTAACTTTTATACACTTATACTATAGTCAGTATATATTAGCAAAAATAATAGTGGTTGTCATCTTACACTTATTTTTAGAAGCTTGTAGGATAAAAATTCTACTATCGCCACATCGGTTATTAACCTCTTGACTCGAATTCGAATTTAACTTTTCCTTCAACGGAATTCTCCCACACCAGGTAGGCGGAAAAACTTTTCCCACTCTTAGAGAGGAACCCTTTGATCAGGGCTGTCCTCCCCTTCTTGAGGAGACCTTTGACCTGGGATTTAGTGAGGACTTTTCCACAAATCGGGCTTTTCCAAAGAACAAATTTGCACCCTTGCCGCCAATTTAGGCAACCGTACCCCTTTTTTCCTTCGATAATGCCTCCACCACAGGCTGGACAGGTTCCTAGAGTTTCCGGAGAACTACTGTTCTTAGTCTCCTCGACCTTCTCATCTGCCTTTTGCTTGTGAGCACCCTCAGTCTTCGTGGTCCTCGTGGTCTTCGCAGTTTGCTTCGCCATCCTCGAATCCTTAGATACGTGAGTAGAGATTCCTTTTTTCATCGGAGCCAAAGAAATCGGTAGCTTCCCAAAGGATTTCTCGAATCCACGTAACTCCTCGATGATATCCCGAATCGCCTTTTCCACTTTAGCCATGTACTGATTAAGTTGCAGTTCTCCCCGCTCAACCTGAGCGAGTTCGTATTCCATCTGACCCGTCATTTCTGCGCTGATAAGTAAGCACGACTGTGGCAAGCGCTCCTTGATTAACTGAATCAGGCCAATTCCCTTTTCTGTGGGACTCAGGGTTTTCTGCTCCTGAATGAGATATCCTCGATCAAGAAGATTTTCGAGAGTGGCTGCACGAGTTGCTACAGTCCCCAAGCCTTTCCCTTTGAGCTGTTGACGAAGAATCTCATCTTCAATCTCTCTGCCGGCACTTTCCATGGCTTTAAGAAGTTCACCCTGCGTGTACCGTTTCGGAGGTTTGGTTTCTTTCTGCAACGCCTTACAGGAAAGAGTCTTTACCGATTCATTCTTTTTCAGCAGTGGCAGGTTCTCCGTATTTTTAGTTTCCTTTGTTTCACCCTTTATCTTCGACGTTTTCTCAACTTTTTTCCACCCGAGATCAAGTAGAATTTTTCCCTTGGTTTGAAAGGACTCCTCAGTGACTACGGTGATCACTTCGGTCTCCTTATAACGTGCAGGAGGAAACCAAACACAGAGAAAACGAAGAACGATAAGCTCCCAAATTTTCTGTTCATCAGGGGTTAGCTTATCTGGAGAAATTTTCTCTGTTGTTGGTATGATCGCATGGTGAGCAGTGATTTCGTTTATAACTCGTTTTCCATTCGGAAGAGGTCTTTCTAAGGCCTCTTGAGCCCATTGCGCATGAGGCCCTTGCTTTAGTGCGGCAAGGTGAGCGGGGAGCTTAGGTAAAATATCCGGGGGTAAAAAGTTACAATCTGTTCTTGGATATGTAATCGCCTTTTTTTCATACAGGGACTGTGCAATGGTGAGGACTTTTTCAGCCCCATAGCTGAAACGCTTGGAAGCAGTCACGGTTAGAGACGTTAAATCAAAAAGGAGTGGATGAGGTTCTGATACCTCTTTTTCCGTAAGCGATTGAACAATCCCCGCTTGGCCTTTAACTTTTGCAAGGATTTCCTCGGCACGTTTTAGATCCAACGAGTTTTTTTCTTCGCTCTCGCTTTTACTTTTCTCTATCTCCCTCTCTCCCGTTTTGCTCCTTTCAATTTTTCCATCTAACACAGTCTCTATCTCTTGGCCAACATTATGCTGCGCTCTTGCTTCCTCCGCTCCTTTTATCCCTTTGGATGCAGGATCGAACCATTTTCCTTTATAGATCCCCTGTGCAGCTTCGAACTCGGCTTCAAGTTCTACATACTGAACCGGAATGAAGTTCCGGATTGCCCATTCTCTCTCCACAACCAAAGCCAAAGTAGGAGTCTGAACTCGACCCATTGAAATGACATTCGGCTTTTTCCTTACTGGATCGAAACTTCCGAAAAGTGCTGTAAATCCCTCAGTTAGATTCATTCCAAAATCCCAATCCGCATACGAACGTCCGTAGCCTGCCTGTGCTAACCCTTCTACCTCATGAAACGGGCGTAACTTCGCCATTCCCTCCAGAATCGCTTCTTGAGTCAAAGACGAAATCCAAAGACGAAAAAGCGGCTTCTTACATTCAACTTCATCCCATACTTCTTGAAAAAGCAGTTGTCCCTCGCGGTCTGCGTCAGTTCCACAAATTACCTGGTCAACTTCCTTAGCTTTGAGGAGACGTGCAACGACGTGATATTGCTTACTTGTGTTTGCTTTCAAAGTGTGCCTGAATTCTCCCATTTGAGGTAATATCGGTAACCGATGAACTCCCCACCTCTTCCCTACTTTGTTTAGGTCCATGTAGGTTTCAGGTCGGTCTAATTCAAAAAGGTGCCCTATACACCAAGAAATGATATATTCCTCATTTTCAAAATATCCTTCGCCTTTGCCCCTTACTCCCAAAGTCTTTGCATATTCTCTAGCTTGAGAAGGTTTCTCGGCAATGATTAACGTCTTACCCACATTTTCACCCTCACTTGAGCTCTTTCAATGTACTCTACTCTTAACTTCTGATAATTTAATGATTGAGAATAATTATATCCTACTTCTATAAATTGTACATCTGAATAACTTTACAAAAATTCAACTCATAAAACTGCTTAATATGAGGAACATTATAGATTAGATTCAGGAACCCATTCAATTAAACCTATTTCAAAAAAAGAAAGAATAAGGAGGGCACTACTATGCCTGGACGCGTGGACAAAATCGATTCCCATATTCAAGGAATAAAATGTGTTGTTAATTCATGTCATTATTGGGGTCACGACCACTGCTTCGCTCAAGAGATTGAAGTCCAATCTCCCAATGCTAAGACCACTGAAATGACCGATTGTGCAACCTTTCTTCCCAATGGTAGCTTGACTTAACTATGTATTCCACCTGAATTTCCAAAAACCCTACTTTTCAACGCGAAAGAGTAAGAAGATAGCCTTCTTACTCTTTCTTTTTACCTGCCTATAAATGTGAGGTTTGATTATTATCAGGGCGTGAATCTTTTCGTTTTTGCTCAAATTGAACTAAACCATAACTCAACGGAAGCATGAAAATGGCAATTCCGACTTGAATCGGATCTTTTAAAAGTCCACGGCTAATTATTGACATGAGAAAAGCAATGGATAGTCCACTTACAACTGCAATCCCATCTGCTTTGGAGGCTTCAATCTGGGAGAATTCCTTTAAACCCCACCAAACGACTCCGGACACGCCGATGGCTAGGAACATACCGGGTAGCATAAACCAGCTAAACATATATTCTCCCCTAACATTTTTTCTAGATGAATTTACTCTTTCTTTTTATTATAGCGAATTCACCTAGAAAACTTATAGAGGAAATAATTTCAAATCCATCTTAGCCACATAGTGTTTTGTGGTAATTATATTCTATTGATCCTGAAACCCTGCCTGAATGAGAGGAAGGTAGAATTGCTTGGCTAATAATGTTGAACCGGTATTAAATATAAAATGTGCCCAGACGGATGCCCATAGTGTTCCTGTTAAAACATAAAGTGAGCCTAGGACAAGGCTAATCAAGAAAACTCCACTCATCAGAATCGGTTTTTTCAAATACCTAATATGCATCCCAGTGAAAATGAAACTCGTCAATAAAACTCCGCTTATTGAACCGATAAGTGATACAGTTACTGTCTGCATTACTCCTCGGACAAGAAGTTCTTCAGAAAAAGCCCCGAATAAAAACATGGGTATCAAGGTTCGCATGGGTAACGTTAGAAGGAGACGATTTATTCCCCCATCATCGAAAGCATTGAGTGAGAAAACCTTCCACGCTCCCCATTGCAGTCCAACCCCAAGAATAGCGACAAGAGTTCCCCCCATCCAAATTCCTAAAGGATCATCCAGCGAGAAAAATGCAGATAGAGTATAGCCCTGTCGTAGAAATATGAGCCATAGCAATAGAGCACCTGGAACGAATAATAGAATTTGCGAGAGCCAAAAGGAGGGAATTAGCTCCTTAGTCGTCAGATTTGAATACTTGTCATCGTATTTTTCTTCGTGATCAACCATGCGGTCCGCCTCCATGCATCTTGGTCAATACGGGAACATACTTCAGACCCTAATCGTATATCGGTTGAGGGTACAATACAAGATGAACAGAACGAATTTTTTGTTCCTTCCTTCGACTAAGACTACTTCTTTAGATAATTCCAACCCGTTTGAGCACTCTTTGTAGGCTCTTTGTTGACGTACGTTTTAGGTTTTGCTCATCGATTGTAAGTAACTTTCGATCCTGCATTACGATTTTTCCATTCACCATCGTGTGCCGAATATCTGTTGACTGGGCTTGATAAACCAGTTGAGCATAGATGTCACTATTTTCGTTTGGCCAAGTATGGAGCCCACTCAAAGTAATCACCGCTAGATCTGCTTTTTTACCCACCTCAAGACTCCCTATCTCTTCTTCTTTACCTAGGGCTCTTGCTCCACCAAGGGTTGCAAGTTCGAAAACCTTCTGTGAAGGCATACTCTTGGGCCCATGAAGCGGTTTATGTATCAGAGCTGCATGACGCATTTCCTGGAAAGCATCCAGATTGTTATTACAGGGTGCTCCATCCGCCCCTAGTGAAACTTCCGCACCACGGGAAAGTAATTCAGGAATTGGAGCTATCCCCGAAGCAAGCTTGAGATTGGAAGATGGGCAATGCACGATTCTTGTTTTACTTTGAATAAGAAGCTCTTTTTCTAACTCATCAAGCCAAATGCAATGCGCTAAAATCAGCTTTGGTCCCGTAAGCCCTACTTTATCGAGATAAACAATATTTCGCATCCCGCGAGTCTGCTCCACGACTTGGATTTCTCCTCGATTTTCTGAAGCGTGTGTATGTACGAAGGCTTTATTGTCACGAGCGCACTTTGATACTTCTTTTAGTAAAGTGTCAGTACAGGATATGACAAAACGAGGCGTGTAGGCAACTTCTAATAGACCGTTCCCTTTCCCGCTATACTTGTCATAGAGATCCTGGCTTTCCTGGAGTGAATCCCTCGTAGATTCTCTAAGGGACGCTGGTATATCATCATTCGGATCATCCATCATCACTTTTCCGGAGATTGCACGAATCCCACTGGTTAGAATAGCCTGAAAGGCATGCTGCGTATGATGCACAGTTTCCATGTCAACTATCGTCGTGGTCCCCCCTAGAAATAGCTCTCCAATTCCCAAGAGAGCGGAATCAAAAATTGATTCCGGATCATGTCCACCCTCTAAGGGCCAGATTCTAAGTCTAAGCCAATCCAGAAGTTCAAGGTCATCGGCCTGTCCCCGAAACAACGTTTGACAAAGATGAATATGAGTTTGTATCAATCCAGGGATGATAACATCTCCACTCAGGTCAATCACCTTGTCTGCCGGGTAATCGATTACTCCTCTAATTGCACTGATTCGCGAATCCTCTACCAGTAAATCGCCATATAACACGTCCCGTTGCGCATTCATGGTGACAATCCTTGCGTTTTTAAAAAGAATAAACATACTCTATTTCCCCCTCTTCAAAAGACAAAGCAACCCTATTGTTACCCATGAACAGAAAGTTTGCACATAGGAACAAATACCGGTTGCTTCTAAATTATTTCCGTTAGCATTTGTTTTTATTATTATTACATTTTATTATGTTCAATTTGTCCGTATTCCAGAATCTTTTCCGTTGCTCACTTTCGGTAAGGAGTTTCTCTAAGCGGTAACTGCACCCTTACCTTACCATCATACCGATAATAGGCGGATGCCACCGCAGCCGTAATCGGTATCGAGGAAATCTCTCCTACCCCTTTTGCACCGTAGCCAAGCAAGGAGGGGTTCTTTTCAATAACAATAACCTCGATTTCTGGTACATCCGTCGAGCGAAGAAGACCTAGAGTCCTATATCTTGCTGTGGGCACACCACTCTCCAACGGAAAATCTTCTTTCAAGGCAAATCCAAGGCCCATAACCACTCCGCCCTCAATCTGACCTTCTAAAGCTTTGGGGTTAATCGCACGCCCGACATCATGCGCGGCTACTACCTTCTGAACCTTCCCCTCTTTATCGAGAAGCACGACATGGGTAGCAAAGGAATATGCAACGTGGTTCATAGGATGTTCTTTATCGGAATCGATGGGGTCGGTTCTTCCGAAGTATTCTTCATAATATTCCGAACCTTCAAGTTCTTCCAAAGTTTTGTGCTGCAAGGCTTTTCGCAGTTTTAGGGCAGCTTGACGAGTGGCTTCTCCTGTAAACATCGTTTGGCGTGAGGCCGTTGTTGTTCCGGCATTAGGAGTTAGAAACGTATCAGGAGGCGCCACTTCTATCATTTCTGGGGGAAGCCCTGTAGCTTCATTCACTATTTGAATAATAATGGTTGATAGTCCCTGCCCGATACATTGAGCACTCGTATACACAACAGCTTTGTATATGTTTCTATTCTTTGTCTTATCATCTACAGATTTTACATGATCAAGATTCCTTGCTTCCACCTTAATCCTGACCCGCGAAATATCGGGAAGTCCAACCCCAATCCCTGTATTTTTCATAGCACAGGCGATGCCAGTATACGGATGAGATTCATATACTTCACGAACAGCAAGCAAGGTCTCCTTAATTGCTGTACCCTCATCAGCAATCTGACCTGTTGCATTCACCAAACCCGGCTCTAAAGCGTTCCGATAACGGATCTCCCAAGGGGAAATTCCGACCTTCTCTGCTAAGAGGTCCATATTGGTCTCGCAGGCAAACCCTGCTTGTGGTACTCCAAAACCCCGGTACGCTCCTGCAGGTGGGTTATTGGTATACACACAAAGCCCAGTGATATCGACATTGGGAACAACATACGGTCCACCTACATGAGTACAGGCCCGCTGTAAAACAGCTGAACCTAGAGAAGCATACGCCCCCGTGTCTGCAACAATCTTAGCCATCATCCCAGTTAGATTGCCTTTACTATCACAGCCCGTGGTCACTTCGAGTTCCATAGCATGACGTTTAGGGTGAACGAGTAGGCTTTCTTGACGTGTGAAGGTAAGTTTAACAGGTTTATTTGTTTTCATAGCGAGTAGTGAAGCGTGGTGTTGGACCGTGAGATCTTCCTTCCCCCCGAAGCCACCTCCTACATTTTTACTCACCACTCGAACCTTTTCTTGAGGCAGCTTAAGGATTGCTGCAATCCCATGCATATCATCATAGACACTCTGACTTGATACATGAACCAAAATTCCGCCATCAGTCTGTGGGATTGCTAATGCACTTTCTGGCTCCATGAAGGCGTGTTCTGTCGGCGGGGTTATGTAGCGTTGAGTCACAATATAAGCTGATCGGGATAAGGCCTCGGCTGCGTTGCCGCGTTGAATCTGAGTCGTACTGAGCAAGTTTCCCTTTGGATGGATCTTTGGAGCTTCATCTAAAAGAGCTGAGCCTGGGCTAACAAGTGGTTCTAATTTTTCATAATCCACTTTGATGAGTTCGGCCGCCGCTCGTGCTTCCTTTTTCGATCGCGCAGCAACAAGTGCGATCGCATCTCCGATATAGCGAGTCTCTTCGCCAACCGCAACTAAAGTGGGCCAATCATGGAAAATATGTCCCCAATAGCGCTCCCCTGGGATGTCCTCTGCAGTCATCACTGCTTCAACCCCTGGATGGTTTATGGCTTCGGTCTTATCAATCGATCGAACCCGTGCTCGTGGATACTTTGTCCTAACTACAGCCCCATAGAGCATATTCTCCGTATAGAGATCATCTACAAATTGAGCTTGACCCAATGTTTTTTCTACTGCATCAATCCTTACCACACTTGCTCCTACACCAGAACCTCCAGAGCCCTTCTTAACTGCTGACTCTGGTTCAATCTCTCCCCTTAGAGCCTTGGCCGCCAAGAGGATTCCCTGTTCAATTTTTACATAACCTGTACACCTACAGATATTTCCACGAATCGCTTCTTTAATATCCTTTACTGTCGGATTTGGCTTTTTATCAATTAGCGCTTTAGCACTGATAATCATCCCCGGGATACAGAACCCACACTGAACAGCACCCGCTTCAGCAAACGCCTTGGAATACGCCTCTTTTTCTCGTGCCGACAATCCTTCTACGGTCATTAGAATCTTACCACTCACTTTGGCGACCGTGAATAAGCATGCGCGCATTGCTTTACCGTCGACTAAAATCATGCAAGCCCCACAGGCTCCCTCGCCACACCCATTCTTGAGCGAGGTTATGTGGGCAACATCACGTAAAAAATCCAATAAGTTCATATCCTGACTCGTCGAATACATTTGGCTGTTAACTTCCAGAAGGAACATATTCACCACCCCTTCACACACGATATGGTTATGGGAAGTATGGCTTACGGGTAATATAGCTTCCAATGGGTTCAATGTTCTTTAATTTTCCATTCTCAACAACGTGACGCCCTCGTAAAAAAACATGATCCACTTTTCCGATCTGCTCAAAACCTTCGAAGGGGGAGTAATCGACATTCTGAACCTGATTTTTTGCAGTTATAATGGATCTTGCTTCCGAATTCCAAACTACAATATCTGCATCACTCCCCACCGCAATCGTTCCCTTCTGTGGGTAGAGCCCAAAGATTTTTGAAGCTTTCGTGGAGGTTAAATCGACGAACTGGTTCAAATTTATTTTGCCAACGGCAACCCCATAGGTATAAAGCAGACCCATACGATTCTCAACGCCTGGCATCCCATTAGGGATTTTACTAAAATCGTCTTTTCCAAACTCTTTTTGATCCCTATAATTAAAAGAACAATGATCAGTCGCGATCGTGTTGATGAGTCCAGATCGCAAACCCATCCACATGGCCTCTTGATCCTCCTGCTTTCGGAGGGGCGGGGAAATCACATATTGAGCCGCACAAAAGCCTATATTCTCGCTATAAAGTGAATCATCGAGCAGTAAGTATTGAGGACAGGTCTCTGCGTATGCTTTTACTCCCCGCGCTCTTCCCTTTACAACCTCCTGCAAAGCGTCTTCACAGGTTAGATGAACGATGTAAACGGGAGCATCGGACACTTCAGCAAGGGCCAATGCGCGTGAGGTTGCCTCCCTCTCAGCAAGTGCTGGCCGTGTCAAAGCATGATAATAAGGTGATTTCTTTCCGGATAACCTTGATTCTATAATTAAATGATTAATAATGTCCCCATTTTCACAATGAAGGCAAATTATCGCATGTGCCTTCTTACTATGACGAAAAGCTTCGAGTAAAATCTCATCATTAACTTGTAAGGTCCCTTTATAAGCCATATAGAATTTAAAGGAAGAGACCCCGGCTTGAACCAGTTGAAGCATCTCCTTTGCGACTTCTTCATTCCAATCGGTAATCGCCATATGAAAGGCATAATCTGAATAGCAGCGACTCTCTGCTTTTCTATGCCAATTTCCCAATGCTTCCGTTAGGGTTTCCCCTTTGAATTGCGTTGCATAATCTATAATCGTCGTTGTTCCACCGAGAATTGCCGCCTTTGTACCTGTAGAGAAATCATCCGCAGTTATCGTATTTCCGACAGGTAAGTCAAAGTGAGTATGTGGATCAATCCCTCCAGGAAACAATAAGCAGCCCTCCACATTAAAGACTTCATCTTCAACCTTGTGAATATCCTTGCCAATAGACACAATTTTGTCGTCATCAATGCGTAGGTCTGCTGAATAAGTGTCAGTGGCTGTAATGATTGTGCCACCCTTTAGAAGAATTCCCATAAGGTTCTCTCCTAGTCAATAATTTTTTGGAGAATATCTCAAGGCTATTTACAAGGGATAGATATGTGTACCCGTCGTTCCTAGTACTGCCTCTTTCAAAGACTCAGGGTTAGTAATAATCGCCTCTTTACCACCCTTTTCCAAGAAGTTAATGACGGCCTCGATTTTTGGCAACATACTTCCTGGAGCAAAATGGTTTTCCTTCACGTACTGTTTCAGCTCAGACAAGGCGAGATGATCCAAAGCTTTTTCCTCTGGCTTACCATAATTGAGGTAAACCTTTGCTACACCTGTGGAAATGATTAACATATCAGCATTGATCTCTGAGGCTAATAAGCTGGAGGCAAAATCCTTGTCAATAACAGCATCGATGCCCTTTAAGAATCCATCGGGGTCGCGAAGGACAGGAATTCCTCCTCCACCAACACCGATGACAGAGTACCCTTCTCGAACGAGATTAAGAATGATTTCCTTTTCGACAATCTCCTTTGGAAGAGGGGAAGGTACAACCCGACGATAACCTCGACCTGCATCGCTCACCATCACCCAGTCTCGGTTCACTCTTTGAAGTGCCTCTGCCTGATCTTTTGTATAAAAGGAACCAATTGGCTTTGTTGGGTTAGCAAAAGCTGGGTCCTCCGTTTCGACGACCACTTGAGTGACGACAGTCACTGCTTTCTTAGCTATCCCCCGTTTCTTATATTCATTGTCCAAAGCTTGCTGTATCTGATACCCAATTGCCCCTTGAGTATCCGCCCCGCAGCTTACCAAGGGTACGCGGTGCATTTGAGCGACATCTGTAGCAATCTCTGCTCTTCTAAGGATAAAGCCAATTTGAGGGCCATTCCCATGAGTAACAATAACTTCGAATCCAAGTTCGATCATTTCAGCTATATGTTTAGCTGTTTCACAAATTGCCAAATATTGATCCTCTACGCTTTGATGATCTTCATCTCGAATAAGAGAATTTCCGCCAATCGCTACCACAGCTAGCTTACTCATGATTACCTTCCACCCATCAAAAGTGTCATTACTGCTTTAGCTGTATGAAGCCGATTCTCTGCCTCATCATAGACAATAGAGTGAGGGCCATCAATCACAGAATCTTCAACCTCATTATTTCGATCAGCTGGTAAAGCATGCATATACATTACATTCTTATCCGCAAGGGCCATTTTGGCTTCCGTACACTTCCAAGACTTTTGGGCCGTAAGCTTATCGTCTACGACGACACTCGCTCCGACGGTAGTAGCGCCTGTTTGGTCGTTAACCCAGCTACCCCAGTTTTTCGGGATAACAATCTGTGCTCCCTCATAGGCCTCTTCTTCGTTATGGGTTACGGTTACAGTACCACCATATCGAGCAGCATTGTCCTTAGCCTGCTCAATGACCCAGTCAGGGAGTTCCCAACCTTTTGGATGAGCTAACACGACATCCATTCCATAACGTGGGAAAAGCAAGATCTGTGATACAGGGACTGAAATCGGCTTTTTGTGGCTTTCGGCATAAGCCCAAATGATGGAGACCTTTACACGTTTCAAATCTCCAATTTTCTCCTTCATCGTCATAAGGTCTGCAAGTGCTTGGAAGGGATGGTATAGATCACATTGTAAATTCATAATTGGTGCAGTAGACCATTTAGCCATTTCATTGAGGTACTTGTTACCAATGCCCCAGTTACAATACCGAGCTGCAATAGCATGACCAAAACGGGATAGGATAACCGCTGTATCCTTCGGTGTTTCCCCATGAGCGACTTGCATATTGCTTGCATCAAGGAAATTAGCATGCCCACCTAACTGAGCGATTCCAGCTTCCATAGAATTGCGGGTACGGGTGGATTGTTCGAAGAACATTAAAAACATAGTTTGATATTTTAGATAGGGCGTCGGAACTCCCATGGCAAACTTCTTCTTCAGATCTAATGAAACCTCGAGCATGGTGTCGACTTCTTCCTTGGTGAAGTCCTCTAGGTTGATAAAGTGGCGACCACGAAAAATGGATTGCATGTAACTGTTCCTCCTTTAAAAATCGACTCGCAGTAAATTCTCCGTCGCATCTGGCATGTTATCCGCATACTTCTTCACATAGATGCTCGGAATGACAGCATACATCGCTGCGGCATGAACAAGCTCCCTTTTCCAGGTTCTCTCATTTGGAGCGTGAGCTTGATCTTCATGGCCAGGACCGAAGCCGATGCAGGGAATTCCGTAACGACCCATGATAGATACTCCGTTGGTCGAGAACGTCCATTTATCTACAATTGGATCTTCATTGAACAGTCCTTTATAGGCATCTTCAAGAGTATCACATACGGGGTGCCCCTCTTCGATTAGCCAAGTGGGGAAATACGCATCGGTCGGATAAATCAGATGAGTGTAGGATGGTCGTTCGTATGTGTACATCGTGACTTCCGCGCTTGCGGCTTTTACTGATGGGAGATTTTTAATTTGTTGCAGTGCGTATTCTGAAGTTTCCCCAGCCGTTAGACGTCGGTCAATGGAAATCCAGCAGCTATCAGCTACAGCGCAACGGGATGGTGAGGTATGGAAAATCTCTGAAACCGTTAAACTTCCTTTTCCAAGAAACGGATGATACGTCAGGTTCTCATGTAATGCTCGGAGGTCTAGAAGGATGGGAGCCATCTTATAAATCGCATTATCCCCACGTTCGGGGGCCGATCCGTGGCAACTTACTCCCTTTGTTATAACCTTTATCTCCATACGCCCACGATGCCCCCGATAAATCTTTCCATCCGTTGGCTCCGTAATCACCACGAACTCGGGCTTCAGCTTATCCTCGTTAATTATGTATTGCCAGCACAGTCCATCACAGTCTTCTTCCTGTACCGAGCCAATAACAATCAAGGTATAGTCCTCTTCTAACCCTAAGTCCTTTATTATTTTCCCGGCATAGACCATTGAAGCCATACCGCCTTCTTGATCACTTCCGCCCCGTCCAATAATAATTTCCTCGTCTTCAAACCCTTGATAGGGGTCATATTGCCACAAGGCAGGGTCCCCGACTCCTACGGTATCTATATGCGCGTCCATTGCAATGATATGTTTGCCCTGCCCTATAGTGCCTAAAATATTTCCCATTGGATCAATAACAACCTTATCAAAGCCTACTTTTTCCATCTCTTCTTTAATCCGCAAGACCATTTTCTCCTCATTACAGCTCTCACTAGGAATAGAGATAAGATCGCGTAAAAATCGACTCATCTCTGGCTCGTACCTTTTTGCCAGCTCCAAAACGCTTGCAAATATTTCCAAACCAAATCCTCCTTTCATTTAAGTAATACTAAGAGTAACTCAATAGCGTATCTTCTCCGGGACGATAGGCCGATTGTCTTAAAGACAATCACACTTATTTGTTAGCCTTTCGACCTTAGCGTGGAGGTTCTCCCGATCTTAATCTGATGATTTCCTTGTTATACCGCTCAACTTTTTCATACTCGGATTCCCAGAACTCCTCCGTGCGCATGAGTGAAAGATATTCCTTGCTGTATCCGAAGGGAAGCCAATCCTTTTCTTTCTGCTGATAGAGTTGTTCCTTTGCTTTTGCACTTCGAAAATCGTAAATATTCTCAGTGTTCATCTTAAGGAAGATATCGCGTGCCCAACGCTTTAGAACGTAGTTTTCCGTTTCCAGATAGCGATTTTCCAGTTCTTCTATCACTGAGGGATATCGATCAAAGCCATCCGTTGCAATCGTGACTACATTATCATCCGGGCCGAGCTTCAGATAGTGGGCCATTTTAATCGCCCCAAGTATATTACAAATCCCCGAGACACCAAATAAATCCTTTAATTCATGGGCTTGGGTTTTCGCGACTCCTAACTCCGCCAATACTTCAGCTCCATCTTGGGTAATCTTCAGACCCCGAACTGCGTCGTCATCTGGAATGAGTGCAACAAAATCGGTCGTATTTATGTTATGAATAAGGGTGCACATTTTATCTCCAATCCCCTCGATTCGATGCTGCCCACGTCCCCCATCCGCTAGGGTTGAACATTCGTAAGGCTCTAATGCAACAATCTTTGCTTCTGGAAAAACCTTTTTGATTTGATCTCCTGCTGCAATCGTCCCAGCTGACCCGGGCGCTGAGGTGAAGCAGGCAACTCGGCTGTTTCCAATTCCCTTTACTGCCTCGATGGCAGAATTTCCAGTAACATATCGGTGAAAACGATAATTAGGCATGAGCTCGAATTGAGCCAGTGGGCGATTTTTAGGATTCTTCTTTAACTCATATGTTCTCTGCAATGTTAGGATCACATCTGACTCTGTCCCCGGTGTCAAATCCAGCTTAGCCCCATACTTGCGAATCCTGTCATAACGCTCCTTACTCATGTTATCTGGCATAATCACCACCGCTTCGTAACCCATGAGATTACAGATATACGAAACTCCAATTCCGAAATTCCCAGTTGAAGGACCAAGTATCGTATGCTCACCCGGAAGAATTTCCCCGTCAACACAGCCCTCAATCAGTGTGGCGTAAGCTGGTCCAACCTTATGAGATCCTGATGGGAAATACTTCCCTAGCATCACAACGATATTAGCTTCTGTTCCTGTCAATTCCTTAGGGAGTACGATCTTACGCACTTCACCCTTTTCATCTTTCCATGTGATGTTAAACAGGTTGATCGAGTCTAATTCATTCGTTTCTTTTGCTTTTAACGCTTTTGCTCGGATTTCAGGAGCTATTGTTTCAGGATGAAGCATTTCGTGATAGGTAGGACCAAAAGGAATTTTAGTCATACATTTTCTCTCCTCTCAAGAACAACACTTGTTCAGACAAAACACTGATCTAAAAACCCTGCAAAAGGCCTAATAATCTAGAATATCTAAATAGACTAGATACTCCAAAGCGTAGCTTTTCACACAGGCTTTCTCATCATTTAGAAGCTACTCGAAGGATTCACCCCTATCTTCCCAAACTCGGAAATCAGGGTTGAAAGGGATGGCTCAACTTTAACTGCTTCTCCAGCCGCAGCTATCGCATTCTTTACATCCTTAAGTCCGTTGCCAGTGACAATCGCGACCACCTTCTCAGCGGATTGAATCTTCCCTTTTTCAACAAGCCGCTTTAACCCTGCAATTCCAGTTACTCCAGCAGGCTCACCAAAAATCCCACTCGTTCTCCCCAGTTCTCGCATGGCCTCAAGAATCTCTTCATCACTTACTGCTACCATGGTCCCGCCCGACTCATGTACTGCCCGCAAAGCCTTTTCTGGATTGCGAGGTACTCCTACAGCTATGCTATCTGCAATCGTATTCTCCCCCGTTGGACGCCAAGGACGATCCTCTAGATAGGCGTCGACTAAGGGACTGCATCCCATGGACTGAACTCCTAACAACTTAGGCAAGCGATCAATCCACCCCGCATGATAGAAGTCTTTAAATCCCTTCCATACTCCTGCGATTGTGCAACCATCTCCTACGGATAGCACTACCCAATCAGGAACTTCCCAGCGAAGTTGCTCTGCAATTTCTAAGGCAACGGTTTTCTTCCCTTCTACGAGGTAAGGATTGATGGCGGCGTTCCGGTTATACCACCCCCAGCGTTCTATCGCTTCTGCAGATAACCGAAAGGTGTCTTCGTAGGATCCTTGCACACTAATTACATTGGCTCCGAAGATAAGAAGTTGAGCAATTTTACCCTGTGGTGCTCTCCCAGGGACAAAAATATAGGTTCTCAGTCCCATTGCCGCTGCACTTCCGGCCAAAGAAGAAGCAGCGTTCCCTGTGGAGGAGCAGGCTATAGTTGTCGCGTTTTCCTCAAAGGCTTTGATTACCGCAAGGATTGAAGCCCTGTCTTTTAACGAAGCTGTGGGATTTTGTCCATCATCCTTAACATAAAGATTATTCATCCCAAGGCTCTTCCCTAATTCGCGAGGCTTATAAAGCGGACTCCCACCAACTCGCAGGTGAGGTCGTGGAGTATCCGGTCTTATCGGAAGAAAAGGCAGATATCGAAACATGGACGAATCTCTCGAGTTCTCCACCTGTACCCTTGAGGACATCCGGTTAATTGCCTTATAGTCATACTCCACATCGAGTATTCCCTCTTTACTTCCACAGCTAGGGCAGGTATAAATTCCTGGTATAGCCGGTAACTCTTTCCCACAATGGATACATCGCAAGCCTAGTACATTCTCCAAGATATAACCACCTTCAACTTTCCACTAAGATTAACCATGAAGACCCCATCTTTTTCATCCCTGATTATTCTGCGTAGAAGCTCTGGGCGTCTACAGCCTCTTCCAAAGCTTATGAGCCAACTCTCTTGATCGAGCACAAACCGCTTCTTCGTCAATTCCCACCAGTTCACGCTGGAGCATCCGTACCTGTCCGTTTACAATCGTGGTCTCAACCGCACGTCCAGAAACCCCAAAAAGAAGATGCCCGCTCCAATTGACCTCATTCAGTGGTGTAAAAGGTATATAATCTACAACAATTAAATCAGCCCATGCCCCAGCTTCCAGAGTACCAAACGTCCCGCCAAATAAACCTTCAGCGATGCGTGGATTATTAGCATAGAGCATCTGGGGAACTTCTCCCCACGCCACACTAGGGTCAGCAGCAGAATGCTTCAGGAGGACATTGGCAACCTTTGCACTTTCAAACAAATCACAGGTATATCCGTCCGTTCCCAAGCCAACCTGAACACCCTGACTCATGAGTTTTAGAATTGGGGCAGCTCCCACTGCATTCCCCATGTTCGATTCAGGATTGTGTATAACGTGAGTCTTTGTTTCCTTTAGGATTTCGATCTCTTTGTCATTGATATGAACACAGTGAGCTGCAATAGTTTTTGGCCCTAATATCCCAAATTTATCTAAACGTTCAACCACCCTTAGACCCGATTTAGCCAAACTATCCTTTAAATCTTCCACTCCCTCAGCAACGTGGACGTGATAGCCTGTGTCATAGGGGGCCACGGCCTCCTTGCATAGTTCAAGCGTACGATCTGAAAGTGTGAGTGAAGCATGAAGTCCGAAAAGTGCTGCAACCATGGGATCAGACTTTGCCTTGCACGTGGCAATAAATTCAGCATTTTCTTCAATACCTTCCTTGGAAACCCTTACACCGTCTCGATCTGAAACTTCATAACAGAGCGCTGCTCGTACCCCAACTTCTTTTGAAGCCTTTGCCATTGTATTCAGGCTCCCTTTAACCGCCATAGGGCTTGCGTGATGGTCGATAATCGTAGTCGTTCCTGTTTTAATACACTCAATCAACGGGATGAGTGCACTATAGTAAACATCTTCCATTGTTAATAACTTATCAAGCTTCCACCAAAGTCCCTCAAGAATATCTCGAAAACTTTTCGGCGGCTTGCTTTTTGAATCCATTCCCCGTGCAAACGTGCTATAGAGATGCATGTGAGAATTAATCATACCCGGCATAATCAGCTTGCCACGGGCATCGATAAATCGTACCTGAGGAAAACGCTTTTTTAAATCGTCCGTTAAGCCTACCTCTTGGATAGTTTTATCTCGGATTAATACCGCACCCTCAGGGATGACATGATTATTCATACCTAACGTTAGGACTGTTCCATTTCCTATGAGAAGCATTAGGCCCTCCCCCTTAATCGAGCAAAATAAATCATTGGGCGATTTATGTTATGCCTGATAATTCGCTTACGGGTTTTACTAAGACGATTGCACTCTGTGAGCAAAAGGCCTTACAAATTCCGCAGCCCCTACAATGACTGATATCAATTTTCGGAACTTCTCCCTCAAACCACTTGATCGCATGATGTCCTCCTGCTTGACAAGCAGCATAACATTGTCCACACCGGCGACATCGGCTCTGATCAACTTTGGAAACTACTTGTATTCCCCTGGGCAGATAAGTAAGATCCACCAAGTAAGGTAACGATTTCCCAATAATACTTGATAGATTTTGGAACTTCTTCTCTTCGAGCCATTGGGTGAGACCTTCAATATAATCGCGAATAATGTTCGTCCCGTAATGAAGTACGGCGGTACAGATTTGTAAGGTCTTTGCACCCAATAGAAGAAATTCAGCTGCATCTTGCCAAGTCATAATCCCGCCGCTTCCAGCAATATCGACATCGACTTTCCGTGCAATTTCAGCTGTACAACGTAAGGCCACCGGTTTCAAGGCTGGACCAGATAATCCACCTACCGTGGACAATCCTCCAACATTAGGGATTGGAATTAGGTTATCTAGGTTAACTCCAACAATGCTTTTTAGGGTGTTAACAGCACAGACTCCGTCCGCCCCTCCGTTTTTTACAGATTGAGCAGCTAACGCAATATCCGTAATTTGTGGTGACAGCTTCATGACAACAG
This sequence comes from Desulfitobacterium elongatum, assembly GCF_055378975.1. Classification (NCBI taxonomy): domain Bacteria; kingdom Bacillati; phylum Bacillota; class Clostridia; order Eubacteriales; family Desulfitobacteriaceae; genus Desulfitobacterium; species Desulfitobacterium elongatum. The sequence continues at coordinate 2,106,267 of NZ_AP038772.1, read as the reverse complement.
GTTTATCTCCAACACTTTCTTTAACCCAATAGGCAATCTGCTCCATTGCTGAAGGTTCTTGCACGTAAGGTCCTAAATAGCCTTCCGACCCATGCGGGCAGGAAATACTGCATTGGATCATGTCTACGCCGGCCTTAGCTAAACTGCCAGCTAATAATTGCCACTCTTCCTTCTTGCGCCCCATAATGCTAGCAATAACAATTTTATGGGGGAAGCGTTCTTTCAAATGTTGAATGCGTGTTTCAAGGATTTCCAAAGAAAGCTCTGATACTAAATCTATATTTTGTAAGGCGATAAAATAACCCAATCCATCTTCTACTTTGTTGACAAGAGGATAAACACGACTCACAATGCTAGATTCAAAGGATATCGTCTTAAAGACTGCACCTGCCCACCCTGCTTCAAAAGCACCTACTAATTGCTCTAAGTTATCAGTACAAGGCGAAGGGGCTAATACAAATGGATTTTCGAACCGAAGACCGCAAAAATCTACGGATAAGTCTACTGCCATTCTATGTCACCTCTTCGCTGTCAATACGTTTCCCTACACTATCCTAAATGGAGTAAGGGTGGGAAAGCTAAGCTCTCCCACCGGGATTTCTTAACCCAAATCAATCCCTGAATTAGACGTCAAGTCCTTTTTTACATCCTCATTCGAGCCTCCGCCGTTAAAGAAGGCATTTAATATTATTGCGGTAAGAGAACCGAGTGTAATCCCACTATGTAGAATCGTTTGGCTCCAACTTGGAAAGTTTTTAAAGAAGTCTGGTGCGACTAGAGGAATAAGGCCTATTCCGATACTGATAGCAACGATGAACAAATTGTGTTGATTCTTGACGAAATCAACTTTAGATAGTGTCTTAATCCCACTTGCTGCGACAATACCAAACATTGCAATTCCGGCACCCCCGAGCACCGCTGGGGGTAAGGAAGCAATAATCGTAGCTAACTTAGGGAATAAGCCCAGGGCTACAAGTATAAAGCCTGAAGTAGCTACCACGAAACGGCTCTTAACACCGGTTAAGCCTACTAGACCAACATTCTGAGCAAAGGCTGTATAAGGGAAGGCATTGAGCATTCCACCAAGCATTGTGGCTAGACCATCTGCCCTTAGTCCCCGGGTCAGGTCCTCTTCCCCAATCTCTTTCTCTACCATTTCCCCAATGGCCAAAAAGTCACCGGTAGATTCTACCATAACGACCAGCATAACCAGAATCAATGCAATAATAGCTCCTATATCAAAGGTAGGCATTCCGAAAAAGAAGGGAGTATCGATCCCGATCCAGGGAGCTGAGCTCACACCACTAAAGCTGACTAAACCGAGGGGAACCGCGATAATCATTCCGACAAGAAGCCCTAGCAAAACCGCGATGTTCGCCATAAATCCTTTGAAATATTTGTTGATTAACAGTATCGCTAAAAGAACAATTCCAGCAACCGCTAAATAGGTCAATGATCCATACTGCTTGTTTCCCACTCCACCTGCGGCCCAGTTTACGCCAACCGGAAGAAGGGAAACCCCTATCACAGTAATAACACTTCCTGTAACTACGGGTGGGAAAAAGCGTAGTAGCTTACTAAAGAAAGGGGCTATTAAAAAAGTTACGAGACCTGCAACAATCACAGCTCCAAAAATTCCAGTCATTCCATCCGCTTTAGCAATCATCACCATTGGAGTCACTGCTGCAAATGTGACTCCTTGAATTACAGGGAGTCGTATCCCTAATTTCCAAAAACCAAGAGTTTGAAGTAGAGTGGCGAGGCCACAAGTAAACAAATCCGCATTGATTAAAAAAGCCGTCTGTTCTTTTGTGAGTCCTGCTGCAGCCGCAATAATTAACGGAACCGCTACAGCTCCAGCATACATAGCCAAAACGTGTTGCAATCCATAGAGAAATAGTTTCCCACCAGGGAGCATCTCATCTACCGGATGCTTGGTATTTGCCATTCAATCCCCTCCTAGTTAGTATCTTTTCGAAACTATAAATGGAGTTAAACGATTTTCCTCATTCTCACCTCCTTAATAGTCTCTTGCCCTCTGAAGTAACACTGTAAAGATCTGACTTCATGGGGTCATAGCCTAGCGCATTTATTGATTCTAGGAGTTTAAGTACAGCAAAACTAATTGCAATTCTCATACCAGTTCGTAATCTTCTCTCAGTCTCCACTTACTTCGATACTTTAAGTTTGCTTTGTTCATTGAAGTTATCAAAACGATAAAGGAACTTGCCTCAGGTGGAGTTTTAGGTGATTAACCCTTGGATAAAATCGAGTCACAATCACCAATCGGTAACTGAAAGAAAAAAACTGTACGCAGTACAGTCCATTTAAGAAATCTTCTTCATTCACTTGGTTTTTATAAAATTATCTAAACTGTAAAATTGAACTTCTTATCATTTTGAGAAGCTGATTTATCATATTAAGAATATCCGTAGTTATTGTGCCAAGCCATAACGCCCTAGCTTGCGATATAGTGTTGCTAGGCCAATCCCTAATGCCTTAGCCGCACTTTCTTTGCCAAGAACACTAGCGCCATACTTTTGCAGACAGCGACGAATAGTTTCCCTTTCTATAACCTCAAGATCGAAGATTATATCAAGAGGCTCTGAATTATTTTGGCGAAGCCGTATCGGTAATTGCTCTTCTTCCAATAAAGAACCAGTAGCTAGATTCATGGCATATTCAATCACGTTCTGCAATTCCCTGACATTTCCAGGCCATGCATAATCATGAAGACGTCTCCGAAATCCTTCAGTGATACCCTCTACCTCTTTACCGAGTTGAGAGTTATATTCTTTAATAAAATGTTGAGATAGAATCTCTAAATCTTCTTTTCTTCGGCAAAGTGCTTCTATCGTCATCGGGATAACATTAATCCTGTAATATAGATCCTCTCTGAATTCTCCCTGTGACATCATTTGTTCGAGGTTTCGATGGGTTGCGGCAATTACCCGTACGTCGACTGGAATCGGATGAATACTTCCTACCCGCTCAATAAGTCGATCTTGCAGAACACGAAGGATTTTTGCCTGTAGGAAAAGCGGCATGTCTCCGATCTCATCCAGAAAAAGCGTTCCTTTGTTTGCTAATTCAAATTTTCCAATTTTACCTCCCCTACGTGCCCCAGTGAAGGCGCCGTCTTCATACCCGAAAAGTTCACTCTCAAGCAAGGCCTCTGGGATAGCAGTACAATTGATGGCAACGAAAGGACCATTAAGGCGAGGACTTAGATTATGAATAGCCCGTGCTAACATTTCTTTTCCTGTTCCGCTCTCACCACGAATAAGAACAGTCGATTTACTGACTGCTACAATTTTTGCACGTTCCCGTATCTGAGACATTATCTGACTGTCCCCTAGTAGGTCATTTATCGTATAACCTGCATCCTGAATCGAGAGTCGATTCACAATACGACTCATTTCTTCCAGGGGGCGAAGTGTGATGGCAATCGTAACCCTATCGTCTTCGGTCATTATCGGTGCTGCACGAAGCACTAGCTGCAACCGATTTTGTTTAGCTTCAACGTGCACTTCACGATCTGTTACGACTTCTCCCCTCTTGCCAGCAGTTAAGATATCCTGAATGATTCGAGGTTGAAAAATGTTCTTTAAGGGTGTTTGAGGGATTACTGATATTCCGGCGAACATTCGCTGAGCGGCTCGATTCACGTGCAATATTGTTCCATCTAAATCCACAGTTAGAAGTCCCTCTTCAAGACAATCGATGATGGAATTCAAATAGTGATTTGCTGAAACTAATCCGTCCAAAAGCTCTTGCTCCTTAAGTTTTAGAGCCATCGTTTCTGCCATCTTTGTTAAAAAAATGAGAAAAGAATTTTGATTCTCTTGAAGTCGTTCCACCTGTTCTTCAGTAAAACAAATCAAACCAATCGCTCCGACTGCCTTCCCATCCACATTAATGGGAGAAACGACTTCATACTTTTCCGTGCAATTTCCTCTTGCAACACACGGAGCACAGAGGGAATGGTGACCTGGATTTTCGATAATAAACTGATGCCCCGTCCGTAACACTTCGCGATAGACAAAACCTTGCCTATCCATCGATTTTCCCGAACCCTTCCGGTACCTTCCTGTACCGGCTACCCGAACGAGATTGTAATCTGCTATCTCAATATCAATCTTAACCACGGTTGAAATGGCTTCTGCAATTTGTTGAGCATAATCCTGTACAGCCATTAACTCGACCATCCCAACACCCCCATGAAACGGTATTATTACTATAATATAACAATTAGCTTTCTTATTTTTTTATGTGAAAGGGAGGCAGATTAGAATATCTGCCTCCACACCTAAACTCTATTTATTGTTGAACAAATGCTGCTGTTCATAATATACCGTCCATAATATTGAGAATAGCTCTTTTTCTAAGGCCTGTTGCCCCTCTTTATCGAGCCTTATATCAAGAATATCCCCTTTGTGACGGACTCTAAATTTTGGTTCAGCCTCATCTTTAAGCCAGAGGAAGCCAGAATTCTCACTCTCATGAAATCCCTTCTCGCTCCAGAACAAGGTTAGCTTATCTTTATATGGGGCGCCTTCATAGGGACAAAGGACAGCACAGTTACCACATTCATTACACAATCCATCCAAATGAAGAATTTGGTTGCAGTTTTGTAACCCTTGCTCGATCACTTCTATCGAGACGTTAGCCCGATTCGGACAAACTTCGATACAGATGTTACAGACAGTATTACATTCAAGGCATCGATGGGCTTCATTTTCATCTGTGGAAGCGTGTTTTAGAATTCCTTTCTTATCTGTAATCTGAATTCTCCGTTTCTCCTCATCAAAGTCTATATTCTTTTCCCAATCTTCCACCCAGCTAAGATGTTCTTTTGCTGCGATGGCTCTAGCCACTTTTATCCCATGGGCAATTCCTAAAACGACCGTTGAGGGGCCAAAAAGTGCATCTCCACCAATGAATACATTTTCAAGATTCGTTTCTAGAGTTTCTGAATGGATTGAAAGTGCCCCTTTCTCGTCAACGAAAATTCCATTCTTACGTAGAAGCTCATAATCCACCTGTTCTCCAATCGCTGATATAACGGTATCAATAGAAATCACCTCGAATTCCCCAACTTTAGCCATTGGGCTTTTCCTCCCAGATGAGTCAGGTTCTCCAAGTTCCATCCTTTGGCACTTTAGGACTCCGTTATCTAAAGAAGCTGGAACGAGAAGTTCTTTGAAATGTACCCCTTCCTGAACAGCCAACTCTAGCTCTTCACGATCCGCCGGAAGCTGGGCTTTTGTTCTTCGATAGAGAATGTAGACGTTTTCAACACCTTTGACACGAAGCGCTGCTCTTGCAGCATCCATCGAAGTATTTCCACCTCCGATAACGGCTACATTTTTACCAAGGTTCAGTTGATCCATAGCTTGATTAAACTTCTCAAGAAAAGGAATGGCACTCATAACGTTTCGTGTGTCTCCTTGAAGCTCCAAGGAGGATGTCTTTCCTGCTCCTATGGCAAGATAGATATAGGTATACCCCTTAGCTTTTAGTTCAGCTACGGAAATCTTTGGATCTATACCGAACTCGAATTTTACACCCATTCTTTGTATCAGTTGAATATCCTTTTGAATACGATCACGTGGTATACGAAACTCTGGAATGACATATGCGACCGTCCCGCCCGCACTTTCCCGTTTATCCATAATTATTACGTCGAGCCCAGCTTTTGCGAGAAAGTATCCAGCCGAAAGCCCCGATGGCCCTGCCCCAATGATTGCGACTTTTGCCTTGTTCCTTTGACTTAAACGCCCTAAATGCGAGGAATCGGTCTTCGCAATCTGCTCAAGATATCCTTTATAGCCTTTTTGGGCTCCGACTAATTTCATATCGCGAATCAATACAGATTCATCATAATCCAAGCGGGTGCATTTCGTCATACAGTTATGATTGCAAATTGTCCCTGTAATAAAGGGTAAAGGGTTCTTAGCCACAATGACCTGGAAGGCCTCCTGATAACGTCCTTCACCGACCAAGCGAATGTATTCTGGAACGTCCTGATTGATGGGACACCCCACAGTACAGGGAGCTATAAAACAATCTAGGACAGGTAATTTCTTAGGAATTTTACGGCTATCAACGGGCCGTTTTCCCTTCAGATGATTTGTATCTTTAAAGGCACTATCAGCGAGTGCTTTGAGCCCTTCCAAGTCAATCTTATTGAATTCGTTATTTTCCAGTTGTGGTTCAAGAACCTCTGCCATCTGTTTTATTCTTGAGTACCCACCTGGTTTTAGAAGTGTGGTTGCGACAGTAATCGGACCAATACCCGTAGCGAAGATCCGATTTATGTTAAAGGAGTCTGCTCCACCAGAATAAGAAATCCTTAAATCCCCGCCAAACTCTGCGGCCAGTTTATAGGCTAAGTTAATCGTCAAGGGATAAAGTGCACGACCAGACATGTACATCTCTTCACCGGGAAGTTCTTCCTGAGTAATCTTGACCGGCAAAGTATTGGAGAGTTTGACTCCGAATTCCTGGTGGTGTTCCTTGGAAAACTCTTTAAGACGTTTTAGCATTGCTATCCCGTCTGCATAGTTTAAGTCATGAGTGAAGGACTCTTCTTTCAGTTGTATGTATGCATAACCCATTTGGTTGAAGTTTTCTCTCACATAGGGGTATCCGTGTAAAGTTGGATTCATCTTAACAAAGGTATGCAGCTTTTTTTCACGGATCAAGTATTTACAGATAGCTTCAATCTCAGCTGGCGGGCATCCATGCATCGTCGAAAGGGTAATTGAATTACAGATATTCGGCGAGATTCTTTCGATATACTCCTTATCCACCTTCTGGAATTCACCGATTCGTTCCCGCAGAATATCCTGGCATTGTTTAAAGAACTCTAAACCCGAAGCATCCTTGAGAGATTCAATAAAATGATCAACTTTCAAGGATTGAATCCCCTTTAGATCATAGCCAACACTCATATTAAACTGGAAGCGTCGGTCATCCAGATTAAAAAGCTCCTTCTGAAGGAGGTAGAGGACGAACCATGCTTTTACATATTCGTTTAATGCATCCTCTATCGTTAATTCCGTAGACCATTCGGTGTTATAGCCTTCATCTTCTGCTCGTATACACGGTTTGGGGAATTCTAAAGCATCGAGAATTTGCACGGTCTTAAGTTCGAAAAAGCGCCCCCCACATAAATAAGCTACAACAATATTTTGGGCAAGTTGGGTATGAGGTCCAGCTGCAGGACCCAAGGGGGTATCGATTGTTTCACCGAATAACTTAAAGTGTTGATTCGTGCTATGAAGATAAAAATTATTCTCGGGGATTCCGGAAATTGTTTTTCTCCCCTTAAACTCTGTGAACACTTCTTCTAACAGCTTCTGGAAAGATATGGGGCTCATGGCATCGCTCATCTCATCCGCTCCTGTCTTTTCATTATATGGGCGGCTCTTAAGGATTCAGCCTTAATATTTACTTGTCAGTATCTCCACACTTACATGGGTGTTCTATACCCAACGCCTTTTCGGCTGCATGAAGAATGTTCTGATACCCCGTACAGCGACAGAGGTGACCTGACAATTCTCGTTTCACTTCTTCCGAGGTATAGTCTTGCTTGCTTTCAACTAAGGCAGTTGTAGTCAGTACGAGTCCCGGTGTACAAAATCCACATTGGATTGCACCTTCATCCACAAAAGCTTGCTGTACGTTTGAGAGCTCACCGTTCGAAGCAACCCCTTCAATAGTAGTAATTGATTTTCCATCTGCCCAGATTGCAAGAAAGATGCAAGAGTCAATTGGAACACCATCGACAAGAACTGTGCAGGCACCGCATTCTCCAACCCCACACCCCTTCTTCGTTCCTGTATAGCCGAGCTCGTACCGCAAAACTTCCAAGAGAGACTTCCTGATATCAACATAAAAACTCAAAGATTTCTCATTTACCTTGACGCTAATTCTTTTCTGCATTAATCTCACCCCTTGCTCTTGAGATAGCAACGTTCAAGGCCCTTTGCGTGAGCTCTCCTACTAAATGCTCCCGATACTCTCGCGAAGCTCTCCAGGAAGTTCGCGCTTTCATCGACTGAACAGCAAGTCTGCCAATTTCCACTAGGGTCTCAGTGGAAAGCCTTTTGCCTTTTGCATAATTCTCAGCTTCATAGCAGCGAAGTGGTGTCGGTCCAGCAACTCCTAAGGCTATACGAACGGTATCGAATACTTTGTCTTGAGTTGTTTTACACACGACTGCCACACCAATCGTCGCTATATCCATCGCTTTACGCATCGCGAACTTAATCATATGCCCCCCAAAACCTTTATAGCTCTTCGGAGAGATCAAGATTTGTGTCAGGATTTCTCCAGGTTGCAAATTTACTTTCCCAGGTCCCAGATAAAACTCCTCAATGGGAATGATTCGTTCTCCGCTTAGACTTTCTAACTTAAGACTTGCCTTAAGTACGAGTAGAGAGGGAGCACTATCGGCCGAGGTTGCCCCATTGCATAGATTCCCCCCGAGAGTGGCAATGTTGCGGATTTGGGGACCTCCCATTGCGTTTGCCGCTTCCTTCAATAAGGGTATGTTTTTCTCAATGATAGAATCCTTAGAAATCTGGCTAAAGGTAACCAAAGGGCCTATTTCAAGAGTCCCATCTGGTAGCTTTTTAACCGCTTTAAGCGAATCTATATTTCGAAGGCTTAAAAGTTTAGCCTTTTCAATCTGACCGCTGTGCATTTTGATTAAGACATCCGTTCCTCCGGCGATTAGTGTGAATTCCGGATGCCTTTCCAGATACATCAAGGCCTCCTTAACCGTTTCCACCTCATAATACTCCTGGATGTTAAACAAAAAATCACCCCCTTGCTAGAGTAAACCTTCGCCCTTTAGTCTCTCATAGACCCGCTGTGGGTTGAGGGGTAAGCGATTGAACCGTATACCTGTCGCATCAAGAACGGCATTTCGAATGGCAGGAGCAGGGGTAATCACCGGTGGTTCACCCAGTGACTTTGCTCCAAAGGGCCCTGTTGGATCACCCATCTCTACAAAAGCGACGCCTATATCAGGTGTATCTAAGATAGTTGGCAATTTATAGTCCAGCAGATTATTGTTCAGTGGCTTTCCCGTTTTCTCCTCGAAGAGCATTTGCTCAGACAAAGCATAGCCGATTCCCATGCTGACCCCACCATGTACTTGCCCTTCAGCGAGCAGTGGATTGATAATCTTTCCTGAGTCATGGACATTATAGATTTCTACTACCTCAATCTGCCCTGTCTTTAGGTCAACCTCCACTTCCACAAAGGTAACCCCATAAGACATTGTGTTAATTCGAGCGTTATTCGAGACATCACTTGTCACTGGCTTCGCGAAGAATGGATCATAATAGGTCTGCAACGCGGCTTCAGAGAGAGGCATCACAACCTCACCGGAGTGCTTATATACAATATTTTGAGCGTTGAGCTCAAGCATCTCCGAGGGAATATCTGTCATCCTCCATACAAAAGCAAGGAGTTTTTCCTTTACTTCAAGGGCAGCCTTCTTCACAGCCATTCCTGTGACGTAAGTTTGCCGTGAAGCGAAAGCGCCTGCATCAAAGGGGGTTATATCTGTATCCTGGATCGAAATCACATGAACCTCATTCACAGGAAGTCCCAAAACTTCTGCGACCATCTGGGCAAAGACCGTATCACTGCCCTGGCCGATTTCTGTTGCCCCGATTTGTAGTTGAACTGAGCCATCCTGATTAAGGACAATCCGTGCTCCTGCTACTTCCACATTTACTGGATGGGTCCCTGATTGATAACTAAAGGCAGCCATCCCGATCCCGCGACGTTTATCACCCGTTTGGTTTTTGTACTTTTCCTTCTTTTCCGCCCAACGTATTAAACTCTTTCCTTTCTCTATACACTCTCTTATCCCACAACTGAGTACTTTGTTACCACTTAACGGATCTACGAACCCAACCTCCACGAGGTTTTTCATCCGAAGTTCTATTGGATCGAAATGAAGTTCACGTGCAATATCATCTAAATGGGATTCGAATGCAAAAAAGATTTGCGGTGCTCCATAACCTCGCATCGCTCCGGCAACAGGTAAGTTCGTGTAGACTGTTCTTGGTTCGTACTTTATTGCCTTCGAAGTATAGAGATAGCGGAATTTTCCCCCTCCACTGCTGGCGATCGAATGACCATGTGAAGCATAGGCCCCCGTATTGGATATTGCTGAAATCTGAATTCCTTTGATTTCCCCATCTTTGGACATTCCAGTCCTGACCTTATATCGAATTGCATGACGCGTTCGGGTATCAATCATACATTCTTCGCGAGACAGTTCAAGCTTAACAGGTCTTCCACCTACTGCAAGAGTCATCAACGCATTCAACGGTTCGATACAGACATCTTGCTTATTCCCGAAGCCGCCACCAATATAAGGCTTAATGACTCGTATCTTGCCCCACGAAATACCAAGAGCTTGGGCAACAATTCGCCGAACGATATGGGGGATTTGAGTAGAGGTCACGAGTACAATCCGCCCTTCTCCATCTATATAAGAGTAGGACGTCTGATTTTCCAAATGGCAGTGCTGAACACTCGTCGTTTCATATTCTCCATCAAAAATCTTATCCGCTTCTCTAAAAGAGGCATCGATATCCCCCATTTCATACCCTCGCGAAGAAAGGATATTTCGTTCACTGTCCTCATGTATTCGTGGAGCACCTTCACCCATAGCTGCTTCGGGTGTGAGCAGTACTTCTAACTCTTCATATTCAACCTTAATGCACTTTAGAGCCTCTTCGGCTATGAGCTCATCCGTGGCCACTACAGCAGCCACCGCATCACCGACAAAGCGAGCTTTATTCGTTAAAATCAATCGATCTTCTTCATCCCGATGATTCGGGTCAAGAGAATAAAGATGCCCCGCTGTGGCAAATTTATTCTGGGGCACATCTTGGTAAGTTATGACTGCTTCAACACCAGGTAACGCCTTGGCCTGACTCACATCGATGCGTTTAATCATTGCATGAGCATACGGACTTCTTAAAATTTTGCCTATTAGCATTCCCTTGACCAAGAAATCATCTGTATATTTTGCCTTTCCCGTCACCTTGGCCAAGGCATCCACTCTTTGAACACTCTTCCCCACGACTGAATATCCCATGTTCTCCCTCCATTTTTCATGGAATCCGAGGTATTTTTAGGTACAAACCTGTATGAATGGTCCATTCCTATAGATAACTTTTATGCAAGTGTTGTACCAATTAGAAATAGGGGTAATTAAGAGCCGATTCCTCACTTCTTCGTCACACACAGGAACTTCATTCTTCGTGAAGTTTCTCATATTGATAAAAGGTGTTACTTAAATGCATCCTAAAATGCCATGAAAGGTATTTCTCACTTTAGAAGCTACTTAATCATTTTGAGAAATGCTCGAAGATTTTGGACATAAGAAAAGCCCAAGGCGTGCTGCCTTGAACTATTCATTAAGCTAGGGAGTAATTACGTTTAAAGCCTTTTCTGTCGAAGTGAAAATCCTCATTCGGGTGAAAATTCTTTCTACACCATCCGTAAAACACAGCCCTGTGTTATAATTCAGTAATACGATACCAGGTTCTTCTAATTTTTTATTTTATATTGGAGAGAGAAAATGAATCACACACTAAGGAATCGTGGAATTCTTCTAACGATAATCTCCACGATTGGATTTAGTACTTACCCTATCTTTGGAAAGTATGTATTCTCAGGTGGAGCAAACCTAAGTACGTCTCTTTTCGTTCGTTTTGCTCTTGCGGCACTCGTTTTTTGGATTATTTCGTATCGTCTTGAGGGAATACCGAAACTTAAAGCAAAATTATGGATAACTCTTATCATTATGGGAGCGATAGGATATGCGAGTATGTCCGGTCTTTACCTTTTATCCGTAAAATTTATTCCTACTTCCCTAGCTGCACTTCTCTTATATACGTATCCGATGATTGTAGCCCTTCTAAGCGTTATTTCTAAGCAAGAAGCCTTTTCCAAGTACAAAATTACTGGCTTATTTATATGTGGTGCAGGACTAATTCTCGTATTAGGACTTAACCTCAAGGGAGTTAATCTGATGGGAATCCTCCTTGCATTAGGTGCCTCAGTCACCTATTCCTTATATATTGTAGCCGCAAATTTTGTACTTAAGGAAATCAGTCCGCTATTAAGTTCCGCTGTTATTGCATCGTCAGCAGCTGTGACCTATGGTTTGATAGGAATAACTAGCGGCTTTACCTGGCATTTGTCCTCTACAACCTGGCTCGGAATTCTAGGAATAGCCGTATTTTGTTCAATCCTTGCGATGCTTACCTTCTTTTATGGTGTTAAGTTGATTGGGCCAACCTCAGCGTCTGTTATTAGCTCCTTGGAGCCAATCATGACCATTGCATTTGCGGCGCTTTTTTTCCAAGAAAGGCTAACTCTCCTACAGAGCCTCGGAGGGATTCTAGTCATCTTAGGTGGATTAGTAACCGTCTTTAACTCTGAGAAACCTTCTCCATTACGAGAATCTACGAGCCAACCCACTTATATCGACTAAAAAAACATTTTACTATTTGCCTTGTATTCATATTATTAAGACTCGGGTTATTCAAGTAGATTTCGATTCTAGTTTAAACTAACTTGCCTTTCTACGTTTCAGTCCTTATTATTAAAGGAAGAATTTGAAATAAAGGGTGATACCAGCTTGGCTAAATTGGAACTCATTGCTACCTCTGCCTTTGGAATTGAATCCATTGTCGCTCGAGAATTAGCAAACCTCGGGTATACTGAAACTCGAGTTGAGAACGGTAAGATAACTTTTCCTGCAAATGAACTTGGAATTTGTAGAACTAATCTCTGGTTACGCTCCGCCGAGCGAGTCCTGTTAAAAATGGGTGAATTTAAAGCTACAACGTTCGAAGAGCTCTTCCAGCAGACCAAAGCACTTCCTTGGGAGCAATGGCTTCCCGCAGATGCAGAATTCCCCGTTGAAGGAAAATCCATTAAATCTAAACTTTTTAGTGTTTCAGATTGCCAAGCGATCGTCAAGAAGGCGATTGTCGAACGGCTTAAAGATGTCTATGGAATCAGTTGGTTCAAGGAAACTGGCCCCAAATATAAGATTGAAGTCGCTCTACTTAAAGACATAGTCACACTTACGATAGACACCTCAGGACCTGGTTTACATAAGAGAGGATATCGAAAATTAGCTGGCCAAGCTCCCTTGAAAGAGACCTTAGCCGCTGCAATGATTAATCTTAGTTACTGGAAGGCTGACAGAGCTCTCATAGATCCCTTCTGTGGAACTGGAACGATCCCCATCGAAGCCGCTATGATTGCCCAAAATCGCGCACCAGGGCTGAAACGAGACTTCATCGCCGAAAAATGGCCCAATATCAAGGAAAAATATTGGCAGCAAGCACGCGAAGAAGCGAAAGATCTTTTGAAGCCTGATATTGACCTCCATATTTACGGGTCTGATATCGATCCGAAAGCTCTACAACTTGCTCGTACCCACCTTGATGAGGCCGGTCTAACGGATAAGGTCTTCTTCCAACGTCTTCCTGCCGCTGAAGTACGCTCACGTTTTCAGTACGGACATATAATTACTAACCCTCCCTATGGAGAACGGTTAGGTGAGGAAGACGAAGTGAAGCAGCTCTATCGAGACCTAGGAGAAACGTTCAAGGGATTAGATACCTGGTCTCTCCATGTCATAACTACGGATAAACAACCCGAGCTTCTCATCGGACGACGCTGGGATAAAAGCCGGAAGCTTTATAATGGACGATTAGAATGCCATTATTATCAATTCTTCGGCCCTAAACCTCCTAGACGACCAATAAGCCCAGAGAACCCTACCCTATCTCACGACTAACCACAAATATCCAGGTTACTCTACCCTTTCCATTTAAAAATAACGATTCCTAAAATCATGACCATCAATCCTAGAACTTTAGTGAAGTCAAAACGAACAGCTTGAGTGCCAAAGAGTCCAAAGTAGTCTATTGAAGCGGAAACGAGTAATTGAGTAACAAGGAGAATTGCTACCGCAAAAGTCGTCCCCAATAAAGATATCCCTTGTATTACACTAAAAACAATAATTACTCCAAACACACCGCCAAATAAATAATAGGGATTGACTTGACCGATTTTCCCAAGGTTCCCTTTCCCAAAGAGAAGTACGATTAGAATAGAAAACACAAAACCTGAAAGGTGAACAAGCGACGTTGTTTCCCATTGACCTATTTTCTCGCTGACTCGAGTATTAAATACCCCTTGAAGACTTACGAATATCCCAGCAAGAATTGAAAAGACGATACCTGACATAGAGGGACCTCCTCATCGATACTTAAACAACAGGGAACAACGCGTTGTAGTAGTTTCCTGTTGTTTATTGATTTAATTATATTATAAGTACTAAGATAAATACGAAGCTTCTCATGATTTTAGGATATATCTTCTTGTCAAAAGATGTTATAATATGTCTTTGTAAAATTGTTGATGCAAAAATAAAATATAAAGGAACGATTATACGAATGATCAGTACAAATGGAATAACTCTGAGATTTGGCAAGAGGGCATTATTCGAGGATGTCAATGTAAAATTCACACCGGGCAACTGTTATGGACTCATCGGTGCCAATGGCGCTGGAAAATCAACCTTTTTGAAAATCCTCTCTGGAGAGATCGACCCTTCAAAAGGGGAAGTTGTTATTACTCCAGGCGAGCGGATTGCCGTACTCAAGCAGGATCACTTTGAATTTGATGAGGTTGACGTCTTAAAGACAGTCATCATGGGGCATGCCAAACTCTATCAGATCATGGAAGAAAAGGATGCTTTATATGCTAAACCTGACTTCTCAGAAAAGGATGGAATCAAAGCCGCTGAACTTGAGGGTGACTTTGCGGAAATGAATGGTTGGCAGGCAGAAGCTGAAGCTGCTGAACTCTTAATGGGCCTTGGTATCCCCAAGGAATACCATGAGAAAAAAATGAAGGAGCTTGAGGGAACTGAGAAGGTTCGCGTGCTCTTAGCTCAAGCGCTGTTTGGTAACCCTAATATCCTTCTCTTAGACGAGCCAACAAACCATCTCGATCTTCAATCCATCAACTGGCTCGAGAATTTTCTTTACAACTTTGAGAGTACCGTCATCGTCGTATCCCATGACCGCCACTTCTTGAATAAAGTCTGTACTCATATCGCTGATATCGACTTTGGAAAGATCCAACTTTATGTAGGAAACTACGACTTCTGGTATGAATCCAGCCAGCTCGCCCTAAAGCTCATGAGAGAAGCGAATAAGAAAAAAGAAGATAAGATTGCTGAATTGCAAAGCTTTATTCAACGTTTTAGTTCAAATGCTTCAAAAGCAAAACAGGCCACTTCCCGTAAAAAACAACTTGATAAATTAACGCTGGATGATATTAAGCCCTCGTCCCGAAAATACCCCTACATCGCTTTCAATTCCGACCGTGAAGCCGGAAATAACTTATTAACCGTTGAAAACTTAACGAAGGTGATTGATGGGGAAAAAGTTATCGATAACCTCTCCTTTATCGTTAATAGGGGGGATAAGATTGCCCTTGTTGGTCCAAATGGACTAGCCAAAACTACCCTCTTTAAAATCCTCATGGGAGAACTTGAGGCGGATAGTGGTGAATTCAGCTGGGGAGTTACGACTTCACAGACGTATCTACCAAAGGATAATTCAAGTTATTTTGAGACAGATCTTCCCCTTGTCGATTGGCTCCGACAATTTTCTAAAGATCCAGATGAATCGTTTGTCCGCGGCTTCCTCGGCAGAATGCTTTTTTCTGGAGAAGAATCCTTGAAGCCTGCCAATGTCCTCTCCGGAGGAGAAAAGGTGCGTTGCATGCTCTCTCGTATGATGCTAAGTGGAGCGAATGTCTTATTGCTTGATGAGCCAACCAACCATTTAGATCTTGAATCCATCACCGCTCTCAATAACGGACTAACACATTTTGATGGCACTGTTCTCTTCGTTTCTCAAGACCATCAATTCGTCCAAACAATTGCTAATCGGATTATTGAGATCACTCCAAAAGGAATCATTGACCGTCAATTGTCCTATGACGAATATCTCGAGAACGAACATGTCAAAGCTCTATTGGAAACAATGTATAGCGAAGAGGCTTAAAACTTAGTCAAAATTTCTCCCCTTCATCGCAAGTGATGAAGGGGATTTTTTTCGGTAAAAGCAGAACTTTTTGGCCCCTTATGTTTATTGAAAAATCATTTGGGCTAAAATCAAGCATTCAATTCTCCTCTTAACACTGTATAAGCTTGCCCTTGGAGTAGGACCCTATCTCCATCAACTCGAACTTTTAAAGACCCTCCACGTTTGGAAGCCTGATACGCAGTAAATTCATTTTTTCCCAATCGCTTGCTCCAATATGGCCCTAAACAGCAGTGAGCTGATCCGGTTACCGGATCCTCATCAATACCTTCTGCTGGATCAAAGTAACGTGATATAAAGTCATACTCATCAGAATCAGAATGGCTAGTAACAATAACGCCTTCACTCCCTAGCCTACTAAGCTGACTAAATTGAGGTATCATATTCCGAACAATTGCTGGATCAGACACTTCAAGGAGGTAGTCCGAACTCGTCTTTCCAACATAGACTACATCGGTGATTCCTAGAGCCTGGAGCAACCCTTCTGGAGGTTTAGACGAGTTCTCACTTTTTGATGGAAAGTTTAACTCAATCCAGCCATCTAAATACTTCGCAGTAAGCGTATCACTTTTGGTGAAAAACTTAATCGTTTCTTCAGGAGTTAGGATTTTTTCTGTCCATAGAACATGTGCACTTGCTAAAGTGGCATGACCACATAAATCGACTTCAGTGGTTGGGGTGAACCAACGTAAATTGAAACCCTCCTTTTCCCGATATAGAAATGCGGTTTCAGATAGATTCATCTCTGAGGCTACTTTCTGCATCCACCCGTCTTCCGCGGGTCCCTGTAAAACACATACACCAGCAGGATTACCCTTGAAAATCTGGTGTGTAAATGAATCAATTTGATAGATAGGAACTCCCATTATAAAGCTCATCCTCCTTCTATCTGATGGTTAAGCGCTAATAAGACTCTTCGCTCATCATGATATATTCCATAAACAGTTCCATACTCCTCTGTATATTGCTACTAAAATTCACCAGAGAAATAATATCCATGAACCACTGGAAGTACTTGCTATATGTACCCTTAAAAAATAAAGAGTGCCCCTTTAGTTACAAGGTGCACCCTAAACACTGCGAACAGTTAAGAAAGACATAAGTCTTCATTAAGATGAAAAATAGCACTCGTATAATTATCACGATCTATGACAAATTGCATGTTGACCTGACGAAGCGACTGCGATATACAATTGACATTGATATGATTTTTGGCCAAGGTATTCGTCGCACGTGCTAAAATATTAGGCATTGCAATGTTTGACCCAATCACACAGACTATAGCCGCAGGTAAAATAGTGACCGTCTGATACTCTTCTTGTAATTCAGACACTAACGTTTCTGACAGGTCGCTTTCCCAAATCACGAGTGAAATACTATTAGCATTCGTAGCCTTCATGATATAGCTTATGGAGTGCTTCATAAACATCTTCATTATATGAAGGTCATATCCAATCTCCCCGACCATTAAGGAATCATGAATTTCAACGACAACTATTTTGTCTGAACCTGCAATGATTTCGATTTTAGCTTCCGGTCCGATATAATCTTTTGAAATCAATGTCCCTGGATGATCAGGTTCGAACGTGTTCTTAAGCCTAAGATTAATTCCCGCCATTTCTAAGGGTTTAGAAGCGTTCGGGTGAATGGCTTCCATTCCAATGTCAGCTAATTGATCTGCTACATCGTAATTCGTACGTCCTACAGGCACTGCTCTTTCTACCCCAACGATTTTGGGGTCAGCTGAGGACAAGTGAAACTCTTTATGAATAATGGCTTCATCGGCTTGAAGATGGGTTGCAATACGTGAGAATGTTATTTCAGAATAGCCTCTTTCGAATTCACGCATGATTCCCTCTTTTCCTTTTGTATATCCCGTTACAATAACAATAGTCTTAGAGGGATCTACATCCTTGAAGGATTTCTCAATGCGTTCATCGATGGTAAGTTGTCTCGAGTCACGAAAACCAGTTAAATCGACTAGTCTTGCTGGAATGCCTCTGTTTTGAAGTATATTAACTGAATTAAAAGCAGAATGCGCCTCTCCTAACGAGGCCAATAATTCTCTTGCTGCAGAAAAAATATTTTCCCGATCTACATACCCTGAAGAGATAATTTCGTGCATACTGTGTAAATAGGACTTTGTCTGGTTGATCCGTTCCTTAAGAAATTCTCGAGCCACCTTATAATCTAAGCCCATTTCAACAAACGTTTCATTAACTTCCAGTAAATCACTTAATAAGCCCTCTAGGGAAGCTTCACAATCTTCTCCATTAATAAAGTGACGATATATACCAGGAGCTTTCGTTTTCTTATCCTCCAGAAGTTTATTGGTTACACCAGCATAAGCCGATACGACAAAAACTCTTCCATAGCGGAATTTTGGAGAACTTGGAGCACCAATAATGTTATGGAGGACATCCTCGAATTGGGACATTGATGTACCTCCGATTTTTTCTACCGTTAGCATTAAAACACCTCATCCGCCTTAATAAGCCCTGTTAAATAACACAGTCTATTATAATACACCTATTATCCACCAACAAGACTTAATTCTTCAAAAGACAAAGAAATTACCGACCGAAAAATACGGCCGGTATTTCATTGTCTATCTTCTTCTATCTCATTCCTCAATGAACCACTTATTTTTTCGCTCCCTGAATTGAACCCAGGCAAGAGGCACCTATCGTTAGGATCAGATAGAGAAGTATAATACCCACTAACTTAGGTTCTGTTCCAACTCCAATCCTTATTCAATAAATATCTTAGTGGGCAACTTTCACCAGAGACTGCATGGAATATATTACAAGTAGAGGTATCTTATGTAAATACTAAAGTTGCTATTATTAAGCACTTTAGGACTATTTACTATCTAGTGAGTTTATTCAAAATATGTAAAGGAGTGAAATCTAATGCATCTCTTTAACAAATGTTGTGTTTTCCCACCTGTATACTCTTGCTGTTATCCTCAACCGCAGCCTTATTGGCTTCATGCGCACCCTCAAGCTCAATTTCCTTATGGTCGTCAGGCGCTACCGTATGGCCAGCAGCCACAATACCCAGCGCAACAAGCCGCACCTTTGATGGAGAATTTACCCTCTCGGCGTTCCAAAGGATAAGCAAGTTTCAAAGGAATTCCATTTTCTTTATAAGGTGGTTCCTTTCGAGGAACCATCTTTGAATTCACCCTCGAGTATCTAAGACTATTGCATTCTTCAGACAAGACGTACGGCATACACAAGATGATACCAACTACCTTCCCTTACATACTTCACCAAAGTACTTTGCACATAAACGGCAATTCCATTGCGAGCCCATCCCAGAACGAGCACACGTCGGCTGATCCTTTTGAATCGCAAAAAGTGGCCACCCATCTGTACGACCCTTCAGATTCGCAAGGTAGTATTTACCTGTGCCTGAATCAAGAAGGATGAAATCAAACGGACAATCTGCAGTTCTGTCAATCCATCCAACAACTTCAACTTCCTCACTCTGTGGCTCTTCGGGCCCAGCATCATCCAATAGCTGATATTGATGTCCTCGATTCGTCATGCGATCACCATTTTTATCCAGAAAAGGCCGATCCAGCGATTCCATTATTACCGGGCTTTCTTCCTCATGTCCATAATACGTAATTTCTCTGCTGTCTCGAATATATTTCTTTTCAATAATTGGTCTTCGTAACATGATGTCCCATCCTTTTAAGCTTTTATGAAAGCGCCCATAGGTACAAGGAGGCCACTGACCCATAGGGTGAATACCTCTTTTTATACCGCTCAAACTTTTCCTTTGGGAGTTCTTTGAGCCCGTATAAATTCATCATTCCTCTACAGATGGCTAAATCTTTGTAACTTACTACATCTGGGCGATTAAGTGAGAAGATAAGCAACATCTCAGCAGTCCAAACGCCTACGCCATTCAATGCTGAAAGCTTTTTTATGACCTCCTCGTCCGTCAGTGTATGAAGCGTATTAAAGTCTATCGCACCAGAATTAGCAGCGTCCGCGATACCCTTGATGTATCCTGCTTTTCTCTCAGACATTCCGCAACCCTGAATTTCAGATAGGTTAACCTGGTCAATACTCTCCGGAGTAATCTGTCCGAGAAGCGTATTCAATCTGCTCCATACCGTCTGCGCAGCCTTTTTGGATATCTGTTGACTAACAACGCTTGAGATCAATGCCGTGAACGGATCGGGGGTAATTTCACGCTCGATCATGCCGATTTTCTCAATAGCCTCACCGAGTTTTTTATCTTTGCGCTTTAAGTACTCTATTTCCTTTTGCCCGTATTCGAAAATTAGCATACTTACACTCCATCCAAGTTGTTTTATTAGTTTGTGTTTTCGTTTTAGTTTTTCGCTGAAGTTTTTCAGATTAATTTTTAAGCCTTAGTTTTTTTATTCGAAATGGATATTAATTGATTATCTGATGAAGCCTATGTAAAAGAGTTAATCCATTATGTGAGGTATGAAAATGGACGACACATTAATCTTTCGGCTTAAGGAATTCTATACGTTAGAAACCTTTCAGGTCGCTTACTACAAGGCACAGGTCTCCTCAGCCCAGGATGAATACTACGGTAAAGTCTTTGAAAAAATGGTTAAAATCGAACAAACGCACGCTGATTTTTTCGCTAAAAAGATTGAACAAGCGAATGAAACAGTTCCTACTGTCGTAGGCACATTATTCGATTTAGTGGGAAATCTGCTTGGAGAATCGGTTGAATCAACAGGTCAATACAATACATGCAAACTGGGCATTGCCTTAGAAAATAAGGCTATTGAAACGTATCGTAATTTTATAACAGAGAGTAAAGAAAAGAAGTATTGGATCCTTTATGATAATCTTATGGAAAACCTTCTTGATGAGGAATTCCATACATTATGGCTCACTAATTACATGAACAATCATCCAAATAAATCCTAAGTCTCAAAACTTGATGGATCACTATCAAAATCATTAAAGAACCCATAGGATATAGAAAATTGGTTTGGGGGTTCATGCTATGACCTATGTTGTTCAATCAGGTGATACTCTGTTTACCATCGCCCAAAGATTTAATACTACCGTGGATGCCATAATCTCTGTTAATCCCCAAATCACAGATCCGAATATTATTTTCCCTGGACAAACAATAGAAATCCCAACCGACAATGTTAACTGTCCACTTTTACGTCAAGGAGACCGTGGTTCTGCCGTTACACGATTCCAGACACTGCTTCGGTTTGCTGGTTTTAATCCCGGCCCGATTGATGGTATTTTTGGACCTCGAACTCAAGCAGCTCTTTTAGCGTTCCAGCGGAGTGTAAAAGAACTTGAAGTTACAGGTGTCGTCGATGTAGAAACTTGGGTAGCCCTGGGTGCTGAATGTGGGCCCCGTCCTGAAGTTACACGTTATATTGTGAGGCCTGGAGATTCCTTGTTCATCATTGCCACTCGATTTAACGTAACAGTGGATAGTATATTAAGAATTAATCCTGATATAAGCAATCCCAATGTCATCTTCACAGGGCAAGTTATTAATATTCCAAGAAGCTAAACGAACCTCCTACCCCCTCGAGCTTAAAATTCACCTGCTAATTTATCTAACCCCTTATCCTGTACTCTATATACAGTCCAATCCTCCATCGGGACTGCTCCTTGATGTTTGTAAAAGTTAATCGAGGATTCGTTCCAGTCTAGACACCACCATTCCAATCTGCCACACTTTCTTTCGATGGTCAATTTCGCAAGAAATGCAAGTAAAATCTTACCAAGGCCTTTTCCTCTCACTTCAGGCTTAACATATAAGTCTTCCAAGTATAGACCCGGTCGTCCTATGAAGGTCGAAAAGTTATGAAAGAACAATGCAAAGCCTACCGGTTTATTGTCCAATTCTCCAATGATTACCTCAGCCACTTTTCTTTCAAACAAAGATTCTTTTAGTATTTCTTCTGTAGCCACAACTTCGTGTAGCATTTCCTCAAAGTCAGCTAATTCGCGGATGAACGATAAAATTAATGATACATCTTCTTCTGTCGCAAATCGCAATTTAAAGTTGTCCAATTTAGTCTCGATTAATGTTTTCATACTTTCTCCTCTTTTATTTCAGCTATTCTAGCTAGTAAATTTAAGATATTAAGATTGAGTAAAAGAGGCTTTCTCAAAGATTGGATTTTCCTAGGCTTGCATCCTGTAAAACAGTGTAAATTCTTCTTCCACGAATAGCCTTACTCTCGAATAAAGCAACCTTAGTAACATCGAACTCACCGAGCATCTTGGTATGAACAATGGATAAATCAACATCGTCAAGTATTGGGCGAGAGGCAAGCGTAATATGGGGCTTAAATTGTCTGTTCTCCAGGACAAATCCATTTTTTACGAGTTCAAGATGTATCTCATCCCTTAATCGACTAAGCTCTGATAAGCTCCCCGTTGGCGCTGTCCACAAAGTATGAGGTCGTGTCATCGTCGGAAATACCCCAATCCCTCCTAGGCCTAACTTGAAAGGTTTATTATGCCTAGCTACTTTGGATAGTGCTTCAGTAAGTGTAATGATCTTTTCTCGTTCTAATTCACCTAAAAATTCTAAGGTTAGATGAAAATTTTCTTGTGATTTCCATGATCCCTTGACTCCGAGGGACCTTAATTCCGACTGAAATTGAAGGAGAGTCTCCTTCAATTCATAAGGTAAATCAATTCCTACAAATAATCGCATTTTTTCCCAACTTCCTCAAAGCTCAGTCTTTTTTCAGTTAGGTAAATATTTATGTCACTTATCTCTCTAAAGAAGCAGAATTCTCAATGACCCTTAGCCTTCGGATAAATTCTTAACCATTAAGATATGTGGAATGCCATCCTCCATAAATTCATTTGAATCTGGAGTGTATCCTAGTTTTTTATAGAAATCAGCAGCCTGGGTTTGGGCATGAAGTTTTGCTTTTTTTAGGCCTTTTTCTTTCGCAATCTTCTCCAGTGATTGAACAACAGCTTTGCCTAGACCATATTGACGAGAGTTTGCTAAAACACATATTCTCTCTAATTTAGCGTAATCACTGTGAATTCGCAATCTACCCGTTGCAGAAGGCTGGTCGTCGTGAAAAACAAGAATATGTACTGCCTCTGGATCATACTCGTCAAATTCGTCTTTCAAAGGGACTCCCTGTTCCTCAACAAAAACAACTTTTCTGATTTGAAAAGCATCCATTAAGTCTTTATCTTCTGTTACTTGTTTTACCTTCATCAATCTGTATTCCTTCCCATTCTCTCCTCACAATTTTATTAAGTCCAAAGGATGGAATATTAAGCTCTTCGCCCCATTTGAAATCAACTCTTCTTCTGTCCGATACCCCCAAAGAACCCCAACAGCGTACATCCCCGCACTTGTTGCCGTATGCATGTCTATACCAGTATCACCAAGATATATCAAATCCGATGGAGGAATTCTTAACTTTTCACTGATTAAGAAAGCACCCTCGGGATTTGGTTTTCTTGGGATATCAGGACTTGCGCCAATTACAACTTCAAAGTTCCAGTTGGGAAGTAAGGTTGACACCACTTGCTTCGTCAGTTCATCGACTTTATTAGAGAACACAGATAGTCTGATGTTATGTTTAGTCAATTCATCAAGAAGTTCGCCGATACCTGGATAGGGTTTTGTCTTGTCCGTGCAATGATCCCTATATTCCTCCATCATTGAAGCAAAGCACTTTGAAATCAACTCATCTTCCCTTGAGGATTGCGGTAACGCTTCACGCACGAGGTTTCTAATCCCATTTCCAATAAAGTACTTATAAGCTTGAAGATCATGAGTTTCAAAGCCATATCTGAAGAGAACCTTGTTCATAGACTCTGCAATATCTTCAAGTGAATTAACCAAAGTTCCATCTAAATCAAAAATAACTCCTTTGAATTTCATGCCAATCCCTTTCGTTTGCTTATTTTGTAAGAACAATCCCTTTGCCTATTATATTATATTCTGCTATTTCAGAAGAACGGTATGTATTTGATATGCTGAGCAGTCTATATGTCTAAGTCCACTGTTTACTGTTGTAGCTATTATAGGCAATCCCTCCTGTTCTTTTAATCTATGACATTATTTTACTATAATAGGGTAGAAACTCCAGCAATACAAGGTCATTCATTGTCGGGGAGTTTGATTGCAAATTAAACTGGGTTGCGAATTAAAACAATTGACTTATCCTTGAGTTAAAGTTATACTAAGCGAAGCTCGTTAGTTTTTGTGGATTTACGAAAAACCTTCTCTATTGCCTAAAGCTGTAGGAAGAATGAAGACTTCCCAGATAGCGGGTAATACAATTTTGGAGGTTTTTATATTATGTATGAAGACAAAGTTTTAGCCTGTAAGGACTGTGGAGCCGAGTTTACTTTCTCCGCTTCCGAACAAGAATTCTACGCTGAAAAGGGATTCACCAACGAACCCGGTCGTTGCCCATCCTGCCGTGCTGCTAGAAAGCAACAAACCAGAGGTAATGGCGGATACTCTTCACGTCCACAACGTGAAATGTTCCCTGCAGTCTGTGCTAGTTGTGGTAAAGAAACCACAGTACCTTTCCAACCCTCTGGCGACAAACCCGTATATTGCCGTGATTGTTTCCAACCACGCACACGTAACAATTGGTAATCGTTTGACAGAGGCCTATCCAGGATTTAACTCCTGGGTAGGCTTTTTTATTTTCCCATTATTATTCAACCCTCATGGCTTTTGCCAACACAGCTAGCTTGTTTATCGTTTTCCAGTTACGGACGGTCGCCGGTACATCCAGCTTCTGAAGATTATTCGCAAGCTTGGAATTTCGAATGCTATCATGGAATAAAAGATAGACCTCTCGGCCTTCAATTCTATACTCATCACTTTCGCTTTGGTAAGTGCTGAAGCGATCGATCCCTTTCTGCAAAGGAGCATGAAGCAATAAAGAGACGTAAAGGCTCTCACTTTTCAAAGATAGATTCGCTTCCGATATTGCTTTCTCTGAAAATGGACAATTCATGATCATCCGCTCCAGCTCTGCAGATGTTCGCAAAATAACTGTGACTTTAAAATTGAAAGTTATCTCAAGTTCATGCTCGATATGCTTGCGTAGCGGTTCTTCCTCTTCATTTGAATGAAACAGGACATTACCACTTTGAATATACGTTTGCACCTGAGTAAGGCCCATCGCTTCAAACGCGAGTTTCAAATCGGCCATCTTAATAATATTCTTACCACCTACGTTAATTCCCCGTAATAGTGCGATATAAATAGCCATTATGATAACCTCTACTTCGTTTTTTCTCAGTTAGTGTGCATCTATGAATTTTTGTAATTCATTGTGCCAGGCTTCAGGCTCAAATGTACCTATTCCTGTAGGTTCTCCAAACAATAGATCTATAATATATCGTGGCTTTTTACTGCCTATGTACATTGCTTTGATGCAGGAGACACAGTAAACCACTACATTATCGCAAGGCATTTCGCTTGAGCGTTTTATCATCTGCTCCTTGATCTGCTCCATAGGCAAACTGCCGTAAAAACTATCCCCACAGCAAATTGCTTTGGTACGAGTATTTTTCGGTTCAGTGATGTTAATATTCATCTTCTTAAGGAGTTTTCTAATTGAAGAATGAACCCTATCTTCGGTTCGTGTGGGACAGGCATCATGGATAGACATTTCCATCCCGTTATAGTCAGGAAACGGAAAGGTTTGGCTTTCAGCTAATATCTCCCAAAGTGATACAGTAGAAATCCCCTCATAAAGTTCTCTGTATCTCCGGTCACAGCCTGCACACGTATTAATAACTTGCGTACCAATGTCAAGGTTAGGATCATGTCTGCAACACGTCAGGTGTTCAGTAACATCAATATAATCCTTATTTAAGAACTCTAAAACTTTTTTAGCGAGCTCTGGTTTATAAATCATTAGCGCACAACCCGGTGCATAGACTTTTTTCATTGATATATCCTCCACAAAGATATTCTAAGAGATATCGTAAACCATTATGGCGTTTTAATCTATATTAGTCCTAAAGTTTTTACGAGTTATTATTTCGGACATTTTTGTTATGGAGGTTAGCCATCAGATGAACATTACTAAACTCAATCAAACAAAAAAGTATGCAATTTAGCACCGCATACTAATAAATTAACATATATCACTCCAACTTGGCTATCTTTGGCAGCGATGACCTAGAGCAAATCCTCTTCGGCAGGAATATAGAGTCCGAGCTCACCCAAGATTTAACCTCTGTGCAAAATCTTCCCCTGCTTTAAGTGCTTGTGAGTTTAGGTCTGCTAATCCCGGCTTCTTGCCGGCTAATTCTCGCATAGCTTGCTTAAACGCATCATCAGAAACCACTGGAGTAATCGCTTGCATTGCACCGAGCATAATAATATTCGCCACTTGATCATTACCTAGATCATGTGCCATTTCATTCACTGGAACATAGATCATCTGAATATCTTCTCTGGTTAAAATTTGTGAATTTTCCACGACAATGGATGAGTTCACATAGAGTGTTCCGCCCGGAACAACTGCATCTACAAATCGTTCAAAGGAAGCTGTATTCATAACGACGGCAATATCTGGCTTCCCTACAGTAGGCGAACCGATTTTTTTATCGGAGATAACCACTGAGCAGTTTGCTGTTCCGCCGCGCATTTCCGGTCCATAGGATGGAATCCACGAGACCTGTCTTTCAGCAATCATTCCTGCTTGAGCAAGGACCTTGCCCATGAAGAGCACGCCTTGACCTCCGTATCCTGCAAGGATCAATCGGGTCATCGTTTTACTCATCTCCGCCTTCCTCCTCTTTTCCATTCAAGGCATTCGGAATTCTGACTGAATTCTTTTCCACCAGGGTCTGAGCCGAATCCCTGTCTACCGTGATATCAGCTTGAGGCACCTTCAGTTCTCCTAAGGTAAAATAAGGCTTCATTTTTTCCTGCAGCCAACTTAACGCTTCGACTGGTGTTACGCCCCAGTTGGTCGGACAAGTCGAAAGAATACTAACGAAAGAATACCCTAGCCCATCAAGCTGAATCTGGAAAGCCTTTTTTATAGCTTTTTTTGCTTTCATAATCTCTTGAGGCGTATCCACAGAGACCGAAGCCACATAGGCTGCACCGTCGACTTGATTTAAAAGCTTAGGCATATCCAGAGGAAAACCCATTTGTCCTGAATCTCGTCCATATGGAGAGGTAGAGGTACGTTGACCAACGAGGGTGGTGGGGGCCATTTGACCTCCAGTCATACCATAGATGGCATTGTTAACAAAGATTGAAGTAATTTTCTCCCCGCGAGCTGCAGCAGAGATCGTTTCAGCTAAGCCGATGGCAGCACCATCACCATCTCCCTGATAAGTAAACACAACACGATCAGGGCGAGCTCGCTTCGCCCCTGTGGCAACGGCGACTGCACGTCCATGGGCGGCTCCGATCATATCACAGGCAAAGTAATTTTCACAGAAACCCGCACATCCAACGGGTGCAATTCCAATGGTTTGGTCAATCAGATCGAGTTCCTCAAGCACTTCCCCAATCAAACGATGAATGATACCGTGTGTACAGCCTGGGCAGTAATGGAAGGGACGATCCGTTAAACCTTCTGTCTTTTTAAAAACGAGTTTCATACTACTTCACCCCTCCTTCAACGAACCGGTCTTTCCAAGCGGCGACCACTTCCTCCGGTTCAGGAGTCATTCCTCCATGACGACCAAAGAAAGCAACAGGTGCCTTTCCATTAACTGCAAGACGCACATCTTCCACCATTTGGCCCGCACTGAGTTCTATACTCATCCAGCCCTTCATTTGATTGACTCGATTGAGGAGCCCTTTCTCCGGGAAGGGCCATAAGGTAATAGGTCGGATCAAGCCAACTTTGAATCCCTCTTCGCGGAGGATATCAATGGCTGTCTCAGTAATTCTTGAACAGGTTCCAAACGCTACAAAGGCATACTCTGCATCTTGCATGAGGTACTCCACATAACGTTGTTCGCTTTTATGCATTGCATCAATTTTCGCATTCCAATGTAAGCTATGCACTTCGCCGACTTCGTTCGAAAGCGTATAACTCACAAGATTATTCTTGGTTTTTGTCGTACGGCTTTGAAGACCGTTTGCAGCCCAATCTTTCGATGGGAGTTCTCTTTTCTCACGATCTACAAACTCTACCGGCTCCATCATTTGGCCTAGAATTCCATCTAAAGCGATAATAACAGGATTACGCCACTGATCAGCCAGATCAAAGGCATCTTGAGTTAAGTCCACCATTTCTTGAACTGTGGCAGGAGCGAGCACAATCGAGTGATAATCTCCATGTCCTCCCCCTTTTGTTAATTGGAAATAATCAGCTTGTGTAGGTCCTAAACCCCCTAAGCCTGGACCATGTCTCATGACATCGACGATGACAGTCGGTAGTTCGCCGGCGAACAAATACGAAACCCCTTCTTGCATAAGAGAGAAGCCTTGGCTCGATGTCGCAGTCATTACTCGCTCCCCTGCCGCAGCAGCACCATAAACCATGTTGATTGCAGCAACTTCACTTTCAGCTTGAAGATAAGTCCCGCCTATAGCTCGCATTTTCTTAGCCATGTACTCTGGAACCTCAGTCGATGGGGTAATAGGATAGCCAAAAAACAATCGACAATCTGAACGGAGAGCTGCTTCGGCAATTGCTTCGTTCCCCTTCATCAATAATCTCACTGGACTCACTCTCCTTTATTATCGATTCGATAGACTTCCAAGGCCAGATCAGGGCAGACTAATGCGCAAAAAGCACATCCTATACAGCGATCAGCTTCTATCATTTGAACAGCATAATGCCCTTTTGCGTTAACAACTTGTCCAATGGACAGAATTTTTGGGGGGCATACACTAACACAGAGAGAGCACCCCTTACAACGATCAACGTTAATTTGTAAATGTCCAGCCATTGCGATTCCTCCTTAAAGGGGTAAATACCTATTCTTTAGCCATTGTACCAAGTAAACTGAATATATTCACTTAATATCATTCTAATTTTTAGATAGAACGAACTGCCTGCTGACTCAAGGCTGCCATAATAATGGACATCACCTTACTACGAGGGGAGTCATTTCGAGAGGTTAAAACAATAGGAACTTGGGCACCGAGGATGATACCGGCCATCATTCCTCCTGCAAAATAAACGAGGGATTTCGCAAGGACATTTCCAACTTCGATTGTTGGGACCAAAAAAACATCCGTATCTCCGTTGATCTTACTTTCTATTCCTTTGTGCCTTAAGGCTGCTGAGCTCATGGCCCCATCCAAAGCAAGGGGACCCTCGAGGATCGCTCCCGGAAAGCACCCTGCTTTGCTCATCTCTGCCAAAGCCTTAGCATCCATTGAGGCTGGCATCTTCGAGCTAGGAATCTCATTCGCTGCTAAAGCTACGATATTGATCTTCTCCATACCAATGGATTTCAGATAATCAATCGTACTCGTCAATATCTGCTTTTTTTGTTCTATATTGGGGGCTATATTCATTCCACCGTCTGTAACGAAATATAAATGAGGAAAACCTGGGATTTCGAAGGCTGCCAAATGGCTTAGTAATCGTCCAGTCTTCAGCCCACGTTCTGGACGTAGTACTGCTCGCAGAAAATCTGCGGTATTCACTAGGCCCTTCATGAGAAACTGTGCCTCACCATCAACAACTTGATCTACCGCTAGATTTGCAGCTTGTTCCAGATTGGTTTCGTGGATGATTTTACTTTTATTTAAATCTAGACCTATTTCTTCTGCTAACAGAATGACCTTTTCTCGATCGCCCACTAATATGGGTTCGATATACCCACCCTCTTGAGCAAGTTTTACCGCTTCGAGAACGTCTTTGTCTGCAGCAGCAGCAACAGCCACCTTTACCGTATTCAAATTTCTCGCATGATCCATTAGATTTTCAAATCCGGTATAGCGCAAAGGGAACACTCCTTTATACTCGTGAAAAATTTAGTAAAATCTAACCTCTATAGATTTGGGCCTGCTCTTCCCCTTTTATTACTCGAAGAGCGCCTAAAGCAAGTGCTTCCATCTCCACTTCTCCCGGGAAAATTTCTATCGGTGCAATAAATTGAACTCTTTGAATTATCGCCTGTGTGACAAATTTTGAATAAGCCAAACCACCCGTTAGTACAATCCGATCGACTTGACCGGCAAGTACTGTGGCCATCGCGCCTATTTCTTTTGCTACTTGATAACTAAGAGCTTCTAATACTAATCTTGATTCCTCATCCCCAGCATTTATCCGTTTCTCAACTTCGCGGACATCCTTGGTACCCAGATAGGCATAGAGTCCCCCCTCACGATTTAAGAGCGATATGACCTCCTTCTCTGTATATTTTCCCGAAAAACACAACTTGACCAGAGAGATAGCAGGTACCGTTCCACACCGTTCAGGAGCAAAGGGTCCTTCGTTATTCGCATTATTGACGTCAATCATACGTCCCTTCCTATGGGGAGAGACTGATATCCCGGTTCCCAAATGAACAACGATCAAATTGAGCTCTCGGTACGACAATCCCAATCGATCTGCAACCTTGTGCGCAACCGCTTTCATATTCAGGGCATGGGACAAGCTAAAACGCGGTAATTCAGGATGCCCTGACAAGCGTGCAATCGGTTCCATCTCATCAACCGTAACAGGATTAACAATATAGGCTGGAATCTTTGTTTTCTCAGCCAAGGAATAAGCGAGTATACCTCCCAAATTGGAAGCATGTTCCGAAATAGCGTTATGAAGTGAGTTCACCATATATTCATCTACAAGGAAAGTCCCCCCTGGCAGTGGACTTAAAATTCCGCCACGTCCAACGACAGCATCAAGAGAATCGATACTTAATCCATGCTGTTCGAAGGTCTCGCGAATTTTCATCTTGCGATAAGGATACTGTTCATTAATCCTGCTGAATCCCCTTAATTCTTCAGCCGGGTGCTCAATGACTTCTTTCCATAGACACGTCGAATCTTCGAATAAGGCAATTTTCGTCGAAGTGGATCCAGGATTAATCGCTAGAATTTTTCTCATTCGTCACCTCAATAATATGAATTTTTCATCCGAGCTTTTAAGAATAGAATTTATAGAAACAACCAAATCTAATAAGGTCTCAAACGAAAATTTCTGTAAAGATAGCCTAAAAGTAAATATTTTCGAATTCTTTAATTAGAGTGACTTGCAGTAAGGTTCTTTAAATTATATCAAACCTCGTCCAAGAAACAAATATAAAAGGAGTGTACAACAGATGACAGAAAGAAATATTCTCGCCTACTTTAATTCGGTGGATCAGGCCGAGGCGATAGCCAACCAGCTAAAAAGCTTGGGGATATCTGACGTACAAATTGACAGAATCCACAAATATCCTGAAGGGACTGCCGATTATGTCATGAATCCAGCGACAGGGCAGATTGGAAGCCTATCCGATTTAACCCTCGGAGATATAAGCGGGGATGTAGGACCTCTAACTGCAAGTGATCCAGCCGCTAGTGGCATGAGCGGGCAGAGTTCTGTCACAGGTCGAGACGTTTTACTAGCTGCTATCGTAGATGACTCACAGTTTGATCAAATCCGCAGCGATATTCGTTCAAATGGAGGTTTAATCTAACACCAATGGAGCTCTCCAGTTTAGAGTCGAACGATTGATTAGGTATACATATTTAGAACCGGCCCGATCGAAAAATCGAAAAGATCAGGAGTAGAAACATGACTGCGGCGACGACAAACCCTGCTTCGATGGCCGGAATATGCCAGAAGACAAGAGGTTCTTTCCCGAGTGCAGAAGCTATAACGAGACCACACATTATGATGCTGAAGGATAACAGGATAATACTAAAGGAAATCTGATTACTGATTCGATCAAGCTTTCGTAAGAAGGTCTCCAATTCTGGAATGATGATCTCGATCCGAGTCCTTCCCCTCTGAATCGTATGCAAAAGCGCCTTCGTCTGCTTGGGGAGTTCGATAATCAGTTCAGTATATTCCTTCAGATTATGCCAAGCCTTCTCCGCTAGGATCGTTGGATTGAAGCGTTCTTTTAGAAGTTGTCGCCCAAAAGGTTCAGCAATATTGACAATACTAATATTCGGATCAAGACGCTCAACAATCCCTTCAAGACTGAGCAAGGATTTCCCTAACAGGACGAGGTCAGAGGGGATAAGAATTCGGTGTCGAAAAGCGATCTGAAACAAATCATTCACTGCTTCCCCGAGATGAACTTGGCTCAAGGGAACATCAAGATACTTTTCTCTCAAGAGATCTACATCTCGAAACAAAACCTTGCGATCGATATCATCGGGCACAATTCCCATTTCAAATACTGCATCAATCATGTCCTCTGTTTTTTGCCTCATCATCCCGATGACGAGCGAGGCGAAGTTGTACTTCATATCGGGTGAAAGCCGACCAACCATCCCAAAATCAATGAAAGATATAATTTGTCCTGGCAGGACAAAGATATTTCCTGGATGGGGATCACCATGAAAAAATCCTTTGATTAGAATTTGCTTAAACATCGCCTTAATAAGATTTTCAGCGAGAACCTCACGGTTATATCCAAGATTTTCGAGATTCTCAATCTGACTAAGCTTTACCCCACGCATGAACTCAAGAGTTAATACTCTTTTTTTAGAATACTCCCAATACACCTTAGGGATTTGAATCGTCGTGTCCTCAGCGAATTGCTTCGCAATCTTCTCAGCGTTGCGCCCCTCGATACTGTAGTCGAGCTCACTACGAAGTGAGCGAGCAAATTCGTCAACCATGTCCCTCACATGATAAAGCGCCGCCCACTCAATTCTCCTCTCGGCAAGCCCTGCAAGATCCAAAAGAATCTCAAGATCCGTTTCGATAGTATGAGCTATCAAAGGTCGCTGAACTTTGACTGCGACTTCCTCTCCTGACTTGAGTACCGCATAATGTACTTGGCCAATCGAAGCTGCAGCAATAGGAGTTTCATCGAATTCCATAAAGATGTCGCTTGGGGCGGCCCCAAGTTCGGCTTCAATGATCTTACTCGCTTCAATAAACGAAAAAGGAGGCACCTGATCTTGAAGTTTTTCGAGCTCAGTAATCACATACGCTGGTAAGATATCCGGTCTTGTGCTCGCAATTTGCCCCATTTTGACATAGGTTGGCCCTAACTCTTCAAGCGCTATCCGCAAACGTTCTCCTAACGTTTGCGGATCCACCTCTTCTTCGGTTCGAAAAATCCGCTTTGGAAGAGACAATAAATTAATGAGCCCCATCTCTTCTAGGATGAGGCCGAACCCGTGCCGGGCGAGAACTGATGCGACTTCGCGATAACGATTGATATGACGGATTCTTCTTCCGATCATTTCGATTCCCCTAGCAAAACAGTATTAATATCTCAAAGATTCTCAACGTTTGTTGTCATCAATTCAATCATTACCAGGAGTATGGTCTTGAATATTTCCCTGAGCATTTTCCAACTCCACGATCCGTTTCTCGAGTCTATCGATATCCACTTTACTCGGGATATTCAATTCCTCTAATATCTTCTGAACTTGATCTCGAAGTTTTGTATTAATCTCTTTATGCTGCTCGTTGCCTTTCTGGATGAGTTCGTTGATCAGATCCTTGGACTCACTTGCGGAAAGTTCTCCTTTTTTTACAAGTTCATCGACGACCTTTTCGATTTGCTCCTTACTCACAACTGCAAACCCTAGACCCAATGCCAAACCTTTTTTGATTAAATCTTTCACAGAAAACACTCTCCTTTAAGCTTAAGTACTGGTAGTTCGCACATTCCATCGATACCCTGGCATCATAAAACCTACCCTAAGAAAAATCTATTCCATTGGATACAGTAAAATCCTTCTCTTACTATTATTTGCTTACTCTTCTAAAAAGATTCGAATCACCATCAAGATAATGATAACCACTTGGTGCAAAGAATATCTTGGACTTTAACTTATGCATGCTATATAATTGAAATAAAAGAATATAGCATGATGATTAGGTTCTCCTCCTATATGAGTTGAGAGGAGTAAAAGGGTAAGTCGGTGTAATTCCGACGCGGTCCCGCCACTGTAAAATGGAAGTGTATTCTTCTATGCCGCTGTCCTATGACTGAAAGGCGTGAATACATTGCCATAAGCCAGAAAACCTGCCTATTCATTCGAGCGTACATCCTTCGAGGACAAGGAATAGTCGCTGCAAAATGGAATATTTCTAACGCAGCAAATCAAAAACCTTTTATCCTCGTGGTAAAAGGTTTTTCAATTTCTTTCTTCCTCACGTGCACAGAAAGGGGTAACAAAGCGATGAGAGATGTCAAATTATTCCGAAAAACAGCGATTGTATTTTCCCTTATCTTCTCCTTGATTTTCGTTAGTGGTTGCAGCACAACCCAAACTCCACAACAGCACTCGAAATCTCCCGAACAGAAAACTTCACTTCAAACGATTTATCCTCTCGTCTTTAAAGATGATGCGGGAGTAGAAACAACCCTTAAGAGTAAACCTCAACGGATCGTGTCCTTTGTCCCCGCCTCCACAGAGACTTTATTTGCGCTTGGCCTAGAAGGCAAAGTCATTGCCGTCACCAAATATGATGATTATCCCCAAGGGATTCAGCAAAAAGTAGAATATATCTTTGAAGATAGCCTTCATCCAAATGTCGAACAAATCCTAAAGCTTAACCCAGATTTGATCGTCTTAGGTATGCAGGATGAAAAAACTGTGAGCTCCATCCGAAATCTTAAGATTCCCGTTGTTCAGGTAAATCCTCAGAGTCTTGAGGCTACATACAAAACCATTGAGAAATTCGGACAAATCACCGATGCCCAAGAACAAGCAAAGAAAATTGTTGACGGGATGAAACTGAAGGAAAAAACGATTTCAGACAAAGTCGCTACTATTAAATCTACAGATCGAGCTAAGGTGTGGATTGAAGTCGATCCCGACCTTTTCACTGCAGGAGAAGGCACTTTTCTGAATGAGCTCCTCACAAAAGCAGGCGGAATTAATATTGCCAGTGATGTTAAGGATTGGGCTCAATACAGTGCCGAAAAAGTTATAGCTAAAAACCCTCAAGTCATTCTTGACACCTATTCTTACTACCTACCCAATGTGAAGGATACAATCTTAGTGCGTCCAGCCTGGCAAACTATCGAAGCAGTTAAGAATAAAAAAGTTTACGATTTAGATAGTGATATGGTTACTCGACCGGGTCCCCGTATTGTTGATGGATTAGAATCAATAGCAAAAGCTATTTACCCAGAACTGTTTAAATAAGAACGTAATCAGGAGGAAGGAAAGGCATGAGCATCAAAACTCTAGCCCCGAAAAGTATATCGTGGATCAGTGGCCTGTTCATTCTTCTCCTATTCTCCATGGTTTTTAGCGTCATGACTGGCGCCGTTCGTCTCCCTTTCCATCTTACTTGGCAAATCCTCCTGAATCATTTGCCCTTCTTGAGTTTAGATGCGACTTGGACGATGGCTCAGGAAACGATTGTATGGAATTTGCGTTTACCACGCGTATTTCTTGCTTTGGTCGTGGGTGCGATGTTAGCTGCATCAGGGGTTGCCTTTCAAGGTATACTCCGGAATCCCTTAGCTGATCCTTATATTCTCGGAGTATCTTCAGGAGCCGCTTTCGGTGCGGCTACCTCTATCGTATTTTTTAGAAGCTCATCGTTCTTTGGTCATCTTTCCCTCCCCCTCTTTTCCTTCGCAGGAGGACTTATTTCCCTGGGCTTTGTCCTAGCACTCTCTAAGCAACAAGGCCAACACGAAAGGGAAACACTGATTCTTTCTGGAGTCGTTGTGCAATCCTTGCTGGGAGCATTTCTCTCCTTTTTAATCGCAATCTCAGGACAACAGATGCAAGAAATCGTTTTCTGGATGATGGGGAGTCTTGCGAATCGCACTTGGACAGATGTGTTTATTCTTCTCCCTTATTTCCTCATAGGATTAACCTACCTTCTCTTTCAGCAACGAGACCTCAACGTACTCGCACTCGGTGAGAGAGCTGCAACCCACCTTGGGATGAATGTTGAACAAAAAAAAATCATTATCTTAGTTGTCGGCTCTCTCTTAACTGCGGCAGCAGTCTCAGTCGTTGGAATTATTGGCTTTGTTGGGTTAATCGTCCCCCATCTTATGCGCCTCTCAGTAGGGCCTGATCATAGAATTCTTCTTCCTGTCTCAACCTTGGCTGGAGCAATTTTTCTATTATGGTCTGATACTTTGGCTCGTACGCTTTTAGAATCACGGGAGATTCCGATTGGAGTCATTACGGCATTTGTTGGTGCACCGTTTTTTGGGTATTTACTAAAAAACAGGCTAAGGAGGGATTAGGGATGAGTTTATTTGAGCTTGAACACGTTAACTACCGTTATGGAACTTTTCCTGTCTTATGTGACATATCCTTTACAATTGCAGAAGGAGAAATATTCGGGATTATTGGGCCCAATGGAAGTGGAAAATCGACGCTTATTCGCTCAATGAGTGGCCTACACTCTCTTTCCTCAGGAAAAATCCTCCTTCGCGATAAACCTCTTAGCTCGTACTCTCATAAAGAACTCGCTCGCCAAATTGCAGTACTTGAACAAGAAGGTACTCCTCCTCTACCCTATACCGTGGAACAAATTGTCTCCATGGGACGATACCCATGGTTAAAACCCTTTTCAGAGCTTGGAGCACATGATCGTGAAATTGTGGAGAGCGTCTTAAGAAATTTAAATTTATGGAATATTCGATCGAAGAAAGTAAGTGCCTTGAGTGGAGGACAACGACAACTCGTTTCCTTGGCCCGTGCGATGGCCCAAGAACCCCGGATTCTAATTTTAGACGAGCCAACGACTTATCTTGATATTGGGCATCAGATTCTTGTCATGGAGCATGTACGCAAGTGGCATCAAGAACAAGGACTCACCCTGATTATGGTTTTACATGACCTGAATATTGCAGGTCAGTATTGTGATCGGCTACTCTTACTTGATCAAGGAAAGATCATTAATTGGGGAAATGCTGCAGAAGTCCTAAACGAAGACATCCTTGCTAAGATTTATAAAGCTGATTTAATACGAATCGAACATCCCACTTTAGGTGTGCCACAATTTTTGTTAAGTGGTAGATAAACAATTCTTACAAATGCTAGAATTATTACCAAAGTTTTTATAAGGACAAAGTGAATAATTTATCATATACTAGAGACAACCTTCCAAAGGGCGGCGGGTTGTCTTTCTTTTGGACATCTATCGCTTACTCGAAAGGAGAAATGCATCGTGAAAAAAAGTGTAAATATAATCATGACCACTATTTTAACAATCGGGCTTCTTACCACAGCAGTCACCGCAAAACCACAAGCACTTACAGACACAGTCAATCTTTCCTACGAAGCAAGTCGTCCTGATGAGATTCAAATCGCAGCGGAAAGTCCCAAACAAACTTCCGATACTCAAACCGTTACTTCGTCGCTCGAAAGCACCTCAGAAAAGCCCTCCTCTAATAACGTCGCGCCTCGCCCGCGTAGTTCAACCTCACAAGTATCAAGAGGGCAAAGTACTAGCACTCCGACGAAATCCGTGAGTTCCTCTAGTAATAGTTCAAAAGCCAGTGCGATTATCAGTACTGCTAAACAATATATCGGGGTAAAATATGTCTGGGGTGGAACAACTCCAAGTGGCTTTGATTGTTCAGGATACACCCAGTATGTATTTGCTCAACAGGGAATTTCCTTACCCCGTGTTTCTCGTGATCAGTATGCGCAAGGAACCGCAGTCTCCTATGAAAACCTGAAAGCAGGTGACCTCGTCTTCTTTTCACTCGATGGAGATAAGGTCATCGACCACGTTGGAATTTTCATTGGAAATGGACAATTTATCAATGCATCAAGCTCTAAAGGAGTAACCATCTATTCGATGGGATCCTATTGGAAATCCCATTATATTGGGGCTAAGCGCGTTCTCTAGTCAGCGCGAACAACTCAAATATACTGTTCACAAAAAACTACTCCGCATCGTTTTTGATGCGGAGTAGTTTTTTACAACCCCCAACCTAACCGTTAATAATTGTTCCGCCGTTAATGTGAAGAATCTGACCTGACATAAACGACGAGTCACTTGAAGCAAGAAATACATAGGCGGGAGCAATCTCCTTTGGTTGTCCTGCCCTCTGCATGGGTGTCGTACTCCCAAAAGTAGCTACCTGATCAGCAGGGAATGAAGCCGGAATCAAAGGAGTCCACACTGGACCCGGTGCTACCCCATTTACACGGATTCCTTGCTTAGACAAAGACTCAGAGAGGGAACGAGTGAACGCTACGACTGCTCCCTTACTGGCTGAGTAGTCAATGAGTTGATCATGACCTTCATAAGCTGTAATCGAAGTTGTGTTAATAATAACTGCACCCGATTTGAGATGGGGTAGTGCCGCCCGAGTAAGGAAGAAGCAAGAAAATATATTTGTCTTAAAGGTCCGTTCTAACTGAACTGCAGAAATATCCAGTAAACTATTCTGCACATGCTGTTCTCCAGCATTATTGACAAGAATCTCTAAATGACCAAAGGCTTTAAGTACATCTGATACCACTTTTCCGCAAAACGCCTCTTCACCAATATCCCCTGAGAGCAGAAAACACTTCTTGCCCAACGCTTGAATTCTTGACTGAGTCGCTTCAGCATCAGAATGCTCATCCCTGTAAACGATCGCGATGTCTGCTCCCTCTTTTGCAAAAGCAATCGCTACAGCTCGTCCGATTCCACTATCTCCTCCTGTAATTAGCGCTACTTTTCCTTCGAGTTTTCCACTTCCATGATAATTGAAATCTTCGGCAAGAGGAAGTGGATTCATCATAGACTCTACTCCGGGTTGTTTATCCTGATGTTGCGGCGGAAAAGCAGGCTTTGGAAGCTTTGTCTGACTCAAATTAATTGACCCCCTTTCATTGAATATTTAGGCGTTTACACTCCACTACTTTTGGCATCGGGGGCAGAAAAAGGCATTTCTTCCCCCTACTTCTTCCTTAACGATAGACTGACCACATTCGAAACAGGGATCACCCTGTCTATCATAGACACGGAAATAAGGGATGAACCCCCCAGTAAAATCATCGTTTAGAGTAAACGGTTCCTCCATATCACCTCCTTGTTTGATAGATTCTTCCAGTATATTTCTTAGCGCACTAAAGAGTGTTATACGCTCGGAAGAAGAAATTGATCCTATCTTCCTTGTCGGTAACATACCCGCTCCAAATAATGACTCATTGGAGTAGGCGTTCCCGACCCCTGAAATATTCTTCTGCTGCATCAGCCAGGGCTTAATCATCCCCCGCTTGCTTGCCTTCGCTAAGAGCAGACTAAAATCTTCCGAACCAAAAGCTGCATCTAACGGATCTGGGCCCAATTCATCAAGGATCGACCTAAGTTCATCTTCCTCATAAAGTCGGAGATAACCTAGTGTAAGCTGACAAAAGAAAAGGAGTGATTCATCCTCCAGCAGAAATAAAACACTAGGCTTTCCGGAAAGGCCCTGTACCTTTTCGTATATTCGATTGACTTCCCCAAAGTCTGAATTTTCGAGAGGCGAATCCTTCCCTGATAAGTAATATAACCTACCATCCAACATCATATGGGCAAGGAGCTTAAGTCCATTACTCAGGCTAAATACTAAATACTTCCCCTTGCGTTCTACAACCGATATCTTTGTGCCGATAATTCGATGACTAAAGATATCAGTTTCGAGGTTAACGCACTTTGGACGATATATCCAAACCTGATCAATCGTTTTCCCTTTTACTGTTGAATTGAGGTTATTTTTATAAAGCTCCATCTCAGGAATTTCTGGCATAGCTTCCCCTCCTAGTATTAAAATTCCCTTAAGTATCTCTGATTATAAGGAGATTCTATCTGTTGTAATAAAAAAAAGACCTTACAACACACTCTCTCCTCAGTGATGTAAGGCCATGCTCATTATTTCCTCTGAATATTCTATCTGTCATCCAAATCATGCCCAGTCTCTACCGATTTTGATGTATCCACTTCTTCCTCTTGAGATTCAACCTTCAACTCTTCTCTTGCAGCCTTCCAGGCCTTGTATCGATCCAGGTCTTTCGTAATCTGTGAGTAGGCGAAACTAAGCACTGTTACGTCATCTAGATACCCACTGATAGGAATAAAATCAGGTACTAAATCTGCTGGGGTAACAAAATAAAGAAGGGCTGCTATCAAAATAATCAGTGAGCGTTTGGGAATCTCCTTATACTCCCCAGTGACCCAATCTCTGAGTACGTTTATCAGAAGCTGTAACCGCTCCCAAACGTCCTTTAGGGCATCCGAACTCACCCCTTTTCGGATAGCCAAATTGAGTAAATCCGAGACTTTACTCTTATCCTTGATATAAGCTGCTGCCCTTGAGTTAAAAAGTCGAAGGCCCTTTGCGCCTAGCTTGTACATTCTTCAACGTCACCTTCCTGATCATTTTCTGTGTGTTACCTATTATTTTTTGAGTTTCATAAGTCAATATCTTAAATTTTACCTGAGTGTAAGGATATTCGCTCATAATAGTCATAGGCTCATCGGTCTTATTCATCACATGAATCGTCGGTACGGAATAGAACTGAAAGTGGTTATGGGTGACTAAGATTTCATTAGTTGATAGTTTATCATGGTAATAAGCCTTTGGAAAGGAGCCTACTGTTTATGTATAAACTTAACCTATATCTTATTTGATTTTACACAAAAAGAGGTTTAATATTTAACTAACAACCCAAGAAATATTGAAGAGAATAAGATATATGAGAAATTACTTAAAAATGGGAGGAATTCGATGAAACTAAGTCTGAAAGAGCCCATGAACACCTTGACCCACTTTATTCCTTTTTTAGCTGGATGGGTAGGATTAGTTTTCCTGATTCTTCTCTCCCGAAATAGTCTATCCAAGCTAATTACGATGAGCATTTTCGGGTTGAGTGTGATTGCTCTCTATGGGGCTAGCTCACTCTATCACGCTGTACGAACTACCCCTCGAAGAGAACTCACTTTACGTAAAATTGATCACATGTCGATTTACATCCTCATCGCTGGTTCCTATACCCCCGTCTTTTATTATGGTTTGAGTGGGGGGTGGCGTTGGGCCATGCTCATTTCTGTATGGGTACTCGCTATCATTGGCGTCATATTGAAAATTTGGTTTATGAATGCACCTCGCTATGTTTCTACTGCTTTTTACGTATCCTTAGGGTGGATTGCACT
Organism: Desulfitobacterium elongatum; assembly: GCF_055378975.1. Classification (NCBI taxonomy): domain Bacteria; kingdom Bacillati; phylum Bacillota; class Clostridia; order Eubacteriales; family Desulfitobacteriaceae; genus Desulfitobacterium; species Desulfitobacterium elongatum. Next base: position 2,064,879 of record NZ_AP038772.1, on the reverse strand, counting down.
TGTTCCCATCGTTCAATTAGTACGTAATCTTCCCTTGGGAGCGTTGCTAATGATGGTCTCAGCTGGAGCAATGTACACCTTCGGGGCAATTATTTATGCAGCCAAAATCTTCAGGATTCCGAGGATTAACCTTGGGTTCCATGAGGTATTTCATCTCTTCGTGGCAGCAGGAACAATCATCCATTTTATTATGATTCTCATTTATTTCGTACCACTTACCTCCTGATAAGAATGTTTTTAATCCAAAATTGGCAATCAAAAACTACTCCGCATCATAATGGTGTGGAGTTTTGCTGTTTTATAGAGTTTGAGAGAACTCCGTTATCATTTAGTCTGAACTATTTCCTTTTCTCATATCTTTTAATGGTATCGAATTGAGGGAGGAAACTAAATGGCCCACCGTCCAATTATTCTACTGTTTCCTAGGTCACATTTTTATAGCATTCTGATTGGGGTACTTATCCTCCTTACAGTGCTGGTATTTTCCACCATAGAAACGCTTTCCAGCGATCTTCAAGATAAAGTTGTTGTCATTGATGCTGGACATGGAGGGCAAGATCCAGGAGCCCAATTCGGTGGAATCAAAGAAAAAGATATCAACCTTGATATTGCTTTTCGCCTCAAAGAAGCCCTATCTTCGAAAGGCTGTAAGGTTATCATGACTCGCGAGGAAGACATCGATTTCTTTCTCCCCAATTTTGTCTTAGGACGTATGGCAAAACGAGCCGAGTTAAGCGAACGAGTAAGAATGGCTACGATGAACGATGCTGACCTTTTTGTAAGCATCCATGCCAACAGTTTCCCAGGAGGGAATTCTTATGGAATGGAAACCTACTATCATAACCAATCTGCGCCTGGAAAAGCACTTGCCGAACGGATCCAAACCAAACTCCAAGAGGTTCAACCGGATAATAAACGAAAGTCTAAATCGGGGGACTATTACTTATTGAATCAAAGTAAAATGCCCACGGTCTTAATTGAAGTGGGCTTTCTATCTAATCCTCGAGAACGACGATTACTTCAAGATGCTAGCTACAAAGCGAGAATCGCAAATTCAATCACGGAAGGAATCGAAACTTATTTTCAGGATTACCCACTCGGTGTCCAAGAAAGCGCTCAAGCCCTGACCCAACAGCCTGGACCAATTGCAAGCCGTTCAAACTCATATACGCTCTATTATCCTTCCTCTCAATCTCAAGATCTTGTCGCTGAAGAACGGCAAGCAGATGCAAGCTTTGCAAAACTAACTCCTCCACAAAAAGTCCACTACCTTGTATCCGAACTCCTTCAGGGTCCCAAAAGCCAAGCAAGCTTTTTTCCGATTCACTCTGCTCAGCTCTCTGAAGTCCGCCTTCAGAATGGAGTAGCGATTCTGAATTTTGATCAAGGTCTTAAAGAGGGTTTTTCAGGAGGAGCAGCCGAGGAAGAATCAGCTATTAAATCTATTGTTTGGACCACCGCTCAGCTCGGAAATATTCAGGGGGTACAGATTCTTGTCAATGGAGACTCCAATAATTCTATTGGTGGTCATATTGCACTGAATCAAACATTCAGCGTCCATCCACCTAAGGGAAAGGTTGCCATTGTGATCGATGATTTCGGTATTAATAATCCAGGTACAAAAGAAATGATTGAACTGGGCATTCCCTTAACTGCTGCAGTAATGCCAAATCTCATGTTTTCCTCACAAGAAGCAGAAATGCTGCATCAAAAAGGCTATGAAATCATTTTGCATATGCCAATGGAACCGAAAGACAATCATCCTGAATGGTTAGGCCCAGGTTCTCTATTTACAAGTCTGAGTCCTGAAGAAATCAGACAACGTGTTATCACTGGTCTTAATTCTGTACGTTACGCCGTTGGAGTAAGTAACCATATGGGTTCAAAAGCGACAGAAAGCGACCGCGTGGTCATCTCTATCATCGAAGTGACTAAAGAGCGAAAACTATTCGTATTAGACAGTAAAACAAGTGAAGGAACTAAACTCTACACTGAAGCCAAAAAAGCCGGCATCCCATCTGCCATCCGTGATGTATTTCTAGACAATTCGAATGACCAAGGAGCTATTAAAAAGCAGCTTCGACTGTTGATGGATCTTGCCGAGAAAAATGGAACTGCTATAGGAATTGGTCACGTCGGTCCCCAGGGGCCTAATACCGTTCGTGCACTCAAAGAAATGATGCCTGAATTTGAGAAACGCGGAATTCAAGTCGTTCCATTAAGTGAGCTCCTTCAGCAAAACTAATCCCTCAGCCCTAAAAACAAATCCTTGTAAAACTAAAAGAAGAAGCTTAGGGCGAAATTATTACGCGCCTAAGCTTCTCTCTTTAGTTTCCTTCTCTAACGGGTTGAGTATGAAAGGTAATATCATAACGGTCGCTTAGCCAGTTTGCTTTCCACTTATCAAGTAAGAGCACCGCATAATTCTCATCTTGGTCTAAGACCACTAAACTCATACTTGACTCTTTAAGAATGCGAATCTTCTCTTCATCCTTGGGAATCCAACGAACCAACTCATAAGGCAGGTTATTGACTTGTACTTCCACGCCATATTCATCACGTAAACGGTACTCCAATACTTCAAATTGCAATTGTCCGACGACTCCTACGACAGGAGCTTCTACACCGACATTAAGATCCCGAAAGATATGAATAGCGCCTTCTTCTTGAAGTTCTTGGATTCCTTTGATAAATTGTTTTCTTTTTAGTGCATTGGCGATACTGATCCGTGCAAAATTCTCAGGACTAAAGAACGGCATAGCTTCAAACTCTAAACCATCCTTCTCGGCAAGGACATCGCCAATCCTCAAGATCCCGTTATCATGTACGCCAATAATATCTCCTGCAAACGCTTCATCTATGATTGTCCGTTCTTGTGCAAAAAGTTGGGTTGGTTGTGCCAATCTCATTTTTCGGTGGGTCCGATTATGAATCACATTCATACCTCGTTCATACTTACCAGAGCAGACACGTATGAAAGCAATTCGATCCCTATGTGCAGCATTCATATTCGCTTGAATCTTGAATACAAATCCTGAAAATTCCGGATTCATGGGTTCGAGAACGCCTTGATTCGAAGTACGTGGGGCAGGGCCAGGAGCGAGGATAAGGAAGCTATCGAGAAAATTGGGTACCCCAAAATTATTAAGAGCACTCCCAAAGAACACTGGGGTTACTTCCCCACGATCTACTCTTTCCCGATCGAAGGTATTCCCAGCCATATCCAGAAGTTCGATTTCTTCCCGAAGACGAGTGCCCAAATCTTCACCTATTCCCGCTTGAACCAATGGATCCTCCAGTGGTCCAGATTGTGGAGCAGCCGCATTATCCTGACGTGCCTCTGAACTAAACCGCTCGACATAACCACTTTGCCGATCATAAATACCTTTAAAATCCGCACCGATCCCAATCGGCCAATTCATGGCATAAGCTTCGATACCAAGAACCTTCTCTACTTCATCCATCAAGTCAATCGGATGTTTACCTTCCCGATCTAACTTATTAATAAAAGTAAAGATCGGGATCCCCCGCCGTTTACAAACTTCAAAAAGCTTAATGGTCTGAGCCTCGATACCCTTGGCCGCATCGATAAGCATGACTGCACTATCAGCTGCAGTAAGGGTCCGATAGGTATCCTCACTAAAGTCCTGGTGACCCGGAGTATCGAGAATATTAATAACGTATCCTTTATAATTAAACTGCATTGCACTAGAGGTAATAGAAATACCTCTTTGACGTTCTAGCTCCATCCAGTCTGATGTCGCATAACGTTGCGTTTTCCTAGCCTTTACATTTCCCGCCAAATGAATCGCTCCTCCGAAGAGCAGGAGTTTTTCCGTTAGTGTGGTTTTCCCTGCGTCAGGGTGAGAAATGATAGCGAATGTTTTTCGAGAACGAATTTGTTCTTCAAACGATAGACTCACGCTTGTAGGCTCCTTACATTGTTTTATAATGGTAATTCAGTTGAGTACAAATTTCACAGAACTATATTATACCATAAATAGTTTTCCATAAAAAGAAAATCGTGATTAACATGATTAAATGTGTTGCGAGAGTTCCTTGAATATTATTTCTTCTATCTGTGCAGGAATCACCCAGAACAGTGTTGAAATAATATTTTGAAGGAGGGGTACTAGATATGATGTTGTTTCAAGTCCTCTATGACACTCTCAAACAGGACGGCTGGGAGTTTAACTACGATGATAAGAATGAGCTGTTCCGTATGGAGATTCGAGGAATCAACTCAGAATTTATCTGTTTTATTATCGTCGACGAGGAACAAGAGTCCCTACTTTGTAACACACACATTGCACAGAAGATCCCTTTTGCCAAACGCTTAGAGGTCTGTAACTTTATGAATCGTGTAAACTATGAATTAGCTATCGGCAACTTCGAAATGGACATGGATGATGGTGAGATCCGTTTCCGCACCTACTTAGATTTGGCAAATTCTGAACCCTCTAGAGAGCAACTTGTGAACCTGATCTGGAATGGTGCTCAAACCTTTGATACGTATTATCCTGGCTTCCACAAGATTCTTCACGAAAATTACTTAGCAGAAGAAGCCGTCGCAATCTGCACCCAAGAAGAAGATTGATAGTAAAAGTCGGAGAATAAAAATACAGCTCGAATTCGAATGAAGTACATGAAAACTTGTTATGATAACATTCATAGCGAGTTTTTTTCTTTCCTTGATTATCCATTATTGGTTTCTTACATTTTCAGGACCAAGAATTACCTGAGTAATTAAGTCGCATCGGCAGATAATAAGAACGTCCCAATGTCTCAATAAATCCAAACATTTTAAGGAGGGAACCAATCATGGCAGGAGAAAGAAACACAAACACACCAGCATCTCAAGGCGCAGGACCATCTCTCGATCAATTCAAGTACGAAATAGCTAATGAATTGGGCGTTCAACTCGGTGGTGACCGTACAAGCCGTGAAAACGGTTCTGTTGGCGGTCTGATGACCAAACGGATGATTCAGTATGCTGAAGAAAATCTCAAAAACGGTGGTCGAATCTAATTTCTTTACTTAACCCGAATAAGAGGTATCCGAAAGGATGCCTCTTATTCATTTTTTATAATTCCTTTCTAATATTATTATAGACTCTCCATGAGGCATTTATAGACGATATACCCTGCAAGCTTTTACTTTAACCTAGAGTAAGGATATAAAAAGAGCGGTCGCCCGCTCTCGAAAGTTAATCGTATTGAATCGTCCCATCCGTTTCTTCAAGAAACTTTTTCTTTGAGCTTAAGTGTTTCTTCACATCTTTAATCTGGTGTGGTGTTAATTCTCCAGCATTCTCAGCGAGGAATTTCTCGTTCTTTTGAATGTTTTTGAGTGTAAGCTCCATTTTCTTTAGATCTTCTTTCTGACTTTTGTTTCCGTCATTTCTCGGCATTAATAAATCACCCCAGACTTATTTATCCCCGTTTGAAACTTCTTCAATACTTGAATTCTCAAGGGATGTTTTGGGAAATTGTGAACCGTTCGATTTCAAAGAAGCATCGAATTTATACTTAAAAAGTGACTCGTTTTTGTATTGAATATCTTTGTTATAATAGAAAGATAAGCGATTAAATTAATACTAAAGGGGATTTATTTATATGATGAAAGTTAGAACCTTCAGCTCTCCAGATTCTCGGCTTCTAGAAAAGGAAGTCAATCAATGGTTAGAAGAGAACAACTGGGTAAAAATCGTGAATATCACTCAAAGTTCTGGACAAGCCCATCTTATCAGTCTCTGGTATGAAGAACCCAAGGTTCCGCTCCTTGGATAATTTTCCTCTCCTGACATGTGAATCTAGTTTAACTATCTTTGTCACATAATTCCAAAACATGCAAGCCATAATAAAGAAAGCTTGAATATCCATAGGTAACTAGATTTCACATGAAGGGACTGTAGGTTGATGAAAATCTCAATCTTTATCACTTGCTTAGGGAACGTAATGTATCCCGATCTAGGTGTTACCATGGCCAAGATCTTTAATCGCCTTGGACACACCGTAGACTATCCAGATGAACAAGCTTGCTGTGGACAGATTGCCTTCAACTCCGGCTATATGGATGATGCCAGATTGGTTGCACGTAAGCTCATTGACTCCTTCGAACGAAGCGAAGTCGTGGTAGCTCCAAGTGGATCCTGCGTCAGCATGATTCACCATAGCTACCCTACATTGTTTGAAAATGACCCCGTGTATTTGAAGAAGTCTAAAGAACTTAAAGACAAGAGCTATGAATTCACCCAATTTATAGTGAATGTTCTCAAAAAGCCCGACCTAGGAGCTCGCTATAAGGCCAAGGTCACCTATCATCCCTCCTGCCATGCGACACGCTTAATGGGCATTAAAGATGAGCCTCTAACCTTACTTGAGCATATTCAAGGACTAGAAATCGTACCTCTCCCCGAAGCCCAGCTTTGCTGTGGTTTTGGAGGTACCTTTGCCGTTAAAATGCCTGTTATATCTGAGGCAATGGTTGCCGAAAAAGCTCAGCACGTTCTTGAATCGGGTGCAGATGTCCTTACAGGGGTTGACATGGGATGCCTCATGAACATCTCGGGTTACATGGAGAAGCAGGGACATTCTGTACCTGCTATGCACGTCATTCAATTGCTAGGGAAGGGGATGTAAAAATGTCAGAGAACAAACCTTATGATATGGATACAGCCCTCGATAAGGCCCTCCATGATGATTTTCTTCGGATGGCGACCCGCCGCGCTACTGACAAGCTAAGAACCAATAAAAAAAATATCACAGATGAACTAGGGAACTGGGAAGAATGGCGTCAAGCCGGAGAGAAAATCCGCAATCATGTTGTTCTAAACTTAGATTACTACCTTAATCAACTGATTGAAAATGTTGAGAAAAATGGCGGGCATGTCCATCTTGCAAAAACTCCACAAGATGGAGTAAAAATCGTCCAAGAAATCTTTAAAAAACACGGCTTCAAATCTGTAATTAAGTCTAAATCCATGATAACTGAAGAGATTCACCTTAATCCAGTTCTCGAAAAAGATGGAATAGAAATCGTTGAGACTGATTTAGCAGAGTATATCATCCAGATTGCACAGGAACCCCCCTCCCATATCATCGTTCCCGCAATGCATAAGAACCGTGATCAAATAGCCAAGCTCTTCGAACCTATTGCTGGACATCCTATGAGTTCTGATACTCCAACCCTTACTAAATTTGCACGCGGAAAAATGCGGGAGAAATTTTTAACCACTAACATTGGAATCTCAGGTTGTAACTTTGCTGTTGCGGATACAGGTACGATTACCATGGTCACGAATGAAGGAAATGGCCGGATGGTCAGCACCTTGCCCGAGGTTCAGATTACCATGATGGGCATGGAACGCATCGTTCCTTCTTTCAAGGAATTAAGTGTCGTTCTCAATCTGCTTGCTCGAAGCGCTACTGGGCAACGCCTCTCCGTATATACCACAATGATTACCCCTCCAAAGCGTGAAGAAGATGCAGATGGACCAAAAGAATGGCATCTTGTCATCCTTGATCATAACCGTTCAGAAATTCTTGGAGATGAGAAATTTCGTGCATCCCTTCGCTGTATTCGCTGTGGAGCCTGCTTTAATGTCTGTCCAGTCTACCGACAAGTCGGTGGGCACGCCTACGGTTCTGTTTACGCTGGTCCGATTGGGGTTGTCATCACACCGCTTCTTGAACAAGACTATGAACACTGGGGACACCTCCCCTATTTCTCCTCACTTTGCGCTGCCTGCTCGGAGGCTTGCCCAGTACGCATCCCACTTCATGATTTAATCGTGAAGCACCGTGACCGTAAAGTTACGACGGGTCATACACCTGATATCGAAAAACGTGTTTTTCGAGCTTATAGTTATTACTTTACTCGACCTAAAGTTCTCCGTCACTTCATACGTTGGGGAGCACGGATGCAATTTGTCTTCATTCGTCGTGGACGAATTGTCACAGGGCCACCCCCTATCTCCAACTGGACCCGAAGCAAAACGTTACCACCTATTGCAATGCCTAGCTTCCAAGATTTGTGGCCTGTTCTTAAAAAACATTTGAGCCAAACTGAGCAGCGAGGTGATAAGTAAATGAGTAACCATCAGGAATTTATCGCAAATATCGCTCAGAAACTCGGGCGTCCTACCCCGACTTCCGTCCAGCCAGTGGAGGTGAAGTTTCCTTTATTTCGCCTGAAATCTCAAGAGGAACGCACGGATAAGTTCCTTAGCACATGGGAACTTATGGGGGGTAAAGGAGTCAAAGCAACTACACATGAAGAAGCCACCCAAGCCCTTAAAGATTGGTTCGGTGAACAACCCGAGTGGCTATCTCCCCATGCAATTGTTACTTGGAACGAACTACCCGTTATGGCTAGAGCCTGCCTTGAAGAATTGGGTTGGACAGCACTCACCTACTCTGAGCTTGCTGAGAATAGAGCAGAGCGCTCAGCTGCTATCGGTAAGGCAGAACTCGGGATTACTGGTGCGGATTATGCAATCGTACAGTCTGGTTCCTTGGTTCTAAAAAGCAGTTCCAAACGTGGGCGCGCGGTTAGCCTAGTTCCCATCCGTCACCTTACCTTTATTCCCGAATCACTGATACGGGATAGCCTCGACCAGGTAATGGAAGAATTAATGAATGGCGGAGATATTCCAGCAGCGATTGAAATTATCTCGGGTCCTAGCCGCACTTCAGACATTGAGATGGATCTCTCCATAGGAGTTCATGGCCCGGTTGAAGTGTATGCTATCGTTATTCTAAATCAATAATGGGTAAGTAAAATAGAAATGCTAGAAGTCGAAGCGGCCTCTAGCATTTCTATTTCTACCTTATTTTCATTTTATTATGCCTCGAGATATTTAGACGAAATACTCTGATTGGGCACCTGGAAAGTATTTTTCCATTAAAGTATTAAAAAACTCCTTCATTTCCTCCATCTCTTCTGGACGATAAACATACTTACCATAGCCAAACTGACCATATTTATATATACGCTCCTCTTCATTCATCGGAAGAGTAGTGGAGGGAAAAACGTCTAGAATGTTGCTCCGAGCTCTTTTGGTAAATCGATGGGTAATCCATTCGAAGGTCATTTCAGCGGGGTTCCAACCGATTGGAGAATTACGCTCAAGCTCCCTTGCCAAAGATATCAAAAGCTCTTCATACTCCTTCTGCCAATTTTCTACGCGAATGATCGGTGCGATGATGAACCCCAATGGGTAACCAGCCTTTAAAACCTTGCCTGCTGCCGTAACTCTCTCCTCTGGAGGGGGGGTGGCATGTTCGTACTCTTTCACTACTTTTGCACAATTTAGGCTAAAGCGAAACCGAGTATGCCCTTGATGCTTGGCGGTAAGTAAACTCTCTACATTTGTAAACTTTGTTACGAAGCGAAAGCGAGCGTATTCCTGCTCTCCGAAGAATTCAATAACCCGTTTCAGAGTCCCTGTATACTCTTCTACTGGCAAAGGATCAGAGGTCGCTGCCCCCTCGAAAATTGTAACCTCAGGTTGACGACTTGAAATGAGGTTCTTTGCAGTATCCAGGATTTCCTCAAGATTCACATAAACTCGAATGTATGGTTTTTTCCCCAAGGTCGTATTTAGATAACAATATTCACACATTCCAGGACAACTCGTCACTAGAGGTAGTTGATAATGTGCAGAGGGTTTGCAGCTTTGAAAAGTTTGCACTTTTCGGACTCCAATTACAAGCGTACGCTTTCCTTCTCTATACGCTTGTGGAGGGGTTCTTCCTGGAATTCCACTCACTCGATTATGTGATCCAGTTGTTAATACTGGAATTCCTAATTTCTGAAACTTTTCTATGAGTGCTTGACCTATAGGATACTCTAGAACACCTGGCTCATAAAACACCCGTGCAGGAATAAATGAATTCAATTCTAATCTCCCCCCTTTCTAGCTACCCTTCATACCTTAAACTGTTAAATTAATTTGCCTCGCCTTCAAGTATTCGAGTATATTTTCCTTTTCACGTACCTGTACATGCACCACTGGCTGAATGCTACCTCCGACGATGCCATTCCATTTAAAATATAACGTTTGTCGATACTGATGATTGATGACCGGATCCGCATATTCGAGATGGACCACAACATAATAAGGCTCTATTTTGGGCTGACTTATATCAACCTCAGATAAGTCGAGCGCGATAACCAAACTTGAGGACATATCTTTAGGGATTTCATTCGCGAGATTTACCTGATCATTATGAACTGGTAAGTTCTTCAGGCCCTGATCAGTAACTATAGTTTGGCTGGATAGATTCATGGCAGGATGAATTCCCACATTATTAAATTTAAATTCCAGATTTAAACCTGATTGTGCCTCCACCTTTGGTGATTCTTTAAGGGAAAGATAAGGGCGCGTAGCCTCCCTTTGAACTTTCCAAGCATTAAGGGTTACTGTCACAGTAATCAAGGCAGTAATTGCTAGGATCATAGTCCCCAAAGTTGCAATAATGCTGCTCCATTTAATCAGTTTTTCGTCATTAAAAGACATTTTAATTCACCCCACCTCACTGACAAACACAGCTAGTATTTAACTCCTGCCTTCAGAGCATACATAGTCAACTCCTTGACTTTTTAATGGAAGCTCTTTGACACTATCTGTATAGAATGAAACTCAATATTTCAAAGAAGCTATATTAGTATTCTAAAAAGCAGGAAATCTATATCTAGATAAAGAATCTATCCCAGCATAAGGAAACTCAAGGTTCTTCATTAGAAATGAAATTGATACAATAGGAGGCAAATATGATTTACGACGCTTTATCCTACCCCTATTCTTCTAGGCGAGTGCTAGCCTACGCAGCCCGTGGTATGGTTGCGACCTCCCAATCCTTAGCTGCACAGGCAGGTTTAGATATTCTAAAAAAAGGCGGAAATGCTATTGATGCTGCAATCGCAACTGCTGCTTGTTTAACAGTTGTTGAACCGACCTCGAATGGAATCGGCGGAGATGCCTTTGCTTTAGTTTGGACGAAGGGAGAACTCTTCGGGCTCAATGCAAGCGGAACGGCTCCAGCTTCCCTCTCTGGACAAGCTTTGATTAAAGCAGGACATCGAGAAATGCCTAAGTACGGCTGGATTCCTGTTACCGTCCCAGGTGCACCTGCTGCATGGGCTGAACTCTCCGCTCGTTTTGGTCGTCTTCCCTTAACCGAGGTCTTGAAGCCAGCAATTGAATATGCCGATAAGGGATATCCAGTCTCTCCGACTTTAGGCCAAAATTGGCAAAATGCATATACAAAATATCGTCAGAATCTTACGGGAGAGGAATTTAAGTCCTGGTTTGACACCTTTGCCCCTCAAGGCCGAGCCCCTTTCATCGGAGAAATCTGGCGTTCTAAAGATCACGCCCAAACCTTATTGGAGATCGCTGAAAGCAAATCCCAATCCTTTTACAAGGGAGACCTCGCCGATCAGATTGATGCCTATTCCCAAAAATATGGAGGCTATATCCGTAAATCCGACTTAGAACAATACCGAACCGAATGGGTCAAGCCAATCAGTATCAATTATAGAGGATATGATATCTGGGAAATCCCACCGAATGGTCATGGTTTGGTTGCACTCATGGCTCTCAACATACTCAAAGGCTTCGAATTCTCTGCTAAAGAATCCTTGGAGACCTTCCATAGGCAAATCGAAGCCATAAAGCTGGCCTATGTGGACGGACGTAAGTATATTGCTGATCCTCGCAGTATGCACGTCAAAGTGGATGAGCTTCTATCCGAGGAGTATGCCATCAAACGTCGCATGCTTATAGGGAATACTGCCCTCCTCCCAGAACCAGGTACACCACCCCAAGGAGGGACTGTCTACCTTGCTACTGCAGATGCAGAAGGAAATATGGTTTCCATGATTCAAAGTAACTATATGGGCTTCGGATCAGGCCTTGTCGTTCCCGGTACAGGAATAGCCCTACATAACCGTGGAAATAACTTTTCACTCGATCCCAACCACGCAAATTTCCTTGAGCCTGGGAAGCGTCCTTATCATACGATCATTCCGGGGTTCCTCACCCAGGGCTCACGGGCCATTGGCCCCTTTGGCGTCATGGGGGGATTCATGCAACCTCAGGGGCATGTTCAGGTCCTTATGAATACGATTGATTTCAAACTCAATCCTCAAGCGGCACTTGATGCACCCCGTTTCCTTTGGGTAAAGGACCAACATGTCCAGGTAGAACGCTCATTTCCTCATAATCTCGGAGACGGATTAAGCCGGATGGGGCACCACATCGAATGGAGTGCTGACACTGGACTCTTTGGACGCGGTCAAATGATCTGGCGGAATGAAGATGGAGTGCTTACGGGTGGAACCGAGCCTCGAGCTGATGGTGTCGTCGCTTCTTGGTGACATAAATTATTGAGAATTTAATCTATAAAATATTCTGTAAGGATAGAATCTCGGTATCTGAAATGTGTTCAAACAAAAGACGTAGCGCTGAGAGTTCACCTATTCCATGTAGAGAATTCTTCCCAACAACAAACTTTTCTGCACGTTTTAAAGTAATGTCAATACTCTCGATTTCCTGATGATGAAGGAGAACACTCCACCACTTTTTTGTATTTTTCCATTCTTCCTCAATTTGAAGCATCTCCTGTCGCCCGTCATCCCATTTATCAAGTAGTATTAGTTCTTCAACACGATCTATCCTCTGTACCAACGAGTCCGCTGATTTTTGGATGTAATTGCTATGCCAAAAGCCCCCCGCACCAAGAAGAAGAATTATTACACCGACCGCAATATATGTTCTATACATCAGCGCCACTCCTTCTTACCATTCCACTCACTTTCTACTCTTTCTCGAGTTAACTTATGTTTTTTAGTTCTGTCATATTCACTTATCATTTTAATGCTATTTTTTGTCGGTTTTGTTTCTTTTTACTGTATTTTTGCTTCTCTTGAAGAAAGAGATTTCCTGAGGAATCTAGACTAGCAAACAGAACCTCTTCAATCCCTTTAAGCTTACTTTTCTTAATTTCCCCTTCTAACCACGTTTGGTCTTTACTCGCATGTGCCAGATTTGATGGATTTAACTTTCCATCCATGATTAAAACGATGGGCAACCCCTCATAACCTGGCTTAAGTTTCAAATCTTCTGGGGTAACTGGACGCTTCAAGGATTTAGGTAAGATACTAATTTGTCCATTCGTTTCTAGTACAGCGAACTCTACGTCTGCTATATTGGGAATGCTCTTCATCCGAAGCTCTTCCACCAAATCAGTTAAAGGTAAACGGTTGCGAATCAACTCCTGCTCTATAATTTTTCCACGTTCAATAAGAATTGAAGGCGTTCCATTCAGAATTCCTCGTGCACGCTCACTTTTCAGTTCAACATAAGATAATAGGATACTCGTTAATACCAAAACAAGGATGGGGATTATCCCCGCTATAAGAGGAATTCCTACATTTTCGCTTGGAATTGCAGCCAAGTCAGAAATCATGAGCAATACCACGAGATCGAAGGGTTGCAGTTGCCCGATTTCCCGCTTACCCATGAGACGCAAAGCTACAATGACTAAGATGTAAAGAATAAGCGTTCTTATCGCGACAATAAACATACTAAGCTGCTCCTTTCAACAATCATCACACAAAGAGAAGGATGCGTCTTATTATTCCGCTTTTCTCCTTTGATTATCCCAATTGCTTTTTCAGAGTGAAACCAATAATTTCCTTCATAAAAAGCTCCGTTCTGGGGAAAAATTAACTATCCAGTATTGAAGGGAATGAGGAGATTGCGTGACTCTGTAAGCCTTGGGTTATTCAGCGGTCTGATGGGCAACCTTGCGAAAGGATTATTCAATCTGTTCACTTGGGAGACTGAAAGGAATGAAGTTCTCTATCCCCACCTTGCCAGCTCCATGTTCTTTGCACCACGCCGTACCAAGAGAAGAAAGCCATTTTTAGTCGGGAGCCTTGCTGACCTTATTATGGGGTCATTGTTTGGAATCCCTATCGTATATATTCTTAAAAAAACAGGAAAAGATAACCATATGCTTAAAGGAGCCGGATTTAGCCTTTTCCTTTGGGTAGCATTCTATGGAGCAGGACACAACCTTCACATCGTCTCCTTAAAACCGAAGAAATCAAGCAGCGCCCTTTGGGCTCTCCTCGAGCACCTTATCTATGGATTGGTTACCGCTTGCACAGCAGTTAAATTTGCAGATCCCGGGACCTTCCCAGATGATCGATTAGAAGAGTATAAATATTAAAAATAAAATTGTGTCAAGAACAAAAAGATAATCTTGACACAATTTTATTTTTCTATAACTATAAACAACGACAGTGACACTGTGCTATAATAGAGTAAATTTTTTTTGAATGGAGGATCTTTGTGAAAAAACAGGCAGTTGTTATTCATGGAAACGACAATGTCGCGACATGTGTCGATGACTTTCCCGAAGGAAGTACAATCTCATTTTTTCGAGGAGGAGAAATAGAGAATCTTCAACTCCTTCAGGATATTCCTCTTGGGCATAAAGTAGCCATATGTCAAATCTCGCGGGGTGAAGAGGTCGTAAAATACGCAGAAAGTATTGGAATCGCTACAGTAGATATTAAACCAGGTCAGCACGTACACGTGCATAATATGGAGTCGAAACGCGGTCGCGGAGATCTTAATCCTGTCGAGGAGGTAAAATAGATGAAAATTCAAGGCTATCGCCGTCCGAATGGGCAGCTCGGAATACGTAATCATCTCCTCATTTTGCCAACCTCCGTCTGTGCAACCACCGTCGCCTTTAACATTTCAGCCCAAGTCCCAGGAGCTATCGCGCTCCCTAACCAACATGGCTGCTGCCAACTCGGTGCAGATTATGAACAAACACTCCGTACTTTGATAGGTCTTGGCAAAAACCCCAATGTCGCAGCAGTTCTCGTTGTAGGCTTAGGGTGTGAAGGAATTCCCATCCAGGAAACGGCCGATGAGATTTCGAAAACAGGGAAACCTGTTCAAGCCATTATCATCCAAGAAAACAGCGGCACGCTAAAGACAACCGCTTTGGGAATTCAGATCGCTAGCGAAATGGCTCGAAGCATCTCCCTTCTGAAGCCAGAAGAAGCACCTCTTAGTGAGCTTTGTCTAGGAATTGAATGCGGAGGTTCTGACTTCACCTCAGGTCTAGCCTCGAATCCTGCCGTCGGCACCGTATCAGATCTCCTAGTACGTGCTGGAGGAACATCCATGCTATCAGAAACAACCGAATTTATCGGTGCAGAGCATGTTCTTGCCAAACGCGCTAAATCACCTGAAATTGCTCAGAAGCTAATCCAGATAGTCGAACAGACAGAGCTTCGAGCCAAACAACTTAATGTTGATCTCCGAGAGGGACAACCCACCCCTGGAAATATCGCAGGCGGAATCAGCTCAATCGAAGAAAAATCCCTGGGGTGTATCTACAAAGCAGGTCATTCCCCTATCCAAGATGTACTCCCCTATGGTGAAGCTCCACAAGGAAAAGGACTTTATATCATGGATACCCCCGGACAGGACGTCGAATCCATGGCAGGGATGCTCGCTGGTGGTGCAACGGTCCTCGTTTTCACGACCGGTCGCGGTACCCCCACCGGTTCTCCGATCGCCCCCGTCATTAAAATAACGGCGAATGAGCAAACCTATCGCAATATGGAAGATAATATCGATATGGATCTCTCAACGATTATTTCCGGCGAAGAAACAATCGAACAAGCCGGTGAACGGATTTTCGCGGAGATGATTGAGGTCGCCAAAGGGAGACTCACTAAATCCGAAAGTTTGGGTCACCGAGAATTTGGGATCTACCGTATTGGGTCTACGTTCTAAACTCAATACTATTATCAATACTCTACACATAAATTCAGCCGACACATTTTCTGTGTCGGCTGAACTATTTCATCATCTAATTAGCGATTACTCATGCTGTAGAGGCGCTTAACTCGCTCCTCGATAGGAGGGTGGGTACTGAACAATGACGCAACTCTCTTTGCGTTTAATGGATTAACGATAAACATATGACTTGCCGCGGGGTTGACATTCATCGGAATCATGGCTGACCCACGTTCTAGTTTTTGCAGGGCTTGAGCAAGCCCATAAGAATTGCCGGCAATTTCAGCACCCGTGGCATCAGCGAGATACTCACGCGAACGCGAAATCCCCATTTGCACAAGAAGTGCAGCTATCGGTCCAAGGATGATAAGCGGAAGAGCAGCTAGACCAGAGGCACCATCCTCATCATCTCCGCCAATTCCACCAAACATAAGTGCCCATTGTGCCCAATTGGCGAGTGTAGTGATTACTCCTGCTAAGACAGCAGCTAAGGTACTGATAAGAATATCTCGATTTTTAATATGTGCTAATTCATGGGCCAATACCCCTTCAAGCTCTTCACGATTCAAGATCTGCATTATCCCTTGAGTCACAGCGATAGCAGAGTGATTGGGGTTACGCCCCGTGGCAAACGCATTCGGTTGGTTAGACGGAGTCATGTAAATTCTCGGCATAGGAAGATCCGCATTATATGCAAGCTTTTCCACGATAGCATAAAGCCCAGGATTCTCCTCCCTAGAAACCGGTTGAGAACGCGTCATTGATAAGGCGACCTTATCACTAAACCAGTAACTCCCTAAATTCATGACAAGAGCAAAGACAAACGCCATTTTCATGCCATTGGCCCCACCTAAAGCGCTTCCAGCTAAAATAACAAGTATTGTAAGCAAACTCATCAGAAACACAGTTTTCATTTGGTTTCCGAATCCTCTCATAAAAACATCCCCTTTCAAAATAGCAAATCTAGATGATTCGCTGAAACTAGACACACCCCTAGTCACGTATTTTATACCTAAGAAATCTTACTTGGTATATTCTCCTCGGTTTGAGATGAGGGAGCTGGTAAAGACTTTTTTATAGCTTTAACACGAGTAATTCTAAAACCCACAACTTCGACGACGATAAACGAGTACCCATCGAACTCTACGCTATCTCCTTTGGCAGGTTTACGGCCTAGTCGATTAAATACATACCCACCAATGGTCGAAACTGTCTCTTCTTCAAGAACAACTCCCAGTAAATCAGATACATCATCAAGGAGTACCCGCCCATTGATAAGGTATTCGCCCTCCGCCAATTTAATTATCTCCGACTGCTCACTATTCTCAAACTCATCATAAATTTCCCCGACAAGTTCTTCCATGAGGTCTTCAATGGTCACTATCCCGGCTGTCCCACCAAATTCATCCACCACGACGGCTATATGTGTCCTTTGCGAGCGCATTTTCTGCACTAAGTGAGAAATGGGCATTCCTTCGGGTACAATTAAGATATCGCGCTTGACCTGAGAAACAGTTTGAATCTCCGGTGTTTCTCCTAAGCTCATTAGATCCCGCATATGAACGAGACCAATGACATTATCCTTGTCATCATCACAGAGGGGATAACGTGTATGCCCGAATTCTCTTACGACCTTTCGAACTTCTTCCATTGAATCTTGAATATAGAGACAAACCATATCCTGGCGCGGGACCATAACTTCACTCACGACACGGTCAGAAAACTCGAATACATTATCCAATAGTTTCCCTTCCATCTTATCTAAAATCCCATGACGTTGACTCGCATCCACAAGCATCCTTAGCTCTTCCTCAGTATGCGCAAGATCTGCTTCATTGGCTGGCTCAATTCCCCAAATTTTTAGAACGATATTGGATAGACCGTTCAAGGCTCTGATAACAGGATAGAAAATCTTATAAAAGGCTTTCAAGGGACCAGCGGTTATAAGAGCTGTTCCTTCCGCATCCTGAATCGCTATGGATTTGGGAACTAGCTCTCCTAAAACGATATGCAGAAAGGTAATTATGAGAAACGCGAGGATCATAGATACCGTATGGGTTAATACAAGATCCCACTTCACAATATTCTTAAAAAGAGGATGGAGTAACGTTGCAATCGCTGGTTCACCTAACCAACCTAGGCCTAAAGAAGCTAGGGTTATCCCTAACTGACTTGCGGATAGATACGTATCAAGCTTAGAGGTGACATCTAAGGCCGCCGTGGCCTGTCTCGAACCCGATTCTGAAAGTTCTGCTAGACGGGTTTTTCTCACTTTGACTAAGGAAAATTCTGCAGCAACAAAAAAAGCATTCAGTGCTACAAGGAACAACGCAGCAATTACTTTCGCTACGCTCCATATTATACTTTCGATGGGTTTCTCCTCCTTTTATTTGCGTGCACCCGTCAATTCTCAGACATAGCTCGATCCAAACCATACCATGACTAACCAATTCCTCATACATTGAATCATTATGTCAGTTAAACTATAATTATTTTCCCACATTTGCGGGAAAAGTACACTATCCAAATTGGTTTTTTGGGGTAAAATGGCTAAGGCGCCGAAGAATCCTCCTCTTGGCGCCTGATTAACACTTGAATGTAATTTAATAATCCATAAGCCAGGTTTACTTTCCTCAAATCCCAGAGGTGAATATACGAGCAGTGTCAAACCTAAAAAAAGGCAAACGATTATTGCTACGAATTGTTTCGTTTTTCGACGATGCAAAACCGCTAGTAAGCTATCTCCTTCAAAATAAGGTGCAGGTAATGGGTCTTCCACTTCATTCTCTCCTTATAATCCTATTAGTAATACTATAGAATAAAACGCCACTCACAGTCAAGAGGCAACTTTTCACAAGCACTCTTCTTGTCACTTGAAAGCATGGGATTCCCTATTCCGAGAGTGCTCAAAAAACTTGAGTACCTCCTCATCCTCTTCTTGCCCAATCACCTGCTGAAGGATGAAACTGAGTCCGCTACTTCTTCGTAGATTAGCTTCCTGATGGGTTTCCAGCTGAGCTTCTACTTGACTCTTCCTTATGGGAGATGTCACAGCATGACCAAGGCTCTTTTTGGGCTCGATCTCAAGGAGGTAATTTTCTTTACGAGAATCTTCCTCCATCTGAATGGGTGAAGACGGCTTCTCCGAAGCACTAAGGAACCGAATAACTTCTTCGTCCTCTTCTTCCCCGATGACTTCAAATATATGCCTCAATGGATTACTTAATCTCGTTACTAACGGATCCTTACATGAATTTTTCAGATCCGTCTCTTCTTTTGCCGGTGCGTTTGCAATTTTCGAGATAAAAAGCGAATCCAACGTCCATTCAGAAGAAAATCGGACATTATCAAGACTTGTCTCAATCGAGCTCTCTGAAGCAGCCTCATCGTCCCTCTTCAAGTGAGAGGATTCGGGATCACTCAGCTCAGGCCCAACATTTAGATTAGACTCAGGCACATTCTCAAACCTATGCTTCTGCTCAAACTTAAATTCAGGTAGAGCAGTCTCATCGCAAAGTCTTTCAGGGTGGTCTCTCAAATAATGCTTGAGGGCTGCCTTTATTATTATGCCCTGTTGGTCATGAGACAAGCCATTAAGAACCTCCCACAAATCCTCATCTGCTTCCCCCAAACGAAGGGTGATAGAGTGCGCTTCGAGCGTCATGAGTTACTATTCGCCTTCTTCGTTATGCTGTTCACTAGATTTGCAGCCATAATTCTAAAACCTGTAGCATTCCCGAATTGTGGATCCTCAATGAGTACTTTATTCTCCAGTTGTAAGTGTTCAAAAATCATTTCTCCCACTTTACCGGCAACAATAACGGTATGGATTTTACCGAGCATGGGTTTTAGAGCCTTCTTAACCTCTCGTGTGATGTCTGTTCCCAATTGGTTTAGCATGGCTTGCATAACCGGATTGAGGTTAATCGACCCATTATTCCAGGGGTACATCCCTCCATTAACTCGGAAGATCTTATCAAGTTCCTTATCGTCGGTCTCAATGGGATTCTCGTGCTCACTTGTCAGTTCCTTGAGTTTCTCAGCAACTCCAGTATAGGCCCACTTTAATCCCTTTTCGATACTAAAAGAATTCGGGGGATCTAGCATAATACCATCGTAGAAGGTAGCAATATCTGTGGTTCGGAAGCCTGGATCGATCACCACAACGTAGCCACTAAATAACTTGGGGCTTGTTGGGATTCCATACTCATTCAACGTCTCTTTTATAAAAACTCCATAACTTTGTGGAAGAACTCGAGAACGAATAATAGTAAGATTTCGCGTCTGCCCCTTCAAGGGACCTGAACGGAACAGTACAGACCATGAACCCTTAAGTTCTGCTTCATACTTGTCCTTCAAAGCCGCATAGTACTTGACTGGAACTCCAGTTCCTAAGTAGATATTGGCCTTTGGAGTTTTTTGAGCGATAGCAAGTGCAACGACTAATAGTGCGGTAGCCTCTTCATCTGTTGATTTATCTTCGTCCCAGCAATAATGAGCTTCATTCGGATTTAAACTTTCAGCAAGGCTTCCCATGAAGTAATGGCGTTCAACTCCCGTAGAATTATTCGTAACGATAACGTCTAAAGAAGCGATCTGAGCTTCTTGCTCTGATCCTCTTGCCACATTTGTATTTCCGAGTGTCGAAAAAATCCGTTCATTTCCTTTACATATCACTGCTGGAAATAATACTTTTGTATCTCCTGCATCCAGTTTTATTGCACCAAATCCAGGATCTCCTCCGGCCACGAGAATATCATTTTCAAACACTTTCGTTCCTCCCTGCACTATTTCATCGAATTTCATCAAAAACCAATTATTTTCAATTGTATACCACAACGAACCACTTGTAAAAACATTTACATCCTTATTCACTTTTAACGCCTCTCCATATCTTACCATGAGGAAACAACTCACCACTGAATCTCCCCCTCCATACCTTAGAAATGGGTCACCTTATGATATCGAGAAAGAGGCGGTGCAATAATGTTAACCCATCGATTTGTTTCAATCAGGAAGGATGGTAAAAATGAGTGATAACCCGCTCCTACTTCAAAATGTCTCCGTGCCACTTCATCTTAAGCGGGAAACCTGGCGTCAAAAAGCA
Organism: Desulfitobacterium elongatum; assembly: GCF_055378975.1. NCBI lineage: Bacteria > Bacillati > Bacillota > Clostridia > Eubacteriales > Desulfitobacteriaceae > Desulfitobacterium > Desulfitobacterium elongatum. The sequence goes on along the minus strand of NZ_AP038772.1, from coordinate 2,043,937 downwards.
AAATCCCTCCTTCGTTACCTTGGTCCCGCCTTTATCGTCAGTGTCGCATACATTGATCCTGGGAATTTTGCTACGAACATAAGCGGTGGGTCAAATTTCAATTACACACTTTTATGGGTTATCCTTTGGAGCAACCTGATGGCTATCTTCTTGCAGACTTTATCGGCTAAACTTGGAATTGTTACAGGAATTGATCTTGCGACCCACTGCGGACAGATTTTTAGTCGAAGGACGAACATGCTTCTCTGGGTCATCACACTTTTTACCGCGATTGCAACCTATATGGCTGAATTCTTAGGTGCCACCTTAGGTTTTTATCTTCTCTTTGGGATACCCCTACTTTTGGCTGGAGCCATCACGATCTTTGTTACCTTCCTTCTCGTTTACTTACAACGCTTTGGGCAACAAGCCATTGAACGGACCATCGTCCTACTTGTAGCTGTCATAGGAATCTCCTATTTTGTCGAGATTTTCCTAGCCAAACCCGATTGGAGTAAAGTTGCTTATCATACCCTTGTTCCTAGCTTAGGCCCCGAAAGCATCCTGGTTGCAGTGGGTATGCTTGGCGCTACGGTCATGCCCCATGTCATCTTTCTCCATTCTGAGCTAGTCAAATCTCGGAGGACGAGTGAGGATATCCAAGACATCAAACGACACTTCAGGATGGAGCGTCTGGATATCGTGTTTGCTATGAACATCGCTTTCCTAGTCAATGCCGCTATGCTTATCGTGGCAGCCTCAGTATTCTATTCGAAAGGGATTCCTGTCGATACTATCGAGGAGGCGCATCGCTCCCTTACTCCACTCCTTGGACACCTCTCCAGTGGTGCTTTCGGGCTCGCCCTTCTTGCCTCCGGTCTTTCCTCATCAACCGTAGGGGCAATGGCTGGAGAATGTATGATGAAAGGGTTCATAGGACTCGATATTCCCATTAATATTCGACGGATTATCACCATTATTCCTGCTATGGTGTTACTCTGGCTAGGACTGAATCCCATGAAGATCCTTATCGTCAGCCAGGTGACCTTAAGCTTTGCACTCCCTGCTGCGGTCATACCGCTCCTCATCATTACCAGTAGAAAAGACGTGATGGGAGAAATGGCAAACCGAAAGTTCACAAATATTATCGGCTGCATCATAGTCACCTTGATTATCTCCTTAAATGCGGTACTGATTTATCTAACTCTCTTAAACTAAGAAAGTGTGGGGATCACCCACACTTTTTCTTAGTCTTCTAGCCCCTTACATCAACTCAAAATGCAAAGTTTACCCTTCCTCAAGGACGGGTTTACTTTACTAGTGTTACTTAGCTGCTACGCCTTGACTAGCGGCTAAGTAATCAATAAATTGACGGGCTGTACGTCCTGATCGCGCATTATGCTGCATAACCCAACGTAAGGCTTGCTGCCTTAACGACTCTCTCTCCATGACAATCCCTTGCTGTGTCGCTAACTCTTCAACGATTTTCAGATACCCTTCCTGATCGGGGGATGGGAAGGTCACTGTGATTCCAAATCGGTCCGCTAAGGATAACTTTTCTTCCATGTTATCCCTACGGTTGACCTCATCTCCTTGCCGTTCCGAGAAACTTTCGCGCACCAAGTGACGTCGGTTCGAGGTCGCATAAATCAAGACATTCTGAGGTTTCCCCTCTAACCCACCTTCAAGAAGGGTTTTAAGTATTTTATATTCCGCCTCAGACTCTTCAAAGGAGAGATCATCGATAAATACGATAAACTTCTGTGGCTGTTTTCCAAGAAGCTGGATGACTTTCGGATAATCTTTTAGATCCGATTTTGACAGTTCGACCAGTCTTAATCCCCGATCATAGTATTCTTGCAAAAGCGCCTTGACTAAGGAAGACTTCCCAGTTCCACGATTACCATAAAGAATGACATTATTCGCAGGGTATCCCGATAAGAAAAACTCAGTATTCTGAAGCACTATACTTTGCTCCCGTTCTTGACCAATTAACTGACTCTTATGCATCGGATCTGGACGAACCCCTTTGAGGTGACCAAAGTCGCCCTGCCACTTATAGGCAAATGAACGACTAAAAATTCCAGAACCCACCCTCTGATAGAACGAAATCAATTCATCCATCATCTCAATTGGATTTCCCTTCGCCAAAGCTTCTTTGACTTGATTCTTAGCTGTATGCAGATAGATTTCAGCTGGACTCATCTCTTTCGTTGAAAACGTTGAGTTCTCAGGAGTCCAATTCGGCCAATTTGACAGGGAAAGTGGGGATTTTAACCATATGTCTTGTGAATCTTTCTCTACTAAGGAGAATTTCTTTTGAATGACTTCCTTGATTTCTGTTGGTGTTAATTCCGAAATTTCACGCCAGATGAGAATATCACGGGTGGCCAGTTCAACAAAACTTCTTACAATCTCTTTTCTGTTACTCCGTGCTACTTGATGTGTTAATTCATTTTCATCTTCTAAGAGGAGATCCCAAAGATGCGCTGGCCAGTTCACTTCGATCGCTAAAGAACAGAAACGGTGATATTCACGATAGACTTCAGCTAGATTGTTTTCTGGCGAGGCGATGAGTTTCAAAAGAGTTTTCAACGAATGGATGACACCATCCTGATTAAGTTCGTGGAAAATGACGACTCCATCAAAAAGAAGGGAGATCCTTTGCATTTTAACATCTTTCACAATTTACACTTCCTGATTAATATATTTTGTCTATTCCTATGATAAATTTGAATGATTGTTCCTCATACCCTATTCTAATGTGTATTGCTTAAATAGCAATTAAAAACAAGTGTACTAGTACAACATTCTCTTTAAGTAATGATAACCCCTTCTTTGAGTTTTGTAAAAGGAATATTTTTATTGACAAATCGGAATTTTTTGTTATTCTTAAGATAATTTCATTATAAAAATCTTTGGTGCCCCTTTGGGGAGAATAGGGAAACCGGTGTAATTCCGGTGCGGACCCACCACTGTAAGAGATGAGCCCAAACTAAAACCACTGGCATTTGCCGGGAAGGGGTTTCGGGTGTTTGAATCTTAGCCAGGAGACCTGCCAGAGATGAAAAAGACTTTCCAGGGTGTATTGGAAAGCGACGGAGATGACGGCAAAGTCCCGACCACAGAAATGTGGCGGGACTTTATTTTTTTATCAGAAGGAGAGGATTTATGATGAGGAAAACAGAACTATCAAATGAAGTACTCCCAGTTGATGAGCTGCATGGTCTTTCAGACTTATCCAACGCAACACTCGAGGAATGTGAGTCCGCATTAACTCAACTTATCGAAGGTATTCAGGGATTAGACGGGGAGTCCATGCTGGCTGTTCAGGAACGTCTCGATTCCCTAACTAAACCACTTGGAAGTCTGGGAGTCTTAGAACACATAGCCAAACAACTTGGTGGGATTCAAAAGAACCCCTGGCCAGAAGTTGAAAAGAAAGCTGTCCTTGTCATGGCTGGAGATCATGGAGTTGTAGCCGAAAGAGTCAGCGCATTCCCACAAGAAGTTACCCCACAAATGTTCTATAATTTCTTACAGGGTGGAGCTGGCATCAATGTACTTTCTAGGCACGCCAAGGCGGAAGTTATCTGTACGGATGTCGGGATTGCTTTCCCTCTCGACCCTCCAGAACTGATGCGTAATCGAATAAAAAACGGAACTGAGAATATGGCTAAGGGCCCCGCAATGAGCCGAAAGGAAGCCATTCTCTCCCTTCTCACAGGTGCGAAAATCGCACGTCAAGCGATTCAATCCGGAGTAAAGGTCTTAGCTACTGGGGAAGTAGGAATCGGGAATACTACCCCTAGTGCAGCAATCGTCTCGGTATTCACAGGATTGCCTGCAGCCGAAGTTACGGGCCGAGGAACTGGGCTTGATGATTCAGCCTTGCTTCATAAACAAGAAGTGATTACACGGTCAATCACGGTTAATCATCCAAATCCAAACGATGGTATCGATGTTTTAAGTAAAATCGGTGGTTTAGAAATTGGTGCGCTTGCGGGTGTGATCTTGGAAGCCGCCTACTCTAGAGTTCCTGTAGTTCTCGATGGAGTCATTTCTACCGCAGCCGCTTTGATTGCTACTCAACTCTCACCGTTGTCACGCCTCTACTTGATTCCTTCACACTCCTCTGTCGAACAAGGCCACATCGCAGCTCTTAAACACCTTGAGCTAAAACCCATCATGCACCTCGATTTTCGCCTTGGAGAAGGAACAGGGGCGGCAGTCGCCTTCCACTTACTTGATGCTTCTATTCATATCCTTAATGAGATGGCTACCTTTGCTTCTGCTGGAGTTAGCGAAAAGGATAGCGAAAAGTAAATCTTTTGTTGACAAACTTTTCGGAGTAATATAATATACCCTTCTGAAATTTTCCTTTGGAGGTATATCATGTCTGATCTGATTCTCATCACGGGAGGAGCACGGAGCGGGAAGAGTAGCTTTGCTGAACTTCTTGCAGCTCATCCTGGACTTCCTGTTGTATATATCGCTACGGCCCAAGTCTATGACGAGGAGATGGCTCTGCGTGTAAAAAAGCACCGTGAACAACGCCCTTCCGATTGGAGCCTCGTGGAAGAACCTCTTGCTATTTCTTCCGTCTTGGAACACTACCGAAATGAACAGGTCGTCCTCTTACTCGACTGTGTAACTCTTTGGCTGACGAATCTCCTCCTCTCTGAATATAGTGAGGAATCAAGTGAGGATCCTTTTGCTCAGGATGAGAAAGAACAAATCATTCTTGATCAAGTTCGAAGGGTTGCCCATCTCGCCCAGGATATTGTTCCTCAGGTGATTATGGTGACGAATGAAGTGGGGCAAGGAATTGTTCCGGATAACCCTTTATCGCGGGCCTACCGTGATCTAGCCGGGAGAGCAAATCAACTCCTTGGTCGTACAGCCTCTAAAGTCTATTCCGTCGTTGCCGGATATCCAATGGAGATCAAAGAATCTGGACAAGTACTGATAGATTCCCTAAAGCGGGAAGTGAAGATACAAAAATGAGGAAATTACAGATTGCTCTGACCTTCTTGACTCGTATTCCTTTTCCTAACCCCAAAGACGTTTCTCAAGAGGAATTCACCCAGAGTCAGCACTATTATCCCGTCGTCGGACTCCTTCTTGGTGGGATTCTCTGTGTAAGTTCAACCCTATTACTCTCCTGGTATCCTCCACTTATCACAGGAGCTCTCCTCCTAATCCTGCAATTAGTCCTCACAGGAGGAATCCATCTTGATGGCTTTATGGATAGCATGGATGGGCTGTTATCCGCTCGTACCCCCGAACGCATGCTGGAAATTATGAAGGATAGCAGGGTCGGCGCCTTTGGAGCTATAAGCACAATCGCCTTGCTCCTTCTTAAATCCTCGCTTTTCGTAGAACTCCTCTCTCTCCCCTCTCCATCAACCCCGCTAATCCTTTTATTTATGCCCATCCTATCACGGTGGATATTTCTAATCGGAGTCCATTTTTTCCCCTATGCTCGCGCTAACGGGCTAGGCAAAGGCTTCCATGAAGCCTCCCGACAAACCAAAGGCATTTTCTTAAGCCAGGGGATTTTTCTTCTCCTTCTAACCTTCTGGTTCTTACACTGGCCAGGAGTAATAGGCTTTTTGACCGCCACCCTGTTCATCCTCATCTTCACATCGAAGTCTTCTCATCTTCTCGGCGGACTTACCGGTGATCTCTATGGTGCAAGTATCGAATTTGCAGAGCTCTTTTTTCTACTTGGAGCTTTTCCATTACTACACTAAAAACGAATAAGAAGCTCAAATAAGCAAAGCCGTTCTTTCTCAACGTTACTTAGTTGAAGAAAAACGGCTTTCATCATTAAATTTCTATTACTCTATTCACCAAAGCAAACTTTTCAAAGACGTGATAGCGTAGCTTTTCGCGAAGTAGTGAACGAGCCTTTTCGTCCTTCTACATGCGCTGAATCTACTTACTCAACCCCCGAGCCAACCGTTTAACCCCTTCTTCAATGATATCTGGAGTAGAACAAGAATAATTCAGACGCATTTCATTGGAAACGCGCCCATCAGCGTAGAACAACGCTCCCGGGACATAAAGTACATTGTGTTGGATCATCTCTTGAACATAATCAAAGCTATTATCCTTGCCGATGAGCTTTGCCCACAAGAATAAGCCTCCCTTTGGAACAATTATTTCCACTTTATCTCCAAGATGGGTATGTATTGCATCGACCATAGCATTCCGCCGGACACCATACACTTCCCGCAATCTCTGGATATGTTCTGGCAAATACCCTTGGCTCAAATATTCATAAACTGCCCGCTGTGTCAGGTTATTACTGTGTAAATCGACGCCCTCCTTGGTTTGCTCCAAATGGGCGATAATATCTTCATCTCCCACTACATATCCTACTCGAAGTCCAGGAGCGAGGATCTTGGAAAATGTCCCGAGATAAACCACATTCTCTCCTAAATCAGCTAGATTTGGCAATGGATCTCCCTCAAAACGCAGTTCACCATAGGGATTATCCTCAACAAGCAACAAGTTATATTTTTGTGCGACCTTAAGTAGTTCCTTCCTGCGAGTTAAGCCCATGATTTTTCCAGACGGATTTTGGTAATTCGGAATTAAGTAGAGAAATTTCGGGGTAGTGACACTAAGGGCTTTTTCCAACTCACTAGGAATAATCCCTTCCTCATCTGAAGGAATCATCTGGAAGTTTGCCCGGAAACCTTCAAAGGCCTGAATCGCCCCTAGATAAGTGGGCGTTTCGAGAAAGACAGTATCGCCTGGGTCCAAGAAGGTCTGGGCTAAGAGACTTAAACCCTGCTGACTTCCCGTAGTAATTATCACTTCACTTATTCTTGCTGGTCTTTGATTTCGACTATGTTGACTAGCTATCCATTCCCTTAACCGAGGGAAACCCGCAGTCTCAGAATATTGTAAGGCCGCTCTTCCCTGTTCCTCAAAAACTTTTTGAAAGGCTTCCCTGAGTTCTCGATCTGGAAATAACTCAAGCGCAGGTAGTCCTCCAGCAAAGGAAATCATCTCTGGGTTTTGAGCCGCTCTCAGCATCTCCCCGATAAAACTCTCCCCAACCTTATTCATCCAGCTCGCATACTTCATGTTTCTACTCCGCCTTTCATTCTGTCAAGAAACTATAGTTGATTGGTCAAGATATCCTCCCGACCCTTTATTAAATCTTTCCGAATCGATTAAGAGGCCAATATCGGATGATCACTCGGCCTTCGATATTTTCCTTGGGTAAAATGCCCCAGATATGACTATCCTTGCTATTATTTCGATTATCTCCGAACATAACATAGGCATTCTCCGGAATCTCGATCGGCCCATACGTATATTTCGGAGCCTGATTCAAATACGTTTCATCTAGGGCCTTTCCATTAATCCAGACCTTACCTTCTCGAACTTCCAAGGTCTCCCCAGGTAAACCCACGATTCGTTTCACCAGGTCATCAGACTCACCGGAAACCTTTGGAGGCTGAAACATGATAATATCTCCTCGCTCCAAGGGAGCAAAGCGATAGAACAGTTTATCAAAAATGACTCGATCCTGAAGTTGAATCGTTGGAAGCATCGACCCGGTCGGAACGATCCGTGTATCGAAAACAAACGTCCGTATGGCAAAAGAAATTAACCACGCAACGATGATAAGTCCAGCCCATTCCAAGATTGTTCGAACATAATTCTTCATTTTTCTCACTGCCTTTACCTACAATGGATACTCAATGGAGTCATACTAAAGAAAATACCCCCCACCTCGGAGAGCTAAGTCGATATAATATTCCCTTTTCCCAAGTTCTTACCCTTGTAAAGTCTCTTATCAGCTAGTCGATACAATTCATTATAATTTCGTCCTTCTGCTGGAAATTCCGCCACGCCGATACTAACTCCAAGGTTATAATCCTCCAGCCGCATGCTTTTCTTCATGCGTTCAATAACTTGGACGGCTTCCTCCCCAATCTGAACATCGGTCAGCACGACAGTGAATTCATCTCCACCTGTCCGGGCAACGATATCTTCTTCACGAACTGCTGCTCGTAAGTTCTGCGCAATATATTTCAGTGCTTCATCCCCAATAGGGTGACCCAATGAATCATTAAGTTGTTTAAACATATCCAGATCGAGGACTAACAATAGGAACGAAGAATTTCTTCGTAGTGCGCCTGCTATTTCTTCACGAATTCGCCGCTCAAAGCCTTGACGATTGAGTATCCCCGTTAAACGATCTGTATTAGCTAGTCGCGCGAGTTCATCCCTCTGCCTTATCGTCTCTAGGGCAACTCCCACGACACGGACAAATGCAGCTAGGATTTCCTGCCTCTGTTCAGTAGCCTGTTCCCTCGCATTCATGAGCCATAGTTCTCCGACTAATCCACTATGTGTCTTAAGAGGCTGAATCCGTACTCTTTCCCAGTTGAAAGGATTATCTTCTATGTCAAGAAAATGCACATCCTTATTTTTGCAGGAAAAGCTCTCTTGAGGAATATACTTTCTTACCCAGGTAAGCCAATCCCAGTCCATCTGCTTCAATCTTCCAAAGGGTGCACGTATTTCGGCTATACCTTCTTGATTCTCTAGTAAGAAGAATCCTCCAGGAAGAAATAAAATCTCCATGGCCATTTCTCCGGCTTCTGTCAAAAGCTGTTCTTCTGAATCCGCTTGTACGAGAATTTCTGTTCCACGAAGTAACAAAGTCAGTTCTTGTTCCCGTTCGATTGAAGCCAACCGCAACTGTTGTTCATAGATAAAAGAGGAAATTAAAGGAATAACTTGCTTCATGTAAAAGTATCGATCTTTATCGAGGGATCCCTCTAGACCTCCGAGTAAAACGATAGCCCCTATCTTTTGTCCAAAATGAATCAGCGGCATGAAAACGAGCTGAGTAATGCCCGTGTCTATAAAAGGCAATACCCATTCTTCATCTAACTCACTTAAGTTTTGCAAGACAGGTTGAGATTCACCATCTAACACAACCCCGTCCGCACTAAAATCCTTAGGGAACACTCGCTTTCTGAGAAATTGCGTATGTTCTTGCTGACGAGCACTCACAGATAAGAGTTCATACTTTCCTTCCTCCTGTAGATAAATCCCTGACGCGGCAAAGCCAAAAAGTTCGAGGCTTCGTCGAGTAAATAGGTTTAAAGCCGTCAAAAGGTTTTCTTCTTGATTCATTTCTTGAATAATCGACAACAAAACCTCAGTGTTCAAAGGGTTACTATAGGCAGTGAGATAAAGGAAGGCCCCCTTCACTTCCCCTGAAGCATCAAGGAGGGGAACCCCTATCACGTGGCTAAAGAGATTACTTTCCCCACGCCACCCACTCATTGTCTTATGGACTCTGTTCGTTCCTGAGAATATCTCCTTAAACCAAGGATGTCTCTCAGGTTTAATACCCGAGGGAATTCCTAACAAGGAGAGAGCCCTTGGAGTGGCATATATAATATGTTCTCGTGTAGCCAATACTCCTTCAAACTTGTCCTGGGCAAGAGTGGATATGATGGTATCTAATTGTGGGACGTATTCAATAGCCTCTAACTCTTGCAATTGCACAAGCCTCTCACCCTTCATTTGGAGAACACCCTATTCTATCTCTTCATTTTATCATATTATTTCAATTAAAAAAGTCTCATTTCTAGAACTTTTAAAAAAGTTCCTTTTCATAAACGACAAGTGCTAATTTTTGATGACATAGCACTCGCTCACATTTCAATTTAAGTAGCCATAGTTTTATTTCACCCGAATAGGGGAGCACACTAAACTGCTCCCCTATTCGGGTTTTTGCAATGAATGAGTTCTATTCTATAGTTTAGTGGGTAAAACTAATATTCGAATAATGTCGAAACCAAAAACCTTTTGGGTTTACCCCATTGTTAAGAGAAAAATTCTGAGATATACTTGTCGATAGATAGCAAAAAATGAAGGGAAGGTTGGTCTTGGCTCGAAAAAAAATAGTTTCATACCTTACCCTGCTTCTTTCTGCACTTATCATCATTTTTCTCTATCCTCGGTTGCAAAACCCTGAAGCCTTTCAGAGCCTGATTCTCCAATTAGGATGGAAAGGAATCATTTTAGATTTACTCATTATTTCCCTGTTGATGTTCTTTCCCTTTATCCCTTTTACCTTAATCGCAGGAATCAACATTTTGCTTTTTGGATGGATCGGAGGATTTCTGCTTTCTCTCGCAGGTAGCCTGATGGGTTCCTCTCTGGCTTTCTGGATCGCTCGTTATCTTGGTCAAGAGTGGGCTCGTCCACACTTAGCCAAACTCGGAAAATGGAACAAACTTTCCGACGCCAAGAATTTTTATCTTGTCGTTCTAGCACGCCTTATTCCCGTCTTACCCTCTGCAGCAGTAAACTATGCAGCTGGCGTTTCCCCGATGAAGTTTCCTCTATTTTTAGGGGCGAGCTTGCTTGGGAAGTTTCCTATGATTGTTTGGGAATCATGGTTTGGACATGATTTTTGGCATCTTATGCAGCATCCTAAGCGCTTTATCTTAGCTCTAGTCAGTGGAGCCGTTATATTTGGCAGTGCCTGGCTCGTTTGGCAATACATTGACCGAAAAGAAAAAGCAAAAGCTTAACTTCGAATTTTATATTCAAAAGCCACCGATTTTGAAATCAACCTTTTGGGGTTCGTTTCATTTACGGTGGCTTTTTCATATCTCTAATACTCGTCTCCCCGAGCTATTTTCGTAATCTCTAATGCATCTTCCTGATGAATTTCGCTGAGTACCCATTGATTATCATCCCAACGGAACTCCCAAAATTCGGTGAAATAAAGTCGGTTATCATCTTCTCCCGCTATCGTTCGGCCAGAAGCATCGACAGTATAGTCATATTGGCTTGCAGCAATCATTACGACAAAGTGTTGTTGCAATTCATCTAAGTGACTATGGATAAATTGGACATCCCCTGTATGAAGTACAGGTTCCTTGATTACATTTCGTTCGCCACGGGCTTTCATAGCCGCCAAATCTCTCTTATATCGTTCGATAAGAGCTGGGGCTAAATAATCCTCTCCACCAGTTAAGTCTTGACGTGTCCAAGCATCTTGAATCCAGAAATAAACTTGTCTCACTCGACCTACGAGATAGTCACGATCCCAGCGCGGAAATGTTTCAGCATAATAACGCATATTTTCGCGCGTATATTCGATTGCTTTACCAAACCTCATTAGGTTATCATCATTTGTAATGGGCCTTCCCGTGATATCCAAAGGCGTTTGACTCGAATAATCTGAACCCGTGCTTCGCGAGTCGGGTTTATTCCCTGTCTGAAAAGGATTCCCAAATCCTCTTCCTCCGTTTTTTGCACGCCTACGATTTCTTGAAGAGCTAAACAATCTATAAATGAGATAGAGAATACCGATGAGAACGATTAGGTTGAATATTCCACCAAACATTGATCCAGTGCCCGTAGAAGAGCCCCCGAACCAAAAGAAGGGGAAAAATCCTCCAAATCCACGACTTGGGAATCCTCCTGAAAGACCGCCGCTTGAAAGGCCTCCTCCTGAAAAAGATCCACCACTAAAACTTCCGCCGGAGCTTCCTCCGAGACTACCACCCTTTCCTCCTCCAGCACGAGCCAGAACCACACTGGCCTGGCTCGTGAGGATTAAAAGGGTCGTGAAGGTTACTCCGATTCTTTTCATCCACCTCTTCATGCCCATCATCCTTGTCATCCATCATTTTGAAATGCGACGTTAGACTACTCCTCTTTTTTCAACTGAGCTTTTAGCTGTGCTAATTCATCCTCAATCTCAGAACCGGCCTTGTTTTTCTGAAGTTCAGCAAACTGATCTTCGATACTATTTCCGGTTTGAATCATGGTTCGGGAGGCCTTGGCTTCTGCTTCCGAACGTTCAACTCTTTCCTTCATCCGGTCGAAGTTTGCCATCGGATCTTGATTCGACATCCCAGAAACTGCTTCATTGGCTTTTTTCATCGTCTCAGCACGGCGTTGGCGCATAATAAGGTTATTGCGTTCTAATTTTGCCTTGTCTAATTTTTCTGTTAGGATACGTAAATTTTCTTGGAGATCTTCTACCGCTTTGGCTTGCTCGGTCAGCTGTGCTTGATAATCAAGAATACTCGTTTCAGCTTGTTTCTTAAGAGTTAAGGCTGTGCGGGCTAAATCATCCTTCCCTTGCTGAACCGCCAAAGTTGCCTGCTCAGTGCGTTGTGCTACTTCCTTAGTGAGAGTCTCAATGCGTTCTTCGAGCTGAATCTTATCTGCAACGGCTCGGTTTACTTGAATTTGGAAGTTCCGAACCTCCTCAGTTGCTCTCTCTACATAAAGATTTAACATTTTTTCCGGGTCTTCTGCTTTATTCACCATATCCATAATATTGGCTTGTAAAAGGTCTTTAACACGAGTAAATAATCCCATTTTTTGTTCTCCTTTCGTTTTGAACACACTCATTCTCTATATTATTTCCAAAAAAATGATGTGTGAGAAATCTCTTAGATATCTGAAAATCTCCTAAGAAAATACTCAAATACCTTACGTCTCTTTGGTATTCTCCTTCTTTCACTGAAAATCCTTTTCACCTAATATAACTTATCAAATTTCTCCCAGTCTAAGCAGATAACCTGATATGGGAATCACTTTAAGTCTAGCACAGAAATTGGACTCTACCATGAAAAGCTTATGAAGATTCTATGAATTTCATTCTCTTTACTTAGAGAATCATGGTATCAGATTTTTATCACTTCCTCTCCGATATAAGGGCTCGCTGCGCTATACCATTCCAAGGCCTATCGTGGTATAGAAAAAGACCCTACCCATTTGCTTTGGGTAAGGTCTTGCAACTTTCACGGTGATAGGCCGGGTCCACATCGGACCGTATGGCGACACTATCCACGGCATCTCTGCCGCTCGCTACTCCCCTTACTTATGTGCATTCTCTCCAAGTTTTTGAATTGGAAAGAATCTCTACATTCATTATTCTACGCGATAGGCGCTGTGATGTCAAAGGCGATTTTAAGCCAAATACGTCATTCTAGACGCTTCTTGGGTGATTTATGATTTTAGAAATTTCACCGATGACATCCTTTCGCCCTCAATCTCCTCGAAGCTCAATCAATCGCTGACTTTAAGTAAATTCATTACGATTTCTTCGCACGGGTCTCCCACCACGTCTTGAAAATCCTCCAGCTCAAGAGCATATCCCCCAGCGTAAAAACGAGTCCGCCAAGTACCCTGATGATTAAATAGGGACTAACGATGGTTTTTATCTGTATAAAGTCAATCTCTAAGACACGTCCTAAATAGGTTTGAAGAAAACCAGCTATAAGGAGTGAGGTCCCCATAATGACTAATCCAACGTTGAGTTGAAGTACGCCGAATAAGCCGAGGAGGTAAGCCTTCTTATTGGGTTCATTTCCTTCACTTAAAATGTAATACGCGCCAGCCAAAACCAAAAAACCCAGAGCACCAAACAAGGCAAAATGAGCGTGCCCCGAAGTGATGTAGGTACCATGCATGTAGAGATTAATCCACGGTACGGTGATAAGTAATCCCAAGAGAGAAGCTCCGGTAATATGATAAAACATGCTACTCAGTATTAACCCGGCGGTCAATTTTTCTCGTCGGTCCATTGGTCGACGTTTTTTAAGTCCTTTATACGTCAAATACGCAAGCAAGAATACAGGGATCATCTGAATCAAACTAAACACCGTTCCGATAATTAACCATACAGAGGGAAACCCGATCCAATAATAGTGATGTCCCGTTCCAAATAACCCACCAGAAACAGCTAAACCTGCTTCAAGGTAAAGCCATTTTTCCATATCCTTCTTCTCAGCTAAATGTGATGTAATAAAGAACGAAGCAACAAATCCACTCGTGGTCAGTTCAAAGGCCATCTCCTCCCATGCATGTACGACCCAGAATTTCACTGCCTCATCAGCTACAGGATTTCGAATACTTAGTACGTTGGGAATAAGCAAGATACATAAAAAGACGAGCCCAGCAGTCATGACCACTGAAGCAGGAGTTAGATTCTTCTTCCCCTTCCAAAGCGTCCTTAGGAGATTATAGGTCCCCAGCGCAATAGCGAAAGAAATTCCCGCATAGAAATAGGGTAATCCATCCAGATATTCTCTTCCATTCCCTATGCGTAAAGCCAGGGTACTAAATAGCCCCCCGGTAGAAAGAAAGACAACATAAAATTGCCACTTGGCTATTTTTAACGAATAAATCTCCGACTTTAGTTCTTGTACCGTAAAATAGTAGACCATTCCCATCGTGCCAATGAGTGGCCAGAAATTCGCAAGGGCAAGATGAATCGAACGCCCATATTCATATGGAATCGGCGACGGTAAATCAGGAATGATAAGAGCGCTCGCCCCAAGCAAAGCGACTACCCCCTGTGCTGAAAACAAAAAGACTGCATACAGAACATACCAACGCGCTATTTTTCCCCCCTGAAACGTTTTCATAGACCCTCCCTACCCTCCGTGTTTCTCGGCGTAGGAGGCCATCCTAGGGTCGGGATATCGTTAAGGTATTCGAAATAACTGATCAGTTTCTCGGATTCTACCAGTGTCAAACCCGGATGCTTACTCTTTTTATCGGGTGGATAGACTGGCGGATCAAGGAAAAAATCAACGAGTTCTGTTCGATTTCTCTTCGCTATGATATGGGTCAAATCTTGTCCGACATATCCCCCATTGCCAAATAACGTGTGACAACTGACACAATTATGTTTTTGCCAGACTTTCTTTCCCTGAGCACCGTTTTCGTCGATCGGATGAGGTAAGCTCCACGAAGCATAATTAGCCCAACCAAATAGTCCGAAGGAGAGCACACTGACGAGGATAAATGTCTTTAACTTCACTGCACCTCATCCATTTCTTCTGCAATATCATATGAATTCGATCCTTTTAAATCTTAGAAAATAACTTCGCTTTGCTATCGTTTCCGTATAACTATTAGTATGGACGAAGTACTGCAGATATAGTCGCTATCGAAGGCTCGCTAACATATTTATGCCCGCACACACCGAAAGCCCCTTATAAACCCTTACCTTAAGAGTCCTTAATTGAGAGCGAAAAACTTGATGTTCCTAGAAGAGCTTTTAATTACGGATTAATCAAAGCAGGGGCCCTAAAAACTTTTCTAGGACACCCTGCTTTCATGAGGGCTTCACTTATTTTTATAATACGATTCCTTTTCCCATGCGGAGCATACGAAATCCACGTTCGGCAGCTTCGACTGTTAGGTCATACGCCTTAGCCATCGAATCTTCTAAAGACATCGGACCATTCACAATCGAAAGAATGGAACTCAGCCCATGCTCATAAAGGGATTCTGATCCAGGTCCGATCGAACCAACGATTGCCAAGGTAGGTTTCCCATATTTCATGGCCCTTTTGGCGACCCCCATTGGGACTTTACCATAAACAGACTGCCCGTCAATTCGTCCTTCGCCTGTAATGACAATATCGGCATGCTGAAGCCGCTCATCGAATCCGACCGTGTCAAGAATCGCTTCAATGCCAGTCTTAAGTTGCGCCCCGGTAAAAGCGAGTAATCCGGCACCTAAACCTCCTGCAGCACCTGCCCCAGGCACTTTGAGTAAATCCATACCGATTTGCTCTTGAATCTTCTGAGCGAAATGGGCGAGATTCTGATCGAGTTGTTGAACCATTTCCGGAGTTGCGCCTTTTTGCGGACCATAAACCGCTGACGCTCCGCGAGGTCCGCAGAGAGGATTATCCACATCACACATGACGATAACTTCTGTATCTTTCAAACGGGGATCTAACTCCGTTAAATCGATCTTCTCCAAGCGCGCAAGGGCTTCCCCACCAGGTTCTAGCTCTCGACCATCTCTGTCTAGGAGTTTTACCCCGAGCGCTTGAGCCATTCCAGCTCCACCATCATTGGTTGCACTCCCGCCAATCCCAATAACGATGTGTTTGGCTCCCCAATCTAATGCCTTAAGGATCAGTTCGCCTGTCCCCCGAGTTGTCGTCATTAGAGGGTTTCTTTTTTCTTTAGGAACTAGAGGCAAGCCAGATGCTGAAGCCATCTCCAAGACGGCTGTCCCATCCGGTAACTGTCCAAGAATCGCCTCAACAGATTCACCAATTGGTGATGTAGCACTCATAGTGTGTATTCTTCCCTTTTCAGCTTGAACGATGGCTTCAACTGTCCCCTCTCCTCCATCAGCCATGGTGATAACCTCGGTCGTGGCATCAGGGTATACTCGCTGAATTCCAACTGTGATTGCTTCTCCTGCTTCTTGGCTGCTTAAACTCCCTTTAAAAGAATCGACAGCGATGAGAACGTGCATCGAAACCCCTCTTTTCATCCATAATTTACTCTCCTACCACCCTTTAAAGGAATTTTAAACTAAATTTATATTCAATACAATCTAACAAGGCAACTATTAAAAGGAAAAACAATTATTTTTCTTACAAGTTGTCCATACTAAGTTTGCGATTCTTTGGCCCAATCATCCTGATTGTTGGAGGTTTAAATATGACTTTTGAAATCCTTAAAAAAGGAAATGTCTCCTCAGGCATTGCAACGATAGGGAATATAGGACTAGCAATCATCAAATGGATTGCTGCCCTCATCAGTGGGAGCGGTGCGATGTTTGCAGAAGCGATGCATACCTTGGCTGATGCCGTAAATCAAGGATTCGTCTTTGCAGGAAGTATACTCGCCGAGCGAAAACCGACGCGTCGTTTCCCAAGGGGTTTCGGACGATTGATCAATGTATTTTGCATGATTGCAGTCATAGTCGTTACCATTATGGCATATGAAACCATCTTGGAAGGAATCCACCTCATTCAGCATCCTGTGCAAACCTCGAACCTTTTTCTTACTCTATCCATTCTCTTCATATCCATTTCGGTTGATGGTTATGTGCTCTTCAAAGCCTTCCATGAAATTGCACGTGAAACTCAAACTAAGGCCCATGGCCTCAACCTCATTTCCAATGCCTTTCGCAACGTAGGCCGCGCTGCACCACCAACGAGACTCGTATTCTATGAGGATTTGGTAGCGACCTCAGGAGCAACACTTGCCTTCTTGGCTATTCTAATCAGTAATTATTCACCCTATAAAATACTCGATGGACTTGCAGCAGTCCTTATCGGATTAATGATGGGTGGCGCTGCCTTCAAGGTAGGTTACGATAATATGGTTGGACTCATTGGGGTTGCTGCTCCACTGGAAGTGGAGGAAAAAGTAGCTCGAATTATCTTATCAGACCCCGATGTTCGAGACATTAACAAAATGCGCATTATTCAAGAAGGACGATTTTATCATACGGAGAGTTATATTGAGTTAAGATCCGGCTTATCTCTCGCCGAAGCAGATGATATAAAATTCCGTGTTCGGGATTCCTTACTTGCAAGTCCTGAAATTTCTGATGTGACACTGGGAATCATTGAAGATAACGGGGAAAAAGATTGGAGCCCGTTGACACATTAACTATTTTTTTATATACTATATAAAGTAATAGTTCAAAGGGGAGTAGCTGGACAGCAAAGTCGTCATTACGGATTTTTAATCCCGGCTTTGTTGGCAACACAGTTGTTAGCAAGACCTTTGCCCAAAAGGGGGTGAAGGTCTTTTATGTTTTCTTTTTATTATAAAGTCTTCGGTTCTCTCTTTCCTCCATAGACTCTACCTTATACCTCTAAGGTCTTCTATTAGATGCTGTACTATCTTTAGTCTAATCATTCTAAAAAATCATTAAATGAAAAGAGAGGAAGAAAGAAATGGAGTTATTTAGTCCCGAATTTTTTAGTGCCCTTCTATCCATCGTGCTCATGGACTTAGTTCTTGGTGGAGATAATGCGATAGTCATCGGTATGGCTGCGCGTAATTTGCCACATAAGGAACAAAAGAAGGTCATCTTCATCGGTACAGCGGGGGCAATTGTCATCCGTACCCTTGCCACCTTAATCGCGGTTTGGTTGTTAAAAATTCCTGGGCTAATGTTAGCCGGTGGTATCCTTCTTCTCTGGATGGCTTATAAGCTACTTACCGAAGATAAAGGAGAAGATTGTGGTGTTGAATCCTGTCCCAATATTTGGGTTGCTGTTCGTACCATTATCATAGCTGATGCTGTGATGGGGTTAGACAATGTTTTAGCCGTAGCAGGGGCTTCACACGGTAACTTTATATTGGTAATGTTTGGACTAGTAATTAGTATCCCGATTGTGGTATGGGGAAGTACCCTTGTTATTAAAGCAATTAATCGTTTCCCGGTAATCATCCAGATAGGTGCTGCAGTTATTACTCATACAGCAGCGACGATGATTGTAGGTGAACCTTTAGTTCATAATTTTCTAGGAGACAGTCCAATTATTGAATGGGGTATTAGCATCGTCTTAATTACCATAGTCTTGATGCTCGGAAGACGAAGACAAAAATCCTGTGATTTAAAGCAACAACAAGCTGTTGGTTTGCCCAATTCAGGTAAATAAGTGTAGTCCTATTAGAAAACGGTAACCGTAGATGGGTTACCGTTTTTGTGTTTAAATAATTACTAAAGGCAAACTAACAACAACTATCGCCACTTCCAGAACAATCACAGCTCGGTTCGGAGCCTGTTAGCCAACCCTTAATAATTGCAGATGCGCAGCCCACACCCGGCTTAACTTCTAATGCTTGAAACGGGCAATTCTTAACGCAAGCCCCGCATTCCATGCAACTATCTTTATCAACGATGACTAATTTACGATCACTCATTAAAAATACATTATGCGGACAAACTTCAATACACTTGCCACAGCCGGTACACTTTTCTGATTCTAGTCTTAAAGTCGATACATTTTTTAAATATCGATGCTTCATACTATTAACTTCCTCTCTATAATTCCTTCCACTAAATATAACTATTAATCAGAAATAAAACTCCCCCCAAGAATATGGAGATAATAATAGCAGGAATTGCAATTCTCATCTCTTTCAAAACCCCTGAAAAAGACGTAAACGTTGAAGAGCCTGTAAAATTCATGGCGTAATACGCGGATACAGCAGGTAAAATAAGTAAATACCCCAGTGCTCTTAAGAGAGTATATTGAGGAGCATCCGGCCATCCATTCAGAACATTTACGAAGATTGCCCAAATAAATCCCAAGACCCATCCCTTCCAAGCGAAAGGACTGCCTGGAATCCAGGGCAGTAAGATCGGGGTTAAGACACAACCTACGATAATCGCACCAATATAGGCATAGAAATCAACCAAACCAAAGGGCCCCACTCCAAGAAGATTTAACAAAAAAAGTATCCCAAAAATAATTAAGGATAGCTTAAACGTACTGACTAAGTCTACAGGAGTTAAGACAATTCTATCATATGTACTGAAGCTAACCGTTCGCATTTCTGGAGTAGCTTTCATTCCTGAATTAAGGAACTCTTTAATATCCTTCGCCTTCACAGGCCCATAAATCACCTTAAAACCGGTAAACTTAGTAATATCATGGGCACTTACCCCTGGTGCACCCAATTGGGGTAAGATGATTGTTTTATGAGACACAACCTTTGACAATTGCACGATTGCTATACGGTTCAGAAGCTCTTGAGTCCCGAAGGTCCCCTTTCCTGCTGCACACCACACATTGACTCCCTTCGTATCAAGCGTTAGAATCCATGCATCTATCCCTTTCAATTCCTTCCTTAACATATCAAAGCTTAATTTATAATTCGCAGTCACCATTACTGGCGAATTGGCATCTGGTTTCCCGACACTGTATAGACCGGGTTCTACCTTATAATTCATTCTGTTAATTCCCCAACGAACCTTCCAGGCCCCTACGATATCCTTAAATGTCAATTCAGTTGACGTTGGCGTAATGACTATTTTTCTGCTTGTAATCTCCATAATACTCTTCCTTCTTCCTTCGACTTGACTTCACCCAACCATTTCAACTTTACTTGCTTATCGGTTTCCTTCATGGGATTGAATCGCAGATAAGAATCCAGAAATCTGCTCGATTACAGTGCCATTATTACTGTAATACATCCACGCTCCCTCACGTCTACCCACAACAATCCCACTATCGCACAAAAGCTTCATGTGGTAAGACAAGGTAGGCTGAGTAATGTTAAAGTTCTCTAGTAATTGACATGCGCACATTTCACCATCTGAGAGAAGCTCAATGATTTTTAGGCGTGTCACATCTGCAAGAGCCTTGAATATTTGTACATATTCCGGATAGGAATACTTCATGAAAAATCTCTCCCAGAAGCCATAATATCGATACTTTTTTATATCCATATTATATTCTTCATATAGAGAGATGTCTATATGATGAGTTATAGTAGTGCTGCAGCTTTTAATAAGCAGCAGCTGCGAGATCATCAATACTCTACCTTTTTAGAAACCTAAAGGTCAAGGTATTTCCTTCTACGAAACTACGAATTAAGAGATAATCATCAGAACTGTTTCTAAATCTGAAGTCAAGTACGGGAAAAGCTACGGTTGCATCCTGCCCGGGTGGAACATAGCTAATCGGCAGGGTATGATGATGTCGTTCAAGAACTTCTAAATGAGCAAGAATAACTGCATTATATAGAGTGGAAGAGACTTGGCAGACCCCTCCTCCAAGTCCTGGGGTAAAGACATCTCCTTCGATGATCAGCGCCTCTTTATAACCTGCTTCAGCAGTTCGTTCTCCGACACTCTCATTGAAGGAAAACCTTTCTCCGGGTGCCAACAGTTTCCCATCGAGAGCCTTTGCCGCAAGGCGAATGTTCTCCGTACGATTTACCTGGCTTGAGTCAAAGTAAGTAGTGTATTGAGCGATTGGCGCTGGTTCTTTGACAGTAAGATTAAGTTTAATCGTTTTACCATACCCGTCTACAAGTCCTTCATAAACACTTGAGCCTATTTTGCTGGTATCGACAATCGCGGAATTCCACTTTACAGGCACATCGATACTATCACTGTTGTAAAGCTTAGCCTGAACAGTCTTTGGTAAAGAATAGCCTTCCTTTTGAGTAACCGTTGCAGTTTTATCAGCTATTGAATAAATACTCGTTTCTTTCACTCTTCCGGAAATCAAGTCACTCGAACTTTTTATTGTCTCATCCGTTACAACTCCGCTACCTCCAAAAGAAACTAGGTTTATACTTAAATTACTTGCAGAAAGTTTTCCAAAATAACTGGCAACTGATTTAGGCAAGGTCGATACGGAAGGGTCTACAAAAATAATGGGCTCTCCATTTTTTGCTGCCACTGCACTGCCTGCCATAGCATCAGCAAAACCGTATCCTGTGGCAAGATATACTGTTGATGGATTTTTAGCAAAGGTCTCTGCAATGGCAACATTCGTATCAAACCGGGATTGTCCCGTCAGCCGTTCGACTCTAGCTTGTGGCACCAAACGACTTACTTCAGATTTTAGAGTGTCTGAAATTGCTCCTATTCCTCCAGTTATGTATACTTTCGACGGCTTCTTTTCCAATAAAAAGTTCTTCATTTCTTGAGGAAGTACATCGTGAGGAGATAACAGAATCGGCCAGCCTTTATTGGCTGCAATGCTTGAGATACTTAAGGCATCAGGATATTGTTCTCCAGAGGATATCACTACTGTGGATACAGCTTTATCCTTAAGAGAACTAGCTATCTTATAAGATGTGTCATATCTGTCCACACCAGCTATTCTTACAACGTTTTTAAATCCAAGATTATTGAGTTTAGTCTCGAATTTAGTGTCTATTATTCCAGCACCACCAATGATATAAACCGTTCCAGTTGAATCAAGATGTTTAATGACATAATCAAGGGCTTCCGTTGAGCTAACAACTGAAGCATCCACTAATAGTATAGGGGCTTCCTTTTCGTGTGCTAGAACACTGGCAGATAATGCGTCTGCAAAATCGTTTCCTGTCGCAAGTATAACGTTCTCAAGCTTTTCATTACCATAATACTCTGAGATAATCTTAGCGGTCTCATATCGTGTAGGTCCGTAAAGCCTAAGAGTATTCATGATTTGTGATGAATTAGTCACTGAACTTAGATTATTAGTTGTAGCTATAGCTGGTGTCACTCCAAAAATGCAGCTACTTGAGATTATGAGTGCTGCAATTATCTTTTTATTCATCCAATACTACACTCCTCACTTCAATATCTGGATAATTATCTCATGTGAAGGAAGTGAGGTATGTCGAAAGGAGCATGGTATTTACGTACTATTAAATAAGCAAAGTGTCTAAAATAAACGAATAACGAAATTTCATCTCATCTGAAAATTACAACTTGCTTTTGATGCTAGTTTCCACCATCTATTTTGGAAATTCGCAGAAAATTACTTTTAAGAATTTTTGGCTCATAATTTAAGAAGCAGGTATACGTGAGGACCAAGCGTGGATGTGGGCAAACACAAGAAAAGGCTATTGGCGAACAGCCCATAGCCCTATTTTGAAGAAAGCCCTCCCTACGCCGGATGCCTCCATGGGACGAGGGCAGGGGCTCAAATAAATGTTTCTATGAACCCGTAGTGGACAACGTTGCCCTCAGCGGTTTAATATGTCCTTGTTGTTCTCAATATCATAAGGAACATGGTCACGTCTTTAAATTCATTAGTTCTCCTACCTTTTCATAATTCATAAGGCGTAACTAGCCATTTCACACAACCGTCCTTCTGATTCCCAAATATATCATAGCCTTTGAGGATATCGTTCAAGGGAGCGCGATGAGTCTGAATAAAGCGGGTGTCGATCTGACCACTCTGAATGAGCGGCAGTATTTTTTCCACTCCTTCACAGAACTGAATACCTGAAATAAATTTAATGTTTTTTACGGTCATGGCTGGTACAGGGAGATTAATCGACTCAGAGAAAATGGCTAAATTGGATACAACTCCTCCTGGCCGGGCCAGCGCAAAGTCCATTTGCAGGGTTTGCTCTTGTCCGACGGTTTCTACAACCACATCGACACCTCCACCAGCAACTGCCTTAAATGTAGTTATCAAGTCATCTGTTTGGGGGTTTATTCCTATATCTGCTGCACCATTGGCAATGGCTAAATCCAAGCGGGACTGGATAATATCAATGGCAATGACCTGACGAGCTCCATAGACTTTTTTTGCCAGAAGGCATGTACATAAACCGACTGGACCGACTCCCATCACAGCTATAGACTGACCTGGCGTAAATTTAGCGTTTTCTAGTCCATAGCGGGCGGTGCCCATCATATCACCCAGTAATATAATATCTTCATCCTGAATACCCTCTGGTACTTTTATACAGAATTTTTCAGCCAAAGGAATTCTTACATATTCAGCCTGGCATCCATCGGGCCCGTTGGCTCCGAAACAACCGGCGTCTTTATGTTCGCAAAGTATTGCCACTCCGGCCTTACAAAAATTGCAGCTTCCACAGTAGATGCCTGGCATGACTTGTACTCTGTCGCCTACTTTTAGAGTTTTTACAGCCGAACCAACCTCTGTGATCTCCGCACAAAACTCATGCCCAAGAATCTTAGGGGTAGTTACATTATTCATATGGCCATGCGTTACATGGACATCACTGCTGCAGATAGCCGAAAGGGTTACCCGGGCAACTACATCTGTAGGATCAATGATTTCAGGCATCGCTACATCTTCGAGTTGGTATTGCCCCGGGCCTCTGTACACAAGAGCTTTCATTGTTTTTGCTTTCATTTTTCAACTCCCTCCGATCAGTGTGCTTTGGCTTTTTGATGCATGTCCTTCATACCGTCAATTTCATCACACACATCTTTAAAACCACAGTGATCGCAATCATATTCCAGGTCTACAAACATCTTGTTCATAGCCTTAGTCGCCTTCCCGACTATTTCAGCAACCGTCTTAAAGCGCAGCACATCTTCATTGCTGGATGTGATAAAGATTATTTCTACTTCATCAACAAACTCTAATGCTTTAAGATCCCTGATCAGCTCATTGCCCATTATCTTTAATGAGAAACCAGATTTTAAGGCATTTTTGCTCACCCGACCCCATTCCTTATTATCCTGCGGCACCGAGCGCAGCATATAACCCTCTAACTCCGATCTATATTTCAAATGATCCATCTTTTCAAAACGTTTGTAGGAATTATCTTCGTTAAAACCATGGGTCTTTACCAGCACGATTTTACCGAAAGGTATCCGCTTTGCGTTGGTTTGATCCAGATCCGGCCCAATTATGGTTATATTATTATCGTAAATTTTATCTGCAGACTCAGTCCACATTAAGAATGATACAGATTCGGTACTGGGATGCCCCAGTTCAATGGCAGTTTCATTGTTTAAAATAATCTGGCGCTCGGTGCGCGGCCAAATTCTGCTTTCATCAAAAGCGTAAACCTGGGCTTTGGCTCTGACATCCTCAGCATTTAACATAGCCTTTAATTGGTCTAAATAAGCATCAAACATGATGGATCACCTTCTCCTATTCCTGTGTAGCGGCAGCAGCCTTTTTCTCTGCATATGCTTCTGCTTTTGCCTTCAGTATCGGTTCCACTTTTCTGATCAGCGCATCGTCTAAATCAAACCAATAGACGGTAAATAATGCGATTCCAGCTACGCCAGTCAGAGATAAAACGCCTTTGCCCAGTTTGGCCAATTTTTCTTTGTTTCCCATCTTACGTATACTTCCTTTCATTAATAACTACGATAAGCCATTCATTGCTGCTTTTATCTTGGCAGCTGTCATGAGTAAGGGTTGAATATCATCCTCTACCTTTTCATCCCAATCGGTTTTTACAGCCATAATGGTTGCGATAAATACAATCCCTGCTAAGGGCAATAACTTTTTAAACATAGTCTCTCCTCCTCTTTTAAGGCAAATATTAACAGACTCTTCATTGACTAGAATCACACTATCATCATCTTTTGTTGCATAACCAGGCTATCCTACCTTGGCTACCAGAGCGCTTTTACGAGCAAATTCACATGCTCCAAGCGCACCCATCAACTGAGGATCTGTGCTTAGTTCGGTAATTTGAAACTTCAGTATTTTTTCCAAAGCGAGCTTTAATCCCTTGTTTTTGGCACATCCGCCTGTCATGGTGACTTCCCGTTTAATTCCGGCACTTTTCAGCATGGTAAAGCACCTTTTGGCGACAGATGCTTGGATGCCCGCTGCAATATCATTCGGGTTCTTTTTCTGGGCAACCATACTGATAACCTCTGTCTCAGCAAAAACACTGCACTGGGAAGTGATCGGCAGAATCTCTTTTGCCTTTAAAGACATATCAGAGAATTCCTGCAAATCAACTTCAAATGCACGTGCCATCGCTTCAAAGAATCTGCCGGTTCCGGCAGCACATTTATCATTCATGGCAAAGTGCTTTACTGAACCGTTGTCATCGATAGTAATACCTTTTAAGTCCTGTCCGCCGATGTCAACAATGGTTTTAATTACTGGATTGGTAATATGAACGCCCATTGCATGACAGCTAATTTCGCTGATATTTTCATTGGCAAAGGGTACACGGTTCCGTCCATAACCTGTTCCAACCAAGTAAGCAAAGTCGTTCACAGTGAGGCCATCAATTCCTTTTATTGCTTCGGCAATGGCCAATCTGCTGGTTTCTTCCGGGTCGATTTTGCTGCGTACAATAGAACTTCCTGCGATCTTGCCGTCCAAATCCATGATAACAGCCTTACCATAAGTTGAGCCAACGTCACAACCGCATACATATGTCGTATTCATAATTGATACCTTCCTTTATTTCCCTTACTTCCTTTACTTTGCCAATTACTTACCAAGCATTGTCATCGTCAAATACTAACAGACTGGGATCTAATGGTTCTGCATGCATGATATTCTGCATGAAGTTATTGATTTGATCTCTGATGCCCTGTCTGGAAACTACACGGCTGTCATACATGCTGTAATCAACGATGCAACACGGTATATTATTATCATTAGCCCATTCTTTCATCGCTCCGGTCAGACCCAAGCTGCTTCTGCATCCCATATGGTTCAGATTGAGGATGAAATCGGGACGATACATTTCGGTCAGTTTGGCTATATCACCCAACCAGTTTTCAGCTGGTCCGCGGGTATGTCTGGACATGGCCGCATTACACCACTGCAGAGCCAGACCTTCCAGCATGGTTTCAGGGGAAGTGGTATCAATCACGTTAATTGGCCCATAGGTTTCCATATCTTGTACAACACCGATACCCCAGCATCTTTCCATCCAGCTCCAGAAGTAGGTATATCCGAAGGTTGGTGGGTTCCACAAAATAACGCGGTATTTCAGCGGTTTAACGGAACATTCTTTATTCCTGTAAGCTCTGCGTCCTAATTTCTGCAGTTCCTCGAACAACGGCACCGCATCTGCACGGCCTGCATCCATGGAGAAGAAGCATAGATGCGGGAACCACAGCATGTCATTACAGATGGGAGGATGCTCTGAACGGTTCATTTCCCAACGTTCCAGTTCGATTTCACCTAATTTGTTAGTATCTTCACATACTTTTCTCAGTTTATCCCAGTCCATCTTATGCCCGGTTTTTTCTTCCAGGAAGGCAATCATGCCCATCATGTCCTTAACATAGGCTTCACGGTCTTCCGCTGTCTTAAAGTTGTAAGGTACATCCAATCGATAGGTAGGTATATCCAGCTCGCTTTCAACAATCGCATAGGAAGAGAATCCGGCTTCACAGGGTAGATTCGAGCAAATCATAGCGGTGCCTGGATTCGGCAGATGTCCAGCCAGAGCAACACCTGGCGTCTGGGATGCATAGTTGCAGGTATCATCCGGCAAGCCGTGGTTTACAACTTCATCGATATACTTTTCATGGCAGTGCTGGTCCATCATGATCAGAATGTTTGCAGGCGTTTCAGCACAAAAATACTTAAGATCCATGGCTTTGTAGATTTGTGTAGGAACCATAATCTGTGCCAAGATAGTGTTTTCCGGATCACAGAATACATTATTCAGCGACTCGATCGTGGCGGCAGCCTGGAGTAAGATTGTTTTCCAGGACATTACCAATGCTGTGCCGGTGCGGCCTTCCGTGTATCTTTTTCCCATGGAAACGGTTTTCATTAGATCGATCATCCAGGGATATTCCATCTGGGCAAGTTTCATTTTGGCTTTATCAACTGGGTCTGAAGGTTGATGCATGCAAACCTTCCAGGCTTTCATCCAGTATTTAAAGTCCACCCACTGGTCTTTTATGTTGCCTTTTGATTTTTTCTTAAACTGTGCTGCCATGGCAGCCTTGGTTTCAGTGCTTGCTGCTTTTTGAACCAACCCTCCCACAATGGGATCAGCCGCCATCTTTTTCATAAGTGCATCTCTCGCTTCCGAGTCCACCATGGCTGCCTGAAATGCTGCTTTGCCCTCGTCGCTTATAAACTTCCCAACCGTTGTTTTGACTTGAGCGATTAATTCCTTTCTTACGTCTTCGTCAACGATTGCTTGTGAAAGCAGGCCTTTTAACTTTTTATCCATACTGTACGCCCCCTATTTTACCAACTTTTCAGTCAGTCTCTTATTTGCAATACTTTCGATAAAGGCCTGTACTCTGGTTCTCATTTGGCCTTCGCCGCTCAGAGCATATTCTCTTTCGATTCTTACACAAGGAATGTCTTTATCTTCAAGAATCTTCAAGGTTTTAAGTTTTTCATATCCCCACATGTCACAGAACTTCAAGGTTTCAAAGATAATCCCGTCAGCCTTGTATTCTTCAAGATAATGCTCAGCACGGTCAGCACGGAATTCCATTTTTTCCATCATTCTCGGACATTCATTGGATTCCAGACAATACAGTGCCAGATTCATAAATACGTCGCCTTCTTCCGGAATCATTTCCATACCCGGAAGTGAACCGAAGCAGAAGCGGTCAGCAACCACAACGCAGTTCTGACTTTCAATCAATTCGATGTAAGCCGGATTGTCACAAATAGATCCCATAATCATAAGTCTTGCTTTTGCTTCTACGCCTTCACGCTCTTGCAAGGCAGTCTTTAATTTCTTCAGCGGCTCAATCAGCATATCCTTTGGTGCAGTTTTGCATGCGGTATAAACCTTATGCCATTCGGAACCGGTAATCTTCGGTTTGTCAAGTTTTCTGAGATCAGATATTTCCTTCAAAAGCTTGTTGAACTCGTTGTGTTCACGAATCGCTTTTCTAATGTTTTCTTCGCTCATCTCAATGCCGTATGTGGTTTCCATAAGCCCGGCAAGTTTTTTAAGATCCGCAACTAAAGCTTGTACATTGCTATCGAATACTTTACGGGGAACGTCAACCAGATAATAAACAAACTTTTCATCGCCTTTGAGTTTCTGCAGCTTGTAGTTATGAGCAGTTCTCTGAATCTGAACACAGCAAGCAGCAAATACCATGCCCTGCATGAAATCATACTGGTCATCCAAAGCAGCCTCTAAAAGGCTTCGAGAATAAGAGCACGTAAATGATGACATGTAAAAAGTTGCCAGTTCAGTACTGGTTGTTTGCGGTGCTCTCAATCGTACCGGGAAGGCTTTTCCTACTGACAGCAGCGCTTCAGGAGCAGTATAACAGTTGTATGCAATTGGAATTCTTCCGTCCTTGACGGCTTTCTCTACCAGCGCATTTTTGGGGGTAGCTAATAAATCCTCAAAGAACGCCAGCTCCTTTAGACTTTCCATATCTTTACACCACCTATTATTTCATTGGTTTTACCCCAGATCCAAGAATTGATAAAATTACGGATATACTCGTTTTGATGTCTTAGAGAACACCAAACTTTAGCAAGATTTCTTTGATCTTCTGACTGGACTGACCGGATGGAAGCTCCAGCAGCGGTCGGTCTTGAATATCGTATTGGCGAATTAAATCATCGTCCAACATCGCTCCCAGCAATTCTAAATTGCCTAAATCAACCAATTCCTTTTCACTGGGTTCTTTTAAGCGGTTAAGGATTACCCCTGCCCGCTCATATTTCATTACGCCGCTGCTTGCTACCTGATCAATAGTTCTTATGACATTGATCCCTTTGAAGCTGCAATCTGAAACCAGTAAAAGATGGCTTACTTCCTCCATTACTCGTCTGTTGACCTGTTCAATACCCGCTTCACCATCAATGATTACATAATCGAATTTCATTACCATGGCTTCGATTATCGTTTTCAGGTAATTATTAACGCGACAGTAGCAGCCATCCGTTTCCGGACGTCCAATAGCCAAGAAGGCATAGCCATCTTTTTCAATCATCGCTTCAAAGACCTGGTAATCCATTTGCGCCAGGATCGACTTCATATCCTGCTGATCCATTTTGCTCCTGGCAATGACTTCGTTTCTAATATCCGTTACGGTTTTTCCCACCTTAACGCCCAGAGCACTGGCAAATCCAACTGCGGGATCCGCATCAATAGCCAATATTCTCTGCTTGCCTTCGGTAATCAGGACCTTGGTTATTAAAGCCGATATTGATGTTTTTCCTACCCCTCCTTTCCCACATACTGCAATAACTTTAGGCCGTTCAGCTGCCATATGAACCAATCTCCTTCACCATGTTTTGGATGACTGTTATATAAGGGAATCTGATAAATAACATCAACCTGGCTAGATGCCTTTGTACTCTGGCTTACGCTGTTGTGCAATCGCGATATTGGTTTCTTTGAAGTCTTCACTGAGTGAACCCATGCACAAATAATCTGCCTCAACCTGGAAATAGGTGTCCATGGTATAATCGTGTAAACGATTGGAGATCTGTTTGGTATGATTTATCCCCACCGGGGATTTGGATGCAATCTTGGCGGCCAGGGCTACGGCTTCTTCATAGGTCTTGTCGGCGGGAACAACTTTATACACCAATCCCATGTCCAGCGCTGCCTTTGCGCCTACAGGTTCGGCAGTCATAGCCATTACTTTGGCCTTCATGGGGCCTATCAATCTTTGCAGAGCCCAAAGACCACCGGTATCAGGGGATAATGCATAATCAGTAAATATTTCTAGGAAATATGCGTTTTCGGAAGCTATAACGATATCACTGGAAAGTAGCAAGTTACACCCTCCACCAATACAACCCGCGTCAGCGATGCCGATAATCGGCTTGCTGATGGTATACATCTTCTTAATCATATCGCCGACAACATGCATAATTTTGCGACCTTCTCTAAGGTCCTTGGCCAATTTGCCACGAATAACTGTGATGTCGCCAGGTCCAAATGACCATTCTCCGGTGCCTTTGAAAATGATTACCCGCACCTCATTGTCCCAGTTTGCGGTATCAAAAGCCTGAGTTAATTCGTCTACCAACTGTTCATTAATTCTGTTTTTATTCTCTTCACAATCCAGGGTGATGGTGGCAATCGCAC
Organism: Desulfitobacterium elongatum; assembly: GCF_055378975.1. Classification (NCBI taxonomy): domain Bacteria; kingdom Bacillati; phylum Bacillota; class Clostridia; order Eubacteriales; family Desulfitobacteriaceae; genus Desulfitobacterium; species Desulfitobacterium elongatum. Next base: position 2,013,700 of record NZ_AP038772.1, on the reverse strand, counting down.
CATTTTTTTCATACTTTACAACATGGTCATAACTTTTTTCATATGAATACATTAAAAGTCACTCCTTCAATTTTTTTAATTTGATTTCTTTTAATTAGTTTTCATAAGGGGTTATAAGCCACTTGATACAACCATCTTTACTGTTACCAAAGACATCCAAACCTTCCATGATATCGTTAAGAGGTTTCTTATGGGTCATTATAAACTTGGTATCAATTACACCGGTCTTAATCAATTCCAGCATTTCCGGTACACCTTCACATTTATGAATTCCAAATTTCAGCTCCTGGCCTTTTAGAATCATTTCGTTCATCGGCATAAGAATGTGCTGGTCACCGAAATAGGAAATGGTGGATATAATGCCTCCTGGTCTGGTAATAGCCGCTGACATGGCCATGGTTTGTGCAGTAGCTGCAGTTTCTATCGTTGCATTTACCCCTAAACCGCCAGTAGCTGATTTAATAATCTGGCCTACATCATCCTTGGTGGGATTAATACCCAGATTTGCAACGCCTGCATTTAGAGCAGCATCTACCCGGCTCTGATTTATATCGATAACAATTACTTGTTGGACCCCTAGCATCTTTTTAGCTAACAGGCAGGTGCATAGACCTACTGGTCCAGCACCAATTACGGCCAAAGTTTGTTCTGCAGTAAGCTGAGCATTCTGGATTCCAAACCATGCTGTTCCCAGCATATCAGGAAGCAAAATCATATCTTCTTCGCTCAGTCCAGCGGGAATAGCTATCAACTGTCCGGGCAAATCCGCAAAAGGAACTCGTACATATTCCGTGAAAGCCCCATCAAGGGTAGCGCCAAAAATTCCGCCTTTTATACAGGCTGAGCGAATTCCCATCTTACACATAATGCATTCACCACAAGATGCACCGGGTTTAACTACGTACCTGTCTCCAGGTTTAACGCTTTTAACTGCCGAACCAATTTCGACAACCTCAATACAAAATTCATGGCCCACAGTCCTTGGGTAGGTTGCGTTGGGATTTTCCCCCCGGATTAAATGAATATCACTGGTACATAGAGCAGCCAGGGTCACTTTACCGATGATATCGGTAGCCTCTACGATCTGAGGAACGGCGACATCCATAAGTTCATACTTATTAGGTTCTAAATAAACGAGGGCCTTCATTGTATTCTGTTTCATCATCACCCCTCCCCTCAGTTATCCATTATGCTTTGTTTACAGTTTCTAAAGTTTAAACCATCTTGCTCTTAATCATCATCGAAATTTGTTCATTTAAGGCCTCAACGGATGCCCCACCGATCGCCATCATTTTAGCGTCACGCCAGAAGCGTTCCAAACCAGTTTCAGTGATTGTGCCAACACCACCGAGGAGCTGAATGGCTTCATTGGCTACATATTCCGATACTTCGTAGCCTTTGCCTTTTAACATACGTCCTTCTGCCAGGCAGGGGTGACCAGCATCTCTTTTTGCTGCTGAACTGTACACCAAAGCTCGGAGTGATTCAATCTCTGTGTACATCTTAACCAGTTTATGACGGGTAAGCTGGAAGCGGTCAAACATGCTCTGTCCGCACTGAACTCTTTCAAGGCTATAGTTCAGGGCCATTTCATAGCAAGCTTCCGCCATCCCGAGGCCTACTGGTCCACAGCTCAGGAACTCGTCGGTGGAACTGTAAAACATGGCCATCATCCCACCATGCAGAGGTCCAATCAGAGCATCTTTAGGAACACGGCAGTTTTTGAAGGAGATGCCGCCGGTAGCAGATCCATGCCAACCCAGTTTGTGTTCATGTTTGCCGATTTCCAGCCCAGGTGTACCGGCATCAACGACAAAAACGCTCATCCCTGATCTCGTCACAGGATCAACCTTTTCTCCGGTAACCGTGAGAATAACATAGGCATCTGCTACACCAATGTTGCTGATCAAAACTTTGGAGCCATTTATAACCCACTCATCGCCATCCTGAATTGCTCGGGTAGTGTATTCAACCTGATTAGAACCGCCAACACCTTCGGTGGAACCGCAGGCCAGAATTATATCTCCGGTTGCAGCAGGTGCTAGGTATTTCTTTTTCTGCTCAGGGGTTCCCAGCATGTTGATCAGGCCACCAGCCAAACAGCTATGTGCAGTCATAGCAACGGTCAGAACGGGCATACTCTTGGCGATTTCTTCACAAACCAAACACAATGTAGTGAAATCTCCTCCAAGTCCACCGAATTCTTCAGGAATCGTTATCCCTAGGAATCCAAGTTCACCTGCTCTTTTGAAAAGCTTCGTGGGAAATTCATGAGTTTTTTCGACTTCCATTGCCATCGGTTTAACTTCTCTTTCCACAAACTCTTTGGCGATGTTATGCATCAGTTCTCTTTCTTCATTCATATACCACATACTAAAACCTCCTAATAAAAATTTACCGTTATTTATAGCCTGGGTATTCAATTCGGTTTATTCAGCCATCCTATCCCTCCCTTCATTACGGGTTACTCCATGTTACAATGATTGAATTTTAACTTCTGGTTATTCTAACCATGCCGGAAACTAACCCCAAAGGTACCACGAGGATATTCCCATTTCACGATTCCCTTTTTATTACACATTACCCGACAGGTTCCGCATTCCAAACATCCGGCGCAGTCAAAACTTATATCACCGTTTTTATCTAGTTTGTAAAGAACGGCCGGGCATACCACTAAACAAGGCTTTTCTTTACATCGGGCACATAGGGTCTTATCCAGAACGATATGGGGTTCTTGCTCATCTACGTTAAATTTATTTAGGCTTAAAAGTTCAGACGCGGTCATTTTTTCAATCGTCATACGGCCTTAAACCCCCTTATACCGTCTTTGAATAGCTGCCATAGTGATAAACCGTTAGCTTTCATAAGTTTTGGAACAGACTTCTTCATACTATTCGGTACTTGGCCATCAACAGTAAAGAGTTGTCCGAATACATCGGCAGCCAAATTCGGGTAGTTTTTGTGTAGCGTGGGAAGCTCCAACAAATCCTTATAGCCGGCAACTGCTTTCATACTGGGCAGGATCGTGCAATTCAATTCGTTAATATATGCCGGACCCACTTTTGAGCTGTCTTCTTCGCCAATCATCGCCTTTGCGGCAGCAAGACCGCTTAGGATGGCCAAATCGATACCCCGGATCGTGGCCCCGGTATTGATTACAAAGCCCGCCGCCTCGCCTATTACTAAGAGACCTTCACGGTAGAGACTTTTTGGCAGGCCCTGATAACCTGCTTCACTGACTAAATGCGCCCCGTATTCAACCGTTTCTCCGCCTTCAATCAAAGGATAAATGGCCGGGTGCATTTTGAAGTCTTGGAAGATTTCATGGATAGACTTGCCTTGCTTAGCCAGTTCTCCCGGAAAAAAAACTGCACCAAGTGAAATACTCTCTTTATTGGTATAAAGGAATCCTCCCCCAGGAATTCCTTCGGTACAACCCATAACCAACCGGGCGGTACCCTCATCTTCTTTGAGATTAAACCGTTCCTCTATGGTCTTGGACGGCAGTTCGATAATCTCTTTTACACCAATACCTACTTCATGGGGTGATAATTCTTGGACGAGACCGGCTTTTCGGGCGATAATTGAATTTACCCCGTCTGCCGCAACGATAACATCGGCAAACATTTCGTCCTCACCGGCAATTACCCCGACAACTTTGCCGTCGTGTACAATCAGGTCATCTACTTTAACGCCGCATGCCACCATGGCACCCATTTCTTCTGCTTTGCCGGCAAACCATTCATCAAACTTAGCGCGCAGAATCGTATAAGACTGGGGAACATTATCTTTTTGGTTGAAATCCGGATTAAAGTAATCGATGTTGATTGCCTTGTCGCGGCTAATCATCATAATCTGTTCATGGGTAACTTTCCGTTCCAGAGCGGCATCTTCACTTAACCCTTGATCAACCATTTCCAATGCATAATTGTATAATCTACCCCCGGTAACATTTTTCGCGCCCGGAGTATCTGAACGCTCTATCACCAGCACATTTTTACCTGCTTTGGCCAAGGTATAGGCGCAGGCAGAGCCGGCGGGTCCCGCACCGATAATGATAGCGTCAAATTTTTCTATCTCGCTCAACGTTTCTCAACACCTTAATTTTCAAATTCTATTTCAATGCCTCAGTTAGGAGAGGCACGATCTCGTACATGTCCCCAACTATTCCATAATCGGCAGATCTGAAAATTGGGGCTTTTTCGTTATTATTGATAGCAACGATAAATTTTGCATCTCTTACCCCGAATATATGCTGAACCTGTCCGGATACACCCATGGACAGATAGAGCTGGGGTTTGATCACCGCTCCTGAAATCCCTAGATACTGTTCTATCGGCAGCCAGTGTCTTTCTTCAGCAATTCCTCTGGTACAACCTAACTCGGCATTCATGGCTGCGGCTAGTTCTTTGGCCATCTGAATATCCTCTTCTTTATCCAGGCCCATACCAACACATACCACATTACTGGCTTGCTTAAGGTCTACTCCATCCTTCACAATAGGCGTGGTTTCTACGAGGCTGACCCGGTTGTCGGCGGCCACACTTACGGTTTCTATGGCTGCTGTTCCTGCCTGGGGTTCGAATTTTCCTGCGGCTACAGTCACTACGCTTAACCCGAAAATCTCTTCACTTTGAACTACGGCTCCTCCGTACATTATTCTCTCGGCGCTTAATTTTCCGTTTTCATAGCGAACACTGAATACGTCACTGACCATTGGGCAATCAAGGTATCCGGCTGTTTTTGCGGCGATATCTCTGCCTCTTGCAGTAGCTCCCACTACAAATAATTGAGCAGCTTGCTTTGTAAGAAAATCGGCCAGCGCTTGTCCATAATTTTCTACTAGAGGGCTTTCTCCTTGCAGGAAATAGATCTTATCGGCTCCCTTTGAGGCTAATTCATTGGCGTCGGTCTGGCTGAAGCAGATTACGTTGGCTTCCTGGCCGCTTTCTTTGGCAAAACCTATGATTTCTGCGGCGATGTCCAATTTGTCACTATATACATAAATACCCGGCATTACAGAACACACTCCTTTCTTAAAGCTGCAGCTAGCGCTTTTACTTTATCTGCGGTCTCACCTTCATTGAAGATTATGTTTTTGCGATTCATGAAATAGCCTTTTACGGCGGTAACCTGGGTCTGGGGTTTTAAATCTATCCCTAAATCAGCGGTTGAATATTCGGTAACGGGCTTTTTCCCAGCTGCCATCACTGCTTTTAGTCCGGGAATGGCAGGATTGTTTGCTTCAGGCAGAATTGCTACCACGGCTGGGAGTTCTACTTTTACGGTCTCTAAACTATCTTCGAGTTTTCTGACTGCGGTTAAGCTATTATCGTTGAATTCCATTTTTATAACGGAAGTAATTACGGGCAGATTCAATACTGCGCCGATGCGTGGTGCGGTTTGACGGGCATAGGTATCGCTGGCACCTTCAGCACAGAAGATAACGCTGTAATCCCCAATTTTTTTAATGGCAGCGGCCAGGGCTTTGGCGGTTGCGGCTCCGTCTACAGTAGCTGCTTCTTCGCTGTTTACCCAGTAAGCTTCTTCGGATCCCCGGGACAGAACGTCTTTTAATGACTGTTTGGCTCTGGCCGTTCCGAAAGTCAGGCTTACGGCTTTGCCGCCTATCGTGCTGGCAGTTTGTACAGCTGCTTCGATGGCATTTTTGTCGTAATTACTTATTTTTCCTTTGGCTTTCTTGGTATCCACTGACAGGTCTGGATTGATTATGATGTCGGCTTCATCTGCTACCCATTTGTAACAGGCGATGATTTTGGACATATACTTGGTGCCCCCTTTAAAATTATTACTGCGATTTGTATCTGCCTTAGTGCTGACAATCAACCTTTATTTTCATGAACAGCATCTACATTGCAATGTAAGTGCAAAAAGTGTGCCAACCTATGGATGCTATTTATCAAAATATGGTTCGCTCCCTTATTTCCCATAAAAAAGCCATTATGGACGATTTATTTAATTTGTGGACTTGATTTTTTGCAGGAAGAATAAACGACTTTTGTCTTTATTTCAGTCAAACTGTAGTTTGGATAATCGTTCACTTAATATCTATTGCATCTATTCCGTGCATACTTAGGGACAGATTTGGCACAAAAAAAAGGCTATAGCCTTTTCAGGCATAGCCTCAGAGTATCAATAAAGTCAGCGCGAGTATCGGTTCTAATGCGGGATGTTTAGTTTTTCCAGCTTTTGATAAAGAGTAGACCGGGCCATGGACAGTTCCTCAGCAGTCTTCGTGATATTGCCCTTGTTCTTGGTCAATACTTCTTGTATTGCCATTTTTTCATATTCCTTAAGAATATCATTACCTTCTGAACGTGGTTTACCTTCCCGGATATGCTCTGGCAGACATTCTTCATTAATTTCCTCGCCGTCAGCATAAATAATCGCTCTTTCAAGAACATTTTTCAGTTCCCGAACATTGCCGGGCCAGTTGTATTTTTTCATACATTCCATAGCTTCGGGCGTAATTTTCATATCAACTGTACTACCATGTTCTAACATGAATTGTTTGACAAGATAATCGCTTAACACAGGCAAATCAGCGATCCGGTCCCGCAAAGAAGGCATGGTAATTTCAATCACATTAAGCCGATAGTAAAGATCTTCTCTGAATTTGCCTTCCTTAACCTGTTTATATAGGTTTTGGTTGGTGGCAGCAATGATACGCAAGTCAACTTTTTTGGGCTCAGTTCCGCCTACCCGGGTAACAGTTTTATCCTGCAGGCATCTTAAAAGACTTACTTGCATGTCTAATGGCATTTCACCGATTTCATCAAGAAATAGGGTACCTCCATTAGCGATTTCAAAATTACCGGGTTTACCCCCTTTTCTGGCGCCGGTAAAAGTACCGTCCTCATAACCGAAAAGCTCACTCTGCAATAATTCTTTGTTAAAAGCGCCACAGTTTACGGCAACAAAGGGACCCTGGGGACGACTGGCACTATGGATAGCCCTAACCACTAATTCTTTACCGGTGCCGCTTTCTCCCTCAACCAGGATATTGGCTGAATAATTTGCTACTTTAGCAGCTATATTCTTGACGATCCGAATAGGACTAGTGTCACCGATTAAATCATCAAATCTATAATACTGATCAATGTTAGTATTAACCGCAGATTTTTTGGATATAAACTGCTTATTGCTAAATTTTATTAATATCAGTGGATTACCTATATAATCACAAATAATGCTTTTTTTCATCACGACATGGTGACTTCTGTCTTTGACACGGACATATACATTATTAAACACATTAAAACCTTTAGTGACTGAATAAAGCGTATTATAATCCACATCTCCAACTAAATAATCACAAACTTTTCTTCCTATAAGTAATTCCCGTTTTAACCCTAAAAAACTAGACGTCTCTTGATTGGCATTCATAATAACCCCATATTCATTAATTGCAATCACGGGCTCAGGAATCTCTTCAAGTAACATGCTTATATTCTCATGCGCAAAATACTCAAATACCAACTTCGAGCTAATTAACTGGGAACCAATTTTAACGATGGGTACAATCGATGAAACATTTTCTATTTCGCAAACAATTCCCAAACCTCCGGCAATACTATTATCATAATTTAAAATCGGGTTCCCAATCGTATGCCAATTTCCAGCCTCGGGATATAAGTGTTCGTAGCCATAAACCTCTAAAACTTTCTTCTCATGGGTAGAAATATCAATGGCATTACTGCAAGCATATAATTCATTACAGCGATCCCCCACGGGAATTGCTTCATTACCTCTGTAAACGATTTCGATTATTAATCCCTCGGCATTCATAAGAAAAACTGCATATTTTGATTTTATTGATTTGCTTAGAATGTCAATAATGCTATTAATTACCTGCTTGGAGTTGGTTTTCAATCGTTCATTCACGACCCGTTTCAGGAGTTGATCTTCTTCTGAGAATGGTACAATAGGTACGCATATGTTTTCGTGTCGGCATCTGATCCATGATGTATATTCATCTAATCGGGGTAAGCCCTTGTTAAATGTTCCTGTATCTGCAAACATATTCCATACATGGACTAATTCTTCGTAAGATGTAGTGCAAAGATCATAGTTCATTGAAAAGCCCCCCCTACTAAGAACGCCTTACATTGATTATACTATTTTATACGGGAATGTAAATATTTTGTGTAAATGGAAATTCTACTTAAAAGATAATATAGTTAATAAATTATTGATTATTTTTGGTATTAACTACTTGCTTCAAATCGTCAAAATCTAAAACCATACCATAATTTGTATCACCTGGTTGATCTTGAATCGGTCCTTATATCCCAACCAGTAGTTTATAAGTATGTCCGTAAATATTTTTACATTGACGACGGTGACCTTCGAGTTTATGAGCCACATCAAAGGTATATTTACAAACTAAGCTTAACGTTATATACTAAACAAAACTTCATTTGAATGTGCTAGGGGTGCCACGGTGGCTGAGAAAGAGCTATTACTCTTATCCCTTTGAACCTGATCTGGTTAATACCAGCGTAGGGAAGCAAATCGTATAGACAGGGCTATTTCCTAACAAGACTTAGCTAATTGAAACGAACAGCTTACCTAAAGGGTAAGTTGTTTTTTTATTTCAACCATACACCTTCACATTTAAACACAAGTTATATTTTTACTTTAAGGGTGGATTCCCTATGGATCTTTCGAACTCGACAAACCTAAAGAAGAATGCGGAGTATTTGGGGTCATCGGAACAATACACGACGTTTAAAAATCAACAACTTCCTTAAAGAAACTTGCGTTCAATAGCTAGAATACTTAGCCCCGCCGAAGAGGAGAATCCAATGTTCTCTATAAAACAAGACAAAATAAATGGAGGTATTTACACTATGACTACACAAATGGCTGCTGCCAAACGAGGCGAAATCACCGAAGCAATGAAAATCGTTGCCCAAAAGGAAAATTTATCATCTGAAATTATACGTTCACGTGTTGCTCAAGGTACGGTCGTCATTCCGGCAAACCGTAACCACCGAAGCTTAAGTCCCGAAGGGATTGGTCAAGGTCTAAAGACCAAGATTAATGTCAATCTGGGAATATCAAAGGATTGCGCTAATATCGACCTGGAACTAGATAAGGTTCAAAAAGCGATTGACATGAAGGCAGAAGCAATTATGGATCTAAGCAACTATGGCAAAACCACAGAATTCCGCCAACGTGTGATAGACATGTCCCCTGTCATGATTGGCACGGTTCCGATGTACGATGCCATCGGCTTTCTAGATAAAAAACTTGAAGATATCACACCAGAAGAGTTTTTAAGTGTCGTTGAAAAACATGCCCGTGATGGTGTAGACTTCATGACAATACACGCTGGACTTAATCGTCAAACTGTAACCCATTTTAAAAGGAACAAGCGTATTACTCATATAGTTTCTCGTGGAGGCTCCCTCTTATTTGCTTGGATGGAGCTTAACAACAGGGAGAATCCGTTTTACGAGTATTTTGACGATGTCCTGGATATCTGTGCAAAACATGATGTGACATTAAGCTTAGGGGACGCCTGTCGCCCAGGCTGCCTTGCAGATGCAACTGACCCATCTCAAATAGAGGAATTAATTGTGCTGGGCGAACTCACCCTACGTGCTTGGGAAAAAAACGTTCAGGTCATGATTGAGGGCCCTGGCCATGTACCCCTTAACGAAATACAGGCGAATGTATTATTGGAAAAGAAATTATGCCATAACGCCCCCTTCTATGTCTTAGGCCCATTGGTCACAGATATAGCACCTGGCTATGATCACATTACAAGTGCTATTGGCGGAGCGATTGCTGGTGCTGCCGGGGCAGATTTCCTATGTTACGTCACTCCTGCAGAGCATCTTCGCCTACCAACCTTAGACGATATGCGAGAAGGCATAATAGCTTCGAAGATTGCTGCACATGCCGCCGATATCGCTAAAGGCATCCCCGGAGCTATCGAGTGGGATAGAGCTATGAGTCAGGCCAGACAAGCGCTGGACTGGACGACAATGTTTAATTTAGCCCTCGACCGTGAAAAGGCAGAGCGTTATCGTAAAGAATCCTCACCTACCCATGAAGATAGTTGTACTATGTGTGGAGAAATGTGCTCTATGAGACTTATGAACCGCATTCTATAATAGATTTTGTCCATCGTCGGTTCCAAGCTAACATACATCTAGTAGAACAGAGGACACTATATGTACTAGTGTGATTTCTATGGAGCCGAACTATGGTCTCAACGTGCCCTATCCATGGGAACATATGCCATGAAGAAACCTCCAATGATTCAACAAATAAATGTCCCTCATATTGACATACTAAAACTAAATGTATTTAAATTTGGAGGTCCTGTGGTGAATACTATCAAACAACCTAATCGACTAATAAACGAAAAAAGCCCTTACCTTTTACAACATGCCTATAACCCAGTAGACTGGCATCCTTGGGATGAAAAAGCGTTCGCTAAAGCTAAAAGGGAAAATAAACCAATCTTTCTAAGCATCGGCTATTCCACGTGTCACTGGTGCCATGTCATGGAGAGAGAGTCCTTCGAAGATTCTGAAGTGGCCGTGCTCCTCAACCGTTACTTTATCTCTATTAAAGTGGACCGGGAAGAGCGTCCAGATATCGACCATATCTATATGGAATTCTGTCAAGCACTAACCGGTTCTGGGGGGTGGCCACTTACGATTCTTATGACTCCTGAGAAAAAGCCCTTTTACACGGGGACCTACTTTCCTAAGCAAAGGCGTTACGGACGAGCCGGTTTAATGGATATCTTAAGCCAGATCGGTGAACTCTGGAAATCAGACGAAAAGAAAATCCGCAAGTCTGCAGATGAGATCTTTAATACGATAACCTCTCATAAGGAAGAAGTTCGCCTGCAGCCACTCACCTCTCCTACAGAGAATGATTTTGAGGCTTGGGCAAGAGAAATCCTTCAGACTGCCTATCAGACCTTTTCGAAGACCTTTGATCGTCATTATGGAGGATTTGGTCGTGCCCCGAAGTTCCCCTCACCACACAATCTCACTTTTCTCCTCCGCTATGCACAGGACCATTCCGATGAAAAAGCTGCTAAGATGGTGCGAACTACCCTTGACATGATGGGCAAAGGTGGAATCTATGACCATATAGGCTATGGCTTCGCTCGTTACAGTACCGATGAGAAGTGGCTTGTACCTCATTTTGAAAAAATGCTCTACGATAACGCCTTACTTGCCATCGCTTATCTTGAAAGTTACCAATATCAACACCAACCTCAGGATAAATTAAAAGCACAAGAGATTTTCTCTTACATTCTTCGGGATATGACCTCTCCTAAAGGAGGTTTCTACTCAGCAGAAGATGCTGACTCTGAAGGAATCGAAGGTAAATTCTATGTCTGGTCTCCGAAGGAGATTCAAGACATACTCGGAGCGGAGCATGGAGATCTATACTGCCGGGCCTATGATATTACCGAAGTAGGTAACTTTGAAGGAAAGAACATTCCCAATCTCCTCCCCGCAAATTGGGACACCCTTGCAAGCAGTACGGGGCTATCCCTTGATTCTTTAAAACAACAACTTGAAGAATCTCGTCAGAAGCTATTCCTCGCCCGAGATAAACGGATTCACCCGCACAAAGATGATAAGATTCTCACTTCGTGGAATGGATTGATGATTGCAGCACTTGCAAAAGGTGCCCAAATCTTAGCCGATCCAAGCTATGCTGAAGCAGCAGAAAAAGCAGTTAGCTTTATCAGCAACACTCTATATACCAAGAAACGTCTATTGGCCCGGTATCGGGACGGTGAAGCAGCTCATTTAGGATATCTTGACGACTATGCTTTCCTAATCTGGGGATTGCTTGAACTCTACATGGCGACAGGAAAACTACAACATTTAGAATTCGCTCTAACCTTACAAGAAGAGCAAGAAAAGCTCTTTCTTGATGCGGAATCGGGTGGCTACTTCCTTACAGGCTCAGATGCTGAAGAGCTTCTTATCCGTCCCAGAGAGATTTATGACGGCGCACTCCCTTCTGGAAACTCCGTATCTGCTCTAAATCTTCTTCGCTTTGCTCGTCTCACAGGAGATAATCACTGGGAGAAACGAGCTGAAGAACAACTCTTTGCTTTCCGCTCCAATCTATCTGATCACCCCTCCGGATATACGGCCTTCTTACAGGCACTCCAATTCGCACTGAATCAGAGCAATGAAATCATCCTCACGGGTGATCTGTTGCATTCCGACCTGCCAGAGATGAAAAAGATCTTTTTCTCGGCCTTTCGTCCCTACTCAACCCTTCTCTATCAGGAGGGAACGTTGAGTCGCCTCATTCCCTGGGTCAAGGATTATCCCGTCGAATCGGACAAGATAACCGCCTATGTCTGTGAGAACTTCTCTTGTCACAAACCTGTCCATACACCTTCTGAGTTTTCTTCACTTTTAGGCTAGAAGCACTAGAAAGATGGAGTAACTAAATATCAGGTGCGAAGTGAGTTTTTATTTCATCTGTGTTGAGATACTCTTATTCAGTGGCTATGCAACACAGAGACTTCCGCTTAAGTAGCAGAAACTTAAGGCACTATGAAAAAAAGAAGCAAAATGAACCTCATGTCGTTCATTTTGCTTCTTTAATTCTTAGCTAATTGTTAGATAATTGTTAACTAATTCTTAGCTACTTATTTTCTATCCCTAAAATCATGAGCGAAGGATGCTCAGCCAAATTATAATCAATCGGACTAATTAACCGCGCTTCACTCTCATGCGTCATTCGAACGAAAGGACGAGTTGGAAAGTCGCAATTTTGCCGAACAACATTTCCACGTTGTCCATTACTTAAGTGAACTCCTGATCCAGTGGGATAAGGAGTGATATACCGACAGAAGGTATTCTTCACTAAACTAGGCTCAAAAAGAGTTTCAGAATTAGACATTACATATTCGTATGCTTCATAGGGTTGCATTGCATTCCGATAAACCCTCTTGCTTGTCAAGGCCTCATAGACATCCGCTACGGCAGCAACTCTCCCGTATTCATGAATTTGAGTCCCTTTTAACCCGCGAGGATACCCGGATCCATTCCAGCGTTCTTGGTGCTGAAGTGCTACATGGGCAGAAAGTAAACTTACGTCTTGATTTTTCCTAAGAATTTCAAACCCATACTCGGCATGTCTCTTAATCTCATCAAACTCTTCACTGGTCAAAGGACCCTTCTTATTGAGGATCTCCTGAGGAACTTTGACTTTTCCCACATCATGCATTAAAACGCCCATTCCGAGCTCTAATAGTCTATGGTTTGGCCACCCCATAGCAATAGCCATAATTAAAGCGATGATCGTGGTGTTAACCGAGTGATGATAAGTATAATCATCATAGCCCTGGATTTCAAGAACATTTCCAAGAAGATCCTTGCTATAGAGCAAATCGGTAATGATAGCCTGTACCGCAGCCTCAATCTGAAGCAAGCTTGAAGAATGCAGTTGCTCTTCTTGAACATGCTTACTTAAGTTTTGAAGAGAAGAATACGCGACTTCTCGAGTCTTTACAGATACTGCAGAGTAAATCTCCACATCTTGAAACGCATCATCCTCTATGAATAGCGTATCGATTCCTAAGTAGGTTAATTTCTGGATATAGTTTTGAGTAAGTGCTATACCTGCTTGAAGAAGAATTTTTCCATTCGGACTAACAAGGGGTCTTGCTAATACCTCTCCTTCATCAACATACGCTATATTCACTAATCGCATAACTTTCTCCCGCTCTTGTACTGTATGCATACTGTATGCATATTTCAATATAATAGGACATAATTCGCTAAAAAAAACATAATACCTCTAACATTCTCTCTTTTCTTGATATTTTCCCTTTTGTCCTATTCATCTATAGGACCTTAGGCCTATAGGCAAGCGAATATCCCCTTTTTATCCTTATTTTAACCTCTATACAGCAGTATTCGTTCATTGAAACGAGAGCTTATAAAATGCAGAGTTCCCCCTACTTCCGATGAATCTCCATACATTCATAATATTAAACGACTTTCTTTTCAAGTAGCACAAACCCTTTTTGATTCATTGGACAATGCAAGACATAGCCTAGCTGTTGGAATATCGGAAATTCCTTCTCGATATCCTCTTTCCCAGAAAATATCCAACTCAATTGTTCGGCCGACCAATTGACTGCAATTCTCTCAGCAACTCGAAGCATCTTGGGCTCAATGCCTTGTTCCATAAAAGGAGGAGCAATAAAGAAGACGTCTATAGTAACATTCTTATCTGCTTTGAGAAGGGCCATGATCGCACCTACCTCATTATTATCTGCCTTATATACAATTAGACGCCCCTTACGGTGAACTTCTTCCCAGTAACTTTGACTTTTCAGCTCTTCTTTAATCATAGGGCGCTCGCTGAGTGTATCCCAATATTGATTAACCACTTTAACTAATTCATCCAATTGTGCATAGCTTACCTCGTATATATGTTTCAACTCCCCCACCCTTTCCGTTTCTAGTTTTTGCTAGAATTCTTTCAAGACACTTTCCCAAGCCTCAAAATTCTATTTTTCTCATATTTCATATTATTATGAATATTAGTTCGATGAGATTATCCAAATTCCTTTTTTCACAAATAAATTTTTATAAAAAACAAAAAAATAAGTACTTATGCAAACATATAAAAAGGCACCTTGGTTATTTAAGCTCATGATTGGTGTAGTCGAGAGGACTTGAACCTCCACCGAGTTGCCCCGACTAGGACCTGAATTTAGAAAAAGAGACGATATAGAGTATCTAAAAATGGGGGTTGTTTTTGCTTTGATGGTCTTCTTAGTCCTGGCTGAGCGGATGATGCAAAGTAATCGAGGGATATCTGGACCAATGTAAAATAGAAAAGACCAGGCACAAAGCCCGGTCAAATCACTTAGTGTTCATGTCGTTTTTTACGGTGCTCGAGCTCCTCAATCTCATGCAAAATGCGGATCAATAATATGATAATTACGAACAGCTGAAATGCTAAAATCGGTAAAATCCACAGCATCTCTTTACCACCTCCGTCAGTTACATTACTGTCAAATTTACAGAGAGAAGTCTAGTACAGTATATTCGGCATGTCCGTGAATGTTCATAGGGAGGAATCGGGAGAGTGGCTGAAGGCTATTCAAGAAAGACTTCGCCACAAACAATACCAAACGACAGCTGATACTTACACCCACGTAACAAAAAAAGTCAGCCGTGAATTGGCTGACAAATTTAATAGTTATAATCCAAAAATTTCTCGAGAGCAACTAAATTTCGTACCAAGTCAAAATTCCGTACTCAATCCGTACCCAATTCAATTTCAAATCCCTTTTTAGCTTGAATTCAGTGTGCTCAGTATAAAAAAAGAAAAAACCCTTAACTATCAAGGGTTTTAGAGTTTAAATATTGGTGCGGTCGAGAGGACTTGAACCTCCACAGGGTTGCCCCTACTAGGACCTGAACCTAGCGCGTCTGCCATTCCGCCACGACCGCGTGACAATGATTATTATATGAAAACACAATCCAAATGTCAATAAAACAATTATTTTTTTAGCCTAACATCCCATTCCAAACCGGTACCGCAGCAAAAACGATGAGACAGCGAAGTGCCAATCCTCCGAGCATGACAGCCCCATCACAGAGGCAAACCGCTATTTTGCTTCCAGTATGACCCGATCCCTTTGAAATTGACGTTTCCTCCATTGTGGAGACTGCTGGAACAGGTACGCTGTCCATACCGAATCCTATCTCTTTAAGCTTAACCCTACTGCGCATCCGGTACAAATGATAGACATAGAAGAGGAAGGGACCAACCAAGCCCATACCTACTAAGACCACCCAAAATGCTTGCGAAAGTTCGCCGAAGAGAATTTTATTTGCTGAAGCGAGTGCAACCGGTCCCTTTACCCCAGTTAATATAATTCCGAAGAACATCGTGAGAAGAACGATTTCGATACCGACGAGTGCGAGATGAATTTCACTGGCTTTGCCCTCTTGCAACTCCTTTTTCTCAAAAAGATGGGCAAGTATCGAATTCAAAGAGAGCCCTGTGGATAAAGCACTCACGACGAAAATAACGGGCATCAA
Source organism: Desulfitobacterium elongatum (assembly GCF_055378975.1). Lineage (NCBI taxonomy): Bacteria > Bacillati > Bacillota > Clostridia > Eubacteriales > Desulfitobacteriaceae > Desulfitobacterium > Desulfitobacterium elongatum. Next base: position 1,997,609 of record NZ_AP038772.1, on the reverse strand, counting down.
ATAAAAGTTCCAAAACGGAACCGCTTTGACAACGGCCAGAAGTAGTCCAGTATAAGCACATGTCGAAAAGGCTAAGACGGCACCTGCCAAGCCAAGAATTTCTGGAGCTTTTTTATCCTTCCAGGCAAAATAGGCCCGAAGTAGACCAACTCCGATAAAAGCAGATAATATATAGATTCCCCAAGTCATCACCGATTGGAAATTGAGGAACATCCCAATAATTAACCAAGGCTTATGTAATCCTTGCCCGAGATCAAAGATTAGAAGCCCCGCCCCGATCGCTACGAGCGGTGCAGAAATATAATACCCGTACTTACTTAAACTTGATGCCTCTCCCAGATACCCCTTCTCAGCAGCATAGGCCAGTAAATACGCCCCTGCCCCTAGACCGCCCAGAAAAAGATAAATCCCAATGAGCCAGCCCCAATGTAATTCCATATCCTTTCCTCCCTATGTGTTACTTCTTGGGAATAATCACGAACGAGGGCTTAGTCATTCCTGGAGAGGGTAACCCCTTCATCATCCCGCGGACCGCACCCGGAGTCTTCATCAATTCATTAAGTTCTCCGAATTGTAGGGCTTTGACAGGGCATGCCTTTACACACGCAGGCTTCTCCCCTTCGTCCTGAAGCGTATAACAGAATTGGCATTTAGTGATCGTCCCGGACCCTTCTCCGTATTGAGGAGCGTGATATGGGCAGGCATAAAGACAATATTTACACCCAACACAGCGCTTCGGATTATGCGTGACGATTCCATCCTTTTCTCTTTTTGCATACGCCTTTACCGGACAAACTTCTACACAAGCCGGATCTTCACAATGATTGCAACTCATCGACAAGGCATTCGTATTTGTGGCTAAGAGTTTACGCCACTCCACCCCTTCTTCCCACTGATAGGTTCTTCGACACGCAGCTACACAGGCCGCACATTCTATACATTTTGTCTCATCGTACAGAAAGGCGAGCTGCTTTTTCCCATTCGTAGAACTCCCCTCAGAAGTCGAGGGCGAATCGGCCTTGACCCCCTTGGGAATAATGCCGAGAGCAAGTGCGCCTCCCAGGAAAAGACCAGTCTTCAAAACCGTTCTCCGGCTTAAGTGAAGCTCTTTCTTTTGGGCCATGTTTCGTACTCCTTCCTCTTACCATTTGATTTTTACAGAGGTATTATGACGTCCATAGTGTGAGGCATCTTTCATTTGTACCAATTTTCCTTTAGGTATTATAACATATTTTTGTTGTTTTGGATATTATTTACATATAGTGTTTTTTGTGTTATTAATAGATAGGAGAGTACTCTGCAAATTATTCGTTTTTATATGTGAATATTTGTTTAAACAAGGGTGTTTTGTACATACACTTCAGTACATGAACTCTCGAGAAAGATAATATAGTGTATCAAATGAACATTTAGAGTCTATCCCATCGTAACTACTGACTTAATTAGGGGCAACTAATTTAAGGAGGTGTTCTTTGACCCTTTGTAGATAATTTTTAATTAAGAAAGGAAGGAAGTGCATGAAACTCCGAACAGTCGTCCGCTTAGCCGTAACTCTTCTCGCAGCTACGCTCATACTCATCGGCTGTGGCAAGTCGACCCCGACAACATCTGAACCTTCAAAATCTGAACCCAGTGCTCAGCAAACAACGACGCAAGCCATTAAAGCAGTCAGTATCATTGATCAAGTGAGAAAAAGCCAACATTTTAAGATGTTCCCTACTCTGCTTTCTGAAAAGGAAAATGACTCATCCTTTGATTATGAAGACGCTTGTATCCGTTGCCATTCTGAAACAGCCATCCTTCGAGATAACAATGCCAAACTCACCGATTTCTATTCAGGTGGCAAATACGCCAAAGATCGTGAAGGTATCACCTGTTTGGTATGCCATAACATGGGTGGAGATAAGATGATTACCGTGCGAAATAGTGGATGGGAGTCCTGTGCGACATGTCATACGGCTGGTACGGTTACTCTTGGGAAAGAAGTTCACCACTCCCAAAAGCAAATGATTGAAGGAATTGGGGTTGGTGATGTTCCTTCCAAGCCTTCTTATAAATGGGCCTCGATGAAGGATACTTTCTCTTGTACCGATTGTCATGTCACCAATGGCCTAAAACACGATTTTATGGTCCCTGGTGTTACAGCCACCTACGATGCCCTGGGAACAACACGTCTCACGACACAGATGAACTATAAAGAATTTACCACCCTGTTCAAGCAAGACAAATGCATCACCTGCCACTATGACCCCTCCAATACAATCACAAAAATTCAACAACGCCAAGATGAAATTTCCAAGAAACTAGAAGCACTCAAACCTCTATTTGATAGCTGGGAGAAAAAGCTTAAAACCATTGATCCAAAGGACCCTAAAGTCGTTCAATTCAATAACGCTCGTACCTACTACATGTATGTTACCTCCGACGCCTCGAAAGGCGCACATAACTACGCCTTAGCCAAAGCACTACTTGAGAGGGCCGAAATCGAAATTACAAAATTAAAGTGAGTCAATTACCAGTGAGGTTGCAAAAAATGAAAATTCCAGAGGTAATTGTAGGGAACGATATTCAGGTCGTCCCCTACATTTTTTTTTGCATTTGTGTAATGGACAAGGTCAATGCGCATATCATGTATTGAGCATTGTATACAAAATCACCCTCGTTTTAATAAATTGAAAAAACCTCTCTGCAAGTTTTTTAATGGTCCGACCAGAAGACCCTCCCACAGGCCATCTTTCCGACTTTGGGAAAATGACTATTATTCCTTGCTTGATTGTGAATAGGATTACTTTCTCATGCCAAACAGCATCTCCCTCTTGCCATGCTAACTTAATCCCTTAAATTTCACAGGAAATTATACCCAAACTTCAACATGCCTTAGGAACTAAGACAAGCAAAAGCATTCGAGCATTAGCATTTAATTTATGGATGGGGGGTGAGGCCAATGCCTCAACGTTTAAATCTATGAAGGAAACTCCAGAATTATAACTAAATTTGCCTGATTAGTTACCCTTTCGGTTCCAATAGAAATACGATTCAGAGCCTTACCAGAGAAGGTTTCAGAATCATTCAATGAAGCAATCTTCAATTGGGTGACTACGCACAAGAGAGGAGGCTTCTCGATGAAGAAAAAAAGATTAGGGTTTAAACTTCTCTTTCTCGCAATACTCGTCTTACTCACCATTTCCTTACCTCAACTTGTCGAAAAACCCGCACCTGTAATCGAAACAACTCAGAGTGAAAGCGATGACCTCTGTATGTCCTGCCATGGCAAGAAAGATTGTGAGGTCGACGTTGACCCCAGATCCTTGGAGCAATCCGCTCATAAATCTCTGATGTGCTCAGATTGCCATCTTTATGTACACAAAGAAACTCCGAATCTCAAACTCGATATGAACAATCAGTGTATCGGTTGTCATGCCTCAGTTAGCCATGAGAGCATTCATTCACCTTCCTTAAGTGGTGGAATTGGGGCACTCTGTACCGATTGTCATGGAATCCACAACATCCAGCCTGTTAATAACCCAGAATCGAGTGTAAATAAACTCAATGTTCACAATACCTGCATCAAATGTCATTCAGATGTTACGGAAGCCTATCACTATAGTTTTCATGGGACTGCGGTAGATCTAGGGTCACTCAAAGCCGCGACCTGCATTGACTGTCATGGAACTCATGATATACTTCCTCCCACGAACCCAGATTCGAGTACTGCCAAAGAAAACGTGCCTGACACCTGTGCCAAATGCCATAGTACTCCCCAGTCTAATTTTGCGAAAGGAACGGAACACCTTACACCTTATGACAACGAAAAAGAGGGTGCTTATTGGTTATGGGTGGTCTGGAAATTCTTTATCGCATTGATTCTCTTCGATATTCTTAAAGATTGTACCATCGCCATCTTTGAACTATTTCGCAAGCTAAGAAATCGTAGAGATGAGAAAAAGGATCATCATGACAATTGGGACATCTAGCCCCAAACGAAGGGAGGAATCAATAGATGACTGAATTAAAGCGTTATTTACCGGATAAAATCGAACGATTTAATAAAAGCCAGCGCCTTCAACACCTTATCCTTTTCATTAGTATCTTCTTCCTCTGTCTGACGGGATTTCCCATAAAATACGCTCATATGAGTGGGGCGAAATATGTTGTTTCCCTCTTTGGTGGCTTTGACAACATGCTTTATGTCCATTTAACTGCCGCCATTGTCATGCTTTTAAGTGGAGTCTACCACATTATCTGGCTTATCAAGCTCTTTCGGAAGGACGGACCAAAATGGAGCATGCTTCCGACTTGGAAAGACTTTCGCGATGCTTTCCACCATGTTCAGTACCTCTTAGGAATTCGTAAGGAACGCCCACTCTACGGTCGCTACACCTATCTAGAAAAGTTCGAATACTTCGCTGTCATCTATGGAATCCTCCTTATGGGAATGAGTGGCTTTATCCTATGGTTCCCAAACGTCTCCGCTGCCATCATGCCCCGTTGGGTTATTGAACTTTTCCGGGTTGCCCACAGTAATGAAGCCGTTGTCTGTCTATTGGCCGTCGCCATCGGACACTTTTTCTGGGTACATTTCAATCCCGATGTTTTCCCTTCCAGTTCAGTCTGGTATAACGGGAAAATCTCAAAGCATCACCTCAAAGAAGAGCACCCCTTAGAGTACGAACAATTAGCCTCAGCCTCAGAAGCTATCGAAGAAGCTGAGCATCCCTCTAAATACGCGAATAGCCTCCCCCTCATCCTCCTTGAACTCTGTATCTATATTGCCCTCTTTGCATTCCTTCTCTCCGTTTTCGTTCCTAAACTTTTGGCGTGATCGAATGAATCCCAGAGTTAGGAGTGAGGAACCATGAACACTGAACGTTCTCGAACTCTCTCTAACATTAAATTGCTCCCTTGTGGACATTCCATCGGAATGAAGCTCCTAAGGAAAGAATTTAAAATCTTTGATTTACTTCCAGTGATGAAGGCCAACGGCATCTATTATTATCCAGCTAGAGAATGGGGTCTAAAGGTAAATGATCATATTCTTGAAGTCGAGGGAAAATCGATCTCCTCGGAACAAGAGCTCCACCGACTGATCAATGAGGCAGCTCTCAAAAAAGAGGAAATCGACCTCCAGATCTCCCGTCACGGGCATACCCTCAATAAAAAAGTAAAGCCCTATCTCAACCTGCATACTAAAGATTACAGGCTTGGGGTAAGAATCAAAGCACTCGACGATGGACTTGGAACCCTCACCTTCTATGATCCCCTGACTCAAAAATTTGGGGCCCTCGGGCATCCACTCTGTAGAATACCCCAAGAGCCCCTTAGCAAAAATACGATTGTCCTCTCGAATGTTTCCTCGATTAGAAAGGGAAATCCTGATACTCCTGGCAAGAAGCTTGGGTATCTAAACAAATTCAATGACTTTACTGGTATCCTCGAACTTAATACCGAGGTTGGGATTTTCGGCAAAATCAGAGGGGAGGTCTCCAGTCCCTTCTTCGATAGTCTTCTCCCGATCGGTTCAAAGGAGTCGATTAAGCGGAGCCAGGCCTCCATCTATACCGTAGTCAAAGACAATCAGATCGAAGAATTTAAGATATCTATCTATGGTGTAATCCCACAGATCACAGGAAACATGGACCTTAAAATTGTGATTGAAGATGAAACCCTGCTCCGTCACACTGGCGGTATCGTGTGTGGAATGAGCGGTAGTCCCATCGTACAAGACGGAAAACTCATCGGAGCAGTCTCCTATTTGAGCACCTCGAACTCTTCCATCGGTTATGGAGTGTCGCTTGAGAACATGCTGGAAGTGAGCGGATTAATTGAGTCGCTAGGGAATAGGTGAGGTAGAATTTGAAGGCGTTATTGAGACAGTACTACTAAGTATAGTACTCATACTTGGTGTTTCAGTCGGTGTAGACTCAAGAGTTGGTGCTGGAGTCGAAACTGGAGTGGTGGGTGTAATTTCAGTAGGTTGTGGACTAGTCGTAGTATTAGTGTCAGTAGGCACTGTCACAATTGGAACTGTCTCACTTGCAGACGTTTCAGGAGTTGTCGGGGTACTCGCTGTTCCTTCTCCTGGCGAAAGAGGATCTAAAGGCTGCTGAGGTAGCTGAAGTGACTGAGTCGCAGCAGGATGACAAACTGTATTACACGATGTTTTCGCCCAAGTACCAGGTGAAGCTAATGTACTATCCGCTTCAATCTTTGAATTTACACCATATTCGTCACCTACCAAGGCAATCAAACCGATTCGAGTTGAAGCGTGCGGAGCGGAAACATGGCAGTCATTACAATTACCATGCACAGCAGTTCCATCTTTAGCCAAATCGTGCAAGTTAAACTGTAACGTAGCTGTATCAGAAAACTTTGATTGCATGGTATCATCGCTTGGATTCGTTCCGCCATAGAACACTTTGTTATGGCATTTAAAACAAAGCTCCTTACCAGGTAGCTTCGTCGAATTTCCTTTCTCGAGCTTGTGTGAGTCATGACACTCGGAGCACTGATACTTTATTGTACTGGCTTCAATCTTTGGATTTCCGGTGTCCTTAATTGGATGAAAGGTAAAATCATTGCTAGTTTGGTTTAAAACTTGCTTTATATTAATACCACTTCCAGAACCGTCATGACAGGTATAACAAAGCTGTGTTTGGCTAGTATTACTAAGAAGTGCTGTACCTACTGCTGTATGTGTTTGGTGACATGTTTTACAGGCTGCAGATTTCGTTGTATAGTTACCGTGAGGATTAAAGTATTGGGATGTCCCCGTGGTAAATGTCCAAGAGTAGTCCTCAGCTAATGGGTTTCCAGTGTTATCCTTTATTTCTCGAGATAATGTAACTTGATAGCTCGTATTAGGCTTTAGACTCGTTGGAGTTAATTTAGTGATAAAGCTGGAATTATCAATGGTAAGATTCGAAGATATTAAACTTCCTGATACTTCCTTTAGGGTAAATGTTGTACTACTTATGGTATCCCAGTTCATAGCCCGATTGAATGTAACTGAAACGTTGTTACTTAAACCTACAGCCAAATCACCAGGAGAGGGGCTAATCGAAAGAATGGGCGTAGGTGAAAATGCTGCAGTCTTAAAAGACCACGTATAATTTTCAGATAAGGGTATATTGTTACTACTTTTTACCCCCGTTGTAATTTCCACTGTATAATCTGACTGTAATTTTAGAGGTGAGGCTGGGATTAATACTACGGTATGGGTTGAATCAGAATAGTTTAGACTTAATAGGTTAACGATATTCTGTTTAGAATCCTTCACTATACAAGTCTCTTTGGTAAGAGTTGCAGGATTCATCGCACGATCAAAGGTAACTGAAATCGCGCTTCGATTATCGACTTGATGTTCATCCACTAACGGGTGAGTCACACTTACCACTGGATTCCCTTGATCACTCGTAGCTGCACGAACCGGGGATTGTAACGTTATAAGAATTGCCACAAGGATAAAAAGTAAGAGAAGAGTAAAGTAGCTTTTTGTACTTTTTCCCTTACTCCCCGGTTTTATTTTCAAATCGCTCTTCACGCTCATCTACACTCACCCTTTCGTTAACCGGGCATTGAAGACTCACTTCTTGTGACAATCGATACAAACTTCCATCCCTTCAAGACGTTTTAAAGACGAGGAACTATGGGTTTTAAGGCTTCCATCTCCTGCCACAACCGTAGAAATGTTAATATCTTTAGCAACTGATCCATGAGAATAATGACAGGTAAGACACGTTATGACGTCTTTATTGTCTCTATTTACCCCTTCTAAAGGAAGAGACGTTGTTAAATCTAACCCTTCACCAAGGTAGTTATCAAGAGAAACCCCTACAGGATGCCGATATGTTCCTGGAGTCTCATAAATCGAAGGTACTATTGCCCCATTCCCTCCAGCACCTTTTCCAACCATATAATCCGAATGACAACTCATACAGAAGGTATTAATTCCTGATTGATAGACTGGAGTCTCCCCTGCTTGAGGGTCATTAGCCTTTGCCCCTGCTACCACAGAAACATCATAAGTTTTAAAGGTATTAGAACTAGTCGGAACCACGATTGTCTTACGAAGCATCCGATAGTTCCCTGTTGCATGCCCACTGTGACAAGTAGTACACCCCATTGTCTGCTTCGAATTAAAGCCTCCAGGAGCAGAGCCAGCTGTCGTTTCATCGAAAAGATGGGAAGATGTCGTTGATGCACCCTTCCAGACATCACCTTCGACTCCATTATGAGCAAAGGCACCACCTAGGGATGGGGCCAATCCGCCCGCTGTCTTTGTATACCCGTTCATAACATCATATTTGGAGTTCGTTAATCCTTCATGACAGGTCAAGCACAAGGCAGATGTGGACGATTCGTTCAAGAGTATATCTGTTTTACCTGTATGAGTTGAGTGACAGGAACTACAGAGATTTGTATTATTCATGTAGTTATCATGGACATTTTCACTAGGCGGAAAAACATCAACCTGCCTACTATAGGAGCTCTCGAACTTTGTCGTAGCATCAACCGTTTCAATACTCTTAATTCGATAAATTACATTGGTGTAATTAGGAACAGGATTATCTGTCCACGTCAAATTGCTCGTAGGGGGTAGATTAATATCAAAACTAGCTCCTCCATCCGTGCTCTTTTCAATTTGGTAACTCATCGCCCCTCCATTGGCAGGTAACATAGAGGACCAACTCAGCTCAATTTGACTAATGCTATCTGAGGGAGTGATATGCACAGAAATAGGATTAGTCCAAGGCACTGGATCTGCTTTAACAGAATCAGCTTGCGTGTAAAGAGTAAAGTACAGTACAAAAACAACAAAGGATGAGATCAAAAGACATCGCTTTGCAACACTCCGCAAGTTCACCTATATTCTCCTCCTTCGTAGATTACACTTATTGATAGCCAAACACCTGTACCCGATTATTCTCACGATCCGTGACATAGATACGCCCCTCTGCATCCAGACATAGTCCATTCGGATAGCTGAATTGACCTATTGCATTTCCCTGACCACCGAAGGCCCATAATTCGTAACCTGCGTCATCAAAAGATCGAACAACATGAAGAAAGACATCGACTACGAAAATAACACCAGATTCACTTACGACTATCCCTCTTGGCAGGGTAAGTTGTCCGGTTTTCCCTTGATTTCCCGTAATCTTATAGAGGAATTGACCCTTTGAGTCAAAGATTTGTATTCGACCATTATTAGAGTCTGAAACAAATAACTTATCATTCTTATCGACAAAAAGTGCATTGGGATACTGAAACTTTCCGTCGTCCATCCCGCGACCACCTATGTAACTCAGAATTTTACCATTTGCATCGAGAATAATTACCACATGATTCCCAACGTCTGCGACATAAATATGGTTATCTGCCCCAACCTGAACCGCAGTTGGTCGAATTACCTCTCCTTCTTTACCGTTGGTTAGCATTAATTTTTGTTTCTCTATGAGCGCTTTTTGCTCTTTTCCTTCACTATCAAAAATGAAAACTTTCATCAAGTTGGGGTCGGCAACATATAATCGATTATCCTTATACGTTAGCGCAAAGGGGTAATTTAATTTTCCTTGTCCCCAAGAAGATAGGAATTTACCTTCGAGGTCATACACCTTAACTAGAGAGTGTCCTGTATCAGCTACATACACTTTGTCAGCAGATGCTGCCACAGCCAAGGGCCCCTTTAAAGCATACTTGGAGTTAGAAGGGCTTGATGAATTAGTTTCTTCACCTATGGTGAAGAGATAACGTGGAATCCCCCCCCTGACTTTCTCATCGGTTAAAGAAGCAACAACAGGTTTGACATTATGATATTTCATCCACCAAAATCCACCTACAGTTATGATTGCAATCACGGAAACGAATAAAACAAGGTGGATAGACTGTTTTCTAGAAATCGTTCTCACTCCAAATTTTGTGGACCATGAAAACAAATCTTTACCCTTCTTTCCTTTGAAGATAAATCAATAGCTTATATTCCAAATTGAATATTCCACTGCAATACACTTTAAGGTAAAACCAGTTTATGGTAATTATAACATATTGTACTAACTCTATAAACATTAAATTTTCCATGACTAACGTAAATAAATAGAAGAAAGATTCAAAGATCACTCCAAAGTCTTTCTTCTATGAATACATATTTTATTTATTTTCCTTGACTCTCTCTCCAGATTTGTTCGTATTTCCCAAGCAGACGTGGCATCTTCTCAATGTAATTCTTCGTTTCAGGGATCTTAAGCCAATCCCCCTTCTGGACCGAGCCAGGTCCAGCATTATAAGCCGCCAAGGCTTCTTGAAGATTTCCAAAGCAATCAAGCTGGAGCTTTAAGTAATGGCTTCCGCCATCGATATTTTGAACCGGGTCATAGGGATTCACACCCATTAGCTCCGCAGTCGATGGCATGAGCTGCATCAGTCCGATTGCCCCAGCGAGGCTAATCGCCTCAGGATTACCCCCGGATTCCTGTTCGATGACAGCTGCGATAAGTGCAGGTTCAAGGTTATAGCGTTTCGCGGCGGCTTCGATATCCGTTTGCCAGCGAAGGACTTGGTCATTCAGGTTAATAGGTTTCGAGCCTGTACCGACAATCAGAGTCTGTTCCACTTCTTGTCCTGGATAAGTAACGATGGTTACCGCCCAAAATTCTAGAAACGTATTTTCCAATTTAGAAACGTTATCCTTAAAGTTAATTCTAAGTGGTTTGTATTCTGAACTCGTCTCGCCCTCACCCTTGATCCCTGTACCTAACCCTGCAAGAAATTCTTGCTTCGTTTTGTAAATTTCTAGTTTGAGTTGAGCAAACTTCTGCCGCTTATAATTTTTGGTTTGTTCCACATCTATGACTTGTCCAGGGAGGAGTAAGTAGGTGGGTGGACTACGCTTACAAACTAGGTCAATTATTCCTTCCTCAGTTAGTTTCGTTGAAGGGCAATAAAATAGAAGATATGTTATAAGAGCAAGAATTCCGATAGTGATAAATAAGCCACGACAACGCCTTAAGTAATGTATGAATTTACTCTCAGAACTCTTTGCTAGTGCCATGTCTACTCCTCATTACAGCCTTAACCCAAGCTCGTGCTGTCGGTTCCAACGATAAAACTGTTCGTGTTAGGCTTATGTAATAAATCTCGCAGCGTCCAATCCAATATATGGTAATTATATCATATCTTCCTTATATAAATAAATAGGCTCTCGGCATTCGCCGAGTTAGATGGTGCAAGGCTTTTCTTGAACCATGAATATTGAATTCCTCCTACTTTTCGGTAGGGGGATTTCATTTTAATGAACATCCAACTGGAAAATTCCTATAGTAAATTTTGTTGAGTTATTTGTCCAAAAGACTTGACTTTTGGAAATCACCCCAAAAATCAGAGCAGAAGGACTAATTTTCCTTACTATCTGTAACCTGGGGTGTTTGTTATGAAACCTATCATTACTCCGCATGAAATGTACCAAGAGTTTGTCATTGAACAGCTGCAACAGCATTATTCTGGAGGGGTGCTTACTTTAGTCCATAAGGATTGGCCCATCATTACGAAACTCTGGATTACCGACTTAACCGGTATAGCCGCGATGCTTCAGGATTTTTACAGTGCTAGAGGGCCTGCTCCACGTGATCCTTCTGCCATGCTTCGTTCCTATCTGCTTTTTTTGCTTACTAACCCGGCAATTGGGGTTACTGCTTGGGTCGATCAGCTGTACCGGGTTCCTCTTTATGCAATTCTTAGCGGGTTTGAACCGGGTGATATTCCTGGCGTAGGGACGTTCTATTTTTTTTTTGCACGATTATGGGTAGCGTCGGATCAGAATTTAAAATCTCCTAAACAAAGACGTAAGCGCAAACCCAAAAAGGGAAAGAAGGGTGAAAAGGCTCCAACAACAACACCCGGACGAATTAAACGCTTAGTCCATTGGATGACGACCCATATGGATATACAAAAAGATTTGCCTATGGACCCTCTATTTCACTTCTTCCAGTCTCAATTTCTTGCAGTATCCGCGAGACTCGGATTGATCGGAAATATGGGTACGCTCAATCTCGCGGGTGACGGTACCCCTGTTGTCACCGCAGCCTATCCCCGAAGTAAACCAACGTGTAAGTGTCATGCCCAAGGCCTTACGAAGTGCAACCATCCCCGCATTTATTCCCAACCCGACTGCAACTCAGGATGGGACAGCGCTCGAGAGCGATACTTTTACGGATACCACCTGTACACACTCACTGCCGCAAACAGTCCGTATGACTTACCGTTGTATCCCCGTTTGCATCCGGCTTCCAGGCACGACGCAGTAAGCTTTGTCGTGAGTTCGGTTGAGTTTTCGCAACGTTTCACCTTGGGCATGGTGGAGAAAATGTTGCTGGATGCCGCCCATGATGCGGGACCCATTTATGATCTCTTACTCCACCAGAACATTGAACCTTTTATTGATTTGAATGTGCGTGGCACGAAGAACACGGAAACTGAGATGGATATTCAGATCTCACCGGAGGGCATCCCCATTTGTCCCAATGGAAAGAAAATGAGGCATTACGGGTTCGACCATTCCCAGAAACGTCATAAATGGAGATGTCCGATGATGAAGAAGCGGACATCGAATACTTGCAAAAAGCCCTGCTCGACCGCTAAATACGGAAGAACATTTCATACCTGTAGCACAGACAATCCTCGACTTTTTCCACAAACACCAAGGAATTCGGAGAAGTGGAAGCTCATTTACAAGCGGCGTACCACCTCTGAGCGAACCAATAAACGAGAGAAGATTGATTACAAGCTGGAATCGGGTCGGCATCGTTCCACTAAAATGTGGTATATACGCATTTACACCATCATGATGTGCCAGCACATGGATGCTTGGTATGCTCATCAGCAGAAAGAGCTGCAGGGGCTAAAACAAGTCATTTTCCCCAAAAGTGCCTAATCGCTGAACAAATTTTAAAAGGAGAACCGTTAGGCTTCTTTGGCATGTCCTTTTTTAAAAATGAGCTCTGAAGGACATCTCGATAACCCTTGTTCAACGAAATTCCCAGTTAATTCATTCCAGTTTAGAGATTACCTCCCTTTTTACTCCGAGAGTCTATAATAATACATTTGAGCGATGAACACCAGTAATTAAAGCAGGCCCTGGAATTTGTCTTCCAAGGCCTCTTTCCTAGATCTCCGTCTATCTTGCCAATTCCTGATAGGTGACCCCTATAGGTTTTGTCCGAGTGCTTGGAATTGCGCGCCAAATCAGATGTGTAATTTCATTAGCCAGAGTCATCACGGTATGAAGGCGAGTACTCTGAATGACTTGAAGCTCACAAAAACCTCCAACATTAACAATACCCATAATCGATATATCCCCGACCGGCGGTAGGTCTTTATGGACCCCAGCTCCAGGACGCGCGGGGGACTCCTCTAATAGAATACTTCCGATACTATCAAGTTTTCCCAAGCATGCGTCAATTGCAATGATAAGGTCCGGCTTGAGTTCCTTTTCGATGTAATCGATTTGGGCTATTAGATTCTGAGCATGTAGGGGCTCCTCGAGGGTACCTACCACTGAATAACCCAGCTTCTTAAGACTTGTTCCAACCAAAGGCCCGAGACTATCACCCGTCGAGCGATCCGTTCCAATACAAGCAAATACAAGTCTTTTCCCTTGGGTTAATTCCCTTAATCTATTAATAAAGGATGCTGTAGCATTAAAATTATAGGAGAAAACATTCACCGAAAACCTTTGAATAAGTCTCTCCCCCTTTCGAGAAAAAAGGAGCTACTGATGAACAATAGCTTCACTTAGTCCAACATATTCGGAGGAGAAAACTATTATTCCCAATTTTTAGGACAGCAGAAAGGGAGGATTTGCCCTTTTGTGGGCATATCTCATATTCTTATGCATATTTAAGTCATGAAGGACCTTCAACATTATATTTAAGGGGGGAGAAACTTTATGACAAAACGGAAACTTAAGCCATGGATGGCGTGGGCTCTAACACTGGTTATGTGCTTGAGCCTTTTCTCACCCATGGCCGTGCGAGCAGAGGATGCTAACACTGTAACGATTCAAGTGTTAGCCACAAGTGACTTGCACGGACGCTTTGTACCTTGGGAGTATGCCACAGATACCTCCAACTTGAACGGAAGTTTAGCTCAAATCGCAACAATTATAAAAAAGGCACGGGAAAACAACCCCAATACGATCCTTGTCGATAATGGAGATACGATACAGGATAATTCTTCGCAACTTTTTCTAGACGATGAGCTTCATCCAATGATTCTTGCCATGAATGAAATCGGGTATGATACCTACACCCTAGGAAATCACGAATTCAACTACGGAATTCCTGCCTTAGAAAAAGTCGTCGCTCAATCCAAAGCAAAAGTTCTTGGGGGTAATCTTTATCGTCCTGATGGCACTCGTTTTGCTGCTCCGTATGCTATTCTTGAAAGAGGCGGAGTTAAAATCGGGATTATAGGCATGACCAATCCCAACATTACAAAATGGGATGCAGCCAATTTGGTGGGGTACACTGTAACAAGCCCCATTGAAGAAACTAAGAAAGCTATTCAAGAGCTCCAAGGAAATGTCGATGTCATGATTGGTGTCCTTCATCTCGGCCCAACACAAGAATACGGAAACGATGATGGCGCAGATGTCATAGCCCAAGCCTTTCCGGAGCTTGCAGCAATTGTCGCTGGTCACGCTCATTCCAAAGTTCCTGAAAGCCGAGTCAATGATGTTGTCATAACTGAACCTAGCCGTTATGGAGATAATGTTGCACAAATTACCTTAACGCTAACCAAGAATTCCGAGGGTAAATTTACTCTAGCCAATCGCTCTACCGATGTAAAAGCAAGCTTAATTCCTGTGAACAAGGACGTTACCCCAGATGTTGACCTTGTAGCAAAACTTCAACCCTATGATGATCAGGCGAAAGTGGATGCTCGAACAATAATTGGAGAACTTAAAGACCATGATCTTGTTCCTCCTGAAGAGGTTAAAGGGATTCCCAGCTCGCAGATTGAAGACACCCCGATGATTGACTTAATTAATCAAGTCCAAATGCACTACTCAGGTGCCGATGTTTCCGCAGCAGCAGCCTTTAGCACGACAGCGAATATTCAAAAAGGTCCGATTACAAAGGCTGGAGTTTCCCAGATTTACAAATACGATAATACCTTATACTTACTTGAAGTCACTGGAAAACAACTTAAACAGTATATGGAATGGTCCGCAACGTATTACAACACCTTTAAAGAAGGTGACCTTACCCTATCCTTTAACGAAAACATTCGAGGCTATAACTATGATATGTTCTCAGGGGTTAAGTACCAGGTGGATATCTCGAAGGAACCGGGATCACGCATTGTCAACTTAACTCATATGGATGGTACACCCGTATTAGATTCGGATACGATGAAGCTTGCCGTTAATAATTACCGAGCCAATTCACAACTCTTACTCACTGGACCTGTTTACAAGGCGGGTGAAGATTTACCCAAACTTCTTGAAAAGGATATCGAAAGTAAATTTGGTGGAGTCAGAGAGCTCATTGGAAAGTACATTAAAGAGGTCAAAGGTGGAGTAATCTACCCCGACTTAGATAACAACTGGGAACTCGTTGGTTTTAACTGGGACACCCAGGAAAGAAACACAGCGGTTCGTTTGGTGAACGAAGGAGATCTTCAACTTCCAACCTCAGCCGACGGAAGAACTCCGAATGTCAGAAGTATTCATTGGATGGATGTTCTCCAAGCCCCGGATAAGACAATTGACATTCTTTCGTTTAATGATTTTCACGGTTCCATGAAAATGGATGGCAAAAATATCGGAGCAGCTAATCTTGCCGGAGAAATTGAAAAGGCGAAAACCGCCAATCGCGATACCCTTGTCGTCTCAGCCGGTGATATTTATCAAGGGAGTTCCCTTTCCAATCTGACTTACGGAAAGCCTGTCTCGGAATTCTTAAACTCCATTGATCTTGTTGCCTCTGCCGTTGGTAACCATGAGTTTGATTGGGGAACCGATAAGATGGCAACGTGGGCAAAGGATGGAGATTTTGACTTCCTCGCCGCAAATATTTACGACAAGAACACCGGGAAAGCTGTTTCTTGGGCTAAACCGTATAAAGTTGTCACCGTCGATGAAAAACGAATTGGATTCGTTGGTTTAGCTACCCCAGAAACCCTTTATAAGACGAAGCCTGAAATTGTCCAAAATCTTGAATTTAGAGACCCAGCACAAAGTGCAAATTATTGGGCAAAGTACCTAAAATTAAGTGACCAAGCAGATTATGTGATTGCCCTAACTCATCTTGGAGCCTTCCAAGACGCAAAAACGAAAGAAATCACCGGAGAAGCGGCAGATCTGGCCATAAATGCGATCGGCATTGACGCCATTGTTTCTGGCCACTCCCATACGACAGTCAGTGGTAGCGTCAACGGGATTCCCATCGTTCAGGCTTATTATAATGGAAGATCCTTAGCTAAGCTGGCAATTGGCTTTAATATTAACGATGTATTCGTTGGGATTGCCCCTTCCGTTTCTAGCGATCTATACAAAAAAACAGACCTTATGGAAAATTCAAGTGTCAAAGCCATTTATGAAAAATGGGATAAAGAACTTGCACCCGTGCTTGAAGAAGTTCTTGGTACAACCGATAAGGAACTGACTCATAGTAAAGAACAAGGAACGTCTCTCTTAGGAGAATGGGTCAGTGATGTAATGAATGAAAAGGCGGGCACCCAGATCGCGATTACCAACGGTGGCGGGATTCGCGCCTCCATTCCCGCAGGTAACATCACTATGGGAAAAATGTATGAAGTCATGCCCTTTGATAATACCTTGGTCAAAATGGAACTCAAAGGTTCAGACCTCAAGAGAGTGCTTGAAAATGGAATCCTGAATTCCAACATCGGCTGGGTTCAAATGTCCGGAGTGAAGGTCTATTATGACCCCGCTGCACCCGCTGGCAATAGAATCACCTCCATGCGCCTACTTGATGGCTCACTTGTCGATAATGAGACCTTCTATAGTGTGGTAACCAACGATTTCATGTTTACCGGAGGAGACGGCTTCAACTTTAGCGGCAATCGAAATGCTCTCGATACTGGAATCCCCATCCGTGACGCTCTCGTAGAAAAAGTAAAAGCAGTTAAGACTCTCTCCGTACCGTATATTGATTATCTAATAGAAGGAGCAGATCCAGGAACGCTTCCGAAAGCGGCCTAAAAGACACCCCCCTTCTTAGGAGGATTGGCCGCCCACCAAGCCTTTTTCAATTGTACATCCACGTTTATTACTATAAAACTTGGTAAATAGGTAAAAGACCTCGAAGAATTCATCTCCGAGGTCTTTACCTTTAGTTCATATATAAAATGTCGAATCCTGAGGGGGTACGGAGCACGACCCCAGGGGGAAGGTTGACCAATTGGGAGACCTTCCCCTCGAGCACAGATTCAAACATTTTATATGTCAAATTTTACTTTTCTTCAATTCTTGCCATAAAAATGTCGCATCAATAAGGAACTTTACTCCCTCGTTGATACGACCTTTTTCTCCGAGCCATCTCTCCGGGCATAAAAGATTCATTGTATTAGTATTGATACGGTTCTATCGTCTGCAATAACAGTATCTATATTGTTTAAACTTATTACTTCACAGTATTTACATCGAGAAATGGTACCGCTCCGCCTGTGACGTTGGGCATTTTACCATCCAATTTTTTAATAGCTTCGATCTGCGCCTCAATTTTTCTCAATTCGACAAGCTCAGGAGTGACCTCTTGCTTTTGAATCTTAACGATTCAGCCTCCGCCTTTGCTTGTTCGATCTTTTGCTTTGCCTCGATTTCTATCCTTTGTAAATCAAGATTCGCCTTTAGAGCTTGTTGTTCCGCGATTTGCTTTTGCTCAATCGCATTATTAAACTCGGTACTAAATTTGAACTCCGTAATGTTGATCTCATCGAGCTGCATGAAATAAGTCGAAAGCTTATTGGCCAAGACTTCCTTTACTTTAGTACTCACTTCCGAGCGTCTGGAAATCAGCTCTTCTGCTGTATATTGTGCCGTCGCGGCTTTGAGTGCCTCACTGACAGCTGGATCAACTATTCGTTCCTTATAGGATAGACCAACATCTTGATAGAGTTTATTCACCTGCTCAGGGTTCAGGTGAAAGTTCACTGCGACCGTTGTAGTAACTACTTGCAAATCTTTTGACGCAGCGGTTTGGTCTGACTCAGCTTTCGCTACCCGTACATCAATCGGGATAATTTCTTGAATAAACGGCAATCTAAAATGTAGTCCTTCATTATATACAACGGGTTTTACTGCACCTAACTGTAACATAATGCCACGTTGACCTGCCTGAACTATCGTATAGGAATTGAGAACAACCAGTGCGATAATGACGAGAATGATCAGTGTCATCGCAAGACGTCCGAATTTCGGTTGCTTGGGGATCATATCAATCACCTTTTTAGTTCCGTCCATTATTTCCTCCATTCTGTCGATTAGGTGCATTCTAATGCAATTCTAATCGCACTCTCTACAGACAACCTAATTTTACCATCGAGGTTGCTTGTTCGTCAATGGAATTTGGGACGTCTTATACCTGCGAAAATTAGCTTGAACTACCTTTGAACTTGTATTATATTTGAACTATTTAAATCGTGTCGAATCCTGAGGGGGTACGACCCCTTACGAGGAAAGGAAGACCATCGAAGACGAACTTCGAAGGCCCCTTTCCGAGACGAACAGATTCCACCTCACGATGGACACCCTTGCCTTAAGCTAATGGTTGGTCGCTACATACCCCCATAACGGACTTCCACCGTCTAGTTAATCGCCATGCGTGGCGTACCAAAAGGAAAGGCCCCCGAAAGATACTTCGGAGGCCTCTACCCTATCCCTATTAAGCTTTTAAACTACTTTCCTTGCTTGAAAAGGATTAAGGATTTTGAGTACCTACTGGGTTTGGAGTGGTTGGGACATTAATGTTCCCTTGATAAGGAAGTCCGGCTTGAGGAGGTGCTACATAACCTTTAGGTAGGTTTGTTCCGGTTTGGTTATATTCAGTAGAAGAAGATACACCAGGATTAACCCCTTGAACCCATTGGTTATTGGTGAGGTCTTCAGAGTGCGAGCTGGTATGACACTTCCAACAAACAGACATGTTGGTGTAGCGTTTTAGAGCAGAAGAATTATTCTTATCAAGCAGATAAGCTTTTGCTGCATCTGCACCCATCGTGGTTGTTAAATCTGCAAGATCCTGGTCTTGAGCATCTAACATTACACTAACGTCAGTACCATGAGCAAAGTGACACTTCAAGCAAGTATAGTTATCGCTTGTGGTGTTGTGGCGGAACGCTTTAGACCATACACCTTTACCGATGTCTTTTCCAGTTGCGTCTTTAGTGTCACTTCCAGCAGATACGAAGTAGTCAGTATGACAAGCAGCACAGTATTGGGAGATTGCGACACCCATACCATTGGAAGCACTATTGTAGGAATTAGTATCCACTTCAAGAATCTTGACGCCATTAAAGGTAGCTTTTTCTTTAAAAGTACCATCTGCATTTTTGAGGAAATTCAGTTTAACAGGAGCAGAACGGGAGATGTCAGCATAACCAACATTAGCGAGTCCGTTAGCAGTACCGTTCTTAACATAGGCATAGCCGAATTTAACTACAATCCCGTCATCAGTTGCAGTGCCTGTAGCAGAGAATTTAACAAGGTTAGATTTTTTGATGTTGTTTGTAGTATCACCATATTTATAAGTTTTATAGAAGTTGGTGATTTCATCCAAACCGCTAGTACCTCTTGTGTTGTATACGTTTCCAATCCAAGGATTCATATCCCGAACATAACCATATGAGGTAATACCAGTAGCAGAATCTTTTTTAGATACTTTCTTCATTAGAACAATAACTGGAGTTGTTGTATCAGTTTCTTGTTTAACTGTATTATCTATTGCAGGATCACCAGCTTTTGGTGTGAAACTATCCAACAAATCAGCGCTACCTGCAGTGGTTCTGAAAACAACAAATTCAGGAGAACTAGCATCTACAGGAGTTGGCAAAGCGTTAACTACCGTATCACTAACTTTTAAGCCACCAGATTTTACAGGGGTAGCCGAATCAGCACCATCTGCGTCAACCCATTTAAAACCTGTAGTAGATAATGGATCAGTATCAACAGCTTTGAAGTACATATCCGTTGAACCGATATCATTAGGATTGAATTTCAACAGACGATCACTGTAAGAGCCGTGTGGAGAGTGGCAGCTTGCACAGTTAAACTCAGCATTCCAAGGACTCGAGAATGCAGGTGTTTCGCCTTCTGCGGTATCAGCAGGAACATCTGTATAACCTCCGGGAGCTCCCTTAATATCCATTCCACCTGCTACCATATGAATGGAAGCATTACCGTCAGCGGTACCACCAAAGGTACCGGCCGTGGACGGTGCATAAACGTTAAGTACTCCGAGTGTTCCATCATGGCAGGCTGTACAGGTTTGAAACACACCATCTTTAAATAATAAGTCTGATGCTGCCGCGGTGTGAGTTTGGTGACAACTTGCACAGGAGTTCGTGTTATTTTGATATTCGCCGTGGGTTCTTTGTCCATTTACACTTTGGAATCCTGATTCAGGCAAAATTGCTTGCCCACCGATACCAACACCAGTATTGTTTGCATTGATTTTACCGTTGTCATTTGCCCCGTCGGTTAGCACTCTGGTTTCTGATGTGCCGCCAACAATTGGGTCATTCATCGCTGCAAAGGCAGCTCCTGAAAAACCGAAGACCATCGAAAGACTAAGTACTGCTGTGACCAATAGTTTTTTCACTTTTTTCCCTCCTTTTGTTTTTAGACCATAATTAATATTTTAAAATCAATACTTCTCTATAGAACCCCCCCTCTCAAATGAACCTTTTCAATGGCTTTCACCTTTTACTTATACACAGCGACTCTCTGATTACTAGAATCAGTAATATAGACATTGTCGTCATTGTCAACATACAGTCCATTCGGGAGGGAAAACTGAGTATTGGACTGTCCACTTGAACCGAAGGAAAAGAGCTTCTTACCTGAAGTATCATTCGTATCAAATCCATAAACCATATGGGACAGGTTATTTACGACATACAAAATACCTCGTGAGTCAATTCCGATTCCACGGGGGTTAACAAATTCTGAAGGGCCTTTACCATCCACACTTCCATTAAAAGACCTTACAAACTTTCCATCCTTGTCAAAAATTTGTATTCTTTGGTTTCCTGTATCGACTACGTAGAGGTTCCCGTTTTTATCAACCGTCAGAGCATTTGGAGCTTGAAATTGCCCCTGTTTTTGGCCATGTGCTCCAATTTCCTTTAAAAGCTTTCCATTCATGTCGAAGACGAGGACTTTTCCTTTTGTTATTTCAGTAACATATAGATTATCTTCGAAAATACGAACCGTACCAGGAGCTTCAATTACTTTTTCTTTTTGGTCCTTTTCGCCAAAGTATTTTATAAAGTTGCCTTTGTCATCGAAAACTGAAATGGAGCCATTATATAAGTCAGATACATAGACTTGACCTTGTTTATCCCCGGTAATTCCATAGGGGAATTTAAATTCCCCAGGCTTATCACCTTCTTTTCCAAATTTGAAAATAGGAGTTCCTCCCTGATCAAAGACCTGGACTCTCTTATTGTTCGTGTCAGTTACATAAACAAATTGATTAATGAGGGAAACATCCATGGGTTTATTTAAAGCATCCTCCCCAAACCCACCGTATATTAGTTGACTAAACACTGGTTGGGCCTTCTTATTAACCACCTTCTGAATTGGGGCAATAATTGTTTTATCATGCAAGTAAAAAAGAGTTAGAAAGACAATTGAGATTATTAAAAAGGTACCAAGCATTGAAAGGTAGACTCTAGATTTTTTCATTTGCTTTCACTCCTATTTCTTCTCGAGTCGCTCAAGTGATTCAATGGCTGCTTTATAAAGGGGATCAAAAGTTAATGCCTCTTTATAAATAGCAATCGCTGACTCCTTGTCTCCCTTTTCCTCTGCCAATCTGCCTAATTCGTAAATAACTTCGACGTTCGTTGGACTTAATTTATTGGATTTTTCAAGGGATTTGAGAGCTTCCTCATACATCCCTAAATTTCTATAGGTAATTCCAATTTGCAAATGAACTTTGTAGTCTCGGGGACTAAGCTCTACAGCCTTTTGGAAGTTTTGTAAAGCTTCGTTATACCTTTCCTCTTTAATTTCAAGAAGCCCAACATTATAAAGCGCATTAAAATTCTTGGGTTCCAAAACTAGGGCCTGATTAAACTCCTTCATCGCTTGTTCATTTTTTCCCTTTAACGAATAGGTATAGCCTAATTCTATTCGGGTTTGTGCATTATTGGGCTCTGCTTGTACCTTTTGCTGGAGATATGCTAATTGTTCATTGACCCTTTTCAAATCAAGATCTGTCCAAACATAATATTTTCCAACCAAGTACCACCCGCCGACACTGACAAGTAGAGTAAGAAGAATCATAATAAAGGCCTGCAGTTTTGTGAAGCTGTCTTTTTTGACCTTTTTAGTCTTCGTGGGATTAACTGGATTATTTATGGAGTTTAGGTTCTGTATAGTCTCTGACATGCTTATCCCCCTTAATTAATTGGGTAAATCAATTAGTTGTTCTAGAACTTTGATGACATTTGGCACAAAATTTTTGGTTATGGCATGTGTAGCAAGTTTCTGTGACCTGCGGATTCTCAGGTAACGGCACAGGATGCTTCTCCTTCCACGGTCTCTTGTAGTGAGAACTTGGATGACAGGATCCACAGCTAAGCTTCGTTACGGGCGAATCTCGCAATACATGATTATCATGACAGGTGAAACACTTCTCCTGATCCAGACTGGCATACGCCCCATGATTCATTTCAAAGAATGGCACCTTATGACTCGGCGGCATCTTCCCATGACAATCCTTACAAAAAGTATTCGACTTCGCATAATCCCTAACGGATATTGTATTCGACGTCTTCCCATTTCCTTGCGTCAAGAACTTCAAATAACTCGCCGAACTCCCCTTAGTGACCTCCACCTTCTCCTTACTCATATAAGAATGACAAGAGTCACAATTAACTATCTCCTCTGGGGCAATCTTCCCATGCCCCCCTTGCTTAAACACCTCGTCCTTATGCGTATCCGGTATCATCGACGTCTTATGACAAGCGCTACAGTTCAACGGTGCTTTTCTAACCTTATGGCAGCTCATACAGGTATCCATATCCGGTCGGATACTTTTCTCGTCGGACATGAACCGTTTGCCTAAGGTCTCGTCCCACTTTCCGTAATCGGTTCGAAAGGTCACCTTCTTCTCTGCGATATTTCCGTGGGCGATACCACTGTGACAGGAAACACAACTTACATTCTTATCTGCATGCTTCGTATGCGGTATTATGAGATCCCCGGAGGGGGTTACCTCCCGTTTCGTCATATCGTGACATTTATTACATACTTGGTCCGGAATCGGGGTTGTCGATTGGATCAGGATTCCATAGTTACCGGTGATTGACGCTACAATCTCCTTCACTGTAAAGATCTTATACTTCATCTTCTTCAAGGTCCCCGGCGGAGCATGACAACCGACACATTGGAGGACCTGACTGTGCGAGGAAGCTTCCCAAGTATAAAGCTCTGGCTTCATCTGATGACAGGAGGTGCAGTAAGCTGTATCTGTTGCAGTCTCAAACGTATCCCAGAAGAAGGCAAAAAAACCAATGATTAAGAAAAGGAGGACCAAAAGCCAGAGCTTTTTATTTCTCTTCAGAGTCTCTTTGAAATTCAAGCGTATGGCCTCCCTTTAGCTGTTCGTAGAAGCTCTACTTCTTGACCTCTACCTTTCCATTCTTAAACCAGTGACACGTATTACACGTTACAGCATTGACACCTGGTATCTGCTTTTTCGTTTCTGGATTGATTGCCTTATCGATCTCATGGCAGACCAGACAATTCTGGGCTCCTTTATCCTTTACAATCGTTGAGTGCGTCGGTAACCATTGCTGTTTATTTGTTAAGTGCCCTGTGGGCCTTTTCTCATGGCAGGGTGCACACAAGGTGTTGCTGCGAGCATAATCCTTCACCGGTGTACTAATTGTTACAAGTACCCGATCTCGTTGTCTGGAGTGACAATCTGCGCACCAGCGGGGATCCTTTGTAGCGGTGACTCCATGGGTTACACCCCAGGTTTTCTCGACATGGTTTACAGGGGTTTGAATCTTAAGATGACAAGGTGCACAGCGCATGGGAGCTGTAAGTTCACTCTTCGCTGACATGGCAATGGCCTGAACAGCTTGTGGGAGTTGCCCGTTTCCTTCCTTGGCTTGTTTCTCGGATTCCTGGCGTTCTGCTACCCTTTGAGCTTCTGTTTTTCCAAGTCCTTCATTTTCTTCCCACGGTTTCTTCCCTTCGTTCACTTGCTCATGGCAATCCATACACGCTTCCATCGCGGTCTTAGTGTCATCAAACTTACTGACTTCTTCAGCCTTCGCTAGAGTCCATGTACCAATATCTTCTTTCGTGGTAAGTCCTCGTTCTGCTACGAAGGCGTGGGCGACACCGCCATGACAAGCGGTACAGGCTATCTCGTGCTTTAAGTGCGTTTCATGCGGGATGTTGATGTCTCCTGAAGGAGTGACCTTCCGCATCGTAGAGTGGCAGCTTACACAGACATCATTTTTAATCGGTTCAGACGAAACAATTGGATAAGAATAATTTCCAGTGATATGTTTGCCAAAATATCCAACAAGGTTCAACTTACTTTTAACATAATTCCCAGCTCCTGGACTGACGTGACAGGTTGTGCAAGAAAGATTGGCATGGGAAGTCACTTTGTACGTGGCACTTTCCGGTGACATCTCATGGCAGCTCGCACAAAACGCTGAGGTGGAACTTGCTTTCAGTCCAGCTCCTCCACCGACGACGATAACAACCAAAAGCCCGAGAAGTAGGAGTAACCACTTGCTTCGTTTCCCTGGTTGCTTACTTTTTTTAGATTTAAGTTTATTCCAAATTGCGCTTAGCCTTTCTTTCACGAAATATTCAATCCCCCTTCTTGGAGTGATGTTATATCTTTATTCACCTCCTGTACGAATAAGCCCCTAAGTGAAAAGATATTAACGACTTTAGTTTACTTAACTTTGTACTTTTGCAGTAACTCTCTAGGGAGTATCCTGTCTACTCTCATGAGAGTACCCCGTCCTACCTTATTAACTCCCAGAATGTGTTAATTCCTTGTGACGAGCGCCTCAGAAAGCGGCCTCTCTAAAAAATATTTTTAAATTTTCCAAAAAATATAACTGGATTATATTTACTAATCAATCAAGGATATTAACCCTTTACGGATTGCGTACTTCACTAGTTCTACTCGGTCGTGAAAGCCTAGTTTATCCATAATATTTCGGCGATGGGTCTGCACTGTTTTTGTACTAATATAGAGTCTCTTAGCAATCTCCTGATTCGTATACCCCTCCGCAATAAGCTGTAATATCTCTACTTCGCGCTCGGTTAAAGCTTGTTCAGTCTCTTCACAATCCATTACTCGATTTGAAGTCTGATAAATCCCGTTTAGAATTTGCTTAGCTACCATGGGATGAAAATACGAATTACCTTCATAGACAGCGTGAATTGCACCGACTAGGTCAAAAAAAGAACTTTGTTTTAGAAGGTACCCGGCAGCCCCAGCTTCCAGAGACATTCGAATCGCTTCGACATTACATAGATGGGTCAAGACAAGGACTTTGACTGAAGGATCACATTCACGGATTTGACGGATAGTTAGGATTCCATTACAGATTGGAGTTCCAAGCTCCATTAAAACAATATCTGGTGTAGTTTCGCTGATTCGCTCAAGAATATGATTATTACTTTTTAAGACATACTGAACCTTCACATCCTCTACGCCTTCAAATAACTTTCTTAGCCCTTCAAGTTGCAGTTGATTCTCGTCCACCATTAAGACTTGAATCGTCATTTCCTCACAACACCGTCCCATCTCATATACTCTCCTCAGTGTATGTGTTGACACCATTTAGTACTATATAGCACGTATTTCCTCCCTCCTGTGTTTTAGTTATAATTCGAGTGGACTCATATGATAGTTGTACGTGTAAGTATTCTATATCTTACAATTTTTTCCTTTGGCGAAAACCCACCATTTTTTGGGTTTTCATTTCCTATTTTTGGTTATTGTGCAATCTTTCTTAAAGGAAGAATTCTAAGTTCAAAGGGAAGTGAGGGTTTCAATTGAAAATTCGGAATGTCATCATTGTTGCCGCAGTTTTTTCTCTTCTGGCTATATCACTTAACGGAATCTCTCATAATGGAGATAGAAACTCGAATTCCTCATCTGAAAAAACACTAGCTCTTATCGAGAATACTCCACCAGGGCCCCCAGCGATGAGCGAAGTAAATTCCTCACTGCCTTCTGGTAAACCCATTTCTTCAACGACTCAACCCTCATCATCGTCAAGTGAATCGTCCACCCCAGTACCCGCTCAGACTACCGTCCCTTCTTCCTCAGTCATGGATGCCAGTTCACTCACATTACAAGTTGAAAACAGTGGACATGCGAAATTAGTGAATCAGACAGAAGGAACTAGCTGCCTAGCCTGCCACACAATCCAGAACAATCAATATACCTTGCGCCGATCCGGTTGGGAAACCTGTGGAACGTGTCATGTGAGCTCCACTGGAAATCCGATTCCAGGGGTAGAGGTCCATCATCCTCAATTCCAAATGATTCAAGGTGTTGCGATTGGTGATATCTTACCTATGCCTTCCTACAAGTACAAATACTTGAAAGAGAGCTTCTCCTGTACCAACTGCCATGTCACAAATGGTACAAAACACGACTTTAGAGTCCCTGGGGTCACTGCCCTACAAGATTCAAAAGGCATCGGCAACGAAGGAACATCGATAGATTTCCAACAATTCAAAGGGATCTTCAAACAATCTTCCTGCGATGTCTGTCATCCCAACACGGCTGAGACCGTGAATCGCGTAAAAGAAATGCAATCAATCATTGGGAAGAAGCTAGACGAGTTACAACCTATATACGAGGAGTGGAGCACCAAGGTTAAGTCCATGGATGCCAACGACCCCAAAGTATTGACCTTCAAGAACGGTGCAACTTACTACACGTACGTATAC
Source organism: Desulfitobacterium elongatum (assembly GCF_055378975.1). Taxonomy (NCBI): domain Bacteria; kingdom Bacillati; phylum Bacillota; class Clostridia; order Eubacteriales; family Desulfitobacteriaceae; genus Desulfitobacterium; species Desulfitobacterium elongatum. The sequence goes on along the minus strand of NZ_AP038772.1, from coordinate 1,970,419 downwards.
TCAGATGGATCGAAAGGAGTTCATAACTTCCCCTATGCGAGACTCCTCCTTGAGAAGGCAGAACTGATCTGGAGAGGACTCCAACTATAAAGTGCAAACGAAAAAAACGAGACTCCGAAATGGAATCTCGTTTTTTCATCTCTATATTTACTCTAAGGCTAGTATGGACCCGATAGTGTAGCTTTTCGCGCGGCAGTGAACGACTTCTAGCGTAGGGGCGTTAAAGCGAACGAGGCTTTCGAGTGGCAGCGGCGCCACTGGTTCACATGCAGAAAGCACATGGGTTTGGCAACGAAAGTGTCCAGTGGACATTTTCGCCCGAGGCGGCATTCCACAAATGATACTCATCCGCTGAAGGTGCTCCCTCGGAAGCGAGTGAGGTAGCCCTGAAGCTAATGAGTGAACGGATGCGCGAAAAGCTACAGACCCGAGCTCTGAGCAAAAGCACTCCTCTTGACCATATCATAGACCATCTTAAGTGAAAGCCCAGACTCCTGTGCAAGTTTACGGCAATCCTCATACTCTGGACTTATCGTACAGACTTTCCCGTCCAGGAAAGCCACCTTTACCCGTGCTGGTCCATATTCTGACTCCACAGTGCGAAGCTCATAAGGGAGCATGTATTTCGTTATGGGATAGACACGGAGGCCAATCGATGTCGTTTCTTTAAAAATCAAGTCTCTAAACTCTTCGAGTCTTTCTGGAGAAATCTGTACAGTAAGAATGGTGGCTGGACGATTCTTCTTCATCTGGATATTCTGGAGATATACATCCATCGCTCCAGCCTTCAAGAGCTTTTCCAAGAGATGCTCATAAAATTCTGGGTTCATATCATCGATATTTGTCTCGAGGGTTAAGGCTTGTCCTTCACGAATCCCGTCCTGTCCCACCAGACCGCGCTTAGGGTTACCTCCCTCATTCACAAGTTCCCCAAGTGTCAAGCGGAGTAGATTCGGAATTTCGAGGTTCTTCTCCCCCGCTCCATAACCTACCCGCTCAACTTTGAATTCAGGCATCGGGCCAAACTCCTGACAGTAGGTCGTCAGTATCGCCGCACCGGTTGGGGTGACGAGCTCCTTCTGGATATCTCGAGCATAGACGGGTACCCCACGGAGTAACTCCAAGGTTGCTGGGGCAGGAACAGGCATCACGCCATGCGCTGCCTTGACAAAGCCAGTTCCCGTATGTACAGAGGAGGCATATACTTTCTCAATCCCAAGCCTCCAGAAGCCGATCGCTGCTCCTACGATATCTACTATGGCATCCACCGCACCCACTTCGTGAAAGTGCACCTGATCCACTGTAGTTCCATGAACTTTCGCTTCTGCTTCGGCTAAGCGGGTAAATACTTGAATACTTTTCTCCTTAACTTCATTCGGTAAGGAACTTCTATCAATAATCTCCTGAATATCTCCAAGATGCCTGTGGACATGCCCTTCCAGTGCAAATACCTTTACTTTTGTTCCGGTGATTCCATTCTTAACCACCTTTTCTTCATAGAGCTCGTATTCATCGAGCGCTAATCCAGCTAAATCTCGCTGAAGAAGCTTAAAATCAAGTCCTGCATCAACTAAGGCTCCTAGTGTCATATCCCCACTGATTCCAGAAAAACAATCGAGGTATGCTATCTTCATTCCACATGCTCCCCTAACCGATTAATCAAACTCGCCTGGTACCCCGCACCAAATCCATTATCGATATTCACGACACTTACACCGCTCGCACAGCTATTCAGCATCGCCAGGAGCGCAGCCAATCCTCCGAAACTTGCGCCATAGCCGACACTGGTCGGAACGGCAATGACGGGTTTATCGACGAGTCCTCCCACGACACTTGCCAGTGCTCCTTCCATGCCAGCGACTACGATGAGAACCCGAGCTTGCAAGAGTTTATCCTTCTGATCGAGCAAGCGGTGAATTCCTGCTACCCCGGAATCATAGACACGTTCCACACGGTTTCCCATGACTTCGGCGGTAATCGCCGCCTCTTCTGCGACAGGTAAGTCTGAAGTTCCCGCACTGAGGACAAGGATATTCCCACGCTGCTCTTGCTTACCCCGTCGAATCACGATTAAGCGAGGGGAAGGGAAGTACTCTGCATCTGGGATTTTCTCCAATACGGCTTCATAAACTTCTGGGTTTGCGCGAGTCGCTAGGATATTTCCATCCTCTTTTTGTACAAGCCTTTCTGCTATCATCGCAACTTGTTCCGCTGTTTTTCCTGCACAATAGATGACTTCTGGGAAGCCTTGTCTCAGATGGCGGTGATGATCGATCTTTGCAAAGCCTAGGTCCTCATAGGGTAACTCCTTAATCTGAGTAATTGCCGTCTCAAGATCGATGGTCTGATCCTTTATCCCCATGAGCAACGCTCTTAACGATTCTTCATTCATAGAACTCTTCCTTTTTATCTATTAATTGTAAGATTATAATCATATTGACTACGGGCTTACTTTAACATAGGATACCACTCTCTGCAAGAATATTGAATTCAAGCTTGGACACTTCACTATTCCTTGATAGAATAGGATAAGGAGTCCAGATAATGTAGCAAAAGATTGAGGAGTTGTGACTTAAATGAATGTGGCCTTTTTTTTGATTCCTAAGAAAGATATTGTGTACTTGAAATATAATTCGACAATGCGCCAAGCGCTTGAGCGGATGGAATTCCATCGCTACTCGGCCATTCCACTCATTGATGATGAGGGACACTATCGAGGAACGATCACAGAAGGGGATTTATTATGGAAGTTAAAAAATACCCCAGGCCTCAGCTTTCGTAATACCGAAAACATTCGTCTCACTGAGGTTGAGCAGCATATTCAAAATCACCCTGTCTCCATCAATGCAATGATGGAAGACTTGATTTCACGAGCCGTAGAGCAGAATTTCATCCCTGTCGTCGATGATCAAGAAATTTTTATCGGTATGGTGCGTCGCCGCGAAATTCTGGAGTATTGCTCCAAAGCGCTGGCCAATATCAACGAAGCTAGATAAAGAAAAGATCTAACTTCAAATTGAATACTCCAATAGTTAAATACTACCCAACGAAAAACGTCAAGCGAGGCAAGCTTATCTGCATGCCTCGCTTATTATTCGTATATTCATCTCTAAACAGTTTAAATGAAGTTTCCTCCATCAACCACGATGGTTTGACCTGTGACAAAGCCTGCATGTGCAATCAAGGAATAAACGACCTCTGCAACATCCTCAGGTCCAGCAACTCTCTTCAAAGGAGTTCCCGCTGCAAGTCTTTCGATATGGGCATCCTGACCTTCGACCCAACGCGTCTGCACAATTCCTGGAGCGACTGCGTTGACACGAACTTCTGGAGCTAGCACTCTAGCCAGCGACTTGTTGATGCTGATTGCCGCTGCCTTCGAAGCAGAATATGCAATAGAACTTCCCAAGCCAGTCATTCCGGCTATAGAGGCGACATTGACAATACATCCTTTTTGCTTTCTTAACTCATCAGCAGCCGCCCGGCAGGTATTAAATAGCCCTTTGACATTCACTCCGAAAATCTCATCCCAGTACTCATCTTTAAGCCCTTCAAGGTCAGAATGATCGACAAATCGTGTCGTTCCTGCATTATTGACGAGAATATCGAGTTGTCCAAAATCAGCAATGACTTGCTTAACCATCTCTCTAACTTCTTCATCCCGGGCTACATTGGCCTGGTAGATACGACAGGTCACTTCCAGTTCTTCAACTTCCTTCTGGGTTTGGAGAGCCTCTTCTTTGGAGCGGGAATAATTAATCGCGATATTTACTCCTTTGCGAGCAAGAAGCAAGGCGATAGCGCGCCCAATCCCTGTGCCCCCTCCGGTAATTAATGCTGTTTTTCCTTGTAACATATCGTTTCCTCCCTATTTGACAAGCAATTTAACACTACTTCAGTATAGCCTAGAAATTCGGCTCCATCAAGAAGTATTATAGGATAACCTATACATCGATCTTCTGTAGCTATACAGTGATATTTCTCATGCAAAAATGTAGAGAATACGAAATATTTTCACTCCCTCGCCATATAGATAAACGAAGTAACGCGTGGGAGGAATTCACCCTTGGAAACAGAAGTTGCACAAAAACAAGACGCTCCTTCTCGGAGAAAACACCTTCTTATGGGGACGTTTCTTGGACTTATACTTATTATCCTCTTAGTCCTAGGCGCTCTCTTGATTTATACTCAGGACCATGGAGTCTTCTTCCCTCAGATCGGCATTCATGGAATCACCCTATCTGGCTTAACCCCTGAAGAAGGGAAAAAGCAGCTTGAAAATCAGCTAAATCTCGAACTGGCAAGAGAAGTAAGCTTCCAAATTCCTGGAGAAGAACAAACACTTAAACTACAGCTCAAGGCTTTGGGACTAACGTATGATTTAAAAGATGCCTTAGATCAAGCTTGGAAGGTCGGTCGCGAAGGAAATTTATTGTCTAAGGCCTTTAGTCGGCTCGAGAGTCGTACTGGTTATGAAATCCCCCTTGAGTCGACTTGGGATGATCAGAGGCTAAAAAGTATACTGGAAATATCCTTTCAGCCCTATTACGTAACTCCGAAGGATGCGACTTTCGAGATAACAGATGAGAATAAAATGCACATTCTTCCTGAACAAGTGGGGCGTGAATTGGATCTCGACGCTTTAATACAAGAGATCAAAGAACTCCCCTTGAGTAAAGAACCCTTGAAGGGAGATTCACTTCCCACCCTAACCGTCCCCCTCAAATCGTACCTACAACCCAAAGTCACAGCAGCTCAGCTTGAAGCCATGAAAATTACGGGCTCTTTGGCCAAATATACGTCTTACTTTGACTCTAGTCTCTTAAACCGTTCAGAAAATATTCACCTCGCTGCCCTTGCCTTGGATAAGAAAATCTTGTCCCCTAATGAAGTCTTTTCCTTCAACCAAAGTGTCGGCGAACGAACCATTGAAGCGGGTTACAAAGAGGCCATGATTATCGAAGGAAATACCTTCACCCCAGGACTCGGGGGAGGCATCTGTCAAGTCTCTTCCACGCTTTATAATGCGATAACCCTTGCGCATCTCGAAGTGACTGAGCGTCATCGGCATTCCCTCCCTATCAGCTATGTACCACCTGGTCAAGATGCCACGGTTAGTTATCCTGTACTTGATCTCAAATTCAAGAACACCTCCGGAGGCTATCTCTTAATTCGTAGCCTAGTTCAAGGGAACAGCATAACCTTTGAACTATACGGGAAATCAAAAACAACGAGATGAATAGAAACTCTGTAAATCCGAATTTGTGTATCCTTTTTGCCTTTCCTGGAATACTAGAACTATCTACGCATTAAGGATTAACGCAAAGGACGGATCTTATGACCTTTCTTGACACAAGCTCTTTCGCCGCTAGTACCTTCCCTTTAACAAAAGAGGACCATCAGAATTCAGAGCCCCTTCTTCATTTTCCAGAACTTCTGATTGTTGAAGATAAACTGCAGGACTCTTTTCGGCGAGCCGATGGAATTATCAAAGAAACATGCTCAAGACTCTTATCCTCCGGGGGCAAACGATTAAGGCCTTTGCTCACTTTACAAAGTGCTCAGTGCTTCGGTCCACTCAACACTTCAACGATTCAGGCTGCTGTAGCTGCTGAACTCATTCATATGGCCTCTCTCATTCATGATGATGTAATTGATCGTTCAGATCTACGAAGAGGCATGCCAACAACCAATTCAGAACATGGAAACCAGATTGCGGTTCTAACGGGAGATTATGTCTTCGCTGAAGCCTTCCATATTCTCTCCTCTGGGCAGCTTCAGACCAGTATGACCTACCTTGTGGAGGCTATAAAGTCAATGTGTGATGGAGAAGTCCATCAGGCGGAGGACCGCTTCAATCTTGCCATTGATCAAAACACTTACTTCAAGCGAATTTCGCAAAAAACGGGTGTACTCCTAGCGAGCTGCTGCCAATCCGGTGGAGCAACGGCTGGCGCTTCCTTAGAGGATATTCAGCGTCTAAGGGATTATGGATTGAATCTCGGATATGCTTACCAAATTATTGATGATATCCTCGATTTTACGGGGGACGAGCAAATTACAGGGAAGCCTGTAGCAGCGGATCTTATCAATGGGTATATTACACTCCCTGTTATCTATCTCCTTGAGAATCCCTTGTATGGTCCTTGGGCCCAAGAAATTCTTCAAAAGAAAGAACTCACTGCTAGCGATATCCGAAAAATTATCCAAGCCCTGATTTCCTCTGAAGCCCTAGATGATGCTTTCGCAACGGCTTTATACTGTGCTCAGAGGGCGATCCATTCACTTGAGCAGATACCCTACTCTCCTGCCAAGGCCTTTTTAACGGATTTGACCCATACCGTTCTTTACAGAAAAGCGTAATTTAAGGCAATAATTGCGGGATAATCAATCTAATAAAGGCTGTACGCAAAAGGGATATCCTTCTTAAAGGATATCCCTTTTGCGTAACTGTGAACACATCCAGTAGAGAAGCTTAACCTCTACTCCCCCTATTTTTAGGAGGCTCCGTGCTGTCTCCGTTAATTCTTCCAAGCTCCCTTTTTCGTCAGAGAGATACATCGCTAAGAGTCCCTTTATCACCGCCTCATGGAATTTAGGATACGGTAATTGTCTGCCCTTTTGAAGGGAAACTTGGACAAAAAAGCTGAGTCTCTCTTTCCGCTTCTTCTCTGACTCATAATACTCTACGAAATTAAGCTGCGAGGTTTCCCTATCTTCCTCTAGGTCTATAAAGTAATCCAGAAGAATATGTAGTCCTTCAATCCAGGGAAAATAGGCTTCTTTGATTCTTCGAACCTCTTCCTGTTGCAGTATAGGATTATAGGATGCAGCATACAAACAGAAGATTCCTAAAGTCGACCCCGTCGCAGCAGCGAATTCCCATTCCGAGAGTCCAGGATAGTTCGGAAGATGATTTTGAATCCAACTTAACATTTTCCCTTCCCGCTCAGACTCCTTGAGATGCTTCGTGCTCTGTAGTGAGGAATACTGCTCTGCTAACCAAAGCATTTCCTTCTTGACGAGTGAGTAGGAAGGTAAAGACTTCACTTTTTCCTGGCAGGCTTGAACGAGCGTGTCTAGATATCCCCCATCTTCATGGTGAGGATAAAAGGCGTAATAATCTGAACGCTTAGACTCCGGTTCGAGGGCCTCAGTCATGGCGAGATGGAGATGAGCAAAGGCTTTTTCATCCTGTACTTGGAGAGCATCCACAAGGTTATCGAGATAATCGCTGATCGTTTGGTAGGCAACGATAAACTCAACTACTTCTTCCGTTCTCACTCCGGGATACAAAGCATAGATGCTTCCTCCTAAGCAATGAAAAGCCTTTTGTGTCATACTGTCGAGGGCTTGCTTCGCAAGAACCCTATCTGGAGATGAGTTGGCTAGAGTCTCCCAATGCCGAAGATTTTTCTTAACAAGGGGAAAGACATTTTTAACAAATTGAACGATCAACACCAGATTTGGGACTTGTCTTACATAGGTCGTCACAAGGTCACTCCCTTTGGATCACGATGAGAGACACTCTCTTAGGCTTAGTTTGCCACGGTGGCTTAGTGTCTAACCCCTTCTTCCCTACCTAGAAAGAATATGTACAGTGGCACTATGGCAAAAAAACAGGAAAGTCATCTCAAAGGAGATTCTTTCCTGCTCTTCTTGTTCTTAACTATTCAGCTTTTGGAGTTTCTTTATCCTTTTCGTCCTTATCCTTCTTCTCTTCACCGTTGGTTGCGGATTTAAATTCATTGATTCCTTTACCCAGAGCTTTTCCGAGTTCAGGTAATTTACCTGGTCCAAAAAGAATTAAAGCAATGACTAAAACGATGATCATTGTCGTAGGGGTTACAAAACCAAACGTTGTAAGCATGTAGACACCTCCATAGATTAAATATACCACATAGAAAGAGTTCAACACAAATGAAAAATTCGTGAATTACATTACAATCATCACAATCACTATCCTATCGTATTTTGTCGAAACTTTCAACAAGATTTTTGTGGTTAATTTGGTTATTCTGTTTATCCAACCAAAATATTTTCCGATTAAGTAAATCCAATGTTTTTTAAAAATTATAATAAAACGAAGAACAGAGTTATCACAACCCCGCTCTTCGTTTTATATGAATACGGTTAGAATGAAGCATTTTCGTTTTCTCTAGCACTAAAAAGATCCTCGTAGCCCAGATAAAGACTCCAAATCACGTCCCAGAGATCGCCCTCTGCTTCTGTAACTTTCAACCCAAGTTCCTTTGCCTCACGCCGGCCAATGGGATAGCCATGTGAAAAATACCCTTCGGTCAGGGCACGTGTCACAATTGGAACGCGTTCTGGTGTCTCCTTAAACATATAACGTGATAGGAGTGCTTCCGCGTATTGATGAGAGGCTTTGAGAGCTTTCTCATAATCCCCAATCAACCAAGGATCCAGCTTATTGAGCACGGGATTAATGATACACGTCACAAGTTCTGGATCAGGACTATCTGCAACTGAGCGCTGCAAATAATCTATGCAATGTCGAATCGCTTGTACGGGAACCCATAAATCTTTATACACTGGATGTTTGACCAGCGGATCGATAGGACCAAGCTCGGAAATAGGACCCATGACAACCTCATCCGCCCCCAAAACCACCATGGATGCAGCAGACTTCGCTGCGAAGGGCACGATAACACCAAATTCATCACAGAATTCGCGAATGAGCATGACGACCTTATAGGGGGTATCGACTGCTCCTCCATAGCTATGAAGGAAAAGGTCAATCTTCTCCGTATGCCCTATTGACTTGAGTTGTTTATAGAGGGGAACCAAAATACTGTCATCAAGAGGGGTATATGCAAAATAGACCAAGACTTTTGAGCCGCGAAGTTCTTCTAATCGATTCAGGTTATTTATACGATCTTCGGCATTCATAGGATACCCCCAAATCACCCAATTATATACCATATTATTCCATATAGCTCTATAAGGTGATTCTTTTGAGTCAATTACCCACTTCTGATATAAGACAATCTAAAAAATCTTAATACCCAAACTTATTAAAAAGACCTGTTAGCGTAGCTTCTCGCACAGGAGTGAACGATTTGCGGCGGAAGGGTGATAAAGCAAATAAGGCTTTCGTAGGGTAGCGTAGCCACCTGGTTCACTTCAGGTATTACCCTGAGGTTTGGCGAAGCTCCTACGGAAGCGAGTTTGCTAGCCCTGGAGCGCTAAGTGAACGATGTGCGAGAAGCTACACGACCCTATATTTTTCATACCCAGATACTTCTGCTATCGGTATTATCTATCTTAGTAAAAAAACACCTGAAAGATTTTTCTCTCAGGTGATAATGCCTTAAACTATTTAAGCCTCTAACCTTTATTTAACCGAAATTTAAAATCAGGGGAATTAATCCGGAAGCTCGACTTTAATCCCCGCTTGCTCATGGCAGGATTGACAATATGCCTTCCCACCTAAATTCTTCTTCACATGACATCCGTAACATTGTTTGGCGGGATTTTGATTATTCAAGACGGCAAAGCCATGGCCATTGGGACCATTAAGCCACGTCTCCTTCGGGATTGAGGTATGGGGATTGCTCGGATCGTGACCTTGCGAAACGAAGATTACCACGACCAAGGCTACGAAAAGAGCAAGAGTAATGAGACTCCGAATGACTTTTTTTCGTTCCATCGCCATAAGCCTCCCTACCTGTCCTTACGGAGAGATTTCAAGACTTGTCGCGCTTGTTCCAAGGTATAATCAATATTTTCATCGGTATGTGCCGTGGATAAAAAGACAGCTTCATATTGACTCGGTGCTAAATAAATGCCCCGTTCCAGCATTCCACGGTAGTACTCAGCAAACAACTCAACATTGGAGGTACATGCACTCTTGAAATCCTTAACAGGTTGATCAGTAAAGAAGGCTGAGAACATTGCCCCTACAGAATTCGTCCAAACCGGGAATTGCAGATCCTGGGCGATTGTTTTTAAGCCCTCAGCCAGACGTAACGTTTTACGTTCTAACTCCTCATACACACCTTGCTTCTGCAAGAGACGAAGCGTTACAAGCCCTGCTGACATCGCCAAGGGATTACCGGATAAGGTCCCAGCCTGATAAATCGGTCCACTTGGTGCTACTTGCTCCATGTACTTGAGCTTCCCGCCGTAAGCCCCGACGGGTAAACCTCCACCAATTATTTTACCCAAGCAGGTCAGATCAGGGTCGATATCGAAGCGCGCTTGGGCACCACCATAGCTCACTCTGAAACCCGTCATCACTTCATCGAAGATAAGAAGTGCACTGTACTGCTGCGTTAATTCCCGTAAGCCCTTAAGAAAACTAAGTTCAGCGGGAACGACACCCATATTCCCTGCCACGGGTTCAATAATCACAGCAGCGATATCTTCCCCTTGCTGCAGGAAGATCTCTCTTAGCCCTTCTAGATCATTGTACTGGGCCGAAATCGTGTTCGAGGCTGTCGAGGCTGGAACTCCCGGAGACGTTGGTACACCGTAGGTTAAAGCACCACTTCCTGCTTTGATCAGTAAAGAATCCGCATGCCCATGATAACAGCCTTCGAACTTTACGATTTTATTCCGACCTGTAACCCCACGCGCTAAGCGCAAAGCGCTCATGGTCGCTTCTGTTCCCGAGTTAACCATCCTTATCATTTCCATGGAAGGATAGGCTTTCAATACCTCTTCAGCCAATTCCGTCTCTATCTCAGTCGGAGCACCATAGCTTGCACCCCGTTCAGCAGCTCTTTTAATTGCTTCCACTACTTCTGGATGAGCATGCCCAAGAATGAGCGGCCCCCAGGACAGGACGTAATCCAGATAGGAATTACCATCGATATCCCAGAGTCGGGCTCCTTCCCCCCGCTCGATAAATACAGGCTCCCGCCCCACTGATTTGAAAGCACGCACTGGAGAATTAACTCCTCCCGGAATGACTTTCCTTGCCCGGGCAAAGGCCACTTTACTCCGTTCATCCTGAAAGCCCAAAATTAACCCTCCTAATCGTCTTCTTCCATGAAGTATTGCATACTGCTCTTCTTCAATTCCCTCTGACTAAAGAGCATATCGTACTCTTGAATTCCAGCTGTCTGGGAAATACTCTTCATAACACCTTGACACTCTTCAGCAGAACGGCCGTGAATCATGGTAAAAAGGTTATACGGCCAATCCGGAAGAGTAGGTCTTTGATAAATGTGGCTCACTTCGCGAAACGCCGCCATGATCTTTCCGATCTCTTCTGCCTTTTCTTCGGGAACGATCCATACTCCCATAGCATTCGCAGTGAAGCCTGCTTTCTGATGACGAAGAACTGCGCCAAAACGACGAATAAGCCCTGCCTCAAGTAGTTTCTGAGTGCGGTCCAGGACTGTCCTTTCCTCCCAGGCGAGTTCCTGCGCTAGGTCAGCAAACGGGGTAAGCGTTCCTGGGAGGTCCCCTTGAAGCGCACGAATCATCGCTTTATCCTGTTGATCTAAAGGATACGGTTCAGGCTTTTCCGCCTTGTTCCATGCCCCAGGAGAAAAGCAGTCTTGCTCCTGCTCTGGCTGCCTAGCCGATTCCGACTCCGACTTTTCAGTATTGAAATCGAAATCGACTCTAATCTTAAACAAGCGGGTCGCAGGGAGAGAATAAACTTCAGGACTACCTAGAGCCTCCTTCACTTTGTTAAGTGTTTGTTCCACTTCATCCTGGGAAGGAGCAATAAGGGTAAACCACATATTATACTTATGACTTCTTAAGTAATTATGGGTTACCCCCGGTATATCCTGTAACAACTCCGCAAGAGGCTGAATCTTATCTTCAGGAACCTTTGCAGCACAAAGCGTACTTTTATAGCCGAGACGGTGAGAATCAAAAACTCCCCCTAACCGTCTGATAAGACCCTCGGCTCTTAAAGCCTGAACTCTTTGCCAAGCTTCCTGCTCAGTCGTTCCTGTAAGCTCAGCTAGCACCTGATAAGGGCGAGCATCGATCGGGAAAGAAGTCTGGACGGTATTCAATAGGGACCGATCGAGAGCGTCCATTCCTATTTTGCCCCCTTCCGCCCATGGTATAGACACCAGGGCTCCTCCGCCATATAGTCTCCATCTTCATAGTAAGCAGCTCGGGCGCGGCAACCGCCACAGATTTTCTTATAGCCACACGCTCCGCAGCCTCCTTTGTAGTCCAAAGTGCGAAGCTCCTGTAAAACCTGGTGATTCTTCCATAGTTCATCAAAAGGGGTCTCTCGGACATCCCCAAGTGGAATATTAAGATAGGCGCAGGGTTGAACTTGTCCGCGTGGGCTAATAATGCAATACGAAGTACCGGCTAAGCACCCACGACCGAAGCGAATATCCATCCCCATCTGCTTAGCAATCCGCATGAATTGGGGCGCGCAGGTTGGTTTCAATTCGATATCTACCGTTTGCTGCTTCTTCATGATGCGAGTAAGGGCATCTTCATATTCTTCTGCCCGTAAAGACTCTTCCTCGATGGATACCGCACGTCCAGTCGGGACGAGAAAAAAGAAATGATGGGCTACGGCGCCTTCTTCCACTGCGAAGTCAGTAATGGCCTCTAACTCACTCCGATTCCAATCCATGACTGTCGTATGAATCTGGAACGGCAGACCAACTTCTCGGCAATTGCGCATGCCCTGGACAGCCTCTTCCCAAGCACGAGGGTATTTACGAAACTCATTGTGTTTCTCTCTATCTAAGGAATCGAGTGAAATCCCCATGCCCATAGCGCCCGCTTCTTTGAGTCGACGAGCGAGATCTACAGTCAGTAAGGTACCGTTCGTTCCGAAGACGGGACGAAGCCCGAGTGACTTTGCATAGGCCACAAGTTCGACGATATCCGGGCGCATCAAGGGCTCCCCACCACTGAAAATCATGATTTTAAACCCAGCTCTGGCAATTTGTTCAAGCAAGGTCTTAGCTTCAGCTGTGTTGAGTTCTTCATCCGCTTTACATCCAGCATCTCTATAGCAATGATCACAATACATATTACAATCATTCGTAGTATTCCAGGATACAATCATCGTTTATCCTCCTTGCACTTGGATCGACTATCTATCGATGCACAGTTTTGAAATACGAGCTCATTCAGCTTTTACTTCTGCAACCAACGAGCGACATCTAGCGCATGGTAGGTAATGATAAGATCCGCCCCCGCACGTTTCATGCTTACTAGAGTCTCCATAACGATTCGCTCTTCATCAATCCAGCCATTCGCTGCGGCAGCTTTAACCATAGCATACTCTCCACTGACATTATAAGCTGCGACGGGCAGGCCAAAGCGTTGCTTCGTACGGTACATAATATCCCCATAAACCATAGCTGGCTTTACAATGATGAGGTCTGCACCTTCTTCTATGTCAAGTGCTGTTTCAATCATCGCCTCATTTCCATTGGGTGGGTCCATCTGATAGGATCGACGATCTCCAAATTGTGGCGTAGATCCAGCAGCATCTCGGAAAGGTCCGTAAAAACCTGAAGCAAACTTTGCGGAGTAGGACATGATGGGGACATCGGTGTACCCTGCCTGATCGAGTGCTTTACGGATTGCCCCTACTCTGCCATCCATCATATCTGAGGGAGCTACCATATCTGCACCCGCTTGTGCATGAGACACTGCAGTTTGAGCCAAGAGATCGAGGGTCGGATCATTTAAGACCTGCCCTTCCTGGATAATCCCGCAGTGACCGTGATCGGTATATTCGCACAGACAAACATCTGTGATGACATACAATTCAGGGTAGTGTTGCTTCGCGAGTCGCACGGCCTCTTGGACAATTCCGTGCTGATGATACGCTCCACTTCCCACTGCATCCTTTGTCTCGGGAATACCGAAGAGAAGAATTGCTAGGACGCCGCATTCAACTACTTCTTTCAAAGCGATCAAGTATTCATCAAGAGAGTAATTATAAACCCCTGGCATGGAAGAGACTTCCACCTTTTTCTTCTCTCCAAGCATCACGAACATCGGGTATATCAAATCCTCAACTCGAACATGATTTTCCCGAACCATCTTACGAATGACTTCACCGTTCCGCAGCCTTCGTGGACGTCGAATCAGTTCCATCAATAATCCCTCCCAATAATCTATTTAAGACCAATTTCTTCATCTGTTAAATAACAAGCTGGATCAGACTCCCAGAAATCACCGGTAACGGCTTCTGCGCGCGTGCGGAAATTCCCATTGCAATTGTCTAAGTACTGACATTTTGAACAACGCCCTTTGAGGAGCGGTTTACGATCTTTCATGCCTGCTAAAATCGGGTGGGACATATCCGTCCAGATATCGCCAAATTTGCGTTCACGCACATTGCCAAAGGTAATATGCTGAGTGAATTGGTCTGGGTGAACATAACCAAGAGGATCAACTTCTGAAAAAGCGATTCCAGAGCGATTTCCACCATTCATGCTAATCAGGTCCTTAATGGACTGTGCTTTTTCTGGATCTTCCTTCAAGGTACGAAGATAGAGATACACCCCATCACAGTGGTTGTCGACCGTCAGGATTTCTTTTTTCAGTCCGCGCTCTTCATAATCGATTGTGCGACGAATAATGGTTTCCATCGCCTGGCGTGATTCTGGAGGAGTAACATCCTCTTTAATCATCTGATTTCCACGGCCAGAGTACACCAAATGATAGAAACACACGCGATTGATATTCTTCTCTTCGATGAAATCAAAGATATTATCTAACTCAGCTAAGTTATGGCTGTTAATCGTAAAACGCAACCCAACACGTTGATCTACAGCCACGCAGTTCTGAATTCCTTCCATAGCGGCTTGGAAGGCACCTTCACGGCCACGGAATTTATCATTGACATCCTGCAAACCATCGAGGGAAATCCCGACATACCCGACCCCAATATCTTTAATCCGCTGAGCAACCTCACGGGTTATTAACGTACCATTCGTAGACAGTGTAGGGCGAATCCCCTTGGAAACTGTGTATTCGGCGAGCTCAAAGAAATCAGGACGAATTAAGGGTTCTCCGCCGGAGAATAGAAGGACTGGCACGTTAAATTCAGCGAGATCATCAATAAAGCGCTTAGCCTCTTCGGTGGTCAATTCCCCTTGATATTTTTGTGCATCAGAATCCATATAGCAATGAGCACACTTCAAATTACAGGTCCGCGTTGAGTTCCAAACGACTACAGGTCCTGAACCACTCGTCGTCCCATGGATTGCTCCCTTTGAACTATCGCTATAACGTAGGGAATCGCCAAAATACTCGGTATTAAAAAGTAATTTCGTAACGCTTATCATTTCCCTACCCCCTCTAACAAAGCTTGAAGAAGTCCGTCGATCGTATATTTTTTGGCTTCACTAAAAATATCTAAGCCTAATTCTTTTGCTGTTTGACTCGTAATAGGTCCAATGGAGTAAAGCTTCACGCCCTCTAAAAGCTCCTTATCTCCGTCGAGGAGCTGTAAGAAATTACGAACGGTCGAGGAACTCGTAAAGGTGACAGCCGTCACTGCTTTTTCGCGCAAAAGCTTACGTAACTCCTCTTTATTGGCATTTCCTAAGACGGTCCGATAAGCAGGAACATCCCAAACGTCAGCACCCAGAGCCTTCAAGGATTCCGGCAATATATCCCTAGCTTCTTCAGCTCTCGCAAGTAAGACACTTTGACCTGGTAATACTCGACTTGCAAGTCCTTCGATGATTTTCTCAGCGCGATATTCCTCAGGTACAAAGGAAACCTTTAAACTCCGCTTCTCCAGGGCAGCTTTCGTTGCTGGTCCAATGGCAACGATCTCAATCCCGGCTAAATCCCGAATGTCTTTTCCTTGGTTTTGTAGTTCTTTAAAAAATTCCTCTACCCCATTCACACTGGTAAAGACAAGCCACTCAAAGCGCTTGAGGCTTTGGATTGCTTCAATCAGTTTACTGGAATCTGACGGTGGAGCGATTTCAATCGCTGGGAACTCCCAAGGTTCTCCCCCTAAATCCTCGATCGCCTGGGAGAGCACGCTTGCTTGATGTCTTGCGCGTGTCACAACGATGCGTTGTCCGAACAACGGTCTCTTCTCAAACCACTGCAGCTTCTCCCGTAATTTAACAACCTCACCGACGATGATAATCGAAGGATTTGCAAACCCTTCACTTTCCACTAAGTCCGATATATTTTGAAGCTCTCCCACAAGGACTCTCTGCTCAGGCCGAGTCCCCCACATAATAATCCCGACTGGAGTGGAAGGGGCACGTCCATGTTCAATGAGCTTCGAGGCAATGAGACTTAAATTCTCCATACCCATCAAAAAGATCAGGGTACCATGTGAATTAGCCAGGTGCTCCCAGGCCAAAGCCGAACTATTCTTCGTTGGATCTTCGTGACCGGTAATAACCGCAAAGGAAGAGGTCAAGTCACGGTGCGTTACAGGAATTCCAGCATAGGCAGGCACGGAGATCGCAGAGGTTACCCCTGGAACAATCTCAAAAGGAATTCCAGCTTTAAGTAGATCCTCTGCCTCTTCTCCACCCCGTCCGAAAACGAAAGGGTCGCCACCTTTAAGTCGAGTGACTATCTTACCTTCGCTTCCCTTTTTCACCAGGACTTCGTTAATTTCTTCCTGGCGCAGGGTATGACGATCTGGAGATTTTCCGACATAAATCAATTCACAATCCGGACGGGCTAAGGTCAAAAGCCGCCGAGAGGCGAGACGGTCATAGACAAGTACATCAGCCTTAGTAATACACTCTGCACCTTTAATCGTAATCAACTTTGGGTCGCCAGGTCCAGCACCCACTAAATAAACATACCCTTTGTCCAAATTAGAACACTCCTATCACTAAGAATATCATGCGTCCTTACGCCTCATTGCTTATACGAATCTCCTCGAGAATTTTCAAGGCACCTTGAGCAATGAGCTTCTCTGCGACAAGGTTTCCCAAATCCTCAGGATCTCCACCGACGGCTTCTGCTTTAAGAATCCGCTGTCCATCTAAGGAAGCCACTATCCCCTTAAGGGTAACTTGGCCAGCTTCAACCGTTCCAAGTGCTCCGATCGGAATTTGGCACCCTCCTTCTAAGCGACGGAGAAGCGCTCGTTCAGCTAGAACTGCACGCTCTGTCGTAGAATGATTAATTTCATGAAGTAATTGACGAATATCCTCTCGTTCAGAGGAGATTTCTATCGCTATGGAACCCTGTCCCACGGCAGAAAGCATCAAATCCTCCGAGATAATCTCCGTGATTCTCTCTTCCCAACCAAGGCGTTTTACACCAGCCGCCGCCAGAACGATTCCAGCCATTTCCGATTCCTCAAGTTTGCGCCAACGGGTCTGAAGATTTCCCCGTAAATCTACGAACACCAAATCGGGACGGAAGTTCTGAAGTTGGGCTTTACGCCTAAGGCTACTTGTACCGATGATTGAGCCCGGTGGTAATTCCGCGAGCCTTGTTCCGTCTTTACTTAGGAAGACATCTCTTGGCTCTTCCCGTTCACAAAATGCAGCGATATCCAGCCCTGACGGCAATAGGGTCGGCAAATCCTTTAAACTATGTACAGCAAGATCGATCTCCCTGCTCAACAGACCGAGTTCCAATTCCTTTGTAAATAGTCCCTTATCCCCAATCTTAGCCAGGGGAACATCAAGGATCTTATCTCCTTTCGTTTTCATGGGAACAAGTACAAATTCTAATTCGGGGTAAATGGTCGATAGGCGCGCTTTAACCCATTCCGCCTGCCAAAGAGCGAGCAGGCTGTCTCGTGTACCGATACGAATAGTACTCATTTTGTCCTCCTATTAGCCCTGGTTGGAATGATGGCCTCTAGCTTGATGAGCTACTCTCATCGTCCTTGAAGCCTCGCCTGTCACATCCAGGTTAAACAGATTTTGAAGAATTTCTGTATATAAATGTCCTTGACTTGAATTTGCAACTTCTTTTAAATTCGTGATAGGTGCATGAAGTAGATGAGTAACGATGGAATTCGCCATAGAACGAATAATTTTTTCTTGCTTGGGATTAAGATCGCCTAATTTATCGAGAGCACTGTTCAACATAGCATTCTTAACCTCTTCCCCCCGACTTTGTAACGCAACAATCGTTGGAATAACGTAGAGGGAATTATGCCATTTTAAGAATTGTGTCATCTCTTCCTCAATGATTCTCTCCGCCTGAACTCCAGCCTGTTCCCGGGCTTTTTGGTGAGTATCAACAACACCCCGCAAATCATCGATGTCAAAGAGTTTAACCCCCTCAATCGTTGCAACTTCAGGATGAATATCCCGAGGAACAGCTATATCAATGAGAAGGAGGGGACGATCTTTGCGTGCTTCCATCACTTGACCAATCCGTTCAGGCATAATAACAAAATTAGCAGCAGCTGTCGCAGAAATAAGGATATCCGTTTCCACCAGGGTCTCATCAAGCTCATCAAAAAGAATGGCTTTCCCACAGAACTCAGCCGCTAAAGCTTTTGCTCGTTCATATGAGCGGTTAGAGACCATGACGGTAGAGGCTCCATTGGTAACGAGATGCTTCGCAGTGAGAGCACTCATCTCGCCTGCTCCGAGAATTAAAATACTTCGTCCCTTAAGTTCTCCAAAGGTTTGCCTCG
This sequence comes from Desulfitobacterium elongatum, assembly GCF_055378975.1. Taxonomy (NCBI): domain Bacteria; kingdom Bacillati; phylum Bacillota; class Clostridia; order Eubacteriales; family Desulfitobacteriaceae; genus Desulfitobacterium; species Desulfitobacterium elongatum. Next base: position 1,951,851 of record NZ_AP038772.1, on the reverse strand, counting down.
CCAATTCTACAGCGGTATAGGAAATCGAGGTTGGGTGCTGATCGATTTGAGTTTCTGTCCTAACCCGTTTCCCTACGGTCAGTGCCGTTTGAAAAAATACATTGATCACTTTATTGGTTACGCCAGCCTCACACGCTTTTTCGTAGGCCTGTGAGACCTGACCCAGAATCTGTGTTTCTCCCATAATCATCGAATCAAGTCCGGCAACCACTCGGAACAAATGCCGTACCGAATCATAGAGGGTATGAACATATAAGTACTGAAAAAGATCCTGTTCCTCAAGGTTTGCATGTAGCGCCAAAAAGTTTTTGATCGAGTTAATTCCCGCTTCGACCTCTGTTGTAGCCGCATAAATCTCCAGACGGTTACAGGTATTCAGCAGAACAACTCCTTGGAGAGCTGGGTAAGCCTTTAATTCGTGTAAGGCCGAAGAGATTTCTGAGGGATGGAAACTCACTTTTTCACGAATTTCAACCGGTGCAGTACGGTGATTTAAACCAACAATGACCGGAAACATCTCTCGATCACCCCTTTCGCTTCATCGAGCTCTCCATTTTTAATCAATTCAAGAACTTCTCCATTCGTCGCCTTCGCCCAAAAGATTTCTTTTTGGTCCGTGGTGAGCTGGCTCTTTACAGGTTTTCGCCAGCTCTTCAATAAGGCTAAGTATTCCTTCATTTCGTTTCCATATTGCTCTTCTAGATCAGCACGAATCTGCCGAGCAACGATAGGGCTACTTCCGCTTGTTGAAACGGCAATGTTCAAATCTCCGCGCTCCAAGATAGAAGGAACAATAAAAGTACACTTCTCAGGATCATCAACAACGTTAATAAGCCGATAGGCTTCATTCGCATTTCTCGATACTTCAGCATTAACGTCCTCTTTCTCTGTACAAGAAAAAACGAGGGTTGCATCTTGAATATCGCCAGGGGAATATTCCTTATCTTCCCAAAAGCAGCGGACAAAATCCACCAACTCCTTGAGCTCAGGCAACACCTTTGGGGATACAATCCTTACAACTGCTCCATGCTCAAGCAAGGTTTTTACTTTTCGAAAGGCTACTATACCCCCGCCCACGACGAGGACCGGCTTATTCTGTAATTCCACATAGATAGGGTAATAATGTGACACGTGCAGGCCACCTTTCTTAAGCGTAAGAATGCAAGCCAGGAAGTAGGTAGTTTACGCCAAAGAATGTGAAGAGAACAGCGACAAAGCCTAGAATTGCCATCCATGCTGCTCGATTCCCTTTCCAACCATACATAAGTCTTGCGTGAAGATATGCTGCATAGATAATCCACGTGATAAGAGACCAAGTCTCTTTAGGGTCCCACGACCAGTAGGTACCCCAGGCATAGTTCGCCCAAATCGCCCCAGTAACGATACAAAGTGTCAGCATAGGGAAAGCGAAACCAATAACCTTATAGGAAAGCTCATCAAGGACATTTTTATCTGGAAATCTCGAAATCCAACTTTCCTTAGAGTTTTTTCCGCTGGATTCATTTGAACCCGCCTTGAGCAGATACATAATTCCCAGCCCGAAGGAGATAGCAAACGCTCCATAAGCTAGCATGGCAGTAAAGACGTGGAAGGTTAACCACTGGCTTTTCAGAGCAGGTGGGATCGCTGCCGCAACCCTTTCACTCGGTCCCATTTTCATGATAATGAATACGAGCAAAATGAAAGGAATAGGCATAACAAAACTTCCTAAAGCCTTGAGCTTGTATCGGAATTCAGCAAACAAATAGACCGCTACAATTCCCAAACAAAAGGTGAGAATAAATTCATAGCCATTCGATAAAGGGGGTCTGGCCGTGATAATCCAACGAAAGGCAAGTGCTAAAATGTTACCCACTAACCCGACTCCTGCTAAGAGAGTCGCGAGATGCCCGATAATATCCTTCTTTGACGCAAGCCAAGCCCAGTACATCACTGTACTTGAAAGAAATGTAAGAACCATGAGGTAAAACATTGTGACTTCCCAGTTTGCAAAGGAACCACCCATGATATCCTCTCCTTTTCGCTATTCTTTGGCGTTCTGCTTTCCTTTCAGCTCGCCGACAATTCGTTCAAATTCGTCCTTAATACCCAGACTCAGTTTACCTGACAAAGCCCCCAAGGTCAGGACATACTCTTTTTGCTTTTCAAGGATTCCCATGAGTGTAATAGGTCTCCAGTAGAAGGACAGAAGTAAGCCGAGCATTAAGAGCCCGCAACCCAGCCAAACGATGGATACTCCTGGGTCTTTCTTAACTTGTAAACCTGTGAATCCAGAGGTTTTATCGAAGGTTAACGTATATGTATTTTCTATGTTCTCGGATTGACCTGGGGTGAGTTGTCCCATCTTAATAGGCTGCTGCCCATTCCCTTTGAACACTTGATAGAGTATAACAGGCTCTTTGGGATCCGTTTTCATCGCTGCGAGGATGAGGAAGAGATCCGTTCCTGGAGCTTGATAATAATTTCCGCCCCGGCTCTGGAGCACGACAGGAATCTTCTGACCTTTAAGGTCTACGGTAAACATTGCTCCCGGTGCATAACTCGATTGATAGAATGTTACACCCTTATACGATAAGGGATGATTGACCGAAATCGTCTGCCGGGCCACTTCTTTACCCGCATCTAGGATGCTCAAATCAGAATACCAATTATCCCGTTCCCCATTCTCTAAAATTCTATCTTCGACCGAGTTAATCTTGACACTAAAGTTCTCACTCACTTTTCCCTTGCTGACATCAATACTTCGAATGGGAACCGTATCCCCTTCGCCCGCCATTAAGTAGCCTTTAAAGCCAGTGAGTGAGCCAATCAGCGCTCCAAGAATTAAAACGATAAACGCAATGTGAGTGATAAATGAGCCCCAATTCCCCCACCTGCGTTTTTGAGCGATAAAGCTCCACTTTCCGTCTTGTTCAGTACTGACAACCCTGAAGCCTTTACCCTTAAGTACCTCCTGGACCCCTTGTTTTAATGTCTCACCATCACTTCCAGAAACTTTGTCCTGAATCTTTGAGGGGACATTTCCACTCGTTTTGGGGGCATTCGGCTTGAAGGTTAGCTTATAAATTCCTCCAAATCGATGGACACTACAAACCACAAGATTGATACAGAGTAGACCTACGAGAACCTGAAACCAAACCGAGGCGTAAAGGTTGGTAAAGCCCATGGCTTTCCAAAAGCTACTCACTGTCTTAGCACCCTCTGGGTCTAAGGCTTCTTGGGGAATGAGTGTGCCAATACCCGATACAATCGCCACAATTCCCAGCAGAGCCAACCCAGTTTTCATAGAACTAAAGACATCCCAGATTTTTTCGACTAACCCATCTGACTTTCCGCTCATAACACCCTCCACTCAAAAAATTAAAGCTGCATGATCAAAGGATTATTTCATTAACCATATTTTACTATATTTACAGAGTTTTTATATACATTTAAGCGAGGTTTCATAGAATAGTCATAATATTTCATAGAAAAGACATATCCTTCACATAAAGAACATAATTGCTTGGGGACTCTTGGACATATATTAACTATATTTTTCTACAGAAAAAAGGCAAAGCTCTTAATTTTGTCTCTCAAATCTGCTAGAGCTTTGCCTTATAGTGAAATTTTCCTTTTATACTTAGTTAAGAATTCCGTTCCAAATCGGGATTGCAGCAAAGATGACAACATATCGTAGGACAAATCCGCCGAGAACGACCACTGCATCGCTGAGCAGCAGAACATTGGTTACGCCATGTGCTCCTTCACGTGTAGCAGCACCTTCACTTACTGCAGCGACTAAATCTGGTTGCAGGGCCCGTCCACTTTGAGCTGGAGAGAGTTTCTTTAGTCCATAGATAGAAACGAGGAGCGGCGCAACAAGACCTAGACCAACGAGTATGACCCAGAAAGAAATGGCTAACGACCCGGAAATCAACTTGCTTGCAGACTCTGCTGCGATTGGACCATTCGAACCAGAAGCCATCAAGCCAAGAAGAACAGTGAGAAGAACAATCTCCGTTCCAACAAGCCAGAGATGGGTTTTTGTAACTTTTTGCTCGTCAGCTTCCAAGCCTTTCTCCAGGATATGAGCCACAAGCATGGTAATCGATAATCCAGTGGAAAACGCAGAGACTACGAATAAGACCGGCATCAAGTAAGTGTTCCAAAAAGGAATCGCTTTAACGACTGCTACAAGTAATCCTGTATAAGCACAAGTAGCAAGAGCAAGAACTGCTCCGATATTTACAAGAATCTTAGGAGCGTCCTTCTTCTTCAGCACGAAGAAAGCTACGAGTAAGGCGACAACGATAAAGGTTGCGAGAATATATACACCCCACGTCATTACCGACCGAGGGTTCATAATCAACCCAATAAGGAGCCAAGGTTTCTTAAGACCTTGCCCAAGGTCAAACACTAAGAGTAGAGTACCAAAAGCAACGATAGGGCCTGAGATATAATAACCTACACGTTGCAGCGCAGGTGAATGACCCAACCAGCCTTTCCCAGCGGCATAGGAAGTCAGGTACGCTCCAGCGCCTAAGCCTCCTAAGAAGAGATATATAACGATTAACCATCCCCAATGTAGATGCATGTCTACTCCTCCTTATTTAAATTAGGCTTTCTTCGGTACAATGACTAACGAAGGTTTTGTGATGCTAGCTGAAGGGAGTCCGCCGATTTCCGGTGCAACAGCACCTTGAGTTTTCTTAATATCCTTCATATCGCCATATCCAAGTGCCTTTGTGGGGCAAGCGGATACACAGGCTGGTTTGCCACCTTCGTCTTGAATCTGGTAGCAGAAGCTGCATTTAGAAACTGCTCCAGTACCTTCTTTAACAAACTGTGGAGCATGATAAGGGCAGGCATAGAGGCAATAGCCACAACCCACACATTTTTTCGAATTATGCACCACAATTCCATCTTTGGCACGTTTGGAATAGGCGCCAACGGGGCAAACCTTCGCACAGGCAGGCTCTTCACAATGATTACAACTCATGGATAGGAAAACAGGACCATTCGCTGTAGTCTTTGTCAGCACTTTACGCCATTCTGCACCGGGTTCCCAATTATTCGTTTTTTTACATGCCGATGAGCAACTTTTACAGCCAATACATTTGCCTTGATCATAAATGAAGCCTAATTGTTTGGGCGCACTTGCCTCTGTCCCTGCAGCTTGTACGCTAGCCGATTTAAAACTACCCAATGGGACTCCAACAGCAACTGCTGCAGCGGTTAAAGCTCCGATTTTCAAAGCTAAACGTCGAGTTAATTTTACATCGAACTTTGACACATGAAACAACCCCTTTCTCTAAAAAACCTGACTTAGTACTTACCCGAATTTTCACCATTGTGCAAAAACAAAAATCACTGCAAATGCGCTAATATAGATAGATAAAAGCAAAAAAAAAGAAGAAAACAATAAAAATGCGCTGCAGTTATTTGCTTGATAAAAGAATAACATATAAATGAAGCAAATCAAAATGTGCCGATTCGTCAAATTCTACTTTTTTTGGCCGCTATCTAAGTTTAATGGTTGTTGCAACAAGTTATCAGCATATTCCCTTTCAAATACGCCATCAATTGCTTAAATTCGCCGTTATCCAACACTTTACATTCCTAATAAATGTCACATTATACATATTTCTCTAAGTTACTGTTCTAAAAAAACTCTTCGCTTTCAGTGTTACAGTTTGTGTAAATAATACTTAAAAATGATGGTAGTAAAAAACACCGATAAGAGTACACCTAAATTGCACCCCGATCGATGTGATATTGCTAAATTCTCGTCAACTATCTAGAATTTTCTTTCCTTAATGAATTGGGCTAAATCGACTAAGGCTTTACGAGTGGGTACATTGGGCAGTTCCTGTAGATAAGCCTTAGCTTTATGGATGTACAAGTCGACAAACCGCATGGACTCGTCGATAGCACCTGATTCTTTAATTAAACGAATAGCTTCAGAAACTTCTGATTCCGTCTTTTCAGATTTAATGAGAAGTTCCTCAAGTCGTGCTGCTTCCTTTGATTCTCTTAAAGCGATAATCATCGGCAAGGTCATAATACCTTGTCGGATATCTCCGCCTACAGGCTTACCAAGCTGAGAAGCCTCTGCCGTCACATCGAGAATATCGTCCACGATTTGAAAAGCCATCCCTAAGGAATGACCATAAGCTCCAAGTGCCCACACTTCCCTGCGGGGGGCTGAAGACACAAGAGCGCCTAATTTGCAGCTGGCAGAAATAAGCAAGGCTGTCTTACGTTTGACACGATAGTAATATTGCTTAAGGTTCTGGCGTACATCATAGGACGCCTTAATCTGTTGAATTTCGCCCTGACTCATCTCGATACTAACTTCTGCTAGAATCTGTGATACCTCAGGCTGGTTAATCTGAGCAAGCAATTCGAGAGCTTTTGCTAAGAGGTAATCTCCCGTTGCTATAGAAACAATATTACCCCATTTCGCCTTAACGGTCGGGCGACCCCTACGTGTCATAGAATCATCAACGACGTCGTCATGAACCAGAGTTGCCATATGAATAAGCTCTAAAGCCATGGCTACCGGAAGGAGCTTATCAATCGGGTAATTGTAAAATTTACCAGCTAAAAGGGTGAAGGCAGGGCGCAAACGTTTTCCTCCAGCTTCGAGTAATTGAACTGCTGAATCCTCTAACACAGGGAAATCTGGTTTAATAAAGTTATAAAGTTCTTTCTCAACCCGATGAAGGTCCGAGTTGATCTGGTTAAAAAGCCAAAGTTGTTTCAAAACTGGTTCACCTGCTTGCACCCTTTTTTTCATAGGAAACCATTTCTTGTGGAAGCTCCGCAAGAGGATCCTCTTCTTCATAGGTTAATAGTTCTTCTTGATCATCTACTTTAGAGGGGGGTGTCTCTTGGACACTCTTCTCAGGGATATCTGAAGAATCCTCTTTTTCCACCTTATTTTCGGCCTTAGGTGAGGTCTTATTTACGGTCTGGTCGAAAGCCTTTTCGAGAACATTAGAAGGAGTATCTACTGCATTCTGGAATTCGCGAGTCATATCGCCCGCAATCTTTTTCACTTCGAAGACGATACGCCCTACTGTACGAGCCACATCCGGAAGGTCTTCTGGACCAAATAAAATCAAGGCAATGACCATTAATATGATGAGTTCAGAAAAGCTCATTTTATTCCCCCCCTACTGTTGCAAAGCTTTCTCTCTGTTCCGTGCCACTAAATAGCCGAGCCAAATACTCATTTCATACAATAAATACATGGGGCCTACCATAAGTCCCTGGGTCATTAAATCTGGGGTTGGAGAGACAATCATCGCGATAACAACAATCCCGAAAAACGCCCATTTGCGTTTTTTAGCTAAAGTCTTAGGCGAGAGAAGCCCCATCCGAATTAATAGAAGTAGTACGACCGGTAATTGAAACACTAAGCCAAAGGTCAGGAGAAAGGTTAGGATGAAACTTAAATAGGAGGATTTGGTGAGAAAAGGAGTGGACTGAACTGCTCCTCCCCCCATGAAAAGGAGGAACTTCATCCCCATAGGAATGACGAGCAAGAAAGCGAATGCTGCTCCACCGACAAACAAAAGGAGAGAACAGGGCACAATCATGTATAGATACTTTCTTTCACTTTGCTTGAGGGCTGGTAGGATGAAGCTCCATAACTGCCATAAAATAATGGGGAGCGCGATAACAATACCGACATACAGCGAAACCTTCAGTTTCACCATGGCGGGTTCCATCGGAGTTGTCGTGATAAAGTCAACCCTTTCAAGATTTACTGCGGGTTGAGCAAGAAACCCGAATACCTGGTCACTATAGATCCAGCCGATAATCGTTCCAAGAGCGATTCCATACGCTGCGAACAAGAAAACTTTGCGCAATGCATGAATATGCTCCATGAGCGGCATGTTTCGATCTTCCCGCTTCCGCCTACGCATCCTCACACATCCTTCCCATAAATCTTCAAACGCTCATAATGGGTATTACGTTGAACCGCTGTATATCCAGCATCCTCGATGCAGTGAATGATTTCTTCGAGCGGTACACGCGTCTGTACCCCAGCAGCCCGAACCACATTTTCCTCAAGCATGGTGCTACCGAAGTCATTCGCTCCAAAGCGTAGTGCGACCTGAGCCATTTTAGCACCCTGAGTGACCCAAGAGGCCTGCATACTTGGGACATTATCCAGTATCAGTCGGGCAACCGCCAACGTCCTTAAGTACTCGATTCCAGTGCTGCCCTCTCCACCCAGTTCAGTGAAATTGGGAGCATAGCTCCAAGGAATAAAGGCGGTAAAACCTCCTGTCTGATCCTGAGCATCCCGAATACGAATCATGCTCTGAATTCTCTCTTCAGAACTTTCCACATGTCCAAACATCATCGTAGCCGTAGTCTTCATACCTAGAGAATGAGCAGTAGTCATGACTTCCATCCACTGTTCCCATGTAACTTTATTCGGACTAATTAATGCACGAACGCGATTATCTAAGATTTCAGCTCCCCCGCCAGGGATTGAATCCAGTCCCGCTGCTTTTAACCGTTGAATGACTTCCCGGATAGGTAGTCCCGATTTATGAGCAAGGTCCCAAATCTCAGGCGGACTAAAGGAGTGAATATGAATTGAAAAGTGCATCTTAATATCTCTAAGCATCTCTTCAAAATAGTCTAATCCCAAATCGGGGTTGAGTCCTCCTTGGATGAGAAGTTGAGTACCTCCTTGGGAAAGAGTCTCTTCAATTTTAGCATGTAATTCCTCTCGTGACAAAACATAAGCTTCTGAATGGCCTGGATTACGGTAGAACGCACAAAACTTACACTTACAGGTACATACATTTGTATAATTAATATTACGATCGATGACAAAAGTCACGATCTTTTCAGGGTGCATCTGCTCGCGAACCCGATCTGCGGCTTGACCTAGCAGAATCAGTTCCGCATGTTCTAAAAGATAAACCCCTTCTTCAAGTGATAACCGTTGGCCCGCCAAACGCCTCTCTAGAATTTCTAAACTTCTTTGATCGACTGACTTCATGATAGGCTTCCCCCTTCCCGTCCGAAGTCTTTCAGGACCTTATAAAGGGTATCCCGCTCAATCGCATGACGACCCGCTTTGTGAATCATTTTAAGCATGTTCCTCAGGCTCATGACCTGCTCGGTCTTAGTGCCTTCAGAATTCTTTATCCGTTCCTCCACAACCGTGCCATCAAGATCATCTACCCCAAAGTTCAAGGAAACCTGGGCCAATTTGGGGCCTAAAAGAATCCAGAATGCTTTAATATGATCAAAGTTATCTAGAAGGATCCTAGAAACAGAAAGCATCCGTAAATCTTCGAAGCCTGTAGACGTCTGCACTCCCATAGAGCCTTCCCACAAAGTATCTTTCGGATAAACGGGTAATGGAATAAAGGTTAAAAACCCTTGAGTCTTATCTTGAAGCGAGCGTAGCTTCAAAAGTTGGTCCACTCTATCCTCTGCTGTCTCAGTGGAACCATAGAGCATCGACGCATACGTTTTATGTTCACCCATGGCTGCACGGCTAGTTTCTTCAACCTCTTGAAGACTTGAGAGGAAGGAATTGGAATTCTCATTCATAAGCTGGGGAGAACGGTCGACGATAAAGTAAGTTCGGTCTCCGTTTTTCCTCTCTCGAATCAGGTTAGCCATATACCCTAAGGCCAAAATATCCTTGCTCTTCATCAAGCGGACTCCATCCTCGAAATTGAGGCGCTCGCCATGTTCTACTTTTTCAATCAAATCCATTAATCCGCTTTGAGCGAAAAGTGACAGCATCTCTATCCCTCCTTCAGCACATGCTCTGTTGCCATTATTAGCCTAGCTTTAATTATCTTACGAGTAAAAGATCGACGATGGAAAACAGGAAGAGTACCACACTTAAATATCCATTTAGATTGAAAAAGGCAACACCGACCTTTGATAAGTCTCTGGCCGATACAATACGATGTTGACGAAATAGAAGATAAATAGATATCACGATACCAACGAAGTAGAGCCAATGAAGGCCTGCTAACACCCCAACAATGATAAACAAGAGGGGGGCTATCACGTGAAAAACAGTAGAGATTTCTAAACCTCGGGTTAACCCGAATACAGAAGGGATCGAGTGAAGACCTTCTCTTCGATCAAACTCTGCATCTTGGCAAGCATAGACGATATCAAAACCCGCTACCCAAAGCATAACTCCAAGACCCAATAGCACAGGAGTAAGAGCCCACTGACCCGTCACCCCAATCCACGCCCCAAGCGGCCCCAACCCAAGGGCAATTCCAAGGACTAAATGACAGGCCCAGGTAAAGCGCTTGGTATAGGGGTAAAGCACGAGAAAAAGCATAGCAATCGGCATGAGCTTAAAGGCCAATAAATTCAGCTGATAAGCAGATACTCCCAAAATCAAAAATGAAATGAGAGTATAGATGTAGACCTCCCCAACCCCTAATAAGCCTGAGGGGATAGCCCTTGCAGAGGTCCTAGGATTACGGGCATCGATATGGCGGTCAATCAAACGGTTCAAAGACATAGCTGCCGTCCGAGCACCTACCATCGCCAAGGTGATCCAAATTAAATCCGAAGCGGTAGGAATCCCCCGAGAAGCGAAAAATGCTCCCAGATAGGCAAAAGGCAAGGCAAAAATAGTATGTTCAATCTTAATCATCTCTAGGAATACTTTAAATTTACTCATGATGCTCCCCCGAGATTTCCTTCCATATAATCTACTAATTCATATAATGAATGCTCCTTCGAACCAGACCAGTCTTTAAGGATATCTCGAGCTTGACTCAAGGCCTTTTCGATGACTGACTTCTCCATGTGATCCTGCGATGCAGCCCAAGCAACCCCTAACTGCCACCCTAAGGCTTCACATTGCTGTTGCACTTTATCTGAACATCCTGCAAGGTCAGCACCTAATCTCGCTGCTAGCCCAGTTAATGAGGCACGTTCCATTTCTAAAATATGAATTTGCTCAGCTACACTGATTTTTTCTCTTTGTGACAACCAACGAGAAATCGCGCCTTCATTCATCTCCCCAATGACCTGAGCCATAGGAGCTAGAAAACGAAGAAGTTTCTCTTTGCATAAGCCGAGAAAGAACTTTCCATAGAGATAATCACCAACAAGTACAGGAAATTGCCGCTTGCTTTCCTCCAGATTGGAGTCATCCTTCATCATGCGGTGAACCTGATCGGCCATAAAAATATATTGAATGATCGTCGCTAATCCTATGGCAGGTCGGGCATTTCCTCCAAAAGCTTGATTGATTGACAAGACGATTAGAGCACATGCATTGTTATCTAACTCGCTAAACTCCAAATCAATAAGTTCGTCAAATTCCCCTGCTTTGAACCTGATTTCACGTCCCAATGTACTTTTTATCTCTTCAAGTTCCCTCTTGAAGTTCTCTTTAAGTCGAAACAATGCCATCTCTCCTTAATTTTAGAGGCTAACCTAACTAGTATTCTAGACGACTTCTCAAATTCCTGCCCTTTTCGCGTATATAGAAACAGATATTATGACATATTTTTTACATCTGAATGAAAAACATCCAAGAATTCCTTAGAAATTATTTACAATGCGTTCGAGAAAACAATAGACCTTGCAACTCTCCCGTTACAAGGTCTATTTGGCCAGCCCTATCTCAGTCTGGAATAAAATAAATATCCCTCCTAAAGATTTACCGCTTCTTTCGGATCCTCGACAATTCCACGTTTCATTTCCGTTGCGGTCATATGACCTGCTTTAAACTGCTCGGTTAGATAATTGCAGGCGTCCCAGGGATTGACACGATCCCCACAAGTAAAGACGTCGACAGCGGCATATCCAAGTTCCGGCCAAGTATGAATGGCTAAATGAGATTCAGAAATAACTACGACTCCACTCACACCTTGAGGACTGAACTTGTGAAATACCACTTCGCGAACTTCAGCGCCTGCTTCCAGGGCTGCGTTGACCATGATCGCTTCGACCTCTTCCCGATTATTCAGAATGTCGAAACAACAACCATAGATCTCAGCCAACACATGACGTCCCAGAGAATTGCTCATCTTGTCATCGTTGCCCCCTTTTCCTTATTAAAATAGGTAGGAATCCGAGCCGAACATTAAAATGCTCGGTGACCCAAATTCCTATCGAAAACAATTTTAGCATAAAGTCACAGGTTGTCAATAAAAAGAATTAAAAATACCGTTTAAATCTCTTTCTGGACTCTAATTCATGAGAATACTTCACTCTTTGCTTGTATTGCTCTTAATTCCTCACGTATTCACTCTATCTTATGGGGGTTTTGTGAGGACTGTGAGACGGAATGTGATAAGATTTCTTCGTAATAACTGTGACGGCACTTTTCCTTTAAAGTGGAAAAGTGCCGTTGCTGCTTTATTTTTTCGGGACTCCCCACTCTTTTTCGGCTGCTTCGATAATTTCGCGGAGTCTGTTGCCCACTCCTGGGGGTAAAGGAGTGGGTTTATGGTGTTCTAGGATATAGCGGGTCTCTTCAGCAGCGCGGGTTGCGAGGTCTTTTGATCCTCTCTCTGCCCAGGATTGACGAGTCGTCCGATCGAAAAGTTTGCTTTGTGATTGAACTGTTCTCATGTGTTTTATTGTATGATCCTCCATGAGGAAGTGTCCACCGGCGCCTACCTTGCGGATCACATCCACTGCGAGAGTCTCATCCGTTACAGGGATTCCTCCAACCACTGTGCGAACCATTTTAGCTATCTCATTATCTACGACAAGTTGAGCAAAATCTAGGGTCATTCCCAGATCAATCATGCCTAGCCCATAAATCATGTTAGCACCTGCTAACGCGGCAAGCATCATTGTTAAAGTTTTTTCATGCCCAGCTTGCTCATCTCCGACTTTACTATCTGTCTATGTACCCGCTACATAACTTGGTATCATATAATACTGTGCCAACTTACATACTGCTGCACTAATCATCCCTAGTTCGGGACAGCCTATCGAGGCGGAAGCCAACTTAAGATCCATGATTGTCGTGGAACTACCATACATGTTCGGCGTCCCCTTGTTCGTTAACTGGGCTAGGACAATCCCGCTCAATACTTCTGCATTATGGGTGACCAAGGTCCCTGCTAAGGTTACTGGGGAGGTTCCTCCGGCCATGGCCATAGAGAGGACATTCATGGGCAAGCTGTGCCTTGCATAAGTGATGATTGCTTCACAGGTTTCATCCGATAAGGATAGCGGACTTTGCGGGCATACCGTGGCTGAGGTAATAGGCCGTTCCCTAAGTTTATCCTTACCGCCGACGACGGCTGCGGCCATCTCGATAAGTTTTTCAGCTTCAGCGATATTATGTGGGGATTGCGTGCTATGTTTCGTTGAATTCGTAACCATAGCTTCATAGCATTCCAGGTTGGCTGTACGCTGGTCTACATCCCTTGCTTCAACCGCAACATCGAGCACATCATATTGATCCAGATAATCCACCAGAATTGCTGCAGTAGCCTCATCTTTCTTTAGTGAATCCCTCACTTCCCCTGTATAGGGATCGACCACGTAGACCCCTTTACTGAAGTTGCAGAAATTTACTCGAGTCCCGTCGAGGACGACGTCATTCTTCGGATCACGAGCTGCAAGGAGGACACTCGATGGGGCAGTACGAATACATTCTTCTACGACATGGGACGGTATATAAACCTTTCTGCTCTTAAGGTCGACTGTACAGCCCCCACCGGAATAGATCTCCAGAGCTAAGTCACTAAAGACCTTTATCCCTTCATACCATAGCACTTCTAAGGTTGCTTGATGTATACGATCCAGTGCCTCCTTAGAAAACACATTGAGACCAAAGCCTTCTATGAAACTACTTCCAGCGGATCGGTTTCTTCGCGTCATTAGGTCACCCCCTGGAGGAGCGCCAGGGCTTTCGTTACGGCCTCCGCCGCATCCTCACCATAGGCATTAGCCCCAATCCGATCTGCCCAGCGTTGTGTGCAGGGTGCACCACCGACCATAGTCTTAAATCGTTCACGGAGCCCATGCTTACGCAGTTCATCTTCTAACTTTCTCTGTTCTGGAAGAGTGGTGGTGAGCAAAGCGCTTGTACCAATGATATCGACCTTATATTCAACCGCTTTTTCAATAATCTTATGAACAGGGACCTCCCTTCCTAAATCAATAACCTCAAGCCCTTGAGTTTTAATCATGGAAACAACGATTCCTTTACCAATATCATGAACATCGCCTTCAACAGTGGCTAGCAACATTTTTCCTTTTTTCTGCAGGTCCTTTGCCTCAAGAGCTGCTTCAAGAATAATCGTAGCCTCTTTCATAGCCTGAGCTGATAGGATAAGCTCTGGTAAAAAAACCTCCCCACGACCAAAGAGATCCCCGATATCACGAATTCCAACGCTGAACCCCTGCGTCAACACCTCTACGGGATCGATTCCTTTTTCCAAAGCTTGCTTCGCAATGACGACAGCTTTCTCTGCATCACAATTAAGAATTGCTTCACGTGCTTGGCTAATGATCGCTTCTTTCGTCAAAATTACACTCTCCTCTCAATAAAAAACTAAAAAGACCCGAAAGCATAGCTTCTCGCATAGGAGAGAACGATTTGCGTGGAGGGGCGTAAAGGCGAACGAGGCTTCCAGGGGGTCGAAAGCCGTCGTAGGCTTTCGCGCCTTAGCGGCAGCGCCACCTGGTTCACATGCAGAAAGCAGAAGGGTTTGGCAACGAAAGTGTCCAGTGGACATTTTCGCCCGAGGCGGCATTCCACAAATGATGCTCATCCGCCGAAGGTGCTCCCTTGGAAGCGAGTGAGACGACCCCGGAGCGCCAAGTACGTGAGTCTCCGGTGGAGATTCACGCCCGAAGGTCCGGATGTGCGAGAAGCTACACGACCCCATCTCTTTCATTCTCTTCTCAGATACGCAACTGCGAACACCTTAAACGAGCCCTGCCTTCTGCAAAAACCGCTCCACAGAGTTAATCTTTAACCCTAATACTTTGGCAATTCGAATCTTGGCTTCCATCCCCTTAGCAACACGATCGGGTGGCATCGGACGCCCGAGATTTAGATCCTCTCTAATCTCGCGCATGATGTTACAATCGCTTAAGTCAATGGGATCAATTCCAAGTTTTTCAGCAACATAGGCTTTCGCTTCATGAATCTTCATGCCTTTAGACAGTTGCATCCGTAATACCAGATCTCCGGCAGTACGTATTCCGCCCATGCCTGCAGATACTTCATGAGCTACTTCCAACCCAAAGGGGTCACCTACGCCTATCTATAATCCATCGGCTTTTCCGATTTCTATCAAGGCTTTATCTGCACGCGATACCGCATCGACCGGAGGTACTTCATTCATCGGTACCGCTCCGACCCCCATCCCAACATTCACATGAACCGGGATATTCGCCACCTCCGTACACGCTTTAACAAAGGTCACTGTACGGGCAAGGTTCCATGCAAAGGACATATTGCTATTGGTATTCACAACGAGTCCAAAAATACTGGCTCCTGCCTTTTCTGCGAGCTTCACTTGTTTATGAGGATAGAGTCCAGCTAATCTCACCCCATCATATTCGAGCTTTCCGTGCATACCGAGGATGAATTCTCCGGCCATCCCCATTTCAATTCCGAAGTCGGGATACTTCTGCTTGATGATCTCGATCGCTTGAAGTGCAGCTAAGACATCCGCATCTCCCGAGGCCCCAGAAGTATCGATGTTCATCCCGTCTGCTCCCGCCTCATACATTCCACTGGCGACATAGACGATATCTTTCACAGCATGCTCAACTGCTTCTTCCTGTGCCGCCCTCGCCTCTGCAATCTTCCCGAGAGGGAGTAATTCAGCCCAGTTTTCCACTGGCCCATCCGGTTTCGTATAAAGACCTAAGTTTGGCATGGAACCGTATAAAACAGGCATGACAGCATTAAGTTGTGTGAGTTCCATCACTGCTGCTTCATCGTGGAGTACCGACTTAACTGCCTTGTAACTGTAGTCGATATGTCCAATATCCAGAGAATCCGCTCCAAGGACCTTCTCATGGATTAGAACTGCAGTTGATCGATCAATCGCTATGTTCGCATGATAAGTAATTTTGCATCCCCCTGAATCGGACGTTGTGACGACTTCATTTCCTCGTTCTACACCAACGACGATTCCGGGCATGGTGATAATCTCATAAAGACGTTCTAGCTCTTCTTTTGTCAGTTCAGGGATTTTCCCTCGGTCTGCAGCGTCTCGAGTACCTTCTTCGAGGTCATAGCGAATATCGTCTTCGGTCATGTATATTCCCGATCCGTCACCCATGCGGGTAAAGAATTTTGACACAGGTTTAACCTCCTTTTTCCCTACGTATTTATCTGTCTATGTCATACTATTGGACGCTGTCCAATAGTAGACTTAGAACGTTTGGGTTATACCTTCTGGTAGGATCAGCTTTGCATTGGTGGCTGTGAGAACTTCCTCGAGTGTGGTATCTTCTGAAATCTCCAGAAGATGTAATCCATCCGGCTGAACAGAAATAACTGCGAGTTCTGTCACGATCAGATCTACTTCTCCTCTCGCAGTAAGAGGCAGGGTGCACTGTTTCACGATTTTCGGAGAGCCATCTTTGCTTAAGTGTTCCATCGCAATGATCACTTTCCGGGCGCCAACGACCAAATCCATGGCGCCCCCCATTCCGGAGACCATCTTTCCCGGAACCATCCAATTGGCTAAATTCCCCTGTTCATCCACTTCTAAGGCACCAAGAACCGTCACATCAACATGCCCACCCCGTATAATTGCAAACGAGGTACAACTATCAAAGCAACAACCTCCGGGTTTTAGTGTAACGGGTTTACCCCCTGCATTGACTAGATCCTTATCCTCTGTTCCCGGTTCAGGCTGTGGGCCAAGCCCAAGAAATCCGTTTTCTGACTGAAGGATAATGGTTACTCCTTCGGGTAAATGATTCGCTACCAGAGTTGGCATTCCAACCCCTAGGTTAACTACGTCTCCATTTTGCAACTCACGAGCAACTCTTTGGGCAATTATTTGTCGATTATCTCTGAGTATCATGGTTTAACTCCCCTCTTCAACCAGGCAATCCACAAAAATCCCCGGTGTAATGATATGGTCCGGATCAAGTAAACCGATTGGACACACTTCTTCAACTTCGACAATCACGAGCTTTGCCGCCATTGCCATGAGTGGATTAAAGTTCCGTGCGGACAATCGATAGAGTAAGTTTCCGCTTTGATCTGCCTTGTACGCTTTCAATAGAGCTACATCTGCATAAAGGGGGGGTTCGAGTAGATAGTTTTTGCCCTCCATTGATATTTCTTGTTTACCCTGAGCTGCTATTGTCCCTACCCCCGTCGGAGTGAGGACCCCTCCTAACCCTGACCCCGCTGCCCGGATTCTTTCAGCTAAGGATCCCTGTGGAACTAAAATGACTTCCAACTCACCTGATTCCATCATCTTGCCAGTACCTGGATGACCGCCAATATATGAAGCATAAAGTTTACTGATTTGTCGATTGTCTTGTAACTTCCCGATTCCTTTACCCGGAAAGGCTGAATCATTAGAAATCACAGTTAGATTCTTTGTTCCTTGCTCCACGAGGGCTTGAACTAATCCATCCGGTGTCCCTACTCCCAAAAAGCCCCCAATCATTAAGGTCATTCCTTCAGTAATGCTTTCTATAGCTTGTTTGGCAGTGCAGATATCGGCCATACCCCATCTCCTCATTTCTTTAGATTCAACAACCAGTTCCTATCCTATAGGACTATCAAGGATACTTTGCAAGCACCATGCCAAGATTCTCAAGCAGCTTCCCTGCCCTGAAACGCCGAAAAGTAGATAGTGGAATGCTCAATTTTCGGCATTTTATAGGAATTATGCTTCAGGTCCAAAAGGTAAGCTAGCAATGCTATGTCTTCTCATAATATTTGAGATCACCTGATCAAGATCTTTTGCTTTTTCCGGACTTAATGGACGTGGATGATGGGTTTCAAGGATCGACCGAACTCGTTCCTGAGCTTGAGAAAAAGCACTTAATGCTCCGTTCTCTTCCCATCCATTCCGGCCTCTCCGGTCAATTACTCTAGAAGGGAGATAGGGTTCCTTCTTAAACCATTTATATGTATGATCAGTGGATAAGAAATCCCCCCCTGGTCCGAGTTCACAGATAAGATCTACTGCTAAAGACTCTTCAGAGAAGTCTATTCCTCGATCATAACGCAGAGCCATTCCGCAAATTTCATTATCAATAACTAACTTTTCTAAGCTAAAGGTATTACAAAACTCCATAACACCGACTCCTGAGATTACGTTAATTCCTGCCAAAAGCGCAACGGTTGCACTCATAGCGGATTCCAGTCCCGCCTGAGCATCAATGAGTTTAGAGTCGCTTAAACCTGCATAGGTATGCGTCGGGATACCATAATACTTGCCCATCTGCGCATAACCGGTATTGATTAATGAAGTTTCAATCGAATTTAAGGATGTCGTACTTTGCCGCATATCGAAATACATCGGCGCCCCACCATAAACGACCGGAGTGCCCGGATTAACACATTGAGCAAGAACAATCCCACTTAAGGTCTCTATCGTATGAACGAGCAAACACCCGGCAAGTGTAGCTGGGGCCACAGCCCCGGGCATGGGTACAGATACCGTTTCCAAAGGCAAACCATATCTTGCGCAATCGATGATATTCTGAGAACTGATCTTGGTCCATTTGAGCGGTGGAGAGGGGCATATATCAAAAACGGCAAAGGGCTTCTCCTTAAGAACGTCGTATCCCCCAACAGCAGCAGCCAACATATCCCGCATATCCGATAATCCCTGGATACTGAACGCCCCTGTGATTATGGGTTTGGGCGAACTTTTCAGGAGAAGATACAGACGATAACTATCTCCGATTTCGCTTGGAATATCGTGTAATACAACGGAGGTGGACTGCAGTGCGATATGATCTAAAGCATCATTGACTCTGGATATGTTCATTAGGTCCTGAGCTTCTGCAGGCCGAACTGTCTTCCCATCGGATTCCATAAAATTCATCGGTGCCGATCCTGGGTCAAAATGTGGCACATTCCCACCTAAAAAGACTGAAGGTTTGCCTTCCCTGTCATAGAGTTGAATACTTTCCGGCACACTATTTAGTGCGCTCATAACCAGCTGGGGCGGAATTCTAGCGATTCGGCTTTGGAAGTCGACTTTGGCCCCGTGATGTTGAAGGATTTGTAGAGCTTCTTCCGAATCAAAATTGACTCCGGTCTTTTCTAAGATAACCAGTGCTTTTTCATGCAGCAGTTCAATTTGATTATGACTTAAGAGTCTTACCTTGGGTTGACTCTCGAAAGAAAATTTGGCCATACCTAATCCTCCTCTGCTTTTCCAATTGTCTTTTTGGGAAAAGGCTGTAAACAGCCTTTGTTTACAGCCTACTTTCTACCACCCGTTTTTTAGCCCGAAATACCCCGATCCCATGCCGTGTCCTGTCAATCTTCTGTTTTTCTCAGTAACAGATTATTGGGCTCTAAAGAAATCGTTTGACCACTGAGTAGACCCGTTAATCCAATCTTCGTCTCGTGATGATTTCCCCCACAGATTTTACACAGAGCCTCAGGATCAATCATTTGCTTGGGTTCTGTATAGGTCGTTATTACCCCTTCATAGTTCCTTAATATGGTTCGCCCTGGGCCTTGAGAGATTAGATATTGTGGCATAACCGGAATCTTCCCCCCTCCACCCGGAGCGTCCACAACGAAAGTTGGAACCGCTAACCCAGAAGTGTGCCCTCGCAGGTACTCAATCGCCTGAATTCCTGCACTGACCGAGGTCCTAAAATGTTCAATTCCCTGGGACAAATCGCATTGATAGATATAATAAGGTCTAACCCGAATTTTCAGAAGTTGCTGCATGAGCTTTTTGAGAGTTTCTGGACAATCGTTGACCCCTCTTAGGAGAACGGACTGATTTCCGATGGGTATACCCGCATCAGCTAGACGAGCACAAGCTTCAGTCGCTTCAGGTGTAATTTCTTTGGGATGATTAAAATGTACATTAACATAAATAGGATGATATCGTTTAAGAATCTCGATGAGTTGAGGAGTAATACGCTGAGGCAGGACTACCGGAGTACGCGTGCCAAACCGGATGATTTCCACATGTTCAATTTGGCGAAGTGACTTTAATATATATTCGATTCTCTCATCAGAGATTAAGAAACTATCTCCTCCGGATAAAACAACATCGCGGACAACAGGATTCTCCCGAATGTACTGAATGCAACGATCAATAGATTCCGTTGAACGAGCCTGATCATGAACTCCAGCTATCCGACGACGAGTACAATGCCTGCAGTACATAGAACATTGATCTGTCACAAGGAACAGCACCCGATCTGGATATCGATGTGTGAGTCCTGGAACAGGCGCATCTTTATCCTCGTGTAAGGGATCATCCATATCGAATAGGCCATGATGCAACTCAGCTGAAGTGGGGATTGCTTGTTTCCGTATGGGACAGTTCAAATCCTTCGGATCAATGAGTGTAGCGTAGTAAGGTGTAATCGCCATTCTTAAGCTTTTCAAGCAATTCACGATGCCTTCTTCTTCCTCAAGGGTTAGATCAAATACCTGTTTTAATTGGTCGAGTGAAGTTATCCGATGAGCGACTTGCCAATGCCAGTCAAACCACTGTTCCTCTGTAACTTCTGCCCACAAGGGGATATCATGATAATCCCTCATACTCTCCGCTCCCTCCCTGATGTTTAGCACCACGATGTTTACTACACTATATTTGCAATATCTGTGCCAGGGAACTTGGCTTAACATCGAGGCATAATATAGGAGGGGAAGGAGGATATTCGCGGGGCTCGCCTTACTCTTCTGCCCTGTTATTGGCATCGACTGCATAGTTTCGGGCAGAGAAAATTCAAAACGTATTTTAAGGAGAAATGAAGGCTGCCCTTCAGCGAGGCAGCCATGTTATGCACTACAACTACTTAGGCTTAAAAACTTTACCCACTTATTCCCTTTGAATTATTAATACTTTTTACCGTTACAAATTTCGTTTTATATTTAATCTTGTACCCAATCCAGAGTAAAGCGAAGGCCGGAACGCCTAGATAAACAGAGAGCCGAGATGCGGGATCGATTAGAGTGCCCACGGTAACAATCGCACAGATGATGAAAGCTAATATCGATCCTATAGGATAAAGCGGTGCGACATATTTAAGTTTGGATAGGTCTCCATTTTCAGCAAGGTATATTTTACGGAAGCGGATATGGGTAAACGCAATTCCGAGCCATGTAAAAAGACCTGTCAACCCTGACATAGCCAATAACCACATATAGACAGAGGATTCCGCATAGAAACCGGTTAAAAAGGCAACACAACCCACTGCTCCGGTTGCTAAGAGGGCATACACCGGTACCCCGTTTTTATTCACCTTACCAAAAATCTCTGGCCCTTTTCCTTCGTTAGACAAGGCATATAGTACTCGAGACGCTGCATATGTTCCTGAGTTTCCACAAGATAGGACAGAGGTAATGATAACAAAGTTGATTAAATCTCCAGCATAAGGGATTCCGCTTTTTTCAAAAATGAGTGTAAACGGACTCGTCTCAACTCCGGCATCCGCCCATGGAATCAAGGCACCGACGATAAATACCGCACCTACGTAGAAGAGAACTACCCGCCAGATTAAGGAACGATTGGCTTTCGGAAGCGTTTCTTCTGGGTTTTCACTTTCTCCTGCCACAATTCCGAGTAACTCCGTACCTTGTAAAGCAAATGCCGCTGCAAATGCAATCTGAATGACTGCCATAAAGCCATGAGGGAAGGGACCACCGTTCGAGATATAATTGCTCATTCCAACTCTCTGACCTCCAAGAATTCCGAATATCATCAGAAAGCCTACAACAAGGAAGATAATAACAGTGACCACTTTGATTCCAGCAAAATAAAATTCAGCTTCTCCAAAGGCTTTAACTGACAATAAGTTAAGCCCAATCAAAAGGACGAGGAAGAAGATGCTCCAGATTAAAACCGGTACATTCGGAAACCAGTATTTCATCAAAATTCCACCAGCGACAACTTCAACCCCTAAGGTAATAGCCCAAGCGAACCAATAGTTCCATCCCATGGCAAAGCCGAGGGCTGGATCGACATATTTTGTAGAATAGGTCTCAAATGAACCAGCGACTGGCATGTGGGTGGCCATTTCCGTTAAGCCTGTCATTATGAAATAAACCATGAATGCGATAATTGCATACGCTGCTAATGCTCCTCCTGGACCAGCGGTATTGACCGCATACCCTGTGGCTAGGAATAGACCTGTACCAATTGCTCCCCCGAGAGCAATCATCGAAACAAGCCGCGGACCTAACTTTCTGTGTAATTCATGACCGTCACTACTAGAACTCATAACCATTCCTCCTTTTATTTATTTTAGGAACACTATGTTCCCAAAGCCATCATTTTAGAAAGACGTTAGAAGGATGGTTATTACAGATAAACTTTTTCTAATATTCAGATAATAAAGCCAATAACTTAATTACCTTTTTCAATTGCATATTAGATTTCTTATGCAACCTTTGTGCCATATTACTAATAAGGTCTTAACTTAACTCTATGCAAGATGCCTACAACACAAGAACTGACGATGATGACTAAATTGACGATTTCTTAACATCTGTTTTCCATAAAGTAAGCTATAAGAAGTAAATTCATATCTGAGTTTTCCATTCACATTACCTGCCAAGAATTAAGCGCTATTGCTCAATTCTTGGCAGGTCATCAGGTCCGAGATTATATGCCTAGAATTTTCCTTGCTTCATCAGGCGTTGCCACTGGACGTCCCAACTCTCCAGATAATCTCGCAATTCTCTCGACGAGTTGCGCATTATTTTCAGCCAAAACACCTTTTTTATAAAAGATATTATCCTCGAAGCCTACTCGAACATTTCCACCCATAAGAATCGCCATAGTGGCTAAAGGAAGTTCAAAGCGCCCAATCCCTGCTACGGTCCAAGTACATCCTTCTGGAATCGATTCCACTAAATGGAGTAAATGTCTTGGATCCCCCGGAATTCCACCAGGTACCCCCATGACAAAATCAAAATGAAGGGGGAGCAATAATAACCCCTTTTTCACAAGGGTAAGAGCATTCTGAATCATCCCAACATCAAATACTTCAATCTCGGGTTTTACTCCGTAAGCACTTATTTCTCGGGCAAAATACTCTATGACTCCTGGAGGATTAGAAAAGACATCGTCCCCAAAATTCACGGTCCCCGTAGTGAGAGTGGCCATCTCAGGCTTCAGTGTGACGGGTTGCAAGCGCTCTTCCGTAGTCATCCAGGCCGCTCCACCTGTGGAAACTTGAAGGATGATGTTACACTCCTTTTTGATGAGTTGCATTGTCTTCTCGAAGACCCCTCGGGATTGAGTCGCCTTTCCTTCCTCATCTCGCACATGGAGATGGACAATAGATGCCCCTTTTTCTGCACACAACACCACTTCTTTAGCGATCTCTTCGGGAGTTAGAGGAAGATTCGGATTATCTTGACGTGTGGCTTCTGCTCCGACTGGGGCAACAGTGATGATGAGTTTATCCAATCTGATTTCCCCCTCTTTGTAGTTCTTTCGGAACGACACAGGTGCCACTAGCTACGCAGACCACCACGGGTTCGGGTAAGACTTTGGCAGCTGAGGGAACGTCCAAACTCCCTTCAAGTGTTATGACTTTCACTGCGCTAAACTCCATTCGACGAGAGGTGTTTCCGATCTTCGTGATTTTTCCTCGGGCCTCGATGAAATCTCCTGCGTAAACCGGAGCTTTAAACTCGACATTGCCATAGCCAGCGAATAATCCCTCATCACCGTCCAATCGAATAAGTAGCTCGGTTGCAACGTCTCCAAATAGATCGAGCATTTTGGAACCATTGACGAGTCCACCTGCATAATGAGCATCATGATGACTCATTCGAAGTCGGATGATCACTTCTTCCATAGTCTCCCCTCCTCAGTTTTCAAACCTTTTGCCTTCGGCTTAACTCCTCCACTAAAAAAGAAGCGACATGCTCTGCATAGGTATTGGGTCCAAAGCCTGCATCATAACCCAGCTCTTTGGCGAGTTCATGGCTAATTCTTGGGCCTCCGACCACGAGGACAATCTTGTCCCTTAATCCTTCTGCTTCAAGCATGTCTGCTAATTTTGTGAGATTGGTAATATGGATATTTTTCTGAGTTACCACCTGGGATACTAGAATCGCATCCGCGTTTACCTCATAGGCTTTGCGGATCACTTCTTCACAGGTTACTTGGGCTCCTAGATTCAGAGCATTAATCTCATGATAGCTCTCGAGACCTTTATGCCCATTAAAGCCCTTCATATTTATTATCGCGTCAATACCCACTGTATGGGCATCACTTTCGATACAAGCCCCGATGACCGTCAATTTGCGCTGGAATTTCACTTGTATCGTTTCATCGACTTCCTGTTTACTTAGAAGCTTCAACTCCGCTTCAGGGACAAGGACTTGGGTAAGATCAATGCTCTTGGCACATTTTGCATAAAGCACAAAGAAGCTAAAGTTCGTGCTCAGGGACTCTGCATAAACGACAGAGGCCTCTTCAAATCCTATCTGTAGCGCTAGCTGTCTAGCCCCTTCTTTTGCTTTTCCGGAAAGCTCTACGGGTAAGGTAAAAGCTAACTGAACGATTCCATCATCTAAGGTGTCCCCATAGGGCTTAATGTGAGTGAGATCAAGCACAGCCCCTTCCTCCTTTCAGAATCAATGGAATAAAGGGATTCAGGTAATCCGGTTCACGATTGATTACCCCTTCCAAACCCTTTCCACCTAGCGGAGAACGGGAGATATCTGCGAACCATCCTCTTTCTAAGGCATCCATCAGACCAATCTTCTCTACATTTTCTAAGAAAAGAACTGCCTCGTTCAAGACATGGCTCGCTCTTTGTTGGATGAAACCCTCGGGTCTAAAACTGATTTCTTCCGATAGACTTCTCATGGTATTAAAAATGTAGCGAGCAGATTCTATGCTAAGATAGCGATCCTGCATCAGTGGAGTATGAATGGCTTCCGTAAGAATACCCAGGAGATGAATGCTTTGCTGGGTCATGATCGAACAGACATTAAAGAGTGAGTCCTGGACATGCCCTTTAAAGATATTTCCTGTCATATACTTTGTAGGGGGCATGTATTTAATCGGATGATTCGGGAAAATCTCGCGAACCAGTTGCGCATGAGCCAATTCATACAGGAAGCCATCCTGCACCTTCGGATCAATCTCGAAAGCATGCCCTAAGCCAAGTTGTTCTTCGCTCATACCACAACGGAAGGCAAACTGTTCATTGATTAATTCTGAGGCTATCACGGTATGTGCACTTTCGAGGGCATCTGCTGTGGTCAAATAATTATCTTCCCCGGTATTGATAATAATTCCGGCATAACCATTGATCAGCCGAGAGAAGAACTGATCCACAAACGTTCTCTGCATATTGATATCCCTGAAAATAATCCCATACATTGAGTCATTTAACATTACGTCCAGCCGTTCCATAGCACCCATCGCTGCGATTTCTGGCATGCATAAACCTGAACAATAGTTTGTAAGATGAATGTAGCGATTCACCTCTTGCCCCACTTCATCGAGGGCTTGGCGGAGAATCTTGAAGTTTGCCTGTGTGGCGTAGGTTCCCCCAAAGCCTGTAGTCGTAGGCCCATAGGGTACATAATCCAAGAGGCTCTGTCCCGTGGTTCGAATCACGGCGATAATATCTGCTCCCTGTCGGGCTGCTGCCTGAGCCTGAATAGCATCCTCATACACATTACCCGTTGCAACAATGACGTAGAGAAGGGGTTCTTGCCCCTTGCCCCATTGTTTTTGTAGAGCTTCCCGTTCTTCGCGACGAGCTTTGATTTGTGCTAAGGCCTTTTCTGCTAGGCTCAAGGCTAAAGCTTCAATCTCATCTTTCGGACTCACAGGAAGACTCATCAAATCTATTGTCCCGTGAGCAACCCCTTCTGCTATCTGTTGAGGGGATAACTTTAACTGCAATATGGCATTAGAAACCCAGTATAGGGCACCTTTTCCTAGCCCACCAGCATTGCGAATTTTATCAACCACACTATTTACGAGTGGAATCTCTGCCTGATCCACCCCATCCGTTCCTAATAATCGAAGAACCGAGCGTTCGACCGTGACGGTCGTCCGTGTCTCAATCTGCTCTTGGATCTTCTGAACGATTTGATTTGCTAACTCCCTCCCCCGAGCGATAAGCACTGGATCAAGATGAAGTTTTGGATTCAATTGATCCCCCCCTTTAATAGATTAAGTCTTTCACAATTCGTTATCTCGTGAAGTTTAAGCTTGTATTGAAGGGTTTGACGAGGTATCCCTAGCAAGGCGGCTGCTCTAGAAATGTTTCCTGCACACTTTTCCATTGCCTCTTTTATATGCTTCTTTTCGTAGTAATTGAGAAGCTCAGGCAAACTCCCTTCTGACGGCGACATTTTGGCTTCAACCGATTGATTCTCGAACCATTTTTGTAAGTGGAACGGTAAATGTTCAAGCTGAATCGTCTGTCCAGATACCATGTTCATGGCATGTTCAATCGCATGCTGCAATTCGCGCACATTCCCTGGCCAGTGGTAAGACATAAAGGCTTGGCTGGTTTCTTCACTTAACTTGCTAACACGACATTTCAAAGTTTCGTTGTACCTTTTAATAAAGGAGTCCGTCAGAGCGGGAATATCCTTCTTCCGATTCCGTAGGGATGGGACATTGATAGAGACGACATTCAGACGATAGTACAGATCAATACGCAACTCTTTATTGCGTACCGCTTCTTCAGGGTCAACATTCATACAGGCGATGATCCTCACGTTAACGGGACGAAGTTTTATGTCACCGAGGCGCCGAATCGTGCCTTCTTGCAATACTCGGAGTAGTTTGCACTGTAGTTCCAAGGGCATGGAATTGATCTCATCTAAGAAAAGCGTGCCCCCATCCGCTAACTCAAAGAGCCCTGGACGATCCTCCGCACCCGTAAAACTCCCTTTCACGGTTCCAAACAGGATACTTTCTAATAAAGTAGAGGGAAGTGCAGCACAGTTTTGTGCAACAAAAGGCTCGTTCTTGCGCGGGGAAGCATTATGAATCGATTGAACGACAAGCTCTTTACCTGTCCCAGTCTCTCCAATCACGAGTACAGGAGACGAACTTGCAGCCACGCGCTGGCCTAAGATCTTTAATTGAACCATGGACTCCGAACTCCCAATGATGTCATTAAACTGATAACGGGCCATACACCCCGGTTCAACTTTAGATTTCTTTCGAGCACTGACTTTGGTATCCAAAAGTTCCGAGTGTAAATCTCTTACCCGCTCCGATAATTCCTTAATCGCAGTTATATCTTGTGATATATCGCAGGCTCCGATGAGCTCCCCGTTACGAAAAAGCGGATAAGTAGAATAAAGGAGCGTCACTATCTTGCCCGTACTGATGACGACAGTTTGTTGCAAGTTCAGTACGGGCTCCCCGGTTCTTAGCACTTGCATTAGGCTACTGGTTTCCAAAGTTAAAGAAGGATAGACTTGCAAAACATGCTTACCCAATACCTCAGCAGGATCCAAATCATCCATTTCCGCGGCTGCACGGTTGTAATAAACGGTAATTCCGTCTGAATTTACAACCTGTACTGCCTCCTGAATTTGGTTCAAAACCAAAACAAGGTAGATATCTGCTTCAGTCTCTAAGTGTCTTTGCAAGCTTTACTCCTCCTCAAAACCTTGATGCCTTAAATCTTTTCTCTCTCAAAACATCGACTACAGGAAGAGGATCTAAGGCCCTCCCCATCGCATTAAGTAGCTCCTCCGCCTGAAAGCCCTTTCCCCCAGGGAATGTTGGATTTACGGTTACACCGAGTAGCTGAATCGGATGTACCACCTCAAAACTCACGCCATGCGAGTTGAGCTGCTTCCAAAGGCCAGGATTTAAAAAAATTTTACTACCATCCTTAAGGATAACGTTAGGAGGATTCTCCGTTCTGCGTAAGGCCTCCCCTAAGGCATCACTGACTGCCCCCTTGATGAAGAGGGTGGATATTCCTTTTGCAAAGAGCTCGACCCACTCTTCCATTGTCAAAAGGGCGGTTACTCCCGGAATTTCATAGAATTTACTGCCACATCTCCAGGCCACTTTCGCTTCCATTTGCTTAGCCTTATCCAAGAGATCAGGTTCAGAACAGATTGGAAGAGTCAGCTGTTCGACACGTGATTTTGTCATTTGGACGACTTGCTCCAGATCTCGACTCAAGGTCGCTCCACTGGATAAAATCACGTGATGAGTTAGGCTGGGATCAGCAGAACTTTGTCTATTAAACGCTCCATCTATAAGAATACACTGTGCCCCATGACGAGCTAACCGTCCTAGGACCTCTTTGACTTCAGAATTCTTACTCGGCCCTGCAAGAATGACCTGCCCTTCTTGCAAGGCACGATAGATTTCTATCTCCCCAAGAGGAGTATGAATTCCTGTTTTCTCGACACGTTCCAATGTATGCGTATTCGGTATAAGCTTGCTTCCTGTCGCCAGGATCATGCCAGGCTGAACTGTAATGGAAGGCTTCGGAAGTTGAGTTAAGGAATCAAATCTTTCTCCATCTCTGCCGATAGATGTTAGTCCTAAAGTACGACCTTGGGCATGGAGATGGCGCTGTATATAATTGAGGGTTACAGTCTTTCCTGCGTTCTTCGCCATGCCCACAACGGTAAGTATTGCTGGATCATGCTCAAGGAGTCTGGCCCAGTTAAACATCGCTTAGGCGTAAAGTTCTTGGAAGATATTCCAAAGAACGGAACTTTCCCTTACGGTCTGTAAGGCTACGATCGCATGATTTCGGCAGTAGCCGTTCCCGACTAACATCGTTACATCCTTCCCGATGCCCTCTGCTCCGAGTGCAGCAGCAGTAAAACTCGTTGCCATACTAAAGAAATATACCGTTCCTTCCTCTCGAGTCGCCATGATCGAGCCCATCTCCGTGCCCGGTATATTTACGCAGTTGATGGTCATATCTGCCATTTTACCTTCCGTAACTTCTGCCACACTCTGCATTACTTTTAAGGGATCTGTCGCATCCACCTGAAGGACAGCGTCTACGAACCCCAGCTGACGCATCCGCTCACAGCTGGTTTTGCCTGAGCCGATACCGATAACCTTCCCTGTAATCCCGGCTCTCTTTTTAGCTTCATATAAACAGAGCATACCGGATTTCCCACCGCCACCGATTACCAAAACAGTTTGACCCGGTTTAACCAGATGGGCCGTCTGAGCGGGTGCCCCGGCCACATCAAGAATGGCTAAGGCTAAGGAGGGAGACATATCTTGGGGCAAGACTGCATAAATTCCGCTGCTGAAAAGAATTGCTTTTGCCTCTACTTCAACCTGTTCTTTTTCCATATGAATCGCTTTGATCTCATCAATTTGGAGGGGAGTTAAAGAGAGTGAGACAAGGGTAGCAATCCGGTCACCTACCTTAACAGGCGTCTTCCCCTCCCACTTCGGCCCGATTTCTATCACTGTCCCCATAAGCATTCCGCCGGATCCAGTGACAGGATTATGATGCTTGCCGCGTTTTGCAACGATGTCCAACATCGTCTTGGCCATCTCTTCAGGAATTCCATTCGCTTGTTTCTTAATCTGAGTAAAGCTTGCTGCATCGATATTTAAGGTGTCCACTTGGATAAGTAACTCATTATCATAAATCTCCATTGTGTTGTCTATTCTCCATGCCGGTTGAGGTAAAACACCTTTTGGCTCTAAGACACGATGTGTTCCATACGGACAGCCTCCGATAATCATTCCTATCAACCTCCCATTTTAGGAATATTCTAAATATCCAGAAATATTACCGTACTTGATTTCTACAGATAAGCTTCTTTTCCTTCTGCTACTTCCATTTTTTTCTAATAATTCACTTTATTTACATTCTATCGAGTCTTCATCAACGTCCCCCTTCCCTACCTCATGTTCTTAGTAAGCAATATTAAGGGATCTTAACGACTTCACAGTCTATTGCTTTCTTATATGCAATTCTCATTCCATCTTGCTCATGTAATTATGCTCATTCAGCCCACAAAGCACCTCCCTATAAATTTTGCTTCTTCCTGGTAAGCGCGTTTTGGGCACCCGACTGCTGACTTTTCGTCAGGTATCTACTTAATATAGAAGGCCCAAGCTCAACGAAGAGAATCGCTATAAAGATCAGGGTACTACCGATGAGGCCGCGTGGTGAAGGAGCTTCACCCCAGATCCAGATCGAAAAAAGCAAAGAAAAAGGTGCCTCAAGTCCCATCAAGAGAGCCGCATGAGAGGAAGAAGTATATTTCTGAGCAACATTTTGGATGACCAAGGCAAAACTAGTCCCAAGTAAACCCGTATAAAGTACAGCTCCCCAAACGAAAGGGGGGATTTCTAGCTGAACGGGTTCAAAGGTCAATGAATACACCATACTCATAATTCCTGTAAACGCGATTTGTACAATAGTTAAAACATAAGGATTATACTTTAGGGAGTAATGCTCCACTGCAAGGATATGAAACGCATAGAAAACCGCACAGACGACTGAAAGTAAATCCCCTTTGCTTAGAAAGAAAAGTTCATTCAGGGAGATTGAGATCATGCACAAGCCACTCAAGGCGAGAATTGCACCGGTGATCGGAACCCAGCCTACAAATTTTCGTTTCAGTAGGGAGGCCATAAAGGGAACAATAACGATGTACAAACTTGTTATAAAGCCTGATTTTCCAGGAGTTGTATACTGTAGGCCTATCGTTTGGGTGAGAAATCCGAGGAAGAGAAAAATCCCGATAATACTCCCTGCCAATAATTCAGCACGCTGGGTTACTCGTAAGTGCTTCTGAAAAAAGATCATAAGGATGAGGGCTGCAATGAAAAACCTGAGTCCGATAAACTCCATGGGCGGAATGATTCCAATAGCGAATTTAATTAAAGTGAAGTTCAGTCCCCAAATCATCCCTATAAGAATCAACGACGAATCGGCCAAAAAAGCTCGTGAGCGTTTGTTCATCCCTACCCCTCTTTCTTATACTTTCTTATCCTCTATATATGTTCCTATCTCCTACTCTCCTCGCTCTGTATTATTGCAACTTACGCTCCAATTCCGGATTTATACCCTAATCTAGATAGAAGCAAAAGAACCCATATAGCCCGGTTTGGCTGGATGGGTTCAAGACGGTTTAGAATTAGGATAAAGACCTTTTTCCTCGCAAAATTCTTAGTACTTTATTGACGCCGTCGATCGCATTTTCTGCATAGATATCCGCGCCGATTCTCTTTGCCCACCGTTCTGTGATGGGGGCCCCCCCGACGACCGTGACAAACCGATCCCGCAAGCCTTCTTTACGAAGGGTATCTTCCAACGCTTTCTGCTCCTGCATCGTCGTGGTTAACAAGGCGCTCGTCCCAATGATATCTGCCTTGACCTCAAGGGCCTTCTCAATGAATTTATGGGTGGGAACATCTCTCCCGACATCATAGACTTGGATTCCATTGGCTTTGAACAAAGAAACGACAATAGATTTTCCTATATCATGAACGTCACCTTTCACAGTTCCGATGACTGCGATCCCTTCCCGTGAAGTGTTCGAGACGTGTATGGACTCATTGACAATACTAGATACCTTTTCCATCACCCCTGCGCCTATGACGAGTTCAGGCAAAAAGACTTTACCCCTTTCAAAAAGCTCTCCTATCTGAACAATTCCTGGAATAAACCCTTGGGTCATTAACTCCAAAGGGTCAATTCCTTGTTGCAATCCGAGTCGGGCAATTTCTTCAGCCTTCGCCAAATCCATATCGACTATCGATTTTGAAGCGGCTGCAAATAACTCCATTGCATTCCCCCCTTAAATCAGTTTATCTAAGAAGCGTTTGACTGAGTTAATCTCAATCCCTAGAACTTTACCAATGTTCATTTGCGCCTGAATCCCCCTGGCTTTTCCGGGTGGAGCGGTTACTCGACCGATGTTCAGATCCTCTCTGACCTCGTTCATGATGACCTCATCACTTAATTCCAGGGTAGATACACGAAGTTTTTCTGCAACATATTGCTTAGCTTCGCCAATTCTCATACCACGGGTCATTTGCATCCGAGCAACCAGATCTCCGGCTGTACGCAATCCGCCCATGCCCGAGGCGAGTGTATGACTTGCAATCATCCCACAGGGATCACCCGAACCTACCTATAACCCATCAATCTTCGCGACCTCAGCCATGGCAACAGATACACGACTTGTAATATCCACAGGAAGGACTTCTACCGTCGTCACTGCTCCTACTCCTAATCCTGCATTCGCGTGAACTGGGATATCTGAAGCATCGGCACACGATTTACAGAAGGTCACTGCACGAGCTAAATTAAACGCAAAGGATTTATTGCAGATATTATTCACCACCGGGCCAAAAATCGTCACCCCTGCCTTTTGAGCCAACTTGACTTGCTCATGTGGATAGAGCCCAGCTAACCTTACTCCGTCATAATAAAGATTCCCATGCATACCAAGGACAAACTCTCCAGCCATTCCCATTTCGATGCAGATATCCGGATACTTCTTCTTTAATATCTCTGTCGCCTTCAAAGCTGCATAAAAATCAGCATCTCCCGCCGCCCCGCTCGTATCAAAGTCGATTCCCTGAGCACCGCCTTCATATACCTCACTGGCGACATAAACAAGATCTTCAACGCAGTAATCGATCGCTTCTTCCTGTGCTGCTTGTGCCTCAGCGATCCTTCCTTGAGGAAGAAGCTCTGCCCAATTGGGCACTGGCCCATCAGGACGACTGTAAAGCCCCAGATTAGGCATTGCCCCATAAAAGAGTGGAATAGTAAGAACCTGGGAAGCCTGCTCAATGATTGCCCTCTCCTCAGAAGCGATCCCCTTTACTGCTTTGTAGCTGTAGTCAATAAAACCTGATTCTGCAGAATCCATCCCTAATACTCGTTCATACGTTTGTAAGAGCTGAATCCGATTCACCATAAATCCCCGTGGGACTGCCCCAATGGAAGGTGAATCCCCAGTCATAATGATTTCGTTCCCCTTTTCGACCCCAACAAATTTGCCCGGTCGGCATATAATCTCATGTAAACGTGCTAGCTCATCTTCTGAGAGCGTCGGGATACTCGCTCTCTCCGCCGCATCTAACGTTCCAGCTTCAAGATCTGTTCGAATCTGATCGACCGTGGCATTCAATATCGAGCCATCTCCGAGTCGTGTAAAAACCATCGCCGTATTTCTCTCTCCTTTCGTTTAACTTTATTAAATAATTCTCATGCACATCCTAGCTTCCCTTGCTTGCGCTGGAATTAAGCACGGAATATAATGCTTATCTATGCAAACGCTATGCCAAGGTATAAGTAGTGTGCGAGCATTGCCAATATTGCATGCTCCCCTGTCTAATATGGAGTAAGTAAACAAAACCTGCAAGAACGCATTTTAAAGCGCTTTGCAGGTTTTTAATATTATTTATACATATATTCACGGGTCGTTGGCCAAGAATTGTTAACTCCTTTGGTAAACAAAAACTGATGAAGATCGATGTTCCCGCAATGAAAGGAAGCGGCACAGGAATTAAGATAGAGTCGCCACATCCGTATAAAGGTCTCATCTTTCATCTTTTGGATCTGTGGCATAGCCTTTTCAAAATTTTGGGCCCAGCGTTCTAGGGTTTTAGTATAGTGCTCACGAAGGCTTTCTAGGTCGATGAGATAGAAGTTATTCGCTGCCACAAGTGAGACCAGCTCTTGAACAGAAGGAATATACCCCCCTGGAAAAATGTATTTACTAATCCAACTGTTTGTCCCCGCTCCTACATATCCTGTGATGCTATGCAGGAGCGACACGCCCCCTTCCTTCAAGAGAGAGTGGACCGTAGAGACGTATTCCTCCAGATGCTCCTTTCCTACGTGCTCGATCATCCCAACACTTAACACCCGATCAAAGGTTTGTCCCTTTAATTCCCGATAATCCATGAGCTGGACTTCAACGAGGTCGTTCAAGCCCTCAGTCTGAATTCTTTCCCTGACACGGTCGAGTTGCTCTGAACTCAAGGTTATCCCCAGCGCTTTGACTCCGTATGCTCTTGCAGCGGTAAGAATAAGTTCTCCCCACCCACAGCCGATATCGAGAAGTGTTTGCCCAGGCTGCAAATTAAGTTTGCGAAGTATGTGCTCCACTTTGTTCTTCTGTGCTTGATTCAAACTATCATTAGGTGTCTTAAAATAGGCGCAGGAATACGTCATGCTCTCATCCAGCCATAATCGGTAAAAATCATTACCAATATCGTAGTGAAATTGAACATTTTCTTTACTCTTACGCGTATTATTTGAGATGAATTTCGCGAGTTTTACATAAGGATTTTTCTGGTTCAGAAAGCTGTGCTGATTATTATAGAGGGATTCAATCACTTCTTGGACGCTTCCCTCAATGTCAATCTTCTTTTGCATATACCCTTCGCCAAAGGCTATGGAGGGGTCACTTATTAATTCTGATTTGGCAATCGGCTCCTTAAAGTCAATTTTGAATTGAGCCTGCCCCCCTCCATAATTCACCACTTCCCCATCCCAATACTTTACTTCGCAAGGATCAGCGAACAAATTCTTCATAAGGCTCTGATAAAATGCTTTGTCGAGGTTCATTATCTATTCCTCCATGAAAAGGATTATCCCATTAATGTCTTAGTATGTATTAAAATTCAACATTTAATCCTCAAAGATCTCCCCCTATTCAATTAAATCGTAAGCACTTTATAATATTCAGTCCACACATTAAGAAAACCCACAAATTCCCTATTCGTAATTCACAGGGATTGCGGGTTTATACCATCTCTTTAATTATTGAAGCAAAAAGATATTAATAAACCTTTGAGGATGAGTTTTCTGGAGGTCAAGGAGACATTTAGACCTATTACTAGACGTAATTTTGAGTGTACATACAGGATATAATAAAAGAACTTAGTTTTCATGAGTATGAGGAGGAATTGCACATGTCTGAATTCGCTGGAAGAGTAGATATACGGGAAATATCACCTCATAAGGATAGATATCCAACGGTACAAAGAACGTTTCAATCGTTGAAGATGGGTGAAAAAATGGAGCTTGTTAATGATCATGATTTACAACCTATATTCAAGCACAAATTCCCTTTAGACTTCCCAGAGCAGTATGACTGGACGTATCTAGAGGAAGGTCCTGAAGTTTGGCGAGTGGCAGTAACTAGAGTTAAATAGTAGGAGCGTACTCTATAAAACACAAAGAGACGAGCTTAAACTCGCCTTTTTGCATTAAACACATTTAGAATCTAAAATCCCGTTTTCCATCCTTTAATTCTGTTAGATGCTCTTTTGCTATTGCTTTAACCTTTTCATTCGGTATCTTGTTAACTTCCTCTGCAATCAAGGCTTCGCCTATTTTCTTCGTATCCTCAGAAGCATAATCCTCCAGATATTCCTTAAGCGTCATCAAAGCATTAGGATGGCAACAGTTTGCAATCTGTCCTGATTTAACCAGGCTCATGAAACGGTCACCCGTTCTTCCTTCTCGATAACAAGCCGTGCAGAAGCTTGGAATATAGTTCATTTTCATCAGCCAATTCACAATTTCGTCGAGAGTTCGAGTGTCATTCACATCAAACTGTGCAGAATTATCATCCTCTGCTTCAGGTTCGACATAACCTCCTACACTGGTGCTGGAGCCCCCACTCACTTGTGATATACCTAGTTCAAGGACACGTTCGCGAATTTTTTGAGATTCACGTGTAGATACAATCATTCCTGTATAGGGAACCGCGATACGTAAAACGGCTACGATCTTGGCAAAAATATCGTCTGATATGGCATTGGAGAAGTTTTCAGGGTCAATATCGTCAGCAGGGCGGATACGTGGAACGCTGATGGTGTGTGGTCCTACTCCCATGGCTGCTTCTAAATGCTCAGCATGCATGAGTAAACCTACAAAGTCATACTTGTACATATTAAGGCCGAAAAGGACGCCAAGCCCTACATCATCGATCCCGCCTTCCATAGCGCGGTCCATAGCCTCTGTATGATAGGCATAATCATGTTTGGGACCTGTTGGGTGCAGCTCTTCATAGCTCTTCTTGTTGTAGGTCTCTTGGAAAAGGATATACGTTCCGATCCCTGCTTCTTGTAATTTTCTATAGTTTTCTACCGTAGTCGCAGCAATGTTGACATTGACACGACGGATGGCTCCATTTTTATGCTTTATACCATAAATTGTTTTGATGCTTTCAAGGACATATTCAATTGGACTGTTTACGGGATCTTCTCCAGTTTCCAACGCTAAACGCTTGTGTCCCATATCCTGAAGCGCAATAACCTCACGTACAATATCTTCTTGTGACAACTTTTTCCTTGAGATACTTTTGTTCTTATAATGATAAGGACAGTAAACACACCCGTTTACACAGTAATTAGAAAGGTAAAGAGGAGCAAACATGACAATCCGATTCCCGTAGAACTTCTGCTTGATATCCTTAGCGAGTTTAAACATTTTTTCGTTTTCATCTTCTAAATCACATTCTAATAATACTGCAGCTTCTCTGTGGGTTAAGCCCTTACAATCCTTAGCCCTTTCGATAAGTCTGTTAATGAGCTCACGGTTACTTTTGTTTTTTTGCGCATAGGCAAGTGTGTCCAGAATTTCTTCGTCATTGATAAATTCAGTTGCAACTTTAGATTTACTGTTATACATTAAACAGCCTCCTGATTATTGATTTGCCGTATGCGACACATTTGAGTAAACAGTTTTAGTGTTTATATTAGGTAACATGCCCAATTTTCCAGAGAGTGCACTAATGACATCGTTCGGTGCATCCACAATAACACTGATGACCTGAATGTTACGCTTCCGATAGGGAATCCCCATTCTTCCTACGATATAATCACTATACTCATGAAGAATAGAGTTTAACTTTGCTACTGAATCTTTATTTTCAACGATGATTGCGATAATGGCAATTCTTGAATCCATTAATGAACTCCTCTCATATTAGTCAATAAATAAAAAACTATCCTTGCGCTTAGAAGGACAAGGATAGTATATGAATTGCAGACAATCTTGTAGATAGATTACCCGAATCAATAACAACTATTCTCTCGCCTTCTCATTTGGGACTAACCCTCATGCCTTCAGTACGATACTTTTTAGGATAGTTTACGGACTAATTGTATATTATTGCACAATCTTTTGCAAGTCAAATTTAACTCAGGCAAACGTAGGCGGCCCTTTACTCGAACAATAGATCACTATTATTTCATCTTTGAATAACATCTTGGGCAAATGCCCGACCTAAGTTTAGAATTTCTGAGTACTTAACTATTTGTGTCATCCACTCTTCCGGAATACCCGCTAAGCCGTAGTACACCCCAGCCAAACCACCTGTTACCGCCCCAACTGTATCTGTATCAAGACCCAAGTTAACTGCCTTAACTAGAGCTCCTTCAAAACTCTTAGTGGTTAAAAAACACCAAACTGCTGCTTCTAAGGTATGTACAACATATCCTGAAGATTTAATCTCGTCCTCGTTTAATTCGATGAGTGTTCCATCCATTATGCGCTGATAGTAGAGTAACTCGCTCTCTAGTTCTGTACCTCTAAAAACCGTTTGTCCCTTAACCCTTAGATTTTTGTAAGCTTCGTCTGGGTGCTCACCCGCTAATAACCCTTTAACAAACAGTGCATACAAAGAACATCCTAATTGACTACGTGGATGCCCGTGTGTAATTTTCGAAACCTCACAGACTTTCTCAATCAGGTCGGTGTCTGGGAGGTTAGAAAAGTAGAGGACCGCAGGCAATATCCGCATAAGAGAACCATTCCCGTTACTATTCTCATCCGCAGGGCCAGCCTCCAAGGGGGGTACGCCGCTCATTAAACGCCTCATAGCAACCGTTGTAGCATGGCCGATATCAAAGGACTGACCAAAGGGTGTACAATAGCCGTCTCGAAACCAGCATACAAATCGGTCAGCAATATCCTTCAAATCATATCCATTTTCGATAAGACTTTTCACTAAGCAGAGCGTCAAAGAGCCATCATCTGACCAGGTACCTGGTGGTGTATTATATGCTCCACCACCGCGCATTTCACTAACTTGGTTCTTACGCACTTCTGTACGTGACAGAAACTGTACAGGTAAACCGAGTGCATCACCTGTTACGACGCCTAAAATACCCCCGACTATTCTCTCCTCGTTCATAATGATACCTCCCTCCTATCTTTAGTGCTAAAGGAGTAATCCACCACCTTAGACTAGATTATATCACCTCAGTCTGACAAATTGTTGAACAAAAGAAACCCGCTTTAAGCGGGTTAATTGTATTTTCTATTGTCTGACGCCATATAGACAGTCGCGGGAGAGTAAAGTCAGATTTTCTCAAATCGATGTTTATTCAGCACCTGAATTTTTTCCGGTACTGACCGGGTGTAACTCCGTAAGCTCTTTTAAAACAGCGATAAAAATAGCTTTTTTCCCGAAAGCCAATACTATCGCATATATGCTGAATGGAAAGCTTAGTGCCCACCAGCATGCGGCGAGCCTGCTCCAATCGTATTTCGTGTAGCTTTGTAGTAAAGCTGCAATATGCCTTTTCCCGAAACATAGTGGAAAAGTAAGCTGGGTGATAGTTATAATGGGCGGCTGTATTGGATAAGGTGGCGGTATCATAATTATCAGCCATATACTTTAGAATATTTCCGATCATATAATTCTTCATCATGCTTGACTCAGCGATTACTAAGTTGCTGCGATGTACGCGATGAAGATTAGATAAAAATAGGACGGTGGAACAGCGCACAGTCTTATCTGTCAGGCTATCCGCGCTGCAGAGTTCCAGTTCAAGAGCTTGAGCAAATAAACAGATGGGCGTTTCATTGCTGCAATCAAAATACAAGAATTCATTGTCACAATCTTTTAAAAGAAAAAAGTCATATATAAGTGGACAATCTGCGATCTGTGAGAAGAATAAGGTATCAAACAGTTCTTTCTTAAAAAGAGCAAAATAAATCTCTGCTCCACCCTGCGGCTCTACAATAAAGTTGCATCCTTGGCGAAACAGAAATATATTTCCTCCAAAGCACGTCGTTTTACGGCCATCTATGAGTACATAGGCATCACCATGACAGAAAAGTATACTTATATAGGTGCTAGAGCAATGAACGGGCACGCCGTCAGTCGGGAGGGCAGCCAATGCAAAAAGGGAGTTGTCCTTTTCAAAAGCTGTGCACTCCTGAATATAGTAGCCAGTCATTTTATCTAAGTGAAAAAAATAACTACTTTTCTCATTTGAAATCCGTCTAATTTGTGAGGCAGGTTGAAATGTCATATAACCTCCATTGGTGAAGTATTCAAATCAGTTAATCTGTAAAAATCCAGATATCTCGAGGATTAGCAGAAAGAGTAAAAATATGATTAAAGTATACTCTGCCATGCCCTGCTTTACAATTAAAAGTGTGTAGATAAAAAAATTGCTCTCAAATCTTAAAATAAACCACTTTTCTTGCAATGATAGATACATGTGGTATAGCTGATGTTTGTGATATATTGCTCTTAGTTCCTGTAATTAAACAAATAAGAGGAAGTTTCAAGAAACAAAAAAAGGGGGAGATCATGTGAAACAGAAATTGAGAGTTCAAAAAATTCTTTGCATCATGCTAACTTTTACGCTGCTCCTATCGATACTGGCTGGCTGCAGTAAAACAACTTCCACAGTATCGTCTGTCAAGGCGGGAACCTATACCGCTACCGAAAAGGGGTTAGGCGGTGACGTAACTGTAAAGGTTACAGTTACGGACAAAGGTTCGGTATCCGCCATTGAAGTTGATGCAAGCAAAGAGACTCCCACAATAGGTGGCCAGGCAGCTCCTAAGCTGGCAAAGGCCATTGTAGATGCCCAAAGTCTGAAGGTAGACGCTATATCTGGTGCCAGTGTGACCAGTCATGCTGTGTTAGCTGCAGTGGAAAAAGCTCTTACTCAGGCGGGTGTTGATGTAAATGCATGGAAAAACAAAGAGGTCGCAAAAAAGGGGACCAATGAAGAGGTTACCGTCGATGTGGTAGTAGTAGGTGCCGGTGGATCCGGTACTGGAGCTGCTCTTGCTGCTGCAGAAAAGGGAGCCAAGGTCATGATCATAGAAAAAACGGCAGCCGTAGGTGGTAACACCCGATTATCTTCCGGTTTCTTCGCAGTAAATTCAGATTTACAGAAAGCAGAAAATTTGAACCTCTCAGTGGATGAAGCGGTAAAAAGGCTATTAGAGTATAACCAATACCTTTCAAATGGTCCATTAACGCGTGCCATAGTAGAAAAATCTGCTGACACTATCAACTGGCTGCAAAAATATGGAATGGAATTTAAGCTTCAGCAGGAAACTACCCAGTTTGCCCATGAGAATGATCCCTATCAGTATAAGGTCTATCATAAATATGTTGATACCACTGCCGGATTTGAAAAAATATACAAACATCTCGGTGAGATGGGTGCAGAGCTAAAGCTCAATACCAGTTTGAAATCTATCATTAAGGATGCTGATGGTAATATAACCGGGATTACAGCTACCAAAGAGGACGGAGGTATCCTAACTGTCCATGCCAAGTCCACCGTTGTATCCACAGGCGGCTTTGGTGCCAATAGCGTAGAGGTGAAAAAGGCTTCCAACAATGCTTACCTCAATCAGTTGGGTATGCCCAACAATGGTGAGGGGCTTGCGTCATTAGAAGAAGTAGGAGCAATAAGATGGGACGCAACTCCCCTCCTTCATGCTGCTCAGCTCGCAGAATCAAAAGTTGCTGCTGAAACCAGCGAACACCTTGCCGGATTCTCAAATTCCAGCATGACACAGATGCTCATGTCTCCCCTTCTTTGGGTAGATGCATCAGGCTCCCGTTTCGTAAACGAGGATGTCGTATATGATACAGCTTTGTGGGCAAATGCTGCTTATGCTGCGAATGGAAAATACTATTTTATTGTAGATAAGGCGACCCTGGAAGATTATACAAAAGGAACCTCCATGCGTATTTCAAAATCTGGCCCCGGTGCCAACATGAAACCTGATGATTTCGTAGCTCTGGCTGAGCAGGCAGTTAAGTCAGGAACTGCCTTTAAGGGAAGTACAGTTGCCGATCTAGCTCAAGCGGCTGGAATGAATGCTGATGAACTTCAAGCATCCGTTGACCGTTACAACCTCATGGTAAAAAACAAAAAAGATACAGATTATAACAAATCTGCTGCTTCTTTAAAGTATACCGTGGAAAAAGGTGATTATTATGCCTTTGACTGCCGTGCTGTAAACTTAGGTACTATCGGTGGAGTTAAGGTAGATGAGAAACTACAAGTCATTGACATAGACTACAACCCCATAAATGGCTTGTATGCAACAGGAACGAATGCAGGTGGCTACTATGCAGGCAAGGGGTATCCTCCTTATGAAGGACTGGCCAGTGGTTTCGCATGGACTTCGGGCCGCATAGCAGGAGAAAATGCAGCTGCTCACTCCACTGCAAAATAGCTCTCTTTATCCTCGAATTTGCCTTTACCTAAATTAGATCCAGGACTTCTTAAAGCCTTGAAGTTGCTTACTTCAAGGCTTTTAAGTTTGTGTACACCTCATCTCTCCACAACCTAAAAATTTAACAGAAAAAGAATGTTCTGAAAACGGTTCAAAAGATATTGAATTTTAGAATAAACTGATGTATTATAATAATAAGAATTAAGAGAATATTTTAATTTATGAAAAATAAAATTTGATGAGGAGATGTTTTTTATGTCTGAACAATTAGTGAAATGTGATTCAACATGTCCCTCCCAAATCCTCCAGTTCTACAATATAGACTATGATAACGAATATGAACCTATTTGCCCCAAGTGCCAAAAAAAATTGACGTTTGAAAAAACACAGGAAAATTAAGCCTGTGTTTTTTAATTGAATCGATTTTGGATTCAACACCTTAATTAAGAACCCGCAAACTTGATTACGATGCAAGTTTGCGGGTTTTACATTTCTTTAACAGGTGCAGACTTCCTTCTTACTTCGGGTAAAATGCTGGCACTTTTAAGATTCTATGAACCATTTTTCTGGACTGGATATTATAGAAAATCAGCTTTGATTCTATGCCCTGTTGGCGTCACTGCTAAACCTCCTTGAGCCGTTTCTCGGAGGCTACACGGCATCTGTTTACCGATTTCATTCATAGCATCAATCACTTCATCAAGGGGAACCTTACTCTCCACGCCAGCGAGAACCATCTCAGCTGCAGCAAGAGCGATCGTTGCTGCTGTAGCATTGCGCTTCACACATGGAACTTCTACCAGCCCCGCAATGGGGTCACAAACCAACCCTAACAAGGACTTAAGGGCTATCGCGGCTGCATCACCCGTCTGGCCTGGAGATCCACCGGAAAGCTCAACCGCGGCGGCCGCTGCCATCCCTGCCGCTGAACCAATTTCAGCCTGACACCCGCCCTCTGCACCTGAAACATTAGCCCGATCGGCAATAACCATTCCAATCCCTGCTGTAGTGAAGAGCGCTGTCACCAAATCGTCTTCAGGACAATTCAGAGCCTCCTCTACCGTGAACAACACAGCCGGTAAAACCCCACAGGAACCCGCCGTGGGGGCTGCCACAATTTTCCCCATGGTGGCATTGACTTCAGAAACAGCCAAGGCCCGGGCAATTGCGCCGCTAATCCGTTCCCCGGTAAGGCTCTCTCCACTCTTCCAACGGGCCTGAACCTTAGCTGCATCGCCCCCGATGAGCCCTGAGAGCGATTTGCGCTCCCCACTTAATCCTGAATGCACAGCTTCTCGCATGACATTCAAGTTTAAACGCATACGTTCCCGTAATTCGGCCTCTGGCTTCTCAGACTCTTCTGCTTGCTCGGCTAGAATAATTTCTCCAATTTTCAACCCTCTTTTTTCTGCAAGCTGAACATAATCTTGATAAGCACGCATGAATGTTCCTCCTTAGTCTAGTGGTTCAATGGCAATTGCTTGATAAACCGCGGGAAGTTTATGAATTAAAACTAGGACTGCCGGTTCAATCACCTGATCTGTCTCCACAATTGTCAAGGCTTGAGAGCCTTTCTTTTCTCGTGAAACACGCATCTGGGCAATATTGATTTGAGCGGTCGCTAAAAGAGAAGTTATATGGGCCACAACTCCAGGTAAATCCTTTTGAATAATAATCAAAGTATGATAATCTCCCATGACCTCAACCTGAAAGTCATTGATACGACTGACTACAATTCTGCCACCACCAATGGATGAGCCCATCACTTCGACGACCTTCTCATCTCGTCCGGTTAAACGAAAATTTACTGTATTGGGATGCACCTCTCCTAGGTTCCCCGTCTTGAAAAGGATTTTAATTCCCTTTTCCTCTGCAAGCTGAATTGCTTGAGGAATTCGTTCATCATCTGTACGCATACCAAGAAGTCCAGCAACTAGGGCAAAATTCGTACCATGCCCTTTTCCGGTTTCAGCAAAGGAACCATGTAAAGTAATCTCTACCTCAATCGGTTCAGTTCCTAATATTTTTAAGGCCATAGCGCCAAGACGTACTGCCCCTGCCGTGTGCGAACTTGACGGTCCCACCATCACTGGCCCAATTAAATCAAAGACTGTACTCTTACCCAAACGTCAGCCCTCCTAGTGTGAATCCCCCAAGTTGGCTACCCTAATTATATATGATGGTTAATTGTGACTCGCCTAATTGCTCTCTTGAAGCTTTCCAATCTTGAATACAAAGTAGCTCACGATGGCAAGAGCAATAAATACTATCCCAACGATCAGAGATAACCGAGTATCGGGGTTAATCCACATGCCGATGAGCACTGCTAATAAAAATGCAATCGTTATATAGTTGCTATACGGGGAGAAGGGCATCTTGAAGGGGTGAGCGCTCATTGCAGAGGCATTTACTTTTCTGAATTGGGGCTGGCTAATGAGCAAAACGAACCAAGGCATCATAGCAGGAAGAATACTGGCACTGTAAATATAAACGAAGAGTTTTTCTGGAGCAAAGTAATTTAAGATTACTCCAATAATCAGACCTCCAATGGTCAATAGGATACTGTTGGCAGGGACTCCATTTTTAGAAACTTTAGCCAACGATTTAGGGGCCTGTCCATTAACAGCTAGTGAGTATAGCATTCTTCCAGAGCTATAAATCGCGCTGTTACAGCCGGACGCAGCTGCCGTAATGACAACGAAATTGATAATCCCTGCAGCAGAAGCGATCCCTATTCTGGCAAACGTTGAAACAAACGGACTGCCTAGAGTTCCGAGCTCATCCCAAGGGAAAAGGGTTACAATGATAAAGATAGCACCTATGTAGAAGATCAAGATGCGATAAATAATATTTCCGATGGCTTTAGTTAGGCTTTTTTGCGGGTCTTTCGCTTCACCTGCCGTGATGCCGATCATCTCTACTCCCTGGTAGGCAGCCACGACAAGTGGTATGGCGAACAGAAATCCTTTTAAACCACCAGGGAAAAATCCACCAT
The DNA here is from genome assembly GCF_055378975.1 of Desulfitobacterium elongatum. Classification (NCBI taxonomy): domain Bacteria; kingdom Bacillati; phylum Bacillota; class Clostridia; order Eubacteriales; family Desulfitobacteriaceae; genus Desulfitobacterium; species Desulfitobacterium elongatum. Next base: position 1,907,267 of record NZ_AP038772.1, on the reverse strand, counting down.
GGCTATAGAGGTTTGAAAGGCCAATAGCTTGACCGTTGTTGCCCAATCCGAAAAAGATTAGGGCAGCTCCAATGAAGATCATCGCTACAATGGTTATGACTTTAACGAGTGCAAACCAAAATTCAAACTCACCGTAAAACCTGACTGATACTAAGTTGGCCGCTGCAATTATGATAATCAAGAACACCCCAGGAATCCATTGCGGCAGGCTGGGAAACCAGAATTTCATGTACATCCCGATGGCCGTAACTTCAGCCATACCAATGGTTACCCATGCAAACCAGTAACTCCAGGCAGTAACAAAACCGAATAAGGGACTAATATACTTGTGGGCAAAAGTAACGAAAGAACCGGTGGTTGGATCTACATAAAGCATTTCTCCCATTGAACGCATGATGAAGAAGAGGAAAATACCTGCAACGGCGTAAGCCAAGAGAACGGAGGGCCCAGCCCACTTAATTGAAGTCGCTGACCCCATAAATAAGCCAACACCAATGGTGCCTCCTAGTGCAATCATTTCAATATGTCTCGCTGCAAGTCCTCGTTCGAGTTTTTCTGCTTCTGACAATTCGTTTTCCTCCTTCTACTTTGTTTTGTACCCTCAAGGGCCAAGTGGACGTTTTTGTTTGAATAAAATGGCCTGTCCTCTCATGTTTTATATTTCCACCTTTTCCTTCGCTTTATGAATACAATTAGTATATTTTTGATAATCTAGTCGCTTAGGGAAATTCCACACCAGCCTGTATTGGCTGTCCCTACGGTTGCCACCGCTGACTTGAAAGCTAGTTCCTTCCCATTCATCTTGAACCTCCCTAAATTTTTGCATTATAAAAGCCCGAAGATTATTCTCCGGGCATTCTGTTTACTATTTCAAATTTATTATATTTGATCGTTTATTGCCTGACTTAGTCTGCACCCAAGCATCGGTCGCATCAGGCATCACAACTAAAGGTGAATTACTTGTTGCGCGAAATGGGTCAATTATGACGTTCTAGTGTAGTTCTTTAAAGAAACATAGAAATTGAAAAAACTCTTGAAGGATAATTGTAATCCCTTGTTGAAAATACGACTACTATACTTAACAAAGAGGAAAGAAATGAATTCCAAACTCAAAATCGGATATGCGCTATCCATCGCCATTGTGGTATTGTCCTTGATTGCTGCTTTAGGGGGGCTTTTCATCGACGACCTCTACCGTGACAACACTTTTGTAAATTCCGTATGGCGCGGAAATGACTTAGTTACCCTGTTTGTTGCAGTTCCTGGTTTAGCTATTTCAATCCTTTTATCTATGAGAGGTTCACTAAGAGCACAGTTGGTATGGCTAGGAATGCTTGATTACATGCTCTATAATTTTGCTTTTTACCTTTTTGGGGCTTCTTTTAAGAATCTTTTTCTCTTATATGTGGCTCTTTTTACACTCTCAATTTATGCACTTATATTTTCGCTCATAGGCATTGACGCAAATAAAATAGCCAAATCTTTTAGATCTAAAACGCCCGTAAAGCTTATTGGCGGATACATGTTGTTTGTTGCCATTGGCTTAAGTACAGTTTATATTATCCAATCACTTGGGTTCATAGCAACAGGGCAGGTTCCACCAATAGATACAAAGACAGGTCACCCAACATCTATAATATTCGCCCTCGATTTATCACTACTCATTCCTGTTCTTGTTTTGGGGGCAATTTGGTTATTCAAACGTAAGCCTTGGGGGTATATACTGGCAACAATATCGAGTGTTAAGGGCGCAATTTATACTCTTGTTTTGGCAGTTGGAAGTTTTTCCGCATCGAATGCCGGGGTACCAGAAGCATCTTCTGAAATACCGTTATGGCTATCATTAACTGCAACAGGTTTTACTGCTTCGATTCTTTTGCTTTGGAACATACAAGCTAAAAAAAATAATTGACTGGTTTATGATCATTAGGCAAACTTTGAAATAGACAAGGAGCACAGAACTTTTAATATATCACAAGTATTATACTATCTTTCCATTTTGAACTAACGACTCAGCCAATTGGCTAATCTGCGTCAAAGCCTTCGTTAATTCACTTACTCCTGCAGCTTGTTCCTCACTTACCGCGGCTAGATTAGCGAAAGATTCAATCAGGACGTTCACTGATAGCTGAACCTTTTTCACATCATCTTCAATACTTACTGCAGATGCTTTACTAGTATCAGCCAGCTTACGTATTTCTTCAGCCACTACGGCAAAGCCTTTGCCTGCTGCTCCAGCCCGAGCCGCTTCAATTGATGAATTTATCCCGAGTATATTACTCTGGACCGCTATTGATTTCATTTGATCCGTTACCTTTGCTACATGATTGATTTCCTTTCGGACTAATTCTGTTTCGTCACTCATACTTTGAGCATTAGCCGAAAGTTCTTCGCTTGCATTAGCTAAGTTCTCGGCAGACGCAGAGATTTGCTCTACAGCTGCTAATATCTCTTCGCCCATGCTAAGTAAGGCATCAAATGATTCTGTTGAAAGAACGACCGTCATTACTCCTACAACTTGGCCTCGATCATGAATTGGATTTGAAATCGCAACATATGGGATTCCAAACTGAGATTTATTGATGTTTACCTTCTGTATTACGCGTTGATTTGTTGTTATAGACTTATAACTTATAGTAGTGTTTAGATCCTGTAAGAGGTCGCCTACTTTAACTCCAAGGTTTATTCTAGGATGGTTAACAGCAGCAAGAACTTTTTCTGTGTCGAATACAAAGACCGAAATATCTTGCTCGTACCATTGCTGCAGAAATGGAGCAATATCGACTGCAGATTGAATTAGCATTAAACTACTCCCCTTTTACTTGTCTTTGCAATTTTACTAATTATATCACACGAAATATATCAAAAAAACTATATATTTTGAATTTCCTGTCTTTTTTAATCTCTGGGAATCAAATTTAAAAATGAATGGTCTATTAAAAATAGGATAAAAAAAGATCCTCCCAAAATGAGAGGAATCTAGTAGGAAAAGTTAATTAAAAATTGGTTGCATTACTTTCGTATTTTGGATTATTTCAAGAAGGCTGAAAGCCTTGAAAATACTGGTCGGAGCGACATGATTTGAACATGCGACCTCTACCACCCCAAGGAGTCGACCGAGCTTTATGTCCAATCATTTAAAACCTTAAAACCCTTTATTTATGCGCCTTTCAGGTGTTCGCTCTGGTTCAGAGCGGACATTCTTTTTTATATTTCCCTAGTTTTTTTGTATTACATTTTCCTCATTGCATTACAAATTGCATTACAACTTATTACACAAGATCCTAAGAGCTTAATGTTAAATGTGAATGTCAACGAATATTTGGTTCTTTCCATAGTTAGTTGAATTAAGTGATGACTAGCGATATAAATGAATAGTGAGAAACATTTGAAACGAGGCTATTCGATGGATGAGTTTATTAAGTTATTAGATGGGAATTTAGAGTACGTCAGCCATGAGATAATTGACGATACGATTTTCATTCGAGTTGTTTCAATAAGGGAAACAGTTAACTGTCCTTTTTGTGGACAACCTTCATCAAAAATCCATTCTCATTATGCCAGAAGTTTTCAAGATTTACCGATGCAGAATAAGAAAGTCATTGTAATTCTTAGAAACAAAAAAATGTTCTGCCATAATCCAGAGTGTGAACATACAACATTCGCCGAGACGTTTGATTTCCTGCCGGCCAAGGCCAAGAAGACAAAGCGCCTGGAAGATGAAATAATTAATTTATCCATGAATGTAAGCTCTCTGACAGCATCTGCCCTATTGAAAACGAGTGTTGCGAAAGTAGGTAAAAGTACTATTTGCAATCTTTTAAAAAAAGAAGCACCGATAATTGATAAGGAATCCATTACTTTGGTCTGTATAGATGACTTTGCAATTAGGAAAAGGGAATCTTATGGAACAATCATGGTTGATATCGAAACTCACCGAGTGATTGATCTAATTCCGTCAAGAGAATGCGATGATGTTGTAGAATGGTTAAAGACCTATCCAAATCTTAAAGTCATTTCAAGAGACGGTTCTATTACCTACCACAACGCTATAACAACAGCTCATCCCAAGGCTATACAGGTAAGTGATCGATTTCATCTACTTAAGAATTTAACTTCGTATTGTAAAGAGTTCCTTATGAAATATTTCAAAGCAAAAATAACCATTGAGTTGCCTGAAGAACCTCAAGTTGATGTGACGGAAACATTGGATATTGCTATAAAAAACAAAAAACTAACATTAGAAGAAAAGTCAAACCGAGCACTGTCAATGCTGGTAGAAGGTTGCGGTAAGACACAGATTTGCAAACAGTTGAATATGGATATTCGGACACTGGATAGATTGATGGGAATGAGCGAGGAAGAACGTAATCGGTATGTGAGGAGCATTATGGAACTTTCCCATGAGCAAAGAGTGTTAAAGAAGCAGGAATTGATAAATACAGTAAGGAATATGCATGAGAAAAAGTATTCTATTAGGTCAATTTCCGAAGAGCTACAATTATCTAGGCAGACGGTTTCAAGATATTTGGAAGAAGATGTAACAGCCATTCATGGAAGCTATAGTGTTAAGAGGAAAAGCATCTTAGATCCATACCTACGTGAAATAAATTTGCTAATGGATAAAGGCGTCTCCTCACCTGTAATTGAAACAGAAATCCGCCAAAAAGGTTATGCTGGTTCATCCTCTACACTAAGACATTATATGGCACGTATAAAGAAGCTGATTCAGAATACTTACATTGCCAATAAAAAGGTGCCAGGGAATATCGAATTAGTGGAACGTAAAACATTAATAAAACTATTGTTTAAGAAATTAGAGAAAATCAAAGGACTCGATACCGAATGTTTAGACAGAGTGAATAGGCAATATCCACGGTACAAGGAGATCATAGACATAGTTAATGAATTCAAAGAAATATTGTCGAATAAAAATATTGGCAAATTTGAACAGTGGATACATAGGGCATCAGGCTTAAATATCCGTGGAATAACTTCATTTATAAATGGCATAACCAGAGATATTACAGCTATAAAAAATGCCATTAAATATGAATATAATAATGGACTCGCTGAAGGCAGTGTAAATAAGCTTAAAGTTATAAAGCGTATAATGTATGGCCGTAATAGTTTCGAAATGTTAAAAAAGAAATTGTTATGGCTTGAAAAAGGCCGAAAATTCAACTAACTATGGAAAGGACCATATTTTTACCACGTGACAGCGAATTAGTTTACCAGTAATGACAATGAATTTGTTTACCGCTTTTAACTTTTTGACAGTGAAAAGGTTTACCACTTGGCTTCTAAAGATAGGGAAACACTCTGACAAGTATTTCCCTTGGTTCTAATTACTCTTGCGTGGAATACTCAGCTCTATATGGATGATCAGAATTCATGTTCAACACATGGGATCTGAATGTCAACCGGTCAATAAGAGCTGTAACCATGGTAGTATTTTCAAATATTGTTACCCAATCTGAAAATTTCAGGTTGGTCGAGACGATGACGCTCCGACGTTCAGCTCTGTCAGCAATAACCTTGAACAATAACTCCGATTGATACCGATTAAAGGTCAAATAACTTAACTCATCAATAATTAATATTTGATTAGCACTCAATATTTGCTTGCCACATCCATTTAGAAGTAACATAAGACAAAACATCGATGCTACTAAGAGCTTCCTATTTAGACTATCCATACTCCTTCTCCTTCGTGGTTTCTCCAAGCTACATCATTTCCTTCAAATGCGGTACGGCTAAATTTCCCCTCTATTGTACCCATCTTATTACAGTTGAGTTAGAAACCTTTTCGGCTATTATTCTTGAACTATTCTTTTCCCTATCAATGGCTTCAATCTGTAAATTATAAGGAATAAGCTCCTTCTCTTGTAAATTGATAATATATTTTGGGACAACTTCTTTTAATCGTGCATCTGTAATTTCTCGTTCAACCCCTATACCAATCTTAAATAGTAATTTCTTCGTGTGACTCTTACTTTGGACTTTCTACTTTTATCGTTAAAAATGAACCCAAAAAGTATCCAATTGCACCGGCAGACCACGATAAAATAAAACTTATAACAGGGACTAGAATAAAATCGGTCTTCATGAAGTAAAAGAGTCCCAGTGTCGGAACCAAGAAAAGTATATCCGCAGGGATTACTATCAATGCAAATTTACCAATGGGTTTCATAAATTCAGCTATAAATGGTATTAGACAGCCAATTCCCCAGTAAAATGAGTTGAACTTCATAAAGTTCACTCGTTTCTTATACCCCATATAGACTCCGTATAAGAGTAACGCAACCAAAAAGATAACAGATACGATTAAACCCTCAAGTCGATCTGGTTCGCCCCCTTTTCCAAGGAAAACTAGCCAATTCGATTTATGACCTAAAAGGATGGCTGATATAGAAATAAAAAGTGTCACAAATATATATTCTTTCATTCTTCTTTTTTCCTTTACTTAAAAACGTTTTCGTGTTCCGCAGCTTCCTAACACCAGGAATCCTCCCATAGTTGCGGAAATATTTTATTAGAATCCTTTCCGGTTCCCCAGAGCATTTTCTAAAGCATCCTTTAACTTGGGAAACCTATAAGTAAAATCAGCATTGAGAATTTTTTTCGGTGCAGCTCGTTGCCCATGTAATAACATTTCAGACATTTGTCCTAATGCTATTCTCAACATAAACTCCGGAACGGGTAACCATGATGGTCTATTTAGGACTTCGCCTAATATCTTGGTGAAATCTCTCATCCTTACTGGATTTGGAGCAACAGCATTTATTGGACCAACTAGCTCCCGATGTTCGATAATAAACCCTATCATTCTAGTTAAATCCTGGACATGTATCCATGAGAGCCATTGACTTCCACGTCCCAATGGGCCACCCATATAGAATTTAAATGGCAGTGCCATTTTTTCTAGTGCACCTTCATTCCCTAAAACTAAACCAATCCGCACGGTTACGACTCTGGTTAAATTACTTTGGACCTTATATGCTTCATTTTCCCAATCACGGCAAACTTGTGCGAGGAAATCCTGTCCCACTTCTTCAGACTCAGTTATCTCTTCATCTTTACGCGGTCCATAATACCCAACTGCTGAAGCATTAATAAAAACTTTGGGTTGAATTGTACCCTTATTAATGGCATTAACTATTATACCCGTAGTTTTAATCCTGCTTGCTATAATCTCCTCTTTCACTGAATTGGTCCATCGACGATTACCGATTGACTCACCCGCTAGATTAATGACTACGTCAATTGGGTCCACCTTATAAATCGAGATAGAGAGGAAATATTGTCCCATTCGATGACCTGAATTCTATTTCCTAATCGATCAGAAGTTGCTCGAGAATTTCTTGTTACAACATATACCTGATATCCCGTAGCAAGTAATTCCTCTGTTAGATTTCTTCCGACAAAACCAGTCCCACCAAAAATTAAAACATTCATTTCATCCCACCTCCGGAATAACTTTTAACGCTTTTGTGCTCCGTAGTGGTGCCATATAATCATTCATATCAACAAATTTACGGGAACACTTTGTTCATTTAAAGCCAGTTGAAACTAACATTAACTAATACTTTTAATTTCTCGTCTTGATCTAGGGTACTCTCTTTTTCTTCCCTATATAATATCCGATCAATGTTGCTAATAACGGCAGTACAGGTTTATATAATAGGTTAATGTATTCAAGGTTTATCGTTAAATCATGCGTCAGAAGCCCAAATCCATTCAGGGGCGCAATAAAAGCAAATGATAATAACCATAAACTTGTGAGTATTGAGAGTCCGGAGAAAATTATACATATAATCGTTGATATAATGCCCAGCCCCCAAAAAGTGCTTGCATATAACAAATAACGTTTATTCTGCTTTTTCCCTTGGATATATCCCCAACTGTACCAAATAAGTAAAAATATTAAAGAGATCAGAAGGTTCGAAATATCTGGTGAAGGTCCATCAACTAGCCCCCCCATATTTATCCAAGCGAAAACTAATGTACATACTATCATGCATAAGATTGCCTGGGCATTTCTCATCCTTCATCTTCCTCATAAGTAATTTAACTATTATGATTATGTCTGTTTAAACTGAATTCGACCTAGGTTTCACTTTACGGTACCAGGATTCCCGACATATCCGTGCCTTCAAAGCTGGCGCAAGACTTGCTTCTCTTAATTTAACTCCAAATTACAAGTCTTGTGACAGAGGACATATGGTGCGGCTTGCCCTAAAAACTCTCTTCACCGTACCCTCGCTGGAATCCTCATGTTATTCGTTGTAACGGCAAACGATAACCCGAGGTATTTAGAACTATTAAAACTTATTAGGTTCATTCTTCTGTTTGGTCTGAAGTTCGATGAGTTTATCTAATTTGTTTAGTAGTTCTCTATCATTTTGAGTTTTACGTTTAAAAAATAGTATTGCACTTCCCATGAGGTAAAAAGTGAGTACAATGAGACCGAGCAAAAAAAGAAGATTAAAAATCGAAAATATTCCAATGTAGTCTACACTAATTGGATTCATGTAATTACCCCCTGTCAATGCGAAAATCGAAAATAATAATTAGTGCTTAGTAATCTTGAATTGCTGTAGCAGTCTCTATTCCTCTTCAACTTGGAAAACTAAACCACACAAAGGGCACTCTCTATCATTAGAGGAGATTTCAGTATCACAAGCAGGGCAAACGTTCATAGTGGGTTCATCTATTGTTTTACCAGATGCCTTTCGATATGGCGCCAAAACCTCCTCAATCTTCACCCCATCTATTTCGATCACATTTAACTCATTAGTATAGAACCATTGAATTTCTCCTTTTTCATCAGTGACAGCAGCAACTGGTATTTCCCCTTCCTCTTCGTGGGGAAATAGATTCCCACCTAGAAAACTCGGTGTAGTTGCTTTGTATGCACCGTAACCTGTACCAATAAGGGCATATACTTTATTGCTCTTTTTATGTCTAGCAATTATGGCCATCCTTCCGCTCCTCCTTAATCCATTTTTCGACCCAGTTATGACGTATGACGTTTTGAGGGTTTGCAATGTCGGGTTATTACTTAAAATGCTCTACCCCGATGTCGCAAACCCTCTGTTATCCGATACCGTACGCCCCCGAATTCGGAGGCCGCCAAGCACGGCGGACCCTTGAACCCTATTGATTTTACTACACATCAAAGAAAAATGCGTAATAAAAGAACATCGCCTTATCTTGTTAGCACTCCACAGAGCGATGAAATTAGAAACTCATAGTTGCACCTTGACCCATTCTTAGCTCCTGTCTGAGTAAATCAGCAACTCTGAACCAATCGTGGTTAATTCTCCATGTATTATTTTCCTTAATGAGTGCTATTTCACCCGTTTCTACTAAAGGTTCAATCTTATTTGTATCGGGATAAGAAGCTTGTAAATTCAATTTGTATTCCATAATGATTTTATTGCTTTCTTCAGTATTAATCTTGAAATCAATACTTATCATTTTTAAAGTAAACTTTCCATTATTACTTGCCTCTAATGGCATTGTCGGAATACGGTTAGCCCAAAAACGCTTATACCCCTCTTCGGTCATAAATCCTTTAAATCCTTCTATATATCGAATAAGTTCATCGTTGTTTAAAAAAACCTCATTTACCTCGGTATAATCCGAAACATTGTATAATTGCGTCTTATAATTAATGACAATTTCCTTTGCTATACTTTTTGAGTCAACTGGTGATGAACACCCTAAAATTATTGTAGATAATAATACTAATGAAAGAAGAATTAAAATAAGTTTTTTAATTTTAATTACCCCCTTTCACACCTATCTGTTATTATATTCCGTATTATCATTCGATTGCCTGCTTATGCCCAAATTTTTCCAAACAACCTACAATTGCGCACTTTACTACTAATGCGTCGCAGTTTGAGATGTTAGCACCCTCTGACCTATTTTAGCTTTTCCTTAATATCATTAAGCATTTTTTCTATCCTATTGAGTTTCCTAATAAGCCATATGACAAAGGCAACTATCAGGAAAGGCATTCCAATAAGTGGTATAATAACACCAATTGTCTCAAGTGTAGGGTTAATAAATGCTGGGAAAATAGACATTTCTTTACCTCTCTCCACACACCAACTTCAATCCTATTGAACAGTTTAAGTGCGTAACAATATGAGAAAAATGCGTAAAACTGAAATTTACCAATGAGCCAGAAATCTCCTATAGAATTAAATAAACCGTGTTCTATCATATTTTTCATGAATTCTCTCATACCTTTTCTCGTTATCATTATAAGTAATTATTCCTCCAGCTACACCAAGTCCCAGGACTATAAGTAAAATAAATAATCCTTCTCTAGATAGATATAAAGCAACTTCAGTTGGTGTACTACCGATTATGATAAATGGAAGAAAAATATACATGAGGGTGAGAAAAATGAATTTACGAAGTACTTCCCGAGCTATATTTATCCAATATCCTTGTTTCCTAGCATTATGCCATCTCTGATAAAACCTCTTCTCAAATTTCTCATTCTTAATTATTCTGTATATTGCAATTGAAAATAATATAACCGCCACCAAATAGTAAAGAGATTCATAATAAACCTCCTTAAAAAAAGGAAGAACTAATAAAGCAGAAAATCCAGCTATGGTAAGAATTAACTCGTTAAGCTTATTCATTTTATCCCTCCCCCTTAAGAAAGAAATAACGAGTCTTGGCATATTGCAGACTTGATACGAATACTTAGCAATATAAGAAAAAGGTGCAAGAAATCACTATTAAAAAAAATAAGAGAATTTCGATGTTGCTGCGTAGCCGTTACCCATAATGCCCGCGTTTGCTAGGGTTTTGGCTATGTAGGATCGAACAAAAGCGCTTATTCCTCCAATGAGACTACCAAACTTCGTTGCATTCCCCTCCCTTCTTGGTATGATAGACCATATTATTTTCATCATGTTCCTGCCCTCCATCAATATCTAAAGCTATATATCATGGTATATAAGTTCAGTGGAGTTTGACTCGTTGTAGAGTTGAAACCTAAATGTGTCCCAATACCAGTGTGCATTAAATATATCCTTGGTAACGGAACCATTCGTTAATGGTACCTTTATTGCCTTGTCTATGTTTAATATATGTCGGTTACCAAAAGTCTTGTAAGTTTCATCAAATTCGAGAGAATCTGTATTAAAGAGGCTCTTTAAAGAATCAGGTAAACCCATCCTAACTTTAAAAACACTTACATCTTTGCCATAATCCGTTAATGCTAGTTTCACGTGTACAATGGCTTCATTCCTATTCATGTCTTCTTGAATTGTGATGCTCGTATCCTTTAAATCAATGGATTTAAGATCATCTTTTAACCCCGAAAGGTAAGCTCCCTTAATCAAATCCAAGGGGGCTCTCATGATCGGCTGTACGAGTATGATTACAACAAGAAATATCAAAATCTTGCTCCTCTTGGCAAACCATTCGACCTTAGACAACCCTATAACTCCACTAAAAAGCATTACTAGCGGAATTACGCCGGATAAATAAAGGGCTGAATACTCAAATCTTATTGGCTTAATTAAATATTGGATTGTCGAATAAGAATCACGCGGAAGCTTGTAGGTTAGCAATACTGCTAAGAATATGATACCTAAAGATCCCAGCAGTCCTTTGTAATTTTTACTCATAAAGAATCCTCCTCAAACCCGCCCACGCACTTAAAATGGTTACTTTATATCCTATTCAACGATTGCAACCAATTACCTTTTAACTTTGGGGATTCGATAGGTCATTTAAAAATAGAGAGGCGAATTTTCGTCTCTCTTACCTGTGTTTGCAGCATTGTAACCGACACGGGTGTCAACTTAACTGATTGCAATTCCTGTTCAATTGGATGAGGTTCTATTGTCATTCTCTATTAGGTCAATTATGAGGTTTAGTTTTTTTACAATTTCCCTGTCGTATTTTTGTTTTCTTCCAACATATATAAAGAAGTATATAATTCCACAGAAAAGTATTGTGAAGATAAGAAAGACACTACTTGGGCAATTAAGGTGAAGTCGAATCCGATTGGATTTACTAAATCCCCTCCCTAATTTTGTTACTTGCAGTATCCGCTATATCATTGTTCCTATTTAAATCAAAATGAGCTATTTCTTCATTTCCGTGAATTACAACTAAAGTAACATCCAGAGCGTTATCTTTAAGTTCGTTCAATTTTTCTTTTAGAGGAGTTAGTGGTGCTACGCCTGGGTTTTCTTCGTTTACACCTAATAAATAGTAAATACAGAATGTCGATTCTTCATTAGGTTTAAGTATTGAGTGAGACGAACCACCGCCCCCATATCCTAGCCCTGACCCTTCATATGAAGTAGGATTATATATGTTAAACCCCATAATTTCTTTAGACTTTGCTTCTAATTTTTCATTGGGTTCAATTGTTACCCTTAATCCTTTTTCCCCAACTACTTTTTTCCCTACATTCTTGAGTACAAACTCATAATACAACGCTGTCGGTACAAGCTTCTGTCCCTTTTTGTCACCGAATGGTATGCCTATTGAAACCGTCTTACTTTTGTCGTTAACAATACTAACACTTGAATTTTTAAGTTCTATGGAATGTTTAGGCGAGGAGGTAGGTAAAAGGATGAGGACTAAAATTAAGCCTAAAAACATAATAAATCGTTTCATTCAAAACCCTCCGCTATTGTTTATACAATAAGGTGAATTCTAAAGATATTGCGTTGATGAAATCATTATTCAATATGCAATCGAGATAAGTTCCATTCCGTTAAGTGCTGTACACAATGCAGCAACATAAGAAAAATACACAGTAAGGAACATGTTAATTCAACATGAATTTCCCAATTACGCCTAACGCAAATAGTACAAACCAACATGCAAAGAATAATACTAATGCCTTCTCGACTAAACTAATTCTTAATTTAGAACGGCAATAGGGGCAAAAAATAGCCGACTTTGCCACTTCATTTGAACACGATGGACAGTACATTATCTTTTTATCCATAAACCTACCCCTCACTCATCCCCCATGCTTTGAGAATTGATACACATTAACCCTTTCGATAGTGCAGATACAAAAAGAATTAAAACCGAAGAAATAATAAAAGGCTAAATCAATTTCTTCATCGATGATTCACCTCATTGATAGCAGTTAATCATAACGGAAACGGGAATGGTTTTCCTAACGAATCATTATGCTTATAATCCATAAAATCTTGGGGAGTTATCTCAAATTCGCGCTCCTCACCGCTTTCCAAATGCTTAACTATGACTTTAATACCATCTTGAAAGTTTTGAATCGGAAAGTCCCGACCTCTTATGGAAAAATCGATTTCTTGCCTATTCTCCGTATCTTGCGTACCAATGCCACTACTATAGCTTATTCCCTTTGAATCTTTGACCATAATGCTTACATGCTCTCTAAAGTAATCAAAGTATTCACTTGACTCATCGAAACGTGGTGTATATAGGCACTTACCAAAAAGAGCCACTTGATTATGCTTGCCATCGATTTCATAGGGGATGCTGTATAAATAGATCATTCTTAAGTAAGGCCTCACAAGGATTTCCGGAAGTTTCGATACCAAATTATATTTAAATTCACTTATCGTATAATCAGGCCTCTCACGCTTAAAGTTATAAAACACAATACTGTCTAGATTGAGAGTTAGATCATCAAAAACAACGGTCTGATTGAGTTTTGCTTCTTTCGCTTCTACGGTATGTTGAGTTATGAAATAACCGGTTACCGCTATCCAGATTGTAACTAAAACCGCTATGACTTTTAGGACTCTTTTCAAGCCTACCATCCTCTTCTCCTAAAGAGCTTAGAGACCCCCATCCCTTGCTAGGCAACAGGTCGATTATTTGTTACTTCGTTATGACGGACCAATTTACCTGTTTTTTACTTTAGTAGCCCAGTAAGGGCTAAATCATCTTTATCCTTTCAGTAATCGTATAAATTCGTTAAACCATCGTTGATTGATTCCAAGAAAACTCGCAATAAAGAATGACACATCATGCTTTATGTAGATGTGTCAATTTGACTCTCATATTTATTACCTCAGGATTCTTAAAACTCTTGGTGGTTCCGTCGGGTATAGTGAATTAATCCGATCAACAATCACATTAGCCCCCATCCCTCATCCCTTTATTGCCAACGTATTCAAGGCTATAACCCCTGCTAATCCACCCTTACACTCAAAATGACATGATTCTTTACATTAAATATAAAAATAAAGACTCGCTTAGTAATGCAGAGTTAAAATATGATACCACTAAACCCTTTTTTACAGAGAAGATTGGGGGAATCGATTTCAATGTGTTCGAAGTCACTATTAGTGTTAATGGAGTTAAACTGACTCAAAAATACTACGCTACAATTAAGAAGAACTACGCTATTGAAATAATTACAATGACCTTTGACAAGTCTCCTAAAGAAGAAACCCAGGAAGTTCAACAGATCTTAAATCGTATAAAAGTTAATCCATGTAACTAAGGTCGGAGAAACCCGATTTTTTCCTCAATAGAAAATTTGATAACAATTCAAGGTTTCCGATTAGAAAAGCAGGTTAGTATGATCAATAAACTAACCTGCTTTATCCTTTGTTGGTTCAATTTTATTAGAAACTACGTCTTGCACTGTCCCCAAAAAGAATTAAATCCAAATATTGTCCATTGCTACATAGAAGCATTGCTATATATACTTTCTTATATAAGGTAGTCTATATGCCCCATAAGGAGGGATTCTCGATTGAAAAAACCAAGTTTAATCTTTGTGTTATTATTAATAATAACCCTAATGCTTTCGCAGATGCCAGCAGTTTATGCTGCAACAAGCACAACTAGCGTCATTCCCTTGGATTTTCACCCTGTCCATTCTGCTCTAAGTCCGGACAAACCCGTTCTTTATCTGGTGGATTCCGATCATCAAAAGCTTCATGCCGTCAACACTATAACTAAGGAAATCCAGAGCATATCCTTAGCTGAAAAGCCTAGAAAGGTTGTTTTATCAAATAATCAGTTATACGTTTCCTTGTCCAAAAGCATCGTGGCTTTTAATCCGGATACGTTAGAGAAAATGGATGAATATACGTTCTCTCAAGCCTTCGGTGATTTTGAGGTTGAAGGAGATAATATTTATTTAGGTCCAATCGAACGTTATTGGCCACTTGCCTATTCCATAGCTCAAAGAAAATACACCTTAGCATGGTATTCTAATATTGGGGGGACCTATTCTAGCTATCATCAAATATTACTGCACCCTAAGTTAAACCGTGTCTACCTTTATAATGACACCTATGTGGGTCACAATGACATTGAGCAAGAGTATACTTCCGTCGCACAGGTCACCTCCGATCGGTATATTAGTGTTTCACACTACAAAATTTCATTTATCAAGGCTTCTCCCGATGGCCAATACTTGATGGATGATCACGGACAAGTTTGGGACTATGATTTAAACCCCGTTAAATTCTTATTCCAAGACTTCAGCGATATTGCCTTTAATCCCAGCAATAATAACTTCTATGGTTCTAAAAAATCGAGTAATACGATTCTTATCTATGCCTACGACTACAACAATCCTTTAGCCTATCGCACCTTCAAGCAAACTGCCTACCGTCAAGCTTTGGGTGAAGTCCTGCAGTTACACTACCAGAACAATAACCTCTTAGCCATAACCAAGACGGGCTCGGGCAGTTATCAACTCGAAACCATACCTGTCCCGACCGCTTCAGAACCCCAACCCAATTACCCGGATATGCCTTATTTACCCGTGAACTTTACGCCAAAAGATTTAGTTTTTGATCCCGTTAAACCGATTGCTTATATGACAAACCCTTCAGAGAAAAAGGTTTACGCCTATAACTATGACACTCAGCAGATAACCTCTCTTACGGTTGAGGACACCCCAGAAAGACTAACCTTTGCAAACAACAAACTTTATGTGAGTCTAGTAAAGATCCCGTTTTTTAGTTGGAGAGAAGAAAAAGCCGGTCCCCCTGGGTCTATTTTGGTCATTGACCCTCAATCTATGACTGCCTTGGATAAAATTCCACTCCAAGAAAACCCTCATGAATTTACAGTCGACGATCAGGGTTTCATTTACGTTATCGTCGGTACGCCTAAGGGTTACTTAAGCAGTTACTCTGAGGCAACCAAGCAGCGTGTTGATAGTATCTCACTCGATAGCGCACAACCACTGACACTCGTTTATAGCCCAACCAACAAAACCCTCTACTCTGGGGGTGGAGGTGCCTTTAGTTTAACCGTTGATCAAGGAAAATTCGGTACGAAGACCACGTTGCTATGGTATATTGTCTCAAATAACGCAGTCTCTCCGGATGGCAAGTTCATCTTTGGCGAAAAAGATATCGTTGATAGCTCAAATGGTCAACGCATCGAATTAGGCAATGTGATGGTTAGAAATGTAGCGTTTGATCCGGCCCATAACCGATATTTCATGCAGCTCGATGATTCCCGTGTCGGTATCTACGATTACAACGCACTGGTCGATTCCAAGCAAGTTAAGAAAGTGGGCCTCATTGCTGCAAATGATCCAATCAAGTATATTAGCTACCAAAACAATCGTTTTATCGATTTAAGTCTTAACTCGGTCAATGACCAACGTCTCCCCGATACAGTTTATTTTAAAAACCAGCACTACCTAGAGGCGGTTGATTTAGCCTCTCAAGATGCATTAGTGGGTACGGACGCAAGTCCCGAAATGAACTCAACGAGTGCGACGGTAACAACCCCTATCGTCACTGCATTTAACTCCTTTGTACTCGATGGGAGTAACCTTTCAAATATTACCCTAAAGGATTCAGCAAACAATAGCATCAGCGTTGTCGCTCAAACGGTAAACAATATCGTCGTAGCGGTTCCTCAGAGTGAACTTAAATATAATACAACCTACACCTTAACTGTTCCATCAGGCGCAGTTCAAAGTTATACTGGAAAACCCAATAGTGCCTATACAACAACCTTTAGAACGGATCAAGAATTTACACGCTTAGGTGGACTCGATCGGTATGAAACCAGTGCACAAATCGCAGCGAAGGGTTGGGACAAATCAGATTATGCCGTCATCGCCAATGGTGAGAACTTCCCAGATGCCCTCAGTGCAGCGCCCTTAGCTAAAAAGCACAATGCCCCCATCCTCTTAACTCAGTCGGATAGCCTACCTCCTTCTATCGACGCTCAAATTACAAGACTTGGAGTTAAAAACGTCTTCCTTGTTGGCGGATCTGGAGTGGTTTCACCTCAAATTCAAACAACTTTAGAAAATCGAGGGATTAAAATTACACGTCTTTGGGGCTCTGACCGTTATGAAACGGCCAAGGCTGTAGCAGATGCTTTAGATCCCAGTGAAACGATCTTTTTGGTCTCAGGCGAAAATTTCCCCGATGCATTATCGATTGCTTCTTACGCAGCAACGATGCAGATCCCAATCTTTTTGACGCCAAAAGATAGCCTCCCACCCAGTGTCCTTGAGTACCAAAAAGAAAATCTTGTAAAAGGAACTTATATTGTGGGTGGCGAAGGCGTGGTTAGCCCTACGGTCTCAAAACAGTCACTCGGCTATGTCGATCGTATTTCCGGAATTGATCGTTACCAAACTAATTTTGCTGTACTTGAGAAGTTTAACTTCGATTACTCTACTGTTGTTTTTGCAAATGCCGAAGCGTTCCCGGATGCTTTATCCGCTTCAGCTCTTGCTGCACTCGGTCAGCATCCTATCCTTTTACTGTCACCTTACGCGAGCCAGGACTATATGGATACCCTTCATTACAACAAAGATATGATGAAACTGAAGTATGTAACGGGTGGAACAGGTGTTATACCCGATTCTCTAATGGACAAAATCTTTAAATAGCTTTAACGATTTCAATCTGATTAACAAAGGAGGGCCGTTCGGCTCTCCTTTATTCATCGCACATGACACCTACATAAGCCTTTCATACTGGAATTCTTTTAAAACATCCCTGGGTCCCATCCTCTAACTTTTCTTTGGTGTGGAATACTGGGATCCTAGAATTCAATCAAGTGATTACCTATCGTCTGATGACACTTGAAAATGATAATGCCGGCAACTGCCGGCTCTTTTGTTTAGTAAAGAAAAATCACCATAGAGACGTCCGATCCAACCTTTTCCGCATCCCTAGGAACGTTCAGCGGGCAGCCGCACGCTCCTTAGATTTACCTAACCCCACTTTCTCAAGCTAACCTTACTTTTGAAAACGGGCTTAGAACTTGGATGGATAACTACAAAAAGGTGGAAATCGAAATTACGACCTGGGAAAATTATTACCGCACCATCAATAAGAACATTATTCCAGCCCTTGGTGCATTGACCCTCAAGGAACTCTCCACCGACCACATCCAACGCTATTACAGAACGATGACAGAGGCAGGCCGGGCACCGGCAACAGTGAGACGCAACCATCAAATTATTCATTCTTGCCTAGATCAAGCTAAGAAGAATAACCTGATCAGCAATAATCCAGCTGCCGAAGTGACCTTACCGAAATTAAAGGACAAAGAAGCACGTGCCATGAGCATGGAAGAAATGGAGAAATTCCTAAGCCTGCTCTTAGTCGCCAGAATAGGGCCCACCATCATAGGTCCAAAATGGAGAGCTGCCTTCTTAACCCTCTTGGGAACTGGACTTAGGGAAGGCGAAATACTCGCCTTAAAATGGGACAATATTAACCTCCGCAATCACACAATTACAATCAAGGAAGCCTTGGCCCGAACCAGAAACGGGCTAATCTTCAAAACCCCCAAAACAAGAAAATCAAAGCGCACCATCCCCTTACCGATGGATGTCGCAGTTGCCTTGAGGTTCCACAGAATTCATCAACGCCGAGAAATACAAATTGCCATCCAGGATTTCAAAGACCTAAACCTAGTCTTTTGTACAAGCCTAGGAACTCCAATCCATCCAAGAAATTTTACCCGAAAGTTTGAAGCACTCCGTGAACGAGCCGGTTTATCCACCGAAATCAATCTGCACGCACTAAGACACACCTACGCCACACGGCTCCTTGAGCGAGGCGAAAGCCTGAAAACAGTACAAGAATTACTTGGACACGAGGATATCTCAACAACCGGAAACACCTACGCTCACGTTATGCCAGAAATAAAAAAGCAAGCCGCACAGAATTTGAATGGCTTGCTAACAAGAAAAAAAGCCTCTCCGAAGAGAGACTAACAGCGCATACTGCATTACATGAATTACATTACATGAGTATTTCCAATTGCATTACAAAATGCATTACATAAGGTTTTTTACTGGTTTTTAACTATCACGAAAAGGCTGAAAGCCTTGAAAATACTGGTCGGAGCGACATGATTTGAACATGCGACCTCTACCACCCCAAGGTAGCGCTCTACCAAGCTGAGCCACGCCCCGAATGAAATATCCCAGATTTAAGGGACTTTTATAAAATACCATACCTGATAAGAAAATGCAAGACTGAATTTAATTCTGTCCTACGACCTCAATCTTGCGAACTCCTTTGATTTCTCCCAGGCCTGCTAGGAGATTCTCTGGGGTATCCACCATACCAGCGTTTTCTATGGAGATAGAGACATTGGCAATCCCTTGTAAAGGAATTCCTTGATTGATCGTTAGGATATTCGCGCGAAAGCTTGCGATCGTATTCAAGACATTCGAAAGGACTCCTGCGATATTCTCAAGGGTTAAAGAAATCGTAATAATCTTTTCTTTACTCGCCTCGTAGAAGGGAAAAACCCCATCTTTGTATTTGTAATAAGCACTGCGGCTAATCCCGACGCGTTCCACGGCATCATTCACCGTGTAGACATCTCCTTTTGCGAGGAGCTCTTTCGCCTGAGCTGTTTTGAGGATTGCTTCAGGTAGGATATCTTTACTTACAATTAAAAAATCTTTGTTTCGAGTTATCACATGCTTCGCCCCTATATCTATCTGCTTATTAAATATCCAGAATAATTATAAACAAATGTCCATTGAGAAGCAACATTAAAAAATAACATAAAACGAATATAAGGAAAAAAGCATGGTCATAAAGTTATCTGAAAAAAGGGTTCCTTTCGGAACCCTCTTTGCTTTAAATTATGATGCAGATTAAACCACCATTTCCGTCATTAACAATTCGTTGCAGGGTATCTTGAAGCTTATGCTGCGCATTTTCTGGCATTTTGTAAAGTTTATTTTGTACTCCCTCGCGAACCAAATCATGAAGGGATTTGCCAAAGATATTGGATTCCCAGACTTTCTTAGGATCGGATTCGAATTCATCGAGAATATAGCGCACCAGATCTTCAGCTTGCTTCTCTGTTCCGATGAGTGGCGTGATTTCAGTGGTGACATCAGCGCGTAAGATATGCAAGGAGGGCGCACTGGCTTTAAGCTTAATGCCATAATGTCCTCCCGACTTGACGAGTTCAGGCTCTTCCAAGAACATCTCATCAAGATGTGGAGTCACTACACCATAGCCATTGATTCGTACTTCTTCGATGGCCGGAGCAAGTTTATCCCACTCTCTCTTAGCCTTACTGTAATCTAGCACTAATCTCATTAAGGTGTGCTCACCTTCAACGGTTACACCGGTTAACTCTTCAAGAACCACCTTAAAGAGCCCATCGATCGCGGTCATCTCGATATCCGCAACCCCGGTTCCTAAATTCATCTGCTTGAGGAGAACATCCTGAGCGTTCGGGCATTCACCTAGTTTATCCAAGGCGAGATCGATATCCCGTATCCGATGAATTCCCTCGATGGATTGGCGAACAGCATCTTCAAAGCTCGCCCGAACGGGATGGCTGGACTCAAGTTCCTCGACCCATTTTGGAATCTCGATATTCACTTCAGCCACTGGGAACTCATAGAGAACTTCCTCAAGGATTTGAGTGATATCCTCTGGAGTCATTTCGAGGCAATCGACTGGAATTACAGGAACGTTATACTTTTCCTCTAAGGAACGACAGAGCTCCATTGTGTGTTCAGCGTATGGGCGGGTGGTATTGAGTACAACAACATAGGGTTTGCCCAGTTGTTTTAACTCATCAATAACCCGCTCTTCAGAATCTAAATAGGCTTCTCTAGGAATGTCCGTGATTGAACCATCAGTGGTGATCACAATTCCAATAGTTGAATGATCGGTAATCACTTTACGCGTACCAATCTCAGCGGCTTCTTGGAACGGGATGGGATCCTCACTCCAGGAAGTCCTAACCATCCGGGGTTCTTCGCCATCTTCTGATTCATACCCAATGGCACCTTCGACTGCATAACCTACACAATCCACCAACCGAACTTTCATTTGGATACTATCCTTGACCATGATTTCCACTGCTTCTGATGGAATAAACTTCGGCTCAGTCGTCGTGATTTGTCTACCTGAGCCACTTTGAGGAAGTTCATCATTCGCCCGCTCCCGCTCAAAAACATCCATGATATTGGGCAGGACCAGGAGGTCCATGAAGCGTTTGATAAAGGTGGACTTCCCAGTGCGGACTGGCCCAACGATTCCGAGGTAGATATCGCCCCCTGTACGCTCTGCGATATCTTTAAAAATGTCCACTTTTTCCACAAAAATTCCCTCCCTTTTTGAGTGCTGTCCCAAAACCGGGGAAGGGCCCCACCTTATCCCCCTTCCACCTCCTAGTGGCAAGATGATGGATACCGGATAACTGGACTAGCACGTTACGCAGTATAAGTATATTTGTCGGCTTGGGCAATTATGCCAAATAAAATTTTGCCCGTTGAAAAATTTAGCTTTTCGACCCTTTCCAATGCATCCATGAAACTAAACCCAATCCTTTACATTGCTATGAATACCTTGATCAAGATATGCCACTTCAGCATAAAAAAATAAGCCGCAAGGAATTTTTCCTACGGCTTACAACCCATTCTATTCATTTCAGTATTTATCGAGTGGACTTATGCATTGACTTACTTTCTAAAGCGATCTGAGCTACTTCCTCAAGCTCATGTTTTTTACCTCGCATCATCAGGGCTGATACGCCAACTTTGGGATCTGCTCCCTCAAACAAAACAAGATACGCCTGCTCTGTTATCGGCATGGAAATTCCCAGAAGCCGACTTAGTTCGTAGGCTACGCGTGTGGTCCGTACCCCTTCCACTACCATACCGACCTCTTTAAGCACTTGGTCGAGTGGTTTACCCTGCCCTAAAGCTACACCTGCTCTTCGATTACGACTATGCTGACTGGTACAGGTAACAATCAAATCACCCACGCCTGCTAAGCCCGCAAAGGTTAGGGCATTCCCTCCCATAGCCACACCCAAACGTGCAATCTCAGCTAATCCACGCGTCATGAGTGCTGCTTTGGTATTATCTCCAAAACCCAATCCTTCCGCAATTCCAGTACAGAGTGCAATTACATTCTTTAAAGCCCCACCGAGTTCAACCCCAACTTCATCAGGATTCGTATACACTCGGAATTTCGGCGTCATCATTAAATCTTGCACTTTTTCAGCGGCCTCTAAATCCTCTGAGGCAACGACGACCGTCGTCGGCATATCCCTACCCACTTCTTCAGCATGGCTCGGTCCCGATAACACTACGATAGGATAACCTGGAAGCTCTTCTGTTAATACCTCAGATAAACGTCGATGGGTTCCTTCTTCAAGTCCTTTGGCTGTATTCACAAGAATTGTTCCTGGCTTGAGGTATTGTCTTATCTGTTGCGCAGCCGTCCGAACACCGTGTGAGGGGACACTAAGAATAACCATTTCGGAATCAAGTTGTTTGAGCTCTGTACTCGGCTCAACTGTCTGAGGTAAAACCACACCTGGTAAATACCTTAGATTCTCCCGACGTTCATGCATGAGCTGCATTTCTTCGAGATTTCGTCCGAGCAACGGCACCTGATGACCTGCTTTACCCATCGAAACGGCTAGAGCAGTGCCCCAACTTCCTGCTCCATAAACAGTAATTTTAGCCAATTCATCTTCCTCCCCTCTTATTTACTCTTTCCAAATCGGCTTTCAGTTCCATTTAAGACACGTTGAAAATTTGTACGATGGCGAAGGAGGACAACGCTACAGGCGATCACCCCAAAAACTTTATAGGCGAGTGGTTCCTGAAAAAGAAATACACAAATCCCAACAGACAAAGCCCCAATAACCGACCCCATCGATACATAACGGGTGAAAAACACAACGACTACGAACAACGTAGCAGCAACGAGGGTAACCTCGGGCATAAGAATAAGAATGATGCCAAAGCCTGACGCGACTCCTTTGCCACTGGGCTTGAAACCAAAGAAGGGATTCCAACTATGCCCTGCCATGGCCAACAAGCCACCGATAATGCCACCCCAAGGACCGAAGATAAGATGCCCGAGCCAAGCCGCCAGAGCACCTTTTAACGCATCTCCTAAGAGAACCAGAATACCAAGTTTTGCACCGAGTAAACGAAAGGCATTTGTCGTTCCGATATTTCCGCTTCCATGTTTGCGGACATCTATCCCTTTATAGCGTCCGGCCAAATAGGCAAAGGGGATAGCCCCAAGCAAGTAAGCGATAATGAATATCGCATAGCTCCCCATCTTTTACTCCCTCTCTTCATCTTTTTGTCGGACAACCATCCGGATGGGTGACCCTTCAAAGCCAAAGCTTTTACGCACTTGGTTTTCTAAATATCGGCGGTAGGAAAAATGCATCAGTTCATGATCATTCACAAAGAAGACAAATGTCGGTGGCTTTACCCCTACCTGAGTCGCATAGAGAATCTTTAAACGATGCCCCCGATCACTTGGTGGTGGATTTAGATGCACCCATTCCTTCACTAGAGTATTCAGGGTTGCCGTAGCCACCCGAGTGGAATTCTGCTCCGCAACGAAATCTACGAGATCAAGAAGCTTAGAGACACGTTGTCCTGTCTTAGCTGAGATAAATAGGGTCGGAGCATACTGCATAAAGCCGAGTTCTACACGAATATCCTTCTCGAACTTATTCATCGTCTTTTCATCTTTTTCAACTAAATCCCATTTATTAACGACAAGAACGATTCCCTTTCCTGCTTCATGGGCATACCCTGCAATTTTTTTATCCTGCTCTGTGACCCCTTCGGTGGAATCAATCAGCATGAGGATGACATCAGAGCGATCCACTGCTCTCAAGGAGCGGGATACACTGTACTGCTCTGTCAGTTCATCGATGCGGCCTTTTCTCCTCATCCCCGCCGTATCAATCAGGATATAATGTTTTCCATCATGCTTAAACGAAGAATCAATGGCATCCCGAGTGGTTCCAGGAATATTACTAACAATCACCCGATCCTCACCCAACATGGAGTTTACTAAAGAGGATTTTCCTACATTCGGTCGCCCAATCACTGAGATTCGAATGGTATCTGGATCGATTTCCTCCTCCTCTTCATCTGGAAAATTAGAGACGACTTGATCGAGTAAATCTCCAACATTCATCCCATGTGTCGCCGAAATCGGGATAGGCTCACCAAATCCTAAGGAATAGAATTCATAAAGCTCTGCTTTCGTAAAATCCTCTACCTTATTTGCAGCTAAAATTATCGGCTTTCCAGAGCGCCTTAGAGTCTGAGCAATCATCTCATCATCAGGAGTTAAGGCGATTTGAGCATCAATAACAAAGAGAATAACATCCGCCTCTTCGATGGCAATCTCAGCCTGGCGACGCATCTGCGCTGGGATCGGGGTATTCTCATTCTTGAACTCAATTCCCCCGGTGTCGATTACCGTGAACTTACGTCCAAGCCATTCTGAATCTCGATATAAGCGATCCCGTGTGACTCCGGGTCGGTTCTCAACGATAGCCACAAGCCCTCCTGCTAAACGATTAAACAGGGTAGACTTTCCAACATTTGGCCTTCCAACAATAGCAACTATTGGTTTACTCACAATATTCACCCTCCAAATCCAATCCGGTAACAGCTTCTAAAAAGGATGTACCCTGGTTCTCGACCACTAAGGGAATCCCCTGAATCTGTTCCGCTAACCAATCGACACTTCGATCATCTAAAAATATCTCTTCATCCGCTTTGAGCATGACACGAGGGATAAGAAAGAGCTCCCCCTGAACATCTTTGATTTGACGTGCAATATCTTGAGCTGTCAACAAGCCTGCCACAGTTACCGTCGGACCAAAAAATTCATTCTCAATCATGTGAACGGCAATCGATAATCCTCGAACTTTCTCTAATTGCTGTGTTAATTTCTCGAAAAAGGGCCTAGCCGAAGTTCCAGTAATGAGGTGAACCCGTCGTTCCGGTATACCCTCTGGAATTCGTGTAAGCGCACTCTCAAATTCTTCTCTGAACTTACTTGCCATCCCAACCCCATTCTCAAGCTGTGGGAAATCATCGTAGCTTTGAACCTGAGGGAAATCCCAACCGGCGACTGCATAGAATTCATCCGAGAAGTAGACTAGATTTCTACCCGTTTTATCGAAGAACTCTTTTTGCCATTTGTGGCCTTGTTCTAAGATCCCCTGGGCTTCTGCCGATGTGAACGAACGTAAATCAGGCAGATTTTCTCGATACTTAGTCAGCCCTACAGGGACAACAGCAATCGATTGAACGGAAGGATAGAGATTCCCCAGCTCTCTGACCGTCTGAGCAAGAACCTCCCCATCATTATATCCTGGAACAAGTACAATCTGGGAGTGAATGAGAATTCCCGCCTCGGCAAGTTGCTTCATGCGTAGGGCCAGATCACCTGCTTTGGGATTTTTCATCATACGTACTCTGGTCTCGGCATCCCAAGCATGTACAGATATGTATAACGGACTAAGATGGTATCTTAAGATTCTTTCAAATTCTTCATCATCCAGGTTCGAGAGGGTGATAAAACTTCCCTGTGTTAAGGAAAGGCGGTAATCATCATCCTTATCATAAAGTGTCTCTCTCAAACCTTCAGGCATCTGAGCTACGAAACAAAATACGCAGTTATTCTTACATAGTTTAAGTCCATGAGAACTTACAGCTTGTACCTCTAAGCCCAATGCTTCACCAGGTGAGCGTTCTATTTCGATCTCCCAAAGTTCACCGTCTTCCTTCTCAATAAGAAGGGTGAACTCTTCCTCTGCAGTCTGATATTGAAAATCAATAATATCTGTTAAATCTTGACCATTAACGGCTAAGACACGATCCCCACGAGTTATTTCCATTTCTTCTGCGATGCTACCTTCAATTACAGCCGCAACGACTAAGCCTTTTGGCAAACTGTTTCATCCTCTCTTTGTTCTCACCCTTCTAGGTAAGCGTGGATTCATGCTCTTCAAGAGAATTTATATCTTTAGCTATAGATTCCCTCGGAAGGATGATAGGTACGGGGCATCGGGACTTCGCTTGTTTTACTTGGTAATAGTTTCGAACGTGCTTCAATACAACAAGACCAACGAGGGCTGTAATGCTAAAATGCCATAGGAACGGATCAGGCAAATCGTAATGCCTTACAATCCCGTCAAATAAGAAAACAGAGAAACCTAAATTCAAGAGGATTCCACCCGACATGCCCAAGGCCATGCCCCATAGACTTTGAGCACTGAAGGAAGCAATACACATGAGAAGAAAAGCAAAAACCCATTGATCATAGGCAAAAATTCCTGGTTCATTAATTAAGAATAAATCTTGCCCCAATAAGGTAAGACCTGTCATAAGCATGGGGAATACCTTACGTTCTGGAGTCCGTTTCCAGGCAATCCACGAAAAACATAAAAGGACGAATAGGCGTGAGAAGTGCCAATGCCAAGCCTGTGGGAGGATCAATGCATTCTCGAGAATCCAACCCACTATCCACGCGAAGGGCAGAATTCTAAGACTTGGATCACAATTTAACGTGCGCCACTCCACGAAGGCTAATATTCCAATAGTGAAAACTAACCAGTCTCCCAAGGGAAAAGCCAAATGTATCGCCTCCTGCGTACCTGACTTTCCCTATTATTCCCGTAAAATTCGTCCTTCAATCGGCCACGGTTGCACCAGAACGAATCTGAGGTATATCAATCTGTGAATAGCGCGATATATTCAGCAAGATTCCGATTTCTACCAAGGTAATGACAAGTGAGCTTCCGCCATAGGACACTAAGGGTAACGTAATCCCTGTCACCGGCATCACACCTGTAACCACCGCCAGATTCATTGCTGTTTGTGTAGCAAGCGACATCGTAATTCCAAAAGCCATCAAACGTCCAAAACGATCAGGGCAATTTTGAGAGATATAAAACCCTCTCGCATAGAAAAAGAAAAATAAGCTAATCAATAGCAACGTACCCAAAAAGCCTAATTCCTCACCAATCAGTGCAAAGATCATGTCAGTATAGGCCTCAGGCAAAAAGCCAAACTTTTGCAAACTTCGTCCCAAGCCTATTCCGAAAAGTCCTCCCGATCCGAATGCAATTTCAGCGTTCGTAATCTGATATCCCATCCCACTCGCGTACTTCCATGGGTCAAGCCAGACGAGAATTCGATCCCATTGATAAGAAGTTCTATGAATTAGATAAACGAGCGGAATTCCCAAACTTGGAATAGCAATCAGAAACCAACGCGTTGGGATTTCAGTCTGCCAAAGCAAAGCGGCCGCTGTGAAAACGAGAACCATCGTGGTCCCCAGATCAGGCTGCTTATAGACCAACCCCAGGATTGGGATGAGGACTATCGCAGGAATCACCAGATCCTTAATACGTTTTACTGGATATCGATCAAGAAAATTAGCTAAAAAGAGAACTAAGGAGATCTTAGCAATTTCCGAGGGCTGGACATTTACTGGGCCAATCTTAATCCAACGTGAGGATCCGTTGACTTCCATTCCCTTGTCCGTAACGAGAACGGCAAGTAACAGTATTAGAGTAATTCCGATGCCTATCCCCGCGAAGCGTCTCAAGAAAGCATAGGGGATACGAGTAACTACAAGGGCAACGCCCCCGCCAAATAGGGCCCATCTCATCTGCTTTAAAACATAAAAGAAGGAATCCTGAGTCTCATTAAAGCCACGGACTGAACCGGCCGTGAGAACCATAACCAGCCCATAAGCAAGAATAGCAAGTATAGAAATTAATAAGTAATAGTCAACTCCATGCAGTGGTTTAGGCAACTTTCCAAGGAAAGAGCGTTTTCGTTGTTTTGGCACTGCTTATCCCTCGCTTTATGTTCCGTACATAAAAAGTATTAACGTATTATTCTATGGACAGCAAATGACTTCCTGCATACATGCAAGAAGTCATAGATGCTAAATCTCAAAAACTTTTAGGCTTCTTTATTGAAGATATCTCCAATCGTTACTCGAGGAGTCTCAGTCTGACCTGCCAGAAGCTCAGCATCTTGCACAGCTTGAGCCTCAGCGGTAGCCTCACGGATACTTAAGCTCATCCGTTTTTCTTCTGGTTTGCACTCAATCACCTTTGCTTGAACCATATCCCCCACTTTAACGACTTCCTCAACTTTATTGACGCGTTTCTCCGATAGCTGAGAGATATGAATCAAGGCATCTAAACCGTCTTCCAACTGAACGAAAGCTCCGAAGGGTGCAATGCGTACTACTTTCCCCGTAACCACCGATCCTAAAGCATACTTCGCAGAAGCGGTATCCCACGGACTAGCTTTTAACTGCTTTAAGCCAAGAGATACTTTTCCATGCTCTTTATCGAGTCTAAGCACTTGAACCTCTACTTCGTCTCCGACATTGACATAATCCGAAGGATTCTTGACCCGTGTATAAGCCATATCTGAGATATGGAGAAGCCCATCAACCCCACCAATATCAACAAAGGCACCAAATTGTGCGAGTCGCCGGACCACACCAGATACGACTTCCCCTTCTTGAAGGGTTTCAAAACGTTGGGCTCGTTTTGAGACTTGCTCTTCTTCAAGAATAGCCTTTTGCGAAAGTACGACTCGGCGCTTTGAGGGATCAAATTCAATCACGCGTAACCGCAGCGTTTTTCCTTTGAACTGATTCAAGTCCTCTACAAATCCAAGTTGAATCTGGGAAGCAGGTACAAAGCCACGCATTCCGACATCAACAATTAATCCACCTTTGACGACATCCGCAACCTTCGCCTGGATCTCCTCTTTAGACTCAGCAAGATGTTCTAGGCGCTCTCCAGCCGACTCCTCATCTGCTCTACGCTTAGAGAGCAAGGGATGACCTTCTTCATTTTCCACCCGAAGAACGACCGCTTTAATCTTTTCTCCGAGGGAAACAACTTCACTCGGTTCAACTCCTTGAGCCACAGAAAGCTCTCTTAAGGAAATAATCCCTTCAGATTTCCAGCCTAAATCTACAATGACTTCATCATGAGTAATCTTCACCACTGTCCCTGTTACCAAGGCACCCCGATGAAGTTTTTGCATACTATCGGCCCAGCTTTCCATATCCATCGTTTCATTGGTCTCAAATTCATTTTGTCCCATGTCAGACATCTTGTTATAAACCTCCTCAATTATCCAATCTGGCGTAGAGGCCCCTGCCGTTAACCCGACTGTTCCAACCCCCTCAAGCCAGTCTTCTTCCAATTCTGCTGCGGTCTCAATTAAATGCGTCCTCGTTAGTTCAGAACAAATCCCAGCTAATTTGCGTGTATTCGCACTGTTTTTGCCACCGACGACGATCATCACATCGACTTTGCCTGCGAGCTCACGGGCAACCGTTTGCCGTTCCTCAGTTGCATTACAAATGGTATTATGTACGATGAGCTCATTTGTATGCTTGCGCAACTCCTCGACAATCACCTGAAAATTTGCCGCAGGTTGAGTCGTCTGAGCAAGGACGGAAAGCTTTTCATAAAAAGGAAGCACGATGGCTTCTTCAAGTTTTTCAATCGCCATCGCATTCTTACCAGCCCAACCAAGAATTCCTTGAACTTCGGGGTGCAATTTATCTCCAACAACTATCACATGACTCCCCTTCGATGCTTGTTCAGCCAAACGTTGCGCTTTTTGAACAAATGGGCAAGTCGCATCGACAATTTGGATTTGGCTTCCTTGGGCTTCTTGATACACTTCTGGCGGAACACCATGAGAGCGAATAATCAAAGTGTCTCCCTTATGTGCTTCCTTCACTGCCTCGACAACCCGTACCCCTTGATTCGCCATTTTCTCTACGACCTGTTTGTTGTGAATCAAAGGACCTAACGACGCAGTCGGCGAAGTATGGACTGTACGTTCAGCCATATCCAAAGCCCGTTTCACACCGAAGCAAAATCCGGCTTTTTCTGCCCGAATAACCTTCAATTTTGCCCCTCCTTAATTACCATAACGAATAATTTCGATATCATTCGTAAAATTCCTTCATTAGGTTTAAATTGCCCTCTCGTTCGGAAAAAAATGCATTGTACACTTTAGGGCAAATCCACTGGATTTGAATCAAGCTTACTTAAGACATCCATAATTTTTTCGGCGACCCATTCACGCCGATCCTCGATTCCTTCAGGCGCTTTGAGCAGTTCCGAAGTCAAAGGAGTTCCGATAACCACCCCGAATTTCCCCCAACCCTGAGTGAAAAGGTGCCTTGTCCCATAGACTTTGACCGGCACAATGGGGGCCTTACTCTTCTCCATTAATAAAACCATGCCTGGTAGAGCTTTTTGAGTTTCTCCCGTCTTCGATCGTGTTCCTTCCGGAAATAAGCCCAGTACTTTACCTTCTTTGAGAATACTGAGTGAATTTCGGATAGCACTCATATCCCCTTGTCCTCGTTTGACGGGGAAGGTTCCCAACTTCCGAATAATTAGTCCAAGAAGTGGAATCGAAAAAAGCTCTTCTTTTGCCATATAAGAAACATTTCGCGGAACAGCGCTTGCAGCGACTATGGGATCCCACAGGCTCACATGGTTGCTGACCATGATCACCGGACCATCGGGTGGGAAATTTTCTAAGCCATGGACTTTCCAACCCATGATACGGAATTTAAATCGGAACAGGCCCTTAGCTAACTGATATAAACTCATTTGTAGCCTCCACCACTTTATTCCTTAATGAGTGCAAGTATTCGTCCGACAATATCTTCCACAGTCAAGCCCGTGGTATCTAGGATTATCGCATCCGAAGCGGGAACTAAAGGGGACACTTCTCGTTCTGCATCCGATCGGTCTCGTTTCTCCATATCTATCTCAACGTCTTCGATAGCGAGCTTCTTGCCCGATCGTTCAAGTTCAAGCCAGCGTCGTTTTGCCCTTTCATCTAGGGAAGCAGTTAGAAAAATCTTAAGGTTCGCCTGGGGCAAGACATAGGTCCCGATATCTCGTCCATCCATCACCACTCCACCACGCTCTGCTTCACAGCGTTGAAGTTCTACTAGTCTTTCCCTGACTTTAGGATAAGCTGCAACAACAGATACAGATCGGGAGATTTCAGGATTCCGAATCGCTTCCGTTACATCCTCCCCATCACAATACACTTTTTTTGCTTCGGAATGGTCAAGCTGGATCTCTGTCTCCCACGCCAGCAGTGAAACTGCCTCTTCCTTATCAAGTGGAATATTTAGACGAAGGGCTTTATAGGTAATAACTCGGTACATCGCCCCTGTATCCACATAAAATAGACCAAGCTTCTCAGCGATTGCTTTCGCCACAGTGCTCTTACCTGCACCTGCTGGGCCATCAATAGCGATTTGTATATTCACCTTAAATTCTCCTACCTCGATTACTTTAAACTTATTTATGGATGACATTTAATTATACCATGATGTCCCAAACTCAAACAATCTATTACTCTACCGATTCTTCAACCATTTGATGTTTAACTCAACTTTCCACACTATTCCAACGGTCTATGCATTCCAAGATAGGGACGATTGACTCCTGAACTGAATCCCCCCCAATTACAACGATATCTTCTGGCATTCCACCCGTTAATTGTCCCCAATACTCCACTTCTCCGAGTGTCGTGCCTTTTCCATA
This sequence comes from Desulfitobacterium elongatum, assembly GCF_055378975.1. Lineage (NCBI taxonomy): Bacteria > Bacillati > Bacillota > Clostridia > Eubacteriales > Desulfitobacteriaceae > Desulfitobacterium > Desulfitobacterium elongatum. Next base: position 1,875,377 of record NZ_AP038772.1, on the reverse strand, counting down.
AGTACTCGAATCCCTATCCAAAACAATTAAATGCTTGTGCTGTTCAATAAAGTCCAAGAGTCCAAAAGCTGTCGATTGATGCCCAAGTACTTCGACCGAAGGAGGAATAACCTGACGCAATTCATCTAAGATTCCTTGTCCTTCCCCCTGATCAACCAATTGATCTAGAGCTAGAATCCCAATTTCTTCGTTCATAGTTATACCCCCTCTGGATTATTCTCTGGTTCTCGAGTGAGCTCAGTCTTATATCCGTTGATAATTGAGGATACTGTCCCATCATCATCGAGAATATCCTGGCGGATTACCATATAGAGATGCCCTAATAAAAAAACTGCAAACCCCCAGGCAAATAAATGGTGAAGATTTCTCACCTGATATTCTCCACCTAAGCCAGGGACCACCCAACCGAAAAGAGTCTGCCATATTCCCTCGGGATTATTTCCTCCTCGCATGGCGAAACCGCTAATTATCATGAATCCGCCTGCAAGCCATACGAAAAATAAATACATGAATTGAGCTAAGGCATTGTGTCCAACATGAACTGTATGCTCTCTAGTGATAAAAGAATAATACTTAAGTGTGGCAACGAAATCCTGCCAAAAATTTTTTCTCCAGAATTTCAGCTTCGAATAATCATTCCCTTTCCAAAACCAATATAATCTCACAAAAAGATTAATGCTAAATAAAAAGGCGAAAATACTATGCCAATACCGCATCTTCCCCATGAAAAATCCTTGGACAGCTTCCCCTTGCCCTATGCTAAACGGATTTCCTATATACATCCCGGTAATGAACAAAACAACAATGGCAAGTGCATTAATCCAATGAAATACTCGCACCGGCAATTCCCAAACATAAACAAGTTCACGTCCGGAGTGGTGCCCGCTACCCTTCCTAGCTCCTTCCATGAGTTTCCCTCCTTAGAGAATTCTTACCTGGGATAATGAATCCCCATCTGGATTAATTAAATGGGTCGAACAGGCCAAACACGGATCAAAAGAATGAATCGTCCGTAACAGTTCAAGAGGTTGCCCTTCAACCGCCATCGGAGTATCTAGCAGAGACGCCTCGTACGCTCCCTTTTTCCCCTTCCCATCTCGTGGGGAGGCATTCCAAGTCGTGGGAACAACTGCTTGATACGCGCTTACTTTTCCATTCTTAATCCTGATCCAATGCCCCAAGGCTCCACGCGGTGCTTCACAGAAACCAACGCCTTGGGCTTCAGTTGGCCATTTTGGGGGATCCCATTTCTCTCCGTTAAACGTTTGGCTATCCCCTGCCTTGATATTAGCTACTAAATCGTTATAGAAGCCCGACAGCTGATTGGCGCAGTATTTGGTCTCTAGGGCTCTAGCTAAAGTCCTCCCTAGTGTTGAATAGAGTGCAGTAATGGGAAGATCCAAGCGTTTCAAAGCATCATCGACTAACATTTTAATGTTCTTATCCCCTCGGGCATAACCCACAACGACACGGGCTAATGGACCGACCTCCATTTCGTGTCCTTTCCAACGAGGAGTCTTTATCCAACTGTACCCTTTACTCTCATCCAAATTCTGATAGGGAGGCTTCGGACCATCATAAGACGGATCGGTCTGCCCTTGCCAAGGATGAAGCCCGGCATGAGGATCATCATATTTATACCAAGAATGCGACACAAACTCCTGAATATGCTCTGGATCTTTAAGATCCACATCATAGACCTTGCTTAGATCTCTATCTAATACAACGCCAGCAGGAAATAAGAAACTGTCCTTTTCTCGAATATCTGTTAAAGGCAAACCACCAAAGCACAGGTAGTTCCGTACCCCCCCACCAAAGAGGTCTTTTTTATAGAAGCTCGCAATCGCAATAATATCTGGGATAAGCACCTGATCGACAAAGGTAACAGCCTCATCGATTTTGGATTTTACTAAGTTTAAGCGTTCCATATTAATAACACTATTATCATTGATATTAATGGTGCTGGCCATTCCACCGACCAGGTAATTTGGATGTGGATTTTTTCCGCCAAATATCGTATGGATCTTAACGATTTCTTTTTGCCAGTTAAGCGCTTCTAGATAATGAGCTACTCCGAGTAAATTGGCTTCAGGTGGCAAGCGATAAGCAGGATGCCCCCAGTAGGCGTTAGCAAAAATTCCTAACTGGCCGCTTTCGACAAGTGTCTTCACTTTCGTTTGTACATCTCGGAAATACCCTTCAGAGGACATCGGCCAATTCGAGATTGAGCGTGCTAAAGCACTCGTTTGTACGGGATCAGCTTTCAAGGCATTTACCACGTCGATCCAATCAAAGCCATGCAGGTGATAAAAGTGCACAACATGGTCATGGACGAATTGACTTAGAGTCATGATATTACGAATATAATTTGCATTCTTAGGAATTCGGATATCAAGCGCATCCTCGACAGATCGAATCGATGCTATAGCATGAATATGGGTACATACCCCACAGATACGCTGAACAAAGGCCCAAACATCTCGCGGGTCACGATTTTCAACAATCTTTTCGATTCCTCGGAATACGGTCCCAGAACTTACTGCATCCGTAATCTTATTCCCATCAACCACAGCCTCGATTCGAAGATGTCCTTCAATCCGAGTAACGGGATCAACAACAATTCTCGTCGCCATTTTATTTCTTCCTCTTCTCTTCTTTTTCCTTGGCCTTCGTAAGCAGTGTCGCTGTTCCATGGGCAGCTACTCCAACTCCTGCCACAGCTAACGCCGCTAGCCCAATTTGGTCAGCATCTTTACCAATGGCGTTATTCGGTATTTCTGCCAGATGTGTATAGAAGGGAGTATTATCATAAAAGTTATTTTCTGAACAACCAATACAGGGATGTCCTGATTTAATGGGATAGCTTAACCCTTCATTCCATTGAGTAATGGCACAAGCATTATAAGTCGTAGGGCCTTTGCACCCCATTTTATAGAGACACCACCCTTGCTTCGCGCCTGCATCATCAAAGACCTCCACAAATTGCCCCGAATCGAAAAAGGCTCTCCGATTACAATTATCGTGGACACGATGTTGATAAAAGGCTTTTGGCCGTCCTTGATTCGTAAGCTCAGGAATTTTCCCATAGGTCAAATAATGAACAATCGTTCCCGTAATTACTTCAGCTATCGGCGGACAACCCGGAACATCAATAACAGGCCGATTCTTAATAACACGCCGTATCGGTACCGCTTCGGTGGGATTGGGATAAGCCCCTTGTACACACGCATTTGTAGCACAAGAGCCATATGCCACCACAGCGACAGCACCCTCAGCTGTTTCGGCTAAGATACTTGAAGTTGTTTTTCCACCAAGGGTACAGTACACCCCACCATCACCTATGGTAGCGCTTCCTTCAACGACGAGAAGGTATTGTCCATGAAAATCCTTCATAGTCTTCAGGCGCGAAGCTTCAGCTTGTTCCCCTGCGGCTGCTTGTAGAACCTCCATGTAATCCAAAGAAATCATATTAAGAATTAAATCTGAAATCAACGGATGGGCTGAACGTATGAAGGACTCTCCACAGCAGGTACATTCCTGAAGATTAAGATAGATGACAGGCATTCGTGGCTTAGTTTCCAAGGCTTGGACGATTTTAGGAATTTCTCCGGCATCCAAACCTAACATTGCCCCCATCAAAGTACAGAATTTCAGAAAGTTTCTTCGGGAGATCCCCCTACTACTCGCCCACTGGTAATATGAATCCGACTTGGGCATTTTACTCTCACCTTCTATTCTCCAAGCTTTTCAGCCTTATTATTGTCTAGTTTAAAAGGAAGATTTATACACGAAAAAATGTCTGGGAGAGTTTTACTTCTCACAGACATTTAAGCTTTATCTTTTATGCTTTTAGGGTAGACCTTTTATGCCGGACGCAGCATCATCAGTTTATTTGTTTAAAGTCCTCTGACAAAGGCTACGAGGCATAGGGCCACAATATTATTCAAAGCATGCATAGCCATCGAGGGATATATCGATTTATGCTTCATGTAAAGATAGGCAAGTACCATTCCTAAGACAAACCGTGGAAGAAAGCCATACGCTTGAAAATGTAAGCCTGAGAAAATGGCGGCACTTACTACTGCGGCTGTCCATTTTCCGAGATACGTTTGCAAGCTTCCAAATATTATCCCTCGAAAAAGAGTTTCTTCCATGATCGGGGCTATGATACCTGCGAGGAGGAGATTCAAAATAAAAGTAAACAAGGTTACGTTACCTAATAACTGGGTGTAAACATCCGTTTCTGGCGGCGTAAAGCCTTTTTGAAGAAGATAGGCACCATATAAAATATTAATAATCCAAGTGAGTAGATAAAAAGTGACTACACTACCTAAATATTTTCTTCCTTCGAGCGAACTCCACCCAAAGTCGGTCCACTTCCACCCGCGGATGCGGGTTAATGACCAAATAAGAAGAAGAAAGAGTCCTTGAGTCATAAATCCATTAACATAGAGAAGTACTCTTTCATAAGGCCACCAACCTGCGACCCAGGCTGTAGCAAATCCTAGACTAACATAAAGTATTGCAATCCCCAGAAGTGCAAAGACTAAATCGACCCAGGACAATTTTCTACGCGGTTCTCGGCTTTGAGCAAAATCTTCTTGATTCGTTTCTTCTTGATTTTTAACGCCTTGATTCATACTCTCTTGAATCCTATTGCTTTGGTCTTGATCATTCTCGATATTCATTCACTCCTAATCCACCTAACCCCATCTGATACTATGCACTCGTCTTAGGTCTTACTAAGAATATTAGCTTAATTACGACAGCAATGTAAATACTATAAAGCAACTTATTTCATATAATCCCTTTACTCCATCTGGAGTCTTTAAGGATAATTCTAAACTATCATGTACGGGAGGTCAAAATAATGAATGTTATGGATTCGATACGAGAAGAACATACTCCTGAGATAACAACGTTACAGGTTTATCATCGCCGTTTGCGTGTTCCTATAGAATCCTATCTTCAAAGTGTTGATGAGTTCACAGATCCGTGGAACGAAAGGGCCTACCAATATTTTATTCAAAATTACTTAAATGAATGTCATGATCAAGGAATTGTTGGGATGGTAAGGCAGGAACAAGATTCCGAATATGTCTACCTTGATGCTGCGATACGCTATCCCACCCACACGAACACGGAAACATTTCGTTAGAAAGCACTGGTCATCTCAGCTAAAAAAATAAAAAAAGGTTACTCCTCGTTCCAGGAGTAACCTTTTGAAGATCTGAATTTTTCTTACATATGAACCTGCATCCATGGGAAGATGTAAGCCTGAGCCCAGACAAGTCCGCTGAGCAAGATGGCTAAGGCCAAGCTGTGCCAGATAACCGCACGGAAGATTGGTCCTACTGCAGCCATACCTTCGTTATGGTTTTCATAACAAGCAACCGTCGCAACTACGATACTTTGAGCATCGATCATCTTACCCATAACACCACCGGTACTGTTCGCAGTAACGATGAGAACCGGGTTCAAACCAAGTTGGTCAGCCGTAATTTTTTGTAGACCACCAAACATAGCATTGGAAGATGTATCACTACCTGTTAGGAATACCCCTAACCAACCAAGCATGGAGGCGAAGAACGGATAGGCCGAACCAGTCTTAGTGAAGGCCAAGCCAAGGATAGCATCTGTTCCAGCGTAACGGGTCAAGTACCCTAATCCTAAAACGCTGCAAATAACAGTGAGGGGCACTACCAACCGAGTGACAGTCATATGGAACGCTTGTTTCCACTGAGCAGCAGAAAGCCTTAAGACAAAAATTCCAGAGATAACAGCCGCTAACAGAATCCCAGTACCAGCCATTGTCAAGATGTTAAAGCCATAAACTGCAGCCATCGGGGATGTTCCTGAACCGACAGGAGGCATATGGAATACCAATTTATTCAGGTACGGAACTGGGAATTGTGGATTAAAGATGCCATTCAAGAAAGCCTTAACATCCTTCATACCCCAGAGGAATACAGCGATAGCAAGGAAAGCCCATGGAAGCCAAGCTTGAATCAATTGTCCCATTGTATATTTGGGAAGTTCGATAGGTTTCTTCTTATTAAGCTGAGTAGCCGCACCCACTTTGTTATCATGAGAATCGTCGTGACCCATGATGTTTTTCGGCTTCCAGACTTTTAAGAAGAGGGCGGTCGCAGCCATACTCACGATACCTGAACCGATATCTACGAGCATAACGTTTCCAGCTTGAGACATTGCAAACTGAGTGATAGCGAAGGAAGCACCCGAAACTAAAGTTGCAGGCCATACTTCCCAGACATCCTTCCAGGATCCTTTATCCATGAAGACTAGGGTCGCAACGAGCCAGAAAGGAACGATGAGAGAGAAGAACGGAAGTTGACGACCTGCTTGCATACTGATAAGCTCAGCAGGAATTCCTGAAACTTGACCTAAGGTAAGAATCGGAGTACCGATTGCTCCCCAAGCAACTGGAGCAGTATTCGCAATCAAGCAGATAACAGCAGCAGTCATCGGGCGGAAGCCCAAGCCCACCATGATAGCACCAGACACCGCAACTGGAGTTCCAAAACCAGAAGCTCCTTCAATGAAGGCTCCAAAGCTGAAGGCGATAAGCAGTGCCTGTAAACGGCGGTCTGGAGAGAGAGAAGCAACTGAGTTCTTAAGAATTTCGAATTTACCTGTGATTAACGTTGTATTATAAAGGAAAATAGCGCCGAAGATAATCCAACCGATTGGGAATAAACCGCTAAGCGCTCCATAACCAAAAGCAGCTAGAGCGGAAGGAACTGGCATCTTCATCATGAATATAGCAACTAGAATAGCTACAATTGCTGCGGTGACCGCTGCATAAGGAGCGAAAATACCCATATGCTTATTGCCATGTTTATCCTTATGTGGATGAAGTGCGAGTAAATAGAGTAAAACAAGAATTGGCAACGCAGCCATGAATGTTGATAAAACTACATTACCCATCGGATCATAATTTTGCATGTACTTAATTGGCATGTACTTTTAATCCCCCTCTCAAAATTCCCCTCATCTTCTATGCCTAGCAGTGATGTATAAGGGACTACCGGATAGTAAAAAAGAATAACTACGATTGATCCTTTTCTGTTTAAACATTCCCCCTCTCAATACGGTACGGTCAGTTTATAGTAGTAGCTGACCATACAGGTTATCCACTGGTAAGACCAGAAAAGTTACTAGCTTTCTAATATTCAGAATATTAAGCTTTGCTAGTATTTTATAAATTCGACACTTCCGAGAAAAATCCTTCCTTCTTTCAAAAAGATTTCTAAATAATTAAAACTTTATATATTTTATGTTTCTTTAGGAATACTCTGATTATTCTTACTCCACTGAAGCAATAATTTAGAACCTGACTGCTTGGGTTATTTGAAAAAATGGAATAAAAAACGATATCAATATTCTTCATATTTTGATTTTTCTGAATAGACAATTCGACAGATTTTTTTCAAATCCTTCCATGTGCAAAAAAAAACATAGGCAGTGGCCTATGCAAAAATCAAATTCATTTAATTCTTTATTAGGTCTGTTAACATCATCAAGAAGTTTGGGAAGGAGACTGCTGCAGCTTCCATTCCCTCGACGCTTACTCCATCCTCAGATAACAAGCCTGCGACAGACCAGGCCATCGCTAAACGATGATCTCCATGACTTCTTGCCACTCCACCTGGAAGTGATGGTCTTCCTTGAATACGCAACCCATCTGGAAGTTCTTCTATGTTAGCACCCATACCGCGAAGACCCTCGACCACATTACAAATCCGATCGGTTTCTTTAACCCGAAGTTCTGAGGCATCGCGAATGATGGTTTCACCTTCTGCTAAGCTTGCGGCCACAGCTAGAATTGGAATTTCATCAATCAAGCGCGGGATGATCTCCCCTTTAACTTCTATTCCATGTAGGTTTGTCGGTCGAACTCTGAGATTCGCTCGGGGCTCCCCGCACACTTCAGTCCTCTCTTCGACCTGGATGTCTGCCCCCATCTCCAAAAGGGCATCTAAGATCCCAGTCCTCGTTGGATTGATCCCGACATTTCGGATAAGAATCTCACCTTGAGAGATTAAGCTTCCCAAGACAAGAAAGAAGGCCGCCGAAGAAATATCTCCCGGTACTGACACCTCTTGACCTGTTAGATTAGCTCCCCCCGTTACACGAACTGTCCTTCCTGCGCTGGAAACTTGAACACCAAAACCACGCAACATACGTTCCGTATGATCCCTTGACAGGTGCGGCTCTGTTACCATCGTTTCTCCTTGTGCCCGGAGCCCGGCGAGTAGGACGGCAGACTTTACTTGAGCAGAGGCCACGGGGGAATGAAATTCGATTCCTGCTAGTCCGCCTCCTTGAATCGTCAGAGGAGCATAACTTCCCCCCTGCCGACCCAGAATCCTAGCTCCCATCTCATGTAAAGGAGCAGTTACTCGACGCATCGGCCTAGAGCGAATTGACGCATCACCTGTTAAAGTCGTGCTAAAAGGACTTCCCGCTAGCACACCTAGAAACAATCGAATGGTGGTTCCAGAATTTCCTACATCCAATACATCTGAAGGTTCTTCCCAACTCCGAAATCCCTGTCCCTTGATCCAGACCTCTGTACCTTGACGTTCCCATTCAACGCCCAAGCTCCCTAAGCATGTTAAGGTACTCAAACAATCTTGTCCGGGAAGAAAATTAGTGATATGTGTTTTACCCTGAGCCATACCGCCAAACAAAGCTGCTCGGTGGGATATCGACTTATCTCCGGGGACCTCGATTTCTCCCTGAATCCGTTTTGCCGGTTTGATAAAGACCCCCTGATTTTCTTTATTCATCTGCTAACCTCCGATTCAAAACTCGGCCTCTTGCCTGTTGAGCCCTCTCGAATACGTTTATGATACCTTCACCATCAAAATTTCGAATCTTGCACCGAATTTCCTGAATCTTCTCTTCCCAAATATCTAAGGAACTTAAAATTGCAGGCGCATTTCGGATCAGAATATCACGCCACATTTCCGGGGAGCTATCCACTAGCCGTGTAAATTCTCTGAAACTTCGGCCAGCAAGCTCAAGCGGTTTTCCTTCTGGAAAGCCCTCTGAAGCAGATAATGCCAAGGCGAGTGCCAAGAGATGGGGGACATGACTCACCATTGCGACCTCACGATCATGAACCTCATGATCCCTATAAATTACCGTTGCTCCAAGACTTTGAAGCAATTCAGAAAAGAGGTTTATAACTTCTTCTGGACAGTGGGTTTGTGGAGTGATGACATAGGGATACCCCTTAAATAGGTCCGGATGAGCGGCGGAAAAGCCATTCCTTTCCGATCCTGTCATAGGATGTCCGCCGATAAAATATACATCTTGAAGGTCTTTCGATAACTCACATATTTCTTTTTTTATACTCCCCACATCTGTGATTACTGCCCCAGGCTGAACGCGTCCTACAATCTGAGAAAAGCAATCTGACAAGGAAGAAATAGGCAAAGCCAAGATCATTAAATCAAAATCTACTTTTTCAGGAATCTCAGTCCAGCCCTCTTTAATCCACCCTATTGATTTCGCAGCACCGAGACTTCGTTCATCACTATCCACAGCACATACCTTCCAGCCGAGACGTGCCAAAGCCCCCGCCCAGGAACCTCCAATTAGCCCTAATCCTATGATGCAAGCCTGAGGAGTTCTTGATCCCCTCCATCCCGGAGAAAGTGCGACCTCGAAATCTTTCCCCATTATTGTCGTGCTCCCTTCAAAGGGCGTCCAAGTACGATCGACAACTTCTCCAATTCCTTCATCATGGCTTGGAAGTTGGGAATCGTTAAAGACTGTTTCCCGTCGGATACTGCCTTTTCTGGACGCGGATGAACCTCAATGATGAGTCCATCCGCTCCAGCAGCTACTGCAGCCTTGGCCATTGAGGGAACGAGATTCCAGCGTCCTGTCCCATGACTAGGGTCAACTATGACCGGCAGATGAGAGAGAGACTTAAGCGCAGGCACCATACTTAAGTCAAGGGTATTTCTGGTATAATTTTCGAAGGTGCGAATTCCCCGCTCACAGAAAATAACTTGATAGTTTCCACCATCCATGATATATTCTGCCGCCATCATCCACTCTTCTAGGGTTGCTGAGGGACCTCTTTTTAACATAATTGGCTTATTGGTCTTCGCCACTTCCTTAAGCAAGAAGAAATTCTGCATGTTCCGTGCGCCAATCTGAAGGATATCCGTATAATGGGCAACGAGCTCTACGTCGCGCACATCTACCACTTCTGTAATAACATATAATCCGGTTTGTTCCCGAGCTTCAGCTAAAAGCTTTAGACCTTCTTCCTCTAAGCCCTGAAAGGCATAGGGTGAGGTGCGGGGTTTGAAAGCTCCGCCCCTTAAAAAAGTAGCTCCAGCTTCTTTTACGGCGTGTGCCGTTTCGAGAATCTGAGATCGACTCTCTACACTACACGGTCCTGCCATGATATGAATTTCTTCTCCACCGATCTCATGCTCTCCGACGCGAATAATGGAGTTCCCACTTTGGAACTCCCGACTCACGAGTTTATAGGGAGCAAGAATCGGAACAACCTTCTCTACACAAGGCAATGCCTCGAGATCAAGAGCCTCAAGCCTTGACCGATCACCAATGGCACCAATCAAGGTCTTCTCCACGCCCTGTGACAGGTGCACCTTAAACTCTTCCTGAATTAACCAATCACTAATCTCCTGCACTTGTGCTTCACTGGATCCACGTTTCAAAACAATAATCATGATCCCAACTCCTTACTACCATCCTACTTATATTTGTATTCGCTTCACTTTTTATGTTAGCGAAAGTTTACTGTACTACATCCCGAAAGGGGCCTACATCCTCGATTGCTTTTGACTCGGTGCAGAAGTGGGATAAACCGTTCTTCCGACAGCAAGCGCTATTGGCTTAATATCCCTCATAAGGTCAGCGAAATGTTCAAAATTCAATGACTGAGCCCCATCACTCATAGCCTCTTCTGGGTTAGGATGAACCTCGACCATAATCCCATCAGCACCAGCGGCAACTCCCGCTAGTGCAACTGGGTGAACAAGAGACCATTTCCCAGTTCCATGACTCGGATCGAGAAGAATAGGTAAATGAGACAATTCTTTCATCGCGGGAATTGCAGTAATATCGACTGTATTACGGGTGTAAGTCTCAAAAGTGCGAATCCCGCGTTCACATAAGACGACATTTGCATTACCTTCAGTAAGTATATACTCGGCAGCCAGGAGCCACTCTTCCAATGTTGCAGCTAAACCTCGCTTCAGGAGTACTGGTATACGAGTTTTTCCGACTTCACTGAGAAGCGTGAAATTCTGCATGTTTCTCGAACCAATCTGCAACATGTCTGTAACATCAACGATTTTATCTAAGTCGCGAGCATCCATAACCTCGGTGACAACGGGTAAGCCAGTTATCTTCTTAACTTCAGATAAAATTTCTAAGCCATCCTCACCCTTTCCGCGAAAGGCATAAGGCGACGTTCTGGGCTTATAGGCTCCTCCACGAAGAATTTTAGCGCCTTGACGTTTTACTTCTTCTGCAGTATTCAAAAACTGATCAAAACCTTCAATGGCACAGGGTCCAGCTATCATAACAAGCTGAGGTCCGCCGATACTAACATCCCCCACTTGAACTATTGTTCTTTTTGAACCTTTTTCCTTACTTCGAGCAATTAAGTTCACCAAACATCCTCCTTCCTCAAAACTATTTTTCTTCAGTAACTTTCCGAGAACTTAGCACCTCAATCCTAGTGTTCTCAGAAAATGACTTTAAGTTGTATTTTAGGCCTAATCTTGAGGAATGTAAATCACTTTAAATCTCTGGAAGGTGTGCGAGGTCTTTTCGCAATTTTCCAGCTTCGCGCAAATAAATATGTCGAATCTCCTTTTGGGAAAGCGGAGTCTCAACATGGAGCAAAACCCGAATACAATGAGGGAGTGCTCCTGGAACTGCTATTTCGTAGGAGTCGAGCATTGGAACGAGATCCCATCCCATCTTCCGCGCACTTGAAGCAGGGAAATCAGCGTCCAAATCAGGGGTGACTGTAAAAAAAGCACTGACGATATCCTCTGTGGATAGAGAATTTTTTTCTAGTATCTCACTTAAAAGTTCCTGAGTCGCGTTCCTGATCTTTTCTGCACTATTTTCCTCAACCGTAATCGCACCACGAACTCCTCTCATCCTCTATCACTCCTTGAATTCTTTGGGAGCTACTCGGTGACCTAGGCCCACTGCGACCTCATCCAGATGCAATAAGCCAACTCCGAAAAAGACAGCGACACTTAAGTGTTCATCCCTGCGAGCAATCCCAATCTTTCCACCGATATTTAAACCCATTGCCTTTGGCATAATCTGACTTAAAGCCTCACGTGTCGCTCCAGCCACAGCACCTTCATCTCCGTGGGTTTCTTTGATTACCCCTTCACGCTTAGCGGCGACGACCGCACGTTCAATGACTTTTCTCACGGAGGAAATGTATTCCCCGCCATAATCCACTGCAACTGTATGGATTCCATGACGCCCAAATCCGTCCTTTAGATGTGCTTCTTCTTCACGACTTTCTGTCATGGACATCCGAAGAGCTGCCATTGCAATCTTTTTACTTTCTGCTACCATATTCAATCCATTCCTTTCGAATTTTATTCCGTTTAATTAGGATAACCGTATATACGGACTCAAAACATCTTTTTCCCTAATAAATACGACATAAGAAAAAGACACCTAACGGTGCCTTCGCATCAAGTTCACCGTCCTACCATCCTTCCTCTATTCATTTAAACACGACTAAAAAAGATACTTTCGAATAACCGTCCTACCGTTATGTGCTACCCTGATTAGCCCACCTATTTCCTACTTAAGAAGCAGGATTACTCAGTTCATGGATATTAAAAGAATTATATTCTACAAAGTCCATTTTTACAAGGCCCAAAGGTCCAACGGACACTAAGGGCCCACACGCAAATTCTGGAGGTTATGTTCAATAATAAGACTTTGATTAAGTCGTGGATCATGGAGCTGTGAATCCTTTTTAATGACTTGTACTCGAACAATTTGGGAAACATTTGTCCCATCCAGTTGGAGCGTCCCCGCCTGAACAGGTACTTCCAATTCTCCTCGTGTTAAGGTTCCCAGAACACGACCATTTTGCACTACACGAATGGGCGCAGCTGGACTTGCTTTAAGGGTTAGGTTCCACGTCTTATCCATGGTGTTACCTTGGTTGATTTCCGGGCTCACTGCAGTTGAAGCAGGAGTAATATCCAGCGCTGGGGCTTCTACTTTCTGAGCAACAGAGATATAAAAATCGACTGGATCTTTCGCAAGCCCGAAACCCATTTGAGCTAAGACCAAGAGAACAGAAGCAATGATTAAGGTCCGGATGACGCCTTGCTCAATTCTTTGCGGCAGGCTTTTAGTATAATTTCCTGGTATTTTTCTCCTTCGGCGCATGAACACTCACCTCAAAAACAGTGTATGCGCCAAACTCGTTGCTCAGACCCGTGAATAATAAAGGTAATCTGAGGCGGCTCGTCCTGCACGATAACCCATAGCGAAGGCAGCCTGAAGATTATATCCCCCAGTTACTCCGTCCACATCTACAACTTCCCCTGCCCAGAAAAGACCTTCAACACGCTTCGAAGCCATCGTTTTCGGATCAATCTCTTTGACATCAACTCCACCTGCTGTTACAATCGCCGCTGCCAAGGGAAGAGTCTCTTTGATTGTCAAAGTCAACCCTTGCATTAATTGTGCCAGGCGTTTTCTTTCTTCTCGAGTAATTTGGTGAACCACACGATCTGCGGGGATTTTGGATAAATCCATAATGACAGGAATTAAACTTTTAGGAAGAATCTCATCTAAAGAATTCTTAAACTGCTTGTTGGCAAACTTTTGAAAATCTCTTTGCAATCGCAAATCCAACTGCTCAGGGGTTAAGGCGGGTTTTAAATTGATTTTCAGTTCAACCTTTTCGCTATGTGCTAGTGCCTCACCTGCCCAACGGCTTAAGGTTAGGATGATGGGTCCTGATACTCCAAAATGTGTGAAGAGCATTTCCCCAAATTCGGTTTTCTGCTTCTTCCGCCCATACCATAAAGTCGCCTCAACATTACGCAAAGAGAGTCCTTGAAGCTCTTTAACCCAATTCTCCATCGTTTTTAACGGGACAAGAGAGGGGCGTGGAGTGATGACTTTGTGACCGAGTTTCTTAGCGATACGATACCCATCCCCAGTTGAACCGGTCCCAGGGTAAGATCCTCCCCCAGTGCAAAGCACCACTGCGCTTGCTTTAAGTACTTCACGATTATTCAAACGGACACCTTCAACTCTTCCATCTGAAACTAATATTTCGTCCACCGTTTGATTTGTCCGAAGATCGACACCTGCTTCCGCGATGAACTGTAATAAGGCCTGAACAACAGCTTCTGCGTCGTCGGATACAGGGAAAACCCTGCCTCCCCGTTCAACTTTAGTATCAACCCCATAATGGGCAAAAAACTCACACAACCTCACATTATCGAACTCACGGAGTATTCCATGTAAAAATCGACCATTTCCCGGGTAATTTTGGATGAAATCACCGACGTTTTCTGCATTTGTTAAGTTACATCTTCCTTTACCAGAAATCGCAATCTTACGCCCCGGTTTTTCCATTTTCTCAACGAGCAAAACCTCGGTTCCTTTGAAAGCCGCTTGTCCAGCAGCCATTAAACCCGCCGCACCTGCTCCTATAACAACAATTCTTTCCTTACTCATACTAGTTCCTTCCTTAACTTCACAATCAATATGTTATATTACCATATATTTATCTGATTTGGAAAATTGGAGAGCCTCGATTTTTGTGTCTGAGGTTCTTTTTATGGTATAGTAGTTCTTAACTTTTATATGGGAGGAAAAATTATGGAACTTGATGCACGAACGACTTTACTTATTCAGATCTCTGCTTCTGCAGCTACCAATTCTCTAGCGACCCTTCGCTCAGCCGTTACAGATGCCAAAGCATTAGGTGTCACTTCTGACGAGATTCGCAAGACAATGAACCTTGCCTTAGAAATTCAAGAGCAACCCGTTTCTCATACCCGCCATCTCATGGACCAACTCTTAAGAGAACCCGTTCGTAAAAGCGACGAGAAGCCAAAACATACCCATCAGCATATTCACGGTCCAGGCTGTAACTGCGGTTCACACCACCACTCCTGATTCTGACAATGATAGAATTTTATCAATGGATACAATCCGTTCACAATGAATTTTTAGACGCCCTCTTTGTCCTACTGAGCTTTCTAGGGAGCGAGCCCGTTTATATTTTCATGCTTGCCTTTATCTTTTGGAACTTAGATAAGCGCTTTGGCTTTCGATTAGCAGTACTTTTTCTCTTTTCCATGGCGCTCAATTCCTGGTTAAAGGATGTGTTCAAGTTCCAAAGACCTATAGGTCAAGAGGGTATTCGCTCAATCTATACCTCCTCTGCACCAGGTTACTCCTTCCCAAGTGGTCACAGTCAAGGTGTAGCAACGTTTTATCCATACCTTTGGAGGAGATATCCTCAGATCGCTTGGAAGGTTTTCGGTATCCTCATGATCTTCGGAATTGGATTTTCTCGACTTTACTTAGGGGTTCACTGGCCCGGAGACGTTTTGGCGGGTTGGGTACTGGGATTATTTATCGTCTGGTGTTTCGACCTGCTTGATCAACGTCTCTTTAAGCTCCCCTTTTCTCTTCCTATAAACCTCGTGCTTTCTATTCTTCTCCCACTCTTGGCGCTAATTGTTTACCATTCCAAAGAAGGCTTCCAGATGGGCGGCTTCGTCCTCGGGTTTACGAGCGGCTATTTTCTCGAGGACCATTTCCTCGACTATCAGGAAAGAACCCCTTGGCGACATTCGCTCTATAAAACAGTCACTGGCTTGGGAATTCTGCTTCTCTATATTCTCCTTCTCCGGCCTCTGACTCATGACTGGGTTGGGTTTTATTTGCCCGTCTATGCCTTAGCCGGACTCTGGACCTCTTTCGGTGCTCCCTACCTTTTCCGTCGCTTCGGCTGGGAAAAGAAAGAAACGAATACATCAAATAGTATATGTAAACCTAACGATAAGAACACGGCATGATATGCCGTGTTCTTATTACATTACACTATGGCTATTTCTGTCATCCTACATAAAGAATCCTTCCTCGTTAGGATTCGTTGACGCACAAGCAATACACATCGCGGGCTCTGAACGATCAAAGACTTGCTTTCCGCAGCGAATACAATGGCGCGGACTTCCCTTATGAATGAGTATCTTCCCTGTTAATAAACGATGGGATAAGGGTTTCGTACTAAAGCTTAAAGCCTTTGGATTACAAATATTAACGCAGCGTTGACATCGAACACACTTATAGGGTTCATACACTAAGGTGAGCTCATCCCCATTTTCTTTTTTCGAGAGCGCAGTTTGAGGGCATATTGCTGCGCAAACTCCACAGCTCGTACACTGATCACTTATCTTCAAAGCGGGGATAGGAATCTTTTGCTCTGGATTAAACTCCATGTGCTTTGTCAATAATTGCTTTGTTCGGGGAATTAGGTACGCCTCGTCTGCAGTCAATCCTGGTAAGATGGACTCTATCTTTTCCCAACCTTTCTTCTTCCATCCCCCCTTCTCTGAAGCTTCAGCTTTACGTGTGAGATTTGAAAGTGTGGTTTCCACTCCTTGATCTGGGGAAACCTGAATCAACACCGATGGGTGGTCTTGCCAATCCTCGTGGATTTCCTTGAACGCTCTAACGCTATGGATACATGCTTTCTTATCTGGACATTCAGCACATTTTCCTGTATATACTTTTACTTCTTTATCCCGTGCAGCAAGCATTAGAGTTGTCCATAACTCACGGTCGATTACCCCAAGACAGGGAATCTCAAATCCAGCTGGAATAGCCTGCGGACAGTTCAAGATAATTGCATCGCTCGTTTCAATAAAGTTATGAAGCATATCCGTATTTCGGTCAACGAATCCATCACTGGGGCAGACGGCCATACAGACCCCACACTCTGTACACTGTTTGGCGTTAATTTCTTTATATTCCGAGATGGCCTGATGAGGGCAAGCATCAATACATAATCGACAAGAATGAGCATAAGGTTTTTTAGTATTTAAACAGTTCTGATTATGATAAACGATCTGACAATTATTAAGCATAGTTCACCTCATTTCTATTTAAAAATTATAACCCTTTATGCTCAAAAATAAAAGAACAGGGATGTCTAATCCCCGTCCTTAATTCTTGAAACCTTTAATAATCTCTTCTTCGACTCCGTTTAAATGGTGAAGCATAAGCTCACGCGCTTTTCGGCTATCCTTGCCTTTAATCGCTCCATAAATCCCCATATGCTCTTGAAAAAGTAAAGCAGGAGTATATTTTCCTTCATACAATTTTGCTCGACTTGTCTTCAACATATATTGCATGAGATCAGATATAGTATCCATGAGTCGAATCATAATCTTATTTTTTGTCGCCCTTGTAATGGCATAATGAAAGCGGTGATCTGCTGTACCATCAGACGTCGGACTGCTCAATTCCGATCTCATACTTTCCAAGGCTGCGAAGAGCTCCCTGATATCAGCTTCATCTGCTCGTTCTGCGGCAATACTGACAGCCTGAACTTCAAGAATTTTCCGAACCTCGAGTAATTCCAGAACTGTTCCCTTTTCCATCGTAAGCATCCAGGCAAGTGGTGCCACTACCGACTCTGAGCGCAGTTTACGGACAAAAGTCCCTTCTCCGCTTCGAACTTCGAGGAGTCCCATCATCTCTAAGGCACTTAAAGCTTCACGAATCGAAGCACGACTGACTTGTAACCGTTCAACTAAATCTCGCTCTGAGGGTAAGCGATCACCGGGTTTAAGGTCTCCATTGGCTACAAGATCGCGAATTTGCTCGACGATTTCTTCATATATCTTGCGTGTTTTGATTGGTTTAAGATCCAACTTCCCCTACTCCTTTAAATAGCTTCTCTATGTTCTTAGTTTAGCATGCAGAACTTTTAAAGGCTAGATATATTTCAGTTTATTAAAATATATATCTCTATTCTGATTCTAATATCTTTTCTGATAATTTCAATAAAAAAAATTATCAGAAATCTTCCTCTTCTTCGAAATAGTGCAGCCAGTCTTGAAAATAGCCCTTAAATCTTATTCACGGAATAGTACATCAATAACTTGTTTTCTACTCCAGCTAAATGATCAAGCATAATGCGCCTCGCCTGTTCTGGATTTTGTTGTTGAATGGCATCTAAGACAAGGCTGTGTTCCTGATAAAGTCTTTCGGGCGCACCTTGCCCTTCATAGAGCCTTATCCGGCTCGCTTTAAGAGTCTGATGCATCGTATCCGATATAGCATTCATCAAGCGCAGAAGGATTTTATTTTGACTTGCTTTGGCTATAGCATAATGGAAGCGATGATCAGCATCCTCCCCCAATTGCCCGGTCTGTAAATCCTCATCCATTAACTTTAGCGCTTCTTCCAATTCACGAAGATTTTCTGATTTTGCTCGAGTTGCAGCCAGAGCCACAGCTTGACCCTCAATCATTTTCCGGACTTCAAGCAATTCCAATACAGTGTCTTTTTCCATACTCAAGACCCAAGTCAATGGAGTTACAACCGAATCAATATTTATCTTTTTAATAAAGGTTCCTTCCCCACTTCGAATTTCCAAGAGGCCCATCATTTCAAGTGCACTCAGTGCCTCACGAACAGAGGCACGGCTGACGTCAAGTTGTACTGCGAGTTCACGTTCGGAGGGTAAGCGATCCCCTGGCTGGAGGTGCCCCTCAGTAACTAAAACTCGAATCTGCTCGATAATCTCTTCATATATTCGCTTTGTCTTGATGGGCTTCAAATCCATGATGGGTACTCCTTTGCTCTAGAAAAATATGTGGGAAGCAGTTTCCTACTTCCCACATCTAATGCAAAAATAATCAGTTTTTATATTATAACCTATTTCAGGGAAGAAGTCTATCCATTAATTATCAATTAGTGTATCGCTGCAGCCATCGTCGGAATCATTCCTGGGACCACGTAAGCTTGAAGATAGATCATCACCATAATAACGGCCAACAAGAAGAGTGAGTGTTTTACTGTGAATTTGAAGAGTTCAGACTCCCGACCTACCAAGGTGGTGGCTGCAGCTGCAACCGCGATGGATTGTGGAGAAATCATTTTACCAACAACCCCACCTGCACTATTCGCAGCAACCGTTAGAACGGGATTAATTCCAATTTGCTCGGCTGTTACTTGTTGAAGTTTACCAAACAAGGCATTTGCTGAGGTATCCGAACCCGTCAAGAAAACACCTAACCAACCAAGAACTGGGGAAAGAAGCGGGAATACCTTACCTGTGGATGCAAACAGAAGTCCAAGGGTATAGGAGAGACCGGAGTAGTTTGCTAGATAAGCGAAACCGAGCACAGCGGCCATATTGATCACTGGATAAATCAATTGTTTAATGGTTTGGCCAAATACTTTTACCGCCTGCGCGGGCTTAATTCCTAAGATAAACGCGCTGATTATTGCAGCGATTAAGATTGCGGTTCCACCTGCAGATAAGAAGTCCCATTTGAAGGAAGCTGCATATACTGTTGGCTTAGCAACGATCGGAGCAGCTTTGTATACGAGACCATCTAGTCCAGGCCAATTGATATAAACAGCAAGATGAAGCTTGTTGAGAATCAAATCTTTGAAGGCTGGAGTTCCCCAAATGGTAACCATTACAGTAAGAATAGCAAATGGAGACCATGCTTTAGCAATTTGACCTGCAGTATATTTTTGGGTTTCCGGCTCCTTCTCGCCTTTCTCATGTGGAAAACGCCATATCGTTTTAGGTTTCCAGAATCTTAAGAAGACCGTGGTGCAAACGAGAGAGGTTAAGGAAGATATAATATCTGGGAGATAAGCACCAAGGAAGTTTGAAGACCACCATTGTGCTACTGCGAAGGATACGCCTGAAACTGCGATTGCAGGTAGAACTTCTTTCGCAGATTTCCAGCCTGCCATTAAGACAACGAGATAAAGTGGAATAATGACAGATAAGAACGGAAGTTGGCGGCCTATGGCTTGAGAAATAACGAAATCTCCCATACCTGTGACTGCTCCCGCGGTGATGATCGGAGCACCGATGGCCCCAAAAGCAACTGGAGCAGTATTTGCGATTAAGCAAAGCCCTGCAGCTTTAAGCGGTTCGAATCCAAGTCCGATGAGAAGAGCACCCGTGATTGCAACTGGAGCTCCAAAACCCGCAGCTCCTTCTAGGAAGGCACCAAAACAGAAGGCAACAATAAGTGCTTGAATACGGCGGTCATTCGAAATCGAGGCGATAGAACTTTTAATAACTTCGAATTGACCCGATTCAACGGTCAAATTGTATAAGTACACTGCTGTGATTACAATCCATGCAATCGGCCAAAGTCCGTAGAGCATACCATAAGCTGTTGCGGAAAGTGCTATAGAAACAGGCATCTTATAAACAAGAACAACATCAACGATTGTAATGAGGAGAGTAAGTAATCCAGCAACATACCCCTTCATTCCCTTCACGGCTAAAGCCCAGAACAAGAAGAAAATCGGGATTGAGACTGCAAGTGCCGTTAAGCCTAGGCTACCACCTAGTGCTGTGTAATTTTGTGTCCACGGCATCATAATTCCACCTTTCTATACTTTTGATTGTTAATTAATGTTTTTAGCAAAATGAATCAATAAATAATTTCCTTTTGTTACTTTTTTAATAAGTCCAAAAGTTAATTGTATTTAATCTAACCTCTAACCTCCCCTTTGCATCTATTCGGTCAGACCTTTTAGAATATTTTAAATGGTCTGACCTCCGAGCCATGTACAATTGTACGATAAATTCTCACGATTTGCAATACATAGAAAGATTAAAGAAATAAATCACTATCCTTCGCGAATTCTGTCGAACTTAAGGAGAAAATTGCAATAATGCTTATAAAAATGGAAACGGAAGGAATATCTCCTTCCGTATTTACAAAAGACGTTTAGAATCTTTGACATTTAACTTAGATAACTAAAATCTCGATTGCATTAATGTAATGCTGCCGTGATCGACGGAATCATGCCTGGGACAACATAGGCTTGCAAGGTGACCATGATACAAACAAGGAGGAGAAGTAAAAGTGAATGCTTCAAGGTATATCTTAAGAGCTCTGATTCTCGACCAACTAAAGAAGTCGCTGCAGCTGCTACTGCGATCGATTGAGGTGAAATCATCTTCCCGACAACCCCACCGGAGCTGTTCGCTGCAACGGTTAATACTGGATTAACCCCAATTTGCTCTGCTGTGACTTGCTGAAGCTTTCCAAATAGAGCATTCGCAGAGGTATCTGAGCCCGTGAGGAATACTCCCAACCAACCAAGAACAGGAGATAAGAAGGGGAAAACGGCGCCTGTTGACGCAAAGAGAATTCCAAGAGTATACGATAGTCCAGAGTAGTTGGCGAGATATGCAAAACCTAGAACCGTGGCTATTGTAACAAGGGAAAACGTCAACTGTTTGAGGGTCTTGCCGAAGACCTCCAGTGCTTTACCTGGCTTAACACCTAGCACAAACATAGAAATTATAGCTGCTATCAAGATAGCAGTTCCCCCTGCAGTGAACCAGTCCCATTTATAACTTGCTGCATATAATGCAGGTTTAGGTACGATTGGGGCTGCTTTGTAAACCATCCCATCAAGTCCTGGCCAATGAGGAATTGACACAAAAAGACCCGCTTTTGTGGCCCAAGCTTTAAAACTTGGAGTTCCCCAGATAGCGACCATCACGGTTAGGATAACAAAGGGAGACCACGCTTTAGCAATTTGCCCTGCAGAATAATTATGTCTAACTGCTGCTTTCTCCTCTTTTTTATCCCGCTCCCTAGGAAAGCGCCAGATATTTTTCGGCTTCCAGTACCGCAAGAATAGAGTAAGCGCGACTAACGAGGTCAGTGAGGAGATAATATCTGGCAAATACGCACCTAGATAGTTCGAGGACCACCATTGTGCAATAGCAAAGGAAAAGCCAGCTACCAAAGCTGCGGGGAGCACTTCTTTCGCTCCTTTCCAACCTGACATCAACACAACAAGATAAAGTGGAATCAGGAGCGATAAAAAGGGAAGCTGACGCCCGATAGCTTGTGAGATAACAAAATCTCCCATTCCGGTGACAGCGCCCGCTGTAATAATCGGAGCACCAATGGCACCGAAGGCAACCGGAGCGGTATTTGCAATTAAACATATACCAGCAGCATATAAGGGTTCAAAACCCAACCCGATAAGAATTGAAGCTGAAATTGCGACTGGTGCACCGAAACCTGCTGCTCCTTCTAAGAAAGCACCGAAGCAAAAGGCTACAAGCAAAGCCTGTAAACGCCGATCATCAGAAATCGAAGAAATGGAACTCTTAATAATATCGAATTGTCCTGCTTCGACCGTTAAATTATATAAGAATACCGCAGTAACGACAATCCAAGCGATAGGCCAAATTCCATTAACGATTCCATATAAACTCGCTGAAAGTGCAACTGTGACAGGCATTCTGTAAACAAGAATGACAACGACAATCGTCAGGAGTAGTGTCAGAATCCCGGCAATATGCCCTTTCATTCGCTTGATTGCAAGCGCCCACAGTAAAAAGAAGATTGGCAAAGAAACAACCAGGGCTGTTAGGCCAATACTCCCTCCGAGCGCTGCATAATTTTGGGTCCAAGGCATTAAACATTCCACCTTTCCAAACATTTGCATAGATATTAAGTCGAAAGTTATTATTCGCAATTCTCAATTAATCATGCAAGCACCAATAGAATGCAAAAATCGACCCTTTTGGGATAAAAAAAACCCAGCTGTTTAAGCTGAGTCAATTGAGTGGAATCCTACTGAAATCTATGCTCGACCTTTTTTATTTCTTCTTGTAGACACTGACTCATACGAAAGAAGAGACGTTCCACATCAAGCCGATGAATCGCCAGACTTTCCGGGCTCAAGAATTCAATCTTACGAAATTCCGGCTTGAGAATCAAAGGTAAAAGATCATCTAAATTTTCTAATCTCAGTGTGAGTAGCACAGGTGCATAGGCCACCTCGCGCTTTTTACGTCCGTCAGATTGGCTGACAATGTATAAATCGAGGCTTAGGTCAATATCCTCAAGAAAAATACCCTGCAGGGGTACGTTCCTTAACATAGCAACTTCCTGTTCCCTAACCTGCTCGGCAATTTCCTCACGGCTTTTACCTCCAAACAAGAAGCGCCCGCTTTTACCTTCTCCTTTAAAATCCAGACGAATCTTCACCCGGATATGTTCTGTAAGAACTTCATTCCCAATACGAATTTTCATTGCCCATCTCCCCGTCGAATCTTTCTGTGAGAAAAACATCTAATATATCCTTGCTTGTCGAAAAAAACAATTTTAAGGTATCGAAGGATTAACAATTGAAATTCGTCATAGATTTCATTTTCTCCTGCCTATTTTGTGTGAACCCTGTTTTTTATGGGTATACTAACAAAAATCAATAAGGGGGATAAAGAATGTCTAGAACGATTCTTGCGATATTCAAAGGTCCACAACAAACGAAAGAAGCTGTCGAAGAAATCCAGGGAGAATCTTTAGCCAACAGTTATATCTCGGTCATCGTTCGCAGCGGCTATCTCCATCAAGGTAGCTTCAATGAAGAAATTGCCAATGAGTTGGCATTTGTCCCTGCTGAGAAAAACCTAGACCGTTTTAATGCCTGGTTAGTTCAAGCACCACCCATGGATATCCCCAATCTAGGAGAATGTGTGGTGGCTGGACCTTTAGCGAATGATTTGCTTCATCGACCGCATGGGCAAGGATTACCCGAAGCCTTAATGAGTTATGGACTAAGCCCCGAACGTGCCCGCCATTATGAGCATGAAGTTCGTACGGGTCATTTTCTCGTCGTCATTACCACGGAGCATGAAAAGGTTAATTCCGTAGCAAATGCCCTCCAGAACTTTGGTGGACGTGATATCGAAAAGTGGAATAAAAGACTCGATCACTCACTCCAAATGAATCACTAGGCTTTTGCATCAATCTCAATTCAGTTCTACAGCTCGACGTAGTTGGCTAATTTCTTTGACAGTCAAAGGACGGTATTTTCCCATACTCAAAGTGGCTTCAAGCTGAAGTGGTCCAAAGCGAATTCGCTTTAAAGTGACCACTGGAAAACCAATCGCCTCGAACATACGTCGAACCTGGCGGTTACGCCCCTCATGTATTGTAATTTCTAGACGTTGCAAAGAGCCCTGGCCTTTCTGGGAAATCACTCGGACTTGTGCCGGGGCTGTTTTTCCATCTTCAAGATCAATTCCCTTCCCTAACTGAAGCAGAGCTTTCGGAGGAACAGCACCTTGGACCTCGACCTGATAGGTCTTCTCCACTCCATAAGAAGGATGCATCAAGCGATGTGCTAATTCCCCATCATTCGTTAAGACCAGCAAACCCGAAGTATCGTAATCTAAGCGTCCGACAGGATAAACCCTCTGTTCGACCTTTTGCAGGAGATCCATCACCGTTTTTCTACCTTGAGGGTCTTTCGCACTCGTAATATAACCTGTGGGTTTATGAAGCAAATAATAATCATAGGTTTCACGGAGTGAATTAATCTCCCGTCCATCGACGAGAATTCTATCCTTAGGTAGGACTTTTGTTCCGAGCACGACCACCTTCTCACCATTCACCTGCACACGCCCGTCAAGAATCATCTGCTCTGCATGACGTCGCGAGGCAATTCCAGCTTGGGCTATGACTTTTTGCAAGCGCTCACCCTCAGGAGGGTCATTCATTTCTTTTTTAACGTTCATCTATTCAACTCCCAAGATATGAGTTATTTTTTCTCTAAACGATATACCCCCGGTCCGACTTGGGGATATTCCGCTTCGACGCGATTCCAAAACTCTTCTCCTCTTGAACCCGGAAGCGCCACTAAATAGTTACCTGGGATTGCTTGAAGTTCTTCCCAAGCCTTCAGATCCTCTACACTTTTCAGACGAAACCCATACCTTTGCGCATAATACAGAGTCATTGGCGGGGAGTCACTTAATATCAAGATTTGCTCCGTCTTCGTATGCTCGCGTATCCAAATTGCCTGAACTAAATAACGATCATTCCAGGTATATTTGGGTGCATTTACGAGGGTCTGACTCACAAAGAGCAAACCTACGAGAAGTACTCCCAGAACAAAACCCGGTATGTCTTCGAATACATCTAAAGCATAACCCGCACAAAGGACAAGCGGCAACGCCACGGGAACAAGATAGTAATCTAAGGGGATCCTGATGCATATTGCTCCAAGATAAATTAGACTTATCAAGCACCACAGAATGATACCCAGGAATCCTCCATAATCATCTTTCGGTTTTTGGAGGGAAACAATTTTACGGGGTATTGCTACCCACACCATTCTCAGGAAACCAACTCCCGCTAGAAGAAGCAGAGGAAACCCGAACCCTTCCCACAGATGATTTTTCAACTGAGTCATAAACATTTTTGGGCCCTCAAGGACTTGATCTGAGAGAATTCCTGATACAAATTGACTTGCTTCGCCTGCACCACTATGTACCCAAGAATAGTATAGCATAGGTAGGAATAGTGCTAGTAGGCAATACTTTAACATTGCACGCAGCTTTCCTCTAATTGGCCAAAAGCCGCTGACTATTGCCGCTGGAAAAATCATTAGTTGGGGGAGTTTGGCTAATATAGCTGCTGCCATGAGAAGTGCAGCAAGAAAAAGTCTTTTACTTGAAGGCTCTTTTCGCCATAAAAGAATGAAATAGAGCGCCCATATGCTAAACGCTTGGGCAACGGGTTCTGGCATGATAACCCTGCCATAATAGGCAGTTAAAGGCATTACTGCATAAATAACGGTAGCCCATAATCCCACCCGCTCCGAGAAAATAAGTCGTCCACATTCGAAAATCCCCCAGAGGGTTATGAGGGAAAAAGAAATCGCCCAAAGCCTTCCCCATATATCTGCCCATCCTAAAATTGTCCAGGTTATCGCAAGAAGATAGGGTAAAAACGGAAATTCGAGTTCTACCCTTTGTGGGCCTACCCCATCGTAATTCAACAGGGGAAAAAGGACATCCGGAAAATACCCCAGATGCCCTAACATATTCAAGGCCATACTTGCCGTATCCGCTTGTCTCCAACCCTGATCATCAAGTAATGGATTCGTTACCCCTATTAGCCGGACTAAGGCCCCCAGAACTAAGATTCCCCAAAAAACACTCTTTACTCTCCAGCCCATTCCATTGAACCCCAAGTTTCTTTTTTCAAACGGATAATCAGTGAAACATATCCGAAGATCGTTGCCATAATCCTCATTTTACTTTTTCCCATCTTCTTTTCATAGTGTAGAGAAAAAGGAATTTCACGAACTTCTCGGCAGTAACTGACAACCTTAACTAATAGCTCAACCATCGCGGCAAAACTGCGATTTTCTATCATTTGTTCCCCATAATTTTGGTATACTTGCTCCAAAGTTGTAGCTCGATAAGCTCTATAACCGCAGGAATAATCTTTAAGCCCGGAAACAGGAAAGAAGAAGCTCATGATTTTTCCTGCTCCCCAAGAAAGCGTCCTACGCATGATATTAAGGCCATGCTGTTCTCCTCCAGGTGCATAGCGAGAGGCAACAACAAGATCTGCTCCGGAATATATCTCTGCGAGCATCAGTGGAATCCGATCCGCTGGGTGTGTGTTATCTGCGTCCATCGTAAGGATAACATCCTCTGTACAGCCTGTTTGCTCCACCCCTGCCCTCTGTCCTTTTAGGTCTTCACGAAGCCGAAAAGCGTGCTTGAAGCCTGTCATTAATGCTCCACCTAGCCCTTTGTTCCGCTCGTGTGAAAGGACATTCACATTGTCAAATTCCTCAGCATATTCCTTAGCAATCTGAAATGTATGATCTGTACTTGCATCATTTACGACAATAATCTGTGTTGGGATCTCACGACTTGAACGTTCAATATCGTCAAGGAGTTCCTTGAGCCCAGCTTCTTCATTGTAAGCTGGTAATACGACAAAAAGCATACTAAGACGGCCTCCTTTAGCTCATCCTTAGTATGCTCAAAGAAGCTATTAATAAAACGTATAAAGCACAATCCATATTGAAGCGACTAAGCCGATTAGGTCAGCAAAAAGTCCCAACTTAAGCGCATAACGATATTTCTTGATGCCTACGGATCCAAAGTAGACAGTAAGGACAAAGAAGGTCGTATCCGTACTCCCCTGTAAGGTAGAGGCTATTCGCCCGATCATAGAATCTGGGCCATACTGATTAATCAATTGAGTTGCCACTCCTAAAGCACCGGAGCCACTCAGAGGACGCATCACAGCTAAGGGAATGATCGCGGTGAGATCAGACTCAAGTCCTAATCGAAGGAAGAGGGGTCGTAATAACCGAGATAAGATATCCAAGGCCCCTGAGTCCGCAAAGACGCGGATGGAAACGAGCATGGCAACTAAATAGGGTAATATCCGAATACCCGTCTTTAAGCCCTCTTCCGCACCCGTTACAAACGACTCATAGACCGGGACCTTACGGAGATAGGCTGCTATGGGGATAATGAGTAAGAGCAGTGGGATTGCCCACCGCGATATTTCGGCAATAAGCCTCATCGTTTAGCCCTCCGGCGAATCAGATAATCTACAAAGATAGCCAGGGTCATTGCACAACCCGTAGCAAAAATGGTTGTCCCGATGATCTCCGTTGGATTTACGGATTCTGCTTTTAGACGTACTCCAATAATCGTCGCTGGAATCAATGTTATACAAGAAGTATTCAAGGCTAAGAAAGTGATCATTGCCGGACTTGCTACCTCTGGATTAGGATTCTCCTTTTGGAGTTCCTGCATGGCTTTTAAACCAAAAGGGGTTGCGGCATTCCCTAAACCCAAAATGTTTGCACTCAAATTCATTATGATTGCACCGAGTGCTGGACTGTCTGGTTTTAAGGAAGGAAATATTCTTCGGATCACTGGACCAAATATGCGGGCTAAAGCACGTATGAACCCTGCTTCCTCTGCCAGCTTCATCAGTCCTAGCCAAAGGCTCATTACGCCGATCAAGCCAATCGCAGTCTCTACACCTAATTCTGCAGCTTTCATGGCGGAGACTGTGACCGCATCAATCCTCCCGTTTAGAGCCGCTACGATAATGCCTGTGGCAAGCATAAATAACCAGATGGCATTTACCATGTCCCACTCCCCCTTGACTAAATGTTTATGAGGGGTCGGGGAAGATTAGACCTTCAGGGAGGCTATGGTGCATCTTCAAAGGGGCAAAAGGAACTGGGGGGCAGTAGCTTTTCGGCTCACTTTTAGTCATTTTAAAGGCTTTTAGAGTAGATATATAAGCGAAAATAAGAGCGGTAATACCAGCTCTATGCTTGTATTACCGCTCTTATGTACACTCTATTTAATGATCACCTATAATAATAATATCTTCTTTGGTCACTTCCTCTTTCTGATTCTGAGGATTTTCCTTCTTAAACATGCTTGCGACCTTATCCATCAAGTTAGGAACTTCATCGATTACTCGATCGACAATGACATTGTGATCCACGGGAAGCAATCGAACCTGCCCATGCCCGACGACTAAAAAACCAACAGGCTGAACCGAGACACCTGCACCGCTCCCTCCACCGAATGGTAATGCAGCGGCTTTGTCTCCTTTTTCTTCTCCCCGATCCCGATCTCCGTCAGGCGGAGGAAATTCACTTCCACCTGCAGCGAAGCCACAAGCCACCTTGGAGACGGGAATGATTACTGAACCATCAGGTGATTCGACTGGATCTCCCACAATCGTATTGACATCAACCATCTGCTGGATGCTTTCCATAGCCGTCTTCATTAAAGCTTCAATTGGATGATTCCCCATTTTATGCCTACCCCCTTTTTCACGGATAAAAACCCGAACTAAGTCCAATCCTACGAACATAATATGTCCGATTCTCAAATTGAATATGCAGTGAAGGTCACAGGAAAAGCCGATCTTTTTAAAATTCGGTTCGACAAATATTTGGGGTTCTCGTGCCTCCATCGTAACTTGCCGATAGAGTCTCGCGAGAGAATACCCCAGCATACCCCAGAAGGTGCCTGCAGCCCATGCGGTATGACACGGATCTTCATACCCAATGCCGATCTTCCAATTCACGTAAGTACAATGGATTCCTCGGTAAAATTTATTTTTAGCTTGCTGCAAGTGGTGGAGAATTCTAGGAATTTGTGGAATCAAATGATAAAAAAAACTGCGTCGGAAATAGCGGAATTTAATCCGTCTCCGGCCCTTTCTCTTCTCCCCGGTTGGTGCCACCGACGACTGCTGTACTTCGATTTGTGGACCTTTCTCCCATTCAAGCTGCACTGTGGGGATTGACATGCGAAATGTCCACAATCCATGAAGTGCAGAAAGTTTGATTTCAAGATGGTCATTCTCTTCACTACGGCAGTATTTAAAATCTACAGTTGCGCGAACCAATAGGGTTAATCCGATCCATATTAAACCGGCGATCAGGAGTGCTAGAATCCGCACTTAAATCCCTCCGAAGTGTTCTCCTAAAAGTTTAGGATGCCCGAAGGAGGCGGAATTATACTGAAATAAAAAAGATGCCCATTAAGGCATCTATTTTTATTCTTCTTTGGTCGAAGCAACATCTTGCAGGCTTTCAAAGTTTAGATCGGGTAATTCATCGAGCGATGTGAGACTGAAGTGAAGTAAGAATTGTTCTGTGGTGCCGTAGAGGATAGGTCGACCTGGTCCGTCTTTACGACCAACTTCCTTGACTAGGCCTTTTTCAACGAGGGTTGATAAGGCTCGGTCGGATTGTACCCCCCTGAGGAAATCCACTTCTCCTTTGGTAACTGGTTGTTTATAGGCTATGATTGCAAGCACTTCCAAGGCGGCCCCTGAAAGTCCTTGAGCGGGTTGGTGATAGAGTATTTCTATATATTGAGACATCTCTGGTTTCGTTCCGAGCTTGTATCCCCCATTGACTTCTACGAGTGTAAGGCCACTGGTGGGTAGGGCGTAGCGCTCCTTTAGCTCAAGCAGAATTTCAGATATATCGTCCGTGCACAATTGAAGAATTTCAGCTAAACGATCTTTTTTTAAGGGCTCGTCAGCAACAAGCAGCAGGGCTTCTACACCGGCAATTTCTCTTTCACGAAACAGCATCATCTACTCCCCTTCAGCGAACTCCCAAGCTTTTTCTGTTGGAAACACATGAATATCCTGTTGCTCGGCACTTTGTTCACAACGTATTTTACCTGACTTTAAGAGTTCCAACAAGGCTAAGAAGGATACAATGACTTCCATCCGTGAATTTCCCCGAATCAATTGACTGAATCGAAGTCCCCGTGGTTGGAGAATAACCCTCCGTAGGACATCTGATACCATGACCTCGATGGGAATTTCATCAGGTGCTACGGTCCGAATATCTTCTCCTTGTTCAGCCCGCTCAACGACTCGTTGGAACGCGTGCCATAATTCCTCGAATTGAATTCCATCCAAGGGATCTTCCACTGGGAAGTGGCTTCGAATCTCATCTGGATTAACTTCACGAAAATAGCGTTGACCGGAAGAGACTTGGAGTACACCTAAAACTTCAGATGCCTGTTTGAACGCTCGGTAGGCTAATAGTCGTTCCACTAATTCCTGACGAGGATCTCCTTCATCGACTTCAACCACTTCCTTTGGTGGTTTAGGGAGAAGTAAACGAGACTTCATATGCAGAAGCTGAGCAGCGAGCACTAAAAACTCGCTGGTGACTTCCATATCTAACGCATCCATCTGACGCACAGCTTCTATGAATTGATCGGCAATCTTAGCGATAGGAATGTCATAAATATCCACTTTTTCCTGTTGAATCAGGTGTAAAAGAAGATCGAGTGGGCCTTGGAACATCGGCAATTCGACATACGGAGTCGCCTTCGTAGTATTCATCGAAGACCCATGGATTGACGTACTTCTTTCATCGTCTCTGACGCTACACTTCGAGCGCGCTCCGCGCCTGCATCTAAGACCTTCTCTAATTTCCCTGGTTCTTCCCATTGGGCACGGCGCTCACGGAAAGGGGTCAACAGCTTATCGAGATTCTCAGCCAAATGGCGTTTGCAGGCTACACAGCCAATTTTACCTCCACGGCAGTTCTCTTCCACTTCGGCGACTTCTGGGGTGTAAATTTGGTGGAACTTGTACACGATACAAACTTCAGGGTGACCGGGATCATCCTTACGCAAGCGTGCCGGGTCTGTAACCATCTGTTGAACTTTTGCTTTTATCTCTTCCGTTGAGGCGGTCAAAGATATCGTATTGTTATAACTTTTACTCATTTTCCGACCGTCAACTCCGGGTAGAAGAGGAACCTTTCCAATGATTTCCTTCGGTTCAGGGAATACCGATCCATAGAGGAAATTAAAACGACGAGCGACTTCGCGACATAATTCTACATGGGGAATCTGATCCTCACCGACGGGTACTGCACTTGCTTTATACACTAAAATATCAGCAGCCATTAATAGAGGGTACCCTAAAAATCCGTAAGTTGAAAGGTCTTTTCCCCCTTCTTTTCCCAATTGTTGTATCTGATCCTTATACGTAGGAACTCTCTCTAACCATGAAAGTGGTGTAATCATGGAAAACAGCAGGTGCAATTCCGCATGTTCCTTGACGTGGGATTGAATGAAGACAGCGCTCTTCTCCGGATCGATCCCGACACTTAACCAATCTAAAGCAATTTCCCGTTCGAGCTCACCAAAATTTAACCGGTCTTCATATCCGGTAGTTAAAGCATGCTGATCTACAATTCCAAAAAAACTTTGATACTCCGACTGTAAGGCCACCCAATTCTGGATGACACTTAAATGTCCAATATGCAACGACCCCGTCGGCCGCATTCCACTAAATATTCTTCCCTTCACTTACAAAACCCCTTTCAAATTGGT
The DNA here is from genome assembly GCF_055378975.1 of Desulfitobacterium elongatum. Classification (NCBI taxonomy): domain Bacteria; kingdom Bacillati; phylum Bacillota; class Clostridia; order Eubacteriales; family Desulfitobacteriaceae; genus Desulfitobacterium; species Desulfitobacterium elongatum. Next base: position 1,843,381 of record NZ_AP038772.1, on the reverse strand, counting down.
ATCACCCAAAAAATCTATAAAGAAATACTATAAAAGACCTGAAAGCGTAGCTTCTCGCACAGGACGAAAGCCGTTGTAGGGTTTCGGCCCTAGCTGAACGATTTGCGGCGGAGGGGCGATAAAGCTAACGATGCTTTCGTAGGCGAAACCCGTCGTAGGGTTTCGGCCTTAGCTAACGTAGCCACCTGGTTCACTTCAGGTATTACCCTGAGGTTTGGCGAAGCTCCTACGGAAGCAAGTGAGCCAGCCCTGGAGCGCTAAGTACGTGAGTCTACGGTGTAGATTCACGCCCGAAGGTCCAATGTGCGAGAAGCTACACGACCCCAACAGCATTTCATCATCTGATATGCTATAACTACACAGTGAAGCCTACCCTATAAAGGGTGAGAGCAATAAAAGCGCACCTTTTTGGTAGAGTGAATAAAGACCTATAACAGCTGGCCTTAGCACAATCCCCAGAATGTTGGTAAAAAGTACGATAACCAAGATAAACATCCCATACGTCTCAAGAGTGTTAAGAACTTTATAAAAACGTCCGGGAAGTAACCATCTTAAAATTGCAAAACCGTCTAGAGGCGGAATGGGGAGTAAATTAAATACTCCTAAGCCTAAATTCATGATCACTATTGCCATAAATATTTGAGAAAGTATGGGTGACCATGTGGAAGTTCCTAGCGAGGACAAGGTAATAACCCAAGCGAGCATAGCAAAAAATGCCATCAGAAGATTTGCGATTGGCCCTGCTATCGCAACCAACATCATACCCCTTTTTAGATTTCCTTTAAAGTAATGGGGCTGTGTGAGAACTGGCTTTGCCCAACCGAATTGATAGAGGAGCGCCATCAAGGTTCCAAAGAGGTCGAGGTGGACAAACGGATTTAGAGTTAATCGCCCTTGGCTCCTCGGGGTTGGATCCCCTAAGCGGTCAGCGACCCAAGCATGCGCAAATTCGTGGAAGGCAAATCCAATCAACAGGGCTGGTATATTGGCAATGATCGAAGCTAGATTAAAACCGAACACAATTTCCCCTCCTTATGTTTGGGCACCTAAATGACTCAATCACTTAATAGGAAATGACGGAGTACAAACTCCTTTTCTTCTTCTGGGGTGCGGATTTTCCCTTCCAACCAAGCATAACGAATTTCTTTCAGGACTCGCCCCACTTCTGGACCTTCCTTCACTCCCAAGTGGAGTAAATCTGATCCGTCTAGGGTCAAGTCCATCTGTTCGACCGCTTGGCGATACTCTTCAATCGGTCTCTGGAGTTCTTCCTTCAGAGCAAGTACATCCAGGAGCAATGCGGGAACACCCCACAAAATGGTGTCCAGTGCTCGAAAGCGGAGAGAGTACTCAGAAGACCTCTCAGCACTAAAAGAGTATTCAGATGAAACTAGAGAGGTGAGCCTTTCCGAAACTTCGAAGAATTTAATGCTCATTCCCTTGAGTTCCTTAGTTAAACGCAACTTTTGCAGGAGTATCTCAAGCTGTGACTTGTCCATCTTGTGAAGAACAATAAGCCATCTCTTATCCAGACAAACTTCTGTCCTCAAAGCGGGTTGAGAAAAATCCCATGGGAGGTCTGCCTCAAACCACTCCTGGAAGACACCGAGTTCAACTAGACATTCCCCCATGATTCCAAAATTCTGCTCATGAAGAAGAATAATAACTTCCTCTGTGAAGCGTTCAATGCTTAACTGGTGCAATATCCCTGCTTGGAGAGCGGTATTAATTCCTTCACGGGTTTCTTTAGCTAAATGAAAATGATAACGCCCTGCAAAGCGTACCGCTCGAAGAATCCGAGTGGGGTCTTCAATAAAACTAAGGTTATGTAGGAAACGAATCTCTCCTTGTTTGAGATCTCTCAGTCCTCCATAATAATCCACTAATTCACCGTAACGAGTCGAATTAATCGCTATGGCCATCGCATTAATGGTGAAGTCCCTACGGAACATATCATCTCTTAAACGTGATTCTTCTACTTGAGGCAAGGCACCCGGAAAGGCGTAGTATTCCCAGCGGGATCTCGCGACATCCAAGTGTGATCCATCTGGAAATTCGATCCTAGCCGTTCCAAACTGTTCATGCAAAACGAGCTGGCCTTCATTAAGTCTAGCATATAACGCTTTTGCAAACGCATGCCCATCTCCCTCAACCACGAAATCTAGATCGTGGGTAGGGACTCTCAGGAGTAAATCACGTACAAAACCACCGACAATGAAAACGGAATACCCCAGTTCATTGCTGACTCGTTGTACTGTATTGAGAAGCGAACGTATAACTTCAGGTAAATCACTGAGTAACTGCAAAACGTCTTGGCGCATTGCCAAACTACGATTCCGAGTTAAGGCAGCCTCAGTCGGGACAGCGCTGCCATGGACTAAACGTAAAATATCCGATCGGGAAACAATCCCAACAATCTTCCCGTCTTCTAGAACTGGCACCCGGCCAATATCATGCTGAACCATCATTCGTTGAACTTCTTCCCAGCTTGCACTTGACTCGACAGTGATGACTTCTCGGGTCATGAACCCTGTCACAGGGGCATGTCCTAACCCATGTTTAAGTGCCTTATCAACATCTCGACGAGAGATTATCCCCACAATCTTACCATCTTGCCCAACCGGAACTCCAGTATGCCCATACTTGAGAAGAATCTGTTCCACATCTGCGAGCTTCATATCCGGCGGAACCACCTTTACCGGATAACTCATAATATCCTTCACAAGATTTGGGGTTTGGGCGCGCTTTCGAAGCTCAGTTCGCAAACGTAGAAGAACCTCTTCCAAGGCAGCGTCCTTCAGAGTCGCTGAAGCAGCACGAGGATGTCCAGCTCCACCAAACGCTTGAGCGATAAGATTCACAGGCAAGCCTCTCCCTCTTGAACGTCCAACAAGATAAATCCGATTCTCCATATGAACAGCTAGAAATAAGGTCTCTGCGCCCTCCATTTCTCCCACACGATGGGCTAGAAGAGCGAGCCCCCCGATATAGTCTTCGCTCTCAGCTGAAGAAATATAAACAGGTAAACCATCGAAATACTCAGTTTCCCCTCGGTCGAGAAGCTGCTGTAGCAACACCTTCTGCTCTTCTGTTAAGGGTTTACGTAGATACTCGGCAACAACACCGAGATTTGCGCCTTCATTCAACAGATAAGCAACAGCCTTTACATCCCGAACGGTTGTACTCTCAAAGAGCAAACTGCCTGTATCATCATAAATGCCTAAAGCAAATAGGGTGGCCTCAAAGCTGCTTATGGGAATATCCAGATCATTGAGTTTTTCGACGAGCAACGTTGTACACGCGCCGAGGCCTTCAATCGTTATTCCTGAAGGTATCGGACCCTCATAGGGATGATGGTCAAAAATCTCAATCGGTATCTTTTCCAGAGCATGGTTGGCTTTTAACCCTGCGACACGATGCAGATCATGAGTGTCAACTAGGACAATCTTGCTAACCACTTTCCAATCGATATCTTGCAATCGTTGAAAAGGCAGACGGTCTTTGGCTAAAGCTACAAAATCCTGTACATAAGGATTGAATTTACCCTCTACAACCATGACACTCTTCGGATAAAGTTTTTGAGCTGCTACCATAGATGCTAATGCATCAAAATCCATCTGTCGATGAGTAAGAATCGCTATCATTGGCTATTCTTCCTTATACCCTCCTAAAGACTTATGAGTATGATTATAACATTTTTTGGGTAAATCCAGCAAGAAAGAGAGAAGCACCTCTCTTAAATAGAAGTGCTTCTCATTCTTTTAGATTAATTTCTTCAGATACTATCGTTTATTGCTTCTACTGCTTTATCAATATCGGCCTGGGTCATTCCGTCTTTAATGAGTCTAAAGTTAATGGCATCCGTCCAAAAAGCACATTTTGCATTAATCTTTTTGTACGCCTTAGTATTCGTCTTGCTTCTTTGTCCACGAGATTCAGCATTTGCTTGAACGATTGAACAGATATAACGAGCTTTTATCCGCATATCTTGATCCAGGTCTTCAAAGGTTGTATTCAAGGTATCAATCAGACTCTTATAGTACTCGGAGAATTCATCATAGGGAATTTCCGTATCCATATGTAAATACTCCTTCATTTTTTCGAACAACTTCTCCATCAAAAAACCTCCATCATATATCCTAAGAATAGACTAAAACATTATAACCCTCTTTACCGGAAATGTACAGCTACAACTTCTCTACCGTAACCAATCTTTTTTCCGAAAAAATAAGAGAACGACAATAATGATGAGCACTGATAATCCTAAAAATACATAAATACCATAGGGATGCTGGAGAAACGGCATGTGTTCGAAATTCATTCCAAAAAAACTGGTGAGAAGATTTATGGGCAAGAACACGGTCGCCAAAATCGTCAAGAACTTCATGATTTCATTGGCTCGATTATCCATAGCAGCTTGATACGCTTCCCGCAAGCTTTCAATCAGATCATGGGTTTGTCGAACATTCTCCAGTTCTCGTTCCATTTCGGTAATCAATTCATTCCACAAGGTTCCGCTTTCCTGTTCTAGGGATGCTAAACGAGTAAAGGCCGCCAAATGCCGATTCAAGGATTTTTTGATACCAATTATCTGGTGATGAAGTGTGATAATCGTTGCCTGCTGCTCCGATACAGGGTTCTTCAGAATCTCTCCTTCTAACTTCTGCATTTTGTCCTCTATAAACTCTAAGCGGCCTTGATGGTGCCTCAAAACACGTGCTCCAAGCACTCTGGCAAGATCTTTTGAATCGTTTACGATTCCTCTTTCAGCCCATTCCTTGACCTTCTCAATGGATACTGAGAGATTTTCGATGAGTACAAACTGCTCATGGGCTAAGAAAAATTGCACTGGGCAAGGATTACCTTGTCGATCCTGATCCCTATATATAACGTAATGAAGACCCGGTCTTAAGCGGGTTACTCCTGGCTTTATCGGAAGATACCCTTCATGGATCGGCGTTTTGACACCCTCTTTTATAGGGTGAGGTTGATTCATCCAATGAGTATGAAAAAGCTCTTTATCCATTGAAAAAATTTCGGGAAGCCTATCCCATTCATGCCGTTCCAGAAGAGTTAATGTAAACCCTGCTTGAGCTTCATGCGTTTGAATTGTAATGCGTTCCATGTCTATCCCCTTATCAAGAAGTTTCCCTTGCAAATACTAGGGGGCAACCACTTCAAAGGTAATTCCTTGATTTTCGTGGTTCTGCGTTTTCTCAGTTCCTTCGTTCCTTGCTTCATTCGGCTTCAGTGAATTGGTCTGTACCTTATCCGAACTGAGTTCTTTTTGCTTATCTTCTGGCTTTGAAGAATCAGTAATTATCTCTACAGATGATGTTTTTTTCTGGGTAGCCGAAGATGCATTATACCCAAAAACCGGTGATTTCTTCCCCTGAAAAAGTTTACTTAACATTTCTGTTGAATCCCTTGGTTCGACCTTCCAATAGCTTATTCCTTCTTCTATGGAAAACTTTCCTGGCAACGTTTGATTAATGACTTCATAGTCTTCACGATTTTTCAAAGCCATGGCAAGCGCCCAAAGTTGACTCATATTCAGATTAGTTTCAATCGATTGTGAGATCTTCGGGATGAGAAATGGAATTTTCGGGAGATTTCGTGTCTCTGTTGCTTCAGAAACAATCGCTTTGAGGACTTCTTGTTGACGCGACGTCCTTGTTATATCAGCAAGCTCGTCATTACGGAAACGTGCATACTGTAATGCTTGCGTTCCATTCAGGCGTTGAGTCCCTTTTTTTAAATCAATATACCGATCTTTATTATCTCCTGTATCAAAGTACATATTTTTTTCCACATTGATGGTAATACCTCCAAGGCTATCAACAATGTTCTTAAAGCCTTGGAAATTAGTCATAACATACCCATCAATCGGGGTTCCAATGAGCTCTTGGACAAATTGCATCGTCGAAGGGATTCCTTTCCCCAAACGGGCCAAAGCATTCACTTTCTCTTTTCCTTTGCCAGGAAGCAGCACTTGTGTATCCCGAGGAATCGAAAGAAGCACCATCTTTTTGTTTTTCTGATCAAAGCTTGCAACAATCAAACTATCCGTATTACTCATGAACTCTTCCTCAGGGCGATTATCCATACCCACAAGTAACACCGTAAAACGGTTCTTCAAGGATACGTCACTCAAGGTTTTCTCTTCTCCGACTTCACCGGGCTCTTCACTTTTACCTAAATTGAATCCCTGCTCACTTCCCTCGCTTTGGGGAGAAGTCTGGCTATTATTAATTGGATTCGAAGTGTTACTCTTATTGATTCCCTTTGCTTCTGTGCCCATAGCTCCTGGTCTTCCTAAAGCGGTTATAGCAAATAAAACGATGACAACTCCTAAGCCAAAACCAAAAATAGCATTGAGTCCATAAACCCGAAGAAAATGAAGAATATGACCTAAACCCTTTTTATTTTTTGGCATCTGGAGTTCACTCCATTTCTATAAAATCTCCTTCATAGCTTCAAACATTAGCTTTGGGTTTATGCACCCTTTCTGTGCGTTAATTTCTGGATATTGAAAGGAATGGCCTTGAACGTTCCGTTGCGTAAATATCAAAAAGAAAGTAGAAAGCATCTTCAATAAGTACCTTCTACTTGTGAACAACACCTGACTCCTTCATTAAGTAGCAAATATAAGCAATTGGCATATAATACCATTAAGATAAGCTGAAAGGGGGAGCCGAATCCGTGTTTTTCTTTAGAAATCGTGCAACTCAATCCAGTGATGAAGTATCCTCAAGTCCATCTTGCTCTGAAACAAACGAACACGAGAACCCGGTTGCCTTCGTGCCGAGATTCTTCCGTAATTCTAAACCTTTCTCTGGACCGGATTACCTCTACGAAAACGAAGCTTGGGCGCCGGAAGAATCACAAGTAAGGCTCTTCAATAAGAAATGGAGCATAATAGGGGATAATTCCTCCGCACTTTCCGGCCCCCAATAAAATATGGCTTGCGCCAAACAGCCCTTCTCTTTGGCGCAAGCCAATCCACATATTCTTCTCTATCTATTGCAGAACAGGAGGTTATGCTGAATGAGTTCGGGCATCTTCGGGCCACGGGGGCCTTCTTATTCTTATTATACAAATAACTATGCTACCGCTTCTTATATAAACCCTCCTGTAAATCCCTATCACAAGTCCTCATATAATTACTCCAATTACGTCAATTACGCGAATGGATATCCCTATCCGAACTATTCTCAATACCCCTACACCAGTCAGCTTCAGAGCTCGATCCCAAACCTTACGCCTTACTCTTGGGGGAAATCTGAAGTCACACTTCCTTCTAAAGGACTAGAGAGCATTCTTGTTGCCATCCTTACCCTAGTGGTCTTGGATATGGTGTTTGTTCGGCCGCTGAAAAATAGTCCTTCTTAAGCGACTCATTCATTTACACTTTGAATGGCAGGGTTGTTTAGTGACTCATGCCGATCTCCGGCCGACCATTTTCCACAGCGGTCACCCCAACGGGAAAGTATCTTCTCCTCTTGTCCAATCTCGACAACTTCACAGTGATTGGCACATCCTTTGCAATCAAAGCTCCGGGCTTTAAAATTGGTTTCTGCTAGCTTTAGACCGCGGAAATTTGTCGTGTACCCTTTCTTCTGCGCAAAGCGTTCTTGGGCTAAATAGGCTGCTCCAAGGGCACCCATGACCGAGAAATGCTCAGGAACAATCACTTCTTGTTCTAACTCCTCCTCGAACGCTTTTCTAATTCCTGGATTTGCAGCAACCCCACCCTGGAAAAATATTGGACCCAGGATTTCTTTATTCTTCCCTACATTATTCAGATAGTTTCGCACCATAGCTTGACAAAGCCCCGCCAGAATATCTGGAAGGGGATGTCCCAACTGCTGTTTATGGATCATATCAGATTCTGCGAAAACAGAACAGCGTCCTGCAATCCGAACTGGATGTCGTGCCTGTAAAGCTAAGGGACCAAACTGTTCAATGGGTATTCCCAAACGAGAAGCTTGCTGGTCAAGAAAGGAGCCTGTCCCAGCTGCACAGACCGTATTCATGGCAAAATCAACCACCACACCATCACGCAATATTATAATTTTAGAATCCTGACCACCAATTTCAAGAATCGTCCGCACCTCCGGATGTACGCGCGAGGCAGCTACTGCATGAGCCGTGATTTCATTTTTCACCACATCAGCACCCAGCAAAGTAGCAGCAAGTTGACGAGCACTCCCTGTCGTCCCGACTCCAAGTATTTCAGCGGAAGTACCAATCTTCGTACGGAGCACTTTCAAACCCTCTTGAATGGCTTGCATAGGGCGCCCTTGGGTACGTAAATACATTGACTCGGCTACCGTTCCCTCTTCAGTTAGGAGAATGATATTTGTACTTACTGACCCAACATCTACTCCCAGAAAACACTTACTTACTCGCAAGTTTCAACACTCCCTCTTTCATCGCTGAATCCTTTTGACGAGAACGCTCTAATAAGTCGACGAACGCCTCTAAGCGGGTTTGAACACCTGCTCGACCTGTATGTTCATCCACTGTTAACGTCATAATCGGCATTCTATAGTCCTCTTGAATCTGGGGTAAGATACTCGAAGCAACGATTTCCGGCATACACCCAAGAGGCAAAAGCTGGATGACTCCATTATACCCATCTTTAGCGTACTTCACTGCCGCGCCAACCGATTCTTGCCCATGCCCCCCGACAAAGTGGTTTAGATAGGGCTTTGCTAAGCTGTAATAGGGCTTAAGAGGTCGATACCCTTGGGCCAAGCCTTGGAATACATGCTGCCCAACCCAACCCGAAAGATAAATAGAACGGTCCACGTGAGCTCCTAAATTTCCGAGTTCTTTTTCCACATCGACAGAAGTAAAGGGTTCTAGAATGGTATAGATTTCTCCCACAATTCCAATCTTAAGGGGGCTATGCCCAAGAAAGTCTTCTTCATCCTTTAATTCTACTTCACGAATTCGGGCCCGAAGCCATTGTATTACTCCTTCAATTCCTTCATAAGTCATCACTGCGACCAAACGTTTTTTTGCTCCCTCATAGAGTTGATCGGCTTCCAAAGGTATCCGAACCCTTGGTCTAAGCTCATGAATTAAATCCTCTATTCGATCGAGCGCTAGACTTTTCCGATAGGCAAATTGCATAGCTTTCACAATTTTACTCCAGGAATTCTTTTTGCCTGCGAGATAGCGAATCCGCTGCGCTAACCCGAATAAGCTCCCATCAGGCGGTTCTAAAATCACAACCTCATAAGGGTATCCCGCCTCCTGAAGAATCTGACGTTCAAGTTCACCATAATATCCGAAACGGCAAGGACCGATCCCCCCAGTGATCACTACTGTGTCCGCTCCCTCAGTGAACGCTTGAACATAGTTTCCAAGATTCAACTTAAAGGGAAGACAGGCGGACTCAGGAGAAAGCTTCGTCCCAATATTTAGAGTTTCTTTACTATTCACTGGGGGAACGACATAATCCACTCCGAGCGTCTCAAACAGTGCTTGAATAACGATCCAGGAGTTTCCCATATGTGGAAACGTTACTTTCATTTCCCATCCTCCTCTCTAACATATCTAGAAAAGCTTCAATTCGTGTAACCAAGCCTGCCTCTCCACTGTGTTCATCCAGAGTAACCACCATGTAAGGTTTTTGCTCGGCACGTGCTCTACGTGCCAGAAGATCATTGGTCATGGAGTCGGTTCCACAACCGAAACAAGACAGATAAATGAGTCCGTCGATTTTAGGATCGTCGACAAAGGTGCCTCCGGCTCCATATATTTTCTTAGCATGGCTCCAGAAGATCTTTTTGTGTAAGGCATTCTGTTTTTGATCAATAAGTTTAGACTCGATGTTTTCTACGACGTATAACTCAGCTTTTTCTCGCAGCCGCTGAAGCAAATTCAAATTGGCATAGGACTCATACGCGAGGTAACTATGTCCGATCAAGGCGATTCTAGGACGGTCTTCTTCGGTCGACTTTTGCTCTGTTTCACGATCGAGCAACCATCCATCCTCGAATTCGGAGGGTTTTAGCTTATTCGAGCGTTTCGCGTCAAATCCTAACTCATTGAGTTTCATCGGCTCCGCTAAATTTTCAAAGCATTCCATGCTTTCTTCAAAGCTCCATCCTCTACTACGCATGTGCTCATACGTTTGGTGCCATTGATTGGCCTGCACAAACGCTTCTCTCACTTGAGCTTTGGAGCGCCCTATTTTCAACGCGAAAAGCTCAAGATTTTTGAGAACATCCCGTCTCCCCTCTCTCCAGTTTACATCGACGGTATAAACTGCTTGCCCGGGAGGAACGGCATAAAGCACACTCTCAGGAAGCCCCAGAATTTTTGGGCAGAGATAAGTATTCTCTTCCATACTGACAAGTCGGGGTAAAAATATCCCATCGACCTCTTCCAATGCATTTAAATGCCCGACGAGAATTTTAACCGGCAAGCAGGTTTCATCAGGCGCCTTCTTCAACCCTATCTCCATAATTTGTCGATTGGTTAAGGGGGATGTCACTAAATCGATTCCAAGTTTATGAAAAAAGCCAGCCCAAAAGGGATAATAGTCGTAATACGTTAATGCACGTGGAAACCCTAATTTCACTTGCTAGATCCCCCCTTATTCTTTATGCCCTTGCGGTTGGCGAATGGCATCTTTTGGTTTTAGGATACTCGGCCGTTTATTCTTGATAGGAACTGGAGATCGAACCAGAATAGTTCCAAATGCTTTAATATCAAGTGGTAAAAGTGGCCATAGATATGGAACTTTAAAGGATTTTGTCCTCCAAAGTAAGAAGAAGAGGAGTGCTACTCCAATTCCAAATCCGATAAAATTCAAAAGTGCGACCATAACAATGAGGAGTAGTCTGGCCAAACGATTCGCTTGTGCCAACTCGTAACTTGGTGTTGCAAAGGTTCCTACGGTAACGACCGCAATATACACAATGACTTCTGGCGTGAATATTCCGACTTTAATTGCGACATCACCAATCATAAACGTTGCAATTAAACCTAAGGCAACCGTTAATGGCCCTGGAGTATGTATTGCAGCCATTCGAACTAAGTCCACGCCAAATTCTGCTAAAAACACTTGAGGAAGAAGTCCTATTTTTCCAGGTTTTTCTATCCCTATCCATTGTATCCACTCTGGGAGAACCTGGGGATTCATTGCGCAAGCTAACCAAAGCGGAAGCAAAAAGAGAGCTGCGAAGATTCCCAGGAAACGTACCCAGCGCATATAAGCCCCAACGATCGGTTCCTGACGGTATTCTTCGGCATGTTGGACATGGGACCAAAAGGTTGCTGGAGCAATCATCACTGAAGGGGAAGTATCAACGAGGATGATAACATGCCCTTCTAAGAGGTGTATTGTTGCGACATCCGGTCTTTCGGTATACCTGACCCGTGGATAAGGATTCCAGATCTTACTTCCTAAAATGAATTCCTCGACGCTTTTTTCTGCCATTGGAATCCCATCAATTTTAATCTTTTGGATCTCTTCAGTTATCTCCTTAACGAGCTGATCGTTGGTGATATCCTCGATATAGGCAACGCAAACATCTGTTTTGGATCGTCCACCTACCTGCATGATTTTCATGCGTAGTTTTGGATCTCTTAGTCTCCGTCGAATAAGTGCTGTATTGAAGACAAGTGTCTCTGTAAACCCATCCCTCGACCCTCGAGTAACCCGCTCAATTTCCGGCTCACTCGGTGCACGTGCAGGAAAGCTCCGAACATCTACGATGATGGCCTTTTCTTGACCTTCTACAAAGATCGCCATCGGACCTGATAAAATGAAATAGAGGATTTTATCCATCGTATCGACTTCAGAAACTTGAAGGTTGACGATACGTCCTTTAACGAGCTTATTCAAGGTATTTACCACTAAGTCGGCACGTTCCAAATCAATCAAGGCATCCAAGATAAGACTCACGACTTCAGTGTTCACCATGCCATTTACAGAGTATATGGCAATCTTTTTCCCGCCAATAGACATTTCTCGTAAGACGATATCAAAACTATCGGGAACCCCAAGTTCCCGATTGAGATAGTCTAGATTCTCTTGATAATTCTTACTAACCTTTACATCTTGCTCACTCGAGTTGTTCAAATTATCGCCCCCTGTCCACCGTGTAAGCCTTCCTATATCTGATGGTTAAGCATCAGCTTCTTATCCTTTGGGATTGAACGTAACCGAGACTAAGTATCCGAAGAGAACAGCCGCTGCGATGCCTACAGCAGAAGCTTCTACCCCTCCGGAGAAGGCACCCATCAATCCTTTCTTCTCCACAGCCTCCATCGCCCCTTTGGCGAGGTTATACCCAAACCCAGATAAAGGGATGGTAGCACCAGCTCCAGCATACTTTACTAAAGGTCCATATAAGCCTAGCGCGCCCAATATCGTGCCCCCGGTCACGAAGGTCACGAGAACATGGGCTGGGGTAAACGAGGGTTTCGTTAAGTCCATAAGGAGTTGTCCAATGACGCAAATCAGACCGCCTACTATAAAAGCAGGTATCACCTGTTCAAACATCTTATTTTTCCTCCCTCTTGGCTTCTATAACCACCGCATGACCGATTCCAGGAATCGACCCTCCCTGCAGAGATGACGTCGGACTGTGTAAAGCACCACTACCAACGAGTAAAACTCGTTTGTATTCACCCGACTTGAGCTTCTTCATGATGTCCCCAGCAAAAACCACTGCCGAACAACCACAGCCACTCGCTCCAGCATGAACATCCTGGCTCGAGTCATAAATGAGAACTCCACAATCTGTGAATTTACTCCCCATGTCCAGTCCACTTTTTTTCAATACTTCTTTAGCCAAAGCTAGACCCACATTCGCCAAATCACCTGAAACGATGAGATCATAGTCTTTCGGGTTGCGATTCAAATCATGCATATGGTTTAGAATAGTATCCGCAACCGCCGGTGCCATCGCTGCTCCCATGTTGTTTACGTCTTTCTCTCCATAATCAAGTACTCTCCCGATAGTCGCCGCCGTGATTCGAGGCCCTGTCCCACTTTGAGCCAGCACTAAACTACCAGCCCCAGTGACTGTCCACTGGGCACTCATAGCCCTCTGACCCCCTTGCTCCGTTGGCAATCGATACTGGCGCTCTGCCGTATCATGATGGCTTGATACTCCGACCACGACATTACGTGCGAATTGACCATCGATTAACATACCACCAAGAGCCATACTCAACGCCATCGTAGAGCAAGCTCCGTAGACCCCGATGAAAGGAAGCCCCACACTACGGGCTGCAAAATTAGCAGAAATAATCTGGTTCAGTAAATCTCCAGCCAACATGTAGTCGATCTCGTCGGGCTTTAGCTTGGTTTGCTCAATAGCACCTTGTATGGCAGCCTCAAGCATTTTACTCTCAGCAATCTCCCAGGATGTATTGCCATTAATATTATCCTGCCAGACCGCATCAAATGTATTTCCCAGTGGACCTTGTCCCTCCTTCGGTCCTACTACAGAATATGAGGAGAGAATTACCGGAGGATTAGCGAACACCACCGTCTGATTGCCAACGCGCTTGAGATTCATATCAATGTTCATCCCCCATTCTGTAAGTTTAATGTAAGAAATAGTATATTATCCCAACCGCGATCGAGGTGGCTATTCCATAAACTAAAACCGGGCCAGCGACTGTGAATAGTTTGGCTCCGACCCCCATCACATACCCCTCCCGTTTAAACTCCAAAGCGGGTGAAACTATAGAGTTTGCAAAACCAGTGACGGGGACAATAGAGCCGGCCCCCGCGAATTTTCCTATGTCATCATATACTCCAAGCCCTGTGAGAAGTGCTCCAAGAAGAATGAGGAACGCTGTCGCTGCGGTCGAGGCCTCTGAGCGTTCAAGTCCTACCAGAGTTAGAAAATTGATTACAAGTTGTCCAAAGGCACAGATTAGCCCCCCAACGATAAAGGCACGTATAACATTTTTGGCTAGAGTCGGCTTTGGAGTCATTAACTTTGATAGATCTTGGTATTCCTGGGGGGTAACCTCGATCGTAGGTGGTCTTAGATTTTTTCCTGCCATTCTAATCACTCCTTTCTCATCAGCCATTCCGTAATGTTACATATTATTCCTATTTAGGACAACCTTGCTAAAGATTAGCTAACACTTAGTATGAAACCCAAAATCACAATTTATGCGAGGGTCTCATGGATTATCCCAATTTTTTATCGAAACTATTATTTTTTATTTTTATCAAGAAGGAAAATTATGGATGTCGTCGAATTGATTTTACATAAAGACGTATGTAGGAGGGAACAAACTTTGCTCATAGAAAAAAAAATAGAGCGACAAACTTTGCTCTTATCTTTAAAGGGTGAACTCGACATGAATACGTCTGAGAATCTACGTCAAACTATTGATAACGAGATCGAGCGTCGGGGAATCCGTACTGTCATCCTCAATCTAAAAGAGGTGAGCTTTATCGATAGTTCTGGACTTGGAGTGATTCTCGGACGATATAAAAAACTTATGCCCATGGGAGGAAAAATCATTATTTCCAATGTGCCACCCCATATCTTCAAAATCATGGAGCTATCAGGATTACCTAAAATCATTCAGTTTTCTACCGATGATACACGAAGCCAGGAAGATGGAAGGAAGGGAAACGCAAGATGAAAAAAAATCATTTAGGACTTACATTCTCTAGTCTCGCTGAAAATGTTGGAATTGCCAGGATGTTAATTGCTTCCATCGGCGCGCAACTGGATCTTTCTCTCAATGATATCGAAGAACTTAAAGTCGCAGTCAGTGAAGCAGTTTCCAACGCAATTATTCATGGATATCGCAATAATCCGGAGGAACTAGTTTATCTTGATATTGATCTTGACTCTGAAGCCTTGAGGATCGTCGTACGAGACGAAGGCTGTGGAATCTTGGATGTAGAGCAAGCAATGCAGCCTGCCTATAGCACCGATCCTGAGCGTATGGGATTAGGATTTGTTTTCATGCAATCCTTCATGGATGATTTACAAGTCGAATCAACGGTCGATAAAGGAACCACCGTCACCATGATGAAACAGCTCGATAAAATCCAGCCCTCCACGCATTAGGGGGGTAGAAAAAATGATTCAAAGACTTACGGAAATGAACCTTCCCCGCTTCCCTCTGCTCTCCGATGATGAAATGATGAATTTATTACATCGAGCAAAAGAAGGTGATGAAGACGCAAGGGAAAGACTCATCAACTGCAATCTTAAGTTAATTTTCAACTTAGTTCAGCGTTTCTCACATCGTGGCTATGAACTTGAAGATCTCTTTCAAATCGGCACCATTGGTCTCATTAAAGCCATAGATAAATTTGATTTCACCTACGGTGTAAAATTCTCAACCTATGCTGTGCCCATGATTATCGGAGAAATAAGGCGTTTCTTAAGAGATGATCATCCTATTAAGGTTCCACGCTCTTATAAGGAACTTGTCTATAAGGTCAATCGGGCACGGGAAAGCTTAGCGGCTACTCTCGGACGGGAACCTACGATTGGTGAAATAGCAGAAAATATCGAAGTCGACCGTGAAGAGATAGTATCTGCGCTAGAAGCAGTCCAAAGCCCAACCTCCATTCACGATACACTCTATCAGGACGACTCCGATCCGATTTATGTTCTGGATCAACTTCCTTTGGATAAGGAATTAGAACCCAGTTGGTTCGAAAAAATTGCTCTTAAGGAAGTCCTTGATAAGCTCCCGGAAAGAGAAAAAAGAGTACTTCTGATGCGCTTTTTCGAGGACAAGACGCAAAGTGAGATTGCAGCCCAACTCAATCTATCCCAAGTACAGATTTCTAGAATTGAACGGGCCGCGTTGCATCGTATTCGCCAACTCCTTCAGGTCCCAAATTCGGATTCAGCGACCTAAGTCTAAATTTGATAGTGTAGTAAGGATTAGAAACCAAATACTCCTCGCAAGGTACGATTGATTTGTTGACCCATCCCGGCCTTTCCAATCGCCTTTTCAGCAACGAGATTGACGGTTGTCAAGAGTTCATTATCTCTATAGAGTACAATTTCCCCCACCTTTTGCCCTGCTTTAATCGGTGCTTCGATATCTGGGTTGAGCTTTGTTTCGGCCCAGATATTTTTGTCTTTCCCTTTTTCCACTGTAACTCCTAAGGCTTTCTCTGTCACTGCGACGACCTCAGACTCAACCCCTTTATGGACTTGTACAACTCCCTGTTTCTGTCCTGCAGGAGCAAATTCCTTATGTGCGTATTTTGCAAAGCCGTAATTATAAATCTTCATAGATTCCGCAAAATGTCCTCGTACCTGAGGAACCCCCATCACCACTGCAATGAGACGTAGACCCTCACGTTCCACAGTAGAGGCTAAACAATACTTGGCCTCATTGGTCCATCCTGTTTTAAAGCCATCTGCCCCTTGATACCACCAAAGAAGTTTATTGGTATTCCAAAGTTTAAACTTTCCGTCACGCAGGTCATACTCTTTCATGTTAGTCAATTTGCGAACGAGTGGGTATTTTAGCGCTTCACGTCCCATGAGTGCCAAGTCATAAGCACTCGTGTAGTGACCTTCAGCAGGTAATCCATAGGCATTAGCAAAATGTGTATTCTTCGCTCCCAACTCTTGGGCTTTTCTATTCATTTCTGCTACAAAGGCTTCATTTGTCCCACTAATATGTTCAGCCACGGCCACACAAGCATCATTAGCTGAGCCTACTGCAATTGAGATAAGCATTTCCTCTAAGGAGAAGGTTTCTCCTGGCTCTAGATAAATCTGCGAACCGCCTAATTTACAGGCATTTTCACTGGCTGTCACTTTATCTGAGAGTTTAACACGCCCTGTCTCCACTGCATCTGCAGAAACCAATAAAGTCATCAATTTTGTGACACTTGCAGGAGCTAGCTCCTTATTGGGCTCTTTTTCATAGAGAATCTGCCCTGATTCAGCATCCATGAGAATGGCACTTATAGCGTCCGTCTCTAATTCTGCACCGAGCACCTGTGCTGGAAAAGCTGCATTCCCTAGTAACAGCGTCAATGCAAAAATCCATGCTAATACTTTACGCATTCTTTTGACCCCCTTTAAAACGTGATAAAACTATTATTCCCAGAAAAGCGAATTCTATCGAGACAAAGGAATCAATGATATTTTCAGTGGATTATATCAATAAAAATTTTCAATATAAAAAACCATAATTTCTTCGGCATCAAAAAACGTCCTGGAATAAAAAAGAACCAGACTTCTTCCTTTTGACAAGGGAGAGCTGGTTCTTTGCTTTGCGATATCACTATTAATATCCGCGTTTAGGCGCTTTCGGTGATTTATAGCCATGCCAGTAGCAAGGATTTAAGAAGCAAAAGGGCTTACTATGCTTCTTATGTTTTAGTATACAACCGCGAACCACTTGAATTCCAGCAGCGTCTGCTTGGTCCTGAAATTCCTGTGTCCAATTTCGTTCCTGAAACCAAACTGCTTTTGCGCCACAAGCCTGTGCCTGTGTAATAATTTCTGGGATAAGCTCAGCCCTCAAACACGGAACGACTACATCGACTTTATCCTGTAATGCAGGTAACTCAGGGTAAACCTTGGAGCCCTCCAATCGCTGAAGATCAGCTGCGACTGGAAAAGCGACGCAACCAAATTGTTTTAAGGTTTTCCATGCTTTCCAAGCATGTTTATGCTTTAAGAATCGGTCTGCATTTCCGAGGACGACATAACGCTGAGCAGTCGTTAATTCACCTGCAAGAGGGTAAACTTTCTTTTCACGCATCTTTTAGTCACTCCCTAAAACCACATTATTACTAAAAGAGTACGTGAGCTGGGCAAGTCTTATGAAAGCGAACAAGGTGAACAGAGCTTTAAAATTAGAATTTTTAATTTCATCTCTTATGAAATTACTTCTTCAATCAGTGGAAGACGTTGAGGTTCCTCAAGGCCCACTTTAAAGGCATCACTCGCAAGCCGCAAACCCTCTTCTATTTTGTCCGATAAGTTCGTATAGAGGTCTAGTACAGGTTCACCAGCTTCAACCCAGTCCCCTTGCTTTTTCAACAAGAGGACTCCTGCCCCTAAGTCAATCGAGCTTTCCTTCGTTAACCTGCCCGCTCCCAGAGTCATAGCCAAGCGCCCGATTTCCCGTGCATCAACACTCTGAATATACCCGGTTTCCTTTGCTAATACAGGAATACGCTGCGATGCGAGAGGAAGTTTCCTTTCTTCTAGGGCCTTCACATCCCCTCCTTGGGCTATGATAAATTCACGGAATTTTTCCCAAGCTGCGCCACCGAGAAGAGTTCCCAGAAGTAACCTACGACCCTCTTTCGTATCCTTAACCCGTTGACCTGCGACAAGCATCCAGGATCCCAATTCAAGACAAAGCTCTACTAGATCATCCGGTCCTTTACCTTGCAGGGCATCTAGTACCTCTAAGACTTCTAGGCTATTCCCTATTGCACTTCCTAAAGGTTGCTCCATGGAACTCAAGACAGCGATGGTCTTCCGGCCCAAAGTCTTCCCTATCCCAACCATCTTCTCAGCAAGTACCCTAGCCTCATCTTTTGTCTCCATAAAGGCACCAGAGCCGAACTTAACATCAAGGACAATCCCTTGGGCTCCGGCGGCAATCTTTTTGCTCATCACGGAAGAAGCAATGAGGGGAATCGAATTGACCGTTGCAGTAACATCACGCAAAGCATAAAGCTTTTTATCTGCCGGTACCAGATTCCCCGTCTGCGCGATGACAGCAAGCCCGACTGTCTTGACCTGCTCTAGAAATTCTTTAAGTTCAAGCTCGACTTTAAACCCCGGGATGGAACTGAGTTTGTCGATCGTCCCGCCGGTATGCCCAAGACCCCTACCGGACATTTTAGCGACAGGAACTCCACATGCAGCAACCATTGGACTGAGTAAAAGGGTTGTTTTATCCCCCACTCCTCCTGTACTGTGTTTATCCACAAATCGCCCGCCTAACCCGGATAAATCGAGTACTTCTCCACTTTCGACCATAGCCTGGGTAAGCTCGGCGATTTCTTCTGTTATCATACCTCGGAAGAAAACAGCCATCGCCCAGGCAGAGATTTGGTAGTCTGGAATCTCGCCGTTGACGTAGCCGCGGATAATAAAGTTTATCTCGTTTCGGGTAAGGATGCCGCCATCGCGTTTCTTTTCGATAAGGTCGACCATGCGCATCGTGTGATTCACCTCTTAGTCTGAAGAATTTTGAGTAAGTCTTGGGTCACTATGAAGTATGCCAGAAGAAAAGTTTTGGAGTGAGTCTCCAGGATTTTGTTTTACTTCGTTCGCTCTGTAAGCTGCGCGGACCAATCTAATCGCTCAAGTACTTCGCTACGACGGGTCCACCTTCAGCCGTTAAGCTATCCTCTTTTGTATGCGGCTTCGGGCGAAACCCTCCACTGGAGGCTTTCGTGGCCAAATCGGCGTCCCGATAGTCGGAGGAGACTATCGCACTTGTTTGCCTCGTGGCCGGTTGGAAACGTCCATGTTTCCAACCCGTCTCCGCACGTACTTTTCGCGAAGATTGGTAGCCGCTCACTTAAAAGCCGCTCACTACTGTAAAACAAAATCCTTGGGTTGTTTCTCAGTATTTATGTTCTTGTATGTCTCTCAAGGTGCAACATGCTGAGGATTAATTTCTATCAGATTGACTAAGTTACTGTAAAGAATTGCCTAAGTAATTCTGCTAAGCATTGCTAGACTATTCTCCAAAGAATGCCCACGCCATCCTGCATAGTGAGTTACGATTACAGAACGCGAGGTTTCTTCGCGAGCAGCTAGCAAACTCAGGCTGAACTGCACCCCATATAGCGGGGCGGGTCACAGGGACGTGACACGCCGCCTATTGAGCAGGAGCGATTTAGGCGGGTACCCCGCAGCTTGCAAGAAGCAGTTCCGCCCTTAGTTTGCTTTGCGAGCGTATTTTCCGAGCGTCTGTAAAGTAACTCGACTTGCAACGGCTTCTTCAACGTAATTCTTAGGGAAGAGCTCTTACTAAGGCCTGCACAAACCTCACGAACTGCTTCTCAATGCGTTCTGCCGTCTCCATGACCTCAGCATGACTCAAACGCTGAGGAAGTATTCCTGCTGCCATATTCGTGACACAGGAGATCCCAAGGACTCGCATTCCGCCGTGATTGGCCACTATAACCTCTGGTACGGTGGACATTCCGACGAGATCTGCGCCGATTGTGCGGAGGAAGCGAATTTCAGCCGGGCTCTCATAGCTCGGCCCACTCATCGCGGCATAGACTCCTTCTTGAGGGTTGATTCCAATTTCTTGAGCAATCGGCAATGCCTTCTGACGCCACTCGAGATCGTAGCCTTCACTAAGGTCTGGGAAGCGCGGGCCGAGATTGGAAAGGTTGGCACCTTTAAGCGGGTTATCCCCCATCATATTAATATGGTCTTTGATCAGAATTAAATCCCCAGGGCGAAACGCAGGATTGATCCCTCCAGCTGCATTCGTAACTATTAAGCCATTAACTCCGAGAACTTGCATGACCCGGACCGGAAAAGTTACTTCCTGCATGTTATACCCTTCATAATAATGAAAACGCCCCTGCATCGCGACAATCGGTCTTCCGTGCACTTTCCCAAAGACGAGTTCCCCTTTGTGCCCTTCTACTGTAGAGACTGGAAAATTTGGGATGTCTCGATAAGGAATTGCAATCTTATCCTCCATGATTTCAACGAAGCCACCTAAACCTGATCCTAGGATAATTCCCATCTCGGGAAGAATATTAACCTTTTCGCTTAAGTACCTCCGAGCCTCACTTAATTTCTCGATATACTCTTTCTCACTGATCATTCTTATTTAAACCTCCTTCAAAAACTCACTTAAAAAACTCTCCCCATGAGGTAAAGTGGCTGTTCCAAAGTATTCAACTAGGGTAGCTCCTAAGTCTGCAAAGGATGAACGGACTCCTAGATTCCGACCAGGTATAACCTGATTTCCGAAGAGGAGCAAAGGAACATATTCCCGAGAATGATCCGTGCTCTTAGTCGTCGGATCACAACCATGATCTGCAGTGAAGATCAATACATCCTCTTCTTCTAGCAAAGCGAAAATTTCCGGCAAACGAGCATCAAATTCTTCTAACGCTTTAGCATATCCCTCCACATTATTTCGGTGACCATAGAGCATATCGAAGTCCACTAAGTTAGTCATAACTAAACCAGGTTTCTTCTCTTTCATGAATGCTATGGTTTTGTCCACACCATCCATGTTACCTTTGATCAAGATATACTCAGTGACTCCATGACCTGCGTATATATCTTTGATCTTCCCTACTGCCAGAACATCAAGTCCTTTCTCCTTAATCACATCGAGGAGAATTTCGTGGGGGGGTTCAATAGCTAAATCATGGCGATTTGTGGTTCGATAAAAGTTCTCTTCCGTCCCCAAAAAGGGCCGAGCAATCACTCGTCCAACCTTTAATTCCCCGACGAGCATCTCTCTGGCGATTTCGCAGATTCGCATCAGTTCCTCCAGGGGAATGACTTCTTCATGTGCGGCAATTTGAAAGACAGAATCGGCAGAAGTATATACGATAGGACTTCGCGTCTGTACGTGTTCTTTCCCTAATCTTTGAATAATTTCGGTTCCGGAGGCAACCTCGTTTCCAATCACCTGACGCCCAATCCGCTTTTCGAACGCTTCGATAAATTCCTGTGGAAATCCTTGTGGGAAGGTTGGAAATGCGTTCTCCAAGACTACTCCAGCTATTTCCCAATGCCCTGTCGTCGTATCTTTTCCAGGTGATCTCTCGGCCATCTTCCCGAAACTTCCTTTCGGGTTTTGAACCGGTGCTACGCCTTGAATAGGGTGAATGTTTCCTAGGCCTAATTCTTGGAGATAGGGTAAATGAAGTCCACCCCGAACTCGAGCAATATTTCCCAATGTGTTGCTTCCAACATCGCCATAGTCTTGTGCATCAGGCATTTCTCCGATACCAACACTGTCTAGTACGATCAAGATTGCTCTTCTCAAGTGCAAACCCTCCTTCATCTTCTACTATGTATGGGGTCTACTTCCTCTAATCTGCTCTCGGATGAGCTTGACGGAATACCTCCATCAATCTCTGACGAGACAAATGCGTGTAGATTTGCGTTGTTGAAATATCCGCATGTCCAAGCATCTCTTGAACTGAGCGCAGATCAGCACCGTGATCCAAAAGGTGCGTAGCAAAGCTGTGCCTAAATAAATGGGGATGCACATTTTCATTGACACCATGTGCTTTAGCCCACTTTTTCAGAATATCCCAAACCCCTTGTCGGGTGAGTCCTTTACCTCTTATATTCAGAAATAAGACATCCGTTCTATTTTTCCCTGCCAGCTGCTCCCGAGGACCCTCCAAATAGTTCTTCAAGGCCTCTAAAGCACATTCCCCAATGGGAACAATTCGCTCTTTATTTCCCTTCCCACGACAACGAATCGTCCTTGTCTCGAAAACAACATCCTGAACCTTAAGGTCAACCAACTCAGAAACCCGCAATCCACATCCATATAATACCTCAATCATTGCGATATTACGCATAAGATATGAATCGTCACTTTTATTTTCAGAATTCATTTCATTTTGAGGCATACCTTGAGTGCTACTCTTAGATTCACCCAAAAGTTTGTCCAAAGCCCCCTCAGACAACACGTGAGGCAAGTTCTGTTCAAGCTTGGGTGAACTTAGATATTCGGTGGGGTCATCCGTACGCAGGTCCTCTGCAAGGAGAAAAGAAAATAGCCCTCGCAGCGTGGCGAGGAACCGGGCTAAGGTACGAGCAGACCTCCCCTGACTTTTCTCCTGGAGAAGAAACAGAAAAAGGTCATTTCCGTCACAACCTTCAATATTTCCCCCCCGTTGATGCAGGAATATCTTTAACTTAGTTAAGTCTCGTTCATATCCTTGACGAGTGTTTTGGGAAAGCCCCCGTTCAACATTTAAATAAGTCAAGTATTTCTTAATCCAGATCGTATCTTGGACTTCCACAGCAATCCCCCCACTTTAACAATAAGTTCTAGAAGTGAACGGGGTTTTCCTGCGAAAACTCAATTTCAGAGATTATCTTTTTTCATCCGGAAAAAGCTGAATCACAAATTTACTCCAGGATGGTTGTTGCTCCTCTACTCGCATAGGGTTACCACTTGGTTTCTCTTCGTCACGGTTATAGGATGAAATCCAGGTACTACAGACTGTGACTAACTTAGGCAATAGAACTGCTAACAAGACCAGAAGCACAAAGACCCGTGCCAAGTAGAAAAAAAATTCCGGCCAACTTTTACCTTTCTGCATGTATTCGCCCCCCAATCCCTAAAACCTATGCAGGAAAGGATTGTCTTGATGCGTTATATTGATGATATAAAAGACAGCTCTGGATAAAGAAGTAATTCCTTAACCAGAGCTGTCTTTATGTAGAGACTTTACCAGCTTATACTCACAAATTAAAGAATCTCACTCCAAGTATCGAGAAGTACCCTTGCGAGACTCCGACAAATACAGAGCTGAGGGACACTAGGATCGTCGCCAGGGAATAATACATGAATTCTCGCCGTAAGGATTCACCGGCTTGTTTCCCTTTTAGGAGAAGGAAGGAAAAGATGGTCGCTAAACCTGCTCCTAGGAGGAGGAGTGGAATTCCCGCGATTGCTGGGATAAGAATGGAAATGAGGACGAGTCCAAGCCCCCAGAAGCCTTTTACTCCGATAATAAAGCTGATCGTAAATCCGAGGATAAATCCTCGTGTGAAAACAATCAGGAAGATTAAAGGGGTACCAATGACTGTTAATCCGAGGATCCAGATCCCAGCCATGATAATAAACTGCTCCCTAGCAAGTTGCAAAAGGAAGCTTGATTCTAACCCTTTAGGTTGACTCGCTAAAAGGTTGTCCAAAAACGAGCTAAGTTGCGAGGCCTCGGTGCGGTCTAAGGCCCCAACTCCGATTGACCCAAAAATAATCCCGGCCAAATAAACACTAGACAGTGTCAGATAAATCACCCAATATTGTCGGATATGCTCTGCTAATTTTTTACGCATACCTTCCAACCCCCTTGTCTATATGCCCCAGGGCTTACACCACTAATACCCTTAGCTATAGACATCCTATTCGCGAGGTTAGGAAAGTATGTCCACCACCTTGCCAAATACTCCTCCGCCCCCAGCTTGAAATTCTAACTTCCCAGCACGTGAACGAAGAATCCATTGTGCAATTTTATCCCCCGCCACCTTCACTAAATCCTTTTCTGGTATTTCATGAAGGATTGCCATTTCCGTGCCAAAATTTTCAAGTAACCGTTTGTACATTTTCGGCCCAATGCCTGGCAATTCACTCAAGGGGAGTTGATAAACATAACGAGGATCCGCTTCCTTCGATAGTTCACTGTCAGCAATACTCACCAGACGATCGAGCACTCCTCTCACCACATGCTTACTCCCACAATGCGGACACTGAAGCTGTGGAGGATTTTCTTCGACAATACGCTCACAAACGAGGCAATAGGTTCTGTGATACTTTCCAAATATTGGAGGAAGACCGTAATTCGCTAGAACTTGGCCATGCTTTATATAAACAAGATCTGCCAGGCCACGGAACGAGCTTTCTGTGAGTTGCAATAGATTATATTCCCTTGCGATCTTGGGCAGAGAATGGGCATCAGAATTACTAAATAGAACAACCTGTTCCAATTCCCTGATTGATCTGGCCATCTGACGGTCTGCGCTTAACCCGATTTCTAAGGCAGGCGGCAATCCAGGTAATACGTCTAGAAGGCTATGACAGCAGTTCCCATATATTCCCTTATGGGGAGTAAATGCATGAGCGGGTAACCAAATACCCTCTCCTTCAGCGACAGCTTCAAGCCATTGCTCCACTTCAAAGTGGGCCTTTTGTGAGCTGAGTTGCCAGTTCTTTATATAAGGTTGAACCCCCTTAATGTACCGTTCAAGGTTCTCCAGAGTAGGGAAATAAGCAAGAAAATGAGCAGAGCCCTCTCCGACGGACAATTCTATTTCTGTTCCCAAAATAACCGTCAAATCCCCTGCCTGATATCCCCCGCCTTCAATCGGCTGGAGGACACCTTCTTGGAGTAACGTTTTAATATCGTTACGTACCCCTTGAGAATGTGCATCTATCACTCCAATCATTGAAAGTCCTTTGATCTCTCGAGAGACTTGCAAGACATTTGGCAATGTCATCGTCTTAGCCGCTGTAATCTTAACCGGTTTACCATCTAAGCTTTGTCCGATATGAATATGAAGATCGGCAAATACGGTGATCACGGGTTTCTCCCCGCTAACATCAGTATCCCAAGAATTGTCTTCGCATCATTAAATCCACATGAGAACGCTTTCTCCTTTGCTTCAGACCAAGAGATACGCTCAACATTTAAGAATTCATCCTCATCAGCGGTCAAAGGGTCCCATATTAAATCAGTTGCCTTATAGAGATGCATCACCTCATCCGTAAAACCTGGTGTCGAATAGAAGGTTCCAAGAAACTCTAAGGTTCCCCGATATCCCGTCTCCTCCCGAAGTTCGCGTTCGGCACAGACCAAAGGCTCTTCTCCCGGATCTAACTTACCAGCCGGAATCTCCAACGTAAGTTGCTCAATTGGATATCGATATTGCCGAACAAGAAGCAGATCCTCCCCTTTAAAAGGCAAGACTGCAACCGCTCCGGGATGCCGCACAACTTCCCGCGTTGTTTCCACCCCATTTGGTAGGCGAACCGTATCACGGTCTAATCGAAGCATCCGACCCGTAAATACGGTCTCTTTCCGAACACATACTTCTTCAAGCTTATCCATATTCTCTTTCAAAGAAATCAACTCCTACCCTCATCATAACCTGTCTTTATCATATCCTGTCCACTAAAAAAAATAAAGCAGCCGAGCGAATAGTCTCGCTAGGCTGCAAAGATCCAATATTGTTTTAATAGAGTTACGTGAGCATATTTCTTTAAGAAACCGCCGAAGGATTTTGTTTTACAGAAGGGAGCGGCTTCTAAGCAAGCGGAAAACCGAACTTCACGAAAAGATCGCAGCGGAGATGGGTTGGAAACACGACGTTTCCAACCGGCCACGAGGCAAACAAGTGCGATAGTCTACTACGACTATCGGGACGCCGATTTGGCCACGAAAGCCTCCAGTGGAGGGTTTCGCCCGAAGCCGCATGCCCAAGAGGACAACTTAACGGCTGAAGGTGAACCCGTCTCCGCGGAGACCTTGAGCGATTAGTTCGGTCCGCATAGCTTATAGAGCGAACGGTGTAAAACAAAGTCCTGGAGACATCGTTCTAGAAAATGCTATTCCTGCCTCAACCTCCGCTGATAATACAGGAACACCGGCAAAGGAATCACAATCCACCCAAAACTCTTAATCAAGCTATTCAGAGCGCGTTCACGTGCACGGTTCTTTTCCTCATTGGCTAGAGCTTGATAGTCTTTCTGTAATTGCTCTTCACTTCTTACCTCAGTTTGAGCTGGGGACTGATTAGGATTAGTGGGCATTGGTTCTTTAATTCCCACTGACCCATTCTTATACTGATCAAAAGACATGTAATAACTGGGAGGAGAAACCAAATCAGCTACTGCCATGAAGGCTGCAACACTTCCTCCAATGGTCATCATCAAGGTTGCAAACAGAATCAAATACGTGTAAACCGTCTTAATCATACGTTTTCCCCCTTCTACTTGGTGTTCTGGTTCCATACCTTTTTGCTGTGAACGAACTGAAAAGATGATGGCAACAATCAAGAGTATTAATACTACCGGAACTATCCCTAGTATTGAAACTATCCCAAATGACATCAGAAGTTTCCCCTCCTTAGACTCCGATTAAGAAGACAACGAGATCTCCCTACTATATAGAGACGTAGAAAACAATCGCTTTCTTCTTCCATATGTAAGATATATAAAGTATAGCATAAAAAAGAGCTGTCTCTAAGTTTTGAACCAAGACAGCTCATAAATCGTCATATATATTTTTGCACATAACCTTAATTATCTTATCTTGATCCAATGTGATCTTAAAATAGTCATTATGCACTGATATATGCTTTCCCAAATTCCTTCCCAAACTCTAAGGCTTCTCGGTTGAGTGGAATGAGCGAATGCCGATAATCGGGCAAAACTTTCTTCAGTGCTTTCTCTACAGATTCCACAGAAACTGCCTGTGTGAGTTCGAGTAAGGCACCTAGGATGATCATATTTGCTACAAGACTATTCCCAAATTTCTCATTGGCAAGAGCATCCGCGGGAATCTTTAGGATACGGAGATCCTCCCGTTGGGGCTCTGTAAGAATCAACGTGGAATTCATCAGAAGCAGACCTCCGGGTCGAACCTCCTTTTCAAACCTCTCTAAAGAAGGTCGATTCAGGACTATTAAAGTATTAGGTTCGCTCACAATAGGGGAACAAATAGGTATATCAGAAATCGTCACGGCACAGTTTGCTGTTCCACCTCGCATCTCTGGGCCATAAGAGGGAATCCAACTTACATGCTTATCCTCATACATTCCGGCATAGGCCAGAAGCTGCCCCATCGACATGACACCCTGGCCACCAAATCCAGCGAGGATGATTTCTTGCAGCATCCTTCACACCTCCCCAAGTTCTTTCTTAGTCCCAGGGGGGTAATAAGGAATCATGTTCTTTTCCAGCCACTTGAGCGCTTCTAAAGGTGTCAGTCCCCAGTTTGTCGGGCATGTTGATAAGACTTCAACTAAAGTAAAGCCTTTCTTATTCAGTTGATCATCGAACGCTTTACGAATTGCTTTTTTCGCCTTCATAACTTCCTGTGGATTATGCACAGATACCCTAGCGATGAACGCTGCCCCGTCCAAAGTGGCTAGAATCTCAGACATTCGAATCGGGTAACCTTGGGATTGAGGATCGCGCCCTTGGGGAGCAGTCATGGCCTCTTGACCAACAAGAGTGGTGGGAGCCATCTGTCCACCCGTCATTCCATATATCGCATTATTTACAAAAATAGTGGTAAACTTCTCGCCGCGAGCCGCCGCGTGAATAATCTCCGCTGTGCCAATGGCCGCAAGATCCCCATCCCCCTGATAGGTAAAAACGACTTTATTTGGATGAACCCGCTTGATTCCGGTAGCAACTGCTGGCGCACGACCATGTGCCGCTTCTACCATATCCAAATTAAAATAGTTGTAGGCCAAAACGGAGCATCCTACTGGAGCCACTCCGATCGTTTCTTCTCGTACTCCTAACTCATCAATAACCTCAGCAACTAAGCGATGAATAATTCCATGAGTACAGCCAGGGCAATAATGAGTCTTCGCTTGGGTCAGGGCCTTCGGACGTTCGAACACCGTAATCATTCTGCTCCCCCTTCCTGAACGAGGCGCAAAACCTCTGTCAAAATCTCACGCGTAGTGGGAACCATTCCCCCTACACGGCCGTAGAAATGAACAGGAAGCTTGAACTCCAGATGATAGCGCACATCCTCTATCAATTGGCCTAAACTCAATTCCACGGTTAAGACTTGAGTTGCACCGGCACACGCAGTACGGATTTCTCTTGTCGGAAAAGGATAGAGTGTAATTGGACGAAAGAGACCTGCCTTGATTCCTAGTTTTCTCGCTTGCTCCACTGCAGCCTTGGCAATTCGAGCCGCTGAGCCATAACCCACTAGGATAATCTCTGCATCCTCCGTGAGATAGTTTTCTGCCATCGTTTCATGTTCCTTCATGGTGTCATACTTCGCTTTTAAGTGAAGGTTATGTTGCTCAAGCTTCTCCGGATCCAGAAATAAGGAATGAATCACTTGCGGGGAGCGTCCCTTTGCGCCAGTCAAAGCCCAAGGCTTTAAAGGCAATTGTACAGGGAGCTCCTCATCTGGTAATTCGACGGTTTCCATCATTTGCCCTAATATTCCGTCTCCCAAAATCATGACCGGATTTCGATATTTGTCAGCGAGATCAAAGGCTTTTCCCATTAAATCTACAACTTCTTGTATTGTTGCTGGCGCCAAAACAAGAAGATGATAGTCCCCATGACCTCCGCCCTTCACTGCTTGGAAGTAGTCCGATTGGCCTGGTTGAATTCCTCCGAGTCCTGGCCCACCCCTTTGCATATTGACGATAACACAAGGGAGCTCTGATCCAGACATATAACTTATCCCTTCCTGCTTAAGACTGATTCCAGGAGAGGAAGAAGAGGTCATCACTCGGGCACCTGCACTTGCTGCCCCATACACCATGTTAATTGCCGCCACTTCTGATTCAGCTTGGACAAAAACTCCACCCACTTGCGGAAGCCGCCAGGATAAGTATTCGGGGATTTCATTTTGTGGAGTGATCGGGTACCCAAAAAAGAAGCGACACCCTGCTCTCACTGCAGCTTCTGCTAACGCCTCATTTCCTTTCATCAGTACCTTAGTCATGCTTTTTCTCCTCCCTCCTCACCGTGATGACGGTATCCGGGCACATCCTGGCACAGAAGGCGCAGGAGATGCAGGCTTCCTCATCTGTAATCACGGCTGGATGAAAGCCCATCCAATTAACGTGCTCTCCCATGACGATGATCTGCTTTGGGCATACCTCAACACAGAGTTCACACCCTTTACAGCGATCCTCCTCAAACTCTACTTTTCGCATATAGCTACCCCCTTCTTTCGGCTATTCTAGGTACTGGGGTTTCACCTAAACACGCAAGAATGTACTCCGCACTCGCCCTATTTTCTCGATTCGTTCTTCTGCCATTCTGTCCGCTGCTTGATAGGTAGGGATGTGATCCCTTTTCGCTATTGCAATGACCTTAGTTAGATTGTCATAGATTCCTTCTACCTTCTTTAGGGCCCGCTCATAATTGTACCCTTCGAGTTCATCTGCAACATTGATGACTCCACCCGCATTAATAACATAATCCGGTGCGTAGAGGATCCCGAGTTCATCGAGTTGATCGCCGTGCTTCTCTTCAGCCAAGACATTATTAGCTGCACCTGCAACGATACGACACTTTAGTTGTGAGATCGTAAGATCATTAATCACAGCACCTAAGGCGCAGGGGGCGTAGATATCGCATTCGACGCCATAGATTTCTTCTGGATTCACAGCCGTTGCTCCAGTCTCGTTAACCACCTGGCGTACTGCCTCCGAATTAAGATCCGTGACAATGAGTCGGGCTCCTTCGTTTGCAAGATGGTGCGCCAAATACCGTCCGACATGTCCCAAACCTTGCACAGCAATCGTTTTCCCAGAAAGATTGGCTGACCCATAGACTTCATAAGCTGCTGCTTTTATCCCACGCCATACTCCCCGGGCGGTCATCGGGGAAGGATCCCCTGAAGAGCCGTACGAGGATGAGACTCCTGTCACAAATTGCGTTTCCAATCGCACCCAATCCATATCCTGGACGTTTGTACCGACGTCTTCCGCCGTAATATAACGGCCACCTAAGCCTTGAACAAACCGCCCGAGCGCTCGAAAGAGTTCTTCACTCTTTTCAGTCCGCGAATCCCCGAGAATGACTGTTTTTCCGCCCCCGATATTCAAGCCCGCTACTGCATTCTTATATGTCATACCCCGTGCTAATCGCATGACATCCCGAATAGCTTCCTCCTCAGTCTGATAGTTCCACATCCGAGTGCCCCCAAGAGCCGGTCCCAAAGTCGTATCATGGATGCAGATAATTGCTTTCAACCCAGACGCCTTATCCTGACAAAAGACGAGCTGTTCGTAATCTGACCTTTCCATCGTATCAAACATACCCATACTCAATCCCCTTCCGCTTTAAGCATTGATACAACTCCGATAGGTCTTGAGAAGTATACATAGCCTTTTTGATATACCTATAGGTATTGCAAAAGGAATGCCAGGACAGCTTGGTAATCATATTCAGAATTATTAAAATTTTTAAAGCCTGTGGTGGGAGGATTCACTCATTAATCAAAAAAAAGGCTCACTCGAGTGAACCTTTTTTGAAGTATGACCATGCAATTTCTTGCAAAACTGCAAAGCGATGCCTGCAGTTTTCTTCATATGCTCATAGCTTTTATATTCTTTGCCTTTTACGATTTACCTTTACTCTTTAGTTTTATTCTTTATCTTACCTTATTTCTACATTATTCTTTAAGCTTACTCTATTTCATTCCTCTCTAATTTATAGTAAAAATTGCGGATAGACATTTTTAAAAGCTGTGCTGCCTTTGTTCTATTTCCACTTGACTGTATTAATGCCTGCTGAACAATCTCTCTTTCCCACTTCTTCTGAAGGGCTTCAAAACCCATGCTTAAATCCGTAGCCATCAAAGCATTTTCAAGTTTTGCTGCCTCGCTCGCTCCCCTCGATGAAGGGGATAGTGAAGGAATGGTCTCTAAAATCGGGAGATGACCTTCCTCGATAACGGTCTCACCTATTCGCATATTAATAATGGCTCGGCCTAAGACATTTTCCAATTCACGTACATTACCTGGCCAATCGTAGTGATTAAGAATATCTAAAGCGCTTTCTCCAATCTTTTCTACACACCGTCCATAGTCCTGATTGAATTTACGGATGAGATGGTGAATCAACGATGGTAAATCTGAACGCCTACATCTTAGAGGGGGGATGAAAATTGGAATGACATTCAGGCGATAATAGAGATCTTCACGAAAGCGACCCTCTCGGACTTCTTCTTCTAGATTAAGATTCGTCGCAGCAATCACTCTGACATCTACCGTTACAGGTTTGTTATCTCCCACTTTAACAAGCTCTTTTTCCTGGAGAACACGTAGAAGCTTGGCCTGGAGATTTAGGCTGATTCCCCCGATTTCATCAAGAAAAAGGGTTCCTTTATTTGCTTCCTCAAAAAGCCCGATTTTCCCACCTCGTTTGGCTCCAGTAAATGCCCCCTCGACATAACCAAAGAGTTCACTCTCCAGTAGATTATCCGTTAAAGCTGCACAGTTCACGCGGATGAACTGATCCTTAAGACGTAGACTAGCTTGATGTATGGCATGCGCAAAAAGTTCTTTTCCGGTTCCACTCTCTCCTCGAAGCATAACAGTCGCTGGCGTCTGTGCAGCTCGCTGTGCTTGGTCGACAGCTTCTCTCATCACTGCGCTTTCCCCAATAATATCTTTGAAGGTATATTTAGCTTCCAAATGCCTTATCAGGCGCCGGGCACCTTCTAACTCCTCGGAAAGCTTTCGAATCTCAGATACATCATGGATTACACCGACAGAACCGCGAATTTTACCCTGCACATGAATCGGCGCCACATTAACCAGAACTTCTCTTCCCTTAGGTCCCACTTTCATTGAAACCCTCTGAACCGCTTCTCCTGTCTTTAAGACGTGCATATGCATACTCTTTCCAACTGCGATATCTACTGTGGGAGGCTTACCGATGACATCCTCTGCTGTTAAACCTGTCAGTCGTGTATAGGCAGGATTGATTAAGATTCCTAACCCGTTTTCATCGACGACAGAGATTGCATCCTGGGTAGAATTAATAATCGCTGAAAGCAAGGTCTGAACCTCAATCAGGCTGTTCACTTGTGCACTCAATTTTTCGTATTCAGATCGGTCTATATGCCCCTCCAGCTCATCGTGATGAAACAAGTTTAGCCCTCCTATTGAGGAATTTGAATATTCAATATGATATTATTCAAGAACCTTTGTCCAATATCCTTCCGGATGAAAGAACAATAAGCTCTTGCATCTACGACGCAAGAGCTTTGGATCGATTACTTATTCGCTAAATAATACGACATGTAGTCTTTGTACCCGTCTACTTTTACTGCTTCGTCAGAGCATTTCCCTTGGAAGTGACGAATACTGAATGCAACATAACCCGTTACAAGTTTATTTTCTGCATCAATTTGTAATGTTATACGATTCTAAGGCGCTGTTACATTCGCGCTCGATGCTTGCTGTTACAATAGGGGTAATAGGAGTTGCATCTTCACTTACATAATTTTGAAGTAATAGCCATGCTTATTGTATTATCAACCAAAACGATAGGTGAATTATTTTTTCCGTTGCCTTATCAATTCTCTCTGCACCTTTACGTCAAAATTATAAAACTTCAAAATAAAAACCTCCCATCATACCTAATAAGGGCTGAAGGAAGGTGTTAGTAACAAACTATTCATTACACAGAACTAAACGATAAAAAATGGTTCTATGTCATAGCATTGAATGGGTATATCACATCATTTTTGCCATTCTCAGCTTATCAGCTACCATCGCAATAAATTCAGAATTTGTAGGTTTACCACGATCGACATTAATAGTGTAGCCAAAGAATCGATTCATAAAGTCAATATTCCCACGATCCCAGGCCAGTTCAATGGCGTGACGAATCGCTCGCTCTACCCGACTTGGGGTGGTGTTGTATTTATCCGCAATCATCGGATAGAGTTCTTTGGTCACCGCACCGAGGAGGGATACTTCCTGGACTACACTTACGATAGCATCTCTTAAGTATTGATAACCCTTTACGTGTGCTGGAACTCCCATCTGATGAATCATTCGAGTCACTTCAACTTCTAAGTTTCGTGTATTGTTTGGAGAAACAAGTGTCGAATTAGAATTAGTATTAGAATTAAAGGAAGCTATACCAGTGTTTCCTGCAGAAAAAGTCCCATGTAAACTAGGATTCAAATTCGCAATTGGCTCAGTACCCTGCAATTGCCTAATTCTTTTCCCTAAGGTCTCCAGATCAAAGGGCTTCAGGATAAAATAATCCGCACCGAGCTGCACGGCCCGTTGAGTCATGCTTTCCTGACCAAAGGCTGTTAAAATAATAACATGCGGCTTCTGAATATCACTTTGAATCTTTTCCAAGACTCCTAAGCCATCCAGATGCGGCATGATAATATCTAAAACCACTAAATCAGGTTGTTCACGGTAAATTAGGTCTAAAGCTTCGTTCCCGTGATAGGCAATTCCAACAAGTTGCATGTCCTCTTGCCGAGTTATGTATTCCTTTAATACCTCAACAAATTCTCGGTTATCGTCTGCTAGTAAGACTCTGATGGGTTTTTGCATAAAAAACTGCTCCCCCTTGCTTCGGAATGCAAAGTACTTTTTAGTCATTCGACAATTATTTAATATTTTCCTGCTTCTTGCTAAAAAATTTACAAGCTTAACAAAAATTTACCATTAAAAAAGGTGCACTTCATTTAAGTACCTAGTATAGTATAACATTAAACCTTGTCTGTACAACACTATTCTCGGGTAAATTGCGATAATTTTTTTATAATTCTCAAAGAAAACCCCTTCCAGCGAGTACTTTCGTCCCGCTGAAAGGGATAAGAAGCCAATTAGTTAGGTTATGCTGCCTTCTTCTTCTCGAGAAGTTCTGCTTCCTTCAACATATTTTGAATGAAGACTCCATAGCCACGAGAAGCGTCATTCACAAAGACATGAGTAACAGCACCAATTATTTTTCCATTTTGTATGATCGGGCTTCCCGACATTCCTTGGATAATCCCGCCTGTTTTGTCGAGTAACCTAGGGTCAGTCACCCGGACAACCATATTTTTACTATCGGTTCTATTCCGCATGATTCGTTCGATTTGAACTTCATATTCTTCAATTCTTTCTCCTTCAAGAACGGTATATATTTTCGCAGGTCCTTCATTAACTTCAGATTCCCAAGCTACAGGAACAGGCTCTTTAAAGTAGGGATTGACTATCTCACCTTCTAAGGAACCGAAAATTCCTGAAACACTATTTTTTTCGATATTTCCAGTGAACTTGGATTGATTAACGAATGATCCGATTTTTTCTCCGGGATGTCCTCGTCTACCTTTTTCGATCGCGTAAATCGTTGAGGCTACTACATTTCCATTGGACACTTCAATTCTTTGATTGGTATCTGCATCATTGATAACATGTCCTAAGGCTCCATACTTTTTACTCGTTGGTTCATAAAACGTTAAGGTTCCTACTCCAGCAGCTTCATTGCGAACATAGAGTCCAATGCGATGACGCCTTGTTTCTGAGCAATACACCGTGTTTACACGTTTTTGAAGAAGTTGTCCATTGTGATTTAAGAGGATCTCCGAGAAGCCTTGTTTTTCACCTGCTCGATGGATAGCATTTGCAACATCTTGGTCTGAATGCACATCTAAACCATCGATCTTTAGAATCACATCTCCAACCTCAATGCCAGCTTCCTTTGCAGGGTAAATTAATTTTCCTTCTTTACCTTGAACCGCTGCTTGTCCAACAATCATCACACCCTTAGCTTGCAAGCTCACTCCAATAGATTGTCCACCTGGGAGAAGTCTAAGATTTGGCATGACCTCAATTTCGCTGGTTTTCAACGGAAAAATTCCAAAGAGTTTATAGGATATTTGAATCACTTCTGATTTGTCCGTTTTTGTGGCCATGACTGCATCTGTCCTTGAAGTCTCTTTCGCTTCTATCAGATAAGACAAAACACCGGTGAGTTGAGGCATTGTGATTTGGCTTTGTTCCCGATGCTCGGGAAGTTGTGCTATTTGTCTGATAGTTGGGTTAAGACTGAGGAAGGTACAGAGAAGAACACTTGCGAAGACCATGGCTCTCTTCGTTTTCACTCTCTTATCACCCTCCGTCTTTTTGTCTCCCCATATTTCTTCCTTTCTCCCCGAATTTGATTGAAATACGTATTTAAATTGAAATCTACTGTTAAATTATCCAACTTGCTTTCTTTTCATCCTGTATAATACGTTCCATGATTTCCAAATAAAAAAACAGAAGGCCAAATTAGCCTTCTATCTTAAAATCTCCACTATAATCAATTTTTATGAGATTATCCATGAACATTTTTCCATAATTTTTCAGCGTGGTCCAAAGCAATTTTAGCTTCATCTCCACCGAGCATTCTAGCAAGTTCATGAATCCTTTCCTCTTCAGACAACAATTCAACGCGCGATCGAGTTCGTTCATTAACGATCTCTTTTTCTATACCAAAATGATGATCTCCGTAAGCAGCTACTTGAGCAGCATGCGAAATGCAAAATACCTGTTTGTTCTCAGAGATCCTTGCCAACTTGTCCCCAACCTTTAGGATGGTACGTCCTCCTACGCCACTGTCTACTTCGTCAAAGATAAAGGTTCCGACGCTTTCAATCTGAGCGAGCAAACTTTTAAGAGCGAGCATGAGGCGAGACATTTCTCCGCCGGAAGCGACTTTAGCAAGAGGTTTTGGGGGTTCTCCGAGGTTAGCCGAGAAGTAAAATTCAATCTCTTCACTTC
This sequence comes from Desulfitobacterium elongatum, assembly GCF_055378975.1. NCBI lineage: Bacteria > Bacillati > Bacillota > Clostridia > Eubacteriales > Desulfitobacteriaceae > Desulfitobacterium > Desulfitobacterium elongatum. The sequence continues at coordinate 1,807,196 of NZ_AP038772.1, read as the reverse complement.
CCCCGATCTGTGGGTCATCCATTTCTGTAAAGCGAACTTCAAAACGACTTTTCTCAAGCCCAAGATCTGCTAGTTCACCTTGCAGGCCCTTTTCAAGGCGCTCAGCCTGCTTCCTCCGCTCAAGTGACAATTGAGTCGCCTTTTCTTGATAGTCTTTGAGGTTTGTTTCTTTCTCCTGACGTAAAGCCTCCAATTCTTCTTGAAGGTGGGAAATAGTCAGAAGTTCCTCGACCATCTCTTCCTTAGTCTGTAAAACCGCATCAATGCTAAGTCCATACTTTCTCAAGTGCTGTAATTGAATCAACCGCTCTTCAATCTGATCCAGACGACCTGGCTCGAATTCAAAGTCTTCTTGATAGGTATTCACTTGAGATGCGAGATCTTCAATCATATAATAAACAGCTTCGATCGGTTCAAGCATCGAACTGCATTCCTCGTCTAAACGTGCAAGCTCCTGAAGGGCTTTCCTACACCGGCCAATTAAATCATAAGCCGAAGGAGTATCTGCTCCTTCATATAAGTTAGCATAAACTTCAGAGGTAATACTCATTATCTTTTCTGCATTGCCTAGCCGTTTCTTTTCAAGCTGTAGGTTTTCTTCCTCATCGAGTTTGGGATCCACCTCTGTGATTTCATCAATCTGATAACGTAAGAGATCTTCACGACGCTCCCTCTCAGCTTCGGATTGAACAAGTTGTCGTTCTTTACTAAGTAAATTTCGATAGTCGCGAGCACTTTGATTCACTGCATCGAGAAGCTTCATATGCTTCTCTCCCCCAAAGGCATCGAGTAATCCGCGATGAGTTTCGGGTTGAAATAAAGACTGATGCTCCATCTGTCCATGAATATCAACGAGGCCCTGAACTAAGGTCCGATAAAGGTTCAAGGGAACGGTCCGTCCTTGTAAACGGCAGATATTTCTGCCATTGCGATTGATTTCACGTGATAGAAAAAGTTGTCCCTCTTCGACCGGATACCCTGCTTCGTCTAAACGGTCGAGCACGGCCTGAGGACATTCTTCAAAAATGCCTTCAACCAAAGCTTTTTCCATTCCATGACGGATAAAATCAGCACTTGCTCTTCCCCCTAATAAAACACTTAGGGCATCAATCAGCATGGATTTTCCTGCCCCAGTCTCTCCTGTGAATATCGTTAATCCAGAAGAAAAATGCAACTCTACTTTTTCCATCAGGGCAAAATTCTCTACGTGCAATTCAGATAACATCTATCCCTCTCCCCCTTATCCCATGACGAACTATTCCATGAGGCGGGCCATCCGTGTTCGGATGGTCGGAACTGCACTCAGGGGTTTAACTATAAGTAAGATCGTATCATCCCCAGCGACAGTACCAATCACTTCTTCCCAATTACTTTTGTCGATCAAGTCAGCGAGAGCCTGGGCATTTCCTGGAATGGTTCGAATGACAATCAAATTTTCACTATCATTAACCGTAACAACAGTCTCTCTCATTCGACGTTTTAATCGTTCTGGAGAATTCGTTGGCTGAGCCGACCCGGGAACGGCATATCGATAGTCATCATCCGAAGTAGGAACTTTAATCAAGCCCATTTCTTTAATATCACGAGAGACTGTTGCTTGAGTGACATCAAAGCCTTCTTGACGTAATCGTTCGGCGAGCTCTTCCTGAGTATGAATCGATTGCTTAGTAATAATTTCTTGAATCTTCATCTGCCGTCGGGCTTTCATCCAATATCCCCCTTGTTCTTTTGAACCAAAATCCAATACGGTGTGTTTTCCCCTTGGTTCGTATATTCTCCACGTAAGACACTATAGGTCCGTCGCGGTAAACCTCGCAGAAATATTTCGACCGCTTGAGCTTCCTCATTTCCCCCTTCATGCCCCCGATAAACCGTGAGTGCAACAACTCCACCTATGCAAAGGAGTTCTAATACCGCTTCAAGGGCAGGAATCGTCGAAGAGGCTTGCGTGGTGATTTCATGACTATGCCCAGGTAGATATCCTAAATTAAACATGGCGACCTGGACAGAAGAATGAACCTTTTCAAGTAAGCGGGCATGATTCAAGTGATGAAGGTGAACCCGCTCTTCTAAGCCATTTTCAATAAGGAGCTTCCGTGTTTCTTCGAGAGCTTTTTCTTGAACGTCAAAGGCGTGGACCTGACCCGTCTCTCCTATATTTTCTGCGAGAAAAAGCGTATCCCTGCCACGTCCTACAGTTAAATCAAGGGCGATGTCTCCAGGATGAAGAAATGGTTTAAGGACTTCCCGAAGAAAGCCTTGAATATCTTGAAGTCGTCTAATCATGCCAGCGATCCCTTAACTTTTCTCTTACTACACTTGGAAAGCTTCTTTTTCCTAATCGGATGAGCAAAGCTTTGATCGGCGCCGTCTCGATTCGTACGGTTTCACCAGGTCGCAAAAGAATACTCTGACGTCCATCAAAGGTTACCCTACATTCAGTTCCTCGGGCCAAAAGAATATCAATCTTCTCTTGATCAGAGACCACCATAGGGCGTGCAGATAAGGAATGTGCCGCCAGTGGAGTAATCAAAATCGCCTGTACCTCGGGGCTAATGATGGGTCCCCCGACCGATAAAGCATAGGCGGTCGATCCCGTGGGAGTAGCAACAATCAATCCATCCGCAGGGTAACTCACAGAAGGCTCACCTGAAAGATTTGCCTGGAGCGTAACCATTCCGTCAGAAGTGTGCCTCATAAAAACAACATCATTGAGTACCTGTAGGGTGTACTCGCTCTTATCTGTGCCTTTTATGGAGGCGGTAAGCATAAGTCGTTCTTGAACTTTATACTCTTGGCGCAGAACCTTTTCGAGTGCCAGATAGATTTCATCCCTTTCAATCTCACAGAGGAATCCGAGCCGCCCCAGATTCACTCCAAGGACTGGTATCTGGTACGGCGCGGCCTCCCTGGCCGCTTCTAAAAGGGTTCCATCTCCACCAAGAGAAATAAGGAAATTAACACCTTGAGAGGTTATCTCCTCCCATTGACTATAAGCTTCCCATCCCCTGGCCTGAAACCACTGGGTTAGTTGGTGACCTAAGAGTTTTGCTTCAGGTTTACTGTGATTGATCCACAATCCAACTCGATCCACAGACTCACTCCGTTCCTTCTTGCGCCTTCTGGACAATCTCGGGAGCGAGTTTACGCCAAGGTATTCCCATCTCTTCTTCACGCATAAGCCACGCAAGATATTCAATATTTCCTTCTGGCCCGCGGATTGGAGAAAACTCCAACCCCTTCACCGTAAAGCCCAATTTCTCCGCTTCTTCAAGTACATGTTCTATAACCTGAACATGTACCTGAGGGTCCTTCACGACCCCTTTTTTTCCGACATGCTCTCGTCCAGCTTCGAACTGGGGCTTAATTAAGGTGATAACTTGTCCCTTATCTTTGAGAATGGCAAGCATCGCCGGAAAGATCTTAGTCACAGAGATGAAGGCTACATCAGAGACGACATTGTCTACTTTTTCTGGCAAAGAGTTTTCATCCAGATAGCGTGCATTGACCCGTTCCATGCAGACGACTCGGGGATCGCTTCTTAATTTCCAATCCAATTGACCGTATCCTACATCGATGGCATAGACGCGTTCTGCACCGTTTTGCAAAGCACAATCTGTAAACCCCCCGGTAGAAGCTCCGATATCTGCAACAATCGCTTCTTTCATGGATAGTGGAAATGCTTTAAGAGCTTTCTCAAGCTTGAGCCCTCCACGGGAAACATAGGGTAAGGCTCCCCCTTTTAGCTCGAGCACAGTACTCTCCGGAAGGTCAAGACCCGGTTTATCCAAACGTTGCCCACCTGAGAAAACTAATCCTGCCATAATCATTGCCTTAGCTTTCTCCCTGCTCGCTACAAGTCCTTGCTTAACAAGCAAAACATCAAGCCGTTCTTTACCCTTAGACACGGTTTCTCCCCTCAATCCGCTGTAAGACCTTTAATCGTTCCACTGCTGTTAATACTCCCTTGACTGATAACCCATACGCTTGATGAAGCAAGGAGATGGCTCCCTGCTCTACATACTCGTCATAGCCTAACCGTTCAACCGCCACATCGGTCAATCCCGCATCATTGATAACTTCCAGGACTGCACTCCCCATACCACCAGCCAACATATGGTCCTCTAGGGTGATCATACGTTTTGTCATTCTCGCATAGCGAAGAATGGTCTCCCGATCGATTGGATTAATAAAGCGGAGATTAATGACAGTGGCTTCCACTCCACGATGGTGTAATTCTTGAGCTGCTGCCAAACAGGTATAGACCATGGGGCCGATTCCAATCAGGGTCACGTCTTTTCCTTCGCGAAGTACTTCTGCTTTCCCTAAAGGAAGTTCCTTCAATTCTTCATCCAGTTCAACTCCTTGGCCTACAGAGCGTGGATATCGCAGAGCGACTGGACCCTCAAGCTTCAATGCTGTATTTAACATATGACGAAGTTCATTTTCATCCTTTGGAGCCATGAAAACGAGGTTAGGGATGACTCGTAAGAAGGATATATCAAAAACCCCATGGTGGGTCGGACCATCATCTCCCACCACTCCGGCCCGGTCAATTGCCATAACGACATTTGCCCCAGGGAGGCAAACATCGTGAAGTACCTGGTCATAGGCTCTTTGATAAAACGTGGAATAAATGGATACAACAGGTTTCAAGCCTCCTAGGGCAAGAGCAGAAGAAAACGTCACGGCGTGTTGTTCGGCAATCCCCACATCAAAGAAACGGTCCGGGAATTTTTGTCCAAATTTCGTTAGTCCAGTGCCACCCGGCATGGCGGCAGTTATCGCTACAACTCTTGAATCTTCTTCGGCAATCTGACAGAGAGTATCTCCGAATACCTGAGTATAGGTCGGCGGGGCTGGTTTCTTGTTAATTTCCCCCGTCTCCTTGTTAAATGGCCCCACTCCGTGAAAGACATCCGGATTTTTTTCGGCAGGTCCATACCCTTTTCCTTTTTTAGTCAGCACATGTACAAGCACAGGCTCTTTGACCTGCTTAGCCTGTTCAAAGACTTGTTCCATTGCCATTTGATTGTGACCATCAATCGGGCCGAGGTAGGTAAAGCCAAGCTCTTCAAACAATAATCCAGGAACAAGTAGATATTTTAGGCTATCTTTCGCTTTTTCAGCAGCCTTAGCCATTTTCGAGCCTACTTTTGGGATTTTTTTGAGTAAGTTCTCAATTTCATCTTTGCTTCGATCATAACGAGGGTTGGTGCGCAAGCGACTTAGATAAGAAGCCATGGCCCCAACATTATGGGAGATCGCCATCTCGTTATCATTAAGTACGACGATCATATTCGTCTTACTATGTCCAGCATGATTCAAGGCTTCATATGCCATTCCTCCGGACATAGCCCCATCCCCAATAACCGCAATCACCTGGCACTTTTCCTTTTTTAAATCCCGAGCTTTTGCAAAACCTACAGCCGCCGAGATTGAAGTGCTCGAATGTCCAGTTTCAAAGCAATCATGCGGGCTTTCACAGCGTTTAGGGAATCCTGATAAACCGTGATAAAGCCGTAAGCTTTTAAAATCCTTCTGTCGTCCTGTAAGCAATTTATGGATATAGGTTTGATGTCCCACATCCCAAATAATCTTATCCTTCGGGCTTTCAAACACCCGGTGAAGTGCAAGTGTCAGCTCGACAACTCCTAGGTTTGGAGCTAAATGTCCTCCATTGGTCGATACGACCTCAATCATTTCCTCTCGGATTTCTTGGGCAAGCTTTTGCAGTTCGGGATAATTCAATGCTTTTAAGTCATTAGGTTCGTTAATTCTTTCGAGAATCCCCACTACGCTTCCCCCCCTTCCGTTTTTTGTCCGTGAAGGACCACCCCGTAGTCTCTTCTATACGCGCAATAACACTCCCCACTCGGCCCATAATTTCATCTGCCTCATGGATTCCAAGGGATTTACCTAACGCCTTTCCGGTAACCGTTAAAGACGCTACTAACGCAATCATCAGAGTGTTTATCCAAATTTCGTGAGGCCCTAACTCAGGGTAGGTTTTAATTATTTCCAAAACTATAGAGGCAGACATACCACCGCTTAGGGCTCCGGTCACATCCCCTACGATATCATTAGCAAAATTAGCGACGGTATCCGCATTTCGTACTAAATAAACCGTTTGGCGAGCTCCAGGAACTCGGTTCGCAGCTTTCGCATGATGCGGCTTCTCCGTAGCTGCTGTCGCTGCAATTCCAATGACATCAAATCCAATGTTAATAACAATGATTATAAGTAAAAGTATCCAAGCCGTTAAAATATTCGTTCGTTCCATGAGAATCTCAGTGCCTAATCCAGCGACAACCGCTAGACCAAAGCTAAGCAGGAAGATGAAGAGAAAATGCTTCCAGCTTTTACGTTTATATCCCAACAGTTACCCTCCCAAGTCTCCATCAAACTAATAGCCCCACAACAATCCCGACGATAGCCCCTGCGAAGACTTCAAAAGGGGTATGTCCTATCAGCTCTTTGAGCCTCTCTTGGGATAAATTTGACATTTGGTTATATAACCCCGCCACAAGCTGATTAATGACCTCAGCTTGTTTCCCAGCCGCACGGCGCACTCCTGCTGCATCATACATTACGATCATACCGAAAATAGCCGCAACAGCAAAAATAGGTGAATCCCATCCATAATACTTCCCCACTCCTAAAGCTACAGCACTGACCGTAGCTGAATGCGAGCTAGGAAATCCTCCGGAGCTGATAAGAAACCCTATATCGAAGGTCCTATGAAGCGTAAAATTAATGATGACTTTTAACACCTGAGCAATCAACCATGCAGTTACTGCGGATATTAAAATCGTATTATCAAAAATTCCTGGAATGATGGTCATGCTTCACCTCAATGTTTCCGTTCTGCTATATAATCTGCCAGATCGTGCAAGAAAATGGCTCGATCAGTTAAAGTCTCTAAAGCGGCATGAGCCTCAGACGTTCTTGCTTTCAGCTCTGCTTTTGCTCCTTCTAAACCCAATAAAGAGGGATAAGTGGATTTGTGCTGTTGAATATCGCTGTGTGCTGGCTTTCCCAGGGTCTTGCTATCCCCTTCCAAATCCAAGATGTCGTCCTTAATCTGAAACGCGAGCCCAATGGCTTGAGCATAACGGGTTAAAGCCTCAATCTTTTCTTCTGTTCCCCCCGCGAGAATCGCACCTAAACGGGCCGAGACTACGAGCATCGCTCCCGTTTTCATCCTATGAATTTGCTCTATCTCGGGTAAGGTAAGATTCTTACCCTCGGCCTCCAAATCAGCGACTTGGCCCCCCACCATTCCTTCCGGTCCTGCCGCCCTTGCTACTTCTCGAATTACGCGGAGTTGACGATCAGCAGCAACTTCGTTGATGGGTTGGGCAATAAGCTCGAAGGCATAGGTTAATAAACCATCCCCAGCAAGGATAGCTTTTCCTTCTCCAAAGACTTTATGATTGGATAAGCGGCCCCGCCGATAATCATCATTGTCCATCGCCGGTAAATCGTCATGAATCAACGAATATGTATGAATGAGTTCTAGTGCACAGGCAGCAGGAAGAATACATTCTACATCTCCTCCTGTAGCCTTTGCCGCAGCTAAAGCTAAGACAGGTCGGATCCGTTTTCCGCCGCCGATGAGGGAGTAACTCATACTCTCCTCAAGCACTCCCTTCTTCCAAGGAAGCTGCTCGAAGAATGTCTCGACTTGGTGCGCATAACTTTCTAACTGTTTTCGAAACATGATACAAATCATCCTTCCACAGGAAAATCTGCCGGGCGAATCTCCAATTCACCGTTTGGATTCTCTAATAGAATTTCCATCTGCTTCTCAGCATGATCAAGTAACTGGTTGCAGTCCTGAACGAGTTTAATTCCCTGCTGGAAAAGGCTTAGGGCCTGCTCCAGAGGGACATCCTTCTGTTCGAGTTCCCGAACGATACGCTCAAGTTGGTCAATTCCCTCTTCGAAGGGTAAATTTGAAGCCTCGGCTTTCATCCTATTTTCTCCTTATGGTTAAGTTTCTAAGCATAACCTTCATTCACTACTAGAGGCCTTAGCAAGCACAGCACAGGTAAGTGTCCCCTCATTCAAACGCACTTGCACCTGCTGGCCTACATTGACTTCTGCACTATCTTTCAAGACACTTCCCTTTGGCCCATAGGTCAGAGAATATCCTCTTCCTAGAATCGCCAAGGGACTTAATAAATCGAGCTTAGTTGCCAATAATTTTAGTATACCATTTTTATCCGAAACAAATCTAGTCATCCCCTGTTCTAAGCGATCGCTTAAAGCATCAAGCCGCTGACGGTTCTGGGCAATACGCCAAAAGGGGTTCGATAAGGGGCCAATCGTCGAAAGGCTTTTTACTTTTTGTCTTTTTCTTTGAAGTTGAGCAAGCATTGTAAGGCGAAGACGCGCCTCCAACTCCTCAAGATTTGACTTTAATTCAAGGAGAACTGGGACAGCGAGTTCTGCTGCGGCAGAAGGAGTTGGGGCTCGCAAATCTGCAACCAAATCTGCAATCGTAACATCTGTCTCATGTCCCACTGCAGAAATGACTGGAATACCGGAGGCAGCAATGGCTCGAGCGACGTCTTCCGTGTTAAAGGCCCAGAGCTCTTCGATAGATCCACCTCCACGGCCCACAATGATTACATCCACCTTATCATACCGATTCAGGCGGGCGATCGCTTGAGCTACTTCTCTCGGTGCTTGCTCTCCTTGCACAGCTGCTGGGGCAAGTATCCAGGAAATTCGGGGATTCCGCCGATGCATTACTTTCAAGATATCTTTGATCGCAGCGCCCGTAGGGCTGGTCACGATTCCGATCTTACTTGGATGCTTTGGAATAGGCTTCTTGCGTTCAGCTTCGAAGAGTCCTTCTTCTGCTAAGCGTTGCTTTAGTTGTTCAAAAGCTAAGTAAAGGGCGCCCACGCCGCTCGGCTGAATTTCATCCGCATAGATCTGAATGTTCCCATCCCGTTCGTAGATTCTGATACTGCCTCGGACGAGCACCTTCATCCCATCCTGAGGGATAAACCGGACCCTTTCTGCGCGGCTTCGAAACATGACCGCCTTAAGGCTAGAGGATTCGTCTTTCAAGGTAAAATACCAGTGACCCGAGGGACGATGATTCTTATAATTAGAGATTTCTCCACTAACCCAACAATTGATGAAGTCGGGATTTTCATTAAAGGTTCGACTAATCTCGCTTGTTAATTCTGCAACCGTCCAAATCTTTGGCACATACTTCACCTCCAGTTCATGATACACATAACCCTAAGGTCTTTCAATATATGACAAAAGGGAGGTCATCCTCCCCTTAAAACATTTCCTTTTTCCATAAGACGAAACCGCTTATTCCTGCGGCTATAAAGGCAGCTACTAGTACAAACATAAAACCTAAAGGTGAGTCTCTGAAGGGAACAGGAACATTCATCCCCCAAAAGCTGGCCAACATCGTCGGAATCGCAAGCATAATCGTCATCGAGGCTAAGAACTTCATCACCATATTCAAGTTATTTGAGATAATGGAAGCGAAGGCATCGGTCATACTGCTTAAAATATTCGTATACATCTCAACCATCTGAATAGCCTGGTTGTTCTCGATAATGACATCTTCCAGAAGATCTTCATCCTCTTCATACATTTTAATCAAATGTTGACTCTGGCTATTCGAGCGCAAGCGCAGTAACCTGTCCATCACGACACCATTTGATCGAAGAGATGCCGTAAAATAGGTAAGTCCCTTTTGTAAGTCCATCAGTTGGAAAATCTCTTGATTTTTCATGGACTTGCGCAAATCGATCTCAATCTGATCCGTTTGTTTATTAATCTGCCGTAAATACTTCAAGTAGTACGTCGCTGATTTATAAAGAATTTGGAACAAAAAGCGTGTACGCTTCGCCGTATTGAAACTACGAGAAGAATCACAGTTGAACTCCGAAAAAACTGGATTATTCTCCAAACACACGGTAATGATATGATCTTCAGACATAATAATTCCTAAAGGCAACGTATCATAATTCGTCTCGCCAAGCATCACCGGAATATTCGTTAAGACAAGAATACAATGATCCTCTAACTCTATCCGTGATCGTTCTTCTTCGTCAAGAGCTGCTTTGAGAAAATCAAGTGGTACATCTGTCACCTCTGCAACAGCACTTAACTCCCCAGCTGTCGGATTAACACACCCGATCCATGAGCCTTTGACGAGAGTCTGCAGGGTTAGCTCCTGGAAGTTTCCCGCATCGTTCTTACATACTTTGAGCACCCGGCTCCCCCCCTTTGGGCGGCCGGTTTTAGGAGCTAAGCTCTATAATATAACCGGACACACCCCAAATTTCGCATAAATTATTCAATTTAGTCGGACTAGGGCCTCCTGCGTCCAGTTTTCTCACCATCCCGTCGTTTCCTTAATGATTACATTAGAAACTATACTCCTTCAGGTAGGGTGTGTCAATAAGGAGCCATCCTACTATCATTATAACCCAGTCGCTGGCAAATCACACTATTGACATACTCACCACTACTCGATACTGTTCTCTCCCGATTATTCATAACATCTAAGGAAAGTTGTCTTTCTACTCCTTTTTCAGTTCTGAACCATCCCCGGCAATCGGTCGATGGCCGCTCGGTATCCGTAATCTTAATTACAACTTTCTAGGTGTCAAACGTGAGGCTTACTCTCCTCAAAACTCGAGTGATACATTAATATAGCCAGCAGTTTTAAAATGAACTGCTGGCTAAAATATTGCTCATTTGTATTGGAGCTAAATCATATTCTTGTACTGCACAAGATATTTATCGACATCATCATACAAACCGGCTTGATTCGCATACTTCACGTAGTTTTTTATTGTTCTAAGCCATTCTATGGTTGATGGCTTACTCACTTCAATAGCCCTTAGTAAATCCTTCATACTTATGGGTCTTTCAACTCCAGAATTCATGATCTCGGCTATTACACTTTCGGTAGCCACTTCGACGACGTTTTCGATATCAGCTCCCGAGTAGAGCTCTGTATTTTTTGCCAAAACATGATAATCTATGGATTCCACAGGCTTTCCAGCAATTTTTAATCTAAAAATTACTTCACGAGCAATTTCATCTGGAGGTGGAACAAAAATAGTCTTGTCAAAGCGTCCAGGCCTCTTAAACGCCGGATCAATATCCCATGGCATATTTGTTGCTCCAATAATCAGTAACTTATCCGTACTGGTATCAATTCCTTCAATCTCTGAAAGCAATTGATCTACTATGGGACGCATATGTTCTGAGGATAACTTTGATCGGTTATACCCCACCGTATCGATCTCATCAAAAAATAGTATACAGGGTCTTTTTGATCTTGCTGTTGAGAATATATCCTTAATATTTTGTGCACTGACACCTAAATAGGGGTCGAGTATATCCGTGATATGTACCGGTATAAAATGTGCATTACATTCCCCTGCTGTTGCTTTCGCAATATATGTTTTGCCGCATCCTGGAGGGCCAAAAAGCAGAATACCCCCTCCAACTTTTTTCTTGAAACGATCGAATAGTCCTGGGTTTACAAAGGGTTTAATAATTTTCATTTTTATTGTCTCTTTTAAATGATCAAGCCCACCGACATCGTTAAAAGCAACGCGAATATTTACCTCTTCTCTGACTTCTCCGCTTGAGTTTCTTCCTCCTTCAATTACGCGCAAAGGAACAGGGCTATTATCGAACTCTTCCGATTCATCGAATTGAGCAATTTCATCTATTTCATTTATCTCATCTATTTCATTCTCAATTTTGGCCTTGTCCATGGCTTCTCCACGAGTATTTTGATTAGATAAATTAGCAAGTTCCACGATGACTTTACTTTTTATTTCATCATCGCAGTATTTTAATGCTTCTGAGAAGGCCATCAAAGCTTCAGGATAATTATTTTGCGCTAAGTATTCACTTCCTAATAAGTACCAAGCATTCCCACTCTGAGGATTTTCATCAACCAGTCTTTTAATAATCTCTATATTATTCATCAAAGACTCCTTTTCTATTAGTGTTATCATCGCTAAATTAACTCAGTTCTATATTTTCCGATTGACACGAATAATAACTTTATAGACCAGCGGCGAAACCCATGTATAAATCACAAGAAGAATATACAATAAAACGATGACTACTAAAATATTAGAATCTATAAAGTTGCTTCCTACTATTATGAAGATAAAAAAAACTACCCAAACTAAAGCTGGCCATTTTACAAAGCGATTAGGGAAAAAGACCCAATGACACTCCTTATCTAACTTCTCCAAAATCATCAGCAAATCGTGATTGGTAGGCTCCAATAAAAATGCTTGTCTGAAATTCTCGCGTGCTTCCCTGACATTTTTATTGTGTAGATTATAAACTCCTATTTTTATCAGCTTTCTCACTTCACTACTTGAATTGTTTAAATACTTTTGTAAAATATTGAGCTGAGCATTCTTATTTTCATAGAGAAGGTAATACAGAAACTTATATTGTAATACTGCTTCATTCTCTGGATCAATCCGCATTGCTTCATCCATTAAAGCGGAGGCTTTCTTCTCATGCCCACATTTGAGCATGAGCATTCCATATGCAGCCAAAGCCGATGCTTCAGAGGGATTAATTCGTAATGCCTCAAGAAAATGCTCTTCAGATTTAACAAATTCCTCAGTATCCATATAAATTCTAGCTAATAGATAATTACATTGTTGCGCAGAGAAACCGTTTGCCATACTTTCTCTGCAATACTCGGTCGCTTCTGAATATGAATTCAAATAGTAATAACAATTCGCCATTAAGAAAAGTAAACTTCCATCATTCGGTTCCTCGGAAAGTAATTGTTCCAACTTAATGATAGCCTGTTGATAACGGTTCATATCCATATATAGAATTACTTCATTTAAAACTACCTTATTAACCCCATATTCGTATGACATTACTAATAATTGGGCCCCCTCCGAATAATAAAATAGATTCACCTACGATACCTACAATTATCCATTTTATTGCATCTTTAAGCATAGGCTTCGTCTCTCCACCCAATAACACATGCTGATTAAATTTTTTCTTCATTACACCATAATAACCCATATATAGCCCAACAGATGCCATTTTATAAGCATATCTTACATATCTGCTCTCGATTAGAATATTCTGTTGAGTATGAGTAATAAAAGCATAGATAATGACTTTGGAAAGCAGAATAATCATACCGAGTCCAATTAATACATTTAGAATCCTTTTATCTATTTTAAGCCATCGACCATTTCGTGTTCCAAGTGCCACAAGTGGGATTATCCCTCCAAAAAAAGCCACATAAAGCAACTTCCCTATTTCGTAGGTCTTTGTCCCCTCAAGATTGTCCTTATTTAAAGAGGGTTGAAATAAACTTTCGCTCATCTGTACTCCTTTATTCATTCCATATTCATCGAATTTACTGTATAAGTCATTCCCCTAAATCGCGATATATCTCATTTATTCTACAATTTCTAAATAACTCCTGCTATCTACCTAGAAGTTCATTTAGTGCTCTTATGATTATAAAAAAAGCCTTTCTCCTATTTGGGAGAAGGACCAAAGAACATAATTCTAATTCTGCTTATAATCAGCAACTTGGCAATCATAGCTCTATAGCCTTAGACCCATAGCTTTGCGTCTCCACTTTTCAGTGGATTTGCCTATTTAATTATTTTCATTTCCATAAACAGTAGATTTTTTGATCTTGTAATAGAATAACATAATTTCTTCGCGGATTTTGTCGTAATTAGCAGCTTGCAAATTCGATTTAGTAAGCTACCTTGGCCTCCTTTGGAGCCATGTGATTTGTTAACTAGACTTGCGTTTGCTCGCTATTGTTCCCAAAATTCTTTCTGTTGGATTGTTTTATTGGTTTTTTGGGATAAGACCTCAATCATCTTTATCCTATCCGATGAACTCTGATCCGGATAACTACGTGAAGACCATATCGTAAGATCATTAAACTCAATGACTTCCAGAATTCCCGTTGCCATTACTATTTCCATTATTATTGTCATTTTTTGCTACAGAATCTCCGAGGTTTAACTGCATGAGCGAATAAATCCCCAAGGATTGAATCTTTTTACTCGGGCCTTTTCCTTGGCCTGGGTTGTCTCCACTTGTTCCGTTTCCATCCGAATCGCCCTTCCCGTTACCTTTGCCAGGTTCTAAGGGAAGAGGAAGCGATTCAAAGGCGTAGACTCCAACCGTTTTGAAAAGTCTATTGCCATCACTGTCATAACCGAAGGTCTGAATTTTACCTTGGTGTTCAGTAATCTGAATCAGTCGGTTTTCACTGTCATAGTTAAGGTAGTGGTTAAAAATTTGTTTGGGGTGTAAATAAAACTCATGCTCAAATCGCCATAGAACTTTAAAAATTACTAAAAACAAAAAAACAGGACATAATCGTCCTGTTTAGTAAAATACCATAAGGTTATGCATTTAAATTCTTCTGCAAATTGAAGAAGCCTTTAGATCGGTAATTACATTTGTTCAATGATTTTCAATTCACTACCGAGTGACCTATAATTAGTTATCTTTCTTCTCTGCATAAATTAAGATATTGACCAAATTCAGGGAATGAATCCCAATTCCTAGACACATCATCGTTCGTTTCTCGTTCTTCAATTTCACCAGTTTTAGAATCTCTTTGTTCCATAACAATGTGACCATTCTCCCGATAACCAAAAATCATACTCTTTAATTCATTCTCAGTATCTCCTTCATACTCCCAATACATTACCGTCCTTAGGAATACCCTTTTATCATCTTTAACTACAAAATCGTAGTTTAAGAATTTCCGAAAATGATTGTCCAAAAAGCTTACTGATACCCATTTATCCGTAACGTTAACGATATACTTCAGTTGACCCCCATCACTTAACACAGCTGTATATGGTTGATGTTTTGCATGAAGAATACTTGCAGTGCTATCTTCAATAATATTCCAAGGCTTCTTTTTAATATTAGACCACTTGTCACAATAGTAAATTTCCATTAATTATACTCCTTCCCGGTAATGTCACGAATAATTATATTCTTCTTAGTAGCCTCGTCAAGAATTGATTGTGGGACTACTTTTGTTTGTACGGGAACTTCCAGAATTAATTCTCCCTCTAGTCGACCACCTTTTAGAGCATTAGGATTAAATTTACCGGCAGAAATTTCTGAACCGGAAGAATACTTTTTAGTGAATTCATTTAGATAGCCAAGAGCTGTCTTTTCTTTAACTTCTGCGAGTTGGGTGAATTTCCTCGAAATTATTTCCTTTCCTGGAACATAGGAGTCAACAACATATTTCTTACCACCTATTTCCTTTGATTCTAATTCTACTTCATTATAAGGGTAGCGAGGACGATTATCTTTATTAAATTTATTTCCCGCTTCCCATTGTTTTTTGACAAAATCCGGTACAGATTTCTTATTAGCTGTATCAACACTTGTTCCCTTACCCCCAGGCACCTCAACCTTCGTCTCAGGGATCTTTGGTACAGCCTGTGTCTGAATCGCAGGAGCATCTCCACAACTTACTGTCTTATTCTTATATAACTTAACTAGTTTCCTGCAACTTTGCCTGGCAAAACACTAAACGCTAATTTCTCTAGCTTATTTAAGCCATAGCCCTCTAAATTGCCGGACAACATGTCCGTTGCAATATCAACGGTCTCACCTACGATGGCTTCACCATATCGTACAGCTGTATTGTACCCTACCGTTTTGGCTGCTTCCACAGATGTAGTCGCATAACGGGCTGTCTGGTAAACCTGCGTTGTTTTTTCTATTACCTTTTGCCCTAGAGGCAGTATTGTTGGTGCTGCTGTTGCCATAATCACAGGAGCGGCTTCAATTAAACCCCCGGCACCTAACCCTATTGCTGCCCCAATTAGTGCATCTTTCCGAACTTCACCCCAATCAATTTCTCCTGTGTCTCTCTTTGAGGTATAGGCCCCATAGGCTGCTCCGAGTCCCGCTCCGATTAGAGCAGTAACCACTAATAATGGTATATGTCCACTCGGATCATCATACATGACCGGGTTGTTGTTAGCATAAGTATAGCGGTTTAAGGAGAGGGGCTCTAAGACGTTCCCTAAATAGCTGTCCCTTGTGAGGAATCGCCCTAAGTCGGGATCATAGTATCTGGCTCTGAGGTACTGTAATCCAGAGTCAATATCATGGGCTTCTCCGTTATAGCCATAGGGATTGTTGAAGAGCCGTGTGTTCGGGCTGAGTTTCCGCCGGGCATCAGGGCACCAAACGCATCATAGCGATATTTGTCCCGGACATTTCCTGAAGAGTTAATAAGTTGGGTGACACTATTATTCCCGTCATAAATTCTTGAGAAATGTAGAAATCATGTCCAGAGCATTCTTTATAATTTTCGCCAACTACTTCTACTAATCCTTTGAGTACTATTCGCTTAAAATTTAGAAGTTCCGTATTAGGATATATCTCTGTAAATTTATAACTAACAGATACTTCAATATCTTCGAATGTATATCCGTTTAACGTAGTTCTTAAATCGCCTTTGCTAAGCCATCTGCAACCATAAAACACGGTGTACATTCAAGAACTTTATCTCTAAACACCTTATAAATTGATAGTGTAAATATGTTACTTTGAATCTTATCTCTAAAAATATTCCATTTGAAACAATTTATCATCAACCCTCAATCCAACCTTGATTCAGGCAGTTGTTTTAATCTTCTTCACTGTTAATCACCCCTAAAAGCGATACCTGATACCCTTATTATGCCGTGTGTACGTTGATATCCCCTTACGTTAGAATAGTTGTCATAGACCTTCGAGGGAAGTATAGTGAATTAACAGGAATAGCTTAGAAGAGCAAACGATTTTTCCCCGATTCTAATCTTTAAGGGAGAAACCATGTTCATCCTCCCAATATACATAAAGAAAAACGGCTATCCGAAGATAACCGTCTGTAAGGTATGTAACCTAACAAAGCCAGTGATTATTTAATATTAGACAACACTTCATTTGCTGAATTTCCAAAGCGTACTGGGTCTTCATTTCTTATTTCTTTGAGTATTCCAACTATAGTATCTTTAACCATACAATCAACTTTCAAAAGGATTTTTGTATATAACTTTCTTGATGGCTCATGGTTTAGAATCCTATAGTTTAAAATCGTTGCCCATTCCTTCGCATTTGGGAGCATACTCGGTATTACTTTAGCCATTTCAAAAAGTCCTTCCTCGCCTTCAAAATCCTCGATTGCATGAACAAGTCCAAACATTACTTCATGGTCTTCTGTTTTGTCATCAAAACCGCTGCATAAGTCCTTTACAAGCTTAACATCCTTCAATGACGCAATGTTCTCAATTGCCAATTCAAAGGCGTTTATTTCATTTGAATTTCTCAGCAATCTATTTTGTTGAAGCTTTTGTATTTCTAATTTAACATCCATAGTCGAATTACCTCCCAACCTTATTAAATATTTCTGGGTAAAGCCTCTTATTCATATCAATAACCTCTTGGAGCGATTGCCGAATACTTGGTGTATATAACCCATCCTCTTGATAAATCCTTCTTGCATCCATTATATCACGTGCCAATGCATCACGTGGAGTTTCTGTTAAGTCAGCACCCGAACCATATGTTCTTGTCATACGGTGTCTTCCACCAACACCAGGAGTCGGCTGTTCCATATTCATGCTCACACCATTATTTTTTACAATGCCATAATTGCTTTTCATATATTCAGCAGAAGGCATATGATGTGGTGTTAGGTTGTCGCCTCTACTTCCAGATTTTATTAAATCTTTGTATGTACCTACATTACCTTCCCCTGGTAATAGTTTAACTTCACGCGCTCCCTTACCCCCAGGCACCTCAATCTTCGTCTCAGGGATCTTCGGTACAGCCTGTGTCTGAATCGCTGGGGCAGTTCCACAACTTACAGTCTTATTCTGATAAATCTTCGTTAATCTTCCCTTGACAGGACCTGGCAACTTACTTAACGCTAATTGCCCGAATTTATTTACGCCATAACCATCCATATCCCCCGAGAACATAGACGTCCCAATATCAACAGCCTCACTTACAATGGCTTCTCCATATCGTACAGCTGTATTGTACCCTACCGTTTTGGCTGCTTCCACAGATGTAGTCGCATAACGGGCTGTCTGGTAAACCTGCGTTGTTTTTTCTATTACCTTTTGCCCTAGAGGCAGTATTGTTGGTGCTGCTGTTGCCATAATCACAGGAGCGGCTTCAATTAAACCCCCGGCACCTAACCCTATTGCTGCCCCAATTAGTGCATCTTTCCCAACTTCACCCCAATCAATTTCTCCTGTGTCTCGCTTTGAGGTATAGGCCCCATATAATCCTCCTGCAGCTGCTCCGATTAGAGCAGTAACCACTAATAATGGTGAATGTCCACTGGGATCGTCGTACATGACCGGGTTATTATTGGCATAAGTGTAGCGGTTTAGGGAGAGGGGCTCAAGGACATTCCCTAAATAGCTGTCCCTTGTGAGGAATCGCCCTAAGTTAGGATCATAGTATCTGGCTCTGAGATACTGGAGTCCGGAGTCTATATCATGGGCTTCTCCGTTATAACCGTATGGATTGTTGAAGAGTCGTGTGTTCGGGCTGAGCTTTCCGCCGGGCATCGGGGCACCAAACGCATCAAAGCGGTATTTGTCTCGGACATTTTCGGCAGAGTTGATGAGCTGGGTGGCGCTATTATGCCCATCATAGAGGTAATAGAGGGGATCGTTGGGTACCCCTTCGACTGCTACGAAATCTCGTTCTGCTATTCTTTCGAGACCATAGGTGTAAACTCCTCTATACGTTCCTTGTTGGTCAGAGGTCATGAGGACTTCCGGATTTTCCAGTGAGATGTCGTTAATATAGTTGACAGTCTCATAGGATTCCGGCTTATTGATGATCTGCTCGCCGAATGGATTCTTTGGATGATCGGCTCGCTTATACCAGCCGAGGTGCTTCCCTTTATTCCCTTTTTCTTTCTTAAGCTTTTCTTTATCTATACCGAGTTTCTTCGCTTGGGAAGTGTTCTTGTCGTTCTTTTCTAGGTTTCCATTTCCTTGACCGTTATTTCCATTCGTTAGTCCATTTCCATTATTGCCGGAATTTCCGTTGCCATTGCTCCCGGCATTCCCTGCACTGTTTCCGCCGGAATTTCCATTTCCACCCGCGTTGCTGCTTCCACTATTCCCAGAATTCCCGTTGCCATTACTATTTCCATTATTATTATCATTTTTGGCTACAGAATCTCCGAGGTTTAACTGCATGAGCGAATAAATCCCCAAGGATTGAATCTTTTTACTCGGGCCTTTTCCTTGGCCTGGGTTGTCTCCACTTTTTCCGTTTCCATCCGAATTGCCCTTCCCGTTACCTTCGCCAGGTTCTAAGGGAAGAGGAAGCTGTTCAAAGGCGTAGACTCCAACCGTTTTGAAAAGTCTATTGCCATCACTGTCATAACCGAAGGTCTGAATTTTACCTTGGTGTTCAGCAATCTGAATCAGTCGGTTTTCACTGTCATAGTTATAAGCAGTTACTTGATTGCCTTGGGTTGTGGCTTTAATGAGATTGCCATTCTCGTCATACTCATAGCGGATGTTCTGATCGTCTTGGTCCAAGCGGATAAGTTGATTGTTTTCGTTATAGGTATAGCTGATATGTTTTGTTCCGTCATTGCCGGAGATATCTGCACTTAGACGGTTCCCGGCAGAATCATAGGTATAGCGATATTCCGTGGTCTGTCCGTCTTTTTCTTCCGTAAAGGCGATGACTTCATCGGCATCATCATAGGTATAGGTACGAATATAGAGTGAACCCGCTTGATTCTGAACTTCCTTAAGGATGTTTCCGACTTGATCATAGGTGTATTCAAAGCTGGAGAGGATGGTTCCATCGTTTCGGATGTTCTCAAGCTTAATGAGCCGGTCTGCTGCGTCATAGGTATATGAAACCCTCGTCCCATGAGGTAGAACGGTCTCCGTTCTTCGCCCTCCGGCATCATAGCTATAGGTTGTTTTTTGTCCCTCCCAGTCTTCAGCAGAAATAATTCGGTTCAATTGGTCATAGCTATATTGCATAGTGTCGCCATTAGGATAAATCACTTTGGATTTGCGACCGAGCTCATCATACTCATACTGGATTTCTTCTCCCGTCGGGAAGCTAACCGAAGTTAAACGTTCCATACGGTCGTAGGTATATTCGGTATCCCCTTCGGAACCGGACATAGAGGTACGGCTTCCCATGATATCGTAATCAAAGAAGGCATCTTCGATGAGTTCCTGAGTCGGATCCAGAAGAGCGGGATCAAGGGTGGGAACACCATAAAGAGATGGGTCTAATAGCCCTGAACTTCCATCTATGTCCCCTGTAGGTGGCAGACTGGGGGAAAGCGAATTTCCAGTGCCAGGCTTACCTTCTTTTGGTTGGGGCTTAGCCTGAATTTTCATCTTGGATTTTGTATCGTTCGATTTGCCATTACTAGGAGAAGTAGAGCCTGAGGAAGGACTTAATGAAGGTGTTGTTGGAGGAAGCATTCCATCAAGAAGGAGGCCTTCTGGTTGTACAGGAGCTTTTTCATAGAGTCTGCCAGAAAGACGATTGAGGATATCATAGGTATAACGAATTGCCGTCCCATCGGGTTTTGTATAACTCGCCATTGTCCCTACAGGATTATACGTATACGCCTCGATTTCCCCGAGGGGGTGAGTCACTGTCAAAAGTTCACTCCGCTTGGAATATGAAAACTCAGTGGAGTGATTATTTCCATCGGTAAGACTCAGTCGATTTCCTACGGGATCATAGGTATAATTGGTGACATGCCCTAAGGGGTTCTGGATCCGAGCGACTCGGTTTAGCGGATCAAACTGATAACGAGTAGCATGCCCATTGCCGTCAATTTGCCCTGCCAGGTTCCCATCGGGATCGTACTCGTAGTGTATGGTATTCCCTAAGGGATCTGTCGAAACCTCAAGTAGGTTCATCGGGTTATACCGATAGGTTGAGGTATTTCCTAATGCATTGGTAACGGACTGAAGAAGATTATTCTTATTGTAATCAAAGGTTGTCTTTTCCCCTAGGGGATTCATCTCTGTGATCTTATTATTTGCGGGATCATAACTGTACGTATATTCCTGATTCCCGGGTTTGATTATTTTCTCTAAGTTACCGAGAAGATCATAACTCATTTCCGTGATTTTAGACTCGGGATCGATAATTCGAATCAACCGATCCATCACATCATATTGGTAAGATGTTTTATTTTCATTAGGCTGAGTGACTGCTGCCAAATTTCCGAATGGATTATACTCATAACGTGTTAAATGCCCTGCTGTGTTCTTTTCGGTAAGAAGCCTATGCATTTTATCATAGGTCGACAAGGTAATATTTCCCTCAGAATCATATTCCTTTTCCAAGTTCCCTAAGTCGTCATAGTCAAAATACTGGATATATCCTTCGGGATCAGTACTCGAAGTCAGTCGGTGGATCAAATCATACGTATAGCGAGTTTCTGCACCCAAAGGATCAATTTGAGCGAGGAGCTGATCACTAAGATCATACTGGTACTGTGTAACCCCTTGAAGCGCATCCGTCAGCCTTGTAATTTGTCCATGATGATTATATTCATATCCGGTATTATTTCCTCGAGAATCGATTCGGCTCACAAGGTTATCGAGTTTATCGTACCCGTAACGCCTTTCGAATCCCTGGGCATCGACTTCAAGTTCTAATCTATTTAGTGCGTCATAGGCGTATTGAGTTTTATTCCCTTCAGGATCGACTTTCCAAATCAGATTATGATTGGGATCATAGGCATAAGACGTTTGACCTTGACGTTCATCCCAAAAAGCAGCTAATCGATTGAGTGGGTCATATTCGTATGTTTTGCTGAAACCCTTGGCATTCTTGACTTCAACGAGATTGTTATTCTCATCATAGGTATAAACAGTTTCTGCTTTAAGAGGATTTTTCTCCTGAGTTAAATTCCCTACGCTATCATAGGCATATTCGTATAAACGATTTCCAAAGCTCTCCTTTGAAACGAGCTGGTTAAGCCCATCATAAGCGAGCCTTGTCGCTTTCCCTTCAGGATCCGTAATTCGTGTAAGCCTGTCTTTCAGATCATATTCGAAAGACGTGGTATTACCATCGGGTTCGGTTTGAGATAAAAGATTTCCTGTCAAATCATAGGTGTACTTCGTCAAGCGACCTATAACATCTTTTCCCTCAATAAGCCGCCCCCACTTATCATAGAGATAACCGAATTGATTTCCTGCATTGTCTTCTTCCGATATCTTTCGGCCCATGATGTCGTACGAATACTGGGTTGTCAGCCCCATCGAATCAGTGATCTTAACAAGGCGGTTCCCCTTGTCATAACTATAGATCTGGCTTGCGCCGCTGGGGTCTAATATCTCAGTGTTGTTTCCATTGGAATCGTACTTCATCTGTACGGCTTTTCCCTGAGCATCCTGAACGCGAATCGACAACCCCCTGCCGTTATAATCAAATGTCGTCTTGTTCCCTAAAGCATCAATCTGATTCTGTAAACGTCCGGAAGGATCATATTGGTATTGAAGGATATTATCCAGGGCATCCTTTACGGCTGTTAACTGATTCAAAGGATCATAGAAATATTCAGTAGAGTACCCTCTAGCATCTGTGGCTTTAACCCTGTTTCCGGCTTTATCATACTCAAATACTTGCTTCTGTCCATTGGCATTGATAACTTCTTCCAGTTTCTCTATGCTGTTATATTTGTAGGTTGTGGTTTCTCCTTCTTCGTTCATAATAGTGACAGGAAGGTTGTGCAAATCGTAGGTATAATGAACTTCATACCCTAAGGGATCTCGTGTTGTCAGGATATTCCCATTGGCATCATAGTCATACGCGTAGACGCGTCCCAAACTATCCCGAATCTGCGTGGCTTGGTTGAGGGCGTTATAGGTCGTATACGTCTTGACTCCGGTTGGATCTGTTAATTCCTCAACCCGGTAAAGCTCGTCATACTTATACTCCTTAACCGTTCCATCCGGGAAAACGGTTTTGAGCAAATTCCCTTCATTATCGTAAGTATGGGTTGTAATTTGCCCGAGGGTGGAAGTAATCTTCTCGGGTTTGTTCACTTTATAATTATAGAAGTAAGACGTTTTATTGCCATTAGGATCTGTGACAGATGTAATATTTCCATAGGCATCCCGCTCATAAAGTGTGATCCCGTTATCTTGGTCTATGACTTTTTCCAGTTGATTGAGGGGATTGTACTCGTATTTCAAGGTATAGCTTTTAGGGTCTTTTTCTTCAATCTTATTCCCATTGGGGTCATAGATAAAGGAGGTAACATGACCCAGCGCATCTTCAACCGAAACTAAACGATTCAAGGGATCATAATTTAATAGGGTCGTATTTTTATTACCATCTATAATTGACGTATTATTTCCATTCGGGTCATAAATATATCGTCTTATGCTATTGTCGGGGAGTTGAGTGTTTAAAGGCTCTCCTGATGGTCTATAAGCCAAGCGGGTTATTTTTCCTGCTGGATCCACCACCGTCACCGGAAGTCCCAAGTAATTATAGTAATACTGATAGACGTTCCCTTTAGGATCTTTGATTTTTGAAATATGAGCTCCGTCGTATTCATTGACTGAAATATTACCATCTGGATCTTTCGTGGTTAAAACTTGCCCATGAGAATCATAGGTATACTCAAAAGAGCTCCCATCCGGGCGCTTAAGCGACAGTAAATTCCCTTTCCCATCATAAGACATTGTTGTAGTTTGTCCGTTAAAGTCCCGAGCAGACTTTAAGTTTCCATACGAATCATAGGCATAGGTCTTGGATACTCCATCCCAGCGCGTCTCTTCAATGCGATTCCCTTGTGTGTCATAGTCATACGTTGTGACTTTTCCTAGAGCATCTTTAAACGTTTTGACATTATTCTTTGTATCATAGGAATATTCTTCGGTCTTACTATCGGGTCGAACAATTTTTGTAATACGATATTGGGAATCGAAGTGATAAACCGTTTTATTCCCGTTATTATCCGTGGTTTCGTTATATCCGTTAAAATATTTAATGAATATCGTTTTCCCGTTCGCATCTTCTTGTTCAATGATTCGATCCTGATCATCATAAATATTCTTAATCACTTGGTTCCCATTCGGATCATAGAACGATGTCATACGTCCCTTGTCATCGTATTGATAAGTGGTTTCATCTCCGTTTGCATCCTGGAAGGAGATTAGGTTCCCCTTTTCATCATAAGCATAACCAAGGAAACTTCCGTTGGGCAATCCGATAGAGACAATCCGCCCTTCTGAATCTTGAACAATTGGGAATACCTTACCTGACGGAGTCATCAGGGAGGTAAGGTAATCATACTCATCATAGGTCAGAGTGGTCCGATTTCCGTTCTTATCCTCAATGGTCTTCATTAATCCTGATTTGGAGAAAGTATACACAGTACCGTCTTTTTGTTCGATTTTGTATCCATTTTGAATCTTTGTCAGAGTATAGTACTGTCCAATCGGAGCTTTATAGCTGCCGTCCGAATTTTTGTCAAAGTAGATGGCACTTCCGTCCTCACGAACATAAGCAATTGAGCCATCGGCCATAAAGGCAATATACTTGTTGAGCTCAGAACTCCACCGCTTGCCGAATAATCCCTGGATTGGATCGGATAGTGCGTTATACGTTCTGTCAATCTTAAATTCTCCACCCCATTCAGAAAGGGCGAGATCCGTAGCGGTGTAATAGAAATTCCCGGTGTTCAGGTTTATGGGTTCGAACCCAAATACACAGTGTTTTGCCCGTCCAATCAGAAGATCATCAAGGCGTTTCTTTTCTTTATCTGTTAAGGGGCCGGGTGCTGTATAGGCTTTCCCTTGATTTTGTTGGGGATTACGAATGAAGATGACGTTATTCTCCATGAGAGCATCATCTTTCATATTGTTATCTTTTAAAAACTGAGATCGGTTACTAATTCCGTAAAATTGCATGACCCTGGGAAGCAGGTCCTTCCCCTGAACAAGGTAGCTCTGGAAGCTATCACTGGTACCAGTTTCGCTGGGATTTCCTTCTTCATCATAGGAGGTGGCTTCAATGCGGAAGAGCTTGTCCCTCTCTGGAGTGGGCCAAAATTCTGTTTGCCAGTTACTCTCTTTCGTTGCATATTGATTGAAGGAGCCTCCATTCGAAATCAGTTCCTCAAGCCCCGGGATATCTTCGGGATTAAAGTCCGGATAGACATAATTCCCATCCGGTTCGACACTGCCAGCAAAGCCGTCACTATTATCAGGAACAGTCATGTATTCCAAAATGGTGTGTGGCTTTGCCATCCCATCTGCGGTCAAGCCGATAAATTGAAGCAACCCATCATTGCTCGCTGCGGCATATGGGCGTAGATTAATTTCAGGTCTAATCAAGGGCATATCCGAGTCGATCTCTTCGCTATCCTCATACGTGATTTCGACATAGGGAGTTGGAAAAGAGGTGTTATCTGCTGAGGCAAAAACCTCTGCCTGCTCGGTCTCATAGGTATACCGCAGGACAACTCCATTATTGGGCGCTCCGCTATACCAATCCTTCATCAGCTGAGTCATATCCCAACCCACATACCCTACAGAGCCATCAATCGTCGTCTCCGTCTCATACTGGGTTTCCTGAGGCTGGTTATTCCAGGTTAGTCCCGAGATGGAGAAAGGTTGTTTTATACGTTGAAGTTCGATAGCCCTAGAGGTATTGCTCCAGCTGGTATATTTGTACATTTGGAGGGAAGCAGATTTGACTTCTTGGTCCTCACCAATATTTGGAAGATTGAATTTGAGGAACGTCCGAGTCCTTAAATGAGCTTCAATAAAATTTGCTATATTACCACTTTTGATTCCATCATCATAGCCGATATAGGAATAAGGATTATCTGTATAAACGTTTGGAGAACCTTGTTCCACGGTAGTATCCTGAAGCTGTTCGCTTCCAAGCGTAATTGAAGGATCAATTTTGACAGGATATGCGCGTTCTGGTGCTTCCAACCACTCTTTATCAGCTGTGATTATAATCTGATCTTTAGTAAAAAGATTTTTATCAAGCTGAATTTCGACCTTACCCGAAATTACTCCATTGCCATCGATCATGTACGGTGCAGACAACACCCATGATGGTGTAGTACTGCCCTTTTCATAGCCGAATATTGATCCACTCTCTTCCCTCAACTCTAAACCAGATGTGTCCACTGCAAAGCTAAACGTGTTTTTATCCACGTAATTATTAAGGATAATATCTTCTTTGACTTTCGTGTTGAGAACGGTATATTGGACATCAATTCCATCAAAGACATCATTGTAGAGAATAGCATTCTCGTTAATTGCGCTTTGGCTGTAATCCCCTTCTAACGGAATAAGATTAAGGGTAACATCGCCCTTTTCGACCTGAATCGGCAATTCCTTGTTTATAATTGCTGGAAAACGCACCTTATAATCATTTGCTTTATTTTCATAGACCGAACTCACATTTTCACCTTTAATGTTTGCTTTATCACTTGCTTCGCTGTCTGCTTCATTCTTTGATCGATTTTTACCTTGTTCGGCTACTAAATCGCCCTTTGCCTCTGTCTTCGAGGTTAGATTATTGCCCTTCACAGGCACTAAAGTGTTGTCAATGTCAAGTAAGGCCCCTGATGCATCTTTGAAATGAATTTTGTTAAGATAGAGAAAGGTTTTTTGTCCTTGATCATTTTTAAAGGTCTTGCTATTTTCAGTTCTTTTCTCGATGATTTCTTTCCCTTTGGCAATACTTAATTCGTGAGGTTTTTTCTTTTGACTAACTTGTGGAAGCTTTTTAGGCTTTTCTGTTTTCCCTTTAGCAAGGGAAACATCTTTTACTTTCTCCTTTAAGGGCAAGGATTACCATAATATTTTCCTTTTTCACCATTTGTACTAATGGAATTCCCTGCTAAGGCAAAATCTAAATATATGGTATTCCAGAGAAAACAAGTCATCAGTAGCACACTAATTACCTTCTTATTGAACTTCCCAAACATTTCTTTCCTCCAAATCTCTTTCTTTTTAATAAATAAAAAAAAGCTTTTCTCCTATTTGGGAGAAAAGCTAAAAACATAATTATAATTCTGCTCATAATCAGCAACTTGGCAATCATAGCTCTATAGCCTTAGACCCATAGCTTTGCGTCTCCACCTTTCAGTGGATTTGCCTATTAAATTAAAAAAATTCTGTTACAACTTGGTTGTTTAACCAACTTGTAACAGAATACCATACACCTTTAGCGAAATGTGTCGTAATAAGAAGATTAGATATAGATTTGCCTTTGCTGCGATATCTTTAAAGGCTTTTCTCTAAAGCAGCTTACAAGCTAACGTAGATTTTATCATAGAGTTCTTTGTACTTTATGTACTCTGAATTATATAATTCTACCTGTGCCTTTTGAGGCTTGATTACACGGTCCACCTTCATAAAACGCCTACTTTCGCTCAAAGCAGAGATTTTCCCTAAAGATAGCCAGGCAAGAAGAACAGCTCCAAAAGCCGATCCTTGCGGCTCACCGAGCGCTTCAAGTGGTTGATTTAGGACGTCTGCTACAATCTGTACCCACGTTGGAGAAGCCATAAATCCCCCGCCAATCCGAAGTGAAGTCACTTTTCCAGCCATCTCCTGAATCGGTTCGTAAACGCTTCTAATCCTGTAAGCCACTCCTTCCATAGCAGCCCGAGCAAAATGTCCTGGTCCATGAGCAAAGTCTAGCCCTATTAATGCTGCTCGGATATCGGAATTCCAATTTGGAGAGCGCTCACCCGTCAGAAAGGGCATAAGCATCAGTCCATCTGATCCAGTTCGCGTAGTAGCTGCAAGTTTTTCAACTTCTTCAAAACTAATTCCATGTAGCCAATTCTGGCGTACCCATTGTAACGTGAGTCCAGCATTGTTAATTGCTCCACCGACAACCCAAGCATTCGGTGACAGATAATAACACCACGTCCGTCCCAATCGATCTAAAGTGGGTTTATCCACCGTAATCCGTGCAGCTCCACTCGTTCCGATCATAACCGTAACCTCACCTGGGTCAATCGCTCCAGCACCTAAACTGGAGAGTACCCCGTCCCCCGCTCCGATGACCACTTTGACTTTCGAGTCCAAACCTAGTTTTATTAAAACTTCTTCTTTCAATCCTTCAAACACTGTAGTCGTTGGCACAATCTCAGAAAGTTGATCTGCTCGTACTCCGATGCGTCTTAAAATTTCTTCGTCCCAAGTCATCTGATGAACATTATAAAGTCCCGAGCTTGTCGCAATTGAGGTATCGACTACGTATTTACCAAACCAGCGGTAAAAAAGTAGCTCTTTTAAGGAGATAAAACGCTCAGTTTCTCCAAAGACACTCGGTTCAAACTGTCTGAGCCAGGCGAGTTTTCCAGGAAGATACATAGGGTGAAGTGGGCAACAGGTTCTTTGATAGAACTCTTCTTTCAGCCCTTCCTCTTTCCACGCTTCGATAATTCCAGTACTACGATTATCCGCCCAGATGATGCATGGCCTTAAAGGCTGTCCGCCTCGCATTGGGATTATCCCGTGGTTGACGGCACTAAAGCTGATTAGCATCACTTCATAGCCCCCGACTTTTGCACGGGCCACAGCTTCTTGAATTGATTCCTCTACTTTGCTTATGACAACGCTGGGGTCTTGTTCTGCCCAGCCGGTTTTTGGGGAATTCGTGGGATAGAGTTTTTCAGAGCTTGCGACGAGCTCGGCTTGATCATTGTAAACGATACTGCGGCAGCCGGTGGTGCCGATGTCGACGCCGAGGGTTGCTGTACGATAGATCTGTGCGTTCATTTTAAGTCTCCTTGTATAGATGTCTCCAGGATTTTGTTTTACACCGTTCGCTCTATAAGCTGCGCGGACCAATCTAATCGCTCAAGTTTCTCGCTCCGACGGGTTCCCGGCTAAATCGTCTCCTGACTCATAGCCGGTTGGAAACGTCCATGTTTCCACCCCGTCTCCGCTACGAACTTTTCGCGAAGATTGGTAGCCGCTTGCTTAGAAGGCGCTCACTAATGTAAAACATAATCCTTGGGTAGTTTTTCAGATTATTGCTCGAGCTTCTCTCAAGTCTTGACTTTGCTGAGGCTTTCTACGAATGAGCTCAATCATCCTGTAAAGCCTGCTCAAGTCCTTCTACGAAGCATCACAAAAGCCTTCTGCAAAGTGAGTTACGATTACAGTATGCGAGGTTTCTTCGCGAGCAGTTAGCAAACTTGGGCTAAACTGCACCCCAGATAGCGGGGCGGGTCACAAGGATGTGACACGCCGCCTATCGAGCAGGAGCGAATTTAGGCGGGTACCCCGCAGCTTGCAAGAAGCAGTTTAGCCCTTAGTTTGCTTTGCGAGCGTATTTCCGAGCGTCTGTATCGTAACTCCACTTGCAAGTCCCTCTTGCAAAGCATAACTTACAAGTACCGTTCGTAACGCTTATCATATATGAAAAAAGATACCCGAACGGGCATCTTTCCTCATTATTCCTTTTCGACCACTGCATGCCCACCAAACTCATTCCGTAGAGCCGCAACGACTTTTCCTGCGAAGGTGTCTTCTTGGCGGGAACGTAGTCGAGCTGCAAAGGACATAGCAATCGTTTCAAAGGGTACTCCGAATTTCCACGCTTCTTCAATGGCCCAACTTCCGGTGCTTCCGCCGCCTACTTCACCTGTAATTTCATTTAAGGTGTTATCCTTTTGAAGGGCCTTCTCGGTTAATTCCATCAAGTAGCCTCGGATGATGCTTCCTTCCGTCCAGAGATGAGCGATCTTATCAAGTTCCAGATCGTAGGGACCGTTATATAGAAGTTCAAAACCTTCTCCGATAGCCTGAAGCATTCCATATTCAATCGCGTTATGGACCATCTTTGTGAAGTGTCCTGAGCCACTAGGCCCTACGTACAGGTACTCTCCCATGCCTTCAGAAAGTGCTTTGAAGAGCGGCTCGGCTTGTTCAAAGGCTTCTTTCGCTCCACCAATCATCAGGCAGAGTCCAGCCTTCGCTCCCTCTTGACCACCGCTTGAGCCTGAGTCGAGATAACGGATGCCTTTTTCGGCCAGTCTCTGGGAACGACGTACGGAATCTCTATAGAAAGAGTTTCCCCCATCGATTACTATATCACCCGCGGCGAGCAATTCGCTGAGGCCTATATCACCAAAAAGAACTTGTTCTACAGGGTCACCCGCAGGTACCATCAACCAAATCACACGTGGTGAACTTAGTGAATCCACAACCTCTTGGATGGATTGACACCCTTTCGCTCCTAGAGTTGCAAGCTTCGCGACCGATTCTGTATTCATATCAAAGACTGCAACATTAATTCCTTTAGATAATACGTTCTCAGCTGCCAAAGCTCCCATTTTACCTAGCCCGATCATACCGTATGAGCAATTTCCCATATGTTCCTCATCCCTTCTTAAAAAGTATCTTAGAACAAGTTCCCTTGCTCATCAAACGCCCAATTACGCAAGTCGCCTATTTCGTATTTTCCTTGGGTGACTAGTTCTTGAATAACACATTCTGATGCCAAGAATTCACATAAGTGCAAGGTGTTTTTGATCCGCACCAAGCGTACTTTGGAAAGATCTAAGGCATTACTCGTTTTCACTGCTGCCCGAATGACATCATAGTCCGTTTCAAGAGTGAGTGGGATCTGAACTGGCCCGGTTACTGTTGACGTTAAGGCATTGGGATAGGTCTGTTCAGGAATCATCTTCTCCACCAAGCGACGTGCCACTATATCAGCTGTCCCGATACCATTCGCATTCCCATGGCTTCGTTCTGTTAAATCCAGAAGTACCATTTTACTAACCGCAGGTCCACCAAGAGCATACGGAGTTGGATATCTCCCCGTGATATTTGGATCCATCCCATCCCCACTAATATCCTTGCCGATCTCATCGATAACAAGTACATCCAATTGCTTGACTGGCAAACTCGGAATGAGCTTCTTTGCAAGTTCAAGCCAAACTGGCTCTTCTTCTAAAAGACGCTCGGCGGGTATAGCGAATATCGAATGGATTTGGTCATACGCATTCTCAACCACTCCGAGGCCAAAGGCCACTGGGGTTTTCTCAAGTAGCATGCTGCCCATCTCGATAATATGCCTTGCCATATGCTTAAAGCTATGAGCATGACATGCTTCTGCACCTTTTTGTTTCCCAAGACCAATAGTCAACATCTTAACTAAACCGCTTTCTATACTTCCGCGGAAAGCGGTATGCGGTTTTATCCGATTCACTAAGACAATCGCATCGGCGGCCATCGCATCTGTGCTGATGTAGACGGGTAACCCATCCGGTAAGACGCCAACTTCGAGGACCCCCATACTCGATTGAATCTCAGCTCCAACTTCCTCAGGCGTAATGCCTAGGCCAAGGAGCATCTCCTTCTGCCCTTCCGAAGTAGCACCCCCATGGCTTCCCATAGAAGGGATAATAATGGGCTCTGCACCTCGACTTCGGATTTCAGTGACAACTTGTTTTACAATAAGCGGAAGGTTATTGATCCCTCGACTTCCAACTGCAATCGCCACCTTCTGACCCGCTTGGATACGATCCAAGGTCCCAGGTCTCTGAAGAGCTGTTTTGATCGCGTTGGGTATATCTTTTACTTTCTCATTCGGAAAAGACTGTTTCACGAGTGCCATTTTAGGTAACGCCACATCACTTAATAATTCTTCATAAATCCCCATAGGGTCACCTTCTAAGCTTGGTATTTCTACAATGCAGATTGAAACTCTTGCAATAATTTATTGGCGAGATTCGTGATCTCTTGAAACTTCTTCTCTTTAACCCAGTCCTTCTTAACCAAGGCTCCCCCCATTCCCACCGAAACTGCACCCGCTCCAATGAAGGCTGCGGCATTTTCAGCAGTAATTCCGCCGGTCGGCATGAAGGGAATATACGGGAACGGACCACGTAACTCTTTTAGGTAGTTAACCCCCAGAGATCCTGCCGGAAAAAGCTTAACAATATCAGCCCCTGCTTCCAAGGCGAGTAGTACCTCCGTAGGAGTCATCGCACCAGGAATGGCTACCCGGCCATACCGATGTGCATATTGAATAACCTCTGGTCGAACCACTGGAGAGAAAAGAAAATCGGCGCCCGACTCGATAGCTCGACGAGCTGTTTCCGTATCTAAAACGGTACCTGCTCCGACAATAAATCGTGAATCTTTTTTTAACGACTCAATCACTCGCCAAGCACCTGGCGAATCTGCGGTGACTTCAAACGCAGACACTCCTGCTTCGCCTAATGCCTGAGCAGCATCGTAAGCCTCGGTCTCACTATATCCACGCAAAATCGCGAGTACACCTTTGTGCCAAAGACGATCGGTAACCATAAAAACGACTCCTCCTTATCCTTTCACTGCACCTGCAGTCAAACCGCTAATAATATACTTCTGAGCAAAGAGAGCGAGAATGAGTACAGGAAGAGTAATAATAACCGCGGCTGCCATCAATCCTCCCCAGTTAATATCCGAGTAAGAAAGGAAGGAGTAGACAGCAATTGGCAAGGTCTTTGTTTTCTCACCGGCAAGAACGAGGGAGAACATGAAGTTATTCCAAGAGAAAACAAAGGAAAAAATTGCCGAGG
The DNA here is from genome assembly GCF_055378975.1 of Desulfitobacterium elongatum. Classification (NCBI taxonomy): domain Bacteria; kingdom Bacillati; phylum Bacillota; class Clostridia; order Eubacteriales; family Desulfitobacteriaceae; genus Desulfitobacterium; species Desulfitobacterium elongatum. The sequence continues at coordinate 1,774,549 of NZ_AP038772.1, read as the reverse complement.
TAATGATTCCAGGCCCAGAAATGGGTAGAACAATCCGCCAGAAAGCTTCCTGTATCGTACACCCATCGACGCGAGCCGACTCTTCAAGTTCTAAGGGAATATTTTCAAAGTAGGACACCATAATCCAGACTATAAAGGGTAGCCCAACAAGCATGTGGCTTAGAATCATAGACGTGTAAGAATCCACAAGATTAAGCTTCGTAAAGAGGATAAACCATGGAATAAGGAAGGTAATCCCCGGAACAATCCGTGCTACTAAAATCGTTAGACCAAGCTTGTCTTGGCGATAACGCGCAATCGAGTACGCTGCAGGTAAACCCAAGACCAAGGAGAAAATAGTGGATACGACCGCAATGATAAAACTATTAATAATAAACTTGAGAAAACTATATTGTTCAAAAACAGCGACGTAATTCTGGAAGGTTGGTTTAAAAATAAGGATATTTTCTGTAGAAAGAATTTGCTGTTGTGTCTTGAAGGACGCCAAAACCATCCAGATAAACGGAAACAAGAAGGCGAGAACGACAGCAACCAGCAAAAGTCGCTGAAGATATTGAACAGGATCTTTACGCTTTGCCATAACTTAAGCCCCCCACCGTTTCCTGGCTGAAACCAGGAGCATACTCATACCAAGAACGATAACAAAGAAAATCATCAAAGAAGCAGAGGTCATCCCCAACTTGAAGTAGGAAAAACCTTGCACGAAGGTATAAATATTAATGGTCTCCGAATGAAAATCCGGACCTCCCCCGGTCATGGAGTAAATGATGTCAAATGTCTTAAGCGCGTCAATCGAACGGAGAAGTATCGCAACCAGAATTGTCGGTTGTAAAAGTGGCAAAGTGATTTTTGTTAACACTTGCCAGCGAGTTGCTCCATCCACCATCGCCGCTTCATAAGGCTCAGTGGGAAGAGAGGTTAATCCTGCTAGGATCATGAGTCCAATCATAGGTGTCCACTGCCATACATCTACAATGACAAGAGACATAATAACCTGCTTCGGCGAAGCAAGCCATAATTGGGGCGAGAGATGGAGAAATTCCATCAACTTATTCGCAATACCGATATTTGGTTCATAGATTAAGAGCCATACCAAGCCAATCGCAACGGGTGTAGCAATCATCGGTAAAAGGAACAAGGTTTTTAAAACATTTTTGCCACGGAAATCCTGGTTTAACAACAGTGCAATCGCAACACCGAGAACTGTTTCTACCGCAACTGCTGAAAAGGTGAAAGCGAAAGTTCGCCAGATCGATGAGATAAAGCGTGGATCCTCAAATAAAAGAGTTTTATAGTTGGCTAATCCGACCCACTCTGGCGGGACTAAGGAAGACATGCTCCAATCATAAAAACTCAATCTTAAGGTATAACCGATTGGAAATACCATCATGATGACAATAAATAAAACAGCAGGAAGTGGAAAGATATATTTTATATTCCGCTCAAGCCAACGACTCAATATGGTGACCCCCTTGCACTATTAACAGGAGCCGAGCCTCCCGCAAGAACGGAAGGCTCGTTCATTAAAATAATGAGACTGTAAGATGTAAACTTAACCCACGAGGTTTCGTTTTACTTTTTCTCTTTATCAATAATCGCTTGGAATGCAGTATTTGCATCATTCGCAGCTTTCGTGACATCTTGACCTTGAATTGCTGCTTGAATCGGGCCACCGACTGCATCACGAGCCGGTCCGATATCAATAACAAGTGGACGGTCATGGTCAACCGAAGTCTTCATAGACTCTACAACCACTTTAGAATACTCTGCTGGGAAGTTCTTCAATCCTTCTGGGTTATTCCAGACCGACTCACGAGCACCTGGGTTACCTGCTTGTTGCATTTTCAGCACGTTTTCTTTGCTGCTTGCCCATTTTACAAATTCCCAAGAAGCATCTTGATTCTTAGACTTAGCATTCATTGCTAAAGCCCAAGAAGTGATATTGTAAGGCTTAGCACCAGCAGTGCCTGCAGGAATTACAGCAAAGCCCACTTTATCGGAAACCGTAGATTTTGCTTTATCCGTTAAGTTCGTATACAAGCTATCTGCGTCTGTGAGGAAAACAGCTTTACCTTGTTGGAATACAGCGAAGGCTTGCGGCCAAGCCATATTCAGCGTTCCAGGAGGTCCATACAGACGAAGGAGATCTCCATAGGTTTGGTACGCTTTGATCGCTTCTGGAGTATTTACAGCGGCTTTACCGTCTTTTACAAAATCTCCACCGAAGCTATAAAGGAAGCTAGAGAATTGAGTTACCGCTGGAGAACGTTGACCACGGGCCACGAAACCATAAAGGTCTTTAGAAGGATCGTTTACTTTTTTCGCAGCAGCGACAAGCTCATCCATCGTTTTTGGTACAGGAATGTTGTTCTTCTCTAGGATGTCTTTACGATAGTAGAGAATTTCGCGCTCTGTGATGAGCGGTACTCCATAAATCTTTTGATCCATGGTTACTGAACCAATTGCAGCTTTGTTGAAATCTTTAAGATCCCAAGCGGTATCTTTTTGTGCATAACTTGTAACATCATTTAACCAGCCATTTTTAGCGAAGAGCTTACCCTCTTGAAGTGGGCGGAACATGAAGGCATCGATTGTCGTGGATCCAGAAGTCAACTCGACCGTGAGTTTTTGCGTAAGTTGATCCTCAAAGTAGCTTTCCAGTTTAACTTTGATACCTGTTTTTTGCTCAAACTCTGGGAGTTGTTGTTTCATTGCCTCTGCCCATGGATGGTTAGCAAAAACAACTCGGAGTTCAGTTCCAGCATACGGTTTATCCCCTGCTGCTGGAGTTTTTGGAGTTTCTTTGGTACCGCAGCCTGCTGCCAAGCCTAAGACCATGGCTAAGCTCAATACCATTGCTACCCCTCTGAAAAATTTTGGTTTTTTCACGACTTCCCCTCCTATTTTTTAATATAAGTTTGCAATTCATGCACATTTATAATTACGCCAAAATATTCGGAAATCCTTCCTCTTTGAAAAAAAAATTCTTTTTCACAACCTCTACATGAAAATTATGCCCATTATATATCAGAGGGCTTTACTGATAAACTATTGAGTACAGATGATAGGTAATGCTCCTATTTCCCAATACTTCTATGATTAAAGTCCTTTTTATACGATGACTCACCGTCACCGGATAAGGTACTAAACTTTCAGGTGGAGTTTAGGAACTCCACCTGATATATGCTTTCTTTATTCTTTGCTGCAAGAGGAATTCTAAGCGTCAAAAACCGCTCCGTAGTTAGCAGAGGACACTTTCCGCGCATACCCCTTAAGATAACGTGAAGCAGGCTTCTGGATGGGTTCCCAAGCGTTACGTCGTTCTTCCAACTCTTGCTCATCAACGAGGATTTCGAGACGACGGTTTTCAAGGTCGATTAAGATTTTATCTCCGTCATGAACCAAGGCAATGGGGCCGCCTGCTGCTGCTTCCGGTGAGATATATCCAACAGAAACTCCCCCTGAAGCCCCAGAGAATCGGCCATCCGTCAGAATTGCCTTCCCACCACGAACTTGGAGAAACTCTGTGACACGATGGAGCTCGCGCATCCCCGGTCCGCCGGCAGGTCCTTCATAACGAACAACAAGGATATCATTCGAATTAATCTTTTCCGCTGCCAGACAATCCTCCTCCGAATCAAAGACCCGTGCGACTCCCTCGATACGTTTTCCCTCTCCAGAGATGGCAGATTGTTTCAACAACGCCCCTTCTGGGGCCAAGTTTCCATAGAGGACAACCAGTCCCCCCTCCGATTGAATCGGGTTTTCTAGCGGCCGAATGAGCTCTCCTATCTCATGAACCTCACTTAGATTTTCTCCTATCGTCTTACCTGTTACGGTCATAACCTCTGTATGAAGCAGTGATTCCATACGTTTCATGACAGCAGGTGTTCCCCCTGCACGATAAAGGTCAACAACCGTATGCTCTTGGTCATTAGGAACGACAGCTACCAGAAACGGTGTGGTCCGACTTAATCTATCAAAGTCCTCGAGTGTTAATTCCAGGTTAATCTCTTTCGCCAAGGCTAAAAGATGAAGTACCCCGTTCAAAGAGCCCCCGATAGCTAATAATACTCGAATTGCATTTTCAAAGGCTTCCTTGCTTAAAATGTCTTGAGGTAGGACTCCCTCATGAATCATTTTGACCACTTGCATTCCGCTTTCCTCTGCTAAACTAAACCGCTTCGAACTTTGAGCAGGGAAAAGTCCATTACCTGGTAAAGCTAAACCTATAGCCTCAGTGAGCATTCCCATGGAATTAGCAGTGCCCAAATAAGGGCATATCCCCGGGCCGGGATAATAGCGCAAGGTTTCTTCAACGAGTGTCTTCTCATCAATTTCTCCCCGCATAAATTTCTGACGTGCGGCCTTTGACTCCCAAGGCTTTATCTCTGGAACATTCGGACCAGCAGTGACGAGGATACTAGGGAGGTTTATCCGTGCAGCAGCCATCAATAGTGCGGGTACAATTTTGTCACAAGAACCCATAAGGACCATTCCATCAAAGATATCGTGGCTTGAAATCATACTTTCCACAGAATCCGTAATCAGTTCGCGACTCGGTAGGGCGTAGTTCATTCCACAATGCCCCTGAGTGATCCCATCACAAATTGCAATCGTATTGAATTCCAGTGGAGTTCCTCCAGCTTGGATAATTCCTCTCTTAACATGCTCTGCTAACTCCCTAAGCGGGGCATGACCGGGAACAATTTCATTCCAGGTATTCACAACGGCGACGATGGGTCTATCCAAATCCTCATATCGAGCACCTGCAGTACACAAGTGAGCTTTTGCAATCGCTCTTTGAAAAGGTGGTAGCTGATTTAGACGGTTTGTCATTTTGAAGACCCTCCTTGTGCAAATTCATAGAGTTGATGGAACTGTGTTTCTCCAAGTCGAACCAATTCCTGATAGAGCTGATATCCTTCCTGGTAGCGTTTCTGGTGTTCTGGCTTCGGTTCTTGAATTCTTGAAAGCGGTACCAATTCAGCACATCGTTCAAGGGACTCCAATTGCCCCAAGGCATACCAGGCGAGAAACGCCCCACCCAAAGCCGATCCCTGAGTATGTTCCGGGATTCCTAGCGGTGTTCCTAAGATATCCGTAAGGATCTCAACCCATACTTCAGAGTTAGAAAAACCACCCGTAGCACGGATTTCGTGAGGGCTTCCTGTCATGTGAATAAGAAGCTCAACCACGCTATTGAGCTGATAGCTAATTCCTTCGAGGACAGATCGTGCTAAATGTGCCCTAGTATGGCTCAATTTTAAGCCCCTGAAGCTTCCCGAAACATCTTCTCGCCAAAGGGGCGCACGCTCCCCTGTAAGATAAGGAAGGCAGAAAAGCCCTTCCGTACCGGGTGCGATTCCGGCAACCTCCTCATTCATCTTCGTATAAAAATCACGCGAAGCTGTAGCGGCATCCTGAGCTAATGCATCCGAGCTAAGATTACCTGAATACAAAAGTCCCTGCAACCAGCGCAGTACAATTCCCCCATTATTAATGGGGCCTCCAACAATATAATGATTATCATCCACAACATAGCAAAACAGACGCCCTTCAGCATCTAATTTCGGTTGCTGAACGACTCCACGCACTGCACCACTCGTTCCGATTGAGATGGCAAAGGATCCGGGATGAACTGCCCCGACCCCCAGATTAGCCAGAGCGCCATCGCTTGCTCCTGCAACAACCCATGTATCAGAGGAAAGTCCCGTTTCTTCAGCTGATTCTGGTTGAATCCCCTTAAGGATCTCCGTCGTCTTTACTATTCTTGGCATCTGATCTATCGAGACTCCACACCACTGAATGGCTTTCTCATCCCATTCATGCGTAAATAAATTATATAACCCAGTAGCTGAAGCCAAGGATTCGTCGATAACCCACTCGCCAATTAAATCATGGAGAATAAACGACTTCAGATCGACCCACTTTTTCACCTCGCCCATAAGGTCAGGTCGGTTATCTCGAAACCAAGCTAACTTTAAGAGAGGAGACATCGCGTGAATCGGAGTCCCCGTTCTTTGGTAAATTTCAAGTCCCTCACTCTGACTACGAAGTTTCCGAGCGATAGACTCCGCTCTTTGATCTGCCCAGGTCACTAGGTTAGTCACAGGTGTATTATACTGGTCAATTCCTAATAAGGCGTGCATAGCGGTACTTAACACAATCACTTTTGGGCGCTTCTTAACTACCTTTAAAACCGAGCGGATAGCCTGATGAAAGGCGTCCTTTACTTTCATAGGATCCTGCTCTACCCAACCAAGCTGAGCCTGTATCAAAGGATAACCGCTACTCCGCTCGGCTACTAAACGAACCTTCTCGTCAAAAACAGCAGCTTTTACACTAGAGGTTCCAACATCAACACTTAGAATCCAATCTCGTTGGCTCAATCCTGCCACCCCATCTTCATCTCGAGCTTCATATGCCCGAAACATATTTCCTTATTGGACGAATAGAATAAAAAAAAGTTTCATGCAAGTGATTAAAAAAGGTTTCACGGTTTATTTATCCACCCCTAAAACCTTTTTAAGGCAATTACTTCACGGATTTTCTGAAGGTTATCTAAAAGAATGTCCTGTCGACGTAAAGAAACTCCAACAAAAAGAGTATCAATGATACTTAATTGCGCAATTCGGGAAGACATAGCCTCACTCCGATAATAAGATTCCTTACTGGAGGAGAACAGACAAATATCACTTTGCTTCGTGACCGGGGACTTTGGATAATTCGTAAGACAGATTGTCACAGCCCCTGCCTTCCGAGCAATTGAAAGAGACTCCACGATATCTTTGTTACTCCCTGAGTGGCTAATTGCAAATACGACTGACCCAGGTTTCAACAGCCTAGCCGAGATAACCTGTAGATGGGGATCAGTCAGGGCAATACAAGGAATTCCAACTCGCATAAACTTATGAAAAGCATCCTGGGCAATGGGGGAAGATCCACCCAATCCATAGAACTCGATGCGTTCTGCTCCATTAAGAGCATCCACTGCTTTTTCCAGAACCTCGTCCCGTACAAGTGTAAGGGTATCCTGAAGTGCTTCAATATTCGAATGAAATACCTTAATCGCTATGGTTGATAAATTATCTCCCGGAGTAATTTCTTGGTGGATATTCTCAAGTGGTTTAACTAAATCACTAGCTAGAGCAATCTTGAAAGCTTGGTAGCCTCCATATCCTAACCTCTTACACAAACGGAAGACTGTCGCTTCTGCACTTTGGGCAAACTCAGCGAGCTCTGTAATTGAAAGATGAATGATCTGATCAGGATTTTCTAAGACATACGTTGCCACTCGACTTTCTGCTGAGGTTAGTGAGGGAAGCATCCCTCTGAGCCGAACAAGACAGCCTTTTAGGCCTTTTTCATCCATAGTAATCCTCCTCTTCCGCACATCTCTTCTCGTTAGAGACTCATGTTCTGATGTTTCATCAGCCATACTGCACAATACAAATGCACTGCTCCAATAATCTGGCGAGGATTATATCCTGTAAACTCAGTTATCCGATCCAAACGATAAATTAAGGTGTTCCGATGGATGAATAAAGCTTTAGCCGTTTCACTTATACTTAAATCATGGTCTAAGAAGGCTTCTAAGGTCTCTAGTAAGTCTTCAGAGAGAGTCCCAATCACTCTCTGTATATAACGTTGATTTGTTTGGGGCTTAAGGTCAGAAAACAAGAGTGATAGTCCTAGATTCCATGCCGCTAAACCAGGGCGTCCTGGAAAAAAACGCTGCTGAATCTCGATCAACCGGCGAACCCCAAGGAAGTTCTCCCATAGGTTCCCTTCTGTAGCCTCTCCGATCGTAATCGTCGAGTTGATTCCCAACTCATCTGCTAGAAGGGTATGGATTTCTTGGATGAGTGATTCACCCCGTAATCGTTTTTCCAGATTGCTAGCTTCCTTATCCTCAAGTGGAATCCACAAGAATACATCGGGATCTTCTATCCACCGCACCTTGGCCTGTGGAAAAAGAAGTTTGATCACCTGAGCAAGCTCTTTCTGCCAATGCGAACAATGAACATACACGGGGTACCCTAGACCCAGGCGAGGCAGTCGGTACTCAATGACTTTTTGTTTGACTGTATCTGTATTCCATTCCTCTTTCAAGGCAATCTGGATAAACTTTTCCCAAGTCCAACGAATTGTAGACTCTTGCGAACTTTCTCGAAGGATATCCTTATAGATTTCAAGGGCCAAAGCTTCGACAAGCCTTCGAGTTAAACTGTTCGGGAGCACTGCTTCGGGCCACTTACATTCTAATTGGAACCCTTGCTCCACATTAATATTAAAAAAAGCTCGTGGTTCATCAACGTCTAAGTCAGAGGAAGGCTCTAAATTCTCCTTTAGAGAAAATTGAAGACCCGTTTCCAAGGACAGGCGATCTATCAGTCGTTTTGTGAGATCCGTTCGATTCCTTTGGATTTCTTGATTCAATATCATTCATCCTTCAATAGTATGATAAGTATGCGAGGAGTATAAAACATTTTATCATGCTTTTCCAGGATGTAAAACCTTAAGGGAACCCAATTCTCCCTAAGAAGAATCAGATTCCCATGGATTGAAGATTAATAATTTGCTTGATAACCTGGACGATGAATAACGTCCTGTGTCTCTGCATCGAAATAACGAGCTAAGCTCATATCAAAAGCGATCTTGTGATTTTGTCTCACTTTTACAGTGCTTCTAGCTCCAACTCGAGCAACAACGTTTTCCCCATTAACTGAGAAGTAAACGTAGTTCTCTGAACCCATGGGCTCCACTACGTCAACATGAATATCGACTGACCATTCTGGATGTGCCTCAAGGAACATTGTCTCGTCTTTAATGGCTTCTGGACGAATCCCCATCACGATTTCCTTGCCGATGTAGGGTGCAAGAGCTTCGCGCCGTTCTGGCAACGGTGGGACTTTAAAATCCTTGGAAACGAGCATCAATTCTCCATTTTCCTCTACGAGTTTCACCCTTAAGAAGTTCATCGCAGGTGAACCGATAAACCCGGCAACAAACATATTGCGAGGATGATTATAGAGATTCATCGGAGTATCTACCTGTTGGATAAACCCATCTTTCATTACAACAATCCGATCACCCATGGTCATAGCTTCTGTCTGATCATGCGTTACATAAACAATCGTCGTTTGAAGACGATGCCGAAGCTTTGAAATTTCTGCACGCATCTGAACTCTAAGCTTGGCATCGAGGTTAGAGAGTGGCTCATCCATCAAGAAAACCTTTGGTTCACGAACAATCGCACGGCCAAGTGCAACCCGTTGGCGCTGTCCACCAGAGAGTGCTTTTGGTTTTCGATCAAGCAAATGGGTAATATCTAGGATTTCTGCTGCCTCTTTGACGCGCTTATCAATTTCTGCTTTGGGGACTTTTCGTAATTTAAGTCCAAAGGCCATATTCTCATACACACTCATATGGGGATAAAGCGCATAGCTTTGGAAAACCATCGCAATATCTCGATCTTTGGGTGCAACATCATTGATCAATTTATCTCCGATATAAAGTTCCCCTTCAGAAATCTCTTCCAAACCGGCGATCATACGAAGTGTTGTCGTTTTTCCACAGCCTGAAGGACCGACGAGTACTAAGAATTCCTTGTCAACAATTTCTAAATTCAAATCATGTACAACTGTATTTTGATCATACTTCTTGACAACATTTTTAAATAGAAGACCTGCCATGGGATTTCCTCCTTTAAGTGTTTTGATATCGATCTTGTAGTTCATTCAATAATACTAGGTACAAGTTTAGCAAAGCATGTCTCATAATGCTATTGGAAGAATAGCCAAAAGCAGTTGGGCAATTTGACGAAAAAAACTCCGAAGCCTCATGACTTCGGAGTAGATATTCATTGCTTAGGTAGCTTTTCGCGCAGCGTTCACTCAATTTTATAACTAGGCTATCATTCATATAACCGACAAGTGGAAAAAGCCAATTGTTATAAGTCATTTATGCTGTTAGCAATGTCGCTTCTGTAGCTGTCTGCACATCCTCAAATGTGAGTCCTGGTGCGATCTCTTTAAGCACAAGGCCCTTAGGAGTCACTTCAATAACGCCCATTTCAGTAATAATTAAATTGACTTGTTTTGCAGCCGTCAATGGTAAGGTACATTTCTTTAATACCTTAAAACCTCCGTTTTTGGCACAATGCTCCATCATCACAATGACCCGACGAGCGCCGACAACCAAGTCCATAGCTCCTCCCATACCCGGAACCATCTTACCTGGAATCATCCAGTTTGCTAGATTACCTTCCTGATCGACCTGGAGGGCGCCCAGTACGGTAACATCCACGTGCCCACCCCGAATAATTCCAAAGGAGGTTAAACTGTCAAACGTACATCCTCCGGCCAGAATGCTCGAACTTTGTCCACCAGCATTAACGATATCTGAATCTTCCGTTCCAACTTCTGGGGTAGGTCCTACGCCTAAGAAACCATTCTCTGATTGTAGAATAATGTTGACACCTTCTGGCAAATAATTAGCAACTTTCGTCGGCATACCAATTCCCAAGTTAACAACGTCGCCGTTCTTGAATTCTTGGGCTACACGTTTAACTAACCATTCCATCCGTTCTTGCTTATCCAACTTTAGCCACCTCCTTAGGTACAAACACCAAGTAATCCACAAAGATTCCGGGAGTTACAACTTCATCAGGTTGAATTTCGCCCACCTCTACGATCTCTTCAACCTGGGCAATTACTGTTTTCCCTGCAGTAGCCATTAGAGAGTTAAAATTACGAGCAGAACCATGATAGACTAAATTTCCTGCTTTATCGGCCTTCTTGGCTTTGATGAGCGCAATATCAGCACTTAGAGGCAGTTCTAGAAGGTATTCATTGCCTTCTACAACTATCTTTTGTTTTCCATCTTCAATAACAGTACCAATTCCGGTTGGAGTTAAAATTCCGCCTAGTCCAGCACCGGCAGCTCTAATTTGCTCCGCCAGAGTTCCTTGCGGAACCAGTTTGACTTCTAGTTCACCTGAATTCATTTGGTTTCCCGTTTCTTTGTTTGTACCAATATGGGTAGCAATAACCTTCTTAAAGCAGTGATCAACTACGAGTTGTGCCAGTTCGTCACCAAGGATCCCTGTGTCATTCGCAATGAGTGTCAAGTCTTTTGTCCCTTGTAAACGAATGACTTCGAGTAACTTCCCTGGCGCTCCACACCCGATAAAACCGCCTACCATAATCGTCATTCCGTTTTCTACCTTACGTGCAGCTTCTTGTGGACTGATAATAACCGCCATTAGCTTCAACCTCCTTATTGCTTACTTACTTGTGTCATGGCGTCAGTTTTTATGGGGAAAGCTTCAGATGGAGTTTGAAACTCCACCTGAAGTGATTACCTTCATTTACATCATGATCGGTGCTACATAAGGGATTGTGTAACCTAAGAGCCATACCATGATGATGACGACTGGAGTATGGAATATTAGTTGTAGGAAGGAGAACCCTGCCAAGTCACGAGCTTTTACGCCCATGACACCCATTAAAGGGAGCATCCAGAAAGGATTGATAAAGTTAGGTAAGGCTTCGGCAGCATTGTAAATCTGAACAACCCAACCCATATTAAAATGCAACTGTTGCGCAGCTGAAAGAATATAAGGTGCTTCAACAACCCATTTCGCACCGCCGGAAGGAAGTAAGAATCCAAGAAGAGCGGAGTAGATCGCTACAATCGGTGCAAAGGTGTGTTCATTAGAAATAGAGACGAAGAAGTTCATCAGGACTTCATTAAGACCAGATCCCATCAAGATTCCGAAAATACCGGAGTAAATCGGGAATTGGATGAGGACTGAGCCCGTTGCGGGAACTGCTTTAGCACAAGCAACCAAGAATGCTTTAGGGCTCTTATGAAGTATCATACCTAGCATGAGGAATAAAATGTTATATGTGTTTAAGTCAAGTGCTGCAATAGGTCCTTTTTTACTAATGACATCAATGAGATAGAGCAGGATAAGAGCAACAATGATAACGGTTAAAACCGGGCTGTATTCTGGCTTTTCTCCGGGGCGGGTAGGCTTTCCAACAATAATTCCATTATCGCCATAGGTAATACCGGCAGATTCTGCAGTTTTCGAATGTTTTCCATCGGGTGCAGAAAAGTAGCAGATTGCTACAGAAAGGACAATTAAGACAAGAACCATAACTCCACTTTGCCAGGTAAAAATCGTTTGGGTCAGAGGAATAACACCACTGATTTTGTAAAGTGCAGCAGGCATTGATGACTTGCTCGCCATCTGTAAGCCAGCTGAAGAAGATAGACCTAAGGCCCAGATACTTCCTAATCCGAGATAACCGGCTGCGCCAAGTGCTCGATAGTCAACATCTTTAACCCTTTTGCTCACTTCTTTAATCAAAACACCACTGAAGATCAAGCTGAATCCCCAGCTCAGTAGAGAAGCGACCATGGCGAAAAATGCGACATAGGCTACCGCCCCTTTTGCGGTCTTCGGCACTGCAGCTAATTTTTCAATGAATTTCATGACAGGTTTGGACATTGCAACAACATACCCTGAGATAATAACGAAGGACATCTGCATTGTAAAAGGAATCAAGCCCCAATAGTTAGAACCGAAGTCTACTCCGATCTGCATGGGTGACCGACCCATAGCTAAGGCGGCGATGGTAACGATTACAACGGCCAAACATGCGAAAACATAGGCATCCGGGAACCATTTTTCACTCCATTCTGCAAGAGCGCCACCCATCCGTTCCAGAATCCCGGGTTTTTCTTCTACATGACCTGAATTTGTTTGTAGTGACATTAGCATTAATCCCCCTTTTAATAAAATAGATATTGAATAAAAGATAAAAAATATAAGGTTAATTTATTAACTTCACACCACCTTTCTCTCTTTAGATAAAGCAATCTCTGTGCCAACTCCGAAAAATTTGTTGAAATATAAAAAAAACCGGGAGATATGTCTCCCGGGCGGGTTCTGCCGATTTTCAGTGCCACGCATGTTAGGGTGCTTGAGGGGAAAATCATCGAATGGTGTGAAATGCTTTACCCATGCGCGCATAAATGTGCGCACTCAGGTTACCTTTTTGTATTGGTTAAGAGTTTTAACCTCCTGGAATAGCTGGTCCACTTCAGAGGTCAAACGCTTCATGCGAATAGCACGTGCCACATAAAACTTTACTTGTTCCACGTTAAACGGCTTTATTATATAATCGAAGGCCCCGCGTTTCATAGCCTCCACAGCATCCTGCCCACTCCCATAAGCTGTCATCAATACGATAGGCAAGTTTGGCTTTATCTTATGAATTTCGCTAAAAGCCTGTAGCCCATCCATTTGGGGCATACGAATATCTAAAATCACAGTTTCATATTCCCTCATCTTAACCATTTCTAAGGCCTGAATACCGTTCTCAGCTGCATCCACCTCATACCCATCTTTACGCAGTACCGTATTAAGCACTAAGCGTAGACTTTCCTCGTCATCTGCTATCAATATATTACCTTTGCTTGAAATCTTACTCACCCCTCCTCGGCCCAGTTACGAAGAACCATAATATGCACCTTATGACGGCCTTATCATACCTTCTCATCTAGAATTAATCTGTACTGACTTTAATATTAAGGGGGAACCCAGATGGGTTCCCCCTTAATATTTTCACTTCTAAGAGTTTACAGCACTCTAATCACGCTCTACGATTAAGGCGATGCCCTGTCCTCCACCAATACAAAGTGTTGCCAGGCCGCGCCTTGCTTGAAGCCGTTTTAATTCATACAGAAGGGTTACCAAAATACGAGCACCGGAAGCTCCAATAGGATGTCCCAAGGCAATCGCTCCACCATTGATATTTGTCTTATCCATATTCAGTTTGAGTTCCTTGGCCACCTCTAAAGTTTGTGCTGCAAAAGCTTCATTAGCTTCGACCAGATCTATTTCTTCTATAGTCAACCCAGCCTTGTCTAAGGCTTTGCGACTGGCCGGAATCGGTCCAGTCCCCATTATTTTTGGATCGACGCCCGCTGAAGCATAAGATCGGATAGTCGCCAAAGGTACAAGTCCTAAAGCTTCAGCCATCTCTTTGGCCATAAGAACAACGGCAGCTGCTCCATCATTAATACCTGAAGCATTTCCAGCCGTAACCGTTCCTTCTTTTTTAAAAGCTGGCTTAAGTTTTGACAGGGATTCATACGTTGCGCCAAATCGAGGAAACTCATCCTGATTAATAATGATAGGCTCACCCTTACGTTGGGGTATGCTGACAGGAACAATCTCTTCGTTAAATTTTCCTTCTTTAATGGCTTTTTCAGTTCGATTCTGGCTGCTGACAGAATACCGATCCTGTTCCTCTCGAGTGATACTAAACTGTTCGGCCACATTCTCTGCCGTTACACCCATGTGGATATCTTCGAAAGCGTCCATCAAGCCGTCCTTCAGAAGGCTATCGTAAATTACATCATTCCCCATACGATAACCGCTACGTGCTTTGGGCAGGAGATACGGGGCTAAGGACATGTTCTCCATCCCACCAGCTACCACGATATCAGCGTCGCCGAGTAAGATAGATTGAGCCGCACAAATAATCGCTTTTAACCCAGAACCACAGAGTTTATTCATCGTCCAAGCAGGGGTCTCCTGTGGAATGCCCGCATATATAGCCGCCTGACGAGCTGGGTTTTCCCCTTGCCCGCCTTGTAACACGTTGCCCATAATCACTTCTTCGACTTGATCAGGAGTTATCCCCGCCCTGTTGATAGCTTCACGTATAGCTATAGCACCTAACTCCGTTGCTTTGGTTTGTGCAAATACACCGTTAAATGAGCCAACAGGCGTGCGTACTGCACTGACAATCACGGCTTGCCGCAAAATTCATCCCTCCAATACTTAAGGCGGAAAGGTAAAACTAACCCAACAAACTACTGCCGCTCCACAATCATGGCAATACCCTGTCCACCACCTATACACAGAGTAGCCAAACCGCGTTTCGCTTGACTCCGTTTCATTTCATGGAGTAAGGTAACCAAGATACGTGCGCCAGAAGCTCCAATTGGATGCCCCAAAGCAATAGCCCCTCCATTAATATTCGTTTTTTCGGATTCAAGCTCAAGCTCTTTACCTACTTCTAAAGTTTGCGAGGCAAATGCCTCATTCGCCTCAACAACGTCGATATCTTCTATTGTCAAGTTTGCTTTGACCAGAGCTTTACGTGTAGCAGGAATGGGTCCGGTCCCCATGATGAGTGGGTCGACACCTGCCGAAGCCCAAGATGTGATAACTGCCAACGGAGTGAGTCCGAGTTGTTCAGCCTTCTCTTTACTCATAACCACAACAGCTGCAGCCCCATCATTAATCCCTGAAGCATTTCCGGCCGTCACTGTTCCATCTTTCTTAAATGCTGGGCGAAGTTTAGCAAGTCCTTCATTGGTCGCGCCAAAGCGCGGAAATTCATCCTGCTCGACGATGATAGGATCTCCTTTACGCTGTGGAATGCTTACAGGTACAATCTCTTCCACAAATATGCCTGCCTTAATTGCTTTCTCTGCCCTGTTTTGACTTTGTACAGCATAATTATCTTGCATTTCTCGCGTAATCCCGAACTTTTCAGCTATGTTTTCAGCTGTTATACCCATATGAATATTATGAAAAGCATCGGTCAACCCGTCATTGACCATCGTATCTACGATAACATCATTTCCCATACGATAACCGTTCCTAGCCTTTGGCAATGCGTAAGCAGACTGGGACATACTCTCCATACCACCGGCTACAATCACATCGGCATCTCCGGCAATGATCGCCTGGGCTGCACAGGCTACAGCTTTTAGACCGGAACCGCACACTTTACTCACAGTCCAAGATGGAACCTCTTGTGGAACCCCGGCTTTCATCGCCGCCTGGCGAGCTGGATTTTGCCCTTTTGCCGCGGATAGTACATTACCCATGATCACTTCTTCAACATCAGCAGGAGCGATACCGGCACGGCTAATAGCCTCTTTAATGACAATTGCACCCAAATCCGCAGCAGTAACCTGGCTTAGTGCCCCATTAAAAGAACCGAGGGGTGTTCGAACAGCACTAACGATAACGACATCTTTCACTTAAAGTTCCTCCTTGTATTTAGTCTAGGATCAGATTAGGACTGAGCCACTTACCTAAACTAAATATATAGCAAACTTCATGCCAACTTTGGCGTTTTTAGAATAATAGACGTCAAAGCCTGCTGATGTCACACTTTTCGTAACTACGCTGTTCAAATGCCCACCGGTTCTCTCGTATTTCTTATCGAACCCGTGTAACTTTTTCACTCTGGAGTGCAATAACCTGCGCACGTGGTTAAATTTTGAACTGTGTTACAGCTCCTTGTAAACCCTCTGCCATTTTGTTAAGGTCTTGACTGGCTTGCGCTATTTCCTGAATAAACGCCAGTTGTTCTTCCGAAGAGGCAGATACAGATTGAACATGTGCGACGGCATCCTTGCTTACATTACTTAACTGATCAATTGATGTTGTAACACGCTCACTGTCCAGTGCTACTTGATGAACCATCTGGTATATGACCTTAATCTGCTGTGAAATCGTGTTTACGGATAAAGAAATATCACGAAAACTAGTTGCTGCGGTTCCCACCACTTCTGCCCCTGTCTCAACTTCCTTCGTCCCAGCAGTCATGGCTTGAACTGCCTGTTCTGTATCCCCTTGAATTTGCCGTATGAGGAGTGTAATCTGTTTCGTTGCCTCAGCTGACTGCTCAGCCAACTTACGCACTTCATCGGCTACAACAGCAAAACCACGGCCCTGTTCTCCGGCACGTGCTGCTTCGATGGCAGCATTAAGAGCTAAGAGGTTTGTCTGTTCGGCAATTCCAGAAATGGCATTCACTATATTCCCAATCTCGTTCGAGCGATCACCCAGTTTGAGGACAAGTTCGGCCGCCTGTGTGACCACATCTTGAATACGGTCCATTTGGTTCATGGCCTTATCTACCGCATCACTCCCAGTTTGGGTTGCGAGTAGAGTTTTCCCAGAAAATTCCACCACTTTGTCCGTGTTGCCGGTCGCATGTTGAATGCTATCCTGAATCTCAGCCATAGCTTGCTTGGCCTCATCGATGGTCATAAGTTGATGCTCAGCACCCACGGCTACCTGGGACAGAGAGCTGGCGATCTGGTCACCTGCCTGAGCTGATTGTTCAGCGCTAATCGCCAAATGACCCGCTGAAGATACAACGTGTTCCGCAGAAATTGCAACCTGTCCCACTAAAGAATGCAGATTCTTGACCATCATCTGCAGCGCTTCGGCAAGGCGGCCAATTTCGTTTTTGGCCTTAATATTCATCTCGATTTGGCTCAAATCGCCTTGAGCAACCCGTTCGGCCTGAGCTTGTAAATTAGAAAGCGGTTTGGTTATCCGATTTGTTAAGACCACCAAAGCAAGGATGGCTATCAAGAGAAGAATTGCTGTAGTTATAACTGAGGAATAAGCAAGGGATACCAAAGGGCCTAGAAACTCATGTGTTAAAGCAGTAACGGAGAGGACCCAGGTAACCCCGGGCACTGGTGCATAAGCTAAAAAGTTGTCCGCACCCTTTAGTTTGATCTGGAATTCACCGGTTTCCCCCTTAAGTATTTTCTGATATCCTGCCTTAAGCGTTGGATCAAGTTCGGAATCCTGCATCGGATTATATTTCATCACCAGGTCTTGGTTTGGGTGGGCAACCGTCATACCATCACTTTGGTATAAAGATGCATAGCCCGTTTTCCCCACTTTAATCTCAGTTACCCTGCGCGAAAGTTCATCCATTTTAACATTTCCACCCAAAATCGCTACGATCTTGCCATTTTGCTTAATCGGCACTGCTATGACAAACGCCATTTTTCCATCAGCCTTACCCAGGAGGGGATTTGAGATAACCGTTTGACTGGTTTTCAACAATTTTGAATAATAATCTCGTTCACTAATGCTTCCTGTTGTCCCCGCGGGTGAGTACCAACTTCCTTTTTCATCTGATACCCAAAATGTACTGTAATCTGGTAGACGTTTCAACTCTGCACTTAAATAATTCTTAATCGCTGTCTGATCACCAGTTAAGATTACTGGAGCATTCGCTATTGTTTCCAATTCACCCTTACGAACACCAATCCACGCACCCAAATCCTTGGCCGCGCCTTGGGTTGTTAAAGTCATCTCCTGGTTTAGATCACTCATAATTATGTTTCTGGTATTAAAGTAATTAATGAGCGTGAGTACACCGAGTGTTAATACGAGAATGACTCCTACAAATGTAATGAAAACTGTCCTAATACTGCGCAAATAAAACACTCCTTTCGCAAATAAAACACTCCTTTATTAATAAAAAAGCGCCACACTCCCTAGGGCATGGCGACAAAGATAGCGTCTGTCGGTAGCCTGGCAGTCATCACTCAAAGTGGAAGACCCATAGCTTTGCGTCCATAGCTTTCGCCATGTTTGCCTTTATCGCAGGAAATATTTTTTTAATGGATAGACCTTATATTAGTTTTTTAAATTATGCTCCTGAATTTTATAAATTAATGCGCGTCGAGAGATCTGTAGTAACTTAGCCGCATGGGCCCGATTGCCACCCGTAGCGCTAAGGGCTTTGACAATATGGTTTTTCTCTGCTTCTGCTAGAATAGTACGTAATGAACGAAAGGCTTCTGTACTTTCCTCAAGCGAACTTTCTATCTCTGTTTCTTCAGGAATTAAATGGGAGGGTAAATTTTCAGGTACAATTACCTTCGAGTTACTCATTATTAGTGCATGTTCAACTGCATTTCCCAATTCTCGAACATTGCCAGGCCACGAGTAATGCCGAAAAACATTAATAACTTCCGGGGAAAAAAACATACCCTCGCGCTGTGCTTCCGCAGCAAAATGCTTGAGAAAATATTCTGCAAGCAAAATAATATCGTCTCCGCGCTCACGTAAAGGAGGAAGATGAATGGAAACAATATTAAGACGATAGTATAGGTCCTCCCGAAAACGCTTTGCGGCAATTTCCTTAACCAAATCACGATTGGTTGCTGCGATAACACGAACGTTAGTTACATAAGTCTGATTGCCACCAACCCTTTCGTATTCCCGCTCCTGCAATACTCTTAAAAGTTTAACCTGTAAATTAAGGTTCAGCTCACCTATTTCATCAAGAAAGATTGTGCCGCCCTCAGCAAGTTCGAATTTACCCGGTTTTTGATTAATAGCACCCGTAAAGGATCCTTTTTCATGTCCAAACAGCTCACTCTCCACCAAGCCCTCAGGTATAGATCCACAATTCACTTGGATGAAGGGTTTTTGCCAGCGCTCACTGACAAAATGGATAGTTCTTGCGACCATACCTTTGCCGGTACCGCTATCACCAGAAAGAAGCACAGTGGCCTTGGAGTTTGCCACCCTGCCGATGCTCTTATAAACTTCCTGTATTTTAGAGCTCTCACCGATCAACCTGAAAGGTCCAGTAGTCTCTTGGCTTAAAGCTTGAACCTCTTGAGTAAGATACTCTACTTCCTTACTCAGATCCGACATGCGTATTGCCCTTGCAATCAAGATTTTTACTTCCTCTACGCTAAAAGGCTTTATGACGTAATCAAAAACACCACGTTTCATCGCTTCGACAGCAATCTCTGCCGTACTATAAGCAGTCATCAAAATCACTGGCAAGTCAGGTTTTTGTTTGTGTATTTCGTAAAAAGCCTGAAGACCATCCAATTGTGGCATCCGGATATCTAATAACACAGCTCCGTAATCTCCACTTAAGGCCATTTCCAAAGCATCGGTACCATTATTGACAGAGTCTACTTTATAACCAGCTTTACCCAACACTGTTTCCAGCACCATACACAAGCTCGGCTCGTCATCGGCAATCAGAATCTTTGTTTTTTCTGGCATATTCTTCCTCCAATCTTTAAGCTTCGGTAGTATATGGTAAGAATAAACTAAAGATGGTTCCTACCCCCTGTTTACTCTCAACTTGAAGTTGCCCATGATGGATTTCCACAATCTTGTTGCTCACCGCTAATCCTAAACCTGTTCCCCTGTCCTTAGTTGTATAAAAAGGGTCAAAAATCCGCGGTAAATCATCAGGACTAATTCCGCAGCCTGTATCTATTACGTCAATCACGATCCCCTTATCAGCCTTCCTCGTCCTGACCCTTACTTCTCCCCCCTGAGGCGGAAGTGATTGTGCAGCATTGAGTAACAGGTTGACTAATACTTGCTTAATCAGTCCAGCATCAACTGAAATCATTCCAACGTCCGGTTCAAAATCTTTAATTAATACAACAAAATCTTTTTTAAGACTAGGAGAAAGCAATACTAGCGTCTCTGAAACCAGTTTATTCGGATCAATTTGAGAAATATAGTCCTTTGAAGGTTTGGCAAAGTAAAGTAGATCTTCTACAATCCCGTTTAAGCGGGTGATCTCCCTAACAATGACATCGCCAAATTGTCTTGATGGATTATCCCTAGGTATTTCATCCAAGAGAATTTCCGCACTACCTGAGATGGCAGCCAAGGGATTACGAATCTCATGAGCAACCCCAGCAGCCAATTCTCCAATGGCGGCCAACCGGTCGATTCTCCGGACCCAGTCTTCAAAAACTTTACGTTCTGATAAGTCCTTAAAAACAATGACCGTCCCTAAGATATGTTCTTTATTGCGCAAGGTCGACGTACTGACACTCAGAGGTACTGTGCTGCCATCATTGCGGTTAAAAACCACTTCATTTCCAATAAAAATCTGGCCTGTATGCAAAGTATCCAAAATCAATGTTTGAAAGCTTCCCTGATCTGCCAAAAGATCACACCATTTTTTCCCAATATCTTCTTTTTTCAGGCCACTAATCTTAATTGCAGCATCATTGATCCTTGTTAATTTCCCGTCATTATCAATGGTAATAACTCCATCTACCATACTCTCCATAATCACATCTGTATGTGAGCGTGATTTCTCCAAGCTAGCCGCCATATCGTTAATCGCTGCGGTTATTTCTCCGAATTCACCATTTATATTAGGCATGCGGTATTCAAAGTCGGATCGAAGACGCCTTAAACCCGCAATTATTCTTTGTACCGATGATGAAACATAGTTGGCAATGACAAGGACAGTGATTAGTCCCGCTAACAGTGCCACTCCCAAAGTCAAGTACATAACCAATTCCATAGAAAGGATTTGTTCATCTACACTCTTTGTTAGCTCGTTTGCCCAAGTATAACCAATGATTCGTCCATTTCTCTGTAGCGGTACCATGGCGTTTAATATACTTCCTCGGACCATCTGTCCTCGTACGGCCTCGGAAATCCCCTCAGCCATAACTTCCCGGCCCTTATGATCTAGACTAATGGGTTCCCCCATCTTACTGGAGAATTCGCTACTGGGCCCGTACGTGATAATGGCATCTAAATCTTTGGAGTAAAACCCAGCACCTACTCCAGGGTTAGCCGTAACAATTTGATCTGTTACCTTGGCAAGTCTTGAATTCAAAATCGCAATCTTTTCGCTGTCAGGTAACATCTGCTCGTCCTTTGATAAAAGGCTATCATAGTCCCCGGGAAGATTGAAGTCTAAGGATCGGGCAATACCATATAGTTTGGTTTCCTTTTCGTTAATCAGAGACTGTTCCGCTCTTTGGATAATAACATACCCAGAACCTAAGATCGGAATAGTGACAGCAAGCGTTAAAATGAGCATCAGCTTTAAACGTAAACTAAAACCTCGCATTTAACATCCTCCCAGGGCGTTACCTGTTAATATATGAATTTCAATGTTTATAGAAATAATTATGCAATAATAATGCCAATCGTTATTAGACTCAAGAAACAGCTTGTTCTCAGTTCATTTGAAGAATACCTTTTCTCCATATTTAAATTTGAAAAAGAAAAAGTGCGCAAATTTTACACACTGCGCAAGAAATGTTTACTACACCAGAAGTTTTCACTTCCCGATAATCCGAACTATAATGCAAATCAGAAAAAGAAGTTCCTCGTGGGAACTCCTTCACAATCCTTTAGGGCCTTTAAAGTTTTTTCAATGGAGTATACATATCGGCTACTTGTTGTTTGGGATTAGATCCTACTTTGTACAACTTGGACGGTTTCAGTCTTGAGCTTTTCGGCTTGTACGAAGAGGCGTTCGCGCTCAGCTTTTACCTTTTCTTGATAAGCACTATCTTTAACTTGGGGCAGATTGATATCAACGCTGAACATCGCTGCCTTCAAGGCGCTTTCTGCTAGATATGCAGCCACACCGACGTCGCTAATTGCTCCTTTGTTTCCGATCGGAGCAAGTTCTTGGGCAAGCACAAGAACAGCATAGCAATTCTGGGCGATTCCGAGCGGGGTGTCGGTGGCAGAGACAAGAACTTCCTGCAATTTAGCTGTACGCGCAGTCTTTTGTTCTTCTGTTTCTTTCGGAAGTTTCAAGACAGACATGAAGTTCGAGAATTCCGCAATGTCCTGTGTCAAACCTGTCTTCAAATCATTGAGTAGATGTTGTCCCTTCTCCAAGATGACTTGGACTTGGGGTTCAACGTCTTTATATTTTTCCTTGCCTACAGTCAAATTCGCGACCATGCAGACCATCGACGCTGCGAGGGCACCAACATAAGCCGATACACTTCCTCCTCCCGGAGTGGGGGCCGCACTTGCGGACTGAGCTAAGAACTCTGCTGAACTCCATTCCCATACCTTACTTTCAGACATTAGTTACCCTCCTTTTGTTGTAGGGAAATTCCATTGAGAACATTTTTCATGACTAAAGCGGTCGTCAAAGACCCTACCCCACCAGGAACTGGAGAGATCAAGGCAGCAACTTCTTTAACTTCCTCAAAATCAACATCTCCACAGATTCCTCCAGGAATCTCATTAATTCCTGCATCTACTACAATCGCACCGGGCTTGACCATATCCTTCTTCACAAGCTTTGCTTTGCCGACAGCAGCGATAACGATATCCGCTTGACGAGTAAAGGCGCCCAGATCAGGAGTTCTCGAATGGCAGATTGTAACTGTGGCGTTATGTTTAAGAATGAGGAAAACCAGAGGCTTACCAACGGTCTCGCCACGGCCTACAATTACGACATGTTTTCCAGCAATCTTAACCCCTGAGCGCAGCAAAATTTCTATACAGCTTTGAGGTGTTGCTGGAAAGAGACCTTCTTCTCCGCTTAAGATATACCCACGATTGATAGGGTGAACCCCGTCGACATCTTTATCCGGACGCACTGCAGCCATAACCCGCTCTTTAGAGATATGTTTTGGTAAAGGCAGCTCAATCATAATTCCATGAACTTCTGGATTGGTATTTAAGGAATCAATAAGTGTTAATACTTCACTTTCTGGGCTATCGTTCGGAAGGATGAACAGTTCAAAATCTATACCTAAGCTTTCACTGACCTTTTGCTTTGACTTGGCGTACACCACAGACGCTGGATCATCCCCTACGAGGATAACTGCCAATTTCGGATTGATCCCCTGTTCCTTCCATGTAGCAACTTCCTGCTTAATCTCTTCCTTTAAAACTTTGGCAATCGCTTTGCCATCCAGTAATTCTGCCAAGAAACTTCACTCCTCTTTCTCTTACTTTTCAACCTCTATACAGGTTATTATTCTCCATTTCGTACTGAATTCCCTTTCAAATGGATAATATATCAAGCAGTATTTTTTCTATAATTCAGATGATTCAATTTAACTTTAGCAAAAAAATAAATAATAACAAAGACAGAAAATAAGAGAAGCAATACCTACGAGAAATTTCTCTTGTAAGCATGCTTCTTATAATTTACTTTAATTTTTTACTAAAAACTTCGTTGTATTTTATTTTTGCTTCAGATATGCATCGATTCCTGCAGCAGCTTTTTTACCAGCGCCCATCGCTAAGATAACGGTAGCAGCGCCAGTTACGATATCTCCACCAGCAAATACTCCAGGAATGGAGGTTTCAAGCGTTTCTTCATTGGCCACGATATTTCCACGCTTGTTGAGTTCAAGCCCTGCTGTAGATTGTGTTACCAATGGGTTAGGTCCTTGTCCGATCGCAACAACAACGGTATCCATAGGAAGTTCAAATTCTGAACCAGGGATAGCAACCGGGGAACGACGTCCTGAAGCATCAGGCTCACCAAGCTCATAGCGCAAGCAAGTCAGAGCTCTTACAGCCCCTTTGTCGTCTCCCTCGATAGAAACTGGGTTTGTGAGAAGTTGGAAATTCACTCCTTCTTCTTCCGCATGTTCTAGCTCTTCATGACGTGCAGGCATTTCAGCACGGGAGCGGCGATAAACAATACTAACCTCTTCTGCACCTAAACGAAGAGCTGTACGAGCAGCATCCATAGCTACGTTTCCAGCTCCGAAAACGGCTACGCGCTTACCCACTTTAACCGGAGTTGCATACTCAGGGAACTTATACCCTTTCATCAGGTTGGTACGGGTAAGGAACTCATTAGCAGAGTAGACTCCATTCAAGTTCTCCCCGGGGATTCCTAAGAAATAGGGGAGTCCAGCTCCAGTTCCAATAAATACTGCATCATAACCGTTTTCCAATAATTCATGAACAGATGTAACTTTACCCACAACTTGGTTAACTAGGATTTCAACACCCAGAGCTTCTAAGTTACGGATTTCAGTCTGAACGATATCCTTTGGTAGACGGAATTCAGGAATTCCGTACATCAAAACTCCACCCGCAACGTGCAAGGCTTCAAAAATCGTGACTTTGTGGCCTGCTTTTGCTAGATCACTCGCACAGGCTAAACCAGCAGGACCTGCTCCAATAATCGCAACTCGTTTGCCCGTTGATTCCGGAATGTCAGCTTTCGAAGCCCCACTTTGGATTTCAAAGTCGGCAGCAAAACGCTCAAGACGACCGATAGCCACAGGCTCACCCTTGATTCCTACGATACACCTTGCTTCACATTGACTTTCTTGAGGACATACTCGACCACAGACAGCAGGTAGTGAGCTGCTCATTTTAAGGACTTGTGCGGCTCCTAGGAAGTCTTCTTCAACGATTTTACTAATAAAATCAGGAATTGAAATATTAACAGGGCAACCTTGAACACATTTTGGGTTTTTACATTGTAAACAACGTTGTGCTTCTTCAATTGCCATTTCCCGAGTGTAACCCAAGGCGACCTCTTCAAAGTTATGAGCACGCACTTGCGGGTCTTGACAAGGCATATCATGACGCGGAACTTTCAAGGCCATTAGTGCTCCCCCTTTCCGCAATCACAGTCATTACCAAATTTAGCGCGTTCTTCTTCATTCTTATAGAAATTCAAACGTTGCATTGCTAAATCAAAATCGATGAGATGAGCATCAAACTCAGGGCCGTCAACGCAAGCAAATTTGGTCTCTGAACCGACACTTACGCGGCAAGCGCCACACATACCGGTTCCATCAACCATGATTGGATTCATGCTGACAATTGTTTTAATTTCAAGAGGACGAGTAAAATTAGCCACTGATCTCATCATGACAACCGGCCCGATGGCCCAAATGGCTTCCACTTTTGTTCCTTGATCAAGAATCTGTGCTAAAGCAGTTGTGACAAATCCCTTGACTCCACGGCTTCCATCATCCGTTGCAATGACGAGTTCATCACTGACAGCGCGCATTTCCTCCTCGAGGATGAGCAGTTCAGCTGTCCGTGCTCCAATAACAGAAATTACTTTATTTCCAGCCTCTTTCAGCGCTCTAGCAATCGGATAAACGGGTGCTACACCCAAACCTCCGCCGATGCAAACAACAGTACCATAATTTTCGATTTCAGAAGCTACACCTAATGGACCAACGAAATCCTTGAAGTAACTGCCTTCTTCCATTTGGTTAATCATAGCAGAAGAATAACCGACATCCTGGATTACTATCGTGATTGTACCTTTTTTCCTATCAAAATCCATGACGGTAAGCGGGATTCGCTCGCCATGTTCATCCATTCGGACGATAACGAATTGACCTGCCTGAACCTTTGCAGCGACTGCCGGAGCTTCAACTTCCAACAAAACGATGGAAGGGGCTTGAGCTAGCTGTCTTCTTTTGACTACCCGGTACACTTACACTCCTCCTTAAAGTCCTATATCTTATAACTTTCTTACTATTCGATATGATTATGACAATTTCCTGCATCATAAACTGAAAAAAGCCCTGCACATTTGTGGAAAAAGCCTGCATTAGCAGACTAGATGTTCTGAAGTAAGAATCGCGACACCTATTGCATTATCTCGACTCCAATCAGGCTCTGCCCAGAACAATTCAGCCTTCTTTGAGACTCTTTTTTCCAACTCAGTACGGATAAAGCGGTTTGATGCTACCCCCCCGACGATTAGAACCTGTGTCAGTCCCGTTTTCTCTAAGCCTGCTTGAATCAGCTTAGTCATGGTACGGGCAACACACCCTTCAACGGCCCTAGCCACATCAGAGGGCTCCTTTTTCTGATCTATCAAGCGCTGGGCAGCAGTTTCCACTCCAGAAAAACTAACTTCAAATCCTCTAACAGCTGAGGGCAACCAAGACGCAGCTTTAGGGTTGGCCTGTTGAGCGAGTCCCTCTAAGCTTTTTCCGGCTGGAAAAGGCAGGCCCAAACGGACTCCAATTCGATCAATAAACTGTCCAGCATGCAGATCTGTTGTTCCCCCCAAAATCTCTATACCAAGCTTCCCAGGTTCTGATTGTCGAACGTCGAGCAACTCGGTCGTTCCTCCTGATATATGAACGGCAAGAAAATGGCTTCGTTTAGGAAGTTGACTAGAAATAATTCCTGCTGCTAAATGCCCTTCTTGATGGCTGGTCTGCAAAAGTGGAATCCGCAAACCGGAGGCTAAGGAAGCAGCAATACCATAACCCGGGGTGAAAACAGGCATATACGATCCCAAAACAGGACGTGGGGTAACGCTCACTCCAATTCCAGAAACTGACTCCCATAATTCCATTGGGATCTTAGCGATGAGCTGTGGAAGATTCTGCACATGTTGAAAAAGGGCTGCTGATTGAGCTAGCCCTCTCTCCCCACGTGGAACCTCTAGAACCCTTCTGGTTTCCCAAACGAGCTCAGCCCGATGATTAACGATGGCTAAAGAAGTCGTATAAGCACTTGTGTCTATCCCAAGATAAAGTGACATTACTTCTTCTCTTCCTTCTTATTTACACTTTCTACAACGCGGTCTAAGATTCCATTGATAAATTTACCTGACTCTTCACTGGCATAACGTTTCGCGATTTCTAGAGCTTCATTGATAGTTACTCGTCCTGGGATATCCTCACGATAAAGAATCTCATAACAGGCCAACCGTAAAAGATTACGATCTACATTTGCCATACGGGTTAACGCCCAGCCTTCTGATAGTTGACCAAGCTTCGCATCAATATCTTCCATATGTGCTAATGTTCCTTCTACTAATTCTTGAGCAAAAGGAATACTCGTTTCTGGCACAGCAAATTCTTCAGCCCACTTGCGGACAACTGTCACATTATCCAACTTATCTCCTGCCATATCCAATTGAAACAAGACTTGCAACGCTGTTTCACGTGCTAATCTGCGGCTCATGGGGTTCCTCCTAGAATAATTTTTAATGTAGAGTTTTTTTGAGTAGTAATAGTTTTCTCTCGTTAACTAAAAAAGCGGTCCATCCAATCGAAGAGCTTTTTATGATCGTCGTGTCGTTTTCCTAAAAGCAATCCGATGAGGACGAACAAAGATAGTGCTAAGGTTTTCCAGAAGCCTAAGACAACAACCAGTAGCCCAAGAATGAATCCTGCTGCAGTCCCAATCAGTTTGCCTGGATGTTCCTCGAGTGCCCAGAGGAAAAAGCGTGTTATTTTCATCCCTAGTTCTGACCAAAACCCGTTCATCGGACGCGTGCGGGTTGGGCAGATTGAGCATTTTCAAATCTACGCACCAACACTTTCACCTCAGCTACTTTAATTCCGGTATAGCGTTCCACGTCTTCTCTAATACGCTTTTGAAGTTCATCAGACATTTCAGGGATAACCACTTCTGGATTGAGTTGGCAATTCAGTTGAATTTCTAAACCATCCTCCCGTTGTCTGAGAACAGGCTGAACAAGTCGCACTCCAGTCATTTCGTGAGCACTTCGAGAAATAATATCCCCTAGTGCTTCCATTGTAACCCGGACCTCACCCCACTTTGAGGAGGTTCGAAAGGATAGCTCGATGGTTTTTCGGGGTCTGAGAAATGGAAGAATCCCTACGATTAAGAAACATATCGCTAGAACTAAACTCTCCCAAGAATGGGCCCTTAACCAATACAGACCCTGAAGTAAAACATCGTAAGGGAGGCTCCATCCTGTTGCAATCGCAAGGATCCAACCTGATATGACCACAAAAAAGGTACCTACAACGTAAGCCAACACATCTTCCACCACCCAACAGTTGTTTACCCCCCCTGGCACTCCAGAGGGGGTAATCCGCTTCAACTATTTTACCCGCAATACTTCGTCATCTTTCAGTTCTGGGGCAGGTTTAAAATTCACGCCCTGAATATGAACATTCGTCTCAACTACGTTCAGACCTGTCATACTTTCAATCGCTTCTTTAACCGCTTCCTGAACTCGCAAGGAAACATTAGGTATGGACACCCCATAGTCTACGACCAGGAAGAGATCAACCGCAGCTTCCTGTTCACCGACTTCTACCTTGACCCCTTTGGCATGATTTTTGGTACGAGCGAGCATCTGAGCAAGGTCTCCAACAAAGCCCCCGCTCATCCCTGCTACTCCTTCTACTTCTGAAGCAGCTAAACCTGCAATTATTTCAACGACTTCATCAGCTATCCGAATCGCACCGAGGGAATTCTCTATGTTTGGTTTTTCCATATCTTCACCTCATATCCTAAATTATCCGTTAGTTTCTTCGTCAATTATAGCAAAAGAAACAAGTGCTGGCAAAGGTGAATCATATTGTGATTATATCGTCGTAAGTAATGTCTCCAGGATTTTGTTTTACAACGTTCACTCAATAAGCTGTACGGACCGAACTAATCGCTCAAGTTCTCCGCTCCGACGGGTCCCCGGCCAAATCGGCGTCCATGCCTCGTGGCCGGTTGGAAACGTCGTGTTTCCAACCCGTCTCCGCTGTGACCTTTTCGCGAAGTTCGGTTTCCGCTCGCTTAGAAGCCGTTCCATATTGCAAAACAAAATCCTTTGGCGGTTTCGCAAGATTATTGTCTGGGTTGGTCCCTTACATAGCGTCTTGCAAGCCTTTCTGCAAAGTGAGTTACGATTACAAAAACGAGGTTTCTTCGCGAGCAGCCCCCAAACTTGGGCTAAACTGCTCCCGAGACTGCGGGGCGAGTTACACGACGAAAGTATCCAGTGGATGCTTTCGCCCCAAGCTACCTGCAGAATATAATAGCTCAACGGCGAAGGGTTGTGACTCGCCGCCTACGAGACAAACAAGTGCGATAGTCTCGTCCGACTATCGGGATGTCGATTTAGGCGGGTACCCCGCAGCTTGCATCAAGCAGTTTCGCCCTTAGTTTGGTCTGCGAGCGTAATTCCGAGCGCCTGTAACGTAACTCGACTTGCACATCTTCGGCTTACAATATTATTCTCCTAGAATCCGTCTCTGAATAAAGTTCGTATAAACTTCCCCTCTGCGGAAGAAAGCATTATCAAGGACTTTGAGGTGGAAGGGAATCGTGGTATGGATTCCTTCGATGACGAATTCTTCCAGGGCGCGTCTCATGCGTTGGATGGCTTCTTCACGGTCGGCACCCCAGACGATGAGCTTGCCTACCATGGAATCATAATAGGGAGGGATGGTATATCCCTGATAAGCTGCACTATCGACACGAACTCCAGGGCCACCGGGAACATGATAGAATTCGATTGTTCCGGGAGAGGGCATAAAGTTTTTATCTGGATTCTCGGCGTTAATTCGACACTCGATCGCCCAGCCTCGAATCTGAACATCTTCTTGCTTAATTCCTAACGGTTCTCCAGCAGCGACTCTGATCTGTGCTTTAAGGAGATCAATCCCCGTCACTAATTCTGTGACTGGGTGTTCCACTTGAATCCGAGTGTTCATCTCAATGAAGTAAAAATCACCATGCTTATCAAGCAGAAACTCGATGGTACCCGCACTTGAATAATTCGCAGCATGAGCTGCCTTAATCGCTGCATCTCCCATCGCCTTGCGGAGTTCTGGGGTGAGTGCACTGGAAGGGGCTTCTTCGAGAAGCTTTTGGTTACGGCGTTGCAGGGAGCAATCTCGTTCCCCTAAATGGATCACTTGACCATGTTTGTCCGCTAAGATCTGAAATTCAATATGTCGAGGTTCTTCTACGTACTTTTCCAAGTAAGTTTCGGGATTCCCAAAGGCGGCTTGAGCTTCAGACTGTGCAGCCTGAATGGACTTCACCAATTCTTTAGGGTTTTGTGCTATACGCATTCCCTTTCCCCCGCCCCCGGCGGAGGCTTTAATCATGACAGGATATCCGATCTCTTGTGCAATGATAGCAGCTTCGTCTAAATCCTTGATGATTTCCTTCGATCCCGGAACGACGGGTACCCCAGCTTCGATCATCGTCTTGCGGGCGGTTGCCTTATCCCCCATGATCTCAATTGCACGAGGTGACGGTCCTATAAATGTAATTCCACACGATTCGCAGATCTCTGCGAATCGTGCATTCTCTGATAAGAAACCATAACCGGGGTGAATTGCATCCACTCCGGTAAGTTCAGCGGCACTGATTATATTTGGAATGTTTAAATAGCTCTTTGCAGTGGCATGGGGTCCAATACATACCGCTTGATCTGCTGCTCTCACATGCAAAGCATCCCGATCCGCTTCTGAAAAGACCGCAACGGTTTCTATATCCATTTCCCGGCACGCCCGAATAATACGGAGTGCGATCTCTCCACGATTGGCAATTAGAATTTTTTTAAACATGCCTATCTCCTCATTTTTCAACGGCAAACAGAGGTTGCCCAAATTCTACAGGTTGACCATTCTCTACATAGATTTCAACGATCTTACCCTCTATTTCTGCTTCAATCTCATTCATAAGCTTCATCGCCTCAATGATACAAACCGATTGTCCGGCTTTTACATTGTGTCCTAACTCTACGAATGAAGGTGCCTCAGGAGAGGGCGAACGGTAGAAGGTTCCAACCATCGGGGCCTTGATATACTCCAAATTTTTATTCACGATGGGCTCAGTTACTTCCAGAGTTATCTGGGGCACAGCAGCTACTGCGGGTGCCACAGGAGCACTTGGAGCAACCTGAGGTACAGGAGCTGTAACCGTCGCTAGTACAGGAACTGCCGATGCAGGAATCGCAGCATTTCCCTTTTTAATCGACATCTTTACCCCTTCACTCTCAAGATTGAGTTCAGTGATTTCCGTGTCCCCTAGAATTTTAATCAGTTCCTTAATTTCTTGTAAATTCATTTTTGGGTCCTCCTTCGAAGCAGGGCTTGGTGGATTCTGTATAGAAACCACAACCCCCTTCTGTCTCTCTATAAAGAATTTCTTTGCCACCTGAGGAAATAATGCATAACTCAAAATATCTTCACGTGATTGAGCTAATCCTTTAGTCTCCTGTTCTGCTTTTTCAAGACCAGGTGCTAATTTATCTGCAGGTCGAATTGTTAGAGTTTCTTCATCTCCAATAATTTTCTTCTGTATCACAAGGTCGATAGGTGCTGGAGGTTTGCCATAAAGCCCACGGACATAAGCTTTGACTTCTTCTGGCACTAATTTATATCTTGCCCCGCTCAACACGTTTAATACTGCCTGAGTTCCCACAATTTGGCTGGTTGGCGTTACCAAAGGGGGATACCCCAATTCTGCCCTAACTCGGGGTATCTCGTCAAGCACCTCATTAATTCGGTTTAGAGCGCGTTGTTCCTCTAATTGGGAAACTAGATTAGAAATCATTCCTCCTGGGACCTGATGCTCGAATACGCGCATATCTGAGATCCGGGTAATTCCTCGATCGAAGCCCCTGCTTCTCCGTAGAGTTTCAAAATAATTAGCAATGTTAAAGAGCTGTTGAATATTGAGTTCCGGAGAGAATTCAAAATCCTGTAAAGCTCTGGCTACAAGTTCTACCGGAGGTTGACTCGCCCCAAAGGCCAGGGGGACACTCGCAGTATCAACTACGTCCACTCCAGCTTCTGCCGCCTTCACATAAGCAATTGTACCCATTCCGCCGATATAATGGGTATGCAGTTGAATCATTACTCCTAGTTCTTGCTTGAGTAGACTAACTAATTTATAAGCACGCATTGGGGTTAATAAACCCGCCATGTCTTTAATGCATATCGAGTCTGCTCCCAGATTAACAAGGGCTTTTGCAGTCTCCAAATAGTGTTCAATAGTATGAACCGGACTTACCGTATAAACCACTGCAGCCTGAACATGGGCCCCCGCTTCTTTAGCTGCCTCGATGGGTACGACCATATTGCGGACATCATTTAAAGCATCAAAAATCCGGATAATATCGATTCCGTTCTTCACACTGAGTTGCACAAATTCACGTACGACATCATCGGGATAATGTTGATAGCCCACTAGGGATTGTCCTCTGAGTAACATCTGTAGAGGAGTCTTCTTGACGTGTTGCTTGATTGTCCTTAACCGTTCCCAAGGATCCTCCCCTAGGAAGCGAAGGCAGACGTCAAACGTTGCCCCTCCCCAAACTTCAAGAGAATGATAGCCCACTTCATCTAGTGCAGATAAGATGGGTAGCATGTCTTCTGTCCGCATCCGGGTTGCCCAAAGGCTTTGATGCGCATCACGTAGAGTTGTATCGGTAATTCTAACCGGTTTCATCAGAACATTGACCCCTCTCATCTGAATTTTACCACATATACCCTCTTTGGCTTATTATTATTATATGGAGCAGATATCCCTTTTTCAATGAAACAGGCGTAAGTATACAGTATCATTTAAAAACAAAAGAAAAAGAGGCTCAATTACAGCCTCAAAGTCGTTATACTTAGTTTTGTCAAAAAATTAAATTTGAATCATGCTGTTAACCGTTAGACAAGTATTTATCGACCACGTCCAAAAGCTGGTTGCGGCGAAACGGTTTGATCACGAAATCAATAGCTCCCATTTTGAGAGCATCCAAAACCACACTCTCTTGGGCTATAGCACTACACATGATAACTTTTGCATTGGGATCAACCTCTAAAATCTCAGAGAGTGTAGAAAGCCCATCCCGAACAGGCATAGTAATATCCAGAAAAACTAAATCGGGATGATGGGTTTGAAACAATTCGAGAGCAACTTCTCCATTTTCCGCTTCGATAATCTCCAGATCAGTCGAACTGGATAGAATCTGGCGAATCATGAGGCGCATAAAGCTCGCATCATCTACCACAAGTATCTTACACATTTCTTTAGACCCCGCTCTCTCAACCTAGGACGCAAAATTCAAAATCCCTTCGACTATTTTACAACAAACTGAGTCTGCCTTCTACCTACTTCTTAAAAGAAATATAAATTTGATCAATTCGAACACTGGTTACCCGTCCAACGATGTCTTGAATTAAACGGACTTCATCTCGAGCCAGAGTCGGGATAAATACAATCACGTTGACCCCATTTTTACTGACGTCAACAACGGCATCTTGAAAGCCTTTGATTCTCAGTAAGTTTTCGACTTGATCTTCTTTTTCAATTTTTTGAGAAAGCTCCAGCCACTTTTGTTGAGCTTCTTCTTTTGTTTTCGTTACACTTGAATTAAGAAGGGGTAAAAGCATCGTCTTGGCCTCTTGACGGGTCACTTCACGTTGCAGTCGATAATTTACGAAATAGTCCTCCCCTTGGGGTACAGGCTTGACCATCTCCGAAGTAAATTCAATATTAGTATCCCCTACCTGAGCATTTACTGGCAAACTATCAATACCCGAGAAACCAGAAGGTGCATCAGAAGTCAAAGCAAACCAGAGTGAAAAACCCAGAATACTGACCCCCAGCGCCCCTGCAATGCCTCTTCTAAACTTTTGCCCCTTAGATAATTCTACCCAACGCCGAAGCACGAAAATTTTCATCATACTCCTCCCATGGGTTGGACATTAATCTTACTTGACGGGATATCGAGAAGGGTCCGTACCGCATTATGAATATTCTCCCGAACTTTCGGGTCACTTGCTCCTTCTGCGATGATTAATATCCCAGCTACAGTAGGTCTTTCTTCCATGACGATAACCGGTTGGCTTGCACCATTAGGCATGACAAGTTGATTATTTTCGGTCACTTCTGTCGATTCACGGATACCACCACTTTTATCCGATTCTTTCGTGGTTTTCTTGGTTACGCTTCCGTTCGTCGCATAGTCTGATTTTAGGCTGGAAGAAAAGGTCACAGAGACTTGAACACTTCCGACTCCAGTCATTTGTTGGAGATTCTGCACCAACTTTTTTTCCATTTCTTTTTCCAAGTTTCCGATCCGTGTGGTATCAGAAGAAGTACTCTGCGCTACAGGCTGAGCAATCGGGTTTGCCTTTTCACCTGTTCCCTTTCCAAACGAAATCAGAGCGACAGCAAGTACAACGGCTGCGACGGGGATTAACACTTTAGGGGAAATATCCTGAAAAAGATTCATGAAATACGCCTCCTTTTTTCTTTCGATACATACCTTTCTCTACTACTTCTCTTCAACGCTAACCTTCTCGACGGCTACTTGCATGAAGGCTGCAACCTTTTCACGAACTTCGATTGCGGTTGAGGAAAGTTTCTGTCCTTCTAATGTTCCCTTCCCTATGACTACCTCTTCCACAGGCTTTATCTCTAGAGCATTCGAATCGATTTGTATCGCGATCTGTGTGATGCGGGGTTGATCTGTTAAGCCACCTGCACCCTCAGACAATTCAACTTCAACCTCAACTTGCTTTACCCCTGGAATCCCTAGTGCTATGGCCTTAACCTGATTTTTTATAATCGCTTTGAATTGTTCCTGGACTGCATCCTTGCCGATTTCTGAATTCACTTTCCCGGAAGCGAGTACTGGCATATCCCGGGCAGCAGTTTCTGTCCAAGCCGGAATAGACATTTCAAGTGGCATATGGAGGAAAGAAGTAATCGGGGTTAAAATGGCCGAAATGACGAACAATCCCATGACCAATTTCACGAAACCTTGCATGGATTTTGAGGGCAGCATCATTTCCAAAAAACTCGCAAGGAGTAAGATGATGGCTAGATTTCGGACCAACGTTCGCAAGCTTTCCACTATTTCACCCCCTCATCGAAGCATCACTGTCAAATTGCCTGACCCGACAACGACCGCAACCGTCATGAAGAACATAATCGCTACCGAAGCTACTGAGGCGAAGATAAAAATAAGACTTTTGGACATATCCTGTAGAGTATCTGCTAAGTCCTGTTGCCCGAGGGGCTCAATCAAGGCCGAGGAGATTCGGAACACTAAAATCATGGCGACAATTTTAATGACGGGTCCTATACAGATTAATGCGATCGCAAGAATGGCTACGATTCCAAGCGAATTTTTTAACAAGAGACCGGAAGTTACAACGAGTTCTACCGCATCCTTGAAGAACTTTCCTACGACAGGAATGAGATCAGCCGAGTATTTCGCAGTTCGAAGCGCAACCCCATCCGCTACTCCACCTGTGACACCTTGGACCGCCATTACTCCGATAAAGACCGTCATAATAATGCCTAAACTCAATTTCCCAGTGAATTCAAGAAGCCCAGCAAGTTTACTCAACTTGAATTCACTCGAAATGTGATTGAACAGCTTTAAGACAGCTGCTAGAAAAAACAGGGGTAAGACAACATTCATAATTAACGTCGCCAGAAAGGTTAAGCTTCCTAAGACCATAGGTTTAAATAACGCGGCGGTCGTCAAATTTCCCATGGCTACAAGCAACGTCATCATGACCGGTAAAAGGGTTTGCATGAAACCCGTCATCTTTTGAATCGAGTCTTTCGCGAGATCAATAGCTACTTGAAACGTCGCCAGGGCAATTCCCATGAGAACCAGATAGGCGAGCGCTTGCGCTAACTTACCCACCCCTCCTCCGCTGAACGCCGTTTGAAGCTGCTGAAGAACTGCGGTCAATACTGCAAGAATTATGAGTTTTCCGATCAAGGGAGCGCTTTTAAGAATTTCCTGTCCGAGAAAAGAGAGCAGATCCTTACCCAATTTCTCAGGATGGAGATCAAGTTGCCCATGCCTGAGATCATCAAACATCTTCGTGAGGGAGAAGTCTGGCATAGATTCTTTGACATCTTGATCGATCTGTTCCAAAAATCCACGCACCTCAGTGATATCAACTTTCTTAGAAAGATCCACTGAGCCTTCGCTATTGGAATCCAAGTTCCCTGGGTTCACCTCGACTTGAATTGGGGTTACTCCTAATGGGGGTTCTCCTTCTGCCCAGACGAGCTGAGGAGTTGTCCCACTCCAGAATAAAAAAAAGAGAAGAAAAATCCGAATTAACCGCTGCATTTTTTCACCTCACGGTACGAGTCGCATTAGGGACTCGAGTATCGCTACGATAATGGGAATCGCGAGAACAAGAACTCCGACTTTCGCCGCGATTTCAATCTTTGTCGCCAAGGCCTTTTCATCTGCATCCCTGCAGATATCTGCACCGAACTCAGCAAGATAGGCGACCCCTACAATCTTCAGGACAATTAACAGATAATAGGAACTGATATTGGCTTGGTCCGCAAGGTTCTGGAGCAAGTCGATAATAATCTTGATCTTGCCCAAAATGAGCATGAAGATAACAGCACCTGTCAAAATAGTGAGTTGAAGCGCGATTTCCTTACGAAACTGCTTTAACACAACTGAGATGACAGCAACGATTAAGGCGAGCCCTACAATCTGCCAAATTTCCACAATCAGGCCTCCCTAGTAGATCTGAAATACGCTTTGAACCAGGCTAAAGAGATCGGCTACCGCTTGAACGACGATATAGAGTACAACAACTAATCCAGCTAAAACCGTCAATTGTCCGATATCCTTCCGATTGGCCTGTTCAAGCACCATGACGAGGATTCCAACGAGTAGCCCAATACCGGCAATTTTCATGATCATGTAGAAATTCATAATCTCCCTCCTCTTTCGTTGCTCTAGATTAAGAAAATGACCCCAGCGATGCCCCCCAGGAATCCAAGATAGGACCACATTTTCGCCTGCTTTTCAGCCCATTGGCTTGCATGCTCTTTTACCAAGGCAACCTGTTGTTTAACAAGTTCGATCTGCTTATGTTGTTCATGTCGATCGGAGCGTCCTAAACCCTTCCCTACGTCTTGTATCACCTGCCAATCCTCAGGTTTCAAGCAAAAATTTTTCATCTGATGCGCTATCGTTGCCTTCCAGGCTGGATTAGCCCCCTCCCCGTCTTGCAGACGGTGTTCAAGCTCGGAGAAAAAGCTCGGCCAAGCTCCATCTGTTCTCTCCTTCAAGATTGAAAACGCTTCAGGTAAGGGAGTTCCCCCCCAGAAAATCTCCGTATCCAAAAGGGTCAGGGCAGTAAGACATTCTCTCAATTCCACAGGTCTTTTTCGAATTCGAGCAGCTAGATACAGGCCCAGACTTCCGCACCCAAGAATTAAAATGAAGGATCCTAGAATAATCACGATTCACCCCCCCTTGCCCTGTAGGTCAAATGCTATTCTCTGCTGATTTTTTAGATCATAGATGGCTTCTACAGTTCCTGGCCCTCGTCTACGACTTAGGACAATGACGCGTTCAAATACACTATAAGCAAACAGTTCCTTCAAGAATGGACGTTCAAGTGCTTCTTCTAAGCTCGAGGCATGGGCTGTGCTTAATACCCTCACTCCGGTCCGGAGAGCATCGAGTACAGCTTCCACATCTTGTGGATGTCCTAACTCATCTACAGCCACCACACTGGGTGACATTGAGCGAACCAGCATACTGATTCCTAGCCGCTTCGGGCAACCATCCAAGACATCAGTCCGACATCCCAGGTTATAGGCAGGGATACCCTGCCACATTCCCGCGAGTTCTCCTCGTTCATCGACTACACCCACCGTTTGCCCTCGCAAGCTTAAGGCGGGGTTCCCATCACTTAAGTTTCGAATTAAATCCCGCAAAAGAGTGGTCTTCCCTGCACGAGGAGGAGAGAGGATTAATGTATGGCAAAGCACGCCGTCCGACTTTAAAAGCTTCGGTAAAAGTAGAACTGCTCTCCCTTGAATCTCCTGAGCAACCCTTACATTCAATCCCGAAATGTGCTTTAGAGTTTGGAGGTCACCATCTTTCATGATGGCTTCCCCTGTTATGCCCACTCGATGTCCTCCTGGCAAGGTTAGAAAGCCTTGTTTCATTTCTTCCTCAGCCGCATAAAGGGAACTTTGGGTCATTCGTTCAAGGGTTTGCAAGAGATCTTCTCGTTCGATTCGGTAAGCTTTTTCTGATGAGACGGATTTTCCTTGACGATCGATGAAAAGCTCATGTCGACTGCCCAGGAGCAGGAGGGGTTTGCCAATTCGGATTCGAATTTCCTCGATGTCCTTGAGCTTGGCTCCACTTATTTGTTCTAAGATCTCGCGAAGGTGATCTCCAAACCATCGGGCAATGCTTTCCCAACCCGTTGAATTTGTACTAAGATTTATCTCTTCTCGAGCACGACTTGGCTCAGGGTCCATTTTTATGGGATGTAAAGAGTAACGTAACGACACGATGCTGTCCCCCTTTGTTAAAAAGGTATGTCCGAGCGTTACGTTTTAGACATGCTTTTCTGGTCTGGTTTCGTAAAAAAGTACATAGAAAAAGCGAAAGAACGTTGTGGCTCTTTCGCTTAAAAATCTAAAACTGCATCAGCACCGGCAATATCATTGGCCGTCTGCGGGTTTTATCCCAGAGGTACTGACTTAGGGATTCATGGACCGCGCCCCGAAGCACTCCCCATTCCCAGCGTTCACGTTGAAGTTGGGCTTCAATGGATGAAGCTACAACCTTTTTCGCACCCTCGACCAATTCCTCTGCTTCCTTCATAAAGGTAAAACCGCGCGAGATGATATCCGGACCGGAAACGAGCGTAGTAGGATGTCCCTTGCTGAGTGCAGCGACAACAACGACAACTCCATCCTTGGCAAGCTGTTGACGATCCCGGAGAACGATTTGACCTACATCCCCGATTCCAAGTCCGTCAACATATACACTTCCGGATTCAACCCGTTCTGCGATATCCATCGTGTCGCTGGAGAGTACAACTCGTGAGCCGAGCTGTGTCATGGCAATCTTTTTATCATCATAACCCATGAGGTTTCCAATCTTACGGAAAGCTGCTTGATGTCTGACCTCACCATGGTGAGGGATTAGGAACTTAGGACGGGTTAAACGAATAATCAGTTTCATTTCCTCCTGACTTGCATGACCAGAAACATGAACAAGTCCCATATCCTTCGTGAAGACTTCCGCCCCGATCTGGAAGAGATGGTTAATTGTCCGACCGATTAACTTTTCATTTCCTGGGACCGGCGTTGCTGAAATCACAACAGTGTCTCCGGGTGAAACGTTCACTTGTCTATGACTACCCGTTGCCATCCGTGTGAGTGCTGCAAGGGGCTCTCCTTGGCTCCCGGTGCTTAAGATGAGCAGCCGTGATGCAGGGACTTCATTCACTGAACTTGCTTCAATCAACATATCGGGGTCAGGAAGGTGTAGGTATCCCAGGTCACGAGAGGTACTGACGACTGCTTCCATACTCCTGCCGACCACACAGATCTTACGGCCAAGTTCGGCAGCTGCGTCGACTGCTTGTTGGATTCTGTGGACATTCGAGGCAAAAGTGGCCATGATAATTTTTCCTTCGGCTCGCGAAAATGCATCTCTTAATGTCTTACCCACCACTTTTTCTGACAGGGTAGATCCGGCTCGCTCTGCATTAGTCGAGTCACAGAGCAGTGCAATAACTCCTTCCTGCCCCCAGGCAGCAAGCTTTCCTAAATCCATTTCCTGCCCATCGATTGGAGTATAGTCCACTTTGAAATCTCCTGTATAGATAACCCGACCCACCGGACTCAGTAGTCCATAGCCTACGGCATCTGGAATACTGTGGGTGACCCGAAAGGCTTCCACCTCAAAATCTCCCGCTTTGATGGGTTGTCCTGGGTCAATTACTCGAAGCAATTCTTCAGGATATCCTCCACGCTCCTGGAGTTTGGCACGAACTAAGCCGATGGTCAGTTTAGTTGCATACACGGGAACCTGAAGTTTAGGAAGGATAAAGGGAAGTCCGCCGATATGATCCTCATGACCATGCGTAATAAAGATTCCTTTGACTTTTTCCTTACGTTTTTCTAGATAAGTAATATCCGGGATGACCAAATCGATACCCAATAGTTCATCATCAGGAAATTTTACCCCACCGTCAATCACGACGATGGAATCGCCATATTCGAAGACTAAAAGGTTTTTACCAATTTCACCCGTACCACCTAAGGGAATAACACTTAGCTTCATAACAACAAAAAACCTCCTCTGGGCGAGCCTTTCTATAACAAAAGGTTTCCCTAAAGGAGGAATTATGATTCGCTAATTGAGGAAACTTACTTAGGTTCTAAGCACGTTGTACGTAGTTTCCGGTACGGGTATCAATAATCAGCACTTCACCTTCATTGACGAAGAAAGGAACGTTTACGATAGCGCCGGTTTCTAAAGTAGCAGGTTTGGTACCGCCAGTTGCCGTATCACCGCGTACACCGGGTTCAGTTTGGGTAACCTTTAACTGAACCGTATTAGGAACATCTACACCGATGACATTCCCATTAAAGAACAGAACACCCAGTTTCATATTTTCCTTAAGCCATTTTACTCCATCTCCGATTTGAGCATCAGTGAGTGAGGTTTGCTCATAGGATTCATTGTCCATGACGACAAAAAGATCCCCATCTTTATAGAGATACTCCATATCACGACGTTCGACATGCGCCTTCGGCACTTTCTCACCCGCGTTAAATTTGCGCTCAACAACGCCACCCGTTTTAACATTCTTTAACTTGGTACGAACGAAGGCCGCACCTTTTCCAGGCTTAACATGCTGGAACTCAACAATCGTATAAACATCGTTATCCACTTCAATGGTTACACCAGTCTTAAATTCATTGGATGAAATCATATAAATTATCCTCCTAAACTTTCATTTTTATTTAGCTTGTCCCATTCGAAACAGAATTACTTGGATGGGTCAAGACCTATAACTAGCAAATAAGACGATATTTGGCCAAAATCCGCAAAGAATCACTCAATAATAATGAACTCCTTTGGCGCTTGTGTCAAGACCTCACAACCGTTTTCTGTCACAACTATCATATCTTCGATTCGGACTCCACCCCAATCGGGCAGATAAATACCCGGTTCTACCGTAATAACCATACCTGGCTCGATCATCTGCTCTTCTCGAAGGCTGAAACGTGGACTTTCATGGATGGCAAGTCCTACGGAATGTCCCAGGCCATGTCCGAAGTAGTTGCCATAACCTGCCTCTTCGATGATCTGCCGGGCAACTGCATCCACTTCTTTACCCTTTAACCCCGGCTTAATTGCCGCAATCGCAGCTTTATTCGCTTGAAGTACAATCTCATAGATTTCGCGTTGTTTCTCATCTGGTTCACCTAAAGCAAACGTACGGGTAATATCTGAACAATACCCCTGGTATACCGCACCAAAATCCAGTGTCAAAAGTTCACCTCGTTGAAGGGTTTTTGAGCTTGCAACTCCATGAGGCATAGACCCTCTCCATCCGGAAGCGACGATAAAATCAAAGGATCCGCCACTGGCGCCTGCTCTTCTCATATTAAATTCTAGCTCAAGCGAAATTTCTTGCTCAGTCTGTCCAAAATCAACGAATTTCAAGATATGAGCATAGGCATCATCCGCAATCTTCACCGCTTGCCGAATCGTATCAAGTTCTTCAGGTTCCTTCACCGAACGTAATCCGGTGAGGAGGTTAGCCTTTTCGAGTAACTCAGCATGTGCAACTGCATCTTTCAATTTTAGATACATCGCATACGTGGTGTAATCTTCCTCGAAGCCGATCCGTTCTGCCCCTTGAGTGAGTTCCTTCGCCGACTGGTAAAAATCAGCTCCCGCATCGACGACTTCGAAGTCTGGGGCTTGTGAAGTTGCTTGCGTTATGTAGCGAAAATCAGTGAGTAAATACGCTTTCTTAAGCAGAATTACTAGCATCGCACTCGTACCTGTGAACCCACTCATATACCTCCGATTTTCCGGAGAAGCAATGATGAATCCATCAAGATTTTCTTCCTGCATTTTCTCCCTTAACTTTGTTAAACGACTCATATGACCAAACCCCTTTCATTGAGTGACATAAAATCTAAAATTTTCTCTGAAGGTCATGCTTACAGAGACTACTTTTCTAAAAACTCAAGGGCATAGTGCATTGCTAAAGTATAGCTTTTCCTTCCCAAACCGGATATTTGTCCGATACAAACCGGAGCAATCACGGAATTCTTGCGAAATTCTTCTCGGGCATGAACATTCGATAGATGCACTTCAATTGCAGGAACTTGCACCCCAGCTATTGCATCACGAATCGC
Source organism: Desulfitobacterium elongatum (assembly GCF_055378975.1). Lineage (NCBI taxonomy): Bacteria > Bacillati > Bacillota > Clostridia > Eubacteriales > Desulfitobacteriaceae > Desulfitobacterium > Desulfitobacterium elongatum. The sequence goes on along the minus strand of NZ_AP038772.1, from coordinate 1,732,026 downwards.
ATAACTATAATGTGTCCAGGCACCAGGATTAATAATTAAAAAATCCTGCTGATTCATCTGGTGAATCCACTGGATCAGCTCCCCTTCGAAGTTGCTTTGCTCTACTTGGATAGGAATTCCCGCGGCTTCAGCCTTTTGAAGCAAATCTCGGTTAATCTCATCAAGTGTTTGAGTCCCATACTTATCCGGCTCTCGTCTACCAAGCAAATTCATGTTGGCGCCATGGAGTACCCAAATTTTTCTCATTTACATTTCCTCCTTTATACGCCATATACCTCAAAATTTTACCATAATTTTTTTCATAAGAACAGAGCTAGCTATACTCTTCTTGACATATTATTAGACACGGTATAATTTTATAGATAGTATAATATTATACCGTGTCTAATAATGATTAAGGAGGATCAACCTCAATGAATAGACGAGCGCGCAAAAAGGAAGAAACACGTTTAAACATCATTGACTGTGCAGTCGATTTGTTTAAGGAGAATGGCTTCGATAAAACCTCCATGGAAAAAATAGCAGAAATAGCCGATATATCCAAAGGGACTCTGTACAATTACTTTCAAGACAAGGAATCGATACTGATCGCCTATTTCCAGTCAATCATCGCTGATTACGGCCAGGAGTTCAGAATACGTCTGAAGGAGATTCAGGGGATACAGGCCAGGCTTAATTTCCTACTGGACTTCATAACAGATCATATATTGGCCAACGATTTGGAGTTAGGAACAATCTATCTAAAATTTAGAATGCGAACCTTATTAGACAACAATCCGTTCGATAATCCTCAACGAAGCGGACTAGAAAATTTCGTATTAGAAATCATGAATGAAGCACAGGAGAATAAGGAAATCAGAGGGGATATTCCCGCCTTAGTGTTAGCAAGGAGTTTTCAATTTCTCGCAAGAAGCTACCTTATTGCTAGTTTATACGCGAATGAGCCCATGGATGTGTCTACATTAAGGAATCAGTTAATCGATATATTTCTAAACGGCGTTAAATAATAAATGGTTGGAGGTAATGATCATGGATAAGAACTTCATCCTCTCCTTTAATGAAATTGATAGCAAAGACTTGCCACGAGTAGGCGGAAAAGGGGCCAACCTTGGTGAGATGACTAAGGCAGGTTTCCCTGTTCCCTACGGATTTTGTGTTACGACTGAAAGCTATAAGGAGTTCATCAAGCATAACAATCTTTCGGATTTCATAGCCCAGGCCATTAGGAAAGCAAGCTTTGATACTATAACTCAAATTGGGCAGGAAATCAGGGAAAAAATTAGTCTGTCGGAGATTCCTGGACAGGTTGAGCAATCAATCATAAAAGCAATTGATAAGGAAGGTGCAGACCTCTATTATGCGGTGAGATCCAGTGCCACGGCAGAAGATTTACCCTTCGCCTCCTTTGCTGGTCAGCAGGACACGTATCTCAATATCAAGGGAGAAAAATTCCTCCTTAACTGCGTCAGAAACTGTTGGGCCTCATTATTTACAGATCGTGCCATACTCTACAGGATTCAAAACAATATTGAACATGATACGGTTCAAATGTCAGTCATCATCCAGAAGATGGTGCTTCCTGAGGTATCCGGCATCATGTTTACTGCTGATCCTGTATCAGGACATAGGGGAATCCTAACCATAGATGCTAGCTACGGCTTAGGGGAAGCGCTTGTTTCAGGGCTTGTTTCCCCAGACATCTATAAATTCAGAAAGAGTAAGAGCCAGATCGAGAGCGCGATCATAGCAGAGAAACGATTGGCCATTATGCCGATAGAGGGCGGCGGAACCCAAAAGGTCGAGATAACTGGGGAGAAATCTACGAGCCAAGTCATGAGCGATTTTCAGATAAGGAGCTTAGCTGAGCTCGGCATGGCCATAGAAAAACACTACGGCTGCCCTCAGGATATTGAGTGGTGTCTAGAAAAGGGCAAATTCTATATCGTTCAGAGCCGTGCCATCACGTCTCTCTTCCCGTTACCTGAGCCGCAACCACACGATGAGGAGCTTCATGCCTATATTTCCTTTAACCATCTTCAAGTCATGACAGATCCCATCTCCCCTCTTGGTCGAGATATACTGAGACTTTTTCCTCCCGTCGATCGTGAGGCTCGAAGTTCTGAGGACTATAAATATTTGAAATCAGCAGCAGGTAGGATCTATATAGATATGAGCGTGCTTTTACAGCACAAAAAGTTAAGAACAAGACTTACAGCTTTTATGCAAAATGCCGATGCTTTGATGGCCTCTGCATTAAGTGAGCTGGTCAATAGACCAGACTTTGATACCCAAATTCCTAAGAATGAGGAGGCAACAAAGGCTTTAAAGAAATTCTTTCAACCTATATTCATCAATATTTTTAAGAATGTGACCTATAGGAAACCGGAAGGTACCATCACGTTCGTGAACGAGTATATAGAAGAACGCACTAATAAAGCGGAAGAAACGGTCAATAGGGCCAAGCCAGGTATCGAAAGGTTGCAAGCAATCACTGAGGTCGCCAATTTTTATAACGATTTCCAGAAACTCCTTCCCATCTTGGCCCCAGGAATTATCAGTCTAAAGGCACTAGAAGCACTCGAGCAGAAGCTACTGGGAACACGTCACTATGTTGATCTTATCATCAAAGGATTAGAAGGCAATATAACGACAGAGATGGGGCTTTTAACTGGAGATATGGCAGATATCATTAGAAAATCGCCTGAACTCATCCAAGAGTTTGAGAACGAAGACTATACGACTTTACACCTCAGAATTAATAAGCTCAAAGGAAACGATGATTTCAAGCAACTTTATAATGCCTTCATGTCCAAATATGACATGAGGGCAGCCGGAGAGATTGATATGGCCAAGGACCGGTGGATAGAAAATCCCGAACCCTTAGCTAAATCTATCCTGGCTATTGTGAGAACCTCAGAGGAAGGCATCTTCAGAAAAGAATACCAAGCAACAATTACTCGAGCGAAACAAGCAGCAGAAGCACTGGTAGAAGAAATAGAAAACAAGCATGGAAAACTCAAGGCTAAAGTAGCAAAAAGACTCATTCGGCTTCTAAGAAACCATCTGCCTGCACGGGAACATCCAAAATATCTCATCATGAAACTCATCTTGTTATTCAAGAAAGCTTTTCTGGATGAGGCCAAATATTTGGTGCGTGAAGGACTGCTTGCAGAAGAAAAGGATGTATTCTACGTAGGCCTCTGGGAGCTCTATCACGCCCTCCAACATAAGGAAAGCCTGATAAAGCTTGTGGAGCAAAGGAGGGAAGAATACAAGCACTTCAGCAAGTTAAGCGCTCCGCGAGTCCTGACCAGTGAAGGGGAAGCAATAAGTGCCAGCTATAAGAGAGAGAACCTCCCTGAGGGCGCCTTAGCCGGTATGCCTGTATCTGCAGGAGTCATCGAAGGAATAGCCCGGGTCATCACCAATCCTGCAAAAACCTCTCTAAACAAAGGCGAGATTCTAGTTGCTCCTTTTACAGACCCTGGCTGGACACCCCTTTTCATCAACGCCGCTGGCTTGGTCATGGAAGTTGGTGGTCTCTTGACACATGGCACCGTCGTTGCCAGAGAATATGGGATTCCTGCAGTTGTCGGAATCACGGACGCCACGAAGAAAATCAAGACAGGGCAAAAGATTCGGGTGGATGGTAATGCAGGCTTTGTCATCGTAGTGGAAGAATAGGTGGTAGTTCCTATGATCGGATTTGTCGGCTTACTCCTTGGTATGTTTGCGATGAGTATGATGCAACTTATCCTAGCCACCGCTCTGCCGTACATTGTGACAGAGATCGGAGGTAGCAACTTATACAGTTGGATATTTTCAAGTTACATGCTCGCTTCAATTGCTACGATCCCCTTATTTTCAAAGTTGGCCGATATCTATGGTAAACGAAAATTCTTTATCCTGGGCATGAGTATCTTTGCCGTAGGGAGCTTATATGGAGGCTTTTCTCCTAATATGGCCCACTTAATAGGCGCAAGGGTGATTCAGGGCTTGGGAGCAGGGATTATTACTCCTGTATCCATGGCCATGGTTACAGATATGTTTCCGCCTGAAAAAAGAGGAAACATGATCGGTGTTTTTGCCTTTATCCAGCTTTTGGCAAACCTCCTGAGCCCCCTGTTAGGCAGCTACATCACCAAAGAGTTGGGCTGGGACTGGATTTTCTTCCTTAACTTAGGAATGGTCATTGTGTCAAGTCTCTTGGTTGCCCTAGGCGGTAAGTATCAGGAAAGCAAGTCTTCAATGAACCCATCTGAGATAGATATTGCAGGTGGCCTGATTTTTGGAGTCTTCTGTGTGATTACCGTGAGCCTTTCAAATACTTTAAGCAAGCAAGGCCAATGGGGTATCGGAGGGGTATTGCTTCTTCTAGCCCTCTTAAGTACCTCAGTCCTACTTTTCATTATTGAAAATCGTCATAATAGCCCTATCATCAAAATGGAATTCCTCAAAGCCAAGATTATCAGACGCTCCATAATAAGTGCTATCCTAGCGGGAGGGGTAATGTACGGCCTTGTCACCCTACTCCCCTTGTGCGGAATTATTCTCAGTAAACAAGGCTTCAAGATGGATGAAAGTAAGATGCTCCTCCTTTTCATGCTTGGTATCTCCGTAGGACTACTCGTCAGCAGCAGGCTTGCAACTAAGTTCAGGTCAGGTCTTTATACAAAATTCCTTTGGTTAGTGATGTCAGCATGTTCGATAATCCTGCTCTATTCCATCAGTATAGGGAATCTGGTTGTATTTAATCTATTAGAAGTATTGATCGGATTGTGCACCGGCGGAATCATGGCAACCTTCCTTATCAATTCACAGAATGCCATAAAGAGCGAAGACAGGACCGTTCTTAGTGGTTTAATCCAACTGGGCAGATATCTCGGAGCGTCTATAGGGGTTACAGTACTTACCGGAATGCTCCCTGAGATTAGCCTAATCAACGGAATCGGACAGTTTTGGGGAGCGTTTGGACTTCTGGCAGCAATATGTGCCGCCGGGGTGATTAACGAGATTCTATAGATATGCAAGGGGCTTCCCATATTTTTTTTGGGAAGCCCCTCTTAAAATTTGCCGATGTTTAATTATCGTGAAGCCGGAGGCAGATCTGGCCGTATATCAAAGCGAAGTTCACTGGTCTGAGATAGGGCCTGCGTGTCATTTGCTCGTTGCCCGCCTAAGGTGCCACTTTGATTCACACCCTCTTGAGTTCCTGACTGATTCGTACTCCCTTGACTCCCCGCCTTTGTTGCTCCTCCCCCTTCGCTCATTAGGCGTGGGGAATGAATGATATTCACATTACTGAGCATAATCTGCACTTCACAGGGTCCGTTTACGCCCTGGGGTTGAATCTTACGAATTTCTGTCCGTGGAACAGTTAGATGAATTTCATGGGGAATTCGGCTCTCCCCAATCCGTTTGACTCTGAACCTTACCCCTTCAATCTCCATCTCGATATCATCCAGATGATCTCCCGCATACTCTGTTCCTTCATCAAGGCTAACCTCGGCGTATTGTTCACGTCCTTTGGGATTCTTTAATCCAGGAAGGACTATCATTTGTCCAACTTGCAGATAGTTCGGATTCAGCGTTGGATTGGCTTGTATCCATTCTTCACAGGTCCCACCCATGCGTTGAGCCAGCTGGTAAAATGTATCTCCCGGCTGAATACAATATTCAGGCATAGGGCCACCCCCTCTTTTCCATATTATGGTTTAGGGGGATTGTCAGGTTCTTGAAAATAAATTTTGAGAAGAATTTCTCCTCCTGCACTTGTAAGTTTTGCCTCTTGGATATGGATCACCTGGTTAGGAAGGGACTCAATCTTTTCTAAACCCTTTCGAAGGCCCTCCCAAGTCCCTCTTAGGTCAAAACGAACGAGTGCAAAATTCACGAAGGAGGACTGACTTCCTCCCCCATCTCCGAAGCGCTCCAAATTAAAAGAGTGAATTTTCATATCCTCTTTCTTAAAGATTTGAGCACACTGATCAATCATGCTAGGGATGTCCTCAGCAATTGGACCAATATCTATTTTTCCCTCAATTGGCGCATGCAAGGCAGCCTCCTCCCAAGCTTGCTTTTCACCTTGCAGTGACGCAAGTTCACGAAAGAGGGGGAAAAGGCTTCCTCCCATCAGGATAAAAAGAATGAGAACCCCGACGAGCATAATATCTGCATGTTTAGCTGTAGAACGTTCTAGATTAGCTTTTAATGGCTTATTGCGAAACCCTAGTTTCACAGATTTTCTTAGATAGAGCAAGCTCATCTCCCCTATTTCCCTACTCGTTCTGCAATGAACGTGAATGCGATCTGTCCAGCTTCAGAATCACGATTCTCATCCAAATGGTAATTGCTTAACCTTGCTTTCTCCCATCCTAACTGTTGAAGTTGATTTAATAACCTCTGAACTGAAGCCCCCTCAGATGCATTTCCTTGGATAATCAGGGTCTCATCCTTAAGCTCTAATCGGCCAAACAGAATTCCGTTTCCAGTTAAACCCTCTAATAGGGTTAGATTCTCACCCACTGTGGTCGAATTCTCGGCAAGATTAGTCCAAGCCCGATTATGATCACCTTGACTTTTTCTTATTTGCTCGATGCTTTCCCCTGTCGTACGGAGTTGCAGGACCTCTTGATCCAGAGCACTCAATTTATCGGCTGTAGAAACTCGTATACCTAGCTCTGCCAAAGTTAAGGCAAATAATAATCCTACGGCAATCCACTTGTTCCTTTGCCTTATTTTCCTTTTGATTTCTCCTCGCCAAAAATTATGAGGGGATGTCATGGGTTCTTCAAGTGCCATACCTGTCACAGCTAAGAGCTTATCTGGATTGGAGCAGTTTTCCACTTGAGGCAGCGAAGGTATAGCACCATCCAACACTTGAAAGTTCGGCTCTATCCCTCTTTCGAGACTTAGGTATGCACAGATCCTCCGACCTAAATTTTCGGTCTCAACTCCTTGACTCACGACAACCCGTTGAATGTTCACTTGCTCGTGCATGGTTGAAAAATAAGCTAGAATACGTTGAACTTCTAGACCCCACTCTTCTGCTCCGTAATGCTTAGCCGAAGGTGGGATCACCCGTGTGATCTCCGGAATTTGACCTTTATAAAGAATAAGCTGAACCATACCCATTTGTTCTTTGATCAAAAGGGTATAGTCCTCCGCTTTAAAGTTAAGTAACCTTGCCCATGCAATCAGGGAAAACCCGATCATCTCGATGGAAAAGCCAGCGACCTCAAAACTCGCATCGATTCCTGAAAGAACCGGTTTTCTTATCCCCGACAAAATGACACTCAAGCGTCTGGGTGAAGAATTCTCGTCAGAGACAAAGGAATCAGAAACCCTTTCATGCGCCGGGATTGGAATTTCTTCATCTGCGAGATAGGAGAGAAGACGAGCTCGTTCACGCTTAGAAACCCAAGGAAGGGTGTACTCACGAATGAAACTATTCGCAAAGGGGATTCCAATCCGCACCCTAACTCTTCCTTTGGTTCCATGAGCTTCTCGAAGTCTCTCTAATATGCGAGTTAATTCCGTGGGCTGAAGAACTTGCCCCTGCTCGATAATCCCTTGGGGAAGAGGAATAATCTCATATATGACCGGAGTCATATTAATCCCTTCTTTATTCCGCCCTGGGTTATACCACAACCAGCGAATCTCATGATCCGTTAGTTCAACGCTTACTTGTTCGTACTCACGTGATCTCATCTGATTCGATACCCCCCAACCCAACATTCGTCTACGAGAATGAATTAATCACGACGATGCTATTAGAAAGTAGAAAGATAATAAGTGACCAAAGCATCGCCCCAAAAGAAGGCGATCCATGCACCCAAAACGAGATACGGACCAAAAGGAATCTGTTCACGAAAGCCTTTTTGCTTTAATAAGAGCATTGAGCCTCCAATAATAGAACCCGCAAGGCTGGCGATAAAGAGAGCAAGCAGAACCTTAGGAAAACCCAAAAATGCTCCTAAAGCAGCAATAAGTTTCACATCACCCAGTCCCATCCCCTTGGGATAAACCAGAGCAATCAGCCAGAAGAATCCACCCACCCCAAGGGCCGATCCTAGGCTTACCCAGCCTGAAGGATCACCTGGAAGGAGAAATCCTGAAACTATCCCAATCCCCAAGAGGGGAAGAGTGAAGATATCTGGTAAACGGTAGGTATCCCAATCAATCCCCGCGAGCACGAGAAGAACAGAGAGAAAGACGAGATTCACCCCCAGTTGTAGGAATGACCCAGAAGTATCCTGCTTGGCTGCATAGAAGTAAAGTAGTCCATTCGTCAGTTCGAATAAGGGATAGCGTATCGATATTTTCTCCCGGCATTTCGCACATCGTCCACCCAATATCAGATAACTGAGAACCGGAATAAGTTCCCATGCCCTAAGCATATGACCACAAGTAGGGCAATGCGACCCAGGATAAGCAACTGACTCCCCCCTGGGCATTCTGTATATAACAACGTTTAGAAAACTACCAATAATTAGTCCAAAAGCTCCAATAAACAGGCTTAGTTCTAGTCCCACGATGTTAGTCCTTTCAATCAAAATCAACTTAATTTGCAGAGGTCCAAAGCACAGTCTCAAGTTTCGCATCATATGCCCGGACTTCGGCGGCTGAACCATCAGAACTTAAATAAATCATGATGAGATTCGTCTTCGAGTCGGCGGGTATCGTCCCATCCGTCTCGAGTGCAGCTACTGCAAATCCCTTTTTATCCTCAGCTTGCTGTTGAGTCGTGTTTACATCAAGCTTACCGATATACTTTGGAATGAGTACCGTCGATGTAACAGTACCGTTGTTATCATCAGTTAATTGAGCGGGTTTCGGATAAATTCCATTTTCCACCTGATAACGATCTAAAGCCGCTTTTACTTGATGGGCTGTCGCGACATCCGCGTTTTTCCGTGCTGTATCTGAGCTCGCGCTTACCTTCGGAATTGCGATTGCCGAGAGCATAGCTAAGATTACAACTACCATTAAGACCTCGACTAGCGTAAAACCTGACTGAGAGTGAGATTTTTCCTTCCACTTTTCTTCCACTATATATTCTCCCTTTTAAAACAAATTCTCTTCATCGATCCATTGTCCTATTGCAGATGTGTCCCCACATCAAAGATAGGAAGGAGTACCCCAACCGCTACCAATCCGATGATAGCGGACAAGATGACGATGAGAAGTGGCCCTATGATTTGAGGCAAATTCTCCATCTGATCCTCGAGATCCATCCGAAACATCCTCCCCATATGTAGAAGCATCATACTAAGCTGTCCCGATTCTTCCCCCACTTCAAGCATCTGAGAAGCATCGCGTGGGAAACTTTGATTCTGACGAAGAGTCGGTGCCAAGCGTCTCCCTTCACGAGCCGCAACTTCGAGTTGCTTAATCATTTCCTTCATGGGGTAAGTTCGGACCGTTCCACTTGTCAAGTTCAAAGCGTCAATCAGTGGAATTCCAGCTCCAAGAAGAGTGCCCAGCATCTGTGCAAATTGCACACAATCGTTTAGGCGATAGATTCTACCGAAGAGCGGAATGCGACTGAAACCTTCACTTAGTTTCTCCCTCCAAATATCAGGATAACGAAGCCGAAGGATCGAGGGTACACCTATCAAAATAAGAAGTATTATCAGAGCAATATAGGGGATAAACTGCGTTATCTCGAAAATGACTTGGGTTAATAAAGGAAGTTCTGTCTCAAGATTTGAAAAAATCCGCTCGTAAACGGGCAAAACGAACACACTTAAAGCATAGATTACACCAAAAGTAAGCAAAAAAAGAAAACCAGGATAAGCGTAAGCACCGAGTAATTTGCGGCGGAAGATAAACTTCTCTTCAAGTTCGACTGACATTTGCCCCAGGACATCGGGTAATCTCCCACCTTGTTCTCCGGCTTGAATCATGGCCCGAATATAGGGTGAAGGGGGAGGAATTAGAGAATCGAGTGCCTCTGAAAACTCTGCCCCCGCCTCAAGCTGCTCCTTGACTAAATCCCACGTCTGTAGATTGAACCTAGACCGTTTCTCCTGCACTCCCAGTATTTCAATCGCTTGAAGAAGAGATATCCCACTCTGGAGGAGAATAGATAAACGCTTAGTAATACCCGCCCAAATCCTAAGTTGATCACTCTTCTTATTCAGATAATCCAAAGAAGAAACCAGAGTGTAAAGAACTCTTCGCTCGCGGAGAATCTTCAAAGGGTAGTACCCTTGGGAAAACAACTGTGCTCGTACGTCAGCTGCCCGATTGACCTCCCAAGTTCCCTGAAGAATACGCCCATCCTGATCAAGCGCTTTCCACGAAAAGCTGCGATTACCCATCTTCCATACCTCTTACCGTCCCAGTGTTTGGGTTTTCTCTAGAGCCACCTCATTTGATATACGCCCTGCTCTAAAATGATCCTGAATCGCTTTCTCCATTGATTGCATTCCTAATTTGCCATTGGTTTGAATAACCGTAGGAATTTGATGTGTTTTTCCTTCTCGGATAAGATTCCTCACTGCTGGTGTGACGAGCAGTACTTCCAGCGCCGCAACCCTTCCTTGTTGATCCGCTCGGGGTAATAGCTGTTGTGCTACAACTCCTTGAAGTACTGCTGCCAATTGAACCCGTATCTGCTGTTGTTGATGTGGCGGGAAGACGTCTATCATTCGGTCTACGGCCTGTGTTGCATCATTGGTATGAAGCGTGCTAAAGACCAAATGACCTGTTTCTGCAGCGGTTACAGCGGTACTTATCGTCTCGAGGTCCCTCATCTCACCCACTAAGATGACATCTGGATCCTGACGTAAAACTGATCGTAAGGCATTCGAGAAAGACATCGTATCATTGCCAATTTCCCGCTGATTTACAAGGCTCAAGCGATGCTTATGGAGATATTCAATAGGGTCTTCAACAGTGACAATATGAGAAGAGCGCGTCCGATTGATATAGTCAACCAATGCTGCTAACGTGGTAGATTTTCCACTTCCCGTAGGACCCGTCACGAGCACCAACCCTTTATGGAGGTTCGCTAATTCCACACAAGCAGGAGGGAGTCCTAATTGCTCTGGTGTGGGAACCAGGAAAGGTATTAACCGGATTACAATTCCCACTGATCCACGCTGGCGAAAAGCATTGATCCGAAATCGTCCAACCCCCGGAAGGCTATAGGAAAAATCCAATTCCCCTAACTCTGAAAACTTCTGCGCCTGGGACTCATTCATCAAGGATTGGGCTAATTTCTCAATATCCCCTCGAGCTAACAGTTCCTCTCCAATTCGTGTCAAAGTTCCATCAATCCGCAGAACAGGTGGGCTCTCAACCGTTAAATGAATATCTGACGCACCGCGTTCCGCCGCAAGCTTTAATAGATCATCAATCATGACCACACACTTCACTCCCTAAATATCTAAGTCATTCCAGTTGTTGAATACCATACTTCCTCTAGGCTTGTCAGTCCGTCTTTCACTTTAAGATACCCATCCTGCCGAAGAGGGATCATCCCTGCCGCTATGGCCGCTTGTTCTATGACTCGGGAACTCTTGCGTTCCAAGACTAGGTCTTTAATATCCTGATTATACCGCAGAAGTTCATGAAGGCCGATTCTTCCTGAGTAACCCGTTCCCCGACAGTGTGAACAACCCGTCGCCTGCAAAACCCGCTCCACACCCTTTGGTAAATCCATAGCCCTTTGCTCTAGAGTATTGATATCCCATGGCTTTTTACAGTGGTCACAGAGACGACGAACTAAACGTTGGGACAAGACTCCCCGCACGACCGCAGCCAGTAAATACGGTTCAATTCCCATGTCAAGAAGGCGGGTAAACGCCTCAGAAGCTGTATTCGTATGTAAGGTTGAAAGAACAAGATGCCCCGTCAGAGCAGCTGCAATAGCTATCCTCGCAGTTTCTTCATCCCGTATTTCACCTATCATAATAACATCTGGGTCCTGCCTTAAGATAGAGCGTAATCCATGAGCGAAGGTCAATCCTATTTTTGAGTGCACTTGAACTGGGACCACACCCGGCAATTGGTATTCCACTGGATCTTCGATCGAAACTATATTAAGACTCTCTGAAGTTAATTCACGCAAGAGTGCATAAAGCGTTGTTGTTTTTCCGCTCCCGGTTGGGCCTACTACGAGGATTATCCCATGTGGCTGAGTAATCAGGTTTCGTACCCCCGCCTCTACTTCACTACTCATCCCGAGCGATTCTAAAGAGCGCTGTGCCGTATCGGGATCGAGGATTCGCAGTACTACTTTTTCTCCATAGACTGTTGGCAAACAAGAAACTCTCAGATCAATATTTTTTTCATTCACGAGAAGAGTGGTCCTTCCATCTTGGGGAAGTCTGCGTTCTGATACATCTAAGCGTGACATTATCTTAATCCGTGCGAGCAGATTGCGGGCGACACTGAGTGAGAAAGAACGCTTGGTTTCCAGCTTCCCATCGATCCGATAGCGAACCCGTAAAGCCGTTTCTCCCGGTTCCCAATGGATATCACTGGCTCCGGCTTGAATCGCGTCTCTGAGTAAAGAATCAACGAGTCGAATGGTGGGCGCATCATTTCCCTCTTCAGCATCGAGTCCCTTGATCCGTCCCAAGGATTCTTCAGGACGTTCTTCTTGCCCTGAGGCGAGTTCTGCGATGGATTTTTCAACCGTGAGGTATTTTCTAATCGCAGCCTTGACTTGTGATTCTGTCGCTAAGAAGAGCTCCACACTATAACCAGTCAAAATCCGGATATTATCGACTGCTCGATGATTCGCCGGATCCGTCATCGCCACCTGCAAAATTCCCTCTTCTAAGCCCACTGGAATTAGGAGATAACGCAAGGCGATTTCTTCACTCAGAATCGAGGCGACGCTCGGGTCAATTTCGACTTGAGTCAGATCTATTCTCGGAATCCCCAGATACCCACCTAGCCCATCCAACATTTGATCCTGGGTAAGTATCTTATGCTTAACGAAAATTTCGCCTAGCCGTTCACCCGTTTCTTCTTGCTCCATTAAAGCCTCAGAAAGTTGGCTAGAGTTAATTATTTTATGAGAAATAAGATACTGTCCTAAACCTCCCTCACGAAAAAAGTGATTCCCCTTTTCCGTGAGGAGCATTTTCGGATTTCCTTTACTCTTTTTTGAGATAGCCCAATCATTAATTTTACTCATCGGCATGAAGCTCCTGGTATTCCGTTATTACCCACTGGTCCATACTCTTTTCAAGGTTCACTTCCAGCCTCCGCTTTGCTAAGCCATACCGTGCCATAGATGTCACCTTATAGCCGCTTTGTACCCCCGTTACCATGACGTCAACCGTTCCCTCCCCGAGTATTAGCTGTCCTCCTGGAAAATCTGGGTCTCCCTCTAACTTTACTTTTACCCACTCAATTCCACCTTCAGCCGCATAGACGGCTTGTCGTGAATTCACCTCGCGCCGGACCATTATATTTTCGCGATGCGCTTTAAGGTACATTTCAAAACCATAGGCTGAAAGCATCGTAAAGAGGATAAGTACTAGGAGTGTAACAAAACCTAATTCACGAGTTGGGTCGCTCTTTGCCTGATAAACCCTTGCCATTCGAGTGCCTGGTTTCCTATTTTTCCTTTGAGCGTAACCGTCCATAATCCTGACTCTCCTTTGGAGCACGTCCAATCGATTATTCCACTGACTACCGGATTATGTGCACCTTTGTGAAAGCGATACAAATCTTTGACTCCGTCATAATCCTTGTCTGCAATATAGTACTGATCAGAATAGGTAGCCTGACCTCCTGGGGAAACGGTCAATATCCCAGCGGAGTTCCACTGAACTGACTCAGCCTCGCGAATGGCATCAAGGACCGTTCTTCCAGCATTCATGACGGCATAATGGGCCTCCATTCTCTCTTTTAATGCTTGACCTGATCGCCATTGCTCCGTGAAAAACCGTATGGAGACCGATAGGAGTATTCCCGTGATGAGGAGAGCTAGAATGACTTCCGTTAACGTGAAGCCTGAATCTGATACCTTCATGACGCCTATTCTTTCTTTTTCAAGCATTAGCTTCTTTCCCCTTCTTCTCCCCTTCTCTTCATGCTCAGTGCTTAATCACTGGATCGAGAAAAGAGTATCTAGAGTATAATTCCGTGTTTTCTGTTTCTCCTTCCAAGTGACCTTCACTTGAACTCTTAACAATTCCCCGGGGGTATGCCATTCAGCGAATACCTGCCACTTAAAGCGTCCCTTCTGCCCTTCCACAGTTTCACCCGGTTTACATCGACTCTCCGCGAAATTATCTATCCAAGGATGTGCTGCCAGATCTTCCATTAAATATTGAGCGTGATTCGCAGCCTCTGTTAGATTAATCACTTGCTGAGCTTCTTGAGTTGCCCCTTCGGTTAATCCATATAAGGCTGAAAACCCAAGAGTAAAGAGAAATAGCGCAAATACAACATCCAAAAGGACAAAACCTTGTTCACCCTTTCCAGAATTCATGGAGTCGTCGTCCTCACTTTCCCTTGAGCATCGAGCTCATAGGGTAAAGCCCCCTTCATTGGATTCACGAGTGCCCGATCCAAATAGGGTCCGCTCCACCCTCTCACCTCAGTGGCTGGTGAGATCAGATCCTCTATACTCCCTGGGATTTCTCCGGTATCCAGCGTATATAGTTCCACTGCCCCTTCAATCCGCAGGCGGTTAGCGGAATCCGCTTTCACACGTGCTAGACTCTCCGAAGAAGTGAACCGAGGTGCAACTTGATAGACTAAAATCATCATGATAAAAAGAACCAGCAAAACTTCGAGTAAGGTAAAACCCTTGTTACTCCTTTGAGGTGACTTTAATTTTTGATTGCTCATTAAATCGAGCTCCAATCATCCCATATTCACTCTAATCAGGGATAAAAGTCATCTATTCTTTATTAAACGTACATATTCTATCTATTATACTTTGAATTCCTTTCGTCAAAGGACAGCACGACACAATTTCCTGTATTTATCTATAACCTTATTGCTTCTCGGATTCTTCGATAATTTTCAGGTTCTTTTGACTATGAATTGCTCTTCCGGTTAATCAGCAAAGTCTATTCCTCAAATCAACACCCTCAGAGAGGAACGGTCAAGAGCATTCCCTACATGGTCCTACTACGGATGCATAACTTACATGTAACATTCAAGACCGTCTTCAATAAAAAGGCCCTGTGTCACGTCATTTTTTGCAGTGACACAGGACCTTAATTTGTTTGACGGTCGTAGAGAACGGTCATGACCGTTCCGTAGCGGGTTGATCGGACTAGAGAATAACCTTCATCCAAGCCCTCAGGATTTCCTCATCTAGAGCATCTTTAATCACCACGGCTTGCCCGATTCCTTTGGGTAAAACGAGCACTTTCTGCCCGTTCTGATTTTTCTTGTCTGCACCCATTAGATTGAGAAGGATTTGTGGGTCTTTTGCTTGTATGTTGACAGGAAGCCCAAATCCCTTTAAGAGGGAAATCAGTCTTTCCACCTCCTCCAAGCTCATAAATCCACGTTCTTGGGCAAAATGGGCAGCCGCCACCATACCGATACTCACTCCCTGACCATGGCTAATCCCTTTATAGGCCATTTCAGTTTCCAAAGCATGTCCAAAGCTATGTCCGAGATTAAGGAACAATCGCCGTCCCTGTTCATTCTCATCTTCCGAAACGATTTTGACCTTTACTGCAGAGGAGCGTGAGCTGATTTGTCTGAAAAGTTCAGGGTTGCGCTCTGTAATTGCCACTTGATGTTTCTCGAGAAAAGAGAGAAGTTCTGAATCGGCAATAACAGCATGTTTAATCGTCTCTGCTAAGCCATTCTGTACTTCCTCCCAAGGGAGAGTCTCTAAGGTTGAGAAATCAGTCCAGACCGCCAGCGGAGGATAAAAATCTCCAAGGAGGTTCTTCCCTGCGGGGTGGTTCACTGCAACTTTTCCGCCGATGCTACTATCGACCATTGCCAAGAGGGTTGTCGGAAGTTGCACGAGACGAATTCCACGCATAAATAGGCTCGCGAAAAGGCCAGCTAAATCGCCGATCACCCCACCGCCGAGCGCAAGAACAACCGTCTTTCGATCCGCGCCACAGGCTATAGCAGCCGTTGTCAACTCACTTAGCCGCTCTAAGGATTTTTCCTCTTCTCCTTCAGGGACGACCAAGGTATCCACACGGTAGGCTTCAAGTCCTTTTTTAAGACGTTCCAGATGATGCTTGGCCACTAGGGGGTGTGTAATCACCAAAAGGTGCCCTGAAGATCCAATTCGTGTCGTCAAGTATGCTCCTAAATCTTCGAGATTCACCCCAAGGAAAACAGGATACGGTTTCTGTGAGGCGACATCAATTTTCTGCCCTTTCATCGCTTACTCCCCCTTTGATCTCGCAGATAATTTCCTGAACGACTTCGTCTATACCCATATCTGTCGTATCAATAATTAAGTCTGCCTGTCTATAGATAGGTTGTCGCTTCGCCCAGCGCTCCTCAATCTCTTCTCGATCTCCCCTTAATAAAGGGCGATCATTTCGATACCCAATACGTTCGTAAATCACATCAAGAGGAGCATATAGAGTAACCATTACACCACTTTGGGCTAATTCCTCCCAATTCAGTGGATTAAGTACAGCCCCCCCACCGGTTGCAATCACACAATTCACTCGTTCTTTTAAGCGCCGTACGAGGAGTCTTTCTTCTGAACGAAAACGAGTTTCTCCATGCCTCCGAAAAATCTCAGAAACACATAAACCCGTCAGCCTTTCAATTTCAACATCTGTATCGATAAAACTCCAGCCGAGAATTTTGGCCAAGCGCTTTCCCACGCTACTCTTCCCCGTCCCCATGAATCCAACCAAGATAATATTTTGTTTCTCTTTTCTTAATTTAAATTCACTCATACTCATTGCTCTCTCAAATACTTCTGATAATTACCCCAAGATTGACGAAGTTCATCCAGGGTATCAGCGGGAAACTTCTCTAGGACGGCTTGCAGGATTTCCCAAGCTACCACATGCTTAAGGACTGTCAAAGCGGCGGGAACAGCGCAAACATCGCTTCGCTCGATGCTCGCTTCCATCGGTTCCTTCGTTTCCAAGTTTACCGTTTTCAAAGGTCGATAAAGGGTTGGAATAGGTTTCATGACGGCTTGGAGAACAATCGGTTCCCCGTTCGTCATACCCCCTTCGATTCCTCCCGCATTATTTCCAAAATGATAATAGCCCTGACCCTGTTCGTAACCTATTGGATCATGCACCTCAGAGCCGAAGCGTTTGCCTGCTTCAAAGCCCAGTCCAAAGGAGATCCCTTTCATTGCTTGAACGGATAGAATCGCTTGGGCGAGTCGACCATCTAACTTCCGATCCCACTGCACATAAGACCCTAGACCAGCAGGAAGATTCCTGACTTGAATCTCTAAGATCCCCCCTAATGATTCTCCCTCTGTTCGTGCCAGCTTAAGCTGATCATTCAGCGCGTCTTCTCCCGAAGAATCCCCTACTTTCCACTCCGAACGTTCCACGCGGTCCCAGAATTCAGGAGAGTCTTCCAATTGCAGCTGAACGCGGCCTACAGAGATCACCTGACCACGGACTTCGACCCCGAGCTCTGCGAGGATTTGTAAGGCAATATTTCCTATCGCAACACGCATTGCTGTCTCCCGAGCACTAGCTCGCTCCAAAACATTGCGTACTTCTGTCCTGTATTTTAAAGACCCTGTTAAATCTGCATGTCCTGGACGAGGTGCGATGACTTTTCGACTTTCACAGTCGGCCTCACTTCCCGAGGCCATAATCTTCTCCCAATTTGCCCAATCCCTATTCAGGATTTCTAGGGCAATAGGAGCACCCGTCGTTAAACCTCCTCGTACTCCAGAGAGGATATTCACTTCGTCCTTTTCAATCATCATTCGGCCCCCTCGGCCAGGACCTTTCTGACGATCTTGGAGGGCCTGATCCATTTTTTCCTTAGATACGGGTACTCCTGCAGGAATCCCTTCGAGAATCCCCACGAGCTTGGGCCCATGAGATTCTCCGGCCGTCAGATAACGCACGATAAACCCCTCCTTTACTTTATTTCTTCACGAATTCTCCCCGTGATCAGCGCGGTGATAATATTTCTAATATTCTTCCCATTGGTCAGGGAAATGGTTCCCGTCAGAGGGGGAGTCCCCGTAAAAATGGGAGTTCCCGAGGAAGAAAAACGGATCGTATTCGGGCGATTAACAAATTTAGTTTTCTCTGGTAAAGGGATAGTCTTGATGAAGATGTTCCCCTCTTTTAGAACTTTATAAGTATTCGTCTCTGGATAAAATCTGACCTCATACCACGTGTTTTCTGCCAATGCACTTTGTCGGGCATCTCGAAGCTCCTGCATCATCTGTGTACTTGCTAAAGCAAGATTCCGGTTCTCAAGCTGAACAGGAAGTTTGACCAGAAGGACAAAACCCGCACCAGCTAACAAGATTAAGACAAGGAGTATCTCAAGGAGCGTGAAGCCTGAATTCTTCCGAGTCTTTAATAAGCTTAAAGGTAAGCCTTTGCCACCTTGATTGCCTTCCTTCATATACGCTCCTCAATCCAGTAAATCTACACGTTAGGGCCGAAACCCTACGAAACAAGTGCGATTATCTACGCGACAAAAGGGCTTTCGTCCTGAGCGAGAATCTAAGCCATAGGGTCTTAAAAATATTTCAAGGTATTATATAAGGCGGCCCTCATTGCCCCCACAGGGGCTTGTCCCCCTAACCAATACTCCCAGGCAGCAACACCTTGGTAAAGCAACATCCCCGCCCCATTTATCGTTCTGCACCCTTGTTGTTTGGCAGAGTGCAAAAAGTCAGTCTCCCAGGGATTGAATATGATATCGACGACCAACGTTGCGGGCGAAATTCCTTTAAGTGAAAAGGGATACTCTTCTCTTTCCAAGCCGAGTGTGGTCGTTTGAATCACACAGTCAGCTTCGGAAACCCAGTCTCCTTGACCCCACTCCTCAAATTCAGCCTTCCCACCGAAGCCGCGAATATTCTCTACTAAGTCCCTTGCCCTTTCAGCGGTTCTATTCAAAACGTGGAGCTCGACTCCTAAAGGAGCTAAAGCCATGGCAATCCCTTTTGCTGCCCCGCCGGCTCCTAATATTACTATTTTTTTACCTGGCTCTATATCGATCCATTCTTGAATTGAACGGACTAACCCTATCCCATCTGTGTTATGTCCGACTAGCCGACCTTCACTCACACTTACAGTATTCACTGCCCCTGCCCGTCGAGCTTCTAACGTCAGCTCATCGAGGAACGAAAGAATTTTTTCTTTATGGGGAACAGTTACATTCCATCCTGAAAACCCTAGACCTTTTAACCCCTTAACGGCATCTCCTAAGTCCTCAGGCCTAACCTCGAACTTTTGATACTCAGCGTTTAAGCCAATCGACTGATACCCTGCACGGTGCATCACTGGGGAAAGGGAGTGTGCGATTGGGTGACCAATCACCGCAAAATGCTTTTCCATACCAAGACTCCCTTCTTACTTAATGTAAACGCGCTTCACTCATTTGATATAATGGGAGTGGCTTGTGTTAAACTTATGGACGGTCATATCTGGAATCAAATTATTCTTGAATAAGCGGAACGGAATGGTCTACCCATTCCGTTATCTTGATACTCCCATTCCTATTTATTCAGTCTCAGCGTACTTTGGGGCTATGTGGTTTTGCAGTCGCAAAATGCTTCATCGCCCACACCAACACACGCTCCATTTGACGTAAAAAGCGTGTCCCGATAAACTCTCGATCACTTATGGGTAATACCAAAATGGTGCAAAGTCCTAATCGATTTCCGCCTAGGATGTCCGTAAACAGTTGATCCCCAATGACAGCAGTATCCGAAGTTCCCGTCCCTAAGATTTCCATCCCGGAACGGAAGGCTTTACGCCGTGGTTTAGTTGCTCGAAATACAAATGGTATACGTAAGTGTTCAGCAACGACTGCAACCCGTTGCTTATGCTTATTATTGGATACGACACACGCCTGAATTCCAGCGGCCTGTACCTTTTCAAACCACTGCGCGACCTTCGGCCCGACCTCCAAGTCGTTCCAAGGTGTCATTGTATTGTCTAGGTCAATAATAAGACCCCGTATACCTTCCCGTTTGAGTTTCTCGATCGGGATGCTATCCAGTGAATCCGCTTGAAAAGTAGGCTTGAAGAGATCAAACATAGCTACCTCCCAGACATGGCATTTTTTACTTATTATATCGTAGAGTCAGGCTCTGAGCAAGCCAGCACTCTCTAAAAGTGGGGGCCCCTCATTTAGTTTATGGTCGCCCGACCTGTCCAGGTGTTTTGCGAGTAAAAAAAATCGTCCATAATAGATATTTTTATAATTTACTGCTTTCAAGAGTGGTTAAAATTAAGAAAATAATTTACAATAACCTCAGTAGGAGTTGAAGCAATGATAAAGTATTATGACCGAAAAAATAAATGCTATGAAATTGAGAAAGTAGCTGGAGAAAAGGTTTTGAATTGGACCTACTCCTCCCCCATGGGCATGAAGCTTTTAGAATCCGTCCTGAAAAAAAGAATGAGTTCAAGCCTCTATGGTTGGTATCTGGATAGAAGGATAAGTAAAAATAAAATAAACCCTTTTATCCATAAATTCAACCTTGATCTATCGATCGCTGAAAAGACGGTAAAGGACTTTTCCTCCTTCAATGACTTCTTTTATAGAAAGTTAAAGCCAGCAGCACGCCCCATAGACAGTGATCGACGCTCCGTCGTCTCCCTCGGAGATGGAAAACTTTTTGCCTATGAGACTATAGATCTGGATAGGCTCGTTCAGGTCAAAGGCTTTACCTATAGTCTTCGTGAACTGATCAAAAACGAGGAAGTTGCTAAGAAATATTGCAACGGAACCTGCTTAATTCTAAGACTTTGTCCTACGGATTATCACCGCTTCCATTTCATCGATAGTGGAACGTGTGAGGCTACATCAAAAATAAAAGGGGCTTACTATTCCGTAAACCCAGTCGCGCTTCAAAAGGTCGCGAAGCTTTTCTGTGAAAATAAAAGAGAATGGAGCACCTTCCATTCTGATAACTTTGGAGACATCTTATATATCGAGGTCGGAGCAACCTTTGTGGGTTCAATCATTCAAACCTATACTCCCCATAAGAAAGTAACCCGCGGGGAGGAAAAGGGGTATTTCAAATTTGGGGGTTCCACGGTTATCCTCTTCTTCGAAGCGGGTAAGATTAAGATTGATAAGGACATCGTAGAACAGACCCAATTAGGGTATGAAACCTATGTACTCTTGGGCGAAAAGATTGGGGAGAAATGCGAATAACTTGTCCTCCAAATAATTAGCTCGACTTCAGAGGGAGGTATCTCTCCAGAAGTCGAGTTTTTTTATACAAAGACAAACTGTACTAAGGCCATGTAAAGCAAGGTTCCCCCACCTATGCTCAAGAGAACATTATTTTTCCACACGTGAATCAGGGCTATACAAGTTATAGCAATGCCTTCAGGGAGACCGTAAGGTGCGGCTATTAGCGTCACATTTTTTATGCAGTACACAATGAGCAGACCAATGGCTGCGAAAGGAAGCACATCTCCTAAATAAAGAATAAATTTAGGGGTTTCTCGATGAGGAGGAAAAAGAAAGAAAGGCAGTGCTCGTGTCAGAAAGGTTCCAAAAGCAATCACGGTAATTAGGATGAGCGACTGCTGGACGGTAAGTAACATTTATCTTCCCCCTTCTCAAACGATTTTCGATACATAGTCAAAGCTGCGATAATCAGAATCATCGCGGGGATAATAAAATTTTCCGGGCCAAATAACAGCAAGCAAACAACCGATGCACCTACTCCAATCAGGGCTGGGGCATGTTTTTTTTGTGATTTCCATTGGTTGATAAAGATAACGACAAACAAGGCCGTCATGACAAAATCTATTCCCTTCGTATTAAAGGAGACCAAAGAACCTAAAATACCGCCAATAGCTGATGCCGTCACCCAATAAATTTGGTTAAGAAAAGTGATGAAGAACATAAACCAGCCTCGATCGACGCCTTCAGGAGGCTCAGTAGAACAAAGGATGGAGAACGTTTCGTCGACAAGTCCAAACATGAGATAGGGCTTTTTCTTCCCTGCTTCATTGAATTTCTCCAAGAGGGAAAGCCCATAAAACAAGTGTCTTGCATTGACCATAAGTGTCATGAGAAAGGCATTTAAGGGATTAAACGCCATAGTCAGCAAATTGATGGCCACATACTGCATCGAACCAGCGAAAATGAAAATACTCATAAAAATCGCCCATCCAAAATGATACCCTTTACTATTTAAAAGGATACCAAAGGCTATGCCCAGAAACAGATAGCCTGTCATTACAGGAAGGGTATAGGGAAAGGCTGCCTTTAAGGCTTTTATCTTTTCCTGCATGTTGATATTCTCCGCTCCTCTACTTTCATTCCGTCTTTCGATGTCTACTCTAGATCAAGCGGAATGGTTAATGTACGTTTTTCCGTATTCATAACGATACTCGTTTCCACTCGGCTCACACCGGGTATCGCCATGAGTGAATCAATGATAAAGTTCCTAAAAGCAGACATGTCTTTCGTTACAACCTTCAACAGGTAATCGCGGCTGCCCGTGAGTGTATAACATTCAATGACATTGGGGATTTCATTAATTCTCTCCAGAAAGTTATTGGCAACCTCACGATTGAGCGGGGAAAGATTAACCATAGTAAATGCCATCAATTCGATACCCATCTTTTTTTCATCGATGAACGTGGTAAATTGTTGAATGACCCCTAATTCTTTTAGGTTTTTCGTTCTTGCAAGACATGCCGAAGGAGACAATCCAATCAGCTTAGACAACTCTAAGTTTGAAATCGAGGAATCTTCCTGCAACGCATGAATAATTACTTTATCGTGATTATCAAGAGTTATCTCCATAATATAATTCTCCTTTCAAGGAAAATCAAAGAATAATATATCGTTATACACCATTTATACTATATATTATTTCGAGTTGTCAAGACGTTGTAGAATAAATCCAGAAAAACGAAAAGCTGTCAAATACGAGATTATCGTATTTGACAGCTTTTTTAGCCCCTTTTCCCAAAAGCCATGGGGCATTTTGTTCTACATCGGTTACAATTTACAACATCATATCCTCTATCATTACTTGCATAAGCACACTTTCTGCAAAGCTTTTGATTTACACTATACTCATTTATTGCACTAACTGGGCAATTATCAATACATAAGCTACATTCTTTTATACAAATACTCTCAGCGGGCGTATCTGATGGCAAATTCAAATTTGTTAAAGCAGCACCAATATTAAGCATATTTCCATACTGACTATTGAGCAACAACGTGCTTTTCCCAAGGGTTCCTATACCTGCCAATACAGCCGCATGCTTCATAGAAATTATACCCCGCCCCTCCATTTCTTTTGCATCCCAATAATCATAGGGTCCATCAGAAGGGATGGGTACGGCAATTCCGTTATATGTTTTTTCAATTTCATTAGAAGCTAAATAGGCAATTCTATCCAATTCCACAGGGCTAATGCTATTAAAATGTTGATAAATAATCCTCGGACTTACATAGGCTAATCCCCTCGGAATTTTCTTAGCAAAAACAATCACTGATTTACAATCAGGATAAATGTCCTTAGGATGAAAGCCCTTTGGTGCATCGATAAACAACTCAATATTGGCAACACCGCAAACTTCTGCGCCAAGATTAATGAAAATCTCTTTGATTTTATCTTTTATATACCCAACTCCTACTCGTTTCTAAGCCATTTCTGTTATTTCATCGGATAGATAGGTATGAACACCTACTGCATTACTCAGGGCAGCCTTAACCATTCCTGTGGCCACTGTTTTAGCGGTGATAGGTTTATACTTCTTCAGCGAGCCTACGAAGATGAATGAAACGCCTTTTGTTACATAGGTCGATACCCATTCACCAAACCGAACCTCTTTTCTATCTCCAAGTAATAACGATGGTCGGAAGATATGTAACGATTTAATTCCTATCGCCTTGAGCTTTTCTTCGAGTAGCCCTTTCATACGGGAGTAGAACACTCGAGATTTAGCATTCGCCCCCATCGAACTGATAACCAGGAATTGTTGCGCCCCCATTTCTCTAGCTAGTCTGGCTATTTCCAGAGGATAGTCAACATCAACCTTTTTGAATGCCTCTTGAGTCTTGGCCGTCTTTATCGTTGTCCCTAAACAACAAAACACATCATCAACCTTGAAGCATTCTTTGTATTGAACCAAATTTTCAAATTCAATGACTCGCTCCTCAAGTTTTGGATGTTTTAAGCCGAGAGGTTTTCGAACAAGGATAAATACCTTCTCGTATACCGGGCTATTCAATAAGCAATTGAGTAGTTCACCACCAACTAACCCACTTGCCCCAAACAACAGTGCCAATCTACTTACCACGGAAATTTCCTCCTGTCCTGAAGTGAAGTAATGACCGCCCGTTAGAATGACACGGTCAAACCCTTAACCACCATATTCCTGTACACTCTGGAACAATGGTAAGCTTTTCTCTTTCGACTCTGTCCGCTAATTCATCCCCGAAGAAAAATCTCGTCAATTCTTCCGCCTCTCCAACGGATTCAAACTGATAATCGGTACGTATGTAGGTATGAGAAAAGTCGAATTCGTTCTTTAACATATTATAATAGCCCTGAAGAAAATCAGGGGCTTGCGGAGTTTCATTACCTGTTCCCAACGTTTCGAGTATGATTAATTCACCCCCGGGGCGAACAACACGCTTCATTTCCGATATAACTTTCCTTATGTTGTTTTGCCAGTCATCAACATTGAAGCTTGCGATATAACAAATACTCCATCCTGCCATAACGATGTCAGCACTTTTATCTTCAACGGGCAGAGAACGGTGATCAGCCACAATAGTCTTATAATTGTTTAATCCGACATTCCTTAACTTAGCTGCAGTAACTTCTAGCATATGTTCGGATAAATCAAAAGCCAATATTGACTGAGCTATGGGTGCAAAAAGACAAGTTAGTCTTCCCGTACCTGCACCCAAATCAATAATTTCAGCACCTTCAAAAGTACAGATACTGGTAAGTGTTTGAGGAATCTTATTAAGGTAATCCTCCCGTGATATTAAACGATCGTACTGTTCTGCCTTGGTCTCGTACACTTCGTCATGATCAGGCATTCAATCTCCCCCCCATCTATAATCAAGGTCTTTCGTACTAATTTTTGCTCAATTTTTCAACAGCCTGCTTTTCATTCGGCAGAAAAAATATTGCATTCCCTTTGTTACTCTCATAAATGAAATCTTTCAAACTCTTACTTGTATATACAGAAAAATCACCGATAATAGCTATCTTTACCTGATAATTGATAAACTTTTGTAATATCTCCCCCGCAAGTTTTGTACTTAAGTCAAAGAAGTCCTCACATATCGCTGATTTATACAAAATTATACGATTACAACCTGTTTCATACTTTATCGTTGCCATAAAATCTAATGCCGACTGAACATCTGATATCAATATCTCGCTACTACTTACAACAGCGATTTCTATATTATTATCTTTTATAGTTGTTGTCCTCATAATCGTCCTCCAATCTTTCCGATTATCTCCTCAACCATTACTTTGTAGACTAGGACTGGTTCAATTTCTTCGTCACTAAATGGATACTGGTCTCCACCGGCTTTATAATGTTCAAGTATTTGAACTAATCCATATCTCTTCTCAACTAAGTCAACTACTAATTCAGCTGTTCCATGGACAACAACTGTTAAGTACCGTGCACCCCAATTGCAAGGTTTTTCATTTTCAATTATGCTGATATCTTGCTCAAATTCTACACAGATATGGCTATTTATTTTCAATATTTCTACTTTCTCTCCACTTCTAGCAGAATGGAAATATAAGTTACTTCCGTCAAAACCAAAGTTTAGTGGAATTACGTATGGGCGATCGTCTTTAACTAATCCAATTCTACAAACGAGTGCGCTATTTATTACGCTATTTAGAACTTCTATATCAGTAACCTGTTTATCCTTCCTTCTCATGCATTTCCTCCTCAGCAAAATTAGTCTGTCTTTATATTATTTAGGTAGTTTACCTAATGCCTTCCATATGTAAAGATGACACTTATGTGGAAATGACGGGTCGGCGAACATCAGGATGCATTGATGATGTATAACATTTATTCCATTCTTTTTACTGAAACCTATTGCCTCTTCTGATTCGGCCCCTTGCATGAGAACTTCTTTTCTGACCTAGATACGCCTACAACGGCCAATGTTTTCTGATCCAGAAAATTTCTAATTGCTTCTCTTGTTGTCAAAATACATACCCCTTTCTTACAGATCATTTTAGATTTGCAAATTATTAAAAATAGGAAATAGCTATTGATGACCAAGTAAACAATGACAAGTGTCTATATTAGCCCTTTAAATAGTATTTTTGCACACTGGGTAATAATGTCACCGCTTGTATAGCTAATCCGAGGAAGATATAGCCGACATGAATATGAATCATCTCTTTCAGGAAGAAAGCCTCTATAGTAATCCAAATAATGAGGACAAAGCCGAGATATATCGAGTATGCCCATGACCAATGCTTATCGAGAAATAGATTGAATGCATTGGCGGATTCAATCTGCGGTTTTTTGACAAGGGCAAAGGCAGTAAGCAAGGGAAAAACTCCTATGGCGATAAAAAGGATGAGCCCCGGAATCAAATAGCTTTCAAAAGGAGAATGTTCCAGCAGAGTAAGTGGCATTTTCATCAATTCTCCACTGGGGTCAATAACTAATCCGCCACCTCCGAAAATTGCCCCTATTCCCAATAAAAGATGAAGAAATACGAGTAATTTAGAGGTCATGGGCATTTTATTTTCCACAATCATTCCTTCTTTCCATTATTCGATGTTCCGGGCCCCAGACTTCTACTTATCAAGACGTTTCCTTAAAAGAATTAAGAACGTTACTACTATAAAAATGTCGCGATTATGATTATTGCCTTGAATAATTCTGTAACCAATTACCCTCTGAATGCTGTACTGAAGTTAACGGTACTACCACTGAGTTGCTTTCTGAAATAAATCTTTCTCTATTAAATGAGAATACCTGGATGTAAAACATATTGTTGTTACAGGTACTTTTTGAATCCTTGAACAAAGTCTAAATCATAGCCGATCGCTTTATAAAACTGATGTGCTTCTTTTCTATGACTTCCTGACACGAACATAGTGTAATAACAGTTTCTCTCTCGGCCAATTTCCTCGATCTCTTCCATAAGCTTTGCTCCAATTCCTCTACCACGCCAAGCACTTTTCACAACTACATTTTCAATAACCATAAATGGTTTGCACTCACCCACTAAGTCCAGGCAAATAATTCCCATTACTGAGCCTATTACTGAATTATCCTTTTTAGCAGTTAAAACGATATAATTAGGGTTTGACTCCATTAATCTGAAATTCTGATTCATCTTATCAAGATCGGTTCGCTCGCCAATCAGTTCTTCATATAGTTTAGATAATGATTCCAAATCTGCGCCTTTTGCGTGCTGTATAGTTAGCATTAGATTTTGCCCCCTGCCCAACCGTAATAAACTACTTTATCTTAGCAAAATGAAAATACGAATAAATTCATCTATACGATTTAGGTACCAAACCTTTTGAAACCAGTTCTATTACATTATCCGAAAACCCAGTATTAGATCGCGCCAATTCTTGTATATACTTACTTCTGTCATATTCAATATTTCTTTGCTCGTATAAAATCTTGTCATTAATAACTTCTAAAATCCCATACGCTGCTCTTGAATCTCCATCAAACGAGTATCCCACTGCTCCGGGATTTATTATTCTTTTCCCATGTCTATTTATATCCATCCTCGTATGAGTGTGGGCAACAAGTACAACAGTGGCGTTAATATCATTAAAAGCTATGCTTAAATCTTCATCACTCATGCCTTCTAAAACCTGTTCTGAATAAGAACGTGGTGAACCATGACAGCAGAAGATTCTCACTGAATCTCTAATAATCGTTTGGGGTTGAGAGAATTTCCTAATCTCATTGATTTCTTCTTTACCCAAATGGTCGACTAAGTACTTATACCTATAGAATATTCCACTTTCTTTATTTTCTTGGATTAGCAATGTTTCATCTAATTCATCAAACCATCCATCAGTATTACCTTTAATAAGAATAGTAGGTTTTAGCTCATGCAGTAACGTAAAACATTCTTTTGGATAAAGGCCATTTAACACTAGGTCACCTAAGAAAATGACTTCGTCAATGTTATTACGATTAATATCTTCTACGACCGACCGCAACGCATAAATGTTTCCATGTATATCTGCTATGACTGCAATTCTCAAACGAATTCCCCCTTTATCCACCTAAAATATCGCCTCCAGGTGAAGTACAACTTCCCGAGAAGCATTCGTATATTTGAACAGGGAACGGGCCTTCTATCAGAGCAAATTTTCCCTATAAATGAACAACCCTTTTGGGGTAAGATTTTCCCATTAATAATATTCTCTGAAATTAATTTAGCCCGGTAATATAGTATCAACAGTAATATTTGGATCCGAGCGTCAAATTACATTTTATTTCTATTCCAATTAACTTTTCGCTCCCATATAAAAAACAACCAAGAAAATGCTAACATTTGAATAGTTACTTCTGGTATTCCTATTAAATGTTCCCATAACGGAGTTCTAGTATATATCAAACCTTCAATTGAACCTGGAGTTGCTGATACTGATCCAATCAACGTAAACCCCCATAAAACTCCAAAAAGTATTAACCAGCCACGTTCACTATTAACAATTGTGTTATAAAAAGGAAATAGTAACAATGCAAAGAAAATGCCACGTAAAAACTGAAACAATGCGGAAGCTCGAACAATAGGGGAACCCAATGATCTAAAGTTAGCAAATTGATGTGAAGTTGTGAAAGCGCTTGTATAGTTCTGTAATTTCATAAAAATAAGGCCGGCAATTACATAAGTTATAACATGAACAAGCGAGAAACGTCCTACATATCCTAAAATTTTCCCTTTAAACATCATAATCACCCTTTCTAACTAAAAAATCTTTCCCCCTAAAGTCCGCGCATGGACGCACGGACCTTTGCGTTCCCCTGTGAGACACACCACTAAACGTTTAACCTATCAGCCTGGGAAATCTTTTACGGCCTCAAACGAATCAAACTGTAAATGCCCCAAAACTAATTAACAAACAACTATGTCAGTAATCTGTATAATACTATTATTACGCCTACGAAATAGAGCGTCGTAAAGATAGTTTTGTTATTCTTAGCCAACCACTTCGGAAGAAAGATATCAAATCCAACATCAGCTTGTTCGGTGTATTTCTCTCCCAGACGGGTAAGTGGGCATCGCCCTCCGTTCATAAGCAGGATAATTCCTTCAACTACGATTAGACCTATTGCGATCCAAAGTAATGTACCTATTCTGTCCAATATTGCAGCATATAGGATGTACAAAATAGTTAGAACTAAGAATGCCCAAATGACAGTATGCAGAACCTTGATTATTAAGAGTATACATTTTGGATTTCTAGATTCCCTCAATAAAAACACTCCTGAGCGCATTATTTTCTAACCGCAAAAACCTTATCCCTGTATTAAGTGACCCAAAAACTTACCCCGATAGAACGCACTGTCATATAACGTCTAACGATAACCTCAGCGTTTTCCGCTTTCATCATGGTAAAGTTGCGAGAATCGTGTTATTTTAGCCAGGTACCCTTGGGGTGGCACAATCTATATCATATCTTCTAGCTGAATTGCCCTGCTTTCCAGCTACCAATTGAACACCTCCCCAGAAATTTCATTCCTGCGCCGTTTCATATAACTTCTTGAATCTTATAACCCCTGCCCTATTAGGTTTACATATTCTCAAACTTTACAAAATAGTCATCATACATCATGAGTTTTCTATTGATGAAGTAGTCACTACTTGTAAAAAAAGGCAATCACTTCGGCTGCGGGCAAGAATAGTACCTGTCCTAACAAAGTCCCTACTAACTTAGAAGTAATGAGTAACACAACGAGTGCCTTAACATCGCCATAGGGTCTCTTTCCTCTTAACGCTTGGTCTGTAATCATAGCTGACTTTGGGTCTATAAGAAGCGTAAGTAAAATTGAAGCAACCCCATTGATCATTCCAGATGATGCAACAACAGCAAGTCTATATTCCTCTGAAACCAATATTGCCGAATAACTTGCTGCAAGAACGCCGACCGTATATATTCCTGTGACTAATGCATTTAAAATAAGCAAACGCTT
This sequence comes from Desulfitobacterium elongatum, assembly GCF_055378975.1. Taxonomy (NCBI): domain Bacteria; kingdom Bacillati; phylum Bacillota; class Clostridia; order Eubacteriales; family Desulfitobacteriaceae; genus Desulfitobacterium; species Desulfitobacterium elongatum. The sequence continues at coordinate 1,701,724 of NZ_AP038772.1, read as the reverse complement.
TGGGATTTCGCGATACCTTAATCTTTCTAGCATTGTCTTTGAAGGTTTAGTGACACTCTCTACTATTCGTTTGATATTGTTTATTTGTAAAGCCTCAACAACAAGCGATGGGACAGAACCCGTTACTTCTAGGCGATTTACTGCTTTCTCGAAAATTCTTAGAAATGAAGGAATTAAAAGTACACCCATTAGAGTTCCAATTGTTGCAGCAAAAATCACTTTACGCATATCCATTATTGGATTTAAACCTTGAGTAATACTTAATCCAATAACACCTGCTATCAATGGGGCTTGTAAGGTATTAGCAGTACGCGAAACAAGTGCGATAAGATTAAATAGAGAAAAGGATAATGCAACTTGCCCACTCTTAACAGAGTTCAATCTCACAGAGTAGGCAAGGGTATCAACGAGGTGGATAATTGACGTTAGAATAATCAATTCGACCAACGTTCTTTCCACTGACCCACCACCCTTTCTCCCATTGTTAGACGCCGTGCCGGTTTAACTTGACCCTTGAAAATTAATGTCATCTCTTCTGTGTTAAATTCTTTATTAAATCTCGATTTCGGTCTTAAACACAATAACCGCTCTTCCTCCAATTTTGACTTGTTCAGGCTCTCCATTATCTAAATGAACCATCACATTTACTAGGCCACTTCGCCCAATTGCATGCCCTTGTTCGCCCTTGAAAGAAAAATTAGACTTATTATGTTCAACCAATCCATGTTTAACTAAATATGCCCCAAGGGGACCATTAGCGTTTCCTGTTACCGGATCTTCGTTAATTCCAATGTAAGGTGCAAACATTCTTCCATGAGTTAAAATATCCTTTTGTTCCGAATCCATTGTAAAAACAAAATATCCGTTGCAGTTAATCGTTTTACTTATTTGGGCTAATGCTTGCATATCTGGGAACAAGTCGTTCAATCTACGTCTAGTTTTAATTCCAATCATAACCTTCGAATGTCCTGTAGAAACAATTTGAATTGGGCATCGTTGATCTAATTCGTCTTCTTTTAGTCCCAGGGCATTAACTATGCTATCCCTTTCTTGCATAACAAGTGGTGGATAAAATTCAATTTTCCCCTGAGTCATTAATATGGAATAATCATTGCTCTCTTTAATTATTTCAACCGGTAAAATTCCAATTCCAATCTTATGAATTACTGTTGAAGAGCTAAGTTTATGTTCTAGTGCCCGAACATAGTGCGCGGCAATGGTAGCATGTCCACACACTGGAACTTCAGTTTTCGGAGTGAAATATCTGATCTTAAGCTCATGATCAGTTCCATCTGGCTTGAATATAAATGCCGTTTCCGAATTGTTCATTTCCCGAGCAATGTATAACATTTCCTGATCGGTAAGTCCGTCTGCGTTCATAACTACACCAGCAGGATTCCCCTTAAATTTCTCAGTAGTAAATGAATCAACCTGATAAATCTTTAGTGTTCTCACTTGCTCCCCTTCCCCTTTCATATCTTGGGCATGGCGTCTAACGTATAGGATGATTTAGGACACATCGTCCAACGATTCCTTCGAAAGCTCCCTCGACAATACTAAACCATGGATAATCACTAACATGCTACACACCATTGCCATCACTTCACCTGCCTGGTCACTTGCTGTTAATAGGTCAAATCCACCATGCCATATCAGCACAGGAATAACGCTCCAACCGCTCCCACGGCACAGCCATGCAAGAAGTATAGATCCATAGGAAAGACTAATTTATCGTATAGTTTTATTGCTGTACAATTATCCTTCAAGTGCGAAGTAAGATTTCTAGCTCCTCCTTCAAAATCCCGTCATGGATAGCAGGCGACCCAGCAGAGCCAATTTAAAACCTATCTATTGGGAAGTCCAAATGAAAACTTCAAAGCACCTTTTGTACAGGTGTCAACACACTGCCCGCACAATATACATTCCGTGTTCTCCATTGAGTCCTGTTGAACCATTGTTGAAACTGGGAGGCTCATCGGACACTTTCCATCGCAGGACTTGCAGTTTTTACAGTTGTCTTTGATCGGACGAACCCGTAGAGATGGAATGGGCAGAACTGATTTGATCTTTGACCCTAAGACCATAAAGGGTGCCATCCAGCAGACATAGTGACAGAAAGCCCTTTTCCCTCCTGCAAGTGCCAATAAGACGATGAGTCCCACGAAAAAGTAGTAGATAATGTAGCCAAATTTGTCTGATACGGATATACCGTCATTAATCTGGTAAAAAAAGTCCACTGAATTAAAGCCACCAGCCAGTAATGCCAATACGATAATGGTTAAAATCCATGGCACCCAAATAACATATTTGATTAGGTTGAACTTTCCTCCCGCTGCCTTTTTGTCAACAGAGAGGGTACAACACTCCTGTAACCCTCCCGCCGGACAAGCCCAACCGCAAAATCCCCTTCCGAGGAAGAGGGAACTTAGAAACATCAACCCGAAAAGGATAAGACTTCCAACGACGACGCCTTGACTGGCGCCCTGGATGACCAAAACAGGCGAAAAGTAATAAATAGTTATTGGAAAAAGTAGAAATGAAATTAGCAGAATAGCTTTTCTGATTCGTTGTCTTTTCATCGAATTCATCCTCTTTTCTTTTAGCAAAAACCTTCGCACGATTTATGCGAATGTCACCAAACGTTCCTGTGTTCCCAAAGTCTAGTTACTACTTTCACATTTTCAAATTTTGGGAACAGCTTAAGAAGATGTGGCGGTAAATTGCACACTCAGTCATTTTTGTTTTCTACCATAATATCTTTGAGTGCTGTGTCAGGCTCGTGATAGCGACGATATAAGTGTGTAAATGTTGTGTATGTACAAAGTTTGTTAAGTAAAGGAACTTTAATAAGCCAGCTAAGGATATGGTAGGCTACAATAAATGAAACCAATATGCAAATATAATCAAGCAGAACCTTAACTAGGAAAACATTAAGTTCTATCGCTAGAATGTTACTTAATTCATTTAATACGTAGAATGATACTGGTAGTGTTGTTACAAAGTATAAAACAATTGCAAACGAATGGCTTACTTCTACTGCTGTGTTAGGGCAATAGCCCATACATCTCATACAACTTTCACAAGCAAATGTCCAATAAGGACGAGACTTGTTACTTCCTACCATCCTTATTGCCTTAACTGTACAACTTTTAGCGCATAATCCACAACCTGTACAGCTTCCAGAAGCGAAAAACAACTTTGCCAAGAAAAACCGCCCTATGACTAGGTACGCTAAAGAAATAGGACTCAGCATTAGACCTAATAATAGAGATAGAATTCCCCTATACACTTTTCTTCCTTCTAAAATACTTGTCATAAAAGCATCTGCTTTTACCTCTGCTCTGTCAATTATGAACTTGGAGTTTATAGAATTTAAACCCCAGTGTAATGACATCCAGTTTGACGGCATATCAAGCCCCATGACCCCACGAACAATGTAACCCTTAAAAATCAGTATGAGTGCAAGAAGATAACCTGCAGTACCTTCCAAACCCGGGAACGGAATCGATGCAATTCTAGTCCCAGCTCTTGTTGCCACCACAAAAGCATGTTTTCCCCTTCCATGTGGTAAGTGCAAAACATACCTAATTACGTGCCAAGGTGCTGTAAACCCATGAGTTGGAAATACCACTCCTAACAAGTCATTAAATCCTTCTCCCGAGTCAGATTTTTCATAGTATCTGGATATCTGATGTAGTTTTGAGTTTATGCCTTTTTGGTTGGCTATTTTCGTCATCCATGTAGCCGCTCGAAAAGAGTTCCCTGTTCCACTCATGAAGTATATTTCCATCGACTTATAATTCATGTCCCACCCCCTATTACCGTTGCCCGATAACCTTTTATATTTTCCTTGCCTTTTTCCGCTTCCTTGGAATGAACATAAAGATATATACTTCTACAAAAATTTATTTCCACCTTCTAACTTAATATCATCATCCTCAACGTGGCGGGAACACGCTAATATATGACGTATCCGCCTCCAAATTCATTCTTGAACATTCTTTGTCCCTTCTCCAAGCAATGGTTCGTACATCATAATGGCATGATTTTCTGTAACAAAATCATCTGCGATTTTATTTTCGTTTAGGTCTAAAACGCTACGCCTTATAGCATTATGACGCATGTAGCCACCCCACCATTCTTGTTTTATCAGATGCTCGCTCTCATAGATTTGATATTTAAATGGGCAGGGCTGTTCACATCTCCATTCGCCTTCTAAGTCATTATCCCCCACACTAACTTTAAGTTGATATTCATATGGAGTATTATTCTTAATTTGCAAATCGACATAATTATATACAACTGTTGCACCACTTCCGAACGGTTGGGTTCGATTTGCATCAGGAAAAACGTCGTGTGTGTGTCGCCACCGCTCCGTCACAGTCAAAGGCGTATGAAGTGCCATCCAATAAATCAGGTTTGAGAATTGGCATAGGCCACCTCCTACACCTGCTGTAAATGAACCGTTTGTCAAAACCATTCCTTCCAAAAAACCTTTTGCTTTTGTTGGTTTTCCAACCAAACGCCAAAACGAAAAGGTCTCTCCGGGTTTTAATGTTATCCCATTTATCTTTCCACAAGCCAACCTTAAGTTAGTTACTTTATTCTCCTGCAGCCACATATCAACATTCCTCAATCGTCTATACAATGGCGTTTTATGGGATACCACTATATGAGGAAGCTCAATCTTCTTTATAGTAGAGGCATATCTAATTGATCGATTAAATATCCACCTAAAATATCGCCTCCAGGTGAAGTACAACTTCCCTAGAAACATTCGTATATTTGAACGGGGAACGGGCCTTTTAGTTTGAAAATGGTAGTGTAAAGCCATAACAATCCCCTCCCTTTCCTATCTTTGCGGATATGACCTATAACGTTCCGGATTCGGACTTCCCAGAGCCTTAGATGATCTTATCTTAGGTGCGGGGATATGGCGCCTGAACCTTCCCGAAACTTTTCTCTTCTGGCGCCCTTGCCCGAATCTATTGTTAGATGGATGGGGCGCGCCCCAATTACTACGCTGATAGAATAAATTTAGCCGCATACTGAAAACTCTAAAGTAACGAGACCCTGGAACAACGTTGGATAATGAGTTACAATGTGGGGTATTCGAAAAACATGAAGACAAGGAAGAAGTATATGAACGAAAAGAGAAAAGTTGTCTTGTTTATTGCAACCAGTTTGGACGGATTTATTGCCAGGGAAGACGGTGATATCAACTGGCTTAATGAAATCCAAGGGAATGGGGATAATGGATTCATCGAATTCTATAATACTATTGATACCATCATAATGGGCAAAACAACATATGACCATATGTTAGTATTAGCTGATGATTTTCCGCATTCAGATAGAAAATGCTATGTATTCTCAAATTCAAAAATTGGTAGAGACGAGTATGTGGAGTTTGTTAGCTGTGATATTGTTAATTTCACTCAAAATCTGCAACACCTTGACGGGATAAATATTTGGCTCGTTGGTGGGTCAGGGTTACTAGACCAATTTTTGAAGGAAAACTTGGTTGATGAGTTCATTATTACGGTTGCGCCGATCATATTGGGAAAAGGCATTCCCCTGTTTAAAAAGGATAACCCTGAACTAAAGTTATCCTTTAAGGAAAGTAGACATTTTGGAGAATTTGTTCAACTTCATTATGTAAGGAAATAGCTTGTATTATTTACTTGAAGACCACTTCAAGACAGGCCAAGGTAAATCCAAAGGCTTAATAGCCCTCTTTTCTCCCACATTCTGTACTTTTGCGTTACAATACCCCTTTTCCTCTAACATCATAAGTTGTCCGACCTCGATATCCATAATACTACCTGTATAATCCGTGACTCTGATTGAAGTTATCCTATCTCCCTGCTTAAAAGTCCCTATTATTATGTTTTTATCGTTCTTAATACACTTTTTAGTCCGAGAGTCAATTACAGGTAACATGTCCATAGACCCCTCTTCTGCCACCAAAGCTACACCTTCTGCATGGGCATTTCGACAACCATTCTCTTTGATATACTCTAACGCACTAGCTAAACCCAAGTCCTGCACTGTTGCTGTGATCTCATCAAGTAAACGGTAACCTAAAGTTCTATGTCCTTCTTTTATAACTGCAATTACTCTTTCCAAAAATAACACCTCTTTTAATCAAAGACTAATAAACTTCCTTCGAAAGCTTCCTCGACAATACTACACCATGGATAATTACTAACATGCTACACACCATTGCCATCACTTCACCTGCCTGGTCACTTGCTGTTAATAAATTAAATCCACCATGCCATATCAGCACAGGAAGGAAAACGCTGTTATACGATGCTGAACGCCCCCAAAACCATAGGTCACCATGGACGGCCACCCTATGAATAGCCTCCTAATTTGATAGCCTTAATATTTTCTATGGTTTAGAGCAACAAAGAAAAAATATACGACGGGCATAAATATTAGTGTGAAGATTGTAAATCTCTGCATTGATACGTTAATAACATTACTAAATACTAAAGCAACAACAATATACCAGTAGGAAATCCAAAAAGCCGTATCCCCTGCTTTAGTGTTGATATAGATATTTCGTTCCTCTTTTTCAAGTTGTAGGTTCTTTTTAAGTCCCGTGTGCTTCTTGGCTTTTTGATAAATCAAAAGCATACCTACTCCAGTTGGAATAAATCCAATTGCAATTCCAAGCATCATAGATTTTTCAAACCCTATAAAGAAACTAATTAAAGCTATAACTCCAATAAGAATAAAGATAGACGAATAAATTATTTCTCTTTTCAAATATTCATCTCTTTTCATCAAATATCCTCCCTCTATAATTTGAAATTTTCTCGTTATATCTCGCTCATTCTTAGAATTTCACTTTAAGAGCATATCGGCTTGATGGTTTATAATTGAAGCAATGTGATTATATGGATGGTGGGGTTGTGTTACAGCAAAGGCTAGTGCCTCTAGTTTAAAATATGATCGCATAATGGATCTCCACAATCACCCTTGCGGTTTACCCTCCCATGTCTCACGGGGTCCGTAAACGGCCCTTACATTCCTTCGTTCTACCTTTCAAGGGGTGGAGGCCAGATAAGCTCCTCTGCTGGGTCAAACGCCCTTATGGATAAAATTGCTCCGGCTTCTCCATGCTTCAATTGTCCTCAAGTATATAAAGAATGAGTTTGAATCTGTTCTAATGAGCTATCCGATTAAGCTGCTAAATGTTGCTCCAAATGAACTAGACTTAAAACCTTTTGTGGATTATAGGTATGGTTTTTTGTCCCCAATGTAAATAGAATTCGTATGAGTTTTCCACATAATGCAATGAGTGATTGTTTTTTCTTTAGGGGGTTATTTTGTCTTGTGGTTAAATAACGGTGTATTGCTTTGAATTCAGGATTTTTAGCGACTAGAGGTAACACACACTTAAACAGTAGGGCCCTAAGTTGAGGTCGACCTCGTTTAACTATAGTTGTTTGCCCTTTGTGTTTACCTGAACTGTTCTCTTTAAGATTTAATCCCGCCAACTTAATGATTTGTTGAGGATGTTCATAACCATTTATATCCCCAACTTCAGCTAAAAAGCCGGCTACAGTTACCCATCCTACTCCGGGTATAGTCATCATTTTCTTTGAACTCGGGATTTCATTCAGCAATTGCCCAACGTAAAGCATGAGTTCTTCCATTTGCCTCGAAAAAAGTTCATACTGCTCAAGAAGCTGCCTTAACTCATAGCGCGCAGACGTGAGACCCGATGTTAAACCAATTGAGACGTTTGCCTGCTCAACAAGCAGCTTAGCCCGTTTCATCCCTACTGCCCGTTGAACCTCTTCCTTCCACTCAACCACAATCTCTTCGGGCTTTAACTTGAGAATATCTTGCGGTAATGGAAATCGCTTTAACGTCACAAGAGATGCTTTACCTTCCCAATTTTTGAATACGTGTAGGTACTCTGGGAAAAACCGATCCAGCCAATTGATGACTCGGCCTTTTACTCGGTTCAACTCTTTGTTTAACCGTTCCCGTTGAACCATTGCGACTCGTAATTCGGCATAGACTCCTGTTAGTAAATTAGGTTCTGTATACCTTCCATCTTTGACAAGTTGAGCAATGACACGGGCATCCTTAATGTCATTTTTAGTGGGTGAGTTGTCATCAAGTTCTTTACTTTTCTTTACATGGTAGGGGTTAACTAAAACGACTTTGATTCCACTTTGGTGAAGAAACTGAGCTGTTGCTAACCAATAATGGCCCGTAGGCTCTAATCCCAAGATGACATCCTCTTTATCATGTTTTGCTTGTAAGTCCCTAATCCAGTTTACGAGTTGGGTAAGACCACTATCGTTGTTATGAAAGATAAGCCGTTTACCAAGCTCAATCCCTCTGAAATCCTGAGCTCTGGCTACATGCTTTTCTTTTGCGATATCTGCACCAATGATAAGAGTTGTTTCTGATACTTGCTTAATTCGTTGTTTTTGCTTATTATTCATTTGGGAGTACCTCCTGTACAGATAATTAAGGGTCGACTTGACGGACGACACCTCGTAATAGTACAGCGAGGTATTTCTTTTTTCAAAGATCATTTTAATTCATTACAGGAATGCTCCTCTTCAAAAATAAAAACCTCTTCAATTCCCAAGTTAAAAACTCTTGATATCTTATACGCAAGAAAAATAGAGGGATTATATTTACCATTTTCTAGTGAAATAATTGTTTGCCTTGATACTTCAACTTTTTCAGCCAAATCCAGTTGAGTCAAATCGAATTGCTCCCTGAGATCCCTTATCTTATTTTTCAACCTTAATCTCCTTTCGTCTGTAATGTAAAGTTCACTTTACAATGTAATTATATGTTTAGCTCACTTTTATGTCAAGTTAGCTTTACACACACATCACAGAAAAATAAGCTTCTTTCCCGCGCAAGGACAATATCAACTACTTGGCAGTCCCTTTTAGCTGTTTTCAGGATCAGTTTGGTTTAATGTTCGAATTCTAATGTACGATTCCTCTCCCTTTGCCCAAGATTTTAAATTAATCAGACGTTCTCCGTTATCCCCATGTTCAGGGTTGTTAAAGGCATCCTGCAGTTTTTCACATGGTAGTTCTGAACAATTGCCACAGTGTTTGAAGCCTTTTGTAATTGAACACTTTGCTACTAAACATTCTCCCCAAAACATCTGACTACTCGATTTCTGACATCCTGGACAGTTTGTCCTTTCTCTCCATTCACAGACACCACAATAAGTCCCGCACATACCAATCATTTCTTTATCCATTATTATCAATCTCCTCTGGTTTCTAAGGTTATTTTTCCTTATATACAAATTTAACAGGATTCCCAAGGATCGAGTAATATTCCATTAACTCTAGTGTTCTCTCGCGTATTCTCCCTTTAATTGCTTGCTGCATCTGAACAGCCCCCTGACTACCTAGAACTGGGCCAGATTCTTGGAAATAAAACACCTGCTTAACAAATTCCGATTCTTTCATGTGGAATTGTAGCCAACCTTTTTGGGACTCTATTAATGCCCCTCTCTCTTTTGTCTTCAGCTTTGCGAGTAACTTATTATAGATAGAATTCAACTCTTTATCCCATATTTCGGCAAACTTTAACTCAAGTTCCAACTGAGCAGTTGTTGAAAAGCTTTTAGATTGGTTAAGCTCATTCAATTCGATTCCATAGTCGCTGTCTATTGGATTATTATTTACTTTAGTTACAAATTCACCTGTCATGTCATAAACTCCATAATTACCTGAACTACTAACTTGAACACGCTTCCCATTGGCTATTTGTTGAGATACCTCTGAAGGGGGGGTTCCATTTTGGGATTGTGCGGTATCATCTACTTTTCCACATGATACAAGTAAAAAACTTACAGAAATAAGAAGGCAAACCTTAATAATTCTCTTCATAAAAATCTCCCCTAAACAACCTTTTGTGTCGACACCGACAGGCCTATTGCACATAACGTCTCTCGTTTTCCTGTAGCATCCCAACTTCATGTATATTGACAGAGTTAGGGCAGCCATAGGGCAAATAATCGCTACAATATCAATGAGGAATAAAATACAATATATGACAAAAACTATACCTCTAATAACTTATGGAGGTAAAAACAATGGATAAAACAACCCGTGGACTACTAGCTGGAATTATCGCCGGAGTTGCTATGAACGTTTGGAATCTCATTGACTATTATATTCTCCACATTACAGAAATCAGATTTTTGGACTGGTTAGCAGTTTTATTAACATGGGCTAAGCCAGCAAACGGTTTTCAAGAAGTTATTGCCCTATTACTTCAAATAATTGTATGGGATGGGTTCCTAGGAATAGTTTTTGCTCTTCTAGTTGTTTTGATTACCTCGAAAGGTATTGTTTATAAATCAACTCTTTATGGTTTAGTTCTTTGGTTCCTCTTTAAAGTAATTGTGAACTTCTACCGAGTTCCTGTCTTGTCTGGTTTGCAAACTTATCCAGGGGCTCTTTCAAATATGATGGCGGTTATTTTATGGGGAATCATATTGGGAATAACTCTTAAAATATTTGAAAAAAATTAGGAAATTTCGAGGCAAGTATTAACAAAAATCGCAAATTAAACCTAATTGCTATCAATCTTGGCTGCCTCAACGGTAGCCCGTGCGGTATGTAGTTAACGCGCCAAGGATGGCTCGGATGAACCCGGTTTCACGTTTAGGGATTCCCTCAGCGTCCTAACCACATTCATCATCCTCTAGTTGCGGAAACTCTGTGTCATAGGAAGTCACCAACTATTCATCTAATCCTGAAATAGTTGTTTGAAGAACCTTTCTGGATTATCAAGAAAGGACTTGGTCAAACGATAATGGTCTGTTTCTTCATAATTAATCTGATTAAATCCTTCTTCATCACATTGGTAAATCATCGCTCCTGGGTAAGCCATTAAAATTGGTGATTGCGTTGCAATAATAAACTGTGCGCTATTTGACTGTTCCAATTCATGAATGATACTTAAAAAAGCGAATTGGCGCTGAGGTGAGAGTGCTGCCTCCGGTTCATCAAGTATGTACAAACTTCTTCCGCCAAATCGATTCATGAATAGAGATAAGAACGCTTCTCCATGAGATTGCTGATTTAAGGACTTTCCACCATAAGCGCCATAAACTTCCCTACCACCCGAATAAATATCTTTTGCCATTTCATCTAAGTGTTTAGCAAAGTCAAAGAAGGTTTCTGCTCTTAAAAAGAACCCATTATTTATCTTAGGCATCCAAGATAAAGTCAAAATCGCGGACAATAATGCACTCTCGTCTGATAACCCTATATCATTGTTCCTTCCACCCCCACCAATTCCAAAACCACACTTATAGGCAATCGCTTCAAGTAGTGTAGATTTCCCAGTCCCATTTTCGCCAACGATAAAAACAACATCGTGGTCTAGATCAAGCGAATCTAAATTTGAAATTGATGGTATGTTAAATGGATAGTCATCTCTATTATCTACACGCTCCCAGTTAAGCGATATTTTCTTGAGATACGACAATGTTACATCCTTCCCCCTCTTAGACCCAAATTAGGTGATTTCCTATAACGCCCTGGCATTGCCGAAGCGTTCCAACCGCATTCATCTTTACAAGTTACGGCAATGCCTTGTTATACGAAGCCGCCGAATCAGAGGCCGCCATGGACGCCGGTCCCTTTTGCCTTCCGTATGGTCTAATTTCACATAATAAGAAGAATATGTATTTAAATTATGTGCTTTTCAAAGCACACTGCTTCAGGATTGTTAACATATTTACCATAGTTTGGTATACGATGATATCCTCTATGCTCATAGAATACTACCGCTCGTGTATTTATCAATCGAGTTTCAAGCCAAAGAATAGAGTAACCCAGTTTTTGTGCCTGTGTTTCTAAGTAACATAAAATTTCAGTTCCTACGCCCATTGCTTTTGTTTTAGCAAACATCCGCTTGACCTCAGCGATATTTTCATTAATAGGGCGTATGGCTCCACAGCCTATTCCTTCTCCATCGTCGTTGTAAGCTATTACAAATAAGGAACGTGAAGCACAAATATCGTTCAGATTAAACGAACTCTTCCCGCTGTCACCTGTTATGAACTCTAAATCCTCAGATAGTTCATCCATTAAAAGAAGAACATCGGGTATGTTCGGATCTACTTCTACAATTTTCATTTTTACTTCCTCCATATATTAAAACAAAGGTTAATAATATCTTAAATTCATATCTTCTAACAAATGACTATTAATTAAAACTTAAACAATCGCTGCCCTATCCGGGCAAGGACGCCTGGTCCCGCATGGTCTATCTCCTAACGTTTAGGGATTCCCGTAGCTTCCCAACCACATTCATCATCCTCTAGCTGCGGGAATCCTGTGTTATGCGATGTCGGCAAAGGGTATCATGCATTGTATCAATTATTTCACTCCTAGTGTTTGTTTCCATTTCGAAGTCCATTGCTTGTCCATTCGACTCAATCGTTCTTTACGCAAGTTCTCCTTCATTATCCACCTAATGTCTTTATCCTCATTCGAAAACCATTTCTCCATTAGATCTTTTCCATTTTGTGGATCAGCCACTACCGCCACACTCCACCCATATCCCAAAGTCTTTCGAAGAGTTTTAAAGTTTTCCTCTTTTCTATCACAAATGTCTAGTAAATCCTCAGTGAGTTGGTCAAGAAATCCCAGTACTTGTTGAACCGTATTATTTTGAGTAAGTAGTCTGGGTTCGCATAAGGTTGCAACGACCGCTCGCCTCTCCAGTAGATTCCCTTTTCTCCAAATCTCCATTTCCCGAAGCACTAAATCTATGTCCGAATCGCCTAGAAGCTGAAGGGCAATCGCAACCCCTTCTCGTATCCTCCATCTTTTGTCCGAAGAAAAATGACGCAAGTCATTAAGGAATTGTTTTTTGCCTTCAGAGATTAATTTCCCTAGGCCGACAGTTCCGCAAATTGTTAAAAACTCTTCAGGAATGTTAGTTGAATCATTCATCAAGTTAAAATTCAAGTATCTAATAAAGGTCTCCTCGGTTCCGACATCGACAACTGCTTGTAGAAGTTCAAGGTTGGCTCTCGGTCCAGGGAGTCCCGACTCTTTTAACAAGTACTCGTCCCAATCAGGAAGATTACTGAGAATATTCTTGTAAGTATTAACCTTACCCATTTTCATATAATCCTTTCTACAATTAAAGTGACCTAGATGACGCATAACGTCCTGCGTATCCCGAAGTCTGGTTACTACCTTTATATTCTCTCAGATTTTGGGAATACGTTGATATACGAAGCCGTACGCCCCCAAATTCAGAGGCTGCCATGGACGGCAGCCCCTCCAGTTATGCTATCTTCTTAAATATTCGGTAACAAAATCTGTAAAAAGTACTCCTTCCAAATGATCTATTTCATGACAAAAACATTTTGCTAAATCTCCTGTACCTGTCAATATAATTTCCTCACCATTTTCATTCAATGCCTGTACAGTTACTTTTGCAGGTCTTATTAATTTTCCAAAAATATTAGGAAAACTTAAACACCCTTCAATTACTTTTTGTTTTCCTTCCTGCTTAATTATCTTTGGATTAACCAACTTTATTAAACCTTGTCCCATATCTATTACAACTAATTTCTTCAAGATCCCTACTTGAGGAGCAGCTAACCCTGCTCCATTTCCAGCATTATACATTGTTTCAGCCATATCATTTAAAATTTGTTTTATCTTTTCATCAATAACTTCAACTTCTTTGCTTTTCTTTCTCAATATTTCGTTATCAAAAAGCATGAGTTGTCTTAATGCCATTAAATCACACCTCTGCTTTGTTGAGCTCTTGATTTTCTTTCACTTTCCTCAAAAAGAAAAATATCCTCGAGAGTTTGTGGGGGTTTCAAGACAAGCAATTAATGCTATTGAAACTGAAAAATTTGAACCATCTATCTGGTTGGCCTATGATATTTCAAAACATATAATTGTTTAATTTGAAAATCACCCCAAAAAGTAACTAATAAAAATAAGCATAACTCCTGAAATAATTATGCTTATTCCACAAACCTTGGGATCAAATACTCCATGTTTCATAAAGTTGTTATAGAAGTTTGGAAATGATTGGTATTGTCCATCTACCGTCCCATCAAAAGTCCTTATCTCAGTTGGATCACCACCGATACTTGACAAACATCCTACCGCAACTACAACAAGCCCAACCCAAAATAGAACATCAATAATTGCAAAACCATATAATTTAGCAATTATTAATGAAAAAATGCACGCTAATATTAAAGACAATAATAAGTAGATTAAAGCATTGAACATTTTTCTCTTCACTGATATTCCCTCTTTGCAAGTTATTGCTTAGATTGAGATAATTTGAAAAACATTTTTTGAAACCGTCGTTTCATCTAACGCCCTGGCATTGCCGAAGCGTCCCAACCGCATCATCTTTACAAGTTACGGCAATGCCTTGTTATACGAAGCCGTACACCCAGAATCAGAGGCCGCCATGGACGGCGGCCCCTTGAACCTCCGCATCTTTTAGTACGCTATTTAAGAACATTGCGTACTAGTTAAAATATTAGCCATCATCTACAATATGGTTAAACGGTATGAGCGTAACTTATCTTTCCAAATCTAATACTTTACTTGGAAAGGCTTTTAATTAATGAATTAGATAATAATTCAAAACTCTCTATCACATTCCTACGTTGTTCTTGTGACATTTGATTAAAAGTCTCAATCTCTGCTAACTTTAGTTTGTCAAGGATAGAGTTTGCAAATAATGTTCCCTTTTCAGTAAATCCAATAATCTTATTTCTACGGTCATTAGTATTTGCTTCTTTAAGTATATATCCATCCTTTTCAAGTCCTGATAATATTTGAGATACAGTCTGTTTAGGTAAAAATAATTTGCTACAAATTTGACTTTGTGTACAGTATGGTACTGTATTATTTATTACATATAAAACAAACAAAGTAGTTTCTTGCATACCATGCCTTTTAGCCCAAACATGGTATATATTATTTATTTCAAACCATGAGTTATAATAACTGTCTATCTGTTGATTAATTTTCTCTTTGCTATCCATTTTCCATACACGCTTCCTTTTATCATTAGATAATACCTCTGACAATCATAATAAATTAATGACTTGCTCCACTTAAATTTAATCCAACAACGCCTAAAACAATGAAAAGTATAGATATTACTTTTAATACATTAATACTTTCTTTAAAAACAAATATTCCAATTGCTGATAATACAACTATTCCAATCGCAGACCATATAGCATACGCTACACTCATATCTATCTTTTTTAGTGAAATAGAGAGAAAAATAAAGCATATTATGTATCCTAAAAATGTTCCTACAGTTGGTAATATTTTCGTAAAACCATTAGACATTTTCATCAAAGTTGTTGAAGAAATTTCAAATGCAATTGCTAGAAATAAATAAATCCACTCCATATAAAAAACCTCACTCCACAGATAATATTAGTCCAATTACGGACCAATATTATTGTAGCTTGATTTATTTAATCTGTCAAAAATAATGTAACTACTTATATTTAATCCTTAATTGCAGCCTCCGTATCATTTCAGTACACCAATAAGAAGATTGTGACGTTTGCTTACTACAGGTCAACTCATAATGTACTTAAGCAAGATTTCACATAATCAACTGGTACATCCATTCTTATAGCAGTTTCTTCAATTGATAGACCACTGTTTAAGAATCGTCTGACAACCATAATCATATTTTCTCCGACTTCAATTATATGCTTATCAGGGTCATAGAAGCGAACAACACGCTGCCCCCAAGAATGTTCTATCATAGGATGTACATAGTTAATGTCTACAATGGCATGCATCTTTTGAATAAAAACATCAAAATCGTCTTCTTCAAAATATAACTCTGTTACATTTCCTCCAAAAATAATTTCACTATCCTGCTTGTCGATAAAAGTTAACCAAGTATCCTTCGTCTGTAATGAAATACCACCTGATAGAGTTACATTTGCACCAAAATCAACAATAACTTCTAACCCAAGCAATTCATAGTAAAATCGCTTTGCCTTTTCCATATCCGAAACAACTATCAATGGATTTGAGAATTTCACTATACACCTCCTCAATGAGATTATAGAGATGATATCCTTACTTCAGTAGCTCGCCAGGACGTGGCCCCCTCAAATATCTCTCCGTCCAGGGACATTTAAGTATGCATAATCCACATAAACTTTCAACTATGCCTGCTTTATAGCTTCTTTCTCGTGCTATTTTTCTACAATCAAATGCATTATAAAAGTCATCCCTATCTTTATTAACATCCCAATTTTCACCCGATACCGCTCCAGCTGGACATTCCTTCTTACACTTTATGCAATCGCCGCACTTTGATTTAATGATTGGTATTCCAGTTTCCAAGCTAGCATCCGTTAGAACAGTTGAAATTCTGATTGCTGAACCAAACTCTTCTGTCACTAATAAAGCACACTTTCCAATCCATCCTATTCCAGCGCGAGTTGCAACTGTCTTATGAGGCAATTCTGTTCTTCTTGTCCTTTCATCTATTTCAACATTTCTTTGCAGATTTGGATAAGCTGAATAGCCCTTTCCTTTGAGGATCTCAGCGGCATATTCATCGAGTTTATCTAATAGTCTATTTAGCTTTTTGTATTCTTCGTAGTATTCTAAAGTGGGTCCAGTGCCAATTCCCAATAATACTTCCGGCTTTATACTTACCCCTATCAAAATCCCAAAGTCATATCCTTTTGTATTTTCTCTTGGTAGACAAGTTAAATCAGCAAATCCAACTAATGAAGCACCTTTAGATATTAATTTTTCTTTTAATTCCTTACTAATACTCATATAATCCTCCTAACCAAATCCGCCACACGATGGGGCCAGCCCCACGGGCAATTTTACATAACGTTTAGGGATTCCCGAGGCGTCCTAACTACATACATGGGATTATCTAATCAGTACACCCTAAGATTACCTCACCCTTAAATAATTCCATCTTAACCATAGATATCCTTTGTTTTTCTATACAAAAACAATGCCGATCCAGATATCTGGACCGGCTTTTATTAGCTAATCTTTATACTTCTAAAATATCAAGGTTTAAGAATCAGTCTTAATATTTAATTGAGGTTGATTTTAAATTTTATAGAGATAAGTTACTGTGTTTTAAATTGGACTTATTTAAAATGTGCGCAGCCCCAAGATCATCAGGTTTCAATTAAACCGCAAAATTAGATAAAGGTTAGAAAAAGGACAAGCTTACTAGCTTGTCCTTGATAAATAACCCGTGTATTAAAGCCCTCTATTGCTATTATACGATAGAGGACTTTTCCTTTATGAATGGTATTTCTCAACCAACAATTCAGAGCGGTAAATTTTTTTATGATAAAGAATTTAAAACCTGTTTATATATATCCTGTGGTTGTAATGGTTGCCTATTTTGGGTTTCATTTTGTTGATTATTCGAGTTACTTCCGTTTGAGCTATTGCCATTAGAGTTATTCCCATTTAAGTTGCTATCGTTGGGTTTTTGCCCATTTTGATTATTTCCTTTTTGGTTATCTCTTTGAGAATGAGTAGTTAAATAGTTTTTTTGTTGTTCGGTAAACACTGCATTTATAGCATCGGCTTTTTGCTGAAGAAAATCTTGACTAGGATTAGCAGTATTAATTAAATCTTGGAGAATCGGCTTGATCTTATCCTTCTGGTCGCTAGTCAAAACCATTTGTTGGTCACTTTGTAAACGGCGTATTTCCATTGTTGCCTGTACTGCGGGGTTTTGTGTAGGTTTCCCTTGGTTTTGTTGAGTAGATGGTTGTTGGGTTGCTGGTACAGAAGTTGTTACTGCTGAGTTAGATGAACCACAACCGCTAACTCCGACAACTATCATGGATAATAACACACCCGTTAATAACCACATCTTACCATTATCAAGCACTTTACCTTGCTTTTTCATACGAAAATAATATCCTCCTTCATTAACATATATTCTTCTTGTTAGCCACAATATAGAATTGTTGTTATTCTCTTTAACGTGTCCACCACCTAGATCATTTGGTTTAAGAGCACTTTTAACAGCATCCTCATTCTAGGATTTCTATCTGAAATTATGCTGAAATTATGCTTAAAGTCTACTGAAGATAAACTGAAAGTTTTAGTAAAGGCTATGAAAAATGTGAGATCATCCACGCCAATGATGGCGCGGCCTTTGCACGATATGTCGTATAACTCGCCCATATGCCGCGCCCGCGGCATCTATTCTAATGAAAAATTTTACCTATTAGTATTCATCAAACGTGCCAAAACCAATATAAGATGAATACTTTGAACCGATAGCATTACTGAAGAGTTTACAATAAATTAGAGTTTTCCAAGTAAACTTGATGGCAAATAGGAAATCGTCAGAATGGCAGTTAGGATTCGGATTTTAAATGGCTTTGCGGAGGAGTATCATAAAATGCAGACAACAAACTATTTTCGCCCAAGCATGGTTTACATGATGACCAATATGCCAGTAATAAATGAAGTCGTTGCTTTTTGCCGCGGTATGAATGGAATACTTACTATTATAGGTTCCTATCCAACAGGTGGCAGAGGAACTGGCGCAAGGGAAGTCTCGACTGCAACGGTAAACGAAGGCGTCGATCCACTTGCGTCAAAAGGCTCAGTAGCATTATCCCGTGATGGCCGTTTCCTTTTTGCGGTTAATGCAGGCAGCAATACTATCAGTAGTTTCATCATAACTAACAGTGGGGAACTCGTTCTAGCAGATGTTAAGCCATCAGGAGGTGCTCAACCTAATGGCCTGGATGTATTTGGTGATCTTCTCTATGTTTCTAATGTGGGCAATGCCGCCAATAATTTTTCATCTAATATCAATGGTTTTCGCATAAATGATGATGGACGTCTTGTTCATATTGCAGGATCCATCCATTCCCTAAGCACTATTAATGCTCAACCAGCGGGACTTGCATTTACTCCTGATGGCAGTAAAATCGTTGTATCTGAGTATACTACAAACCGTCTCAGTGTATTCAAAGTTAATAAAAATGGTACAGTCACAGGACCAGTAATTAACAATTCTTACGGTATGGGGCCGTTCGGATCTTATTTCCTATCCTCAGGAATCCTTTTAGTTACAGAAGTAGTTTCCAATGCTCTGTCATCATATTCAGTTAGCGACAATGGGATCCTTAATGTTATCAGTGGCTCTGTACCGACCGGCCAAAAGGCCACTTGCTGGGTTATTGCTACGAGAAATGAACGTTTCGCTTATACTACCAACACTTTAAGTGGTACAATTACAACCTACCGCATTGATTATAGAGGAGCGTTGACAGTTATCGGCACTACTACCAGTACACCGCCAGGTGTAGCCGCTGGCCTGCCAATAGATGTTGGAGTGAGTCAAGACGGACGCAATTTTTACACCCTTAACGGAAATCAGGGCACAATCTCAGTATTTCATATCAATAATGATGGTAGTCTTGTCAGATTGCAGATTGCAGCATCGGCTGACTTCCCATATCTTGGATCACAAGGTTTAGTTGTTCTGTAGTTCTTTTTAATGAGGTAATAAATAGCTAATAAAAAATGCTACGGATGATCTTTGGAATGGAATGTGTTGTTAGATGCCGTTCCGGTTCACCAGAGCATTCTCTAAAGCTTCCTTTAACTTTGGAAACCTATATTCAAAATTCGTATTTAGAATTTTCTTTGGAACAACTCGTTGTCCGTGTAATAACATTTCAGCCATTTGACCTAATGCTATTTTTAATATAATATCTGGCACCGGTAACCATGATGGGCTATTTAGAACTTTACCTAGTATCTTGCTAAAATCTCTCATTCTTTCTGGATTTGGAGTAACAGCATTTATAGGACCAGTCAGCTCTTGATGTTCGATTATAAACCTTATCATACTCGTTAAATCTTGAATATGTATCCAGGATAGCCATTGATTCCCCTTACCCAATGGACCTCCCATGTAAAACTTAAATGGCAATGCCATTCTGTTTAGTGCGCCTTCATTTCCTAAAACTACGCCAATCCGAATGGTTACTACTCGGGTTAAATTACTTTTAACCTTGTATGCTTCATTTTCCCAATCTCGACAAACTTGTGCTAGAAAATCCTGTCCCACTTCATTAGACTCAGTCATCTCTTCATCCTCATGGGGGCCATAGTATCCAACTGCTGAAGCATTAATTAGAACTTTAGGTTGAATAGTACCATTGTTAATAGCAGTAACAATTGCACCAGTTGTTCTTATCCTACTTGCTATAATCTCCTCTTTTACTGAATTGGTCCATCGACGATTACCGATTGACTCACCCGCTAAATTAATGACTACGTCAATTTGCTCCAGCTTTAAAGCCGAAGATAAAGGTAAATTATTGTCCCACTCTATTACCTGAACATTATTTTCAATAATGCTAGTAGTCTTTTGAGGATTTCTCGTTACAACATATACCTGATATCCATTCTTAATTAATTCCACTATCAGATTTCTTCCGACAAAACCCGTCCCACCAAAAACTAACACATTCATCTTTCCACCTCCGGAATGGCGTCTAACGTTCTTGGCATCCACAAAGCGTCCTGACCGCATTCAATTTGGCAATTTTCGTGAATCCTTGTTATCTTATGGGGCGCCTCTTGTGAGACAGACCTTGAGACCTGAAAACAGATAACTTTAGGGATTCCCGAGGCGTCCTAACTACATGTATCATCTCTAGTTTCGGGAATCCTGTGTTATATGACGATACGCCCCCATTTGATGCTAAACTCATTCAAGATTCAGATGCGCATTAACATTATCTATTAATTTATATGCACAAGAGATAATGTCCTTTGTCAATCCATCTTCAGTTATTCCTAAATTTTCATGACCCGTTAACTCATGATTTATTGATCCAAAATCAGACAGAATTTCAGGCCATTCAAGGTCAGAACATATCCTCCCGATTATTGAACATCCCTTTACAGGTAAAAGTTTCCCTTTAATTATTTCCTCTGAAACTAACTTTGCTCGATAATAACCGAGTGCATTCTTCGATGGATAATCAAATCCTAAATCCTTAATCGCTTGCTCCAACAAAAATCTAACTTCATCTTTCTCATTTCTTGTTAGTGAAGCTAACTGAATAATTGGGTCAGACTCATTTCCATCTATGACTTGGTTCATTGCCCATTGAATAATTTCAAATTCACTTATAGCACCTGTTTCAAAGTAAAAAATCATCTTGAATAAATGTTCCTTCACAATCTTCATTCCCTTACCTAAAATAGACTCTATCAGCGTCCAGTCATATAACGATCCTCAGGTTCCCGCTGCGCACTTACAACATGCATCATCTTACAAGTGACAGGAACGTGCTGTTATGCTTATGAGTAGACTAAATCAATCATTTCTCTTCATTACTTCAAACTCATTTTCTAGAACTGACATGATCGATAATGAAAGATATTTCCCATTTAAGAAAACACTTTCCCGTAATATTCCTTCTTCTTTAGGAATCAGATTCCACTTTAAGAGATACTTTTATATGAGTTTTTCACAACAAAAAAACTCTCCTTTTCTAAAAAAAACTTTACCGGTTACTTCGTATCCCAGTTTATTATAAAAACCTACTGCTCTAGGATTTTTAACAAAAACATCTAATCTAATTGCCTCATGTTGTCTATTTTTCGCTAGTCCCTCAACATATCTTACTAAACGTTTTGCAATCCCTTTTCCTTCATGTTGTGGATGAACCATTAATCTATGAATGACCGCAATCTTTTCTCCCTCATATCCCCAACTAATTTCTTTGTATTCTGGATCTTGATACTCGTTTAAGACAATACAAGCTATTACTTCCTCTGAATTATTAGCAAATACAACGTATAACGATTTATTTCTTATATCACCCAAAAAGACATTTTTATTTGGATAAACCTCATCCCATTGATCTATTAAGTTATTCACCATGTTTTCTGAACAATATTTACATAAACTCAGAACTTCTTCTATGTGTCTTTCCGAAGCTTGTATAATATCCATACTCCACTCACCTCCAAAGCATAGTGAAAATCATTAAAAGTTGTACAAGAAAAAACTATTTGACCGAAATGGCGTATAACGTTTGAGGATTCCCGCAGCGCCATGGCGTATTCCTCTTTGCAAAGTTGCGGGAATCCTGTGTTATACGAAGACATACGTTCCACAAAACTAGAGACCACCATGGACAGCGTTTCCTTGAACCACCCACAAAACATTACAGCATAGAATTAGAATATTTTAAAGATAATGTCCCGATAAGTTTTAAGATTAATCATCTTCCTAGAACGGGATTAACCCACTGAAAAACTGGTTAGAGAACGAACTATTAAAGGGAAAATCGAAACAAGATATAGGAGGATTTTCAATGCGGTTACATAATCAGTTTGGGACTCTTTTTCTTTGTCTTCTCCTCACTGCCTGTTCCACTTCTACCGCATCTTCAAAAAACTCAGTCAAAAGCATTACACTAGATACAAAAGGTGTCCCTGAAAATCTAACGGTTTATGTAAACGAGGAACCCCAACCGAACAAGACAAATAATGGCGAGATAAAGTTATCCATTCCTGAAGGTCAAGACAACTTCATTAAAGTCAAAAATGAAAACCCGAGAGTTACTTACCAAGTTGAAATACCCCAAGAAAGCAAAAATACTGTCTCTCTTAAGATTGAGCCTATGGAGAATGAAGAATTAAATCGGCAAGTGGCTGATTTCCTTAAGGGTTATTTGGAAGCGGTTAATCGAAAGAAGAATGCCCTTTCCTTCTTATCAAAAGAATCAATCTTTAATCCTAAAGAAGTCTACAAGCATTCGTATAAATCGGCTGTCCTCTATACTGCGTCATTTAAGCCTTCTATGATTAATGATAAACCTGAAATTATCGTGCTTGTTGATACTGAAAATCGTGAAACCCCTTCTTATACCTGGACGTACCAGTTCCGTTTACTTTGGGAAGATGGAAATTGGAAAATCTTCCATCAACGGGTATTGTATGAGGTATTTGAAGGAAAACTCCTTTATGAAAATGAAAAGGGAACCTATCCCGGCAAGCAATCTCCTGGACCCCATGATATAGTCCTATCTTTTTAGATTTTACGAGCAAATATTGTTCGATCATGTGGTGGCATACACCATGTTAGTCCAAAATTGCAATTAAGAGCAAAGCATTTCTAATTATTTATATAATCGTTACCAACCGACCTTAATATTGCCCAAGCTTGATGTTCTAAAAACAGGCACTCAATTGCTTTCTGTGGCTCAAGCCAAAGTAGTTGGTGATCATCTTCTATTTCATTCTTAACTTTATCCTTCAAGGTAACAATATAAAAATGTCCGACACCATGCATGTAACATTTCATTGTATCGGAATAGTGGTATTTAGATGCTTTGCCAATAAATTCTCGGATTCTTATTGAATACCCTGTTTCTTCGACGAACTCCCGTTCAATACATTCCTGATGAGTTTCGTCACCTTCAATCCCACCGCCCGGCAAGAAGTAACCAGTTGATGTTTTTATTACTGCAACTTCACCTTTCTCGTTGAATACTATTCCATAAACACCTGGTCGCTTAAGATAATTAATACCATCTATTTTCTGTCCGAATACTATCTTCTCAATAATTTTCCCCTCCCAACACTATTAAGAACGAGATTTTGTGAAATTCTGTTATTTAACTTATCATTATAATCCGACCTAGTGGTTTCAGAAACTCTGTGTTATATGTCGTATGGCAAAGTAAGCATTCACAAATAATTAGTATTTGCACATCAACGGTCAATACTTTCAACGATTTTTGGTAAGAATAACGAATCTTTCTAAGAGGACACCTACACTAATTCCAATACTATATGAAACCAAATCACTCCACAAAAAGCCATAACCCAAAACTAATCCCCCTAACCTTGTCTGTCTTAATGAGTCAATCCACTGTGAATGATACAATTGACTTATCTCAATACAGAAAGAGAACAAAAAAGCTAGTACTGCAATCCATCTAGTCTCTATAGTCCTAAATATGAGACCGAAAAGGAAATAAACCATGAGTGCCCATAAAGCGTCACCCAAGTATATATTAATCCAATTAGGTAAATGTACTGATAAGTATCTGGCGCCCAGACCTAGTATCATAACGATAATTACCAAAGCAAAATATGTAAAACCATTCCTCTTAACTAACATAATGGCAGTCCTCTCAACGAATATTGCAATCTCTAGCAGATCTCCATTCCTCTTCTAAAATACTCATTTCATATAGACTCCAATAGCAATTGCCAACCTTCCTTGAGTCCCTCAGAAATCCTTCTTTAACAAATCCTACTTTTTCGTAACAACTAATTGCCTGGTGGTTAAAGTCAAAAACACCAAGGCTTATTTTATGTAGACCAAACTCTTCAAAACCAATACCTATTATAGTTTTCAATACTAACTGTCCGATTCCACTTCCCCTTTTATTCTGTTCCCCAATCAAAAATCTCCCGATTCTACCAGATTTGTTTCTTCTATCAATTTTGCCTAACTCAATCATGCCAACACATTGATTGCTCTCCACCTGAACAATCTTATAGACAAATGTGTCCGAGTCCTGCTCGTTTGCTCCACGAGAAAAGTAGGTATCAAGCTGTTCTTTAGTTAATGGGTAATCAAAAATGGGGCCTGCCCATTGCATCAAAAATTCCGGTGTGGAGTTTTTATTCCAGTCAAGCACTTTATCGAAATCATCCCGTGTTATATACTCTAGCCTTAGCATTTAACCTTCTCCTTGTTTGGATTCTCCAAAAATTTACACCCCGAAAGTTATAATGACGCATAACGTCTCGCGTGTTCCCGACGCGCCCACACCACATTCATCATCCTCCAAGCGTCAGGAACACGCTGCTATATGATGCGACCACCTATAAGACCCGCCCCCCTATTTTTGCCCTTCTCTAAACTCTTTTACCAAATTTCATTATGTATTATTTCTTCAAGTTTCTTTCTAGGACGAGCTTTCGGTGCTTCGTTTGCATAGCCAAGAGTAATAATACTGACCACATATTTATCGGAAGGCACATGTAAGATCGCTCTAATTTCTTCTTGTATGAACCATGCAACCCAGCAAGTACCTAGTCCAATATTGTTAGCTTCAAGTACAATATGCTCAATAGCAATAGATGTATCTCTGATTATTTGCTTGAGTTCTTGTTGCGGACTATATTCATCGAGTGATATTTCTACATTATCTTCAATTCTAGAACGTATATCTGCGACACACACAATGAAAACTGGTGCGGAGAGCATCCATTTTTGATTATGAGATGCTTCAGCCAATTTTTGTCTAGTTAATTCTGATTTGACGATGATAAAATGCCATGGTTGTGTATTACTACCGGATGGAGCAAGCCTTGCACTCTCTAATAATTGAATAATTTTCTCATCTTCTACTGGTTTATCAAGATATTTTCTTATACTTCTACGCATCTTAATCTGCTCAATCATAATATTACTTCCTTTTCTTGAACTACTTCTATTTCCTGTGGTCCGGGATAGTAGCTTTATACCATCACTTCTTAGGTAAGGGTACACTTTTATCGAAACTTCAAATGCGGGATCTAGACTAACGCAAATTGAGGACCTCAATTTTAAATTTATAACTATTAAGAATTCTCCGGCATGGTCGTGTCATATAACGTTGTGGGGTTCCCGACGCGTCCCAACCACATGCATCATCCTCTAATTTCGGGAATCCTGTGTTATATGGCGTTGGAGTCCCTAAATGCTACTTTATGCTTTTCTAAATAGGGCTGCCCATAAAAATGATTTGCCAAAAGCAGTAGCAGGTTGCTTAATTTCATTCATCATACGCAATTCAATTATATCGAAGGCTCCCTCGAATAACTTCCTAAGCTTTCCTTCTGTAAAAGCCTGCCCACCTTTAAGGCTACGCAATCTATAAACTTCCCAATCACTTATCTCTGCCCCACCACCTTGCCCATGGGCAAAGCACGTTAATCCA
Source organism: Desulfitobacterium elongatum (assembly GCF_055378975.1). Classification (NCBI taxonomy): domain Bacteria; kingdom Bacillati; phylum Bacillota; class Clostridia; order Eubacteriales; family Desulfitobacteriaceae; genus Desulfitobacterium; species Desulfitobacterium elongatum. The sequence goes on along the minus strand of NZ_AP038772.1, from coordinate 1,675,689 downwards.
AAATATCCACCTGGCTTCAATGCCCTCTTAATTAGTTCGATATAATTAATTCTCCTGTGCGGAGCAATATGGTGTAAGCAACCCGCATCGTATATAAAGTCATACTTACATTTATCATTTACAATATCGAAAACAGAACCGTTTATAAATGTGATATCTACGTTGGATCTATCGGCATTCTGATGAGCCCAGCTAATTGCTTCTGAAGAAATATCTATTGCTTCAACTTGACAACCTTTTTTAGCCATATATATTGCATTACGCCCATTCCCACATCCAATTTCAAGTGCCGTATCTGGATTAATATCATAATCTTCGAAATAGGAAATTAAGTTTTCATCAGGTACATCTACAAAAAAGGGAATGTCCTTTTCCTTATCACAGTAAAATCCATCCCAAAAAGGAGCCGGTTCCCTTAACAGAGAATCCAACATGCTTAATACATCTTCTGCATTTAATATATCTTCCAAATCATTATTTCCGGAAACCTCATTCATCCCTTAATCTCTCTCCTCTATTTCTCCAATGTCATATAACGTTTTAAGGGTTTGCGATGTCGGGTTATTACTTAAAATGGTCTACCCCGATGTCGCAAACCCTCTGTTAGACGAAGAACTAATCTTTCATATCCACTTACGAATTAACCATTTGTGGAAACAATTGTAGTTCACACCATTCTCGTTGCAAAATTGAGTAATGAAGTTGGTCAAACTTTTTATCTTTAATCCAATAGTGTTCTCTCAACCTGCCATCTAACTTAAAACCCGTTTTTTCTAGTAGTGCAATCGATTGAATGTTGTAAGATGATGTTGTTGCGTAAATTTTGTTCAGTCCCTCTTCTTCAGATAGAACCATTTTTAGCAATAAAGAAAGCATTACTGTACCTATACCCATTCCACGCAAATCTGGGGGGATATAATAGCCAACCTCTTTGCTGTGATTTCTTGGATTATAGTCGAACAACATAATCCTTCCCAGTGGAATGTTTGCACTGTGTTGCTCAACTAATACAAATACTTCCTTTATCCCGCTACTAATCTTATTTATGTTGTTTTGTTTGTACTCATCGAATGATAGTAACTCATGCAGTGGTCGGCATGTGTAAAACTCACGGTCCTTCTCCATTCGATCCCATTCATACAAAACTCTAATATGTTTATCTTCTAATCTCATCAACTGATAATTCATTTATTGTGTCTCCATGCCTTTTTCCAAACTATAACTTTATGACCCTATACTTCAGCCCCGAAATTGGTTTTTCGTCTAAAGTACCGGATTCCCGATACTTTCCTCTTCTGGCACCCTCGCGGAAATCTATTGTTATGTGCCGTTGGCAGAGGTATACCACATCATTCCCTTTCTTCCTCATTATCATTTTCTCTCTTTATTCCCGCACTTCTAATAGTATCTAAGAAATTAACCAATCCTCGTGAACCAAGAAAAATTCCCACTCCTATAATAAACTGTGTAATTATTCCGATGCCTCCGATTAATATTTTCTCAGTAGAATCAGGAACTTCGCGCATCGAATAAAAGAAGCCAGAGGTCGCCACGGACGTCGGCCCCTGGAACGCCCCCTTAGCTCATTACGCCATTATTTAAAGACTTATCTTAGATAATCCCTTAGATAAAAAATCTTATCATTCTGGCTATGCCATATACTCTGCCATGTAACCTTTACCTTGAAATCTCTAAGCACATTCCTTAAATCCTCTTCAGATATATCCTTTAAATAAATCTCAATATTGTCCGCATATTCCTTGCCACTACCGTGTTCAAATTCCCCACCACTTAATATCTGTATACTGTCATCGCTTTCTAAATATTTATGGAGCAAATCCCTTTCTATCTTTACGGAGTTTATAAGCTCAAACCCAAATGGTGTTGTTACTTTTATCTCTACACTTAAATGTCTAAATTTCTCAATTCCTTTATCTTGTGAGATTACTTGTTTATTGTCTAATATTCTTTCATAGTCAACACTGCTGATCTTAGTAATTTGAGCTCCAAAATCTATCTTTGGTTGTACATAAGATAAGAGGTAAAAAAAATAAGCAAGAATTATTATCACGGGTAACAAAATAGGCAACACATAGAATAATCGTTTTTTATCTTTCATAAAATCCCCGCTTATTCTAAAATCTCATACTATCTCCGCGCATGGACGCGCGGCCTTTGCGTACGGTTTCGGATAACGATTAGGAGTTCCCGAAGCGTCCCAACCACATTCACCTTCCTCTAGTTGCGGGAACTCTGTGTTATCCGATGCCGTACGCCCCCAAATTCAGAGGCCGCCATGGACGGCGCCTCCGTATCTTTTAGTACGCAATTTATGAATAATGTGTACTAAAACCCTATTTATCTTTCAATCTTTCCTGAATATCTTTAAGTTTTTCGTCAATTCTATTGAGTTTTCTAATCTGCCATACCATAAAAGCAAGTAAAGCAACTGGTACTAAAATGAAGGGCATAAATACACTAATAGCAACCGCAGGAGTAATAAACGCTGGGAAAATAAACATTTATTGTACCTCCTTCTATACACTATCTATGGGCATTGTTCCATTTTTATTTCTATACTTACTTCACTTAATCCTGCGGGTAGGTCACAACATAAGAAAAATGTATAATATCACTGCTTTTAATATTGCACATTGCCATATCTTTTTTTAAGATTCTGAGGTGTCTCGTTCATTTTGAAATAGGAACATTTAGATTCTCTACATCCATGAGGGTGGCGTGAACTGTGAGTACAAATAATTGCTTCACCAGGCGAAGGCAAGGATACATTAAGATGCTCTTTAGCAGATTTAATGCCCTCTCTAAGTGCAGTCCAGACGAAATTCTTACAACAGCATGGACCAGTTTGGTCAGCAATAGCATTTACTATTCTACCTACTACTTTCATTGTCGTCGCTGTTTCTTGGTGTTTAGGGCATGCTGCACCGAGAATAACACTGAAACATGCTCCGATTGCAGGAGCAATACCACAAACACCCGTTAAACCGCAATATCCACCAATTGCTTGTCTTTGGGTTCTGGTTAATGCCTCTACAATATGTTCGTTAGAAAGTTCAATTGTGCCTTCATTCTTTAGAGATGCCATCAAAGCACCACATGCAATCCAAGCATTTTCACAACCTAGCATGGGTACTTTGTCTTTAAGGTTCATCAGGGTTTCTGCAATTTCTAAAGGGTTCTTAGAGGTTGTGGTTAGAACATAGTCTTTAATCGTCTCGAAGACATCTCTGCCATGACATTCGTCACAAATATAATGACCGTTAGGACATAAAATGTTCGCAAGCTCAGTTTTACCGCAACTGAAACAAGTGAGTTCCTTACCGTTGCTGAAGTATTCTAATTTACCTCCGCATACCTGGCAATTTTCTGTATTGCTCTCTTCTGGATGCTGACCAGCATCACTATTACTGCCTCAACAACTAGCTGCTGGAAGATTATATGTTTCTGAATTTTCAGCCATGAGATATCACCTCTGTTCTATGTTTTTAAAAAAGTAACATCTTCTCGAAGACATCTTATTTATGTTATAGTCACTACCCCAATTGTTTCCTCCTAACTTTTAACTTCTTTGAGGAAATTATACCCCCCATCCGTAAAATGAAATTTCATGAAGTTGTATATCGCATTTTCTTACAAATGCGCACTTTCCACTACTAATTCCGTAATCCGCGCATGGACGCGCGGCAATTGCGTACGGTTTCGGATAACGCCTGGGCATTGCCGAAGCATCCCAACCACATTCATCTTAACAATTTTCGGCAATGCCTTGTTATACGCTGTGCAATGCCCCCAGATTCAGAACCCGCCACGGACGGCGGGCCATTTAAAAAAGTTTCCCGCTCAATATAGCCAATTCTATGTAATGATAGTTATACAACAATCTGTATTCCACAGTATTTCAAAATCAAACCTAGGAATTCCCGAGAAGCTACATTCCTTTTGTAATATTTCATCCATTTTGTCGTTCCCAAACCAGAGAGACCAAAGCTCAATATTGGCACCTTTATCGAAATTAACCTGTAAATATTCTTGAAATTGCCTTTTGCACCTTAAGTTAAATTTACCACCAAGCCAATATATATATTTCTTCTTGATACATTCTTCTATTCCATAAGGAGGATTAGTACATATCGATATTTGTAATCCAGTAGTATCAGCACCATCCGGAATAAATAATGTTTTACAATCATCTGGAAGTTTATCAAGATCCCAAAAAGATTCAGGCCTAGGATTCATCTCCTTTAAGTCCTTAACTGTCAGCTTCATAATACCTGACAAATCAATTTCTGGTAATTCATAATCAGAAGCGATAAATATATATCTACTCAAAGAACCACATCCTATAAAAATATTTTTACAATAATCCTGAGAAAGATATATTCAACACCCGCCATGAATGGCGGGCTTTTGCATTGCATGGCGTATAACGAACGGGGATTCCCGCAGCGTCACGACCACATTCATCATCTTCTAGTTGCGGGAATCTTGTGTTATATGATGCGACAACTTTTAAGAATGCTTTAACTTGAAAATTATTAAATCGAAATCTCCGTTTCTCAGGTTATCCTTTATTTTGATTTCTCTTATCCATTATAAATAAAATGGCCGAAGTTAAGTAGCCCAGTGAAACCAATAAAAAAAATCTAAAGATGCTAGGTGTCATTGCTACGTATAAACTGAGTGGTAGGGAACCAATAAACACAACATACATTAACCAACTTGTTCCATACAATGAAGCAATAAATCCGAGAATCGCCGGTAGTCCAAGGCCTACAAAAGTTATTGGTATCGCTTCATTGAATATATTTGGAATTGCCCATAATATAATCCCGCTTACAGAAGCTACAATTCCAACAAATGCTCCGATTCAGCCTATCATATTCATTTTTTGAAATGACTCTATAATACTTCTCACTGGGAACCCCTCCCCTCTTTGTTATGAACAACTTTATATAATGTATTCCCGCAACTTTCAAAGCAGGATTAGATTACTCCGATATTGTCGTATGATATAACGTTTATGGATTCCCGAAGCGTCCAAAACCACATGCATCATCCTCAAGTTTTGGGAATCCTGTGTTATACGATGGTGATCCTCCCCATAGGAATACTCAAACTATGACTTCTCTCGGCAAATGGTATATCCAACCCTCCTTCTTTGAAGGTTCACACCATTCATTTGTTGGGCCGATTAACTTCGGTAGTTTTTCAAACCTCCCGTTTGCTCCATATGCTATCGCTAAAACTGCACAAATGGCTGCATCACTTTGGTCAGTTCCTTCAATAATACCAGATGGAAGTAGCTCTTTAACTGGATTATGTGCTTTTCCCTTTTCATCTTTTATGAGTGCTGGGTAAACTTCAATAATTATCTTTTTATCCTGTGGCTTTTCCGTCATTGGATGTACCGAATAACCTAGATCTCTACACCATGTCCGAATATGATAAAGCGCTACAGTAGCATTATTTCCTAACTTATCAAACGCGGCGGATAAAGGCTTCTTACCAAATGTTTGGTAAATATACCTCTCTGTATCACGATAAGCTAAACGATTCTCTATCTCTTTTGCTGGTCTTTCGAATAACACCTCGTCACCTGAAACCAGTTTAATGAAATCAGTGGGATAGCCTAAAGGAGCATCTATACCTATTACTATTTTGGTATTTTCATGCATATCAATATTTATGTTTTTAACTGCGGATTCAACTAGTGAACGTGGTGAAAACATCGTACCTGCTGGGATTGAGCAAGCAGTCGAACCTAGCCATTGTATTGTGTCAGTTCCGTCTGTCCATTGGGTAACAGCTACCCCATGTTTTCCACCCATCCAGCCGCCAACATCCCATCCGATTCCTAAAACTCTACTCATTACTTATGTATCCTTTCCCTGGCTGCCCACTGTCGTATAACGTTTTTGTGTTCCCGCAGCGTCCCAACCACATTCATCATCCTCCAGTTACGGGAACTCTGTGTTATGTGATGTTCCGTGCCCCAGACCTCTACTTATCAAAGCGTTTCCTGAAAAGGATGAAATACGTTACTATTAATATCAATGTCATGATTATGATTATTTGTCTGGAATAATTCTGCATCCAATTACCTTCTGAAACTTGCACCGAAGTTGACGGAACTACAACCAAGTTACTTTCTGAAATAAATCTTTCAAATTCCGATTGCTCTTGTTGCAATATCCTCATGTCGTTGATACTTAACTCTTTCAGGATCACTTGTCCATTTGGCCATTCGTCTGGTTGCCGAGTATATTGTTTGGCGTTGAGGATCACAACACCCTTTGGTGTTATAGGTTGATAGAAATTTTCACTTTTTCGTAAAAATAGCAATACTGTCTTGCCCCACTCATCCAACCTATAATCAATTGACGATTTAACAAAACTACTCTGGGACCCTGGTGTTGCTACAATAAACTCCTTTGACTTGTAATCCCCCTTCAAATAGTAACGTACATTGACCTTCCAAAGAGTAAATCCTGAATTTCGTATGCCCATTTTTTCGTCAACTGGACCAATGATTTCCCCTATAAGAATGACTTCTGAGTTTTCAACCAACTGTTGTGGAGTAAACCCTACCCATGATGCGAGAACGCTAGAGCTAAGTAATGCTATAAAAAGCAGAATTACAAAAATCAACACAAACTGCCTTAACTTCATAACTATCTCCTCCCTAGCTAACTTCTTCAAATCAACTTTTTCCCGGAATGTCACATAACTTTAGGGATTCCCGAGGCGTCCTAACCACATGCATCATCTCTAGTTTCGGGAATCCTGTGTTATATGACGATACGCCCTCATATTGAAGCTAAACTCATTCAAGATTCAGATGCGCATTAACATTGTCTATTAATTTATATGCACAAGAGATAATGTCCTTTGTCAATCCATCTTCAGTTATTCCTAAATTTTCATGACCCGTTAACTCATGGTTTATCAATCCGAAATCAGACAGAATTTCAGGCCATTCAAGGTCAGAACATATCCTACCGATTAATGAACATCCCTTTACAGGTAAAAGTTTCCCTTTAATCATTTCCTCTGAAACTAACTTTGCTCGATAATAACCAAGTGCATTCTTCGATGGATAATCAAATCCTAAATAGGTGAAAAGTTCCGCTTTCAAAGTAATGTCATATAACGTCCCGCGTTTTCCTGTAGCGTCCCAACAACATGCATATTTGCAAAGTTACAGGAAAACGCTGTTATGCGATGTTGCATTTAATCTTCACATGCGAATCTCATCAATATCTCATTTCGCGAATTTCTATCAATTTCTGTAAAGCCGAGGGACTTGTAAACCGATACGATCCCTGTAAAGCCAGCAAAACCAGTTAACTTTTTGTCTGGTTCAATGGGATAACCCTCTATAACTTTTGCTCCTTGTGAAAGAGCATATTGCATTGCTTTCTCAACAAGTATTTTCATTAAACCCTTACGCCTAAACTTTTCCTCCACGTAAAAACACACAATAGACCATATATTTTTATCTTCATCCCTATTAAGTTGCCAATACCTATGAAGGGCTTGATAACACTCTCTCGGACCTACCGAGCACCATCCTATGGGCTCGCCGCCTATATAGGCTAAAAAACCCGGTGCCCGTCCTGACCCAACAAGTTCCTTCATTGCCGCCTTATTAAGTTCACCGGTTTGTTCCTCGAATTGCTCTTCCGGTAACCTCCACCACATACACCAGCAGCCGCCGTCTGCACCGTGTTCACCAAATAGTTTTTCAAATTCTGACCAGTGTTCAGGCGTAAGAGGACAAAACCTAATACCCTCAACTGATTCCCACTCTCTCTGCATCATATCTCATCTCCAATCCAATTTCGCATAACGTTTCGGATTCCCGACGTCCCCCCGCCTTAGATAGCTCTTATCTTAGGCGGAGGGATGTGGCGCTTGAACCTTCCCCAAATTTTTACATCTGGCACCCTTGCGGGAATCTATTGTTATGCGATGCGCCGATGAACTGCCACAGATTAAATATCATTTATCTCTATTTTAAAACTATACCCATGTATATCGAAACCCAAAGATTCATAAAAAGAGTGTGCGTCTTTTCGTTTAATGTTACTCGATAATGTAAGTTTATAACAATTTTCTTCCTTGCAACGCTCAATGGCAAATCGTAACATTTGTTTACCTATACCTTTTCTCTGCCAAGAAGTATCAACCACTACGTCCTCGATAACTCCCGATGAAGCTCCCAGATGTCCCAAATTCTCCATAACAAGTAAAGCGAACATTCCAACAACACTTTCACCAACCATTGTAAGATAGATCTTGTAATTAGGGTAAAGATTTATTCTATTATAAATTCCCTTTGCCTTATCCATGTCTAATAACTGGCCGTTATCTAATTGAGAACACAAGGAAAGGATGTCAGGCAAGTCCTTTTCCAAGGCCTCTCGAATTTCCACGTTCAATTCTTCTATGACCTCCTTCAGGCGTTTCGCATAACGTTCCAGGCATTCACGAAGCGTCTTACTACATTCATCTTAGCTAGTTTCGTGAATGCAGTGTTATACGACGTATCGTGCCCCGTGACTCAGACAGCGCCACGGACGGCGCTGCCTTAAATTTAACCGGCAAAACCTTAATTCACAAAATAATAAAAAATCCTAATGAATTAAAAAGGCTTAGCCATATTTGCAGTTGATATATTTCTGTTGATTATCATTGGCGAAATTTCACCAAATCACCTTAATACTCAGCAGTTCTTTAAGTCGTTCATTGTTTCCTCCAACCCATCCGTTGTCTAATAGTCTTTTATATATAAATTTACCGTTTTCGGTTGAGTATATCGTTTCTTCTGACCCGTCTAAATAATCTATTGTAATTGTGTAATAGGGTTCGGTCGTTTGCTCATTTGAACCATTAGGCTTAGTTTCGGTTCGAGTTTTCGTTGAATTGATTAGTTCATAGATTTGTGTAATTAAGTCTTTGTTCTTTTCAGTTGTAAGCTCAGATATGCGATTTCCAGAACTTATCGTCATTTTTTGAACTTCAGATACCTCCGTAATCAAAAGTTTTGCTTGTGAACAACCTTGAAGTAAAAGTGTAAACAACAGAATAAACATAACTGTAATTTTTATTTGTGAACGGACCATATAATCCCTCTCCTATGAGTTTTTCTTACTGTTTTCTAATAGGTTGATTATGCGGTCTAGTTTCTCCAAAATTTCCTTGTCTTTCTTCCTTTTCTTTGGAATGGACACGAAAATGTATATTACTACACAAATAAGAGCAGTGAGTAATAAAAATGATATCGTTTGTGCAACTAAGGTAAAGTCAAATGCAATTAGGTTCATAAAATCACTTCCTTTCTATCGCCACCATTATTCAGATATTCTGTCATGTATATGTTCGATTCGACAAAGTTAATGTAATAGTCTTTACTATAAAGAATCCTTCTAATGTGAACGGAATACCAGATTCGTTTCACCTGCGCCAAGGATGGCGCAGCCTTTGCACGATATGTCGTATAACGTTTCGGATTCCCGCAGCGTCTTTCCGCATTCATCATGGCAAGTTGCGGGAATCTTGTGTTATACGACGTTGGCAAAGAATCACATGCAATAATAAACTTAAATAACTGTCCTTAATAAGGCCTAGATTTCACCTAGAAACCATATTCATGGGTTTTTCCAAACAAAAAAATTCTCCCTTTCTAAATATAACTTTTCCGGCTACCTTGTATCCTAATTTCTGATATAAACCTACTGCTCTCGGATTATTGACAAAAGCATCTAATCTAATTGACTCATATTGTCTATTTTTCGCATGTTCTTCGACAAACTGAACTAACCTCTTTGCAATCCCTTTTCCTTCATAATCCGGATGAACCATTAATCTATGAATGACAGCAATCTTTTCCCCCTCATGTTCCCAATTAATTTTTTTATACTCTTGATCTTGATATTCATTTAATACGATACAGGCTATTATTTCCTCTGAGTTATTATTAAGTACAATGTACATAGTTTTGCTGATGATATCTTCCCATAAGACCTCTCTATTTGGATATACTTCATCCCATTGATCTATTAAGTGATTGGACATGTTTAGTGAGCATTGTTTACATAAATACATTACTTGTTCTATATATCTTTCGGAAGCTTGAATAATGTCCATATTCCACCCTCTTTCAAAGCAAACCTGATACTCAAAATGCTACCCCAGCTTAAATCATTTTGACCAAAATGTTGTATAACGTTTAAGAGTTCCCGCAGAGTCCCAACCACATTCATCTTGGCGAAGTGGCGGGAATACTCTGTTATGTGATGCTCCCGGGCCCAAAATTCATTCTGCCAACTTTCCAGAACGATCTAATGGCCAATATCGAATGAATACCTTCCCCACAATGTTCTTCTTGGCTAAACGCCCCAATAATGACTATCATTACTGTGATTCCGATTATCACCCATTACAAAATATGTCTCTTCCGGAACAATTATTGGTCCATATGTGTAGTCAGGCTTTTCTTTTTCATATGTTTCATTAAGTTCTCTCTCATTAATAAAGACTTTTCCATCCCTTATCTCAACTTTATCACCTGGGAGACCTATTACCCTTTTAACGTAATCAAATCCTCTTTGATCTACATTTAAAGGAGGTTGAAATACGACAACATCTCCTCTATTAATGTCGGTAAATCTGTAGGATATCTTATCAATAAGCAATCTGTCACCAACTTGAATCGTTGGTAGCATCGAGGGTGTTGGTACAACTCTAGCATCGACCACTGTTGCTCTTAACCCCCATGAAATAACGAATGCAAATACTATAATCTTTAATGCTTCTGTAATCTGCCTCAGGATTGTTCTTCTATCAAACATACTTTCCTCCCATATGCTTTTAAGATCTCCCTAAAACCGGGAGTTTCACATAACGACTCGAGTATTGCCGACGCGTCCCAACCACATTCATCTTTGCAAAGTGTCGCTAAACCCTCTGTTAAGCGAAGTACCGCGGGCCCGCGAAGCCAGAGCCGCACGGATGCGGCGCCTTGGACACCCCAACTAATACCCATCAATCAATCTCTTTCCAAGTTTAAATAACGGTTGTAGTGAAGTAAGTGTTACTACGGCGATTACAACAAAACCAATTATCAATTTATAAGCCTCAAGCTGAGCTCCGTATCTCCCAAATATCAAATATAATCCAATCGGCAAATTCAAAAATATACCCGTAAGTGTTCCTGGGGCATACTTCTTAAGAGCTATTGTTGCTATCAGGTGAGGAAAAATTGCATTAAAACACATCATCATTATAAAACCAAAATACAAATACTTTATTATATCATTTGAGTTTCCTGATACTAAGTAAATAAAAGTTAAAACATATCCCAATAATGTCACGACCATGACTGCAAAGTGAAATTCATTATTTGCAACTTGCGGATGGTATCTACCTGCGTACTTTGACCACTTTGGTAACCAGATACCTTCTTCAATATTATGTAATGTAAAGCACATCAAAAATAATAATTCATACATCTGTTTTCTCCCCAATTACATAGAATAACTTCAAACGCGAGACAGGACGCCGAGCCCTTTAATTATTCCAGTTTCTTTTTGAATTCCTTATGTGTGTGGGGACTATATCCAACAGATTCATAAAACTTGCAGGCATCAATCCTATCAGTTTCTGTTACGAGGATTATTTGTGTACATTTATCTGCAGCTTTTCTTTCAAGCTCTGAAATCAGTGCAGAGCCAACTCCTTGATTCCTGTATTTTTCATCAACTATCAAATTTTCTAGAACTATAAACGATTTGCAATCTCCATATAGCTCCTCACAAATTACTCCCATTACTGAGCCAATTATCTGATTGTTTTCAACAGCACTGAGTAATATGTGTGACCCATTCTCTTTAAACTTATCAAACTTTATATACATTGTATCAATACATGATTCCTCATTCCAAAATTGTTTATATAATTGTGCTAATTGAGGAATATCACCTTTAATCATTTCACGTATGATCATTTTCCCTACTCCACCCCTCAATACTTGACGAATGTTCGGATTAGTATACTTAATGGTAATCCGGGCAATGACGCCCGGTCTCCTGCATGGTCTGTCGCCTAGCGTTCTGAGAATTCCCGACGCGTCCCAATCGCATGCATCATCCTCTAAGTGTCGGGAATTTGCTGTTATGTGCAGTAACGGCAGAGGAATTCATTCACTCTTGCTATGATTCGATCCATTTGATATGCCAAAATTACCTAACTGAAGAAATTTTCTTGATATTAATATAGAAAAAACTATCCATGGAATAAGTGAGGCAAGTGAGAAAATGAGTCCTACAGTTCCTGCTGTCGAAGGAATCATCATAAGCAATCCTGAAGATAATCCAATTACAGCGGTCTTCTTACTATAAATAGAACTTTTGAACATTACACATGAAATAATTATTAAAGTAATATCGTTTAAAACATAGTAAATGTCAAACGCAGTTCCTTTCCAAGTGGAAAGCATGGTTTGACCTGCAGAAAGAAATATAGTTTTCGCCGTTTCTGAAACAGCGTTGTAATATAAATTGCTCAAGGCTAACATTTCAAATGCTTTATTTGATGATAAATAAGCTGATATACCCAGAAATCCAAGTATAAGTGCAATTATCATTAGGCTTTCATTCTTTTTCTTGAGTGAAAAATAGAAAGCAAGGTACATGATTGCAACAATTACATTATTAATGATATAAAGTAAATCAAGATGAATTAAACCTAATAGCGCATTATTATGGAATAATTCGAACCAGCCTTTAATAGAATCCGGGAAGGGAAACACTGTAAAAATTGCAATCTGCGTAGGAATAATTATAAGCATAATTATTGTTGCATAGCCTGCGATTTTGTACAGGTATCCCCATTTATCTGGATTAGCTTCATCAAACAGGCTTTTGTTAGTCTCATTCATAAAATAAACCACCCCAACATCTCTATTATAAGACCAAGTTATTGCACATAACGTTCAGGGGTTCCCGCAGCGCCATGCCACTTTCATCTTTTCAAAGTGTCGGGATTCTCTGTTAGACGCCGTTCCGGTTCCCCAGAGCATTTTCTAAAGCTGCCTTTAAGTTTGAAAACCTATATTCAAAATTAGCATTCAGAATTTTCATTGGCACAGCCCGTTGTCCATGAAATAACATTTCCGCCATTTGACCTAAGGCTATTTTTAATAATATCTCTGGAACTGGTAACCATGATGGTCTATTTAGAACTTTGCCAAGTATTTCGCTAAAATCCCTCATTCTTACTGGATTCGGTGTAACAGCATTTATAGGACCATTTAGCTCTTCATGTTCAATTATGAACCTTATCATACTCGATAAATCTTGGATATGTATCCATGAGAGCCATTGATTCCCCTTACCCAATGGGCCTCCTATGTAGAATTTAAATGGCAAAACCATTCTATTTAGTGCGCCTTCTTTTCCCAGAACCACTCCAATCCGAATGGTTACTACTCTTGTAAAATTACTTTGAACCTTGTATGCTTCATTTTCCCAATCTCGGCATACTTGTGCTAGAAAATCCTGTCCTACTTCTTCGGACTCTGTTATCTCTTCATCTTCACGCGGGCCATAATATCCAACTGCTGAAGCATTAATTAAAACCTTTGGCTGAATCGTGCCATTATTAATAGCAGTAACAATCGCATCAGTTGTTCTAATCCTACTTGCTATAATCTCCTCTTTTACTGAACTGGTCCATCGACGATTACCGATCGATTCACCCGCTAGGTTAATTACTACGTCAATTGGCTCCAGCTTTTTAATCGAAGATAAAGGGGAAATATTGTCCCATTCTATTACCTGAATTTCATTTCCTAAGCAGTTGGCAGTTTTTTGAGGATTTCTCGTTACAATATATACCTGGTATCTATTCTCAAGTAATTCCCTTGTTAGATTTCTTCCTACAAAACCAGTTCCACCAAATATTAAAACATTCATATTTCCCACCTCCGGAATGGCTTCTACTTTTCGTGTTCCCATAGCGCCATAATGCATGCATATTGACTAAGTTACTGGAACACCTTGTTATGTAAAGTCAGCCGGCTACGAAGGCCATCTAATCCAGATCATGATGCAACTCTTTAGTCAAAGAAGTAATTAGAACATATCCAAAAATAAATCCAAACGGATTAATATTAGTGAAAAGTTTAATATTTTCTACAGAATAATGGGGAATTAGTAAATAAGGAGGTAGATTCAAGCTTAATAAAAGTGTTGGTATACCAATAACCAACAACTTTATCCATTTAATCGTCCACTTTCCTTGTTTGTGAAACTTCTTAATAAAATTTGGAATGCCTAATATTATCCCAAACAGAATTGGGAATACAGCTGAGAATATGAAATATGGATCAATATTAATAGAATTGTATGTTTCCTTCCAATGTTGCTTTAGCCCGATACCATACTTAGTGCCCCAATATAAAAATAGTAAAACTACGATTATAAAGAATAAGTATTGAGCAAATCGTTTACCTTTGACCAATCTTGCCCCCACCTTTCTCTCTTAATCAATTCATATGCCAGACATAGTTATAAAACACTGTAGTTAGAATTATTCGGCTGATTTTACATAACGTTCTAGGAATTCACGAAGCGCCATACTACCTACTTCATGGCTAGTTTCGTGAATGCCGTGTTATGCGAAGGCCGGACGAAAATACCTTCACGGACCCTAAAATTGAACATATGTCGGATGGATCTATTTGATTAATTTCGACAGTTCCCTAAACAAGGGTGTTCCTGCCTTCTTTATTAAATCGAAGAATACTGTTTCGGTATTAGTAACAACCGCTCCCATGGCTGACATCTGAGATAGACCGTTTCGGTAATTTTCTTTGGTCCGAGAGCAGACCGCGTCTCCTGCCACAAACACCTGGTAACCATGTGCAAGTAAGTCCCTTACAGTTTGAAAAACACAAACATGGGTTTCCATTCCGGCAATAATGATCTTTTTCTTTCCTAATTCTTTTAGGGTAGTGATTACTTCGTCAGTGCAGCCAGAGAAAGTGATTTTTTCGCAAACCGACACTCCTTCAAAATTGTAGTTTACATCCGAAACGGTCTTCCCGAGACCTTTTGGATATTGTTCAGTGACAATTATCGGAATCTTTAAGTTGGTGGAAACAGAAATCAAGGTATTGGTGTTTCGAATAACCTTTTGACCATTCGGCATTGCTGGTACTAGTCGCTCCTGAATATCAATCACCATCAAAATCGCTTCTTCTTGGGTTAAAGTAAATTTGTACAAGATTACCACTCCTCGACTTTAACTTAACCTATTCTAACTTTAATAAAGGACTAAGGCTTTCGCATAACGTTCAAGCATTCCCGCGGCGCCATTCTGCTTTCATATTGGCAAGTTGCGGGAACTCTGTGTTATGTGATGTTCCTGGCCCCAGAGTTCTACTTATCAAAGCGTTTCCTGAAAAGGATGAAAAACGTTACTATTAATATCAATGTCATGATTATGATTATTTGTCTGGAATAATTCTGCATCCAATTACCTTCTGAAACTTGCACCGAAGTTGACGGAACTACAACCAAGTTACTTTCTGAAATAAATCTTTCAAATTCCGATTGCTCTTGTTGCAATTCCTCTTGTCGTTGATACTAAACTCTTTCAGGATCACTTGTCCATTTAGCCATTCGTCCGGTCGCCGAGTATATTGTTTGGCGTTGAGGATCACAACACCCTTTGGTGTTATAGGTTGATAGAAATTTTCACTTTTTCGTAAAAATAGCAATACTGTCTTGCCCCACTCATCCAACCTATAATCAATTGACGATTTAACAAAACTACTCTGGGCCCCTGGTGTTGCTACAATAAACTCCTTTGACTTGTAATCCCCCTTCAAATAGTAACGTACATTGACCTTCCAAAGAGTAATTCCTGAATTTCTTATGCCCATTTTTTCGTCAACTGGACCAATGATTTCCCCTATAAGAATGACTTCTGAGTTTTCAACCAACTGTTGTGGAGTGAACCCCACCCATGATGCGAGAACGCTAGAGCTAAGTAAAGCTATAAAAAGCAGAATTACAAAAATCAACACAAACTGCCTTAACTTCATAACTATCTCCTCCCTAGCTAACTTCTTCAAATCAACTTTTTCCCGGAATGTCACATAACGTTTAGGAGTTCCCGCAGCGTCCCAACCACATTCATCATCCTCTAGTTACGGGAACTCTGTGTTATGTGATGCTCCCGGGCCCAAAATTCATTCTGCCAACTTTCCAGAACGATCTAATGGCCAATATCGAATGAATACCTTCCCCACAATGTTCTTCTTGGCTAAAACGCCCCAATAATGACTATCATTACTGTGATTCCGATTATCACCCATTAGAAAATACGTCTCTTCCGGAACAATTATTGGTCCATATGTGTAATCAGGCTTTTCTTTTTCATATGGTTCATTAAGTTCTCTCTCATTAATAAAGACTTTTCCATCCCTTATCTCGACTTTATCGCCTGGGAGACCTATTACCCTTTTAACGTAATCAAATCCTCTTTGATCTACATTTAAAGGAGGTTGAAATACGACAACATCTCCTCTATTAATGTCGGTAAATCTGTAGGATATCTTATCAATAAGCAATCTGTCACCAACTTGAATCGTTGGTAGCATCGAGGGTGTTGGTACAACTCTAGCATCGACCACTGTTGCTCTTAACCCCCATGAAATAACGAATGCAAATACTATAATCTTTAATGCTTCTGTAATCTGCCTCAGGATTGTTCTTCTATCAAACATACTTTCCTCCCATATGCTTTTAATATCTCCCTACAACCGGGAGTTTCACATAACGTCCCGTGAATTCCCGACGCGTCTCAACCACATGCATCATACTCTAAGTGTCGGGAATTAGCTGTTATGTGAAGTTCGCCCTCGACCCGGGATAAATTCTTCCACTATTCTCTTCCATGCTCGGTATGTGGATTCCCAGATCACGAATCTTATTGGAAACTAAGTTTGTGTTTAGAGGAATTTCGTTTGCCTGTTCTTGTTTTAACATTACTTCCTTAATATTAACGATAATCCCTACCTCTTTCGCAAGAAAATGGTAAAACGTATATGCTGCCATCCTTGGTCCGGCAACATGGAATATCCCAGTCTTTTCTCTTAGTAGTAGAATAACCTTTGCTAGATCTACAACGTAAATTGGATTACGAATTAGATTTGTTGCCTTATAAATCGTGCGGTCATTTTCCGCGGCATTTATAATTTCCCTAAACCTTTTGTCTACTACGTATCCGTTACTTCCGTATAGATAACTTGGACGAATAATTAGATTCTGTCCCGAGCGGATAATCCTCTCCGACTTAAATTTCTGCTTTCCATAATCGGTAATTGGATTAGGAACACTGTCCTCTGGATACTTATCCTCTTTTCCATCAAAAACCGCATCAGATGATATAAAAATAGTTTTGATTCGATTTCCCTGCAAAGTGTGAAGCAGTCCATTGTAATTGCTGAGTATTATTTTGTTCAGTGAGCCATATTCAACATTTGATGCAACAATGACTATATCCGTTGTTTGAATCAACTGTAGTATGGCAATAACGCTCTGTTGATCGTCAAAATCTACGCGAACATGACTCGTGTTGCTATTCTTAATAGGACATGGGGTGGTGCGATATGTGGCAATCACTGGGTAAGTTCGACTGGCCAAATCTGTAATAGCAGTCCCTAAATATCCACTAGCCCCAATGACAATGATTTTCTTCATCTAATCGGACCTCGATTCATAACATGCAAGCGAATTACACATAACGTCCCGCGTTTTCCTGTAGCGTCCCAACAACATGCATATTTGCAAAGTTACAGGAAAACGCTGTTATGCGATGTTGCATTTAATCTTCACATGCGAATCTCATCAATATCTCATTTCGCGAATTTCTATCAATTTCTGTAAAGCCGAGGGACTTGTAAACCGATACGATCCCTGTAAAGCCAGCAAAACCAGTTAACTTTTTGTCTGGTTCAATGGGATAACCCTCTATAACTTTTGCTCCTTGTGAAAGAGCATATTGCATTGCTTTCTCAACAAGTATTTTCATTAAACCCTTACGCCTAAACTTTTCCTCCACGTAAAAACACACAATAGACCATGTATTTTTATCTTCATCCCTATTAAGTTGCCAATACCTATGAAGGGCTTGATAACACTCTCTCGGACCTACCGAGCACCATCCTATGGGCTCGCCGCCTATATAGGCTAAAAAACCCGGTGCCCGTCCTGACCCAACAAGTTCCTTCATTGCCGCCTTATTAAGTTCACCGGTTTGTTCCTCAAATTGCTCTTCCGGTAACCTCCACCACATACACCAGCAGCCGCCGTCTGCACCGTGTTCACCAAATAGTTTTTCAAATTCTGACCAGTGTTCAGGCGTAAGAGGACAAAACCTAATACCCTCAACTGATTCCCACTCTCTCTGCATCATATCTCATCTCCAATCCAATTTCGCATAACGTTTAGGGATTCCCGCAGCGTCCCAACCACATTCATCATCCTCTAGTTGCGGGAATCCTGTGTTATGCGATGCGCAGCGGCTTTCTTAATCGTAGGAAATGGAATAATACCATAATCAGACAACCTAACTTTATCTTTTAAATCATTCCACTTGCTTATTAATTGCTCTGCCCATTTCTGATACTGGTCTTCATCGGAATAAATCGTAATTGCAGTGTTTCTAGCAATGAAAAAGATAGAGTTCAAAGAAATAGTTAATATTGTTGCTTTTGTTGAAAGATCTTCCTCCCGCGTATCTGGAAGAGAGATTAATGGGTAACCACTATCACTATATTCGTAGCCTAGGATTTTATCTTTTGCTCCAACTGTATGCCTTAAGGGAATCGGATTACTATGTTTTAAACTACACAAAAAAGTATAGGATATACTAATTGTTTCGATATGATGCAACAGTTCCTCTTGACTAAATTCTTTCCCAATTAGATTGAGTACTGCTTCTTCTTTAATCATCTTTTTAGGTCGCCACACAAATTCTTGAGAATTGTCATGATTGAGAAATGTTTCGGCTCGCTCTTCGTTATCTAGTATGAAATTCGAGTAAAGTCTTATCTCAAATAGGCCACTTGCAACAGTAGCTGCCTGACTTGTATATCCTTTAAGTATAAGTAATGATGTAGCTCGTAAAGAATTCAGGCCTTGTTTCAGTAGCATGTGTTGTAAGAGACAGGCTTTTGTGTTCTCTTTAGTCTTCGATAGCTCAACGATATTTGGGATAAACTCCAAAATCCAATCGATAGTCTCTAGGTATATAGAAAGCTTAGTCGCAAGTTCAATCTCAGCTACTTTTTCAATTTTATCCATAAGTCTCACAAATTTGGTCTCAGGATTATTCATTAAAATTCACATCCATTCAGCTGCGTTTCGCATAACGTTCTGGGCATTCACGAAGCGTCGCAACCACATTCATCTTTCCCAGTTTCGTGAATGCCGTGTTATACGATGGGCGGTTAAGAATTGCTTACACGGTCTATCTTTAAATACCGTTTTAGTATTGGTACATGTGATGGAAAAAAGTTTTCTGGATTGTTGGTTAGTAGTTCGACCAATTCATTAATAGAAATCCACCTTATGTTCTTTGATTCGTCCGATTCGGTAAATGGAACACCTTTAGTTTTGCAAATGAACGCATGTACGATTATTGGATAGTTACCATAAATACATTGAACAATAGTAAATGGGGTATAGTTCATGATTCTTTGACCATTCATCTCATAAACTGTTGCCTCACTTTGTCCAATCACACTAACTACTTCTAAGCCAGTTTCTTCTTTGATTTCTCTCCTAAGGCAATCATAAATATTTTCGAATTCTCTCACTCGTCCAGCCGGTAATTCAATTAGCCCTTCTTCTTTTGGTGCACCTTCCTTAGAACGGTTTTGTATCAAAATATATTCTTGTCCATCCACTGTTTTTTCTATTATTCCTGCCGCTGCAGGTTTAGCGAAAATCTCCATATTCGTCCCTCGTATCTCAATATCCTAGGTTTATCTTAGCCTGTCGTATAACGTCTCGCAGGTTCCCGCTGCGCCCTTACCGCATTCATCTATTCTAAGTGGCGGGAACGTGCTGTTATACGAAGCCGTACGCCCCCGAATTCAGAGGCCGCCACGGACGGCGGCTCCTCGAACCACTTGCGAGACCTTAGTGCATTAATAAGAATAATGCGAAGCAATTTAATATAATTTCATATTCCAAAGGGACATGATACCATACACAATCCACAAGAATTTTTTCTATGATGTGTTTTTAAATAAAGGCTTCTTTTCTGGTTGCATAACCTAAAGTCAATTAATTTGCTACGTTTTGTGCCTATATTCCATTGATGACCAGATAATGCATTATGCGGACAAGCATTAACGCATATATTACAGGCTGGTGGACATTTACTCTCGGAAATAGGATTACCTATCGGCAAATCACTGTTGATTAATATGGCAGATAACCTTACTCGTGGCCCATACTTTTCTGTAATCAAAACATCATTCTTACCTATCCACCCTAAACCTGCATTGACGCTTGCAAATTTAAATGAGAATGGTGCAATGAGTGTTTCTTCACTCTTTTGTGAAACTGGTGGTATATAATACTGTATTTTATATGTTTTAAATAGAGTGGTAATCTCGTCAAGTAATACATCGGTATATTCTCGTGCTTTACAAATTAAACTATCAAACTTCTCTTCTTTGTAATTGTTTATACTTAATAATTCCTTATGAGGAACAGCAAAAACTAATGCACATTTATAATCTGATTTAAATTCACTAAAATCCAAATTAGAAATTCCAAATAGAATGCGAGAATCCTTCTTAAAAACTTCCAAAATAACATTGTATAGGTCAATCATAATGTTGCTCCTTTTTGATACAATGTTACCGTACTTCGCATTATCCTACTAATGCACAGTATAACTTCTACGATGCAACTCTCAAGATAATCCGCGCATGGACGCGCGGCCCTGCGTACGGTTCCGTATAACGTTTCGCAGGTTCCCGCTGCGTCCTAGCCGCATTCATCTCTTCTAAGTGGCGGGAACCTGCTGTTCTACGACGTATCGTGCCCCTAACTCAGACAGCGCCACGGACGGCGCTGCCTTGGACGTTCACCTGCAGGATTCTAAGTCACAAAATAAGAAAAATAAGCATTAATTTCATGCCATGAATTATGCTAATAATCTTATGAATTTATTATTGTAACAAAAAAGCATACTGCAATAATAGCAGAAAAAGGTGTCATTATGAGGCGTTCCTTTTTACTTTTTGAAAATGCATTCATTAGAGTATTGACACATAAGTAAAAAGCAAAAAAGTAGGCAATCCCTTTGGTAATGTTCTGAGGTAATCCTGTTGAAAAAACACCTCCCGTCTGCATTAACACAACAATGGCAAATAATAGCGGTATGATGGATATTGCACAGGCAATACGATATTGTGTAGGTAATACTTGATATTTTCCACCCATTGCTAACTCACCGAATGGAAAACCAAAAACCAATAACAAATATAAAATCATTATCCACAGCAATAAAAAACTACCTATAAACGCTGTTATCATAAAGTCCTCCCCTTCACTCTTTTCTACAAACGCGAAGGAATACACCAGATTTTTTCATCCGCGCCAAGGATAGCGCGGCCTTTGCACGATATGTCGTAGAACGTCCCGCAGGTTCCCGCTGCGCCCTAACCACATGCATCATCCTCCAAGTGGCGGGAACGTGCTGTTATCTGATGTGCGGCGGGCCCGCGAAGCCAGAGCGCCACGGACGGCGCACCTTAAACAACTGTTTTCTCAGGTTAAAACTGCTTCTCTACAGAATTCACAATAAATTCATTCAGATTTAGAAGCTTTCTTTTTCCTCTATTGCCCTTTGTTTTGCTCATATTGCCTGTTTCATCTGTTTTTTTAATTATGTAATCTCCAGTGAGTAAGTTATAGTCTTCCTCATCAGCATTATCTTTTGTAGTTGTACCTGTAAAGTATGATCCAAGTGTAGCCCCAATTAAGTACCAACCATCATCTTGAAATCTAAATCTATATAGTTTGTACCATCTCCAATTACTTCCACCATAAAAACTTAGTAGAATTGATCCTCTATCAACGGAAATGCTTTCGAAAGGATCTCCCCATACTCCACCTTCGTTTGCTCTCATAATCGCCGTAGCTGTCTTAATAGATAATGTATACGATTTATCCTTGTCTTGAACAATAACAAAGAGTATTCTTGGAAACGAACTATCCTTATCTCCTTTTTTCTCAATTACTGCTGCTATATCGGGCAAAAAATCCTTGTTCAAATCGCCTTCAACAGAATTTTTGATTTTCCACCCCTCTGGAATAAAGCCTTCTAAATTCTTACCATTCTTGGGAAGTGTAGGATTATTGTCATTAGCAGGATTCTGAATGTTTGTAGAAGCGTTAGAAGTAACAATTGGTTTTTCTTCTTTGACTGTCTCTTCCTTATTACCTATTTCGGCCTGTCGAACTGTATCTGTTTCTTGATTTTGATTCTGTAATTTAGTTTCCTTAGCCGGACTACACCCTGTCAAAAGCAATATAAAAACTGCTACAAGAACAATTCTTCTAGTCACAGTAACCCCCCTCCCAAATTCTTAAAATTATAGCCCAGATGGCCTTACGGCGAGCCATGGAGGGCGAGCGTTCTTTTCCTCCGCATTTCAGATAACGTCCTGAGGGTTTGCGACGTCGGGTTACTACATTCATATTCTCTCCGATGTCGCAAACCCTCTGTTAGGCGGCGGGCCATGCCCCTTGATTCAGAGACGACCAAGGACGGGAGTCCCTTGAACGTCCCCACGAGCTGTATTGATGCATTAAATAAGAAGAATGTGAATTGATATAACACAAAAATGCTCTTATGGCAAACACTATTTACATGCCCATTGTTTGCATTGTTCTATTCTTTTACCATTATCGCCTTGCTCCTTATCATAGGAAAATTGTGTTAATAAATCGCAAGGAAAAACTTCACACTTTCCGCAATACTCTAAAGTCTTGCTTTCACAGCAAGATTTTACAGGACATTGCTCTCCCCAAAAAGGCTTTGCAATATTTACACAACCGTTGCATTTCATGGGCTCTCTATATTCGCACTCACTACATAAAATTCCACATCGTGACTCAATCATCATTATTTCCTCCAATAATTTCTTTAATTGTCTTTTTACTTAATTTTCCCAATACCAATTCATATGACATATCTATCATCTGCTTTAAAACAGCATCAGGTACATCACCATCTAAATACAAAGAATTCCAGTATTCTTTATTCATATAATAGCCAGCTACTATATGTTGATATTGTTTTCGCAAGGATTGCGTAAATAGTGGATCGCATTTCAAGGTAATAATCGCTTTTTTAGCTTTATCGCCACCTTGCATGGCGAACATTTTCCCTCCGACGAGGTATCTTGTTGCGTTCCATTCTACCTTAAAGTCTTTTTCTGATCCTTTTTTAGTAAGGCAGTATTCATCAAGCCATTCATATTTCATAGAAATCCTCCCTCGCTTTCCATTACCCTACAATTGTTCATTAATAAACTTCAATAACAACCCTTACAAATCCGGGCAAGGATGCCCAGCCTCCCACATGGTCTGTCGCCTAACGGACGGGGATTCCCGCAGCGTCATGACCACATTCATCATCTTCTAGTTGCGGGAATCTTGTGTTATACGCCGTGGAGATTCCCCATACTGACGACCACAATGGAATACCAGTAACTGACTGCCCCGCCCGTTCCAATATTAGCCTTCCTTATTCTTTCATTGAAATCTCCAGTTATTGCGCCCCAGATGAAATCCCCAAATTAATGATAGTTACTCAATTCGAGACCCTATATAAAAGACTTCTAGCCTACGTCTTATATACCTCTTTTCCAGATTTCTTTCTAAAAACCAACCCCAACGGAGGCTCTTAAGTTCAGACCCAATGGCGTATAACGTCCCGAGGGTTTGCGACGCGTCCCAACCGCTTTCATCTTGGTAAAGTGTCGCAAAACCTTTGTTATATGACGTGTCCAGCCCACAAGGAATACGCAAGCAATATTGACCTAATTGACATCTCAGACTGTTCTATTAATTCAAATTTAGGTTAAACATTTTAGTGTCTGATGTTACCTTGGTAATATACCAAGTTGTTTTGTTTTGTTGTACAGATACCTTTACTAAATCATCCCCAGCATTACCTGTAGATGATGCCAAATTAAAACGTATTTCATATGTACCTAAATTTTCACTAAACCCTGTGTTTGTAATATTAAAGTCATTCACCCAAGGGCTTGATGCCCCTGTCACCCAACCATTTCCAGCGAATTCCTGTCTCATCTTTACTTGTAATTCGGGAGACAATACGGCAAATTGTAACGCCCCATTCCTAGTTTTTACTCCTCGTGCCCAACTTTCTACTGCCTCATTAGCAGTCTGTGGTGATAATGAAAATTGCAACATATCGATTTGCCTTTTCAATTCGGACAGTTGTTTATCATTCTCCGAACTTGCGGAGGTTGCAAACGTAACATCACTTTTAGTTGCCAAGTCCCTATTATCATAGCTAGCCTTATTAGTTGAGCATCCAACCGACACAGATAGCACAATAAGCAATGTGAAAATTACAACTACTAACCCCTTAATAAGCATATCATTTCTCCTTCGGCTAAGTAATCTTAAAATCTATGCGATTAACTTCGTAACTTTAGCCTAAATAGGACATGTCATATAACGTTCTAGGTGTTCCCGTAGCGCCATACTACATTCATATTGGCAAAGTTACGGGAACACTGTGTTATATGACGTTTCCTGCCCCACAAAACCAGAGCGTCATGGACGGCGCGTCCCAATCGCAAATATAAAAGTGTCTGGAATGTTGGTATATATAGTTTCAAATTCCATATATTCATTTAAGCCTTTAACCTACACTCCATTAATAAAGTATTCGCTAATGTCTTTATTATCTTTATCTTTGAAAATTACTTTAGGATAGACGATGTCTTGATATGTCTGTAAAAAATATTCTTGATCCGAAATATCTTCCTTTATAATTTCATCACTATTTACCTTTTTAACCTCATAACTATTGGCCTTAAAGTCTTTATTGTATCCGTATACAACTATAAAGTTATTACTTGAGCTAGGTCTAGTAAAATTAGTCATCATTCCATGAAGGGATCGGCTCTTACTTTTACTTGATTCGTAAGTTGGTTTATAAAACAATCCGCCTATTTTTTCTTCAAAAACCTGAACATGCGTCTCAATTTTGGGACCCATTACTGGGGTACACAAAATAATTACAAAGTTCTTTTTATCATAAGTTACCTTTAACTCTTTTTGTACAGCTAATTCTTTGCCAACTAATTGTTGTAAGTATTTGATGTTGTTTTGCTCGAATACATATTTGTCTGAATACTGAATTAGTGTAACAATTGCAATAATCACTAACCCAAAGAGTAATATTATAACGGTTTTAGGAAGAATCCTTTTCTTCATTACTACCTCCTCCGCAGATTTAAGAAGAAAGTTTATAATCCTTCTTTCTAAACCATATGTACCCCCCTCATTTTAAGTGCTTCACATTTTCCTACAGTGCGAAATCGGATTTCTTGCTCCTCTCGACCAAATCCCGCCATGGACGGCGGGCGATCCTGCATGAAATGTCATATAACGTTTTTGTGTTCCCGTAGCGCCATTCTACATTCATATTGGCAAAGTTACGGGAACATATTGTTATGTGACGTCGCCCTTAATGGTTCAATGATTACTGGACCATTTTTCTAAACTAATTGTCTTCTCGGTTATGACTTTAACGGACTTTATGTGAGGATTTAGTTTTATAATATCTTCTTTGGATAAGCCTGCAGCATTAAAATCCAGCGTACCGCTCACACTAATAAATGATTTTGGAGATATGCTTTTATTAACAGGTACTTGTAACGACTTATTTACAAGACGTACTTCAAATTCACTCGGTAAAACCAGCTGAATTTCGTTGATAAGTACTTCTTCTTCATCATTATTAGCTAAGTTTATGTTGTAAAAATATCTTTGTAAGTCATGATTACCCTCTTTATCTACTATCCCTCCTAACCCTGAGTTCATCGAAGAAATTTCGATTGCAGGTCTTTGAACGTCGGATGTACTCCCCGTCTTAGAACAACCCATAAGAATGAAGGTCAAAAAAATAACCGTAAGTAAAAAACGATAACTTGACTTCATGAACATACACACCCCTATCCCTGTTGATCCTAAGAACTTTCGTTGCAATGTCACATAACGTTCAAGAGTTCCCGCAGCGTCCCAACCACATTCATCATTCTCCAGTTGCGGGAACTCTGTGTTATCCGATGCCGTACGCCCCCAAATTCAGAGGCCGCCAGGACGGCGGCCCCTTGAGCCTCGTATCATTAAATACGCAATACATGAATAAAGCGAACCAACGTCAGATAATCCTTGATGAATTAGTCTTTAAACACTTAATCACCAAACTTTATACTTACCAATTACAGTCTTTCCGTCAGAAGCATACAGTGATATATATTTATGACCACTTGCCTTTTCCTCTTCCTGTTTTTTCATATAAGCTATTGCCTCTTCTGGATTATTAGGTTGTTCTCCCCACATATCTTTTAATTTTAAATATCCTTCAGTCACATCTTCTCCTTTTGCTAAAACCAAATCTGGCTCTTTACCTGGAGTGTTGACATCTACCAAACTTCCATATGTCTCTCCGTTTTGGTTCACTTGAAATTTAGGTTCAACTGAAGGGTGAAGAATGTTTGCTATTGCGGGTATATCATCGAATGCAAAAATACCTGCCATAAAAACGACTACAAAGCCAAACCCGAGTAATACTTTCTTTAAACGTACCTGTTTAATCCTCATCTAGTTGACCTCCTTCACGTTTTTATTTATATAATCAATATAACATTCTTAAACATCCTAGAAGTCCTTCAATTTAGTAAATATGCAAATCCTAAAACCTCTTCACTTCGCATCATCTTACAAATGCGCACTTTCCACTACTAATTCCGTAATCCGCGCATGGACGCGCGGCAATTGCGTACGGTTTCGGATAACGTTCTAGGCATTCACGAAGCGTCCTAACCGCATTCATCTTGACAAGTTTCGTGAATGCCTTGTTATACGCTGTTGACCGGCCCCTAAGGCTGACTTATTGGTCCCCTATTAGCAAGTTCCTCTGCCCGTTTCTTAATTCCTAACATACACTTTCGCATCATCACAATATCACCGATGTCGAGTAGCACCGAAAAAATTATTGTCGGTGAAAACCAACTATATTTTAGTCGGACACGTGTAATTAATCGAGTTTGTTTCGTACCGACCGGATAAAGGCTCCAACACCAGGTACTATTATTTTTAAGATCTCCCCACAACATCCAATAAGGAGATGAGAAATCTTTTACGTACATTCCCATTTTTCCGTTTGGACTGAAAGGTATCAATTGACCAATTTCGAAGTGTTGATATTCTGGAATAATTCTATCGGCACTTGGAATCCCTAGGTTGTCAACCCAATCATAACTGTACCATCCGGCCCGCCTACATCCAATCTGTACTAACCACGGCCAAATGTCCTCGGGTCGAGCTTCAACGGTAACCGCACGGGTAGCATTGAAATGAGGATTGCTTACAACATCGTCACCTGGAATATAACGTTGTACTTCATCATCCGTGGCGCCCCACCTCAATTGCCAAGGTCGATAGAGTAAGAAGTATATAAGTAGTACAATTAACACTACACCGGTAATTATGTACGTCAAGTATCCATTCCCCACTTTCTTGGATTACTGAACTTAATGATTTTACAAAACACACATGCATCGGTCAATGGCGTATAACGTTAGGGCATTTACGAAGCGTCATATACCTTCATTTTTGCTAGTTTCGTGAATGCCGTGTTATACGATGCCGTACGCCCCCAGAGATTGACATGGACGGCCACCCTTTGAGCACCCCTTAAATTTTTAACTATATGTTAAACGGTTAATCTTTTAATGACATTCTGTATATTTTCTACTGTAGCAAATCTATTATTAAATATATTAAAGTTATAATGCTCATATAAATCCTCTGCAAATATATTTCCATTATTAAATGTTGTGTTTGTCTTTTCTGGAATAATTACCTTAAACCCATACTCAAAAGCAACTCTACAAGTTGTATCTATACAATATTCTGTTTGCATACCTGTAATTATTAATTGATTTATACCTTTACTATCCAGATACTCTTTTAAAATAGTCTCCTTGAAAGCAGAACAATAATTTTTGGTTATTACCGTTTCACCCGTATTTGGACTTATATCTTTATAGATCTTCCACCCGGGGGAACAAGGTTCCAATTCGCCACCGATTTTATCATTATGTTGAATATATATTACTTCTACGCCATTTTCTCTGGATGTTTTAATTAATCTTTTTATATTACTTATGACTTCCTCTATTGCGAAAGGTTTCGCTAATACCAATGCATTTTGAACATCGACAACCAGAAGAGCATTGTTTTTCATTATCCCATCTCCTTATATAAACTTAGTGCAGACTAATAGAACGCTTCGCTATATCTTACCAATGCGAAATCGCTACAAAGTTATTCTTTAGAAAATAGACCCATAACTGATCCTTTACGTACGGTATCGTATAACGTCTTGCGATTCCTGGTTATTCTCGTTAATTCAGACCGGTGTTCTTATGTTATCCGGCCATTCATTGCCAAAACATCCGGACACCGTTCCTACGGTATCCGGCCATCATTCTTATTTTATCCGGCCAAAGGCCGGTACCTCTGCATGGAGTGTATCATAGATTATTTAGTTGTTCCATCACCTCCTTCATTCTGTGAATTATGAGGTCTTAAACTGGGTCCTTTTAGCTCTACTCGATGGGAATTGTTAATCAACCTATCCAATATTGCGTCTGCAATGGTTGCATCTTCAAAGACGCTATGCCACTTTGCCACGGGTAGTTGAGAAGATATCGCAATGGATTTTTTACCGTGACGATCATCAACGACTTCAAGGAGATCCCGGCAGGCACCTGGATCAAGGGAGGCCATCCCAAAGTCATCCAAGATGAGTAAATCTGGTTTTTTTAAGTCATTAAGTATCCGGTTGTAGGAACCGTCCCCTCTACCAATTGCCAAATCAGTTAAGAGTCTGTTTACCCTGTAAGAGCGAACCTTTAGGCTTTTCCTGCAGGCAGCATTGCCAAAGGCACTGATGAGGTAAGTTTTGCCCGTTCCGGTTGCTCCAGTGACGATGAGATTTCTGCCCTCTTTAATCCAGACACAATCAGCAAGCCGGAGTAAGGTTGCTTTATCCAGATTCCTTTTCGAGTCAAAGTTAATGTTTTCAAGATTTGCAGAGGGTTCTCGCAGATTGGCTTCCCGCAGTAATCTCTGTAATCGGTTATTAGTCCTAGCTAGCCATTCAGCATCGACAACCATAGCCAGTCTCTCATCAAAGGGAAGGACTGCATTTGCAGGTAGCTCTACCTGCCTTCGGTATTCCTGCTCCATTGCTCGTAGTTTCATTCGGTTCAGCTTATCGAGGGTTTGGTTAATCATCTCATCCACCTCCTAAACATAGGCTTTAGAACCGCGTAAATTTTCATGGAGAGGGGTGGGCTTGCCCATCGAGGAGGTGAAAACTTTATCCTGACCATTCTTAAGGATGGTGGTTATGGTGGTATAAGAGCAAGATTTCATAGCGATGGCTTTAACGCAAGCAGCTTCCAGCCGTTCGTTGCCGTATTTCTTTGAGCATTGTAATATTCCCATACAAGAGCGATATGCCTGTTCTTCGGCAATTTGTGAAGACAACAGATGATCAATTGTGGCATACGTTTGCTCACCGATGTTCCTGGCCCACATGCGGTATTTGGCACCATCAAAATGGTTGGTATCATATTGGTGACGGTGATGGGGTGGCATATGGTTAAGATGCGTTACATATCTTGATCCCGTTTGACGCCTTTGATGGAGAGCCACACGCTCTCTATTCTCGTTAAGGATTTCTATGGTTGTTGCAGTGGCTCTAAGGGTTACCATTTGTTTGCTTAAGCAATGGGGCACCGAATAATGAAAACCATCGTACTCGACATGGTAATTTGACGGTGTTCTACGCACGATGTAATCGGCATACTCAAACTGGGTGTAAGGTAAGGGGCGAAGAGCAGGTTTATCCAGTGCTTCAAAAACACTTTCTCGACTACCCTTGCGTTTTTGAAAAGGTCGTTTAACCAACTCTTTCACACGGTACTGTATTTCGGTATTAAGGGATTCAAAACTAAAGAACCGTTTACCGCGCAGCCATTCTAATAGCCAGGTTTCCAGCCAACCCACACTACTTTCTACAGCTGCCTTATCTTGAGGCTCACGGACTCTTGCCGGTAATATGGCCACTTCGTAGTGCTTTGCAAATTCCCAGTAGGATCGATTGATGGCCGGATCATAGTAACTGGGTTTTGTCGTGGCCGTTTTGCAATTGTCCGGTACAATGACTCGTGGAACACCGCCTAAATATCTCAGGGCATTTACATGGGCAAGCAGCCATTTATCTAATTTTTCATCGGGAAAGGCTTCTACATAGGGGTAGGAACTGTCTCCCAGGGTTGCCACAAAGAAATGAGCTTTGAGTATTTCTCCAGTGGAAGTGTCGACGACACAACTTAGGGTATCACCCATCCAGTCTACAAATAGTTCTTTACCGGGTTCACGATTCTGAACCATAATTACGTTTTTGCCGGTCTCGTTTTTCCAGTCAAGATAACGATGACAAAAGCGGCTATAGCTTAGACCATGGGTATTTTCTGCTTTGTATTCTTCCCATAGATATTGCAAGTTAAGTCGCTTATTGGTTTGCAAACGCTCGTGGATACTGGACCAATCCGGATCTCCTTTTATGGGATGACTGAAACTGTTTGGATAAAGCAACCTCTTAATTTCATCATTGGTCATTTTTGCTGCGACATCGTATTGAAGTTTACAATTCCGGCAGCGTTTCTGAATTTCTCCTACTGTGGATTTGCCGCATTTTACACTTTGAGCAATATCTCGTTGAGAATAACCCTGCTCTGTGAGTCTCAAGATTTCTATGATTTTCACTGGTTCTTCGCACCTCATCTTCTTCCTCCCGTACACATAGTGACTATATTGTACAGGAGTTCATTTTTCTGAGGTACCAATTTTATTGGCCGCATAGTTCAAGAGAAGTGGCCGCATGTGACAAGAACTTTGGCCGGATGTCACAGGATTGCTGGACGAATGGCGCAAGAATACTCAATTCCCGCAGCGTCTTAACCACATGCATCTTTGCCAGTTGTGGGAATCGCGTGTTATACGCTGTAGCGGGTTAAGCTTCTTAATAGCTTGCGTTCTGAATATGTCAGTTGTTAAAAGAGCCTTTATATCGAAGTGTTCCAAAGCATCTACTCCTAGTGCTCTACTATATAAATTCGAAACTGCAAATCGTAGATTTCATTAGTTTGGCGTGCTATCTCAGACATAACCGACTAAGTTTTTCACGTTAACTTTCGTTTATTGCTATTTGAGCTGTGACTGAATTCTTTTATTCTACAATTGAAATGCGGAGTCATCAGGTTATACGTCTGGATAATGAGGAATAATTCATAATCCAGTAGATAAACATTCCTATTACTGGAAGTGTAAAGGCAATTCCTAGCCAAAGAATAGGATAAATGCTCAGTGACGGATCTTTTAAATTCTGTGAATCTTTATAGACTAAAATAGTTAACCAAACATGAGTTGCGATCAAAATTATGGACCATATAATCATGTATAGCTGAACAAATTCCATCTATTTCATCCCCCATTCAAATAAGACCTAGCTATGGCGTATAACGTTTATGAATTCCCGCAGCGTCCCAACCACATGCATCATCCACTAAGTTGCAGGAATTCTGTGTTATACGCAGCGGGCGGCAAAGAAATTCTTGCATAATCGTATCCGATGGATAGGTAAACACATCTTACATTTTTGTGTCAATTTCATTTTGAAGGTAAACCCCATATTTGAATATATCAGCTATGACAAGAATAAGACCGCCAATTAATACTCCACTTAAATGAATATTTGATAAATCTAAAACAAATATCTTAGTAACAAAAATCGAGTACAAAACATTTGATAGTATATCAGCCGCTACAGAATAGATTACTATTGAATAAGAAAGTTTTTTAAGTCTTTCCACATTATCCATAGTAAATGGGGGGAACTCATTAGATATAGAGCAAAGAATTTTTACAACCTGGTTTAATCCATATAAAACAAGAGATTCTTTAAGGAGAATAGAAATTACGCTAATTAAAACAGCATGCTTAGCATTAAACACATTACTATCTAAAGGTTGTATAAACTTAAATGGAATATCAATGAAGAAAGAGGAACCATTGATGAAGTCATAAGTTATATGCCAGTTCAAATTTCCTCTAACCGCATTAAATCTTTCTGGTAAAGCAAAAAATATAATTACTAGAACTATAAGTCCAGTAAAGAAAAGTATAATTGCTAATTTTAAAATAAGTTTTAGTACCTTCTCAATCGTATATGCCCTCTTCTTAATTAGAATTATATTTTCCTTACTCATAATATCCCCTCCACCAAAAATGAATCTAGATATAATGATTTTCATTATAACCAGCTTGAGTTTGGGTAACTTCCCGCTAGAAATAGACACCTAATAATTCAAACTCAAATTATAATTACCCAGCCCGTTTGCGTATAACGTTTTTGTGTTCCCGCAGCGTCCCAACCACATCCATCATCCTCTAGTTGCGGGAACACTGTGTTATCTGATGCCACGGCAAATACTTACACTCACGTCTCTTACACCTTGCATTATTAAGAATCAACTCACTTTTATACCTTGTAAGGTTATACTGTAAACCTAAATAACTTTTTATTGTTTATCGTTCAGTTGGTAAATGAATGACTTCAACCCATGGTGCGAGCGAGAACCAGTCGAAATCCAAATGATAGTCCCTTGCAAACACCACTCTTCTTATTCCTGATGAAATGATTAACTTAGAGCATTCAGCACATGGGCGATCCGTAATATATATGGTTGCATCACTTCTCTCCTCAGGGCTACATTCCAATAGCGCATTTACTTCAGCATGAATTGTCCGTACACAGTGTTCATTAATGATTAAACATCCTTCATCTGTGCAATGTGGTAGTCCTGCCGCACTCCCGTTATAACCAGTGCCTTTTATCCTTCTATCTTTAACTATTACGGCTCCCACACTACGTCTTGGGCAGGTACTTCTGCTGGCCACTTGATAAGCAATATCTAAAAAGTATAAATCCCAATCTTTTCGCATGGCACACTTCCCTCCTTAAAATTTAATAAAAAAACTCTCTTTATATAGGACCAAGTGGTTTCGGATAACGTTTAGGAGTTCCCGCAGCATCCCAACCACATGCATCATCCTCTAGTTGCGGGAACTCTGTGTTATATGTCGTTTGCACGTTCTTGCTCTTTCAAATAGCCGGCTGATACTTGGGTCGCCACTAACGTGCCTTGGTAATA
This sequence comes from Desulfitobacterium elongatum, assembly GCF_055378975.1. Taxonomy (NCBI): domain Bacteria; kingdom Bacillati; phylum Bacillota; class Clostridia; order Eubacteriales; family Desulfitobacteriaceae; genus Desulfitobacterium; species Desulfitobacterium elongatum. The sequence goes on along the minus strand of NZ_AP038772.1, from coordinate 1,642,016 downwards.
GATTTCCTCTATTTGCAAAATTGCATTGAGATTATCACTAAACCTACTTTGATAATCAAAATTGCCATCTTTATAGGAATAATCCGCTACCAAGTTCCCTACACAATCGAATAAATGCTTACCTCTACCTTTCTTCAAGAATCCATAAATCTCCTTTTTAGAAACAGTAGCATTATCCAAGACGTAACCTACATAATCACATGACCAGATTGGTTTACTCTGATCATTAATGTAGATGTACTCAACTCCGCTATATGGATTAAAACCGCGGTATGAATCAGTATACAGATAATTACCATGTTCGAGTTCAAAGTCCCAATCATAAATGTCACCAGGTACGTACGGGTTGTAAGTTGAACTTTTCTTAATGTAACACTCGGTACGTCCGATAATGAGAAGGTCAAAAATTTCAGACCTAGTCACAAAAACCACCTGCCAATATACTCTAAACATTGTATTTAAACTAAAAACAATGACAGCTAAAACCTACTCCGATATGCGAATGACATATAACGTTTAGGGATTCCCGACGCGCCCTAACCACATCCATCATCCTCCAAGTGTCGGGAATGCCATGTTATATGAAGCGACCGCCGTATCAGTTTATTTCCTTGGCTCGATTAGACCCCAAACTGACAGCCGCAGCGCCCTTCCCAACCTGACGACCCTGAAAATATAACACTCTTTTAAGAAAAAAGCGTATCATACCTTTGGTGGAACTTGTTTATGATAATGATCATTCAGTTTTTCAATCCTCTCTGCATACTCCTCATGCGTAAAATAACCAATTTCTTTCAACTCATTAAGAACTTTCGAATATTTCTTATATTGTAGCCTATCTTTATTTTTAACACTTTTACTATGGTATAGTTCAATTATTTCTTCAAGTTCGACATTAGTTAAAACTTCAATATCTCGTAACTTAACCAATCCAACATCATCTTCATCATTTTCTAGTTCTATTGTTTTAGATATCAATGGGTTTATCGCTAACCTTACTGCTGAATAAATGATGATGAAGAGTATGAAGAATAGAATTACGTAAATAAAAACCATTACCTAACCTCCTTTAATCTCGTGGAAAGGAAAAATCAAATACATTTGCGTTAATTTATACGTAATCCTCATTTACGAAATGTATCAAAACTAGTTCACCTAGCCGAAATAGATTCCAGGGCTCAAGATCAGTCGTTTCATATAACGTCAGTTTCGGGAATCCTGTGTTATATGATACCCCTCTCTTTCATAGCGCTTAAACAATTAACACCCCAGCGCACGATGAAACCTGGGTATAAGTTGAATTGAGCATTCTCTTTCTCAATTTTTCCGTTATATCATCAGCTACCATATAAATCTCATCTTCATCCCAGCCTTTGGTATTCTCTCTACATTGTTTCATCTCGTTCTTTGTCTGAAACGCTATGTCTGCAATAATGATATTACCATTCTCTTCCAAGCTGTTTTTTAGTTGTGCAATAAAATCAATCTTCTTATTATCATCAAGATGATGAATCGCATATGACGAAATTATGTAGTTAAATTTCATCTGCTGTAATTCAATCGGGAGATCGTTTGTAAAGTCATGACATAAGAATTGGCCCTTAGGCATATTTCGTCTTGCCAATTCCAACATTTTGGGTGAAAAGTCAATTCCATAGATCTCTGCACCCTTGTTATACAACTCTCTAGTGAGCAAGCCAGTTCCAACACCAATATCTAAAATCCTAATGCCTTTGGACAAATTGACGCAACGATTAACGAAAGAAAGCACTTCGTAATACCCCTCGAACGGATAGCCTTCACTTAAACTTGAAATGGACTCATCATATTCCCCAGCCCAATTATCAAACCCTATACTACTTAACATCTGAAGCCTCCTCTAACTAAAATAAACTATTAGAATTACATACAAGCGGGGTGTCATATAACGTTTAGGCATAACCGCAGCGTCCCAACCACACGCATATTAGCAAAGTTGAGGTAATGCCGTGTTAGCTGATGTCGGACCCCCGCAATTCAGGGGCTTCCATGGACAGAAATCTTTTATCTCAATTACTTAAAATCATATCGCTTATGCTTTTCGATATCCCGTTGTGGATATACTCGCCACAAGATTTCCTTTGTCATCGTTGACGGTAATATCATAAAAGCAAATACTCTTTGCGTTTTTTACACACTTAGCTTCTGCAAATAGAATAGGACCTTTTGTTGCATTGATATAGCTAATTTGACTTGATAGTGACACCGTCAGTTCATTATCACAGTTTGCTGCTATTGCAAAAACAAAATCAGCTAAGGTAAATATCGCACCGCCCATAACAAACCCTGCAGCATTTAAATGGTTTTCGCTAATCAAAAGACTACACTTTGCGTAATTCACATGAACTTCTTCAATGATTATTCCTGTAGTTTTAGTTGCATATAGATCGTTGCTAAATCTTTCAATTGCTTGTTGTTTGTAATCCATCTTTCATCCACCAATCTTTTGTAAACTAACTTCATACCTATCAATAATACAACTTTTCAGCTAATATATCCGCTCCATAGAAGGCACCCTATCATCCGATTTCAGCTAACGTTTAGGAGTTCCCGCAGCGTCCCAACCACATTCATCATCCTCTAGTTGCGGGAACTCCGTGTTAGGCGACGGACGACCCAATCTCAAACCTTCATTATTTTCTACTTTTTTCTCCGAACATAATATCTGGATGTAAGTCTTTACTAAGATCAATTTCCTGCGAATCTATAACTTCGCCTTTTTCTGAACTTCCCTCTATATTTAATACTTTATCATTATGACTTGGAAATACAAACCAAATTCGGGTATCTAGGTTACTCACAATTTTAGCCTCATAATAATTTCCTCTGCTTACGTTAGTAACTTTAACTTTCTGTATTTTATTATTTTGAAGTTCTCCCCATATCAATGGAGAATTTATGCCTGACACCTGTTCAATGTATTGTCCCGTTAAACCACCAAATCCGCCACCCCAGACCCACTTCCACCCTAAAAGGCCTCTCCGGACGAAATCTGATCGCAATGTGTAGCTGTTTTCCGTTCCTTTCTTCGAAAAAAGAACCACCTGATCTTCGATCGGTTCAACATGAATCGTTTGACCAATTATCCCCCACTGGTTTTTAAGTGCATCTTCAATGGATGCTGTAGCTAATGAAGGAGTGGAAAATGACTTAAGTAAAAAACCGCTTATAAAAGCTACTAAGACCAAAGATATCCCAAGAACAATTCTTTTCATATTTTCACTTCCCAAAAAAATTCTTGTATCCATGCAGAAGTATGTCTGTCGCCTAACGTCTCGAGTATTCCTGACGTTGCCGTCCCCTCAGGGTTGGCACGGCATTTGCCTCCTTATATTTTGCCCAGATGCAAATGCCGTGCCAAAGGCTATGTCGGGAATACTCTGTTATCCGGAGCCGTACGCCCACAATCGGGTAGGAGGCTGACCATTATTTGATCAGCCGACCTCCCACACCACCGTACGTACCGTTCGGTATACGGCGGTTCCAAAGTTTACACGTTACTTTGCAAAATATATTTGATTAAAACTGAGATATCCGGCACGCTCAATTCGTTTGTTGGATAGGGCTATCAGTAAAATCTGGCTATGGGCTATTCGCCAATAGCCTTTTCTTGTGTTTGCCCACATCCATGCTTGCTCTTCTCTAATCCCAAGTTTCTTGAGGTTTTCGCCGCGCGTGCGTATTCTCTTCCATCGTTTCCATGTGACCATCCGTATGCGGCTTCTCAGCCATTCATCTAGTGTTCTAAGTAGGCTCTTTGCGTCAGCTAGCTTAAAGTAATTCGTCCAGCCTCGCACTATCTGATTGAGTTTCATTTTCCTTTCTTCGATTCCCATTCCGTTACTTCGTCCAGTCATTTCTCGGATTTTATCCTTCAGTTTTTGGATGCTTTTCGGGTGGATTCTCAAACGTCCTTCTCCTTTGTGCATATAAAAGCCATGTCCTAGAAACTTTACCTCTTTGACATGTGCCACTTTTGTTTTCTCCCTGTTTACTCTGAGGAATAGCTTCCCTTCGATGTACGGAAGAATATGGTCTAGGGTCCGCTGCGCCGCTTTCTTGCTCCTGCAGAAAATCATCATATCATCTGCATAGCGCACAAAGCGGTGTCCACGTCTTTCTAGCTCGTGGTCACAGACGTTCAGCATGATGTTTCCAAGTAATGGACTCAGTGGACCCCCTTGTGGGACGCCCTCTGGACTTTCTTCGAATAATCCATCGACCATGACTCCTGCTCTGAGGAATTTATAGATTAAGGATATAACTCTTCCATCTTTTATCGTTTCCGATAGGATTTGGATGAGTTTGCTTTGGTTGACCGTGTCAAAGTATTTCTCTAGGTCCATGTCTACTACGTAGACATAACCATCAGCAATGTGTCTTTGACACTCTCTTAGTGCATCATGGGCACTTCGGTTAGGTCGAAATCCATAGCTGTTGTCTGAGAATTGCTTCTCGAAGATTGGCGAGAGCTCTTGGGTTACGGCTTGTTGGATGAGCCTGTCCACGACGGTGGGGATTCCCAGTTTTCTCATTTTCCCGTTCTCTTTGAGTATTTCTACTCTCCGTACGGGTTTTGGACGGTATTTCCCGTCCCAGAGAGATTGTAGAAGTTCATCCTTGTGTTCTCTCAGGAAGGGCAGAAGTTCATCCACCTGCATACCGTCGATTCCACCTGCACCTTTGTTCCTCTTCACTTGCTTGTAGGCTCGATTCAAGTTCTCGGCATTAAGGATTTCCTCCACCAGTTTCTCTGTTTGCTCGTTGGTGTTAGTGCTGTCGGTTTCGGTCATCTTTGGTGGCGCGCACACTTCTACATATTCTTTCTGTTCCGCAGATACCTTTTGCAGATAGTCTTCAAAACGAAGTTGTCTGTGTTTTAAATTACCACTTTCAGTAACTTTCATTGACCCACACCTCCTTTGGTTCGGCCCTTCCGTCGGTGTCTAGAGCACCTCTGTACTATGGCTTCTGCTGACTCCTCACGATAAATCTTGTTTCAACCAGGTTTCTTACTCTGTTTCCGCCTGTCTGTGAGGTCTCCCACGGTAAGACGATTCACTTTCATTCCATGTACCCGCAACATTTACGCTAACGTGTCCGTGTAGCTTTTGGGCTTCGGCTTGGATCGCAGTCTTGCCCCACGTTTTGCGCCTGATATTGTTCGTGTTCCTCGGGTCGGAACTTTGCCGCCGGCTTCCTTCAGATTCCACCTCACGATGGACACCCTTGCCTTAAGCTAATGGTTGGTCGCTACATACCCCCATAACGGACTTTCACCGTCTAGTTAATCGTCATGCGTGGCGCACGATTCAGAGGCCACCATGGACGGTGGCCCCTTTTGAGACCTTCATCAGATTTGTTTAGCATTAAAAGAAGATTGCGTATTAACATAGCTTCTTACATCATCCCTTAGTCACCATGGATTTACGGATTTGATAGTAGCACCGATTGCATTTTGAAGTTGACTATTTTACTTTCTTCTTTCGATCTTAGCTTGGAGTTCACTTTTAGACAGAGCATAGTCAGCTGGAGATAGACGGAGTTCATAAACCTTTTTATCCTTCTCCTGTAACAGATCAACAGTTTGGGATGATATATTATTTTCTCTCAAGGTTACTATAGTTTGAACCGCGACCGATGCCATATCGGCGTCCCCAGTTAAAATAAGACTAATTCCACCAAATTCTCCTCCACTTGGAGATATGCCCCAACTTGAGACTTTTTCGATAGAGCTTTTTATGTCACTTTGGTTAAATAAAGCTGCGACTTTGGAGCTCGATTGAGCCGTTCTTTTCATGCCTCCATAATAGTCAGAAACCTCTTTTGTATGGGAATTCTTGCCGACACGGAAGTGTATCGAGTCATCTAAGCAGGTTACATCAGCAAAGTAGTTACCATAGAGTGGATCATACTTTACAATGCCAACAGTGAATTTTTGCTCAGGGTACTTATTCCCCAAATGTGTTTTGAACTCAGACCTCATATTCATGGTGTATAATAACCATGTTAAAATAAGTACGAGTACCACTGAGATACTGATTAGAAGAACTTTCTGTATTCTACTCATTTTTTCCCTCTCACTCTTATTTCGTAATATCCTCCCTATAATATCTTGTGATTTTCTTCAGTTTTCTCTTGTTTTCATAGAATTTCTAACTTGCCAAAATAACTCACCATGGATAGAATTCGCATAGAATGCATAATTCAGAGAAACTGAGTATGGCAAAGCCAACGTCTGCTGTTTTTTATATGTTGGCCGTTGTAAACCCACTATACTCACGGTGGTAAACCTCCCATGTCTAACAGGGTCAAGATTATTACATCTGCCCTAAATTCCTTCGTTCCACCTATCCATGATTGGGTGTCAGTAATGCTACAAGACCGAGTCTTTGCTCTAATGGATAATATGTTGACTGACTACCAGCTCTTTTGTCTTGCTAGATTATGATCTGAGTACATTCTGTGGTGACGCCTACCAACAGAACTGTTTACTTTTGCGTTTTCTGTTATGCTGCTAAATACTCAACGGGACGATGAATGTCATTAATTAGTTTTTGCGGGTCGTAGTCTATGCCTTTCGTTAATATTGCATAGAATACCCGAATCAGTTTACAGCTTAAGGCGATTAGCGATTGTTTCTTCTTTAGAGGATTCTTTTTCCTGGTCGTGTAATAGTTGTGTATCTCTGCAAACTCTGTGTTGTTAGCGACTAGGGGCATCACCGCTTGAAATAGAATTGCCCGCAGTCGCGCTCGCCCCCGTTTGCTGATCGTGGTCTGTCCTTTGTGCTTGCCCGAGCTACTTTCTCGCAAGGCTAAGCCTGCAAGTTTTTGGATCTGCTTTGGAGAATTAAAGCGTCTAATGTCTCCAACCTCAGAGAGAAATCCAGCGACTGTAACAAGACCCACACCTTTAATTTCAAGCAGCTTTGCTACTTCTGGTATTTGCCTGCACAACTCATCGATGACCTCTGTGACAGATTGATATTGTGCCGCTTTATTGTGATAGTCTTGGAGTAATAGCTTGATTTCCATTCGGGAACAAGACTCTCCTTCGGTGCAGCCAATACTCTCTTGAGCAGCTTCATACAGGCTCTTAGCCCTTTTCATACCCACTGCCCTCAGTTTGTTGTCTCTCCAAATTCGGTTTATTCCTTCTGCTCCAAGTTTTTCAATATCGCTGGGTAGCGGGGCTTCTTGTAGTACCAGCATGCTACTTGTGGTATCAAACTTTCCAAACACCGTTTCATGCTCGGGAAAGTATATTTTAAGCCACCGCTGAATGCGATTTTTTATGCTGTTCATGTCTTTTTGTATACGCATTCTGCAAGCCGTCGCTATTCGCAGTTCTGCGAATACCCCTTCCGGAATGTAAGGCTCATTGTATCTACCCTCAATTACCAGCTTTGCGATAGTTTTGGGATCTTTGGCATCAGTTTTACTCGGGTGATTGTCATCAAGTTCTTTACTACGCTTTACGTGGAATGGGTTTACCAGGACTAGTTTGATGCTTTGTTCTTTTAGGTATGATGCTAGACCAAACCAGTAATGGCCGGTTGGCTCTGCACCTACCAATATGAAGTCCTTTCGTGTCTTCTTTTTTAGCCGTTCAATCCAAGCATTGAAGTCCTTGAATCCCTCTGCACTGTTTGTAAACTTGAAGACTTTGCCTAACTCTACTCCTCGCCAGTCGAAAGCTCTGGCATAATGAAGTTCGCTGGCTATGTCCACGCCGATGACGATACTATTTTCAGATAGTTGATTTAGTTTCTCATTTTGTGTAAAATTCACCTGGATGACCTCCGTTATTTTTTGATTGGATCTGTTGGCCAACAGTCCGTCCTCTCAAAGTTTAACGTGAGGTCATCTTTTTTTCAAAGTTCATTTTTGTTTCTTACAGGAATGCTACAAGTGTGCATTATCCCCCACTAATCCTTAATCAGCGCATGGACGCGCGGCCCTGCGTTCGGTTTCGGATAACGTTTTGTATTCCCGCTGCGTCCCAACCACATGCATCATCCTCTAAGTTGCGGGAATTCTGTGTTATGCGCTGTAGCCGGCATGCATCCTACTCAAAATCGAAAACCATGAAATCGGATAGAGTACAATTAAGTTCGCAAAAGTAAAAAAGGAAAAGCCATCGGTAACTCCGAAAAGGTAAGTGCTGAAGCAAACCAAAAAGGAGTTGTTAACCGATGGCTTACCCAAATTCTACCGTACCTTTTGAAAAAATGCTAATGAAATTTGTAACCGAAGAAGATCCCATGCAGGCTATGTTAAAATGGCTCTGCGAAAGGCTGATGGAAGCAGAAGTGGATGCAAAGCTAGGTGCTGAAAAATCAGAACGGTCTACTGAACGTCAAGGGTATCGATCAGGCTATCGCGTTCGCCGTTTCGATACCCGGATGGGGACACTGTATTTAATGGTACCCAAACTGCGAAATGGCGGCTATATCCCTTTCTTTGTGGAAGGTAAGAAACGTTCTGAATTGGCCTTGATGAATGTGATTCAAGAAGCCTATGTTAATGGCGTATCCACCCGTAAAATAGAGAAACTCACTAAGTCCTTAGGCATTGACTCCATGTCACGAAGTCAGGTATCAAGCATCGCTAAAGAACTGAACGAACAGGTTGAAGCCTTTCGTAATCGAAGTCTCGATAAAGTCTATCCCGTACTCTGGGTGGATGCTCTCTATGAGAAAATCCGAGATGATCGAAGGGTCAAAAATATGGCAGTGCTGATTGTAACGGGTATTGATCTAGAAGGCAAACGAGATATTCTGGCCGTAGAGCCCATGCCAGAAGAGTCCACAGCAACCTACACCAGTCTCTTCGAAAAGTTAAAGTCACGAGGACTAGAGAAAGTCTGGCTGGTTGTCTCAGATGCCCATAAAGGGTTAGTTAAAGCTGTTCAAGAGTCCTTTATCGGGTGTTCCTGGCAACGCTGTAAAGTGCATTTTATGCGGAACATCCTCGCTCATATATCCGGTCGAGATAAGCAAGCGTTTGCTAATAAACTAAAGCAAATCTGGCTTCAACCAGACTATAGCAGTGCAAAGAAATACGCTAATTCTCTGATGGATGAGTTTGAGGCCAAATATCCTGAAGCCATTAAAACTCTGGAAGAAGGGTTGGAAGACTCACTACAGTTTTTCAGCTTTGCAGAGATTGATTCAAGAAAGATCGCGTCAACCAACCTGCTGGAAAGACTCAACCGAGAAGTACGTAGAAGAACCCGGGTGGTTGGGATATTCCCAAGTATGGATTCCTATATTCGGCTAGTAACCAGCTACCTTATTGAGTATAGCGAAGACTGGTGCAGTGGCCGATCCTATATCAATCCAAAAATCATCACTTCGATTGAGCAGGAACGTTCAAAAGCTGCGTAAGCCTTAATCATTAATTCAGAAAAGCATGACGCTCGGCGCTAGCCAAGCAAACTCTCTTTGATTTAGGGTTACTCTTTGGGGTGAAAGAGACTTTGCCGTCTTCAAGCGTTTTGGTAGGGTGCACGTGTCAATGGGATGATGCCGAGCATATCCTCGGCCTGACGGCCTCCGGTATCCCTCGCATCACCCTTGACACTCTTCCCAACTTACGCTTTTACATAAAACATTTAGCCTTAAGGGGTTCTGATGGTTTTTGCGAACATTTCTTGACACTATCTGAAATCGACTATCAGGGAACATATCTGATTTGAATTATCAACTCCCCAATAACACGGATAGTAGCCATCTCCATATCCCGAATGAAACATAATAACATTCCTATCTACAGAGCCTGGCATATTGAAGTTTAGCCAATCACCTATGTCCCTTGGATCATCTGGATTAACTGCATTCTTCTTAAACTCGTCAGCGAAAAAATCATCGTATATGTTACCGTCTGGATTTGAGTTGTAGAAATTCTTATGAAATTCCCTATATAATGTTTGACTTCCTTCATCACAAAAACACCCTAATCCTGCATCAACTGGATAACCAAAGTAATCTCCATCATTTTTGAGCTCACTCGGGTTCTGCTCCTCTGTTAGTGCCATTTCCCATTTAATTGGTTTATTATCAGAGAACTTCACCCGAACAATTGCATACCTATCGCCAGAATCTACTGTTTTTGCAATGCAAACGGTCACAGGATAATTGCCCGGCTTTACGCTTTTAGCAAATGTCTTCCAATCGCCAAGAAAAACTAATGGATCGCAAGCAACAACTCTGCCCGTAGACAAATATAGCTCCCCTAATTCTAATAACTCAAGATCTATTCCATCATATTGAGTACGCGTGAAAAACAAGGAATAATCAACTGCTGAGTAGAGAAATTTATTATCTGGAATGTATTTGGACTTATTAAACAACTTCCCCCAAAAACTCATCTCTAAAATCCTTTCTTTCATCGGCTATGGCGCATAACGTCCCGAGAATTCCCGACGCGCCCCAATCACATTCATCCTAGCAAAGTGTCGGGAATTCTCTGTTATGCGTAGTAGCAACATCTCTTTCTCACTTAACAATTAATTTTCCTTAAAAACCTGTCATGTAGATTGCTCATCGATACTATTGATATTGTTGCTCCCAAAAGTGCCATAAACATATCCCATTGTGTATCCCAAACATCGCCTTGAGTACCTAAAAATGCATCAGCTGCGCTACCAGTAGCCTCTGCCACTCCCCATTCTATTAATTCATACAAGGAACTAATGGCAAGACAAATACTAATGATAATGAAAGATAACAATTTACCTCTCTTTAACCCTGATTTCCGCAATAATATTTCCCTGACAATAATGGCGGGTATAAAACCTTGAGCAAAATGCCCCAACCGATCGTAATAGTTCCTAGCAAGATGAAATGCATCTCTTATCCAATTAAATATCGGCATTTCTGCATATGTGTAGTGTCCACCTACTATTAGAATAATCGCGTGTACTAATATCAAGAAATAAACTAAATTGGTCAACCTAAATCGATTATATGCTAACGTTATAACCACCAGCCCGATGAGAGAAGGAAAAACTTCTAAAAACCACGTAAACAAATCCTTTGGATTTATAACTGACCAAATCATTACGCCAAAGAAGACTAATAATAAGCCGGTATGTAATGGTTCAACTTTCTTAGAAATTAGCCTATTGTTCACTCTAATCCTCCCATAATCCATCTCCGACATTGCTGTTACGCATAACTTCCCGAGGATTCCCGAAGTCTGGTTACTACCTTCATATATTCTCAGATTTTGGGAACATGTTGTTATCCGATGCCCCGGTTAATTTAGCCCCAAATTTACGATAGCAAGTTATACTCTAATTCATGGTCCTGTACCAAGCCCTTGAATTTTCCATCCATTATCATATTTTTTTAGTATCGCAAATCGAGTACTCTTCCCGTTAGGAGTATTAAAAGCGGGATGCTTCCACTCAATTTCAAGATTAACCTGAATGCCAACTATTTTCCTTTGGCTTAAATCTTTGATCTCAATAGTATGGTTTTCTGGATCATATGGCCGTAGATATTCAATAGGCTTACCTTTGACTATGCTCTCAGCTAATGAATTATTTTGACTAAAACCATCATTATAGAGATGCCCTGGTTCCAGATTCAATGTTAGAGATTCTAGTAAAGATTGAGGGGAAAGACAAGCATGCGCTCTAACTTTGTCCCCTTTATTGATTGAATCAAAAAAGGTATCAATTACTTCAGTTGGTCCAAGACTTGCCAAATCAGCATTAGTCCCAGAAGTAGCAAAATAATGTTCTTGTTTAACCCATTCTTCAAAACCAAGTCCCGTTATCTCAGTTAATGTACGCTTTTTTACTGATGGGCCAATACTTTGGATATTGAAGGCTAGCCATGCTCCAACAACTTGCCCACTTTCTACAATCAAAATAGCATTAGATGGGTAATTAAAACTCGATTGTGTATCTGAACCTGGCAATCCATCTTTCAATTCATAAACATGTGCTTCTACACTCTTCCCCTTTAAGCTAGTGAGGTCTAATCCTACATCCTTTGAATACTCATTCGCTAAGCCCCAATACATTCCAATTGGATATTCGCCTAGCCTAACCCGCCAGTCCGAAGGCACCTGTACTTTAACTATAGTTGGATTTTCTTTAACATCTAACTTATACCGTTTTAAAAAGTCCATTTCGCCAGAAAGAGAAGTGTTGGAACTTTGGCTACAACCTGTTAGCCCAAGAATAAGTATCATTATCCAGCTTAAAAAAAACTTATAAACCATACTTTCTCCTCCTCCAAATCTCTTTCCCCTAATTATCGTTTCATCAACTTAGGGGTTTCGGATAACGTTTAGGAGTTCCCGCAGCGTCCCAACCACATGCATCATCCTCTAGTTGCGGGAACTCTGTGTTATGTGAAGCGCCAATCTCAAAAGTACTGCTTTCTACATTTTTAATCCTTTAACTTTCCGACACTTTTTAAAGCATTGTAGATAAGTTGATTACTTCTTGGATCAGATTTGATATTGATTGTTTCTTCACTAGGATATCCAGCCGCAATTCTTATTACATTCTTTTGGGTGGCAGGTGGAAAAATCATGATAGTTGGTATACTTGCCGCTAATGACGAAATAGGCGTCCATAATGCGCCTAAATATACTCTTTCATTATCTGCAATTATTACAAAAGGCAATCCATCCAGTGGTATTTTGTCAAACGACTCATTAAATCTAAAGTCCTGTCTGAGCTCTAATTCATGTTGATTCCATTTATATGATATTAAATCCTTATCCGTAAATATCGGTTGAGACTCTAAAGGTAATTCTTCAATCTTAGACTTTATTGCATCATTGGTTTTAACCCCTTTAACTAAAACAATTGCAAAATGAGTAGAAACTTTACTATTACTCATGCTACTGCTAGGGTTTCCAGCACAACCTCCAATGGCCAAAATAAATACAAGTGATAAACAAAAATACCTAAATCTAATTAAGTCCTTCATTTTAATCAACTCCTAACCAAAGAACATTCATTATAATATTCCCCAGAAAAAGCTGCCCCGATATTGGCGTTTCACATAACGTTTCGCAGGTTCCCGCTGCGCTTTAACCGCATTCATCATCCTCCAAGTGGCGGGAACGTGCTGTTCTACGACGTATTGTGCCCCCAGATTCAGACAGCGCCATGGACGGCGCTGCCTTAAGCATGACCTGAGACTTCTGCGTCATAAAATAAGAAAATTGTGCATTATATTATCTAGAATTTTTATTGATATATATATTTAAAGCTTGTACTGCTTTAAATGATACATTAATCGCTGACATATAAAGTAGAACTTCTAATATTGATTTAATAAATCCTAAACTAATACTTAAATAACTAAGGCTTCCTACAAAACCTCCCATATTTTCTATCATATCAATTCCTCCTTTATTCAAGTCTAATATTATTTGTTACACATTATCCTTACGAATGCGTCACTATATAAGAAAAATGTAACTTAAGCATTTATCCCAGAACGTGTTACTCTCAATTTCTTTAACAGATACCCAATCAAGTATCCAATAGTACCGACTGACCATGATGAAATCATACTAACTAATATTTGTACCAGATAATGAGTGTTTCCACCTGTTCTAACCGTGTAAAAATATCTAAGTCCTAAAGTCGGAACAATGGTGAATATTTCTACAGGAATTACTATAATTGCAAAGCCACCGATAGGAGCCATTAAAACAGAGTTTAGCCCTATTAAGCCACCAATTCCCCAATATAGTGAGATGAATTTCACAAAACTCTTCTTCTTCGTATAGCCCATAACTATTCCGTATAATAGCAAAGCTACTAAAAAGACTATTGTTACCAACAAACCTTCAAACTTATCTGGAACTGTACCCCATTCCCCTACGTAAACTGCCAAATTGGACTTGTAGCCAAACAGAATTGCCAAGATTGATATCAAGAAAATAAAAAGAAAATTGTTTTTTATAATTTTCACCATCTTTCCATGGTTAACAGTCTGTATTTCACGATAAATTTGATACGCATTTTCCTACAACTGCGAAGCAATACCCCATAATTTTCACCCGCGCCATGGACGGCGCGGCCTTGTACGATATGTCGTAGAACGTTTAGGAATTCCCGCAGCGTCCAAACCACATGCATCATCCTCTAAGTTGCGGGAATTCTGTGTTATGCGATGGATGTGCCCCCAGATACAAGCCTAAGTTACTTATTGTATATCCCCTCGATTATTTTATATCGAGCAACGAGTTGTCCATTGTAGTAAATATTTATGTAATATTGAAATCCTATATCGAGGTCTTTCCTATCGATTAGAATATCTTGTTGATATATCTCCCCTCTGGCTAATTCTATACTCTCTTTTGTTTCATTCTCGTTATGCTTCTGTGACCAACGCCAAATCAATGTACCTGGGTCACCAATGGTATTTAAGTCCGCTTTAACAACACCTACATCTATTGAGCTTTTTCCAATAGTAATTGATTCATCGGATTTATTTTTAATTTTGTAGTTTATAATTATTTTTTCGGGACTTGGATGGACCTCTGTTTCCAAGAAAAATAATTGAGGATTAATTGAATACCCAGGTGATTCCCATAACATTTTTTCTGTATGTGGACCATTCCCAATAGACTCATTTATTGTCTTATCCAAGACTCCTAAACCTACACTACCAGCAATAAGAAATAAGATAATAATTCCTAGAATAAAGTGTGGATTCTTCAGGATTTTTTTAGAGCCCAGACATACCACTCCTAAACAAAATCTTGTTTGCACATCTGTCGTATAACGTTTAGGAGTTCCCGCAGCGTCCTGACCATATGCATCATCCTCTAGTTGCGGGAACTCTGTGTTATACGACGCTACGGCAGATTGTACATTCATAACCCTTAAGTTATTCACAAGTCAAATTGATCCCCTTTTTCGTTATACCCCTTAAACTTGTAACCGTCTCCTTTTGCCTCAAACTGATATAGCCATATTCTTTCGCCATTATTTGCCTGAATAATTTCTGCATAATCATGTTCTTTTTCGTTTTTAATAACTTCGACTTTAGTTATTTCTGGATTGTTTATTATTCCAAAATAAAGTCCAAGATTAAATGGTTCAGTATGGCTAAACTGAGTATTAACCGACAAGTTGCTTCCATGGTACCCTGTAAACTCCCACCCTTTATTCCCTTTTAATAAACTTAAAACGCCAATAATTTTATTTTGACCCTTCACAAAAAACAAAACTTCTTGACCAAACGTCTTGGTTAAAATAACGTTATCGAATTGAACATCCGCTTTCTTAAAATTGTAATCAATCGTATGAGTGTATAATTTTATACTTACTGTTAATGCAATTATCAAGGCAACAGTGGATATTCCTAATATCACTGAGATTATTCCTAAAAACCTTTTACTCACGCAATCACTCCTATAAGACCTAGTAGTGTCGTATAACGTCCCGGGGGTTTGCGACGTCGGGTTACTACCCAAAATTTCTTCTCCGATGTTGCAAACCCACTGTTATGTGAAGGATGGCGACCCCATATTTAACTTTTACAATTATCTTTAGCAATACTATTTTGAACTGCTTATGTGTCAAATTGGGTTTTACAAAGTTGTAAGTAACAAATACATACCTGTAAAGAATAGCAAGATATAGATTATCTTTTGAAAGAGTTGCTGATTAAGTTGCGCAAATACCCATTGGCCTAAATAAATTCCCAGTAAAGTAAACGGTAAGGCCCAAAGGGTTGACATCCATACACCCTTTGAAAGGCTATACATTGAAAACTGAAGTAAAAGACTAATTAAATAAACGAACACAAAGTAAGCTAACGTGGTACTACGAAGAGTCGACTTATCATCTTTAGCCCCGGCAAAATAGATCAATAATGGAGGTCCTGGCATACCTAAACTTGTTGTGAGTAAGCCCGATAATGCCCCTGTTAGTAATTCTTTTAAATTGCTTTGTCTGATATTAACTTTAACAACTAATAATCCAGTTGATGCAAGGATCAGTATACTCAAGAAAATTTTTAGAGGGCGCACATCAAGAAAGATAAAAAGCAAAAGACCAGGTAAGATTCCTATTAGGCTCCCCTTTATCAATCGTATCAAGCTATCTTTGTTGACTTCTTTTCGTATTTTGTAAGTCATTATAAGAGATATCAAAAGAGAGAGTATGATATTTAACTGTATTGCATCGTGTGATTCAAAAAGTAGTAATAGAAACGGAGTGGCCATAATTGAAAATCCAAATCCAGTTCCGGCTTGTAAAATTGATGCAACTAAAACTATAATAATTAAACCGAATGTATCCATAAAATCCCCTTTTAAATATAAGTTCGTGCTTACTACTTAATTCAACATCTCTCAATATCTCTGCCATCTTTCACATAACGTCCCGTGAATTCCCGACGCGTCCCTACCCACATGCATCATCCTCTAAGTGTCGGGAATTCGCTGTTCGTATTATAGGTTCATAACCAGTTCAATCTGGGTATGGATCTTTTTCTTTTGTGTTCCTTTATACTGAAGAAAACTGGGTAAGAACGTATTCGCTGTTGGGACCTGGATTCCGTCGCATAAACTGTTCACGCCCTCTTTGACACCAATACTTTGATTGAGCTGGTTGGGCCTTGAGCCCGTATCACAATGCGAACCTAAGGGTGGTTGTTAAAGATGGAACCCGGTAAAAGAGGAGGTTTTTCATGATTGATGTTCCTGTGTTAAGTATTGATGTTTCTAAGTCTAAGAGCGTGGCTGCTTTGTTTAAGGGGTATCAAGAGTCACTTTCCAAACCCTTTTCCTTCTTACATTCTCCAAGTGATATGTCTAAGTTAACCGATAAGCTCATCAAAATCGAGAGCGAAACGGGTAAACGTCCTCATGTGGTAATGGAAGCTACGGGGAACTACTCCAAACCGATTTCAGCCTACTTTCAAGACGCTGGTTATAAGGTTACTATTCTTAACCCTCTCCAGACTCATGCCGAGAAGAAAAAATCCGTCCGCAAGGTTAAGACTGACCCTATTGATGCGAATCGGATTGCTCAGGTTTACTATTTAAATGAGTTTGTCGAGGCCAAACCCCTTGATGAACATATCCTGGAGTTACAGAACCTTTGCCGGCAATATGATAGGTTTAATACGCTATATACGGAAACTCAACTTCGATTTCGCTCAGTGTTAGACCTGATCTTCCCGAAGTTTGAGTCGGTATTTGCTCATCTCTGTAGTCCTACTTCATTAAGGGTTCTTTCTTCTTTTCCTTCACCAGCAGCCATTCTATCGGCCAACCGGAATCAGATTATTGAGTGTCTTAAGCCTGCGAAGAAATCAAGAGACTGGAATGAACTTAAAACAGATGATCTCATCTCGGCTGCCAAGGAAAGTTTGCCTTTTAACCGGGTCCAACAGTCAAATATACAGGTTTTAAGGATGTACATTGAACTCCTTTTATCCCAACAGGATATTCTGACTGACATACGGGCTCAAATGGTCTACTGGGCAAACTTCTCCTCTGATTACCCTCTCCTCCGTTCTATCCCAGGCGTAGGAGATGCAACAGCCACCACCATTCTTGCAGAGATTGGTGATATAAAGAGATTCCCGAGCGCAAAACAGCTGGTCGCTTTCGCAGGCATTGACCCATCTGTCTTTGAATCGGGAAAATTTAAATCGAGTCATAATAAGATATCTAAGAGAGGGTCACCTTATCTTAGAAAAGCAATATATCAAGCCACAGTGGCTGGGATTAGTAATAGATCTGGCGGCCCCTTAAACTCAATTCTCAGAGACTTTTACCTAAGGAAAATAAACGAAGGTAAGCCGGTTAAAGTTGCTATTATAGCCACGGCCAACAAAATGATAAGGATGATCTACGGGATCCTTTCCTCACAACAACCCTTTTCCACTTCAAACTAATAATTCTCTGCGGACTTAGAGATACCTTTTATTTACATACTCTTTTTTCAAGCTTACAACACGTACGCCAGCTTTGCTATACTCTATTTCTCTTAGTGTTAGTCTTATGAAACTTTTTCTTGACAGCAATTAGCTGGTTTAAGTGAAGTTGGTCCGTCCCATATTATCTTACTTTATACGCTTCATCTAAAAAGTTTGGAATACTATCTCTTTTACTAAGATTAAATGTATTAGCAGCTTTCTCCAATGGATTAACTAATGGACTAGTTAATAGTGCTATTGGTGTTTGTTGTGTTACTTCTTTGAGATTCTCATCATTAAGCAATTTATTATCTATGCCTTTATAAAAGAAAACATCTTCCGAATAGCTAAAAATTATATAGTTTAAGGACTTTAATTTCTCCTCGGTGGATAATCTCCTAAATTGCTTTAAAAAGCTACTATACCTTCTCTCTTGATTTCTTAGAAATATTAAAATAACACTATGATTTTCTAAGGGAAACACGCAAATATGAATATCTTGCATGCGATAACTTGGTGAGGATTCATAAATATTATTAATAATATTTCCTTCAAAATCCGAAATTAAGGTAACACTATTCTGAAATGCTAGAGGAACTACATAATTAAGATTTTCATAATAAGCTAAGTAAAAATAATCGTCCCATTTCTTTTCTAAAGCCTTTTTTGCATAGTTGAAGCCATCAATATATTCATTCAAGTCAAGGTTGTTAATTGTTTGTTGATGGCTTAGATCATTACCCGTCATCTCTGCTATATTATTGTAAAGTGCTATTTCCATTTCTCTTTTGCTTATACTCTTAAGATAATTCTTTAGTGCTATTTGTGCTAACATTTTTCCGGTCGGCTTTACTGAATAATTATCTGGATTCTCATAATCGCTAAATATTGTTTTATCACATTCTCTACAAATTAGCCTAAATGTTCCAGCTTCATTAAGACCCTTTTCAGTATCGAGCAATGGCATATCTATTAGTGTATTTGAATAGTACAGGTGTCCATCTACTGAAATATTTCTTAAAGTAAATTTCGGAACGGAATGAGAATTGCAAAAGCTGGTACAAGGGGTACCACAATAATAGCAATTCGGCTTCCTTGATTCTTCCCTACTCTTCTTGAGAAACTCTCTTATTTGCTTGTTATATTGGACTTTATCTTTTTCATATATTTCACGATCAATTTTGGAAAAACCCAGATTGAACATTTCTACATGGTCGAGCAATCTATATCCTCCTCGTTAATCTAATACTATTTCTAATAACGTGATAAACCATCTTCGATAGACCAATTTCACTTAACGTTTCGCAGGTTCCCGCTGCGCCCTAACCGCATTCATCATCCTCTAAGTGGAGGGAACCTGCTGTTCTACGACGTATTGTGCCCCCAGATTCAGACAGCGCCATGGACGGCGCTGCCTTGACCACAACCTGAGACTTCTGCGTCATAAAATAAGAAAAATGTAAATTACCTAAAATCTGAATTATTATATTTTTCTTCATTCATATTCCATGTTAAAAACAAACTAATAAAAAATACAATAAATCCCCCACTAAACCCAGGCCAGTATTCAATTACTTGAATAAAGCGATTTCCTTCAATCAAGTTAAAGATGATAGCAATTACCCAAAATCCAATAGTAAATTTAGATATACTATATAGCACATATTTACGCTTACCTTTTCGCCTATCTTTTTCCCACCTTTTGATAAACTTCTCTTTGTTTTTCAAACTCATTCCCCCGCTATTTACTTCACATTTTCCTACTGCTGCGAAGCAATACACCAAAATTTTTACCCGCGCCATGGACGGCGCTGCCTTAAACATAACCTGAGACATCTGCGTCATAAAATAGGAAAAATACGCAAGATACACTCAACCATTAAATAATCACTACCCCTAATTTTTTAAGACGGCACATGCATTATCGTAGTCATTCATATGTACATAAATGTAATACATAATTGAATACTCCATATTCTCGCCAAAGGTACCTGTTCTAGCTCTTCTTGAACTAAAAAGATATGTATTGTTGTTGTTAACTAATTTATGCTTATATTTTATATTGTTTGCTACAAGTGTTTGACGTACTTCATTAAACTTTTGCAAGGAGTTTCCAACAAAAATCTCTCTTTGATTCCAAAACATTATCATAATTTAATTTGTCACCCTCCTTATAATGAAGATTTTCTTACAACTGCGAAGCAATACCCCATAGTTTTCACCCGCGCCATGGACGGCGCGGCCTTGCACGATATGTCGTAGAACGGACGGGGATTCCCGCAGCGTCTTCACCACATTCATCATCCTCTAGTTGCGGGAATCTTGTGTTATGTGACGTTTCCTGCCCCATGAAGCCAGAGCGCCATGGACGGCGCGCCCCTAGACAATTCCAGCAACTTACATTTTAAGAACAACGCAAGTAACACAATATATTTAATTACAACTGTTTACCCATCATAACCATACTTTCGTATAGTGAACCGTACCCGGTTTGAAGGACACATAAAACTGAGATAATATTTCTTGGAGGTGTCCATTTTTGAGTGACAAGGGTAAACGGTATAATCGAGAATTCAAGTTTGAAACGGCTAAACTGATTGTAGATAAGGGGCGAAGCGTCCCCAGTGTTGCAGCAGATATGGGGATAACAGACCAAACGTTGTACCGATGGGTTAATCAGTATCGAAAGGATACACCGAATGCTTTCCCTGGTAGTGGAAAACTTAAGCCTTCTGATGAGGAAATGCGTCAGATGAAGCGCCGTATTGCTGATCTTGAAGAGGAAAATGCCATCCTAAAAAAAGCAGCGGCCATCTTCATAAATCACCGGAAATAAGATTTCAGTTCATTGATGAACACCGCTTCAAGTTCCGTGTAGAGAAGATGTGCCAGATACTTAAGGTTTCGAGAAGCGGGTATTATGCATGGCGCAAAAGACCGAAAAGTAAACGTCAAAAAGGAATGAAGAATTACTCAAGAAAATCAAGAAGATGCATAAGAAATCTAGAGAGTTATACGGTGTAAGACGAATTATCCAAGACCTCCACAAAGCCAAAATTTGTTGTGGGAAGAATCGAGTTCACAGGTTGATGAAGGAAAATGACATTAAATCCATTAGACCACGAAAGTTTAAAGCGACAACGAATTCTAAGCATAACTACCCAGTTGCCGAAAACCTTCTGAATCAAAACTTCAAGGTAGATGAACTCAATCAGGTGTGGACTGCGGATATTACCTATATCCCAACGGATGAAGGCTGGCTTTACCTAGCCGCAGTTCTTGATTTATGTAACAGAGAAGTGGTTGGATGGTCAATGGACAGCACGATGAGCAAAGAATTAGTGATGAATGCTTTAGATTTGGCGTTGAAAAGAACGAAATCGCCTAGGGGGGTCATGCATCATTCGGATCGAGGGAGTCAATATGCAAGCCATGCTTATCAAGCCTTAATAAACAGATACGGACTTGTCGGAAGCATGAGTCGTAAAGGAAATTGTTACGATAATGCATGCACGGAATCATTTTTTAGCACATTGAAGAATGAGCTAATTCATCTGATGCATTTCAAGACTCGTGAACAAGCCAGGATAGCAATTTTTGAGTATATCGAGATTTACTACAACAGAACGAGATCACATTCTAGCTTAGGGTACAAGTCGCCATACGAATTTAGAAAACAGTTGATGAGTCGTACTGCAGCTTAAAACCAGCTATTTAACCTACCTCGGGACCTGGATTCCATAAATTCCCCCGGGGGTTGGGGCAGAGCCCCAAAAAGTAAGGAACCTAAGAACCAACTCAAAAGTCACAGTTTTGTGTGTCTATTTTATCGGGGACAGCTCATAGCTTTAATCCTCTCTTTTCATAAAATCCTTTTGTTTCATCATCTCTAGATGTAAATAAAACGATTTCTTTAACTCCTTTATCTTTCAACCTTTTTTCAAATTCATCAAGTATTCTGCTTCCTATTCCCCTACTTCGCATCTCGTTCTTTACGCAAAATTCCTTAATGTTGAACATTATGCCATTATAAAATTGTTCCTGGCTACCTAAAATCATGCCGCACAATACTTTTTCTTGATATACCTTAAGTCCATAAAAATCTTCACAATTAACAAACTGGTGCAATCTTTTCGATGCTGTAACTATAGACCATTCATCATTCCATGGTGGTGCATTAAATGTATCAACATACATCTTTGCCAGCTCACCAATATCAAATAAAGTTATTTCTTCAAATTTCACTTTAATCTCCCCTTACAAAACAGGTCGCAAAATCCAACTGTTTGAAATAGGTTTTTAGCTCCTCTCGTCTTAATCCCGCCATGGACGGCGGGCGGTCCTGCAGGAAATGTCATATAACGTCCCGAGTATTCCCGACGCGTCCCAACCCACATGCATCATCCTCTAAGTGTCGGGAATTCGCTGTTATGTGCAGTAGCCTTCCTTCTTTACTCTAAGATTGCTGACTCCGGAATAGAAAATTCTTTATCAGAAACCGAACCATGACCTATTTTTACATTCTTATAAGTATATGAGATATAAACCTTCTCATCATCTGCAATTTCAATTTTTGTTGGAACTCCTGTTTTCTTATCTATCCATATTCTAGAAGGATCCACCCCATTAGCTATGTTTGTCTTTACAATTACACTTTGCCTTCCTTCTATTTCCTCCATCCCAATTATTTCTGCTTTTTTCGGATCTATCATATCAATATATCTTAAAAACGAGTCCTCTCTTATTCCCTGAAATTTTCCGACCATTCCTGTCACTTCAGCAGCCGATTCATTTTTGTTTTGAATCCTATATTTTGTAACCTTACTTGGGCCATCGCTTATAGTACCAAGTGTGTCTAGCTTTACCTTACCTCTGAATGTAGTTACTTCGTGTTTATATTTATTATCCTTAACCCAAACCTTACCATCAAAGATTATCTCTCCAGTATTACGTTCTTCATAATAAAACTCTTTTATATCTCTGCTCATATCAATTAGGCTATCCAAGTCAGTTGCCTTAGCACACCCTGTTGTAAAAAAAGAGATGCATATAAGAATTACCCAAAACAATTTTCCCCTCAAATCATTCTCCTCCTCATTCGTCGCTATTGCACATAACGTGCCGTGAATTCCCGAAGTCTGGTTATTACTTGCATATTCTCTCAGTTTTGGGAATTCACTGTTATGTGTAGTGGCAACTCCCTCAAATGCTTCTAATGAAATAAGTCGCCGCCTGACTGTCCAAAATGATTTAAATCTTTCACTTCGTTGATATAACCCTCTATTTCATATTGAAGTCGATGTTGATCCACTTTTTCACTATCAAAAACATTAGGAATAAATGCACTCAAAGTAATTTCTTCACCGGGACGAATATCTAACTTATTCCCTTCTGCCTCGACTTTGGCTTTATTAGATATATACCCACTACTTCCATTTCTCACCGGGTAACTAATATACACGGTATTTTGTTTAATCATAAACGAGCTGCCATTTTTCAGTTTAATAGCATAGTTAATTCCCTCTGGCAGTTCACTTTTGGAAACAACCTCTAATTTTATCTTATCCATTTCTTCAGGTAGTTGGTTACTATTAATATTTGAACAACCAATTATCACTGTACTCAAACCAATAATTAAAGCTATAAGGACTGAGGTTATTTTTCTCTTTCTCATGATAGACCTCCAAATAAATGTTCTTAAAAATATTATCCAACACTAAACCTAATACCCCAAAGAAATACTCCGAAATTGCCATTACACATAACGTTCAGGGATTCCCGACGCGTCCTAACCACATTCATCATCCTCTAAGTGTCGGGAATCCCGTGTTAGATGATGCGACCGCCCCCAGACTGGATCAGAAATTAATCTTTTTTATATTTGTCACGGTTTGAATCAAGCCTCATTTGGTCAAGTTATGGTATTCATTTTCCAATATACCCATATAGATATCCGTTTCATATCTTCCTTCTATTAGGGCACCCTCTCGATCCAAACCCTCTTTAATAAAACCACATTTTTCATAACATCTTATAGCTCTTCTGTTATATTCCAATACCCTAAGATAAATCTTATGATATCTAAATGTATTAAAAGCATAGTCTATTACCATCCTTGTAACTTCGGTTCCTATCCCCAAACCATATTTAGTAGTATCATAAATTTCAATGGAATATCTCGCTTTGTTATCGCCTTTGTATGGAGTTAACCCGGCTATACCTATACACTTACCTTCATACTCTATGACCCATTTGCATGGGTGTTCAATTATTCTTTGGTACCACAAGGCACCATCATTGCGAGTAAATTCATATGACTTTTTCGTATCAGCACCACACATCCTAACAAGTTCACTGGGTGAGCCAAATAAGATACGATCGTCAATATCTTCTCTCCTAGGCTTTCGTAACAAAACTTTATTTCCTTGTAAATCCGGCAAATCGCTCATGTTTTTACCCCATTTTGTTAATCCTCTAAAGTTAAACATATTAATATAGATATACCATGTTCGCGGTCGTTTCATCTAACGTCCCGCGAATTTGCGAAGTCTGGTTATTACATTCATATCCTCTCAGATTTTGCAAATTTGCTGTTCTGCGACGTATCGTGCCCCCAGACTAAGCAGCGACACGGACGGCGCTGCCTTAAAACCATCCTAAACTTCCATACTATATGATGAAAATGGGTCTAGTAGTTATAAAATATCTTTACGGAGTCTTGAGATTCATCCATATTTCTTAATCTTATTAATAATTCCTTTGTAAAGCCACCTAAATCATAATAATCAATTTGCTCAATATCGGCCCACTTATATTCTTCTGCTTCATCATTTAAGGTGACTTTGCTTGAGTCTGTCTTACACACGTAGTCAATGAAAATAAAGTGCTTTTCCTCATGGAACTTATCGGTACATATACTCTCTTTCAAACTAATCAATTCTATGTCATAGATAGCAAGCCCAGTTTCCTCCAATATTTCCCTTTTTAAAGCTTCTTCCATCTTTTCACCAAATTCAATATGCCCTCCAGGAATTACATATTTATTCTCCCATTTATGAGATTTACATAAGAGTATTTTTCCATCGGGATTAAAAATAATAGCACTCACAGTTGGTTCAGGAAGTTTATTCATATTTTGTTTAACATCTCCTGTCATTTATTGATCAATTACATAAACAATACACTTATTCGTAGAAAAACCACTATCATTCTCCCGTGCTAAGGATGGCGCGGCATTTGCACGATATATCGTAGAACGTCTCGAGTATTCCCGATGCGTCCCAACCGCTTCCATATTGGCAAAGTGTCGGGAATACTCTGTTCTACGACGTATCGTGCCCCGTGACTCAGACAGCGCCACGGACGGCGCTGCCCTAAATATTCACCGATAAACCACTAGTCAAGAAAATATAAAAATTTAAACTATCGCTTGAATAATAAAGTTATATCATACCTATCAAATATAACGTCTCACTTTATTCATATATTTTAAATACTCTTCTCCGAATTCCCTAATACACCATCTTTCTTCTGAAAGAATAATCCAGTGTACTGATATTTGAAAACTTATTAATAACGCAAGTAATATCCATGAACGAGTTAAAAATACACACCCTAAGAAACAAATAAAGTATGCGACGTACATAGGATTACGTGATACTCGATATAACCCATTTAAATTTATTCCGGTCATTTTAGGCTTAGCGTAATTAATTATAGATACAGCATATAAAATAAGTCCTAAACTATATATTATCAGACCTATGTAAAACCACTCAGAGTCAGTTTTGATTTTGAGTAGTAATAAATATAGCAAGATAAAGGCGGTTGCAATTTGATAAACCCAGAATGCTACCTTTTCTCTTCCGATTAATGGAGCAAAGAAACTTGCACGTTTAAGTGCTTCTTTGTTTATCACATTTAAAAGCCCATACCTAAGAAGTATAATTGGTATCACCGTCAAAAACGCATTCATTTTATCCCACTTTCTAGATCTTTGGTTTAAAGCTTAAGTTTTTTCACCCGCGCCAAGGATGGCGCGGCCTTTGCACGATATGTCGTAGAACGTTTTGGCATTCACGAAGCGTCCTTACAACATTCATCTTGGCAAGTTTCGTGAATGCCTTGTTATGTGTAGTAGTCCGCTTATTAGGAATACCGTAAAAAACCTAGTTCTCGATTCCTTCCCAATCCTTAGGTGGTTTGTAGTAACGATTGTATTCCCTTTTGGCTTCTTCAGAAAGACTATAAAACCACTGTCCAAGATTCATGACGTAGTCTTCTCCAGAACCCATTCTCCAAAACATGTCATATGGATGCACCTCCGGGAATGCTTTCCATTGAGGTAAATAGTAAATATCGGTGTACTCCGGCAAACTATTACGAACTTCCGCCAAAATAATTCCGAGCATATTCTTGCCGTTACCATCTCCGTTGTCAGCCCAATAAGAATCGTTCGATGTATGTTCGATAAGAACACAGTTACCGGTAGAAAGTAAAATGTCTCTAACCTCTTTGTGTTGTTCGACCTTGGCTTTCACGACCTGTCTCATGATCTCATCCTTAACCAGATCCCAGTCATCTCTTAGTGGTCGCCGACGCTCTCTCCCCATCTTTGCAGCTTCCATTGGGCTGGGAGCTAGCCTTATTTCTTCTTCATATTGAGTACCTACGAACTTTTGAGCCTGGAAAAAGTGTTCATTTGTCGGCCACACCTTGTCGTTAAGCGTGATGGGATAACGGGCAAAGTTCGAAAAACATCCATATGGATCATTCACTCTATAGAATTTTATCACTGACATATACTCTTCTCCTCATATTTCGGACTATTACACATAACGTTTCGCGTATTGCCGACGCGCCCGAACCACATGCATCTTTACAAGTGTCGGCAATACGCTGTTATGTGAAGTAACCGTTTCCCTTAAGTTATCTGTAATATAAGGATCGATTTAGTCTTTTCACTTCATATTGACTATCTGTCCGTCTAATACTTTCTGAAACGTATTTTCTCACCCAATCATGTTTGGCCTTGATTCTTAAGTCAAGCTCGTGATTCTCTGTTAGAGAAGATAAATAAATCTTTTTAAGGCATTCCTCAACTGTAATTCCTTCGGCATGTTCTAAATAATATGCCCATTCTGAAGCATTCCCTAAATAATCTAGGAAACAGATTCCGTCGAAGTCTTTAGCCAGCATGCACCAGTCCCCTTGTGTAGTTTCATCCATAACTATTCTAGGAAATATTGCGGTTTTGGATTCCAATTCATACGCCTTAATTAAGGCCGGTCCAATAACAGTGTTTCCATTATGATATAACTTTCCAATCGTAAGTCCACCCCGCAGAAAAACACCTAGGTATTGAAGCATCGTCTGAATTACTATTACTTCACGTGCCAAATAATACTCAGCAGGGCCAACTTCTCTGTATGAAATCACAATACTATCGGAAAAAACGGATACTTGCCTATCGTATTCAAATCCATATTCGGGCTCATCTTCCATGCCGGTTTCGCCACATAGATCGTGCAATTTCTTTAATACTTTGATGATTCCTTCAAGTCGGTCTATATTATCCTTTGATTGATATATCAACTCTTTAAAGCCAAGTATATCGATAAAAACTACCACACGATTTTCATACATTCCTTATTTCCCCTTCCTTGAAACAATAAAGAACCTCAAAGGAATACACAAGACGGTTATTTCACATAACGTTTAGGGATTCCCGACGCGTCCCCCCGCCTTAGATAGCTCTTATCTTAGGCGGGGGGATGTGGTGCCTGAATCTACCCGAAGCTTTTACATCTGGCACCCTTGCGGGAATCTATTGTTATGTGAAGCCGGTTGAAACTGACATTCACTAATAACTTTCCCTCATAAATTAAATTTCTCGTCTTGTCGATCCATGTTACTCTTTTTCTTTCCCATGTAATATCCGATTAATGTTATTAATAAAGGTAGTACAGGTTTATATATTAGATTAAGGTATCTGAGGTTTTCCGTTAAATCACGCGTCAGAAACCCAAATCCATTCATTGGTGCAATAAAAGGAAATGATAATAGCCATAAACTAGTGAGTATTGAGAGTCCTGAGAAAATGACACACAAAATTGTTGCTATAATCCCCAGCCCCCAAAAAGTGCTCGCATATAACAAATAACTTCTGTTCTGCTTTTTTCCTTGGCTGAATCCCCAGGTGTACCAAATAAGTAAAAACATCAAAGAGAGTAGAAGATTCCAAATATCTGGTGGTGGTCCGTCTACTAGCCCGCCTATATTTAGCCAAGCGAATACTAATGTACTAAATATCATCAATAAAATTGCCTGGGCACTTCTCATCATTCATCTTCCTCTTACACAATCTAACTATTAAAGATTATGTCTGCTAAACTGAATTTGACTTAGGTTTCACATAACGTTCCGAGGGTTTGCGACGTCGGGTTACTACATTCATATTCTCTCCGATGTCGCAACCCCTCTGTTAAATGAAGTTGGTCGCCCCTAGATTCAGCAGTCGCCATGGACGGCGACCCCTAAATCTACAGAGCCACTCTCACCATACCAATGTGTAATATATCAATCAATTAACTCATTAAAGTAAACGACCTTTTGAATATCAACTACTTTAAGAATTCTATCTAACCTATCGTTAAATTTTTCATTGATAAAAAGAATTTTACTGTAACTACATATTGGAGATTTGGTATCTTTACATCTAAGAGCAATAACTCCAGCTACTCTGTCAGTGTACTCCTCCATATTGAAAAATCCATCATTATCTCGATACCATGAATGATGACCATCTTTGCCATAAATAAAAACTTCCTGCCCAAAGACAGCCTCACATATATCAATGTTATCGTGATTATTAGCTTCCAAAACAACTATGTTGATTTTTGACTCGTCAGTATTCCACATAAATGCCTTTGATGCTTTTGCGAGACTACTTTTTATCTGTGTGCTGTCTTCTCCCGTTGTGTTCACACAATCGATATCCCCAGATCCACCCATAGTTAAGTGAGTCAAAACTGTATTCTTTGGTGTCCAAAACGAAACCTTCATTTTTACCTGACCATCTGGCAACTCGTATTTATACTCTTCATACTCATTGCTATTTAGAGCTTTACCTTTAATAAAGTCTGAGAAAGAATTAATATCCGCCTCCCCAAATTCAGAATCATAATCTACCCAATAATATTTATTCAATTGTACATCCATTAATTTCTCTTTAATTTTGCCGATTGCCTTCTCCTGCCGATTTTCACGTTCGGGTTTAGATAAATTTTTCGTTTGTAACCAAAATGTGATACCATCAAAAATCACTCTATAATCTGGTGGGCATTTAATATAACAACCTGAGAAATCTTCATTTGGCTCATAATCGATAAGTATTTCTTCAGTGTGGTATCTCGCAAGATCACATGCAAAATTATGTTCTGCTATTGTATCCCACACCTTCCTTCCACTCTCAACTAACCTTTTATTGAGTTTAGATAAGCCCATATTATTGAGCAAGGCCATGTTTTCAGCAAGATTAGTTATATCTATCTTCAAAGGTTTATACTTTGTTTGATCAAATACTGATTCAGCAATCTTTATATAATCCATCATGCCCTCCAAATTCAAAACATATTATAGCCTCTTTCATAATCCGCCCATGGATGGGCGGACCTTCGCGACCAATTTCATTTAACGTTTCGTGTTCCCGTAGCGCCATATTACATTCATATTGGCAAAAGTTACGGGAACATATTGTTATATGCCGTAGTCCGGCATCGAAGGCTAATCAAAAATTATTACCAACCTTTCTGCTCTCATCATCGGTAAATAAAATTAGATTAGGGCCATTCATCGAACCATGCTCTAAAGTCCCTTTCTTTGACGGAATTGTAGAAAAGGTTGAAATCGTTCGTCTTTCACCAGGTGGCAATGTAACAACTCCAGATTTATCTGAGATATATCCTCCCGTCAAAATCAAATCGTTTGAAAACCATTCCTGTTGGATATAACCATCGGCAGGAATCTTTATACCTACTTCTAAAGATTCCTTCCCATAATTTGTTAGAACAATAAATCCAGTTACATCTAAATTTTTATTATCTGCTGTACTTCTTATATCAAAATGGCTTTTCTTATATTCATATTCAACTGCACTAAGACCGCTGTGCATTTTGAAATAAACAGGTTTAAGTATCGACACAATCATTGGAGATAGCACTACTAAGGAAAGGATTAAGACACCTATTCTTCGAGGAGGCACCTCTGTTTTTGCAATAATACCCCCAGATATAAGTAGAATTACCGTGAGAATGATAGGGTAATGAAACCCAAACTGCCCATTCGACCATGAGGATATTCCAAGACTCCAAAACATCTCATCCCCGAAAGAAAAGCCCGATTGAGTAGAAGTGCCTATCATAAATGCCAAAATAATTAATGTTACCGAAATTACTCCTCTCTTCGAAATCCTCATGATCTTCCCCCCCCCAATAGCCAGTAATAACTTCTTCTATATAATGATATTCTTCAAAGAGAGCCCCGATACGGACTATGGCATATAACGTTCCGGATTCCCGACGTCCCCCCGCCTTAGATAGCTCTTATCTTAGGCGGGGGGATGTGGTGCCTGAACCTTCCCCAAACTTTCGGCTTCTGGCACCCTTGCGGGAATCCATTGTTATATGCAGTGCCACGCTTCCTGCTCAGAGGCCGCCATGGACGGCGGCCCCTTGAACCCTCTTGATGTTACTGCGCATTATAATAAAATGTGCAATATGTTATTTAGAATTTTTATTGATATATATATTCAAAGCCTGTACTGCTTTGAGTGCTACCATAATAATTGCAATATAGTATATAACTTGTAAAATTGTACTGATAATACCTATAGAGCCTATAGCCCCGACTATTCCTATATTTTGCATGAATATATCCTACCTTTCTTAAAAATAATTAATTGTTTCGCTTTGCTTTATTCTACGACTACGTAACATGAGAATAATACGAAACTAAAACTGGTGTCGTGGTTGTCTAATTTTGTGTGTTATCTTTTTTTGAAAAACTTATTATATAATACATAAATTACAGTTCCCATTAACAATCCATAGATAACTATATAAACAATTAAAGTTATAGTGCTTGGAGACAATTTAATTTCCCCCTCTCTTTCGATATCTTGAAAAACTCTAAACTTCACATTTTCCTACGAATACGAAATATTTCAACAAAGCTACTCACTTAATCCGCGCATGGACGCGCGGCTTTTCTGTGGCATTGCATATAACGTCCCGCAGGTTCCCGCCGCGCCCTATCCGCATTCATCATCCTCTAAGTGGCGGGAACGTGCTGTTATACGACGTATAGTGCCCCGTGACTCAGACAGCGCCATGGACGGCGCTGCCTTAAACATAACCTGTAAAACTTCCAAGTCACAAAATAAAAATAATCCGTATTATTGAATTTGATTTTTTCTCAACTCACTTAATATCATTGATGTGGAGAAACCCACAATTGAAGAAAGATACAATATTGAAAAAATGATTGCATAGTAATAGGAAAATTCAACATTGCCACTATTAAATAGGCTTGAACTTAAACTCACTAAAGGGAAACCTAATACAAAAATACCAAAACCAATTATTATTGATTTTATCAAAATGCCTCCTCCTTCATCCTTATTTTCTTCGCAATATCCTATATGTACTCAATAGCAATTGAACCCTGTTCCCTCCAATCACGACATTATAACTCCTAAAATTGAATATACATTTATTCCCACTAAGACCGCTCCACCTATCGTATTAAACTCAATATTCATCTCATTTTTAATTCTCTTAATAAGAAATACAGAATTGATAAATAGAAGCATAGATGATGTCACTGCCAATATAAACAATACTTCCATATTTCCATCCCCCTACTCTCAACCTTTTACCTACCTAACCAAGCGGGCTTCAAACTTGTTGTACACTTTCATCCGCGCCAAGGACGGCGCGGCCTTGCACGATATGTCGTATAACAACCGAATCTCCGAATAATATATTTCGTATAAACTCTTACTTTAGCGGTATTACCGAACCTGTTACGTCTATTTTCAATTTAGCTGTACCCTTGTACAGTGTGAATACTTTCGTCTATTTCCGTTTTAGGATAAACATTAGTAGACTTTTCTAAAAGCCCAAAGAGTCCAGCGGACTCTTTATTTTTGCGATACTCTTTTCACTCACATGCGTGTAGACTTCTGTAGTTTTCGAATTACTGTGTCCAAGGAGTTCCTGGATATATCTAAGATCTGTCCCTGCCTCCAGTAAGTGAGTCGCGAATGAATGCCGTAGCGAGTGAACAGAAACATCTTTTACAATCCCTGCTTTCTAACACGCTGTTTCAAATACCTTCTGAACACTTCGCTCCGAGAGATGATTCCCTTCAGTTTTGCCTGGAAAAAGCCAATCTTTCAGTCGATATTGTTTCCAATATTGTCGAAGCAATTCTAGGGCAACTGGCGAAAGAAGCGTATACCGGTCCTTTCTCCCCATCGGCATGTATGCTAAACACCAACATATCCCCTACCCATAAAAATACTTTATCGGTGTAATTCTCCAGAAAATGAACAAATCCTTTAAATTGTAAGAAATATCAATCATATATGCACTATCCGAATGTCAGTGTTGTATAATCCGAACAATTATCACGATATGAGCAAAGCCAGGCTATCCGCCTGGCTTTGCTAACTTACTTCTTCGGATTATGATCTTCCATTTCTTCCATGAGCTTCTGTATGGCCTTTTTCTCAATTCTTGAGACATACGAACGTGAGATTCCCATGGCCTTGGCGATTTCACGCTGGGTTCTTCGGGGGTTATTCATAAGTCCGTAACGCAGCTGTAGGACGAGTCGTTCTCTTTTGGACAGATTCTTTACCTTATCTAGGAGAACCTTCTGCTCAAATTCATTTTCTATCCTGACTGAAATAGCTTCCCCATCGGATGCGAGGACGTCCATGAGAGAAATTTCATTACCTTCCTTATCAACGCCGATGGGGTCATAGATTGATACTTCACCCCTAGACTTTTTTAAGGAACGTAAGTGCATGAGAATTTCGTTTTCAATACAACGAGCAGCATAAGTAGCAAGCTTGGTACCTTTTCCCGGGTCGAACGTATCGATACCCTTGATTAACCCTATTGTCCCAATGGAGATGAGATCATCGCTATCTTCTCCTGTCCCATCAAACTTTTTGACGAGATGGGCCACGAGCCTCAGATTATGCTCTACAAGCTTATTCCGTGCATATTCAGCCTTGCTTAAATCCTTTGTCTCCGCGTCGGGATTTTTACTAGCCCTTAGAATCGTTAGATAGCGTTTTTCATCTTCTTCATTGAGTGGCTGTGGAAAAGCATTGTTGTTTATATACGAGACGAGAAGGGTTACCCCTTTCAGAACAGATAATGCAATGCTAACGACCAGAATCTCGGTCAACATTTTTTCGCCACCCCTTTCGCACCCTGTTCTTATAACTATGCGAGTGGAGAGCAAATTCTGCTTATCCATCAAATGGTTTAGCTGCATTTTAGTTTTAAAGTGATTAATTTTGATTATAAAAAAGAGAAGGCCCTATCTTGTACGATAGAACCTTCGAAAATTCGATTAGGGTTGAAACATCTTCTCAACCGTTGTTAGCCCCTGTCCCGAGGGAAGTGCAGAGGACTTAGAAAAATCTCCGGCCTTTAGATTGCTGGCATAGGCCACTAATTTAATATCCGCCTTGATTGTCCCATTTTGATTTACCATATTGATACTCTGAATCCCCATCTTCTGAGTTCCCTCAAATTGGAGTCTCTTTGTAAACGCTAAGACGTCATTGACTTTTCCAAGGCAAGAAAAGCTCAGCACCATACTCTGAACTGTCTCTGAACTCTTGGGTTGTTCAAAGCTAAGGGATACGGGTACCACTTGGGCGGATTTAGCCGCGGAATAGATGTAAATCATCAACTGCGGTTTATCGAGAACCGAAGGAATCTGAACATTCAAGGCGGTATTCTGAGTCTCTAAGCGTTTGATTTCTTCTTGTAATCCATGTAGATCTCCCTGGTAGGCAATGAGCTGCTCATAACGATCCTGCTTGGTCCGTAGCTCGGCTTTTACCTTTTCTAGTGTACTTAATTCTGGTTCTAATAAATAAGTCACATAACTATAGACGAGTACTCCGAGGAGTAAGACCGCTAAGAGGACTTTTTCAAGCGATTCTTTTTTCATAACACCTCATACATCCTCACTTTATCTTAAGGGATAGGTTCAGCGTCTGTTTTTGATCTTGAAGGGAAACTGTTTGGATATCGAAGGTTTCAAAAAGATTAGAATCTCGAAGATTTGTCCAAAGTCGTGCTACGTCCATTGGCCCTGAAACTGTGACACTGATAACCATCGAGTTATGTGAACTTAAGGCGATACTATTCACCAACGTGCCGGCAGGGAGGAAATTTTTTAGCTTATCGAGGATTGTTCCCGGGTCCCTTGATGAACGGATCATTTGCTCTATCTGCTTCTTCTTTTCAATTTGGTCTTTGAGCGAGTTTAGTTGTCTTACTTCTGAATCAATAGCACTTAACTCTTGGATTTCTGTATTAACCTTCTCTAGATCCTGTCGCAACTTATATTCCCAGGCCCACGGGGCACTTCCTATAAGTCCAACGACTATGAACGCAGCAATTCCTAAAACCGCGGTTTTCTTCGGCTTTCTTTTCTGTGCTTGTTCCTTGACCCGTTTTTGTTCCCAGCGCAAGGCAAAATTGAACTGAAGCTTTTCCTGCATTTAGTCCTCCCGTAAAGCCAAACCATATAGGCTACCGTATTTCATCCAATTCTCTTGTAACTCTTTCGATTTTCTATTCAATTGCGGATGCCACCCTCTTGGGAATCCAACCTGGGTTTCAAGCTCAAGGACTTGCTTAAAAATATCTGACAGTAGCGGGATATTGGAATAGTAGCCCGTGAGGAAAATTTTATCAACCGACTTTCCATAATGGCGTGATGAAAAGAAGTGAAAGAAATCAGTCAGAGCATGAAGAACTGGATTAAGTAAACCCTCCATCTCCGCTTGAACCCCGCGCTCAGTCAATTCTGAAGAATTGAGTCTGAGTTCATTATTAATAGCGTCTACATCCTCGTTATTTTCTTTACTCTCATCTATAATCGTTTGGGATTGAACGTTTTTAAGAGCCTCCGCGTAATCTTCCAAGCCTTTGAGATTTACTTCTAGATCAGAATAGAGAAAAAACACGCCATGTTCAAGCAGCACAATCTCAATCCGTTCCCGGCCTAGATCGACAATCGCAAGATCGGGAACTGAGCTTTGCGGATCTGACCTACTCGGCAAACCCACCTGACTATAAAGCCGGGCTAAGCTGTCAGCTGCCAAATCGACAACCTTAGGAGTAAAACCAAGGTCCTCGCATTCCTTTCGGAACTTTTCCCACTGATCTTTTGGAATTGCAGCAAGTAAAATTCTCTGTCTCTTCTGCCCATCTTCAACGAACTGATCCATGATTCGATAATCAATGAGGTAATCCTCAATATTCATGGTGAAATATTGATCCACTTGCTCTGTGAGGAGTTTATCGAGCTCCTTAGCCGAAAGCAAAGGTAGAGTTATAATCCGTGTGATGACTCCTGGACAGGACAGGGTAACTTTAAGCTTCTTAAGAGGGATACGGTCCTTCTTCAACCTCTGCTTAAGCTGTTCCCCTTCTTCCCTTGATATATCATCCTGGCCCGATGACTCAGGCATTGGAGCATTGTCCTCTGCTAGTAGTCTGTCCTCATTCTTATACTCAAAAAGCTTATGAACTTTTAACATCCTTTTCCGGCGAGACACTTTGGCAACCACCCAGCTGCTATCTTGAATGAGTGCAACCCAGTTTTTCTTTCTAAACAAGCGCATCAACCCTCTTCTTCATTATCATAAAACTTCTTTCTCCCAGAGGATTTGACCCACTCCGGTTTGAGGAGTGGAAACGGGGTCCCCAATCCAGAAATAATTACTTTCAACTGTTGTAGAGTCCCCATTATCGTTAATAACTCCCGTAACTTTCAATGTTACATGGACATTGGCCGGCCAAACAATAGGTACCGCTACATAACCTGTCCCAACGGATATGTCACTCACTGCCTTCGCAAAAAGAGCTACCCCAGTATCACTATATAATGTTACGGTGATATTTTCAGCACTCGCTTTTTTATCATCGGGGTTAAAGTGTCCTCCATTATTGACAATGTATATGTAGACCGAAAATTCCGTAGAAACTGGATGATTCCCGATCGTAAGGTTAAACTTTCCTGGATACGGGTGTTTATCCGCTATGGCGAAGGTTCTATTCCCATTCTCTGCCCTAGCATTGAGTGTTCCCAACATAAAAAAACATAGGATAAGTGCAAGGAATAAAAAATGCATCTTGTTTGCTTTCATGTTCCTCTTCATGTTTCACGTTCCCTTTCAAGGCGTAGGTTCGATATCCGTATATTGAGCCTGAAGCTTTCGTGTAATTCCCTTATAGATCCCTGTACTCTCAATAAGATAAATTTGCTTCACTTGATCCGTTTCAGTCCAGGTCACCGTGAACTTCCCTTCATAGGGCTCCGAAACATTTTGTGTTACCGGAGTAGCCTTCGATTGGTCCAGGACTTGAAACATCCCATACTGTAGCCCAGCTTCTGCGATATAGTAGGCTTTTAGTCCTTTTTCTTCTGTAGTCTCTACCTTGTAGCTCTCGATTACGGAGGAAAAGAAGATACCTGAAATCAATAGAAGAATTCCGATTCCTACAACTGAAACCATTAAGGCCGAGCCACGATCTCGCACCGAATCCCCCCTTAATACAAACGAGCCCACGTTAAGAGGTCGTAATAATCCCCAGCGGGGTCACCTACTCCAAGAAAGATCTTAATAAAATGTTCTCTATCAGCTGAGGCTGGCATAATGCCGAAACTGTAGATCTGATCCGCAATCAGATATATTTTTACTTTATCACAATACCAAAGCTTTCCTTGCTCCCAATCATAATAGATGCCCTGAGATACTCGACTGGGATCACTTTGCAAATCTGCTAATACTGAAGAGCTCGGATTAGCATTGATTAAAACAGTCTTTGTGGACGCCGGGTCGTTCTTATACACTCCATCGTTATTGCCTTCTGAATCCGCAGAATAGATTGTGTAAGGAGTAATACGAATCTCATCGAGCACCCTCATCATAGCCGTTCGAGCCTTTTCTTCGACCGTGTTCTTCTCAATGGCTGAATTAAAGAGATGTATTTCGCTCCGTAATAATTGTGAAAATGAAAGCATCAGGATTCCAAAAATAGTGATAGCAATCGCGAGTTCCAGAAGGGTAAATCCACTATCTTTTTTCATTTGTTATCACCCGCTCGAAGACGGTAGGTCATAAGTTCTACTGTTTCTGGGCTATTCGGAGAATCCTTGAGAGAGACAGTGACTATCACCTTTTCTAGAACGGCAGCATCATTACTAGTCACTGGAGTACGGCTGACATTCACATTAAAGTTGTCAAAAGGAGGCGTGTCGACCGTACCGAGAGTTATGCTGTCTTGACCTTCAATTAAGGCTTCCATCTGTCCAGCCGCATAGAACATCATCTGTTGTCGGAGCTGTCGCTGATTCTGATAACGATGGGAGGCCATATCACTGCTTAAGATAAAGCCCACTCCGATGAGCAGAATCACAAGGGCCATACTCACTTCGATCAGAGTCATCCCATTATCTCTTCTTGTCATATCCATGGTTCCCTCGCTTTAAGGCCAAACTATCGATAGGTAGCCCGTCTTCTCCTCTATTTTCACTCCAACCGTTCGACCAGAAGAGTTCATGAGGACAATAGTTCCACTTCGAGTATTAAAACCTCTATTATCAAAGACAAGTCCTTTTCCCAGCCATTGGTTCGTGGACGGATGACGAATATCATCGAGCCAGGCGTTTTGAATCTGACCAGAGTCGAATTTGACCCCGGTCTCGAAAGGTATAGATTCGAGGATGTTTCCATCCTCAATTACCTGAACCTCAGATTCTGTAAGAGCAACAGCTACAGCACTTCGATGATCCATTGTATATTGCTTAGCATATCCCAACTCAGAGATAATGCTTTGAGCCGCAGCTTCTAAACGATATTGACCTTTTATTGCCTCGTATTTTGGAGCCGTCACCATGACCAAAATACTAATCACAGCCATAACAATCATTAGCTCAATTAAAGTAAATCCATCACTTTTTTGTAAACGCTGTGATCGCCTCATTGGCATCTCTCACTCCATTACTTGTTGACGACATTCGCCATGTTGAAAATCGGCAGGGCGATTGAAATGATGAGTCCTCCTGCAAAAATACCAATAATCACGGTAAAAATCGGCTCGACCAAGGAAACCATTCGAGAAATTCCAATCTCAACCTGTTTATCATAATGATTCGCAACTTCCCCCATTAATTCCTCTAATCGACCGGTCTCCTCACCAACCGACATCATTTGAATGACCATGGGATCAAAAAAAGCTTCCTGTCCAAACGCTAAGGCCAAAGGCTCTCCTTGAATAATTCTCTCTCGAGCTCTGGCAACCGACTGTTTCGGAACTTCATTGCCAACGATATTTTCAATCGAATTAAGAATGGGAACAATCGGAAGCGAGGAGCGGAGAAACAAAGCAAGTGTCCTAGAAAACCGAGCAAGAATGACATTCTTCAAGTTTCTTCCAAAGAGTGGAGTCCTTAATAAAAACTGATCCAAATAATAGCGGTACTGAGCATGCTCAAAAAGCTTAGCCAATAATAAGCTAAGAAGGATGGCCCCACCCAAAACGTAAAGACCATACGAGGTAATGAACTTGGAGGTATCCAAAATGATTCGCGTAGGCAGAGGAAGCTGTTGTCCATTCTGAGTCATCAAATTTTGGACTTCTGGTAAGATAAAATTCAAAAAGAAAATGATTAATCCTATCATGACAGACGTTAACATTATTGGATAGATTGCAGCACTACTTACTTTCTTGCGAATAAAGTTTTCCCGTTCATAGTATTCCGACATACTTGTAAGCACCGAATCGAGAGTTCCACTTTCTTCCCCTACCGCCACTAGATTGATTAAGAGCTCTGGCAGAGCGCCCTGACAATCCCGCATTGACTTAGAAAGAGAATCTCCTCGGCTAACTCCGCGAATAATTTTTTCAAGTACAATCTTTAGTTGTTTGTCTTGCATTTGTGCTTGTAAAATCTCGAGCCCTCTTACGAGGTTAGCTCCTGAGCGTATCATCATCGCGAGTTGACTACAAAATGCCGCCACCGATTCATATTTAACTTTCCCCTGCAGCTTTTGATTGAGAAGGTAATCAAGACGCTTCGGTTCTTCCAGGGACAGAAGCTGCCAGCCATTCCCCCGGATAATTCGCTTTGCACCTTCATAATCTATGGCTTCGAGCTGACCTTTTACTACGGCCATTTTCTCATCAATTACTTTATATTTAAATTGCAAGTAAGGTTCACCTCGCTCATCGCTAACACTATGTCTACTAAGAAAAGGCTCAAAATAACCAAATACTCCTCAATCACTTTTCTATCTTTCAGTGAGATCACCCGAGTCTAATTGTTGACATAGGTGACGCGGAGTAATTCATCAATCGTGGTAACTCCTTCTAAAACCAGCTGGGTTGCCGCATGTTTCAAGGTCGACATACCTTGAGAGATCGCGTAGTCTCTAAGTTCATCCGCTGTAGCTCTCTTATCGATCAGATGGCGGTGCCCCGCGAGAACTGGCATGATCTCAAAGATCGCTGTTCTTCCCTTATACCCGCTCTCATGGCAAAAGCTGCACCCTTTGCCCCGTTTGAGAGTAACTTCTGTAGCTTCTCCGATCCCTAGTATGGCTTTTTCGCGAGGTTCGGCCACATACTCAGTTATACATTGCGGACAGATCTTCCGCACGAGACGTTGGGAAATAACCCCGATTAAGGAGGCCGATATTAAAAAAGGTTCTATATCCATATCGATCAAACGAGTAATTGCACTTGCCGCATCATTCGTATGGATGGTAGAGAGAACAAGATGCCCAGTTAAAGCAGAGCGAACAGCAATCTCCGCTGTTTCGTTATCCCTCATCTCCCCGACCATAATTATATCTGGGTCCTGACGCAAAATCGAGCGAAGCCCTGTAGCGAACGTCAGTCCAGCCTTGGGATTCACCTGCATTTGGTTAACCCCATTAAAGTTGAACTCAACAGGGTCTTCTAAAGTCACAATATTTCTCTCTGGGGTGTTCAGCTGATTAAGCATGGTATAAAGAGTCGTGGTTTTACCACTTCCGGTCGGACCTGTGACTAGGAGGATTCCATAGGGCTTCGCAATCAGTTCATCAAAGATCGGAATCATATGTTCCTTGAGACCTAATGCTGATTTCTCAAGAATAACACTGGATTTATCCAAGATACGCAGGACAACTTTTTCCCCATACATCGTCGGAGCAGTAGAAACACGCAAATCCACAGTTTTTCTCCCCACTAAATACGAAATCCGCCCATCCTGGGGAATGCGTCGCTCTGCGATATTCAGATCAGCCATGATCTTGACACGGCTGATTACGGGACCTGCCATAGAGACTGGAGTTTTCATAATCTCTCGTAGAACCCCATCCAAGCGAAAGCGTACCCGAAGCTCATCTTCAATCGGTTCGATGTGGATATCACTGGCATGATTACTGACCGCATTTTCGATAATGGTATTCAAAAATTTGATGATTGGAGTGGCTTCTTCCTCCGTCTCGGTGGCCTGGGTTGCAATAGCTAAAGAAGCCTGAGAGGTCGCTGCGACTGGTGCAACTGCCACCTGTCTGACATAATCTCGAGCTGCCCTTTCTGCTTCACTCTTCCCATAGAAACGTTCAATAGCTCGACGAATATCCCCTTCTTTCGCAAGACAAGGTTTAATCATCATCCCAGAGGCTAGACGCAAGTCGTCGAGGGCAAAGTAATTGGTCGGATCGCTCGTAGCTACCATCAATTGGCCATTGCCTACTTCCACTGGAAGGATATTATATTTTCGGGCCACTGCTTCAGGAATCAGCTTCAGAATCTGCTCTGACACGACGATTCGGTTCAAATCAACCATAGGAAGCCCTAACTGGCTTCGCATCGTACGAAGGATATCATCTTCTGAGACATGACCTTGGCGGATTAGGACTTCGCCAAGGCGCATCCCCAAAGCTTTCTGCATATTTAAGGCTTCTTCAAGCTGCGTCGCAGTGATGACGCCACCGGAAATCAGGATTTCACCAAGGCGCTTTCGTTCGGATTTTTGAGGCATTGATTTTCCCTCCTCTCGTCATACTTACAATACAAGAAAAGGGTGTTTTGGTAAACACCCTTTTGGATTCAATTTTACCCCTAATTATGGAGTAACTTATGGAGTAACTTATGGAGTAACAGTTACTTCTTTGAGCAACAGCCCTTTATCATCATGAGCGTAAATATTTATCTCACTTACAATACCCGAAACCTCTTTAATTGAAACAACTATTGTACCTTTCGTCGCAGTATCACTCAAAGTACCAATATCATCGCCATCAGTAGTATTTAAAATATACAGTGGAACATTAACTGGACTAACATCTGCACCTGTAACAGCGTCAGTAGCCGAAGATGTATAAGGATTAGTTAAGTGGTTTTCAGATCCAGTAAAAGCAGCATCAATAATTGCATCTACACCGTTTGTTCCTGTAGCAGGATTTTTTTGATTAACCCATGTGTCAATCTTACTTTCGACAAAACCCTGAACAACACGCATGTTAGTTTCTACTCCGGTTGCTTTCGCCTGTGTTTTAATACTTCCTACCTTCGGCACCAAAACAATCGCCAAGATCCCGATCACCGCAATAACGATCATAAGTTCGATGAGTGTAAATCCGCCGTCTTTCTTCCGTTTAAACATTTTCATTCCCCACCTTGTTTATTTTTTAATA
Organism: Desulfitobacterium elongatum; assembly: GCF_055378975.1. NCBI lineage: Bacteria > Bacillati > Bacillota > Clostridia > Eubacteriales > Desulfitobacteriaceae > Desulfitobacterium > Desulfitobacterium elongatum. The sequence goes on along the minus strand of NZ_AP038772.1, from coordinate 1,600,047 downwards.
AGAACCCAAGGTAACTTGACGTAAAGTCTTATGTACATGATTTACGACGGCCTAGAAGTTTAACATTCAGGACTATGATCCTACAATTTTAGGACTATTGCCCTATCGATTTATTCTAGGCATGTTTATTCTACAATTTTCACATATTGAAGTCAATGGGTCTTTAGAAGGGTTTTAATCTAGAAATTTTATCTCAAAGGGCATGGCCTCAAGTGCTTTTTTTAAATCAGACCACGTATACTTCGTCGTCTGAATCAAGACTTCCCCAGCGAATCTATCCGTCGTTGTCACAACACCTAAATGACCAAGACCCTCGACATATTTTACAAGCATCTGAATCTCCGAGCGCGGTACTTGCGCTCGGATCAGAACATCAGAATCAGCAAATGGAACTTCCTTATTCATTTTACTCTCCCTTTCTACTCATTGAAACCTAAAGACCCGAAAGCGTAGCTTTTCGCACAGGAGTGAACGATTTGCGGCGGAGGGGCGACGAGATGAACGAGGCTTCTGGGGGGTAGCGGCGCCACCTGGTTCACATGCAGTAAACAGAAGGGTTTGGCAGAGCTCCACCAGAAGCGAGTGAGACAGCCCTGGAGCGCTAAGAGAACGGATGTGCGAAAAGCTACACGGTACTTGCTTTTTTATTTCGGATGACGCCTCGCATGGAGCACTACCCTATTTCTTATCTTTCTTGGCGCGACGCAAGATCGCAAAGGGAGATAGAGGCTTCGGAAGTTCAAGTCTTAAGATCTGCTTGGCATGACGAGCGACCTCGACTTGCTCTCCCTTCTCGGTCCAGATTCCCTTCACTTCGAAAGTCCAAGGTTCTTCTGATGGAGAAAATACCTCAAGTGTTTCCCCTTGTTTGAAGTTATAGCGTTGCTCTACCCAATAGCCCTGACTGGATTCATCTTTGACCGTAGTCGAGATTGGGGAAGCTATCTCTTCCTTCAGGTCATTCTGGGTAAGTCCAAACGCAACGAACTCATAATCACGAATGTAGTTGGAGCTCTCTAAGTTGTGAGAGGCAGCTCCTGGTTTTCCAAAAAGGAAGCCTGCGGAATAATCACGATGACTGACTTTATCCATTTCCTCGAGCCATCCAGGAAGTTTCGCTTGAAACGCTTCTTCTCCCTGTTCCCACAGGGTATCGATGGCTTCACGATAGACTTTGACCGTACTCGATACATAGTGAAGGCTCTTCATTCGGCCTTCGATCTTATAACTATCAACCCCGAGTGGCTTGAGAAGGGGGAGATGCGGAAGCATACAGAGGTCATGCGAGTTAAAGACGTAGGTTCCCCTTTCATCCTCCTCGATCGGGAAGACTTGACCAGGCCGTTTTTCCTCGACTAAGCCATACCCCCAGCGACAAGGTTGTGTACATTCTCCTCGGTTGGCATCCCGACCGGTTAGGTAGTTGGAGAGAAGGCAACGACCAGAATAAGACATACACATCGCTCCATGGATAAACATCTCCAGTTCACCGGGTACATTCATTCGGGCACTTTCGATTTCTTCCAAGGTAAGTTCACGGGCAAGGACAATCCGCTCGACCCCTTGTTTTAGCCAGAATCGCATACTATGGGAGTTGGTGTTATTCATTTGCGTGCTTAGATGTAAGGGCAGATTAGGGGCTACTTCCCGAGCCAAGGCGATGATCCCTGGGTCAGAAACAATCGCTGCATCCGCCTTCATCCGCTCAAGGTTCTTTAAGTAGTCTTCCATCCCTTCGAAATCCTGCTCATGAGCAAAGATATTCACGGTAACATAGAGCTTACGCCCTACATTATGCGTGTAACGGATGGCTTCCTCCATGGCTTCAAGGCTAAAATTTCCAGCATACGCTCGAAGTCCGTAAGAGGCCCCTCCCATATAGACAGCATCAGCTCCAAAAGCTAATGCGAATTTAAGCTTCTCAAAATCTCCTGCCGGTGCAAGTAATTCAGGTTTTCTGAGCATGTTCTTTTCTGACATAATGGATACCTCTACTTCTCTAATTAGTTCGTTGATATTATGGTGATCTACTCCAAATATTTTCTCTGATTCTGTATCTGCTCATCAAGCGTCTTAGCAAAAACACTCGACCCATCTTTCTTAGCCACAAAATAGAGATAATCTGTTTTCGTACTATTAATAACGGCATCTAGGGAAGCATGCCCCGGGCTGGCAATCGGTCCGGGCGGTAACCCCTTGTTGATGTAAGTATTATAAGGAGATTGAACCTTAATATCCTCAAGTGAATGGATAATTTTATTCGTTCCTAGCACGTAGGCAACTGTTGCATCTGATTGTAAAGGCATTCCAATTTTTAAACGATTCAAAAATACCCCGGCGATGATAGGTCGATCTACTTCTTTCCCTGTTTCCTTTTCTACGATAGAGGATAAATTAACCCAGTCTCGTAGAGATAGGTTCATCTCCTTCAAGCGTGTCTGGACCTCAGGTGTTACTTCTTTCTCGAAGCGCTTCAGCATCATATCAATAATCGCATGTGGACTTGTTTTTTGGTCCACGAAATACGTATCTGGAAAAAGGAAGCCATCCAAGCGAGTTCCATCAGCAGGAATCCCTTGAAGGAACGCATACTCGAAGGTATCCTTTGCTATTATCTTCTGGTACTCTTCCTTGGTTCCAATCTTTTTACTTACGAGTTGATCAATGATCTGTGCCGTGTTATACCCTTCAGGAATTGTGATCCGAGTCGCTGCCACTTCTGGGCCGGCTATAAGCTTCTGAATCATCTCCCGTGGACTCATCTCAGCAGATAACAGATATTCACCTGCATAGAGTTTGGAGTCTGCTTTTTGTTGACTGGCTAAAAACCGAAAAGCCCAAGCGTTTCGGATGAGTTGCCTCCGTTCCAATTCTTGAGCTATTTGCGAGGCATTCATACCTTGAGTGACTGCCATGATTTCTGATTTTCCACTTTCCGCATAGGGCTGTGTTGCCCAATTCCACCATGCTGCCATTCCCGCTCCTACAAGCATAGTGAGAACAAATATACTACTGAGTAGTCGTATAACCCAGCGCTTTCCCATTTCCCCACACTCTCTCTCTTTGTCTGATGGCTACCGCCACTTAATCGGCTCCTACCCTCAGTATTTTCTTGGTCGGAGCATACTCATCACGACTCAAAAGTTGCTTTGTTTCCTTCCCGTCCTTGTCCTTGACAATCTTCCAGGTCTTAACAACATAACCTTTACTCCCGCGCTGATCTTGAACCACAGTCCCGGGGGGTAAAGATCCATCAACTTTTCTTACGGTGTCAAATTCAGTTTCTTTGTCAATTTGCTGTTCGAAACGAACCGTGTTTCCCGTTTTCTTGCCATAAAGTCGCACACTAAGACTTCCTGACTTCACTTCAGAACGAATATAAATCATGGATTGAGTATCATTGCGTATCTTTAAATCCAGATTTGGATAATTAACCGTTGCATCCTGTCCGAGTGGAATATAGGCAACTGCTACAGCATGCGGAAATCGCTCCACGATCGGTAAGTTTGCCAGGACTGCAGCACTATACAAGGTGGAAGATACCTGGCAGATTCCTCCCCCAATTCCTTGGACATACTCATTGTTAATTACGATATAAGCATCCTTATAACCCGTCTCTGCCGTTCGGGGACCGATTGTATCATTGAACGAAAGGATCTCTCCGGGTTTAAGAACGGTCTTGTCCATTTTAGAGGAAGCCGCTAGCAGGTTAGCCGAACGGTTTTTGTCATTCACGTTGAATTTCGTCGTAAATTCTCCGATGACTCCATCAAAAGCTAGGATTTTCAAGGACTCCGTGGTTACCGCCGCAGGAATATCGACTACCGTCACGGAAATGCTTTTCGGCAGACTCGCAAAGGAGCGTCCTTGTATTTCCCGGAGAATCGAATCAGTCTGCATAGCACGACCCGCTACGGCGGGTGTGACAACAAATTGATCTTTTTCAATCTTATAGGTAGCATCCACTGCAGCACGGGTAAACTGATTAAGTTTCTCTTGAAGTGTTCGATTAGCCTTCACCGAATCAATCTCTAACGTACTGCTGATTTTCTGACCCGGGTTTTTCCAGAGATCCTCCCACGTCTTCTTAAAATTGAGAGTGATCCCTAATTCATCTAAGGTAGAAGAAATCTCTGTTTCATTGTACACTAAGAAAAGATTTTGTTCCAGCTTGTCCTGTGCCCAGCTCTTAATCTTCTCCTCAGCTTCTTGGGGATTCAGCCCCGCTAAGTCCAGCTCATCCAGGCCTGAGCCTTGCGGGAGGCTTCGCAAGTTTTGAAGAGGGGACGTCTCTGGTGCGAGTTTCCAAACGCCGGCCTGACCTATCGTGCAGCCAGTTAAAGCGAACAGCACCGCGAGTAAAAACAACAGGAGTTTCCATTTCATTCGCATAGGGCTTTCCCCCTCTTTCTCTTTTTTGCATTACCTTCTATAAGGAAGGATAGCCACATCCTTTTACGATTAAACATGAGACATTAAGGTTTTAAAGGCCTTAATAGAATCTGCATTTTGGCAAGAAATTATGGCACAAAACAAAAAAAATAAAAGAAGTAAACAATGCTCAGAGCGAAATTAAAATAGAGTAAACGAATCCTGGACATAAAAAAGCTCGCTTGATTTCTCTAGCGAGCTTTAGGTAACTAAAACCTATTCTTCTTCGTCCATGCTTTCCCAGGCGTCAGCGACTTTTTCCCATTCTTCGTCGTCTTCGATGTCGAGGAGCATTTCATTGCCTTCAGCATCCTTGCCGAGCTTAAGAATAATCGCTTCGTCAGCTTCTTCGTCTTCTTCTTCGCCTTCGCCACTAATGGGCATCATTACGAAGTAAGTGGATCCTTCTACTTCTAAAGTATCCAGATGAAGAAATTCATGGTCATGTCCCTCATCATCCGTCAGAATGATTGTGTCAAACTCTTCTGCGTCATGCTCGTGATCACACTCAGGACCATGCTTATGTTCAGTCATTCAATTCACCTCTTATTAAAGATACTGTCATTGTACTACCCAAAGGTAATGATTGTCAAATTTACTGGACGTATTTTCCCAGATTACTCTTTATGGCTTTTTTGAGCCTTCAGCCGCAAACGATCAAGATAACCTTGTAAGATAAAAACGGCCGCCATCTTATCGATGACTTGCTTCCTCTTCGCTCGGGAGACATCCGCTTCAAGTAGGGAACGCTGTGCGCCAACCGTACTCAAGCGTTCATCCCAAAGCGTAATCTCTAATCCAAACTCTACTTTTAGGACACTCGCAAATTCCTCAGTCATTTGAGCCCTTGGACCGAGTGTTCCATTCATATTCTTAGGGTACCCCAGGACAATTTCTTCAACTTCATACTCCTGAATGATCTCTCTAAGTTCTTCGAGTTCTTTCTTAGAGCGTCGTATCGTCTTGATTCCCTGGGCTGTCAATAAAAGTGCATCACTTACTGCAACCCCAATCGTTCGTTCCCCAAAATCCAGTCCCATAATTCGCATATCGAGTTTCACCCCCTATCGGTTTTCCTATCGTCCCTTAGCACTTTCAAACACTATAAAAATTTATTTAAGATTTTATTTTAACACTTGTTTAACACGTTTAACACTCGCTCAACATTTTCAAAAGTATACATAGCATTATTACACTCAAACAATTTTTAAGCAGAAATGCGGACATACCCTGCCACAGTAGCCACAAAGAACACAGCGGTCTGGATCAACCTTCGCCTGGAGCACTCCGCCTTCTTCTGGCTCCTCCATAAATAATGCCCCTTGTGGGCAGGTTTCACTACATCGCCCACAACCTTGGCACCAATCCGCAATATAGAGCTTTTTTTCCCTATACGTTACAGCATGGACCAAGTCTTCTGGAATTTCCTCACCAGCAAGGAACTTCAGGTTAAAATCGACTTCCTCCGGACTAGACATGCCTAAAGCCATCGCCTGAATTTCCGAAGTACTTTGGATAAAGTTCAAGGCCTCGCGCGGCTTCTCGGCGAGATGCCCGCCACCAAAAACCTTCATCGCATAAATCCCGATTCCGAGTTCTGCTGCAAATCGAATGGCTTCAAGCATCTCCTGAAGGTTTCCATCGATAATCCCCAAGCCTTCGCGATTGACGATGGGATGAATCACGTCGAGGCCGGGTTGGAGTGCACCGGCTCTTACTCCAGCTACAGCATGGGTGGAAATCCCGATAGAGCGGACTCTTCCATCCGCCTTGGCTCTTAGCAACTCTTCCCAAGCCCCCTGATGCCCTTTAAGGGTAAGCGCACTCTCTTGCTCATGGAGCATAAAAAAATCTATAACCTCCCGGTTGAGTCCTTTTCTTGCCCGCTCTATACTTTCGGCCATTTCCTTAGCGGTCACAGAATAGCACTTGCTTACAACCCGTACCTCCGGATGACTCTTAATAGCTTGAGCAATCTGTGCATAGTTATCATAAATCTCAGCCGTATCAATCCAGTTCACACCCAGGTCGAGAGCATAACGTAGAACCTTCACACCTTCATCGAAGGTTACTCTTCCCTGTAAAGGGGAGATCGCTAAGCTCCCAAAACAGACTTCAGATACACACGGGCCATTCCACCCGAGCTGAACCTGTCTCATGACTTGACCCCCCTCAGAATTATTTCTCTTCAAACCCATACAGAAACCCTCACGCTAATGTGAGGGTTTCCAATAGATGCTCTAGTCTGAAAAAACAATGAAAAATGACCTAAAAGCCCCAAAAGCGTAGCTTCTCGCACAAGACGAAAGCCCGATTGTCGTGAAGGCAATCGCACTTGTTTCGTAGGTTTTCGGCCTAGCTGAACGATTTGCGAGAAGCTACACTACCCCAGCAGTTTTAATCCCTAGATGGTGCTGAGATCAGCATGAATGTCTACTCTTTTTGAAGATAGGAGCGAACGAGTTCTTCTAGTAGCTCATAACGTTCCAACTTACGAATTAGGGATCGCGCTTGATTATGGCTTGTGATATAGACAGGATCACCGGACATGAGATACCCGACAAGTTGATTGATGGGATCATATCCTTTTTCCTGTAAAGCCGCATACACTTGTTGCAAAATATCTTGGGGCGAAGCCTCTCCCCCCTGAGATTTAAACATCATAGTGTGCTCTAAACGGTCCATTCGCGTTCCCCCTTTTACAGTCCCTGCTACAATTCTCTAAGAACATTTTCTTATGGAAATATTCTCGCTTGAATTAGGTTTTCCTTTATTTTTGTAAAAATGTTTTAAGAATGGCTGGAACGTGGTCAAGTGCTTCACCCAGTTTTGCAGGGTCTTTTCCCCCGGCCTGAGCCATATCTGGACGACCACCGCCTCCACCACCTGTGATCTTGGCTACTTCTTTAATAATCTGCCCCGCATGGAGCCCACTTAAACCTGTAGGTGCCACAACCGTTACCCAATTTACTTTTCCTTCAGCGGCAGCCCCTAGGACGAGAACTCCGGTCTTTAACTTATCCTTTAAGAGATCCGCCATATTGCGTAGGGAATCCATATCCTGTACATGGACTTGGGCAGCGAGTACGGGCACTCCTTCAACTTCTTTTACCTGTTGCAGAAGGGTCTCTACCTCAGATTTAGCAAATTTTGCACTCAATTGTTGAACTTCTCTCTCCAGATCCTTCACCTGTGCGAGCATACCTTGGACGCGTTTGGAAAGGTCCGCCGGTTGTGCTTTTAAGAGCTGTGCTAAATCAAGCAGCTGATCATTCAAGGAACGGGTATAGGCTAGAGCCTCCGTCCCAGCGACAGCTTCGATCCGTCTTAAGCCTGCACCAATTCCTCCCTCAGAGAGGATCTTTACAAGACCAATATCCCCCGTCGCGTGGATATGGGTTCCACCACAAAGTTCTTTGGAGTAATCCCCCATAGAAACGACTCGGACGGAATCTCCATATTTTTCACCGAAGAGTGCCGTAGCACCACTCGCTTTGGCAGTTTCCAGGCTCATTTCTACGGAGGAAACGGGCATATTCGCAAGAACAGCCTCATTCAGGCGGTCTTCGACCTTCTGAAGTTCCTCTGTACTCATCGCAGAGAAGTGAGTGAAGTCAAAGCGTAGACGCTCTGGAGTGACAAGTGATCCCGCTTGCTGTACATGTTCCCCTAGGACAGAACGAAGGGCTGCTTGGAGAAGATGGGTCGCACTATGATGACGGGCGGTAGCTTGACGAGCATTTCCATCGACGATTGCCTCTACTGCATCGCCGGCATTCAACACCCCTTGGGTAACTAAAACCCGATGATAGATGGTTCCAGTGACACCCTTTTTCACTTCGAGAAGCTTCGCTTCGGCACGTGTCGTCCGAATTATCCCGCTATCAGCAACTTGACCTCCGCTCTCAGCATAGAAAGGAGTTTCAGTGAGGAAACAAAGGACTTCATCCCCTTCTCCAGCATCTGAGGCTACTTCTCCATCGCGGAAGAGTGCTTCAATTCGGGTATTGGCATGGAGAGCTTCATAGCCGAGGAAAGGCGTCGCTCCTAAAGCCTTAGCCTTTTCAGAAATAGCCGTGCTTTCTTGAACCGCTTTCATCTGCTGAGATTGCTCCTTCGCTAGACGACGATGTTCTTCCGAAGCGGCCGTGAAACCCTCCATATCCACCGTCATCTCCTGTTCTAGGAGCATTTCTTCCGTCAATTCTACCGGGAAGCCATAGGTTTCATAGAGATAGAAGGCATCTGTCCCACCGAGAATCGTTTCTCCCGCCTCTTTCAGAGATTTCACTTTTTCTTGAAGGATTTGTGTGCCTTGCTCCAAAGTCGCTTGGAAATTCTTCTCCTCTAGACGCAGATGATTGAGGATGAAGTTTTCATTTTCCTTAAGCTCAGGATAGTGGTGCGCGTAATCGCGTTGGATAATAAGGAAAATCTGCTCGAGGAAAGGCTTGTCGATTCCAAGTAAGCGGGCATAACGAATAGCACGGCGTAAAATCCGGCGTAGTACGTAGCCACGTCCCTCACTTCCTGGGCGGATTCCATCGGATAGCATGAAGGAAACAGCTCGAGTATGATCAGCGACGACTTTCATAGCAATATCATTCTTCGGATTTTCATGATACGTTACCCCAGAAAGTTCTGCTACTTTATTAATGATCGGTAGGAATAAGTCCGTATCAAAGTTAGAAGCTACGCCTTGCATCACGGAAGCGATCCGCTCAAGTCCCATCCCAGTATCAATATTCTGCTTAGGTAATGGGGTAAGCATTCCCGATTCATCCCGATTGTATTGCATGAAGACGAGATTCCAGATTTCTAAGAATCGGTCACAATCGCAGCCGAGTGCACACTCGGGCTTGCCACAGCCCCGGCTCTCGCCTAAGTCGACATAGATTTCTGAGCAATAGCCGCACGGTCCGACAGGGCCAGCCGCCCATAAGTTTTCAGGATCGTTGAGAATCCGCTCCGGAGCCACTCCATTTTTTTCGATCCAAAGTTGCCTTGCTTCCTCGTCTTCTGGATGGACGGTGATCCAAAGCTGCTCGGTTGGGATTTTTAAAACTTCAGTGACAAACTCCCAAGCCCAGGGAATGACTTCTGCCTTGAAGTAATCTCCGAAGGAGAAGTTTCCTAACATCTCAAAGAAGGTATGGTGGCGTGCCGTTTTTCCGACGACCTCTAAGTCAGGGGTACGTACGCACTTCTGAGAAGTGGTCGCTCTTGGGAAAGGGGGTTCTACTTTGCGCATGAAATACGGTTTAAAGGGTACCATCCCGGCGACCGTTAAAAGTAAGGTGGGATCATCCTTTGGAATGAGTGAGGCACTCGGTAAAATTTTGTGCCCTTTGGACTCGAAGAATTGAAGAAACATTTCTCTAAGCTGATTTCCCGTATACACGTTATTTCCTCCCTATGTAGAAAACTTACTTCAATGGAGCTTCTACTCTATTAAAGTTTTTGCGTAAAAATAGATAAAACCCGCCCCTGAATCAGGGACGGGATCTTCACCGTGGTACCACCCTGCTTACCGATTAACAACGCATCCATCATAACGATCAATCGGTCGCTTTGCGACAGTATACTGTCATCGCACTTAACGCGTGCCTCGTCAAGTTTTCATACTTGCCCTCAGGAATAGCCTTCATACAAAGAAACTTGGTTCCTTTCACCTCACGGAACCTCTCTAAAAAGTTCTCTCTATTACTCGTTCCTTCATTAGTTTGTAAAATTCTCAAATTTACTCATAAGTATATCGGAAAGCCTGAGAACTTGTCAACTTTCTCTTTTAACTTCAGGTGAAACAAGCCAAAAGTAGATGTGGCGAATAATCACTCGAAGGACAGCTGCAAACGGGACAGAAAGAAGCATCCCCCAGAAACCGAAAAGCTCTCCCCCCGCAAGCAAAGCGAAGACAATCCATAAAGGATGAAGCCCTACGCTGTCTCCCATGAGTTTAGGAGAAATGACATTCCCCTCAATCTGCTGAACAACAAGGATGACCGCAGCGACTTTTACTGCCATAATCGGAGACTGAATGAGCCCTAAGAGTATCGAGGGGATTGCCCCGATTAAGGGCCCAAAGTAAGGAATCAAATCAAATACTCCACAAAGAACCCCAATGAGAAGGGCATAATCCATCCCTACAAGTTTTACTCCTACCCCACAGAGAATCCCGACAATAACCGCAACAATCAAATTTCCTCGAATGAAACAGCGGACGATATGACTGATATCCTGGATCAACCTCTGCCAATCCACACGCCAACGTTGAGGAACAATTCTTAAAAAGCCGGTTTGAATCCGTTTCCAGTCAGCGAGGAGGTAAATAGCAATAACCGGAGAAAGGATCAGAAGGGTCGTGGAGGCTAGAAGCTCAGGAAGTTTCTCTAGGAAATCTTGAAGCTTTTCTGCTAAGAACGCTTCCCCTTTACCGAGATGACCATCGAACACGGAAACGACCTGATTAGGAAGTCCAGTTGAGCGGAAATTGGAGCGAAAATCTTGGATATACTGCTCCATGGTATGCACAGTCCCTGGGAGAACGGCGGAGAGCTTAGAGAGTTCCATATAGAGCTTTGGTAAGATAAAAAATAACGTAAGCCCGAGGGTGAGTATTATCCCTAAAAAGACCACTGTGATCGATACCTTTCGCCCTAATCCTCGATGGACCAAGCCCTCAACGACCGGACTTAGTAAATAAGCGAGGACAAACGCGACGATAAAAGGACTAAGAATGCTTCGAACAGATAACAGTAGAATGAGGCCAAAAAAGATAACACTCCCTAAAAAGAACCAGCGCCATCTTTCTTTTTTCATGCTCTCCTCCTTTCCATCCCTTAAGATGTGTTACCCCAAACTCAGCTAATCTATACCCATGCTTACTCAGATCTTCTTTCTTTATATAAACAATAGAAGTTTATTCTGGAGAACTCAGACATGCCAAAAGCGCGCCCAGTTGGCGCGCTTCATTTGATTCTAGACGTTCGATATCAGAGAGACTAGCGTTTAATCATTTTCAAACCCTTACGCATCATAGACATGGTTTTGTTCCGAGGGCGCGCCATATAACTGACTGTTGCACCAAGGATACTTCCTGCTACGATACCCCCAATGATTTGTCCTGACTTCATGGTATCCCTCCTTATGCTTTTACTCCAATGCAGCTTGAGTAAGCTCTGCGTCGATCGCTGGGTCATCCCAGGCAACCAAAGTACCATCCTCTGCCAAATCATAGATAACAACTTTGTCTGTTTGGCTTGTGAACTCTACACAGCAATCCCAACAGTAAAACTGACCTACACCAACCTTGCCGATGGCACGTCCACTACAGACCGGACAATTCATGATAGTGAACCCCCTTCTTTTCCTTGGTCCCAGGGGGATACCTGGTCTTCAACGATTAAGACGTCTTTCCCATCTACCATTACATTTTCCTGCAGAATCGTGCCCCGTCCTTCCATCAGATCAGAAAACAGACCATCTGAAACCTCGAACCCGATGACGTTCTCAGCAGAATCGTCAAGGAAGACATCTTCAATCGTGCCCTTTGCTTCCCCACCTTGGGTAAATACTTGATTCCCAACTTTTTCCGACCATTTGATACCTGAGATCTCCTGAACCACATGGTCGCTAACAGTTAAGGCATCTTTACCTACAGCAGCAACAAAATCACGCGGAATGCCTTTTGAAGAACGAAAAATGTGAGCATTTTCCAAGAGAATTCCGCTGATTTTCCTGCTGTCTTTATTGAAGACCACATCTTGTACCCATCCAATCTGGTCTCCGCTTCTTAAATTCAGTACAGGTAAACCAACGATTTCTCGTGTGCGTCGCATTTTTCCCCTCCTTTAGTTTCTATTATGGTTCCTTGCTACTATGCCCAAAGTGGGTTGCGTTCATGCATTCAAAGCATAGAAAAATGAAGTTTATACTACCCTCTCGGGTCAGTGATGATTTTCCCTCCACCGACGACGAGATCACCTTGATAGAAAACGACGGCTTGTCCAGGTGTAACTGCTCGTTGTGGGGTTTCAAATTCGACTCGCACTACAGGACCGATCGCTCCTTTAATGCTCTCCGAATTTTCTAGGGGAATGACCTTTGCAGGTGCAGCGGGAGCTTTATAGCGAATCTTTGCTTCAACCTCTATAGGTTCATGAAGTTCCGGAATTGCAATCCAGTTCAAGTCAGTCGCCAAAAGGGACTGACTATAGACTTCGGGAGCCTCTCCTAAGACGACTTCATTGCGATCAACATTAAAACCAATGACAAACATGGGTTTGCCAAAGGTTATACCCAATCCTTTTCGCTGACCCACCGTGTAATTCACTAAGCCTTGGTGCTTTCCAAGAATCTTGCCCTGCTGATCTACAAAATTCCCGGGTTTAATCCGTCCTTGTCCTGCTTCACGCTGTCGAACAAAGGATACATAATCATCATCGGGAATAAAGCAGATTTCCTGACTATCGGGCTTTCTGGCGACCCGAATGAGTCCTCGTTCTGCTGCCATCTCTCGTATACGATCTTTCTTATACTCAGCCAGTGGAAACAAGGTGTGTTCGAGCTGTTCCTGGGTGAGGGTATAAAGCATATAGGTTTGATCCTTCCAAGCGTCAGCCGGTCGAGTCATCAGAAAACGACCGCTACCTGGATCTCTAGTGACTTGAGCATAATGACCTGTTGCAATATATTCTGCCCCTAAGGAGCGTGCTTTACGTAAAAATTCTCCCCATCGTACAATGCGGTTGCACATAAGACAGGGATTCGGAGTTTCTCCACTGAGGTAGGATTCGGTAAAATAATGGATGACATTTTCCTCAAAGATGGAACGAAAGTTTAATACATAATGGGGTATTCCCAGTTGGAAGGCGACCCTTCGCGCATCGTCAATCGCCGAGATTGAACAGCAGCCCCCCTCCCCTTCTGGACCTGCAGACGGCCATATCTGAAGAGTTACACCAATTACATCATAACCTTCTTCTTTGAGTAAAGCGGCGGCCATGGAACTATCCACACCGCCGCTCATTCCGACCACTACCTTTGGTCTTTTGGTAAGCGTCATTGATTTATCCTATTCCTTTTTGTGTTTTTCGTGATAATCCTTAATGGCTTCATGTAAGGCATCTGCTGCTAGATTCGAACAGTGCATCTTTACTGCTGGAAGTCCATCAAGGGCTTCAGCCACTGCAGCATTCGTAATCGTCAAGGCTTCTTCAATGGTCTTTCCTTTGACCATTTCAGTAACCATGCTACTGGTAGCAACTGCTGCTCCACAGCCAAACGTTTTGAATTTGACGTCTTTAATAACATCTCCTTCAACATCTAAATAAATACGCATGATGTCACCGCATTTTGCGTTCCCGACTTCACCTACACCATCCGCATTCTCGATTTCACCAACATTACGAGGGTTCATAAAGTGATCCATTACTTTTTCAGAATACATCTCTCATCACTCCTTAATTATTGAGCTTTAGCATGTTTTACACGATCATATAGAGGGGACATCATCCGTAGCCGATCCACAATCTTAGGCAATTGCTCTAGGACATAATCGACATCTTCTTCCGTGTTCTGACGTCCAAAGGATAGACGTAGCGATCCATGTGCAATCTCATGGGGCATTCCCATCGCGAGCAACACATGAGAGGGATCCAAGGAGCCTGAAGTACATGCCGAACCACTTGAAGCAGCAATTCCAAGCATATCGAGACTCAAGAGAAGTGCTTCCCCTTCGATAAATTCAATGCTCACATTCAGATTACCCGGGAGGCGATTCTCACCAATCGGACCATTCACTTTAACATAATCGATCCGCTCTAAGATTCCCTTTAATAATTTATCCCGAAGCTGACTTTCACGTTGTGCTTCCTGTTTCATCCGCTCACCAGCGATTTCACAGGCTTTACCGAAACCGATGATTCCTGGCGTATTCTCTGTCCCAGAGCGGCGTTTTTTCTCTTGACCACCACCGTGTACTAAGGGGACAATTCTCACCCCTTTGCGGATATAGAGAGCACCTACTCCTTTGGGTCCATAAATCTTATGGCTGGATACTGTCATGAGATCTACATTCATAGCCTGAACATCGATGGGCAGCTTTCCAAAGGATTGAACTGCATCCACATGGAAGGTGATCCCTTTCTCACGGGCAAGCTTACCAATCTCTGCTATAGGCTGAATCGTACCGACTTCATTATTGGCATGCATGATTGTAATCAAAATGGTATCTGGACGAATCGCTTTTTCGACATCCTGAACGGAAAGGAGACCTTCCTCATTCACAGGAATAATCGTAAGTTCGAAGCCATTTTTCTCTAAGTACTCACAGGTTTCGAGTACGGCATGATGCTCAACGGCAGAGGTGATAATATGTTTTCCTTTTTTGCGTAGTGCTTCAGCGGTCCCTAATATTGCAAGGTTATCCGCCTCCGTTCCCCCACTCGTAAAGGTAATTTCATTGGGCTGAGCTCCGAGCAATTTTGCAACTTGTTCCCTAGCATTTTCTAGAGCTTCTTTAGCTTCACGTCCAAAGCTATGGACACTCGATGGGTTACCGTATTTTTCTGTGTAATAGGTCATCATGAGTTTTGCAACTTCTGGGTCAACCGGAGTTGTTGCACTATGGTCAAGGTAAACTCTCCGCATTATCTGTCCCTCCTGAAAACTTAATGTGATTTAGTCATCCAACTGAATTAAATGGTGCAGATCCCGTTCAGACTCCATCTTTTCTGCATCTGTAACCATGTCTGCCAAGGTAATGGAATCCAGAACATCTGCGATAGAATCTCGGACCTTCTCCCAAATTGTCCGAGTAACACAATGGTTCGCTTTATTGCAGCATTCAGGATCTTCCTCTGAGACACAGTCCACAGGAGCAATCGGGCCTTCAAGAACTCGAATGATATCTCCAATTCGGATTTTATCCGTCTCTCGTCCTAAGATGTATCCCCCTTGCGCTCCTCGTACACTTTTGACAAGACCGGCTTTGCGCAATCCGGAAATTAATTGTTCCAGATAGTGTTCAGATAGTCCCTGTCGATCTGCTATACTTTTTAGGGAGACTGGTCCATCGCCTGAATGCATGGCCAAGTCAATCATGGCTTGGAGACCATACCTGCCTTTTGTAGAAAGCTTCAGACCCCCCACCTCTTTCTAGAAGCGATTCTGTCGTTCATTTTACGACCATAATTCATCAAAATCTTTTCTTCAAAGATATCTTACAAAAACACTCGGGATTTGTCAAGATAAACCCGAGTAATTTACTCAGATTTTTTTATCCTATTATTTTATCCTACTAAGAAGAACTATTCCTGCTCGCTTTCTAATTCATTTGCTTTTGATTCATTTCTTTTTGATTCAACTTGCAAATCTCAGTATACTAGAATGTGAGATCATTTTTTTATACGCATAAATAAGTTGCTTTTCAATTTCCACTCCCATACTCACCCTTATGTATGAGAAGAAAGCATAACAGAATTATAGCAATAGAAAGGAATCGCTCCTATGGATTTATTCTCAGCTTCATTTAATCCAAATCAAGTGGCCCCCCTCGCTGAACGGATGCGCCCGAGAACCCTCGAGGAATACATCGGTCAGGATGACCTCATCGGGCCAGGTAAACTTCTTCGTCGTGCCATCGAGGCGGATCGAGTCAGCTCCTTAATTCTTTACGGGCCACCGGGTACCGGAAAAACCTCCCTCGCACAAGTCATTGCCAATGCTACCTCTTCGAGGTTTGTGCGGATCAATGCAGTCGCTTCCGGGGTCAAAGAAATTCGGGAGATTATTCAAACGGCTACAGAACAACTCCACCTTTATGGAAGTAAGACCCTCGTCTTTTGTGATGAGGTTCATCGTTTTAATAAAGGTCAACAAGATGCCCTGCTTCCAGCCGTCGAAAATGGAACCATTACTTTCATTGGGGCAACGACTGAAAATCCTTTTTTCGAATTAAATTCTGCTCTTCTTAGCCGATCTACCCTCTTTCGCTTATATACCCTTACTCAGGGAGATATACGAAAAGGATTAGAGCAAGCCTTAGGGGATAAAGAACGCGGCTTAGGAAATTATTCTGTTCAGATCACTCCCGAGGCCTGGGAGCATTGGCTCAATTATGCTAATGGGGATCTCAGAAGAGCGTTGAACGCCCTAGAACTTGCTGTACTCACCACTCCTCCTAACAATGGTATCCGCGAGATTACCCTAGAGGTCGCCGAAGAGTCGATCCAGCAACGGGCGATGCGCTTTGATAAAGATGGAGACAACCACTATGATATTATCTCTGCCTTTATCAAAAGCATGCGCGGTTCTGATCCGGATGCTGCGCTGTATTGGCTGGCTGTCCTCCTGGAATCTGGAGAAGATCCCCGCTTCATCATGCGACGGATTATCATTCAGGCTTCTGAAGATGTGGGACTTGCTGATCCCATGGTCATGCTTCAAGCCCAAGCTGCAGCAAATGCACTTGAATGGCTCGGCCTACCTGAAGCCAGAATTCCGATGGCACAGGCAGTCTTAGCGATTACTACTGCTCCGAAGAGCAATAGTGCCTATGATGCGATTGATCGCGCACTTGATTACGTACGCACACACCCCACGGGGGAAGTTCCTCAGCACTTACGGGATGCCCATTATCCAGGCGCAAAAAAATTAGGGCATGGCAAAGGATATCGTTATCCCCACGCCTACCCGGGTCACTGGGTCGAGCAAGATTATCTACCTGAGACGGTGCGAGGTGAACAATTCTTCACCCCTTCTGAAATGGGACGTGATCAACTGAATCGAGGTCGTAACGTGGCGCCATCTAAGGATGAAAATGACACTATTAAAGAGTGAAAAGGCTTGGGTATTAGTAATAGATACTGAAAAAAGCGGTGCATTGCACCGCTTTTTTCATTCTAGACAAATTAAGATTATTTCGCCTTAGGCGTGAGCATTAAGCATTTTAACCAAATCGGCTTTACCACGGAAACCCACGATTTTATCGACAACTTTGCCGTCTTTAAATATCGCTAAGGTAGGAATACTCATTACTCCATATTCTTGTGACGTTGCTGGATTCTCATCGACATTAAGTTTTCCGATAACAATTTTCCCTAGATACTCACCTGCTAACTCCTCAACGACGGGAGCAACCATACGACATGGGCTACACCACGTTGCCCAGAAGTCCACGAGCACAGGTTTATCCGAGCTTAATACGTCTTGGTTCCAATTATCGGTGGTAAAGGTCTTAACATTTTCACCTGCCATGATAAAATCCCTCCTTAATTTTTTACTCTTCGACTAACACTTCGTTGTACGATGTATTAGATACGTTGTATGATTTTGGCAGTTATTTGATGAATTTCGTAAGGACGCCAATTAATTCTTCAAGCGCCTCGTCCTTATCTTTTTCTTCGACTGCCTTTTGTAGACATACCCGAGAATGATTTTCAAATATCATTGTTCCCACTTTGTTGATGGCCGCCCTGACTGCAGCGACTTGAATGAGGACATCCACACAATACTTGTCATTTTCAACCATTCGTTGAAGTCCCTTGACCTGTCCCTCGATTTTCTTCAACCTACGGATGAGATCTTCTTTCGATGCAAAATCCGGGTCAGTCACCACGACACAATCCCCTTTCGATACCCATAGGGGGTAGCTACAACTCATTATAAGCGGATTCATTTCCCTTTGTCAAATCAAATTATTATTCTTATTAATCACTATTCCATTCTATTATTTAGCTTTGCCCGGAAGAATATCCGTTTTAATATGCAATTCTTTAAGTTGCTTTTCAGCGACCGTAGAGGGAGCCTGAATCATCAGGTCAGCAGCACTTTGTGTTTTGGGGAAGGCAATTACATCACGAATATTATCTTTACCGGTCAATAGCATCGTTAAACGGTCAAGTCCAAACGCAATTCCTCCATGAGGAGGTGTTCCATATTCAAAGGCCTCAAGTAGATACCCAAATTTAGCATCTGCTTCTTCAGGTGATAGCCCCAGGAGTTCAAACATCAACTCCTGAACTTCGCGCTGATGAATCCGGATACTTCCCCCACCGAGCTCAATTCCGTTGAGGACCATATCATAGGCATTGGCTCTTACTTTCCCTGGATCAGTCTTGAGTAAGGGGAGATCTTCAAGCATAGGGGAAGTGAAGGGGTGGTGGATAGCGACATAGCGCTTATCTTCTTCATCCCACTCAAGAAGTGGGAATTCTGTTACCCATAAGAAGTTCAGGGCCTCCTCGGGTATCAGCCCTAAGCGTTTTCCTAACTCCAGACGTAAATGTCCGAGTGCATCGGCAACCACTGCTTCTTTATCTGCGACGAAGAAGAGAATATCTCCGGTTTCTCCACGCATGTGACTAATCAAGGAATTGAGTTGCTCCTCACTAAAGAATTTGGCAATAGGAGACTTGACTCCCTCTTCGGCCAGAACGATATAGGCTAATCCCTTCGCCCCATAGATGTTGACGTAATTCACTAAGCCATCGAGTTCCCGTCTGGGCATACCTGCACAGCCCTTTGCACAGAGGCCTTTCACTCTTCCCCCTTTAGCCAAGGTGTCTGTAAAGACTTTAAAGTTTGAATCCTTGACGACGTCGGCGACATCGATCATTTCCATACCAAAACGGAGATCTGGTTTGTCCGAACCGTACAACTCCATGGCATCTCGATAGGTTAGGCGTGGGAAGGGGCTCGGAATTTCTCGGCCCGTTGTCTCCTTGAAGATTCGAACCATTAGCTCTTCCATCATCGGGAAAATATCCTCTTCCTCTACAAAAGACATCTCTACATCGAGCTGTGTAAACTCAGGTTGACGATCTGCTCGCAAATCCTCATCTCGGAAGCAGCGAACGATCTGGAAGTACTTCTCCATTCCTGAAACCATAAGGAGCTGCTTAAAGATTTGTGGAGACTGTGGCAAAGCATAGAATTCTCCTGGATGCACCCGACTGGGTACAAGATAATCTCTTGCTCCTTCAGGTGAGGAATTGATTAACATCGGAGTTTCAATTTCGTAAAAGTCCTGACCATCGAAGTAATTGCGCATAATCGAGGTAATCCGATGCCTCGTTCTAAAAACTTCTTGCATTTCTGGACGACGCAAGTCGAGATAACGATATTTGAGACGTAGGGTTTCATCGACATCCACGTCATCCTGGATATAGAATGGGGGAGTCTTTGCGCCATTTAAAATTTCTAAGGATTGAGCCACAACCTCTATTTCACCTGTCGCCATATTCGGGTTGCTTGCCCCTTCAGGACGCTGACGGACTTTACCGAGAATGGAGACCACAAATTCCGAACGCAAGCGCTCAGCTGAGGCGAAGTTTGGCATATCTGGGTTAAATACGACTTGAACGAAGCCCGAGCGATCGCGAAGATCTACGAAGATTACCCCTCCATGATCTCTTCGGCGTTGCACCCAGCCAAGTAGTTGAATGGTCTCCCCTGCGTTACTGACTCTTAAGCTCCCCGCCTCTGTGCGTTTTTGTAATAAAGTCATGCTTTGACATCCTCTCTATATTTTCTCATCACGTATTCTTCTAAGTCTTTCAGCGCGACCTCTTCCTGCTCACCGAGGGTGAGATTCCGCAAGATGATGATTCCTTTTTCTAATTCTTCTTGCCCTAGAATCGCCGCATAGTTTGCTTTTGTGCGATCAGCTGCCTTCAGTTGGGCTTTCAGGCTTCTTCCCAAGAGATCGATACTCACTGGTAAGCCTTTCTTTCTGAGTCGACTCACGATGGCAAAGCCTTCGCTTTGAGCCTTCTCTCCCAAGGCAACAAGCATAAGATAATCCTTTGTCTCCACGTCTGGAGCTCCGCCTGAGAGATTAAGAGCAGCGAGTACACGCTCAATTCCCATGGCAAAACCAATCCCCGGTGTTTGCGGTCCTCCGACTTCCTGCACGAGCCCATCGTAGCGCCCACCTCCGCAGATGGCACTCTGTGCTCCGATATCTTCGACCAGAACCTCAAAGGCCGTTTTCCGATAATAATCAAGCCCACGAACAAGCCGAGGATCGACTTTATACACGACCTCTGCAGCACTTAAGAGCTCTTGAAGCTCCTTAAAGTGTTGCCCACAATCCTCACAGAGTGTATCAAGCGTAGTGGGGGCACCCTGAGTTAATTCCTGACACGTTGGATTTTTACAATCTAAGATCCGCAACGGATTTTTTTCATAGCGTTCTTGACAATCCTTACATAGATGCTCTCGCCTTGGCGCTAGGAATTCCTGTAGCTTAATCTTGTGCTCCGCGCGACAGGTTGGGCAGCCCACAGAGTTCACATGAACTTCGAGCCCTTTGAGCCCTAGACGATTGTAAAGATCCCAGACGAGAGTGATAACCTCAGCATCGACGATCGGCTTATCTGCCCCAAGGACTTCGACCCCAAACTGGTGGAATTGACGGAACCTTCCCGATTGAGGGCGCTCATAGCGAAACATAGGTCCAGTATAATAAAGTTTTACAGGTTGCGGTCCTCCATAGAGCTTGTTTTCAACATAAGCCCGACATACGGAGGCTGTCCCTTCTGGTCGAAGGGTCATCGACCGATCCCCTTTGTCGAGGAAGGTATACATTTCCTTATTGACTATATCCGTAGTCTCTCCCACCCCACGTTGGAAAAGCTCTGTGGCTTCAAACATAGGCGTACGAATCTCTTCATATCCATACTCTCTGCAAATTTTTCGAATTTGCTCCTCTAGATATTGCCATTTCTCAACCACACCAGGCAGTAAATCTTGAGTCCCTTTAGGTCGTTGAATAGCCATAAAAATCCCTCCTTCGAATAAAAGATAAAAAAGCCCCCGTCCTTGCCTAATAGCAAGGGACGAGAGCTCCCGTGGTGCCACCCTTATTGACGGTATCTTTCGATTCCGCCCACTTTAACAGTCGATAACGAGACTAAGCGACCCGCATTTTCGTTCCTGGGGTGTCCTCCTAAGCGTCTCCCAAGCCAATTTCAGTCTACGTCGGCTCTCCCTGTAAAGAGATGATGCACAGTCTCTTCCCATGAATTAATATCGAAAATGTGAGGTTCTTTTTTATTTTCTTGCGGTGTACTAAAATAGTTTATATGATATTACATCATACTTGTCAAAAAGTTATTTGTCAATTCTTCTTTCTCTTTCAGCTTTCTTCGTTCACGACGATCAGGTCAGTACTTTCAAATTCAATACTTACTTCCAAATTCTAAGTCTTTGAATACGTTCCACGGCTTCCAACAGTCTCGGTATTTCATGCAAGAGGCCTATCCTGACAAACCCTTCCCCATGTGGACCAAATCCTGTTCCAGGTGCGACTACGGTCTGTGCTTTCTCTAAAAGAAGATCACTATATTCCATCGCTGTCATAGGTTCGGGGATAGGAAGCCATGCAAAGAAGGACCCTTCTGGTGGGTTAGCTTTCCAGCCGATTTGAGCTAAGGCCTCAATAAACGTATTTCGACGTTGTTCATAGATGGAGATGATTTCCTGAACACAATCCTGAGGACCCGTTAAGGCACTTGCAGCCATCATTTGAATAGCTGGTGGAATATTCGCGAACAAATGGTTTTGCAGTTTATTGATTAACCCCACGACTTTAGAATTTCCTAATGCAAAGCCGACACGCCAACCCGACATGTTATAGGTTTTTGAGAGGGAGTAAAATTCAATTCCTACTTCCTTTGCCCCTGGAATCTCGAGAAAGCTAATCGGACGTTTCTGATCAAAGCCAATCGCTCCATAGGCGTAATCATGGGCAATCGTAATCTCATTCAGCAAGGCAAACTCGATCGCTGCTTCAAAAAAAGATCGAGGAGCTAAGGTTGCTGTTGGATTACACGGATAATTGAGAAACATCAGTTTCGTTCGTTTGAGCACCTCTTCTGGAATCATTTCAAAGTCTGGAAGATAATTATTTTTAGCTAAGAGTGGCATAGGATAAGCTTCGGCACCTGCCAAAGCAATGCCAGATAGATAATCCGGATAACCTGGGTCTGGAACCAGGCACACATCCCCAGGTTCTAAGAGACAGGTCGCTACTTCGATTAAACCAATCTTAGAACCGAAGAGAGTTGCAACCTCACTTTCTGAATCGAGTTGAACCCCTCTTTCCCTGGCATACCAGTTCACTATTCCTTGCCTGATCTCTGGATACCCTTCAAAAGGTGAATAGCGATGATACAGTGGATTTTGGGCTGCCTCCCAAAGAGCCTTGAGGATATGGGGAGGGGTTGCCAGATCTGGGCTTCCCCTTCCTAAATCGATAACATCAAACCCTTGTTCCTGCAAAGCAGCCGACTTCTGTACTAATGTCGAAAAGAAATGATGAGGTAAACGTTTAATTCTATTCGCAGCTTCCATCCTTGTCTTTTCCCCCTTTACAAGTAGCGACGATTTCTTAGTCAAAATTGAGTAAACATTGCACTTTTCATTTTTATGAATAATGTAATTTACTTCAAGACTTACTTCACTTACTTCAAGATTTACTTCATGGAATTCCGACCTGTATTAATGTCCTAGGAGTGCAAAGATCATGAAAATTACATGATTAAGTCCAATCAGGGAAAGCCTAATAAGGAAAACCTAAAGGAGGTCACCTGATGACGATCAAAAAAACCGATAAATCAAGAAATCATGCACCAAATGCGGATGACAAAACTCCAAATCCGAATAAGTCAGATCGTTATATCTTGAAAGAGACACAAGGTACGAGTAAAGACCGGAGCTAATCCGGTCTCTTTCATTTTCCACATGAATTAAACGGAATAATTCTTTACGATAACGCCGATCTTTATCCTCTGTACCTATGCTTATTTTCCCTGCAGGGAATTTACTGCCCTGAGATTACTTCTCCGAGTGACCGCAACCCTGGAAACTGAGTAGACCGCTAATGCAATCCAGATGACCCCAAAACTCATAGCATGAGTTGAAGTAAATTCTTCATGATAGAGAAAAATTCCGAGAAGGAGACTCAAACTCGGTGAGACGTACTGGATAAACCCTATCGTGGAAAACGAAACCATTTTTGCAGCTTGGGCAAACCATAGTAGCGGAGTTGCTGTGACGATTCCTGTCCCCAGTAAAAGAAGAAGCGTAAGGCTCCCCGAATGACCAATCACCCCTGCTCCACTCACTTGGACCCCTGAAAGATAGATCAAGGCCACAGGAACAACCATTGCGGTTTCTAAGGCCAAG
Organism: Desulfitobacterium elongatum; assembly: GCF_055378975.1. Taxonomy (NCBI): domain Bacteria; kingdom Bacillati; phylum Bacillota; class Clostridia; order Eubacteriales; family Desulfitobacteriaceae; genus Desulfitobacterium; species Desulfitobacterium elongatum. The sequence goes on along the minus strand of NZ_AP038772.1, from coordinate 1,576,425 downwards.
CCGAGTAAAGAGTCTACCTGAACTAACCGCTTCGCTAAGCCATATAAGGAAAAGGTTGTTGCCAGGCTAAGTGAAATCCACGGGATTTTTCCGAACTCCACGGTTAGAATTAAAACCCCTGCGGCGGCTAGGAGGAGAGATACAACTTGCCAGCGATCCATGCGTTCACGTAGCACGACCACTCCCAATAACACCATCAGCAAGGGATTGATATAATACCCCAGGCTCGCTTCGACAACTTTATTACTATTCACTGCCCAGATATAAATATACCAGTTTGAAGTGATCAACAAAGAAGTTAAGATAAGCCCCAATACTTTTGACTTATCTCGAAGCACTGCTCGCGCGTTTCCCCCTTGTTTTCTTAGAATCAATAACGAAGCTACGAAAACAAAGGACCAAAGGATCCGATGGGCTAATATTTCTCGTGCTGGAACAGCTTGTATGGCTTTCCAGTAGACAGGCAGGAGTCCCCATGCAGTGTATGCTGCAAAAGCATAGAAAACTCCCTTTTTCTGTGATGAATTATGTTCTGACATATTAATTTCTCTCCCAACCCCAAAGCAAAAAGATATAATAGCATATTCTACCCTAACATTTCGAAAGTCAAGAACTATTGTTCTAAATCTTTTAAGTCATTCATCTGATTAAGCATTCAGGCAACGTATTTTTAATTCTATTACCAGCTTAGGCGTTGTGATCAAAAGTTGTGTTCAGGCGTTACTCCCTGTCGAGATATTCGAGAAGTATACTCCACTTTTCTAACTTATTTTCATAGCTCTGAGTATTGGCTGGACTCGTCGAGGGCAAAGAATAATAGATTAATCCCTCTTTTAAATTAAATCCTACCTGTCGGCGATAAACGTCATAAGCCTTTCCACCATTAAAGGCAATCACTTTAATTTTCGGGTACTTTTGATAGAAATTCTTAAAATCGTGAGGCAGCGCTTCCTTGATATTTGAATCTAAACTTCCTTCCCGTTGACAGGACTCAATCACATCCCAAAGGGCAAATTTATGCCCAAGCGCAAAGGCTAAGCGCGTTTCATAGACTTCCTCTTTTTCTTTCCCGAAAATAGAATAGAGAATCCGCCAGAATTGATTCCGTGGATTCCCATAATACTCATTCTTTCTCAAGGATTCATCCCCTGGCATGGAGCCAAGAACTAATATTTCCGATGCTGTATCGATTATCGGATCAAAACTTGAAGGCACCTAAATTCTCCCTCCACTAGTAAATGTCCCCTTATTTATGACTATTCCTTAATTTCTATTCCTGCTAACTTGATGAGATAGAGAGCATTCCTCGTCGTCGAAATCCCAGGGCGTAGCGTATAGTCAAATCGAATCTCCTGATTCTCATAATACTCGCGGAAATGATAGTTTCTAATCCGCCCTTCGCTTTGATGCTCTAGTTCCCCTAGCTCCAAGTCATGTGTCGAGACTAGCCCCATCGCACCTTCTCTTTGCAGTTGGTTGATAAGAGCAATAGCACCTTGATGTCGATCATGGGAATTAGTTCCTTTGAAGATCTCATCGAGAAGGAAGAAAACAGGCTTATCATTTTTTGCAGCTTGAACAATTTCTTTGATCCGCAAGATTTCCGCATAGAAGGAAGAAATACTTTGCTCTAAATTATCACTCACTCGCATACAACTCCAAAGATTAAAGCGCGAGCAACTGAATTGTTTGGCACAGACTGGGGCGCCAATATAAGCGAGGACGAGATTACTTCCTACAGTCCGTAAAAAAGTACTCTTACCAGACATATTCGACCCCGTGATAAGGACGATCCCAGAGGGCTTCTTCATCTCGAAATCATTTGTAACTCTATTTCTGGTAAGCAAAGGGTGACCTATTTTTTGAGCAGATAAACCGCTCGATACTTCGCTACCCTGGCTTGAGCTTTCAAGAATCTGTGGCATGTCCCACTCTGGATTTTCAAAACGAATAGTGGAAAGACTCGAAAGTGCTTCCATCTCAGCAATGACTTTTAACCAGTTTTTTAATAGGCTTCCCGACCTCTTTTTCCACGCTTCTAACTCAATCATGCACTGATAATCCCAAAGGAGAAGAATATTTACCGCCATGAACATTGCATTCTCACGATTGGATATCCATTCAACAAGCTTTGAGAGTCTCTGAATTTGCTTGTAAGCTTGATTACCCTCTATGTCGCGGAGAATTCCCTGACGATTCTTAAGCCACTCTGCATTAAAATTCTTGCCTTCAAGATGTTTGAGCATCTCAGTGTAGGTTTTCAGGCTCGCCTCATGCCGGTGGACCATGGATAGAATTTGGGAGCGATCTTTACCATATACTCGAAGGAGAATGATTTGGATAGCGATAAGTAGTGCCGGAACCTGCCAAGGAACGGAGAGTTGAAATGCATATAGAGTCAGCATTAGGAGGGTTATCGCAGGGAGTAGTCGCATCCCTAACTTTACTGCAGGATGCAGATAAGCCTCATTAATCTGCTCAGCCCAGTTTAGAAGGGGTTCTGTCGTCTGGAATTTACCAGAGACGAAGATTCCTTCCGCTTCGAACCGTTGTCGCCAAGATAATTGTTTTGCCAATTCTGTTACGGCTTCCTGTCGTTCGATTATTTCCTGACGGTCTTTTGGTGGCTGCTTGAGAACATTTTGTAAGATTTTTCTACCCCAAGGGGTTTGTGCCGAATTAATCCACTGAAAGATCGACGCTTGTCCGAATAGATCTAAATCCGAGGCATAGGGATGCCCCTCATCTTTAAACTCAGCTCCGGAATCCTGAAAATTGCCCCACTCCCCGTTCAAGCGAGCTAAACCTTTCTGATTAAGTCCAGCTAAGATTTGTGAGTACTTGAGTTGGGTACGGGCATGCTTATGTCGAATGGCTAGATTAACGAAAAGACTTAATGTAAGAAACCCCGTGACAACTCCAATGACACTACTAAGCTTTAGATAGAGAACCGAAGCGATAGCCAATCCAAGAATAAAAGTGATTAAACGATAGTTACTCAAGCGATCTGCAGTTTGCTTCTGCTTCGCCTGGAGTTTTTCATAGGCTTGTTTTCTGCATTCATAAATAGTTTGCGGGTCTTTCACGTAATACCTCCTAAACTCAGCTCTGTCGCGCAGGGACGATTCTCCTACGAAATTTCACAGAGAAACCATAAGAATCTTGATAAAGCTATATTCTATTTACTAAGCCGAAATCCTTTGCGATGCTATTAATCTCTAAAAAACCAATTCCAGAGGGAATCGACGATCCGTCGAACCATCCCAGTGCTTCTGTCCGAACTGGTTTAAACTACCTGTTATGGAGAACCAAAAATCATCAAAGACTAACGGCAGGTGTGAGTAATTAGAACGGAGGATGCTTAATGAAAGAAAGTCTAAAGCTCAAAGATTTACCACCTTATATTTTTGCTCAACTCGATGCTCTTATTCATGAAAAACTCGACAATGGTGAAGAACTTCATGTCTTAAGTAAATCGGACCCGGATCGTCCTGCCCATTCGCAATTGATTGAAACGCTCTGCACACAGGCACGTGATCCGATAAACCATCATTACGCGGATTTTGATGGGTTGAAAGTATTTCGGGAGCAGATGGTAATATGGTATCGGCGACACTATGGAGTCACTCTAAATCCTGAAAAGGAAATCTTGCCTTTGCAAGGTTCAAAAGAAGGGATCGTCCACTTCTGCGAAGCGTGGCTTGACCCCGATGATATCGCTCTCATTCCCAGTCCTGCCTTCCCAAGTTATCGAACGGGAACGATCCTTGCGGGTGGAAAGCCCTACTTCATGCCTCTTCGTGACCCCGATTTTCTGCCTCACTTCGAAGATATACCCTCAGAGATTGCTAAAAAGGCCAAAATCATGTTCCTGAATTACCCGAATAACCCGACCGGTCAAATTGCAACACTAGACTTCTTTCACACCGCCGTGACCTTTGCTCGTGAGAACGATATTATTCTCGTCAACGACCATGCCTATTCCATGACCTACTTCAAGGAAGGCGGTGCACCAAGTCTTCTTTCCGTTCCGGGGAGTCTTGACTTGGGCATTGAATTCTTCACCTTCTCTAAGGCCTTTCATATGGCAGGTTGGCGGCTAGGAATGGCTGTCGGCAACTCTGAGATCTTAAACGGTCTTAAGATCATTGAGACTCATGTTAATGCCGGGATCTTCAATCCCATACAATATGCGGGTAGCGAAGGCTTAAAGTTAGGGTTGGAAAAGGGGTTCTTTCATCGGGATAACTCGGATTACCAGAAGCGTCTGACGACCTTGGTACAGTTCTTTAATGAACAAGGCTGGAATCTCACAGTACCTGAGGCCACCGTCTATCTCTGGGTACCTGCTCCCCAAGGGATGAATGGGGAAGATTTCACGAAATTCCTACTGGATAAAGCGCATGTCGTCGCTTCTCCAGGTGTGGCCTTCGGTGAGGAAGGACAGTATTATGTCAGATTCTGTGTTACATATCCGCTAGAGACGATTCAGCGGGCCATCCGTGCGATGAAAGAAAGTTTCGAGCGGCATGGAGTGACAGCTCCCCAGAAGCACGGAATAAATGCTGCAAAATAGTTTTTATGCATCAAATAAAAAGATCATCCATGACCTATTGGTCACGAATGATCTTTTTTCGTAGATACTAGCTTTCAATGCAAAAACTTATCGTTAGTTCCAGCTATTGGATTGCTACTGTTATTGTTTTTTACAGGTTAATTGCCAGTTAACACCGAATTGATCTGTGAATTTTGCGTACAGAGGGCTGAAAAACGTTTTTTGCAGCTCCATTTCTACTTCTCCACCTTGGGATAAAGCATTAAACGTCGCTCGCGTTTCTTCTTCAGTCGCCAATTCTAGTGAAAAGGAAATTGAATTCCCTCTCGAGAATGGGGCACCCGGGAAGGTGTCTGAGAAACGAATGATGTGTCCGTCTTTTCTGAGTTCTGCATGAAGCACCAAATTCTTCATGGCATCATTTACTGGAAAATCCGGATTAGTCGGTGCATCACCAAAGTGAAGTATCTGGGCCTCTCCACCCAATACTGACTGATAGAATTTTACCGCTTCCTCGCAATTTCCGTTAAAAGTGATATAAGGTACCAACCAATTGCTCAAAAATATCCCTTCTTTCCTACTGAATCTAACTTATTATGTCTCAAAGGTCAGCGAATTACAAATTCAAATTTTACGGAATCTCAACCGTCGCCACGCTTCCTCTCGTTTTGCATGGGTCCCTCTCCAACGTTTTAGATACACTTGCCAATTTGAAGGATGCTGAAAATTGACCAGGGAATAGTCCGAAGGATTCACAACTTTACTTGAGGCTCCTGCCCCTATTCCGATTATGCTTTGTTGCTCTTCCATGATCCCGATGTTATACCGACATTCCGCACCGGGTCGTGCAAAGCCGATATTCTCCAGATTCCCAGCAATATGCTTCTGACGATAGAGATAGTAAGGGCGTAACCCCAAAGAACGTGCACTTGACAAGACGATGTCTTGCATCGTTTCGAGTTCCCTGCCTAAATTCTCTATCAAACCCAATTCATGCTCTTTAGAACCTCGTTTGATTGCTAAGGCATGAACCGTAAGGTTATCCGGGTTCAATCTCGCGATTCGTCCTAGAGTTTCTTGAACGTCTTTAACGTCCTCGCCAGGTAACCCTAGGATTAAGTCCATGTTGATTATCCACCCAGGGATTTCACGGGCAAGCCGATAAACCCGTAATATATCCTCTACAGTATGAGAGCGTCCAATCCGCTGCAGGGTTCGGTCATGCATCGTCTGTGGGTTGATACTTAATCGATTTACCCCTTGGTCTCGAAGTGCTTGTAGTTTTTCCTTCGAAAGTGTATCTGGACGTCCAGCTTCTACCGTAAGTTCGACCCCTCGTAGCACTCCTTGTCTTACTGATGCCTCAGAGATTCCTAGTCCCATGGGCATCTTCTCCGAAGCCGTTAAGGGTATTTTCTCCTTAATCCATTGAAGTAACTCCGTTATTTCGGAGGTAGTCAAAATCGTAGGGGTCCCTCCGCCAATATAGAGAGAGTCAGCACAAAGCCTCTTCTCCTTCATCCATTCCCCTGTGACTCGGATTTCATCATATAATCCATGAAGATAGGTTTGTAGTGGTTCTCTTCCTTGCTGCAAAGAATAAGCTGGAAACGAACAATAACTACAACGTGTCGGGCAAAAAGGGATTCCCACATAGACAGCCACCTGTTTAGGATCTTTGATCTCTTCAAGGTAAGGCTTCTGAATGGCGACGACTTCTTGCAGTAAGCGGGCTTTATCCTCACGGATCGAATACCGTTCCTGCAATATCTTCCCTGCTAAATCAACCGAAGTTCCTAAGTCGTTCAAACGATGGAGAATTTTACTCGGTCGGATTCCAGTAAGAATTCCCCAAGGGGGCATGTGTCCTGTTACTTTCGTAAGAAGAGTGTAAAGCCCCTGCCTAAGAAGAATTGTTTTGTCTGTCTCCTTACCGATTTCATCATGGGAAAGGATGGCTTTGATTTTACCTGAGTCTAAGCTTACGGACTGGTGTTGGATTGGCAAGGGAATCTGAAATCCAGCGTGTTCAGTTATAGATGTACAAGTATGCGCTCCACTGAAGAAATAACCTTTAACCTTCCAGGGGGGTGCCGGATAGGATACTTCTATCTGGATCAAAGATAAAGAATCTAAAGCATCAATATTACCCTCGATTTTGCATAGCTTAGCGAGTACAGGGTCCATCGAAAGATCATCCTTCGTGTCGCTGTTTACTCCTTGCGAAACACTCGGAGTGAGCTCCTCCACCTGAACACGAGCTTCAGGGAAAAAGGCTCGAGTTAAGGAAAGACCCGCTTCCAATTCGGAGCGGGATAAAGAATGACTGGTTAAAATTATATTCATCGCAAAAACGGGTTTTCCCGCTTTTCCCTCCCAATAGTAGTATCTGAACCGTGACCTGGATAGACTCGTGTCTCATCTGATAAAAGGAGCAACTTCTTTTCAATTTCATCCAGAAGCTGTTCATGGGAGCCTCCAGGGAAATCTGTGCGCCCTATTGAACCTTCGAATAGAGTATCTCCACTGAGTAATCCCTCCGAAGTCAAAAAGCAGATGCCTCCTGGAGAATGACCCGGTGTCGCAATGACTGTAATACTTTCTTTTCCCACGGATAAGACTTGACCCTCTTTAAGCAGAAAATCTGCTGGTTTCATTTCGATCGCTGGACCAAAGTAGCTCGATAGATTCTTGCGTCCATCCGTAAGCATATCGGCATCCCCTTCGTGGATTCCTACTTTGGCGTGAAAGAGTTCTCGTAAGTCATCGACCGCTCCAATATGGTCTACATGCCCATGGGTGAGAAGTATGTATTCGACCTGATACCCTTTTTCCAAAATCCAACGATGCAGCCTTTTTCCATCTGCACCTGGATCAATCACTGCAGCCTTCTTTGTTTCAGGGCAACTGACGATATAGCAGTTCGCTCCCATCACGCCCATCGCTCGACCTTCAATCACTGGCTATCCCTCCACCTTAGAATTTCTTCTCGCTATCTAAAAGTAAGGTCACAGGACCATCATTCACAAGCTCGACCTGCATCTCTGCCTGGAAAATTCCGGTCTCGACATGAATTCCGTACGTTCCCACTTTTTCTACTGCTTCCTCGAATAATGCTTTGGCTTTCTCCGGAGGGGCAGCCGTAGAAAAGCTAGGACGTTTCCCCTTGCGGCAGTCTCCATAGAGGGTAAACTGGGAAACCAGGAGAACCTCCCCACCTGCATCCTGTACGGAGCGATTCATCTTCCCTTCTTCATCCTCAAAGATTCTTAGCCCCACGATCTTATCAATCATCCAGTCAAGATCGCTCGGCCCATCGTTTTCTCCTACTCCAAAAAGAATGAGTAGTCCAGGTCCAATCTTTCCGACGATTTCACCTTCCACACAGACTGAAGCCCGTGAGACTCTCTGAACTACACTACGCAATTTACTTTCCTCCTGTATGCACGCGTTCGACAGCTGAGACATCTTTGACCCTGCGAATCTTCTGCATCACATTATACAAGTGCCCGAGATTACGAATCTCGATACTTAACTGGATATGGGCAAGCTTATCTTTCCCGACCCGGGCGTTAATCCCGAGGATATGAGTCCGAGTCTCCATAACGACATTCATGATATCTGTGACGAGTCGTGAGCGATCAAGTCCAAAAATCTCGACATCCACGGGGTAGATCGATTCCACTTGCGAATCCCAGACGACCTCGACCATTCGCTCTTGTTCATCGGATGAATGTGCTTTGATATTATCACATTCACTGCGGTGGATAGATACTCCTCTGCCCCGTGTAATATAACCGACAATATCATCCCCAGGTAAGGGATTACAACACCGTGAGAAGCGGATCAGAACGTTATCGACACCTTTGACCCTTACTCCTTGGCTAGCCTTTCCATAGGCATTAGAGGGTTTAGCTTCGCCCTGTTGGAGTGCAGCGAGTTGAAGCTTTTCTCGTTCTTCCTTACTAAGATCTTCCCTCAAGCGCATCATGACTTTATTTATAGTGACTGCACCATCACCCATTGCCGCATAAAGGTCATCGATATTTGCTATGTTATATACTTTTGCTATGACAAGAAGTGCTTCAGGCTTAAGAAGGATCGCTGGATCTAGACCTAGCTTGCGGACCTCCCGTTCAATGCCCTCACGTCCCCGTGCAATATTCTCATCCCGCTGTTCTTTCTTAAACCACTGACGAATCCGATTCTTGGCCTGAGAGGTTTTGACAAAAGACAACCAATCTCGGCTCGGGCCATTCCCCTGCTTCGAAGTAAGAATCTCAACGATATCCCCATTCGTCAAGCGCGTTTCAAGAGGTACAATCCGACTATTGATTTTCGCTCCAATACAGCGATGTCCTACATCAGTATGCACTCGATAAGCGAAGTCTATCGGGCAAGAGCCTGCGGGGAGTTCCACAACATCCCCTTTCGGAGTGAACACAAATACAGTATCAGCAAAAAGATCAATTTTCAGAGACTCCATGAATTCTCCGGCATCACGAGAATCGTGTTGCCACTCTAAAAGTTGACGTAACCAAGAGAGTTTCTGGTCAAAGCTCCCAGTAGCAGGTTTTGCGCCCTCCTTATACTTCCAGTGTGCAGCGATACCATATTCCGCCGTCCGATGCATCTCCCCGGTCCGGATCTGAATCTCAAAAGGTTCGCCATGTGCCCCAACTAAGGTCGTATGGAGGGATTGATACATGTTCGGTTTAGGCATAGCGATATAATCCTTAAACCTTCCCGGCAAAGGCTTCCACATAGTATGGATGATTCCTAAAGCACCATAGCAGTCATTCACAGAGTCTACAATCACACGAACTGCAGTTAAGTCATAGATTTCACTTAACTCTTTATGTTGGGTAATCATTTTTCGGTAAATACTGTAGAAATGTTTCGGCCGTCCTGCAATATCTGCATGAATTCCAACGGTACTCAGACGTTGGCGCAATTGGGTCATAACCTCATTAATCTGCTCTTCGCGTTCTTTTCTTTTTAGGGCAATTCCTTCAGATAAGTCATAATACTCCTGTGGTTTAAGGTAGCGAAAGGCCAGGTCTTCTAACTCCCACTTAATGCGAAAAATACCTAATCGATTCGCTAAAGGTGCGAAGATTTCAAGAGTTTCTTGGGCGATTTCCTTTTGCTTTTCAACGGTATGATATTTCAGAGTACGCATATTATGAAGCCGGTCTGCAAGTTTAATTAAGATCACTCGGATATCCTTGGCCATCGCTAAGAACATCTTCCGAAGATTTTCCATCTGGAGCTCGACTTTGCTCTTGTACTCGATCCGGCCTAATTTAGTCACTCCATCGACAAGCAAGGCAACTTGTGAACCAAATTCCCTTTCGATATCCTCAACCGTATAACGGGTATCCTCGACAACATCATGGAGTAAGGCAGCAGCAATGGTTGCCTCATCCATCTCTAGTTCCGAAAGAATCAGGGCGACTTCCAGAGGATGCTGAATATATTCCTCTCCGGAGTTACGACGCTGCCCACGGTGAGCTTCTTCTGCAAAGAAATAAGCCTTCTCCACAAGTTCTGCCCCTTGCGGGGAAGCTTTATGCAGTTTTTCCATCAGCTCGGTTACAGACATTCATTAGCTCCTTTCAATGAAGTCATTTCCTAGTAATTTATCAGTGAAAATATTTCGTACCCCTTTAACTTATTCCGTCCCTCAAGAAATCCGAGTTCAATGAGAAAACTCATACCAACGACCTGGGCTCCGGTCTTCTCAACCAAGCGAGCGGTGGCTAACATGGTTCCTCCCGTTGCTAATAAATCATCCACGATGGCAACGCGCTGTCCAGGGTACAGAGCATCAGCGTGAACTTCAAGGGTATCTGTACCATATTCTAACTCATACGTCTCACTCACCGTCTCACCAGGTAGCTTGCCGGGTTTACGGACGGGGACAAAACCGATTCCCAGTGCATATGCGACAGGAGCTCCAAGCAAAAAGCCGCGAGCCTCTGGGCCAATGATGACATCCGGCTTCCACTCTCTTACTTGCTCAACTAAGGCATCGACAGCCTCACGATACGCCTCACCATTCTTCAGAAGTGTCGTAATATCCTTGAAGGAAATCCCCGGCTTAGGGAAATCCTCAATGACCCGAATATGTTGATTAAAATCCAATATACTCACGCCTTTCTTGAACTTGCTTTAGCCATTGGACCAACTCTTGCCAGGGCTTTTCTTGGTATTCTTTCCTAAATCCCCTTAAATTCTCCCAGCGACCCTTTGCTGCGCAGTAACGCAAGGAGGCTTCCAAATCCAATTTCTTTACGGCTGGAATCCATTCTAATGCGATCTTTCCTGTTCCCCCCAGGCTTTTAACCAAACCGATTTCTTCAAATATCTTAATCCCATCACGCAGGTGTCGTAGAGAGGACTCCTCTACATTCCAATAGAAAGGATTTTTCTTTTTAGCCAAATCATATAACACTCTGTACATTTGGACAAGGTCTTCACGAGATAAATAACCCGATCGCTCACTTAGCATCAAATCATCTACCTGACTCTGTGCTAAGGCGACTCGCTGAATCTTCCGCTCCCTAAAATAAGTAAGGATTTCCTTAACTTCCTTCCAACTTGAAGGAAGTCCCAAGATCATTCCGAATCGAACATCGGTGGAAACGGTATCGACAAGCTTAGGACTAACTTCTGTGCAATCCCATATAAGAGCAGCTTCCTGGGTCTTCTCAAGGATTTGCATCCATTCTTCCCTTTTTTTATTTCTCCAATCCATCCCTTCAAACCCATAGGTAACTGAACTTGCAGCAACTTCCAGAAAACCTTGTTCAAGTTCTTCTTGGGCTTTCATTTCCATGTCAGAACCGTCTTGCCACAGCGCTGAGGGCTGGATATCCTTAATCAACAATTGAATACTTTGAGGACCCCTAAAGGTATTCCAATCAAGCCCAAAGGCCACATCGACAGTCGGGGTACCGATGATCTGTTCGAGTTCTCCCCCCTTCCGAAAGGCGATCCCTTCCCATTGCCCTGAGGAACCAAAGGCACATTTTAGGTGAGCTTGATCTTGCCCTACATTGCTCACCTGATAAAGCGGGAAGTTAATCCCTGCCAGCACAGGATTCGGATTACCAAAACCAAAGGGGGCAAGTTGCTCTAATTCCCGCATGAGCGAATCATCGAGTGCTTCAAGTGGCACAAGCTTATCTACATGGACCCGTTCGTAGAACAACCCTTCTGGGAATTTCTCAGCAGAAGCATTGAGCCCCTCGCGAAGAAGGGCGATATTCTCCTGTTTCAAGGAAAAACCAGCAGCTTGACTATGTCCGCCAAACTTCTCCATGAGGTCAGCCTGTTCCCTCAACTCATTTAAAACATGATAACCAGAGATTCCTCGTGCAGATCCCTTCGCTTCTTCTCCATCTTCAGCGAGGAGGAAAACAGGTCGGTAATAGCGTTCTACTAAACGAGAAGCAACGATCCCGATGACACCATGATGCCAGCTTGGAGTAGACAATACAATCACCCGAGGGAGAGGGCCCTTTTCTAAGAGAGCAACAGCCTCAGCGAAGATTTCTTTCTCAGTCTCCTGTCGAAGTGCATTTTCTCGGCTCAAGAGCCGTGCAAGCTCCTTCGCTCGTTCCCCATTCCCTGTGAGGAGAAGCTCCAAGCCCGCCCGAGCACTATCCATTCGTCCTGCAGCATTGATTCGTGGCGCAACCATAAAAGCGATCTGACCTGCTTTGAGGGGTTTATTCCCTAGTCCACACTCCTCGAGTAAAGCTCTTAAGCCTAAGTGAATTGTCTTTTCCATTTGCTTCAGTCCATAAGACACAATCACACGGTTTTCACCGACAAGGGGAACTAAATCTGCAATCGTACCTAAAGCCACCAAATCGAGAATTTCCAATTGCGAATAGGCCCCAGTTTCTCCGTTATCTAACGTCTCAAGTAGGGCTTGAGCTAATTTAAAGGCCACTCCAACTCCCGCCAAGTCACGAAATGGATAACCCGATCCCTCAACTTTAGGATTGATAATTGCATGCGCTTTGGGCAGATCCACTGGGGGTTCATGATGATCGGTGAGAATGACATCTATACCCAGAGATTGAGCATACTCAATTTCGTCGACCGCAGTAATTCCACAATCGACGGTTATAACTACTTTTACATTAGCTTGAGAAGCTTTTAGTAAAGCCTCGTTATGCAAACCGTACCCTTCATCCATCCGGTTTGGAATATAGGCTACCGCTTTAAATCCTAAATCTGTCAGGACTTTATACAGTAGTGTTGTACTGGTTACTCCATCGACATCGTAGTCCCCATAGATGAGAACTTTTTCCTGATCGCTTCTCGCTCTCTCGAGCCGTTCAATAGCTAACCTCATCTCTCGGAACGTAAACGGAGAAGACAGATTAAGTAGGGAGGGTCTCAGAAACTCTACCACGTCCTCCTCTTTCTTAATCCCGCGTTGAGTAAGAATATCCGAAATCACGGAAGATATCCCTAAGCCCGCATGAAAGGGCTCCACAGATTGTGGAAGTGAAAGCGGTTTTTTCCATAGTTTCTTCGTCATAGTCTACCTCCAGAGCCCATTATACTTCATCGGTTTCCATCTGTGCACTCGAGGCAGGAAGAATTCTTCTCAGCACATGTCGGACATTGCTCTTCTGCATCGCTACAAGGCTCAGCATGAATCAAAATATGCGTTTCAGGAAGACGCTCCTTAATATCCTTTTCGATTCGATTACATAATTCATGAACTTCAAGCACAGATTGGAACTTAGGGACAACGAGGTGCAAATCGATATGCCTTTCAGGGCCTGACCGGCGGGTCCGTAATTTATGAAACTCAACAAAGTTGTTCGAATAGTCTTTGAGTACCGCTAGAATAACCCTATACTCCGATTCATCCAAACGTACATCAACCAAAGGCATGAAAGCTTCTTTGGTGAGATCGAAGGCCGCCTTAACGATAAGAAGTGCGACTAAAATAGCTATAATCGGATCGAAGATTACCCATCCAGTCAAATGGACGAGCAGTAGCCCGACGAAAACGCCAGCAGAGGTATAGACATCCGTTCTTAGATGAAGAGCATCTGCTTCCAAAGCCACAGAATTCGTCTTTTTGGCGATGTGCATGAGATAGCTGGACACGAAAAAATTCACTAAGGCAGAAAAAGCCATAATACCCATACCCCAACCTAAGTTTTCAATGACTACCCCACTTGAAAACTTATGAACAGCCTCAATAATGATCCAAATTGCGGCAATGAAAATCAGCAAAGCTTCAATCGTACCCGAAATGTTCTCAATTTTTCCATGACCATAGGCATGACGTTCATCCGCTGGTTTGCCCGATTCCTTCACTGCAAACAAAGCAATAATAGCTGCTAATAAATCAATTCCTGAGTGAATCCCCTCAGAGAGGATACTCACCGAACCACTTGCTAACCCAATCGATACTTTTCCTAAAGTCAATACTGAATTGGATAGAACTGAAAGAGACGCTGCTCTCGTTTTTTCTTGCATTCCAACCACTCCAAATTGTTAAACTTCTCTGTACTTAACTCAGTAACAGCGAAAGCCTGTCATCGTCATAATTGAATATAAAAAGGGACTCCCTTAGGAAGTCCCACGGATATCTCCGCTGCCCTTTGATCTGGGCCCAGCATTGTATGCCTGACGATTATATTATAGTCTACTATAGACTATCAAAATTGCTTCATCAGTGCAAGGGTATGCCTTCTAAATTTTTTCTTATAATTCTTACTCTCTACAGCAAAATGTTTCCATAGATAACCCATCCGATCCCCATGACTACCCGCCATAGCATAGGCGAAAATCCCCATAAAATTTGTTTGACTCTTAGCTTCGGAATCAACCCTGTCCCTACAAATAACGCCCAAAAGACTAAAGCAAGAAAAGGTGTAAAAAAGGCCCCGAACACAACCAAACTTGCCATCCTACCAGCCAACCCTGTCACGATTTCACTGTTCCCTGCTTTCCGAGCTAGAAACAACAAAATTCCTAGCGTAATGGCAACGCAAATCAAAAAAGGTATCTCCCAATTCCAGAAGGTTGTCGGCTGGGTGAACCATGCAATGCCACTGAGAAGGACCGTAGCAGCCAGTGTTCCACGAATTCCACCCATGAATGTTATTGCTGCCGCAAAGAGAAGTAGCCACTCCAGAACCACCAATTCCCAAAAATACAAAGCCATCCCCCTCAAATGTGAAGAATCCTGGATTATTATCCCCATTAAACGTCCAGTTAAAACTGTTTATCCAAATTCAATGGACATTTGTCATTTTTTTCCATTATGCATATTCTATATCAAGTCTAACTTATCCGTTTAAAGATTTAACTTCGAAGGAGGAGTAGTCTATGTGGGGTCGTTGGGGCTTCGGTTTCCCCTGGTTCGGGTTTGGTTTTCCCTGGTTTGGCTTTGGTTTCCCCTGGTGGGGCTGGCGTCGCCGCTGGTGGTGGTAAATTTCTTTTCTTGTGTTAAAAGCCTAATTTATTCTTCTTACCAAGCTAAAAAGCCGCTGGATAATATCCACGGCTTTTTAGCTTGCTAGAAGAAATTATGTTTTCCTATGTATTTTACCCTACTCACAAAGAGTACTCGGTATGTAAAAAAGCCCCCTCGATGAGGGGGCATATCATGATCATTAGATGAAAATTACACCCAGTGCGATAAGAATCAAAATAGCGATTGCTATAATCCCTGCGCCTACTACAGAACCACCAAATCCGTATCCACCACAACCACAGGCGCCACCATAACCTCCGAATCCGTACATAATATCACCCCCATCATTATTCTTAATAAGATATTGCTTTTTCCTAGAGTGAGTTTAGAATACGATTCCAAGAGCGATGAGCAATAAGATGATAACAACTACGATTGCGATTCCAGCGCCCCAATTTGTTCCAACTCCGCAACCTCCAGCAAATGCCATAATAGTTCCCTCCTTAAATCTCTTTTGCTTATAAGAATGAAATACTTATATTACTTACTTGTAAAGCTTGATTCTACTATCAACTTAGAAGATAACTCCTAATGCGATGAGAATGAGAATTGCAATTACTATGACTCCTACGCCTGCACCCCAACCAACGCCCATACCGTAACCTGCAACGGGTCCACAACCACAGCCATGAGCTACACCTGCACCATATCCATATCCGTACATGCAATACCCTCCTTTAAAATTAGAATACAATACCCATCGCGATCAATAAGAGGATGATCACTACAACCACTGCTATTCCCGGTAAGAAATTCGGTCCACAAGCAACACCTGCTCCGAATGCCATTTTCATATCCCCCTTTCGCATTGGTAATATCTGGTTACACTACAAGATATGGCCAATTGCAAAAAGTGTGAGATGTCCTGAAATCTATCAAAATATTTTCCGACCAAAACTTCTACAAAAAAAACGCCCTATGGGCATCCTTTTAAACTCAATGCATTCGACCTTTCCTGACTCTAATAGTTTGGGTTTCCCAGCCTTCTTTTCAATTCTTCAACACCCATATCAGCATAGCAATAGATGCGTTGAACTTGATAAGGCTCTTTCCCCTTAGCCCATCCCCGCTCGGTCGTAAAACCCATCATATATCCTGCTGCTCTGGATTCCTGAATGACCTGTTCCGTATAAGCTCCGTAGGGGTAAGCGAGAAATTCCACAGGACGATTAAGAAGTTCCTCAAGCTGTCTCTTTGACTCTCGGAGCTCACTTTCTAACTGCGTAGCTGTTAACTCACTTAATTTAGGATGACTCACCGTATGTGCTTCAATCTGCCATCCCGCTTTGCTCATTTCGCGTAATTGTTCTTTTGTAAGGTATCCCTCTCCATCAATCCAGCCCGTTACCATGAAAATCGTTCCTGTAAAGCCATATTTCCCAGCAATTCGAAAGGCGTTTGAATAGTTATCTGAATATCCGTCATCAAAGGTTAGCACAAACGGTTTTTGCGGTAATTCCCGCCCCTCATAAAAGTGCTGGTAAAGTTCATGTAGGGTAATGCTCTGGTATCCGGCCTGATGAAGAAACTTAAGATGCGACTCAAACTCTTCCGCAGGAATGCGGAGTTCATTTCCTGCTTCCTTCTCTATGGAATGATAATAAAGAATCGGTATCTCCTTTAGATACTGCTTCGGTGACTGAGTAGGGGGCTGAGTGGGGGATATAGGTTTATTCCCAGTTTCAGAAGGCGATTGAGATACGGACGGTGACAAAGTCTGCGATTGAGGCTGAGGCTGAGGCTGAGGTTGAGGTTGAGACTGAGGTAAAGCGTTTGATTCGATTGGGGACTGAGTTAGGGGTTGCTGAGAATCAGAAGAAATTTGATTCCGTTCTTGAGCTTGGATCTGGACTTCACCTTGACCTTGGGTCTGATCTATAGCCTGTGCTTCTGAGTGGGGTGATGCCTTAGGGGCTGTGGCACATCCATAGGAAAGCATAGAGCCCATAACTATTATGGCGCCCCATACTCCTAATCGTATGAGCCCTTTTTTCGCTAAAGGGTTTATAGTCATCCCCATCACTCCTTAGAAGCTCTTTACTTAATCTATTTCACAAAACATTCTCTATCTTACTTATATTTTCCTCTTTCTTCCTCGTCTTCATTAACTCCTTCCTAACTCTTCTACTATCTTAAAAAATGAAAAACACTAAAAAAACGAAAAAATCCGAAAGAAGCAAGGCCAATTACTACCTTGCATCCTTCGGATGTGTAAAATTTTAATGTTACATGTCTTCCTTTGCGGGGATTGGACCACGAGACAGTGCAATTTTTCCGGTACGGACAATTTCAATGATTCCATAGTCCTTTAGAACTTCACAGAAGGCATCAATCTTTGTTTCTTCTCCGGTTAATTCAATAACCATCGTTTCACGATTGACATCCACTATTTTCGCTCGAAAGATATCTACGATATCCACGATATCTGAACGTGTCTCCGGACTTGCTTTGACCTTAATCATGGCAAGTTCCCTATGAATCGCATCGATCGCCGTCAAGTTTGAAATCTTAATGACATCAACGAGCTTGGAAAGCTGATTAACGACCTGTTCGAGCTCGATCTCGTCTGCTTGGACAACGACTGTAATCCGTGTCGTATCAGCTTCTTCTGTATACCCCGCCGCGATACTCTCGATATTAAAAGCACGCCGACTTATGAGTCCTGAAATATGGGTTAAAACCCCTGGTCGGTTTTCAACAAGTACAGCTAACGTGTGTTTCATAGTGCATTACCCTCCCATAATCATTTGATCAAGACGTCCTCCTGCAGGAACCATGGGTAATACGTTTTCGTCTTCTGGAATTCGAAAATCCACAAGAATAGGGCCATTCGTCGCAAAGGCTTTCTCTATAGCAGACTGAATCTCTAGGGGATCAGTAACCCTTATTGCAGGTACCCCCATAGCTTCAGCTAGTTTAACGAAATCCGTATGCCCTTTCATATTTGAATGGGAATAGTGCTCATTATAGAACATGCGCTGCCATTGAGCGACCATTCCTAAGACTTGGTTATTAAGGACAAACACTTTTACTGGCAAATCGAGATCTGCAATAGTAGCAAGTTCTTGGCAATTCATCATGAATCCACCATCTCCAGTGAAGACAACGACCCGTTTATCCCGACAACCCACTTGAGCTCCAAGAGCAGCGGGAAGACCATAGCCCATGGTCCCAAGACCCCCAGAGGTTAAAAAACTTCGAGGATGTTTGAACTCATAGAATTGACCTGTCCAAATCTGATGCTGTCCGACATCCGTTACGATCACCGCATCACCTTCGGTATACCGGCTAACCTGTTCGATCACATCCTGAGGCATAACTTGCCCCTCACGCGGAATATAGGTAAGCGGGTTTTCCTGCCGCCATACGTTGAGCTGATCTTTCCACGCCAAACTGGAGGCTTCCCACTCTGCCTCTGAGCGGGTCTTTACCCTCTCAAGTAAAGCTGGAATTGTCCACTTCAAATCTCCAACGACTCTAATATGAGCAAGTATATTTTTATTGATTTCTGCGGGGTCAATATCAAAGTGAATCACCTTACCTCTAGAAGCAAAGTCAGAGACTAATCCAGTCACCCTGTCATCAAACCGTACACCGAGACCGATAAGCAGATCACATTGAGTGGTTGCGATATTTGCAGCATAGGTTCCATGCATACCGACCATACCATAATTCTGTGGGTGATTGTCCGGTATACATCCTAAACCCATTAGGCTCGTAATCATAGGGATTTTTGTATATTCTATGAACTCTCTCACCTCTGGAGAGACATCGGCAAGATTAACTCCACCACCAACGAAGATCAGAGGTTTTTGAGCTTTAGTCAGTTCATCTGCTACCTGTAAGATAATCTGAGGATCCCCTTCATAGATGGGGCGATATCCCCTTAGATGTACTTCTTTTGGGTACGCAAAATCGAGTTCCTTGGCGAAGACATCCTTCGCAATATCAACGAGTACGGGCCCTGGGCGACCGGTTCGTGCTATATAGAAGGCTTCTTTCATCACACGCGGGAGCTCACGAACATCTTTTACCAGATAGTTGTGTTTAGTAATTGGAGTAGTAATTCCCGTTACGTCAGATTCCTGAAAGGAATCTCGACCAATTAAAGAAACCGCTACTTGCCCAGTAATGGCGACCATAGGAACGGAATCCATATAAGCCGTAGCAATCCCTGTCACTAGATTCGTCGCTCCTGGTCCGGAAGTTGCAATACATACTCCTACCTTACCCGTCGCCCGTGCATATCCATCTGCAGCATGCGCTGCTCCTTGTTCGTGTCGAGTTAGTATATGAGGAAACTGCGCCTCATAAAGCGCATCATAAAGTGTCAAGACTGCTCCCCCAGGATATCCGAAAACTATCTCTACATCTTCCCGCTTCAAGCATTCAATAACCGCTTGTGCTCCCGAGATCCTCATATGCTCACTCCCCCTTTTCTCTCCATATATGTTGTATTATAGTACAGGATCAAGGAAAATGCACTATATTATTAAAAGAAATCTACGATATGGAAATTTCACCCAGTAGAGAGCTCGCTTCAGGTGTCCAAAAGGCAATATAGCCATTAAAAAATAAATTTATAAAATAATAAAATTCCGGGGTTTAGCCCGGAATTTTAAATGCTTCTTCAGAATCTCCCAGTAAGATTTTCCGAAAGAAAGAACTCTATATAGAAATCAAAGACTTATGCTTTTGCACGGGAAGCTTTGCCCCCACGAGTAGACTTCATTCGATTCTTAATCTCTACTAAGATCTGGCTCGCATTGAAGATAGACGAATATGCTCCAGACACAACCCCAATAAGCATTGCTAAAGCAAAGGTGCGAAGGGATTCTCCACCCAGAATAAGAAGGCAAAGCAGAGCGATAATGACTGTGAGAACCGTCTTGATCGAGCGCCCCATCGTCTGCCAAACCGATTTATCGACCATGTCTTCATAGCTTTCCCCACGTTTCATGCGGGTCTCATTCTCACGAATCCGGTCAAAGATAACAACTGTGTCATTAATAGAATAACCAAATATCGTAAGAATCGCTGCAACAAACGTAGAGTCGACTGACCATTGGAAAATTGAGAACAGCCCAACAACAACAAAAACGTCATGAAGCAAAGCGAGGATTCCCGAGACTGCAAAGGCAAGTTGGAATCTAAAGCCAATATAGATGAGCATAAGCACAGCAGAAATAGCAAGTGCCAGGAAGGCATTCTGAGTTAATTCTTTACCGATTGCAGGTCCCACTTTATCTTCTTTTAAGGTCGATTTGTCAAAGTCGCCTACTTTTGATTGGAGTGCGGAAAGTAATTGAGTTCTCTCATCCTCTTCCAAAGCAGAGGTTCTAATTAAAGCAGACGTATCATTGTTCGCAAGCTGTACAGAACCTTCAAGCCCAACCGACTTCATAGTATCCGAAACGGCCGTTTGCGTAACCGGTTTAGTAAACTTTATATCCAGCATCGTTCCGCCTTTGAAATCAATGCCGAGATTTAAGCCTTGCATGAATAAGGAAATAATCCCAGGAATTAAAATCAATAGCGAAATTACGAACCACCAGTAGCGCTTCTTGACAATATTAAAATAGAGTGGATGCAATTTTTGAACATCCTCATAGGTTGCGGAATGCTCAGCAGGAGTTTGGGCCTTCGTCACATTTTGAGGTACCTTTTTCTCAGCCATTACCCTTCCCTCCTTACACCAAACCAGAATGTATTCATACGTGGGTTAATTCCAACGATTAAACGTAAAATCAAGCGCGTAAAGGTTACTGCAGTAAACAAGCTCGCAATGATACCAATCGCTAAGGTAATTGCAAAGCCCTTGATTGTGCTTGTCCCTAAGAAGTAGAGCGTAGCCGCTGCAAACATGGTCGTGATATTAGAGTCAAAGACCGTGATAAATGCTCTGCTAAATCCTGCTTCTACTGCAGCACGTAACGATTTTCCGAGTCGGATTTCTTCTTTAATCCGCTCATAAATAATGATATTTAAGTCCACGGCCATACCAATCGAGAGAATCATACCTGCTATACCAGGTAACGTAAGTACGGCCCCAAATCCTTTAAGTACCCAGAGAACAATCAGGGTAAAAAGAACTAAGGAAAGATTAGCGACAAGTCCAGGTAAACGGTATAACACAAGCATAAATAGAACAATAAATGCTAAACCGTAAATTGCAGCTAGAACACTCTTATTCAAAGAATCCACGCCAAGCGAAGCTCCTACTGAGCGTTTTTCAGCAATACTCAAACTTACAGGTAGAGAACCTGATCTTAAGAGCACTGCATAATTCGCAGCTTCTTCGAGAGAAGAATATCCGGTAATTTCAGCTTGTCCATTTGGAATTGGCCCATTAACGGTAGGGTTTTGTAGAAGCTTATCATCCAAATAGATTCCGATTTTTTGTCCTACACTTCTAGTAGTGACATCAGCAAACTTTTTTGCACCTTCTGAAGTAAAGGTTAGATTAACGACAAACCCTTGTTGTCCCGACCCACCACGAGCATCTTTAAGATCGGAACCTTCGATAACTACATTGCCTTGGGGGTCTTTAAACGTCAATTTAGCCGTGGTTCTTAAAACCTCAACTGCTTTTTCTGGGTCCTGAACCCCAGCTAGATCGACGATAACGCGTTTCTTAGCAAGGTCTGTTTGGACAATCGGCTCAGAAAGCCCCATCTCATTAACCCGCTTTTCAATAATCCCTTTGGCTTTTTCCATATCCTCGTTGGTGACGGGAGCACCATCTTTACCGGGTTCGGCTTGCAATACTAAGTGAACTCCACCTCGTAAGTCAAGTCCCAGTCGGAGTCCTTTAGTGGGATCCGTAAGGGGTTGGATAGAAAGTGCGACTGCGATTGCTATCAGCAAGACAACTGCTGTTAGCTTCAGAATACTTCCCCTCTTCATCATTTTTCCTCCCTTTTTGTTTCAATGGGACTTGCCCATGCCAAAATTCATTATAAGCCTCGATTGTCAAAAGTGTCAATTCGTGAAAAGATATTCGAATATGATATATCCGAAATTATTTACCAACCTCCGACGTAAAAACCCAAATTCACAGAAGTTTAACTTCATTAATCTTTAATTCAAATTGACTTCCTAAAAAATTTGCTGCTTTTCGGCATAGAAGCATACGCGCCAAGAAAATCTCAAAATAATCCATGACAGGGCAGATGTCATTATTAATGGTGATTTCTAGCGCTATTCGATCCTGTGGGTAAACCCTGAGAAAGGAGTGCTCGACTGCATAGTTTACACGGTCATGAATATCAAATTTGGCAAGGTCGGAATTTCTAACCCTTGAGCGATGTACGTCTGATTTATCTGCTAGAATCAGGGCGGCTGATATTGTATTTACTGGGTTCCCGTCAGACTCATCATGGTTTCCAATGGCTCCAATCACCATAGCTATCTCATCTGGCGCCATTCCATGACGCTCAAGAATCGCTGCAGCTAAGACCGCTCCAGTCTGCGCATGGCTGATGCGGTTAACGGCATTTCCAATATCATGGAGATAACCTGCAAGTGCTGCAAGCTCACATTCTCTTTCTGTATGGCCTAATTTCTCTAAAATATTCGAGGCAATATTTGAAACCAAGCCGACATGCCTTAAGCCATGTTCCGTAAAGCCGATTGCCTCTAAATGCCGATTCCCCCCTTCTATATATCCTTGTACGATCGGATCCGCTTTCAAATCGGCTAGGATCACACGCTTCATAGATATCCCTCCAGACTTATCCCTAGTTCACCATAGCTAGCCCCATTTTATCTTCCCTTACCTGCTAGAGAATTCCTCACAGTCAGCTTTCGAGACGATCCTTCTCCTGTAGAATTCTTAAGCGGAAGCAGTTCATTCCCACATGCCCCAAATCCTCCAACAAGCCATAATTCGCCCATGCCCCAACAACGGCACCTATACCTGGAAGCATCTGCAGCATTTTCCGCAGATCAATCGCATCACGATATTCACGTTGAAATTGCTCCCAATCAAAATGTTCTAAGGCTTTCACTTCTGGGTATTCCTCGACGCTTTCCTCCCAGTGAGATAGTTTATAGAACAAATTTGGTCGTTTTTCCTGACTCGAAAAAGCGAGCTGGAATACAAAGAGTAAGTATAATCTCTCTCGATAATCCTTCGTAGAGTAACCATAGATATGAGCTAGCTCAAAAAGAAATTTCATTTTGATAGCAATCAATGCTGGGAAATCAGCAAGCCCAAGCATTATTCCGCCAGCTCCGGTTCCAGCGCCCTCTGCTGCAGCCAATCTTTTATACGTTTTAAGAAGATCTAAAGCTCGTCGATCTCTCTCGATCAATTCGAGATTCGCTTCCGCTTTCCCCTTAGGAATATAATCAAGGCTGAATAATACTCCTTTGACAAGCCCTTTGATGGTAACCGTGAGGGCATCTTGAATTTTCTTTGGGAAGAGTGCATTAACACGCGTTTGAAGAGCTTTCGAACCTTTTTCAAATAGACCTGGCGGTTTAAGCATTTTCTTCTGCCAGCGTTCCAACTCACCCCGAAGGTGTTCTTCATAGGTCATGGTTATTATCCCCAATTCTTACAAGGAATTTAATTAGTTCATTAATTGAAAAGCAAGTGGATCGCCCACTTGCTTATTTATTCATTCATTATTTTAGTGTTCCCAAGATAGGCCTGGGCATTCTTAGGCTTCTGTCGTTCCAGCGGCCTTTTCTTCCTCAGGCTGCTTGTCTTCAGCTTTTGCTTCTTCAACCTTGTCGTTTTTATCCTTCTTATCGGATTTTTTATCTTTTTCAACAACGACTTCACGATTCTCGATTGAAGCGATTCCTGCTCTTGCGACTTCGATTTCTACTTTATCAGCAATCTGAACAATAACCGAATTATCCTTTACTTTTTTAACCTTACCGTAAATCCCTCCAGAAGTAATGACCTTGTCATTCACTCTTAAGCTATTTAACATTGCCTGCCTTTGTTTCGCTTGCTTCTGTTGAGGGCGAATCATAAAAAAGTACATAATCCCGAAAAAAACCGCCATGTAAAGGACCAAAGTAATAGTAGATGATGAGCCTCCCATAAAAATCAAAGTCCTCCTTTTATTTCCTGTTATCCATTAAATATTCTAAAGTTATAAATATTCCGCGTCAATCGCGAAAATCCTGCTTTACTAAGAGATTTAATCCAAATAACCATAATCTGAGAAAAACTTCTGCCGATACTCAGGCAATCGATCCTCGGCAATGGCCTCACGAATTTCCCTCATCAGAGTCTGTAAGAAGTGGAGATTATGAATCGACATAAGACGCAATCCCAGGATTTCATCAGCCTTTATAAGATGTCGCAGATAAGCCCGCGAATAATTACGACAGGTGTAACAGTCACAGGTCGGATCAACCGGAGAAAAGTCATGTGAGACTTCTGCGTTACGCACAACGAGTTTTCCGAAACGCGTGAGAGCTGTTCCATTTCGAGCGATTCGAGTAGGTAGTACGCAGTCAAACATATCAATTCCTCGCATTACCCCTTCGATGAGAGCATCTGGCGATCCGACTCCCATCAAGTAGCGAGGGCGATCTTTCGGTAATAGTGGAACCGTGTAATCCAAGACCTCATACATCAAATCCTTGGGTTCGCCGACACTTAATCCCCCAACTGCATAGCCCGGCAAATCCAGCTCGGTAATTTCTGCAGCACTTTGTTTGCGTAGATCTTCGAACATGCTACCTTGAACAATTCCAAACAGCGCCTGACGGTCATTCGTCGTGAGAGTCTCTTTGCAACGCTTCAACCAGCGTGTTGTTCGCTCCAAGGACGCCTTAGCATATTCCCGTGTCGCTGGGAAGGGAGTACACTCATCAAAGGCCATGACGATGTCTGAACCCAAGGCCATCTGTACTTGAGTCGCAATTTCCGGACTTAAGAACTTCTTTGACCCATCGAGATGAGAGCGAAACTCCACTCCTTCCTCCGTAATCTTGCGTAGATCTCCAAGGCTAAATACCTGAAATCCACCACTATCAGTCAGAATGGCACCATCCCAATTCATGAACGCATGAAGTCCCCCGGCCTCACGGATCAGTTCATGCCCTGGGCGAAGGAAAAGATGATAGGTGTTACTTAGTATTATGCCAGCACCCAGCTCCTTTAATTCCTCCGGCGTCAGGGTTTTTACTGTAGCCTGAGTTCCAACGGGCATAAAGACTGGGGTGTCGATGACTCCATGAGGAGTATGAAGCTTACCTAAACGAGCACGGGTTCTCGATTCTTCCTTAAGTAATTCTAAACGAACCGCCAATATGTTCACTTCCTTTAAAGCATTTGAGCTAATATTTATTAGACTCTATGGGGTCTTGTAGCTTCTCGCACATCCGTACCTTCGGGCGTGAATCTACACCGTAGACTCACGTACTCAGCGCTCCAGGGCTGTCAAACTCGATTCCGGGGGAGCACCTTCAGCGGATGAGTATCATTTGTGGAATGCCGCCTCGGGCGAAAATGTCCACTGGACACTTTCGTTGCCAAACCCTTCTGCTTACTGCATGTGAACCAGTGGCGCCGCTAACCCCCGAAATCATCGTTCAACTTAACACCCTTCCGCCGCAAATCGTTCACTCCTGTGCGAGAAGCTACACTTTCAGGTCTTTTTAGTCTTCATAAAGGTTTTTAAGAATAGACCCTTACGCCGCTTTACAGCGCCATCAAATGATACAAGTTAAACCAAGATAAACTATAAAATGAGCATTGAATCCCCAAAGCTATAAAATCTGTAGCGTTCGCGGATTGCCAAGTTATACGCATTTAAGATAAGTTCCCTACCCGCTAGTGCACTGACTAACATCACCAGGGTGGATTTTGGGAAATGGAAATTGGTAATTAACGCGTCAACGACTTTGAATTGATAACCTGGATAAATGAAAATATCGGTCCAGCCTTCACCTGCTTGAATCTGTCCATCCTCTGAAGCGACAGATTCCAAGGTTCGAGAGGCTGTTGTTCCCACAGCAATGACTCTTCTACCCTCACGTTTTGCTCGATTGAGGCGCTCAGCAGCCTCTTTAGAAACGCGGTAGTACTCCGAATGCATATCATGTTCCTCGATATTTTCCACCTTGACCGGACGAAAGGTCCCTAGCCCAACATGCAAGAGAATCTCTACAATCTCGATGCCTGACTTCCTTAATCTCTCAAGTAACTCCTGAGTAAAGTGTAGACCAGCCGTTGGTGCTGCGGCAGACCCACTCTCTTTCGAATAAACCGTTTGATAGCGTTCCTTATCCTCTAGTTGTTCAGTGATATAAGGAGGCAGAGGCATATTCCCTAATTCATCCAAGACGGCTTCAAAAACTCCGACATAAGTAAATCTCATCACCCGGTTGCCATCGGGTAGAATCTCTAAAAGTTCACCCCTGAGAAGCCCTTCACCAAAAAGCACAAACTGACCTTCCTTTAAGCGCTTGCCAGGTTTAATGAGAACTTCCCAAACATCCCGTTCCCTGCGTTTAAGCAGTAAACATTCAATCTTAGCCTGTGTTCCTTCCTTTTCGCCCATCAACCGAGCCGGGATTACCCTGGTATTATTGATGACCAAGACATCTCCCGCCTTAAGTAAACTGGGAAGTTCACGGAAGACCTGGTGCTTGATGCCTCCGGTCGAGCGGTCAACCACCATGAGTCGGGAAGAGTCCCGAGGCTCTACTGGATGCTGGGCTATCAGCTCTTCTGGAAGGTCAAAATCAAAATCCTCTAACTTCAAAATGATTCTCCTTCAATCTAAAGTAATATGTCTAAGGATTGACTAGAGCAAGTTCAGCACGCTCATAGTAAAAATCCAAGATTTCTTGATAGGTATACCCTCTCTGAGCCATATGATAAGCTCCCCACTGCGACATTCCAACTCCATGTCCCCAGCCCCGCCCATTAAAAATAAATACACCATACGGGGAGGGCATTTCTCGAATGCCTTGGGCAGAGCTAATAATCCGATCCAATCGAGGTCCGGAATCCGACTCTACTTTCTGTTGAGAAGCAAACGCTCTTAGCTTTCTGGGGAAAGAAAAGCTTTCTGAACCGGGAATTTCACGTATATCAAATAAAATGCCAAGAAACGACTGAGCTTGTATAGGCTGACCGAAGGGATAGAACGTCTTGACAAATTCTCTTCCGCTCACGCTCTTTAGCTTACCATAAATATCGAGCATACTCACCTTTTTTACCCTGCCCGAAGGGAGCTTGTCAAGTTCGACTTTTTTAATCGGACCCATTGTGAAGGATTCCCCAAGAAAATCTGCTCCAACAATGAACCTCCAGCGGTTTGCCGCTCCACCGATTCCATCTGAAAAGGGATCCGGTTGAGAAGAAAAATGCGGATCAGAATTTCCCCAAACATTCTCAGCAAGTTCTGTATACCCCCCATTATGTGAGGAGTATAGCGCATCGATAGGGGCTCGTGTCGCGGAATCGACTAAAACCTCTCCCCGAGTCTCTTCGACGGCTTTCGTCGCAGTTCCTTCTACATTCTTCCCTAAATATGCCTGATCTAGATCCGGAGAATCAGTAATCCTTGAAGTACTCTGAGTTTTTCTAACCATAAACGTTCGTGCCGCAACGGCCTGTGCCTTAAGCGCTTCCAATCCATCGGCACCCCACTGGTTACTCATCTCGATCGGAACGACTCCTTTGAGATAGTCTTCTTGTTCAACCCGATTGATGAGCTTCCAATGATCGCTCTCCCAACTCAGTGTGAGACTTCCCCGATAACTCACATACTGTCCATCCGGGGTGCGAATCTGGAAGACCCCATGACTGCCCTGCGTTATCAGTTCGATCTCAGATCCTCGCCATAGTTTAAATTCATCGTAGTTCTTTTTTAGGACGGGAGTCCATCCCCCCCAGGTCATTTCGAGACGTGACCCAGAAGGAAAGGTACTTTCCGACTTTACTCCCTGATTAAGTTCTTTCAGAATATAGTTTCCTTGTTCAATCCGAATCTGAATCCAAGACGCCTCTTGAAACTTCCACACTAATTCAACGGATATTTCCTTCCCTTGGCAAGGATAAACTCCGAGAAATAGACTTAGAAAGAGTATCATAAACGAGATAACAAATCTTAAAGACAATCTGTCCCAGAAAGGTAGCTTCACTTTAACCACCTCTTTCTCACTCTGAGAACAGATTGCCCGATTGGGGTTTTATGTATTCCTAATTTACGAAACAAGAGGATACATAAATACTATAGATCTAATCTTATTCCTCAAATAAGGTATCGCTTTGGCGAGTAGGAAGTGGAAGTCCTAAATGCTGATACGCTCGTACCGTTGCAATTCGACCGCGGGGTGTCCGCTGCAGAAATCCTTGTTGGAGAAGATAGGGTTCAACAACATCTTCAATGGTTTCTGATTCTTCCCCGATGGTTGCTGACAGAGTTTCTAAACCGACCGGTCCGCCTGCAAACATTTGGATGATTGTCATCAGACAGTTCTGGTCAATTCGATCAAGTCCAGCAGGATCGACTTCCAAACGATCAAGGGCCTTCCGGGCAAGTTCCTCACTCACAACGCCATCTTCCCAAACTTGAGCATAATCTCTCACGCGCTTTAATAGCCGATTCGCTACCCTTGGTGTTCCTCGTGAACGTCGGGCAATTTCTGAGGCCCCGTCGGGAGTGATTTCTAGACGCAAGATTCCAGCCGCTCTGCAGATAATTTTGACTAAATCCTCAACTTCGTAGAACTCCAGCCGACTTATCACCCCGAAGCGATCCCTTAAGGGGGAAGCAAGTTGCCCTGCACGAGTCGTCGCTCCAACTAAAGTAAAGGGCTGCAAGGACAAACGGATAGAGCGTGCACTCGGGCCTTTACCAATGACTATATCCAGACATCCATCTTCCATTGCTGAGTATAATATTTCCTCAGTGGTTCGGCTCAATCTGTGAATTTCGTCAATAAATAAAACATCCCGCGGTTCTAACGAGGTAAGAATAGCCGCTAAATCCCCAGGCCTTTCAATCGCAGGACCAGAAGTTGTCCTGATACTAACCCCCATCTCCGTTGCTACGATGTTTGCAAGTGTCGTTTTTCCCAATCCAGGGGGTCCGTAAAGGAGGACATGATCTAGGGCTTCGCCTCGCGCTAAGGCAGCCTGAATAAAAATATGAAGGTTATCTTTTACTTTTCCTTGACCTATATAATCCGCTAATCGATGCGGACGAAGCACCTCTCCCTCTTGATCTCCGGGGAGTTCTTGCGGAGATATCATGCGTTCTTCCATAACTTTTCTCCTCAATTTCTTATGTACTCAGGTAAGTAGCTTTTCGTACATCCGCTCACTCATTAGCTCCAGGGCTCGAATGCGGTGGAGCATTCGGACGAAGGCCTTACTCGCTTCCGATGGAGCACCTTCAGCGGATGTGTATCATTTGTGGAATGCCGCCTCGGGCGAAAATGTCCACTGGACACTTTCGTTGCCAAACCCTTTTGCTTACTGCATGTAAACCAGTGGCGCCACTACGCTAAGGCGCGAAACCCTACCACGGGTTTCGTCATCGAAAGCCTCGTTCGCCTTAACGCCCCTCCGCTAGAAGTCGTTCAGCTAAGGCCGAAAGCCGACCACGGCTTTCGTTCTGTACGTAAAGCTACATTATCGGGTCCTATAAGTCTATTTTTTTGCCGCAAGCGAACGAAGCGCTAATCTGACTTGTTCCTCAACACTAAGCTCTTGCCCAGTTTCTTCCTGAGTCAGAAGAGCCTTCTTTGCCTCTTCTTGGCTAAAGCCCAAAGCAAGAAGCGTTTCCATCGCTTCAGAGTAGATGAGTCCTTGCTCTTGCGTTATTAACGGATCCGACCCTCCCAAAGCAGTGACTGCCTTGCCCTTGAATTTCTCTTTTAATTCTAAGATTAGGCGTTGTGCCGTTTTCTTCCCAATTCCAGGTACCTTAGTCAAAAGAGTAAGATTCTCGCCGGCGATTGCACTTTCTGTCCGCGCTGAACCGAGGGTAGATAAGATAGAGAGCGATGCTTTCGGTCCAATTCCTGATACAGTGAGCATCTGCAAAAAGAGTTCTTTCTCAGCCATGGAGGAAAAACCGTAAAGGGCGAGTTCTTCTTCACGTAATATCACATGAGTATATACCGTGATTTCCTGTCCCGCCTGACACTTCGCCAAAAAACCATAAGGGGTAGAGATTTGGTATCCTACCCCTTGAACGTCAAGAATTAATTTTTCCGACTGTATTTCCCAAACCTTCCCTCTGAGCATCCCTATCAAAGTGATCCCCCCATTCTATTGATTAGATTGGCACTATGTGCATGACAAATCGCAATCGCTAGCGCATCTGCAGTATCGTCAGGTTTAGGTACCTCTTGAAGCCCTAATAGAGCTCTTACCATCTGCTGAATCTGCTTTTTATCGGCTCTACCATACCCTACAACAGCCTGCTTCACTTGAAGCGGGGTATACTCAAAAACCGGGATTCCAGCTTGTGCTCCCGCTAGAAGCACCACTCCACGAGCTTGTGCAACCGTAATGGCTGTGGTGGTATTTCGATTGAAAAAGAGTTCTTCCACTGCGATCTGTTGTGGTTGATAACTCTGGATAAACGTCTGTAATTCATTATAAAGTGTTAATAACCGCTCAGACATCGGGGTATGTGCCGGAGTTCTCCAAGACGAATAGGTTAAAGGGATCAAACGATTCCCCTTCTTTTCAATTAGACCATACCCCATAATCGCGGTTCCCGGGTCAATACCAAGTATGAGCATATTCGCCTTCCTCTCTATCCCAGTGAATTCGACAGGAGGGCAAATAATTCCTTGTTAAAAATGTTTTATTCCAACCACAATTCTTCACTCATAGAATCGATGAAGGATTGAACTTCATCTAAAGAATGGAATTCAATTCGTGTGACCATCGATTGCATCTCCTGCGGCCAGTGTTTAACATCTAATCCAGAGAGTAGAACTTGACCGGTTTGAGGGTCACCCTGAAGTATGGATAGGATTCCATCTTGAACAAGTACAGAATAATTTCCTGACTGAATCGGAATTCCTTTGTTAACTACCTCTGCATCATCCGCAAGCACATTATTTTCGCTAGAGGGGTCTCCGAGGGGTATCTTCTGAATCAGGACTGGAACAAGAATTCCTAGTCCTATCCCAATCGCTAAAATAAGAACAAATTGCTTATAACGGGAAATAAACACAATCATAACCTCCTGACAATACTCTTTATCCGTAGCATTGCCAAGATTTCTTGATTACAACCCCCCCGGTTAGGTAAGAAAGAAAAACTGCTCTCTTTCTCAGTAAAAAGGACAAGCCCCCAGCTTGCCCTTGACAAAATTTAAATTACTGAAGATTAATTCTCATAAGGCTCTAACTAATGGCTAAATTAATCAAGATCCTCTTCAGATAGAGAATCAGCGAACTCAAAGTTTGCATAAACTCCTTGAGTGTCATCATGTTCTTCCAGGAGATCCATTAAGCGAATGAGCTTTTTAGCCTGATCCACATCAGCGATTTCGACTGTATTTTGTGGGATAAGGTTGACAATTGCTTCCGATATTTCAATTCTTTGATCGAGTATACCTTGCCGTACTGCTTCCATTTCTGCAGGATCTGTATAGATAACAAAGCTCTCCTCTTCTTGGTCCATATCCTCTGCCCCTGCTTCAAGAGCAACAAGCATTAACTCATCCTCCTCGAGTTTTAAGTCTTCTTTCGGGAGAGTGAGTTGTCCTTTTTCATTGAACATCCAGTTAACACAGCCAGTTTCTCCGAGATTCCCACCATTTTTCGAGAAAATGTGACGCATCTCACCTGCGGTACGGTTTCGATTATCAGTTACGACGTTCACCATAACTGCAACTCCACCTGGGCCATAGCCTTCATAACGTAACTCTTCGTAATTGGTACCTTCTCCACCACCGGCTCCTTTTTGGATCGCTCTTTGGATATTATCATTCGGCATATTAGCAGACTTAGCGTTATCAATGGCAATTTTTAAGCGGAAATTATTATTTGGATCCCCACCACCGGTACGAGCTGCCACAATGAGTTCTCGTCCGAGTTTCGTAAATATCTTCCCTTTTTGTGCATCTGCTTTTGCTTTTTTATGTTTAATATTAGCCCATTTGGAATGTCCTGACACAAAGATTCCTCCTTCGTTTCGTCCATCGATTATTGTAACACAGAAAATTTTTGCGTGTAAAGATATTCATGACAAACGACTATGCCTCTGCATATACAGGCTCTTGCTCTTGATTATCAAGTCGGCCCAAACGCTTCAAGTCAAAAAATAATAAAATTGCGGTAACAACAGTCGAAACAACATCCGATACTGGCCCCGCCATCCAAACTCCGATAAGCCCATAGAAACGAGGCAGGATCAAAAGTGCCGGAATTAAAAAGATTAATTGACGTGATAAGCTTAAGAACAGAGATTTTTTGGGTTGACCCGTTGCTTGAAAATAGTTTACGACCGCAATCTGCAAGCCAATAATAGGAAGCATTACTAGATAAATTTTCAATCCCTCGACTCCATCGCGAATGAGTTCTGGGTCGCTAGTAAAAAGGCTCATCAGTCCGTAGGGGATAAGATGGGTCACAAGAAAACCTAGGACCATGAACCCTGTAGCTCCTAGAATTCCGAGCCAGAGCGTCTGCCTAACTCGTTTATATTTCCTCGCACCATAATTATACCCGATGATAGGCTGAGCACCTTGGTTAATCCCAAAGACAGGCATGAAAATCATCATAACAATCCCGTTAATAACTGCCATCGCTGCAATCGCAGAGTCCCCCCCGTAAAAGGCAAGACTCTTATTAAAAATTACGGTGATCACACTCGCTGCAATCTGCATGGAGAATGGTGATACCCCGATAGCTACAATCTCGCGAATAATCAGTTTGTCCAACTTCAAATTTACAAAGTGTAGTTTAAGAGACGATTGGTCGCTTAAGAAGTAGTATAGCACCCAGATCGATGTCACCATCTGCGAAATTACGGTTGCCAACGCCGAGCCTGCGACTCCCAACTTAAAAACAAAAATGAAGATAGGATTTAGTATGATATTCAGTACCGCTCCCAAAATCATCGTAAACATCGCGACTTTTGGATTTCCTTCGGCTCGAATGAAGTTATTCATCCCGAAGCCGATGCTTTGGAAAACCGTTCCCCAGAGTAAGACTTTAACAAAGGTTCGAGCATATGGCAGAACCTCTTGACTGGCACCGAACTGTATGAGTAATCCATCCATAAAAAGAAAGGTTACAAGACTAATAACGACCGATATTAGCAAAAGGAGTGTCAAGGAATTTCCGACGATACGTTCTGCATCCTCTTTTCTATGTTGACCCAAACGAATAGAAATCAGTGAGGTGGCACCGATTCCAACTAGCATACTAAAAGCCATAATGATTAGCGGAATAGGAAAACTAATTGCAATCCCCGATAAGGCCTC
This sequence comes from Desulfitobacterium elongatum, assembly GCF_055378975.1. Classification (NCBI taxonomy): domain Bacteria; kingdom Bacillati; phylum Bacillota; class Clostridia; order Eubacteriales; family Desulfitobacteriaceae; genus Desulfitobacterium; species Desulfitobacterium elongatum. Next base: position 1,542,914 of record NZ_AP038772.1, on the reverse strand, counting down.
AGGGCCCACGCCCTTGCCTACAAAAATTCGATCAACAACGCTGTAAAACGCATTTACAAGCATCCCAATAATCGCAGGAACTGAAAACTTTAGTAACAGTTTTCCTATCTTCTCTTCTCCTAAAATATTCGATCTGTCCATATCTTACTTCTCTCCTTGATTCATCTCTTCAGGCATAATAACGTTTATTATAGCATCTTCTTATCATATGGAGAAATAAAACTTTCTACTTACTCATGCTAATTGCAAAACGTAGATGGAAATAAAATCCGAATAAAAAACGAGTAGCCAGTTCAAATCGAACTGGCTACTCGTTTTTCTAGAATAGCTATTCTGCGGCCCTTTTTTCTATCTCACTAACTAAAGTCTCCACATGATGGGGCAAAGGCATCCGAGTCGTTCCGATAACCATGATATTGCTTCGTTGGATTGGTATCAGAAGTTTATCCGCCTTACTTGAGGATATCGCTGTAGCCATCGCAGGAGTGATTTCCCCCAGCAATCCGTAAACAGTCACTATAGCTAAGGAACCAGCTATAATATCCACTCGGTCAGTATTAAAGCATATTGCCGATTCACCTGAGGCCCCTTCTGTAGCTCCCGCCCTAAGCATGGCACCTGTCGCAAGTGCGTTCGTTCCTAAGGCCAATATCTCAAGATCAGGTATTCGCTTGCGCAACTGCTCCACGATATGCTTCCCAATTCCACCACCCTGACCGTCTATTACAGCAACTCGCATTCCTTGCCACCTCATCCCAATTCTCTCTTGTAGGTTTAAGTCTTATCTATAACTAATGTCACCCTGATTTTTTCTTATACAGTTCTCTCTATGTTATTCCATAATATCTAGCATATCCGCGGCAGGTGCTCTCCTTCGAGCATGCCTACGATACGTTTTCCCCCAAGTGATGTCTCGAGAAGTACAAGCCCTGGATCTGACTCCATTACTCGTCCTATGATAGCGGCTTTTTTTCCTAAAGGATGCTTATGCATATGGTCTAATACGTCTTGCACTACTTCAGGAGAGACTATGGCTAGAACTTTCCCCTCATTCGCGAGATATAAAGGATCCAACCCAAGCATTCCACAGGCTCCCTCTACTCCAGGATTTAACGGAAGCTTTTCTTCTTCTAGGAGAATACCCACCTGAGCCTGACGCGCTAATTCATTTATCGTTGTTCCTACCCCACCCCGAGTAGGGTCACGCATACAGCGAACGCCTTGCATAAAGAAACTATCAATCAATCCATTGAGTGGGGCACAATCACTTTTTATCGGTGTCTCAAACTCTAAGCCTTGTCGATCAGCCAAGATGGCTACTCCATGATCTCCAATCGTTCCACTGATGAGGACATAGTCCCCCGGGCGGATATGTTGCGGTCCAACCTTACGTTCCGTTACCCATCCGATTCCTGTCGTGTTTATGAAGATTTTGTCCGCACTTCCCAGCTCAACGACCTTGGTATCTCCACAAACCACGAATACACCGGCCTCTTCCGCAGTCTCCGCAATACTCCGAACAATTTGTTCAAGGTCTTCGAGTAAAAATCCTTCCTCCAGGATAACACCTAAAGAAAGAAAACGCGGATCTGACCCAGAAACGGCTAAATCATTGACCGTACCGCACACCGATAATTTTCCAATGTCTCCTCCGCGAAAAAATATAGGAGAAACAACAAAGGAGTCAGTGGTTATGGCAAGCTTCCCACTTCCAGGCACGACAGTAGCATCATTCATTTGATTAAGGTATTCATTTCCTAAATATTTTTGAAAAATCTCCTGGATCAATTGATGACTCAGCCGTCCCCCACTCCCATGGGCCATGATGATTCTATCCATTCTATCCTCTCCTTTGTGCATATCGGAAATAGGCTGCACACGACCCCTCAGTGGAGACCATACAGGGTCCTACGGGATCAATTGGGGTACATTTGCGAGCAAACAATGGACATTCTGATGGGATAATTTGTCCTTTGAGTACCTTACCACAACAGCAACCAGGTATCTCCGGCGAATCAAACTCTGGGAGTGAAAATTTCCTTACCGCATCCCATTCTTGGTATTCCGTGCGAATTCCCAAGCCCCCAAGCGGAATGATGCCTATACCTCGGAAGCGTGCATCCACAGGTTCAAAGACTCTCTCGATGAACTGTTGCGCCATAGGATTTCCTTCGGGTTTTACGACTCGCTTATACTGGATCTCAATTTCTGAGCGTCCTTCCGCTCGTTGACGAAGAAGCATCACTAAGGCTTCCAGAATATCCAAAGCCTCAAATCCAGTAACCACTCCAGGTTTTCCATAGTCCTTTGCCATAAACTCCAAGGATTTTGTCCCAATAATTGAACATACATGCCCGGGATCTAAAAAAGCATTGACTTCAAGTTCTGGATCTTCAGCTAAGGCTTGAAGCACCGGAGGTACGATTTTATGCATGGACATGACACTGAAATTCTTTAGCCCCTCTTGCTTTGCACTTTCAATACTCACTGCAACCGTGGGGACAGTGGTCTCAAACCCAACCCCTAAAAAGACGACTTCCTTATCCTGATTTTTACGAGCTAATTCGAGTGCATCAAGAGTGGAGTAGACAATCCGTATATCAGCACCCTCTCCACGCAAAACTTGTAAGCTTTTCTCAGATCCAGGTACTCGGATCATATCTCCGAAAGTGGCAGTGATTACGTTAGGCTGAGCTGCGAGATATAAGAAACGATCAATATCACTACTGTCTGTAACACAGACTGGGCACCCCGGCCCAGAGACCAGTCGTATCTGAGGGGGCAATAGATCGCGCAGAGCGTTCTTCGCAATCGCTACGGTATGCGTTCCACAGACCTCCATGACAGTATAGTGTTCCGTAGCTAGTTCTTTAATTTCCTCAAGATAGTGGGCCGCTAATTCTTTCGTTGCTTGTTGATTATTCTCTCTACTCTTCACGGGCATCCGCTTCCTCTAATAATAATTCTTCGGTTTCTTTAGCGATTTGCTCATCTATGACTTCAATAGCAAATCCTGCATGGACTAAAACGTATTCCCCTACCTTAACCTCTGGTACCAGATGGGTCCCAACAGTTCGTTCATTCCCCATCATATCTACTTTAGCCATCATTTCATCGATGGAAACCACTCGGGCTGGAATAGCTAGACACATGATTTACACACCTCATTCGCAATTAATACTTGACCAAAGGAAAGTCCTCCATCTCCAGGCGGGAGTTCCTTTGCCCGGAGCACCTGAATTTGATGAATCTGACAGAGGGCTAAGACCCTTTCCGTTAACAATTTATTTTGAAATACTCCGCCAGTTAATACGAGAGGGCCCTGCCCAATGTGCAGTTTACGTACAGTCTGGACAATCGCATGCGCGATAGAGTCATGGAATTGATAGGCAATCCAGCCAGGCTCCCTTCCCCGTAGGTAATCGCGAATGATACCTTGGAGTAACCGACTAATCTTTAATATTAACCCCTTCTCCTCCCACACCCAATCCATTGAATAATAAGGGGTGGGAAATGCGTTATCACTGTGGGAAGTAGGCATTAATCCTTCATTACTCTTTTGGAGCCATACACTTGCACGTGACTCGAGTTCAATCGCGGCTTGCCCTTCATACGTCACTTCAGTGCAAACATCTAATAGAGCACTTATGGCATCAAAGAGTCTCCCTGCGCTGGAAGTCTCGAAGACCTGAATTTTCTTCTCGAGCTGCTGGTCTAGTATGTTTCGCTCAGATGGAGTGAGGCGTTCCCAGAGGGCCTGACTCATCGACCATTCATCTTTAGAAAGTAGGGACTTCGCATAGGTATACGCAATTCGCAGTGGATGCTTAGACCCGGCATCTCCGCCTGGTAAAGGAAGATACTCGAGATGAGCTACCCGCTCATAGCTCCTCGCATTTCCTTTTAGAAACTCAAAACCCCATATTTTTTGATCATCACCCCAGCCTGTCCCGTCACAGATTACACCAAACGTTGGGGCCGTCACTTCATGTTCACCCAGAACACTCACCAGATGGGCATGATGATGCTGTACCTCGATGCTTGGCCAAGGACTTTCCTTAGCAAAACGAGTGGTTTGATAATTGGGATGAGTATCATGGGCAACAACTTCTGGGATAATCCGAACTACCTTTTGAAAGGAAGATAGTTCCTGGCGAAAGCGAAGAAAGTTCGCATACCCTTCCATATCACCTATGTATTGGCTGACAAAGGCCCTAGGTCCTGAGGCTAAACAAAATGCATTCTTTAGCTCTCCCCCAACCCCTAAAATCGCAGAAAACACTTCTTCTGGATTTTTCTGAGGCAAAGGGACATATCCACGAGCACGACGATGAAAAACGGTTTTTTCCCCTATAACCTGTAAGACAGAGTCATCACAGGGGTGATAAATATCTCGGTTATGCAAGAGAAAATAGTCCGCAATCCCTTTAAGTTCCTGCACTGCTTCTTCATTCGTGTAGATTAACGGACGCCCACTCAGATTAGCGCTCGTCATCACTAGAAAATCGCAGGGCGCCTCAAAAAGCAGGGAATGAAGTGGAGTATAAGGAAGCATCACACCCAAAGTATGGAGTCCAGGAGCAACTTCTACCGGGAGCGAATTCGCTGCATCAATTCGCCTTTCTAGAATAACAATCGGCGCTGCCGTACTCGTTAGAAGATTTTCTTCTAAGGAAGAAACCTTGAGCTGTTCGTGAATTACAGCAAGATTCTGGGCCATTAAAGCAAATGGCTTTGCGCCACGTTCTTTTCGTTCACGCAAACGCTGAACAGACTTTGGGTTCCGAGCATCACATACCAGATGAAATCCACCCAGTCCTTTGACCGCAAGAATGGCGCCTTGAGCAAGTTGATCGATTCCTAAGCCCGGGAGAGCTTCCCCTTGAGCATTCACCAGCTGAACCGAGGGTCCGCAGTGAGCGCAGGCTACCGGTTGGGCATGGAATCTTCGGTCCAGCGGGTTTTCATACTCTTTTGCGCATTCCTTGCACATAGGGAAGCCGTTCATAGTTGTCTGTGAACGATCATAAGGAACATCCCGTATGATTGTGTAACGGGGTCCACAGTTTGTACAATTCGTGAAAGGATACTGATAGCGTCGATTATTGGGATCCCTTAAATCGTCTAGACAATCTGCACACGTTGCCACGTCAGGTGAGATGAGTACATCGGGATTTCCTTCATCTCTACTTTGAATGATTTCAAAACTTCGGTAATTGTGCAAGGATACTTCACACTGTTCCACCCCTGTAACCTTTGCTAGAGAAGGGGTTTCCTTTAACAGTCTATCATAAAACAAATCCACTTGAGTTCCTTCAGCATGGATATCTACTCCATGGCTTGAATTACTAACCCACCCTTGGATTCCCATCTCATGTGCGAGTCTAAAGACATAAGGTCTAAATCCAACGCCTTGGACGATTCCATTAAGATGAATAGAATATGCCTTACCTATCACTCTACAACAATTACCTTTCTCTGCTAGTCTTGTACCTCCTATTTTACACGCTTATGAGGCATTAAGTAAATAATTTTAATATTCCGACTATAGTAAATGGACTAGAAAACCTTTGCGGAATAGGTTACAATCTAGTTGTGAAAGCATATAGTTTCACAACTAGTGTAATACACTGGTTACCTTCTCATCTCACTCCTCCTCAATCTAACCCCTCTGCTCTATGCCCAGCAACAGTTGGGCTAATTTTTTGTCCTTTTTTATAATAGTGTGCTTTATTGTATAAAAACCTTTCACTTTGGGCAATTTAAAAGTGCTCCATTAAATATTTCCCGTCGAATCTAGCTGAATATATAAAGGAGGAAGGTCAGATGAGCAATAACACGCCTATGGTTCCTGAATCCGAAAAGCAGTTGGATCAGCTTAAGTGGGAAGTAGCCGAAGAACTCCATTTGGATGACGACATCAAGGATAAAGGGTTTGGGAACATGACAACCCGAGAAGTCGGGCAAATCGGTGGAAACATGGTCAAAAAATTGATCGAGTATGCCGAAGAACAAATGGGGGATGGAGTCGACATTGACGGGTAACTCAAAGTTCATATTGTAGAAGCTTCGTGACGGCCAGCACGAAATTTCTGCATCTGAAGTGACTTCTTTAAGGAGCACTTACACAAAAGAAGCGAGTTTTTTCGCTTCTTTTGCTATTTCAATCTAATATTCTACTTAGCTTGGACCTCATCCTAGGGGTATTCTCTTCTCTTTATAGAATCTTGTCTAATTCTCTCAATTCTAAAGTTCTGGGTCGATCCTCAATAAAATAATACTATAGAACAATTTAGAATACTTATTTTACGAAAAATATTATTTATCGTTTAATAAGTATGTGCACATTTGTAATATTTATCACTAATTTTCCGGTAATGTCCAAATCCAAGGAAGCTCGGTAACCAAGGTGAAAAGACTCACATACACAAGGTATTAACCCTAATATTATCAATTCAATAGCTAATCTTAAGGGAGGATATCTGAATGGAGAAAAACTCAAGTTTCTTTGATGTTAGTCGTCGCTCATTCCTTAAACTATCTGCAGGTACTGCATTTGCAGCCGCAACAGGGTCCTGGATTCCTAAACTTGTATCTGCAGAAGAAGCAGCAAAAATGCCTAATATCGTGTGGAAAAAAAGTGTTTGTAGCCTTTGCAGTGGTGGGTGCGGTCTGAAAGTAGCCGTGTCTGAAGACAAGATTATTGGCGTATATGGGGATGAGAAAAACCCCTTCAACAAAGGTGGACTTTGCCCTAAACCGGTCGAAATGATTCAAATGGTCTATAGCCCCAATCGAGTGCTCTCTCCGATGAAAAAAATGGCCGATGGAAGTTTCCAAAAGATTTCTTGGCAAGAGGCCATACAACTTATTGCTGAAAATCACAAAAAAAATAACGGGAAAATTCTTGGCTTTGATCCTAAACCTGGTGGTCATGCCTCAGGTAACGCGTGGCAGCTCTTTATGGACACGAATGGTATTCCATCTTTCGGGACGGATCCAATCTGTAAGCAAACAGAAAAAGTCGTTCGGACAGCTCAACTGGGTAGTGCAGACCAACCCAATCCTGCCCATGACTTAGCTAAAGCAAAACTCGTAATTTTCGTCGGTGCAAATATCGCCGAGATTAAAGCCGGACAAGCCCAATGGATTATGGAGTGCCGCAAAAATGGCGGTAAAGTGATTACAATCGACACCCGATTAACCAAAACCGCACGGATTTCTGATCAGTTCATCATGATTAATCCCGGTTCAGATGGCTTCCTAGGTTATACGCTCATCAACTACATCATAAAGAATAATCTTTATGATCAGGATTTTATCCAGAACTATACCTCTGGATTCGATAAGCTAACTACAGCAGTCGAATTGTTCTCTATAGAGGAAGCTGAGAAAGTTACAGGCATTCCCAAAGCCGTCATTGAACAATTGGCTAAAGACATTGCGACCCTTAAGCCTGGAATGTTCTGGAGTGGTCGTGGAATTATCATGACGACCAATGGCACATCTGCCACCTATGCTTTTGAGTCCCTTATGTATCTTATGGGAAATATCGGTAAGCCTGGTGCTGGAATAGTAGCCCACCTACAAAGCTATGGAAAACCAGAAGACTTCTATCCCAAGGAATTAAAAGTATCTCCCAAAAAGATTAAACATCAAGACGTCATTACAAGCCTAGAAAAAGGTGATATCAAAATGGTTTATTCTATGGGCAACCCTGTTGTTACTTGGCCGAACTCGGCCAAGATGAAGGAACAGTTTGAAAAGGCCTTTCTTGTTTCCTATACCTTGATTATAGATGACACGGCTGCCCTTGCTGACGTAATCCTACCTGCTACTCATTGGTTTGAGGAAGCGAGTGCCGTCAAAGGAATTAACCGGACGATCCAATGGCGTGAACAAGTGGTGAAGCCACTGGGGGAAACAAAATCAGGCTTCGAAGTTTGGGCTATGCTTGCCAAAGCTCTCGGTCAGGAGCCCGCACTTCCCTTCTATCCCAAAAATCCCGAGCAATGCTGGGAAGAAATTGACCGTATGTTTAACAAAAATAATTGTGGTGGAATATCGATCGAGAGAATGTTCAATACTCCCGGTGGGGTCTACTGGCCATGCCCTGATGAAAAAGATCCAAAACCACGAAAGTATAGTAAGTTGGAATTTAAGACTGCCGATAAGAAGATTAACTTCTATATTAAAGATTGGAAAGAACCCATACCCCTGTACATTCCGACAGAAAAATCCCCTGGAAATACTTCAGAAGTTGCCAAAGATTTTCCACTCTACCTTAATACGTCTAAAGTAGCCTCTCATTACCATACACAAAATGCACATTTTTCTTGGGCGACTGAAGTGGAACAACCCTATCTAGAAATCCATCCTAAAACAGCAGGCGCAGCTGGAATTAAGAATGGCGACAGGGTTTTAGTCGAAACTAAGTTTGGAAAACTTACACTTACAGCAAAAGTAACACAGGGAATTCATGAAAAAGTTGTTAATACACAACCCTATTTCGGAAAGCACTCACTCTATGAGCTTGAACCAGTTAACAGTCTGTTCCCAAATGTTATCGATCCGATTGGACAATCGTTCCCGCAAAAAAACATTCAATGCCGAATTAGCAAGGCTTAAGGAAGGGAGGAAAAGCGCATGGCAAAGTACGGAATTTTAGTAGATCTAAGTAACTGCCTCGGGTGCAAATCCTGTGCCCTGTCCTGTAAACATGAGAACAAGGTCTCCGCTGGTATTTCCTGGCTAAAAGTACATAATGAGGTGCTCGCAACCGAAAAAGGCCCTCAACTTTATACCTTCCCTATGGGTTGTTTGCATTGTGGAGAACCCTCATGCGCAAAAGTATGTCCTGTAGATGCCATCACAAAAAAACCCGATGGTATCGTACAGCGTGACCCCGAAAAATGCGTGGGTTGCAAATTTTGCGTCACGGCTTGTCCCTTTGGACAATCCCATTTTAATGAAACGGTCAAAAAAGCTGAGAAATGTACGCTTTGTATAGACCGCCAAGAACGTGGAGAGGTTCCCGCCTGTACCGTGAATTGTCCGACTGGCGCACGATCCGCAATTGACCCCAACAAACTACAAGAAGAATCAAACAAGCGTCTAGCTCAGGCCAAACTTCTAGGTCTTGATTATACTCTTTACAGTGGGGACAAAGTTGGTGGAACACAAGTTGCTTATCTCGTTCCAAAGGGAGTTCATATCGAAGCAGGGCCTCAAGATATAGAGCCCTCGGCTACGATTGGAGTCTGGCAGGATGCCATCAAACCTGTCGCTAAGGCCGGGTTAGGTGTTGTTGTCGGTGCTGTAGCTTTCGCAGGACTCTCAAACTCCCGCAAAAAGGAGGACGATATACATGAGTAATCGAGTACAACGATTCAATAAAAAAGAGCGAATTACCCACTGGGCTAACGCCATCTTTTTTGGACTACTCTTCCTCTCAGGGATGGTCCTATTTTTCGGAACTATCGCTTCAACCATCGGTCATGGCGGAGTTGCCTTTACAAAACTCGTTCATCGAATTGCAGCTGTCCCATTTATCCTTATTGTCCCGCTGATGATGATTTTTGGAACACCAAAGACAACGAAAATATGGCTTAAGGAAATCTTCACTTGGTCAAAGGATGATATTATCTGGATTACGGGTTTTGCCAAGGAATTCTTCGGCGGGCATGTAAAACTCCCTGCTCAAGGAAGTCTAAACGCCGGAGAGAAAATTAACTCCCTCCTCGGAATTATCGGATGTGGACTCCTTGTCCTCAGTGGACTAATTATGTGGTTTAGCGATTCTTTCTCCCCTTCTCTTGTCTTAATGGCTTATGCTATTCATGATATGGCAGCTGCAGTCGTCGGAGCAGCTATTATCGGGCACTCCTATCTAGGGCTCTTTCATCCCGGTTCAAAAGATGCACTATCTGGGATGATTGATGGAACAGTTTCATCTGAATTTGCCAAAGGGCACCATGAAAAATGGTATAATGAAGTGGTAAGTTCTCAAGCTGATTCACAGACACTGCCGCTAAATTAAATTGTTTTTTCAAGCGTCAACAAAAAGGAAGTTTAGTTTCAAAAAAAGTCCTAGGAATTTGTTTTTATTCCTAGGACTTTTCTAATACCTTTACTTCTATCCGACCGATGACTATCTGCTATTTAGAGCCGTGCTTTTGAATACCTTACTTTATGAGAGTGCACTCGAATACTACAATATAATTATTTTGCAGCAGCTGGAAGCAATTTTGTTATTAAATCAATAGCCTTTTGATTCTTCATTTCGATTGGCTTCGTACTTGGATCATCACCTAAGTCTGCATATGGAAGGGCTCCGAAACTATGGTCCTTAGTAAAGTGGCCACGCTCATCAGTTGGGTTCTTCCACATTATCTTATCAAGGTCAAAAGTTTTTCCTGCATGGCACTTCGCACATAGATCTTGTGCCTTATCGGCTTTTAGCAAAGATCCAGTTGCATTGACTTTATGGGGATCATGACAGGCTAGACAATTTGTAGATGCATTCTGGGCATGTTTGCTTGCAAAGAAATTTCGGGTTCCATAGTGGGTATTAGCTATCCAGACCCCATCTGCATTCTTAGTCGGATTACTAGCATGACATGTATTACATGCATCTGTAGCAGTCTTGGGATCCATAGTTGCCTTTTTATCTGCAGCCGTTACGTGATTTCCACCAGGACCATGACAGGACTCACAAGATATACCATAATCCTTCGAATTCACTACAACTCCAGGAGCATGGCATTTACCACAAGTAAAACTTTCTGCTGACCAATCCGGTTTTCCATCTTTATCTACATCAGCTTCTTTTGCCGGTTTAAGTGTATATTTATCTCCGGTCTTCTCAATAGTAGCTACACGATATACCTTCTCTTTGAAACCTTCAGGAGCCTTAGCGACAACATAGCGATCCATCATGACGCCATAGACTTGACTCCCCTGTGATAAATCAACTGTACCTGACTTAGCTGTATCCGTTGTTAAAGCATCAAATACTTTAATCTGTCCTGCTGGCTTATCCAACGAATAACTCGAAAGAGGTTTGAATGCGCTAAAGTGTTTTGACTTTGAAGCATTGGTATGATACTCCGCGTGGCAACCCTTACACGTTTCACTCCCAACATATTGAGCAGTAGTTGTAGGAGCGGGCTGTCCCGTTTGTGGTGCCGGAGCAGGTTGTTGTTGAGCTTTACAACCTACTAGCACTATACCCAGTAACGCAATTAATCCAAGACCGAGTAATGTCTTTTTGATCTTCAAAATACTTCCTCCTTTATACCTTTAATTTAAAATAGCCTTTACCTTCTGATTACATCGAGCTTAGTTTGTTCAAATTCTCAATTTATTAACCAGAAAACACTCACAAATACTATCTTTTTTGAGATTATTTCATGCTAGCGGAACATCCAATTACGTAAAAGTAAAAAGCCGCCAATCATCTCATCAAAGATAAAATGATTGGCGGCTTTTTACCCTTAGGTCGTAATTGTGACAATAGCTGTTACGCCAATTAAAAGGATAACGAGAATAAAAAGAATTGACTTGAGATCTAGGTTAAACTTGTTTTGCACACAAAAAACCTCCTCTCTTGCCTTACTGGGCTCAGGAGATACTCGGGGTGCTGGTAGATTCAGTCGTCGTTATTTAAAGGAAAGATTATTTTTAACCTGCTTACAGAATATCTTTTCTTTATTAAAGATTCGATCTCCTCTGAGATCACTTAGGCGGTTGAAAGTACAATTTGCATCCCGTTATGATCCAAAACTCATGACATATAATTATTCGACACCCCTTCGCAAGAACCTGCTCAAAATGATGTAATTTTTCTAGATTTCAGAAAAATATTTCTATTATAAAAAAGAAAAAGAGATCATTTAGAAAAGCGGTCTCTGCACTTACTTACCTGGCAACGACTTACTTTCCCAGGAGGCCACGCCAATCAGTCATTCTTTGGGGATGTGGCGCTGGCCGCGTAACAGTCCACTGGACTGTTACGTCTGCGGTCCAAGTAGGGCGGCGCCTCTCAGAATGCGTCTGTAGCCTTGGCACTCGCCCCGAAATCATCCACCGGATAATTTCGTATCAGCCCTGGAGGTCTTAACTTCCGTGTTCGAGATACGAAATGATATGGGATATCATTTCGGCCAAGCCGCTGTGCTGGAGAGAGAGACTTCGCGGCGCCACGAAACAGTCCGGTGGACTGTTTCGGCCACACGGCAAACTGTCAAAGGAATACTATCGCCGTGTGAGCCGAACGGGTGGAACTAACCCCAAAGAATCATGCACATTCCCGTCGTTTTTTACGCAGTAAAAAAGCAAAAAGACCATCTATTAAAGACGGTCTCTTTACGCTTACCTGGCAACGACTTACTTTCCCAGGACCCTGCGGTCCAAGTATCATCAGCCCTGGAGGTCTTAACTTCCGTGTTCGGTATGGGAACGGGTGGAACCCCTCCGGAATAATCACCAGATCTTTGAAGTTTCAAGCTCCTTTCGGAACCCTATTCCCTCAAAACTGCACAGATGTAATGTCTTAACTGTAATTAAGATAATCTCTTCCTCACTTAAGATTGAGCCCAAAGTGAGTGAACCGCTTGCCTGCGTTTGTTAGGTCAAGCCCTCGACCGATTAGTACCCGTCAGCTCCACGCGTCACCGCGCTTCCACACCGGGCCTATCAACCTGATCATCATTCAGGGGTCTTACCAGCTTGTGCTGTGGGAAATCTCATCTTGAGGTCGGTTTCGCGCTTAGATGCTTTCAGCGCTTATCCGCTCCGGATATAGCTACCCAGCTGTGCCTCTGGCGAGACAACTGGTACACCAGTGATCCGTCCAACCCGGTCCTCTCGTACTAGGGTCAGATCCTCTCAAATTTCCTGCGCCTGCGACGGATAGGGACCGAACTGTCTCACGACGTTCTGAACCCAGCTCACGTACCGCTTTAATGGGCGAACAGCCCAACCCTTGGGACCTACTACAGCCCCAGGATGCGATGAGCCGACATCGAGGTGCCAAACCTCCCCGTCGATATGGACTCTTGGGGGAGATAAGCCTGTTATCCCCAGGGTAGCTTTTATCCGTTGAGCGATGGCCCTTCCACTCGGTACCACCGGATCACTAAGCCCGACTTTCGTCCCTGCTCGACTTGTTGGTCTCGCAGTCAAGCTCCCTTTTGCCTTTACACTCTACGCGCGATTTCCAACCGCGCTGAGGGAACCTTTGGGCGCCTCCGTTACTCTTTAGGAGGCGACCGCCCCAGTCAAACTGCCCACCTGACACGGTCCTCAACCCCGATTCAGGGGTCTAAGTTAGAACTTCAGTACAAAAAGAGTGGTATCCCACCGGCGACTCCACCAAGGCTGGCGCCCTAGCTTCTTTGTCTCCCACCTATCCTGTACATTTTATACCAAAATCCAATGTCAAGCTACAGTAAAGCTCCATGGGGTCTTTCTGTCCTGTCGCAGGTAACCCGCATCTTCACGGGTATTACAATTTCGCCGAGTCCCTCGTTGAGACAGTGTCCAGATCGTTACGCCTTTCGTGCGGGTCAGAACTTACCTGACAAGGAATTTCGCTACCTTAGGACCGTTATAGTTACGGCCGCCGTTTACTGGGGCTTCAATTCAAAGCTTCGCCTTGCGGCTAACCTCTCCTCTTAACCTTCCAGCACCGGGCAGGCGTCAGCCCCTATACTTCTCTTTTCAGATTGGCAGGGACCTGTGTTTTTGTTAAACAGTCGCCTGGACCTCTTCTCTGCGGCTCTTCTTTCAAAGAGCACCCCTTCTCCCGAAGTTACGGGGTCATTTTGCCGAGTTCCTTAACGAGGGTTTTCTCGCGCGCCTTAGGATTCTCTCCTTACCTACCTGTGTCGGTTTGCGGTACGGGCACTCTCTTGCTCACTAGAGGCTTTTCTTGACAGCTTGGAGTCGGTTACTTCGCTACTTATTTTCGCTCCCCGTCACCTTTCAGGCTTCTCGCGAGACGGATTTTCCTGTCTCACACCCTACGGGCTTGGGCGTGCTCTACCAACGGCACGCTTAACCTATCCTTCTGTGTCACCCCATTGCTCAAACGCTTAAGAGTGGTACTGGAATCTCAACCAGTTGTCCATCGCCTACGCTTTACGCCTCGGCTTAGGTCCCGACTTACCCTGGGCGGACGAGCCTTCCCCAGGAATCCTTAGGTTTACGGCGGGTGAGATTCTCACTCACCTTTTCGCATACTCATACCGGCATTCTCACTTCTAAACGCTCCACCATTCCTTACAGAACAACTTCGCTGCATTTAGAACGCTCCCCTACCCCTGGAATGGAATTATTAAATCCTTAGCATTGACTTTACGCTGAGCCCCAAAGACATTTGGGAATTTTGCTTTGATTAAAGCTTTTGTCTTCCTTAGTGGAAGCAAAATTCCTGAAGTAACGTCTTTTGTGTTCTCTATCTAAAGACTTAATAATTCCATTCCAAGCCATAGCTTCGGTGATACGCTTGAGCCCCGTTACATTTTCGGCGCAGAACCACTCGACCAGTGAGCTATTACGCACTCTTTAAATGGTGGCTGCTTCTGAGCCAACATCCTGGTTGTCTGTGCAATTCCACATCCTTTTCCACTTAGCGTATACTTTGGGACCTTAGCTGATGGTCTGGGCTGTTTCCCTTTCGACTATGAAGCTTATCCCCCACAGTCTGACTCCCGATCTAAATTATTGGCATTCAGAGTTTGATAAGGTTCGGTAACCCGGTAAGGCCCCTAGCCTATTCAGTGCTTTACCGCCAATAATCATCGATTCGAGGCTAGCCCTAAAGCTATTTCGGGGAGAACCAGCTATCTCCGTGTTCGATTGGCATTTCACCCCTACCCACAGCTCATCCCCTGCCTTTTCAACGACAGTGAGTTCGGGCCTCCAGTAGGTTTTACCCCACCTTCACCCTGTCCATGGGTAGATCACACGGTTTCGGGTCTACAGCATGTAACTAGTCGCCCTTTTCAGACTCGCTTTCGCTCCGGCTCCGGCTTCTCGCCTTAACCTCGCTACATACCGTAACTCGCCGGTTCATTCTACAAAAGGCACGCCATCACACCTCTAGGGTGCTTTGACTGCTTGTAAGCGTACGGTTTCAGGTTCTTTTTCACTCCCCTCCCGGGGTGCTTTTCACCTTTCCCTCACGGTACTAGTTCGCTATCGGTCGCTAAGGAGTATTTAGCCTTGGGAGGTGGTCCTCCCGGTTTCCCACGGGGTTTCTCGTGTCCCGCGGTACTCAGGATACCCTCACAGAATGTCTTCCTTTCGCCTACAGGAGTGTTACCTTCTTTGCTCGATCTTTCCAGATCACTTCGGCTAGAAATCCATTCCTAAAAGAGGGTCCTACAACCCCGATCCCCGAAGGGGTCGGTTTGGGCTCTTCCCGTTTCGCTCGCCGCTACTCAGGGAATCGATTATTCTTTCTCTTCCTCCGGGTACTTAGATGTTTCAGTTCCCCGGGTTGTCTTCGTTAACCTATGGATTCAGTTAACGATATCCAGATATGACTCTGGATGGGTTGCCCCATTCGGGTATCCACGGATCAATGCATGCTTACTGCTCCCCGTGGCGTTTCGCCGCTCGCCGCGCCCTTCTTCGACTCTTAGCGCCTAGGCATCCACCGTACGCCCTTAGTAGCTTGACCAAACGTCCCGCCACATTAGGTTCTCAGATGTTTATCCTAATTTACAGTTAATTTCTTTTCTCTGTGCAGTTTTCAAAGAACACTTTGCTTCGAGACTTTCATCTCTTAGCGGATTGTTAGTTTAGCATGTCTCAGCTAGACTTTCAATCTGTATTTTTTGCCATTTTTCGAACAAAACTTATTCAGTTTCACTCTCTTTTGGTCAAAAAAATAGTGAGTTCCCATTTCTGGTCTCTCAAAACTAAACAACAAGTAGTTTGCACTCAAACAGCTCTTTACAGGTTTCCCTGTTTTGCCTCTTCGGCATTTCGAGTCTTTCGACTCTTCACCTTTGAACTCTTAATGCTTTCGCATCAGCTTTTTCAAAGGATCGACCATAGGATACGCTCACTACTAGAGTGAACCGTTCTCCTTAGAAAGGAGGTGATCCAGCCGCACCTTCCGATACGGCTACCTTGTTACGACTTCACCCCAATCATCGGCCCCACCTTCGACGGCTAGCTCCCTTTCGGGTTACCTCACCGGCTTCGGGTGTTGCAGACTTTCGTGGTGTGACGGGCGGTGTGTACAAGGCCCGGGAACGTATTCACCGCAGTATGCTGACCTGCGATTACTAGCGATTCCGACTTCATGTTCTCGAGTTGCAGAGAACAATCCGAACTGAGACCGGCTTTCTCGGATTCGCTCCACCTCACGGCTTCGCTTCCGTCTGTACCGGCCATTGTATTACGTGTGTAGCCCAAGACATAAGGGGCATGATGATTTGACGTCATCCCCACCTTCCTCCGGTTTGTCACCGGCAGTCTATCTAGAGTGCTCGACCTTACTCGTTAGCAACTAAATATAGGGGTTGCGCTCGTTGCGGGACTTAACCCAACATCTCACGACACGAGCTGACGACAACCATGCACCACCTGTCTCACAGCTCCCCGAAGGGCACTCTCAAGTTTCCTCGAGATTCTGTGGATGTCAAGCCTTGGTAAGGTTCTTCGCGTTGCGTCGAATTAAACCACATAATCCACCGCTTGTGCGGGCCCCCGTCAATTCCTTTGAGTTTCAACCTTGCGGCCGTACTCCCCAGGCGGAGTGCTTATTGTGTTAACTGCGGCACAGAAGGGGTCGATACCCTCTACACCTAGCACTCATCGTTTACGGCGTGGACTACCAGGGTATCTAATCCTGTTTGCTCCCCACGCTTTCGCGCCTCAGCGTCAGTTACAGTCCAGAAAGTCGCCTTCGCCACTGGTGTTCCTCCACATATCTACGCATTTCACCGCTACACGTGGAATTCCACTTTCCTCTCCTGTCCTCAAGATACCCAGTTTCCGATGCACTCCCAGGGTTGAGCCCTAGGTTTTCACACCAGACTTAAATATCCGCCTACGCGCCCTTTACGCCCAATGATTCCGGACAACGCTTGCCCCCTACGTATTACCGCGGCTGCTGGCACGTAGTTAGCCGGGGCTTCCTCCTCAGGTACCGTCATGTACAGGCATTATTCACACCCATACCGTTCGTCCCTGAAGACAGTACTTTACAACCCGAAGGCCTTCGTCGTACACGCGGCGTTGCTCCGTCAGACTTTCGTCCATTGCGGAAGATTCCCCACTGCTGCCTCCCGTAGGAGTCTGGGCCGTGTCTCAGTCCCAGTGTGGCCGTTCACCCTCTCAGGCCGGCTACTGATCGTCGCCTTGGTAGGCCTTTACCCCACCAACTAGCTAATCAGACGCGGGTCCATCCATTATCGGTAGCATGTTCAGAGGCCACCTCTCCTTAAGTGCTGATGCCAGCTCTTAAGCTTATCCGGTATTAGCCCTCGTTTCCAAGGGTTGTCCCGATTTAATGGGTAGGTTACCCACGCGTTACTCACCCGTCCGCCACTATCCAGCATCTAACACCCAGTATTCTCTGCTTCGTGTTGGTACTTATTGAATGCGTGGAGCGCTCATTCTTCCCCCTCTTCAGGGATAAGGCAACTACCGATTCTGCTTCGCTTACTCAGCACAATCAGAGTTTTCTTTAGCGTCACGCATGGCACCAACTTGCGAGCTCCAAAATACTCGGTGTTAGACACTGGACCGTTCGACTTGCATGTGTTAGGCACGCCGCCAGCGTTCGTCCTGAGCCAGGATCAAACTCTCCATAAAATTTATGAAGAAAATTTGATTGCTCAAATGTTCTAAATCTTTAACTCTTGACGAGTCATTGGCTGTTCCTTGTTGTTTAGTTTTCAAAGACCATTTGTCGGCTTTTACCGTGACGCACTTAGTGGCGACATTTATAGATTCTAGCAGATTGGCTTCTCATTGTCAACACCTTTTTCTGCCGCATTTGTCTTTTGTATTTTTGTATTTTTGTCTTTCGACTCCCGCGACAGGAATTACATAGTAACATGTCAGCACTTTCGAGTGAACTGCTAATTACCCTCCAATTTATTCCACGCCATGATCTTGTATTTAACCTCTTGGGTCTTCTGGATCAGACAGTTAGGAGGTTGGAATATAAGATGGAAATCTCTAGAAGTTTACGAGTACTATTATTTTATCTTTTGAAATTAAATATACGTATAGAATACTGATTTTTGTAAAAAATCTCATATAACGAAGAAATAACTATGAAAACAGAAAAAACGTCCCTTTGCTTCCTTAAAAAACTCTCATATAAGAATGGAAGGATCCTTGGCTATCACAAAAAGAAGAGCCCATGAGCTCTTCTTACTTTTTCTATTCTACTTCCTGGATAATAGGCAAGATCATCGGGCGGCGACGAGTTTTTTCATAAAAATGTTTGCTCAAGGTATCTCGGACCTGCCCCTTTAAGACCGCCCATTCTGTAACACGGTTTTCCCTCAAACGAGCCATCGTCTGCCGAACCTTTTCTTTCGCTTCATCAAGCATTGACTCAGATTCACGTACATAAACAAATCCTCGGGTCACTACATCTGGTCCAGCGACAATAGTTCCCGTTGTCCGACTTATCGTCATGACGACAATTAGAATACCGTCTTGAGAGAGTTGCTTACGATCACGCAGTACGATATTTCCAACGTCACCTACCCCGAGGCCATCAATTAGAACTTTGCCCGCGCTGACCCTTCCGGCGATACTTGCTCCATGTCGAGTAAATTCAATGATGCTTCCATTATCAGCGACAAAGGTATTCTCTCTGGGAATTCCCAGTTGCTCTGCTAACTCGGCATGCTTGATTAACATTCGATATTCGCCGTGTACAGGAATAAAATATTGAGGCCGCACCATATTCATCATCAGCTTCAATTCTTCCTGACTGGCGTGACCTGAAACGTGCAGCCCCTGAAAGGATTCATAGATAACATGTGCCCCTAGCTTAAACAAATGATCGACTGTTCGGGAAACTGATTTCTCATTGCCAGGGATTGGATTCGCAGAAATGATGACTGTGTCTCCAGGTTGAATCTCAACTCTACGATGGTCACTCATTGCCATCCTAGTGAGGGCGGACATAGGCTCACCCTGACTACCGGTAGTCAAAATACAGGCCTGATTCCCGGGCAAATTAACAATTTCGTCCACATCAACCAAGGTATCTTCTGGGATATCTAAATAGCCTAATTCAGCAGCAATCGCCACGACATTAACCATACTTCGCCCAACCACGGCGACTTTACGATTCGTACGATAAGCCGCGGTGATGACTTGTTGTACCCGATGAACATTAGAAGCAAAACTTGCAACAATAATTCGGTCTTCAGCATTATCGAAGGTTTCTTCAAACATCTTACCAACGCTGCGTTCCGACAGAGTAAAGCCAGGCTTCTCGACATTAGTACTATCAGACATGAGACAAAGGACACCTTTGTCACCAAGCTCGGAAAACTTATGGATATCCAATATATCTCCTGATACTGGGGTATGATCTAACTTAAAGTCACCCGTATGGACAATTACCCCTAGTGGTGTGTGCACTGCTAGGGCGACCGCATCAGGAATGCTATGACTCACTCTAATGAATTCAATCTTAAATACTCCGAGCTTAATGACGTCTCTTGGTTGAACTACCGTTGCTTTAATACTATTTAAGCTAGTTTCCTTTAACTTAGACTGGATAAGTCCCAGAGTAAGACGCGTCGCAAAAATAGGAACGTCCAAATCTTTTAACAAATAAGGCAGTGCTCCAATGTGGTCTTCATGGCCATGCGTCACTAAAATTCCCAGGATCATTTCTCTATGCTCAAGCAAATAAGAGTAGTCTGGAATCACAATATCTATTCCGAGCATTTCATCTTCTGGAAATGCAAGACCCGCGTCGATAAGTAGTATCTGATTATCATAACGAATGACGGTCATGTTCTTACCGATTTCGCCTAAACCACCTAAAGGAATGATTTGAACCTTATGTTCTTTTGGCAAACTTTTACACCTCCACCAAATTTTACCTATTATAAAGTTAGATTGTGCCACTACTTCTTGGGAGCTACCCCATTTTGCTTCCACATCCGAAAATGGAAACAAAAATAGTGAAATACTTAAAACGAATACAACGATCCTAGGTATTCGTAAGTATTCCGGGAACATCTATGAAACTCACCGCACAATATATTTAATTTTATTATAACTCGGAAAACTTATGGTGACAAGAGCGAAAAGCAGAAGGCCAACCGAACGAATCGGCTAACCTTCTGCTTTTAGGATTCTTTTACATCATTAGAGTTTAGGATATGCCTTCTTAAGGAGGTCTAGAACTTTTTGGTTTTTAACTTCGAGCGGTTTTGTTGCTTTATCATCCCCAAGATCTTCATACTTGATGGCTCCAAAGCTGTGATCCTTTGTGATGTGTCCATTATTATCGGTAGGATTCTTCCACATTATCTGCTCTGGATCATAATTCTTGTCAGAGTGACATTTAGCACAGACATCTTTGGGATTATCCTTGCTGAGCAATTGACCGCTTGCATTGGCAGTATGTGTGGTATGGCATAGTAAGCAGCTTTGCGTATTTGAAGCATGTGCACTCGTATTGAAATTCCGTGTTCCATAGTGATTCTGTGTGGTGATAGCACCTGTGGTTGCATCTTTAGCAGGATCAGTTGGATGGCAGGTAAGGCAAGAACTAGAGGTTACATTCATTGTTCCTGCTTTCTTCTCAGCAGTGATATGATTACTTCCTGCTCCATGGCAAGATTCACAGGAAATACCTAGATCTTTAGAACCTGCTGCGATTCCAGGAGCGTGACAATTCCCACATGTAAATGCAGCTGCACCCCAATCTTTTGTACCGTTTTTATCAAAATCGTCTTCTTTAGCTGCTAAAACTTCATACTTATCGCCTTTTTTCTCAAGCTTAGCTGCACGATAAATTGGAGATTTAAAACCTGCTTCTTTCGGGATTTCAACAACTATATAATCACTCATCATTACGCCGTAGACTTTTGCTTTAGAGAGATCAATTTTAGTTGATGTTGCTTTTTCGGTGTTCGATTGGTCGAATACTGTAATTTCACCAAGTGGTTTATCTGTTGGAAAATCGGATAATGGTTTAAAGGCCTGGACGTGCTTGGTCATAGCAAAATTCTTTGCTGCGTCAGCATGACAGCTCTTACAAGTCTCTGAACCAACATATGTAGCTTTTGCTGGCTGAGTAGTCTCGGCTGCAGGTTTCGGTTGCTCCGCAGGTGCTGCTGCTGGTTTGGTACTTCCACATCCAACGAGAATTGCTCCCGCTAGTACGAGCGTTGCTGCACCCAGAATCAAATGTTTTACCTTTTTCATTTGCTTCCTTTTCCCTCCTTAGTTGTTTATACAAGTATCACCTCAAAAAATATGTTGATAACTCCCCCCTTTTCTGTAGTTCCAGTTTTGTCGATATTCTTGGGAACTACAGCTTTCTCAAATGTGAGAGAAACAACTCGTCATCATTTTAACAAAGAGTTCACCGAAATTCCACTATTTCTTCATACTTTTTTCACAATTTTCCCCTCCTTGTGATATCTTTCTTACCATTTAACAGAATCCTACAATCTGTGTCATGGAATAGACACGAAATGCGTAAAAAAACATGAGGCTATTGTATTACACAATTAGCCCCATCTTAGTAAACCAACTACCTTGCTTTCCGCAAATGCTTTTCTTATGCTTTTACTTATCCTTTTACTTCTTGTAATAAATCATCCAAAAATGCTTCTTCTTCTGGAGTCGCATTGACAAGAGGAAGTCTAACTCCACCCGCATTAATTCCGACGTGTTTCAAAAGATACTTAACAGGGACAGGATTCGTGGTTACAAATACTCCCTTAAACATTGGCATTAGTTTCAGGTGCCATTGAAGCGCGGTTTTTACATCACCTGAAAACCAGGCCTCTATCATACTCTTCATTTCATCGCCAACGATATGCGCTGCCACGCTAATAATCCCCTCGCACCCCAAAGCAAGCATCGGTAATGTTAAGGTGTCATCCCCGCTGTAAATTGCAAAATCCTCAGGTAAAAGTCTTTTGAGCTCGCTCACTTGATCCATTGATCCTGCAGCCTCTTTAAGAGCTGTGACGTTAGGAATTTCACTCAGTCTTCGAACCGTTTCCGGAAGAAGATTGGCTGATGTTCTTCCCGGTACATTATAAACCATAAGCGGCAAAGACGTGGCTTCTGCTATCGTGCGAAAATGTTGATACATCCCTTCCTGAGAGGGCTTGTTATAGTAAGGTACAACAGCCATAATCCCATCTACACCAGTATCCTGAGCCCTACGTGCTAAATCTACACTTGCCGCAGTGGAATTGGAACCCACTCCTGCGATGACCGTCGTTTTTGGGCTAACAGCTTTCTTAACCACTTGAAATAGCTCAAGCTTTTCTTCAGCCGAAATCGTCGGCGATTCACCTGTCGTTCCTGAGATCACGATCCCATCTGAACCGTGTTCTGCTAAGTACACGGCCAATCGCTCAGCTTCTGAGTAATTAACTTCCAACGTTTCATTCATCGGAGTGACCATTGCGGTCATTATTCTACTTAATGCCATTACCTTCAGCTCCTGTCAAAATATACTTCAGAGTCATGCACCCAAATTAAACTTCTTATGGAGGGCTTGAACAGCAGGGACCATATCCTCCTTATTCACAAGCACCCAAATTGTCGTATGCGAATCCGCCGATTGGAGAATACGAACTCCTGCATCAGAAAGAGCTTCAACCATATTGGCCATGACACCAGGAACACCCGCAATTCCTCCTCCAACTATCGATACCTTCGCACATCCTGAGAGAGCTGTTGGTTTGAAACCCATATTTTGGAGTATATTTACTGCCTTTTGTGCTACATCATCTGGGACGGTATAAAGAGCGGCCTCAGGCTGAACACTGATAAAATCGACACTAATGTCAGCAAGTGCCATTCCCTTAAAAATCTGCTTATCTACTTGAAGTAAATCTGGCACCTCTGAGGTTGGAACTTGGATTTGTGTTACATTTGGAGTATGGGCAATCCCCGTAATGATACGATCTCCAGTAATATCTGTTCCAGCACACATATCTGGCTGCATACTTGAAACCAAAGTACCTGGGGCATCTGAGAAGGTACACTTAATCCATATTGGGATATTTCTTTGCATGGCGATTTCCACAGCTCGAGGATGAATAACTTTGGCCCCTTGATGAGCGAGTTGGCAGATCTCATTATATGTGACTACATCCAAGATGCGAGCATCCTCAACAATTCGGGGATCTGCTGTCATGATTCCCTCAACGTCCGTATATATATCAATCGCTTCAGCATTTAGGGCAACTCCGAGAGCAGCAGCCGTCGTATCACTCCCGCCACGTCCTAGAGTCGTCACCTGCCCTTCTTCAGTAATGCCTTGGAAGCCAGTTACGACAACGACTTTACCTGACTGAAGATACTCTAAGATCGCCTTAGGTTCAACACGGGTAATTCGAGCATCGCCAAAACTATCATTCGTGATAATTCCGGCCTGACCGCCCGTTAATAGTACAGCCTCAAACCCTAAACTCTTTAGGGTACTAGTCATCACAGCACCAGAAATTACTTCACCACAACTCATCAATAGGTCGAGCTCACGTTTTGGAAGCTCACTTGATATCCCCTTTACTAAATTGATAAAGGTATCCGTCGCGTAAGGATCTCCAGTACGACCGATCGCAGATACTACTACAACAGGTGAATACCCTGCTCGTATTGCTTCTGAGACTTTAGCAGCGACCTGGGCACGGCGATCGGCTGTGGATACTGATGTTCCTCCAAATTTTTGCACAAGGACGCGCATTCCCAAACTCCTCCTGTCAACCTTAATCTCTTTCTTTATTGATGCTCTTTCATTTTCAGCCAAAGCCTAGTTAAGGAATCTTACTACAAGTGGAGTTTTAGCTACAGCAAAAGTTCAGCGATTTGGACTGCATTCGTGGCTGCTCCTTTGCGAATCTGATCCCCAACGACCCATAAATTAATGCCATTTTCAATGGAATAGTCTTTACGAATTCGTCCAATATAAACTTCATCTGTATCCGCGCTAAACCAAGGCATGGGATAACGATCTTCTGCTGGGTTATCCACTACAATAACACCAGGGGCTTTACCTAATACTGCCTTAACTGCGTCCAACTCAACTTTACGTTCTGTTTCTATGTTAATCGATTCGGAATGGCTACGAAAGACAGGAACTCGAACCGTGGTTGCAGTGATTGCCATATCTTCGACATGGAAAATCTTTTGAGTTTCTTTAACCATTTTCCACTCTTCTTTTGTATAATCCCCTTCCTGGAAAACATCGATCCGAGGAATTACATTAAACGCGATTTGGTAAGGGAAGGCTTGATTCCTAAGTTCTTCTCCTTTGGTCCAGGAACGAACCTGATCTTCAAGTTCTTCTATTCCTTCTCTCCCTGCACCTGAAACCGCTTGATAAGTCGAAACGACGACCCGTTTAATTCCTACCAGATCAAAAATAGGTTTTAACGCTACCACCATAATAATGGTCGAGCAATTGGGGTTGGCAATAATCCCTTTATGCCATTTAACATCTTCAGGATTAACTTCTGGTACGACCAGCGGAACCTCTGGATCAAGGCGAAAGGCGCTACTATTGTCAATTACGACTGCGCCGCTTTCCACAGCGGAGCGCGCAAATTCTGTGCTGGAAGAGCCACCTGCAAATAAGGCAATATCAATCCCATGAAAACTCTCATGCGTTGTTTCTCGAACTTCTAGTTCCCTTCCTTGCCACATCACCTTTTTACCTGCCGAACGTTTCGTTGCGAGTAAACGCAACTCATCCACAGGAAAATTTCTTTCTGAAAGTATCTTTAAGAACTCTTGTCCCACTGCGCCAGTGGCTCCAACGATTGCAACATTCGGCATTATTGCCCCTCCTCGTTATGATTGAAATTAAGATGTAGGAAAAGGGTGCCTTACTTTCCAGCAGGGCACCGTATTACCTACACGGCTATTATCAACGTTTAATGATAATCCACAAGCAGTGGCTGGATTTGCTTTCCCTCGCAAGCCATCAGGATGGTGTCGGGAATTCTGTCCATATGTGCTACTAAAGAATTCGCTTTCGTAGCTGGGCTATCCTGCCCGAATGGAACAAGAAATATATTTTTTGTGATGAGTAAGACACCTAAATTTCGTGCATTCATGCCAAGTCCATCGTTCGTAGATATCGCGATGACCAGTGGCCTTTGGTTACGTAAATGAGCTTTAGCAGCCATGAGAACCGGAGTATCTGTAATTCCGTTGGCAAGCTTAGCTAAAGTGTTACCCGTACAGGGTGCAATAACCAGACAATCAAACTTTTTCTGAGGCCCAATGGGTTCTGCATCCGGAATGGTATGAATCAGCTCTTTATGAGTTATCTCCTTAAGCTTATTTTTCCAATCTTCCGCTTTGCCGAACCGAGTATCCATACTTTCTACGGCGTAAGAGATAATCGGAGTCACATCGGCTCCTTCATCTACGATATTCTGCAACACCTGAGTGATCTCGTGCAATGTACAATGAGAACCTGTCACTGCAAAACCAATTTTTAACCCGTCGAACTTCATTTCCTTCGGCACCTCCACTTCAAGACTTTAAGGACGTATTCATGATCGTGGTCAGGTAGCGAAGAATAAGCTGCGGGTATACTTGAGCTAGAATTCGACCAGCCGTTTTCGGAGCAACAATCCCAGGTAAGCCTGGTGCCAGCACAGCCTTAATTTCGGATAGCTGGGCATATTCAAAATCGGTTCCACCTGGAACGGAAGCAATATCAATGATTACTGCATCTTTAGCCACTCGATCCAACATCTCTTTGTCCAGTATGAGTTGAGGCACTGTATTGAAAATGAACTCTGCTCGCCCAATTTCCTCCTCTAGATCGGGAAAAGGAACAGCCTTCAAGCCCATCTCAGTCGCCCTAGACAAATCGGCGGGTTTACGGGCTACTCCAGTGACATGAGCCCCCATCCCCTTTAATGTACGCGCAAGGGTCCATCCACATCGACCTAATCCGAGAACAAAACTCTCGCTGCCATGGATTGTAATCGTTGAAGCTTCCATAGCCATCTGGATAGCACCTTCTGCAGATGGAATTGAATTAAGAATTGCTATTTGGTCAAGATTTGCAGTCTCAATGATTCGTATCCCCATCAAATCTGCTGCAGACTTCAGGGCCGGGCGTGCCCAGCCAATGAAAAGCGGCACATGCAAAGGAATGGCTTCAAGCACTTCTTTGTTTAGAATGATGGGCGAATTTGAATATTTGGCCTTGATCCCCCCACGTTCATCGGTACCATACATTGGAAAAAGCAAGGCATCCACTTGACCTACTACTTCTTGTAGCGAAGTGGCAAGGGTAAGCCCCTCAATTGGAACTGCTTTTTCAAATCCGACCCCGACTATGTAGGCCCCCAGTTTTTGAAGCTCTGAAATCATGTAAAGTTCTCGATCATCCCCTCCAATCACAGCTAGTCGAATTCCTTTCAGACCCGCACTCATCTTTAAGCCCCCTTTAAGACAGTGTCCATGACTACTATCCAGTATATGAGGGAATAAGGAAGGCGGTTCCCTAAGAAAAATTCCTAATCGAGGAAATTCTCTAGTCCAATTACCAAATTTGTGAGGTTACAGGCCTTTCGAATCGCTAACATAACACCTGGCATGTAGGTTTCTCTCGAGTACGCATCATGTCGGATTGTTAAAGCTTGTCCAAGCCCCCCAAAGATGACTTCCTGATGAGCAACAAGGCCTGGTAAGCGGACGGAATGGATATGAACCCCTTCTACATCTGCACCACGTGCTCCCGCTATTTTCTCATATTCATTGGGATGACCCTGAACCATCGGTTTTCTAACTTCGGAGATCCAGTCCACGGTTTTCAAGGCCGTTCCGGATGGAGCATCCAACTTCTGATCATGATGAAGTTCAACAATTTCGACATGTGGGAAATACTTTGCAGCTTCTTGAGCAAAACGCATCATCAGTATTGCCCCGATAGCGAAGTTTGGAGCGATAAAAGCTCCTGTTTTTTCACGATCGATAAGTTCACGGAGTTCAGATATCTCGGTTTCATCCAACCCCGTCGTCCCTATGACTGGAATGACTCCAGCAGAAATAGCACATTTTGCATTTTTAAGCACTGACTGTGGGTTGGTAAAATCAACAAGTACATCGGCCTGAGTATCACGCAAATGACTTGCTTCTAATCCGCCAGATACATCCATTCCCAAACGAGGAGCTCCAATCATATATCCAATATCCATTCCTTGGTGACGGGTGTCTGAAGCGCCGACAAGTTGCATATCTTCTTGATTAAGAATTGTACGGAGAACTTCTTTCCCCATTTTGCCCCCGGCTCCGGCAACAAACACGCGAATTTTTTTCAAATAGAACCCCTCCTAAGAGCCTAAACAATAGACTAAAAACCCCGTCGCCAACATGGCAATTCGGGGTTGTCACCTTTTTTACTATTCTATTGAATTAGTTTAATCGTGTCAAACGGAATATTTATTCATTCTTTCTGATTTATTATGCATATCGACGATAATGACCTCTGTTCCGACTTTTTTCACGGATTGCCAAGGAATAACTATGGTATCTCTCTCTCTAGAACTCGTATTCCCCCAGAACCCACCGAAGCCCGATCGAGAGGTTAAGATAATCGCCTCTATTGCCCCCCCATTAGAGATCGCGAGGTCCGCATCTCCTACTAATCCCAGCTTTGCCCCATCATATAGATTAATGATTTCCTTTCCTGCCAGATCGCTTAAAAGCATGAGTGTAACCTCCCTTATTTACTCACTTACGAATCCTCATCCAAGCTCTAATTGCAAAGGGTTGGACAATAGCTAGGACTAAAGAAATAACTGCAAGTGGCTCAACGATAAAAGAAGATGGATTCCACCAATTTTCTGGAATCTTCAAGAAAGAAAATAAGAGTTCAAGTGAAAGATAAATTCCTCCAGCCGTCCCAACCAGTTGAGCGATTGCTGTAGAGAGTAGACTCGTTTTCGTATCAGATCGCCACATTAAAAAAAATCGTCTTGCTCGAACTGATACTACCGCTCCCATAAAAAGACAGAAAAGTCCTAGGGCTTGCATACCGTTACCCCCTTCTAAGGAATTAGTATGACAAGATAAACAGCCCTAGAACTTTTCTTAGGTTTTATCCGATTAGAGGATTCATCTTAGGATTGGACTCCGGTCGAGCCAAATCCACCACTGCCTCTAGCGGTTTCCTCTAGCTGATCAGCTGCCTGGAAGTCTGCTAAATACACAGGAAGGAAAACCATCTGAGCGATTCGATCTCCATCACTCACCTTAAAAGGTTCAGCTCCAAGGTTAACGACCGCCACTTGAATCTCCCCGCGATAATCCGAATCGATGACCCCGACTCCATTCGCAAGAGCCACTCCATACTTAGACGCTAAACCACTTCGAGCGAAGACGAAAGCCCCTACATTGGGATCAGGAATTTCAATCGCTATCCCTGTCGGCACGCGGACAATCTGCCCAGGAAGAATCCATAGCTCTTCTTCGAGGGAAGCGTGCAAATCTACCCCTGCAGATCCAGGGGTCGCATAGTGAGGAAGTGTCAAGGGCTTTTCCTTGTGTATACTTGTAATTTTGACAGAAATACGATTCAAACGTTCTCTCCCCTTAAAGAGCCTTAATTCCAGCCCACTTTTTTGAAAAGTGCCTCGAGATCTACCTCGTGACCCGAGGGACCCATCATAACGAGGCTTATCTTATCTTTTTCCCACAAACGATTGATAACCCTCTTAATATCCTCTAACGTTACACGCTCTAACTTCTCTACTACTTCATCTGGCGAAATCACCCGATTATAGGTTAATTCAGTCTTTCCTAGACGGCTCATTCGACTGCTGGCAGACTCCAGTCCGAGATAAAGACCTCCCTTGATCTGTGCTTTCGTTCGTTCTAGCTCAGCAGTAGTAATACCCTTGTTTTTAATATCCAAAACTTCAGCTAGAATACATTCAACAACCTCAGTCGAATTCGCAGGTGTCGTCCCAGCATAGATAGCAAACAATCCTGTATCAACATAGGTGGAATGATAGGAAAAAACGGAATAAGCCATCCCACGCTGTTCCCGTATTTCCTGAAACAATCGAGAACTCAAACCTCCACCGAGAATGCTATTCACTATATGCATCGGGTACATATCGTCATCATCCTGACCGAGACCTGGCACTCCGAGGACGAGGTGCATCTGTTCGGTATCCTTAGTGACCATCTTATGGACTTGATGCCCCGTAGGAGTTCCCTCAAGAACTCGTCTTCCGCCTCTTTTGAACTCTCCATAGATCGGTGCAAGCTTCTTTAAGACATCTTCATGCTTTAGTTTGCCTGCAAGTGCTATCACTAAATTATCTGGAGCATAATGCTGACTTAAATAGTTCAGAATCTTTTCTCTGCTGAGTTCACGGATGCTCTCTTCACTGCCCAGAATTGGCCTTCCTAATGGATGATCGTTCCAGACCTGTTCGGAAAAAACATCATGAATGATCTCATCCGGAGAATCTTCGTACATTTTAATTTCTTCGATGACGACTTTCTTTTCCTTTTCGATTTCATTCTCATCAAAAAGTGACTCGAAGAACATATCATTGAGTACATCAATCGCTAAATCCATATCCTCATCCAGCACTTTAGCATAGAAACAAGTGCACTCCTTCGTGGTGAAGGCATTCAGTTGACCACCGACAGCTTCTAAGGATTCTGCCAAATCCCGCGCTGTCCTATTTTTCGTCCCTTTAAAGAACATATGCTCAATAAAATGAGAAATCCCCTCATATCCTTCTTTCTCATCTCGAGAGCCTGCTCCAACCCACAAGCCTACTGAAACAGAGCGTACATGATCAATTTCTTCCGTGATAATTCGAACTCCATTGGATAATACCGTTTTTTGATACACTATTTCACTTCCCCTCATAGAGATTCAAGAAGCCTCCTTTGAGTTTTGCATCTCCTTCAGCAAATAATGGAGTACTCTTCAATTTTTGTTCGTTCAGCCATACCTCATAAACTCCAAGCTCTTCTCCTGCTTGAATCGGAAGGCTAGCTTTCCTCGTCCAGACAATCTTCTTCTCTATTTTCTCCTTATCCATCTTTTGTACGCATACATCTAAAGGATATTGTACAAAAGCCTTAACTGGCTCTTTACTAACCATTGGAAACTCAGCAACGACCTCTCCGGCTTTGGCAAGCATAACCGTCTCTGTCTGTTGAAAACCCCATTCTAAGAGTTTCTGTGCATCACCGAAGCGATTCGGTGCGTTCAAAACCACTGCAATGAGTTGCCTTCCATCCTTGCTTGCAGAAGCAACTAAGCATTTGCCGGCTGCAGTCGTCGTTCCAGTCTTCACCCCATCTGCAAAAGGGTAATTCCATAAGAGTTTATTCGTATTACGCAAGTCCATGAAAACATCGGGTTCAAGAAAATGAATTTCTGTTTCCTTCAAACGAGTAATTGATGAAAAAGCCGGAATTTGTAGTCCATAACGAGCCATCAACGCTAAATCATAGGCTGTAGAGTAGTGATTTTTATTAGGTAAACCATTCGTATTGACAAAATTCGTGTCCTTTGCACCCAAAGTCATGGCTTTTTGGTTCATCATCCGGACGAACTTTTCTTCACTCCCTACGATTTGCTCTCCAATCGCCACACAGGCATCATTTCCTGACTTAACGAGTGCCCCAGTGATCAATTCATAGAGTGGAATCTTCTCTCCAGGATCGAGGTGAATCGTCGACTCACCCACTGCAGCCGCCTTTTCACTCACGGTAACTAGTTCGTCCGGTCGCCCCAATTCAAGTCCCAGAATGGCTGTCATTATCTTCGTGGTGCTCGCAGGCGGTCTTCTCTTATGGGCCTGCTTATCGAAGAGGATGTCTCCAGTTGCTGAATCCATTAGAATTGCCGCATCGGCTGTTACAGTAGGCATATTTGTACTTTCGATTGGGTTCTTTACTGGTGCCGACGAATTTTTAACTGAGGATTTTTGGGGTGTAGTTTTCTTGGTTTTTATTTTGGGCTTTGTAGCTTTTGCAGCTATGTTATAGGCATTATAGGCCATGCTTGTAATCGTAGAAGGAGCATTTTCTGTATCTGCGCGGACCTGAGAGACAAAAGTATCCAGTGAAAATACCGTTAAAAGAAGGACGCAAAACCAGGCTTGCGTCCACTTTTGCCTAAACATTCAACCACCTCACCTTTCAATCTATGAGGTAGTATTTCCGACTCTCTCCAATGTTATCAGTTCGGTTAGCGTAACTAACCGAAAGCCTTCACGAGTGAGCTGCTGTAGAATATTCGGCAGAGCTTTTACGGTATTTTCCTTTGGATGCATTAGAACAATAGCGCCTTCCTTTGTCGGCTTTATCCCAAAACGAATGCTAGGATTCAAAATCCGTTTTGCAATAACTTCTGGAGTGCTATCTGCGCGCCAGTCTACCGTATCCAAAGTCCATAGAATCGTTTGGTAGCCTAGATTCTGGGCCGCCCTCAATCCTGGGGTCCCTCTTTCTCCATAGGGAGGTGCATAGTACTTCATCTTAATCCCCGTTATCTCTTCCACAATCTTTTCTGTCTTTACAATCTCTTCCTGATTTGCAGCGATTGATATTCGGTCAGGGTGTGGATGAGAATATCCGTGGTTTCCTATCTCATGCCCACGGCTTACAATTTCTTTAACCAATTCAGGATTTTTTTTTGCCCAACGTCCGGTTAAAAAAAATGTTGCTTTTGCCTTCTTTTGATCAAGCGCCTCGAGGATAGCGGGAAGATATTCCTCGCCCCAATCGACATTAATCGTAAGACCCATAGCCTTTTGTGTTGTTTTAATCTGATCAACAGGCTCAGACACGGAAGCAATGACACCCAAAATCTTTTGTTCACAGAACAATCCTAAGAGTAAAACCAGCGCCAGGCCAAGTAGCTTTATGGCCCGATGCGAAAGCTTGAAATAAGCAATCATTCATCTCCCCCCCTTACATTTTAGTTTTATGCAAGGGGGGGCAAATGCAGACTGATTCAAGCCTAGAAATCATTCTGAGCTACTTTTTGTTTGGGGAAGTACCATTGGAATTCGGGTTAGGATTAGGAAGAGCTTCTTTCCTTGAAAGGTTCAAACGCCCTTGCTTATCGACACCCGTTGCTTTGACGAGAATTTCATCTCCAACCTTTACGACATCCTCGACCTTCTCTACTCGATTATGGGCTAGTTGTGAAATATGAACTAAACCCTCTTTACCGTTAAGTCCAAGTACTCCTGGTATAACTTCGACAAAGGCTCCAAAGTCCATAACACGGGTAACCCGTCCATTATAGATCCGCCCGACTTCAATATCTTGGGTTAAAGATTGAATAATCTTCAACGCTTTATCTCCGGCTTCTCCATCCACAGCAGAAATGAAGACCCGTCCATCGTCTTCTATATCGATTTTCACTCCGGTTTCTTCGATAATCTTTTTAATTGTTTTTCCGCCAGGTCCGATAACATCTCGAATCTTATCCGGGTGGATAGATGCTGTAATAATCCGTGGAGCATAAGGAGAGAGCTCTGGACGCGGCTTTTCAATAGCACCTAACATTTTATCGAGAATGAAGAGACGTCCTGCTTTCGCTTGGCTCAACGCTCTCTCTAAAATTTCCCTTGAAACTCCCTTTATTTTGATATCCATCTGTAAGGCAGTAATTCCTTCACTTGTTCCAGCGACTTTAAAGTCCATATCTCCATCATGATCTTCAAGCCCTTGAATATCCGTTAATATCGCAATATGATCTGCCTCACTGATTAGACCCATCGCTATCCCCGCTACCGGCGCCTTAATGGGAACCCCTGCATCCATCAATGAAAGCGTACTTCCGCAGACTGAAGCCATAGAGCTAGACCCATTGGATTCTAGAACTTCAGAAACGAGTCGAAGGGTATAAGGGAACTCATTCTCATTCGGAATTACAGGCACTAAGGCACGCTCAGCCAAGGCACCATGTCCGATTTCTCGGCGTCCTGGTCCTCGCATCGGGCGAGTTTCTCCTACACTATAGGGAGGGAAGTTATAATGATGCATATAGCGCTTCGATTCTTCTAGTCCAAGTCCATCGAGGATCTGTTCATCCCCTACAGCTCCTAAAGTTGTTACAGTCAGAACTTGGGTTTGTCCCCGTGTAAATAAACCCGTTCCATGAGTTCTTGGGAGTATTCCGACATCAATGCTGATGGGGCGAATCTCATCCAAGGCTCTCCCGTCAGGACGAATATGTTCCACGGTGATCAAGCGGCGGACGATTTTATGTACAAAATCCTCGAGTGCCCGGTCAATATAACGAAGTTGATCAGGAAGCTCTTCTGCAAAGTGAGCAAGAGTCTCATCTTTTACTAGCTTAATTGCCACTTCGCGGGCCTTTTTCTCTTCGGTACGAACTGCAGCGTCCATCTTATCATAGGCATAAGATTTCACTGCCTCTAGGATATTCTCCGGAATATGATCTACCTTAACTTCTTGCTTTGGTTTGGCTAGATTCTTCTCCAAAGCTTCCGCTCTATAATTCTCTAAGAACTCAGCAATTCGCTGAACTTCCCGATGTCCAAACATAATCGCTTCAAGCATCTGAGCTTCAGGTACTTCTTGGGCTCCGGCTTCCACCATCATCACAGCATCTTTCGTTCCTGCTACTGTGAGATGCATCAGGCTCTTTTCTGCTTGCTCAACCGTTGGATTGATGATGAACTCATCTCCAATCAAACCTACAGTCACTGATGCAATTGGCCCTTCAAAGGGAACATTAGAAATCGTGAGTGCTGCTGAAGCAGCATTGATTGCAGTAATATCTGAAGCACAGTCTTGATCCACAGACATAACCTGAGTAACGACTTGTACATCATTTCGATAGCCCTCTGGGAATAGAGGACGAATCGGGCGATCAATAAGTCGAGCAGAGAGAATCGCTTTCTCGCTCGGACGTCCCTCTCTTTTAATAAACCCACCAGGGATTTTTCCTGCAGCATAGAGCCTCTCTTCAAATTCAACGGTGAGTGGAAAGAAACTAATTCCTTCCCGTGGTTCATTACTTGCGGTCGCGAAGGCAGAAATGACCGTATCTCCATACCGACAAAAAATAGCACCGCCTGCTTGTTTTCCTATTTTCCCGGTTTGGAACGTCATGGTTCGGCCACCTACCTGAATCGAACGTTCAAAAACTTCCTGTTTCACAATGGAACCTCCTTAAATTCTTGTCCTTCTTTTTAACTTGTTTCCTCTTCGACATGATATTATTATTTCCTGCAAATTGGCTAAAAAAACTACGTAAAAAAAGAGAAGCAGAAATATCTGCTCCTCTTTTATTTCTATTTTCTACTTTTTGAACTTCTAATGAATTAGTGACGTAAGCCAAGATCGGTAACAATTTGACGATACCGATTGAAGTCGTTGCTCTTAAGATAGTTGAGTAACGCACGACGTTTTCCAACCATTTTCAAAAGGCCCCGACGGGAATGGTGATCCTTCTTATGGCTTTTGAAGTGTTCATTTAAATAAAGAATCCGCTCGGTAAGAAGCGCAATCTGTACTTCAGGAGATCCTGTATCTCCTTCGTGTTGTGCAAATTTCTCGATAATTTCTTTTTTCTTTTCAGCTGTCATCATTTGGCATACCCTCCATCATTTTTAATCGCCTGCTGCCCAGAGTAGCGTCGGAGAAACGCCTAGCCGAGCGAGCGGTTCATTTGATTTCTTATGTATTGTACAGGAAATTCTAACGTTTGTAAAGTTTTAAAGCCTTCTTAGCCAATATCTCGTCTCGCTCAAGTTGTTCCTTCAATTCTTTGATACCAGAGAATTTTCGTTCTTCCCTAAGTCTGTCCTCTAGGTATACGACAAGTTCCTTACCATAAAGATCTCCAGTGAAATCAAAAAAATGAACTTCTATCGTTAAATGATATTCGGAGTGAAAGGTCGGTTTCATCCCGATATTCATCATCCCCAAAATCTTCTGTCCGTCAATGTCTACCCACACAGCGTAGACTCCACGTTTTGGGATCAATAAATCTTCCGGGACACTTAGATTTGCAGTCGGATAACCTAATTCTCTACCGCGTTTCTCCCCTTCGACGACTTTACCACAAAGACTTGGAGTCCGACCCAATAACCTCTTGGCCTGGCTTACATCCCCTTGCAGTAATGCCTTACGAATTGCTGTCGAAGAGATTACTCTTCCCTCAAGTGTTTGGGCTTGGAGGACACTCACACCAAAGCCATATTCCTGTCCATAACACTGTAGGAGATCTGGTGTTCCTTTTCCCAGGGCTCCAAAGGAATAATTAAAACCGACAACGATATGCACGACACCCATTCTTGCAAGGATTTCCTCGACAAACCTTTCAGGGGAAGTGCCTGCCATCGCCCGATTAAACGGAAGTAAGTAAACCGTATCGACTCCAATCTCAGCAAACGCTTTCATTTGCTCCGCTTGGGTCGTGAGTAAGCCAATGGCGCGCTCAGGAAAGAGCATTTTCATCGGATGGGGCTCAAAAAGGAGTACACTAAGCCTTATCCCCAACTGGGTCGCTTTTTCTAAGCCACTCTCCAACAGCCGCCTATGTCCCAAATGCACTCCATCAAAATTGCCTAAGGCCAATACGCATTGTTCCCCCGGTTCAGGCGGTAATTCTCTTATAATCTGCACATAACCACCTCCTAGCCCCCCACTGGGTAATCAGAAAATAAACTTTCATAAGGTGATTAGTCATCGGACAAAACCTTATGAGGACAGAGAGATTGCTCTCTCCAGATTCCAATTCCTAAGAAATTCTCTTCACTAAAAACTTGAACAGCAGTACCCTCGTCGCAATTCGTCGTTTCCTCGACCTGATTTAAGGAAGTCGATAGTCCATTGCGAAAGGCTTGGGCACGTTGAGCGTTCAACCTTACACGAGGTAAATCCAATACTTGATGTAAGGGGATTAAAAATGAAAAATCGTCTCGCAGTGATTTCTCTTCTATCTCAGTAAGAGGATGGCTCTCCGCAAGCTTGAAGGGACCTGAACGGATGCGAACCAAACCTGACATATGTGCCCCACACCCTAAAGCAAGTCCGATATCATGACAAAGGGTGCGTACGTAAGTCCCTTTGGAGCAGTCCACCTCAAATATTGCTTTGGGAAACTCATCGAATTTCCATTCGAGAAGTTCTAAACGGTCTATTCGTATCTCTCTAGCTTTTCTTTCCACTTCCATCCCTTGGCGCGCCAGCTCATAAAGATGCTTCCCCTGATGCCTCACAGCAGAATACATCGGGGGAATCTGCAGAACCTTGCCCAGAAACTGTGGGATAACACGACAAAAGTCCTCGGAATTTAGTGCAACCTTCTCTACCTGAAGAGGCTGTCCCGAAGAATCCTGAGTATCTGTTGATAGCCCAAAGGTAATTTCTCCTCGATAGGACTTACCCTGATCTGTAAGATACTCGGCTATTCGAGTTGCCTTCCCAACACAGATCGGCAATACCCCTGTGACCTCAGGATCGAGTGTTCCTGTATGCCCAACTTTTCGGGTTCTTAAGATTCTTCTTAAACGAACGACCACGTCTGAGGAAGTCATGCCAGACGGCTTGAATACATTAATAACCCCGTCCAAATTTCATTTCCTCCTCAATCGCTTGTAAAAGTATCTGCTCTGCTTCTTCTATAGAGGTCTCCAAGGTGCATCCTGCAGCACGCTTATGCCCTCCACCACCGAATCGGGCAGCCAACTCATTGACATTAAACCAAAGGTTGGATCGTAGCCCTACCCGAACCTTTCTGGAGTCGATTTCCTTGAGAAGAATGGCGACTTCGACCCCTTGAATCGACCTGGCATGATCGATAAGACCTTCACTTAAGCTTTCCTCTGCACCACTCTCTTCAAAATCCTTCATCCGAAGCGACATGATTGCACACTTTCCATCGGCGTATAGCTGGAGCTGGTTCAGGGCATGTTGCAGAAGTTTAACCTTAGCCAGTGGTTTTTGGTCAAAAATCTGATTGTGTATTTTAACCAGACTAGTCCCGCATTCTAAAAGTTCAGCGGCTATTCGATGAGTCTTGGCTGTCGTACTACTATATTGAAAAGAACCCGTATCCGTGAGGATTGCTGTATAGAGATTGGTCGCCATCTCCTGAGTAAGCTCAATCTGCAGCTCACGGATCAGCTCAAAGGCGACTTCACCACTTGCACTTGCCTTAGCATCTACCCAGTTGATACTCCCAAAATTTTGATTTGAAACGTGATGATCTAAATTAAGCACGATGGACCTGACAGGTATTTGCTCTGGCTTCAAATTAACTCTCTGCAAATCCGAACAGTCAACAAAGAGCAAGGTCTGTGGGAGTGGATCAGGAAGTGTCGTCTGAATTCTATCCACACCTGGTAAAAAACTCAAATTTCGTGGAATCGGGTCTGGATTATATAAATAAACGTCCTTACCTAATTTCTCCAAAGCTAACCCAATCCCAAGCATCGAGCCTATACAATCCCCATCGGGGGATACATGGGAGAAAAGCGCCACTTGCGGCGCTTTTCTTAGTTCCTCAGCCATTTGATTCGCTATCCTAGTTTTCATGGGATTCTTCCTCATTCCCAGGCTCTTCGGTTCTCACTCCCCGGAGGAGTTGAGCGATATGTGCACCGTGTTCAATTGACGTATCATACTTGAACACAATATCAGGTACATGCCGTAAGCGGATTCTTTTTCCTATCTCGCTCCGAACATGCCCAGCAGCTCGTTTGAGTGCTTCAATCGAATCTTTTCCCGCTTGCTCATCTCCTAAAACGCTGACATAAACCTTTGCGTGAGAAAGATCATCTGCAACTTCCACACTGGTTACTGTGACGAACCCAATACGTGGGTCTTTAAGATCTTCTCGGATGAGCAAAGATATCTCTTCTTTTAGGGTTTCTGCTAGTCTGTTAGAACGATGTTTTGCCATGTGGTCTCCCTCCATAGGGCGAAATTAAAGTTGACGTTTAACTTCTTCCATGATAAACGCTTCGATGATATCTCCTTCTTTGATATCATTGAAGTTATCCACGCCAATTCCGCATTCATAGCCTTCCGCAACTTCCTTAACGTCATCCTTAAAGCGCTTAAGAGATTCTAATCCACCTTCATGAATGACCACACTATCTCGGATGACACGGACCTTAGAGTTACGCGTTATCTTACCATCAAGAACGTAAGATCCGCCGATGGTTCCTGCTTTCGGAACCTTAAAGACTTGACGGACTTCTGCACGTCCTTGTACAACCTCTTTGAAGTCTGGATCGAGCATGCCAGTCATTGCAGCCTTTACATCTTCAATTGCATCATAAATGACTCGATAAAGGCGTAAATCGACCCCTTGCATTTCTGCTGTGGCCTTAGTATTGGCATCTGGCCGAACATTAAACCCAATGATAATCGCATTCGAGGCAGCTGCAAGCATAACATCAGTCTCTGTAATTGCTCCTACTCCACCATGAATTGGATTGACGCGGACTTCGCTTGTCGATAAGCGAAGAAGGGACTGCTTCAGGGCCTCAATCGAACCTTGAACATCTGCTTTGATGATAACGTTGAGCTCTTTGACTTCTCCTTCTTTGATCCGATCAAACAAGTCTTCTAAGCTCACTTTAGTCGTCTGCCGAACTTCTTCAGCCTTCCGCTCATTTGCACGAGCAGTAGCGATTTGACGCGCTTGCTTCTCATCTTCCACGACATTGAAAGGCTGCCCTGCGATTGGAACTTCATTCAGCCCCTGAACTTCTACAGGCATAGAAGGTCCGGCTTTTTTCACCCGTCGACCTTTGTCATCAACCATCGCCCGGATTCTCCCAAAGGAAGAACCTGCCAGGATGATATCCCCAACATTAAGGGTTCCTTTGGCGACCAAAACGGTTGCAACAGGTCCTTTACCTTTATCTAACTCAGCTTCAATCACAGTTCCAGTTGCTAAGCGATTGGGGTTAGCCTTAAGCTCCTTTACTTCAGCAACTAAAAGAATCATCTCCAGCAGTTGCCCGATATTCTGCCTAGCCTTTGCAGATACTGGAACGGCGATGGTATCGCCTCCCCATTCTTCTACAACCAACCCATACTCGGTTAACTCTTGTTTGACTCGATCTGGAAGTGCATTCTCTTTATCAATTTTATTGATGGCCACGATGATCGGGACCTCAGCTGCTTTAGCATGATTGATGGCTTCGATGGTTTGTGGCATAACACCATCATCTGCTGCTACGACAAGAACCGCGATATCAGTGACTTGAGCTCCACGAGCACGCATCGCTGTAAAAGCCTCATGGCCTGGAGTATCCAAGAAGGTAATTTTTTGTCCTTTAATCTCCACCTGATAAGCACCAATGTGCTGGGTGATACCACCGGCTTCGGACGCCGTAACATTTGTTGCACGAATCGCATCAAGTAGGGAGGTTTTACCATGGTCGACATGGCCCATTACTGTAACAACGGGAGGACGTTGAATAAGATCAGCGGGATCATCCTCAATCTCTTCTACGACAGTGAGGGATTTTTCCACTTTAACTTCAACCGTAACCCCTAACTCTCCGGCGATAATTGTAGCAGTTTCTGCATCAACTTCTTGATTGATGGTCGCCATAACCCCTAAATCCATGAGCTTCTTAATTAGCTCTCCGGACTTACGACTCATAATAGAGGCGAGTTCCTGCACTGTAATCGACTCAGGAATAACGATATGCTTAGGAGCGGTATCACGGACTTCACGTGGTGCAGATCGGTAATTACGCTTGTTATTATAACGTGGAGAACGTATTTCTTTCTCCACCTCTTTTTTACGTTCAAAGAAACGATCTTGAGGTTTCTTTTTGTCTGTTATCTGCCGCTTTGGTGGTTGTTCTACAGCTGGTGTACTAGGAGCTGCGGCGGGAGGTCGTTGTCCTGGCCGTTGACCTGGACCGCCTGGTCCCCTTCCATCCGTACCAGGGCGTTGACCTTGGCCGAAGGGTGGGCGTCCTTCCATTCCTGGACGTGGGCCTTGACCTTGTGGCCGCGGACCTTGACCATAAGGTGGGCGTCCTTCCATTCCCGGACGTGGACCTTGACCTTGTGGGCGCGGACCTTGACCATAGGGTGGGCGTCCTTCCATTCCTGGACGCGGGCCTTGGCCTTGTGGCCGTCCTTCCATTCCTGGGCGTGGGCCTTGGCCTTGTGGCCGTCCTTCCATTCCTGGGCGTGGGCCTTGGCCTTGTGGCCGTCCTTCCATTCCTGGACGCGGACCTTGGCCTTGTGGCCGTCCTTCCATTCCTGGGCGTGGGCCTTGGCCTTGTGGCCGTCCTTCCATTCCTGGGCGTGGGCCTTGGCCTTGTGGCCGTCCTTCCATTCCTGGACGTGGGCCTTGGCCTTGTGGCCGTCCTTCCATTCCTGGGCGTGGGCCTTGGCCTTGTGGCCGTCCTTCCATTCCTGGACGCAGGCCTTGGCCTTGTGGCCGTCCTTCCATTCCTGGGCGTGGGCCTTGTCCTTGTGGCCGTCCTTCCATTCCTGGACGTGGGCCTTGTCCTTGTGGCCGTCCTTCCATTCCTGGACGTGGGCCTTGTCCTTGTGGCCGTCCTTCCATTCCTGGACGTGGGCCTTGTCCTTGTGGCCGTCCTTCCATTCCTGGGCGTGGGCCTTGTCCTTGTGGCCGTCCTTCCATTCCTGGACGTGGGCCTTGTCCTTGTGGCCGTCCTTCCATTCCTGGACGTGGGCCTTGTCCTTGTGGCCGTCCTTCCATTCCTGGACGTGGACCTTGTCCTTGTGGCCGTCCTTCCATTCCTGGACGTGGACCTTGTCCTTGTGGCCGTCCTTCCATTCCTGGACGTGGGCCTTGACCTTGTGGCCTATTCTCCTGTACTTGAGTCGGTGTCTTAGGCACCTCTGAACTTTTCTCTTTTCCCTGAGGTTTTACGACCTGCGTACGGAGACGATCAGCGTCCACTGGCTCTACCGCACTTAAATGGTTTTTAACATCAACACCCATGCCCTCTAGACGGGTCATTACATCTTTACTACTCAAATTTAACTCCTTAGCTAATTCATGAACACGAATACTCAATAATACCACCCCCACATATTCGGCGCGCAATATACTTTCCAGGCTTTCAACTCCTTACCTTTAAGATCGCTTTAGCGAATCCGTAATCCATTATAAGAACCGTCGATCTGGGCGATAGTCCGATAGCACTTCCCAATCCTTGCTTCGTTCCTGCAATGAGAACGGGTAAACCAAGATCTTCCGCCCATTGCATATACTTTTTATGGGTCCCTGGAGCATCCTCAGCCAGAATCAGAAGATGTCCCTTCCCCTTTTTCAGCATCACTTCAACTTGGGACTCCCCGGATGTTATTTTCCCAGCTCTTCGGGCCAAACCCAAGAGTGAGTAGATCCGTTCAATCACGAACCCACCAACTTCCTTTCTAACTCTTCAATCACTTGTTGTGACAGTTCAATCTCAAGTGCTTTTTGAAATCTTTTTCCTTTAACCGCTGCCTTAAAACAATCGACTTTCGGGCAAATGTATGCGCCACGGCCATTCCGTTTACCAGATGGGTCAAGTTCTACTGTCCCTTCCGGTGTTCGGACAACTCGAATCAGCTCTTTTTTCGGCTTCATTTCCTGGCAACCCAAACACATTCGCATCGGAATTTTTCGTGTCTTCATACCCTTCACCTACTTTTTCCCTTTACTT
Source organism: Desulfitobacterium elongatum (assembly GCF_055378975.1). Taxonomy (NCBI): domain Bacteria; kingdom Bacillati; phylum Bacillota; class Clostridia; order Eubacteriales; family Desulfitobacteriaceae; genus Desulfitobacterium; species Desulfitobacterium elongatum. The sequence continues at coordinate 1,501,017 of NZ_AP038772.1, read as the reverse complement.
TTCTTTTTCTCCTTGCGACTGTTTTTTTCATCGACTTCAAAATACTTCATCATTGATCGATCACGTTCGGTTAGTTTTTCTTCCTTCACAGGTGTAACCTCAGAAGGAGGAGTTTCAGGTTCTTCTACAGGAGTAGGATCTTCATACCCTTCATAGCCTGATTTCTGGTCATATCCAGGACTTTCGGCATATACGATATTCTCATCCCCATAGTCTGAGAACTCATCATATTCTGGGTTCTCATCATATTCTGCATTCTCATCATATTCTGCGTTCTCGTCGTACTCACTATATTCGTCATACTCACCGTATTCATCATACTCAGCGTAATCGGAGAACTCGTCGTAGTCTTGAGCTCCCTCAGAATATTCTTCCTTGACCGGAATAAGATTCTGAGTTAAGGCCTGCGATTCACTCTTGATGTCGATTTTCCAGTTTGTTAACTTGGCTGCTAGGCGGGCATTCTGCCCTTCTTTACCGATCGCCAAGGATAACTGATAATCCGGAACAACGACCAAGGCCACTTTCTCGTTAGGCTTTGGATAAACGCCAAGCACTTTAGCCGGGGAGAGAGCATTGGCTACAAATTCTTCTGGATCGGTCGAATAATTGACAATATCTATCTTCTCACCTTTTAGTTCAGTGACGATGGTCTGTACTCGACTACCTTTCGGTCCAACACAAGCTCCCACAGGGTCAACATTAGAATCCCTAGAGTATACAGCGATCTTGGACCGAGCCCCTGCTTCGCGGGAAACCCCTCTAATCTCGACGAGACCATCATGTATCTCAGGAACTTCCAGCTCGAAAAGTCGCTTAATCAAGCCAGGATGAGTCCTCGATAGCATGACCTGTGGTCCTTTCGTTGTTTTCTTCACTTCGACTACAAAGGTCTTTATCCGTTCAAAAGGTTGATAAGTTTCACCAGGGATTTGTTCCTGGGCTGTCAAAATTGCTTCAACTTTACCAAGGTCAACGATCACATTTTTTTGGTCATATCGTTGAACAACTCCTGTGACAATATCCCCTTCTCGATTGACATATTCGTCGTAAATCATTCCCCGTTCAGCTTCGCGAATCCGCTGTACCACAACCTGCTTTGCGGTTTGGGCTGCAATCCGGCCAAATTCTCGCGGAGTCACTTCATATTCTACGATGTCTTCGAGAATATAGTTCCCGTCAATCTTCCGTGCTTCCTCTAAGCTTACTTGGATGCGTGAGTCTTCGACCTCCTCTACAACGGTCTTGCGAGAAAAGACCTTAAACTCTCCAGTCATCCGATCGATATGTACGCGTACATTCTGTAAAGAGGCGAAATTCTTCTTATAAGCTGAAATCAACGCCGCCTCAATGGCTTCAAACAGAATTTCCGCAGAGATCCCTCTGTCTTTCTCTAGTTCATGAAGGGCCTCAATGAACTCCATATTCATTTTTAATTCTTCCCCCTTGTGTTATGTTAGGATTCCTAATCCTTCATACCCTCTCTTAAAACTCTAGCGCTAAGTTAGGCTTTTCTACTATTGTACGTGGTATTTTAATGGTCTCCTTCTCATATTCGAGAACAATCGCATCATCAATGAGACCAACTAAATACCCTGTGAATTCCTGATACCCTTCGTAGGGTTCTTTCGTTAGCACACGAACGAGTTTACTCGCAAAACGAAGGAAGTCTTCGTCCTTCTTAAGCGGTCGCTCTAAACCTGGAGAAGAGACTTCCAACATATAGGCTTGAGCGATCGGGTTATCTCGATCCAAAATCTCACTAACAGCGTGGCTTACATTCGTGCAATCATCTATATCGACTCCGCCTTCTTTATCGATATAAATTCTAAGATACCAATGTGCACCTTCCTTAACATACTCGACATCAACAAGTTCAATCCCTTGATCTCGTAGGATCGGTGAGATAAGCGCATCAACCCGTTGCTCAACTGACAGTCCCATAGTCATCTCTCCTTTAAAATAAAAACCACTATCTCTAGTGTTGCGAAGGATTAACAGAGTTATACAAAACAAACGAAAGAGTGGGCCAAGACCCACTCCTTACATTACAATGCTACATATTTCCTGCTTATACTATAGCACATCATTAAAGCATTCGCAACCCACTCAAAAAAGGCTTAACTGATTTTCTTCTGGTAACCCTTTTAAGCACCCGTGGCTATCCATAATCTCGATTACTGTCACAATTCTAAGAATGAGTCTCCAGGATTTTTTTTGCATCGGTCACTTAGTAAGCTGCGCGGACCAATCTAACGCTCAAGTACTCCGCGGAGACGGGTGCCCGGCTGAATCGCCACCCATGGCTTATTAGCCGGTTGGAAACGTCCGTGTTTCCAACCCGTCTCCGCTCCGTACTTTTCGCGAAGATTGGTTAGCCGCTCGCTTAGAAGCGTTCCCTTCTGCAAAACAAAATCCTTGGGTTGTTTCTTGGATTATCGCTCTGGTATGTCTCTCATGTAGCGAATTGCTGGGGCCTTATTTCTACAATGAAGCCAGTGTATCTTGCATAGAGCCGCCTTAGCATTCCTACTAAAGCATCGCCCAAGCCTTTCGGCGAAGCTTAACTCTGCTACGCCAATCGGCGAAGTCCCGCACTTGAGTGTTCCCCAAATTTTTCTACGGAGCATTGCCGAAGCCTACCCTGCAAGTGAGTTACGATTACAGACCGCGAGGTTTCTTCGTGAGCAGCTAGCAAACTTGGGCTAAACTACACCCAATATAGCGGGGCGGGCCCCATGGACGGGGCACGCCGCCTATTGAGCAGGAGAACAAGTGCGAAAGCCTACCACGGCTTTCGGATTTAGGCGGGAACCCCGCAGCTTCCACAAGCAGTTTAGCCCTTAGTTTGCTTTGCGAGCGTATTTCCGAGCGGCTGTATCGTAACTCGACTTGCACGTAATCTACAGGCATTACTAGAAGTTCGTATTAACTAGCCGATTACTTATTTCTCTAAAGCTTTGTCAATAATCCCTTTGACACACTCAGCAAGCTCTTCAACCTTAACGAGCTCAACCTCACCGCTCTTACGATGACGAAGCTCAACTTCTCCATTAGCGAGAGTCTTACTTCCGATGGTTACACGAAGCGGATAACCGACTAGGTCAGCATCTTTAAATTTAACCCCTGCTCGCTCATCCCTGTCATCCATAACGACTTCGACACCGAGCTTAAGAAGTTGCTGATAAAGGTTCTCTGCCGTCAGGGTCACTTGCTCATCCTTGGTGCTGGTAGGAACAACGATGACGTGATAAGGAGCGATCGGAATAGGCCAAATAATCCCATCTTTATCGTTGTTCTGCTCAATGGCTGCTGCAATAGTACGGCTCACTCCTATTCCATAACATCCCATAACACAGAGTTTCTCGCGGCCACTTTCATCAAGATACGTAGCATTTAGAGCCTTTGAATATTTGGTTCCTAATTTGAAGACTTGACCGACTTCGATTCCCCGTGCTTCTTTTAAGGTCCCTCCACATTTCGGGCAGGCTTCTCCCTCTTCAACCATCCTCAGGTCAAAGACTTTATCGATGCGGAAGTCCTTCTCTGGAACGACATCAATATAGTGGCGATCTTCCTCATTCGCTCCACAAGCACCCTTCGGCATCAAGGGGACCTCGAGATCAGCTACAACTAACAAATCCTTGGGAGCACCCATAGGTCCGACAAAACCTGGTTCTGTGCCTAGTTGTTCACGTACGGCCTCAGGGCTAGCAAGTTGCAGGTTAATAAAGGGGCCTAAAACATTATTTAATTTAATTTCGTTGATTTCTCGATCCCCACGTACGAGCACAAGGAAAAGCTTATCGTCCCCTTGATAGAGGAGAGATTTGACGAGTTGGTGCTTCCCGACTTTGAGCAACTCAGAGAGCTGTTCAATGGTCTTAGCTCCAGGGGTCGGGATACTCCGATAGGCTCCAACAGGTGCCTCGCCTGCAACAGGATGTGGGCTACATTCTGCCTTTTCGACATTGGCAGCATACTCACAATCTGGGCAATAGACCACTGCGGCTTCTCCCGAATCCGCTAATACCATAAACTCATGGGTTCCACCTGTTCCACCAATCGCCCCGGCATCCGCTTCTACTGGGCGGAAGGTTAACCCACAACGCGTAAAGATACGAGTGTACGCCTCATACATCTTGTCATAACTTTCCGCGAGTCCGGCATCATCCCGATCGAAAGAGTATAAGTCCTTCATCACGAATTCCCGACCCCTCATCAAACCAAAGCGGGGCCGACGTTCATCACGATATTTATTCTGAATCTGGTAAAGAAGTAAGGGCAGTTGCTTATAGGAGCGGACTTCGCCACGAACTAGATCTGTAACGATCTCTTCGTGGGTCGGTCCTAGACAGAATTCACGATCATGACGATCTCTCAGCCGGAACATTTCCGGACCATAGACGTCCCAACGTCCGCTCTCACGCCACAGCTCACCCGGTTGAATGATGGGGAGTAGCACCTCTTGTCCCCCCTTGGCATCCATTTCTTCACGAACAATCTGCTCTATTTTACGAAGTACGCGTAAACCCAAAGGCAAATATGTATATACACCAGCAGCAGATTTACGGATTAAACCCGCACGCACCATCATTTGATGACTAACTACCTCGGCTTCTGCCGGAACTTCACGAAGCGTTGGGTTAAGGATTTGACTTATACGCATTTTAATTTTCATCCTTTCCATACTGTTTAGCATAGGTTTCGATTTCCTTAAGCAAAGCTGGAAGAAGATCTTCTTCCGGCAGTCGGGCGATAATCTCTCCTTTGCGGAAGAGAAGGCCCATTCCTTTTCCACCAGCAATCCCGAAATCCGCCTCTCGAGCTTCACCAGGGCCATTGACTGCACACCCCATAACAGCGACCTTCAAAGGCCTGTCCAACGGAGGAAGCTGGGAAAGTCTATCTTCCACTTTTTCGGCAAGTTCAGCTAGATTAACTTGCGTACGACCACACGTAGGGCAACTTATCAGGTCAACTCCACGCTCTCTTAACCCTAAAACTCTCAGAATTTCTAGGGCGACAGGGATCTCCCGAACCGGGTCCCCCGTTAAGGAGACGCGAAGTGTATCCCCTATCCCTTCGGACAACAGGCTTCCTATTCCTACAGCTGACTTCACAACCCCAGAGCGTACCGTTCCCGCTTCAGTTACCCCGACATGAAGGGGATAATCTACGGTCTCAGACATCTGGCGATAAGCCTTAAGCATGAGTGGGACGTGTGAGGCTTTTAATGAAACTTTAATTTTGTCATACCCTTCTTCTTCAAGCAAACGGATATGCCCAAGTGCACTCTCAACCATTCCCTCAGCAGTGACGCCTTGGTACTTTACGAGAATTTCTTTTTCTAAAGAACCTGCATTTACGCCGATACGAATCGGAATCTCACGTTCTTTACAAGCGCGAACCACTTCCTGAACCTTCCAGCGCGCTCCGATATTCCCTGGATTCAATCTTAATCCATGCACTCCCTCCTTAATCGCAAGAAGTGCAAGCTGGTAATCAAAATGAATGTCTGCAATTACAGGAAGTTCACTTTGGAGAGCAATCTCCTTGAGAGCTAAGGCGGAATCCTGATCAAGAACTGCGAGTCGAACCACTTCACACCCCGCTTGAGACAAAGCATGAATCTGTTCCAAAGTACCCTGTACATCCCGAGTATCCGTATTTGTCATGGATTGTACGACGACCGGAGCTCCTCCGCCAATCGTTACTCCCCCGATTTTCACTGCTTTAGTAAGCTTTCTGTCCACTCCATGGCCCCCTTAGCCTTTGCCTGCAAAGAGTTTAACAATATCTTGATACGTCACCGCCAACATCAAAGCCATCAAGAAAACAAACCCTATGAGATGAATAAAGTTTTGTCGTTCAGGATTCATTGGTTTACCCCTCAGACCTTCGATAAGTAGAAAGACCAAATGGCTACCATCAAGCGCCGGAATGGGAAAGAGATTCAAAAGTCCCAGTTGGATACTTAAAATGCCAATGAACCCAAGATAGTTCTCCCAACCCGCCTGAGCACTCTGATCAATGGCCTGTACTATGGCCACGGGTCCTCCTAGATCGGCAGGAGTCTTACCCGTTACCATCTGAGCGAGAGTGACTAAGATTAAGCGCGTGAAATCTACAGTTCTCTCGAGTCCATACTGAGCAGACTCGAGTATTGTCGTTTTCTGATAGACCACTTCAGGTGCAATCCCAACCATACCATTTCCGGTCTGTGCATCTTTCTCCGTTTGAATCGTCATTGCCCGTTGCTTTCCTTCATGCTCAACGACGAGAATGATTGACTGACCTGGTTTTGAGTGGATAGTGTCCGTTAAAGAAGTCCAGGTAGGAGTTTGAACCCCATCGACAGAAATGATTTTATCCCCTGGCAGAATGCCCGCTGACTGAGCCGGCTTCCCTTCAAGTAGAGAGCCGACAGCATTACCGCTTCCAGCAGAAGGAATTCCATAAAAGGCAAAGACGATCATAAATAGGAAAATCGCCAAAACGAGATTCATGATAGGTCCGGCTGCAATAACCGACATTCTCTGCCAAACCTTCTTATTGCTAAAACTTCGCGGGTCAGAGGTTGGGGCAATGGTCTGCACTCCATTCTCATCGGTCTCTGCATCCATGCCATACATCCGAACAAAGCCCCCCAAGGGAATCAAGCGGAGGGAATAATCCGTTTCTTTGCCCTTAAAACCTATGATCTTGGGACCAAATCCAAAAGCAAACTCCAGGACCTTAATTCCATTTAAGCGAGCCAAAATATAATGTCCCAATTCATGTATCATAACTAGTAGCCCGAAAGCAAAAATTACGGCTAAAGCATTTAACACGGCAACCCCTCCTCATTCCTTAACTCACCTTAACCCGATGGCTAACCTTCGATTCCTTCGATTCTACCTATAGAAATCTCTTTACTTTAGGAGCTCTTCTGTACGAATACGAGCCCATTCATCTGCACTTAATATGCTTGCCAAATCTGTGGCGTCTAACACCTGATGCTCCTCACAGACCTTTTCGACAAACCTGATAATATCTAGATAGGATATCCTCTGAGCTAAAAAGGCATGAACTGCTACTTCATTCGCAGCATTCATGACAGCTGGTAAAGTCCCTCCACGACGTCCACATTCATACGCGAGGCGCAAGGCCGGGAAATTGTACTCAGCTGGATCAAAAAATGTTAAGGTTTTTCCTCTCAAATCAAGCCTCTCAAAAGGACTAGGCCAACGTGTTGGATAGCTCAAAGCGTATTGGATTGGCAAGCGCATATCAGCCCTTCCGAGTTGAGCGAGAATACTTCCATCACCATATTGTACCATAGAATGAATGACACTTTGCGGGTGAATTAAAACTTCGATTTCCTCATAACTCACGTTAAAAAGATGATGCGCTTCTATGACCTCTAATCCCTTATTCATCATGGTCGAAGAGTCTATAGTAATCTTTGCCCCCATCGCCCAATTGGGGTGTTTCAGGGCACATTCCGGAGTAACTTCACTGAGTTGTTCCTCAGACCAGCCTCTAAAGGGGCCACCAGAAGCAGTAAGAATGATTTTCTCAAGTATTCCGGGCTGTTCCTCTAAGCATTGGAAAATAGCTGAATGTTCACTATCGACAGGAAGAATCTTCCGGTTAAGGCATCTTGCCGTCTCCATTACAAGTTCTCCACCTGCAACCAGGGTCTCCTTGTTAGCCAAAGCGATATCCTTACCAGCATGAAGTGCAGCTAAGGTGGGCTCCAGGCCAATTCTGCCACTGATTGCAGTGACTACCGTATCGGGAATCGAATCAGTAACTGAACGAAGCATTCCTTCCATTCCGTGAACGACTTCAATGGGTAAGTCTCGGACATGATCACGCAACTCACGGGCAGCCTTTTCATCCATGAGACCAATCACTTGGGGGCTAAATTCTCGAGCCTGTCTTTCAAGCTCAGTAACGTTCTTACCCGCTAATAAGGCATAAACCTGTAGTTTGTCGGGATTCTGGCGAACGACTTCGAGAGTTTGTGTCCCAATAGACCCCGTTGAGCCTAGAATTGTCAGTTTCTTCACGATATCACTCCTTAGGGTCTGTAAAAATCCCCGCTTTTCTCAATGCCTCATAAATTATAACTAAACCAGGTCCGAGAACTAAACCAACTGCCCCAAGAAGGTTTAAACCCACATACATGGAGATGAGCGTCGCTAGTGGGTGAAGTCCGATACTCTGGGACATGACTTTCGGTTCTAAAATCTGGCGAATAACCGTAGCGATAAGATAAATGACCAGGAGTTTCACACCCTCACTCACTGAACCCATGATAAATAATCCAATGATCCAGGGCACGAAAATCATACCGGTACCCACAATGGGGAGTAAATCTAAAAACGCGGCAATAAATCCAAGGGTAAAAGCATAGCGGTTACCCATCAGCAATAAACCTATCGTTAAAATGATACCGGTCACTGAAATTAAAATGATTTCTGCCCGGACAAATCCGACGATAGCTACACCCAAATCTCGACTTACGACTTGAGCGCTGTTAATCCATTTTCGAGGAAATAAGCTACTAAAAAACCGCTTTACTCCAGGATAACTTGAACTCATGAAGAAAGTGGCGACAATGGATACCACCAAGACAATAAAGATTCCTGGCAAGGCAGCAATGAGATTTAAAAGGAGTTTACTTCCTGCCAATGCCCAGTTTTGCAAAGAATTCAAAATCCCTTGTGTTGAGTTATTGAGTGTTGTCTGAATTTGGGGATTAACTTGTACAAATTGTTCAAGAGTATCAATTAAATGATTAAAAAAGATGACTAAATTGCCATAACTCGGTAAGGAAACAGCAAGCTCAGAAAGTTCCGTATATAGGCGCGCCACGATTAAAAAAATGATACTACCGAGGAAAAGAATTCCGATGATAAGAGTAACCAGGGAGGCGTAAGGCCTGCGCAGACGCAACACACGCATGAAACGTGTGACCAACGGTTCGAGCAACAAGGCGATGAGAAAGGCGAGGATAAACGGTAAGAATGCTGAAAATAGTTTACTTAGTACTTGGCTAAAAACAGGTAAAAACTCCTGAAAAAAATAGGTAATTACTTTCAAGAGAACCAAGGTGAAGGTTATGATTGTCAAACGATTTATATTCTGTCTAAGTCGTTGCTCCCCTTGGAGGTTCAATACAATCACCCCACCATTCTTTGTAAAACAGTCCAATAATACACAATGGGTATTACAAATAACAGACTATCAAAACGGTCCAGAATCCCACCATGCCCTGGTATAAGGTTTCCTGAATCTTTAATATTTACACTGCGCTTTAAAGCAGACTCGAAAAGATCTCCAATCTGTGCACTGACTCCCACAAGTAGACTTAAAACAAGGAAAGAAGTCCAAGGTGCGCCGCCTATTACTTTCCAAGCAACTAGACCACTCAGAACACAAAAAAACAGACCACCTGCTGAACCTTCCAGCGTTTTCTTAGGACTGACTTGAGGGGCAAGCAGATGTCTCCCCACTGCTCTCCCTATAAGGTATGCAAAGGTATCGGTTGCCCATACCAATATAAACGTTAGAAAGGCCCAGGTTACTCCCCTTTCGAGTCCACGAATAAGATAGAGATGGGAGAATAAAACCACGGTATAGAGGGGGGCAAAGAAATTGTATCCCAACTCAGAAAACTGAATAACAGGGTAGCGAAGTGCCATTTTTCCTAATGAAAAAAGTAGCCATAGGATCAAGACTGGGAGCATCCATTCCGTCGCTTCCTGGAAAATAAGTAGGAGCCAAGTCAAGGAGAAAAGACCAGTGCTGAAGGCCCAGGTCTTAATACTCATCTTCTGACCTATGGCAAGACTCTCTTTCAAAGCTAAAAACGAGATAATAGCCACTAAAAAGGCGGTAAAGGGTCCCCCTAAATAGGTAAAGCCGAGTAATATCGGGACTAAAACGAGTGCGCTAAGGGTTCTAATTAGCATTCTTTTCTCCTCACTACTTGGTAAGCCCACCGAAACGGCGTTCCCGCTTCTGAAAAGCCATAATGGCTTCTACTAATTCTTCCGAATTAAAATCCGGCCATAAACAATCAGTTACTACAATTTCTGTATAGGCGAGTTGCCAAAGTAAAAAATTGCTTAAACGCATTTCTCCAGAAGTCCGAATAAGTAAGTCCGGATCAGGTAGTCCCGAAGTAAATAATGACTCATCAATAATCTCTTCCGTAATCTCCTGAGATTTCAGTCTTCCTTGAACGACTGCTTCACTAATTCTCCGTACGGCACTCGTGATTTCCGCACGACCACCGTAGTTTAGGGCCAAATTCAAGATAAGTCCCGAATTATTTTGAGTTCTTTTAATCGAACTTTTTAATTCCTGTTGAGCCTCAAGAGGGAGTTGTGACATATTCCCGATCATCCGGATCTGAACCTTATTCTCGTGTAACTCGTTCAATTCACGTCTCAAATAATCCGTGAGAAGAGTCATCAGAACTCCGACTTCCTCTTTCGGTCGGCGCCAATTCTCCGTCGAAAAGGCATAGACCGTTAGAACCTCGACTCCGAGGTTCGAACAAGCTTTTACGATTCCACGAATTGCTTCCACACCGGCCTTATGTCCCATGGTCCGAGGTAATCCACGTTTTTGAGCCCAACGGCCATTCCCATCCATAATGATCGCGATATGTCGTGGCAATCGTTCTTTATCGATTTTATTTAGTAAATCCTTACTCTTATCTTTTTTCCAAAAGTTATGCCACATTTTCACACCTCCAATGGGCGGACCTGAAAAGAGGGTAAAGACCCCCTAAAATATGCAGGGGGTCAATTGTTCTAAGTCGAGATCAAACTTCCATGATCTCTCTTTCCTTAGCATCCATGATATGATCAATCTCTTTAATAAATTTATCCGTCATCTTTTGGACATCATCCTGAGCCCGTTTAACTTCATCTTCAGAGGAGGCGTGTTCTTTTTCCAATTTCTTCAGATGATCATTTGTATCTCTGCGGACATTTCGGATAGCGACACGAGCTTCTTCAGCTTTTTTCTTCACTGTTTTTACAATTTCTGTTCTCCGCTCAGCCGTGAGTTGGGGAATGATTAAACGAATCACGACTCCATCACTTGAAGGATTCAAACCCAAATCTGACTTGAGAATGGCTTTTTCAATCATGGGTAGACTCGTTTTATCCCACGGTTGAATGGACAGCATGCGAGGTTCTGGCACTGCGATATTTGCCAATTGATTAACTGGAGTTGCAGTACCGTAATATTCAACAGTAATCTTATCTAACATATTCGGATTCGCACGTCCTGCTCGGATCGTAGCATACTCCCTCTTTAAGACATCGACCCCTTTACGCATCCGATCTTCAGTATCCGTTAAAACCTCTGAAATCATTAAATATCCCTCCCTACATAAGTCCCAATGGGCTCACCCATGATTGCTTTAAGTATATTCCCTTTTTTATTGAGGTCAAATACAACAAGAGGAATGTTATTATCCATACATAATGAGGCTGCTGTCGAGTCCATAACCCCTAAGCCCTGGTTTAATACTTCTATGAAGGTCAACTTCTCATATTTTACAGCATTGGGGTTCTTCATCGGATCAGAATCATAGACACCATCCACTTGTTTAGCCATTAAGATCGCATCTGCTTCAATCTCTGCAGCCCTTAGGGCTGCTGTCGTATCCGTCGAGAAGTAAGGGTTTCCGGTTCCTGCAGCAAAAATAACAATTCGCCCTTTTTCCAGGTGCCGGATTGCTCGTCTCCGAATATAGGGCTCGGCTACTTGCCTCATCTCGATTGCAGATAAGACGCGAGTGGCTACACCCGTATTCTCCAAAGCATCCTGCAAGGCCAACGCATTCATTACCGTAGCAAGCATACCCATATAATCAGCATTTGCGCGATCCATCCCTTGCTTGCTTCCGGCTATTCCGCGCCATATGTTTCCGCCGCCGACCACTAACGCGACTTCCACCCCGAGTTTTCGAATTTCTGCCACCTGATCTGCAACGGTCACAAGCATATCATGAGCAATTCCAAAGCCTTGACTTCCTGCTAAAGCTTCTCCGCTCAGTTTTAAAATAACTCGGCGGTATCGTGGTGTTTCCATCGCTGAACCTCCATTAAATATTTCTACACTTCAGAAAATAATCCTCTTGGATATTTTAAAAAGAGAACACCTAAGTGTTCTCTAATCGCTAACCTTAGCGGTTGACTTCTTTCATCACTTCTGCAGCGAAATCTTCTGAACGTTTTTCGATTCCTTCACCCATCTCATAACGAGTGAAGCGACGAACGACAATACGTTCACCAATCTTCGCTGTTTTTTCTAGAACGATATCGTTGATGGTCTTGTCTGGGTCCTTAACGAAAGACTGCTCCATAAGGCAAACTTCCTTATAGTATTTCTCGATTCGACCTACAACCATCTTTTCGACGATCTTTTCAGGTTTTCCTTCATTCAAAGCTTGTGCTTTAAGAATGTTCTTCTCATGCTCTAAAACCTCAACCGGAACTTCTTCTTTCACAAGATAAAGCGGATTTGCTGCAGCAATTTGCAGAGCTATATCCCTTGCGAATTGCTTAAATTCATCCGTTTTTGCAACGAAGTCAGTTTCGCAGTTTACTTCGAGTAATACACCAATTCGTCCACCACCATGGATGTATGCTTCTACAATTCCTTCAGCAGCGATGCGGCCTTCCTTTTTCGCTGCTGCAGCGAGGCCTTTCTCACGAAGAAGGTCAATGGCTTGGTCCACATTTCCATCGACTTCATTAAGAGCCTTTTTACAATCCATCATTCCTGCACCGGTACGTTCACGAAGCTCTTTAACTTGAGCTGCACTGATTTGTGCCATAATTAAAACCCTCCAAACATATGTATATCAAAATTCAAAAGATAAGAACATCTTTCCTAAAAAAATTAACATTTACCATTTTTAAAAAGAAGCCTTATGCAAAAAGGGCAGGATGAGCATCAGGGAAGCCTTAACTAACCCCTCTTCACCCTGCCCCTCTACTTAATCTACTCTTTATCTCTGTATGAGGGATAATTATTCAGCAACGACTTCTTCAACCGCTTCTGCGGCTTCATCGATGCTTCCTTGTTGCCCCTCGATGATAGCATTAGCCATGCAACCTGTTAAGAGCTTCACTGCACGAATTGCATCATCATTCGCAGGAATGACTACATCAATCTCATCCGGGTCACAGTTTGTATCGACAATTGCGACAATCGGAATGCCTAAGCGACGAGCTTCTGCTACAGCAATACGTTCTTTGCGTGGGTCGACAATGAATAAAGCATCCGGGAGTTTCTTCATGTTCTTGATTCCGCCCAAGAAACGCTCAAGCTTCTCCATCTCATGACGGAGACCAGCAACCTCTTTCTTCGGAAGAATATCAAAAACACCTTCAGCTTCCATACGCTCTAATTCGCGAAGACGACTAACACGTTTTTGAATGGTTTGGAAGTTTGTCATCGTACCTCCGAGCCAACGCTCGTTGATGAAGTACATACCACAACGCTCAGCTTCTTCTTTAACAGACTCTTGAGCTTGCTTCTTCGTACCGACAAACAAAATCGTACCACCATCTGCTGCTAAATTCCGTACGTAGTTGAAGGCTTCCTCTACCTTTCTTACGGTTTTTTGCAGGTCAATGATATAAATTCCATTGCGCTCCGTAAAAATGTAACGAGCCATTTTAGGATTCCAACGACGAGTTTGATGACCGAAGTGAACACCGGCTTCTAGTAATTGCTTCATAGAAATTACAGCCATAGTGTTGCACCTCCTTTCTTGTTTTTTTCCTCCGCAGGTTCATCTTTCGGTTCACCCTGCAAAGCAGGGAACATTGAACCGCTAATCCCACTGCGTGTGTAGTGATTTCACACTGCGACTAGAATATCATACCTGTGTAAGCTTTGCAACAAAAACTCGACTTATTTCATCTTAATCCCTCTTAGCAAATTTCATCTTATACACAGGTGAAATTCGTTCGGATGTCATTCGCTTTAATGAAATGTTCCAAATCAATCATCAGCTCTGGAAAAGGAAAGTACTGATCGGTAAGATAAAAGTCCTTCTTCTTTGTTTTAATCTGAACGACTTCTTTTCCTTGTCGAGTTGTGAAAAGCGCAATACGGCGAATCTCTCCAGGGGTTAATGCATGTTCCCCCGCTAAGGATTTCAATACAATCTGATTCTCTTCTACCCGAAAACTTTTACTCCGCCCATAGATCCATAAAGCCACAATTCCCAATCCAGTCGCTATATAGATTCCTAGGAGAAGCGTCATTTCCTTTGCTGGGATATTAATGACGAACCAAAGAATAGCTGCTAGAATAGGGAAACTCACCAGGTAAATGCCTCCTGGGATTGCCAACGGTTTCAATTGGTAGAAATACTCCTGCTCTTCCATTTGAATCCCTCCCTAGAACGTTCAACTAGCCTTGAATTCCAGTCTTCGGTGAATAACCCTTTCATGGAGGGTTTTGGCCAAGCCGCCTTTCCTCAGGAACAGTTAGTGAACCAAGGGTGCTTTGCCCCCACCGAAGCTAGAACGAGAACACCTACTTTATTGAAGTAGGTGTTCTATTCTAAAAACGAATTCCCTATAAGAAATTTATTTATTGTGACGGATTTTATCGAGCTCATCTAAGAGATAGTCATTGAGCACTCGGATGTATGTTCCTTTCATGCCCAAAGATTTAGACTCAATAACACCTGCCGATTCAAACTTTCTCAGCGCATTGACAATAACCGAACGTGTAATTCCGACTCGATCAGCGATTTTACTTGCAACCAATAAACCATCTCCGCCACCAAGTTCTGCGAAGATATGCTCTACAGCTTCAAGCTCAGAATAGGACAGAGTGCCCACTGCGATTTGTACAGCAGCCTTTTTACGTGCTTCTTCTTCGGCACGTTCAGCCTTTACACGAAGAATCTCCATGCCAACCACGGTTGCCCCGTATTCAGCAAGGATCATGTCCTCATCCTTAAAGTCCTCATCAAACTTAGCAAGAACTAGAGTTCCTACGCGTTCCCCACCGCCGAGAACAGGCACAATGGTCGTAAGTTTGTTATTAAAATGACACCGCTCATTGTCGTTAAATACGCAACCATTAGCAACTTGAATCGTATTTGTACGAGTTTCTGTGACTTTTAATAAGCCTTCATTATAGCTTTCAGGAAAACGCTCAGAATGAACGACAATCTCTTCCATGGAATTGCAACCGAAATTCTCCATAAAGCTATAGCCGAGAATTTTACCACGTCGGCCTACGATATAGCAGTTTGCCTGAATCGATTCACTAAGCACCTTAGCCATTTCATCAAAATCCACATCATGCCCTGCTGCTTTTTGAATAAGTTTACTAATAGCTCTTGTTTTTTCTAATAAGTTTTTCATTAAATTTTCCTCCTTTTAATTTAAGTCTCCAATCTAGTAAGACACTGTGTCTAGAGAATGTATCTAGACAAATCTTGATTACGGACAATATTGCCTAACCGATGCTGCACATACTCGCGGTTAATTGTCACTATATAATCTTCAGGCAGCTCAGTCGCTTCAAACGATAGTTCTTCAAGGACTTTTTCGACAATCGTGTGGAGTCGTCGTGCGCCAATATTTTCTGTATTGGAATTTACTTCAAAGGCGACTTGCGCCAATTCATCAATAGCATTCTCTGTAAATTCTACCTTTATCCCTTCAGTTTCCAATAACGCACTGTACTGCTTGATTAAGGAGGACTGAGGCTCCGTTAAGATCCTTTTAAAGTCCTCTACGCTAAGGGACTCTAATTCGACACGTATTGGAAAGCGTCCCTGTAGCTCAGGAATAAGGTCTGAGGGCTTAGCCACATGAAAGGCTCCCGCAGCGATGAATAATATATGGTCAGTTTTGACTGGGCCATACTTCGTTGTAATTGTAGACCCTTCAACGATAGGCAAAATATCGCGTTGAACTCCACCTCGAGATACATCGGGTCCCGCGCCATCGCGTCCT
This sequence comes from Desulfitobacterium elongatum, assembly GCF_055378975.1. Classification (NCBI taxonomy): domain Bacteria; kingdom Bacillati; phylum Bacillota; class Clostridia; order Eubacteriales; family Desulfitobacteriaceae; genus Desulfitobacterium; species Desulfitobacterium elongatum. The sequence continues at coordinate 1,485,010 of NZ_AP038772.1, read as the reverse complement.
GCAATCTTGTCAATCTCATCAAGAAAGACCATTCCTTCATGTTCCGTACGCCGGATGGCTTCTTGTACAGCCTCATCATGATCGATGAGTTTCTGGGCCTCTTCCATCGTCAAGATGCGCCGCGCTTCCTTGACCGTTACTTTGCGCTTTTTATGCTTTTTAGGAAGCATCCCCGCCATCATATCTTGAAGATTTGAATTCATATCCATTCCGTTATTCCCCAGGATATCGGGGAGAAGGGGTTGATTATCTTCAACCTCTACCTCAATGACTTTGTCATCAAGTTCTTTGCGGTGCAAACGTTCGCGCACAAGGGCTCTGTCGCGCTCAATCTCTGGAGTGACCGTTTCTTCTTTTTCCTGTCCTTGCCCAAAGAGGAATTGAAGTGGATTATTCGAGGTGTTGGTTTCTGTGCGTTTACCGGGAACTAGTAAGCTTTCCAGTCTCTTCTCTGCTGCAACCGCAGCTTGAGACTCCACTTGCTCCATGCGTTCAGCCTTTACCATTCTCAAGGCAATTTCGACTAAATCACGAATGATGGATTCAACATCCCGCCCCACATAGCCTACTTCCGTGAACTTCGTGGCTTCAACCTTGAGGAAGGGAGCTCGTACCAACTTAGCTAACCGTCTGGCAATCTCGGTCTTTCCCACTCCTGTTGGTCCTATCATCAAAATGTTCTTAGGGAGGACTTCTTCCCGCAGTCCTTCGGGTAACAGAGAGCGTCTGTAGCGGTTACGGAGGGCAATAGCTACAGCCCGCTTTGCTTGATTCTGTCCTATGATGTAGCGATCCAATTCGCGGACAGTTTCCCGTGGTGTGAGTTGTTCCATGGTTTTCCCCCCTTAAAGTTCTTCGACAATGATTTGGTCATTGGTATAAACACAAATCGAAGAGGCCACTTCCATAGCTTCCCGAACAAGCTGCCCAGGTTCAAGCTCAGAATGCTTAGCAAGTGCTCTCGCAGCAGCTAAAGCATAATTCCCACCGGAGCCAATCGCTAGGATTCCATCATCCGGTTCGATCACTTCTCCTGAACCTGAAAGAAGGAGCAAGCTTTGCTTATCTGCAACAATAAGTAAGGCTTCGAGATTCCGAAGCGCCTTATCCATTCGCCATTCCTTAGCAAGTTCTACCGCAGCACGTTGAAGATTGCCATGATATTCTTCAAGCCGATGCTCAAACTTATCAAACAGCGTGAAGGCATCCGCGACAGAACCGGCAAAGCCAGCAAGTACCTGACCATGAAAAAGTCGACGTACCTTCCTAGCCTTATGCTTCATCACTGTTGCCTGCCCCATTGTAACCTGGCCATCTCCAGCCATGGCTACGTGATCTCCTCTTTTTACAGCTACGATGGTCGTCGCATGAAACATAGGAATACCTCCTTATATCGGCAGTTTAATGGTTTAGCGCGCAAGAGTCAAGAGGAATTGTATATAATTGCTGTCTTTTTATGAATATTTACGTTTTCTTTATATTTTCTTTGCTCTTGGATGACTCTGTTCATAGACTTCTCTTAGTCTTTCCCGAGTGAGGTGAGTATAAATCTGAGTGGAGGAAAGTTTAGCATGCCCCAGAAGCTCTTGAACGCTTCTCAAATCGGCTCCCCCGTCGAGCAAATGCGTGGCGAATGAATGCCGAAGCATATGCGGATGAAGATGCTGGGGTAATCCTGCCTCCAAGGCTAACTTGTCAAGAACCCGACGAATCGAACGTGTGGATAGACGAGATCCTTGATAATTGAGTAAGAGCGCTCTTTCCTGATCTTCTCGCATGAGAAGATAGGCCTGAATCGCATCGAGAGCGTACTTAGTCAAGGGAACTATCCGTTCTTTACTTCCTTTCCCACGCACACGAAGTAGGGAACTCTCAAAATCAACGTCCTTACGATTCAATCCAGCAAGTTCGCTTACGCGTAGGCCTGAGCCGTAAAGTAATTCTAGTATCATTTGATCCCTAACACCCAAAAGGGTCGTACAATCCGGAGTTTGTAGAAGTTTTTCCACCTGTTCAAGAAACAAAAACTGGGGAAGCTTTCGACCAAGTTTGGGGGTCGCAATCCTTTGGACCGGGTTCTTCTGGAGGACTCCTTCCCTACAAAGGAACTTGAAGAAGGCGCGTAAGGATGAGAGTTTTCGAGCCATACTTTTACGTTCCATTCCTTGATCGGTTAATTCGCCGAGGAAACTCCGGACGATGTAGATATCGACTTGGTCGACGGTTAGGTTTTCTGATTCGATACCGAGTTCGCGGGCAGTGAAGTCGATAAATTGGGTGATGTCGTTATGGTAGGCGAGAAGGGTATGTTCGGAGCGATTTTGGGCTTTGAGGTGGCCGTCGAATAAGCTTAGGGCTTGGTCTGCTTGCACGAGTCAGTCCTCCCTCGAATGTCAGTTATATCTGGGGGGTTCTCCAGGATTTTGTTTTACACCGGATCCTTCGCCGTATTGATTTCATTTTGAGCAGGCGGCTTCGGCGAAAATGTCCACCGGACACTTTCGTGCTCTGTAAGCTTCGCGGACCAATCTAACGCTCGAGTGCTACGCTCCGACGGGTGCCCGGCCAAATCGGCGTCCCGATAGTCGGAAGGAGACTATCGCACTTGTTTGCCTCGTGGCCGGTTGTAAACGTCGTGTTTCCAACCCGTCTCCGCTACGCACTTTTCGCGAAGATTGGTACCCGCTTGCTTAGAAGGCGCTCACTAATGTAAAACAAAATCCTTGGGTTCTTTCTTAAGATTATTGCTCGGGTTTGTCTTTCAAATCGCGATTTGCTTATGTGATTCTTCGAATTATTTTCTGAAGCCCTTCAGCAAAGTGAGTTACGATTACAGACCGCAAGGTTTCTTCGCGAGCAGCCCCCAAACTCGGGCTAAACTGCACCCCATATAGCGGGGCGGGCCCCATGACGAAAGCCTCCGGTGGAGGGTTTCGCCCCGAGCCGCCTGCAGAATTAGACACCTTAACGGCGAAAGGTCGGGGCACGCCGCCTATTGAGCAGGAGAACAAGTGCGAAAGCCTACCACGGCTTTCGGATTTAGGCGGGTACCCCGCAGCTTTCAAGAAGCAGTTTAGCCCGTAGTTTGGTCTGCGAGCGTATTTCCGAGCGGCTGTAGCGTAACTCGACTTGCAAAGATCTTCGAAGCTTACTCCAGCTTCTCAGCCGCCGTAAACTCCTCGATCCTTGCCAAAGCACGCTCTGCAATTCGTTGATTCTTCTCGCGCTTTGCCTTAATCCGAACCTCAAGGGGAGGCAAGAGCCCGAAATTCATATTCATCGGCTGGAAGTTTACACTCGGTGATCCTTCCAAATGGCGAGCTAGAGCACCTAGAGCAGTCTCCTCAGGGAAAACTAACAGTGGCAGCCCATTCAAGCTACGTACTGCATTGATTCCTGCGACTAGGCCGCTAGCGATTGATTCGACATAACCTTCTACGCCTGTGATTTGTCCGGCGAAAAAAAGATTGGGAGACTTCTTCAAGCTAAAATCTGCATGTAGAACTTTTGGCGCATTCAAAAATGTATTTCTATGCATGACGCCATATCGAACGAATTCTGCATTCTCAAGACCAGGAATTAAGCGGAAGACGCGTTGTTGCTCTCCCCATTTTAAGTGGGTCTGAAAGCCAACGAGGTTGAAAAGCGTTCCTTCACGATTTTCCTTACGAAGCTGTACGACAGCGAAGGATCTTTTACCTGTTCGGGAATCAATGAGGCCCACGGGTTTGAGTGGCCCGAACGTTAAGGTCTGTTCTCCTCGAGCTGCCATGACCTCAACAGGCATGCACCCTTCAAATACTTTTCCCTTTTCAAAGCCTTTTACTTCAGCGGCTTCTGCCTGAAGCAGTTCTTGATAAAAGGTCTTATATTCTTCTTCAGTCATAGGACAGTTTAAATAATCAGGATCTCCTTTATCATAACGTGACGCCCAGAACGCTTTATCCATATCGATCGACTCTAGGGTTACGATAGGTGCTGCTGCATCGTAGAATGAAAGGGCATCCTCCCCGGTTACTTTCTGTATTTGCAAGGCCAACTCATCCGAAGTCAAGGGGCCAGTGGCAATCACGGCGATTTCTGACTCGGGAAGTGCTTTGACCTCTTCGCGATGAATTCGAATCAGCGGATGGTTCTCCAAGGTTTCCGTGACTTCACGGGAGAATTTCTCTCGATCAACCGCCAAGGCTCCTCCTGCAGGAACGGAATGCTGATCAGCCACTCTTATCAGAAGAGAGTCCAAGCGGCGCATTTCCTCTTTCAATAGTCCTGCTGCATTATCCAAGCCTGCACCTTTGAGCGAATTGCTGCAGACTAATTCAGCAAATCGATCCGTGTGATGTGCCGGAGTCATCCGTTCCGGCCTCATCTCATACATTTCTACTTCTATTCCTTTTCGGGCAATCTGCCAAGCCGCTTCAGCCCCGGCAAGGCCAGCGCCGATGACTTTTATTGTTGCCATGCTGTCTTATTGCTCCTCTACTAGCTTGTCAAATCGGCACTCTGAATTCGTGCAAACATAGCGTTGTCCTTGTTTTGAACCCTTTATAACCATGAATTTCCCACACTTCGGGCATGGCTCAGGTGCAGGTAAATCCCAAGAAACAAACTCACATTCTGGATAGGTACTACAGCCGTAGAATTTGCGTCCCTTTTTACTCCGTCGAACAACTAAAGGATTCCCGCAATTCGGACATTTTGTACCAATCTCTTCGAATAAGGGTTTGGTATTGCGACATTCAGGGAACCCTGGGCAGGCTAAGAATTTGCCATACCGGCCCATTTTGATGACCATATTACGACCGCAATTCTCACAGATTTCTTCTGAGACCTTATCCTCAATTTGCACTTTTCCCATGAGCCTATCCGCTTCTTCCAAGGACACTGCAAAAGGACCATAAAAATCACGGACTACCGATTTCCAAGGTCGGATTCCTTCTTCGATATCGTCAAGCTTTTCTTCTAGGTTCGCTGTAAACTCAAGATCGACAATCTCAGGGAAGTATTCTTTCAAAAGGCTTATTACAATCTCTCCTAATTCTGTAGGAGAAAGTTTCTTATCTTCCTTAGCTACATACCCACGAGATTGGATTGTCTCAATCGTTGGAGCATAGGTACTTGGACGTCCAATTCCCTCTTCCTCCATCTTTCGAACGAGCGAAGCCTCTGTGTATTTCGGCGGGGGTTCAGTAAAGTGCTGCTTTTCTTGCTTTTTGAGCACCTCAAGCTTCTCCCCTGGCTCGATATTGGCAATAAGGGAGTCCTCTTCTTGATCTCCCTCCCCTTCATCTTGCCCTTCCTCATAGACGGCTAAATATCCAGGGAAACGAACGGTGGAGGCATTTGCGCGGAATAAGTAATCTCCTCCCCCCACTTCAACAGTGAGAGTATCGAGAATCGCAGCGCTCATCTGACTGGCTAAGAAGCGTCCCCAAATCAATCGGTAAAGGCGCAATTGATCTCGACTTAAGAACTCTTTTAAGGATTCAGGTGTCCTCAATAACGACGTCGGACGAATGGCCTCATGGGCTTCTTGGGTACGTCCCTTACTTTTAAACTGTCGGGGCTCTGGGGGGTAATAATCTGCTCCATACTGGGCGATAATCCATTCCTTGGCCTCTGCTTGAGCAATCTCAGAAATATGGACAGAGTCTGTACGCATATATGTAATGAGACCGCCTGTGCCTGCCTTCCCAATATCTATCCCCTCATATAATTGCTGAGCTAGCATCATGGTCCTTTTTGGAGACATATTGAGCTTACGATACGCCTCCTGCTGTAGGCTACTTGTCGTAAAAGGAGCCGCTGGTTGTTTCCGTTTCTCACGGGTTCGTACATCGTTTACAGAAAAGGAGGCATTTTCTAAGTCCTTAAGCACTTGCTTCATTTCTTCTTCCGAAGAAATTGTAAGTTTTTGATCTGATTTTTTGACTAACTTAGCAGCAAAAGCCCCTCCTGCCGCTTGCAAAGACACAGTAAGACTCCAGTATTCTTCCGGGATAAAGTTTCGAATCTCCTCTTCTCGGTCAGTAATTAATCGAACCGCAACAGACTGGACACGCCCCGCACTAAGCCCCTTTTTCACTTTTCTCCAGAGGAGCGGGCTGAGTTGATAACCGACCAGACGATCAAAAACGCGGCGTGCCTGTTGGGCATCCACTTTGCTCGAATCAATTTGTCGGGGTTGCTTTATAGCAGCCGTAATCGCCGGTTTTGTAATTTCATGAAATTCAATTCGACACTTACCCGATAAATCGATGCCAAGAAGATGACCAAGATGCCAAGCAATAGCTTCTCCTTCACGATCTGGGTCAGAGGCCAGTAAGATGCGATCAGCCGACTTTGCCGCAGCACGAAGTTCCTTAATTAAATCTCCCCGGCCACGAATTGCTATATATTTGGGATCAAAATCTTTTTCTATGTCTACCCCAAGCTGGCTTTTAGGCAAATCTCGCAAATGTCCCATGGAAGCTTTCACTGTATAGTGGCTACCTAAGAATTTGCTGATAGATTTCGCCTTAGCAGGGGATTCGACAATAACGAGTGTCTTTGCCATAAATCACCTCAAGAAATCTCTATTAACATTATATACAGACAAGCATAGCTTAAACCTTGCTAAGAGTCTTAATTGTTCTCCGCTTGGCAAACTAGCCTAATCTTATCTTCTTTTCTATAGTATGTCTAGCACTTGTGTGCTAATACATAGAGCTGTCCTGGAAGTTGTTCAATCTGACCTGCTAATTGCAGCTCTAAAAGTGTTAGTGGAATTTGCTCTGGAGGAAGTTGGGAATTCATCGTGATTTGATCGATATGAAGCGGAAGGTCACTTATCATTTCGAGAAGTTCCTCCTGTTCTAGACTCTTCTCAAGATGTGTACCCGTCCTATTCATCTGCCCTGGCTCTTCATTCTTCTCCTGATTTTGACTACCCTGTAAGGATGGGATTTCCGGCAAGATATCCTTAAAACCCTCGATGAGCTTTGCACCCTGTCGAATAAGGTTATTTGATCCTTTGCTTTGTTCACTAAAAATCGGTCCAGGCACTGCAAAGACTTCACGTCCCTGCTCCAAAGCGAAATCCACGGTAATGAGGGCTCCGCTTTTCAATGCCGCTTCAACAACTACAACACCACGGGACATTCCGCTAATCAATCGGTTTCTCATCGGGAAAAGTTGAGGTTCTGGTGGCATTTCCGGCATAAACTCACTAAATATCGCTCCACTTTTTTCGATAATTTCCTCGGCAAGTTTCTTATTTTCTGGAGGATACATAAAGTTAAGTCCGCAGCCGAGAACTGCCCAGGTTATTCCACTGCCTGCTAAGGCCCCTTTATGTGCTGCCGTATCAATTCCTCTAGCTAAGCCACTTACGACAACAATATCGTGCTGGGCTAACTCTTTACTGATTGCTTCAGCCGCTGCCCTCCCATAGGGAGTAGACTTTCGCGCCCCTACAATGGCAATCGCTTCTTTTCGAATAGACAAATGTCCTTTGTAATAAAGAAGAGGTGGAGCATCCGACAACTCCCGTAACAAGGGAGGATAGTCTTCCTCCTCGGGAATGACAGTAAAAATTCCCTTCTCTTTTAGGGCTTCTTCAATTTCAAAGGGATTGAGTTCTCTCCGTTTACGACCTATCTGCTGAATCCATGGCTCTTCTTTGTGAAGACCTGAAGTGCTCTCGATAGAATGCCAGGCATTGATTGCACTTCCATACCGGGCAATAAGCTGACGGAGTTTCCCACTCCCAATTCCGGAAATGGAATGAATCGTTGCTCTATACCGTTTTTCTTCTAACCAAGTATCCTTGCACATAGCTTCCCCTCCCCGTCCCCTTCTTTTCGGTACAGTAGGAGGGTTTTCCTGCGTCAAACTCTGTCGAATTGAACTCTATTTCAGAAAATAGTGCAGAATTCTACCAAAATCGTTTTTTTCCTTCATAACTTCGCTTAAATCTCCAACTGTTTCTAGTCTTTTCCCAAAATTACGAAGTGTAAACTCCTCCGGGGCCACTCCAGAATTCACTTCTTCCCATAAAAGCGGAGTGGAAACCTGTCCTTGAGGGGTTGGACGCACACTATAAATTCCAGCCATTGTTCTACCCCTACCATTTTGAAGGTAATCAAGATATATCTTGCCTTGTCTTCTTTTAATACTGCGCTCCATCGTACAAATGTCTGGACGCTGCTTTAGAAGGAAGCGGCAGACTCCTTCTATTCCTCTTTGTACCTCCAAGTAAGTGTGGTTTGGAATAAGGGGGAGTAAAATATGTATCCCTTTCGATCCTGACGTCTTCACAAGGAATTTCATTTTTAACTCCTTTAAGATTTGCCCTAACATCCGAGCCACTTCAAAAGCTTCCGATATACCCGAGGGTGGATCAGGATCTAAGTCAAAAACAGCCCAACTTGGATACTCGGGATGTTCGATCGTTGCTGCCCAGGAATGAAGCTCAATACAACCCAAATTAATCAGATAGACTAAAGTCGATAACTTATCACAAACGACATACGTCAAGCTGCTCTCTGAGTGTGGATCTGTATATCGGGTGATCCACTCTGGTGCTTGAAGAGGGCATTCTTTTTGATAAAAGAATTCGCCATGTATTCCTCCAGGATATCGCACCATGACAAAGGGGCTCTGAGAAAGATGCGGTAAGATGTATGGGGCCATCTCAGTATAAAATTGAATGAGTTCCCCTTTGCTAATCCCGCTTTCTGGAAAGTAGACTTTATCGAGATGAGTTAACGTCAGTGTATTCCCATTGATATCGACATTTACAGAGTCTTGCTTTTTCCCAGAAGCTTTCTGGGACTGTGGTTGGAGCCTCGTCCTAGACAAAGGGGCGAGGTTATTCGCTTCATTTGCTGAAGGATTGTCAAGATGAGTCTGTGGCAAGAGGACTCCCCCTTTCTTACTCTAATCTACACTCTGAGGGTCGCACCTGTACAAAGGCTTGAATACTCGGTTGCCGTAGGGTCCCACCTCCCGTCCACTCCATAAAGCGCACCTTCACGGTATACTCCGGTTCTAACCAGATTGCCTCCTTCATACGAGCGGGTCGATTGACAAACGGACTATCCTTTCTCCGTAAGGGCTGAATCCTGTGGGTTAATTCCTGCCAATCTGACTGAGTAAGCTTCCCCGTACCCGCATGCCCGATATACCAAAACTGCCCCTCGCTATCATACGCTCCAAGCAACAGGGCATTAACTATACCGTCCCTTAGAGTCACTCCACCTACTGCAGCGATGATATCTCTATAGTTCTTAACTTTCTGCCATCGATTATCCTTCCCCCCAATGGCATAGGTCGAAGACAACTTTTTACAAACAATACCTTCTAGGTCCTGTCCTTTAATAGCTTCAAAGAGGCTTGGCGCATCTGGAAAGTTATCAACGACATGCACCCGCTCCTGCGATCTTAGTATCTCATGAAGGATTTTCTGTCTTTCCTTGAGTGGAAGTGTGTTAACCCAGTCTCCATTATAAAAAAGAAGATCAAATACCATATAAGAAATTTCAATTTGCTGTTTTACCCTATCCACTTTTTCTAAGCGGCGAATTCCATCCCGTTTCATCACTTGATGAAACGAGGGTTTGCCCTTCTCAAGTGCGATGACTTCTCCATCGAGGATAACGGATTTTGCAGAACAATAGTTTTCGATTGGGGTCAGCTCAGGGTATTGTCCCGTTCGTTCATTAAGCTGTCGATTGAAAAGTTGGACACGACTTCCATCATAATAGGTCAGTACTCTAACCCCATCCCATTTGACTTGTGCAATCCAATCTTCTCCCTGGGGAAAAACGTCTGTACGAATTGGTTCAAACGGAATAATCGGTTTCATGTCCATCTTTTCTAGGCCCCTTTAGCCCTTCGAGTGCTACGCCGTCTTAACGTTAAGGTGGATTTCTGTGGTCTCTCTTCACTTTCAACCTGGGAACTTTCGGCTTGGGGACTTTCAGTCTTTCCCTGGAAGGTGTCTGCTTCAGACACGTTCTCCTTAGTGATGTTCTCTTCTACGAACTTCTCTTTAAGGGTACCCTTCTTCTTATTAAGCTTTTCATCTTTCTTATTAGTTTTTGCTTCCTTAGCTATTTCACCTATTTCAGCGTTTTTGTGTTTTACATCCTTCTTACCTACTTTATCTTTAATATCTTCCTTCTTATCTTTAGGATCTATCCTCTTATCCTTACCTTTTATTTTATCGACAGATTCATACTCCTTTTCATCTACAGATGGTTTTCCTTTTTGTTGATCTGTAATTGCAATGCTTGCCCGCAAAGCTTCCATTAAATCAATAACCTTTCCCGGTTCGGGAGCGGCTGTGACACTAAAGGTTTCGCCCGCCACTTTCTTCTCGATGAGTTCCTTCACTTGCTCTCTCAATTCATCCTGATATTTCTCAGGCTCGAAAGGAGCGGCTAAATTTCCAATGAGTTGCCGAGCCATCTCGATTTCTATCTCTGTGGGAGAAACCTTATCCCAACTGGCCTCAAGATGCCTGATTTCTGCTGGATAGTACATGGTTTCGAGAACCATAATATTTTCATCGACCACTCTAAGACAGGCTAAGTGCTGCTTTGAGCGCATCGTTAACTTCGCCACAGCCACTTTCCCCGTATCGGCCATAGCTTTACAGAGTAGACGGTAAGCTTTTTGAGCAGTCTCTTCTGGGCTGAGATAATACGACTTCTGATAATAAATCGGATCGATCTCCGCTAAAGCGATAAAATCCAGAATATCAATGGAACGACTCATTGGCTTTTCTAAGGAAGCTAGATCTTCGTCGTCCAGAATAACATAACGGTCCTTTTCGTATTCATACCCTTTGACAATATCTTCTGCTGCGACCTCGATATCACAATGTGGACATTTCTTCGTATAACGAACCCGGTTATGACAGGCTTCATGAAGATAATTAAAGTGAAATTCTTGTGTTTCTGTCGCGGCATGCATCTTCACAGGAACATTGACGAGTCCAAAGCTTATTGAACCTTTCCAAACAGTATGCATGAAGACACCTCCTCAAAGTTTAGTCTGAGCTTAAGGAAGAAGTTCATGCAAAATAGAAGGTATAGATATTTGGGTGAACTGGCAAATACAATCAGGGAAACCTTTTTATGGCGCTAAAAAACAACCACGCCTTGAGTAAGCGTGGTTGTAATAGTCAACTATTTTCTATGTAATATCTCATAATCGGTTTCGATTGAGACCTTCTTGCTGCAACGACAAATCCAGCCTCTCAAACACAGAAGGAATACCTGTCCAAGTAAATGCATCAGGGATGTTATCTCCGTAAGGCACTACTGGATAGCCTTCTATGATTTTAACATGATTCGCTTTTCCGTAATTAATAGCCCCTTTCAGAAGTTCAAGTGATATGCCTTTCCTCCTGAGGGATTTAGTAATAAAAAAACAAGTGATTGCCCACACTGGTTCATTATCAATTCTTTTCCAGACTCTTGAATTTTCTAACCTTTGATAGACTTCACGGGGAGCAATCGCACACCAGCCAATGGGCTTGTTATCAATATAAGCTAGAATACCTATTCGTTCTTTTTGTTCCACTAGATTTCTCATAGCGAGTTTGTTTTCATTCCCCTTCTGACGTTCAAAGTCTGATCTTTTTAATCGCCATGACATACACCAGCACCCACCACATCCTCCTCTTTCTCCAAATAAGGCTTCAAAATCACCCCACCGATTTAGATCGAAAGAATATACTTTTAGGTTTAACTCTCTGTTAGCATAGAGCATCATATACTATTTCTCCTCGCTTTCTCATGAGAAGAGCTCACCAGAGAAACGTGCCCTCAATTCGTGCATGAAAGAAGTACACATTCTACTCTACTTGCTTCTTCAAATACTTAGCTTAATGGAATGAATTTTGAAAACAAGATGGCTGTTTTGCTATCATATAATAAGTGCCTTCTGGCGAATAGTAGAATGTTGACCAACCGCTGAATACTCATATTTTTATTCTATCATAATGAGACTCTGGGTAACCACTTCTAGAACCGCTTATCCAATAACCTCTTTTTAACTCTATGTCATCAAATTTTTAGCTAGATGTCATCAATAAACTCCATCCCTACTAGAGAATAATCCACATAAAGCATCTTCCTGACCTCCACATTTGAGGGTGTAAGGGGTGGAAAAATGTTTTCAGTTGAGTTCTAATATTTTTAAGCATTTGTAAATATTTGCATAGACAAGCTTTGTACTATATGGTACATTATTTGACGGAAAAGAACTTTTTTTATCGAAGGAGGAAGAATTATGAAAAAAATTCTAGGTATCGTACTCTCTTTGGGCTTATTGGTAAGCCTTGCTGGGTGCTCCGGTCAACAGACAACAGCAGCACCTGCTAAAGCAGCAGATCCCCTAAAAGTGGGAAGAGTTGACTATGCAGCCCATGGAACAAAAGGCTTTGCTACCGCATTCGCAGTTGTACAAGGTGATAAAATTGTCAAAGCTTATGTAGACGAGTATCAATTTATGGCTACAGAAGGAACTAAAGCAGTACCAAATTCCGATAAGGATATGGGCACCGCGGGCTATAAAGACGCAACAAAGCAAGTTTTAGCATCTAAAAAAGTAAACACAGCAGCTTATAGCGCTAACATGGCTAAAAATGCTGGTTCAAAACAGCCTTGGGATCAGAACATGGCTGCCATCGAAAACTATGTTGTTGGAAAGACAATTGCAGAGTTAGAAGCTACTCTCAAAAATACCCCTAAAGAGAAGATGCCTGTTGATACTATCAGTGGTTCTACATTGGCAGATTCTGCTGGTTATCTTACCGCAATTGTTGAAGCAGCAAAAGTTGCTAAATAACTAGCGAACCTAAAATAGCAGCACATGAGGTCTACTCATGCGTTGCTATTTTTTTGTGCAAAAATCTTTCGACTAGACATTTTTTTTGCTACACTTGCTTCATAGTTGTTCTTGACATGAGTTTATACATCAGACATCATACTTGAAAAGCGTTGTCTTACGCAGTATCATGAAGAAAAGATTTTAGGGGGAGCGAGCGACCTATGACAAGAGCTGAAAAAAGTCTGGTCGAAAATGTAGCAGAAGATATTCTAGCAATGATTACCATAGATAAAAAGTTTTCCAAGGGAGATAAGCTCCCCAATGAGAACGAACTCTCTGCGAATTTAAAGGTCAGTCGTACTACGTTACGAGAGGCCATTCGCATTTTAGTGGCCCATAATATCTTAGAGATCCAGCGTGGTAAGGGAACCTATGTCAAAAATGATCAAGCACAAAGCGATGAGTTTAGCTTAAAAGAGCTTACAACTTTAAAGCCAGATGTTAAAGATTTGTATGAAATGCGTTTAATCTTCGAGCCGCAATCGGCCTACTATGCCGCAAGAAGAGCTACAGATAAGGAGCTTGAGCGTATTTTATACTACGGGAAGCTTGTAGAACAAAGAATTCTAAAAAAGGAAGATCGAACAGAGGTTGAACAGGCATTTCACAAATCAATTGCCAAAGCCACCCATAATGAGTTTATGAATCGGCTAATTCCTATTCTTCATCAAGCTATTGATAAAGGAGTCGTTCTATCTGAAGTCAACGATGAAATGGTTCAGAATACCTTAAATGATCACAGAATAATTATGGAGTTCCTAGCAAAACGAGATGCAGAGGGAGCAAAAACTGCCATGAAACTTCATATCCTTCATGCCATGAGAGGCTTTGGAATCACAGAAAATTGAAGATTGTTTCGTCAAAAAATTCAACTCAATCATCAAGTGACTTCGTAAAGATGCATCCTGACCGTTCATATTTTTTCCACATTGACAGTAGACATCATACAATAGATAATGTAATCATACAACGTAATAAATGAGAGGTGTTCAATATGAATAGTGATGCTGTAACAAGAACCACACCCCATCGTGCCTTACTTCATGCGCTGGGATTAACCAATGAAGAAATTGAAAGACCCTTAATCGGTATTGTTAGTTCCCAAAATGACATCGTTCCAGGCCATATGAATCTGGACAAAATCGTAGACGCAGTCAAGCTTGGTGTAGCAATGGCTGGGGGAACCCCTCTTGTCTTCCCTGCGATTGCTGTATGCGACGGTCTCGCAATGGGGCACCAAGGAATGAAGTATTCACTCGTCACTAGAGAATTAATTGCCGATTCGACTGAAGCAATGGCTCTTGCACATGCCTTTGATGCACTGGTCATGGTTCCGAACTGTGATAAAAACGTACCTGGATTGTTAATGGCCGCAGCACGGTTAAATATTCCATCGATCTTTGTCAGTGGAGGTCCGATGCTAGCTGGAAGAGTCGATGGGCAGAAAACCAGCTTTTCCAGCGTTTCCGAAGCAGTCAGCGAATACAGTTCTGGAAGAATTACCAAGGAGAAGTTACTTGAATTTGAAAATAAGGCCTGCCCCACCTGCGGTTCCTGCTCAGGCATGTATACAGCTAACAGCATGAACTGTCTAACAGAAGTGTTAGGAATGGGGTTAAAAGGCAATGGTACGATTCCAGCGGTTTATTCAGAACGGATTCTACTTGCCAAGCACGCAGGTATGCAGATCATGGAGCTGTTAAAAAAGGATATTCGTCCAAGGGATATTCTCACTGAGGCTGCCTTTAATAATGCCTTGACTTTAGATATGGCCTTGGGTTGCAGCACCAACAGTATGCTGCACCTTCCTGCGATTGCTCATGAATGCGGTATTGACTTAAATCTAGAAATCGCCAACGCAATTAGTGATAAGACACCGAACCTCTGCCATCTTGCGCCTGCAGGTCATACCTATATCGAGGATCTCCATGAAGCGGGTGGCATCTATGCAGTGATGAATGAAATCAATAAGTTGGGCTTACTGAAGACCGATTTGATAACCTGCACAGGTAAGACGGTCGGGGAAAACATAGCAGGCTGCTTCAATAAAAATACGGAGGTTATCCGACCCGTTGAAAACCCCTACAGCCAAACAGGTGGTATTGCAGTATTAAAGGGGAATCTTGCACCTGATTCTTGCGTTGTCAAGCGTTCCGCTGTAGCACCCGAAATGCTGAAGCATGAGGGCCCTGCAAGAGTATTTGACTGTGAAGAAGATGCTTTAGAGGCCATTAATTCCGGCAAAATCGTACCAGGAGATGTGGTTGTAATCCGTTACGAAGGTCCAAAGGGTGGTCCAGGAATGCGCGAAATGCTAAATCCAACCTCTGCAATCATGGGAAACGGACTTGGAGAAAGTGTCGCACTGATTACAGATGGTCGATTCAGTGGTGCAAGCCGAGGTGCAGCAATCGGTCATGTCTCTCCTGAAGCAGCCTTAGGTGGGAATATCGCTCTAATCGAAGAAGGGGATATTATCCAGATTGATATTATGGCCAACACTATAAACTTTGTGATAAGTGACAGTGAACTACAGAAACGCAGAGAAAACTGGAAACCAAGGAAACCCAGAATTACAACGGGTTACCTTGCTAGATATGCAGCCTTGGTTACGTCGGGAAATAGAGGCGCCATCTTAGAATTTAATCAGCAATAAATATAATCAACAATAATATGAAATCCCTTAAACGAGTAAACTGGTTTAAGGGATTTTTTCTGAAGTTTTTCCACCAAACTTTAAAATTGTAAACATAAGCTTGCTACTCACCTAATAATATAATCCTCGAGTATTTTCTGAACACTACTGGCGAATTTTTCAGTCGCACCCCAATCAAACTTTAAAAAAATGCCCTGAGAACTACCTGTAGAAATTGATCTTACATCAGTAGGTCCATAAATATTGTCGATAATCACAACCAAGGCTACCCTACTTTCAACTCTTATAAAGTACTTTTCAAATACCAATGTTCCAATATAGACATTATTGCCCAGATCATGAATTTCTTCATGAACCAAGTCAGCATCTTCGTTCTCTTTGACAAAATCTAGTGCTTCTTTAGGAGTAATTCTGACTCTAAAATTATAGGTACTCATCGCATTTTCCCTCCAGGTATTCTACCGATTTTCAAGCTTATATATTCCATTATTAATGATCATACTTTCAAAATCATAATACTTCCCTTAAGGGTGCACCGTTACAGAAGACTGACTTACTTTTTGCCAACTTGCTGATGCCCAGTCCTGAAGCTGAGCTATAACCTAATCATAACTTATTTCCAGAGAGCCCACTGTCAATCCATCCTTTCGCTTTAGGAGTGAATGATGTGCCTTAACTGCTTTGTATTTTCTACGTCCTTAAATAACTGCTACCTTCCGAAGCGTCTGAGCCACAAAACTAGCCAATACAGCATAATCTTCTGTAGGTAAGATCGTACCTGCAGAACTATCAAACAAAATATTCCCTGAAGCAGGAAACTCGTCATCCCCTCCCCAAACAACTAAGGTGACTGGGATCTTAGGAAATACCTTTAATACCACTGCGGCATCCCCGAGCTTTACTGCCTCTCCTCCTATACGGGTTGCAACCTTCACTAAGTTTTCCGGATGACCTCCGAAAGCATTGACTAAAGGACGAATGGCTCGATTCGTAAACGGTTGAATATAAATATTCCCGCCTGGTAATTCTTTATAGGATATCAGTTGTCCAGTTTGTACAGCTGGAGAACGGTTGACGAGATAATGAAGAACAAGAATCCGGGCGAAAACGGGCAGCTCACCTTCCAAAGCTGGTTCAGGGCTGAAATTTCCTGAGGGATATTCTACTTCGAATTGTTGCCCCAAAAATTCAACCTTGATCTTATTCCCTTCGATCAGGTAACCGGAGAATTCAGCAATTGCTTCTAAGGTTGTATTCCGGAATTTCTCCAAGGCAACGTCGTAAGCAGCTGTGTAATTCATTTCTTCCCCTCCAGTAAGTCTATTTAGCACCATTTCCTCTATATTCTTTATTTTCAGTCGCTTTTCCTTCTCTAGAATAGAGCAAATAAATCTTCTTTCTCCATCGGGGATGATGAGGATTTAATTATGAATCGAGTGGATATGGCCTTATACAAGGCTAAAAATGATGCTCGAAACATGGTGATAACCGCGGTCTAGGACTTCTTGTAAAACTAAATCTCGCAGTAAATTTTCAAAGGGCGTTCCAGTAGTTTAAACCACTGAATCGCCCTTTAACTTACTTACATTCTCTCAACTACCCCTTAACCTATCGCCCTATACGTGCTTTGTAAAAGCATGGCATCCTCTTCAAGATTGGGGCTTTCACAAATGACGATACCTTCAATACCAAAGGTATGAAACGCCTTCATCAATTCCTCATAGCGTAGATCGGATTCTTTTAAGACGAGATGCTTCTTTTCCCCTTTAAGTCCGTACTCAATTCCAGAGACATGGAAATGCGCATTTTTCACCCAGCGATCTCCTAACCCCTCGGCTGTGACCTCAAGAAGCTCGCAAAACTCATCATAGGTATTAATTCGCCCATTGGTTCGAGCGTGGAGGTGACTAATATCGATACACGGTAAGACTCCCGGAACGACTTGAGCTAAGGTGATTGTTTCTTGGAGTGTCCCAAGTTGAGAAGGCTTTCCCGTGGTTTCCGGGCGCAGTAGAACGTCATTAGCTTCAGCATCAAGTATTTCCCGAACTTTTATTAGTTCACGTGCCGTCCGTTCCAAGACGACTTCCGGCGTATCCTCATGATAAAAAGCAGGGTGAAACACGACACTACGCACTCCGAGGATCTTGCTAATGCGCGCCGTATGAAGGAGTCGATCCCGACTCGCAACGACCTTTTCCGGTTCTCGAGAATTAAAGTTAATCCAGTAGGGCCCGTGACAGCTTAAGGCAACCTTTTCTTCTATGGCAACTTGCGCTACTTTACGGGCTTTTTCTTCCCCCATGCGAACGCCTTGCACAAATTCCAATTCCATAGCACCGAGTTGAAGCTCCTTGATCCGGCGGACTCCACTTTCACTTGAGCGTTCTTTCGTTGACAAGGGAACTCCAGCTGTTCCAAATAATAATGGCAAAAAAATCCCTCCCATAAGAGTCTGCCATTATTATAGCATTTTTTCTTAGAAAGCCAATTTCATGAACGAATGGCCATTACAATCCATTAAAGTAAACGACTTGAGGGTTACTGATTCCATCTAAGCCTTTAAGCTGATTAAGGATTTCATCAGAGATATTCTGTCCTACACTGACGACCATAATTTGGGTTCCAACTTTCTCTGTTCTACCCACTTGCATCCCATTGATGTTAATTTGATTCTCCCCAAGCAAACTCCCGACCTTCCCGATCATTCCTGGAGAATCCTGATGAGGAACAATGAGAAGCCAACCTCTCGGTTCGATGTCCACCCGAATACCATCAATCATTACGATACGGGGCTCTTCCTTGCCGAAGATTGTCCCTGCCACTCGATGTTCTCCTTTATCTGTCCGAATATGAATACTGATCAGATTCGTGAAAATCTCGGCTTCCTGCATTTTTACCTCACGAACCTTTATTCCTCTTGAGCGAGCGACTCCTTGAGCATTAACATAGTTAACTTCTTCCTGCAAAAGAGGATTAAGTATCCCTTTTACGGCTGCTGTTGTTATCATCTTACAGTCCATGTCAGCGATTTCTCCGTTATACTTTATCTCAACGTATTCAGTCCGTCCATCCACGAGATGAACTGACAGTGTACCCATTTTTTCTGCCAGGTGAAGATAGGGTCGAATAAAATCAGCGACATCTCGTGCAACGGGTGGCACATTGACGGCAGTAGGGACAGCCTCTTCGCGCAGGGCCAAAAGAATTCCCTCTGCGACATCAACTGAAACGCTAACCAAAGCTTCTTCCGTATAAGAAGCAATATGCGGCGTGAAAATTACTTTCCCTGTCGCTAAGAGAGGGTTATCTAGATGGCTCGACTCCCCTTCAAAAACGTCTGCGGCAGCGCCAGCCACGATTCCCTGTTGGATTGCTTTCAAGAGAGCAGCCTCATCGACGATTCCTCCTCTTGAACAATGAACAATCCGAACTCCTTTTTTCATCTGAGAAAATGCCTCTTCATTTAACATATTCCGGGTCTCTGCTGTAAGTGGAATATGAAGCGTGATGAAATCAGCTTCAGCATAAATCCGCTCAAGCTCGACAAGTTCCACACCAAGTTCCTCTGCGTTCTCTTCATTGATAAATGGATCATAAGCCAATACCCTCATTCCAAAAGCTAACGCACGTTGCGCGACCCCTGAACCGATTCGTCCGATTCCAATAACCCCCAAGGTCTTGTCTTTGATTTCAACCCCAGTAAGTTCACTTCTATCCCATTTTCCCGCACAAACTGCCCCATGGGCCTGGGGAATATTGCGAGCAAGAGCCAGAAGCAGGGCAAAGGCATACTCGGAGGTTGCAATGGTATTCCCATCGGGCGCATTTAGAACAAGAACCCCTTTACGCGTTGCGGCCCGGAGATCAATATTATTGACTCCGGAACCTGCGCATCCAATGACTTTTAGGTCCTCGGCCACCTCAAACAGCTGGGCAGGCACACTTGTTTCACTTTGTACGACCAATGCGTGGTACCCAGGAATAATCGAAAGCAATTCGTCTTGGCTTAAATCATAACGGAGATCAACCTGATGCTCCGCTTGAAGCAACTTAATCCCTTGTTCAGCCACTTTACCTGTAATTAATACACGCATTTTAATTTCCTCCTCTAGCTATCGTGAAAACTGCGTCTAACATTGAAACCTTGAAGCCATAATAAAAAATAAAACCGCCCCAAAAATTGGGGCGGAAATCTCCGCGGTACCACCCATGTTACCAAAAAAGGTCTACTCTGACCGCTCTATCGGGCGGACCCGTCACGACTCATCATCGGCCACTCCAGGATGGAATCTCTTGTCTGGCTTACTGACTCACACCCAACGTCAGCTCTCTCCAAAACCATGGACAAAGGAATTTCCTATCATCATGTTACAATATACTCAAATTATAATCTGTACTTATACAGTGGTCAATAGTTTTTCCTAAGGAAACTTATATTCTATAACACTCAGTTCCCATCTGGCTTATAAGGAATCCCATCAGCTGCAGGAGCTGTACTCCGCCCGACAAGTCCAGTTAGCGCGAGTATCGTTAGCGCATAAGGGAGCATCTGGATGATATTGGTTGAAATACCAGATCCCTGTAAAACCATGCTTAAAGCCATTGCAAAGCCAAATAACAAGGCAGCACCTAAGGATCCAAACGGTGTCCACTTTCCAAAGATCATTGCCGCGAGAGCAATGTACCCTCGTCCACTACTCATATTGACTTCAAAACTATTGAGAAGTCCCAAAGAAAGGTATACTCCTCCTAAGCTCGAAAGCATTCCACCGAGAATCACTCCGAGATATCGTATTCTCCAGACATTAATCCCAGCTGTATCTGCTGCCTGAGGATTCTCTCCTACAGCCCTCAATCTTAAGCCGAGATTCGTATGAAAGAGAAAATAATGAGCGACTATGATTAGGACCAGCATCAAGTAGACCATAAAATTCTGATGGCCAAGAATTTGCCCCACATAGGGAATATCAATCAAGCCTGGAATACTAAGATTAGGCAAAGCTGGAGTCTCTCTTGGTGTTCCCCCATAGCCAAAAATCGTATTAAGCATAAAGGCTGTAGCGCCTGCGGCAAAGATGTTAATTCCCATCCCGACGATGACTTGGTCAGCTCCGACATGGACTGTGACCCAGGCAAAGAGCACCGAAATAAGCCCTCCCATAAACACGGCACCCAGGAGTCCCAGCCAAGGATTATTCGATAAATACGAGAAGAGGACTGCAAAGAAAGCACCGATCAGCATAATTCCTTCCATCGCGATATTAACGACCCCACTCCGTTCGGAGAACGTCCCTCCTAAGGCTGGTAAAGCGATCGGTGTAGCCATCGCGAGGGTTGCAGCCCATAATTCCGGTCGAGCAAGTTCACTCCAGCTCATAGACCTACCCCCTCCTTATCCTCTACCCAAACTTTCTTGGCTTTTTGCCTCCTGCGAATCATGGGAATAATATCCTTTGCGGCGACAAGGAAGATAATGATTCCAGAAAGGACTTCCGTGAGGTGAGAAGGAACACCCGAGGAAATTTGCATGAACTGCCCTCCATTTCCTAGGGCCGCGAAGAAGATAGCTGACAAAACAACTCCAAAAGGATTATTGTTGGCTAATAAGGCAACAACGATTGCCGTATATCCATAGCCTGAAGAAAAACTATCATAAAGACGATGTTGCACACCAAGCATTTGTACAGCACCTGCTAAGCCAGCACACATGCCGCTTAGAAAAAGAGCGAGTACAAGATGAAAGGATACACTAATCCCTGCGTAGCGTGCCGCTCGTGGATTTAACCCTACCGTTCTAAGACGTAGTCCGAGTGTCGTCTTATACATAAGCCAATAGACGACAACCACCACACAAAGTGCGACTACAATTCCCCAGGATAGTTGGGTTCGTGGAAGAATCATCCCTAACTGAGCTGAAGGAAGAATCACCGGAGATTGCGGAGTGTATCCTGGTGCCATCATCGGTCCATTTTCTAACATATAATGGCTTAAAAAAATGGCAATGTAGCTCATCATCATGGTTGTAATCACTTCATGAGCGCCGACCATCGCTTTAGCTAGACCTGGAATTAACCCTGCCCAAAGTCCTGCCGCAAGCACAGCAACCAAAAAAGCTAGTCCTATATGCAAGACTGGCGGAAGACCTGGTACTGCATACCCTATCCATACTGCTGCCATACTTCCGATCCAGTACTGTCCTTCTGCTCCTATATTAAAAAGTCCGGCTTTAAACGTAATGGCAACACCTAACCCCGATAGGATTAAAGGGACGGCGTTCGCTAGAGTATTGGCCAAGTTAACCTTTGTACCGAAGGCTCCCTTAAACAATGCTCCGTACGCTTGAAGCGGGTTGTGCCCTGTGACAAGCATTACACCAGCCCCGATGAGAAGGGCAATCCCAATCGCAAATAAAGGCGTCAGGAGATCTTTGACTAACTTAGGCATTATCCCCCTCCTTTTCTTGGCTGACGCCAGCCATGAGGAGTCCAAGTTCTTCCTTGGAAACTTTGCCCCCCTGGAAGATACCCATAAGACGGCCACCATGAATGACCCCAATACGATCCGCCAAAGAAAGGATCTCCTCCAGTTCCAAAGAGACTAGCAGGATAGCTTTCTCCTTCTCACGCAGCTCTAAAAGTTTATTATGAACAAATTGAATGGCACCTACATCAAGTCCTCGGGTGGGCTGAGCTGCGATAAGCAGTTCGGGATTACGAGAAACCTCCCGGGCTAAAATCACTTTCTGTTGATTTCCACCGGATAAATTTCGGGCTAAAGCTTGAATTTGGCGAGGCCTGACATCAAATCCTTCGGCAAGCTCCGCTGCATGTTCTTCAATGGCCTTCTGTCGCAGTTGCCCCCTCCTTGAGAAGGGAAAACGGGCGAAATCCCTTAGGATAAAATTCTCTGTGAGCTTTAGATCGAGAACCAAGCCCTCCTGCTGTCGGTCTTGCGGGATATAGGCAATTCCTTCCTCAATCCTTTCAGCTACGGGTGTAGACGTAATATCTTTGCCCTGAAAAAGGATCTTCCCAGATTTTACTTTGAGCAGTCCGGCAATAGCATCAACCAACTCAAATTGCCCATTACCATCAATCCCAGCAAGACCAAAGATTTCTCCTTTTCTTACGTCTAAGCTAATTCCTTTGACTTTTTCACCCTGTCCAGAGTTGACTCTAAGATTTTCAATCGTTAGGATGGGGGCACCCGCCTCCTGATTCGGTTTAGATACTTGCAAAATAACCTCTCGA
Organism: Desulfitobacterium elongatum; assembly: GCF_055378975.1. Taxonomy (NCBI): domain Bacteria; kingdom Bacillati; phylum Bacillota; class Clostridia; order Eubacteriales; family Desulfitobacteriaceae; genus Desulfitobacterium; species Desulfitobacterium elongatum. The sequence goes on along the minus strand of NZ_AP038772.1, from coordinate 1,462,219 downwards.
CCAACCATGTAGTTTGCCAGCTCTTGTGGTGTCGTCGATGCGGTATCTAAGGTTCTCACGGTTTTTCCGGCTCGCATGACCGTGACTCGGTTAGAAATTCGTTTTACTTCTTCCAGTTTGTGGCTGATAAAGAGGATGGGTACTCCTTTTGAACGGAGTGTATCCATCACAACAAATAATTCCTCTGCTTCTTGTGGCGTGATCATAGAGGTCGGTTCATCTAAAATCAGAAGCCGTGCCTGGCGATAGAACACTTTAAGTATTTCCACCCTTTGTTGAAGTCCAACGCTCAAATTTTTGACCTTTGCTGCTGGGTCGATCTCAAGATGATAACGCTCCGATAGTTCACGCACGAGAGCTTCATTATCCTTCCTATGATAACGAAGTCTGCCGGGTTCCCCTCCGAGGACGATATTCTCGGCCACGGTAAGCTCAGGAATAAGCATGAAATGCTGATGAACCATACCAATTCCAACTTCAATTGCTTGACGTGGACTTGTAAAATGTAAATTCTTACCATAAAGGTTAATACTTCCAGCATCTGGCTGATACAAGCCGTAAATTATCTTCATCAGAGTAGATTTTCCAGCTCCATTTTCACCTAGGATAGCATGAATTTCTCCTTCACACACATTTAAGTTTACCTGGTCATTCGCAATTACCCCTGGGAATTTCTTTGTAATTCCACGTACTTCTAAGCAAGTGTGCATTGAACCCTCCGTTCAACCAAGAAAGGGATTGCCCCAGCTTCTGAAGCAATCCTCTTCTTTAGTTCTCTGATTAGAATTTCTCTGGAATTTTTGTCGTGATGTTAATCTTACCCTCTTTAATCTGCTTGGCTACTTCATTTACTTTATCTACAATCTCTTTTGGCACAGCCTTGGACGGAGTTGCAAACCCTACTCCATTGTTATTCAATTCAAATACGATATTACCGCTCTTGAACTTATTCTCTAAGGTTCCCTTAATGATATCAAAGGTCGCAACATCCATTCCTTTCATGGCACTCGTAATCACTGTATCTGGAGCAATATAATTCTGATCTGCGTCGACTCCGATGGCGTATACATTTTTCTCCTTAGCGGCATCAATCGCACCGGTTCCCGTTCCACCAGCTACGGGGAAAATAATATCTGCTCCACTTGCAATCTGACTGAGAGCTGTTTGTTTGCCCAAGCCAGGATCATCAAATTTGTTCGTATAGTTTAATTTGATTTTGATATCAGGATTTACACTCTTTGCCCCTTGAATAAAGCCTGCGATATAATCATCCACTGGAGGGATTTGCATGCCGCCAACAACCCCTACCGTATTTTTACCGAAGGTATTCGGAATCCCCTGGGTTTTCTCCATTAGACCAGCCATTACCCCGACGAGATATCCACACTGTTCAGTTTTAAACATCGCGGAAGCGACATTTGGGCGATCTGTGATTGAGGAGTCAATAATCATGAATTTAGTATCCGGATAGGTTTGGGACACTTTTGTCACCGCATCTTGCATTAAGAAACCAACGGCTATAATTAAATTATATTTCTGTTCAGCAAAACGGCTAAGGTTTGTCTCGTAATCTGTCATTTGCTTCGATTCCACGACAGACTTCGTAATTCCAAGTTCTTTGACCGCTTGTTCTAAGCCTTTGTTCGCAAGGTAGTTAAAACTCTTATCATTTAACCCCCCGACGTCAGTAACCAATGCGACCTTAAAGTCTGAATTTTTCTTAGCGGAATCACTTGGAGCACTAGGGCTGGATGAAGAAGCTGCGGGGGTGGAACTATTGCCACTGCAACCAACCAACACGAGGGTAAGGGTTAAAATTAGAGCAACTAACTTTAGGGTTTTTAGTTTGTTCACAAATTTTCCCTCCATTTCATAATCATTTTACTACTTAGATTCTTCAAATAAAATGAATTTCCTTCCTCTTTTTGGATTTAATTCAATATAATGTATCATTTTATTTTTTCTGTTTTCTCCGTCTTTTCTTTCCAGTTTCATTTTGGATCTAAATACATAATGTCTTAGGGAAAGCACAAACTATAATTACTTTGCAAAAGCAAAGTGATGCCCTAATGACCTGAGATGAAAGGAGGAATCCAAATGTCCAGACGTCGGCGCAGTATTATGTCGAGTGAGCTCAAACAAGAAATCGCCCAAGAGCTTGGATTTTCGGATACCCTGAAGCAAGAAGGATTCAGTGGGGTTTCTTCACGGAACTGCGGGAATATGGTTAAAATGGCTATCGAACTCGCAGAGCGTAATATGATGGGCCGCAAGTCATAACTGAAGTGTATTAAGGAATAACCCGTCTGCTACCCCGATAAGTGCGATTCCAATACTCCTGATCCAAGGACTGAATCTCTACTTTTTCGTGGGTAGCAGACACAAAATTCTGGTTTCCAATATAGATTCCAACGTGGCTCGCACCTGGCCCTGATGTGCTAAAAAAGACGAGATCACCAAGCTTCAACTGAGAACTAGGTACCCCCACTCCACTGCGGAATTGTTCCTGTGAAGTGCGTGGAAGTTCAACTCCATTCTGTTTAAATACGTTTTGAACGAGTCCTGAACAATCTACCCCCACAACTGTAACTCCGCCATATCGATACGGAACTCCAAGCCACGCTTTAGCTGCATCGACAATCCTCTCAGATAATCCCTTATCCTGATTGCCTCTATTCGGAGTTATACTCTGGAAATAGCTTTCACTCGTTAATGTCTTATTTGTTAATTGATTAACATTAGTTTTTGAAAATTCATTCTTTAATTCTGTCCTATTATCTTTGATTTCATCTTCGGATTTATTTGAGGTATCACGTTTCATCACATTGAGCATCAATGGAAGAAAATCTTGTTTATGGATTGATTGAATATCCATACTTATAAAGAAGTCATAATATCTTTTACTTTCTGCATGATTTGACACTGTTTCTGGGGTCGTTATCGGAACAACAGTTATTCCTGCTAGTAGGAACACACCCAGACTCATCAAATTTTTATCAAGCGGCGTACCAATGGGGAGAGCGATTTGCATACTCCACCTCCCTTCCCACTGTTCTTTATGCGAATCTCTGGCGAGTTAGTACTATCAAATAATAGGGCTTAAACCGGAAGTAAAAATAATTCAAGGGATTAGCTTATTTAAGCTAATCCCTTGAATTATTTTTTAATGGAAATCGACTTCAATTGTTCGTGCTGCCGGGTGGCGATCCTTAAGGAAGGTTAATTCCAGAACTCCATTCTTATAGCTGGCATGTGCACCATCAGCTTTGACTACCGCAGGGAGGGTAAAGGCTCGACTGAACTTCCCGTAGTAACGTTCTGAAAGGTGGGAAGAACGTTCTTCATTGGAAGTGACTCGCTTGATTTCTCCATGAATTGTTAAGAGGTTTTCATCGATTTCGATATGAATATCCTCTTTCTTCTCTATACCCGGAATCTCTGCCGTCACAATGACTTGGGTCGGTGTTTCCTCTACATCCACTCGATACAACAATTGAGAGAGATCTTCTTTCCCTCTTCCCCTGCGAAAGTGACGATCCATTTCATCCCAATACGAATCAATCATCCGAAATGGATCATAAGGAACTAATGCCATGATCACTCACCTCTCTAAGATTTCAACTTTAAGCTCAAATCTTAGTATGGCAAGCACTCTAGGTATTATTCATTACTCAGCACTGTAACCTGCATCTTCAACAGCCTTTTTGAGCTCCTCATGGTTCGCTGAACCTGTAACCACGGCTTCTGCTTTAGCCAAATCCACACGAACACTTTCTACGCCGCTCACCCCACTAAGAGCCTTTTCAACATGCATCTTACAATGACTACAGGTCATACCACTGATTTTTAACGTTTGATTCATCTTTTCATACCTCCAATAAATTATTTATAAACTAAACTTCAAATTGAGTTAATAACTCATCTGAAGCAAGTTGCCGATTCTAAGAACAACTCTAATCGACAAGTTTCTTCCCATACCTTCTTAGTAAGAGCGAGCTCGTAACGACTGAAACAGAAGAAAATGCCATAGCTAAGCCTGCCCACTCCGGAGGTAGAAGTTCCCCAGTTATCGGATAAAGTACTCCAGCTGCTATAGGAATTCCAATCGTGTTATAAATCAAGGCCCAGAATAGATTCTGCTTAATTTTGGAGAGCGTTTTCCGTCCGAGTCGTATTGCCCGTTCTACATCGAGAAGGTCATTGCGTACGAGTACGACATCCCCGGTTTCTTTCGCTACATCTGTCCCAGACCCGATCGCAATTCCCACATCCGCCTGAGCTAAAGCAGGTGCGTCGTTGATTCCATCTCCAACCATAGCTACCTTGAGTCCCTGGTTCTGATACTTTTGAATCATGTTGATTTTATCCTGCGGAAGAATCTCCGCAAGTACCTCATCAATACCTACTTCATTTCCAATAACCGTCGCAACTTTCTTATTATCCCCAGTGATCATGAACGTTTTGATCCCTAATTTATGCAGTCGACGAATGGACTCCTTCGTACTTTCCTTAAGCACGTCTGCTAAGGCAATGATTCCGATAATTTTACCATTGAAGGCGACAAAACTTGTTGTTTTTCCTGCTTCTGCTAAACGTTGAAAGTCCTTTTCTACTTGCTCTAACGGAATATTGAAGTTCTTGATGAGTTTCATATTGCCAATAAGCAATTGTTTACCTTGATACTCACTGATGGTTCCATGACCGCTTTCTTCGCGATAATTTTTAACCTCTTCAATCTCGATATTTTCTGCTTTAGCCCGGTTAACTACCGCTTGGGCCAAGGGATGAATGGAAGGATTTTCACCTGCTGCAGCTATTTTAAGCAGCTCCATTTGGGAATATCCCTCATAGGAAAGAAGATCAGTCACCTCTGGTTTTCCTTTTGTCAGGGTTCCGGTTTTATCGAAACCAATGGCATCAATCTTGGCAATTCCCTCAAGAACGGCCGCTGATTTGAAAAGAATTCCCCGGTTAAGTCCGACTCCACTACCTACCATGATTGCCGTTGGCGTTGCCAAGCCCAAGGCACAAGGACAAGCAATAACTAAGACGGCGATTGCAGCGGTGAAGGCAAAGACAAAGGAGCTGTTTAAGGCAACATACCAAATGATAAAGGTGAGTACTGCGATTGCTACGACGGTCGGTACAAAATAATTGGAAATCGTATCAGCAAGTCGCTGAATGGGAGGCTTAACCCCCTGGGCATCTTCAACCATTTTGATAATTCCGGAAAGAACGGTATCCTTCCCCGTTTTGCTTGTTGAAATTTTGATACTTCCGGAACGGTTTATTGTTGCACCTACGACTGGATCCCCAACACCTTTATCGACTGGTATAGATTCTCCAGTGATCATGGCTTCGTCGATGCTCGCTTGACCTTCGATGATTTCGCCATCCACTGGAATTTTTTCACCGGGTTTTACAAGGATGATATCTCCTATTTTTACACTGGACGCGGCGACCTCTTTTTCTTCTCCATCAATGAGTATTCTCGCCTTATCAGCTTGAAGTTCCAATAAGGTTTTCAACGCTCGACCTGCTCTTCCCTTGGCTTTGGCTTCCAAATACTTCCCAAAGCGTACAAAGGTAATCAATAGAGCAGAGGTGTCAAAGAAGACCGGACCCTCAAAGAAGATATGTGGAAACGTTGTCATGACGCTATAACCATAAGCAGCCGTGATTCCCAAAGCGACTAAAACATCCATGTTAGCCGAGCGATTTTTTAGCGCGTGATAGGCCCCTCGATAAAAGGTCCATCCTGCTGAGAATTGCACGATGGTAGCTAAGATCAACATCGTGTACATTAGCCCGTGGCTCATGGGAAGGAACATGATAGGCATGATAGGTAGGGAAAGAACTGCACTGAAGATTAACCAGTTCCTTTGCCTCTTGACTGCCTGATCCTCTTGAGACTCCTCATTTCTCTTGATTGGAATATAACCTGCATCTTTTACTTGTTCAAAAATATCCTCTAAGTTAACAACTTCCGGGTCAAATTCAACGGTGACCGTTTCAGTTGCAAAATTAACCGAAGCCACCTTAACCCCTGGGGTCTTTTTTAGTTTCTTCTCAATCGTCAGTGCGCAATTAGCACAGGTCATTCCACTAACCTTAAATTGTTGTTTGCCTTCCCCTCTTTCAGCTTGCATTCCATAGCCAAGATCTTTGATTTTCTCAACAATATCTTTTTCATTAACTAACTTAGGGTCGTACTCTAAGGAGAGTTTTTCTGAAGCAAAGTTTACAGCAGCCGTATTGACTCCTGGCATTTTGCGCATCCCTTTTTCTATGGTTAAGGCACAGTTGGCACAGGTCATGCCTGTAATCTTAAATTGTTTGACTTCACTTGTAGGCTTCTCCAGCTCCGCGTCGATCGACTCCTGCTCCACTATAGCGATAGGCTCAGTCGAATACCCTGCCTCTTCAATGACCTTTAGGATCAGTTGGTCATTCACTTTTTCCGGATTATATCCAAAGCGTGCCTTTGATTCTGGCAAAGAGACTTCGACATTGACGACTTCTGGAAGATTCTCTAAAGCCTTCTTAACTCTTCGAACGCAATGCTCACAGGTCATTCCGTAGACGCTAATCTCTTTATCTTCCGTTTGATTCGCTGTCTGGCTCTCTTCTTGGCTCTCTTCCAAGGAATAACCCGCGTCCTCTATGGCTTCCTTCACTTGAGTAAAACTATAGCGATTTGGATTATAGGTATAGCTCGCCGTTTCACTCTCTAACGAAACTTCTACATCTTCTACCTCAGGAAGACCCTCCAAAGCTTTTCTTACACGTCGAACGCAATGCTCGCAGGTCATACCTAGTACTTTTATCTCTTGACTCTTACGTTCTATAGGCTCTTTACTATTTATTTCTAAAGTCTCTTCACTCATGTTGTCGCCTCCTCGGCTACCTAAATCGTTAAATTTTATTTCATCATTTTAAAGATTGTTTTTAGAACTTCATCAATGACCTGTTCATCTCCGTCTTGAAGCTGCTCAAGCACACAGGATTTCATATGCTTTTCCAGTAAAAGCTTAGAAACCCCGTTTAGAGCCGATTGAACAGAAGCAATCTGATTAAGCACATCATCACAATACGTATGTTTCTCAATCATTCCTTTTATGCCACGAACTTGTCCTTCAATTCGGTTCATACGATTGACCAGCTCACGAATTGTTTTATCACTATGGTGGCTTGTCCGTTCACTACCTTCTTTAAGTGTGCCCTGACATTCCGGACAAGATTTTTCATTATCACTCATGATTTATTAGCACCTCCAAAAATATAGTATACCCCCCCTATGCTATATGTCAAGAAAGTATAAATAAATTCATCATACTGACTTCGGACCAATTTTTAATTTGTGTTTTAAACGCAGTGCTCTTATATTTTGGAAGGATAATACAGCATATTGTCGAATTCTTCCTCTTATGGGAGGGATTGAATGAATGTTTGCAGCCGTTAACGGAATGGCCGTGTCTGGAATACATGCACACCTTATTCGTGTGGAAGTCGATGTCTCAAATGGTTTACCAGGGTTCGATATTGTAGGTTTGCCAACGACCGCTGTAAGAGAATCACGTGAGCGTGTAAGATCAGCCATTAAGAATTCGGGATTTGATTTTCCCTTACAACGCATCACTGTAAATTTAGCACCAGCAGATATCAAAAAGGATGGTTCTGGTTTAGACCTACCTATCGCCATTGGAATTTTGGCAGCAACGAGTCAATGCTCAGAGCAAAAACTGCAAACTTCAGTATTTGTAGGGGAACTTTCCCTTGAAGGTCAACTAAGGCCTGTACCAGGGATTCTCGCCATGGCCGTTTCGTTAGCACAACTTTCCCGCTACGCACTCATCGTTCCACCAGAAAATCTTCTTGAAGCCAACCTCATAGGAGAAATTCGCAGCGAAACTTCTTCGAACCTAGCTGAATTGGTTAATGCACTCCAAGAAGACTCACTTTTCGATACATCAGTAACTAGTATACCTCTTACAGAAGAGATTTCCTTAGATACGCTCGATCTTAGCGTCATCCGAGGCCAACAGCAGGCGAAAAGAGCCTTAGAGATTGCAGCAGCAGGAGGACATAACTTAATTCTCATTGGCTCACCGGGATCAGGAAAAACAATGTTGGCCAAAGCCTATGCAGGAATCCTTCCCCCCTTAACCCGTATGGAAAGTCTTGAAGTCACCAAGATCTATAGTATAGCCGGTTTACTCGGACATAATGGGCAGCTTATCCGAACTCGCCCTTTTCGTCAACCCCATCATTCAGCAACCTCTGCTGGAATCCTGGGCGGGGGACGTGAAATGAAGCCCGGTGAACTTATCCTTGCAAATCATGGGGTACTTTTCTTGGATGAGCTTCCTGAATTCTCCCGAGAGGTTCTCGAATCTTTACGTCAACCCTTAGAAGACCGAGAACTCACTATCACACGCCAACGCGGGAGTGTGAAGTACCCTGCCCGTCTAAGTGTCGTCGCAAGCATGAATCCATGCCCTTGCGGATGGCTGGGTGACTCCAAAAGAGCTTGTACGTGCACTCCAAGACAAATTGATACTTATCGTGGTCGAATCTCTGGCCCTCTCCTAGATCGCTTCGATATGCATGTTGAGGTTCCTCGTGTCAATTATGAAGAACTTCATAGTCAGCCCGACGGTGAAAAATCTCGAAAAGTTCAAGCTCGTATACTCAAGGCACGAGAACGTCAATGGGCTCGCCTCGGAGAAGTAAAGACGAATGCTGAGATGAATGCACTAGAAACCTCTGAGTTCTGTGATCTAGATAAGACAGGCGAACAGCTCTTAAGAAATGTCTTTGACCGACAGCACTTAAGTGCAAGGAGTCACGACCGAATTCTCAGAGTCTCCCGCACCATTGCTGACCTTGATGGCGAAGATAAGATTTTACCCCGCCATCTCGCCGAGTCCCTTCAATTCCGGGCACTTGATCAAAATGTCGTTTATTAAACCAGAACTGCGTATAAAGAAAAGGAAGGCAAAACTCGGTATAACGGGTTCCGTTAAGGAGTTCAAAACTACGAATCGCATTTGAATTCGCATCAACTTTCTCACAGGTAATCGCGGATATAAAATTCTACTAGAATTCAACTCAAAAAGAGTCCAAGAACCTCAAAGAGGAAGACCAGATTATTCTTCTGGTCTTCCTCTTTTGCTATGCCCGATTAAGTATCCCATTGGGTTAAAGTTGTTTTAGATGTCACTTGTTTACATTCGGTTAGCTTACTGCAAATTTTAAGAAAAGTGCGTCACAGGTTATTTCCTTTAATATTCAATGCTTTATTGATAGTTTCTTGAATAAATGGGCTACAGCATTTGCCTAAAGGATTGTTAATTTCACACTTTCCGTTCTTCATTGCTCCCGTAAGTCTAATAATATCCTTCATATCTTTTGCTCCATCATTTATAACGGCATCAATAATTTGTTGCTCTGTAACTTGGATGCAATAGCATAGATATTTTGGGTTAGCATCCTTTTTAAACCATATAGGCACTTTTACCTGCCGTCTACTGAATGATGTTCCTAAATCTGGATTAAAGTAGACAACATTGCATTCTTCATTCATACAAATAAAATAAGCATAATCTTTTACTCGGTCTTTAAATTCATCAATAACTAAATGTTTTATAGTAATGTTTTTAACTTTTATTCCTTCACTATTACATACAGGACAGAGGTTATTATTCTCTACTGCACGAGTAGAGTTTTGTTCACTTGCTCAACAGGATTTGTTTAACTCTAATTCTTGCATAATAAATCATCACTCCTTGAGTCTATTTTAAGTATTAAACATGATAATCTGCAAATATATCTACTGAACATAATGCTACTAAAGCGTCACAACATTAGAAGGAGCTAATCCATCTTCTGTAACAAAGATATATTTCATAACACCTAAAATAGATTAATCACAGTCAAAATGATTGAAAACAGAATAATAACCTTAACAATATTTAAACCCATAACTACAATTGAAGCTAAATATGATACTACGGCATTCGAGCCATCAAGTGGGTCAACTTGTCGGGACAACAGAATTGTAGCCAAATGTAGTACTAGACCAATAAACAAAAGCCAGATAATTGCCACAATCATTTCCCCTTTTCTATCAATCATGAACGAAAGTCCCTTAAACGTCCACCTAACGGCATAGGCTTTCGGCCTTAGTTGAACGACTTCTAGCGGAGGGGCGTCTACTCTACTTCGCTAAAAGAACTCTAAAGCACGTCCCTCTCCCTACTTCGCTCTCGACCTTTATTTCCCCATCATGTGCTTCAACAATGAGCTTGACAATCGCTAGGCCTAGTCCCATTCCACCCTCTTTACGTGAGCGTGATTTATCTACTCGATAAAATCGCTCAAAGATATGAGACAGAGCCTGCGAAGGAATTCCTTCTCCCTGGTCTACTACACTAAATTGAATTCGTACTCCTAGGTCTTTCACCATTATCGCCACTCGCTTCCCTGAAGGTGTGTGACGAAGCGCATTCTCTATGAGATTAATAAAGACTTGAAGGAGACGATCATGATTTGCTGTGATCACTCCCGTTCCTTCCTCAATATCTAAATGAATTCCTAGCTCGTCAGCCCTTCCCTGAAAGCGATGACGGAGCTCTTGAAGGAAACTGCCTATATCAATTTCACTCTTATCAAAGACTTTCCAACGTTCGAAACGGTTAATTTCCTGAAGTTCCATGACCAATTTGGCCAAACGTTTTGCCTCATCTAATACCAAATCAATATGTTCTGATTGCTCCTCTTTGGGTATGACTTCATCTTGAATGGCTTCTAAGTAACCTTGGATTAAATGTAAAGGGGTACGCAGTTCGTGCGTAACACTTGCCATGAAGTCACGACGCTCTTTCTCAGCACGTAGAGAAGCCGTAACATCCCTTAAGACCGCTACAAAAGCTTGGACTCCTTCTCGGGCCTGGGTGGATGCCATCGCGACTTGAAGAACTTGAGTATCCAAGTTAAGATGCGTATTTTCTTCAGCACCAAGTTGGTCTGCAAAATTTCGTAAGAAAGTGATTATTGTTTCCTTTCTATCCGAATATTCTTGTCCATCCCCTTGCCAAAGTGCTTTTGCAGGCTCGTTTGTATATAGAATCTTGCCCTTTGCATCGAGCATAATAACTGCGTCGCTAATCCCCTCGACTATTCCTTGCATTAGATTTCTTTCTTCTGATAGCCAAGTCATATGATTACTTAGACTTTGTCCCATAGAATTCAACGCATCTGCTAATTCTCCCAACTCATCCCGACTCTTCACCCCTAAAATCGGCTGAAAGTTCCCTTTCGACATACGGCTAGCCCCTTTTTGCATCAAGGCAAGTGGTCGAGTGAATTGACGTGCAAAGAGCAGACTCACTAAGGTTGCCAACACGACGGCTACTAAAGAGCAGTACAAGATCATACGCATAAACGCATTAACACTTGCCTGCACTGGGGCAGGAGAACTCCCTAGTACCACAATGGCTTCGCTAGGGTCTCCTATGGGAGCGGCTGCAATGAGCATTGCTTGTCCACTCTTGTTCTTCGGAAGTGCTTTAATGGTAATCGTATTTCCAGCTAAGACTGCCGAGATGTTTGCACCATTCAAAAAATCGGTCGGATATAAGGAACGAATCAGGTGACTCATTCCCAGCATGTTCACACCTTCTGTCCCGCTGCTTCTCCATCCCATATCATTAAGGGACTCTAAGCCGGAGGGAACAATTTCACCTTTCACCGCAATTATCGCACTATGACTATCCATGACAACCATCTGAGTTCCGGAAGATAATTTTATCTCATCGATCGCATACAGGCGGTGGGACCAACTCGGTTGTTGAGTAAGTTGTTGCGAGATATCCTTGACTTCATCTCCTAATTCTCCGAGCTTTTGTTGGAGATAAAAGTCTCCGAAGAGTAGAGCAATCGTCCCAATCACGCCACCTAATACAACAAGGATCAAAGCTGTCATAGCAATCCATAGTTTTATACTAATACTTAGAGGACGCAGTCTTAACTTCAAAATCCTTCTCCTCATTTCACTGCTTAGGTGTTAATGTACTGCTGCTTCCGGATCGAACTTATAGCCTACACCCCAGACCGTCGCTAGCATGCTCCGAACGTCTGGATGAAATAACTTTTCCCTAATTTTTTTAACATGGGTATCTACAGTACGGGCATCCCCATAGAAATCATAACCCCATACTGTTTCCATAAGTTGTTCTCTTGAAAATACTCGACCGGGATTTTTCGCTAAGAAATAGAGCAATTCGAATTCCCTTGGTGTGAACGTGATTGTTTCCTCTTCGATTAATACCCTATGCCTATCCTTCTCAATTCGTAATAAACCGTAGGCTAAATCCGAAGAATTTCCTGTAAAACTTCCCCCCGTACGTCGTAATAAGGCCTTAACTCTTGCTACAAGCTCTTTTGTACTAAAAGGCTTAACAAGGTAATCATCCGCCCCCATTTCAAGACCAAGGACCCGATCAAATTCTTCTCCTCGCGCAGTAAGCATGATAATAGGGATATCAGATTTCTCCCTAACTTCACGACACACTCTCCATCCGTCAACCTCAGGCATCATCAAGTCTACGATGAGTAGTGAATACTCTCGTTTTTCAATCTTATCTAAAGCTTCGCGACCATTTTCAGCTTCTTCAACGCTATATCCTTCACGTTCGAGATACATCCGTACCAAGTGCCGAATGCGCTCCTCATCATCGATTACCAAAATAGGATTCATAGGAAACCTCCTTTTAGAGTAAGGCTAGATTATTCTTTTATAAGGAAAAATACTATTTATGGAGTTTTAAACCCCTGAGAAGGCCTATCTTTTTATATGCCACGTATCCAATAGATATCTGGATGCCTTCCTAGAGTGTCTACTGGTCGAATTGCAATTAAGTCAAAACGCATGGAAGGCCAAGTTTTATAGCCTCTAAATTTTATGTAATGTGATGCAATCCGATTCAAGCGAGCTCGTTTTTGGGGTGTAATACTCTCCTCTCCCCAGCCACATCGTCCAGAAGATCGAGTTCGTACCTCAATGAATACGAGCTGCAAACCCTCGCGAGCTATAATATCCATTTCTCCTAGCGGACACCGATAATTTCGTTCGAGAATCGTTAGTCCAGCTTGCTCGATATGCTCCGCTGCGTGGTCTTCTCCGTATCGTCCCACATCTATTTTACTATGGTTCACACTATGCTCCCCTTTGTTCTTCCTTTTACATATTTTAGCACAGGAGGTCAAAGGTCGTACAGGTCTCCTTCTCAAGTATACGAAAAAAGAGTCCTGGTGTAAAACCAGGACTCTTTAGTACCCATTTATTGAAGTAAATTGAAAATTCCAGACTTACTTCACTAAACTTGTCGCTGCTGTGATCGCCATCTGAGCGAGAGGTGTAGGGTAAAGACCCAAGAACAGCGTAACTACGAGGGATAATACCATACCGAATTTAGCTGCTCCGTGAACAGGAACTTCCGGTAACCCTTCTCCCTCGGTCAAATACATGACCTTAACAATCGAGAGATAGTAGTAAACAGAGATCATGCTCATGATGAAACCAACAAAAGCGATCCAGATATATCCTTGTCCCACAACAGCAGAGAAGAGATAAAATTTACCTACAAACCCTGCAAGCGGAGGAATTCCAGCGAGGGAAAGCACTGAGACCGTCAAAACGGCAGCTGCTAAAGGAGAACGTCTAGCAAGTCCAGCATAGTCTGCTATCTCTGCGGTACCTTGCCTTTCCGCGATATGGGTGATTACTGCAAATGCCCCCAGGTTCGCAAAGATGTAAATCATCAGGTAGAAAAGTACCCCTTTGATTCCGTCGACAAAGACAGACACCGCTGGAACAGAGACCGCAATCACACCAACCATGATATACCCCGCTTGGGCGATACCTGAGTAAGCCATCAGGCGCTGAATATTTTTCTGAGGGAAGGCCATGAGATTTCCCAGAATCATCGACAGCGCTGCGAGGATGAGGAGTAATAATTGACCAGTCTCAGCGAAGGATTGGCTATACATCATCAAGAGATAGAAGCGAACCAAGGCTGCAAAAGCAGCTGCTTTCGAAGCGGTTGCCAAGTACGCTGTGACAGGAGAAGGTGCTCCTTCATAGATATCCGGTGCCCACATATGGAAGGGAATCAAGGAAATCTTGAAGCCAAATCCAGCAAGCAAAAATACCGTTGCTAGGATAGAAGCAGGGCTCAAGTCCGTACCAAGAGCTTGGGCAATGACAAACATTTGAGTCGAGCCCGTGAGTCCGTAAACAATACTGATACCATAGAGCAGAATCGCTGAAGAGGTTGAGCCAAGTACCAGATATTTGATTCCAGCCTCAGACGACTTTCCATCCTCACCCTTGTAAGCAACGAGGATAAAGAAGGTGATTGTCATGAGCTCTAAGCCCACATACATCGTGATGAGGTCCCCAGCTCCAGCCATCAGCATCATGCCAAGGGTTGCAGCCAACATTAACGGATAAAACTCACCGCGATGGGCTTGGAACTTCTGCACATAACTTGATGAGGATAGAACAACCAAAAGTGCAGCGACCAAAAATAAGATTTTAAAGAAACCTGCAAATTGATCATGCAAATACATCCCTTGGAGGAATGCCGCCCGTTGTCCATAAAAGAAATCATACATGGAGTAAGCTAGAGTTCCCAATAACGCGAAAATCGTAAGCGGGAACATCCCTTTTCTAGACCCTGGCGGAAGGATGAGGCCCACTGCCAGCAAGCCAAGGCTAAGGACAGCCAGAATGATTTCCGTAGAGAGTAAAGCGAAATCGAAATTAACCATTAGAACAGCCCTCCAATCTTCGCCTGACTCACGGTTTCAAGAACTTTAGCTAACCCTGAGGAATGGACCCCGGTGTCAATCAACTGTAAGACCAAGTTCGGGAATACCCCAGTTAGGATGATGACAAAGACCAGTAGGACCAAGGGGACAAGTTCAGGACCGCGCAAATCTTTGAGATGATCCCATTCCGTACGTCGAGGTCCGAACAGGACATTGGCGATGATACGGAGGGTATACACTGCGGTAAAAATAATCCCTGCAATTCCGACAATCGCATGTACAGGAAGTACACGAACTGTACCTACGAAGATTGTGAATTCTCCGATAAAGTTAACTGTACCCGGCAAGCCAAGTCCAGCCATACCAGCAATTAAGAAGCCCACGGCAAGGCGAGGCATTTGATGCGCAAGTCCGCCCAAGTCGGCAATATTACGGGTATGAGTCTTTTCGTAGATAAAGCCAATCATCGAGAAGAAGAGAGCAGACATCACACCATGTGCAAACATCATTGCGATAGCACCATTGAGGCTTGTCACATTAAGTGCTGCGATAGCAATCAAGACATATCCCATGTGGCTGACAGAAGAATATCCGACCACATATTTCATATCTTTTTGTGCCAAAGCGATGAAGGCTGCATATAGAACGTTAACGAGAGCGAGAACTGCAATGACTGGCGCCCAGAATTTTGCTCCAAGCGGAAGCACCATAACTCCCAAGCGAATCAAACCGTAGCCACCGATTTTCTTCAAAACCCCTGCGTGGATCATACTGACGGCCGTTGGAGCTCCAGCATATCCATCAGGAGACCAAGAATGGAAGGGGAACATGGAAATCAAGGATCCAAAGCCAAAGGTCATTAGACCAAAAATGACAATCTGGAAGGTCTGATCATACTTGAGTAATGCCAATTGATCAAACATAAAGGTCGGGCCCTTTCCTACTGCAGCCAACTGGTTGGTTGCATTGACCCACAGAGAAACCATGGCAACAAGTAAGAAAGCAGAACCAATCAAGAGATAGATCGTCAACTTCATACCGGCATATTCTTTGGTAACGCGTTTTGTACTTCCCCAGATAATAACCATGATATAGATCGGAATAACCACGATCTCATAAAAGAGGAAGAAGATAAACAAGTCTCGGGCAATAAAGGTACCCATAACCCCAGCTATCAAGATGAGCAGAAGAACGAAGTATTCTTTAATCCGCTTCTCGGTATTCCAGGAGGAATAGACAGCTGTAAAGCCGATGATATTGGTGAGTAGAAGCATCGGAATGCTAATTCCGTCGACCCCGAAAGCAAGGGCAACACCAATGTCCGGAATCAAGGGGATCGTAAGGTTATACTGCATTCCAGCGACCGAACGGTCATAAGCAAAGAAGACATAGAGAGAAAGCACCAGTGACACGAAGGTACCCATTGCAGCCACGATCTTAATCGTCTTCCCCTCTTCCTTCGGGAGGAATACGATGACGAGTGCCGCTAGAATCGGTGCTATCAGTGCGAATGGCAGAATCATGGAGCCCAGAACAGGCTGAATTGCCAATGTCGACATTATTTCACACCTCCTAGCATTGCTGCGGGATTAAGTGCCGAAAGCTGTCCCTCTCCTAGTGCAAAGAAGAGATAAATAACAACAACGGCGAAGAAGAATACCATGGCATAGGTCTGAAGCTGACCCGTCGATGTTCTACGGAATACTCGAGCAGAACCTCGTGTGAACACAGCAAGTCCGTTGACAATGCCATCAATAATATACAGGTCAAACCAGTAAAGAACCTTTGCCACGATTCCATCCATAATATTATGGATTAACCATAGGTAAATTTCATCGACATAGTACTTGTTCTTAAGGAGTTTGTACATTCCTGGGAAACGTGCAACAACGTTCTCAGCCTTAATTTTTTGGGTGACATACGTAATATAGGCTAAGCCAATTCCGAGTACACCCGCAAGGATGGAGATAGAAGCAATTGCCCAGTCGATTCCCTCATGTTCAAACTCACCATAGTGGACAAAGTACCCGAAGTTATGCTCAGGTAAAGCGACCCATCCACCAACTACGCTAAAGAAGGCCAAGATGATGAGTGGCACGGTCATTACCCATGGAGATTCATGTGGATGATTTTCAGGCTTCTCCTTACCCATAAAGGCCACGAAGAAGAGACGGCTCATATAAAAGGCGGTTAGGAAAGCTGTGAACAAACCGACAGCGAAAATAATGGGATGTCCGTTATGAAGTGCAGCTGCGAGAATCTCATCCTTCGAGAAGAATCCTGCAAACGGAGGAATCCCCGATATCGCTAAAATCCCAATGAAGAAGGTCGTTCCGGTAATCGGCATCTTCTTCCAAAGACCACCCATATCCCAGATATTTTGTTTTTCATGTAAAGCATGAATCACAGAACCTGCACCGAGGAACATCAGCGCTTTGAAGAAAGCGTGTGTCATCAAGTGGAACATGGAGGCAGTGAGAGAACCTACACCGAGTGCAAACATCATATATCCCAATTGACTTAAGGTCGAATATGCAAGAATCCGCTTGATATCATCCTGCGCAATGGCGATAGTTGCTGCGAAGATTGCAGTGAACGCTCCCAGCCCTGCTACGAACTGTAAGGCCATAGGGGAAGCATTATCGAAGAGGAAGAACATCCGGGCAACCAAATAAACACCAGCTACAACCATCGTAGCAGCGTGAATCAGGGCACTGACCGGCGTAGGACCTTCCATCGCATCAGGCAACCAAACGTGTAAAGGAAACTGACCGGATTTTCCGATAGGTCCGATGAACACCAAGAGCGCCATAACGGTCAAATAACTTACGCCGCCAATCAGGGCAAAATCCTGGAAGTTCGTCGCCATTTGAACGGATAACGAACCTGCACCATAGAAATCCAAGGTGCCAAACTTGTTATACAGGAACAAAATTCCTAAAAGTAAGCCGAAGTCTCCAACCCGGGTCGTCATGAAGGCTTTCTTCGCAGCTTCCCGTGCGGATACTTTGAAAAACCAGAACCCGATGAGAAGGTAAGAACACAAACCAACGAGTTCCCAAAAGATAAATAACTGTAAAAGGTTTGTTGCTAAGACCATGCCAAGCATGGAAGCAGCAAACAAGGATTGATATGCATAATAACGGGAGAACCCTTTATCACCATGCATATATCCAATCGAATAAATCTGTACCATGGATGCGACCAAGGTAACAACAAAAAGCATCATAGCACTCATCGGATCGATGAGTGTGCCAAAGTCAACTTTGAGTCCGGCGATATTAAGCCAGTTAACTGTACTCATAACCGGATGTTCAACGACCTCTGCTCCAGACTGAATTACACCAAGACCAATAGCAATCGCTAATCCAAACGAGGTAAGAATCGCCAGGATGGATATGGTGGAGGACAGTCTTTTGGATCGTTTTGTGACTAAGGCGATGAGTAGAAACGACAGAAAGGGCAAGAATGGAATTAACCATGCCCATTGAAAAAGATCATTCATTTCCTTGAACACCTACCTTCTCCATAGACTCTCTACCACTTCAACCAATTGAAATCATCCACATTTGTGGAGCGGCGATTACGATAAATTGCAATAACAAGAGCCAATCCCACTGCAACTTCAGCAGCTGCAACGACAATCACGAAGATTGCAGCGACTTGTCCGATCAGAGGATTTGAACCTGGATTTGCCCAAGGGGCAAATCGGCTAAAAGCAACGAAGTTAATGTTAACCGCATTGAGCATCAACTCGATGGACATAAGGATTGCAATGATATTGCGTTTTACGAAAACCCCATAAAGTCCAAGGCTGAAAAGCATTGCTCCAACCAAAAGATATGAGCCAAGTCCAACACTTAAATTCATTTGCTTTCATTCCCCCCTTTCGCGAGGATAACGGCCCCGATAAGTGCAATCGTCAAGAGAATTGCAGCAGCTTCAAACGGAATCATATACCATTGCAAAAGCAGTTTGGAGACTTCAGCTGTCGTTCCAACCGAAACCGCTGGCATGGCTAGAATCCGCCAATCATTGTTCGTAAGAATCACTAGGGTAACCATGATGAAAACAAGTGCTCCCACTAAGGCTCCCCAAACCCATTTCTTGGTATTAGGGCTACTCTCTGCAACGTCACCCCTCAAGGTTAACATCACAGCAAAGACAACCATAATCGAAACTGCACCTGTATAAACAAGTATTTGTACAGCAGCAATATATTCTGCGTTCAATAGAACATACAGGACAGCAACTCCGGTAAAGGACAGTGCCAAGAATAGGGCGCTGTGAACAATGTTCCTTGAGGTTACAACTCCCCAAGCTGAAGCCACGGCGATAATGGCGAAAATGAAGAACACAATTGTCGCCATAGTGCTCATTGCTTGCCCTCCTTCCGGTTCTGCTTCGAACGTTCAATCATATCCCAATTCATTTCATTCACATCGAAGACTGCGTTTTCGAATTCTTGAGTCACCGTCAACGCATTCGTCGGACAGGCTTCTGTGCAGAGACCACAGAAAAGGCAGCGTCCCAAGTCCATTTGATAAGTTTTGAGGACTTTCTTATTGTTCTCATCCTTTTCACTGGTCAAAGTAATTACCTTATTCGGGCAAGCCATTGCGCACAGAGAGCATGAAATGCATTTTTCCGGTTCGAGCCCCATAGAGCTACGAACTGTCTTGGGTAGATCTGGCATTTCTTCAGGATAAAACTCAGTAATATTGGGTCCTAGCATTCTTTTAAGTGTAATGCCCAACCCTGTAAATAGACCTTTACCTAACACTCTGTCACCCTCCAATCACGAGCTGATAGATATAAATTCCAAAGCCCGTTAGCACGATGTTGAGAAGCGAGAGCGGTAACAAGATCTTCCATGCAAAGTGCATCAAATGGTCAACCCGAATTCTAGGGAAGGTCCATCTAACCCACATCATGATGAAGATCAAGATACCCGTTTTTAACCAGAACCAAATCCATCCTGGAAGGAAAGCAGGGCCTTGCCAGCCACCTAAGAACACAGTCGCAGCGAGTGCGCAGACCGCAGTCATATTCCCATATTCACCTAAGAAGAACAGTCCCCAACGTAATCCGGTATACTCTGTCATCGGACCGGCAACAACTTCTTGATCCGCTTCGACAAGGTCAAACGGTGCACGGTTGACTTCTGCCGTTCCAGCAATGAGAAAAATAATAAATGCAATCGGTTGGAGCGCAATAAAAGGAACAACGTTCTGAGCTTCAACGATTTTCGTGAGGCTAAAGGACTCTGATAGCATGACAACGCCAAGTAATGAGAAGATGAGTGGAATCTCATAGCTAATCATTTGGGCAACGGCGCGCATTCCGCCCAGCAAGGGAAACTTACTGTTAGAACCCCAACCAGCCATTAGGAAAGCTATTGTTGAGATCGAAGAAATCGCTAAATAGTAAAATATTCCTAAATCTAAATCAACAGGAACCAATCCCATCCCATAAGGAATGACAGCTAGTGTCATCAATGGAATACCGAAAATAATCATCGGCGCTACTTTGAAGATAAATTTATCTGCCCCTGCAGGGGTGACATCCTCTTTACCGATAAGTTTTAAAGCGTCGGCAAGAGTTTGAAACCATCCATGAGGTCCCAGACGATTTGGACCCGGTCGTTGTGATATCCAACCGGCGACTTTCCGTTCAAGCAGAATCAGAATGAGTGCTGCTAGAACGATAACGATGATAACCGCGATTATCCCGATAACGGTCATAATCAGGTCAGCCCAAATGGAATGGGGATCCGCAAATAATCCACGGATGGCAGCCGAAATGTTTAATGGCAATTGATTTAAAGCTTCCATCTTATTCTCCCCTCATTGAGAGTTTTACTTATCCACTTCACCGAGAACGGCATCTAGGGTTGCAAAAATTGCGATGACGTCCTGAATCTTCCAGCCCGTACAAATTTCTGTGAGCGACTGAAGGTTGATAAACGTTCCTGTTCGGATTCTCATACGCACAGGTTTCGTCGAACCGTCACTTACGATATAGAATCCTAATTCACCCTTCGGGTTCTCGACCCGATGATAAACTTCTCCGGCAGGTGGCTTAATCAACTTCGGAACCTTTGCCATGACTGGCCCTTCTGGAATGTCTCGCAGTGCTTGGCGAAGGATTTTTCCGCTTTCCCTGATTTCATCTAAGCGAATCATGTTGCGGTCATAGGAATCACAACCATAAAGGACTGGAACATCAAAATCAAAGCGATCATATATGCTATAGGGTTCAGCTTTTCGCACATCATAATTGACTCCAGAAGCTCTCAGTACAGGGCCCGTAATCGAAAGGTTTTCTGCTAATTCCTTCGATAGGATTCCCACACTCTTCATCCGGCCCATAGCAATCTCATTCCCTAAATAGATCCCATAATACTCTTCCATCATCTCTGGCAGATCATCTAGGAAGGATTTCAGGGCTGGCCAGAACTCTGCAGGAGGCTCTGCACTTACCCCACCGATACGCATCGTATTTACAGTCAGGCGACTTCCGGCGGTCATTTCGAAAAGATCAAGAATCCTTTCTCTGTCACGGAAGGCATAGCCCCAGCCAGTCCATCCGGCAATATCGAGTGCAGCACTACCAATGAATACCATATGACTGGCAATCCGCGCCAACTCTGCATAGATAACACGCAAATAATCTGCCCGTTCAGGAATTTGTATTCCCATCAACTTCTCAACGGCCAGAACATAGGCGAAATTATTATGTGGTGACGCAAGATAGTCCAACCGATCCGTATAGGGGATAAACTGTGGATAGGTACGACTTTCTGCTAACTTCTCGATACCACGATGTAAATAACCCAGCTTAGGCACTACCTTGGTGACAACTTCCCCTTCTAAATGAACCACCATACGGAACACGCCGTGCATACTCGGATGCTGGGGGCCCAGGTTAAGTATGAGTTCTTCAGTTTCTACCGACATGGTTCATTACCCCCTTACTCATCTTCTCTGCGCACGCGCACGATATTCCGAACTTCGACGGGCTCAGTTACGTAATCCTTGCGCAGTGGGAAGCCTTCAAAATCATCCCATAGATAAATCCGTTTTAAGTTAGGATGTCCTTTGAACTGAATTCCGAACATATCGTAGGCTTCGCGCTCAAGAAAGTTTGCACCGCCCCAAATCGAGGTCACTGAATCAATAATTGGGTTCTCCCGATCGACGATCGCTTTCACGCGCAATTTCTGTGGCCCACGTAGACTACTCAACTGATATACTACTTCGAAGTGATCTCCAAGATCCACTCCAGCTAAGTCGTGGAGAAAGTCACAAGGAGTTTCTCCGAAGCTTTTTGCCGCCTTTAAGGTCTCTATGATATAAGAAGCTTTGACTTTAAGAATCAAAGTCCCTAAGCTTTCTGCAACTTCCCCATTGACGTGCGCAGCTAACTCATCCACTCGTTTTTTAAGCAACTCTTTATTTTCCATGATTCAATAACCTCACCTTACCAGGGTTGTTAACCTTATATTGAAGCTGCATCAACCCAAAGATTAAGGATTCTGGACGTGGAGGGCAACCAGGAATATAGACATCTACTGGAACGACCTTATCCACTCCAGTCAACATGGAGTAGGAATCTGCGAACGGACCTCCTGCACTTGCGCAGCTTCCCATAGCAATGACCCACTTGGGTTCAGGCATTTGGTCATAAACCCGACGAAGAAGTGGAGCCATTTTTCGAGTACAAGTCCCTGCTACAATCATGACATCCGCCTGACGAGGCGAAGCACGGAAAACCTCCCAGCCAAAGCGGGCGAGGTCAAAGCGTGGTCCTCCAGTTGCCATCATTTCAATCGCACAACATGCCAGTCCAAACGTGACAGGCCAGAAAGAATGCCCTCGAGCCCAATTGAGCAGCTTGTCGACATTGGTGACCAAAACATTTTTTTCCACCATCAACTCGGCCTCGCGGAGCTCTTTCTCTTTTGCTACATCCACTCTAAAGCACCTTCCTTCCAAGCATACCAGAAACCGATCAAGAGAATTAGAATAAAGACAAACATTTCGACAAAGGCAAAGGTTCCGAGTTTACGGAACGTCAAAGCCCAAGGATAGAGGAAAACAGTTTCTACATCAAAAGCGGTAAAGACAAGAGCATAAAGGAAATAGTTACTTTTGAAACCCAACCAGGTTCGTCCAATCGTTTCATTCCCACTCTCATAAGGGGTTAACTTCTCACGGTGTGGTTTGTTTGGAGCGACAAGCTTTGGCATTGCCATCATAATGATATTGAGGGCAATTGCAGCGACTAGGAAAAGACCTATCGCAGCAAAATTATCGGACATCTCCTCACCTCCCTTCAGTAATTAGCACCTTGTTTCCCATAAGCCAAACTCATTGTGCCATAATTATTGATACCTAGTCAATAAATATGTAGTAATCCTGAAACAATCTTGTAATAATCATTATTTTCAAACAATGAGTTCCCCCTGATTCACAGGAGCAAAACTTTTTCGATGAAGCGGACACGGACCAAAACGACGAAGCGCATCGAGGTGTTCCTTCGTACCATACCCTTTATTTTTGGCAAATCCGTATTCAGGATACAACCCATGAAGCTCACTCATCCAATGATCACGAGAAACCTTAGCAAGAATCGAAGCTGCAGCAATACTTGCACTTAATGCATCTCCACCGATAATTCCCCGTTGAGGAATATTGATACTCGGCAGTTCTAAAGCATCGATGAGTAGAAAGTGCGGGCGAACCTTTAAATTCTCAACTGCACGTTTCATTGCTAATTTGGTAGCTTGCAAGATGTTTAAAGCATCGATTTCAGCTGGCTCGGCACTCCCCACAGCGAACCCAAGTGCTTGTTCCTTAATCTCTTGAAACAGTCTTTCCCGTTTACTTTCAGTCACCTGTTTCGAATCGTTTAGCCCTGAAAGTTCAAATCTTGCAGGTAAAATGCAAGCTGCAGCCACGACAGGTCCAGCAAGTGGCCCTCGACCCGCTTCATCAATTCCCGCAATATGAAGATAGCCGTTTTGCCAAAGTTTCTTTTCTTCTACTAGAAGATGTTCAAGACGTTTTGTTTCCGCTTTATGCGCTTCACAATGCTTGAGATACCTCACAACAAGGTGCTGAATTCCCTGACGCGGATCTTGAGCACAGGCTTTGAGAAACTCTTCGGAGGGTTCAGTACTAAAGACCTCACCAACCTCTCGGATACTCATTTGGGATACTTGTTTCAAAACACTTCTCTTCTTTCCCACTCTACAATTCGACGTTATTAGGTTCTTTCCCTTTGTACTCTTTAAAGTCCATTAATTAAGAATTATTCTTATATTTCAAAAAGCACTGACACTATTTATCGTAAATTTAGAGAGCTTTGTATTTGATCCATCGTTATCTTACCAAGTGCGCCCGCGCGGAATTCTCGAATAAAGATCTGAGCGGCTTTTAGTAGGTCGACTTGTCCGCCTTTAACTAAGCATCCTCGTTTACGTCCAATGCCTTCGAGGGTTAAATCCTGAACAGCTTCAGTATATCTTCTGAGGGAATCCGGATAATTCTGTTTCAACCAATTCAGTAACCAGAGGGATAACTCCTCTAGATTAAGAGTTTCATCACGAATCGCTCCTACAGCGGCCAGCTTTCTTCCTATCTCTGGATCCTCGAATTTCGGCCAAAGCAGCCCTGGAGTATCCATCAATTCTACCTTATCATGAATCCGAATCCATTGATTCCCCCGAGTAACCCCTGGCTTATTTCCTGTTTTTGCTTTTGAACTCCCTATAAGCTGGTTAATGAGTGAAGACTTGCCGCAATTAGGAATCCCAACGACCATTGCACGAATAGTTCTCGCCCGAACTCCCTTGGCTGCCCATTTCTCAAGTTTCTCAACCATGAGCTTCTCTAGCTCTGGTACAATTTTCCCGACCCCAATTCCACTTATTGCACTGACAGCCAATACCGGGGTCGATTTTCGCAATTCCTTAACCCATTGCTCTGTCGATTTCGTATCCGCCAAATCCGCTTTATTAAGTAAGATGATTTTTGGCTTATCCCCCAACATTTCCTGCAAAAGTGGATTTCTACTACTCTCAGGCACACGAGCGTCACCTAACTCAATTACGACATCAACCCAGCGTAATTGCTCTAGCAATAAACGTTTTGCTTTCGCCATATGCCCTGGAAACCACTGAATACTCAACGAAACACCCTCTTACTTCTCGACTACCAAAGAAATTTAATCCGTTGAATCGGACTATAAATTAGCCAAGCTTTTCCTATCAGATAATTCTTCGGTAAAACTCCCCACTCCCGAGAATCCCCGCTTTCTCTGCGGTTATCACCTAAAACAAAGACGTTGTCCTTTGGTACAGTCTCTGGATCAAAAGGAGGGTAATCCCCCGGCTTCAAATATGGTTCCTTGACAAGTTCATTATTAACGTAGACTTGGTTATCTCTCAGCTCTACAGTCTCTCCCTCAAGTGCTACAACTCTCTTAATGAATGTACGGCTTGGGTCTTTAGGATAGGCAAAGACCACGATATCACCCCGTGCTGGAGCCCAGAACCGATATGCTAAGCGATTCACGATAATCCGGTCCCCAGGGACCATCGCTGGTTCCATCGAGGATGATGGAATTATGTAGGGTTGTAATACAAAAAACCGTAAGAGACCTGCACATACAAGAACAGCGGCAAGTACCCAGATTGGCCACGCTAGCCTTATCTTTTGCTTCACTGATATGCTCCTCCCTAATTCAAACTCTACATTAGTATGAACAGAGAAATTAAAGAGCATACAACCATATTTGTGCAAAATAAAAGGGCTGGATTGCTCCAGCCCATCTTATCCTTAGCGACGGTCGCGAATCCGTGCAGCTTTACCAGAAAGTTGACGGAGATAGTACAATTTAGCGCGACGCACAACACCGCGGCGTACGACTTCGATTCTATCGATTCGAGGAGAGTGAAGCGGGAAAGTCCGTTCAACCCCTACACCATACGTTACACGGCGAACAGTGAAGGTCCTACGAAGACCGCCACCTTTTGTCTTAATTACGACCCCTTCAAAGGCCTGAATACGTTCCCGAGTACCCTCGACAACACGCACGTGAACACGTACTGTGTCTCCAGGACGGAAGGCAGGAAGATCCGTTTTCATTTGTTCTTCTTCAATCATGCGAATGTAATCCATTATTGATTCCCCCCTTCCTTGCCTAGATGTTCATGCACTGAGCCATTTGATCATTTCCGGCTTTTTTGACAGTGAGAGGACCATCCGTTATACCAAAATATTTTATCATAATAAAATTATCTGTGCAACCTTGTTAAAAAAATTAATGTCCTCTTAGCCGATCCAAAATAATCGCAGCCGCTGAACGGACAGAAAGATGGTTCCATTCCCCAGGACCGTAAATCGGCTCAAGGATGATATCGCAACTTTCCATGACTTCCTTTAGAAGCCCCCAACCGGTCCCGAAAAGAAGAAGCATGGGATCCTCTGTCTCTTCTATCTTTTGCCGAACTGCTGCATAGCTAAGCGTATTCGAGTACCTACGAGCATCTGTGGCAATTCTTAGGGGTCTGCGCCCCTGTTCTGCGTAGATTTCTTCCTCGACTTCAGCAAGTTCCCGAGCAAGCTTCACTCGTGCGAAAGCTTCCTGGCGGTTTGGATTGTACTCCGCACCGAATCCTTCTTGCCAATAACCCATAATACGTTGTGCTAGAGCCCTTTGGGCTTCTGCCGGGTGAACAATAAAGTACCGTTTGGCCCCATACGTCGTCGCACTCCTGGCAATATCATGAATGTCTAGATTAGTAATCGATGTTGCTACCGTCTCCATATTCTTATTATAAACGGGAGCATGAATCAAAGCGATGTATAAGTCGCCCATGATCGTTCCTCCTATGTAAACCTAGTCTAAATACGCCTAGTCTTGACTAGGATCGCTTTCTCTTTTCTCCAATGTTAAATTTCTGCTCTTCCTGCGCCTCTTCGGCTTAGGTTGTAGATGTTCCCAACGAGAATGCCATCTTGAAAATTCAGGGTTTTCTTGGGTTAATTCCTCTAATAAGATGAAATCACTGGCTAAGAACTCAAACTTGTCGATCAAATCAGGCCTCTTCAAAAACGTACGGCGCAAGGATTCTTTTCTTCGCCAAGCTTCGATTCGGGCATGATGTCCGGATAATAGGACCTCTGGCACTTCCATTCCCTCAAATTCAGAAGGGCGGGTATAGTGTGGATACTCAAGAAGGCCTGCACTGTGAGAGTCTTCATCCGAAGAGGCACTCTCTCCAAGTACGCCAGGTACTAGTCGAGCTACAGCATCCATCATGACCATGGCCGCTAATTCTCCACCCGTGAGTACGAAATCCCCGAGTGAAGCCTCCTCATCCGCAAGGCACCGTATCCGTTCGTCAAATCCCTCATAGTGCCCGCAAATAAAGACGAGTTCATCCATCTGACTCCACTCTTTTGCTTTCTGGTGCTGAAAAATCTGTCCTTGGGGAGACATAAGCACAATCCGCCGTGTTCCTGAGGCTGGGGGCAAATCCCTAAGAGCAGCATAAATAGGTTCTGGTTTTAAGACCATACCTGCTCCTCCACCGTAAGGAACATCATCTACATTTTTGTGCTTACTCGTGGCATAATCACGAAAATTGATAAGCTGAACCTCCATGAGGTTTGCAACTTGAGCACGTTTCAAAATGCTTTCCTGAACAGGGGTAAACATCTCTGGAAAAAGGGTTAGAACCGTAAACTTAATCATTTATTCCTCACCCTCAAGAAGCCCTGAAGGTAATTCCACATCCATACGTTTTCCAGGCACGTCAACATTTTTGACCACACTTTTCAAAGCAGGGATACAGACTTCACCTTTTGAACCCAAAACAAGGTAAACATCATTCGCGCCAGTCTGAACAACTCGAGTCAACGTCCCAAGAAGAGTCTCCCCCTCATATACCTGCATCCCCTCAAGCTCGAAGTAGTACCAGCCCTCCTTCAGAGGAGGAACTTCTGAACGGTCTATCTTTATAGCCCAGCCACGAAGTTTTTCCGCTTCGTCCCGTGAATTTATCCCCTCTAGAGTCAGGCAGACTCCATCAGGTTGAACCTTTGCGTCCAATACCTTCAGTCGACGCTGTACTTGATTTTGAACAAGTATAACTTCCTTTAATTTCTTAAACCGTTGCGGGTTATCGGTAATTGGATAAACCTTCAATTCCCCTTGAACCCCATGCGGTTTTATGACTTCACCGATCAATACCTCATCCATAGTATACTTCTCCTTTGTAAGGAATGCTGCCAGCAAAGAGGGCCAAACCCATAACGTCAAAAAGGGCTCAAGGCCCTTCTTAACACTACTGGTCAATGTCTACATGAACTCTGCGGCCATCTTTGACTGCTGCAGCTTTTACAATTGTACGAATAGCATTAGCGATCTTACCCTGTTTACCAATGACTTTACCCATATCATCAGATGCAACCGTTAGTTGCAAGTGTACGGATTTTTCCGTCTCGGATTGAGCGACAAGTACTTGATCTGGGTGATCGACTAACGCCTTCGCGAGGATTTCAACGAGTTCCTTCACAGGAACCACCCCCAACAATCCAATTACTTCTTGGATTCATGGAACTTAGCCAGAACCCCAGCTTTACGAAGCAAGGACTTCGCAGTATCTGAAGGTTGAGCACCTGTTGCCAACCATTTCATTGCTTTTTCCTCGTCAATTTTTAGGATTTCCGGTTGTTTAGTCGGATCATAAAAACCGATTTCTTCGATAAAACGACCATCACGAGGGGAATTATTATCCGCAACGACTAGACGATAGAAGGGATTCTTTTTGGCACCCATGCGACGTAGACGAATTTTTGCTGCCATGTTTTTCACCTCCTTATCAGAATACTTCTTCATATTGATTAAGTATTTATTTAATCCTGCTTCTTAGCTTAAAAGAATAATCTTTTGAGATAAGAAGAAAATTATCAACTAAACGGAAAACGGATTCCAGGCTTCTTGCCCTTCTTTCCTTTTTTTCCTTTTCCAAGCATCCCCATTCCAGGAGCGCCCGCAAATTGCTTCATCATCTTCTGCATTTGCTCGAACTGTTTCAACAATCGTCCCACTTCTTGCACGCTTGTGCCGCTTCCCTTAGCGATTCTTCGCTTTCTGGAGTCCTTAATCAGGACCGGCTTTCGTCGTTCTTCTACAGTCATAGAGTGAATAATTGCTTCCACATGGGCCATGTCTTTTTCATTAATCTGCACATCTTTGAGTTGCTTACCCACGCCAGGAATCATTTCTAAGATCGAAGACAAAGGACCCATTTTCTTCAGCTGCTGCATCTGATCCAAGAAGTCATCCAGTGTAAACTCTTTATTACGAAGCTTCTGCTCCATTTCTCGAGCTTGCTTCTCGTCAAAAGCTTCTTGAGCTTTCTCGATCAGGGTTAGAACGTCTCCCATGCCAAGGATCCGAGAAGCCATCCGTTCTGGATAGAAGGCCTCTAAGGCATCCATCTTTTCTCCGATTCCCGCAAACTTAATCGGGCATCCAGTAACTGCTTTGATAGAGAGAGCGGCCCCACCTCGAGTATCTCCGTCGAGCTTCGTTAAGATGATTCCGTCTACCCCTAGTTCTTGGTGAAAGCTTTCAGCTACATTAACTGCATCCTGACCTGTCATCGCATCGACGACGAGCAAGATTTCATGAGGCCTTACCGTAGATTTTATATCCCGAAGTTCCCCCATTAATTCTTCATTAATGTGCAACCGGCCCGCTGTATCGATAATCACCACATCTTGCCCTTGGCTTAAAGCCTGCTTGATACTTGCCTGAGCAATTTCTACTGGGTTCTCTTGGCCCATAGAAAATACCGGAACTTTAATCTGTTCCCCAAGCACTTGAAGCTGTTTAATAGCCGCTGGACGATAGATATCACATGCTACTAGAAGCGGATGCTTACCCTGCTTTTTGAGCATGTTCGCTAGCTTCGCTCCATGAGTGGTTTTTCCAGCTCCTTGAAGACCGACGAGGAGTATTACAGTCGGTGGTTTCGAGGAAATATTTATCTTACTTGAAGTGGCGCCCATCAAGGCGACCATTTCCTCATTCACGATCTTAATGACCTGTTGTCCAGGAGAAAGCGACTCTAGAACATCTTGACCAATCGAGCGCTCCTTGACTTTCGCCACAAAGTCCTTGACTACTTTATAATTCACGTCCGCCTCAAGCAACGCCATACGAACTTCTCGCATAGCCTCGCTAACGTCAGCTTCAGTGAGTTTACCTTTTCCTCTTAAGCGTTTAAATGTTTCTTGTAATTTATCACTTAGACCTTGAAACATACCAGCCCCCGCTTTCCGGACTTCAATCTAAGACTAGGAAGCTTCTATATCATGAAACATGTCATCAATCTTCTTACTGATGGTTCGATGGCGTTCCCAAGCGATAGAGCTAGAAAAATCCGCTTGAACAAATTCCTGAAGCGATTTTTTAACCTCAGAAATTTTGTTTTGTTCCACCGCAAAGCGACGGACAAGTCCAAGCTTCTCTTCATATTCTAATAGAATTTTCTCGGTCCGCTTGAGTAAGTCATAAACAGCTTGGCGACTAATATCTTCTAATTCTGCAATCTCCACTAAAGACAAATCCTGCTCATAATGAAGATCCCAGACCTTCCCCTGCTTTTCAGTCAAAAGGGGACCATAAAAATCCGCCAGTAGCGCCATTTCAGCAATTCGTTCCATTGCAAAAACCCTCCCGTAAAGGATTTTTACTTTACTTGGGCTATTTTAGGCTAAAAATCTTTGTTTGTCAAGTAAAATCACTTTCACTTTATTAAAATAGGCTACTGACACCAAGTAGCCTTACTGTAGCTCCTTAGCAATCCTTTTCGACCTTTTTTCCACTTCTCGGCAGACCTTCTTAACATCTATTGTCTTTAATTGACGCTCTTCCATCAGAATTTCTCCATCCACCATAACCGTCCGAACATCGCCTGCATGGGCGACATAAACAAGATGAGCAGGTATGGAGAAACGAGGATAAAAATGCGGTTGGTCGAAATTAATCGAGATGAGATCCGCTTTAAAGCCCGGAGCTAGTCTTCCTACCTCTTCAAGGCCCAAAGCTTGCGCTCCTCCGAGGGTCGCCATTTCAAGGACTTCATAAGCCGGCAATGCTGTGGAGTCCTTTTTCAACTTTTGTTGAAAAGCGGCAGAGCGCATTTCTCCAAAGAGATCGAGGTTGTTATTGCTTGAGGCACCATCTGTACCTAGTCCAACCACAACACCTTTTGAGCATAGTTCTGGAATAGGTGCGGTTCCACTATTGAGCTTCATATTACTCTCAGCATTATGAGCCACGCAGACCTTCTTTTCGGCAAGGATATTCATGTCTTCCTCGGTCAGATGCACACAATGCGCTGCGACGACATGTCCCCCGAATAACCCCAAATCATTGAGCCACTGAACCGGAGTCTTACCATACTGATCCTGAATAATTTTTATTTCATCCTCGGTCTCTGCAACGTGAATATGGATTCCCACTCCGAGTCGGTCTGCCTCGGCTTTCACTTTTTGCAGATACTCTCCTGAGCAAGTATAGGGGGCATGAGGTCCAAACATAACCTGAACACGACCGTTTCCAGCACCGTGGTACTTATTCACGAGATTGACGTTCTCAGAAAATGCCCGCTCTCCATTCGGTCCATTTCCAATAAGCCCACGCGCCAACACTCCACGAGTTCCTGCTTCAAGAACGGCTTCAGCTACCTGATCCATGGAAGCATACATATCCGACATCGTTGTCGTACCTGACTGAATCATCTCGGCTAAGGCGAGCAGGGTTCCCCAATAGATATCTTCGTCCGTTAACTTATCTTCAAAAGGCCATACCTTCGTCTGCAGCCAAGGCATTAACGGCAGATCATCAGCATAGCTTCTCAGCATGGTCATAGCAGCATGGGTATGGGTATTGATCAAACCAGGCATAACAACATCCTCTGGCAAATCGAGAATTCGATCTGGTACAAAACCTGCTGGTGCCGACCCTTTAGCACCTACTGTAAGAATCCTACCGTTCTCAATGGTGATTTCTCCTTCCGGATAGAAATCATCAGGACCGGTCATGGGCAAAACCATGGCACGAATTAAAGTTTTGGACACTTAGAATCCCTCCTTAAGACCCCCATCAAACATGGGGATCATTTGCTTAGGTTCGTTGACCATAACTATTTTGATAGGCATTTCGCATGTGGTTTATATCGTCTTGACTCAGAAGTACCGGAGTACCGAGTAGGCGCGACATCACATGGATCTGTGCGCTTTTCTCCACAACCTGGCAGACTTTGAGTGCTTCCTCAAGGCTATACCCAACTCCAACTAGGCCATGATTAGCAAGAAGTACCGCGTTCCTTTCCCCTAGTGCACTAACCGCGGCTTGTGCCAACTGATTAGTTCCCGGCAGATAATACTCGGCAACTTCCACTTCGCCTCCCGCAATCATCACTAAATCTTCAACCAATCCTGGAAGCGCCACGCGAGATACGGAATGAGCTGTCGCGTAAGCTGAATGCGTATGCACAATGGCTTGAATACCTGGGCGACTCTGATAGATTGCTGTATGAAGAAGATATTCCGAAGAAGGCTTACGTTCACCTTCTAAAACTTTGTTTTCCAAGCTCAGAAGGACTAAGTCTTCTTCCGAGAGAGCGAGATAATCCATACCACTCGGGGTGATCCAATACCCTTTCCGAGATGAATCCCAGGCCGAGATATTCCCCCAAGTTCCTGCAACGAGTCCAGTCTGTATAATTTTCCGACCTATTTCGAGAACCTTTGTTTTTAACATTTAAGAACGCACCATCATTTTCAAGAGATTGACTGAATACGGCGAAGACACAATCCCTTTTTCTGTAATAATCCCTGTAATCAATTTTGCCGGAGTTACATCAAAGGCCGGATTATAGACGGGTACATCCACAGGTGCTGTGGGGACGCCAAAAACCTCCCGCATTTCTTTTGAATTTCTTTCCTCAATCGGAATATCCTGACCACCCGCTACTTTTAAATCAATTGTCGAAGTAGGTGCCGCGACATAAAACGGAATCCCATGCGCATGGGCTAACACCGCTAAGGAGTAGGTTCCAATTTTATTCGCAGTATCCCCATTTGCTGCAATGCGGTCGGCCCCTACGATGACTAGGTCAACCTTTCCCTGATGCATAAGATATCCTGCCATATTATCCGCAATCAAGGTCACTGGAATATTATCGTTCATCAGTTCGAACGTCGTCAAACGAGCACCTTGAAGAAAAGGTCGGGTTTCATCAGCATAGACGTGCACCTTCTTGCCGACTTGATGCGCCGCTCGTATTACACCTAGTGCTGTACCAAATTCTACCGTTGCCAGGGCCCCTGCATTACAATGGGTGAGAATATTGGCCTCTGCTGGTATGATTGGATTTCCATAATCCCCGATCATTCGATTGACCCGTCGGTCATCTTCCGCTATATTTTCCGCTTCTTGAACCAAGGCGTGGCGGATTTCATAAAGATCTATAACTCCGTGAAGCTCTCTTAGTCGGTCTTCCATCCTTCTGAGGGCCCAAAAGAGATTAACCGCGGTCGGACGAGTTTCCGCTAAACGAGCCTGAACCCCTTCCATATAACTTTGTAAGCCTTCTCGTTCCCCAGAATACTGCACAGCCCCTAAGGCATAGCCATAAGCTGCGGCTGCGCCAATCGCTGGAGCTCCCCGCACTTCCATCTTCTCAATCGCTTCAGCGACTTCCTCATAGGTCGTAGCATTCCGATAGCGAGTCTCCATAGGTAACTTTGTTTGATCTAATATTTTCAGGGAATTTCCCAACCACTCTATTGCTTTCACATTCGTACCGCCTTTCTAAAACTTACCGACTTCAGCATTACTTAAACGACACCGGCAATCCTGTTCGGGGCGAAGTATTCGAAATGTTTCTTGGATAAGTTGAGCCACGGTTTTCCCTGCAGCTTTCATACTCTCGATGACTTCAGCATGCGTTAAAGGATGATCAGCAATACCTGCCGCTTCATTAGTTACCATTCCTATCGAGGCATAGCACATTCCCAATTCCTTAGCAAGTGTGACTTCCGGAACACTCGTCATCCCAACCAATTCGCCACCGAGTAGTTGATACATCTTAATTTCAGCAGGAGTTTCGAAGCGGGGGCCTTCAGTACAAACGTAGGTAGCTCCATCCTTGACACTAATGGGACTAACCCCTTTTTCTGCAGCCCTTAGAATTGTACTTTGAACAGATTTACAGTAGGGTTCAGTCATATCCACATGGAGTACACCATCCTCTCCACCTTCATAAAAGGTCTGCGGACGGCTTTTTGTGAAATCCAAAAATTGATTAAGTAAGACGATATCCCCTAGCTTATACTGGGAGGATAACGACCCTACTGCTGCTGTCGCGATAATTTTTCGGACTCCTAATTCCTTCAAGGTCCATATATTCGCTCGATAGTTTACACGATGGGGTGGAACGGTATGCCCCTTGCCATGACGACTCATAAAGACAATGCTTTGTTCCCCTAACCGACCTATATCTACTGTTACTTCTCCGTAAGGAGTATGTACTGTTTCAAAACGAAAGTCAGTTAAAGGCAGGGCCTCTAGTCCAGTTCCTCCAATAAGTGCAAAGTTATTCAGACTTCTTCCTCCCTTTCTTCTTCTTTTTCTTCCGAACGATCAAAAAGAGCATTGGCAAAGTCTTGGGGAACAAAGGGGCGTAAGTCTTCCATTCCTTCACCCACGCCAATCCATTTGACCGGGATTTTGATTTCCCCTTGTATTCCTAAGACTACGCCACCTTTGGCTGTTCCATCCAGTTTCGTGAGGACAATTCCTGTAACTCCAGCGACTTCCTGGAAAAGTTTTGCCTGTTGCAAGGCATTCTGTCCAGTAGTAGCATCTAAAACTAAGAGTACTTCATGCGGAGCGCCTGGTATCTCCCGCTCTATTACGCGTTTGACTTTTCGTAATTCCTCCATTAAGTTAACCTTATTATGGAGTCGTCCAGCCGTGTCCATGATGACAAAATCTGCTCCTCGGGATTTCGCTGCCTGCATCGCATCATATGCGACCGCCGCAGGGTCAGCACCCTCCCGTTGCTTAATAATCTCAACTCCAGCTCGCTGTCCCCATATTTCAAGCTGATCAATCGCAGCAGCACGGAACGTATCCCCTGCTGCCAGAATCACCTTTTTCCCTTCACTTCGGAAGTAATGAGCCAACTTACCTATCGTGGTCGTCTTCCCGACGCCGTTCACGCCAACGACAAGAACAATACTCGGCCCCTGTTCCGCCAGGTTCAATGGTTCTTCTTCCCCTAAAATTTCAGAGATAAGTTCTTTGAGGACATCT
Organism: Desulfitobacterium elongatum; assembly: GCF_055378975.1. Taxonomy (NCBI): domain Bacteria; kingdom Bacillati; phylum Bacillota; class Clostridia; order Eubacteriales; family Desulfitobacteriaceae; genus Desulfitobacterium; species Desulfitobacterium elongatum. The sequence goes on along the minus strand of NZ_AP038772.1, from coordinate 1,426,975 downwards.
TTCAGTTCTTCTGCTTCCTGTAATTTTCTTTTCTTTACTTCTTGCCGTAACCGCTTTACGAGCTCTAAGGAAGTATTCACACCGACGTCAGAGCGAATCAGTATTTCCTCTAATTCTTCATAGAGGTCTTCATCAATCTTCCGATGTCCGGTAAGAATTTCCTCAACCTTCGAGACGAATTGATCACGAGTTTTTGTTAATCCTTCTTTTAGCTTCGTAAAAAATCCCAATTGGATTTCCTCCTTATGTAGGCACACCTTACTCATCATCATACCACAATTTGGACAGGCTCTCAAATACGATGTATCAGCTGTCACAAATTTCAAAATATTACTAACTTGTATCTTTCAGTATGAGAATTAATTTCTTAAGGCAAAATATTCTTCTTTACCGGTCAATACCCTGCCTTAATAGATTAAAACAACGTCTACTCTCTTGTGTAAAAGACTGTCGGTCGAAAATGTCCGTGCAAAGTGAAAGGCCGTCGGTAGACATACCAACAGCCTTTCTTTTTTATGTTAATAAGGAAGAAAAATTAAACTCCTCACTTGGATGGATCTAGAGTTACTAACTCCTGTCTTTCATCTAACGTAAATGTACTGGAAATCCATTAAAAATGACACATAATTAAATAAAGGTAAGAACAAAAGAACCGTTGATTATGAGCTAATTCCATCCTTACTCCGTTCAATTTAAAAACTACCATGAAAATCTTTTAATAACTTGATTAAGTTGCAGTGAAGTTTTTGCTAATTTGTCTGCCATCGAGGCAACTTCTTGTGTAGATTTCATCTGATTATCCATCGTACTTGCGGCTTGTTGCGCAGCCTCAGAAAATTGGTATGCTATGTTTGTGGCATTATTTTGGACATCTTCAAGTAATCCACTATGTTTTTGAAGGCTATTAGAATTCTTTAGATTTTCTTGTACCTTCTGTTCTGTCGTAGCAATCACTTCATCAAGTAAAGTTATAGATTTACCAGCTTTTTCAATCATTATTTTGCCCTTTTCAACCTCCTCTAATCCCCTTGACATATCTCCGACAGACGAAGCTACCATCCCTTGGACTTTTACAATTATGTCCATAATCTGGCTAGCTGAGTTGGCCGAGTCATCGGCTAACTTTCTGACTTCATCGGCTACTACAGCAAATCCACGCCCATGTTCCCCAGCTCGGGCCGCTTCTATAGCTGCGTTAAGAGCTAGTAGGTTAGTTTGGGCGGAAATTCCGTTGATTAGAGAAACAATTTCACCAATCTTATTTGCTTGTTCTGCTAAATGCTCAATTGAATCATTAGCTTTTCTAGTAGACTTAGCGATCACCACCATTTCCTCAATCACATCTTTTACAGCCTGTAATCCTTCATGGCTAATTTCTTTTGCTGAAATTGAGTACTTAAGCGCTTCCTGTGTACTTACACGAATACATTGAGATTCTCTCTTCATCTCCTTCACTTGTTCTTGAGCTTTGTTCATTCCCTCAATCTGTTCTATTGCCCCAGCACTAAACTCCTGAAAGAGGGCTGCTAAGTGCTCATGACTTTCTGCCAAAGATTTTGTATAACCTGCTTGTAAGTCACTAATCTCATGCGATTCTTTGGAAACCTTGGCCATGTCTGAGATTATTGTCGCTATACCTCGACTTACTTTATTAACTTCATAAGCCAAAACTCCAAGTTCGTCTTCAGATTGAGCTGTTGCTTTAGCCTTGAGATCCCCCCTGGTAATTGCCCTTGTAACAGTAATCCCTTCGTTAAGTGAAGCGATAACTTTTCGGTTGAGTATATACGTATATGTAGCCCAAAAAACCAAGGAAAATACTGTGAATCCAATTGCCACAGGTGATAATGATTCTACAATCCACCCGCCTCCAAGAATTAATAAAGGTACTAATCCAACTAAGAAACTGTTTGCAAGTCTTTTTTTACGTATGGGTATACCCATGCGAACAGCATACATGTGCTGACCTTTTACAACGACAGGGCTTATTACATCAAGTAGAATTTCTCCTGTATCCCGATGATATATTTGTGCTATAGGTTCTTTGGTCCTAACTACCCCTAATTCATTTTCAGTAACATAATTACCTTCCCGCAAGCGATTTGAATGAACTAATGCTTGTCCATCAAGACTGTTTAAGACTAAAAACTCCCTATCACCAATATTTATCTCAATTACTTTACGCAAAGGTTCAATAATCTGCCGCCAATCTCCATTTTCAACTTTACTTAGTAAACCTTCAAACTCTTTTGCTATACTTGAAATTTGCTCTTTGGCCCGTTTCTTTTTTAATTCGCTAATTTTTACTGCTTTTCTATTTATTATTTTCATCCCCCTAAAGAAATTTTAGCTAACTATATTTTGCCTAAAACCAAAAATTTCTTATTCTTTAAATAATACAATGAATTAATTTTTTTTTGAATCGTAAATAGAGATAATACTTAGACTATTATTTACTCATATTTTACTAATGAATTTTTAGTTTTTTTGTTATCTTTTGGTTTTTTATGAACTACATTGTGGCCGATTCACTTATGCCCAGCGAAATCGGGTAGGAGGCTGACCATTATTTGGTCAGCCGACCTCCCACACCTGCAGGAAATCCAGATATTAATACAGTCTTTATTCTCATATTCAATTAGCCCCGATACGAAATACTTAGGCAAATGGTGGATTTTTAAGCACAGGCAACTACCCCTTTAAAGGCCCAGCACAACTTAAGCATCTTCATAAAGACAACAACTTCTCCATCAGTGTCAAACACTAGTTAATCAAACCATTTCCCGTTAATAACGTCTTTTGCATCACAAGTAAGAGGAATTACATCACTTTGGTCTATATACTTCACATCGAATTTTCGATTTAATGCAGCAAAATGTTGTAAGCCAAAAGAAATACGTTTCAAATAAGAGTACGCACCTATGGCTCCGGTAGGGAACTGATTTGCAGCATCACCATATAGTCCTCTCAACTCCGATAATTCAATAAAGAGGTCGTCCTTGGTCTCTCCATATTTTTTAAAATGAGGAGGAACCTGGTCATCCTCAAGCATCTTACCAATCTTTTCACCTACCATTGCTGCCGCCATGGCAGCACGACAAAGACCCACGGCCGCAATATAAGGTGCTCCGATAGCTAGGGCTTTATAGACTTGGTCTTCCGTAGTAAACCCACCCGTAAAGGTAATCGCCGGAATGGTCTTGCCTTCCGCCTCCAGCCTTTTACAGATGGAAACTAAAGCGCTTTCTATGCAAATTGCCGGTAAACCCCATTCGTTCATCATTTTATTTGGGCTATAACCGGATCCTCCCCCAGCTCCGTCAAAGGTTACCATATCAACATCTGCTGCTATAGCCATCCTTAGCACACGCTCCAAATCAGCGCGATCAAAACCTGCCATTTTGAAATAAACATTTTTTAGCCCCATAGTACGCAACCTTTCAATACGAGGAAGCAAATTTTCCTCCGTCCACATAGGTAATCGGTTATAACTCCAGAAATTAGAACAGGATTTTTTTCTATAAGCTTCCTGAACAGCTGGATCACTGGGGTCAGGGTGTACAATTAGCCCTTGGGCTTGCTTTTCCAACGCTTCTTTAAGCGACTTAATACGGACAGCTGGCTGAGTACCTTTGGCTGATTGTCCGAATTTGAATTCAATGGCTGTGGCACCGCATTCTTTTAGTGCATATTCAGGTAGGCCAGCCCCATCATCCTCTGTGTTACATTGGAGAACGATTTGACCATAACCCCTGTCATATTTCCGGAATGAATCTAGTATCTCATTCAACATAGGGAAATAAGTAATCTTACCCTTATTATCATATTTTAATGCTGAGTCTTTACTGGGAGATCCTTCTCCAATTACGCAAATAGTGCCTGCCATGGCGGCAGCGGCGAAATAATCCTTCCAATTTAATTTAATCAATGCAGGCAATATAACTGGTAGTAACAATTTGACAGGGTTTTGTTTTCCGATGCTTTTCTCCAACTTCACATTAAAAACTGTTGCTTCCTCACCATTGGAAGGCGCGCCAATCGCACCGAATACTCTCCCATTAATATTAAAGTGAGAAAAATCAATGGGCATATTTTTTTCAGAAGCTATTTGATTATTTCCAGTATTGGTAGGATATACAGCAGCGGCACCTAAGACGCTGGATAAACCTATTTCACAAGTGCCTACGCAATCTGCCGTGCAAAATGAACACATGCCGGAACCAGGCGTAATGCGATTGCTGCGCATTTTAGTGTCATTAAAAGCAGCTTCAAGATTTGGACTGTAAGACATAATCACTCATCCTTTCTTCAAAGGCAAAAGGCAACACATATTCACAAGGGAAGTGTTGCCTCAACTTATCATAACTTTTTAGTTTACCGACTTATTTAATTGCAATGACTTCAATTTCGATGCGTGCATCTTTTGGCAGCTTACCAACCTGATAACAAGAACGCGCGGGGAAAGGCTTACCGCATGTCTCACCATAAATTGTATTAACTGTCGCAAAGTCATTCATATCTTTCAAGAAGATTGTACTCTTTACGACCTTATTAAAGTCAGTACCAGCCTCTTCCAGAATAGCCTTTAAATTATTTAAGACCTGGTGAGTTTGCCACACTATATCATCCTGATCGATTTCTCCAGTCTCTGGATTAACTGGAAGTTGTCCTGAGGTAAAGATAAAATCTCCTACCTCAATCGCCTGGGAATACGGTCCGACCGGTGCGGCCGCTTTAGTCGTTAAAATTTCTTTCATAACACGAACCTCCTTTTGATTTTTATTTATTGCAAAAGTTATGCCAACCAACAATCTGGGAAAGCAAGCCAAATAATGCAGAAAGGGTTAATTTTTTGTAGCTATTGGTTGACCGCTTATTAACCATTTGAAATGGTCTTAGGAATTGGCCAATTCGATAAAGCGTCACCCCTAGGGCCCCATCAAAATTCCCGCTAAGCAGAAGAATGGTTTTAAGTATACTACTTATTCCGTGTTACCAGTTGACCGTGGCCTAATTTACCTACAATATTCCCATCTTTTGCAACGACTTCGCCTCTTACCAGCGTAAGTACTGGCCATCCTTTGAAGGTTCGTCCAAAATACGGAGACCATGGACATTTTGACTTTAGATCCGCCTCCGTGAATGTCCTCTCCAGATCCATATCCAGTACGACTAAATCCGCATCTGCTCCAGGCTGAATGACTCCTTTTCTTGGATATAGACCGTAAATCTGGGCGGCATTATAGCTCGTTGCTGCAACGACGCGTTCCAAAGAGACCAGCCCTTTATTCACCCCATCTAAGAGAGAAGGCAAATACACCTCGAGTCCGGGGATTCCATAGTGCGTTTTCCAGATATCATCTAGGGCCACTTCTTTTTCCCATCTCTCGGCTGGACAATGATCGGAGCCGATGGTGTCTACGTAGCCTTTCTCGAGTAGTTCCCACATCTTAAGTCGATTATCTTCCCCACGCATAACCGGAGTAAAAGCGAGAAAGGGCCCGAGTTTTTTGGTATCTTCCCGCACAAACGTAAAGAAGTGAGGACAGGATTCAGACCAAATTTTAACTCCTCTATTTTGGGCTTTTTTTATCTCCTCAAGACCTGCCGCCGAGCTAACATGTGCAATGACCGCTCTCGAATTCGTCTGCTCGACAAGATAGGCTACCCTACGGATTGCTTCTATTTCAACCAGTTCCGGTCGAGATTCGTTATGGGCCATGGGGTCTTTTCGTCCTTGTTTTTGCAGTCTGTGTTCAAATAGTTTAATTAACGTTTCATTTTCAGCGTGAATAATTGATATTCCATTATGTTGACTCAGCGTTTCGAGAATTTCCCATATCGTAGCATCATCAACCCGACTTTCATAAGTCATAAACATCTTAATCGCGGTAATTCCGGTTTGAGTCCAAAGGTCCTCAATCTTATCAACATTTGTCGGTCTCCCTGCACCATGTAAGGCATAATCAATATATCCTCTGCCCTCATAGGTTTGCGTGTTGAAATTATACCTTTCAACGTCAACAAGATTATTTGCGGGCATGGCTATCCCGGTAGTAATCCCGCCAAAAGCACATGCGGCTGTTGCATGTTCAAAATCTTCACGATGAGTACGACCTGGGTCTTGAAAATGAATATGGGTGTCAATTGCGCCAGGAATAATAAATTTTCCCTCAACATCGATCGTCTCTTTGGCATGCAGTTCCGCCGTATTCTCTGCTACACAGGCGATTTTTCCTTCTTTAATCCCAATCGAACCTTTGAAACGTCCAAATGGAGTGACGATTGCTCCATTCATCAGTGCTCTATCTAAGTTCATAATTGTAACCTCGTCCTTAACCCCTTTGGGATATTCAATTAATTGCAATAACCCCTATTCCACCTTCCACAAAGGATATTGTTCCAAATGCCTAGCGTAACCGTATCACTATTCCGGAGGCTGCGTTCTCGTATACCTTATCTTCCTCCACCACAGTGACTCCGTTTACAAGCACTCTTTTTATGCCTTTCGCATACTGCCTTGGATTTTCAAACGTAGCAACATCGATAATGGAATCGGGGTCAAATATAACAATATCTGCTTTCTTTCCAACTTCCAGCACCCCCCTGTCCTTAAATCCCATGGCATCCGCAGCCTTTTTTGTTGTTTTGTAAACGGCTTCCTCTAAAGACATAAGCCCCCTTTCTCTAGCATACCTTCCCAAAAACCTTGGGAAGGTCCCATACACACGAGGGTGTGGTTTGCCGCCCAACAAGCCGTCCGTACACATGTTAACTTCCGGGCGTACCATGTGATCCATAATGCACTCCTCGGTGGTGTAAAACTGAATCTTGCCAACCTTATTTTCTTCATCAAGCAAAAGATCCATCATCGCATCAATAGGGTGTTTGCCGGTCATTTCGCCCACTTGTGTTAAATTCTTGCCAACGAACTTCTGGTTATGAGGCTTATTGACACTTGAAACATAGGTTCTATCGTAATTAGATTTATTCAAAGTCTTGTTTTCTCTTTCATCATCGGCAAGGATATCCTGTTTTATTTTTTCCCGCTCTGTCCTATCTGCTAACCGCTCAAGGAGGCGGCTTGTGCCTCCTACATGCGCCCATGCTGGTATCATTGCACCCATCATGGTACTTCCCGCTGTATATGGGTACTGATCAGCAGATACTTCAACCCCTAGCGCGGCAATTTCCTCCATTTTACGATACAAATCAAACCGCATATTTTCGTCCCCTGCGACCTGTAAATGAGAAATATGCAAGCGCACGCCGCTTTCTCTGACAATGTGCATCAATTCATCCATAGATTCAAGTATTTTCTCATCCTGGTTGCGTTGATGAACAACAAATGGACGATTGTATTTCTTGACAACGCGGCAAAGCCGAACCAACTCTTCCGTTTGCGAATAAACGCAGGGAATATAAATTAAACCGGTCGATAAACCCGCTGCCCCCTCCCTTAACTGCTGATCAAGAATAATCTCCATCTGTGTTATTTCTTCGTCTGTTGCAGGTTTATCGGAAAAACCCATTACTGCCAGTCTGATATTCCCATGGGGAGCAAGGCAAGCAAAATTCGAACAGGGAGACTGACGTTCGATTGCCTTGAAATAATCATTGATAGAGTCGTATACCCAGGAAATCTGATCAGAATCTCCGTTTAATCCCCCGATATTCCGGCGCCAATCCTCCGCATATTCTGCAGGAATCGGTGCCATGGCTACTCCGTCCTGACCTAGAACTTCAGTTGTAATTCCCTGGCGTATTTTAGGTAGAATTACTTTTTCAGTTAACACTAACACATCGCTATGGCTATGTGTATCAATAAAACCTGGGCAAACCGCAAGCCCGCCTGCGTCAATTATTGTGTCATAATCTTCGGATACAGGTACGTCACCAACTGCGGTGATGGTGTCCCCAGTTACCATAATTCCGCCTGAGAAAGCAGGCTTTTTAGTTCCGTCATAAATCTTCGCGTTTTTAATTAAAGTTTTCCTCATTATCAATACACCTCTTTTCTAAAAGATTATTATTCCTGCCAATATATTTAACATTCCTGTTATATTATCTTAAGTGGGAAATTGAGAGACAAGGTGGGGAAGTAGTATTTAGCTTTTATTTGAAGCCACACATTATTCCTGACTTAGAGGTCTTTCTTTTATGGTTAAAGCAAGGACTGCGGCGGCGACAAGCGATACTACAAGGAGCATAAAGGCCGCATTGTATGAGCCTCCACTTGCCTGAATCATGAAGCCCATAGCGCTCGGTGCTATTAACCCAGCGATTTGTCCACCAAAGTTAACAGCTGCGGAACCTGAACCCATTAAACTGGTTGGGAAACTATCACTGACCATTGTCCAGAAAGCTCCTTGCGCAAAACACATAAGTCCATTAGCAAAACATTGATATAATATTGTCATCTCAGTGCTTGGTGCTATAAACAGGAGATAAATAAATACCCCTCCCAGCGCAGCTGCCCCAACAAATAACCACTTGACCTTATTTCTATAACGGTCTGCAGCCCGTCCCCCAAGCAAGATACCGATTGCACCAAACAGATAGGGAAGTGATCCATAAATCCCGGTCTTCATTACGGAAAGGCCTCTTACTTTCATAAGATAAGAAGGCATCCAGGAGGAAAAACCCCAGATGGCAATATCAGCCAAAAACCAAATGGCAATCATTTGCCAAAGTATTGGGGTCTTTAGGATATCTTTGAAACTAACACTATTATTCTTAGCAAGTGTTTGTTTTTCTTCTTCACGATCTGCTTGGAGTTCTGCAAAATCTTCGGGCGTCATTTGAGGATGATCTGCAGGGTTATCCTTAAATTTTATCCAGTAATACACCCCTAGTAAAACTCCGGGTATTCCAAGAAAGAGAAAAACTGTTCTCCAACCGGCTGCTGCTATGATTGCTGCAGCTATAATTGAAGCAAAAATATTGCCAACGCTATTCGCAGTCGATTGTATTCCAATTGCTGTGCCCCGTTCTTTTCTAGGGAAATAGGTTGTTAGTGTTTTATACGAACTTCCTGGAAAAACCGCTTCACCCAGCCCGAATGCAAAACGTGCCATCAGCATGAGTGGATACGAAAAAACCATTCCAGTTAATGTGGTAAAGGCCGACCACCACAAAATTCCTATGCTTAAAATTCGCCTAAATCCAAATTTGTCTGCAAGCATTCCACCGGGTATGTGAAATAATGCATATCCACCAAAGAAGGCACTAAGAATCACTCCTTGGGCCGCCGCATCAATATTAAAATCCTTTCCTATAAATGGCAATGAGAGCGTTATAACCATACGATCTAAAAACGATAAAAACCATCCCAACCAGATAAATGTTAAAACATTGTGACGAGCACCCCATTTGAAACTCTTTTTCACGTTTATGTTTTGATTTGGATCCGCCTGCTTTTGTATAGAACTCATTCTTAACAAACTCCTTTAAGTTTTTTTCATGAACTCTTTCAAAATGAATATCATATCCTCTTGCATCATCGTTGATTGAAGCTTAGTCCTTTAACTAGCAGTGTTGGACTCTTTCCGCAAATTCAAAACCTCCCCCTTTTTAGATTACTGCCAGTTTTTCGAACCTTATAATAATTTACTCATGCAATTATGATGCCATAAAGTCTTTTCTCAAGACTATCTACGAATTCAATAATTCAAGATATTTTGCCTGCCAAATATCTTGTTTTTACTAATCAATTTCGACAAAGTGTTAGAGTTGTAGTTTAACTAACATTTTAATGGACACCCGAATCACGTCCATAAGTGTCCATCAAAATTAAACAGAAAGGGCTAGCCGAACTTAATCGTCTAGCCCTCATACTAAGCTGAGCCTAAAATGCTTCCGCTAATTGCATTATTGTATAGAAAAGCACATTGGTTCCATCTCTACAGTCTTCTGGACTGCAATATTCGCCCGGATCGTGGCTCAATCCATCTTTAGAACGGACTATAATCATTCCAATAGGACAAAGGTCGGCAATTCTCATAGCATCGTGTCCAGATCCAATCGACATGAAAAAAGGCTCTTGTCTTGCTTTAATGCAAGCATTAATAATTATCTCCTGGATAGATCTATCACACGAAGCCCCCTGACTTTTCGCATAGTTATTAACGATAAGCTTTACACCGCGAATCTCACAGATCTTATTAGCACTTTCGAGTACACTTTTTTCAAAATTATCTCTGATTGAATCACTAGAAGCACGCATATCTACTTTGAATTCTACTTTTGATGGGATTCCACCGCCAGGGGGGATGTGTACACCATTGATTGTGGCAACAGCTACATCGCTTTCTCTTCTTGCTAGCTCTTCAATGGCTAACATAACCTCAGCCGCTGCCATCAGTGCCTCTTTACGTAGTTTCATCGGGGTATTCCCGCCATGACCAGGTTCACCTATAAAGAAGAACTAATCTTTTAATTGGCTATAAATATTGGTTAGACATCCAACCGAAATTCCTCTATCTTCAAGTACTCTCCCTTGTTCAATGTGCAATTCCACAAACGCTTTGACAGTTCCTTTGGGTCTAACCGCCTGAGTGATAGCTTCGGGTGGGTACCCGGCCTGCCTCATTGCCTCTTCCATCGTAACCCCTTGTACATCCGTCTCCTGCAGGTCCTCCTCTTTCAATGCTCCTGTAAAACCACGACTCCCTAGCATTCCGCTAAATCTCCCAGCATCCTCACCTGTAAAAGCAATAACTTCAATAGGATGAACGATCTCAATATTATTATCTTTCATTACTTGTAATACTTCGATTCCGCCTAATACTCCGAGTACCCCATCAAAGTTTCCTCCTTGACGCACTGTATCTAAGTGTGATCCCGTTATTATGGCAGGAGCATCCGGGTTTCGTCCTTCCTTTCGCCCGATTAAGTTCCCAACAGAGTCCTCGTATACGTTTAATCCTGCCTCTTTCATATATCCAGAAACCAAGTCCTTTACTTCTCTATCTTCACTAGTAAATGCGACTCTGGTAACTCCTCCGGATTTTTCTTTACCGATTTCACCAACTGCCATAATCCGCTTCCATAATCTTCTCTGATTAATCATTTTTGGTACCCCCAAAATAAATATTGACCCAGGGAGGTATTACCCCCCTGGGAATTTCATCAATAACAAGTTTACTTGCTATTAGGCTATAAGTTTTGCAGCGGAACTTATTCGTCTTTTTCTGATAAAGGTGCATAGGTAAGAATTTGAAAGAGTAATAACTATTGCACGTATTCCACGACTTTATTACCATTGTATACGTCTCGGTCAAGTTCTCCGGTCTTGTTTGCGACAAGCATTGCGATTAGGACATCTACATCGACGTTAAGCATGGTCCGTAATTGACCGACAAACCAGTCTATTCCAAGCAGTAGCGCTATACCGTCTAAAGGAAGCCCCATCGATGTAGCTAAGAATGTATAGGTTACAACGGTAGCGCCAGGAATACCAACATTACCAGTTGACATCAAAACAGAGAGTAGAATTGCCAAACCGATTTGCATTGGGGTAAGAGCAATACCGGTAGCTTGGGACAAAAACATGATGACCAATACATAACATTGTGCCGCTCCGGTACTGTTCATTGACATTCCAATTGGGCCGACGAAATCTACCACTTTGCGGCTAATACCAAACTTTGTAACAGCATCTTCCATCTCTGTTGGCAAAGTAATTGCTGAGGAAGTTGTGGTTAGCGCAACCATAGTCATTTTCGCGAATTTTTTTGGCAGTTTAAAAGGGTTTACCTTACACAGCATTGCTGCCCACGGGAAATATATTAGATATTGAATGATAACTCCTACCAACATAGCGCCATAGAATTTCACCATTGGGATGATTATACTGAACCCAATTGTTCCTGCAGCATTTGCAAGGAGGCAAAAAACACCAATAGGAGCTAGCTTCATAACAATTTTAATAATATTTAAAATACATGCGTTTAGTGCTTTGACACCATTAACCATTAAAGTATCACCGGTATGACTTGTATACGCATTCATACCGAGGCCAAAGAGAATTGAAAATACCATACAGGCAACCATTGAACCACTTGCCATAGAGCCAATAATATTAGTGGAAAAGAAGCTTAGTACAGTATCCTGAAATGAGGATGCTTTAGGTATCTCAGTAATTTTGGCAGGGTCGACGATTGTTACACCTACTCCTGGCTGAAATATTATGCCAAGCCCGTAGCCTATTGCGCAGGATATAAGTGTAAAGGTTAATATCCATCTGATAGCTAAGAAACCCATCTTTCCTACGCTTCGAGCCTCTGTACCGCCAACGGCCATTGCAACGGCAGACATAACAAGCGGTACCATGGACATTTGGAGCATTCGAATCCAGACATCGCCAATGAATTTAAGATTCGATGCCCATGGGCCGATCAATGCACCAAATACAACACCAGCAACAGTTCCAATAACAATTTGGGTTGTTAAAGAAAAGTTTCTCCATTTTTTTGTCTTGATTATTTCAATAGCCACACTCTTACCTCCATTCAGATTAAGTTCTTATGCAAAAATATGAATTAGTAGTAATCATGATTTCGATGCCTTAATCGTTGGATGCTTTTTCTTTAAAATTTGGTTGCGCAAAACAAATCCGCATAAAATCAATACAAAATCCTTCGGATTTAGAACCTTGCTAAGCTCCTGTGAAAAGTGCATAGCCGTAGGTCCACCTGCATACTCTCTTACTCCGGGATAACAAAGCCTGTTAATCCTATGCAAGTTGGGTCTAAGTTCATAGTGCATCAATGTTTTCGCCCATTTGCCTAATAAAATACTCTTCTTTTTTCTTTTTTTCCTAACCTTTCATTTTTAACAGATTTATTTATAACCATTATTTTTTTGTCATTTACACCTTGAAGTATGAACGTGAAGGGAGCGGCTTAAATAATCCTCATCCTTGTGAAATACTTTTTCTTATCGTATCCCCCCCATTCTTTAAGTAATTAATAAAATACGTTAGATCTAACATATATTTGACTTATTGCAATAATCGCGCCACTATGGTGAATATTCTAAAGATTTACTTGAAATTGTAATTATCATCTAGCTCTCATGTTAATTATTTAATGTCATTTCTATTAAGCAACAACTATTTCCGACGAAAATGCACCTAAATGGACTTTATCGGGGTGTCCTAATAACGTCCAATATTGTCCATTTTCCTTACACACAACTAGCCTCAGATCAAATTTTGGAGAGACATATAAAAAACCGTTTAAAACAAAAATCTTAAACGGCTTTAGACCACATTTAATAAATAGTCTATTTTCAAAATTACTATAACACTACTTCTTGATTCTAGAGAACTTTGCATCTTTAGGAAGGTATTACCTTTACATCCCTACTCCGCCAACTCCAAGAGAGTATAATAAAGTATGTTGGCCGCATCTCTGCAATCTTCAGGACTACTGTATTCGAGTGGGTTATGACTCAATCCGTCTTTTGAGCGCACGAAAATCATCCCAATCGGACATAGCGTGGCTACATGCATCGCATCGTGACCAGCTCCACTCATTAAATCAAAGACTTTTAAGCCTAATTTTCCACAGGCACCCTTCATTATTTCCTGTATAGAGGAATCACAAAGAGCGCCACCATTTTTATATGATTTCTCTACGGTGAATTTTACTCCACGCTTTTCAGCGATCCTCAATGCCCTTTCTATGATGTTCTCTTCTACTTCGTCCCTGCTTTGATCATCATAGTTACGCAGATCCACTGAAAACTCAACTCTCCCCGGAATGATATTTGTTCCACCCGGAAAAGCCTGAATGTGCCCAATAGTACCCACACATCGAGCCTTTCTAGCTTGATTTTCAATTTCTAACATGATTTCTGAAGCCGCCATCAGCGGGTCTTTCCTTAAGTTCATTGGCGTTGCCCCGGCATGCCCAGCTTCACCTTCGACAATAAACTTATCCCCTAATTGACTATAAATTCCTTTTACAATTCCAATAGAGAGACCTTCTGTTTCCAGAACCTTACCTTGCTCAATATGTAATTCTACAAAGGCTTTAACTTTTTCTTTTGACCTTATTGCTTGCTTAAAAGCGTCCGGTTCATACCCGGCTTGCTTCATGACTACTCGCATCGTAATTCCGTCTCGATCGATTTGATCTAAGTCGATTTCCAAGAATCTTCCTACCATTCCACGACTTCCGATCATGGCATTGTTCCATCTTGTACATTCTTCATTATTAAAAGCAATAACCTCAATAGGCGCTTCAGTTACAATCTCATTATCATGCATTACCTGCAAGGCCTCAATTGCTCCTAGAACCCCCAAGGCCCCATCAAAATCGCCACCTAGCCAGACCGTATCGATATGTGATCCAGTCCAAACCGCAGGGGCATTCGGATTCTTACCTTCCTTTCTACCGATTAGATTGCCTACTGCGTCTTCTGAGACAACAAGGCCTGCCTCGGTCATAAAACGAGCGACTAACCCCCTTGCCTCCTTATCCTCTTTAGTATAGGGAAGCCTTTTTGTTCCTCCACCTTCCTGCTTCCCAATTTGAGCCAAGGTCATAAGCCTGTCCCATAATCTTTCTTGATTGACCAATGGTTTCACCTCCGAGAAAATTCATTATAGTTTACAGACAACTTAATCTTCACACCTTCCTTTCTTTACTTTTTTGTTGTCTCCATAATCAATTCCTAGAAGTCAAATATTGCAAGTATTATGCCAATTAAATCTCTAAGGTTAATTTACAAGACAAAACTAAACACCCTTATCTCCTTTCTTTCCTTTTTTGTTGTCTCCATAAAACAATTCCTAAAACCATTGAACTACAAGTATCGTGCCAATTCTATCTTTAAAGCAATTGAATTTTTTTACTATATACCCAATCGAACACCTGATAAACTTAGGTTGTTTTCATGCAATAAAAGGAGATTTCTTGTGCAGGTTAATTTTTAAATATTTTTGTTTATTAATGGATCCAAAGGTTGTTCCAAAATTGTCGTTAGAATTCTGAACTTTTTCTAGGCTTATATCGTAAGGTTTTGCTATAATTATCACTTAAAGGGGGTGGTATTATCGCAAACTTTGTACTTCTGACTGTTCACAATCAAACACGGATAGCTCTCGGTCAACAACTTGAGGAATTATTAGGTGAACATATTAATTTTAGTAGCTATGCTTTACAAGAAGGAATTAACCAGACGATTTACGATTCTATCGTTTTATTATCTACGCCCACACTTCTTGTGGAAGCGTCAGGCTATATCGACAAGCAATCTTGCACAATCCTCTTTGCAAAAAGGACTTTAAACTATTACAATTTAGAAAAGCTCTTCCCTCTTGCTCACGGAAGTAAGATATTAGTGGTTAATGACAGTCATTTGACGGCTTCTGAAATTATCGGACTGTTAAAAGAAACAGGGTTTGACAAATTTACATATACTCCCTACGCTCCTGATTCTCGACTCCAAAACTTTGATTATGACTATATTATTACACCCGGACAGCGACATCTTTGTCCGGAAGGTGTCGCCCCTATTATTGACATCGGACCAAGAATATTAGCTTTTACAAGCGTTGTTGAACTCTTGCAAATTCTAAACTTACTTGATGAACGGTCCGATCTTGTTTCTGCCAAATACGTGAAGCAAATTATTTCTCAGGGTTGGCAACTAAGCAACATCAATGAATTCCTTTATAAGGTCATAAACAATGTTGATGATGGGCTACTCTCTTATGATAAAAACGGAAATGTCACACTCATCAATTCAAGTGCCAAAGGAATCTTGAATATTCAACCAGGGGCGAGTCTTCATAGTTCTCCCACGATCTCTTTAGAAATGAAAAACTTTTTTCTTAACGAATCAACCACTAACGAACTATTTACGATTTTTCAATCTGAATATCTTTTTTCTAAGGCTTTTGTTGAGACAACGAGATCCTATCTTTGCATCCTGAAAAACGCTCGGGAACGCATCAATATCGAAAATCGCTTACGCAAGGAACTCAAAAAACAAGGGCACTATGCAAAATATTTTTTTAGCGATATCATTCATAAATCCATGTTAATGAAGTCAGCTATTGAAAAAAGCAAAAAATTAGCCCAAAGCGATTATAATCTCCTAATTCTTGGCGAAAGTGGTACAGGTAAGGAACTCTTTGCCAGTGCAATCCACAACTCCTCACCACGCTATAAAGGTCCCTTTATAGCAATTAACTGTTCTGCACTACCCGAGGAGTTGATCGAAAGTGAACTTTTTGGTTACGTTGAAGGAGCATTTACTGGAGCTAAAAAAGGTGGAAAAATTGGCTTATTTGAAATAGCCAATGGTGGGACAATCTTTCTCGATGAAATTGGTGATATTCCTCCGAAAATTCAACTTCGCCTCCTTAGAGTTCTTCAAGAGAAAGAAATCTTAAAAGTTGGTGGGAATACTATAGTTCATGTTGATGTTCGAGTGATAGCTGCAACCAATGTGGATCTCCTTGATATGGTCAATCGTTCTGTTTTCCGTAAAGATTTATATTATCGATTGAAAAAACTTTATATGAACCTCTCTCCTTTACGCGAACGGAAAGAAGATATACTTGTACTTTTTGCTCACTTCCTCCACAAAAAGGGTGGGACTAATCATTCGCTTTCACCTGAAGCAGAAAAAATTCTTCTGAATTATAAATGGGAGGGAAATATTCGCGAGCTTGAAAATACAGTTGAATACATATTAGCTATTTGTGATGAAGAAATCATAATGCCTTATCATTTACCGGAAGACCTCTGCCAAAAGCAAGAAAGTGAATTCCGATTGGATCGTATCGAACAATTTTTGCTCGACACGATCTACAGGTTTAATAAGCATCAAGACCCCATCGGAAGAAAGAAATTATCTGAACTATCTTATATCGAGGGTTTTAATCAATCCGAACGCCAAATCCGAACACGAGTAGATAAACTAGCAGCAAATGGATACATTCGAAAGTTTCGTGGTAGGTCAGGGTTAGAACTTACTATCAAAAGTAATGAAATCCTATTAAAATGCGATACATAATAAAGAAAAAGAAGGCTTAGGAATTGACTGTTCTTCAGGCGTTTGTGCAAGTCCTTAATTGTAGGGATTCTTTCAATAACACGAATGATCAAAGAATAGATCATAGCAGGTTAGTACGGCGGTCATAGGGATGAGGGCTCCGCAGCACCAGGTTCTGTTTTTCCATCGTATCAATAATCCGTGAAACACTGGGCTTATCTTTCCCGGTGGCTTCCGCCAGGCTGCTCTGGGTTTGCCCGTCCTCCCAGTAAAGGTAAAGGAGGATTTTCCACTGTTCTGTGGTAACTTATATGCCATTATCCCGGAAATTCCGGGCTAGCTTCCGGGTGATCAGACGGGCAGATTTATTGACTTTATGCCCAAAGGAACCACCGGTATATTCGTGAAAAGATGGCATTGCGGTTTCACCTTCGCAAGTTAATGAGAAAGAGCACGGCCAAAGCGATGCTCTTTCTTAAATCATTCTTCTCCAACAAAATCAGATGGCGTTATATCCCTATTATTTGGCTTGTGCCAAAGCCTTCGTTACCGCTTCCTTGATGGCGCCTGAAGTTAGAGTTGCTCCAGATACTGAATCGACTTCAGCCGATTGGGACTCAACAATCAATGAGGGAAGTTTTTCAATAGCCAGAGTGCCAATCCCTTCCGTTTCTTCGTGTTTAGTTACCTTAACGGTTGTGATTTTCCCATCTTTCACAATCACGGATACTTTCAAGCCCGGATGTTTTCCTGCGTCACTGGTACCTTCATAGGTACCGTCTTTATAGGTGGCTGTTGCTTTGGCGGTATTTTCAGACGGCTTCTCGGCCGAGGCCGGTTTTGTAGAGCCGCATCCTGCGGCAATAACCATAACTAGTAATAAGGTTAAAACAAGTACAAATTTAGTTCTTTTCATTGCTAAGCTCCTTTTCCTATTAACGGTGATTTGCTTTATCTCTTAACTTGTATTCTAAAGTTCCGGGGTGAGCGAAGTATTAGGCTTGAGTTATCTATTGGGCTGAGTTCTTGGGGCTAAATCTGCCTGAGTATATGGCATAACTTTGGGAAGTAGCCGAAATGTTAAAGTCATAGGTATCGCCATGAAGGCCGGAGCAATCCAAGCCTGCGGCATAAAGCCCGGGAATTGGGTCATAATAAAAAGCTTGTTGTACCGTTCGTAGGATACGTTTTTCTGCCAGCGGCACCAACCCAGAGTCCCATTTTATGCCCATCACCTGGCATTAATCCATTAAATGCTAAGTGATGGGCATAATTCACTTTCTCTGTATCTATTAGTTTTTATACTGTTCTCAAGCCCATGGACTATATTTAGCCATCAAATCAGGGGTGCGAGAAAAATCACCTGTTGCCAAGAAAGTTCCTTTTTTTACAACTTTCCTGGGTTATTGACCCATGTGGACCATTTACGTTTAACAATAAAGAATATTTTTCAACTTTTGCTAAATGACGACCTGATTCATTTTTTGTGAGTCATCAGAGCTAATGCGTTCTTAGCAGCAGTACGTCCAGAGTTTATATTGTTGCCATTGCAAGTACCAGCGACTTTGAAGGTGTACAAGTTTGCCCAAAGCATAGCACCCTCTACCCCGACTACATACAAACCTTTAATAGGATTTCCTTTTTTGTCTATTGCATTGAAATTATTGTCAGTCTTGATTGATCCGATAGCTGTGGTAACACTATATTCTACATGTAGCCCATAGAGCGGACCCGGTTTGAGAGAAACAAGTACAGAAGGATCCTTACCAAAATCAGCGTCATCTTGCTGATTGCAAAATGCGTTATAACGTTCAAAGGTTTCATTTAAATTAGACGGATCAACGTTCATAGCTTTAGCCAGTTCATCAATAGAATTACCAGAAACGATTTCACCTGACTTCAAACCATCCTGTAGTTGTTTTATTGCATCAGCGTTCCCACCAGTGAACCTATCCATCATTGCTTGATCCATTACAATGAATGTTTTCTTGTTAGACCTTACAGGTACGGCCATGCTCATTGGGTTATCTCCTGCGAAGTCTTCATTTACGAATCGCCGACCTTTCTCGTTGACCCAGATGGCGTAAGGGGCTGCAACGCCAATCCAGAAAGAGAATTTTCCGTTGTCGAAATAACCTGGAAGTCCCTTAATACTCAGGACATTCAAATAGGCGGCATTCTGTCGATTGTTCGTTCCGCCAGCCTCTACAACCATGCGATTTCCGCTACCATCACTTCCTGGGAACCCTTCATAATGATAATATTCTGTATTGATACCGTTCTCTGCAACATACTCCAAATTCTCAGCAAAACCACCAGTAGCTACAATTACTGAAGAAGCGTTAATCTGAATGGTCTTGCCATCACTAGTTGAAGCATAGACACCTTTTGCAGCACCAGCCTCATCCATAATCAACGATTCACCCTTTGTTTTAAACATGAACCGCGCTCCTGCCTTTTGGGCGGCAGCTAGCATTGGAACAACATAGTCTTGCGCACCTGCACCACTCTTATAAAAGTGGAACACTTGGTTTTGGTGCGGATTTGCTCTGTCGCCAGATCCGATCTCGCCGAATATAACACCATGATCAAGCAGCCAGTCTAGATTTTTCCCAGAATTGTTAATAAGGTCAATATAACCTTCGCCAGAACTACGGAACTGACCAGTCTTAAGCTCTTCGCGAATCAGCTTTCCCAAAGATGATATTTTAATACCTTGTTCTTTCTGCATTCTTGACCCTACAGCAAAGCATCCTTCAACTCCCCTTGCGCCACCACCTGCGTTGCCTTGTCCTTCAATGCATACGACATTAGCTCCTGCCTCACCTGCTTCAACAGCGGCAGCCAAACCAGATGCTCCAGCACCGATAATAACGATATCGCAACTCATTACCTCATCTGCTTTAAAAGCCTTTTTAGTTGTCCCGGTGGATTCTGTTTTAACTGATGTACATCCACTCAATCCTAATGCTGCCGTAACACCTGCAACACCTACTGCTCCTTTCAAAAATGTGCGTCGACTAACTACCTTTATCTCCTCATTCATGTGAAGTCACTCCTTTTGAAGTTTTATCATAACTCAGTCTCATTATATAGTTCGACAAATTATAACAAAAGCAATTAAAGTAGTCCCTTGGCGCAATCTATTGTTGCTCAGAGGCGACCCCAATAGTAAGAGTTTTATTTTAAGCTGCTTTTTTGCTGGTATGGATACAATATTGAACCGGACTCATGCCTGCCAATTTTTGATTTACACGCATGTGATTATAATTATCAATCTTAATCTGAAGCGTTTCACTCGATTCTTGAGGAAAATCTTTTCTTCTAATGAAACTGGAATCCATTTTGTTGAGTGATTACTTGAAGATCCTGAACTCTTATGTTCTAGCTTTTTTTAACCAATATCTTAATTTATGTAAGCTTAATTCATTCGCTTTACACCATTTCAATTGGGTTTGTCCACTGGCTCTAAAAGCAGCGATCCGACTCTCCCATTCTATTTGTAAATCAGTTTTTGCCACAAAAAATCTCCTCCATTTTTTTCTTGAGGAGATTATCTCATAATGTTATTCCCTATTAAATGTGGTCGCAATTTGACGTTTACCTTCAAGCTAAGACGTTTAGCTTTGGTCTTAAAAAAACAAGTTTTTCATCGAATTCTCTAAAGATGAATTCACCTATATCAGAGGAAAGCCAACCTCCGTCATTTGATAATTTAATCTGATAATTGAAATCTAGGGTTAATTGAGCTAAAGTAGCCATTATAAGAATCCTTATTACTGTTGGTTATTTCATCAGTGTTTTAACCTTACCAGAAATGGATTCTCTTTTATTTATTGATTTCGATATATTTTCTTCAATTACTTTCTTATTTCTACCCACCGTATCTACATCCCTTTGCACCAGAACTTTCTATTTCCATATCGACTTTTTAGTTTTGACATAAAAGGCCCTCCTAATCAGAGAAATTTGGTTGGTGAATCTAGATTTATTCTATCACTGAGAGGGGATTTTTTTAATTCAATACTAAAAGCTTTACGGAACCATACGCCTAGCGTATGGTTTTCATTCTTACAAAAAACCTAAAACTAGATTTCCTCTAACTTTTGGGGCGCAGTACTTACATTTTTTTCTTTAAAAATTCTTTAAGTAAATCACAATACTTTGATTTTAGTAGATTCATTTTAAAATTATCAGCAGTTTTATAATAAAAACAAATCCCTGAATGAGGATCAGCATATTT
Source organism: Desulfitobacterium elongatum (assembly GCF_055378975.1). Taxonomy (NCBI): domain Bacteria; kingdom Bacillati; phylum Bacillota; class Clostridia; order Eubacteriales; family Desulfitobacteriaceae; genus Desulfitobacterium; species Desulfitobacterium elongatum. The sequence goes on along the minus strand of NZ_AP038772.1, from coordinate 1,405,719 downwards.
TATGAACTTGTAGCCTTTTTTTGCTAATGAAATAGAAACCATGGGGAGTCGGTATATCCCTTTGTCTTGGTCCACCAAGTCATAAACTGTCATAATGTCAGACACAAAATAATCTCCTCTTTTCCAATCGGGGAAAAGCTCTTTATAATAATCTATATCAAATCCATCCGTATAAAATATAATAGGAGAATCGAGAATATCGGCTTCTACTAACATCTCTTTATTCGCCACTTTGTTATTTTCGTTAACCATAAAAAAGGCTAGACTTTCAATTAAGATATCGCTTTGATTTAAAGCGCTTTTATCCGGTGTCCAAGCAATTATCACATCTACTTTTTGATTTAATAGATATACATGTGCTTCCGCACAAGTACAATGTATAATTTTGAGATTAACAACAGGATACTTTTCCTTAAACTCATTAATTCCTTCAAGAAAGAATGTATATAAATTTATTGGAATGCAAATAGCAATATCAACGATTTTCTCATTCGTACACATCATTTTATGCAATTCATCATACTGTTCTATTAATTTCCTTGCATGACCAACATATTTATCTCCAGTATTTGTAAGTTGAATACCGTTATGGGTTCTTACAAAAAGATTTACATTAAGTTCACGCTCCAATGAGAGGATTGCCCGACTTACTGCTTGCCTACTGACATATAAGCTATCAGCAGCATCTTGAATTGAACCGCATGCAGCCACTGTAATGAAATAACGTAATTGTAGTATATCCATAACTAAATCCTCCTTTATAATTCTTTTCACTATAGTTTCACACTCTTAAGATGAAAAATATCCTTACTTAATAATATCCTTTGTCAATATATGATTTTTGGTATTTGAGTTATCTCTTTCCCATTTCTTTTTTGAATCAAAGTTAAATAGGTTGATTTGAAGTCAGGTTTGGGTCATAGATTTTGACTGATCCAATGTAAGATGCTTTTGGGTCTAGAAATAGGCTCATAATGAAGTAGTCCTTTATTTCGTAAAAATCGCGTTTATTATTTGAGCTTCAATCTTCTTGTCAAAGATCGGGCGATATTCTTCGAGTTCCTGTTGTTCTTGGATCCATTTCTCTCGCTCTGCCTTCGGTTTTCGTCCCCGTTTTTTTGGGAGTTTGCTCAGATGGAATCTCTTCTTTCTTTTTCGGGTTTTCGATCTCTCGCTTCAATATGGGTGGCATCTATTGTAACACATTCGCATCGATAAATCCTTCGTCAAATGCCTGATGCACCAAATCGTTTTGAGATTCCGCTATAGCAGTAGAGTCTTGGAATCTTTTTGATCATTCGACAATAGGATGCTTCGCTAGGAATGGAGTCCGAAAGAGTAAATCCACAGTCAAATCGGACCTCGAGACTGTTCTTCAGGCGTTTATGTAAGTCCTTAATTGTAGGGATTCTTTCAATCACACGAATGATCAAAGAATAGATCATAGCAGGATAATTCAGTTGAGTTGGGGCTCCAAATAAAGCCTTTTTCGAAACGACTTCCAGTAAAGGGTTAATGTCCAAAGGATCAAGAATGAGAGGATAAGATCTCTTGGAGAAGTTTCTAAAATTTCCTCCAAGGAAAATAGACGTTCTTGGCAAATATTTAACATCGGGGAGTACTCCTTTCCACCTCTCGGTGTTTGGTTTTGGAGGACTACACTTTCGAGATGTTGGGGAGGTACTCCTTTTTTAGTTGTGCAAAAAAGATAACAATATCAAGGATTTCGAGTTATGAAACTAATTCAATTTATAAAAACATTTGTGATATAATAATTATGTATCTCTTATTTCCCTTATGGCCCTCACCTGGGTCAAGGTAATAATGTTGATACGGAGGGTATTTACATGGATACAAGTATTGAAACAGTGGCTTCGGAAGTACTCAAACCCTTCAACTCGGAGTTACATCTAGCGGCAAACAGGCATCAGATAACAGATGTGGCGCTGCTTCAGCAAAATCAAAGCAGCTTCGAAACAGGCTTAAAATAATAACACACCTTGGGGCATGATTTGCCTCGCGGTGCTTGCGTCCTTTTTCGGATAAGTTTGTCGTCAGGAAATGTTAGCCAAGGAGGGTAACTACTATATGGATACAAACATCAGGATGGTAGCTTCGAAAGTGTTGACGCCCTATAACCCGGAAATACATCTAGCGGTAGCCGAGCGGCAACTAACGGACGTGGTATTGCTTCATCCCCAGCAAAGCGGGTTTAAAACGGATTTATTATATATTACAAAAGCTTCCGATCTTTGCACATTTGCTCCTCCGACCTCTCCGGTAAATATCGTGTGCCTCTCAGACAGCCCTGTCCCCCCCCAGTACCTGGAAAGCTCTCTGAACAATATTATCATCGTCTCCGGACCTCTTGATCTTAAAACTCTGTACGATCATATCGACAACTTCCTGGTTTCACGGCGCAGATTAAATTACGGGACAACTTTGCTCTTTGATGCTCTCCTTTCCGGCAAGGGGCTTCAGCACATCCTTGATGTCGTCCGGGAATTCATTGGCAACCCCTTGCATATTATAGATATAAGCTACAAGGTTTTAGCCAAAAGCAACGATATTGTGGAGAATGACCCTTTATGGCGTGATATGGTCGAAAAAGGATATGGATCTTATGAGTGTACTAAATTTGTCAAAAACAGCGGGGGGTTTGAACAGGTATATTCCAGTGATACTTCCGCCATTACGGAATTCAGCAACACTCCTTATCGCTGGATGGCCTGCAAAATTGTTGTCGGCGGCAAAGCAGTTGGAATGATATCCATAGTGGAGTATTGTAAACAGTTCGATGTAATTGATCAGGAATTCCTTAATCTTTTATGCAAGACCGCAGCTTTTGAAATCCAAAGAGGCAGTTTCCTTAAAGTTTCGAAGGGTGTCATGCATGAATTTTTTTTGACCGATTTGCTGGAGGGCAAGATCGTCAATCCTAACGTGATCGAGGAGCGGGCTAAAGTTCTTGATCTGAATTTAAAGGAATTGCTGTATGTCTTAACAGCGCGCCTCAGGCCAGAAGCTTCAAAAAACATCTCCCTCCCCTACATCCGGGATCTGTTGGAATCCATGATCAGCGACAGCCGCTCCATAATCTATGGTAATGATATTGTCACCCTGATCGGCCGCCGCAAACATAAACCTTTAGCCAAGTCGGATTTAGGAAGCCTTTATGCCTTCCTTGATGAAAATCAAATGGATGGCGGCTTAAGCCGCAGTTTTCATGCTTTAGCAGAATTGCGGGCTTACTCGCTTCAAGCCTCGAAAGCCATTGAGCTGGGAATCCGTTTAGAGTTGGAGAAAAATATTTTTTGGTATGAAGATTATGCTTCATTTCATCTCCTGGACGTCGCTTCCGAGCAAAATAACCTGAAAAACTTTTGCAGCTCTTACTTATTCAATCTCATTGATTATGACCGCAAAAATAAAACCGATTTTACGGAAAGCCTCTACGTTTATCTTTCCTGCGGCAACAACCTGGCCGAAGCAGCACAGGTATTCAATATCCATCGCAATTCCATGGATTACCGCATTAAAAAAATCGAGGAAATCCTGGATATTAAACTGGACAGCCCCGAGTTATATTCTTCTCTTTATAATTCCTTTAGAATCTTGATTTTTACTGAAGGTAAGAACTTTCTTAAAAACCTTAAAGGACTGCTATAGGACTAGCGATCCAAAAACAAAAAGCTGCACTATTAGTTTTTAGACCGATAATGCAGCTTTTATACTAAAGTTTAGTTTAGGAAAGATTTTTAATGACTTTATCTAAAACGCGGATACAAGTCTCAATTTCTCCCAAGGCAATGTCCTGAGTGACTTCCTTATTTGTTTTTTGTCCCATGGCCATAAGCACTTCCCCCATATTTTTGCTGTTTTCCGTCAGATAAATCAGGTTGGTGCGGCGATCATCGGGATGACTGATTCTACGAACCAGATCGTGTTTTTCCATTACATCGATGATGCGGGAAATACCGGGTTCATCTTTCCCCGTGGCTTCGGCCAAGCTGACCTGAGTCTGCCCATCCTCTCGATACAGATAAAGAAGAATTTTCCATTGCTCCGTTGTGACCTCAATTCCATTCTCCCGGAAATTCCTGGTCAATTTTTGTGTGATCAGGCGGGCAGACTTATTGATTTTATGATCTATGGAACTGTTGGTATATTCATAAAAAGACGTCATAACACCTTCACCTCATAATTAATAAGGCAGATACTCTATCACCCTTGATCAATTGAGCCCGCCGATGGATTGCTCTCTTTAGGTGCAGCCGTGTTGACACCGCCAGGCACCCCCGCGCATTTCATTGACAATTTCATCAGGGGACCGCCTAAAAACAAGAGAATTGTTAGAGCAATCCCGAAGAACGGGATAAAAAGCGAAAACAAGTTCGGCTGCATAGCTGCAACAGGCGCGCCCATGAGAACACACCCGATAAATAAAGTCAGAACCGGGCACATAATCAGCAACATTATAAGAAGAAGAATCGAGTACATTATGAGATTAAACAACAAGGTGCCAGGTTTAGTCACCCTACTAGCCACTGCTGCACCCCATTTACCAGCAGGGATTACTATGCCGATAATAAAACCTACAACAACACCAACAAGTGCGGATATCGTAAAATTATTCCAATTAACCGATCCGTTTGAGATCAAACCGCCTACCATTGTGAAAGACACACCAAATAAGATCGACACGAAAAGGGTAAAATAGACATTAACTTTTGTCTCTGTCCTCATTTTAAAATACCTCTTTTCACTTTATTTTTAAGCGCCTCTTCTTTACCATTAACTCGATACCGATGGACTGCAAGGGGCTTGTTTTCTTTTATACCGGTACCGCTTTTACCTATACTTTTTGCTTAAAAATTGGGCTGCTCCCTCCTTTCTACCCTCAGGTGTTCAGTCCATTCAAAGTGAAACTTTTCGCATTTAAATATAAATGCAATACCATACCAGCCAATTGATTTCTGATTATAAAAAAGTACACCACTGACCCCGGAGTCTGGCGCCGGGGTCAGCGGTGTAAAATTGTTAATGAATTGTGATGCCGTCCCAGATCGGGATTGCAGCGAAGATAATCAGGGTTCGCAAAGCGAATCCCCCAATCAATACCGCCCAATCTGCTGCGACAGTCCAGTAGGAATGCTGCGCAGCAGCAACCTGTTCCCCTCTCGGCAAAGTAGATTCAGCCATGGCTGCAACGGCTCCTTGTTTGGCACTGAGATCCGGAAGAGCAGGTTCAGTCAAAATTGTATCTGCTCCTTGTTTAGTGCTAAGATATTGATAAATATATACCGTCAAAGGGAATAAAAGCCCCAAGCCAATAAAGTATCCCCAAAATACAAGGGCATATTTCCCGGCCATTACCGTCTCTACTGTATCCTTACTTACCTGCCCACCTAATCCGAATCCTAACGTTCCGAAAAACAGCGTTGCGATCAGCAGTTCCATGGCGATCAACAGTAAGTGAACTTGCCCTTCCCTTCTTTGGCTGGTTCCATTTTTCTCAACCACCGAAGCCAGTAGAATTGTGGCGGACAGACCGGTTGATAAAGCGGAGACTACAAACAGAAAAGGCAGTATCGCCGAATGCCAAAAAGGAATTGCCTTGATCACGGCCAGCAAAAGCCCGGTATAGGTTCCCGTTGCTAAGGCAAAGACCGCACCGCCCCAGGTTATTACAGCAGGCGCAGTTTTCTTCTTTAAAACGAAGTAAACTTTAAGCAGTCCCAAAATAATAAAAACAGATAAGATATATACTCCCAAGGTCATGACTGAACCAAGGTTAGACAATAGTCCCGGCAGAATCCATGGCTTATGGAGCCCTTGACCAAGATCAAATACCAGGAGAAGCGTACCAATTGCCACAATCGGAGCTGCCAAATAATATCCTGCGCGCTTTAGACTTGAACTCTTTCCCAAAATCCCTTTTTCGGCTGCAAAAGAGGTGAGATAAGCTCCCGCACCAAGTCCCCCCAGAAATAGGTAAATTACGATTAACCAACCCCAAGGCATTGTCATGCTTACCCCTCCTTCCCATCAGGAATAATTATCCACGAGGGCTCGGTCACATCAGCACTAGGCAGACCTTTAAGCTCTGCGGTCCCCCCGGCATTTTTTCTAAGATCGGCCAATTTGCCAAAGCTTAAGGCTTTCGTTGGGCAGCTTGAGGTACAGGCCGGTTTCTCGCCTTGGTCCTGACGTTGATAACAGAAGTGACACTTCGAGATTTTTCCTGTCGCTTCACTATACTGAGGGGTATGGTAAGGGCAGGCATACACACAATACTTGCATCCTACGCATTTGGAGGCGTCATGAATGACGATGCCATCCTTAGCTCTTTTGCTGTAGGCAGTAACGGGGCAAACGGCCAGACAGGCTGGATGTTCGCAATGATTGCAGCTGATGGAAAGATATCTGAATTGACCTTTAACCTGCAGGACACGCCGCCAATGAGTTCCTTCATCCCAATTATTTGCCTTCTTACAAGCTTTTACACAGGACTGGCAGCCAATACATAATTCCTGATTAAACATAAATCCGATCTGATTGGGGTCTATCGGAGCCTCCTGATCCATCTCTGCTTTTACCGTTTTGGCTCCTCGATATGGAAACATCCCGACAGCAAGTGCTCCGGCTGCCAGCGCCCCGACTTTTAAGACATTCCGCCGACTGATCAGCGCCTGTTTTTTCTTGTCCATCCTCAAACACAACTCCTTTTTTACTCGGACATTCCTTGCTAAGTTCACTGACTCCTTTCGACTAAACGATCCATCCAATCGAATTGGTGACACTTGCTGCATTCAATATCCTGAACTTTCTTTTTGTCACCATGGCAGCTATCGCAATTCAATACCGGATTATGGGAAGGCAGCACATGAGGGTTGGGTTTCAAATTTTCAGTGAGTACAGCGAGCTTTTTAGTATTCGCTTTAACTTCGGGAAGTTCTGAACTGCGGACAACATTGCTGTTCACCAGGATAACCAGTCCGGTCATGGCAGCCACCAGAAACAGCAACGTTGATCCATAAACTATTTTCTTTTTAAGCTGATTTTGACGGCTCATATCAGTTACTCTCCTATCAATCATTAATTTTTTTTTTAACAATTCAGAGGGCCTATTTTCAGGCCCTCTGATATAAAGGAGGAAAAGAAGAAGGGAGGAAGCTTTTTAATAAAATAAAACGCCAATTACAGCTTAGCTACTGTTGCTCCGGCGAGACGCCCGAAAGTTAAGCACATTCCATGGCTTATGCCAGGAGCAGTAACGGGATAATCGACCGCGAAACGTCCGCCCTGCACATTCCCTGCTGCATACAATCCTTCAATAGCCTTATAATCCGTGTCGTAAACATTTAAAGTTTCCGGGTTGATCTTCAGGCCTCCCAAAGCAATAAGAAATACTCCCGGATTGTATTTAGTGGCATAAAACGGGCCGGTTGTAATCGGGAAGAGCCGCTTTGGTGTCTTGTAAAAGTCTTCGTCAACCCCTTGAGCGCAAAATTCATTATAGCGCTTGAGAGACTGCAGCATTTTACTTTGGGCTTCAGCTTCCAGTCCAAGTTTCGTGACAAGCTCTTCCAGGGTATCCGCTTTCAGAACATTTTTATTGTTTTTGATCGCTCCGCGGGATGTAAATGATAATATACCATAGGTCATCATTAACTCCATAGACACTTCGGGCATCTTGTCATCCGGGACCACATGATTGACAGAGCCATGCGTAAATGCCATCGATTCAAGCTGTTCAGACCACTTGTCATCAAAGATGTGCCAGCCGAAACCTCCGGGCTGGTTTAAAAGAGCATTAGCCATTTGTTGTCCGCCGGTATCTTCGTTAACGAAACGCTCCCCATGCGTACTCGCCAGAAAATAAGCGCTCGTACCCAAAGCGCTGCCCATGGAATGATTCATCGGAGCATGGGGAATATCCTCAATCTTCCCTCCGATCCAAGCAGCCATCTTATGCCCGTCACCCACATTGATGGGGTTTCCGTCGTCATCCTTGTTAGAGAAGAGGTTTTGTACATTGACCAGGCCATAGGGACAAAAATGTTCTACCATCGCCTTGTTGTTGCCGTAATCTCCGGTCGCCAGAATGACTCCCTTCTTGGCGAGGACCTTGGTATAGCCGTTAGCGTCCTGACAAATGACACCTTGAACCTTGCCTTGGTTATCGGGACGGATAAGCTTACGGGCAGGCGCCGAGAAAACAAACTTAACTCCCTTTTCCAGACATCTTTGATAAACACGTTCCAGCATCGCTCCCTGGTTCGGAACAAAAACCAGCGGCGTCGGCCAGGATGGGGAGTTTTCCTTTACCGGATCATATCCAGCCGGCCTATTAAAGTGCAATGCCTGGATGTTAACATTTTTTTTGTCATAACTCAGATCTGTTTCAGCGTACAATTTATAGTCAGGCGCCAGCTCCAGCAACCAGTCATAAGCCTCTCCGCTGTGGTCAGCCCAATACTTCCACAAGCGCGCATCCGCCCGATAGCCCATCTGTTTCATGCTTTCATTGATAAGGGCGCCTTTATCGACCTTAGCGCCCAGTTCCTTATGGAGCTTACTGTCAATGGCTGCATACTCGCCACTGCGGTATTGATAGGTAGCCGCTTTCTCCACTACAATAACCGAAGCTCCGGCTTCAGCCGCCGCGCGGGCTGCATTCAAGCCTGCCACTCCTGCGCCGACGATAACAACATCGGCCTGCATGGTTTGTTTGATATCGGAATCAGCAATATTCGGGGGTTCACCAAGCCAGCCGGTATTGGGATCCTGAGCCGCTGGCCCCTGAGGAGCCTTCGTTTCTTTACTGCAACCGGCTAGCAATCCTGCAGATGCTATACCTGCAACTGCAGCCGCAGCAACGCTTCCTCTCAGAAAACCTCTCCGTGACAATCCTTTTTGCTGTTCAGTTTTTTGTGCATCATCTTTTTGGCTCATTGTACACTCTCCTAAGCTATTATAATTTGTTTATATTCTTCCCAAGTTTTGAAAAGGGTCTCAAATCTTGGGTCGCCAACAAAAGCCGCATTGCCAGGGTTAATCTGCATTGTTCGTACCTAAGACACAGGTTTTATATAATTGCAAGCTTTCGGAGCAAATTCCGGCTTCCCACCTTTGAGCATGATTTCAAAGTTCTGCCTTTGGGATAATGCCATTTTCATGCACCTCCTTTTTACTTATGCTTTTACCAATTCAACTGCTTTGACGGCAGCACTTCCGGCATCGGATACGAAACCATCGGCACCAATTTCATTGGCATAGGCCCGTGTCACCGGTGCCCCACCGACAATGATTTTGAATCCCGTCAATCCGCTGCCTTTAATAGTCTGAACAGCCTCTTTCAGAGCAGGCATCGTAGTCGTCAAAAGACCGGAGTAAGCCACCAAGGTCACGTTGGGATATTCTTTGATCGTCTCAATCCATTTGGACACCGGTACATCAACGCTTAAATCCACTACGGTAAGCCGGCACTTTCTATCATCATGGCAACCAGGTTTTTACCGATGTCATGCAGATCGCCGGCCACGGTCCCGATAATACAGGTTCCTAATGAATTGGTGCTGTCACCTTTGAGCGATGGCTTCAGGACATCAACGCCTTTAGACATCGCTTTGGCCGCCAGCAGCATTTCCGGGACAAAAATCTCACCTGCGGAGAATTTTTCGCCAACGCTGCCCATCGAATCCACCATGGCCTAAAGTATGTCTCTTGCTGCGTTTCCATCATCAAATGCTTCCTGAACCAGACCGGCTACCTGTTTAGCCCTTCCTGTTTCCACCAGCGTTTTGACTTCATTAAGAAGTATAAACATTCTTTATCCCCCTTGAAGTATGAGATAGTCTCTCAGCCTTCACCACTTTGCGACAATTTTCTCTTGATAAGATTTTAGTACAGGTAGGAAACTTAATCATTGTAAAGAATTCAAAAAATAACAATTAATTTTATAAACATTTTATGAATAATTAGCGCCGAACTTTGTGATATAATTAACTATGCGTCTCATTTTCACCCTGTTTTGTTTCTTCAATATTTAAAGTTGTGAAGAAGGAGGGTAATTACATAGGAACAAGCATTGAGACGCTGGCTTTGGAAGTGTTGAGACCTTACAATCCGGAGCTGCATCTGGCCGCAAGCAGCCATCAGATAACGGATGCGGTAATGCTTCAGCCCAATCAGTGTGGTTTCAAAACGAGCTTATTGTATATCGCCAAAGCTTCTGAGCTTCACACAGTTATTCTCCCGGCTTCTCTGATAAATCCGCTGAATATCGTCTGCCTCGCAGACTGCCCTATACCTACGGAGTACCTGGAAAGTTCCTTGATCAATCTCGTCGTCCTTTCCGGACTCCTTGATCTTAAAACTCTGTATGATGATATCAATACCTACCTAATTTCACAGCGCCGCTTAAATCTCGGCGCAGCTCTGCTTTTTGAGACCCTGCTTTCCGGCAAGGGTCTTTAGCATATGCTGGAGTCAATCCGGGAATTCATTGGCAATCCCCTTTTTATTTTAGATATCAGTTACAAGGTTCTGGCCAAAAGCCACGATGGCGATCTTTACTGTGAATTTAAAAAGAATACTGAAGCTAATGACGTAAGTAGGGCTTGCTAAAATCTCAAAAAATCCTTATTTTACAAGGGTTTGAGGGCGTTTTTGTCGAATATATGTGCATGGAAAAACAATTTTACCTCTAAAAAACCTTGCACATGGAGGCTGAAAAGATGTACCGAAAGCCCGATCCGCAAATTACAATCGATGATTTCATTCTACCCTTCTCGGGTAAGCTCAGTGCCGAGAATCGTTGGGTAAAATTGGCTAAAATTATCCCCTGGGATGAAATCGAGGAAGAATACGCTTTTATGTTTCCCAGTGATCGAGGGAATGTGGCTAAACCTGTCCGCATGGCTCTTGGATCGTTAATAATACAGGCCCGTTGTGGCTATACCGACCGCGAAGCGGTGCAACAGATCACGGAGAACCCCTATCTGCAATACTTCATTGGTCTGAAGGAATATCAGTTAACCCAACCCTTTACCCCTGTTGCGATGGTTAAATTTCGTAAACGCTTCAATGCCAAACGGTTAGCTAAAATCAACGAGCGTATCATGGCCGTCGAAACGGCACTAAAAGCAGCACAAAGCGAAAAACGGGAAGACCACGACGACAATGATCCTCAAGGCGGATCTGGTCAAGTGATTCCAGCGGAGCCTGTCGAAAGCAGGGCTGAAAACGAGGAGAGCTCGGAGAATACTACAGAAGATAGACCTAACCAAGGAACGTTAATTCTCGACGCAACCTGCACCCCTGCCGACGTTCGATTTCCAACAGACTTGGGTTTATTGAATGAAGCCAGAGAAAAACTTGATGAAATCGTTGATACACTTCATAGCGCCAATGGAAAAGAACAGAGAAGACCCAGAACCTATCGTGAGAAAGCTCGGAAAGACTATTTGAATGTTTCCAAACAAAAGAGTCCCCAAAAAAACCAACTCCGAAAAGCCATTAGGAAACAATTGCAATACGCAAGACGGAACCTGAGAATTGTCGACCGAATGCTCCAAGAATCAGCTGCAGGAATCGAGCAGTTAAGCAAGCGACACCAAAAACTACTCACCACGATTCGAACGTTACTTGATCAGCAAGGCAAGATGTACAAAACAAAGATTCACCGAGTAGAAGATCGTATCGTAAACCTCTATCAACCGCATGTGAGACCCATCGTCCGAGGTAAAGCCGGAGCAGCAGTAGAGTTTGGAGCCAAGGTAGCCATCAGTCTTGAAAACGGATACAGCCGAATAGAGAAACTGTCCTGGGATCCCTTTAACGAAGCAAACACCCTGATTCAAAGCTTAGAGGGCTACAAGAGTCGAAATGGCTGTTATCCAGAGGCAGTTCTAGCCGACCGCATCTATAGAAATCGAGAGAATTTGGCCTATTGCAAAAAACATGGGATCCGACTCAGTGGACCGAAACTTGGCAGACCGATCGCGAAAGCCTTGATAAAGAAAGCAGAAAAGAGAATCGAAAGACAAGATGCCAGTGAACGGAATGCAGTTGAAGGCAAGTTTGGTGAAGGGAAAAGGAAATATGGACTCGCTCGAATCGCTGCAAAGCTAGAAGAAACAGCAGAGAGCATGATTGCTATGCAATTCTTGGTGATGAACTTAGAGCATAAGCTCAGAGTTCTTTTTGTCCAAATTTTGAGCTGGATGTTTTGGAAAGATAATGACATAATTTTGGCTAATTGAAATCAAAATCAGGGTTTGGCTAGCAAGCCCTAAGTAAGCCACAGAGAAGGTGTGATTAGACCGCAAAAGGACGACCTTATTCTTATAATTGAGAATTCAGGTCGTCTTTTGTGTCACGATGCTTAGTTACTCCGTCAAAACCACAAGTTCTTCAGTGGCCTCATAAGTAGCAAGGGTTTTTTTAGTCCTTGTCCAGATCAAATACTAAAGCAAGGTACCAAGGGCAACAACCGGTGCTGCAATATAATATCCTCCCTTTGCCAGTCGGGAATTTGCTCCCGGCCATCCTTTTTCCGCAGCAAATGAGGTGAGATACGCACCCGCCCCAAGTCCTCCAAGGAATAGATAGATTACGATAAGCCAATTCCAATGCATATTGCTTTCCTCCTAAGCCTTCGGAATAATTACCCATGATGGTTTTGTCAAGTCCGGACTTGGTAGGCCTTTGATCTGAGCAACACCTCCCGGAGTTTGTCTCAATTGAGCAAGTTTTCCAAACGGCAGCGCCTAATATTCCCATTACCACTGCTGCAAAGCTCGCCGCTTTCAAGTACCATATTGTTTATCTGACGAACAACCGGCTGATAAGGTTCCTGTTCAAAGGCTATCTTTGGTAGTTCACCATCTTCCCAATCATGACATTAAATACATAATCCGGATCCTGGTAAAGCCATAAGTTCTTTTGGACTTGACAATAATAGTCCGGCAGTAATAAAAAACGTGGTAAAAAAAAGTAAAATTGAGCTTTTTTACTTTTTAAGTTTTCTCCTTTCTTCGGGCAATTCATTAACAAAATCCATATTGACTGAAACTAGTTCTTAGGTTCTCAAGTCGACACCAAGTGGGCCGCCGAGAATGAGGCCGAATAAAATGTTTTGAAGGAAATCTATTTTTTTGCTTGTGCTAAAGCATTATTTACAGCTTCCTTAATAGCAGCTGAACTTAGACTTGCTCCGGTCACGATATCGACTTCAGTAGACTGGGACTCAACGATCAATTTGGGAAGCCTTTCAATAGCAATAGTTCCAACACCTTCCGTCTCATTATGTTCGGTCACATTAACATTTGAAATTTTCCCTTCTTTCACAACTACAGATACTTTTAAACCTGGATGTTTTCCTGCGTCGCTGGTACCTTCGTAGGTACCGTCCTTATAGATATTTGTTACCGTTTGTTTGGCAGTATTTCCAGAGGGTTTCTCAGCTGTCGCGGGTGTAGAACTGCATCCCGAAGTAATTACCAGGACAAGTAACATTGTTAAAACGAATACAAATTTACTTTTTCTCATTCCTAAGCTCCCTTTCCTCTGATCGAAGATTTGTGATATCTCTTTAATTCTGATTAGTTGACTTACTGAAATTTAAGTCCCCCTGTACAGTTCACAACCATCTGTGCCGACGTGCTCAGGGTGACTTGCGTGCATTCACTTGCACCGTAAAGGCCTGAGAAGAACTAAGTGTTAGGCTTTAGTAATATATTTAGCTGCGTTCTTGGCACTATTTCTACCCGAGTAAACGGAAAAATTCTGGGTGGTAGCCGGAAGTGTCATGTAATAAGTATCGCCTTGCATGCCCGAGCATTCGATGCCTGCACCATAAAGGCCGGGAATTGGGGTAGAATTAGTGTCAAGCACCTCGAATTCAGTGGTGATATGAAGGCCGCCTTCGCTGCAGGACGCGTTGGCACACAATTCAAAGGCGTAGAAGGGGCCGCCCTCAACCTTGCGCAAAAATGGCGCGGGCTTGCCGAAATCGGTATCTTCGTGTTGATCCACCATCTTGTTATAATTGTCTACCGTGGTTTGGAAAGTAGCCGGGTCTACATTAATCTTTTTGGCCAACTCCTCGAGGGAGTCCGCTTTAAAGATGTTGGAAGGATTTTTGGCCAAATACTTATCTAAATCTGACTGGATCTCCTTCAACACAGACCCTTGGAAGACATAAGACCCCCACCCTAGAGTGCAGGGCTCTTTCATGAGCCTGTTGATTTCATTTTGGGAGAGGATTGAGTAAACCTTCTTCTGGTTAAACATGATGTTGCACATCTCGCAAAGATGGGTCATCATGAAGGTTTCATCCATAATACGAACGCCATCTTGATTGATCCAGAAATACGGCTCATTACATGCGGCCACGCTCATATGGCTTTCGAGAGATATGCCTTTCAAGGCGGCCCAATAACACCCGACGTCTTTAATTTTGCTTTGATCTGCGCCAACCTCATATGCCATCCTGATACCGTCTCCTAAGTGACCCGGCATGGAGTTTATGACAACTCGATCGGTATCACGACCAGTCAATTCCATGGCCATTTCGTGATTCTGCAGAAAACCGCCGCTTGCAAGAATAACGGCTTTGGCCTTGATCGGAAACTCGCCATCCTTACCTTTCACAAGGATACCCGCGACCTTACCGTTCTGCATATACAGATTCATTCCCCGGGCTTCCGTCATAAGTTGGACCCCAAGCTGCTTCGCCCGCGGAACCAAGGCATTGTCAACCACCGCTTTGCCCTTGCCGAGATAAAAATGTTGTACCACATATTCTTCGCCAAACAGTTTTGGAATGAATTTTGCCCCCAGGTCCTCCAGCCATTGGATTTGATCGGCAGTCTTATAAATCCAATCTTTGACCAATCGACGGTCGGCGCGATTGTGGGAATATTCCATCTTTTTATGAAGCGTCTCTTCAATGTCGTAATGGTTTCCCATCGCTGTTACATATTTAGTGTTAAGTCCACAGATTCCCTCCGCACAGTTGCCGTTGCCGCCTAAAATCGCTTGGGCCTCCAGAAGGATCGTTTTGGCCCCTGCACCCGCAGCTTCAATCGAGGCCGACAGGCCGCAGACACCGCCGCCCACAACTACTATATCCGCCTCGTATTTCGCAGTGGACAGATCCGGTAAAACGACTTTTTTGGAAGCCGCGTTGTCCGCTGGGACGCTTGAAGTCTGGCTGCTGCACCCAGCGACGCCGATGGTTGCGATGCCGACCGCACTTGCCGCCGCCCCCTTAAAGAAATCTCTGCGGGAAAAACCTTTACTCATTTGTAATTCCTCCTTTGAAATTTTAAAAAATTCTTAATACAAATTCTATATATAAAATAACAAATTTCGTTGTTGACTAGGAATCACAAAAAAGTTATGCTGTTTAAAGAAATAGTTGAAGCTCTCTTGAAAAAAAAAGGAGTGGCCTGCTATGAATGACAAACAACGGCAAGGATTTATTGTTGTCGTTAAGCGGGGCAGCTTTTCAAAAGCTGCCAAAGATTTGTTTATTTCTCCTCAGGCGCTGGTGCAGCAAACGAATCAGCTGGAGCTGGAAATCGGCACGAAGCTGTTGGAGCGTGGCCCAAAAGGAGTTATCTGTACGCCGGCGGGAAAATTTTTCTATGAAAATATGTGTCACCTGGACAGCTACATAGCGCAAGTGAAAGAAGAATGCCGGCATTTGGGGCGAAAACAACCAAATATCCTTAAAATCGGTGTGTTTTCAACACCGTTATTTATGCCGTCCATGTGCTTTTTGTTTTCCCAGAAGTATCCCCTGATCGAGATTCAACAAGTGGAGCTGAATACGGATCATGATTATGATTTGCTGTTGAACGGTGAGGTGGACATTATGGAGTCCGCACGCTTTTCCACTTTTGAGGGAAAAGGTCTTCTGTTTACGAAGGTGGCCGATATTCAACCAGTCTGCGTTTTTTTTAAGGACCATCCTCTCGCAACGAAAGAGAGAATTGAACCGGGGGATTTGGCTGGACAAACGGTCGCTGCTGCGGATGCAGACAGGTTCCTAAAGAAGAAAAAGACACGTGAAGCAATGAAGAAAACCAATTTGGTTGACAAGGTATTCGGCCGGGAAAGAATGCTCAGAATTTGCCTGGACGGAGGAATCTATATTATGCCGGAACCGGGAGCGCTGGCCCTGCGGCCGCTGGTTTCCGTACCTTTTCATTTTAACAAGCTGGAGATTGGCATCTATAGTAGGAAGGAATTGTCTCCTAATGAAAAGCTGTTTATTGATGAAACAATTAAAAGATTTACTATGGTTTGAGTGAATTGTTGCTGCCATGCGCAGAAAGCTGCCTATCATTTGGTACTAAAGCAAATTTTTCAATGCCGCAAACGCATACACTGATTCTATTTGATACCCCTCCGAAATAGGCTTGTTCCAATCTTCATTTAAACATATGTAAATTACTGACCAATTATCAAAGGAATTTTAGCCTTTTGTTCATCCAAACTTGCAAGGCCCTAACATGAAAAGAAATTAGCCCCCCAAACAAAAATTCCCACTAACAACTCGTCCGCAGGAAAACATAAAAAACACTAAACATACTCTATAAAATCGCCGGACTTCTCATCGGGATGGCTTTTATCTTTGTGAATCGGAGTCTCCTTAATCGCCTGATTAATAACATTGCTTGGTGTTTCCCAGGCGTCTTGAAATTCCTTGCTCAGTTCATTGGTATATCTTCGGGCTTGTTGCCCGATAATATTTGCACTCCATTTTTAAGCAGGTGTTCTTTCAAACAATTCAAAAGCGGCTCCTGGGTATCACCTTTGTCGATGCCAATGATGTGATTGGTAGGATAAAATCCATTGCGTTCCTTAGCCCTGTCCCACTCTTTTGGAGTAGGCCAAGAATAAGTACCGTTTTTATTCCCGCAGCGTTCGTCATTTCCAAAATCCAGTCCATGATTGGGCCGCTATGATCAACCCATAGTCTAAGTAGTCCTTCATTCGGAAGAAATGCCTGTGTTTTTATAAGCGCTTCCACAATCTCCTCTTTATCAAACTCAATGCCTAGCTTTTTTCGGAATTTTGAACCGATAGCACCGTTATCTCCTCCTCCGTACCGGGAGGCGGTATTTTCTCAAGCACAACCACCTTGGCGCCCGCTTCAGCAGCTGACAGAGCGGCAACGAATCCGGCTGTTCCTCCGCCGCATACGACGATCTCCGTATCAACAGTTTCTTTTATTTGATTATCCGGGATAGCTGCCGGGGGGTGTTTCCCAACTATACTTTACTGCGGTACCACCAGGATTTGTGACTTGTTTTGTTGTTTGATCTGAGCAGCCACTCAACCCTGTTAATAACGATCCTCCAAGCACTGCGCCAGAACTTAGTACCGCTCCTTTTATAAATGTTCTCCGATTCATTCCCTTTTCAGCCACCATTTCTCCCCCCTTTTAATAAAAATCTGATAATCGATTTATCTTTTGTTATATACTGTCCCAAAAAAAATAAACAATTGACGATCTTACAGATTTTCTCACAAGTTTTTCTGTAAAATCGTCAATTCATTCATGGCAAGTATGATATTAAGCCCTCATAATGCCCGGTATTTAAACCAGGACATATCTGATTTTCCCTCCATTCAATTTATTTTCCAAAAATACAGAATAGGCTTTGGCTTCCGTCAGTTCAACAAGGTCCCGGCAAATTAATTGAAATTCCCAGGTTCGGACACGCTTAAGGCCATAATACTTAATCGTTTCATTAAGAAAGCACTCCATTCCATCCCGGCAGTGCTGCTGCCGCAACTCTTCCATCCGGATTTGGATCTGCTGCTGTAATCCCAGCTGCTGTGTCAGGCCAACAAAAAGATCAGTATCTCTCCATTCCGGCACTTCTAGTTTTTCTTTCAACTATTTAGGGAGATTTTCAGGAGCAAACAAATCAAAGACCACCGTCATATTATCAGAATGTTTATTACATAAAGCCATTTCTTTAAGGATTCGGTATTGTTCATAGATCCGGGTTTTTAATTGGGTATCGTCCGGATACTTCCTGAAATATCGATCAATATACAGCCGTGACGTATCTGCATCTAATAGCTCAATATCCGGATTACATTGAGTCCGCCACTGCCACTGTTCTTTCCACTGCATCGGGCTTTTCTTAAACCAATGTTTAAATTTCTTGTAATAGTATTTTAAATCTGAGAAACCACATTCGGCTGAAATCTCAAATAACTTCTTATCAGTGAATAAGAGCAGAATTTCAGAGTGCATGACCGCTCAAAATTGACATATTCTCCAAAAGAAAGGCCGATCAGATCTTTCCACATTTGCGTAAAATATGTATTACCCAACTGTTCGGAAACTGCTATTTCGTCCAGCCTTATTTTTTCGCCCAAATGACTTTGCACATAACCGGCTGCCCTGTGGAAGCGCTCAATGCTGTCTTTGCTGATATATTCCACATCCGGCTTAAGATAATATAAAAAATTATATTCCGCTAGGCATAAGGTGATTAATCGATAAGCAAATTCCCCCAGAGAATTATTGACAGAAAAAGGCGCGGCATGCAATTCGTCAAAGCATTCCAACATATATCGTTTTAACGTTTCCGCCCGGTTCTGCTGAACTTTTTTGTATAGACATATTCCTGTTCTGAATACGGCGTGTTGCTCATCCTGATGTATTCCAATTCTTCAAAAATCTCTTTTAGCTTATTGATATTCAACGAAAGAATTTCAATGATGGAATAGTCATTGTTATTGGGTCCACATAGAATACACTTGATTCTGATTGATAAACACAAATTTTCCAGCGTGCACCGTATGGATCTGAGATGAACACTTGACCATCAATTCTCCTTACAACACAAAAACAATTTTGACAGAGTCCTGATGGTAAGATAAGGGATAGTGTTTAACTTTTAGGATTTGCACATCCACATATTGATTTATGCCATATTCCATAACGACGCTCCTTATTATCTTCAGATTACCAATCTCAGGAGCTTTTTATAATGTCCAAACGGATAGGAGACGGCTTTTATCATCAGTGCCGCCAACCGTTCCAATTGCTACCTTGTCACTTCTCCGTTATTCAAGTCTATTTTTATTCAGGCGGTTACTCTTTTTCTTCTTTGATTTCCTTTTTAGAACTAACTTCTTCTTCGCTGGTCGCTGTTTTGAATTCTTTTATTCCTTGTCCCAAGGATTTCCCCAGCATAGGCAGTTTACCCGGGCCAAAAATAATTAATGCCATAACCAGCAAAATCACCGCTACAGTAGGGGTGACAAATCCAAACATTGGTTGCATAACAAATTCCTCCGTTCAATTTTATAATTTAGGACATTCCGTTTTCACATCACTAATCTCAGTGGTTTTTTCCTCATACTGTAATAATTCTTCTGAATTCTCGGTCTTTTCCTCGGGAAGGCTTTTATCTTTATCAACCGGAGTCTCCTTTAGCGCCTGATTAATGACATTACCCAGTTTTTTCCCAGGCGTCTTGAAATTCCTTGCTCAGCTCACTGGTATATTTTCGTATACTTGCCCAACAATTTTCCCCAAAGCTCTGGCGATTACGATAAAATCCTCTGGTCCAAACAACAAGAGGGCTACAAAAGCTATAATGACAATCCCCGATAGATTCATCCCACTGCCCCTCTCCTTTTACAGGTATCCGGCATTGCTTCTTTTCTCTCCTTCTGACCACCAGATAACCTAACCAGATACTCCATTCATAAAGCATATACATTGGCGCGGCCATAAGAAACTGAGTCATCAGATCAGGTGAAGGACACACGACAAAGGCCAAAACCAGAATTATAAAAAAAGCCCATTTCCGCTGCTTGGCTAGTGTTTTAGGGGATAGTATTCCTAACCCGATTAAGAGTAATAACACTATCGGCAGTTCGAAAACCAGTCCAAAGGACAAAATGATAGTTAAGATAAAACTCAGGTAAGATGATTTTGTCACAAACGGTATGGCTGTCACTGCCCCTCCCCCGGTTAGCAAAAGGTACTTGAGGGCTGGGGGTATCACAATATAGAATGAAAAGGCAGCCCCTCCAAGAAAGAGTAATACTGAAAACGGAACAATATGCAAAAGAAAGCCGGCATAAAGCTCTCCTGATCCAGGATACTGAAAACTTCTTTTTGGTTTTCCATGGCGTTGGTGGCACATCCGGGTTGAATACTAACACAGTTTTCATCCGCGAAGCGCTCGCCGTTCTCATTCACCCAGAGGAGCTGCATCTGGCACGGGCACTTTGCCAAGAGGAGCGTAGTCGTCAACCTTGCCGGTAAACTTCACGCCGTTCTATGAATAACTTTCACTTAAGAAATAGAAAGGATCTTAGTATTACAAGTCAACATGAAGTTGATTGAAGTTGATTGCTTTATCCAATGACCATTCGAGTCAAGGCGTACGATCGTAACGCTGTGCTGGGACACCAGGATTTCGATAAGGAAGAAGAAATACATATTGGTCTAAAATGATGAAAAATTAAGAGTTTTATGTTTTAACCTTGTTATCAATCGTTCCGAACAAGATGTTTGCTTAGGAAAGATTTTCGATGACTTTATCTAAAATGCGGATACAAGTCTCAACTTCTTCCGGTTCCATGCCCTGTGTAACTTCACTGTTTGTTTTTTGTCCCATATACATAAGTGCTTCCTTTATATTTCTGCCGTTTTCCGTCAGATAAATCAAATTGGTCCGATGATCGTAGGGATCACGAGTTCGGAATACTAGACTGTGTTTTTCCATGGTATTGATGATTCGGGAAATAGTGGGTTGATCTTTGCCGGTGGATTCGGCTAGGCTGTTCTGGGACTGCCCATCCTCCCTGTACAGATAAAGGAGAATTCTCCACTGTTCCGTGGTGACCTCAATTCCACTCTCCCGGAAATTCCTGGCCAGCTTTTGCGTGATCAGGCGGGCAGTCTTATTGACTTTATGGCCAATGGAACTGCTGGTATATTTATCAAAAGACATAGCATCTTTCAACCTCACCTCATTCTAATCCCGGACTCCCACCTTTCCACCGGCAAAAGGAAGAGAGTCCTCTTTAAATCAAGAATAACCTTAGTATTTTAAATTGTCATCGTAACATTATTACATATTGACTATACATTTTCGTAAATAACTACAATTGTCTACTGGATCAACAACAATATTTCAGCGATAACTGCGGCGTCTGTGTTCAAGAATTTATCCGCCAGTGCAGCCATTTGAGGATATAGATGTTGTGATTTCGAATGTTGCATTTGCTCGGAAAACTTGCCGCTCCAAACCAATAAATGCTCCTTTAGGAACCGTTTCTGGTCGTTTAAGAGTTTCACTACATCCGCAATTTCTTCTATTTCAAAGCGTTCCAGCGAAAATTTCGCCAATAGCCTCATAAAATCCAATTCATAAGCAAGATGATCATCCGCTTCGTGGGGATAATTCTGCGGCAAAAAATGGTATTCCCGATAAGCGTTCCGGACCTTCAACGTGGATTCCTGAAAAACAACTCTCTCTTTGCTGAGATAAACCGATTCCCAAGGCGGAGCAGGCAGCTTCCCGGGACCAATCATTAAATAGGTATATTCATCTTTCAGCTGTTCCAGCGTGCCAGCAGGGTCAGCCAGCATTGCCCGGTGCAAATTCTTAAATAAATTTAAATAAGCCTCATATTGCTGTTCATCTTCATCCCACAATAACTCTAAAGCATCTTTCGTATGCCCGCCAGCCAGCGCCTCCACTAACTCAGCGCTGGGCTCATGACCAAAAACATGCTGCAGCAATGAATAGATGTAAAGCCGATTAGCAAGAATGATTGCGATACTGTCATTCTGATCCGTCATAGGTGTATACCGCCTTTATCTATCGTAATACGTTACTCATTCTATTTTGGCTCACTCCCCACACTGCAATGCACGCGGGGAGTGAGTCGAAAAGAAATAAGCTAGCTTAAACCAACAGTAGTGACCACCATGGCTCCGTAAAAGATTAATCGTCCGGCAATTTGACCGATCGTGATTAAAGCTGCCGCCGAATATAATCCGCTGTTCAATGTTCCCGGACCAGTTGCTGAAGCGGCAATTTCTATTCCGGCTGGACTGAATCTAGGGACACTCAGCCGATTCATTACCGAATAGAATAACAAAATGGCCCCTCCGAGGATAAAGACCAACTTAACGATTACAGCCGTACCCATTTCACCCAGCAGGGAAAAACTTTGTTGCGCCGCCAAGCTGTTGCTGGTCCCCAGCTCAATCAAATAGATGACCATCGCTGCAACCTGCAGGACAATGGCGCAAGCTGCCGTGAAAACCGCAATTTTCGATATATCCGCCGCTTCTTTTTTGCTTGTGGCTAAGAAAAGAACTGCCCCAAGGGATAGGGCCGCCCCATAAAACTCGGCATAGATCAAACCGTTCTGCCAGGCAGGTACGCTGGCGAATTTATAGATTGAGGCCATCACAAACACATCCGCCAGGCCCAGGATTGCCGCAAGATAGATCAAAATCCCCAGTACCCGCTTGGCAGCAGGCTTAAAGATGATCAACAAGGCACTGACCACAATTAAAGCAGTCACGGCGCCGGTAAACCAAATTTCACGGCTGAGCCAGGAATGTCCGACTCCCAGCAGTGAATTGAGAGCGGCAAGAGGCCGTCCAAGGTGCAGCAAGGATGCCAGAAGACCAACCACAGCCAAAACAGCCGCAGAGACGATGGCCGTTTTAAAACTGCCGTCCTTGTTTTGCAACTTGGCAATCGCCACAAAAAGCATGATACCCACAGCCCCATTCAGACACAGAGAAAATATGATTAAGGGGAATTCGGCCATCTTCTTACACCTCTTTCTTTTCCTTGAATCCTGCTTGCAGGGCGCAGGCTCTTGGTTTAATCAGCAAGGACGGATTGGTGATTGTTGAACTCGGGAGTATAGCAAGATTACTGGTTGCCTTCTCAGCGGCATGCTTAGCTTTAAGTTCATCGAGATCGCCGAATTCCAGAACTCGCATCGGGCAAGCGTCGACACAAACCGGGTTCTCACCCGCCTCACGCAAACTCTTGCAGCTGTCGCATTTCCCTACGACACCTCGGTCCTCAAGGAATTGCGGGGCGCCATAGGGGCAATTCCAAACACAATAGCGGCAGCCGACGCATTTTTCTTTATCATGCTGAACGGTTCCATCTTCACCATAGTGCATGGCTCCGGTGGGGCAGCCGTAGACGCATTTGGCGTTGGCGCAATGGTTACATGAACCGCTGTAGTTATATAATCCAGGCGCCGGATAAGCCCCTGTTTCAAAGGTCCGCACTTTCCGAAAGAGTACCCCGATTTTCAGGTTGTTTCTGTCTTTGCAGGCGATCTGACAAGTCCGGCAGCCGATGCAGTTATCCATATTGAAATAAAATCCTAATTTAGCCATTGCTGCGCTCACTCCTTCCTAAACTAAGACTCGTCTCGGTTTTTCCACATCCGGAACCAGCGGCTGGCCCGACCACTTTTCCATCTTAACCAGAATGGAATTGTAGGCACTGACGCCTGCTCCGGTGGGGGGTGTACCGCAAAGAATATTCTCATTGCCGCCTTGATCCACGCCGGTTTTTTTATCCAAATCCATCCAGCCCCCATGAGCGATGGACATCACACCAGGCATCATTCGTTCGGAAACATTGGCCCGGCGCAAGACTTTGCCGTATTTGCTCTGGACAAGCACCGTATCCCCATCTTTAATGCCATTAGCCGCTGCGTCGACCGCACTCATATAGACCGGAGCCGCAAATGCCTCCTGCAGCCAGGTATTGCTGCTAAAAACAGTATGCAAACGGCCCATATGATGAATCGAATAAATCTGATAAGGGTATTCACCTTTTACTTTCTGCTCCCAATTGCTGAAGCTCTCTTCATAGCCTTCAGGCCCGGGTACATAAACCGGCAGCGGATCTTTTTCCGTGTATCCGCATTCCGTGACCAAGGCGGAATAGGTCTTGGAGAAGATTTCCAATTTTCCGCTTGCAGTGGGCCGTGGATTGGCTACCGGGTCTTTAACAAAAGCTTCATAGGCGATATAGGGGTATTTTTTCGCTTCAAACTGGTAGATGCCTTTTTCTAAGAATTCCTCAAGGCCGATTTTACCCTGCTGTGGTTTGCCCTTGACCTTTCGTTTATCGATATCGGTCTGGGTAATTGTCACCAAGGGCACTGCCTTGCCATCCGGTTCCGTTGCCATGGTATTTTTCAGCATGTTGAAATAATACTGTTCTTCACTTTCGGGGAAAAGTTCATTAGGATCCAAGCCCAGCTTTTTCATCAGCTCGATGCCGATCCATTGGCGCGATTTGGCTTCATAAAGGGGTTCAACCGCACGGCTGCAAGCGATGACCGCATCCCGGGTGCCCATGCCGCTAATAAATCCCACATCTTCCCAGGCCGATGTCCGGGGGAGAATCACATCGCTGTACAAGGCATAGCCGGAAGGATATTGGGCGCAGGAAACCACGAAATCTACTTTACGGTAAGCTTCAATACCTTTGGCCGCATGAGGCGTTGTTTCCAACGCATTGTTCTCCGGGTTAAATATTACGCGGATATCGAAGTCCTGCGTCTTGGCCGCGCCGGAGCCAAGAATCCAGGTTGGGTTATCAACCGCCTTAGCCTTGCCGGTGAGAATAGCGTCCCATTGCTCATCGGCATGAATTTTGGTCGTGATCGGGGCAGGAAGCCCACCCATGCCATATGTGGGTCTTTCCGTCGGGCCAACAGCGTAAAGGAAAGGCCCGCAATTCACATTTTGCCTGTGACAGGCTGCGCCGCAGCTATGACCGGATTTGCCGAAATGGCCGGTCATCGCTCCCACCGTCATAAAAACCTGAGGCAAGGCATCGGCATCGGAGGTCCTGCCATTAGCCCAGCCGGACAACAGGGATACTTTTTTGTCTTTTCTGATCTCATAGGCCAGCTGTCGGATCTTCTGAGGCGCCAAACCGCAGATTTCCGAAGCCCATTGAGGATCCTTGGGCTGACCGTCATAGGTGCCGAGGACATAATCTTTGAAATTATTTTTAGGATCTTCGCCGGCCGGCATGGACTCACTGTCAAAGCCGATCGTACATTTTTTCAAGAACTCCCAGTCAATAAGCGGATTCGTCAGCGGGTCGTCTTCCGTAAGCAAAACATAAGCCAAGGCCAGGAGCAGCGTGGTATCGGTACCGATGCGGATCGGCATCCACTCCGCATTCAGGGCGGCGGCAGAATCGTTATAAAACGGGTCGATACTAATGAATTTCGCGCCGGCCTCCTTAGCCTGCAGGTAATAGTAGAAGCTGTTGCCCGGAGACGACCAGGCAGGGTTGAGTCCGAACATCACTACTGTTTCACTGTTTTTTAAATCAAAACGGTCGTTTACATAAGTGAAATACCATTCCATGCCAATGCTTCCCTGATGGGCCAGACCCCAAGCGCCGAACGATGTCGCCGTCCAGAATGAGACATATCCTCCAAAATGATTCAGCACATCATAGAGTGTAGCATCCAGATTCATCCCGGGTGTGAGTATGGAACGGTTGCCATATTTGCTTTTGGCATTTTTCAGCTCGGTGGCCACGATGGTTAACGCTTCATCCCAAGAGATGCGCTCCCATTCATCGACGCCCCGCAATTCTTTCTTGCCGCCGCCGGTTTCATAATTCTTCCGTTTCATGGGGTATTTTATTCTGTCCGCGCCAAATACCACATTGCGTTGCGACCGGCCGCGCAGGCAGCCTCTTTGCTGCGGATAGTCCGGACTGTCGGGGTGGGTGTCATCCGTTTTCTGTCTTACCACCACGCCGTCCACCACTAAGGCCTTATTCAAACAGCGGCCGCCGCAGTCAAAATCACAACCGACCGTAACCCATTTTCCTTCATCGGCACCGCCAACCGCTTGAACATCATAATCAGACCCGGCAGAAACAAGCAAAGTACCGCAGCCGGTAAGCGCCAAGCCGGTGGTTGCCGCCGCGCTAGTCAGCAAAAAAGCTCTCCGGCTCAGGTTTTTCTCTGAGATTTTTTTCACAATATTTGTCATAAACTTTCCTCCCTCTCGTCGTTTCGATTTTTAGTCGAGGAAAAGACACTAATGAAAACTGTTAATAAGAACTGGACTAAAAATGAGAGTCGGCGTTACTCAAATCAACACTGCTTGTTCCAAATAACAACAATTTCCTGCAGTGCTCAGGGGCATCCGTTATTCTTGGCACAATTGATTTCAGTATTTGCTTCGCTCTCAATGAATCTAAGCCTATTATATAATTTCACAAAATAAATCAAATGTATTTCGCAGACAAAAAGTGCGCTGAATTATTGTGCACCTGTACGAAAATATCGTTTTGCGGACTTTAGCGGATAAAAAATCAATGCTGGTTCGGTAAGCTTACTATGTGAAAATCCCGGAATCTCCGTAATGGTGCCGGAAAGCTCATCGCAGTTCAGGTCAACAACAGTCAAAGCCCCCGTCGTACACGCTTCAACACAGGCCGGAGGCAGGCCATGATCCTGACGGGGGTAGCACATTTGACAGCGGGTTACTTTACCTGTCTCAGGGTCATATTGGGGAACATGATAGGGACAGGCCTCAAAACAGAGGCGAGCACCATTGCAGCCGTTGCAAAGGGATGTGTTAATTTCGACGATTCCATCTGTTCTTTTAATAAAGGCTCCTTGCGGGCAAACGCGAAAACACTCAGGGCTGTCACAATGATTGCAGGACATGGAGAGATAGGTTTCCGTGCCCAGCAACTTAACCTGGCGCCAGTGGATTTCAGCCGGGGTGTGGTTTTCATTCCGGCAAGCCATTTCACAAGCTCGGCACCCCAGACAAACATTAGGATCAAAAAGGAAGCCTTTTCTTTTAAACATATTTGTTTACTCTCCTGATATTTACTCTGCAATCAAAGAAGGGGATACTTTCGGATTGGCCTGGCCGTTTTTTCTCTTCCCTCTTCAGCAAATCATTGACCGGATGTAAGCCGCTTTGTTCCGTGACTATGATATTTTTTGGCAAATGCCGGTTGATCCTAGCCACACCACGCAAAGCAGCCTGATCATTAAAAACCTCGATGGCCGAACCTTCGCTGAGCTGATACTCTTTTGCTGTGTCTTCTGCTATTTCAATTACCGGCTCATGCTCCGAATTGAGCCAATCCAGAGTTTCATACTGACTATGAAATTGGAGTAACGACTGAGGAGTAAGAAGAAGGTACGGATATTCCGGGCTGGTTTTTTTTTGCGGATATTCTGCTTTAGGGTCTCTGAACCCATTAAATTGAGGCTGATCAAAATGATATTTCCAGGAGGCAGGTATAGCTTCTTTTTTTCGTTTAGCCGGACGGGCCAGCAGCTCAGACGGATGATCCAAGTCATATCGCTCCAAAACCCGGGATGTGAATTCCCCCTCGATCCAATCCCAAGGTTTTTTCTCAATGGGAAAATCTGAAAAACCGGGCTTTAAGGCATTTATTTTTTGGGATAGCTCCTTGGCGATCTGCAGGTCGCTTTTCGCTTCAAAAAAGGCCGGCAAAACCTGCTGATTGATTGACAGCCAACGGTGCCAGAAACTGAGATGAAGATCCTGTTCCTCGAAAAATGAAGCTGCCGGTAAAATCAAATCCGCTTGTTGGGCTGTTCTGGTCAGATATAAATCAACAGCAACAATCAGTTCCAACTGAGAAAACAAAGACTTCCAGGCCGAGATATTGTAATCCTGGGCTAGAGGATTTCCGCAAGATATCCAAAGAAGTTTTAAAGGAGGATCATTAAGCCTCAAGGCCTGATCGGCAAAATCATCATAAGCAATCTTCCGGGAAATCAAATCGCCCGGGTCTTTTTTCTCGGGATAGTTACCCAGAAGTTGAGGGAAATCCTCGCTGTCTCTGTTCAGAAAGTAGAGTCCTCCGCCCTGGGTTCCGTAGTCTCCGGTTAAAGCAGTCAGGGCGCTGACCGCTTTAACGGTTTGTTCGCCAAAGGGATTCCTCTGGCAGCCTAATCCCAACCAATTAACTGCTGGGCGGCAAGTCAGATAGCAATAGGCTAATTCTTCGATTACGTCCAGGGATACCCCTGTCCGCGCAACGACTTCTTGCAAATCCAATTCAAGAATTTCCGCTCGATAATTCTCCCAACCTATAGTTCTCTGCTCCAAAAAATCTTTATTTTGTCCGTCCTGTTCAATAATGATCCTGGCAATGGCCCAAGCCAGCAAGGCGTCCGTTCCCGGTTTGATTTGAAGGTAATAATCTGATCTCTGAGCAGACTTTGTGAAAAGCGGATCGATTACAACAAGACGGGCGCCCTTTTGACGGGCCTCAGTAATAAATTTCACTTGATTAACATTGGTAACCACAGGATTAGCTCCCCAAAGTACGATTAGTCCTGCCTTGGCCATTTCTTCGGGGTCGGGGCTTGGTAACTTACCCACAGTTTGAAGCAGCGCCCGGTCACCGGTGGCCGAGCATAGATCTCCCATTGGTTTGGTGTGTGGGCCTAGACTGGCAAACATGGCTTTTACGGCTTGATGAAGAAAACCGGTATTCCCTTTGCCCCAATAATAGCCGCTTGCTAAATTACTGCCAAAGCGAAGATTCAATTCCAGAATCTTTTCAGCAATCATCGAATAGGCCTCTTCCCAGGAAATCCGCCGCCATTCATTGGAACCGCGCCGGGCTACTTTCATAGGATATTTGAGGCGGTTCTGATCCAGGGAATACTGAACTAAAGCGTATCCCTTGGCACAAAGTCTTCCCTGGGTATAACCATGTTCCGGATCGCCTAAGACCTGAGTGAGTTTATTTTCGTTGATCTGCGCCAGCATGCCGCAAGTACCGTAGCAATGGCGCGGGCAGGCGCTATGATAAGCCGGCATTCCAACCAACCCTTATCGCGTTATTTAACTCAATCATTATTTGAGTTAGGATTTCAGGACGAGCTGATCCATTTTGTGCAGCCTTTTTATTTTCATTGCCGCAACAATATTTAAGCGAACGTCTATTTCGTTCAAGGATTTGCCGAGAATAATTTCTATTTTGTTCAACCGGTAACGCAGTGTATTCCGATGCATAAAGATCGCCTGGGAAGTCTTTTGAATATCAAACTGATTGTCCGCAAATGCTTCCAACGTGTAAATCAGCGAACCCTCAGGATCATCCTGCTTATGCAGGTCTCCAAGCACATGCAGATAATATTCTTTTAAATCCTGAAGATCATGCTTATAAAGAATTCGCTCCAACCCTAAATCTCTGAAGAAGGGAACCGGAATTCTCAAAAGGCTCCCCATAACCAGAGCGACTTTGGCCTCTTGGTAGCTGCGGAACAGGTCGGTTGGCTCTTCATAGGGTTGCCCGGCCCCGCAGGATATTTCATTTTCAAATTGGATATCTTGCAGTTTAGCCCGGACTTTATCCACAAAGGATATAAGCTCTTTTTTTTGATCCGCCGAGGATTTTGTATTTAAAGGAACGACCGTAATCAATTCATTTCTTTTTAAAAGCGTGAGGGGATTTTTATAGTATCTCCCTGAATAGATTGTTTCAACGGTTCTCGATAGAAGATCGATTAAATGCCAACTCCGTGAGATATCATCAACGTTGGCAAGGGAGATCATTAAAACCGCATGAGGCTGATGAAAATCCCAACCCCAAATTTCACTCATGCTGATTATTTCGTCCCTTTGCTTCAGGTTTCCATAAAGGATATCGTACAAAAAAGCATTTTTGGCTTTTGCTTGCTCTTGCTTTACTTCCAAACGGTTTTGAAGGTGGACTGCGTAAAGCGAAGCCGCATAATCCAGAATGTTTCTGTAGGTTTCCGGATGAGGCGGCTCCTGGTCAAAAAGGGTGAAGACATAGCCAATGATTTTGCCGACAGGGGCAACTGCCCGCCCTGCCGCTTCCACCTGAAAAGACTGGCTGGAAATCCGACATAAAAATAACGTATCTTGATTTATTCCCGATTCGCTGGTCATCACCTGAAGACAGTCATCACCGGGGAATGAAAATGACATAGCTATTGGGACATAAGCGGAAGAAGTGACCACAACCTGAAGATTCAATAAGTCAGCAAGTTTTTGGGTGAGGCTGTCTATGCCTTGACTGGAAGCGATAAGCAAATCGTGAAAGTTATTGGGCAAAACAAAATTTTCATCCATGCCACTCACCATCCTTACTTGATAAATTAGGATAGTGAAACCATAGCCATCATGTCATATGACTTCACTGTTAAATTCGTTAAACTTTTCATTTGTCTATATTCATGATGAAATATAGTTGCACTATTGTCAATCATTTTTAAATGACTGACAATCAATGGCAGTTATTGTAACTTTTTATGTTGTTTACCAGAATCAATTTCCTCAAATTAAGAAAAACATCAATATTAGCGGTACCCCCAAATAGTAAAATGTACCCTTTGTCAAGGACAGTTAAAAATAGCTATAGTTGACTTAGAAGATGATCTCTGTATTGTACAGGGGTCATCTTCTTTAAATTCCACTGGTATCTATAGTTATTGTAGTAATCCATATACCTGTCTACCTCCTGAACTAGCTCATGGATCGTGGCACAAGGTTTTGGTTTTATGGAGGCCTCATCTTTGAAATGACCATAGAAGGACTCTTGGGGGGCATTGTCCCAACAGTTACCTCTTCGAGACATGGACTGCTTTAATCTATATTTCTTTGCAATCTTTTGGAAGATTGGGCTTGTGTAGTGAACTCCCTGATCTGAATGGAGGAACGCGTCCTCATGAAGCATGGTACCTGACTCCTTAAGCTTGTGCAGGGTTTCTGTCGCTAAGGGCATCTCTAAGCTTGTAGAGACATTGTATGCTCGTTTGTTGAGCCATCCTTTATGGTCGACAAATAAGCCTTTTTGTGAGCGCCATAAAAAAGGTAGGTTATGTCGGTTAAAAGTACCTTACCTGGAACTCCCTGTTTGAAATCACGATTCAGGAGATTGGGCACGACGGTATGTTCCTGGGTCGCTTTTATCATCTTCCTATATGGATTTACCTTACGTATAGGACAGAAAATATTGTATTTCTTCATTATCCGCCTAATACGTTTGAGATTGTAGACAATGTTAAACTGCCCTTCGAGGGTCATCTTAATTTGCCTTGACCTTTTTTAACATAAACACGTAGCTTTCAGGATGTTTACCCTGGCCAATTCATCTCTTCCCTTCTTTATCTCTTCGGGTTTTCTCAGCATCCGTTGAGTGGTATCGATAATATCCGGATCGCGAGACTCCTGATATGTTACAAAAATGCGCTACCATATCCTTTAGTTTATGCATATTGATGACTCTCTGGATAAGTATGTATTTTTCCTCTGCTGATAATTTTATTTCCTTTTTCTCCACTTCCTTTCTGCTATTTGGATATTTTTTAGCAGTTCATTCTCTGCCTTTAATAGTTTAATCTGAGCAAGGGTTAGATCCTTTACACGAGGTCTTCCAGAATTTACATTTCTGGTATCCTGTAGTCCCAATATTCCATCTTTCCTATAGGCCACTCTCCACCTGTTTGCGGAGGATTGGACTCGGTCTATCCCTACGATCTCTACATCGAATCCACAAGACTCGAATACCTCACGGGGGAGTTTTCTAATACCTAAAGGTATTACCTATACTGATGAATTTAAGCGCATCTTCATAGAAGGTTTTTGACATATATGTTCTGAGATAGCTTAGCAATTTCTTCTGCGGTAAAAATCTTTTTACTCACTGACTACATCCCTCTTCAACATTTTCAACTTTCTTGATTATAACAAAATACCCCGCAGAGTAGTTTTTATCATTGTCTACTCTACAGGGTACATTTTAGACCACAGTCACCGTTGTTCGTTTGTTTTTAGAAAGTCACAAGGTTGAGCAACAAGGCTACAAGGTTTGTATGGCACTTTTGAAACTGGCCGACAAGTATTGGATTGAGCGACTCGAAACTGCCTGTACCAAAGCGCTATCTTACACAGAACGCCCGAGTTTTAAAAGCATTCAGGTGATACTTAAATCAGGCCGGGATAAGATCCAAGAAGAATCTCCAGTATCTTCTTCCTCCTCCGAGTATGGTCTCACTCGCGGAGCCGACTATTACAGCCGGAGGAATGGAAAATGCTAAACGACACCACTGTTACGAAACTGCATGAAATGAAGCTCAGCGTTATGGCCCAGTCTTTCCGGGAACAGCTTAAAGGCACTGACTTTACGGAACTTTCATTTGAGGAGCGCTTTGGCTTGCTGGTGGATGCCGAATGGACATCCCGTAAAAACAACCGGCTATCCCGGCTGATCAAAAACGCCGGATTCGCTTTCAACGACGCTTGTGTTGAAAATATCGAGTACCATGACGACCGAAAATTGGATAAAGCGCAAATAAGCCGTTTAGCTGCCTGCAACTACATTTTAGAAGCCCATAATATTATTATTCTGGGCGCAACCGGCAGCGGGAAAACCTATCTGTCTAATGCTTTCGGCATGGCTGCGGCTAGAAATTTTTGCACAGTCAAATATGTGAGGGTTCCGGATTTGCTGGGCGAGTTGGCCATAGCGCGAGGTGATGGTACTTATCGCAAGTTTATTAAAACTTACAAGCAAGTGAAACTGCTCATTTTGGATGAATGGCTGCTGTTTCCTTTAAAGGAAAGTGAAGCCCGCGATTTGCTTGAGATCGTAGAGTCTTGGTACAGGAAGGCTTCTACCATATTCTGTTCTCAGTTTGAAGTCGGAGGATGGTACCATAAAATCGGTGAGCCGACGTTGGCAGACGCGATTTCCGATCGCATTGTGCATGATTCCTATAATATTTTTATTGACGGAAAAATTTCCATGCGAAAACGCAAAGGTATTTCAGAAAGTAATTTCTAGAAAGCCTGAAGGCTATTGAGGGCTCCGCCCTCAAACTCCCGGGGTTTATCGCTTTGGTTTCCAAGGAGAGTGATCTTACGTTTGCTTGCCTTCGTCGGCCGGCCTGACCGTGATTTGCGCGGGTGAGGCTCAGGCCCACGCCGCCCAGACAGCACAGCGCATCAAAGATAAAGACTCCCATCAGCCCCCTTGTGAATGAGGCCGCGTTGAAGGCGCCGCCAGCCACCGAGTTGATGTTCAGCTTGGTGATAAAGGAAAAGATCAGCATCGAGAAGGTTGTGCCCGAGACCAGGCCGAGGTTGCGGAACAGCGCGTTAAGGCCGCTGGCGACGCCGAGCTGCGTACGCGGCACGCTGACCATAATGCTGCTGTTGTTGGGCGACTGAAAGACCGAATTTCCACAGCCGAGCAGAAACAGATAGAGGATCAGTGCGGAAAGCGGGGTATTCCGGTTGATGGTTGAATGCAGCAGCTCGTTACTCAAATTTCACTATTTCTACTCTTTCTATAAAAAAAATTTAATTATGGGAGTAAAGTGAATTTTTGAACCTATTATACAAGTCTTCCTGCAATATAGCCTTCATGTACTGCATCTTGGATTTGACGTGCACTTCTGCAATCACCAGCAGTATAAACATCAATGTCTGTTTCTTCTTCAATTTGATTAGCTAATTCTTTTTGCGGAACAAAGCCAGCTGAAATAACAATACTATCAGCATCTAATTCACTTCTATTGCCGAATCTATCAACAAGCACAGCAGTATGGTCTTTGACACTTTCAAGACGTCTACCAGTAATAACTTTGATACCAGCTTTTGCAATTTTTTGGAAGTAGCCAATAGCGCTGATACCTGCATTACCCAAGAATGAATCAAGCATTTCAACGATAGTTACTTCTTTACCTTGTTCAGCTAAGACATCTGCAGTTTCAGCACCAGTGATACCGCCACCAACAATGACTACCTTATGACCAGTCGGAGCATTCTTACCTAGTACATCCATGGCATTAGTCACGATTTTATTATCAATTCCCGGAACATCTAATGTCCTAGTCTTGCCGCCTACCGCAACGATGGCAGCATCATAGTTACCATTTTTGATTGTATCTATAGTTGCTTCTTCCTTAACGACTTTTATATTTAATTTTTCTAATTGAGTCTTATAGTATTGAATTAGTAATCTAATATCCGACTTGTAATCAGGTACTGAAGCTTCAATCATAGCTCCACCTAATTCACGTTTTTCATAGATCGTGACATTATGACCACGCTGGGTCGCTGTAATAGCAGCTTCTATGCCTGCAGGTCCGCCACCAATAACAGCAACATTTTTAGGTGTTTCTGCCGGGATGATAGCCGGAGCTTCATACTTGTATAATGTAGGATTGACTGCACAGTGAGGAACTCTTCCAGGCATTAGCCCTCTATCATGGCACCCGATCAAACAATTGATACATGGTTTAATATCTTCTGATCTTCCTTCTTTAGCCTTTTTAGCCCAGAAAGGATCAGCTAAAACAGGTTTACCTAAACCAATATAATCGATTTTTCCTTCTGCAAGAGCTTTTTCAGCAAATTCAGGAGTTTTGAAACCTCCAGCACACATAACAGGAATATTAACAGCCTTTTTGATCTTGGCAGCGTCTTCAAGATTGATCCCCCAAGGTTGGAAGATAGATGCACAACGAACTGCTTCCGCATGGCTGCCACCGGTGATGTTGATAACGTCTGCTCCAGCAGCTTCACACATTTTAGCTACTTCAACAGTTTCTTCTACTCTAATACCACCCGGTTCATTATCATTACAGCTCAATCTTACTGATACAGGATAATTAGGCCCTGTTTTCTTTTTAATATCTTTGATAATTTCAACCACAAATCTTGCACGATTGCATAATGATCCACCATACATATCCGTACGCGTATTGTTTAATGGCGATAGGAAATTAGATGCTAAAGTTCCACAAGCTGCATGAATATCTACTATATCGAATCCAGCAATTTTACAACGTCTAGCCGCATCACCAAATGCGCTTACCATTTCATGGATTTCTTGAAGCGTCAGTTCTCTAGGAATAGCGGCGCCATGTTGATACCAGGGTTCCCATTGGATTGCTGAAGGTGCTACCAAATCATCTCCGCCTACGAAACCAGCGTCTCTGCCCGGATGAGCAATTTGGCACCCTGCAATGGCCCCATGATATTTGATAGCATCTGCAAGTAGGCTTAAATTGGCAATCATTGAATCTGATGCAATATTTAGACCGCAATGATGTATTTTTACCGGTGCGCAGGCATCCATATATACGATTCCTGCTCCGCCTTCCGCTGCTTCTGCATATGCAGTAATTTGTCGATCAGTTGCTGATCCGTCAGGATTTCCCAAGTCAGTCCCCATGGGCATTCTAACAATTCTGTTTTTGATTTCAAGGTTCCCAATATAGCTTTTTTCGAATAGTTTTGGGTATTTGCTGTGCTTCATTTAGATCTTCCTCCTTTTATAGTAGCCTTTTGAACGAGAGTAAAAATCATTTAAACTTAACTAGCACTTGCTGTTTGATGTGGGTGTGGCTTCAGATACTGATGCCTGGGCGGGATCAAATCCACTGATAACCGAGGACAGCCTCATCACAGGCCCCAAAGTTATGATCACCAAGAGGGCGGCTACCAGGCAGATGCCTGGCGTGAACGTGGCGATGAAACCTAGGACACCAGGTATGCCCTGGGTAACGATATTGTTAATAAAGGACAGGATGCAGCTCAAAAAGAAGCCCATGCATGCGCCCAAAACCGTCGCCGTGATCAGATATGAGCCAACCTTGTTGCGTACTTGAAAGACGCGCACCAGTCCTTGCCCCCAGCCCATGACAGGCACCAGATCTCCCACGCTGTACCCGATTGCGAAGCTCAACACAACCGATTGCAGCAATGTCACAGGCGTGAGTAACGTAACACCGGAAAACTGCGGCATACTCTGCATCGTCAACATCACATAAATGCTCACGCCAATGCCCAACAGCACGTTCATTAAAGCGTTTGTCATCCTCTGAAACGCTGCGGGACCCTTCATGGTATTCCTCCCTTTCATAAATCCATTAGAGTAAAATTATTGTAGGCCAAAAGATAAAAAATTAGAGAAAATTAAAAAACTCTTCCCTTATAGTTGTGAAATATCCTACAAATAATTAGCCAAAGCGATTTTAACCTTAAATGTATCCGCAATACGTCAATATCAAAACATTTAGCGAGATGATCTACCAGTAAGGCTAAACACAAAAGACTCAAATTAGGCTTGATATGGGGACGGCAGATGCCCATGCCTCGACTCATGGAAGCATCTACCGTGAGTTCCCAGAGAATGTCGATTAGAAGTTGGGACCGGGCATGGCTCCGCTGGAGCCGCCGTCAAGAGGCAGGTTGATGGCAGTGATGAAACGGCTTTCATCCGAGGCCAGGAAAAGCAGCCCGTAGGCGACATCCAACGGCGTGAGCGGACGTCCGGTGAGCTGCATCTCGTGAATGATGAAATTGACCATTTCCGGCGGCGCGCCGTCCGCGCCGGGGGTTTCAATGAGACCTGGCGAGAGTGCGTTGACCCGGATACCAAAGGGGGCGCCCTCAGCTGCGAGCTGCTTGGCTAGACCGATAACACCCGCCTTAGCTGCCGCGTGAGCAGCTTGCGGGGTATTACCAATACCGGTCGTGCCGTTGTTGGACGACACGTTGATTACGCTGCCGCCGCCTGCCTTAATCAAGTGTGGCCAAGCCGCGTTGGTAACAGTAAAAACGAGGTCGAGTTCGTTTTGCAGGGACTTCTTCCACTGGGCGAAGGTCATTACGCCAAATGGGGCAAATTCAGGCTTTGAGGCATTGTTGACGACCACGTCGATGCCGCCCATGCGTTCGGCGGCCATGTCGACCCAAGCCTTGGCGGCATCGGGGTCGGACAGGTCAACGTCATAGCCTTCGGCTTTCAGCCCCTGCGCGGCAAGCTTTGCGGCATTAGCTGCCGCCAAGCCCGGAGTGCGGCCGGAGCCAATTACGTAAGCACCATGACGGGCAAACAACTCTTGCGCCGCTACGCCCACGCCTTTTGTGGTACCCGTGAGGAGCACACGCTTGCCTTTGAGTCGCTGGCCAAGCGATTCGGCCGCGCTAACGAGTTCGGGACAGGGAGGAGTTACACGTGTTTTTGTCATAATTTCATTCCTTCTTTCTTTCCTCTTCCAATAATTTCTTTACTTTACTTGAGCTTGCCGCCGAATGTCAGCGGCAGGCAATCAGCCTTCTCTATATACCACCCCGATACCGCCTTGTGGATAAGTCCATGTAAGGACACCCGAAGGCGCTACCTGGAAGCATGTGCCGCATTCCAAACATGCGGCGTACAAGACTCTAATAGAGCCGTCAGCCCCGACGGAATAGACGTGTGCGGGGCAAACCCGTTCAAGCAACGAACCCGCTCCGGTCGATTGCGCCAAAACCTGGTCGACCTCAATATGGGGGTTTCCTTCGTCAGGTTCGAAGCGGTTTAGGGCTAAGCGTTCAGTTATCGGAGGTATCAGATTGGAGTTGGTCATAGCGCTTTCACCCCCTCCATAGCGTCGAGAAGTACACGACCCAAACCGACCGGGGACTCGCGCAACACGCTTCGAGCCGTTTGAGCCAAGTGGCGACGCGGGGAAGTGTCGAGGTTATATACACCATACATGATGTTGGCGAGGATGTCCCCGTAAGCTTTATAGAGCCGTGGGTTCTCAAAGAAGTCTGGTGCCTTAGCATAGGTAAGCATATCCTGACCGCAAAACGATTTCTTCAGCTCATTACTGTAACGGCTCAGAGCAGCTTTAGTGAAATCCCCTGCTTTGAGCGCGGCGTCAATCGCTGTAGCGGCGGCAATCCCCGAACTGGCTGCCAAGTCCATGCCTCGAATTGTGAAACCCGTGTTGAGCGTGAACCCTGCAGCGTCTCCGACGATAACCAAACCGTCGTGGATCAGATCGTGAACCATCGCATTGCCACCCTCAGCGACGAGATGGCAGCCGTACTCTAGAAGTTCTCCTCCGCGCAGCAGCGGCGACACTGCCGGGTGGTTAAGGAAACTATCATGAACATCGGACGAGGTCAAGCCACTTTTTGCTAAGTCATCCAGTCTGAGCACAATACCGATTGAGACCGATTGTAGGTTGGTGTACAAAAAGCCGCCGCCACCTATGCCCTGCGTACAGTCGCCGACGAGAGAGTAAGCGATTCCTTCGTCGCCGGTCAGCCCCCATCGAGCCTCGATTGTTTCTCGAGGCAGACCGATGACGGATTTGACCCCAAGGGCGAGGTGTTTATCAGGCTCTTTAGCTCTCAATCCCGCTTCACGACTGATGAAGGAGTTGATGCCGTCAGCAGCTACGACGACATGGGCTCGCAATTCGTCATCGCCAGCTTTAATCCCAACGACTCGGCCCTCCTCTTTGAGTAGCGCGTCAACTCTGAAACCGGGCATGAGTTCCGCGCCTGCGTCCACGGCTTGCTGGGCAAGCCATGGGTCAAGCTTAGCTCGCAACACCGAGACTGCATTCACCGGCTCAGCCAAGCGTTGATCAAAGTAGTCGACGCCCACCGCGGCACTCGGCGTAAGGAAGCTCAGGCAATTGCGAATGATGCGTCGTTCGACGGGTGCCGCATCCGCGAAACCAGGAAACACGTCTTCCATTACCTGGCAGTAGAACACACCGCCAGAGAGGTTTTTAGCCCCGGGCTCGCTGCCGCGTTCAACCACAAGCACAGAGTGTCCCGCCGCAGCAAGACGGTAGGCAGTGACACAACCGGCCACTCCGGCACCTACGACGATTACATCGAAGTCTACGGCATCGGAAATTGTCATGACTATACGCCCCCCAAGGTACTCACCACGTGACGGGCTGCAATGCGTCCAGAAGTGTGGGCAAAACCATTGGCTGCGCCGGGAACCTCCATGTTATACGAATCACCGTACAGACCGGTTGCGTCCAGACCGACTGCGTACAGACCAGGAATGGGCTGGTAGTCCTTGTCGACGACCTGCATGTCACCGTTAATGCGGATGCCACCGGCCGAGCTCATCATGCCGGGAGCCATGCTGATTGCATAGAAGGGTGCACAACTAAGCGGCCTCAAGTAACGAGCTTGCTTGTAGTACTTGGGATCCTCGCCCGCGTCACAAGCGGCATTGTACTCGACTACAGTTTGTGCCAACACAGTCGGGTCTAGCCCGAGCTGCTCGGCCAGCCCTTCGATGGTATCTGACTTCCACGCGACACCATCAGCAACATCCTGGTCAAGTTCGGTACGCAAGCGGTTCAGCGGACGACCGTACACAACGAATTCGCCGATCGAAATCTCAGAACCGTCTGCGATCAAGCGTTCGATGTCCTTCTCGTCAAGCAGCGCGTATATCAGGCCTTCCGGCTGCTTACCCCAGACGGGGCCAATGTCACCGATGTTCTCGGCGATGCCCTCGTTGATGAACCGCCTGGCGGTCTTGTTCACCCACACACACGGTTGACAGCCCGCTGCACCGATATGAGAGTCCATGGCCTTGTTTCGAGCACCGGCGGCAACCAGACCGCCACTTACGATATTGTTAGGATCGGCTCCGGCCCCCAACGCCATGTTAAGACCGTCGCCCACGTTTTGAGCCGGGGTGAGCACGTTCATGTTGAGTGCGCTAGGCGTAAACCAAGTGTACTTGGCGACCAGTTCGGGATTGTTGCCGATGCCTCCGGTGGCAAGCACGACTGCCTTGGCCCCCACCCGCAGCTGCTCACCGCTGGATGTGTCATGGGCAACTACCCCCACCACCGCGCCATCATCCATAATTAGTTCTTTGACCGGCGTCGACGTGAAGATATCCACACCTGCCTTCTGGACAGCAGCGAGTAGTATCTCCTGGACTTGTGCTCCCAGCCCTTCTGGAAGGTGGAAACACCACAACTCGTTTGGATCATCGTAGGCGGCAATTGTTACATTTTTATAGACGACCCCAAGCGACTTGAGAATATCAATCGTTTCAGCGGAGCTATCTACAAACGCACGGACGACGTCGACGTTGGCACGGTAGTGGCTGTACGAGTTGAATTTTGCATACCCCTCGACCTTTGTGGGAAAGTGATACTTGGGATTCGAGGGCACACCACGGGCTTTTTGTTCGCTGGACTCGAAGGCGCAAGTGCCCTCGGCATAAATTGAGGTGCCACCGGTCTCGGGCATCTTCTCAAAAATAACGACTCGCAAGCCCGCTTGAGCGGCAGTGAGTGCGGCCGATTTCCCGGAGGCACCGCTGCCAACAACGATTAAATCGTACTCTGTGTCGAAAGTTTGCATTTTGTCTGTCATTTCTTTCACCTCTCGCTCATTTCTTCAGCTTTTCTGTCATGTCTCTTTCCAGGTCTGAGATAGGTTATTCACAATCTTTCTTAGCTATCCGACAGCGCGGCTGTCAGGACGGGTACGACGGCGTTTAGATTGCCGACGATACCGTAGGTACACTTACCGAAGATGGGCGCCTCGGGGTCGTTGTTAATGGCAATAATCGTTTTGACCCCACGCACGCCCATCATGTGCTGGGGTTGTCCTGAAATGCCGACTGCCAAGTATAAACGGGGCGAGATCCGCTGGGTCGAGGATCCGACCACACGGGAATGCTCAAACCACCGATAGTCGTCACACAGGGGTAGAGTGCAGGCCAACTTGGCGCGTAACGCGACAGCCAGTTCTTCGACAAGGGCAATGTTATCCTTGTCGCAAATGCCAAGTCCGACACCTACCACTCGGTCTGCGCTCGCCAGCTCTGCGCCGCCACCCGTGTCTACATGAGTCGCCACTATCCTGAGGCTGTCCCCAGGTTCCACATTCGCGGCGGCGGATATTTCGACTGCAACAGGTGAACGCTCCGCTTCATCCCCACCCTCGATAATCAGTCCAGCGACGAAGCCATCAGTGTCGAGTACCTCGACCGCGCGTCCTTCGGCCACTGACCGCTTTACTACCACCCGATTTTCCTCTAGTGTGACCGCCATGACCGATGAAGTGATGGCTGTGCCCAGTCGCGCCGCAATTGCCCCGACGAGTACCCTAGCCGCAGGCGCATTCGCCGCTAAAACAACGCGCGGCTTGGCTTCAGCGGCAGTTTCTGCGACTACGGTGGCCCACGCCTCAGCAGGAGTCACATCATTGGTCGTGTACCACACTAAGGCATCGACCCCCGAGATCGCCACTGCCTCCGCACGCTCCCGGGAGCCCACGACTACTGCCGTGACCCGTCCACCCAAGCTCCGAGCCATCGCCGATAATGAACCGGCTGGCACATCGTCTGCGATGATGATCCAACTATCATTGCTCATATCATTACACCTTTTTGTTGTCATCATAGCGCCCCCTCGGCTTGCAACGCCTGCAGCAGTTGACTCACAGCATGGTCGGGATCCGAGCCATCGAACAGCCGCGAAGGCGCGGTTTCAGGCAAATGCGTCCCGCGCGATGTGAGAGAGGTCAAGCCTTCGTCAACCAACTCGGCGACTGTCACGGTCGTGACTGGCTTCTTCCGCGCGTTCAACACTGCGCGCATACCCGGCTTGTTCTCTTCTTCGCGCCGCGCAACTACTCCGAGGACCACTGGTCCACGAACGATGACGTCTTGGGTGCCTGTACCGAAACGGCGGGTCACGCACAGGCCATCGTCTTTGATCTCAACCGAGTCGACAGCCATTAATGCCGTCCAGCCCAATAGACCGGCGAGCATTACCGGAACCAACGGTTCCCAGGCTGAGTCGCCAATTGCAACGACGTCGACAATCCCTAGCGAGCGCACAGTAGCCGCCAGTGCCTGCGCTATGGTAAATGCGTCCGCTGTGACAGGAAGGCCGTCGATGGCGACAGTATGCTGCGCACCACGGGCAGCCGCGAATGCGACATCGCCGCCAGCCAAGGTCAGACCGACCACTTCGCCATCCGGGCCTGCGGCTTTGCTGGCCACCTGAGCGGCAAGATAATCGTCATCGCCCACCCAGGGGGAGGCCGCACTCCAATCGACTGTGCCGTCAGCGCTTACTCGCGCGTCCAGTGGATTGACCGCCCACTTAAAAACTATCACTGACTTCATTAGTGTCTCCCTTCCCTAATTAAATGATGGTCTCCTATACTTCTACGCCCAAATCACGGGCAACCTCGAGTGCCATACCGTTGGCCTCGGGGTACTCGTTGATTGCTATCTCAATACCGTGTGTAGCCTCCTGGGCCATGAAGAGAATTTCCTTCATGCCACCATGGTTAATCCTCACGTCCGGTTTCAGTCCGAGTTTAGCAAAATGGCGCTCGGCCTCCTCAATATCGTCCACTCTAAAGGCGATACCGGTGATACCTTCGCCCTTGCGTTCCAAGAGCTGTGTCGCACCAATCGCGTCATCTTGGCGTGTCGGTGACACCAGCTCAAGTCCCCCGCGTCGGGGCAACGCAACGGCAAGACCCGGCCCGGGGTCGTCAAACGGCCCGTAGAACTCTAAGCCCAGCAGCTCTTCCAGGTCTTTCTTGGCCTTATTGACATCCCGCACCACCAC
The DNA here is from genome assembly GCF_055378975.1 of Desulfitobacterium elongatum. NCBI lineage: Bacteria > Bacillati > Bacillota > Clostridia > Eubacteriales > Desulfitobacteriaceae > Desulfitobacterium > Desulfitobacterium elongatum. The sequence goes on along the minus strand of NZ_AP038772.1, from coordinate 1,363,227 downwards.
TGCGACCCGATCCAATTTAGCTCTTAACATTTACACCACTCCTTTTCATACTTAACCGCCAGCTATGTCAGACCAGCCGCAAGTTCATCTGTGCACAATGTTACCAGATGGAGGCACTGGCGAATAGCGTCTTTGGGATCTTTTAAAATACCCTTTGGGATGCTCTTTAGGATACTTTTCGGGATACTTTGGGATGTTTTTTAGTTGATTTGAGGTAACCTAGTGTTTACCCGCATTAGTCCGCGATAAAACGAAAAAACCGCGTTTCTACGCGGTTTCACACACTCTAATAATATCTTTTACTTTTTCAGCGAGCTACTTGTTTCAATAATATCATCCTAGGCAATGAAATCATAAAGGGTGTAACGGAAGTGCGTGCTTGGCCGCCTTCCGCAAAAGTTTATACCTATATATACTTCAATGCCGCGCTGGCTACCAGAAGCACAGTACATCATTCGGTTAACCAGCGTTGTTGATAGCTACTGTTGGCGAATCATCATATGGCGGGTCGCTAGCACTGCTGCCTGAACCCGATTCGTAACCTGCAATTTGCCGGTGACTTGGCTGATGATCTTCTTAATGGTGGGCTCACTCAGATAAAGCTGATGACTGATCTCCGTATTGGAAAGTCCTTCGACGAGCAAGGCAAGCACCTCTCGCTCGCGCTTAGTGAGGGCATTAAAAAAACCGTCGTCAATTGCCGACGCATCGGCCGGCTTGAGAAGCTCTTCTTTGAGGCGAGTGCCAACCGAGCCTGATAGTACAACTTCGCCGGCTGCAACGCCCCAAAGAATTCCACGGAGCCGGTCGGCGGAGAGGTCCTCGCGAACACCGTACCCCGTGGCGCCGGCACGCAAGGCTTCTAGGACGTCAGCGGCTTTGCTGCGAGAGGCGATGACGATAACATGCGTCTCAAATCCGTTCGCAGTAATGGCGCGGATTGTCTCGCTACATTTAACACCCTGCATTCGCACACCCATCAGGATGACCGCAGGGTAATACTCAATGGTGAACTTCAGTACCTCGTCGTTGTTAGAGACCTTGGCAATCAACTGGAACTCGGCCCACTGGTCGATTAGGGCAGCGATACCTTCTGAGAACAGTTTGTCCTCGTGCGCAATCATCACGCTGATTGGCGTAGGCACGACCCGGTGTCGCAAATCCATAAGAACAGGCGACTTGAGGTCAAGAGGCCGCGAATCGGCGGCAGCGCGCTGTGTTTGATTGTCGACATCCTTAACAATGCGTTGCGTCTGGTTCTTGGAAGAAACTTCTAGCCGAGTACTCATTTAAACTCCTCCATCGTCAAAAAAACACTTACTCTATAGTGTCAAACGGGGGTATATTGAGATGTTTTTTAAGGTTTGCAAGTCGTCTCTTTCGATAATTGTCCGTTATTCTGTGCAAGCCTCGCACGAGGCGAAAATAAGGCACCCCTTCCTTCAACCTTGTTACACATTTCACTTTCCATCTATTACCTATTATAAGGGTAAATACCGGATTGAGGAATAGCTAAATTATTAATGTTATTTAAATATTTATAAATAGCCAATAAATAATATTGTTGAGATATTGGAGAACTACGGAGACAAATTTGCGATTATGGGTGGCTTTAATTCCAACGGCGCCCCGGCTCAGCCGGAAGCCACGGACGAAGAGATATTTAACGAGGTGCACCGTGTCTTTGATGAATATGGCAAATACCCCGGATTTCATTCTTTGGTTTTGTTCTGCGGGACATCTCCACCGATCCCACAGCCAATCTGAAAGCAGTATGAAAGGTGTTTGGTGAAGCTGCCCGCTATAGACAGAGCATTGGCTTAAGATAGGGTGTTGGGAGATTCGGACCAAGGATCTGCTTCTCACTGCCATTTTTAGTGTTTTTGAATAAGAATTGTCTATTGTCAATATTCGCGCCCAGATAAAATCCTCTCTTTCGCAAATTTGATTTCAAAAGTAAGTAACAGCACCGCCTGCAGCATGATTTTGCCGCAGGCGGTGCTTGCTATACCAGGCTTTTGCTATTATTTCCGCTAACCTTTTGAATCAGTCCAATGGTTCTAAATCAAAGTTTTTCCTGGCTGCCCTCTTTAGTCACGCTGGCGTTTTCAGGGGCAGGTGCACCCGCGCATTTCATCACTAGTTTCATAACGAAGCCGCCAATAATCATAAGTGAGACAATGCCAACGCCGAAGAACGGTAGGAAAAGCGAATAAGAGTTCGGTAAAACGGCTGCCACAGGCGCGCCCATAAGGAAACTGCCGATAAATAATGTCAGGACTGGGCACATAAACACCAACATGATGAAAAGAAGCACTGCGAAACTAATGAGGTTGAACAAAAAGGTGTCAGGCTTAGCAACTTTGCCCGCCAAGGCGGCGCCTATTTTTCCGATGGGGATAATCATACTGACGACAAAGCCTACAACGAGGCCGGCGAGAGCTGTGGCAGGAAAGTTAGGCCAGTCAACCGCACCCTTTGTGAGCAGTCCGCCCAATGTGGCGAATCCCACGCCGAAAAGGATGGAAAAGAACAGATTAGTATAAATATTAATCTTTGTCTCCACCTTCATATCAGAATAACCTCTTTTCAAGCATATTTTATCCTAATCATTTTCCTTAAAAATTTCCATTAATAAATGGAAGCTACTTACTTTTCTTCATTTTCATTTTTTTCTTTTTTGTTTAAGGGCTCCTGACACTGTCTGCAAGTTTTGCTAATCTGCGGATTCATCATTCCGCATTTTGGGCATTTAATTGGTTTTCCAGCCGTTGGCGGTCGGAAACACATTACTATCACCTCCGTTTAATCGTGTAAATTACCATCAGTCTTTATAGTCGATGACATCAACGAGTTCAAACCAATATTCAAGGGTTTTCCCCGCCAAGGGGTGATTGAAGTCAAGGGTTTCGGTGTCTTTGGTCGCTTTGACCACACGCACAGGTATCTTCCGCCCCGTTGCAGGATTTGTCCAGGCAAAACAGCTTCCCTTTTCCAGCGCATAACCGTTTCCGATAAAAGACCGTGGATATTTTTGCACGCCGTCCGGATCATGCTCACCGTAGGCCTTATCCCAGGGAATCCTGACAATCCGCTGCTCACCGATTTCCATCTCGAAAAGGATTTCATCGATACCGACAGGAACCTGACCAAAGCCAATACATATCTCCAAAGGATCGTCTTCGGAGAAATCCTCGATGATTTCTTCACCCTAGGCGCCGCCGCGATAGCGTACCAGCACGCGTTTACCCAACCGTTGAGAAATGTCTCATAAATCTGCTTCCTCCTTCATGCAGGGCATAAGCGCCCACTTCAGTTCGGGGTATGGGACGCCGGTGATAAAAGGGCAAAGAAACCGTCCGGGTTCGACTCAAGGGGAGCCTTGCCCCACAGGACGATACATTCGGGAACCTTGTAAGCCGGATCTCGTAACGTTCGGGCAGGCAGGCAGCATAATCAAGGCATACCCGGATTGGGTGTAGCACCAGTAAGGGTTGGGAACACAGAGCTACCATAGCAACCCTTGTCGCGCCAGCGTTAGAAGGTGGCCTCGGCAATACCGAGCTTGCGGCATACGTCTGCAACGGGCACGCCAACCTCCGCCTGTTTCAAGGCGAAGGCTTCTGCTCTCCTGAATAGCGGGTCTTCTTCATGGTTATCAGTTGCTAGATCGTAGGTATATCGTACACGGTTTTCTCTCATTGAGAATGGACTACGATTTTGGGGAGCAGGTCAACGATGATGGCTTTATGTAAGGTGGGGGTAAGCGATGCCCGCAATTGAGACAGTGAGTCTCATCTTCTTTGGCTTTGGTGCTGCATTGGGGGCAGAAGCGACCACCGAGCAGTCCCTGGAGCCGGGTTACCTTACCGCACCTATTGCACATATTGCAGCCGTAACACATGGCCGAGAACCTCCCCCTTACATTCACTCTTTTTGATCTTTCTGCGGTAGCCACGCTTATGGAGATCGGTAAAAATGGAGTAATATCCTGTTTCATTTCCATCCTTTTCGGCCGGCTGCTTGTTATGTTTGGGGTTACAACAGGAATAGTCGTCGTGTTTGCGGCGGGCCTAGGTGGAACGGGAACGAATGATTACGCGTGACATCAATCCTCGTTCTCATGCTCATTGCTTCATTTAGTTGGTTTATAACTGGAAGGCATCCCACATGAGAGAGTACGGCGATCTCTGAAAAACGGAAACACAATTCTCCCCACTCGGGAATACGATTCGCTCAGAGAGGAAGACGACGGCATCCAACGAGAGCAAAAGGGCGCAGCAGGACTCATGTGTCGGCAGCTGCGCCCATTTCAAGCAGCTGTAGCATTGAAGTTAACCAATAAAGACGCTACCAATCAACGATATCCACCAACTCGAGCCAATAATCAAGGCTCTTTCCCGCTAGGGGATGGTTGTAATCCAGTTTGACGTAATCATCGGTCGCCTCCACCACCCTTACAGGGATGACCTTCTGTGAGAGGGGATTTTTCCACCCCAAGACAGATCCTACTTTAAGGGATGCCCCATCAGGAACCTCGGAGCGCATGCGAATCTGAATGCCGTGGGGGTCATGGTCACCATATGCTTTTTCAGGCGGGACGATCACGTTACCCGACTCACCAATATTCATTTCAAACAATGCCTCATCTATGCCCCTGGGTATCTCATTGTATCCAAGGCGAACCTTCTTTAACTCACCCTGTGAGTAATCCTCAATGGGATCCTCACCCAAAGCTCCTCCCTTATAGCGGAGTAATGCATATTTTCCGAATCGTGTAGCATCTCTCATCAACACCCGCCTCCTCTATTTAGCCTTGCTTTTGAGGAGTGAACAAAACCTGCTTTAACTTGCCGTCCATTCGTTTAGCAAGGTCTTCGACCGTTCCATAGCGCATAACGTTCGCAAGGCAATGGTGCACACAGATTGGCTCACGACCCTTACTGGTTCTATCAGCGCATAGGTCACACAGATCTGTCGGAATGGGCATTTTAATCCAGTTGAAGCGCTTGGGCTCAATTTCCCAAGGGCCTTCGTCGTGAACACGGATGCCCCACTTGCCAACCGGCAGATCGTGCTCCATCTTGCAGGAGACCTCGCAAGACTGGCATCCTGTGCAAAGCTCGTAGTCAATTAAAAGTCCATAGGTAGCCATAGTTACTTCACCCTTCCAAATTTCTTCTGGATCATCTGCATATCGACATCAAAGTTCTTGTCAGTAGGCTCAATGTTGCAGATGATGGACTTAAAGGGAGCGCCAAAACCGATTTTCCCGTTGTGGAAGCTTGGAATCAAGCTGTTGGGGTTGGAGCGCAGGGTAGCAAACAGAGACGGAGCGCTGGGTTCCTCCTCAGGGAACCACCAACCGTGCTGGGCGTGGATGGTCTGTTCATCTACCGCTACGGTGACCTTGGCCTTCTGGTAACATTCCCCAAACATGTTATAGATCCTGCACCATTGTCCATCGATGATATTCAGGCGCTTCGCTGTTTCAGGATTAATCTCGACCAGCGGATTGGGGTTGATCTCCCTGAGAACCGGAATCTGCCTCATTTCTGAATGGAAAAAGGGGTAGACACGAGCCCCTGTTGTAAAGACGAAGGGATACTTCTCCCTATACTCTTCTTTCATATACTCAGAGTTGCTAGAGGGGCTGTAATGCGGCTCTTCGTAGTACGGCAGCGGGTCATCGCCAAACTGCTGATAGGCACTGCACCACAACTCGATACGGCCGGAGGGAGTGTTAAAGCCCAGCTGGCCGTCAGCGCGCATATGACCCTTTTTGTACTTGAAGTACTCATGGTCGTACTGGTTGATGACGGTCGTCTTTAATTCGTCGAAATCCTCCTTGCCAAGCCATACACGGCTTAAGAAGTCCTCAGTGCTATGGATATTCATTTTCTCGAACTTCTCAGGGTTGAGACGTTTTCCCATGAGATACGCGAATTCGGCATCTCCAATGCAATCGCCGACCGTTATCGCCTTGTTCTCGAAACCGCGGTAAACGGGTGTAGCGCCATAGTTGACCGATACAACCGTAAGCTTCTCAGCAGTGGTTTGAAGAGGTAAGATCAGATCAGCCGTACACTGGACAGAGGGGGTGATAAAGCAGTCTAAGGCGAAGCAGAAATCCAGCGCCTTGGCGCTTGCCTTGATCCAACGATCAGGCTCAGCTGTGGGACATGCGGCAAAGTTAGAGTTCTGGAGCATGGCAAATCGAACCGGATAAGGCTTATCTGTCTCCAAAGCCAACAACGTCAAGTCCGCATGACTGTTATTGCAGAAACCGCAGTATCCAGGGTATTCCTGCATACCGATCATCTTCATATGCAGTTCGTCGTCGTCGACTCGCGCCAGTGCCATCATCTCGGCGTCTTCGTTCTCACCGCCGGTGACAGTTGTACCGGCACCGGCTACCAACTGACCGCCAGGGCGGTCGATATTGCCGGTGATTGCAGTCAGCGCGATAACGACATGCCCATTTTGCAGACCGTTTGTCTTCTGATCGATGGCAAGACCCCAGGCAATGGTGGCCTGTGCTGCATTGGCGTATAGACGCGCTGCTCCCTTGATATCCTCAGCATCGATTCCGCAGATCTCTGCTGCCTTCTCTGCCGGCATGGTGGCGCAACGTTCCGCAAACTCGTCGAATCCGTAGCAGTAGTTCTCAACGAACTCATGATCGTACAGGTCTTCCTTGATGATAGTGTCGAGCATCGCCATACCTAAGGCGGTATCGGTTCCGGCACGAAGCCTCAGGTGATAGGCGGCCTTAGTGGAAAGCCAGGTGACACGCGGGTCAACGCAGATGACCTTAGAACCACGCTTCATCAGGTCTATCACAGCATGGCCAAACAAGCCATCAGGGTTGGAGGGCAGGGGATCTTTACCCCATAGAACGATGACCTCTGGGATCGCATACTCGGGATCATCATAGCGTCCTTCGAGCGTACCTGCGTAATCCATCTCGGTATAAGCGATGCCGGAAACATAAACACTTGCAGCCATCCGCGGCAGATAGCAGGCATAACCAGATTGCGTGTAACAGTAGTTCGGCGTGTTGAACGTCATAGCAGCGAGATTCGAGCCAGACGTCACGCCTCCGTCACGCCCGGTGCCGGTGTAAATTAAGACGCTCTCATGTCCGTACTGCTTGACGGTCTTCCAATAGTTCTCCTCGATCATATCGAGGGCCTCATCCATGGTGATCTCAACCCATTTGTCTGCCTGACCGCGATACTGGCGCTCACGTTTCATGGGGTGAATGATACGGGATGGATTGTATACATAGTCTTTGAGCGCGATACAGCGCATGCACAGACGTCCCTGAGTGACAGGCTGGTTCTCGTCGCCTTCTACCTTGACAAGCTTCCCCTCATCGTCAACGTAGAGCTTTACGCCACACCCGACCGGATGACAGCCTGGAGGAGACCAGACACAGCTACGGGTAACGTGCAGGCCAGTTTCAGGATCGTCGAACTTCCATGGTTTTCCCATATCGTTCACGTCGGATAAAGTATCCAACTTAATTGAAGGTGCAGCTTTCGTCTTTACACCCATTAAACTCACCTCTTCTTTCTTGTTCGTCTTTTAAAGTCCCTGATTTAAATGTCGACATAAGGGATGCCTACATGGTGCGCTTTTGCCGAGGTCGTTGACATCGCCCAGTGAGTCGAGTTTGACCGCTTTGGCAGTTTACAATATCTCCATACGAATTCCTCCATTCTTTCCAATCCGTTAAATACATCGAACTCCGTCTTCTCCTTCTTTTCAGGTAACGATCAGATTTTACCCATTGTTTTCACTCTCACCAAGCCGGTCCCTTACCGCCTCCCCGGCGCTTGCGGCTTGTGACAGGGAAAAATTTGAAACACCCGCCTGTTTGACCAGCGGTTTACCGCAGGTGAAACAGGCTGTATCGGCCGGCGAATTCACCCCGCCGCAGAACAGGCAGATCCCTGCAATCTTGGGTGAGTCGTAGAGGACTTCGTTTCCCCTGCGCCCACAACGTCCGCAACGAGTGCAAACAAATTCACACATGTAGTAATATCGCTTTCACTTATTAATCTTGACATTAGGCTTCGTTTGAGCAATCAATTCCAGCCCCGAGCGCGGCGGGCGGTGATCTGGTGATTTCATTTTTCATCGTTTCGCCCTCCTTTCCTAAAGTATTACGCTATCAACAAATAGGTATTGCATTTTTCATGCCAAGGGGAAAAGCCAGCCCTTTGCTGTTTTCGTGCCATTACCCGTATTCGCAGAATAGAAATATTCCTATATAGAAAATAAGGCGGCCAGCCAAAAAAAGAATTGAGGAAAATAATAATTACAATGGACAAATTTTTAAAAATATTCCATAATATTACTAGAGGTGATAACATTGAGGAGCTTAGAAAATGGTATCATTTTTGACGCAGAATTAAATGCTGCCGCTTTGAAGCGGATTCATGTCTGCAAGAAGCGTTTCCTCTCAGGTCAGGAGGATCCTTTCGCCAATAAATATATATTGCCGGAAGTCGCCGAATCATGGGTACGTTCCCAGCAATTTACTGTGAATCCTTACACTGAGCCGCAGGAAATAAAATACTGCAATCCCCTGGAACTAGCGGTGAAAAACACGTCTTTGCTGAATGCAGCAGTTCCTATTCTGAAAAAACTTTTACCCTTATTATCCAGCTCCAGTTATGTGTTGTCTTTGACCGATGAGGCAGGCGCTTTTATCTATATATCCTGTGGGCAAAATGATATCCGCTATTCCAATCCCATCTACGCCCGGGAAGAGACCATAGGCACCAATGCAATTTCCCTATGCATCCTGCACACAAAACCTGTACAGCTGGTTGGGCCGAGCAACTTTTTGTTTACCTTTGAAACGCATATTTCTTCGGCTGCGCCGATCCTGAACTCGGATGAACAAATTATCGGTACTATCGCCGTCATCGAGCTTCAGGGAGAAATTCAGATGCAGCATTTGCGCTTCCATACCCTTGGTTGGGTGATATCCACGGCGGAAGCAATTTCCCGACAACTGGATCTGAACGCCAAAGACGAACAACTCCAGGCCACTTACCATTTGCGCCAGACGAGCAGGGTAGATCATAACGGGAGCGGAGTACAGGCAGTCTATACCTTTAGCGATATCTGCGGCACCAGCGTCGAAGTGCGTAATGCCGTACATTTGGCCCAAAGTTTCGCCAAGACAAGCGCTGGCGTTTTGCTCATCGGGGAAAGCGGTACGGGAAAGGAATTATTCGCCCAGGCCATCCATAACCTGCACCGCCCGACAGGCCCTTTTATCGCCATCAATTGCGCCGCCCTGCCCCGCACGCTGATTGAAAGCGAGCTGTTCGGCTATGAGGGAGGCGCGTTTACTGGCGCCGAGAAAAAAGGACGGCCCGGAAAATTTGAACTGGCTGACGGTGGAACGCTCTTTCTTGATGAAATAGGCGACATGCCCATGGAGGTACAGCCGGTACTGCTAAGGGCGCTGGAGGAGAAAAAAATAATGCGCATTGGCGGCGTAAAGCATATCCCCGTCGATGTCCGCATTATCGCCGCGACCAACAAGGATCTGCTGCAGGCCGTCTCGGCAGGCCAGTTCCGAAATGATCTTTATTATCGTCTGGCCGTGTTCCTGATCGATATTCCCCCGCTGCGCAGCCGCCAAGCCGATATCCTCGTTTTGGCCGAACACTTAATGGCGAAGATCTGCGGCCCGGGTAAACAGGTTCCCGTATTCAGTGACGAAGCCCGGCGCATCCTGCAAAGTTGTCCTTGGCCCGGTAATGTCCGCCAATTGGAAAACGCCATGGTTTACGCCGCCAATCTCTGTAAGGGCGGCGTAATAGAAGCCTGCGATCTGCCGCAGGAAATATGCCGAAAGGGTCTTGTGCATAGCGCGAAGCATCTGAGTACTCTGGCCGAATTGGAGAAAAACGCAATCGAAGAAACCTTGAGTTATACCGGCAAGAATACCGACAAAGCAGCCAAAATACTTGGTGTTGCGCGGTCGACGCTGTACCGCAAAATGAAGGAATATGACATTGCGCTTATGGAATCATTTCAAAAGTGAAAAATCTAGAGAGATTTGCCAGTGAAAGGAACTAGCTAAAACCTTCCACTAGCCGGATTGGCAGCTTTTGAAAAAACGCTCATAACAATTCGAGGGGAATATTTAGGTGGACGTCGAAAAGCTCCTGAGATTGTTAATTTGAAGATAACACTCTCAGGAGCTTTTAATATCTAAAATATCTATAGTTAGTATTTGCGACGCTGAACTGCAATTCCCAGTTAATTCTTGTCAAATTTGGTGATTACCTCCCCTCAATTCCGAGAGTGTCTTTATGGTTGTTGCTTGTTTTCTATGTACTTATTCTATCAGCAATAATAGTTTTAAACCTTGACCAAGTCTTTGAAATAATTTCAACTTTCGAATATGGCTGCGCTTCCATAATGGCGGTTTCCGAATTGCCTGGAAAACAAATGAAGAAAATCGTGATATGAATAGATTAACTGGTGAAAAGACAAAATTTAGAACGAAATCCAGCTTGCGTAATGAAACTTTAATTCCTAATTTACCCACAAGCTAATTGCTATAGTATTTTTTGTACTTTTTCTCGCTTCCGTTCGACATGGATCATTTCCGTTTCTTTCCTGCTTTCAACATTACAGTAAATTGAATCGTTCTCTCAATTCTATAATCACCGGCAGGGCCGGGGCCATCTTCGCGGGGCGGCGCATTGTCCTCGTCTTGCTGCAGACGTTCAGAGGGCCGTACCTGTTCGCTATGCTGACGGTATTTGCCGTTCGTTGACTTCGGGCCATCCTCCGCAGGCGGCGCAGCGCCCGGCGGGTCGGGACTTGGCGGGTCTTTCGGGATGGAAAACCGCTTTTTTGACTTCGAGCCAACTTGTCCACTCTGAAGGCGATACCGGTGATACCTTCGCCTTTGCGTTCCAAGAGCTGGGTCGCACCAATCGCGTCGTCGCAGCGCGTCGGTGACACCAGCTCAAGTCCCCCGCGTCGGGGCAACGCAACGGCAAGACCCGGCCCGGGGTCGTCAAGCGGCCCGTAGAACTCGCAGCCCAGCATCTCTTTCATGTCTTTCGTGGCTTGATTGATATCTCGCACCACCACCGCGACTCGATCCAATTTAGCTACAAACATTTACACCACTCCTTTTCAAACTTAACCGCCAGCTACGGCCGACCAGCAGCAGGTTCATATTCGATTCAATATTACAGACGAAGGCACGGGCGGATAGCGTCTTTGGGATATATTGGAATGCCCTTTGGGATATTCTTTGGGATGTTTTTTTAGTTGATTTTAGGTAACCTAGTGTTTACCCACATTAGTCTGCGATAAAAAAACCGCGTTTCTACGCGGCTTCACACACTCTAATAATATTTTTCACTTTTTCAACGAGCGCTTGTTTCATCCTAGGCAAAGATATCATAAAGGGTATACGAAAGTGCGTGCTTGGACGCCTTCCGCAAAAGTTTATACCTATATATACTTCAATGCCGCGCTGGCTACCAGAAGCACAATACATCATTCGGTTAACCAGCGTTGTTGATAGCTACTGTTGGCGAATCATCATATGGCGGGTCGCTAGCACTGCTGCCTGAACCCGATTCGTGACCTGCAATTTGCCGGTGACTTGGCTGATGATCTTCTTAATGGTGGGCTCACTCAGATAAAGCTGATGACTGATCTCCGTATTGGAAAGTCCTTCGACGAGCAAGGCAAGCACCTCTCGCTCGCGCTTAGTGAGGGCATTAAAAAAACCGTCGTCAATTGCCGACGCATCGGCCGGCTTGAGAAGCTCTTCTTTGAGGCGAGTGCCAACCGAGCCTGATAGTACAACTTCGCCGGCTGCAACGCCCCAAAGAATTCCACGGAGCCGGTCGGCGGAGAGGTCCTCGCGAACACCGTACCCCGTGGCGCCGGCACGCAAGGCTTCTAGGACGTCAGCGGCTTCGCTGCGAGAGGCGATGACGATAACATGCGTCTCAAATCCGTTCGCAGTAATGGCGCGGATTGTCTCGCTACATTTAACACCCTGCATTCGCACACCCATCAGGATGACCGCAGGGTAATACTCAATGGTGAACTTCAGTACCTCGTCGTTGTTAGAGACCTTGGCAATCAACTGGAACTCGGCCCACTGGTCGATTAGGGCAGCGATACCTTCTGAGAACAGTTTGTCCTCGTGCGCAATCATCACGCTGATTGGCGTAGGCACGACCCGGTGTCGCAAATCCATAAGAACAGGCGACTTGAGGTCAATAGGCTGCGAATCGGCGGCAGCGCGCTGTGTTTGATTGTCGACATCCTTGACAATGCGTTGCGTCTGGTTCTTGGAAGAAACTTCCGGCCGAGTACTCACTTAAACGCCCTCCTTCATCAAAAACACACCTACTCTAAAGTGTCAAGCAACAGACCTCTCCCTCATCAAACAGATTTAAATTGAACCTATTCCTTTAAATTGTTTTGTTTTTTGCTCCTCCCTTCCTAAAATTTTGCTTTGGATTAACAAAATAGGGATCAGCTTTAATAAAATGTAACAAAGGAGCAAATTGGATATAACTTACAAAAACTCAGTTTGTCAAGTACCTGAATAAAATTTAAGTTTTTCCAATTATCATAATCATTAGCATAGAGCTAATGCTTGTTTTCACAAATTTCCGGAAATAGTTTTTTTGGCTTTTTCAGATTCTCATCTATCCAAATAAAAAGGTTCTTTAAAAAGTTCTTAAGTAATTGATTTTGACTTCTATCTTGCCTGTGATGCTCTTTTACATATTGCGTTATATATGGAGCCAAATCCTCATTATGCTTTTCTCGATTATTTGGCAACTCCAGATATACTTCTTTCGCAAGAAGCTCATTTCGAACATCATATCCTGCATAAAGAGTTAAATCTTTTAGGACATCATCTGGATAGGTTACACTCAAATGGACAGTTCTCTTAAGGTCTAGTAAACTTAAACCACCTAATGAAGACGATACCAAGAATGAACTCCATCGGGACTTCAAGTCAGCGATTTAACTTATGTTCGGGTCGCTGGCCGATGGAATTATATTCGCCTGCTCATCGATCTCATTATCGTGAAATAATAGGTCATAGTTGTGGGCTGGCTAAAGATGCCCAACTTGTCTGTCAAGCAATATTTTTAATGTGACGAGAAATGGTAGACTTATCACGCTAAAATAACTCTGCCATTTAATCAATAGAGAGCCAAACGGTATCGTTGTCAAAAGTAGTTTCTATTTTTGTCAAACCATCTTCGGTCTGATACATCACAATTTCAGAGTTCATAAACACACCTCGCACTTATTTTCTTTTAATTATACATGTTTCATTAAAATATTTCCATTATTATGCTAAAAAGAAACTAAGTTCAAGTGCCATTTATTGGCCTAGACTTAGCCTCTAATTTTAGATTTTTTCTTAAAATCTATTAGTCCGTTTTTTGCTCATTTTTTGCCCTTAGAACCACTATACGTCATCATTATTATACTCTCAACGCGTGTCTGAGCAAAGTAGTGATACTGAAGTGCGGAATTATCTTTGTGCGAAAAGGTTAGACCCCCTAAAAAGCAAGGGGGGCGTTTTAATGTTACAGTTAGGGCTCCCCATTCGTACGGCGTACATATGCTTACCCTTTACAATGCTAGGACTTATCCCCTTAACTTACTTAGGCAAGAAAATTCCCGTACCCGGTCCAAGGGGCAAACCAAGGAAGTAGAAGATGGCGAGCGCACCAATCCATACTGCAAAGAACGGAACGACGAATATTGCAAGACGGGACATCAGGGTACCAAGTTCAAGATCAGGTTCGTATTCTTTAGCCATGTTGAGGAGGACATACATCCAAATGGATAAAGGGGTAATTAGGGTTGTTGTCGAGTCCCCAATACGGAAAGCAGCCTGAATAACTGCCGGATGTAATCCCAGAAGCATCATACTCGGCACCATTACCGGACCCACTAACGACCAAAGGGATCCACCACCGGTAATAATCATATTAAGAATAGCAGAGACTAAAACAAGAAGTAGCAGAGCTCCAAAGCCTGTCAAGCCAGCAGATTCAGCGAGTTGTGCAAGGTTTACTGCAAATAGGGTTCCGAGATTCGTCCAAGTAAGCACTGCTAGTACCTGAGCGATAATAAAGATAATCACCGTCGCACTGGATATATTCTGCAACCCTTTTTTCATTAAGGAATTGACATTGGTATCCTTATTAAAGGTTTTTGCAACTCTGCCATAAACTACTCCGAGAATGATAAATGCAGCACCAATGATAAGAACCATATTAGTAAGAAGCGGGGATGGTACCAAGGTGCCACCTTTACCCCTTAGGATTCCCCAGGGAAGCAACCAGGCAGCTAAAGCTGCACCAACAAAGATAATGAATGCAATACCACTCCAAAGCAAACCACGACGTTGTTCAGGATTGAGGTCAAATCCTACCTCACCATTTTTATTCTCCGATTTCCCCATCGTAAATGCTGGTAGACGAGGTTCAAGTACATTTGCAATAATCCACCCTCCAACAATTGGAAATAGAATTCCAACGGTCGCCGTGTAGAAGATATTCATAGCAATGTGTACGATATATCCTCCATGAACTGGCACTAACTGAGCTACCCTTTCTGTAATGGCAACATAGGTAGCATCCAGAGTACCTAGGACCATTCCGCCTGCATACCCTCCTTGCAGGATTGCATAGGCCCCAATAAGTCCTGCGACTGGGTTTCTACCTGCTGCTTTGAAGGCGAATGCTCCGAGGGGTGCGATGACAAAGTAGGATGCATCTGAGAAAATATGGCCTTGAGCAGCAACGAAGGCTACCGCATAAGGGACAAGTTTAGCTGGAACCTTAGACATCAGTGCACGTACAGCAGTCTCCAATACACCACTGCCCTGGGCTACCGTGACTGTCATAACCATAAAGAATACGTTCCCTAATCCGGGGAAGTTAATAAAGTTCTTAATAACATTATCGAGCATATAAAGGAAGCCTTCTAAGGTAAGGATAGACTTAATATATAAGGTCTCCTTCGCCCCAGGCACTTGTACCGATGATCCTAATGAAGCAAAGATCGCCGAAACAATACATAAAACTACAAAAAAACCAATAAATAAGACAAATGGATGCGGAAATCGATTTCCGATTTTCTCGAGTGACGCTAAGAAACGCCCATAGCGACTATCACCGTAAGCTGATGATGTTCTACTCATAATGATATCCTCCTCTTTTTTCCGAATAAACTGCTATTCTTTGGTTCAATTCCTAGGACAATAATAAATTTAACTCGTAATTATTTCTTTGTCGTCCCCCTCTCATATATCTCATAAAAGGAACCGTTCTTCAGGTGGAGCTTGACTCCGTAGACTTTTGACAACTTGCAACATTTAATTGCAAAAAATATGCCAATACAAAGACTTTTCTAAAATTTTGTTTTAATCAAGCTACTAAAACTGTAAATACTCAATAACTTTGACTATCAACCTAAAGTTTTATTTGTTTGAAGTCTAAATCAGAAAGGCTTTACAATAAATTCTTAAACGATAAAGCTTATATGGTTATTTTTGGTTGATAATAGATTGAACTATTTAAAACCATTAGGAATGTAATTTTCATTTTCTTCAATTAACTTTACTTAATAGATATTGATGGACTGCTATTGGACTATGGTCAAAACCAATCCAAAACAATAAAAACAGGCAACACATGATCAGATAATGTGTTGCCTGTTGGGAATTCAATATGTTCTTATACAGAACTATTCAGTTGTAACGTTATCGATCATCCAACTTCTCAAATACTATTTCCTGACCCCCTTGTAGATGAACGATTCTACCAAATTCGGCCAAGTGCTCATTCCCTTCAATAATCGTCATGAAATGATTCCCAACCAGATTTCCATTAGGGCATGCAAAAACATTTCCGCCCCATGGAAGGAAGATTTCTCCTCCCATTTGTAAATTAGGAATATTTCCTGGATACATTAGAACTTCCCCTTTGGACGGACGACTCGTTGGGTTTTCAAAAGGTACTCCGTGACCAAGGTCTTGTAGACGAATGAAACTTGCCTGACCACTCCAGGATACGTGAATCATAGTTTCTTTATAGGGTAAAAGGTTAAGAAACCATTCACAGGTTTTAGGACATTGTTCTTCGTTCAATCTTCCGATGAAAGTGAATTTGCCAGAAGTAATTTTAATGCGTGTCATTGTTCAATCTCCTCCATAATTGTGTATTTAATATTTTAGTCTTAAATATTACTTATTGCAATTTGCATGCCAGCACTAAGACTTACTTTTCTTGCTTGAACCTTAAAACATAATCAAACCTACGCCATGCTTTTCAAGGAACTACGCGGAACTAGCCCACTTTACAGGTATATATTAAACCATGCATATTTTCGCTAAATGATTTTGGTTAATTATAAACCACCCATTAATAAACCATTTGCCCCCAAAGCTGAATTAAAAATCTTTTCAACTAGGGTAAAACGAAAAACCACCTCTGCTTCGAAAAGTCAGAGGTGGCGACCTTTGCTTTTTCTTCATATCCCGTACATCCATCATTTTATCAGGTGTGGACTTAAATGAGACGCTGTCACTGACAGCCGAAAATAGTGCTTTAGGCATAACGGAATATAGGGAACCTCATCTGCTAAGATTTCTTGAACTTGTTGATACTGTTTGTTGCGCTCTTCAAAATTCATGTTGTTACGGGCTTTGTTTAATAATTCATCAACTTTTGGATTGTTATAACCATACTGTGCTTTATTGCTGGCTGCAGTCGAGAGATATTCATCCATATCTTGTGAGCATCGAGTAAGGAATTACTCTTACCGTTTAACAATAGTTCTTTATTTTTACCATTGTCACGAATTTCGGCGAATTTGCTGCTTTCTCTAACTAACTAGCGTTTAAAGTTACTGATAAATCAGCTATAATGGGTTAGGGGGCGATAAAAAATGATGAGATTTGTACTTATCTCCGGTACTGAGTCAACGAGGTTAAAACTAGAAGAACAGCTAAACGAATTATTTTCGAGGGAAATTCATATAATCAGCTATTCGATTGAAACAGGGAGCATGCAAAAGATATTCAATTCGGTCGTGCTTGTAACTTCTTCAAGTATTCGCGATAAGGCCCTACCCTGTATTGACGAATCTTGTAAGATCATTGTAGCTCGCAGAACTTTGAATTTTTCTAAATTGGACAAACTGTACCCTCTACAAAAAGATAGTCGTATTCTTATGGTTAATGACACCTATGATACCGCAATAGAAGTTGCCGAAATTCTCCAGCGTGCAGGTTTCAGCAGCTTTAACTTTACCCCATATTATCCGAACTGTAGGCTTCAATCCTATGATTTTGACTATGTCATCACTCCGGGAGAAGAGTCGATGTGCCCCCCAGGCTTAGCACCTATCATTAACATTGGGACAAGAATATTGGATTTGACCACTATTGTCGAACTTCTCCAAGCACTTAGCTTATTTGATGACCGAGCACACCTTGTCTCCGCTAAATATCTAAATAAAATCATTTCCCAGGGTATGGAATTACATGATTATGCCCAAAACATTAAAAATATTAATGAATTTCTTTTTAAGGTCATAAACAGTGTGGATGATGGAATTTTTTCGTTCAAGAAAACTGGCTTCGTAACAACAACAAATACTAATGCCGAAAAGATATTGGGTATCAAAAACAATGAGGATCTCAGAACATCATCTCTAGTCACAAAAACCATGGTAGACTTTTTCTTTGATGATAAAATTAATGATTGTATGTTTAGTATCTCACAGACCGAATACCTTTTTGGAAAAATATACTTAGAGTCCTCTCAATCTTATGTTTGTACGATAAAGAATGCGCGTGAACGAATCAACCTGGAAAGTCGGTTGCGTAAAGAATTAAAAAAGCAAGGATATTACGGCAAATACTCTTTCGAAAATATCATACACAAATCTCCAGTCATAACCTCAACTATCGAAAAAGGGAAAAAATTAGCTCAAAGCGACTATAATATATTAATTCTTGGGGAAAGCGGCACTGGAAAGGAACTCTTCGCAAGCGCCCTTCATAACTACTCCCCAAGGCGAAACGGCCCCTTTCTCGCAGTTAATTTCTCCGCTTTACCCGAAGATTTGATTGAGAGCGAGCTTTTCGGCTATGAAGAGGGTGCCTTTACAGGTGCCAAAAAAGGTGGAAGAATTGGCTTATTTGAAATGGCAAACGGTGGGACTATCTTCCTCGATGAAATTGGGGATATTCCACCTAAAATTCAACTCCGTCTACTCAGAGTCCTACAGGAAAAAGAAATCCTGAAGGTCGGCGGAAATACGATCATCCCTGTCGATGTTCGCGTGGTCGCAGCGACTAATAAAAATCTACTTGAACAGGTTGAGAAATCTCTTTTCAGAGAAGATCTCTATTACCGTCTAAAAAAACTCTATCTGAATCTCCCTCCCCTGCGTGAACGAAAAGAGGATATCCTCGCTCTATTTCGACATTTTCTTCAAAACAAAAGCAATATAAAACTTAAAATTTCATCCGATGCCGAAAAGATCCTTCTTAATTACAATTGGCCCGGCAACGTTCGAGAATTGGAAAACACCGCAGAGTATATTTTAGCAATTTGCGATGAGGACGTTATCATGCCCTATCACCTTCCTGAGGATATCAGCCAAAGTCGCGTAGGTAACCTGCCCTTAGACGAAGTTGAACTTTTCCTAATGCAAGCTATCGATAAATACAACCAACGCAAGGAATCTATTGGAAGAAAGAAGCTGTCTGAACTCTCTTGCAACCAAGGCTTCAATCTATCCGAGCAGCAAATCCGCACACGGCTCGATAAGCTCTCGGTAAAAGGTTATATTCGCAAAAATCGAGGTAAATCAGGACTTGAGCTTACTTCGAAAGGACAAGAATTAGCTTCAGCTCTCTGTTAGCCACTAAAATAGCTTTCTTTATTGCTTTCCTACTATTTGGGCTGCCACTCTCTGTGCAGCCCATTTGTCTATTATAAAGAAAACCCGGCTTCGCCGAGCCTTTATAGTGCATAAAAGAAAGGCGAAGTCGTTGGTTGCACTAATGCTTGAAAAGTATATACGAAGCTTATACTTTCTGACAGTACAAAGAAAGCTTCAGCAGAAGACCCTGCTGGTGTCTTCTACTGAAGCTAACGAAAAATATAAATTACTTTTCCTCTAACGAGCTATTAGCTAAGTTTCACAATCCCGACGCCATCTTTAACTTCGATAGTCGTTCCAAACTTCGCGGAAAGCTCCTGCATTTCCTTAAGAATTCTTTCTCCGTCTTCGGCGGAAGCCCGCTCAGGAGATCCCTTTCGGGAACGAGGCTGATTAAAACCGAGCGTAACCGGATGAATAGCTACATTCTGAAGTTTACCCTCTACAAAATCAAAAGTGCCGATTACAGATTCAAAACACTTCGGATTTGTTTCACCCAACAAGCCGCCTGAGGCAATTCTAAAGTCATATCCATCAGCAGTACACTGCTCAGAACTTAGATTGCCGAATTTCTCATAAAACTCTGAAGGTGCCTTTTCGATGAGTTCGCATTGATAAAAGAAATCCCCGAGTCCATGGAAAATTGGCCGCTCATTATAGATTTCAATTCCTCTTAAAACATGAGGTCCATGGCCAATATAGGCATGTGCCCCTGCATTAATACACATATAGGCAAATTCGCGTTGGAAATCAGCTAACTCTTGCTTATCTTTTCCTTTCATCTCATGCGAATGACCACTTACGAGTACGATATCGGCCTGCCTTTGAGCCTCTTTAATCGCTCTCTCAATTCGCTTTGCATCATTTTGGTCCATTTTTGTATAGGTTCCAGGTTCACCGACTTCGAAAAGATGCTCCCCAAAGTTGAATGTCCCATCCTGATTATTCTTAATTCGTTTATTGATTTCAGTTTGGCCTGCTACTACCTTTAAGCTTTGCATAGCTTCTTCGGAGATTCTATGAACCGTAGTAAAATGTAACGCATTAATTCCCGGTCTCCCGATAAAATCCTTCCGTTGTTCCCCTGCAGGATGCCAGTCGCGAAAGCTTGTATTCACTGCGACAAGCGCCACACGACCCTTCGCAGTTTCGAAATACCTGGGACGACTTGCTTCAGATAAGTTTCTCCCTATACCCGCATAGGTTACACCTTCTCGCTCAAGATTTTCAATCGTCCTAACTAAGCCATTATGAGACCAATCCATACTATGATTGTTGGGAGCACCTAGCAGGTTAAATCCCAACCAAACCATATCGGATATTACGGAAGGTGGTGCGGCAATCCAGTCTCCGCCACTATGTTTGGACGGATAAACGTCATTTTCGTAATTATGAATGGAAGTCTCAAGATTTGTAAAGCGCACATCCGACTTCATTAACAATTCCCTGATTGCAACGAGCTTCGGGTCCTCTTTTGGTAACCTTGTGACTGTAAGTGAATCACCGGTAACAGCAAAAGATATCTTCTGACTCATTTTTTCTCCTCCACCTTTCATGACATTTTCTATCTGCATTTTCTATTCTTAATGGTAAGTGCTACACCAGCAGCGAGAACAAGGCTTGCAATTATCACAAAAAAGGCGTGACTATAGGACCCCCCATTAATTTGAATCAGGTAACCGAGTAGGAATGGTGAAATAATCCCTGCAATCTGGCCTGCGGCGCCCACTGTAGCAGAAGCCGAGGCCATGATATGTTTCGGTAAACTATCGAACTGAATGCCGCCAAAGGAGCCAAAAGCAATGAACATGAAGGCAGCTGCAATACATTGGTAAATGATTAATATCCTGTCTGTTGATGCATAAACCATTAGATATAAGGCTAACGCAGCGACCAAAGCACTCGGGACAAATACCCATTTTCTTTTCCCTATGAAGCGATCTGACAAGTATCCACCAAAGATCATCGAAGCCGTTCCGATCAAATACGGCAGCGCACCATACATCCCAGTCTTAACCAATGTGAATCCCCTTGCCTTCAGAAGATAAGAAGGTAGCCACGATGTAAAGCCCCAATAGGTAAAATCAAAGAAAAACCAGATTAAAATGAGTTGCCAGAGGATCGGTTTTCCTAGAAACTCTCTATACGTTATTTTAGAAACTTCCTCGTCAGAGTAGCCTTCTAATTCCGAAGCTGTCTGGATTTCAGTGAGTTCGCTCTTAGATATCTTGGGACAGTCGAGCGGATTATCCCTAAACCTGAACAATAAATATAAGACAATCATTGCCCCTGGGATTCCAAGCATTACAAAAACCACACGCCACCCATACGTTCCAATAACCGCAGCCGCGACTATCGTAGCAATCGCCGGCGCTAAACTATTGACAGATGATCTTATGGCGTTAGCCGTAGCCCGTTCTTTAAGGGGAAAATAGGTTGCCATGATTTTCATAGGTGCCCCCGCTGAAAGTGAACCACCTGCCCCAAGTAAGAAGCGAATGAGCAACATAAGAGGGTAAGAAAAAGCCAACCCAGTTAGAGGAATGAAAAGCGCAGCCCAACCCATCGAGAGAGTTAGGGCCTTTCTTGGGCCGATTTTATCTGTTATCAAACCACCGGGAATTTGAAAGAGAGAAACGCTCAAAAAGCTAAGACTAATAATAAACCCTTGAGCAGCCTCATTGACAGCAAATTCTCGGCCTATTAAAGGTAGCGAAACATTGATCACCATTCGGTCGAAAAGGGAAAGAAGAGAGCAGGCCCAGAGAAACATCAAAACATTATATCGCATCTTCAATATCGGTGCACTTGGTGAACACGCTGCTGAATCTCTGATTCTGATTGCCCCCTTCTCCTTTTAATATCGACCTTATACCTTCTTCTCTGGACTATTTCGCCGCGCTTTGAACTTCTTCGTTATTCAAATCAAGCTCGGCAATTCTCCCAGAAAGGACATCCTTAGCACGATTGACATCTAGCAAACGCTCCCAACGTGCAACCACGAAGGTTGCGCATGCGTACCCGACGATGTTAACAAAGACACGAATCTTTCCCATAAAACGGTCCGGTCCAAACATTAGGGTTACTGCCGCAGCTGGGATCAGACCTGTCGCCGAGGCGCTCGCTGTAAGAGCTACGAAAGCTGAGCCCGGTATTCCTGCCATCCCCTTAGAGGTTAGCATAAGAATACCTAAAAGAGTAAGCTGTTGTGCAATGCTCATATCGATACCCATCGCTTGAGCAAGGAATACTACCGAAAGTGACAGATAAAGGGAAGCACCATCTAGATTAAAGGAGTAGCCAGTTGGTACTACTAACCCGACAACTGAGCTGTGACACCCTGCATGCTCGAATTTTGCCATCAAACGCGGCATGCAAACCTCCGTCGAACCTGTTGCAAAAGAAATGACTATTTCTTCGCGGATGTAGCGGATCAGTTGCCATATTCCAATTCCTGCGAATACTCTTACAATAATGCCTAACACAACAATGAACAATAATGAGGCCCCAGCCATTGCACCAATTAACTTACCAAATGAAATCAGCATATCCAAACCATACAAACCAATGCTATATGCCATGGCTGCAAAGGTGACAGGCACTGAAAGCTTCATGAAGAAGCCAATCATCTTAAAGATGACTTCATTGAAATGCTCGATAGCATCTATAACGACTTCTGCACGCTCTTTTTTCATTTTAAGAAGGGCAAAGCCAAAGAGGAGAGAGAACAGCAACACCTGTAAAAGTTCATTATTCGCAAATGCTCCGACGACACTGTTCGGGATGATGTTAAGGATAAAATCTACCGTAGAAGGGATTTGTGCTCCTTTGGTTTGCGCTACCAAGGCCTTTTCACTTAGGCTGGAAGGATCGATATGCATTCCCGCTCCGGGATGGATGATATTAGCTGTAATCATTCCGATTGCCAAAGCTATGGTAGTCACGATCTCAAAGTAGAGAATGGTTTTTCCACCGATACGGCCAACTGTCTTGATATCTCCAACCTTTGCGATACCTACGACCACAACTCCGAAAACGACTGGGGCAATTACCATCTTAATCAATTTAATGAAACCGTCTACCACTGGCTTAAGCGGTGATCCAAATGCGGGCCATAACCAACCTACAATAATACCAATGACCATTGCAGCCATAATCTGAAAGAACATTCCTTTATAAAAGGGCTGCTTTGCTTGAGGCGCTTTTACGACTTGATTTTTTTCTGCCATGACTTTTTCCTCCATCATTATTGAATTTTTTCGGTCTCTTCTATAAAACATTGACTAGACTTTTAACCACTCCCCCTTTTCACATAGGGATAAATAATAGACTTAAGCGCTTTACATATAATCAATTGCAAAAAGCATGCCATATTCGAGTTAATTTTGCTGAGTAAGAAAGAAAGTATTTCTCAGCGAGTAATCATAGAAGATGCTTTATTTTGTAATATTAAAATAGCCGCAAGGGTCTAAAAATAGTCAAAATATGATAATTTTCAGACGCTTACTACTATCATTAACTGTAAATCATCAAGCTTTATCACAATCCGATTCAGTAATTTTATATTGAGTTGTATTTCCGCTTCATTCCGGTTACTAATTGGCTGCCATATGGTTAAATGCACATAACCAAAAGAAAGATCTCCGCAGGAGTTCTTATCTCACAAAAATATAAAAAGGAAGAACCGAGAGTAACTCGATTCCCCCTGTACCATTAAGATAACTCCGATTATTGCACCTGTACAGCTAGTTTTAAAAGTGTATGGAATAGAACATTGGTACCATCAGCACAATCCTCTGCTGAGCTCCATTCAGCTGGATTATGGCTAATTCCATCTTTCGAGCGGATAAATATCATACCCATGGGACAAAAGTTGGCAAAACTCCCTGAGTCATGACCCGCACCACTAGGAAGTTTAAAGACAGGCAATCCAAGTGTCTCGCAGGACTCGCATATTGCCTCTTGTATATCCTCTGAACAGGGTTTCGGTGCGCTCCCTTTACTAAATATCTGAAGGTCAACCTCTATAGCACGCCTGATGCAGATTTCTTTAGCCTGGGCATATATTTCCTCTAAAACTGCATCACGAGTCTCTGTAGACTGCGCTCTAACATCAATACTGAGCTCAACCATCCCCGGAATAACATTGACTCCGCCAGGGAATGCGTTGATTCTACCCACTGTTGCGACCGCAGTTTCTTTGTTTTGGGCAGCTTTTTCGATGACCTGAATAATCTCAGCCGCAGCAACCAGCGGATCACGGCGTAGATTCATGGGAGTTGCTCCCGCATGGCCGGCTTCCCCTGTAAGGACAAGTTTCCCCCTCGTTTGGCAGCAGATTCCTGTGACAACACCGACAGATAGGTTATGACTTTCGAGGACTTTACCTTGTTCAATGTGTAATTCGACTTGGGCTTTAGCATAGCCGGGTGGTAGAGCGGCTTCACTAACACGTTCCGGGTCTATTCCATTTGCCCTTAAAGCCTCAGCGATTGTTATCCCATCCTTATCGGTGTGAGCTAGTATTTCAGGTTTATTTGCTCCCACGAGATGCCTTGCACCGGAGAAGCCACTCGAAAAACGTGTTCCTTCTTCGTCACGGTAGATATAAACCTCTATAGGATGTTCCGTGATGATACCCTGTTCATTCATGGTCTGAAGTGCTTCAATTCCTCCTAAAATCCCTAGACGACCGTCGAACATTCCTCCATCATAAACAGTATCAATATGCGAACCTGTCATCACTACAGACGCCTTCGGATTTCTCCCTTCTTTGCGCCCGATTAAATTACCTGCGGCATCCATACGGACCTCTAATCCGGCCTCTCTCATGTAAGTAGCAACGAGGTCGACTGCAGACTTATCCTCAGGCGTGAAAGCAAGGCAATTCACTGCACCGGATTCCTGTCTTCCGATTTCTCCAACTTCTAAAATCCGATTAAACAATCTTTCTTTGTTAATCATAGTTCCACCCCTTTAACCTTATTTGAAACATTTAGCTGTGAAAATAACAATGTGAATTAGAAGACCATATTTTGCATGTCCTGGTGGCGACTGTCACATGTCCTTTAGATGTAAGATAACTATTGATTAATAACGACTTTGTTCGAGTATTCGAATATTATTCCCTGACTGACTTCAAGAGGATAATGGCAGGCCACCATATGTCCATTCCCGCGATTCTCCATGATCCGTCTGGAAGCAAGTTCGCAAATCTTGTACATCCAGTAATATTTCGTAGTTTTGCATTATACTTCCCTCCCTCTACAACCGGCGGCCTTGTGAACGCGGGTCAAATACGTCACGTAACCAGTCTCCGAGGAAAATAATACCTAATACAGTTGTTGTGATTGCAAGGCCAGGGAAGGTTGCTAACCACCAGCTAGTCGCTAAGTACATTCTTCCCTCGTTCAGCATATATCCCCAGGAAATCGTAGGGGGTTGAATGCCCAGACCAGGGAAACTTAGAGAAGCTTCAGAGAGAATAGCTCCTGCTACATTCATGGTACATACAACAATAAAGGTTGAAAAAACATTAGCTATGATATGTCTAAACATAATCACTCTGTCCTTTGTCCCGATAGAACGAGCTGCCCGGACAAAATCCCGTTCTCTTAACTGAGGACCTCTCCACGTATGAGTCGGGTATAACCCGTCCAAGTGGTTCCCCCCATTACTAGAATAAGGGTTACCACACTAGGACCGAACACACTAACAAATACGGGCATGAGTAAAATATTCGGCAGAGCGATTAAAGTCTCAACAATTCTCATGATGATATGGTCCACTATTCCACCGCAATATCCACAGAGTACATCGAGCACAGCACAGATCGATCCTGCGACAGCCACTGCACAAATACCGACAATATAGTAGCCGGTTTAAAATGTACTTTCCCTAAAATCACCTCCGTTAATAAGGACGGGGGGTTATACTCTTCTCTCGAATACTATCTCCTGTGCCCCTTCATAGAGAGTCTTCCTACCAAGCTCCGGGAGTCGTTGGTTACCCTCAACAATAGTGAGAAAGTGATTCCCTGCGATTTGACCACGTGGACAAGCAAAGCATGTACCACCGTATGGTATAAGAATCTCGCCATTACTTAGTTCTTTGCCGGGATACATAAGGATTTCTCCTTTTGACGGATGGCTGGTAGGGCTTTCGTAAGGAATATTTGCACCGAGGTCCTTCAGATCAATAAAAGTTGACTGACCACTCCAGCGAGCCTGAATCATTCGAGCTTTAAAAGGTAATAAGTTTAGGAACCATTCACTTGTTTTGGGAGCTTTTTCTTCTTCCAGTTGTGCGACAAAGATAAATTCGCCGGATGTAATTCTGATGTGAGTCAAGTTAAATCCCCCTCATGCTGATATTGATGATTGCTTCAATCACCTGTCCGGTAATCAATGCAATAATCTCACCAACTCTGTCGCTATTTTCTAAATTTTCGTTCTAGGCGGAATAAAATACTTTACATATGTCCAATAGTCCAACTTTCTTGTTTTTTAAACCCTGATTTAACCTCAAGTACAATATTAACCCCGATATTTAATATTTAAACCGAGCAACATTGGTGATTTATTGGTTAACCCATTTCTAATAATCTTCCTCCATTTTTAACTCCAGGCTGCATAAATAGTCAGTGAGGCAACACATATATCAAGGAATGTGTTGCCTCATTATAACCAATTACGTTAACCCTATCTCTGAATCATGAACTAAGACTAATTGTTTTTTACCGCTATAACTTCAATTTCAATCAGCGCATCCTTAGGCAATTTCCCAACCTGATAACATGAACGTGCCGGAAAAAGCTTTCCACATGCTTCACCATAAATTTTGTTGACAGTGGCAAAATCATTCATATCTTTTAAGAAGATTGTACTCTTAACAACATTGTTAAAATTCGTCCCGGCCCTCTCAAGAATTGCCTTAAGGTTATTCAATACCTGATTCGTTTGCCACTCTATATTATCTTGATCGATTTCTCCAGTCTCAGGATTTACAGGAAGTTGCCCAGAAGTAAAGACGAGATTTGATACCTCAATTGCTTGAGAATACGGTCCAACCGGGGCAGCAGCTTTATTTGTTAGTATTTCTTTCATAATGATGACCTCCTTGAAATTTCTAAAGACTATTCATTGCAATAATCGTGCCAGTTATTGCTCGGACTAAATCTCCTAAAAAATCCCTCACCATCTCTGGTAACATAGCACTCCTAGGAACTTCTGTGTAACATTTCCTGACTGGGTTCGAACTTGTAGGATTTACTGGTCAAATAGACAATCTTTTGGTTGCCCATCTATTAACCAATTAAAATTCAATTGCTCCCTACTGCTTTCGGAATAGCAAATCGAGTAGGGGGGGGCGATTAGCCCCCGTCCTCCCACACCACCTAGCATGTGGGTCCGCACTAGGCTTTTCCTAAACGTTCGTGAATATCCAAATAACTTTGAAGTAAACTATTAAGCCCTTGACTTTCCCAGTAGGAATTGTTGAGGGCATTATTTGTGTTCCGGGACAATAAAGAGCAATAAAAAGATCCGCTCAAATAAGAATTACTTTCTTATTTGAGCGAACCCTTTATTCAACCAGGTTATCATTTCCTAACGCAATGATCAGCAATCAAAGAAGGAAGCAAAAGAACGCCCCCTTGCTTCTTTCACCTGCAAAAGGAAATCGTTTTTTTAAGAGTGTTATGATTCTTACTTTTTATTATCTTATTAGAATTTAAAAACAGAACTCTTTGTCACGAGTTCATTTGACAAACCGTTAATTGATTGAACTAACTGGGCGAGTTGTTCGACCATTGCAGTTTGTTCTTCGGAGGTAGCCGTTACTTCTTCAACCGAAGCGGAAACTTCTTCACTCGATGCTGATATATTTTGCATATAAGCAATGACATCATCTTTACTTCGATTCATCATATCTAAGGCACTTGCGGTTGAAAGAATTTTATTTAATATTTCCTGAATCTTATTAAAGATTTTATCAAATGCTACCTGAGTTTTAGATGCGTACTCCATTTGCTCATGAACAATTGCTTGGATTGCATTCACGGAAGTTGCATTTCTTAGCGTCCCATTCTGAACTTCTTTAATAATTAGATCAATCCTTTTAACCGAATCAGTAGATTGTTCAGCAAGTTTTCGTATTTCTTCAGCTACAACTGCAAATCCTCGCCCTGCTTCCCCTGCTCTGGCGGCCTCAATCGAAGCATTGAGTGCCAGTAGGTTGGTTTGTTCGGCTATCCCGCTAATGACTAGGGTTATATCCCCAATATTGTTTGAGCTCTTTTCAAGTTCTTGGGTTACTTCAGAAATCTTCTCTACTTCTTGTTCATTCTGTTCGGTTATCGCTAAGAGCTTTTCTACGACAGCTTTATCGCGATTTACAATCTCACTAATCTCATCCGATGTTTGTTTCATGAGTTCGGATTGTTCATTGATTTGCTCGATTT
This sequence comes from Desulfitobacterium elongatum, assembly GCF_055378975.1. Lineage (NCBI taxonomy): Bacteria > Bacillati > Bacillota > Clostridia > Eubacteriales > Desulfitobacteriaceae > Desulfitobacterium > Desulfitobacterium elongatum. The sequence goes on along the minus strand of NZ_AP038772.1, from coordinate 1,334,765 downwards.
CTTCCCCTAGTGCGGAAATCTTCATGGAAGCCGATTCTGTCCCTGACGCTTGGGACTCAATGGCTTTCGCAATTTGTTGAGTAGTCATAGAGGTTTGTTCAACCGAAACAGCCGTGGTTCTTGCTGACTCATCTAGATTACTACTATAGGCGTTTAGGTTATTAATGGCTTCATTCATATTAATTAAAAGCCCTCGAACCTTTTCCACCATATCGTTGAAACTACGGGATAGAGTTCCGAGTTCATCTTTTGAGTTTATGTCCATCGTAACTCTAAAATCACCATTTGCAACTTTGCCCATTGCTTGATTTAAAGATGAAATTGGCTTTGTAAAGGTACGAGAAATACCAATCCCTAAAAAGACTGCAATCACAATAACAATGAGGAGAATAATTAACATGGTTACCATAATCCCACGAACTGGGGCATTCACATCCGCTTGGGTACTGGTAATAGCTAATAACCAATTTGTCCCTGGGATAATTGAGTAACTCATGACACGCGCTTGCCCTTGATAATTATATTGCATAGATTTAACGGCTAACTCAGTGGGTTTTTCTCCTTTATCCGAAATTACCTGTATTTCTGGAACAGGAACTTTCTGATTAATTAAGGTGTTATCAGGATGGACTAACATTTTTCCAGTGTCGTCAAGTAAATACGCGTATCCCGCTTGTCCAGGTTTTACTGTTCCCAAATCGTTACTAAAAAAATTAGTTGTCACTACATTTCCCAAAACTCCAATAACTTTTCCAGAATCATCTTTAATCGGAAATGCAATAACAATGATATTGTCATGATTACCAACATTCGATTGTAGAACTTGACTGATGTTTTCCTTTCCTTGAATAGCCTGTTTAAAATAGTCTCGTGCTGAGGAATTTGAACCTATATTTTTAGGGTCGCTATCCGCAACAATAATGCCTTGATTATTATTAACTTGTATATGTTGGTGATTGGGCATCTGCTTGAACGATTGAGCCAGAAAAGCATTAGCCTCATTTTTAGCATCTGCATTTGCAGGGTCTTCCAACAGCTCAACCAGAGCACGATTTTGGGATAAGCAATATGTAATTGTTTTTTCTTCGTTAATTAGATTCTCAATATCCTTCCCTGCACGTAAAGCATTTGTCTCTAATTCTTTGTTGCTTTGAGCTGTAACCACCTTCGAGACAGAGAAATATACAGAAACGCTAGTGACAATAAGTGCGACGGCAACTAAAAGTGAGATGAATAGTGGCAACTTGAGTTTAATAGACATAGTAATGCTCCTTTAATGTTCTAAAAGATTTCAGCTCCAAAAAGAACTTTATATTACTCCATTTCGTTAAACTCTCGAATCAAATAAAGGTGTTTTTTCCCTTTTTTCAGCAAATTGTATAAGCGATTAGATAAAATCTGAGTCGCCTTTTTATGTAGATATTTTTCAACATGAAAAGGCGACTTCTGTAAGGAACATTAAAAATTATTCTATCTTTAATTCGATAATCTTACCGTCTCAAGGGGTACCGGTCCGCAGACGCCAACGAACACAAAGCGGTCTTTTCCGGTATTACGCATGCCATGAGTTTGACCCGCCTTGGCGAGAATTGCCATACCCTTTTTAATCGGAATTTCTTCGCCTTCTCCTGCAAAATACAGTCCTGATTCCCCTTCTAAGCAAATCCAAACATCATCGCCATTTGGATGGGCATGAAGGAACACATCTTGACCAGGTTCCAGACACCACATAGCCGCTAAAGTTTTGTCAGTTTGGTAAACCAGTACTTTTTGAGGAACATTGGCATCAAACTTCGCTAATTCATCTAGGTTAAAGACTCTGTCACTCATAATGGACCTCCTGACGCAATTTGATAAAAATAAGGACAATAATCATTTCCTTTGTGATTAGTTCGCTTAATGAATCGCTGACGAAGCGATTTCTGGAATTACTCCTGGGAACATATACGCTTGTACTAAAATCATAACAATAACAACACCAAGGAGCATAAGTGAATATTTAGAAGTCCTTCTGAATATCTCATTCTCTTTACCCACTAAACCTGTAGCAGCACAAGCAATCGCGATGGACTGAGGAGAAATAAGCTTTCCCATAACGCCACCAATCAGATTTGCTGATGTTGTTAAAACCGGGTTGAGTCCCAACTGACCTGCGGTAACTTGTTGAAGCTTTCCGAATAAAGCAGCAGAAGAGGTTACTGATCCTGTTAAGAAAACGCCTAACCAACCAAGCACTGGCGAGAAGACTGGGAAAATAACGCCTGTAGAGGCAAATGCTAACCCCAGGGTGTAAGACATACCTGAGTAGTTAGCAAGATATGCCAAACCAAGAACGGATGCAATGGTGATTAGTGAAAAAACGAGTTGCTTAAAGGTTTGAGCAAAGACTTTTGCTCCACGTGCAGGACTAATCTTTAAAATAAGCATGGTAATCAACGCTGAAATCAACATGGCGGTACCTGCAGCCGCAAAAAAATCCCATTTATAGCTTGCAGCATAAACCGCAGGCTTAGCGACAATAGGCGCAGTTTTCATGACTAAGCCATCGACTCCTGGCCAATGCGGTATATTAACAAACCATTGAAGTTTTTTAGCTATTAAATCTTTGAACCCTTGGGTGCTCCAAATACCCATTACAATCATTAGGACTAAGAAAGGGGACCAAGCTTTAAAAATTTGACCACTGGTATAGGTTATCTTAGAGTCTTCTGAAGTACCTTCGTTAGGGAAGCGCCAAATTGTTTTGGGTTGCCAGAACTTTAGAAATACCGTTAAAGCAATCAAAGAAACAATAGGCGACACAATACTAGGAAGAGCAACGCCTAAATATTGTGTAATAAGAATGTTCGGGATTGCATAACCAATACCTACAACGAAAGCCGCTGGTAAAACGTCCTTCGTGTTTTTCCATCCAGCTAGCACAATCAACATGAAAATAGGAATAATCAGAGCGATAAAGGACATGTTACGGCCAACACCTTGAGCAAGAAGTAAATCGCTAATACCTGTAACCGACGACATCATGATCGTAGGTGTTCCGACAGGCCCAAACGGAACTGGTGGAGTATTTGCAACAAGACAAACAATTGCGGCCTGCAACGGAGGAAAACCTAAACCAATTAACATCGCTGCTGCTATTGCAACAGGTGCGCCTTGGCCTGCAGCCCCTTCCATAAAGGCCGAAAATGAAAACGCAATGAGCAAAGCTTGCATTCTTCTATCACTAGAAATTGAAGAAATTGAACTTTTGATAATCTCAAATTGTCCCGCCTCAACCGTTAGGTTATAGAGAAATACGGCGGTTAGCACAATCCAACCAATCGGGAAAAGTCCATTTACAACACCGAGTAATGATGAAGAAATAGCTATTCCAACAGGCATCTTATAAACAAGAACCACATCAACAATGGCTATCAGAAGCGTCAACCATCCGGCAATATGACCTTTCATCCGTTTAATAGCCAAGGCCCAAAAAAGAAAGAAGATTGGAATAGCTACCACAAGAGCAGTTAGGAATACACTACCGCCTAACGCAGTATAATTCTGATTCCATGGCATATTCATATACTTCCTTTCGTTATAACATACTACTTTATTGCTGCAGCCAACGTCGGGATCATTCCTGGGACAACATAAGCTTGAAGATAGATCATAATCGCAACAACGACCAAGAAGACCAGTGAATGTTTCACCGTAAAGCGGAAGAGATCTGACTCCCGACCGACCAAGGATGTCGCTGCAGCGGCGACCGCGATAGACTGAGGTGAAATCATTTTACCGACAACTCCGCCTGAGCTATTCGCAGCCACAGTAAGTACCGGGTTAATTCCGATTTGTTCAGCGGTAACCTGTTGGAGTTTACCAAAAAGGGCATTTGCAGACGTATCAGAACCCGTCAGGAATACACCCATCCAGCCAAGTACAGGAGAGAGGAGTGGGAAGGCTTTCCCTGTGGATGCAAATAAGAGTCCAAGGGTATAAGAAAGACCAGAATAATTCGCTAGATAAGCAAAGCCGAGAACGGCAGACATATTGATAATTGGATAGATTAGCTGCTTGATTGTTTTCCCAAAAACTTTTACTGCATCAGCAGGCTTAATACCGAGTATGAACATACTGATAATCGCGGTAAATAGGATAGCTGTACCACCAGCTGAGAAATAATCCCATTTAAATGAAGCAGAATAAATTGCTGGCTTAGCTACGATCGGAGACGCTTTATAGACTAAGCCATCGAGACCGGGCCAAGATTTAACATAGAATACTAAATGCATTTTATCCACTGCCCACGTCTTAAAGGCCGGAGTTCCCCAGATTGTCACCATACCGGTCAAGATGATAAATGGAGACCAAGCCTTCACAATCTGACCACCTGAATAATGGGTAACTTCATCAATTTCATCATTTTTCTCGTGTGGAAAACGCCAGAGTGTCTTGGGCTTCCAGAACTTCAAAAAGACTGAGAGCGAAATTAGAGATACTAAAGAAGAAACAATATCCGGGAGGTACGCTCCGAGATGGTTTGAGGACCACCACTGAGCAATTGCGAAGGAGAATCCTGTCACTAAGATTGCGGGCATAACTTCTTTTGCTGCCTTCCATCCCGCCATGAGAACAACGAGGTAAAGTGGAATCACAACGGAAAGGAAGGGAAGTTGGCGGCCGACTGCTTGGGAAATTACGAAGTCTCCCATTCCGGTTACGGCGCCTGCAGCAATGATTGGAGCACCAATCGCGCCGAAGGCAACAGGAGCAGTATTGGCAATCAAGCATAGACCTGCAGCTTTTAGGGGTTCAAAACCGAGTCCGATAAGGAGCGCACCCGTAATTGCAACAGGAGCACCGAAACCTGCGGCCCCTTCAAGAAACGCCCCAAAGGAGAATGCCACAAGAAGAGCTTGGAGTCGGCGGTCATTAGAAATCGAAGCAATAGAACTTTTGATAACTTCGAACTGACCGGCCTCAACCGTTAAATTGTATAAGTACACAGCTGTGATAACTATCCAGGCAATAGGCCAAAGACCATATAACATACCATAGGCGGTTGCGGAAAGAGCAATTGAAACAGGCATTTTGTAAACGAGAATAACATCGACAAGGGTAATTAAGAGCGTTAGTAATCCAGCAATATAGCCTTTCATTCTTTTCACAGCTAATGCCCAGAATAAGAAGAAGATAGGGATTGCAACAGCGAGCGCCGTTAAGCTTAGGCTATTGCCAAGTGCAGCATAATTCTGAGTCCACGGCATCCATGAGTCCACCTTTCCTTTAAAAAAATTTAAGATTAAGTTCGAATACTGTTTTCGTTACTCCTTTCCTTAAAATCTCAATAGCGGAAAACAAATGTTCATTCAGATTCTACAGAAAAATTAAAAAGAACTGTAAATATACGCAAAAAAGACAGGGTTCGCCGCGTAAGTCGCCGAAAATCCTGTCTGAAATGCCAATTTATTAAATTATTAATTAAATTATTAAAGTTCTAACCGCTCACGGAAGGCCTTCACATAAGATCGGCTGACGGGTACTTCAGTGCCGCCCTGCATCATGATATTGTAGGTATTGTTAAACCAGGGAATGATTGAATCAATTTTACTCAGGTTAGCCAGAAAGCTTTTATGGACCCGTAAAAAAGAATGACCTAATAGATTTTCTAACTCACTCAAGGTGTAACTGGTTAGATAACTTCTTTTTTCGGTAAAAACTCGAACCGAACGCCCTTCTACCGTTGCATAGATGACCTCATTTGTCGGTATTAAATAAATTCTCTCATTCTCTTCGACTTTGAGTTTTCCCTGTTCCGTAGCTGGTATTAACATAGAATAGAGCTGCTCAATTTTCCCCAAAAACTCAGCATTAATAGGTTTGCTTAAATTAGGTATCCCTGACGATTTTTCATCGCTGAAACGTTTTTTTAGTCGTTGAATCGTAGCTTTCAAGCGTTCTTCCTTAAAGGGCTTAAGCAAATAATCAATAGCATTAACATCAAAAGCATTCAAGGCGTATTGATCATAAGCTGTTGCAAATACCACTGCCGTCTCAATCTTTTCATTCAATATTCTACGCGCAACGTCCACACCTGAAGCATCAGGCATTTGAATATCCAAAAAGATTACATCGGGACGCAAAGCTTGTACTTTTTCGAAGGTTTCTTCACCTGTAGCCGCTTCACCAACGATCTCAACATTTTCTTGTTGGCTAAGGAGATAGATGAGTTCTTCCCTAGCCGGTAGTTCATCATCCGCAACAATGACTCTCATACTTCTACTCCTTTAGGCAATTTCAGATTGATACATTTCGGGTATGCTTAGGGTAATCAAGGTTCCTTTATTGGTCTCACTTTGAATTACTAATTGTGCCTGCCCGTGATAGGCGTGTTTTAACCTCTGTGATACGTTATTAAGGCCAATTCCTAAACCCTTACTTTGAATCTTAACCCCATTCTGAATCTGTTTAATGGTCTCCTCACGCATCCCAACCCCATTATCTCTAATACTAATTATTAAACGATCGTTTTCAATTGAAGCAGTGATTAAGATCTCTCCCGGGATCCTGGACGGATAAATCCCGTGTTTAATTGCATTTTCCACGAGAGGCTGAAGAGTTAGCCCAGGAAGCTTCCAATTCAAAGTTTCTGGTTGTATGTGTTCAACGATTTTTAGTCGATCGAAAAAGCGAGCTTGTTCAATTGCTAAATACGCTCGGATATGCTCACATTCTTCCTCTAAAGTAACATAACGATCACCACTCTGTAAGTTTTTGCGAAAGAAATCCCCGAGCTGCAGAAGAAGATCCCTAGCTCTATCCGGATTTGTTCGGCAGAAGGAAACAATTGTATTAATAGTATTAAATAAAAAATGAGGGTTAATCTGGGCTTGGAGGGCCCTAAGCTCAGCTTTACTGATAAGTCTAGACTTTACCTCTAATTCTGCTAGCTCTAATTGCGTAGAAAAAAGCATTCCTAGTCCTGAAGCAAATTCCCAATCGATTTGGCTTACCCCACGCGGACCCTCCCGATATATTTTAAGGGTGCCAACAACCAAATCTTGATAGTGTAACGGTACGATCAATGCTGTAAACAACGGACATTTGCTATCAAGGCATCCTATTTCCTCTTTAGTCGCTGCTAACTTAATTTCTCCAGATTCTAAAGCCTCTAAAGTTGCCCTCGTTTGAATTTCCTTACCATGCTTATGATGGTCACAACCCTTACCAACGTAGGCTAATACTCTTTGCCCATCTGTTAAGGCTACAGCTGCATAGTCTGCTCGATCAAAAATTATTTTAACGACCTTTTCAGCCGTAGCTTCATTCAGGCCCATTCTTAAAATAGGTAGGGTTAAGTTTGCGATTTGCAAGGCTTTTTGTGCCTGTAAAGCACCGATACGCTCCTCCTCAATCAACGAACTCTGTGCAATACCATAAAATATCGCTATACCGATTCCGTTCATTATAATAACCGGGAGGCCTATTGTTTCCACCAAATCCAGTCCAGCAGCGAAAGGTTGCGAAAATAAAATAAAAACAATCTCTATAACTTCAGCGACCATACCAAAAACTAGAGTTTCTTTCCATGTTAATATTCTTGGCGACACAAGTTTGGAAATATAGCCCGTGAAAAGGCCAACTAAAACTGTTGCAATACCACAACTTACTGCAGTTACACCACCGAGTAATAACCGATGTCCTCCAGCAATGATACCAGCTATTAAGCCCACAGTCGGGCCACCTAATAGTCCTCCAGCAGCTATACCAATAACCCTTGAGTTAGCCAAAACTCCTTTTACTGGAAGACCGATGTAAGTTCCTAAAATACCTATACAACCGAAGAACACAATAAGTAGAGCCTTTTCGGTTTTCTTGACATTACCTCTCATTGTCCTTTTAAATATTGTCGTTTTACTGATTAAGAAAGCTAAAGTAACGATCAAACTCATATTCAATGTAAGTTTTTGTAAAATTTGAAAAAACATTTTAAACCCCTACTTTGTGAATTAAGTTTTTTGTATTTAACTTATCGATCATACCCTTTTTAGTTAAAGAAAACAATATTTAAACCCGTAGTAAAAATATCTGAGATAGAGATACTGGAAAAGACGATGCCCCCAAGTTTAGGGACATCGTCTTTGTTTTATACGGATCGATGTGAGGAAGTACCCTACCCGTGCTTTCTCTGAAAGGAGGGACCTGCTCCGCCGTTTCAAGCGCATGTGGTATCCTTATTCTGATCCTCTAGTTTGACAGACAATAGTTTCGATACTCCAGATTCCTCCATGGAAATACCGTAGAGAACGTCTGCGGATTCCATCGTACCTTTCCTGTGGGAAATGACGAGGAATTGTGTGGAGCTGGAGAGTCGATGGATATACTGGGCAAAACGGCTGACGTTTGCATCATCGAGGGAGGCTTCAATCTCATCGAGGATACAGAAGGGACTTGGTTTTACTCGAAGCAAAGCAAAGAGTAAGCCGATTGCAGTGAGTGCCCGTTCTCCTCCGGATAAGAGAGAAAGAAGTTGTGGCTTCTTCCCTGGAGGCTGGGCGATAATCTCTACCCCTGTCTCCAAGATGTTATTGGGGTCATCCAGACGCAGTTCTGCAAAACCCCCGTTGAAGAGTTCTTTAAAAACCACCTGGAAGGCTTCATTAACCGCCTTAAAGCCTTCTTCAAAGCGCTCTGACATGGTTTTGTCAAGTTCTCCAATCAGTTCGCGAAGCGAGTTATTCGCTTCCACTAAATCCAGCTTTTGTGTGGATAAAAATTCAAACCGTTCCCGCATCTTAGGATATTCTTCAATTGCAGCCTGATTGACAGGGCCTAGGACTTCAATCTGACGTTTAACTTCCTGTACTCTTGCCCAGAGTTTGGCACGCTCTTCCTCGGTTTGATACCCTTGAGCCTCTTCCCAGGAAAGTTCAAACTCCTCTTGTAAACGGTTATGGCCGGTTTCCCACTCTGTATCCCAGCGCGCAACACGAAGTTCTAAAGCATGAAGTTTCTGCTCGATACTCTGCTGTTCCTGACGCTTTTTACTCACCAAACCTTCCTGCTCGATGACTTTTACAGACAGTGCTTCTCGCTCCTTACGAAGGGCGACAAGGGCTTCCTGAGCCTGAATCTGATGTTCAGTCACTTCTGCTCGACGGGTTTCCCATTCTTCTTTCTCTTTAAAGAGCAGCTCTTTTCCCGCCTCCAAAGAGGTCAAGTCTTGACGTTTTTGTTCTAAGGTACTCTGTAGTTCACTCAAAACAGCTCGTTCTTGGACTATTCTTTCTTCGGCTTGCTTGAGCTCCTGTTCCCACTTGGCCGATTGAACCTTGGTTTGGGTTAGACGTTCAAGAAGAGCATCCGCTTCCTGACCTGCTTCTCTAGCCTTTTGTTCTTGTAGCGCCAAGGCACTTTGAGCTTCATCAACCTGCTCTGTGAGTTCATGGAGACGTTTCTCTAAATTTTCTTTCCGAGCCGTATGATTCGCCTCTTCTTGCCGTAAAGCTTCCTCCCGAATTTTGAGCCCTTCGATTTCAGTCTGAATTCGCGCTACTTGATCTTTGGTATTCTTAGCTTGAGCGCGCAAGACTGCAAGACCTTCTTTAAGTTCTTGTCCCTCAACAACGAGTCCTTTAAGAATTTCTTCGAGTTCCAACTTACGCTTCGAATAAGCCTGCACATCATTTTCAAGCTCTCTCTGTTTAGCACTCCGAGACTCCAGTTCCTGCTTAAGCTCCTGAATCTCTCGGGAACGCCCCAGAAGATTTCCGCCTTTTCTCTGTATACTTCCTCCAGTTAAGGATCCCCCGGGATGAACCTGGTCTCCCTCTAGGGTTACAATCCGAGCTCGATAGCCTGAAGCACGGGCGACGCGAGTTGCAGCTTCCATATCGGTTACGATAAGTATCCTCCCCAGCTGGGATTCAAAGGCTGAACGATACTTCTCCTCGAAACGGATAAGATCCACAGCAATTCCCACAAAGCCTGGATCAGCAGCTGCATCTTTACTCACCGTCGTACGTCCGCCTTGAATGACATCAAGTGGTAGGAAAGTAGCTCTGCCAAGTTGATGGGACTTAAGGTAATTCACCGCAGCCTTAGCAGCTTTCTCCGTCTCAGCTATGATATTCTGCAGGCCCCCACCTAAAGCCGTCTCGATCGCAACTTCATAGCGCTCTTCAACCTGAATCAAATCTGCAATTGTCCCACATAGACCTGAACAGGCAGGGACCTTCTTTCTCTTCGCCTGCATCACCTCACGAACTCCGCGCTGATAACCCTCCAAGGAATCTTCGAGGTTCTTTAAGGCATGGTATTTCGCCTTCATCCGCTCGAGTTCACGATTCATTTCAACGAGATGATTTTGTCTTCCTTTATTCTGTTCGAACAGCGCTCTGAGTTCATTTTGGATCAGCTCGATTTTTCGGATATTTTCTTGTTCCCGGCCTTCTCCAGCTTCAATCTGTCGTTGCTGCTGTTCCGCTTGCCCCTCATAGGTAATCCAATCGTTTTCCTTGCTACTTTTTTCTCCAATAAGTTGCTCGAATACTTGCTTTAGGGCAATCAGCGAATGATTGGCACTATTCAATTCTGTGGATATCCCTGTATGCTCAGATTGTGTCCTTTGAAGAGCATTCTTATAGACCTCAATATCGTCTAACCCGCTTTGCGCCTTCACTTCAGCGAATCGTTTTTCATCCTCAAGTAACGTTCGATTAGCTTCTTCAACCGTCTTGAGGAGAATGCTCTTCCTTCCGTCCAAAGCATGTAGACGCTCCGACGCATGATTCCTTTTCTCCTCATTCTCGCTAACTTCTTTACTTACGCGGGAAAGCTGTTCTGAGATATATCCTTCCCGCTCCTGTCTTATTCTAAGTTCCTGAGTGATTTGATTTAGAGACTGATCGATCCGATAAGTGGTCTCCTGCTGGGTCTGAATTCGCTCTTCTAACTGATTTAAACTCACCTTGTTCTGAAGTGTCTGGCTTTCAGTCTGCCCTAGACCAGCCACAGCCGCGCCTAGCGCCAAGCGGAGCTCTTCCGCTTCTTGAGTTGATAAGGTGAGCTTATCCCTAACGTCCTTCAGATCTCGCACAACAATCTGGATCTCCAAAGCTTGCTGTTCTGTCGTTAAAGCCAAGGATTGCTCTGCAATGCGCGCCTGCTCTTCTAAAGGAGCAAGTTGTCCTTCGATTTCAGTCAAAATATCGTCTAAGCGTTCTAGATTATGTTCTGTATCATCCAAGCGTTTGAGTGCTTCGCGTTTACGCATCCGGTACTTCGTGATTCCCGAGGCCTCTTCGATAAGAAGACGACGCTCTTCGGATTTTAAATTGAGGATTTCTTCAACCCGACCCTGCCCTATAATCGAGAAGCCTTCTTTACCCGCACCCGTATCCATAAAAAGCTCATGGATATCCTTAAGACGGCAAGCAGAACGATTAATGAAAAACTGTCCTTCCCCATCCCTGTATACACGACGAGTAATTGTGACTTCCTGATATTCAAGTGGAAAAATCCCTGTGGAGTTATCAAAAACCAAGGAAACTTCAGCCATCCCCACCGAGCGCCTCCCCGAGCTCCCTGCAAAGATGATGTCCTCCATCTTAGTTCCGCGTAGATTTTTGGCACTTTGCTCACCGAGTACCCAGCGTACAGCATCAGCGACATTACTTTTGCCACTACCATTTGGGCCAACGACGACGCTTAGTCCATGACCGAGTTCTAACTTCACTTTATCCGCGAAGGACTTAAACCCTTGGATAATAATCGCTTTTAAGAAAACAGGGAGAGCTCCGGCCTTAGCCATGGTTCTCCCCTCCTAACTCGTCTAAAACTTGTTGAGCAGCGCGTTGCTCAGCTTCCTTCTTCGTGCGACCGATTCCTTTTCCTCTGAGGTTACCTTGAAGAAAAACTCCAGCTGTAAACCGCTTATTATGATCCGGGCCTTCCTCAGCTAAGATACGATAGCTCACTTCTGTTTCTTCACGCTGCGCTTTTTCCTGGAGCATTGTTTTATAATCCCCATAGTTTCCCTGGGCCACCTCAGCTATTTCTGGTTTAAGCATATTCAAAATGACTCTGCGTGCCTCCTGGAGACCAAACTGTAAATAGATCGCTCCAACGACTGCTTCCCAAGCATCCGCTAAAATCGATGGACGCTCTCTACCTCCAGAAACCTGCTCACCTTTACCTAGCAGGAGTTCTGCACCCAGGTGAATTTGTTTGGCAGTACGGGCCAAGGTGGTTTCATTGACCACCGCGGCCCGCATCTTAGTAAGCTCTCCCTCGGGACGATCAGGATAATTCAGATAGAGGTACTCAGCGACCACAAAATCTAAGATAGCATCCCCTAAAAACTCGAGTCGTTGATTATTCTCTAGTCCGGATTGCGGATTTTCAAATAAATATGATGGATGGGTCAAAGCGGTCGTCAATAGACGGTTGGGTGGCGTATCTAATTCCAATCGTTTTGCTAGCTCAATGCCGGTTGGAATCCGCTTCAAGGGTTCCGCATGAAATTTATGGCGTTTACTTACCTCAAGCCTATCTTTCGCTGTTTTTGTCGCACCCTTGCGTTTTTTATCCACCGCTCAAAACTCCTTACTTAGTCTTCAAACTTCTTTAAGACAATTGTAGCATTATGTCCACCAAAACCAAAGGTATTTGACAAGGCGACCTTGACTTCTTTTTTCCGAGCTTGATTTGGAACATAGTCTAGATCACACTCAGGATCTGGCTCACCGTAGTTCATGGTGGGCGGAATCACGCCGTTTTGAATCGCTAAAGCACAAACAATCGCTTCAACGCCACCCGCTGCTCCCAATAGATGTCCTGTCATCGACTTCGTGGAACTGATAGGAACCTGGTAAGCTACTGAACCAAATACATCCTTGATTGCAGCGGTTTCCGTCGAGTCATTGGCACCGGTACCCGTGCCATGAGCATTAATATAGTCCACATTTTCTGGTTTTAATCCCGCATCTTCAATCGCTTTGCGCATAGAGCGGGCTGCCCCAGCGCCTCCGGGGACTGGAGTCGTTATGTGGTGAGCATCAGAGGTGCTTCCATATCCCGCAAGTTCAGCATAGATTCTTGCGTTTCTTGCTTTCGCATGTTCGACGGATTCAAGTACGAGGATTCCTGCCCCCTCTCCCATGACAAATCCGGATCTCCGAGAATCAAAAGGGCGACATGCTTCTTTGGGATTTTCCTTCTCCGTAGACATCGCTTTCATAGCACAAAATCCGGCAAAGGCAAGAGGAGTCAATGGAGCTTCTGTTCCACCACATAGAACAATATCCGCTTCCCCGTGTTCGATTAAGCGTAAAGCTTCCCCTATAGCGTTGGTCGCCGAGGCACAAGCCGTGACAACAGTCGAGCTTGCTCCTTGTAAACCGAAAGCAATGGAAAGATGTCCAGCAGCCATGTTGCTTATGAGCATCGGAACAAAGAATGGACTAATCCTGCCTGGGCCTTTAGCCATTAAAATCTCTTTCTGCTCTTCAAAGGTTGTGACACCTCCGACTCCGCTACCGATGACTACGCCAGCACGTTCCTTATCCATTGTCTCTATATCAAGATTGGCATCCTTAATTGCCATTTTGGCCGCTGCAACTGCTAATTGAACAAATCGATCCATGCGTCGGCTTTCTTTTTTGTCCAGCCAATCTGTAGGTTCGAAGTTCTTGACCTCAGCTGCGACTTTGGTAGGCATTTCACTCACATCGAATCGAGTCACAAGGTCGATTCCAGATTGCCCCTCAACCAGATGATTCCAGAACTCTTCCAAAGTATTTCCAATAGGAGATATTACTCCCATTCCAGTAATGACCGCTCGATTATTCAAAGCTTTCATCCTCCCTTTATTCAGCTCGGAGTATCTCTTCACGAATATTTTCAAAAATCTGGTGAACCGATAAGATCTCATTCACGCGTGTAAATTGTGAGCCTGAGAAAACTAGGCCTTCATCAATGTTTCCTTGCTGAGCCTTATTGAGACGATCCATGATACAAAAGTTGGATTCACAGTGTTTGAGGCAGTGATCACACTTTTTAGGCCGTACATCCCCTCCACCAGCAAGCGCATCTGTGAAAGGATTACGGATCCCCCGTCCCGGTAAACCTACGGGGCTATGAACAATGACCATATCCTCTTGAGTAGCATTGATTAAGTGCTTTTTCCATTCGAGAGCAGCACTACTCTCTTCACTTGCTGCAAAGCGGGTCCCCATCTGTACTCCATCCGCTCCCAGTCGCAGTATTTCCACAACATCTTTGCCATTAATGACACCGCCAGCGCCAATCACCGGAATCTTCACTGCTTCCCTTACTTCCGGAAGAATCTCGCGCATGGAGCGGTCTGTCCCTAGATGCCCCCCTGCTTCCGTTCCCTCCACGATAATCGCAGCAGCTCCTAATTTCTCAGATAAGCGGGCAAGCTTAGCCGATGAAACAATCGGAACCACAGGTATACCGGCTTCTTTGCCCCAGGTGAACATATCCCGAGAAAACCCGGCACCTGAAATGAGTAGATCAATTTTCTCATCAAAGGCAGCCTTAACGAGTTGGGCAAATTCGCGCACCGCGAACATAATATTCACACCAATGATTCCTTGAGTACGTTTCCGTGCCTCTCGAATCTCTTGCTTTAATTCCTCGACACTGAGGCCGCTCCCGGCAATGATGCCGATTCCACCTTCCTCAGCAACAGCTGCCGCTAAAGGGGCCATCGAAATTCTAACTGCCATCCCCCCTTGGATGACAGGCATCTTCGCAACTAAATCTGCCAGATGGAGTTCTGGTATTTTCACGGAATTTCCTCCATTCAATCTTCAGTACGGATTATCCTTTAACCATCCTATACCTGCATGATACAAGTCCATAGGATTTAGCGTCGTACTTCGTTTTTCTTAGTCTATATTAACCCTTTCGACCTTCCGTCTCACAACGGACCTTCATAAAAGGGAAGTATCGTCTTAAAAGAGAGCCCCGCAGGATCCTACGGGACTCTCTATGTACTCGGCTACTGATTTTCCTTAATGTAGTTGACTGCATCCCCAACCGTACGAATTTTTTCTGCATCCTCGTCCGGAATATCGAGGTCAAATTCCTCTTCAAGAGCCATAATTAGTTCAACGATATCCAAAGAATCAGCATTTAACTCTGCGAAGGAGGTTTCTAAGCTGATACCTTCCTCTTCTACTCCGAGTTGATCTACTACGATGGATTTAACTTTATCAAAAACGCTCATGTTGCCTGTTCACCTCCTCTCAAAGATATATATTAACAACTTAGGGCTACGATTTCCACTTTAATCTAAAGCTTTTTTAATTATGTTGTCGCCATTCCACCATCTACTGATAGCGTTTGTCCAGTAATATAGGACGCAGCAGGAGACGCCAAAAAAACAACGGTTTTCGCGATTTCATCCGGGTTTCCAATTCGTCCTAAAGGAACTTGTTCAAGGATTTGCTTTCTTACTTCTTCTGGTAAGGTTTCCGTCATATCCGTTGAAATATACCCCGGGGCTACTGCATTCACTCGAATTCCTCTGGAGGCAAGCTCCTTGGCGATCGATTTAGTAAACCCAAGGATTCCCGCCTTGGCTGCAGCATAATTTGCCTGTCCAGCATTCCCAGTGATTCCAACCACCGAGGAGATATTAATAATCGCTCCAGAACGCTGCTTCATCATCCCTTTGCTCACAGCCTTTGTGCATAAAAAAACGCCTTTCAGATTGGTGTCTAAAACAGCATCCCAATCTGATTCTTTCATACGCAGAAGTAAAGTATCCCGAGTAATCCCTGCATTATTAACCAAAATATCAATTCTACCATAGGTATTCACAGCAGTCTGAATTAATCGGTCGACGTCTTCAGCGACACTGACATCAGCTTGGACTGCAATTCCTTCTCCTCCTGCTTCCTTGATGAGTTGAACTGTTTCCTCTGCTTTATCAGCACGTCCGGCATAATTCACAACCACTTTTGCACCTGAGCGTGCGAGTTCCAAGGCTATGGCGCGACCGATTCCGCGTCCTCCCCCTGTGACCAGCGCTACGCTGTTATTCAGCAACATTTTATCGACTCTCCTTTAAATATGCAAGTAACTTTTCAAGGGAAGCGCTATCTTCACAATTCATGAGGGTCACTCCTGGGACAATCTTCTTCACGAGGCCAGTCAAAACCTTCCCTGGGCCAAGCTCGACGAAAGTATCGACCCCTTTATCCCCCAGGTGTCGAATCGATTGCTCCCAAAGCACTGCCCCGCTGACTTGCCGAACAAGACTCTCAACGATTCTTGCGGTGTCACCCACCTCTTGAGCATCGATATTTGAGATAATCGGCGAACTGGGCGCCTTCCAAGATACGTCTTCTAGAACGGACCGAAGCCTTATGCCGGCTTCCTTCATTAAGGACGAATGAAATGGTCCACTTACCGCAAGAGGCATAGCCCGTTTTGCACCAAGAGCTTTAGCGTATTCGATCGCTTTGCTTACTGCTTCCGCTTCTCCTGAGATAACAATCTGCCCAGGGGAATTATAATTAGCCGGTGCAACCCAGCCGACCTCCTGACTAGCCCTTTGGCAAGCTTCCTCCACCTTTATCGTATCCAATCCAAGTATAGCCGCCATACCACCTTGTCCTTCGGGAACAGCCCTTTGCATGAATTCCCCCCGCTGCCGTACGACTCGCAAGGCTTCCTCAAGGCTAAGACTTCCAGCTGCGACATAAGCAGAGTATTCTCCTAAGCTATGTCCTGCAAAGTAATCAGCCTTAATTCCCTGTTCCTGCAGACCTTTCCAAGCGGCAATACTGACAAGTAAAATAGCAGGCTGAGTATTTGACGTTTTCTTGAGTTCCTCTTCCGGACCCTCCTGAAGAATTCGGATAAATTCGTCCCCTAGGACTCTACGGCCAGTCTCTAAAACTTCCTTTCCCGAGGAAGTAGAAAAGAGTTCCTGACCCATCCCGACGTATTGTGATCCTTGGCCGGGAAAAATAAATGCCAGTTTACCCAAACCCATCGCTCCTTTTTCGACCCTTCTAAGTCCTACTTCATGAACCTTTGCGATAGTCGCTCCATCTCGCGTTCGGCGCCCTGTATGACATCCTGAACGATATCATGAGCGGATTCTATCTTCTGGACAGCTCCAGCAACCTGACCAGACATTACAGACCCATTCTCGATATCACCCTCGACCATGGCAATGCGGAGTTTTCCTGCACCTAGTTTTTCAAGTTCCTCAGGTGGAACCCCTTCTTTTTCCATTTTCTCTAATTCTCGAGTAAAGCGGTTTGCGAGACATCGAACAGGGTGACCTGTGGAGCGTCCTGTTACTACGGTATCTCTATCCTTTGCCTTTAGGATCAGCTCCTTGATTTTAGGAGAAATCGTACACTCTGTAGCGCACATAAAGCGTGTACCCATCTGTACTCCTTCAGCACCCAGAGCCAAAGCAGCGAGCATTCCCCGTCCATCGACGATTCCACCCGCAGCAATGACCGGAATGCTCACTGCATCAACGACTTGTGGAACGAGGGGGAAAGTACTTATCTCCCCAACATGTCCGCCAGATTCCATCCCCTCAGCGATGAGCGCATCGACTCCAGCCTTTTCTAATCGTTTTGCTAAAGCCACAGAAGCAACAACCGGAATAATTTTTGTACCGACTTCTTTGAGCATCGGGATATATTTTCCGGGACTCCCTGCACCCGTCGTAATGACAGAGACCCGCTCCTCAACGATGACTTTCATCACATCCTCCACATACGGAGACATAAGCATAACATTTACTCCGAAGGGCTTAGAGGTTATCTTCTTGATCTTTTGAATCTCATGTTTAAGCCAATCCGCTGGTGCTTGACCCGAGCCAATAATTCCGAGCCCTCCTGCTTCAGAAACTGCTGCAGCGAGTTCCCCAGTGGCTACCCAAGCCATTCCTCCCTGAAATATTGGGTATTCAATCCCAATTAACTCACAAATTCTAGTTTTAATCATATGTTTTTAAGCTCCTCTCTTCGCCCACTTCAAAACAGCTGCTCCCCAGGTCAAACCCGCACCGAAGCCTACCATAACAACGATATCTCCATATTTGAACCGTCCTTCGCGGGCCGCTTCATCGAGTGCTACCGGAATGGATGCGGCAGACATATTTCCATAACGATCAAGATTAACCACAACTTTTTCGGCGTCGATTCCCAAGCGTTTTACAGCGGAATCCACAATTCGCATATTGGCCTGGTGTGGGATAAGACAATCGATATCTTCCTTCTGTAAACCTGCCCGCTCAAGTGCCTTCAGAGCCGTCTCTCCCATAATCCGGACAGCAAACTTAAAGACTTCACTACCGGCCATATGGACTGTATGCATTTTCTTTTCGACGGTTTCAAGGGTTGCAGGATACATAGATCCACCACCTGGCATGGACAAAAGCTTTCCACCTAAACCATCCGCTCCGAGCTCAAAGCCAAGGAATCCATAACCGTCTTCTACAGGTTGAAGCACTGCTGCCCCAGCTCCGTCACCAAAAAGAATACAAGTTCCTCGATCTTCCCAGTTAAGAATCTTGCTCATAGTTTCCCCACCAATAACTAAGACGGTCTTATACATGCCAGTAGCAATGAATTGAGTTGCTGTAGTTACTCCATAGAGAAAGCCTGTGCAAGCCGCCTCTATATCAAAGGCTGCAGCCTTTTTAGCACCCAGTCTTTCCGCTACAAGACCCGCTGTTGCAGGAAAGGCATAATCAGGTGTAATCGTCCCAATGATTACGAGATCTAACTCTTCAGGGGAAATCCTCGCATCCTCCAAAGCCCGTAGAGCAGCTTGGTAGCATAATTCCGATACTGGAGTATCTGAATCAGCTATGTGGCGTTGCTTGATTCCTGTCCTAGCCACAATCCATTCATCACTCGTATCTACCATTTTCTCTAATTCAAAATTCGTTAAAACCTTTTCCGGCATATACGAACCGGTTCCCACGATTCCAACACTAACCATGAATCTCTCCTTCTTTCTCAACCTTCATAAAGGAAACTTACTTCAAGTGGAGTTTCAACTTCATCTGAAGTCCGAAAGGTCTGTGAAGACTTTTCCCACTTGTTAGTTAACCTTATCCAGGATCATATCAATCCCGCAGTGCCCTATTCCTTTGGATTGACTGAGAAACGCGGTAGCTCTTCCCTGATCTTCTCTAGGAAGCGACTCTCGACACACTCCTTGGCAACGCGAATTGCATTGAAGATTGCTTTCTCATTTGAGCTTCCATGACAGATAATGCTGATTCCATTGACTCCAAGAAGTGGAGCTCCTCCGTACTCAGCATAATCAAGCATTTTGCCGATTTCTTTAAGCCCAGGTTTCACAGCAAGTGCACCTAACTTACGGACTGGAGTCGAAGTTATCTTCTCCTTAATCAGTTGGAACAATGCTCCTGCTAATCCTTCCGTTGTTTTCAGCAAAACATTCCCGACAAACCCTTCGCAAACTACTATATCGGCCCGTCCGTATGGGACATCTCGTCCTTCAATATTCCCGATAAAATTCAAGGGAACTTCTTTTAAAAGCGGGTAGGTAGCTTGGGTAAGTTCATTCCCCTTGCCCTCTTCCCCCCCAATATTGAGAAGGCCAACCTTAGGATTCTCAATCCCTAAAATCCGTTCTGCATAAATACTTCCCATCATGGCATATTGAACAAGATGCTCTGGTTTGGCATCAGGGTTCGCTCCTACATCCAAGACAAGTTTGCCGCCCTCCAACGTTGGAAGTACGGTAACAATTGCAGGACGATCAATCCCTTTGATTCGACCAAGTCCAAGTAGGGCTGCTGCCATCTGTGCCCCCGTACTTCCGGCACTGACGATTGCATCTGCCTCACCGTCTTTGACCATGCGAGTAGAAACCACGATAGACGAATCTTTCTTTTTCCGAACCGCTTGAGCTGGATGTTCATCCATCTCAACGACTTCAGATGCCGCTTTAATACTTATGTTTTTCGGACGATCGTTTTTTGGCAGACATTCTTCGATCCGCTCTGGTTGTCCAACTAGGATAACCTCAATATCTTGATATGCCATAGCACTACGAAGTGCTCCTTTAACGATCTCTCCTGGAGCAAAATCTCCACCCATCGCATCTACAGCTATTCTCATGCTTTACCCCCCTATAGATCCAACTGGTCATCAAAGGCAAAAAGAACCCACGTGCCTGACAATACCTTTTCTTGGTTCACTCGCAAATCAATTTCCACTAAATATTTATTTCCTTTACGCTGAAGAACCTTTCCCTCAGCCAAGACAGTTTCCCCAAAATGTACAGGCCTGATAAACTTCATCTCCACACTGCCCGTAACAGCCACCTCGGCATCCACTAGGGCAATCGCTAAGGAGTTAGCCTGTGCAAATAAGTGATGTCCACGAGTAACCCGCGCTTTGCTTAAGACCATGCTTTCATCAATCGTCATTTGCGTGCTTCCCAATTCTCCGATGTGAAGCTCTCTTAACTCTCCAATTAATTCCTGCTCTCCTAAGGACTTAATGGTGTCGTAGGCTTCATGGGCAACTGCTCGTGTGCGTTCTCGAAGTTCTGGAATACTTAACTCAGTCCGATCGAGCCGGATTGTTGAGACGCTGACACCGAAGTACTTTGCCAGTTCCTCATCGGTAGAAAACGGATTCTTTTCTATTTCAGTACGCAACGCTTGATGCCGTTCATGTTTATGATGCCTTGTCATGATAACCACCAACTCTTATAATTTTATGACCTGGTACTAATTATTATAGCTTATGGCTTTTGGCATTACAAGCAACAAAACAAAAAGAAGCCCATGAGGGCTTCTCGTTTGCAGCAATATTATTCTCCCATAGAGATAACTTCTTTTGCCTTGTAATAACCGCAGCTAGGGCAGATATGATGAGATAACTTTGGTTTATGGCATTGGGGGCATTCGATGTGGTTTGGTGCAGTTAACTTCCACATAGCCCTGCGTTTACGAACTCTTGATTTGGATTGGCGATGTTGAGCAACACCCATTGATTACACCCCCTTTAAGCTTTCGAATAATTAATCTTCACGAGTCCATTGAGCAAGCGCAGCAAAACGGGGATCAATGTTCTCTTGGACACAGTCGCAAGACTTTACATTTTGATTCACACCGCAAACAGGACATAGCCCTTTACACTCAGGAGAACAGATAAACCTCATAGGTAACGCTAACACAATCTGTTCTAGAATGCGCTCGTTCAATTCGATTTCATCTTTATCGAACAGCAGCGCAGTTTCTATTTGCTCTTCCGTTGCTTCAGGAGTAAAAACCCACTCATCCTCATAGATTTGATCGATCGGATAAATAAAGTCTTCTAAGCATCGTCCACATCGAGCTTTCAACTCAGTGAGGACTTTTCCTTCCACCAGCAAGGATTTTCCCGTGTTGTTCACCTGAAGCTTCACGTGTACAGGAGCAGCAAATGACACCTCATCTAATTCTGAATCAAACGAAGAAAAATCCTCCGTCAAATCAAAATGAGCAGTCCCACCTTCATTGCGACGAACTTGAGCGACATTCACTTTCATATGATCACTCCAATGCACATCCATTATTATAGTTGGCATGATTTTCTTTGTCAAGGAAAACTCCTTAACCTTTGCTAACAATCTCCTGGGTATCCATTGCAATCATAAGTTCTTCGTTCGTAGGAATAACAAGAAGACGGCAAGTCGCTTCTGATTTAGATACATCGACTTCTTTACCCCGAACATTGTTCTTTTCAGAGTCTACATTGACTCCAAGATAATTAAGCCCCATGCTGATTCCTTCACGCATCTCCGGGGAATTTTCGCCCAAACCTGCTGTGAAGATAATTGCATCTGCTCCATCTAACACTGCAGCATAAGCGCCGATATACTTCTTAACATCATGAGCGAAGACATCGAGCGCAAGTTTCGCACGATAATTTCCCTGATCACGAGCATTTTCAATATCACGGAAATCGCTACTAACACCCGATAGCCCTAGGACACCGCACTTTTTATTGAGGAAGTCATTAACCTCATCGGAGGAAAGATTCTCTTTTTGCATAATAAAGGAAACAATCGCTGGATCCAAATCTCCAGAACGAGTTCCCATCATAAGACCTTCCAAAGGTGTAAAGCCCATGGAGGTTTCGATGGATTCCCCACCTTGGATGGCTGTGATCGAAGAGCCATTCCCCAAGTGACAGCTAATCAGCTTTAAATCTTCCAGCGGGCGATTGAGCATTTTTGCAGCCCGTTGGCTGACATATTTATGAGAGGTTCCATGAAATCCATATTTACGGATTTTGTACTTTTCATAAAGTTCATAGGGCAATCCATAAAGATAGGCATGTGGTGGCATGGTTTGATGAAAGGCAGTGTCAAAGACCGCAACTTGAGGAACGCTAGGCATTAACTTTTGACACGCCTCAATCCCTGCAATGTTCGGTGGATTATGAAGTGGTGCTAATTCGATACAATCTTCGATAGCTTGCATTACCTCGTCGTTAATCAAGACAGAGCTTGCGAATTTCTCTCCACCATGAACAACACGGTGACCGACAGAACCTATTTCATCTAAGCTCTTCACAACAC
Source organism: Desulfitobacterium elongatum (assembly GCF_055378975.1). Taxonomy (NCBI): domain Bacteria; kingdom Bacillati; phylum Bacillota; class Clostridia; order Eubacteriales; family Desulfitobacteriaceae; genus Desulfitobacterium; species Desulfitobacterium elongatum. The sequence continues at coordinate 1,312,169 of NZ_AP038772.1, read as the reverse complement.
CATATTCAGGGTTTACTAAAGCGTCAAGGACGAGCTGAATAGCAACCGTATGATTCGGAATCTCTGCTGTGATAATCTCTTTTTCACCTGAAGCTGGACGATGAGTGAGAACAGCGCCTGGAAGGCCAATGCGCTCAACCAGACCCTTTGCCAATGGATTCTGAGTCGTCATATCAAGAAGTTGGTACTTCAAAGACGAACTCCCGCAATTGATTACAAGAATTTTCACGTTTATTACCCCCTATTTTTCCTTTTCCACCCATTCTTCTCTTTTTCTTTTTTCTGATTTTCTTTCTGATTTTTCTCTTTTCTCTTTTTTCTTTATGTTAATATCAAGGATAAATTTTCTCTATCTAGTTTATCCAAAATACGAACATTCTTCTACTTGTGAGAAATAATCTTTAGAAAAGTTATCAACACTCTTGTTTCATTACACAAAACACTAATTAGTTTAGCACAATCCCCTCCTTTTTCAAAGTCTTATGTAAAGATACGTCGAATTTCAGAAGATTGCGCCAGCGCAGCTTGCCGCCCGAGTGCAATTACTTCTGCAGCAGAATCAAACTGCAATACCCCGATATGACCCACTTCAGGTTGTATCAGTAAATCTGCACCTTTACAATTGCTACGAAAAACCTCTTCCTCGAGTATCTCTAGAGATTGAAGCATCACATCCATAGCCGTGGCAAGTTTCATCGTTAATCCTCGTTTTACATCCACAGCCAAGATTTGCTCTGCCCCCATTTCCTTCACGATATGGATAGGCAGGCGATTGATCACTGCACCGTCAACGAGTAAGTGCTCTTGGTAGCGATAGGGCTTAAATACCCCTGGTATGGAAACACTGGCACGGACAGCTTGAGCAACGTTTCCTTCACGAAAGACCACGAGTTCTCCCGTCTCAATATCTGTAGCTACGATAGACAGTGGAATCTTCAGTTCCTCAAACGTTAAATCCTTCGTCAAGAGACGCATCGCATCCAAGAGTTTATCCCCTTTTACAAATCCCTCCCGAGAAACAGAAACATCAAAGAGCTTTTTAGTAAATCCAGGATAAGTCAGCAGTCTCTCTAAGCGGTAAAGGTCAATTCCTGCAGCCCAAAGCGCCCCGAATATTGATCCAATACTGCAGCCTACCACATAATCCATCTTTATGCCCTCTTCTTCAAGCACCTGCAAAAAGCCGAGATGGGCCATCCCACGGGCGCCACCCGCTCCAAGTACCAACCCCTTTTTCATAGGAAACCCTCCTGAAAATGAATCTCTTCTATCTTGCGCAGTTCCTCCATATATATCTATGTGGAAGGGCGGGTGAGATATGGCTTCTGCAGTTCGGGTAATACCATTTTTTCTTTTGGCTATGGCTATGTTTTATTACCCACAAGAAGTTGTTCTGTCAGCAGCTGATGGGCTTTCCTTGTGGTGGAAATTCGTTTTACCTGCTCTACTTCCCTTCTTTATTCTATCCGAACTTTTAATGGGAGCGGGCTTTGTCCATTTTCTCGGGGTACTACTCGAGCCTATAATGCGCCCTGTGTTCCGTTTACCTGGGCAAGCTTCTTTTGTGCTTGCTATGAGTTTTACGTCTGGCATTCCCATCGGTGCTGTCCTTACTAGCAAGCTTCGACAGCAAAATGCTGTCACAAGAGAAGAAGGTGAACGCCTCCTCGCTTTCACAAGCAACCCCAGTTCAGGGTTTATGTTTGGGGCTGTAGCCTCGAGCATGATGGGGAAACCCGGCCTCGGAGTGGTACTTGCAGGTTCAGTGTATCTTGCAAATCTCCTTGTAGGAATTTTATTTCGCTTTTATAGGATGAAGAAATCCGAAGAACTCCTTTCTGGTCCCCCCTCACTCAAGAGGGCTTACCAAGAGCTGCAAAGAGCCCAAAATCAGGACAATCGTCCCTTTGGGCAACTCTTAGGTGATGCTGTACGCCAAAGTGTGAATACGATTTTACTCGTCGGCGGGTTCATCACGATCTTCTCTGTCCTCGTACACATGCTTGAAGTTTTGCGAATCACAGATAGTCTCGGTTATCTTCTACAGTTACTATCGAGTGGAGCAATCACATTGCCAGCAGTATCTGCCCTTGTCAATGGATTTCTCGAAACTACCTTGGGGTGTCGAACGACAATTAATGCCTTTTCGACCTTGCACCTTCAAGTCGGTATATTAGCCGCCCTGCTGGGCTGGGGTGGTCTCTCAGTCTTTGCACAGGTCGCAAGCTTTACCAGTACGACCGATCTTCGCTTTACCCCATTTGTCGTAGGGAGAGCAATGCACGCGATTTTTGCTTTTCTCCTAAGTCAAATTTTCTTAAGTTTTGTCAAAATTCCTGTCTTCCAGCCTGGACTATCCGTTCCATCCTATGGATTCTTGGAGACTTGGCGACTCAGCGCTTGGATTTTCTGCGTGGTAATGTTGCTTTTATTTGGAATAAGTTTCATACTAAGACTTGTTTATCGCCGTTAATTTTTCGCCCAATTATTTTTTCACCCTATTATTATTTAAAACTCACTTCACTACTCATAACCACACTTAGACTAGTCCTTAGAAAAAAGGGGTACCCAAACGGGTATCCCTTACTCACTCTTTTCAGTAGCTTTGTCGCTACTTTTTTCACGTTGCTCTCGTTTGGCTAGATTACGAAGTTCTTCTCGATTACGTCTTAGACCCTGTAAGGTCTCTGTTACGCTTTGTTCAACCTGAAGAAGCATCTCGTCAGTATACTGTATCGCTCCAAATTTAACTTCTTTTGCATAGGCTTGAGCTTGACGTGCAATATCTTCTGCGTAACTCTGAGCCTGTTTTACAACTTCATTCTCCTCAGCCATCTTCTCTATGTAGGTTTTTCCCCGTTCGAGTAACCTTTCGGCCTCTGCATGAGCCTCATCCAAAATCTTTTGCCGCTCTGTTAATACCCATTTTGCATTACGAATTTCTTCGGGGAGAGATGCCCTCATTCGGTCTATGAGTTCGAAAATCACATTATCATCGACTAGAACTTTTCCAGTCATCGGAATCTTGGTCCCGCGATCGACAATTTCTTCCAATTCTTCTAACAAAGCGAGAACATCGTTTTCCAAGTCCAATCCACTCCAATCTTTCAATCAATTCTTTGAATATACCAGATTTTTGTGTCCCCATATTCTCCTGTTTTTCTCACTTCAAAGGGCTTTACTTCAGGAAGTATCTCATCTTTTGCCGTCTCCACGATAATAACCCCAAGAGCTGATAGCCGGCAAGGGTTTACTAAGTGATTCAAAGATTTTCCTGCAAGACCTTGATGATAGGGAGGATCGATAAAAACCAAGTCAAATTCATCCTCTTGTGATTGCTTAAGATATTCGAAGGCATCCATGGTCATGAGTTTGGCATTTTCCATCCCCAAATGCTCGATATTCTCCCGAATAACCTCCTGGGCAATTCGGCTTTTCTCCACGAGTACAGCTTCCTTTGCTCCTCGGGATAAGGCCTCGAAGGCAAGGTTCCCTGTACCAGAAAATAAGTCAAGAACTCGGGAATTTTCGATTTTTTCTCGAAGCACATTAAAGATGGCCCCTTTAATCTTATCAGCTGTCGGACGTGTTCCCACTCCAGGGACTGCCTTTATGCGATGTCCACGGAAATCTCCAGAAATGATTCTCATTCTGCACTTCACTCCATCAGATTTTGACATATATAACTTGGGAATATTTAGTATTTTTTCTTCTTATCATCCTCAGGGTAAACTCTTCCATAAGTATACCACAATCTACAAATTTCTTGCCCAAAAATCTCGTATAAAACCTATTTTTTAGCAAATACTAAGTTTGGTAGCCGATAAAGTAAACTTATTTTAGTTGGAGTTCAACTAAAGTATAGTTAACTTATCCAAGGGCTTAGCGCCACTTACTCACGAAAGTGCAGAAAACTGAGTGGTGCAAGGTCATTGGACAATAATTTTCTTTATCGATGCCTTTCCCCCATCCAGTTCTTCCTTACGTTTCTCCTCTCTGGTCACTGGTCGTGAGGGCCAGTGATTTTTTTCGTATGAGCCCTGAAAATCCGCCCAGAAAAATTCAAAGGCCCGAGCTGTTTCAAGTAAAGGAGGACTACGAACCATGGAAAAATCCGATTTATTTCGCAAATTTAATGTAAACATTGATCTAGCGGTTGAAGCTCATGAACTTTTACGTGGTGAAGCAGAAACTGAGATTTCTGGTGTACGTATGGATGAAGAAAATTTTGACCATGCAACAGTGACGACTATCGTTATCGAAACTGACCAAGGCGTTCAAGAAATGGGACGACCCAAAGGAACCTACATAACGATCGATGCCCCTGAAGTCCGAGACAATAACTATCTGATTCATCAAGAAATCACTGAAATCCTAGTTGATAAGCTCGTTAAACTCATGAATCTATCTGAAAGCGCCAGTATCCTTTTGGTTGGTCTAGGAAATTGGAATGCTACACCAGATGCGCTAGGACCACAGGTTATCGACAAAAGCTTAGTCACTCGACATCTTTTTAATTACACCCCAGAAGAACTCAAAGGGAAATTAAGAAAAGTTAGTGCCATTGCCCCTGGAGTCCTCGGAATCACTGGAATTGAGACTGCGGAGATCATTCGTGGGATTGTGGAGCATGTTAAACCTGATTTAGTCATTGCTATCGACGCACTCGCTGCCGGATCTCTTGATCGTATCGGAACGAGCATTCAGATATCTGACACGGGGATTTCTCCTGGATCTGGGGTAGGAAATCGCCGCACAGGAATTACAGAAGAAACACTGGGTTGCAGGGTCATTGCTATTGGCCTACCCACAGTTGTTAATGCTGCTATCATCGCCAACAATTGTCTTGAAGCCCTTTTTGACGAATTAAAGACGAGCCCCTCCCTATACAAAATCTATAAAGAATTTAGCCCGAAAGCTCTAGAACAAGTCCTCAATCGGGCCCTCTCCCCTTATAACGGTAACCTTATGGTGACTCCAAAAGAAATTGATACACTCATTCAGTCGACAGCACGTATCATTTCAGGTGCATTAGGAATGAGCCTCCATCCAGGAATAAGTCAGGAAGAGTATCAGATGTATTTGCAGTAGGGATGGAATATACAGGAAACAATGTTTTGGAGAGAACTTACAATAAGAGAGCGGGCTTACCCCGCTCTCTTCTTCGTTGTCTTAAGTTTAAATGACTAGGTATTCGGGAACTTCTTGTGCTTACGATTTGCGATGCCGATTTCCTGCGCTACTTCGTATTTGAACTTTTCTAGTGCAGAACTCAAAACGGGTTTATTCGTTTTATTAGTTGAATCAGCCATTCGTAAGCCCTCCTCTTTCTTTTCGGATAGTGGACACATAATTCAGGCAGGCCTTCATCGCTACCTTGCTCTTCTTTAACTTTATTCTGATTTTATTATCGTCCAACTACGTCAGAACAATTCGCGACAATTCATGGTGAAGCTGGAATTTAATGAAGTCCCACTTTTTCTAAAGAAAAGTATTTTTCAACTTCATTCCATAATTCAATGTAGTGTTCCGGATTTGATAGCACTTTTTGGGCCATTTGATATGCTTCTTCCACTAAGTGACCGTCGCGAGACAAATCCGCAAGGCGCAATTCCATAATTCCATGCTGCCTTGTACCAAGTAATTCTCCTGCCCCCCGAATGCGGAGATCCTCCTCTGCAATCCTAAATCCATCCTGGGTCTCACAGAGGATGGCGAGTCTTCGGCTGTTTTTGACGTCAGAGAGCAAAATACAATAGGACTGCTCACTCCCACGCCCGACTCGTCCACGGAGCTGATGGAGTTGGGCAAGACCAAAGCGTTCTGCACCTTCGATGACCATGATTGTGGCATTAGGTACATTAACCCCAACCTCCACGACCGTAGTGGAGACGAGAATGTCGATATTCCCCGTCTGAAATCCATTCATAATCTCTTCTTTTTGTACACCCTTCATTCGACCATGAAGTAAGGCAACTCGACGATTCGGGAAACGCTCTTGCAAGGACTCATACCGTTCTGTCGCAGAAATCAAGTCCAACGTTTCCGATTCCTCGACCAAGGGACAGACAACATAGACTTGTCTCCCCTTTGCCATCTGTTCTTCCATAAACTTCTCGAGATTGGGCCGCCCGCGTTCCGTAAATTTACGGGTAAGGATAGGCTTGCGCCCCTTAGGCATTTCATCCAAGACGGAAAGCTGTAAATCGCCATATAGAGTAAGAGCGAGTGTTCGAGGGATTGGGGTCGCCGTAAGGACAAGTACGTGCGGATTTTCTCCTTTGGTTTGAAGTATAGTCCGTTGTTTTACACCAAATCGATGCTGTTCATCCGTTACCGCTAAACCTAACTTCAGAAATTGAACACTCTCCTGGATTAAGGCATGCGTCCCGACTACGACGTTTGCTGCTCCAGTAGAGATTTCATGGAGTATCTTTTGCCGCTCCGATTTAGTTTGACTCCCAAGTAGGCAGATTACCCGGATTCCCAGTGGGGCAAAAGCCGCTTCAAGGGATTGAAAATGTTGAAGTGCAAGAATTTCCGTCGGAGCCATCATAGCCCCCTGATACCCCGAACCTACTGCTTGAAGCAAGGCTGCCATAGCAACGGCCGTTTTTCCTGAACCGACGTCCCCCTGAACGAGTCGTGCCATCCCTTTAGTTCCCGACATATCATGAAAAATTTCTTGAATAACTCGTTTTTGTGCTGAAGTTAGCTCAAAGGGAAGATCTTGAAAGAACCGTTCCACGAGGCTTTTTCCGCCCTGGAGAATTGGACTGTTCTCCCGCTGTACTCCCTTACGAAGTCGGGCAACCGCCAATTGTAAGAAAAGCACCTCTTCAAAAACAAGCCGTTCGCGTGCTAAGCCCAGACCGTGAAAGGTATGTGGGAAGTGAATTTCCTGATAGGCCTGAGAGCGGCCTGGCCAATTTCGCCCTTCGACTAGGTTCGGAATTTCTGAAAAATACTCCGTTGCTTGGGGGAGGATACCTTTTATTAGACTTCGAAGGACCTTTGAAGAGAGACGTGCCGTTTCTGAATAAATAGGAATAATTTCACGGTATTCCTCAGACCCTGCTTTTTGAATATCTGTGGCTTGTATTTCAGGAACTCGTTGCTGCCAACGAACTTTTCCTGTGAGAATTACTGAAGTCCCTACTGGATATTGCTTTACGATAAAGGTCTGGTTAAACCATACTCCATTCAGAAGCCGCCCGTCCTGTTCGATGCTTAGCTTAATGACCTTTGTCTTACCTCGAGTAATATGACTTGCTACCACTTTTCCTGATATGGAGGCTAGTTCACCATCTTTTAAGTCACCTATTCGACGGAGCCTTCGGTCTTCGTAGCGGCGCGGAAAGTACATCAGAAGATCCTTAACGGTATGTAAGCCAATCTGTTCGAGTAGCTTCGCCCGTTCTGGGCCTACTCCTTTTAAATACTGTAACGAGCGTGAAGATGAAGCAGAAGCCGAACTTTGTGAAGGCCTTCTATCTGATTCCGTTGGGGTAACCGATTTAGGGGAAATAGGCAAAGGGTCAGGAGTTTTGTGACGCTCTTGAGATTTTGGAGCTATAGTGGGAGGGAATTCATGTGAGTGCTCAAGAGAGTGTTCTTTGTTAGAAATGCTCTCTTTTGGAGTGTGTGCTGGAGAATGCACTTTAGGTGTTCTCTGATCAGTAATATGTAAAGTATCCGTTGAATGTGAGGTGTCTGTCGGAGGTTGATGCAAAGATCCCCTGGGAGGAAGTGGTTCTTTCGGGTGAATGCTTTCAACCGACTGATTATGCTCCTCGATGAAGCTCCGAAGATGAACTATGGCCTGACGACGCTGTAAGGGACTCCAAGTAGAATACTGCCCAGCAATCGATTTGAGTACCCCGAAATCACTCCCCGGTTCAAGTTGCTCTAAACGCGATAAAATTCCCTTCAAAAACGAATGGAACCCGCCTACGACCCCTGTGTTGCTACAGCCCTGCTTCTCTTCAGCTAAGACAGCACGTTGAAGGTGGTTTAAGACGATTTTGCCTTGATTTCCGATCATAGGAAATCAGCCTGAATTCTTCGCCCGGTTGGCGTGATTGCTAGTCCCCCTTGGGCAGTTTCCCTGAGACTGCAAGGCATCTGCTTGCCAATTTCATTCATCGCATCAATCACTTCATCTAGAGGAATGGCACTTTTTATTCCTGCCAAGACCATCTCTGCAGCGGACAAAGCCACCGTAGCTGCGGTCGCATTCCGCTTAACACACGGTACTTCAACAAGTCCTGCTACGGGGTCACAAACAAGGCCAAGAAAGGATTTCATGGCAATTGCTGCAGCATGAGCAGTATCTATTGGACTCCCCCCAGCAAGTTCGACAGCTGCAGCTGCCGCCATCCCAGCCGCTGACCCTATCTCTGCTTGACAACCTCCTTCTGCACCGGAGACATTCGCTCGATCAGCAATGATCATTCCAATTCCCGCTGAAGTGAATAGAGCAGTAACAAGTTCTTCCTCCGAGACGTTCAAAGCCTCCTCCACCGTTAAGAGAACTGCTGGCAAAACCCCACAGGATCCAGCCGTTGGTGCAGCGACAATTTTGCCCATACTCGCATTCACTTCAACGACAGCCAAAGCTCGTGCAATCGCACCGTTAACCAGTTCTCCGATTAAACTCTTCTCTGAATGGCGCAGCGCTTCGACCTTAATCGCATCCCCACCGACTAACCCAGATAAGGACTTTCTATTTCCAGCGAGACCGATACTTACCGCTTCCCTCATTACTTGAAGATTTTGGGCCATCCGTTCTCTTAATTCAGCTTCAGGCTTTTCCGATTCCTCAGCCTGTTCAGCCAAGACAATCTCTCCGATTTTTTTCCCTTTTTGCTCGGCAAGGTGAACATAATCGACATATGCACGCATATTTAAAACCTCCTATACAAGCGGTTCAATCGCCATTGCTTGATTAACCGTAGGGAGCTTCCGCATTAATGCCAAGGCCGCTGGGTCAATCGCTTGATCTGTTTCAATGATCATGAGGGCACGTGCCCCTTTCTTTTCTCGGGAAACTCTCATCTGGGCAATATTAATCTGTGTCGAGGCGATGAGAGAAGTCACTTGGGCAACAACCCCCGGTAAATCGTTCTGTAATACAACCAAGGTATGATAGTCCCCCATCACTTCGACCTGAAATTCATTGATACCCTGAATTTGAATCCGTCCCCCGCCAATTGAGGAACCCGTTACATCAACCTTGTTCCCTTCCTGGTCGACTAATTTCATCTTTACCGTATTGGGATGCACCTCTCCCAAATTCCCTGCTGTGAAGCTGAAGGAGAGTCCTTTCTCCTTGGCTATTTCAAAGGCTTGTGGAATTCTTTCGTCGTCAGTATGCATTCCAAGAAGGCCTGCCACTAAAGCAAGATTGGTTCCATGACCTTTACCCGTTTCTGCAAAGGAGCCATGGAGGATGATTTCTGCATCGACCGGCTCACTTCCTAATATCTTACGGGCCATTTCCCCTAAACGAACCGCTCCAGCGGTGTGCGAGCTGGATGGGCCGACCATAACTGGTCCTATTAAATCAAATGCAGTGCTCTTACCCATATAACCCTCCTCTGTGATTTGCAACTCTTTATGAAAACAAAAAAGCTGAGTACTCTAGCTCTTAAAACTCTATAACTCATTATTGTAAAAACCCCTCCGGATTTTTCCGGAGGGATGTTTAATCTGTCTTATAATTATTCTACCCCAAAAATGTAATAATAAAGCGGTTGGTTCCCTGGATAAAGCTCCAGTTCGATCTGAGGTGCTTCTGTTCCGACCCATTCTCGAAGTTTTTCGGCTTGTTCTTCCGAGACTTCTTCCCCATAGAAGATGGTTACCAGATCACGGCTTCGCCATTCCATTTTTTCCAAAGTAGCCTGGGCAACACTGAGTAAATCTCGCCCCGTGACTTGGATGACATCCTCTACAAGTCCAAGGATGTCTCCTTCTTTAATTTCTAATTCCCCGAATTGCGAATCTCGAACAGCATAGGTTACTTCTCCGGATTTAACCAGTGATAACCCTTTTTCCATGTTATGCGCATTTTCTTCTGCATTTCCGTTCGGATCGTAATTGACCAAAGCCGAAATACCCTGAGGAATGGACTTCGTGGGAATAATATACACTTCACGATCGGTTACAATCTCTTTAACCTGACGTGCAGCCATAACAATGTTCCCATTATTCGGGAGGATATATATATTCTTAGCAGAGACCTGGCGAACTGCTTCGACTAGATCTTCTGTACTTGGATTCATGGTTTGTCCACCAAACACGACTACATCCACACCGAGGCTTTTTAAAACATCTGCAATTCCTTGTCCCATAGCCACTGCAACGACAGCGTGTTCTTTTTCCTCATGCATGTCGGGCTGCATATACCCGGAATCACGGGGAACAGAATCTTTCTCAGCAAAATCTTGGATGTTATGCTGTTCTTTATTTTTTTGAGAATGTGCCATTGCTTCATTTTGCGCAAGCATATTATGGATGGCTACCTCATGCAGTGCGCCCCATTGAATGGCATAATCGAGGATTTTTCCTGGGTTCTTCACATGGACATGGATTTTCACCACTTCATTCGTACCAACAACAAGAAGTGAGTCTCCTTTACCCATTAAATCCTTGCGAATCTTCTCTACTTGCAAGTTTTTCCCCTGGACTAAAAACTCTGTGCAATATGGGAACTCCAAATTCTCGACAGCGGTAATTCCTATCTTAGGTTCAGACGGCTGAGCTTCAGTCTTAGCCTGCGTGTATGGAAGCTCCTCGAACTCCTCGGCCCCTTCTAAAGCAGAAATCCAACCACCGAGTATAATCAAGAATCCTTGGCCACCTGCGTCTACGACACCAGCTTGCTTAAGAGTGGGGAGCATATCCGGTGTCTTCGCCAAGGTCTGCTGACCGCGTGTGTAGGCATCTCTCAGTACTTCTAGAGGAGTACCGCCGTGTTTGGCACTGCTTTGCGCCCCTTTGGCGATTTCGCGTGACACAGTAAGAATTGTCCCCTCAACAGGCTTCATTACTGCTTTATAGGCAGTATCTACCCCTACCTGTAGCGCATGTGCAATCTGCTGGGCTGTAACCATCTGTTGGCCTTCTAAGCCCTTAGCGATTCCTCTCAAAAGCTGAGATAAGATAACTCCCGAATTTCCGCGGGCTCCCATCAGAGAACCCATCGAAACTGCAGCGGCGACTTCTGAGACAGAATTCCCAGAGGTTTTCTCTGCATCTCTCACAGCAGATTGAATCGTGAAATTCATGTTAGTTCCAGTATCTCCATCAGGTACTGGGAACACGTTCAGAGCATCAACATCATGCTTCTTACGCTCCAAGGCCTTAGCACCAGTACGCATCATATGTTTCCACTGTTGACCATTAATCATATTGCTTATTTCCGTAGCTGGTTTCAAACTATATCCCCCTACTCTATAAGAACCTGGCCTACTCCAGGACTCGAACACCCTGGACGTTGACATTGACTTGAGCAACTGTCAATCCGGTTAGATTTTCTGTGGTATACCGAACGCGTTCCATTACATTTGCGGCAACCTCCGAAATTTTAACTCCGTATCCGACAATGATATACAAATCAATAACCACTAGGTTCTCATCGATTGATACCACGACCCCGCGAGCCAAGTTTTCTCGGCCTAAGAGTTCGGCGAACTTATCCGTCGATTTACGAGAAGCCATCCCAACAAGTCCATAGCATTCCACTGCTGCAGCTCCAGCAATTGTCGCAATGACTTCTTCTGAAATATCAATCTTACCTAAATTGTTGTTAATTTCTTTTCCCATAATCAAAGGACCTCCCCTTTCGGCATGTGTCCATATCGTCACTATTCTATCAAGTAAATAGGAAATGTTCAAAGAAAATTTAATAATTCTAGAATTTTTTTGTCCAAATAATTTCTTTTCGATAAAAAGCTTCGGGAAAACCTTGCCAACCCTTAGAACTTTTGATAAAATACATAGGTATCATTTCCGGTGTAAAGGAGGTAAGATCATGGCTAATGTATGTGCTATTTGCGCAAAAGGGGTTGCTACAGGTATTCAGGTCAGCCACTCCCATATCAGATCAAAGCGGACTTGGAAACCTAACCTGCAAAGGGTTCACGCCATCGTCAACGGCACTCCGACCCGGATCAGTGTTTGCACCAGATGCTTACGTTCCGGTAAAGTCCAACGTGCGGTATAATTGATGTCCATTCAATTGTTGATGAAAACTTGGCTGGTACCAGCTTTTTAGCTTGGTAGCAGCCTTAGTTTTTTATTAAGCCCGAGAAATCTCGGGCTTTTTTCTTTAGATAAAATTTCTACTTCGCCTGCTCATACAGCACGAGAAGCTCTTCCTCATCAAACTGATAATGCTCATTACAGAAATGACAAATGAGTTCAGCGTGTTTATCTTCAAGGATTTCCTTAAACCCTTCACGTCCCAAGCTAACTAAAGTTCCACTGACCCGCTCTTTTGAACAGCTACACTGAAACTTTACAGGCCGTTTTTCAAGCACCTGATACTCTAATTCTCCAATGAGATCCTGAACCAACCCTTCCATGGAGGTGCTCTCAGCTGCGATTTGGCTAATTCCTCTGTTCAGCTTCGCTAAATGAGTCTCAATCTCTTGGATCGTCTCCTCGGAGGCATCGGGTAGAAGCTGAATCAGCAAACCAGCGGAACCAGCAACATGGTAATCTTTTTCTACTAATACCCCGAGAAGAGCTGCTGAAGGGATCTGTTCGGAATTAAGCAGATAATGAACCAAATCCTCTGCAATTTCTCCACTCACAATGGGGACCATTCCCGTATAGTTTTCCCCATTTGCCAAACTTCGACTCACGACGAATTCGCCGACTCCGACTGCACCCGCAACATCGAGTTTCCCCATAGCGTTGAGTGGAAGATCTGCGTTGGGCTCATGGACATAGCCCCGAACCTCTCCCTGAGCGTTTCCAACGGCAACTACACCACCTAGGGGACCATCTCCTATAAGTCTTAAGGTTATCGCTTCATCGTCCTTTAAGGAGCTCGCTAAGAGGAGTGATGTACTCATCAGCCGTCCCAGCGCAGCAGTAGCTACGGGGGTCGTCTTGTGGCGGTTAGAGGCTTCTTCGACCGTATTAGTCGTCCCAGCAATAACCCACCGTGCTTCTCCGTTTAAAAGTGTGCCTAGCCATAATTCGTCTGTATACAATTTGATCATCCTTTACTATATCTCAAGAAATTTCTTGGGTCAGCGGCGAGCTGCATTGCTCCGTTCATCTAATAGGTTCAGAGCCCGCTCGCTAGTCGTCTTCGCTACCTCGCTGAACCTCAGGGTAATACCTGGAGTGAACCATAGCTCGGCTTCACGCTCCGTCTCCGGCGCTCACATAGCTCTTCGGCCTAAAAGATTCTCTCCGCAATGCAGCTCGCCTGCTTATGGGTCTAACGAGAAACCCGTTAGGACCCGATAGCGTAGCTTCTCGCACAGGAGTGAACGATTTGCGGCGGAGGGGCGTTAAAGCGAACGAAGCTTTCGTAGCGTTGCGTAGCCACCGGTTCACTACAGGTATTACCCTGAGGTTTGGCGAAGCTGCTGCGGAAGCTAGAGAGCCAGCCCTGGAGCGCTAAGTGAACGGATGTGCGAGAAGCTACACGACCCCAGACGTTTTATCGTCGGTTCACGACCCTAAATCGGCCCTAACGTCGCTTCTTAGGATTCAAAAGCACAGCGAGCACAATCCCTTCGCTCACGTCTACTAAAGCATCTTCCCCAGAAAAGACATTGCTTATCCCGCGGGGAGAATCTTGTCTCAAGGTATCCTTATTCAAAGGGTAATACATCCCTTCGGTGCGAACGACTGCAAATTCTGAAATCGGAATCAGGGATAATTCCTGTCCTTTTTCCCCTTTGATCCGCTCGTTTCCACGAATGAGCCAAAGTTCATGATAAGGGTCTTTTGCCCGGATACGGTAGCCTCTTTTTAAAAAACCAAGCATTATGGCGAGATTCCCCAGAAGATGGTCGACCCTCCCACCGGTTGCTCCAAGAAGCCATATATCCTTTAAGGCATCTTGTCGTTGGGATTCAACCTCATGCTGGGCTGCTCCTAGTCTGTTTCCATCTGGATTCTCAAGACTCTTCAAGTGAGAAACCGAGTATTCAAGAGCGAGTTCCAAATCGGTCTCATCTTTTTCACGAGGAAATTGCTGAATAGGTATTCCTGTCGCACGACATTTTTCTAGATTTTCTGGACGAATAGAATCTAAATCGCCAATCAAGGCATGAGGAAGGTAGCCAGATTCTAGGATACGATTACCCCCACCATCTGCTGCGACTAGGCAATCGAATAAGGCTAACTCCTGCTTCCCCCATTCAGAATCCCATTCTCCGTTGGCAACGACGGCGATGTTCACCGTACTCCACCTATTTGTGCTTGAGCTGCCTCCCGAATTGTTCGGACCGCTTGAGCTGGGTCAGGAGCAGCGAAGACAGCAGCACCAGCTACGAGGATATTAGCTCCTGCTTTAACTGCCGCAGCAGCGGTATCAATGTTAATCCCACCATCCACTTCGATTTCACAAGAGGATTGCATCTGATCGAGATGACGGTGAAGGACTTCAATCTTAGGAAGAACGTTAGGTATGAACTTTTGACCGCCGAAGCCAGGATTAACACTCATAATTAGAACCATGTCCAGATCTTCTAAGATATATTTAATCCCATCCAGAGGTGTCGCCGGATTAAGCGATACTCCAGCGGTAAGGCCTAAGCCTTTAATCTGCTGAATTGCCCTATGGATATGTGGAGTAGCTTCCAAATGAACCGTGATATGATCGGCTCCAGCCTTTGCGAAGTCATCGATGAAACGCTCCGGATTTTCGATCATCAAGTGGACATCAAACCGCATCTTTGAATGGGGGCGAAGGGCTTTCACTACGAGAGAACCAATCGTCAGATTCGGAACAAAATGTCCATCCATGACATCGATATGTAGAACTTCAGCACCGGCTTCCTCAACTAGGCGAACTTGATCTCCAAGGCGGGAAAAATCTGCGGATAAAATTGAAGGCGCAATCTGAACCATATTAGTATCTCCTCTCTGCTGCGATAACTTCCTCTAAAAACTGACAATAGTGCTCGTACCTTGAGCGTTGAATCTTCCCCGCTTCCACAGCAGCCTTAACCGCACAGTCAGGTTCCTTATGATGCATACAATTAGCAAAACGACAGCCTCCTGGAGCGTCCTGAAACTCGTTGAAATATCCAGTGAGTTCTTCGCGCTTCATGCTTGGAAGATAAAGGGAAGAAAAGCCTGGGGTATCAGCTAAAAGTCCATCTCCACAAACCATAAGTTCTACATGCCGAGTCGTATGTCTGCCCCGTTTGAGCTTCTGGCTAACTTCTCCCGTCTTTAATTCCATGCCAGGGGACAAAGCGTTCACCAAACTTGATTTTCCAACCCCTGAAGGACCGGCTAATACGGTTACTTTACCGTTAATATGTTCCTGTACCTCAGAAAGCCCTTCTCCTGTTTTTGTGGATACCTTAACAAGGTCATACCCTAACTCACGGTAAAAATCGAGTTCTTCTCCGGGAAGGACATTACCATCATCTACTGCTATCGTCCTAGCAAGATCGGCTTTATTCAAAATGATTACAGGCTTAATTCCAGCTGCAGTAACCTGAAGGATTAATCGGTCGAGCAAATTCAGATCTGGTTTCGGTGAAACTAAAGCAAAGACGAGAAAGGCCTGATCTACATTGGCAATCGTTGGACGAACGAGTGAATTTCGGCGTTCCTCTACTTCCTCGATCGTCGCTTTATTACCAGCTCCAGGTAAAATCTTGACTCGGTCTCCCGTCAAAAATTCCTGATCACGAATACGAAAGCGACCGCGCAGGGAACATTCCCATACTCGGCCTTCCGCATAGACATAATAAAATCCACTATACCCCTTAAGCAGTATTCCAGATATCATGTGTTACCTTTTACCCTTTCCGGAAAAGTTCAGTTTATCTTAAATTTGCGATATAGATAGGACGGGTTGGATCCATCGCCAAAGGACCCGGTCCACGTGAAATAATGATCTTCACTGTAGTCCCTTGCTGAACCATTTCCCCAGGCTTTGGTGTTGTTTCCATCACCACATCCGCGGGATAAACCGTCGAATCCTTACTATCCTGAACGACGTTTAATTTGTACTGTGTCAATAAAGCTCTGGCTTCAGGAACTGACTTACCAATTACACTGGGCAGTGCGAAGCTCTGATTCGGAGCCCCCCCACTAATTGTTAACACGATTTTGCCGTTCTTAGGCCAATCGGCCCCAGCAGCAGGATCTTGTCCAATCACCGTACCTGAAGGTAGAGTAGAATTGTTATCCGTTTCCACCTTAATGTTCTCGCTTTTAAAACCCATGCTCTCTAGGCTATTAATGGCGGCTTCCTGTGTCAACTGCCCTGTCTTTAGGTTGGGGAATTTCAACGTTTCTGGGCCCTTACTCACCCAGAGTTTAATGTCCCGTCCAACCTTAACCTTCGTCTTTTCGGCAGGTTGGGTTCGAATAATACGACCTTTTTCAACTGTATCATTAAACTCTTCTTCAACATTCGGATCGAGTCCTAAGTTCGCCTGCTTAACAAAGACTCCAGCATCTGCCACGGTCTTCCCTACGAGTGGAGGGACCTCTGTTGATCCCACATTAAGCCAATTCGAGAATCCATACCATGCTCCTCCTAAAACGACAAGAAGAACCACAGTCGCAATCCAAGGCCAGAGCTTCCTTGGCTTTTTCGTGGAAACTGCTTCTCTATCTTTTTCTCTCTCTTCAGATTCTAGAGCGGAATTCACACCCGTACTTAATGAGCGATGAACCCGGGTACTTTCGAGGTCCCGTTGACCTTGACTCTCAAACTTAGGTACAGGCTGACCTGCTTGAACATTATGGAGATCCTGTAAAAGGTCTTTTGCCGTCGCATAGCGTTGTTCAGGGGCCTTAGCGATAGCCCGTAGCACTAAGTTTTCCAAGGCTAGATTCACACGAGGATTAAGCTTGCTCGGTGGAACAGCCTCTTCTTGTAAATGCTTAAGGGCAATGGAAATCGGCGTTTCTCCGTCATAAGGAACTTTCCCTGTCAACAGCTCATAGAGAATGATTCCTAAGGAATAGACATCTGATTGTTCATTGGTTTGGATACCTTTAGCCTGCTCAGGGGAAAGGTAGTGAACTGATCCTACGATATCTCCGGTATGAGTCATGGTTGCGGCTGAAACGGCACGCGCAATCCCAAAATCCGTAACTTTAACTCGTCCGTCTGCTGTAACAAGAATATTATGCGGTTTGATATCCCGGTGAATGATATGATGCTCATGGGCATGACGAATGGCTTCGGCAATTTGAATTCCCAGATTTAAGGTCTGTTCCGTAGACAGGGGAGCATAATTTCGGATAAGCTCTTTAAGATTTTGCCCCTCGATATACTCCATGACAATGTATTCGGTTTCCCCTTCTTTACCCACATCATAGATGGAGACAATATTCGTATGTGATAAGCTAGCTGCTGACTGCGCTTCTCTGCGAAAACGACGCACAAATTCTTCATCCGCAACGAATTGTTCACGGAGTACTTTAACTGTTACGATTCGATTCAACAAGAGGTCTTTGGCCTTATAGACAATAGCCATTCCTCCGGATCCTATTCGTTCGATTATTTCATAACGATCGCCAAATACTTTGCTCATTTCTTATCACCTGCTTTCTGACTTAATGCAGTTTGGATTATTTCTCTAGCAATAGGTGCCGCAGCACCGCCACCTGTTCCCCCATGCTCAACAAGTACCGCGACGGCTATTCTTGGGTCATCGGCTGGGGCAAAAGCAATATACCAGGCATGGGTTTTCACATCCCCACCCGGTTCAGCAGAACCGGTTTTTGCTGCGACCTGAAAGCCTGCTATCCCACCTGGGGCAGCTGTTCCGTCATTAACAGCCGTGACCATAGCGCTCTTAATTTTCTCTGCTTCGTCTTTGGAAAGAGCGGTTAACCATGGCTTAGGATCTTTTTTATAGAGGACGCTTTGGTTGGCATCTAAAACTTGATCGACAATATGTGGAGTCATTATGACTCCTTGATTTGCGATTCCCGAAGCGACCATGGCCATATGAAACGGGGTCACCAAGACCTCTCCTTGTCCAAAAGAGCTTGCAGCGAGCAAATTCTCATCCAATCGATTGGGAATCTCAGACTCATTCGTCAAAGTACTTTTCTTAACCGGCAATTCAAGAGGAATCTCTTTACCAAAACCAAATCGTTTCGTTGCCTCAAGAAATTGTTTGTCTCCACTTTGAACCCCAAAGGTTGCAAAGTAGGTGTTGCAAGAATCGGCTAAGGCCATATTATAATTCACCCAGCCATGAGCCTTATCATTTTGTTCGCGAATCACTTGCCCATTGATGATTGTCGATCCCGTGCAATTATAAAGATCACTCGTATTTACTCCAGCACGCAGCAGTGCTGCAGAGGTTATAACTTTCATCGTGGAACCTGGGGGGAAAAGTGCGAAGGCATGATTGAGGAAGGGACTCCCTGATTTCTTACTAATTTCTTCCCAGTCCTTATCGAGCGAAGACGCATCGAAACTGGGTTGACTCACCAAAGCTAGGACCTCTCCGCTTCGCGGATCTATGGCCACCGCAGCCCCAGTCTTTCCCTTTAAGCCCTCATAGGCTGCCTTCTGAAGGCGGTAATCGAGGGTAAGTACCACATCATCCCCACGACGTGGCAGCTGGAAAACCTGCTCTATTTCCTGTGTCGCAGTTGCATTCTTTATCCCTAGGAGCCAATCTCCTAGGAAGGCTTCCATCCCTGAGGAACCATGTTGTATTGTAGCATACCCGATCAAGGGTTCAAGCGCTTCCCCTTTCGGATAAATTCGAGTCTTTTTTCCATCTGTCACTTTAGTCTGCGCCAATACTTCGCCATTTCGGTCGAAAATTCCTCCCCTGACAACCCGCTGCTCCAATAGGATCAGGCGGCGATTCGAAGGGTTTTCCTGTAATGCATCTGAACGAAGGACTTGCCAATAAATTAAACCGAAACTTAAGAATACAATTCCAAGGGAAAAACCAAGGGCGATATTTCTTAATCCCTTTTTCATACTGCATACTCCCTTTCTCGGTTCTTGAGATTAAAGGGTCCTGCAGCGGTAGAATGTGATATATTCGCTAAAATACCCAGAAGGAGAAAATGAATGAGGAGTGAGCTTCCGCCATAACTTACCCAAGGCAGAGGAATTCCAGTAAGCGGGAGAAGCTTTGTCACTCCGGCAAGGATAATCAGGGTCTCAGTACCTACCAAGATTCCAATCCCAGCGGCCAAAATCTGCCCAAAACGATCAGGTGCCTGCATGCTGACCACAAATGCCCGCAGAACCACCACGAGGAAAAGGATAAGCACAGCCATTGCTCCAGCAAATCCCAGTTCTTCTGCTATGACCGAAAAGATGAAGTCAGTACTCGCAGCTGGAACTTGGGAGGCTCCAATTCCATTGCCCAATCCGGTCCCGAGGATTTTCCCCCCGCCAATTGCAAATAAGGACTGAGCAATCTGGTATCCCCCTCCGCTCGTATCTACCCATGGATCTAGCCAGGTCGATACTCTGACCCGAACATGTCCAAAGAGGAAATACCCCAAAACACCTGTACCCAGAAAGACTGGGATAGATACCCCAAGGTAGAGCAATCGTTCCGTCACAACGTATAAGACTAATACATAAAGGGAATAGAACACGAGAGCTGTTCCTAAGCTCTTTTGTGCGGCTAAGAGGCCTAACGAGAAGCCCCCCATCACGAGAAAAGGCCCAAGCGTTCGCCAATCTGGTAAGGAAAGCCAACCCAACTGAACCGTCCCTACACGCAGAATCTCTTCGTGTTCGCTTAAATACGAGGCGAGGAAAATGAGCATCGCAACTTTAACCAGTTCTTCAGGCTCAAAATTCATCGCACCAATATGGAACCAGCTTGTTGCTCCCCCATGCGTTGCCCCGAATATCAAGGTCACGAGGAGTAATCCAACTGCCCCTAAACCTGAAAGATAACGGAAACGCCCCAGAATTCTATAATCCCGTAGAAGATAGAGCACCACATAGAATACAAGCAAGCCAAGATTAGCCCACCAAAATTGCCTAAGCGCAGAGGCTGGACGAATTCGGGTCAAAAACACGAGCCCAATGGCTAAAATGAGTTGAACCGTCGGTAGGAGAAGCGGATCACCTCTATAGACGACCAGACTTTCAAGGACTGCTCCAATAAGAAGCAATAGAGAAAAAACTCCGGCTTGCCAGAGAATTTGCTCATTTGCTTTCCCATCCAACGCTAACACTCCGAGACCGACCCAAAGAATGGTTAGGATTAACAATCGTAAAAACCAAACCTTTTTCATCCTGTCACTCCGCTATACAGCATAAGGCTGTAAAATTATCCGGTGCACCCCGTTCTAAGATGAGCTGTCTCATGTTCTCTAGATGCTCATCCCAAGGAACGGGTTTTAATAACTCTTCTGTCAGTTCTTGATCACTAATAACATTCGAGAACCCATCTGTACAAAGAAGAAAGGCATCTCCTTGCTTCCATTCTGCGAATTGGGCATCGACCTCGATATCCCAGGCGGCACCTACGGCTCTGACAAGCACATGACGCTGGGGATGGTTATCAGCTTCTTCAAGCGATATCTGCCCGAGTCGAACCAGTTCACCCACCAAAGAGTGATCATCTGTTAACTGAGTCAGACTCTTTTCCCTCCATAAGTACGCCCTACTATCCCCAACATGCGCAATAACCACCTGTTGTTCTCGAAAGACAAGAACCGTTAACGTCGTACCCATACCTTCATTTGCTGGATTACGGGTGGAGGACTCAAATACTATCCGATTCGCTCGAGCAAGCGCCTCTTTGACACAGGCCTCGAGCTCCTTATCCTCAGCTTCCCTAAGTTCCAAGGCACTTCTCTTCAATTCATCCAAAGCGGTTCGTGCAGCTACTTCTCCTGCGAGATGTCCTCCCATCCCGTCCGCCACAGCATACACTCCGTAATCCTCCAAGACGAGATAAGCATCTTCATTATTTTTGCGCACGCAACCCGTTTCGCTAAAGCTTAGAACTCTCATTTTGCCACCTCGAATATTGGAATGTAATACTTCCAATTTTCACATAGTCACCGACAACCAGTTGAACCAAAGAATGGATACGTTCCCCATTGACCCAAGTTCCATTTGTGCTCCCCACATCCTCTATGGTGGTTACCCCTTTGTGATGCCTTATATAGGCATGATCCATCGAAGCAAAATGGTCAGCCAAGACCACATCATTATTCTTCCCTCGGCCAATTCTTAAACCCTTCCGGTCAATTCGGAAAGCTCGACCCTTCGGTAGCAGTTCACCCCCGGAGAGCACTTCTAACCGACCAAAATCGGTTTCAGATTTCTTAAGGAGACCCTTGAACTGTAAATCAGCCATTAGAGCCGTTAGAATTCGGAAAAGAAATAAATAGATTAACCCTATGAACAAAAGGCGCCCAAACACTAATATGACCCGCATAGAAACCTCCGTCGTTTGCTCAATTTCCTTTACTCTTCCTTGCGAAGGATAAACACAGTCTCTCCAATCTCAACCCGATCCCCAGGAGAAATCTTCTGCTTTGTAATCCTCTGTCCATTGAGCCACGTTCCATTTGTACTTCCTAAATCATCAACAATCCAATCGTCCCCTGCCTGGCTGATCTTCAGGTGCCTTCTCGAAACCTCAGCATCATTCAAGACGATCTCACATTGGGCATGCCGACCCATGTGATATTCATTCCCTTCTAAGGTGAAGGTTCTTCCAGAATCCGGCCCTTGAATAATTTCTAGAACCGAGCGGGATTTCCTGCCATAGTCTTGGGGATTTACTAGATTTAACGGAAGTTGTCCCTGAAAAACATTAGTTCTATCCCGCCAATCCTCGCTAACACCACTGGATTCAGGAGAATCCCTGTCTTCCTCCTCGGGATCCTCCCAAAGAACTTCGATTGAATCATCAAAATCCACTTCAATGAACATTTCATGAGGATTGACCGTATCATCGGAATGGAGCTCGATAGAGGGTTTACTAAGAAAGGTAAAGCCACTTTTCTGCCCTTCAGCATAAATGTACTTTGAGAGTTCAATTAAAAAAGCATCTCCAAAACTAGCGAAAGGACTCCAATCGTTTGAATGAAGAAAAACCCGGTAGACATTCGGCACGTACACTTGTGAGATACTTACTTGCTTATTTTTAAGCATAGCTCGAACCAGCTCTTTGGCAATCTCCACCGGCTGAAGTCTTGTATTACTATTCTTCTTAAACATGCCTGTAAATAGGAGTTCTGCCACTTCTTCAAACCGGGCTAATAGGCTCATTCCTCTTCACTCTCCCATTGACGTCTCAACTGACCACACGCTGCATCAATGTCTGTCCCCTTCTCTTCACGGACAGAAACTGAAATCCCAGAATCCTCTAAAATCCGTGCGAAGCGCTGTATTTCCCCCACGGTAGGGCGGGCCATGCCCGTTTCCAGCACAGGATTCACTGGAATCAAATTAACAAGCGCTAATTGCCCCTTCAAAAGCCGCGCAACTTCCTCCGCTGCTTCCTGTGTTGCTTGCCCAGCGATTAAAGCCACTTCAAATGTGATTCGGCGATTTGTTTGATCGGTATACTCTTGGCAAGCCACCATGAGTTCCTCTAAGGGATACTTACGGTTAATGGGAATCAGTTCATTGCGCTTCACATTATTCGCGCTATGTAAAGACACGGCTAAACCCACTTGCGGATTATCTCGAGCGAGTTCTCGAATCCTTGGGACAACTCCACTCGTTGAGATGGTCATCCGACGCATCCCGATATTTTGTCCTTCGGGATGATTGAGAAGTTCGATCGCTTTTAAGACAGCCTTATAATTGAGTAAGGGTTCTCCCATTCCCATGAAAACAATATTTGTAACCTGGAAATCCGGGTCCTCCTGACGTAGAGAATGGGTAATATCCAAAACCTGCCCGACGATCTCTCCTGGACTTAAATTACGTCGGAAGCCTCCGAGCCCCGTTGCACAAAAGGCACACCCTACTGGACAGCCGATCTGAGTCGAGACACATACAGTATGGCGATCACGACTCTTCACCCGATCATAATTCATAAGCACGCACTCGAGGGTCTCACCATCTTCACATCGGAATAAGAATTTTCGAGTTCCATCCTGAGAGACTTGTTCTCGGATTTTCTTTAAGGGCTGTAAGGCTAAGCCCTCTTTCAGCTTCTGACGATCACCCTGTCCAATATTCTTGAGTTCATCCCAGTCTTGCACTGCCTTTTGTTGGAGCCATTGAAACACTTGGCGTCCCCTAAATTTCGCTAGACCAAGATCCAAACAATATTGAACGAGCTCTTCTTGTTTCAAGCCTCGACAATCGACTCTCTCCATAGTATTCACCCAATTCCTTCCACCTAAACTTCGCCCCGGCGAAATTTAGCTAGGAAAAAACCATCCATTCCATGTTTATGGGGCAATAGTTGTAAAGTTCCCTTACTCGCTTGGCGTAAATCACGTTCATCGCTTAAAGAAAAGGGAAGTTCCTCGACCAAATTCACCGAAACAAACTCCGGATGCCTTGTCCGAAAGGTTTTAACGACTTCAAAATTCTCTTCTGGTTCAATCGTACAGGTCGAATAGACTAACTCTCCCCCTGGAACGACAGAGCGTGCTGCCCGTTCTAAAATCGCCAATTGTAGCTCAGGAAGAGTTTTTATCTCTTCTTCTTGTTTATTCCAACGCATATCGGCTCGCCGCCGTATTACTCCCAACCCCGAACAAGGAGCATCCACAAGTACTTTGTCGCGTGAGGAATCAGCTATGCCTGGAAGTTCTCTAGCGTCCCCACATTGGGGCCGAATAATTGAGATTCCCAAACGCTCTGCAAGTTCTTCAATGACTTCAAGCTTATGCGGGTAAATATCAAACGCTTGGATATCACCCTGATCTTCCATCCTCTGTGCTAAGTGCGTTGTTTTCCCACCTGGAGCGCTACAAGTATCTAAGACATGATCCCCAGCATGCGGATTCAGGACATGTGCGACAAGTTGTGAACTTTCATCTTGGACCGTAAAAAGCCCCTCTTGAAAACTTGGGAGTTTTTCTACAGAACCAAAATCTTCAATTTTTAAGCTCTCAGGAACTCGTTCTCCTAAAGTGACTGTTACCCCTTCGCTCTCAAGTCTTTCTCTAAGATTCTCACGCGAGATTTTAAGGGTATTTGCGCGAATCCAGGTCGGAGCTGGCTCATTGTTCACCTGACAAAGTGCTTCCGTATCCTCTACCCCATAACGGTTGAGCCAACGCTTTACCATCCACTCAGGATGCGAGTATCGAAGCGAAAGATACCGAATCGGTTCCTTTTCCCGGCTTGGCCACGAAATATTCCAGCCACTTCCCAAGACCCGCCTTAAGACCCCATTGACTAAAGGGGTATATTTTCCTTGCCGTCTTTTGACTAATTCAACCCCTTCGTTAATCGCCGCGGCTGGTGGGATCTTTGATAAATAGAGAATTTGAAATGCGCTGGTTCTCAAAATCCAGCGCACCTCATGTGGTAATTCAGACAAAGGCTTCCGCAAATGACGCCTTAGTGCATAATCCAAAGTCAGCCGATTTTTAAGCGTACCATTGACGAGGAGCGTCGTTAACTGTCGATCCCGGATATCGCTTAATTCATTCAGGGCTTTTTGCAACAGTAGATTAGCATAGGCAGCTTCTTGTTCCACGCGGCCTAATATACGGACCGCCAATTCCCTTGCAGTAACGTTACTCATGGTTGTTCAGACCCTCTCCGAAGCGTTCCCCTACCTGTGCCCGCCGTCCTAAGAAAAAGTCTCGAGCTGACATGGCTTTTTTTCCTGCAGGCTGAACCTCTGTTATCAGGATGATTCCTTCACCTGTTTGCACGAGCAAACCATCATTGGTACTCTCTAAAACTTCACCCAGCGCTGCACTCGTGAGTGAGGTACTTGTCGTGAGTACCTCGTTAGAAACTTTACTTTTCCACACTTTTAGGTTCTCATCACGGAAGGTGGTATACGCTCCAGGCCATGGATTCAACCCTCGAATCTGGTTATGAATATCCTGGGCGCTCTTTGACCATTGAATTTTCTCATGGTCTCTCTTTAAAAGGGAGGCATACCGAGTCTCACCCACTTGAGGAGTCGCATCCAATTCCCCCTTAGTCAAGGCGCTGAGGGTTTTGATCAGTAGCTCTCCACCCAATTGGGCTAAGGCATCATGAACTTCTCCGGTCGTAGACTCCTCGGAAATCGGGTATTCTGCCTTCATGAGCATATCCCCAGTATCAAGCCCCACATCCATCTGCATTGTCGTAACCCCGGTCTTTTTCTCCCCATGGATTATGGCCCAATGAATTGGGGCAGCCCCACGCCAATCTGGCAGGAGAGAGGCATGAACGTTAATGCACCCAAAGCGAGGCAGCTCTAAAATTTCTTTCGTTAAAATCTGCCCATAAGCCACAACAATAATGGCTTCTGGTCCAAGCTCACTCAGAAGTCGAATCGACTCTGGGGTCTTCACCTTTTCCGGTTGATAAATAGAAAGCCCGA
This sequence comes from Desulfitobacterium elongatum, assembly GCF_055378975.1. NCBI lineage: Bacteria > Bacillati > Bacillota > Clostridia > Eubacteriales > Desulfitobacteriaceae > Desulfitobacterium > Desulfitobacterium elongatum. The sequence continues at coordinate 1,286,475 of NZ_AP038772.1, read as the reverse complement.
GTTCTTGAGCCGCAACTTTTACCGGACTAGGCCTTAAATTTTTACCCCGCCCCGCTGGACGATCCGGTTGTGTAAAAACCCCCACAACGTCATGCCCATTTTCAACCAAGGCTCGCAAAGTAGGAACAGCGAAATCCGGCGTCCCCATAAAAACTAATTTCATAATGTTGTTTACACCCGTTTCGTCTTCCTTGCCTTATCGACAAAGAGCACCCCTTCTAGGTGATCAATCTCATGTTGAAAACAACGAGCCAATAACCCTTCTGCCTCGAACTCCTGAAGTTTACCCTCGCGATCTAAGCCCTGTACCTTGACATGAGCCGCCCGTGCAACCTGTCCGTTGACTCCAGGAATACTGAGGCAACCTTCATCATCGAGCTCTTCTCCTTCGCTCTCCAAGATGACTGGATTTACCATTTCAATGGGGCCATCTCCCACGTCGATAACAATGACCCGCTTCGTTACTCCGATTTGTGGAGCTGCCAATCCTACTCCGTTAGCGTCATACATGGTTTCGAACATATTGTCTATAAGCTTCACAATATTTGGAGTAACTTGCTTTACCTCCATCGACTTCTCGCGAAGTACCTCCGCACCCATTTCAACGATTTGATATACTGCCATTATGATTTTCTCCCTTCTCCAAACTTATTTTTATCTTTAGAGCGTAGTTATTATAAAGAAAACTTATTTTAGATGGAGTTTTACTCCATCTAAAGTCTGAAAAGTCCGCTATGGCTTTTCGCACTTGCTAGTACTCTTAATTATCTATTATCCCATAGATAGGGGATCGACTTCAATATTGAGCAGAATCCCTGAACTGAAGGATTCCAATGAATACCTTCGGACTCCTTCATGTAAGAATTCACGCAAGACATTTAAACGCTTTCCCTTAACAGAAATTTGCCAACGGAAACGATTTTTTAACCGTGGAATCACGGCAGGCGCAGGTCCGAGGATATCCAAGGAAGTATTCCCCTTTTCAGTTGGAAGTATTCCTTGCCTTAGGCAACTCACCAGGCTCTGAGCCGCTTTAATCACTCTCTCTTCCTTTTCATGAAGCAGAGTAACTCGAATAACATGAGTATAGGGTGGGTAATGTCTCTCTTTACGATAGCTTATTTCTTCCCAGAAAAAGCCCTTGAAATCATGGTGAGACGCTCTCACTATCGCTCGGTCTGTGGGGGAATAGGTCTGAATGATGACTTCCCCTGGCTTATCACTACGCCCAGCACGCCCAGCTACTTGAGTTAAGAGTTGGAACGTTCTTTCCCTTGCACGAAAATCTGGCATATTAAGTATCTGATCTGCAGTTACCACCCCAACTAAGGTGACGTTCGGAAAGTCAAGCCCCTTAGCCATCATCTGGGTTCCAACAAGGATATCCGCTTCTCGCTTTCGGAATCTCTCCAATATTTCCTGATAGGCGTCCTTTGAGCGTGTGGTGTCAAAATCTAAGCGCATGATCCGAGCAGCAGGATAGAGTCCCTGAATTTCCTCTTCAACACGCTGCGTTCCTTGACCGAAAAATCGAATATACCGACTTCCACACTCTGGACAGGTATGGGGTGGGATTTCTTCATGATTGCAATAATGACAACGCATAGTATTCCCATGACTATGATAGGTTAGAGCAATATCACACGCTCCACAGCGTACCACATACCCACATTCCCTACAGACCACGAAGGTAGAATACCCCCTTCGGTTTAAGAAGAGCATACTTTGTTCTCCGCGCTCCAAGCGGATTTTCAGTTTTTCCTGTAAGGGTAGGGAGAATATACTGCGATTCCCTTTAATCAGTTCTTCCCGCATATCAACGATTTCCACAGGGGGAAGTGGGCGATTGGCCACCCGATTTTCCATCGTTGTAAAACCAATCTTTCCTGTCTGCGCTGCTGCATACGCTTCCAACGATGGGGTGGCGCTTCCAAGGAGGACGACTCCTTGAAGCAGTTCCATTCGTTTGCGAGCTACAGCTCGGGCATGATATTTGGGATTTTCCTCCTGTTTATAAGCTCCTTCATGTTCCTCATCGAGAATGATTAATCTCAGGTTGGGAAGGGGCGCAAAAACAGCCGAACGAGCACCGATAACTATCCTCATCTTACCATTCAAGATATCTTGCCAAGCCTTCGCTTTTTCACTCGCTTGCAGACCAGAATGGAGCACAATGATCTCTTCTCCAAACTCTTCATGAAAATAACGAGCAATTTGTGAGGTTAGGGAGATTTCTGGAACGAGCAGAATAGCCGAACCTCCAAACTTCAAAACCCGACGAATAATATTTCGGTAAACCTCCGTCTTCCCACTACCAGTCACCCCATGCAAGAGAATCGTCTCATAACTCTGCTTTAGTAAGGCTTGAGCTACCCTCTCGCATACCGTGGACTGCTCTGGAGTCAATTCCCAATCCGTGTCTGAGGAAAGTTCTATTGCATCCTCTAAGCTCCAATTTAGATCGACCACTTCAGCTCCGTCATCCTCGGTTAAGGGAAGAGTTTGCTTCTTTGCTTTCATCAACTCGTTATGATTCGAGGGGCGAATACTCTGGGGGAGCCCCGAGCTGAAGCGGGACTCAATCTTTATCCAGCCTTGCTTTACGAGTTGTTCTCCTTGACTCTTTGATAGTCCTGCCCGTTTGAGAAAGGTATTCATAGGCAAGACTTTCTGACGTGATCGAAAAAGCACCGCTAAAGCTTGATAGGTCTCAGAATCCAGATACTTTAAGGTTTGAACATCCTGGTCTTCTGGGGAGGCTAGAGGGATAACCCAATCTTCCACCTTCCCTTTCAGAAGTGGCCAAACGGCATGTAAACTTTGGGCAATGGAACAGATCGTTGTTTCTGCCATCCATAAAGCCAGCTGAATGAGATCCTCAGGGATTATTACCATATTCTCGACAATGCCTTGAATGGGTTTGATTGATTTCTCTGGAACTCCCTTAGGTAATTCGTCTGTCAGATTAACAACAACCCCTTGCACTTGTCGGAATTGCAAGGGAACAAGAATCCGCATCCCCGCCCTTATACTCATTTCGGGGGGGATTCTATAATGAAAAACTTGGTCAAGGCGACGATTCGCAACATCAACAAGGACCTCTGCATACTGCAATTCGAACGCCTCCTTCATTCTTATGAGTCATACTTAATGAAATACTTATTTTAGGTGGAGTTTAATTCCACCTGATGTCGAGTTAATATTGTGAGTCACTGAAATCATGGGCGCGAAGCAATGACAAATGACATAAGTAGTAGTATCGTATGATACCTACTTCATTGAATAAAGTCAAAGTAGGTCAAGCTTATTATACCAAATACTTTCATTCTACTTAAGCTATTATTGTAGCATATAAAAAATAAAATCTTAAATTCTAAGGTAAATTCCCATCTCAATTTGCAAATTCTTCATAGCGAAAATAATACAGGGACGCAGGTGAAATAGGCTCACCAGCGTCCCTGTAAAATCATCATATCACATTATCCAATAGTCACAGCAGTTCCAGAGACACTGACCATAAGCATGCTTCCATTTTGACCGACTACCTCATAATCAATATCGATGCCTACTACTGCATTTGCTCCAAGGCGAGCAGCTCGACCTTCTAATTCTTGCATCGCGACTTCTCGTGCATCTTGAAGTTTCTCTTCATATACACCGGATCGACCGCCAATGATATCTGTAATACTTGCAAAAATATCACGCACGACATTAGCTCCCATTATCGCTTCACCTGTAATAATTCCATGGTAGGTCAGGATTTTTCTCCCATCAATATTAGGAGTAGTGGTCATAATCATCGTAAAATTCCTCCTTTATATTTTCCAACCTAGATTGAGATATCTTTGGATGGGTATCCACTCGTTCTGCCAAGGGAGTTCGAGTTTTTTGGCCCAATCCTTCTGAACCGCTACACCGGCTAAGGGAACTCCAGTTTTCTTAACTAACTCATTAAGTGTTCTCTTCCCTGCTTCCCAATCTTCAAGGGTCGTCCAATCCTGAAGATTCGAATTGTTAATCCAACCCTGAACCAACAACCGAGATTTCATCTCCAGATCGTCCTTTAATTTGATGATTTCTTCATGATTTGTACTGAAAGGCCTAAATACATTGACAACCTGTAAGACTGCGACATCATTTAGGAGCAAGAAGGGTCGATAACGTCCCAGTATGGTCGCCCCTGTGGGATCACCCCCGACATCCAACACGACGTGTTTATGCTTATTTCGTAAAGCCCCTTCAATTCCTGGAACAAGAGACGGATTTTCCGCAAAGGCTAAATCGCCTTCTGGTCGCACTACTTCGATCCCTTTTTCTTCCAGGAAATCAGTAAGTTCTCGCGAACGAAAGTAAGGATTAATCAGATCCAGATCTACCAAAGCGACGGGCAATCCTGCCTCCGCTTTATGTAAGGCCATGCTTATAGATACCTGAGTTTTACCTGCTCCATACCCGCCGACAAAAGCGAGCACTCGACGAGTTAAGAGTTCTGAATTGCTTTCCGAGATGTTTTCTAGGTGATTGAACATTAATTTCTCCTCATCTAGTAATACGGATTACTTAGGTTTTTGTTTCAGCTATTATCTCGTTTAATAAAATTTTTATGAGTTGCTATTCTTCCTCGTGTGGGCACATTCCTGCTTACCCCTGAAAATGCATTGTTGAAGCCAGTCATCACATTCTGACTAGAATATGCCCAAAGATCACATAATGAAGCAAAAAGTTTTTTCAATAACGAAAATTCTAGCTTTATAAAAAAAGTCTTGCCAAAACAATTTCTCTTATGCTATGCTCTAAGCAAGGTAAATTTACCGTGACCTTTAAGTTAGTCCCGTGAGACTAAGAAGGGAATGGCGGACCATGCATACTTATGTACATGGACACCTCTTTCTTGCTCGCGGGCAAGGAAGAGGTTTTTTGTTTCGCATAGCAGAAAGTATAAGTCACAGGGTGCTTAAGGGCAACCAGCGACTTCCGCTTTCGCAAGCTAACAAGTGCGAAGACAGTGTCTTCGGGCACAAGTCGGGTTTTCTATATGAAAAAAGGAGGCTATCTAATGACTAGAGAAGTTCAGATTCACGAAAAACTCCCCCTTGCCCAAACGATTCCCCTTGGGTTCCAACACGTTTTCGCAATGTTCGGTGCAACCGTTCTAGTCCCCTTTCTAACGGGATTAAGTCCAGCTATTGCACTCCTCTCATCTGGGATCGGAACCATTATCTTCTTACTCTTGACCAAAAGTAAAATCCCTGCTTATCTCGGTTCATCCTTTGCGTACATCGCTGCTCTAACCTATTTTGTTAAAGATCAAAATAATTTGGGCGCTGCAATGGGCGGTGCTCTGGTCATCGGACTCATCTATGTAATTATGTACCTGCTGATGTCAGCCTTCGGGACAGCTTGGATCCATAAGGTCGTTCCCCCAGTTGTCGCAGGTCCGGTTGTTGCGATTATCGGCTTGAGCCTAACCCCAGTTGCCTCAGGTATGGCTGCAAACAACTGGTATATTGCAATCTTTACCTTAGCCATTGCAATTTTCCTCAGTATATATGCCAAAGGTTTCTTGAAAATCATACCTATTCTTTCCGCAATTATAGTGGGTTATATCGCTGCCACTTTCTTTGGTCTCGTTGACTTCGCTCCTATTAAGGCTTCGATGGGACAATTCTTCGCTTTTCCTATCAATTCCTCCACTTGGCACTTGCCCAGCTTCGATAAGACAGCCCTTCTCATGATGGCTCCCCTTGCCTTTGTTACGATCATTGAAGACCTTGGACATATGATCGTCCTTGGCAATGTTACACACTCTGATCCAATCAAAAACCCTGGATTTAATCGAGTCTTGCTTGGAAATGGTTTAGCAACGGCTGTAGCAAGCTTCATAGGCGGGCCTCCGGTAACCACTTATGGAGAAAACATCGGCGTTCTCGCAGTAACTCGCGTCTACAGTTCCTTTAACATCTGGGTAGCAGCTATCATCGCAATTATTCTAAGTTGTGTTAGCCCCCTCCAAGCTTTGATCATGTCGATTCCTCAAGCCGTCATGGGTGGCGTTACCCTCTACCTCTTTGGTATGATCGGTGTAACCGGTCTTCGAACTCTGATTGAAGAGAGAGTAGATTTCTCCGAAACCAAAAACCTCATCATTGCTTCGGTAATCTTCGCTATAGGAATCGGAGTTTCCAGCCATGGTGTCGCTTGGGCAACCCTCGTCGGTATCGTACTCAACCTTGTTCTTCATGAAGAAAAGAAAGAGTCTGCCAAAGGGTCAAAAAATGTAGCTTAAGATTCTAAGCATAGAAATACATCGCCTAGATGCATTCAAACTAATGCTACCTATAAATAAAGCACGCAAGATTTTCTTGTGTGCTTTTTAGCACCTATTTTTAGTGTATCATAAAACTTGATCCACTAAATTAGATACTTCTTCAGGTTTATATTCTGTTTCTTATTTTTCGTAGGCAGCCATACCATTTCTGAACTCTACTATTTTCTAAATAACTCTGGAGCAAATTTATTTGGATCTACATCCTTGAACTTTGCTCTCTCGAATCTATCTTTTAAATGATAGGGTACTGTACAATCGAAAATAGTCTTACAAGTGATACCATGATTCGTAATTAAGGGATTATAAGCAGGATCTTGAGAAGGATCTAAGGGATGACAACGCACGCCCGGAATAAATATTGTATCCATATCACCTTGATAACGTGTGTTTAGAGCCCACATCACATCATTACTATCAAATAGATCGACATCTTCATCGACAATAATCACATGCTTGAGCTCTGGAAATGCGGAGAATGCCAATAACGCTGCTTGTCTTTGACGTCCTTCATCACTGGGCTGGCTCTTCATAAACTGTAAAATAGCCATGTATTTACCACCACCTGAAGAATGAGCATAAACATTTAGTAATTTGCCGGGCATAGCCTTTTCTACCATTTGTAAAATACTTGCTTCGGTTGGGATGCCTGCCAAATTAACGTGCTCTTCGCTCGGTCCAATACATGTTTGCATGATTGGATTGAGTCGATGTGTAATAGCTTTTACTTTAATAACGGGTACTTCAGTAAGTGCTGGCCCTGTATAACCTGGGAATTCTGGCATTGCTTTTCCTGTATTTGTGTTTTGGTCTTCTCGAACACGTACTCCGGGGAGCAATTCACCTTCTATGACATATTCTGCATTAGCAATTGCTTTTTCATTAATTGTCATACACTGAACGAGTTCGACGGCTTCATTTCTGATAGCTCCTGCGATGCTTAATTCATTAAAGCCAAGGGGAGTTGTAGGTGGCTCGAAACACGCAGCAATTTCCAGAGCAGGGTCAACACCTATACTAATAGAGATTGGCAAGGGTTTCCCGGCCTTTTCAGCCTTTTCACGAAATACTCCCAAGTGACGAGCTCCTGGAACAAAGTACATCGAAATCTCATCTTTACTTTGTAAACATAGACGATGGATTGTAACATCCGATTCTCTAGTTTCTGGATCGGAAGCATAACACATACCCATAGTTATGTATGGTCCTGCATCTTCTTCTGTATTCGTTGGTGCAGGAACGAGTTTTCTAATATCAAAGCCTGGCTCATCAGCGTAGTGAATTACCTCTTGACACTTAGCCTTATCTCTAGAAACCGCAATTGGATCAATTGGATTTTTGACAGCTTCATTAAGAAGAAAACCAAGTCGTTCTGGTCTTGTGTCTAGCATTAAGGCTACTCTTTCACGACTTGCAAGAAGTCCAATAATAACTCTTGCAGCATCATGACCCTTGACATTGTTAAATATCATTGCCGGTCCAATTTGTGTTGGACGCATGACTGTTCCGCCTGCACCAACATGACGATATACTCCTGATAATTCAGCATGTGGATCTACGGGTTCATCCGTTTCGATTAACTGACCTGGAACTGTTCTTAGTCGTTCTATCGCTGAACGTAAATCAATCACTTTTACCTTAGTCATTTCTCATTCCCCCTAACATTCCCATCAATGAGACACCAAATGTTTTCCGATCCTCTAGGTGGTCCGTTAACTGTATGTGAAAAACTTATATAATATTTATCCTAAAGTATACTTTTAAATTACAGTGTATAGCTGTGTTGCGGAGCTCGTCCTCTATTAGTCGCTGCAAAGGTTGGCCATGTTAACCTGCAAGAAAATAGTTATATATAGCTATTTTATTTCATTCGGCGACGATCTAAAACTCTTTTCGCATGTCGCCTTGCCTTCACTGCGTGGGATACTCTTCGGTTCAACAAGTTTCACCCTAACAGAAATCCCCAAAATCTCTTCGATACGATCCTGTAGCCTTTCCTGCAATTGCCCTCTCCACGGCATTCTTTTATTGTTTTTCAGGCGTCTCGAGAGTGACCTTATCGTCATCGAGGTAATTTTTGGTTGTAACCCCATTCCCCGTCTTCTGAGACCTAATTCCTTCATCGTTATACTTAAAGGATAAATTGGCCGTTCCTTTAATCATGGATGCGAGCTGTCTTCCCGCTTCCCAAGTGAACGTCGGGTATCTCCTTAATTTCATAGACCCCTGGCTTCCGTGTTCAATTTCAATAAAAAACATTGGCACAAAACCTTTTGGTTGAGAGAAAAAATTAGGAGCAGCTTTCATTAGTTTTTCTAGAATCTTCAGTTCCCTTCCTTGTAGTTCACCTATTACTTTACCAGAAGTTCAACAATTTTTCCTTCGCGATTAAATCTTAAATTGAATTTATCATCTTTCCAATGCAAATACTTGTTCTTACTTAGGTCATAATCTGAATGCCAGGGTTTTTGAACTAACGCTGCTACTGGCGGTAATGTATGGGCACCAGTGTTAGATGAAGACGTTGTAGACCTATAAGGCTCATCTGATACTACATTGTAATCTGCAATACTCTCATGACGTGGATCGCCTCCTATAATTGGACGATAACCATCTGGATCAAATAAATTTACAGGATTGTTTAGACAGTACGAAAACACATTATGACCTAACAGTTCTCCTACTTGTCAACCCTCAGCATCCGCATTTATAAACCTTCCCCTGATCGCTTTTCCATTATAGCTGGTCAGTTGTCCTTCCAGTTGGTATCGGTATAGGAATAGTTAATCGTTGAGGTCGGAGTCCCAAGGGTTCCTGTCGTGTAGGGATAGATTTGCTTTTTCAGGATTTCCCGCCCACATCATAGGTGTAGACAACGGAGCTGTTCGTGATCTGATTATTTTCCCGCTTGAGTTGATTGAGCTCATTTTAATCATAATGAATACTCTTGCCATCACTACACGCGACAGTAACTCATAAAATCAGGAAATCATTTTATATCGTTTCTATAGGGTAGCAAGGGAGCCACCCCTTGAAAGAGATGGCCCCACTTTATCAATTGAAAACATAAGAGCCGGGCCGTTGCCAGACTTGACCCATGTTTGTATGGATGTTTGGTGTTCTGCCAACACTTCACTGAAAAAAGATAAGCTAGTTTTAATTTCCCTTTCCTCGTTTTGTCAAATCTCTCAATTCAGAGGAAACTTGCATCTGATAACGTGTTAACAAGTCTATTAAGAATTTCGTCTCTTCGTTAGAAATCGTTTCTTTGTAAAATAAATTTAACTCTCCTCCTTCACCTACTATTCTCACGAATGAGGGCATTGAATATATAGCTGAAAAAAACATGTTTTCATCAGCCCGACTTAAAAATCTCGGCCCTTTACCTAATTTTAATTGTCCAATCTTTCCTTCAGGTATTTCCTCCACGCTTTCTTGTTTTTTATTACTTTCTAGCATCAAGTCATAAATTAACAGAAAGGCTTTTTCTTTTGGAGTTGCCTCATCCCATTCAATCTTAAAACAGTGATTAGGTTTTTGAAACTTAAAAATCTCATCAGGGACTGAAAAAACCACATCTTTAATTTTTTGATATAAATCCTTATCATTCATTTTTATCACCTATTCTCATAAAGTTTACGGCAACGGAATTGCCCATCTCGCAGGAAATATCCTTAAATCCTCTGAAACTATCCAATAAGTTGCAAGTCCTCCTCCAGTCAATCCCAAATCTGTCGGAGAAAATCTCACTCCCGAGGGCGAAAACTTACCTCTTGGCCCCTTTCCTTTCCTTTCCTTACAAACCCATCTGGATATACGTTATCATAGCCTCCGTTAGGATACTGGACATCCCAGTGTTCTCCACCATGAGCATTTGGATGGCCTGCAGGGACAGGTACCCAAACATTACCCGATCTGTCTGGCCAACCGACTTGACCATTTGGGGCTTTTGTTGGTTCTACTGCACCCTTAGTTTTAGGAGACTTATACCCAGATGAACTAGGCGGAGGGGTATCATGCGATACTAATGAAGAGTTCGAATTATCGGCTAAGACTAATCCTCCTTGACTATCCATTCCATCCGAACCATAATCATACGCTACTGGTACTGGGTCAGGTATGCCTAATAAGTCCAACATTAAATCCAATAATTCAACCCAAAAGTGTCCAGTAGGGTCTACTCTGTTAATGGGATTATTTCCACAATAAGCAAATACATTGTGACTTAATAAATCTCCAACTGTTCCGGCCAAGTCATCAGCATTTATAAACCGACCCCAATCTGGATTATAATACCTACTCTGCAGATAATACAACCCGGTCTCGGCATCATATCTGTACCCTCTATACAGATACGGATTCTTTACTCCAACAGTGCTGGCGAGAGTTCCCGTGGTTGAGATCAGTTTACCCCAGCTATCGTAGGAATACATAACGACCTCAGCCCCCGAAGCATCCCAAAGGCCAGTAATATCACCCTGGGCATTCCGGATATAGAAGTACTCCGCACCGTTTAGGTTCATACTAACAAGGTCTCCAGCACTATCATAACTGTAATAGATCTTATCCGAACCCTTTTCTTCGAGAGTGACCTTATCCCCATTGAGATAATATTTGGTGGTGACTCCGTTGACGGTTTTCTGAGTTCTTATCCCGGCGTCGTTATACTTAAAGGATAGATTGCTCGTCCCCTTGACCATGGAGGCCAGCTGTCTTCCTGCTTCCCAAGTATAGGTCCATCCATCATAGGTTTTGGGATTGCCGATCGTAGAAACACGGGGATAATTCAAAGGATTTAGCTTGACAAAAAAACCGTCCCTGTTTCACTCTTAAAAAATGTGTTTTTTAACCCCCTTATTTTGGCTTGGAAAAACGAAAATTGGGCTAGGGTCACTATAAATTTCAGATGGGCTAAACTGTCAATGAAATAAAGAAATCGCTTCCCAACTCCGACAGAGAAGTTGAGAAGCGACAAGATGCCTTCATTATAAAACAAATAACTAATTACTTACTTAGGGCTTGCTAAAATCTCAAAAAATCCTTATTTTACAAGGGTTTGAGGGCGTTTTTGTCGAATATATGTGCATGGAAAAACAATTTTACCTCTAAAAAACCTTGCACATGGAGGCTGAAAAGATGTACCGAAAGCCCGATCCGCAAATTACAATCGATGATTTCATTCTACCCTTCTCGGGTAAGCTCAGTGCCGAGAATCGTTGGGTAAAATTGGCTAAAATTATCCCCTGGGATGAAATCGAGGAAGAATACGCTTTTATGTTTCCCAGTGATCGAGGGAATGTGGCTAAACCTGTCCGCATGGCTCTTGGATCGTTAATAATACAGGCCCGTTGTGGCTATACCGACCGCGAAGCGGTGCAACAGATCACGGAGAACCCCTATCTGCAATACTTCATTGGTCTGAAGGAATATCAGTTAACCCAACCCTTTACCCCTGTTGCGATGGTTAAATTTCGTAAACGCTTCAATGCCAAACGGTTAGCTAAAATCAACGAGCGTATCATGGCCGTCGAAACGGCACTAAAAGCAGCACAAAGCGAAAAACGGGAAGACCACGACGACAACGACAATGATCCTCAAGGCGGATCCGGTCAAGTGATTCCAGCTGAGCCTGTCGAAAGCAGGGCTGAAAACGAGGAGAGCTCGGAGAATACTACAGAAGATAGACCTAACCAAGGAACGTTAATTCTCGATGCAACCTGCACCCCTGCCGACGTTCGATTTCCAACAGACTTGGGTTTATTGAATGAAGCCAGAGAAAAACTTGATGAAATCGTTGATACACTTCATAGCGCCAATGGAAAAGAACAGAGAAGACCCAGAACCTATCGTGAGAAAGCTCGGAAAGACTATTTGAATGTTTCCAAACAAAAGAGTCCCCAAAAAAACCAACTCCGAAAAGCCATTAGGAAACAATTGCAATACGCAAGACGGAACCTGAGAATTGTCGACCGAATGCTCCAAGAATCAGCTGCAGGAATCGAGCAGTTAAGCAAGCGACACCAAAAACTACTCACCACGATTCGAACGTTACTTGATCAGCAAGGCAAGATGTACAAAACAAAGATTCACCGAGTAGAAGATCGTATCGTAAACCTCTATCAACCGCATGTGAGACCCATCGTCCGAGGTAAAGCCGGAGCAGCAGTAGAGTTTGGAGCCAAGGTAGCCATCAGTCTTGAAAACGGATACAGCCGAATAGAGAAACTGTCCTGGGATCCCTTTAACGAAGCAAACACCCTGATTCAAAGCTTAGAGGGCTACAAGAGTCGAAATGGCTGTTATCCAGAGGCAGTTCTAGCCGACCGCATCTATAGAAATCGAGAGAATTTGGCCTATTGCAAAAAACATGGGATCCGACTCAGTGGACCGAAACTTGGCAGACCGATCGCGAAAGCCTTGATAAAGAAAGCAGAAAAGAGAATCGAAAGACAAGATGCCAGCGAACGGAATGCAGTTGAAGGCAAGTTTGGTGAAGGGAAAAGGAAATATGGACTCGCTCGAATCGCTGCAAAGCTAGAAGAAACAGCAGAGAGCATGATTGCTATGCAATTCTTGGTGATGAACTTAGAGCATAAGCTCAGAGTTCTTTTTGTCCAAATTTTGAGCTGGATGTTTTGGAAAGATAATGACATAATTTTGGCTAATTGAAATCAAAATCAGGGTTTGGCTAGCAAGCCCTACTTACTTTTCGCTGAACTAATGAAATTGACTGATTCCTTTGAAATAAAAACGTTTTTGTTAGCAAAGTGGACCAGAATCGTGGCTCCAGATGCAAAAAGGATTTCGTGAGATAAGACATTTGTGTTAACATCCAAGAACTCCATATATCCGAGGTCATCAAATCCCCTTTGATAATTATAAGGAGTTTTTTCTTCTACGAAATTTATACCTATTTTACTCACCTTTTTATAGGTAAGTGTCCAAACCTCTTCCATGTTGGTTAAAATTACACTAACAGTGATTGGATTAGGTTGTCCAAAATCCTTATGAGGAATTTGGATCTCTTTGAGATTATAGTCGTGAAAAGATTTTTTCGAGAAGATATCGAAGGTCTTTTTAGAGAATCTACCCTTTAAAGATTTAAACCTTATAGAGTATGCTTCTTTATTTCTATTCCATTGCTCCTGCGCTAACATTTTTGTATTATAATCCTCAGAATTTATTCTAGTCCAAAGCTCGTCGGTAAAATATTGCATTTATCATCCACCTCCTAGATATTATGGGAAAATAAGAATTGGTGCGGTCATCGGTATCGTTATCGTTGTTGGCACTGATAATGGTAGTGGGAAAAACAGGAATGGAGTTCGAGACCCGCCATCAAACTGAATAGGGGTGATTTTGGGGTTCCAATCCCAACCTGTTTTTCTCTTCAATTCTTCTAAGACTTTCCTTGGTGGTTGTCCAGGACTGTTCTTACCTTTGTCATGAACGCTTCCATCAGCATTTTGAGCCCATTGTTTTCCTTTGCCATAAACGTGCATGTGTTTCTGGACTTCTTCAGATTGAGTATCTTCTCTTGATTCCCATCCTCTTCCTAAATCAGTTATCTTCGAAAATACATAATTTGAACTTTGTCCCCCCGTATTCGGTGTAGGCCTATATGGTTCATCCGATATTGCATTATAATCAGCAAGACTTTCTATATCTCCTCCTATATTAGCACCAATTATTGGGCGATGACCATTGGGGTCAACAAGATTTACAGGATTATTCTTACAATACGCAAAAACGTTATGGGAGAGTAATTCGCCAACTGTTCCCCCTTCAGCATCGGCATTAATAAACCTTCCCCACTCCGGATTATAATACCTGCTCTGCAGATAATACAACCCAATCTCAGCATCATACCTATACCCTCTATACAAATACGGATTCTTTGCTCCTACCGTGTTTGCAAGAGTTCCTGTAGTTGAAATCAGTCTTCCCCAACTATCATAAGAATACTTAACAACTTCATTCCCGGAGCCGTCCCAAAGCCCTGTTATATCCCCTTGGGCATTGCGGATATAATAGTACTCGACTCCGTTAAGGTTCATGCTTACAAGGTCGCCTGTAGAATCATAGGTGTAATAGATCTTATCCGTACCGTTATCCTCAAGGGTTACTTCGTCCCCGTTTAGGTAATATTTTGTGGTTACTCCGTTAACGGTCTTTTGGGTTCTTATCCCTGAATCGTTATACTTAAAAGTTAAGCTTTGCCCAGTCTTCACCATTGAAGCGAGCTGTCTGCCTGCTTCCCAGGTATATGTCCAGCCATCATAGGTCAAGGGGTTGCCGATAGCATCATAGGTTATCGCTTTACCATCATAACTTGTTAGCTTATCTTTCCAGTTCGTGTCACTGTAAGCATAGTTAATCGTTGAGGTTGGTGTCCCTAGAGTTCCTGTGGTATAGGGATAAATTTCTTTTTTGAGGATATTTCCGCCTGTATCATAGGTATAGACGATGGTGTTATTTATTACTTGACTATCTTCTCGTTTTAGTTCATTGAGCTCATTATATTCATAATGAATAGTCTTGCTGTCGCCATCCGTGATATCGGTAATATTTCCGTTAGCATCATAGGCATAGGTGATGGTTTTACCGTTTATTGTTTCGGTAGCGATCTTGCTTGTCGTGGAACCGGGAGTGCTTCCATCCTTATAGGAGTACATTGTAGTACGGGTTACGGTTCCGATCGTGATGGTCTTAGTCGTTAATCTGCCAACCTTCGGATCATAAGCAAAAGCTATCTTGATACCGGATTGACCTGGTCTGGAGTAGTTGACTTCTGTAAGGCGGTTATCCTTATCATAGGCGTAGCTTGTGGCGTAGGATACTCCGCCAATCACCTCGGTGAAGGTAGTTTGGTTATTATTCTTATCGTACCCATAATCTTTTAAATTGCCCTGAGAATCATTAACTTTGACTAATCGATCTGCAAGATCATAAACATAGCGATAACTAAGGCCGTTCATTAAATCTTCTTCATAACCTAAATTTCCGCTTCCATCATATAGGTACTTGAATTTGACCGTGCCATCATACTTTTTCGCTATTGCCCGATCCAAGGTATCGTAATCGAAACCAACCTTTTGCCCGTTTCCATACGTGGATTCTTTCAAAATCCCGGTATTCCTTGAATTATAGGTTTCATACACGTTGGTAACCAGGGATTGGGTTCCGACTTTAACAGATGTGTTGTTCCCAAGGGAATCGTAATCAAAGGTATAGGTCACCTGGTCGTTGTTGTTCTTGATCGTTTTAACTCGATCATTTTCATAGGTGTAGCCGTTGGCTACGGTTTGGCCATCCGCTGTTTTTGAGGCCGATGTTAACGTATCATTGTTCGGATTATAAGCATATGATGTGATTTGATTCTTAGCATCGGTGAATGTGTCCAGATTACCTTTCGTCTGGTTATAATTATACCTTACGGTATTCCCTTCACTATCCGTTAGAGTCTCGATATAGTTCCCATTGGGGGTATAGGTAGCTGTTGCCTGATTAAATAGCGTACTATCGCCGACCTTAGTAGTAAGGGGGTTGCCGTAGCTGTCATAATCAAAGAAATAGACCACATTTTCAGCTGAAGTGGCTGTTTTAACATTGTGGTTGGTGTCATAGGTATAATTATACTGGTTCCCTTTCGGATCAATAGCCTTTGATACATCGTTATTCGTGTATTCAAAGGTTGAATTTTGGTTTGCAAGTTCAACCGTCGATATCACGTTTCCGTTGTTATCATAGGTATAACTCTGGCCAAACTCTTCTTTATACAATTGCAACCCGTCAAAATAGGCGGTATTGGCTTCGTTGTAGTAGAGCAAATAATACGTGATGCTGTGATACGGACCTGAAGCTAGGAATTTCTTCGCTGCATACTGCCAGTCTGAAGAATCCTCATTAAATTGTACAACTTGCCACTGAGTCGTCCCATTATCTAAATTGATACCGATATCTAAAGCAAAATATCTTCCACTTCCATTATTTAAAGGAACTGAGGCTCCTTTACCCCAGCCACCAACAACGATAACCTCGTCTTTTGAACCGGATACATTGACCGTCTGAGCATAATATTTGGTGTTGTCTGCCACTCCGTTTAATCTTACGGATCTTGACCCAAACGCTTTCTCGATATCGACAGACGTGTCATTGGCATCATACGCTCCACCAATTCCCCAAAATAAAGGGATTCCTGTGTCCAATTCAAAACTTGGATTCTCTAGTAAATTATACCGATTAGCGATAGTACCTTCTTCAAGCTGGAGATTGTCAAAATAAGCAGTCCCCGTTTCCTCAATGATTCCTGCTCGTAGATAGACCGTTGTGGAAATGGCATCAGCAGGAAGGGTAAAGGAAATTTCTAACCGGTTAAATCCGGCAGATCCATTGAGATAGCTGCTCTCTTTTGTATACCAATTACCGACACCATCCTGATAGTTTACAAAAAGTGCAGCACCCTTATTATTTGTACTGGAGACATTACTTGCTTTGACGTATCCCGAAAAAGTATAGGTTTTTCCTTTTTCAAGGCTCAATGCCTGATTGAAAAACTGCCTCGACGTGTTATTGGTTTTATTTACCTTCAATGATTGGTTGCCAATATATTTGTCTTCTGTTGTAAAGCTTCCAGTTCCCGTCGATCCAGTCCAATAATCGGCATTCCAGTACCCACTGGTCTCGATGTTATGGTTTTTGAGAAGGTTAATCACCGTCTTCTGCAGTTTGGACTCCAGGGAAAGCTTATTTACGGTGTTGCCGCTACCATACTCAAAATATTTGGCGTAACCGTCGGCATCCTTGACGTTGATCGTATTTCCGCTGTTATTAAACTGGTACGTGTTCTTTCTTCCCTTAACATCGGTGAAGAACGTCGAATTGTAACCGTAAGAAATATTAAGTTCATTTCCTAAAGTTCCATTCACATGGGTTTCAAGAATTTTACTCACCCGATATGGAGATGCACTATAATACTCGTAGGTTATTTTATACCCGTTGTTATAGTTGGCGCTGGTAAGTTTGTTTGAGGCATCATAGCTGTATTTCGTCGTCGCGCCATCAGGGTAAGTGATGGTATCAAGTTGAACTCCATTATAGGAAAAACTCGTTCTTCGGCCTGCTGGATCGATAATTCCAATCAAATATCCTTCCGGTGTAAGGTCGAGGGTTGTTATTCTTCCTGCTCCATCGGTGATGGTTTTTAGATTTATCCCATCATAACTTAAACTTAAGGCATTCCCGTTGGAATCGATAATCTTGAGCAGATACCCTCCGGCAACAAACTCTAACTGGTTGTTCTTTTTGTCTTTTATAACATAAGAGGCATCCGGATTTTTGGTCAGTGTGTATTCTGTCGGGTTTAGTTCGTCAACAATGGCACCCCTTGAGGAATCATATTTGTAGTAGTGTTTGGTGCCATCCTCATCGGTATAAATATAATATTGAATGCCGCTAATGGTCTGTTCCTCTATCCTTTGATTCAAGTTCAGTCTCCAACCAGGGCCGTACTTGATGTCTTTATCCTTGTCATTGCTGTTATAAACATGCTTCAGAGAAACGGGCATTCGGTTTCCATTCATGGATAAATCATTATGGGTGAATATCAAATTTCCGTTATAGTCATTGACATATCCTGTTCCGGCTCTCCCCACATCCTGCGAATGATAGGTCCAATAACTTTCCAGTCCCGAATTATTGATATAGGATAATACTACGGTAGCCCGCAATGCTGTGTATTCGCTACTGGTATTGGCCGAAACATATTCGGTATAACCGATGGAAGCTTCATCATTGTTTTTTAGCATTAGACCATAGTTGCTTCCGGTTGTATACCAATCCTTGACAATACTCGTCACATTCCAGCCATAACTTACTCCGGTGTCTTTAACAAATTGGTAATCCACTACTTTAGAATCATAAGGTTTTTTAGTATTCCAAGTTATTAAGCTTCCGCTCCAATCTTCCAGAACTTTATGCACATTAACCTGTCTAGCCGCCGAATTTGGCGTCAACAGATTCATGTATAGATAAGCATCGATAACCATATCCGATGTTGTTAAACCAGGAAGATTAAATTTAATATAGGTACGATGAACTCCGCCTGTAGAATTTCCGGTTTTTAACATATAGCTATTTTCAAAATTATCATTTGCTAAAGCAGAAGTTACATGATTATCCGTAATGTTTGTTGTTTCAAGACTTGTCTGAAGGGTCGGATCAAGAACAACGGGATAGGCCCGGTCCGCACTTCTCAGCCATTCCTGATCAGGCTCCAGTTTGAGTTTATAACCGTTTACTGCAGGCTCCAGTGTTACTCTAATATTTCTGCTTTCCTGTTTTTTGGCATCATACATATAGGGCGCATCGATTTTAAACACTGGATTAGACAAGTTCTTAGCATCATAAAATACAATGCTGTTATCTTCAAGCAGTTTTGGCACTAGCCCCTTTGAGTTTAGATTAAAGACAAAGGAAGGGTTGTCCACTTTTTCCTTAATGATGATATTTTCTTTTAGCTCCTCAGGGTTTACTAAATACTGTAGGTCGATATTGGGGTTTATGTCGATAAAATTCACTTCTGAGGAAATTTTCGTCAGGGTTCTTTTTTTGTCATTTTCTGATAATCCATTAAGTAATGTCTGATCTAGCGGTTTTACCTGGGAAACGACACTTTGGGCACCCTCAAGGCTCCAGGATACTTCATAACCGTCCTTTTGAATTCTGGCGAGTTTACTTGAACTGGAGTTTTTGGCAATTTTGACTTTATACTCATTATCTTTGTTTTCGAGGACTTGATTATTTTCATCGTCTTGGCCATCCACTAAGGTATTATCGATATCCTGCCATTTGCCATCTTTTAGGTAATGGACAGCGAAAGGAAAAATGTCTGCCTCAAAGGTTGAGTCGTCCTTTTTAAATTGCTTAATATTTTTGTCTCTTTTTTCAACAACTTCGCCTATGATTTTTCCCTCTGGTTTAACTGTATCATTAACGTAGGGAGGGTCAATTACGGGGGAATCTGTGATCAGCGTTGCAAGGGATTGTACGGGGAATAAATTGATCATGAGCGTAGTAACCAGTAAGACAGCAAGTATTTTAAGGTGTCTTTTCACTATGTAATCCTCCCACTAAAAAATTAGATTATTGACCTTAAAAATCATCCTATTGATCTTTTACAGAGCCAAACTTGAAAGAGGCGCAACGGCTAAAAACATGATACTGAAGACTGAAGATGGATAGTACGTGGTGCGTCTTTACATGAAGAATTCCCCTTTCAAATAGTGATAAGTGTGTGATGGATTTGTGATGGATTTGTGATGGATTTGTGATGGATTTGTGATGGATAATTCGATCTCTTTCGACGTATACCCTTCTTTTGTATGATATGTAAGTTATCCCTCGATATATAATAAAATAGCATTTAAACCATATTGATCCAGTTTGAAGTAGGCAACATCACAAAAGAATACTTATGCTGGGCACGCGAAAGAGTCCACTATATTCTTGCAGTGTCTGAAATACTAACCTAGAAGTAAGTCCCTAGATTAACGAAAAACTTAATGCCACAAGATAAAGCACGCAAGAATTTCATCTTGCGTGCTTTATCTTGTGGCATCTTATTTACTTAGCGACTCCATGGCCTCAGCCATCACTTGATCATCCCTTACGCGCAAGACAACCTGTGCTTGTTCATTGGCCTTTTCGACAAAGGCATACATATATTCCACAATAACCCCTTCCTGAACCAGTAGATTCAGGACCCCCGCCAAGCCTCCCGCTTGATCGGGAACCTTAAGCACCCATACAGAGGCTAAAGCAACCACACACTCGCGCTCTTTAAGCTGAGCAGCCACCTTATCCGGTTCATCGACAATAATTCGTAATACCCCGTAATCCTTCGTATCTGCAAGGGATAAGGCTCTCAAATTTACCTTCAAGTCTGCAAGAACATTTAATACCTCTGCTAAACGCCCCTTGGAGTTTTCCAGGAAGATCGAAAGCTGTAGCATCCAAATTCCCCCTTTCACCACTATCTTATTTCATTTGACGACGATCTAAAACGCGTTTTGCCTTGCCTTCACTGCGGGGGATACTCTTCGGTTCAACAAATTTCACCCGCACAGAGATTCCAAGGATTTCTTCAATGCGATCCTGAAGTCGTTCCTGTAGCTGCTCAAGCGCTCTCACTTCATCAAAGGAACTATTCGGATTCACCTCAACCCACACTTCAAGCTGATCGAGCGTCCCCACGCGATCAACCACAAGAAGATAATGGGGCTCCACACCGCCTACAGCGAGAATAGCTTCCTCCACCTGGCTTGGGAAGACATTGACTCCACGAATAATAAGCATATCATCCACCCGGGCAGATACTCTGTCCATCGTCCAACCCTCATGTCCACAGGCACATGAACCATATCTTAAAGTTGTTAAATCCTTAGTACGATAGCGTACGACAGGGAAAGCTTGTTTCTCTAGACTCGTTAATATCAGTTCTCCACGCTCTCCCTCAGCAAGGGGTTGCCCCTCTGCATCTAATACTTCCGGATAAAAATGTTCATCAATATGTAAATGGCCCTCAGTGCATTCCAACGCAACACCTGGCCCCATGACCTCACTTAACCCATAGATATCGTAGGCCTTTATTCCCAGGCGTGCCTCGATCTCCTCACGCATTCCTTCCGTCCATGGCTCGGCCCCGAAAATTCCTATCCTTAGCTTTAATTCGTCCCGCTTAACCCCTGCCTCCTCCAGGCTCTCAGCTAAATATAAGGCATACGAAGGAGTACAGGCGAGTACTGTTGTCCCAAAATCCCGCATGAGCATCAGCTGGCGCTGGGTATTTCCCCCTGAGATCGGAACGACCAGGGCTCCCAGCTCTTCACATCCATAATGTAAACCCATTCCCCCGGTAAAAAGTCCATACCCGTAGGCAATTTGTACGATATCCTGGGTGGTTACTCCAGCACGACTTAACCCATTTGCGACAATCCTTGACCATAACTGTATATCCTCGCGGGTATAGCCCACAACCGTAGGTTTGCCCGTCGTTCCGGAAGATGCATGGAGCCGAACGATCTTCTCTAAAGGCTCCGCAAAAAGTCCGAATGGGTAATTTAGCCTTAAATCTTCCTTACTTAGTAAAGGAAGTCTTTCAAAATCTTCATAAGACTGAATATCCTCTGCAGCGTATATCCCGACATCCTTCAATTTTTCTTGGTAGTACGGAATCGTCAAGACACGTTCTACTGTTCTTCGCAATTGGGATAAAACCATTTCCCGCGAAACCATGATGAAGCCCCCCCTCAATTCGTTTAACTCTCTTTACTATTATATTACAGTTTCAAATTATCTTATCTGTTTATGTTGTAAAAGTCAATCACTCCTCGTCTGAAATATTTAAGGGTACCCAATTATGTAAACCAAGGGGACAGGTACATCGTTTCAGTTCTTTCCTGAAGCAGTGTAACTGTCCCCTCTTTTCCGGCGTTACGTCGCGAGAGCTTGTTAGAACAAAAAGAAACGAGGGGACAGGTACGTTGTTTCAGGTTCTGTACCTGAGACAACGTACCTGTCCCCTCGTTCAAAGGCCTCACAGGCCAGCTTGCTTCCGAAGGGGTTCTGCCTTATCGATTTTTTCCCAAGGGAGATCGAGATCTGTACGACCAAAGTGACCATAAGCAGCCGTTTGGCGATAGATCGGACGGCGGAGATCCAGACTCTTAATAATGCCAGCGGGACGAAGATCGAAATTCTTATTGACGAGTTCAACGATCTTCTCGTCATCTATTTTCGCCGTTCCAAAGGTCTCGACTGAAACGGAGACCGGATGGGCAACCCCGATAGCATAGGCCAACTGGATTTCACAACGATCTGCCAAGCCAGCAGCTACTATGTTCTTTGCGACATAACGTGCAGCATAAGCAGCAGAGCGGTCAACCTTTGTGGGATCCTTTCCTGAGAAAGCACCGCCGCCATGACGAGCCATCCCACCATAAGTATCCACGATGATCTTACGTCCAGTTAAACCGGCGTCCCCTTGTGGTCCACCGATAACGAAACGACCGGTTGGGTTAATGAAGTAGCGAGTTTTCTCATCGAGTAGTTCAGCAGGAACCACAGGTAATACGACATGCTCGAGAAGGTCCCGACGGATTTGCTCCTGGGAAACTTCCGGATGATGCTGAGTAGAGATAACAATCGTATCAATTCGGACAGGACGATTATCCACATATTCAACGGTAACTTGAGTCTTTCCATCTGGTCGGAGGAAATCAAGAAGTTCTGATTTTCGGACTTCGCTTAAGCGACGTGATAAACGATGGGCAAGATCGATCGGAAGAGGCATGAAGCTTTCTGTTTCGTTCGTTGCATAACCAAACATCATTCCTTGGTCGCCAGCACCGATGGATTCGATCTCATCCTCGGACATTTCTCCATTTTTATCTTCAAGGGATCTATCAACACCCAAGGCGATATCTGCGGATTGCTCCCCGATCGAAGTCAGGACAGCACAGGTATCTGCATCAAAACCATACTTAGCACGGGTATACCCGATTTCGCGGATAGTCTTCCGTACAGTATGAGGAATATCCACATAACAATTTGTGGTGATCTCACCACTGACCAGAACTAAGCCTGTGGTCACAGAGGTTTCACAAGCAACACGAGCATTTGGGTCTTTAGCGAAGATGGCATCTAAAATTGCGTCAGAAATCTGGTCACAAATTTTATCAGGATGTCCCTCGGTTACGGACTCAGAAGTAAACAATTTTCTTACCAATTAAGTCACTCCTTTTCCCTGATCAAGCCAGAAACTTCGTGTACGAGTTGCTGAGCTATCTCAAGCTTGTTCATTAGTGGTAAATCTATTCTTCTTCCATCAGGAAAAAGAAAGCTAACGATATTTGTGAGACTACCGAATCCGGCCCCGGGTTTCGTCACATCATTTGCAACAAGCATGTCCACATTTTTACGTTGCATTTTTTCTTGAGCATGGGTAAGCAAGTTTTCTGTCTCTGCTGCAAATCCGACAAGCACCTGTTTCTCTTTTTGCTTACCTAATTCCGCGAGAATATCCGGATTAGGGATAAGTTCAACAAGAAGGCTAGTCCCTTTCTTTTTGATCTTCTGCTCAGAGCTTTCCTTGGGGCGATAATCAGCGACCGCAGCCGCTTTCACAACAATATCGACCTTGGGGAACTCTTCCATGACAGCCTCATACATTTCATGAGCAGTCATGACAGAAATGCGTTTTACCCCGGAGGGCGTTGGCAGATCTGTGGGAGCAGCAATCAAAATGGTATCAGCACCCGCTTCGTGCAGTGCCTCCGCAACGGCAAAGCCCATCCGTCCTGAGGAGCGATTCCCCAGATAACGAACGGGATCAAGCGGTTCTTGTGTTCCGCCAGCAGTTACGAGGGCCCTTTTTCCCTTCAGCGTAAGCGAACGAGCAAAATAATTATGAAGCGTCTCGACAAGCTCTACAGGCTCGCTCATTCGTCCATCTCCATCTGTACCACACGCCTGAAAACCCGTAGCTGGGCCGATGACCCTAACAGAGCGCCCGCGCAAACGAGCTAAATTCTCCTGGGTTGTAGGGTGATGATACATGGCATGGTTCATAGCCGGAGCCACAAAGATTGGAGCCCTAGTAGCAAGAAGAACTGTCGAAAGAAAGTCATCAGCAATTCCCACTGACATTTTGGCCAGAAGATTCGCAGTAGCCGGCGCAACCAGCACCGCATCAACGGCTTCAGCAAGTGCAATGTGTTCAACATTCCATTGTTTAGGTTCTTCAAACATTTCTACATAGACGGGATTTGTGGAAAGACTTCTTAGAGTTAAGGGAGCAATGAATTCTGTTGCCCCCTTAGTCATCGCAACATAAACGGTTGCCCCCAGCTTACGGAGACGACTCACCACTTCTGCTGATTTATACGCGGCGATTCCACCGGATACCCCTACTAATATTTTCTTGCCGCGCAACATTACTTAATGCCCTCGCTGGTCCGCTCAAAACGGTATTTCCCATTAGCAATCTCGTCCAAAGCCACGCTTACTGGCTTTACACCGTTTGAATTCTCTTCAAACTCTGAATCTTCCATGAGCGCACGGGCTCTTTTTGCTGCAGCTACAACAAGCGTATACTTGCTATCTACCTTGCTTAATAAGATATCAAGGGAAGGTTGTTTCATCTTTACACCCCCTGGAACTCCACTGGTTTTCTTTTCACACGACACTTTTCGGCAATAAGAATACTTTTTAGCTTATCCACCGCGACTGGAATTTCGTCATTAACGACGACATAATCGTACTCTGAAACGTATTCCAGCTCTTGAGCAGCGGTTTCTAACCTCTTACGAATGACTTCCTCAGACTCCGTTCCTCGCTTGTGAATTCGCTCAGAGAGCGCATCCATAGATGGAGGAACAACAAATATAAATACCCCTTGGGAAAAACGTTTCTTAACTTGCAAGGCTCCCTGTATTTCGATTTCTAGAATCACATCATACCCGGCCTCGATGGCCTGCTCTACTGCAAATAGAGGAGTTCCATAATAATTCTCACAAAACTCCGCCCACTCCAAAAGTTGATCTTTCTCGATCATGGTTTGAAACTCTTCCCGGCTCCGAAAAAAATAATGTAATCCATCGACTTCACCGGGACGAGGTTGGCGCGTCGTCGCAGATACGGAATACTTTACCTGGGGCATCTGACGAAGTAGCTCCTGGCAAAGAGTTCCCTTTCCTGCCCCGGAAGGACCGGACAGAATAATTAACAATCCATGATGTTGTTCCACGTTTTACCCCCTTAATCTGCTGGGTCTTCAGCGTGGTTACTGGTTTCTTTTGCAGACAAGCGATGTGCCACGGTCTCAGGCTGGACAGCCGAAAGAATAACATGGTGGCTGTCACAAATGATGACTGCGCGAGTTCTTCGACCATACGTCGCATCGATTAGCATCCCCGCATCTCGTGCTTCTTGGATGATACGTTTGATGGGGGCTGACTCAGGGCTTACAATGGAGATGATACGGTTGGCAGAGACAATATTGCCAAACCCGATGTTAATAAGCTTGATATCCAAAATTTAACCCTCCAGTTATTCAAGATTTTGAACTTGTTCCCTGATCTTCTCTAATTCACTCTTCATCTGAACAACAAGTTGTGAGATATTTAGGTTATTTGCCTTCGAACCAATCGTGTTGATCTCCCGATTCATCTCTTGGACGAGGAAATCAAGCTTGCGGCCAACCGCTTCAGTACTCTTGAGTGCTTCCTGACATTGATCACTATGGCTTTGAAGTCTTACCAGTTCCTCTGTGATCGAAACCCGATCTGCGAAGAAAGCAACTTCATTAGCCAATCTGGCCTCATCCAGAATTGCATTATCCCCAAGTAGAACCTGAATTCTTTCCTGCAATCGGCTTTGGTAATCTGCCACTACAGTTTCAGAATACCCAGCAATCTCATCCTTCGCATTCATTATTGTATGTAAACGGTTCAAAAGGTCTTCAGCTAATCTTTCCCCTTCAACCTGGCGCATCTGCACAAATCCATGAAGTGCATCCGTCACCGCACGACTTAAAGGTTCCCACAGCAGTTCGAAATCCGTTTCCGGATCTTCCACGGAGAAAACTTCAGGTAATGCTGCCAAACGGTAAATATCCGTCTCATAAGGCGTTTTTAGGGCAATAGCTAGTTCCTTCAGTGTCTTATCATACGACAGCGCTAAATCTTTGTCAAGCTTCGCCAATCTCTTTTTTTCTTCATTTTCCTTTGCATTGATAAAAACGTCTATCCGCCCACGCTGAATCTTTCCCTGGAGAATTTTACGGATTCTTTCTTCCAATACATTAAGGTTACGTGGCATCCGCACCGAGACTTCAAAAAAGCGATGATTAACCGCTTTCAACTCAACCGTAAAGTGATATCCATGCCCCGAGGCTTCTCCCCGACCAAAACCCGTCATGCTGTTTGCCATTTCCGAGCCCAACTTTCTTCCTTCTTATTATATCTTCTATTATATATACCCTATTTTCTTAAAATCAAATAATCTTTTTTAACAAGAAACCCGGACGAATCCGGGTTTCCTGCTCTTTCATCTGAACTTAATTTAACTGGTCTTCTAAAAGAACCCCTTTGAATACGTAAGTTGCTGGGCCTGTCATGTATACGCGATTGTCTTCTCCCCACTCGATCAGGAGATCCCCGCCTGGTAAATGCACAGTAACTTTCCGATCCGTTTTTCCATTGAGAACGGTTGCTACCGCAGAGGCACAGGCACCCGTTCCACAGGCTAAAGTAGGGCCCGCTCCACGTTCCCAAACCTTCATCGTTAACTCTGTACGAGAATTCACCCGGATAAATTCGACATTCGTCTTTCTCGGAAAAAGAGGATGCTTCTCGATAGCAGGACCTAATCGTTCAAAGTCAAGCTTCTCATAATCATCGACGAAGATGACACAATGAGGATTGCCCATAGACACCGCCGTAAATTCGAATTCTTGTCCCTCTACCTCAAGTTTGGTACCGATAACCGGCTCACCTTCAGCCAATACTGGAATCAAGTTGGGCTTAAGTATCGGTTCTCCCATATCGACACGGACCCCTGATACCTTATCCCCTTCAATATTGAGTTGCAAGGTGAGAATCCCTGCTAAAGTTTCCACCCGTATTGATTTTTTCTTAACATATCCCTTATCAAAGATATAGCGGGCAAAACATCGAATTCCATTCCCACACATCTCTGGCTCTGAGCCATCTAAATTGAAAATCCGCATTCTCGCATCTGCGCCTTCTGAGGGGAGCACTACAATTAAACCATCCCCACCCACACCGAATTGACGGTGGCAAAGTTTGCGTGCAAGTTCCGGATAAGCTCCTTCTGGCTGCTCTGCTATAGTTTGCTTATGAAAAAGGTCAAGAAAAACAAAATCATTCCCCAGGCCATGCATTTTTATGATTTCCATACTGATTTAGTACCCCCTATTAAAAATCCTTTAGCCGAAGACTAACCGCCTCTACTTCCCTAGATAAGATCAACGTGACTTTCGTTGATGCTAAAACTCTATCTGAAGTAAGCGTTCCTTCATCCTATGAATCATCTCAAACAAAGGATACAACGGTCGAATCCTTAGGTCAACTTTACTCTCATTCTCATATTGCTAACAAGGGGCTCCTGCTGACCTCTCTTAGGGCAGTGGCGGGACTGTTATTAACCCAGGGACTGCATAATAGGCTGCAATAGCAATGAAAACGACAATGAGCGCTAATTTAAATATCTTTTTAACGATCAGCGTTAAAGCGGCAATTGCCAAAAGTCCCACGACTACAAATTGAATTGCCCCAATATTGTCTGTAAGGATAGAACCGATAAACATCTGGAACATAGTGCGCCTCCCCTAATACTCAAAAGCCTAATTTATTTCTATAAGTGTCTCTTTGGAGCAAAACACCTTACTCCGAAATAGTAATTCTGCATATCTTCTTAAATTCCTTTTATAGGGTCTTCACTAATCCTTGAAAATATCAGACAATTATCTTCTTCTCTTTAATTTATAATTTAAACCCCGCACCACTCGTTACTTTACAGTGTTGCGGGGTTGATAGATTGGAAGTTTATTTTCCTCCGACTATAGAGGATTGAGCTCCCCAGGTGCTCCGAGCCAAGCGGTATAGCCCGATCAGAACAGATGGACCACCGGCAACGAGCAGGATAAGTCCCCATTGCCAGCCGAGTAGTGCTGTTGTTTTGAAGATAGCTTGAAGCGACGGAAGATAGATGACACTGAGTTGCATAATCGTCGAGGTCGCGACTGCAGCCACTAAATAGGGATTCGAGAAAATTCCAACTTCGAAAATCCCCCGACTTTCCGATTTACAGTCAAATACATGGAAGAGTTGGGAGAAAACCAGAGTGCTAAACGCCATCGTACGTGCTGCAAGCATATTGACCCCTATAAAGAGCGCTGCGACAAAGACAAAGAGTGTACCCAGTCCAATGATCGTACCGCGGATTCCAATTTTACGCGCCAGCCCGCGTGAAAAAATACTTTCACTAGGGGCTCTCGGTGTACGATTCATAATATCCTTATCCATCCCATCGACCCCCAAGGCCATTGCCGGTAACCCATCGGTTACTAGGTTGACCCAAAGAATCTGGATGGCCAAAAGGGGTAAGGGTAACCCGAATAAAGCCGCTAAGAACATCGTTAGGACTTCTCCTAAGTTACAGGAGAGTAAGTAGCGAATAAATTTACGGATATTATCATAGATAGCTCGACCTTCTTCTACTGCTGCCACAATGGTAGCAAAGTTATCATCTGCCAGTACCATCGCCGAGGCTTCCTTCGTCACATCTGTTCCCGTCTTACCCATTGAGATTCCAATATCCGCCTCTTTGACCGCGGGTGCATCATTGACTCCATCCCCAGTCATAGCCACGACTTGGTTGTTCTTCTTCAAAGCCCGAACGATACGCAACTTATCCTTCGGAGTTACTCGGGCGTAGACGGAGATATCCATAACTTCCTCATTCAATTCCTCATCGGACATCCGCTCAAGTTCTTTACCTGTAAGAATTCCCTTGGAATTCCCCTGAAGAATCCCTAATTCATGGGCTACAGCTTCAGCAGTTAAGCGATGATCTCCTGTGATCATGACTGGCTTTATTCCAGCACGCCGACAAACTTGGATCGCTTTTGCGGCACTCGCTCGCGGAGGATCAATCATCCCCATGAGTCCCACGAAGACGAGATTCTCTTCGACCCTCTCGTCTGTCCTTTCATTCTCACGAAGAGGTTTTTCTGCAAGTGCCAGGACTCGAAGAGCCTTTCTTGCCATTTCATCATTTGCCCTTAGGATGGCACGACGACGAACGTCATTAAGTTCAACGACTCCCTCTGAGCTAAGTTCACTCTTACAGAGTTGAAGGATCACATCAAGAGCCCCTTTGACATACGCGTTCTTGCCCTGCTTCCCTTGATAAATGACACTCATCCGCTTGCGATCCGAATCAAAAGGAATTTCCCCGATACGCTCTTCCTTCCGCTCGAGGGTCTCCCTCCAAATTCCCGCCTTTGCCGCAGCAACGAGAAGTGCACCTTCTGTAGGGTCCCCCTCAACTCCCCAAGGAGAATCCTTACTTGCCGATCGGAACATTCCGGCGACTTGTACCCCTTTCCGAGTGAGGGACGAGTTATTACATAAAGCGGCAACCTTCAAGGCCACCTGCAGGGGGCCTTTCTCCTTCGTCGGGTCCCCACCGTGGAACTCACCCTTAGGATCATAACCCTGCCCTGTAAGAGAGACCATCCGTCCATCGGTATAGATCTGTCTTACTGTCATCTCATTTTGCGTTAACGTTCCAGTTTTATCTGAACAAATCACAGTAGCACAGCCTAACGTCTCAACCGCCGGAAGCTTACGGACAATAGCCTTACGTTTGACCATCCGTTGGACCCCTACTGCCAGGGCGACGGTGACAATGGCAGGTAATCCTTCTGGGATAGCTGCAACGGCTAAAGAGACCCCCGCGAGGAACATCTTATAAAAGCCCTCACCACGCCAAACTCCAGTGAGAACGACGATAGCACAAACTGCAATACTGATCACGACGAGATATTTGCCAAGTTGAGCTAAGCGTTTTTGAAGGGGAGTTTCCTCTTCCTCCACACTTTGAATCATCCCAGCGATGACTCCCATCTCTGTATCCATCCCCGTAGCAACGACTACTCCCGCCCCACGTCCATTGACAAGAGCTGTTCCCATATAGCCCATATTGATTCGATCTGCCATCGGGGTCAACTCATCTGTCAAGGGTGGAACGCGCTTTCCTACAGGGTGAGACTCCCCGGTGAGGGCAGATTCTTCCACTTCTACATTCACCGCTTGGATCCATCGGATATCTGCTGGAATCCGATCCCCCGCTTCTAAGAGGACGATATCCCCCGGCACAAGATCTGCTGCGGGAATTCGACTCTCCATCCCATCCCTCAGGACACGGGCCTCCGGCGCAGTTAGTGATCTCAAGGATTCAATCGAGCGTTCAGCACGGTACTCCTGTATAAACCCTAAGATAGCATTCACAATAAGGATAGCCATAATGGTCACCGCATCGGCAATCTCTCCTAATAGTGCGGAGACAATCGTTGCTGCTAAGAGAACGAGCACCATGAAATCCTTGAATTGACCCAAGAATAGAAAAACTGGATGCACTCCCTTTTTAGTCTCAAGAATATTCTTCCCAACCTCACTGAGTCGACGATTCACCTCCCTAAGGCTAAGCCCTTTACCGGGATGCACCTCCAAGGCCTTAGCCACGTCGAGCCAAGGCAATACATGCCACGCTTGCTGCCGCATTCTTCTTCGTCCTCCTTTGAACATCAGGTACAACCTTTTTGTACATGCTTATTCATGAGGGAAAAGAAAAATGCCCAACATTTGTGATATACTATGGACAATCTAACTTACACTGTAGAATAAACTTGATGTGGATTTGAGTACATTGATTCACATTTTAAGGAGCGGTTGATTTATGGCCCTTGACGGAATTACCCTATACCATCTCGTAAAAGAAGTGGCACCCCTACTTGTTGGCGCCCGAATCGATAAAGTCACTCAGCCTGAAAAAGAGGAAATTCATCTCTTCCTTCGTAACCAAGGGCAATCCTACCGCTTGCTTTTGAATATTTCGGCCACAGCAGCACGTTTGCACCTTACTCAGGAGAACAAAAAGAATCCTGCATCTCCTCCCATGTTCTGCATGATTCTCCGTAAGCATCTGGAGGGAGGAAAAATCCTCTCTTTAGAACAACTGGGTTTAGAACGTATCGTCTTATTATCCATACAAAACTATAATGAATACGGAGACCTTGCGACCTTACACCTCTATCTCGAGATTATGGGCAAACACAGTAACCTGATTCTCGTCGATCCGGAAAGCCAAACGATTTTGGATGGCCTCAAACGCTATTCTCATGCTGTGAGCCGTCATCGCGAGGTATTACCCGGTCGAAAATATATCGCTCCACCCTCTCAAGGAAAGGTAGACCCCCTAGCCACAGAGGAGGAATGGCGTTCCATCCTTTATCAAGGAGAATTGAACGGCAAACTGACTGACCTCCTTGTCAAGTACTTTTCAGGGGTCAGTCCGGAACTTGCTCGGGAAATTGTCATGAGAGCCGGACTAGAACAAAATGTGCATCTTGACCAATGTGGGGATATTGACTTATCTCGAATATTCCAAGCCTACTCCCTCTTAGCCAATCCCGAGCGAACACCTCCACTTGAGCCCACTCTTTATTACCAAAGTAGTCAGAAGGGGCGAACTCTTGCCAAAGGCTTACCAACGGCTTTTAGCTTTCTTCCTTTTCAACAGTATCAAGGGCTCCCTTCCGAAACATTTCCCTCCTTATATGAAGCTCTAGAGCGTTTTTATCGAGTAAAAGCCTCTAATAATAACTTAGAAGCGAAGCGTGGCTCTCTGCGCAAAGTGCTTCAGGAGCATCTTCAGCACTTGACCAAGAAATTAAACATCTATGATGAGACCCTCTCTAATGCGGCTAAAGGACTGACCTATCAACGATGGGGTGAACTTCTCACCGCTAATCTCTACCGCATTGAGCTCGGCACCAAAGAAATCATTGTCGAAGATTATAATGAGGAGAATCTCCCCCAAATCACCATCCAACTGGACCCCCAGCTGAGTGGAATCGATAATTCCCAACGTTATTACCGTCTCTACAACAAAGCTAAGGCCACCATCCAAAAAACGAATCCCTTAAAAGATGCCGTACTCAATGAAATCGCTTACCTTGAGTCTGTTCTTTTAAGCTTAGAGCAAGCCACTACTCCCACTGAACTCGATGAAGTCCACAAGGAACTTATCGACGAGGAATACCTAGCCGGTAAACATCATGGTGCCAAACGCACAAATAACGGCAACGGAGCAAACAGTAAGAAATCTTCGAAAGCTGTCAAAGCCGGGAAGAGCGGGAAAAGTGGCAAAGAAGGCAAAGCTAATAAAGCTGGGAACAAGCCGGAAGCCCCACAGCCCAAAGTCTATCTATCCAGCCAGAACCGCCCTATACTTGTCGGCAAGAATAATCGTCAAAATGATTGGCTAACTCTAAAAAAGGGCCGTCCCCAGGACCTCTGGCTCCATACCAAGAATATTCCAGGCTCACACGTTCTTATCCCGCTCAACGAGGGTGAAGAGTTCCCTGATGATGCAACCCTCGAAGAAGCAGCCGCACTAGCCATCCATTTCAGCCAAGCTAAGGGCTCCACACTTGTACCTGTAGACTATACGCATGTCAAAAATATTAAAAAGCCGAACGCAGCCAAACCTGGTATGGTCATCTATGAAAAAAACTGGTCGCTGTATCTCACTCCAGATCCGGAGGTACTCGATCGATTGCTAGCTACTGAAACCGATGAATTAACACTTTCTCAAAATCGAGAGTAAGAAAAGAGCAAACCCTTCTTCGTATGAAGATTGGGTTTGCTCTTTTACATGCTTTAGTATTACCTTGATTACTTCCAGTCAGCCGCGTGGGCGTTATGTGGCAATCGAAAGTCCACTCGGCTTCTTTTAAGTTGTAATGACGATAGAATAATGGTTTAAATTTGAGCAGAATTAAATCCCCAGATTAGGATTACTACTAGAGCTACCGCATAAATTATCATCTGAAATAAGGTGAGTGTTAGGTTTTTTCTATACTTGGAGTCCATCAACATCTTCACCCCCTTTTAGTTATGCCCTATCGCGATGTTCCGGAATCCATATCGATGCTTCATAATCCATGTCAAGTCTTTCCAACTCCAACGGATGACTCTCTTCCATTTCTTCTCTTGTTATTGTACCTTTGTACCAAACGTGATTCATAGGAAAGAACCTAGCGCTGAAGTGGACGTTATAAAAGTGCCAAATGAAAATTGCGCTAATGGCCAAGATGGCTTCGTCAGTGTGAGCATTTCTTGCCGAATCAATGACCCAACGCGGCATATACTGGGCAAAAATCTGTGGGAACCACATCAGTAAACCTGACCCACCCATGATAACCATACCCCAAAACACGGCCCAGTAGTCGAATTTTTCTTTGTACGAGTAACGATCGAAGCAAGGGGGATCTTTTCTCAGCCCCAACAAAAACTGCACCTCGTGAACTACATCGAAAAAATCCTTGCCCCTTGGTAATACTGCCCAAGATTTCTTTTTAGTTACCCAGGGATGTATCACGAGATAGATCAAGTGGTAAGCGCTAACCGCTAGCATAATCACTGCTCCTAGTAGGTGAACAGCAAACAAGTTCTCAAATCCTCCGAACAGTGAGACAATCCAGTACGAGATTCCACTTTGCTCAAACTTAATAGGTAGTCCCGTAATGGTTAGAATAAAGAAACTGCTAAACATCCCAATGTGCTGAATTCGCTGATGGAGATCAAAACGTTGAAAAACGAGTTTTCTTTCCATTGTTTTGTCACCTTCTTTTCCTTTCACTCAGAATCGTACGCAGATTCTGAAACAGTTGTAGTTCGATATGAATCACCAATGCTGTAATCACAATCATGGTCAACCAGGCAAAGAACTTGGCTGTATAGTACATCGGCGCTCCTGCACCGAAAGATGCTAATTGGTAATGCTCCTTTCCCTCGGCAAAGCCAGGTGATACCTGCCCATGGCAGCTAGCACAGGTTTCTGGTATGTTTTCTTTTGCAACTTTAGAATCAGGGTTATCTTTCCCCAAGATGTCATGAGTACCGTGGCAGTTTACGCAAGCTGCCGCTTTTAGACTGCCAAGGTGAACGGCTTTACCATGGAAGCTCTCAGCATAACTTTCAGTGATTTGGCCTTTATGGCAACTCGTACAGGTTGCAACACTTTCCTTTTTATCTAAGGTGGCCCCCTCGGGATGAGGAAAACTTTTGATATCTGTGTGGCAACTCGTACAACTTAATACGCGGTGTACCGAACTGTCAATATGTAAAACTTTATCCCCATGGCATTGGCGACAATCCTCCTGGGCTTGGACCGCAGTTACCCTGACAGTCAAAGTGAGAAGCACTAATATGATAATGCTCGAAGCCTGCCATAACCACCCTTTGTATTGTTTGTACATTCTCCGCACCTCGTTAGTTCATGGATTTTAGTGTTTATGGCAACAATTCTCCCCTTCTACCCCTTCAGATGCCTAACTCTGTGGCCGAAATTATTGTATCGCAAACAAGCCTACAGTATACACTGTAGGCTTGTCGGGTATTGACAGTCTCTTTTACCTCTTGAAATTATACTATTTCTGACTTCCGCATACTGGACAATTTTGCAGTGATAGTGGCAT
This sequence comes from Desulfitobacterium elongatum, assembly GCF_055378975.1. Lineage (NCBI taxonomy): Bacteria > Bacillati > Bacillota > Clostridia > Eubacteriales > Desulfitobacteriaceae > Desulfitobacterium > Desulfitobacterium elongatum. The sequence goes on along the minus strand of NZ_AP038772.1, from coordinate 1,251,802 downwards.
TTCCAAACCGCAGCGATCCAATAATTCCGCATCCGTTAAGATCTTATCTTTGGGTCCGTCCGCTGCGATTTCACCATCTTTAATCACAATAATGCGATCACAGGTTTCATACGTCATATCCAAATCGTGACTTGTCACAATCTTAGTGTGTCCAAATCCATTAAGCAGACGAATAATTCTTCGTCGTGATTTTGGATCCAAGGCCGCACTGGGTTCATCCATAATGAGGACATCTGGTTGCATAGAAAGAACGGAAGCAATGGCTGCAGCCCGTTTTTCTCCTCCCGACAATTTGAAAGGGGCCCTGTCTTTCAGGTGAGTGATTCCCACCATCTCTAAGGCCTGATTCACTCGACTCTCGACTTCCTTTTCATCCAGCTTATAATTTCGCGGTCCAAAAGCGACATCGTCATAAACCGTCGTCATAAACAACTGATCATCCGGATTTTGAAAGACAATACCGAGCCGTTGACGAATAAGAGGTAAGGTTTTTTTGGTGACATGAACATCCCCCACGAGTACTTCTCCACGGTCTGGGAAAAGGACTCCCATTAATAGCATTAATAGAGTGGACTTTCCTGCACCATTTGCACCGATAATCCCCACTGATTCTCCATGATGGATGACAAACGACATATTTCGAATAGCTTCTTGCCCATCCGGATAGGCAAAATGTAGATCCCTTACCTCAAGCTTATGATGGCTCATCTCGTAATCACTCCCGTAAATAATGAACCTAGCAACATTGGAATGTCATAAGTTCTCATTGTTATTAAAAATAGGCCCCACCCAACAATATAAAGCAAGTCCCCTGCGTTCATCTTTTTACTGCTGCCTGTTATGTATTCACCAGAGAAGCCTCTCAAACACATTGCCTGATAGACTCTTTGCGCTCTATCAAAGGTACGGAGTAACATCTGCCCTGCTAGTGAACCCCAGACACTGCGCTGGATACCTTTTTGACGTGGTGCTCTCATAGAATAGGCCCTCAACGTCGTAGCTACTTCCTCCAACAATACAGATATGTATCGGTAGGTCAACAAGAGCTGTAATACAAAAAGCCTTGGAATCCTAAGCATCCTTAACGCTTCTGCTAGCCTGTCCATCCCTGTGGTAGCAATAAGTAAAAGCGCAGCCGTTACGGTTAAACCACCTTTGATGAAAATAGCCAAAAAAGTTATCCATCCTCTTGAAATTTCCATTCCAGCTAGCATAACCACTTGCTGGTCAAACACAGGATTTAGAACTCCAATTCCTATTACTAAAGGTTCTACCAGAAGGACTCGTTTAAGGATCGGCTTCACTGGAAGCTCTGCAAAGGCAAAAATGAGAATGGGATAGAAAACGAGCGGCAATAGGCGGCTAATCTCATAGCGATCAAACGAAACGACCACAATCAAATAGATGACTGTGGTTATGAGCTTCGCTAGCGGATGCACTCTGTGTATCGAGGTATCTCCCCGTGCTAACTCGTCCAAAAGCCTTACGTTATATAACGATTCCATGATATTTAACATATAATCAAATCCCTATCCCTATCGAAATTTGCCCATTGGATAAGTCTCGTTTCCCTTAAGAGGAGGGATATCACCTTGCCTCTACAGATTTAGGCGATATTCTCTTTTTCCTCTTTTTGACCCTACTAATTGCTAAGCCTGTGAACGCAGCAAGTGCAAGTGTCAGTACACCGCCTACAATCCCTGAAATACTTGTTCCAGCATTAACGGCAGGCAACGCTTCCGTAGTTTCCGCAGCTTCAGCCCCCGGATTACTCTTGGCTGTCTTAAAACCATAGTCAGGTAAAAAGGCTGTCTTGCTCTGTATATTAGCTAAGGTTCTATGTATTCCATCAGAAGCTTCGAGTTCTGTCGTGCCTGCTGTTTTAAACATGGACCACTCTAGTCCATCAGGATTTGATGAAGCAAACCACGATAGTCCACCCCCGACAAGGACAACTCCGATAGCAAGTCTCGTAATCACCTTCTTAATCGAAATACTGCCAAGGGCTTCACCAACGGCAGTCTTTTCGAGAATTTCAGGTCTTGCTTGCCAAACAAAGGTAACAACAGCAGCTGTAACAAGTCCCTCTACCACACCAATGGCAAGATGTATAGGTTGCATTAAGAGCACAAATGTCCCGAAAGGCAATTCGGTTTTTCCGGACATCACTGTTTCTAGTACAACACTAAAAGATCCCAATTGCAATCCTATAAGTGCAGATATCATTGAAGCTGTAAATATCCTCTTCGGAGTAAGACCTTTGCGCGTAAACCACTTGTAAATCAATGGATAGGCGATAAAGCAGGTATAGAAGCCGAGATTAAAAAGATTACTTCCTAAGGCCAGCAAACCTCCATCTCCAAAAAATAGAGCTTGAATCATAAGAATGGAAGCCATCGTTAAAAATCCTGCTTGTGGCCCTAATAGAATGGCCAGTAGCATACCTCCGCCAATATGTCCGCTTGAGCCCGTCCCAGGGATCGAAAAATTAATCATTTGGGCCGCAAAGACGAAAGCACCCATAACTCCCATCAAAGGGATTTTCTTCTCATCCATATCATCCTGAATCTTTTTAATAGAGTACGCAGCCGCCCCAGCGCTTGCCGCCCACATCACTCCACCTACAGCCGGCGAGAGTAAAGCATCAGCCATGTGCATATCTTTCAACTCCCTTACTAAAGATAAAGAATTTCTTTTTTAACCAAAAAGAAAAAACCATAGAGTGCCCCTTGTTTGGTGGCAGACCTCCATGGTCTTTTTAAATCAATTTTTTGTAGCAATCTTTAAACACCTTATAAAAACTTTAAAGCGGAAACCTTCTGGCTCCATTTGTATTTAATATATTCTACGCAATACTTGAAATTACCTTCTTCATATAAAAGAATATCTTGATTTACTTTTCTCTTTTCAGTCGTATGCTCGCCTATCGATATGCCTCTATCTCCGATCTGAGCCATTCACACCAATTGTCTAATCCTTCTCCAGTCTTACTGGATACCTCAAAGATTTTAATATTAGGATTTAGCTTTCTTACTCGAACCTTTAGTGCATCCATATTGAAATCAAAATAAGGCAGACAGTCAATTTTGTTTACGACAAGGACATCACATACTGAAAACATTAGAGGGTACTTTAGTACTTTATCATCTCCCTCTGGAACACTTAGGATCATAGCTTTCCGTGTTTCGCCCACATCAAACTCAGCAGGACACACTAGATTCCCGATATTTTCAATGATTATCCAGTCCAAGTCCTTTTGATCCATAGTTCCCAGTGCTGCATTGATCATCGGAGCATCTAGATGACAGGCTCCTCCAGTCCGGAGCTGGACTGCAGGAATTCCCTCAGCTGCAATCTTTTCAGAGTCTACGAGAGACTCGATATCTCCCTCGATTACTCCCATTCGATAATCTGCTTTCATACGGCGAATGGTTTCAATGATGAGGCTAGTTTTACCAGCTCCCGGAGAGGCCATCAGGTTTAGCATGAATACTTTCTCACTAAGAAGTTCCTGGCGAATTTCATCGGCTAAATTATTGTTATCAAAAAGGATTTGCTCTTTAATGTCAATCATACGAATCGGTTGCATCATACCACCTCAATTTCTTCTATAAACAGCTCGCGGCCTGATACGATATACGTCTTATTCTTCCCACAGTTGGGGCAAAGCGAAGATTCTATTTCCCTTAAATTGATTGGGAAGGATTCATCGCAGTCACTGCATTTGACAATAATGGGTAATTTCCTAATTTTAATTTTTGCCCCTTCTGCGATGGTATTCCGACTTGAATAATCAAAATATCTTTGCATCCACTCTTCTTCAATATCGCGTAATTCACCCACACTGAGTGAGATGCTTACTATCCTAATTGCATCACACATTTCTGCATGTTTCAAAGCAATGTTTAAGACTTCCTTTGTAACGGCTAATTCATGAATGGCCATTCCCTCCTGTCCAAGAATGTTCATCGGGAACTATTTAGCAGTTTTTCTGTATTCTTGCATTCTATCGTATGCATCAAATAAAGTTTCCGGTGGGGCATAGAGTTTATCTTCTGACTTTCTTACCATTGAGATTGCACCCTTAGGACAAACCTTAACGCATAAGCCACATCCAATACAATTGCCCAATTCAACTTCTATCTTCCCGTCAACCAAATTACGTGCGCCTGTAAGACAACGGCTTTGACACACTTCGTGACATTCCCCACTACAGAGATCTTTATCAACCTGGCAATAATAGTTGCTTACTACCTCTTTAGATGCTCCACCAAACATTTTTAATACAATTAGAATTCCACAGCTACAAGGGCAACAACTGCACATAACTTCCGGATCTTGAGAGTTAGCGACTTGAGTAATTCTACCTTCCTTTTCTCCTGTTCTAAGTATGTCTAGAGCCTCTTCTTGGCTTATAATGCGAGCCATATCATTTTCTACATAGTATTTTGCATAGTCATCAAAGACTAGACAGGTTTCGAGTGGATGCCCACAGTCATTATTAAGTTCTTTTTGCGCAACTCGGCACATACATTTTGAAACTGCAATGACTTCTTTTCTTTTAATAATCGATTCAGCATCATCATAGGGTAAAATCTCACTGGTAGAATCGAGTCCGGATTTGACCGGAATAGTCCTGTAAAAAGGCGTATCTGTTCCGAAAACTCTTTGGCCAAGGCCACCACCTAGAATATGCCCAAACATATCTCCAATCCATTTTGGTTCTGCTCGTTTAATATTATATTCATAGATTCCATGAAATACTGGATTGGTCCGATATTGTACTTCATCTCCTTTGCGGAGTCTGAACAGCAGCCCATTTTGTGCCATTTCTTCAAACTTTCTAGCGACAACATTAACATCTCTACCGTTTTGTTTTGCAAAATCAGCGGGTGTCTGAAAACCATCCTTCATTTCCAAAAACCATTTTGCTTCCTCTGGGGTGAAGAGTCTTTCGATAAGGCTGAACTCGATCCCATTTTCTGTCGCTGGATACCCAAAACCCAGTTGGTCTAGTTTGTCCCTTAGTTTGACATAAATCTCTTGCATTTTAAATCCCCCTTTTATTTTATAAGGAAAGTTACTTCAGATTGAGTTTTAGTTCTATCTAAAGTCTAGCTGATCTTATCCAAGGACTTGGCGCCAGGCTAATCTCCCACTTTAGAAGCATGATTCATACTCACCGCTAAAGATGTTCGTCTAGTATCCTGAGGAGCAACTATTTCTTTCTACCTTCAGCGCAAGCCTTGATGACAGCCATCATTCTTCTTGACATTACGAAAGAAGGTGTTCCAAGAATAAGTACGATCAGGAATTTGCGCCACCCTTTAAAAGGAGCAAAGCTACAATCGCAACGTGTAATAAACCGAGTTTTTCCATTCCCTTCGTCTAAGAGATGAAAATTCCATGTCCAGGCAAAGTAGTCCAAAGCAAAAGGTGGTTTAAAGCCCATTGCATATTGAAAGTTAGGCGGATTTCGAGAGTCAGAAATTGAAGTGAAATATTCTCCTTCTTTTACTTTTTGAATCTCTGACCCAATACCGCATTGATGATAAAACATAAATTCACCAGGATACTTGTTTTGCCATTCATCAACAATTTTGTAGGTGTTATAAATATGGAAGGTAAACAAGCGCTCTAAGCAACCAAAACTATAAAATCCTGCACGACGTTGCCCTAATTGGGCTAAATAAGGCCAAACTTTCTCTCGCGGGGCATCAATTGTAAGTGCTAGCTGTAGACGCATACTCGGGTCTTTTTTATCACCAAGGAGTTCATCGCCAGGTAAACGCATCTTCTTTTCCTTTTCTGTTAGTGGCAAGCCCAAGCCGTATTTCCACAAGCCAGCCAAAAGTAGCAAACCTCCGAAGCAAATGCATATTAGTACAAACCATGCTGTGTGATTTGCCATAAATGATTGTATGAATTCCATAAAAAAGATTTCCCCTTCTCTTATTACTTTTATTACTTTATCTCTTCTTCAAAATTTGGTTAGCTGCATATATACCTGAAACAGCGGTCGGTTCAAGACCTAAACCATTATGGTCGCCTGCAACATAAATACTATCGCCATATTGCTGTTCCATATAAGCTCGGCCAGTTACATACATGGCTTTATCCCAACTGACCCTATTAATGAGCTTGTAACTTTCGCAAACTTGCTTTAAATCAGCATTCTTCTCTCTAGTGTAAATCAGATAGCTACCATCATCTTGTATGGATGTAAAAATAATTTCCGACTCAAAAGGGAATAAATTCATTTCATACTTACTGAAATTAGGCTTTAACTTAGCAGTGACGTGGAAAACGTAAAGTTTACACGATTCCCTGATTTCTTCTAGCCCTAACAATTCTTTTGTAATCGCAGCTGGAGTAGCAACAACAATATTCTCCGCCTCGTAACTGTCTCCGGATTTACTCGTTAATATATGGCGACCATCCTTGCTCTCGATTTTTTGAATCGAATCAATGACCAAGTGATTACCTAACTTTTTTGCCATTCCCTTTTGATCAAATTTAAAGCGATGAATGGGAACCATCATCCCTACGCTAACATTCAAGAAATCTAAAGCTGTTATTTTATCCATACTTACGCCTGTACAAGCGTATGAAAATTTTGAAACAAAATCAAAGGCGACCTTTTCAAATCGTTTCTCTTTGATAAACTCTGAAGCTGGCTTAACAAAAAGTTCCTTCATGTAAGGATCCGATTCCATAGTTTCCTTTTGCGACATAACCATGCAATTTCGCTTATAAGGTTCATAATGAGCTTGAAATTCCCTCATCACCTTTAAAAACCTAAGAAATTCAGGAGCTAAACTTAATGTGCGCAAACTAATTACTGGAAAGAATTCGGTAGGACTATTGTGAAAACACGCTGTTGTCTTTTTTAAGAGTGTTTCTCTCGTGACTAACTTTTTAGCATTATCATAGTTGTCCATTATAAAATATGCACCAAAATTCACTTTTTCTTTATCAGAATACATCATCCTACCACCTAAGACATCCGTAATGAGCAGAAAATCCTCATTTGCTTCAAGTAGCTTTAATGCACAGGACATTCCGGCTGATCCGCCACCCACAATGATTGTTTTTCGTTTCATACTCTTTCTCCTTTTCTTGTTATATATAACCTTATTACAATAAGACTATATTTTTGTTAAAAAAAATTCTTTCACAAATAACTTTTTTGGTTTAATTCTTATAAAAATCTTAATGTTTTATAAAAATAATAAGTAAACCATTTTATTCACAAGTTTCCGCACTTGGGCACTCCTCACATTTATATCCATAAGGACAAGGTGTAAAGGCCTTAATGAACGAATAATCCATCAGTTGTCTATAGTCTTTTATTGTTTGGTTGTTTAAAGAATAATAGACGCTTGTACCGATTCTCTTTCTCTCAATTATGTCTGCGTCATAAAGGACTTTTAAGTGTTTGGTCGCAGCAGGCTGAGATATGCCCAAAATTGCAGCTATGTCGCTAACAGTTACAGAATTCTCAGCACTTGAACCCAGTATTTTTATCATCTTCATGCGCTGAGGTTCTGAAATAGCTTTATTATATGTTGTTACGCGATGAACAAGACCATTCTTCATATGATCCCTCTTCCTTTATAACCCTATAGTTATATTATAATAAATTATTTTCTTTTGTCAAGGCGTCTTTGAATAACCGCATGGAAAATACTACTGTCTCTAATAACGATTGTCTCTCGCCTTTGTTTTAATATCACTTACGATTAGCCCCTTGTAATATTATCCTCCCCTCGCCGTTTAATAGTTGGTACATCGACCTTAAAATGTTTTAACACCATGGAGAATAAATCAATAATTCGCGGATGTTCAAGCTCCGGTGCTGCACCGGCGATAATCATCGGCACTGTAGAGTCTTCCAGTTCCAAAGATCCATGGCTCCCTCCTCCAGGATGAATCGGCGCCCCTTCTCCGAAGTACTCATAGCCTGATTTGGCTGAAACGACCACTCGGCTTCCTTTACGTCCTTCTAAGGCGGAAATAAGGCGGGAGAAAGCATCCGGATAACTCCCGAATTCTATAATATTCTCTGTAGTGATTCTGGCATCCACAACACTTAGATCTCCCTCAAATCTCCAGGTTTGGCCATAGACGTCTGTATAGGGGCCACGACGTGAAAACGTCAATTTCTTCCCCGTTCCCCCTTGAATGACGCAGAAGCCGTTTTTTCTTGCCCGCCAGGCGATTTGAGCATTACGCTCATCTTGAGAAAGAATCCCAACCACCTCTGGAAGTACTTGCAACTTATTCTTAAGGATATAGATAAAGGCCATCCGCTCGTTGGGGCAAATAACAATATCCTTACTTTCATCGACCTGCTCCCTATGCTTGAGACGTTTGAAGGCATGTAAATCTCGATCCAAGTCAATTAAATATTCATTCCCCAACCCAACCGTGGTTTGGGAGTGATCTCCTGTCACGATAATTACATTTTCCTCAATTGCTTTATCCCAAGATCCTAGGGCGTCTAGTATTGAGGCAATCTGCTCATCCGCATGCTCTATCGCTGGTCCACTCCGGAGGGGCCCATAGATATGGGAATAGTTATCGTTATCCGGTAGATAAACCACGAGGAAATCCGGCTGTTTCCCTTCCTTGATCAACTGAGTTGCTACCGCACCTGAAAAAGTATCATTAAATCCAAAACGGTGAAAAACTCCTCTTGGGAAGGCAAATCGGCCTTCAGAATAGGGAGGATGAATGAGTTCCCCTAAAGTCAAAAAACTCGGCCCCAATACATTTTCTCTATAGAGTTGAAAACGAGTAGCTAAAGAAAAGAGCGTCGGCATTTTAGCCAAGTAAGGATGGGACGAGCGATGAATAAAAAAATTGATACTTCCGGTATTAAAACCATTATCCTCTAAAGTCTCATGCATCGTCGCTATATAGGGACTTAAGTGCTCCTGATTCAGTCTCTGAAGCAAGTTTCTAATGATCCTCTCTGGTCCTAGTTTTAAGACACTTTGCCAAGTCGCTCCATAATCGACAATGCTTCCACTCTTATCGTCAAACCAAATAAACCCTGGTACGAGATGTCGATCAGGCCAATGCCCCGTCATAATTGAACTTGTAGCCACAGGGGTCATGGTCGGAAAAGATGAGACTACACGCTCCCAATACTTCCCCTTCCGGGCCAAGTAACACAAAGCAGGCGCATTCCCTTCTGAAAGAATTCGCCCAAGAACAATGGGGTGGAGGGAGTCGATTATGAATAAGATAACCTTTTTCATAGCACGGCCTCCTTCCACCCCAGAATTTTACTTATATATTCATACTATCAAAAGGAGTCGTAATTGTCACTCCTCTTTGTACTCTCTCACTTTGTCCTCACAAGAATTCTTTTAGATTTTCCCGTTACCTGCTTCCTCATACATGTGTAAAAGAATGGTACGGTTGAGTGTCGCTAGCTCAATACATCGGTAGATTCTTCAATAGTACTTTCATGCAATTATCCCGCACACAAAATTATTTTTCTGAATCCCCTGGTCAGTCAGATCGGAACTGGTATGCAAAAACAGCACATATGTGCAGTACTGCTCTTAAATGTTTATCGACTAGTCAGCGAAACCAATAATTAACGAACTAACCATTACCATAAATAAAGAGTCTACACCATTAAGAATCGTGTTAGACTCTTTTTCCCGACTCATTATCAGAACATTATTACAGGTACATAGACTAATGCTGTCGAATCTGAGGCTCTTGACTCGGTTAAGACCGTTGCGGCAATTGTGTTCTCTGTGGGATGAAACACTCATTACTCAAGTTGGTGGTCCATGCCGTACAGGTTGTCGTACACTTGAACCATCCTTCTGGCGAATATACTCCTCCCACGCTCTACGTGAAATATCACCTGTACGAGCCCTTTGCATCGTTATATCCTGAAGTATTTCATAAATCCTCTGAGTTTCTTGTTGTATTTTCCATCGTTCTCCTGCTTGACGTTGTAGGTCCTGACTCATTTGTTGTTGAATCGTACGTGGAGGAGTGATGGGGCTAGAGAAGCCTATTCCACCGCCCTGATGTGATTGGAAAATCCCTCCGGATGGGGTCATACTATTTTTTGTTGCCATTTACTAATGAACCTCCTACTATACCTCGTTACATTAGTAATATATGGTAAACTCAAATTGTCCTGTTCAACTCTTGATCACCCTATTTCGCTATTATTAAATAGATATCGAAAAGAAAACTAAGGCCAACGGATAAATGTACCCGTTGACCTTAGCTTTCTTTGTTATTAACTCCAATGGATTATTTTGCTGAAGGGGCTGTACGACTTCCCGGCTTGATTGCAGGAAGCCCCTCTGCACAAAGAGGACAGTTTTCTGGTTCGAACGACTCAATTTGAATTTCAAGTAAGGAAGCCAATGGAACTCCAAAATCCACCTTTCCTCCACTCCGATTGACTAAAACACCTACTCCAACTGGCTCTGCACCATAGGATTTTACGACCTCAAGCACCTCACGGACCGATCCCCCTGTGGTAATAACATCTTCTACGACCAGAACTTTTTCTCCGGGCTGAAGTTCGAAACCCCTCCGAAGTTTCATGACTCCATTTTCGCGTTCCGTAAACAAGGCCTTGGTGCCAAGGGCTTTTCCCACCTCATGGGCAACGAGAATTCCTCCCATGGCTGGACCGATAACTACGTCGATGCCTTTATCTTGGAAAGCTTGAGCCAGTGCTTCGCCTAATCGTGCAGCATGATGAGGATACTGAAGAACCCTAGCACATTGCATGTATTGCCGACTATGTCTTCCTGAGGTCAAAAGAAAATGCCCCTCAAGAAGTGCACCACTTTCTTTAAAAATTCCGAGGACCTCCTCAGGTGTGAGCGAATGGGTTTGGTTAGATATCGTCATAGGTATTAACTCCTTTCAACTACATACGTTTTTATATTAATCCCACAGATGCTCGAGTGCTTCACGTGGATTTGGGGCCTGAGTAATGGGTCGACCAACCACTAAGTAGGAGCTGCCTGCTGCGATAGCTTCCTTCGGAGTCAAGGTTCGAGCCTGATCATGAGTTTCACTTCCTGCAGGGCGTATTCCCGGAGTAATGATTAAAAATTCAGAGCCTAAATGTTCACGTAGCAGCTTACTTTCTTGAGCTGAAGCCACTACTCCATCGAGACCTGCTTTTTGCCCAAGCTCCGCGAGAGCCACCACCTGACTTTGAAGCGTCCGTCCGACTCCCAAATCGTTTTGCAGTCTCTCTTCATCGAGACTCGTTAGCACAGTGATCCCTATAACCTTCATTCGTTCTCCAGCAGCACCTTGGTTCCTTACTTCCTGTGTCGCTTGAACGGCTCGTGCCATCATTTCATAGCCCCCACTACAGTGAATGGTTAACATGTCTGCCCCATATCCTGCTAATACCCTTGCTGCTCGTCCTACGGTGTTGGGGATATCATGGAGTTTTAGATCAAGGAAGATCGGGAATCCTTTCTCTTTTAATTCCTGGATAATGGTCGCTCCTGTAGCGTTATAGAGCTCCATCCCCACTTTAAGCCAGCAGCCAGTTCCTTCGAGTTGCCCGGCAAGCTGCAGTGCTTTTTCTCTGCTATCTACATCGAGGGCAACCATAACGCGGCGATTGAGTTCGAGATTCATGTCTATCACCCTTTCCTTCTACTCCATAAACTTTAAGAGTCCTTAAAAGCGGACCTTCGAAAAGCAATACACTCGGCTTTTTGACTCCCTAATGTGCTAATCCTATGAGTTCACCAACTGAGGAGAACCCATGACGGTGACAATACTCTTCTATCCCCTTCAGAACCTCGAGAGGAGCTATAGGATTCATAAAGTTTCCTGTCCCGATGCTTACTGCACTTGCACCCGCAAGTAGAAACTCAATCGCATCCTGCCAAGTAAGAATCCCACCCATGCCAATAATAGGTATCTTAACGGCCTGAGAGACCTGCCAAACCATTCGAACAGCTACAGGGCGAATGGCAGGTCCGGAGAGCCCACCCACCTTATTCGCCAGAATCGGCTGGCGTTTTTCTATATCAATACTCATTCCGAGCAAGGTGTTAATCATGGAAATGATATCTGCTCCTCCACTTTCGACAGCCTTTGCCATTCCGACGATATCGGTAACATTCGGAGATAGCTTAGCAATCACCGGCAAATCCGTTTCTGCTTTGACGATTGTGATGACCTCTTTCGCACTTTCAGGATCCGTTCCAAAGTGCATTCCACCATGCTTTACATTAGGACAGGAAATATTGACTTCGAGTGCATCAATCCCTGAGCCTTTTTGAAAAGCCTTAGCCATCACCCTATAATCTTCAAGAGAGAATCCTGAGATGTTAGCAATTACCGTTGTCGGAAGTTCTCTTACTTTAGGCAAGTAATCCTGGATAAACCCCTCTAAACCAGGATTTTCAAGTCCTACGGAGTTCAGTAGTCCGGCTGGGGTCTCGGCTAATCGGGGAACCGGATTTCCCAAGCGGGGCTCAGGGGTAACCCCTTTGAGGGTAATCCCCCCCAGCTTTTCAACGGGGCAATAGGGAGCATATTCTTCTCCAAAGCCATACGTACCAGAAGACGTGATCACAGGATTTTTCAAAGTTAAAGGGCCAAGATTAACTTCCAAATTTACTTTATCTATTTTGCTTACCTCAGATTTCAACATTCCAGGCCACCTCCCTCGCGTTAAATACAGGCCCATCTTTACAGACCTTAGCGCGTCGAAGGTCCCCACTCTTCTCATCTCTTAAGGTGCAGATGCAACCGAGACACGCTCCTACGGCGCAGCCCATCCGTTCCTCAAGGGAGGCTTCTATAGAATAACCATACTGTAAAAAGGTCTCGCTTACCGCCTGCATCATGGGATTTGGACCACAGGTTGCAACAGAAGTTTTGAAGGAAGAATGCCCGCCTTGAGGATATGTATCCTCCAGTTGAGAAGTGCAGTGATCCTCCTTCTGAATTAAATCGAGTACAGTTCCCTTCACTCCCACGCTTCCATCCATCGTACTTAACTCTACCGGGATACCCGCTTCTTGCCACGATTCCAATCCTGTACTTTCAAAGAACGCTTTGTTCTCCCCACCCCAGAATAATCGAACTGAAAGATTCTTTTCTTTTGCTGCTTTAGCTAGAGCGAGAAGTGGGAACACCCCAATTCCTCCCGCAACTAAAAGGAGTTCTCCATCGGTTGGGACTGTAAATCCTCGTCCGATCGGTCCAAGAAGACTCAGCTCTTCACTTGGCTTTACCTGAGCAAGGCGTTCTGTCCCTTTCCCACGGATCCGATACAGCAGCGTAATTTCCTTTTTCTCGGTGTTAATCTCCGCGATACTAATTGGACGCCGCAACAGTGGATCAAGCCCTGTGGAGACTTGGACATGAACGAATTGACCTGGCTTCGCTTCCATAGCAATCTCGGTATGAAGGATGAGTCGCATAATCTGGTATTGGGGGTCGCCCATTCTTTCATGAGAAATAACCTTTGCGTTCTCTAACATTCAGCAGCCCGTCCTTTCTCTCGACTTGCAATTCCTTTTACAAACGCATTACTTGCTTTGCGCCCCCGTGAGCGGCATCAAACTTGGCGAAAGAGACATGAGTACATGCACCCAAGCCGAAGCCGTATCCAGACTCGTGAAGCATGGAATTCCTTGTTCTACTGCTGTTCTCCGAATGGCAAAGCCATCGCTCGCATGCTTCTTATTATGGGTCGTGGTATTGAGCACACACTGAATCTGCCCAAGTCGGATAGCATCCGTGATTTCTGTAGAACCTTGATGAAGCTTTGCGATGGGGTTGACTTCGATTCCCTCTTCGCGAAGGACCTTAGCCGTGCCTTCTGTCGCAAGAATTCTAAAGCCCAAGTCTGCAAACCTTCTGACCAGGGGGAGTCCTTCTTGCTTATCTCGGTCCGCCAAGGTGACAAGTAACGTCCCATGTGCAGACATATTAAATCCAGATGCTAGTAGCGCTTTATAGAGTGCTTTTTCATACGTCCGATCGATTCCCATTACTTCCCCGGTTGATTTCATCTCAGGTCCTAAGGAGGGTTCGACGAGATGCAGCTTTGAGAAGGAGAAGACAGGAGCTTTGACAGCAACCCGTTCAGGATCTGACCATAGACCGAGTGGGATTCCAAGTTCTTCAAGAGTCGATCCAATAATCACTCTCGTGGCATATTCAACGACGGATTGACCCGTTACTTTACTTATGAAGGGCACCGTCCGACTCGAACGAGGATTGACTTCGATGACATAGACTTCATCCTGGTGAATAACGTACTGGATATTCAAGAGCCCCTGAACGTTTAAGGCTCGTGCGATTTCAGTGGTTAAGTTAGTAATCCGTTCCTTAAGCTTTGGTGCTAAGGTTAATGGAGGGTAGACTGCGATCGAGTCCCCTGAGTGTACCCCTGCTCTCTCTAGGTGTTCCATGATTCCGGGGATACTCACATTGACCCCATCTGAGACAGCGTCTACTTCCACTTCGGTTCCCACTAGGTATTGGTCCATCCACAGTTCCTGACCTGGGAACTCTGCTAAAGCGCGAGTTGCAACCTCTTCTAATTCTTGAGAAGAGTAGACAATTTCCATAGCCCGTCCGCCTAAGACGAAGGAGGGACGAATCATGAGTGGGTATCCAATCCGCTGTGCAACCTGACGTACTCCTTCACGTGAAGAGGCTTGTCCACCCTCAGGACGCTTCGCTCCAATAGCATGAAGTACCTGATCAAAAAGCCCCCGTTCTTCTGCTCGGTCAATATCCTCGATACTCGTCCCTAGTATTTTATAACCGCGTTCAGCGAGTGGTTTAGCCAAGCCAATTGCGGTTTGTCCTCCGAACTGTACGATTACTCCATCCGGCTGCTCTAAGTCTAAGACAGCAGAGACGTCTTCGAGCGTCAAGGGTTCGAAGTAGAGGCGGTCTGCTGTATCGAAGTCTGTGGAGACTGTCTCTGGATTATTATTGATGATGATCGTCTCTACTCCAGCCTTTTTCAGCGCGAGTACTGAATGTACCGAGCAGTAATCGAACTCGATTCCTTGTCCAATTCGGATGGGGCCTGAGCCAAGGACAACGACTTTCCGGCGATTCGAACGAGCACCTTCATTTTCCTGATCATAGCTTGAGTAGAAATAAGGGGTAAGAGCTTCAAATTCTCCCGCACAGGTGTCAACCATCTTAAATACAGGGCGTACTCCAAGCCCTTGACGATAGTTATATACTTCTTGTTCAGAGCTTTTCCAAAGTCGGGCAATTTCCCGATCAGAGAATCCCAGTTTTTTTGCTTGAAGCAGTAGCTTTTCCTTCCAGGGAGAGGACTGAAGTTCTGCGCTCAGCGTAACAATTCGTTGTAGGGCTAAGAGAAAATATGCATTCCATCCACTGGCCTTTTTAAGTTGCTCCACGCTCATGCCACGTCTTAACCCTTCAGATAGAACGAAGAGGAGTTGATCATCGGGCTTTTGGCAACGTTGTACTAGCTCATCATTGGTGAGAGCCTCTAACTCGGGTAAAAGGATTCCATACGCTTTGATTTCTAAGGATCGTACCGCTTTTTGAAGGGCGGTTTCGAGATTTCGACCTAAGCCCATCACTTCTCCAGTTGCTTTCATCTGGGTCCCTAAGTGACGATCCGCTTCAGAGAACTTATCAAAAGGCCAGCGTGGTATTTTTACAACCACATAATCGAGTGATGGTTCGAAACAAGCCGAGGTTTTTCCCGTCACTGCGTTCGGAAGTTCAGGCAGGGTATATCCCAAGGCAATTTTGGCCGCGACCTTGGCAATGGGATAACCCGTTGCTTTTGAAGCTAAGGCACTCGATCGGCTTAAGCGAGGATTGACTTCGATGACCACATATTCCAAACGTTCGGGATGTAGGGCGTACTGGACATTACAGCCCCCTTCAATTCCAAGCGCTTCCACGATCCTTCGGGCAGATGTTCTTAAGGTTTGCACTTCACGATCAGTTAGGGTCTGGCAAGGGGCTACAACAATGCTATCCCCCGTATGCACTCCCACTGGATCCATATTCTCCATATGACAGATGGTAATGCAATTTCCTTGTCCGTCTCGCAATACCTCATACTCGATTTCCTTCCAACCTGCCACACTTTTCTCGACAAGAATCTGACCGATGAGGCTCGCTTGTAAGCCACTCTGGCAAATCAGGCTCAAGGTATCCCTATCATTGGCTATACCGCCACCTGTACCACCGAGAGTATAGGCTGGACGTACGATCACAGGATAACCAATTGTCTCCGCAAATTCCAAGGCCTTGTCAGCGTCTGAAACAATCACACTCGGTGGAACAGGCTCCCCAAGCTCATTCATTAAACTTCGGAAGTGTTCCCTATCCTCTGCTTTCTTAATGCTGTCTAAGGAGGTCCCCATAAGCTTGACCCCACAACGCTCCAGAATCCCTTTTTCAGCAAGTTGGAAAGCTAAGTTTAATCCCGTTTGTCCACCCATCGTAGGGATAAGACCATCTGGTCTTTCCCTTTCAATAATCCGTTCTAAAAATTCTATGGTGAGCGGCTCAATATAGACTCGATCGGCAACCTCGGGATCGGTCATAATTGTAGCAGGGTTCGAGTTTACAAGAACGACTTCAACCCCTTCTTCACGCAAAGCCCGACAGGCCTGGGTTCCGGCATAATCAAATTCTGCAGCCTGTCCTATGACAATTGGCCCTGAGCCAATCACAAGTACTTTTTTCCATTGGTTTTTCTTCATGAGTTCTCCTCCTAGTACTACTCCCAACATCCTTTAACTTCAACCTTTTCATTGCTGCTTCATTCCAGCGAAAAAGGTTCCTACTCACTTCTATAGTAAGATTTTCCAGTTCTCATCAGAAGGTTAGGCTTGAATGGCTTTGAAAAAACGCTCAAAGAGTTCCATATTTTCTTCAGGGCCAGGTGCTCCTTCTGGATGATACTGGACAGAGAAAACCGGATACTCTGTATGCTCCATCCCTTCGACTGTTCCATCGTTTAGGTTCCGAAGGATGACCTTAAATCCCGTTCCTTCCAGTGATCCCTCTTCTACCGCATACCCATGATTTTGTGCGCTCATGGTCGTTCGCCCCGTTCGCACATCCTGTACGGGGTGATTTCCTCCGCGATGTCCAAAGGGAAGCTTATACGTTTTTCCTCCTGCTGCAAGGGCTAGAATCTGATGCCCCAGGCAGATTCCCATAATAGGAAGTTTGGGGAGAAGCGTGCGTACTGTATTTACAAGCTCAGGTAAATCACTTGGATCCCCCGGTCCATTGCTGAGGAAAACTCCGCGAGGCGAGCTGGCAAGAATCTCCTCTGCACTGCTCCAGGCTGGGAAGACGCGGATTCTTAAGCCCCGTTGCTGTAAGGAGCGAAGAATATTTCGCTTCGCACCACAATCGAGTACTGCGACATAAGGTCCATTTCCAGGAATCTCATAGCTCTCCTGAACCGTGGCCTTATAGACCCAGTGTTTTGTCGCTACGTCATCCATCGGGTTCTCTTTAAACTCTTCCCAGTACTTTAGCCCCTGCTCAAGGGTATCGACTAAGACCCCTGGAACGGTACCATGGTTCCGGATATGCCGTGTTAGTGCACGTGTATCGATTCCCTTGAGGCCCCATATGTTATGCATCTGACAAAACTCTTCTAAGGAGCGATCTGCGTGCTCACTGCCTTCTCCCTTAGAAAGTTCTCGAACGACGAGCCCTTTCAGAAGAAGCTTATCGGCTTCATTTTCTTCATCATGCCATCCGTAATTCCCAATCTGTGGATGGGTCAATACGAGAATCTGCCCTGCATACGAAAGATCGGTAATCATTTCCTGATATCCGGTCATGGAGGTGTTAAAAACCACTTCTCCTGCTTGGCCCTCTTTGTCTTCGCCCTGAGGCCATGCTCCAAAACTTTCTCCTTCAAAGCTAATACCATCTTGCAATACGAGAAACGGCATCTTTAATTTCCTCCTCTAGTCTTCATCCTGACTTGGGGATACAAGGGAACATGCCCCCTGTTTCCTTCACACTTATATCACCTTAGGTGAACGAGGGATTTGTCCCCTTGTTTCAGACCCTCTGGTAAACCAAACATCCTTCAACCCAGACCATTACTGGGAACCCTTGGAGTTCCTGCCCCAAGAAAGGCGTATTTTTCCCTTTCGAGACAAGCCAGCCGGGTTCAACAATCTCTGACCGTGTAGGATCAAAGAGAACAACATCAGCCGCTGCGCCTGCTTTCAGGGATCCTCCGGGCAGATTGAAGCGTTGGGCAGGCTTCATACTCCATGCTTTGATGAGTACTTCTGGGGATAGCTTGCCCGGTTCGACAAGATATTTCCAGACTGCTGCAAGGGACGTCTCAAGCCCGGATATCCCAAAGGGCGCTTCATCAAAAGGCCGAGTCTTCTCTTCCCAAGTGTGGGGTGCATGGTCTGTCGCCAGCATATCGATTGTTCCATCAAGCAGCCCTTCCAGCAAGGCCTCGCGGTCTGCTTCTGAGCGTAGGGGTGGATTAACTTTGTACGAAGTATCATATTGATGCTTGGCAATGGCCTCATCTGTGAAAATAAGATGGTGTGGATTCACTTCAGCTGTGACATCTACCCCTCTCTTTTTCGCCGCACGAATGAGGTCTACGCTTTCCTTCGCCGAGATATGCGCAAGATGAAGTTTTCCCCCGCCTTCTTCTGCAAGCAGGATATCCCGGGCAACCATTACACTTTCGGCGCTTCCTGGAATCCCGCGAAGCCCTAAACGAGCACTAATTACACCCCGGTGCATCGCACCCTTTCGAGCCAGATCTTCATCTTCGCAATGACTTACTACAGGAAGGTTCGTTAGTTTGGCATATTCCAGAGCTAGTCGCATAATTTCCGCGCTCTGCACTCCTTTACCATCATCAGAAAAGGCAACTGCACCAGCAGAACTCAACTCGACCATCTCGACGAGCTCTTTTCCATGCTGACCCTTGGTCATCGCTGCAATCGGATGAATACGTGCAAATCCAGCTCTTTTTCCTTGATTAACCACGAATTCAATGAGGGCTCGTTGGTCGAGCACAGGTTCTGTGTTGGGCATTGCCAATATGGTGGTAAACCCTCCTCTAACTGCCGCTTCCGCCCCGCTAAGAATCTCTTCCTTATCTTCTCTCCCTGGTTCACGTAAGTGGGTATGCACATCGATCAATCCAGGAAAAAGGTACTTACCGGTAGCATCAATTTCTTCCCAGGAAGGAACCGAATCACTCGTGTTATTCATTAGCTCTAAGGAGCTTGAAGTATTTGATAGGTTTTCAAACTTCTCTTTTACTTCTTCAGCCGAGAAGCTCTCTCTTATCTCGAGAATTTTACCCTCATGGATCAGAACATCACAGACTCCAGAAATATCTTGTGCAGGATCGATGACCTGCGCGTTTTTAATCCACCACATGACTTGTTCCTCCCATCAATAAATACATTAAGGCCATTCGCACCGCTACTCCGTTTGTAACCTGCTCTTCAATGACCGATTGCGTAGAATTGGCCACCCGGCTCTCGATTTCAACTCCCCGATTGACTGGACCAGGATGCATGATGAGTGTCGGCTTTTCCGTCTGCTTTACACGTTCAGCCGTAATTCCGTACAGTTGAGAATATTCCCTTAGGCTTGGTAACAAGCCCGCTTGTTGGCGTTCGAGCTGGAGACGAAGCGCCATTACTACGTCTGCACCTGGGAGCTCCGCATCCAAGTTATACGTGGTTTTAACTCCCCAGGATTTAATCTCTTGTGGAAGCAAGGTAGGAGGACCAACCAACACCACCTCAGCACCCATCGTTTTCAGTGCCCAGACATTACTTCGTGCCACACGTGAGTGTAAAATGTCCCCCACTAAAAGGATCTTTCGGCCTTCTACACTTCCTAGATGCTCTTTCATCGTGAACAGGTCGAGCAAGGCTTGTGTCGGATGCTCATGTTGACCATCTCCAGCGTTGATTATCCCTGCCTTTAACTCTTTAGCTAGGAACTGAGCAGCACCTGAACTTGAATGGCGAATGACCACGATATCTGGCTGCATGGCTTGAAGGGTTCGAGCGGTATCCAAAAGGGTTTCTCCCTTATTCACACTGCTTTGTGCGACGGCCAAACTCGCTGTGTCTGCTCCAAGGATCTTTGCCGCAGTCTCAAACGAGGTTCGGGTTCGGGTCGAAGCTTCAAAGAACACATTGAAGACCGACTTTCCTCGAAAGGTCGGTAATTTTTTTACTGACCTCATCAGGATCTCCTTCATAGGTTTCGCGGTATTTAAGACCGTCTCGATTTCCTGCTGATTGAGGTCTTCTAGGTTTAGAATATCTTTTCGTGTCCATCTCATGGTGACTCCCCCTTTTACACGCGTTATTTTGTTCATTAAAAAATCCCCCTACCCAAAGGTAAGAGGATATAAGGATACACGTATCCTGTCTCTCTACCCTTGGCTCACTCTCTGGAAAGCTTTTAAAGGGTTATATTAAATTAAATTTTTCTGATCTAGTTGTCTACTCGTTCGAGTAGTAAAACCTCTTCACTTCCGTCAATTTCCTGTAAGCAAACTGAAACGATTTCTCGGCTGGACGTGGGAAGATTCTTCCCTACATAATCGGCCCGAATCGGAAGCTCTCTGTGTCCCCTGTCAATCAAAACGGCTAACTGTATTTTTCTTGCTCGCCCGAGGTCCATCGTAGCATCGAGTGCAGCTCGCGCCGTCCTCCCAGTATATAGAACATCATCGACGAGAACTACAGTTTTCCCTTCAATGTCAAAGGGGACCTCTGTCTGATGAACGACAGGCTGTACATCGATCATGCTTAAATCATCGCGATATAAGGTGATGTCCAAAATTCCAAGAGGTAGTTTGACCCCTTCGAATTCCTCGATCCGATTCTGAATTCTTTCGGCCAGAGGAACTCCCCGACGCCTAATCCCAATCAAGACAACTTCGTCTGTACCTTTATTTTTCTCTACGATTTCATGTGCAATTCGAGAAATTGCTCGACGAATTCCATCAACATCTAAAATCTTG
The DNA here is from genome assembly GCF_055378975.1 of Desulfitobacterium elongatum. Lineage (NCBI taxonomy): Bacteria > Bacillati > Bacillota > Clostridia > Eubacteriales > Desulfitobacteriaceae > Desulfitobacterium > Desulfitobacterium elongatum. The sequence goes on along the minus strand of NZ_AP038772.1, from coordinate 1,230,750 downwards.
CTCTTAGTGATTCCCTCCATGGATGCACACTCCTTTAAGACAATGGCAGCAATTAAAATAAAAAAACTATCTACGCACAGCAGACAGTTTACTCCCTTGGTGTTCCTGCCTTCTGTGTCTCACGGGACCTTTTTAAAGGCTACATTGTTACTAAGTTTATCCTACATAAAGTTGAATGTCAACGACAATTTCATCTTTAATCTTTTTTACTCGATGAAACCTCTTGTTTGCATTCTATCTGGATTAAGAAAGAATGCCATTCCTGTTTTCATTTTTCTAAAGTTAAGCTTTTTATAAAAGGGTTCCTTTCCTGGTGCAGCATAAAGAATGAGACTACATTGAGGATTAGCTTCGATGATGCTATTTACAATTGTTGATCCTACCTTCTTACCCTGATACTCGGGTAAAACTGCAACGTCATAGATTGCGGCTTGATAAGCTCCGTCGGAAATTGCCCGACCGAAACCGATGAGCTTATCCTCATCAAAAGCAAATACAACAGTATGACTATTCTCAAAAGCCTTTTTATGTACTGCTCCATCAAAATAAGCCATTCCAACGTTTCTCAATATTTCAGATACATTATTCCAGTCGATATTCACACAGTCATATTGAATTCTTAGGTTCATCGCTACTCTAGGTCATCCTTTCGTATCTGATCAAGCACGTTACGGAAAGCCTCAGGTGGTTGAGAACTGAACTCCATATACTCCCCCGTTCTCGGATGGACAAATCCCAAAAGTTTGGCATGAAGCATCTGACCGTGCAAATCGAAGGGATTTCGCTTCGGCCCATAGAGCGGATCCCCTAAGACGGGGTGTTTTAAGTAGGCCATGTGAACGCGAATTTGATGCGTTCGTCCTGTTTCAAGACGGGCTTGCACGTAAGTAAAATCCCTAAAGCGTTCAAGTACATCATAATGTGTAATTGCGTGCTTGGAGTTTTGAAAGACGACAGCCATCTTTTTACGGTCATTGTGATCCCGTCCGATGGGAGCATCCACTGTACCTGAAGGTTCAAAGAGAACCCCATGGACAATCGCAAGATACTGTCGAGCCATACTGTGCTCTTTAATCTGCTCAGCTAACCCTTGATGGGCCAGATCACTTTTGGCCACAACTAAGAGTCCCGAAGTATCTTTATCAATCCGATGGACGATGCCCGGTCGCAATACTCCATTGATCCCAGAGAGGCTACGGCAATGATAAAGCAAAGCATTCACCATCGTGCCTGTCCAGGCGCCAGGAGCAGGATGGACAACCATCCCTTGGGGCTTATTAACTACGAGTAAGTCCTCGTCCTCATAAACAATTTCGAGTGGGATATCTTCCGCATCAACTTTAAGTTCTCTCGGAGGTGGAACCATCACCTGGATTTGATCACCAAGCCGAATTTTATAATTTGATTTTTTTACGCTCCCGTTAACCAGGACATGCCCATCTTGAATTAAGTTTTGAACGAAAGAGCGGCTCTTACCCACAACAACCTCAGTAACTCCGACATCTAAGCGGGTCCCTTCCGGAAGCTCGAATTGCATACTCTGATTCGATGATTCTTCAGCTTCTAACTCCTCGTCTATATCCTCGCCATTCCTTTTCATCTCTTCGAAATTCATTGCGCACTCCTATCCTTACGATCCTGAAAATAAATCTTGAGGAGTAATAACCCAGCCCCAACGACTATCGCACTATCGGCAAAATTAAACACAAAGGCCCAGATCTGGAAATCCAGGTAATCAACAACTTTACCAATAACAATACGGTCATAGAGATTCCCGAGTGCCCCGCCCCCAATCATCCCCAAGGACAAGCGAGTCAGCCAATCCTCACGGGGGATTTTAAATTGGGCATAGATGATTCCCACCATGACTAAAGCCGCAGTGAGAATAAAGATCCAGGACCGACCCGGCATCAACCCAAATGCCGCTCCTGGGTTTAAAACATAAGTCAGATGAAAAACCTTCGGTATAATAATCACCGATTCACCGGGGTGAAAATTCCCCTGAACCAAAACCTTTAAAACTCGGTCGATAATCCATATCCCCGCAATGGTAAGCCAAACCAACAACTGGTTACCCTCCCCGACTTCTTTTTGTTAATCCATCTTAACATATTAGAGGCTGGGGGGGCAATCACTCTTCATTCAGCTCTTAAGACCGTCCATGTTTTTTGCCATAATAAACTGTATTCCCAAACCCCGGTTCAACCTCGACATCTAATGTCTCCACAGCATCAACTGCACCAATAACTTCATCAGCATCTTCGTAATATTCATTAGGATCACTGACATCCCTATTCGTTCCTAAATCTTGCGGAGAATCTGAGGTTCCATAGCGTGCTACGGCTTGCCAAGCATCTTCCCCATCAAATTCTACACGATCTGTCCCGTCATTAAAGGTGCGTGAAAAGGGGCGGTTTAATATTTCATTTTCTACCGGGTCGCGATACAAGGAATGCTGCTCTTCCTTTTCCTCCTCCCGGCTACACTCAGTGCAGACCGTTGTGTAAGGAAGAATTTCTAAGCGCTCGTACGGAATTTCTTGCTGGCACTGCTCACAGATTCCGTATTTTCCTTCCTCATAACGTTCGAGTGCAGAATCGATTGCATCCACTCGATGACGAAGACGGTCATGCATAGCTATATCCCTTGAACGATCATAAACTGCTGTCCCAATATCTGCTGGATGATTATCCACTAAGGAAAGCTCAGCTATAGACTCTCGCATATCCCCCGTAATCAGCTCGGTAGCAGACTCCATAGCCTCTTGCTTGTCCTTTTTCAACTGGAGGATGAGTTTACTGTATTTGTCGTTTTTCATGAAAGAGCCTCCTTACACTTAGTACCCATTATGTGCATTTACGATTTTTACGAGTTCACCGATAACCCCACCGATGATTGGCAAGTTCAGGAGAACGAGGTTTTTTAATAACATAACAAGTATTCCTGCTAGGAGCGTTGCACCTACTGCAGCTCCTAGCCCTCTAAGCAACCCAACGCCAAAGTTGACCAGGAGCATTTTACGGGGGTTATTCAAATAAGAAATATACTCGGCAAGATTCATCTTTTCCAAGACCTGAGATAGCGCTAAGACTTGGTTTCGAAAATCTGTCCAGTCTGGGGGAATGCTTGACTTGAGCATTTCTTCTTCATCTTTTGAGGCTGTCAATGTGTTCACCTCACGTTTACTCAAACTCAGTGTTCCCAAGCTTTGAATAATTTACACTCTACTCTGTTTAGAGAACAACGTTTTCCTGCAAATTTTCTTGAGCTACAGAAAGCATGAGTTTAATTCGATTGAGCTGATTGACTTCACTCGCCCTTGGATCATAGTCAATCGGTGCGATATTCGACTTCCATAGGAATGTTATCCTCCTGTGTCGGCATTAGCTTTAGAGTATAAAAAATGCCGAGGCTTAGCCTCAGCATTTTTCTAGTAATATGTCATATGTCAAACTATTCAGCTTCTGGTAATCCATCTGCAGCCTTACCATCGCTTCTACCCTTCAAAACCGAACTCTTTAAGTTTTCTATACAAAGAAGTACGACTCATATTTAGAATTTCCGATGCATCTTTTACATTATTTTTCGTAAACAACATTGCACTTTCAATAGCCTCTCTTTCTAATTCAGCTATTGTCTTTAATTGAGCCTGCTTCTGAGTCGAATTTTCATTATTTGTCATTTTTACGGGCAGGTCATCCAAAGTTATTTTTCCACCCATGGACATGGTCAATGCATAATCCATAGCATTTCTCAGTTCCCGGACATTTCCCATCCAATCATATCTTATAATCTTTTGTATTACAGAATCATCCATTTTAGGTACCGCAATCTGTGTCTGTGCGCATTCTTCTTCAAGGAAGCGCTGAGCAAGTTTTAAAATATCACTATTTCTATGCCGAAGTGGAGGAATTTGAATTTCAAAGGTTGCAATCCGATAATACAAATCTTCACGAAAGGTCTTATTACTAATCATTTCCTTTAAATTTCTATTGGTTGCTGCCACTACTCGAAAATCAACATTTCTATATTGATTTCCCCCGATAGGCATGACTTGTTTATCTTCCAGGACACGCAAAAGGACTGTTTGCAGCAGTAATGGCATATCTCCAATTTCATCTAAAAAGAGGGTCCCATTATGTGCTAATTCGATCTTTCCAATATGTCCTTTTTTATCAGCACCAGTGAAAGATCCTCCTTCATAGCCGAAAAGCTCACTTTCTAGTAGTCCTTGAGGTAGAGCAGCACAATTTACAGCAATGAAAGGCCCGTCTGGTCGAGATTCATCATGAATTGCTCGAGCAAACAGTTCTTTTCCTGTACCACTTTCCCCAATAAGTAATACGCTTTTAGAGGTATTGGCAACTTTCTTTGCTATTTTCTTAGCTTTAAGCATATCTTCGCTATCGCCAAAGATCGTATCTACAGTATGAATAATACCTGTATTCTTTTTTAATTTCTTTTCACTATCTGACAGCTTAGAAATACAAATCAGTACAGAATCTTCATCTAATGCAGTAGAGAAAGGTCTCGCTTTTATAACATGTTTTTGATCTTTGCTGAAGTAGGTATACTGTTCAATTCGATTCTTATCTTTTGCTTTTTTTGAATAAAGTTTTTCTATTTCTGGCATTACCCCAAGAATATCGGTATATGGTCTTCCTATTACGCCATCGCTTTTTAATCCAAATAAAGCTTCTCCATTATTATTCATATATGAAATTATTCCTGTAGAATCAATAGAAATCATAGACTCATCAATTAAGGACATCGCTGTGTCAAATGAAAAATTATCCACTCTATTTTGTCTATTGTAAGTATGAGATACAACAGACTGTTCAATATTTTGAGCTAACATAAATGAAAAAGCAATCATCCATGAGAAATTGGACTTTTCCATTTCAGTATATTTAATCTCTTCAAAGTATGGAATCGTTAATGCTGCAATTATTTTATCTTTTCGATCATGAATAGGAATAGAAAAAGTAACCTTAGGTTTTCGCAAACCTGGATGGTAATTCTCCGGTGACAAAAGATACATCGGCTTTTCTAAGTCAATGCAAAGTGAATGGGAAGTAGTCCCAACTGCTTCTTCTGACAAATCATTACCTAATTTCCGCCCATCCAAAGCACTATTAGCAGCAAATAGAGTGATGCCATGTTTGTCATACAGGGACACTCCAAAAGATTTACTCAACGAGTAATAAGATGCCAGATTTGTTAATAAAGGCATTGCTGAATTGAGGAGTGTTTTATTATCCTTGAGCAACATCTTAATTTGTCTATCACTTAAACTTTTCAATATAAGCGTACTATCAGGTTCAACATTATTATTGTTTTTCGAGCGAATCCAAGAATTTACAACGAACTTTCTAACAATTGACTTCTCTGATGGGAGTTTATTGTATTTTATTAAGTTAGTATACTGATTTTGAATTTCTGCATATTGATCTGGAGAATAATGAAAAAATGATAGCATCTCTGATAGATATTCTCCATAATAATCCAATTTGCTCAATCCTCCCACTTTATTAGTGATGAATAATCTTTTCACAATTTCAAATTACATTAAGAATAAAATATCAGAAATAAAGACATGTTTATATAATATTATACCTTATTTTTAATTAACTGAAAGCTTTATTTTCTATTAAGTAAAAAGTGCCTTAACTCCCTGTGGCACCGAGCATTAAGGCACTTTAAGAAAACATACTAAGAGTCATGACTATATCTGTAACGTTTATTTTTTCTGAGTTATAATACCGTTTTTAACTTCTAAACGATTAAAGTTTCCTACTGTATATAGAACAATGCAAACTAAAGCACAAATGATGCAAACAATAAATGCTCCATTAAATCCATACTTGGATTGTGCAATATAACCGGTGGCAACAGCTGCACTAGCAGTACCAAACTGGCTTATGAAATTATAAACACCCGACAATCCACCAGCCTGACCGTATGGTGCGAGGTCAGTGGGAATAGACCAAGAAAGTACGCCAATGACACCAAATGCTCCCCAGAAGACGCTCAACCCTATGACCGCTCCCATCGCAGTTGTCGCTTGAATCGTACCTAAGATACCAATAATGCATATAATGTCGCCAATGATTATCCCAGTTTTTCTCATCTTGCTTATGGATACGCCTTGAGCTGTTAACCTGTCAAATATTTTACCAAAACCTAATTCCGCAACAATGGCAACAATATATGGAACCATAGCAGCAAAGCCCATCTGTTTCACATCTAGTCCTCTATTCATGACTAAGTAAGTTGGTATCCAGTACAAAAACGTTCCAAGCATATAAGAATTTATACAGTTCCCAAAAGCAGCTATCATGAAATTTTTATTTTTAAATAGTTTAAATAAGGGAATTGGCTCGCTGATTATTTTACCATCACTAGAAACTACTTCATCCTGACGGATATAAGCAAGCTCTTCTTTAGAAACTGTAGGATGATCATCAGGATCTCGGTATAGAGCGAAAAATACTATGGCATACAAAACGGCAATTAAACCCGTTACGACAAATGACGCCCTCCATCCCCACGCGACAATGATTAACGCCACAATTGGAGGAGCAAATGCTGACCCCACTTTATTACCCGCGTCAAACAATCCCGTAGAAAATGTTCTTTCTTTGGCCGGGACCCATACCGACACGACACGTGTAGCAGATGGGTAGGCTGCCGATTCTGCAATACCTAGCAGGATACGAAGCGCCAAAAGTGATGCAAAACTATTAGCAGCCCCAGTAATCATTGTTACTAATCCCCAACCGGCACAAGTAGCCCCAATTACTAATTTGGGACCAAACTTGTTAATGATCATTCCAATGGGAATCTGTAATAAAATATATGACCACAAGAACGCAGACATTAATATTCCCATTTGCCCAGTACCAAGTCCGAATTCTTTCATCAAGGATGGAGTAGCTACAGAAAAATTGGTTCTATCTAAGTAGTTAATAATAATCATAAGGGTAAGTAATGCTACTGCACTATATCGCTTATTAGTAGGCAGTTTATTAACCATCTTGTTATTCCCCTCCCATAATCGTATTCTGGCCAAAATGCGTCCAAAAGGATTGGGTGCGAAATTCTAATATTTAATTGAGTGCTAATTATTGCATAGATTATCATTACCATTCGATTTAGTATAGCGCGAATTTTGAAAGTGAGTCTAGAACCGCTGCTACAGATATAACCTCTTGATATAGCTTTTTAGAATGTACCCCTTTCATATTAGCTGAACTAACATGAAGGGGTACATTCACAATTTGTAGCGCATTTTCAGTGTTCCGTTGTTAGATATCCAAACCTGCATAGTGACCGCGAAAAACCGCGTCGGTAACCTGCTGCGGTCTCACGCAGTCGCCCACCTGAACAACTTCGGGAGCAGCATCCAGCAGCTCGTTTACCACACCCCGTAGGGAGCGCTGGCCCACCGCGCAGAGAATGGTGTCCGCCGGAAAAGTCTCTTCCGTACCGCTTTCGTCGACGCAGACGAGGCCTTCGTCGGTTACTCTTGCACCCCGCTGACCTGTCTTAATCTTCACAAGTTCTGCTAGAAGATCCATGAGAATCGGTCTGTGACGCCCGTTTGCATCCATGGCCACATCCTTCTGCATCTCGATAATAGTAACATTCTTGCCCTCCTGAGCTAGATGCACCGCCGCTTCACAGCCAACTAATCCACCACCAAGAATGACCACCTTTGGGCCAATCTTCACGTTTTGCTCGGACAGCTTATTTGCCACTACCACCTTAGGGTTATCTATACCCGGAATAGGCGGCACAATGGGCTCCGCACCCACTGCCACAACTAGCACATCGGGCGCCTCTTTTTCCACAAGTTCTTTTGTCACCTCGGTATTCAGACGCACCTCCACACCGGCCTGCTCCATCTGCAGTGACTTGCTGGCGATAAAACTATACAAGTCTTTCTTAAAAGGGATGGCCCTCTCGCATCGCAGCGCGCCACCCAGCGACTCCGTCTTCTCACACAGGATAACATTATGACCCCGTTGTGCCGCTGTAATGGCCGTCTCCATACCGCCTGGGCCGCCACCTGCCACTAGAACCTTCTTGGGGGTAGAGGCCGGGAGAGCAAAGCGACTCTCATACTCTCTGCCGATTATGGGATTGAGGGCGCAAATTCTGGTTCCAGTGACCATCCGCTCCGCCATACAGGTAAAGCAGCGGACACAGTGCACAATCTCTTCGTCTTTCCCCAGCAACACCTTTTTAGGTAGATAGGGATCAGCCAGGAGAGCGCGGCCCATCTCGACTACATCTGCTTGTCCTGAAGCGATAATCTCCTCCATCATCTCCGGATCGTTCAGTGCACCCAAGGTTGCCACCGGAACCTTTACGTGCTTCTTAATCTCAGCGGCGTACTTAACGTTACAGCCCCGCTTTGCGAACATTGGAGGATGGGTTTTATCGAAACAACCCTCATGGGTGCCGGTGGAAACCTGGAGCAAATCCACCTTGTCCTCGATCAGCTTGGCGAACTCTATTGCTTCATCCAGACCATAGCCGTCCTCGGAGTATTCATTCGCACTCATACGGAGCTCAATTGGGAATTCGGGGCCAACAGCGTCTCTCACTCTGCACAAAACCTCACAGGTGAAGCGAGCACGATTCTCAAGACATCCGCCATATTCGTCTGTTCTTTTGTTAGAGGCGGGAGACAAGAACTGTTGTAGTAGCCAGCCGTGACCAGCATGCACCAGCACCATCTCAAAGCCTGCTTGTTTACACAGGGCTGCGCCTTTGCCAAAGGCCTCTACAATCTCGTGGATCATTTCCCTGGGCATCTCCTGTATCACTGCGCCGCTGGCAAGCACCTCAGCGCTGGGGCCGTATCTCACGCTGTCCTTCATCACACTTTTGTCCACTTTATCAGCTGCGGCATATTTACCGCCGTGGGATAGCTCCATGCTGGCAATGGCGCCGTGACGTTTAATGGCTCTGGCCGCTACGGTCAGCCCGGGCAGAACCCCATCCCCCTCCAAACTGATATGTGTAGCATGGCTCTTGCCTGTAGCGCTATGCACGACAGCCTCACTGACGGTAACCGCAGCCGCGCCCCCTTGGGCCCGCAGCTCATAAAAGGCTGCTGTCTCCTTCGTGATATAGCCTTCGGGTGTGATATCAGGGTAAGTCATAGGAGCGGAAATTATCCTGTTTTTCAGGGTAATTCCGCCAATTTTTATGGGGCTGCAAAGATGGGGGAATTTTCTGTTCATGGTTTATACCCTCCATGTATGTTAGGCATATCCTAAATGGAATCAGGCGATGTTATATCATGAAACTGTTTATTGGCAATACGATACTCTAGAAGCCCATTAAAGAAACGATAAATGGTATCAAAGTGGACATTAGCACTATCAAAGCCACGGAGGGTAAAATTCCTGCTTTCAGGGTGTCCGTCATTTTATAATAACCCGAACTATAGGTTAACAAAAAGACTGGATTGAGTGGGAGTAGCCACGTTGCACCAAATCCGAATGCTAGTATGAATGCTGTTATTACCGGGGAGAAACCGCCTGCAGTTGCAACCGCCACCATAGGTGCAGCAAACATTGCAACGGCCGCCGGGCCAACTGGAAATACTGCATGCATACAAACGATAAGAAGTGAAAAGAGTAATAGAATCGGCAACACTGTAAGATTATGCGTAGAGCCTATGAATAAGTCTGCAATCCATTTAGCACCACCGTTAGTTAATACTGCTGCCGCAACAACATTTACACTACCAAATACAATGACAACAGCCCAGGGGACTCCATGGCTAAACTCATCCCAAGTCATTAACTCAATTTTAGGTAGGAACATTACTGCTAATCCGACCATCGCTACTATGGTCGTGTTAAGTGCTGGAATCCAGCTCCCTGAAATCCATAATACAAACAAAGTAATAATGGTGATTATAACCTTTTGCTCATAAGCGTCAGCTTTCCCTAGCTGACTTTCATTTTTGCGTACTGTTTCCAGAACTTCCTCTGTGATTGGTTCTGGTTTAAAGATCTTAACGAGAGAGAACCAGGTTATTACTGTCATTATCAGATACATGGGGATTCCTACTGCCATCCATTGCAAAAACGATACGGAAATTCCTGTGGCTGTTTGGAAAAGACTGAGCGCGAGAATATTAATATTAGTTCCTGCGGGTGTTCCAAATCCACCAATCATTGCAGAAAGAGGAATTCCGATCATTAGGCATTTGCCTAAATTGGAAGAACCGGGTCTCGCATTCACGGCTTTCAATATTGGATAGGATAAACCGAGAAACATTAACGCATCAGGTGTATTCGACACAATCGTGGAGAGTGTTGCAGTACAAAGCAGAAATCCGAGTACCAATTTTTCCGAACTTGTCCCAGCCCAGTTAAGCATTCTTGCAACAATCTTATCAGGGATTTTAGTTTTACTTAAAATGATGGGTATCGAAAAAGTCGCAATGATAAAGAACACAGATACATTTCCAAAACTTTTGAATGCATTAGTCATATCCATAACACCAAATATGGGAACCAGCACCATTAGAAGTAACCCTGTGATAGCGGAAGGAAAAGTTTCACAAATCCACAAAACAATACCCGCTGCTAATATGCCTAAAGAAAGTAACCCTGCTGAAGAAAGTCCTGCTGGCGGGGGTGAAAATTTCGCACCTATTAAAATTATTAAAGCAATAAATAGGCCAATGAATCTTTTTGTCATTGAACACACTCCCTTACATATTTTATAGACCTTTCGGTCAAAACCTTCCAGAGGTGTTTTTGAAGTATAAACAAGCAGCCAAAAGAGGTTTATATGGCATTGTCAGAAATGGAATCAGGCAATGCCATATTAAAACCAGTTAAAACCTTTATTCTCACATTTATTATTTTTTGTCGAGTGGTTCTTTACATTTTCTGCAAACGGTGCTTGTAGAAGGGTTTACTGTTCCACAAGATGGACATGGTATTGGCTTAACAGCTGAAGGTGGACGAAAGCACATAGTTTGTTTATTCTCCTTTCTTATTGGACAATTGAAAATCATTCTAGGGTTATATGTTTTTACTTTAGCGCGAATAGAACCATTTTTTCACGGTCCATTTTTTCTGCCAAACTTGAAATTTCGCCGAAGAACATGCAACCAGCTTGGCAGTGTTTTACGCAACTGGGAGTATTTCCTTTTGCAATCCTATCTTCGCAATGATCACAAAATGCTGTGGGTGTAGGAATATGATCGTATTGCCACTTTCGGTTCTCTAGAGGGGTTGGTCCAATCGTTTTTATCTCAATTCCAAGCTTTTTTGCATCAAAACCGTGTTCTTGCTGACATGCAACTTCACAGGTATGGCAACCACTGCAATATTCATAATCAATCAGCAAACCATATACGGCCATTATTTTTCGCTCCCCTCATGTTTAGAAATTTTACATAGCAACGATTTGTATGATGCACCGATACCAGATTTTCCAGGTCTCATCGGAACAAGACAGTTAATATTTGACTCAAACACTCCGAAGAAAGTACCATCTTCAGGATTTCTTTCAGGGAACCACCATGCGTGATCAGCTGATACAGTATCCTTACGAATGCGTGTAGAAAGCTCTGCCTTCTGTTTACATTTTCCGAAGTTATTCTCTACGTCTACCCAGTCCCCGTCTTTAATGCCGTATTTAGCTGCCGTTTCCGGATGAATCATAATCATAGGATCTGGACTTATTCGGCGCATAGACGGACTTTGCCGATGCTCTGAATGGAACAGGCCCCATCTTCTGGCGCCAGTAGTTAAAACCAACGGATACTCTTTCGCTAGTTCTGGAGTGCTGACAGGCTTTCCACAGGCTCAGTATAGATAGCAAGTGAATCTAGCCCGAATAGCTCCAAAAATTCACACTTAAATTCATATTTTCCACTCGCTGTCTCAAATCCAGGTTCACCATCTGCTCGCAATAAACCTTTTTCATGCTTGTAATACTCAAATTCCGGATATGCCCATGTCCGTTCTTTCATGTCATCATAGGTGAGGCCAATGCGCCCCAAGATTGAATTATAAAACTCGAGGTCATTATTCCATTCATTTCTATCTGGCCTAAAACGTTTCCCGATTTCATAAATGATTTGTTGATCAGATCGGCATTCTCCAAGTGGTTCTACTGCTTGAACAATCGCCCCGAGGTAATAAGGCTGATGTCCCGTCAGTCCTATTCTCTCTGCAAAACCCGCAGCTGGCAGCACAATATCTGCCACAGCAAGCGCCGTAGGAGTAACAAACATATCTACAACAACATTGAATTCCATATTCTGAAGAGCCTTCAATATTGTTTTCGGATCTGCACCCATGCAAGTGATTGGATTATTGGTCTGCATCCAAGTTGCCTTAATTGGATAAGGGTCACCCGTAAGCATTGCTTTTAATAACATGTCCTGGCTTATACAATTCATTGCCTGTAATGTAGGGTAATCCGAATTCATTCTCTTTTGAGCCTGTTCCTCCGAAAGCATGGGCTTTTCCCCGCCCCAACGGCCTGACCATGGTTCCGCGATTCCAAAGCAAGGACGAGCAGCAACCATTGAGCCTGGTTTTTCAAAATTACCGGTTAATGCAATTAAATCCATGCAAGCCATACCGGTAATAAAGCCCTCAGACGTATGGTCCATAGCGACTCCCCATTGCAAGGCCCCAGATTTTGCTTTGGCAAAGGCTCGTGCTGCTTCCCTTATCAAGGATGCATCAACGCCGCATATTTCAGCTGCTTTTTCCGGAGTATACTCTTTACAATGTTCAGCATACTCTTCGAATCCATAAGTCCATTTTTCTACGAATTCTTTGTTATATAAGCCCTCTTCGCAGATAACGTTGGCAAATGCTAGAGCTAACGCAGCATCTGTCCCAGGTCTAACCTGCAAAAAATACTCTGAACGTGATGCGAGCCAAGTCATTTTAGGATCGATAGTGATTAACTTGGTGCCTCTTTTCATCAGTTCAACAATCCAGTGTCCTAATGTACCATCTGAATTTGCCACGACCGGATTATTTCCCCAAATCAGAATATATTCTGGTGCTTCATATTCAGGATGATCATAGCGCTCAGGAAAGAATTGCGAATAATCGCCAACAACCAGAACGCCGAGCTTTAACGCGGTGCTGAAAACTCTAGGCACATAACACGCATTACCACTTAGGAATCCCATCCCATAATTTGGGCTGCCCATGGATTGAGCAATTCTTCCGCCATATCCATTAATGTCGCGGCCAGTTCCCTGCGTTACGTAAATACTTTCTGGACCATATTTTGCAAAAATCCCTTTTAATTTCTCTTCAATGAAATCATAAGCTTCATCCCAGGTGACTCTTTCCCATTTATTTTCGCCACGCTCACCAACACGTTTCATAGGGTATTTGATACGATCCTTATGATAAAGCATTTCTTTAACCGCAAGACATCTAGGACAAAGTCTTCCTTGGTTATATGGATTTTCTGGATCTCCTTCAATCTTTTCTAATACACCGTCTTTAACATACATTAAGACGCCGCAATTATCGTGACATCCTGGGCCTGTGCGGGCATTTCCACGAACAACCTTATACCCATCTTCTTCCCAAGTCCATTTACGATCTCCTGGTTTATCCTGGGTTTTAAATTGATCCACTTTTACAATAGCATTTCCATATTTAATTTTTGCGCTACCCTCAGTGTTTAAATTTTTCTCTTCCATTGTTTATCCCTCCTTAAAAACTTTGTGGATTATTTAGCATATCTCCTGTCTTTCACCTCCTGTGTTGTCGCACTAGTATAATGCAAAGTTCATGCCATGCTCAGCTACAATTCTTGAAAAAAGTCTAGAAAGCCCTATAAATGGCCCATTCAATTCTTTAAATTATTTTATTAGTTACAAATTTCTCGAGCATAATTATAATCTCGACTAAATAAACCAATTATTTTGCCCCCAGATTACCAAAAGTGAACATAGCGCCTTCTTTTTTGTAACAATTTATAACATAAAACAAATAAAAGGTGACTCCTGTTTAATACAGAAATCACCTTCATAGTTAGTTCATTGAATGGTTTTTTAAAAGAATCTATTTATTAACTAAGAGCTCCGCTCTCTCTCCCGGCCTTAAAGGTGTATCAGCGGCAAGTCGGACTTTAATTTTTACGCTGTCTTTATTCTTGTTCGCTGAGGTTTGCATGTCCTTCGGAGTATATTGTGCTTCCAAATCGATAAAGCTGACTGTTCCCTTATATTCCTTTTCTCCCTTTTTGATTACTAACTCTTGTCCATAGGTGATATTAGATAATTGATCTTCAGGAAGATAAGCCACTAAAACCTTCTCCGCTTCAGAAGCGATATCCGCCAAATTGTAACTAGGGGCCACGATGTCACCGAGTACATAGTTTTTGCTAATGATGGTACCATCACTTATCGCCGTAATCTTATATTTTGCTAACTTGTCTTTTTCCTGACGGATTTGGCTTTCTGTCTGAGCAATATCAGCTTGGGCAGAAGCTATTTTGTCTTTGTTATCAATTCCCTGATTCAGCAAGGCTAATTTTTGGTTGGCATTGTCCAGTTGAGTTTGAGTCGTCACTATATCTAAGGCCGTCAAATCCAATTGATATTTGGCATTATCAAGTGCCGATTGAGCAACGCCTCCACCTTCATATAAAGCTCGAGTTGTTTCATAATTTTTTTTTGATTTGTCATTGAGTATGAGAACACGTTCAACAGCTTTCTGAGCAAGGATGACATTATTTTGACCCTGTTTGATTTCTTCCGGATGAATATAAGCGCTATTTAACTCAGCTAATACGGCTTGCTTTTTAGCGAGAGTTGTTTTTAACTGCTCTAAAGCATACTGTTCATTGCTGTCATCGATTATTGCAATAACATCCCCCGCTTTTACCTGCTGTCCTAGTTCTATAGGCAGCATCGTAATTTTACCAGATACCTCACTGTACTGGGAAAAAATCGTCGTTTCCACCACTCCTTCAAGCACTTTACTGGTTTGAGATGAAGAGCAGCCACTAAGTGCTAATAGCATCATCATAAGAGACACTGCCAGGAATTTTCTTTTCACTTTAATCCTCCTCAATCAATTACTGATCAGAAACAAACGAACTTCAAACAGGCTAAGACGATTTGGGAGCACGATCACCTATGATCACACCATGCGAGATTTCACTCGCTAAATTCTCCGATATTTTTTTAGAAGCAAGGTATTGATAGTCATGAAAATAATAGAACACCCCAATATCACTGCGATATCCAAAGCAATTACAGAGAATCCATTGCCCTTAATCATCACCTGTTTCAATGCATCAGCAACATAGTATAGAGGCATTGCTCGTCCGAGAATCTTCATCGCTGGAGGTAGATCAAACAATCCAGAGAAAAACACCTGAGGGACGACAATGATTGGAATAAACTGTATCATCTGAAATTCGTTGCTAGCTGCAGTGGAAGCCAATAGTCCTAACGAAAGTGCCACTACAGCTGTAAGTAAGACGATCAGAATCACCAAAGGAAAGGAGCCAATCATCATGACATCGAGCACGTAAACACAAAACCAAGAGACCAGCAAGGACTGTATTACCGTAAACAGGCCAAAGCCCAGCACATATCCGCTAACGATTTCCCACCGTCTAATCGGCATGGAAAGGAGTTTCTCCAGAGTCCCCGTTGTTCTCTCCTGCAAGAAGGAAATTCCCGATACAAGGAAAACGAAGAAAAAAACAATAAAGCCAATCAAGGTTGCCCCAAAATTGTCAAACGTGGGGATATCTTCATACCCATAGACATATTTTACATCGGATTGAAGATCCGGCCGAGATGCAAACGTTTTGATTTTTGCTTGTTCCAAGGCTGCTAGGACGAATTTTGCTTTTGCAGGGTTACTTCCGTCCACCTCAATAACCGATTTACCGCTCATTATATTGAGTGTGGCAACCACTTCGCCATGTTCCAAAGCTGCTCTAGCCTCATTCTCACTCAACCTTAGTACTTCGATATTATGCTTATCGAGATTGTTGACATACCCGACAGGTGCATTAATGAGAGCTACTTTTTCCGTCGTCGTTGAGTCGCCCAATATCAAATGAACTAAGGTCAGTAGAAATAGAGGCGCAACCAACATCAGGGCCAACGTTCGCTTATCGTGGCGAAGTTGATTCAGGATTCGAATGGCCAGTGCTCTAACCTTCATTCTGTTGCCCTCCATAATAAATGAAAGCTTCTTCAAGGCTACTTACCCCGATATTAGACTGCAATTCGCTGGAAGTTCCCTTAGCAATCAAACGTCCATCTCTCATCATCGCAAGATTATGGCATTTATCGGCTTCATCCATCACGTGAGTCGTTACAACGATGGTAACCCCTTCATCGGTTAGCTTATTGAGTTCCTGCCAAATACTCTTTCTTAGGAGCGGATCAATCCCGACCGTTGGTTCATCCAAGATTAATACCGGCGGACTATGCAAGATGGCAATCGCCAAGGAAAGTCGGCGCTTCATCCCCCCAGAATAAGCCTGAACTGGCTTTTGTAAATGCTCCGTAAGATTGACCAAAGCCATAACTTCAGCTGTTCTTTTCTTTATAAGAGCTTTACTCATTCCATAGATTGAGCCAAAAAAATTCAGATTTTCAGCAGCTGTCAGAGCATTGTAGAGAGCGTCTCCTTGGGCCATATACCCTACCTTTTTCATTAAACTAAGCTTAGGCATTCGCTCATCTAGGACATAGGTTTCACCAGAAGTTGCTTCAAGAATTCCTGCCATGATCTTCACGACCGTGGTTTTTCCACAACCTGAAGGGCCCAAAAGACCATAAATTTGGCCACAGGGTATCTGTAGATCAATATCCTTCAAAATATGCTTTTTCCCAAAACTTTTATTGACCTTTTTAAGGACAATACAGTTCTCTTCATTCATACTCGAGCTCCTTCTCTTTTTGAGAAAATGCTTTAATTCTTATCCTGTTTATAAATAGTGGTATTCCAATTATACTACCAGTCAATGCTTCTGTAACTATAAAGCAAAAGACCCGCCTTAAGCGGGTTTAGTTGCCTTATTAATTCACTGAGATTTTTAGCTTCATCATGAATTACCTTACAAGCAAAAGGAAGGAAACTGAACTAAGATTTCCCCAATAAAATCTGAATACCTGAGACTTTTTGATAGGCTCTTTCTAGAAATTTCCGTGGAGATTCTCTTCGCTCCTCGGCTGTCGGATAAGCCTCTAAGGTCAAACACCCTTCAAACGTTTTGGGAAAGGCTCTAGCTACCTCATCCCAATTGATGATGCCATGACCAGGAAGCCAGTGACGGTCATGCAATCCATCATTATCGGATATATGGGTTGCAACTAGCCGATCTCCATAATCTTTGAGTAGGGTATAATCATTATGAGTTAAACGATGATGCGAACTGTCAAAACAAAGACCCAAAGGGGTTGATTGAACATTGCGAAGCACGTAGGGCACATTATCTGTTCTCCGCGTATTTTCGATAGCTATCGTAACTCCTAGTTCTTCGGCAACGTTCACGAGTTCTTCCATACTCCTTAAGCCCTGACGATTAGGAACGGGAGGATTGTCGCCTTCGGTCAGATGCATGACCATCCTTGGAATACTAAATTCAGCACAATCCTGAAGCCACTGGATATGGCTTTGTACGATCTCAGTTCTCACAGATTCATCTTCTGACCATAACGCATTTGAATCGTTAAACGGGACATGGATATTTTCTAATAATAACCCTTTATCTCGTACCAAACGGGGCATACCCTCCTTCTTCATTGGGAAGGGAGCTTCTTCATCTTCCCACCATAAAGAAGTGGCTGTAAAACCAGCCTCTTTGATCAAGGCGATTCTTTCCTCAAAAGGAAGTATGAAGCCATACCACGAAAAGATGCCCAAAGGATTTTTCATTCGCTTCTCCTTAATTACTTTATTAAAGTTATAATTTTTTCGTATCAAAAATGCTACTCCCATTATAACATTGTGCAATGCCCCGTTGGGTTTACTTAGATATTATAAGGCGACTAGGGATTCATGTGATCAGATCGATCCCTAGTCGCTTTCGGTTACTTTGAAAAGTTTAGTTGATACTCAGCCTCGGGTAGCCATTCGTGTTGTAAGAAGTCACGTCCTTTTACATTTACGGCTCCATCTTTAACGTCAATGATTAAACCCTGGCTGGCCTCAGGGGCTTGGCGTACTCGACTTGCAGAAGCATCATTAAACATTGTAAATGTGTCTTTGACAACAGAGTCAGGTGAACCTAATTTAATGTGCAAATGACCGACGAAGAGGACGACATTAGGTACCGATTGAAGGATTTTCGCTAGTTCCTCCTGTTGGACCACTAAATGGTACTTTGTTTTTGCCTCACTATTGGAGGAAAATACGGGTTGGTGCAAAAAGACAAATACAGGTTTTCCTGGTGTAAGGTTCTCTGATATTTTTGATTTCAACCATGTTAATTGTGTTTCTGAAAGATACGCAGCATCACCGATATCAGGATCAGACATTCTAGACTTTTCGGAGCCAAGAAAAATGAAATGATAACCATTAATATAGTGATCTGTGTATACCTTATCTCGCTCAGCAAAGGATAAAAAACGCTGTAAAGCCAGGGGATCTGTATCTTGATTTGGAAACGTATCGGCATTCCAAGCATTGCTGCTAGGATCATGATAGGCTTTGTAAAATTCGTGATTTCCAATGGTGGGTACGATCGAAGTTGTTTTACCCGTACTCGTCCGAACAGACCGAAGAATTTGGTTAATCGATTGATAGTCCTCAGGTGTACCGTCGCCAAGATCTCCATTTAATACCACTAAATTTAGAGACGGTTGTTGATTCATAAGGAGATCTTCTAAGGCTGTTCGAAACTTCATCGGTGCCGTTTCGCTTGAGAGAATGTGAATATCACTAATCACCGCAAATCGAACATTGTTTTGAGGCGACTTAAGACCATCGTTTGCTGCAGAAGCGGAGGACAATGGAAGTGTTCCTAATGACGGAATAGCTTCATATGTTTCTGATGACTGAGGCATCTCATTAGAGGAGGTTACCGCATTGGATTCTTTGGTTGCTATAGGATTTCTATGATTCCCATCTAATGAATAAATCCACTGAACATTTAGACTTAGTGAAATGGCAGCAATCAAAAATAAACCGATAATCCATAACTTTTTAGCTTTAATGTCGATCCCTCGCTTCTGATGTGATGTCTGTTGTTCCACCAATACTTTTTAACTCACTTGTATTATCCTCCATATTTTGAATTATCTCAACTTATCAAAATAATTATTCGTTTCCTGCATCCTACCGCGGATGGGGCATGAGAGTCTACGCATCAAAGACACTGGATACCTCTTCCAACCGCTCCACAATATCTATGTGCTGCGGGCAATGCTTTTCACACTGCTTACAACCGATACAGTCTGAGGCTTTCCCGAAGTCATGCGTTAAATTCGTATAATAAATCGCATGGGCGAACATTCCAAATTGTTTCTGGTTATTATACAGAGAAAAGTATTTTGGTATTGGTATCTTTTTGGGGCAGCCCTCCACGCAGTATTGGCAGGCGGTGCAGGGAATCGCAATACTGCTGTTAATAATCGCGGTAGCCTTTTTTATAATTTCTTTTTCTTCTGCCTTCAACGGCTTAACTTCCTGCATATAACTAATGTTGTCAACGACTTGGCCGTAATCGCTCATGCCGCTGAGCACCATGAAAACGTTATCCAAAGAAGCTGCAAAGCGGACCGCCCACGATGCTACGCTCATATCCGGGTGATAATCTTTAAATAATTTAGCCGCTTCCTCAGGTACGTTTGCAAGCGCGCCGCCTTTGACCGGCTCCATTACGATGACAGGCTTCTCATGCTTAATTGCTACTTCATAGCACTTACGGGATTCGATACTTTCATCATCCCAATCAATATAGTTGATTTGAAGCTGCACAAACTCCATCTCCGGATGTTCCGTAAGTATCCGGTCTAGCAGTTCTGCCTTGTCATGAAATGAGAACCCAATGTGTTTTACCTTGCCGTCTGCCTTTAAATTCTTCATAAATTCAAAACCACCATATTTTAAAGTAACGGCATAGTTCTTCACATCAAGGGCATGCAGCAGATAATAGTCAAAGTAAGTAACCCCACATCTTTCTAACTGCTCATCGAAAAATCGCAGGTAATCTTCGTTTTTAGTCACCAGAAAGGATGGCATCTTATCTGTGATTGTAAAGGATTCCCTTGGATGTCTTTCCACAAGCGCCCTTTTCGCTGCAACCTCACTCATTCCTTGATGGTATCGATATGCCGTATCAAAATAGGTAAATCCTTTTTCCAAATAATAATCGACCATTTTGTTCACAAGTTCCTGATTAATACTTTGTGGATTCCCTTGTTCCGATAATGGTAGACGCATCATACCGAATCCTAATTTTTTCATTAAAACTGCTTCATTTTTTTCCATAAAACTAATCCTCCGACCTGTTTAGGTCTTTTTCTTTTTCAAGCACCGACTGTTCGTAACTTTCGATTTTATAATTCAGGCGTTCTAGCGTTTTCTTCATATCTTCCATTTTTGCTATTAACTGCTTACGCTGCTCGGTCAAAAGTACTTTTCTGGCTCCAATCGTCGCATCACCCTGTTGAAACAGCCCAACATACTCAATTAATACTTCAATCGGAAGACCTGCATTTCTCATACATTTGATAAATTCGACCCACCTGCAGTCTTCTTCCGTATAATCCCTGATTCCGCTTTTATTGCGGTTCACATTCGGAATCAGTCCGATGCGTTCATAATAGCGGAGTGTATCCTGCGAAAGATCAAATTTTTTACTCACTTCTGCAATCGTCATACGATTTTACCTCCTCATATTTGATACCATAACACTTGGAGTTAACTCTAAGTCAAGAGTTTTTAAATAGTAGCACGTATCCATGCTACTATTTAAAATGACAGTGTCATTTGAGTCCGTTTTTCAAGAGCTCGACGGCAAGCTGTTTAGTCAGCATAACGTTCGCAAAACTATCTTATAGCCTGAAGAAACCTTACTGTGAGATAGGGTATGGGGTTCGGAAGAAAATTACAGTGATCCTTCAAGAATCTTTTGGCTAATATCCAATGTAAGATCCTGAGTTTCTGAGAGTGCAGTCATCCCATGAGCCTTCAGCTGTTCAACAATAACTGGTATTTTATCAGCTCCAACGCCATATTGAGACAGACGAGTTTTAACACCAAGGCTTTCAAAGAATTCTCTGGTTTTCTGAATGGCCAAGTCTACCTTTTCCTCTTCGCTGCCACTCTCTATATGCCATACTCGTTCTGCATATTGTAAAAGTTTAGCGCGTTTTTGTTCGCGTCTTACCTCGAGTAATGATGGCAATACAATCGCTAAAGTCTGTCCATGATCAATGCCTAATAATGCGGTGATTTCATGTCCGATCATATGAGTCGACCAATCCTGTGGAACCCCTGCACCGACTATCCCATTCAATGCAAGGGTAGCACTCCAAACATGATTAGCACGTGCATCATAATTTTCGGGTTCAGCTACTGTGGTTTCACCTATTTCAATCAATGTTTCTAAAATACCCTCAGCTATTCGATCCTGCAACTTACCATCCACAGGAAATGTGAGATATTGCTCAGTAGTATGCACAAATGCGTCAATCACTCCATTGGCAACCTGAGTCTTGGGAAGCGTAAAAGTAAGGGTCGGATCTAATATTGAAAATTTAGGAAAAGTTAACGGACTCATAACTGCATATTTCCCGTGCTCGTAACTTATCACAGCTCCGCTATTCGCTTCAGACCCAGTTGCTGGCAAAGTAAGCACCGTACCAATTGGAACTACTTTACCTACTACCTCAGAAGTAATAGGCGTAAAGCCGTACTTCAACAAATCACGCGAATCTCCTTTGTAAGAAGAAGCAAGTGTTATGAATTTAGTTCCGTCGATAACAGACCCTCCGCCAACAGCAAGCAAAAAATTAATATTCTCACTGCGTACAATTTCTGCAGCTTTTACCAAAGTTTCGTAGCGAGGATTTGGCTCTATACCGCCGAATTCATAAACTTGCCTGTTCCCAAGTACAGTTTTAACCTTGTCGATAAGACCACTTTTTTTAGCACTTCCACCCCCATAGGTTATTAAGACGGTGGCATCGGCTGGAACATACTGATCTATGCTCTCAAGTCTGTCCTTACCAAATAAAATACGTGTTGGGTTATAAAAATCAAAGTTAAACATAATAGAACCTCCCTATAATATTTTTGCATTTTCAGTATAGATCTTGGAGTGAACTCCAAGTCAAGTAGATTCAAGCAAATACTTAATAAAAATTACTTGAACAGTTTATGAAGCTATCCTAATTTTATCCAACCAATTCGTAACATCTTTTTCACTGTGGCCTAACCCGCTTCCTTCATGAATGCTCAAAACTCTGTTAACTTGGTTACACCCTAATCTACTTATTTACTATTTACTACACCGGTCTTTCGAGGCCGAGCAATCAGCATAACAACGACAACGAGAGCTAGCGTAAATCACACTGCTACTTCGAGCCAAAAAGTTTAACTGCTTGTTTCATTTTATCAATAATATCCACACCAAATGGACAGTTTTTTATACATAACCCACATTCTATGCACTCACTTGCTTGATGTTCTAATAAGCCATAATGATTCTTTAATGTTTCAGGAACATCTTCTTGAATTAATGCTAAATCTAAATATCTATTTACTGATGCAATATCTATCTCTTTCGAACATGGGGCGCAATGTCCACAATACATACAATGTCCGCTAAATGAACTTCTTGGAGCATTTGCAAGAACTTTACTGTAATCTTTTTCTTTATTACTTGCAGTGACATAGGCGGTTGCAGCAAGTATTTGATCCGTATTAGATACTCCAACCATTACTGAAGCAACTGCCGGTCTGGTTAAACAGTAATGTAAACATTGCACTGGGGTCAGTGCTTTCTCAAAGGGCGATTCTTTATCCCTTAGTAACACTCCAGCAGCATATCCTTTCATAACAGTTAATGCAACACCCGCATTTTGACACGTTCGGTATAGCTTATCACGTTTTGGATCAATCCCTCCATAAGTCCTATTTTTAAAAGTACTATCTTCAAATAGTAGGTCTACGTCCTCAATGGCTGGTAACATATCATAAGCAGCATTGATACTAAATAAAATGACATCAATTATTCCTGCTTCTACTGCTCTAAAAGCAATATCTGTATTATGTGTTGATATTCCTAAAGACTTTATAACTCCTTTTTCTTTTAATTCTTTTGCATATTCAATTATTTCTCCATTAAAGATGTTGTCAAAATCTTCTTGAACATCA
The DNA here is from genome assembly GCF_055378975.1 of Desulfitobacterium elongatum. Taxonomy (NCBI): domain Bacteria; kingdom Bacillati; phylum Bacillota; class Clostridia; order Eubacteriales; family Desulfitobacteriaceae; genus Desulfitobacterium; species Desulfitobacterium elongatum. Next base: position 1,207,372 of record NZ_AP038772.1, on the reverse strand, counting down.
ACATAATGAATCATCCCTATATCCACATAGTCTAACTGCATTCTCGTTAAAAAGTCTTCATAGGCATGAACAACTTCATTAAAATCCCTGGTCCGTCGATATTGTCCTCTGTCCCAAGTAGTACATAGATGTCCTTCGATAACAAAGCTGCTTCGTGGATATTTACTTAATGCTTTGCCAACATTACTTCTAGCTTCCGGATTTGAATTATATATATCAAAAAAGTTAATACCTTCTCTGATTGCACAATCAATAATTGCTTCACAGTCTTCATAACTTTTATTTTCAAATCCTTCACCGCCAATACCAATGGCACTTACTTTAATTCCTGTTCTTCCCAAAATTCGATATTCCAATTCAACCGCCCCCTAACTATCTGAGTAAAGGAAGTTCTGCTTCAAACGTATCAGCAATATCCATAAAACATTTTGCAATCTTAATATGCTTTGGACAATGCTCCTAAATTCTTTCTTCCCGCTTATTTAACTTTATCACTTGGAGTAAACTCAAAGTCAATAGTTTAATTTCAACTGATTGATAAATCATACGAAACCCCTTTTACAAGATTATTTGCTGGTGTATCAGTTAAATTATTCCTATTAAAAAAGGGGCTCAGTCAAGCTGATACCCTATCGTCCAAGTTCGCATATAGATAAATGGCCCTCCGCATGAAACTCACGAGGAAGGCCATTTATCTATATTATTATGGATAACTGGAAGTTAGAATATTTAACAAATTCGAATTTTTTTCTGTTTAGTCCTCGCCCGATTCAATCTCTTCGATTGAATCAATAATATTGATATTAACAACGTCTCCGTCCGTAAGCGTAATAAAATATTCCGATTGAAGCTGACCCGCAAAACTTTGTTCAATGGCCTGTATGTCCTTTTCGGTTAAATATGCTTGACCCAAAAATCTCTCATCAGTTTCTGCCATTGTATAGACTGCGTATAGCTTTGACAAACTGCTCACCCTTTCCGAATAATTTTTTTTAAGAGTTATGACCTTTTCTTTACTGAATGCCCCAATAAACTAAGAAACTTCAAGGGCGTGATTGGCACGCTCTCATCTTCTAGTAATACCAAAATCAGTTTACTCCAACTATCTTACTTCTTCGTTCCAATAAAACTACATCGTGCCATCTTTCATTATTCATTTTAGCTATCTTTTCTCTGATACCAATTTCTCGAAATCCACACTTCTTATGCAACGATATGCTTGCAAGGTTTTCTTTTATAATTGCAGAGTACAACGTCCAAAATCCATTTTCTTCGGATAGTTTTACTAAATTTTGAAGAAGCGTTGTTCCTATTCCTTGCCCTTTATATTTTTCACCAATGTATAGACTAACCTCTAACACACCTTTATAGACACTTCTACTTGAGGTTGGGCTTAAAGCACACCAACCCAATACATCTTTGGCCGAACGTGCCACTAATCTGCATGAACTAATATGATTATTGTTCCAGTATTCCCAAGTAGGTACTTCTGTCTGAAATGTTGCCTTGCCTGTTTTAATACCTTCCAAATAAATATTAGCTACCTGTTCCCAATCCGAGAATGTCATCTCTTCAATTAGATAGTCCATCATCTTCTCTCCTTATTCAAGGGTTTCCCCAATTTATTATTTATAGTCCCCCAATGTGTTGGACGAAAGAGTTGCAAGGGTAACTTTGTATTACAATCACCCTTCGCAGTGTTAATTTGGGCTTGGGTGAGAAAGATACTATCTGTTAGATCTGCTCCTCTGAGATCAGCATCTCGCAAATCAGCCCCGATGAAATCAACACTACTTAAATCGGCTCCTCTGAGATCAGCCGCAATAAGGTAGGCTCCTCTCAAATTTTCTCCTCTCATATCGGTTCTTCTGAGGTCTGCGCCAATAAGGTTTAATCCTCGGCCTAGAGTCTTTTGATGCCTTGAAGGAGTCTTCTTTCCGTGACGAGCTTCGGCTCGTATAAGTTCACTGGTCTTCAGAAGTAGAGTGTTAACATCAGCTCGGGTCACTGCCACGTCCAGTTCCAGGAGTGAGCCGGGGCTGAGACGAGTGAGGCGCTCCGTCTCGCCGAGCTTGAATCTGAGCGCGTCATGGATAGGATGAGCTGGTTGTAGTGTCAGTGCTTCTGTCAGATACCAGAGTAGCTCATGGAGTTGCCGCATCATTAGGAACACCTTGAACATTTGCTTTGTGGATTCAGGAACTTCCCGCCAGTCGTGTCCACCAAAGCTGACTTGGGCAACCTTTTGCCCAGCACCAAAGCAGTCAAAAGCAATACACCCTTTTAGGCCTCGTTTCGCGAGGCTTTCGTGAACACAACAACGAAAGTCTGGTTGCAGGTTAATGCAAGGCTGACCTGCATCTTTGTCGATTGGGAAGCCTTCTGAAGCTGAAAAGTATAATGCGACACAGCACAAACCGAAACAGTTTTCACAGTCAGCTCGGAGATTGCGAAAACCGTTATCAGGTAAAAATACTAAAAGTTCGTGATTCTCGGGCAATATCATATTTCCTTTATTATATGGATATTTCATTTCTATCCACCTCATTTTTGCAAGACTTAATGAATAGGAAGTTGGTATCTCTCATAATTCGATCAATTATTTCTATTTCCTTTCAGGTGTTAACTAATAATAATGTAATACATTAAGTAATCGGGTAAAAAAGAAATTATTGTAATGGCCATTCTTTAAAAAATTTTAAAATACAGGTGAAGTATGATTAGAAACACAGTTTAATAGTATATCTAATGATACCATTTCCTATAGGAGCTAACAAAAGGGAAAGCACAAATCGCTTGTAGAGATGGGGTAAAGATATGAAAAAAGATCGATCTGTTGGTTTGGAGCATGGGGATTATCAAAATAATATTGAACTTGTCATCAAAGATGCAATTGAGGCTGTATCAGATACCGAGATAGGATATTACGTGAATATCGTAACTCCTGATTCTTTTGGTAATCCTATTGATTACTTAACAGATGTTTTAGAAAGCCAATTCGGAAAAGGAATTAAATATCAGTATGTAGATCAATGTGGCTGCGGTGGATATGTGCTTCGTGTTTGGAGGCTTGATACCAGTAAAAGTGATCCGACAGTTTGACGTAAAATCTAAAGAGTAATAGTTGCGATAATCACAGTCGAATTGGGTCGCAATAGTACTTCTGTAACTGCACAGCTAAACCCGCCTTAAGCGGGTTTCGTTGCATTTATTCACATGACATGTTTATTTAAATTTTATTAAAATTTATTTAAATGGGTGAAGTAAGGCATATATCGCGCGGGTACAGGGAGTCGCGATATTATGTTGCTTGGCCATATCAAGAACTGTTCCTTGGAGGCTATCTAATTCAAGGGGGAGTCCTTTTTCAAGGTCGCGATGCATCGAGGAGGTCATTTGTGGAGGAGTGTTATTGATTCGAACGATAATTTGCTCTAAAAAGTTTTCAGGAAGACTGATTTTGAGCGCTCTGGCTAGATTTGTGAGTTCTTCGACGATGTCTTTGATGAAAGCCATCATGACTGAATCCTTCTGTGACATCCCAATTGGGTTTCGGGTTGCAGTAGTTACTCCGCTTAATGTAACCAGAAACGCAAATTTCGCCCACATTTCAGAAAGGATCTCCCGACTCAATTTTACATTTACCCCACTCTTTAGAAGTAGCGCTTCAAGATCTTTGAGAAAGGTGGAATCCATATCCGTTAAAGGGCCAAAAACGATATCATGCATTGAACTCTTTTGGAGAATATCGCCATACTCATTCAGGGTCGATTCGATATAGCAAAGACCCCCAATAATCTGCTCACGCCCGAAGATAGAAACTAACCGATCAATATGCTCAACGCCATTCATAAGGGGTAAGATTTTCGCACCACGCTCGACTAGGATTGCAAGATCGGAAAGGGTCCCTTCAAGCTGGTAATTCTTCACAGCCAGTATCACTAAATCGGGATTCTCTACCTCTTCTGCCGATAGAACACACTGAGGTTGGAATGTGAAATCTCCGTGAACACTTTCGATGTGAAGTCCACGTTCCTTGAGCTGCTGATATCTCTGCTCACGGACTATAAAAGTCACAGGAATTCCTGCGCTTACCATTTTCCCCCCAAAGTATCCACCTACAGCTCCTGCCCCGATGACGACGACATTCATTAAAATAACCTTCTTTCTTCTCTTTACCTCGAAACTAGTTGTGACTTTTCCATGATTTTTGATACTTTATCGAGTTCAATCGTTCGATTTTCATAGTAGGTAGCTAATCAATAATCCTACGGCCATAAGTAAACCAAAGAAGGTATTCGTTTGTGATGTTGCTTTCATCGCGGGCATCATGGTAATCGGTTCCGTTTTACCAACAAAGCCTTTGGTCGCTTGAATCGCTTTCGGTATGCTGAGGAAGGCTAAGAGGATCCAAGGAGTTACGATTCCTGAAACGGCAAGTCCAACCAACCATAGATAGGAGAAAGCAAACATGATTCCAAGGAATTTCACTGCGTTTTTGGGTCCGAGCACGACTGGAATGGTCTTACGTCCATTTGCCTTATCTCCATCGTGATCACGGAGATTGTTACCTAGATTGATTAAGCCAACTAAGATACCACTGGGTATCGCAACGAAAATGGCTAAACTCGATACATAGCCCGTCTGAATAAAGAAGGCAATCAAAATAATCAAAAAACCCATGAATAAGCCTGAGAACAGTTCTCCGAGTGGAGTATAGGAAATCGGGAATGGGCCCCCTGTATAGAGGTAGCCCATTAGCATACAAAGTGAACCCACTGCAGCAAGCCACCAGGACGAAGCAGCGCAGATATAGATCCCTAATAAGAGGGAAATTCCATACATACTCAGAGCGAGTGTCATAATTAATTGGGGTGTCATGCCATGACGAACAATTCCACCACCAATACCCACTGATTTTTCTGTATCCAGCCCACGTTTATAATCATAGTATTCGTTGAAAAGGTTCGTAGCGGCTTGGATGAGAATGCTGGCCACCATCATGGCAGCAAAAAGTAAAAAATTCATCTTTCCCTCTAATAGGGCTAATACCGATCCAAGAAGAACGGGGACAAATGCAGCTGTCAAGGTATGTGGCCGAATTAATTCCCACCAAACTTTCCAAGAATGTTGACTCGGGAGTGGTTTATAATTGTATTGTAGGCTCATGCTTCTTCTCCTTTTACAGCTTACTACATCATGCGCAATTTTTAACCATTATATTTTATCATAAAAAGAACTAACTTATCATACTTGATCTAACATTAGGAACTTTTACAGTAGCTATTAAGTGCAAAATTAAAAAAAGGGATAATATGAGAAAGCAAAGACAAGAAGCCTTCCAAAACAGGTGCAGCTTCTTGTCATAAGAATAATCGATTTAGGTCTACTTCTCCTTCAGATAATCCTCAATAGAGCGTCCTGAGATATATACCTTTTCCATGACAGCATTCCCTTTGCTAATTCTGACTGTTACGTAAACGTCATTGGTATTCCCTCGAAAAAGAGTATTGAGTTCCTTCTCGGCCACTAAAGCCTGAGCCTCTGGCATATAATATCGGTCGAAAGGGATTTGCAGATAAACTTTCCCTGACCTTACGCTCGGATCCTCAGTATAGGCAATCTTCGTCTTAAAATAAGAGGGATTTGTAGGCCGATCGAAGCTTAATCCCGAAATTTTCGCATACCCTTGAGCATCATTTTCTAGTGTCACATAGACGCTTCTTCCCGCCTGGTACTTGCTTGTATCTTCGACCTGCACTTGGCGTTCTTCGATGTTGATACTGAGATAGCGTCCTATAAACGGATCATACGGATCGACGGGTGCCGCCTTAAACTTAAAGGGCTGACCCTCTTTCAGGGTTGTCTGGTGATCCTGGATCATCGATACCGGCACAGCCAATTGCAGAATCACCATGCCTATGAAGAGCACAATTTTCATCTTTTTCTTCATCGTACTCCCTCTTTCTGCCGTCGAACCAGCATGTTATTGACCAGCAAAAAGCCTAAACCTACGAGGATAAAAGCGATTCCCTTTTCGAGGAAACCCAGGCCACTGTCGAAGAAACGCAACACAATAAGAACTGCAAGGATAAGCATCCCGCCGTTCGTAAGTCCCAGACTATGACCTTTCAAACCACGCAGGACAATGAATATCCCTAGGATAAGCAGATAGGCATTAAAAATCAGGTCTGCTACTCCAATTCCCCTGAAGGATGAAATTAAAAATCCCACGATGGTGAGTGCTGGCAACACGGAGAAAATAAGACTTAGCCTATCTCGCCGTTTAAAGAGTTTAGAGAAGAGATAACCTGCACTTACCACCATCAAAGCCACTAAAATATAATCCTGAATTGCATTTGCGGCATTGTGATAAAAATCTTGTCCATAATATTTCCAACCTATCCCCTCCCACACTCCTTTATAGGAGAGGATGATGGATAGAATCAGAGACCCCACTAAGCCAATAATGAGAAGCGGATTCTGCCATCCAAATTCAGCGGGGTCAGAAAAAAGTCGGCCTAACAAGAAGAGTATAGTAAAATAGCCACCATAAACAATCATCCATAATCCGGGAAATTGATGTTCAAGGACAATTCCCAAAGAGATGCACAAACTCAAGGCAAGCGACCACACTAAGAATACCGAGGAATTTGAAACCTTATTGTTCTTGAATCTTCTATAGAGAAAACCACTGATTAAAGCTAGGAGTAACCAATAGAAGAAAGTATAACCCCCTGCTCCACGAGTAAATCCGGCCCAAGCGACAATACCAAAAATATAAAGAATCGCAGGTACTGTCGCATCCAAAAGATAGATGCCGGGTAGGGATAGCAGCAGCCAAGCCAAAACAAACTGAGGCGTATCGCTCGGAATGTGGTAAGTCTGACCGATCAAGGAAATAGAGGCACCTATTGCTAAAAAGAGAAAGGCGGCAGCCCCCTCTCTCCAGGCAAGAGAATCCTTCCCCTTGAAAACCACCCATCCTGCAAGCACCTGCGCGAGGATCAAGGGAAGCAGTGACAGAACCGTTCTGACGGCAATCGAGAAACTATCCCAGTTCTTAGCAAACACAAGGATAATTCCGCTCCCGATCAATACTGCCCCCAAGGTTCCAAAAATTGCGAGTGCAAGCTTCAACCCGTTGGTCTTCTCAGCCTCGCCGTAATAGGACTGGATTCTCGCTGCGGTGTCTTCATCAACCACGTCATTGGCGATCCACTTTGGTAGTTCTTCACGAAGCCATTGGATATTCCGTTCTTTCATAGAAGCCCCCCTCGTCTAATCTTCAGATTGGCACTTTGAAAAATATACAAATCCACCGCCAAGCGTCGTTGTATTGAACCATAACGCAAGGTCAATTCTCTTTATACGTCCTTCATCGAGAATATTTACAAAGGCACTACTTCCATCCTCAGTATATTCTAGTAAAATAATCGTCACCCAATGCCAGCGATCCAGATTTTTTTCCTCACCATTACATAAATTGAGGAAGGCTATCGGAGAATCATTTTTTAATGCCCCTTCTAAAAAGCTAATTATTTCTTTCAACTTAGGGCGCCGATACTTATCTTTTGGCACTTCACAAATGCGGTGTTCTAGATCTACCCCCTTCGATTTCGTGAAAGCCAGCATGGGCTCATATAACATCTTCAGAGTATTGACCCCTCTTATAGAGGGGGTAACATACTTCCACATCTCCTTCATGAGGGACACCCAATTTTCTTTGCTATGGGAACACTCCTCTGATTCGAGGTTAGATTCACTATGCGTAAGATAAAAGAAAATATTTGAAGCTGCAGAAGGACCGCATCCTGAAAGGCGTTGCCACGTTGTCGGATACCATGCTTGGTTACAGCCATAATAGGTCTTATGCTTACTTTCATCGATTACCTTGAACACAGCCAGATTAGCTATGGATTCTATGGACATATGCCACACCTCAGTTATAGTCATTAGATCTAGAATTCTTCAGCACTTTTCCCCGCCAAATATCCTGAGGACCAAGCCCACTGCAAGTTATAGCCTCCGCAGTCTCCGTCAATGTCCATGATTTCCCCGGCGAAGAAAAGACCAGGTACTAGCTTAGATTCCATGGTGTTCTGATTGATATCTCTTACATCAATTCCACCTGCAGTTACTTGAGCCGCAGTCCAAGTGTTGGTACCAGTAACCTTGAAGCGCCAATCCTGCAAGATATTTATGATATTTTCCTTCTCACGAGTCGTTAAAAGTGCTACAGGCTTGTTAACATCTTCAATTCCAGCCTGTTTCAGCAATACCGGCACGAGTTGTTTATTAATAAAACCGACAAAGCTAAAGGAGACGTTCTTTTCAGGATTACACTGCCAGCGTTTCATCACATAGTTAATGAGTTTATCCTTTGGCATATGATTGATAAGCACGACCTTAACCCAAACTTCCTGGTTCATCTTTAGTCTTTCAGCAGCCGTCCGACTTAATTGGAAAATAGGCGGGCCAGATATGCCATACTCAGTAAATAATAATTCCCCTTGAGCCTTAGCCAGGGTTTTGCCTTTAACTATGATCTCCGCATCCCCCTCAAATTTGATCCCTTTGATCTGCTTAAGAAAAGGCTCGGCGAGCTTAAGCTGTACGAGAGAGGGAAAGGGCTCAATGAGATGATGGCCAAGTTGTTCGGCTAAGGCATAGCCACTGCCATTTGACCCTAAGTTAGGGGCTGCCTTTCCTCCCGTGGCGAGAATCACACGATGCGCAAAGTATTTGGCACCATCCTTCGTAAAAACCTCAAAACCCTTGGCGAGTTTTCGAATCTCCTTCACTTCTGCCTCAATGATAGTCTCTATTCCTAGCCGCTCCAATTCATAGCGTAGCACATCTAAGACACTTGAAGCCTGATTAGAGAAGGGAAAGACCTTTCCTTCCTCCTCAACCTTGTGGGTAATACCCAATTGTTCAAAATACTCAATGGCCTGGAAATTATCAAAAGCATTAAGGGCACTATATGCAAACTTAGGATTCACACCATGAAAATGGGAGATATGCATATCCGTATTGGTTAAATTGCAGCGACCATTACCCGTGGCTAAGATCTTCTTACCCACACGCTGGTTTCTCTCTAAAATGGTGACCTGAGCCCCTTGGCGACCGGCAATCACAGCAGCAAATAAACCCGCTGCCCCTCCTCCCACCACAATAATCTTAATTTGTTCTCCTCTGGACATCGTAATCCCCCTTATGACAAAGCCACTTTCATAACTTTCTCTAGACATAATATATTGTACCCGATTATGCAGCGTCCGTCGTCACACACTACGACTTTCTTCACGCTTACTTCTATTTTGCTCATCCGATCGATTATATTCCCATTATACTACCAGCCCTTACTTCTGTTAACTGTACCCGAAGTATAGAAAGACTGCTGACAAAAGCACTGTGTCAGCAGTCTGATCCAATTCACCCTTTTTATTTGACGAATGTATCTTCTTCGAGATCCTTAAAAGCTCGATCCAGCTCTTGCTTGGTATTCATAACGATTGGGCCTCCCCAGGCGATGGGTTCCTTAATATGTCTCGACTCAAGTCTTTCACTCAAAAAGGTCGAACTAAGTATCAAAACTCCTCCGATCATCTGAATAAAACTCATGCTCTCTCCTAAGGATATCGCAGCGATGATCACTGCCGAAATCGGGTCGATGTAGCTTAAGACAGCGATTGTCTGTCCCTTAAGTTCCTTGACCGCTGTAAAATATAAGAAGTAAGCAATTCCAGTATGGACTATACCGAGAATAAGGATTAAAAGGATGGAGCTTGAATTCAGGTCGGAAAAGCTCATATGCTTTTTCGTTAAAATATAGGGTAAGAGGACCAAAGCTGCGACTATTAATTGAACTAAGGTCGTCTCATAACCGGACAGATTCTTAATAAATTTATTCATTAAAATGACGCTGGCATAGAGAGCCGCCGCTGAAAGGCCAAAGAGTATACCGACCGGGTGATTATAGGAACCCGCCGCAGTATTATCCCCAATATTCACGATTAGAAATAGTCCGATCATAGCAGTAATGATAGATCCTACCTTGAGACGGGTAAGTTTTTCCTTAAGGACAAAAGGGGCTAAGATCATTACGAATATTGGAGCAAAATAATAACTTAAGGTTGCATTTGAAATCGTCGTGAATTTATATGACTCGAACAAAAATATCCAATTCAGGCCAATCGCTGCGCCTGAGAAACCGAGAAGTAGGCCATTCTCTTTGATGGATTGAAGGGATGGCTTCTGTCGGACGAAGAAACTAGCACAAAATAAGAATAAGCTGCCGATGACTCCTCTTAGAAACGCAATTTCGCTCGAAGAGAGATTAATTTCCTTCACAAAAACCCCGATGCTGCCAAAGGTAAGCATAGCCGTTACGAGTTTGAATTTTCCACTCACTGCTCTCTCTCCTTATTCGATGTTTTAAAAATCGCTTATACCAATGGTAGTCCAATTTGAAGCTTTGAGCAATAGGTTCAGAAACTGTGCTCCATCCTCCAGAGCATTTTTACCTGTGTCATGTTCTTCAAAAGATAAACATCAAAAGCCACGAAGTACGTTGATCTGTACTTCGTGGCTTTCTAATGCTACAAGGAATTTTCTTTTAGTCGAGAATAACGTCTACTTGATCCCCGTTTTTCAGTCCAAAAGCATTTCCTTCATCGGTATCTACATGCATGTCCAAAGCATAGTTCGGACTGACACGAATCAAGACACGTTCAAAGATCCCCGCACGAGGTCCTGGAACTGAAACTTTAACATGATCTCCATCTTTAAGGTTATGCTTTTGTGCATCTTCTGGAGTCATATGAATATGGCGAGCAGCAATGATTACTCCCTGTCCAAGTTGGACTTTACCTGCTGGACCTACGATTTCTACGCCAGGTGTTCCATCAAGGTCTCCAGAATCATGTACAGGCGGCTTTACCCCTAACTTAAAGGTATCAGTGGCTGCGAGCTCGATTTGAGTCGCTTTGCGGGCTGGGCCAAGTACCCGAACGTTAGGCATTGATCCCTTTGGACCGACTATGGTTACAGTCTCCTCAGTAGCAAATTGTCCTGGTTGACTTAAATCTTTTGTACGAGTGAGTTGATGACCTGCACCAAATAAGATTTCGATATGTTCTTGGGATAGATGAAGATGACGATTGGATATTCCGACAGGTACTTTAAATGCTTCCACTATAATAACCTCCTGGTTTAGTATTTTTCTGACTCGGTAAATGTTACTAATACATTATACTCCTATTTTCGCCAAAATCCATTTTTCTAAAAACTTTTAACTTTAAGATTCCCCAAAATATAATAACACATGACCTATGAACAGAATTACTTTTCACTATTTCTCAATTTTTAGGCCGCCATTATTTCTTAAAGAAAATCCCTCCCCGCACGAAGCGGAAAGGGAATATAAAGGAATTTAAGTGGCATTATGCCATAATAAAAATAAACTAATTACTTTTTCGCCAGCGAAGATCTGGCTTCCGGGCAGCTCCTGTCTCATCCAAGCGGGTGACCAAAGTATTGTAAGGAGCATTTTTAACGAGTTCTGCATCGTTCTTCACTTCATCGGCAATCCGAATTAATACGTTAGCAAACTCTTCTAGAGTTTCCATGCTCTCAGTCTCAGTGGGTTCGATCATCATCGCTTCCTCTACGATGAGCGGGAAGTAAATCGTCGGAGGATGATATCCGTAATCTAAGAGCCTTTTTGCAATATCCAAGGTATGCACGCCATAAGATTTCAAGTTCTTCGGAGTGATGATAAATTCATGCATGCAAACCCGATCTAGGGGCAGGTGATAATGTTCTTTCAAGATACTCATAAGGAAGTTAGCATTGAGTACGGCATTTTTTGAAGCATTCGTGAGCCCTTCCCCGCCTAAGGCCCGAATATAAGCATACGCTCTGACAAGCACGGAGAAATTAGCATAGAAAGCACGTACACGGCCAATGGAAAGTGGACGGTCATAATCCAAGTAATATTTCTCCTCTGGAGTACGAATGACTACAGGTTTAGGTAAATATGGCGCAAGGAATTCCTTGACCCCGACAGGTCCTGCACCCGGACCTCCCCCACCATGTGGAGTGGAGAACGTCTTATGAAGGTTTATATGCACGACATCAAAGCCCATGTCTCCTGGACGAGCAATTCCCATGATGGCATTCGCATTCGCTCCATCATAATAGAGCAGTCCTCCGACATCATGAATAATCTTAGCAATCTCGAGGATATTCTCATCAAACAAACCGAGGGTATTCGGATTGGTAAGCATTAAGGCTGCGACTTCTTCATTTGCTACTTGCCGTAAAGCCTCTAAATCCACCCCACCCCGTTCATTCGAAGGGACTTGCACAATCTCGAAGCCCGCCATTGCTGCAGTCGCTGGATTCGTTCCATGAGCAGAATCCGGAACAATAACCTTAGTCCGTTTGCTATCTTGGCGATGTTCATGATACGCCTTGATGATGAGAATCCCCGTCATTTCACCATGGGCACCTGCTGCAGGCTGCATCGTGAACGCATCCATCCCGGTAATTTCTCCCAAATCCTCCTGAAGTTCGAACATCAGTTGAAGTGACCCTTGGGTTAACTCTTCCGGCTGATAAGGGTGAAGCTGGGTAAACCCAGGAAGACGGCAAAGCATTTCGTTAACCTTCGGATTGTACTTCATCGTACAGGAACCAAGCGGGTAAAAGCCGGTATCTACTCCATGGTTGAAGGTTGAAAGTCGGGTAAAGTGGCGAACGACATCCCCCTCAGCGACCTCAGGTAAATCGGGTGCTTTTTCCCTCAGAACTTCAGAGGGAAGTAAGCTATCGAGTGGGATTTCCGGGACATCACATTTCGGAAGACTTACCCCTGTTCTACCCTCCCCACTTTGATCGAAAATAAGTGGTTCTAAAGCTTTCATTTTACTTCCCCCATTCTGGCCACGAGCCTATCAATCTCTTCCTTGCTCTTTGTCTCTGTTACACAGAATAGGAGATGATGGTCAAGTTCAGGGTAGAAACGGGATAAATCGAGACCACCAATAATCTTATGTTTAAGGAGTTCTTCATTGATTTTAGAAGGGCTAACCTCTGTCTCTATAACAAACTCATGGAAGTATGGAGAGGAAAAGGCGACGCTCATCCCTGGGAGTTTTGCAATCTCTTGAGCTGCATAGTGTGCCTTCTGGAGATTAAGATTCGCCATTTCCTTCAAGCCTTTCTTCCCTAACCCAGCCAAATGGATGGTAAAAGCTAACGCACATAACGCTTCATTAGAGCAGATATTTGAGGTCGCTTTCTCACGACGGATATGCTGTTCTCGAGCTTGGAGGGTTAAGACATAACCCTTTTTCCCGTTCTTGTCTTTGGTGGCACCCACGATACGTCCAGGCATGCGACGAACGTATTTATCACGGCAGGCTAAAAATCCAAGATAGGCTCCTCCGTAGTTAAGCGGGTTTCCGAAGGGTTGCCCCTCGCCCACGACGATATCCGCACCTAACTCTCCAGGAGACTTAAGAAGTCCAAGGGAAACGGGGTTCACGGACATCACGAGAAGAGCCCCTTTGCCATGAGCGAGCTGTCCAATGCTCTCTGCCTTCTCGACTGAGCCGAAGAAGTTCGGGCTTTGGATTAGAACTCCTGCAACCTCCTCTGTCAGGACCTTTTCGAGAGCTTCAAGATCGACAACACCGTTCTCGAAAGGAATCTCGACAATCTCCACTCCGCGCGGCGGTAGATAGGTTCTTAGAACCTCCCGATACTCTGGATGAATCGTCTGGGGAACTAGGACTTTACTCCGACGAGTCGCGTCGCAACTCATCAAGGCAGCCTCAGCTAAAGCGGAAGCTCCATCATACATCGAGGCATTCCCTGCGTCCATTCCGGTTAATTCACAGACGAGAGTTTGATACTCATAGATCGCCTGAAGTGTTCCCTGGCTAATCTCGGGTTGATAGGGTGTATAGGCTGTATAAAATTCGGAACGAAGCAAAAGTTGATCGACAAAGCTTGGAATATAATGTTCATAAGCACCTGCTCCGAGATAGGAAGCATAGTCATCGATCGTTGTATTTTTACTGGCAAGCCCTTTTACATGCTTCACGAGTTCAAATTCAGACATTCCACCTCGGATGCTTAACTGAGCCTGGCGCCGAACGCTTTCCGGGATATCCGCAAAAAGCTCTTCCATCGATTTTACTCCGATCCGGGCAAGGATTTTTTCCTGCTGGTTCGCCGTGTTCGGCACATAATTCATCTTAATGGCCCTCCTCCGCTAGAAACGCCTCATATTCAGCGGCTGTCAGCAACTCATCTAAGTCTTTAAGATCATCGGCTTCTACCTTAATCAACCATCCATCACTATAAGGGGCGCTATTCAAGAGATCCGGCGCATCCAGAGCATCTTGATTATATTCAACTACTTTTCCACTGACCGCAGAAATAATATCAGAAACTGCTTTGACAGACTCTACAGTCCCATAGGATCTTCCTGCGACTACAGTCGTTCCGTTTTCTGGCAGTTCTACGAAAACAACATCCCCTAGACTTTCTTGAGCATGCTCTGTGATTCCGAGAGTTACGATATTCCCTTCAACTTTCGCCCACTCGTGGGATTTGCTGTACTTTAATTCTACTGGATTCATAAATTCATCCTCCTAAACTTATTATTGATACTTGATACTTAGCTTAATTTTGATTCTCGTTAAAAACTTAGTCTATAAAAGCCTAAATCCTTAAAATAATACCCAAGGATTTCGTTTTACAAAAGAGAGCGGCTTCTAAGCGAGCAGGAAAGCAAACTTCGCGAAAAGTATGCAGCGGAGACGGGTTGGAAACACGACGTTTCCAACCGGCCACGAGGCATGGACGCCGATTTGGCCGGGAACCCGTCGGAGCGGAGAACTTGAGCGATTAGTTTGCTCCGCGTAGCTTACGGAGCGAACGGTGGAAAACGAAATCCTGGAGAATCACGCTTTCTGTCTCTTATAGAACAACGACGGAATTATCTGTGCCTTGACCGCCTTACCCCGAATGATAACCTCCAAAGTTTCTCCCTGCTGCGCTAAGTCTGCACGAATGAGTCCAAGCGCAATATTTTTATCCAAGGTTGGGGAGAAGGAACCTGAGGTTACAAAGCCTACCTCTTCTCCAGCTTTTTGAAGCGGATAATGGGAACGAGCAATCCCGCGCTCAATCATTTCCAGCCCGACAAGTTTACGGGGAACCCCTTTTTCCTTTTGTTCAAGTAGCGCGTCTTTCCCGACAAAGCTTTCTTTCTCAAGCTTTACAAAAAAACCAAGCCCTGCTTCCAAAGGAGAAATATCTGGGCCAAGTTCGTTGCCGTAAAGGGGTAACCGAGCTTCGAAACGAAGGGTATCCCGTGCACCAAGTCCAATCGGCTGTATTCCTTCGGCTGAACCTTCTTCAAGAATTTTTCTCCAGAGCTGGGACGCTTTTTCGGGAGCAAGATAAACCTCAAACCCGTCCTCTCCGGTATAACCGGTCCGAGAAATAAGACAAGAGATTCCATCCACTACACCGTGTTTAAACCAGTAATATTTGATTTCTGCCAAATTTACAGAAGTGAGTCTTTGGAGAATTTTCTCTGCGAGGGGTCCCTGCAAAGCCAATTGGGCAACTTGATTTGAACGGTTTTCCAATTGAATATTAAATCCCTCTGCCTTCTCCTGCATCCAAGCGAAGTCCTTATCGGCATTGGAGGCATTAACTACGATGTAAAAATGTTCCCCATCATAACGATAAACTAGTAGGTCATCAACGATTCCCCCATTGGAATAACACATCGGAGAATAGAGAATTTGGCCATCCTGGATACGCGTTACGTCATTTGTGATTATGTACTGAACAAATGCAAGGGCGTCCTTTCCTTTGACGTCCACCTCTCCCATGTGGGATACATCGAAAAGTCCAGCTTTGGTCCTTACTGTATTATGTTCTTCGATGACACCTGCGTATTGGACCGGCATTTCCCAGCCCCCGAAATCAATAAGTTTGGCTCCTGCTTTTTGATGTTCTTCATAAAGGGGGGTTCTTTTGAGTTCTGTCACTTTCAGACACCTCCTTAAAGTTTGAGTATGCACGAAATTTAGAAAATCATGATAAGAATTGTTAAATAAAAAAAGACAGAAAATCGCGCATCGCGCAACTCTGTCCTTTAACCTGAGAGATTCGCCTTTCGGCTCCCCTTTGGTGTTCTCCTTACGAGAAACTCTCCAGAGTCCCGTCTTCCAGCAGTACTTTTGCCTGAGAGCTTCCCCTCCTGAATGAGCGATCATCAGGAAGTTTCTCCTACGGCGCCCGGCTTTGCCGAGTCTCTCCTACTGAAATCATCCGGAACATATTCACTTTTCCTTTGCCACTCTATTATAGTCGCCAAGGGGCTTATTCGTCTACTAGGTAAAAAAAGATTTTTCAGTTTCTTTTCGAGACTAACTGCCACTAAGACTCCTGCATCCTACGAGCTAAAGCTTTTGAGCAAGGGCATTCAGTTCATTTCCAACCTGTTGAACCTCTTCGACCATTCGGGTAATCTCCTGTGTAGCCCGGGCTTGTTCCTGTGTAATGATATTATTCTGAAATACTCCTTCAGTAATCTGCTCCATCGTTCCTTGAAACTGTATAAGCAATTCATTAATCTCATTAGCCGAACGATTACTCTCGTCAGCAAGTTTTCGAACCTCTCCCGCCACAACAGAGAATCCTTTTCCTTGCTCTCCAGCTCGGGCTGCCTCAATCGCCGCATTCAATCCCAAGAGATTGGTTTGTTTGGAAACGCGTCGAATAAATTCTAAGGCATTCCCTGTGGCTTTTACTTGTTGTTGAGCGTCCTGTGCCACAGAGGCTACGGTTTGGCTGACGCTTGCAACCTCCTCTGAGGAGGCTGCCATTTCTTGAATGGCACCGGCGGCCTGTTCTAGTGCTTGTCCTAAACGTTCAACCTGCTCCCTAAGCGTTCCTTTCAATTCTTCGTCACGCATCGTGGAAGCGATCATTCCCGCAGCTACCTTGGCGACAGGTGTGACAATCTTCAAGGGCCCTGCAATTCCAAAGGTGCCTACCTTCTGTCCCTCCAGTCGAATAGCAATGTTAAACCCTTCACGCTGCCCTTGAGAATTTTCCTCATCCTCTTTGGTCACTGCGATTTCGTGGATCGGAGTCGTCATGATGCGAAGTGCCCCATTATGAACCATTCCTATCCGTTTTTTTGCTGAATCCGCAATGATCTTCCCACTGGGATCACAAACAATGCCGTGAAAGCCGCTTTCCGAATAAATTAAATCCACAATACGATGAGCAAGATTTTCCGTGAGCTTCATGCACCTTCATCTCCTACCTCAGCAACTCTTTTTTAGGGTCGCACTCTGTATCACACTATTCTAAATTAACATACTATTTTTATAGTACTCATTTCTTACACCCTTGTCTATATTTTTTTGCACTAAAGGACTTGGAAGAGAAATTCTCCCAAGTCCTTTAGTTTATTCTGCAATAGAGCCTACAACAGAGGCACAACGTGGACATAAGCTTGGATGCTCCGAATTATTCCCTACTTCGGTATGATACATCCAGCAGCGTTCACATTTCTCTCCAGCTGCCGAGTTTACAGTGATACTTAGTCCTTCAAGTGTCTCAGCAAGTGTTGCTCCTTCTGGCTTTTCTTCACTTGCCTCGTGCAATTGAACTGCAGAGACAATGAAGATTTCCGCCAAATTAGGAATCCCTTTCAGGAAGTCACTCAGCTCAGCAGTGGGGTAGAGATCAACTTGAGCCGTCAGGGGATGATTAATGAGCTTGTCTTGGCGCGCTTTTTCCAGTGCTTTTGTTACTTCTGACCTTACAGCAAGAAGGGTATTCCATTTCTCAGCGAGTGCTTCATCCATCCATTCAGGATTAACTTTTGGCATCTCCTCGATTTGGATATTGGATCCTTCCTTTACACCAGGAATATAAGGCCAAATTTCATCCGCTGTAAAGGTCAAGACCGGTGCCACTAGACGTACTACAGCATTAAGAAGCTCATAAAGCACGGTCTGAGAGGCACGGCGGAGCGTGGAATTCTTCCCTTCGACATAAAGTCGATCTTTGACGATATCGAGATAGATAGCACTGAGTTCTACCGCACAGAAATTATGAACGGTATGGTAAACCCAGTGGAATTCATACTTATCATACCCTTGAAGAACACGGTCAATCACTTTATTCAGCTGGAGAAGGGCCCAGCGATCGATTTCCGGTAGTTCTTGATAGGCGACTCGATCCTTTTCCGGATCAAAATCATTCAAGTTACTGAGAAGGAACCGTAGGGTATTGCGGATTTTCCGATAGGCTTCAGACATCTGCTTCATGATTCGAGGGGAAGCGGCCACGTCATTTTTATAGTCTGCCGAGCAAACCCAAAGCCTTAAGATATCAGCACCCATTTCCTTGATAACCTGTAAGGGATCTACACCATTCCCTAAGGACTTAGACTGCTTTCTACCTTGCTCATCAACGAGGAAGCCATGCGTAAGCACAACACGATAGGGTGCTTTTCCATAAGCAGCAACAGAGGTAGAGAGGGAGGAGTTAAACCATCCCCTGTGTTGATCTGATCCTTCAAGATAAAGATCTGCAGGCCAGGTTAGCTCAGGGCGTTCCTTTAAAACACCCGTGTGGCTCGTTCCGGAATCGAACCATACATCCATGATATCCGATTCTTTACGGAATTTCTTCCCACCACAGGCACACGTCAACCCTTCTGGCACGAGTTCTTCCGCTGGATGAGCGAACCAAGCATCGGAACCCTCTTTACGGAAGATTTCCTGTACTTTGGTAATCGTCTCATCAGTGATAATCTCTTTTCCGCAATCCTCACAGTAAAAAATTGGAATCGGAACACCCCAGGTCCGTTGCCGCGAGATACACCAGTCTCCCCGATCAGCAATCATGTTATGAATCCGGTCTTTTCCCCAGGCAGGAATCCATTCGACCTTTTCAATCTCAGAAAGTGCCTCTTTGCGGAAGCCATCGATTGAAGCGAACCATTGTTCAGTGGCTCGATAAATAATCGGATTCTTACAACGCCAGCAGTGAGCATAGCTATGCTTGATCTTCTCTGAATGAACAAGGGCGTTAATTTTCTTCAAATCCTCGATAATGAGTGGATTAGCTTTATCCACCTTAAGCCCTGCATACACTCCAGCTTCTGCTGTGAATTTTCCTTGGTGATCCACCGGACAAAGGACAGGGAGTCCGTATTCTTTTCCAACATTGAAGTCGTCTTCTCCGTGACCAGGAGCGGTATGGACACAGCCCGTACCTTGCTCAAGAGTGACATGCTCTCCAAGAATAAGTACGGATTCTCGTTCTATGAAAGGATGCTGACAGCGCACACCTTCGAGGTCTTTTCCAGAGAATTGCTTCTCAACGGGAAGTTCCAAACTCCAGATCGAACGCAAATTATTCAGAAGTCCTTCCGCTACGACCCAATGCTCCTCCCCGACTTGAACCTGGACATATTCGAATTCAGAACGAAGGGTAATCGCTAAGTTTGCAGGCAGGGTCCAGGGAGTTGTCGTCCAAATCACGACATAGGTATTCTTCTCCGTAAGGACTCCCTTTCCATCTTTCACTGGGAACTTGACATAGATTGCATCGGAGGTCTTCTCCGCATATTCAATCTCCGCTTCAGCAAGAGCAGTCTCACAGGAAGGGCACCAATAGACAGGCTTTAATCCTTTATAGATATAGTCCTTTTTAGCCATTTCCCCGAAGACTCCGATTTGAGCCGCCTCATACTCCTTTTTTAGCGTCAAATAAGGATGATCCCAATCCCCACGGACTCCGAGTCGTTTGAATTGTTCCCGCTGGATCCCGACGTACTTTTCCGCGTACTCTTTACACATGGTTCGAAATTCTACGGGAGAGACCGCATGACGGTTAACTCCAAGTTTCTTAATTACCTGTTGTTCAATCGGTAATCCATGGGTATCCCACCCAGGAACATAAGGGGCATCATAACCTGCCATCGTTTTATACTTCACGATAATGTCTTTGAGCACTTTGTTCAAGGCATGTCCAAGATGGATATCGCCATTGGCATAGGGAGGACCATCATGCAAGACAAACTTTGGCCGCCCAGCCCGTGCTTTTTGAACCTCTTCGTAGAGGTGATTTTCTTCCCATTGCTTCAGAATATCCGGTTCGCGCTGAGGTAGATTCCCGCGCATTGGAAACTCAGTTTCAGGCAGATTAAGAGTATTCCGGTAATCCATACTTAATTTCCTCCTAAAGGTATTGATTCTAGTTTAACCAAAGAATGGTATATAATATAAAAATCCCTGACCCAAATAAAGGGACGGGATATTACTCGCGGTGCCACCCTTGTTGCCATTAATAACTGGCCACTCGGAAGCCGTTTAACGGGGGCTAGCCGGAGAGCTTACTCGAATCTTCAGCACCTCGCTCCAAGGGGATACACCTTAACTTACCTCGCGGGCTTTCACCACTCCCCGCTCGCTTAAGAGGATACACTAAGGACTGTCCTTGTCAACGCTTTATTCTGAGGATTGTATTCCCTATATTCTATGAGAACCTCACCCCATGTTCATTCTTTTTTGCGATATGTTACTCAAAACCTAGAACTCAATCTAACTAGCTTAAAACTTTCCGAGTAAGGGTAACCAACTTAGCTTGCCCTTCAGACTCGAAGGGTTCAGCCATAAATAAGCACAGGTAAGGAATTTTCTTTTCCTTCCATTCTTGTACCAACTCATCAAGCCAATCTATGTTCAGGCTCACTTGATGAGAATCAGCTTCAGCAGACAGGGCAACCACAACTCCACGCTGCTCCATTTCATCGAGCGCGCGAAACGCCCGATCGAGCAAATCGTCACTCCCAGCCATAAGAACATCACCTGCACGGTAAGGGCCAGCTTGTGCTTTCCCAATGCATAGGACTTGCGTTTCTCCTTCCAAATCCTTAAGGGAATTTGTCGAGGAGAGAAGTTCCACTTCGTGACGTCCCAGCTTCCCAGTGAAATGGGGGCGTTCCTCAGTATGTAATCCTAACCCTTGCACTAGGAAATCGGAGGCCAGTTCCGAGAACAAAATGCTTTTCATCTGTAATAATCTTCCCCTTCAAAATCGTCTGACCTTTATATTACCATGATTCTAACCCAATCCGCAAGCGCTCAAGAAACACGGTCCTGTTCGAAAGCGTCTGCCAAGTCCAATTGTGCCCTTAAAAAAGACTTCAGTTGAGTTCGAATCAATTCCCGACGTTTTTGAAGTTCTTCAATTTCTTCGTTTACATGTTCCCATTTCTTTTGAGCTTCACCCAAACGCTTTACTTTTTCTTGTTCTGCATCTTTAAGAAGGAGGTCCGCCTCGTGGCGTGCGGCCTGTTTGACATCCTCCGCTGTTTGCTGGGCAAACACCATTGTTTGTTGTAAGGTGGACTCGAGTTGCTTATAATGCTTTAACTCAGCCTCAGCACGCTGTAATTTCTCTCGAAGCTCGAAGTTCTCAGAAAAAACCACTTCAAATTCCTTACTGACATTTTGAAGGAACTTGTCAACCTCATCTGTGTTATAGCCCCGAACCCCTTTACGGAACTCTTTATTCTCAATGTCAATGGGAGTCAATGGCATAATATCCCCTCCTTCTAGTGTCTTTGTGGCTTATAAAGCACAGTATTCCAGGCTATTCTCCCTTTACGGGTCTCACTAGAATCCAGAAGACGGATTCGTCCATATCCCCGACACGAGATGATATCCCCTGGTTTCACTTCTGCATCTGCTTTTATAACGACTAAATCATTACGCTTTACTTTCCCCTGAGATATGAGTTCCTGTACCACCGTACGTGACATATTAAAGCTACTTGAAGCCACGGCATCTAAGCGAGAAGAGGCGACTGTAATCCGACGTTCCTCACCCGTATCCGGAAGAAGCCCAAGTTCCCCTTCAACACGCTGAGCGCGGATTTTCTCACGGCCAGCTTTGTTCCATTCTCGAGCAAGATAGTTAGCGATTTCTTCAGAAACTGCTACACAAAGTCCCTGTTGCACCGGTCGTATATCCCCTATCAAGTCCCGTTTAAGTCCAAGGCCCATCAAAGAACCTAAGATTTGTCGGTGCTCTAGTACTCCGTGGGGATCAATGGCCTGAGCTGACAAAACAACCACTTCAGATCGCGCCTTTTCAATATCTCGCTCTTCTGAGCTGATCAAAAAGCGTACCCTCTCAGGTTCAGGAAATCCACCTTCACTTCGATATACGAGATTTTCCCGTCGTATAATTCCCTCAAGCCAATTCGCTAAAGCTTGACTCAAAAAAGGCGTCCATACTGCAACTGAAGCGTTCAAAGCCGTTTCACATAAATCCAGTAAATGGGCAGCTTCAATCTTCATCTCTTTATCTGACCAAAAATTTAAGGCACTGCGATCTATTCTGTGTTTCATATACTCATCCTACTTTTCAAATCAGAAAAAGAGCCTAAAGATCGTCGGCAAGACCGCACTCCGTAAGATCATTATGGCAAAGTAAGCAAGAATCGGGGAAATGTCTATGGAGAAGCCACCCCCACCAAACTGAAACCGCTGAAAGGGTTTTAACAAAGGATCGGTAACCTCATAGAGAATTTTGAAAAAGGAATTATAGGGTAAATTCGGAAACCAAGAAAGCAAGGCTCGAATAATAATGGCATAACCCAAGATCATAAGAACCGCATCTGCGACTTGATAGATAAATGATAGTATAGCAATCACTCCTTACTTAGAGAGAGACCAGAAGAAACCCTTGTCTTTAAGGTCATCTTTTGCTTCTCCAGAAATATCAACATTGTTTGGAACGAATAAGAAAATTCCATTTCCTACTTTTTGCATATTGCCACCTAAAGCATAGGTAGCACCACTCACAAAATCGACGATCCGTTTTGCTAGATTACGCTCTGTGTTCTCTAAGTTGACAATCACAGGGCGACGGCTTTTTAACTGATCTGCAATATTTTGGGACTCCTCAAACGTAGCGGGTTCCATCACGACAACTTTAATCTGCTTCTGAGTGTGAATACTCACAACCTGAGCCCCTTTACGGTTACTCGTTGCACGTGTTTCTTCTCGGGTAGTCTCTTCTTTCTCTTCCTCCTCGAGGTAATCGTCCTCTAATTCCTCATCTGAAAAACCCATAATCCCAATCACTTTATCAAACAACTTAGCCATCTAATAATGCCTCCTTATAAAATTCTTTATGTAAATTATTATCGTTCCCCAAAAATCTGTCTTCCAACCCGGATGATCGTAGCGCCTTCTTGAATTGCAACTTCAAAATCCTGACTCATTCCCATCGACAACTCTTTTAGTTCCACATGGGGAATCTTCTTTTCCTGTAGACGCTCCTTAAGTATCCGTAACTGGTGGAAGAAACCGCGAGTTTCCTCTGGTGTTGCCTTTAAGGCACCAATCGTCATAAGACCGTGTACCCGGACATGCTCACATTTCGCAACAACTTCTAGAAAGTCTTCCGCCTCATTATCGAGCAGCCCCGCTTTATTAGGGTCCCGGGCGATATTGATCTGAACTAAGGTTGGCCAGATGATCCCTTGGCGCGTTCCTTGGTGCTCTAGCTCTTCAAGTAGACTTAGCCTGTCCAAGGAATGAATGAGAGAAACCCGTGAATCTAAGTATTTAACTTTGTTGCTCTGCAACTGCCCAATAAGATGCCATTTACAATCCTGGGGCAGTTCGGAAACCTTCTCTTGCCATTCCTGCACACGATTCTCTGCAAATTCTCTTTGCCCTGCATCATAGGCAAGGTGGACTACTTCAGCGCTCTTCGTTTTACTTACAGCCAACAACCTAATTTCAGACGGGTTGCGCCCCACTGACAGGGACGCTTCATAGATTCTTTGATGCACCTTGGATAGATTTTCATATATCTCCACTTTTTTCACACCGTCCATGCTGAATGATTCTACATTAAAAGCCTGTTTCCTGCATGTAAGCTCAGGTTTATGTTGAAGAAGGCATTTCTACACATTCATGGTTAACCCATCTAATCCAGAACGAGGGTTGATGATCACCGGTATTCCATAGGGCAGACCCTCAATACATACTTCTTGTTCATTCTCATCCAATACCTTAATCTTGCGAAACTGGATGACCCCACCCTGCACGACATACACTCCCCGTTCTTCTCCTTTATTCCACAGGGAGCTCTTGGGTAAGATGACTCCGTCTACCGTTGGCCTCGAAGTCCAGGAAATCTCTTGGATCCGTTGCTTGGCTGTTCCTTCAACATATTGATTAAATTGAACGACCATCCCTTGGGGGTTATCGAGGAGTCGAACTACTTTAGCACTATATCCCAAACCATTGATCGTAAACTTGAGCGTCTTCCCTAGCTTATATTCTTCAGTTGGAGCGATTTTTATCACTGCCACAGTCGGTCGAAGATTATTAGTGATCTTCCCGATAACCCCGCCATTTTGAACTGGTCCTTCCCCCTCTTTGGAGGGACTACTTTGTTCAAGCACTTTACTCAAATCCATGGACAGGAGATTATCTGGGGTCAGAATCGACTCTAAACCATCTGTCCCGTAGGAGAGAATTCCGCCATCCGGTGCAACCACTGGGGCTCCTACCTTTGCCCCCGTCTGGCCTAAAGCTACCCCTTCTGGCTTCATCACCGCGACCTGGTCTCCTCTTCGAAAACGCTGGCCTTCTTTTCCTAGAAATTCGGGCTTTCCAGCTGTCGGAGCCTTAATAGGCACTTCCTCATTGGCAAATACGGCAGAAATGGTCTGGTTATGCTCGATGCCCCCCTGCTTTGCCAATTCAACTTCAAGTGATCCTGTTAAAAAACTAGAACGATAAACCCACCCTAAGGAACTTAGTAGCAGGAGAACGAGAACTCCTATTCCGAGTAGTTTTTTGGCCACCCTAATTCCCTTAGCTGTTTTTCTCGTCATTCTTTTCCTCTCCGTTCACAATGGGTAATTCACATAAGAATACGGTACCAGAACCAAGCTGTGAAGAAACACTAATTTTCCCCTTGGCCCCTTCTACAATATGCTTAACGATACTCAGCCCTAACCCGGTCCCCCCCTGATCACGGGAACGTGCCTTATCCACTCGGTAGAACCGTTCAAATATGCGGGGTAGATCCGCTTCCGGGATTCCACTACCCGTGTCTCCAAACTCCAAATGGATATAATTTCCAAATTGATATCCATGAAGCCAAATCTTACCCTCTCCTGTATATTTTACAGCATTTTCCATCATGTTGAGAAGTACTTGACTTAATAAATCTATTCCCATGGCTACCGCAGGTAAATCAGGTGCGAGTGCAACCTCCACTGAGATTTCCTTTGCTTCAGCATAAGGTTCAATCACAGGTCTTATTTTCTCATAGGCCTCCTGAACTTTACTATGAGCCCCAGCCTTGTCTATCCGAGGGTTTTCAATACGAGAAAGGGTCAATAGTTCATCCACGAGACGTTGTAAACGCAAGGTTTCCGTTTGGATAATCTTTAGAAATCTTTCTCTTAGAGTTGGCTCTTCTGCTGCTCCATCCAACAAAGTTTCAACAAACCCTTTGATGGAAGTTAGCGGGGTTCGGAGTTCATGGGATACATTTCCCACAAATTCTGTCCTTATTTGTTCTAAGCGACGAAGCTCTGTAGTGTCATAACAGACAATGACTGCCCCACGCGATCGACTCTTCTCCCCGAGTATCGGACTTACTTGAGCTCTGACAATCATTTTCTGATTGACAACAATTTCGGAACTCCCATGTTGACCTTCCTCCAGCGCCTTTGCAACGAGCTGCTGAAGTTCCTCATACTCACATAGCACATTGAGATATTGGTTTTCGACTTCATCTTGGGTCCTGCCGAATATCTTTTCAGCGGCACGATTAATGAGGACAATCCGCCCTACTTGATCCAGTGAAATGACACCCTCCTGCATTCCTGTAAGGATCGCTTGAATTTTTTGTGCTTCTTGTTGATTCCTCAAGATGCTCCCTTTGACATGTTGAGCAAGGTTGATCATCTCACTTGAAAGTTTCCCTAGTTCATCGGAAGACTCTGGAATAAAGGGGGTCTGAAACTGTCCTTGAGAGATTCCTCTCGCCGTAGCATACAGCTTGTTTATTCTTTCCCCGAAGCGTGAAGCAAAATAGTAGGTAATTCCTCCGGGTAAAACAATCGCCAAGATAACAGTTCCTAAATCCACGTGTAAGGATAAACCTGTAAGGGCCTGAGTACCTAGCCAGAAGAGCAGAAGGGAAAGTGAATTGACCAAAAGATAAATTCCCGTAATTCGCCACTTAATGTTCATATCCCTATCCTTTCAAGCGATACCCGATACCACGGAGTGTTTCGATATACTCAGGATTCGAGGGATCCTTCTCAACTTTTTGTCTAAGATGTCGAACATGAACATCTACAGTCCGAGTATCTCCTGCATACTCATAGCCCCATACGCGTTCGAGAAGTTCATCGCGGGAGTATACCTTGCCTGGGTGAGCCGCTAGGACACGCAAAAGTTCAAATTCCTTTGGAGTGAGCTCAACATACTCTCCCCGAATAGAAACACTAAACCGTTCAAGATCAATACGCAAATCCCCACGGAGGAGCTCATTTCCCCCTTCAGCAGGCTTCAGCCGCCTGAGTCTGGCACGAATTCGGGCTAGGAGTTCGCGTGGACTAAAGGGCTTCGTGATATAGTCATCTGCTCCAATTTCAAGACCTAGAACTTTATCGATTTCTTCCCCTTTTGCTGTAAGCATTATCACTGGCAAGTCACTGAACCTCGGATTCATGCGAAGCTGGGTGCATACTTCTAACCCGTTCATTCCGGGAAGCATGATATCTAATACGACAAGATCGGGATGCTTTTCCTCTATTGTTTTCAAGGCCTCAGGACCATCATCTGCCGTGATAACCTCATAGCCCTCTTTTTCTAGATTAAACTTTAGCAGTTCCTGAATCGGTTCTTCATCATCAACTACGAGAATGACCGCCATGGTTAAACCTCCCTCTTTGGGGTCCGGCGAATCCAGCCAGCCATGCGCCCTGTCTTTGGACCCTCTATACGGTGTGAAAAAAAGGAATCGGTATGGCATGCGGTGCAGACTCCCGCAACCCAAATCTTTTCTTGAGGAACTCCTGCTTCACGAAGGACAACCTGATTCGCTTCCCACAAATCCAGCATAGCATGTCCAGGCTTTCCCGGCTTAAGAAACGAAGTATTGGAATATCCCTCCTCAAAGCCCTTGATAACTCGATCATCCACCTCATAACAGCAGGGGCCTATGCTCGGTCCTAACGCCACCCAACAGTCTTCCGGTTCTCCACCCATCTTACGAAATTGCTCTAGAGTTTTGAAAACAATTCTTCCAGCAGTTCCCTTCCATCCGGCATGGGCTATTCCTATGGTTCGTATTCTAGGATGATAAAAAAATACGGGAACGCAATCAGCGAAAAATGCCATCAAACCTAGCGCATTCTTGGTGACAAGTGCATCTACACCTGGGATTACAGAGTCAAGGCTTTGACTCCCTCTTCCTGCATCACACTCGTTCACCCTATAGATTTGAGTCCCATGCACTTGCTCCCCAATCGCCACCTCAGACCCACTTGCATCCCATTCTTTGAACCAAATCTCTCGATTAACCCGGACAGCCTCCGGGGTGTCTCCAACATGAAGCCCCAGATTCAAGGAGGAATAAGGCGGTTTACTGACTCCACCCCAGCGCGTAGAAAATCCTAACTGGATCCCTTCTGCTTCCCACTCGGGAATTGTAAGATAGGTCAACTGTTTTCCTTGTCGCCAAACCCAAGACATACGAACTCCCTCCCCCTTAAATCCTTAGTTCTAACTATACCATAAATTTTCCAGTGGACAAACTCCCCAAAAGTCCTATCTTTCGTGGAATTATCCCTGAAAATCGAAAGAAATGTTAAAGATACCGGAAAAAGCACCACGCCCCCATCTCTTTCAATCCTCTGCTGTGAAAGATATATATGAAAGCCTCCTGTAGCTTACGCACTCCAGGAGGCTTACTTTGTTTACCGGTCGTCCGGATTGTTATTAAACTCAGGTATATCTTGAGCATCCACTAGGATTACATCCACTCCGATTTTCTTTACTCGATCCCATGGCACCATGATGTCTTCGGTCCGACCCCCACCAAAAAATCCCCAGCTTCGGGAGGCACCAGGTACAACGATCCCTTTCACCACTCCCCGTTCGAGATCAAGATCCAAGTCCTTAATCGGCCCTAACCTCCGGCCATCTTTGATATTCACGATATCTAACAATCGTAACTCAGAGATCCGCATCCGCCATACCTCCCCTCTCGACATTTATATGCAAGGGGAAAGCTATTCATTCCCGACTACGACGTAATACAAAGGAAAGTGAAACTTAGGGATGGAGGCAGGAACAGGGACAGTGACGAGCCCCGTGCTCCCGACGAAAAGGCTGGGCAAAATGCCCAGCCTAAATTTAGACGTACTTTTTCATATGACCTAGTGCCGCCTTCTCCAGGCGAGATACTTGAGCCTGTGAGATTCCGATTTCGTCGGCAACTTCCATCTGAGTTTTTCCATGGAAGAATCTGAGGTTGAGGATAAGTTTTTCTCGCTCGCTAAGGCGGCGTAGGGCCTCACGCACGGCGATTCCTTCGAGCCAGCTGTTATCGGAGTGCTTATCATCTCCGATCTGATCCATGACGAATATAGGATCTCCACCATCATGATAGATGGGTTCGAAGAGGGAAATCGGCTCTTGAATTGCATCCAATGCGAAGATAACTTCTTCCCTAGGTAGGGTCAGCTTAGCAGCTATCTCGGATACGGTTGGTTCACGAGCACATTCACTGACGAGTTGATCTCGAACTTGTAAAGCTTTATACGCTATATCACGAAGAGATCGACTGACTCGAATGGGGTTGTTATCTCTTAAGTATCGTCGGATTTCCCCGATGATCATCGGCACAGCGTATGTCGAGAATTTAACGTTTTGCCCGAGGTCAAAATTATCGATTGCCTTCATTAACCCGATGCACCCGACCTGGAAGAGATCATCCACATATTCTCCACGATTTGTAAACCGCTGTATGACACTCAGGACGAGCCTTAAGTTGCCATAGATGAGTTTCTCCCGTGCTTCTTTTTCTCCACTTTGGTAAGCTACAAATAACTCCTTCATCTTTGCGCTACTAAGAACAGGCAATTTTGAGGTGTTCACTCCACAGATTTCTACTTTGTTTAAAGCCATTCTGAGCACCCTCCAAGCCAATTTTCTCTTGGAAGAGTATGCCCGAACATTTTGAAAGTTATTCCAAACGGATGAATTCTTTCTTCAATCTCCTAATAATTCTCTTTTCCAGCCGTGAAATATAGGATTGGGAAATTCCCAAACGATCTGCTACTTCTTTTTGAGTCTTCTCCTCACCATTGTCAAGACCAAAGCGTAGTTCCATGATAAGTTTTTCTCGATCAGAAAGACGCCCCATGGCAAGATGCAAAAGTTGACGATCAACTTGTTCTTCAAGTGGGCGAGAAATAATATCATTTTCTGTTCCTAACACGTCTGAGAGTAACAGTTCATTTCCATCCCAATCAATATTTAGCGGTTCATCAAAGGATACCTCAGTTCGTGTCTTATTATTTCTACGCAAATACATAAGTATTTCATTTTCTATGCAACGAGATGCATAGGTGGCTAATTTGATCTTCTTCTGGGGATCAAAGGTGTTCACCGCTTTGATCAAACCAATCGTACCAATCGAAACCAGATCTTCAATTCCGACTCCCGTGTTCTCAAATTTTCGGGCAATATAGACGACTAGCCGCAAATTCCTCTCAATCAGGATATCTCGGACTGTGGGATCCCCCATTTCCAAACGCTCCAAGAGAAGTCCTTCTTCGTCTGAGCTCAATGGAGGGGGCAAAGCCTCACTGCTACCCACGTAGTAGATTTCGCGCCACCCATTCAGTTTTTGCTGGATATACAGCTTTATTTTTAGCCTTAGCAGTTTAAAATACACAATTATCCGTCTCATAAACCATCCTCCGCTCCTCGAACGTGTTCCGGATGTAACAAGGCCTGATACGCCCCATCCGTGCTTAAAACTTGCTGCACTAAGGCTAAAGTCGCCTTAATCTCTCTCGGTTCCGGCGAAGAAGTACAAATAACCTGTTGCGGGCGAATTCCAAGAAGCCAGCTCTTGTGACCAACTCCTTGATAAGGGATAAAGACAAAATATCTTATCCAAGCTGGGTCAGCCTGCCAAAGCCAGGGCCACGGATCCTCAAGTTCTCGCCAAGGAGCCTTCAAGGCCGGGAGTAGCTCCGCTGGAATCCCAGCTGCTGCAACTTCTTCTTCGACTAAAATGACTGGAGTACCCGTCAAGGGATCTCTCAGCTGATTCCCTGTGTCCAACAAGGCCTTAATTGGAATGGGTCCTGTTGCTGCTCCAAAGTCGATCCTGAGATCGTAAAGAGAGGGCTTCAACTGGGCGGCTGAAGCAAGAACTCGATGCCAAGCCTTCTGACCTAACCACCACAGGGCAGCAACTAACGGTAAAATCCAAAGATTTCTTAATCCTATACGTAAGGAGTTTCCGACTAAGCCATCAAAGCTTACCCAACCCCATAAGGCGTAGACGAGTCCCCCTAAGCCTGCGGAAAGAATCCAGAAAAGCAGCAAGGCTTTCAGATAGGGTCTAATCCCCCGAATAGGGTAAGCAAGCCAGACCATAATCCACGGAATGAAGAACTTACTTAACTCAAAGAGCAAGGAAACGGGGTAAAAGGCAGAAAGAATTACAGAAATTTCTCCCGCCAAAACTCCTCCCAGAATACGCTTTGAACGGAGAGGAACGTTTAACAGTCGGGCCGTAAGGATCAACAACAAGGCATCCATACTTCCATTCACTAAAAGGTCGAGATCCAAATACCTCTCCATGACTTCACTACTGCCCTTTCAACACTTCTCTACCAAATTATACCGAAACGCGAGGATAAAACCTGTCGCAATACGAGGGAATATTTAGGAAAACTATTGCGACTCGTGACGTATTATCGCGTCAAGAGAAAGGAAAGAGGAAAAAATAAAAACAAGCTAGGCATAGTGCACTAGCTTGTCAATTGAAAGATCTGTATTTACTTAGAGCTTTACTTAGCGACGGCGACGTAGGAACTCAGGAATATCTAAGTCCTCAGCAGCTGCTGCCACCGGGCGTATAATCTGTTCGTTTGAAGCTCCGGCCTTGCCAAAAGAAGCCTTTTGCTGGTCAAATCCTGTCGCAATGACAGTAACCCGTACTTCTTCCTTCATGCTTTCATCAATCACTGCTCCAAAGATGATATTTGCTTCCGGATCTGCCGCTTCGGCGATAATCTCAGAGGCTTCATTCACTTCGAACAAGGTTAAGTTTTGTCCACCCGTAATATTCAAAAGTACGCCCTGAGCCCCTTCGATCGAGGTCTCGAGAAGAGGACTAGAAATCGCTTTCCGAGCCGCATCAGCCGCCCGATTCTCCCCTGTCGCTTGGCCAATTCCCATTAAAGCAGAACCAGTATTACGCATAATCGTCTTGACATCTGCAAAGTCAAGGTTGATAAGTCCCGGAACAGCGATAAGGTCTGAAATGCCTTGAACCCCTTGACGTAGAACATCATCCGCAATCCTAAACGCTTCGTGAATCGTTGTATGCTTGTCCACGACTTGAAGCAAGCGATCATTAGGAATTGTAATCAAGGTATCAACTTTACTTTTAAGCTCTGCAATTCCCTTTTCTGCCTGCATCGCCCGTTTCCTACCCTCAAAAGAAAAGGGCCGGGTAACAACCCCTACAGTCAAGGCGCCTAACTCTTTGGCAATCTCTGCCACGATAGGAGCAGCACCCGTTCCCGTACCACCACCCATTCCTGCAGTAACAAAGACCATATCGGCACCCTTAAGGGCATTAATTAACTCTTCACGGCTTTCTTCAGCAGCCTTCGATCCAACCTCAGGGTTAGCACCAGCACCAAGCCCCTTAGTCAATTTAAGACCGATCTGAACCTTCTGTCCAGCACGCGAGAGGTTAATAGCCTGGGCATCTGTATTAATCGCAATAAAGTCTACACCTTTTAAACCCGCTGTAATCATACGGTTTACGGCATTATTTCCGCCACCACCGACTCCAATTACCTTAATCTGGGCAAACTGATTAAAGTCCATATCAAATTCAAGCATTTTTGCTTATGACCCCCTCGCAAGTATTTACACCTTTTCATCCCCTCAGAAAACTTCTTCCAAAAGGGTTAAAACTCAGATTTACACACTTGTCCAATAAATTCTATGGACAAGCATATTATCCTTCTTTTCACTTAAAACTTTTTTATTGGAAATACTATCCAATATTTAAGTTTCCTGCTATTAAAGCTCAAATCTCCTCAAGCAAAAGCGAAAGAAGGAGGTTAGTCCTCGAAATTATTTTTTCAAAAGATGTCTACGAATAATCGCCAAGTTGTTAAATAAGCGCACCCCGAAGGCTACCACCGCTGCAAGATAGAGATCGACCCCGATCCGATCTCCCACATACGCTAATAATCCAGCAAGTAAGATATT
The DNA here is from genome assembly GCF_055378975.1 of Desulfitobacterium elongatum. Taxonomy (NCBI): domain Bacteria; kingdom Bacillati; phylum Bacillota; class Clostridia; order Eubacteriales; family Desulfitobacteriaceae; genus Desulfitobacterium; species Desulfitobacterium elongatum. The sequence continues at coordinate 1,174,728 of NZ_AP038772.1, read as the reverse complement.
TGTAAAGAATCCCGTTAAAAATACCGTGGAATCAAAATGCTCCTCTTGAGCAGCTCGGATTCCCCCGAGCACTGAGTCCAAGGCAGCAAGGATTCCTATGGATAAATACTTTGCATATTCAACGGGTACAGAAAACGGACTAAACCAGCCGATCGCTAACCCAAGAATCAACCCAAGAATCGGTAACCACATTGTTTGTTGCTCCCCCTCATCAACGGCCAATTACAGGCTTAGCCGCTGTGAAATCAATATACCTTACCCCATTTTGAAAAGACTTATACCCTGAATCATTCAGTAAATCATATAAAGCCTTAAGTTTGACTGTCCAGTCATTGGTTTTCCCTAAGCGTACTTCCACTCCATTGTTCAAAAACAAGGTCATCTGCTGGATGGGATTCACAAAAATTTCCCCAATCAAAGGTGTAAGCTCTGGGGGAGCTTGTCCCAACAAAAGTAGCGCTGCCTGAAGCCCTGGGAGCTTTAGCTCCTGTCCTGGCCCAGCTGTATCCGGGATACTTATCCCGTTAATCATGGGATAGCTTTTATCAGGCCATCCCTCCCTGCGACGCAAGAACATTCCTTTTCCATCAACTTCGACGACACCCCGTGAAACCACAACGAGGGCAATCGGGGTCCGTTCCTTGATGTGAAGAACCAAAGTCTTCGGTAATTTTCTCTTTATCTCTATACTCTCCACTAAAGGGTGAAGTAAAACGTTCTGCTTCAGTCGATCTTGTTCTAGTAAGAACAGATTTTGCCCGACAGCCTCCGTTGTTAAGCGTTCAATCTCATTCTCTGGAATCTGCTGCAACCCTTCGATGATAATCTTTTCAACTGAAAAATAACTTGATCGAAGAAATGAAGCAATACCCACAGCGAGTATAATCATCAAAATAGAAATATAGAGAAAGGATGTAGTCGTTTTCTTGGGCTTCATGCACGTTCCCCCTCGTCCCAAGTATAACGAATACAACCCTCTCTGTCATGTCTTTCTTTTCGACACCACATCGTCCGCCTAGAATAATACTCCATCTGAATTAAGATTTTACACGGCTGAGCTTTGCACCCAAGGAACGATATTTCTCCCCAAGGTTTTCGTAGCCACGATCGATATGCCCTACCTTCTCGAGAACAGTAGCTTCCTCTGCAGAAAGGGCCGCTAAGAAGAGGGCTGCTCCTGCACGCAGATCTGTCGCCTCGACAAAGGCACCTTCCAGGCTTTTAACTCCGCGAATAATTGCTGTACGGCCTTCAATGGTAATCTGAGCTCCCATCCGCCGAAGTTCATCGACATGTTGGAAACGGTTTTCGAAAATGGTTTCTGTGATAATACTTGTTCCCTCTCCCATAGCTAAGAGCGCCATAAACTGCGGTTGCATATCAGTAGGGAAACCCGGATAGGGCATTGTCTTACAGTCAACACCCTTGATTTTCCCTTTTCCCCTTACCCGAACAGAATCATCCCCGATAGAGATTTCAGCCCCGGCTTGGGTAAGCTTTGCTATAACGGGCTCTAAGTGTTCTGGAATTACATTATCAATCTCGATGTCCCCCTGAGTCATCACCGCGGCAACCATATGAGTTCCTGCTTCTATTCGGTCAGGAATAACAGTATGTTCCACAGGATAAAGCTGAGAGACTCCTTCGATTCGAAGAACATCCATTCCCGCACCGCGTATTTTGGCCCCCATCTTGTTTAAGAAATTCTGGAGATCGACAATTTCCGGTTCCCGAGCTGCATTATGAAGGGTTGTCGTCCCCTTTGCTAAAACCGCAGCCATCATAATATTTTCTGTAGCTCCAACACTCGGAACATCCAGATAAACATTTGCACCGACAAGATGATCCGCCCACGCTTCAATATACCCATGTTTCTCTTTCACTTTGACTCCGAGTTCCTGGAGTCCTTTGATATGTTGATCCATGGGGCGGGATCCAATCGCACAGCCACCCGGTCTCGATATACACACTCGACCATTACGCGCGAGTACTGGTCCTAAGATCAGATTAGAGGCTCTCATCTGGCGCATCAAGCCTTCTTCCACTTCCCACCGACAGAGATCAGAAGCATCCACAATTAAGGCTTCATTTTGCCGTTTCACACCCGCACCGAGGTACTCGAGCACCTCAATCATATTATCAATATCCGCTAGCTGGGGGATATCAATCAAGGTAGACTTTCCTGAAGCGAGCAAGGACGCGGCTAATAAGGGTAACGAGGAGTTCTTTGCACCACTGGTGCGCACTCTGCCTTCCAGCCTCTGTTTTCCGGTGATTACATAGCGATCCATCGCCATGAAACATTCCTCCCCTCTTAGTTCGGTGCTATATATTGAACCTCTGTCTTCAATTCCACCCCGAACTTTTGATGAACATCCTTCTGAATCTCTTGAATTAGGGATAAGACATCGTGAGCAGTCGCGTTACCGGTATTAACGATAAAATTGGCATGCTTTGGTGACACTTGAGCCCCACCAATCGCTTTACCCTTCCATCCCGCTTGCTCGATAAGCCTTCCTGCAGAATCCCCAGGAGGATTCCGAAAGACACTCCCTGCGTTTGGAAACTCTAAAGGCTGGGCCATTTTTCTCTTTGCCAGATTCTCACGCATGGCGCCTTGAATACTTTCTGGATCTCCATGCTTCAAGCGGAACGTACCTTCCAAAACCCAAGCCTTTCCCCGAAGGGAGCATTCTCTATATCCGAATTGAATTTCATCTCTGCCTAAGCTCTGAAGCTCTCCATCGGTTGTTAAGATCTTAGCCTGCTCGAGGATAGCTTGAATCTCTCCTCCGTGAGCCCCCGCATTCATGACGATCGCTCCACCGACCGTTCCGGGTATCCCCCGGGCGAATTCTAACCCTGTTAATCCCCTATTTCCTGCTTCCTGGGCAAGGCGTGCCAAAGAGTATCCTGCCCCGACACTAACGCGTTCTTCATCCCAAGCCACTTTATCTAAGGAGGTACTAATCAGCGTGATTCCAGATAGACCTTCATCCGGGAAAAGAATATTTGATCCCCGCCCAAATAAACGGAGGGGGATCCTTTCTTTTTGAGCTTGAAGCCCTATCCTACGCAATTCGTCTTCACTTTCAGGCCAAAAAACGGTTTCAGCTGATCCCCCGACTTTCCAAGTGTTCAGCGCCTTCAGTGGGTAATTCTGTTCCACTCGGCCACGTACTCCGTGCAAAATCATCCGCATACCACCTTAAACTGTTTTCCCTTTTTACAAAGTCATCTTTAGAAGTGTTGAGAGCTGTATTATAAAAGCTTTTAATATTTCTCCAGGGTACGCCGAGTTGAAGCGCCTGCAGAACGGTTGTATAGATCCCCTGCTCCTGCTCTTTATTTCCAAACGGTTCTAAGAAGCCCAGAAAAGCGAAGCTTTCACGATCCGAATAAAACTCTACCCGATTCTCTTGGAGGAGCCAATAGCTCTCGGACAGAATCCGTTTGGGTTGACGTCCGAAAGTCTCTAACCCACAACATTCGTTATACCATGCCTCAGGGATAACCCAGTGGAGCCCTTGCCCGATTCGGACTTCCCATTGACCCTCTGGTTTCTTCCAAAGCAAGGAAGGCTCAAATTCTGCAGCGTCTAACAGTCTCCACAGCAGAGGCTCTTCATCGGCTGTGGCAGATTGAGTTACAGGAAGAATAATCTCCTCTTCCCAATATTTATGTAGAAATTCAGGGAGTTCGGTTTGCGAAAGCCCCCGGGATAATCCCCACTTCCGATAGGCATCTTCCATAGGAATTCCAGGCCAATAGAGAATATCTGTCGGCCCAACATCCGATAAGTCCACTAATTCCTCATCCCATCCAGGACATGTCAGCCCAGTTAAGTCCGCCGGAATCTCTTCAGATGTTTCCCTTACTATAACATCTCTATGTAGGGCTTCCAACAAGGAAAGAATCCCTTGCCATCCTTCAATCCCGCGCGGAATGACGAATAAAATCTTCCGCTTCGGCCACATTGACAAATCCACTCCCTTCCTTCTGACTGTCATATGTTATGCAATCGTGTCAGAAGGTGTGAAAAAGGAAGTAGAATTATTTCCAGGCGGTCTCCATACAGACATCGACAATTTTTTGAAGAGCCTTCGGCTGCCCCAATCCCTTAGCTGCATCGGCCATGCTCCTTAAGTCCTGGGGTTTTGCGAGAAGTTCTTGGATAATCTCCGAAAGCTTCTCACCGGTTAGCACCAAATCAAGAATAACCCGTGCAGCCCCATCCTTTTCTAGGGCTCGAGCATTATACTCTTGGTGATTCTCTGCTGCAAAAGGATAAGGGATAAGAATCCCAGGTTTTCCAGCGACCATCAGTTCTGCTAACGTCGTAGCCCCAGCCCGTCCTATGAATAAATCGGTACACGCGAGCGCCTCTGGCATATCTTTGAGGTACTCAAGCACCTTCCAGTTTTCTTGTACCCCATCAATCCCAGCGTCCTTTAAGGCTTTCTGTGTCTCTTTATACGTCGCTTTTCCAGTGGCCCATATGACCTGGATGTCTGGTCGAGCGAGTAAACTTTTAAGTACAGTCGGCATGGCCTGGTTGATGCTGCGAGCCCCACGACTTCCTCCTGTGATAAGCAAGGTCAGTCGTTCAGGATGCAGTCCCAAACGCAAGGCGCCCTCGGTACGAGAAACTTCTCCAATCTCTGGACGCACAGGCAAACCCGTTAAGACCAATTTCTTGCGTACTCCGAAGTGCGCAATACTCTCTGGAAACGTTACCATGACCTTTCGAACAAATCGGGCTAGAATTTTATTCGTAATCCCCGGAAGGGCGTTTTGCTCATGAAGTAAGGTGGGAATTCCAAATAAGGCCGCTGTCAAAACAACCGGCCCAGAGACATATCCCCCGGTCCCGACGACGAGATCGGGTTTGAACTCTTTGAGGATTTGTTTGGTTTCCCAGAGTGCTTTAAAGCTTTTGGCTCCGACTTTCACTGTATCTACGCTAAGCTTTCGAGGGAGTCCTTGTCCAGATACTCCTTGAAAGTCGATTCCAGCTTCTGGAACGAGTCGGGCTTCCATTCCTTCCTGGGTTCCGACATAGAGGATTTGACTCTCGGGTTCACGGGCGAGAATCCCCTTGGCGATCGCTAAGGCAGGATAGATGTGGCCGCCCGTTCCGCCACCTGTTACAATCACTCGCATGGAATTCTGCTCCTTTCGATGGTTGAGATTTTTAGCAGTCGTTTTGAGGCTCTTCTCTGAAGTATTATCTCCAGGATTTTGCTTTGCAACGGTCACTCCGTAAGCTGCGCGGACCAATCTAATCGCTCAAGTTCTCCGCTCCGTCGGGTTCCCGGCCAAATCGGCGTCCATGCCTCGTGGCCGGTTGGAAACGTCGTGTTTCCAACCCGTCTCCGCTGCGACCTTTTCGCGAAGATTGGTTAGCCGCTCGCTTAGAAGGCGTTCCCTTATGCAAAGCAAAATCCTTGGGTAATTTCTTAGGATTATTGTTCAGGTCATTCTGTAAAGGATTGCTGAAGCTATTCTGCAAAGTGAGTTACGATTACAGAGCGCGAGGTTTCTTCGCGAGCAACAAGCAAACTTGGGCTAAACTGCTCCCCATATAGCGGGGCGACCACAAGGATGTGGCTCGCCGCCTATTGAGCAGGAGCGATTTAGGCGGGTACCCCGCAGCATGCAAGAAGCAGTTTAGCCCTTAGTTTGCTTTGCGAGCGTATTTTCCGAGTGTCTGTAACGTAACTCGACTTGCACAAACCCACCAAGCATTACTGAGTAATAACCTCTTGCAAGCTCTCATCGCGATTCCCTCGAAATATTCAAGAGCACCCCGACCCCTATCAAGGTAAACACGAGCGACGTCCCCCCATAACTCAGGAAGGGAAGGGTGATCCCTGTGACCGGTAAGACACCGCTTACGACCCCCATGTTGATCATTGCTTGGATCGACACCATCGCAGTGAGGCCCACGGCTAGAAAGCCTGTGAAGGCGTCTGGCGCACCCATTGCGACCCTAAATCCCCTCCAAGCGAAGAGGAAGAAGAGCATAATCACGAGAGTCGCACCGACAAAACCGAGCTCCTCCCCAATCATGGCGAAGATAAAATCGGTATGATTCTCAGGGAGATAGAGAAATTTTTGTTTACTCTGCCCGAGCCCTAAGCCGAATAACCCGCCTGGTCCTAAGGCTAAAAGGGCCTGAATCGTTTGGTATCCCTTACCCGAGGGATCAGCCCAGGGATCGAGAAACGCGAGAATACGATTCATTCGGTAGGGTGCAGCGGCAATTGCTGCGACGACTAAGACTATTCCTGCACTTCCTAAGGCCATAATGTGACTGACTCTTGCACCTGCGGCTATGAGCATAAAAAAGGTCGTTCCGGCCACCACCAGAGTTGTTCCCAAATCGGGTTGAAGCATGATGAGTCCAGCGATTAACCCTAATAGTCCAAGAACGGGTAATAAGCCTTTACGGAAATATTTTATTTTGTGAGGATCAATCGATAAAGTATGTGCCATAACTAAAACCATGGTAAGTTTGATCACTTCCGAGGGTTGAATCGACAAGGGACCTAATCCAATCCAGCGGTCTGCCCCATTGACCCTTCGGCCGATTCCGGGAATCTTAACCATAATGAGCAAGACAATGGCCATGATAAGAGCTGGTTTTGCCCATTGGCGTAAAAAGCCGAGATCCAAACGCATGGCTAGTATCATCGCCGCTAAGCCCAATGTAACCCATATCACCTCCATCTTTAAGAAGTGATAGGGATCGTCATACTGTACATATCCTTTTACCGCACTGGAACTATACACCATTACCATTCCTATTGCGAGGAGCGCGAGGATTACTCCCAGTAAGACCAAATCAGGACGGCGGCGTCTCGGCATTGTTAAGTTCCCCCTTTATTTAGAAATGGGTTCCCTATAATGCCTACGCACTAACTCCTTAAAGAATTCCCCTCTTTCTTCATAACTCTTAAACATATCCCAACTTGTACAAGCAGGTGATAGGAGGACAACATCTCCAGCGACCGCTTCTGCGATTGAAAGCTCAACCGCCTCTTCGAAAGTCTTGGCACGGACAAATCGTTCTACTCCTACATCGCGGGCCGCTTGCTCCATTTCATCGGCCGCCATTCCAACAAGAACAAGGCTTTTTACCTGCTCTTTAACAATTTTCATGAACTCATGAAAATCCAGTCCTTTATTTTTACCGCCAGCAATCAGAACAATCGGTTCCTGAAAGGCATATAAAGCCTTCTCCGCTGCATCTGGGTTTGTACCCTTAGAGTCATTAATAAAGAGAATCCCGTCAAAAGTTCCCACAATTTCTTGGCGATGTTCGACCCCGTTAAACTGACGAAGCCCTTCTGCAATTTCCTCCCACGATAGTCCGAGCTCCTTAGCTGCTGCGATAGAAGCCATGACATTCTCCAGGTTATGATTGCCACGAAGCTTAAGCTCCTTGCGATCTAGAATCGGGGTTATCGATCCTTTCTCGGCGAAAACGATTTCGTCACCTTGCATACAGAACCCATCGTTTAAAAACGTAGTAGGGCTAATATAGATTACTCGAGCTTTAAGGCTCGGGCCTAGGGCACGTACCGCCTGATCATCCCAGTTTAAGATAGCAAGATCTTTAGCTGTTTGATTTTCAAAAATTCGCGCCTTCGCTGCCAGATAATTTTCAACGGTTCCATGTCGATCCAGATGATCTGGAGTCACGTTCAGAAGAATCCCGATATCCATTCTTAAGCTATCAATCCATTCCAGTTGGAAGCTTGATAGCTCGGCTACCACAATTCCATCTTGACCCAGCTCATCGACCTGACTACTTAAAGCCACCCCAATATTCCCAGCGACCAGGGTTGTGCGTCCCGTACGCTTCGCTAATTCTCCGATGAGCGTGGTCGTCGTCGTCTTTCCATTCGTTCCGGTAACCCCAACCTTTTTCGCCGAATTATCCCGTAAAGCAAGCTCCACTTCACTCCAGATTCGAGCTCCTTTAAAAAGGCCATCTTGGATAAATGGAAGCTGAGGAGGAACCCCTGGAGAAAGAACGATAAGGTCCGCTTCCACTTCATTCCACTCAGGGACTCTCCCTAAGATAAGTTGTCCTTCACTTAAGCCTAATTCTGTAATTTCACTTAGTTTTTCGGGATCCTGCCGATCTGTAAGGAGCACCTGAGCTCCAAGATTCTTTAACTTTTTAACCGCAGCTAATCCACTTCGTCCTGCGCCAACGACTAATACTTTTTTATCTTTCAATTCCATCGTCTTCACCTTCTTGATAGATTAAAACCCGAATAAATTCTACTTCTAGACTTTCACAGTCCCTAGCGCCCCTGCTTGATCTTCGCTAGCACCAAGAATATCTTATGATTAAACCCGAAACAACGAAGCTGCCCCCCTGTTTCAGTTCCCCAGCAATTTATTAGCTTAGCCCTGCTACATACGCCAGAATTCCTAAAATACCGCATAAAATGGCCGCACTCCAGAAGGTGATGACAACTTTCCATTCTTTCCAACCCAATAGTTCAAAATGATGGTGCACAGGACTCATCAGAAAGACTCGTTTCCCGGTCGTCTGGAAGGAGATGACTTGAATAATAACGGATAAGGCCTCAACAACATACACTCCACCCAACAAAATAAGAATTAGCTCTGTCTTGGTAAGCACCGCTAGTCCAACTAACGCACCACCCAACGCCAAAGACCCGGTGTCTCCCATGAAGACCCGGGCGGGATATTTATTGAATCGTAAAAATCCAAGGCATCCACCCGCTAGTGCGGCTGCAAAGACTGCAAGATCGGATTCATATGCTAGAATCGCGACACCACCACCTTGGGCTGCACCTAGCAAGGCAATCAACATATAACTCAGTGCACTAAAACATGTCGTTCCCGCTGCTAGTCCATCTAAGCCATCCGTTAGGTTCACTGCATTTGCAATTCCCACAATGATAAAAGCAACAAAGGGGTAATAGAATAGTCCTAAATCCAAATGATAAGCAGTAAAGGGTATAACGAGATCAGTACCTCGTCCTAAGAAACGCACGGCTGCCCAAGTTAGAAGAAAAGCCAAGGCAAATTGCCCAATGAGCTTCTGATACGCTCTCAGGCCCAGCGAGCGATGCATAACAACCTTGATAAAGTCGTCAATAAAACCAATAAGTCCATAGCCTAGCATCGTCCCGACAAGCATAACCATCTCCAAAGACGTCGGTTGTTCTGCTGTGAGGAGTGAGCTCGCCACAATCCCCACCAAAAAGATAATTCCACCCATGGTCGGGGTACCTGCTTTAGCTAGGTGGCGTTGGGGTCCATCCTCACGGATATTTTGTCCAAATTTTAACACTCGTAAAATAGGGATCATAAACGGCCCTAGAATTAACGTTATTAGGAGTGCTAAGCCCCCGGCCATTAGTAAACGTTCTGACATGGATTGATTCCTTCCTTTTCTCCTATCCTTCGCGAAGTGCCTTCGTCACTTCTTCCATTCTCATTCCGCGTGATGCCTTAATGAGTACCCAGGTACCCCAGTCCAAGTGCGAGAGCACCTCTCGAGCCTTCCCAATGGCCTCCTCGCGATTTTTACAGGAATAAATAACCGAAGTCGGCATTCCCTTTTCCCTCGCCCCCCGAGCGATTTCCTCAGCGAGTTCCCCTACAGCTATTAGCTCAGTTATCCCGAGTTCTGACACAGTTTGCCCCACCTCATAATGACCACTTTCACTGGCTTCGCCCAATTCATACATCTCACCAAGAATCGCCAGCGTGGAGACTCCACTCCGTTCACGCAAGACTTTCAGTGAAGCTTTCATGGATGTAGGATTTGCGTTATAAACATCACTGATTAAGGTGCTGCCATAAATTCCTGGGTGAAGTTCGAGTCGCATTCGGGATAATTCCATTTCGGCTAAGCCCTTACAGCCCTCGCTTAGAGAAACTCCAAAGAGAAGTCCTACGCTAAGCGCTGCTAAGGCATCGAGAACATTATGCTCGCCTGGAAGTGGTAAGTCTATAGTGGCGTGTGTTTTTTCGTTAACTTCCGATTTTATATCTAGCGCGTCAACGTCAAATTGCGTTCCTAATGTGCCTACAGGTGTTAGCTTCACTCCACGCAGATCCGGCTCATGGTAGGTGCCTTGCAATCCATAAAAACGTTGGGAATGAGCATCCTTTGCGGCCTGTTTAACACTCCAATGGTCCTCCGCATTGATGACCGCAATCCCCTCTACAGGTAGGGCCTCAATCAATTCCCATTTTGCCCGTGCGATATTCTCCTCGGAACCCAGAAGTTCCATGTGGGTTGTGCCTATATTCGTAATCACACCGACATCAGGCTTCGCGATCTCACAAAGGGCCGTGATTTGTCCTAATCCTCGCATACCCATCTCTAAAATGAGGATTTCCGTACCTAAAGGAGCATTGAGAATTGTCATCGGTAGTCCCAGTTCATTGTTATGGTTTTCCTTATTTTTATGCACCTGATGCTTTTGGGCGAGGACTGCAGCGATCATATCCTTAGTCGTGGTTTTTCCGTTACTACCCGTGATTCCAATAACCTTGGCCCCCAGCTCACAACGCCATGCTTTGGCGAGTAGCCGCATAGCCATAAGCCCAGATTCAACTTGAATAAGGGCTTTCCCTTCTGGAACTTGAACCGCCTTGCGTCTTCTGAGACTTTCTTGTTCTGCGATAACCACGGCCGCACCCTTGTCCCAAGCGGCCTCGATAAAGTTATGACCATCGACATTCTCACCTGAAAGGGCAAAGAAGATTTCCCCTCCTTGCGCTTGCCGACTATCAATGATACAACCGAAGGTCTGAACTTCGGAATTTCCTATCAATTCTCCATTAATAAAATTGGCGACCTGCCTGCTATTCCACATAGCCTAGCCCCCTTAAGGCATCTCGAGCAACTTCCCGATCATCAAAGGGAAAGACTTCTTTTCCGATAATCTGATAATCTTCATGTCCTTTTCCTGCGATAAGAATTGTATCTCCTTGCTTTGCCATACGGCAGGCGCTTTCGATTGCCTCTCGACGTTCTCAATCGTTGTGTGTTCTACACCCACTACTCCTGCTAGAACATCCTTAATAATCTGATGAGGCTCTTCCGTTCGAGGATTATCCGAGGTTACAATCACAAAATCGCTTAAATCGGCCGATATCGCTCCCATCTTCGGACGTTTTCCTTTATCCCGATCTCCCCCACAGCCAAAGACTGTAATCAGACGTCCCCGCGTGAATTCGCGAGCAGTACGGAGGACATTTTCTAGGCCATCCGGTGTATGAGCATAATCCACAATCACTGGAAACGGTTGCCCCATCCGAACACTTTCAAAGCGACCAGAAACCCCTTCAACCTCAGCAAGAGCTCTTGCGACTTGTTCGGGATCTCGTCCGCTTTCAACTCCCCAAGCGAAGGCTGCCAGGGCATTATAGACGCTAAACATACCTGGGGTAGAATACTTAACTTCCTGAGCTTTTCCTTTGAAATGCACTATAAACCGGATCCCCTCCGCTTTCAGCTCAATTTCTGCTGCTCGGTAATCCAGCTTCTCCGCCTTCACCCCATAAGTCACAACCGGTGCGGCGGAGAGCTGACTTAACGTCACTGAAGCAGGGTCATCCCCGTTCACCACCCCAATCTTCGGCTGTTTCGAGCCAGTTAACCCACTAAAAAGCCGTGCCTTGGCCTGGAGATACTCCTCCATTGTCTTATGATAATCGAGATGATCTTGTGTCAAATTCGTAAAAATTCCTGCATCAAACTCGCATCCTGTAACCCGTCCCAAAACCAACGCATGGGAAGATACTTCCATCACAGCCAACTCTACACCTTCAGCCTCCATCTCTGCGAGGAGTTTCTGAAGATCAATTGACTCAGGAGTGGTGCGACTTCCAGGAATCTCACGCCCAGCAATTCGCGCGCCTAGTGTACCAATCAGGCCCACCTTTTTTCCATTTTCCATCGCGATGCGCTCGATCAAATGGGTAATTGTCGTCTTCCCATTGGTCCCTGTCACCCCAATCACTTCCAAATGGTTAGCGGGGTGGTCATAGATATTGGCCGCAATCTCACCTAAGATTTCACGCACATTCTTCACCTGGAGCTGCGGAACCTCTAGAGGTAGGATCCTCTCGACTAGAATTGCAGTGGCCCCTTTTTCCATCGCTTGTGCTGCAAAATCATGCCCATCAACATTTAATCCGGGAACACACGCATAGAGATCCCCCGGTTGAACCTGGCGAGAATCCATTGTGATTCCTTGGATTATGGTTTCTTTATCTCCTGATGAGGACATAAGTTCTATTCCTTCTAAAATTTCCGATAGTTTTTTCTGGATTGGTTTCACCCTCATCACTACCTTTCAACTACTAGTATAGACAGTTCGAAATCCATGCAGACCTAGGGGTAACGACAATTTCTCAGCTCTCGCACGTGATTCCTTGCAAAGCGTGCTGAACCCTACTACTTTCAGGCGAGCATCAATATACCCACAGCATTTTACCTCGAAGTGTGCACTTGAGCAAGTATGAAGCTCTCTAAATCAATCGTATCTTATTCTGACTGAGTTAGCGGTTGTCTCCAGGGCATCTGCTCAAAGGCCTCTACATCTTCATCTACGTCCTCCCACCATTGCCCCATAGTCGGCGCTCCGGCCTCTGCTCCCAAATAGAGAAGGACACCAGAACCCGCTTCCACCTGAACATCGGCATGGGGAATCTGATCGAGGATACTTCCTCCGCTTCCTTCCGTGAGAACGTTAAAGCCTGCTTGTTTGAGAACCTTCTCTGCTTCTGCTAAAGGAAGTCCTAGTACCGACGGAACTGTCGCCGCTTTTTTCACGGGTGCGAATTCCAAACCTGGCATGGGTTTACTCGGGGTAAGAGGAGCATTGAGATCCTGTTTAACTCCTAAGTACTTTAGAGAATCTAGCATTACCGCCTGTACAGGTGGAGCTGCAACAGCACCCCCATAGAACGGTACACCATCAATTACGGAAAGAATCGCTAATTTAGGGTTGTCAGCAGGGGCAAACGCTGCAAAAGATGCAATGTATTCACCTTGAATGTAGGCCCCATTTGCTACCTTTTGTGCCGTTCCCGTTTTTCCGGCTACTCGGTAGCCAGGTAAGAAGGCCCTGCGGCCGGTACCATTCGTGACGACAGCTTCTAAAATTTCCCGTTCAAGTTTTGAGGTGCTCTCACTGATGACGCGCCGAACTTCCTCTTTCTCGAAGGGGTCTACGACTTTCCCCGTTGGTCCGACGATTTCCCTAACGAGTTGTGGTTTCATCAACGTTCCGCCATTAGCCACAGCAGAAACTGCAGTTATGAGTTGAATGGCCGTGACATTATTCGTCTGCCCAATGGACATCGTCGCAAGGTCTAAGGCTGTGGCTCTTTTTTTGTTGGCTAAGATTCCTACAGCTTCCCCAGACATTTCTATCCCCGTTTTCTGACCAAATCCGAAGTCATGAAGATACTTATAGAATTTATCCATTCCTAGACGTTGACCCATCTCAATAAATCCCGGATTACAGGAATTTTCTGCAACTTGAATAAATGTCTGACTCCCATGCCCCCCCGCCTTCCAACAGCGGACATTCTTCCCTAACACCGTAGCAAAGCCTGGATCAAAGAAACCCCCGGTTGGACTAATTTTTTTCTCTTCGAGGGCAGCTGCAAGGGTAATGATTTTAAAAGTCGACCCTGGCTCATAGCCGTTTTGGATGGCAATATTTCGTCGTGCGCTCTGGTCAAAGTTCTGATATTGATTCGGATCAAAGGTCGGAGCAGTAGCTAACGCTAACATTTCCCCCGTATTAGGATCCATCACCAAAATAGAGGCACTTTTAGGGGCTTGACCGTTCATATTCGTGCCCTGTCCGGACATTAATTTCTGGAGTTCACGTTCGGCAAAGGCCTGGATATTCTTATCAATGGTCAAACGCACGGTATTCCCATTTTTCGGGGAAACATACATCTGATCAGCAAACGGAAGTGGAATTCCATTTGCCGCGAATTCGGTTAGAACCGCTCCAGATACACCCTTCATCTGAGAATCCCTTGTCAACTCTATTCCTTCAAGACCTTGGTTGTCAATCCCTGCAAAACCAATAATATGCGAAGCTAGTATGCCATTCGGGTAATAACGCACACTATCCTCCGTTATTCCAATCCCCGGAAGCTCTAAGGCCCGTATCTGCGCTGCGACCTCTGGCGTTACCCGCTTCTTCACATACTCCAGCGCAGATCGCTTGGTAATTTTACCATCCACTTCGCTGGGGGTCATTCCCAGAAGTCCGGATAGTGTCTGAGTAATTTCTGGAGTCCTCCCGGAGGCCCGAACTTGAGCAGGAATCGCATAAACCGTTTCCGTACTCACACTCATAGCGAGGACTTCACCATTCCGATCTTCGATATTTCCCCGTTTCGGAGCCACTGGTACACCCCGAAAATGACTTTCATCCGCTTTATCACTGAGAATAGCTCCTTGAGCGAGTTGTACAAATCCCAAGCGGACTACCAATACGACTAAAAAGGCACTTACACATAAAAAAAGAAAGGCGATTCGTTTACGCATGACCACATAAGGACTCACTTGTCCCCACCCCTTCTAACAGGGCGTCACCGTAACTCAACCGCCTTTTCTTTATCGTTGTGTGGATGCAAAAAAGCTTGTAAACATTTGCGAGATTTGCTCTAAAGCAGAAGGCTCTTCCGCTACTTGCTGCGATGCGGCTTGAGTCGGCTCGGCACCCATTTGGTTCTTGGCGACAGGTAACGTTCCAGCCACATATACTGTCCCCGCAGGTTTTTCCATTCCCATAGCAATCGCCGCATTCTCAATTCGACTCACGGAACGCAATTTATCCACTTGCACCTGAAGCAGATTATTATTCGCTTTTAGTGCTGTGATATCCTTCTGCATCGCCCGAACCTGTGCTCCTTTGACAACGGTTAAATTAATGGTTTCCGTAGCCATAGCCGCGGCAATCGTAACCGTTAATCCTAAAATCAGAACACTTTTCCAGTGAGAACGTAGCTTTTTGCGTTGGACAGGTTTCCTATTTTTCCGGGGTGATCTTTCTAAGGGCTGTTGCCATTCAACTTTCTCCTGCGCTACTACCAAAGGTATTCCTCCTCCTTCCTCTTTAGACCGTTAAAGTTTTTCTGCTACCCTAAGCTTCGCACTTCGTGAACGAGGGTTTTCCTCGATTTCCTTCTCACTAGGTAAAATTGGTTTACGCACAATCAATTTAGCTTGGGGCTTTGCCCCACATCGACAGATCGGAAACACCGGAGGGCAGGTACAACGCCCGAGCCAGGACTGCATCTTCTCCTTGATGATTCTATCTTCTAGCGAATGAAATGTGATTACGGCCACTCGTCCACCTGGAGCTAGGCAGCGAATCACTTGGTCCAATCCTCGTTCTAAAACTCCAAGTTCATCATTTACTGCAATTCTCAAAGCCTGAAATGTCCGTTTAGCGGGATGAGGCCCTTCCCTGCGGGCTGCCGCCGGAATGGCTCGCTTGATGACATCTACGAGATCACCCGTAGTTTCAAGTGGACGTTCCTCACGTGCTTTGACGATAAATTCTGCAATTCTCTTGGACCACTTCTCTTCCCCATATTTCCAGATAACTTCGGCGAGCTGTTCAGCACTCCACTCATTGACAAGGGTTTTAGCTGTTTGTGGATTCTGCGGATTCATACGCATATCGAGTTCTGCATCCTGCATATAGCTAAACCCGCGTTCTGCTTCATCTAATTGAGGTGAAGATACCCCAAGGTCAAAAAGGATTCCTTGAACGGGAAGTAGATTAAGTGATTCCAAAGCTGCTTCTAAATGCTCAAAATTTTTGTTGACCAGCAAGACTCGAGAATCCCCTCCAAATTTCTGTCGTGCATTTTCTATCGCTTTGGGGTCTTGATCAAAACCAACGAGTCTTCCTGCAGATGTCAGCTTAGACAGAAGCAAACCACTATGACCTGCTCCCCCTAAAGTGCAATCAACATAAGTCCCAGATGGGTCAGTAAATACCCCATCTACTGTCTCATTTAACAAAACGGTAACATGATGAAATTCCAAGGCCTTCGACCCCTTCTTTAAATTCCCAGGTTCACCAAAGACTCTGCCGCACTGGCATATGCATCTTCAGCCTGACGAGAATAGTCTGTCCAAAGTGTTTGACTCCAAATCTCGACTCTCGACGAGACCCCGACCAAAACGACATCTTTATCAAGCTGTGCATATTCCCGCAAGTTAGCTGGCAAGAGAATTCTCCCCTGCTTATCCAGTTCACACTCCGTTGCCCCGGAAAAAAAGAAACGGACGAAAGCTCGGGCATCTGGTTGGGTGAAAGGTAAGGCACGCAATTTTTCCTCAAGGATTTTCCACTCGTCTGTAGGGTAAACGAACAAACAGTGATCTAAGCCTTTAGTGGCGATAAATGTCTCCCCTAAGGCCTCTCGGAATTTTGCCGGCACAATCAGCCGACCTTTACCATCGATCGTATGGAGGTATTCCCCCATGAACATTAGCTTTCACCCCACAGTGGCTTCCCTTTGCCCCACTTTACCCCACTTTATCCCACTTATTCTCCATTTACAAGTCATTTCCTGCTTGTCAAGTAACTTTTTTCAATAAAAGTTAAAAGAATAGGAAGAAGGTCCTATTCTTTTGCCTCGGATGGATGTCGCGATGCTGTGGTCAGTAGCTTTTCGCGCAGCAAAAAAAACCGCTCCCGAGAAAACTCGGAAACGGCATTGATACTAAAATGTATAAGAATGGACCAATGGCCCAGGGGGAAGAGGGACATTGAATCCTCTTCACACCCATAGTCAAGCCAAGACTTGGTGGCCTGGTAGAGACATCTGAACCTGCTTTCAGATATATATGAGTGAAATATTCATTAGTAGCTCAAAGCTTGAGTAACTTATGCTCCAGCCAGAGCTATATAACGATAAATGACCAGTGCAGTAAGGACCCACATCATCCAGTGAACTTCCTTGAATTTACCTGTAGCTAATTTTAAGAAGGTATAGAACACAATACCTGCGGAAACGCCGTTTGCAATACTATAAGTGAACGGCATCATGATAATCGTTAAGAAGGCAGGAAGTGCTTCTGTGAAGTCATCAAAGTCGACATCCTTAATTCCACTCATCATCAGGAGGCCAACAATAATCAATGCTGGAGCAGTTGCAGCATCTGGAATGATGATAAAGATGGGTGCGAGTACTAATGCAAGTAAGAAGAGTCCCCCTGTGGTAACGGAGGTCAAACCCGTCCGTCCGCCTTCTCCAACTCCTGCTGCACTTTCAACGAAGGCAGTCATGGTCGAGGTTCCCATTAAAGCACCAAAACTAACTCCGAAGGCATCGACCAACATCGCTTTACCAATCGCAGGAGATTTTCCACTTTTATCGATAAGTCCTGCTTTTTGACCGGTACCCACTAAGGTTCCAAAAGTATCAAACAATTCGACAAAGGTAAAGGTTAAAACAAGTGTACCAATTCCAGAGGCGAGAGCCCCTTTAATATCTAACGCCCCGACAGCTAAGTTGCTAAAATTCGGAAGCGCCCAATGGAAGTTTGCTAGATTTGTCGCTCCCAGTGGGATCCCAATGAGAGTTGTAATAATGATTCCCCACAGCAGTGCTCCCTTGACACGTTTTGCCATAAGAAAACCGATTAATGCTAAACCAATTATCGCTGTTAAAGTATCTGGAGCCGTAATAACACCAAATTTCAGATCCCAATCCCAGAAGTTAAGGTGAGAAATAAATCCACCCTGAGCGCCTAAGGTTTTGACAACATCGGGACTTGTGTGTACTTCAGCTACGAGAATATGCGAGAGTTTTAAACCAATAATCGTAATAAATAAGCCGATACCCACGGTAATACCTGATTTAATCCCCTGGGGTACAGCTTCAACAAGCATTTGACGAACTTTGGTAACGGTTAAAATAACAAAAATAATACCAGAGAAGAATACTGCGGCTAAAGCGACTTGCCAGGAGAATTGACCACCATTAGCAGAAGCCACTACAGCGAAATAAGCGTTGAGTCCCATACCTGGTGCAAGTGCGATAGGAAAGTTTACGAACAACCCCATTGCAATCGTTACAAGTCCTGCGGAAACCGCTGTTGCGAAAAATACAGCGTTAGGATCCATCCCCGTTTGTGATAAAATACTTGGATTCACAGCCAGAATATAGGCCATGGTCATGAACGTCGTGAGTCCTGCCATAATTTCCGTACGGACATTCGTGCGACGTTCAGAAAGATGAAACAACCTTTCTAACACCTTGTTTTCCCCCTTGTGTTTTTTCGAACCCAACTTTTGTTTATATTCTCGGATTCATGTTGATATTGTACACTAAGTCCGAATATTTGACTAGTATTTTTTTCGAATGTTCGCGTTCTATTTTCTCGAATTTATCTTTATATACAGAACCCCCTAGCGCTCTTAGTCGAAATAATAATAGCCCTTCCTAGTGTAACCAGGAAGGGCTAAAACATGCTCAACTATGCTAGATGTAAAGGTTTTTCAAGGATTCCATGTGCAGCTTCCATCACTGCTTCCGGCAGGGTCGGATGAGCATGAATCGTTCTAGCGAGCTCATCTCCCTTCAACCCTTTCTCAACAGCAAGAACTAATTCTTGGATCAGACTACTGGCTTGAGGCCCCATAATACTGGCACCCAACACAGTCCCCTGTTCATCAGCTAAAATTTTCACCAGGCCAATGGTTTCCCCAAGGGCTAACGCTTTGCCATTGGCACTGAAGGGGAATTTACTGACTTTATAACTCCTTCCGGAGTTTTTTATGGCTTGTTCCGTCTCCCCTACGGTCGCAATTTCTGGATAGGTGAAAATGGCGCTTGGAATCGCACGATAGCGCATCTCTACTGGGTGTCCTGCGATATGTTCTGCTGCGACCATTCCTTGCATGGACGCAACATGGGCAAGCATCATTCCACCCGTGACATCTCCAATCGCATAGACATTGGGTGCAGAGGTTTGCATCTGAGGATTCACGAGGACAGCACCTCGCTCTGTCTTAAGGTCCATGGCTTCTACATCTACTCCCCGTAGATAAGGTTTCCGACCCGTAGAAAGGAGAACCAGATCCGCTGGAATTTCTTTTATCCCCTTCATATCTTCAACCACGACGAGAAGTCCACCCTCCACTTGCTTGATTTCCTTGACCATGGTCTTCGTCATGATTTCCATCCCCGATCTTTTGAGGAGAGGAGTTAACCGTTTCGGAATTTCTTCATCGATATTTGCCAGAAGTGCGGGTAGCATCTCTACCACCGTGACCTTGACCCCAAACTCTTGATAGATCGATGCAAATTCTAAACCAATGACACCACCCCCGATAATGACTAAACGTTCAGGGAGCGTCTTCATCTCCAGTATTTCATCACTTGTCACGACTCCAGGGAAATCGCTACCTGGGATGGGTAGTCGGGCAGGAACTGAACCTGTAGCGAGAACAAGCTCATCTACCTCGACACTCACTCTTCCTGACTCTGTCTCTACCTCAATCTTACCGGGTTCTTTAACTTCACCCCAGCCCTTGATCACTTGAATCTTGCCCGCTTTCACAAGCTGTTCGATCCCGCCGACCAAAGTATTGACCACCCGATCCTTGCGGCTCATAATTTTTTCAAAGTCAAAACTCTTATCACCGAGACTTATGCCAAATTCCTCCGTATGTTTTAATTCCCGCCACACTTCTGCACTTTTAACCAAGGCCTTCGTAGGGATACATCCTCGGTTTAAACACGTTCCACCGAGACGCTCCCCTTCAACCAAAACAACAGATAAACCAAGTTGTGCTGCGCGCAAGGCACACACATATCCTCCTGGTCCTCCACCTAGAATTCCGACTTTAAAACGCTCCACTTCAAATTCCTCCAGTGCTTATGAGCTTCTCGTTCTTGACTTATTATTTCCACATGTCCTTATTAATTCCCTTCAGTAGGGATTAATTTGAGAGCCTACCCTGAACTTTCGTGCAGAGTAGGCTCTCAAACGTTTTAAGTATGCAAAAGCGAAGAATTAAGCTTCTTGGAGCACTTTATTAAGTTGCTCTACAAGCTCATCAGGTTTTTTCCCATGAGTAAGAGCTGCCCCTTCAATACTCTCCATCGTGGAAGATGGGCAACCTAAACAGTGCATTCCCAACTCAAGAAAAGTTTGAACCGTTTGTGGATAGGAACGCAAAACTTGGCCCACTGTCATTTCTTTTGTAATCATATGAATTACCCCCTTAAAATTCCTCAGCTTTATAATCCTCAGTAAATTACTCGGATTTATTATATACCAATTTAGGACAAACAGCAACCTCATTTTCTAATGTGCCATTTGATAGGCAAGTTCCTGTAGGAGCTCATAAATTCTTTCCGAAAGGGGAATTTCTAGGGTTCCTGTTCCGCAGCTTGGAGTCAAAAGACTCTGCGAGCGCAATCTATTTTCGTCGACCCCTCGCTTGACAAGCTCGCTAAGGTTCACCTCTAAACGATTTCTTAAACTTTTAACCGATTCACCCCAAGCTTTCGGCGAAGTCGGTACAATTCCCCAAGAGAGGATTCCGCCCCTTTGTAAAAACTCTTGAAGTGGCTCAGCTAGTACAGTCATACTCGTCATATACTCATAAGCATCAAAGTTTACAATCTGTACCTTGGAATCGAAGATAAGAGTCCAATCCGTCCCCGCACAGACATGTACCCCTGGAATCCCACCTTCTTCGAGGATACCCTCTGCTATTTCATTCATGTCAGAGATTAAGGTCTTCCGATCCAAGGTAAGATGAGTCGATGTTCCATAACCATAGAGTCCCGGGTCATCAATGGACATTAAGACGGGGAGACCAAACTGGGTCAGACGCCTAGTCTGCCAGCGAGCATGCATTCCTAACGTTTTGACCAGCATTTCCCTTTGAAGTTCATCATAATAACAGGCGCGACGATGACTATCCGTTATTTGCATACCCAGAGTCAGCGGGCCACTCAATTGTCCTTTAAGCAAAAGGGCCTCACGTGTCCCCTTCTGACGAAGATCCTCACAGAATCCATCAAAACCTGTACCCCCGGCTTGTGTAAAGCCAAATCGCTCTAGGGCAGCTTCATCACCTGCTTCTGCCTGAAGATAAACTTCATAAAAACGTGTCATCCGCTCAACCCAATCTAAAGCTTCCACTTGGAAGCGAGGTTTTTCAAATCCCTCAAGCACACCCGTCTCGACAAGCCCCCGTAAATATTGCCCGACAAAGGAGCTCTCCGATCCGAGTTGAGGAAGTTGTGGCCAATGAGGTGCCTGAGGCAAAGCAGTCCATACTTTCCTTAAGGCTGTCTCGACATCTTGATAAGGGAGGCTGCCTACACCCGTCGCGAGAAAATTGGGTTTCCAGGACTCTGGATGGGCATCCATTCTATGACTATTTAACATTCTGTTACTCCTTTGAATGGATTCTTATGAATCCTTATGGATTCCACATGAACACCTTTTACACCCCTGCAACTGTATGATTGTGCACTCTCCTCCGTTATCCCGCATAGAAGGCTTGAATCAATCGCCAAAGATAGAGGCCATCCTCCCACCGAAATAAACTCATCATACAAACCGTGGCGAGGACAAATCCTGGAACAAGAAAGAAGCTGGAATACCGTCCTCCAACACGACGTACGTCTCTGATTTTAAGGGGAAGAAAAAGAAGACTCAGGCCAATATAGACCAAGATTGGAATATAGTGCGGGATTCCCCAGGGCAGAAGTGCCCATAAAAGGGCAACAATCCAGTTCCATAGGTATCTTCGCTCGAGCCAAAGAGCAAGTCCCATCGTCGTAGGGGATTCTGGCATATGTGGAGCAACTACTCCCACTTGTAGCAAACGGCCCAAGGTAAAGAATAATCCTAAAATCAGCCAAACCAGCCAGGGGGATTGTAATCTAAAGGCTTCCCATAGTGGCCACTGATTAGGTAGCCATGGGGCCCAAGGCACTTCCACATAGAAAAGAAGGGAGGTGAGCACTCCAGCTAGGGTTATCTCCCGGCATAAAAGTGCAGAGCCCTGCCAGAACCAGGCCATTCTCAAGGCACGCTTTGGCTTTCTGGTATTAAGCTCCTTGTAGCGCCAATTCACAGAGGCTAAATTAGCCCAGGCGACTATCATTACAAAAAACGCCCAGAGCCCGCTCGCCCAACGTTCCTTTGGCCATTTTCCTATCGCCCCCCCAAAGGTCCCTTCGGGTAAATCGACCTCTCCCCATGCCCCCTGAATTTTCCCTTCAGTATACGTTGGGGAATATTCCGGTTGAAAGGCCAGCTGGTCGGTAAGCCGCACACTAAACGACGGAATCGGGCGTGTTAAAGATTGAACTTCCTTCTCATACGTTTGAAGCTGAGCTCTAGGATTAACTTCTAGGCCTTTCCCCGCAGTATAGGCCCATAGTGAGGGATGTAAACTCCCTGCCCGAATCAAATTTTCCCACACCCTTGGTTGGGTGAGGCGTTTTCCAGGGACCATCGCACTTCCAGGAAGTTCTGCCCAGATACCTATCCCGATTTTATCGGCCTCCTGGAACCAGAGTTCGTCAGGAAAAGTTCCGACAAAATAGAGGAGATTATATCCCTTATCTTTGCGTTCTTTAAGCCAGGTATTGATTTCTCCAGCTTCCCGCACACAGTATTCCTCATCCGGTAATATTGCCTGCCCTTTGATGGGTAGAGCTTTCCCATTCTCTAGAAACTCCCCTGCCTCAAAGCGTAGCGAAGAAAGTGCGATTGGAAACGCGAGGTCATCTTTACCCCCTTTTGCGTTCGTTACTGTCAGGTAAAGTTGATAGTGATAAGGATTCCCTGGACTCCATTTCCGCCCATTAGGGATGTCAAAGGCCATGCTAACGGATTGAACTGGATTTTCATCAGGATTCACTTGTAGTGTCGCTTGTGCCACTTCTGCTGACCCATCCGAAATAACTCCCTGAACCGACCAGGGTCCGTATTCCGAAAATCCATGATGACTCAGGAGGAAATTCACTTGAACCTTCGCAGTCTCTTTCTCCCATTGAACCTGAAGCTGAGGATTTTCTAGGCTCGTTTCCATCACTGCCTGCAAAGAAATAGACCCCGTAATCTGTCCTTTTACTGGAAACCGAGTTCCGAAAAGGGTCTGTTCTTGGGAGGGAGGTGCCGCCAACTCAAAGAGAATCAGATTATCCTGACCATAGTTGAGGGCTTTGACGGGAATCTCTAAACGCTCTATCCCACCTTCACTTTCTATTGTCCCAATCCGGTTGATACTTTCCATCCCGTTGAGATAAACAGTTAATCGCCCCTTCACTCCATTCAATTGAAGGAGCAGGCTCCGTGCGTTCCATTCAGCCGGAACCCTAAACGTTTTTGCAGCAACATGGAACTTTGCACTTGAGGGTAAATACCCTGTGGTTCCTCCGGTCAAACTGTGGGTAGATGCCCCTTGCTCAGTTTCGGTAATCCAAGCTTGCCGTAATGAAGTATACATTTCCCATTGCCCCGTGAGATCCATCTCCCAGCGCCCCGCACTAACAGATCCTGAAGCCGCCTTCAAGGGGATTTCGGGGGGTATCTTCCAATTCCAAATCAGTAGCCCTAGAGCAAAACCGAGTGCAATGATAAGTAGGAGGAGACGACGATTGAACATAGTGATTCTGCCCTTTCCCAATAAAATACCTTGTTTTTTCAATAGTTCTAGAAACTAACGAAAAATCCTTGCAAAACTTCTTAAGATGAAGAAAAAAGCCTGATCCACACGATCAGACTTGTTAAAACTCTCGATTATTACTCTTGAGTCTCTAATTATACTTTTTTAGATTTTTGGCACATTCGGGACAAACTCCATAAAACTCCATTCGGTGTCCCTGAACTTGGAAGCCCGTACTTTCTTCCACTTCCTTCTCTATATTAATCAAAGGGCGGTGGAAATCGACAACTCGCCCGCATTCCGTACAGGCCACATGATAATGATTACTCGGATTCCCATCAAAACGGCTCGACATATCTCCATAAGAGAGCTCTAAGATATGCCCATGCTCTTTCAACATATTCAGGGTATTGTATATGGTTCCTAGACTTACTCCAGGAAACTTCGCCTTCACATGATGATAGATTTCATCAGCCGTTGGATGAGTGTCCGTTCCCAAAAGAAACTCCAAAATTGCTTGCCGTTGGGGTGTAAAACGAACCCCTTTCTCTTTCAATTGTCTGAGAATTTCAATTGCACTCACGTCGCTCATCTCCTTGTTAAAATTATAAATCAAGCCTCAAAACAAAATAGAGATTAGTCGAAACCAAAAAAAGGGATCTGGTAGGACAAATAATTAAAATAAAAATCAGCTAGTAATATTTCCTAACTTACTAAGATAGGAAATATTTTCTAATACTCTTTATAATAATTACTATTTTCATAGTAATACAAAATCACATTACTGTCAACATTACATTGAAAAAGGGAGAGTACAAGCCCCTCCCCCCTTCTGGTACGTATTCGTTATTAAGCTTGGTTAGGAGCGCCAACTGGGCAAACTCCAGCACAAGAACCACAATCTGTGCAAGAATCAGCATCGATAACGTAACGGTCATCTCCAGCACTGATAGCACCTACTGGGCACTCAGCTTCGCAAGCTCCACAACTAATGCACTCATCATTAATTACATATGCCATTGTCAAACAACCCCTTTCTCCCCATTCTCATTTGTCACTATAACATAAGGGAAGAAAGTTAGGCAATATGTAATTAGATATTTTGTCCTCCACGATCAAAAATATTCATGGGAGTACACTAAATATCTCGATCTGGCCGATAAGGAACTTGATAAAGTCGTCTCATACAATGAGCACAATACGGTAAAATACGATTACTAACATGATTTCTTCGAAAAAGAACTTTAGCTAAATCTTCGTGTTCAAATCCACAGGATCGACATTTCTCCAACACCTGAATTTACCTCCTAGATTGTGAGCTTATGTACTATGTCGTAATGCCTATAGTATGCTCCCTTTTTCTAGAAATTAAACTTCAGCAAGAAATTCCTTTACAATCGTGTACCTAAGATACCTTGCAGATGTCCTAAGGTATAACACTCAAACATCTGACAATAAGGACGAAAAAGTTCAACTGTTTTTGTTTCCTTCCACCTTCTCTCAGGTAGAGTATTTAACCAGAGGATCTCTCTCACCTTGCCCTTTGTCGTCTTCAAAAGCTTTGCAGCCCTTTCCCCCTCGAGAGTCTGTGTGTCACTTAGGATGAAAAGAATCGTTCGACGGGAAAGAGATCCTACATAGTTCTTTAAAAGTTCTTCCAAGGAAATGGCAAGATTCGTCCCTCCTCCGAATTCTTGAGATACCTCAGGCATGGATACCTGAAGCATCCCTTGCAAGGAATTTGCTGAGCGAAGCTTCGGTGTTAAGTTTACCAGACGGTCTGCAAAGGCATAGGTCTCAATCCCACTCACAAGACTCGTTAAACCATAGACAAATTGCAGGATAAACTCAGTGTACTTCACCATAGATCCCGACACGTCGCAGAGCAAAACAAATTTTGGCCTCCCTCGACGTTTTGTCCGGTAACTTTGCTTTAGAAGAACTCCCCCATAGCCCATGTTTTCGCGGAGAGTACGACGCATATCCAAGCTTCCACGTTTCCCTTGAGCTAGACGTCGAGAAACTTGAGAGGCTAACCGTTGAGATAGACGCCGAATGAGCTTAATCACTTCAGGCCATTCTTCAGGGGGAATATCCTTTAGATCCCGCGTCATATAATGAATCTCTTTTTGACGCATCGCGCGTTCCACTTCACTTAATAGTCCAGCCTCACCCGGGGGGGCTAAGGGAAAATCCTCTTCACCTAACTTACGCCGCCAGAAATCTAAAGACCCCTGAAGTACACGCTCCACCATGGGCTGAAAGGAATGATCCAAAGGAACTCCATTCCTCATTCCTTCTCCAGAACGTTCTAGGAACTTCTTAAGACGCTCCTTCTCTCCTTCCGGCAGCTGCATGTAGGTCGCTCGCTGTTCCTCAGTAAGAGCTAACTCCTCTCCTTGAAAACGCAACTCCTCACGCGTTTGTGCTATTCCTTTTTCCCAGCGGTCAGATTGTTGCTGAGCCTGATTTTGCCATGAAGACTGTGCTTCCGGCGCCGCAAAGAATACCCGAAAAGCCTCTTGAAACCAAGGCACCTGAGTCACGGATTTCACCATCGTGGCTTGCAAAACCCCTTCAACCCTAGACTTATCCTCCAACCCAATCAGTGCCAGGCTGTAAAGAGCATCCTGGACCTCGGTTAGATTAATGGGAATGCCCCCGTCTCTTAAAAGCTGAACAAATTCGAGCAGATGACGATCTAGATCACTTCGTTCCATCAAGGGTTCCCCCCTCAAGTTCGTCTCTATGTATCCAAGGGACCAGACCAGTGAACGTCAGATTGACTTCGTATCCCAAAGTAAGCATTCCGCGCCCATCTCACGATAGAAAAGCTCCAAATCCTCTTTACTCTTAAGAAGTAGGTTCAAAGTCGCTTCGACCCATGCAGGATCGAGTTCAGTTTTCCCCATGACTAGTAACGCTTTCGTCCAATCCAAGGTTTCGGAAATAGAAGGAAGCTTTTGCAGGACCAACTTTTCTCGTAGTAGACCTACAGCCCTTGCGACTTGAAGGGCAAGTTTATCCGGAAGATCAGGATATTTTGTACGAAGAATCCGAACCTCCTTTTCTACCGAAGGAGAATTGACATAGAGAAAAATACAACGACGTTTCAGGGCATCCGAAAGCTCTCTCTCCCCATTCGAAGTCAGAATAACGAGTGGACGTTCCTTCGCTTTGATCGTCCCCATCTCTGGAACGGTGACCTGGAATTCGCCCAGAACCTCGAGTAAAAAGGCTTCAAACTCAGCATCCGTCTTATCTACCTCATCAATGAGTAGCACCGAGGGTTCCTCGCTCATTAACCCTTGAAGAAGAGGACGCGGAAGAAGGTAATCCATTGCGAATAAATCTTCCTCGCGCAGGTTATCCTCTTTCATCTGAATTCGAAGGAGCTGCCTCTGGTAATTCCACTCATAAAGCGCCTTATTCTCATCAAGTCCTTCGTAACACTGAAGTCGAATAAGTTGTGCAGACAGAATCTGACTCAGGGCTTTAGCAATCTCTGTCTTCCCAACCCCTGGCGGCCCGGCAATTAAGATGGGTTTCTCAAGCTGTGTTGCGAGATAGGCTGTCAAGGCAATGCGGTCTTCTTTTTCCGTGATATACCCGACTTGAGTCAAAGCCTTTTCAAATTCATCCAGAGTCATGTCAAGCTTCATGGGCGCCTCTCCTCTTTCTCACGTTCTTTTTCCAGCCGACTGTGGTTGATTGCTTCTATGATAACACGGATCGTGTCAGTTGAAAATTCAGAAAGTTTCACAAGGGGGATGGTGTGTAAAAGTGGAAACGATTTTGGGTGAGCGGCAAGCTGCAGTGCTCCGTTCATCTAATAGGTTCAGAGCCCGAATGCGGGGGAGCATTCGGCCGAAGGCGCTCGCTAGTCATCTTCGCTACCTTGCTGAACCTCAGGGTAATACCTGAAGTGAACCATAGCTCGGCTTCACGCTACGTCTCCGGTGCTCACGTCGCTCATCGGCCTAAAAGATTCTCTCCGCAATGCAGCTCGCCTGCCTTTGAAGCTCTTGTTATAGTCTGTTTATTTAGAAATGTCTGTGCAATAATCCTGTGAAACCGTAAAACAAAATCCTGGAGACAATCTCTACAATTCCCGCTCAGCGATACTTTCGGTATCCATCGAGAAAAGCTAAAAGCCGTTACCTCTTACAAAGATAACGGCAAAACTTAATGCGGCGATGATACCACTAGAATATATGTACTTAAACCTAAAATGACAAGCCCTTACGCTAACAGCTGAGGTTCATCAACCTCTTCAAAGCCTATGGGCAGAGCCTCTTGAATGGCATCCCCAATGATTTTTTGCACATCATTCACTAATCGAGAGATCCGGAACTCTGCTTCCAGATACTCCCGAGCCGCTGGATTTAAACTTAACAAGCTATACAGGCGTTCAAGATCCTGTTGCTTATCCTCAGAGATCTCTAACTGAAAGAGTTGCGACTGTTGGATTTCGAACTGTTTTTGTTGAAAATCTCGAATCATTCTATAGTGACTTTCATCAGCTTTAATCTTTTCTTTTGCCACGATGAAAGCGCGGTACTCATCTGACTCAGTTATTTCTTGTGCTAATTGATGAGCAGTCTCATATGTAGACATTCTTCTAACCCCTCTCTTCTCATTCCCCCATTATACCGACTTTTCACAGCGGTGCAAAGATTTCCTCTGGGAGAGTTTGTGTGACGAGCTTTGCTAATACTTCATAAGCCTCAAGCCGACTGTATGCTAATAGATCATCCCATTGTAATTTTTCAATTTCCCAAGGAGAATGAGCAGAGACACGACTCGCAAAACCAATCGGACGACCTCCGCCGAAAAGTTTTTCCAGCCTTCGAGCTGCTAGACTTATCGGACCACTGGGACGGGCAGTACAAAAAATCGGCTCAAGACATAGAGCAGGATTACCCCGATAAGTCACGAGAATATTTTGTCCGAATAAAGGCTCTACTCCAACCTTTTCACGACAGACCTTTTCATGTAGAGGAACGGGGTCTGGTATAACCTTTGCTCCCAACTTCCTCCAGAATTCTTTTTCTGAGGAGTAGTGAACAGGCGCCCTCAAAGCAATCGCTCCCATCTCCCGAGCAAAGCGTGCCACGTAACCCGCAAATTCCCGGTCCGAGGAATTCACAAGGGTTAACCCAGTGAGGACAATGAGACGTTCCGATGAGCTAATCAGCAATTCTCCGGCGGTTTCATCTTCTCCTAAGCTTAGGACATGATAACCTGGAAGTACCTGGAGTGACGGAGTGACACCTTTTCCCTTCTCTGTTAAAAAAGCGCCCAAAGCCTCCGCCCAATCTGACAAACCTTCTTCATCCCAATCCGTTATCGGATTCAAGGGTAGTTCCATCCACGGCATACTCTCGCTCCTCATCTCGCTGAATTTCTTCCATAGTTTGGCTAAAGATGAGAATTTCTATCCGAGAAATTTATGCAGGATACCCAAAAGCCATAGCGTAGCGAAGGTTATATCGCCCCCTACCTTAGCTCTTCCAGACCTGACCAGCACCTCAGATCAAAATCATAGAATAGAAGCCAGATGTATTGGAAATCCGACGCAGGGACGATAATTTTTGATAGATTGTCGTGAAAATCTCCCTCCTTAAACACTCGGGAGACAACACGTACGAGCAGAGCTAAGGGGGACTCATGGTCATACCCATGTGACTTCTCAGACTTCTGCAGGAGCAAGGCGTTTAGCCGCCGAATACATTCCTCTATGTTCTCGGGGGGACGTTCATTCGTCGTAGAACGGCCAAACATTCTTCGAGCCTCATCTGAGTCGTAGAACAAATGGGTCACCTCTACCCCGATTCGTATCCCTTTTACGTAATCCTCAATCACGATATCAGGACGGTCATTATGCTCTGCGATTCCAAAGCCAAGTCCATACTTTAGATTTAAAGCTTCTACTAGATCTAAGGCAGCACCTTCTTCTAGTAGCCATTTCTCATCCAGATTCTCATTCACAGAAAGCTCTCCTCCTGAACATGAAAATTTACAATTGAAAATTCTTCATCTCCTCGTTGAGCCATTCATCTAAGTTCCCGGGAGGCGAAGGAACATTGTCCAAAAACTTGAGAATTTCTTCACCCCAATAAGGATCATAGAGCACACCCAAAGCGGCACGCATTCTATTGATTGCCTCTTTTGGATCAAGCTGTTTTTTTCGGTGGCGACGAACTTCCATATTAGAGGCGTAATTGTCGAAAAGATGAAGTCCGCGTGCGAGCAAAGGAATTTCAGTCCCTCTTAATTTATAAGGAAATCCATTCCCTGAATAATTTTCATGATGTGCGGCAACCCCTTTAGCAATCCGCTCCCAAAAACGATTACCCGTTTGCCGATAGAAATCTAGAACGATTTCTTCCGAAATAAGTGGATGCTCAATATTATTTCGCCAGATCTTAAGTAATAACTCCCGATCCATATCCTGTAGTCTATCAGTAGAAAGGAGAACGTCTCGTGACCAACGGACTCTAGCGATATCATGCAAAAGACCCGTAGCCACACACTCATTTCGAGTAACCCAAGCTTGCTTTAAAAACAGCTTGCCTGATGGAGTTTCCGTAAACGCACTCATCAAGTAGCCGACCCTAAGGCTGTGATAATAACTCACATCATCGATCCAAGCCAAATCATTAAGAAGCTGTCGTATTTCTTGCTCGTACATAATCTGGCTCCTTTCTATGAACCTACAAAGGATAATAAACTTTTTTTCTTTGATCGAATCCAATCAACTGTATGATTCCTAGGCTTTTTAAAAGTTGCGCAGCCTCATCTAAATCTCGTCCCACAAACTCTGCTTGATGAGCATCTGACCCTAAGGTCATGGGGATTCCCCGTCTCTTTATCTCCTCAATCAATGTGACTTCCGGATAAAACTCTTTAACCGGCTTATAGCGCCCCGCGGTATTGAGTTCCAGCACTAATCCGTTTTCTTGAACACGTGTTAAGGCCGCATCTGCCAATTTGAGAACATCTGTCTGCGGGCGAACTCCAAAGATCTTTATTAGATCAAGATGTCCTATTGTAGTGAACAATCCGCTCACAGCCGCCATCTCTATCCAAGAAAAATATTCCTGATACATTTTGTCTGCATCTCGGTCCCGATGTGCCCCTTCTTGTTCAGGAATATCAAATATCCAGCCATTCATTTCGTGCACCGACCCAATGACATAATCAAAGGGAAATCGCGCAAGAAGCTCATTAATCTTGCCCTCTTCCTCCGGTCGATAGTCGACTTCCAGACCGATTCGAACCTTCAACTCTGGATAGTCTTCAGCGATCTCACGGATAAGTGACAAATTCAGATCCTCAAAATAGTAATCATGATCTGCAAAGCCAATCTCTTTAAGCCCCTTACTACGGGCTTGATTCAAGAATTCCCTAATATTTTCAGCATTAGCCAGCCGATCCTTATGACCAGTTAAGTGTACATGTAAGTCTAACATCTCTTAAAATTTCCTCCACCTACATATTCTGAACCCCAGTCCCCACCACAAGATAAGGTTTCGTCTCAAACTCCGGTCTCCCCAACTGTGTCACAGGAGATGCCAAATCCTTAAAGAAGTTTCCACTCAGCTTAACATCCCGCTTACCTACGATTTTTCCATTGAGGATGCGCAAACTCTGCGGAGCACTCAGAGAGTATTCACCTGAAACGCTATTTTGAGTGTGCATGCCTAAGACGGAAAGAATAAAGATTCCGTCTTCGATTTCGGTGAGCACATCCTCCCAGGGCTTTTCACAAGTCGATTTGAGGTATAGTCCTGAAGTACCGCTGGGAAGACCCGTTGGTCGCGCTCCCCAACGACGTGAATCCTTCATGCGCAGAATCGGGGTCTGCAGGGCTCCCTTCTGAACGAGAACCGTTCGTACTGCAGGTACCCCTTCAGAAGTGATCAGATAAGACCCCCATTCAAAGGGGCGCAGTGGATCTACAAGGAGGGTCAATGCATCACTAAAGATCTGTTTTTGGTTCTTAAAATCTTCGACCTTGAAGGCACTTTGTCCTTCCAAAACGCTTTGACCTAAGAAATTTGGCAGGATAAATTGCCCCAGAAAATCGCCTACCACACCTGGAGAGAAAACGACCGTCGTTTGAGAGGTAACTTCCAGTGCTTCTTTCTGTAAAGCTTCATAATAGGTCAGCGTTCGTTTCCAGATACTCTCCCACTCCTCAGGGCGGATGAGCCTCCTCTTAGCAAATCCTCCGCCGACAAGGCTATCAAAGGAAAAGGATAGAGAATACTGGGATTCCTGATAGGTGACAGATAGGCCCTTCGAATTACGAACATGCCGATAACCCCAAGCTGCTTGGATTCCAGCGTTCATTTTTGCAGCCTCAGGACGATCCTCAAGAAGTTTCCCAAGTTGGTCAAATAATAGCTGATCCTCTCCAGCCAAAATCATCTGTATTTCCCGGTCCTCTACGGCTACGAGAGGCAAGGGTTCAGGTAGAGTAACTTCTGCTCCCTCCGGATCTTCGTAAGACGCTTGGCGCCACTCTTCGAGTTGCTCTTGCCAATACTCTCTACTTCCTCGGGCCGGAGGAGCCTGGACTCTCGCTTGGCTCAAACGTCCATCTTCCCAGATAATATAGACCTCACCACTTTCCCCTTGTCGATAACTTGGTGGGGTATAAACACTTCCAGGAGAATTCTCCTTAATTCCTAAGGAGATGAGTTGTGCTTCCTGAACAAGCACTCTCCATTCCCTAATCTTTAGTTCCTCTTTTATCGGTGAGGTCTTTGCCTGATGAAGGAATTCTTCGATTTGTGCCACGAGTTTCATCCCTGTTCTCCCCCTAAGCTTACATTTTCATCACGGTCGAGAAGGAGATAGCGGTGACTCCCCCCGCTGGATGCGACGGATTGTCCACCTTTTCCGCATGTTCCAATGGCATCATAACACCCTCCCCCCATACCAGCGCGAATCGCTTGGAGAGCAGAAAGAATCTTACCACTGAAAATACTCGGTTGATAAATCGGCAATTCTGGATCAGCTACGTCGATAATCCCATCACATTGAAAGACAAAATCTCCTGTCTTTGGGTTGACTTGCCCACCACGATAACCTAGAAGAAGTAGATGTTTTCCTTCTACGTTAAGTTCTCCTGTCTCTTTCAATATCTCTCTCACTTGACGAACTTCATCCATCAAGCTCACTGCAGGGGGTAAAGGAATTTCTCGATCAACCATCAAGCGGATATTGGTCATCCGTGGAAGAGGAATATGCCCATAACTCTCAGCCCTTCCAGCTCCTGAGACAGGCATTCCAGCTTCTTCGGCAGAAAAAATATCCCCTAGCCCTGCCTGGAGTACTCCATCCTTTACGATCTCAACCGTTTCACGCACGAGCCCATTGGAAGAGTAGGGTTGAAACGCCCAGTCTCCCACCAAGGGGCCATCAGTAATATGTACGCCGGGACGTGCTACCCGCAGGCCTTTTCTTAGTTTTCCATTCTCTCCGAGAACAGATTCCTTGATATGATCAGATTCCACGGCATGGCCAAAGGCTTCATGTGCCAACCCTTTAGCCAAACCATAATCAATAATTAATGAATAATGTCCACTTGGCAGATTAGGCGCCTTGCATACTTCCTTCGCGAATCCAATCCTTTCCAGAATTCGCTTTTCAAGATCGCCATCCTCTTTTTCCTGAAGAAGAATCTCTGCATCAATCCCACTTCGTTGCACGAGAGCGTTCTTTGCACGTCCGTTCTCCCGTACTGTTCCCTGATGCATAAGTACTGATCGCGGAATGACAAAGGAAACAAGCGTACCATCGGATCGACCGATACACCAGGTATCTTCGACTTGCCGATAACTCGTCTGCCAGGAGTTCTCCGGGCTTTTTTCTAGCAACCGTTTATGGAGAAATAAAACCCGCTCCTGCAACTCTGTCAGAGAAAAATGAGCAAAATCGAGTTTTGAAGGATTTGTGCCCTCTTCTTCTAGCCGGGGAGCCTTAAAAATCTCTCGGTTTAACTCAGCCCCGATTTTCGCATTTCGCTCAGCAAGTGAGAGAGCACGTTTCTTGGCGTCCCGACCCGCCTCGAGCGTTAAAGCATCCACGGATGCAAAGCCAGAAGCTCCCTCAGGCGTAAAGGCTTGTATACCAATTCCGGTCTCCGAAGCTGTAGACACTCTCTCAAAGTTCCCGTTACTCAGCCTCATCCCCCATTCCCGTTTGGATTCGGCCCGAACAATAAAGTATGTGTTAGAGGCTTGATTTGAGGAGGAACTATCCTCCTTTAATATCTCTTGAACGATTCCACGTATATCCTTCCGATCCACGGTATTCCTCCATCTCCATAATTTAGAGTTATTATACCACTATCCGTCACTAAATCATAAGCTTCGTCATATCCTCAGACAAAGATCATAGTAGGGATAGTATACCTAGAACAAAAACAAAATATTTTTCCATAAATGTATATTGAAAAGTCTCCTGGGAAACACTCTAATTAGTCTCACGTTTTCCAATTTTTTATCCCCACTCCTCTCTTTTACTTCACTTGCGGCGCTTCGTCGCAAGCCTTTTTTTGTCATCCTCTTACTAATTACAAAGATGCAAGGAAGCTCTCTACTTCCTTGCATCTTTTCATACTTCCGAAACATTATTCCTTTAAAACCTTAACCATCAATTTCCGTTCTTCTGCATAGCCCAGATTTTGATATAGCTGAAGCGCTTGGAGGTTATGACTACTTACCGCTAAACCGAGATAATAAATCTTATTTTCTCGACAATACGCCTCCGCCGCCTCCATGAGGAGCTTACCGATTCCTTGCTTCCTATACTCCTGAAGAACCGCTAAATCCATGACCCAACCTTGATGTAAACCTGTTAATTCCTCAAGTGAGGTGGGATAAAGTACCAGATAACCTACTGATTCCGCTTGATCGTTTTCCGCGATAAAGACCTTCGAATCGGTTTGTTGAATCCAGGTCCAAAACCCTTTATGAATCTTGTCCCGGTATTTCAAGGTATCTTTCATAGGTTGTTGGCGCCACGGTGATATACTGACTGGAATGACTTCTTTTCCTAACTCATACATAAAAGGCCAATCTCGAACATTCCCCTGGCGAATGTGCATAACATCACCTCTCGGGATAATTTACGCACTACCCCCACGAGATGCGCCTGTTCTGCAAATTTAATATTCACCATATACTTTGAGATAGGAAAATAAAGAAAGGAGAGGCCTCCTTTGACCATTCTCCTTGCTCTCACTCTTGGACTCACTTTTCTTCTTTATGGCATGCATATCTTACGTTATGGTTTACAAGCCTTTGCGGGGGAAACCTTCAGAAATCTCCTGCATCGAATGACTTCAACTCCGTGGCGCGGCTTCTGGAGTGGAACCCTCTCAACTGCCGTTCTCCAATCCAGTACAGCACTCACTGTCATGGCTGTCTCCTTCGTGGATTCCGGACTCCTTCCCTTCCAAAATGCCCTGGGGCTCATTCTCGGGAGTAACATTGGTACTACCGTGACGACACAACTTCTCGCCCTTCCCTTAGAGCAGTTCATCCCCTATGCCCTACTAGTCGGAGGGTTAGGCTATCTTTTCTTCCCCGATCGTTGGCGTTATCTCGCCCTTTCTTGCTTGGGACTTGGGATGCTGTTTCTCGCCTTAAGCCTACTAGAAAGCGGCATGGCCCCACTCGCTGAACTTGAATGGATACAAAATTCTCTCCATCAGCTCGGCGATCATCACTTCAAGGGAGTAATCGCCGGAACCTTACTTTCTGGACTCCTTCATTCCTCCGCCGCTACGACCGGAATAGTCATGCTTCTCGCAGAAGATGGCTGGATAACCCTACCGACGGCCCTCGCCTTTATCTTCGGAGCCAATATCGGGACCTGCTTCACTGCAGTCCTAGCTTCCCTCGCAACTAACCGAGCTGCTCAACGGGTCGCAATCTTCCATGTGCTCTTGAACCTCTTCGGAGTTCTCCTCTTCCTACCGTTTCTCACTCCTCTGGCTAACTTTCTAGAGTGGATAGGAGGAAGCCTAAGCCTTCAAGTCGCTAATGCCCACACGCTGTTCAACGTCATCTCATCCTTAGTAGCTTTCCCGCTTCTTCCCTGGGCAACTCGACAGTTAGAACGGATACGCTAAACTCTTCTAATAGGGTAACCAGTCTTGCAAGTCGAGTTACGATACAGCCGCTCGGGAATACGCTCGCAAAGCAAACTAAGGGCGAAACTGCTTTTTGCAAGTTGCGGGGTACCCGCCTAAATCGCTCCTGCTCAATAGGCGGTGAGCAACGTCCATGTTGCTCACCCCGCTATCTCGGGTGCAGTTTAGCCCAAGTTTGCTAGCTGCTCGCGAAGAAACCTCGCGGTCTGTAATCGTAACTCACTTTGCAGGATGGCTTGCGTCCTATTTTGCATCACTAAAAAATGATCCTGCGTAGTACGGAGGCCACTTAGGGAAATCTTCAAAGACCCGAAAGCGTAGCTTCTCGCACAGGAGAGAACGATTTGCGGCGGAGGGGCGATAAAGTGAACGAAGCTTTCGTGGCATAGCGTAGCCACTGGTTCACTTCAGGTATTACCCTGAGGTTTGGCGAAGCTGCTACGGAAGCGAGAGAGCCAGCCCTGGAGCGCTAAGTGAACGGATGTGCGAGAAGCTACTCGACCCAGTCTGCTCACCAAAGCTTCATACGGCATTGTGCATTAGCTATGGCTACCCTAACCCATACTTCTCCGCGAGAAAGTCACAAATCCCAACCGCATCCTCTAAGTCGAAGCAGGGCACCCCTTCATCAAACGGCACATCGCTTGCAATCGCAATCAGATCTTCTGGCCGAGAATAAAGTTCCTCATGAACTTCGGAGCGAAAAACTTCAATCCGAGGTTTTTTTCCATGTTTATATCCTTCTGTAAAAATCAGATCTACATCCTGTATCCGTTCGAGGACCTGATCTAAAGTGCGTTCCTCTTGCACTGTTTCAAGGATCGCCATCTTATGAGGAGAAGAAATCGCGACTACATCTGCCCCAGCCTGTGCAAAGCGCCAAGTATCCTTTCCTGGCGTATCCATTTCAAAGCCATGAACATCATGCTTGACGACGGCAACCCGCCAGCCTCGACGTTTTACCTCACTTAATAACTTAACAAGGAGTGTCGTCTTTCCTGAATTCGAGTGTCTCCCCACGATCGATACCACAGGAATAGGCATTCTAATCTTCCTCCCAGGAGGAAATCCAGCGTGCTGTCAAGGTCTCCCCTTGTTTTACCGGCCCGTGTCCACCCGGTACATCAACAAGGAGGTGACTCCCCATCATCGAACGCAGGATACCAGAACCCTGGGCATAATTTGGATCCGCCCATATCTCTCCCTTGCGGAAAACTGCCCGCGCTCGTAAGAATCGTCTTTGCTTACCTGATTTTCCAAACCCACTGTCCATTCGAACTGGAAAAGTTCTTTCCTGGGAAGCCCGACCTTTTAGCTTTCGTAGCGCTGGTCGAACTAAAAGTTCAAAGGTGATTACCGCCGCAGCTGGATTTCCTGATAAGGAGAAGAAAACCTTATCACCCTTTACCCCCACAGCGGCTGGAGTCCCTGGCTTTAAATTCAGCTTCCAAAAAAGAAGCTCACACCCCATACCCGTCAGGGCTTCCCGAATCAAATCATAGTCTCCCTCAGAGGCTCCTCCCGTAGTTACGACTACATCGGTGTCCTGGAGCGCTTCGAGTGCCTGAATGGTCTCTTCTAAATCATCTGAGACGAAAGGAGCGACCTTTACCTCACAGCCTGCCTCAAGCAAAAGCCCCTTGATGGTATAGGTATTACTATTATATATTTTGCCCGGTAAGAGTGGGGTTCCCACATCCATCAGTTCTGAGCCCGTGGATAACACCCCCACCTTCGGCCGACGATAAACCTTAACCTCTTCAACCCCTAAAGAAGCAAGTAAACCAATCGCAGCGGGAGAGAGAAGTTCACCTGATTTCAAGGCAAGCTCCCCATGCTTCGTTTCCTCCCCTTTTAAGACCACATTTGAATGGGGCATAACGGGCTGGTGGATTATCACCTGTTCTCCTATTTGCTCCGTATCCTCCTGGCGTACCACACAATTTGCTCCCTGTAGTATAGGTGCCCCTGTAAAGATTCTCGCACATTCACCTGGGCCAAGGACTCGCTCCGACCAAGTCCCAGCCGGAATCTCGCTCACTATGTTTAAGGTCAGCGGGGCTGAATCTAAATCTCCCGCACAATAAACATATCCATCCAGAGGCGAGCGATCAAAGGGGGGCATATCAACTTGCGAATGAACGTCTCGTGCCAATACTCTCTGATAGGCATCAACTAAGCGTACCGTTTCTGGCTCAAGCGTCTTGACCCGAGCCAAGACGATT
Organism: Desulfitobacterium elongatum; assembly: GCF_055378975.1. Taxonomy (NCBI): domain Bacteria; kingdom Bacillati; phylum Bacillota; class Clostridia; order Eubacteriales; family Desulfitobacteriaceae; genus Desulfitobacterium; species Desulfitobacterium elongatum. Next base: position 1,136,632 of record NZ_AP038772.1, on the reverse strand, counting down.
TCCAAAGCCCGTTCCAGAGAAATCATTGTTTCCATTTATCCCTACACCCTTTCGAAGTTAGATTAACTTGATGACTACCTGCTTATTCACATTGTGCTCTTTAGCTCTAAGTATTACAAGTCCGTCATTACCATCAATCTTACTTTTATTCCCCCCTCAAATGTTCCACCTGAACCCGCCCCATCTCGCGATAGACCTCAAGTGACCGATAAGGCTCCTCTATACGGATGATTTCTTTATCCACAATGATCATGACATTCGGATGACAAAACCCTACCTTTAAACGCTTTGCCCCAGGAAATTGAACCGTTGTCATACTGACCCCTGATCCGCCAAGCTCCTTAATCTCTACATTCCCTCCAGAGATAACCTTACCGCCCCGACAAACCCCATCAATCCTCAGATCCCCATCGGCACGGATATTCGAATTATAGGTCCCTTTACGACACTCAAATGTTCCACCACATTCCACGGTTGCTCCTTGGGCATATTCCACAAAGCAATTGAGCTTTTCCGGAACTTCAAGCGAGATATTTAGAATAATCTGCTCGAAGGCTTTATTCACACGCTCTAAAAAGGGTAAGGCCTGAGGATCAAGGGGGCCTAAACCCGCCAAGAAACGTTTTGCTGCCTGAGCTGCGATGATTAAGTCCTGATTGATAAGCTCGTCCTTTGTTCCTAAGACATATTTCTCCATTTCCACTGCACGCTTTGGTAATTCAGAAAATCTTCGTTCCAGTAAGATCTTAAGACACTGCCCAGGCCTAAGCCCTTTTGCATTCGGAGAGTTAATAAGTTCATTCGTATGCATAAGACACGCTGTTAATTCCTCGTGGAGTTCTTGAATTTTTCGTAAGAGTTCGGAGCGAACCACGAAGCGTTCCCCCACCACGAGTTTTCCAGCAAGGACATTATGATTAATGACAAGCCCTTTTTCTGCGCGAATCTCCGCTTTTGAAGTCGAACCCCGAATTTCAACCTTTCCACTGGAGTAGATATGCAGCCCATCTTGAACATTACCAGAGACATAGACATCACCAGGAAATTCGATACTACCAGAGGCCAAATCCACATCCTGATTCAGTATGTAGATACTTTCTACTCTATAGGAAGTATCATCTGTTCGAACAGGAAGACCTGCTGCTGTTGCAATGACCTCAAGTCCATCCTCAGATATACGGACATTCTTCTTTGCTTTGAACAGGAAATCCTTAGGCATAAGACCTTGGATTTCTTGTCCTCGAACGTCTTTTCCAGCGATACCTGGTTTACCCGGAATTTTCCTGGCCAGGATATCCCCTTCATGAACCAACTTCACCTTTGAAGCAAAGAAGTCGATTCGCTCGTCAGCAATATCATGCTGTTGCACTTCCCCAACATAATCCTCAAGCTGAGACGGTGTCGGTGCAATTGGTCGAGTTCCTTCTGCTAGAATAACCGTTTGGACTCCTTCAGCCGCTAAGACCTTCGACCATACCAAAGGAAGAACTCCATGGATAATTCCGCTATCCTGCAAATCAGTCTTTAGCTTCTCCTCATTCCAATAGGGTCCTTCAGGTTGCGCCTCTAACCAGCCCACCACTTTTTCGAAACGTAGGGTGACCTCGGCAGGAATAGCCTCAGGAAGTGTATATCTCCCTGACTTCTGATGAGTCACTATTGCAACTGCGCTTAACCCTTGATCCCGAATCGCAAGTTCCCAGGTTAGCTGCCCTAGATAAGAGGCAGGCTGAAACTCAAGAATTTCCCCGGGAACGGCCATGAAGGTCGATTCTTGGACCTGCCCCTCCCGATATAATGCTCCGGCTTGTGGATAGGGTACAACGAATTTTACTGTATCTGCCAATTCCAGGGTGTACTTCTTATCCTCTTCTTTCCACTGAACTGAGCAAACTTGTTCTTTCTCCTCCGTGGGAGCAACAGAAAGTTCACCCTCTTGATTCGAATCGCTTGGGTCCCAAGAAACACGGACCTTCCACTGACGCGAAAGAAGTCCTGGCTTTTCAAGGACTTCCACTTCTAGTTCCTCGGGGCCACACCTCCACGCCTGACTATATTCCTGGCGGATCCCCTCAAGAGAGCGCCCTCGCACGACTTCCTCTGGCATATCCCAACTCCCCCTCTACTTAATTATATCTATCTCTTTCGTACTTACAGCCTGCTGTTCGACTTCAATAGTCGAGAGGTCAAATTCCTGATATCCAGATGATTTCTGTCCATTCGGATCGACTGGATTCCCAGGAACTTTGGGTAATGGCTTCTGCGGACTCGTCACAATGGGTTTGAGTAAATCCACTTCCTGTTCTTCTATGACTTTAGCAGTCGTGATCCCTCGAAGAAGATTACGAACTACTTCCTTAGCTTCCGAAGGATCGACCTCCCAATAACTCATTCCATTAAGATCATTGAACTTTCCGGGTAGTGTCTGAGTATAAATCTCGGCATTCTCAAGTTGAACTGCAGCTTTAGATAGCTTAAGGATGTCTCCAAGTGCCAGATTCGTATTCACAGCCTCCTTCAATTGAGGAATTAGCCAAGGGAGCTTTGTTAAGGTACTTACCTGCAGCATCTCCTTCGCTACTGCTTTGAGAACCACTTGCTGCCGAGCTGTCCGCGAAATATCTGCGAATGCATCATGACGAAATCGTGCATACTGTAACGCTTTCGATCCGTCAAGCCTTTGAACTCCTTTTTTTAGATTGATGTACCCGTCCTCCTGATCCCCGGTTTCATAATACATATTTTTCTCGACATCGATTGTAACTCCGCCTAAGGTATCGATGATCTGCTTAAACCCATCAAAGTTCGTCTGAACATATCCAGCGACAGAAACCCCTGTGAGCTCCGAAACGACCTTTTGTAAGTTTTCAAGATCGCTTAGTGGGGCCACAGAGTTGATCTTAATATTCGAATGCCCGGGGATGGAAACCCGAGTATCTCGAGGGATGGATAACATACTAATTCGAGGCCCCGTGGGGTCAATTGTGGCGAGAATAATTGAATCGGTGTTAAATTTCTCCTCATTAGGCCGCTGATCTGCACCAACAAGCAGAAGGCTCACACGATTTTTAACCTCTTCTTCTGTCTCGCCCGCCGTTCCTCCAATCGCTGTATCCATTCCTGACCCAGATCTTTGCATACTATACCAAGCATATCCTGAAGCAATGACTCCAACCAAAGCAAGCACAATCAAGGTTAAGGATAATTTTTTCCTCACACAATCACTCCAAAAATATAAAAATAAATAAAAGAAAATGCTGAAAATACCCTTTGTGAAAATCTTAAAAATATTTTACCATATTTGTCACTACTAATTCCAGTTTAACCTCACGGGAGTGTTTTAAACAACAGAAAGATGTCGAAAAAAGAAAAAGCTTCTCCCTACGTTTGCGTTGGGGAGAGCTTCTAATGGCTTTTATAGCAATACTTTCTCAGCTGGGATATGGACTTGACTGCTACTACTCCTTGGAAGGGCTCCATTGAGAAAGTCGATTCAGGATTTCTTCTCTATCTCCCTCTAATAAAGTCCTCGGATCGAGAAGTAACCAGTCTTTTTGAATCCGTGCGAGGATAGGGATCTCTCCTCCCCTTAGGAATTCCTCAAGCAGAGTCACAGACCCTTCAACTGGCCTTAAGGCACACACCCAGGTAGGAAGATCTTCTGTCGGCCACGCCCCTCCTCCTACTTGGGAATAGTTCGCCTGGACCTCGACCTGAAACTCGGAATAGGCCTCGAGGTCTGCCTTCATCTGTTCTGCCTGGGCCTGACATTCCGCTTCTGGCATCGAAAGCATCTTCCAGACTGGAATTTTTTCGACCTCCCCGCTCTCATATAATCTGAGCGTCCCTTCCAAAGCAGCTAAGGTCAACTTGTCAATCCGTAAGGCCCGAGTCAATTGATTTTTCCTTAAAGCTTCAATGTCTTTGCGTTTTCCTACGATAATTCCTGCTTGAGGACCACCCAAGAGCTTGTCTCCGCTGAAGGTAACCAAGGAAATCCCTGCTTTGATCGCTTGACTAATCGTTGGTTCAGGATGAAAGCCAAGGGTAGAACCATCTAGAAAGCTTCCACTCCCTAAATCCTCAACCACAGAAATCCCATAGTGCGCTCCCAATTCAGTGAGTTCTTGCCCTGAGACGGAATGCGTGAAGCCTTCAATTCGATAGTTACTTGTATGGACCTTAAGCAGGATTGCCGTCTCTGGCCCAATCGCTCCCTCGTAATCTTTGAGCCAGGTTTTATTCGTGGAGCCCACTTCAACCAAACGTGCCCCTCCGGCTTTAAGGACCTCGGGAATCCTGAAGGAACCTCCAACCTCCACGAGTTCTCCCCTTGAGACGATAACTTCACGACCCTGGGCGAAGGTATTCATCACCAGAAGCACTGCGGCTGCATTATTATTCACGACCATCGCTGCCTCGGCTCCGGTCAAATGACATAACAGCTTCTCCACATGGACATAACGGGAACCGCGCTCTCCGGTTTCCAAATTCAGCTCAAGGTTACTATACCGACAAGCCTGTTCCGCGATAAATTCAGCGACTTGGGGAGCTAAAACTGCCCGCCCGCAATTGGTATGAAGAACAACTCCAGTCCCATTAATAACTCTTCTCAGACTTCTCGGGTTTATCACTAAGCCCTTCTGAAGCTTAGCGATGAGCCAAGGCCATAATTCTTTTTCGAACTCCCCACTTTGCAGGCTCCATAACCCCTCAGTGCTATTAGCCGATGCCTCTAAAGTTCCCTCATCTAAAATATTGTCCCGGGCTTCCTGAAGAACTTGACGAATCTTATCGGTTACACGCTGATTTATACTTTTATTCGCCAATATCGGACTGAATTCTTTCATGCCTTCGAGCTGAGCGAAGACCTCATGAACTGCAGGTAACGCTCGTAGCAAGGATTTCTTATCTCTCATAATCTGACACTCCTTAGTATTCAGACAAATTTCCAAGCATTTCTCCCTAACTTTCCCGCGCCATTTTTAGGATTTCGACAGGGCAGATAGCATATGATAGGCGTACATGCAAGACAGGAGGTACGAGCTTAATGAATTCTGCTCCCCTAACCCCGATTGAGATTCAAACTACGAACGACTACACTGGCCCCCATCAAGGTGTAGTACTTTCTTTCGACCTCGCTTTGAGAGCCTCTAAGAAACATTCACAGCCTTGTATTTTTTGCAACTCAACGGTTCAAACTCAAAACTTTAAAGGTAAAGTCGTTTGTTCGTCTTGTTTACAACATATCCCGGACTTATTCCTACATCATCGGGTTCAACTTGTGTGAAAAATATGTAAAGTTTCCACAACTTTTATTATTACATAGTTAAATTATCAACTCAACCTACGCAGAGCGAAATTTCAAAAGAAGAAGCATGCGCACTATGATAAACTGCACATGCTTCTTTCTCATTAATAAAACTCGGCATTGCCAAATATACACTAAACCACTGAGCTGATCTCAATCAAAACTTGAATTGCGTCTTTAGCGTTTGTAAAGCGCGCTCCTTAAGAATAACTCTCCCATGCTCTTCTAAGAAAAGCTTGGCGATGTCCACAAGTTCTCCATACTCATCAAACATGGCTTCCGCAATTTGTTTTTTCTTACCTGAGCCAAGGTGGCTAACGGCTAGATAATACTCACCTTCAAATTCAAAGAGGCTGGAACGTACACGTGAGAAGTCAGGAATGCGCTTCACTGCGGCGAGGACATCCTCGATATCCTCAAAGACATACACCCATTCCGTAACCTTAGTCCGACTCGGACGCTTTTTCTCCTTTTCTTTGACCACCGTTTCCAGACCATCTTCTTGCTTCATCACAGTAATCACGAATTCATCATTCGAAGCCGCTGTTGCCTGAATCCAGAAAGGCTGGTCAAGATTAAACTCCACTTCTTCCCTTGCCTGAGCGATCAATTCCCAAAAAAGCTGTTCGCTCTTTGGAGAACGTTGAAATAAGTCAGCCATAGAAACATCACGTTCAGCAAGTTCGGTAAAGGAGATGAAGATGCGGATTGTAGTATCGTTGACTTTTTGAATACGCATAAACCCTCACCCCTCCTTCCCTCATCTATAATTAGTTTATTACCTATAATATCATATTACGACACTTTTGTGTTGGGAAAGGAATGAGATTTTTTACAGTGTTTACCATTAACTGGTTTTATAAAGAATTTCTCAACAATCCACTACCCAATTGTGATGAGCTGATAAGCTCGAGTCCCAAGTCCGACCTCTTCGCCATAAGCCAACTGAACAGACCAATCCACCCCTGGATGGACGACACGGAACTTATCTGCCTCCTGATGCCGCTCCCCTAAGATGGAATGAGGATTTCCGTGGGCCTGGTTCACCAAATCCACAGCAGCCTGATCGATAGCAACAGGGTCCTTAGAAGCTAATATTCCGATATCCTGAACGATCGGGATATCATTCCAAGCGCAACAGTCACAAAGAGGGGATACGTTGTTTACAAACGTAATATAACCCGTCTTCCCTTCTTTTCCTTTCAAAGCGCCCACGGTATACTCCACAATCTTCTCTTGAATTATGTCTGGCGTCGTCTTCCAATTTACAGCAATTGCTTTGTAGGGACAGGTTATGGTACATTCCCCACACCCGATACAGAGTTCTTGATTGATTTGAGCTTTACCCTCTACAGTGATTGCAGAGGCTGGACACCAGTTCTTGCATTTGCCACATGCAATACATCTCTTTTCATTAATACTGGGACGTAGATCTGAGTGCTGTTGTTGCTTTCCAGCACGGCTTCCAAGGCCCATTCCGATGTTCTTGAGAGCTCCGCCAAAACCGGTTACTTCATGCCCTTTGAAGTGGGTGATGGCAATTAATGCATCTGCATGAACGGTGGCACTTCCGATTTTAACCTCTTTAAAGTGCTTTAGATTAACAGGTACTGAGACATAGTCTTTCCCATTTAGTCCATCGGCAATCACCAGAGGGGCTCCCACCACGGAATAATCAAATCCGTTTTCGATGGCCGTCTCTAGATGATCAATTGCATTCGATCGAGATCCCACATAAAGTGTATTGGCATCCGTTAAAAAAGGGCGTCCACCTATCTTCTTTACTTGGTCCACGACTCTGCGTACAAATTGAGGGCGAATATAGGCGAGATTTCCTCGTTCCCCAAAGTGGAGTTTGATCGCTACCAAATCTTTTTCCTCAATCCCTGCAAGAATGCCCGACCGGGATATAAGTTGCTCTAATTTGTTCAAGAGGCTTTGACCATTCTTTATTTTTAGGCTAGTGAAGTAAACCTCTGCGCTCAAGGTTATTCCCTCCAATCTTACGCTTTTTGCCCTATTTAGGGAGAATTTCGCACGTCACTACTTCTAACCGATGAGGCAGATAGCTCATTTTAACTCTCTGCCCAGGGCTGAGTTCCTGATAGGAAAATCCATCGACAAACAAGGTCTTCGGGCCAGTTTCCGATTGTATCTCTATGGTATAGGGATTTCGAGAGCTCAGAGTCATGGTTTTCCCTTGAACTTCTCCTTGAATCCATTGGGCTTTGGCAAACCAATCCGGTTCAACCCCATGAAGCATGAGAAGATAGGCACTAAGAATTCCAACCCACCCTACTACTTTTAAAACGATGATTAACTTTCGAAAGCGTCCTGAGCCCTGTTTCTGTATAGTAAGTGCTTTCCATATTAAACGCGCCACGACAAAAACACCCAGGCACAAAAGTCCTAGTGCTTCAAACCAAGTTGCCCTCCATAGATATAGATAATAGTCTGCCATCTCCCACCCCTTTGGAAGGAAAACCTTCTACTGAAGATATTATAGGTTTTCCAGTGTTGGAGGTCAAGGTTCCATAAGACCTGTTGGGCGAGGAAGAAGCCCTCCTCTGTAGTCATTTACAAGTGAAGGGCTTCCAAGTCTACGCTTGCGCGTCAAATTTGCCTATTCCATTAAGTATTTTCTGCACGTAATTCTGCGTCTCACGATAGGGCGGAATTCCATTATACTTTTCAACTGCACCAGGACCGGCGTTATAACCTGCTAAGGCAAGCGAGATATTCCCATTAAAGCGATTCAAAAGATCCCGTAGAAAACGAGTTCCACCGTTCAGATTCTGCACAGGGTCAAAGGGATCGTCGACACCATAAGAGCGGGCGGTTCCAGGCATAAGCTGCATCAATCCCATCGCTCCAGTCGATGAAACTGCTTTGGAATTGAAATCCGACTCAGCAATGACGACCTGGCGAATGAGATTGGGGTCAACTCCATAGCGCTGTCCGACCTCGGCGATGAGCTGTTCTATTTCGGGTTTATTCACACTATTATAAGCGACTCTAGAAGCGTTGTAGGAATCCAAAGAAGACTTGACCGAAGAAGAAGAAGAGTTTACCGAAGAAGGTAAGCTCATGGGATTCCCCAGGACATTCTGTGAATTCAAAAGGCCTTGCCCGGTGAGGGCTTCTAAGGCTAAACTACTTCCCGAACCTGACCCACTTCCCCCGGCTAGTGCGGATTGAAGTAAAGTGGCGAAAAGGAGAGCCTGTGAAGCATCTGTCTTTCCAGAATCCGTCTTCGAATTATCCTGCCAAGCCTGGTTCATACTTTGCAACTGGAATAAAAGGAGCATCTCGGCCGAGTTCATCAGTGCTTTCTCTCCTTTCGTGTAATAAACCTTTTACTTAAAGTTGCTCTGTCAAAGGGTTGTTCTAATCCTTATGCGAGCTGAGATATTCCCAGAAGTTCTTCTTTTTCGAGGATTCTTTCCGGGATCAGATGCATAATGATACGATCCGGAAGATTGACAAGCCCACCGATAAAGGAAGCAGTGACAAGAGGCGGTGTTGGGGCGATATTATCCAGAATCCGAACTTCTTTTACTTGGTCTACCGCAAAGCCTACGAGGTCGCCCTCGACTTCCGTGATTAAAGCAAACTCATTCTCGATGGATGCTTCTCCATCTTTGGCAGATACAAGCCCGCCCGAATTTATACCAAAGCGAACATGCAAATCAATCAAGGGGATTGCTGCCCCGCGAATGTTGATAAGCCCTTTAACATAGTCCGGAGCTTTAGGAATCGGACGGATATCTCCTAATCGGGTAATTTCACGTACGACCTCGATTGGCATGCCATATTCTTCTTGTCCTAATGCAAAAACCACGACCTGACTGCCCATGAAAACACTTCCTTATTCAATCTATCTTTGAATATTATTAAATCTTTCCGATTTCATTCACTGCCTTATCTAAGGTTGCGTCTTGGGTCTGGATGACCTTTTGATTGGCTTCGTAGGCTCGCATTACCGTGATCATCTTGACCATTTGACCTGACATGTCTACGTTTGATCCCTCGACTACACCTTGCTGAATTCCCGCATTTCCTACAAAGGCCTGAGCCGGTTGATTCGAGACATAGAGAGACTGTCCTTCACGAATAAGCGCCTCTTTCGGAATTTCAACAATTCTTAACTGACCCATGGCCTGTCCCTCATCCATGATGGTTCCATTGGGATCGACCGTGAAATCCTTCGTTAGAGGCCCAATCGGCCCATTTTCTCCAAGCACAGGAAATCCCTCTACTGTTTGTAGCATACCTTCGGAATTCAGCTGAAAATGCCCATTTCGGGTATATCGTTCCCCATTCGGGGTTTCCACGGCAAAGTAGCCATCAGTAGTTAAGGCCAAATCTGTGGAGAGCTCAGTGGTCTGAAGGGCACCCTGAACATTCATCCGAGTGATTTGGTCGACAACGACGCCTGCTCCCATACCCCCAATCGGCATATTCTCAGGCATTCCTCCGACTGTGCTGGTTCTTTCCAAAAGCATACTTGGAAAGGCTTTATTGCTTGCCTCTTCCCCCTTGTAACCTGGAGTACGGATATTAGCCACATTATCGGCAATGATTTCACTCTGGGTTTGAGCGGCTAGCATTCCTGATGCACCCGTATAAAGTCCTCTTAGCATCGTTTTCCCTACCTCTTCCTCCCTGGAGTAAGTCTACTTCATCCCAAAGTAAACTCACTTCAGGTGGAGTTTTTTGCTTCACCTGAAGTATTAAAGCATTTTATTTTTGTTGAATAACCATGCGTAAAAGTCCCAATTGAGAGGAAACAGCTCGAGTCACCGAGTTATAATATAGACCGTTTTCTGCGACATTGGTCATTTCACGGTCGATATCCACGTTATTTCCATCCGTTCGGAAGGTCGAATTTTGATCCGTGACAACTCCAGATTGATTGATAGCATCCGGCTTTTGGAGGTGCAAAGGAGAAGTGACCTTAAGTGGCAGGTCATCCCCAACCACTCCTAAGGCCTGACCGAGAACCTTTTGAAAGTCGACGTCCGAACGTTTGAAATTCGGAGTATCCACATTGGCTACATTATTGGATAACACTCTTTGTCTTTGACTGGAAGCATCCAGTCCTTTCTCTAAGACGTTCATTACCGGAAGATCTAACCATCCAGACATCTAATTACCTCCTTAAGGAGTTGGCTAGGCTCCACATCTGATCTCCATTCGTAATCATTCGGGCATTCATCTGATAGGCCCTCTGGACTTGAATTAGGTCTGTCATGCTTGAACCCAGATCGACATTGGATTGCTCTAAAGCCTGTGTATGGAGCTTTCCTATAGATTGATTCTGAACTTGACTCCCTGGCACCCCAATGAGCTCCGCACCGGTTACTCCTGGGACATTCGGCACAAGAAAGAGATTTTCTCCGCTCTTTTCCAGGCCATCAGGATTGATAAAGGAAGCTAGGGTCACTTGACCCAAGGATTCGCGAGTCCCATTAATGAGACCACTGATCATTCCATCTGGACTCATACTGACTTCCCCAGCTCCTTCTGGGATGACTAAAGCTGCAGGGAGAACTCCACCCGTCCAATCGAGTGGCCGTCCCTGTTCATCGGTCTGAAGCGTCCCAACTGGAAAATTAAGTTGTTCCCCTTCTGGAGCGTCCGAGATGACTTGTCCAAAAACCTTCTGTTCTCCATTGAGGAGTCCTGTAATCTTACCGGTATCATCCACGCTCAGGTCTGTCACGTCCAGCGGTATACGAACTTCAAGTGTTTGCCCCTCAGCGTTGACGAGCTTCCCTTGGGCATCGGCCTGGAAGTTTCCCACCCGTGTATACCCACTTTGACCATTGGCCATTCGAACAGGAAAAAATCCCTCTCCATCTATCCCTAGGTCAAAAGGATTTCCCGTATCGGCAAAGGTTCCTTGACGAAAATCCGTGCTAATCGCGGGATAAACCACTCCCGCGCCCACGCTGATTCGCTCACCTACAGGAGCCCCATTTGAGGTCATCCCTTCGGGCCGTAATTCAGCTGCGAGAGCCTCAGCAAATTCCACACGCTTTGCCTTATACCCCGGAGTATTTACATTAGCAATATTATTTCCCACGGTATCTAAGGCTGCCTGCTGAGCTCGAACCCCAGAGGCAGCAGTACCTAATAAACGCATCGTTTCGTTCCTCCCGTTAGGGATTATTCAAGCATTTTCAAAGAGTTAGCGCGTTAACCTCAGCTAACCTTTAAGATTAGTTACGTTTCAGATCGATTAGTTCCTGAAGCAGAGTGTCTGATACTGTGATAACACGAGAATTCGCTTGGAAGCCACGCTGAGTAACGATCATGTCAGTGAACTCTTGGGAAAGGTCAACGTTGGACATTTCAACGGCGCTAGGGACGATTGTTCCACGCCCTTGTGCACCTGCAGAACCAATCGAGGGAATTCCTGAGTTATTTGACGCAGCATAGAAGCTATTTCCTAAATTAGATAAGCCCGCGTCATTTGCAAACTTAGCAATAGCTACTTGTCCAATTCGCTTGGTAGCTGATGCCGTACCATTACTGTATACCCCAGTAACAATACCACTTTGGTCGATACTAAAGCTGGTAAGTGTAGCTTGAGGTATAGTTGGTGCTGCAGGGTATACAACACCTGTAATCGTATAAGGACCACCCGCAGTAGGATCTGTATCTGTCGTAATTGTACCAGTATTTTCATCAACGGTAGTAGTTCCGGTTATAGCAGTCACATCGATTGATGCAGTATCTACTCCAATTAGTGCTGGATTCGAATACACCCAGCTACCCGTTGTAGTTTTTACAAACGCGGACCCAGGTATATCAAAAGCATTTGTCGTTGTATCAACAGGAACTGTATCTCCAATAGCAAATTTTATCGGTACAAGGGGGGTCGACCAATCTGCAGCGGTTGAACCGTCAGTGCCCCACATATATCCTTGAACCAAAGCACCTGTTCCAGGATCAATAAGATTTCCATTACTATCTTGACTGAATGCCCCAGATCTTGAGAAGACAGTCTGACCAGAATTATTTAATACAAAAAATCCATTGCCTTGAAGCATCATATCGGTATCTTTACCCGTTGATTGCGAGCTTCCCTGAGTCATAATCTGGTCAATTGAGCCAAGCATGGATCCTAAACCAATCTGAGCAGGGTTTGTTCCTCCTTGATTTGCTGAAGGTGAGGAAGCACCCCTCATAGTTTGACTAAGCATAGTAGAGAAGGTCACACGGCTCCGTTTAAAGCCTGTTGTATTGACGTTGGCAATGTTGTTACCGATAACGTCCATTTTAACTTGGTGATTTTTAAGTCCAGAAATGGCTGAATATAAAGAACGTAGCATCGAGGCATTCCCCCAATTTCACTTAATACCCATTTAGGGCCATATTTTACTTCTTGTAACTTACATTTGTATTTCGCTATCCGAAGACCCTGTATCTGGCACAGTCGGCTCAGTCTCCGGGTTGGCCACTTGATCTGTTCCTTTCTTCGATTCCGATACGGAAATAATCTCATTCATTTCCATACCCTTTATGCTTCCGTCTGCCATCCGGAGTTGAAGCTGGGGATTTCCATCCAACCACTTCACAGCTTCTACTATCCCTTCAATTAAAGAATCCCCTGTACTATCCATCCCAGCAACTTGCTTGCCTATCAGGGCCGCACCTTGGCTTAAAAGAGAATGCTGGAAAAGTGAAGATATACTGGTATTCAAAGTTTCCATCGAGTTTGCCATGTTATTCGTTTGCTCAAGTGAGCTAAACTGGGCCATTTGCGAGATGAAATCCTTATTATCCATCGGAGAAAGCGGATCCTGGTTTCTGAGCTCTGTAGTAAGCAGCTTCAGAAAGTCATCCTTCCCAAGGGCTTTGCCGACAGCATCGGAGACGACTTTGCTGTCACTAGACTTCGCTGTCGACGAAGTATTATTTGTATAGGGTGTGCTATTAACTGTAGTACTCATGACTTCCTCCTACGCGGTTACATTGATTCGGTTACTGACTTCCTTGGATTCATGTAACCCTGTAACGCTCAAGGTATCTAATTCGTTGTTGCTTTGAATTTCTTGGGACTCCTCACGATTTACCCGTGCTTGATTTAAAGCTTCTTGACCTTGTTGATCGCGAGAATTTCTCTGTTGATCGCCAAGACCCATTTCAAGCATTCCACATTGAATTCCTAACTGGGAGAGATTCTCTCTAAGGTCGGATAAGTTTGATTGAAGCATTTGCCCCGTTCCAGATTCAGAGACTACCATCCGAAGGTGAACTTGACCATCTTCCCACCTTAAGGAGAGGCGAATCTGCCCAAGTTCCGCGGGATGAAGCTGAATATCCAGTTCCCGTATATTGGGTCTGGCTTGAAAGGCTTTTTCATGAATATCACGAGCGACCTGAGCCCAGATTGGCAATTCTACTTTATTCTCCACTTTTGATTGTAACTGAACATTTTCTTTAGTTTGACTCATAATCCCAGTACCTTCCGAAGTAAGGTCTTGTGCCGTAGTATCCTCTACACTGAAGCGTTTTTGTGGGGTAGAGCCTTTCTCCGGCCCCCCCCCTTTTGCTAGATCTCCTTCTTGCGTAGAAAGCGGTACTGAGCGCAAAACTTCCTCACTAAGAGGGTTAGTATTTACTGCCTCGTGTTTCTGGAAAACTATATTACCTGGATTCTCCAGTACGCTATTACGGATGTCTGGCTTATTTTCTTGCTTACCCTTTTGTTCATCAGTGAACTGGGCAATGGATTGTAAGTGTTGATTAGTTAAGGATATCGAGTCCATATTAGTCTTAGGCTTTGCCGAATTAGTTACCTGCAGAAGTCCTTTCGCCAAAAGAGCCTCGTCTTCTTGGACACTCGCGGAATGACTCGAAATCAAAGATGAACTATCATCACTTACCGCTTGAAACTGTCTCCCACCTACATATTGAGTGAACAATCCACTATTCAGGCGTTGCGCTACTAGCTCTATCTTTTGTTGTGCAGAAGTGTTTAAAGATTCGGGGTTATTCCCAGTTACTTCCTGAATCTTCCCTGACATTTCCTTAAGTAATTCTGAAATCACACCTTTATATAAATCCAACTCCGATTGTGGGGAGTTCTTCCCCAGAGGTTGCTCCGTCATCATCCCTGACCGGTATGCTTCCCCTATGTTACCTATTGGATTAAATGTTGCAGCTGAGTTTTGCAAATTCTTAATCTGTGCAAGAAGGGATTCGAGCGTACCCTCCCCTGTGGGAACTTCACTCCCTTGTCCATTAGTCCATCCCATGAGAGTTTGGACTTGCTTACCTTGCACCTCTTCCACCCGAACCTCCTGAGGATTTCCGTATCCTTGGATGGTTCCAATCATCGCTTGCAACCCATCTAACCCTAATAGGGCATTTCGTCCGGAATTGGCTTCCTTGCCTGCCGGCTCATTGCTCTGGAATCCAGAGTTTTGTCCCTGTCCACTCATTTGTGCGACCCAACCGCCTAAGATTGTAGCGAAGTCAATTACCGCTGAATCCATACTTGTTTGGGCTTTTTCTGAAACGGAGAATCCTTCTTCTTTGCTTTTTGGGGATACTCCTGTGGAAAGGACATTGATTCCTGTCATGGCATCACCTCCATAAAAAAATAGAGTCCATGTAGATTATCGTAAAAAGTTTGTCAAAACTTAAGGTTTTCTTGGTTAGAATAAATTCTTCTTCTGCCTGCTTAGTCGGCCTCGTAAACGTAGGATAGCCTGAGAATGCAACTGGGAAATTCTCGATTCTGACAGCTTCATAACGGCGGCGATTTCCTTGAGGGTTAAGTCCTCCTGATAGTACAGTGCAACGACGAGCTTTTCCTTATCTGGAAGTTTTTCAACTGCTGTTGCTAAGAGCTGACGTTGGTCATTAAGTTCTACTTCTTGATAAGCCTCTTGGGCTAGAGGGTCTTTTAGCTGACTAAGGGGGGAGAGATGGGAATCTCCATCCTCACCAGCTGCCATCTCATCGAGGGAGGTTAGATTGAGCATTTGTCCTTGAAGAATTGCCCCTTCGAGGTCGTGAGCATCCATCTGGAGATGGGCAGCGACTTCCAATACCGTAGCAGGGCGTCCCAGTTGAGCTTCAACTTCGATAAAGGCTTCTTGGATATGCTTCACTTTCTGGCGTGCAGAATGTGGGACCCAGTCCATCGCTCTTAACCCATCAATCATTGCGCCACGAATTCTAATGGTAGCATAGGTCTCGAACTTTACTCCTCGACTGACATCGAAACGATCCAATACATCTAGTAATCCGAAAACCCCGTAACCAATGAGATCATCTTCATCGACGTGTTGAGGTAAGGAAATAGCCAACCGACCGGCAATACGCTTGACCAAAGGCAAGTATTTTTCAATTTGTTCTACTTTCCACGGTCCCCGATTGGCCGCCTCATAAGGGTTTTGCATCATGTTGGCTCTCCCTCCTTTGAATTATTCTCCCCAGCCCATTCGCCTCACGATTTCTGCTTGTTTTTCTTCACTTGGTAGCCCTTGAGCAAGTTCTTGATTTACTTGGCCAGGAATCGGTGATTGTCCAATCCCACCAGTCGAATAGCTCTTTTGTCCATATGTTTTTTTTGCAAGATCTTCCCCCTGCTCCATAGAAGCTGAAGGAAGTTCATCCTCTTGACCGACAGCTATATCTAATAATGCCCCGACTTCTGGCTCCGAACTGAAACCCGTTTTTTCGAAGAGGTATATACTTAGCACGCTCATTCCATAGATAAGAGCAAACCCGAGAATGCCTCGGAGAACCACTTGGAGAAATGAGACTCCGCTCACAACGCTGAGCAGCGCGACAACAAGAGAAACCACAAGGGCTAAACGCCAGGCCCAGACACGCAGAGTATCCATCTTCACACTAAATCACCTTTTCGCCGTGGTTAATTGTACGAACCTTGAGATCCCCAGTCCCGACATCAAAATGAATGGTCCGTCCAAAACTTCCACCCACATCTGAGATAATCAAGGGAATCCCAAAGCGTTTCAGTTCCTCAGCAACTGCTTCTGCATTTCTATCTCCTATTTTTAAAACAGGTGGCTTACCGGGAAAAGAAAACATCTGAGCCCCGCCTGCTATCTTGGCACGTAATCGAGATTTTTGCGCACCCAGGCGAAGAATATCTGCGATAAGAATCTCCATTGCGGAGTCCGCATATTTCGCTGGGTTCCCGCCGTTGTTTCCGTTCGCCGCTGGCAACATAATGTGAGCCATCCCACCCACCTTTACAATCGGATCGTGAACGCATATACCAATACAGGACCCTAAGCCAGCAGTCATCAGGATATTCGGTGCTTTTGTCGTCTTAAGGTCAGCCATACCTACATTTATAACATTGCTCATATCCCTAAAGCTCCCAATAGTTTTCTCAAAGAACCGTCATTCGGTAAAAAGATAAATTGTCCCTCAATCTGGGGAATTCCAGAGAGTTGGGTATCAATAAAAAGAACCTTATCCTCGAGTGAGCCATCTTCTAAGAGGATGGCATCCAGGATAGCCCCCGCCATGTCAACAGCCAAAGCGGGCACTGAAGGCTGCAACGGAATTCCGGAAAACTGTGTCAGCGCCATAAGGAACGAGCTAACCATGATATTACCAACTTCTTTGAGTGCAGATTGTGCCATCTCATCTTCAAAGAGATTAAAGGACTCCTTCGAGCCAAACAGTGCTTGCACCATGATTTCAGCGCTCTCTACTGGGAAGAAGAATACTGCCTTTCCGGGGGCATCTCCTTCAACCTTGACGTAAATGACCGCCTGAGGGGAGTCGAGTTGGCCAATTACTGAAGCAACCTCTTCAAAAGAGATTGCCCAGACCTCAGGCACGGACATATCAATTCTGCGCTGAAGTAACGTAGAGAGAGCAGTCGCAGCATGTCCTGATCCGATATTTCCAACCTCACGCAACGCATCCCTTTGGAGTTGAGTGATTTCCATAAACTAGACCAATCCTTTCTTGCGCATGTCTCTTTGGATATCAAAAACACATCGAACGATGCGATCGCGATCCCGTTCGGAGATTTGATAAAAATCCACTGACATGGAGAACTTGTTAGTGTTCTCAATAGGTTCTACTCGACACACCCGTCCCGGCGTCCCAAGCGTTCCTGACGGTAGCTCAAGGTAGGCATATAAAATGGTTCCTTTATCGAGCTTTTCCTTCGCTTGGAAACGCATTCCCCCACCACTGAGATCAAGCATATTTGCTTTTTTCACATCACTTAAGCCTGTTTTTTCTACAACTTGGAACGTAATCGGATAGAAGGCGGCGACTCGAACAAAATTCCGTCGCTGAACTCTACGGATATCATCAGGAAATTCTAAGACTAAGATTGGAACTGGAACTGCAATACGCTGCACGATTACCGAATCCATCGTATAAGAAGCGACGTCATCCCAAAATATGATTTCAACCCGGGTTCCTTCTTTCAAGGGAATAATCGTCCCTTCACTCTGTGGAGCATAAACAGAAATTCGTTTCTGGCCAACTTCGTCCACATGCGTCTTGTGATGTCCTTTATAGTCCCCTTCGAGTACATGCAACTCTACTTGTAACCCGGAGATTAGCTTCTCTCGGTATGACACAACCTCACCCCCTCACGATCATCAAAATCCTTCTTTATTACACTCTTCCATGGGAAATCCCACACTGAGGACGTTGTTGAACCACGCTAAAATGTGCGTAAAAGATTTGATATAAAGCCTCTAATCCCACCCGATTGACGGGGGGGTCTTAGATAAAGCCCAGATACGGAGCCCGCAATCCACTGAATGCATTGATAGGCTGCACTTTCCGGATAGGTACACCCGAGAGGCTCTTGCTTCATGACGGCCTTTCCAACCATTGGGTCTTCGTATACCCACCCCAGGAGATTCAGGGAGCCATTTAAAAACCGTCGAACAGCGCTCTCAAGTCGTTCAAAGGTTGCCCGTGCATCAGCTTCCCGCTGAACTCGATTCACTACAACATTCACTAAAATCGCTTGATCATCCGTCCGCAAGGTTTTTAAGAGCCCATACGCATCCGTTAGGGCTGTCGGCTCAGGTGTCGTAATCAAGATGATATCATCGGCAGCCTTGAGAAAATTAATGACGGTATGTCCTAAGCCGGCTCCTGTATCTATAATTACGATATCTGCCAGGGATTCTAGGCGTCCAAGGTTTCTAAGTACCTCTCCCAGCCGTTCTCTTTCGATATTAGCTAAATCTTGTACCCCAGATCCCCCTGGAAGAACTCCAATTCCTTTCGGACCATAAACCAGAATCTCCTCTAAGGTTTTCTCTCCATTGAGTAAGTGTTCTAAGGTATACCGTGGGGTGATTCCTAAAGCAATGTCTACATTGGCAAGTCCTAAGTCCCCATCCATCAAGATAACGCGATACCCAAAATCTATCAGGGCCATACCAAGATTGACACTAAAGCTAGTTTTACCCACTCCACCTTTACCGCTCGTCACGGCGATGACCCGTAAACTCGATTTCTTACCGACACTTTGGCGGGAGGCTAAGCGTTTTAACACCCTTGCCTGATCATTCACGGACATCCCCCTCCCCCAAAATATAACGGGTTAAGCGTTCCGGTGTCGCGACTTCTATATCATCAGGGACATTTTGTCCATTCGTAATATAAGCAACAGGCTGATCCGTTCTTTCGAGGAGGTTTAGAATCGCTCCCCCATTGATGGTCTCATCAAGTTTAGTAAAAATAAAGTGGGTTGTTAACGCTTCAAAGCGCTCGAAAATCTTGGCCTGATCCGAGGAATGGGTTGAGGCACTCATAACAAGTAGGGTTAAATCAGGCTGAGCCTTATCTAGAAAGGACTTAAGCTCTGACATATGCAAATCATGATGTGGGCTTCGGCCGGCGGTATCAATAAAAATAAGTTCTTTATCCGAGTGACGTTCGATTGCCTCTTTGAGCCCAGACGGAGTCATCACGACGTCGACCGGTACACCGATAATCTCACCAAAGGTTTTGAGTTGCTCTACGGCAGCTACACGATAGGTGTCCGCCGTAATCAAAGCGACACGCCGCTTATCCACGATACTAAACCCAGCCGCAAGCTTGCCAATCGTGGTCGTTTTTCCAACACCCGTCGGCCCGATTAAAGCAACGATTCGTGGCTTGCGTACCCCCGGTTGGATCGAAGCCGTATTACAACAAATCTGACGAATCCCCTCTTTAAGGCTTTGCTTTACACGGTGATCTTCAGCCCAATCCTCTTCCCGAACATTTTGTTGGACCATCCTGAGAAGTCTTTTCGTAAGCTTAGGACTAACACCACGCTCTCGGAGAAGCTCTGCCCATTTCTGCAAAGGTACAGGCCAGACCCCCTGCTCCCCCTCAAGCCCTTCCATCTGGCGGTTCATATTTTCCAGAAGTTTGCGCATGGACTGAAGCTCTTCCTCGACGGAATTCGCCTCAGTTGCTTTCAGAGAATTCGTGTACGTGGACGTGTCCCCCTGTGACCCTTGGGGTATATCTGTATGCTGTGGCACAGATGGAGTTCCCATGCCATTGTACTCTACTCCACTTGGAGAAGGTGTTTCCTTCTGTGGTGCATAAGAGTTCGCTGGGTAGGTATTACTGGTCTTTTGACTTTGTTTTTTCGAAACCGGTAGCTCTTCAATTGCGGCCATTACTTCTACTCTCGGCTTTCCGAAAAGGCCAAAGATGCCACCTTCCTTAAACTGCCGAGTCTGAAGGATCACCGCATCTGAACCGAGCTCTCGTTTCACTTTTCCCATGGTTTCTGCTACACTATCTCCGACAAATCGTTTAACCCGCATTTCCAGTCATCACCATCCCTACAGCCTGAACTTGAACTCCATGAACGAGTTCGTTATAAGATAATACGATAAGCTGAGGCAATTGCCGCTCAGTCACCCTTTTTAAGTTAATCCGCACCACAGGGGCGCAGACCAATATGGGGGTATACCCTTTGAGCACCATCTTCTCCATTTCCCGACTGAGCGCTTGCATCAGCTCTTGCAAGACACGCGGGTCAAGTGTCATATAATTTCCAAAGTCCGAAGGCTGAATGCTATCCAAAATCTGTTGTTCGAGCTTCGGTTCTAAGGTGAGCACAGGTAAGAGTTTATCTGCACTGAGCAAGGGTTGTAGAATCTGGCGCGCCAAAGACTGACGGACATATTCGGTTAAGCGGTCGAGGTCCTTCGTCGAGCTGGCGTAATCCGCAAGCGTCTCAAGAATCGTGACCATATCCCGAATGGAGACTCTTTCCCGGAGAAGATTCGAGAGGATTTTCTGAATCTGTCCGAGGTTCAAGTGTTCCATGGCATCCTCGACTGCGGCCGGAGCCTGCTCCTTAGCATGATCCATAAGCGTTTTTACATCTTGACGGCTCAAGATTTCCCAGGCATTTGACTTAATCACTTCCGTAAGATGTGTCGCCAGAACCGTCGGAGCATCGACAACGGTATTCCCGTACATTTCCGCTTGTTCGCGGTACATAGAGTTTATCCACTTCGCATCAAGTCCGAAGGCTGGTTCCTTGGTCGGAATGCCTGGGATACTATCCTCCTCCATACCACTGCTCATAGCCAGATAATGATCGGCAAGAATCTCTCCCCCGGCCACTTCTGCTCCCCGGATTTTTATCGAATATTGATTGGGCTGAAGGTTCATATTATCTCGAACCCGGATTACAGGTACGATAAATCCAAGTTCGCTGGCAACTTGTCGACGAATCAGGACGATTCGATCGAGAAGATCGCCACCTTGTTGGACATCGACAAGGGCGATCAACGCATATCCTAATTCAAGTTCCATATGATCGATATTCAGGAGATTTAAGACGTTCTCTGGCTTCTTGCTCTCTTCTATCGCGGTCTCCCGAGCTGCCGCAGTTTCTTCGACCACTGCCTTCTTTGTATCTTTCTCCATAAACCGCCCTATGCCAATGAGAAAGAGAGCAACGATAATTAAAGGGATTGGAGGTAATCCAAGCATTGCCAGAACCAACACAACCCCGGCCGTGATGTAGAGTGCTTTCGGCGTCTGGAAGAGTTGCTTGGACAAGTCCTGACCTAAGTTTGTATCTGAGGCTGCACGAGTAACGACTAAACCAGTTGCCGTGGAGATCAAGAGAGCCGGAATCTGCGAAACAAGGCCATCACCAATAGTCAGTAAGGTGTAGGTATGGAGGGCATCCATCATATCCATTTTCCGAATCACAACCCCGGAGATGAATCCCCCAATAATATTAATAAAGAGAATAATAATTGCCGCGATGGCATCCCCTTTGACAAATTTACTGGAACCATCCATCGCTCCGTAAAAATCTGCTTCAGACTGAATCTTCCTACGGCGATCCCGAGCTTGCTGTTCTGTAATCATCCCTGAATTCAAATCCGCATCGATACTCATTTGTTTTCCCGGCATCGCATCCAAAGTGAAACGAGCACCAACTTCTGATACACGCTCAGAACCTTTGGTTATAACGATAAAATTTACAATGACCAGAATAGCAAAGACGACAAAACCCACGACGGCGTTTCCACGAATAACAAACGCTCCGAACTGCTGGATAACTTCTCCCGCATAGCCGTCTAGAAGAACCAGGCGAGTTGTGGAGATATTCAGGGAAAGCCTGAACAAGGTCATCATAAGGAGTAAGGAAGGAAGTACGGAAAAGTCGAGTGGGTCTTTTGTAAAAACAGCGAGCATGAGGGTTAGGACTGAGGCAGTTATGCTTAAGGTCAGTAGAATATCGAGTAAAAAGGGAGGCAGCGGAATGACCATCATGACGACAATGAAGACGATGGCGATGGCGGCAAGGACGTCTGTGTTTGCGATTAAGCGGCGGCTAAGATTCGAATTTGTGGCCATAAATGGATTCCTACCTCCTTCGTTTTAGTAATTTCCTAAGCCGTCGGCTTCTTCCGTTTCAAGCGGTAGACGAAGGCGAGAACCTCCGCCACGGCTTTATAGAGATCCGCAGGCACCCCTTGCCCGATTTCTGTCTGAGCGAAGAGTGCTCGTGCCAGCGGCTTGTTTTCCATAATCGTAATGCCATATTCTTTGGCGAGTTGTTTGATTCGTTGGGCGACCTCGTCGGCTCCTTTGGCTACGACGTAGGGAGCGGAATTTTCTTTGGGGTCATAGCGTAGGGCAACAGCGAAGTGAGTTGGGTTTGTTACGACGACATCAGCAGTTTTTAGATCCTGCATCATTCTTCGCATGGCCATGGCTCTTTGTTTTCTTCTAATCTCTGCTTTGATTTGAGGATTTCCCTCGGTTTGTTTGTATTCTTGTTTCATCTCTTCATGGGACATTTTGAGGTTTTTTTCGTAATCCCACCATTGATAGAGATAATCAAAAAGGGCGATAAAGACGAAGGAAATGGCAATTTTCCAGGCTAGATTGATGAGCAGTCCGCCGATAAATGCAGCCCCTTGCCTTACACTAAGTCTAGCCATAGCAGGGAAGATTTGAAAATTATCTCGGATGGTTGCATAGAGGAAATAACCAATGATAATGACTTTGAACAAAGATTTTGCTAATTCTACCCAAGCCCGCGCTCCAAACATCCGCTTGGCCCCGCTGATGAGACTAATTCGGCTCAGTTGAGGCTTCAAGGGTTCGATCGTAAACAGAGAACGAACCTGCAAATAGTTTGCTCCAATCGCAATCACCGCTCCGACGATGAAGATGGGACCGACGATCTGGATTCCAATCCACAGGAGACTCACCATAAGACTAGAGATTGAGCGGGTTGTCCACTCATAAGAAAGTCCATAAACATAGGGGAAAAGGGATTGCATCTTTGCAAGCATCGAGGGAATCCAATATTTCAAGACTGCTATGAAGCCCAAGAGCATGAGGGCGGATACAATCTCCGTACTTTTAAAGACTTGTCCTTTTTTACGGGCATCTTGCCTTCGTTTGGGCGTCGCCTGAAAGGTTTTTTCACTCATGGCTGCCACCCCTTATAGAGTTGTAACACCCAGGTCATGCTTTTATTAAACAGCATGCTCACGGATTCCCCGAAAAAGGGAACTGCCAGGAAAAGAAGAATGAATCCAAAAATTATTTTCACAGGGAAAATAATCGAGAAAATATTAAGCTGCGGAACCGTACGGGATAAGAGTCCAACCCCGATGTCCGCAAGCACAAGGGCTCCAAATACAGGGAGAGCAATTTGAATCGAAAGGGAAAATACATCTCGAACCAGATGAATATAAAATTCGATTCCCTGAGGCAAGCTCCCTGGATTGATTGGAATATAAGCATAGCTCTTAACCATCGCCGCAATGATATAATGATGAGAATTTGTAGCTAGGAGAAGCATGGTCGCCAAGATCATTTGAAAATTACCCGTCATTGCGCTTTGCACGCCGTAGACCGGGTCAATGGCTCCCCCCATAGTAAAGCCCATCTGCAGGTCAATCAGTTGTCCCGCTCCTTCTAAAACTGCGGTTAGCGCATAGATGACGAATCCGATGACGAGTCCTATCAGAACTTCCTTAACTAGTATCCCGATATAAGGAAGTAATTCCAAGGGAATCTGAGGATTGCCTCCTTGAATCAAGGGATAAAGAATCACCGAGATACTTACTGCAAAACCCAGCTTAACCATACCCGGTACCCCCCGAGCGCCAAACACCGGGGCCAGCATAATCATCCCCGCCCAACGGGAGAGCACGAGCAGAAACAAGGTCAGGTTCCATTGCAAGAATTGTGCTAAACCCATGTTAAGCCTCCGGGAAGATAATATTTACCGCATTTCGGGTGTACCTGTGCTCTAGTAATTCGCGAAAGTGGCAAGTTGGTTAAAGAGATTTCCTGTATATCCTGTGAGAACATTCAGCATCCATGGTCCTAAGAGGAGCATCACGGCAATGATTGCGAGGATTTTTGGTATGAAGGTTAAGGTCTGCTCTTGAATCTGGGTCATAGCTTGAAAGATGCTGACCAGCAAACCTACGAGCAGGCACACGCCCAGTATCGGCCCTCCGACCATAAGTGCAGTCAGTAGAGCCTCCTTGGCCAGAAACAGTACATCGTTTTGACTCATCTAGGCACCCCCTTTAATGAAAGCTCGTAACGAGCGACTGCACGACGAGATGCCATCCGTCAACCAGGACGAATAAGAGGAGTTTAAACGGAAGTGAGACCATCATCGGCGGAAGCATCATCATACCCATGGACATCAAGGTCGAAGCAACAAGCATATCGATGACCATGAAGGGAATGAAGATGGCAAAGCCCATTTGGAAGGCCGTCTTTAACTCACTAATTACAAAAGAAGGAATAAGTACGTATGTAGGAATATCACCATAAGTGTTAGGGCGTTCCATCTTAGCCAGTCCTACGAAAAGCTCGAGATCTTTTTCCCGCGTTTGTTTGAACATAAAATTGCGCAGGGGAAGTTCCGCTTTTTCCAGTGCCTCAGCTTGAGTAATTTGGCTTTTCATATATGGCTGAAGCGCCGTGGAATTAACCTCATTCCAGGTCGGTGCCATGACGAAATAGGTTAAGAACAGCGCTAACCCAATAATCACTTGAGTTGGCGGGAGCTGCTGTGTTCCTAAGGCATTTCGCACGAAGGAAAGTACAATAACAATTCGAGTAAAAGAAGTCATTAAGATGAGAATCGCCGGTGCTATGGAAAGCACCGTCATTAGAAGCAAGATCTGAAGAGAGGTGCTCGCCTGCTCAGCCGTTGACGCCCCAAAGTCTAGGGTCAGACCGGCAGCCAAAGCTAGATGAGCATTGAAGAGAATACCCCCAACGACCAATACCACGAATACTCCTACTTTGGACTTGAGAGAAGCTCCTCCCAGAGACTTCAAAAAACCTGAGATGGATTTCATCACTCCACCTCCTTAAGTAAACGTTCGAGTTCAGTCGAAAAGGGATCCTTTGCCTTACGGCGTTTTCCCCCAAAGGTCTGCTTGGCTATCCCAGAAAAAAGTCCCTCCATCCGCTCGACTGGACGATGGGTGATCTCATCAAGAATTTCTGCGGCAAGCTCAGGATCATCAATCTCATCAATCTTTACGAGATGATGATCTGTTCCACCGAGGACTTGGAGTTTTCCTGCGATCTCGACGAGATACAGGGACTGCTGTGCACTGAGCATCTGGCGGTCCAAGATCCGCGCCCAGGGTGCATTCATGCCACGTGCAGTGGAACGATTCATCCGACGGATAACCCAAAGGGCCACCCACAAGATGATGATAAATATGAGAATCGTCCCCATAAGACCCCACCACGAAAAAGATGCTGAAGACGCGGTATCCACTACATTGCTCGGTTGCCACTGCTGCTTTTCGAAGCTCTCTTGGACATTCGGCATTTTACTTCAGCGCCTTCGTTACAGCCTCGATAACTCGGTCTGCTTGGAAAGGCTTCACAATAAAGTCCTTGGCACCGGATTGAATCGCATCGATAACCATGGCTTGTTGACCCATGGCACTACACATGATGACGCGAGCTTGAGCGTCGCGCTTTTTAATCTCTCGAACTGCCTGAAGCCCATCCATTTCCGGCATTGTGATATCCATGATGACGAGATCTGGCGTTAATTCCATATACTTCTCTACGGCAATAGCACCGTTTTCGGCTTCCCCGACAACATTAAACCCGTTTTTCGATAAGATATCCTTTACCATCATCCGCATAAATGCAGCGTCATCGACGATCATTATATTTGCACCCACAAGATTTCCTCCCTTATTGTCAAAAACGATTTCTTTAGTTATTAAACTTCATTTTAAATAACCTACATTCCGATAGCCTTCGTCATCCGTTCGTTCGGTTGAATGATATCCGTAATTCGGATGCCAAACGTCTCGTTGATCACGACCACTTCACACTTGGCCACAAGCTTACCGTTGACAATCATGTCCACGGGTTCCCCTGCCAAACGATCCAACTCTATGACTGAGCCGGGTCCTAACTCAAGTATTTCTTTAATGGTTTTCTTGGCTTTTCCCAATTCGACAGTTACCTGCAAGGGTACATCAAGGATCAATTCTAGGTTATCCTGCCCTACCACCGGAACACCTGGTCTTAAAGGGGTGAATTGAGCAGGCTGGATCGGGGTCGGGGGAACCGCTGCATACCCTACTGGGCCAGCTGGAAATCCTCCAGGAGCTTGTCCATATCCTGGTCCGTCATATCCGTACCCTTGCGTAGTGGGTGGATATTCCGGCTGTGGCGCGGAATACGGGGAAGGTGGTGGCGTCGGATTGACATAGGCTGATGGCGTGGGCTGGGATGCTACTGGCGGAGTTATTGACGGGGCTGGTGCTGATTTTGGCTGAGCAACCGGCCGATTTGTCGGTTGAGAACTCGCTCCACCCATGGATCCGAGTAGTTTTTCCACCATTCCCTTAGCCACGCTTACAGGGATGACCTGGACTAAGATACTATCGATAACGTCTTCCACGACCATCCTGAAAGATACCCGAACCAGATTTTCCTTGATATTGAGAAAATTCTTGATGACATCATCATCCATCCCCAACATATCATTTAAGACCAACTGGGGTGGGGTGATATCGACCATAGAATTAAACATCGTCGACATGGAGGTCGCTGCAGAACCCATCATTTGATTCATGGCTTCAGATATTCCACTGATTTGAAGCTCCGAGAGTTCTGGTGAGGGATTTCGTCCGTCTCCCCCCATCATCAAATCGACAATAACTGTGCCATCCCGTTGAGAGAGAATTAAAAGATTAGATCCTTCAATTCCAGCTTTGTACTTCACATCCACGATGACCGAGGGAACCGGATAATCCTTGCGGATCTGATCCGAATTCGTAACATCAACCTTGGGGGTTGTAATCTCGACCTTTTTGCCTAAAAGTTGTGAAAGGGTTGTGGCCGCGGTCCCCATGGAGATATTTGAGATTTCTCCTATGGTGTCTTTCTCCATGTCCGAGAATGCCTCGGCCGGTACTTCTTCGACCGGGGGATCCGCATCAAAACTTCCTCTCAGCAGAGCATCTATTTCTTCTTGGGAAAGCATCCCGTTACCCATCCTGATCCCTTCCTTCCTCAACAATTTCTGTTAGCTGAACAGCGAGATGTTCCCCATGTAATCCAGGGATTCCCCGGAATTTCTTGTAATTCCCTACATAAATGGAGAGAGGCTCTTTGACATTTTGTATCAGCGGAATTACATCTCCTGGGGCTAATTCCATAAGATCGCGCACCAGAATTTCCGACTGCCCAAGTAACGTGGTCATATCTATTTTAGCCCACTCGATTTTTTTACGAATCAACTTAACCTGTTCTGGCGAGGTTACTTTGGCCTGAGTTGAAAATAAGAATAAAGTATTCAGCTTATCCAAAATCGGCTCTAGGACCAAATAGGGGAGACACATGTTAATCATCCCCACCATTTCCCCAACCTTCACCTCGAGAGTCACGAGGACAATCATATCATTCGGTGCAACAATCTGAGTAAACTGAGGATTTGTCTCCAAAGAGATAAGTTCTGGTTTTGCTTCAATAACCTCTACCCAAGATTCTTCCAGCAAATTAATCATCTGATTGACACGATGCTCAACAATGGTTCGTTCAATCTCTGTGAGATCCCTATTCTTCTCAGACCCATAGCCCTGACCTCCAAGCAACCTGTCGATTATGGTAAAGGCGAGAGACGGGCTCATCTCTAAGAGAAGTGTTCCCTCTAAGGGACTCATAGAGAATATCCCTAAGATCGTCGGGCTCGGAAGAGATCGGATGAACTCATCATAGGTAATCTGTTCAATGGAAAGAACCTTGGTCTCAATCACGGAATGCAGATGACCTGATAAATAGGTTGTGAGTGCCCGACAATAATTCTCATGGATATTTTCGAGGGAGTGAATCTGATCTTTTGAGAATTTATTAGGACGTTTGAAATCATAAACCCGGATTTTCTTCTGTACCTTGGTCGTCTTTATCTCTTCCGCATCGACCTGTCCATCAGAAAGTGCACTCAGTAACGCGTCAATTTCCGCTTGGGACAAGACGTCTCCCATAAGATCCCCCCTCTCAAGTTAATAAATAGTTTAAGGTCTTAACTCACCATGGGTAAATTCACTTATGACCAAATCACTATATGTGGAAAACAAATATTATTGGTATACAAAATGTGGAAAACAAATATTATTGGTATACAAAGGATAGAAAGAGGATATTTTGAATCTTATTTCCTGCAACCTCGTTTAACTGTGTGATAAGCTCATTCTTTAACTTATCTCGTACTGCCGGCTGCATGTCGTTTAAAGATTTACTTGAAAGCACGGTGTTGATTCGATCCTTCATAAAGGCGTCTTTCGCTTTCAAGGTCACTTCCGACTTGATGTCGACACCTTCTACAGCAATCGAAGTTTTTAGAAAGGCCCCACCCTGCAAATTAACTGTAAACTCACCGACGGATACTATCGGCCCCTCAGTTTTTTGGGTAGCTACAGTTGTCCCTTTATCTAGGAAAAGTTTTTGGTATCCCAAGGTGCCGCCCACTCCTAGTGCAGAACCAAGAAATACAGCGACAATAATAAAAATAATTGCTTTTCGGCTCATTCGTTCGGTATCTCTCCTTCTTCCCGATATAACGGATGGCAGTGTCGTTGATAGTCTGTAATTCGCCGGATAAGTTCTTCCGTTGTCTCGGAGACCACATATTTATTTCCACCCGTTAAGGTAATGACCGTATCCGGGGTTGCTTCCATACTTTCGATGAGATATGAGTTGACGACAAACTGTTTTCCATTGAGGCGTGTAACCTGTATCATTCGAGGTTCCTCCGTCTAAAAATCACTTGGCCTGCTTCATCTAGGATCGCTTGTTCACGCCTTTGTTCGGTGAGGTCATATTGGGCTTTCTGTTTTTCTTTGAGTTTCTTTAATTTCTCCGCTTCCTGATGAGCTTCGAGAAGGCGTTGGCGTTGCTGCTCTACGACTTGTGCTTGCTGTAAAGTCTCTCGCTCGATGAGACGTAATAGCTCAAGTTGTTTACGTGCGAAGGTTTGCCAGCGACCTAAGTCTTGGGGGGAGTTCATCCCTGCTTCCTGTTGCCCTTCTAGTGCGAGTTGCCAGGTCTTTTCTTGTTCTCGACAGCGGGCTTGGAGGCTAAAGAGCTTTTCGAGTTCGAGAGCTAAGAGGCGTTGTTGTTCTTCAAGGTTCCGAGCAGCGAGTCTTAGGGCGGCTTCAAGGCGGAATTTGAATCTCGGCAATGGTGCTCGCCTCCTTAGGATTCGAAGATTGCTTGGGGTCGTGTAGCTTTTCGCGCAGCGGACCTTCGGGCGTGAATCTCCACGCTAGGGCCGAAACCTTACGACAGGTTTCGGGAGACTCACGTACTCAGTAGCTCCAGGGCTCGAATGCGGCGGAGCATTCGGACGAAGGCCTCACTTGCTTCCGGTGGAGCACCTTCAGCGGATGAGTATCATTTGTGGAATGCCGCCTCGGGCGAAAATGTCCACTGGACACTTTCGTTGCCAAACCCTTCTGTTTTCTGCATGTGAACCAGTGGCGCCGCTAGCTAGGGCCGAAACCCTACAACGGCTTTCGTCCTTAGAAGCCTCGTTCGCTTTTACGCTCTTCCGTTAAAAGTCGTTCACTTCTGCGCGAAAAGCTACTCTTTCGGGTCTAAGCGACTCTTGAAAGTAGTACTTAATCGACGTGCAAGCAGGCGAGCTGCATTGCGGAGAGAATCTTTTAGGCCGAAGAGCAAGATGAGCGCCGGAGACGTAGCGTGAAGCCGAGCTATGGTTCACTTCAGGTTATTACCCTGAGGTTCAGCGAGGTAGCGAAGTCGAATAGCGAATCTGCTCTGAACCTATTTGATGAACGGAGCAATGCAGCTCGCCGCTGACCCAAGCAAATTCGCTTTACTGCATAGCCACCTGCATCTGCCCAATCATCTCTTCGAAGGAGACCTTCTCCTCGATTCCTTGTCTAAGGAAGCCATTGATTCCGTCGATATGCTGAATCGCCGCGTCAATTCGAGGATTGCTCCCGGAGACATACGCTCCAATGTCGATCAGATCCTTCGCATCTTGGTAGACGGCTAAGTATTCGCGGAGTTTCCCGGCGAGAACTTTATGTTCTGAGGAAACAATATCATTCATGACCCGGCTGACAGACTGAAGGGTATCGATGGCTGGATAGTGATTCTGCATGGCCAGGTCTCGAGTAAGAACGATATGCCCGTCGAGAATCCCACGGACTGAATCTGCAATCGGCTCGTTATGATCATCCCCATCGACAAGTACTGTGTAGATTCCTGTGATGCTTCCCTGCTCACTCATTCCGGATCGCTCCAGGAGCTTCGGTAAGAGGGCAAATACGGAAGGGGGATAACCTCGAGTTGCCGGGGGTTCACCAGCGGTTAAGCCAACTTCCCTCTGGGCCATGGCGAAGCGGGTGACAGAGTCCATCATAAGAAGGACATCCTGACCTTGATCCCGGAAATACTCGGCGATCGCGGTCGCGGTAAAAGCGGCCTTAAGACGGACTAATGCGGGTTGATCAGAGGTTGCAACGATGAGTACCGAGCGCTCCAGACCTTCTGGACCGAGATCCTTATCGATGAAATCCCTTAGCTCGCGACCCCGCTCTCCGACCAAGGCGATGACATTGATACTGGCCGTGGTATTTCGGGCCATCATGCCAAGGAGGGTACTCTTACCCACACCCGAGCCAGCGAAAATTCCTATCCGCTGTCCCCTACCAATTGTGAGGAGTCCATCGACAGTACGAACTCCAACGCTGAGCGGGTCGCGAATCCTCGGTCTTAAAAAAGCGTTCGGTGGGGCGCTTTGGAGGGGATAATCCTCTGCGGTATTGAGCGGTCTGCCATCCAGTGGGCGCCCTAATCCGTCCAAAATTCTTCCCAAGAGAGCCTTCCCTACCCCTACCCTGAGCTTATGCTGTTGGGGAATGACTCGATCACCGGGTGCAATTCCTTCGAGTTCAGCAAGAGGCATCAGAAGAGTTGTTGAATTTCTAAAACCTACAACTTCTGCAGGGACCTTCTGCCCCTCTCGAGTTAGAATGTGGCAATATTCTCCGACGCTGACCCGTGGACCGTCGGATTCAATCATAAGTCCGACTATTTTCGCCACACGTCCCTGGGATAGAACGGATTCTATATTCTCTACCTTAGCGACCAGCCTGTTCCAATCCGTCATGCCTTAGCTCCTCTCCCAGGAGTTGTTCGAAGCTGTCTAATTGCGCCTCTAGACGTGCATCAAAGATCCCTTCTGAGCACTCTAGGAAGCAATCCCCTGGGTTCAGGGTTTCATCCTCGATAAGAGGAATTCTTAACCTGTCTTCTGGCGGAAGTTTCTTCAACCATTCAGCGTCCTTAGAGGCGACATGAAGCCTCCACCCTTCCCGTTGTTCAGGGAGTAGGGCTAAGGCACGTACCCTATGGAGTAAATACTCCGGATGCTGTCGGAGATTGGCTCGGACGATTCTCTCCGAGACCTTCAAGGCAAGGTGGAGAAGAATTTCATCGACTTTAGCAAGCTCTTCTTGCACAGCCCGCGTCGCAAGTTGGAAAAGGTCTTTCGCTTCATTCTTAATCTTTTCAGCTTCATTTTCCCCTTGCTCAAAGCCTTCTCGCAGCCCTTGGGCTAAGCCTTGTTCATGTCCATCGGCATAGGCCTGCTGGGAGACTTCCTCGTAGAGTTTTGCCCGGTATTCCCCTGCTTCCGCTCGTGCCTCGGCCTGAAGTTTTTGGGCATCTATTTGCGCTTGAGCAAGTGTCGCCTCAGCCTGAGCGAGAGTCTCTTGAGCCTGAGTAAGAACCTCTTGGGCCTGTGCCTTAGCTTGACTCAGAATCGTCTCCTCTTCTGTCGTCCAATTCTTCGCAACGATGTGCAATTTCCCTGGCTCATCAAGATCCCTACTTGAGGAACTGTCATCAGGCTCTGAGGAATAAGTATTCTCTTGTAGGGAGAACTCCAGGCAAGTATCTCGCACAACCGAAAGGTGCTCCCCAAGGAATCGAAATTCTCCCGCCTGACACTCCACTAGTCGAGGAATGCACACCTCGACTGTATTGCTTTTTACGACCCGTGCTCTAGTAGATAATTTCATCACTGCCACCTCTTGAAATCACGATCGCGCCAGTTTCTTCGAGTCGGCGAATTACTTTAACAATACGCTGTTGGGCTTCTTCCACATCGCGAAGACGAACTGGGCCCATGAACTCCATGTCTTCCCTAAGGTTCTGTGACGCCCGAGCAGACATATTGGCCATGATCTTCTGAGAAACTTCCGGATTTGAACCTTTAAGGGCCAAGGCCAAATCTTTAACATCCACTTCACGCAGTACGAGTTGGATTCCTCGGTCGTCAAGCATGACGATATCTTCGAAGACAAACATTTGACGTTTAACCTGTTCAGCAAGTTCCGGATCATCGACTTCTAGAGTATCCATGACTATTTTTAGCGTTCCTGGGTCACTGCGGTTTAAGATATCGACAACGCTCTGTATTCCACCCGAGGAGGTATAATCCGTAGGAGCGAGACTGGAAATCTTACGTTCTAAGATTTTTTCGATTTCCTTCAGAACATCTGGGCTTGTTCTCCCCATTAAGGCAATCCGTTTTGTCACGTCAGCTTGTCGATCCTGAGGCAGACTAGATAACAGGGTAGCCGCTTTATCCGAGGGAAGATGCGTCATGATAAGTGCGATGGTTTGCGGATGCTCACCTTGGATAAAAGAGAGGAGTTGTTTAGGGTCAGTTCGTCGCACTAAATCAAAGGGACGCATTTTCAGGGAAGAGGACAAGCGAGTGATGATCTCAAAGGCCCTCTGTTCGCCTAACGCACGTTCCAAAACATCTCGAGCATACTCAATCCCACCCTGAGCAATGTAATCATTGGCTACACACATCTGATGGAATTCATCCACCACCACGTCACGCTGTTCAGATGAAATCTTACGGACATTGGCCATCTCTAGGGTCAATTGTTCAATTTCTGTATCACCCAAATGTTGGACCACATTGGCTGATTTTTCTGGTCCTAAAGCGATCATGAGAATCGCTGCTTTCTGAATTCCCGATAGGCCTTGGACCATTTTAACGTTCCTCCGCTAACCAAGTTTTTACAAGACGAGCCACTTCGTCCGGATTGTTCCGGGCATAGAGCTCGACGGCTTCCTTGATCTTCTGGCGCTGAATTTCCTCAGCTGATTTTTGTTTTTTCTGGGCAAGTTTTAAATCAGCTTCCTGCTCCGCTTCCTGCTGGGCTAGCAGAAGTTCTTCTGCTGCAGCTAAGGGGACAGGTTTAAGCTCTTGACCAAGCCCGAAGGGCATATTCTCCTGCTTCCGTTTAGATCTCATTCTAAAGATAAAAATCAGAAAAAGGATTCCCAGGAGTGCTCCAGCTGCGAGTTCAATATAAGTGCGCATTTGCTCTTTGCGAGCAGCATCTGCGAATTCCTTCTCTTGCTGCAGTCGACCAGTCTTATCAAAGGGAAGGGCGGCGACTTGGATCTCATCTCCCCGAGCTTCGACGATTCCGACCGCAGACGAGACAATCGTTTTAATCTGATTGACCTGTTCTGCACTGACCGAATCTGCATCAAGCATTACAGATACAGAGAGGCGTTTTATATCTCCTTGGTTTCGAACTCTCTGTTCTTGAGTGCTATCAACCTGATAATTTCTAGTACTACTCGTTTTTTCTGAAGTGGAAGTCGTTCCATTGGCGACTGGGGTCTGGTACCCTGGAACATTTGTCGTCACACCTGGAACCGTTCCTGCCCCAACTCCATTGGTCGTTTTCTCTGAAGTGTTCGCTTCACTCACCACGGCTCCTGGTCCATTGATTACAGAATTCGTCGTGACTTTATCGAAGTCCAGTGTGGCATTCGCGCGAACCACAGTTTTACCCGAGCCAAGCACCTGATTCAGCATACTTTGTACAGACTTCTGGATGTTATCATCCGTGATTTGTTTTAGCTGAAATTGGGTAGCAGTCATCCGCTCGGGTTCATTTTTTTGCCCAATCACATCAGAAAGCACGTTTCCACCCGTATCCACGATCGTTACATTCTCCGGATGCAGTCCTTCAACCGAGGAGGATAAAAGATTAGCTATGGCACGAACCTGATCATCTGCAACTTTTACGCCTGGATTAAGTTTTAAAGTAACTGCTGCTGTCGTTGCTTTTTCTTTCTCGACAAAAAGAGTCGGCTCCGGCATCACGACATGCACTCTGGCATCCTGTACTCCGGTTAGACTCTTAAGCGTTGTTTCCAATTCATTTTGCAATCCAAGAATATAACGCAGTCTCCGGTCGGCCTCTGTCTCTCCCACCCGCATCTGATTCAAGCTATCGCTCCAACTGAATTTACTTCCTTGGGGCAAGCCCGCATTGGCGAGCTCCAAGCGAATCTCAGGTGCCTGTTTTTGAGGAACTAAAATGGAAGAACCGTTATCTGCAAGTTGATAATCCACTTTCAGATCTTTTAATTTCGTGGTGATCGCTCCGGCCTCTGTGTCTGATAACTTTGTAAAAATCGCTACATATTGAGGGTGGCTTGCCCAATAGAGTAAAGAAAATAAGGCAATTGCTACAGCCAGAGGAGCGGCCACAGTAATGACCTTTTGTGGGCGAGAGAGCTTGCCCCAAAATTCACGGATAGATTTTTGTATTCCTGCCCACGAAAATTCCAATTGAATGGCTCCTCCTTTCGGTTAAAATTACCAAGCTATAGACCCCGATATCTTGATGATTAATGTCGTATTATTTTTATAGAAGGAAAAATAGGAGTGAGTATTATCTCGCTGATTTAAATCTGCATTCTCGTAATCTCATGGTATGCATCCAAGACTTTATTCCGAACTTCGACCGTCATGGATAACGAGAGGCTTGCTTTTTCCAAAGCGACCATCGCCGTATGTAGATCCTGAATCTGCCCTGTGGCTAAGCCCACGCTTGCTACATCGGCATTCTTCTGAAGGGTGTCTACTTGCTGTAGAGCCTCTGTTAAGAATTGGCTAAAATCAGAACTTGCCTTAGCTGCTCCATTTCCAGTGGCAGAAGGCACGGATTCTTTCTGTTCTATCCCTTGAACCGGATTCAGGCTATTAAGAAACACGGGGTTCAAAGGTGGAATAGCACTGATCGCCATCTAAAGCTTACCCCCTTCCAATTTCAAGTGCTTTACTCATCATCGATTTCGAGGCATTCATTGCCGTTACATTCGCTTCATAAGCACGAGAGGCTGATATCATATCCACCATCTCTGTAACGATATTGACATTAGGCATACGGACGTATCCTACAGGAATCCCCTCTTCTGCCGTCTGGGCTGCATCAGGGGACTCTGGATTATACTCCATGCGAAAGGCAGCAGGGTCTTCCAGAACCGCTTGGACCTGTACACCATTTCCATTAGCGCTCGCCGATGGTAGTTTTTGAGGAAGCGTATTTCGATTAAGTGAGTTCCCCTGTAAGGTTTGGTTGAGTGTTTCCGCAAAACTGGTTTCCGCAGGTCTGGGGACAAAGAGGGCAACTTGACGACGATAAGGGACAGGGTTCCCACCCGGGGTCGATTGCGCCGTCCGAGTCGTATTGATATTGGCAATATTATTTGATATCAGGTCGAGGCGCAAACGCTGCGCAGTCAACCCGGAGGCACTGATATCCATCGCTCCAAAAAGGCCCATTAAATCTGATTACCTCCTTTGAACACATTCTACGATATTTCGGCCAATTTCCCCGAGGGGAATCACCCGATCAGCAAGTCCCGCGTCCACAATGGCTCGCGGCATCCCGTAGACGACACACGTTTCTTCTGCTTCAGCGATTGCAAACCCTTCCGAGGCTTTTATCTCCCGCATTCCTTTAAGACCGTCATTCCCCATCCCTGTCATAACCACTCCCAAGGCTCCTTTCCCGATTTCCTTAGCCAAGGAAAGAAACATCACATCCACCGAGGGATGATATAGAGTGGGAATAGGCGAATCCTCTCCGATATGTAGAAAGAGTTGACTCCCTCGACGTTGAATCTGAAGTTGCTTTCCTGCGGGTGCAAAATAGATGGTCCCAGCCTTCAAGACTTCCCCATGAACGCCTTCCCGGACATTCAGTGAACAGAGCCCATTGAGTCTCTGGGCTAAAGGTCCGGTAAAGCCCGGAGGCATATGCTGTGCAACAAGCACCGGAACAGGGAAATCTGCAGGAAGTTGTGGTAGTACATTCTGTAGGGCAGATGGCCCCCCTGTAGAAGTTCCGATGGCTACGATTTCGATTGGATGCTTAGGTAGCACCCCCTGTGATTCCGTGAAGCGAGTTTTTGTACTCCCAGGAGGTAAGGCCGTATTCCCAAGGGAGGACGTAGTTCCTGAGGGTATACCAGAGGTATAAGCACTAATGGTTCCAGTCGTTGTTGTCGGCCTTGTGGCAGGCTTGGTTTTAGGACGATTAATTGTTCCTCTTTTACCCAATCGACTAGGGTCTACTTGAGCTGCCGCCTTCACCTTGGCAATAAGGTCTCGAGCGAGGGCCTGTAAGTCAGCACCTGGCCCACCTGAAGGTTTCGCCACGACATCAAAGGCGCCAGCGTCTAAGGCCTTTAAAGTTGCCTGTGTTCCCTCTGTTGTTACTGCACTTAGGATTATGACCGGAGTGGGCTGCCAACGCATAATTTCATCGAGGGCTTGAAGGCCATCAATGACCGGCATTTCTACATCCATCGTTACGACTTGGGGACGGAGAGATTGTAGCTTTTCAATCCCGTCTCTCCCATCGCGTGCCGAATCAAGAACTTTGATTTCCGGATCTTGATTCAAAATCTTCTGTAAGGTGAGTCGCATGAAGGGAGAATCATCGACAATGAGTACCGTGATGGGTGAATTAGGCTGATTCATGTCCCATCTCTCCACCCATGATGTAATCGAGATTAAGAAGAATCAGGAGTCTTTCTTCAATTTTTCCAACACCAAGGATGAAGTGTGAATCCATACCTAACGCGACTGGCGGTGGTGGTTCAATGGAATCCGTATCAAGACGAAGGACTTCGGTCACTGCGTCTACACGAATACCAAATACTTTATTCTGAACTTGTAATACGATAATCCTGCTTAGATCGGTTTCTTCCACACGATCCATACCAAAGCGGTTACGTAAGCTTACTACGGGAATGACATTTCCACGTAAATTAATAACCCCTTCGACATAGCTGGGGGCTTTTGGTACCCGCGTGATGGGTGGGATACGGATAATTTCTTGGACACGCATGATGTCCACGCCGAATTCTTCTGAACCAAGGCTGAATGTGACAAGTTGTTCTTCTGCCATAAAGTCACCCTCCTCTTCTTACTTGGGAGTATTACTAATTTATCAGGATTTTTTAAGGTAGGTCTCCAGGATTTTGCTTTACACCGTTCTCTCTGTAAGTTGCGCGGACCAATCTAACGCTCAAGTCCTTCACTTCGACGGGTACATCCTTCACCGTTTAGAATCATCACGGGTTTGCGGCTTCGGCAACCCCCCCCTTCAGCCGTAAAGCTATCTCTTAAGCATGCGGCTTCGGGCGAAACCCTCCACCGGAGGCTTTCGTCACTGGAGGCTTTCGTGGCTGAATCGCCATCCATGGCTTATTAGCCGGTTGGAAACGTCCATGTTTCCAACCCGTCTCCGCTGCATACTTTTCGCGAAGATTGGTAGCCGCTCGCTTAGAAGGCGCTCACTAATGTAAAGCAAAATCCTTGGGTTGTTTCTTACAGATATACTTATGTATTCATTAACTGTAGCTCTTAAGTATATGGCTTGTTAAATTTTTTATTAGCTCTTCCTCGTGACTAAGATATCTTGAATTAAGCTTCCAACATCGAGAATGAGAGTGACTTTTCCGTCACCGAGGATGGTGGCGCCGGCGATGCCAGGTAAATTATTGAGGAAGTCGCCGAGGGATTTAATAACGACTTCTTGTTGTCCGCGGAGGCCGTCGACGATGAGGCCAAGGGCTTTATCTCCGAGTCCTACGACAACAACAAATACTTCCTCACTCTCTTCTTCCAATGCGGGAAGTTCAAATTTATCTCGGAGAGAAATGAGCGGAAGGGTGTTTCCACGGAGTTGAACCATGGGTAATCCACCGACAGCTTTGATATCCTTTCTCTCGACGAGCAGGGTTTCTAGTACCGAGGATAAAGGAACTGCATAAATCTCTGTTCCGACTTCGACTAAGAGCGCTTGAATAATCGCTAAAGTCAAGGGTAGACGAATAGTAAAGGTGGTTCCTTGTCCTACGCGAGTCGTGATATCAATCATTCCTCCGAGGTTATTCAAGGCTTTCTTTACGACATCCATTCCGACTCCACGACCGGAGATGTCTGTGACCTTTTCAGCAGTGCTAAAGCCGGGGAGGAAAATAAGGTTCGCAATATCTCGCTCATCAAGCTCTTCACGTTCACCAATTAAGCCTTTTCTTATGGCTTTTTCCCGAATTAGATTGAGATCTAACCCTTTGCCATCATCAGAAATGAGAATGGCGATATGGTTACCTTCATGGTATGCATCGAGAGTGATCTGTCCAACTTCGGGTTTCCCAGCGGCCCGACGCTCTTCTGGAGTCTCGATGCCATGATCTACAGAATTTCTAATGAGATGCATTAAGGGGTCGCCTATCACCTCGGTGACTGTTTTATCAAGTTCTGTGTCTTCTCCTTTAAGCACGAGGTCAATCTCTTTATCGGTTTTTCGTGCGAGATCGCGAACTAAACGTGGGAAACGACTAAAGACCGTTCCGATCGGTACCATGCGAAGACGCATGACACTCTCCTGAAGGTCATTCATTAAACGTCCTAAATAAACGTTGGTTTCATTTAAGTTGTTCACAAGGCCATCCATACGATGTGCTTCTTTAAGATCTAGTCCAATCTGAACCAGTCGTGTCCGTGTAATGACCATTTCTCCTACAAGATTGATAAGGTTATCCATGCGAGCAGTATCCACACGAATCGTATGTACTTGGGTATTCCCCTCATTTGTTGCTGCATTGGCATTGACTGGCTTAGCTGGAGCAATAGCAGGCGCCACTTGGGTGAGTTTAGTGGTTTGTGGAGCTATTTCGTGTACAGCTTTAGCAGGCGGAATGGTTACTGTCTCTTCAAGTGCAGAAGCTGCAGCAATCTCTTCCTCGCCGCCCCGTGCTTCCTGAACATCTAAGCCGAGATAAGGGTTAACAACGACATCGGCGAGCTCAGAAACTCCAAGAAGTTCCGTACGAATCTCCTCTGGGGAATCATCTGAAAGCGCAAGCAAGGCAAAACCATCTGGAGAGCCCACTTCTAAATCTTCTATACTCGGCAGGAGTTTAACCAATTTACCCAAATTCTCCATACGCTGCATTGCCATCACGGCCCGAACAGCTTTCATCAAGGTATTCGGGACAAACTTGACATCCACTTGGTAGACACCATGACCCATAGACAGCGCATTTGAGATTTGATCTTTTTCCTCTGCTGTCAGTTGAAAATCTACAGGGGTGTATTGATTATCTTCAGGTTCTTGCTTAGGGGTTTTTTCATTTTTGTCAGGTGAAACCCGGACCTCCCCGTTAATCAGTGCTTTCATCTCATCCACCAAGTCTTGGTACTCGAGTGAAATTTCCTCTCTGTGTTCGACTTGATTTAGCATGGCCTTCACACGGTCCGTAACGGCTAAAAGAACATCAACCATGGATAGAGAAACTTCTATCTGCCCCTGCCGTAAACGGTCGAGCAAATCCTCCGCTGCATGTGTCAAGGCAACGATCGAAGTAAAGCCCATGGTTCCAGATGCCCCTTTTAAACTATGTGCAGAACGGAATAAATCATTAATGAGTCCGATATTGTTGCCTTCCTTTTCAAGTTGCAACAAGCCTGCTCCCAATTTGTCAATCTGTTCCTGAGAATCTAACAGGTAAAATTCCAGAAACTCACCAAGGTCCACCCCGAGTTTTTGATCCTCTTCTTGGCTCATGCTTAGTCCCACCCCTATCTTTCGAAATCCGGATTACTTATTATGACAAATTCCATTAGAACACAAATGTATATAACCTATGTAAATATCCTAATTATCCTTAAGAAGCACGATTACAGAGTGCTCCAATTTTCTTTATTCGCCAAGATAGCTATAATTCCTCCAAGTAAGGAGAATATTAGCAAATCTTTGATGATGCTTTACATAATACTAGCACTTCGATATAAAAGGTGTAAATCCCCCTTTTCGACATTATTCTTAGGACTAAGGTCCCTTTATTTTAGGACTCTCAGGCAAAAACCATCAAAATACTCTCAAAAAAAAACACTCTGAACAAATATCAGAGTGTTTACGCATAAACTTAACAATATATCTATACTTTTTGATCGACCAACAAACCTGCTATGTCTGTCAGGGAATGGAGAAGTTCTAAAACTCGCTTGGGAGGCATCTCCTTTAAGACGTCATCTGTGTCCTGATCAATAACCCGAACCATAATCTGATCAGACTCTTCGTTAAGGTCAAACCGTAAGCGTTTATCGATAAGACCCATCAAGCGATTGAGCTTATCTGTCGCCTGCTCGACATCTTCGCGAGGAATCTCCTCACGAGCTGAAGGTAATTCATCTTTTCGTTCGACGATAGGTCTAGGAATATCCTGCGAACGTTCGAGCTTTTGACCGGGATAAGTATCTATGGGCATGACAGTGGTCTGCTTATTTGATTGAATTGGCTCGATCAATTCCAATTCCCCCTCTATCAATCCAATTATCGTTCCCAGTTGACTCTACTAACTGAAGCATTACCCACGTTATTGTAAACTTCTGATACCTGATGGTGTAGCTTCGCACGACTATGCTTCAACTGCAAATCATGGAATATGACTTGATTCTCTCTCTCAACTTTGGCGAGCAAACTCAACCCTTTCGGCGAAAGTTTGAAGCCCTCGTCCGGGGTCTCTTCAATGATGGTCTGCAGGCGTTCCCGCTGATCCATTAGTTCGTAAAAGAGCTCCATATCCTGCTTATTAAGGAATTTCAACATCTCTTTGGTTAGGAAAAGGTAATCCTGCCATAAGGCTTGAGCTGTCTTTTCAGCCATCACTTCTCACCCATTCCTATTACTTTCCTGCTGCCCGAGCGACTTGAGTTTGCTTCATGGCACCAGCCCAGGCATCTCTCATTTCCTCTAGTATACTCTTCGCCTGTTGCAGCAGCTCTATATCTTTTTTGATATTGCCCTGAATAAGGCAATACTCTGTGTATTCATAAAGTTGAGCCCAAGTTTGTGAGATTTCGTAATTCATGTCTAGCGTATACATGAATTCGCGTACGATGTCTTGGACACGAAGATTAGCGTTGTGGGATTTTGGAAAATCGCCTTGTTCCATTGCCTGGATACTTTCGTTCAGGAAACGTAAGGCTCCGTTATAGAGGAGTAAGGTTAGTTGCTCAGGTGAGGCAGTCATAATCTGCTGATTTTTATAGGCATTTGCCATGTTCATCTGTGAATTCATCTTCTTATTCCTCCTTAGCTACCTAGCTGTTGTGAAAGCCAACTGCTTTGTTGACTCATTTTACTTAGTGCGGTTTCCATGGCATCGAACTGTTTATAGTAACGATCTTCGATATCGCTTAGACGATCATTCATAGTTATTAGGCTCTTATTGTAGCTAATTATTTGCAAGGCCAAACTGCTTTTTGTGTCATCAGCAATCGTACCACTATAACCGCCCACGGTAGCAATCTTATCCATAGAGGTCTTTAACGTATCATAAAAGCGGACGGCCACACCCTGGTTCGCCCGAGTATCACTACTTGTACTAAAGAGCTTACTAACAACATCGGGGTCCTCTTCCAGAGCTTTCTTCAGCTTGGTTTCATCCAGGTAAAGCTTGCCCCCTTCGGAATAATCTCCTGTTGTTACACCGATTGACGCCAGACTATTATATTTTCCAGTGAGGCCACTAATGGGCGTGGAAATATCACTTCGTAATTTGTATACTGCGTCTTGCAGAATGGAATCACGACGAAGCATCCCGCTTTTCGCCTGTTTCTCCCAGTCTGTTATTTCTGAATCCTTCATCTCTTTTTTCTGTTCACTCGTAAGTGGCAGGTAAGTCGAATATTTCTCTTCTTTCAGCTCGCCGTTGATTTTCTCCAGTGTTGCATTATATGAATCGATGAAAGCTTTGACATTTGAGATGGCCTTATCGTTATCAGCCGAAACAACAATATTAGATGAGCCTTGTGCCTTGAGATTATAGGTCACACCAGAAATTGTGAAGGCGTTGCTAGTCTGAGAAAGATTCACGCCATCCAAGTTAAACTGAGCATCTTTTCCTGTTTGGTTCGAAGTTGTCTGGGATATATCTAGATTTAATTTATCATTTAAGAAATCAATGGCCGCTTGGTCGCTTCCTGCGACACTTAGTGTTCCACTGGTCGATTTAAGAGTGAATAGTCCACCAACATAGCTAGCATCGGCGTTAACACCAGCATCATCTATTTTACTAATTAGGTTGTTTAGCGAATCGGTGTTGTTAATCGTGATATCTTTAGTGATAGTACCATTCGTCAATTTTAATATGAAACTACCTGTCATTCCCAATTGTGAAGATAGCGAAGCATCAGCATCTGTTAGACCGATATCTGCACTGCTTGTCTGCCCAGTTGTCGAAAACGATGTAACATCGGCAAGCTTCAACGTCTTATTAAGAAAGTCTAAGCCGTCTATGTCGACAGTACCCGAGAAGTCCAGGCCAACATTTGCCCCCGATCCAGACGTATTTATAAAAAATCGATCTAAGGTAGCATCATAGTTAGCCTTTATGCCAATGCCAGCATCGTTTATACTTCTGACAAAATCATAAACACTCTTGTTTGTATCCACTTGAATGGTTTTCGAAGCTGTCCCGTTTTTGATAATAATCTCATAGGTTTCATCTGCTGCCAATCCAAACTGAGTACTTAAGCTCTCTTTACTAGCCATTGGTACGGATATTCTTCCGGCGCTTGTCAACTTAGCGCCTTCAGCAAGTTGTGTCACACTAATTGTATGGCTGACATTGGCTGCATCGGAGTTAGCAGTTGCTGAAACAGTGCTTTCCGCCGTGGAGGAGATACTTTTGGGCATCAATGTATTTTGCAGCTTATAATTAAAAGCTGTGGTATTGCGAAAATTACTGAGCGTAGTATACATCGAATTGTAATCCGCTTTTTTCCATTCCAGCTGGGTCTTCTTCTGCCATACCTTATCATATGAAGCACGACGCGCTTTCATTAAATCCTTGACCATTTGGTCTACATCCATTCCTGAACCGCTTAGACCATAAGTCCGCATAACCATCAAAATTCCCCCTATTTTCAAGATGAATAGTTTTCTAATTTATCCGATGGCATCTTACAATTGCCAATACCAAATCAAAATACACTCATATAGTGATTATCGGAAAAATAGCCTCAATACTTTAGTCTAATGAACCTAAATAATTTTGAAAACTGAAAGCAAAAAATACAAAAA
The DNA here is from genome assembly GCF_055378975.1 of Desulfitobacterium elongatum. Classification (NCBI taxonomy): domain Bacteria; kingdom Bacillati; phylum Bacillota; class Clostridia; order Eubacteriales; family Desulfitobacteriaceae; genus Desulfitobacterium; species Desulfitobacterium elongatum. The sequence continues at coordinate 1,092,826 of NZ_AP038772.1, read as the reverse complement.
GTCAGAGACAAATGTCACTGACCTTGTGATGTCTGTATTGAGTTTCCTCTAAGCAATTAACGTAGAAGTTGAAGAACGCCTTGAGGCTGTTGATTTGCTTGGGCCAGCATGGCTTGAGCGGCTTGAACAAGGATATTATTTTTTTGGAAACCCACCATCTCTTTCGCCACGTCTAGGTTACGGATACGCGACTCACTTGCTGTTAGATTTTCCTCTGCATTGCTTAAATTCCCTATCGTATGTTCCAATCGATTTTGAATGGCTCCGAAGTAACTTCGGGCGCTAGATACTACACCTATAGCAGCATCAATAGCACTATTGGCGGCTTCAGCTCCACTAAGTGTTGCGATATTAGCGGTCGTTAGCCCTAATGCTGATGTCCTAAGATCACGGCATTGGAAACTCACACTTCGTCCAGCATTTGCTCCCACTTGAAATACGATATCCCCTGAATCAGCTATATCTATTTCGTTTAATTTCATGGTGTGAGATCTTGGTTATTTAGATAAATCAATTACTGTATATAAGCGTTTCTTACTTTCTATTACTGTAGATTTTATTAGTCTAAAAATCTAGTTGCTACTATAGCATTTTGACTTAACAGGCACGGTATATCTCCAATTACCGGATATGCTAGAAGGCTCTCTTTTGAAAAATAGGCATTATAACTTTTCTGAATCTCAGTTTTAGTAATCGGACAGCATAATGGATTTAATTCTTCTGAATTAATATCTTTTTCAATTATCATTATTCCAGTAGGGTTCAAAGCATTTGAACTTACTTCAAAGAGCCTATGTTCTATAACTTTATAGCCAAGTCGTCTTGCAGTTGTATACAAATTAGTTATATAACCCTGACTTAAGATTCTTGCTCTTGCTTCTTCATTTGCAAATTCATATGATGGTTCTAATAGTATTAAATATTTCTTAGTGATGCGATAAAGTTCTATGAGAGCCTCTTCTTCTCTTCCACCATTCGGTTCAATGGAGTGAGAAGTATATACGATGTCAATCGAGTTATCTCTTAGTGGTGTGCAAAATAAATCAGCTGTAAATAGTTCAACATCATTTAGATTCAATCCATCTAAAAATCTCTTCGCATATTTTACCCTCGACCATGATATGTCAAAGCCATAACATTTCTTTGGTTGCTGAGTAAGACTTTTCAACAACGGGCCAAGTGTAGTACCTTCCCCAACTCCAACTTCTAATAATGAATTAAATTCACATAAACTATTTATGATATTTGCAAGATAAAAACAATATTCCTTAGTAAACTCAGGATTTTCTAGATATTTCTGTATATACGTACCAGCTTGAAAGTCGTAGCTTATCAAAATATCTTCAACCGAATTATGCTCACGCCCATCTATACCCTTTAGATATTGTATAATATTAGTTTTCTCTTGATATAATTTACTAATCCTACTTAAAAGCCTCAGTTTGTCCAATTTTACCTCCTAAAAGCTGATAAATTTCTAAAAATCTTAACCTATTAATCCCCATCCCACTGGTGTCCCTTTTTTGACTGGTTGATTTACCTTCTTGCCCAATAGAATTTCGTAATATTTGGAGGGCAACCCAAAACCAGGCCTAATTACACGCAAATTGTCAGGTGTAAATATATCACCTTCTAACATATCTTGACCTATGTACAAAGAGCGACGAAATTGTAAAGACTTTTCTTCTTTTTCTGTGGGGCCATAATGAACAAAACCTAGGGCCTCCCAAGCCCTTCTGCATTCTTCGACCAAAGACTTCATTTCTTTTGGTTCCAGCGAAAATTCAGCATCTACCCCTCCATCGGATCTCGACAGAGTAAAGTGCTTTTCAATAACTGTCGAACCAAGCGCAATACTTGCTACAGCAGCCCCGATGCCTGGTGTGTGATCAGATAATCCTACCTGACATTCAAAGAGTTGTCTCATATTCTGAAGAGTAATCAAATTTGAATTTTTAGGTGATGCAGGATAGTTGCTTGTACACTTAAGCAAAACGACTTCACTACATCCATTCTCCCTCACGGTACGCAGAGTTTCATCAATCTCAGAAACAGTTGCCATACCCGTTGATATAATCATTGGTTTTCCTGTGGAGGCGACTTTTCGCATAAGGGGAAGATCAGTATTTTCAAAGGATGCAATCTTATAACATGGAACGTTCAACGATTCCAGGAAATCAACGGCAGTTTCATCAAAGGGCGTACTGAAACAAATGAGGCCTAGTTCTCTGCAACGATCAAAGATAGGTTTATGCCATTCCCAAGGAGTATATGCCTGTTTGTACAGATTATAAAGAGAGTTACCCTGCCAAAGGTTCTCAGGGTCATCAATGTGAAATTCTCCTTGGTTAATATCCAGGGTCATGGTTTCAGCTGTATATGTTTGCAATTTTAAGGCATGAGCGCCTGCTTTAGCTGCCGCTTCAACAATTGATAAGGCCCGTTCTAAAGACTGATTATGGTTTCCGGACATTTCAGCTATAACGAAAGGCTCATAATCCTTTCCTATTTTTCTTCCTTCAATCTCAAACACTTTCATCTGAGTTCTCCTTATTCTTCCTTACACAAAAATTCTGGTGCGTCAACCCCGATAATGCTAGAACTTCTCCACCTTGCCATTAATGCACTCCATTGAGTGATCTTGGGAAAGTCCAACTTTCAGTTTTCCCTACCCTCAATAATTATTTTATCGTATTCTACCTTAGTTCTAAGCTCCGACCACTCACTTCTTAATATCCCCATGACTACAACATCGTGATACTTGTTTCCCTTCTTAATATGCTGTTTTAAGACACCTTCGACTTGAGAACCACATTTTTTATGAAGGTTTATTGCATGTTCATTAAAGGCTAATACCTCCACTATTAATTTATTTAATTCTAATTCATGTAATACATAATCGTAAATATTATACTCTATTGCCTTTCCGATACCCCTACCGCGTAAAGATGTATCCGCAATATAATGCCCCCAAGAACACCTACTATTTCTGTAATCTATATTCGTCAGATTTATAGTGCCAATCTTAGTATTCTCAAATTCAATCATCCAGTGTTTACACGTTGGATCCTGGTTTATGGATTGAAACCATTTGTATTGCATTTCCATAGTTAACTTTGGTTCAGTATACATATATTTGGTTACATCTGGTTGCATCCGCCAGTGCATCAGTGTTTCTAGGTCTGCTTCTTCAATATTAACCAATTTAAGCATCTGCCCTAACTCCTTTTTGCGCCAAATATTGAGTTCAGCATTTTTCACCTTAATCTTGATTCACTCCACACTTAAGAAATTCCCTTAATCAACTGTTCAATCCCTGAAGCATCTCTAACTTCCAATACATCTAGGGCCTTTATTTGCATTTCTACTATCTTACTAGGTTCGATAAGAAATCCTTCAATAACTTCATTCAACATAACTGTATTTACTTTCTCATACCACCCTAGATTCCAAATTGCCCCCAAATCAGCAACTGCTTGAGTTGTTTCCATTTGATTCTCAGCAGTTACGGTTACGATGGACGGCAAGCCCAAAAAACATCTCTCCCAGGTTGTCGCCCCCCCCGCTCCAAAAGCTAGGTCGGCTATATTCATCATCTCCGATATATTCGAAACTTGACAATGATAATTAATATTCGGTCTCAATGAACATAGTTCCCTAATCCGTTCTTTACGTGGATTAGACTGACCAGTTACCACGTTAATCTTTATCCTTGAGTTTACACACTCACTTATTGTCTTTAAACATTTCTCAGTCTCATTTGTCGTGTCTGCTCCCCCATAGAACACGAGGAGATTGGAAACCTTGCCCGTTCTGACTCTCATATTCTTTCTGGCTCTATAAAATTCTTCTCTTAACAAGAGATAGCGAGGGCCTAAAAATATAGAACAACCCTTAGGAACCAATCCTTGATAACGCTCCTCCATGTAATGATAGTAATTCTGATCTAGTAATACATCACAGTCATGACGCCGATTTGCCAAGTCATCAATCACCATGATCTTATTTACCTTCGTCCGCAAACTCGACTGCCACCGATAATCAATACCATATTGATCAACGATTAACCAATCAATCGTCCTCCCATACCTTTTGAGGGCACCCATAGTTTGATTCGCATCTGATTCCCAGGTGGTTCCCAGCCACACCTGCTCTGGGTAGTTAAATATCGGTTTAGTCGCTTCATTACTAGGTAGGAGATACACCTCAAAACCCCTACTTCTGATATACTCCGATAGATTTCCAGGGAAATCCCGGCAAACAAAACTTATATTTGCACCCTGTAACCTTAATCGATCTGCCAAAGTCAGACAACGCATAATATGTCCGCTGCCAATAGTTTGCGAGGCGTCAGCACGTATAACCACTAACATATGATCAACTCTTTTTCTCCGGTTATTAAAAACCGTTACCTTATCTTCTTCTGCTCAATCTGCGCATTAAGATAAAACCAGCTCGGATGAGCATTCATTACAGATAGGACGTCTTTCAATCCAAAAGCTTGATTTTTAGGATATAGTGTTTCCAAAATACGTTTAATAAGCTCAAAGTCCTCCGGAGTATCCACCGTCCACCGATGATGGCTTTCATCACCTGGATAAGCTACATTAATTAAACGAAATCTCTGGTTACTGTCATAAATATATGGGGTGACATGCTCACGTAGTGCTTGCTCAGTCGCTTCCATATAAGCCTTTTCCAAGAGACTGAATGGGAAAACCTCTGTGTCCATCCCCCTAGGATAAGTTCTAGCTAAGCAATTCGAAACATAGTCACAGCTTTCCACGTGCTCTTGATACATACCTATCACATCATCAACTACTTCAGGATCAATGAGAGGACAATCCGACGTGGTTCGCACCACGACATCTAAACCATACTCTTGCGCTGCGCCATAGTATCTTGAAAGGACATCCTCCTCAGAACCTCGAAAAACTTTTACTCCCATACGCTGACATAAATCAACAATCGGCTGGTCCGCTCCATTCGTAGTTGTTGCAATAATAATTTCGTCCGCACGACCAACCCGACGTAGTCGTTCAATTTGATACTCAAGAAGTGGTTTATCCATCACATTCTTCAGTACTTTCCCAGGTAATCGGGTGGATGTCATTCGGGCCTGTACAATTATTCCAACCTTCATTTTAAAACCTCTCTGACTGTATGATTATACAATACTGGTCATCCTATCTCTCAATCGTTGGCCCTTGAGTTGAACAATCAGACCTCAAGATTCCTTCTACCGCCAAAATATCGTCGATAATATGCTTCCGCCCATAGGGAATTTGATTCATAGTTGCTCATTCATCTCCCTTAACTGTTCAACAGTAAGGAACTCTGAATTTGTCCCAGATTGATATTCGAAACCTTGCTCCACTGGTTTCCCTTTTTCTCCAATCGCATCAGTCTCATAATCAACATTAAAAGTAAAGCTTATAGTTGGTTTAATTACGTAATGTTTATCAAATTCAAGTGTCAAGTGTGAGTCATCAGCAGGAACCATGATTTCATGTAATTTCTCTCCTGGTCTGATACCTATAATATCTATTGGCATATCAGGAGCCATCGCTTCAACTAAATCCGTAATTCTCATCGAAGGGAGCTTAGGAACAAAGATTTCGCCTCCATACATCCTTTCAAAATTTTGCAAAACGAAATGTACTCCATCTTGAATCGTAATCCAAAACCTAGTCATCCTTGGATCAGTAACAGGTAATACTGTAGCACCTTCAGAAATCATTTTTTTAAAAAATGGTACAACAGAACCGCGCGACCCCACAACATTACCGTATCGAACAACCGAAAACCGTGTCCGATGTCCCCCAGTAATATTATTAGCAGCAACAAATAGCTTATCTGATGCTAACTTTGTGGCCCCATAGAGATTAATTGGATTAGCTGCTTTATCAGTGGACAGTGCGATAACCTTATCCACTTCATTTTCAATAGCAGCAGTAATAACATTTTGAGCACCATGAATGTTGGTTTTAATACATTCCATGGGATTATATTCGGCTGCTGGGACTTGCTTCAATGCAGCGGCATGAATGACATAATCTACACCAAGCATCGCTTGTCTAAGTCGCTCTGCATCTCTCACGTCCCCGATAAAATAACGCATTTCCGATGAATTAAAAATCTGTTGCATTTCAAATTGTTTCAGTTCATCCCGGGAGTAGACAATAACTCTTCTAGGCTTATAGTACTCTAGAATAGACTTTACATACTGCTTCCCAAAGGAGCCGGTCCCCCCGGTAATTAGAATTGATTTATTATTAAACATCTAACATCACCTTTTTATAATGCATATAGATTTCTTCTGTCATCCTAGGGCTAATTATAGCATGACTATCGAATAAACTGCTTAGGTTTCTTACGATATCCGGCGCTCCGATGGCTCCGGGTTTACACCAATCCCAAGGCTTATTTGTAGACTTTAGGCATTTCAGGGTTACAAATGAATTCATTTGTTACTCATTGGAATGTTCAGTACTGTTCCAAGGAAAATTTTCCTGAATCACTTGGATAATTAGCCACATCGTATTCTCCATCATCTCACAAAGCTCAATCTGAACATCTAGATTCTCCTTCAAGCTTCTCAAAGAATCTACTTCTTCTATAGCATGGAACTTCTGCAAGAGTATAGCCAATGGGCCTTGAATATTATGGTATAATAATTGGTCTGTATCTATTAACTTTAAAAAAACATCGGTTTTCTTCATTGTTTGATATATCTTTTTGACTCTTTTCTCTGGCATCGAACCTACCCAATCTTGACTATACTTTTTAAGTACATTCAAATGATCAGCAATGTTAGACTGCAATCCTTCCAGATTCTTAAGGTAATCATTCATTTTATCTTCCACTGAATTCCAATCAATAGAACAATTTGGAACCTTCTGCATCCTTTCTAGCACATTACATTCTTGGATGCAATACTCCTTTACAACATCATTAAGCGGACGCTGGACAGTACCCTCAATTTTTGCCCCACCTTCAGTCGCATTGATAATTAATCGATCAGTCTTTTCAAACATATTTTCAAAGATATGTTTGAATTCCATCCAAATCTTACGAGTCTGAACTTGACCTCCGTAGTACCCTGGAATCAATAACCCTTTATCCTCTTGATCTAGCGGCTTTGTATCATATACAGTACCGTTAGCGTGTGTCCCATTCTTCCCATATGCAAGATCCTGACCTACCATAACAATGGGTGAGGCTCCAACATGAAGTGCAAAGCCTGCTGCGATGTGTGCACAAGAAGCACCCATCCACATAAAATAATCTTGAGTTAAGCCTAGTTTCTCGCTAAACCAATAATACTCACGGACATTAGAACGCATCGGTAAAACCGCTTTACATTTAAACTTTTCAATAATTCTTGGATCAGCAACTAAAGATGATACAAGGTAGAGATTGGAGGGATATTCTCTATTTTCGTAAAAATATTCCCACACTATAGAGCCTCGTTCAACAGTACAGATAAAGTCCGGTGTAATCCCATTGTCTAATAATTTCTGGGCAATAGTATCTACGGCAATAATCATCCCTTTTCCTTGTACTGCTTTTAATTCCTTAATATTTTTATCTAGTGATGGTCCTGCTGAGATTACGAAGGCAGGAACTCCTAAAAAATTATTTTTTAAGTTTGCAATATTAACATTCTCAGTCAATGATTTTATATTGTTCAGATTATTAATAAGTCCAATAAGAGAATCTTGAATTGAATTACCCATAATAAAACTTCTATTTTTAATAGCGGTCCCTATTTTATCAATATACTTATTAACTGAACCGCCATCATATTTTCGATAGTATGAATTAAGGTAGAAGGTAATATTTTTAAGTAAATAGAATAGCTTTGTTGAAAAAAGAATCTTAAATAGATTAGATAGCTTATCCGCTATTTCTGTAACAATGAGATAATTTAAGTTTTCAATCACCTTAAAATTTTCATAATACAAAGCGTGTTGAAAGAAGTATGGATTAGGTTCGATTATTACAAAAAGTGATTCCTTATGTGCATGTCTAGCGACTTTTCGAATTTCTTCTAAGGATCCAATACCAAATAGAAATACTAATTGTCTCAGATTAGGATTAGGCAAATGGGTTTCATCAATCACTTGGTCAATGATAAAAGGTCTGTCATCGTAACCATAGAAAATCTTGACTCCCTCTTCATCCGTACCAAGATAGTTAAAGGGAGCTTCTCCTGTTTCCATTTCCGCAATGAAATCCGGAGCATTTCTTTGACTAATTATTGCAAGATTCTCTTCAAAAAGGTTCACTGCGTTCCCTCATTTCACATTATCGAGTCTAGTGAATATACAAAATGCCCTCAAGCTTAGAGGGCATTTTGTATATATTATGTTTATTATACTTGATATTCTTATCGTAAGAGTTGAAGAACTCCTTGAGGTTGTTGGTTAGCTTGAGCTAACATGGCTTGAGCAGCTTGGGAAAGAATATTGTTCTTCTGGAAGTTCATCATTTCCTTAGCCATGTCAACGTCACGAACACGAGATTCAGCAGCAGTTAGGTTCTCACTGGAGGTTCCGAGGTTGTTAATGGTGTGTTCAAGACGGTTTTGTGTAGCACCCATCTTAGATCTTTCAGCAGAGACAAGTTCAATAGCGTTGTTGATACTGGTAACAGCAGCTGTAGCATCTTGATAGCTACTTACATCAAGAGCATTTACACCGCTACGTACACCAATGTCAGCAGCTTTCATGCTGTTAATTCCGATAAGGATGTTCTGTCCGCTATTAGCACCGATTTGCATGGATAGTGATTTGGTTGCATCAAACTTAGCATCTTCATACTTAGTGAGGCTAATGGTGACGCTTTCACCAACTTTTAGATTGTCAAGGTTAGTCAAATCAATTACAAAGTTACCCATGTCGATTTGCGCCATACCACTTGAAAGCGTTCCACCAATGCCATTAGGGTCACCAATACTAAAGTCAGCAGCAGTACCTGCTGCACTAGTAATCTTAGTACGAGTGATTATGATAGTACCCACTTCATCTACTGCAGAACCGTCAGCTTGACCCGCACTAAGAGTTGCTTGTACGTCAGCTGTAGTATTAAGCTGAGTGGTAACCGCACCTTTAATTGTATCACGTAAACCTACTTTAGAACCATCAAGGAGTTTTGAAGTATTAAACTCAGTTGTATTGGCAATTCGGTCGATTTCATCAGTTAATTGGTTAATTTCCTTTTGGATTTCGCTACGGTCACTTGTTGCATTAGTATCATTGGAAGCTTGAACTGCTAGTTCGCGCATCCGTTGAAGAATGCTGTGAGTTTCGTTGAGAGCACCTTCAGCAGTTTGAATTAGTGAGATAGAGTCTTGAGCGTTACGGCTAGCTGTGTCTAAGCCACGAATCTGACCCCGCATTTTTTCAGAGATTGCAAGACCTGCAGCATCATCTCCAGCGCGGTTGATACGAAGACCTGAAGAGAGTTTCTCTAGGGATTTAGAACTGTTAGTGTTGTTGGCAGTCAGTTGACGATAGGTATTGAGCGCAGCCATATTGTGGTTAATAATCATGTGTATATTCCTCCTTGATTTTGAAGCCAGGCATCCTTGCCCGTGCATTTTATTTGCGGATAATAATAGAATCTTCCACCCTCCGGCCGGTTGAGGAGGAAGCTGTCCACTATTCCTGCTTACTTAAGATATCGCTAAATTAGGGTATTTACCTTAGGATTAAAAACGTCTATAACTAGTAATTGTAGTTGAATTAATCAATATTTCTTCTGATATCTCGATATTTCATCTTATTTTGTCGAAAGTTCAATTTTTATCTATAGTCATATCAATCTACACATTTCTAAACTCTCTTATCTAGTAGGATTCCTACATAATCCCGAATCGCCGCTAAGGTATCTAACAACTCATGGGGCGGAAATTCCTTAATGACATGTTGGTCTTTCTGATCAACAAATCGGACCATCATTCGCTTGGTTTCCTCATGCAATTCAAATTGAAGATCTGCGTTTATCGTTTTCATGAACTTATTCAAGTGATCTGTAAGTTGATTGACATCCTCGCGAGTAAGCTTCTCCTTGTCCTGTTTTTCCAATTGGGTTTGATTTTTACCCACTTCAGATTTAACGACCGAAATGGATTTATTGACTTCTGCTTCCTCTGACGCCACGGCCGATGGGGTAGATGAGTAATTTCTCATATTGATGGGAGTCTTCACTACTGTCATATCCATCCAATTACACCTCATTCTTATACTTCCTTTATCCGATGACTAACCGCCACTTACCTCCTGCTTCTTAATCAGGAGGTAAGTGGCGGTTAGTCCCTGGGTAAGACCAACTCGACTTCAGATGGAGTTAATACTCCATCTGAAGTATGTTTGCTCTATATAAATTATCGGAAGAATTACGAAAACCATTAGTAGTAATTTACATAATTGGATATACTCTTTGAAATGAAAAAGAAGCAAGCCGCGAAAGCACCTTACTTCTTGATTTGTAATTCTTTGAGAATATCCAACCCCGACAGATCGCTCGGAACAGCCGCTTGTTGGTTTTCTGCCGCGATGGCATCGTAAATCTCTCCGCGGTATATCTTGATTTCCTTAGGGGCATCAACGGTGATGCGAATGCTGTCCCCTTTGACACTGACCACCGTCACGATGATATCATCTCCGATAACAATTCGTTCGCCCACTTTTCGTGTTAATGCCAACATACTATACGCCTCCTCCAACCGCTTCTGAGGGCAGTCCGTCCGGAAACAATTTATGGCGGATGGAATACTCTGGCTTGTCCAGAATAAGTTGCCTGCCTGTACGGTTGACTCCATTTAGAACAATAGGCGCTAACAAGTTGACGGTCATATCCGACAGTTTTTCTTTTACAGAAGCAATTAAAAACACTTGTGGTGGATTTTCCGGAGACAGGCCCAATTCAGCTGCAACTTCATCTTCGAGTTTAAATTCATAGTCTGTAAAAAAAACAAACGGATCGACTAGCAAGAAGCTTAAGTTGACTTCAGTAGCCGATTGGAGGAAAGAGAACGGACTTTCCGCTTCATAGGGTAAATGCACAAAGGCCTTTTCCTCAAGGAAACCGGGAATTCCGTGAGGGAAATGGAGAATTTTCTTATCTTCTACTTCGAGTTCACCGAATCGGGTGGATCCTATTTTCATTGTTTCCTCCTTGGAGATACATTTCTCATTGTACAATGACTAAACTCCACTATGCTTTGCTTCTAATGTGGGAGTTTAGTGGAGTTAAGCCCCTAGATAATTCGACTATACGCCAGATGGCGTTGAAATGTCATCTGGGGTGATTTTCCTTTAAACCTTGACATCTACAGTTGATATCTCAATACTAGGATATTGTGTAACCCGAATATCGACCTTTCCTGGCTGGTAATCTCCTTGGACGATGCCAGGCTGCGGGTTGTAGTTTACTTTTCCACGGATAACCTCGATTTGGGCCGGGCTTGCTTGATAGTAAATGTCCGGCGCAGCAATGGGTGCCCAATCGATCTCCAAGCGCTTAGAGAAGCGGGATTCGAAAGCTAGGTCAGCAATCACATTCGTTGGTTTTGTAATCTGAGCCAGTCGGTTCCCCTCTTCGACGGTAGCTGCAATTGCTTTTAAACCCTCTTGTCTTCCAAACGTAGCATTATCCCGACCAAAGTCTGTCATATTCTTTCGACCAACGGAATAGTAATAAGCCGTATTATCAATTGTCAACTCACCCCGAGGTTGACTGATCTCCAACCGCGGAGGGATTGTCTCCATCTCGATCTTCGGCTGATTCGTTTGTAAATTCAACTGAGCATTCTGAAGGTTATATTCCAGACGAATGGGTTGGGTAGTTATGTTAAGTTGGAGCATAGAAAAGACTCCTTATTGCATAAAATCGACAAGTGAAGGTTGAATGATCTTCGCACCCACAGATAGCGCAGCTTGGTACACGTTCTCTTGACTCTTGAAGTCCACGAGGGTCTTCGCAATATCAGCATCCATAATATCGGAGAGAGATTGAGTTAAGTTCAGAGCCGTTGTATCCAACTGCTGATAAAGAGAATCCATGCGATTCTGCCGCGCCCCAAGTTGAGCACGATAATTAACGACATTATCCGTTTGATCTTCCAAGCCATCAATACTACTATCGATAACAGCCATGTCTGAGGTCTTTAAAGCAGAACTCAGGTCTTCTAAGGTTTTAAAGATTCCCACACTATCAGTCGTAGCATCGATAGGGGTAACTCCAAACAACTTCTTCCCATTCACGGAGATTTCAAGGCTCAAACTACTTCCCACTTGGAATTTCATAATATCGTCAGAACCCTGCCATTGAGTAGCACCACTAGGAAAAGGTTCTTCATTCGCAGTTCCACCAAATATATACTTGCTTCCAACCCGTGTATTCGCAAGCTGAACCATCTGCTCTTTAATCTGATCAATCTCTAGTGCAATTTTATTCCGATCATCAGTAGATATAGTCCCATTCGCCCCTTGGGTCGCAAGTTCCTTGGCCCGCTGAAGCATGGACGTCATATCATCCAGGGTACTATCGGTCGTATTCATATAGGATAAACCCTCACTGGCATTTGCTCTCCATTGTTCGACATGAGAGATACTGCTTTTTATCCGCAGGGCATTCTCGATTCCGACCGGGTCATCGGAGGGTCGAGTAATCCGGTACCCCGAAGACAATTGGTTCTGAAGCAGATCCATTCGCCCCTGAGCTGCTTCAAGATTTCGTAGAAGATTATTGCTTAACATGTTATTAGTTATACGCAAAGGACTCACCTACTTTCCGGGGTCTCACCCCTTCGGAATTCGACATTTCTAGAAGTTATCTCGTCATTCCCATACGATTGACGATAGTATCGAGCATATCATCCATCATGGTGACTAGTCGAGCTGCTGCAGAGTAACTCTTTTGGAACTTCACGAGATTCGTCATCTCTTCATCTAGGGAAACACCGGATAAGGACTCCCGCTGGTTAAGCATATGGGTTACGAGAACGTCCTGTCCTTCCTTCATTCGGTTCGCTTGCTGGACATCAACGCCCATTTCTGCGATTGCGGCTCCATAGAAATCCCCAAAGGAAGTTGCCGATAGCGGAATTGTTGCCGTAGAAGGAAGTCCCGCCCAACCTGAGGATAGAGATGAGATGTCTTTCGCAATTTCTCCATCCCCATAGTTTGTTTTTCCGGTTGCGATCTTCCAGGGGTCTGTGTTAAGTGTAGAACTGACCTTAATATTCGCTGCTGTTATCGTTATTGTTCCATCGTTCGTTTCGAAGAAATCTGGAATTAGTGCCGGTGGTGTTATCCCCTGCGCTACTCCCGTCTTATGTATCTCATTTACAGCATAGGCGATTCCATTAGCTAAATCGTTATATTTTTTTCTCAGATTAGACAGATATGCATTATCTTTCGTCTCACCTGCTACCAAGTCATATTGAGAACCCCGCATTAAAAGATTAGCTTGAAGTTTCCCTAATTTATCTCCTAGGTCTACGTCGACATTACCCAAAGGATGTCCTGCCGCCCACTTTACTTGAGCAAAGGGAAGCCCGTTTGCAGCGGGAGCACTCGGTTCTTCTAACTGATAGGCGGAGGTGTCATCAACGAGAATTTGGTTCCCCACATTATCATTGCCGAGATATAACTTGAAAATATTGACCTCGCGATCCTTGAAGGTGGTATCTTTACTCTCCACCACACGTACATTGACGATTTGAGAGAGTTCATCAACGATTGCATCCCGTTTATCTTTGAGATCATTGGGATTGTCTCCCGCGACTTCTGCTCGCTTAATCTGCAGATTCAAATCCTGCAGTTGCTTCGCGTACACGTTGACTTGATGAATCTGTACACGGACGCTTGAGTCAAGTCCCTTTTGCATCTCGGTAATTTGCTGGTCAATATGATGAAGAGTATCTGCGACACTCGCAGCTCGCTCAAGGACTACCGACCGAGAACCCATATTTTCAGGATTCTTTGACATGTCACTCCAAGCATTCCAGAACTTGTCTAAATCATCATGCAAGCTATTATTTGAAGGCTCATTCAAGAGCCCTTCAATCTTTGTCAGGGCATCTTGGCGACCTTCCCAGTATTGCTGCTTAGAGGTCTCCCAACGAAACTGCCTATCGACAAAGAGATCTCGGGCGCGCTCGATACTGGCTACGGTTACTCCCGTACCAATACTCAGATTATGCCCCATGCTGGGAATGCTGCTCGGCACGGTCTGCTGAAGGTTTGCCATCTGCCGGGAATAGCCTGGAGTGTTGGCATTCGCGATATTATGTCCAGTTATATCCAAGGCGGTTTGCTGGGATTCCAGCGCTCGCCGAGCAAGTTCTAATCCGGAAAATGTGGAGCGCATAAGAATCCTCCTCTAAATACTTTTATCTAAAAATCGAACTGAATTCGCAGGTTCACTTTCTTTCTTACCCGGGCGGTTATATAGGTTGCCAGTGGGTTGTGCAGTGAGTACCCCAAGAGTAATATCCACGACTTTTATGGCTTGCTTTAGAAGTTCTGAGTTCAGTTCATGGACTTCTTTCAAGTTCGTGAGAACCCTCTCTAAATCCGTCTTAACTTCTCTTAATTGGGGATAACGCTCTGCGAGTTCTGTCAAGGTGATTTTCTCGGGAGGTTTACCCATAAGAACGGAAATCTGCTCAGCCCACAAAAGCCGTTCCTTTTCCATCTGCGCAGCTTCCATCAGGAGTTGCTCTTCTCGAACTGTAACGGCCTCGAGTTCATGCAAGCTATTCTTAACCAGCGCTTGCTGCTTAAGCTCTGCAAGTTGCTTGAGCTCGCTATAAATACGCGCCTGGGTCTTTAAGTTATCATTGAGTTGCTGGATTTCAGGCACGGGATAACCTCCTTCTGGCAATACAAAGTTCATTTATAAAGATTACATTAGATATAAGGAATAATTGATTTATTCACGACCTAAAAGCTTATCTGCGATGGTCTGAGCATCGACCTTAAATTCACCTTTATTGATTCTCTCACTGACTTCACGTATCCTGTCTTCACGAACCTCAGGAATCTCCTTCACTTTCTGCAGGAGGCTTTGGTACAGTTGAGCCTTATCAGAGACCTTCACTCCATCTTGCTCGTTCCCCAATAATGCGGCTTTTTTATGGGTAGATACCACACGGTTCGTTGCATTTATACTTCCGACCGAGGATATTGACGTTCCATCTATTTTCATTTTGAATCCACTCCCGTACACAACAATCTTACTCTTATTATCGGCATTCCTCTTAGAAACATAAGAGATGATTTAAGGCGATTTTTGGTTTTATTTTAGGTATTTCTCAGTATTGCTCTGAATATCGCACCTGTTTCCTAACTCTAATAATTTTATCACTGTGGCGGCGCCCTTCATCCTAGCCCCTGTCAGAGGACCTTTTCGAAATTTTCAAACCGTTCACGTAATTGCCATCGTTTGCTTCTACCTGAATAACATCCATTCTCTGTGCTAACACTACAGCATAATACTACGACAGAGGGTGATAAGTTTGCCAACGTTTTTGATTTATCCGCTGTATACAGGCCTCTTAGCTATTCTAGTCATCGTATTAGTTCCCAGGCAAGAAATTCGCAAATTATTAATCTATGGTCTCTTTTTCGGTGCAATTATCGATGTATTATTAATTCTCGTGGTACGTTTCCCTGCAAAATATATTAATTATGGACCCTTTGGATTTATGGATTTACCGTTCTTCCCTCCTATGTCCTGGGTCAGCCTGTGTCAAGTAAAAACTAAAAAAATAGGACCAATTTTATAAAATAATTGATCCTATTTCTTAGTTTATCTTATCTCATATACACTCGAATTATCTTTTCGACTTGAGTCTCATGATTATGTAGGTACCACCACTTATACGCGTTTGCTTATAAAATTATAAATTTAATTAGGAATAAATCCCGTGCGATCTATCTCAGGGTTTCCAGTAAAATGGTGATATGTAATATTCGTCAGATCATTAGGTGGCAACTCATTATCAAAAATAATAATCTGATAGTCGTTGCATTCTCTAGATAGACTATAGAAAAAGGAATCCTTTACACTCTTGTCAACCTCTTCATTTTTTGCATTTTGCTTTCTATCCTTTTCTTTATAAGTCGTTAAGGGAGAGTCTAAAACAACAAAGCCAGGATGTGAGAGTCCACGTTCAACGCAATATTTCATAATAGAAATTATGAATGCCGAGTTTATAATTGCCCTTGCTCCTTTACCGTAGGATGCCTTAGTTTTGTTACAAACAACTACATCATTCGACTTTCTTTCAAAAATAACTTGTTGTTCCTTAGTTTTTGTAATAAAAGACCAATCCTCTAATAATACTTGTATTAGCTTGCAAAATTCTAGCATTAGTTCATCTGTTAACCTTTTGATTTCAACTTTATTTGTAACAGATTTAGTATTGTCAATCCGTTCAGATAGCTCTTCAATACGAGCTGTAGTATCATATAATTTCTTTCTGTTCTTTTGAATTTCAACAGCTTTATCTCGAATCTTTAAATAATTTTCATAATCCAATACGGTCTTTGAAATTTTGTTTGCCTGTTCGTCTAGAATGTTTTCAATATATTTAACCTTACTCTGTTCTTCTACAATAGATTTACTTATTTCAGTTAAATCACATTCAAAATCTTCTATCGTTTCCTGTAAATCAGTTAAATGAGTATTAAGCTTGCTTTTTTCTTTGTCAATAGCAATATAGTAAATCTCCTTATCTACATTTGTACTTTTCATGGTTGTATTACATATTGGACACTTCATTTCTGCTAACTGCCCAGTATAGTCGTGTGACTGCTCAATAAACTCTAATCTGTCAATGTCAGATTGATAGTTCTTCTTAAGTAATCTAAATTTTGATAAATTATCTGCAATCCTACTTTTTTCATTTGCCAAAGAATTAAGCCTTTGAACAGAACGTTCACGTTCTTCTTCGTGCTTTACTACTATTAGCCTTTGTTCCTTAATAAAGGAATCTAGGTTGGCAATTCGCTCATTAATCTGATCAGTATTGTATCCCTGAATAAGATTCTCTGTTTCAGCAATTTCAACTCGCAAATTATTACAAATTAGAGACAACTCATCGACTGCACCTTTTAGTTGTGCCTTTTTGACTTCTGCACTTTCAAGCTTAACATGTTTTTGATAATCAAAACCCGATAAAATTGCAAAAAATGTTGCTACTTCTTTGGACGAAGTTTTATCTCGCCTAGTATCTCCCATATAAATAGGGGAGTTTTTTTGCACGATACGGGATTCATTAAGCATCATTAAATACACAAACTTTCTAAAGGTAAAGGCTTCTGTTTCCCCATTTGATGTTTTCTTTAAAACATTTCTATAATGGCAGTTGAATAATGCGAGTAACTTCGAAGACAAACTATTCTTTGCTTTTGAATCATTTGAAAGCACTTCATAATTTGCTTCAACTAAGTGATCAATGTCTGAATAGATATAAAATATGTTATTTTTTTCACTTTCCTTTAGACTTCTTTTTAAGGTTATTTTTTGTTTCGCTGCTTTATCAAAAAACTCTAAAAAAACACTTTCATATCCTATAGCTTCATTTGGTATTTCCGGTATATCTGTCGAGCCAAAGATGAAATTTATACATTCATAAGCGAAGGATTTACCTGAATCGGAAGCACCTGCCACTACATTCAAGCCTTTTTCAAAAGTTAATAGAGCATCCTGTTTTCCGGCTCCTTGTAATACCAACTTGTTAATTTCTATTCCGAACTTATTCATTTAACTCACCTCCCATATAAATGTCTTTTTCAAACTCTCCGACCCACGATCCAATGTTCTTATCGATATATTTATAAATTCCATTATCTGAATAACCCGAAAGCTTCTCGTCCACAATTTTGATATTCCTCTTCAACTGATCAACATATCCATTTTGTAGTAAATTTATAAAATGACTTGTTAGTTTATTCTTTTGATAATAGATTCCTGTTTTAGTATATTTAATACTGATAAGCCCTTTTGAAATCATAAGATTTAACCCTTTATTTATTAATGCTCTCTTTACAGCAATTTCCGAGGAGTGGTTTGGATTGTCTGGGTGTAAACTTTCATATTCTGCATCTATATCTTTTAAGTGTAAAGCAAAATAATCATAATACATAATCCTTTGTGAACTCATTCTTTTTTCGCATATATCTAGAATGAACAAGATTCTAACGCCAACTTCTTCAGGTGAGTTATATATTTTGATCTTCGTTGCCATCATCAACCCACCTCATTTCTTCGTCATTTACTAAGTCATGGCAAATACCACTTTTCTCTAAAATACTAATTTCACCTAATTCAGCTGTCTTAATTGGAAGAAGCTGAGATCTTGCAATAGTATCATCTACTCGTTTCAAATCATCATCATAAGGTGACTCACAAGTTGCGATAACTCCATGATAAACTTGGTTTTTTAAATCATCATAAACATCATCATTTATAAATTCATCTCTCGCAAAACGTTTTAAAGCCTGAGCATTATGAAAGCATTCTCGTTGTCGTTTAAAGTGA
The DNA here is from genome assembly GCF_055378975.1 of Desulfitobacterium elongatum. Classification (NCBI taxonomy): domain Bacteria; kingdom Bacillati; phylum Bacillota; class Clostridia; order Eubacteriales; family Desulfitobacteriaceae; genus Desulfitobacterium; species Desulfitobacterium elongatum. Next base: position 1,074,265 of record NZ_AP038772.1, on the reverse strand, counting down.
GTATGTAGTTTTTCCCTTGGTTTAAGGCTCTCTATGCCAGAAATTGATGTGTTTTCATGGTTTGAATATACTTTAAGCAATTGATTGACATATTCCATTTTGGTTTCTTCATTGTCAAGAATTTCTTGCGGTTTTTGCATTCTAGGTCGTTGTCGTAAACCACCACCAAAATGATATTTATACCACCTTGTTTGTGCAAACTGCTCGAGTAAAGTTTGAGGAGAAATTTCTGACACTATGCTAAAATCGAATTGCATAATATACTCTTTTAACTCATCCGTTAATGGAAGCCCATCTGCTATAATTTTTTTCTTAGGCTTGCAATATTTATCCCAGGTATCGATTAGCTGTTGATTAATAGTCTTAGGGTGCTCTATTAAATCTCTCAACTCTTGTCCAATACCGTTACTTGCCACAATAAAATATTTTCTTGGTTTATTGTACTTTCCAATCATTGTATAGTAGCAAAGCTTTCCGAATTCAGACATGTATACTGAAGGTGACAAAGGTTCCTTATATCTCTTACACTGAAAAATATCAAACTCTTGTAAAGACTCCTCCAGATAAGCAACAATATCTCTTCCTGAGTCTTTTGAACCACCAATTTGAGCTACATTTTTGTAATGTTCACTTTGAGCCAGATAGCCTGATGCCCATTGGCAAGCAATATCCTCAAACACTCCTGATTCAAAAGTACGCAATCGAACTAAGGGATCAATTGTTAAATCAAAAATTCGACTTGAGTCTTTAGGCGGCTCAATTATAGGTAGCGGAATAACCTTCATACAAAAACACCTCCCCTTTACATATCATCAGCAATTTTTTTGTATTTTTGCTGACCAGAAGAAGTTTTTTCAATAGGAACTATTCCACTATCAGTTGTCTTTATGTAGTTTAGAAATAATGTTCCTAATAGGAGACGATTACTACGGGAAACTCGATTCCATTCATACCCTTTAAACAGATCTCTTACTAAGAAAATTTCCTCAGTATTCAACTGTTCTATTTCAGCTATTGCACTCTCTAATAACTCATTAACATTTGACATATGTCTACCTCCTAAACGGAATAACGATATTAACAACATTGTTATATTTATTGTATAACTTTTCCTGCTGCATCACAATATTAATCATCGTTTTAGACATGTATTTGCAAAATATTTAACTTAATCAGTAAATCTGCCAACAATAAAACTCTCAACGTGCTGAGGATTTTAGTCTTAGCAGTTTTAGTGCACAGGAGCATTTTACTGTCATATGGCTCAGCCTGTGTCAAGTAAAAACTAAAAAAATATCTAAATCTATTCGCTACAAAGGAAAAAGATGCCTTGACATTTTCAGTCAAAGCATCTTTTTCCTTTGTAGTACTTGTTAATTAACTTCGATTCCACAATTAACCATGAGTTATACCGCCTCCACAGTGATCCTCAAGCTCATGCTCCGAAAAGGTGCTTTCGCAGTGCACGCATATGTATCCACCGTTGTGGTAATAAATTTCTTCACCGCAATTCGAGCAAAAAACCCCATCCTCTTCTTCTGTGCCTACCCATTTATAATCATTAGGCACCTGGAAAATTTCCGTACCATTTTCGTCCACATGCACCTCAATATCCCCATTACATTTGAAGTATGAAGAAAATCCATCTCCATCTTTATTATGCTTACGATTAAAAATCCCCATTACATTCACATTCCTTTCAGACTTAATCATTAAATTCCGCGCAGACCACAAATCACCTAAATCAAATGTCAGTCATCTCCTGTTTAATTTATTTCGTCACAATCTGTGAGTTCTTCATTATTCCTTTTCGACGACTCAGCTTCGACTGCCTCAATAAATACTTTTTTTAAAGCTGGTTCGTTTTCTATTTTCTGCTTTCTATCTTTCATAAAACAACTCCCTTTATGCCCAAAGTAGGCAATACCACATAAGACTACCCCTATCAGACCACCTTTGAGTAGTAGTTTTGGGGCTGCTTTGGAAACAGCAGTGTCTCCGACACTCTTATAAAGAGTCTCCATACAACCTCCTGCTGCTTGCAAGGATTCTCTAACTTTATTATAATCACCAAGGTTCTCGATTGGATTTCTCATTTTTATTACCTCCTACTTCAATATTTTTTTCAGCCAACTTGCTGTTTCTGTAACTGATTTTGACTGACCAAGTACAATGCCCAATGCTGTGAGAGCGCCAATAACCCCAGGTACCGTCTTCAACAGACTTGTATATGTTTTTTCAAGCTCTACTCCTGTTTTACCTGTTGATGCTGATGCCGCTACTGTTTCTGCAGTATCTTTTATTTCAGAATAATTCTCTTCTTCAAGTTCCGCGCCTATGTCCACTAAAATATTAATAACTTTTGGGAGTACAGTGTTATCCGGATTTAACTCATTCTCATAATCAAGAATCGAACGAATAGCGATATATTGTGTTAAGTTCATTGGCGTTTTCGAATTTTCTAAGTTGCTGATAGTTTGCTTTGTAACACCAATTTTTTCTCCAAGTTGTTCCGCTGTCCAACCAGCAATTTTTCTTATACTGCTTAGATTTTGTTGAAGCAATTGTATTTGCTTTTGTTTCTTTTCTTTTTCGTTCATATAACGCCACCTCTTTGAAATTAGATTACCATAATATATTTACCTTGTCAAATAATTTGACAAGGTAAATATATTATTAATCGAACAAATAATGTGGAAACCGAACTCAACTATAGCGGTAAAATCCAAAGTAGTTTTTTGGTAATCATCTTACTGTCATGTGACTCAACCTCGAGTTTGACACCTCGAAAGCTGTAACTATTGAATTTCAAGGGCTTCCAAACTTTAGATTTGCGCATACCACTACAATTCCCTGTTTGTGGGAATTCATCTATACCTTTTGAACTCTTTCTGGAATCCTTGCCCCGACTGCTTTAAATGCGATCGCTGCAGCGCCATGAACCTCGGTTCGTACTAAGTGTTCCTGATCTTTAACTTTAATTTTAACGGCATGGACTTTCCTTAGCGCACGAATTACTTCGGTATAGCCGTATTCACTTTCGCAATTCATAAGAAGCTTTTGAAACTTGATCTGCATTACGAGTGCGAGAAAGCAAAGCATAATGTGTCCGCAGATCCGCCGTTCCGTCCAGTGGTAGACCGGACGTAAATCGAGCGTACTCTTGAGATTTCGAAACGCACGTTCAATTTGCCATAAGTCTCGATAAGCGGTCGCGACTTCCTCTGTAGGAAGCTGAGTATTCGTTTGCAATATGTATAGACCATCAAAAAGAGCTGCTTGTTTTAGTTTTTCCTTATTAATCGTTGCCGCATCCTGTGTGACGTTGATGTACTTTTTGTATTCGCTGTTCCCGATTAAATCCTTAATATTCCCGTGTTCAAGCTTGCTACGAAGTTTAATCTCAATCTTTTCTCGAACGGCTTGATCTCGTTTAGCCTCTTCTTCGTTTAAACAAACAATATATCGATCTCCTCCGAGGGTAACTTCTTTTACCTTGAGGTTATCCTTAACAAGAGTATACGGTTCAGGGGAAGCTACGATTTCAGGGCCAACTTTAACATTTCGCATCCGAACTCCCAGGATGTATTGAAGGTTCAATTTCTCGAGAAGCTCTAAGGTCCGCTTGCCCATCATGCCCCGATCCCCAACAACAATAACACGTTGGATATTAAATCGTTTTTTCAAATCACTGACCGCTTCAATAAATGCATCTGTATCCGGGGTATTCCCAGGGAAGACATGATGAGCAATGGGAATTCCATCCCTCGACATCAGCATTCCAATCATAACTTGGAGACGATCCGGCCGATGGTCCTTGGAATGGCCATATTCGAGAAGGTCGAAAGCCCCTGCGTCTCCTTCCACATACGTGGAGGTCGTGTCAAAGAAAACGAGATCCAGTTGACGGGTAAATAGGTCGGTATGATGGTAGAAAAGTTTCTCTTCAATCATTTCCTTGTTTTCATCCAAGAAGTCGATCGCTCGATAGAAATGATGAAGCTTCAAACTCTCTAACTCTGGGCGATGGACGGAATCTTTCCAATCGCTGACTCCCAGTTTACTGGTGGGCTCCGTTAAGCGATTTAAAACCATACAGAAGATGGCTTCTTGTACATCCACACTTAATTCTCTCTCGCAAAAGAGTTGAGCCAGTATTTCATGAAGTCCAAGGTTTTCCCAGAGTCGACGAAAGACCAAAGAGGGTCCATACTCTTTACTCCAGTCTGCAAAGAGATCTTCAGCGGCATCCACCACAGCAAGTTTATCGGAGAACTTCGCAAGAGAGCGAATCAGGTCGTCAAGTTTCCCATTTTGGAGATCCTCCACTCTCCCCAAGTTACAAAGGACTTTTTGACGAACCTTACCCTCTTCACGACGGCTCTCACAGATTTGAAGGTAACGGCGTTCCGAGCCGTCCCGATTGTAGGCTGTTTTAATACGTGCAAACATAGCAACACCATTATACCACTTAAATCGAGGTGATAACAGTAATTATTTGCCAACGTGCGGCACTACATTCTAAAGTTTCAGCGGTTTTTTGGAAGGATTTTTAGCTTTGAATCCGCATGAAAAGCCATAATTAAAAATTAACAGCAACAAAATTTTCGTTGTTGCTGTCAAACTCGAGTCAACCGGTATCAAGTAAAAACTAAAAAAAATCGTCCATCATGAAATGAACGACTCTAATTTATTTTTTATAGAGTAAAATGGCGGTTTAATTATTCTACTATTAAACCGGCACTTCTGATATAGTCATGCAAATTCTTCTTTTCATTAAATAGCAAGCTTAACAGATATTTTTTACGTGGTATGTTTTTAGTACCGATTTTCGGAAAGGGTAATAACGCTCGGTAACCGTCTACATATACCAAAGAAAATTCTTCAATTATTGCATCTTTATAAGTAATAGTATAGTCAACTTTATACGCATTTTTATCAGGGTGCCTCGTTGCCCATTCTTCATTTATTGGATGATCCCTTTCTGTATCGTACCACTTTATTTTGATGCTCGGATCATTTATAAGGGTCATTTCCTGTTTCTCATTATTCTCCATCCAGTCATTTTTCTTACTATCTAATATCAAACCCATTATTTTATTTGTATGATTGTGAGACAATTGATTTTTCAAATAATACTCTTGATTAGGATAGACCAGCGCTTCTGACAATACAAATAATTGTTCTATATACTTTCTTGCCAATTCATCTTCTCCAAGAAGGGAGTATGCGTTGATCATATTGACCAGGCCAGTTCTGCCACCTTGTTCTAATATAAAATCTACCATCTTTTCTTTGGTTTCTAAATCATCTAAAAGCAATGCAGTAATAATGTAGAAATATGGATTAAGATTGCTATTATCCATTTCTGGGAAGTAATTTTTTTTCATATTTTCAAATAGCAAAGAAAGCTGATTATCCCGCGATTTTTCTATTGAAATAAGACAATTCCAAGTATTTCTATCGCTATAATTAATATCTTCTATTTCACACTGATAATATTTTTGAATATCATTTATTGATATATCTATAATTGAATTAATAACTGAATCAGCATTTTCGTCATGAAAAGCATTACTTGATTTCACATCATAAAGTTCTTCTAGCAACGAAGATTCCGGCAAACATATTTCTATAACCGATTTAATAGTTTCCCATCTTCCACCGCTATCGGTTGTATCTTTCATAATTTTTAACATCGAATAGACACGAAATATTAAAGCTTCTATTTCGTGCTTTTCAAACCAATTGTTTTGATGTGCAACATAAATACATTTAGGCAATACATGTGAAATCAAATCTTCATGCCTAAATGCGGGTCGACAAATACTATTGTTCAAAGCTTTGATAAAAAACCTATCACTTAATGAAATATCAAAACATGACATCATGGTAGCAAACATATAATCATAGTCTGTATTATCATCATAGTACGATAATTGTACATTAGTCTTAAGGTATATACTATTTAATATTCGTATATTTGTTATTGATTTAAATAGACTTCTATTCTTCAGAAATATTTTGTACATAACTGTGGTAGTAGAAATAACACTATCATAGCTCAAAAGTTCTTTCAGGAAAATTTTTACATTGTTTGTATCAAAATCAAGGGTAGAAATTATCTCGCCTATTAGGTTTGAATTACTAAATGAAAACCAATTATCATATATAAGATTGTATTTTCTCACACTGTTAATAATTAACTTTAATACATTTGTTTTACTTGATGGGTAATTATCGATAAGTATTTTTCTTATTTCTACGCCTAAATTATATTCACGTGAATAGAGCTGGTTTTCTTTTTTTAAGATTATCGTAATATAACTATTTGCTTCTAAATTGCGATCCCAAGTACCATAGTGATTAATATTAACTTTAACAAATCTTTCTTCCAAAAGCTTTAAATTGTCATTTTTATTTGTAAGCAAATAATATACTATAGCAGTATTTAATTTGTTTGATAATTCAACATTCTTTTCTATGCTTTTTGCTATAGCAACACGCAAATTATTCTGATCATCACTATCTCCGAAAAGATAGTAAACATTAGTTGCTCTTATTAGCGTAAAGCACAATACCTCCATAAGGTCTACCGTCAAATTTAATAAAATATCTTGAAATTCCACCCTAAATAATTCAAGCCCTATTTCAAAAAATCCTATGCATTTGGTTGCGTTGTTTTGAGTATATGAATGTATGTAATCCAACTCCGAATCAATATTATTCAATTTCATAGATGAAATGATTTTTTCATAGATCTCCTTATACGAAACATTATCCATTACACAAATGCAATACCAGTATGCACATGGACTTTTGTTAATTGCTTCCTTAAGAAATTCTTCATCAAATACGTAATGTTTATTCAAGACTGTCCTTATGTCTTTCTGTTGTGATACAAAATATCTCTTGATAAATTTCCAATAATTACTTGCATCCAGAAATCCTTTGATTGAAGCACTCTCATTGTCAAACCACAGACTTAGCTCAAATTCGTTCTTGGTACATAGGAAATCTAATAATTTTTCTGATTGGAGGTATGATTCATTTCCAACACCATATCTTGATTTTAAACCGATATATTTATTTTCATATCCATGCCAATACTCCTTACCCAAATAAGCTTCAAAAAAACGTAATGAAAGATTTTTTAAAACGTCTTTTTCGGTTATACTTTCTTTTAATTCTTGTAACATAAAAATATTTATAATAAAATCCTTATCTGTCAACAATCCAAGTTCTCTAAAAACAAACGGATTAAGATAGAAAGTTTGACTAAGTTTTTTGTATAAAAAATACTCATGGTAGCGCCTATGTTTGTATGAATATATAAATTGCTTTTTTTCATCGCTTGATATATCAAAAAACATTTCTGCTAAAACATGGATTATTGAATCTATTTCTTTATATGTCAAATCAAAGTATCGTGCTCTTATAATGTCCTGAAATTTAGAGACTGAAATACTTAGTGTTCTTTCTGTTTGTAACAACAGCGAAACATCTGCCAATATTGTTTCAATACTTTGTGATTTAATCTCTGGTAAGTTCAGTTCTACCAGTTTTCTATGATTGTCAATCAGTTGATTTGTTGATTGCAATATTAGATCTATTTTGGTTGTTTCATTGTTTATATTCTCTATTGTCTTCCATAATAAATTGATAGAAAATATATCTTCTATTTCTTCCAACAGAGTTTGAATATTCTCTTTTATATCCGTGTATTTTTTGATCTTAGTTACATCAATCTTTTTCTCAAAATATAAGTCGATAATATTTTGACTTAGTGCATCAATCTTATAAATTTCTAACTCTAAATCTCTTTGCAAAAAGGTCAGATTAGGTGAACTGTTCCTTGAAGAAATAACAACTGACTTTGTGTTCTCTTTACCAATTATCGCTTTAACTGTAGTAATAATTTTAACAACATCATTAATACTTACTTCATCTAATCCGTCAAAAAAATAACTGAATTTTTGCCCCGCATCTACAAGAGAAATGTTATAATCTTGAAGCCTGAATCTAATGAGATTTTCCAAATCCCCTTGTAAACATTCTCTTAATCTAATAAATATAGGTATAGGTATAGCCTCAGACTCAATATTTGCTGACTTCGAATAGTTTTCAAGAAAATTTTCCGAACAATGTAAATACATCTTTTTCATAATTTCGGTTTTCCCTGTACCCGCACCACCTATAACAGCACTTATCTTGTTATCAAGAATAACATCTTGTATCTCTTTGAATCCTTTACCGTTTATTTGTAACTCTAAAAAAGAGTCTGACTTTAAAAACGTTCTATCTTCTATTGAGATATTTGAATCCATAAATGCAACTTCATTTTGTGCAGAAAAGTAAAGTCTATAAATATCAAGATTACCTATTTCATTAAGTAATTCTGAAAAATTTTCTTCTTTTATCCACGTTAAAGCTATATTGAGCTCTTTAGCCATTCTTTGAATTTTCACACGATCTGTAGTTAATTTCTGATCTGCTAATTCTTCTTTAGTACATTCTGGTTTTATATCAAGATTTGTGTAGATATACACTTCATTCAGATTATCTTTATAAATCTTAAATGCCTTATCAAGTGAATCATAAACCTGTTTATAAAATGATGTTGAATTATGATTCGTGGAATATTTGCACTGAAACCCATAATGTTTACCGTCAAACTTGATTGGTTCTGTTTCTAAGCCCGCTTGGTTATAATTAGCGGTAAAGTCATATCCACTAATTTTAAACTTTCTCATGAACAAGTGTCGACACATTCTTTCAAATGCATTCTGTTTATCTGGATTTTTCACATTAAACTTATCCCAATTAACTGTATACATAAAGAGATTTCCCCCACGCGCAATATTATTACATACCAACTCACTCTTATATTATTAGTTTTGCAATTCTCCTTAGTTATACCATATCTTGGAATGTAATTCAATGAGAGCTACATAAGGTGTTCAAAACGAAGCCGAGCAGTTTCCCTAAAGAAACTACTCGGCTCATAAATAATTAAATCAGCTCAATTATCTTCTTATAATCATCAGCGAACTCCCAAACAATCTCAATCCGATTCTCGTCAAACACATAAATCGAATCGACAAGTTCCGCAACCAATTCCCTGCTTAGCTCCTTAATTTTATGCTTTCCCTTGAAATGATCCACAAACTGATTGTCAGATTCTTGTTTTTTTATATTTTGAATTTCATATTCTGTTTCCAATTTGCTGATCTGGTTCGTTACTTTTTCCATTTCAAAGCTAATCTTCTCTTTTGCCTGGATATAATTATCCTTACTCACTTTCCCATCAAGGTACTTCTCATATTCTTCAACCTTTAGTGCATTAAAGCGCTCAATAGATTGTTGTGCCTTTCTAATCTCCTGAACAATTGTTCCAATTTCTTTTTCAGATTTTGTTGCAGCTTTAGATATCAGTTTCTCTGCTTTATTAGCAAGAACAGCCTGTTGCTGAATAGAAATAAGCAATACCTCCAAAACATCGGATTCATTTATTTTCCCTCGATAGCAAAGGCACTGGTCATCATAAAGATACCGACTGCATTTATAATATGGTTTCTTCCTTGGGAACCTCTGTAGATTTTTATTACAATAACCACATTTCATTTGTCCATAAAGTACCCTTTCTGTATCAATGGTATAGCTTTTTCGTTTATCTATTTTTCTAATAGCACCTTGGGCTTTCTCAAAGAGTTCCTCACTTACAATAGCCTCGTGGGTATTTGAAACGACTATCCACTGCTCCCTTGACACTGCCACTGTCTGTTTACTATTTACATCTAACTTTTCCCGTTTATGATTTAGAGTGCTGCCAATATACGTTTCATCTTTAAGAATCTTGAGGATAGCCATTGTCTGCCACACTAACGTGCTCTTTGTTTTTGACCACTTTTTATTTTTATGCTTCTCTTTAAAATAAGCTCCAGGTGATGGAATGCCCTCTGCATTGAGTAGCTTTGCAATGGTACTGGTATTGTCCCCATCGGCTGCCAGTTTAAAAATCCGTTTAACAATCAATGCAGCTTCTTCATCAACCTCAATGGAATTCTTTTTTTCTTTTGATTTCAAATAACCATATGGAGCAAAAGACCCAATATATTCACCCTTTTTCATCTTTACTGTTTTAGCAGTCTTCACTTTCTGGGAGAGGTCTTTACTGTACATATCGTAAATCAGATTTCTAAATCCAACATCAATTCCGGCTGTTATTCCATGGTTTTTAGCGCTGTCATAGCCGTCATTGACAGATATAAACCTCACCCCTAGAAAAGGGAATACCTGCTCCAAATAGTCGCCAAGCTCTAAATAATTTCTTCCAAACCTAGAAAAGTCTTTAACAACAATACAATCAATTTCTCTTCTTTTTACTTGTGCTAGTAATCTCTGAACCGAAGGTCTTTCAAAATTGGTTCCGCTGTAGCCGTCATCACAGAATTCTAATACCTTCCCATCAGCCAGCTCTGAATGATTACTAATGAAGGACGCAAGTAGGTTTCTTTGATTACCAATACTGTCGCTTTCACTTTTGATTGTACTTTTTGCAATGTCTTTGTCTTCATCAGAAAGTCTGATATACATTGCTACCACCAACTTATTCATAAGACTTCACCTCAATTCCTTGAGTGGCAAAGTGGCCTCTTAGTACCTCAAAGTCGTCTTTGAATTTGAAGTTGATATGAATATTCTTGTCTGACTTGAGCTCAATGGAATGTACCAAAGCCGTCAGCATTTCTCTACTTAATTCTGGAACATCCATAAACCTTCTAAATGCAGTTAAGTACTTGTTTTCATGTGTATAGACCTCAGCAAACCTACTTTGCTCTATGAAGAGCTCATCAAGGCGGTTTCTAAACTTTTCCTCTCTCTTGTCATAGTCATTCTTTGCATAAAGATATTCTTGTTCCGTCAGCAATTGTTCCAAATAATCGTCAAATAGTGTAGTTCTGATTGATTGCAACTTTTCTATCTCTGTCTTCTTTTTTTTGATTTCTAACGCAATATTATTGCTTTCATTACTGCGCTTGTTTTCTGCCATTACATTATCAATAATCTTATCAATATCATTCACTAGCTCTATTTCGTTTTTAATGGTTTCGTAGACAGCAGCCTTCAGTTCATCTTCAAAAATGTATTTTCTAGAGCATTTACAACCATTGTTACTTTCGAACGTGGTACACAAGAAATAATAATACTCTATTTCACCTTTCTTAATGTGCCTTCTTCTTACTAAATTGCTTTTACAGTCGCCACATTTAGCAAGGTCTTTGAAAATATTCTCTGTATTCTCTAAATGCTTGTTTCTATCGACGGCTTCATGAAATTCCTCATTAATCAGTACTCTCTTATTGTGCACAATATCAAAACTCTCTTGGTCAATTATTGGCTCATGATCGTTTTCGATTATTGTCCATTGATTTCTTGGCATTCTTGATTTCTTCTTTCCCTCATACAGAGAAGCTTGAATCTTTCCATAAATCTTATGTCCTAGATAAACTTCATTTTCTGTAATTGCTTTTATTGCTATTCGTTGCCACACACTTCCCTTATAACGCTCACTTTTCCATTCGCCTTTATTAAGCTTATGTTTGCTAGGTGATGGAACGTTCATATCATTTAGTCTTCTGGCAATTACAGCATCACTTAATCCTTCAAGCTTCCATTTGTAGATTTGACGTATTACCGCTGCAGCTTCCTCATCTACAACCAAGGTATAACTGCCATCGTTAGGTCTGGCATAGCCATAGGGCACGTGAGCTCCTAAGAACTCTCCCTTCGATTGCCTTTCCTTGAAGGAGGTAATAATTTTCTTTGAGATGTCTTTTGTATAAACGTCATTGAGTAAGTTTTTAAGGGATATGATCAATCCTTCATTTGTGTTTTCGGGATTAAAACTATCATAATTATCATTAATGGAAATAAACCGTACTCCTAAGAACGGAAAAATCTTTTCAAGATAATTTCCAGTTTCAAGATAATCTCTACCAAATCGAGATAGGTCTTTAACCACTATACAATTTACTCTTCCAGCTTTCACATCATCCATCAATCGATTGAATTCTGGCCTATCAAAATTAGTTCCTTTTTCGCCATTATCAGTATAAATCGAATAGGTTTGTAGATAAGGTCTTTCCTCCACGAACTGTTTGAGCATATACGTCTGATTATGAATAGAGTCGCTATCTTTTCTATCTCGAGTGTCTTCGATTGAAAGTCGAACGTAGATGCCAACCTTAAAAGCTTTCTCTGATACAATGGTCTCTTGATTTGCAATAACTGATTGTCGTCTGCTTTTTCTAGCCATTTACATCGCCTCCTTTAACACTGTTACATCAAAGGAATCCGATTTACTTGCACTTTCGATGAAGCGAATAGCACTTTCATATTCACTAAGATACCTAAAATGAATATCAATTTTGCCGTTTTCGTAGACATATATTTTTTTTATCAGTGATACAACTACTTTTCTAGTCAGCGTTTCGATATTTTGGTACTGTTTAAAATTCTGAATCCAAAGATTGATTGCGGTTTTATTGTTTACAATATCCTCAATTTCACAAGTTCTTTTTTGAATTAAATTTTCTGCCTTTTCTAGCTTTTCATTGTACCTACTGACATGGGCTTTGTATTCTTCTTTTGTTATAAACTGATCTACATAACTCTCGTAGGATTTCAGTTTATAATTTTGAATTTTCTCAACTTCATCCATTGCCTTTTTTATTTGTGAATCCAATTTAATAATCTCTTCTTGCTGGTATGGTAAAGATTCAATGTACGCCAAAATTCTTTCTATATCTAAAACGCTTTGAATATGAGCATTCATAGCCGTAAGTACCGCTTCTGTGAAGCTTTTTTCGCTTATATTGTGCATTGTACAACTATCTTTATCGTTTCTATTGCTTGAACAGGCAAAATAGTAATATTTCTTGCCATTAGCAGGAACCGTCTTGCGAATCATGTTATCTTTACAATCTCCGCAAGCAACAATTCCTGAGAACATATATACTTTGTCCTCTTTAGGAGCAATTCTAGTATCATGGAGCAACAAAGCATTTACTGTTGCGAAGAGATCCTTAGTAATAATTGGGTCATGAGCATTCTCTACACGCACCCATTCTTCCTTTGGCCGCTCTACTCTGTTTTTGACTTTATAATTTGGTGTGGTGCGCTTGCCTTGTTCCAGAACACCAAGGTAAAGTTCATTGGTTAGTATTCGTCTTACAGCAACCGCCGACCAAAGTGCTTGCTGTTTCACCTTGAAGGTTGTTTTATACTTTTCGCCTAAAGAACGCTTATATTCCAAGGGCGACAAGATCCCCAACTCATTTAAACGAGTAGCAATTCCTTGTTGACTCATGCCTTCAAGTTTCCATTTAAAAATGTCACGTACAATGTCAGCTGCATACTCATCAATAGCCAGTTTGTGCTTCTCATTCTCAGCTTTTCTATATCCATAAGCAGCAAAAGAGCCGATGAAATCGCCCTTTTTACGTTTGATTTCAAGCTGGCTCCTTATTTTTATAGATGAATCACGACAATATGAGTCGTTGATTAAATTTTTAAACGGAATCATGATGTTGTCTGTAATTGATGATCCTTCCGCGCTATCATAATGATCGTTGATGGCTATAAAGCGCACACCAAGAAAAGGAAATACTTTTTGAATGTATTTCCCTGCCTCAATATAATTTCTTCCGAATCGTGAAAGATCTTTAACAACAACACAATTGACCTTGCCCGTCTTGATTTCTTCCATCATTTCAAGAAAAGCAGGACGATTAAAGTCAACTCCACTAAAGCCATCATCGACATGAGCAGAAACAATCTGTACATCTGATTTCGACTTCAAATAATCCTTTATTAGTTCCTTTTGGTTTGAAATGCTGTCGCTTTCTTCTTTGTCACCATCATCTTTCGATAGTCTCACATAGATTGCAACATTATAAATCTTTTCGCCTTTTATAAATTCCATTGCAAAGCCTCCTGTTATTTAAAGTATTAGCAAAACTTTAAACACATTAGGCTTCACTGAAATAGTCCAATAAAAGCATAGCACAGAACTTACCCAGCGTCCAGATATTAGGAAAGCACTTTTAAAGTTTTGCTTCTACTGTTCTATAAGTTCCTAAAATAATTTTCCAGCTGATCTTCAAGAGTTGCTGTTGTTTCTGCAAAACTCATTTTTACAACAACCTTACCACATTTAAAGCAATAAGGATTTTTCACTTGCCTGATGTAATCCTTTTTACGCTCATCTATTGGCAAATCCGTATTTACAGTTACTGTTTTAATATCTACCAATGTATCTGGATCAACAGTTCTAATATCTATTTCTTTCATTTCTCTTAATGTCATAGGCATATCTATAAAATCCTCCTTTCACGAGGTGCTTCTTCAGTCACATGTTCTTTTATTTCGAGTCACAAAAGTAGTCCACCGACTTTACTTGATGCAAAAACCTATTCACCTCATCCAGCGAATCAGTAGCACGGTAATCTGACAGTGCTCTTAAAACTCTCCTTCTGTACTTACCTTTAGTACTAATTCTAAAATCCAGGATTGCAACAACTCCTGTGTCGGTTTCAGATCTAAGCAGCCTTCCCATACCCTGTTTTAATTTGATTATCATTTCTGGAAAAACAATTGTATCAATGAATGTTTTTATATCAGCAAGCTCCTCTTTTTTGTAATCAAGAATAGGCGTTGGCGTTGGAAATGGTATATTAACGATGATTAACGATGATAATATGTCTCCAGGGCAGTCAACACCTTCCCAAAATGATCCGGTAGCAAAAAGAACACCGTTTCTACTCTTTTTGAAAGTTTCAACGATGTTCTTCACGCTCTTATCCATCTTAATGATTGGAAATTCAATTTGGTCTTTTATTAGTTCATAAATCTTAGAAAGTAATGTATATGACGTAAATAAGATTGCTGTATGCCCTGAAGTTGTTTTTACTAGATTTAAGATTTCTTCAGCTAGTGCTGATATATAATCCGTACTTTGTTTATCCGGAAATGGAACCTTTTCGCTGACATACAACAGGGCATTGTTTCGATAATCAAATGGTGATTTGCAGCTTGTTTCCTTGATATAATCGCTAGATATCTTGTCAATGCCCGTAGTCCGCTTGAAGTAATCAAATCCGTTATCATCTGAGAGGGTTCCAGAGGTTACTATCTTTGGTATCCCATTTACCCAAAGCAAGTTGCGTAATTGCCGTTCCAAATCCGTTGGTATTGAGCAGACTGAAATGAACCTTTCACTGCCAGGATTCTCAAGCCAATAAATGATGTTTTCATCTCGATAGAAAACATTGACTTGTTCAATAATTTCAGCAATCAATATTTCTAAATTTCTATTTTTTGAAATGTCTATTACACAGAATGCCTTAATCTTCTCTATTTGGCTAATTATCTTAAGTAACATCTGTTTTTCATTATAGCCAATTACAATTCTTATCTGAGATGCGTCATCATCAATAGATTCTGAATTAATCCTTGAAGTTAAAGCAGTAAAGAATCTCGATTTAGTAATTTCCATGTCTTCTATCATTCTCTTAGCTGTAGTGAGGTAAGCTTTGTTGCCTTTCAAATTACTCTTTAAAATATTCGCTATTGTATGGACACTATCACTTGTAAAACTTGTCCCTAAAATCTGAATGGCTGCTTCTGTCAATTTATGAGCCTCATCAAAAATGACCAATGCATGCTCTGGCAACAATGTATGCTTTCCCTTATCTCTCTTAACCGTGTCTGCGAGATAATAGTTGTGATTACACACTTGAAAGTCGTGGATAGCTGATCTCACATTGTCCATGTGTGTAATATATCTACAGTTTTTATAATATGGACATGCAATTTCACAGGATTTTGGAACATTTATTTTTTGAGTAATATGATTTTTTAGACCCTTATACTCATCAAGATCAATACTTCCTTCCGAAATCTTCATCCCTTTTAACTTGCTTAATAACTCGATATCTATTGCCTTTTGACTGGTCTTCAAATAATCCATCAGTCGATCATATCTCATTTGACAAAAATAATGATCCTTTCCTTTTCTCAAAACAGCACTCAATGGTTTGGCAATGATTCTTTGCTTTATCAACAGTTCAGAAAGGACCGGTACATAAGTTTTTATTATGGCATTTTGCAAATCTATACTTGAAGTCGATATGGCACATGGGATATAACAGTCTTCCCCATCTAAATAGGTAAACTTCCCCGATTGGATTCGCCTTTTCCTTTCGTATAGGACATAGACTAAACTGGCAACTAAATAAGCGAAGGTCTTTCCAGTACCAACTTCTGCTTCACAAATTGCAACATGGTTATTTTTAATGCCCTCATACATAGTTTTTGAAAGCTCAATTTGATTTTCTCTAATGACAAATCCTTTTTCCGTCATCAGTTTTCTAAAAATATAATCAATCATTTCTAGCGGACTTTTAGGAAGCGCAGCTTTATAATACGGTGACTCACTAAGTTTCTCAACGAGCTTATTCTGAATAGCCTCACTAAAACTATGTTTACTTCTTAAAATTGGCTCAATTGAAGCTTCTGAAATATTGACCACATAGTAACAATTCAAGGTCATGTTTTCTTTTATAGCAAATATATACTTATTCTCATAGGTGAATAAATATTTCAATTCATTTCTGCATCCACTCTTTTTGAGATATTGATGCATATTCACTTCATCCGTCATGTTTATCTCAAACATTCTTTTCTCTCCTCGTTTAATATTAAACTTGACAGCACAATGATACGGTGGCCTGCACAGGCTGTTTGGGAATTTTATTAACCCACTAATGTACAGTCCACCGCATAGTTTCTGCTGTCAAGCATTTCGTTTGAACAGTAGATTTTTATGTGTCAAATTTGTTCTCAACGCCCCTGACACAACTAAGGGGATACATCAGGTTGTTCTTGGAAACATCATATAAGCTAACATGGCTATAAGTTCTCAAGCCAAATGAGCGTTATCCTGTCGTTTATTGCAGGCTGCCCAATGCGGTAAGGCGTTCAAGGCAGAAGTATCATTATTTATCCCTTTGCTAGTCATCGCAATTAGCCGTTCCACGGGCTATTTCAAGCCGGATTTAGTCGCTCTCGTCAATGACGGTCATGGCGATCCGCTTATGTTGCTTGCCTTTTAAGGGCTGCAAAGGTGGTTTTCCTGATATATCGTATATTCAGTTTTCAAGGAGCAATGAGAAGGAAAAAATTACCCCCTCACTTCTAAGCCGAAAAATGAGGGGGGGTGGGCGAATCTTTTTTGAATTTTTATAAATAATTTTTTAGCTTGCTCAGTATTTTGTCTTTGCGATAACTGATTGTTTTTCTTGGAATACCTCTCTCTGCCGACAACTCGCGTTCACTTTTTTCATTAAAAAAGAGCTGGATAAGCAAATCCAACTCTTCATCTGGTAATAGAACCAGGCATTCTCGTAGTCTTTCAACCATGATTTTAGTAGTCACAAGTTCACAGATATCCTCAACAATCGAGTCAACAAGAATATCTTCGCCCAACACGTCTTGATGAACATTATCCAGATCTGAGTAAAGGACCTTTCCATTTACCAGATCACGCTCTTCCAAGTAACGCTCACGGCGCTCCATCTTGAAATACTCTCTGTACACTTCTTCTGAAACTTCCTGAATTGTATCTTCAATACGAATACAAAACTTCTTTTTCTTATCCATTTTTATAACCTCCAAATTTCGTTTTGTAATTTATCTAGCGAAATTTGGAGATCATGGATAACGAGCTATGTAAGCTTCCCATCTTTTCATTGGTTTTCTCCTGTTTCTGGGCATAAAAAAAGACCGGAAGTGAAAATCACCTCCGGCCATATACGCCGTATATTTATTTGCTAATTAAAAAAGGGCATAAAAAAAGCCCCAAACCAAAATGGTCTGAGGCAGTTGCATCTGTAATTAAATTATTTAAAATCAAAATCCACCAGCATAGTCATTGTAACATGCTTGATGTCGGATAACAGTACGGAAACTATCGGGTATTAATCGGGTTATTGTCGGGTATATGTTGGGGCGGTTTATGCCTTGAAAAAGCATGGAATATCAACTTCATCCCCTGTGGTTTCAAACATTCCTCTCATTGATGGAATAGTATATCCCCACATACATATTGCAAACAAATCAATCGCTTCTCTTTTCTTATCATAATAAGTACTTCTCTCCATATTCAGTAGTTCCAACATCTCTCTCTCATTATAATTATCGATTGTTAAAAACTGCTTGCTTAAAATCTCATAATAGAGCTTCCCATTTTCAGGATAGCCATGTATTTTGCTCATCGCTGATTCAATCAAAGAAATTAGCCATTGTGTTTCAAATAAAGATCTAACCTGTACAGAAAACCTCTCTTGCTCAATATCTGGAGCAAAGTTAGCCAAATACTCAAGCGCCTCCTCCATTTTTTTACTACTATAATATTCAGCACTTTCACATACCTCATTCGCACGATTTGATACAGACCATACCACAGGACGGTACATCATCAGAAGCATTTTGCTTTTATGTAGGACCGCTGTGCGGTCAATCTTAAGACCTTTATACATAAATGTACATTGTTTATTAACTTTGCTCTCTTTTCGCATGATATCTTTCCTTTCTGTATTTATACAATCCAAGTTATCAAGATTTTAGTATCTTTCTGAAATGCTTAATTTAGACGTTTTACCACAATACAAAAAGTCCATAACTTCCCCATGTGAATAGGAAAGTTATGGACCAAATAATACCAAACCAGATAGTTAAATTGGTTTGCGATAATATCGTCATAACATTTTCTTACATTCAGCATAGGTCTTTTTTGAAGCGTGTGGCTTCATACTTCGATAGCTTTCTTGGATCATATTTAATTTTTGTATTGTATCAAGCAGCTACTATTTAAACGTATAAAACATGTAAATCTGCTGCTTTATTTATTGCTAATGATAAAGTTTTAATAATTGCATCAATGTAAGCACCTTCATTGATTTCTGCCTTATTAAAATAAGGATTGCAATTGTTTAGAAATCTATTAAATTTCATTCCAAAGCTAAATGAACCTTGGTTTTCAGCATCCATCAATGCTTTAAAATAGAGCATTTGAGCAACAAACTCCAAAGTATTAAAGTACCCACTGTTAATGATTATTTCATTCAGTCTTTTACTTCCATCACTTTCTTTAAACGCTCCACCCTTATACTCAACAGCAGTATCTAATAATTTTATTATAAAATCCTTTGTCACAAAGTTTTTAAGATTGCCAGGAAAATTCACTGAGAAGGACTTACAATTATAAAAGTATTCTTCAATGATATTAGACGTATATCCATTACCATTCTTTAACCTTCTACGTAGAGCATTATAAGCATTTCCATGTGGAGTTTTACCCACACTATCTGCTATATCAAGAAGAGATGGTGCAAATACTTTTTTTTCGGTTTCTGGAAGAGCAAAAGTATTCACAACAAGACTCTTTACAGCATCTTCATTAATACAAGGTAAAATATTTGACTCTCCACTATCTGACAGGACAAATTTTATTTTCACAGCATTAGCTTGTAGGTGCTGTGTCATTTCTTCAACCATAATTCTAATAGCATTAATAGCATTATATTCTATTAAAAGCTCCCTAGTCATATTGTTGTCCTTTTTCAGATAACACGGTAAAGAAAGTATTTCAGAAGATTTCCTATTTTTATGCTGAGATTTCTGTAGCTCTTCTCTAATAGTAGACATTTTATCATTAACTTTATTCTTTATTTCATTAAAAGATAAAACTTCATTGGAAACTTCTATTGATAGCGGGTCTTCACTACTGAGTTCTTTGTTCAATGCGTCTATAAAAAGGTCAACCTTATTATTCAAAATGAACACCGGTATTTGCTTATTGTATTTCTTCATAGAGTTTGAATAAAGTTCTCTAAGCTTTGCTTCATTGGTATCTCCTGTAAGCGGACAGACTAGCATTAATGCATCATAATTGATACCATATAAAAGTTCCGTAAAATATTCTAAATTATCATCCTCACCAGAATTAGTATGATATAGGCCTCTTGTATCATATATTCCAATTGCTATATTCCCATCCTTGCCCATAAGCACATTCTTTGTATTCTCTTTGGATTTAATCATTTCTGCAATTTTTTCATGTATCGGTGTATACATCACTATTTCAGAACATAGCACCTCAATTGATAGCTTGTCCCCTTTACGCAAGTCATTTGAGGTAAACATTGCATCAACAAAATCACTACTAGATTCTTGTTCATCCAGATTAATCACAAAGTAATAATACCCATCTTTCGAGATATCATCATTTTGGAAATAATTAAAAAATAAACACTTCAAAGATTGATTAACACCATTCCATATATCCCATAATTGATCCAGAATATTTTTATCTAATTGATCAAATGATTTTTCAACTTCACTCCTTATTGCTCCGAACATTTTTGCAGAGTTGTCCTTCACTTCTATATTTCCCAAGTTGTTCTTAGCCGTGTTGTAGATAGAATAGTTGTTTTTATAAAAATCATTATTTTCTAACACACTAGAAACGTCCGTCGCCAACTTGTCAATTTCATCCTCAGTAAGAAATGAAAGTATTGCTCTCGAATTAACTTTTGTTGTTATTTCAGCAAGCAAAAAAGTAATAAAATCCTCATTTGCCTTACCTGAAACATAAGCTATAACTTTCCCATTGTCACGCACCACTTTTGACATAGCTACAACAATAAGATCGATAAAATCTTGTCTTTCAAAGATGTCGTCTCTTAATTTAACTGCAACAATTATTTCATTAACTAGAGCTTCTGAATAAACCACTACCCGTTCCTTTAATGTTGAATTTGTCTCTCCAACACTTTTACCAATAATTTTTTTTGCTCTTGGAGATGCAAATGTACTAGTGATTTCACTTTTACCATCACCAGTGCCTCCAGCAACACCGATTGTTCTAACATTTGGTGTTAAATTCACATGATTCAAATTTCCCATAATAATATCTCCTTTTTTTGTTTTATTTACAAAACAAAAAGTCCGCAGATTCCCTATGTGAATAGGAAAGCTACGGACATATATTTATAGACAAAATCTCAGTAAAGAGAAATTCAATAATATCGTCGCAACACTTTCAAACCTTCAGCATAGTTCTTTTTGAAGCGGGTAGCTTCATACTTCGACTGCTTTTTATTTTGCATATATAATTTACCATAAATACGAATGTCTGTAAATGGTTTTATGCAAATACTTTCAAAAAGCTACACACTCTTACTATACTTTGACCCCAGAAATAAGCAGATGGTCAAATCCAGCTTCACTTCAGATAATAGAATCTGCCTTCCTATCCATTGCAATCATCGTCCTAATATTGAATAATTTAAAGCCATAATTCACCAGCATAGCTAGTGTAACATGTCGTTTGTCGGAAAGCAGTAGGGAATCAGTCGGAACTTTATCGGGTTAAGGTCGGGAATTAGTCGGGGCACTTATAACTTAAAAAAGTTTGGTATTTCTATGGACTCTCCGTCTGCTATTCCAAATAATCCTCTCATTGATGGAATCGTATAGCCCCAAAGGCAAATTGCAAATAGATCTATCGCTTCTTTCTTCTTGTCATAATAAGTGCTTCTCTCCATGTTTAGCAATTCAAGCATTTCCTGCTCAGTATATTTATAAACGGTTAAATATTGCTTGCTCAAAATTTCATGATATATTTTCCCATTGTCAGGATACTCGTAAATTTTGTTCATCGTGCTGTCAATTAATGATATCAACCACTGTGTTTCAAATAACGATCTAACTTTCTCCGAAAACTTTTCCTGTTCTGTATCTGGTGCATAGTATGCCAGATATTCCAGTGCTTCCTCCATCCTCTTACTGCAATATATTTCAGCACTCTCACAAACCTCAAACACTCGATTTGACGCTGACCAAACCACTGGTCTATATATTTTCATTAATAGCTTGGTTTTGTGTAAGACAGTTTCTCGATCAATATTTAAGCCTTTATACATTAACGCACATTGTTTCATTACCCGACTCTCTTTTCTCATGTTATCTACCTTCCTTATATTTCATGTTGACTATAGGCAACATATAGTGGTATATTTATTACGAACGAAGTTGCATGTTTCTTGTTCAAATTATACACGAACATACTTTCGTTTGTCAATGAAATTATTATGAACTATGTTGCATATAAAATGCGTCAAAATAGGAGGGAGTCAAAATCATGTTGTTTGGTGATAAAATTAAAGAACTCAGGAATTTGGCAGAAATGAGTCAGCAGGAGTTAGCTAATAAGACCGGTCTTTCATTACGTTCAATTCAAAATTATGAAAGCAATCAACGTTATCCAAAGGATGTTGCCATTCTGAATAAGCTATGTATTGCTTTAAGCACCACTATCGAAGAATTAATGAAAGAAGAAGATAATTTTATCCAAGAAGCAGCAACGAAATATGGTACTCGCGGCAAGAAAGATGCGAAAATACTTGTGGAAGAACTTGGCGGCTTATTTGCAGGCGGTGAGTTGAATGAAGCAGATAAAGACAAGGTATTTAGAGCCATCACAGAAATGTACTGGAAAGCTAAAGATAATAATAAGAAGTATACTCCAAAAAAATATATTGAGGATACAGATAAATAATCACTGTCCGTTTTTTAGGATATGTTATTTGATATGCTGATTATGATAGGGGGTGAATCCATCATGCCAAATAGAGACTATATCCAATCAGTCGCTTACGATCTTATAAAAAAATATGATACCAGAGACCCATTTGAAATATGTAAGGCAACAGGTGTAGAAGTTTTCTATGCCGATCTAGGCAACCTAAAGGGAATGTACAAATATCTTAAGAAAAATCGATTTGCTGTTATCAATGAAAAATTAGACTCCTACACAAAAAAGCTTGTTTGTGCTCATGAATTAGGCCATGATATTTTTCATCGTGATTTAGCAAAACGAGTTTGCTTGCAGGAATTTATGCTTTATGACATGAAAAGCCGTCCTGAATATGAAGCCAATTTATTTGCATCAGAAATTCTTTTACCGGATGATGAGATTTTCACATATGCCTATGGCGGTTACGATATTGAGCAAATTGCTAAAGCACTTTATACTGATATAAATTTAGTCGCTTTAAAAATGGCTTCAATGAATACAAGGGGATATGAATTCAGAACTGTCATTGATCCTAAATCAGATTTCTTAAGAAAATAAGCAGAGTCTTTTACCCATTAAAAGGCTCTGCTTTGTTTTAGTCTAATTCATATTTTTATATCTTCATTTCAAAATTTTAACTTATTTTTATGTGTCCTAAAGCTTAATCAATCGTAGTAGGGGTAATTTCGGATTATCACAAGTAGATTAACAAACCCCTTAAATTTTGTAAAGTAAATGCTCTATTCCCAATTCTGTTTCAAAATTCTAATATAATCGCTATCTATTCCGTTTTCCTGAGCCCCTTCGATAACTCGTTCTAAATATCCTAGTCTTGGTTTCCCAAGTTTATTGTTTGATGCAATATAAACAAGCGCTTCGTATTGTCTTTCAACTTGTTCCAGACTCATAACAGTAATATTCTTTCTAAAGTATGTGTTGTGCTTAACGCCTTCACGCTCATCTAGTATATCAATATGTTCCTTAGTTATACTCCATAGAATTCCATCAGTATGTGATAAGCTATCCTCAATAATTGAGCCAACACCTCGTTCATTAATGATGAATCTGAATCCTTGAAGCCTAACCCTAGCTTCAATCTTTGCTCCAGGACACCTCTCTGACATTTGTACCGAATTCATATTTGAGCCATATGCAAAATAATAATATGCAATATTTATGATCTCTTCTGCCATTCTTTTGGCTTCATTGATTGTTTCTATCAGCATATTTTTTTCATCTTTATAGCAATCCGCAATACGAGCTGCCGAAGCAAGCCTTCCATAGAATTCATATTTATTATTGTAATCAATATATTCTTGGAAAATATCTTTAAGTTCATAGAAAACATAACTTAATTCTCTGGCAAGCTTTGTACAGACCACCTGTCTCCCAGCAAACCCAAGCTTTCCAATCCCTACAACAAAAGGTGGATTTCCTTGCCATAGTTCAAGATCTTTTGTCATAGCATCAGTAATGACAACATCCGCTCCACCCCACAAATTCACATCTTTATCCACTTTAAAGTTCTTTGCAGAAACTTTCAACTGCAAATCATCAATCCTTTTTAGCATCATACAATCACCTTTCTTGTAATAGTCTATCAATCATAACTCAGATTCTACCCGCCTTATAATAGGAGTAAGTTCTTCACAAATCCTTTTCGCTTCACTGTAAATATTGCCATAAAGTTCTATACAGTTTTCTGAAAATCTTTTAAAATTATAATCCTTACCGGATGAATCATAAATATAATCCCATATTAAGCTACCAGATGCTGCTCTTTTGATATTTTCAATATTATGTGCCTTACGAATAGCGTTAAGACATTTCTTATATATTTGCGGATGCAGTTTTCCAATATCTGCTTTTTCAATAATTTCACATTCTCCCTTTGTGGTAAATGCAAAGTAATAGTACAAACGGTCATCAATCTCAAATGCGAAGCAGAATTCATAATTACCAGAGTAACTCTTTACGAGATACCTTTGCCAAATTATTTCTTTAGCATTATAGTAATTTTCAATAGCTTCAAGTTCCATTTCATCAGAAGATATTTTTTTATAACCAGCTTTACGCATTTCGGATTCCAAAGCTTTAAATAGCTGTAAAATCACTCGGGATTTTGCAATATTTAGAGCACCATTAATATTGATAGCACTTTCCAAAGATTCCTTATCCATTAAGATAAGATTGGCAATTTCACTCATCATACCACCATCCTCGCAATCAATCTTACCACTCAGTTGACACACAAGTCTTTTATATTGCATAACTGTCTCATAGAGATTAGGATATTTAGTAGATTCGTCACAACACATTTCAAGCCAATGGTCAATTTCACTTGCATAACTAATTTGATAGATATCGTGTTTCAGTTTTCCTTTGCTTTGTTCTGTTGGCTCATGACCGTCAAGAGTAAGGTAAACAATGAATATCTTATTTTCATCACGCCTGCATTGATTTACAACGGTATTAAAGTACCTATCAAGCTGTGATTGCTGGTCATATGCATAAATTTTGTTTTCAATTATCATTGTATAGCCATCGGGGAGGTAAATCAGTAAATCAATGTTAAACCTTTCTCTATAAACGGTTGCTGTTAACAAATGTTCATCTAAAAAATGCGGCAATGGTGTACCAGCCTTATTTTCAAGTACATTCAAAAACAGAGAAAGATACTTTTGCTTCATTATGTGAGATCCTCTAGGATTAAGAAGCTCATAGATGAATCTTGAATGCAACATAACTTCTTCATCTTCCTCACGAAGGATTGTAAAGATGTTAAAAGAAGTCTTATCATCTGCTGTATTTGAATTGTATTCCTCAATTATTTTCTCAGTTTTATCAATGAGTTCTTTCTCTTTCAAAACTATCACCTCTTAAGTGAAAAATCTATTGTTTTGTTTTTGTATATGGTACATAGGCTTATTTCGCCCTTTCCTTGAATTTCAAGCTTAATAGAAAAACCCCTTGTCCCTGTACCGTTAAATTTCAAGTAGCTTAGCTTTTCCGCAAGAAGAAACAATTTTGAATAAAACGATAAAAGTTTCCAGTCCTCAATGCTTTGTGCCATCAGCATTAAAAAATCCTTGGCACCCTGCAAGGTTAATTCTTCAGTTTTATATTGTTTTATTTTATTTACCGCATTTGACCCAGAATGTATTTTAATTACATCTAAAACAGCGTCGAGTTGCTTTTCCTCCAATGTGGATGTATCTACTCTCCAAATTTGTCTTTTATTTTCACAAACCTCATTTCCAAAGGGCAACCTGCTCCTAATATCTATTTTTACGTCAAAGAAGTAATCCTCAAGCCCTCTTTCTCCTACATCAATTTTATTGCTCTCCAAATCGGCTTCGCATTGCTGCAATATCCATTGTCTGTTTAACGAAACTATTAACTGTTGTTCCTCTGTCAGTATCTCATAGTGTTTATTTAAGAATGTGTGCATCTGTTCCCATGAGATATGTACAAACTGCTCTTTTATAAGCTCTTTGCCTTTTTTCGCTTCGTCTATTGTTTTCGGAGTTGCAATTCCTTTGAAATCATTATCTGCTGTAAACTGTGTCAGATAAATGAAATATACCTCATCATATACACTATCTTCAACCACCGCATTATAATATGTACTGATTTGCCCTTCGGTCGCACTTAGATAATCATGTACCTTTACTTCTATTAGTAAGGCATGCTTCTTGTCAGCATTCATAAACTCAATAAATATATCAATAGAACCTTTCTTTGGATATGCACGTTCTCTTTCAACAATAATCTTATCCGGCAGTAGATTAAACTGCTCCTTTATAAGTTGTAATATAATCTGTTCTTGATTTTTGAATATATCATACAGCATATAGCTTGACGATATTTCAGAATAAAACAATGGTGTCAATCCACTTCCGCTATATTTCTTCATCTCTTCCCCTCCAAATATTGTTTCTATGCTTATAATTCAATTGCGCAACTCGGACAAATACCTTCTGAACTCCTTATTAACTGGACATTTGTTCTTTGCAATATTCAATGGAGGATTTAATTCATCAATGAGTTTTGTTTCTAAATCAGATAAGCCAGTATCAACAAGCCAATAATACATAATCAGGTTCTCTTGCATCCATCTTGAAAGCTTTTGCTCACAATCAGGTTTAAACTTATATTTACCGCCTTTGTCATATAATCTATCTGCTTGCCATTTAAACAAAGAACCCAAGCTCTTTCGTAAGGTAGATTTCCTTGCTGTTCCATCAAAATGGTTTCGGTAATCTCTTTTTTTCAAACCCTGTGTTTCTGATATTCCAATATAAATAATAGGAAAACCATCCAGCTCAGGGAACACGACATCCACCATTATTTTCTCAAGACAATCCCTGTTTTTCGCACTTATCATATATATTCCCGTTTGATCCGGTAGATCATTGGGATTATCCTTCGATGGATTAAAACAATATTTTTTATTTGAATTAAGAATATCCAAAGCAGTTGGCATTGAAATTACCCCCCTTCTTAATATCGGCAATATGTAACAACTGCAAGTTTTGTTTTTTTCAAATCACATCATTTTTCAATAACAAAACCACTCCAACTATCGGCGTACTGCAAAAGTAATGTGAGTGGTACTTCATGGGTAGCACAAGAACGGTTGTCCTCAACATATTGTCCATCATGGTAGACAATTGCCTGCACTTCTTCCTCCTCCAAGCTGATATACTGAAGCGCTAAATATATACTCCTGACAGGTACACTCAAATAAATTAGGTCAGTGTTAAACCTATAAGGGGTACTGGCAGGATAGCCGTATTGTTTTTGCCTATCTGTTGGTTCATTTACAAAATACTGAGGATTTCCCGGCATACCAGTTTTTCCCAGGTCATGCAGCAACGCAACTATAACACAGCTTTCATCGGTAATATGCGGTGCTATGGCAGCCTTTATTCTCACCATGGTTTCAGCCACATTAACCGAGTGTTCCAAAAGTCCGCCCTCTTTGCACAAATGATACTTTGTACTTGCAGGCGCAGTCAGCCATGTGGTTTCATTTTCCATGAAGTTAATTAGTCTGTCAAATTGCTTTTTACGGTCTATAACAAGGGTTTTCAAGTTTTTATATCGTTCTAATACACTGTTCTCCATATCATATTCCTCACTCGTAAGAATTTAAAAATCATTTCTTTATAACAATTTCTGTACGCTGGTCAACTTTATATTCAAATTCTACCTTTATCTCACTGTCAGCCGGCACATTAATAGAGAACTCAATTAGACCTGAAGATTTCTTCGAATACTCATGTGTTGCAGAAACCATTTCCCAAATTCCCCATGCATAATGCTCGAAATGTACCTCTGCCTCCTCCGCCTTATGGTTCTTGATAACACACTCATATTTGTAGTGTTCAAATCCGTTTAATTTCTTTCTGTCAGATTCTGTGAAATCAAAGGTTATATCAAAAGCATTCCCTATCGATAGCTTGATTTCCTCATCCTTTGGTGTATGATCTATTTTGTCCTCACCTATAAATTCAAGTGAGTTATCGGCATCATCAGTTTTATACAGCTTGATCTTTCCCTTTGGTATTGCTATGCCTAATCCAGATTCCTTTTTATTTGAAAACTCAATAATGACGTTAGCCTTTTCTTCACGCAAATCAAGCCTATAGTATTTTTTATAAGGGATACCCAACCCATTCAAAATATTGATTTGTTTAGTCTGATTATCTTTCAATGTCGTCAGATTATTCAATGTATACATATGATAATCAAAAAAAGCTTTTTCTTCCGCTTGAGGTGCTGCAGAAGATTCACATACATACATTCGTCCTTCATAGTCGGTTTCCTCATCATCCTGAATTCTGTTGACATCTCCGGCAATAAGCTTTATTTTGGCATTTTCAAATGTTGCACCACTTTGATTTTCAATTTCTGCCCAGCCAGCAATGTTTAAAGTTTTTTCCAAAATCTCTACGACATAGTTTGCATTCCAATTGAAGCCCTTACTAAGATAGGATACCTTAACATCTTCAGATGTCGACTTCCCAATTTTCCATACAAGCGCAGGCTTTACTATAAGCCCTGATGGCAAGGAAGGGAGAACAAGCTCTGCCTGCGTATCGATATATATTTCCTTCGTATCACTGTCCTCTAATACGCATCTGCCAGCTCCTTCTATCGATAAAAGACGGCAGCTTTTCTTTTCACCGGTTTTTCTGTCTTTTAAATAGACTTCCTTATCAATATATTTTTTGAGGAGCTTACCCCTATCAATCAAGTCATAATCATAGTTGAACTCCAAGATATTCAAGCCCTCCGCCAAAAGAGAATCAGTTTCTATTTGCTGTGCTACATCAGCAAAAACAAGCTCAGTCTCAGCCCCCGTAAGGCATACGGTACGTGTTTCCTTGACAGCACCAAAGCCTCCATTGTAAATGGTCAATGATATGTCTTTTGTATCAGCTGCAGTAGATAGTTTTTTCATATTCTACACCTCCAATTCTATTATATCATGCACTGTGTACATTAAAACGGACAGTAAACTTAAGTTTTTCAAGTACCATCAAGCAGCTAAATCATCAAAGTTTTGCAAAAAAATCCCTATTAATGCAGAAGAGAGAGGAATGTCCTCTCTATCTCATTGAAAACTATTTTTTCTTTTTATCAAGATAAATCAAGAATGCAAGAAGTGCAACTATTAACAAAATGATAAGCGTCCCCTGAACAGGATGTTGTTTCAATGCTTCCATTAACTGCATAGTTTCCTGATAACGCAAAACTCAATCCCCCTATCTTTCATTTTCTAAGTACTCCAAGATCAATTTATCCATCCTTGTACTAATATCCAATATGATATTATAATTACAGTCATTTACTCCTAAATCAGTAACAACTGTATTTAAAAGATGTCTTATTTGTTCAATCTCAATCTTAAGTTCTGAATTATTTGACATAAAAATAGATACCACCTGTGTTAATTTTTGGGGATTTCTCCTAATAAGAGAGTTACTCCTACAACCTTATTCCTAACTGACTTTGCTTGGAATAATGCTTTATCAGCTTCTGCAAATAATATATCCATATCAATTGGTTTATCAATTGTTGCCAATCCAATGCACACAGTAACACCAAAACATTTTTGGGATTTCTCTATTGCCTTTCTTATCTTCTCCGCATATTTTAACGCTCCTTGGTTATCTGTATCAGGGAGGATAATAGCAAACTCTTCGCCTCCCCACCGTGCAATAGTATCAATCTCCCTAGAATTTTCTGTGAAAATTTTCGAAATCCGTGTGAGAAGCTTGTCCCCAGCTAAGTGCCCGTATCTATCATTTACCTTTTTAAAATGGTCAATATCAATTATGACTAATGAAAGTGCAGTCTTTGAACGATTCAACCTTTTTAGTTCTGATTCTAACTTTTCATAGAGGTATCTACGGTTATAAAGATCCGTGAGCGGGTCTTTATAGGCATAATAAATTATGTTTTTCATCCAGAGGCCGCAGAATATACTAATGACAGTTGAAAATGCAATAACACATATCCAAAAATAGTTATAGAAGGTTACTTGTATGCTGTAATAGGTAAAGCAAACAATGGAACTTACTAACAATCCCCCTAACCCCATAAAAATAGGAATATTCTTATATAAAGCATTTTTCATACAAAAAGATCACCTCACCTATTAATTATCTCTATTTATCAACAATATTTTACTTTACTCTTTCTAAACATTATAGCAACATATTTTACAGGTATTAGCATTTTATCATTCCATTTTACACCAAAAGTCCCTAACAGTAAACATCAATTGTCACTCTCAGTACTTATTGTCAATATAAAACGGGGGTAGATTACCCATTCTAGGTGCTCTACCCCTATTTCAACCTCTTTTTTTATGAACTAACATAGCTCGAATAATATCGTTTAACAAACTTATTTGTCCTTCCGATAGTTTATTAGCTAATAGCTCCTCTTCTAACCTTTCAGGACTTTTATCACTATCTCTATGACCGAATGCAAGATAATCTAGTGTAGTGTTTAAAGCAATTGATAGATTCACAATCGTCTCAAATGAAAATCGCTTTTCACCTCGTTCTATCTTGCCTTCATATTGAGGTGATATATCAATGCTTTCAGCAAGTTGAAATTGTGTAAGTCCCATTTTATTTCGTTCTTGTTTTATTCTTTCTCCGATAGCCTTATAGTCCATTTCTCAACCTCCTGTAATAATAAACATACAGGGAAGTTTTTGAAATAAAAACAGTCCATTGGTAAACATTATTCTTTACTATAAGGTCACATTATTTTTCACTGATCTTCCAATGAGATTCAATCGGAATCGAATCCGAAACTATAGCATTGTGTCCAATCAATAATAATGACTAGTTATCTGGTTTCTAATATGTTGTAAGCTTTAAATCTTAAAACTCTGATGATATAATTCCATCGAACATTAACCAAAGTATTCATCCTTAAATCATATTGCAACTAAGCATAAACTAAAGATGTGTCACTAAATTAGCAAGTGCCATTGTCTTGAAAATCATAGATATTATATATTAATTGAATTTACAATAAAGTTTACAAGCGAGAGAAAATGATAGAGTACAATTAAGTTCGCAAAAGTAAAAAAGGAAAAGCCATCGGTAACTCCGAAAAGGTAAGTGCTGAAGCAAACCAAAAAGGAGTTGTTAACCGATGGCTTACCCAAATTCTACCGTACCTTTTGAAAAAATGCTAATGAAATTTGTAACCGAAGAAGATCCCATGCAGGCTATGTTAAAATGGCTCTGCGAAAGGCTGATGGAAGCAGAAGTGGATGCAAAGCTAGGTGCTGAAAAATCAGAACGGTCTACTGAACGTCAAGGGTATCGATCAGGCTATCGCGTTCGCCGTTTCGATACCCGGATGGGGACACTGTATTTAATGGTACCCAAACTGCGAAATGGCGGCTATATCCCTTTCTTTGTGGAAGGTAAGAAACGTTCTGAATTGGCCTTGATGAATGTGATTCAAGAAGCCTATGTTAATGGCGTATCCACCCGTAAAATAGAGAAACTCACTAAGTCCTTAGGCATTGACTCCATGTCACGAAGTCAGGTATCAAGCATCGCTAAAGAACTGAACGAACAGGTTGAAGCCTTTCGTAATCGAAGTCTCGATAAAGTCTATCCCGTACTCTGGGTGGATGCTCTCTATGAGAAAATCCGAGATGATCGAAGGGTCAAAAATATGGCAGTGCTGATTGTAACGGGTATTGATCTAGAAGGCAAACGAGATATTCTGGCCGTAGAGCCCATGCCAGAAGAGTCCACAGCAACCTACACCAGTCTCTTCGAAAAGTTAAAGTCACGAGGACTAGAGAAAGTCTGGCTGGTTGTCTCAGATGCCCATAAAGGGTTAGTTAAAGCTGTTCAAGAGTCCTTTATCGGGTGTTCCTGGCAACGCTGTAAAGTGCATTTTATGCGGAACATCCTCGCTCATATATCCGGTCGAGATAAGCAAGCGTTTGCTAATAAACTAAAGCAAATCTGGCTTCAACCAGACTATAGCAGTGCAAAGAAATACGCTAATTCTCTGATGGATGAGTTTGAGGCCAAATATCCTGAAGCCATTAAAACTCTGGAAGAAGGGTTGGAAGACTCACTACAGTTTTTCAGCTTTGCAGAGATTGATTCAAGAAAGATCGCGTCAACCAACCTGCTGGAAAGACTCAACCGAGAAGTACGTAGAAGAACCCGGGTGGTTGGGATATTCCCAAGTATGGATTCCTATATTCGGCTAGTAACCAGCTACCTTATTGAGTATAGCGAAGACTGGTGCAGTGGCCGATCCTATATCAATCCAAAAATCATCACTTCGATTGAGCAGGAACGTTCAAAAGCTGCGTAAGCCTTAATCATTAATTCAGAAAAGCATGACGCTCGGCGCTAGCCAAGCAAACTCTCTTTGATTTAGGGTTACTCTTTGGGGTGAAAGAGACTTTGCCGTCTTCAAGCGTTTTGGTAGGGTGCACGTGTCAATGGGATGATGCCGAGCATATCCTCGGCCTGACGGCCTCCGGTATCCCTCGCATCACCCTTGACACTCTTCCCAACTTACGCTTTTACATAAAACATTTAGCCTTAAGGGGTTCTGATGGTTTTTGCGAACATTTCTTGACACTATCAATAGAATAGTTTTATAATAATTTAAAGGACATGCAATTATTATAAAGGAGGAAGTTTGGAATGGGAGAAATCAACAGGAGGAATTTTTTAAAAGTCTCAATACTTGGAGCAGCTGCAGCTGCTGTAGCCTCGGCATCTGTGGTGAAGGGGGTCGTTAGTCCCTTGGTGGCTGATGCTGCGGACATCGTGGCTCCGACCACGGAAACCTCGGAATTTCCATACAAGGTGGATGCAAAGTACCAGCGTTACAATAGTTTAAAGAACTTCTTTGAAAAGACTTTCGACCCGGAAGAAAACAAGACTCCTATTAAGTTTCATTACGACGATGTTTCCAAAATCACAGGCAAGAAAGATACGGGGAAAGACCTGCCCATGCTTAATGCAGAAAGACTTGGGATCAAAGGGCGTCCGGCGACACATGCAGAAACAGGCGTTCTTTTCGATAGTCAACATTTGGGTGCCATGTTAACCCAGCGCCATAATGAAACAGGCTGGACCGGGTTGGATGAGGCCTTGAACGCCGGCGCCTGGGCTGTAGAATTTGATTATTGCGGATTTAACGCAGCAGGTGGTGGTCCGGGAAGTGTAATCACGCCTTATCCCATAAATCCTATGACCAATGAAATAGCTAATGAGCCTGTCATGGTACCCGGTTTGTACAACTGGGACAATAGCGATGTTGAAAGTGTGCGACAACAAGGCCAACAGTGGAAATTCAAATCAAAGGAAGAAGCCAGTAAAATGGTTAAAAAGGCAGCCTGTTTCCTGGGAGCCGATCTGGCCGGCATCGCACCCTATGACGAGCGTTGGACCTATTCTACCTGGGGCAGGAAGATTTCAAAACCTTGTAAAATGCCCAACGGCAGAACCAAATTAATGCCATGGGATTTGCCAAAGATGCTGTCAGGCGGGGGAGTAGAAGTTTTCGGACATGCAAAATTTGAACCTGATTGGGAGAAGTATGCAGGTTTCAAACCAAAAAGTGTGATTGTCTTCGTTCTTGAAGAGGATTACGAAGCTATACGCACCTCACCGTCAGTCATTTCCAGTGCCGCGACGGGGAAAAGTTACTCCAATTTGGCAGAAGTAGCTTACAAAATCGCGGTTTTTCTGAGGAAGCTTGGCTATTATGCAGCGCCGTGCGGAAACGATACCGGACTAAATGTTCCTATGGCCGTTCAGGCCGGGCTTGGAGAAGCAGGCAGAAACGGACTTTTAATTACCCAGAAATTCGGTCCGAGACATCGCATCGCCAAAGTCTACACCGACCTGGAACTTGCTCCGGACAAGCCGAGAAAATTCGGGGTACGCGAGTTCTGCCGCCTGTGCAAAAAATGTGCGGATGCCTGCCCCGCCCAGGCCATCTCCCATGAGAAAGACCCTAAGGTTCTGCAGCCAGAGGATTGTGAGGTAGCCGAAAATCCATATACTGAAAAATGGCATGTTGATTCCAACCGTTGCGGCTCTTTCTGGGCCTATAACGGTAGTCCCTGCAATAATTGTGTAGCTGTATGTTCGTGGAACAAAGTCGAGACCTGGAACCACGATGTGGCCAGAATAGCCACTCGAATACCATTGCTTCAGGATGCAGCCCGCAAGTTTGATGAATGGTTCGGCTATAACGGGCCTGTAAACCCTGATGAAAGACTTGAATCGGGTTATGTTCAGAACATGGTCAAAGACTTCTGGAATAATCCTGAGTCTATAAAACAATAGTGATTTCAATGTCAAATATATTAATCATAAGGAGAAAATTATTATAAGGAGTGAAAGGTATTATGAATATATATGATGTGCTGATTTGGATGGCACTGGGTATGATTGCATTGCTTATCCAATACGGAATCTGGCGGTATCTGAAAGGGAAGGGCAAAGATACCATACCTCTTCAAATCTGCGGGTTCCTCGCCAACTTTTTCTTTATATTTGCTTTGGCCTGGGGATATTCCAGCTTTGCGGAGCGTGAATACCAAGCTATTGGCATGGGATTTATCTTCTTCGGAGGCACGGCACTTATTCCTGCGATTATTACTTACAGGCTGGCTAACCATCCGGCAAAAAAAATCAGAGAAAGTTCGGATTCTATTTCTGCTTAGCAATTAGAGTATCAAACCATAGAGCTAATGAGGCCAGTAAGTGTCTCTTCAGATACTTACTGGCTCATCTCTATAATCTTCATAATTTTTTAAGAGGTTGATAAGCTGTGAAAACAAAAAAAAATAAAGCAGAATTGGAAAATAGAAGAGGCTGGGAATACTATTATCAATTTTGTTTACTTCTCACTGCCATAATAGCTATTTTATATGGTGTGTTCTGGGCTCCTCAATCGGTTGATTACAAGGGAATCATCCAAAAAAATGTTCTCGGCGTTATATCCATTGAAAAAATGATGGGGAATCAGCATGCCTATAAAATCGATACGGCACAGGGACGTTTCTATGCAGTATGTGATTCGGCTATAGGATATCAATCCAGAGTTGAGGCTATGACTATCGTCAACGAAAAGGGCCTTATAGAAAAAGTTATTATTACTAAACAGGGAGAGACTCCGGTTTTTTTTGAAAGGCTCACAGACCAAAAGTATTTTGACCACTTTCAAGGTCTTGCAATCAAGGAGCCTATTTATTTGGGAGGAGCATATGGATATTCAGGATATCTGGGTAGTATAAAAACAAATAATTATGTTGACGTGGTAACAGGTTCAACAGTATCGTCACATGCTGTGGCTGAGGCTGTGAACAAAGGGAATTCTTATTTATCAGAGCAATTTTTTAATACCCAATGGGCCAACCCTTACGATTTATTCCAGCTTAGCTGGAAGGATATGGCCATGATTGCAATGTTTTTAATTGCGTTTGCCTCAGCCTTTATTAAGAAACTCGTAAAAATACGTCTGGCATTCCTGCTGGTTAGTGTCGTGGTGCTTGGTTTTCTCGTTAATCAGTTTGTGACAGGCAGCTTGCTTCTTTCAGCAATTACGTTGCAGATTCCCAGGATAACTAACCTGAAATGGTATGTGCTTATGGCCGGGTCTCTTGGATTTATTATCCTTTTGGGGAAAAATTTGTATTGCGCTTGGATTTGTCCTTTTGGAGCAGTACAGGAGATTCTTAACAAGGCTGCAGGGTTCAAATCTCTGAATATTTCCCAGAAGACTATTAAAATACTCAGGCTGGTGGCTCCGACCATTTTATGGGTTGCACTTCTGCTGGGTACATTACTGGGTGACTATGGGACATTGGATTACGAGCCTTTTGGCGCGCTCTTCCTGTTCAAATCGGTATGGTTAATGTGGTTGATGTTACCGATCTTCTTGTTTATGAGCTTATTTATTAGCCGTTTTTATTGTAAATTCTTCTGTCCGGTAGGATTTATTTACAATTTGCTTAACCGTTGGCGAAATGAGGAGGTAAAAATATGGAAACAGAGAGTAGATCGATTGAAACGCAAAAAAAAGGAAAAACAAGAGACCTTGTCTTCACACTCTTGATCCTTATTTTCGCAGTCGCCCATTTTGTTGTAATGCTTCAGTCAGTGGGAATCCTTAGGGCTGACCGTTGAAATTTTCTTGAGAAAGTAGCGTATCAAATAGACATAATGAGGGAGGAATCGTGATAATGAAGCAGTTCGAACTTGGACAATATAAGGGTCTAAATGTCAAGCGTTTTGATACAACAGTCCAAGAAGAGGAAATTCAGCAAGCCTTAGATTATATCATAGGCTCTTTTGATGAAATTGAAGAAGAAAAAAGAAATGAGCCTATTAAAACAAACGATTATGTAATCGTGGATATTGACGGTTTTGAAAAGGATGCAACAGTCCCGGTTATAAGAAGCATCGATACAAAATTAATAGTAGGCAGTGAAGGTGTATTTCAAGAAGTTAGTGCAAATCTCCTAGGGAAGAAAATGGGCGACACAGTGACCTTTGAGACTGTTATTCAGTCCGATGCCTTAGAATTTCAGCGTTGGTGGGGAAGCGAGATTACATTTACCGTTAAGATTAAGAGCGTTTTTGTGGTGAAGAAACCAGAATTGACTGAAGACTTAATTAGGAAAATTGAACCTGATCTAAAAAACCTGAAAGACTTAAAAAATATGCTGGCCCTAAAAATCACTCACGAAAAAGAGAGCAAGGAACGGGAGGCAAATATTATCTTGATTTTCCAAGCTTTAGTTAAACAATGTAAGTATGAATTTGATGAAGAAGAATTGGATTCAGCTGCTGAAGATTTATATAAGAAATTTACTGAAGAACTCAAAATAGTTGATGATATGGAACTTATGGAATATTTGATCCATAGAAAAATAACCGCAGACCAATTGCTGGCCGAATGTAAGGAAGAGGCATCCAGAAGGATTCTCTGGGAACTTATGATAAATTCTGTTATTGAGAAAGAAGAGATAAATCTTACTCCGGATGAAATCAAATATCTTGAAAAGCGAATTAACGAAAGCCGACAAAACGGTCAACTCCCCGAAGAGTTTATGGACATCAATTTTTTACTGGCATCGTATTTACGAAAAAAAACAATAGACTATTTGCTAAAAATCAATTTGGCAAGTTAATCTATCCTATCTTTTAAGATTATTACCACCACCGCGAATCGCGTCATAATTATAAAGCTGGTAGAAATAGCAGTAGAAAGCAGAGCACACCAACAGATGGCTTGTGAAGAATTGGCATAACGGTACGAACATTGTTGTGAAAGGTGTTATCAAGATTGAAACTAGAATCCTTTGTTGATATAGCGAGTGAAATTCAAAAACTATTTAATGAAGATGTTATTATCGGAGTAAGCGATACCGAAAAGATGCTTGCCGTTTTTAACGGGAAAAAGCTCATGCTTCATGCAAAAGCAGGTGATGTACTAAAAGAGGGTATGCCCGGTCTCATTGCGATGCAAACTGGGCAAAGAGTAGTGAAAAAAATCCCGAAAGAAGTTGCTGGTATTCCTCACATCGGTATAGGCTTACCAGTATATGATGAGGGAAAAATTGTTGGCAGTGTCATGGTGGGTATTTCCGATGAACGTTTTGACACTTTAATGGATGCTGGTCAAGGGGTTTTGGCCGCGGTTCAAGAAATCTCTGCATCAACGGATAACTTATCTAACGAATCACATGAAATTCTCGTGAATACAAAAGCAATGGCTCGTGAAATCGCACAAGTCAACTCTGATGTTGAACATATAAATGTCGTTCTTAACAAGATTAAGAGCATTTCGATGCAGACAAACATTTTAGGATTGAATGCTTCGATCGAATCTGCTCGGGTGGGCAAACTCGGTCGTGGATTTGCAGTTGTCGCAGATGAAGTGCGGAAGCTTTCAGAAAACACCAAATTATTAACAAAAGAAATAGATCAGGATTTAGAGAAAGTAAGGAAGTCAGTTTCCTCCTTAGTCACAGAAATTGGGCAATTTAGTAGAGTCATCGAAGTCCAGGCCGACGGGACTGAGGAGGTAACACGTGCAGTTGGTCAAATTGTTGAGATGGCTGGAAAGCTGGTTGAAATGGGTCGGGTAGATTATTAGATCTAGTCCACTGTAAGTTTTAACGCAGAATATCTTGCATCTCGAATATGGTTAAAATGAAATATTGTTTAATATGATGGAGGTGATAAATGATGCTTGCAACATTTGGATTTCTAACACCAGTGACAATGGGGATTGTGCTTGTTACAGCTTTGGTCATCTTTGGACCGGGTAAGTTGCCGGAATTAGGGAAATCGCTGGGTAATGGTATTAGAGAATTTAAATCTGCGACCGCAGAAGAAGAGAAAACAGAAGATAATATTGTCGCTAAAACCGAAAAAGATCCTGCCTAAGCAGTTGACTACCTAAAATGAGCGCAAAAAGGAAGTAAAGCAGAAGTGCGAAGGCGACAACGTAATGACGACAATATGCCGTTAACAGACCATTTAAGAGACTTACGGAAAGTGCTTGTCGTAGCTGCGTACGCCATTGCTGGGGGTACGGTATTAGGATGGTTTGTAAGTGATCTTACCTTTGCCTATTTAGCACGTCCGGTATCTTTGCTGGGAGATATCACGTTTATTACTACAACGCCGATGGAACCAATGTTGGTTAAGATTAAGGTTTCTGTGATTTTTGGTGTCGCTCTTGCACTCCCTGTTCTAATGTGGAAAATTTGGAGTTTTGTATTGCCAGCTCTAAAACAAAATGAGCGTAAGTATTTATACTTTATTGTGCCAACCTCTGTACTTCTTTTTATTGGAAGGGGCCGCTTTCTGTTTATATGTAATAATACCTATCGGGATTAAGTTTCTTCTTAATGCTGGAAGCGGAGCTGTTCAGTCCACACCATTTGTGACGAAAACGTCATACATTAGCTTTCTGTTGAGCTTCTTGTTAACATTTGGGCTGGTGTTTCAACTTCCTATCATATTACTCGAGTTTGACACCTCGAAAGCTGTAACTATTGAATTTCAAGGGCTTCCAAACTTTAGATTTGCGCATACCACTACAATTCCCTGTTTGTGGGAATTCATCTATACCTTTTGAACTCTTTCTGGAATCCTTGCCCCGACTGCTTTAAATGCGATCGCTGCAGCGCCATGAACCTCGGTTCGTACTAAGTGTTCCTGATCTTTAACTTTAATTTTAACGGCATGGACTTTCCTTAGCGCACGAATTACTTCGGTATAGCCGTATTCACTTTCGCAATTCATAAGAAGCTTTTGAAACTTGATCTGCATTACGAGTGCGAGAAAGCAAAGCATAATGTGTCCGCAGATCCGCCGTTCCGTCCAGTGGTAGACCGGACGTAAATCGAGCGTACTCTTGAGATTTCGAAACGCACGTTCAATTTGCCATAAGTCTCGATAAGCGGTCGCGACTTCCTCTGTAGGAAGCTGAGTATTCGTTTGCAATATGTATAGACCATCAAAAAGAGCTGCTTGTTTTAGTTTTTCCTTATTAATCGTTGCCGCATCCTGTGTGACGTTGATGTACTTTTTGTATTCGCTGTTCCCGATTAAATCCTTAATATTCCCGTGTTCAAGCTTGCTACGAAGTTTAATCTCAATCTTTTCTCGAACGGCTTGATCTCGTTTAGCCTCTTCTTCGTTTAAACAAACAATATATCGATCTCCTCCGAGGGTAACTTCTTTTACCTTGAGGTTATCCTTAACAAGAGTATACGGTTCAGGGGAAGCTACGATTTCAGGGCCAACTTTAACATTTCGCATCCGAACTCCCAGGATGTATTGAAGGTTCAATTTCTCGAGAAGCTCTAAGGTCCGCTTGCCCATCATGCCCCGATCCCCAACAACAATAACACGTTGGATATTAAATCGTTTTTTCAAATCACTGACCGCTTCAATAAATGCATCTGTATCCGGGGTATTCCCAGGGAAGACATGATGAGCAATGGGAATTCCATCCCTCGACATCAGCATTCCAATCATAACTTGGAGACGATCCGGCCGATGGTCCTTGGAATGGCCATATTCGAGAAGGTCGAAAGCCCCTGCGTCTCCTTCCACATACGTGGAGGTCGTGTCAAAGAAAACGAGATCCAGTTGACGGGTAAATAGGTCGGTATGATGGTAGAAAAGTTTCTCTTCAATCATTTCCTTGTTTTCATCCAAGAAGTCGATCGCTCGATAGAAATGATGAAGCTTCAAACTCTCTAACTCTGGGCGATGGACGGAATCTTTCCAATCGCTGACTCCCAGTTTACTGGTGGGCTCCGTTAAGCGATTTAAAACCATACAGAAGATGGCTTCTTGTACATCCACACTTAATTCTCTCTCGCAAAAGAGTTGAGCCAGTATTTCATGAAGTCCAAGGTTTTCCCAGAGTCGACGAAAGACCAAAGAGGGTCCATACTCTTTACTCCAGTCTGCAAAGAGATCTTCAGCGGCATCCACCACAGCAAGTTTATCGGAGAACTTCGCAAGAGAGCGAATCAGGTCGTCAAGTTTCCCATTTTGGAGATCCTCCACTCTCCCCAAGTTACAAAGGACTTTTTGACGAACCTTACCCTCTTCACGACGGCTCTCACAGATTTGAAGGTAACGGCGTTCCGAGCCGTCCCGATTGTAGGCTGTTTTAATACGTGCAAACATAGCAACACCATTATACCACTTAAATCGAGGTGATAACAGTAATTATTTGCCAACGTGCGGCACTACATTCTAAAGTTTCAGCGGTTTTTTGGAAGGATTTTTAGCTTTGAATCCGCATGAAAAGCCATAATTAAAAATTAACAGCAACAAAATTTTCGTTGTTGCTGTCAAACTCGAGTATTACTAATCTTAATTAAAATTGGAGTATTATCCCCAAAAACGTTAGCAAAAAAGAGGCGCTGGGCGATATTGGCGATTGTCATTTTAGCGGCCATTGTTTCTCCAACCCCAGATTTATTCTCACAATTTCTCATGGCTGCTCCGATGTATCTCCTCTATGAAATCAGTATCTGGCTTGGGTACCTAATTAGGAAAAGAGAAAAAAGCCAAGCGTGAAATAAGGGAGGCAAGACATGGGCTTTACTGAAATCTTCTTAATTATGACTATCGCGCTTATTTTATTTGGGCCTGAAGAGTTGCCGGGCATTGCACGGAGGGTAGCTAAAGTTATTATGGAAGTTCGCAAGTTTAGTAATGAATCAACCAAAGAATTACAGAAATCTGTTGCTAGCCCTGTTAATATATTTACCAAAGCATTTGAACATTCGGTTTCTCCGCGTGTAGCCGAAAAGGAATCATATGATTTACAAGAAAAATTGGTTCCTAATGAAAAATTATTATCACACGATGATGAATGTACGATCAGTGATCAATTGCCAACGTCATTGGTACAAGAGATAGAGTACAATTAAGTTCGCAAAAGTAAAAAAGGAAAAGCCATCGGTAACTCCGAAAAGGTAAGTGCTGAAGCAAACCAAAAAGGAGTTGTTAACCGATGGCTTACCCAAATTCTACCGTACCTTTTGAAAAAATGCTAATGAAATTTGTAACCGAAGAAGATCCCATGCAGGCTATGTTAAAATGGCTCTGCGAAAGGCTGATGGAAGCAGAAGTGGATGCAAAGCTAGGTGCTGAAAAATCAGAACGGTCTACTGAACGTCAAGGGTATCGATCAGGCTATCGCGTTCGCCGTTTCGATACCCGGATGGGGACACTGTATTTAATGGTACCCAAACTGCGAAATGGCGGCTATATCCCTTTCTTTGTGGAAGGTAAGAAACGTTCTGAATTGGCCTTGATGAATGTGATTCAAGAAGCCTATGTTAATGGCGTATCCACCCGTAAAATAGAGAAACTCACTAAGTCCTTAGGCATTGACTCCATGTCACGAAGTCAGGTATCAAGCATCGCTAAAGAACTGAACGAACAGGTTGAAGCCTTTCGTAATCGAAGTCTCGATAAAGTCTATCCCGTACTCTGGGTGGATGCTCTCTATGAGAAAATCCGAGATGATCGAAGGGTCAAAAATATGGCAGTGCTGATTGTAACGGGTATTGATCTAGAAGGCAAACGAGATATTCTGGCCGTAGAGCCCATGCCAGAAGAGTCCACAGCAACCTACACCAGTCTCTTCGAAAAGTTAAAGTCACGAGGACTAGAGAAAGTCTGGCTGGTTGTCTCAGATGCCCATAAAGGGTTAGTTAAAGCTGTTCAAGAGTCCTTTATCGGGTGTTCCTGGCAACGCTGTAAAGTGCATTTTATGCGGAACATCCTCGCTCATATATCCGGTCGAGATAAGCAAGCGTTTGCTAATAAACTAAAGCAAATCTGGCTTCAACCAGACTATAGCAGTGCAAAGAAATACGCTAATTCTCTGATGGATGAGTTTGAGGCCAAATATCCTGAAGCCATTAAAACTCTGGAAGAAGGGTTGGAAGACTCACTACAGTTTTTCAGCTTTGCAGAGATTGATTCAAGAAAGATCGCGTCAACCAACCTGCTGGAAAGACTCAACCGAGAAGTACGTAGAAGAACCCGGGTGGTTGGGATATTCCCAAGTATGGATTCCTATATTCGGCTAGTAACCAGCTACCTTATTGAGTATAGCGAAGACTGGTGCAGTGGCCGATCCTATATCAATCCAAAAATCATCACTTCGATTGAGCAGGAACGTTCAAAAGCTGCGTAAGCCTTAATCATTAATTCAGAAAAGCATGACGCTCGGCGCTAGCCAAGCAAACTCTCTTTGATTTAGGGTTACTCTTTGGGGTGAAAGAGACTTTGCCGTCTTCAAGCGTTTTGGTAGGGTGCACGTGTCAATGGGATGATGCCGAGCATATCCTCGGCCTGACGGCCTCCGGTATCCCTCGCATCACCCTTGACACTCTTCCCAACTTACGCTTTTACATAAAACATTTAGCCTTAAGGGGTTCTGATGGTTTTTGCGAACATTTCTTGACACTATCGAGAAAATAACCCTCACTTTTTTCAATGTAACAAACAACCTCCATGAATTTTGCTAAATACTTGAAGCTAATTGTCCTCAGGTACTCAAAGTTTAAGGAGGTAAAATCTAAATGACTAATCTATTAACAAAAGAATGGTTTGTTCAGAGAGGCTTTTCCTCAAAATAGATTCATATTTATTTTTGAGGAAATCTCCGTATTGTATCATTTAATAGAAAACCCTGTAGTCTACATTTTGAACATTTCTGATAATAACCGCTGTAGCCTATTTAATATTTTCAGAAATGTCTTATCTTCTACTGCTGACTCCCATAATCCATCACAAAATCGTTCCTGCCGAACATACCCAGTAAGAATCGCCTTTGTAAGTTCAAAATCAGCAGTATCAATTGCAGAATTCATCTGTTCTGTACCATCAATCCCCCGTTTATGAATAATATCGAGATAGTCATAGCACATGATGTTAGATTTATAGATTGCTTGAATAAAATCATGTAATGTCCGTTCATAATCAGGATATGGCATCGTTAAATGATTATCTCCAAGCTTTTCACCGCCACCCCAATGACATACATCTTCTTTATTTACAGTTTCAAAATATGGAATAAATGCGCTTAACTTTTCAATACTGCTTCTAATTGATGATAAATAGAGCTGATTGCTTAAACTTTCAACATATTCACGTTTTACTATTGTATCTAGCCATTCACACGGAATGTTTTCATAGCCATAATATAGACCAGCTAGTCCACCTGCCACAGCTGCGACGGTATCCGTATCTTCTCCAAGGTTCACAGCCATGAGAATACAATCCTTGTAGGTGTTTGAATTAAGCAAACACCAAATAGCTGCTTCCAATGTGTCCACGACATATCCACTGCTCTTAATATCCTTTTTGTCCAACTTTTCGAAACCTTTTGCAAAAATCTTATCAAAATGAGAAAGTTCATCTTTAAACTCTGTTTGTTTTCTATAATACTCTGAGGCTTTATAGATGCCTAATTCCATAGCTATTTTCAGATCCATGCTACCTAATAACATCGATGCAACTGAAATATATATTCCACAGGCTATTTTGCTACGCTTGTGAGCATGTGTTAGTGATGAAACATTATGAATAACACTAAACGCTTCATCGATCTCATAAAAGTCAGTTCCATAAATAGACTGAATATAAAATAAAATCGGAAG
This sequence comes from Desulfitobacterium elongatum, assembly GCF_055378975.1. Lineage (NCBI taxonomy): Bacteria > Bacillati > Bacillota > Clostridia > Eubacteriales > Desulfitobacteriaceae > Desulfitobacterium > Desulfitobacterium elongatum. The sequence goes on along the minus strand of NZ_AP038772.1, from coordinate 1,029,815 downwards.
TATTCGCATAAGTGAACCATTTCCATTATCACGTTCATTTAAACCACCGCATCTTAATGGTTCTATCCCATCAGAAAACCGTTTTATAGCGTTTCTTGTTGATATGCCTACATCAAAAACCTCTCCATAGGGCGTATATGAACCTTTATCAAACCACATTAAGAATTTGGACATAACATCATTATAATCCAGTCCCTTGATAAGGCTGTCTACAAGACACAGAGTCATGCTTGTGTCATCAGACCATGTACCCACAGGCTGATAATGTGTACCAAAACCTCGCATACCTATAACAGGATTCATTTTAAGCTTTTCTCTGCTCATAAATTCGACTGGTACACCTAATGCATCAGCAACACACAAACCCATTATTCCATCCAATACATTATTCTTCATTCTCTAACCTCTTTTGCTTCATAAATTACTACACCGCCTAGTGCAAGTATTTCTTTTAAGTCGCTAATATCAATTTCCTCAATTTCTTCAAACGGGCAATAGGCATTCCACTGTCCGGAATAAGGATAGTACCAAGGAAATGATTCTATTGATTTTAAATCTTTTGAGATAAGGAAATGAAGACAATCTGATTCATTCTTAATTTGTTCCTCATTATTTTCTTTTGGCTCCCAATTTTTCATACTTTCTTCAATCTGTGATGCAGATAAATAGGTAAACACCTTGTTCTTGGCTTCATCAATTGTGCATTGAACCCAATAGGAATCCATCGCATCATTAGTCCATTGTTTATTAAGAAATCTGCATTTAGGCCATATTAATTTAATCTTCATACTCCACTCCCTTTCTAAACAATCAACTATTGGCAAAAACACTAACTATTACCCTACGTTCCATTCTTTCGTCTTAAGCAATTCAGCAATTTCATCAACTGTCATTTCTTTCTTAAAGTCTTCTACCTCTCCTAAGTCAATATATCTTGTGCCCATAAGCCCGCCTTTACTTTTCTTTGCATACTCCGTAATAAAATATTCATTAACAAAGAAAAACCTTTGACCTTCATTGAAAGCATGAGCGTATTTATCTCTTGCATCATGTATTACTTTCTTCAATGTATCCATCATATGATCGGACAATATTCCATATTGAACCTCTATAATTTTGATACTATCTGTACTATTATCGTGAGAAGCATCAACACAGCAGATTGTTTCACCAATAGCTCTGACTGCTTTATTCTTATACAAACCAATATATTTTGTATTTTTGAATCCTCTATCAATTGGATTGTAATAAATATTGTTTTTCAGGTTATCTTCAAAGGTCTGACCAGTTAGAACGACCCTGATTTTTGTATCTGCATTGTCTATTAAATCACACTCATCACAAAAGCCTTCAAAATCCTCAATCAGTGCTTTCATTTCAAAGTCATATTCTTGAAGTGTTTCATTAAAGCAAGTACAAATATCCTTAAAAGTTGTTGAAGCAAATCCAATATTCGAATCATTATCGTCATTGAATTTATTAAGATGGCTAATTATATTTTCATAATACTTTTTTGAAATTGAATTTTTATTAATCCATAGGAAAATCTGTTTATCCTCATTCTCAAATGCATTCCAATGATTTTTAATCTGCTTAATCTCTTCTTGTCCATATAGCTTTGTTTCGATAATAATCTTAAAGCTTTCCTGCTCTATCATTCCATCAGGTATACTACCTTTACCTTTTTCTTGTTGCTTAAAGCGAACTGTAGTATCAAGCTCTATCCCACTTTCCTCTAGAAAAGCATTAATAAATCTTCTGAACTTTTCAGGACTATTATTGTATAGCCGGCTAAAAAGAAGCATGGTGTTGTTGGTTACCATATTCTCTTTTTGTGAGTACCGTGGGAAGTAATGTATATTTGACATTTTTTACTCCTTCATTCTATAGCTTTATTTCAAATCACAAGTCAGAATAATTCGGGAATGTAAATCCTCTATATAATTATATCAAAATGAATGTTCTATAAAACGGACAGTCAATCCTTTTAAAAGTTATTCAACATACACCATTTGCATTATAATTCCCCTACTATCCTGAGCTGGATTTTCTGGTATTGTCTTAATGCCTTTCTCTATCATCTCTTTGCCAATTACAGCCAAACACATTGCATCTATAACATCATCTGCCTTTTTTCGATAAGGAACATCTGCAAGAAACTTTTCCACTATCTGATTTGCATGAGGGTAATATCTTCTTAAAACATCTAATCTAGCATTTTGGCCGGCAGGAGTCTTTTTATCTTCAAGAATAGGCCTATCATTATTAAGCTTTGAAAAGCAGAATTCTGGGTGACTTTCTACCAGCTTATTCTTCCACTTAGGTCTTTTTAGTAAGAACTCATCAATTTGCTTTATAGCTTTAGCAATACCAAGACTTTGTTCAGATAAACTTTTCCCCATAACCTCAATATTATGATTTCTTGCATCAACCTTGTTTTCTGAGTAAATCGCCTGCCTACAAGGAACCTCAAAAATACTTGAACCCTTTTTCCCTAGCAACTTTTTGACAAATAGATCCGGTCTTAAGTCAGCCTTAGACTCTGGCAATCCAATTGGTATGTCAATAATATAGCTATCGCAGTTTGGGTAAGCATCACATATTTCATCAATTGTACTAAATTTTCTAACATCAAATTCACCATTTGATATATGGACAGCAACCCACTTACCATTACAAGCATCAATTCCAATACAGCTATAGTCAGATTGATGCCCCATCAGTTTATTAAAAGATGAAATGAATTCTTTCTCAACACTTGAAAAAACTCTTTCTGAGAAATCAGGTTTTATATATATTAATGGTACAATATCAAATATCTCATTCCCCATTAGTTCTAAAAATTCATAATATAGCATTGCATCGTCAACATCACTTATTTGCTTTTCTTCATCTTCATTCAGGAGTGTAATACCATATCTTTCAAATATAGAACTTTGAAGTCTTGCCTCGATATGGTAATACTCATGTAGATTTTTCTTCACAGGTCTTGTTATATCGGAAATATAACTCTCACTTGCATCATGAAGAAGGCAGCAAAGTTGAACTTTTTTTGAGTACCCTCGGCTTTCAGCCTCTCTGAAACAGTTTATTGAATGTTGTGCAACAGAGTAAAAGTGCTTGAAATGTCCATTTGCTCTTGTCATAAGCGACAGTGCGTGTGCGATATCTAAAATATCAATATCTTCCAATATAGGTTCTAATGGAAAAAACTTTGTCTTTGAATATGTTAAGATGTAATCTCCCATGATGACCCCTTTCACAATATTTTTACTAACCTTTAACCCATTTTTCAATAAAATTCCAGTCTCTTACTTTCCCGTTTTCATGTAAGATTTCAAGGTATACTCCATCACCCTTACCAACCTGCCAAATAGCTTGAGCTGAGTTGCCATTATCACTGATCCCTTTATTTTTTATATGTTCAAAGAACCGGTCTTTTCCAGTGCCGAAAGTTTCAGTTACATAGGCTACAAGGTATATATCAATAACACTAGCCCCAAAATCAGAAGGTCTTTTTGAGAGAATATGCTCCCTAACAATATCTTTCCATGCATATGAAGGAGCCGATAATATCCTGCTTTTAATTTCTTCAATCAGGTATGCTTTATAACTTCTTTTTTCCCACTGCTTTAATTGTGAGAAATCGCCATTGACCTCAATAAGCTTCTTTAACATGTTTTCTAAATTGCATACTGTCGGAATAACTTTAACATCAATACTACGACCTCTTAAATTATCAGGTAGTTGAAATCCATTGGGTTTATCCATTATTAACACCTCTTTCAGTCCATTTATTATTTCATTCATATTGCGCCAAGATATCATGTATATTGCTCTTATATTTTTCAATTACAGCATCAGGAGAAAGTATTTTTACCTTAGCACCGAACTGAGACAACCAGGCAAAGAACGTTGAGCTAACAGCAACTTTAATCCATATATAAAAACAATCATCATCCAATTTCCCAATCATAATCTCTTTACCAAATCTATCGACTACTGCATTAACAAGCGAATTATCAAACTGCAATTTTACAGTAACCTCTTCACCACCAAACATGTTGAAGACTTTCTTAGAATATTCAGCAATATTAAAGTGCTCATTTTCTGGTAATGGTTCTCTTGAACTTTCACATAATTCAATGTCAGACATTCTATCAACCCTGTAATGGGTGAAGTCATTATACTTATGAGAAAATGTAACTAAGTAATAGTTTTCATCATCCCAAGAGAGCCCATAAGGACTAACCGTGTATCTATTTCCACTTTTTCTATAAACCTTTTCTTTCTTAATGTCATAATCAAAATATTTGAAGGAAACCTGTTTATTTTCAGCTATGGCAGCATGAAGCCTGTCCACGTTATAATAGATACTCTCATTAATCGTCTTGACTCTATTTGATACATAGACTTGTCGATGTAAGGACAATGCTTGATGTGAACTTGCAAGACTCTCAATCTTCTTTATAAGCTCATTGCTTTTTTTATGCGTAACAAACTTAGAACATTGCACAGCATCTACCAAAAGCTTCAATTCTGGCAGCTCAAATACACGACTTGCAATAAAATAATCTGTCGTTTTTGATTTGCGTGCTGTTATATCCAACCCATAATTTCTAAGAGCCTCAAGATCGTCATAAATAGACTTACGTTCCGCTGTAATATCATACCGCCCAAGTTCAGTAATCATCTCATTAATGGTCATGGTATTTTCTTCGTCTGTCTTCTCAAGTAGCATTTTCATTAAATATAGCAGCTTCAATTTTTGATTTGAACTTTTTGCCACTGTCATCACCTCATATTTATATTCCAAATAATTACACCTCAAATGATATCATAATACCAATTGAGGTGTCCAATAAATCGTATAGTGTTTTATATAACTTTTGCAATATCAATTAAACGATGATGGATATTTTCCCAACTTGTATTAAGATTTAATGTTTTTACATATATCTTTTTACCTTGAATACTATAAACAAAGTCCATATCTGTATCCACAACAGGATAAATAAGCATTCCTGACTTATTGCCAGTAAATGTACTGTTATTGATATAAGTATAAATCTGATAAAGATTGCCTGAGATCAGCTTTTTAGTATCACCAACATTTCGAACCTGAAGTGCGTTTGAATAATACTTGGCATCCATAATCAACTGTTCTTTTTCATTTTGTAACACTATATCAGTTCTCATGATTGGCAAAAAACTGGCTCCAACATGCTCAAAGCCAGAGTCTTTGTCCCACTGGAAAATAGGAGAGTAAACCTGCACCTCTGATAACTCTTTCTTATAAAAATTCAGTATAAATTTTTCATATAATGCAGCCATTCTGCCGTCTCTGATAAAATCTTTAAATATTGTCTCGCCCTTTTGTGACGAAACTAGGATCTCATCAAACAAGAGCTCACAGATGTCTATTATCAATCTATAAAATCGATTATTTCGATGATACCTAATGCGTGAAAAATGCTGCTTTTGTAGCTGAATTAAATCAATGTCTTGAAAATAGCGATTGATATTCATAAGCTTTTCTCTAATCTGTTTATCAATTCCTTTATATTTTACAAGATTTGTGATAGATGCTTTAATGATTTGATTAAACAGAACATTAGAGGAGAGCTCATCGTACTCACAATTAAGCTTCCCTACTATATGATTCTGTCTTTTCAAAGTTTCATTTATATCAATCTTGCCTCTTAGCAAAGGCAGCTCTTCAGATAAGTTGATATATTCTCTGTTAAAACCCCTTTTAATCAAAAGGCCTAGCCCATTTACAAGGATTTTCCCGAACAGATCATAGATATTCTCAAAAACCTCATCTGCTAATTTGACATTCTCTCCTTCTTTCAAAACATCGTACGCATAACTAAGCATATAGTAAATATTCCGGATTGGAATTTCATTCGCCATTCATATCACCCCAGTAAGTAATCCATATATTCTTGAGCTTTTTCTTCATTGTCAAACCAATATTCTTCAATTAGCGGATTAATCTCATATTCAATAACGCTTTGATACCAGTTTTCATCAGTAGACGGGTTACAGAAATAACTATGGCCAATTTTGAATCCTCTGCCCAAATTGCCATCAGCTGCGATTTGATTGTTTAAATAATTCATTCTGATGATGATTTTTTCGATCAGGTCTTCGTGTATCCCATTATCAACTAAATGCTTTCTGAACGCATGTGTTCCAAATGCAGGCTCCATTTCAATAAAGCAGAACCTTCTCCTAAGTGCATAGTCAATCATTGCCAATGATCGATCTGCTGTATTCATCATCCCAATTATAAATACATTCTGGGGTACATAGAAACGGCTATCAGGTTTATAAGTCAGTGGCACAGAGAACTTTGAACCTCGTTTATCATTCTCAATTAACATCAAGAGCTCACCGAATATTTTACTTAAGTTTCCTCTATTGATTTCATCAATAACAAAATAGTAATCTCTTGTTGGATCATTGGACGCTTTTAAGCAAAATTGATGAAAGATACCAGTTCTTAACTCAAAACCGCCACCTTCAACAGGTCTGAATCCCATCACAAAATCCTCATAGGAATAGTTCTGATGGAATTGGATCATCTCAATCCTTGTATCATCCATACAACCCATCAGGGAATATGCTAATCTTTTAGCTGCAAATGTCTTTCCTACACCAGGAGCGCCTTGCAAAATGATGTTCTTCTTTCTGTTTAAAAGTATAGCAATCTCATCATATTGTTGCTCTGAAATGAAAACTTCCTTCAAAAAATCTTCTCGATTGTATATTTCTATAGCACTTTTGGGGCTTGACGGTTCCTCTTCCTTAATCAAATCCATTACAGCCTCAAATTCATCATGCGTAAGTTTAAATAGACTACCCCTAGGTGTTTTGAAATACTCCATGTCTTTTAATTCTTCAATTTCAAGCAAATCGCTATATTTAATTGGGTTAATCAAATTCTGAACTTTTTCAACCCATATCTTTTCTCCATCATGTTCCTGCGATATTTTGCATATAGCAACAATAGCCTTTTCTGGATATGATTCATAGCCAATAACAATATCCCCGATTTTTGCATTCTCGAAATTTTTATAGATCTTACGTTTATGCCCATTTTCGTTGATAGATGTGTATTCAACAACCTGTCCCACTTCAATATTACTAAAGCTCCATATTTTAGGGCTTGCATTGAGCCACCAGTAATTCATATCCGCTGAAGTATTCACTTGAGTTTGGACAATTATTTCATCAGAAATCAATTCTTGCACTCTCATATTAAAACAAGGTATAAGTATATGTTTTTCAAACTCTGCAAAATCGCTTCTTGGCACTCGCCAAGCGGTAGAATTATAATTTGGTGTCCATCCTTTTTGTGAAGCAGAATATTGATAATCAGGATTTTTTGAATATGCCACTACTTCATAACTCCTATAAAGCCACCCCTCAGTCTTAGTGTCAAGCTGCATCGCTTCGGAAGTAATCTTTCCAAGTAGTTTTACACCGCTATTTCCATGGCATAAGTAAAAATAATCACCAATCTTAATACCCTTTTCAAACTCAGCACCTTGTCCTTTTCCCGTATCTCTATGGACCGTAATAATACTTTGATCCAAATATCGTTCTCTTTCTTCTGCTGTAAAACTACCATTATTTCCATGAGATACTTTCCATATATTGATTTTATCATCTTGCTGTATAGTGAATATATCCGGTTCATCTTCAATTGTCTCTTTGCTACGGCCATATATAGACAGCTTCATATCCATTGCTCTATAATTCCTAAACAGACATTTTTCATCTCTAAATTTCTTCAGCTGACTCGCATTTTGGACATAGTATTCCAATTCTCTTGGCTTTATTAATGAGATAGTGTCAAGAAATGTTCGCAAAAACCATCAGAACCCCTTAAGGCTAAATGTTTTATGTAAAAGCGTAAGTTGGGAAGAGTGTCAAGGGTGATGCGAGGGATACCGGAGGCCGTCAGGCCGAGGATATGCTCGGCATCATCCCATTGACACGTGCACCCTACCAAAACGCTTGAAGACGGCAAAGTCTCTTTCACCCCAAAGAGTAACCCTAAATCAAAGAGAGTTTGCTTGGCTAGCGCCGAGCGTCATGCTTTTCTGAATTAATGATTAAGGCTTACGCAGCTTTTGAACGTTCCTGCTCAATCGAAGTGATGATTTTTGGATTGATATAGGATCGGCCACTGCACCAGTCTTCGCTATACTCAATAAGGTAGCTGGTTACTAGCCGAATATAGGAATCCATACTTGGGAATATCCCAACCACCCGGGTTCTTCTACGTACTTCTCGGTTGAGTCTTTCCAGCAGGTTGGTTGACGCGATCTTTCTTGAATCAATCTCTGCAAAGCTGAAAAACTGTAGTGAGTCTTCCAACCCTTCTTCCAGAGTTTTAATGGCTTCAGGATATTTGGCCTCAAACTCATCCATCAGAGAATTAGCGTATTTCTTTGCACTGCTATAGTCTGGTTGAAGCCAGATTTGCTTTAGTTTATTAGCAAACGCTTGCTTATCTCGACCGGATATATGAGCGAGGATGTTCCGCATAAAATGCACTTTACAGCGTTGCCAGGAACACCCGATAAAGGACTCTTGAACAGCTTTAACTAACCCTTTATGGGCATCTGAGACAACCAGCCAGACTTTCTCTAGTCCTCGTGACTTTAACTTTTCGAAGAGACTGGTGTAGGTTGCTGTGGACTCTTCTGGCATGGGCTCTACGGCCAGAATATCTCGTTTGCCTTCTAGATCAATACCCGTTACAATCAGCACTGCCATATTTTTGACCCTTCGATCATCTCGGATTTTCTCATAGAGAGCATCCACCCAGAGTACGGGATAGACTTTATCGAGACTTCGATTACGAAAGGCTTCAACCTGTTCGTTCAGTTCTTTAGCGATGCTTGATACCTGACTTCGTGACATGGAGTCAATGCCTAAGGACTTAGTGAGTTTCTCTATTTTACGGGTGGATACGCCATTAACATAGGCTTCTTGAATCACATTCATCAAGGCCAATTCAGAACGTTTCTTACCTTCCACAAAGAAAGGGATATAGCCGCCATTTCGCAGTTTGGGTACCATTAAATACAGTGTCCCCATCCGGGTATCGAAACGGCGAACGCGATAGCCTGATCGATACCCTTGACGTTCAGTAGACCGTTCTGATTTTTCAGCACCTAGCTTTGCATCCACTTCTGCTTCCATCAGCCTTTCGCAGAGCCATTTTAACATAGCCTGCATGGGATCTTCTTCGGTTACAAATTTCATTAGCATTTTTTCAAAAGGTACGGTAGAATTTGGGTAAGCCATCGGTTAACAACTCCTTTTTGGTTTGCTTCAGCACTTACCTTTTCGGAGTTACCGATGGCTTTTCCTTTTTTACTTTTGCGAACTTAATTGTACTCTATCATTAATGACACACCTTCAATTAGAAAAAGTGAAGCAGTATCATTTACTGCACTATTCATGATAGGAAAGGTCGTTGGCTTCAAACAATGTAGCATCACTGAAGCAGCAGCACTTTGCATTCCTCTAATGCCTTTTTTAATTGTTTCGGCAGTTTTTTGGAACATTGCTTCATCATCAGTCATATCTTTTAGGTCAACACAAAGCGAGATAAACTCTTCTGCACTTTCTTTATCTGCCTTTGAGGCAAATGTATGAAAACCAGTGCCGAACATCCCAATTGACCACCCTAACTTTTTAGCTTCACCTTCAATATTTTCATATTCATGCTTCTCCGCCTTTTCTTTTACTCTATCTAAAACTGCCAATAGTTTCTCTTTTTCTTTACCATCCAAATGACTATCCCTGATTTTCTGCCTTTTAACATCTATTCCACTCCGCCAAGTTCCAACCACCATAAAATAGAGCAAATCAAGATCCTTGATATCAAGCTGACCCTTTTCAACTGTTGACAATGCCTGAACCGTTTCTCTTACAAGTTCATATGACCCGTCATGCTTGTCTGCTTCTACATCAGCAACTGTTTTAAGTTCCTCAATCATCTTGTTATCTTTAAATTCTATGTACAACTTCAAAGCAGCTTTGAGAGTATGAGTCCCATTGTATATGTCCCCATCAATAGGTATATTGTGTTTTGGTTTAATTTCAAGCTTTTTGTCAGTAGTCGTGTAAGTCAATTGCTCTATAAGGCTTACACAGCGATCAGCATTGTATTGTTCATCAAGATCTCCATAGAATTTTTCAATTCTCAAACAGTTTGAAGATCTTGTATTGCTTGTTGTTGAGTCAAGTTTTTTAAAACTTTTGAGCCAGTTATAAAATAAATCCTTATTCATTCTGTATCCCCCCTATTTTGCTTAATCCATCTGATAATTTCCTTATATGTTTTAATAATCTCATAGCATCCGGATTTTTTATTATCACTCGCTGGCCTATCCTATATGATACATCTCCCGAATTCTGTATGTACCTTTCATCTATCAATCCATTATTATGTTCGATTAAATGCCTTTGTTGAAATAACATGTGTATATCATCAATTTCATTTTGAGAAAGCCAAGAATCGTAGCCCTTTCCAGTAGCCTCTTTAAATAAGTTGCTACCTTTCTCAATTATTTGAAAATCATTAACTCTAACCTTTTTATCTGGCATAACTTGTCTAAAAATTTCTTCTGCATACTTTTGATAAGCTGAAACAATATCACCCAATGTGCCTTCTATCATAGAGCGACACATTGATTCAGCTTTATCTTTTCCATAACTTCTTTCAAAGGTACTATATATATCTTCGATAGACTCAATCATCTTTTGAACTGTATCTAAAGATTCATTGAAAACACGTTCAACTGCATTGTGGCCACAACATGGACAAAAGTAAGCACTACCAATTACACTATATCGAGTTTGACATTTTTCACATGTTATTTCCAATTCCCATTCAGGTCTTTGCCCTATAGGGTTATTAACAAATGATATTTTTTTACCCGGCTTATAAGTTATTTGAACAAATTTATTGCCACGTGTACTTCGAGCCATTTTCCCAAACATCTTATCAAATTCATTACTGATGTAAGATTGAGCGTAACTAGCAGCTATCTCCTGAAAAGCATCAATTTGCTCATGAGTGTACCACTGGTCAGATGGTGCAGCATGTCCACACATAGGGCAAAACACCTGCTCATCTAATACTTTTTCTTTCCAGTCTTCCATATATACTTTAAAAACAAATTCGCATTTTTCATTTGGGCACTGTCTGTCATAATAACCCTTTTCATCTGATTTGAATTCTACAGGTATGCTAATGTCTGACAATTACTTCACCTTCCTTTATATGATTATATGATTGATTTTCAAATTACCTTTATACAACGACACCTCTAATGATTTAATATTATCACAAGAGGTGTCCAATAAAACGGATTATGAATCTCACAATTTTTTAAATACCTTTTGTGTTCTTAATTGCTTAAATAGCTCCTCCACATTACTAGCTTTCCTTACCGAATCAATGACAACACCCATTTCAACATTACCTTCTAACCCATGATAAGAAAGGTTTGAAGATGAAATGAAAGTTTTACACCCATCAACAACTACAATTTTGGCGTGCAGAGCGGCCATCTTATCATCACCTTTGTTATAATCATAAATGCTCATATACCGACCTTTATACATTTCCAATTTATCCAACTGCTCTTTTTTGCTATTGAAGTCATTAACGTACAAATTGATATAAATACCTTTCCGGCTTTTTTCAACGAGCACATCTAAAAGATCACAGAAATAATCAGATATTGAATATCCAGTTAGTGTGATGCTTTTCTGTGCCCCATTTATAAGCTCTTTAATAACAACACTTGTCTTAAGGGCTTTAAGCTTAAAGCTATTAGGTGCAGTGATAACTAATTCAACTTTCTCAGTAACCCTGTAGTTATATAAACTTATAGCCATTTGTATTAGATCAAATGTCTCTTCATCGGTTAATACAGGGAACTTTTCTTTTATTGACCGAAATGATTGTTTAAACACCTGTAGGTCGAATAATTCTCCACCAAATCTTTCTACTTCTGAAACAAGCGTTTCAACTATAATAGCTATACCTATACTTCGATCCCGCATAAATCTCTCACCAACTCTCTAAAGTAAGCACTCTCTTCCTTTGAGGGCAGAGGAACTACAAGTGAACGATCAAGAAGTCTATTCCCACTTTCACATGCAGTTTCAGCAATCATGACACATGAATGGCAAGCCACTCCATTGAGATCATCAGAAGAAGGTTCACTCATCATACATTCTGGATCGGTCGTACAAAGCATCGCATTTTCAAGCGCCTGCTTTAATACTACAATCAATTTACTCATTTCACCAATTTCAACAAGTCCGCCCAACGAACCTTCTTTATCCGCACTACCAGTATAAAGAAGTACTCCACACATATTCTCGCTACTATAAACTCTTTCCTTAATTGCCGACGAGGAATAACCCGATTGCATAGACATTTCTTTAATAATTAGATGAGCAAAAGTATGCAATAAAACATATTCTGCATTTCTCTCTTTATACTTTGTCCAGCCTCTTGAGCCACAAAATTCGTTATAGAACTTTTTATATTGATCCGATAATTGTCCTGTTCTAAGTACAGAATTCCATTTAGAAATTGTTTCTTTATTAAATTCTATGAAAATACCTTCGCCATTAATTTCAACTCCAGGAAGCCAAGACTCACCAGCCTTGTTCTTTGTTAGATATACAATGTTCTTTGCATCTTCTACTTCTGGTTCTGGCGAATCCATCCTCATAAATCCAAGCAATACCATGACTTCTCTTAGCCTGTGAATTTTAACAACCCTAGAAAAGTATTTTGACAAATACGTCGGAATAGGCTCTTCTTCAGCTTTGAAATATTTAACATCCGTCTGGTACATCAAGTCATTATGGTGGGTAATAGCTGCATATTCCATTTCTTTAATTTCAATGAATTCTTTAACCTTTTCATCTCTTCGCTTAACAGCTTCAATGAATTCTGCCTGAGAGCAAACTCCAGTAAAGTGTTTTTCATATATTTTTACGATCGCCTCTTCGCCTATGTACTCTCTCAAATTTAAGATATCTCTATAATGTTCATCTATCATAGCATTTAAAGGATTTATCCAAGGTGGTATAGATATTGCACTTCTAATCACTGGAAAATAAACATTTGAGGCTCCTCTTTGTGAAGGTATACCTGGCTTATCGCATTTCGAGTATAGACCATTAAACTTTTTAATCATTTTAGGATTGTGTGGATGTCTGCCACTACATTTCAAGCCTGCAAAATTCTCTGACTGAGTTGATCCACTCATTGTTCTTGAGGCACCACACTCACACTTTACAATGATTTCAGCAAGTGAAGAGGTATTACCAGTAGACACTAATTTTAGATCTCTCCTACACGTAGAATCCCCGTGATGAACCCACCAACGCCATGGAAAGTCATCTAAATGACCATCTGTACAAGACATAATAAATCTTGCCGGATACGCTTTAAAGCCACAAATAGGGCAAGTAGGACCGTTTTGCAAATATTTGTCTACATCAAAATTTTCACTAATATTAAACAGATTACTACATGTGCTTTTTTTACATATATGATAATTCGGAAACGAAACTACTGGAATATCTCCTTGCCATGAAGTCTTTGGAGTTTTAAAGTTATCCACCCCAAGGTATGAAGCAAGTCTAGAATCATAAATTGTTTTACCATATTTATCCCAATAATTAATATCTAGCACAGTCACAGAATCATCAACCACGTCTAATATCGCCCCAGGGCCAAAGGTTGTAATTAATTGGTTTGGTCTTAATTCTCCAAGTTTATTTATTTTCATCCTATTGAGCCCCCTCTGTGTAATAATATAATGCTGATGTGCTTTCTACTTCCCTCATTGAGTTAAGTGTTGGTTTTTCTTTTGGTGTACAGAACTCGTTATAATAGTTCAACAGTCTATTGAATTTTTCTGTATTTTTAACATAGTAATACAGCTTTTTATCGCCATTGCTAAGATGTTTCCATTCATCAATAAAAATATCCATTTCTCTGAGAGTATCATCATTAGCTTTTGAAGCAACAACTGCAACTCTTTGCAAAATTATTTTTTTTGCTTCTTGTAGAACTGTATCTGCCGTGTCATCAATTCTACTTGCACCTTCATTAATAGCCAGTTCCCCGTTTTTCAATCTCAAAAGTGATACCAGCAAAGCATGAAGAACCCTATCTCTTGCACGAGCCGAGAAAGGTGTTGCAGTAGTACCTTCAACATATCTGTACATATGCGAATGGAACCCTTTAAAGTTTTCATAATGAGATAAGTCTCTTGGTCTATATGGATTATAAATTGTTACCACAAGTCCAGGATACTTTCTACCAATACGGCTAGTTGCCTGTATGTATTCAGAATTTTGCTTTGGTTGACCCATAACTGACATTAGCCCTAATCTATCAACATCCATTCCCACCGCTATCATATTTGTTGCAATAGCAACGTCTAAACATTCCTTATCATTCAAGTCTAGTGTTAGCTTTTCAAGTAGTTCAGCAATCTGATAGGAGGATACACGAGAAGTTATTTCTTTTGTTCTATTCAAATATCTAGTTGATCCATATCCATATTTTTTAACAATACGTTTGATTCTGGCTGGAATGTCATCCTGTAATAATCTAACCGTGCCGCCGAGCTCTCGAATACTGTTAAAGTATCCAATCAAGGTATGGTATGGATCTACATAATCTTTGTACGCGTCGATTTTTGATAGTTCTAATGCTTGTTGTAGTAGAACTGAGTAAACTCTTAAAATTGTTGTTTTCATGGATTTGCCAGTAGCACAAATGCCACAATATTTTCTAAATGGCTTTACCTCAAGTGGAATTTCTTTAATAAAATAGCTATCACTAATATCAAATCCACTAGGAGGGAATTGTGAAAAATTGTCACGCCCATATAAACATCTAATTTGTGCATCTGCATTCTTAATTGTAGCTGTCGATACTATATATTTGGGAAGTATCTTCTTCCCATTCTTATATACTGAACATAAATCCTCAATAACTGTCTCATAAGCACCATAAATTGTTCCAAGTGGACCGGTTATTAAGTGCAACTCATCTTGTACAATTAATTCTGGTGGGTAGAAAGATTTTGCTCCAACTGTTTGTGTTGCGGGCAATACTTTCTTTTTGTTGTGTTTACCTTTATGATCCTCTCCTACTGCTATATAACCATGTCGTTCACAGTACCTATCTGATTTACCAAAAAGTAATCCCATTTTTTCATCCCATGGCAACCTTGCGAATTTATCAACAGTTGAAATAATAACAGTAGGGCATTTTCGATATATTTCCTCATCAATCAGATATACTGGTATTGTTACGCTATTAAATTTATAAAAAAGACATTTCGAATCTGGACAATGAATTTTAACTTCACACTTGTCGGTATCTATATCATAATTGTCTTTTTTTATTGCAGTTCCACACATTGGGCATACTATAATTTGTTTTGTAAGTTTATTTATAGCTTGAGGACCTTTTTCAGTATCATCCAATTCTTTAAAGTTATTAGGTGTGACCCCACCGCCTACCCAAAAACCTATAGAAATTCTTTCTTTACCATAGATCTCAGGGTTTTTACTGCGAATTATTTCTGCTGCACAAATCATTTTAGTTAATCTATCACGTTGTTGCGTGGTCAATAAGCGTAGAGTATACCTTAAGAATACTGTAACTCCACCATCTTTTTCATACTCAGTTTCACTTGATGCAGTTAATCTTCTATATCCAATAACAAAAGCAATTAACCCTAAATAAGCTTCTGTTTTACCTCCACCAGTTGGAAAATATAATAGATCTACATTATCTCTATAAGTATCAAGTGGATTAGCACTACTTGCGATGTTTAGTAGAATAAATGCAATTTGGAACGGTCTCCATGTGCTATGATCTTCTTTACTAAAATCTCCAAGGCTACAATCTATTCCTTTTCCATGTTTACTTGCAAATTGCGAGATACTTCGTTGTAAATACATCGCTTGATTCATAAAGCAAAATGCCTTAAAAACGTCATCATTAATTTCAAGTAAGTCTATGCCCTGTGTTATCCTATTATAAGCCTTCTGGCATTCATCAATAATCGGTTCGCCTTTTTTAGCAAATGTAGAATCTTGCATTTTATCATTTTTATTTAAGTCACCAATCCAATGAGCATATTCATCGCTCAAAGCTCTTAATTTTGCTATTGTTTCGACTTTGTTAGAAGGTCTCGACATGAACCTCATTGAAAAGTATTTCTCTCCAAAGCTTTCCAATTCAGGACTTACGCCATTAATTTCATGCGTAGGAATAAATTCCGTCGTAATCTCATACGCCTTATCACTATCTGCCCTCTGCCAACTTACTGCACAACCATGCCCTCTGGAGTAAATAGGTCTTTTCTCATAGTAGAACTCATCTGATATTTCCTTTTCACGACACTTATGTTCAGGCAAGAAAATATCACTCTCATCAGTAGCCTTGACAGATATTTCAGCTTGAAACATTACATTTTCAAAATCTCTATCTTGACTAGACTGTTTGCCGTTATATAGATAAACCGATACCAATTTAATATTGTTTTTCAGTTTGAACTGGATAACCCGAATTTTCACCAAGGCGTCAGTTACTAATGGTATATCATGTGTCTTATCAAAGCCTTTCAAGTCAACAACTATTGACTCTGTTTTTTGCTCACGTATATACACAGTTTTTTTGCTTTTCTTTTTTCCGCTTTCAACGTCTTCTTCTTGTTCAACTTTATCTTTGCAGTATTCACCCCATTTAGCTTTGACTTCAAATTTCGCCAATTCTTCTATAACATAAAAACTTAAGCCAATAGAAGACTGCTGCTTGAATTTTGCAACCACCTTATCTTCATACTCTTCATCCGCAGTCTCACTCTCATCAGTTATTGTATCACTGATAAAGTCATTGTTTTCAAGTTCAAAATCACTCGGCAATTGACTCTTTAGTGGGTATAGCATTCCAGTAATATATGTGCTTAATGGAGATTCATCAAGCATTTCCTCCACTTCGCTCGGACCTATAAGATCTGTATTTAAAGCGTTAAGCATTTCTTCCCTAACCTTAGCATAAATAAAATCACTCATTTGCCAGCCCCTCCAAATTCTCACTCATTCCCATAGTATATTTAAAGTTGTTACCAATGGCAATGTTTTGACCTGAAATGAGCCTGAATTTCCATTCTTTTTTATCAGCATCTACACCGGTAGCACATTCACACCACTTAATCGCTGATTTTGCTTTATCTAAAACATCTTCATCCTTGGTCATATTGCTTGCCTTAACTTCAACTAAATATTTTGAATCAGCTGTCTCTACAATAAAATCAGGATTATACTGGTGCCCCGCCTTGTAGAATAATCCCATTTGATTAAGCGGTGGTTTGATCCATCTTAATACTTCTTGATCTTCTTCCAATATTACAGAGAGCTTGCGTTCATCATCACTATCAAAGCCGTTATCAGGATAATATGACTTTTTATATCCGGTATAAAGATATTGTCTAATATTCTTTTTATCAGCAATCTCTTTCTTGAAATCTACTTTTCCATCTGGCTTAACATTTTTTACAAACTTCCCAAACAGTATTAAATCTTTTTCAACATTATAGATGAACTCAGTGTGTTCTTCTTTAGCAGCATATACTTGTTTTCTGATATCTTCAATAATTACAGTTGCATAGCGTCTTACAATTTTCTTTTTATCTTCAAAACTGCCCTCTATAAGATTGATGTACTGTTCAACAACATCAATAATATACTCAGCATCATTAGAATCAAATTCATCGATAGAATCCAGCAGCATACAAGCAAGCTCATTAACAGGATCTGGTGTTTCCAGTGTTACAGCTTCAATCGACATTAAAAGCTTATCATTAATAACGTCGTACCTTTCTATAAATGAAGAAGCTGTATCAAAATCTACAATGTTTCTTTTGATTGCTACAGGCTTGAAATCAATCGTAGAGCTATAGCCTATACTAATTCTTGGAACACTCACTGAACGTTGTGCCACTTTTTTAATTTTGTCTATAAACTCGTCTTTCTTCATTACTGGTAACCTTGGCTTATGCTTGGTATTTGGTACATCATTTTCTGTTGTTTGAACATTATCTTCTACAGTTGCTGTGTTGTTTGCAAACGATTCAAGATCAAATATAGACATCTGATCAACCTCTTTATCATCCTTGACCGGTTTTAGTTCTTTGGCATATGCTTTTAAGTAGCCTTTATAAAGTTCCTCTTGGATTTTAAGGTCATTAATATCTTGAAATGATTTTATCGCAGTATACTCTACCGTTTGTGCAAAAAGAGCCATTTGGCCGTCATTAAATTCAGAGACAATATCAACAGATTTGTTTTGAGGAACATCGTTCTCATCCAAATCTCGGGTCTTAAATATCGGATTAGATTTCACATCATCAATGAGTTCTCTGTAGTGATCGTGTGCAACAATGTCAAGCGTATCCAATTCATCCTGTCCAGTTATTTGACCAAAAGGTAAACGAAGCCCACGGCCTATCGTTTGCAACGCTAATATCTCACTTTTGGCTGCATTCAGTGGAACAATTGTAAATAGATTATTTACGTCCCAGCCCTCTTTTAATTTATAGACGTGTAAAACTATTTCAATAGGGTTTGTATTATCCTCTATCGTTAATAGTTTTCTAATATTATCATCAGATTCTACCCCTGATGTTCCTGAATGGATCTCTATAACTTTACCTTTATAACGTCCGTCAAAGAACTCATCCGAATCAATGGCATCTCTCACTTCTTTTGCATGAGTCGTATCTTTACAAGATATTAATACTATGGGCTTGACTTGTGGTAGATTATTTTCCACACAGTATTTATAGACTACTGCCTTCCGTTGCTCATGAAGCTTAATTCCATCTTTCATTTTCATTTCTTCAATATCTGCAGCACTGAAACCTGCTGTATTGGTTCTACCCATTACAACTGGTATTTTTAAGTATTTTCCAGCACCCTTAGCCAAATCAAAGCTATAAATAATATTTTTATTTTCAGGTTTAGGTGTTGCCGTAAACTCTAAACCTAAAATTGGGTTCAAATAGTCAATCGCCTTCTTTGACGCAGGTGCATAATATCTGTGAGCTTCATCCATGCAGATTACTAAATCGTCAAAGCTCTTTAACACTTCTGCAAATGATCCACCTAAGTTTTCTTCAAACTCATGAAACTTGAATTGCACATCACCACGTTGAAAGATTTTACCAATATTAAATATAAAAATTTGTATCTCCGATGTTTTTTCAACATGAAGCTCTTGCTGTATATATTTAGCCGGATAGTTTAAATAGTTTTCGCCATCATATATTTTAGGTCTACCCATTTCAGCCTCTAAACCTTTAAACATATATTTCGGATGATGGGGCATGGTTTCTTTTCGCAACTTATCATAAATAGTATTGCCTGGAGCTAATATAAAGAAGTGCTTATAACCCTTCGTTTTATATAAATAATAAATATTTGCTCCCATTAATCTTGTTTTACCAATACCAGTTGCCATTTCAAAACAGAATGATGGAAAGTTTAAGTCACTATCAATCTTAATATTACGATTATTTTCACAATTTTCTTTGGCAATTTTCTCTGCTTCTTCTTTTGTACATGTCTTATACTCCAACCTAGAACTGATTGCATCTAAGTATGTGAGAGCTTCTAATTGTGGTTCCCTCAAGCTCATTGCCCAGTTAATTTTACTAACGATACTCATTATAAACCCTCACTTTCAAAGTTGCATTTAGCAAGCAAATCTTTTGGTATTTTCTTTATTTCAACATTTTCTGGCAAAATCATAGCCGATTGCTTTTTAGTACAATATATTAACAAAGACTGCTTTTTGTCTAGATTCTTAGTTACAGAAATAATATAACTGCTATTTACAAATTCGTTTGTTACATGGATAAACCTATTTTCAGAAGAAGTTCCATGATACTCCCCCACTGGCTTATATTTAAACCCTTCTAGTTTGCAAATTGCTTCAACCATCATTTCGAAAGTATAGGAAGGATTAATTTGGTATATTGGTAATCTCTCGTTTTTAACAAGTAATGATTCTGCAAGTTCATAGAACTTGAACCCTCCTCCACCATTCCAATTTACCAGTTTTGATATTCCACCCTGTTCACCATCTATTACTACATTTAGTCTAGGAATTACATGTGTATAACAGTGTTGCCCCAATTCTATTCCAATCCATTTTCTGTTCATTTTATGAGCAACAGCTACTGTTGTTCCACTTCCTAAAAAGCTATCAAGTACAATATCTCCTTCTTCTGTGGCAAGAGATATTACTCGTTCAATTAGTCTCTCAGGCTTTGGTGTGTCAAAATTCTGCTCCCTATTAAATAACTTTTGAATTTCTTTTGTTGCTTCTGTTGCTGTTCCAACATCATCCCACAAAGTTCCAACAGTTATCCCTTTTGCCTCTGATAAAAATCTTTTTTGTTGAGGTTTTGAAGTTCCATTTTTCCCAAACACAATCTTATTATCCTTTAGTAGTTTTAAATATTCATCTTGCGTTGTTCTCCAATGTCTTCCTTGTGGAGGATTATAAATTGTTTTGGTATTAGGATTTTCTATAGCATAGCTTAAATTAGTTCTTACTTGTGGCGCATCGAAAGGGTCTGCAACCCACGGACCTCGAGGATCGTTATCTGGGTTTGAAAACTTCTCTACATCCACCGACATTTTATTTATTACTACCTTAGTCTTATCTTTTGCATAAACAAAAATATAGTTATGTGACAAACTAATCAATGTATCGTTTTGTTTAGATTTTCTAGAATTCCATATTATAGTAGCAACAAAATTACTTTCTCCGAAAATCTCATCAGCCAATATTTTAAATCTAAATGCTTCGTTATCATCCAGAGTGATCCATATACTCCCATCATCACTTAGTAAATTATGCAAAATCTCCATCCTTGGTTTCATCATGCATAGCCATTCTGAGTGTTCTAGCCCATCTGAATAATGTTCAAAAGCAGAACCAGTGTTATATGGCGGATCAATATAAATACATTTGATTTTACTAGCGTAATCTTGTTCTAATGCTTTTAGTGCAATTAAGTTATCTCCATGAATAAGCATGTTTTCCGAATTTTGTTCGCCATAGGATTTCGATTTATCTTCAACCAAAATTCGCGGCTCAACTATTTTTTCTTCATATTTGCCAACCCAAGTTAGCTCCAATTTCCCTTGCTTTTTCATTCATTTATCCTCCTAAAATTTCACGACTACTTTTGCAAATAGTACAGGATCTATTTCAAATTGCTTTTCAAAATCATTAATTAACTGACTTGCTTCTTCATCAATTTTTGCTAAAGATTGATGAAATTTGATTATCATTTCATCTCGTTCTTTTTCCTTTGCTTCAGCTTGCTTTTTGAAGTCAATCTTTTCCTTGAAGTTCTTAGTTGCAAACGCTTGATCCTTTAACACAGATATTCCTTTCTCGAGCTCAGCAATCTCAAGGTTAAAATAGTCTTTTCGGAGAAGAGTCCAATTCTCAATTTTCTGTTTGTTGTAATCAATAGCTGTTTTATTACGTCCAAAATGTTTAATCATCAGTTCGCTATAAATGCTATCCCCACACTTAACCAAATCATTATTAGCTATCGAAATAGATTTGATATTTCCTTCATTTATCTTCTCTAGCATTTCAACAATTTGACCCTCGCTTAAATCTATCTTATTGCCCTTTTCATCATAAACATATAAAAACGGCAAAATAAAATTCTGATTATTATATAATGCTCCCATAAAAATATAGCCATGATTTAATCCGTATTTAGTTTTATTTTCAATACTTACCTCGAAGGCTGCTGGATATTTCAAACCTTTCACAGGTGGTTGTACTTCTTTCCATTTTTTTAGCTCTTCCAAGTACACCAGCACTTCAGAAAGAGTATTTTTAAAACTACTAGAGTGTATTGCTTCATCATCTGTTAATAAAGTCTTAAGTTCTTGGAATTTAACATTTCTTTTACGTTCAAACTCTTTCTCTAATGCTTTAAATTCTTTATTGAACTCACCAATACTATTACATTTCTGATATATCTGCATTATTCTTTTTTCAAAATCCATTCCTGATTCCAATAATCCTAATGCTTGATCTGAGGCACCAAATACACCTTCAAATAGCTCGAACTTTTCTGAGAGTATCTCATATACTCTCTTGTCTGCCACATTTTCGGTATTAAGTAAGTTGATAACAATTGTGTCATTCACTTGCCCATAACGGTGACATCTGCCTATTCGTTGCTCAATTTTTTGTGGATTCCAAGGTAGATCATAATTAATTACTGAGTTGCAGAACTGGAGGTTAAGACCTTCTGATCCAGCATCCGTCACCAACAGAACTTTACAATTATTCTTAAAGTAATCCACAATTGCATGCTTCGTTTCGACGTTTCTACTGCCAAAGGCTTTACCATAATTCCTAGCTTTCCATGCTTTGTATATCTCAGTTGTCTTCTTATCTGTTGGATTCCCATTAAATAGAAGCACCTCACCTGCATAACCTTTATTTATTAGTTCATTGTAAAGAAATTCCTGTGTTCTGATTGATTCGGTAAATACTACTGCCTTTTCATTTATGCCTAATTCTCTTTGTTTCTCAAAAGCAGTAACTAGTGCATTCATAAGCGCATTAGCCTTTGCATTTGTAGTTATACTTGTTGCAAGTTTTATTATGTCATCAACAACATTAATTTCATGCTGAATAAATTCATTTACCTTATCTCTGTCATAAAGCTCTGTTTGTTTTAATGCATTTTCTTCATCCTCATAGTCATCATCTAAAAAATCAAAGAAATAATCTAATCCTTTTTCTACACTTTCAAGTCGAGTACTCTCTTTCAATGCAGTGAGCCTGTCCTTTAAAACTTCAAAAGTAGCAGCCACCGCATGACTTGATGAAGCAAGCAGCTTACGAATTACAACTGTTATCAAGCTTCTGTTTGATGATGGAATAGCATAAATAATATCTTTCTTTAGATATTCATTTACCATAACATACAAAGCTGCCTCTTTAGGAGACAGTTTAAAATCTACCGTAATACAAACTCTCTGTTTGAACGAAATATAATCAGCAACATCTTTTCTGAGAGTCCTTTGTAATACTGGCTTTATATGCGTTTTTAGTTCAATAAATTCTTTTGTTTTAATATATTTCTTTGCAAAAAGTCTCTTGTCAAAAAAGATTTTTTCGTCAATGAAATATACCAGTCCATAAAGGTCAAGCAAGTTATTCTGCAACGGTGTTGCAGTTAACATTATCTTTGGGATTCCTTTGGTAATTTCATATATTTTTTTTGCAGTTTTAACTCCCGATTTATGTACATTTCTTAGTTTATGCGCCTCATCGAACACTACAAAATCCCAGTCGGTTTTACTAAATAATTCTGCCTTCATAGAAGCATATGTATATGAGCAAATAACGACAACTGGCTTTTTATTATCTTTGCCTACTTGCTCATAGTATTCATCAATATTAAAGCTATCTACAACAATAGTGTTAATATCAAATTTTTCTTCTAATTCAATTTGCCATTGTTTTCTTAGATTAGAAGGCATTATTAGAAGTATTCTTTTAGCACCTGCATGCAAAACATATTTTATTACCAAGCCCGCTTCAATAGTTTTTCCAAGTCCAACTTCATCAGCAAGTATCACTCCACCTGACTTTAGAGATGCAACGGCAACACAAAATGCCTCTATTTGATGAGGGTTAATATCAATATCAGACCCACTTAAACAATAGTATGGATTGTGTTGTAATTCAGTTCTTTTAATTTGTCCATATTCTTGGATAAGCAAGTTTTGCATTTTACAGCTCCTTCTTTAAATATTTTCTAAAATATTTCTAATCCCTCGTGCTAATCCTTTAGCCATCAACGGGGGTACTGCATTACCTATTTGAACAAACTTAGCTGCTCTTGGACCCTCAAAGTAATAATTGTCTGGGAAGGATTGTACTCTCGCAGCTTCTCTAACAGATAAAGACCTGCACTGTGTAACATCTGGGTGGATAAAATAATGTCCATCTTTAGAGATATGTGCAACCATAGTATGAGAGCACTGAATATCATCCGCAACCACCTTATATCTATCTAAAAATGCATTCCTATTCTTATGTGTACACAATTCTTCCGGTAAATCAGTATATCTCAACCTTCTATGCTCTTCATTCCAGGCAGTAATTACTCGTCTATATATTTCAATATCTCTTGGGTTATGGAAACGACATGTATGATGAGTCAAAATATCATCATCAGTTCTAATACCGCTCCCCCTCAAATAGTCAGTTGGCTCTGCAATATAGACATTGTTCTCAGTTGCTCTTTCAAGCCCTATCAGATCACTTAAAATATCGTTAACCGTAGCCTGCACCTCAGTAATTCTAAACTCCGGATATGTTATTTCTAGATCAGCTTGCCAACCGATAATTATTACTCTTTTTCTATGTTGTAATACACCAAAATTAGCAGCATCCAAAATTCGGTGATCAACAGTATATCCCGCCTCATTAAACTCTCTTATAATATTTTCAAATGTTGCCCCATTATTTGCAGTCAAAATACCTGGTACATTCTCAAATATAAACATGCGTGGTCTATATCGATTTAAAAATCTAATATACTGCCTATAAAGAAAATTTCTTGGGTCATTTCTCATGTTATCTGGGTCTTTTGCTCGCCCTATTAATGAGTATGCCTGACATGGCGGACCTCCAATAATAACATCAATATTATGAATATCAGCGTTTTCTAGTATCTCATCTATGGAAGCGAATATTTCACCTGTTGTCACATCAGATATTTCTCTGTTAATTACTGTATCAAGCATACCATTTGGCATTCGTTCAAAAAGCTCATCACGAGTGGTTTCACCGCGCTGATAACTTCTGTATTCATCTAGTCTATTGTTTTCTCTTAAATAATAATAACAAGTTCTTGTTTTTAATGTCATAGAAGCGTGTGGGTTCATTTCAACGTGAGCAACAGGAATAAATCCTCCATTGGAAACAAAACCCTCTGAAAGACCGCCAGCACCTGCAAATAAATCTATAAAAGTCAAATTCCTATCGTTCATAGCACCATCCCAATTCCTATGTCCTAACGCAGGACAATGTTGTATTTATTATTAATTTAGCCACTAACTTCATCATAAAACTCAATAATATCCCCAATGCTGCACTCAAATAGTTTACATAACTTATCTAGCGTATCGTAATCTATCCTCTGAGTCTTGTCGTGATACAAATTGGCAATTGTACTACGAGCAAGTCCCGTTTTTTCATAAACATCTTGTATGTTATACCTCTTAGCACCCATCAAAATGGACAGTTTGCTCCTAATTGCCATACCTACACCTCACTAACTTTAGGATACACTTTCACAACTAAAAGAATAACACACTTACTGTCTATTGTAAATCGAATACGCTCTATTTAGAGTATTATTTAATCTATTACAACCTAAACAATACTTCTTTTTCACTTTTAGATAATATAGTTAAGCTGTACACTTCAAGGGGATGCACTTTTGGGCTCCTCCCCAGCCCACGAAAAGCTATAATATGGATACATTAATTCTTTTGATATCTCTATGGTATCAGCGCACTCATCATTATGAGCTACCCCTAGCTCATTTTTGATGTATTGCTTTTCGCTTAGTTTCTGACTTGTTTGCTTATGATCAATCTCAGCCTGAACCTCACAATCAGCTGTCTTTTTTTGTTCTGGGGTCTTCCCCTGTTTTTTTTCTTCTTCACCTTTTGGTTGCTCTATATTAAGTGTGTAAAGATTCGACGTCTGACCACCGTGCTTTCTTTCAGTGTCAAATCTCGCCTCTTTGACCACAAACCCTGCTTCTACAAGGTCATCCAATGCCCGTTTTACTGTGTTGACACTGTAACCACATTCCTTTGCAATTGTCTTAATAGACGGAAAGCATTGCCCTTCCTTATTGCTGTGAAGGGCAAGACAGTTCAGAACCAGTCTCGCCCTTGGTTTTAAATCTGATTGAAATGCATTGGTCATATATTCTATCTTCGCCATATTGTCCTCCTCTATTTATGTTCGTTATGATTTGTATGCTTATAATTTCCGTTCAGGAACGATATGATTTTTCACCATAGGTAAATAGATATGTCCATTTATGTTGTCATTAAAAAGATCATGAGAAGCATCGGCAATAAGCAAATCTTCTCCGAATGTTGACTGGCAGTCTATCTGAAATTCCTCTGGAACCGCTAGAGCCATTTTGAAAGCTGACAAGCCCTCACATTGATGCAGTAATTTTGAATAGTCTAGTTCCTCATAAGGAAGCAAGCTCCCACAAATTAATCGTAATTCCGCATCTCTAAAGAGACTTGGCAGTTCATTCACCGTACCCAAATCATAAATAATGAAGTTATAGTTATTGTCTATCTCAGAGGTTAAAAAGCAGTCAACATCACCAACCGGATAATGCTCCCCTGACTTTTCGAGTGTGTATCTTTCAATGAGATAGTGAAGATGCCTATTCATGTTCATTTCCACATAACAGGCTGTAGCACCTCTGGCTATCAACCAATTGGCAAAATTGAAAGCTGTTACGGTAACACCACTTCTCTTGCTCGCACCTATAACAGCAATTCTCACATTTTTAGCATTCCATTTATATTTTGGTATTTGAATTTCATTTGTACTGATTTTGATTGGGTTTACAGGCTTAACTTCAAACTTTGGAAATTCTTTCTTAGGCTTGTATCTCTCCATACCGTCTTTGGACAAACATTCTAGAATCTCCTCCTCCAAAGTTTCTACGGCTATAGAAGTAACAATTTCAGTCACCCCAATTTCAATGAGCCTGTCAATATAATCAGATTCGTTCTTAGTACCAGAGAGCACTACTATGATTCTTGCATTAAACATCATCTGAAATGACTTCATTGCGATGATAAAGTCTTCAAGGAGATCATTAGCACAACACATGTCTATCACGAAAAACTTACAAGCAAGATAATTTCTCATATCTTTTACAACAA
Organism: Desulfitobacterium elongatum; assembly: GCF_055378975.1. Taxonomy (NCBI): domain Bacteria; kingdom Bacillati; phylum Bacillota; class Clostridia; order Eubacteriales; family Desulfitobacteriaceae; genus Desulfitobacterium; species Desulfitobacterium elongatum. Next base: position 1,002,680 of record NZ_AP038772.1, on the reverse strand, counting down.
ACTGTTTTAGGGTGAATCGCCCAACAAGCTTCTTGATAATGAGTTCTCGATTTGCTGATTCTGCCTTTTTTTCTTCAAGAAAATCAAGCAAGTCACTTTTTCCGTTACTGGAAAGATACAATAGCATTATGCTCACCCCCAATCTTTAAATCATGGTCAATTCTTTTATTATCAAGCGGCTTTGTTACCAACATAATAATGCCGATCACGACAATGACAATATAAATAAACAGCTCAATTATCAATTTTTTCCTCATTCTATACCTCCGCTATTTCTTACCGATTATCCAAAACGGACCTCCCGACCCTGCATTTCTACTAGCTTCATCTAGGATAATGGATAAATCCCATTCTTGGTCACTCCTCTTTCTGCTTGCAGGATCAGCTACCAAAATTTTGCCTTCCTTTGTCACACCCCTGAGTACTATAAAATGACCGCTTGCTGTGAAATGTCCTTTTGCCATAATTGCTACAACGAGTTTCCCTGCCGTTAGAGCATCTACAATACGATTTGTTTCTGTTGACTGGCAACCTTCTACATCTAATCCAAATGACTTAGCCGCGCCAGGAATTAACGAATGATAAGAACCACTTCCCTTACACCAATATCCCTTGTCATATGCCCACTTAGACATTTGAACAGGATCGATATCGGCTTTTGTAAGACTGGATATCACCATTGCCATTGAAGTTGGACCACAAGCATAGCTCCCAATATCGTCAGTTCCATATGGTTTGTCAGCCCATCTGCTGTCCAATTGGTTGTAGTAGACAACAGGTGTCTCACTCTCTTTATTAATAGTGATACCTTCATAACTGATGCCATAGCTATCCACATAATCGGGATCTGTCTGAAGAATACCTTGATACATCCCAAAATCACTTTGAAGCTGCTCAACCGAACTAAGCGTTTGACTGTCAAAAAACTGACCTAAAAAATCCAGAGGATGAGTTAGGATATAGAAGAACATTGACATAATCAGCAGTACCGACAGTACAGGTGTTAAAATAAGTAGTAGAATTTTCTTTCTTGATTCTTCATCTGTAGCCACTTTTACGGCTAAATGCATTAAAGCTTTTGCAATTAATGGATCTATCGCCAAGAATTACACCTCCTTAAAATCAGACAAGGTGCAAGCAAATGACTGCCTGCACCCTGTTTTTATCTTCCACCGGCTTTCCCCATATAATTGAACTTGTAATCCGGTATTTCGAAATTTACATGAAGCCGCTTAGATCCAATAACAAACAAGGCATGTCCTCTACGCTTGCTTTCAAGTAGTTCTTCCTCTGCTTCAGTTAAATTATAGAGTTCCTTCGTTTCCTTCAAATTCTGACCATCACATCCCATAATCAGTTTTATACAAGGTATATCAAGTAGAGCCTGCCCATACATTTTGATTTCAGGAGATAGAAAATCCACAACACTGTGAGAGATAATAATCAAACCAGCTTCATACTTTCTTGCCCTTTTCTCAACGTTACGAAGAAAAACAAGGCTTTGAGGCACTTGTGGATCGATCATGAGATATGCTTCATCACAAATGAGAAGCACACGCTCTGATCTGTCCTTGCTCATCTGTTCCCAACACCAGCCAAGAAGATTAAAATATTGAGTTCTTTTGATGTTATCACTTGTATTTTGCAAGCTGTGTGTATCTAGGCAAATACAACGTGTGTGCGTTTCAATCGTACTGTATCCATTCCATAAAAAGCTGTCACTGCCATTCGCTACGTCATATAAGAGTAATGCCAAATCTCGATAAGCACTATCGCCTGTATTGACTTTAGCCTTCTCTTCAATCAACTTATAAAGTTCACTAAACGTTGGAAATTCATTGTTCGTAAATCTTGAAATATCTGTATCCCAATCAATTCCGAAGCGTTGATACAATTCTATAATGCTTTGTTTAAGGACAGCTTTTTGCATATCGCTAAGGCTTGGTAAATATAATTGAAAGAAGATTTCAAGGTTTTTAACATGGAGTGCCATGTCACTCATGCCATCTACATCGGCATATAATTTACCACCCTTTTCATCCGGTTCTTCTTCACTGTCTCTTGGCGCAGGTCGAATTTGAAGCGGATTAATTTTGCCGTTCATGCCTCCACCCGCATTAATCCAGTCTCCATTAAGGTTAAAACACAAATCCTTATATTCTGATTCCGGATCGATGATGATAATCTTAGTACCCTTCATGTATTCTGAAAGGATGATGTGCTTTACTGCGGTAGACTTACCAACGCCTGCTACTCCCATGACTACCATGTTGGAATTGGTTCTATCATTACCCCTTTTCCATGAGTCCACAATAACAAGCCCTCCATTATTGTCTTTTGCAAAGTAATAGCCACTTCCATCATTGAATCCTGAGCTTGCAAATGGGAATCCACCAACAAAAGTGCTCATCGGGATGATTCTTTGTACGATATTTTCAATAACTGGGCTTGTTGGATACGTCGGTGATATGTTCTGTAGTCCATCCTTTTGAAGATTAGCAAGGGTTCTAACCTTGCCCTTCATAACATTAACCACGCTCTCCACTCTCCGGCTCACTTTTTCAAACTGCTTTTCATCATGAGCTAGTGGCATGATTGTTAGACTCATAAGTGCAACAGTTTCACCATTCTGATCAATCTGCAGCATGATACGTTCACCATCTTCGGCAGCTTTTTCAGCTCTTTGACGAGTCAACGGATCTTTGGCACTCTCAGCAGCTCCACGATTTTGAATGATGCTTTTACTAATGGCAGAAATTAAAGCACCATTGTCCACCGGCTTAATGCCAATTGATACAATGGTGCTCGGAATATTTGTTATTTTGGAAAGCCAACCAATGTCAACTTTTTGAGGATATCTAACTATCCCATATATCTTTCCCGTGTTTTCACCTACAACTAAACTATTTCTCTTCACTTCTAATCCCATTGGCGTAATAACATTAAGAAGTGCTTCATTGACAGGGACAAAATCTGATTTGCCTTTTTTCTCTCTTATCAATTCTTAAAACCACCTTTCAGTATTGGAATATTTGCTTCAAAGTCTGTATCCTCAAGATGAATATAGGCGGGATTATTAACCAGATTGCATAGTCTGACTATATCTTGCTGTTCAAGCAAATCACAGCACACTCCATTATCTGTGAAGTTACAGGAAAACTCTTTAGCTTTGATCAACAGCTCTTTCTCTGCCCCATCATATGCTTTGTCCCATATCACAACATAGAACTGGCGCTCAACTACCTCTCCCGATAATGCGAAAGTAGTCATTTCAACAATCTCTTGCTTTAACAACTCCTTTTGTTTAGGGTCACTGGTAATGAGCGTTTCCGACAATTCTGCTATTAATGGCGTTATATCTACTGGTCTGGATACTGCAATAAATTTGAATGGATATTGAATACTAGACATACTTGCTGTTAATTGTTTGATGATAATGCTTTTTTCTGTCTTACTGAAAAGATCAATACTGATTGGATTTATTCTTAAATAACATAAAACCAATGCATCTCTGGTATAAAGAAATTTCCCTTTTATATCCTTGACATTGACAAACTCGTTTGCTGTTTGACAAGCACCAGTAGCTTGAATAGCTCTACGCTTATTTTCTGATATCTTAATAAAAAGAAATGTGCCACCCCCAAGGGCAGCACATATCAAAATCATAACGATTGGACAAATCATTCAACTTCCACCTCCAATTCTTCATTTTCTTTACTTCGATAACTTTCAACATCTTCACGAGCAATTTCTTTTACCCTTGATGATTCCAACAAAAGCTCATATATACCCGAACCTTTTTCAAATATTTTTGATGCTTCAATGAAATCTTCAATTCCATGTTCCTTTGTAATCGCCAGTGTCAGATCAACATTATGAATCGCTTCATTGATGGGTATACCGAAGCTTCCCATTCTAGGATGATAAAAGTGATTGAACTCAATAGATGCATGATTACTGTCAAGGTCATAAATGACTCTCATCTCAAGCATGCTATGTGTCTCAAAATTTAGATCCTCATTCTTTGTTTCATCTTCTGAAAGTTGTTCAAAAATTAAATCTGTCACTTCTTCTGATTCTAAGTACTCACCTTCGTAGCTTAAATGCCCGAAGATTTCAGAGATACTTTTTTCAGGGAACTGATTGACTTGAATATCATAAGCATTTTTCAACCTGTAGAAACCACTAAAAACAGTTCCTGCTCCCCAATGTGTATAATAGCCAGTAGTGTAATTGTTCTCCATTATCTTAAAAATGCCTCGATGCCCCAATCTGCTCACCACCTCTCAAAAAAAATAGCGAGCACATCTTTTTAGATATACTCGCAACTTTACCTCTCCAAATCTTCTTCATCCTCATTAGCAATTCCCATTTTTTCTAAGAAATCCTCCATGCTATAAGCAGGCATTACCCTCGCAAAAATCTTGCTATCCATCTCTCTATAAGAGAAAGTTTCTGGTTCCTGAAATCTTGCCGTATACTCAGCAATCTGCTCTTCTGTCAAAGAAACGTCTCCGCCATAACCATCATCAGCACAAATAAAAAATGTTCCTGCGAGGACATCTCCATTCCCCATCTTGCGATTGCCTGTCAGTCCCAAAAGTTTGCCCTCTTCATTGCAATAAATATGAACCTCATCTGACAGATAAACATACTCTATCGGACCACCTACAATATCCTGCATGGCTCTAAAATCATTTCTTATTTCCTTCACATAAGGTCTCTTTTGTGGCTCCACTATGAGCACTTGAATCACATCACTTATATCATTTGTATCATTAATATTTTCCATAGGTTTTCCTCCCTTACTGTTTTGGCGCAATGTGCCAATCATCATACAGCGATCCCGAAATGGTAATCGCATCATTTAGGTTTGCTGATAACATTCCCGCAGGCGTCCATGCATCTTGAACATAAGTGTAAACACGGTATTGACCATCAGGATACCAGATTGGTGAAAAGTGGCTTTTTTGCTTATAGGTGCTATAAAGATTCGGCTTGAATTCAAATTGTGATGAGTAACCGTTACTGATTAAATCTAATAACCTCCAATAGGTGTTGTATTCAAATTCAGGAAAATAACTCACTGCTGTCTGTGCTGCCGTTACATGGCTACTTGGTGCAGATATATTTAACACAGTCTGTACTTTGTTATTGATTCCGTATCCACTTTTCATCGTTTTCCCAGAAGCGGTAGGCACTTTATTGTCTGGAATTACCGAACTTGAAGCACTCAAAGATGCACTGTAAACATTTGTGAAAAAGTCATACCATCCATGATCTTCCCACCAGCCATTATCTACCCAATGTCCCCATTCACCATGATCGCACCAATCCCAATCTGATATCCAAACCCAATAGGGATGCCACTGTGCCCACCATACACTCCAAGTAGAATAGGTTGTTTGAGTTTTATTAGGTAAGTTAGGCACTTTAAAGGCATCATTTCGATCATTTGCAGTAGGATTAGGTGGTGGATTTTTACCAAGATCGACAATCTTTGCTTTTATAACATTCTCGCTTAGGCTGCCTTTATTTGTACTTACAGTAATAGTTACATACTGTTCAGAAGTAGGGGTTGTCCATTTGCACCAGACAAGCTGACTGTTACCTTGTGGTACAACGATGTTGCTCATGGAGTATATACTTCCCCCAACATTGAAGGTAACTGTTGCAGGACTATCTGGATTTATCTCGTTGGAGGCATTGAGCGTAACCGCTGTAATGACTTGTGTATTGATTCTGTATACTACTGAGGTATCAACCGGATCAACTGGAGGCGCTTCCTTGTAGCTCACAATACCTAAGCCAAGGTATTTCATAATTGTCGAATTTGTTTGCTTGCTTGTACTTGAACCATTCCATGCAGGAAAGCCTAAGTCAGATCTTTCTAAGAACATAGCAAGTGGCAAATTCTTATGAGTTAAACTGACCATTTTACTTCTCAAATCACCGTTTTGGATTTGGTCATACATGGCTGCTTCATGAGCGGTCATGCCCATTTGAATTCCTTGATATTTAAAATACGCTATCGGTTCAAGAAGCAATTTGTAACTTCCATTAGTCAGTTTTTCAAACGATATACTAGCATCATCGGCTATCATTTGAGCTGCACCTTCTGAACAAAAATATTTTTTAATTGCTTCAATACTTGCAGAGGTGCTCCCACTACTAATTATTAAGGGCAAAGGGTTCATTGGTTTCTTAAAATAGTAGCCACCCATAACCGGAACTAATGAAGTCCCATTCCTATATTGGATTTTTGAAACCTTCCCAAAATGTATGATACTCGAAGCAGGATTCTGGTTTGTATAGTCAACAATTCTTCCAACTGGTTTTTGTGTTTCCGAATCGATAACAGTAACCCTTACACCATCATTACCGGGAGTCCATGAATTCTGACTTGTACCATTACCCATACTCCCACCGCCGTTATCGATATTCCCATCACCATCAGCAAATACTGATATCGATGTTGAAAGTAACAGCACCACTATAAGTATCAAAGAATAAACTCTTCTTTTCATTTTGTCTCCTTTCAAATAAAAAAAAGGCAAATCATAAAGACTCGCCTTAGTATCATCAAAATTTTATTTAATTCATATCTCCAATTTGCTTGTTCCAATCGCCGTCAGAATCACTTGTTCCACCTACGTTAGGGCCACTATCTTTAACCCATCCAAAACCAGGTACATAAGTTTCACCTTTGCTGTTTGTTTCTCCGCCAGAAGGTTTTTCTTCGGTTGGTTTAGTAGGTTCGACAGGCTCAACGGTTTCAGAAGGCTTTTTCGTAGGATCGGTCAATGTAGGGTCAGTGGGTTTATCATGTGGCTCATCAGTATCAACCGCAGTAGCTGGTTTCTCAGGTGGCTGTGGTTTTTCAGGGATCTTTGTTAGCTGAATGTCATTTGTATCAATTTTCTCATTTTCATCATTTTTGTTATCATCGATACTTTGCACAACTATGCTTGATTCAACTTCTGATTCACTTGATTCAGTAATAGTCGGTTCAACTTTTACTTCTTTCTGAACCTCACTTACTGTAACATCTGTACCATTACTTTGAGCTTTATTAATTTCATTGTTATTTCCATTGCCCCCGAATACCAAAATCATAATGACAATAGCAGCTATGAAAATAAATGAAGTCGTTGCAATTACAAGTTTCTTTTTGCTTTGTTGCATATTAATACTCATATATAAAATCCTCCTTTAAGGTTAAAAACATTTATGCACTTTGTTGTTTCTTCTTGACTAGATTATATCACCGTTGTTGCGTATAGTCCAGTCATTTTTACGCACTTTGTTGCATGTATTGTAATATTAAAATTTTGGTATATATACCGCTTTGAGTCCCATCCTAATTTTCATCGAGGGTAAGTGCTCCCACCCAAATGAAAGTGGAACCGCTACATCAACCGCTCCTTCTACCGTGAACTGATTGATACTCCTTGGATTTGATGGTGCAAGTGGCGCATTGATTACATTAATTGATAAACCTGACACCTCATACTCCAACACATCACCAGCATATTTAGCATAGCTTCCACCCTTTTGTTCTAATCCAAGATTATCCTCAAGCCTGTCATATACATCCCCTGAGGTTAAGTCTTGTTCCCATGTTGTACCCGTGAGTGAATAGCCACCAGAATAACCTTCACGAAGTCCATTATAGACTTCATCCCAGTTTTCCGTTGCTACATCAATGATTGCTGATTGAACAGAATCTCTAACTCCAATAGCGACAACCATCAATCTCATATATTCAAAAGTAGCACACGAGAGAATTATAATGGTCAAAACCAGTGCAATGATAAGTAGGGTTGAATTTCCTTGTTTGTTGGAGAATACTTTTCTCAAATTTGTCATTTATGATACACCTCCGATGCTCCAGTGGCTTTTGAAGTCAACGTGATTGGAAATGACCCAAACTCTCCGAACAAACCTATGTTGACGTTTGTGGTTATAATTACAGTAAATTCTTCATTGAGTTGTATATTACCCGTTTTAGACCATTGAATTGTGGGATTAAGCCCTGTCTGAGTACGAAGCTTATCAGCTTTAATTGAGGTTGCACTCCCAACTTCACCAGCTATTTCAGCCGTTCTACAGATTTCAGTTGCAAATGTATCTAATTGTTGTTTTGCAATGAATACAGGCATGATCTTTAAGACAAGAGCCAAAACCATTGCAATAGCAAGGACCATTACACAAGCATCTACAAAGCTTGCACCTTTTTTATCTTTCAATAATGCCATTAACACTCATTATTCCTCCCTTCATTTTAAAATAGGTTTCACTAAAACATCTTTCCAAGGGCATTGATAATTGCATAGCCGAGAATGCCAAGGTACATGAGTAAAAAACATCCTAGCATTAAAAACGAGTATTTCTTAACTTTGCCTGGCTGTTTCATTGCTATGAGTTTTAACTTTTGCAGTTCCAATTGTTTGAAATCGTGATTCAACATTTCAAAATACATCGCACCGTTGTCCCCTCGTTTCACAGAGATTAGCCCTCTAACCACATCAGAAAGCATTGAACTGCCAATACGTGCTTCCAACCTTGTCAGTGCCGTTTCTTCATTACCTGACTTCATATCAGCAATTGTTATCTCAAGTTCTTGTTTAAAACTATCTCCTGCACTTTTTTGATATGATTTAAGCATTGCTGTCACATCACGAGAAGCCTTAAGTGCTTGAGAAATCGTTGATACAAATCTAGGTAGCTCATATTCAATCTCTTCTCTCTTTTGTCTTAGAATTTCATCTGCCAATCTCAATTCCCTAAAAAATACTGCTATGGCGAGAAGAATTATAACCGGAGCCAATATCGGGATAATAGGCATAATAGGAATCAACAATGCTGCAATCAGACCTGTTTTAACCCACGCCTTTGCAATGTACGTTTCTGGAGTCAGCTTAATGCCTGCCGATTTAAGGGTTGATGTGAGTTTTCTTTTTTTGTAACCATCCAGTCGTATATAATTTGCTAGTTTTGAAGATAAGTCAAATATTATGACTTCTATGATTTTGATTTGTTTTTTATCCTGCCTCGATACATTGAGAACCGCTTTTGTGACCGCCATTCTTGGTAGCTTTAGTGTATCAGCAAAAAAGATATAAAGCCCTGAAACCAAAATAATGCCTGCAACTAGCAAAATCATGTAGTATGTTATCTCTCCCATTCATCTTCCTCCTCATTTGCCTGCCCAAACAGCTCAATATCATCCAAATCAATAGAATCCTCTTTGTCAGATAGATGTTGAAATCCTCCCCCATTCTCTTTAACCCGATTGTTTTCATTTAAAGGAACTGCATCGTAGCTGACATTCTTCGCACAAGGACTTGGCAGATTTCCCCGCTCAGCCATTGAATGAAACTGGATATTTGCAACAATAATATGATCGATTACGCTTATTTGAAGTGGTGCAAAGATAGAAACCAGTCGCTCTGTAATCTCACGGTCTTGAATTGATGGACTCAAGCTGCCTCCAGGATGATTGTGAGCAAGGATAATCGACTTGCAATCACAGTCAAGGGCTGCTTTCAAAATCATTCTAGGATAAACAACCGCCTCACCAATGCTTCCCTCGGAAAAGATTCTCGTTTCGATGATGTTATTACCGCTGTCAAGAAATGCTGCCATGAATTTCTCTCTGTCCTTTATCCCACATAGCATTGAAACAAAATATTCACCTGCTACCGATGAAGAATTGAGGACAATTTTATTCTCTTTTTCCTGCATTTTTAGTAGCTTGTAGGTAGAAATGAATTCATTGAGCATATTGATTTTTTCAAGTTGAGGCTTACTCGGTTCAATGATATTGGGATGCTCAAGGACATTGAACAGATTATTGTCGGATGCATATTTTTTCAATTTGGTCTCAGAAATTCCTGTTAACTTGTTAATACCTTTTATGAAACTAGATGCATAAGCTTCATCATAGTTTTTCTTCATGCCCCTGTCCTCCTTTCGCACCAGTCATCTTCTCTATAAATCCTTTTGGAACAACCTCTTCTCCTAGTCCGAAAAGCACCATTCTGACTGCATCCAGTTTTTCAAATACCTCCGCTGAAAAATCAAAGGATTCGAGATTTTGGAAGAATCCTTCAACCCCATAATGTCCCATGCAAGTATTGATTTGATCAGTAATATCGGTTTCTACTTCAAAGAGCTTCCCTAACAATAGAGAAGCTCTTTGATAATCCTCTTGTTTAATTGTCTTATTCTGATTCATAGTCATTCTCCTCTCTTAAATTGTTTATTGGTCTATCGTTTATAATCTATTGGTTTTGTGAGCCTAATCACCGCAGCAAACGAAATTAGAATTGAAGCTGCACAGATTGCCAATATTCCTTTTCCAAAGACTGTATCAGTCAAAACCTTGTACCATTCTTTGTTTAGAAAATAAATCAGTGGAATGTTGGCTACCAGTAAAAGAGCCATTGTAATGAATTCCTTTAACGGCTCATACATCAAATAGTCCAGTTCTGCCGTAACAATCCTCATATCAGATAGCTTTGAGATAATTGGTGCCATGGTTGTTTTTAAAGTCTTATCTTCCTGACAAGCAATCATTGCATCCACCCATTCATGAAAAACATAATGATTCAGCTTAAGTTTCATGTCAGCAAGCGCTTGTTTAACATTTACATTAATCATTTTTGATTGAGTCAGAAAACCCAGAAATACATTTGAAATTGGTGGATTGAGATAACTGATATTCTCTTGAACAGCTGTAATGATACTCTCATTTCTCAAATAGCTTGTTGTAATAATAGATAGAGCAGTTTCAATTTCAGCATCCATCTGCTTTTTGTATGAATGTGACGTAAAAATGAGATACCAAAATGGAACCAATGCCATTCCAAGTGTTGCTACCGGAATCATCAATATATTCTCCATGATGACCGAGGCAAATAGTCCAATCACCATAAGAAAGAACGAAAACACGCAAATCGCTCCGAACTTCTCTTCCTTTCCCATGAGCCTTAATACTTCCTTCGCTTCATTTACCGTTCTTCTTACTCCTTTTGCAGACTTTGGGTTTTTAACAGCTTCGATTTGCTTGGCAATTGGTATTTTTCTTTTCAGAAAAGGCTTCATGATATCCTCAATAAGTTCGAAGGGTGTAAGCTTTAGAATAACAAAACTCCCAGTAATCAAACCTAAAAAGGCAATGACAATCAACAAAGTCATAGCACATCAACTCCTTCCAAGAATTTCTCAAGTAGCCTTACTGGCATACCATTTTCAAGAAGTCTCTTTTGAAGACTTTGAGAAATATTTTCTACCTTTTGATACTCACCTTTGATCTGCATTTTGCCATTAACAACTGCATTTTCAGTGATGTGATAACGAAAAAGAGTGTGAATTTTGCGAGTTCCATCCTCACAAATTTCACACTCCGTGATTTCCATTACCTTTCTGGTGTTGTCCTCAAGCTTTTTTACAAATAGCACAATCGGAAAGGCTTCTGTCACCAAATTGTATAGTGTTTTATCGTTTATATCATACTTCTGGGTACATAACGTCACCATACGATGATAAGTTGCTGTACAGCTATTCGCATGTGTCGTGGTAATTACTGCGTGCCCTGTTCTAGCAGCTTCCTGAGCTGCAAATGCTTCTGCTGATTTCATTTCACCCACACAAATTACATCAGGATTGCAAGTCAATGCGTATTCCAACAACTTTTCTTGATCCATGTTTTGCTTTGGGTCATCCGAATACCTTGTAACAGTGTGAACAACATTATTGATGATATTCCCATGTTCGTCCTCTTTGACCAAATCAAATTCACGACAACCATTTTCGATAGTAAAAACACGCTTATCTTCAGGAATAGTAGACAAAAGCCAGCTCATCAAGGTGGTCTTTCCTGAGCCTGTACTTCCAGTCACGCACATGGATAATCCATATCTTAGGCAATCGCTTAGAAACTCTAACATTTGTTCTGTTGCTGTATTGTTTCTGATGAAATCTTCTCTTGCCAACTTTTGAGGATTGATGATACGAATGGATGCAGCAACTCCTTTGTCATGATCTGTGATCGGATTCCCTAAAACAGTAATCCTAATTTTATTTGAAAGATGCCCGACCACCCCAGGCTGAGAGTGGTCAAGAATCATTCCAGACTTATGAAGAAGTCGTCTTACAACATCAACTGCATGTTCAGGACTATTGAACTTTTCTGAGGAAGGAATAACCCTTCCGTCAGAATAGGTTATTTTTACATCCCTCCAGCTATTGATGTTTATTTCCTCAATATTTGTAGCAAATAAATAGCTTGTAAGGAATGAGAATTCGGCCATCTCAGAATATAACCTTTCGATTAATTCCTCTGAGTTCATACCCTCAACGCCCAAACTGTAATCGGTCAGATATTTTGCAATATAAGCCGTTATCTGCTGCTTCTGCTCAACCTCATTATTGACAATCATGGTTGCATATTTGCTCGTAAGATACTCCTGTACTTCTTTTAGGACTTCGGAGAATTCTTTTTTATGCTTTGCAATGTTGTAAAACAAACCTATATTTTTACTCATCCCCGAACGCCTCCTTAATAATTTCTTTTATAATGGCTTCATAACCTTTTGCACCTTTGTCTGTTAGCTCCTCAAATAGAGTTAGTGTCTCGCTTTGTTCCTCCAAGGACCGAACATATGGCATTGAATAAGAAACGCCACTGAATGCATTCCTATATTCATCACTGCTCTGAAATTGTCTGACATTCGACAGTACTTTGATATGCTTATCTGCACCAAATTTTGAATCACTGATTAGTGGTAGAATAGACATGAAATAAGAAATACTCTTCAAATCACAGCTTCCCATACGAATCACTTCATCAGCTACTTCAAGAGCTGCTGTAGAGATGATGTTTTCGGTTAAAATACTTGAACAATCAATGACCACATAATCTACGATGTGACGTAGCAAGACCAGAAGATCAATTGCCCGCTCTTTATTATATTCAGCATAAGAGAAGGGATTTTCACCGGCTTTATATCCAAGCACACTCAGGTAAGGATTTTTCTCAAGTGTTAAACAGTTTCTTAAAATTACTTCCTGTGTGATATTGGGTGCAGATAGGACTTCACCCAATGAAACTTCAATTGGATCTTTTGATTTATAAACAGTTGGAAGCACAGGGCAAATATCATCACAAAGAATAAGCATGACATTCTTCTTTCTATCGGAAAGCATTTTTGCTAGCTTAATGGCTGTAACCGTTTTGCAACTGTTTGGACTTCCCCATACAGCCAATATTTGCTTACCATTATTCTGCATTAGCCTTCACCCCCTCTTTCACAGGATTTTGGATAACCTGCTCTGAATTTGTTTGGGGCATCACTTTCTTAACAAAAAATTTATCTTGTTCATTCAGAAATTTATCTGCATTCTCTTTAGTTCCTCTATAAACCAAAGTAGCATGAATATTACCCTTCTGCTCAAGATCTGCAAGTACTTTTGCCTGTTCGGTATTCACGAGCAGAGTCAAAGTTGCCGGCAGTTTTTTTTCAGGGTTATCCGTATCTGTTTCCTTTTGTGAAGTGTATTCTTTATCTGTTCCAGTTTCTGCTGTGGCAGCAAGCACTTTGACATATTGAAGTTCTGACGGAATATTGGTTGTGCCCATATTATCGTAATTAGATGAAATCAGTGTTACGATATCCCCTGCCTCTAATTTCCCTGAAAGTCCTGCTGCAAAACTTTTGATGGTGATGGACATAGCAACCTTAGTGCCATCAAGATCATTAAGGTATTCGAATTCAGTAAGTGGTTTATCCGAGAGTTTTGTCGAGAGAATCATGTCTCCTTTCTGCATATCAGCATTCACATATTTTCCTACAGCAGTATCTTTGCTTTTCATCACATTGTCTGGTAGGTTATAAGCTCCTACCTTAACCACTTCAACCTTATCCGCCCCTATAGCATCACCTTTTTTTATATCTGATGTAACTCTGACAATTTCTGTTTGAGAACGAAGACTACTGTTAAATAGCGGTGTGATACCAAAACAAATAACTAAAGACAGAACAATGCAGATCAACCCTACAGTTGTTCGATTCTTAAAAATACCCATATTCAAATTCATTTTCATTTACAAAATCCTCCTATTTTTAATTGATTAAACTCAGAACAAGTGCTGAGTATGATAAAATCCCTCCCACACAGAAAAACGGTGCTAGTGGGAGGGTTATGGAATTCCATTTTCTATTTGAGCTAAAAGCCTTGATACACATGCCTGTAGCAAGTGCAAGCAGGAGCGAAAAGATGCTTTGTAAAGCACCAAAGGGAGCACCAAGTACAAAGCCACAAGCCCCCATCAATTTAATATCGCCTCCCCCTATTGAAAACCCAGTGTCTTTCTTAATCAATACCGCAGCAAGTAAATAAGGAATACCTGTAAGGAACATACCTATCAAAGCTTCCACCATATTTACTGATAAAAAGCCTGCCACAAGAATGAAAAAAGGAATTGCATCGGGGATTTCTCGTTTTCTCATGTCACAGATTGCCGCAATAATTAAGAACACAGAAAACAATAACCCTTTGATAATCCATAGTATCACTGCTCCAATTCCTCCTCATTTTCTTCTATGACTTTTAGAATCTTAATTCCAAGTGCAAGTACCACTGAAACCGTGACCGAATTACCGGCTTGTTTGTAGAGTTGGTTATCCGAATTGATTAACCTTACCTTATCAAACATCACATCTGAAAAACCTTGCAAACGCCAGCATTCTCTCGGCGTCAATCTTCTAATACGACCACAACCGATTAATGGTGTTCCCTGATTACATCCTGTTTCTAATGTCTGAGCAATGCTTTTGCCAACTCTTCCTCGTCTAGTCTTGCTATTTGGAAAAGCTAAATTGATGCTATCTCCACATGTAGCCTCTGCAAAGCCCTGTTTTGTCGCTTCATTCACACGAATGCTTTTACTGCAATTTTCACAGCTACAAATAAGAACGCCATGCCTATCTTGGGCTGTTAGCGTAAAACTTGGCTCCCCACACGGCTTTAGTCTTGGACCATTTTGCCTTTTTTCCAGTCTGTTTGGAGTCAAAACCGCCCTTGCACAAGCATAAAAAATACCGGAATTATCCGCTCCACGATTGGTAATTCCGGCATTATATCTTGCTTTAATACACCGAGCTGTATCTGTGATTCTGCTATTTTTGTTAAGGTCAATAAAATAAAGACCTGTCTTTCCACCCCAGCCTCCGCTTTGTGCAGAGAGTGTAACACTTGTTCCATCTAGACTATAGACTCTTTGACCTTGCATCCCGCCTATAAGTTGGATAAGAGTTTTTCCGTCGCTTCCTGTGAGAGGAAATATTTTTCCAGAACCTCTTCCTCCAGAATGTCGATAAGCGACAATGTAGACTCGTTCTCTGTTTTGTGGCACTCCATAATTTCGTGAATTAAGAAGTCCGTACTGGCAATCGTAGCCGAGTGAGGCCAGCGTATCGAGAATTGTCGTAAAGTCCCATCCTCGATTAACGGAAAGCAGATTTTTAACATTTTCAAGGATAATCCATTCGGGTTGATCTTCGGCATCTTTGCCCTCGATGAGCCTAGCAATTTCAAAAAAGAGTCCACTTCTTTTTCCGTTAAGTCCTCTTTGACTGCCTGCAACTGAAATATCCTGACAAGGGAATCCGGCAGTCCAAATGTTTGCTCTTGGGATTTCCTCTGGTCTAACTTTTGTGATATCATTGGCAAACCACTCATCCTCCTTTACATCAAAAATAGCTCGATAGCTTAAATCTGCGTATTTATCAATTTCACAATGACCAATGCATTGCATTCCACTGGCTTCAAGCCCTGCACGAAAGCCTCCAATGCCACTAAAAAAATCTATGAAGGTCATCTTTTTCTTTTTATCAGTTTGTTCATCACACACTATTTTCCCAACCTCCATTCATCCCCATAAGCATAGGGATAATACTTTTGGCTTCTCATGAAGCCAACCATATTCCTAACCTGATCCACTACCGATAGATTGCTTTGATCTTTTGTTGTCATCATGACAGACCCTACAATTCCGGTAAGAATACAGATTACAGAAGGTGTTACATTACGTGAAAATGCCCAAATAAGAAAGGCTAAAACTCCTGTGCCTACTGACCCAACAATAGACTGTAGAAATTCTCGCCTTCCGAAACCAGGAAATATTTCTGTTTCTGTTTTTACACCCATTGGGATATATAATTTTTCATCCATTGAAATCCTCCCTCAAGAATAGTAGTACAGCACCAAATCCTTTATCTGCCAAATACTCTCGGCAATAATATAGAAAATCACCGTATTCTTGGCTCTTTTCTTATATTGGGTAGCCTCTTCTTCAGCAGCTGATAATCGCACCATACAATAAATAAATCTTGCCACTGCACCAATTCTAATCAAACTGATGATAGCAACTGAAATGTCATCCATTGTGACCAAATCAAAACCACCTCTATTTCGCCAAGTTCTTTGCCATACCGACAAGTCTTACACTATGGTACACATTGTTGATTACACCAGTGCCTCCACCACCCGTTGTAATAATAAAGTCTTGCAGAAATCTTGGTGTACGTATTGCCAGCATCATACATGCTACACCCCAAAAGATGTGCATATTGAGCATGAGCCCGACTCCTAGCTTCGCAAGTGAAATCTGAATAACCACAGCCAGTGTTGATTGAAAGAACTTGGTGATATAACTTCTGAATACCCCCTTATCGTTATCAAGTAAACCTACACAGGCTAACGGCACACCAATTCTAAGGATCAATATTTCTAAACCTCTCATTAAGAATTGGAAGTAAAGCATGAAATAGCAGATAATAAATATCAAGCCGAATATGGCTGTTACTATTCCAAGTGTTGATATGCCATTTACCCAAGCCTGCCAGTCGTAGCTTGTTGCAAGACCAATAGCTGTAAGAAGATCATTCGTCATATCCTCAACAATACTACCAAGCCAACCATAAATTGTTGGAAAGCTGATTGCCACTGCTAGTGCTCTAAAAAAATTGGTCAGTAAATAAAGTGGTTCTTCATCAGCATCACCATCTGTCCACAAAATATAGGTATCAAAGCCTTTCTTGAGAAACTTTAAGATAATGAGTGAAACTCCAAATCCAAATATGATGTCAAACAAAGTTTCAGCTAGATTAACTCCAGATACCACTGTCATATATTGTTCTGCATAAAGTGTCATTGGAACAATATCGGTAAGTAGTGTATCAATATAGGCAATCGAACCATTGAGTAAGGCAATAATCAATGCTACTAAAATGACTTCCAAAATTTAATCACTCCTTTCGGGGAGAGCATTAAGTGCTCTCCCAAGGATTTAATTGCCTTTACTCTGCTTTGTCAGCATTCGCAACAGATGCCATCATCACATTCTGATAGGCTTCCATCACACATTTTTCAATTTGCTCTCTCACTTTTGAGCTGATTGGATGGCATACTTCAATATAGTTGCCATCATTTTTCTTGTGGCTTGGCATAGAAACAAATTGACCTTTGACCCCTTCCACCAAGCGCACATTTTTTACGACAAATCCATCTTCAAAAACCAGATTTGCCACTGCCTTTAATTTGCCTTTGTCCTCAAATGTTTTCTTAATTTCTGCTTTAATGTTCATTTAAAAGCCTCCTGATATTATAAATTTGGCAATGAGTTACACGCTGCCATAGATCTGTTTTTATGCTTATTAGCCCTGATAGTTAAACATTTCTTTAATCTTTTGAGTGATTGTTGGAAGAACTGTACCGCTGATGATAAGATACAAACCACCGAGAATCAATGCGCCAAGTACAATTGAAATAAGTACCGTAATAGCAACGTCAAGCGTTCCTTGACCTTCATTGTTTGTCATAACTCCTTTAGTTCTTTCACATACCTCAAATGCCTTGTTTCTGAGCATAATGCTCACATTGATAGCTTTGCTTTCCGCTTGTTTGATTAAGTTTTTCATGAATAAATCCTCCTTAAAATTTGGTTGTTTAACAATAAAGACCATGCTTTCGCATAGTCAGAGTAACGTGTACATTTATTTATAGTAGCCAACAATGAGGTTCAAAGTTGCTGAACCTAGAACTGCACCAATACAGGACACAATGGCCACAACAATTCGATTGTTCCATTTCTTCTGATCCATTTCATCTGCAGCCGACCTGCGAATGAAGAAATAGATTATTAGAAGTCCTGAAACAACAGGTGCCAGCACCATCAGCCATGTAGTGACATCACCAATTAACTTTTCTGTACCTTTTACGATCTTGCTGTTTTGAACATCATCCGCATAAACCGGTACATTGCTCATAAAAAAAACGGTAAATGCCATCATTCCAGCACTTACCGTTCTCTTAAACCTTTTGATAATCTTTTTTAAACCTTTGATATTCACGGATTCCTCCTCCTTATTAATCTAAGTCAATTTCATTATTGGCAAACCCGCCATTTCCCTTTTGAGCCTGCTGTTGCATTTTTCGAACAATATCCTTCTGATAGTAAATCCAGATGTTCCATAGTGCTAGTTCTCCATTTGTGTTCGTAATAATAGGTCTCTTATTTTCCCTTTCTTCTCTCAGTTTTCGATTATGCTCCTTATCTCCAAGACCTAGCATTTTATTGAAATACCACTGTGAAAGATCTGGAGAATACATGATTGCCGGATGTGTTCGTGAAGTCACAATTTGATAAGGTCTACCAATTCTCCTCACTTCATCAACGTTCAATAGCTTTCGTTCGATTAAGCTGATGCTGTGTGAGCTAGATGGTGTGGAATACTTTGCATGGTTTGCAGATAATTGATAACTTGAAACGGTGTACGTACCGAGCTTTTCTGATATCTCACGCAAGGTATCCATATCATCGGCCTGTAAATAAACCCATGTCTGGCAGTTGGCTTTTATGGTATCCGAAGTATTCTCATCATATTTCTCTTTAAGTTGTGAGAAAGATTGAATAAACAGGTTAAACCGCATTCCACGACCGCCACCCACCGTTAATTTGTTTGTAAAATCACTGATTGTAGTGAAGTTACCGAATTCATCAAGCATAAAATTGACTCTCTGTTTTAATCGACCTCCTCTCATATCTGCAAGATTAGAAAGCAATTCATATTGTTGTGAGACAATCAGCGACGCTACCGGATAAAAAGTGGTCTTTTCATCAGGCAGGATAATGAACAATGCTTGCTTTTTCTGTCCAATATCTTGAAGCTGAAAGTCGCTTTTATGCGTAATAGCATAAATCGATTTTCCAGTGAACAGCCTTAAGGTTGTTAGTGCAGATGTATAAAAGCTCCCTCTGGTTCTGCTTGGTGCTACGTCAGATATTGACAATAACGCTCTAGCAGGGTGAGCAGGAGGAAGCTTTTTAACGTATTCAAGTAGAGGCATTTTATTGCCTATTGTTTTTACCATTTCCGCTATGAACCAATACACATTGGTTAGATTCTGATATTCTGGACGAAGTTTATTATCGCATACCACGCAGAGTATAGAAGCTGCAATTATAGAGCATTCTCCATTGGTCCAGATTTTTTCACCTTCGGGCTTGCCGACTAGATTATTCGTTAAGTCCCATGCCAGCATCTCAGCTTTGTCAGTATCACCTTGATTCACAGCATTGATGATGGGTTGTAAAATATTATATCTTTGACTTTTCCCAGGATTTTTAAAGTCTAAAACCAATACTTCATAACCTAGTTTTTTAAGAAACTCCGAAGTGAAGTGAAACAATTCAGCTTTAGGATCGCTGACAACAATGGACTCTCCAGCAAGTCCAAGGGTACAAATCGACTGGATAACTAAGTTTCGGGACTTTCCTGAGCGTGTTGCTCCGATACAAAGCAAGTGACTATCTTCACCGATATAATAGATTCGCTCATTGTTTCCTTCTTTTTTTACTCCGATTACAACACCTCCTTGCCTTGTTATTTCATTCATAAGCATCAACTCCTTTCATTATTGCAATACATTAAATTAGATTACTGGGCATAAAATCTCTAAGACTTAATCTTTTCTTCTGGCATAAGCAATTGCTTTATCAATGGATGACTCGGATCAAGGATAAAGCTGTCAAATGCTTTATCCTTTTCTTCGTCTTTTAGCCATCGTGCTGAGCCATGCTGAAATTGACCAACGGAAACGGGCGTCTTAATATCTGGCGTTATTTCCACCAAATCAGATTGATAGGGTCTTAGATTTGTGAAGTAGTACATGATGGCAATAATCAGCACAAATCCTTGCAAACAAAGATATAACAGTCCATGTTGCCTACTATGAAAAAGACTATTGACGCACTCGCTGATTGGCAGCAATTTCAATACTGTCATTTCCCTTGAAAGCAATAGGTGCAGTGCTGTCGAAAAAAACAAGTTCCCAAATGTACCTAATACAAAAATCAATGAACAGATAATTAGTTTAGACTCTTTCTTCATCGCTCCATATCCTCACACTTGTCTTGCTCCATTATTAGGGATTCAGCCAACTCATTTTTAATTGGTGTATTTTCAAGCCATTTCCTCAAACTTTCCGGCTTAACAATACCTAGAAAATCAGCTCTTTCCCAGCGAGATTCATGTCCGTCAAAGAGATTCTTTGCATATACTGCCTGTCCTCTTGCACCATATGTACAACCAAATCCGTTATAGGCAATCCAAAGACTGTTCTCCGCAGTTCGACAGTTACTGATTAATGCTTCTGGATTCAATACTAATATTTTGTTTTCATAATTCTGATGATCGCTTCCAGGCAAACAATCATCAATACCCAAAGCCACACTATTTTGTCGAATTTTCAAGCCCTCCTCTACATGATGATCAAGTGCATAAATCGTTGGAATGTTTAACTTAGTTGCAAGGTCTATCTCTCCTATCATTCCTTGAGAAATCTCATCACCACACACCCAAATCTCATCACACCGTTTAAGTAGTTCCAAACCCATTTTGAGTCCCTGCTCTCGCTGCTCTTTGATCGTATCGTCCAAATAAGCTGTGAAAATTGTATGCGGAGCTAATGGAATAACATCGCATCCAGCCGCATATTCACAATACCTATGGGCCTTTTTAATATTCTCTTCAATTGCTCCTCTTAGTGGAGAACATATATAAACAAGTTTCAAGAATTTCACCTCTCAATCTCAAGTTCAAAATCGATCTCATTAAACGATTCAAACCCTGTATCCATTTCAGCATCATCAAGCTGCTTCAAAGCCTCTTGTTTTGCGATAAATATAGGATCAGTGACAATTCCTTGCTCAATTAGTTCATCTGCAACCATACTGGCACTAAGCTCATCTGTAAAACAAAGATTCGTGCCATCTTTCTCAGCCATTTCTATGACGGATTCAGGAAGCATTTCTTCTGCCATTTTTTTAGGCATCATGATTCCTTTTTTGTGTTCTCCTACAATTTCATAGACTCCAATTGCAATTTCTCCACATGTGATGATGTTGCCCCATATATTAGCGTTTGGTCTACTATCCTGCATTTGATTCACCTCCTCCTACATAAGTCATAAATGCAACAACCACTAAGTATTCCATCCCAAGTCTTGAAATCATTTCGTTCTGATACTTTAATACAGAGTCTACTGTTTGCTCAGGACAATATTTAAGCATATCATCAATATACTGCCCTACATCAAGTCCGATTGGATTGTTCAAGTATTCATCTTCAGTCATATTTTCCATTTTGAACTTTAAGTCTGATTTATAAGCTAAAAATCTTGCAATAGATATTACCTGATTTCGTTTATTTCGCATGCGTTACCCCCCTATCTCCATGTCCTGCTTGAACTCATCCTCAAAATCGAAGTCATAGTCCCTGCCTTGCAGCTCTGGAACGATGTCCTCAATTTTCTCAATCATTCTTCCGACTGAAAGCATGTCATCATTTGAAAGATTGTTATCCAGCATTGTAAGCTTGACTAAGTTAGAATGCAAAACCATTAGTTCAGTTTCTGTGAAAAGAGCCCTTTCATCAACTAGCCCAGAACGAATCGCAAAGTCTTGGCTTGCTGCTTCTTTGTTATAAAAAAACTGTCTTTGAAGAGGTTGCTCGCTTTCAGGAGCCATACGGTAGGTCGAAAACACATAGCCAAACAAATGGTGCAGTTTACAGGACAGCATCACACCATTGTACTCTGCCAATTTGACAGAACCATTTTTCAGTCTCTCCTCTTTGTCAGTATAAGGACATTCAGTACAAATTCCTGATTCCACTGCCGTTTTTCTAGCTGTCTCTTCAACCAAATTGAATACCTTATCTTTTACTTCGACAAATGGATTGCGTTCAACAGTATCTGCCTTAGTATAGAAAGCAATCAATTGATTCTTATAATAAATGTCTGCCAAATAATCAGAAGACGTGGATCTTTTTACATCAAATCCACGCCTTGCAAGCTGTTCAAAAAAACATCTATAGAAATCCATTTTAGTAATCATCTAGAATACCTCCATAAAAATAACCGCCTTGATGCAATCTCAAGGCGGCCATTGTAATTTTTATTCTTATTCAAAGTAGTAATCTACTGAATAAGTGATATTTGATTTTCCGTACATACAATTGTGGTTAGTGTAATAGTAGAATTCCAGCTTTGAATATGTGCTTGCAGGTAAGCTTCTAGCAAACGTAATACCGTTAGTTGTTGTACTATAGTCAAGTTGATCCCAAGTATTTGTTTTTATGTTATATCCTCTTACACGGCCATAGTCACTGCCACTGTGCCCACTTACGGGAGGAACAGTGAACGTATAGCGAGTTATCGTTGCTCCTACAATTCCATTTTCCAAAATAACTGAATCTGGGCCTGATAACGTCATTCCACCACCATTTGTTGAATCTGAAACAAAGAATGCAATTGCTGACCATGGAGATTCAACACCCGTACTGTCTACTGCCTTTACTTTAACAACATTTTTACCAAGTGGGTAAACATAAGTTTGAGATGGGCGATTATCCCAAACATAAGTTATAGCATCACCATCAGCGTCTGTAGAAACTGCTGTAATTGTCACAGGAGTTCCAGGTGCTACACTGTTTCCATTTGGAGTTCTTGTAATAACTGGTGCCGTTGGTTCAGAGCTTTTAACCTCAAATGTCACGGACGACCATGCAGAAATACCGCCATAGTTGTCTTTAGCCCTCACTCTTACTGTATTACTTCCAACAGGATAATAATTATCTGCTGATTTACCTTCATATTCATAAGTTATAACATCGCTATCCGCATCTGTACTACTTACTGTAATGTTGACAAGGAATTTACCATCTTTTGCTGTTCTGGTTATATTTGCAGTAACGCTTGGCACTGTGGGTGCTGAATTCTTAACAGAGAAAGTAACCTCTGTCCAATCCGAAATGCCTCCAAAGGAATCCTTTGCCCTCACTTTCACCGTATAGTTGCCAACTGTATAATAATTGTCTGTTGTTTTGCCAATGTACTCATAGCTGATTATATCGCCATCAGCATCTGTGCTATTTGCACTTATGTCCACTAGGAATTTTCCATCCTTATAGTTCCTTGTTACAGAAGCATTTGCAATTGGTTTTGTAGGGGCAGTATTAATAATTTCAATATTGTGATCTGAAGTAAACACCCTACCAAGTTCATCCGTCACTGTAGCGATTAATTTGTAGTTTCCTGGTGATTTTATTGAAACGCTTCCTCCAAGATTTCCAATGCTACCTAGAATGCTTTCTTCTAAAGATACAGACGCACTATCTTTTTCAAGAGTCCATACTATATCCTTATTTTCAAGGATTGCACTAGGCAAAACTTGTATTTCAAAAGATGCACCGGTGCGGGCACTTGATGGAACAGAAAAATCGCAGTTAAGAAGTTGGTAAACATTGATATTTGAACTTACACTAAAAATTCTGCCCAATGTATCTGTCATCGTAGCAGTAATGCGGTACTCTCCTGCTTGTAAAAACTTAATTGTTCCACCATCTGCATCTAGTTTTCCACTAAATGTATCCTCTAATCTAAGATTTTCTCCATTCTTCATTATGCTCCACTTAATCGGCAATACGTTATTGTCACCTGATGTTTTAACTTCAACATTTCCATCAGGATAAGCCGTAGTTGGAAGATCTAGATTCAGGCTTAGAATCGGATAAATTACAATACTATTATCTGCTCCAAAAACAAATTCTCTGCCTGTCTCATTTGTTACTTTTGCCTTAACATCATAAGTTCCAGCTGTCTTGAAATAAATATCTCCCCCTGTATTCGTTAGCTCTCCACTTACGAAATCTTCTAAGTTTATATAAGCATTTCCGTCATTTGCAATCCATTGAACTGTAAGTCCTTCCATATCTTCATTTGTAGTCTTGACGTTTACTACTTCATCAATATGTGCACCTTCAACTATGGCGATAGAAAATTTAGGTACTGGATAAACTTTAATACTTTTGCTGCATGTAAAATCCATTCCAATTTCGTCAGTAATTTTTGCAATCAAAGTATAATTACCCTTTTGAGTAAACTTAATGTTACCGCCTGTGTTGCCAATTGCCCCTTCAATATAGTCTAGATTGTCAACCTTCTCCCCATCTTTCATGACAATCCATGAAATTTGGAGTCCATCTGCTTCGCTGAGCTTAGTTGCTATTGAAACAGGCTCATCAGTGTGAGTTGATTCCCTCATTTCAAAGTCGACGCCTATGATTGGGTAAACTTCAATCTGTGATGAAAATTCAAAACTTCTGCCTGTCTTGTCTGTTACCCCTGCAATTAGCTCGTAATTACCCTTTTCCTTGAAGCAAATATTTCCACCATTTTCATTAAGATTACCATCTACATATTTTTCTACTTCAACATAGTTCCCATCCTTTTTAATAAGCCATTTTGCTTCAAGATCATAGGTTTCTTTGAAATCTGTTTTTACTTCAACAAAACTCTGTGTATGCCCTATTTCTGGCAAATAAAAACCTGTGCTTGCCACAGGATATACAACTATGCTGTCTTCAACAGAAAATTCTCTCCCTGTTTGATCGACTAGCATCGCTTTTAAATTATAGACACCCTTATCTTTGAATCTGATTGTCCCTCCTTCATTTGAAAGTTGCCCTTCAATGCAATCTGAAAGCGATTCCTGCTCTCCATTCTTAGTGATAGTCCAAACAGCTTTCATATTTCCTATTTCATTTGAACTAACTTTAATTTCAATCATTTTGTCATTATGCGTTGCTTCAGGTAAATCGAAACTCATAATTGCCACTGGATAGACATCAACGCTCTCTTCTGCTTTAATTAATCTGCCGGTTTTATCTATAACTGTAGCACTTAGAATGTAATGTCCTTTCGACTTAAACTGAACATTTCCACCGTCGTTGTTTAGACTTCCATCAATAAAATTTATTAGTTCTACTATGTTGTTATCTTTTTTAAGCTCCCAAGCAATATTCATCTCACCCAAATTCTTGCTTGCAACCGTTACATTTACATTTGAATCAGTGTGTGCGCTTTTTTGTAGCTCAAATGATATCTCCGGCACCGACAATACTTCAATATCTTTTTTAGAAGAAAACTCTCGATTTGTTGCATCGATCAATGATGCTTCAACTGTGAATTTTCCTATTTCTTTAAAACTAATAATTCCGCCAATATTGCTGAGTTCACCTTCGACATAGTCACCCCATTGAACTTTGTTCCCATCTTTATAGATACTCCAGATTATTTCATTACCTGTCGTAACAGATGCCTTAATATCAATTTGCTTATCAAGATGTGTTATCACATCTTTTCCTAAATAAATTTCAATAGCAGGATAAATTTTTATGGATTTGCTGAAAGTAAATTTTTCATTTCCATTATTCTTCGCTACCGCCGTAAATGTGTACTCACCCTCCGATTTTATACTAATTTTGCCTCCGGTTTTGTCAAGAATACCCTCATACTCGACTTTTTCATTTTGATTCGCACCCTTCTTTTGAATTATCCATTCCAGATTCTTAACATTCTTCATATTCGTAGTTATTTCAAATTCTTTATCTGTATGGCAATAAACAGGTAATGTATATTCAACTTTCGATGGTGGGAAAGACTCTTCATCTCCGTGATTATTATCTGGCTTCTGAGGTAATTTTATTTCATCGTCTTCGTCCTCGATAACTTTTATGACTTTTAAATATCTCAAAAGCATTTCAAACGCTTCTGCTCTCGTTGAGTATTCATAAGGACGTATGGTCTTATCTGGAAAACCCGAGATCAAACCGTTCTTTTCAGCAACATTAATATAGCCTTTATCTTCCTTTAAAATCTTAGTGTCATCACTAAAAATAGTGTTGTAGGTCATGTTTTGGACATGATCTGCCAATCCCTGAGCATTTACTATCATTCTTATCATTTCAATACGTTTGATTGGCATACTCGGTTTAAAACTATTGCCATAATATGATTTGCTTATGACCTTATTCTTTATTAGTTCTTCGATCATGCCTTCTGCCCAATGATTATTCGTGTCGTTGAAAGTATCATTGCCAGTATGCTTTTGCTCCTTATACTTTAATCCATACATCATAAGGCTTACAAATTCACTTCTATTAATAATATTGTTTGGCTTTACAGTCCCATCGGGATATCCATTTATGACACCATTGTTTGTTAGTTTTTCAATTGTTTCTTTAGCCCAATGATCTTTTGCATCGGGGAATTCTTTACCCGATGCATATGATGCCCCTGTTAAAGATGTCACTACCAAAGTCAAAATCAATAAAAGTGATGTCATTTTTTTGAATCTGAATTTCATTTAATGTACCTCCTTTTGATTTATATTTTCTTGAATTGAATAAAACTGCTTTATTATGTCCTCATCTAAAGCACCTCACATTCTCATTTTCATATTCAATCTCATCATCTGTTAGCATAGGCAAAGTCCTTTCAATTTTTGAGATAACATCTCCTATTGCCTTTTCTACTTCCGTAGTCAAAGCTGTATCTAACTTGACGCGCTCAATACAGCATGATAATAGAATTGAAAGCTCTTCATTTGTGAATAATGTAGCCTTGTCTGCTTTATTACTTTGTTCGATAAAGCCACATCTTTCTGCAAAGTCCTGTTGTGCCTCCTTGAAGCTTAAGAACTGACGAGCGTAGAAATATACTGGCATCAACTCATTATCAGACCCTTTTATCCAAGTTACATATTCATAGCCAATCAGCGGAGATAACCTACAGCCCATTACTACATCTCCAACCTCATATAACTTCATAAAACCACTTGGTAAATAACCGATCGTTTTTACAGATAAATCCGTTGAAAGATTTAGCTGTACTTTAAGCTCTGCCACTATTTCTCCAATGCGTTTGAATTGTTCATTGTCATTACCTTGATAAACCAATCTATCATCCGCTGTAATAAGCGCTACCAAGCCTCCTGCTTCATTGAAAATCTCAGCGGTAATATCCGCAATTTCGGGTTCTTTGGCAGTTAATTGCATTTTCTTTAACCTCTTGAAAAACTCATGGTAAAACTGTTTTTTCGTTAACATAACGAACCTCCTTCAAAATTCAATTTCATATTGAAAATATGATTTACAAAATAAAAAGATATGGAATTTACTTCTCCATACCCTTATCCTTATTTCTAAGATAAAGCTCTTTTCTGGCTCTCTTAGAAAGCTCTGTTCCCATTGCCTTATTCCTGTCTTCGTATTCTGAATCGATATCCGAAACATTTTGCTCCAGCATCATTAGAATTTCACATACCATCTGCTCTGTGTAAAAGGCTCGCCTACCCTCATTGAACTCATATCGATTGCTTTCATATTCCTTGTTTAGAATACCTTTTACGACACTAAGCAGCTTATTGGCAATCAGTTTGTCCATCTCACTGACAGCTTGCTCTCGGTGCTTAGTGATGTTCTCAGGATCAGTATCATAGAGCATAGCTAGATTAGCCTTTATCTCTGCATATTCATCTACGAGAGCTTGAATATGCGGGATATCCTTTTTTAAATCAACAATGAGTCTATCAACTTCTTGCTTTACTTCATCGGGCAATAGCTGATAATATAGTCGCCCTTTCTTTGGCATTTTTTCTTTAAGTTGAAACAATCGAATCGAGAGCGTTGAGATATTAATCCCCTCCAAGAGTTGATTTATCGGGATGCCTGATAACTCATCTGCATCAATATCACCTACCATTTCTTTCAGTCGTTTGTACTCCTTTGGGTATATAGTCTTCATATAATCATCAAATTCTTTCACTAACTCGTCTGTGATTACCTTCAAATCATTTTTATGCTGATCTTTCTTAGCTAGGTAAGCTTCAATTCGCTCTGAGAAGGTTTCCTTAATCAACTGTATTCGGATACTATCAGCTATTTGAGGCTTTACAAAGTTCTTCATGGTTTTCTGGTTTTTGTCCCAGAAGACGATGTGGATATGAGGATGACTGGCTTCATTGTGATGAGCACAAGCCCAAGCAAGATTCTTTTGACTGATACCGTTCTTTTGAGCCAGCACTCCAATATGCCTTTCAATGTACTCTTCCCATGATTTGTGATCATTAAGCCCAAGTTCTTCCGCAGTTTGTGGTGCAAAAGATATGACACTTCTAAAAATATTTACTTTTTTATATGAAAGCTCTCTTACCTCTTTTGCGACTTCTTGCCATGACTCAAACTCAACCAAATTTCCAGGCACAAGCTTTCCAAATAAGCCATGCCTCATACCTTCGTTCTTTGATGCTCCAGGTCGAGTTGCGATATACCTGATATGAGCATAGTTGCACTTTGGTGTTTTATTATAATTAGGTGGGCGAAATCGTTGTTTATACATCAGAATCGACATTCGATGTTGCTCCTCCTTTGACCTCATCGATTGCCTTTTTCATTTCTTCATCATTCATAAAGATTGAAAGAGCATCAGAGCTTTTCATGTTGGCATAGTTTAGTGCTCTTTTCCTTGCAAGCCTTTCAATTTTTTCAAAAGACGAATAGCGATCTTTATCAATCAAATCTGATATGATGCCGATATTTGCATAATAACCTGCTGCTGAAATAATCGTAATTCGATTGATCATGCCTGCAAGTCTGTTTGCCAAAGCTTTGATTGATGATTCAATTTCTTGATGAATTATCGCTGTAATGGTATCGATGTTTTCCTCATAGCTATTAATTGCAAGTCCTTTATCAACGAATTCCCTAATGATATCTGATGCAAAAACGTTCTTCTTAGCTGCGAGCTTTTCTATCTGCTCCAAGGTTTCAATTGGAAAGACTACTGATCGTTTCTGAGTTTTAGGACCATCCCTATTAGCATTTTCTCTCACAAAATTCCTCCTTTCTCCATTCACCCAAAAGGGTGAAGTAAAATCTGACAAGAACCCGTTGCTGGCTCTGCCAGTAAGCTGTGTTGACGTGGGGAGAGAACCCCACTATTCCTGCCTTACCTAAAAAGAGAGTGGCTACGCCTACTCTCTTTGGTTCGGTTCTTCCCCTTCGGGAAGGTCTATACTGATGAAAATAAAGTTCATGCTTCGATCTCCTCTATGTCTGATTCAAAGTTTGATTCCTCTACTGCATCTTTTTCAAATTCAGTCTTCAATGCTTCTTCTCTCATCCGTACAAGATCCTCTGGTGACTTTCCCTTTCGGGTCTCCACCAAGTCCTCACTAAAATCATTCAAATGAGGTCTGTGAATGGCAACTTCATAGCCTTTCTCGCTATACTTGTCGCACCATTTAACAGCAGCCATCTGTCCCCAGTTCCTGTAGCAGTTGTCCTTATCTTTAGCCAAGTAATCATTATCGAGAGCAAATACGATGCGTTTTATTTCAGGGTGCCACTGCAAGTATTTTTCGAGTGCTCCATCCCATGTGCAACCAAGTGAAATCCTATGATCTTGTCTCCAATCATGACTATATAGCTTTGCAAAAGTCGCATGACTCATGGCATCAATTGGGCTTTCGCAGACAAATACCAGGTCGCTCTTTCCATCAATGATAAATGGAAAGGTCTTATCGGAATTTGTCATATCCTTTTTGAATGCCTTGTTTGCATAGGTTCCTCGCATTGAGCAATACTTAGGAGTTTGATCTTCGTCATAACCAACGAATACGCAGTTACCATACTTGGCTTCCTGATAAATCTTTTTTTCATTCACCAGTACAGAAACAATTTCCGGCTCAATACCTCGAACCGATACCAAATACCAATAGGCTCGTTTGAAGTTTTCAGCCTTTTCCGGCAGCATAATTGGACCTTTCTCTTCTTTTTCGTAATGGACGGTTTCTCTAACATAGGCTTCATAGCGTTCACCTATTAGCTGAGCTACTGCTTCTTGGTAAGTCAGGTTTCCATATTTCATGACAAAATCAATTGGACCGCCTTTTTCATCGGCGGTCCAGTGATAGAAACGATTGCTATCTTTAAATATGTAGAGTCCTCCAGACTTTTTAGCATGAAGTGCCTTATTGCCTCCGTTTTCAAGTTCAAAGCCATATTGCCTTGCAAGATCAATCAAACTCACTGAGTTTGCTCGCTTGATTTCTTCATCGGAAAAATGTCGATATGCTTTATTTACTGCCATAAGCTATACCTCCATTTCCTCGTCCTGTGCTTTGGTCTCTTCGAGTATGTCACCAATTTCAGCATCATCATATCGATACTCCAAAGACTCAACGATCTCCTTACAGCCTTCTGGCAGATACTCTTTAATCTCATTTTGTACATCTCTAATCTCACCAGCAAATCCCCAGCAACTAGCTATTTCTTCATTGCTTTTGTAGAGCCTGAAACCATAGCACTGGTCTGTTAAATAGTAGTCATATTCTTTGACTTCACTTTTGAGAAGAGCTCTGGCTTTTTCGATTGTTTCATCATTAATTTGACCGAATTCCTTTTTGATTGTGTCATGGCTTGCAAATATCCACCCTACTTGTCCACTATCCCAAGGACACGAGAAGCCATTTGTATTGACTGTAATCCCACTATGGTCATACATAAAGATTGGTTCAATAACATAACTGCTTGATAGATAATCTAAAACATTTTCATGGATGGCTTTTCTATATTGACCATAGTGGCTTTTATAAAGGGAATCATCCACTTCTAATGTCAGCTCAGTAAACTTATCTTCCGCAGCATTTGTATCTCCAATTTTTTCTTCAAGGAGTTCCATCAAAAATTCATCCGGCTCATCATAGTTGTGTTCATCCCCGATATTATATCTTCTATGAAAGCAGATCATTTTTCCGAAGTTATCCTGTTCGGTACGAGGATTTTGCGGACTTGCATCATTAACTAAAAATAGTACATATGGCTGTTTAACAGCTACCATAGACATCGCATCACTCCCTTTCTTTTAAAATCTTTATACTCATTTTGATTTTATGGATTAATAGTCTCGCTCAGCTATTGAAAGTTCAGCTCTCCTCTCATTCTGCTCATAGGACGATTCACCCGATTGTGAATTTTCATCAAGGATTACTTCCTCTTGCTGTCTTAGCTCTTTAAATTCAAGCTTTGTATTGATTTCAGATTGTCGTGCTGAAAAATCAGCTAACCTCTCTTCATAGTCAAAAGGTCTCACAACCTCTTTCTTGGCTTCTTCCATCTGAATGTTTGTATCCTCAAGTTTTTGATTGGTTTGTAGGAGCAAATGGTCAATTTTCTCAACACAGTTTTCAATCCTTGTAATACAGCCGATTTCAGAATCTCCAAGCTCAATATGATATGAGGAAGAACCTTTGATTCTAATTTCCATTTGATCAAATGCAGTCCTCATGAGGTGGAGCTTGAATCCTCTATATTCTCCAATCTCATACGGATCACCATTAACAGATACGTCCTGGATTTTGCTAACTATAAAAAGTCTCTCGCCAGCTTTTGCACGTTCATCAAAAGTCTTTCCGTCAATTTTCATGGAAAAGTCATGTCCTGACGTTACATTTTTCATCTGTATGTCTTTTTCCAAAGCTCCAATTTTCTGTTTGCAGTGCTCAATTAATTTTGGGTAATGGGTTTCAATGTTGCGTTTCAAAATCAGTCGTTCATTATTCCAGTTTGACTTAAGGAGCTTCAACCTAGCTACCTCATTATCCACTTCCATCTTTTCAGCTAGTAGAGGATTAGAAGTCGCTATGGCTTTTACCTCAGCTGCAGATAAGACTGTTTCATCCATATCCTCACATGATCGAGAGATACTTTTGCATGTCATTACTTGACTGATATATTTAAGCTTTTGCTCCTGAATCTGCCACAAATACGCATCAAATGTCCCTTTTGTGACATATCTATAAATATTGATTACCGGATTGTCATTACCCTGTCGTAGGATTCTACCATCTCGTTGCTCAATATCGCTTGGTCTCCAGGGACAATCCAAGTGATGGACTGCAATTAGTTTATCCTGTACATTTGTACCCGTACCAAGCTTTGAAGTGCTACCAAGAAGGATTCTGACTTCACCCATCCTCACCTTTTCAAATAAAGCTTCTCTCTGCTCATCAGTTTTGGCATCGTGGACAAAAGCTATATGAGATTCATCAACACCTTTCATGGTCAAGCAATTCTTTATTTCATCATAGACATTAAATTGCCCAGGCTTCGGCGTTCCTGAATCACAGAAAATAATCTGCGTTGTTCGTTTCTCATTTCCCTTTTGCCAAATATCAAATACATTATTGATTGCAATGTTTAATTTACTTTCTGGATCATTCGGAGCATCTTCAATAATCAGTCTTGGATCAATCGACATGAGTTTTGCTTCATTGGTGAGCTTCAACATATTGTCGATAGTTGCTTCTACCTCACCATTTCTAATTTTTTCAGCTCTCTCTACAAATGAATCCATCAGCATTTTTTGAAATTCTGTAGCTTCCGTTGCAACAATCTCTGCTTTTCCGCCTTCAATTTCAGGAGTAGGCAAATTCAACATATCAGAGGTCTGAATATCTGCTACAAGTTTAAACATATTCATCAGTTCAGGAAGGTTATGAAACTTTGCAAATCGGTTTCTCATGCGATATCCAGAGCCTTCTGGAGTAATCTCTAATGAAGAAACCACTTCTCCAAAAGTCGCTGCCCAGCTGTCAAAATAGTTCAGTCCCATCTTTTGAAGCATCTGTGGCTGTAAAAATCTTTGCATCACATACATTTCACTCATGCTGTTTGAAATCGGCGTTCCTGTTGCGAATACAACCCCTTTCCCGTTGTTCATCTCCTGCAAATATTGGCACTTAAGTAACATATCTGTTGCTCTTTGACTTGACGACTTCCCAATTCCTGCGACATTCCTCATTTTTGAATAACTGAAACAATTCTTATAAACATGGGCTTCATCTACAAACATGTAATCCACGCCAAGCTGCTCAAATGTTAAAAGGTCATCCTTCTTATCCTCAGCAGCCAGCTTTGTGAGCCTGCTTTTAAGGTTGTTTTGAAAGATGACCATCTGTTTGATTGACCAATTATCTCCCTTTTCCTCACGAAGTTTCTTGATGATATAGGACAATTGGTTAATCTCTTCATTCAGTTGTTTTTCTTGTCTTTCCTTTGAAATAGGTATGCGTTCAAACTGGCTATGACCTATGATGATCGCATCATATTCCCCCATTGCTATACGTGATACAAACTTGTTTCGGTTTGATTTTTCAAAGTCTCTTTTCGTTGTAACAAGAATATTACATTGGGGAAAGAATCGGTAGAATTCCTTAGCCCACTGCTCTGTCAAATGATTGGGCACCACATATATCGGCTTTTTTACGGCTCCAATGTTTTTTAGGTACATCCCTGATGCAACCAGTGCTGCTGTTTTTCCTGCTCCTACAACATGACCTGCTAAACCAGAGCCTGCATAGATGACTCTTGCAGCAAAATTTCTTTGATGTGCTCTTAACTTAACCTCGTCACTCATTCCAGGGAAAATCAAATGGGAACCATCATATTCACGTGGTCTAATAGTATTAAATCTCTCATTGTAGATATTGAGTAGTTGTTCCGCACGTTCTTTATCACTGAACAACCAACCGGCAAATGTTTCTTTGATTTGATTCTGCTTTGCCCTTGCTATCATCGTTTCATTTGCATTGATTACGTATTTCACTTGGTCTTTACCATTGGCATCCACATAAGGAACAGGATCTCTTACTGTTGTACTTTGAAGATTCAGGCAGTCCTCAAATATTTGATAAGCATTCACTCTGTTTGTACCATAGGTTTTATTGACCTTAACAGAACTAGAATCTCTAGTCTTATTCTGAACTCTCCATTGCGTTGTAAACTCCATATAGTCTAGATTAATGACATCTCTAAGGTAATAGGGTGTGCCAAAAGTATCGTGCATAAATTGCCTGAAATGTTCTACGGGAATCCAAGGTGAACCAATACGAAAATCAATGTCCCCTGGCAATAACCTTGGTGGCTGAACTGCTTCAAGAGCATCAGCATTCCGTGCAAATAATTCAGGGTACTCTTCTGCCTTTATTTTGGCATAAAGCAGTTTATCCCTTACCTGCCCACTCAAATACTCTTCATTCAGTTCCCAGCCTTCATGGTAATTGCCATAAAACTTTTGTGGATTCAAGTAAATCCGGTCGTCCAGTTCTTCGATGAGCTCATCCGCAGATTTTTCTGTGAGCTTTACCATATATGGCAGATCTATTTTCATCTTTACATTGAGGCTGATTTCTAATGCTTCCTTCGCTGTCTCTGCATGCTCTGGCATCCGGTATGATTTAATCGTTGCCTTATGAAAAATCGGAGCCTTGACCCATGATTTCTTATCAACACTTTGATCTTCAATTGACCTGAGAAGTGGGAACTGATCATCATCCGTGAAAACTGCAATATTAGGCTTCTCATTAATAAAGCCACAGCGATCAACGAATCTATCATACACAGAGTTCAGTTTCTTTTGTGCCTTTTGAAGTTCTTCCGGCACATACTCTCTAGTCTGAACATCAATAACTTTCAGAAGAGCAGTTCTAACTTCACAGAGCCCTTTTATTCTTTCTGCCCTCTTACCGGTGTAATCCTGAAGCAAGAGCTTATTGTGTTCACAATAATAAATTCTGTCATCTTTAACGACATAGATATAATTCTTTGTTCCGAGAGGAGCATCAATTGACGTTCGCTCAATACTTGTTTCTTCTTCCGCTACTTCAATGGCTTTATCCGGTTCGGCTGCAAATCTAGCATTAAGCTTTTGAATGGCACTATTAAGTTCTTTATATAAATCTTGACCAATAGGTGCTATACAAGCTGTTCCATCTTCATTCCCATACATGTTCCGACTGCACTGCATTTCACCAAGCATCATCTCTGGATTTTCTATAAAATACTGATTGAGATTAATGTAGTCTGACTTTCTTGTATTCGTAAAAACCCAATCTGGAAGTGAGTATTTATCAACAATTCTGGGATAATTCAACTTTTGAAAAAACAAGATATCTGCCGTTACTTCTGTTCCTGCCAGTGCTTTAAACGCAGTACTAGGTAAACGAATTGCCCCAATTAAATCAGCCCTCCCAGCAATATACTCCCTGACGGAGGTATCTCTTTTATCCATTGTTCCTTTACTACTTATGAAGGCCATTAGTCCACCAGGCTTTAAAAGATCCAAAGACTTTGCTATAAAATAGTCGTGGATAAGAAAATCATTCTCTGCATAGCGTTTGTCATAAAGCTTCACATTGTTAAATGGAATATTCCCAATGACAACATCAAAAGAATTATCCTCATAAGTTGTAGTTTCAAATCCCTGAACTAAAACATTCGCATCCTGATAGAGCTGCTTTGCGATTCTTCCTGTGACACTGTCAAGCTCTACACCGTGAAGCTGAGTTCCATCCATTACTTTAGGAAAGACAGAAAAGAAGTTACCTGTACCCATTGCAGGATCAAGTATCTTTCGATCTCTTCCACCAACAAAACCAAAGCGATCAAGAGCTAGGTAAATACCTTTGATTAACTCTGGTTCTGTGTAATACGCAGTAATGGTTGAATTCCTTGCATCTTCATATTCCTTGTCTTCAAGGAGTACTTTAAGCTCCATATATTCATTTTCCCAACCAGAGGCTGTATCTGAGAAGGCATTTGCCAGCCCACCCCATCCAACATATCTAGCAAGAATAATTTGCTCCTCACTGGTAGCCAACCGCTTTTCACTTTCTATCTTCTTCAATAGTTTAATGGCTTCCACATTGTTCTTATATTTTGTCTTCGCACCATTAGGATAGAGATTATAATCCTCAGAATATCGAAAGCTTAATCTATTAGGACTTGCTTTAAGAGCTTTCACTTCTTCATGATTTGTGTTCGCTACTTTTTGTACTTGGCTAGCCTCTGATTCTTCAAGAGTATCTGGGCTTTGATTTTCCTCAAAATCAGCAATGTCACTTTCTAATTCTCTTTTTAAATCCTCAAGGTCATCCCAATGTTCAGTTTGTTCTTCTGAAAAGATAGCCCCTGATTCCCATTTTACTTGAATGTCCTCTATTTCTTTGTTAACTGCTTCAAGCTCATTTTTATGAGACTGATACTCAGAATTTTGTGGTATCTTCTCTTTCAGTGGCACGTGGTATCTTCCTTCGTCAATAAGCAGTCTGATACCAATGGCAACTTTGAGCCAAGTAATCTGAGTTTTTTGCTTCTCACCATTTTCATCAGTCCAATCAAATTCGATGCCCTTGCTATCATGATTCTCAAATCCAATACCACTTTTATTGACACTACACCCCCCAGTACCATATTCATCCTTTAAGAACGAGGAAAAAGCAGAGCCCGTTGGATCTGTCATTGCGAATTCATAAATTCGGTTTATACCGTTTTGAACACCACTGCCTAGAAGAAGAACTTGTTCAATCAATTCTTCCTCTCTACTATTTGACTTCATATCAAAGAGCGTCATCTGTCCCTTAGACTTTTCAACATGCTTCTCAGGTTGATCTTCGATGACTCTTCTTAACTTATAAAAGCCAAGTTTCTCATAATCCAGATCATTAACTTTTTCAATTGCTCCCGTGTCAGCTACTTCTAATTCGCTGATTAACTCCGTAATATCAATCAGTGGTGCGTTAAATTGGTTGGAGTATTTTTCGATATCTTCATCTTTTAGCGATTGGTATTCACCGGTTTCATAATTGACTCTTGAAAGCAGAAAGGTTCCAAAGATTGGCTGTCCATTTGATATTCGGTTGATGGGAGTACTTTCAAAATCAACATCGTCAGCACAAATTGCATCGATTCCATAATCAACTTCCAATGTTGTGAATGTCCCATCAAGTTGGCGCTGAAGCTCTTCATATCCTTTTGGAATTGTTTTGACGTATGGGATTTTTCCTTGTTCAACAATTAGAACCTTGATACCATTCTTATCAGTCTCATTTTCGGGCATAAAAAATGAGCCATTATTTAATGACTCATCATTATTTGCTATTACTTGGGTTTTATCTTTTTCTACCTCACCTTGTAGACTACCTCGTTCAGAACGATTTCCTCCGCCACTGACTTCAGGCTGTTTAGGTGTTTTGTCTTCTCCATAATATCCTCTGTCTCTGGCATAGGTTCCATCTTCAACATCTCCTGTGTTATGTGCTCGATTTTCTCTACTGCTTCCTCCTGTACTTTGTGCATGATCTCCATCAGAGTGCCATCCATTTTCAAAATCATAAATCGCTGTGGATTTTGCTCTTTCAGGAATTCCATTGCCATCCTGCCGTACTTGCCCAGTGGTCTGTCGTCCTCGCTGTTGTTCGATATCTGGATACAGGGAACCTTCAACCCGTCTATCTCTTGATAGTTCATGTCTATCTTGCTCATTTTGTGTTCTCCTCTCTTTATCAATGATTTTTATGTTTCTTTCAATCTCAATCAAAATGCTTTTAGAAATATCCGTTACAGTGTATCCGAGCTTTGCAATTAAGGGAATGGTATTGAAATGTGCAATAGTTGCCATACCTTTTAGTACAATCATTTCTTCATCAGGTAAGCCACATCGTTTTCCCACGAAGCAAGAAACGCTGTCACTGATGAGCTCTTGAATTTGCAACTCCAAACCGTCTTGAGGCAAACTCTCAAATAAATGATCTTCAATGTCCACTTGAAGATTCTGCATATAACTATCGAGGTTCTCAGTTACAGCTTCTTGAGATATTTGACGAATTGCATCTGCTAAAGTAAAAGTATCAAGTCCATGATTATAAGCTACTCTACGCTCCAATCGACTCTTCATATCTTCATCTAAATCCCAATTAGTCGCAACCACATCCCTGCCATTTGTTTGAGTGACATCAAACAAATGCTTGACGGTCAATTTTGCATTTTCATATTCGCAGACAGCAATTCCGGTAGCCCCTTTATTGACGTATCTGCCAACTTTATTCCATACTGCTGTTGGTGCAAGCATCGTAACATTAGGATTCTGAGCATAAACAAGGAGTGCATTATCAAAGCTATATTTAAAGAGTTTTGAGGCAAATTCAAGATATTCTCTCCATGCACCCTCGCTACGAGTCACATGGGGAGCAATCGTCTCATAAATCGTTTTTAACCGTTCATCTTTTCTCAAGCGGTATTATCCTCCTCTCTACCATGATGGGTTTGAAAATAAAGTTCCAGTGCTTCTTCGACTATCTTCTCAATTTCGCTTGCCTTTGTTTCAGGTGAGAAGAACTTGGCATATACCTTATGCTTTATTTTAATTGAGGGTGATGTACTGGCTTTAGGTTTCTTATTGATTTCTCCTGAAAGAATCTGATAAATAGCCTTTTCATTCAGCTTGCTGTTAGCAGAATAGCTTCTCAACATTTCAGTTTTCTTCATGTCTACTTTGAAGTCATTCTCAGATATCACATTGCTTACTTCTTCTTGTTCGGCTTCAATGAGATAAGACAAATCAACTGCACATCTAAGAGAAATTTCATTTGAATCCACTCGTTCTTTTAAACTACAATTCAACTTTTCTACTCGTAAAAGTCGGGCCACAGTGTTCTTCGACAAACCATATTCAATCCCAACTTTATCTCTGGTTTTTAACTTGTGCCCCACTGGGGCACAAGTTTCATCATGCCCGATATATTCAGGGTTTTCGAGTTTTAAAAGTTCTTCAATGATGTCATTTCTTTTGCCCTGAGAGAACATTTTTGAATGACTCATGGCAAGTACAGCAGCTTTTTCCGAGGTCAGCATATCTGTAAAAGATCTCTGAATAACATTGGTTTCAACAACGTACATCAGTGCTTCTTCATCTGACAATCCATCTTTCACAATACACGGACCTTCAATAAGTCCCGCAAGTTTTGCACCATTTAAACGATTGTGGCCTGCAAGCATTTCATACTTATAACCATCTGGATCATCCTCAACAGACCGAATAATCATAGGAATTAAGATTCCGTTAGCTCTGATACTCTCAACTAAGTCTTCCAGCCGCTCATCTCTGTACAAGTGGAAAGGATGATTTCTGAATGGTCGAATTTCATCGAAAGCAATCAGCCTAATTCCCTTTTCCTCAGTCTGAACAGGTGCTGAATAAATATCATCCGCTTGAAGCAGTTCATCAAGTGACTTCACTTTCTTGGCTGTTGGTCTAGTTACCATAAGCTATCAACTCCTTTGCCATCTCATCGTAAGCTAATCCTGCCTTAGACTTCTTATCAAAATCAATGACACTCATGCCATAGCGGTTTGCTTCTCCAACTCTGATGGATCTTGGAATTTGAACTTTGAATATTTTCATTCCATTACCATAAGCTTCTGCAACTTCTGAGCAGACCTCCTTATGAAGGTTTGTCTGCATATCACACATGGTCATCAAAATCCCTTCAAACTGAATACCAGGATTGATTCTCTTTCTGATCTTTAGAATTGTTTTGGTTAAATCGGTTAATCCCATAGTTGCATAAAACTCTGGATTAATCGGAATGATGACACTATCGGCAGCAGAAAGAGCATTGATTGTTAAAGGACCTAGGGACGGATTCGTATCAATAAGAATAAAATCATACTGATCTCTAAGCGGTTCTAAGATATTTGTCAGCAACTTCTCACTTCCCATTTCCATTCTTAGATTGGCTTCAACTACGGACAAATGGATGCTACTTGGCATGAAATCAATCTTCCCATGAGAATAGATATATTCTTCTTTATTCGGAATGCTCTCTTCATCCATTGCCTTTGTCATTACATCTGCAATCGTAGTTTTTAAGATCATATTCTCTTCCGAGAAAGATGCAGTTAGATTCGACTGCGGATCAAAATCAACTGCCAAAACACGTTTACCAAGTTCCCCAAGTGAGAAAGCCATATTTCTTACACTTGTGGTTTTGGCTACACCACCCTTTTGGTTCGCCACTGCGATTATTTTACACATTCGTATCAAAACCTCCTCATAAATACTGTTGTTTCGCTAATTTTGGGCATAAAAAAATTGGACTAAATCAGTGAAACCCTTGCGTTTAAAAGGTTTACTAATTTAGTCCAAGTATAACAGCGTCATCATCTATTATATAATCTACTTTTACTTTCTTCCCTCTAATAGCACCTTTCGTTTTATTTACGTCCTAACTGCTGCCTGCTATAGTGCTATCTTCTCTAACGTCCTCATGAATCTAGGGATTTTCCAATGGAACCTTGGCCGAGTTTATGTGCCCATAATACTCTATACCACCTGGCTTATTATCTCTACATGGGGATATTTAAGGCTTAAGAGATATGGAGGAACTGAGGAAGTCTAAAACTCTCATCGAGGATTTTCGACGCGAAATAATATTATTCAATCAAAGGAGCCTCATACTATGGCTGCTTCTCCGATTTTCCGATATAATGAACCCGTGAAGGGGTTAAAGTATTACTCTTTTTCTGTCGATATATAGAATAGCGTATGCTCAAAATTCATAGCAAGGGAGGTAGCCGGGGCTTTTGTGTCTTTTTTAGTAAGCGTCCGGCCTTTAAGTAATGGACATATCAACCATTTTAGGAATTGTATTAGGTTTTGGTGCCTTAATAGTGGGCTTTGTTCTGGAAGGAGGTCACATTAGTTCCCTTTTTCTTCTTCCGCCTGCGATTATCGTCTTCGGCGGAACCTTTGCTGCTGTATTCGCAAGTTTCCCTCTAAAAGAAATGAAAAAGCTCCCCACTTGGCTTAAGATTGCTTTTACAGATAAGACTTTTGGAACAGCTGAAGCCTACGAAACTCTCGTTCGCTTTGCTGAGAAAGCGCGTCGTGAAGGGCTTCTCAGCCTCGAGCAGGAGCTCGAAACTGTTGAGGATCGCTTTACACGTCAGGGAATGCAACTCGTCATCGATGGAACGGATCCAGATGTTACGCGTGAAATTCTCGAGTCAAATATTACGGTTATGGAAAAACGCCATAAAGTAGGGATTGCTGTCTTTGAAGCTGCCGGTGGATTCGGCCCGACTTTGGGGA
Organism: Desulfitobacterium elongatum; assembly: GCF_055378975.1. Taxonomy (NCBI): domain Bacteria; kingdom Bacillati; phylum Bacillota; class Clostridia; order Eubacteriales; family Desulfitobacteriaceae; genus Desulfitobacterium; species Desulfitobacterium elongatum. The sequence goes on along the minus strand of NZ_AP038772.1, from coordinate 961,280 downwards.
TTATTGGTACGGTTATGGGACTCGTTCATGTCTTAGGAAACCTCTCAGATCCAGAATCTCTATCCAAATCCATAGCGGGAGCTTTTATTGCAACCCTCTACGGTGTTGCCTCGGCGAACCTTCTCTTTATTCCCATTGCAACCAAGCTCAAACAGAAGGATAAAATCGAAGTCGCAGCGATGGAGATGGTACTTGATGGAATTCTTTCCATTCAAGCTGGAGAAAACCCCTCCATTCTTAAAGAGAAATTAAAAACCCACCTCGGAAATATGCCGGAATCTAAAGGCGATACCGCTGAGAATCTAGACCTTAGTGCGGGAAGAACAAGCGTAGGATAAGGTGAAAAAATGGCTAGAAAGCATACAGAAGAACCTGAAAAAGAAAATTCAGAGCGCTGGCTCTTAACGTATTCCGATCTCATCACCCTTCTGATGATTTTCTTCGTGGTGATGTATTCGATGAGTAAAGTGGATGCAAACAAATTCCAAGCTGTCGCAGAGTCTTTGAGTGCTGCCCTCGGCGGTGGAACTCCCGCCAAAATGGAAATCTCAACCTCTCCTTCAGGCCCCAGCTTCCTAGAGACTTTTAACTCAGCCCCAAAGCCTTCTGAAGCAAAGGATACTTCTGGACAAAATCAGAATGCCGGAGAAGGAAATACGGATACCGAAAATATGACGATTGAGGGGATCAAACAAAAGCTAGATAAATTTGCATCAGATAACGGGATTCAAGCCAAGCTCGTTTCCTCGATCGAGGAACGAGGACTTGTCATCAGTATCCAAGATACCCTACTCTTTGAGAGCGGATCGTCAGACATCACTCCCAAAGCCCGAGAAATTCTTGATAAAATCATTAACGTTTTAGCTTCAGCCCCGAATTATATCAAGGTTGAAGGACATACCGATAACCTACCGATTAATACGGCCCGCTTCCCAAGCAACTGGGAACTCTCTGTTCTTCGAGCTACGAATGTCGTACATATTATGCAAGGAAGAATTGCCACAGATCGACTTTCCGCTACGGGCTACGGGGAATACCGTCCGCTAACAAAAAACGATTCTGAAGCCGGTCGGGCCCAGAATCGTCGCGTAGACCTCGTTATTCTTCGTTCTAAGTATGATGCAACTGAGCCAGGACAGCAAAAATTCGCTGATCCGACTTCAGGCGCAGCAGTTACTCCAACTATTAAGCCATAACGCAGGGTCGGAATCAAGGGGACGGTTCTCTTGATTCCTAAAAGTCGTGTAGAATCTCAAGAACCGTCCCCCTGATTCCCTTCAACATTCAACTGAAATACCTATAAAAGAATACCCAAGGATTTTGCTTTGCATAAGGGAACGCATTCTAAGCGAGCGGCTAACCAATCTTCGCGAAAAGTTCGCAGCGGAGACGGGTTGGAAACATGGACGTTTTCCAACCGGCCACGAGTCAGGAGACGATTTAGCCACGAAAGCCTCCGGTGGAGGGTTTCGCCCGAAGCCGCATACTACAAAGATAACTTAACAGCGAAGGCGAACCCGGCGAAGGCGAGAACTTGAGTGATTAGATTGGTCCGCGCAGCTTACTGAGTGACCGTTGCAAAGCAAAATCCTGGAGAAACCTTCTTGAAATCAGATTTCAAAGCTAGAAAGCCAGACTCCGTACCGCCTGATACACAATCTCCGTCGCAAGCTGAACCTGCTCGATCTTAACATTCCCAGCCGTATCCTGCGGAGTATGATTATTCTGAAGCCACTCTCGAGCCATCAGGGTAACCGCTGGAATCCCAACCTGCGCGAAGCTCACCTGATCACTGTTGTGCCCCTGATTCGGGGCCAGTTGAGCACTTGCCCCAGCCTGTGAAGCAGCCTTTTGAACGGCTCTAAAGGCAATATTATTTTCCCCTTCTGACCAAAGCCCGAAGTTACCGATCATTCCGTTTCCGATTGTGTCGACATTGATGACGGCCTGAATCGCTTTGAGGGGGAAACTCGGAGAATTTACAAAGGCATTGGAACCGATAAAACCCATTTCCTCCGCTCCCCAGAACGCAAAAACAATCGTCCGCTTTGGGGTTGCCATTTCTCGGATGAGTCGTCGAATCACGTCAAGGATACAACCGACACCTGAGGCATTATCGTTTGCTCCTGGATAGACCTCTCCTCGATAGCTACCGAGATGATCATAGTGGGCTGAAAGGAGAATCACTTCATCCTGCTTTTCGCCCATTAGACCCCCAAGGAGATTCATGCTCGGAGCTCGAAGCATCCCCATCGGACCGGAGGTAAACGTTAGCCTTCCTCCTATGACAGCTTCCTTGACCGAGGGAATCGTGAAGGCGTGGACATAGCTCTCCCCTTTATCCCCCATGGGCTTTAGCCCGAGCATACTCAGTTCTTTCGCTAGATACTGTGAGGCTCTTCCCTCCCCGGCTAAGCCCGCCCGACGGCCTTCCATCTCTGGAGCGGTTAAGGCAACTATGTCATCCATCGCCTTCCGACTAAGACTTTCCACCTGAAAGAATTCATTAGGCTTCTCTTGAGAAGGTTGGGTATAGAGTTTTACCCTCCGACTTTCCCTCAGAGGTTCAAAAACGTTCTTCAATTTAGTAGGCCAGGCGGTCCAGGGTATGGCAATTGCACCTACTCCCAGAAGCAGCTTTAAGAAAACCCGTCGTGATTGCATAGTAGCGTCCTTTCAAGTCCAATAAAGGGGAAATGCAAATGCCTTTAAGAATTAACGGAGCCCAACAAACCGAATCTTTAAATCGTTCTGCAACCCCTTCTCAACGGGGAGAGCTCGATTTTAACCGCGTACTCGCGAATACACAGAAGCTACAAACCAAAGAGCTTCAAGACTTCATGAGTCGTTTAGAAAATAAAGGGAAGCAATTAGCAGAGAGCTTTTCCCTGCGCGATCTTTCAGACTTTAAGGATATGGTCAAATCTTTCTTACGTTCAACCTTTGGTCAAAGTCGTCGCGTCTCGGAAGAGTCCTTCTGGGATTTCCGGGGACGACCTAAGGTACTGGCCCGAATCACAGAAATTGATAAAGCCCTTGAGGAGCTTGGGCAGAAAGTCCTCGACAACCAGACCAAACCCATGGAGTTATTAGATCAAATCGATGAGATCCGAGGGCTGATTATCGACCTCTTTGGCTAGGACGACCCTCTGTATCTTCAGCCTTCTCGCTAATAGATTCACAAAAAAGAGGTGACTTGCTTGCTTAACCCAGAAACGAACACCTATGAATGGTTTGTAAAAGCGTTCCACCCCAAAAGTGGACTCGACCTAAATTTTTATAAGCAGAATCAGATGCAACGCCGAATTCTTAGCTTTATGAATACCCATGGTCACAAGACCTACGCAGATTTCATCAAAGCTTTAAACCAGGACTCCATACTCTATGATGCCTTCTTTAAGCACTTAACTATTAACGTCACCCAATTCTTTCGGGATACCAATCAGTGGAAAACATTAAGGGAAGTGATTCTCCCGAAACTCTTGGAGAAGAAGACCTCCTTGAAAATCTGGAGTGCTGGATGTTCGAGTGGACAAGAACCCTATTCCTTAGCTATGACACTTATGGAGTATTTCCCCCAGGCACGTTTTAGTATCCTCGCCACCGATATTGATGTCAACGTACTTCAGCAGGCCAAAAACGGGTTTTACCGTCAAGCTGACTTCGCTAGCACTACTGCAGAGATTCTACAAAAGTATTTTACCCCAACAGACACTGGGTATCAAATAAAAGAACAGGTCAAGCGTTCTGTAACGTTTCAACGTCAGAATCTCCTCACTGACCGATTCGATATGGGTTTTGATTTGCTCGCCTGCCGAAATGTCGTGATTTACTTTACAGAAGAGGCGAAAGAGATGCTCTATCGAAAGTTCGCCGATTCCTTAAACTCAGGTGGAATCCTCTTTACCGGGAGCACTGAGCATCTTTTTGGCATGAACCACTTGGGGTTAAAGCCAGTCTCCTCTTTCTTCTATCAGAAGCAGTCTTGAAACTTAAGAATCGTTCGTCACGATTCGCCCTAATTCGTCTAAAATTCGTCAAATCCTCCTCTATGTCCTATAAAACCAACTCACTTTAGCCGAACTTCCATTGATTTTGTCGGACAAAACTTTTCCCAATCCTCGCCTATTTTGCTACACTAAAATTAGGATGAGGTTCATAAATATAGGTCAGGAGGCTAACGACAAATTAAGAGGAAGGTGGGATTCTATTGTTTTTCCACGGAAATCTTATCATCAGTTATGTCCAGGAACCTGAGAATGATCGTTATCTTTTTCAACTCACCGGGGGTGAGGAGTGCCCTGTTAGCAAAGAGGACTTCATTGCCCACTGGGAGGAGTACCGTGCTTATGAGGCACAACGCAAACAGCAAGGTGTAGGACCCTATCGCCCACTCCCTGTGACCCTTACCGTCAAACAAAGTGTGCAGCTTTTTCCGGCAAACCTTAATCTAAGGCGCAAGCGCAAATCAGCTTATTTCAAGCAACCCATGCTCGCACATGGATAATTGCTCTGATTCTAGCTGAAACACGCAAGCGCCATTTGTTATTTCTAGGGGAATTATGTAAATTCGATGGTCGAAAGGATTTTAAAAGTGAATAAGGTGTACCAAAAAGGGGCGATGATCTCGCCCCTTTTTCAATGTTTACCAATTATTCGGTTTCAGATAGGATCGACTTTCTTCTTTTCGCTTTCTACAAGCAACTTATGATAATAAAACTTAGTTCCTTTAAATTACTTTCAGAGAAAAGTCACTCTTTAGACCATCCTTGACGCTTGTTGGTACTGTGCGACCAACTCATCGACGTGATAAGTAACTCCTTTTCCTTTGTACTCCAGCGACACTTGCTGGGCTGTGGGATTATAACCGATAAACTTCATTCCCAGCTGCTTCGCCATTTTCGCCAGTTCGATACGCGCGCCTCTCCCTAAATCCTGAAATTTCATTTCTCGCACACGCCCCTTTTACCATTCTCCCGTTATGAGGTGATTACTTGGGTTATCTGGAGTACTATTCAGTTCTTTGAGTCTTCTAGGGAAGACAAACCAACGGCTCAGCAAATGATATATTGCTTTGTAAACCGTCTGTTAAGATTATAATATCCTATTCTCGATTGAGGTGCAACTTGCTTTTCCAGATAAATTTGTAAATAATCCCTTATTCTGAGTTCATTATACAAATAACTCTCTTGACAAATCAGCCTTTTGCTTGTCCAAATAATCCAAGTACAGATATCCCTAATAAAATGAGTCCGCTACCTAAAATCTTTGGTAAAGTTATTATTTCCTGCAATAAAAACGTCCCATAAAGAATTGCGATGACATAGCCTAGTGCAACCATGGGATACGCATAACTGAGCTCCCACCGTGAGATCACGACGAGCCAAAGAATCGAACTTATACCAAAGCAGACAAACCCGAAAAATATAGCAGGTGTCATAATAATTCCAAGCAACTGCCTCCAGACACCTTCGATAGTAACTTTTCCATAGCTAAGCATTCCTAGGCGAAATAAGAACTGACCTGTGGCCCCCAGAAAAATCGAAATCAAGGCGATCGTTAAAGATCGATAATCGAAAGTAGCCAGCATCGTTCTAATGAAAAAAGCCCCCTTCATACACAAACATATTCGTTAGTGTGTGCAGGGGGCTTTGCTATTATTCTTAGACACAAGGATTTCTTAGACGAGTCATTTATAAGCCTCGTTTAATCTTTAGGCTTTCTTACGACATCGATAACGGTTCCATCACGGTATTCCACAACGGCAACGATACGGTCCGTGAATTCGATAGGTTCTGGTTTCCCTGTCATCTTCTCAGACATTTCTTTGAGTTCTTGAATCGTGACAATCGGAAGTTCGCTATCTTTGAGTTTCTCCAAGAGATCTACTCTCCTTGGGTTGATTGCAATCCCTCTCTCCGTCACAAGAACATCGATGGTTTCTCCTGGGGTGGTCACCGTTGTGACTCTATCCTTGACGACCGGAAGGCGTCCTTTGGTCAAGTTGGTCACGATGATGGCTAGTTTGGAGCCAGCCGCAGTATCATTATGTCCACCAGAAGCTCCCATGATGATCCCGTCAGAGCCTGTTACGACATTGACATTAAAGTCAGTATCAATTTCCGTAGCTCCCAGGATCATAACATCGAGATTATTGACAATGGCCCCTTTATCATGGGGATTCCCATAAAGAGAGCCGCTCATTGCTTGATGTCTAGGATTCTCCCGATAAGAAGCAACCGCTTTTAAGTCGAAGCACTGCACATCGAAGAGATTTCTAAATAGCCCTTCGTTAAGCATATCAACGATGTAACCCGTAATCCCGCCAGCTGCAAAGCTTCCGACGACATTTTTTTCTTTCATAAAGTTCCGTACTTCAGCCGCAACTGCGAGGGAGGTCCCCCCTGCACCAGTCTGAAAGGACATCTCATTTTGGATATAGCCTGCCTCATTAATCAGTTGAGCGGCCATCTTAGCAATCCGTAAGCCGACAGGCTCCTTCGTCACTGTGAGTGTTCCTGAGACGATCCCGTTAGCATCTCCGATAGAATCCACCACAACGACATAATCCACAAAGTCCTGTGTGATCTCAATCGGGCAAGCTGGATAAGGAGCGAGATGATCGGTAACCGCTACCACTTTATCAGCAAAGAACGCATCTGCAATCGCGTACGACAAGGTTCCACAGGCTGCAGGTCCCCCGACTCCGTTGACATTTCCATAAGCATCGGCCGTCGGAGCGGCAATGAACGCGACGTCTACATGCAAATCTCCGCTTTCAATCGCCCGAGGACGTCCCCCGTGGCTCATCAATACCGCCGGATGTTTAAGGAGCCCTTTGGAAATAGCCTTCGCGACGGGGCCGGGTGAAATATAGTTGACGGAAATCTTAGTGACGATTCCTTTTTTGATGTATTCAACGAGGGGCTCATGGATAGGAAAAATCCCTGTAGCAGCAACATGGATGTCCTTAATTCCTCTTTCGGCAATGACTGCCATGACCTGATTCAGGACATAATCCCCATTTCTCAAATGGTGATGGAAGGACACAGTCATCCCATCCTTAATTCCAACTTTATCGAGTGCCTCATTAATATTATCCAGTAATTTCTTTTCTCCTGGCTTTACAGAACGCAAGGTAACGGCTGCTTTGGCCCGTTCCCCATAGTTTGCAAACGCTCCCATAAAAGGCTTTACCTGACCATAACCCTCTATTACATCTGGAAGTTCTCTTCCAAGAATATTCTTCATAGTTATCCGTACATCCCTTCTTCAATAAGATACCGCGTGAAAAGACCTTTCCTCCCATTTGCCTTAAGCAAAGACTGCATGAATCGTATCGATCTGCCGTCCATCAAGAGCGGCTTTGCCTGTAAAGCCAAGGCTTCTTGCATGAAGGGCATCTTTTTCTAGTCCTTCATAATCATTTCCATCAAGGAACAAGGTATCGATCACTTCGAATCCTGCAGCCCGACAAGCGATACCTATACGGCTTCGTGCGTAAAGAAGTTCTTTCCCTTCCTTCGTCCGTTTCGAGCCGAATTCATTAAGGAGCCCTTCAGCATTGAACCAGACTGCTGAAATTCGTGGAGAACAGGTGATTATATTATTGACATACTCTATTCCAAAAGCGGTTTCAAGCGTAGGAATTAAAGAAATTCCTCCCTCGTCAAACCCTTCCTCTTTTTCAATCTGGGTAAGCTTTGCGTCAATTTCTCGAAGCGCCTCGGGTGTAGCCTTTGGTATAATGAGAGCATTCGGCTTAACACGGGCAATCAAATCTAAATCCTTTGCCCCAAACTCTGTATCGAGTGCATTAATCCGAACTATGACTTCGACTTTAGAATAATCTAAAAAGTTCAGAGCCTCTTTGACGAGATAGCGTGCACTATCTTTATCCGTCACTGCTACACGATCGACTAAATCAAATACGACGGCATCCGGATTAAATACCGGTGCATCTTGCATACTTTTCGGGCTATTTCCAGATATAATGAGCAAGCTCCTTCTTGGCCTCTTCATTTCTTGAACGACTCCCTTCATAAATACCCTTTTCCATGTCTTATTATATACGCGACTAACTTCACCATCTTTAAAACAACGTTTCAATTTTAAGGTATAAAATTAACTTTTGCTTCTAACACCCTGCGTTATGCGAATGCCCTTTCGAGGGCAGCTTGGACGCGAGCTCTAATCGTATAATCGAGTGCCCCTTTATCCTGTGCTTTAATCGTGATATCTTCGACACCCATCTCCTCGACCTTGTCCCGAATGACTTGCTCCATCTGCTTTCCAAATTGCTTAAGTATGACTCCTTTAGCCTCGAGCTGTACTTGAACCCCACCTTGCTCGTTTGGCAGGACGGTGATCAAAATATCATTAGACTCTTGTGCACCGGCCTGTGCTGTTTTAGTGACTTTCATTGTATGTATCCCCCTTCCAATTTCATTTGGTAGAATTAAAAATGGAGAATTATCATAATTCGACTTTTCTCCACTCTAATCGATATTTTAACTCTTATTTTGAGGAAAATCAGCTTTAATGCGTCTTTTTATATTCTATAATTTCACAATGCGCGCTTATTATACACAAGAACAGTCACCCTCCCTTATTGTAATACACCTTTTTTAACATTTTGGCAACCCAAATTTCAGATATTCTCATTAATTTGATCGTCTCACCTTTAAATTCTGACTACGTTCAAGGAACTGTTAGCTTAACTTTTTTCAATAAAAGGGTTAGCCCTAACTTTCTTATCCGTCAGGGCTAACCCTCTTTCTTTGCTATGTAAGCGTATGAGACTTGCCCCTATGTTTCATGGGGAAAGAATTGTTCAGGATCCTTTAAGTGAGAATTTTACTTTCCTTCTCCACTGCATAAATCATCAAGCGGTGCAGTGCCCGGGTGCAGGCGATATAGAGTAAGCGCTGATCTAGCTCTGATTTATAATTTTCATGATCCACACCATAGATTATAGCGCAATCGAACTCAAGTCCCTTTGCCCCATAGGCTGGGATAACGAGGATGCCTTTTTCGATTTGCCCCACACGAGGGTGGACGAGGTGAATTTTTGATTGCTCGCTTCTACTATTGCCTTGGTTCTGATTATGGGTTTGGGTTTGACTATAGCTCATATTACGGTTAAGGTTTTGATAAACCTGCTCGGATTCCTGGAAGGTCTTACAGATGATGGCGACCGTTTCGAAGCCTTCTTTTAGGAAGGCCTCGACATCCTGAAGGATTTCCTGATTCATCGCTTTGGAGGTTTGAAGAACTTTCACTTCTGGTTCTGGACCATGCCGATCAAAGGGATATACCTCACGTTCTCTTCTATAGATTCTTTGAGCAAATGCACTAATCTCATAGGTTGAGCGATACCCCTTTGTTAGAGAAAGCTTGGTCATCTTCGGACGGTCAAGAATGTTAGCAAATGAATCATAGACAGAGTCCTCCGCTTCCTTCTCAATACTCTGTGCGACATCTCCCAAAATAGTGTAGCGAGCATTTCGAAACAAGAGTTTAAAAACTTCATAGTGCATCGGACTGTAATCTTGTGCTTCATCGATGACGACCTGGCGGATGTCAGAGTAATTCCCTCCCTCAAGTCTTAACTTAAGAAAAAGCTGAGCTGCACTATCCTCGTAGCTCAGTTCTCCTTTCACCAGCTCCTCTAGGGTTAGGTTCAGAATCTTTTCGATGTCCTCTGGAAGTTCTAGCCCTCGTGAAAGCTTAGCAAAAAGTGTCCGATCTTTGAATAATAATTGATAGACTTCCTTATAATCCACTTCCGTGAACTTTTGAATTCGCTCCCGAAGGGCTTTTGCTTCCCTAAGGGCCAAGAGTCTAGCAAAGGGCTTAATTTCAAGCAGGTGCTCTGGATTTGTCGCTACAACATTGAGGATAGCGTTGCGACGTTGCTTTTGCAGCGGATGAATCCGCTCCCAGAGGGTTTTCTCCACTCTCTTGAGTTGTTTCGTCATGGGGATCCCGATTTCGTTATTAAGAAAGCGGCTTTTAATCAGTTGTTTTGATTCAATTAATGTGCCGTGATAATACACATCTTCAAATTTAAGATGACGATGCCCGTAATAACGAATGAGTCGCTCTAGAAGCTTGATAAAATGCACGGATCCTTTAAATTCGATACTTTTTCCTTTGAGGTGACCTGTATGAGTGTGTTGCAGAGCAAGAAGCTTCTCGAGCTGTTGATCCCTGGTCTCAACCGTGAATCGTTCTTGAAACGCACTCGTTATCAAGTCATCAAACGTGGCCTGGACGACGTTCTCCTCACCCAATTCAGGAAGGACAGAGGATATATACTGATTAAAGACATCATTCGGAGAAATAATCAAGATATTATTGGAGCGTAAATGAGAACTCATCCCCTCGTACATTAAGTACGCAATACGATGCAGAGCAATCGAAGTCTTTCCGCTCCCTGCAACCCCCTGTACGAAGAGGACCTCATTCTCTGTATCACGGATAATCTCATCTTGTTCCTTTTGAAGGGTTTCTACAATCTGTCGCATCGTCGTCGAAGAGTTTTGGCTTAAGATTTCTTGTAGTGCATCATCTGTGATCCGAATACTACTGTCAATGAAATACTTAAGCTTCGAATCTTTAATCTTATACTGCCTTTTGAGGAAAACTTCTCCCGTAATCTCCCCTATCGGAGCAGGGTACTTCGCTTCCCCTAGTTCATAGCGATAAAACACACTCGAGATGGGGGCCCGCCAATCATACACCCAGACATCTTGGGTTTTAGTATCAATCACGTTATAGAGACCAAGATAGATTTTCTCCCGATCAAAGTCTTCTTCCTGAAAATCGAAGCGTCCAAAATAGGGAGCATCAAGCATTCGTTTATAGCGTTCCACTCGTTCAGCTGTGTTTGTATAGCTTTCTGTCTGATTTTTTACTTCGGAAAGGTATTGATTCATTTCGGTAAGACGCGTGAAGTCTCTCGAGTAGTGCGTCGTCTCCTCATACATCTCTCTCCGAAAAGCAAGCATTTCTTCCTTCCGAACGGATGCATTCTCAAGCTCGCTTTCCATTTGGCTTTCTATTAGATCCAAGGTTTTGGCGAGATGAATCTCTTCCTCGGCTCTAACCTTACTTTGTGTTTCATTCTGTGGCATATCCTTTTGAGAAGCATTACCTTCCTGTGACTTTGACTTGTCTAATGAATAGCTCATCTGCACGCTCCCCCTTGACTTTAAATGCACATCGTCGAAACAAAAATTCCTGACGGATTGACAAGTGGATTAATATGTGATATGATGATTATGAGTTATATGATTAAATTGGTATATTTATGTGTAGCTTTATTATTATACTCTAAAAAATCACTCTCGTAAAGATAAAAGGCTTAGCACCTTCGGAAAAATTTCGATTTGTGCTAAGCCTTAATTTATTTATTTGGCGAACGCCTACTGGCGGGTAAACCTTATCCAGCTTATTATTTCCGCAGTAATTCCTTAATTCCCTTAATCCCTTGATGACATAATTCCTTCATTCTCCTATCGTTAGGCCCATGTGAACAAAGTCATAGAACTTCCCTTCAATACATAATCCTCGGGTTTCTAGACCTTCATGGATAAATCCAAACTTCTCATATAGCCTAATCCCTGAATGATGATCACTCCGTACACGGAGGTTAATTTTTCTGATGATCTGCCCTTCTTTGGCCCACTCGAGTAGGTACTTTAATAATTCCGTAGCAATACCTAATCCCCAATATTCTCTGAGTACGGAAACTCCGAATTCCCCCGTGTGTCGAACTCTGGGACGTGAGGCTGAGGTAAAAGTTAGCCCCCCCACTAGCTCCTCTTCGAAAAAGGCACAAAGCATCAACTGGTTTTCAGCCTCTTCCTTACTCTGGATGAGTTTTGCTTCATCCTCGACGGTTACGGTGAGTTCCCCAGAGCCAAAAGTTAAGAAGTCCGATTCCGTTGCAAGCTTCTTCATATAGTCCACCATGGCCTGAGCATCCTCGCTCCGTGCCTCTCGAATGACGAGTCGTCGCCCCTTTTTCACAAAGCATTCCTTCATGCGAATCTACTTCCTCTCTCTTGGCATCCCCACCCTTATGGAGAAACTTCTTTATGTAATTATACACTAGCCTCTCTTATTCATCCAATATTCTCCTCCCTATACAAAGGGGAGGTAAAATTTAAGATGAAAAATCCTCCGAAGGGTTGTATAATTCAAAAGGAACTCTTCCAACCAAGCGTTTAATTATTTTGAGGAGGCAATGTAATGAGTATTTTTGAAGCAATTATGCTAGTCTGCTTCGGTGCAGCTTGGCCCTTTTCTATCTATAAATCCTATGTATCTCGCTCAGTTCAAGGAAAAAGCGCTTTTTTCCTACTCATCGTCTTATTAGGCTATGTCGCAGGGATAATGCATAAACTTCTCTACCAATACGATATGGTAATCTACCTATACATCTTGAATTTTATCATGGTATCCGCTGACTTCTTACTCTACTTAAGGAATAGCCGTCTTTACCGTTCGCAACATTAACTTTTTTCACCTTAGCCAGTCTTCGTCAACATGATGATTTGCCTAGAAAGGGCATGTTTATCGCGAAATAAGAATCGAAATTCAAATGAGGGACAATTTCTGGGCATAATGAATACGAAATAACACTTAAGACGGAGGCGGATAGAGTTGAACGACGAAAAGAATGAGCTTGAGGAACGCCTTATCATCGGAATGCGTGGAGCACCTGAGCTGAAACGAAGTGAGAAGCTTCAGTATCTCGGAGAGTTTCGCGAGCGAATTCTTAAGCTTCTCACGAAGAATCAAGTGGATGATTCTCTTCCCTATCCCGAAATCGAAGAAGCACTTAAGGATTCCAGGTCCACCCGACTCCTTCTTAATGGTGATCTAGCTTACGATTTCCGAGAAAAATATATCAAAATCGCTCGCAAATACAATAAGCCATATACCGTAATTAATGACCCTGATTTAAAGGGAGACACTGGGCTTGCGGTCATCTCTGCCCATGCTGTAGATGTGGAAAAGATTGAGGTCGATTAGCGTTATCTCTTTAAAATTTCAGCTTCGTAGAAAAGAAAAAAAAGCTTGCGACTTGGGGCAAATTCCCAAGCAGCAAACTCTTTTTTCTTTTCAAAACTTCTTTTATTTTGCTTCTAGCCTGACAGATCTCCCGTTCCACTAGGATCTTGGTGATGCGAGGATTTTCTTAATAACTTGCCAGGTGTAGGTAGAGGAATTCTCTGCGTTCTTCATATACTCCGCTAAGTCCTCAAACGTATCAAGATCCCTCATCATCTCGAGTAAAGAACAGGATAATCCCTTCCCTTGCACCCGTTCCAGGGTTTTCTCAAGAACCTCAGCCCCTCCCCAGGTGATTCCCTTGAATAGTTCAGGATGGAAGGTGTTCATCCCTATAAGATAATACCCACCGTCCAAAGCAGGCCCTAAAACTAAATCCTTACTCTCCAAAAATTCAAAGGCCTTTTCAAGATGAGGAACACTTAAGTTCGGTACATCAGAACCCAGCATGACCACATGTTTGTGTGAGATGAGAGTTTGACGGAAGGCCCGCGCCATTCGTTCTCCTAAATCTGACCCTTCTTGAGGGATAAACTTGACTTTCTCGTGAAAAATAGAGACAAATTTTTCTGTAAGGAATCCAGAGTAGTAGATATATGTCGGAATCTTAATTCTCCCTTGGATCTGGATAAGATCTCTTAGACACGCCTCGTGAAAAATAAAGCATTCTTCACCAGTAAGATCAGACATGAGCCTCGTTTTCGTTTTACCGGCTACAGGCACTCTCGTCATGATGATTATTGCTTTCTCCATTGTCTTCCGAACTCCCTTTACCCTTTATCCTTTATCCGATAACTAACCGCTCAAAACTCCTGTTTCTTAGGTTGAATATAAATTACTAGAACCTTTTCCCGCACCATACACTCTTGCTAAAACGTGAGGATTAACCTTCAATAAAAAGGCTAACTTGAGAACCTGCATGAGCAGAAGCGTACGAAAGATACCCTTTCGAAAACGACGAGGGCTTGTATCCACTGTAACCTCTACCCTAGAGACTGGGACCGCTTTCTTCAACCTACGTGAAAAATCGAGATCTTCCATGATAGGAATCTCTCGAAACCCTCTGAGTCCCAGGAAAACCTCCCGCACAACAAAGATTCCCTGATCCCCGTAGAAACTCTTAAGCCACTTAGCCCTAAAGTTTGAACCCCAGGCGATGACCCGATAGATAGGACGAGGATCCATAAACTGCATACGGAAACAGCCTCCCCTTGCCCCTTCAGAGACTTTCTGTAAAAGCTTAGGGATACATTCCCCATCCACCCTCGAATCAGCGTGCAGAAACCATAAGATTTCCCCTGATGCGACGCTCGCTCCTCGATTCAATTGTCTTCCCCGCCCCGGGTCCGTTATTAAGACTCGATCACAATATTGTAGGGCTATTTCCTGTGTACGATCAGTACTCTTCCCATCCACCACAATCAATTCATGCGGGACACCTGTAGTAAACTGGGCAAGCTGTACGAGGAGACCCTCTAGACTTGTTTCTTCATTTAAGGTTGGAATAATAATGGATATCTTATTTCTCTTGTCCATGGACGTTCTCCCAAAACTCACAAAGGATACCTGCTGTCGTTAGAGTAATCATTTTACACCCTTTGTATCCAAACTTTTCTCTAAAACTCTGTCTACTTCTTAAGTCTTTGCACTCCGTACTTTCAAGCGCGCTAACAAATTCGTTATAAAGTGCATGTGCCGTTTTAATCTTCAGCTTCGTCCCATAACGCTCGTTTAAGATACCGAGTGCCATTTGTGCACCGATCAAGGCGCCACACGTCGAGCCGCTTCCCATACCATGTCTAAAGAACTGTCCCGCCGATATGATCATGGGATCGATTTCAAGATTCCATGCATCATTCGTTGCAAGGAGAATGCTTTGGCAGCAATTATATCCTTCTTCAAAATAGCTGACTGCCTGCTTCTCGATGACTGACCTCAATTCTGTCCTTTCCATTTAACTCCCGCCCTTCTCTAATCCAAATCCACCCTCCCCAAAGACTTGCCAAGCTAACAATGAGTGCGAAAAGGATAGAAGCCGTCATTGCTACAGAGCCTGGAATGTCCAACGTGGCAAAAAGAGTGATATATGCCCCTTCTCTTAACCCGTATCCATTGACCCCAACCGGAAGCATTGCGGCAACAGAAGTCGCAGGGATAAGGTAAGCGGCCTCAAAAAAGCCTAACTCCTTTACGGAAAGCCCTTGAAAGATACTCCAGTTCACCATCACGACGCAAAGCTGAAAAATAACGGACCATCCTAAAGCTTTGACCAAGCATCTGGGATGATTTCTTAATCGAACCCCGTGCAGGGATAACCCCGCAAGAAAGGTCTGGGCTTTGGGCCATGCAGCCATTCTGTGCTGTAAGAAATTCGTTAATTTTGGGAAAAGAATTAAAAAAAGCACAAACATACTAACACTAAAAATCACGAAGAAAAGCCCAATCAACCCCGGGACCCCCGTTCTGGAAAATGGTACCGTAAGGAGTGCTGTAAGGCAAAGCCCCATTGTTGCTAAAACCCGCTCAACCACGACTGAGGTCGTAGCACCGGGTAAGTCTCCACTGTATTTTCCCGTCCAATAGATTCGAATACCATCTCCGCCGATACTCGATGGCAAAAAATTATTAAAAAAAAGTCCAGCCCAATAACTCTTCCATAAAACGCGATACGGTATGTCTAGCTTCGATGCCTTAAAGATATATCCCCATTTTACTACGCTAACCCCCACAGATAAGACGACCCATCCTAGGGCAGCGAAGATCCAGTTCAGTTGAGCATTCTCTAACGTATGACCGAGTTCAGTCAATTCTATGTGGGAAAACATCCAGCTCAATAATAAAAGGGATACGAGGGCTTTCAAGGAAACAGTAAGGACCTTCCTATTCCCACTTCTGTGCAAGCCCATCCCCCCTCTTGTTACAATGCATATAATAAATAATCTATCATCAAAATATTATGCAGTCAATAAGTAGTATATTATCATCCTATTCTCATAAATAACATAATATAAGAAAGTCCAGCCAAAGGAATTATCCTTTAAGCTGGACTTTGTTTAATTGTTTAATTGTTTAATTATTTAATCGTACTTTTCGTTCAATCAGTCTACCTGGGGCTCTAAACTTTCTTTCTTATTGTATTGAGTCATATCCACTTCATTCATGAGCTTTCCAGACACGAGCCCTGTGACCATAGCATCACTGACATTGAGTGCTGTTCTCGCCATATCAATCAACGGTTCGATGGCTATCAGTAATCCCACGAGTCCTACTGGTAATCCCATCACGGAGAGTACAGTTAAGGCCGCAAAGGTTGCTCCCCCACCCACTCCGGCGATACCGAAGGATCCAATCGCTGTAACAAGGATAAGCTTAATTAAAAACATGGGTTCAAGTGGATTAATTCCAACGGTGGGTGCAATCATTACTGCGAGCATAGCAGGATATATCCCCGCGCAACCATTTTGACCAATACTTACGCCCAAGGAAGCCGATAAATTAGCAACTCCTTGTGAAACTCCCATTTTTCCTGTTAAGGCCTCAACCGTCAAAGGTAATGTGCCTGCACTTGTTCTGGAGGTGAAGGCGAAGGTCAGAACGTGAGCTGCTTTTCTCAGGTAGGTCAACGGATTCATCCCAAAGACAGCCAGAATAATCATATGAATCACAAACATGATAAGAATCGCGACATATGAAGCGAGAACAAATTGCAAGAGTCTTAAAATCTCACTGAAATTACTTGTGGATACGAACTTGGTCATCAGGGCCAATACCCCATAAGGAGTTAACCGAAGAATCAAGGTCACAATCCGCATAACCACATCATGAAGTGCATTCAAAAACTTGGTGAAGATTTCAGCGGATTCCGGCTTTTTCTTCCGAATACCGACTGTGGCGATTCCGACAATGGCTGCGAAGAAGACGACGGACAACGTTGAATTACTTCCTTGCCCTGTCATGGCAGCGAATGGGTTCGTCGGGATGATCTCAACCAATTGATCTTGAATCGGTTTGGCCTGAAAATCCTGGAGCTTTGTCTCGAAACCCTGGCCTGCTTTGACTTCTGTCTCACCGGCTTGGATTCCTTGTGCGTTCAGTCCAAAGACATTCCCTGTTCCAGCTCCGATACCTGCCGCAATCCCTGTGGTAAGGATTAAGATGGCAAGTATAATCCCCGCCTTTTTACCAAGGTTCTTCGAATCCTGATTGATAATTGCTCCGGTGATTGCCACAAAAACCAAGGGGATAACAGACATCTTTAGAAACCTTACATATCCGTTCCCTACCACACCGAACCAGGTGTTAGCTTCTTTGACGATCGGAGATGTCGCACCATAAGCGACTTGGAGTACTGCTCCGTACGCGATACCGACGAGCAATGCGAGAAGCACTCTAACTGTAAAGGAATAATGTTTTTTCTGCATCCAGTAGAAACCAAAAATAAGTGCGAGCATAAATAAGACGTTAAGAATAACATGGATACTCATTTTTTTACCTCCTCTTTCCATTTCCGACTAAACCACTATATAAACTATGGATTGATTATAGACTTCTTTAGTCAAAATGTAAAGTACAAAAATGTCTACTTCTTAGGTTAATTTTTATTGAAGTTTTTCCCTAAAGTTTCCTCCAAACTATTCAGTCCTATAAAATGAACAAAGCCCGCTCCTGTAGTGGAACGGGCCAGACTAGTAAGGTTCATTAGAGCCTAAATTTTTCGGAAAGCCCACCAGTATAGCATTTCAGCCTTTGCCTTAGGGCAAATATCTGGGGTCTTGGAAACTCCTTCTTATGAGGTCTTGTTGTTCTGAAGTCAACGCGTATAGATGCATGATCTGTTCATCAATCTGTTCATAGAGCTGACGACTTTCGCTATGTCCCAATGAATTCATTAATCCCTCCACCCTATCAATGATTTTCTTCTGAGTGGAGAGATCGCATGGCGGAATCGGAATAGACTCTAGGTGTTTTCTTAAGACTTTAACTGAGGAAAAGGATACTGAATAAAAGAATTGCGCTGCCCGCGAATTCAAGACAGCCAAGATATATTTCATCGAATATCCGCTCACGTATGGAATGACAATATTTGCACTATTGAGTGACAATATCTGACGATCATCATAAGCGAAGACTAAGCTTTCATTGATAAACCGATAAATCAGCTTCTCAGGTGCACGATATAAATGAACAGGGGCTACCTGTTGGAACTTTTCCGGTTCAAAAATAAGATAATTATCCTTGGGACTGTAATTATATTTGAATACATCATTTCCTCTGAGAACAGGTTCTGCACCCTCTCTTGGCTCCGCAAGAACATACTCCTTATTAAGCCCTGTAACAATCCCTAGTGCGAATTCTGCATTCCCTGCTAAGTACACAGCCCCCGGCAGAGTTCTCATATCCTTAAGGATTTCGACTTCCTGATTAGAGGCCTTTACATTGAAAATGTACATCTCATTTTCGAGGAAACGTTTTTGGGATATGGAGTGAGTCTCTTCTCCTTGGAGAATACGGACTAATTGTGCTCCTACGGAATACATATCGGAATTAAGCTTCTGACTCCAACTCTTATTCCGATTTTGGCCATGATTCTGATCTTGCTCTCGATTTCGTTTTTGATTCTCCCCTACACATAGACGAGCAAGGAGCGTGATTGTCGGTGTAAAGACTTGGCTAAACTGATGTCCCAAAACGTTAATCTGTAGGATCCTCGTCTTTTCTAAAAGTAGTCTTCGAATTGAGCTATGGATATTCACATTTAGGAGCGCTTCCGGAAGAACAAAAGCGAGGAGTCCCCCCTCTTCCAAAATGCTAAGACCATACTCGATAAAAAGTGAAAACGACTCCTGTGACATTTTGGCTGAGATAAAATTCTTCCGATAAGCCTTTATCTCTTCTTTTGTGAAACTATAACCCCAGGGTGGATTTCCAATGACTAGATTATA
The DNA here is from genome assembly GCF_055378975.1 of Desulfitobacterium elongatum. Lineage (NCBI taxonomy): Bacteria > Bacillati > Bacillota > Clostridia > Eubacteriales > Desulfitobacteriaceae > Desulfitobacterium > Desulfitobacterium elongatum. Next base: position 942,255 of record NZ_AP038772.1, on the reverse strand, counting down.
GGAACACGAACCCGCGGCTCCGAAAAACCTTCCATTATTCTCAAGCGTATTCTTCTGTTTAATATGTAAGTCTAGAGACAGTAGTATCTCCGTTATAGCTCGATGGTTTTCCAAGGAAACATCCAAAAGCAATACAAGATTTAGTTTGGCTAGGACAACCGCTGTTGGGTCGATATCATAGCCGTTGAGAATTGTCGTCATGACTTCCTTTTCGGCTTCTTCCCGTGATAAACCTGAGCCCTCCGCTCTCTCGACTAAAGCGATAAATAACTTGATAAGGAAATTTCCCGAACCACAGCAAGGATCAAGGATTTTCTGAGATAAAACATCCTCTAGTGAATTTAGACTTTGTTGAACCAAGGCATTCACAAGTTTTGCTGGGGTATAGTAGCTTCCCTTACTTTTCCGTGTGCCAAGATGAGAAAGCGACATATAAACTAAGCCAAGCAAATCCTCTCCACGAACCCAGTGAATCTCACATCGGCGAACCTCTCGTAGGACCTCGCAAAACGGTGGAGAAAGCTTGTAAAGGTCTATAGGATGCATAGAATTGTCATCATGGAGATTATCCCTAAAGCTCCCTAGTTCAAGCAGTAGCTCACGGAACACCCCAAGGTTAAGTCGCTGCTGTAAAGCCTTTTCAGTTAAGCTTAGCCTACTACTGCTTGGTTCGTCCTGAAGGACTCCCTTGTCTACCAATAAACGCAAAGCGATTTCCAAAAGGATGAACTGGGGGGGAATCTGAACGTTTGCGCTGCTGACAATTTCCAAGATTTCTTCTGTCACTCGTATGTATTCTACGGAATCCACATACTTCATTGGAACCCCGTTTCCTTCAATTGCACGTTTGTTTCTTCGACTTTTTAGCCTAGGGAAAGCTCCCAACTCGATTTCCTCTTTGAGTTCGAGAATTTCAGCTCGATTAAATAAAAGTGCACCCTCCGCCGCGCTGACCTTTCGAACCTTTCCGGCTTTCATCCAGTTTCGTACGGTCGCAGACGACACGGAGAGAGTCATGGCTACGTCTTGGAGATTCATCAATTGGGTTTCTCCGCTCAGTTTGCAGTCATTCACGGATCCATTAACGTTCATTCTTATCTCCTCTACCGAACTCATTGCGGGACGTAAGGGTGAGTCAGGGGGACAAGTCCCTCGTCCAATTTGGCAACTTACAATACCATTATAACATTAAAAAGCCCTCCCATCGTAGATCAATCGACTAAGGAGGGCACGATGCGGATCAATTTTGATTCCTACGTTCTGTATTCCTAAACCTATGAAGGAGGAAGGACATCAGAACTGAGGTGAAAACAATTAGGCCAAAAGCAAGATTAGCTCCTAACAAGGATAACTCGGGTAACAATACCCCTTCCCTGAACACGTATCCCGTAACGATCATGAGGGAGGAAAGCTCTCCCTTCGCGATCACATATTCACAGATAAGAATGAAAAGCAGCGATATCCCCATGACACTAACCGGTCGCTTCGAATTTCGAAAACCACCGAGGATTAACCCTACTAGGAGACCTGCTAGAACGGATAATCCCGTATTAAATCGAAGTTCTAACCAAGTCCATTGGGCTAGAAGCAAGGCGATGACAAAGCCGAAATTAAAACCAGCCAATCCGCTGAAAACGATATTCAATATCTTAGTTGCCTTAGCATTCATTAACGATACCTTTCTCGGTTATTTAAGTTTAAACGTAGCAACGACAGCAGTCCCATCTGCAGGAAGTATATCTTTTTTGGCTTTGAATTCAGCAATCTTGTTATCAAAATCCTTCGTCGGATGAGCAGCATTACTTGTGATACCTACTGGGCAGCTGTCAAGACACAAGATACATCCTGTATTTTTAGACTTGGCATTTTCTTGGTTTCCGCCAAAACGCACATCGAATTTTTTATTGGTAGAATCATTAATGACATCACCGAAAGGAATTTCTTTACCTGCCCCGGCCCAAGTGAGCGAAACATCAAGTGGATCGCCTTGAACTGCTACACCGACAGAATCAAGTTTTAAGTTATTTCCCGATTTAGCACCAATTTCAATTAAGGCATTGTAAAAGTCGTTTTGATTTCCCCAGGCTTTAAGTACCGACTTCGAACCATTAGAACCGTCTTTAAAAACAATCCCATGCCGAGTCGGTTCTACAAAATATTTCCCATTCACTTCAGTGTATATCTTTACTGTCTTAGCAACTTTATCGATGACAATGGGGTTGGATTGACTCACTGTAGTACTTGAACTAGCCGTAGAAGGCGCTGGAGTAGTGGCTGGGGTCTTTGCAGATTCACTCGTACCACACCCACTAAGAAGGGCGACTAAACTCACCCCGAGAATCGCTGAAAATGCGACCCGTTTCATTTTTACTGCTCTCATTGATTTAAACATGGTAAAAAACTCCCCTCGTATTAAACGTATTTTCTAGATTTTCTTAAATTCGACTGTCTTTCGCGAGCTTTCGATCAAAGTTTTTCTTGATGGCAAGGCTGATCACTAAAAGTATTAGAAAGCCACAAATAGCCCAAAGTGCATATTTTGCACCAGGGGACATATTCTCGCCAAGCCAAGAATAAACGATGGTCGCGGGTAATTGTCCTACCCCGGTTGCCCAGAAAAATCCCCAAAAACCCATCGATGTTAATCCTGCAGCATAAGAGATAATATCAAAAGGAACGACAGGTAGTAAACGGGCAATCATGACAGAATGTTTACCATATTTCTCAAAAAACTTGTCCGTGGTTTCCAAGCCCTTTTTACTGACCAAACGTTCCACTGCGGGACGTCCGAAAGCTTTAGCTAGAAAGTAGCATACAGCAGCCCCGATCATGGCTCCAGTCCAAGAATATACAGCACCCATAACCCAACCAAATATCCAGGCATTAGCAAATGTAATGACAAAGGCTGGGAGTGGAAAGACAAGGGATTGAAGAACCATTAAAGCCATGGAAACAATCGGTGCCCAGATCCCAAAACTGAGTAAGTAGGTTCTCATACCCGCAATATCTGCACGAGAGAGAATACTCGTTGCATTATTCACTTGGGCAGCAAAAGAAGGTATCAATGCATATAAGGCTATGAAGAATACCAATAAGGCCACTACAACCACTGCAGCCGTTTTTTTCTTATTTGTAAACACTATTTCTATTTCACCTCCTTACAGAACAATGAAACTTGCTGATCAAGGGACTTAAGCAAGTCTATTATAATCCTTAAGTTATCCATTCAATAATATCCAACTTATGCTTATGTGTCTATATAATTATGTTTTTCTTGGAGAATGACATAGGAGAAACAAAAAAGGAACTCCTTGCAGGAGTCCCCAATCACTAAATTGCCGTCTCGCCTAGCCACCTCTTTAAGAGTTCTTCTCGGCTTATCCATACAAGCTTAGGCTGGCCTCCTGCCTTATTCGTGTCTCTCCTCATTCCAGGCGGCTGATACACACGCTTGATGATCGACTGTAGTGCCGCTATTCCTCGAGTAGATAAACTCGCAGGAACGTCTTGTACTTCAAATCCTAACCCTTTAACACCCCGATTAATGAGCGTGAGTCCGAGAAACACCTGGATGTCCTTATAATCCGGATGCTTTACGATGTAGCTTGCCAACTCCGGTAAAGATCGCTTAGCCTGTCGCAAGGCCTTAAGGGCAATTTTCTGGCTATCTGTTTCTGTCCCTAAAAATCGAGCATTATCCAGATGTATCTCGGCAACGAGATCCCCTGCTTTAGCCAATAGCCGACCTTCTTGTGAATAGAGAGTTGGACCTTTATAACGAGTTCGAGACAGACGTAAAACGTTCGTTGAATTAATCCTTTCAACCTTATTCAGACGAGCAAAAAGTCTTTCCCACTTTTCCCATAAAGTATAAGCCACCAATCGGAAGACTGACCAGTTCGGAAATTCAAGCTTTACAAGGGGAAGCTTTATTTCTTCTCGAAGCTCTCGACAAATGATTTCTATGGCCTGAAGGGTATGCCTAGGCGCTCCCGATTCCCCGCCCGAATCATGGAGGACGATGATGGTGCCCTCCTTGGTTCGCTTTAGAATCCGTTCTGAGATCTGCTGCGGACTCGAACTCGCCTTCCAATCATGTCCCTCGACGTTCCATAGTACCGCCCTCTTTCGCCGAGACTTTAACCAGAGCCAGAGTGCTAAATTGAATGTACCCCAGGGTGGGCGGATCAACTTTACCTCTTGTCCAGTTATCCGTTCGATCGTATTAACTCCGTCGTCCCATTTTCTCCAAGTAGCCCACGGACCCATAAACCAAGCATAGCCGTGTTGCTGACAGTGAACCCCGATCTGGTGACCTTGGGCCTGGATCGCTTTGACAATTTCAGGATGCTTTTCAGCCCTTTCCCCCACTAAGAAGAAAGTCGCTGTAGCCTGATTGGAAGCAAGTACTTCCAAAACTTTGGGTGTGTAATCTGGATCCGGCCCATCATCAAAGGTAAGGGCAACACCCCCAGAATATTGTCGTTTCCAACTTCCTATACCCAGACGATGCAAGAATAAGTCCGGAATTAGAGTATATAACAAGGCTGCCAAAATTAAGGCAACCCCAATCATCCACCCATTCATTTTCCACTTCTCCTTTTTACCAAGAAACCTACACCCCAAAAAGCTAGAATACCTATAGCCCCAACGATTAGCCATGGCCATACTTGCCGTGACACGCCTAAAAAAACCAAAGCTGTTGCTACATAATAGGGAATTATGGAAAGTGCAGCCGTCCAAATATAAGGCCAAAATCTAACAGAGGGAAGCACTCCAGCAATATAGTTGACTGCAAAGGCTGGAATGGGAAGCAAGCGCGCAATAAACAAGCCCCAGGTGCCCTTTTCCCTAACCCAATGATCCACGAGTTCAAAATACCGTGGTTGAATAAGTTGACTTAAGAACTTCTGACCATAGGGTCGCGCTATGAAAAAAATTATAAGCGCACCTAGGTTCGCTCCCAGCCATGCGAGAGAAGTCCCCCAGTAGACTCCATAGACTTTCTGATATAAGACCAGGAGTCCCTCTGTAGGAACGGGAGTCATGCTGACAAAGGTCATCACGACTAGCGCAAGGATGGCTCCGAAAAATCCTGAGTTCTTTATTATCTTGGAAATCGAGTCACTACGATCCAAATAAAAGAATAAGAGGATCGAAGTAATTACTAAGAATGTAATAGCTAACGCTAACCCGCCATACTTTTTACTGTGCATTTAATGAATACTCCCTTTAATTATAACTTATGTGGAGTAATTCATGCTTACTTTTGTTGGTTGAACTAAAGGAACGATTATCGGCCAAATCTAATATACTTTCGGCTGCTCTTAAAGCAGAATGCTCAGGAAAGGCCTTGACTGATGCAAAGGACATCCTTTTGAGCTCGTTTGGAGTGTGGACGAGTTCATCTAGAATTGCAACTAATTCTTCATCCGTATGGGCAATCCTACCTGCCCCAATGTCATGGATAAAAGCGGCATTACTTTCTTCCTGGCCGGGAATCGGTTTATAGATAATCATGGGAAGGCGTTTGGTTAGCGCTTCCGTTATAGTGAGTCCACCCGCTTTGGTAACAATGACATCCGCCGCCGTCATTAATTCATTCACGTTATTCACAAACTGGAAACGAAGAATAGGATTCTGAGCTTCCTCAACGACAGAATCAAGAGATTGATATAATCTTCTATCTTTACCGCAGACGACAATAACTTGGAGCGGAGCCTGAGACTGGGTAATCAGCTTGCACATCCACTTCGCCTTTTCTAGCACCCCATAAGCTCCACCCATGATGAGAAAGGTCATTCGCTTCGAGTCCAACCCTAATTCAGCAAGGATCTTCTTCTTATCCACTTTATTTTCAAACCGTGGGTTAACCGGTATTCCCGAGACTTGAATGCGATGAGGAGCTATCCCTCGTTCGACCAAGCCCTCATAAATCTTAGTGCTACCCACGATATATAAATCAACGCCTGGATGAATCCATTGACTGTGAACGGTATAGTCAGTGATGACCGTGACCAAGGGAATAGTAAGTTCACCCTTCTGCCTTAATTGCGCAAGGACCCCTGCGACTGTAGGATAGGTACATACGATAACGTCAGGTCTCTTAGCTTCTATATACTTTACAAACTGGGTTCTCCCTAGGGTGTTTAGAAAACGCTGAAAAAGCGAGTCCTCTGCTATTTGCTGAGTTCTGTTATAGAATTTACCCCAAATCTCTGGCGCTCGTTTTATTAATTTAATATATGAAGCCTGAATCAAATGGTTTAACGTACTATTAATAAGCATCATAAAATCTTCATGAATAATTTCCGCAGTTGGCTCTACACTGTTCATTGTTTCGATCATTGCCTCTGCAGCTTTGAGATGCCCTGCCCCAAACGATGCAGAAAAGACCAGAATACGTAATGGCTTCACTGGAATCCCCCCCTGTCCATTTACAACGTTATCTTATTCATGTTTTATAGAGATATGACGCGGTGTCATCCGCGTCATATCTATTCCGTCACATTAAGTTGAATGAATCCGTTTACATTTTAGGATACTTTTCCTTGACTCCGGTCAGTTAGCATCTTTTCTACCACATTGCTTAAAGCCTGTTCTCTGATAGTATTCCCATTTTTATTAAATATTCCATCACCAGGGAAATCTTTTTCATTCTCTTTCTTACCACGTTCCCCGCCTTTTTTGTGTTCTCCATCCTGGTTTTTCCCATTAAATTCATAACCTAGGCTCCCTTTCTCTTGATTGAGAAGGGTTGCATATTGCTGTGGAGTTAATTGACCATAGATTTCTTTGGCGAGATCACGTTGTAAGCTCGGATCTGTGGAGGAGGCCAAACGGTCAACCAAAGGTAAAATCGCCGTTGCTTCCGCTTGGGTAATTTTCATAGATTGGAAATTTTCGAGGTACAATAAATCATTACATACGAGTTGGTACGTTTGCTGCACTCGTTCCGATTCAAACTGGGCTCTAAAGTGCGTCTCAATACTGAATTTAGCTACTCCAGCTATCGCAACAATGAGAATCAGGGCGGTGAGCAGATACCATCTTTTCTTAATCCCTTTTAGTTTTTCTTTTAAAGACATACGAATCCCTCCTTATTATTGACTGATTTGATTATAAAAAACGAACCTTTAATTTTCCTTTGAATTCTAAAGATTTTTTAAGGTTTGAGGTTTATTATGGTTCTGAGGTGATACAATGCGAATTTTACTCATTGAAGATGAGGAACGGCTCGCCGATGCTTTAAGCTATATGCTAAAGAAGAACAGATATGGTGTGGACCTTGCTTATGATGGAGAATCTGGGCAAGCGATGGCGGAAACTGGGGTCTATGATCTCATTATTCTCGACCGTATGCTTCCCTACAAAGAAGGCGTAGCCGTTTTGAAAGACCTACGCCTTAAAAACATCACAACCCCAGTCCTCTTATTAACGGCCAAAGATTCAATCACTGATCGGGTAGAAGGTTTGGATGCAGGAGCTGACGATTATCTAATTAAGCCCTTCGCCATGGAAGAGTTACTCGCGCGCATTCGAGCTTTAGCTAGGCGACCCCAGGAGCTACTCCAAGGGGGAAGTTTAGAATTCGGGGGAATCATCTTGAATCCGCTCTCCTGCGAAGTACTCAGTGGAAACCAAAAGATAAGACTCACCCATAAAGAAGCCCTTTTACTTGAGCTATTTATGCGTTACCCTAGACAAGTCTTCTCCAAGGAAAAGATCTTAGATAATGTCTGGGGCATGGACTCTGAAGTCGAGAGCAACAACGTTGAGATCTATATCCATTATTTACGCAAAAAGTTAGATTGCACTGCTGTTCATATTACGACAGTACGTGGGATTGGTTATTGTCTTAAGGAGGGTACCGATGTTTCGTAAACTGAGATTGAGACTAACCCTCATTAACGGGCTCGTCATGGCTGTCCTTTGTATCCTATTAATCACAGGAACTTATCTCATAATGGATTCCCAAATCTTTAATCAGTCTCAACAACTCATGCAACTCATCGCGACCGATGCGGGTTCTGGAGTGGCAACTGATCCGCTTCGCCATAATCGGACTGTTCCCAAATATTTCTATGCTAAAACGGATGAATCGGGCAACTTATCCGAAATCTCTTCCGATGCGCCCCTATCCTTCGATCAAGTGAATTCTCTGGTTCAAAAAACACTCGGTCGTAGGGGGCCCCAAGGAGAAGTAGAATTTCAGGATACTCATTATACGTTTCTTCGTGCTCCTTTAAAAGAGGTCCCTGGACAAGTGATTGTCTATGTAGATCTTGAGCGAGATCACGAAATCCTTAGTATCCTATTAGGTACCTTGGTATTCGGGGGAATCATTTATCTTGCTCTAGCCTTCTATGGTAGCCTTTTTCTTGCAGATCGAGCCCTCATACCGATTAAGAAATCGTGGCAAAGGCAACAGGATTTCGTCGCAGATGCTTCTCATGAACTGCGCACCCCACTTACCGTTATCCAAACCAGCCTCGAACTTGTCCGAGGAAATCCAAAAGAAACGGTTGAAGAGCAGACGAAGTGGTTAGAAAATATTCAGATTGAGACAATAAGAATGTCTAAGCTAGTAGAGGATCTCCTCTTCCTTGCGCGGGCAGATTCTGAGCAACAGCCTTTGGACATGAAAAACTTTGATCTAGGTGCGATGCTTCGAAGCACTTTAGGCTCTTTGGAAGCTATCGCCTCCCTTCAGGAGATTGATCTAGAATCATCCATAGAAGATACACCTGTATTCTATGGAGATGAAAGTCGGCTCAGGCAGTTAATCGTTATCTTGCTGGATAACGCGCTGAAGCACACTCCTACCAAGGGGATTATTCGCTTAAATGCGGTGAACTTCGGGTCTTCAGTAGAAATTACAGTAACGGACACTGGGGAAGGAATCGAACCAGAACACCTCGGAAGAATATTTGAGCGTTTCTATCGCGTGGATAAAGCACGCTCAAAGCAAACCGGAGGAACGGGACTCGGACTGTCGATTGCTGATTGGATTGTCAAGTCCCATAACGGTAGCATGAACGTTACAAGCCGAGTTGGGGAAGGAACGACGTTTGTAGTCAACCTGCCCAATCCAAATAAACATTTATAGCCCCTAGTAAAGTCTCTTTCCTGGAGCCGAAGCGTCGCTTAGTTATGACCGAAGAATCAAGGTGTCACAGAGCCTATCTTAGGAATAGAGGTCCCTTGGAAATAGATTTCCCTTAGGAATAAGGGTTCTTAGTTCGGTTAGTTCCTTAAAGAGTCTATTTTATAAAGTGAGGAAAAATTAGAAATGAATTTCTTCGACACACAAGGCTATCACTTTTTCAACCAATTCGCAGGCCATCATGCTTTTCTCGATAAAGGAATGGCCTTTTTCGCCCAATATTCTCTAGAAATTTACGTCATTCTTTTCATCATCGCTTGGCTTTCACTTCCTAAGTCTGAAATAAAACAAAGGCACGCTTTAATCATAATGGGTTTTGCGGGAGTTTTGGGGTTAGTCATCAATGTCCTTGTTTCTCACCTTTGGTTTCGTCCACGCCCGTTCACGATCCTTGAGCCAGACACATTTACACGACTTATTCCCCATAGTGCTGATGCCTCTTTTCCGAGTGACCATACTACGGGTAGTTTCGGGTTTGCTGCTGCCTCGTGGGGAAAATCACCGAAGTGGATTACGTTAAGTTTTACGGCTTTGGCGATACTCAACGGCGTATCACGCCTTTACGTGGGTGTCCATTGGCCTACCGACGTCTTAGCAGGAGTATTCATTGGTACGCTAAGTGGACGAATCCTCTGGAAATTTGAATTCATTTTCAAACCCATTACCGATTTTGGGTTACGACTTTTCCACTATGGTCACTATGTAAAAGCGCAAAGAAATAAAGTAATAAAAAATGACGCCTGAGAGACTAAAATCTCCTAGTGCGTCATTTCTTTAATACAACTTAAGAATTTAACTCTTTACTTTTTGAAGAGAAGCCATTATAATTTCTATTCGATTGCCAGACATTAATTCTCATCATAGAAAGGATCAATCGTATGCAAACATTCATACCTAGGGGCGTGTGTTCCAGGCAAATTGTTTTTGAGACTGAGAATAATATTCTTACACATGTGAAATTCTCCGGGGGGTGTCCTGGAAACCTACAAGCGGTGGCCGCTTTGGTGGAGGGAATGCCCGTCGACGAGGTCATTCATCGTTTAAAAGGGATTGGCTGTGGAGATAAGCCAACCTCGTGTGCCGATCAACTGGCCCAGGCACTTGAACAAAGTAAGTGAAGTTTTGTGAAATGTTGTTAAGGGGTAACCTTTTCCTGAGAACTGGAATAAGGTTACCCCTTATTTTTTCACCTAGCTCACCCTATACTCCTAACCTATATTCCTATATTCCTAAAACATTCCTATACTCCTAAAACTTAAATGATGCCCCTATCCTGGCCCGCTTCGCTCTGTTCTGTTAGGGATTGGCACTTTCCTCGATACTATTATTTATCCTAAAGATTAATGAGAAAACACTGTAAAGAGCTTTGGTGGGTGGTAAAATGATCTCAGACGAAATGAGTAGAGTTGGGGGAATTCTGATGGAGCGCTTCCATAAACTTTATTTTCTTTGGTATTTTGATGATGATAAAGGTTATGGGATAGAGGTTTATGGGCAGAAGCTAGCAAAAGACACTTCATCTGCAAGTGTATCAAAGTCACTTTTTTGCTCCGTCGTAAACTGGTCTTTCGGGCACAGTACGTGGGCGCGTAATTTACGAAGAATATGGGGAGATTACGCAGCGAATACTGTAGCTGAAAACGGTGGAATAATGCCTACCGAAATAGGCAAAATCGTTTTGCGTTTTAATGTTGAAAAGCAAATGCTTGAAGGCGATTTAGAAAGAATCACTGAATTGCTAGCTGAGGCTCGGAGTAAGTGTTAATTAGTCCGATAAGTAAATTCGTAAAGGGAGAATAATATGAATTCAAAGCGCATCAAATTCTGCGTAGGAATCGGTATCCTTATTTTAATTCCGCTTTTTTTCGTCCTTAAATGGCCTTCAGATATCCCCTTTATGCCGAAAAGTAGTACTGAAGAGAGACCACTTACACCCGTGACATCTAGTTTGGATCCAACATTCACTCAAAAAGAGCAAGACAATCCTGAGCCACTTCAACCTCAGATAGAATATATACGTGCCCAAAAGCTCGCTCTTTCTACGCCAAAATTAAGTGAGTTTCCCACGGAGGGCGTACCAGTTCTTATGTATCATTCCATCAGTACGATTCCGGGCAATACCCTTGGGGTTCCAGTGCAACAATTTACTGAGGAGATGGAATGGCTTTACCAGCAAAACTATACTACACTGTCCCTGGAGGAGTTTTATGAAGCTCTCGTTAATAAAACTCCGATTCCCGAAAAGCCTGTCGTGTTAACCTTTGATGATGGTTATTCAGATAATTACGAGGCGGCTTGGCCCATTTTACGCCCGTATGGCTTCAAAGCTACCTTCTTTGTCACCACGAGTTCTGTCGGCCCTGGGATGATGAATTGGGACCAATTGAATCTCCTCGTACATGAAGGAAATTCAGTAGCTAGTCACACCGTACATCACTATGACCTTTCCACTCTTTCATCAAAACAACAGGCAGATGAGCTCTCCCTCTCAAAGAAGGAAGTTGAGGAACATCTTAGCAACAGGGTAAATGCTCTTTGTTTTCCCGCAGGTCGCTATAATCAAACTACGCTCGAGTTGATGCCTAAGCTAGGGTATACCCTTGGGTTCACGACAGAGTCTGGTAAAGTTCATTTGGGTGACAACCTTCTAACACTCAAGCGTCTGCGCATTTCTGGAGGGATGTCTATTACTGCCTTTCAAAAGCAGTTTCCGTGAAACATTGGGTTTGACAAAAATTAGCCTTCGTTGCTAAAACTGCCCCCTTCTGACTACCTTTCGGGGAGCATATCAACGCCGAGGGCTAATTTTATAACTTTATTTACCAGATTCTAATTATTTCGCCAGGGAATATAAGATGAGGACGATGCCGAATATGAGGATTCAAGTGAATGAGATGATGAACATGCCTATGATGATGTTCAGCTATTCTATGAAGCGATTCTCCATGACGTACAGTGTGATGATACATATTGGTTTATCCTCCCTTTGTTACCGTTATACTCCATTTTATGGGCGGACAAAATTTGATTGTGCACGTACTAATCTTTCATATAATCAATTGTTTCAGGACAATATAATTACGGTTTGACAAAAATAATTTAGGGAGGCTGTCATGATTACAAAAAAGGAATTCAAGACATTAGAAGGCCTTGCAGAAGTAAAAGCCGATATGGAAGTCGCTGAAGAATTAAGCCACTTGAAAGATCAATATATTCAAATGCAGCAGGCTATCTCCAGCTTACAGTCAAACATGAGCTCACAAAATAATACAATGGGGCAAGCCCAAGGTCAACAACAGTTAACTCAATTATTTGATCAAATGAACCAATTTAAGAATCAATCAAAACAAGAACAGATGCAAAGCTTAGATCAGTTACAACAATCCATTCAAAAGGCGACTCAATCTCTAAATCAAGCGAGTCAATCCATCCAATCGTCAAAAGTATTAACACAGATGAATGATTTTATCGAGCAAGCTCAATCTCAACTTCAAAATATGGTACAAGGCTCACAACAGATGGGTCAGAGCTCACAGCTGCAAGGTCAAGGTTCCCAACCGATGGGACAGAATCTCCAATAATGCTCTAAAACGGCAAAGGCTCAACCTATTTGGTTTAGCCTTTGCCGTTTTGTATCCAAACAACATTCCTAGGAGACCATCTATTCCAGAATAAATTCCTTTGAAGATGTAGGAAGTTCTACTTCCGTATATGGTTCGGTTCTGAAATTTCCTTCCCATTTTGCCATAACAACAATAAAACTGCGGACCCCGAAGAGCCCGCAGTTGGCGAATATTTTATTAGTTATGCAAAGAACGTTACTCTTTTTTATGCCCAAAAATAATAGACAACCGTTCGAAGAGAAATCTCCAAACGATTGTCTATAAATAGTCGATCAAACAACTTAAGTAGATGCGAAGTTCAATCTATAAGCCGGGTTCTGTACCTTCCTTGCGGAAGGTGATGATCATCTATCTAGGACCGCTGTTACCAACGGCCTCAAGCGACCTTACCCGGGGACGGAACGGGCCGTTCATAGTCCCCCTATTCGATCTTGCTCCAGGTGGGGTTTGCAGGGCCAGCCTGTCACCAGGCTGCCGGTGAGCTCTTACCTCGCCTTTCCATCCTTACCGGAGTATCCTTGCGAATACCCAGGCGGTATATCTCTGTTGCACTGTCCTTAGGGTTTCCCCCACTGGGCGTTACCCAGCACCATGCCCTTTGGAGCCCGGACTTTCCTCAGAAGCAGCCTTTCGGCTCTTACTTCCGCGACCATCTGATTGACTTCGCTTAATTATCTTACTTTATTCTACTCAATAGGTCAAATTGTTTTCAATGGATTAATTTCCAGTGAATATCTGAGATGTTATCCACATCCTGTGGATGGTTTGTTAATAAGTTGTGGATAAATAAAACTTCATCCTGGTTAATTTTAAAATCTCAAGCGCGTTTTAGTTGGTTTTTGGTTTGGCGTAATTCTTCCATTTCATCGTCAATGTCCATTAAAGTTGTAAGTAACTTTGCTCTATTTTCTGGACCCATAGACAATTGCTTCATAATTCGTTCACGCTCTTGATGTAGTATTTCACAACGACTCATAATGACACCTCCATATACTTAAATTTTTTGGAAAAATTTGCTGCTTGGAAATTCCCAAAAAGCGGCGTGATAACAACCTTTGTTTGTAGATATGACCTTTGAAATTTCCTACTAAGAATTCGACGTAATTCTATTAGTAAGTCTAGCAAAGATTCGTTTCCAACACTGTGACTCGAATCACAGCCTTCAATAGAAAATCATACCACCTAATTGAAAAATACATTTTCTCTTTTAAAATAATTATTAAAAAGAAATAAAGGGTACCTTTCGACATAATATTACAATACACACCGTTGTTTGTCAATGTCCTAAATTTTGAATTATCTCAACACTTCAGTTCTCGAAGTAAATGAAAGGTTAGATACTCCAAGGGCTTCGCATCCTCTGGCTCATCAGAAACTCAACTTCTGCTAATCCTTTTTCTGCTTTCAAAACCTCAGCTAACGTTTTAATCATTGGAACTTCACTCCAAAAATGTCCGATATCCATAACTGCCAGTCCTGCTTCTAGTGCGTCTAACGCTCCATGATGATCGACATCTCCGGTGATTAACAGATCGGCTCCTTTAAATAGAGCTTTCTGTATAAAGCTTCCTCCGCTTCCATTCACGATGGCGATTTTACGGATCACCTGATCAGGATTCCCTGCCACACGAATTGTGGGTTCTTGCTTCATATCCTCCGAAGCGAGCTTATTTAAATTTTCGAGGACCTTTCGTTGGAGTACTCCCAATTTTTCTGACTGACCTAAGTAGCCCACGACCCCATACCCCCGTGGGCGTCCGCTATTACGAAGTGGAATCAAATCAAAGGCTGGTTCTTCATAAGGGTGAGCCTTCTTTAAAGCTTTTACTGCGCGATCCATAAGCCGCTCTGGAATGAGACTTTCTAGACGAGTCTCCTCCACACGGGTGAGTGTCCCAAGCTCTCCAATGGAAGGGGTTGCACCTTCTAGAGGACGAAACATACCGATTCCCTCAGTGGCAAAGAAGCATTCTGAGTAATTAGCGCCATGGGGTCCATCAGTAACTCCTTCCCCAACTCCCGCAGTGACTAACGCTTGGCGGACAACCTCAGCATGTGTCTGGGGAACATAGGTAACAAGCTTAATGAGTCTCTCGGACTCCGTCAGGCTCAGATAGTCCATTTTTTCCAGTCCTAGAGAGGTACCTAAGGTCCAACTCGAGGAGTGGATCGATTGGTCCAAATTCGTATGTGCTGCATAAAAAGCAATTCCGGATTGAATGAGCTGTATAGGGAGTTGTGCCGCTTGATTATCTGAACGCAAGTTTTTTAACGGGCGAAAAAGGATGGGATGATGAGCTACGATAAGTTGTGCTCCTAGATCCTTAGCCTCTTCGAGGACGTCAGGGGTAGCATCTAATGTCAGGAGAACGCGTTCGACTGGAGTTGAGAAATTCCCCACAAGAAGTCCTACATTGTCCCAATCCTCCGCCCAAGACTTTGGGGCGATCTTCTCGATCGTCTGTGCGATTAAACCGACGGAAATAGGCATTTTTTCATTCCCTCCAATAATGTGCTCGTAAGATAGAGTCGTTGAATGCGCTCTTGAACTTCCGGTTGACTTGATTTCTGCATTTCGCGAGTCGTTCTAGCAATGGTTATGATTTGATCTTCAATCAGGACTTTGAGTTCAGGGATAGGGTTCTCCAAAACGAGAGGTCCGAATTCCCACACCCACTTTGCAATGATCTCCTGTATGATTGGATTTTTTTCTTGTTCTTTACCTACTCGTCCAACCCATTGCCGAACTTTCCCCTGTAATTCCTCAAAGACGAATCCTTCCTCACGCGTATAATTCATCACAACGTAGATTCGGCCTTCCTCTTCGACAAGTCGCTCCTCTTTGAGCTTCCATCCAGCTTGTAGCAGCGTCAGACGGACTTTTCCCTCAGCCCCTTGGGGCTGCAATATCAGAGTCTGTACTTGAGCCATAACCTCGGGTCGAGCAGCAAAAATCTCGAGCATCGTATTTCCACCCATTCCTGCTAAGGTTAAAGTGTCGACTTCCCCAGGCTGAACAGGCTTAAGACCATCTCCGAACCTGACGTCGATGACAGATTCTAAGCGCCGGCTTTGGATAGAGGAACGCGCTGAAAGATACGGCCCATCATGAACATCCACAGCGACTGCATGCCGTAGAACCCCATTCTCCCACAGGTAAATCGGTAAATAAGCATGATCTGTTCCGATGTCTCCGAGCAATGAATTTTTCAGAACAAAAGACGCTACACATTGGAGACGTGGACCTAGATTAACTGATACTGACATTGATACACCTCTTGATTCTCAATCTTCTATTAGAAATGCTAACTCCAGGTGGAGTATTAACGGCTCATACTTAAAATAAAAACTGTAGCCCTTTAGCTACAGTATGTCTGATTCTTTCAGGCTTTAATCGAACGGGAAGATTAAGAGATGGAACCTCACCTAAATATACAATAGCGAGATGCCTAAACATCTCGCTTGAACTAATCATAGATGGTGAGTGTGTCTATACAAAAGTAGACATAATGTTCGAAATGTTTCCTTACTCTATGCTATAAGAAAATACCATAGATTTTACCGTTAGTCAACTCCATCTTCCATTCTTTCCACTAAAATAACTACCAAGATAACTACCTCTTTAGTTTAGTCATAAGATTATTGATGAAACCTTTAATCCCGCCTTGTTTAGGACCTTCCCATTCTGGTTTGACCGGCTTTGGATCTATATAACCTTGGTTATATCCTTGGTTATATCCTTGGTTATACCCTTGGTACGGGGGAAGTTGCGCTGATGGCATTTGCTGTGGGTATTGCTGGCCAAAAACTTTAGGTGGATAACCAGGTGCGGAAAAACCCTGCCCCCCTACACTTTGGGACATACCACCCCAGGGTTTAAAACCACGTTGTCCTAAGCCCATCCTGGGATAAAAATCACCTCCAGGGAATTGTCCCTGGCCAAAAGGTTGTTGAAACCCCATATTCTGTTGAGGCATAGATCGATATTTCCCAAACATATGCATTCTCCTATCAGCTCTATTTAACTTTATGGTTATTTCTATAAACTGGATATAAATGAATATTATAAAATATTCATTCCTGTGTTGTTTGGTTACTTGCGCAAGGGCACCCCCGCTGCTGGAATATAGTGTCATTATGATGGATTGTTTCATAAGGTTTATTAGTCAGTACGAAAGTTGGAAGCAGTTATGGCACTTGGAGCTGGTGTTGCTGGTGGTGGTAACATCTATCTAATATTAAGAGTAACCATTGAGATATATCTCAATGGTTACTCTTAATATCGCCTTATGCAGCTTTTTCTTTGAGCTCCAGAAGAAATCTATCAATCAGTACCCATTTTTATATTTTCCTCAGAAGCTTCAAACTTGTCTATCTTCCACGTCCCCTTCTCCTTTTTTACTATTAGCGTATAAGTAGTGCTAAAAGGAATTCCTCCGAAAATTCTATTGGCCTTATTGTTCTTTTTGTTTAGCTGTTTAAAGTATTTGGCATCAGCGCTTTCCACACAGATCCTTACGTCATAAGCTACCTCAGCTTGCTCCTGGTCCTCACTAAAAGCAATCGAGAGAAAGTCACAACCTTCATACTTGGATTTAATTTTATTTTCTTTAAATAGTCTTATAGTGTTTTGCTCATCATTGTTCTTTATGAGTTCTATGAGATGGTCCACTGTATAAAGATGATACTCCGCCCTGCCGTCCAATCGCTCAAAATTCCGGTCGTTTAAAGCTTTTGCAAAATCTTCGGATAACCTCTTTATTGCTTGTTCATCCACTGTATCATCCACTAAATTCACAACCCCGTTGTCAACTTGACCGTAGTTGTTATTTATAGTTCCATCCAAAACAGGCAGAGACCCTTGGATTACTTCCAAAACCTTTTTTAATATATTTTGCTCGTTCATTTGTCTCCTTCTTTCACGGCTCTTAAAGAAACTCTAGCCAATCTATCTTATGCACAATAGGAGAATCTGGAAGCTTGGGCTAGATCCGCTTTAAGTCTATTTATGCTCTGGGCATGAAATCAGTTTTATCGTCTGAGAAAACGGCCTAACGCATTGGTTCTTGCCATAATCTTGAGACAATGAGGTACTATTATACCAACTAATCACAGTAGCCGAGCGAAACTCCGAACGAAGGCCTCTTTATATTTCATTAGATCAAATTTCATCGTCTTTATAAAAGAAAGACCCTTCTGAACATAAATCAGAAGGATCTCTCTTTATTCTTCCATGTAATCGAACATCTCGAACATTTGATTACATATTAGTACTGTTGTTTGGTGACCCGTACGGGATTCGAACCCGTGTAGCCGCCGTGAAAGGGCGGTGTCTTAGGCCGCTTGACCAACGGGCCATAATTAATAAGGTGGTGGGCCCACTAGGATTCGAACCTAGGACCAACCGGTTATGAGCCGGCCGCTCTACCGCTGAGCTATGGGCCCGAGAAGGAAAATAAAAAATGGCTCCCCGAGTAGGACTCGAACCTACAACCTACCGGTTAACAGCCGGTTGCTCCACCATTGAGCTATCGAGGAATGCCCTTCGCAGAGTTTATTATACGAGATTCGAATTAGGTAGTCAAGCTTTATTCAAGGTAATCCTTCAACTTTTTACTCCGACTCGGGTGACGAAGCTTCCGAAGTGCCTTCGCTTCGATCTGACGGATCCGTTCGCGGGTGACTCCGAATTCCTGTCCAACCTCTTCTAACGTCCGAGTACGACCGTCATCTAAACCGAACCGCAAGCGGAGGACTTTTTCTTCACGAGGAGTTAGAGTTTCGAGAACTTCTTCAAGCTGTTCTTTCAAAAGAATGAAGGAAGCTGCTTCAGAAGGAGCAGGGGCATCCTCATCAGGAATAAAGTCGCCTAAATGGGAGTCTTCTTCTTCTCCGATGGGAGTCTCCAAGGAGACGGGCTCTTGTGCGATCTTCATAATTTCACGAACCCGCTCAACTGGAATGTCCATCTGAGTCGCAATTTCCTCCGGAATGGGTTCACGACCAAGTTCTTGTAAGAGCTGGCGAGATACGCGTATAAGCTTATTGATGGTCTCAACCATGTGCACCGGGATCCGAATCGTCCGAGCTTGGTCCGCGATAGCACGGGTTATCGCCTGACGAATCCACCACGTGGCATACGTCGAGAACTTAAAGCCCTTAACATAATCGAACTTTTCAACCGCCTTAATCAACCCTAGGTTTCCTTCCTGAATGAGATCCAGGAAAAGCATCCCACGTCCGACATAGCGCTTGGCAATACTCACAACTAAACGCAGATTCGCTTCAGCAAGTCGCCTTTTTGCACTTTCATCTCCTTGTTCCATACGTTTCGCAAGCTCGATCTCTTCTTCTGCGGACAAGAGGGGAACACGTCCAATTTCTTTCAGATACATCCGAACTGGATCATCGATTCCTACACCTTCGGGTATAGATAGGTCTACATCGACCTCCTCTTCCCCCTCAGATTCATCCCCTTCTTCCGAGATATCATCCTCAGTAGTCTTTTCCAAGGCTTCAACTTCACCCGCTTCAGGAATCACATCGATTCCCATCCGGCCAAGCTGTTCATAGACTTCGTCAATTTGATCGGCTGTGAGCTCAATTCCTTGGAGGGTATCCATGATTTCGCGGTAGGTTAAGGAACCTTTTTTCTTGCCTTTTTGAACGAGTTCCTTGACCGCGTCAACTTTCAATTGTTCATCACTCACAGACTCCCCTCCTCCCTTCGGATTCTTCTTTTGCGTGCTCATGACCTTACTTTTCGCCACTTCTCAACCGCTCTCCTATCTCTCTTAACAGGGCCATCGCCCCTGCCAAATCGCCGGATTTTTCTAAATCTACCATACGAGCTTGAAGCTCTTCGACTGTTTCTTGTTCCCTAATCGAAAGGACTTGTCGGATGCAGTCTTGAAAAAGCCGTTCTGGCTTGGATAAATCCATCTCTTCGAGCATGAGCTCTGCCATCTCACTTTGTAGTGAATTCGACTCCTCGCTCGGTATGCTTGCATTTCCAATAAAACGAACGTTTTCAATCCTATTAAATATTTGTTGGTGGTGAGGTACTTTCCAAAATCCCTCTCCAAGTTGAGCTTTCACTTCGGAGACGGGAATCAACTGTTCGAGTAAAAGACGTAAAAGAATCCGCTCTGCACGATATACTCCATCAGGCACTGAAATCCCTGATGGATTCGCATTTACACACCTATTGATATTATCCCTGTTTTTTACAGAAATATCCTGTTTTTGTTCAGAATATTCAACTTCTCGCGTTCTTTTCGAAGAATTTCGGTCCTGACCCGCGATTTCTCGTTGTACAGCTTCTAGGGTCAGACCGAGCTCTGAACTTAGGAATCTCTCATACCCTTCCCTTTCTACAGGACTCAGAACTTTAATAATATCCGGTGCCAGTTCACCCACGAGTTCGCGCTTCTCCGGAGCAGATTGTGGGGGATGCGCCTTTACACGAATATGGTACTTGAATTGAACATAGGGTTCGGCTTGGCTTAAAGCCTTCCTGAAATCATCTACTCCGTGGGATTGTAAATATTCATCGGGGTCTTTTGCTCCGACGAGGCTTAATACATCCACTCGGAAGCCGATATCCCGCAAAATTTCACCCGCTCGGAGTGTTGCTTGAATCCCTGCTTGATCTGAATCATACACGATGACGATCCGCCCCGTATAGCGACGTAAAAGGCTAGCCTGATCTTTCGTCAACGCAGTCCCTAAGGAAGCAACCGCATTCTCAAAACCAGCTTTTTGCAAGGCTATAACATCCATGTACCCTTCAGCCAGCAGGGCAAATCCTTCATGACGGATTCCCTGATGCGCTCGGTGCATTCCATATAAATGATGTCCCTTGTTGAAAAAAGCTGTTTCCGGCGAATTGAGGTACTTTGGTAATGAATTATCAATCACCCGTCCGCCAAACGCAATGGTGCGCTGACGCGGATCAAGGATTGAAAAAATAACACGTTTACGAAAACGGTCATAGAATCCGTGTGAGGATTTCCCCTCAGAATGTTCTCGCTCTATAGCTAAGCCTGCTTCAGCAAGTTCTTCGGGTTTAACTCCACGTATGCTTAAGGCTTCCAACAAGCCATCCCAGCGGTCAGGTGCATACCCTAAGCGGAAAGATTTGATCGTTTCTTCATTAATTCCCCGCTTCTGAAAATACTGCCGCCCATGTTCTCCCTCTGGCCTGTGTAGCAAAACCTCATGAAAATAACCCGTTGCCCAATCGTGAATCTCTTCCCAACGACGTCGACGGGTTTGTTGTTCTCTCTCTCGCGGCGAAAGCTCCTTTTCAGGTAGAACAATCCCGTGCTTATGAGCTAAATTCTCCACCGTTTCGACAAAATTCCAATTTTCCTTCTTCATTAAAAAAGAGAAAACGTTTCCACCAGTATGACAACCAAAACAGTAAAAGATCTGTTTATCTGGTGTTACTGTAAAACTGGGAGTCTTCTCCGAATGGAACGGACAGAGTCCTAAGTAGTTCTTTCCTTTACGCTGAAGATGAACATATTCGGAAATAGTATCCACGATATCTGAGCGTAATCTAACTTCTTCAACGATTTCTTCAGGAATTCTGTAATCCACAGATTGTTGTTCGCCACCCCTGACACACATAATTTCGCCTGATTGTCAAGCTTGTTACAAGCTTGTTAATAGAAATCTTCGCCAAAAAACTCTAGAATCCTCTTTTTAAACTACTTTAAACTTTGACTTTATTGAGGTACAATATATATTCTACTCTCTTGATATAATTCCTCCTTATTTCGACTTATTATTTGTAAAATACCCCATTGGATACATGAATTAGGGGTTACTCGAGTAGAATTAGTACTTCTACTTGAGAAGTGCCTTTCCCCTAGGGGTTTTTCGTGCTAGAATGAAATGAAATATACTTAGTGCACACCAATATATAGTACGAAATCATGACAATGATACGCTTACATTCAGGAAAGGTGGATTTTTCTATGAATCTTAGTAAACATCGGGGATTTACCCTCGTCATCTCAATATTTTTACTTATCTCTCTCTTTGTCGCAGGATGTGGAACGCCAAAAACTTCCACGAATCCATCGACAACCCCACCCTCAACTACGACACCTAATGCCTCTGAACCAGGCTCAGGAAGCTCTAACCCTTCTACCCCAAGCACCTCAGTCAAAGTCACCGTGTATTTCCCGACTTCTGATGCTACAGGCTTAGTTCCGGTAGAACGTACAGTTACAGTAACAAACCAAGACCTTATCCGTGCTTTATTTAAAGAATTCTCGACTCCTCCTTCGGGGTTGGTCGCACCGCTTCCCAAGGGTACAGAACTACTCGATGCTAAGATAAAAGACGGTATAGCTACTCTTAATCTTTCCAAAAACTTTAAAAATAATTTCCAAGGTGGAGCAACGGGTGAGCAGATGGTTCTCTATAGTATCGTTAATTCCCTTACTTCCCTTCCAGACGTCAAAAGCGTCGAATTTCTCCTAGAAGGAGAACAGACAGTAGCCATCCTTGGATCGCTTGATACCTCGACCCCCGTTAAGCGAAATGAGAGCTTAATTCTTAAGCAGTAACCTATCACCACGACTATGTTAACACGTTATGTCTAACCTCATGCAAGCATTGATAAAGGGGAGCTCCTTACGCAGATAAGGAGTTCCCCTTCATTTTCGCCATCCCATTCACTTAGAACCTTTGATCGCTCACAGCAAACCACAAGTCTTTCACTTCATTTAGCAATTTCCCTCTAAGCTGTTGACTTTGATGAACCAACCTTTGTACCGAACCATAATGTAAATAAAGATAAAGGAGGGGAATTCTTATGATGGAGCAAGAGAGAACATTTGTCTGTTCGTCCTGTTATGTCTGTGGTCAAAGCGAAAATACTGAATGTATGTGCCCTCATATCCTAAATGTCGTATATCCTGCTGAATTAGAAAAAGTACTTTGGTGCGTTTGCCACGACTGCTTTTCCAAGATAATTGAGTAAACTACTTCCAATTGACATGGAGAGCTTCAAGATTTCTAGTCGACGAATGAGGATCTCTTATTTGAGATTAGGAAGAATGCCTCGGGACAAAGTAATTTTGAAAGAGTTCAATCGCATAGTTATCCGTCAACCCAGAGATGTAATCAACTGCTGCTCTTTTCTCATCCCCATTCGCCCAGGTAAGATACTCTGGAGGGAGCTTCTCCATCCGCTCTGTGTAATAATGAAATAGAGCCTGAACCACATATTCCCCTTTAAGGCGCTCCTCACGGAGCGTTTCACTATTATATACCCTTTCAAACATAAAACGACGAAATTCCTGCATCGCTTTTGCAACCTCATCTGATTGCTTAATACTCAATTGTTCCTGCGAACAATCGATCATATCCACAACCATCGTCGTAATCATCTGGCTTGGAGTTTTCCCAAGGACTTTTATGACGTTTAAAGGTAAGTTTTCAGGATGTAGTAACCCTGCCCTTAAAGCATCATCATAATCATGACAGAGATAGGCAATCCTGTCTCCCGTTTTTACAATCTGACCTTCTAATGTATAGGGCACCCCAGATCCTGTATGATTCAAGACTCCGTCCAGAACAGGGCGTGTTAAGTTTAAACCCTTCCCTTCCCCAGTGAGAACAGTCAAGATTCGAATCGATTGCTCATTATGTTCGAAATGCCCAATAATCTTACGAATCGCTTCTTCTCCGACATGTCCAAAGGGCGTATGTCCGACATCATGCCCTAAGGCGATCGCTTCGATGAGGTCTTCATTCAAGCGAAGACCTCGGCCGATTGTTCGGCAGATCTGAGCGACCTCAAGGCTATGGGTCATTCGTGTGCGATAATGATCCCCACTCGGGGCGATATATACTTGGGTCTTATGCTTAAGCCGGCGAAAGGGCTTACTGTGTAATATTCGATCCCGGTCGCGTTGAAATTTGGTCCGAATCGTACATTCCACTTCTTCTCGCTCCCGGATTGCCTCACTACTTTTGGCCGCGACTGAAGAGAGACGTTCCCACTCTTCCATCTCAGTGCGTCGTCGAATATTTTCAGTCATGTTATCTCCCCCTTTGAACCTAATCTCTTCTATCTTTATTGTATTACATTTAGAGGACATATAGTTGTAAGGCCATTAAAATCGATCTCCACAAATGCTCTTCCGTTGGATTATTGGCTGTAAGAACGAGCGGAACTTTTCCACCTAAGATAATATTTCCCGCCTTCCCTCCTGCAAAAGCACATAAAGCCTGACTAAGCCCTTGTCCTGCTTCCCCACTCGGAGTGAGAAACACATCAGGGGGCTCTCCTATCATGGCTTCCGCCATACTCATTTGTTCTAATAGTTCAAGTTCCGGAAAACGCTCTTTCAAATCCATAAGGTGCGGAATCTCAACACTAGAATTCTTTTCCTTTTGTATAGATTCATCCATTTCAATAGTAGGTGTTGCTTTTAGAACAACAATACGCACCTTTTCCATTCCGAGCTTCCTTAGATATTCTAAGGTATTAATTAAGATATCACGCGTTTCCATTACCCTAGGGCTAGAGTGAATTCCTGTATCTGCAATAAATAATAGCTTGGAGAACCCCGGGAGCTCCAGAGCGGTTAGCTGGCTAAAAAAGCGGTAAGTGCTGATTCCCGTCTGTAAATCCATTGCTGCCTGAAGCATATGCTTACTACTCACAAATCCATTCATGAGAAGCTGGACCTTTCCTTTTTTTGCCTCCTCTACCGCTAATTGAGCCGCTGTCAGATCTGACTGCGTTTCATGGATCAGTTCAGCCTTCGTAATGTTTAACCCCACTCGCTCCCCTAATTGAATGACCCAAGCAGTATCTCCTATCAAGGTAAGTTCTGCGATGCCCTCATCTTGAACTCGTTTTGAGACCTGAAGCAATTCAGATTTTGCCGGACCAGCAATAGCGATTCGCACTGGGGGTATTTTTCTGGCACTTTTGAGCAATGTCTCAAAATTAGATCCATTCATGTTTGATTACACTCCATCCATTTGTACACATACGTCCTTTTTTCCACCAATTAAGCAAAGCCTAATAAGCAAGATTATATAACTAAATCCTGTAAATTCAACTCCATTCACTCAATTCGAACTTCGAGGACGAGATGAACATAAAAAAATCCAACCCGCCATTTAGGCGGGTTAAACTCAATTTGCAATATTTAGAGGGATCGCTACTTATTATAATCCATAATGTTGCTATCTTTTAAAACAACATCGTGTGAACCGCCCTCTACAATACTTGTAGCAGACACTAGAGTAATTCTTGCATTTTTTTGTAATTCCGGAATTGTTAAAACACCACAGTTACACATTGTTGAACGAACCTTGTTTAAGGAAAGGGTTACATTATCCTTAAGGTTACCCGCATAGGGAACATAGGAATCAACGCCCTCTTCGAAAGATAGCTTGCCATCTCCGCCCATGTCATACCGTTGCCAGTTTCTTGCACGATTAGAGCCTTCTCCCCAGTATTCTTTCATGTAACTACCGTTGATATTGACTTTATTGGTAGGACTTTCATCAAATCGGGAGAAGTATCTGCCAAGCATGATAAAATCAGCACCCATGGCAAGGGCAAGCGTGATGTGATAATCGTAAACAATACCTCCATCAGAGCATACAGGAATATAAATACCCGTTTCTTCAAAATATTCGTCACGAGCCCTTGCAACTTCTATCAGTGCGGTAGCTTGTCCGCGACCAATACCTTTTTGCTCACGAGTAATACAGATCGATCCACCGCCGATGCCCACCTTAATAAAGTCGGCTCCTGCCTTGGCAAGAAACAAAAAGCCTTCTCGGTCAACTACATTTCCTGCACCCACTTTTACCGTGTCACCATAGTTTTTACGGATATATTCGATCGTTATTTTCTGCCATTCGGAAAACCCTTCAGAGGAATCTATGCATAGGACATCCGCTCCTGCGTTCACTAAAGCAGGAACACGCTCTGCATAATCTCGTGTATTAATACCTGCACCAACGACATATCTTTTAGAGCTATCAAGAAGCTCGTTTTCATTTTCTTTATTAGAGTCATAATCTTTGCGAAATACCATACATTTTAGCTTTTGCTCTTTGTCTATCAAAGGTAAAGTATTCAGTTTATTCTCCCAAATAATATCATTAGCTTCTTTGAGTGTTGTTTTTTCGTCAGCACAGATTAGATCCTCAAATTTGGTCATGAATTCAGTTACCTTCGTCTCAGTCGACATTCTGCTGACACGATAATCTCGGCTTGTTACAATACCCAATAATTTTCCGGTTGCCGTACCATCGGAGGTTACAGCAACTGTAGAATGTCCTGTTTTTTCTTTTAATGTTAAAATTTCAGCCAAGGTAGAGTCTGGTTTAATATTTGAGTCACTGATAACAAATCCTGCTTTATAGCTCTTCACACGAGCTACCATCTGTGCTTCACTTTCAATGGTTTGTGAGCCATAGATAAAAGAAATTCCACCCTCTTTTGCCAAAGCAATTCCCATTTTATCATCGGATACGGCTTGCATAATTGCAGATACAAGAGGGATATTCATATAAATAGCAGATTCTTCGCCTTTTTTATACTTTACAACGGGTGTCTTTAGACTTACACGGGTTGGGACACATTGCGCCGAAGAATATCCCGGCACTAATAAATATTCTCCAAATGTGTGCGAAGGTTCTTCAAAATAAAAAGCCATGTTCATCACTCCTAATTAACAAAACATTTTCCAAATAGCATATCATTATTCACCATAAAAAGACAAGTACATTTACTAATGTAGATGCACTTGTCTTTTTAGAAAACAAAAAGGGGCGGTGCTCACGAACTATTCTGTCCGTTTTGCAAACAGCCCCAGAGACTGACCAAGTCATTTATGCTGAGATTTCTTCTAATACTTTTCCCATCGTTTCTTCTCCCAGGATTCCAACAACGATTGCTGCTGTAATGAAACATGCTGCCCCTATATACTGTGTCATTTTATTTTTCTATTATAACGTTTCGAGCGCAGACTTTAACTGTGTTAGAGCCTTTTCGAGGGTGGAGCGATGACAGGCGAAATTAAATCTTAGGAAGCCTGCTCCCTCTTTACCAAACCAGCGTCCAAAATCGACCGCAATTTTTGCCTTTTCAATCACTAAAGCATCAATCTCATCGGCTGAAAGTCCTGTTCCTCTGAAATCTATCCATACGAGATAGGTCCCCTGTGGTTTTAGGATCCGAACCCCTTTCAGATTCTTCTTTACATAGTCGATTGCATAGTCGATATTAGCTTCGACATGCTCAAGTAGCTCAGCAAGGTACTCTTCTCCATGGTTATAAGCCGCCTCTAGAGCTATGGGGCCAAAAATATTAAGGCTTCCCACCTGATTGATATCAAGCTGTTTGATGTACTTTTTACGAATTTTCTCATTCGGGATAATAATTGCCGAAACTTGGAAACCTGCCAGATTAAAGGTCTTGCTCGGTGAGTAGGCAGTTATCGAGTATTGATTGAATCTTGGATCCAGCTTTCCTAGAGGTATATGTTTATGCCCCTTTAAAATGAGGTCAGAATGTATTTCATCGGAGAAGATGAGGACTTCGTTGGCAAGGCAAAGCTCGCCAATTTTTCTTAGATCCTCTTCAGACCAAACCCGTCCGACAGGATTATGCGGGTTACAAAGGATGAACAATTTATTATTTGGATCCTTAACCTTGCATTCCAAATCCTCGAAATCAATGGTGTAGTTTAAGGTTTCATCATCCAATATTAAAGGGTTTTCCACGGTTATTCGTTTGTTATTAGTAATTGTTTGTTTAAATGGATAATAGACAGGAGGTTGGATGATGACCCCCTCACCCTCATGAGTAAACGCTTGAATCGCATAGGTAATGGCAGGAACCACACCTGCCGTTGGAACGATCCATTCCTTGCGAAGCTCCCAGTCATGACGTTTCAATATCCAATCGATGACCGCCTTATCGAAGGAGTCGCCCTTAGGTCTTGGATAGCCATAGATTCCAAATTGGGCTTTTTCCACAATGGCATTAATCACTTTCTCTGGAGTTCTAAAATCCATATCAGCGACCCACATGGGGATGCACCCCTTGGCATCTAAGCCAGGGAAGCGATCTTCGAAGGCATCCCATTTTGAACTTTCCGTTCCTACTCGATTGATATACTCCTCAAAATTATGTTTCATCCTCTATAAACTCCTTTGAAAGTATGAGTATATTATAAGTATAATGAAGTACTAGCATGTGTAAGAACTCTAGGTAGCTTGATGCGTAGTTGGGATGTCTTCAAGGAGTTCACTCCTCAGACTTTAAGAGTTACTCTAAAAACAACACACAATTAGTATATGCATTGTATACTATAACAACAGCAACATAAAGTCAATATGAATTACCACCTATTCCTATTTGTTTTATATATTTATCAGATAACTAGTCATACTATACCCTTATATTAGGAATTAGAAAGGACACAAAACAATGCGTTGAATTGTTTTGTGTCTTTTTAACTAAGTGTTTAATAGCAGATAAAATCTACTCTATCTCTTCTGCGTATTGTTCATCGTCCCAAGGTTAAGTTTGCTCAAGCCCAAATTCAATGCTGCTGACAGACAAAGCATCGGGGTAATTTTCCCCACTGACCAGCACCACATGGGTTCCTGCCTTGACTTTCAGTTGGTCCGCTATTTTGGCAGAGGTTTCGTAGCGGTCCTCTCTGGTTATTCTGATAACCTGCTTAAAACCGTTAGCTTTCTTATCCGCTTTCCAATTAACCGTATCACATTTTTCAGGAAAATTGTACCACACAATTGGCGGATGCCAAAGTGATGAAAAAGCGAAGGGAGCTGCAGGCCCATGCCTGCATCAGTACTGCAACCGGGCCGGGCAGAGCTTCAGACAGTTGAAACAGTAATACTGCGTGATATAGGAAGCCGCCTGATAGTATGGCATAAAGCCCTTGGCCATTTTCTTGCGTTCTTCTCGGTCCGCTTCAATGTATTGGTCCATAAACGCTAAATAGGAAATAAAAGAATAGGGCTGGGAGGCCTTAAGGCATTTGACAATGTTTGTCTTCCCTTCCTCGTCCAGGGCCTGGCCCGGACAGTTTTTGACACAAATATTGCAGCTGCTGCAGAAATTCTCCGTGATTTTTTCATCTGAGACCAGGTCCAGATCGGTAATCAGTGCGGTAAAGGTAACACGTGTGCCGAACCGCGGATGAATGACCAGATTGTGCCGGCCGAAACTTCCCAGTCCGGCAGCCACGGCGGCATGGCGCAAAGAAACCGCCGACACATCCCCGCGAGGAAAGGAATCCGGAATGGAGAGCAGCTTAGCCTTGAATTCGTCTTCGAGATAGCGGGCAATTTGATAACTGTGGGCCCGGGCAAATTCTTTCTTGTCCAGCCGGCCATTCATCGCCAGCAGCGGGTCCATGCTCTCACAGGTGGAGAGCTCCCGATAAGCCAGTACGATCAGAGATTTAGCCCGAGGAAAAAAGGTTTCGATCTTAGGGGTATTGGGGCTTATGTACTCGGAAACCTGAGCAAAGCCCACGTCATCTGCCCCCAGATTTTTAATGTACTCGCGGATTCTCTCTTTCATCATCCCACTCCTTCATTTGGTTTATGACCAAGGCTGTGTTTAACAGCCAATGCCAGACTCCCGCTTAAATCTCTACAACAGCGAGAAGATCCCTGTGCATTCGTCTCAGCTCTTCGATGTCCTTGCTGATCCGGTAAAACAGCAGATGCCCTTCATAAACGGCGAACGCTCTTTGGGCCAGAATGGCGGCCTGTTCCCCGGCCAGCCCGGAAAAGCGCAGGACATCGGCAAAGATATCCATCGTTCTCTCCATGGCTTCAGCATAATTTACTGCGACCTCAGGCTCTGAGAAAGCGATCTCCAGCCCCAGCACGGCCAGCGGGCAGCCGTAATTGCGCTTCTTTTCGGCTCCCTCGATAATGTCGGTTACGATGGCGGTTATAAAATCAGCCCACGTCTTCCCTTCCGCAGTTTTAGAAATCCAGTCATTGATTTTTTGGTCATAATAAGCGGCTACCTGAACAGCCAAGTCCTTTTTGCCAGCAAAATAAAAATAAAATGAGCCCTTGGGCAAACAGGTTTCCGTCAGAATCTCATTGATTCCGGTAGCGTTATAGCCCTTCTGCCAGAACAGCCGCGCCGCACAACGGATGATTTTATACCGGGACTGTTCGCCTTTGAGGTTCTTGGTCATCTTAGATACCGCCTTTATTGCTAGCTTAGATACGCCATATATATAAAATAATAGACCATTTGGTCTATTATTACAAGGCACCTTGATCATAAAAATGAAAAATAACTCATTTGAAGCCGCGTGCGACAACGGATTGCTCATTCGTCAATTGCACTTCCGGAACAGATAGCACAAGGAAATGGTCATGGACTGCTGGACCACCAGTCCATGACCAGAAAATAAGCAAATATCCAAATTGAGTTAATCCTTTAAGCCAAAAGAAGCTGCCCGTGGAAATGTGATATGCTCCCCTTTGAGTCAATGTCATTAAGTTAAGTAATTAAGAGCAGGTAAATGTATCAAAAAATGGTGAACACCATGATAAGTGTTCACCATTTTTATGATTTAAACATACCAAAAGCAGATGACGTTATAAGCCATCTGTACAACATGTAGTTATGAAGAGTTTTTGTTAAGAAATTCTATATGCAAACCCGACAGCATTTTTAATATTTTGATATCTTTCAAATACTCTGCCAGGACGTATCGGAGACATAAACTTTTGCACAATTTTCAAAAGACTTCTTTCAGAAATTTTGCTCTTGAAATACTGATAACAAAAATGTATAGCTTTAGCGAAATTGATTCTTTTATCTTTTGGATGTTCTACTTGATAAGATATTAAAGCTGCAAAATTATACATAATTAACTTCGAAAAAATTTCTTGAAGTACAAAATCTTGCTTTTTACTATGAATGCTGGCTAATCCAACATCATATTTTAATTCTTTGAATGAAGTTTCGATACCCCATCGCATTTTATATAATTCTTTCAAAACTTCAGCAGGAAATTCATTGGCAGGTAAATTGGTAAATAACGTTTCATAAGTGGTATCTGAAATTTTAAATCGAACGATTCTAAATTTCAAATCATACATCTTGTTTTCTCTAGGCAGTAAGTAATCAAACGTTGTATGAGGTTGAATCCAACGATATCTATCAGGATTTTCTTTAATCAATGCCATTGTATCTTTCGTTTTTCTCCGAGTAAGGGTGATGGTGGTTTCTTTATCGAATTCATCACTATCAGGAATTTCATATTTAATACCGTAGGATTCTTTCGAACGTATGATATAATTCCAATTCTTTTCTTGAAAATGGGCAATATTATTAAAAGATTCGTATCCTCTATCTGCTATAACAATAACACTTCCAGTTGTTTCAGATTTCTCAATCATTGATACTAGAGCCTTATGTTCATTCATACCTTTTTTACTTTGTATCGAAGCATCAACATAAATATGTTGCATCAAATCATACATAGCATCAAGATGAAGAAGATTATATCCTTTAGTATTTTCGTCATTTTTGATATGAGAATTATCGTCATTTTTATTTTTAGGTAATCTTATATCAGATCCGTCTATAGCAAGAAGACGATATCCTTTAAATAAAGTATGCTCGTCACATTGTTTAACCATTTCTCTAAAAATATATTCCATAGCTTTAGATGAAATTTTATTCCTTTGCTGAACAAAGGCAGAAACAGATGCGGTATCTTCTGCATAATCGAACCAATCATATATTTCTTTACATAAGCTCTTTCCACCCATGCCAATCATCATTTTAATGATTGTTTCAAATGATAGTTTTCGATTCCTTGTAAAGTCCTTTGATGGATTTTGCAAAAAATTAGATAGATCATCTGATAGACTTCTTATTATGTGTGAAAGTATTTCTTTTACTTCAGTTGGTTTCATATGCGTTCCTCCCACGAAACTTTATATTTCAAGGGCGAAGCCGCAAATTTTTGACTATTTGTCAAGTGTTTTTTATATGACTAGCAAAATATAAAAATAGAACGTTTACATCTGCTTTATCGATGTAAGCGTTCTATTTTGCTTAACTTAATGACATTGACTCAAAGGGGAGCATATCAAAATGATATGGACAGCTTCTTTTGGCGTTATCTTGAGAGCACTCATATGCTATAATTATTTTGTAGCAGAAAAGGCTTGCAGGGCGGTCGGCATTCCTCCGAAGGGAGGTGATGCCATGGAAGTATATGAGGCTTTAACACTAATGATCTCTTTTGGAGCATTAGTTGCTTTATTACTTACCTCCGATAGACGGAAATAGACCGCCCCGTTCCAAAGGTTTGCGGTCTATCCGTATACTTACCTTTTAGCCGACCGCTCTTCAAGCGGCTGTTACCTTGGAGTCATGTTCGCGCATGGCTCCTCTTTATTTATAGTATACCATAACCGAGGATATTATCAATTTTATATTTGTTTTTAGATTAAGGTATTAGCTGCTTCCGGTGCCTCTCTTGTAACAAAGCAGGATAGTACAAAAAGAGGATGAAAAGTCAAAGGGTAAAATTCATGACCACCCGAAATAATTGCCTACGAGGAGGAATGTGGTCATGTTGGATCATTTCACAACTTATTAAACACTAAACAAAACCCCTTGATTTTATGACTCATAAGTCATAAAATATGACTGTAAGGTCACACATTTTGATTAATAATAAAGGACGGTGCTGCTGAGTGCCCAAGAAAACATTTTTCAGGCTTGATGAAGAAAAGCAGGAGCGGGTGGTGCGGGCGGCGATCAGTGAGTTTCACGCCAACGGGTTTACGAAAGCCAAGGTCGAAACCATCGCGGAAAACGCCGGCGTGGCCAAGGGAAGCATCTATCAATACTTCGAGGATAAAAAAGAGCTCTTTATGTATGCGGTCACTTGGTCCATGGAGTACTTCATGAGAGAGATCAATAAATACACCCCCTTGCAGGATATGGATGTCTTTGACTATCTGCTCAGGGATGGCCGCCGACGTTTCGAATTGCTCAAACACGAAACCAGCCTGGCGTTATTCTATCAGGATGTCATGGCCGGAAAATTCGGCCGGCTGACCCAAACCATCAACGACGAGCTCTGGAAAATCGGGGATAAATATATCCTGCAGCTCATCGCTACCGGCAAGCAAAGAGGCACGGTCCGGAGCGATCTGGATGATCAGATGCTCGCACTTTTCTATAAGGGGGTTACCAGCCAGTTTGATGACTATGTCTTCAAAAAATTGGCCCAAAACAACTTTGATCTGAGCGATTCGGTCTATGAAGAAATCCAAGCCACCATTAACCAAGTGATCGAGCTCTTAAAAAACGGAATGGGGTGTTAATGTGTTTATTGACGTCACAGCCCTAAACAAAAGCTATAGAACGGAACAAAATACCCAGGATGTCCTGAAAGGCGTCGGCCTGCAGCTGGCGAAAGGCTCCATCGGCGTGATTCTGGGTCCCTCCGGCTCCGGGAAATCCACCCTGATGAACATCATCGGCGGAGTGGACCGGGCGGACAGCGGCCAGGTTCTGGTGGACGGCCGCCCCATCACTGGCTTGAGTGATGATGATTTGACAGAGTACCGGCGCGAAGATGTCAGTTTTATCTTTCAGTATTATAATCTGGTACCCAATCTCACCGTCAGGGAGAATATCGAAGTGGTAGCCAATATCAGCAAGTCCCCCATCGATATTGACCGGGTTCTCACCGCAGTGCATATGGCGGATTTAAGCAAACGCTTCCCCCGTGAGCTTTCGGGCGGTGAACAGCAGCGGGTGGCGATCGCCAGAGCAATTGTCAAAAATCCGAAGCTGCTGCTTTGCGACGAACCGACTGGGGCCCTTGATTTTGAGACCTCCAAAAGCGTTTTGAAGTTGCTGCAGGATATCAATAAGGAATTTGGCACAACCATCCTGATGATCACCCACAATGCGGCGATTGCCGGGATGGCCGATCGCACATTCAAAGTCAGAAGCGGTGAGATCACCGAAGTTCTTGACAATCCGGAACCGATTTCCGCGGAAAGGATTGATTGGTGATGCCTTTACTGAAAAAGGTTTACCGTACGATGCTGGAACACAAGGGCATTTATCTCGGCGCCCTCTATCTGGTCCTGATTGCCAGCCTGGTTTTTGTCACCATGGTTATGGTGGCCAGCAATCTGCAGACCGCCTTTGACTCGTTCACCACCGAACATCAGCTGGCCGATGCTGAGTTTTATCTTGATTCCGAAATCAATCTGCCGGAGCTGGAAAACCAATTCAACGCCCGGCTTGAGCAAAGCAGCGTGATTGATTATGAAACCAAACCGGGGCAGACCCTGAGAATTTTCTCCAGCAACGATGTGCTGAACACGCATGCCGTCCTGGATGGCCAAGATCTGGATGAAAACTCGATTCTCCTCGACAAAACCTTTGCCGGTGACAACAAAATCAAGATCGGAGACACCTTGAGCATCGCCGGTAGGGATTACCGGGTTGCCGGCACGGCAGCGCTGCCCAATTATATCTATGTGATCAAATCCAAAGAAGAGCTGATCAATAATGCCAAAGCCTTCGGCATTGCCGTACTCAGCAAGAGCAACGTGCAGGGAATCCCTGGTAAATCCGACTTTTATGCGGTCAGGTTCAATGACCGGGATAACATCCATCGGCAGGAAGCCGAGCTGAAAAGCTACCTCCTGACTCACGGCCATCAGGTCCTCAACTGGCAGAGTACGGAGAATAAAAGCCAGGTATCCCTGGTCAGGATGGAGATGAAAGTGCTGGGCATCATGAGCAAGGTTTCTCCCGGGGCCATCATCCTCCTGACCAGTATCCTGCTGAGCATTCTGCTGAAGCGGATGATTCAGAGAGAATCCACGGTCATCGGCACCTTATACGCTCTGGGCTATCGCAAGAAGGAGCTGCTCTCCCACTATCTGATGTTTCCGCTGATTATTACCGGCTATGGCGCAATGATAGGCGCTGTGCTGGGCATGTTCCTGATGAAATTTATGCTCAGATTTATGCTCGTCGCCTTCCCCATGCCGCTGCCGGCGATTGAATATAATTGGCCGGCCCTGCTCTTCGGGATAGTCATTCCGCTCCTGGTGGTCTGCCCCCCGGCCTGGCTAATCATTGCCAAACTGCTCGGGCGTACGCCCGCCGAGCTGATGAAAGGCAGTAAACTGTCCGAGAAAGCCAACTTCCTGGAAAGGTCCCTCAATCTCGATCGCTTCAAATTCAAGACCAAGTTCCAAATCAGAGAACAAGTCCGGAGCTTTTCCCGAACCGGCTTCCTGCTATTTGGGGTGATCATTGCCACGGTGCTCCTCCTCTACGGCCTGACCCTGCAAAGCTCACTGAGCTATATGCTGAAGGAAGGCATTCAGTCTCTCTATAACTTAAAATACGAATATGTCTATACTGAACCCCATCGCGGCGAGCCGCTGGCCGGAACGGAACAGTTCAATGCCGTCTATGTAACTCTGAAAGAAGACCGCAACAACAGCTTCGCCGTCGTCGGTGCCCTACCGGATACGACCCGGCTGAAACTGGAGGATCTGCAGGGCGGAAAACTAAGGCCGGACCGGGTCATCGCCACGAAAATGCTCGCTGACAAATTCGGGATCAAGGCCGGCGACGAGCTGCAGGTCGTAAGCGACGATACTTTAAAAGAGTACACCCTGAAGGTCGATGTGGTCGCCAGCTCCTATGCCGGTGAATTCCTCTTCATGCCTTTAGAGGATTTGAATGCCATGCTCAAGGTTCCCGGCGATACCTATATCGGAATCTGGTCGGATGAGCAGCTGACTTTCCCCCAAGGCACGATCCAAAGCACCAAATCGATGGATGCCATCGTCGCCGGCATTAAGAACATGATCAGCAAGACTGGCCTCCTGGTCTATACCATGACGGTCACCGCCTTTATCCTGGGCGTAATCATCATCTATATCGTCACCTCGCTGGTGATCGAAGAAAACCGCAATGTCATCTCCCTCTTCAAAATCTTCGGCTACAAGAAAAAGGAAGTCAATTCCCTGCTGCTTGACAGCAACCTTCTCCCGGTTATCCTGGGTTATCTCCTCGGTATCCCCATCCTGATGGGCTCTGTGACCGCCTTGATGAAAACCCTCTCGACCAGTCTGCAGATGACGATTCCGGTCCGGCTTAACCCGCTGTTCATCCTGGTGGGCTTCATCATCGTTTTGCTGACGTATCAGATTTCCAAGGCCGTGAGTAAAAAGAAAATCAATAAGATTCCGATGAGTGAGGCCTTGAAGGCCGGGATAGAGTAGGAAGAGGGCTATGTCCCTCCGCTCTGGGCGCGGTCAAAACGCCGGAGCAATTTGGCGGCAGCGATTTTGTAACCATGCTGGACCCTGCCGGACATCCTTTCTGCTTATGTGCCCAGGATTGATAAATTTTATCTCTCTTGCCCGGCAGCAGTGATTGTTTTATAGCGATATGAGCCTGCACAAAGACAGCTCCTCATAGGAAAACCAGAACTGTGAACACAAGCCATGCCTGTTCATAGTTCTGGTTTTTTTAAATACTTGTTAATGATTTTCCCTGAATTACAGTACTCACATTTTACTGGGCGCTGATTGTCTCAACAATGGACATATTCCGGATGCGTTTGGCCGGACCGCGTACGGCCAGCACAGTGGTCACCATGACGATGGCCACGATGATTCCAATTGTATCCCAAGGAATCTGCCACGGATCACCCCAGCGGAAGGTTACCATCTGTTCAAACAGGCGTTTGTGCAGCGGCAGGCCCAGAAGGCAGCCGGCCATACTGCCTGCCACGGCATAAACAGCCGCCTCTGCCGTCACCACTTTGACCAACTGACGGTCGCTCATGCCGATCGCCCGCAGCGCACCGTACTGTTTGATCCGGGCCGCCATGCTCATCGCAATGCTGTTGACAATGTTGAAAATGGTAATCAGGGCGATAATAATCAAAAACCCGTAAATGAACAGCGCCAGCGAAAAATATGCGCCTCTTCCTTCGCGATTGCTCAAGCGCTGATCGGAAAATTTGAGGTCTGAACCAGCCAGAGTACGAATCGCCTCTACATCTTCATCGGTTGCCTGGCCGGAAAGCTGCAGATCGATGATGGTATAGTCTGTTCTACCGGTCAGCTGCCGAAACGTGGATTCAGAGCAAATAACCGTCTCCACCCCCTCCACCCGGTCAAAGGGACTGGAAGAAAGCAGCCCCGCGACGGCGACTTCCTGGTGACCCTCTTCCAAATCAAGGGTCAGAATATCCCCAACCTGCAGCGAACTTGCGGGATCGTAAACCACCAGAACCTGGTTATCTTTCTGCCTGACATCTTCAAGAGAGCCCTCCAGCAAGCTGTCCCGTGCCCAGGCAAACTGATGCTCCTCATAGGAAATCAGGTTGACGACTTTTTCCTGTCCTGCTACTTCAGCCGGAACATTATAGGCAAACATCCGCCCATAGACCCGTTTGACTTGCGGATTATCCCGTAACTGTCCGGCTAGGCTGTTTGCTATCGAGACGGTATTGTCCGGGCTGATGAGGGAGAGGTCCGGCGTCCATGGTTTTAAGGGTTTAATCGCGTGGTTCATAAAATCAACTGCTGCGGAAAAGCTGAGAAACAGCACAATACTAAGGGCAAAAGAACTGACCATTAAAATAAAATTCCTGGTGCTGGATCGGGCATGATGAATGCCCAGGGCCGTCTCCACTTTGAAGAAGGTGATCCTGGTGGCCTTGCGGTTAAGGTGAATGGCATCGGCGTTGCCGGAAACCGCCGCCAAAGGCGAGACGCACGCCGCCTTGCGGGCCGGTGAACGGGCAGCAAGCAACACCGTCAGAATACCTACGGCAACGCCGGATATCAGGCCGATCCAGCTGATTCCCAAAGTCGGCATTTCGGCAAAGTAGCCGGGACTCAAAAATTTCAAGACGGCACAGAGAATCCAGACAACCGCAGTTCCCAGGCCCAGACCTAAAGGAATTGCGGTTTTGCACCATTGCAGACCCTCCCGGCGGACAAAGCGCATAATCTGCTTCCTGGTAGCACCCAGGCAACGCATCAGGCCAAAAAATTCCGTCCTCTGCCTGACATTGCTGTTCAGGCTGCCGGTGATCATCAAAACTCCGGCCAGCAGTACCACTACGAACAAAACAGCGGCGGCGCTGTAAAGCGCAAGCACATAATTGTTGTTGCTTTGACCGAGCACTGCGAGTAGATTGCCATTTTGCAGAACTTGCTGTTCGGTTAATTGAAACTGCCGGGCAATATCCGCGATCACGTTTTGCATATTACAATAGGGGGAAAGCTGCACGATGAATTGATTGGAAGATCGCTCTGGGGGGACAGCGGAACGGAACCCCTCCGGTGTTAACAGAGCAGCATAGGCATCCTGCTTTAATAATTGGGAGGTGCTCGCTACAAAGCCGGCGACGGAAAGCTGCAACGGCGCTGCGGCCGGGCGCTCCAGAGTGACCGTGTCGCCCAAGCCGATCCCTAAAGCGCTTTGGGCGTTTTCAGTTAAGATAACCTGATTCTTTTCCGTTGGGTAGACCCCGGCCACCAGTTCCGTAGGAAACATATCAGCCAGGACATTTCCGTCCAATCCGTCTACCCTGACCGCTTTGCCGGAAATTGTATATTGCTCCTGCCCGTCCTGATAGGCATACCACCCGGCCGACTTTACCTCCGGCCGGGCCGCGATCATCGCCGCAGCCTGTTCATCGATTCCTCTGAACATAACGTGCCAATTCCCATTACCTTTAATAACCTGCAGCTGCTGGCTGCGGATTTCCATATCGGCCATCCCGAAAATGGCTGTGACCAGAAATACGGCCAGCACGATACAGATCCGGGTCATTTTGTTATGCTTTTTGTGAACTTGGGCGGCAACAGGGATAAGATCAAGATAACTTTTCATGCCCTGATCCCTCCCAAATCGCTGAGAACACCGTCCGTTACCCGGAGCACCCGGTCTGCCGCGGAAGTCAGACCGACATTATGGGTAATCATTAAAATCGTCTGCTGATAACGGCGGGACGCTTTCAGCAGCAAGTCCATGACGTCCTGGCTGTTTTTCGTGTCCAGGTTGCCGGTGGGCTCGTCAGCCAAAATCAGCATGGGTTTGGCAATCAGCGCCCGGCCAATCGCCGCCCGCTGCTGCTGGCCACCAGAAAGCTGGCTGGGCAGATGCCGGCGCCGTTCCGCCAGACCCAAAAGCTCTAAAATCTCATTGACTGCTGATGGATCAGGTTTCTGATAGTCCAGGAGCAGCGGGAAAATAATATTCTGTTCCACGGTCAATTCGGGAACCAAATGGAAGGACTGAAAGACGAAGCCGATATTTTGACGTCGGAAAACAGTGCGCTGCGATTCCTTCATGGCAAGCAAATCCTCACCGTCAAGGCAGACCCTGCCGGCAGTCGGGTTATCCAGGCCGCCGATACAATGCAGCAGCGTACTTTTTCCTGAACCGGACTCACCGACCACCGCTGCAAACTCCCCTTTGTCCATCGTAAAGGAAACATCCTTTAAGGCCTCAACCCGTGCTTCCCCCTTGCCGTAGGTCTTGCTCAGGTTCTCTACTTTTAATATTTCCATCCTTGGCATACCCCCTTTCCCTCCCAGAATATCAGGTACAGCTTACAATCCGGTGAATGGCAGCTTACGATTCTGTAAGAAAGGCAAGGGTAAAGGTCGTACCGGCCTTGGGGGCGCTCTGAACGGACAAGGTCCCTCTCTGTCCCTCAACGATAGCTTTGGCCAGGGGCAGACCAAGCCCGACGCCCTGTCGGTCCATAGCATTCTTGCTCCGGTAAAAGCGTTTGAAAATATGATGGATATCCTCCGGCGCAATGCCTCTTCCATCATCGGCAACCGTAATACGCATCATGGCCGGGGAACGCTCCCAGAAAATCCGAATCTGCCCGCCGGGTTCCGTGTGGTCTAAAGCGTTCTTAACGATATTCCCCAGGGCCTCGCTGGTCCAGGGCAAATCGCAGGTGATCCGCTCTTCCAGTTGGCCGCTGACGCTGATTTGCTTCTGCTCCCCGGCCGCACGGGTTGTTAACTCTTGGGTAGCCCGGGCCACGATCTCCGCAACCAGACAGGGCTCTTGCTTAAAGGCAATACTCCCGGCGTCCAGGCGGGTAATTTTCAAAAGGGACTGGATCAGTTGTTCCATGCGCTCCAGAGCCGCCGCCGTCTTCCGGGAGAACTCGGTTATGGTTGAAGGCTGATCCGGCTCGTCCGCCATAATTTCATTATACAGATTGAGGGCGGCCAGCGGGGTTTTGAGCTGATGAGCGATATCCGAGATCGTGTTTTTTAAAAACTCCCGTGTTTTGGCTTCGGTTTCCCCTTTGGCCTGCAGGGCGGTGGCCAGGTTATCTACGGAAGCAAACAGCTGATAAAGCGTGCCTTCGTCGGCCCAGGGCAAATGCGCCGTGAAATTCCCCTCCGCAAACTGCCCAACGACTCGGCCCGCCTGCTGATACAACCGCTCTCTTCGGGCGAGAAAGGCTATGGCTAAAGCAAGGAGAATTCCGCTAAAGGCCAGGGTGCCGGACAAAACATATTGAAGGGTGATATTTTCAAAAGCTGAGACAGCCGGCAGAAAACGGACGGCAGTTTCTTCCGTATAGCCCAGCCGGATCAGCAATTCCTGACCCGGCCCACCCCCGCCGTCCTGCGGGTTGGCCAGGGCGGAGGCGATCACTGCCGGGGACACGCCTTGCTTTAAAAGAGAGCCGGCCAGCGCGCTGTCATGGGAGAGCAGTATTTCCTGGGCGGCTTGAGTCTGCTTCAGGGAGAACAAACCGCTGAGGGCGGGCAGGAGGATGGCCAGAGCGATCAGGGCCAGGAAAAACCGGCGGGACTGTTTTTCTCGTAAAAAGCTCATCCCGCCACCTCTTTCCACTGGTAGCCAAAGCCGCGGACTGTGAGCAGTCGCTCCGGGCGGGACGGCTCTTCTTCCACCTTTTCCCGCAGACGGCGGATATAGACGGAAAGCGTGTTATCATCGACAAAATCTCCGCTTCCGTCCCACAGCTCAGCCAGGATAACTTTCCGGGTAACGATACGTCCGGCATTGCGTACCAGCAGACAGAGCAACCGGTATTCGGCGCCGGTTAATTCCAACGACTGGCCTTTAAGCAGCACCCGGCTGCCCAGAAGATCAAGGGCAATATCCCCGCAGCGGAAGATGGCGGGACCGGTTTGCCTGGCTGCTCCGGCCCGGCGCAGGAGCGCCCGGATCCGGGAACACAGCTCTCCCAGCTTAAAAGGCTTGGTTATGTAATCATCCCCGCCGCTGTCCAAGCCGCGGATGACATTCACTTCTTCATCGGAAGCGGTCAAAAAGATAATCGGCACCGGATTCCCCTGCCGGCGAACCTGCTCACAGACTGCAAAACCGGTGCCATCCGGCAGGGTGACATCAAGCAGCAGTAAATCATAGCGGTTTTTTAAAATCAACTGCAGAGCATCGGTGACTGTGCGGGCAATTTCTAATTCAAATCCGTTTTTCAGCAAAGCGTATTGCAAACCGTCAATCAAGCTGATATCGTCTTCAACCAATAAAATACCCATCTGCGCCCTCCCTTTGGCTAGTCAGCCATGGTTCTTGTACTTAATTCCATATTTTCAGCGGAAATGCCCTTATCACTGACCAATATTCATAAGTAGCCTAAAACTTCTCTGTTCCTTATCGTCCAGCAAGCAAAAGCATACCTTTTCCCCTTTAGAGTTAGGATCCCTTTGCTAAAAGCATCAGACTCCCGCACAGAGCTTGGTAAATATACCTTTCTTCCTGAGGGATGGGGTTATTTAAAGAGACCGCCCAGCACCCTGCCGAGAAAAAGCACTCTGCTGAGAGCGCTTGTATGCTATAATTATTTTGTAACAGAAAAGGCTTGCAGGGCGGCCGGCATTCCTCCGAAGGGAGGTGTTGCCATGGAAGTATACCAGGCTTTAACGCTAATGATCTCTTTTGGAGCATTAGTTGCTTTGATACTTTCCTCCGATAAAAGGAAATAGACCGCCCCGCACAAAGGTTCGGTCTATTCCGCAATCTTCTTAAGCCGACCGCTCTTCAAGCGGCTGTTACATTGGAGTCATGTTTCCCGCATGGCTCCTCTTTGATTATAGTATACCATAATCAAAGATATTATCAATTTTATATTCGTATTTTGACATCAGAAGGCCTTGGCTGAACTTTCCGTTTCAAGCGGGATTATTTCATATTGCTATTGTGCCTGCTTCAGCGCATTTTCCACTCCCTGAAGATAAGCTTTCGAGGTCAGGGTTGCGCCACTGATATGTCCACCTTCAGGGTGTTTGTGTAATTTCAGACTCAAACCAATAATCACGAGATCCTATCTTCATACTTCCGGTAATATCTAATTCCAGATCAGAATCAAACCCTTCTAATACTGCCAGATCTAACTGACATAACAAATTTCCTAGTTCTATGTTCTTTAAGCAACAATAATCATCTGCTGAACAATGGATTATACGGTACTGATCACTGCCACTTTGTATTATACATGTTTTCCGGTGACAGGAAAGGACAACCCCATATCCTGTCAGAAATGACCTGAGATTTAGTTCTAACCCCTGCAATTCTATATACTCTTTGATAGCTTTACCCAGTTCAATACCATATTTACATAACAAGGTCGTCATTTCCTGGTCAGGTTTATCTTTTGTGGCAAACTCCTGTAGCATAATATCTACTGAATGCTGTATAGTATTTAAACTCTCGTTCATTTTATCTAATCACCCCCTCCAACGACTATAACCAGAAAATCCACTCAGATTTACGAGAAGCCCGTTCGTTTGCTACAAATACGATTGTAATTCGCTACTTAAAGTTATCAATCACTCACCTATAAAAATAGACCACTCCCTGAAATGAATCAGGAAGCGATCTCTGTCTTTTCAGTCAATCGCAATATCCTAGTTTTTTTATAGGTTTAGTTTATACTCCTTTATATGATTTGTCAATACTATATCCCCCTAAATAGTCAATATCGGCTTCTTCCCTATATAAGCAGCTCAATCATCGAGATTATGCGATATTTAAGCAACAGAAAACCCAAAGATTGAAACCCTGCTGCTGTTGAGATCTGATCGTAAGGGTCCAAATAAACTACTCTACTTTTTCTGAGTATTGGTCATCGTCCCAAGATTAAGCTTGCTCAAACCCAAATTCAAGAGCAGTGCCCCTTAGGATACGATTCCCAAAGATAACCCAATCTCAATCAAATCTGTCTACCTTTAGGGGAGCATACCACATCTTCTTAGTCAACTATAGCTTTTTTTAACCCTCCTTGACAAAGGGTAACTTTATTCCATAATAGTCTTTTTTATTTCTGATTAGTGTTCAGAAATGTAGCGTTTAATAAAAATAAGGGTATTGGTACTTAAAATCAAAATGAATTAAGTTCCAATACCCTATACTCTTTATAGTATGATTAATCTCAAATGCCCATTGTATCTGGATTATAGTCAACGCTTATGGGATAATGCAAATAGATTTTTTACATTATCCCTTTATTCCAGTGATTTCTAAGCAAGTGACTACATTCTAAATATAGAAACTGCTTTATCTAGTTCTTGCCCCAACAATGCTAATGAATTTGCGGATGCTGCAATTTCTTCCGTTGTTGCACTTAATTCTTCGGTACTCGCTGAAACTTCCTCTGCTCCAGCAGCATTTTCCTCAGAAACTGCAGCTATAGATTCGATAGTTTCGGAAATGTCCTTTATATGCCCACCAATTTTTTCTGAGGAAGCCTTAATTTCTTCCATGCGTTCCCCCATTGATCCTACTATAGCAGTGATACTTGTAAAAGATCTATGGGTATTCTCTACCGCAAGCTCCTGTGATTCAACCACAGTTTTAGCCTTATTCATTTGATCAAATGCATCTTGGGCACCATTTTGAATCCCTGCGACTATCTTGGCAATTTCTTCTGTTGCCTGTTTAGAACCCT
Organism: Desulfitobacterium elongatum; assembly: GCF_055378975.1. Classification (NCBI taxonomy): domain Bacteria; kingdom Bacillati; phylum Bacillota; class Clostridia; order Eubacteriales; family Desulfitobacteriaceae; genus Desulfitobacterium; species Desulfitobacterium elongatum. The sequence continues at coordinate 898,411 of NZ_AP038772.1, read as the reverse complement.
CGGCCAATTTCCTTACCTCATCAGCTACAACAGCGAATCCCCTTCCGTGCTCACCCGCACGAGCAGCTTCAATGGCAGCATTAAGAGCAAGCAAATTCGTTTGTTCAGCAATAGCCGAGATCGTGCTTAAAATAACTCCAACCTCAGCAGATTGTTTCACTAACTGTTCAATAGCGTTAGAGACTTGTTGTGTTACGGCGAGGCTTTCTTCCATCTTCTGATTTTGATTTATTACCGCTTGCATGCCTTCATCAACTGATTCTTTTGCTGCCTTAGCGCCTTCTACTGTTTTATTAATCATAGTATTCACACTTTGGATAGCGTTGGCGATCTGATCAACCATTTGTACAATTTGTTGAGAGCTATTTGCCTGATTACTAGCACCAGTAGCCATTTCCTCTATAGATCTGGCAACCTGCTCCACCGAAGATGTCGATTCTTCAGTCGAAGCGCTTAATTCCTGTGCCGAAGCAGTTATTTGACTTGAGCTTTGATGAACTTCGGAGACAATGTTTCTTAGATTTTCAGTCATAATTTTTAAAGACCGTCCAAGAACACCGAGTTCGCCCAAAAAACCTTCACTAATGTTTACATTCAAATCACCTGTAGCTAGAACATCAGTCTGCTGAGCTAAGGCCACTATTGGTTTTGAAATCTGTTTACTAATTAACCAGGCTAATAATACAACAATTATTCCTACTCCTAATCCTATTGTCAAACTTAAGTATAAAAGCTTAGAAGCGAAAGCATAAAATTCATTTGTAGGAGCAGTTAGGACCAAACGCCAACCTGTTTTTGGAATACTTGTGTAAACCACTTCCTTTTGTATATTCTGAAAGGTATATTCTCCATTTCCCTGATTTGTTTTTAACATTGTAAGGCCTATTTGATTTAGGCTTTCGGCATCAGATTTTGTGACATTTAATTTAAGAATTTGCGATTTATCAGGGTGAGCAATAACAAGGCCCGTTTTATCAACCAAGTAAGCGTATCCTGTTTGACCATATTTTGCATTGTCTATTATGGTCTTTATGGCATCACTTTTTAAACTCAGAACTAATACTGAAGTACCTTGCTTTCCCTTTATAGGTATTGCAATAGGAACAACATTGTTATTTGTACTCTTGGATACCAATAAAGTTGAAATAGTAGGCTGACCCTGAATTGCCGTCTTGAAATAATCACGGTCACTAATATTTAATGTTGCTCCTAGTGAATTGACTGCCTGGCCACTACTATCTGCCCAAATAAGAACCTCTGCATAAGGTGTCGCAGCGGATTCCCGTTTCAAATAATCAATTATTTGTGCTTTATCCCCTGACTCAAACACAGGGTCTTGACCTATATTATTTGCCACTTCTATCTTTTCATTTAACCAATCATTAAGAACATCGGCAGTTAGATTCGCCGTCGCATTCATATTACTAATAGCGTCATTAGTCATATTAGTCTTGCTTGTTAAATAATTAAATGTACTAATACCTATAAGAGGTACTAGTGAAAAAATAAGGAACCATATAATCAATCTTCCACCAATCGAGTTTAAAAATTTAATCTTCATCCTTTTGATAACATCCTCTCATTAAAATATTAAATTGACTGTAAGTATAGGACTTATAAACTCGGAAGAATTTAGACAGGTCGTTTACTGTATGTAAGTTATTACTTTCATACTTATATTATAATCACTTTTTCTTAAGTTTTTGTCGCAATTTGTCGTTTATTAAATATTTTTAAATAGTTCTCACTTTTCTTATAAATCTTGATAAAATGGAGTCGAAATTAATTAAAAGAGGTAACTAAGTTATGGTTTCGAAATTGGATACCCGTAAAAAAATTCTTGATTGCGCTTTAACTCTATTTAGCAAGAATGGTTATAGGTTAACAACTATAAAAGAAATAGCAGTATTAGCCAATGTTAATGAAATTACTGTATTCCGTCATTTCCAAACAAAAGATGGATTGCTCGACGAAATTTTTAAGTCTTACTCCGACGTATCAGTTCTTTATGACTTACTATTCGGTCACTTATCAGGTAATTTAAGTGTTGATCTAAGGTATATTTGCAATACTTTGATTGATTCAATTCTTGAAAATCACCTTTTTATTGAGTTTTGTTTAATTGAAATCTCATTAAATTCACCCATAGCCATTGAAGTACAGACCATCCTTACTTCATACATCAATTATTTAACCGATTATCTTAATAAAATATCTGATCAAGGGATTATTCCCAAATCAAACTTTCAACTGTATTCTCAAATGTTTCTAAGCCTAGTACATCAATTTGCTTTTTCTAAGTTTGATCAAATAGATATTTTCTCATCAGCACCTCTTGATAGAGATGAGTTTGTTAATACTTTAGTTGATCTTTTTGTTATAAGACTAAATAAATGATTAAAGATGTGAGACGGCTGAGTTTCATTTTTTGTACTTCATATGGAACTGTATAAAAAATTGGGTACTGTCTCTTAAAATCACTCAAAGACAATACCCATACTTTTTTGTACCTAAACTCTCTAAACCTTGATGTATAAGGCTTTGAGAGCTATTTCTAACTATTTGTTGCTTTAATTTATTGACCCTTGTTGCTTACAGCCGCTTGAGCCGCAGCTATCATCAAGGACCAACCTCGGTTTTTAATAGTTTACCCTTTTCCAATACCTCCACTCCCTTATTTTGTGAGTTGAGAGTTTTTCAAATAATCATCTGCAACCAATCCATACATAGAGTAATCACAAATTCCTTGATTGTTCCAGTCCCCTTGTTTCACAGTACCTTCGTACTGCAAACCACACTTTTCCATAACTTTTCCGGAATTAGGATTAAGTGGATCATGTCTGGATTCAACCCTATTTACTCGAACCTCTTCAAAGAAAAAACTAATCAATTTAGAAAGTGCTTCAGAGGTAATGCCCATATACCACCATTTTTTACCTATGCAATAACCTACATGAACCATTCCAATGCGTTTATCCATCCTAACAATGCTAATACTTCCAATCGGCTCCGGGCCGTTTTCTTTGAGCACAATCGCCCATTGGTAAAATGTATCGTTCTCATATTGGCTAATCCAGTCTCTCAATACATCCGATGAAACCTTAATATTATCATGTGGAGGCCACGTTAGAAATTTTGTCACATCTGGGTCATTCGCCCAATTTCTATACATTGGTTCTGCATCACTTAATTCAAACATGCGTAGTATCAACCGATCTGTTTCGAGCCATTTTGTTCCAATATTTCTCATCTGATTTTTCTCCTATACATTATTCATTCAACTCGATTATAAACCAAAGATAAATTGGCGTCCTTAAATCCCATATGCTTGTAAAAATCTACATTTTCAGAGTCACCTCTAAGAATGTAAGTAACCATTTTACTACTGTTAAGAATGTTTGAAATAAGTCCCTTACCAATTCCCCTACCGCGGTATTCTTGGTCAACTATAACGTTATTTATTTGGCCATTGAATACATGATCAGTAACGCATCTAGCGAAACCAATCATATTCCCCTCATCCCAAGCAGTGACAACGATTTGTGAATTCTCAACCATTAACTGTAGACGGTCTAGATCCGATGTTTTATCTGTCCAGCCTGCCTGGTTGAAGAGTTGTACAAGATGTTCAAAGTTGACCTTCTTCCCCAGATTATATTCAATCATTCACATCCCCCCAAATCCTGCCCTAACAGCATGTCCTATAAGTATGGAATCTCCAAAAATTAAATTATTCACAAAAACTTTTAATCGTTGAAACAACTCCTTCATCCTTGAGGTATCCAGCATGTTTAATCCCTTGAAATTCAGTAACACGAGCATCATTAAAATAATTTACTAACGAATAGGAAATCGACCGATCCAGTGTACCATCAGAATCGGATGTGATAATCAAAGTTGGTTCTGTTACAGATTTCGCATATTCTTTTGTATTAATATTGTCTGTAATAAACCAGCCCAATGGACTATTAAAGATTGGAATAATTGCATTGTATAAATCAAAAACATCTCGATATGGAGTAACTAACACCAACTTTTTACAGCCTTTTTCTGATGCAAGATAGGTTGCTATACCTGTACCATAACTATTTCCCATAATATATATATTATCTTTATCTATATAATCCAAATCGACAATATAATCATAGAATCCTAATGCTGCTTCTTGCATGGTTTGTAAATTCATTGATCCTTTGCTTTCCTGACTTCCAGGGTAATCAACAGATACAAATGCATAATCATCAAAAACCTTACCATAGTCTAATACCGCATTGTAAGCTATTTCTTTAGAGCCACCAAAGAAAAGAATCGTTTTCTTGGCCTGAGTAAAATCAGTGCTTCTTACATATCCAATTAAATCTTTTTCTTTACCTATCTCTAATTTTTTTACTGTGTTATCTCCCTGTGTATATTGTTCAGTATTCTTATAAAAAGAGTAACTGATATATCGAAACACTTGATTAAAGGCAATGCCACAAAAGACAAATAAACCCACCAATACGACAACACCAATCATTGTCAGCTTAATATTTTTATCCATGCCCTAACCCTCCAGGATCTTTTTGGCCTCTTCACACCACTCTATATATGTCTTATAAACTTTTTCTCCAAATAGAGCTGTCAACAGATAGTAGCTATGCGCCTCCTCTTCTTTCTGAATCTTCTTTAATTCGCGAACAGCCCCTTCTAAATAAGGCAATTCACCTTTGATCTTTGTTTCGAAATCTAGGATGTGACCGATTGTTACCTCTGGACCAATCTCACTTCCAAAGAAAAGCTTCAGTAAAGTCTCGTATCTTAACTCATCTTTTGTCACAGGAAATACAAGCCATTGTTTTAAATACTCTCTTCCCGCATCCGTAATTGTATAAATTACCTTATCTCTTCCCTTATCTGTTATCTCAAGCTTAGTTACCAGGCCGTCTTGAAGGAGGGAATTGAGTGTAGGATATATACTTCCAAAGCTTGCACTCCAGAAAAATTTAAGTGCTGTATCCATTCTTTTTTTTATCTCGTACCCCGTCAGCGATTCATGACTTAACAGTCCAAGAATCACACAATCCATTTTCTTTTCATTTGCCATTTTAAACCTCCTGAGCCTTTACTCAAAGAATTACACACATATCAGCTTGATATATAGATATTATATCAAGCTGATATATAAGTCAAATGTCAAAAAAATTTAAAACTTAAGTTTTTTAAATTATTTTTGGCCAAATATACTACCGGTAAAAAGAAAAAGACATGCAAAATTTGCATGTCTTTTTTGGTTTTGTTCTTTCTCCTATAATAAAACCTTAAGAGCCTATATCGTTGCTCCTTGCTTGAACTGGCTTTTTAGTATTATCCTTTATTCCTTAGCGGATAAAATTGGTCATAACACGCTCTTCTTCAATCGGGAAAGGAATCTTGCCTTTGCTGGCATCAATCACCTTGAGCAGCCAAGCCATTGCCCGGGCATTTTTACGGAGGGTCTGGATACCCTCTCCGTCTTGGTGAACTTCTCCTTCGCTTCTACCATAGCCAACAGTCCAGTACTGGGACGGCGGGGTAACCGTTTGTGCCAAATTGAGATAGTTATTAAGCTGATGTACCACATCCACTCCGCCGGCACGACGAACAACTGCGACTGAAGTCGCAACCTTATATTTAAAATAACCCGAACTGGTATAGAATACTCGATCGAGAAATGATTTCATGGTCCCGGCAATTCCTGCATAATACGTTGGCGAACCCAGGATAAATCCATCGGCTTCGCGCATTTTGGCCGCTACCTCATTGAGAATGTCATCTTTAAAAACACATTGGTTCTGTTCGGAAGTAAAACAGTGTCCGCAGGCGATACAGCCATGAATGTTCTTGTGTCCGACCTGAATGATCTCGACTTCAATGCCTTCCTTTTTCAACTCATCAGCCATCAGCTGCAGTGCTTGTCCTGTATTGCCGTTTTTACGGGGACTCCCATTAATTGCAATAACTTTCATCAATAACCCTCCTAGAATTGATTATATACGTAATTATAAATCTTAGAGTAAACTATAAGTCAATAGGCAGCTTATAAAAAAATTCCCTTGGATAAGCTTGACTTAGAGTTAACTGTAAGTCGTACAATATTACTATACAATAAAAATCGAGGTGACGATGATCATGGAATACAGCATAACACAAGCCGCCAAGAAGATGCATTTAACAACCTATACTCTAAGATACTATGACCGCGAAGGCTTACTGCCCAGCATCTCAAGGACGAAAGCCGGCAATCGCGTTTTTACCGAAGCTGATCTGGATATGCTTTTGGTTGTCTGTTGTCTAAAAAATACGGGAATGCCGATCAAGGAGATCAAGCAGTTTACGGACTGGCAACATGAAGGCAATCATACCCTTCATGCCCGTCAAGATATGCTGCTTAAGCATAAAGAAGATGTATTGAAGCAAATGGAGGATTTAAAAGAAAATCTCCGTTTGCTTGATCATAAGCTCGATTATTACCATAACGCCTGCCATGCTTATGACGCAGGATTGCCCATTCCTTCTTGTTGTGAAACCTGAAAAAAATAAGAAGTCATTTTTAAATCAAATCATTTTAATAAAATTATAGAAAGAAGTGACCCATCAATGGAGTATGTTCAATTTGGTAAAACGGATTTAAAGGTATCGCGCTTTGGCCTTGGATGTATGAGATTTCCCTCCAATGAAGCTGACGCGATAGAAATGGTCCACTATGCTATTGATCATGGTGTCAATTACGTGGACACCGCCTATATATACAAAGACAGCGAAGTGATTACTGGGAAAGCATTGAAAGACGGCTACCGTGAACGCACCTATTTAGCCACGAAAAGCCCAATCTTCTATATCACCAGTCATGCCGACTTTGAAAAATATCTGGATGAACAGCTCCTACGGCTCGGTACGGATTACATTGATATTTACCTGCTCCACAATCTAAATCATGAACATTGGGAAACCGTAAAAAAATACGATGGACTCACCTTTCTCGATAAAATGCTTGAAAAAGGGAAAATCCGCCACAAAGCATTTTCCATCCATAATACCTTTCCTGCTTTTAAGGAAATTGTGGATTCCTATGATTGGGAGATGGCCCAAATTCAGCTCAACATTTTAGATGAACACCAACAAGTCGGTATTGAGGGGCTGAAATATGGAGCAGAAAAAGGTCTGGCCATGGTCATCATGGAACCGCTGCGCGGAGGCTCTCTGTTAAATAATGTCCCAGCAGAGATAACTGAATTAATCAATACTTATCCTGAAAAGCGCTCACTCATTGAATGGTGCTTCCGCTGGCTTTATAACCGGCCTGAGGTTTCCGTTATCTTAAGCGGTACAAGTTCATTAGATCAACTCAAAGACAATCTGAGAATCTTTGATCATGCTGCGCCTAATGTCATGTCAGAAAGCGATCTGGAGTTAATCCGCAAAATCCAGGATGTTTATGAAGGGAGAAAGCGGATTGGCTGCACAGGCTGCAAATACTGTATGCCCTGCCCGCATGGAGTCAATATCCCAGAAATCTTTAAAGTCTATAACAGCTATCAGTTCTCCAAGCCCCAAGGCATAGATAAGCTTTTTTATCAAAGAAATCTACGTACTCCCGGCTCAGGGGCTGATCAATGTATCACCTGCGGCCTTTGTGTACAGCAGTGCCCCCAAAAGCTGGAGATCCCTGATTTGTTGAAAGAAGCACATCAGGAGTTGACTGTCTAATCGATCTTCTCCCCTATCCATCGAAGTGGGAATTCTGACCTAACAGAATCCCCGCTTATTTTATATCCTTATTTATTTCTATGAACGCATAGGAAAATCTAATTTAATGAGCAGATACAATTTTCAAGCCTATAATTCCTATAACTATAAATCCAATAAAGGTTAGCCTTATTGGGTCAACAGGTTCTTTGAACAGTATAATTCCCAAAATTACAGTCCCTACTGTGCCGATTCCTGTCCAGATTGCGTAAGCTGTTCCTAATGGAAGATTTCTTAAGGCTAATGATAAAAAATAGAAACTTGCTATCATCCCCAATATTGTACATATACTCGGTACAAGTTTTGTAAACCCTTGGGAATACTTCAAACCTACAGCCCAGCCCATTTCTAAAAGTCCTGCAATAACTAATAGTATCCATTTCATGTTCTTCACTCCTTATATAATTAATAAAAAAGCCCGGAAGATACTTGTAATATCTCCCAGGCTTTTATCCTTCCGTGAACACAGATAAACCGTGCGTTTTATCTCGGTCCAGGCCAGTTCTTTTTTAAAAAACTCCGGAACCCTATAAAACCAAAATATAAAATTTTCTTAAAATAGACCAATCGCCGTTTTTTCACATTATGGAACACTTTATTATCTTTTAGCGTTGACGTATTCAATGGCTTCCTTGCCAGTCATGTGCTCGACGTCAATTGCAATTATATAAGCTTGCGTACATCCGGTTATTTCCTTATGTTTGGCTTCTTCAGGCTGATCTGCTGAATACTTTTCAACTAAGGCCTTAATAGCTTCCAGCCATTCATCACCTTCCACAATTCTTGCTTTACCAAAAGCAATAACGCTGCGGAAATAACTGGTAAATTTTTCGCTTACTATCGTATCTTCATCTATTACTGAAAATGATACCTTAGGGTTCTTCATAATAGCATCGATTTTATGTCCAGCTTTTGCTGAATGAAAATAGATTTTGTCATTGAAATAGACATAGCTAAGTGGAACTGCATAAGGATAATCTTCATCACCTAAGCATGCCAGGACACCATTTGTGCATCTATCCATTACAGCTACGGTGTCTTCCATTGATAATAATTGCTTACCTCTTCTCATCTCTCTAAACATTAGTTATTTCCTCGCTTTCATCACATAATTATTAAATCTAAAAAACCCGGAAGATATACTTTAATATCTCCCAGGCTTTTATCCTTCCGTGTACACCGAGAACTGTGCGTTTTATCTTGGTCCAGGCCAGTTCTTGCATAGACTGCGGAACCCTATAAAACTTTAAATATGAATTTCTCTTTTAATATAGTACCATAAGTCATCGATTTTTTTCAATTTTTATTTTAATTGGTCTTTGTTGCTAACAGCGGCCTGGGTGGCTGCAACCATAAAAGACCAACCTCTATTTTTTACTATTATGGAACACTTCTTGTAACCATTAGTTTCATAAGCTTTCATTTGTGAATGTGTTGAACTTTCAAGTGTTGTTATTGCTTTTTAAATTACAAATCAGGGCTCAACTTTTTTTCGTAACAACACCAATACTGCCGTTTACAATAACCAAATCCCCTGTTTTTAGCCCGGTTGTTGCTATTCCACAGCCTACAACTGCAGGAATCCCCAGCTCCCTCGCCACAATTGCAGCATGAGATAAAGGTGCGCCGAGATCGGTAATAATGGCGGCAGCTTTTGGAAACAGTGGTGTCCAGCCAATGTTTGTCGCAGTAGTTACAAGTATTTCTCCCTTTTGAAAATCTTTTGCCTCATCAAAGCTGCGCAAAATACGCACCCTTCCTTCCACTGTGCCCGGGGCTCCGGCAAAACCTTTAATGTCGTTTTTGTCTATTGTTGGCACCTGGGCATTAGGGTCGTAGTAGTCCTGCCTCCGATCCTTAGAATTATTCCATTCCTTGGGATTAAACCTTCCTCTAATCAACTGTGGGAAAACAGGCATCTTTTGATATTCTTCAAAACTCTCGCGTCTTCTCGCGAGCTTATCCAGCATTTCAATGTCGCCCTGCAAAAACTTTGGAACTTCAAAGCAATACATCATAAATATATCATTACCAATCCCTGTAACAGAGCCGATTTTCAGCAGTAAATGCCTCATTACTCTAAAAACCTTTATAAACTCATTCCTCAGGGATTCACGGGTATTAGCATCCTTAGAAATAGTTTCAAGCTTTTTCTCCAGCCATTTTTGCTTCGAAGGGAATTTTTGCGCAAAAAGTATCTTGCCCTTCGCAAATTCACTATGTTGCTTTTTTATGAGCTCAGTGGGTCTTAGATTGCTGTTTTTGTATTCCTTAATTTGATGATCTATAAACGAAGGATTGTCTGCAGGGTATTCATAATAAACCTCAAGCTCATGAGGACTTCTATGACCATAAAGCTCCAGGTATTTTTCATGGGTTAAGCTGCCATTAATCACTTGTTCTATTGCCAGCAACGGCTGCATGCTTACAAGAGTTTGTTCGCCGCTGAAATTAGAACATAACAAATTGGCCAATTCTTCGCCTGCCATCTTAGAAAGCTTTTTCCGAAGTGTGGCCAATGTTGCACTTCCAGCTCCTCCAAACCAGATATACCATAAAGCCGATAAGAAGGGCCGTACGTCAGATGTCCAAAGCTTATACAAATCCTCTTTAGTGTTTGCGGCTTCTATGCTTTCAAGTGTTTTGACATACCACACCGGTGTATATTTTAAATAATAGTCCTTTTGTTTTTTTGAATCGCTCATACGTTTTAAGCTTTTCTTAGCCCGCAGGAACATTTCCTTGATTAAATGCGCTGTTGCAAAAGGATAAATAGGCACTTCTATATTCTCAGGTATATATCCAAAAACATCGCTTATAAGCTCCTTTGCCTTTGGAACATTATATCCCAACACTTTTAACGAAGAAATCATAATGCTGATATTGGAATATGTTCTGCCGCAAATATTGCCGAACATAAAATACCCAGGTACTTTCTGGCACTCTAAATCCATCTCATGCAGCAAACTCCATGTAAATGGACTCATTACGTCAGGTACAGCTTCCCCTACGTTATTACTGCTCCACAGGGCATCAGTATCCAGGCTTTGATTGATTTCATAGGTATCATAATTAATGGTTTGAAGAGTAGTGATGGGGCGTGCTTGGACAATATAAAGCTTTCCGCCTTCCACAACCCATTCAATATCCAGCTTGCAGCCGAATATCTCCTCTGCTTTCAAAGCAGCCTTATACATGGCCTTTGCGTATGGGGCCAGAGATCTATCCCCTTGGTATTTTCCGCCCAGCCTTGATATCGTAAAAGGATAGGCATTTTTCTCGCCAGACACAAGCTGCTCTCCTGCGCCAAAAACAAAGTTTCCTACCATATTTACATGACTGCCGGTAATAGGGTCTGCAGAAAAAAGCACACCTGCCATTTTTGCATTGATCATGATTTGAACTACTACTGCAATTTTGTGACCATTATTTATGCCGTGAACCTTGCTGTATTCCATCACTCGCTCAGATTTTGCTGAAACGGCAACCTTTTCAATTGCAGGAAATACATCAGTACTTGCCACATCCAACACGGATTCAAACTCCCCCGCAAATGATGTTCTTGCACTGTCCTCTGAAAGAGCGGAGGAGCGAACAGCAAAAGTACTGTCAGGCAGCATTTCAAGACATTTTTCTATGTCAGAGTGTACTTCTTTTTTCAGCTTATTGTTCTCAAAAGCTGTAGACAAAATGACAAAACCATTGGGAACAGCAATCCCGGAATTATACATCTTACAAAGAGAAGCGCCCTTCCCTCCTGCGAAACCAATTGTTTCATTGGTGATGTCACTGTAACTATAGGCAAATTTCATACTCTTTCTCCTCCTTATAAAATGCCGTGCGCAGTACCGTTATATATTCATCCATTTCCCTTATATACCGCTCATGTTCTTTGCTGTAATCTTCAACGCATTTTTTCGGTGAAGCTTGAGATTCACTATAGCCCCTCAGGGTAAATATGATAATATCGACTGCCTTTTGGATATCCATATTTTCTTTAAAAAGAGATTGATCAATGTTTTTAAGTATCTCATTTTGTGCATCGAAATACATTTGATCTGCGTACTGATGGATTTTTCCAGCCACCGCAGGGTCCTTTTCAAAAAAAGCGGTTGCTACAAAATCAAAAATTGCAGGATATTTATTGGTCAGCTTTAACTTTAAGGAGAATGTATTCCGCAGCCTTTTTAATATATCCCTTTCCTTCATGTCAATTTGTGCATAGTATTCCTTCATTATTGTAGCGACTGCATATTGGAACATAAATATAAACAAATCCTTTTTCGTGCCGAAATAATGGAAAAGCAAACCCTTTGATATCTCTGCCTCCAAGATTATTTCATCCGTTGTGGTTTTTTTGTAACCGTTCTTGGCAAACTTGCTCATGGCCACTGTAAGCAGTGCGTCACGCTTTGTAGCCTCCATTGTAAATATCTTATGTTTTGTCAATTCTTCCACAGAAAAATCCTCCCACAATTTCCATTGACCAGTTTAGTCAATCATAGTGTAGTATCATTGACTAATTTAGTCAATGGATTTTTATGTTTATGCTGAATTTAATAAAAATAAGGTATTGCACTTAAAAATCACTAATTTTTAAGTGCAATACCCTATACTTTTTGAGCCTTACTTCGAAGGCCCAATCTCGGATTTTTACTATTATGGAACACAAAAAAACCGATTCTTTATATTTTATATATAGAATCAGTGTTTCTTCGTATTTAATTATTATTTCCGCAAAATCTTATCCATCGCTTTTCCCTTTGCTAACTCATCGATCAGCTTATCCAAATAGCGAATTTCCTGCATAGTTGGTTCTTTGATGTCTTCCACTCGGACACTGCATACCACACCTTTGATCAAAGCCCTCGAAGAATTCAGTTGGGGAGCTTCCGCAAAGAAGGTCTCAAAATCTGTCTGTTTTTCTAGTTGCGCTTCTAACTCTTCCTGGCTATATCCTGTCAACCAACGGATGATTTCATCGACTTCTGTTTTCGTACGTCCTTTTTTCTCCGCCTTCGTAACATAATGGGGATAGACACTTGAGACACTCATTGTATAGATATGATGTTTGGTCATGATACATCCTCGCTTATGGTTTTCTCTATTGTATCGCGAAAAATAGTCGGGTTCAAACGAAAGTTACTGAGTAAGTGGTCTGAATTTATCGTAATGGCATTACCAGCGCCATTGGAACCTCCCCTTAGATGAGTTATTTTCGATTTTATATCCCCCAATAAGAAAGGGTATAAGAAATAGGGTATTGTCTCAAAATTTTAAGAACAATACCCATAATTCATTTGTACGTATGCATTTTTTTATTTGTCTTTGTTATTAACAGCGGCCTGTGTGGGTGCATACATTTAGGCCCAATCGCTTATTTTCACAATTTAGTTACACTTCTTGAAATAGCATTATTTTAACCTTTAGAACAAATCACCGCTATAGTCAACTTCAACATTAATCTCTTGATTCTCAACGGTAGTTTCAACCTCAACCTGATTATTCAGACGTATATATTCGTAAATCTCAATATTCTGGTCAATCGCCTCGAAACTCACGGCAAGAGCGTATTTCGCCTTAAAAAGGCTACCCCAGCCTTTATGCCCACGGACGGCAATGCAAAATTCATCACTCAATTGACTGGCATTTACAACACACCAGTCTTTTTGCAAAGTTTGTCTTGGTCGCGCAAAACCTTTCGCTTGGCCCCAGTTTGGCCTTTCATGAATCACCCAAGGGAATTGACCATCGTCTTGTCCAGACAAATCCGCCTGAAAAATCCTAGCTTCAAAATCCTGCCTTGTCTCGTTCTTCTTGCTACAAGTCCAATCTAGCCAAGTTGAAAGATAGCTTCTGTGGCTTCTCCTTGTTCTCTTTGGCTTTGCAGCGTATGAGAGGGTTATTTCTACGAGAATATTGTAGTTTTCACCCAAGTTTCGCAGTTCATTTGGCACGTTAACCGTATAAACGTGGGCTTCACCATCACCGATTTCCATTAGTTCCATAGAGGTTAATGTTGCCCGATATTCATCATTATGTGTGGCTCGTCCGACATCGGGCAAACCATAGCCTATTCGCCGAAGCAATGTCTGGCACTCTTCAATAGAGAAAGCTGAATGTACATTCAACCACCGCGCTGACTGTGCGATCAAAGCGCGATACAATAAGGCGGGTGAATTGGGTAACACTTTTTGAATTTCAGAAGCTATATATGTAACCTTCGGTGCCGCAAACGATGTTCCAATGTCGTCTTTTGAAAAAGCTGGACCTTGTGGCGAACGACGAATTAATTCAGGACAGACTTCCTCAGGGGTTGTCAAATCCACAGCAGCACCTACTTTGTTAATTGCATGAGTTCCTCCATATTCCACTACATCAGGTTTTATGCTATCCCAAATACCAGGCCCTACGCGGGAGAAAGATGATACTTCACCATTTTTCCCCAAAGCAATAGTATCATCAGTCTCAAAATCGCTATGCGAAATCGACCCAACGGTCAAAGCCTGCAGACTTTGTGCAGGGTTTGATATTTGTGAAAGTGACTGACCAAGATAAGCCGGATAAGGATATCCCGCTTGTATATGTGCCTTTATTACGTCGGTTTTCATATTTCCTGCAGCTTGGATGAATAGAACATCATTCTCATATGATACCTCGTCAATTTTCGCCGCCCAAGGGGACATATGCTTTAATTCATAGAATGGTTTACGCTCGCCTACTGAGTGATTGTAAATCTTTGTTATTTTATGTGCATCTACAGCAAATCGCTTTACCACTGTATCGATTATGCCCTCACGACTCACATCGTCAGACATTCCGTTATTACTTGCTAATATCTTCACGTTTCTTATGAAGCATGGGAGCTGGTATGTTCCGCTGGTCGGAACACCGTTAGGATATAATACGGCACCTGCAACTCTGGTACCATGACCCCCGTAATTAACCTCGTCGGAAGTATCTGTTTCATGTGGTATCAGGCAAACAGAATCCGTCGATACAATGGCTTGCTGAAGATATTTGTGGTTTTCTTGAATTCCACTATCGATGACACAAACCACAGGGCTCTCTGACGAGGGTGCATTTATAGTAAGGCTTTCAGATACTGCATGAGTATTTTCTACAGCAATTTCTACTACAACCTCCGCCTTAAGTGAGACCTCAAAAATATATGAATAGTTAAGGGTGATGTCACGTAGCCCGCTTCCAGTTATTTTCAGTGTTACGGAGAATGTATCGCCATCCTCGATGAACGAAGAAATGAATTCGCCATTATAATCTCGGACGATAGTTTCCAATTGCGTTTGTCTTTCCATTATTAATTCGTCGACTTCTTGGTAGTACTGGTCAATCTTTATTTTAATTCGGTTGTTATATTCATCTTCAGACTCGTTTTCCCTTTTGCTCGGTAAATTAGGCGGCGATGCGGTGCCGGCACAACTAACTGAAATTTCAACTGTGTAAACCATATCGTTTCCCAAGGTACTCCATTGGGCATATAAATCAGCAGACAATATGCGCTTTAAGCGGTCTTCATCGGTATGTAACGCATAGACCTTAGCAATGTTTCCGGTTCCTCTGATATTAGAAACAAACCCGTCGACTTTCTGCAAAAAATCTGCAAGGTCAGTCTGTTCTGATGACACGACAATAAAGCCTTCGTCAAGATCGCAAACAACTTCAAAGCCTAAACCTCTCAGAAATTCGACATCGGTTGTTGGTTCAATTTCGAGCAAGAAAGGCACCCCGCCTGCAATGGTAGGTAGATTCTGATTTTGGCGCGCAGTTTGACGCTCCTGCCAAAAGCGGGACAATCCTTGTGCTTGCGAACGGAGATTGCCGTGGTGCGCTTGTCGATTTTGTTTATTATGTGCAGTAGCCTGTTTACCGGGAATGGGCGTTTGCGGGTACTTTGCTTGTCCCGTCTTTTTCAACGGAAACGGCAAGTGCATAAAGTCATTTGTGCTAGGCATAAGATTTTCCTCCTATGATTAGAACTTTGAACCTTCGGCTATGGCCTGTTCAAAGTGTGCTTTATCTACACTTTTATTTCCCGCCAAAACGCCATACTTTGCGGCACGTTGCGCAGTCAGTACAATATTGGCATATGAATATCCATCCATTTGTTCTGCAAGAGTGCGAAAATCAACGCTTGCATCCACTGGGATAGCGGAAAGTGTCATCTTCAGCAGTTTTTCACGTTCCTCGGTTTGCGGCATAGGAATTTCAATAACATCATCGAATCGCCGAAACAATGCTTCATCCAACTGTATCTTTAGGTTAGTTGTCGCTATAATCAGTCCAGGGGCGTTGTACTCGTCAAGTAGTGTTAATAACATATTTACGATTCGTGGGACTTCGCCGACATCCTGCGTTGTTATCCTCGATTTGGCAATGAAATCACACTCATCCAAAAGAAGAACCACCGGCTCTCTCTTGCAGTAATCGAATACAGCACGAAGATTTGAAGCCGATTCCCCAAAGTATGAGGAAAGCAAGGCATCAAAACGAACTTTAAGGAGCGGCAACCCCAAATTCCACGCAATTCGCTCTGCACTGAGTGTCTTGCCGCACCCAGGTAAACCGTGCAAGAGAATCTTTTTCTTAGGTGAAAGGTTATATTTACCAAGGCGTTCCCTTGCCGCATATTCCTTTTCAATTGATTGCAGACGCTTTTCTACATCAGACGGCAACACCATATGATGTTTCAGAAGTTCGCGAGGGACAAATGAAACAAGTTGAGAATTATCACGCTTACTTGTCGGCAAAGCGGAAACACCAGTCCCATTTCCGATGTTAGGCTTATCTCCGTACAAACTAAACCTCGGTTTCTCGGTAACACTGATGTGTTCGAGAGAATCGGCTAGCTTGGCATGACCGAGCTGCCGTTCTTCACTTATTATCATATTGGCTATCTTTTTTAGGGACACGACGTCTTCAGAGAAGATTCCTTTGAATAGCCTTTTCATTAACTCCGCTTTCATAGATTGATTACTCCCCAGTTTAAATTGATGAGATTCTACCGTACATTATTATTTAAGGTAAAACCTTCCTATCATGCCTCTACATCATGTCCTTTAAGCAATCTCCAGTTGGGTTTATTTCCTCTCATCATCCACGACATCCATGATATCGCCAATATTACATTCTAACGACTTGCAAATGCGGACAAGGACGTCGGTGGTAACATTGTCTCCTCGGTTGAGTTTATTAATGGTATAGGTGCTGATACATGCAGTACTTGCCAAGTCTTTCTTTTTCATATCCTTATCAATAAGAAGTTTCCACAGCTTTTTATAGCTAACCGACATAAGCACTCGCTCCTAATAAAAATGAAGAAACCTTAATCGCTGTTGAAAGCATTATATCACTTGACAATAAGAATCTCAATGAAAAATAGAGTGATGACAATATATTTCATCAATACTAGTTGCAAATATGATAATAAATGGTTAATAGGATCCCTCGAAATCTTTTTTATTTTAACCTCGATTATCTCACAGCAAGTGTTCAATAATATCGTAGTTTTAGCCTCTTTTCTGTTCGAAAATGCAAGAAATGCATTAAAATAGGGTACTGTCCCTAAAATTCTTAAGTGACAGTACCCTTATTCTATTTCCGTTAAAGCGCTCGAATCCTTAGTATACAAGGGTTTGAGAGACATAACTTTATGATCTCAAACTTATTTCGATTGGTCTTTGTTGATAACAGCTGCCTGGGCTGCAGCTAAGCGGGCAATTGGTACACGGAAAGGAGAACAAGAGACATAGTTAAGACCAAGCAAGTGGCAGAATTCGATGGAGGAAGGATCTCCGCCATGCTCGCCACAGATTCCGACTTTCAAATCTGGATTTGCAGCACGCCCAAGCTGAACTCCCATTTTCATGAGCTTGCCGACGCCATTGCGATCAAGAACAGCAAAAGGGTTTTGCTCAAGGATGTTTTTATCGAGGTACGCAGGGAGGAATTTCCCTTCCGCATCATCACGTGAGAAGCCTAAAGTGGTCTGGGTCAAATCATTTGTCCCAAAAGAGAAGAAATCTGCAACGGTCCCTATCTCATCTGCAGTAAGAGCTGCGCGCGGAACTTCAATCATGGTACCGACTTTATAGGCAAAGCTAACGCCCTGCTCCTGCATAACCTCAGTGGCTATGTCTTCAGTGAGCTTGCGAAGCATCGCTAGTTCTTTGACATGGATGACAAGAGGAATCATGACCTCCGGATGAATCTCATACCCTTCCTTAACGAGGCGAGCAGAGGCTTGGAAAATAGCACGGGCCTGCATTGCATAAATCTCAGGGAAGGTTACCCCGAGGCGGCATCCGCGGTGACCAAGCATTGGGTTCATTTCCGAAAGAGCTCGAACCTTTCTTAAGAGAACTTCCTTCTCCTTAAGTTCCTCTGGCTGTGACCCATTCATTTTAAGCTTTGTAATATCCACGACAAGCTCTTCCACATTAGGAAGGAATTCATGAAGTGGGGGATCAAGGAGGCGGATTGTCACGGCGAGACCCTGCATGGCTTTGAGGATTCCATAGAAGTCCTCTTCCTGCATCGGGAGAAGTTTTGCCAGAGCTTCTTCACGCTCCTGAAGAGTCTGAGAGAGAATCATTTCTTGCACGATCGGAATCCGTGCCGGATCCATAAACATATGCTCTGTCCGACATAGCCCAATCCCTTGTGCCCCGAAGTCCCTTGCTTTCTGCGCATCGCGCGGGTTATCAGCATTGGCAAGCACTTTTAGGTCACGAATATCATCTGCCCATTCGAGCAATTCCTTGAATTCTTCACTGAGTTCGGGGTCAATCATGGGGACAGCCCCTTTGATTACGCGACCTGTAGTTCCATCGATGGAGAACATACTTCCTTCTGGATAGGTCACTCCGTTGATGGTCAGGGTATTTTCTGTATAATCAATCCTTAAGGCTTCGCAGCCGCATACAGCTGGTTTTCCCATATGACGGGCGACAACCGCAGCGTGGCTTGTCATCCCACCGCGACTCGTTAAGATTCCTTGTGCTGCAAGGATTCCATGGATGTCATCGGGTGTGGTCTCAGTACGAACAAGAAGTACTTTTTCTCCAGCATGCCCTAAACGCTCCGCTTCATCGGCATCAAAGACGATCTTTCCTGAAGCAGCTCCCGGCGAAGCAGGAAGACCTTTAGCCAAGACTTCTAATTTTGCCTCAGTATCCATCCGACGGTGAAGAAGTTGACCCAGCTGACCTGGCTCAATCCGAGTAATCGCTTCGTCCTTGGATATTACTCCTTCACGACTCAACTCAACTGCAACACGAATCGCTGCTGGAGCAGTACGTTTACCATTGCGGGTCTGAAGGATATAGAGACGACCCCGTTCGATTGTAAACTCGATGTCCTGCATATCCCGGTAGTGATCTTCTAAGCGATTAGCAATCTCGATAAATTGCGCGTAGATTTCTTTATTTTCGTTTTCTAAACTCTTAATGGGTTGAGGAGTACGGATACCTGCGACGACGTCCTCCCCTTGGGCATTCATTAAGTATTCCCCGTAGAGGGCTTTTTCGCCAGTGGAAGGATTTCGAGTAAAGGCAACCCCAGTCCCTGAATCCGTTCCCATATTTCCGAAGACCATGGACTGAACGTTAACCGCGGTTCCGATATCATCCGGAATGCTGTTAATCTTACGGTAGACAATCGCCCGGTCGTTGTTCCAGGAACGGAACACGGCAAGAATCGCTTGCTCAAGCTGTTTCATCGGCTCGAGTGGGAAGGGACTTCCCGTGCGGCGTTCAATCAGTTTCTTATACCCTTCAACGACCCCTTTTAGGCTCTCCGCTGATAGTTCAGAGTCATAAGTAACCCCTTGCTTTGTTTTAGCATCCTCGAGAATGCTTTCAAAGTGATGATGATCGACTTCGAGAACGACATCCCCAAACATTTGAATGAAACGACGATAGCTGTCATAAGCGAAGCGCTCATTCTGAGTGGAAATAGCCAGACCTTGTACGGTTTCGTCATTGAGTCCTAAGTTTAAGATGGTATCCATCATTCCAGGCATCGAGAATTTTGCCCCTGAGCGCACAGATACAAGAAGCGGATTTTCCTTATCACCAAATTGTTTACCAGTCGCTTTTTCAATATCCGCAAGTGCAGGTCCGTTCTGATCCCAAAGTCCAGCCGGGAAATTCCGGTTATTGGCATAATAGTCATTACAGGCTTCAGTCGTAATTGTGAATCCTGGGGGTACTGGTAAACCGATATTGGTCATCTCAGCTAGGTTAGCCCCTTTTCCCCCTAATAAATCTTTCATTGAAGCCTGCCCTTCACGGAATAAGTAAACAAACTTCTTAGACATTTTGCTCCCCCTTAAATAATATCTCTAATATTCTGGAAGCAGTCTCTTCGACAGCTTTTCCAGTGGCATCGATAATCGGGCAACCCACTTTTCGCATGATTCCACGAGCATACTCAAGCTCCTCCATGATCCGCTCGAGACTCGCATAATCCGCTGTTGCCCCCAACCCTAGGGTTCTTAGACGTTCTGTCCGAATCTGATTAAGTAAATTCGGCTTCAACGTAAGACCTATCACTTTTTGAGGAGGGATTCTAAAAAGCTCCTGCGGAGGGGAAACTTCGGGAACAAGTGGGATATTGGCAGCCTTGATTCCCTTATGCGCTAGATACATACTGAGTGGAGTTTTTGAAGTTCGAGAAACCCCGATTAAGACAACATCTGCATAGAGCACCCCGCGAGGGTCTTTTCCATCGTCATACTTCACTGCGAACTCGATTGCTTCGACTTTTCGAAAGTACTGTTCATCCAAAAGGTGCGTAACATTCGGGGTATAACTAGGCTCAAGGCCGGTTTCTTCAGAGAGCATCTTCATAAGCGGGCCTAAGATATCTAAGGTTCTTAGCCCTTTTTCTCTAGCCTTACTCTCCAGGTAAATCCGAAGCTCTTTGAGAACAAGAGTATAGGCTAAAATCGCGTGATCGATTACCGCTTCTTCAATAATTTCATCGATATGCGCTTCATCCTGCACATAAGGAACTTTGCGAATTTTCGTTCGCACCCCTGCAAATTGAGCTGCTGCCGCTCGGCTTACAAATTCTGCTGTTTCTCCTAAAGCGTCAGATATAATATAAATGACAGGCATCTCTTTTGTCACACTACACCTCCAAGAAAGACTTGAAATCAAGGAAATCTATCGAATCAACAACTTCCTAGTTTCCCTATCTGAACAAAAATCTTAGTTACATTTGTTTTTGTGAATCGGCCGATGACTTCATAGCGTTCTTCGCCCTTCTCATCGATAAAAGCCTCAACCACTGGCAAGGTATCGATCTGATGCTGCGTTAGTTTCTGTGCTGCATCAAGCACCGGCTCGTCAGGAGTTGTCATGATGATATTCGGCATTCGTGTCATAATAATGTTCACGGGGACCTGCTGGAGATCTGTTTTCCCTAGGGCTGATTTAAGTAGATCCTTGCGAGAGACCATGCCAAGTAGTACTTGATCTTCTCCAACGACGATTAAACTTCCGACATTCTGTGTAAACATGGTCACGATCGCATCGTAGATACTGATACCGTCCCGTATCGACGTCGGAAGCGATTTGAAATCCCCGACTCGAAGCTGACGAAGCCTCTCACTTATCGGAGAGGGTTCACTTTTCTCCTTAAAGAAATATCCCACTCTTGGACGTGCTTCTAAGACGCCTGCCATCGTTAAAATCGTTAAATCGGGGCGCAAGGTTGCTCGTGTCAAATCCAGTTTTGCGGCAATGTGCTCCCCAGTGATTGGACTTGAATTCTTTACTATTTCTACAATTCGTGCCTGACGTTCCGACAACTCCAACCCATTTTCACCTCAGTTCATGCTCATTACTTTTACATATATTCAGTAGTTTCTTCAAATGTGACATACTAATTCAGTTTTTACACTTAATTATTCCACACAATTTCTCTTTTTCCTTCTATATATATTTTCCAATTGAAAAATATTTTACTTGATTTTTTTTAGAGAAGTTTGATGAGCTCCTTTATGGGAAGGTTTTGGATAAAGTGAAGGCGTTCTACAGGGTAACTGTAGAACGCCTAATATTTTTATGCTAACAAGCTAAGCTCACCGATACATCCTAAGATCTCAACGCATTCACTGAGAAGTGCTAAGCGGGCTTGCTTGAGGTTCTCATCCTCGACCATGATCATGACGGCTTGGAAGAGATCCTCGATAAAGGGAACGAGTTCGGAAGCAACATGATAGGCCTTCTCGTATTCACCCATCTGAACGAGGTTGTCGAACCGTTCTCTTCGTAGTGAAATGGCTTCGGAAAGAGCGATTTCGGCTGGGTCAACGAGAACTTTCGTATCAAGCGGTTGGGGTTCAGCCTTTTTACTTAAGTTCATGCAGCGGATATAAGCTTGAGAATAAGGAACGAATTCTGGGGTTTCCCGTTTCTCTGCGAGTACTTGCGCTTTCTTAGCTACCCGAGTAATCTGGTTGCTGCCTTGGGCAAGGACTGCATCCACTGTGTCATAACGAAGTCCGTGCTCTTGAAGCACAAAACGTAGACGTTGTTGGAAGAAATCCTGTAAAGCGCTTAGAATCTCTGTTAAGGGCAGAAGCTTCACACCTTGACGAATAAAGTTCTCATACGCTTCAGACAGCAGCTTTTCCATGGAGAGATCCCAGCCTGCTTCTAAGAGGATTCCCACGATTCCTTGGGCCTGGCGACGCAGTGCGTAGGGGTCTTGCGATCCAGTAGGTTGAATCCCGATTCCAAAGGACCCGACGATAGCATCGAGCTTATCTGCGATGCTGACAACCTGTCCGGTCAAAGACTTAGGGAGATCATCCCCAGCAAAGCGGGGTTGGTAATGCTCTAGAATTCCAGTGCACACTTCAGGCTCTTCTCCACTTAAACTGGCGTAGTTGGCCCCCATGATTCCTTGGAGTTCAGGGAAGTCATACACCATTAAGGTCACGAGATCTGCCTTGGCAAGCAGGGCAGTCCGCTGGGCGAGTGCCTTTTTCTCTTCTCCCATTCCGAGCTGCTCCACAATGGTACGGGACAGTTCACACATACGCTCGACGCGCTGACGTACGCTTCCCAACTTCTCATGGTAGGTTATCTTTTCCAGCTTATCAACGAGGTCCACCAAGGGAGACTTCTGATCTTCCCGATAATAGAAGGCTGCATCCTCCAGACGTGCCTTGAGGACCTTTTCATTCCCTGCTTTAACTTTATCTAGAGCATAGCCATTTCCGTTGCGTACTGTGATGAAGTACGGGAGAAGCTTTCCTCCCTTATCACGTACGGGGAAGTACCGCTGATGCTCTTTCATCGGAGTGGTGATAACCAGCTCCGGGAGATGCATATACTTCTCTGCTACCTCACCAAGTAAAGCGGTTGGATATTCGATAATGTGGCTGACTTCTTCGAGAAGATCTTCGTCTTCATCGACTATCCCGCCCGCCTTTTGAGCTAGCTCTTGAATCTGGCACCAAACGGTCCGACGACGCTCTTCTGGATCGACGATGACAAAGTCTTGACGCATCTTCTCACTGTACTCGGCCGGATTCTCAATCGTCACCGTACCACCCAGTGTGCGATGTCCCCGAGAGACTTTCCCAGACTCTAGACCTACAAACTCAAAGGGAATGACGTCCGTTCCAAAGAGAGCGACGATCCAGCGAATGGGTCGCGCAAAACGGAACTCTAAATCTGCCCAACGCATCGGCTTCGGAAAATGAAGACCAGTGATCAAGTCCAAACAGAACTTCGGCAAAAGCTCCTGAACAGGTTGTCCGATTTCTGATTTCCGTGCATAAACATAAGGCACACCGTTTAATTCCTGAACATAAAGCTCTTTGGGGTCGACTCCTTGTCCACGAGCAAACCCTTGAGCTGCTTTCGTCGGATTCCCGTCTGCATCATAGGCCGCTTTTACTGCCGGTCCCTTTACTTCTGCTGTGAAATCCGTTTGTTTTTCGGAAAGGCCTTGAATAAGCACAGCGAAGCGGCGAGGGGTGGTATATACTTTGAGTTCTGCAAACTCAAGACGCAACTCGAGTAGGCGTTTTTGGGCTTGCTCCTGGAGTTGAGTAAGCACTCCAGGCGCAAACTTCGCAGGGATTTCTTCCGTCCCAATCTCAAGTAGAAAATCCTTAGCCATCTTATTCTACCTCCTTTCCAGATTGACCTTTAAGCAAGGGATATCCGAGTTTCTCACGTTGTTCGACATAAGCATGCGCACAAAGTTTAGCTAGATTCCGAACTCTAGCGATATATCCGGTTCGCTCTGTAACACTGATGGCTCCTCGAGCTTCGAGAAGGTTAAAGGTATGAGAGCACTTAAGCACATAGTCATAGGCTGGAAGAACGAGTCCTTTTTCTACGACTCGAATGGCTTCTTTCTCATACATATCAAACCAAGTCTGAAGGGACTCGACATCAGCTACTTCAAAGTTGTAGTGGGAATAATCGATTTCGTTTTGAAGATAGATGTCGCCATAGGTGATATCCCCGACATACTCAATATCGAAGACACTCTCTTTATTTTGGATATAGGTGGCAAGACGCTCTAAGCCATACGTGATTTCTGAGCAGACAGGTTTACAGTCAATCCCTCCGCACTGTTGGAAGTAGGTGAACTGAGTGACTTCCATTCCATCCAGCCATACTTCCCAACCTAAACCCCAAGCTCCAAGGGTCGGGGATTCCCAGTTGTCTTCAACAAAGCGGATATCATGTTCTTTCGTGTTGATTCCTAAGCGTTCTAAGCTTTGTAGATAGAGTTCTTGGATATTATCCGGCGAGGGCTTGATAATCACTTGGTATTGGAAATAGTGCTGTAAACGGTTCGGGTTCTCCCCATAGCGGCCATCGGTCGGACGACGTGAGGGCTCAACATACGCGACTTTCCAAGGCTCTGGGCCCAGTGCTCTCAAAAAGGTATTAGGGTTAAAGGTTCCTGCCCCTTTTTCCATGTCATAGGGCTGAGCAATGATACATCCTTGTTCTCCCCAGAATTGGTTCAGGGTAAGGATCATGTCCTGAAATTTCATGGTAAACCTCCCACTACGTTTTTGCTTTTCAGATTGTTAATAAATTTTTATTCATTAAGCCAAAGGGGTGTAAATAAAAATAAAACTCTCGTCCCCGTAGCCTAATGCTACAGGGACGAGAGTATCTCCCGCGGTTCCACCCTGTTTGATTCCATTCTAGCTATCTTTCATCCTTAGGATGTATGATAACTTCTCAGGAATCCTCCTTCTTTGAAACGCACTCCGAGTTGCCCTAATTCGTTTAACCCACTTGGTTTTCACCCTTCCCAAGCTCTCTCTAGGGATTTACGAATCTTCCTCTCATCATCGTACGATAAGGTTCAATTTGGAAATAATTATAGTCTGATTCTGATGTTCTGTCAAATAATTTACGTTACAGAGCTTACCTTCTAATTTTCAGCATAGGCGGAAATGGACTTTAGGTTAAGTTTTCGTGCCCGATATTTTCGTCGGCAAACCGACTGGGGAATAATGCAGGGTTAAAATAGATTTTATAGACAAAAATGTACACAACAACGCCGAGCAAAATTCCAAAAGCGACATCAACAATAGAATGCTGCTTAATAAAGACTGTCGATAAAATTATTAAGAAAGTAAGAATCAGCGTAAAGAACTTAATACCTGAGCGTTTTCTGAAGCAAGCTGAATGAGTTATACCTGTGTAAAGAGAAATAGAAACGGCAACATGAAGACTGGGGCATACATTTGATGATGAATCCCCTAACTGTAGTAACCTTACCCATTGTGAAAATATATCAGCTGCATATACCTCCGGGCGAAGTGATTGATAGTTTGGAAATAAAATATAAACGATCAACCCGATGACCATACATAAATTAACGGATAAATAAGTTTTTCTCAGGTCTTGCTTTGATTTTTTAAGAAGAATAATTCCAGTGGCCACGATAAATATGAACCAAGCAAAATACGGAATAACAAAGACTGGCACAAAGGGAATCAAGTCATCAATCTCAGATTGAATCTTATTTCCTGCCAAATTAATATTGTCCACTAACAAAAAGATATTAATAAGTACCAAGTAAATATAGACTTGCCATAAAGCCTTATCGTCTTTTATTTTACAAAACACATGATCAGCCTCTATTTCTACAGATTTGTGTACACATACTTTCTCAAATCTTGTCCAACTTGGAAAATACCACTATATTTTATACAATTCAAAATAAATTATTCCTCATTTTTCGAGTTAAGGCCAACGCAATAATTAAAGGTTTTTTGAGAAGATAATAGAATAATATGATAATTGAATAATATTCTGAAAGATTGGGCTAATACTAAAATATAAGGAGATCCATTATGCGCTCACTACGACAGCAAATACTGGTATTGATGCTAGCTTCGTTAGTATTAATGGCAGCTAGTTTTATTCTTATTCTGGGCTTTCATATGCGAGAACGTGCCATTTCAGCCGCAATTATTAAAGCACAGTCCGATTTAGCCACATGTGCAGAAATCATTAATCTGAAGTATCCCGGAGATTGGCGGGCAGAGAACGGAAGTTTATATAAGGGGCAATCTCTTATCTCCCTTCAAAATGATGTGGTCGATTCCTTAGCTGAGCTTACTGGTGATACGGTAACCATTTTTCTCAATGATACTCGCGTCGCCACAACGGTTAGAGGAAGCGATGGGGAGCGGGCCATCGGAACTAAGGTCTCTGAAGCTGTGGCAAAAAAGGTTCTTAAGAATGGAGATCATTATCTTGGCGAGGCCAATGTCGTGGGACAAATCTATCAAACAGCCTATGAGCCAATTCGAGATACCCATGGAAACATCCTGGGGATGCTGTATGTAGGAA
The DNA here is from genome assembly GCF_055378975.1 of Desulfitobacterium elongatum. NCBI lineage: Bacteria > Bacillati > Bacillota > Clostridia > Eubacteriales > Desulfitobacteriaceae > Desulfitobacterium > Desulfitobacterium elongatum. The sequence continues at coordinate 871,775 of NZ_AP038772.1, read as the reverse complement.
TCTCACGGAGTTATACTCAAGAACTCATCGTCAATTCCCTCTGGCAAACGGCTATCCTTGGGGTGGGAATTACACTGGTTGTCAGTCTTTTAGCTTGGTTTTTTATCGAAAGAGTCATTATCCGGCCTCTAAGAAACATTACTCTAGGTACACGCGACTTAGCTACAGGGCATATCACCGATAAGGTCGAAGTCTCGGGACCTAAAGAAATCGGGGAATTAGCCTCAGCCTTCAATCAAATGATTGAACGATTAGAGAATCTCGCTAGAGGCCTTGAGAATCGAATACCCTCTAAAGATGCGGTTCAATTAACTCTGAATAAGGAGACATTGAATAAGAAGGAAGAGATCATAGGTAAAAAGGAAGAGCCCATTGAGCAAAAGAACAACGTTGAGCCCCCTCTAGAGATGGGCGATCTTAACCCTTCAAATGAACACCATGAAATCAACAGCTCTGGACATCAGGGTTTTAACTATCGAGACTATGTGGAAGAGCATGAATTGCCTAAAGGCTTAAATAAGGCAACTTTAATACAAATCATGAACTTTCTTTTGGAACAAGAGGATTCCTTTTCAGCCGAGGATGTCGCTGAAGGAGTAAAGCTTACCCGAGTCACCGTAAGGCGGTACCTCGAGTTTCTACAAAGCTCTGGGGAATTGACTTCGCAATTGAAATATGGAACTGTCGGGAGGCCCGTTCGTATCTGGTGCCGCAATAATACCTGAATTAAGAATCTGTAAACGTCAAGGCCTTGTGAGAACAAGGTCTTTCTTAATTTACATAAGTCCATTTTTTATTTTCTTTATCTTCATAAACGTGACAGTGATTCAAATCACAGTTAAGATAAAATTACATTCTATATTTTCAGAAAATTCCGCCTTTGTGAAAATGAAAACAATCTTGTAGAAAAAGAGAAAAGATTGTACTCACAGAAACAGCGGAATCTGTATCAGAGATCAAGAGAGAGATGAGGAGGATGAAAGATGGAGGTATCCCGTCGTAACTTTCTAAAGCTTTCGGGAGCATCCCTAGCTGCTTTGGTGACTGGACTGGGTTTTGAACCGGCCGTCGCCCAAGCGAAAGGATATGCCCTGAGAATTGAAGGGAGTAAAAAAATCCCAAGTATCTGCCATTTCTGCTCCGGTGGTTGTGGCATGTTGCTTCACATTCAGGATGGAAAGCTCATTCATCTGGAAGGAGACCCTGACCATCCCACCAACGGGGGAACACTTTGTCCAAAAGCAGCAAGCTTACGGAGTGTTGCCTATTCCCCTGACCGGGTGACAAAACCTCGGCGCAGGGCCCCTGGAGCTGACCACTGGGAGGAGATTTCCTGGGAGGATGCCCTGAATCGAGTTGCGAAGAAGACCAAAGAAGTCAGGGATGCTACGTACAAAGCGAGTGAACAAATTAAAAATGCCAAAACGGGTGAAATGGAAAGCTTTGCTGTGAATCGTACGGAAGGGATTGCCTTCATTGGTTCTGCTGAAGTCGATAATGAAGAGTCCTACCTTTTCTCGAAGTTTTCCCGAATTATGGGTACTCCCTATAATGAACATCAGGCCCGTATATGACACGCTCCTACGGTGGCAAGTTTGTCACCTTCATTTGGACGGGGTGCGATGACAAATTCCTGGTCTGATCTTCAAAACTCTGAGGTCTTCTTAATTGCGGGTTCGAACTGTGCTGAGAATCATCCCATTGCGATGCGTTGGATTCACCGCGCCATGGAAAAAGGGGCCAAGATGATTGTCGTTGACCCTCGCTTCACGCGAACAGCCTCCAAAGCAGATGTCTTCGCCCAGATTCGTCCGGGAACGGATATTGCCTATCTCGGTGCGATTATTCGCTATATAATCGAAGAGAAACTCTATGACGAAGATTATATAAGAAATAACACGAACTCTCTCCACAAATTAAACAAAGCGTATAAATTTGAGGAAGGAGTCTTCTCAGGCTTTGACCCGAAGACGAGAAAATACAGCACGGGGAGTTGGAGTTACCAGCTTGGGGCGGATAATTTGCCCTTAAAAGCTACCAGCCTCGATGATCCCGATTGCGTCTTGAGCAAGCTAAAGGAGCACTATTCCCGCTATACCTTTGAGACGGCAGAGAAAATCACTGGAATTCCAGCAGCTAAGATAAAGGAGATTGCGGACACCTTCTGTAAGGCCCGCCCAGGTAGCATTCTCTATGCCCTTGGCATGACCCAGCACACTACAGGGGTTCAAGGGATCCGTACCTATGCCATCATTCAGTTATTGCTCGGTAATATTGGCAAGGCAGGTGGCGGAATCAATGCTCTGCGCGGAGAGCCGAACGTTCAAGGTTCTACTGATATGGCCAACCTCTTTAATAATCTGCCCGGTTATCTTCCCCACCCTATTAGTACGGATAAAACTCTTCAGAATTATTTAGTTCGCAATGGTTCTGTTCAGGAGAAGCCAATAGTTGCACTTCTTAAGGCCTGGTTCGGCGAGAATGCCACCAAAGAAAATGACTATTGCTTCAATTACATTCCGAAAAATAATCCTGCCACGAATGCCCCCATGACCAAAATTTTCGAATTCATGGAAGCTGGACAATTTAAGCTTCTCTTCAACTTTGGTTCAAACTCACTCGTATCCATCGCTAACCGCCAACTGGTCCGTTCCGCCTTAAGAAAATTAGATATGATGGTTGTCGCTGATCTTTTCGAGGTTGAGACGGCGCAATTTTGGCGGGAACCAGGAGTCAATCCAGCAGAAATACAAACTGAGGTTATCATGTTCCCTGCCGCTTTTGTCTATGAAAAAGCAGGCTCCTTAACGAATTCTGCACGTTGGATTCAGTGGAAAGATGCCGCCATCAAACCCCTTGGTGAAGCTAAGCCTGACCTTGATATTGTCGATGAACTCTTTAAGAAAATCCGCGAACTTTATAAAGGAAGTACGGAAGAGAAAGACGCCCCTATCTTAAAGGCTCGTTGGGATTATGGTCATGATGGAGAAGCGAGCGCTCTGAAAGTCCTGCAGGAACTCAGCGGATATGATGAAACGACTGGTAAATTATTGCCGACACTCGGGGATTATCTCAAAGCCCCTGTTGGCTCTGTCTCTACAGGATGTTGGATTTATGCAGGTGTAACGGGCAATGGCAACCTCGCTGCTCGTCGGAATAATGCCGATCCCTCTGGACTCGGAATTTATAAAGACTGGACCTTTGCCTGGCCCGCTAACATCCGGATTCTCTATAACCGTGCTTCTTGCGATATGCAAGGTCAGCCCCTTGATCCCAAACGCAAACTCGTCTGGTGGGATGCGGATAAGAAGGTGTGGGCCGGGAATGACGGCGCAGATGTCATCGACAAAGCCAAAGGACCAGATACCACCGAAGGAATGCAAAGCTTCCGCATGAACCCAGAGGGTGTAGGTCGCCTCTTCACAGCATCCTTTATGAGTGGCCTACCAACGACCCCGCCTCCTAACGGACAACCCGTGATGGGGGTACGGCCTGCAGGCCTTTGCGTTGATGGCCCACTCCCAGAATTCTATGAACCGACGGAAAGCCCGACAGTCAACCTCTTACACCCCAATGTTTCGGAAAGTCCAATCGCTATCGTCCCCTCAGCCTTCCCCGAAATTCAAAAACGAGGCAAGCCAGAAGATTATCCCTATGTCTTGACAACCTATGCGCTCGTTGAACATTTCTGCGCTGGTGGGATTACCCGAAATATCCCTTGGCTGAATGAGTTGATGCCCGAACCCTTTGCTGAGATCAGTAAAAACTTAGCTCAGAAGATTGGGGCAAAAGAGGGCGACAAGGTGGAAGTTTCCTCTGCTCGTGGAAAAGTAACGGTGCGTTGTATAGTTACAGATCGACTCCAGACCTATAAGACAAACGGCAAGGACACGGAAACCATCGGTATGCCTTGGAGCTGGGGTTTTGCCAGCTTGAGCCCTGGTCCGAGCACGAACGATTTGACCATCGCCTCGATTGACCCTGGTGCAGGAACTCCTGAGACCAAAGTCTGTCTGGTCAACATAAGGAGGGCTTAAGATGTCAAAAAAGATGGTTTTAGTGGATACCTCCAAATGCACAGGCTGTAAGGCCTGTACGGTTGCCTGTAAGGAATGGAATGATCTCCCGGCTGAGAAAACCCAACTACTTACGAGTTATCAGACTATGAAAGATTTCACCCCTAAGACATGGACTTACATGACGTTCACGGAAAAGTACGAATACCCGAAGATGAACTGGTATATACGCAAAGCACAGTGCTTCCACTGTGCAGAGCCCGCTTGTCTGAAATCTTGTTCCTCTAACGCGATCAGCAAAACCGACTCTGGGTATGTCGTGATTGATCAGGAGCTTTGTATCGGGTGCGGATATTGTGTGGATAATTGTCCCTTTGGGGTCCCCAAATTGGATAATTCAAGGAAGAAGGCCTATAAATGTACAGGCTGCATCGATCGGGTAGAAAATAACTTAACCCCAGCCTGTGTCCAGACCTGTCAACCCGGGTGCCTAGAATATGGGGAGAGGGAGACACTTCTCCCTCAGGCCAAAAAGCGACTGAGTGTAGTTCAGAAGACTCACCCCAAAGCACGGATCTATGGGGAAACAGAAATGGGGGGAACGACCTTTGTCTACCTCCTACTGGATGCTCCGGAGGTTTATGGCTTACCTATAAATCCTACGACTCCACTATCGCTTACGATATGGAAAGATATAGTACGCCCTGTTGGGGGAATCGCAGTGGGCGGAGCAGCTGCAGCCGTTTTCGTTGGAGTCTTTGGAAACTTACTGCGCGGAGCCTACCGTGAACAGGCGCAAGAAGAGAAGGAAGTACAGAAAGGGGGCAAACGATAATGGCGATTCGAACACGCGACCTAGAAGAATTCCAACAACCCCCTCAACCCGATAAGGTTCTTCGCTTTACCCTAGGTGAACGAGTAAGCCACTGGACCCACGCTCTATCATTCTTTCTCCTCCTCTTTACTGGACTTGGGATTCTATCCCTTAGTATTCGCCCCGCTTTGGTAGTGTTCGGTGGAATTCAAGTTGCTCGGCTCATTCATCGAATTGTAGCTGTTGTATTTGTCGTTGTCGTCGGTGGGATGTTTGTCTTCGGAAATACGAAGTATCATTGGGAATGGCTAAAGTCGATCTTTCACTTTACGAAAGCGGATCGACAACATATCACTGCTTTTCCGAAGGAGTTCTTTGGGGGACATGGAAATTATCCTGCTCAGGGCAAATTCAATGGTGGTGAAAAGATCAATTCGCTGATTACCCTCTTTGGCTCAATTTTCATCACACTAAGTGGGCTTGTCATGTGGTTTGCGTCATCTTTTCCGCCTGTACTGGTTCGCTGGGCTTATCCTGTACATGATCTATCCATGTTCATGATGACAGCATCAGTTATTGGGCATATTTATCTTGGTGTCTTACATCCAGATTCACGTGCAGCTTTACCGGGGATGCTCAACGGGTATGTCTCCACAAATTTTGCGAAGGCCCATCATGCCGCATGGTATAATCAGGTAGAGAACCCTACAACTCATGAAGGAGAAAATTCCCTATGACTGAGCTAAGGCAACACGAAGATACACTGGATTCAGAAATGCTAGCACTCCACGAAGCCTACCAGAAGCTTCAAGTAATCATTAGGCAGTGGCAGAGAGAACGCGGGGATTATTGGGTCCAAGCAATAGTTCCAAACAAGTCTCTCCCCTATTTTCTCCCAGAAAATTTACCCGTGGAAGTCGTCCTTGAAGTGATGGGGCGTTTACTGGAAGGAAAAGGCCACCATGAATCAGCGCATGATCTTCGCTCCCTCTGGAACCGTTTTCTCTTTGATCAAAATCTGGAGGATGTCGAACTCTTGAGTCTGTTCAACTTAGCCTTGAATGGAATCCTCGAGTTTACTAGAAAACATCTCCCCTCAGATCAGCGCCAGGCTGTAGAGAACGAAGAAGCCCATCTGTGTCCCATCTGCGGGCAAGAGCCAGGATTAGCTCTGTTAACTCCTCCAAACGGGAAGAGATATTTGCACTGTACTAGGTGTGGGCATGACTGGCCAAGCAAACGGATTGGCTGTATTCACTGCGGAAGTGAGGAAGCTACAGAACAAACCTATCTTAAAAATGAGAACTATCCCGGCATCGAAATTATCGTCTGTCAGGCTTGTGGTGGATATATTAAAGAATTGGATCTCCGCATACGCACAGTTGAGGACTTTGTCTGGGAAGACATCTGTACCTTACCCCTTAATTATTCAGCCGAGAAGTGGCAAAATGAGCAAGCCCTAAAAAAGGGTGCAATGAACTAGAATTGATCAATGAAAGACGAATCCCCTTAGTTTCTTTTGATCAGCACCTGATCGAAAAACTAAGGGGATTCGTCTTTTTAATCACAGTTAGCTTTATACCTTCTCATTAGCAACCGTGTCGATGCATCGGAAGAAGTAGCCAATACCCAGGACACCAAGGGGACATTTTGATTGCCACATTAACCTCGAATTTATTGCTTTACATCCGTCTCTGGATAAACCACAGTCTGTGTAGAATGGTAGTGAAAAGGCTCAAACTCCTCTTCATCTTCCCCGATTGAGTCCAACTCAAGCTCATAATGCTTCATTGCTGCTCCTGCTGCTCCTAAGAGACCAAGCATGCGAAGTCCCGGCCGCCTCCAGATAGTATAAGCCATCGCAATGCCAAGGGGTGCAGAGACACTCAGGACTGTCTTATCCTGGCGTTTCAGCTTAACCTGGGTCTGACTCAAACGATTCATCTGGTGCTTTAGTCCATCCCAAAATTGTCCACCCATTCCTTCATCCTGGTGAGACCATTCTTTTTCCTGATCCGCAAGTGCTTGAATCACATCTCCATTAGCTGCGTTCAAGGCGACTCGGGCTTCTTCATAGGTAAGCCCCATTCGTTCCCGCAAAATATCAATCTTCTCTAGTTCTGTCCACAGCACTTCGCTCATGATCATAATCATCCTTTCCGCTTGGGTCTTGTCCCACGTTTACCAAGCGGCTCCCCATACTCCATGATTTTAACCGTTTATCAAAGGTCTGTTCACAGTAAAATTGTAAGGTATCCAGGATTTCTTTCTTCATCCATTCATTCCAGCGAATCCGATCTAGCTTAGTTAACTCGCCTTGAATTAACTGACGCATGAGAGCTAGGCTTCCACCTCTCACCCAGCGTCCGATGATTGGAGCCTTTGTCTGAGTCTGGCACTCACGACATACGACCCCACCGGCTTCTGGACTGAATAAGAGGCGCTCTCCCTGGACCTTTTTCCCACACTCGGCACATTCGAGGAAGCGAGGCCGATATCCTAACTGCGTCAAGAGTTTTAGGGTATAGGCGCTTTGCACGAGAGCGGGCTCACACTGTTCCAGGAGAAAAAAACTCGAAAATGTTAAAGTAAAAAGTTCAGGATGCGGCTGCCCAGGAATCGTCGCTAAATCTAGAAGTTCAGCGATAGCCGTCGCCGCCAAACTCATGTCCAGATCTGTCCAAAGATGTGGAAAGCTTTCTTTAGGGCTGGCCTGATTCACGGTATCGAGGGTCTTTCCCTTATACAGTAAGTAATCCGCATAGGTGAAAAGCTGAGCACCTGCTCGTTGGCGACTTTTAGGTTTACGCACCCCTTTGGCTACCGCTTGAATTTTCCCGTGTTCCCTGGAAAATAACGTGAGTAAACGGTCAGATTCGCCGTACTCACGGCTTCGGATCACCAAAGCATCGGCGTGGTAAACGCCCACATCCTCACCTCTTAGTCTTTGTATGAATCGCGTTCTATATTCGGACTGTTTGTTATATTCTTGTTTTCTCCTAAACCTACTCTGCGATGAGCTGTACCCCAGCACTTGCCCCCAAACGCTCTGCTCCAGCTTCGACGAGCTGAAGTGCAAACTCACGGGTCCGGATTCCGCCCGAGGCTTTCACCTTTACTCCCTCGCCAACCCATGCTTTGAGGTTTCGAACATCTTCTACCGTTGCTCCGCCGCCAGCAAAACCAGTCGAGGTTTTTATAAATTCTGCCCCCGAGCGTTTTACAATCTCAGCGGCTTGTCGCTTTTCCTCTTCCGTTAGCAGTGAGGTTTCAAGGATGACTTTGACCGTAACCCCACAGCAATGAGCGGCCTCAACTACTCGGGTAATATCCTTCTCTACGGCTTCCCAATTTCCAGATTTCGCAAAGCCTATGTTCATCACCATATCTACTTCACGAGCACCGTGGGCTTTTGCCGCAAAGACTTCTTGAACTTTTATCTCTGTCATCGTTGCCCCCAAAGGAAAACCAATGACGGTAGCAACCCCGACACACGTTCCATGCAAAAGTTTGGCTGCTGTGCAGATATACGCTGGATTTACACAGACCGTGGCAAACTGATGCTGCTTTGCTTCATGACACAGCTTGACGATATCTTTCTCCGTAGCATCAGGTTTAAGGAGGGTATGGTCTATCATTCCTGCTAAGTTCATAAACTCATCCTTTCTATGAAACAATGTAGCCGTCCCGCTGTTTCCACCTCTGTTTCACGTCACATATCGGACTTTGTATATCGGCGCTCGATTACTTCCGATCCGAATACCCAAACTCTCGTAAGCTATTTCCCCGATTGCGCCAATCTTTTTCCACCTTAACGAAAAGCTCAAGGAACACCTTACTGCCAAGTAGTGTCTCGATATCTAGGCGAGCTAACCTGCCAATCTCCTTCAGTAGGCTTCCACCCTGGCCGATAATAATCCCCTTTTGGGAATCTCGCTCAACCACTACGACCGCACGGACCTTTACGAGCGTTTTTTTCTCTTCCACACTTTCTACAAGGACTGCGATGGAGTGGGGTACCTCATCCCGCGTAAGTTGCAATACTTTCTCACGGACTAATTCTGCCATGATGAAACGCTCGGGCTGATCCGTGACTTCATCTTCTGGATAATACATAGGACCTTCTGGCATCTCTTTAAAAATGATATTGAGCAACTCTTCTTTATTCTCCCCCGTTTTTGCGGAGATAGGTATTATCGCCAGAAAATCTTTCAATGCCGAGTAGTCTTTAATGAGTTTCAGCAATTTTTCTTTTTCGATTAAATCAATTTTATTCAACAAAAGGATACAAGGAGTCTTGACGCGTTTTAAGTTTTCAAGGATATACTCTTCTCCCCCACCAAACTCGGAAGTCACGTCCACCATATAAAGGATGAGGTCCACTTCGCGAAGAGACTCTAGCGCGGAATCCACCATGAACTCGCCTAATTTATGCTTCGGCTTATGGATTCCTGGAGTATCGAGAAAAATGACCTGTCCCCGCTCCTCTGTAAGGATACAGTGAATCTTATTGCGTGTGGTTTGAGGCTTATCTGACATAATAAGGACTTTTTGTCCTAAAAGCTGATTGAGTAGCGTCGATTTTCCAGCATTCGGTCGGCCAATCACGGTCACAAAACCAGATTTGAAACCATTTTTTTGATTTGTTCCTATCAATTCTGTTCACATCCTAATAATAAAAATAAACAAGGCCAAGCAGAAAGGCTTAGCCTTATAAAGGAAACTTACTTCAGTTGTAAATTTCCGCTTCATCTGAAGTCCAGTTGACTTGTCCTCGAGAGGATAAGTCAGCTAAGACTTGCACTTCATTCATCATTGCAAGTCAAGCTTCCTATATCCAGGGGCTTAGCGCCACTTCTTTCCGAGTAAAAAGGAAGGAAAAATAGTAGGGTTAGCCATCGGAAAGAAATTCTGGACCAAAAGATTCCGGCAACAAGGCTTTCAAGCTTGTAGTCTTAGTCTGCCCTTTTCCATTCACTAAAATAACCAGACAATCCCGAGCAAATTCCCGTAAAACTTGGCGGCAAGCTCCACACGGTGAAGGAAAAGCTTCTGTCGGAACAGCTATAGCCACTGCCTTCAACTCACGTTCCCCATGAGATACCGCATGAAAAATTGAGTTTCGCTCTGCACAGATCGTTAAGCCATAACTCGCATTCTCCACATTACACCCCGAGACGATTCGCCCAGAGCTCCAAAGCGTTGCAGCTCCGACTGGGTAGTGGGAGTACGGAACGTAAGAGTTCTTATAGGCCTCTTGGGCGAGGTACGTTAGCTCATGGATTTGTTCAAGTGATATATCTTTCGATAACTCCAAATCAATCAAACCTTTCCTACTCGTGAGAAGATCCGAATGTGCGGAAAGCTGCACAAACCTAGCTTACTGAAATGACGTGCCAGTCCCCATGTTTCCCAATGGCCTTACTGAGTTTCGGCCAAATCCTCAGTTAACTAATACCCCGCGAAGGGACCCGAGAGACATACTATAATAGCATAAATCCTGAAAGAAAGCCCAAGGATTTTGTTTTACACAAGAGAACGGCTTCTAAGCGAGCGGCTAAGCAATCTTCGCGAAAACTACGTAGCGTAGACGGGTTGGAAACACGGATGTTTCCAACCGGCTAATAAGCCATGGATGGCGATTCAGCCGGGGACCCGTCGGAGCGAAGTGCTTGAGCGATTAGATTGATCCGCGCAGCTTATAAAGTGAACGGTGGAAAACAAAATTCTGATGACTCTCTTAATCTAAGCTTGAATCATCCCCCTCTACGGTGCAGTTCAGGAGGAATGGATTCACCTTACAACCTGCCCAACCCAACGCCCTAAAGGCGGCCCGAAAATCACAATCCCCACAAGTACGGCCTGTATCGCCGTCACCAACACAGCGCCAGCTGCGACATCCTTCGCCATACCCGCTAGAGGATGAAAGTTCGGCTGAACCAAATCCACGACAATTTCAACCGCTGTATTCATGACCTCAGCGGCAATGACACTGCCAATCGTGAGAAGCAAGATGGCCCACTCCCACCGAGTCAGTCTAAGATACCACGCAGTGAAAAGAACGATTACTCCTGCGAAGATATGAAAACGAAAGTGTCTCTGCGTTTTCCAGGAATAGAGAATACCTCGGTAAGCCTGGCCGAAACTACGCCAGAACGAACTCGTTTTCTGATATTTCCCCATGCGCTTCCCGCCCTATCCATTTCTTTCTAAAAATCTATTCTAGTCTATTCTATTCTTAGTAGCCCAACTTGGCTCATGACAACCTCTTCTTGTCGACGCATTTCCTTTTTATCTTCTTCCTCTTCATGATCATACCCCAGAAGGTGTAGGGTTCCATGAACCGCTAAATAAACAAGTTCACGCTCGAAGGAATGGCCATATTCAACGGCCTGCGCCCTCGCTCGTTCAACGGAAATCACAATATCTCCCAAGAGGTCATCTTCATAATCGAGGATGTCGGGTTCATCCTCAGTATCTTCTTGAAGTGCAAAAGAGAGGACATCAGTGGGCCGATCTACTCCACGATACTCCCGATTGAGTTCATGTATTCTTACGTCATCCACCAAGGTGAGGCTCACTTCAGCCTCTTCAGGCCCTTCAGCCACGGTGATCGCTTCCTCAATTCCTTGACTCAAAATCTGCTGGAGTCTTTCATGCTCCGTCTCGGGGATAGTTTCTTCTTCCCAGTTAATATCTAAATTCATCTTGTGAGAGTTACTTAGAGAAGTAACTCCACCCTCCTTCCGTGGTCCGATGACTCATCACTGCAAAGCAACATGCTTCTCATGCAGGAGTGGCTTTGTTTTATCCCTTAGGAGTTGTCTGGCGGAGTAGACTTAACCACGTCCCCTGCTTCCGCTTCTGCCATCACTGAAGTGCTAATCTCAGTAGACTCTTCGTCCAGGGTGCCCATAACCTTTACCACATTGGAATTTCCCAGCTTTTGTGGCATCTCTGGATACTCTACTCGGGAATGGAATATGCCGCTCATAACTCGAACAAAAGCGGTTGCAATCTTATCAAGATCTTGAAACGTCAAATTACACTGATTTAATTGATCATCATTAAGCTTGTCCTTAATAATTTTCCGGATAAGACCTTCGATTCGACCAGGGGTTGGCTGCTTCATAGCGCGCACAGCTGCTTCGATACTATCTGCGAGAAAGACAAGGGCTGCTTCCTTAGTCTGAGGCTTTGGCCCTTCATAATGAAAAGCTTCTTCTGGAACATCCAAATTGTCTTCCACTGCTTTATAGTAGAAAAAACTGACCATACTATCTCCATGATGCTGGGCAATAATATCTTGGATTCCCTGCGGTAATTTCTCTTCCTTCGCCATCTCAAGTCCATCCTTGATATGAGAAGTAATAATCAGAGCGCTGAGAGTCGGGGCAATCTTATCGTGAGGGTTGTCTTGGGCAAATTGATTTTCGATAAAAAAGTACGGCCGCTTTAGCTTCCCAATATCATGATACAAGGCGCCGACACGAACGAGGATCGCATTCGCCTGAACTTCTTCTGCTGCGGCTTCGGCAAGATTCCCCACCAAAATACTGTGGTGATACGTACCAGGAGCCTCCATCAAGAGCCTTTTCAACAGAGGTCGATTCGGGTTTGAAAGCTCCAATAAACGCACCGCCGAAGTGATATGAAAGCCCGCTTCAAACCAATGCAAAGTTCCCACTGCCAACACAGAAGAGAATATACCATTGACAATTCCAAGAAGTACGCTTACGACCCAAGCAGGAAGGCTCATTCCTGAAAGCAAGGCGAGGCCACTCACAGTGAGGACATTCATGCCTGCAATAAAAAGCCCAGCTCGACCCAAATCCGAGCGTTGACTAAGTTTTGAAACACTATGAACTCCGACAACTCCCCCGAAAAGTGCAACTAAACCGACCTGCAAGCCGAAGGTCGTCGAAATGATGGGATCGGCAAGAAAGCCGACAAACACGGCTAAAATCACCGACGTGAGAAAAGCCATTTCTGCATCGACTAAAATCGCGATGGTCATGGTCGCCCAAGCCACCGGGATGAGAATACCGACCAAGGCGTTAAATTCAGGTCCTCCCAAATTCAAAGCGATAACTGCTTTCCCTATTAGCAGGACTAAGAAAATGACTAAGCCGATGAGGGTAAGTTTTTGCGTGATCTGGGGCATATTTCGTCGATACTGATAGGTATATAGAATGAGGGTCAAGAGACAAGCAAAAACAATCAGGGAAATTCCCCCAACAGCCCGCCAGGGAGAGCGGTTTTCTACCAAACCATACGCCGCGAGAACCCTCATCACTTTCTCATCCACGATTTCCCCAGGCCCTACGATTTTTTGCTGTGGTTTGTAGGAATGAACCTCGAGACGTATTGTTGCACGTGCAGCTTGACGAAGTCTATCCGTAGCCTCGGTATCCTCAATTAAGGTTTGGCGGGTAATCTTAGTGTCTACAAAACTCTCCAGAAAGACTTTGATTTCATCTGGGAAGGGTGCATTATCGATATCTTGCTTCGTTCGATCTCGTAAAGGAGCAACCTCAGCTTCGTTCCGTGCGCCATGCTCCGTATTTCGAGCATTTCCAATAATGATTTCAACCGCGCGCTGTTCTTTCTCATCTAAAAGTTCGGGAGAAGCCTTCAATAGACTGTTGAGTACCCCCTCTGGTAACGCATCAAAGGGAGAGGTTTGACGAAGTCTACTTTTTCGACTCGCATCCTCTTCCTTTGAACTAATCGCATCACGCAAAGCGAGGAAGGATTTGCTTAAATCCCGAGCGATACTTGTAATAAAGTCTTCATCCGGTTTATAAACGGGTTTAACCGCTTTTGCTGCCGCTTCCTGGTCTGCATGATACTTGTCCACATCTTCAATATCCTTTTGCCAAGGAGCCGTAACGAGTTGCGGACTTGGATCTCCAAGCTCCAAATGAAGCTTCGAGACAAAAAGTCCGGAGGAAAGCAAAAAGGTGAACAGCAAAAAGCACACCACTGCAACCAGGATTCGTTGCCAAGTGGTGTTTGCCTGTATTTTTGAAAGGGGTCTTAATGATTTAAGCCGGCGAATATTCAAACGCATCCTTCCTTCACTTCCGCGCGTCAGGTTTTTGTTCAAGCTTTTCATAGGCTTGAATGATTTTTTGGATTAGAGGATTCCGCACAACATCGGCAGCGGTAAAATAGTGAAAGGAAATATCAGGTATCCCCTTCAGGATATTTTGAACTTCAACTAATCCGGAATAATGTCCCCGTGGCAAATCGACCTGTGTTACATCACCCGTCACAACCGCTTGCGACCCAAAACCCAATCTCGTGAGAAACATTTTCATCTGCTCTGGGGTTGTATTTTGAGCTTCATCTAAAATCATAAATGAATCATCCAGGGTACGTCCGCGCATATAAGCAAGAGGGGCAATTTCAATGGTCCCTTTTTCGACATACCGTTGTGTCGTTTCCGGTCCGAGTAAATCATAAAGAGCATCGTAGAGTGGACGTAAATAAGGATCGACTTTCTCTTGTAAATCACCCGGTAAGAAGCCAAGCTTTTCACCCGCTTCAACTGCTGGGCGGGTTAAAACGATCCGGTTAACCGTTTTAGCCTTCAGAGCCCGAACGGCCATGACCACAGCTAAGTAGGTTTTCCCAGTTCCTGCTGGGCCGATTCCAAAGACAATCGAATTCTTCTCCAAATCTTCTAGGTATTTGGCTTGCCCAAGTGTCTTCGCCTTGATCGGACGTCCGCGATGACTTGTTGCTATCACTTTAGCTAGTGCATCTGCCACGCCCGAGCTCTGGCCTTCTTCGACCCGTGAAATGACATAAGAAACATCTGCAGGGGTTAAGTTATGTCCTTGGCGAACCATTCCCAACAGTTCCCTCACTGCAGAATCAATTCGCTCCACTTCTTCTGAACTTCCAGTAATCGTCATTTCTTCTCCCCGGACAATCAACCGACCACCTAGGCGGTCTTCAAGAATGCGTAGATGGGCATCTTCGAGCCCGAGTAAATTCATTGCTTCGGTCGCATTCTGCAAATATAACTTTGATTCTTTCGTCAATTTTACGCCCCCCGTATGAATTGGGATGATGGGAAACCAGCTTGAGTTCGACGTCATTAGGGATTCGGATAGACTGCTAAGTCCTCGTACGCTTCCACTTCGACACGTACGCGTTCCACCCCACCGCTTTGGGGAAGAACTCGGACAGTTTCCTCAAGAATATTAGCCCCGGGAGTAATCTTTTTATGCACATCAGTGCGGGCGAGTTCCTCTGCCATGGATCGAGCCTCTGCTTGGGTCCGCTCGAGATGCAAGGCGGAAAGTTCTTTATAATTAATAGATACTACTTCGACAGGAAAACGCCAATTCCTCCATATAAGCCAGGAGTGATTTTTCACCTCTTGATTCACTTGTGGATACGGTGATTCAGGTGTTGTTACCATTATGACTCTCGATCCGAATTTTATACCCCATCCTTTGGCAATCCGACCACTCTCTTCAACCTTATCTTCGACGAGAGGGATTGTTGCCTCTGAGCTATACCAGACTCGACCTCGGGCGAAACCTTTGGCAGCCGGAACAGGTTGCGGGATAGACTGCTTCGGCTTTGAAACGGCATCAGGCTTTTGCTTGGCACTGGCGTTCTCAATGACAGCTGGGGCTTTAATGAGGACTTGCCCTGCTTTAACCGTTTCACCTTCATGTACGATGGGCGTTCCTTGAATCACCATAAGCTCTTGGATGAGGCCAGCCTTGCTTGCCACCAAGCTGCCTGCTTCACCTGGAACTTGCGGACGAATTTTTTGTACTACTTTTATTTCTACTCGTGTTCCTTGCCTATCGATTCCGATCCAGGCAGCATCAGGAAACTGTTCGATAAGCGCTTTCGATACTTTGGGTAAATCGACCTCACTTTGCCATATCCAGGTTTTCAAACCCAGTTTTTCTGCACTATCAAAAATCTGCTGACTCGGGATTGTCGTATTTCCAGAGACAGATATCGAGAGAACCATTTGCGATAAAGAGGCAAGCGTTATTCCGATGATTAGTATACCCGCAAGCAAGGATTTTCTTCTCCACCAGCGAGCAGCGACAAAAGGCCAGCCGTATTTTGCTAAAATTCGAACCCGTGTATGGGTCAATCTTGCAGCGCGCCTCAGTTTAGCAAAATCCTTAATCTGGACTTGAGCTCTCAAGCCCCGTTCAGATTTTTGAGTCTTATAAAAAACGACTCCGTCCCGGATTCCCTCATTGACAAACCGAGCGAGCTGGCTTCCCCGTGCTGCGAAGAGTACCCGCCCATGCCAAAACTCCCTGAACCTTGCAATCATCTGGTCTCGCTCCCTCCCAGATAGGTTAGAGAAATCAATTCTCCGCCAATTCGGAGTTCTGTCGCTAAGACCGTATTAAGGACAAACCCCTTCCCCGTGAAAGACAATTCTCCTTCAGTTGTATTTAAATGAATTTCTTCTTCTGTGAACTCAACAATCTCAAGATAGTTCTCCACGAGGATTTCATGACGACCTGTAATCGTAATCCGCGGGCCGTTTCCAGCAACGTCTGGTGGAAAATCTAACACTTCCCCGACATTTTTAGATAATTTATCAAACATAGAAAAGCCTCCTCCCTTCTAAAGCATATTTATGAAGGAAGGAGGCCAAATAGTCCAAGCCTGAGGGACAAAGTATATATTTAAGTCAACACAATCTTTCGATCCTTTTCAGTCAACTTTAGCAACGCCTTTATCATATCCTCCGGTGAAGGCGGACATCCCGGAATCTCCAGATGCACGGGCAAGGCTTCCCCAACTCCCGATTGGGTAGCATATGTCTCTTTGAACACTCCCCCATTAATCGCGCAATCCCCTACTGCGATTACAAGCTTAGGATGCGGTGTCGCTTCATAGGTAGCATTTGCTGCTTGGTTGAGCTGTGTCGCTAAGGGCCCTGTACACATGAGAATATCTGCATGCCGAGGAGAAGCGACAAAGTCGAAACCAAAACGTTGAAGATCATACACCGAATTAAGAAGTGCTGACATCTCCCAATCACAGCCGTTACACGAACCACAGTCAAGATGTCGGATATGCCAGGATTGCTTTAGAGAATGGAGGTGCGGCGCATCTTGGTCCAAACGGCTCTCCGTAAGTCGTCCCATTCTCAAGCTCCGTTTTAATAAGTTCCACATGGGTCCATTCTCCTCCTTCTATCGATCACAGCAGCTATAACAAAGTTCGAAGCTCTTATTGATTAACGGAAAATCCGGGACGATATTGCCCAGGACAGCGAGCGGAACGGCCGGCCAATTCGCATAGGAAGCCGAGCGAATCCGACAGCGGAAGATTTTCTCTTCCTGATCAGTCATAAGCCAGATAACGTCTGTTCCTCGCGGGGATTCCGCACAGCCCCAGGCGAAAGAGTAGGGTTCTATTCTTCCTGGAACTTGGGTAACATGCAAGCTCTGGGTAACTTGGGGATCTTGAGAGCCTCGAACTTCTTCCACTCCACTCAGCAACGTATCAAGCAGCTCAAAACTCTGCCGTACTTCTCTCACTCTCACCATGAGGCGAGCCCAGACATCTCCGCTCGTCTCGACTTGTGGCTCTAATTGAAGTTCAGGATACAAAAGATAGGCATGCCGTTCACGCCAATCTACGGCTACACCTGAAGCGCGGGCAGCCGGTCCAGTAGCCCCTAAATCCAGGGCACTTTGATTTTTTAATACTCCAGTGGTTACAGCTCTCTGACGGAAGCCATCATGTTCGAGAATCAGAGGAATCCACTTTTCAAAATCCGCCTGAAGCTCATATAAGCGTTCCTTAAGAAATTCAATCCTCTCCTCTAGCGGTTGAATCTTGACTCCTCCTGGAATCACCATTCCCCGCAGATAACGATGTCCAAAGACCTCCTTATTCAGTCGCTGAAGCTGCTCTTTATTCTGAAGGCCATTCGCATTTCCTAAAGCAAATCCTACTCCGGCACACAAATTCCCGATATCCCCGACATGATTATATAACCTCTCAAGCTCCGCGAGCACCGTGCGCCAACGCAAAGCCTCACGAGAAAGCTCGATATGTGCTAGCTTTTCCACAGCCTCACAGTACGCCAGGGAATGACTCACCGTGCACACTCCGCAGACCCGCTCCACAATCTTAAGACCTTCCTCAATCGTCTTTCCTTCGAGAAGCTTCTCGATCCCTCTATGCGTGAAGAACAATTGAGCATCGATGTGGAGTATGGTTTCCCCAATCGTTTGAAAACGAAAATGGCCAGGCTCAATAATCCCAGCATGAATCGGACCAACTGGAACTTCAAAGGTTCCTTCTCCTTGAGCTGGATAAAAAACAAGAGGTTTGGGCTGAAAGCTTGGCTTATCTGTGTTGGTCATTAGAGTCGATTTCCGCAAAGGATGGAACCCTTCTGGCCACCCCGGATGAAGTACGAGTGGACGCGGGTCAGGATGCCCCTCCGCGACAAGTCCGAAGAGATCCTGAACTTCACGTTCAGGCCAGTTTAAAGCAGGGCAAAACGCGGACAAAGATGGAAATCCTTCTTCGATTCCACGAGCTCCCAAGGTTAGGGTGAAATCCCCTGGGAAGTGAAATACAAAATAGAGGACAAAACCATGTCCCAATTCCCGTTCATCGTTACCAACATGGGTCAAAAGCACGGGCCGAGTTTTCGGGTCAAGCCAGAGATCCTCGATCACTTGAGGAAGACTCTCGGCCTCTAGCCAGACAAGCCCTTCGCGCTCTGTCCAGCTAGCAATATCAAAAGCCTTTTTTAGGTTCTTACTATTATCTCTACTATCTCTACTTTCTTTCGCTCCGCCAATCTCAAAATACTCGTGTAAACTCTGTAAGTTATCCATGATTTCCTCCTACTCCCAGGATAAGCTCAACGACTTGCCAAAGTGCTTGATTTAAACTTTCCGGAACGACGATACCTAATATCAATACAACAACTAAAGGGAGTGCGAG
Organism: Desulfitobacterium elongatum; assembly: GCF_055378975.1. Lineage (NCBI taxonomy): Bacteria > Bacillati > Bacillota > Clostridia > Eubacteriales > Desulfitobacteriaceae > Desulfitobacterium > Desulfitobacterium elongatum. Next base: position 852,974 of record NZ_AP038772.1, on the reverse strand, counting down.
AATGAGCACTCTAGGGTTTTCCCCCTTTTCCTCTAGCTTTCGTTCACTAGGCTTTCCGAAGAGCATCCCGAGAAAATGATAAAGAAATCCCGCAAAGATAATCGTCAAAAACAAAGCCGCTAGAAATCCCAACAACGGATGACCCGTTTGAAATAATCCGGCCATAATGTTGATCTCCGAGCGAAACGTCCCAAAGGGCGGGGTCCCAGTAATCGCCAGAAGCCCTAAAAGGAGAATGGAACCACTATACGGCCATAAGGAAAACACTGCACGAATCTTAGGAATCTGGCGTGTTCCGGTCTTCTGAACGATTCGTCCCACAGCCACGAAAAGATTTGCTTTCGTAAGGGCATGGAGAATGAGATGGAAGGACGCTCCCCAGACTGCAAGCGGGGTACCTAAGCCAAAGCCCAAAGCCATTATCCCCATATGCTCTACACTCGAATAGGCCAATAATCTTTTGATATCTTTTTGTAATAGGATAAAAGCGACCATTCCCCCTAAGGAAAGCAGTCCGAAGATCACCAAAAGCTTCCCGGAAAAATTGTGTCCAAGCGTCGTTTGGCGAACAAGGATGTGCCAGCGAAGCACTGCATATAAGGCACAGTTCAGGAGCACTCCCGATAATAGTGCACTCACCGGAGAGGGTGCTTGGCTATGTGCATCTGGTAACCAAGGATGCATCGGGACAAAGCCAACCTTTGCTCCATACCCGATGAAAGCGAAGATAAAGCCTAATTTAACTAAAGCCGAATCCAGTTGTGGAGCCAGTCCTAGAAGCAAACGCCAATCTAACGCTACTAGGCTATACCCATACACACGCCCTGCCGCGGCATACAAAAGTAAAGTTCCTAAGAGGGCAAAACTAATTCCCACTGTACAGAGAATAATATACTTCCAAGCCGCCTCAATGGCCAGTTTCTCTCGGTAGAAACCTACTAAGAGTGCTGTAGCCAAGGTCGTCCCCTCGATCCCGACCCAGAGAAGACCAAGATTCGGAGTGCTCACCACCCAGAGCATCGTTCCGATAAACATCCAAATCCAAAAATAATACCAGCGTAAGCGATTCTGTGGAATTTTCCCCTCTTCCACCTCAAGTTCCATATACGAAAAGGAATACAAAACCACATAACTCGCGACCACAACAATCACACTGAGAAGCAACGCGCTCAGAGCATCCCAGTAGAAAAAGCCGTTCCATATACTTTGTGGACCTAGCTTAAACACTCGAAGTATGGTATTCCCACCCAGCCCGAGCAACCCCAAAAGGGCAGCAGCGTTTATTCCCTTTAATACGGTGTTGCGTGAGGAGATGAGCATACAGAAAGCTGCTAAAAAGGCAATAACTACAAACATTTCGCTTTTCCTACCCTTTCAATGAATTGAGGTTTTCGACGTTGAGTGAGTCAAATTTTTGAATCATCCGCTGTGCTAGAACTCCCAAAATCAAGACACCGATTAAAATATCGAAGATAACTCCGATTTCCACGAGGATAGGCATCCCTTTGGTGAGTAAAAAACCCGCCAGAAAAATCCCATTATCGATCAAAAGTATCCCGACAACTTGAACTAAGGCTACTTTGCGAATAATCATGAGAAGCAACCCATAGAAGAGTAAGGAAAAAGCAATAGCCAACCCGTTCCGCATCGCTGGTTCCACCAGACTCAAAAGGGGCTGAGTAATAGCATAGGCAAGAATCGTCAAGGCCCCCGCAGCGACTAGAGAGGCCGTATGTCCTAAAAACACCTCACCCACCCATTGGGTGTGAGATTGGTTCACGGTACGCCGGAGAACCCAGGGAATTACTCCACCTTTAATCCCTAGGGATAGGAGAGCTACTACAAGCATTTCATACTCGGAGTGCTTGACCCCTTCAAGGAAGACCAAGAGCGAAAGGAACACTGCCTGCCAAGTCCAGGCGTTTAAGGCTTTTGTTAGTTTCGCACTCCCTACGATATATAGCCCTGACCCGACAAGGACAAAGAGGAGAAGTTGCTGAAGATGATCTATGGTATTGAGCTCCATCTTAAATTCCCCCCTTCGTAATCCAAAGCGTAACTAAAGCTAATACTGCACAAGCCGTCCCCGCTGCTAAGAAATTGGGGACGCGGAAAAGCCGAACCTTCACATTAACACTCTCAAGCGTCGCAAAAAGTGCCCCGAGCAAGGCCACGAGTCCAATATGAAGCACTAGACGAATAAGCAGAGCACCTATATCCCCCCCTGCGCTTCCCAAGTCCATCGAATTAATACCCAGTGGCATAATCAAAAGCGCGAGCACTTGAAGAAGGAGGAGTTGTTTGAGCTCTTCCGCCCAATTCAAAAAGCTCAGCGAACGTCCTGAATATTCGAGAATCATCCCTTCGTGAATCATGGTGAGCTCCAAGTGGGTATCTGGGTTATCGACAGGAATTCTCCCCATCTCAGCAATTACCATAAAACCGAGAGCGAGAAGGGCAAGAAGGCGCGGGGTCTCAAAAATAGAAATCCCCTGAAGTTGGCCTATAAGTCCTGATAGTGAGGTCGTTCCGGCCATGAGCGCCAAGACAATAAGGCTTAATAAAAACCCTGGCTCGACCAAAGCTGCCACAAACAATTCTCGGCTACTTCCCATCCCGCCAAAGGAGCCTGCGGCATCCAGTCCTGCTAAAGTGAGGAAAAAACGTCCAAGACCAAAGCTAGCCACCAACCAGAAAATCGAACCAAAAGTATTCATTGGTGCCCATCCCCAAGGACCAGGGACCACTAAACTGGCAAGTAGAGTACTACCTAAAACTATCGAGGGGGTCACAAGGAAAATCCACGAAGCATGTACTGAGATAACCTCTTCCTTCCCCAGAAACTTCCGGATATCACGGTAAGGCTGTAAGAGAGAGGGACCTCTTCGCATCTGCCAAAACGCCTTCACCTTTTTAATCCACCCTTGTAACAAGGGAGCAGCCATTAACAAAATAAGGAGATGTATAAGGGAGAAGAAGAGTCCTCCCATGCCTTGATCCAATACTGACATAAAAATTTTTCTCCTCCTCTCCTATAAGGTACAAATTAAAACAATGACTAAGGTTACAAGCGTATATCCGAGGTAGATATGAATACTTCCTACTTGGAGTGTACGAATCCGCTCGGCACACCAAAGGAGCAACCGTGTCGAGGGCCGGTATAATACCTCCTCATACATTTCCCGAATTCGGCTTTGGTAGCGCAGAGTACGTAGGGTATAACGGTTTTCCCCATACTCTTTTTCGATTACTGGACGTGAACCGAGGAGTCGCTTAAAGAGCATACGCAACGGCATGGTTATTCCCAAACTCGAATACTGCATTCTTGGAGTGAGTGGCGTACCACAGTTCCAAGCGGAAGAAATTCGCCTCTGTTTTCCCCTACTCAGGAAGTAAAGTAGCTCTGTAAGAAGGATCAACAGAATTCCATACGTCGTCACGGAACCAAAAAAACCGGACAATTCCGGAAGGTTAAGTGGCTCCATGAGGACGGGGTACGAAGCTGCGGAGGTCACGTGCGTTGCAGACATTTCCGCAAGGGGCGATGAAGTCACAGAAGTAGTCAAGGTTATAGTCGTAAGCGCCTGAGTAGGCAAAGAAATAACCCGAAGCACTCCGCTCGGCCAAAGAACCGTAAGAAACGCTAGACACATTGCTATCCCCAAGGCAGCTGTTTGTAGCTTTGGAAGCTCCTTAGCTTCCTCTGCTGCGGAGGTTCGAGCTTGCCCCAGAAAAGCGCTGGCAAACCACTTCACCATAGTTGCTAGAGCAATCGCTGAGACTAAGCCCAATATTGCAATTCCCAAAGGGGAAACAAGTTTAATCAGTCCATCCTCTGCTTGACGAGACGTTTCCCACAAGGCATGAAATAATAACCACTCTCCCCAAAACCCACCTAGGGGTGGAAGAGCGGAAAGTCCTAAGGCAGCGCATAACGCCCAGAAGCCTGTCTTAGGAAGACTCTTTAATAATCCACCCAACTGTTCAAGCCTCCGCGTATGTGTCGCTTGAATGATATTACCTGCAGCCATAAACAGTGTTGACTTAAATAGGAGATGCTGGAGGGTATGCCAGAAAAACGCAGCCAAAGCGAGCATCGCTAAGTTCGGATAACCCTGAGCCTGGGCTAATATCGCCACTCCAAGTGACATCGCCAAAATTCCGACATTTTCAACGGTGGAATAGGCAAGTAAGCGCTTCACATCCTGCTCTACCGAGGCATAGAGGATTCCCACAAAGGCGGAAAGCATTCCGAGAGCAAGTATCAAGCCTCCCCACCACGCCTCAAGGGGATTCAGGGTGAGCCAAACGAGCCGCAACATCATGTAGAGTGCAACTTTTACCATAACACCAGACATTAAGGCAGACACAGGAGAGGGAGCAACAGGATGAGCGTAAGGTAGCCAGATGTGAAACGGAACAAGTCCGGCTTTCGTTCCTAATCCGATAAGTAAGCAAAGAAAGATGAAACTCCGCTCCCACTGACTTAGCTCAGGTGAAAAGGAAGCCCAAGTTGAAAAGGCAAAGCTCCCCGTTTTTCCATACAAGTAAAGGACGGCCGTCGTCAGAAATACGGTACCCACATGGGTCATCACTAAATAGATATAGGCCGCTTTTCGATTCACCCCATCCTCATGCTCATAAATCACCAAGAAAAAAGAAAATAGGGACATGATTTCCCACAGGAATAGAAAGCTGAAGCCGTTGGTTACGAGTAAGACACCAGCCATGCTCGCCAAGAAAGCCACCCAAGCCACGGCAAAGGAAATAAGTGATTTCTTCCCTTCATACTCCTTCATATAGCTCATGCCGTAAAGGGAAGATACTCCTTGTCCAAGCAGGAGGACAAAAAGAAAGAAGGCTGTCAGTCCATCAAGGTTAAACCCTGCGACATTCCAGCCTCCCGAGACAGTACTCCCTTTAAAGATAGTCCACCCTAGTAAAAGCATACCAACTATTGCCGCCAAGAAGGTCAAACCCATTGTCCCTCGACGAACTGCACGTTCCACTCCCATGATCATTGCTTGTCCCCTCCATGCTTGATTTAACATACTCGCTCCATGTTGTATTATAACACAGACAACTCTTGGCCACTATTAAGTTGCCTGTACCATATTGTACTATAACAGACATTCTCTATCATACGCCTCAAAGGACATTATACGCAAGTTGCATAAGTATGCATATTTTCTCTTAATCTCCCAAATTTGTTCGATATTTTCTGTTATCCGGTAATTACGAATGTTTTACTCATAAAGTGTCAGGGAAGCGTGAGCAGAGCGCAGGGATGATTCTTCTGCTTCAACGCTAGTTAACAAATTACCGCCCCGGTCGGGATACCGAGGTATAAATAAATATGTAATTTTTCCCACACATTTGAATCGAAAATCTCGAATAGAATTAAGAGGGTTTAGGGTTCTCCCTTCTTAGCACATTCAATTCTAATCTCTCAACATCTCATCTCGGAATTTCTCTATGGGGAGAATTATCCCTAAACCCCCATTCGATCGCATATTTAAGGCGGTCCCTCTGGAAGGAACCGCCTTATTCACGACTATATTGCCAAATCCTTTTCCGCAAATATTCGTATCCCCAGGTTGAATAAAATCACTGTTCCCGCGGTCAGTCCCAAAATGCTTGCCGCTGGATCAACGGTCCCCTCTAGTACCTCCTGTGGTTGGTAAAACCGAAAGAGGGATAACCTCCGAGCCCAAGATAGCTTATCACTGAGTCCCCCAGCAACATCAAGAGCATAAAAGGCTAAGGTTAACCCTGAAGCCAATGCAAGGGCATTCTCTCCTTCTTTAAGCCAGGAAGAAAAAAACAGGCTATAGGCCCCAATAAAGGAGTAAAAAGCAAATCCCAGGATTCCAAACCGGAAATATCTCCAATGATCAATCGTTATTCCAGATTGATAGGCTCCACCATAAAGCCCCATAAGAGTCGCAGAAACCAAAAGGGCATTCGCTATGAGGAGTAACAGGATCTGTGTGGAAATAATTTCCTCCCGTGGAACTGGAGTAGAGAGGAGAAAAGCCAGCGATCCGTCATCTACCAGCTTTGCTAACAGTTCATTTGTAGTCTCCACATTATATAAGGCCATTAGCATCACCCATATCCGTGCAAAAAATTGGCCCGAGATAAAGGCTTCAAACGTATCCATCCGGGCGTCCTCGGAAACCCCAAAAACAGTCTTAACCGTTGAGGGTATGGATTCGGCAATTTGCGTAACGGCAGGATTCTCCGAAATAACGGGATAAACCCAAGTCAAAAGACCCTCATAAAGAATAATCCCCGTTGATAGTTTTGCTATCTTTTTACTATGCTGCTTAAGCATCGCACGAAATAATGCCCGGTTCAAACTTTGATTCCCCCTTTAACTTGAGCGGTAGAAATGCATAAAAGCTTCTTCCAACTCAAGAGAGCCTTGCTTAAATCGCTTGACACGGATCTGCGCAAGAGTCTTCCATAGCAAATCCTGTTGACCCTCAATAAGGACCGTAAAGTAGAACCCGCCAATGGGATAAAGCGCTAAGCCACTTTGACGAAGCACATCAGCGTCCTCTTCCCCCTCCACCTCTACTTCGAAGGTCTGACGTTCGTTCTTTTTGAGTAAGGTGATATCCTGAACCGCAAGGAGTTCTCCTTCCCGGATAATCCCTACCTTTTCACAGGTTTTTTCAATCTCGGAAAATTGATGGGAAGACATAAAAATCGTTTTCCCTTTTTTCTTTTCTTCTAAGATTAACTCAACAAACGTCTTTTGCATTAGAGGATCAAGCCCTGACGTTGGCTCATCTAGAATAAGGACTTGGGAATTTAGCATTAAAGCAGAAATAATTCCTAACTTTTGCTTCATTCCTTTGGACATTTTACGAATTGCTTGTCTCGGATTGAGTTCCAGAGCGTCCATAAGAGCGTCCCGATTCCTTTGAATTTCATAATTCTCCCCGTGCATCCCCTCAATGAGCTCAAGAAATTCAAACCCAGTAAGCCTCTCCATGAAATGAAGTTCGCCGGGAAGATAACTTACGAATCGTTTCAATTCCGCCCTATCTTGCCAGCAATCCAACCCATGAATCACGGCACTACCTAGGTCCGGCTTCATAAATCCCATTAAAAGGCGTATAGTAGTCGTCTTACCTGCCCCATTCGGTCCTAGGAATCCAAAAGCTGTTCCAGAGTCTACACGAAAGGAAAGATCTTTTACACCCCGCCCTTCACGATAGATTTTCGTTAGTCCTGAGACTTCAAGCATTGTCCTTCCCGCCTTCTCGAAACCCTTCTAATCCATAGGATATGCATGACCAACTCAAAAGTCCCTTATTCCAAAGGGGCTCTTGCAAAGAAATAGTGAGAGACCTTAAACGGTAATGGAATAACTTCGATTTCGGTAAAGCCCGAATCCCCTAGAAGTTTGATTATCTCTTGCTCATAGGGCAAACCTTTAAAACCTTCATGACAGGCTAAGAAAAAACTCATTAGATTCTGTGGAATATGCGTTTGAATAAAGGGTAGGGACGAACTCTTTCCGCGAAGGGCCGTTAGAATTCCAATCTGTCCACCGGGAACTAACCACTTCTTGATCCGGGCTAAAAGCTCCATCCGTTGCTCGGCCGAGAAATAATAAATGTTATTATTCAAAAGGCAACAATCGTACTTCTCCAGTGGGTCAGCATAATCAAAAATGTTGCCACACTCAATTTTCAATCGCTCAGGATAAGGATTTGACTGGGCCTGCGCCCGCTCTACTACTGCGAGGTTAATCTCGATTCCTACCCCATGAATAGTAGGGAATTCCTGCATGAACTTGCGCAGATAAAGTCCCTCACCACAGCCTACATCGAGAATTCTTCTCCAATGTTCTTTTTCACATTTCGACTTGAGCAGTGGCCAAACGAAGATTTCCGAAGCTCTAGAAGCCCTGGATATCAGCTCATTATTCATTTCGCTTTCCATGTTTGGGCGAACCGTTTCTTGAGTCATTAACTGGGGAAGTTGAGCAAAGACAGGTCCCCAATAAAGAGCGAATTCCTTATACATGGCTTCGAGCCCATAGTTCTGGTAGAGGGAGATCGCCTTCCCTACCCGGTTCAAACGATATTTCTCGTTATCCTGAAGAAGTAAGCCCTGAATCCTCGCTTGTTCAAGCCAATGCTCAAGTATTTGCGGATCCCAATCTGGATTTAGCGCTAATATCTCTTCTACTGACCTATCTTCTTGAAGGCTTTCCCAAAGGCCGAGTTCAAATCCGCTATAAACAAGCCATAGAAACCCCATGCTCTCCATGAGGGTGACTGTCTTTCCGAGAAGTGTTAACATCCCAATCTCCATGACTCTCCTCCTTCCATGAATAATTAAACCCCTGTACAAACAGAGGCTATTAGTACATAGCATTCTATGAAGTACTAAAGGCTATGGTGCTTTTCCTATTCAAGACTTGACTCCGACTTTGAGAGGGGCGATAACGCGCAATTTAATAGAAATGGGCAAAGCACATCACCAGTTTATTCCATATATTAGTATGAGGAAGGGAGGGATATGTAATGTTTCTAGGTAGAAATCGATTTCTCGGTGGTCCCACTGACGGAGCGGGAATGGGTGCGGAAAACGTAGGACAATCCACGGAATTTCTTAATCAAGCTAATCGTCCTATGCCGAATGGACTACAACGATTCTTAGCAAGAAAAGGAATTAACTCTTCTGAGGATTTATTTAATCGGGTTCAATCTACTGCCCCGCGTATGCCTTTTAGAAGAGAACGCTAAAACAAAAAGAGCGGGTTTTCCGCTCTTACCGTACACAGGGAAGCATGGGGACGGCTCTCCTGCTTCAGATCAATGATGGAAGCAAACTGTCTCAATGCTCTCAGCATCCCCACGCTTCCATCCTTCCTTCAACTGAACTCGTTTAGTTCCCAAGAAAAAGGTCAGCCATTACTCTGTGCCCCATAAGATTAGGATGCAAATGATCCGGCCCAAGTAATTGTTCTTTCCCGCTAAAAACTTTAGCCACAGGTATAACAACAAATCGAAATTCTCTTGCTGTCCGAATAATGTTGTGATTCGTCGTCTTAACTAAGGCACGTGCTAGTTCATCCGACGATTTATCCGTTCGGGGTAAGGGATTATAAATCGTTGCGATCTTGACTATAGCAGAAGGATTTACACTTCGAATACGTCCACCCAATAACATAAGATTATGATTTAGGCTTCCAAGGGTGAGGTCAATATTTGCCCCTGCACCTGAGATTAGGCCTTTCCCTACGGCAAGCAAATCATTCGAACCGATGGTAATGCTTATAATCTTAGATTGGGCAATCAAGGAGCGCACCCTTGGTTGACCAACCATAGTAGCGAGTCCACCACTGGTCAATCCGTTGACGCCGAGATTCTCATACTTAAGCCCCGGAAAGCTCGGTAGTAAGCCGGTATAAAATAGGATGGCGAAGGATTGATTCGCTCCTACCCCATAACCTGCTGTTATCGAGTCACCCAGGGCTAGGTATATCTCATTCATGCTACTTGCCTCCACCTTCCAAAGTCATCTTATATTAGGATACGCGTTCGACAGTTCTATTGGCACCCTTTCCATGGTACATTTTTATAATCATTATATCTATTTATGGTTCCCGCAAACAGGGCAATTTTGCAGCGATAGTGGCATTTCTAATCAGGAGGAGCGCAGTGGTTACCGTTAGACCGCCTATGATTAAAAGAGTATATTTACACTGTTGCTTTTTTCCTTCTTTTCACGATGCTAATAGCAACGCTGTCAATTGATAAATCATGATGTGCTTTCCAAAAGGACCCCGAGAAGGTAAAAAAAAGCTGTCTCAACAAATGTCATCTTTTTGGCATTTTGAGGCAGCCTTCGAATATTTTAGTAGTGAATTTTATACTAAACTTATTCTTTAATAAGATAAAGTTCATTATCTTCTATATTAAAAAATAGTGGGGCAACTAAAATTTTCGGATATCTTGATCTCAATCTTACAGCCTCACTAATAACGAAATCTATTTCATTTCCTATCTCATACATCGGAGCAAAATTCATAAAATGCTCCTCTGCAAATTCCTCGTTCCATCCTCCGTTTTCAACTAAACCTTTAATAAACTTTTCTTTCTTAGAATATAGGCTTACCATACCACAATTATTATGGCCTAGTAGGGCTATGGCCTTTACACCACCCATAGCAACGCAATATGATACTTTAAACTCACTGTAACGTAAATTGCCCCCACCACTGCGGAGTATATATGCAAAATTTTCAGGAATGCGAAGATTTTTTCGATAATCCATACACATTCCTATCAATAACTGTGCTTTCGAATATGAATCAAAGGAGCGATGAAGATTATGATATTCAAGAAGTTGCTCAATCGAGGTTTCTCTATACTCGGGAAAGATATCTTCCTTAGTTGATACACGAATTAGTCTATCCATTACGATTATTCCTTTCGAAGAAAATTTGAGTTCCACCCCAAGTTAGTGCCCCACTAGATGTACTGATTCAATGATTACTGAGAAAACTTTTAGATTGTTTTGCTGACATTGTATAAACCCGTAGCACTGTTTACTACTTCAGTCATAGCCGCTTCAATCTCATGTGTTATCTGTGCCTGATTCCGAGTAGTTGCAACATTTTGGCTGATTTGGTCTTCTACATTATTGATGCTCTTCTGGCTACTTTGTATTGCCTGCATAATGTTCTTTACTGCATCAACACTTTTCTGAGATAGTTTTTTTACTTCTTCCGCCACCACTGCGAACCCACGTCCATTTTCACCAGCCCTAGCCGCCTCTATGGCTGCATTAAGTGCTAACAAATTGGTCTGTGAAGCAATGTTTTTTACAAGCTCGTTCATTTCTTCGATGATTTTTAGTCCATCTATTAATGCTTCAATAGCACTCTGTAAATCTGACATGGATTCCACACTCTTGTTAGCGTGCACTGTCATTTCTTGCAAGGATGCAGCAATTTCCTCCGAACTGGCGGAGAGATTGTCAGCAATTTCGATGATCAGTTCCGGCTTCTCTCTGCTTCTCGCAACCGCAATAGAGCCAATAACTTTGCCATCTTCAATTGCCGGGAGAGCAATCGTTCGAAAGATAAACCCATATACCTCTTTCGGAACGAGTTTATCAACAGGTTTGCCTGTTACCACACATTGCTTGCCACCACTGCCCTCGGCCAGTCTGTCACCTGTCTTTGCCGTGTAGGTCACAAAACTTTTTGGGGTATACATCGAATCAAAGCTTTCCATATTTGTCGTAAACAATACGGCCTCTTCTCCCAAAAGGTAAGGAATGACTTCCTCCAGGGTTTTAAATGCTTCCAGTTGCGCTCTGGTGACATGATTCATCAAGATGTCGCCTCCATAAAGTAATAATGGGCTCGTTTATTCGCCGATTCAGATGGCATAACGCTTTACATTATTTGATAAGGCAGCATATACTTGGTCACTGGATAAACCCATCGGAACAACCCTAATTAAACTTTTCACCAATGGTTAAACGCAGCAAGTTTGGAATCATTAAATCCTGATCACCAGCTCCATAACCGGTGTTCACAACCTTCATCTGCGGCATACTCCCAAAATTTTTACAATATGCCGTAATAATTGCCGCTCCAGTGGGTGTAACTAACTCTTTTTCTATTTCCCTGGCGTAAATGGGAACCCCTTGTAATAGTTCCATAGTCGCAGGTGCAGGTACTGGCATTATTCCGTGTGCACATTCTGTGAAGCCCGTTCCGGTATGCACTGGTGAAGCATATACTTCCTCAATCCCCAGTCTCCACAAACCAATAACTGAACCAACAATATCAATGATGGCATCTAAGGCTCCAACTTCATGAAAATGAATCCGTTCAATCGATGTTTGATGTACCTTTGCTTCAGCTTCAGCCAACCGAGTAAAAACCTGGATACTTTTCTCCTTAACAACTTCCGGTAGCGTACTATTACCAATGATTTCTTGAATATCCCGAAGATGACGGTGTACATGGCCTTCTTCAGTTAAGACGTGTACCTTGGTCCCACAGATGCCTTGCTTGATCACTTTTTCCCTTTTTAATCTATACCCCGTCAGCGGAAGCTTAGCTAAATCTGATTGCAATTGCTCCCAATCTAAACCGGCATCAACTAAAGCCCCTAATGTCATATCACCACTTATCCCGGCAAAACAATGAAAGTAGGCGATTTTCATGCTCTAGCCTCCCCCAATTTATTGATCAAACTGGCCTGATAACCGGCACCAAAACCGTTATCTATGTTAACCACACTCATACCACTAGCACAGCTATTCAACATTGCAAGTAAGGCGGCTAACCCGCCAAAACTGGCACCATAACCAACACTGGTGGGCACAGCAATCACTGGTTTGTCCACCAACCCTCCAACTACACTGGCAAGGGCGCCTTCCATTCCAGCAACTACGATAATGACCCGTGCGGCAAAAAGCTTATCCTTTTGACTCAATAAACGATGAATTCCAGCTACCCCAGTGTCATAGAGCCGTTCCACTCGGTTGCCCATCACCTCAGCGGTGATAGCCGCTTCTTCTGCTACAGGTAAGTCTGAGGTCCCCGCACTCAGCACCAAGATGTGTCCTCTCTTTTCCTGTTCACCTCTTCGTATCACGATTAAGCGAGCAAGATCATAATACTCAGCGTCTGGAATCTTTGCGGCAACGGCTTTATAGACATCATAATTAGCCCTAGTGGCTAAAATGTTATTATCTGCTCCTTCAGCAAGCTTTTCTGTGATCGTTACGATCTGTTCCGTTGTTTTGCCTGCACTATAGATAACTTCAGGGAACCCCTGCCTAAGCTGGCGGTGATAGTCAATTTTAGCAAAACCCAAATCCTCAAAGGGCAAAGCTTTTAATTTATCTAACCCAGTATCAACGCTAATTTCGTTATGCTTGATTCCTATGAGTAAATCACGTAGACTTTTTTCGTTCATGCTAATTTGTCCTCTTTAGATAAAGTCTCATTCATACTTCCCGTCCGATAACCTTGCAGGTCCATGGTAACATAGGTAAAACCACAAGCTTTTAGCTCTTTAACTACGAGGTCTACTTTTTCCAACATGAGCTCGAATTGATCTCGGCTGATCTCGATTCGAGCAATTTCACCATGGTGACGCAAACGAAACTGTCGAAAACCTAGTGAACGCAACACCATTTCTCCTCGATCAACTTGGTTTAACTTTTCTTTCGTTATTCTGGTGCTATACGGAAAACGTGAACTAAGACATGCAAAGGAAGGTTTGTTCCAAGTCGCTAATCCCATTTCCTTAGAAAAATACCGAATTTCCTCTTTGGTTATGCCCACTTCTTTTAGTGGACTGCGTACGCCCAACTCTTTTGCAGCTATCATTCCTGGCCTGTGGTCGTTTAAGTCATCGAAATTAGAGCCATCTAGAACGAAGTTTATTCCCTCATCCTTTCCGACCGTTAATAATTTAGTGAACAGTTCATTTTTACAGTAATAGCAGCGATTAGGCGGATTATCTGCAAAACCTTCAATATCCAATTCTTCTGAAACTATGAGTTTATGTCTAGACCCTAATTCGCAAGCGAGTTTTTGAGCTTCCGCCTGCTCCTGAGCAGGATAAGTTGAGGAGGTAGCTGTGACGGCTAAGGCATTGTCTCCGAGTTCTTCTACCGCAACTTTGAGCAGAAAAGTACTGTCAACACCACCTGAAAAAGCTATAACGACTTTTTCCATATCTCTTAAGATCTGACGCAATTTTTCTAGCTTATCTTTATTAGCTAATTCCATCAAGTTCCCCTCCAGTATTTAAGTGAAAGTATATAAGCTCATTGCGACAATTCTCAGTGCAAAATAGCTTACTAATGTGACAGTCGCAAATCTTGTATGGTCTTGTTTTAGGAAGTAGCGGGCGACAGTCGCCGCCCGCTACTTATTGCTTTTAGATTAAAAACTTAAACGGTTCATAATGAGTAATTGAGTATAATACCTTATTTTGCTACTTCAGTAAGAGTTTCATTCTCAACCTTTTTAATTTTGAAATCGTCTCTCTCAACGATGAAGGATGTCACGAGACCAAGGAAGATTGCCCATAACGGAGCTCCAATATTAAGGATCGAGAGATTTGTTACCGCGACAAAGAAGGCGACTAAAGCACCCATTCTAAATTTCCCAGCAAAAGCTCCTTCGAAGGCACTCCTAAACACTTCAAACATAGCTAGCCCTGCTAAAACAGCCGTGAATTCTTTAGGAACCATCTTTACCGAGTCTACAATAATCTTTGCCAACAAAGCGAAAGTTACCCAAAAGACTCCTTCTGAGAAGGCCGCTATAAAGCGAAGCTCTTTCTTTTCACCCGCGGATGGACCAGCACAAATGGCCGTACTCGGACCTGCAGTTACAGCCGGATGAGCTCCGAATAAAGAGTTAATAAATGTGCCGATAGCTGGTACCAGATACATCGCATTGATCGGCACCTTATAGTTTGCGGCCATGAGAACCCCAACCGCCTGAATGTTTTGAACTCCAATGACTAAGAAAAAGAGAGGAACACTGATATCTAAAATCGCACGTAGACTAAAGGTCGGCAGTGCTAAAACCGGTTTAGAGATTTCAAAGGATAGTGGAACAGGAGTAATCAATTTAAAGAATGCCAGTGCGGCAATCCCAACAACGATCGCTATAATAATCGGGGGGAACTTCTTAGAGAAACTCTTGAAAGCCATTGTGCCAAAAAACGCTGCTACCATAAGCCCATAAACTTGTGGCATATTAATGGCTGCAGTAAACATACTTGTTCCAAAGCTTAATAATACCCCGCCAACCATACCCAACATGACAGGTACTGGAATGTGCTCCACTAAATTCTTCATAACACCTGTTAAGGTAAGAATTAGCGTGACCACCGCAACGACAATATACGCACCTATAGCCTCACTAAATGCAAAATTCGGGAGTAACTTTGCGAGCATAACTGCTCCTGGAATAGTAAACGCTGTAACAACAGGTAACCGGTAACGTAAAGACATAAATATAGTCGATAGTCCACCAATAAGGTAGATACCCAGGAGCCAAGAAACAGCCTGCGCGTCTGTCAAACCGCCTGTTTTACCTGCGTTCATAACAATCATACCTGGTCCCATAGTACTAAAGAGGGTAGCTACTAAACCTGTGGCGATTGCACCAGCATTTTTGTTTCGCCATAAAATCCCAAGACTTTCTCTTAAGCTATATCCCTTTTCAATGATCACACAATTTCCTCCCTTTTGTGTATGCCTTAAGAACTCCCCTACTCATGGGGTGAGTTCCACCTTTTGATGTGTTGGGTTCGTGTTCCACTCAAGCCTTAACGTTCTCCGCCTTCGACATCAAGACTAAAATCGAGTAACGGAGCATCAAGAATGGCCCGACCAACATCAATAATATCCGGTCCAAGTGCTACGATGTTGGTTAATTCTTCCACAGATACACCACCGGCAAAAGCCAACTGTATACGTTCTCGCCAACCATCAGCTTCCGCGGCAGCCATTACAGCTTCAAGGTCCTCTATAATGCCTGTATCAACCATTAAAATGCCTGCGCCGGCCTGTACTGCGGATCTAGCCTCTTCAACAATACCTTGGGTCTCACCGCGTAATTGGGCAACTACCAACCGTTCTGAGTCAAATAATTTTGCCCGACCCACAGCTGTACTAACTTCTCCAAACATCCGAATATAGTTTTTATCTAAATAAATAAATGGTAATTCGGACATCCGTTGTCCAGCTCCACCTGTTAGAGCCGCTTGACGTAGTTCTCCCTTAGAGGCCTGACCTACCTTTTTCCAAGCGCCACAAACGACCTTAACTGGACGTGCTTTTTTCACAATATCTGCTGCAGCTGTAGCTACCCCAGAAGCTTTTCCAATGGCTCCCATAAGCATTTCCTCTGCCCTAGTAACCTCTCAGCATTGCCCCTAGCAGCAAACACCACGGTACCAGGGATTAACACAGCGCCTTCTTCAGCCACCGAGAGAACGTCCAGACCGATATCAGCTGCCAGTTCCTTTAATTTTGCGACTCCTGACAGTATTCCAGTTTCCCGAGACCTAATCGTGAACCCATAAGACCGATCTTTGAGTGGTTCAAACAGAAACTCTCGCAACTCCATACTATCACCTCATCAATAACTTCAATTTCATGACCGATATCCTAGATGCAACGAGATTTCCCGTCCAATCCTAACCATTAGGCTTACAATGGATTCAAGCTGGTCCCCTTCAAACCGTGATAACGCTCCAGATACACTCATCGCGGCACAAACATTACCCGTATAATCTCGTAATGGTACCGCTACACAACGCAAGCTTTCCATGATCTCTTCATTATCTATGGCATAACCTTGTTGTCTAACTTGCTTCAACTCCTCTTCCAAGAGGTTGAATTCGGTAATTGTGTTTTTGGTATAACGTGATAAACCCTTAGTGCTAATTATACGTTTTACTTCTTCAGCCGGAAGATTTGCTAAGAAAACCTTGCCTACACCAGTACAGTGAGCTGGCAACCTTGTACCTACTTGCGAGACAATTCGCAAAGATTTTGTACTTTCTCGCTTATCGATATATAGGACCTCACCTTTATCCAAGACAACCAAGTGAACCGTTTCCCCGAGTTCATCAACCAGAGACTGAATAAATGGTGCAGCCACTTTACGTACATCCCAACTATTGGCAACAACATTCCCCAAGACAAAGAGCCGAGTTCCTAGACGGTATTTACCATCCTCAGGGGACTGCTCTAAATAACCAAAATCTCTTAACGTAGCCAATAGCCCGTACACAGTACTTTTTGCTAGCTGCATCTCCTTAGCGATCTCACCCAGAGACATTTCCCGCTGGTGCTCTGCAAGCAGATTCAGAATCATCAGTGCCTTAGCTACGGAGCGAACCTGACTGTCCGCAGCGACCGCTGGAATATCTTTTACCAATTTTGTTGTACCTCCTTTTTCCAATTAGTCATTTTCGATCTCGCTACCTGTTAGAAAAATTTATTAGAGCTTAACTTTAAAACATGCCATTCGTTATTACCGAATGTCGTTCTGAATTATTGACAATATTATATTCGTTCTGAATTTTAAAATTCCTTCATAAATTTGTTCGTTATTGTCGAATTTTTTGCGGTAATGCCAATTATTCGATATCTGTTAGCACGACATTACCTGTGCTTTTTACTAATACGGTATCTGTAATACGAGGACCGCCAAATTTCGGAACATAAATGGTCGGAAGCAACAAATCCACCACCATATTTTCCTGAATAATATGGCTAATTCCCTTTCCAATAATGGGGTAAAACTCTGACTGTCTGATTCCTACGCCATACCCGATGTGATCCATAAACATCTTTGCATAACCATGGTCGTGAACAACTCGAAACGCTTTTTCGTAGATTTCACTGGAGTCAACACCGGGCTTTAAGGCCACTATCGCAGCATTTTGCGCCGCTATGAGCACATTATAAATATCAACGGTCTCTTTAGCGACTTCTCCCAAGAAAACCGTGCGACACATTTTAGCTGTATATCCTTTATAAGACGCACCCAAATGAATAACCACAGGCTGATTGTCTTCGATGACATAATCTCCGGCATAAGGATGCATCAATTGCTGGCGATCATGCCGCAAGACCTGCATGCGGAAGGTGCTACCCTCCGAACCCGCCTTGCGCATAGCATACTCAGCCTCAGCAAGGATTTCAGTTTCTTTCATTCCTGGTTTAACTGATTCCATTGCTGCTTTCATCCCTACTTTAAGAAACTGAGCAGCTTTTGAAATATGAGAGATTTCCTGTTCGCACTTGATTGAGCGCAAGCGATAGCAGACTTCAGCGATATCACCAAAGTAGATACCGGGCACAGTGTCACGTAGGCACTGATAGTCCTTTAAATTAATAAAATACCTTGTAAAGCCGATCCTCGGATTGGAAATGCCCATATCCAGCACCAAGTCGGCGGTTTTTTGGCTGATATTCTCTTGTGGGAAGAAATAGGGAACCACCTCTAACCCCGATTGATCCCGCATTTGACGAGCATCCAACCACAAGCAGAGCAGCTTCGTCTGACCCTGCGCCGGAACAATCAGCGCTCCTCCTTCAATATCTTCAATATTTGCAAAGTAGATTAGGTTCTCCCTATCCATAATAACCGCAGCATCCAGTTCGTGATTCTTCAGTTCCTGTTGGAGTGCGGCAATTCTCTTTACAACAATTTCGTTCATAACACTGCTCCTCGTTATTGAAAAAGGGGGGGTATCCTATATAACCCCCTTTTTTCATACTCATAAAAGCCTACTGAACAAATGTAATTCTATTTTGTGGTACGGAAACAAGCACTAATGTTGCCATTAAAAAATGTGGTTTACGCTTTTGATTCCAACACAGAAAGATCTACGCCTCTTTGCTTAAGCCACTTTGGCAGCAGCTCCTTGTCAACCTTTTCGCTAACCAGAGGTGCTTTTTCAATCAAAAGCTTAGCCAGTGATTCGCTGACATTTAGACCGCCCATAGCGCCGTCAAAGATAATGACTTGATCTGTTCCGCTTACATTGTACGCAAATTCCATCGCATTCTCTGCGGTTCTAGCGGTTACAGCATAATCCATATATCCTATATTCATGGAATCCGTATCGAATAGTTTTCCCTGCTCATCTCCCACGACAACGGTCGGAATATTCTTGGAGAAGAATTCGGACGGATATCCTGTCCATGCATAGTTATGCACACACATTTTGATTGCGGGGTTCATGGGTGGGGTCTCCTCTAGTAGCGGCTTTCCGTTCTTACGATAGAAAGCCTCTGTATACCAAGTGTAAGAGGGCAACGGCGTATTAAGGTCATATAAATCGGAATTAGCACCTAGGAAATTCGCATAAATAACCCCTGCTGAAAATACGTACGGTACTGGGCAAGGGAAATCTAGAACCGCAATACATTTGTCAATTTCGCCGAATAGGGTCATAATTTTTCCGTACAGCTGGCAACCAACAAAAGTCGCACGGTCATTAAGGGCATACAAATCGTTATCGCAGTCTGCACCGATTACACCATGCGGTCCACAATTTAGAAATGCAGCAAAAGCGAATTTACTTTGAACAAACTCGGACTCAAAAATAGCACGTGCTGTAAAGTTTGCTGCACGAGGTCCAAGATTCTGATGGTAGGTACTGCGAGTTTCGCAACGCGCATAGGACATACCAAACGGTTTTACAGCTTTATCAACTTGTCTGTGGAAATGCACCTCACGAACGTCAGTATGATGCGCATGAATGATCCAGGTCGCATCGTAAACCCTCTTAAGCCCGTAAAGAGTTCCAATTTCGGTCTCAATAGCAACCCCTTCATCAATTGGAGCTACCCCAACTGCTTTTCCTTTATAATAGGTGTCTAAGCCATAACGCTTCATATACTCTTCCGTTTCACGGAAGCGCATACCTACGCCCGCACGCAGCCTAATATCCGTGCAGCCGGTTCTTTCTTCTACAGCATCTCTGATTGCCTTAAGCAACTCAGCATAGGGTTCGCCGCCAAAAAGAGTGAATCCATGGTGGGAAGCCAAGACATTAACGGAATCTTCCGGTTTAATCATGCTCATATCGACCTTCATCAGGGCATCATGTGCAGCTTGACGAACATTTTTTATGGCATCAGGTCCACCCGGCAGGAGCACAGGAGGTAGATCTGGGAACAATTCGCGCAGATAAAGAGAAACCATTCCAGGAAGTTCGGAAACGCGGGTTTTTACAAGTTCTGGGTCAATGCCATAAATAGAAGGTTTTGGGGGAATTGGCTTAATTGCTTCGTGCATCAAGTCCTTATAATTCATTACATTTCCTCTCCTTCCGGTTTGGTATGAACAACGCGATCTAATAATTCTCTATCTTCTTGGAAGTAGAAACCTCTCTTACTGTATTTCTCAACAACGGTTTCAGGAAGAGTCCATGCCGTAGGGGTAATACCGTACCACTGCCAACCATTTTCAACACGTTTCAGCTCAAGGCCAGCAGCTTCAATCATACGAAGCAGCGGCTGTACACATTCAATCGTGCAACCCGTGCGAATACCGGTTCTTGACGATACTTCTTCAGGGGTCTTCGCTCCTTCTAAAATAGCAGCGGCAACCTCTTCTGCACGCACACCCACACAGTAACATAAAATCTGTTCTGGATTGAGATGGGCTTTTTCACACATCTCACGAATTGCTTTTGTATCATGCTTGGAGGCGTCCACTCCAATGGTAAAGGGTTCCTCACGCTTAACCATCTTAATAGCATAGAATGGGCAGCGGGATTCGCAGTTGGTGCAACCACGACATTCATCCGCTTTTACGTTTGCCTTTTTATCAGAAACTGAAATCGCTAAAACAGGACAGACTTTCTCGCACACTTTACATCCCCTGCACACGTCGTGCTGCACTTCGGCCAACAGGGTTACTCTTTTCATCTGATAAACCTCTCCCTTCTTGTCATATGGCATGCCAGTGATTAACTCCCGATCACAATCTGCGCCCTTTGTCAATCACCCCCCTCTCGACTCATCCATTTCTGCTGAATCATCGTCCTCTTATTTTTTATTCTTCTGAGATAATTCAAACGCCACATCGATGATCATGTCTTCCTGTCCGCCTACCATCCTCCGTTTACCCAGTTCCACAAGAATATCCCTGGGGTTCAGTTGGAATTTTTCAGCGGCTCTATAGGTGTGGAGTAAAAAGCTAGAGTAGACACCTGCATACCCCAACATTAAAGAAGCAGTGTTAATAACCTGTGGACGATGCATTATCGGCTCTACAATTTCCTCTGCTACGTCCATGATGCCGTTTAGGTTAACCCCTGTGTCATATCCTAGACGGTCCAGTACCGCACATAACACCTCATTCTGTGTATTTCCAGCACCCGCACCTAAGCCCCGACAAGTGGCATCAATGTAGGTAGCGCCTTCTTCTACAGCAGCAATTGAATTCGCAACAGACAGACCCAAATTGTTATGAGAGTGGAAGCCAATCGGAATATCAACAGCTTTTTTGAGCGCACTGACTCTGGCTCGGACATCATCCGTCAACATATAACCCGCGGAATCCGCAAGGTTAATATAATCAGCGCCGCAGTCCACAAAAATTTTAGCTTGCTCAACAATCTTTTCCGGTGATGCCATATGGGACATCATCAGGAACCCTACCGTCATCATCCCGATACTCTTGGCATATTTGATATGCTGAATCGCGATATCTGCTTCGGTAACATGAGTGGCGACACGCACAGCCTGCGCGCCATTTTCCTTCGCTTCCTGCAAATCTTCAATCGTTCCAATTCCAGGAAGTAGCAAAACTGTCAGCTTTGCATTCTTAACCACCTTGCTGGCAGCCTTAATCAGTTCTATTTCATTGGTTTTTGAGAAACCATAGTTTACGGAAGAACCGGTGATACCGTCTCCATGACTCACTTCTATCAGGCTGACGCCAACCTTATCCAATCCTTCTGCGACTGCGGTTACTTGATCTACCGTAAAACTATGACTGACTGCGTGACTCCCATCTCGAAGCGTCGTATCAACAATATTGATTTTTCTTCTTTCCATTGCAGTTACCCCTCCTTTTTCAACAGATTCTCTGCTACTTTTTCGGCAACGGCGACCGCTGCCTGATTGATGATATCAAGGTTCCCGGAATACATCGGTAAAAAGTCGCCGGCACCCTGAACCTGCACAATTACGGTAACTTTGTTTCCATCTACTACAGGGGGAACACGAAGCTTATAACCCGGGACATAGGCTTGAACTTGCTTAACAATGTCATTAACTGATTCAATGATTTTTTTCTCATCCGGATTCTTTACTATAGAATAAATGGTATTGGTCATCATTATGGGCGGTTCGGCGGGGTTTAAAACAATGATTGCTTTTGCTTTGTCCGCACCACCAACAATTTCAAGTGCCTTCTTGGTCGTCTGAGTGAACTCGTCAATGTTTGCACGGGTTCCTGGGCCTGCGCTCTTAGATGAAAGGGCCGCCACAATTTCGGTATACTCTGAATCCGCCACGCGGTTAATCGCATACGCAATCGGGATCGTAGCCTGTCCGCCGCAGGTTACCATGTTAAAGTTATCCACATGTGCCAGATTGTCTAGATTGACACAGGGAACAACATAGGGTCCTACTGCAGCAGGAGTCATATCCATAACTATTTTGCCTGCAGCTTTCAATATGGGTGCATTATATAAATGCGCTTTTGCACTTGTCGCATCAAATACAATCTTGATATCGGGGTCTGCGGCCACAGCGTTAACA
Source organism: Desulfitobacterium elongatum (assembly GCF_055378975.1). Taxonomy (NCBI): domain Bacteria; kingdom Bacillati; phylum Bacillota; class Clostridia; order Eubacteriales; family Desulfitobacteriaceae; genus Desulfitobacterium; species Desulfitobacterium elongatum. The sequence goes on along the minus strand of NZ_AP038772.1, from coordinate 830,660 downwards.
CCTTCTAGCGAAGTCTTAAAGCCCAGCCCTTCTGCCCTTTTAATCCCCTCAGATTCCACGATACCGGTCATTAAGTGCATTTGCAGATGTTTGCTTTTCATAACCTTATACATCAAGTCAGACCCGATGTTTCCGGGGCCGATGATGCCAACTTTAATTTTCTCCATACCACTTTTCCTTTCTAGAATGTTAATGTTATTTAAATTTAACTGTTACACTTCCCATACCATGGAAAGTCACAGTAAAACTGTCATCTTTTGCAGCTGGAATTGCAGCGGTCACTGCACCCGCCATGACGATATTTCCCTCTTTGAGTTCAATATTAAATTCAGAAAGTTTATTTGCTAGCCAGGCAACCGCTGCCGCAGGATTTCCCCACACTTCCGCGCAAGTTCCGCTGTTAACCAGTTCCCCGTTCTTCTCTAACGTCATACCGGTTAAACGCATATCGACATTTCCAATCGGCGTCATTCGTCCACCTATAATAAACCGCGCACTGGAACCATTATCCGCAATGGTGTCGGCAAGTGTAATCTTCCAGTCCTTAATACGGCTGTCAACAATCTCAATTGCAGGAACTACCCAGTCGGTTGCATTATATACATCCGCAACTGTTACTCCGGGCCCGCGCAACGTTCTCTTAAGACAAAACGCCAGCTCTCCTTCAACCTTTGGCTGATTCAGTTCATCTATCGGGCAAAACCCGCCCTCCAGCACAAGCATTTTATCGGTCAGGTGACCATAATCGGGTTCATCCACATGTAATAGATTTTGCATTGCTTTGCTGGTCAGCCCTACCTTCATGCCGATTATTTTTTCCCCAGCGGCAACTTTTTTAGCAACATTCTCGAGTTGAATGGCGTAAGCATCCTTCACTGACATATCTGGATTGGAAGCGGTTGGCATAGCAATCTGATAGCATCCTTTTTCCGCATCAAATAATTCTTGAGCAATTTTTTTACAGTCCATTAGTCATTCTCCTTTTTCATCAAATCTTATTTTTTCCCATGATGTTCATGGTGGAAACCCTTTTTCATTAACTTTTCAGCAAGCACTGCAGCGATTTTTTGCGCAGTAACTTCTTTATCACAGTTGTTTTTCAAACATTCCATCAATACCCCCGCTGCGAGCCGGACTTCGTCGTTGGGGCCAGGGAAGGAAACCAACATGGAAGGACCCACTGTTCCGACTGCAATGCGCACGCCGTCCTTGACATGGCGTCCAGTCCCCTGTTGAAACTTGACGATATAAGGTGTTGCAGCCTGCGGATCGATACGCAGCATACTTTCCACAGTTTTGTCCTTATCCTCGGCACCTACACCACCGGTTGTAATGATCAGCCCGAACGCGCGTGAAATTGCATCGGAAAGCTTATATTCCATATCGTCCAAATCATCTTCCATAATTTCCCCGATAGTCACCTTATAGCCTTCTGCTTCAAGAAGTTGTTTTAAATAGGGAGTATTCGTGTCCTCTATCAAATTCTGCTTCAGTTCAAAGCCCGTCGGAAAGATGATCGCTCGTTTTGCAATGCGTTCTTTCATTTCATCCACCATTTGGTTGACTGTTCTGCTCATTTCAAGCGGATTTTCCCCTTCCAGACAGATTAAACCGAGAATCCCATTAGAATGTATAAAGGATTCCTCGGTGAGGTGTACACCTTCCAGCTTGGAAAGTGCGTCAAGCAGTACCCGCTCTTTACCTACAATATTTTCGGTGGGAATATCGTTTTCCATAATGTCGAGCGTAATATGGTCTGGTCGAACATCCACCACCAGCACCTTACTGCTTTCAATTCCCAGCACATCTGCTACCGTCTGCGCGAGCTGAGTCAAATTTACATGATCAAGTTTGATGTGGTTGACCCAAAGTTCTGTTTTTTCTAAAAGATTTAAACCCATCTGCAGAATCTCCTTTCTATTGAATCCCGTTCGACTTTCGCGCTTAAATTTTCAACTTCACCTTTTGAATATTACCTTCTTCATCTTCTGCAAATCACTAACATTCGTCATTACCGAATACCGTTCGGATAATATTATCTAAAAAATAGCGCTACTTAAACGCTACCCTGATATATCTATCAATCATAAATCGCACTCATATATTATACTTAATTGCGATAAAATATTCGATATTGCACGTCCGTTCTGCATTGCCGAACGGTATTCGGTTTTTTCACTTGTCTTTGTTGAATTATTCGCTATTAAACGAATTATTCCTGCTATTAGTAATATTTTTTTATTTAAATTTTATAAAAGATATGCAGGGCAACTCTATTGCTTCCACACGAAGTTATAGAATCGACCCTGCTTTTTTCTCTAGTATTCAACTACTCCAGCATTGTTTGCTTCCGTTGTATAAGGTATTGCTGCTACAAAGGGAGCTTTTACCCCTGAGTCACGTCCACCCAATCCGAAACCACAAGCTCCTCTAATTCATTTACTGCAAGCTCGACAGCTGCATTGGGGGCCCCAGCAGCAGGATAGATTTTAGTATACCTTTTTAGCGATTCATCCAAATAGACCGGGATATTTTCCTTTAAACCAAATGGGCAGACACCTCCGACGGGATGTCCTGTCACTTCAAGAACTTGATCTACTTCAGGCATTTTGGGTTTCGCTCTAAAAGTATCCTTAAACTTACGATTATCAAGTCTCTTATCACCAGCCATAAGTACCATAACGAAGCCATCCTGGACTTGAAGGAGAAGGGATTTTGCAATCTCTCCAGGGGTAACACCAAGTGCCTCCGCCGCCTTTGCAACGGTGCTCGTGTCTTCGAAGATTAAAATGGGGACTTCTTTTTCTTTAGCTCGAAAGAACTCTTTTACTGCTTGAACTGACATGACTTCCTCCATAACAATTTTTTGAAGTAGGAAGACGATTCTAGCTTTACAGCTTGATTCGATAATCTCGTCTTCACCCCATCAATGTTAACTAAAAAGCCTGGCTATTAGCCAGGCTTTCAGTTGATCTTACAAAACGAACTAAGATCCTAGAAGTTCACGCACAATCTGGTTAACCAGTTTACCATCAGCGCGTCCTTTAGTTTTCGGAGTAATCGAGCCCATAACTTTACCGAGATCTTTCGGTCCTTGCGCACCGACTGCGGTAATTGTTTCTTGGGCTAGCTGGCGAATTTCCCCTTCGGAAAGCTGCTGAGGAAGGTACTCCATGAGAATGGAGATTTCCCCTTCTAGGGCTTTCACGGTATCAGGGCGATTTGCCTTGGAAAACTCTTCCATCGAATCTCGACGCATCTTGACTTCGCGAGCTAGAACCTCAATCACTTGTTCATCACTGAACTCAGTTCTCTTGTCTATTTCGGCATTCTTAATGGCGGCCCGAGCCATTCGGATAACGGAAAGTCTAACCTTCCCCTCCTCTTTGGCCTTCATGGCTACCTTCATATCCTCAACGAGGCGATCTTTCAGGGACAATTCAGAGCAACTCCTTACTTGAACTTGCGTTTACGGGCAGCTTCAGATTTCTTCTTCCGCTTTACGCTAGGCTTCTCATAATGCTCATGCTTACGAGCCTCTGACATAACGCCTGCACGCTGACAAGTACGCTTGAACCGGCGGAGTGCGCTATCCAGGGATTCGTTTTTACCGACTTTAATTTCGCTCATTATCTTATCCCTCCCTCCACTGGATCATGACAGATATACTATTTGATTATAATGGATGAAGTTGGACACGTCAAGTTAATCGATTTTTGTTCCCAAAGTTTTACCACCTAAAACGTGGAAGTGCAAATGTTTGACAACTTGACCCCCATCTTCACCGATATTGGTAACCACACGGTAACCTGACTCGGAAACTCCAAAGTCTTGCGCGAGTTGACGAGCCACAATCAGAATGTGCCCAAGCAAACCTTCATCCTCTGGAGAGGCTTGTTGGAGACTTTCCATATGTTTCTTTGGAATGATTAAGAGATGAACAGGTGCTAGAGGATTGATGTCCTTGAAGACGAGTACTTGTGCATCCTCAAAGACAATTTCACTTGGAATTTCTTTGTTGATGATTTTACAGAAAATACAATCCGACATAAGAAACCTCCCTATATGTTCTTTATATGCAAAATTCGTTCTCGTGTTCGTTGTCCCTCACGATAAATTCCCCATCGCAACCCTGTATTTAGTTTCCAAGGAACCTATTCACTTCGCAAGATAGCTCTCATCAAGTACACATTGGACAAGCTCTCCGCTCTCCCATGGTTGTCCGTCAGACCTTGGAGGAAGATGCACTTGTATATAATTCCGAGTGTGACCTATCGCAATTCCTTCTGCATTCACCTGTTCTATTAGTACTTCTACAGTCTGTCCAAAAAATTTAGAAACATATTCCTCTTGGCTTTGCTTTGCGACCTCCATCAATGCCTTGACGCGCTGCTCCTTGATCTTGTTAGGAAGTTGATCTGGATAATTCGCGGCTGGAGTTCCCTTCCGCTTCGAATATGGGAAGACATGTGCCCCAGAAAAGCTACAGGACCGAATCACTTCGAGTGAGTTCTGAAAGTCCTCCTCCGTCTCCCCCGGGAACCCGACAATGACATCCGTGGTGATCGCAATACCCGGTAAGATACTATATAGTTTCTCGATCAATTCCTTGAATTCTGCTACAGAATACGGTCTTTTCATGCGATTCAAAATAGGATCGCTTCCACTCTGTAGAGGAATATGAAGATGAGGACAAACGGTGGGGTTCTCCATGATGACCTGGATTAATTCTGGTGTGAACTCCATCGGCTCAATCGAGCTTAATCTCAAGCGATGAAGTCCTTCAATATTCGCAAGCTCTTTAACAAGCCGAGCTAAATTCCATTCCTCACCCAGATCTTCTCCATACGCTCCCGTATGAATTCCTGTCAAGACAATCTCTTTATATCCTGCAGCGACGAGTTTCTCTGCTTCAGCAAGAGCATTGGCAGGAACTCTGCTTCGCACCGGTCCACGTGCATACGGTATGATACAGTACGTGCAAAATTTGTTGCACCCTTCCTGAATCTTTAGGGTTGCCCGTGTCCGGCTCTCTCCTTCCATCAGGGGAAGTTCCTCGAACTGAACCGCTTTCCAGATAGCATGGACACTGCTCTTGGGTTGTTTCTCCTGCTTAACCTGATCGATGAGTTCAAGAATCCGGCCCCGGTCTTGTGTCCCAAGAACGAGATCGACCCCTTCAATGTTTAAGACTTCTCCAGGTGCAGTCTGCGCGTAACACCCCATCACCACAACAAAAGCATCCGGATGCGTTTTCACCATCCGTCGAATGACTTGGCGCGACTTCGCATCCCCTGTATTGGTGACGGTACAGGTGTTCACGACAACGACGTCCGCTTCCTCCGAAGAAGCCACGACCTCATAGCCATTATTCCGAAAAAGTTGGCCTAAGGCTTCACTCTCGGTCTGGTTCACTTTACACCCAAGCGTGACGAAACAAACACTGGGGGTTCGCGGCTCCAGGTTATCGCCGCTTCGTCCGGCTAGGGACGTTTGATTCTGCTGCAGATCTTCTGTCAATTTGGCACCCCCGATTTGGAAGAAATAAGTGGTTTCTTTCAAGTGATATATCTCCAGGATTTTGTTTTACACCGTTCGCTCTGTAAGCTGCGCGGACCGAACTAAACGCTCGAGTACTCCGCGGAGACGGGTTCCCGGCCAAATCGCTCCTGCTCAATGGCCGGTTGGAAACGTCCTGTTTCCAACCCTTCTCCGCTGCGTGCTTTTCGCGAAGTTCGGTATCCTGCTCGCTTAGAAGGCGCTCACTAATGTAAAACAAAATCCTTGGGTATGGTCTTAAGAAAAAGCCATGGTAGTCTTTCATTGAAACCTTAAAGAGACCCGATAGAGTAGCTTCTCGCACAGGAGAGAACGATTTGTATGGAGGGGTGGTAAGGCAAACGAGGCTTTAGGTGGATAGTGGCGCCACTGGTTCACATGCAGAAAACAGAAGGGTTTGGCAGAGCTCCACCAAAAGCAAGTCTGCCAACCCTGGAGCACTAAGTGAACGATGTGCGAGAAGCTACACGACCCCAGAGCCCTTTCATCAGCTGAAGTGAAATGGAGGCTCAGCCAAGATCCCCATAATGCCCCAACACAAGCGTTAGCGCAGCCACAGCCGCGGTCTCTGCACGAAGTATCCGAGGCCCTAAAGAAACACTTTTTGCCTGAAGGTTCTCCTGAGCCCAAAGGACTTCAGAATCCTCAAAGCCACCCTCAGACCCGATAAGAATCGCAATAGGTACTGCTGGATCGAAATCCTGTAGAACCGTGTTCAACTTCTGAGTTTTTTCGTACTCATAGGGAATAAGCCATTGAGTGGACTCGGGCAACCTTTCCGTAAGGTCCTTCCAATCGGCTACCTGGAAGATTTCTGGTTCACGGACACGATGCGATTGCTTCGCAGCCTCCCCAGAGATCTTCTGCCAGCGCTCGACACGGTCTGTGGCTTTGCTCCCCTCGAGCTTCATCACAGAACGCTTGGTTCGAAGTGGAATTAAGCCCGCCATCCCAAGCTCGGTTCCCTTTTGAATTACCCATTCCATCTTCTCCCCTTTAGAAAGCCCTGCAACAACAAACACCTGAGTCCGAGCTTCCACTTGAGGAAAGCCTGCGTCTAAGATCCGGCAAGTTACACTTTTGTCTTCGATGTTCGTAATGACCCCCATGTATTCCGCTCCAGAGTTATCAAACCCAACGATATCATCTCCGAGAGAAAGCCTTAAAACCCGGACGAGATGTTCTCGTTCCGGGCCTCTAAGCCAAAAGGCGTTATTCCCAAGTTCAGTAATTTTAAAGCGATGCACTTCATTGCCACCTCGCGCGTAAAAGTACCCACCCCGAATTCTCTTTCTTTTCCACGACTTCTAAACCAGCTGCACGCATTCCGTCTTCGACATCTGCCGAACGGTGCTCGATAATCCCAGAGGCTAGGAATTCTCCATCTGCTTTAAGTATCCGATTTAAATCGGGTAGGAGAATAAGGATGACATCGGCGATAATATTGGCAACGACTAAATCAGCTTGTCCCTTGAGAACTGATCCTAAATCCCCTCGCTTTACACTCACGCGTTCGGTGAGTTGATTCAGGTCAATGTTTTCTTGAGCGACTTTAACAGCGACAGGGTCCAGATCAATGGCTTCTACTTGAGCGCCGAGTTTAGCAGCTGCCATCGCGAGAATTCCGGAGCCGGTTCCAAGATCGAAAACCGTCATTCCAGGCTTCACGAGGTCTTCCAACGTATCCAAACACAACGAGGTTGTAGCATGGGTCCCCGTTCCAAAGGCCATTCCTGGATCGAGTTCGAGTACGATATCTTCTGGAGCTGGAGTGACCTCTTCCCAGGTCGGCTTAATCAGGAAGTGTTTTCCGATTTGGATAGGTTTAAAATAGGCCTTCCAAGACGTTGCCCAATCCTCCTCCTGAACGGTCATTCCTTTGACTTGAACGACCCAATCGGGGAAGCGATCCAAAAGTTCCTTAATCTCTTCATCTAGACGATTGAGCCTCTCTTGAAGCTCGTTATCTTCGCTGAGATACCCTTTGACCACTGAGGTACCGGTTAGAGTAACCTCCCCAAAGTCATGATAATCCCAAGATCCGGATTCAACATAACTCCTAAGAAGCTCTGGATCTTCGATACTCACGCCAGGACATCCTAACTGATAAAAGAGATCGGCAACAGCTTCCTCGCCTGCCGATGATACGGTTACTGCTATTTCGCGCCAATCCATAAATTCCTGAACCCCTTTTTATTATCGACTCGCTAAAACCTCAAGCCAATATTTATTCCTAGGTTGCTCATCCGATGGGACGCATTCCATTTTAGCCCATGGCATCCCGGATGTTTTCTTTTACTTTTTCGAAGAAAGACTTTTTCCCCATTTGCTGTTGTTCGGTCGTAACCTCGCCGAACTCTCGCAGTAATTCCTTTTGCTTATCCGTAAGTTTAGTCGGAGTTGCGACAACAACTCGAACGTGTTGATCGCCCCGTCCATTCCCTCTCCGATAAGGTATTCCATGTCCTCTTAAACGAAAGACCGTAGCCGTCTGAGTCCCCTCGGGTATTTTCATCTTGACTTGACCATCCAATGTGGGGATATCGATCTCCGTCCCTAAGGCGGCCTGTACAAAGGTTATCGGGATTTCGCAATGGACGTCATTTCCTTCCCGTTCGAAAAACTTATGCGATTTCACACGGAGCACAACATACAGATCTCCAGCCGGGCCACCACGAAGCCCTGCTTCCCCTGTCCCACTGTAACGAAGATTCAAGCCATCTTCAGAGCCTGCAGGGACCGTAACTTTGACGGTCTTAATATTCCGAGTCATCCCTTTACCATTACAGGTTTTGCAAGGGGTGGTAATGATTTGCCCCTCTCCATTACAGGTTGGGCAGGTCCGCGAGGTCTGAATGGCTCCAAAAGGAGTACGTTGGGTCGCTTTCACCTGTCCTGTTCCTTGACACTGGGTACACTTCGTGGGATGTGTTCCCGGTGCTGCACCTGAGCCATGACATTCACTACATGTCTCATGACGAGGAACTTGGATCTCTTTCTCCGTTCCAAAGGCTGCTTCCTCGAAGGTAATCGTCATATCATAGCGGAGATCATTGCCTCGTGTGGGCCCATTCCGACGTTGACCACCGCCTCCACCGCCAAAGAACATATCGAAAATATCACCAAAGCCACCGAAATCTCCACCACCAAAGCCACCCGCTTGATTAGGGTCCATACCAGCGTGCCCTAATTGATCATAACGGGCGCGCTTATCCGCATCACTGAGTACATCATAAGCTTCGGTAGCCTCTTTGAATTTCTCTTCTGCTTCTTTATTTCCCGGGTTTACATCCGGATGGTACTGGCGGGCTAATTTCCGGTATGCTTGTTTAATTTCTTGATCGCTCGCTGTCTTGGCAACCTCGAGCACCTCATAATAATCGCGTTTCATGTTTTCCCTCCATCACTCCTGCTACACCATCCGAAGCTATCCATTTTCGTGTACTCACTGCACAGCTTCAATGAATCACAATCTAAAAAAGATAACTGACATGATGATGGGGCACAAGGGACAACATGTCCCCTGCACCCACTTGGTTTCTGTATATCCTGTTTAGCTTGTCACCTTGTTTGTATTACTTATTCTTGTTCACTTCAGTATATTCTGCATCAACGACATTGTCATCTGGATTTGATTGGGTACTAGCGCCACCGTCTGCTCCCATATCAGCTCCGGGTGCAGCACCGCCGGTTTGTTGATACATTTTTTCGATGAGAGGATAGAGAACCTTAGTGACGGCTTCGGATTTTGCATTAATTTCTTCGAGATTTTCTCCTGTTGCCACAGCTTTCAGTTCTTCAACTGCTTTCTTAATAGGTTCAGCTTCACTTTCAGAAACTTTGCCTTCGAAGTCCTTGAGAGTCTTCTCCGTTTGATAAACGAGAGAATCTGCTTGGTTCTTCGCATCGATGAGCTCTTTGCGTTTCTTATCTTCATCAGCATGAGCTTCAGCATCTTTCTTCATCTTCTCAATCTCATCTTTGCTCAAGCCAGTAGAAGCAGTAATAGTAACGTTTTGCTCATTACCAGTAGCCATATCCTTCGCAGAGACATGCACGATACCGTTGGCATCAATATCAAATTTAACTTCGATTTGTGGGATACCGCGAGGTGCTGGTGGAATCCCTGTGAGTTGGAAGCGGCCGAGGGTTTTATTATAGGCTGACATCTCGCGCTCCCCTTGGAGAACGTGAATGTCAACAGAGGTTTGGCTATCAGCGGCCGTAGAGAACACTTGGCTCTTGGTTGTTGGAACTGTGGTATTACGATCAATGATCCGAGTGAATACTCCACCCAAGGTCTCGATTCCAAGGGATAGTGGGGTAACATCCACGAGGATGATATCTTTCACTTCTCCAGCCAAAACGCCCCCTTGAATTGCTGCTCCCAGGGCAACGACTTCATCTGGGTTAACCCCTTTATGAGGCTCTTTTCCACTCAATTTGCGAATAGCTTCATGAACAGCCGGAATCCGGGTTGATCCTCCGACGAGGATAACTTGATTAATTTCGCTCCAGCTCAACTTCGCATCCGCCAGTGCTTGACGGGTAGGTCCAACCGTAGCCTCCACGAGATCTGCTGTCAACTCATCGAACTTCGCGCGGGAGATATTCATATCCATGTGAGCCGGTCCTTCAGCGGTCATCGTAATAAACGGCAGGTTCACATTTGAACTACTAACACCCGAAAGTTCAATCTTAGCTTTTTCAGCGGCTTCTTTCAGACGTTGAACGGCCACACGATCTTTAGAAAGATCGACACCTTGGGCTTTTTTGAATTCTGCGACCATGTAGTCAATGAGGCGTTGGTCAAAGTCGTCACCACCGAGGTTATTGTTTCCACTCGTTGCCTTAACTTCAACCATTCCTTGGCTCAGTTCGAGAACAGAAACGTCAAACGTACCGCCTCCTAAGTCGAAGACGAGAACGGTTTGGTCTTCTTGCTTATCGAGTCCATAGGCTAGTGCTGCAGCAGTTGGCTCGTTGATAATCCTCTTCACTTCCAAGCCAGCGATAGTTCCAGCATCTTTGGTTGCTTGGCGCTGAGCATCAGAGAAGTAAGCCGGTACAGTAATGACCGCTTCTGTAACCGATTGTCCAAGATAAGCCTCCGCATCAGCTTTCAACTTTTGAAGAATCATAGCTGAAATCTCTTGTGGAGAGTAGCTTTTATCATCAATCTTAACTTTATAATCTGTACCCATGTGACGTTTGATGGAGCTAATCGTTTTGTCCGGATTAGAAACCGCTTGGCGCTTGGCAACTTGGCCTGCAAGACGTTCCCCGGTTTTCGAAAAGCCAACGACAGAAGGAGTCGTCCGATTCCCTTCAGCATTCGTGATGACGACTGCTTCGCCACCTTCCATAACTGCCACGCAGGAGTTCGTGGTTCCTAAGTCAATACCAATTACTTTACCCATAATAAATTCTTCCTCCTTATTTACACCTAGCAGGAAACTTTAACCATGCTAGGGCGCAATACTTTTTCTTTTAGATAATATCCTTTTTGAAGCTCTTCCACGACGGTATTTTCCGGATATTCTTCCGAATCGACCTGGAGAACTGCCTCATGTAAATTGGGATCAAACATTTGTCCGACCGCTTCAATCGCAGTCAAGCCTTCTTTTTCAAGGGTGTTTTGCATCTGTTTGAAGATCATCTCTACCCCTTGAGAAAAAGCGTTAAAATCCTGGTTGGCTCTCGTTGAATTAATGGCGCGCTCAAAGTTATCAAGAATCGGAAGCATGGCTTCAACAATTCGCTCTGCAGCATACTTAACCGTCTCTTCTTTTTCCTTTTGTGTACGCTTACGATAATTATCAAAATCTGCCTGTAAACGTTGAAGATGCGTAAAATACTCGTTCGCTTGATCCTTGCTTTGCTTTAGCTCCGCTTCAAGGGTGAGGACCTTTTCTTCTAAGGAAATCTCTTGGACATTCTCGAGAACCTCTTCTCCCCCATCGCTCACTTCACCGCCTGCAATATTTTCCTCAGTGTAATCGTTTTCGAGAATTGTGTCTTCGCTTTTCATAGTGTCCTTGCCCGATCTTGGGGTTTTCTCTCCCCGATTGAACATTAGTTAAACCACCTCTCCTATATCCTTCGTCGCTTCGTGAGAAGCTCGGTAAGTGTCCTAGTCATGTAGTCTACCATGGCCATAGCCTTCGAATAATCCATCCGTGTGGGCCCAATCAAACCGACCATCCCTAGGGCTTCACCCTCAATTTTATATGTGGCTGAAATGACACTGCAATCTTGAAGTTCCTTCATTCTATTTTCCCCACCGATGGTGACCGTTAATCCGTCCGCTGTAGGATGAAGCACTTTTTTTATTTGATCCCCTTCTTCAAAGACTTGGAAAAGGTTTTTAATCTTCTCAACATCCTGAAATTCGGGTTGATTGAGCATATTCAAGGTACCACCGAGGTACACCTTATTGAGTTCATCGCCTGGGTTATTTAACACAGCGGAAAGAAGTTCAAGTGCATTATCAATCAGGTAACGTTGACGAGTAAGTTCACTGTAAATCTCATGAAGCAAACTACGTCTTACTTCAGATATAGAATGTCCCCGCATCTTTTGGTTGAAAACCGTGGCAATCTTCTGAAGCTCTTCTGCAGTTACATTTTCTCCGATATCAACAATCTGATTCTCGACCACACCATTTTCTTTGACGATTACCATGATCGCTTGACCCGATTGATACGGAAGAAAATGCATTTGACTGAAGGAACTTTTCCCTTTTTGAGGCCCGACAACGATACTCGTCAAATGTGTGAGCTCAGAAAGAAGCTTGCTCGAATGAGATATCACTTCCTGGATCTCAGCAATCCCCTTCAGAGTTTCCCTCTCTATGACTCCCTTTTCATCCTTAGAGAGCTTCGGATGCTCCATGAGACAGTCAACATAGTAGCGGTATCCCGCATCCGATGGAATACGTCCAGATGAGGTATGGGGTTGTTCGATGAGGCCTAATTCTTCCATGTCTGACATTTCATTGCGAATCGTGGCCGGCGAGATACCTAGATCAAACTTCCGGGCGATTGTCCGTGATCCTACGGGTTCAGCCGTAGAGATATAATCCTGAACGATTGCTCGTAGGATTTTCTTCTTTCGCTCATCCATTTGCATAGTCTCGACCGCCTTTCCAGATCGCTGATTTTTTTGTTAGCACTCATTGTTAATGAGTGCTAACGATTATGCCTCCACATTACCACTCCCATTTATGATTGTCAAGAGGTTGAACGCGTCAAAAAATGCAAAATGTCAAAGATGGTCAATGTTTTTTCGCCTTCCTTTAGACGAATTCTTGTAATACCGAATTTGCTACGAACCAATAATCAGATTTCATCTTAAGTGACGCACCTTCAATCATGAAAACCCCTGCTTTGAGATAGCGTTCCAGAACAGAAGGATAAATATTCTGTAAATCCTGACCAAATTCTTTTTTAAACGCCTCCAAGTTGACTCCTTCGGCAAGACGAAGTCCTAAGATTATTCGCTCAGCCCTTCGCTCGTGCTCGGTTAGATGTTCATCCTCCTCTGGATCAACGGGTTGCTCTCCTTGGGCTAATTTTTGTTCATATAGGCCTAAGTCCTCACTATTTTTCCAGCGTCGGTTATTGAAGCATGATACCGCTCCAGGTCCTAGACCCAGATATTCCACACCCTGCCAATATCCGAGATTATGTTGGCATTCATACCCGGGTCGTGAGAAATTCGACGTCTCATAATGCCAAAAGCCCTCCCTTGCAAGAACTTCTTTTGCAAGTTCATACATTTCGGCCTGGGCATCATCATCGGGGAAACGCTCGATTCTCTCGCGGTTCATGGCAAGGGGGGTATTCTCTTCGAGCATTAAACCATAGAGAGATAAGTGCTCGGGTTTTAGACTCATGGCCTCTTCAAGCGTCTTCTGCCAGTCGGCAAGAGTTTGTCCCGGCAAACCAAATATCAAATCCAAATTAAGATTGTTAAAACCCGCTTTACGAATAAGACGAACCCCATCCCGAATTTCCTCAGCAGTATGAATCCGGCCAATCTGTCGTAAAAGGGAATCATTAAAGGATTGAGCCCCTAGAGAGATCCGATTGATCCCATGCCTTCTCAAAAGATTTAGCTTTTCGGAAGTGAGTGTCCCCGGGTTTCCTTCTATAGTCTTCTCTCCTGATTTATCAAAATCAAACCCCTGCGTAAGCATCTCGAGAAAAACATCCATCTCTTCTTCATGGAGCGCAGTCGGAGTCCCTCCACCGATAAAAAGAGTAGAGATACCTTTATTGGCCTCGGTCTGCCGCAGGTTGATTTCAGCTCCGAGGCTATCCAAGTAGGCTTTCACTTTGGATTTTTGAAAAGGTACGGAATAAAACGCGCAGTAGTCGCATTTCCTTACGCAGAAGGGGACGTGAACATATACGGATGGCATTGGTATCGATTCTCCTTTTCAAGGAATTGCTTCGCAGAGTTGTTTGCAAGTCGAGTTACGTTACAGACGCTCGGAAATACGCTCGCAGACCAAGCTAAGGGCAAAACTGCTTCTTGCAAGCTGCGGGGTACCCGCCTAATTCGCTCCTGCTCAATAGGCGGCGAGTCACGTCCATGTGACTCGCCCCGCTATCTCGGGTGCAGTTTAGCCCAAGCTTGGTAGCTGCTCGCGAAGGAACCTCGTGTACTGTAATCGTAACTCACTTTGCAGCAGGGTGGCTCACGCATCGCTCCGAAGAGATAACTCGGGCAATGCTTAGTAGAATACCCAGGCAAATCAGAAGCCCTAACAAACTTACAATTGAGATAGACATACTAAGGCAAATTCTGAAGAAATCGCCGAAGGATTTTGCTTTACACAAAGGAACGCCTTCTAAGCGAGCGGCTACCAATCTTCGTGAAAAATTCGCAGCGGAAACGGGTTGGAAACACGACGTTTCCAACCGGCCACGAGGCATGGACGCCGATTTGGCCGGGGACCCGTTGGAGCGGAGAATTTGAGCGATTAGATTGGTCCGCGCAGCTTACAGAGTGACCAGTGAAAAGCAAAATCCTGGAGATACTTCTCATGAAAAAAGCTTATTTCCCTTTATCAGTATCGTGTGACTAAGACGGATCTCCTGAAGTCATCTTCAACCCCACAATCCCCGCCACGATAAGCAGAATACAAACGACCCGAATCAAATCCTTGGGTTCCCCTAAAAAGAAAATTCCAAACAGCACGGTCCCTACCGTTCCAATCCCTGTCCAAACAGCATAGGCTGTCCCAATCGGAAGATTTCTAACTGCTACGGAAAGAAAAAAGAAACTCGCAATCGTCCCAAGAATCGTAAAGACACTCGGCCAAAGACGGGTAAACCCTTCCGTATATTTAAGACCGATTGCCCATCCCATCTCAAAGAAGGCCGCGATAAACAAGTATACCCAAGCCATTTTCATAATAGACTTCCCTCAACTTCCTCTAGATAAGCATTCAGCGAACCGCATGCATCAAATATCGTACATGACAGTTCGCCTTCTTGTTGTTTGTTCTATATTATGCCTGAATTTGTGCTTTCTTGAAAAAACTATTAAAGCCAGAAGCCTTAATCGTCAATCTGCAAAACTGCCATGAATGCATCTTGTGGGATTTCTACACTTCCTACTTGCTTCATGCGTTTTTTTCCTTCTTTTTGCTTCTCCAAGAGTTTGCGTTTACGAGAGATATCTCCGCCGTAACATTTAGCCAAGACGTCTTTGCGCATAGCACTTACCGTTTCACGAGCGATAACCTTCGCTCCGATAACCGCCTGAATCGGTACCTCAAACATCTGTCGTGGAATGATTCCTCTGAGCTTCTCAACAAGCTTGCGTCCTCGGGCATAGGATTTCTCCTTATGAACGATGAAGGAGAGTGCATCGACAAGTTCTCCGTTCAGAAGTACATCAAGCTTAACGAGATCCGCTGCTTTATAACCCGCGACTTCATAATCGAGGGAGGCATACCCCTTGGTTCGAGATTTGAGCTGATCGAAGTAATCATAAACAATCTCACTTAGAGGAAGTTCATAGGTCAGGCTCACACGATTAGGAGAGAGATAGTCCATGTTGAGATAGTTGCCTCGCTTTTCCTGGTTGAGTTCCATGATTGCGCCGACATAATCAGAAGGAACCATGATTGTTGCCTTAACGATCGGCTCTTCGATGCTCTCGATCTCATCCACTTTCGGAAGATTCGTTGGATTATCTACCCTGACGACTTCTCCATTTGTCTTTTTCACTTTATAAACCACACTAGGAGCCGTTGTAATTAGGTTCAGATCATATTCCCGTTCAAGACGTTCTTGAATGACATCCATATGCAATAATCCCAAGAACCCACAGCGATAGCCAAACCCAAGGGCGACAGAGGTCTCCGGTTCAAAGACTAAGCTTGAGTCGTTAAGGTGAAGCTTTTCCAAAGCATCCTTCAATCGCTCATAATCACTGGATTCGACGGGATATAGCCCACAAAACACCATAGGAGTCGCTTTGCGATAACCTGCAAGCGGGTAAAGTGCGGGGTGGTCCGCATCAGTAATTGTATCCCCAACTTGGGTATCTTTAACGTTTTTAATGCTAGCCGCGATAAAGCCAACCTGCCCAGCTTTTAATTCATCTACCATTCGCATAGCAGGGGTAAACATACCTACTTCCGTGACATCAAAGACCTTACCTGAAGACATCATTTTTATCCGTGTCCCCTTAGCCACACGGCCCTCCATGATACGAACATAAGATATTGCCCCTTTATAAGCATCAAAGTAGGAATCAAAAATCAACGCCTTCAGCGGAGAACTATCATCCCCCTCTGGCGCAGGGACCTTTGATACGATAGCTTCTAATATTTCCTCAATCCCGATTCCTGATTTCGCCGAAGCCAAAATCGCTTCACTCGCATCAAGCCCGATAACATCCTCAATCTCCTGCTTGACCCGCTCAGGCTCCGCACTTGGAAGGTCAATTTTATTAATTATGGGGATAATCTCTAAATTATTTTCTAAGGCGAGATATACATTCGCCAGTGTTTGCGCTTCAATTCCTTGTGCAGCATCTACGACAAGAAGAGCCCCTTCACACGCTGCAAGACTACGGGAGACTTCATAGGTAAAGTCTACATGCCCTGGGGTATCAATCAAATTCAGCTCATAAATTTGTCCATCTTTAGCGGGGTAGTGTAGGCGGACACTTTGCAGTTTGATTGTAATCCCGCGTTCCCGCTCTAAGTCCATGTTATCTAGAACTTGTGCTTCCATTTCCCGCTTGCTAAGGGCTCCAGTATATTCGATCAAGCGGTCAGCGAGTGTCGATTTACCATGATCAATATGCGCGATAATCGAAAAATTTCGTATACGTTGTGAGGCCTGTGCCACAGTTTTCCCCCTCATTTCAAGCTAATTCGTGTTTGACAGCTAGATAAAGCTAGTCGTTTCCTAAGATATACTCTAAACAAATATTATACTGCTTTCTATGCCATTCAGCAAGAAAAAGCAGTGAGGCTAGGGAACTGGTCCCTTACCTCACTGCTTTTTGTTTCATTTTAATTTCTGTTCAACTCTCCAAAAGCGATACTCATCTCTAAGATTTCTCTCCGACATGACGATAAACGCCGAAGGGACTTCGCGAGGTCCAAAGGAGCTACTCGGTTTATTCTTGATTTCCCCATTAAACACTAAGGTTGAGGAAGATCCTCCATCTAAATTGGCCGCATTATAAGCACCATGTTCCAACAGGATAGTCTGCACATCTTTTAGAGTAGCACCTAGACTTCCGATCTGACGCCCATCGATGACAAGCATGAGAATGGTTCCATCCTTCGTTTGGGCAATAGCAGTACGAGGAGCGATTCCCCAACCTCCATCTCCCACTTTGATCATCGGTTCCCCATTCACGATGAGAAAGGGCCCAAACGTTACTGCATCTCGGATTCCAAGCTCCTCGATTTCTTTTAAGGTATAGCGTCCAAGTACCAAGACATTATTTTTATCTAAACCGATCAAACTATAACCTGGCAAATCATCCTTATATCTGATTTGTCCCCCCGTAATTAGGATTCCTGTCGGAGTTCCTCCCCTACTCTCTCCCCCAGGATCGGAAAAGCCGCCAGCATTAATCCCTGCTACAGCATGATACTTATCGACAAACTCTCCGACCTTTAATCCCATACTACCGATTTGATCCGTTGCAACAAGTTTAACCCTCGCTGGATCACCCACTTTAATAAGGTATCCCTTAAACCCCTTGCCTGAGAGTTCGATATACTCTAAAGGTGGTTTTTCCTTGATAAAAGGTTGAACGACCTGCACCGCTTTTTCATCTGAATTTACCTGCGGTTCAGGAACTTTATGTTTTTCCATAATTCGCTGAATCTCATCCTCACTCACAAACCAACGGGCCAGATATTGATGGGTATAGGTCGTCATTGCAGTTGTTACATAGAGCTCCTTAAGTTCTATGAGTGGACCATGGAAGATTAGAATAAACGCTGTCACCAAAGCAAGTAGGCAAAAGAGCACTAATCCTAAGACTATTCTTAGAATACGACTTTTCCACGTTAGCGACTTTTTAGTCCGCACTTCAACTTGTGCGCTCATTTCGAACACCCCCAAAAAAGGAAGAACATTTTCAATGCTCCTTTGCAATCCCTATGAGGCTTGTTCAAAAATTAGTACATTTTTAGTTACTCAAGACATAATACCTCTTTCTCCATCTCAAAAAGGTCCGTCTTAAAATATCCAATAACATCTTAAGACGGACCTATCGTTAGTCTAGGAAGTAATAATCCTATTTGTTTAATTCGTAGAATTTACGCAGATTTTCTGCGATGGCTTGTGGATCCACCGGTTTTGTGGCTACACCAGAATCTACAGCTGCTTGGGCAACCGCTGCAGCAACTGCTGGTCCCACCCTCAAATCAAAGGCTTTAGGGATAACATACTCTGGGCTTAGTTCTTCAGCTGTAACAATGTCAGCAATGGCATATGCTGCGGCGACCTTCATCTCTTCTGTGATTGCCTTTGCTTCTGCATCAATTGCTCCACGGAAAATTCCCGGGAAGGCCAACACATTATTAACCTGATTGGGATAATCGGAACGTCCCGTCCCTACGACTGCAGCTCCAGCTTCTTTAGCTACTTCAGGCCAGATTTCAGGTACAGGGTTTGCTTGTGCAAATACGATCGGATCCTTAGCCATAGACTGTACCATTTCCGGAGTCACAGCCCCAGCAACCGATACACCCACAAAGACATCTGCTCCATTTAAAGCATCTGCTAGAGTTCCTTGAACTCTTTCTCGGTTCGTCTTCTGAGCAATCTCGTCTTTGTACTTATTCATCCCTTCGGTACGACCTTCGTAAATCGTTCCTTTGGTATCGCACATAATAACGTTCTGGAGGCCCACACTCATTAAGAGTTTTACAATCGCCATCCCAGCAGCGCCGGCACCATTGACGACAATCTTAACTTCACTTAACTTTTTATTAACCACTTTGAGCGCATTGATCAATCCGGCCATGGTAATTACAGCCGTACCATGTTGATCATCATGGAAAACAGGGCCGTCATAAATCTCTTTGAGTTTTTCTTCGATATAGAAACACTCCGGAGCTTTAATATCCTCTAAGTTAATTCCTCCGAAGGTGGGCTCAAGTAGCTTCACAAGCTCTACCACTTTATCACTATCTTGTGTATCCACACAGATTGGGAAGGCATCAACCGCTCCGAACGTTTTAAAGAGGATCCCCTTTCCTTCCATAACAGGCATAGCCGCTCGAGCACCAATATTACCCAATCCCAAAACGGCCGAGCCTGTTGAAACCACCGCAACAAGATTTCGCCGATTTGTATATTTATTGACTAATTCAGGGTCTTCAGCGATATCCTTACACGGTTCCGCTACCCCTGGGGAATAAGCTAAACTTAAATCCTCCCCATTGCGAACAGGAACTTTGCTGACTACGGCAATTTTCCCTTTATTCTCTTCATGAAGCTTAAGTGCATCCTCGCGTAGTGTCATTATTAGGACCGCCTTTCTATAAGAGGCTATTTGTTACAAGCCTTAAATATTAGTTCCCGAACAAATATTAGTTAGCAAACATCCGCATTAAGATGGTTGCAAGAACGATCATTGAAGCTCCACCGATCCGAGTGGAAATTTGCGCAAAGGGCATAAGTTCGATTCGATTCGCTGAAGAAAGAATAGCAACGTCCCCTGTTCCACCTAGACCACTATGGCAGGCTGTAACCAAAGCGGATTCGATTGGGTACATTTTTAAGAATTTACCCGTGTAGAAACCGGCGATTACCATGGCGAGGACCGTACAAATGACGATAACGATATAAGCTGGGTTAATAAGTTTTACGACATCATTCAAAGGAGTATATAGAACACCAATACCTACCATGAGAGGCCAGGTTAGATTAGTAGAAATAAATTTGTACCAATGATAGCAGCCTTGTTCCATTTTGGGTGGCATGATTTTAAGGGATTTAACAATCGCGGCAGCAAAGATCATGATAATTGCGCCGGGAATCGCAATAAACATGTTTGCCAAGCCTCCAAAGATGAAGAAACTCGTGGCGATCAGAAGACCAGCCCCCATGAGCGGGAACTCAATGGGTTTATCGATCGTAGTGCTCTCTTTGAGCAACTCCTCATCATTTCCGCCTTTAACCAATATTCCATTCCCAGTAAGGTGTTGTTTCTTTTCTCCCAACCGTTTTAAGAAACCAGCACTAATAATCGCGACAACATTTCCAAGCACTGCAGCCGTGGTTAATGGAGCTAAAATCTCAGCCTGTGGAACATTGAGGATTTCCGAGTAGGCTAGAGAAAGTGGAAGAACGCCTTCCCCGATACCCCCCCCGATAATCGGAACAACGATATAAAAGAAGGTGTGTTTAATACTGTAGCCGAAGAGTGTTCCAACCAAGGATCCTACTGTTATTGAGGCGATGGTTCCAACAATTAAAGGAATGAACATCTTCATAAAACCTTGAATTAAAACCTTTCGATTCATTCCAAGAATACTACCTACAACCAAAGAAGAAATATACAGGTAGAGGAAGTTATCTGTTTTCATAATTGCGGTGATGGCTTTCAAAGAAGCCGGATTCAATAAGTTTAAAAAAACAAGCGTGGATGGAACAAAAATCGCTAAAATTGCAGGTCCACCAATGTTTTTAATAATCGGAATTCTCATCCCGACCTCACCGAGGAACATTCCCATGATCATAATGATTGCGAAGCCGCCGATCATATCTGCAGGGAGCTTACCATAAAAAGAAGCGGTAAAGATCACTGCTGCTAAGATCGCGTAGAGTGGTAACGGAATCACCCCAATTTTCATATTTCCTAATGAGTGCCAGAAACCACTTGGAGTCTGTAGGGAATCATGTGTAACTTCAACCGTTGCCATAAATATGCACCTCCTAGTAATCGTCGGCCTTATATTAAAACTTTTTAGAATATTAGGATATATTATTTAATTTTGTAAATCGTTTTGTAATTAAAATAAGCGAAAAGAAAAAACGTGAGGATGCCTATCCTTTTGGGACAGGCATCCTCACGTTCGAACGATCCCTCTTTCAGTTAGTTCATGCTTTCAAGATAACTATTCAAAGCTTTGCTCTTCGAGGAAATAAAACGATGTCTATAGACTGGTCGTCCTACGGATCCATAAATAACCTCTGTTTTTAGAACTCCAAGCTCGCCTAAGAAACCAATATACTTACGCATAGAAACCCGTGAAATTCCAACCTGTTGTGCCATTTCCTCTGTGGTAAAAGATTCCCCTTGAGTCCCTTGAATTTGATCCCAGGCTAACTTTAACGTATCACGATTGATACCTTTGGGTAACTCACCTGATTTATTGGTAGTATCTTTATGGAAGATCTGCTTATCCAGATCCTTCTGACTAAGTTGATCCTGATTTCGCATTAATATAACTCGTTCCCTGTACGCTGTCAGGGCATCACGGAATCGTTCAAATTCAAAAGGCTTGATGAGATAGTCAACTGCTCCATATTGTAAGGCCTTCTTGATACTCTGACTATCTGTAGATGCCGAAACAACGATCACGTCAACCCCTTCTCCGATCTTGCGTAACTTAGAAAGAAATTCCAAACCATTGCTCCCTGGCATAAAGATATCTAACAAGATTAAGTCAATGTGTTTTTGTTCTAATATCTTAAAGGCATCATCCACCGTTATCGCAATTCCCTGAAATCGAAAGCCTCCCACTTGTTCGAGATAGTATCGATTTAATTCAGCGACCATTGGATCATCTTCAACAATTAAAACGTTAATCATGCTTCTCCTCCATCGTTTCATAAGGTAGATAGATTCTAAACATCGTCCCCTTGCCTTCTTGAGAATAGATTTCCAATTGTCCACTTCTTTGATCCAAACATCTCTTTACTAAGAAAAGTCCAACCCCACGGTTCTTCGCCTTCGTCGAATAACCCTTCACAAACATTTGCTCTTTTATCTTTTCCGGAATACCAGGGCCTCGATCTATAATCTCGATTAAAAGTTCACCTTCGTCATACACAAGGTTTAATTCCACTCGTTTATCCGCAGCGTTCATCGTCGCTTCTAAAGCATTATCGAGAAGGTTACCAATAATGGCAACTAAATCATGAACCATTTCTGAGTCTGCTGGTCGTGGTAAAAAGCACTCCTCTGCTAGCTCTAATTCACACCCTATTTCACGAGCATAGCTCATTTTCCCGAGAATAAATCCAGCCAGTACTGGGTCCTTAATATTTCGTACAATTGACCCCACTTCCATCTGATACCGATTCGCAATCTGACTCACATAAGTCGCTAGTTGGTCGTACGATTTTAGGTGAATCATGCCCAGAATAACATGAATCTTGTTCATGAATTCATGAGTTTGAGCCCTTAAGGCTTCCGCGTAGACTTTGACCCCTGATAATTCTTCAGCAAGTTGTTTGAGATCCGTCTTATCTCGGAAGGTTGAAATTGCGCCGACGATTTTTCCATCTACCTTGAGAGGAACTGTATTGGAAAGCAGCGTAATTCCTCGAAGATCGTATTCCAGATCCAACTCAGAATGACCCGTTTCTAAGACATTTTTAGCAAATTCTTTTAAATCCATCTCATTAACATCACTAAACCCTGCCTGATTAAACAAGCGAATCGCCTCAGCATTGGCCAGTGTCACTTTTCCTTCAGAATCTACCGCCAGTATTCCTTCTCTTACCGACTCTAGCATTGCGCTCCGTTCCTGAAGGAGCTTGGCAATTTCCATAGGTTCCAGCCCAAACATGATTTTTTTAATCTGTTTAGCAAGGAGAATTGCTCCCATAATACCGACAAGCAGTCCAAATCCAAGCCCGAAATAAGTCCTTGATCGGCTTTGACTTACAGCATCTTGAACTGTATTGAGTAAAACACCCACTGCAACCGCACCGACCTGTTCACCTTGCGCATTAAAAACAGGTGTAAAGGCACGCAAAGACACACCGAGCGTCCCTTGAGCTGTTGAGACATGCTCCTCTCCCAGGAGTACGGGGCCCTCATCTCCTCCAACAAAAGGTTTTCCTACTTCGCTTAAGTCGGGATGAGATAAGCGAATTCTTTGCATGTCCATAACGACGATAAACTTAACCTTCGTCAAATTTGTTACTTCATTGGCAAAGGATTGGATTTCTTTTTTATCACGCAGTCCACTGAGTCCTTCAATAACCACAGGAGAATGTGCCACGATTCGAGATATATTCACGGCCTGACTCTCAATACTCTTCTCTGTTGTATTTGCAACTTCTCGACTGATTAAAACGTCAGTGACGAGTAAGGATAAAGCAACGACGACACAAATGAGTATGAGAATAGTTTTTTCGAGCGTGAGATTCAGTATTCGCTTCGTCATTTTTCCTCCTATTCTTACCTATTGACCCAGTTACCTCTGACTAGTGCTTCATTCGTTTTTGGACGAGCCCAATGGTCTGATTGAACTCTTCCATGCGCATGATTTTAGCTGCACCTGCAAAAATCAAGGCCCCGAGTCCTGTTCCTGTGATTAAGACGATAATCGAGCCAAAGGTACCAGACCCGACAAACGAGAGCAGCCACTCTGCCCAAAACCACACGACGGCTCCCATTAGTAAAGAGGCCCCTAACGTCTGTAGAGACGTCCAGAGCATTCGCCAACCATCAATCTGCTTGAGACGCTTTCGCAGAACATAGAGCAGGGCAATCATATTGAAAACCGCAGCTAGCGAAGTCGCAAAGGCGAGTCCTCCACTTTGTAAGGGCTTAACCAGCAAGAACATGAACACTACGTTGGCGATCATGGCTAAAATTCCTATGATGACTGGAGTCCAAGTATCTTGAAGTGCATAGAACATCCGTGGCAAGATCTGAATGACAGACTGAGCTGAAATTCCTACTGCAAAATACAAAAGGGGAACCGCAGTCGCTAAGGTATCACTGGCACTGAACGCGCCATGCTGAAAGAGCACGCGAATCAATGGATAGCGCAGGACAATCATGCCTACCGATATGGGTAAGGTAATGAAAATGACCATCCGCACCGCACTTGAGGAAGTAAGGATGAAGTTGTTCCACTTCTTATGCGCAGCGTGTTCATTAAGTGTTGGGAACACTGCCACGGCAATGGCTAAGGCAAAGATACCCACTGGGAGTTGGAACAAACGATAGGAATACCAAATTGAGGTGAGACTCCCCGGAACAAGATGGGAACCAAGATTTGAATTCACGATCACTTGTAACTGGTTTAGGGTATAACTCAGTATGATTGGAATAGCCAAGGCGGCAATCCGACGGACTCCCGGATGATGCCAATCGATAATCGGATAGTAACGCATCCCCTGGCGTCGCAGCGCTGGAATCTGAACAAGGAAGTTCACCAAGGCCCCAACCACAACCCCAATTGCAAAGCCCGAAATCGTATCAGGCTCATCCGGACGTGCCAGAATCACACCAAAGAAAATGACACTCGCATTATAAAGAACGGTTCCGAGTGCACTGGGCCAGAAGATCTTATAGGAATTTAATATTCCCATCGTTAGCCCACTCAAAGCCAAAAGTAGGGGCTGAATAAGAATGATACGGGTTAAATGTACGGTTAAAGCTTGGTTTTCCGCAGTAAAGCCCGGTACCTGCATTCGGATAAACTGTGGGGTGAAGAGGAGCGCAATAATCACTAGGCCGCTCAACAACAGGAAAATAAGATTTATAAACGAGCTAGCAACCCGCCACCCTTCCTCTTCATTCCCTTTATTGATGTATTCCGAAAACACGGGAATAAAGGCAGAGCTTAATACTCCGCCTACCAAAAGCCAATAGATTAAATCCGGAAGGATAAATGCAGTCTGATATGCATCAGTCACTCCAGTCTTTCCATAGAAACCCGCCATGAGGGATTCTCGAAAAAAGCCCAAAATTCTCGAAGCAAGTTGGGCCAGCATTAAGAGCCCGGCCGCCTTCGCAACCGTTCGGGTACCTGACATACCTACGTCCCCTTTTAATTAAAACATCTTAAATGTCATTAACTATCGAATTATAACATTTTTTTGATTTTAGGGGAAAGGATTTAAAATTTTCTTTTATTTTTCCTTAAGCCATTCCGCTAAGACCGTTCCTAAGACTTTAGCTGTTCCTTTTGCTTCTTCTGGCGTATTGCGTTGACTACCGATCTCTAAAATAAGCGCGCCATCAGAGAGATGTTGGTTATATCGAGCATCTGATGCATAGGTGATCTTGGGGATGAAAAGTCCAGGGTATTTCTTTTCTGCGAAAGCAATCAGTTCCTTAGCAACTTCCTCATTTTTCTGCCAATGGGGGTTTACTTTGCCAAGCACAATCATGACCCGACCAACCTCTTTCCCATCGATATTCACCGTCGATTTATTCACACCAGGGGGTAACCCATCCCGGTGTAAATCAATAAGGAGTTTCATCGAAGGATAATTTTTAACTAGCTTACTGGCAGTATAGATGGATTTACTATAGGCCTTCATAAAATCCTCAGCATCATGAATTTCTAAGGCATGTGCAGCTTGCACTCCATTTTCAACCAGAGACTTCTTCAAAGTTTCTCCGACAGCGACTATATCTCCGTTCCCTGGTTTCCGTTCATCCCCGCCTGCTCCAGCATAACTCTCTCCATTATGCGTATGGTAAATCCCCACAAGTACTTCCTTGCTCAGAGGATTAGGATTTACATCAGGCCCCTCCTTTAGGTTATCTTGTGGGATCTCTTCAAGCTGGGGAATTTCCCCTTCAAATTCCGGGTCCCCTGGATTATAGGCCCAACCAATCCAGGCCGGTCCATCAGGTGGTGGAGTAAAATAACTAAAAAAGTAAGTACGGGCATCTGAGATATTCACACCCGTTAATAAAAATGTTCCGAGCGAAACGCCTTGAGCCCTAACCTGATCAAGACGTTCGCGTTGCGGCTCAGAATAGCCAGGAATCCCTTCCAGTAAAACGGCTTCAAACGGAAAGCTCTGCTGCGCTAGAAGACGCACGAGCTGATGTGAACTTCCTTTTTCGACTGAATAACCGAACAATCCCAGGAAAAGAAGTGCAAGCAAGGTCATAAGAATGCCGCGTGCCCAGCGGGAAGTTGGCCAAAATCTCCATTTCCATTTTGGTCGAAGAGTATCTTCTTTCAGCAAAAAACTTGTCCCCCTTTCCTTTCTTAATAAGGAATATGAGGGACAAGTTCTTCTTAGAACTCAAACCTAGCTTTGCGCTACCTTAACTTAATCGCTTTACCTTAGTTCCGTCGGGACGAAAGCGTCAACAATACCAATAATCAAAGATGCCAGAAGTGCTCCAATAACGGATACTTGGATCGATCCCGGAACGATGAATTGGCTTAAGTAGATAACGACAGCCGCTGTCAAAAAGCCAACTATTCCCCGATTAACCCGAGAAATTTTTTCTTTGCCGAAAGCGAGCTCGACCACATAACCCAGCACGGCGATGACAATGGCTGCAATGAGTGCTCCAGTAAAACCAGCCACTTTAAGACCTGGAACCAGATAACTCACGAGAAGCAGTACAATCGCGGATACAATAAAGCGCACAATCATTCCTAACATATTTTTTGTTTCCCCCTGTCGTATTGTAATTTAGGCTTTTTTGCCTTAGACTCATATTATAGTCTGGACAACTTTCTTAAATATTATTTATCCAATGCCTAACAGAGACAAAAAATCCTGTTTTTCAGTTACATATAAGCTGCACTATACCTCAGAATCTTACGAATACATCGTAGCTTTAAGTAATTTTCTTTTTTCCTTGAAAATTTTAGGATTAAATGATAAAATGAAGTTCGCGTAATCTGTTGGGAAGATCGATCCAAAGGGGGTGACCATCAGTGCCAAATATTAAGTCTGCAATCAAAAGAGTTGAGTTGGCCAAAGTCCGCACCATTAAAAATGCGGCTGCTAAATCTACTTTACGCACAACGATTCGTCGTTTTGAAGAATCTTTAAGTACGGACGCAGAAACCGCGAAATCCGCGTTGAGTAAAGCTACCCGTGCTTTGGATAAGGCTTCTTCCAAAGGGTTAGTTCATAAAAACACGGCTGCCCGTAAGAAATCTCGCTTAACTAGACGTTTTGCGAAGCATTTTGCTCAAGTGGGTTAAGTCCTGTTCATAACGCAAATAAGAAACGACATAAAAAGAGAGTAGCATTGATTTGCTGCTCTCTTTTTAATGGGTTTGAAACTCTATAGGGTGCAAAACTTAGTAACCATGATCTCAAGCAGTAATTCGGCGTCCCCTTTGCCGGTTTTTATACCGACTTCCGTACCGAGGCATTCCTTCAAGCCCCAGGAAAGCTGTTCCCAGGTAAGCTTGGCTGACTTCTGCCAAATCTTTTGCGCCTCAAAGGGCTTTACTCCTAGTATGCGAGGGGCTTCATCAAGAACCCGCCCTTGCTCGCGCATAGCGTTTGCCCCTAGAAGCAGCCGAACTTGACGTGATAACAAGGTCAGGACTTTTAGGGGATGCTCTTCTCGTAAGACCTGATGGAGCTTTTGCAACGCAACTGCTGAGGAACGGGCTGCTACAGCATCCAGAAGTTCAAAAACAGTCGCCTCCAAGGTTTGGGGAACAATGGCTTTCACATCTTCTGTACGAATCATTTCTCGGTCCCCTACATATAAAACGAGCTTATCGAGTTCTTGGCTTAAGACGCCCACTTGATGTCCAGTCCACTCGAGAAAAAGTGTTCTTACCTCTGGTCGCATGGTTTTCCCACGGGCCTTCAGTTCACTCTCGAGCCAAACCTGCCAATCTTGGAGTCGCTTTGGGGTCCCAAATTCTAGGATGACTCCCGCTTTTTCGATGGCTTTATAAAATTTCCGTCCTCGATTCACACTTTGCGCAAGGAAGACAAGACACGTTCCTGGATTAGGATTTTCTAGATAAGGATAAAAGGGCTCTAAAGCATCCCCTTGACCCTCTTGAAAATAGGGAATATCCTCGACAATCAGTAATTTCCCACTAAAAAAGGAAACGGTATTTGCAATCTCCACGATTTGTTCCGGAGTCGCACTCCGTGCAGGTAAGGTTTCTATCCCACTTCCAGAGGGATCATTCACTAGATAATTTTCTTTAAGTACTTTGATTGCTTCTTGGATGAAGAACCGTTCCTCTCCATACCATAAGTAAACCGGAGGAACCTGATTCTTCGCTATGGCTTGGCGCACCTGTTCTACTTCCCGCATTTTTTGCCCCCTCCTACTCCACCATTTTAATGAAGAATCCTTTTAATTGCAATGAAGAAGAGTAGACACTCCATAGCACATAGGCCCTGTGTGTAAAAAGAAAAAACCCCTTCAACACGTGAAGGGGCAAAAGAAAGAGGAGGAGAAAAGAGATGTTCTCTCCTATTCTTACCAGAGTTAGGAATTTCATACCATATTATGAAAAAATATTTTCGAACGTCCTCACCTCTACTTCAAAATCACATTCTTCAAGAGGAATCAGTTTCGTTTTGTGTTTGATTTTATACGCTAACCAGACAACGAGGAACAAGACTAAGCCAATGTAGGATACAAGCATCGAGTTCCAGTCAATCCCGTCGGCTGAAAATGCTTGGTAGCCTTGTCCAATAATAATAAAGATACAGAGGATCAAAGCTAAGAGAGGCCCAAAGGGGAAGCCTGTTGCTAGAAAGGGGAGGTCACTTAAGTTACGGCCTTGGGCAATATACGCTTTACGGAAACGATAATGCGCGATGGAGACGTCACGATGAGTGCGTTAACAGGAACTCCCCTATTATCTAATTTCCCTAGGAATTTGGGTGCTTTGCCATCACGCGCTAAATCCCAGAGCATACGAGTCGAAGCGTATATGCCCGAGTTACCCGCTGATAATACAGACGTCAAGATGATTGCATTCATTAAAGAAGCAGCAAAGGCCAGACCCGCTCTTTCAAAAACAAGTGTAAAGGGGCTGACTGCAACCTCTCCACTTAAAAGGCGAGGGTCAGTAAACGGGATAATCATTCCAATGACGAAAATCGCTAAAATATAGAACAAGAGAATGCGCCAGAACACTGACTTAATTGCTTTTGGAATATCCTTCTTCGGATTTTCACTTTCGCCGGCGGTTACCCCAAGAAGCTCAGTTCCTTGGAAGGAGAACCCAGCAACCATGAAGACCCCTAGGATGGTAAAGAACCCGCCATTAAACGGACCTCCATCGGCGACAAAATTAGAAAATCCAATCGGATCCTTGCCCCCCATAATGCCAAGAATCATTAAAAATCCAGTGATAATAAAGATAATAACCGTCACAACTTTAATCATGGCAAACCAGAATTCCGCTTCACCAAAGCCTCTAACTGACAAATAATTGAGTAAGAACATCACAGCTAACGCAAGCGCACTCCAAAGAATAGAGGGGCTATTGGGGAACCAAAACTTCATAATTAGAACAACTGCAGCTAATTCGGCTGCGATGGTAATTGCCCAGTTATACCAGTAATTCCAGCCAATTGCAAAGCCAAAGGAAGGATCGACAAACTTTGCTGCATAGACGCGGAAAGAACCCGCTACCGGCATGAAAGCCGCCATCTCGGCGAGACTGGTCATTAAATAATAAACCATGATTCCAATACCTGCATAGGCAACAAGTGCTCCGCCAGGTCCAGCCTGGTGAATCGCACCACCACTTGCAAGAAACAAACCTGTTCCAATGGTTCCACCTAAGGAAATCATCGATAAATGGCGAGCCTTAAGATTTCTTTTTAATTGGTTCTGTGGAGCTGAGGCGCTCGAGTTTTCCATGAATTTAACACTCCTTTATGCTTAGAAAAAAACAATAAAAAACAGCAGTCAAAAAATCGACGCTGTTTATATTAATAAACCCGCTCAATTCTTCCGAAGATAGCTCTCCACCGTTTTTTTGAAAACGGGACAGTAATGTTCCTATTCGATAACATCACCAGCTTGAAATTCAAGGAAAATCCTCAAGCTTCGGCAACTTATCCTTTCAAACGTAGTCATCGATATTCCTGTATCTCGTCCGTTTTACTCTTATACGTTGCGACCTCTAACCCATCGGTGAATGAGGAAATATTTATATTATTTGTTGATATTTGTAACTTACCGTCGTAAGTATAATTTATAACGCAGAATCTTAAAATAGCAATTTTTATGAAAAAAGAGCCAACCCATCTTGAACATTTTTCCACTATCTAAAGCCCTTCGATTCAAAAGGTTAGGCTAAGACCGCCCACTCGACTATATCCTTCCGGGAAGAACCTCGATTCCTTCCTCATCCAGCCTTACTCGAATCGTTCCATTAACATCTGTGCGGTACACAGGAACCCGTCGTTCTTGCCAATACTGGAGCACTTCAGGTGTAGGATGACCGAAGGAGTTTTTCCCAACGGGAATAATAACCGCTCTGGGATCAATCTGGTTGAGCCAATCGAGATCTAACGAAAAACGACTTCCGTGATGAGGTACCTTGAAAAGATCAGCCGAGAAATCTTGACCGCTTTCTAGGATTTCCTTCATTTCCTCTGCTTCCATATCCGCGGTTAAGAGCACACTCTGACCAGCTCGGTTCAACAAGCGTACGACTATGGAATTATTATTCTCATCTGAGTGGGTATCCGTTAAAACCTCTCTCGGAGCTAAGACATTCAGTTCAATATCAGAATCTAAAACCAGCTGGTCCCCCGCTTCCAACCTCTCGATCTTTTTATTCGCCAAGAGTTTTATAAGTTTTGAAGTAAGTCCACTCTCTTCTCCCCAACTCTTTCCTTTCAGATCCCCTTCATCCCCTAGATTCTCTCCGCTGAGCCAGTCCCGTCCATCCTCTGGCACCCCGACCCAATCGACAGGGATCGTTTCTAATACTGCCGCTGCGCCCCCGACATGATCCGCATGAGAATGTGTCAGGATGAGCGCATCTAAATGTTTAATTCCAATTTGAAGAAGATAAGGTACAATAATCCGTTCCCCCGCATCAAATCGTTGACTCTGGGGTCCCGTATCTACCAAAATTCTCGTCCCTTTCGGGGTCTCAATCAGAATGCTATCCCCCTGCCCCACATCGATAAAGGTAACTTCGAGCACCCGTGGAGTATTCCAAGGACTCCATAGAACCAAGAGGACTATAAGAACGAGGGGCGCACGTTCTCCTTTGATCCCCACCCTCCGTCCCAAGCCGGCAAGTGCCGTGGTTGACCTTATTCTATCAGGTAACCCTACATGAGCGGCAGACAAAATTGCCTCTAGAAGTGGAGTTACCCTTCTTCTCGCGTTAGCACCCCAGACTCTAACCGTAAACCGTACTCTTTCCTTTCCAACAAGCGAGACTAGAATTCCACCATACCAACACACCCAAAAAAGAGCTCCTGGATTGATAACCCAAGCGTCTGCTAAAGGAAAACTTGCCAATCGGAAGAGCAATCCACTTACTGCAGAAAGCAGCCACAGACTCACTTGAAAAAGAGGGAGTCCTAATGGGGGTAAAAAGGAAAGCAGAAGCCCAAATATCCCAAGCTCAAAGATACTCCCGATAAGGAAAAGGACGAGCAAATTGGCCACTAAGCTGATAAAGGATAAGCGATGAAACGTTGTGATTAAGAGCGGCAAAGTTGCGATTTGTGCTGCACAGGTCATGGCAAAGGCAACCTTCAAACCTCGTGGCCATTTTCTGATCCCCTGAATCGCCACTAACTTTGGACTTAAGTTAAGAATCCCCCATGTCGCCATAAAGGATAGCTGAAACCCAATATCTTTAAGCATCAGTGGCTGCCAGATAAACAGAAGAAGTGCAGCGAGAAAAAGCCCCCGCAAGGAATTCCCTCTCCCCGAGCCGAGCCTTCCTAATAAAACGAAAATTCCCATCACAGTTGCTCTGAGGATGGGTGGATTTCCTCCACAAAGGATGGCGTAAAAAGAAAGGACAGCGATACTTATTCCAGCCCGTAGTGGAATTGGTAAAAAACTGAGGGCTCCCCAACAAAGGAGTAGAAGAAAGGCAACATTAGAACCTGAAGCTGAGAAGACATGATATACTCCTGTAACCCGATATCGTTCCAAGTCTTCCTCTGGAATTCGGCTCGTATCCCCAAACAAAATCCCTTCTAGAACTCCGCTCTGATCGCTCGGGATCAGCTCTAGTAGCTCATGTACATGCGTTCTAACTTTCCAACTCAGCGGAGCTATACCTGGAGAAACTATTTCCGTAGCGCCTTGTGCAGTTAACCCTCCGGAAAGCCCACGCACGGCATAATACAGAGGAAGATCAAATTGTCCGGGAGTTCCAGGGGGTTTAGGATGCTCCAATTTGGCAGTATATCGTAGAACATCACCGGGTCGTACATTTCGCCAGCCCTCTGGTAACTCCCCTTCTGAATTCGGGTAGACTTTGAGGCGATATTTTTTCTCCTGAAAATTTAACTGCGCTTGTTCCTTTGGACTTGAAGGCTGTGATTTTTCTAGTTGAGTAAGAGCCGTTTCGGGTATAGATAGGGGGTCTAATATTTTAAAGTCCCCCGTTGCCCCCTCCTCATTCGTGCTCCAATCCGTTAATTCACCTACGACTTGAACTCGGTTTATTAGAAGAGGTTTTTCCAATCCTGCATTTCCGGTCATCCCATAAATAATCCCCACAAGAAATCCAAGGCCTAGTATCAGCATTTCAGGGCGAAAAGAGGGACCGAAAAAATCCCGTGGCTTCCACAGCCCTATCAGAATAACAAGCAATAGAAAAATCCCCAGAACAACCCATCGCATGATTTCTGGGGTAAATATACCGATCATCCCTCCGAGGAGCAAAGAGGCCAGTCGTCGGGTCCAAAGGTCTCTCATGGGCCAACCGAAACCATCGAAGCCATTTTTTCATAGGTTTTTGCTCCGATTCCAGAAACCTTCTGCAAATCCTCTGGCTTCCCAAAGGCACCATGCTCATCGCGATACTGGATGATTCGTTCCGCAAGGGCAGGACCGATTCCAGGTAGCTTATCTAACTCCGTAACTCCTGCCGTGTTGATATTAATCATTCCTGAGGCTGAATTTCCTGCACCTATCGAGCTTGACACACCCGTACCGGATCCAGTACTCGCATTAGTGCTTGGCACAGTTCCAGGAGAAGCGGCACCTGTCTTAGGCGTAGCTCCTGCACTAGGAGCTGCAATAGGACCTACATTCGTACCAGAGGTATTCCCAGAATTCGTAATTCCTAAAGGTTGCGTCACAGGCTTAAGAGGAACCGTTATTTTTTGGCCATCCTTCAGTTTCTCTGCCAGGTTCATTTGATCGACATTCGCTTCGGGTAGTGGGCTCACTTGTTTCAAAGCATCATTAAGACGGGCATCCATCGGTAGACGAACAAGGCCTGGCTTTTCTACCGCGCCTGATACATAGACGACGATTTCTCGACTCTGACTTGCTTTTTCAAGTGTAATCGAGGAATTATGGGGCAAGAAGAATTTCCAAACCGCTGCTAAAAGCAAAATCCCTAATACCACCCACCATGCATAACGGATTTTCCGTTCCAACTCTTTCTCCCCCCATATTATCTCCAATTACTGCTTACTCACTTTTGATACAGCTTTCTTCACCATACTTCCCTTTTCTTCTCCACATTTCCATAGAATTCCTGTCTCGAAATCCAGCAAGGTTTGTCGATTTGTCGAAATCGCACAAATCATTCCATAGCAAAGGTACAACGCCCCCAGAACCCCATAAAGCAAGCCTGCATTGCCCACAGCAACCAACAAAATTCCAAATCCCCCGCTTCCGGCAGCAATTCCAAAGTCCAGTGCGTTCTGCTGCAAAGAAAGTGCTGTCGTATGCTCATGAGCCTTAACTCTTTCTGTCATCCAAGCCATCAGAACAGCAGTGCTGCCATAATAACCGGCTCCGGCAAGTAGCCCGGCCGGATAGAAGAAAAATGTCATTTGAGGTAGAAGGGCAAACAAAATCATCCCGCTCCCTAGAGACAAAAAAGCACAGACCGTCAGCCGCAAACGACCGAACCGGTCAGAAAGCCAACCGAAAGCAAAGTTGGCAATGATCCCACCTAAAGAAAAAAGGGTAAAAAAGAAACCCGCATTGTCCACATTTGTATAATTGACAACAAAGGATATGGCAAAAGACATGTAGATTCCGTAACTAAGTGCCGTGATGAACGTGGTGCCAACAAGCAAAGGACATTTTTGCAACAAGGGCAGAAAATTAATCCTCGGACGCAAACTTAAATCCTTTTCTTTCAAGACTTGCTTCTGGGGCCCGATTACCTTCGCAGAAATAAAAAAAAGTGCCACCATACCCAAGAATGCCAAAACAGCCATACTCTTAAAAAACAAAGAATAACTATAATTTCGAATATACATAAGAGCGAAAACGGGCCCGACCATTAATGACAGAGATGATACCATTCGTAAAACACCAATATATGTACCTCTTTGACCACTGCCTGCACAAGCGGCTGCCGTTGCCAAAGCAGCAGGAAAATAGGATGCCAGCCCCACTGCCTGAACCAAACGCAATGCGACTACTTGCCAAACTTCAACCGCGTAAAAGAGTAAAACAGCGGCAAAGAAAAAAGAACCACTTCCGAGGAGCATTACCAGGCGCCTGCCGTATGCATCAGCCAAAGGTCCAAAAAAAAAGCGTAGGAGTACAGCTGCAACTAAAAAGAGCGCCCCCTGTAACCCTGCTATTATCTCTGTACTGCCCATGCTGATCAGCAGTAGTGGCGTCGCCATCATAAATATAGTGTTGTACGTATAAATAAAGAAGACTGAAACCAAGAGGATCAAGAAATCTTTGACCCTCCCCCCCTGCTGCTCAAAATGCAAACTTGCCATCTCCTTTTTATTACGGAGCCAAACATTTTAGCTCAACATCTATAATGCGTATTCCCTCAGCCGATCCAAATCAGTGACGATTAGGCCGCCTCTGTGCTTTCGAATAAGCTTTTCCTTCTGAAATGTCGACAATGCATTGCACACGCTATTGCGGCAGACACCAATCATAGCGGCCAATTCCTCGTTTTTAATGGGAATTAACATTTCACCTTGCTTGTTTTTCGGATACTCGTCAGCTAAAAGAACCAAGAGTGCGGCTAGTCTCTCCGCCGTGTTATATAAAGAGATATTAACAATTTCCTCCGCCTCAATGGCCATATGGTGAAAAATATAACTTGTTAGAGCAGACAAGTATTGAGGATTTCCAAGAATATAATTGTAAAACAGAGAAAATTCCATTGCGTAAAGTTTCGTCGGTAATATGGCTGCCGCCGTTGTCATCGTCATCTTCTCTTTGGATAGATTTTGAAATCCCAAAAGAGAGCCATTGGTATAGTAAAACAATACTTTTTCCCGTCCCTCTTTTGTGATGACATGCAATTCGACCATGCCGTACTCAATGAAATAACAGTATTGATGCAGTTCTTTTTCACGCCAGAGGATTTCTCCTTTTCCTAAATGGCGTACAGTGCAAGGCACTAGCTGTTTGGCAAAAATTTCCCGAATACTTGGACCAAGGTCGTCATCCTTCAGAAACTGTTGCATAATTTTTGCCATGTGACAGCCCCTCCCTTAGTATTACATCATCCAATAACTTTCACTTTTCACATATCTCTGGTTATCCTGGATGTAGAAGCGGAGGGCAAGGCCCTCTGCTTCCACGATTTACTTAATATTTCGCAAAACATAAGTTATTATAGGTTCTACATGTCATCATAAGTGAAGTGAAGAATCTCAAGTAAACATTCTTCACTCGTTAAGAATTTCAATGTCCCTGAAAGATTTCCTAAAGGGTTCTCCTTTCTTATAGGGACGCTCCTTTACTTATAGATGCACTCCTTGCATAAAGAAGATTAAACGGGAAAAAATCTCGCCGATCACCACGCAAGCCAAAAAGGACCAAGCTGCACTCTTAATTTTCATTTTATCACGCCAAGCCAAATAAGCAATTGCAGCCGGTACGAAGAGACCAATTCCCCACCGCACAACATCCATTCCGACAGTTGACGGCAGAGTGACATACATGGCATCGAATTTCAGATGCACTACAAAGGCCACCGAAACGATAATCTGCATGAGTACTACGGCTAAAGCAAAGGAAGCCATCCTGCTTCCTGCTGTTTTCTCTCCTTGTTGGGAACTGAGAAAGTAAACAAAGGCTACTCCCAGTAAGAGCGCGCTGCCAAAATAATAGACGATGGTCACCCCGCTACTCCAAGCTGGGAAACCGGCAGCTCTCACATAAACTAAGGAACAGACGAGGAGAAGTCCGCAAGAAAGGAAAGCTCCTACTGCATAAAGAGTCTTCGGTATATTTTGGCCCTTGAAAGCCATAACAACTGCAATAAGTAAAGTAACGCCCAAAGCAATGGACCAAAGACCCTCTTGAGCAATCATGGAACCTGGGTTGCGGAAAGCGTTCAAGAAACGGAAGGGTTTCCCCAAATGACTGGCAGAGGCCAGCATCGCTACCCCCCAACACAGCAAGAGCAAAAGCATAACCAGACGTGTTGTTTTCTGGCTCCCCTTTTCCGAGGGTAACCCATTAAACTGCCAAAGTCCATAGCAGAGAAATGTACCTGTACAAAAGCCAATCAACAGCGTAAAAACTACCAAGGAAAGATTTATTTCTGCCATGTCTACACCTCCTAAATATAGTAAACGGAAGGAACCGTACCTAAGTGTGGTAATAGCGGCTGTGCATGTTTTGCTGCAATTAGACGGGATATTTCGCTATTTGGATCACTGATTAAGCCGAATGAACGGGCTTCTGCCGGACACGCTTCCACACAATAGGGTTTTTCACCCTTTGCTAAGCGCTCATTGCAAAAGGTACATTTGGCCATCACGTTTTTCTCAGTGTCCAATTTAGGGGCATTATAGCCACAAACCCAGACACAATATTGACAGCCGATGCAGACCTCCTGATTTACAGAGACAATACCATTTTCATCTTTGTGCATAGCCCCTGTGGGACAATTTTTGGTACAAGCAGGTTCGGCACAATGATTACATATGCGCGGCCGAAAAGCCAATACTGGATTAGGAAATTTCCCTTTGGGCTGATACATTACTTTGCTCCCCATGGTTTCCACACTACTCCAATAGGCCTTTCCCGGAACCTGGTGGTTGATTTTACAACATACGACGCAGGTTTGGCAGCCAATACATCGCGTCGTATCGATGACCATCCCATATTGTTTTGCTGACATCGCTCACGCCTCCTTACGCTTTCTTTATTTCGACCAGTACGTCATAAAACGCAGAGTTCGTCTGGCTGATAAATTCTTCCACAGGATTAGGGGTATAATGGGTTAGAGTTTGCTGATTGCCTTCAATAAATTGTTCTGGGGTCCAGCCGTTAGCGATGGCCGTGATTCCAGGTGCAATTCCTTCCGTAACAAAAGCCTTCAGAACGCAGTGCCCCCGATCATTGTAGACCTTGACCTTATCACCGTGAGCAATCCCTCTGGCATTGGCATCCACCGAATTAATTTGAACCTCCGGTTCAGAAGAAACAATGCGTAGGGCCGGATAAAGCATATGTTGGGTATGAACATTCATACGGTCGTGATAATTGATACAAACCAGGGGATATCTCTTACCCAATTCGCCTTGGGGGTCCTCCAGCATTCGAGTGTAGGTAGGAACTTCCTGCCCGAATTTCTTCAGTTTTTCTGTATAAAACTCAAATTTCCCGGTGGGAGTCTTATACTTTTGATCCTTAAACGCATAGACCGGATTGAAAATTCCATCCGATCGGGCGAAAATCCCTTCTCTCACCCATGTATCCCAATTAAACGCTGCAAAGGCCGGGTGTTTTGATGTCATAAAGGTCCGAACCCATTCCTCATCAGTTTTATTCCAGAGATGGCCTAGCCCAATCCGTCTCGCCACCTCTGAACAGATTTCACAATCCGATTTGCTTTCACCCATGGTTGCGATGGCCGGCTGATCGAGCATGACCCAAGGGGATCGCACCAGGATATCCCAAACCTCCCAGTGGGTTTTCCCCGGCAGGACCAAATCAGCATGCTTAGTCGTCCATGTCCAGTAGGGGTCCACATTGACGATAAAAGGCACTTTTGGCAAAATATCTTTAATAACACGGTTGGCATCAGGGGACTGATTGACAAAGTTAGAAACCCCAATCCAGAGGAATTTCACTTCTTCTTTTTCGATCATACTATAAAGTTGGGAGCTCTTTTTCTCTATAAAAGCTGCACCACCTGTATTGGACCATTCAGCAAAATTAAAGTCGGGCACAGTTACACCTGGAATGGGATTAATGGACGAGGTACCACCCATATGGGAAGCTCCACCACCAGAAACACCAATATATCCAGCAACAGCGGCCAAGGTGGCTACCGTACGGAAAGGTGAAAATGAGTTATAAACTCTTTGCATCCCTTGGCCCATTCGGATACCCGCTGGTTTCATGGTTGCATATTCGCAGGCCAGTTGCTCCACCACTTTTTCTTCCAGCCCACAGATTCCTGCCGTTACTGAAATGGTATATTTAGAGGCTTCCTTAGCCAAATCCACAAAGGAAGGATGGCAGGTGACTCCATCTGCATCCACATATTCACCGGTTAGAGCGGGGTCGGCACCCACCGTTCCCGCCGGAACGATGCTCTTTGTCTTTTCATCCCAAACCGCATAAGCGCCGTTCAAACGTAAATATTGACCATCCTCGTTTCGCACCAGGAAAGGCGCACAACTATTGGCTTTCAACCATGCCTTGTCATGCAAATCTCTAGAAATCATATAGTTCATCATCCCTAGAGCCAAGGCTGGATCTGTCTGGGGACGGATAGGAATCCATTGGTCGGCAACCGCTGAATTGCTGCTTTGACGGGGGTCGATTACGACTACCTTAGCCCCGTTTTCTCTGGCTTTGATGATGTAGCGCAATTCACTGGTATGGGTGTCTGCTAAATTGCGGCCCCAAATTATGACCAGCTTGGAATTCATATAGTCCCGGGTATCGTGTCCACCACGTTCCTGCCCGAAGACCAGCCTCATACCCATACTGGCACCATGGTCCCCCATCAGGCCTTCAGTAACGTACGTAGTCCCTCCGAAAGTTGCCCCAAGACGCGTCGTAGATTCCCAGGCTAGTTTCGCAAGATTCCCGGACATAGTAAAGAAGGACGCAGCATGTGCTCCATACTTTTCTTTCGTCTCGGTAAGTTTAGTAACTATGAGGTCATAGGCCTCATCCCAAGTGATTCTTTCGAATTTCCCTTCCCCGCGCTCCCCCACTCGTTTCATAGGATAGAGCACCCGCTGGGTAGGATCTTGCAAGCGCTGTGCATAACTCATGGAACGCAGACAGGCATTGGGATAATCGTCCCGTCCAGGCAAAAGTCCTGGAGTAACGGCAACGATCCGGCCTCCTTTGATGTGTCCTTTGAGATGACAGCGCGAAGTACAGTTCACCGTACAGCAGCTGTGGATATACTTGACAGGTTCATCTTCTTCCGAGGCAATTGCTGACTGCCCTTTAGCGCCCAAAGCGCCGGGCAGACCCAAAGAGCTGGTGACTGTGATTGCACCTACTCCTTTGAGGAATGTACGACGGGTGACTTTAGCATCAATTAAGCTTATTGTTTTTGAAAACTTTTTCATTTTTTTCCTCCTTCCATTTTGTAGAATTTTTCATAACTTACATTGCAATAGTATCATTTAATCTTTGTTCTCTTCTGCACAATATTGGGCTTAATAATAGATTAATGTATCAAAATTATTGAGAAAAGATTTGTCGATTTCTTGGATTCTGTTAGAATTATTAATTCTTACCCCCTTAAACTTTTTTCTACTCTCGTAATATATAACTAAGGCTTCTTTTCTTAACACCTGAAATTACATAAAGGAATCCTCGCATTCTGTGGAGTTCGGATCGGAGTTCGGAATCCGCGCTCGCATAGCATACCTTCACTCGAGAGCTTGAACGATAGAGAAGTACAGAGACAGAGTACAGACTGGGGAGATGGGATAAAGTGTCAGATGGCAATAACAAAGATACATACAGTGGAGCTTGGCATGAATTAGCTAACGCACTCAATCAGAACAAGGTTGACTCTTTCTTTGATGAATCCTTCAAGGAAATAAAGGATCTCTATGATCAAGTCGGCCGTCCCAATGGATACCGCGAAGAAGATTTATGGGAGTGGGCAAAAGAAGAGCTTTTTTGCGCTCGTAAACGTTCTCTACATAAACAAGAAGGTGTCATTCGAGCCTTAGAAGAAAGTATGAATCGAAAACTGTGATGTAGGTGACCCCAAATTCTAGTCGTTTAAAGCGAAAAGGTTAAGCCCCATTTGCATGGGGCTTAACCTTTTTTGTCGTTCAAATTTCTTTATTTATTATTTTTGCCTTATTTCACAACTACATTAACCAGCTTCCCTGGAACTGTAATCACTTTAACGATTTCTTTGCCTTGCGTCCATTCTGCTAATTTTGGTAGATTACGGACTTGGGTTTCAAGCTCCTGTGCCGAGATCTGTGCTGGCACCTGGATCCTCTCACGAACTTTTCCGTTCACCTGAAGGACGACAGTGACTTCGTCCTGGACGAGCGCAGCTTCATCCACTTGGGGCCAAGCTTGGCTGTGGACGCTCTCTTCGTGACCAAGCTCACTCCAAAGTTCTTCAGTAATATGAGGTGCGTATGGGGCGAGAAGAATGATGATGCTTTCGAGAGCTTCTCGAGCGACCTCTACATTCGAATTAGGTTGCTCCTTATAGAGATAGAGGGCATTGACGAGCTCCATAATTGCACTGACCCCAGTATTAAAGTTATAGCGCACTCCAACGTCTGCGGTGACTCTTTGGATAGCCAGGTGGGTCTGACGACGCATCTCTTTAGCGGCAGTATCAAGGTCACCGAACTTTAAGTTCTTTACACTTATAGAAGCACCTGAGACTGTATCGCATAATTTAGCGTTACCTGCAACTCCAGTAGAGTCTGCTTTCAGGCTATCCTCATATTGTGCGACCAAGCGCCATACACGGTTCAGGAAACGATAACAGCCTTCTACTCCTTGATCATTCCACTCGAGATCACGCTCTGGTGGGGCGGCGAAGAGGATAAAGAGACGGGCTGTGTCTGCACCATACTTTGAAATAATCTCTTCTGGACTTACGATGTTCCCCTTGGATTTAGACATCTTCGAGCCATCTAAGCAAACCATACCTTGAGTAAGCAGATTCTCAAACGGCTCATCCACTTTGAGATAACCAAAATCACGAAGTGCCTTCGTAAAGAAGCGAGAATAAAGCAAGTGAAGAATCGCGTGTTCGACTCCCCCCACATACTGATCAACATTCATCCATTGATCAGCCGCTTCCTTAGAGAAAGGCAGTGTATTGTTTTTCGGATCGGTATAGCGAAGGTAATACCAGGAGGAGCACATGAAGGTGTCCATAGTATCCGTCTCGCGACGCGCTTTTCCCCCACAGGTTGGGCAGGTCGTTTCAGCGAAGCTCTCAGATGTCGTGAGGGGATTCTCCCCGGCTTTAAAGACAACATCTGCAGGAAGTAGAACGGGAAGCTGGTCCTGAGGAACGGGTACGATTCCGCAATGCTCACAATACACCATCGGGATCGGGGTACCCCAATAACGCTGACGCGAAATGAGCCAGTCACGCAAACGGAAATTTACTTTCGGCTGGCCAAAGCTCTCTTGCTCCGCCTTATCAGACATCTTCTCCCAAGCTTCCATATTTTTAAGTCCATCATACTCACCGGAGTTTACCATTATTCCATCTTCAGTAAAGGCGGCCTTGAGAGGGAGGTCTTTATCAGCCAGCGGAGTTCCCTCCGGAACGATGACCGTCTTGATAGGAAGCTCATATTTCGAAGCAAACTCAAAATCTCGCTCATCATGAGCTGGTACACCCATAACCGCTCCGGTACCATATTCAAGAAGGACATAGTTCGCGATCCAGATCGGCACTCTCTTCCCGCTATAAGGGTTAAGACAATACGCTCCAGTGAATAAGCCCTCTTTTTCCGTTTCCGTAGAAGTCCGAGCAATCTCATTAAGGCCCTTCATCTTGTTGATAAAGGCTTGAACATCCTGCTCGTACTCTGTTCCCGCAATGAGTCCTTGAACAAGCGGATGCTCTGGAGCTAATACCACATAGCTGACTCCGAAGATCGTATCGACTCGAGTGGTATAGACCCGAATTTTTTCCGCTCGATTTTCTAAGGAAAACTCAACTTCCGTTCCTTCTGAACGGCCAATCCAGTTCTTCTGCATCGTTTTTACTTTTTCCGGCCACCCTTTAAGCTTCTCTAGATCATCAAGAAGAACTTGAGCATAGTCTGTGATTTTGAAAAACCACTGTGATAGATCTTTTTTGGTAACGAGTGAATCACATCGTTCGCAAGCACCATCGACAACCTGCTCATTGGCCAGTACCGTAGCACAGGAAGGGCACCAGTTTACAGCGGCTTTCTTCTTATAAACCAAGCCGTGCTTATAGAATTCTAAGAACATCCATTGGGTGAACTTATAGTAATCTGGATGACAGGTGGTCACTTCCCGATCCCAATCATAGGAGATCCCCATCTCTTGAAGCTGACGCTTCATATTGGCGATATTCTTCCAAGTCCACTCGGCTGGAGGGGTTTGATTCTTAATCGCTGCATTCTCAGCGGGCAAGCCGAACGAATCCCAGCCAATCGGATGGAGGACATTAAAGCCTTGCATCCGCTTAAAACGTGCGATGACATCAACGATGGAATAGTTCCGAACATGGCCCATATGAAGGT
The DNA here is from genome assembly GCF_055378975.1 of Desulfitobacterium elongatum. Lineage (NCBI taxonomy): Bacteria > Bacillati > Bacillota > Clostridia > Eubacteriales > Desulfitobacteriaceae > Desulfitobacterium > Desulfitobacterium elongatum. The sequence continues at coordinate 787,812 of NZ_AP038772.1, read as the reverse complement.
TCCCTGAAGGATAGGGGAACATGGCTAAAGCATAGTACTTCGGCTTATCGGATTGATCTAAGGCCTGATAGTCCTTCCCTTCCACCCATTTCTTTTGCCACTTTGGTTCGATCTCAGAAAATAAATATTTCTCTTGCATGGAAAACCGTTCCTCCTTAAATGGTTTAAGCAATAAAATAGAAAACTCCCGTCCCACAAAGGGACGAGAGTATACTCCCGCGGTACCACCCAATTTCAATAGCACTTGTAGCGATTTTAACGGTTCGCACCGGTACTCATTGTGACTTGAGTACAGCTCCAGGGTGAGTTCTCTAAAACCCTCATAGCAACTTTCACCAACCGTTGCCTCTCTTCGATGAGTGACTTTGATACTGCTCCCGTTCATCGCCTTATATGAGTCAAAATATATTCTATAATAGTCCAGTTTTCAGGATCTTGTCAAGAATTAGACACAATTTGGTCAACAACAAGGCATCCATCCCCTAGTTTTAGGAAGCACTAAACGTAACAACCTTGGCATCTCCCCATAAACGCTCGAGATTATAGAATTCTCGTTGATCAGGTGTCATAACATGAATCACAAGATCCCCGCAATCCACAAGAACCCATTTGGCTTCTTGCAGCCCTTCTATTCTCAAAACGGGCATGCCTAAGTCCGGTAGCTTTTCGCTCAAATTGTCAGTGATAGCCTTAACTTGAGTCGTAGAATTCCCTGTAACGATGAGGAAATAATCCGTGACCATGGAAATTCCTATTAGATTGAGAAGGGTAACATCCCGTCCCTTTTTCTCTTCCACGACATTAACAGCCTCTTGTAATTGTTTATCCGTTAGCAAATTTTTGCCTCCTTTTAAGATCGTCATAGGTAAGCTGGGTAAGCGGATGAATCATTTGCTTACTCAGCTTTAAATACTCTAGGGTATGTTCAACGCATAAGAGCGTTCCTATCTCTAGATTATCATACAAGGATTGACGTAATTTGTCCACTTTTGGAAAAACACGGTTTGGTTCAGTGAGGTCAGCACTATAGATTAACAGCTCTAACCTGCCCATACCTGGTGCTCCGAGCGTATGATGAGCTATAGCAGCCAAAATCTCTGAATCAGTAAACCCATATTCATGTATTAACCAATACGCCGCGAGTGGACCATGTAATACATAAGGAGCCTCTTCATCTTCCGGGTAATTGAGTAGCCTCCATTCTCTAGCCATCTCTAACTGCTGTTTTAAAGGAACTTCTTTCTTGAGATCATGAAGGTACCCAGCGATCTGTGCCTTTTCTTTATCTACACCGTGACGCACTGCAAGTTCCCTGGCCCATTCAACCACCCCGAGGGTATGCCGAAATCGTTTTTCTGATTGAGAGCTCAGTGTTAGATTGTGAGCTTCTTGAATATTCAACATAATAACCGCCTTTTACCGAATACACCAAACTATATTTTAAAGAATAACGAGAAGACCCTTCTCGCCTAATCGGCCAAAGAGGGTCTTCTGGGAACTTCCTTTTACATCTGTTGTTTGGGTCGAGCCTCGTTAACGGTTAAAGGACGTCCGCCGAAATCCTTGCCATTAAGGTCCATGGCCATGCGTTCTGCTTCGTCATCTTCAACTTCAACGAAGCCAAAACCTCTTGATCGACCTGTCTCACGGTCCGTAATGATCCGGCTGCTTATAACCTGACCATATTGACCAAAGAAGGAATTGAGATCCTCAGACGTGGTGTTCCAGGGTAAATTTCCGACATAAAGGGTTGCCATTTGCTGTCACCTCTTACTTAGTGGATTCGATTTTAGTATAGTCAAAAGCTAAAGAAGTATACAAGACATAGTTCGGCTTTTTCTTATCATTTCATTAACTTTTGATTTTACTTTTTATACATGTTCTTAAAGAAATGCTGATGTAGATCCCCCCCTATCGCGAGGCCTTCCTGGAAAGAATATGTTACAACCGTTAAAGGTACAGTCCTTCCTTCTCAATATAAAGACGAACTGACTCCGGCAAAAGATACCGGATGGATTGACCTTTCTTCACGCGTGAACGAATATCGGTCGATGAAATCGCTAACGCAGGTACTTCCAAGAGGTGCATACGCTTGAAATACTCTGGATGTTCTGCTTTAAGTTCTAACAGAAAATCCTCTGCATCAAATCCAGGCCGAGAAGCCCCTATGAAGTGACAAAGTTCTAAAATATGTTCAGCATCTTTCCACGTAAAAATTTCCCGAAAGGCATCAGACCCAGTGATGAAGTATAGCTCATCCTCAGGGTGAAGTTTTTGTAAATCCCGAAGAGTATCCACGGTATATGAGTATCCAATACGTTCTATCTCCATCCGAGATACCAGGAAGGAAGAGTTATCCTCTGTCGCAAGCTGCACCATCTGAAAACGAAGCTCTTGATTAGTCATCTCACGCCCCACCTTGTGAGGGGGACTTCCTGTCGGGATAAAAATCACCTTATCTAGTTTAAACTCGTTACGGGCCATTTCCGCGGCGACTAAATGCCCATAATGAAGGGGGTCAAAAGTACCGCCCATGATTCCTATTCGCTTTGCTACTATATTAGAGTGTATGGTCATTGACTTCCTCATTTATGATTTTTTCACCTGAGATCCTAGGAAAGGCAAAACACTTAAAACCATTTACAAAATGTATAAGTAGTACCCTTCCAATAATTATAGCATCTATTTTCAACCAAATCTATCCAAAGTATGTCCACTCAAAAACTCTAAAAACTCATCAAAAGCAAAAGGACTAGGCCATTCTTATTAAAATGGTTTAGTCCTTAGCACTTATCTCCTTTGGACTATTCACCGATTAGTCCGGTAAAATAATCAGAGGCTTCTTTTTCGATTCGCGATAGAGCAAGAAATTCCGTCCAATAACTTGAACGAGCTCGGACTGTGTACGATCGGCGAGCTCCTGGGCGGCTCCTTTCGTATCCTCAAGGCTATTCGGAAGAACTCTCCCCTTAATCAATTCACGCGCCTCTAAAGTCTCATCAGCTTGTGCGATGACGGGCTCAGTTACTCCACCTTTACCTACTTGCAAGATTGGATCCATTTCATTCCCCATAGCGCGGAGAAAACGTTTTTGTTTTCCAGTTAGCACTGCAATCCTCCTAACATTCTCAATAATCTAGTCCGGCTTTAGCTGGACGAGTTCGTCTTTGTGCGAACGTCTTATATGACTTTTTTAGTCCATACGATTCACGGTCTTATTCAGATTCATAAAATCTGACTTGGTAACTATACCTGAGCTTTTTACGGAATACAAGAGTGGCATGGATAATTACTCATACCTTAACGCGGCTATCGGCTCAAGCTTTGCAGCCTGCCACGCAGGATAATATCCGAAGAATAATCCCACAGCAATAGAGAAACTCACAGCTAAAGCGATCGCCCATCCTGAGAGAAGGGGAGGCCACTTTAATAAATGGGCGGTCAGAAGGGCACTTCCAGAGCCTACTGCGATACCTATCAGGCCCCCAATCAGCGAGATCACGATTGCTTCTAACAGGAACTGGGTTAAGATATCTCGTTTCCTAGCCCCAAGTGCCTTACGTAGGCCAATTTCCCGAGTGCGTTCGGTCACACTGACGAGCATGATATTCATTATCCCAATTCCACCCACCAAAAGGGAAATCCCAGCAACTAGCCCGATGATACTCGTTAAGATCTTGGTTATTTGATTGGCTGTCTTTACAAGTTGTTGTACATTAAAAACTTCAAAACTATCCGTCGTCGCATGACGCTGGTTCAATATTCGCTTGGCAGAAGCAATCGTTCCCTCGATATCTCCTTCGTTTGAAGTTGAACCTTCGATCTGATCGACCCGTCGGGAGCCATAGATATCCGCCCACGCACCCCAGGGCATATAAGCATAGGAACTTTGTGGGCCCACATTAAATTGGGCAAAGGCCGACTCATCTTTCGCTAGAACGCCAATCACCCGACAGGGGACATTATGGACAATTACCTGCTGTCCGAGTGGGTTTCCTGCTCCAAAGAGTTGATCAGCTAAGTTCTGATCGATAACGATAAGCCGTCGATCCGCTGTGAATTCCTCTTCTGTGAAAAAACGTCCCTTCGAGGTTTCTCTTCGTCGAAGCTCTGCAAATCCACTGGTGGTTCCCACAACCATAGAGGAGACCCGCCGTTGATTCACTTCAAGATCCCCATATTCAAGACTTGTTGGAACGAGATCCTTTACTTGAGGGAGTGCCCGCTTTAGGCTTTCCACATCTTGCTGGGTTAGGCGAGTCCCTTCTTCCTGCCCCCCTTGTCCTGTCGATTTAGGATAGAGGATAAAGAGATTGACACCCGTTTTCTCCATCTCTTGCATTATGGCCGCTTTTCCACCCATTCCGATGGTTACGACAGCTATTACTGCGGCAATCCCGATAATTATTCCGAGCATGGTCAGTCCCGCCCGGAGTTTATTTGCTTTTAAGCTAAGAAGCGCTCCTCGTAATCCCTCAAGCCAGTTCATGGTGTGCCACTTCCCATGTCCACTTGGACCGACATGCCGGGAGTGAGTTGGTTTGTGGGATTTAAGACCACCAAATCCCCGGCCTGCAAGCCCGAGATAATCTCTTGCATAGTTTCGTTAACTATCCCGATGGAGATTTCTGTTTTCTCTAGCTTTAGATTCACCACACGAAACACATAATTTTTTCCGCTTTCTTGAAAGAGAGCTTCCTGGGGAATTGCGAGGACTCCTTCTTTTGAAGCGGTGAGAATCTTCAAGCTCACAGTGAATCCTGGCTTCAATTCCTTGGGGATATTATCAAGATTTATCCCTATAGCAACCGAAGGCGGAGTATTTCCTTGAACGCTCACCTTGCTTACCGCTTGTGGAGCAATTTCAGCTACTGTCCCAGAGATTGTCACTTCCCCAACCGCTTTGCTTGAGATGTTGGCCTTTTGCCCGACCTGAACTTTTCCTGCATCCACTTCGTTGAGTTGCGCCTCAATTCGAAGGCTACTCAGATCAGCGATGACAACTAAGGGTACCTGTACTGAGGCCATATTCCCTTCCTGAGCATTGATTTCAAGCACAGTCCCTTTCAAGTTCGAGGTATAGTTATTTTGGTCACGCTGGACTTTTGCGATCTTAAGTCCTTCCTGAGCTTGTTTTAACATAGCTTGTGCTTGTGAGACAGAGGCTTCCGCTTGCTTCAAAGCCGCAGCTGCTTGACCACTTCCGGAACCCTCTGCTACATTCCCTGATGACCCAGCTTGACCATTCATAGGAATATCAATGGTATTTCCTTGAGGACTTCCTTGGAGCATTGAGGTCGAACCCGTCGAGGCGATCCCCATTTTTTGTGTATTCTTCATGGCCTCAAGATTCGCCTGGGCGGCAGATACGTTTGATTGGGCTGTATTCACACTGGCTTGAGCCTGAGCAACTTGAGCATCGGCTAGAGTGGTATCCATCTGTACTAGAGTTTGTCCTACATTCACTGTATCCCCGACTTTGATTAAGACCTTTGTCACTTTACTCGGGGCGACCACTCTAATTTCCTGCTTAGCTAAGGGGGTGATGGTACCCGTGGTATACACTTCTTGATGGATTGCCGAAGGAGACGCTATCGCTACTCGAACCTTCACTCCCTCCGACCCCTTACCTAAAGTCCACCAAACACCAAGAGCCACTGCAGACGTCAGTACAAGAGCACTGATACCCCAGATGATGCGTTTACTCACGCTCGAAGCCCCCTTTAACCCTTTACTCCTGCCACTCGAATTCGAGGCCTGCGATTTGGACTTTATCCCCTTCTTTAATTCCTTCGGCACGTAGGGCAGCATCTATTCCCATGACTTTCAGGATATTTTGGAAACGATAAAGTCCTTCCTCACTATCAAACAAAGTCATCTTAACATGCTTCTCAATCTCTTTACCCGTAATAACGAAAATGCCTTCTTCCCGTGTCAGTTCAAAACGGTTGGGCGATTCAGCCTGAGTTACTTTATGCTGCTCTTCTTGTCGTACGAAAATCTCAGGTGTCGGAGCTTCTGGTAAGACTTGGGCTATCGCATAGACAAGTTCTTTAAGTCCTTCCCCAGTTGCAGCTGAGACAGGAAATATTTTGTATTCTTCACCCAGTGCTTCTTTCACGTGATCAAGATTGTCGCCAGCACCCGGAATATCCATTTTATTTGCCACGATAAGCATCGGCCTACTTGCCAACTCTTGACTGTATTGACGTAACTCCTCCTGGATAATTCGAAAATCCTCCAAAGGATCCCGTTCTTCTGAACCTGAAACATCAAGGACATGAAGAATGAGACGTGTTCTCTCCGTATGCCGCAGAAAATCATGTCCTAAGCCAGCACCCGTATGTGCTCCTTCAATAAGTCCTGGAATGTCAGCCATGACAAAGCTTTCTCCATCCTCGAGTTCAACCACGCCAAGGTTCGGCACCAAGGTCGTAAAGTGGTAATCCGCGATTTTTGGCTTTGCCGCAGAGACCTGAGAAATAATCGTCGACTTCCCAACATTGGGGAAGCCAACAAGCCCGACATCGGCGAGAAGCTTAAGTTCAAGGACCAGATAACGTTCTTCACCGGGTTCCCCATTTTCAGCTAAGGTCGGAGCCTTATTGGTATTGCTCATAAAGCGCGCATTACCACGACCACCCCTGCCCCCTTTGGCGACAACAACTTTTTGACCATGCTCAATAAGGTCAGCCAGTATCTCTCCTGTATCCGCATCTTTGACTACAGTTCCCACAGGAATGCGTACGGAGAGATCTTCTCCACCTTTCCCATGCATGTTTTTTCCCATCCCATGCTCACCGCGGTCCGCTTTATAATGCCGTTTATAGCGAAAATCAACTAAGGTGCGTAAGCCTTCATCAGCGATAAATATGACGTTGGCACCCCGGCCTCCATCTCCACCGCTCGGTCCCCCTTCTGGGACATACTTTTCACGGCGAAATGCCACTGCTCCCGATCCACCGTCTCCACCTTTAACATAAATCTTTGCCTGATCGTAAAACATGTAAAATCCCCTTTTATTTATGTAACTAACTTATCGATTTAACTCTAAGTGATTTTCCCAAACCATCCGTTCTCCATCTTCAAGCTTAATATGACACAAAAAAGGCTCTTGACCTTTAAGTTGAAGGAGGACATAAGGTTCTTTCAATCCTTTTCTTTGCTCAAACAAATCTGTCAAGCTTTCTTTAGTGTACCCGTATATGGCTTGTCCATATTCTTTTTGCCAAAATTCTTCCCAAAAATTCTCATCCTTCATCGCAGGATCCATTTCCACTTCTACTGAGATCTCTTCTTTACGGAGAGCGATAATAAAATTTAGTAAAATTGCTGCGACAATCTCCTGAGGAATCTGACCGATGATTTGTTCAGCTTCTAAGCCGTTGATCCCTTCTCTCATATAGCTCAGGGCTTTATCTGCTTTGCCGAGCTGAAGGTAGCCCATGATGACTTGCCAGTGATTCAGGAAGTCATGGCGCTGTAGGCGGTAGTGGGAGAGCTGGTCCTTTAGTAGGAGCTGCTCGAGGGACGGCTTATCGTGCATTTGGTCGGGCATTGACTTCACACCTTCCTTTACAAGAAGATAGATTGATTTAAGCACGTATTTCGGGCTTTATTTTATTTTATATTGAAGTGTTTCTCCAGGATTTTGTTTTACATCGTTTACTCTGTAAGCTGCGCGGACCAATCTAACGCTCAAGTACTTCGCTCCGACGGGTCCCCGGCTGAATCGCCATCCATGGCTTTTAGCCGGTTGGAAACGTCCGTGTTTCCAACCCGTCTCCGCTGCGTACTTTTCGCGAAGATTGGTACCCGCTCGCTTAGAAGGCGTTCCCTCCAGTAAAACAAAATCCTTGGGTTGTTTCTTAGGATTTTTCTTTGGTATGTATCTCAAGTCGCGACTTGCTTGGGCTTAATTTTCTGTGAAGTATCTACATTGTTCTTTAAGAATTTTAGTATCCACGACTCAAGCCGTTTCTACTAATCCTTGCTCAAGTCGTGCTACGAAGCTTTACCCCAGTTTCAAAAGAGCTTTGACTATACCTTCCTGCGAAGTGAGTTACGAATACAGAACGCGAGGTTTCTTCGCGAGCAGCCCCCGAACTTGGGCTAAACTGCTCCCCATATAGCGGGGCGAGTAACATGGACGTTACTCGCCGCCTACTAAGCAGGAGCGATTTAGGCGGGAACCCCGCAGCATGCATTAGCAGTTTCGCCCATAGTTCGGTCTGCGAGCGTAATTCCGAGCGTCTGTATCGTAACTCGACTTGCAAGAGCTCCAATATCTTACATAGCCCAACTTACAAGATAATTATATATTCTTTAAAATTCAAGCTATTGAAACCTTATCAGGAAGAACAAAAACGGTCGGCGAAACTCTGCTCTTAATACACAGAAAACCCCTGGGAATTCCCCAGGGGTGCGACTTCTGAGATCCAAATTAAGCTTGAGCAGCAACCTGGCGCTCAGGATAAATGCTAACTTGTTTACGGTTGCGATCCTTGCGCTCGAACTTGACAAAGCCATCAATCGTAGCGAAGAGTGTGTCATCCTTACCGAGTCCACAGTTCTTCCCAGCGTGGAACTTAGTTCCGCGTTGACGAACGATAATGTTTCCAGCAAGAACGAATTGACCATCACCACGCTTAACACCTAAGCGTTGTGCATTACTGTCACGACCATTTCGGGAGCTACCTACCCCTTTTTTATGGGCGAACAGTTGCAGGTTCATTTTTAACATGGAGTCCACCTCCTCCGAGTGATTTTTACGTATTTCTCACCATAGCTTTGTTGAATTGCTTCAACTCCTAAAGCCATAGTTCGTAAGATCCATTGGGCTTGCTCCAGAGTCCGAGGCTCCAGTTCAGGGAGAGAACAGCTTAAAAACCCTTTTGGGTCTATCACTTCGACCTCCGGTTTTACTGGTAGGAAATATTCCAAGCCATTGACTGCTGAGATACTAAGCGCGGATACGGCGGCACAGACGATGTCCTGTCCGAACTCGGCATATCCCGCATGCCCATTAAGTTCAAACTTGTGAATCCGCTGGCTTTCATCAAGCCAAAGATTCAAGGTAATGCCTTGATGTTTCATCTTAAGCTTGGATCGCCTCGACCACTACTTTTGTGTAGGGTTGACGATGTCCTTGCTTTTTGCGGTAGTTCTTTTTGGACTTGAACTTGAAGACAATAATCTTCTCGCCTTTACCATGCTCTACCACTTTAAGAACGGTTTTAGCTCCGTCGACAACTGGAGCACCGACTTTAACAACACCGTCTTTTTCTACTAAAAGAACTTTGTCGATAGTTACGGAATCTCCAACATTTGCGTCAAGCTTTTCTACGTAGAGGACATTGCCTTCTTCTACACGGAATTGCTTGCCACCTGTTTCAATCACTGCGTACATACATTACACCTCCCATAGCCTAGACTCGCCTTGGCAGGCCGGTTTAGCTTTTAAACTCAACAAAAAGTTTTAAAAACAAAATCCAGTTAAAGTGCCTGGTTCGCGCGGTTGCGGTGAGAAGTCACCACATTTAGTTATTTTAGCATCTATTGGTCTAAGCTGTCAATTTAACTCAAAAATTTTTTTTACTTTTAAAGGTCGTATAACCGAAGCGAAAGTACATTCAATGCCCGAGCCATCCTATCGACATATTTTTCAGCCTCTTCAAAGGTTGCAAAATGCCCAAGAGGCTGTTCATAAAAAAGATCCACCCAGGCTAGGAACCCTTTATCTACAGGAGAAATGAACCAGCGCTCTTCATACTGGCTGAAAATCAATACACTATTCTCAACTATTTCCTCAAACGATGAGTAACCATATTCACTGGCAAATTTATTCGCCTAAGCGTTTTGGTAGCTGTTTTCTTTTCCCTAACTTCTATATAGCTTTACCTATTAACCAATTACTGAGGTCTGGAATAGATTGTTAGGGAAGCAAAATTAAATTTTTAGCTAGCCCAAAAATCTCCTATCTCCGAATAGCCCTTTTTTAGTAAATCTTCAATATAGGGAGTGAACTGTAATGGCCTCGCGTTTTGAAAAGCACATCCAGGAAGCATCCTTCCCGCCCTTCGTTGCCCGCACCTTTTCCAAAGCAATAACTCCTGATCAAATGTCTGGTTCTCGGATTGAAGCCTACCAGGAAGAAGCAATCAAGGAAGTAATCAGTCGTGCCTATGAAAATTCCCCCTTTTACCACGATAAGTATACTCAAGCTGGGGTTAAGCCTCAAGACATAACCTGTTTAAAGGACTTAGAAAAGGTCCCCTTTACAACGAAAGAAGATTTGCGTCAAGACCCTTGGTTTCGCTTAGCCTGCGATAAAAAGGAAATCAGTCTCATTCATGTTTCTTCCGGAACGACAGGAGGGAAAGAAATCTACACACCCCACACCTGGAAGGAATATTATCTCAACCACTCAATTATCTACCCCAGACTCACTCCAGTCAAACGAGAAGATATCGGTTTTGTCGCCCTGCCCTATGAGATGAGTCAGTCAGGACTTAATTTCCATAATATGTTTATCATGGGACATCAAGCTACCTCTGTCCCGGTTGGCAAAGGGGGAGCTTACTCTACTCCAGAAAAAACAATCAAGATGATGAAAAACCTGAAGCCTTCCTTTATCGCGACTTCCCCCTCCTATGCTGTAACCCTCGCCGAAGCAGCGGAAGAGGCCTCCTTCGACTTAACTAGTCTTCCCTTAAAAAGAATGTTTGTCGCTGGAGAAGGATGTTCTTCTGCTTTCCGTAAGCGACTCGAAAGAATGTGGGGAACCACGGTTAACTTTCATTATGGCGCTACAGAATGCGGTTTCATCGGGAGAGAATGTGATCATCATGACGGCCTGCATATTACTGCAGCCCATGTCCTCGTGGAAATCGTTGATCCCGAGACAGGAAAAATCCTAGATCCAGGGGAAATCGGAGAGGTCATTGTGAGTTGCCTCCTACGCTTTGACACCCCCCTTATCCGCTACCGGACACAAGATCTAGGATACCTCGATCCAAAGTCATGCAAATGCGGAGTTTCTTTACAACGTCTCCACCTCTTAGGACGTGCGAAGGACCATATCATTCTCAAGGGGAAACCCTACTCGCCCTATGCCTTAGAAGAGTTTCTCATGACACTACCGGAAGTCGGGAATTGGTATCAATTCATTGTTCAGCCTGGAGATAATGAGCTACTCACAATCCATGTGGAACCTGCAGCCGGCATACAACCATCCCCTGAGTTATCCCTAAAATGTGCCAATCAGCTCCAAGCTTTGATTGGGGTACCCTGTGAGGTGCAATTCGTTGAGAAGATGGATCGCCCAAAGATAAAAGTCCAAAGAGTGGTATACACGAATTAATCGCGCCAATCCCCCTATCAATACAAAGTAAATGGAGTGAAAAGGAAAATGGAATATCGCTTTAAAAATCATCTACGCAACTATGCTCAAGAGCCCCTCCTTAAGCGCTACAACAACCTAACCGAGGAGGAAGCTTCTCTGGAAAAGCTCATGGAGTTTCAAAAAGAGGCGTTACAGGCTAATGTTAACCATGCTTATAAAAACCCTTTCTATTATGAAAAGATGAAGCAGGCTGGGGTTAAGCCCCAAGACATAAAAAGTCTAGCCGATCTTGCCAAGCTCCCCTTTACTACAAAGGACGAACTCCGCGGGAAGCCCTGGCAACTCCTTGCCACCAAGAAAAAAGATATTAGTTTAGTTAACGTCTCAACAGGGACAACCGGCGGTGAAGAAACCTATATGATGAATAGCTGGAGGGATCTCTATCTTAACGAGTTTTCCGCTGGTTACCCACACCTGCTTAAACTTTTCCCTGGAGACATTTGTATTAATGCCCTTCCCTATGAAATGAGTTCCTCAGGGCTTTCCTTTCACAAAGTATTCATGGAAGTTTCCGGTGTAACCGTTGTTCCGGTCGGTAAAGGCGGAGCGTACTCTTATCCTAAGAAAATCATTCAAGTCATGAAGGATTTGCAACCGACCGTCTTAATGACGACACCTTCCTATTCTATCACCCTTGCCGAAGCTGCCGCAGAGATGAATTTTGATCTGCACAGTCTAAAGCTGAAAAAGGTCTGGCTGACAGGTGAAGGCTGTTCCCCCGCTTTCCGCGAACGAGTGGAAAAGATCTGGGGAACCATCGCTAATTTTTACTATGGCTCCCTCGAGGCTATGGGACTAGGCATCGAGTGTGATTCCCACGCGGGTTACCATATCCCCATGGGGCACGTCATCCTAGAAATCATTGACCCCAAGACAGGAGAAGTCTTAGAGCCCGGGGAGATTGGTGAGGTAGTAGCAACTCCGTTGTTACGCTTCGATACTCCCTTGCTTCGTTATCGAACTCAAGATTTAGGCTATATAGACCCTAGCCCCTGTGATTGCGGTATGACCTTCCCCCGATTCTTCATGCGGGGACGTACCGTCGACCAGATTACAATCCAGGGAATCGGTTTTTCTCCCTTCTATCTTGAGGAGTTTCTCATGAGATTACCTGAGGTGGGGAACTGGTACCAATTCGTTGTTCAACCCGGTGATAATGATCGTTTAAAAATCCGTGCCGAACTCGCCCCCGGAGTGGAGCCAACTCCAGAATTAGCCGACAAGCTTGCTAGCAAAATGGAATATGGTTTAGGAATTCCTTGCGAATTTGAATTCATAAGTAAGCTCCAGCGACCGGGAGCAAAAACAATCCGCGTCGTTCGGGAATAGGAGGAAGCTTCATGATTATCGATGCCCATGCCCATCTGTCCGATTCCACATACGGGAATCTCAAGCTCTATCTCGAACAGCTCAAGGAAGCAGGAGTTGACCGTGGCATCTGCGTACCTGGAGGTACACTCGATGTTCGTAAGATGACTGACTATGTTACAGGGAAATCCAAACCTGAAACCCTAATCCCGAATAACGAGTATGTCGCACAAGGGTGCCTTAGTCATCCTGACTTACTCGTGGGAATGATGAACCTAGACCCTCACGAGGAAAATGCTGTAGGTAAATTAGAAAAGGGCTTCAAAAGCGGTTTCAGGGGCCTAAAGCTTTCCCCAATGACTCATCAGTTTTCTTTCTCAAGCAAAGCTGTTGCTGAACTTGCTGCCACTTGTGGTCTGCATAGTTTCCCCGTGTATTCCCATGTGGTCTTTAGCCCAGGCTCAAGCACCACGAAGTATATTGCTTTAGCAAAGCAATTTCCCAAGACAAACTTCATCCTCGGTCACATGGGCTTTGGTCCTGCTGACCGAGAAGGACTTGAGGCCGCAATGGAACTCGATAACTTTTTCCTAGAAACCTCCAGTGGGAGCTTCCTGCATATCAAGGAAGCAGTCGCCAAAGCAGGCCCAAAAAAGGTCATCTTCGGATCAGAATTTCCCCTTTCCCATCCAAAGGTCGAACTCACGAAAATCCTCCTTCTTAAGTTAAGTGACGCAGACCGCGATCGAGTCCTCGGTGGCAATATTAAGGAACTGCTTCACCTATAAACATCCCATGCGACTTTCTCCCAAAAAGTCTTATAAAGGAACCCACAGACGTAGCTACTCCAATAGCGTAGCTTTTCGCACCGGACTAAAGCCCGATTTTTGTAAAGACAATCGCACTTGTTGCCCGAAGATACGGATGCGCGAAAAGCTACGCGACCTCAACTTATAATAACTTCTAAGAGTGAAAGGAGCCAGCCCACCCATGCCACAAAGACTTTTGAAGTTCATTACCTTCACCCTATTGCTCCTTTCCCTAACAATCGGAACGGTAGGCTGTAGCTCCCAAGGCTCACCAAGCCCTGCAGGAGCTCCCAATCCAGCAGCGCTCGATAAGATAACTTTCAACCTTCAAATGCTACCGGAAGACCCTGCCTATTTTGTTGCTCTAGAAAAGGGCTTCTGGAAAGAGCAAAATCTAGATGTCAAAATCATCCGAGGCTATGGCTCAGGGGATACGGTAACGAAGATTGCTGCGAAAAAGGCGGACTTCGGAATTGCCGATGTAGGCAGCCTTATCCTAGCCCGAGCCAAGGAAGATGTCCAAGTGAAAGCCGTTGCTAACTTCAAGGAAACTTATCCCGGAATTATTATTTACAATGATGCCCTGGGGATTAAGACACCTAAAGATCTTGAAGGAAAATCCATCATTGGTTCAGCCAGTTCCTCGGTCGTTCTCTTTTTTCCAGCCTTTGCGAAAGCTACCGGGATTGACCCGAACAAGGTGAAGTGGCAGTTCATGGATTCGACGCTCCAATTTGTGTCCTTTACTCAAGGGCAAGCGGATGCACTCGCAACAACGTATAAGCATATCCCTCGGGTAGAAAAACTCACCGGAAAACCAGCTCATTTCTTCTCCTTCAAAGATGATGGTCAGTTAAATCGTTATGGAGAGTCCATCATCGTACACGAAGATACCTTGAAGGAGAATCCTGAGCTTGTACGGCGATTTGTAGCCGGATTCCTGAAAGGACTTCAATATAGCTTGGAACATCCCTCCGAAGTTGGGCTAATTATGAAGAAATATGTTCCAGAGACCGACCCCGAAATTGCTGTCAAGATGTGGGAGTCAGAATTGAAGAATGGGGTGATTACCGGAGAAGAAGGCCGAAGTAAAGGTCTCGGTTCGATGTCAGACCAACGCATGGTACAGACCATCAAATTCGTCTTAGATGCTTACGAGATCCAAAAGGAACTTTCCCCGGATGAGATTTACACCACGGAATTTCTGCCCAAAGAGCCTATCTTCCCGACTAAGAAATAGCACAACCTTTAGGCCTAAGCATGGAGATTCACGCCCAAAGGTATAACTGTACGAAAAGCTACGCCCAAGACTAAATTCAGAACGAGAGGAGTTGCCCCATGCTAAAAAAAGCCCTAAAGTTCATCACCTTCACACTATTAATCCTTTCCCTAATAATCGGAACGATAGGCTGTAGCTCCCAAGGCTCACCAAGCCCTGTAGGAACTCCCAATCCAGCAACCCTCGATAAAGTAACTTTCAACCTTCAGTGGCTACCGGAAGACCCCGCCTATTGGGTAGCCCTGGAAAAGGGTTTCTGGAAAGAGCAAAATCTAGATGTCAACATCATCCGAGGCTATGGCTCAGGAGATACAGTCACGAAGATTGCTACGAAAAAGGCAGACTTCGGGATTGCAGATGTTGGTAGCCTCATCCTGGCCCGGGCCAAAGAGGATGTCCAAGTGAAAGCCGTTGCTAACTTTAAAGAATCTTATCCTGGAATTGTGATTTACAACGATTCATTAGGGATTAAGACGCCTAAAGATCTTGAAGGGAAATCCATCATTGGTTCAGCGAGTTCCTCGATCGTTCTCTTTTTTCCTGCCTTTGCTAAAGCTACAGGGATCGATCCAAACAAGGTGAAGTGGCAACTCCTTGATCCAACGCTTCACTATTCGGCCTTTGCTCAAGGGCAAGCGGATACCCTCACAACAATGTATAAGTATATCCCCCGAGTAGAAAAACTCATCGGAAAGCCGGCTCAGTTCTTCTCCTATAAAGATGATGGTCATTTAAATCGCTATGGAGAGTCCATCATCGTACACGAAGATACCATGAAGGAGAATCCAGAGCTTGTACGCCGATTTGTCGCTGGGTTCCTGAAAGGACTTCAATATAGCTTGGAACACCCCTCCGAGGTAGGAGTAATCATGAAGAAGTATGTTCCGGAGACTGATCCAGATCTTTCAGTCAAGATGTGGGAGGCAGAATTAAAATATCAAGTGATTACTGGGGAGGAAGCCCAAGCCAAAGGACTAGGTTCGATGTCAGATCAACGGATGGCACAAACCATCAAATACGTTATAGATGCTTATGAACTCCAAAAAGAGCTTTCTCCAGAAACAATTTACACCACAGAATTCCTGCCTAAAGAGCCCCTCTATCCGCCTAAGAAATAGCACAGAAAGAAATGAATGAAAAAGGGGGGAAGGTATTGACTGCGTTGCTTTCCTTAATCGATGTCGATAAAAACTACTGGTTTGCCCCTGGCGAGGGCATGACAGCACTAGAGGGGATTAATCTGGAAGTAAAAAATAGAGAATTTGTTGCGATTGTCGGACCTAGTGGATGTGGCAAGACAACCCTGCTTAAGCTCATATCCGGGTTGATTGAACCGTCGAAAGGATGCATTTTGGTCGATGGCATACCCCTCCAAAAAAACCACCGACATCTCTTGGGCATGGTGTTCCAACAACCCGCTTTACTACCCTGGCGCAAAGTACTCGATAATGTGCTTTTACCCAGTGAGATTCGAGGGCAAAATCTGTCTCAGACCCGACCTTTAGCCATCGAACTACTCGAGATGGTCGGACTGAAGGACTTCATCCATCGCAAACCACAGGAGCTTTCCTATGGGATGCAGCAACGTGTTTCGATCTGCCGTGCGCTCATCTCGGAACCTAAAATATTGCTCATGGATGAGCCCTTCGCCTCACTCGATGCCATCACCCGCTTTGAACTCACCCGACTGTTACTGGATATCTGGAGCGTGAAACAAACGACCGTACTCTTTGTGACGCATAACATTCAAGAAGCCGTATTTCTCGCCGATCGGATTATCGTGATGACGCCAAGGCCAGGAAAGATTGCCTCCATTATCGAGGTCCCTCTGCCCCGCCCCAGAAAGGAAGAACAGCTCTATGAACAGGACTTCAGCACCTGTGCCAAAACGGTGCACGGACTCCTTGGCTCTAACGCACTGTGAAAGGAGGGCATAGTCGATGAAGAGTCGCTGGAAACGGCTTTACAATAATGAATGGGTCATGACCCTTCTGAGCTTTGGGGTCGTGATCCTCCTTTGGGAGGCCTTAGTTCATTTTTTCAAAGTGCAGCAATGGCTATTACCTGCCCCAAGCGCCATTCTTGCTGAGATGCTTAAATCCTCCGGGTATCTCTGGATGCATACCCTCGTGACTCTACGGGAGGTTCTGATTGGCTTCGTTCTGGCCTTTGGGGTAGGCATTCTACTCGGAGTGATTATCGCCTATTCCCCCGTACTCGAAAAGACCCTCTATAAACTCCTCGTTGCGACCCAGTCCATCCCCAAAGTCGCCATTGCACCTCTCCTCGTGATTTGGCTCGGTCTGGGGCAATTAACCAAGGTCACAATGGTTTTTCTCATGTGCTTTTTTCCAATTATGGTCGGTATGGTCTCAGGACTGCAATCCACTCACCGAGAGTTACTCGAGCTTTCCGATGTGCTTGGAGCGAAATGGTACCAAGCTTTCCTAAAAATCCGCTTTCCTGCCTCCCTTCCCTACCTGTTTAACGGATTACGCGTCTCCGTAAGTATGGCTGTTATTGGTGCCGTAATTAGTGAATTTGTCAATGCGGATAAGGGTCTTGGTTATTCCCTGTTAATAACAACCTCTCAAATGAATGGACCCCTTGCTTTTTCCGTGGTTACCATCCTAGCTGCACTTGGAATTGGCCTTTTCTCGCTTGTGGCGTGGCTAGAAAAGCGAATTTGTCCCTGGGCCAAAACATCACAGTCTAGCAGCCGGGCCGAAGGTTAATCACATCCTCCGATTCACACTCCTTTGAGTAGCGGAATACAGTGAGAAAAGATATTATAGGCGAATCACGCGCCGTATAGGAGGGTAGTTGTCCAATGTTAAAAAATACAAAATCTAAATCCGGCTCGAATAAATTAACTTCTTGGCTAAAACCGTGGGCCAAAGTGAAAAAACAGCCGGATAAGGCCAGCGCCCCACTCCCTAAGGGGACGAAATCCGTCGAAAGAAACTCACCCAAAAGACCCATTGAACCCCCTCACAAGAATTCCTTTGCTACAAAAAGAACTCGCCCTACAAGCCAATATCATACTCCTAACGAAATTTCTAAGACCCCATGGGAAATCTCCCCCCTCACACCGAACACAAAGACGTCCAACCCTCGAGTAAAACCACGATCACTCGGTACGCAACAGGTCGCCAATCAGCAGATCGCCAATCAACCCATCAATATCCCTATTAAACAAACCCTAGATACCATGATAGATGTCCTGAACAAGGTTAAAGGATCTTCGAAGGTCCCACTTCGAAAGGAATCCATCCCTCAACCTGAGGCTCCGAAAGAAGTAGAATCGCTGATTACAGAAGAACCCGTAGTGCCTTCGGAGCTGGAAACAGAAACTACCCTTAATGACCTTAATGACCTTAATCACACGACTTTTCAAGAATACTCTGGCTCTTATGAAGCAGACTCTGCTTCCCCCGAAGTAGACCCTTATTCCCTCCCAGTGGACTCAACTTCACCCCCGGAAGACCTAGCACCCCTCGAAGTTGTCCTTAACCTCCCTCAAAGCGAGCCTCCTAAGCAACCCCTCCCTCCAATTTCTGACACTCTAGCAGAGATTCGCCATATTAAAATCTGGTCCTTAGATTCAGATTTCATCGATCCTAGCGACAAATCAACCGATGAACTTTTTTCCGAAGCGATGACCCTCTATCAATTGGGGCTCGCAGGAGAAAAAGAAGCCGTTCCACAAGCCTTTAAATTGCTTATTCACGTACTCCAAGATGATCGCCAAAACCTATTGGCAGAGGCCTATCTCGGAAGTGTCATCTCTTTAATGGGACGGGATGCCGATGATGCAAATGATCGCTTCAAATTTGCCATCAAGGGATTGAAAATTCTCGATAAAGTGGTCTCCATGGAGCCAGAAAATGTGGAAATTCGCGGGTTGCGCGCTTTCGTATGCTCTAGACTTCCCGAGCAGTTCTTTCATCGCAGCGATACCGCAATTGAAGATTTTTCTTACTTAGTATCGCGCAATGATGAAGACGACTCCCTCTTCCCGAAGGAATTCTACTATCAGATTCTCTACGAATTAGCCTTAGCCTACCATCGTATGGACAAGAGAAACGATGCAGAGTCTACCTGCCGCAAGCTCTTATCCCTGACCAACGACCCAAAATACAAAGTTCTTATAAAACAAGAAGGAATCCTAGGCTCTGACCTTCCTCGCTGGAAGAAACAACCCGAACGGAAATCCGGGATTAAAAATGAATGGTCTAAACTCATGTATGATGAGAAACTTCAGGAAGGTATCTCCCTGCACAGTCGGGCTATTGCAGAGGATCAATATGCCCTTGAAAAAGCGTTTGACATCTTCAAGCAAGCCCATAAGAGAGATCCCCATGACCCCTTAATTGAAGCCTACTATGCAGATTGCCTCTCTCTCCTAGGACTAAACTCCTCTGACACCAGCATCATGTTCCGACATGCCTCTCATGCAATCAAGACTCTCGATCAAGCAGTGAACTCAAGACCAGACGATATTACCATCCGATTTATAAGAGGCTACAACAGTTACCGAATTCCAGAAGCCTTTTTTAGGCGAACCCTTACCGCCATTCATGATTTTAACTATATCCTTAAACGGTATGAGGACGATTCCTCCCTTCTCCCCGAAGAGACGTATTGGCAAATACTTTATGATTTAGGTGATGCCTATGAACGATTAGAAATGACAGAAGAAGCTCATTCGACTTGGGATAAACTTTCTCAATGCGGGGACACCCCCTACAAGAATTTTGTCGATGAGCTACTCAATGAAAACTCTGAAATCCTTCTGAGCTTGAACTCAGACCAAAACCCAAAGGAACTTCTCCTCGAAGGGATTAGACTGCACGAGCTCGCTAGCACAGGAAATAAGAAAGTAAGTGCCAAAGCCTACGAAGTTTTACTCAAGGCCCATCAAGCAGATATCACCAATCCACTAGCACAAGGGTATCTCGGTAGCAGCATGGCTATTTTAGGGCAAAGTAAAACCGATCCTAATGAGATTTATCACTATTTTTTTAAGGGCATGAACCATCTGAATAAAGCCATCGCCAATGATTCGAATAACTATCTCTTACATCTTCTCCTAGCAAAAGTCATGTATCATTATTCTCCCAGTTTCTTCCGTGGAAATGAAAAGATTATTAAAGAATTTAAGTTTCTAAAATTAGCCTATGAAAGAAATCACAGCGTTTTCCCGGAAGAAGAATATTTGCAAATTCTCTACGACTTAGGAGCATGTTATAAGCGCACCGGAGATCATGAGAAAGCCACAAAATGTTGGGAAAAGCTTTCAAAACTTACTATCGATCCCAAATACAATAACTTGGTAGAAGGTGAGCAGGAAGGAGCAGTCGATATGGATAAAGACAAGATTCGGGATAAGTTCAAGGAAATAGCCGTAGATATTGCTCTAGAAAGAGCGAAAGAGAGATCAAAAGAAAAAGGCAGTCGAAAGGAAAGGAAGATCTCCAAAGAAAGAACCCCAGAAAAATCTACAGATGTACCTGTAGAGAAAAAACATCGTCGTCGCAAAGAGCGTGAAAAAGATCACGCCGTTCCTCCTGTCCCCGAAACGACCTCTCGTAAACGTAAAAAAGATCACAAAAAGGAGGAAACCCCTCCGATCGTGACCAAAGTCCCAGAACCGGTGAAACTCAGTCCCGAGGAGAAAAAAGCACGTCGTGAAGAAAAAGAAAAAGCCAGAGCTGCAGCCCTAGAGAAAGCAATGAGCAGAGCAAAACGCACGAAGAAAGAATAGCCAAAAAATCCTAAAACAAGGGGACATGTCCCTCGTTTCAAAGAAAAACGATGACCTAACTATCGCCCTAGCAAAACTTTTTAAGGGCTGGGGCCAGAGGGTAATTCCCCTGGCCCCAGCCCTTATCTCTTATTTCAGTTTACCTTTTTTTACCTTTTCTCCAAGCAAGTGTCTTATTACTTCTTAAATGTACCCCTGCCCAATTCATCTACCATAGAGCCCTGAACTTTCTTTCTCTCTGAATATTAACCTATCTCTTTCCTTTATTCACCCTTGCCTTTCGTTTGCTCATATAAAACACTGTCTTCTTTTGAAACAAGGGACCTGTCCCCTCGTTTCACCCTGTCTCAGACAAAAAAAACCTGCCTTTTTCGGCAGGTGTGGTGGGCTTTAAGTATATTATTCTTCTTTAGCTTCTGTACGATAGGAACCGTTGAAAATCGCCCGCTTGCTATACTCGTCGCCCCGCGTGAGTCCTTGTAGTCCGTATTCTGCCATGAGAGCTTCTAACTTCTCCTTCAGCTCAACGGCTTGTTTGGGATCTTCGGATCCCGAGCTAATATTGAATGTTACCCGCATGTTAGACAGACCTCCTTTTCTCCTTTTAATTAACCTCCATATGAACCTTATGTTTTTGTCTTTTATAAAGTATGCATGCAAGTTTGGATATGTGCAAAATTCAATAATAATTCAATAATAATTCAATGAAAGTTAAAAGCCCAAACACCGTTTAAGACCCCAAAGAATAAGCTGGAGGTAGAGATTTCAGAAAAAGGATAGATACTTTCTGTCCAATTTAAAGGGGGAACTAAAAGAAATGCGCAAAAAAAATTTGTTCGTCCGAGCAGGTATCCTCTTTTTCATCATCCTCTTGAGCCTTACGGGAATCGGCTGTGGTACTCAGACAGGTAATGGTCCCGCTGACAAAGGACAAACCAATCAAGATCCTGTAAAAATCGGACTCCTCGTTCCCTATACTGGCGTTTTTACCAGCAATGGAGTCGACATTACCCGAGGAGCGGAATTGTACTTAGACGAAATCGGCTGGAAAGCTGGAGGTCGAGAAATCAAGCTCATTAAGGAAGATTCCGAAATGAACGGGCAAGTAGGCTTGCAAAAAACTCGGAGACTCGTCGAAAGTGAAAAAATTGATATCTTAACCGGAGTCGTCAGTAGTACTGTCGCTTATGCTATCCGAGACTATGTGGTTGGAAATAAACTTCCCTTCATCATTTCCAATGCAGGTGCTCGTGACTTAACTCGAGGAGATGGCAGTGAGTACATCTTTCGGGTTTCCTTTGCCAATGGTCAGTATGAATATCCCTTTGCCAAATACTTGTATAACGAACTGAATATCCGCAGAGTCGTTGTCATGGCACCCGATTACGCAGCAGGTTTAGAAAAGGCCGAAGGCTTCATGATTTCTTTTAAAGAAGCTGGCGGTGAAGTCATCCAAGAAATCTATCCGAAGCTAGGCACCACGGATTACGGCCCTTATCTCGCCCAAGTCAAGAATGCTGATGCTGTATTTGTTCACTTTTCTGCAGCCGATTCCATCAAGTTTGTCAAGCAATATGATGAATATGGGCTCAAAAGAATTCCGTTGTACAGTGCTGGTGACCTCGTCGATGAGTCCTCTCTCCCTGGCCAAGGAGACTCTGCCTTGGGAATTATCAGTGCTCTACACTACAGCGCAGCTTTGACAACTCCAGAGAACCAAAAGTTCGTAAAAAATTACACCGCGAAGTACGGAGATAGTCCAAACATGTTTGCAGAACAAGGCTATGTCTCCGCACAAGTCATTGTAAAAGCGCTCGAAGCTACCGGTGGAAATACCGCAGATAAAGCAAAACTTCTCGATGCAATCCGAAAAGTCCAGTTCGATGCCCCCAGAGGCCCCTTCAAATTCGACCAAAAAACCCAAAACGTAATTTTCGACACCCATATTCGAAAAGTCGAGAAAGTCAACGGCAAGCTAGTCAACACCGTCATTAAAAGCATCCCGAACGTTTCCGATTACTGGACCGGCAAGAAGTAAAGCTCGGGAGGGAAAGTAATGGATTTCTCTTCACTCATTATTCAGATACTGAATGGAATTTCCTACGGGCTTCTACTCTTTTTACTGGCGTCCGGGCTTTCCCTGATTTTCGGTTTAATGGGGATTGTTAACCTCGCGCATGGTTCTTATTACATGCTAGGGGCTTACCTGGGATTTGTAATCATTCAAGAGACGGGTAACTTTCTCTTTGGGTTACTTGCTGCAGGAGCCGCATTAGCTTTATTAGGAGTAGTCATGGAACGCTTCTTTTTCCGAAAGCTTTATAAGCGGGAACTGGATCAAGTGCTTCTGACCTTTGGTTTTGCTTATCTTTTTCTTGACCTTGCAAAATGGATCTGGGGAGGAGTGCCTCGCATCCTTCCCAAACCAAGCTTCTTAGAGGGTTCGGTCTCGATCCTCGGGGAAGCATTCCCAATCTATCGATTCGCCATGATTGTCATCGGCTTAGGTATAGCGCTACTGCTCTGGGCCTTTTTAGAAAAAACCAGAACAGGCATCATCATTCGAGCCGGGGTCGATGACAAAGAAATGGTCAGTGGGCTGGGGATCAACATTCAACTCTATTTTTCAGGAATATTCGCCTTAGGTGCATTTTTAGCTGCACTGGGTGGAGTGATAAGCGGGCCAATCGTCGGGGCTTACCCCGGTCTGGACTTCGAAATCCTCGTCCTCGCTTTGGCCGTAGTCGTTGTCGGTGGTCTTGGAACCCTGAAAGGAGCCTTCCTGGGTAGTCTCTTAATTGGTTTTGCGGAAACCTTCGGGAAGGCATTCTTTCCTGATTTCGCTATGTTTACCATCTACGTGACCATGGCCTTGGTTCTCATCTTTAAACCCTCTGGTCTACTGGGGAAGGAGGAATCACAATGAAGCAAAGAAGGCTCCGATTCCCCCTTATTGGAAGTATTGCTGCCCTACTCGCCTTACTTACCTCTCCCTTGATTCTTACACCGTATGGTTTAAGCCTCATGACCCAGGTCCTGATCTTTGGTCTCTTCGCGATGAGCCTCGATCTATTAGTGGGGTATACCGGCTTAGTTTCCTTTAATCATGCTTCATTTTTTGGAATCGGCGCCTATACCGCCGGCATCCTTGTTACACGGGGGTACGAAAACTTCTGGCTTAGCCTACTGGCCGGTGTCATCGTTTCCCTTCTCCTTGCTTTCCTCTTAGGCACACTTGTCTTAAGGAGCTCAGGTCCCTATTTTCTTATGATCACCTTGGCCTTTGGCCAGATGGTTTTTGCTCTTGCCTGGAGATGGCGCTCAGTCACTGGAGGAGATGACGGCTTGTCTGGGATTCCCCGACCAGAACTCGGGCTACCTATCTCCATGTGGGATTCCCAAAACTTCTACTATCTCGTCCTCGCCTTCTTTGTCCTGTCAAGCTTCATCCTATGGAGAATTATCCGTTCAAAGCTAGGTCGATCCATTATAGGAGTCAGAGAAAGCGAATCCCGGATGCAGGCCTTGGGATATAACACATGGGTGATAAAATACCTAGCCTATACTATTGCTGGTGGCCTCGCAGGGTTAGCTGGGGTTTTCTTTGTCTACTTCAATGGGTTTATCAGCCCACAACAATTGGATTGGTCTATGTCTGGCCTGGTCATCCTCATGGTGATTGTAGGTGGGGCAGGAACCTTAGTCGGGCCTGTCATAGGAGCTGGTGCCATTTTTGTCCTCCAAAACCTTATTAGTGCTCAGACAGAGCGTTGGCCGATGTCAATGGGGATCATTTTCATCCTCTGTGTTATGTATCTTAGGGATGGCGTCGTTGGGTACGCAATAAAACTAAGTAAAAAGGGTCTGAGGAACTATGAAAGCTTTAGAAATAAAAAACGTGAGTAAAACGTTCGGAGGGCTTGCCGTATTGCAAGATGTCTCGCTCGCTATTGAAGCAGGAGAAAGACGCGCCATTATCGGACCAAACGGTGCTGGGAAAACCACTCTATTTAATGTCATCAGTGGGGTAACTCCCCTTAATTCAGGAGAGATCTCACTCTTTGGCAAAAAATCGGAACATCTCCCTTCCTTCCGTAGAGCAAAATTGGGTCTTGCCCGAACGTTCCAACAGAACAATCTCTTCTTTAATCTAACGCTCCTTGAAAACATCCATCTCGCACTACTGCCCCATAAATCCCCCTTTACGCCAAAAGAATTTCTTGAGGATTGCGGCTGGTGGGATAAGCGAGATGTTCTCGTAAAAGAACTTTCCTATGGGGAGCAACGTCAGGTCGAACTTCTTTTGGCTCTTGCTCAATCCCCTCGGCTACTCCTCCTTGATGAACCTACAGCAGGCATGTCCTCCGTAGAAACCCATAAAATCACATCCATGATTCGCAATCTTACCCGAGAGATTACAGTCCTCATCATTGAACACGACATGGAAGTTGTGTTTGATCTCGCTGATTACATTACCGTTTTGAATTATGGAAAGGTACTCTTTGAAGGGACTCAAGAGGAAGTCCGCTCCGATAAACGGGTCAAGGAAGTCTATCTTGGTACAGCCGATTAAGGAGGTTGGCCGAAGTGCTTAAACTCAGTGATGTTCATGCTCATTATGGTGAGAGTCATATCCTCCAAGGAGTTACGTTCGAGGTAGAAAAGGGTTCAGTTGTCGCCTTACTCGGACGTAACGGTATGGGTAAGACAACAACAATTCATTCAATCATAGGCTTTAACCCGCCCAGCCGAGGAAAAATTACGTATCAAGACCATCTCATCAGTGGGCTTCCTCCCTATAAAATCGCCCAGTTGGGCATGGCCCTCGTCCCACAAGGAAGAAGAATTTTCCGTTCCCTAACCGTCAAGGAAAACCTTATCATTGGTCAAAGGAAATATCCTAGTCCTGAAAAAAATACCGAAAACCTCGTTCCTACCCTTGAACGAGTCTACAATCTATTTCCTGTTCTAAAGGAACGTTCTAAACTACCGGGGAAGAATTTAAGCGGAGGGGAACAACAAATGCTTGCTATCGGTCGAGCCATGATGACCGACCCGGATATGCTTTTGATGGATGAGCCCTTCGAAGGCCTTGCTCCGACTATTATTAAAGATATCGGCGAGAAAATCTTCACTCTAAAAGATTCCGGACTATCCATCCTTCTCGTGGAACAAAATATCCGCTTTGCAGCTAAAATAGCGGACTATATCTATATTATGAACAAGGGAAAGATTGTCTATGGGGGGACTCCGGAGCAATTTCAAGCCGAAGAAGAGGAGCTCAGGCGATTCATTGAGATATAAAATAAGGAGGCCACATGTATGGCGACAGACCCAAATAAGCAAAAGCTCTTTGCAGAAGGCGTAAAACTCCATGAGCTCGGAATACAAGGAGACAAAAATGCCGTAAAAAAAGCGTATGATATCTTTAAGAAAATTCACGAGACAGATCCCCAAGACCTTGTGTCCGAAGCTTACCTTGGAAGTGTGACCTCCCTCTTAGGACGCGACTCGATAGACCCTAACCAAAAACTCAAGCTCGCTCTCCAAGGACTAAAAATACTGGATAAAGTCATCTTAAAGGACCTACAAAATATTGAAATTCGGAGTATTCGAGCCTACGTTAACTTTAATCTTCCTGAGATGTTCTTCCACCGCACAGCCTCCGCTATTGAGGATTTTAATACTCTCGTTTCCCTGTACGAACGCGACAGTAAGGTCTTCACGAAAGAATTCTACTGCCAGGTACTCTATGATTTAGGTGTGGCGTATAAACGTCTTGGAAAAAAAGAACAGACCCAAGGAGTTTGGGCTAAACTCTTACAAGTCACGAAGGACCCCAAAATCATCGAGCGCCTTAAGCAGGAAAAACTATAAGAATTTATCACGAAAGTGATCTTCTCCCGAAGAATCGCCCTTTCATTGGAAAAGAGCGAAAGCCAGCACTAACTTAGCTGATCATTCGATTCTATTCTTGCCTAGAAGTAAAAAGGAACTGCCTTCTCAAGAGGCAGCTCCCTTTTACTATTTCTCTAAGTTTTTAATTCGTTAATCCTTTATTACTTTTTTGGCCTTTAAAAAAGGAGGCACTAAATCATAAATGTCCCTGACATCATGGAGATTCAATTCAAACTTAGTTACAACCACTTCATCATTTCTGGGTGTTGATCAAGAATTTCGTTTTTAGCTTCCGAGTAGGGCCAAAATCTTGCATCGAGCCCATTGGACAAAAAATCAATATCTTGTGAGGTGCTTGCTTGCTCACAGGACGGACAATAATAAATCGTGTAAGTTTGAGCTGAAATCTGACTCACCTTGAAGGTCATCTCCACCCAATCCGAGGACAGATGGTGCGCACCGCATTTCTTACATTCATAGATCTTCTCCAATGAACTACACCCCACTTCAACAATTAGCCTTTCGGATCATACTTTAATATATTCCATTATATGGTAAATGTTCGTGTCCAACACTCCTTATCCACTCACCTCTAGCTCGTCCTGCGAATACAATATTCTTGAGTATTGTGGTTCTTGATTGAGTCTATAGCTATCAGGATGGGAGATGAACGTATTGGAAAAAGAAAGATACTCTTCACGCGAGGTGTGGTTTGATGGGAGGCTCCTCCCGATAGAACGCCAGGATATCTGGAGCCTTATAAACAATTCTGTCATTCAGAAAATAATCCTTACTGAAACCCAATGGCGTGAAGGACACTATCCCTTAAAAACTCAACTCATGGTCGAAGTAACTACACCCGAGACGATCCGTGAGCTTGAAAACGGGGTAACCGTTTTTTCAAGTGATCAGAGTCTTCTTAAATATGCACAAGAAAAAGGGCTAAAGACCTGCATATTCTTTGATATCGTAGGTCGATCCGCACTAGAAGCCGCCTGGCAAGAGGCCGCCAATTACGATTATCTCCTTGTGGATTTTGACTTGCCGACCAATATTCCCCTTGAGCTCATCATCGCGAGACTCCAAAAAGGAAAGACAAATATACTAAAGCCCGTCACTAATTTAACTGACATGGAAGTATGCTTCGGGGTCATGGAGCAAGGGAGTGACGGAGTCGCTTTTTCAAGTATAGATATTCATGAAATCATCAAAGTCTGTGATGCCTTGCAAAAGCAAGACTATGCAAAACTTGAACTCATTCCCTTAACCGTCAGCGAGGTTCGGCATATCGGTATGGGCATGAGATCCTGCATTGATACTACCGGTCTGATGACCCAGGAGGAAGGAATGCTCATCGGTTCCACTTCACAAGGCGGAATTCTCGTTTGTTCTGAGACCCATTACCTGCCCTATATGAATCTACGGCCTTTTAGAGTAAATGCAGGGGCAATCCACTCCTATGTCTGGATGCCTAACAACACAGCGGAATACCTTACCGATCTTTCGGCGGGGAGTCATGTTCTCTGCGTGAACACCCAAGGCGAGATTAGAACTCTCAGCGTCGGACGAATAAAAACTGAGGTTAGACCCTTACTCCTCATCAAAGGTGAAGCCGCAGGGAAAGAGATTAACGTTATCGTTCAAGACGACTGGCATATCAGAATCATGGGAGCTGACGGAAAACCGAAAAACGCAACACTTATCAAACCCGGGGATCAACTTCTATCCTACGTGAGCGAACCAGGACGTCACGTCGGAATTAAGGTGAACGAAACGATTCTTGAAAAATAAGGTTTCAATCAACTACAGGAGGACAAAAAAGTGACTGGAAAAGACCTTCGTCTCAAACGTCTCTTTAAACACTCTGATCGGATTATCATTGTACCGCTTGATCATGGCTTAACTGTCGGCCCGATTGAAGGATTAGAGGATATTGCTAAAACCGTCGGTCTCTTAACCAAAGGAAAGGCTGATGCCGTCGTCCTTCATAAAGGGCAAGTCCCGCAAATTTCCGACCTCTTGGGGGCAAGTCAGTGCGAACTCATCGTTCATCTTTCTGCATCCTCTAACCTATCTCCCGACTCGAATCGCAAAGAACTCGTTTCTACAGTTAAACATGCTATACGACTGGGTGCCACCGCGGTCTCCATCCATGTAAACCTTGGCAATATCTCTGAGTCCTATATGCTTCGTGACTTTGGCAAGATTTCGGACGACTGTGAACGCTGGGGAATCCCCTTACTCGCTATGATGTACGTCAGAGATGACTCAAAAGGCAGTGAGTTCAACCCTAAAAAAATAAAACATGCTGCTCGCATCGCCCAAGAACTCGGAGCAGATATTATCAAAGTGAATTATACCGGGTCAATCGAATCCTTTTCCGAAGTGACCCATGGCGTTAAAGTTCCTGTGGTGATCGCAGGCGGACCGAAGACTTCTTCTGAAAGCGAATTATTATTCATGATCCACGATGCAATCCAAGCCGGTGCCAAAGGAATTTCTATCGGGAGAAATATCTTTCAATCTTCACACCCTGACAAATTATTAAATGCAATACGGCTAATCACGGATTATGAAATCCCCAAAGAAAGAATCGAAAAGCTAGTCCAAGGGATGGAAAATCCGACGGGTTTCTAACTATACCAATGCAATAAACATGAAAAAGGGATGAAAGTCTCCTCCTAGAAGACCTTCATCCCTTTTCTTTGTCTTTGAAATCATATTCTGCCCAATCCATCGCAGGTGGGACACAATTTACTATACCTTACAGCCAACGTCTGTCCGACTTTCTTCCGGGTCATCTCAACGAGTCCGAGCTGAGTAAGCCCCATTATCTGACATTTGACCTTATCTCGGGCTACGGCAGCTTCAAGAACTGCAAGAAGCCTCCCTTTATCTTCCTCGGAAATCATATCAATGAAATCGATGATAATAATTCCACCTAGATTACGCATGCGAAGTTGTCTGGCAATCTCTTCTGCAGCCTCACGATTTATATGCAAGACTGTGTCCTGTAGAGAGCGCTGTCCGACATACTTCCCAGTATTCACATCAATCACGGTAAGTGCCTCTGTCTGTTGGATTATGAGATATCCTCCGCTCTTCAACCAGACTTTTGGGCGTAAAGCTTTACGAATTTCATCCTCGATACCATAGTCCGAAAAAATATTTTCTTTATAAACCAAGTGCACATGATTCGCCGCAGGATGTCCTAGTTCTCTTAAGGAGTTTCTCATTCCCTCCGCAACTTCAGGTTGGTTGACCGTTATAACTTCTACCTCTTGATCGACCCAATCCCGGATAGCCCGAGAGACTAAATCTACATCTTGATGAACCAGCCCCGGGACAGAAACGTACGGAATTTTCTTCTCAATACGAGCCCAGAGTTCTACCAGGTAATTAAGATCTTCAGCAAGCTCCTTGCCATCAATTCCTGCTGCGAGTGTCCGGACGATCATTCCCATTCCCGGCGGGCAGGCTTTGCGTGCAAGTTCCCGAAGTCGGGTACGCTCTTCTTCTGCAGTGATTTTTCGAGAGACTCCAATATAGTCCGTTTTCGGCATCAAAACAGCATAACGACCCGGTATTGTCAGATTCGTAGTGATTCGGGCACCCTTCGACCCCACAGGTTCTTTCATCACCTGGAGCAGGAGTTCCTGACGAGGCTTAAGAACTTGCTCCACTCGGATCTCTGAGGATGCGGGGAGTTTTTCCTCCTCTTCATAGCGAGGCGGAACAGCATCACCTACATAGAGAAAAGCATTACGCTCAAGCCCAATATCTACAAAGGCAGCCTGCATACCAGGTAAAATATTTTCCACTCGTCCTCGGTAGATATTCCCAACAAGTCGAGAAACCAAGCCTTCCTCTTCATAGACCTCAATGAGTTCACGCTCTTCCAATACCGCTGCTCGCATGGTCTGACCTTGGCCTTGCAGTACAATCTCTTTCAAGAGCTTTTCCTCACTTCCCAAAGGCCTCATATTTCATAGGGGACAACTTCTGCCCTTCATAGCTCACATAAATCCCGATGCGTTTCGTACTCAAAGTATCTAAATCCAAAGGTAGTTCCTCCAGGTCACAGAGACTGGCGATGACTTCTTCCGCTCTGACACTCCCCTGGTTCCCCACTTCGACTTCTAGCTCGAAAACGGCTTCATCACCTTGGATATGCCCAGTAAGCACTTTAACCCAAGGACGAATATCCTTTTCGACTCGACCTTTTTTACTATACCGTGCATAAGGAATATGCTCACGTCCTAGCCAGGCAGAGATCCCTTCCTGCAACCGTTCTTCACTGACCGGAAGCCCCATAGGGACCGTAATTCGATAACTCGCAGCATTCAGAACGGCCATCAGCGCTT
Organism: Desulfitobacterium elongatum; assembly: GCF_055378975.1. NCBI lineage: Bacteria > Bacillati > Bacillota > Clostridia > Eubacteriales > Desulfitobacteriaceae > Desulfitobacterium > Desulfitobacterium elongatum. Next base: position 756,983 of record NZ_AP038772.1, on the reverse strand, counting down.
TTGCTCCTTGTGAAATCACCCGCACATCGATGAGGCGAATTCCACCAGGTAGTTGCTCCTGCAACCGTCCAATGATTTCTTTAAGATCAAGATCTTGTTCAAGTTCGATATCTACATACTCCCGTTCCCCTTCAACCCCGACTGCAAGAGCCGAACCAAAGGAGATTTTTGGATGCGGATTAAATCCTTCGGAATAGGCTGTGCGAATTCCAGCCCTCCGTAAAGAGCGCTCAAAGACTCTTGCCAAATCCAAATGAGCAATATATTTGGCTTCCTCAAGTTTTGTATAGGCGATTCTTACCCTCAAGGCACTCACCCTTTCAAATCAATCTGAATTCCCCGATCCGGGCAGATTCCACACCCGGTGCAATCGACATAACGACAATCCTTCGTCGTTGTTTCCTTTAAGGCCCGACGATGTTCTCCCATTAAGAAGCGCTTGGTTACGCCGCTTGCAAGGTGGTCCCAGGGAAGGACATCATCATAATCCATGGCCCGATTCGCATAGAAATGTGGATCAAGCCCAAGGGACTCTAAACTTTCTAACCACGTTTCATACTTGAAATGCTCAGACCACCCGTCAAATTTACAGCCCTTTTCAAAAGCCCTTTCGAGCACATCCGCAAGGCGTCGATCCCCCTTGGCAAAAACGGCTTCCAGGTAACTCGTTTTGACATCGTGGTAATTATATTTTATGCGACGATCCCGCAGCTTTTCCCTCAAATATTTTTGTTTTTGGTCTAAAGAAGCCATTCCCTCCTGAGGTTCCCATTGGAAGGGAGTATGACTCTTCGGTACGAAGGAACTCGTGGAAACGGTAACGGTGACATTGCGTCGACCGAGTCTCGTCCCAAGTTCAACTACCTTTTTCGCCATGGAAACAATTCCGTCGAGATCCTCTTGTGTCTCGGTTGGAAGTCCAATCATGAAATAGAGCTTAATCGTGGACCACCCTGCTCTAAAGGCAGATTCTGTGGCTTGGAGCAGATCCTCCTCTGTGACCCCCTTGTTAATGACGTCTCTCAGACGTTGTGTCCCCGCTTCTGGAGCAAAGGTCAGTCCTGACTTTCTAACCTTCTGAACTTCTTGTGCGAGTTTGACATCAAAGGAGTCTAAGCGAAGGGAAGGAAGCGAAACACTCACTTTATCTTCGCTATACTTATCCAGAATTCCCCGAATAACGGGCTGGATACAGCTATAATCTCCTGTGGAGAGTGAGGTGAGTGAAATTTCTTCATAGCCCGTGGATTTTACAAGTTCATCCGTGTGTCTTAGAAGAGTCTCTGCTGAACGTTCACGAACCGGTCGGTAAACCATCCCCGCTTGGCAGAAACGACAGCCTCGGGAACAACCTCTCATGACTTCAAGCATCATTCGATCATGCACAATTTCCATATAAGGGACGACCGGATTCGTCGGAAAAAAAGCAGTGTCCAAATTATTAACGATGGCTTTTTCGATCGTCTTAGGAACACGAGAATCCGCTTCAATCCTCTCGATTCGTCCATCTGATTTATAGTGAACTTCGTAGAGTTCTGGCACGTATGCTCCTTGAATTTTAGCGACTTTAAGTAGGAATTCTTCCCGTGAAACCGGGTTTTTCTTTTGCTCTGCCATCAGTCTCAGAAGTTCTGGAAGGGTCTCTTCACCCTCTCCGAGCATAAAGAAATCGATAAACGGTGCGATGGGTTCCGGATTGTAGGCACAGGGCCCTCCGGCAATAACCCAAGGATGCTCTGGCCCACGATCCTTTGCCCGAAGCGGAATCTCAGCGAGATCGAGCATGTTTAAAATATTTGAAAAGCTCATCTCATATTGCAAAGTAAAGCCAACGATATCAAACTCTTTAAGTGGACGGTAAGATTCGAGTCCATAAAGCGAAATCTTCTTCTCACGCATTTTCTCTTCCATGTCGATCCAAGGGGCAAAAACCCGTTCACAAAGGAAGTCTTCATACGAGTTGACGAGGTGATAAAGTATCCGGGTCCCTAGATGAGACATCCCTACTTCGTATACATCTGGGAAGGCGAAAGCCATACGAACCTTCATCTGATCCCAGTCTTTGCGAATCGAATTCCATTCCGTTCCTAAATACCGGCTCGGCTTCAATACTTTAGGCAGGAAGCGCTCGACCTGCTTACGAATATCTGCCGCTTTCATATCACTCATGATTGAAGATTGTCCTCCTTGTTCATGTTAGTAATTAAATATTATATCACAGAACAGGAGGATTTGCACGGAAGCATGAGCAGCTTAGAGTTTACCTACAGGATAATGGATCCCTTTTTTCAGCATGCCTTCAACGACTTGGGTTTCCGTCAACGTTCGCTCGAGAGAAAAGTCTTCTCCAGGCAAGTTAATGAGAGCGTAGCGATCGGGGGTCAACTCTTCCACGATTCGGACGAGCGGCACATCGGCGGTCACAGTGATGGCTTTGCTCCTCATGAGACCTTTACGGAGAAGCTCTTCCTTTTTCCGAGTGATTTGCCGGAGAAAGGTGATGCGAGCCGCGGAAATTTCCTTTTTCCCGGATATCCAGAAAAAAGCGGCAAGGATAAAAAGGGTGAGTATTCCATCCATTGTGTTACCTTTCCCGATGATTGTCAATCCCCACAGAGCAAGGAGTATCCCAAATCCTTGCCCCCCTCTGGCCAATACTTTTGTAGTGGGAACAAAGCCAAAAGCATCCGAGAAAAGAGCGCGAACGATTCGTCCCCCATCGAGCGGTAGCACTGGAATAAGATTAAAGGCAGCAAGCCATAGGTTGAAACGTACAAAATCCTCTGATACTGGGCCCGTCCAGAATCCTTCCCAGCGGAGGGATTGGGCAGCGAACAGGAGTACTATGTTAAAGACAGGACCTGCAAGAGCCACTATACTCTCTTCAAGCTTTCTTCCTTCAAAAAGGTCTTCAAAATAGGCTGCACCTCCAAAAGGGAAGATTTCAAGCCCAATCACTCGAAAGCCGTAGGCTTTGGCCGTTAGTAGGTGAGCTAGTTCATGGCCGATAACCAAAAGGAAGATAAGAAGAGCCTGGGTGATTAAACCCAGGGCCCCATAAGCAACTAAAACCAGTAAGAACGTAGGATGGATTTTTATACTAAGACCTTGAAAACGGGCAACCTCCATCGTCTCCTTCTCTCCTCCTCTACCCCAGGTATTTTAGCGGGAGTACATGAACGGATGCGCGAAAAGCTTCTTACCCCAGCATGCTCTAATTCGATGGAATTAAATAAGGCAAGGGATTCACCGCTTTTCCATCCTTGCGAAGTTCTAAGTGTAACCAGGTCTTTTTCAGTGGAGCCGACAAGCCTACCGTCCCAAGGGTCTGCCCTGCTGTAACTTTTTGACCCTTTTGTACTGAGATATCCCCCAGGTTACCTAGAACTCCCGTCCATCCATTCCCAAAGTCCAGCTTGACCAATCTTCCTAATTGTGGATCTTCTCCGACCAGGGTCACAACCCCTTGATACGGAGCTACAACAGGGATCCCTAAGGCACTAGCTACGTCGATACCCTGATGAAGACTGGCCTCTCCGTTACTATCTACTGCTCCGAAGGCAGCCATCACTCGGCCGGAAACCGGAGGTAAGAGTTTTCCCTGCATTGTAGCATCGACTGGAGTGGTCTCGACATCCATGCCGCTCAACCCGAGCACCTGGAGAGCCATTCCATTCAATGAAGCATAAATATCTCCATTCTCCACGGTTCCCCGATATGCTGAATAGACCCCTTTCGATAGAATATCTTCACCCTTTGAAGCGAAAAAAATCACCAAGAAGAACAATACCGATAGGGTGGCTTTCTTCTGAATTCCCGTCCAGGTATATAACGGTTCGAGCTTACGTCTTCTGGATGGATATGTACGTTTATGCGGCCGATCCTCATTCCTTATGCCTCGTTCCCGACCGACCTCATGAGCAGCTCTTTCCCATTCCCAATCATCCCAACGCTCATATGGATTCATGTTCTTCCCCCACTTTTATTCCTAAGTTCTAGCTCGTACACTTGCTTAAAACTTATGCTAGTGGGTAAAAAAATAGAACGGCATGAAAAATTCATACCGTTCTATCGCTAAAACATAAGTCGCTGTCGCCTGATGTTGATACTCAACAAAAGTCCTATCGCAATCATATTCGTCCACATGGCACTTCCCCCGTAACTTATGATAGGGAGCGGGATTCCTGTGACGGGCATGATTCCTGAAGTCATACCTACATTAACAAGAATGTGGAATGTAAACATCGAGACAATGCCAGAAGCAATTAAGGTCCCATAGACATCTCTTGATTTCATCGCGATATTGATGGCGCGCAGTAAAAAGATGCAGAAAATGAACAATAAGGTAATCGTCCCGATGAATCCGAATTCCTCCCCGACCACAGAGAAGATAAAATCCGTATGATGCTCCGGAAGGAAGTTAAGCTGGCCTTGCGTCCCTTGACGATATCCCTTCCCCCAAAACCCACCTGAGCCAATCGCCCAAAGCGACTGAATGATATGATAACCATCCCCTGAAGTATCTGCTAAAGGGTTCATAAAAATAGTTAATCGTTTCAGCTGATAATCCTGCATCGGAAGTGGGAGGCCCTGGGCGAATTTTAGCCAGCCCGGTAAATTCGTTGAAAAATGGAACCATAATGCGATCCCGATAACTACGGCCCCGCCGAGTAACAGTCCCCCAAACTTCCAGGGATTCGCACCCGCTACAAACATCATGCCGATAAAAATCGCCACTAATACTAAGGTCGTTCCTAAGTCTGGTTGTTTAAAAATCATGAGCATGGGGATAATCACAAAAAGAAAAGGAGGGATAAAGTCCCTGAATCGGTTCAGCTGCCCTTGGCGCTTCGCCAGAAAATCTGCCAATGTCACGATAATAAATAACTTGGCAAATTCCGAAGGCTGGATATTAAAGCTCGAGGTGACTGGAATCCAGCGCTGAGCCCCCTTTGCTGATTCTCCAAAAGCAAAAACGGCGAGTAGAAGCAATATATTGAAGCCATAAATCCACCAACTAAAGCGCCTAAATTTTTGATAATCAAGGAGTGTAACTATAGTACATAAGACTAGCCCAGTAGCAATCCACATGGTTTGTATCTTCACATAGTAATACGGTTGAGATTTGATAACATTTAACGAAGCTGTACTCAAAATAAGAATGCTTGCACTGAGAAGTAAAAGCAGAAAGAAAACAAATAATAAATCAATATTTCGGAGCATCCGTCGATCCAGCATTAATAATACCCCTTTTATTATTTTAAAAATCTTATAGTTTTCATTATACCACAAGGGGAAGCTCATCCCAAAGAAGGGACAAAAGAAGTTTGTGAGATAGAGGGAACAGGTGCATTGCTTCAGCCAAATCTTGAAAAAGTTACGTTGTAACAAGGGACAAATAACTGTCCCCTCGTTTCAATCAGAAAACCGTAGCGATGTGCTACGGTTTCTTCATTACCCCTTCGTAGAGTAGTCTCTTTTCATTTTAACGACTGGGATGTTAGCTACTAAGGCTACTTCGCGATCATCTTGGTTGAGATTCACTTCTAAGGCGCTCTCATCGATTTCCATGTAGTTTGATATGACCTTAATCAGGTCCTCTTTCAATTGGTTTAACATATGGGGCGAAATCGTAGCCCGGTCATGTACGAGGACAAGCCGCAAGCGTTCCTTGGCAATATTTTTTGAGGCATTTTCTCGTCCAAGCATTCGACTAATAAACTCTAACAAGGCCTATTCCTCCTCTCCGTGCCAAACACTATCGCATTCCGAAAAGTTTTTTTAGTTTATCCATAAATCCCTCAGGCGCTTGGAGATTCATCAAAGGAACTTCTTCGCCTTGAATTCTTCGAGTAATCCGGCGGTAAGCTTCTCCAGCATGCGAGGAGTGATCCGTGACGGCAGGTTCCCCTCGGTTTGTCGAGATAACGATACTCTCATCATCCGGGATGACCCCGATGAGATCAATCGCTAAAATATCTAGAATATCCGAAATATCCATCATATCTCCGGCCTTCACCATGTGAGGCCGAATCCGATTAATAATCAAACGAGGATTGCGTAAGTCAGATGCCTCAAGTAGCCCAATGATACGGTCTGCATCACGGACAGCACTCACTTCTGGTGTGGTGACGACGATTGCCCGATCAGCACCTGCGATAGCATTGCGGAAGCCCTGCTCGATTCCTGCAGGACAATCAATAATCGCATAATCAAAATCCTTCTTCAACTCTTCACAGAGAGCCTTCATCTGCTCAGGGCTAACCGCTGTTTTATCCTTGGTCTGTGCCGCAGGGAGTAGATAAAGATTTTCAAAGCGTTTATCCTTAATCAAGGCTTGCTTCATACGACAGTTTCCGCTCGTAACATCAACGAGATCATAAACAATCCGGTTTTCCAAACCCATCACGACATCTAAATTACGTAAGCCGATGTCTGTATCCACTAAAACCACTTTAAGTCCTAAAGCGGCAAGTCCTGTTCCAATGTTGGCCGAAGTGGTGGTTTTGCCGACCCCTCCTTTTCCTGAGGTCACTACAATAACTTCTCCCATATTTAGACCTACCTTTCCATAATTTCCTTCCAATACAATTGCAGTCTGTACTAAGAACTATGAGTTTAACGATTTGTTCCTCTACCCCTTAGGCCATTCAACTGGACTCCTTCAACCACGAGCTGTCCTTCCTTAATTCTAGCACACTCAGGACCTCTCCAATCCAATTCACCCTCCGGGGAACGAGTAACCAAATCTGCAATTCTTAACTGAGTGGGAGCTAGATGGTACGAGCTAACCGTAGAATTTCGGTTCCCGGTCGCTCCAGCGTGAGCCACACCTCTAAGAGAGCCAATCACAACAATATTTCCGCTCGCGACAATCTCTGCCCCAGGATTCACATCCCCTAAAATAATTACATGTCCATCATACTGTATACTGGCGCCTGAGCGAAGGGTACGCTCGACAAAAAGACTATTCCCTTCCTCCATACCTTCGTCCCATACGCGTGGTGCCTCTCCTTCCCGTTCGGTAACCGTCGTTTTCCGGGCTCCGGTATAAACTTCTGCCGCTGTGAGCCATCCTGCAAGAGTAAGACTATACTGCTCTAAATTTGAGGTTAATTCCTCTAGTTGCTCCGCAGTATACTCTTTTTCGCCACCATAGCATCGCACAGCTGCTCCCTGGAGGAATTGATCAGAGTCCTTTAAAAGCTTTTTTAGTTCTTCCATCAAAACTGAGAAATCCGCCTCGGGATCAAGATATAATACAATGCCCTCCCGAGTCCCCTTTAAGGCTATGTGTTCCGTCCGTGTCAACCGTCAATCCCCCAATTGTTTCCGTGTTCGATGCTACACTAAGCATCTCGCCCTCAAAGCTTGTCCAAACCTTCAAGAAAAAGAACATATTATAGACGTTCATAGTAATTCTACAGGACTAAGCAATTTCCCTTTCGCCATAAGAAAAAAACGAGGACGATTTTCCTCGTTTTTTCATTCTTTTAATTATCTTGCTACCAAGTTTTAACCTTTGCTGGAAGATTCCCAACCAAAATATTTCATGAAAGCAGCTTTGGCGACAACACCGGCTGTTTCACCACCATGTCCCCCATATTCGACAACCCCCGCGAAAGCAATTTGCGGGTCATCATAGGGAGCAAAGGCTACGAACACACCATTAAAGAGATCCCCTGAAACTGTATTTTTTGAACCAATCTGTGCTGTACCCGTTTTTCCTCCACCGCTGAACTGGGGAACATCAGCAAATAGCCAACTAGCAGTTCCTTCGCCACTTGTTACTTTACTCATGGCTTCTTTGATATGCTCCAAGTTCTCAGGAGAAATAGACACAGTATTTTTGACCACGGGTTTATTCTCATAGACCAAATTCCCGGAAACAGGATCTAAAATTTTGTCAACAATGTAAGGCTGCATACGCTTTCCCCCATTGACAATCGTTGCCACATAATTGGCAAGCTGTAAGGGAGAATATAAATTATCACCTTGACCAATTGACGTATTGAAGGTCTCAAATAATTGCCAATTTACTTTCTGGGCAATCTGCTGGTTATACCAGACCTCGACCTGCTTCTTCTCATTTTCTTCTTTTTTTAGAAGCTTATTCTTAGTTTTTTCATCGGGAGCTTGAGAAAGCTGATTCTCATAATCACTTTCGATGGCCGCTAACTTATTGTCTCTAATCTTTTGGTAATAGGGGCCCAACTGCTCTTTCTTCCATTCTGCAGAAGGAGCAATTCCCTTCGCCTCTCCAGGGATGTCAACCCCAGTATAGACACCTAATCCAAATTCGTTGGCTACTTGTTTAACCAATTCTGGATTACTATCAAAAACCCTTTTCCCAATCGCTTGGAAGTATATATTCGAAGAATTAGCTAGTCCGCGATTTAAGTTGACTAGACCAAAGCCTCCTGGCAACCATTCGTCAATTCCATCTTTACCTAGAGTGGCTATTTTGTTTGAGCTATTAAATTGTTCATAGGGCGTGACCAAACCAGCCTGTAAGGCTGACATTCCAGTAATCATCTTAAAGGTAGATCCAGGCGGATAGGCTCCTGCTATCGCCCGATTGAAAGAGGCTGCCTCTTTAACTTGAAAGTACTTATTCGCGATATCCTCTGAGATGATACCTGTTAGGTCATTTGGGTTCATATAGGGACGTGAAGCCATTGCTAAGATTTTCCCAGTCTTTACATCGATAACCACCGCTGCCCCCGCATTTGCGTCCGGATGAGCAGGAAGAACCTTCTCTCGGAATACGTCATCCAAGGACTTCTCAACCACTTCCTGAAGATCCGCATCGATAGTCAACTGGAGGGTTTTTCCCGGTTCAGCTGGCTGAATAACATCCTTAGAAATTGGACGGGCATTGTTATCGACCTCAACCTGCTGAATTCCTTCTTTTCCACGAAGCCAATAGTCATAGCTTTTCTCTACACCCATCTTGCCGACTAGATCTCCTTGAGCATAGGTGAACCCGTCCTTAAGAGCCATGGGGTCTTTATTAAATTGAGCAATTTCCTGATCACTGCTCACTTCTCGAACATAGCCAAGAATTTGGCCAGCAAGCGATATTCTCCGGTAATCTCGCACCGGCAAAGCATCCACACTAACACCAGGGAGTTCCTCTTGGTGCTCCGCTATAATGGCCTTCAAGGGATCAGGTACGTTATTCATCACAGTAACGGGACGATAGCGCTCCCACTGATGATTCTGAGTCATAACCAGAATATCTTCCGTGATAGAATCCACGCTTTGGGCCTGGTTCGGCCAGTACGGTTTGATATACCCTGCTAATCGTCGAATAACATCTTTCCAATTTGTATTCTGTACCTTTTGTAAATCCATCCAATCAATCGTTAATGCGAACTGAGGAATACTGGTGACCATGAGGTTCCCATTTCGATCCTTAATATCCCCGCGAGTGGAGGGAATCGTCACAAGCTGCATCACATTACCCTGAGCCTTAGTCGCGTAATAGGAAGCTTGAGCGATTTGCAGGCGCCAAAGATTGAAACCGAGAATCGCAAAAACCAGAAACACAACGGCACTTAAACCCCATAAACGATGCAAATAGGGTTTTCGTTCATTATCTTCCATCCTGAAGCCTCCTTAACGCTCATACCTCGGCCGATACTTTAACCACCCTCGCGTAAACGAGCGATGAATCCACGGATAGGTAATCGGCACTAAAACTGCATTATACAATGAGCCCCCAGCAACTAAGCGCAGAGCGTCTCCGAACGACCACTGTGCGCCCACCACGATGCTCAATAGAGCCATTAACCCTTGTCCTGCAAAACTAACCAGGAAGACAAGCAGCGCAATTAAGAGATAATTATCCCGATACCAACGTTGGGTGAGCCAATTGCTTAGCAACGCTACCGCCGTTAGGGTCAAGGAATACATCCCAAGATGTCTACCAAGATATAGATCTTCGATTATACCCGCTCCAAGCCCCCAGAGGGCTCCAGGTACAGTCCGATGATGCAAGGCCATATAAATCGTGAAAAGCATAATTAGATCCGGCTTAATTCCACCCCACGACCAGAAGTAAAAAACCGTCCCCGGCAGAATGAGGCTCAAAAGACCCATCACGAGTATGATGAGATAACGCATAGTTACTGCCCCCCTGCTGTTTTAACGATGTAAACTTCCTCTAACGAGTCAAAGTCAACCAAGGGGGTGATATACGCCGTTTTTAACAACCCGGAGCGGTCCAGTTGGATCTGTTCTACCTTTCCCACCGGGATATCCTTAGGATAAACTCCTCCGAGTCCAGAAGAGAGGACAAAGTCCCCTAGATTAACATTATCGTCCCTGCGGAAAAGCATTTGGAGATTCCCTTCCGCTTCTAATCGAGACGTTCTCTTATAGGTTCCCTGGACAATCCCAAACGTCGGCGAACCTGTGCTTCCGCGAACTAAGGCGCTCACTTGACCCTCACTATCCGTAATCAGAAGCACTTCGCTGGTACTCGAGGTCACGGCAACGACTTTCCCGACTAAACCATACTCCCCAATGACAGGATTATTAACGGCTACTCCATCACTCGTGCCTCGATTTAGGGTCAGGGTTTGATACCAAGCCGTAGGGTTTCGATTAATGATACTTGCCCCGACCTTAGGGAACTTGTCCAGAGTGGGGCTTCGAAACATCCCCTGATCAAGCTCATTGAAACGCATTCCCGCAAGAACCTGTTCTTTAAGCTTCAGATTATCCCCGGTCAGTTGTTCCACTTTCTTTTTTAAAGTCACGTTTTCTTCTTCAACAGCATTGAAATTCCAAAGAACCCGGGTGTTCTGACGGATTTCGTTTCCGACTTGGAGCAATCCATCCTCCACCGGGCTAAGAACGCGCTGCAGCACCCCACCAATCGGGTTAGGAAATTGGTTCCCTAGTCCAGTTAAGCGAATACTGACCAATACGCCTAACACCAGGAAGAAAACGAGAACCGTGATTCCCGTTGCAGTCACTCTTTTTCCCACCAAAAGTTCCTCCCCGTTTTATTTAGATTCAGCTCTTTTGTAAGGCAGCAATTTTACGGAGAATATCCGCATCTTCTAATACCTTTCCTGTTCCTAAAGCAACACAAGAAAGCGGATCCTCGGCTAGATGCACGGCCATCCCTGTCTCATCGGAGATCAGCTTGTCCAGATTACGAAGAAGTGAACCCCCTCCGGCCATGACGATTCCACGATCCATAATATCCGAAGCAAGCTCGGGTGGAGTTTTTTCCAAGCAGGATTTTACGGCATCTACGATAGCCATGACAGGCTCTTGAAGCGCCTCCTGAATTTCTTCGGCTGTTACTTCCACCGTTTTAGGTAAACCTGTAAGAAGGTCTCTCCCGCGAACTTGATACTTCACGCCCGGTTCAGCTTGATAGGCCGCCCCAATCTCCATTTTCATATCCTCAGCCGTACGATATCCGACCATCAAGTTATAGCGACGTTTGATATGCGCAACGATCGCATCATCCATCTCATCTCCAGCTACCCGAATTGAGCGACTGGTTACGATTCCCCCTAAGGAAATAACCGCGACTTCCGTGGTCCCTCCACCGATATCAACAATCATGTTTCCAGTCGGCTCACTGACGGGGAGTCCTGCACCAATCGCTGCTGCCATCGGTTCTTCCATGATGATTGGATCCTTTGCACCAGCAGCGAGAGCTGCTTCCTTAACGGCACGTTCTTCCACTGGCGTGACTCCAGAAGGAACACAGATGACGACCCGTGGACGAGCAAACGGAGACTCTGTTCCCAAGGCACGGGATATGAAGTACTTCAGCATCTTTTGGGTCACATTAAAATCAGAGATAACCCCATCTTTGAGTGGACGAATTGCAGTAATATTGCCCGGCGTCCGGCCAATCATTTCCTTGGCCTTATCTCCGACAGCAAGGGGTATCTTCTTATCAATATCCATCGCAACCACAGAAGGTTCATTGCAGACAATTCCCTTCCCCTTCATATGGACGAGCGTATTCGCAGTTCCTAAATCAATTCCTAAATCCTTACCAAAAAACATTGGTTAATTCCCCTTCCGTTTACAGCAGTGTATAGGTACATAAGGTTAATACGATAAGGGTAAGAAATTTTTGGGGCTTTGTCCACTCCAAATTCTTCCTTAGGAGGCTTTGACTTCTACCCGAGGGTCAACCCTCACCAAGTTTCCTTTATAATATCCCTCGTTCCTTCAAGCTTATGTACCGATTATCCCCGATAATTACATGATCAAGTACTTCAATTCCTAAGATCTGTCCCCCATCGGATAACCTTCGAGTGACATCAATATCTTCCCGACTAGGGTTAGGATCCCCACTGGGATGATTATGTAAAAGAATAATCGCATTGGAGTTTCGGCGAATCGCTTCTTTAAAGCATTCCCGCGGATGAACGAGCGAAGAATTCAAAGAGCCCACGGAAATAGAGCTAATCCCCAAGACATGATTTTTGGTTGAAAGACTGACGACTCGGAAGTGTTCCCGATCGAGGTAGCGCATTTCCTCCATTACGAGATGGGCAATGTCTTGCGGAGAATTCACCACCGGTCGTGCCAGCGGATCAGAAGAGACGGAGCGTCTTCCCAACTCTAAGGCGGCCTTAATTTCTGCAGCCTTCGCACTTCCTAAGCCATGGAGCTGGGTTAACTCGTGTACCGTAAGGCGAGCCAAACCGGATAACCCTCCCGCTTCGGTTAATAAACGTTCCGCAAATTCTAGTACATTTTCTCCCTTAAGCCCTGTCCTTAAGAGAATCGCAAGAATCTCCCGATTCGATAAGGCTTCCGGGCCATACTGGAATAAACGTTCACGGGGTAATAGTTCCCCTGGGAGATCCTTCAAACGACGATAATCCATCCTTCACCTCAGGCAGGGTGATATTTTCCTGCTCAATCCCCCACACGTTCAGTCGTTCCCTGACATGTTCCATGGGCAAACCAATCACATTACTGAGGGACCCTTCATAATGATCGACAAATGCCGAAGCTTTTCCTTGAATTCCATAAGCTCCCGCTTTATCCATCGGTTCCCCTGTTGAAATATACGTGAGTATCTCTTCTTGAGTTAAAGGACGGAAATAGACCTCTGTCCGTATCGCTGCGCTCTCTCTCCGACCCCTTCCATTCATGAGAACGACTCCAGTATACACAGCATGCACTCGCCCACTTAATGAGGAAAGCATCTGCTCTGCTTCTCTCTCAGTTCTGGGCTTCCCTAGAATCTCGTGATCTAATACAACAATGGTATCTGCTCCGAGGATAATATCCTCTGGATCCCCACCTAAATCAAGCCAATGTGCTAACCCTGCCTGAGCTTTTCTTAAAGCAAGTTCTTGTACCCCCCATTCAGGAGAAACCCCCTGTGGAAGTTCTTCTGAAACTTCTGCTTTAACTCGAGCAAACATAAATCTAGCTTCTTCAAGAAGCATCCCCCTGCGTGGGGAGGTCGAAGCCAATACGAGCATGCTACCACTTCCTAGAGAGATAATATCCACCCAGTGCACCTAAAAGTGTCGCAAAGGTGATACTCAGACGGAACCCAAATGAAAAGGAAAGAAAAAAGAAATCAAGATACGTATGCGAGGGAAAATCGATAACTGCCGGACGCAAAAACGGAGTGAAAATCCCATATTTTTGAAGTCCAAAGCCAATTAGCGTTCCGAGAGCGGCTCCTGTCATAATAAGGAGAATCGTGCGACCCGTCCCCGAGTTATTTCGACCTGCCGGCATATTTTACCCCCTTTCACCCATAGAAATGCAGCCAGGGCATGGTGCTCCCTGGCTGTTTTTTCGACACTTTTTAGTTTAGCACCTGGAGTTCTAATTCGCAAGGGCCTGACTTTCAAAAACCCAATAACGTAGCTTTTCGCGCAGTAGTGAACGACTTCTAGCGGAGGGGCGTTAAATCGAACGAGGCTTTCGATGACGAAACCTGTGGTAGGGTTTCGCGCCTTAGCGTAGCGGCGCCACTGGTTCACATGCAGTAAGCAAAAGGGTTTGGCAACGAAAGTGTCCAGTGGACATTTTCGCCCGAGGCGGCATTCCACGAATGATACTCATCGGCTGAAGGTGCTCCATCGGAAGCGAGGAAGGCCTTCGTCCGAATGCTCCGCCGCATTCGAGCCTCGAAGCTAATGAGTACGTGAGTCTCCGGTGGAGATTCACGCCCGAAGGTCCGCTGCGCGAAAAGCTACATACCCCAGTTTTTCGTAAAGGCTTGGCTGCAAATTACCTCTTCAGCAACTCCGCCCCAGCAATCCCAGGCTTCGTCATCTCAAACGAGTTTAAGATGACATCAAGCTCCTCGGAAGTAAGCACTCCTTTTTCAAGGACAATCTCTCGAACAGGTCTTCCCGAAGAAATGGCTTCCTTCGCAACAAGTGATGCGACTTCATACCCGACATGAGGATTGATCGCTGTGACTACCCCGACGCTATTCTCTACTAGAGCTCTACACCGAGCTTCATTTGCAGTGATTCCTACGATACACCGGTCTCTAAAGACCTTTAGGACATTTCTCAAAATATCCAAAGACTGAAGCAGGTTAAACACTACGACAGGTTCCATCACATTTAACTCTAACTGTCCCGCACCACACGCCAACGCAATCGTAAAGTCATTCCCCTGCACTTGGAAGGACACCTGATTCACTACCTCAGCCATAACCGGGTTTACTTTACCTGGCATGATAGAGGAACCAGGCTGCATGGAGGGAAGATTAATCTCTCCAAACCCCGTTCGTGGTCCAGAGGCCATAAGTCTCAGATCATTGGCGATCTTTGAGAGATTAACAGCCAAAGTCTTGAGCGCTCCAGACACTTCCAAAAAGGCATCCGTATTCTGAGTTGCATCCACGAGATTATTCGCCCTCACTAGAGGAAGCGCAGTAATTTCTCTTAGATTATCCGACACCTTCTCTATATACACTGGATCTGCATTAAGTCCCGTACCTACAGCTGTAGCACCCATATTAACGACCTGAAGAGCTTTCGAAGCCTCTTCAATCCGTCGAATATCCCGTCTGAGCATTTGGGCATAGGCTGAGAACTCTTGTCCTAAGCGGATGGGGACCGCATCCTGTAGATGTGTCCGCCCCATTTTAATGACACCATCAAACTCCTTTGCCTTATCCTCAAAAGCGACCGTTAGCTCCCTTAAGGCCAAAATCAAGTCATCCGCTATATTCAAACAAGCAATTCGAATCGCGGTCGGGAAAACATCGTTCGTGCTTTGCGCCATATTAACATGAACATTCGGATGAACCTTGGAATATTCCCCTTTCCTGCCGCCTAACAACTCAATCGCACGATTGGCTATCACTTCATTCGCATTCATATTAATCGAAGTTCCCGCTCCGCCTTGAATCACATCAACTACGAATTGGTCATCAAGTTTGCCCTCTGACACTTCCTTAGAAGCTTGAAGGATTGCCTCCCCAACCGTCTTTGTCATCGTTCCAATCTGCATATTCGCCCGAGCGGCTGCAGCTTTAACAAACCCCAAAGCCCGAATCATTTCTCGATGAGGGCGGTAGCCGGTAATCGGAAAGTTTTCTGTCGCTCGAATCGTCTGGATACCATAATATACTTCATCTGGAACCTCCAGAATTCCTAATAAGTCCTTCTCGTAACGCATTAAAATCTCTCCCTTTTCTATCCCAAAAAACTCTATGTAAATACTTATAAGTAATCCGAGTAGCGATTGTATCTTGTATACAATATTCTACTTGAGGCCAACTGATTTTTCAAGCGCCGGAAACGAAAAAAAGTAAGGCGGGACAATTCCTCGCCTTACTTTTTGCAAATTCATTTAAATTTAAGCATTGAATCCAAAACTAAAACCTTTTTAAACAATCCAGAAGCTTAGAAGCGATGAGCGCCTACATTAAAGGTCAGCACTTCCAGATTGACAGCCAAGTCTACATTTCTCAACTCAACTTCCGGTGAAACATTTAAAACAACTGGCGCAAAGTTAAGAATCGCTTTAACCCCTGATTCAACAAGCTGATCTGCAACATCTTGTGCAACAGCAGAAGGAGCTGCGATGATTCCAATCTGAGTCTTGTTAGCGGTAACGATTTCAACGAGACGGTCAGTAGACATGACCTCGACTCCATTAATCGTAGTCCCAATCTTTTTCGGATCATTATCAAAGATACTTGTGATAATGAATCCGCGCTCACGGAAACCTTTATAGGTACTAAGTGCTAAACCTAAGTTTCCTATACCAACAAGTGTCACACTCCAATCCTGGCTTAAACCCAGGATCTTCAAAATGTGACGATGTAGGTCCTTGACATTATAACCTACTCCGCGTGTTCCGAATTCACCAAAGTATGCAAGGTCTTTTCGGACTTGGGCTGGGCTTACCCCGACTCCTTCAGCGATATCGCCTGAAGATATGGTGATAATTCCCTTACGGTCTACTTCGGTTAAGTGCCGCGAATACACAGAAAGCCGAATAATTGTAGCCTCTGGGATTTTTAGCGTTTTCAACATGATCCCCCGTTTCACATATTCCAAATTATATAAAGTAAAATAATTATATCACTTACTTTTTGAAATAAGCAAATAATTTTATTCTAAATTGCGAATAGTTTTACAAAATGGATAAATCTATTTCTGAAGTGTATCCAGTGTCGCCTGGTACTCTGCAAAAAGTCCTAATGAAACGATTTTTAGCGAATCCGTCTGCAGAGTTCTTTCTGCTTTAATAATAAGCATTCCCGCTTCTTGAAGTTTTGAGAGGCCTTTAGGGCTAGGAATAATGAGTTCTCTCTCAAGCTCGGAAAGAGCCTTCTCTCGTGAGGAGAGTGGAGTTTTTAAAAATAAATGAACTGACTCCAAGATTCGAGCTGTCTGCTCGGCTCCCACACCTCGGATTCGATAGGCATGCTCCGGTAACTTCATACTTTTGGGAATGGATACAATCCCCCCCTCTTTTAGTTGTTCACGAATAATAGATAAGTCTTGTTGAGAATGAGCAAATCCTATGCCAACAACCCACGGATCCTTCGTGATAATTTGGGCATCCCAGCCCAATTGTCTGAGGTTGTCTCTCTCCTGTTTTGCGTTTTCTTCTGAATTGAAGACTCCGATTTGGCAGGTCCAAAACTCAAGCACGGATAAGTCTATTCGTGCTTCACCTTGTTCCTGCGTACTCGGAACGGGTTTTGCTAAATTCTTCGGTTGAGTAGCCATCCTAACATAAGTATAACCAAAAAACCAAGTCATCCATACCAATATACTAAGTCCAAAAAGCCCGATCACCCATCTTTTTAAACGATTGTATTTCATCATTTTATCACTCTCCTGATTCGCGGTCAACTTTTTACCACTTTTTCTCCTTCACAGCATCCCGTTTGAATTTCTTGCAATGAGGACAACCTGAGTTTCATTACATCTTATGTCCTTAATGGGCCTATAATGCCTGAGTGAACAATTTATCGTTAGTATGGCAAGAAGACTCCCACCTCTTTAGGTGTGGAATAACATCGCCACCCCTTTTTGGGTTGAGATAAGTAACGCTTAAACCAAAAAAATTAGAGCCGCTCAAAAATTGAGCGACTCCATAAAAAGAATTCTAATGAGGTTATTGAATACCTACCATAATGGATACGGCCGAAGCATAAAACACATAACGACCGATAAATTCCCCAAGAATTATTGTTGCGAACGCAAGGTAAAGCATGTTACCAGAAACAGCCTGCTTCTTACTCAATTTTGCGATGAAGTACGCAAGCAGAATACCTCCAACCACGCTAAGAATCCAGCGAAAGGCTAACGGGAAAGCGTAGTTTCCTGATAACAACTGAGCAGATGCTATCGCTGCGGAATTGCCCCCGTTAAGAGAAGAGATAAACAGAGGAAGATAAATGAGTGGGATAATCACAGCAACCAAGCCAATGATGCTGACCTTTTTCAAGGCGCTTAAAGACTCGTCAGAAAAGTTCGTTCCTTTTTTGCCGCAGAGCAAGGAAAGAGTTGCTCCAACGCTACCAAAAAGGAAGGTTGTCCCATAGAACGCGAGATACGTATTGGCATTGTCCCAAGCGGGGCGGATTGAGGTAGCATAAATACTCGCCATGCTGTAGATGGCCAACAAACCGACAAGGGAAGTTATCCAACCGAGGACGCTACTATAGCTTCCATTTCTAAACTGTAGATAGGTAACGAGCCAAAGTACGAAGAAGCCTCCGGCTGTGAGAATCTCACGACTTAACCAAGAAGATCCAAGGTTTAGAATGGAACGATAAGCTCCACTAGGGGTTCCAAGGTGGAAAAGAGAAAACACCAAGGCAATTCCCATCGTCACACCTACTGCTTTGACTCCAAATTGTAGGAATCGATTCGCTTCCTTTTGCTCCGTCTTAACGAGCAAGGAGCGAATGAGAACGAGCATGAAGAAACTGCCGACCGCTAATTGGGTTAGCAGTGTAAACATCATTAAAGGCCATTCCTCAGCAAACATAACTCAGCCTCCTATAAATTTTTCAGTTAACTAATTACTTCATAGCTTCTTTCTTGGGTTTAATGGTGAGCGAAGGCTTCGTTATTCCAGAATCAGGTATTCTCTTGATATCTGCAGTATTACCATATTTCTTACGCAGTTCTTCGATATCACCAAATTCAAGAACTCTCATTTGACAAGCTGCTACACAAGCAGGTTGTTCCCCTTTATCGATAAGATCCGCACAAAGAGTGCACTTCCCCACCTTCCCTTTGGACTCAATATATTTGGGGGCTCCATAGGGGCAAGACCAAGTGCAGAGCTTACAGCCGATGCACTTCTCTGGATCATGCATGACTATACCATCTTTTTCTCGTTTGTATAAAGCACCGGTCGGGCAGTTCTTCGTGCATTTAGGTTCTGCACAGTGATTGCAGGCAAGGGAAAGGTTATAAACCCAAGGGTTGGGGAACTTACCTCCCTCGAATTGATAAACCTGCCGAAAAAGCGTTCCCGCTTCTAAATTGTTTTTATCCTTACAGGCGATTTGACAGGTTTTACATCCTGTACACGCCGTCATATCGTAGTAAAATCCTAATTGTGCCATTGCTTACACCTCCTTAAAAATGATTCTTTGAGGCCATTTGACATCAGGGTCAAGGGGTTTATCATACTTCTCAACCTTGACATTACAGGAATTATACCCAGAGTGGCCTTGACCCGTAGCAATGGGTCCATTAAGAATCCCAGTACTTCCTGCCTTATCTACTCCTGCTTGTTCGTCCATCTCAACCCATGCCCCTTCACCTAAGGCGACTACACCCGGCATGATGGTCTCAGTGACATAAGCAGGACGAATTATGGATCCGTGTCGACTGGTTACCTTCACGATATCGTTCGTCTTGATCCCTAACTTTTCAGCATCGCTTGCATTCATCCTAAATTCTTGGGGAAATGCTTCACGCAACCAGGGCACATTGTCCAGCGTGGAGTGTGAACGTCTGAAATAGTGAATCGTAACAACCTGGAAGGGGAAACCATCCTTTATCCCATCCTCATATCCTTCACGAGGGGGATCATACTTTGGTATAGGAGATTTCGTTGTAAAGCCAATCTTTTCAATTTCTTTGGAAAGTGAATCACAGTAGATTTCGAATTTACCACTGGGGGTTGCTAATTTTTTACCAACGGGATCGGCGAGGAAATCTTCAAAACTCGTAAACTCCAACTTGTCTCCACGAGATCTCGTAACTTGGTAAATCCCCTTTTCTTTGAATTCTTTATAGGAGGTACGTCCAGTTTGTGGGGTTCCTTTGACTCCAAGTTCTTTTATATCATCCGCAGTTATCGTCACTAATTTCTCAAAACCTGATCCATCCGCTTTGATGACTGTTGCCCCTGCGAGTTGATTGTAGACTTGTTGCTCTTCAGAAATTGGATTAATCGTTTTTGTCGGGTCGATTCCTAAGCGCTTAGCAATTTCCGAGACAATCCATATATCACTTTTGGCTTCATAAAGTGGCTTAATAATTTGCCTGTAGTGAATGAGAATTTCACGGTTTCCTGTCAAAAAGCCTCCGAATCTCTCCCATTCAGAGGTCACAGGCAACACTAGATCGGAGTATCTTGCATCGGTGGTTAAGAACAGGTTCTGAGCCACAACAAACTCAACTTTCTTATGAGCTTCAATTCCTTGTGTCGTACCCGCTCTTTGATTCAGGTTATGACTAAACCAGTTCCAGATCATCTGGATATTAACATTTACCTTCTTCCCTTTGCTTTCAGTGAATTGTCCCTTAAGGACTGCATCCCACATTTCGCCACTATTAATTTTGCTTTTCATAGGATTAGCAATCTTAGGAAGGCCATTGCCTCCGGGTTGAACCAAAGTCGGCCCAGCATTCGTTGCACTGTTGTGCATATTGGGGCTAACACCCGCACCCGGAATTCCGACATTACCTGTCATGTAAGCAAGTGTCATCATAGCATGAGGTAAGTGCTCTCCATTATTGATGCGCGCTGGTGCCCCACCCGAAATTATCGCTGCTGGTTTAGTTGTCGCATATTCTTGAGCGAACTTGCGGATGATTTCGGCGCTAACTCCACAGATTTTTGAAGCCCATTCCGGAGTCTTTGGTGTATTATCATATGTCCCAAGAACATAATCCTTGAAGTTCTCCTTGGGATCTGCACCCTCTGGCATATGGTCGGCGTCAAAGCCAATTGTGCAATTATCCAAGAACTTCTGATCAAGTAGTTTATTTGTAAGGATATGATGTGCCATTCCGAGAATCAAGGTCGTATCGGTCGCTGGGCGTACCGGTATCCATTGGTCTGCTAAGGTTCTACCCGATTCGGAATAGAGTGGGTCAATAACAATGAACTTCGCTCCGGCCTTCTTCGCTTGTAAATAGTTATAGGTCGGAAGTCCTTGGCTCGACTGAGCAGGATTTGCACCCCAAAGAATAATGAGTTTTGAATCTCTCAGCCGAAAGCGATCATTTCCTGAGGAGGCTCCATTATTCGGAAGTCCAGTAACCTTAGTATAAACAGTGGGCCACGAACCCCAGGAAACACTTCCCCAACGTTCTGTATATCCGCCAAATTCACTTAAGAGGCGCGGGACGGCTTGAAGAGCATCAGAACCGCCAACCGGTGCGAAAATACTAGTATTTCCGTACTTCTCCTTAATCCTCTTAAGCTCACTCGCCATAATATCTAGCGCTTCATCCCAAGAGATGCGGACCCACTCGTCCTTACCACGAAGTTCTTTTTTACCGCCTCCAGGCTCCCAGTTCTTTCGCTTCATAGGATATTTTAAGCGATCTGCACCCATAACCATTTTCCGGTGAGAGCGGCCGCGTGCACATCCTCTTTGCTGTGGATAGTCTGGGGTATCAGGGTGAGTATCATCTGTTTTTTGACGAACAACGACCCCATCGACGACATACGCTTTGTTCAGGCAGCGTCCACCACAGTTATGCCAGCAAGCTGCCGTAATCCATTCGCCCTCTTTGTTCATCAAGGCTGCGGTAGTATCAGCGTCCACTTTCTGCAAGCCGCAACCTGGCAGAGTAACCGCTGCAGCAGCCCCTACGGTGAGGGTCGCTGTTTTACCGAGAAATGATCTTCGACTCATGACGTAATTCTTAGCTGTTTCGATTAATGTCATTTCGAAATTCTTCCTCTCTTCCTTATTTTGATATAATTCAATCCCTTTGGTTTTTCCAAAGGGAAATTAGTCAAAGCAGTCTATTGTCTTAGCTACTGTTGCTTTATGCCTCACTCATTAAACAATGAATAAGTTCATCAAGCGCTACATTATCCAAGATCAAGAAGCCCTCAAGAATCTTAGCCATACCCCGGTAGTAATCGGTATTAGCATGTTCCACGACCTTCTCTACGAATTGTGGAGCCCACTTGAGAAGGTGTTCTTCGAGGAAAAGCTTTTGATCCCTCAGCAGTTGTAGTGTCTCATTCGAATCCCCTCGACCCATCGCTTCCAAAGCGAGTTCATTCAAGCGAAACATAAAGTCCAACTCTAAACCAAGATGATCGTCAGCTTCATGCCCAAATTCGACCGGTAAGAAGGAGTATTTTAAGTAAAACCTTCTGACCTTGAGTGTATCCTCTTGAAAAAGAAGACGTTCCTTATTGACATACACTGATTCCCAGGGTGGCGAAGGAAGTTCGTAGGGACCAATAAACAGACGGGTATACTCCCAATGCAAATCACTATAGACCCTGTCACTCGTCATATCACTTTGTGAACAATAATCTCTAACTTGATTTATGCCCTCTAAAATCTTAGGACTATCTGACACAAAAGGAAACTCATCTGAACTAACTAGTTCTTTCACAAGCTTAATGTCGACTTGGGTGGGCTCCTTAAGATATGTGCGTCTTAAGACATCGTAAAGAAATTTTCGGATCTCAACCAAGGGATGGACATCCTCCAATAGTTTCTCGGTGTTTTTCATAGGGCAACTCCTTATTTGCATAACTTCATTGTGTAATTTTGTGAACTCAAACATAATTTTATTATTAATCTTTTTTTGATATAATCAAAAAAATTTGAAATACAGAGGGATGTTCAAATAGCTTATACAAAAACAACAAACCGCCCTTTTTCCACATTTTGAGGGCGATTCTAATCTTATAACAGCATTATGATACCTAAATATCCTAGCATAAAATTCTTTTTTAAAAATAGATTAAATATTATTATTAAGTTAAAAAATATTATTTTTCGATTAAAAATATTATTTTTTATTAAACAACCTCTCTCTTCAAACTTAATTACTTTTTCATTCATAAACAAAAACGCCTTAACTTCATCAAAAGCTAAGGCGTAGAAAATCTTTAGTTTCTATATAGATTTTAAATCTAAATCACTAATGAAACAATTTGGTAGAATATCGCAGCCGTGATAGCCGCAGTAGGAATGGTTACGACCCAAGCAACAAGCATCTGCTGGGCAACTCCCCAGCGAACTGCGGAAATCCTTTTAGCACTTCCAACACCCATAATCGAACCAGAAACCACATGTGTGGTAGATACCGGAAGATGTAAGCCCGGGAAGGCAGTCGCAGTCCAGATGACTATCGAAGACGTTAAATCCGCGGCGAAGCCATTAATCGGTTCAAGCTTAAATATTTTTCCGCCCATAGTCCGAATAATTTTCCAGCCACCTGCTGCAGTACCTAAGGACATAGCCAAAGCACAGGCGATTTTAACCCATAATGCAGGAGTAAGATCTGTCGAGGCCTGCAGACCCCCAGCAATGAGTGCCATCGTAATAATACCCATTGACTTTTGCGCATCATTTGAACCATGGTTGAAGGCAAGTAAAGCAGCAGAAAGAATCTGCATCTTCTTAAAACCATGATTAATTTTCGAAGGGGCAGCCTTTTGAAAAACAAAGTATAGGATTTTCATGACTATGAAACCGAGGGCAATACCTATAATTGGCGATAGAAGTAGTGCAGCAATAATTTTTGTTAATCCCTGGACGCGAAGCACTTCAAATCCAGCCTTTGAAATAGCAGCCCCCATCATTCCGCCGATAATCGCATGGGAGGAACTGCTCGGGATTCCAAAATACCATGTAGCGAGATTCCAGACAATCGCTCCAAGAAGAGCAGCAATCACAACTTCTTGTGTAACAAATGAAGGGTTAACAATATCTTTGGCGATCGTTTGAGCTACCCCAGTACTGACAAGCGCTCCTGTAAAGTTGAAAATGGCAGCGATAATAATCGCTCTTCGAGGAGTAAGAGCCCGAGTAGAAACACTTGTCGCAATTGCGTTAGCTGTATCGTGGAAGCCATTAATGTAGTCAAATGCCAGCGCGCAGAAAACGACCAAGACAAGCAACGCACTGGAACTAATCATACTTTAATACAACTCCTTTGAGGAGATCGGCGATATCCTCACAGTGATCTAGCGTATTTTCTAAGTGTTCAAGGATTTCTTTCCATTTAATGATTTCAATCGGATTCTTCTCATTTTCAAAGAGACGGGCAACTTCTTGACGGTATAAGGTATCCCCTGCAGATTCTAGCAAGTAGATTTCCTCGGCAGCAGCAAGAATTTCAGACTTTTTAAAATGGATGTTGTTTAAACAGCAAAACGCGATTCTAATCTGGTCTGTTGCCTTCGCAATCGTGTGAACAAGTTCCTGTGCACCAATTGACGGTTTTTGGGTCCGGTAGAGGGACATCCGTTCAACCGCTCCTTGACTCAGATCGACGATATCGTCGAGGCTCTGAGCTAGAGTATAGATATCCTCTCGATCCAATGGAGTAATAAAAGTTGAGTTCAACCGATCGATAATCTCAGTCGTGACCTTATCAGCTTGATGTTCTAAATCGTGCATTACTTCAGCATCTTGATCTGAGACAGAATTCTGAGCCACGAGTTCCTCAAGCTTAAGTACAGTTGAGCAAACTACGTCCGTACTTTGTCGAAACAAAGTGTAGAATTTGTCTTCTTTTGAAGATAAACTAAACATGTTTAAACCTCCAGTCATATTTGGCACAAAACTCCCGTAGTATTGTAACAAATTTTTAAAAACCAAGTGTTAAGTTTATGTTAATTTTTTAATGCTGAATTTACAAAAAGAACATTAAAGAGAACTTGGGGGCGTTGCAAAACTACTTTTCAAAGTAGTTGGCGATGCCCCCAAGTAAGTCGACTATGAAGATAAACCTTCTATATATTAGCGATCTGACTTTTTTAATTAGTCAAACTTAACTCTCTTTATTTTTGAGCAAAATCTCAAGAAGGGCATTCCGAGCATCTGCAATCATATAGAGGGAGCCCGTCACACAGAGCATATCTTCGGGCTGCAGGCGAGAATACGCTTCTAAAACAGCAGCCCGCGGTTCTTCGATCCGAGTTACGGGCTTCCCTTTTGCTTCGATTAACTCTGCGAGATACTGCCAGTATCCAGCGCGGGGAGAATTCGGTTTGGTGATAATGACTTCATCTGCAAGGGGATACAAAAGCTCAACAACCTTCTCCCGCTCCTTATCTCCCAGCATTCCTAGACAGAGAATTAACCGCCGTCGGCCAAATAGCTCCAAGGCCTTGACTAAGGTCATTGCCCCATCAACGTTATGTGCCCCGTCGAGCAGAATTTTGGGCTTGAGTGAGAGCATTTCCAGACGTCCGGGCCATACCGTTTTGCGAAGACCTTCATAAATATGATGTCGCTCAATCTTCACTCCATATTCGGATTGCAAAACCTCACACGCAGCCACAGCGGTTGCTGCATTCACCATTTGGTGCTCTCCAACAAGCCGTAAATGAAGCTTTCTATACGCACCATGGAGCCCGACCAAATCAAATTCCTGCTCCATTTCCCCACTCCAACGCGGTTCCCAGTGTACATCTTCTCCGACCACCCAGAGTGGTGATCCAACAGCTTGAGCTTTTTCCCGAATCACTTGAAGCGCCTCCGGACGATTCGCTGCAGTGATTGTAATCGAACTGGGCTTTATGATCCCCGCCTTCACTTTAGCGATTTCCCCGAAGGTCTCTCCGAGGTAATCCATATGGTCCATCCCAACATTAGTAATGACTGAGATCAGTGGTGTGACGACATTCGTTGAATCGATCGCCCCTCCTAATCCCACCTCGATCAGGGCAAAATCGACCTTTTGGGCAGCAAAATACATGAAAGCCATCGCAGTATTGACTTCAAATTCAGTCGGGTGTTCTACTCCACTCTGAACGAGTTCCTCCAGATGCGGTCGAACGGTATGAATCAGCCTACTCACTTCCGCTTTAGGAATCATTTCTCCATTGATGGTTATACGCTCCCGATAGTCCTGAAGATGAGGCGAGGTGAATACCCCGACCTTAAACCCAGCTTCCTCGAGAACTCCAGCGATCAGCATTGTTGTTGAGCCTTTGCCATTCGTACCACCCACATGAATTACTCTCAGCTTCTGTTCTGGATTTCCAACGCGTTTAAGAAGTTCTTCGATCCTACCTAAGCCGAAGTTCATTCCAAACTTGGTCAAGTTTACGAGATAGTCCATCGCCTCTCTATAGTCATATTCTAAGCGGTCTACATCCTCTGCCGCTAGCTTTGTTTCATGCCCTTGATTTCCTGCAGTTTCCATATCCCTTACGCTCCTCCTACCATTATCTTTTTCTTACTAACCACCCTAGTTTTTTATACGTTATGTTAATATGTACAAACTTCTACCCATTGATTCCCTATCAAAACTCGATTTCCTGCAATTTTCGGGAAGTTTTTGAAAGTAGAGAGCAAGGTTAGAAAAAGGAATCGATGAATAGGATAGAGAATAAATAAATCTAAGAGTTAGCATATCATTTTATAGAGGTGAATTAAGGTGGAGATTTTTGCAGTCCTACTATGGGCCCTTAGCTTAGCAATTTTCTATTACCTAATAAAGGCAGCTGTTAAAAATGGTGTCAAAGAGGCTCATGAGGAATTAATTGAGTCCGTTAGGGCAATAGAACGGAAGATCGAAAGCAAAGAGCATTGAATCAACTCAGTGCACAAGCAAGCAAGCGAATCTAATATAGTCCATCTAAAAGAAAGGTATGCTAATCGAACTCGATAAGCATACCTTTTAAAATTCTTTATACTACTATTCGTTATACTCGATTGCTGGCAGAATTGGCCTTACGCCTCGTTCAATTCCTCAATCCGCGCCTTCAGCGTAGAAATCCGAGCGTAAATCCCCTCAAGCTTCTCTTGCTCCTTAGCAACAACTTGCTCAGGCGCCTTCGCTACGAAGCCTGGATTATTAAGCTTTCCTTCTAAGCGGCTTTGTTCTTGAAGCGCTTGGGCAATTTCCTTCTCCACGCGAGCAATCTCCTTTTCCAGATCAAGAAGTCCGCGTAGTGGAAGATATACCTCTACCCCATCGAGCACAGCACTTGCGGCCTGAGCAGGTTTAAGCTCCAAGCTGGCGACGACATCAACCTGTGAGCCTCCTGCCAGATGGCGAATACTTTCCTTGCCGAGCTCAAGAACCTCACGATTTTCCGTTTCTGGAGCAACAAGAATGATTTCTGCCTTTTTCCCAGGTTGGACATTCATCTCAGCACGAATATTCCGAATGGCTTTGATGACCTCCATAATCAAGTTCATCTGTTTTTCCACAGAATCGTTCCGATATCCAGACACCTTAGGCCAGGGCTGCATCATGATGCTTTCTCCCTTAACGGGGAGGTTTTGCCATATCTCCTCAGTGATAAACGGCATATAGGGATGAAGGAGTCGCATCGTCCCTTCCAGAATCTCGAGAAGAACGGACTGTACCGCATGCCGAGCTTCTGGATGTTCCTTATCATAGAGTCGACCCTTCGCAAGCTCGATATACCAATCGCAGAACTCGTTCCAGATGAATTCATAGAGAAGACGTGCTGCCTCACCCAGATCAAAACGGTCGAGTGCCTCAGTAACAGCCTGGGTCGTGGCTTCATAACGAGAAAGAATCCAGCGATCCGCTAGCTTCAATTCCCCGCGCGGTGCTTCCTCATAATCCTGAAGATTCAAGAGCACAAAGCGAGACGCGTTCCAAATCTTATTGGCGAAGTTCCGAGTGGCTTCCAGGCGCTCAGGATGAAAGCGTAGATCATTGCCAGGAGTATTTCCTGTGATCAACATGAAGCGAAGGGTGTCGGCGCCATACTGATCAATCACCTCGATGGGATCCACACCGTTGCCAAGGGATTTACTCATCTTCCGACCTTGAGCATCGAGAACCAAGCCATGGATCATGACTTTCTTGAAGGGAACTTCCTTCATGAATTCCAGTCCGGTAAAGATCATGCGAGCAACCCAGAAGAAAATGATATCCCGTCCTGTAACCAGGACCGAGGTTGGATAGAACTGCTTAAGCTCTGGAGTCTGCTCAGGCCACCCCATCGTGGAGAACGGCCAGAGTCCTGAAGAGAACCAGGTATCCAATACGTCTGGATCTTGCTGCAGATGCTTTGAACCGCATTTCGGGCAAACGTCTGGATCCACTTTGGCACTGATCTCCGCTCCACAGTCTTCGCAGTACCATACGGGGATTCGATGGCCCCACCAAAGCTGACGGGAAATACACCAATCACGGATATTCTCAAGCCATCCGAGATAGATTTTTGCGAAGCGGTCCGGTACGAATTCCAGAATTCCTTCCCGAACGACCTCCATGGCAGGCTTTGCCAAGGGCTCCATTTTGACGAACCACTGTCTACTGACCATTGGCTCGATGACCGTAGAACAACGATAGCATTCCCCTACCGCGTGCTGATGAGGATCTACTTTTAGGAGTACACCAAGGGCATCAAGGTCTTTCGCGATCTCTTTACGAGCCGCATAGCGCTCCATCCCCTGATATATACCTGCCTGCTCATTCATCCGAGCTTCTTTGTCCATGACCGCAATCGAAGGGAGGTTATGACGAAGTCCCATCTCAAAGTCATTCGGGTCATGAGCAGGTGTAATCTTCACTGCCCCAGTACCGAATTCCCGATCTACATATTCATCAGCAATGATCGGAATCTCCCGATTGACTAAAGGAAGAATAATCGTTTTCCCCACTAAATGCTTATAGCGCTCATCTTCCGGATGAACCGCAACCGCAGTATCTCCGAGCATAGTCTCTGGGCGTGTCGTTGCAACGATGAGGAATTCATCGCTATCTTTGACAGGATAGCGTAAGTGCCAAAGGTTTCCTTCCCGATCCACATGCTCGACTTCAATATCAGAGATTGTCGTATGGCAATGCGGGCACCAGTTCACGATATAGTTCCCACGATAGATTAACCCTTTATTATAAAGGTCAACGAATACCTCTCGAACCGCCTTCGAACACCCTTCATCCATCGTAAAGCGCTCACGAGACCAGTCACAAGATGCTCCCATCCGACGAAGTTGCTGGGTGATTCGTCCCCCATACTGCTCCTTCCACTCCCAAACCCGCTCAATGAACTTCTCGCGACCGAGTTCGTGACGATTCGTTCCTTCTTTGGCGAGCTGCTCCTCGACTTTGGCCTGAGTTGCGATCCCAGCATGGTCTGTTCCAGGGAGCCATAACGTATTGTAACCCTGCATCCGCTTGAAACGAGTGAGAATATCCTGAATCGTATTATCAATCGCATGTCCGAGATGAAGTGCTCCCGTGACATTTGGTGGGGGCATTACGATACTGAAGGCTTCCTTGGATTGATCCACCTCAGCGTGAAAGTATCCCTTCTCCTCCCAGAACGGATACCATTTCTCCTCAACTTGTCGAGGATCATAGACTTTTTCCATTTTAAAGTCGTCCGACATAAAATACTCTCCTTTCAATTATAAAAGCCCCCCATCCATAAAAGGACGAAGGGCTCGTGGTACCACCTTTTTTAGAAGAAACTCCCCAAAATACAGAAAAATTTCTACTCTCTTAAGCTATAACGGGCTACCCGTCAAGGAGTACTCTATTCCCCCTTGCCTCTCCTGTGCGACCCTAGCCCCGGACTGGAAAGATCTCTCAGCGTATCAATCTTTCTCTCTAAACAGCCGGTTCCGACTATTCCTCACATTCTTCGAGTTGTACATCTGTTCATTTCATGTTCAGTATAACTAAAAAAGCTATACTTTCAGTAAATATCCAGCTTTATATATTATACTAATCCTCAAGTTCAATGTCAAAAAAGCTTGCTCCTACTCCCCAATTCAAATAACATGTGATACAATGTAATTGCTTCAATATTCCCCCAATTATTAACTATTTCAAATTCATTTTTTATTTTTCGCCCCACTGTAGTTAAGAATCTTAATTTATCTCTTTTTTTCACGTACTTATTTATACACTTTTTCACGCTTATTACGCACTTATTCACGTACTTATCCACGCACTAAATTTCCCATAATCATTCAATATCTTTATTTTAACTTTTTCATCTTTCCGAAATTCCCCTTATCCCACTTACAAGGACGTAAGCTATACAATACAACAGATAAGGTAAGAACACATTGAGGAGGCCTGGGATGGAAAGTCTTTTAAATGGAGTAAGCGAATTCTTTTTTAAACACTCCCGTATTGTTCGCTGGTGGTTCAATTTATCCGTATCCTCAAAATTATCACTGGCGTTTGGGATCAACGCCATCATCACCCTTGCTGCCGGGGGCACAATTTACTACATGGTTAAGGCAGGAGCGGACCTAGAGAAAAACATCGGGACTTTTTTAATCTTCATGATTGTAGCGAGCCTTATCGTCTTACTTTATGGACTCTACATAGCCTTCTTAGTTTCAACCCCACTTCGACGTGGAGTTGAATTTGCGGATCACATGGCTAAGGGTGATCTCACCGCAGTTCTCTACTGTATGGATCTGAAGGACGAAATTGGAACCCTCTGTAAATCCTTAAATCAGATGACAGAGAATTTCCGTTCACTCGTAGGGGATATATCCCACGGTGCAGATGTCTTCGCCGAATCCTCACAAATCTTATCAACACGATCAGAAACCACTGCACTCGCTGCGAAACAAGTCTCTGAAGCCATACACCAAGTTGCTTCTGGCTCACAGACCCAAGCGAATAGCGTACAAAGTATTATGAAGGGGATCCAAGATATTGTTCACGCGACTCAAAAGATAGAAGAGAATATCGACCAAGCCGATCAAGCCTCGCGCCTTGCCTTAAAGGTCGCTGAAGACGGGGATACTGCTATGTCGAAAGTCAATCTCCAAATGGACCAAATCCATCATTCTGTTGAAAGTACCGGTCAGATCATTTCTTCCCTCGGTGAAAAATCGGCCGTTATCGGTTCGATCGTGGAGACGATTAAAGCTATATCTGATCAGACGAATCTCCTCGCGCTCAATGCAGCGATCGAAGCTGCCCGAGCAGGAGAACATGGTCGCGGCTTTAGCGTCGTTGCTGAAGAAGTTCGAAAGCTAGCAGAACAATCAACCCTTTCCAGTGCTCAAATTGAACAAATTATTATTGATATCAAAACCAGTCTGGAAGAAGCGATCGCCAGCATGAGTACCGAAAAAGCGGTTGTCCAAAGCGGGGCTCTCGCAATCCAGGATGCACAACAAGCCTTCACCCGAATTAAGGAAAATACCCAAGTCGTGAACCAGCAAATCGAGGAGGTCTTCAGCTTCTCTAGTGAACTTAGCCAGAGCTCTCAAATGATTTCACATGAAGTAACTCAAGTTGCTTCCATCAGCCAAGAGACCACTGCTCAAACCGAAGAAGTGGCAGGGAGTGGCTCAGAGCAAATGCTCTCGATGCAAGAAATTAATAAATTGACCTTGGAACTCTCCGTTACTGCCCAGGAACTTCAGCAAGCGGCAAGAAAGTTTAAACTTAACTAAAAGAGCATACTCAATAAGAAGAACGTACTTAAAAAGGCTTGAGCCACTCAAGCCTTTTTCTAATTCGCTGAAATGTGGGGAAAGATTTTATTCTCAAGCTATTGGCACTCCGGTAATTTCCGCCGTCCAGTCATCCAAAGCCACTAAGTCGTTTGGTCCTAACTCGGCAAGCGATTTTTTGCCGACGGCTCTGACCCCTTCCTCCATTTCTATCACGAAGGACTTCATCACATTCACGACGCTTTGGGAAGCCAAAGGGATATCCAAACGATTCTTATACTTCGAATTATACCACACAAGCTGCGTCAAAGGTTCCCAAGGTAAAACCTTACCGAGCTGCTTGTGGACTAAGGCAAAAAGTGGAACGGTTCCTAGATATAGCGCATCCGCTCCTAGAGCTAATGCCTTAAGGCACTCTCCAGGCGTAGCATATCCTCCAGCCGCAACCAAGCTAATATCCTGTCTGACTCCTTGCTCCTTCAGATATCGCTGAGCCCTTAATAAGACATTAATACTCGGGATTCCGAAATCATCCGTAAGGATAGGAGAAGCTCCTCCCGCCGCTCCCTGTGCCCCACCGACGCAGATAATATCAAAACCCGCCTCAATGGCGACAGCTAAATCTGCTTCCAGCCTGCCCCCTCCCATCATCTTAAGACCGATAGGAATCCCCCCGGCCTCTTGCCGCAACTCCTCGATATATCGCGGCCAATCTGCCGGTTTTGTAATTCCTGGAATACCCGCAGGGAAGATGGTAGCCCCGACCGGGGATACCCCCATAAGCTTCTGCGCTTTTCCCTTTATCTCCTTGGGCTCTAGGATATGTCCTCCCATTCTTGACCCTTGCCCCATCTGAACTTCAAGCATGTCTGCCGCTGCAATCGCTTGAGGATCTCTACCATAAGGAGTACGGCTCACCTGCCAAATATATTTGCCAGCTTCCCTTCGTTCCTCAATTAAGTAGGGCCCCTCACCTGAATTCGTAGCAGTTCCTAATTCTTTAGCTGCTTTGGCTAAGGCTACTTTCGCCTCCTCACTTAAGGCAACTCCAAATCCCATCCCCCCAATCATAAGAGGAATCGGTATCGACATCGGTTTCTCAGCCTTTGGCCCAAGTGTCACCGTCATATCCACGGGGACTGTCAGGTCAATCGGAAGACGTGCCATCTGAGCTGGAACAAACATCAGGTTATCATAATGATTCATGGGTTTAGGACTACCCATGGCTCTTTTAATCACTTTCCCTGACTGGGCTCTCAGACTAATTTCTACGATGTTTTGGATCGATGTTCTTCGGACTGCACTCCAAAGCTCCATTAAATTCTCTGAATAGGGATCCTCTAACAACCGTCCCAATACGAGATTGAAGATCCGCTGTACTCCCGTCCTAAAAAATTTCTTGCCAATAAAGAACAAGAGAATGATGAGAATCCCCCATCCAAAGAAACTTGCGATCGCCCCAAATAATACAAAAACAAGGGCATTTTCCATCAAGGCCATTCCCTCACTCACCCTTTGTTTGAGAATCTTCCTTGTTAGTCTGTAACCCTTGCCAAATTCTATACTAAAGAACGTCTTCTTCCCACCAAGCTTTACGATAACTTGATGAGGGGCTTTTCTTTTCTTCGCGCACCCAATCTTCCCACTCATCCTCCTCCGAGCTTTTTCCGGAACTCTCAAAGCCATGGTGTACTCTTTGCCTCGAAGAATCAAGCTCTTCTGTCCACTTACTTTTCTCAGCCCCTATTTCTTTTGTCCGGGAAAGCCTATCCAAGCCTGTCCGTGAGACCCTATCGGAGTTTCTTAAGTCCTTATCCTCAAGGTTCTTCTCAGTTTCCCAGTATTCACTTGCGCTTTTCTTATTTCGATCTTCTCGGTCATTATCACGGCTTTCGCGGTCATCCCAATCGTCTACATGGCTATCCCACTCCTCATAGGTATCTCTACGATAAGAATCACGATTGTAAGGATCTCCCCAAGTCGAAAAACGTCCGGAAGACCTCCAGCTCCCTGCGGGTCGATTCTTACCAGCTCCTCCCCCCACTCCGAAAGCACCTGCCAGTATCCCGATAAGTCCTCCTTCAGCCACGATCTGAATAACTCCCCAACCATTTACTTCGAGGAATAAGGATAAAAGCACAATCGATAAAAGGACATATCCCAAGGCAGACACTCCGCCGAGTACCCATTGCCCACTCATTTTTCCCGCCTGATATCCTGCTGCCACACAACTTGCGATCAAACCGATATCTACAAGAGTTGACATTGTGAGTCCGCCAAGCCCCATGGCTGTCCAAAACATCCCCGCGAATAAAGTAATGACAGTAACAAACAGAGCTGCACTCATTCCTTTAAGTATAGAATTTCCCATGCTCTCCGCCCCCTTCAACTCCTTTACTTCATTTCTATGGTGAACCTGTCCATTTCATGCTTAGTCGTCCGATAATTCGTGGAAAAATTACCCTTTCCCATCTTCCTCTCTCGGGGAATATAGTAAAATATACCGCGAGAGGGGGAAACTTATATGGATTATGCCCGCTATGTCGTTCAACCTGGGGATAGCATCTACAAGATTGCTAAGTCCTATAAGGTAGAAATGTCCGATATTATCCATCTTAATCATCTAAAGCATCCTGATCGAATCTATCCAGGCCAAGTACTCCTCCTACCCACTTTTGAGACCTCTGAGCCCGTACCTGGGGAAATTCCAGAACCCAATTTTACTTACGCAATGTTGCTTTATGATGTGTATGCAGGTAAGGACTCAGAGCTCTCTGCTGTTACGACTTACCTGTATCAAGCGGTCGTTCTCGATCGACCCGAATTTGACGAACTCCTCCGCCCTATCGCTTATGATGAGCTTCGCCATCTCGAACAACTTGCCTGGTCGATTCGTTTTCTCGGAGTTGATCCCCGCTATGGTGCCTTCAGCAAAGGGCATTGGGTCGACTGGCGTTCTCGCTTCCTGAACTACACCTCCGAGCTATGCGCAATTCTCGACTATAACATGGAAGACGAAGCCCAAGCTGCTAAACACTATTCTGAGTTAGCTAAGAAAATTCCAATTCCAGAAATTCAAGCCATCCTATGTCAGTTGGCCGCTGATGAGGAACGCCACTACCAATGTTTTGCACAGGCTAAAATGCATTTCTGTGGAGTAGAAATAGCCCAAATGCCAGAAATGCAGGAAATGCCCATCCAGGTCTCAGCTCCACCCACGCCCACTCCAGCCCCCTTCGGTCCGATGCCACCGACACCGATGACCGAGCTCCCCTTTGATGGCGCAAACGGCTAACTCAATTCACTCTTCCCATCACTACGGAACTTCGTTATACTTAAAGTACGGCAGTACAAGTACAGTACAATCATGAGCCGTTACGCACCCAAGGCGCAACGGCTTTTCTGTGTTCTTTTCACATTAAGGAGTGAATTTTTTGATCATTAAACGCCACTGGGCCGACCTATCCTTACTCGCCATCACTCTCGTATGGGGAGCGACCTTTGTCATCGTAAAGCGCGCCACCGAAGACTTACCGGTTTTCATCTTCCTCGAAATTCGCTTTGGGCTGGCTTTCCTAACCTTGCTTCCTTTTGTCTGGACTCAGCGTGCTCACTTGACTCGCCCAAGCCTCTATAAAGGACTTGGAATCGGAAGTATTCTCTTCCTCGGTTATGCCTCACAAACCATCGGACTTCAATACACGAGTGCCTCCAACGCAGGATTTATTACTGGCCTAAGTGTTGTATTGGTTCCGCTCCTCGTCCTCATAACCACTCGGAAGCTCCCCCGCCCTTTTCTTATCGTTGGAATTATGAGTGCTATGTTTGGCCTAGCACTTCTTTCTCTTGGAGAAAATCTAAGCCTCAACTCTGGAGACTTAATCGTTCTCATGTGTGCTGTATTTTTTGCTTTACAGATCTTCCTTGTTGGCCAGCATGCCCCCTCCGAGAACCCCACAATCTTCGCCGCTGGGCAAATTCTCGCCGTCGCTGTTCTCAGCGGGATATCTAGTTTTTTCTTTTCACATGACTCCCTAAACTTTACTTCAAATGCTTGGATTGGCATTCTCCTCACTGCAATCCCCGCTACCTCTATCGCTGCTGTTGTTCAAATGAAGATGCAGCAGTTTACAACGCCCACCCATACCGCTCTGATTTTTTCCACAGAACCTGTATTTTCAGCGATTTTTGCCTTCCTGTTAGCAGGGGAAATATTAACGCCCCGGGGGCTAGCCGGGGCAGCACTGGTACTTTTAGGTACGCTCTTCGCTGAATTCAGTGGAACTGGGGGAAGCGAAGAAGGGTCAAGATAAATAGGAGATAGAATCCTCCCCCTGCAATGAGATTGATAGG
This sequence comes from Desulfitobacterium elongatum, assembly GCF_055378975.1. Taxonomy (NCBI): domain Bacteria; kingdom Bacillati; phylum Bacillota; class Clostridia; order Eubacteriales; family Desulfitobacteriaceae; genus Desulfitobacterium; species Desulfitobacterium elongatum. The sequence continues at coordinate 721,321 of NZ_AP038772.1, read as the reverse complement.
GAGAATCGTCCCCCTGCGTCGAAGCGTCATGTATATTAGGAGTCCTGAGCCTAAAGCTAATAGTGCGCTCCATAATGCCAACGGATCCAGTTGCCAGGGTGTAAGCGCAATCCCAATCGCAGGAATCACCGAGCTTTGGAATACCATCGCACCCGTAATATTTCCCAGTGCTAATGTGTCCTTTCCACGCCTCAGCCAAATGACACTGTTAAATTTCTCTGGAAGCTCTGTCGCGATAGGTGTGATAATCAGGGAAAGAATAAAGGCTGGAATTCCTGTAAGGAGTGCGACCGATTGAACTGCATCCACAAACGCATGTGCCCCTGCGACAATTCCTAACAATGCCAAGGTCAGCTGCGCGAGAATCAGGTTAAGAGAAGGACTGTGATTGCGTCGTGAAATGTAGAGTGGAGGTAAATTGCAGTGATCTTCAGCTCCTTGGCTGTTACGCACAGTCTTTATGACATAGATTCCGTAAAGAATAGGAAGCAAGCCGGCTACTCCGAGCTTTAAGGGGCGAGTCGGTAAGAAAGAAGCCAAGATAGCGAAGCTATAAACGAGCAAGAAGAACTTAATATCTCGTCGGATGACTGAGCTGTTCATAAATAGCGGCCCATTATTGCGCCTGAAAACGAGTACAGCAACTCCTGAGACAAAGAAAGCTAAGGTCGCGAGCATGAACGGAGCACCCAAGATTGCTCCGATTCCTACCTCTGCAATACCGTCCTCCCCTTGTGTCCCTAGAAAAGCAATCACGGGGACCATCGTCTCAGGCAAAGCTGTCCCAACAGCTGCTAGCACACTTCCGACCGCACCTGCTCCGAGATGAAGCCTTTTGCCGAGCCACTCCACACCATTCGTAAATGCCTCTGCAGACATAAGGATGACTCCCAAGCTGAATAACATGATTGCTAAATCTCTCAAAGCCCTCCGCTCCTCACACCCAGATTAAGGGTATACACTCGAAAGTGTTTTCACTCGTTTCCAATAATGTATATTCGAGGAGAAGCCTGAAAAGTATCATAGTTGTATTATCTAAATAAGGGAAAATTTCATCAAACCAAGGAAAGGTAATCAATGTTATAATGAGAAATAGTTATGGGCTCTATTACTCTCAAAAATTTTTAGGAGAAATTAGGAAGTATCATGAAAAGAATAAGTGAAATTTTTAGTGATTATGAAGTACGGGGTAACATAAATACAGCCTTTGTCGAAGCGGTGGTCATAACTAAAAGTACAAAAACCCTGGAGATGAAAATCAGTTCTGAAAAATATATCGAAATAAGAGAAATTGAACGTCTTAATAAGTTTATAAGAGAAAGATTAGCAGTAGACGATTCAATAATCACTGTCGAGTACGCGGAGGGAACGAATCAAAAGCCCCTAGAAGAGGAATTCGAAAATATTGTAGTCGTGTTGTCTGATAAATATCCGGTCTTAAAAGCAGCTCTAACTCATTGTGAATATGAAATAGCGAAAAATAACACGATTAATTTTACGTTTAAAACGGCAGTATCCTACTTATTAAAAGCAAAGGGTTACGATAAGATAATCCAAGAAGTCATAAAAAACCTGTACGGCACAGCCTATCAAATAAATTTTGCTGATAACGTAAGCCCTGAAGAATTATTAAGGCTGCAAGAAGCTACACAAGAAAAGGAATTGTTGCTACTTCAAAAGGAAGTTATGACCACACCTAGCAATAACGCTCCTGAATTATCTAAGGAAGCTGCGGAAATAAAGCAGGATATAAAAGCGGAAACCGATGGAAAAAAAGGCGATCCATCCTTGATCTTAGGCAGAAATGCGACGATCAAGGATCGCGTCATTAAAATTACTGATATTACACCGGATGAGGGTAAGATCGCTTTAGAGGGTGAAATATCAAATATCGACGCCAAAGAATTAAGAAGCGGGAAGACTTTAATTTCCTTTGATTTATATGATGGCTCAAGTTCCCTGACCTGTAAGTCTTTCCTCAAACCCGGTGAAGACGGGGAAGTTTTATCCAGGCTTAAAAAGGCTAAAGGTGTCAAACTTTCTGGAAATGCAGGCTATAGCAAGTTTTCTGGGGAAATTGAGCTTATTGCTAATACTATCGTAGAAACAGAAGGCATGAAGAAGGCCCAGAGGCGGGATTTGGCAGAAGCGAAGCGGGTAGAGCTACACATGCATACCCAAATGAGTCAGATGGATGCTATGACCAGTGCCACGGATTTAATTAAAAGAGCCATGAGCTGGGGCATGAAATCCATTGCTATAACGGACCATGGAGTGGTTCAGTCCTATCCTGAAGCCCATAAACTCTTAGGAAGAGAAAATCCCAACATGAAGGTTATCTATGGAGTAGAGGCCTATTTGGCACCGGATAAAAAGCCCTCTGTCACAAACCCAAAGGGACAGAGTATGGATACCACCTATTGTGTGTTGGATTTGGAAACCACAGGCTTTTCAGCCGTAACCGAAAAAATCACAGAAATAGGAATCATGAAACTTAAAGATGGAAAAGTCATCGAGGAATTCAGCTGCTTTGTAAATCCTGAAAAGCCTATTCCAGCAAGGGTTGTGGAGGTTACCAACATAACCGATGATATGGTAAGAAATGCAGAAACCATAGCACAGGTATTTCCTAAGATGCTGGATTTTATTAATGGGAGTGTCTTGGTTGCCCATAATGCTGAATTTGATATAGGCTTCTTAAAACATAATGCCAAGATCTTAGGCTATAACTTCGATTACACCTATTTGGATACCTTGTCCTTGGCCAAGGAGCTCTTTCCTGATTATAAAACGTATAAATTAGGAAGAATCGCTAAAAATCTTGGCATAAAGGTGGAGGTCGCCCATAGAGCCTTAGATGACGTGGATACCACCGTTAAGGTGTTTAAGATAATGCTTGAAAAGCTAAAGCAAAGGGGAGCAGAAACCCTTGAGGATATAGACCAATATGGCTCCGATGAAGAAGCAAAGAAGGAAGAATATAAGAAGCTTAAAACGTATCATGCCATAATATTAGCCAAGGATTATATAGGATTAAAGAATTTATATAAGTTAGTGTCTTATTCCCATCTCGATTATTTTTATAAAAAACCACGAATTTTGAAGAGCCTTTATAAGAAATACTCCGAAGGTTTAATCCTTGGCAGTGCCTGCAGTGAAGGAGAGCTTTTCCAGGCCATCTTACTGGGAAAATCCGATGAGCAAATTGAAGCCATTGCAGAGGAGTACGATTATTTAGAAATCCAGCCTCTCGGAAATAATGATTATTTAGTAAGAACTGAGCAGGTGCCAGACAAAGAATATTTAAAGAAGATTAACCGAAAAATCGTTGCACTGGGTGAAAAACTAAACAAGCCTGTAGTCGCAACGGGAGATGTTCACTTCATGGATCCTGAGGATGAGATCTACAGGCGCATACTAGAAGCAGGTCAGGGCTTTAAGGATGCAGATCAACAGGCACCCTTATATTTAAAAACCACCGAGGAGATGCTTGAGGAATTTTCCTATTTAGGACAGCAAAAGGCCTATGAAGTGGTCGTAACCAACACCAATATAATATCCGATTTGTGTGAGCCGATCAGTCCTATTTCAGAGGAGAAATGCCCACCTCATATTGAAGGCTGCGAGCAGACCATTAAGGATATTGCCTATGAGAAGGCCCATGAACTCTATGGAGACCCATTGCCGGAAATTGTTCAGCAAAGACTCGATAAGGAGCTGGATTCAATTATCAAAAATGGCTTCTCCGTCATGTATATCATCGCTCAAAAGCTTGTATGGAAATCTAACGAGGATGGCTATCTGGTAGGATCTCGAGGCTCTGTGGGTTCATCTGTGGTCGCCTATATGACGGGTATAACAGAAGTCAATGCCCTGCCACCCCATTACAGGTGCCCCAGCTGCAAGTACTCGGACTTCACCGACTACGGCTTTAAGATCGGCTTTGACTTGCCGGATAAAGTGTGTCCAGTATGCGGAGAAAAGCTGGCTAAGGATGGCATAGATATCCCCTTCGAAACCTTCTTAGGCTTCAATGGAGATAAGGAGCCAGATATCGACTTAAACTTCTCTGGGGAATACCAGGCAAAAGCCCATAAATATACAGAAGTTATCTTTGGAAAGGGTACAACTTTTAAGGCCGGAACCATAGGTACCATAGCCGACAAAACAGCCTTTGGCTACGTGAAAAAGTATTTAGAGGAAAAAAACCTTATAAAAAACAAGGCAGAAATAACCAGAATCTCAAAAGGCTGTACAGGCATAAAACGAACTTCGGGACAGCACCCTGGTGGAATCATAGTGGTGCCTAAGGGCCGCGAAATCTTCGAATTTTGCCCCGTACAGCATCCTGCCGATGATCCAAATTCGGATATCATAACAACACATTTTGATTATCATTCGATTGACCAGAACCTATTAAAGCTAGATATATTGGGTCATGATGACCCAACAGTCATAAGAATGCTACAGGACATCACCGGTGTAGACCCTCAAAAGATACCTATGGATGATAAGGAGACCATGTCACTATTCTCATCCACGGAAGCTTTAGGAGTAACCCCGGATCAGATTTATTCCAAGGTGGGAACCTTTGGAGTTCCTGAGTTTGGGACGAAGTTCGTAAGAGGAATCCTTTTAGATACCATGCCTACAGCCTTCGTCGATTTGATATGTATTTCAGGACTTTCTCATGGTACCGATGTGTGGCTGGGGAATGCTAAGGACTTAATTGATGCGGGAACAGTTACCCTAAGTGAAGCCGTGTGTACCCGAGATGATATTATGGTCTATCTTATTAAGAAGGGTCTACCGTCCAATACTGCCTTTAAGATTATGGAGACGGTGCGTAAGGGAAAGGCTCTAAAGGAACCAAAATGGCCGGAATATGAGGCTTTAATGAGAGAACACAATGTTCCGGAATGGTATATCGATTCCTGCAAAAAAATAAAATACATGTTCCCTAAGGCCCATGCTGCAGCCTATGTCATGATGGCTTTCAGAATTGCCTGGTTTAAGGTCCACATACCTAAGGCCTATTACGCAGCCTACTTTACCATTCGAGCCAAGGCCTTTGACTCCGAATTTATGATATACGGAAAAGAAAAGGTTAAGGCCAAGATGAAGGAAATCGAGGCGCTGGGCAATCAAGCCACCCCTAAGGATAAAGATATGTACGATGACTTGGAATTGGTTTTGGAGATGTATGAACGGGGCCTTAATTTCCTGCCCATTGATTTATACAAATCCCATGCCACAAAATTCCTGGTAGAAGAGGAAGGCTTAAGACCGCCCCTAAATAGTATATCCGGAATGGGAACCGTCGCGGCAGAAGGTATATATAACGCTGCCCAAGAAAAACCCTTCAACTCCATAGAGGATGTAAAGAAACGTTCTAAGATTGGGAATTCTGCTATAGATATGCTTAGAAAATTTGGTTGCTTAAAAGGTATTCCAGAAAGTGATCAACTAAGTCTTTTTGATGTAATCTAATGAGTGAAAGAAATGCATTTGTAGGAAAGTGCAAAGGAAAGGTCCAGTTATGATGACTTAAGATCATCTTAACTGGACCTTCTGTGATTACCTTAATATCTTTGGCTACTAATGGTATAATAGCTTACATTACTAATTCAACTTGATTAAATATAGAGCATCATTCTCAAATCAAGGTACCAAATGGAGGTAATCACACATGGAAGACAAGAAAGTAATAACAAAAGTCTTAAGACCTAGATTTGATAACGGACTATCTCGCATAGAATTATCGGCTGAAACTATAGAGGATGAAACCATCTTTTCTTTCGGAACAATAAGCGATTGCACTTTAGAAAACCACAAAACAGATAGAGTGACGTTCAAACAAGTCATATTGAAAAACGTTATTTTTAGCGAAATCATTTTTCGACATATAGAGCTGATCGATGTAAGCTTTCAAAATTGTGATTTATCCAATGTAGATTTTAATGAAGCGTCCTTACATAGAGTCGAATTTATTAATTGTAAAATCATTGGTATCAATCTTAGTGATGCCACCTTGAGAGATGTCATTTTCGAAAATTGCAATGGTCAATATGCTTTCTTCAGCTATTCTAATTGTAAGCAAGTTGCCTTCCTCCAATGTCAATTACGTTCCTCGGATTTTAAGAACTCAACCTTTTCGAAAGTAGAATTTCAAGAGTCTAATCTACTTCAGGCCCAAATGCAATTCACAAATCTTAAGGGAATAGACTTTACCAGCTGTGAAATTGACGGTATAGGAGTAAACATTCCTGATGTAAAAGGTGCAATAGTTACTACGATGCAAGCAGTTTCTCTATCTACACTATTAGGTCTCATAGTTAAGTAAACATCTTTAACATCTGTTAAGGCAATACCCTTCTGAGCATTGGAGTTGGAACGGCAGTTTATATGTTTTTAGTGCAAATGGTTTTTTAATTAAGTAATATATTAGTAGAGGAGTGGTAATGTGAGATTTTGTATTCTTATGGGAAGTCCGCGAAAGAATGGAAATACTATTAAGCTTTTAAAGCCGTTTATTGAAGAGCTTAAGCTTAATCAAATTCAGCATGATTTAATTTGGCTTTATGACAAGCATATTGAACCCTGCATTGCTTGTAGAAACTGCCAAAAAGATTGGACTACTTTCGGGTGCCAGTTCAAGGATGATACACAAGATATTTTTGACAAAATATCCGATTGCGACGTAATTGTTTTAGCTACGCCTATTCATTCTTGGTACTGTACCCCACCAATGAAATCATTGTTGGACCGATTAGTATATGGAATGAATAAATATTATGGTGATGAAGTGGGACCTTCTCTTTGGGTTGGTAAAAAGTTAGCTATTATAACGACCTGTGGTTACAAACCAGAAAAAGGAGCTGACTTATTTGAAGAGGGTATCAGAAGGTATTGCAAGCACTCTCAATTAAAATATGTTGGAATGCTCGCTGAAAGAGATTTAGGGTATAATTCTATATTTATCACAGATGATAAACGCACCAGATCATTTGCACTTCAGCTAATAAGTAACGAAGAATAAAATAATGTTTTCTTATTCCTAATCTTCTTATTATAAGCAGTAAAGTGAAAATCCCAGAGGCTGTCACGAGTAAAGCAGCAGAAAATAGCCATGATTTGATGAATCCAAATCATGGCTATTTTCCTGCTAGAAACTTTGCTGATTGATATGCTAAACAGTTGCGATTTTGTGGTTATTTTTAGATTTTCAAATCCAAAAATTGAACCCCTTAAGTCATTCCCTACCTCCGTAAAGAGTCTTTAATTCTTCTTCTTTCATTGTGAAACTGTGCTCGTCATCAGGGAAAAGTTCGTTTCTCACTTCGTTTGCATACCCCCTTAGGCCGTGAATCATTTGTTCATTCACATTTGCAAAGGGTTTAACGAATTTCGAGACGCGTTCTACTCCGTAAGTAAGAATGTCATGGTATACAAGCACTTGTCCATCAGTATGAACACCTGCTCCAATCCCTATCGTAGGAATTGGAAGTAAGGAAGTAATTTCTTCGGCAAGCTGTTTTGGAACACATTCAAGCAAAACAGCAAAGGAACCTACTTCCTGACATCGTTTCGCATCCTCGACTATTTTCCTAGCAGTCTCTGCATCTTTCCCCTGAACTTTGAATCCTCCAAGGACTCCTACTGATTGCGGAGTCAGTCCTAGATGGGATACAACAGGAATACCAGCTTTTACAAGTGCTTCGATATGGGGGAGCACTTCATCAGCCCCTTCCACTTTTACAGCCTGAGCACCAGTTTCCTGAAGAATCCTTGCTCCGTTTAAAAGTGTATCTCTGATGGATAGATGACAGCTCATAAATGGCATATCAACTACTATGAAAGTGTTGCAAGCCCCACGTTTAACCGCCTTAGCGTGATGAATCATATCTTCCATTGTCACATAGATGGTTGAATCATAGCCAAGTACAACATTACCAAGAGAATCACCAACTAGAATCATGTCTACATCAGCTTGCTCGGCTTGCTTAGCTGATGGATAATCGTAGGCAGTTACCATGACAATCTTTTTTCTTTGCTTTTTCATTTCCAAGAAGTCTTTTGTTGATTTCATAATTTTTCCTCCTTTTTTCAGGAGAGGTGATAAAACAATAAAAAAAGTTCCTTTAGCCAGAAGGAACTTTTAAACACAGAACTGTTTTATCCCTCTGTCCCGGTCCATAATGGATACAGGCAGTATAAATAACTGGATTTCACAAAAAGGTGCAGTTCTAATGATACTGCCCAAATTGAGTATATCAGATAATATCTAATTCGGCTACAAAATTGGAATTTAGGTCTCTTCCGCCTTTTTAATTAACTCCAGATAACCTAAACCCCACGTTTCCATAGCGGACGTTGTGACATAATCGGGTAGGAGGCTGACCATTATTTGATCAGCCGACCTCCCACACCACCGTACGTACCGTTCGGTATACGGCGGTTCCAAAGTTTACACGTTACTTTGCAAAATATATTTGATTAAAACTGAGATATCCGGCACGCTCAATTCGTTTGTTGGATAGGGCTATCAGTAAAATCTGGCTATGGGCTATTCGCCAATAGCCTTTTCTTGTGTTTGCCCACATCCATGCTTGCTCTTCTCTAATCCCAAGTTTCTTGAGGTTTTCGCCGCGCGTGCGTATTCTCTTCCATCGTTTCCATGTGACCATCCGTATGCGGCTTCTCAGCCATTCATCTAGTGTTCTAAGTAGGCTCTTTGCGTCAGCTAGCTTAAAGTAATTCGTCCAGCCTCGCACTATCTGATTGAGTTTCATTTTCCTTTCTTCGATTCCCATTCCGTTACTTCGTCCAGTCATTTCTCGGATTTTATCCTTCAGTTTTTGGATGCTTTTCGGGTGGATTCTCAAACGTCCTTCTCCTTTGTGCATATAAAAGCCATGTCCTAGAAACTTTACCTCTTTGACATGTGCCACTTTTGTTTTCTCCCTGTTTACTCTGAGGAATAGCTTCCCTTCGATGTACGGAAGAATATGGTCTAGGGTCCGCTGCGCCGCTTTCTTGCTCCTGCAGAAAATCATCATATCATCTGCATAGCGCACAAAGCGGTGTCCACGTCTTTCTAGCTCGTGGTCACAGACGTTCAGCATGATGTTTCCAAGTAATGGACTCAGTGGACCCCCTTGTGGGACGCCCTCTGGACTTTCTTCGAATAATCCATCGACCATGACTCCTGCTCTGAGGAATTTATAGATTAAGGATATAACTCTTCCATCTTTTATCGTTTCCGATAGGATTTGGATGAGTTTGCTTTGGTTGACCGTGTCAAAGTATTTCTCTAGGTCCATGTCTACTACGTAGACATAACCATCAGCAATGTGTCTTTGACACTCTCTTAGTGCATCATGGGCACTTCGGTTAGGTCGAAATCCATAGCTGTTGTCTGAGAATTGCTTCTCGAAGATTGGCGAGAGCTCTTGGGTTACGGCTTGTTGGATGAGCCTGTCCACGACGGTGGGGATTCCCAGTTTTCTCATTTTCCCGTTCTCTTTGAGTATTTCTACTCTCCGTACGGGTTTTGGACGGTATTTCCCGTCCCAGAGAGATTGTAGAAGTTCATCCTTGTGTTCTCTCAGGAAGGGCAGAAGTTCATCCACCTGCATACCGTCGATTCCACCTGCACCTTTGTTCCTCTTCACTTGCTTGTAGGCTCGATTCAAGTTCTCGGCATTAAGGATTTCCTCCACCAGTTTCTCTGTTTGCTCGTTGGTGTTAGTGCTGTCGGTTTCGGTCATCTTTGGTGGCGCGCACACTTCTACATATTCTTTCTGTTCCGCAGATACCTTTTGCAGATAGTCTTCAAAACGAAGTTGTCTGTGTTTTAAATTACCACTTTCAGTAACTTTCATTGACCCACACCTCCTTTGGTTCGGCCCTTCCGTCGGTGTCTAGAGCACCTCTGTACTATGGCTTCTGCTGACTCCTCACGATAAATCTTGTTTCAACCAGGTTTCTTACTCTGTTTCCGCCTGTCTGTGAGGTCTCCCACGGTAAGACGATTCACTTTCATTCCATGTACCCGCAACATTTACGCTAACGTGTCCGTGTAGCTTTTGGGCTTCGGCTTGGATCGCAGTCTTGCCCCACGTTTTGCGCCTGATATTGTTCGTGTTCCTCGGGTCGGAACTTTGCCGCCGGCTTCCTTCAGATTCCACCTCACGATGGACACCCTTGCCTTAAGCTAATGGTTGGTCGCTACATACCCCCATAACGGACTTTCACCGTCTAGTTAATCGTCATGCGTGGCGCACGATGCCAAAAGGGAACGGTCAAGACCGTTCCCTACAAATTTTCCTCAGACTTTACTTCTAAGTCTTCCTCTTCAGGCTCCGCTAGAATCTCTTCCACCGCCTGGTGTAGATCTTCCACTCCCAGTCCCGTCTCTGCGGAATACGGAACAATCAAGTGCCAATCAGGAATCTCTAAGCCTTTAGCAATCATGCTAAGATGCTTTGGCCAATGACCCTTGGTGATCTTATCCGCCTTTGTCGCGACGACCAGGACGGGGATCCCACGAGTGCGCAAAAAAGCATGCATTTCCTTGTCCTCAAGGCTAGGCTCATGCCGCATATCCACCACTTGAATGACCGCCCTCAAGTTCTCACGGCGAGAAAAATATTCCTCCATCATCGTGCCCCAAGTCCCCTTGACTTCTTTAGACACCTTTGCATACCCATAACCCGGTAAGTCGACGAAGGTCCATTCATCGTTAATTCGGTAGAAATTAAGCATCCGTGTTTTTCCCGGAGTATTCCCTGTTCTGGCAAGATTCTTCCGGTTAATAAACTTATTGATTAAGGACGATTTCCCGACATTCGAGCGCCCAGCCAGGGCAATCTCCGGTTCAGGCCCTTCAGGGTAACCCTTGAAATTAACCGCTGATGTGACATATTCAGCTTTACGAATTGTAATCACAAAATAACATGCTCCTTTTTACTCTAATATGAAGTCCATATGGCAAGAACACGGGGTATAGCTAACCCCGTGTCTTCTTTGTAATTCTTCTATAGTGAAATTAATACCCCTTCGACACCGGCCGTTCCTCCGGCCTAGGCACCGGCACTGACGGAATCTCCCCTTGCCCGAAGAGTGGAAACTGACTAGCCCTCCCAAGGTACTGCTCCGACTCCGCAACCGGCAGAAGCGCCAGATCAATCACTTCTTCCATCCGACTCACGAAGTGGAATTCCAAAGCCTTGCGCGCCATTTCTGGAACTTCTTCAAGATCCTTACGATTCTGCTCAGGCAAGATGACGATCTTCATCCCAGCGCGATGTGCAGCGAGGACTTTTTCCTTCACTCCACCGATGGGCAAGACATTCCCTCTCAGAGTGATTTCCCCTGTCATGCAAAGATCCGAACGAACCGCACGATTAGTAAGAGCTGAAGCCATCGCGGTCGCCATCGTAATCCCGGCAGAAGGGCCATCTTTGGGAATCGCTCCTTCCGGAACATGAATATGAAGATCGACCTTTTCATAAAAGTCATCCGGTATTCCTAACTCCCGTGAGTGAGCACGTACGAATGTCCGACCGGCATAGGCCGACTCCTTCATCACATCCCCAAGCTTACCGGTCAAAGTGAGCTGCCCTTTGCCTGGCAACGGGATCACCTCAATTGTTAGGACATCCCCACCGACTTCAGTATATGCAAGCCCAGTCACTGCACCGATTTCCGGATTGGGCGCTGCGACCTGGAAGTGGAAACGAGGCGCTCCCAGTAAATCCTCCAGTTCCTCCTGAGTGAGTGCCTGAGGCTCCCACTCCTTCTTCACATAGCGTGTCGCAACCTTACGACAGAGATTTGCGATTTGGCGTTCAAGGTTACGTACTCCGGACTCCCGAGTATAGCCCTGCACTAGCTTCAAGAGAACCTCATCGCTGATGGGCATGATTTCTTCTTTTAAGCCGTGTGCCTTAAGCTGTTTGGGAACGAGATATTTCCGTGCAATATTAACCTTTTCATCCTCGGTATAGCCGCTTAACGAAATGACTTCCATTCGATCGAGCAGTGGTCGCGGAACTGTATGTAACGAATTGGCTGTCATGATAAATAAAGTGTTCGATAAATCAAAGGGCAACTCCAGATAATGATCAGCAAAAGTACTATTCTGCTCCGGATCTAAGACTTCGAGAAGTGCAGAGGCTGGATCGCCACGGAAATCCGAGGCCATCTTATCAATCTCATCGAGGAGAAATACCGGATTTCGTGTTCCAGCCGTTCTCATCCCCTGTAGAATCCGCCCCGGAAGTGCACCTATGTAGGTCCGACGATGTCCGCGAATCTCCGCTTCATCACGCACCCCGCCCAAAGACATCCGGACAAATTTCCGGTCGAGCGCACGCGAAACAGACTTAGCCAGAGAGGTTTTCCCCACTCCAGGTGGCCCAACGAAACAAAGAATGGGGCTCTTCATCTTCGGTGTGAGCTTTCGGATGGCTAGGAACTCCAATATCCGCTCCTTGACTTTTTCCAGACCGTAATGATCCTCATTCAAAATCTTCTCAGCGCGGGGAATATCCGTTTTATCTCGGCTCACCTTACTCCAGGGAAGGGCAAGAATCCAATCGAGATAAGTTCGTACAACCGTCCCTTCTGCAGAAGCTTGAGGCATCTTTTCAAGTCGGTCGATTTCCTTTAAAGCCTTTTCCTCGACCTCAGCCGATAATTTTGCTTGAGCAACTTTTTGCCGATATTCCTCGACTTCAGCCTGCTTCTCATCCTTATCCCCGAGTTCCTTTTGGATCGCCTTCATCTGCTCACGCAGGTAATACTCTTTTTGTGCTTTTTCCATCTGCTTGCGCACACGAAGACCAATCCGGCGCTCAAGCTCCATGATCTCAATCTCCCGCATAATCAGTTCAGTAAGGCGCTCTAAGCGCTCTGAAACTTCGAGGGCTTCAAGGATAGATTGCTTATCTCCGATTTTTAGATTAAGGTGTGAGGCCACGATGTCGGCTAGACGCCCTGGTTCCTCTACTCCGAGTACTGTCCCCAGAGTTTCTTGTGGGACCTTTTTACTCAACTTAGCATACTCTTCAAACTGATGAATCACACCACGAGTTAAGGCATCGAGATCTGGGGTAATTTCCTTAACTGTCTCTTCGACTTCCTCTACCCGAACCTTAAAGTAAGGCTCCTCTGCTACAAATCCTAAAACTTTTCCACGGTGCATCCCTTCGACTAGGACGCGCATCGTACCCCCTGGGAGTTTTAGAAGTTGCTTAATTTCTGCTAAAGTTCCAATGGAATGGATATCCTCTGCGTTAGGAGAATCAATCTCTGTCTCCTTCTGTGAAGCTAAGAGGATGATTCTATCTCCCAGCATTGCCTCTTCAATAGCTGCCATGGAGCGTTCACGTCCTACATCCAAATGGATCACCATATATGGAAAGACAAGAATCCCTCGCAAGGGCAGTAATGGTAATTCCCGTTCTTTGCTCATCAAATTCCCTCCTTCTCATTCGGACAGTTTAGAGGTTCCGAATGAAAAAAGCACACTGAAATTAGTGTGCCATTCTCTGTCTAGAACTATTCTAACATGATTGACCTCGCTCAGGCAAATTGACAGCCTGTACAGGATTTAAATCGAGACGAGATAAGACTTCATCCAGCATCGGCCGAATTTCGGTCTTTTCAATCCCAGAATCGCTCAACAAGGCCTCTGCCAATACTTCAGTTAAACTTTCCACAGCGATAACCTCGAAGCCTTCGGCATAATTGTTGAAGCGTTCCTGCCAATTTTCTTTTGGGATAAAAACTCTTCGACATCCTGCTTGATGGGCAGCCTCAATCTTGGCTGCGATTCCACCAACAGGTTTCACCCCGCCCCGTATAGAAAGTTCCCCTGTCATCGCCAAGAAATTATCCACTCTCTCTTTACGTATGGCAGAGACGACAGCCGTGGCGATCGCTATCCCTGCCGAAGGTCCATCGATCGGTACTCCCCCAGGGAAATTGACATGAATGTCATAGTTATGAGGGGTAATGCCAAGCTGACGACGAATCACAGTGAGGACATTCTCCACTGAGCTTCGCGCCATACTTTTACGTCGGGTTTTCTTAAAGGAGCTCCCTTGTTCCTCTTCTTCCACGATGCCCGTCACGAGGAGTTCTCCTGTACCCGGAGTGACCGGATGGGCCGTCACCTCGAGTTCAAGCAGCATCCCCATATTCGGACCATAAACAGCAAGTCCATTGACGACTCCGACTTCAGCTACTGGCGGGACTTTCCGATCTGGACGTGGGGCATACTGCCCCGAGGTTACCACCCACTCTATGGTTGCGGCATTAATCTCGAAAACCTTATCTGATTGAGCGACCCCTGCAGCAAGCTGAACGATATTGACGGCTTCACGTCCGTTTGTGGCATACTGCTTAGCGACATCGACGGCACTTGCCGTGATGGGAATCTCCATCTTCCCGGCGGCACCCCGAGCGATTTGAGCAATTTCCTCTGGAAGGAGCGAGCGAAAATAGATCTCCATACATCGCGAGCGAATCGCAGGTGGAATCTCCTCTGGACTACGCGTGGTTGCTCCAACCATACGGAAATCTGCAGGCAAACCATTTTGAAAGATGTCATGGATATGAGCTGGGATATTCGGATCTTCTGAGCTGTAATACGCGCTCTCGAGTATGACTTTACGATCCTCTAAAACTTTCAATAGCTTATTAATCTGAATCGGATGAAGTTCTCCAATCTCATCAATGAACAAAACACCCCCATGGGCTTTCGTCACCGCACCCGCCTTAGGTTGAGGAATCCCTGCCATTCCCATAGCCCCAGCGCCCTGATAAATCGGATCATGGACAGAACCAATTAAAGGGTCTGCAATCCCCCGTTCATCAAACCGAGCTGTTGCACCATCAATCTCCATGAACTTAGCATGTTCCTTAAACGGAGACAGTGGATTTTTCTTCGCCTCCTCAAGCACTAAACGAGCCGCCGCTGTTTTTCCTATTCCCGGAGGGCCATATATAAGTACATGCTGGGGATTCGGGCCACATAGTGCCGCACGTAAGGCTTTGATACCTTCCTTTTGCCCGACAATTTCTTCAAAATTTGTTGGCCGAGTTTTCTCCGCAAGCGGTGTAGTCAAGGTAATCTTACGCATCTTCTCAAGTTTCTCAAGTTCCTTGCGTGACTCTCGCTCCACTGCAACCTTGTTTCCCTGCTGGGACTTTAGCATCCCCCAAAAATAGAGCCCGATGACCACAGCAAAAATAAGCTGGACCACCATGACAATACCACTCAAACCATTCATCCGTTCACATTCCCTCCTGCAGGCAAAATCTACCTAATTTCTCCTTTGTAGTATTACCAGAGAATTAGATTTGGAAACGTTAGTTTAAAGCATTTCCGGCAGGGGTATAAAGGTTGACTAGTACATTTTACAAGCCTTATGAAAAAATTTAGAATAAAACCTTTTGACATCCTCCATTTTCCAGCATATAATAACAATCAATTCAATGTGTTAGAGCTGATGATGAGAAAGAGTACGCCTTAGCAGGAATGTCCAAGCGAGTCAGGGCTGGTGAGAGCTGATACAAACCGTTTGGTGGAATGGGTCTCAGAAGCGCAATCCGAAAGAATAGTCAATTTCTTGACTTTATGAGTAGGTGAGCCGGGGGTTTCCCGTTACAGAAACACGGGTATCGAGAGCAATTATGACATTCTCTCCGCATCCGATTAGAGGTATGGGTCGAGTATATCAATTATATTTCTTGATCTATGCAAATTAAGGTGGCAACACGGAAGTAACTTTCTGTCCTTTTCTTGGGCAGGAAGTTTTTTTATTTTCCTGTTGAATGTTCAGGAAGTTAACCTTCCGTAAACCGGCCTTACATTGTCCTTTTAAACGGAAGCAAAGTATGTTTATATGAGTTTCTCCGTACCTGATTAAGGTATCTGATTGGTGTCTTCATGTGTAAAGCCTACTCTACAAGGTTTTTCTGAAGTCCTAATCAAGTATGAATTAAGGTGGCACCACAGAAGCTTTCTGTCCTTTGGGACGGAAGGCTTTTTTTGTGTACAAAAATGAGGGAGTACAAACATTGATACACTGTAACCTCGTTTAAATTCTAGAATTCAGGAGGTGGCAAGCACATGGATATCTTAGACAAAATTCTAATCCAGAAAAGAAAACGTCTTAGAGAGAGTGAGAAGGCCCTGCCGTTTGAGGAACTCGTAAAGCGATGGCGGGAAAACCCCATCGCATACTCACCCAGAAAATGGCTACTTACCCGGGGTACTTTTCACGTCGTAGCCGAGATTAAACGGGCATCCCCGAGCAAAGGAACTATTCCTTGGGAACACTCTCTCGAAGAAATTGTCCAGAACTATGAGGCAGGGGGTGCTTCACTCATCTCTATTCTCACAGAAGAAGACTTTTTTCTGGGAGGAACAGAAGATTTTCAAAAGGTACGCAGCTTAACCTCCCTCCCCCTCTTACGCAAGGACTTTCTCTTCACAGAATACCAACTCTATGAAAGTGCCTTACTGGGAGCAGATGCCATTCTTCTCATAACGGCGATATTAGACGACACAAAGCTTAAAAGCCTTCTTCACTTAGCGAATAAACTTGGCTTAAAAGTCTTAGTTGAATGTCGGGACGAGCAAGAAATTAAACGAGCCCTTGACGCCGGTGCCTCCATCCTTGGAATCAATAACCGAGATTTAAGAACGTTTGAAATTAATCTAAAACGAACAGAGGGGCTAAGCCGCCTTGTTCCAGACGATTGCATCCTGATCAGTGAAAGCGGAATTCACACCCCCCAAGATGCTGCATTCGTCTCCCAATATGGAGCCAATGCCATCTTAGTCGGAGAATCCTGCGTCCGGTCAAGCCATCCCTCACGACATATCCAAGCTCTACTCCAGGCCGGACTTAAGAAAAAGGCCTCTCCCAGTTAATGAACCCCACCCTAAGTATGATACAAAAAAAACAAAAGGAGTAGGAGTATCTGATGATTCGAGTAAAGATATGTGGAATTCAGTCCTTGGAGGAAGCACTTTGGGCAGTGGAAGCAGGTGCGGATGCTCTCGGATTCATCCTCGTTCCGAGTAGCAAGCGATATATCGAGCCAAATGCAATTCAAATGATTTCGTCCCACCTTCCGCCCTTTGTGAGTAAAGTCGGAGTATTTGCAGACGAATCTCCAGCCAAGGTCGCGTCAATCACGAGACAAAGCGTATTAGACACCCTTCAATTCCATGGTGGGGAGGATCTAGAACTATATCGTGAAATTCCAGTTCCTAAGATTAAAGTAATCTCCTTCCCTTCCCTATCAAATGGCGACTCCAGGGACTTTATCTACAGGCAACCACGCCTCCCTCACTCCCTTCACGGGATACTCCTCGACTCCAACCACCAAGGACACACTGGCGGAACTGGAGTCCCCCTTCCCTGGCAGGATACTCATTTCCAAGACTTTCTTCGGGAAATAAAGAAAACTGGCTACCCAGTAATTCTAGCCGGCGGACTCAATCCTGAGAATATCTCTGACGCCATCCGCCAAACCAACCCCTACGGAGTCGATGTCAGTTCAGGTATAGAACTTCATGGCCGTAAGGACCGCGAGCTTATCCAAAAATTCGTTTACCGAGCAAAGTCCTTAAACCTCTAATGGTTTGGGAAGCGGCACCACTGGTTCACTTCATCCTCTATGGAACTGGAGCGCAACTCTCGAAATTAAACCCCAAATCTGAAAGGAGTAATCCATTATGACAACAAAAATCCGTGAATCGCTAGACCGCCTAGCCCTTAATCAAGATCTCCCTCCCGAACTCGCCTCCGCTGTGATTCGAGACCTCCTTGCAGGTAATTTAACCCCTACCCAAATTGGTGGCCTACTCTTCGGCTTACGACTTAAAGGAGAAAGCGCTGAAGAGATTGCCGCCTTTGCAAAAACCTTACGAGAAGCAAGTCACCCGATCAAAGCCCCCGAAGGGGCACTCGATACCTGTGGGACAGGTGGAGACGGTGGTGGCACGTTCAATATCTCAACAACTGCCGCCTTCATTGTAGCTGGTGCAGGAGTCCCCGTTGCGAAACATGGGAATCGCTTTGCCTCCGGTCGTTGTGGAAGTGCAGATGTTCTAGAACACCTCGGAGTTTCTCTTACCACGACACCTCAGGAAAGTGAAGCCCACCTACAAACAATTGGTATGGCCTTTCTTTTCGCCCCACTTTACCATCCTGCTATGGCCAAAGTCGCTGTAGAACGTCGTGAGCTTGGTATCCGAACTATATTTAATTTACTCGGACCCCTACTCAATCCAGCCAATGCTCCCTACCAATTACTCGGGGTTTCTTCCCTTCCCCTTCTGCCGAAGATGGCCAGAGCTCTCCAAATTCTCGGAGTCAAACGAGCTATCGTAGCTGTAGGAGAAGATGGTTTAGATGAGGTAAGCCTCACAGCCAATACCCAAGCCATCCTAATTCAAGGTGAAGAAATGACTAACTTCACTATTAACCCAGAAGAACTCGGTTTTAAGCGGTGCTCACTCCATGATATCGAGGGAGGGTCTCCAACAGACAATGCCCAAATCACTCTCAGTATCCTCGAGGGTGAAAAGGGACCTAAACGTGATATTGTACTCCTCAATGCGGGAACTGCCCTCTATACAGCCGAGAAAGCACTCAGTATTCAAGAAGGAATCGCCCTAGCTACTGAAAGCCTTGATTCAGGAAAAGCCTTCGCCAAATTTAAGCAATTGAGAAATACATCATCCGTCGAGTTGAAGACGTATAATTAAAAAACGAACGGAGGATTTCACATGTTAACTAACCACACCTCTTTATCCCAAGGTGGCCATTTCGGACGATATGGCGGTTCCTTTGTTCCAGAAACCCTTATTCCGGTCCTAGAAGAATTAGAGACGGCCTATATAAACGCTCGAAAAAATCCCGCTTTCCAAATCGAGTGCGACGACCTCTTGAAAAAGTATGTCGGACGTCCTTCCCTTCTCTACTCTGCAATACGTCTGAGTGAAAAGTTGGATGGAGCCCAAATTTATTTAAAGCGCGAGGATCTTAACCATACGGGTGCCCACAAAATCAACAATACCATCGGTCAAATCCTCCTTGCGAAGCGAATGGGAAAAAGGCGGGTTATAGCGGAAACTGGGGCGGGCCAGCATGGGGTCGCGACCGCTACCGCTTGTGCACTCTTTGGACTCGACTGCGTGGTCTATATGGGAGAAGAAGATATTCGAAGACAACATCTCAATGTCCTACGTATGAGAATGCTGGGCACTGAGGTCCGCTCAGTTTCTACTGGATCACGTACCCTTAAGGATGCAATCAATGAAGCCTTGAGAGACTGGGTCACAAATGTCGAAGACACGTTCTACTGTTTTGGCACAGCCGCTGGACCCCATCCCTATCCAACAATCGTTCGAGACTTTCAGACCGTAATCGGCAAGGAAACCCGTGCCCAATTCTTAAGTGAGGTGGGACATCTTCCGGATATTCTCATCGCCTGTGTCGGTGGGGGAAGTAATGCAATTGGCTTTTTCCATCCCTTTATCCCCGATCGAAGTGTTCAGCTGATTGGAGTCGAAGCTGGAGGAAAAGGATCAGCCTTAGGAGAGCATGCCGCCACTTTAACCTTAGGGCGCCCTGGAGTTCTGCATGGGGCCTACAGCTATCTCTTGCAAAATGAGGATGGCCAGATCCTCGACACACACTCCATTTCTGCAGGCCTCGATTACCCTGGAGTTGGACCAGAGCATAGCTATCTCAAAGACATCGGACGCGCTCAATATGTCAGTGTAACCGATGAAGAAGCCCTTCAAGCAAGTGAGCTTCTCGCCCGTACAGAGGGAATACTCCCTGCTTTAGAGAGTTCCCATGCCGTTGCCTATGCTGTAAAACTTGCTCCCAAGCTTTCCCCAAATCAGCACATTATCGTTAACCTATCTGGACGAGGAGACAAAGATGTCGAGACGTTAGCAAAGTTTCTCCGATAACTAAACTGCTCTAAACCATAAAAGAATTACCAATAGTGACCCGAAGTCGGTAGCTTCTCACACAGGAGGAAAGCTGTTTTAGGGTTTCCTCATAACTTCTAATAATAAAATTAAGGAGGTTAATCATATGAATGACCGATTACAGCGTGCCCTTGCCAAGGCTCGACAAAAGACACCCCAAAACAACCTGGGAACTGGCTTAATCACATATCTCATGGCTGGAGACCCGAATTCAGAGACTACCCTTCGCCGCTTAAAAGGACTTGCCCAAGCCGGAGTCGACATACTTGAACTCGGAGTTCCGTTCAGCGACCCTATAGCCGACGGCCCAGTAATTCAAGCGGCAGGCTTACGAGCCCTCAAGGGAGGAACGAATCTCAGGGGAGTTTTAGGTTTGGTACGTCGTTTCCGTGAAGAGAACCATGAGACCCCTGTACTCCTAATGAGTTATCTCAATCCCATACTCACTTATGACTATGACCGTTTCCTTCGAGATGCGGTTCAAGCCGGAGTAGATGGTATAATTCTCCCCGACTTGCCATGGCGCGAATGTGCATCCTTTCGCCAACGAGCAAGTGAGGTCATCGAAGATCTATTAACATTTATCCCGATGATTGCACAAACGAGCCTGCCCGACCACCTTCAAACCCTATCTGATGTTGAAGACGGTTTCGCCTATGTCTTATCTCGCAATGGCATAACAGGTGGTGAAGCGGAAATTCCTCCCCATATCCTTAATTTCATACTTTCTCTAAAAACTCCACTCTCCTTACCTCGATTTGTCGGCTTCGGGATCCAAGCCCCAGAACAAGTTGCAAAACTAAGCGAGGTCTGCGAGGGTGTCATAGTAGGAAGTGCCTTAGTAAAGAGATTCGCCGAGCTTGATGACCTAAAGCTACCGGAAGCTGAGATATGCAATTGCGAACAAGAGGTTTATAAATGGGTATTTAAACTGCGAAATTCACCTTGTTAAGGAGTTGACGACGCTATGCTAGCTGCACAAAAAGAGTGGGTGCTTGAATCTTTTACTAATCGTGATCCCAACTGGGTTATGGGCCTCGTTCAATTCGGAGAAACACTTGGGGAAAAGTGCTTTGCCCTCCTTGAAGGTAAAGAAGGCGCACAGGAACGCACCTATCTGGGCTTTGGTCAAGGCTGGATCTTATCCCGTCAAACCTTTGACCAAACTGAGACTTCTAATCCAGATCCCTTGATCCATCTTAGAAGGTTTCGTGAGGCCAACTTTCCTGGAATGAATTTTGAAAGCGGAATAATAGGGTATCTAGACTATGAATGGGGACTTCATTGGCAAAAACCCAAAGCAAGTTCAGCTACGCCGCACTATTTCTTCCGCCTTTGTCCAGTGAATATTGTTATCCTTCCTCACTATAATAAAGTCATCCTAGAAGTCTTCGCTGAAGAAGAAGACCATTTGCAACAGGTTTTCAATTCTTGGGCGGAAGAGCTCCACCATTATTTCAGAGAATATCAACCATTTTCCTTATCAAATTCCCTTGATTTAAAAGAAGTAAGTTGCAAAGTATGGCAGCCTAATATGTCACGTGAGAATTTCTTATCTCGAGTCGAACGAATTAAGGAATATATTCGAGCCGGAGACATCTTCCAGGCCGTTCTCTCTCAACGATTTACCCTTAACCTTCGGATTGAACCGTGGTCTACCTATCAAAAGCTTAGAGTTCTAAACCCATCACCTTGGCTTTTTTGCATATTTGGTGAGGAGGAAACCTTAGTCGGAAGCTCTCCTGAACTATTAATCTCATCTATCGGATCCCAAATCAAAACCCGCCCTATCGCCGGAACCCGCCCACGAGGTGCAACCGCTGAGGAAGACCAACTTAGACAAAAGGAACTTCTAGAAGACCCTAAAGAAATGGCCGAACATGCTATGCTTGTTGACCTTGGACGCAATGATATCGGTAGAGTATCTAAATATGGAAGTGTCGACGTTAGCGAATATGCTGGAGTCCAATATTTCTCCCATGTCATGCACATTGTATCAACGGTAGAAGGAAAGCTCACTACCCCCTATGATTCTCTCGATGCCTTAAAAGCTGTATTTCCTGCGGGTACTTTAAGTGGCGCACCGAAAGTACGAGCTATGGAAATCCTACAGGACTTAGAACCCGACTACCGAGGTGCTTACGGTGGAGCACTTGGCATCTTTCGTTGGAATGGAGATCTAGATTTTTGCATTACAATTCGTACTTTAACCATCCAAGAAAATGAAGTAAGTGTTCAGTCTGGGGCTGGAATCGTTTTCGACTCCGTACCAGAACATGAATACAAAGAGACAATATATAAGGCGAATGCATTATTTAACGTTGTTAATTTTTCAGGGTGAGTTAAACTTCATCCAGAAAGGCCGTGATCTTATGCTTGCAATCTTAGATAACTACGATTCCTTCACCTATAACCTCGTTCAGGCCTTCGGCGAATTAGGGGAATCCATAAAGGTTTATCGAAATGATGAATTAGAGGCCGAGGAGTTTCTAGCCTGTGACCCCGATGGAGTTATCATTTCCCCGGGACCCTGTACCCCGAAGGAGGCCGGAATCTCCCTCGAAGTTATTCGTCTGCTCAACGAGCGTGCACGTCAAGGAAAGCCTATTCCTCTTCTAGGAGTCTGTCTAGGGCATCAGGCCTTAGCCCATGCCTTCGGCTCAAAAGTAACCCGCTCTAGAGAAGTGCTACATGGGAAGCAATCCCCAATCTTTCATGATGAGACAGAACTTTTCTCGGGATGTGAACAAGGCTTTCTCGCTGGAAGATATCACTCCCTCATTGTCGATCCCCTTGAACTGAGCTCCATTTTTATCATCACAGCACGTACCAAAAATGATCTGGTCATGGGGATCCGCCACAGATACTATCCTTTTTACGGCCTACAATTTCACCCCGAAAGCATCTTGACTCCGGAGGGCTCAAAAATTCTAAGTTCCTTTCTCTTGGTGGTCAATAAACACTCCATGATTTAATGTTTGAATTACTAAATGATCTCAGAAAGCGAAAGATTTGAAACGTAGAAAAAGGCTGTTACCCAGTTAATTCTGGATAACAGCCTTTTGTAACAGCCATTCAAGCTTAAGCGGACTCTTCCTTCTTACTCTTTTTCCCTTTATCCGTTGTCACAAGGAAGGGCTCTTCCTTCTTTAGGATGACATCCTTTGTGACGACGCACTTGGTGACATCAGTGCGAGAAGGTAGATCATACATCACATTAAGCATAATCTCTTCAACGATCGCTCTCAAACCACGAGCACCTGTGTTCCGGCGAATCGCTTCCTCTGCGATGGCAGTGAGTGCTTCTTCTTTGAACTCTAGGGCGACACCATCGAGTTCGAGAAGTTTCTCATACTGCTTCACAAGAGCATTCTTCGGCTCGGTAAGAATCCGAACAAGTGCGTCTTCATCCAAAGCATCGAGCGTAACCATGACAGGTAAACGGCCGACAAACTCAGGAATAAGACCAAATTTGAGAAGATCTGCTGGGAGGAGCTCCTTGAGCGTTTCTCCAATGTTCTGCTCGCTCTTCTTCTTGATCTCAGCACCAAAGCCCATATTCTTTTTGCCTATCCGACCTTGGATTATCTTTTCAATTCCGTCGAAGGCACCCCCGACGATAAATAAGATATTCGTCGTATCGAGTTGGATGAACTCCTGATGTGGGTGCTTACGTCCACCCTGTGGTGGGACACTTGCAACCGTTCCTTCGAGGATCTTAAGAAGAGCTTGTTGAACCCCTTCCCCGGAAACGTCCCGAGTAATGGAGGGATTCTCGGATTTACGCGCAATTTTATCAATCTCATCGATGTAGACGATGCCTTTTTCAGCCTTCTCTACATCATAATCAGCCGCTTGGATAAGTTTGAGAAGGATGTTCTCCACGTCTTCCCCGACATAACCAGCTTCAGTCAAAGAGGTTGCGTCTGCAATTGCGAAGGGGACGTTTAAGACTTTCGCCAACGTGGAGGCTAGTAAAGTTTTACCAGATCCTGTCGGCCCTAGCATCACGATATTTGATTTTTGGAGTTCGACATCATCGATCTTCATTCCAAGGTTAATCCGTTTATAGTGGTTGTAAACGGCAACTGACAGTGCTTTTTTTGCTTCATCCTGCCCGATCACGTACTGATCGAGAATTGCCCGGATTTCCTTAGGCTTCGGAATATCTCCGATTTCCACGCCTAAGTCTTCACTGAGTTCTTCCTCAATGATTTCATTGCAGAGTTCGATACACTCATCGCAAATGTATACTCCAGGGCCCGCGACTAACTTTTTGACTTGGTCTTGAGTTTTGCCGCAGAATGAGCATTTAAGCTGATTCTTTTCGTCGTTGTACTTTGCCATCCTCTCACCTCTCTACCACAGAATACCCTTGCACGTAGGTTACGCCTGTTCAACCAGGAAGCTTACCGTTTTCTCGGAAACTAAGCTCTGACGATACAGATTTAGCTCCCTACGGGCAAGAAGGGCCTGTTTTAAGTTTTCTGCACTGGTTTGATAACGCTCGGCGAGTTTCGCTAACTCATCATTTAATTCTGCTTCGTCGACCTGAATTCCTTCTGCTTTTGCGATTGCTTCTAAAACGAGTTCAGTTTTTACGTTTTCAGCGGCTTGCGGACGGAATCTCTCTCTCATTTCTTGTTCGGACGTACCGATATAGTAGAAATAAGTTTCCAGGTCAAGTCCTTGATTAGAAAGGTTTTGCTCCAAATCTTGAACCATCGTATCGACACGGGTATGGATCATCGCCTCTGGAATTTCAACACTTGCATTCTCGACAGCCTTAGCAACGATGGCATTGCGATACTCGGATTCTGCGCGTTGTTCTGCTGCTTTCATCAGTTTGTCTCTCAAATCCGCTTTCAATTCATCAAGGGTTTCAAATTCACTAATATCTTTAGCAAATTCATCATCAAGCGGAGTGAGTTCTTTTCTTTTTATCTTATGCACCTTAACCTTAAACAAGGCATCTTTTCCTTTAAGGTCTTCAACATGATATTCATCTGGGAAGCGAACGTTGACATCGACTTCTTGGCCAATTTGAGCACCGATAACTTGCTCTTCAAAACCTGGAATAAAAGAGCCAGATCCGATGACCAAATCATATCCTTCGGCTGTGCCCCCTTCAAAAGGAACCCCCTCCACAGAGCCAGCGAAGTCAATGGTGACGCTGTCTTTGTTCTCGACAGTGCCTTCTTCAAGGTTAACTACTTTAGCGTGTTGCTCTTGCTTACGCTTCAAGTCTTCTTCAACTTCTTCGTCGGTTACCGTTGCAGCCGTCTTCTCAACGTCTAAACCTTTATATGTCCCGAGTTCTACTTCAGGTTTTACTGTGACTTTTGCTTTAAAAATGAGATCCTTACCATCTTCCATTTGGACGAGATCAACCTCTGGACGATCAACGGGTTCGATTCCCGTCTCATCCACGGCCTTCGTATAAGCCGGTCCGAGGAGATCGTCTACCGCTTCATTGAAAAGTGTCGCGGTACCAACATGGCGCTCAACCATTAAGCGTGGAGCTTTGCCCTTGCGGAACCCAGGAATATTTACTTTGTTAGCAAGTACTTTTGCAGCTTTATTAACAGCCGCACTAAAGTCTTTCGCATCCACGGTAACTTCTAATTCAACCGTGTTCTTCTCTATTTTGTCCATCTTAACCGACATTTGTGCTCCCCCTTAAATACTTCCTTTGAACCCAAATTCTATGTAAACTAGCGAGCGTTATTCCGCCACGCAACGACAGATTGAAATGGGTGCAGATATTTCAAATTTTTTGAGGATAAAGTTAGTTTATCCGAAAACACCTCAAGGCAAACTTGACATTTTTCGTCAATTACTACCTTTTAAAGCTTGATTATCCCACATCACCAGAAGAGGGGAACTTGGCGTTCCCCTTTTCAATCAGGTTTCCATAAAGTTTTTTCAAAGGTATTAATAAGCAAATTTACCTGACCATTCTATCAAACAACGCGCCGAAAATCAAGCTTTAGGCCTATTTGACAATGATTAACTCTAAAAAACACGTTCTTATTAACGTAATCTCCTCGAGTCACCCCATCTTAACTCATTTTAAACTTCTTTAGAACGGCTGAGGATCTAATTCTCCCGTACAAGCAAAATAGCATTATCCTCAATTCTATAATAAAGCGGTGCCACCAAAAGGTTTGGATACCTCTGGCGAAGTCTCTGAGCTTCAACCAATACAAAATCGATTTCATTCCCGATTTCATAGTGAGGTGCGAAGTTCATAAAATGCTGCTCTGCAAATTCTCTCTCCCACCCAGAGCGGATAAGTCCTTCAACGAACGCCTCTCGTTTACTTACGAGATTCACCATTCCACAGTGATTGTGGGCAAGCAAGGCAATTGCCTCAACCCCGCCAATCGAAACGGCATAGGAAACCTTGAATTCACTGTACCGGAGATTTCCCCCACCCGTGCGCAAGATAAAAGCAAAGTTTTCAGGAATTCTTAGGGATTTTCGATTATCCATACACATACCGATGAGAAGCTGTGCCTTCTCCACAGGTTCAAGTGCTCTGTTTAGATTATGATATTCGAGCAAGTCACCTATAGGCGTGTTTCTACATTCAGGCGGGATATCTTCAGAGGAGTGAATTTCAATAAGTCGATTCATATAGGCTTAGCTCCCATCCAATAGCTCATTTCTAGCTAACTTTGAAGTACTTTCTCTACCCGTTTTATTTCTTTTCTTGCTGGAAGTGGTTTATCTTTTAGCAGGGAAAAAATATAGTTCACTGCGCTATCTGCAGCATTCCCAGGTAATGCCTTGGCCGCAGCTTCACGCATTTTAGCCATTTCTTCGGGATGGGAGAGAAGATGATGAATCGTAGTTTCTAATTCCTCTTCCGTCTGCGCTAGTCTTGCTGCTCCGATTTTTTCTACGAAATAGGCATTTTCTTCCTCTTGCCCTGGAATAGGTTTATAGATAATTAGGGGAAGCCGTTTGGTGAGAGCCTCTGAAACAGTGAGCCCTCCAGCTTTTGTGATAATCATATCCGCAACGGTCATGAGTTCTTCTACATTCTTTATGTACCCAAAACGATGAAGCGGGTTTCTTCCCTCTGACATAAGTCCATCTAAGGATCGATAGAGTTTTTCATCTTGACCGCAAACCACTAATACTTGGACCGGCTCTTCAGCCTCCACTAGAATTTTGCATACTCCTTTTGCTCCACCCAAGACCCCATAAGCTCCCCCCATTACCAGGAAAGTGAGGCGTTTCGGAAGGAGGTTAAAGCGATGGGCGAGTTCTTCACGGTCAAGCTTCTGTTCAAACTTCGGACTCACCGGAATTCCTGTGAGTCGAATCCTCGTCGAGTCAATTCCACGACTGGTTAGACCTTCGAAGACATCTTGGTTCCCTACGATATACAAGTCGACCCCTGGGTGAACCCATTGGCTATGAACAGCGTAATCAGTAACTATCGATACAATCGGGACCGGAAGAGTCCTTTTTAAGCGTAGCTCACCTAGGACTCCCGCGATGGTCGGATACGTACAGATAATAACATCAGGCCGTAGTTCATTGATATAGTCGAGAAATTCTCTGCGTCCCAGAATATTGATGAGATGTTGCAATACGGAATCGGGGCGGATCTTCGAGGTTCGGTAATAAAACTTCCCCCAGAGTCGCGGAGTATGTTTAATCAATTCAATATAGGTATTCTTCACAATTTTATTCAGTGTCTTACTCAAAAAGGCTCCAAAATCCAGGTGGGTAATCTCAGCCTCAGGCGCTTTTGCTCGGATAGCTTCAATCGTCGCCTCCGCTGCTCGAACATGACCCGCTCCAAAGGTCGCAGAAAATACTAATATGCGTAATTCCCCCACGAAAAAAGTCCTCCTCATGGTACGTTAACCTTTTCCTCCATTTTAACCCAAAATCGGGAAATCTCAAAGTTAAGGTTCACATAAATTTTCATTTAATCTTTCTTGAGGTCATTTCAAGGCGACTAAATAAAAATCGCCTAACAAAGAATGTTAGACGATCTTAAACTTCTTAAATTGGTGCGAGAGACAGGACTTGAACCTGCACGGTTTCCCGCTGGAACCTAAATCCAGTGCGTCTGCCAGTTCCGCCACTCTCGCATTTGCAGTGATAGCTGCAGATATGATTATATCTTACTTCGCCAAAGTTGACAAGCTTTTATGAATATATTTTTCTGTAAAAATAAGGGAATGCAAATTATATATCTAGTAAGAGACCGCAGAGGGATATCCTCTGCGGTTCTACACTTAGTCGCGATCATGATTTCCTTTGTCATTCTTATCGCGATCATTATCATTACGGTCAGATTTGTCATCATTAGAACGATTTTTCTCGTCACGTTCTTCATACTTCTTTTGTTCCGAAGTATCCTTTTTCACTTCTGACTTTTGTACATTTTGACCTTGGACTGGCTGAACTTTTGCGGGCTGAGCTTGGACCGGTTGTTGAACCTGTTGCTGTTTAATGGTTTGAGTAGCAGCTACCTTTTGAGTCTCTTCAGCTTTTACATCATCCATTTCTTGCTTGAAATTTTTATAATATCCAAAGGCATGTCCGTTAGGGGCCTTTTTCACACCTAAAGCTACTTGGAATTCACGCAAAGCCATTTTTGCTTCCTTTGAAAGAGCTTTTAGTTCTTCCTTTGTGAGCTTTGTATAGACTTCATCCGAGTTAGAATCCTCAGTTCCTGTTACTTGAGTATCCGTAGTGTTAGTGTTTGAATCTGTAGTTACAGGAGTTGCAGAGTCTGTATCTGTAGTAGTTTCAGCTTGCTCATTTTCATTAACTTGAGCATCCTTATTATCCATTCTTTCAGCCTTCGCAACGGCTTTCTCCATCGTACGGACGATATTTAATGCAAGTCTTTGAGCTGCTTGAGGAGGAAGCTTTTCGAGGAGCTTTTCCAAGACGACTACATTCTCTTGATTCACTTTAGCTAATACAGCTTGAAGCTTTTGAGATTCTTCTGATTCGGTATTCTCAACTTTTCCCAAGTATTCCTGGGCCTCTGAGATCTTTTCATTGTAGCGAGTTAGCGCTTTCTCAACGTACTCCACTTTTTCAACATCTTCAACGTCCTTATTGTCCACGTTTTCAGCTACTTTCGCAGCTTCAGCAAGTCTCTCACACGCATGCTTTTCAATGAGCTTTGCCTTTTTCACAGGGTCAAAAGTAAGTGCAACCTGGATTTTCTCAATAAGACTATCAAACCAATATAAGGGAGAATCTGGCGTGGTTCCAGGATCAACTGTTTCTCCGTTTTCATCAACTACAGGGGTTACTTCTGTACTCGTATTGGTTGTATCTGTTACGGGAGTTTCATTGTTAGTTACATCTGTTGTATTAGTACCTGTTGTATTAGTACCTGTCGTATTAGTACCTGTCGTATTAGTACCTGTCGTTGTATCCGTCGTTGTATCCGTCGTTGTATCCGTCGTTGTATCCGTCGTTGTATCCGTCGTTGTATCCGTCGTTGTATCCGTCGTTGTATCCGTCGTAGTTACCGTAGTGTTAGTTGGTGCTGTCTCCGCTAATACGACTCCTGAAGAGACCGGAAAAGCCAGCAGAGCTGCTGTGAGTACAATAGCGATTTGCTTTTTCATAATTAGTATCCTCTCCTTTTATCATTGTATCTCCGAATTCGGTTGTGACTTCAGCGCCTGTACACTCTATAACTACGTACTATTTCTCTCT
Organism: Desulfitobacterium elongatum; assembly: GCF_055378975.1. NCBI lineage: Bacteria > Bacillati > Bacillota > Clostridia > Eubacteriales > Desulfitobacteriaceae > Desulfitobacterium > Desulfitobacterium elongatum. The sequence goes on along the minus strand of NZ_AP038772.1, from coordinate 691,581 downwards.
TTTTAAGGGGGGTTGTCCACACGTTTTTCTTTAAAGATAAAAAAACGAGGGGCAGTTTCTCCATTTGAAGAGACTGTCCCTCATTTTACTTAGCATGCAATCGTTTTGTGATAAGACGCAATCCTTTTGCGATTGTGCTATCTCAAGTCCATGACTATTTGTTCTTAGTTCTTAGTTGTTAGCCAGCTTTTCTGTTTGCACAGGTACTGGGCCCGCTATGCCAATGAAGACGAAGCGATCCTTGCCCGTATTTCTCATTCCATGTGTTTGGCCTGCTTCAGCGAGAATGGCCATACCTTTAGAAATCTCTACCTCTTTGCCATCACCGGCAAAGTATAGGCCAGACTCTCCTTCGATACAAATCCAGACATCATCGGCATTGGGATGCATATGTAAGAACACTTCTTGACCCGGTTCTAAGCACCACATAGCACCTAGAGTCTTATCCGATTGGTAAACAAGAACTTTCTGTGGTACATTCGCGTCGAACTGAGCAAGTTCTCCCAGATCAAATAATCTTTTTTCCATTCTGTAACCCTCCAAATCTAATTTTTGAGGAGATAAGCTCAATAGATCTCATCGTCCCTATAGAATAGGTTAAAAAATTAAACCTAATAAACTATTATTAGATAAAAGTTTTAAAGTTGTCAATGATTTTAAAAACTTCATCTAAATATTGGATAGAATATTTGATAAAAATATATATTAAAAAATACAAAGCACCACGAAAAATCGTGATGCTTTGTATTTATTTTTTTACTATCTTTGTATTTATTTTTTTACTATAATGAGAAAATTTTACCGGGATTAAAGCGGTTTTGAGGATCAAAGCTTCTCTTAATTTTTCTAAAGGATTCCATCGCTTCCGGTTTAAACTCCGAATCAAGATACTTCTTCTTAACGACTCCGATTCCGTGCTCACCACTTATCGTACCGCCGAGACCAAGAGCCATCTTACAGAGCGCCTGTTCTGCGGCATGGACGGTTTCGACTTCCTCCTTATTCCGTTGATCGAAAAGAATCAGCGGATGAAGATTTCCGTCACCGGCATGGGCTACAACTCCGATCGTCACACCAAAATCTTTTGCGACTTTAAGGACTCCCTCAATCGCTTTCGGGAAATTACTCCTCGGAACCGTAATATCATTCACACCATACGACGGTCTAACGCGAGCAACAGATCCGAAAGCAACGCGTCGACCTGCCCAAATTTGATCGACTTCAGCTGCTGTTTGCGCCACTTTAAATTCTCTCGCATTGGCTTTCTTGGTGATTTCGCCAATCGTCTTGACTTGCTCATCCATATCTTCCGGATATCCGTCAATCTCAATAATGAGAACTGCTCCAGCGTCACGGGGAAGCCCAGCATGAACGAAATCCTCAGTCGTATTGATAAGGAGGTTGTCCATTAATTCGAGAGTTGTTGGGATAATACCGGCTGCAACGATATCAGCAACCGTTTGCGAAGCATCTTCAACTTTGTTGTAAATAGCTAGCATGGTTCTCTTGGCTACTGGTTTCGGTAAGACACGGAGGATAATCTTCGTTACAAGTCCCAAGATTCCTTCCGAGCCATTGAAGATCCGAGTTAAGTCATAGCCCGGCTCACTTTTAAAGTTACGTCCCCCAGCGTTAATGACTTTGCCATTCGGGAGAACGACTTCTACACCCAAGATATAATCGCGGGTAACCCCATATTTAAAACACCGGGGTCCACCTGAGCATTCAGCGAGATTCCCTCCCAATGTTGAGGCCTTATAGGAAGACGGATCTGGGGGATAATAAAAGCCTTTCTTTTCGAGTTCGAGTTGGAGGTCAAAATTGATGACTCCTGGTTCAACGACCGCAACGAAGTTTTCAGTGTCGATTTCAAGAATTCTATTCATACGAGCAAAGTTAATAACCATAGAATTTTCGGAAGGAATGGATCCACCACTCTCATTCGTTCCAGCACCTCTAGGAATAAGATTAATATTTTGCTCGTTCATTAATTTGACGATTTCAACGACTTGTTCCGTTGTATGCGGGAAAACGGCTCCTAACGCATCACCAGATAATAACGTGCCATCATAACTATACGAGTACAGACCTACTTTGTCTGTTACCACGTTTTTCTCCCCAACTATTTCTTTCAAGCGATTGATAATCGATTGGGATAACATGTTCAGCCCTCCTTATCTTTTAACCCTGCAGGCTTACCCCAGGATTAAGAATTCCTTTGGGGTCAAATTGTTTGCGAAGTTCATTGAGCAGTGCTGTGGTGTCAGACCACATTTCCGCATCATTATAAGCTTCACACATCATTTTGTGACCAAGAAGGCCTGTGACATTGCCACCCAAGGACATCGCCATTTTATTGACTTTCTTAGCCATTGCCATCTTGTCCGCATTCTCCGGTAGCAGTAAACGAGCAAAGCCTAACAGCCCTTCTACGACAACTCCCGGATAGGCTCCAAGGTCTCCAATAATTCCTTCTAATTGATTGAGCGCTTGAGGCATTTTCATCGGACCCACAGCAAATTCGAGAACTTGCTCAGGCTTATTATTGAGGACCTGACGAACCTTCAACCAACCGTTAATCACATTTTCATAGCCTTCAGCATCATTAATGATTTGAACGTCAGTTCCACCCCCTAAGGTGAAAACAGCAGCAATTTCATTAGCCATGTTTTGAGAAGACTGAACGAATCCTTCCAAGTCAATCAAAGCAAGGTGACCTTGACCCGGAAGAACGTCTTTCACCAAGCTTTCGCTGATCAGATTCATCCGATCCGGATGGATGTTTCGTTTAATGAGCGTATTGAAGGTTGCATTGGCTTTGTGCATTGAAGCAAAGCGACCTACTACAACCCTCTTCGCTGCAGGCGCTGGTAAGATCTTCACTAAAAGCTTTGTGAAGATCCCGAAGGTTCCTTGGCTAGCTACTGCGAAGTGGATGAAGTCTAAACCAGAAACGTTCTTAATACATTTGTTTCCGATTTCCATAATCTCACCGTTTGGAAGAACCATATCAAAGCCTAAGAGGAAAGTCCGTGTCGGGCCATACTTAAAGGTCTTCGAATCAGAATCCCCGATTGCAAAGCAGCCGCCAATGGAGCTTGTATCCACTTCATAGGGTTCTGGTGGGAAATACAGTCCTGCTTCCCCGACTTGCTTAAGAAACTCTTGATGAGTCATTCCAGGCTCAACTACGGCTACAAGGTTCTCATGGTCCATCTCAACGATTTTGTTCATCCGACTCATTACTAGGGCGATTCCACCCTCTAAGCCTTTAGTATCCACAACATAACCTGCTACAGAAATCTTAACATTCTTCTCGTTCGCTAGTTTAACGACGCCAGAAACTTCGGTGGTATTTCCAGGGAAAACGACCACTGCTGGGTTTCCATTTCCCTTAAGGTATTTTGCCATTTCCGAAGGGTTATCAATGACATTTTGGTCGCCGACAATCCCTTGTAATAGACTCGAAATTGAGTTGCTCATGACTACCCGCCCTTCCATCTTTTCTAGAATTTGCGGTGTGGAAATGTTCCGTATTACACCATTTAAATAAATCTTTAACATAGGAGCCAGACCATCATTTGGTAATTCGGCTACTTTTCAAGGCTTATCCTTCGTATGCTTTTGCCATTAAATCTGCAACGTGCATTACTTTTTGGTTCTGACCCGCAAAGTTAATTCCACCTTGTATCCGCATCATACAAGCAGGGCAACTGGTAGCCACGATTTCAGCTCCAGAATCCTGGATGTTTTGAGCCTTCTGATGGGTAATATCTGTGGAAATCTCATGATAGAACGCTTGGACAAGACCAGAAGCTCCACAGCAACGGTTTGCTTCGTTCATCTCGATATATTCAACCCGAGGTAGCATTTTAAGCATCTGACGTGGTTGTTGGGTAACTTTAATTCCACGAACCATGTGGCAAGGATCATGATAGGTTACTTTAACTGGGGAGGAGTTATGAAGTTTCGACTCGTCGACCCCAATTTTAGCCATATACTCAGAGAACTCCACCACTTTACTGCAGAATTGTTGAACCTTTGGTAAGTAAGCTTGATCATCTGCAAAAAGTTTGAGGTAGTCATCTTTAAGCATTGCTACACAAGATCCGCAGGCAGCTAGAATGACATCGGCATCTTTCGCTAAGAATGTCTCAATGGTCTTCTTAGCATTGACCTTAGCGGTCTCAAAATCCCCGTATGCATATTGAGGAAGTCCACAACAGACTTGATCCTTCGGAATAGTCACATCACAGTCATTCTTTGTTAAAACTTTAATAACCGAATGTGCAGTATGATCTAGGGAATGATTTAAGAAGCAGCCAACATAAAAGGCAACTTTATGTTTCGGATGCTGAACGGTAATCTTCTCAGGGACTTGCTCAAGAAAAGGTACTTTGGCAACATTCATGCCTTTGATATCGACACCGCGGAAGTAATCTACACCATCAACCTTTGTCAGAACACTTTTACCCATTCCACCAAAAAGTTTAAACGCACGTTCCAACTTTTTCGGATTAGCTAGGGTTTTAAGAGCAAAGGATTTCGCAAAAGGTTTAATCCCCTTTTTGAGTTTCAGATCGCGACGCGCTGCAAGAACGAGTTCATTACCCTTTACCCCACTCGGACAGGCCACCCCGCACTCTCCACAAAGCAAGCAACTCATGATGGCATCCTCATAATCTTGATCCGGTTCGAGTTTTCCATCGGCCACTGCTTTAATCAGTTGGATTCTCCCCCGTGCAACTGTGGTCTCAGCGCCATTCACTTTATAAGTCTTACAAGCTGTATGGCAGAATCCACACTTATTACACGTGTTGAGCATTTCATAAACGTCTGCTAAAACGCTCACTTAAACTCCCCCTTCTTTGTAGATGGTCAGACCACCGTATTAAATAGATTTTTAATTGCGCAACAATTCTTGCTACTGGGATTATTATAACTCGTCATTTAATTCTTTCATAGGCATTGTGAAAATGTTCTGTAAGTTTTTTTATGTACAAAGCAAATATTTCGGTGACTAGAAACAGCAAAAACCCACCTCACAAAAGAGTGAAGTGGGTTCTACGATTCCTATTTAATCGTTTTGAACGGACTAGGATAATTCCTACAGAACCGGTTAAAGCCGAATACATACGTCGCCATCTTCTCAGGTCGAAGGGTAAACCATTCTTTTATATCTGCCCGCTCACCAAAGCGATTCTCAGCGATTCCCTCGGTACTAATCCATCCGCGGGGGCCTTCTTCGCAGAGGGACAACTCCCAACCCACAAGCTGGTTATCCTTTTCTACAGGTAAAATATTCAGTCCACAGCGAGCATGATAAATTTCAATTAACTTAACAAAGAGACCAAATAAAGAATCATTATATCCTTCGTCTACTGAAGAAGGAAGCACAAAATCTTGAGAAATCTCATCTGCTAACGCAACGATTCCTTTTTCTACAGAATACCGTGCGCCAATCGATGCTCTTAACGACCCGTAACCTAGGGTCCCTGTATTTAATTCGAAACACAAAGGTTGTTCAACACCCGTCAAACGAAGCTTAAGCTCTCCGTTGGTGAGTTGCCAAGTTCCTGATAAACGTTTTAAGAGAAGCTCAGCAAGTTGAAACGACAGAATATGCGCTGCCACCTTATTTTCGTCTCTCAAGGTACATCCTTGACACTCTTTCGTTGGATTATAGGATGGTAAAGTAAGTCTCATAGCGTTCATTCCGTCACTCTCCTTAAATTGTTTCTTCATACTTCCTTTGGTCAAAAGCCACTTAGGGCTACCTAAAGCACTAAGGATCACTCACTTGTCTCACATTATGAAACTACGTTTCATAATAATGTTAAAAAAGAGAAATGGGTTTAAGAAAAAAGGGATCAAACAAGGAATAGAAGTGTTCCATAATATGAAACTTCGTTTTGCATTATGGTGAAATTTAATGCCTCAAGTTGAAGAATAAAATTGTATTCATCCTACCTGGAGCATAAATCGTTTCACTATTTAAAACGTTGTTTCAATTGCCTTGTGTTTCTATTATCGCTTGAAGATCCCAAAACGTCAAGAGTAAATTTTCTAAAAACATTTATTTCTTCAATTCATTATTTTCCCAAATGGTTTTACTTTCCTGGATTCTGATAATAATTGAAACCCAACTTCGTGGAAATAAGCTCTCCAGCGCGTTTTAATTCTTCCCCGATCCTGTCGATTCCCTTCTCTCTCATTCGGGCAGCTGGTCCAGAGATACTAATAGCACCAATAGCACGACCAGAATAATCAAAAACAGGAGTACCCAAACAGATAATCCCAATCTCATTTTCTTCATGCTCCACAGAAATCTTACTCTCCCGGATCTCATCGAGATTCTTAATCAGCGCTTCCGGCTCTGTGATTGTATAAGGAGTAAAACCAGGCATCCCTTTAGTTTCTAAGATGCGTATGACTTCCTCATTCGTCATAGTAGACAGAAGAGCTTTCCCAACAGCAGTACAATGCATAGGTGCTCTGCGCCCTACTTTTGAACGCATACTAACCACATGTGAACTCTCTCGCTTATCGATATACACTACTTCACCATCATCATGAAGTACCAAGTGAACGACCTCATCCAAAGCCTTTGCAAGGTCTTCTAAGACCGGTCCCGCCACTTTACGAATCTCTAGATCATTGAAGAAGCGAATTCCGAGTTCTACGATTTTAATCCCAAGCTTGTACCGCTCATTATCTTTCTCTTTCTCGACATAACCACGATAACATAAGGTCTGTAAAATTCGATGAACCGTACTCTTGTGCAGACTTATACGGTTGCCAATCTCTGTAACTCCTAAGGGTTCTTCCGTATGGGCAAGAACTTCAAGAATATCCAAAGAGCGCTCTAACGTTTGAACATATTTTTCTGCCACGATAATATCCTCCGATCGACTGGTAGTTTCATCCAACGAAACTCCGTTTCGAATATTCTTCTATGAAACAGTATGACTTTTTTAGAAAATTAAGTCAAGCAATGATTTTCATTTTATCCTTCCCTGAAGGAAAAAACTCACTAAAGAAGTCCTAATACATTACGATAATAGATTCTATATCTTATTTCCTCACTTGACAATACTCAAGCTTCAAGCGATTCTGCCAGCCAATGAGATCCTTCGAATCTCATTCTTCAAAATCAATGGGAAAAGGTGTCCGATTTCTCGGACACCTCTATGGAATAAATCCCTATAATAGTTCCTTTGATTATAGATTCACATGGCTAAAAAAGAGTGCTTACTTCAAGAAATTAGCCTTTACCCCTGTATAAACCTCTTCTGTTACTGCGCCTTGTCCACCTAGAATGACAACTTTCTTTGAGGTCAAAGAACTCAGGTATTTGGAAACTTCTTCAGGGATCTGATTTTGCTCGACCAAAATGATCGGAGATTCTGTACTTCCCGCGAATACCGATCCCGCTAATGCATCAGGAAAATTAGTTCCAGTGGCCACGAAGAGATTGGAACTGCTATCTCCAAAGAGTTCGTGTGCGATCATCGAAGAGGTTTCATAACGGTTTACACCTCCTAAACGGCGCAGCTCAGCCTCAGGGAAAAGCTCCTTAAGCTTTTCTTCGACTCCACGACTCACGACTCCTTCACCCCCAGCAATCGTGATTCCTTCTGGTTTTAGGTTTATTAAATATTCAAGTGTCTCTTCAGGAATCTTGTTACCTTCTACAAGAAGCAAGGGAATCCCATACGCTGCTGCGTAAGGGGACATTGCTAGGGAATCAGGGAAGTTTTCCCCTGTCGCGATGATCACTTCTCCTCCTTGAACAGAATTTACTTCTTCAGCGATTGCTGCAGCCGTAGCATAGCGATTCTCTCCAGCCAGGCGTTTGACCGCATGCCCATATGGATTGCCCCTAAGACTTTCTTCAAGACGATCAGAGACAACACCCTTCCCACCGAGAATATAAATTGTTCCTTCTGGGGACAAAACTCGGTAAATTTCCTTCAACGTTTTTTCGTTATCTGAATTCGGATCGACCAGTAAAAGTGGCGCATTCACCAGACCACTTAGACTTGCCCCTGCAAGTGCATCCGGAAAATCTTCGCTAGTAGCAATTAATACAGCATCTGCACTCTGACCCGTTGGCATCATTTTTTTCGAGATGGCTATTGCTGTATCTATCCGATCTGCACCCGATAGCCGTACATCCTCGGGTAGAATCGTATCCACTACTGGTCCCGGTAGGGCTCGGGCATTTGCCGTCCCATCTCCGAGCAACCCATAATTCGGACCCCAAGTCAGTAGCGCGCCATCTGAAGCAATGACGGTATAATTTGAACTTGATGCAATCTCCTTAACCTGCATCAACCCCTGTACTTTCTTGGGACTAAGAAGCACTTCATAGCCAAGATCGTAATCCGCCGGATTTCGTCTCGTCCAGTCCGTTCCCCAAACCCAAACCTGCCCCTCTTGGTCCAGGGCCATCATTTCATTCACGCCAGCAGAAATCTTTTGGATCCCATCAAGCCCCACGACCTGAACAGGGGAACGGCGATCCTCGGTTGATTGATCTCCTAATTGGCCCCTTCGATTACTACCCCAGGTCCAGACCGTTCCGTCCGCTTTAAGAGCAGAGGAAAAATAATGTCCTGCTGAAATCGCAACAATCTCGGACAAATCCGCTACTTGAACGGGCGTAGTGCTGAAATAATCTGAGCTACCCGTACCTAGCTGCCCAGACGTATTATCTCCCCAACTCCACACTGTTCCATCACTGAGTAGCGCAAGCGTATGAAAACCTCCTGCAGAAACTGCGATAACCTCATTAAGATCTTTTACCTGTACAGGAGTAGTAGAAAAGTTGGTTGATCCATCCCCTAATTGTCCTCGATCGTTAAGCCCCCAAGTCCAAACGGTCCCATCCTTCTTCAAAACCACAGTATGGATATTCGCTGATATATCCTTCACATCCGATAACTGGCTCAGTTGTACCGGGGAATATTGAATCTGCCTCGAACCTTCATTGAACTCTACTGGCTTCATTCCCCATACCCAAACCTTCCCTTGCCCATCTAAGGCTACGGAATGCATCCCTCCAGCGGAAATCTTTTGGATATTTTCTAGGCCTACTACTTCCACACGGTAAGGTTTTGGAATTGTAGTTCCATCCCCCAGTTGACCCCCTTGATTAATCCCCCAGGTCCAGACTTTCCCCTTCTCGTCAAGTGCCATCCGATGCTGTCCACCTGCCGAGATAGCTGTAAAGCCCAGCGAGTCCGCCATTGCGGCCCGTGACATTACAAGTGGTGTTGCTATCAATACACAAAGTACCAAAGCCATCATCTTGAAACCTTTTCTCATCCTTTGCCTCCTATTTATGACAAAAATTATATCGTTCAATTCGAACTGTTCGCTGATTCCCATTGTGTTCCTCTTGGCAAATGATGGACAAAAAAAAACCTTCCCAACTATACCCTAATTACGGACAATAAACAAAAACACCGGAAACTAAGTTCCGGTGTATCTTTTACGTATGGGGTGGATGAGGGGACTTGAACCCCCGAGTGCCGGAGCCACAATCCGGTGCGTTAACCACTTCGCCACAACCACCATGTTAAACTTTAATGGTGCGCCTGGAGAGATTCGAACCCCCGACAACCTGCTTAGAAGGCAGATGCTCTATCCAACTGAGCTACAGGCGCATAAGCCTCTCACTAAACCCAGACACCAATGAAAAAAATGGTCGGGGCAGAGGGATTTGAACCCCCGGCCTCCTGCTCCCAAGGCAGGCGCGCTAGCCAAACTGCGCTATGCCCCGTTCAGTGACAATGATTATTCTATCTGATTCGGGCATCATAGTCAAGCATTTCTTGAAAAAGTTTTTTAATTTTTTAGGTTAAAATTTTTAGGTTTTAGAAACTTTGATGTCCCTGCATAAGTTCCCTAAGGATCGGAATCGCCTTTTGAAAAGCTTGAGCTCGATGACTTAATTTATTCTTTTGACTGACATTAAGTTCAGCCATCGTTCGTTTAAAATCTGGAAGATAAAAAAGCGGATCATAGCCGAACCCTTCTGCTCCGCGGCGCTCCTTTAGTATCCGGCCCTCTACTGTTCCCTCTGTCAGAAACTCTTTACCCTCTGGAGTAGCAATCACGAGGGCACACCGGAAACGTCCGCTCCGTTGTTCCTCTGGTACCCCCTCAAGTTCCTTTATAAGCTTCTCATTATTCCGCTCATCATCCTTAGGCTCCCCAGCATACCGCGCAGAGTACACACCGGGCGCACCCTTTAAAGCATCAACTTCTAGCCCCGAATCATCCGCTAAGGAGATTAACCCAGACCGCTTCGCCGCAACTCTTGCCTTCAGCGCAGCATTCTCAGCAAACGTCTCCCCTGTCTCCTCGACCTCTTCCCAGTTAGCAATATCCCGCAAAGACATCACTTCAATCTCTTCCCCTTGAAGAAGCTCCTGAAGCTCCTTAACCTTGCCAAGATTCTGGGTTGCAAGCAATATCTTCATGAAACCAATCCTGCTTTCTTAAAGCTTCTTTAACGCCGCCTTCTGCTCTCCCATCAACTCACGGATCCCTTTCTCAGCTAGTACGAGGAATTGATCTAATTCCGCCCGATCAAAAGGAACTTCCTCAGCAGTCCCTTGGATTTCGACGAACTTTCCTGCCCCTGTCATGACGATATTCATATCAACCTCTGCTTTTGAATCCTCTTCATAAGCTAAATCGAGTACAGGAACGCCCCCGACCTTACCAACAGACACAGCAGCGAGGGTATCCTGGATAGGGATTTCTTTTAGAACTCCCTTTTCGACTAGACGATTGAGCGCATCGACTAAAGCAACGTAAGCACCTGTAATCGAAGCTGTTCTAGTCCCTCCATCGGCTTGGATGACATCACAATCAAGCCAGATCGTCCGCTCCCCTAACTTTTTCAAATCAATCACGGAACGTAAAGCCCTCCCGATAAGACGCTGAATCTCCATTGTCCTTCCCGTGAGTTTCCCCTTGGTCGCCTCACGTTGATTTCGAGTATGAGTAGCTCGTGGGAGCATAGAATACTCTGCAGTCACCCAGCCCAGGCCACTTCCTTTTTGGAAAGAAGGAACCTTTTCTTCTACAGTTGCTGTACAAATTACTCGAGTCATCCCGACTTCGATCAACACAGAACCCTCTGGAACTTGGGTAAACCCTCTGGTAATTTTTACAGGGCGCAATTGATTTGCTTCCCGACCATCAAATCGTTTCATTTTTCCTGAAACCTCGTTTCTTATATTTTCATTAAACTCTTAAGCTAATAAGACAGCTTTCGTGTAAGAGTATCTGAGAAAAAATAAATGAAATGTGCAAAAGATATTCGCTCCGCACTAGTACCTCTTAAATTCTATGTAAAGGCGCCTCTAGGTAGACAGCCCCTGATTCCTTCCACCGATCAAGTCAACGGAACGATTGGGCCCATCATCTCCGACGATTCCCGCGATGGTATACATCCGTTGAATAGGATCAAAGCGAAACTCCTTAAGCAGATGGAAACCCTTAATATCCGAGGTCCTCTTAATATGAATGCGTGGACCCGTACAGGGATAAAGAATTTCTCCCATCCGGATATGTTCCTCATCAGAAAAGCAAATGGGCAAGTCCGCTTGAATCAGTTCTCTTACCCGTTGCTCCACTATATCGAGATCGATATCGGGTTTCTCCGGTAGCTCCAAGACAAACCCATGCTTAATATCACTATGAATCTCTGGATGCTCCAATCCCATCTCCTCGAGAATCATGGAGGTGATATCTTCTGCACTATGGGCCATCCGTCTGTACTTAATCGATTCAAAAACTATCTTTGCAATGCTCTGAGGCTCTGGACCAAAAACCGTCGGACGGGTTACAATCACTTCCTCCCCGATGCCAATCAGAACTTCTGCATTGACTCCCAAAAAGGGGTAAACCAGATCGAAGTGTTCAATCACCACACGTCGACCCTTCATAACCGCCTTTTTGATGGCCTCCGCAATCTTCCAGGGTTGCGTAAAAGCTGATTCAAATCGTACATCCAAATGATAGGTATGGCATCGAAAATGATCTCGTTCTGCGTCTTCCATCAGGGGAAGGGGTCTAACGTTAATCCCGTCGTCATCGTTGGTAAGCTCTAAACCCGGAAACATCCCCCGGATAAGCAGCGACTTACCCGCTCCGGCATCCCCTAAAAAACCAATCAACTTATCCTCTGGGCTTAAATACCTCTGCTGTAAATTCGTTCCCAGAAATAGCAGGCGTTTTTTCCCTCGTGGGGCAAAGTAAACCGCCTGCATTAGATGTTCATGTACAAATAGTGTCGGCACCATCGCCACCGCCTCTCCGAAAACCACACTACTCTTATTGTAGACAGGTAGCTGGGATTTGAAAAGATAGGGATGCAGGTTTTAATCGTATTCTCATCCCAATAACGATAAATTATGCGCCCTTCCGTACACTTACCGCCAACCCATCCCCAAATGGCAGTACACTCGTCTGGAACTCCGGATTCTGAGTCAACTGACTCAAAAACTCGCGTAAATGCCCAACCATTCGGTCATACTTTGGTGCAAATTCCGATCCCGGAACCACCCAACCCCGAAATAAGACATTATCCACGACAAGCACTCCACCCACACTCATCAAGGGGATGACAAGTTCAAGATAATCAAGATACTCCCCTTTCGCCGCATCCACAAAGGCAAAATCGAAGGTCCCCTGCTGAAAGCTCGGCAGAATCTTCCGCGCATCCCCCATATGAACCTCAATCTTCTCTGCTACCCCTGCTCGAACGAAGTACTCCTTTGCCCGCGTCGCCCGATCCACATTCATGTCGATCGTGATAATCCTTCCCTCTCGCTTCTCTAAGCCCTTAGCCAACCACAGTGTTGAATACCCAATCGCAGTACCCACCTCAAGAATACGAGAAGCCCCGCTCACCTTAACAAGCCAGGCCAAATAATTCCCCACAGGTGGTGTAACGACAGGAATGGTCTCCTTTAAAGCCTGCTCCTCCATCTCTAACAACAACTCATCTCGCTTGGGCAGCAAATCCCCGAGATACTGTTCCAACTCAAAAGAATAAAACACTTTGGCACCCTCTTCAGTCCTGATTCATCAAGGATTAACATCCCTTATCCCTTTTCTTGGTATGATACAGCACTTAAAACGAAATAACAACTTATGCAAAACCATACGCAAGAAGCCGCATGTTCAATGCGCAGCTTTCTCAGTTCAACCATCAATCACGAGTAACAGTAACTTCTATCTTATTATCATAGTCAAAAATACCAACATAAATGGTTTCATCAACCTCGACGGAGTCCCCTACCTGTTTTAGAGTAAACGTTGATAAATTAGCACACCTTTGATTGGCAATTCCTTTATCGCTTTTCGTGTAATAAACGCCTTCTAAATAAATATCTCTTTTTTCTTTACTGCAAACATCCTCAAAGGCAGTCTTAATGCCTTGAGGAAGAGCTTCGTATTCTTCCATGACCTCAGCATCATTAAATTTAATCACTTTTTACCTTCCTCCTTGGCGTATTTTTTAGTTTTTAGAAATCTAAATGAAATTGAAAATAATAGTGAATTTTTTTTAGGAGTTAACTAATTCTTATATATAATAGTACATTAAAAGCATGCTACAAAAAACATATAATTATTTTATCCATGAACCACAATGGGGAAATGAAAAAACAGACCCCGAAAACGAGATCTGCATTAAACTATAAATCACTTTTTTAACCACATCTCACAGCTCATTGATATTCTACACTAATACCCTCCGTGCGACCTCCACGAGCTCTGCATCCACTGACGTCCCGGCACCTCTAGATATAATCTCGAGAGCCTCGCCGGCACTTAGTGCTTCCCGATAGGGCCGTTGTTCAGTCAGAGCAGTATACATATCAGCAATAGTCATAAGCCTTGCCCCAGTATCTAAGCCTTCAGCTTTAATACCAAACGGATAGCCATACCCATCGAGGCGTTCATGATGGTACGCCGCCCACTGTGCTATATGGAGTGGAAAGCCAGCCCCCGCAAGCAGGTGGTAGGTATGATAGGTATGCGTTCTGATAATCGCGACCTCATTGGGGTCGAGTCGTCCCGGCTTGTCCAAGACCTTTTGCGGCACGGAAAGTTTACCTAGATCATGGAGTAAACCAGCAACCCGAATCTCCTTGAGCTCTTTCATTTCCCAGCCCAAGCCTTGAGCCAATCGCTCTACATTCTCAGCCACAGAACGGGAGTGTCTCGCTGTAAAATCGCTTTTTTGGTCGATTAGGTCCGCAAAGGTCGAAGCCAATTCAAGAATGAGCTTATTATCCGTATTTTGCGAAGTCGGCATGTACCACATGTTAAAAAGAAGGCCCAAGGAAGTCTGAAGCAAATCCGTCTGTTCCAGATCAAGCCAAAACGCCTCACGACGAGCTGTCTCGATGAAAGCAGGGATAACCTCAGGATAAATTTGATTTCCCTCTTCGGCTTTTACCCACTGAAAAAGACTTTCACGGTCTGAATGATTCATAACCTTCCTGCACAGGTTGACATCGATCTTATCTGCAAGAGAGAGGATTTTCGCCATAAGCGTAACCTCTTTCTGTTCTACTCCTAAGGCTGAGTACGCCGGGTTCGGGGATTCATGATGATAGCGAACAGCTTGGGCAAGGATATCTCCATCCGGGAATCTCTGGACGATGTTTGCACCTAATAGACAGTGTTCCTTGACCAAACCGGGTTTTCCATGGTATTGGTGAAATCCCCCGACCGCGCCGACATCATGCATCAGACCGGCGATCAAGACTTGGATAAGCTCCTTTTGATTGAGCCCGAGACTTCTCCCGATACTAAGGGCGATATATCCAACCCTCTCCCCGTGCCTTTGTCCGATCGGGGCATTAAAGCCCTTTTCAATCTCTTCATCCACTAAGGCAAGATCTAAGGCTTTTGAAAAACTCCACATTCTGCGAATATATAAAGCATCTGTTATCACGCAAATTTCCTTTCTGATCCGAATTCCCTGACTTGCCCCTCTCCTACGTTCTGAAGCTCAACCAGAGACCCCTTGGATCGAGATATTTCTCTGGCTATTCTCGAATTCCCATCTGAGCAAGTGACGTGGCAGAATTCGCTACATCTTCAGAGGCCGCTCCGATCTGCCCAGCCGTCATAGTAAGGGAATCAATTTGCGTAGCAATTTCACGTACTTGTTGGATACTCGAATTTATCGCCGACATAATATCCCCGAAGCGGGTCACAACGCCCTGGGCCTCGGCCGCAGCCACATGCATTTCTTTCGTAGTATCTTCGATTGATTTATTAACAGCCACCGTATTTTGTCTCGCCACTGTAATCATCGCACTGATTTCTTTAACGGACTGTTCAGAGTTACTCGCAAGTTTTTTTACTTCCTCAGCAACGACTCCGAATCCACGTCCAGAATCTCCAGCTCGCGCCGCCTCAATCGCCGCATTTAAGGCCAGAAGATTCGTCTGGGAAGCAATCTCCTTAATGACGTCCGTAATATTGGCAATGCGAGCCGAACTTTGATCGAGCTCCGACATCTTTACCTGCATCTGCGCAGTCATATCAGCAAGCCCGAGGATTCGCTCTGCAATCTGTTGGATCTTTTGGGCTCCTTCCCGAGCGAGACTGTCCACCTGCTGGGAAAACTCTGCGGCATCCCCCGCGTTGTGGGATATCTGTTCAGTCGCTTCATGCATCTGAGCTGCAGAAGCAGCCGTCTCCTCGGACGTCGCAGCTAAGGCCTGGCTTGCCTCACTCACACGACGTTGCAAGAGGTCGATTTCCTCATAGGCCTTCTCTAGTTCGGCTTTCTTATCTATCTCAGAAACGTAAGACTGGATATAACTCGCCATAACCACTTGCTGGTCAAAGCTAAAAATCCGAAGGATCGCTAGACTTAAACGCAAGGCCTGCTCAGACTTCTTGCGATAATGCTGGTGTATGCGTGGCAGGATCAAATCATACAACGTTTGGTAGGAGCTCATGTAATAAAAGGGAGGCAAGTTAATCCGATTATGGGCATTGCCGATTTTTACCCGTCCCATAATAAATTCTTCATCGATCTTATCGGGAAAGATAGAAAGCAAATATTTTTTCTGAGTCACAGCTAGGCGCTCGAGGGTTGAATACTGATCGATAATCTCTCTCAACTTCGGGATCTTCGTAATATGAGCATAGAACTGCTGAATGATCACATCAACATCCCGCTCCAAAATGGGCTTGAACTCTTTTAATAGAGCGAGCTCGTTATTATCTAGTTTTAGTAGTTTAATTGATTCCTCGAGATCGAATTGGTGAAGCTGAATCATAATTTTTCCTCTCTTCTATCCAATAATATATCTTCGTAGGTGCAGTGTGCCTAGACAAGTGAATCATCTGGTAAGATTTAACTCAGTCTACTCATTTAGAAGTAGACCTTCATGCCTTTAGTTTACTGCAGCCTTATCCTTATCTGTCACGAAATCCTTGCCATAGACTAAGATTCCAAGCCCTGTAAGAACAACATTGACAGTACAATAGGCGTCATGCTCTTCGAGCGGACAATCATCACAGATGCTTTGAACCTCATTGAAAGCATCCAGTAACTCCATCTGGTTGTAGCGTTCCGATTTCAAAGGAACACTTCTAAACATATCGAGAATATCGTCTGGAATCTTATCCGAGAATTTCTCCCCCGTTTGGGCTGCATATCCTAAGAATTCCTTCGCCATAAACAATTGGCATAGAGCCGAACAACGACAGCCTGAAGTACAGGCCTTGTCCATTTTGGAAAACGCTTTAAATGCGGTGAGCTTACTAAAACCTTGACGCCCCATCGTTTTATCTCCTCTCATGATCAACACCGTTTGTTCCATTAAAGTTGTTCTATGTAATACGTCCTACTAAATACTATGTTTTTTATTCTAGTGTTTCCGCTATCGCATTAACGAAATGCTCTCGCCCTACTTTTTCGATCACTCGGTAGAGACGAATTCGATGCCCAAGCTCTTCCTTATAGGTCTCGCCGAGCTCAGAGTACTCCTCCAAGATCCGGCGGATAACCGCCAGAACCTTCTCACGCGGAATCCCTTTTCGAACGAGTTCTCCATGTCTAGGAGCTGCACCAGACTCAGTTCCCCCAATCCAGAGGGAGTACCTTCCTCTCGGTTCCGCCATTAGCCCGACGTCATGGCAATGCACACCCGAGCAATTTCTTGGGCAGCCTGAAATCCCAATCTTAAAATCCCAAGGGAGTACGGTTCCATAAAACTCCTGATCCAAGGCAGCCGCTAACTCAAGCGTATCTCCCCGGGAATTGCTTGAAAGCCCCTTGCCTGGACACGCCACAATATTGCGTACACTGCTATGCAGATTAGCCACCCGCAGCTCGGCCAGCTTCAACTTTTCTAAGGCCTCTCCTACCTTTTCCCGAGGCAAAAGTAAGACCGGAGCCATCCTCCGACTGTTTTTAATGATGCCCTCTTCCCCGACAATTTCAGAGATGATCCGCAACTGTTTTCCAGTCAAGACACCACCTGGAGCGTTCACCAAGATAGCGACCACTCCATTGGCCTGCTCTGTGATTCCCCACTGAATCTTAGATGAGCTACAAATCCCCTCCGTAGTCCACTCGTATCTTTCATTGCGTTCTAATGTCCCCATGAAATCCTTCCCTTCCTAATTAAGAGATCCAAATATGTCATTCTAGACGTTCTGATCTATTATCCCAGGGTGAACAGTGATCTTAATGCTCTTCACTTGTCATTTAGAATTATTCTACATGATACCTTCTACATTCTTGCTAAATAACAAAATTCCTGCAGGATTTTACAATCTCCAACAGGAATTTTGTTTGAGGACAGTTTATTTTTACACTTCTAACCACTTTTTTCTGCTTACCTACCCGGCATACCTTTGAAGTGAATTAGGCGCTAGATTAGCTTTAGATCTTAAACGGATAATCGTCCCATCAACTGCAATCTTATATACCGTTATACTGCCTTCGTCTTCAACTGTCCACTCATGGCAACATTCTCCGCAAAAGTACCTTCCCCGGTTAATCTTCCCCGTCTCTCTCGAACCGCAAATCGGGCAGCGAATACTCACGATAGCCATCTCTCCTTTAAATCGTACACGCTAATGTCAGCCTATACTCCACCAGAATTAAATCTTACTTCAGAGTATATCAAGAACTTCTTAATTTCTTCTTAAGAAACTGTGAAGTTTTCGTGAACATTTCAGGAGTCTGGCTAAAAGCGGAATAAGCGGCACCACACCTCGCTTTATACTATTGGAAACCTCACATAGAAAGTCGTTCCTTCTGGCCCTGTGTGAACATCAAGCCTCGCCTGGTGTTTCTCCACGATCCTGTAACACACCGATAGTCCTAACCCTGTTCCCGTCTTCTTGGTGGTTAAAAAGGGTGCCCCCAGCTTTTCCATAATCTGTGGAGAGATTCCTGTCCCCTGATCTTGCACAGCCAGAACCACTGTATCTCCTTCACAATACGTCTTCAGCTTGATCATCCCACCCACTGACATTGCTTCTAAGCCATTACGAACCAGGTTTAAAACCACCTGGCGTATTTCATCTCCATTGAGCTCAAGCTTGGGGATTTCCTCGAGTTCCACTAGTATTTGCTTGTCACTCTTAGTTGCATCTGCCTGCACTAGAGGCAGAAGTGGGCGGATAACTTCATTTAAGTTTTGTAGCATCATCTTCCCCGTGTTAAGCCGCCCGAAGGCTAGAAATTCACTTAACATACAGTCTACGCGATTAATCTCCGAGACCATCATATCCAAGTATTCTGTATAGCGAGCCAATTCGTTTTTCTCACTCAAAATCTGTAGAAAGCCTTTTACGACACTCATTGGATTTCTTATTTCATGGCTTATACTTGCAGCCATCTGCCCGATCAGATTAAGTTCGTCAAGTCTGCGCATTTGCTCATCAATCTTCTTTTGAGCGGTAATATCCCTTATGATCAAGGTTACGCTTTCAACATCCTTATTTTCGTCTCGGTTCGGAATAAATGTAACCCAAGCAAAGATGACCTTGTCCTCTTTTCCGATATGCCTCATCTCTAAGGAAGGAACTTCTTCATTTTGAATACGGTCCAGCATTAATTCCATTTTACTCTGCCATTCAGGAGCAACGAGAGACGCAATATTCTTCCCCATCATCTCGGCTTCAGAATACTTGTAAATCTCTTCAGCTCCTTTGTTCCAATTAAGAATACGCCCTTTCTTTGTCCGGATGACCCCACCGTCCATATGTTCCACCAAGTTTTGATACCACACGATGAACACCTCTCAAACCCATTACAATATTAAAACTCGGCTTATGCTTAGGAGAAATGTTTATACAACAATTCAATTTACAAAGGCAGAAGCCTAGTTGCATATATACTCCCATGTCTTAAGAATTATGCCTATAGACAACGAAAAAAGGCACATCAACTAAGTCAGACGTGCCCTTTCGACATCTAGCTTCGAATACTTTCAAGGTTTATCGATTTCAGACTCTCACTTCTAGAGTGGGAGTTCCACTCTGTCTCTCCAGGGAGTCAGAGTCCCGCACCAAAATCTTGATGTCTAGCTATAGTCAAACGATTACTTAATTTCTGCAAGACCAATGTGAATCGGATCAACATTGATAATTGGATCATCTGAGCCGATATGGATGGGGTCTACATTCACAACTGCCCCAAAGGCCATAACAACTAGACTTACACTCAGCAAAATTCCAAACACAATCTTTCGCATGTAATCCAACACCTTTCATTTACGCTAATACTGCTATTATAGAGTAGATCGCATTTCAGGGTTAGATATGGATATATTGTCGAAGATTGCGTTTACAGCCTCGACAAAAAACGACAAGACAACTCAGACCGCCTTGTCGTTTAACATCTTCTTTATTCTCTTCACTTCATCCTGATAAAAGTCACCTAGCTCTGGGGTTCCTTTCTTCGAAAAAGCCTCCACTAAAAGCTGGCAACACCTTAACAATTCACTCGATGCCCCTACCTGTCCCAAAGTACGATAACTCCTTAAGAGGCAATCTAAGGCGAGCTCCTGCGAACTATCCCATAGATTCTGCGCGCTAGACAGTAATATCTTACCCAAAAGGAATAGATCCCCGTCATCACTTAGCTCTTCTTCTAACAGAGAAAACACAGTATTGGCTTCATCTCTCAGTTCAAGAAACAAAAGTACCTCTTCAAGCTCGAGCAGGATGTAATACTTTACGCGAACTGCTCCTAACTTCTCAGCCAAACGTCTTCCTTTATTTAGAATCGCTTTCGCCCTGTTGTACTTATGGGATAACTTATACACGATCCCTAGATTACAGTACAATTCTGGAACGCCCCACATCTCAGGCTGATGCTTGCTCAGTTTATACCCGCTGAGTAAATGGGTACGGGCGCTTTCTAAATCCTTCTGATCGATACCGATCTGTCCTAACCCAGAATAAGCCATAATCCGAATAAAATAACTTCCCAATTCTATCGCCTGAAGGTAAGATTGGCGAGAATAACGATATTTTTGGCATCTTCGATATAGAGTTCCCATATTCAAATAGACAAGTGCTGCGTCAGCACCTCTTCCCCAAATATTCAAGCTCTTTGTAAACATCTTAAAGGCCATTCTATGATCGCCTAGTACAGTATAACAGCCACCCATCCCACCGTATATTTTAGCAAGCATTCGTTTCTCATAGACCTTCGATGCTCTAAAGGTTCTCGCCCGCCTGAAATGTTCAAGTGCCTGTTTGAATTGACTGTTCTTACCAGCAAGAATCCCTTCAATCCACTCAATCAGTTGGTCCTTGAGGGGAAGCAACTTTGAATTTCTCTCTGCTTCGCACCTCAGTTCCTTCAGTTGAATTGGGTCGAACTTCTCCAGAGATTTAAGAATGCGCAGAATCAAATATTGTAATTCTTCGTCCTTTTCTTTTTGTGTTACCCTTTTAGCCTTTTCCTTTTTTCCTATCTGCTCAGCAATTTGACCTTTTTCAGAAGACTCCAGAATCCATTGTTTAATCTCCACCACTGGAAGATTGAGGGCAAAGCCTAAGCGGGTAAGAACAGACAGACTCACATTCTTTCTTTTTCCGTTAAAAATCATAGAAAGATATCCGACACTAACTCCACTCCGTTTGGCTATCTCATGGAGGTCGAAATCTGAAAGCACCGATGGTGAGCTTGGTCTTTCCATGAAATTACCTCCCTTACCCCTAGTATTCAATACCTATTTTATCATACAAAAGGACGAACAGTCGAAACCTTCCTTCTATAAGGGTCCAATCTAACAAAAAAGGAAGTGTTGCCAAACTACTTTTTAAGTAGCTAGCGACACTTCCTGCTTTTTTTCGTCATACATTCTATTTTGCGCTTACAGCTATCTTCTGCCCCGCTGCGATGATATTGCTTAACCGGCCGATGCCTTCTAGCTCTACTTCGATAGAGTCTCCAATCTTCATCGCTCCAGTCCCCTTAGGCGATCCTGTCAAGATAACATCACCAGGATAAAGGGTCATCCCTTGGGTTGCGAATTCAAGGATTTCTGGGATTTTATGAATGAACATTGCCGTTGTTGAATCTTGCCTAATTTCTCCGTTTAGATAGGACCGAATTCTTAAGTTATTCGGATCGATATCGGTTACGATACAAGGTCCTAAGGGCAAAAAGGTATCAAAGGATTTGCTGCGCATCCATTGACTCTCACGTCTTTGAATGTCCCGAGCAGTCACATCGTTAGCACAAGTATACCCAAAGATATAGTTATAGGCTTCCTCAGGACGGACGTTTTTTGCTTCCTTCTTGATCACGATAGCGAGCTCACCCTCAAACTCCAACTGTTGAGTCTCAGGGGGATAGTTGATTTCTCCCTCAGGATCATTAATCGAGCTCGTTGACTTTAGGAAAATCAACGGTTTCTCCGGCAAGGCAAAACCCACTTCTTCTGCATGCTCTTTGTAATTGAGCCCTATGCAGAGAACTTTTCCCGGTAGACAAGGGGCTAACAATTTCGCCCTCTGCAGTGGGATGATTTCTTCAGTAAGCCGATATTCTGAATTGAAGAGATCTCCCTCAATGACTCGAATAGTTTCTTCTTCTAAAATTCCGTATTTAATGCCATTATCGGCCTGTAATCGTACAAATTTCATATCATATCACTCCAGTTTCTGTCTGATGGCTAACAGCCACAAAAAAAAGAGGGTGCTAGCGGCGGCTAGACTTTCGTTAACCCAACGATAGCACCCCATATTTGAAATCTTAGGCAGCTGGTTTAAGTGCTCCAGCAGTCTCTTTTTTCTTGGTATTCTGGCCAAATAAGCCAAGGACGATTGCTCCAACGAGCCAAGTCCCTGCGATGAAGTAGAATACACTTCGATATCCGTAACCTGTAAAGAGAGAACTGATAATGATGGGTCCGATAAGATTGGATAAGCGACCCAGTCCATAAGGAATACTTGTTCCTGTCGCCCTTGCTTCTGTGGGGAATAACTCGGGAGAGTAGGCATAAGCAAAGGAAGTATAGGCTCTTTCAAAAATATTAACCATCAATCCAAAGACAACGATAAACGTTGGGTTAAAGGTAATTCCGTATAAGAGACCACTTAGGGCGATTAAAGCACCAAATACCGTGAGTGTCCATCTCCGCTCGAAACGGTCAGAGATGAGAGAAGCCAAGAAGGAACCGATAGGAGCTCCTAAGGCACTTAAGGCAACGTACGTTAAGGATTTTTCAACCGTGAATCCTTGTTTAGCTAAGAGCGTGGGTGCCCAAGTGGAATAACCAAAGAAACCGATAGTTTGACAAATCCAAAGAATCGAAAGCACGACGGTATTGCGTAGATACTGTCCTTTAAACAAGTCTGCAATGGGTACTTTTTTAGTCGTCTTAACTTCTTCACGATATTCAGCAGGAATTGACAAAGCACCATGTTCAGCAGTAGCTTCGACCTCGAGTTTTTTCAAGACGACATCAGCTTTGTCAAACTCACCACGGCTCTCAAGCCAACGTGGAGATTCTAAGAGTTTGGGGAGGAACATCAGGAAGATCATTCCAAGTGAACCCCAGACAAATACGAGTCTCCAAGACCAATCTGAAATCGGAATCAAGAAGCGTGCAACCCAAGTGGTAGCAGGAGTACCACAAATACCGATGACCATCGCATAGGCTAAATATTTACCTCTGATTTTAGCAGGGAAAATCTCACTGATATAGGTATTTGCTACGATGGTCATTGCTGAGAGTCCCATTCCTGTGAGTAAACGGAAAAATCCCAAAGAGAGGGGATCCCATGCAATAGCGTTCAATAAGGAAAAGAAGGAGAAGAATATAACTGTATACAACAAACCTTTTTTTCGACCATATTTATCGGCAATCCAACCTCCAGCGATGGATCCAATAAACATTCCTAAAAATGAGATCGAGGTAATATAGGCGATGGTATTCATAGAGATGCCCCAATGCTTTACGAGCTGCGGTGCAACTACGGCAAAGGTATTAACATCGGCGAATTCAAAGAAGTAGGCAAACGCGACAGCAACCACAGTCCATTTGTGGAAAGAAGAGATAGGCAACCGATCTAAGCGGTTTCCTGCATTAGAATGTACCATACATAAATTTCCCCTTTACTCTCTCGTGTTAAGATTATTGCGATGAATTAACCTTACATATGAATTGTCCTAACCAAAATTCAGTTTCTACTTGAACAGTTCATTTAAATTCTCGTTTGGGGGGTATATTCTCGATACGAGGGTATAAATTAAGCTTGCTTTTGGATATCTTCTTCAGAGTCGTAATATACAACGCCTTCTTTTTCCAAGACCGGTCTTAAGTTGTAAAAGTCTAAACTTAATTCCCCACGGGCAATTTTTTCTTTGGTTCCCACTTCTTTTAGGCCACGTTGTTTCGAAGCATTAAGTGTAGTTTCCAGATCATCTTTTTTTACCACAACGACACCGTCATCATCGGCAAGAATCAAGTCTCCAGGATTGACAAGCATACCGCCGCAAACCGCAGGAGCATTCACCCAGCCACCTTTTGACTTCGTATTACCTTGGGAGTAGATAGACCTTGTCCACACTGGAAAGCCAAGTTTGCGAAGCTGAGCCACATCTCGTATACCCGCTTCTGTGATGATCCCCTTCACACCACGCTTCATGAGAGCCGTAACGATCAGTTCTCCAACCATTCCAGCTTCACTTTTGCCGATGGTGTTAATCACAAGGATATCTCCAGGTTTACATACTTCAATCGCAGCATGAACCATCAAATTATCTCCAGTGGGGCAGGTTACAGTCACTGCAGGCCCACAGAGTTTCGTTCCCTCGATAATGGGGCGAAGTTCTCGATTGAGTAAGCCTTGTTTTCCTTGGGCTTCATAGACCGTCGAAACATCAAGTTGATTATACTCTGCAAGTATTTCCTGACTCGGTCTCGTAATATTTCTAACGACGTACTTTTCCATTAGACGAACTCACCTCCGACATAAGGGAAGACACGTGTAAAGGTCTCAGCAAACCTATATTCTTTATTCCCTGAACAACGGCGAGCATGATTTCCTCTGGTCATAGCCCTTGCGCTATAGTACTCAATCAAGTGTTTTTGGGCTTTATAGCAGTTCATTGCAGCTACTTTTTGCTCATAGGTTTCCGTGATGTCGAGGATAACCTCTGGTTTGAAATCACTGATTTCTGTTTGATGGGGTTCGAAGCCAAAGATACGCGCTTGTTTTGCTGTCGGATATCCATCGATTCGAACACCGTTCGAGGTCGACATGACACCGGCATCAAAAACGTACTTATAAACCGTTTCATGATCTGGATTAAAGGCATCACGAGGACCATGAGTCAAGATGTGGTAAGGTTTGAAGGCACGAATCGTCTTGACCATCCGCTCCATCCGCTCTGGGGTAATTTCCATGTGGTAGTCTTCGAAATCCCATACTTCGAGATCAGTTACACCCAAGCAAGCCGCAGCAGCCTCAATCTCACTCTGACGAATTTTCTTTACGTTTTCTAACGTTTGACCTTCAATATTCCAAAGATCATTCGATTCTCCACGAGCACCATAGCTAAGAACAACAAGTTTTACATTGGCGCCATGTTTAATATATTTCGCAATGGTACCTCCTGATCTCCAGACGAAATCTGCGGCATGGGCACTCACGACGAGTAGATTTGTGTTGCTGTCAATCATTATTGTCATCTCCAAAAATTATTTCGATTTTTCCCTTTTCAATTAACCTCAAAGGGAAAGCTACTTCGATAAACTTCCGCTACTTTAACACCGACTATTTAACTTTTACTCACTTAACTTCTACTATTAATCTCCAACGATTACCCCTCAACGAGTTGAGTTGGGTTAACAATCGTCATTTGCTTTACTTCTTCTTTAGTGAAGCCATTTTCCACGAGTTTCGTAGCGAACATGAGTAAGCCTTCATCAGGATACGGATTCACAGGCTGTCCAAGGTCAGTCGCTAAAGTACAATGCTCAGGACCGACATAACGAATTTGTTCGAATACGTTTTCCCATGTCGTTTTGTTCGTGTACGGGGTAGTGAAGCAATGCTCCATATAAGCACCGAGGTCAACGAGTTCTTTTTGCTCCTCTTTCGTGTAATACGTGGAAGGAAAATCGGGGTGAGTAACAATAATCTTCTTGACGTTACGCTTAACGGCTTCTTTAACTAAAGCGCAGGTTTCCTCTTTCCCAATGTGACCCGTGGTCAAGATAATATTGAATTTGGCGATCGTATCCAGGATGTCATAGACTTCCTTCTTCAATTTACCATCTTCAAGGAGACTTACACTGGTTGTGGCGATTCCTTGCTCTATGAGTTCCATTTGCAGTTTAGCCCAGTAAGGAAGCTTGCTATATTGGTTGGCTTTTAGAAATCCTTGCTCATTAGTTGCATCACAGGTAGGCATCCAAACCAGTTTCGCTCCGGCACGAGCAGCCATTTCCATAGCGACCGGATTCAAGCCGCCGACTGCGTTGTTGAACGTAATCGTTCCTACAGCATTAACACCAGGATAGAGCTTATTAATTAAGCTAGCGCGATCTGCGGTACAAAAATAGTGAGACTTCATCGCGAAACCTTTCATTCCGCTTTTTAGGATCCGTTCTGCCATCTCTAAATCGTCCATTTTCCTCGGCATGACGTCCGGGGCGGAGTGAACATGAAGATCGTAGGCACCTTGGATTAACTCTTCGTACATAAATCTCCTCACCTTTCTATGATCCAAAAAATTGTAAAGCCATATTGTGTTTCATTATTGTTCTACAATTTTGCTGACAATTCATATTATATTCACCGCGTAATAGACTGTCAATACTGAAAATTAGGATTCCCGAAAAAAAGTGCGAATATTGTGGAGGAGATATGAACAACTTACCTTGCGCATAGCTAAGTTGGAAGATATCATGCAAAAATGACAGCATATAAAAAGACGAGGAATAATCCCCGTCAAATAGCTTTCATATTCTTTTATGCATCCACTCTATTTCAGGATACGCTTAATATACCTAAAAAACGTTTAGATTAAATAGTTATAATTCTTCTCAATCGTATTTCGGACATTTGCGATATGGTTTCGAACTGCCTCTTCAGCTAGCTTCCCATCCCGAGCCTTCAACGCTTCTAGGATCCTTTTATGGTCTTTATAGGACTCTTGAGTTCTCCCCGGAACCAGAATCGTTCGAAAGTGATAGCGAATTAGTTGGGTTCGGATGATAGTAATCATTTCGACTGCTTCATCGTTCTTAGACGTCATATAGATAACCTTATGGAATTCCTGATTAGACTTAGAATATTCATCCAAGCGATTTTCTTGAATACACAGATACATTCGCTCGAGAATTTGCTCCATCTCGTTTAAGTCTTCATCCGATATATTTCCTGCTGCTTTTCTCGCAACAAGTCCTTCGAGAACTTCCCGAATCTCAAGATAGTTCTTTACTTCTTCAAGGGTATATGACTTGACGCTAGCACCCTTATTATCCTCAATCTCTACCAGATTTTCTTGTTGAAGGCTCAACAAAGCTTTTTTAACCGTGTTGCGACTGACCCCAATTGCCTCAGATAATTCGCTTTCATTAAGCTTCTGAGCCGGTTTGTAACTACCCTCTAATATTCTTTGCTTGATATATTGATAAGCTGCATCTGTTTGCTTACTCATAACCCTAACCTCATTCATACTCAATAGTTTTATATTTTGGATAAAGTAAAGCTAAAATAAAATAACAATATTGTTCAACAATACCCCTTAATAGGATACACTATTGGCTAATATTTGTAAACCTCGTACCAATGTAACCCATTTCTTATACTTGTATACAAGGAAAGGATAGTGATATATTCCTGAAGCATCCATTATGGAAATACAGCTTTTGGAAAGGTCTAATAATCGGTATGACAAAGAGCACAACAAAGAGCATTTTCAGGTTTGGCTGCGCGGTACAGTCCAAGAGTTCATTGCGAGTCGGAAAGAGTTAGCGGTGATCCGAAATCCATATAAGGAGAGTAACTGGCTTCTCCCTCGCTAGGATTAGTCCTAAACACTTCTGACTCAAAGAAATGGTCAGCTGAAAAGTAACTTCTTATGATCTTCATAACGGATTCACTTGAGAGGTGCAAACTTGTAATTCACTCTTCATTTCTCATTCTAATTATCAAGGCTTTTCTCAAACCAGTTCGAACATCTATTCACAGGCCAATACACCGGAATTCTTTGCAGTTGTTACGCATAAGTAGCATTATGTTCAGTAGATATATTTGCAGATTATCATGTTTAATACTTAAAATAGACTCAAGGAGTGATGATTTATTATGCGAGAATTAGAGTTAAACAAATCCTGTTGAGCAAGTGAACAAAACTCTACTCGTGCAGTAGAGAATAATAACCTCTGTCCTGTATGTAATAGTGAAGGAATAAAAGTTAAAAACATTACTATAAAACATTTAGTTATTGATGAATTTAAAGACCGAGTAAAAGATTATGCTTATTTTATTTGTATGAATGAAGAATGCAATGTTGTCTACTTTAATCCAGATTTAGGAACATCATTCAGTAGACGGCAGGTAAAAGTGCCTATATGGTTTAAAGAGGATGCTAATCCAAAATTTCTATGCTATTGCAACCAAGTTACAGAGCAACAAATTATTGATGCCGTTATAAATGATGGAGCAAAAGATATGAAGGATATTATTAGACTTACGGGAGCAATGAAGAACGGAAAGTGTGAAATTAACAATCCTTTAGGCAAATGCTGTAGCCCATTTATTCAAGAAACTATCAATAAAGCGTTGAATATTAAAGGAGATAACCTGTGACGCACTTTTCTTTAAAATGCGAAGTAGTTGCTAATAGGAATTGTTTGAGAGCGCGCCGTCCGTGGCGCGCTCTGACTTGTGGAGCAGCCAACTCTAGTCCATTAGCTGCTTTTTTGCTGCTTATTACACAGCACGTTGTACAACTGAAAGGGGGCCTTTACACCGACTCCTCATCAGACTCTCCGATACTTCGCCTGCCCAAATTCGTACAAGTTGTTCCCATCCTTATCGATGATTACCATGACTGGGAAATCCTTCACGACGAGTTCCCGTACAGCTTCAGGTCCGAGCTCTGGATAGGCTATCACTTCTGCAGACACGATCCGCTTTGCTAGAAGTGCACCAGACCCACCAATCGCACCGAAATACACCGCTCCATGCTTTTTCATCGCATCGATGACCTCCGCAGAACGGATTCCCTTTCCAATCATCCCGGACAGGCCGAGCTCAATCAACTTCGGAGAATACGCATCCATCCGTCCACTCGTCGTCGGACCCGCTGAGCCAATCACTTGACCCGGCTTTGGAGGTGTGGGACCCACAAAATAAATAATCTGGTCCCGAACATCAAAGGGAAGCTCCTCCCCACGGGCTAAAGCTTCCACCATTTTCTTATGAGCAGCATCTCGCCCCGTATAAATCGTTCCACTAATCAAGATACTGTCGCCCGCCTTAAGCTGGGCGACTTTTTCTTGAGTCAGGGGAGTCTCTATGCGAATTGAATCACCCATTATCCTTCCCTCCCCTTTAAGACGACTTCTTTATGGCGAGCCGCATGGCACTGGATATTTACCGCCACAGGTAAAGAAGCGATATGGGTCGGGTAAACTTCGAGATTCACCGCGAGAGCAGTATTAACCCCGCCAAACCCCTGAGGTCCAATCCCTAATTGGTTCACCCGCTTGAGAATCTCCTGCTCGATTTTGGCGAGGCGCTCTTCCTTATTCGACTCACCCACCTGACGCAGAAGGGATTTTTTCGCCAGATACGTTGCCTTCTCCATGGTTCCACCGACGCCCACTCCCACGATAATGGGAGGGCAAGGGTTTCCACCCGCTCGTTCCACCGTATCCACAACAAACTGTATAGCCCCTTCTAACCCCTCTGAAGGCTTTAGCATTTTAAGGGCCCCCATATTCTCACTCCCCGCACCTTTGGGTGCGACTGTGATGTGAAGTTCCTCACCCGGGACAATATCGTAATGGATAATCGCCGGAGTATTATCCCCAGTATTCACCCGATCAAAAGGATCCTTCACCATGGATTTACGAAGATAACCCTTCTCATACCCACGTCGCACTCCCTCATTGAGCGCATCCTTCAAGACCCCTCCAGTCACTTGAATCTCCTGCCCAATTTCCACGAAAATTACGCACATTCCCGTATCCTGGCACATCGGCACCCGCTCTTCGTGGGCGATCGTCGCATTTTCAATCAGCCGTTCAAAAACCTCCCGTCCCAACGGGGCCTCTTCGGTTGTCAAACACTCTTTGAACTTAAGCATCATATCGTCCCCGAGGTCATAATTCGCCTCGATACAAAGTTTCTCTACTGCTTCGATGATTTCATCGACTTGGATTTGTTTGGACATTCGTTGATCACCTCAATCTTTTAATCTTCCTCAAGTTCCTCAAACCCATACACAGCGCAACCAATCGCTCCATTAAACTGAGGCTCCTTCGGAACGACAATCTTACGACCCGTTCCTTCCCGCAAAAGCTCCTGGACGGCTTTGTTATGAGCAACTCCCCCAGTAAAAACGATTAACTCTCCAGGATAGGAGCGAAGAAGAGGAAGTATCCGTTTAACAATCGTCGCATTCACTCCAGCCGCAAGCCGCGATAAGGGTTCCCCCTCAACAATCTTCCCGATTAACTCACTCTCACCAAACACTGCACACGTCGAGCTGAGTTCTACGGGCTCTTCCGAATGCTCACCCAATTCTTCCAGCGTAATTCCCAAGACACTCGCCATATTCTCAAGATACCGTCCCGAAGAAGCGGCACATTTATCATTGGTCTGGAAATCAGTCATTCGACCCTTTTTTACCTGGATGATCTTACTATCCTGTCCCCCAAGATCCACTAAAGTGAAATCCTTAAGCCCCGTCTGGTAAATCGCACCTTTGACATGAGCCTTAAGTTCAGGAATCGTCTCTCCCCCAGCAACTTCGAGAGTATTTCGTCCGTAACCCGTCGAGACGAGCATCTCCACCTCAGGAAGTCCCAGCGCCTTAAAGTCCACCGCAAGCTTCCCATTAACCTTCCGACCATATTCCCGATAAAACTTGATCGTATCAAGCCGATCCAACCGCTTAATCTGCAACGTTTCCCCATCCAAAGAGTTCTCTATCACAGCGATTTTTACACTTCGGCTACCTAAATCAATTCCACATACCGTTGACATCTAATCTTCCCCTCAAGAATCAGTACTAATTTTCATCTATCCTTAGAAACTACCCAAGGATTTTGCTTTACATAAGGGAACGGCTTCTAAGCAAGCAGGTAACCGAACTTCGCGAAAAGTACGTAGCGGAGACGGGTTGGAAACATGGACGTTTCCAACCGGCTACGAGGCAACAAGTGCGATAGCAGTGCCATCGGGAGCCGATTTAGCCACGAAAGCCTCCGGTGACGAAAGCCTCCGGTGGAGGGTTTCGCCCGAAGCCGCATGCTTAAGAGATAGCTTTACGGCTGAAGGTGGGTTTCGCCCGAAGCCGCATACACAAGAGGATAACTTAACGGCTGAAGGTGAACCCGACGCAGCGAAGTACTCGAGCGATTAGTTCGGTCCGCGCAGCTTACAGAGTGACCAGAGTAAAGCAGAATCCTGGAGACAATCTCGTATACAGAAGGTCTTAATCGCGAAGCATCTGCAAAAACGACTCCAACCTCATCTTACTCCTCGCATCGAGTCCCGTCGGATTCTCTCCCTCAAGGTTCAAGATCGGATAATCCAACCGTTTGCGTACAATGAGGTCCTCAATCTGACGGTAGCAAAAGCTCTGCGTATAATGGACAATCCCATCGAGTTCCCGGCGTTCTGCCTCCCGCGCAACATCCTCTACCCGTCCAAAGATATTATAAGGATAAGTATACAGTCTATACTGCTCCACTATATCCTCTGTCTCAAAAGGCATACTGAACTGCCGCTGAACTTCATTGAAAACAACCCGTGCCCCATGCGCCTCCATAAAATCATAGAGATCAGGCATAATCGGCGGAACCCCCATGAATCCTATCCGCAGCTCTCGCTTCTTAGGTCCCTTATTTTTAATATTAATCGGCTCGCGCTCCTTAACTTCTGCGATAAAGCGTTCCATATCCGCAGCAAACCCTTCCGGATCTCCATTAAAGTCCGAGCAGGAGACAAGATAGAGATGGTTTTCAAACCCTTTAACTTTATTCTCTTCCCAAGTCAGCCTATCAATCTCCCAGGCGAGCTTCCGTATAGCATCTAATCGTTTCTTCTGTTCATATACTTTATCCCAGGTCGTCCCCAGAGCGTTTACCAGCTTATCCAGCTGAAGCTTAAGCATATCTGCATCCCGATCATAGGGAAAAGCAAACGGAATAATCTCAATCCCATGCTCTACCCAAGTCTCCATCAGCGCGTGAGTATTACTGCAATCCCCTTGAGTGACCGCAACAATCCGCCCGATCTCGGGGTTCTTCAAAGCCGTCGAATACAACCCCTTAATCCACCCACACACACTCCGAGGATACCCCGCAAGCTCCGCCTCCTCGATACGCTTCATCGCCTCAGCTGTATCCGAGATGAAGATATTATTCAAATCCACCGGGGTCTCCCCAGCAGCAAAAATCACCTCGACCGGTACAGTCGTCGTTAAACCGATTTTACTCATTAAATTCCTAACCCCTTGTTCACAGGGGGCTGACCCCCTCAAGATTCGACACTAAATCCTTAGTTAAAAATACTGATTTCAAACTCTAAGTTTCCCTAAAAAATGCCTAAGGATTTTGCTTTACCAGAGTGAACGACTTCTAAGCGAGCGGTAGCCAGACTTCGCAAAAAGTACGTAACGGAGACGGGGTTGGAAACACGGATGTTTCCAACCGGCCACGAGTCAGGAGACGATTTGGCCGGAAACCCCGTCGGAGTGTAGTACTTGAGCGATTAGTCTGGCCCGCGCAGCTTAATAAGTGAACGGTGTAAAGCAAAATCCTGGAGACCTCACTCAACTCTAATTTAAATCTGGGCGAGATTTTAACTCCAAAACGCCTCACTCGAATGCGTTTTCTTCCTCTCCTTATACCGCAGAAACTCCAATGTCCGATTCATTTCATTATGCACGATCATATATCCCTCGTCTACACCCATCCCCGGCTTAGCAAGCATCTGATCCGGCCGAGTCGCAAGCGCGACATGAACGGCAGTACGTCCACCCGAGTCTGTCTCATTACAGGAGCCTCCGACATAAGCCCCGACTCCAAACTTTTTCGCATAGAGAACTGCTTCGATCGTGTTCTGAATTCCACCGAGATCCGGCGTCTTAATCTGCACCATATCAGCAGCCTGAGTATCGACGAACTCTACGATATCCTCATACGTGTTGCACCATTCATCCGCTACGACTTCAACCTTAACCCCCGCTTTTCTCAGTGCCTCACGCAAGGCTTTGAGCTGAAGAATCTGATCTTTCGTGCTTCCTGCATCCATCGGACCCTCGATCCTCAGACGAAGTGGCTCAGCCGCTTTTTCCAATTCAGCGAAATACTGTACCATTCGTTCGACATCATCTTCAAAAGCAATCCCAATCGTCCCGTAGACATCGATATGCAAAACAGGACGATAAGAAGAGCCTCCCAGTTGAATAACCCGATCTCTCAGCCAATTCACATACTCAAGTAAGAGTTCACCGTTCTTACCTAACTTTGTCTCCACATTATTAATCAGCGCATGCGGAAGTACCCCTGCTCGCTTAAGGATCGCCTTATCCGCATTATCATAGCGGTCATCCCCCGTCTGGGTAAAGATCGGTACAGGCTCAAGTACTAATGGAAGATGATATTCTTCCAAAATGACTTCTGTCATCGTAACTTTCTTTGCCTTAGCTACGGCATCCAAAATCGCCTGGCTTACCCCATACCGAATGGCCGTATGATATCGCACCCCATTTGGCCGCTGAGAATGCTCTACCAAGTCAGCGATCCGCCTAAAGGAATTAAGCTCCTGCCCCACCAACTTCGGCCGAATCTCTTCCATGATAATCGAGATGAAATCCTCAGCCAAAAACAGCGGATCACGACCACCCGCTCCCGAATACTGAACTGCAGCACAGTCCCCGTACGCCACCTGCCCATCTTCTAAGATGAGCATCACAGAAATCGACTCCCCCCGCTGCCGAACCGCAGTAAAGCCCGGAGTCATCGCTTCACCTGTATAAGCAAACCCATCATGACCCGCCCCCGCTTTAATCGCCTTCTGGTCATCAAAGTAAAAGCCAGTAAGTCCAGGTGAAGCAAGCACATCAATAATTTTCATACACTAACCCCCTTTATTACAATTCACCTAAAGATAGAAGCAGTACCGCCCCCGCTTCACTACTTCGAAGCCATCAGGAGCGTGGCCGCCCCACTAGCATACCCTTACCAATGGCATAGATATCATCAATCACCATCTGGAACGACGGATCCCTGCCTTCATCACGCCCACGCTTGGCGATTCGTTCCCGATGAAACTCCTTGATCTCCTCATCGAAGGGCAAATTCCCGAAATCGAGCATCCTTACCGCTCCTTGTGAATCCCGAGCTGGCAGGATCTTCCCTGCATTAAAGCGACTTGGCGCAAACGGTACATCGATGACCCCCGCTTGGAAGGCTCGAACGGCTCCAACTGCCATGTCTCCCTCACCAAGTTCGAGAACCCTGTCCAGAATCGCCCGAGTCTCAGCGATAATCATCTTCTCCTCTAAGGCCATTTCCTCGGTCCTCGGCAAGGTCTGATCCTTCAGCATATTAAGGATTTGCTTCGTCGTCCGAATCCCCGCAGCATTTGCCTCCTTCGTCGGAATCCCAAACGCCTCATGGGGAGACTTCACGATGACCTTCGTGGCTTTTCCTAAGGCAGCTGCAGTAGCCCCCCAAGAGATAACTCCATAGGCCATGGCCTCATCCTGCGGGAAACCACCCATCCATTGATGGAAGACCGTCGTAATATTAAACTCGTCAAAACCAAGTCTCTTCAGATACTCTTCGGCTACGATGGGCAAGGTCTTAATCGCAGCCACATCCTGAAGGAGATTTCCACACTGACCATAACCGAGAGTTAAACTCCGAACTCCCTGTGCAACAGCTAGGACTCCCTCAATCACCGCTACCGCATGTGAAACAGAAGGAGGAACAAGTGTCCCCGTTAAAGGACCAAAGGGTTCCCGATTAATACTTACACCCTTTTCCTCATACAGCCCTACCAACCGGTCCACATACTGCCAATACTTGATCGTACTTTCGATCGAGACTTCTTTCGCATAAGGAATATTATACGAGATTCCGCCCCCTTCGTACGCCGTAAACCCTCCTGCCAAGGTAATCTCTGCCAGAAGTCGGGCATCAGGAGTCCCATGCCGGACCTGAACCGGAACCTGCATACTTTCAACCACTTGGCGGCACGCTGCAACCCCATGATTGACTGCGGGGAAACCATTCAGCATCGAACGCCCCACAGTCCGACTCTCTTCAATTCCAGACTGAGCTTCCGCATAGCGATTTTGACGCGTATAGGAGTCAATCGTCGTCGGAAGAAAATCCGCTCCCCCTTCATCCTGCAAATGCCGGAGAAGCTCTAAATGTTCATGCAGAAGGGCCACCCCAGCACGCGGTTGCGCAAAGGTAATCCCCTTTTCTTTCCCTTCCTTGAGCTTATGAGCAAAGACCTTGCTCTTAGGCAGATTCTTATGATATGCTATCGCTTCCTCAAAATCCACATCCTTAGCGGTTGTCCACTGGGTTAAGACCTCTTGACGCTGCCGTGCAAATTCTTCAGGGTCCATACGATGAACGGTCAGTTCCATGAATAAAAAACCTCCTCGTAATCATCTATAAATGAAACTTACTTCAGGTGAAGTTTCAGCTTTATCTGAAGTTTAGTTGAGTTATCCAGGGACTTAGCGCCATTTAACTCTCCTTAATTAACAGGAATATTAGTGGCGCTTAGTCATCGGGCAGGTTAACTAGATACTTCTTCATCATGCGTAATGCAGCAAGCGGAGCCACTTCTCGTAAAAGGCCCATCGCTGCTAAGATATATTCTTGATCAAGGTAAAACGCGGGTAGTTGAGGCTTAAGAACCATGGGCTCAGCCGAATCAAAAAGTGCACCCCGCAAAATTTCTCCGGGCTCCAAGTGATGGAGGAGTACTCCTCCAGTTCCAATCACCACCGGTAGCTGGGTCAGATCTTTTCCGATTTGAATATACGTTGCGCCAAACGGAGTATACACGACTTCCATCGTTCCGACATGCCGCTTTACGGACATTTCCACGGCCATACGGCCGAGTGCAGTATCGAACTTAGCTTCCCGCTCATCCTGAGGGACTCGCCAAGGATCCTTTTGAAGAAGTTTGAGCTGAGCATGAATCTCCTCTTCACTCCAACCCAGGTAGTGATTCAATTGTCTTCCCGCTGCCGCAACCAGTGCCTCTGCACTATAGCGCATCCCGAGATCGCCTTCGACGGTGCGCTTCGCATACGGTTCAGGCAAACCTTTTTGCATAACTCCCGGCTTGCTTGGATCCCCAGTCGCGATAGAATGGACATCCGTCGTAGCTCCCCCGACATCGATAATCACGAGCTCCCCGAGTCCTTTTTCTTCCC
This sequence comes from Desulfitobacterium elongatum, assembly GCF_055378975.1. Taxonomy (NCBI): domain Bacteria; kingdom Bacillati; phylum Bacillota; class Clostridia; order Eubacteriales; family Desulfitobacteriaceae; genus Desulfitobacterium; species Desulfitobacterium elongatum. The sequence continues at coordinate 655,391 of NZ_AP038772.1, read as the reverse complement.
CATAACCTTTCGCTAATAGCTCCGCCGCCGAAAGAACAGCTGCTGGAGTCGGCATCATGACTCGTTCGATGAGTTCCTCGGCTCGATTCAAACCCTTTGCTTGGGTGATCTGATTTAAGAATAAGTCCCTTATCGCAGCCCGAGCGGATTCCACCTCGAGCACATTGAGTTCAGGCATGACATTGCCTGCCACCACGACCGGATCATGTTTTTGCCGAAGTAGCTCTGCAGCCTGCGGAGACGCCACTTTATTCCCTGCGACAACGATTGGAAGACTTATCGGAAGTTCAAGAAGCTTCTCGGCATTCTTTAAGAGAATCTCTTTATTCCCTCCATCCGTTCCCCCGGCCAGAAGGATAATATCCGGCTGGGCCTTCGTGATTTTCTGGATATCCTCTGACGTCAGCTCATAGCTAAAAATCTCGAGAACTCGAGCTCCTGCCCCGAGTGCCGCGCGACGGGCCGCTTCAGCCGTTAATTCCTTGACAAGCCCACTGGCAATCATTTTCAGCCCTCCGGCAGCACTGCTGCAGGCGAGCTTACGAACAAAGTTCCAGCCCCCTTGGGGTTCAGGGATTTTGTGAAGAGCTTGATTCAACCCCTCCATGATATTCGTCTCAATCGTTGTACCTGCCGAAGCTGACCCAATAATCTCTTCTTGATCCAGATCGACGACCGTTACTTTTGTATACGTGCTCCCAAAATCGATCAGAAGGATATGTTGCAAACCCTATCCCTCCTTATTCCCCAACGTCTTGATGCAGATTTTCTATCGCAATCTCGGGCATCGTCCCTGGAGGATACACCCGATCAAAACCCATGTCTAAAAAGCGTTTTTCAACCTCAGAAAACTCCTGTTTACCAACGACGAGGTTCCCTCCCACATAGAGAAGGATATCTCCAATACCTGACTCTTGACACTTTTCCCTTAACCCTCGGCAATCGATTTCCCCATGCCCATAGAGCGAGGATACGAGGATCGCATCCGCATTCGTCTCGATGGCTGCACGGATAAATTCCTCTTGAGAGGCAAGCACTCCGATGTTAATCACCTTGAACCCCGCCTGTGTAAACGCATAGTCGAGAATCCGGTTTCCAACCGCATGGACATCGGCCCCAATCACTCCGAGAACCAATGTTTTCTGTTCCACTTCAATTCCTCCTACCGAACCCTATATTTGGGCTTAGCTTTAATCTCCCCAACTCACTTGTATTACATCCTGAATTTTGCCAGGCAATAAGGTATCCCCGACTTGCTTAAATAACTCTGGATCGCCACTTACGAAAAAACGGTCTTTCCAGGTTACCTTTTCCGACTCGGTTTCCCCCACTTGCTCTGTTTTGAATTCGGATCCCTCCAAGGTACCCTTTTCCTCCAACTTATCGAGAACCCTTTTTAATTCTTCAATCATCGACTTTGCTGGATCCACGAGCTGAATCTTTTCTCCGAGAATCTCTCGAAGGATCGGAGCGAGGAAGGGATAGTGAGTACATCCTAAAATTAAGGCATCCACCCCAGCCTCCTGAATCGAGGACAAGTACGTCCGAGCAATCCCCCGAGCTTCTGGAGAATTTGCCAGCCCCGCTTCGACAAGAGGAACAAAGAGAGGGCAAGCTTGCGCTTTGACAAGACTGATCGGCTGCTCCCCCTGTTGCCAGGAGTCTCGGAGTTCACGTTTCTCCGGCAATATCCCCTTAGATAAAACCCTACTTATGGCAGACGAGTAAGCTTTGCTGCGCACAGTAGCCTCTGTAGCAATCAACCCGATTTTCCCATTTTCCGTTACTTTGACAGCCGAGCGGGCACCCGGTTCTATCGTTCCAATCAAGGGAATATCAAAATTATCCTTGAGTACGGGGACCGCATTAGCTGAACTCGTATTGCAGGCGACAACAATCGCTTCAGCCCCCTGACTAATCAAGAAGGTTATGATTTCCTCCCCAAAGCGAATTAATTCTTCCCGACTCCGATTCCCATAAGGGACACGTGCTGTGTCCCCAAAGTAGACAATGCGAAGCTCAGGAAGCTGCTCCGTAATCTCCTTCATCACCGTCAAGCCACCCACACCCGAATCAAACATACCAATAACATGTTGACGTTTCATATTACACCTCCACGAAATAAAAGGACAGGTTCCTTCTGTTGCTTAAGCTCCATCAGAGTACTTCGTAGTAAATTCAGTGACCCTGCATCCGGCTCAAATCGAAACTCAATCAGCTCCATATGATCGGGAAGAAACCTCTCGACCTTCCTCCTCTGACCAGGCACTGTAATGACTGCACTACACTCTGGCAAAATAGCTTTAAGTTTCTCCTCATCAGCCTGAATCTGGTTATTAAGGAGGGGATAAAGGCCCGCTTCAGCTAACGCGGACCTCACCTTTTCCGCAAAGAGCATACTCTCACAGATTAAAGCAACGTCCCTCCCCGTTAGCAGCTTTGCTACCCGAACAATCGTCTCAAGCTTCGGCTGAAGAGATATCCCGAGAACCGGCAAATCCATTCCCATAAGTAACTGCTTTACTTCCTGGAGATGCCCCGTGCTCGTAACCACCAGGTGCATTCCTTTTATCCGCTCCCGGCCGCGCCGCTCTTTCAGTTCTGATAAAAGAATGGGGATGAGAGTCACCCCGGGACCGAGATTCCAATGGGCCTCGGCCAGTTGCTCCGGATTGCATTCCACGAAAGCAACTTTAACCTTTGAGAGAAATTCCTTTTTCTCCATTCCTCGGACATGGACAAACGATACAAAATCGTCGATTGTAAATCCCAGACCTACTGCTTCTTCCATCGCCACATCAATGATTCGCAAAATCTTTTCTTTGCGATTTTCCTGATGAACGGTGTGAGAACTATCAGCGACAAACGTTCCCCTTCCTTGAGTGGATGAAAGCACCCCTTCACTTTCCAGTTCCTTATATGCTTGGCTTACCGTATTACGACTTACTCCGAGTTCTTGGGCCAATTCCCGTTCCGTCGGAAGCTTGGTTCCGGTCAGCCATGTCCCTTGAATGATTTGCTTACGAATCTGATCCTTCAGCTGAATGTAATAGGGTATCCCATTTTTCCGGTCAAGCTCCATCTACTTAATCCCCCCTACTCTATCCATACTTACTCTATGTATCCTTACTTACTATATGCAATTGGCTTCAATAATTGGCATGGTTAATTAGTCCATTTTACAATTAGGGAATTCGACACTTCACAAGATATTCCTGCAAGCCATATCATCCACTAAATATTATTTGGGTATTATCTGCACCGGGCTGATCCTTATACTGCCTGGGAAAAAGAATAACCACGACCGAATTTGGCCGTGGTTTGCTTGTCTCAGTTATTTTCGAGGTCAATTATTCATCAGAAACAGAAATGATATCCAGCATATCAGGCAATTAACTGAACAAATCGGTCAACTAATTCAGGATGGAACTGCTTTCCCCGCTCCTCATTGAGAATGCTAAGCGCTTGATAAGGCGTCATTGCTTTGCGGTAAGGACGATCTGAAGTCATGGCCTCAAAAGCATCTGCGATGGAAATAATCTGGGCAAGAAAAGGAATCCGTTCCCCTCTTAACCCTTCAGGATAACCCCATCCATCATAGCGTTCATGATGATAACGCACGATTTCTGCCACAAATTTCCGCTTCGGGTCATTTGGGGCATCTTTCTCAATCATATCCGCGCCCCAGGCTGGATGACACCGAACAAGGCCGAACTCCTCCTCAGACAAAGAAGCTGGCTTCATAAGAATTTCATCAGGTATTCGAATTTTTCCAAGATCATGAAGAACAGCAGCCAAACTTAAAGCCTCTAACTCTTCCATCGTAAGCGATAACTGTTCACCCAAAACCACAGCATATTCTGCTGCCCTAGTACAATGATTGCTTGTCAAAGGATCCTTGCTTTGGATCTTTTCTTTGTATTCTTGGATTTCCCAGCTCGTCATGTCCTTTTTCCTCCATGAGAAGTCATAGTGCATCCGTGCACCCCGCATTATGCTAGGAAAACCAATTCGACATTTCAGGCAAAAAAACCTTTTTGTACGAACTAGAAATTGACTCTTTTCTTCATATCCTGCACTTCGACAAGTTGAACCGGGTGATCTTTATCCAAGCGCTCCATCCGGTCGGCCAATAGCTCAAAGCTTTCCAATACTTGCGCCTGCTCTTCTGATTTAAATCCGAGTAACACCTTATCGAAAAAACGACGGCGTTCGCTAATGACCAGCTCAACCACTTCTTCCCCTTTCAAGAGCATATGCATTCTGACAATCCGACGATCCTTAGAATCACGAACCCTCTCGACTAATCCATCACGTTCCAGACGATCTGCCAAGTCTGTCGCTGTACTGCAAGCCGTCAACAGATGCTTGCATAACTCCCCCATCGTCAGCGGACCAAACTCATTCAGCGTCAGCAATGCGTTGAACTGAGGGTTAGAAATCCCCATTTCAGCGAGAATGGATCGGCCTCTGCGATAGATCACAGTATTCGAGCGACGAATCGCCTCTTCTAACTGCCGACTTAACCCTTGGGTTTCTTCCATTCTTCAGCCCCCTTTCTACTCCTATAAAGAGCTTGTTTTTTCCGAATATTCCCCTAATTTATTACTCTAATTTTAACATAACCCCAACCCAAAAAACATTCCCCCCACCTGATCCTCATAAATTTTGTCCTAATAGAAAGCCAATAAGTAAAAATCCAGGCACACCTGCCTGGATTAAACTATCTAAAAAATCACTCTATACTTCTAGATCGTTCTGTATTATGATATAAATTAAATTAAACGAAGTTCTCAGTCTCATCTCAAAATGAAACGCTGTTTCATAATATCTAATACACTCTTCCTCTGCTGATGTTTAGCTTTAGGTTGAGCTCGCTGGGAAGGAAAAAAGATTGATAGAACTAGGGGAATCCGGCAGCACCGAATTCGAGCCTTGCTTACTTTGACTGTCTGTCCCTTTACCTGTGGCGGGAACTACAGGAAGACTTGCACCTGACCCAGCCGAAGCGTTTGAATTCACACTTGAACCTTTAACCAGACTTTCACGATAAGAAAGCTTAGTTAAATCAAGGGTGCCGAGTTTCGTTAAAGCTTTTCCCTCAATCCGAAGCTTAACTTCCCGAACGGTTGGAAATTGGGTCAAGGTATTGACTAAGCCATAAACTGCCACTTCCTGAGATATCTTTCCGTACGCCTGAGTAAATTCACGACTCAGATCTACTGTGGCCACTCCATCCTTGACTGCAATATCAATTAAAGTGGTTTTCGGATCCACCGCAGCCTGAGTATTCCCTTGAACCGCAGGACCTCTTAACCATTGATTCACGGTTTCACGAGCCAGGCTCAAGGTTTTGGGGAGTGTCCGCTCTTCTTTAATCAACGCTTTGCCGGTTGAATCAGGAAAGTAAAGGCTGATTGCCTTGCCATCTCCAAGGTTGCTCGTTGCCGGGATATTCGCCTCCTGACTTGTGCCCCCTATCCAATCAGCCAGCGGAGAAGTTTTTCCATCCTTTTGCACGAGAGTCTGCAGTGTTCCACAACCTGACAAAACAAGCGCGCTCAGTAAAATTACACTCAAGAACATCAAGAATTTTATACGAGTTGGCCTGGGTTTAGCGTCCCAATCTTTAACCATGATTTCTCCTCCTTATCCAGTCTTAGTTAAATGCTATGCTTTGTCCAGAAAAATAGTACAGGTTCTCCCTCCAAAATTATCTATACCGAACAAATTTTTTACATTAAAAAAGAGGGATTTTTAGCCTATTGTCAAAATAGTATGAAAATAAACACTTCAATCTGATCTCACTGCACCATAGAAAAGAGGTGATACCTTTGAAGCTTCGCGCTTTGTTAGTGGATGATGAATCCCCAGCTCGTAAAGAGCTCCGTTTCTTACTCCAAGATTACTCAGACCTTCAGATTGTTGGGGAAGCAACCAACGCCATTGAAGCTTTGGAGCTTATCAACAATGTAGATTACTCTGTGGTTTTCCTGGATATAGATATGCCGGGACTCAAAGGGATTGATCTAGCCAGACAACTTAAGGAAAAAGAGAATGCTCCTGCCATCATTTTCATCACTGCACATGAAGAATTTGCTGTGGATGCCTTCTGTGTCAACGCCCTTGATTATCTTCTCAAGCCAATCAACCCAAAGCGTCTGGATCAAGCACTCAAAAAAGTGTTTAAACGCAGTGCTGCATCTTCTCCTCAAGCTGCGCCGTCCCTTGAGCCCTCACCCGATCCTACAGCTGACACAATGTCCATCCCCACAAATGATATGATTAACGCCAATACCTCGAATGGTTCAAATGGTTCTCCTCCCCGTCCCCTTGAAGTCATTCCAGTTGAACAGCGTGGAAAGACCCTCCTCCTCCGTCCTGAGGAAATCATTTACATCTATACTGATAAAGATAACGTATTTGCTAAAACGCAAAAAGAATCCTATCTTACACGTTTTACCCTTAAAGATCTCGAAGCTCGCCTGAGTCCGAGTCTGTTTTTCCGCTCTCATCGCTGTTATCTCGTCAATATCAAACGAATGCGCGAACTCATCCCCTACTTTAACGGGACGTATACCGTTGTCGTGGATGATCAAGAACGCAGTGAGATTCCGGTCAGCCGCACCCAATCGAGGAAGCTGAAAGAGATTCTAGGAATTTAATACAAAAGAGAAAACATTTGGATTCTGCACCATTTGTTTTCTCTTTTATTTTTACGTCCTCTAAATTATCCTTTATATGTCACTATTAAATTATAGACCTGTTAAATTATAGACCTACATTAAATTAAAGGTTTTCTTCCAAACCGCTACTTTCATTAAAGGACTTCAGTGTCGGATGATTATTAGCGGTTTTTTACTTTTTTAAGTATTCACTTAGTTGTTTCAATGCAAAGTTTCAAATCAGAAAGGAGTCATCTCATGCTAAGCGTTCTTAAAAGCAGAAAGGCAATGTTGAGCCTTCTCCTCACCACCACTTTACTACTCACCTCACTTCAGCCTGCTTTAGCCAATCCCGTCGATAATCCCAACCTTCCAGTTTTTCAACCTGTTACAGAGAATCGACTGATGTCTATCAATTTTACCCCCTATGATGGACTCTTCCATCCAGAGAAATCGGTCGTCTACCTGACAAGCCCCTCTGAGAAAAAGGTCTATGCTTTCAACTATGAAGACAAAACCATCCAAAGCATATCCTTTGACCTTGCGCCCGAAAGGCTCGCCTACGAAAATCATGAGCTTTATGTCACCTTTTCGAAGTATGGACATTCCATCAATTCGAATAACAACCCCCAAGCGGGTAAAATCGCTCTGATCGACACAGAAGCGTTTACCTTAAAGGAAGAATTCGAGGTAGATACTGACCCTTATGATATCACTGTCAAAAACGGACTTATTTATCTAACCCCCGGTTCGGGTTACTGGGAGGAAATCTACATCTACTCCCGCTCCACAAAATCCCTCCTACAAAAAAGTGGGGATCAAATAGGAACAAACGGTTTTGTCATGCCACAAGGTCATATCTCTATAAATCCCTTGAAAGACAAGTTGTATACGTCGAAAATCAATCAGCATCCTGCCCAGCTCGCTACCTACGAACTCAGTGAAGGTAAAATCGTCAAAAATATTAGCACTGATCGTACTTGGAGCGGCTTACCGGAGGATGCCTTTGAACCAGGCTTGCAAGTTTCTCCCGATGGGGAATACGTATTTAATACGTCTGGAGAAATTTACGACGAATACGGTGTATATATCGGAACCCTTCAGTCCCGATATAGCAGCCTAGCCTTCGACTTAACCTCCCATCGTTTTTATGTAGGCTCCCCGGATTTCCCGGGAATTATGGTCTATGACTCCACCTATCATGCCAAGCCACTCCCCTTCAAAGTACCCTTTGACCGATTGGGAACTTTAAGCACGGCCGGCTATCCCCTCTATCTAACCAATCAAGCCGGTGTCCTCACCTCAGTAGCAAAAGATGCGGCTGGAGAGTACTTTATCGAGCGAATCGACCTGCCCCAAACTGCTGAAACACTGGAACCCCTTGAAACCATTCCACCCAATAATGAGACAAACCAACTTATTACAGGACCGATTCTCTTTTCCTTTAATCACCCCGTCCTTGCTGGAGATTTAAGTCGTATAACACTCAGAAGCAGTCAAGGCACAAAAGTGGAAGTTCTCGCGGAAGGCTTCGATGACCTTCTCGTTATTAGACCCAAGTCCGACCTGGCTTACAATACCACGTATACCCTGACCCTCTCTCCTTCCTCAGTCGTCGGGTATGCCGGAGGAACGATCGATGAGGACTTTAGTACGAGCTTCACCACAAGCTCTGAGTTTGTTCGCTTTGGCGGGAAAGATCGCTATGCAACGAGTGCAAAAATCGCCCAAGAGAACTGGCACTCCTCAAACTATGCAGTGCTCGCAACCGGTCAGGATTTCCCTGATGCCCTTAGCGCCGCTCCCTTAGCCCGAAAATACTTGGCTCCAATTCTTCTTACAGATTCTCAAGTTCTATCTCCAGAAGCTGAAGGGGAACTCGATCGCCTCGGCGTGAAAAAGGTCTTTCTCATCGGCGGAATCGGCGCAATTTCCACAGGGATAGAAAAGAGCTTAGAAGCAAAGGGGATTTCCACAGATCGCATCGAAGGTCAAGATCGCTATGAAACCTCTTTGGCCATCGCCAAGCGCCTCGAGCCCCGAGGAGAAGTATTCCTCGCTACGGGTGAGAATTATCCAGATGCCCTATCCATCGCTTCCTATGCTGCCTCCCAGGAGATTCCCATCTTATTAACTCCAACCCATGCCTTACCCTTAGGTTTAACCGACTATATAAGTGCCCATAACATTGACAAGACGTATATCGTCGGAGGATATGGTGTCATTGACCCGAGCCTCGATTCTTCCCTTCCGGGTCCGGAACGCATCTCAGGCATGGATCGCTATGAGACCAATTTCGAAGTGCTGTCGAAATTTCAATTCAATTATGCTATTACCTTCCTTGCGACAGGAGAAGATTTTCCAGATGCATTGGCTGGTTCAGCCCTTGCCGGAATTGTCAACAGCCCTTTAGTTCTTATCTCTCCAAGAATGAACTCTGAAGTCTTAGAGAATATAAGGTACAATAAGGCTATGATGAAGACCAAACTGATTCTTGGGGCTGAAGGCGTCATTCCTCAAACTCTAATCGACCGGATTTTTCGCTAATCCGTCAATTCAGTCGCCATGCGTGGCGCACTACAGTAGGGGCTGTTTGTTTCAAAACAAACAGCCCCTTTTCTGCAACTTTTCCTATAGCTCATGAAACTATCGTCTTTGTGCAAGAAATAAAAGACTAAGTAAATCACTTTTAATTATGGAGTAACCTTAGGAACCTGACGAGCATGTGTTGCTTGCTCGAAGGCGTAGGCGATGGAAATCAATTTTGCGTCAGACCATTGTAGACCCATAAATTCTACTCCAATCGGTACTCCAATTTGGGCATCTGCTGTGGGAGTGGAGAAGCCTCCAGGGACGGTAATGGCAGGTGTCATACCAATTGATGCAAGGATACCATTACGACCGGGTTGTGCATTGTCTACTACTTTGGATACTAATACTTGTTGGTGTGGGTAAACCATTGCATCAAGTTTGTTGTCAGCAAAGGTTTTGTTAATGAGGTCGCGTAGTTTTTGACCATTTTCAAGGGCAGTTTTATACGCAGGGTCAGTTAGGTTGTTGGGATAGAGGGCTTGAGAGCCGTTCATTAACTTCATAATAGATGGGTCCATAGTGTTGGTGGCGATGAGCTCTTTCGTTGTTTTTATAGGAGCTTTGTCCCCCAGTACTGCTAGATATTCATCGAGATTGGGGTTCGACTCCCAAACTTGTACGTCACATTCTTTGGAGATTTTACCGGTGTTGAAGTTGGGGTCAGTAATCTCTACGAGTTCAGCCCCTTGAGCTTTTAAGACGTCGAGGGCTTTGTTAAATACCTTGGTGACTTCGGGATCTTTACCTACAATTTCACGAACAACCCCAATACGCTTGCCTTTGAGGGCATTCTTGTCAAGGAATTTTGTATAGTCTTTCTCGATGTGAGACTCAGCAGCTTTAGTTACAGGGTCAGAGGGGTCAACTCCTGCCATAACGCTCATCATGACTGCTGTATCGGCTACAGTTTTGGTGATTGGGCCTGCCATGTCTTGAGTCATGGCTGCAGGGATAACGCCAGTACGACTAAGTAAACCGTACGACGGTCTGAAACCCACTAAGCTGTTAGCTGAAGCTGGGGAGCGGACAGAGTTTACAGTGTCAGAACCCATACCTGCGACTGCAAAGTCCGCTGCGATCGATGTTCCTGTACCACCACTAGAACCCCCTGGGGTACGAGTAAGATCATACGGGTTAAGGGTTTGTCCTCCTAAGGAACTCATCGTCCACCCTGCACGTGCGAGTTCATGAAGGTTTGATTTAGCGATAATGATTGCACCGGCATCACGCAATTTCTTCGTTAAAAAAGCGTCCTTTGTGGGTTGTGAATCTTTCATCGCTTTGTTACCGCCACTGGTCGGCATATCAAAGGTATCAAAGTTGTCTTTCAGGATAATAGGGACACCGTGAAGTGGGCTTCTTGGTCCTTTTTCTTTGAGCTCTTTATCGAGCGCTTTGGCCTCTTCTACAGCCTTCTTATTCAGATAGATAATGCTATTTAGTTTGGGACCTTGTTTGTCGTATTTCTCGATACGTTCCAAGTAGAATTTCACGAGTTCCTCAGAGGTCACTTTTCCGTCTTTTAGTCCTTTTTGAATGTCTTGCATACTCGCCTCTAAAATTTTAAAATCACTTTTTGCGGGTGCTGTGCTTGAGTTGCTTGGTGTACTTGTCGGAGTCGTCGTACCGCAGCCGGCTAAAATAGTACTAAGGAGCATTGAGGCTGCAACCAAAGTAGGAATAATCCTTTTGTGTTTACGCAAGTAATTCCCCCCTATTTTAAGCTCTTTGGGGTATCTGTAGTACTCATCAGTAACAAGTCGTACCCTTGAACTATTCCTTAGCTCTAGACAACGAAGCTTGGTTCCAAATGAGTATTTAGAAGCCCACTTTCTAAGCATTGCAATTACCGTGCCAACGCTCAAGAAGTCTTAACTTAAAATAATACCTTTGATGTTGAGTTACACTATTCATGTGCATTTGTGAATTACTTGAATTACTCCCACTTATTAAAATAACTTAATTTAGTTAAAAGTAAAATTCTAGGATTGTTTCATATTATTAACAATAGATGTTCCATCTGAAACGGGTAGTGTTACATACTTGAAGCGCAATTAAAAATCGAGGTTAACTTTTTCTAGGTTATATTTCCTTGAACGAGAATCCTTCTAACATTCAATCATAACGTTATATCAAAAGATCCGTCGAAGTTCTTCGATAATCCAGAAGCGAACCTTGGGCTTTTCAACTACCTTTTTTGACCCCTTCACGATTTCCTGTACTGACCCATTCCCAGCATCCTGAACGGACGCCTTCACGGACTCCTTCGTACCCTGAGTCTGTTTTTCGCTGATACCATTCTTCTCATCGTACGGAATTCCTGGTTTCCCATCCACTGCCACGGCTGTTGAATGTTCGATATCTACGAAGCATAGCGGAGGAAAGAGCACGCACCACCAATTTGACCCCTTACCTTCCCCGATAACAACCCGAACCGCTTCATACTCTCCCGCAGGGAGAATCAAGGTACCATACGATTTTGTTGGGAAAATAAAATTCCCGTACTCTGTTTTCACAGAATAATCCTTGCCCCAGGATTCAACCACCGTCTTACCGATCTTTTCCATCTCCGGCCGAAGCCCAATCAAGATTTCCCGGGACTCCTTCAATGAGTGTGAAGCAGCAAGCCGTGGCGAAACCTCCTTGAGAATTGCATCCCGAACCGCCCGTTTTAAGTCCTGATCTTCTTCCGAATCCGAATTCGCCACCACATGAAAACGAATGAGTTCTTCTGGGCTTTTCACTGCACTTTGAGTCATATCATTTAAGTCGAGTGACTGTTGCACTGCTCGAGTCTGGATTAAGGATTGCCCAAGTTTCTCAGATTGCACAAACACTATTAAAGCTATACTTAAGATCAGGACACAAATCCATCCGAAGTCAAATGCTCTCAGATTCTTTTTGAAATAATCCCACCGATTTCCTTTCAGACATGTTCTTTCAAGCTCAAAAGCAATGCAATTTTCTGTTTCTAATTGCTTCATCGGCTCTACGCTTTTTATGAAGTCGAAACCCTTCATTTAAAAATAACCCTCTCTTCTCCCGAAACATTACTCTCTACAACCATTATGTCCAAGAGAAGTAAGGGTCTAGACATACTAATGTGAAAAAAGTCATAAAGATTTCTACGACTTACTCATTGTCCCTATCCTCTAAAAAGCTTCTATCCCTTAAAAATTTCACATAAATCCTTAATAAGGCTTTGGAAGTCTGCCTAACAGCTCGATTACTCTCGGTTTCACCTATTAGGGAGGAGTTTTCATGCAGGATGCACTCCATATTCTGTGGATCAGTACCATAGCGGGACTAGCGACAACCCTAGGAAGCTTGCTTGTCTTGATCTTTGGCCGCCCCCAGGAACGCGTGCTCGCTACCCTATTAGCCGGGTCCGGCGGGGTCATGCTCGCCGTTGTCACCCTCGACCTCTTGCCCACCGCTTGGCAGATTGGGCCTCTAAACCAAGTTGTGCTTGGCCTGATCGTTGGCATCCTCTTTATGTGGCTTGCTGACCGACAGATGAATTCCTCCTCACCGACTCTGCCTCTTTCCCGACGCCAACGTCTCAAAAGAATCGGCCTTCTTGTCGCTTCAGGGATTGCCCTTCACGATCTCCCCGAAGGTATGGCCATTGCAGTCGGGCAAGAAGCAACCGATGGACTCGGCTTTCTGATTGCTCTCGCCATCACCTTACACAATCTCCCCGAAGGCATGGCCACTGCCGCACCTCTTAAAATGGCCCGCATTCTTTGGTGGAAAATCCTCCTCCTCAATGTAGGAATCGCCTTTTTCACCCCACTTGGAGCACTCATCGGTCTCCTCGCCGTAGACAGTGTCCAGAATTCCCTCGCCTTTTTCCTCGCCCTCGCCGGAGGAGCCATGGCCTTCCTCGTCTTCGCCGAACTCTGGCCCCTCTCTCGAGAACGCCATCCCCACTACGCCCTACTCGGCGGCGTGGTCGGGTACATCTTCTTCGCTTTAATAAGTGTCTTACACTAAAGTTGCAACAGAGGGAGTTTGTAATCTTATCAGAAGACATACTCAAAAACAACCTTGAAAGACCACCCAAGGATATTGCTTTGCAAGAGGGAACGACTTCTTAGCGAGCAGGTAAGCAACCTTCGCGAAAAGTGCGCAGCGGAGACGGGTTGGAAACATGGACGTTTCCAACCGGCTATGAGTCAACAAGTGCGATAGCAGTGCCATCGGGAGACGATTTAGCCACGAAACCCTCCAGTGGAGGGTTTTGCCGAAGCCGGTGACTAGAGAGGATGACCCAACGGCGAAGGATGCACCCGTCGTAGCGGAGAACTTGAGCGATTAGTTTGCTCCGCGCAGCTTACTGAGTGACCGGTGCAAAGCAATATCCTGGAGACATGCTACTTTATGCCATGGCGAACTTACTTAAGCACCCTCGCCGCATACTCCCCCATTGCCTGATAACCCTTTTCAGTCGGATACTTCCCATCCGCCGAAAGACCCTCTAAATATTTATTGTCAGCATTCATTAAGACCGAAGCAAAATCCAGCACAAGGATTTTTTTCTCCTGTGCATAGCTTATTTCCCACTCTCTCAGTTCTTTGATTGCTTGTTGAGCACCTGGATAAGGCACGGGCAAGGCAAGCACTGGAACAATATGATTTCCCCCAGACTTTTCCACCATCGCTTGAACCTGTTTCTTAAACGTTTCAAGAGGAACTCCTTGAAGTGCATCCCCATTTCCAGCGAAAATAATGACCCTACCAGGCTTCTCACTCAATACATCCGCTTCGAATCGAGAAAGCAAATCCAAAGCAGTCTGATAGGTCTTCCCTTTATTGGCGACATCGATTTGGATGGTCTTCGCCAACACCTCAGGCCAGGATTTCTCCGGTTTCCCCGGATAGCCAAAGGTAAAGGAATCTCCAAGCGCGACAATTTTCGTATTTTGCAAAGCATTCACCTGAGTTTCTTCTTTTTGAGGCTGTGTTATAGCTTGCTCGCTTGTGCGATTCCCCCATAATCCGAAGAAACCCGCGACCACCACAAGCAAGCTTAAGGCCACGGAAAATTGAATTAAGCGAATTTGCAATCGATAGGTACGCATGCTACTTGCTGTTCCCCCTTTTCATTTCACCTTGATACTCAAATTAGGAAGATACGTTGTTATAATAATACAATCTTGCTGCCAATTTATTTAAGATGTGGTGTACAATCTCACATTAAATCCTTAATATCCATATACAAATAATTCTACAAATCGTTGTTTAATCCCTCCATAAAAATAGATATTTGTGCCCAATATTTAGGCTAGAGATTTACACTCTCACGTCCTGACAAAACCTCGCATACCTTAGTATCAAGGAAACCTAGTTCATGTGGAGTTCTAATCCCATCTGAAGTTTAGTTGAACCCGTCCTTGAGAGAATCAGTAATCATAGGAGGTGCCCAAAGAATGAGCTACATCGATAAAGCTAGGGAACTCGGGGAAGCGTTGGGTCAAACCCCAGAAGTACAAGCTTTAGTAGCAGCCGAAGCCGCGATCAAAGCAGACTCGGAAGCCAATGAAGGATTTCTCCAATACCAAGAAAAAGAAAGCCAACTTGTGACCACCCAAATGATCAGCAAAGTCATCCCCGAAAAAGATGCCTTAGCTCTCATTGATCTCAAGATCCGTCTCATGAATAAACACCCTCTTATTCGCACGTATTTCCAAGCACAACAAAGCTTTGAACGCGTTATGGCAATGGTTAACCTAACGATAACCACCACAATCCACGGTATGCCGAGCGCTGATCAGCTTCCCCTTCCCGATGAAATCAAGAACATGGCCCAAAAAATCTTCGATTCAATAGGCGGAGGAAAACCCACCAAAACTATGGAAATACCGCAGGACATGAAACTTCCCCCTGGAATGAAACTCCCACCCGGTATGAAAATTCCCGGCCTGACAGATAACAAGTAAGGGGGAATCCCCATGCCCCCGAATGGATACTGCGGTCCACTCATTAAGAATGATATTACTGACCCCATCACCCTTATTGCCTTTCTCATTGTCTTAGCACTTGGGAGTTGGCTCATTATCCAAACTTGGTTTTTCTGATCAATGTTATCTATGGTATCTATGGAATTCATGTTATTCATGGTATTCATGGTATTCATGGTATTCATGGTATTCATGGTATTCATGGCATCTGAGGTTTTTTCGTTCCAATATTCTAAGGTTTCTGAGGACGCTTAATCTAATTTGGAGTCGTGACTGAAGCGGAGGTGAGTGATATGGTAACATCCCCAAACTGTTTCCCCTCCGTTCCAGTCACTCCCTTTTCTTTTTCCATACTCATCGATAGCCCCATTCGTTGCAATCTCCCATTTAGCCCAGTGAGTGCGATTATTCTACCCCTCGCGAAGGTCGAATTTCCCTTCGCGGGGCTCATTGTCGCCGGACTTGATATTCTCATGACCTTTTTAGCAAAACGTTCCCTCATTCAACTCCCTAATCCAAACAGGCTACCGCCGGAAATGTATCCCGTTACCTTAAATCTCGCCCAACTCTCAGAGTTAGTGCAAAGCGTGTACAGAGGTCAGATTACTTTTCCGAATGGGAATCCAGGAGGGCAAGGCGTTGGTCCCGTAGGGGGGGATGAACCGCTTTTCCCAGATAATTTGAGTTTTTCTCTTATTGTTGGCGCTCCCTTTGGCTCCTTCGATGGAAGCCCAGACTCCTCCTTCAACGTTCCTCTCTTTGAAATACCTGGTGTCCCCGGTAATCTCATCATTGCCCTGGCGAT
The DNA here is from genome assembly GCF_055378975.1 of Desulfitobacterium elongatum. NCBI lineage: Bacteria > Bacillati > Bacillota > Clostridia > Eubacteriales > Desulfitobacteriaceae > Desulfitobacterium > Desulfitobacterium elongatum. Next base: position 639,366 of record NZ_AP038772.1, on the reverse strand, counting down.
GATCATCGCCCAATTCCTAGTTGAACGTTCTGGAGTCGGCACCCCTGGCTGCCAACCCTCAACTCCCACGAAGGGGGGAAGTCCATGACTAACCCACCCTTTGTAAACCGAAACCCCTCGACAGGAGCAAATGCAGCAGGATATCCCTCGCCAGAAACAGTCATTGCTACACCTACTCGCGGGGCAGGTGTCCTCTCAATCGCGATTTTCTTCCTTATCGCCTTTGCTTCCAATGCGATTCTAAGTTCGGTTACTCTAGCTACCATAGGCATCACAGTGACCCTGAGTTTACTGTCCTTTATAGGGATCATCATTTTCATACTTTTTGTTTTATAAAGTAAATTAGGGGCCCAGTTGAAAAAACTGTGGCCCCTTTATCTATCTCAATTCATCGGATTGATGGGTGGATCAATAGGTGGGTTTCCCATTTGAGGTTCAATATTTACTGGAGGCACAATTTCGTTAGGAATTGGACCTGCTTCTGGAAGCACGGGGATTTTCGGCTTTCTCTGAATTAACCCGGAAAGCTTTTTCCAGACAGATCCTCCTGCATTTTTTATCGGTGTCAAAAAACGAACCGGACCCATGGGTTGCTTCACCTGTAAGATGACCGGCCCTTGCGGTACATGCCCAAGGTGTTGCGGATTCTCAACCGTGATCATCACACGAGTATAATGTGCCAGGGGAACTTGACTGCGGAATTGTGCCTGATAAACTCCATTCCCGGCAGGTCTTAATATCCCAGCTAAAAATCCTGTCTGACCTTTATTATCCACTAGATAAGCTGCATACGTTCCAATCCCTTGCCCCATTAAAGTATTGGGCGAGGGTAGATTCGCGATGCACGAAAACACATTATCCGGTGAGATCGTAGCAATACCATTTGCATTGATTCCTGCTTGTGCTGCTTCTAACATAAATTGCCTCGCTTGTGGCATACCCGGACCAGGTCCACCGGCTCCGCCCCCATTTCCTAAAAACGAGAAAGGCCCTGTTCCCATATTACCACCCCCTTGTGGTATAGCTTGCTGTTGCCGCTGCGGTTTTGGCCCGAAAAATCCTCCACGGGAGTTATTGATCTGACCATCCTTCTGGAAGAAACCACGCTTTTTTAATTCTGATCCTAAGTTATTACGAATAGATCCGCCCGGGGCTCCACCCATCATAGGTCCAGGATTTTGCATGGGAACCTGACCCATTCCACTAAAACCCTGCATCCCAGAGGGTGGCATTCCTGCTGGCGGCATACCCATGGGAGGCATTCCTGTCGGTGGTATTCCTGCTTGTGGTGCACCCATCGGTATCCTTCCGGCCCCAGGTGGGAACCCCCCTCCAGCAGCATTAGCAGGTCCTCCTCCTTGGCCAAATCCCCCAGGCATCGTAGCCCCTTCCATTGGGAATCCCCCCGGTCGCATCATACTCCCCGGGACCATTCGCCCGGGACCTCTAGGGTCGGCCTGTCCAAACGAGCCATTTCCCTGATCCCTGCTGAATCTCACATTTCTCCCTCCTGACATTCACCTGACTTCTCGTAAATAGGATATGTGCAAAGAGAGTATTTTGTGTTGGGGGCGAGGTGTGCTACTATCATTCTTAGATGTATCTCTAGTAATACAAGTTCGGTATATCTAATACCAGTTGAAATATCTGTAAGAACGTCATTGAGAAAGTCACAAGAAACAAAGAGGAGGAAAATGATGCAGAAACCAAATCCCCCTATCTCCCGAAGAACCTTCCTCAAAGGTCTCGGTGGCTGGACAGCTAGTCACTGGCTTCTCTCCTCGACTTTAATCGGTGGAGGTGGCGTCCTTGCTTGGACAAGCCATGATACCCTTACTCTAAAAAAAGAAGTCTGGGATCTCAATTATCCTGAGCTTCCATCTCAGCTTAATGGGAAAACCATCGTCCAACTCTCTGATCTTCATCTCGAGAATCTACCCCTTGCTCCCGAAAAAATCTCTGCTGCTGTAAATTCAGTATCTCCAGACCTCCTCGTCCTAACTGGGGATTTAATCTCTGAGCGTTCAGACCTTACAAAGGTTGCAGCCTACCTCCAACCTCTACAAGCTCCCTTAGGAAAATATTTGGTCATGGGGAACAATGACTACTCCCACTTTTCTCGCACCCTTTTTATGCGTTATCAGGAGCTTCTTGGCACCATGGGGTGGGTTCCCCTCATTAATGATTCTGAATTTCTCAGTGATTTAAACCTCTGGGTAATCGGTGTGGACGATCCAGCAACAGCCCACGATGATGTTGACAAAGCCTACTCCAAGCTAATGAGTAATCCTTCCAGAACGTCTCCTTCTCTTGGTCTTGCCTCTCGCCCCCTCTATCCTCCATCCTCTTCGTCAGCATCGACACCTTCACCTTTATCCTCATCCTTATCCTCCACATCTTCATCTTCTACATCCGCACCTTTTCGCCTTGTGCTCGCTCATTCCACTGACTGTCTCGATGGCATCTACAAATATGGGGCAGAACTCTTTCTAACGGGACATACCCATGGCGGACAAGTCCGGCTTCCTGGGATGAAACCCTTCGTCACAAATACCTTTCTAGGAGACCAAGGAATTTACGAGGGCTACCATGTCATAGAAGGAATCCCCCTGTACATCAACCGTGGAATCGGAGAGAGCGGGATCCCGATTCGTATCAATGTCCCTCCAGAAATTGCTGTATTTCGTTTACACAAGGGCCAAGGGGACCCAAAACATACGACGATTTAAGCCTGCCTCGCATGAGCGAAGCAGGCTTTTCTTTCAGGGAAGAAATGAATTTAGTTTAAATACTGAAGGTGTGATTTCCAATCGTTTTAATGACTGGGCGACTCTTAATCCAGCGATCCGTAGCAGTCTTGGGGTTGTAGTAATAGATTGCCCCTCCTGTTGGATCCTTACCTTCTAAAGCTGCTTCAGCCGCACGGTAAGCTGCTTCATCTGGGGTTAAGTGAATCTGCTTATCTAGGACCGCCGTGAATGCGCCTTGCTGATAAATCACAGAATGAATTGTTTTGGGGAAGCGAGAATCTTCCAAGCGATTTAATACAACCGCCCCTACGGCGACTTGCCCCTCAAAATCTTCTCCCCGTGCCTCAGCATGGATCACTCGGGCAAGCAGTTCAACATCTTCTTTCGTGAACGTTCCTTGCCCACGTGAAAGAGCTGCAGAATTCCCCACTGTCCCTTGTGAACTTACTTCTGCGCTTTTAACCGTCGGGGTCTCTTCCGAAACCTGAACCGGAACCGAGGTTATCGGTTGAAGAAGAATCGTATAGCTTTGCTGATCTTGACCTGCGACATCTTCAGAGACATCCTTAGGGACATCTTCAGCAGCACTTACATTTTCCTTCTCATTATTGACAAAAATCTCTACTGTCTGCACTGGGTTATCCCCCTTTGCAAGCGAAGATTCCTGCTTGGGTGTAACCTCTGCGACTGCGGCTACCACGTGATTGAGTTTGAAAAAATTCTCGTCCTCCGAGACATTGACCCAGAGTCTCTGACCCGCCTTAATTTCATCCGGTTTCCGAATTCCATTCAGGCTAATAATTTGACGTATCGTTGTCTGATATTTTCGGGCAATCCCAGACAAGGTTTCCCCAGGCTGAACCGTTATGAGTTTTTTTCCTCCCTGAAGATTACTCTCATAACTTGTGCCCGTTTTCTGCACCTTGGCATCTTGCACACGAGATGTGCTAATGCCGGATTCTCCATGCACAGGATAGACCATACTCTGCCACCAGAATAATGTCATCACCCAGCAGAGGAAAATCGCCGAGGCTTTTCGGCATCGTCGGTGTGGCAAACAAAATCACCTCTTGAGATTTAAGAATTATTCCTATTCTTTCCCAATATCAGTGATTTTTATAACTATATAAAAAAAGCCAAGGATTAGACGTATAAAAAACGCCCTTTTCCTTGGCTTTTTAAAGCCATTTAAATATCATTTCAAAGGTTCTTCTAGGATGCAAATTACGTACATAATCCGATAAGCAAACCTTACTAAATTGAAAACATTTTTAACCCTTCTGTGCGAGCGGAATCGTTGCTCCACCGTAAGGCATTAAGATAATCTCCTGCTCTTCTTTACTAACTTGAGCTAACTCCAAAGCCTCTTCAAGTGAATTGACTCCGATAATTCCCATCGGCTTGACGAGCTCTGGAGCAATCGTCGAGTAAAGCACCACCTTCGCTTTCTGAGCAGCTTCTACAGCAGCGTAGAAGATATATCCAGGAATCGTAAAGTTTTTACGAAGCTCAGGATCAAGCTTACTTTCCTTGAGAGGGTCATTCCAACCGAAGAACTCCGTTGCCCCAGCACCTTCACGACACTCCGCTAAGACAAGTATCGTCCCCCCTCGCTTCACCGCAAGCGAGGCATTAAATAAGGATTTCGTACTTTGATACAGCGATATATCCTTCGGAAAACCACCACAGCTTACAAGGACGAGATCAGCCTTTTTCTCGATCGGTACTCCATAGTTATCATCTGCCCATTGGCAGCCATCTTCCCAAGCCTTAAGCCAATGTCCGCCGACTAATCTCGCGATTTTGCCATCCGTATGAATGATGGAGTTTATGAGAAAGTCCGGATTCACGAAACGTGCAGCATCAACCATATCCTCATGCAAGGGGTTATCAATGAGCGCCCCCACTCCAATCAATGGGTTAGACTGTTCTGCCTCTGGATCTAAGGCATGTAGATGATTCTGGGCGATCGTTCTCCGACTCGCTACTCCAGGGAGGATGGATTTACGTCCCCCACCAAAGCCTGCCATGAGATGATGCACGATACCGCCAGTGAGAATCACTTTGCGGTCTACCACCAAGCGGTTCACAACCACTTCCGTACCCCGTGGCGTCGTCCCGACCTGTACCATTTCGGAATGGTCGCAATCATGATCGATAATCTGGAGGCGAGAAAATAGCTCCTCACCGACAATTTTCTTTCTCTCTTCAGGAGTCTGCTCCCGATGTGTCCCCGTGGCCGTCAGGATGAGAATATCTTCATCCGGAATTCCCAAGCTATTCAGGCGTTTTACAATCGGTGGTAAATACTCATGGAGTTTGACCAACCGTGTAATATCACTCACGACAATCGTTACCTTATCTCCTGCCTGAAAGAGGGTATTAAACGGCTGAGAAGCAATCGGGTCATCTAGAACCCTTTCAACTTCCTTTTCTACATCCTGAAGAGTCTGAATGTCCTTCGCGTGTAACTCCTGAATTACGTTTTCGGGATTAATCTGGAAGTGCAGATATCCTTCGCCATATTTAAATGTATACTCTTGCTTCATGAAATTACCTCCCCGAAAAAGATAAAATAAAAGCACCCCAAGAAAGGGTGTTGACTCCAACTACACACCTTCCTACCATCCTACAGATATTAAATTAATATGTTGAAACCAACCTGAAAATCTACTGTCCTGCTTTTTTGCTTAGCAACTAAGCAAAAGAAACCATTTATCGACTATACTATAACCCTTGGAAATAAGACTCAACTGTACTATAACGATAGTCTATCTCAACCCTAAAGCATCTGTCAATCCCTTACAGCAGTAAATAAAGACCTAAAAGCTAAGGCCTCAACACTACCCCAACCTCTTAGTACCTCAGCTTCACCATAACATGACAGTTCTTACCCTAATCACAATAGCCCTTCTGCTTGAGTTTAGTGATGTGCTCCTCCATGATCTTTTCGATATCAATCCCGTACTGTTCCTCCAAGACGAACATCATCGTCACCGCGGTTTGCGCGACGTCGACAAGTTCTTGGGCGACCATTTGCATCGCCTCAGCTTCTTCCACTCTAAGCTGCTCACCGCTCAGCCCCCGGAACTTCCCGATAGCCTGTGCGAGTTCTCCCGACTCCTCCATAATCTTCAAAGCCGTACTTTCTAAAGAAGGACTCAGCCGATTCAAACGCGGTAAAGTCACAGTCTTCGAGTGGCGAAGGCTTACACTTACTTGGTGATTTTCCATAATCCACTACCCCTTCTATTCCATAATCGCCTGACCATAATCACTCGGATTCAGCGCCGGTTTAAACTCCGGTATACCATAGAGCTCCGGCCTAACAGCAAAGCCCCTAACTCCGTCTTGAACCTTAACCTTCCCCATTGTATTCATTGATGTGCTTAGCGAAGCAGATTCTTCCCCGCTTATCGTCTTAGCTACCGCCAGCGCTCCCTCACGCAGAGCGACCCCATCCTTCCCATGAATCCCACGATGCGTGAGAAGCCAATACGTTCTCCCTGCTTCAAGACGCTCCTCAGGGATGACACGTACCGCTTGGTCATCGATTGGTTCGAACTCAAGCGGAATACGGGCCCCACTTTCACTCTCGATGAGCTCCAGACTCTCACGGGTTACGCTCGTCCAGTCAATGGGAGCGGTAAAACGAACGGTAAATTTTTTATCAAGCGGAAGCTCGGTCAATTCATTCAGACCTCGATAACTTGGATAGAAAAGTGGCCAGTTCGCAGCCCAATCCGCTTCAGAAAAAGTGTTCCAGCCCGATCCACTACCTTTACTTAGATCCGCGTGAGAGACCAGAGTGCGGGTCAGCTCGGAATAGGTTGCCCAATAAACAGAAGTCCTTACCTTATTCAGTGGAATCTCCCAAGACTTACCCCCTGCCTTAAGTTGAACCTTCTCAGAAGGATTTCCGCTCTGCCCAGCATTTATACTTTCGACTTGATGATTTACCCCCTCCAGAAGGAGTTCCGCTAGCCGCTTTGGATCACTTTCCACGATTTTAAGATCTGGACTGATTCCCACCTTATTGATTTCCTTGCCAAACGGCGAGAAGAACTTCGCAACCGTCATTTTTAGAACCCCGCCCTCTGTAAGCGGGAACATACTCTGTACTGATCCTTTTCCATAAGTACGATTTCCCAGAATGGTGGCCTTCCCATAATCCTTGACGACAGCCGTCAAGATTTCTGAAGCACTCGCACTATTTTCATTCGTCAAAAACATGACAGGCTCATTTAAGAGAAACTCTTGCTTTACCCCAGCATAAGGGGTCAACGTTTGAGAACGGCCTTTGGTTTGGAGAGCGGTTTGGTCTCCGATAAAGTACCCTGCTAGACTCAAGGCAGACGTCAAATATCCACCTGGATTATCCCGTAAGTCAATAATCCAGGAATCAACCCCTTTTCCTTTGAGCTCCCTAGCAATTCGTTCGAAGCCTGCCGGGGTGGTCGCTCCAAACGACTGAATCCCTATATACCCCGTATGTCCATTAACCACTTCCCCGATTACTGTCGGGACTTCGATTGCTCTTCGCGCAACATTCAGATCGAGTTGTTCTTCGCCTCGGATGATAGTGATCTGTACCGTACTCCCATCTGGGCCGCGCAGTAGCCCCGTTGCCAGCTCTTGAGAAAGACCTGCAAGAGGTTGTCCTGCCGCTTTAACGATGACATCCCCCGCTCGAAGTCCCACCTCACCTGCTGGAGAACCCGGCATCACTGAGGTAATCGCAACTCCCTCTGGAACAATATTGATATACACTCCAATTCCAGAGAAAGTCATATCCATCGAATTGAGGAAATCTTGATATTCACTTTCTGTGAAGAATTTAGTATGTGGATCACCTAGTTTTTGAAGGATCTCCTCGATACTCGGAGAGCTTAGTACCGAATCACCCACAGGGTCTACATAACCACTTTGAAGCAAGTCACGGACTTCCGTCAGCTGACTCCCCAAAGCGAGCATCGGACTCGATACACTTAAAATCAGAGCAAGCGTGGTAGCTGTTAACGCTTTCCACGCTTTTCTCGTATGACCTCTTAGAAGGCAAAATCCTAATCTTGATTTAGACATTTCATTATCCCCCTTTGTCGTATAACAAGAATTCGACAAACTTTGTTCAATTCCTGTTAAGCAAAGGCTTAGTTAAAACTATCAACGCATCAGAAATTTTAGGCGTATAAAGAAGAAAAGCCGATTCTCCTTAAAGTAAGGAAAACCAGCTTTTCATTCTAAATCATTTCCGAAAGAATCTTAGCCATCAGCGAATTCGATAAAATGATAGGTATACTCGCATGTCGATTCACAAGTTCCCGATGCTCCTCAGTATACCCCATACAATCTAAGAGAATAATCTCGACACCTGAAGCCTTTAGAGTTTCGACAGCTCGTTGAAAATCCTCCGCTTTAGACACGTACGGGGAAGCTGCAGCAAAAAACGGGTGAAGCCCATGTCTTTTAAATTTACCCACAAGACTTTCCTTTTGTTCTTGCAGGGGAACAATCACACCGAACTTTAACCCACGAACCATCGCTGCTACAGCGGGGGTGATAATCTGATCAGGTTCGATTAAATGGGCTTTACGTGTCTTTAAGCCTTCGAAAACCCCTGTACAAAGTACCAAAATCTTTTCACAGCCCTCTTCCTCAAGTGCATAAATCCGCCCTTGGAGAATTGGCCATATTTTCTCCCTCGCCATGACCACTGAACCACCCGTACTCAAGCGAGAGGTCAGTACATAATCCTTGGGTCCAGGCGCAAACCGACTTGTGATTTCTTCCAGCCTGAAGCCATCCAAGACCCCCGTTTGAAGCACCTTAACCTCTTCACCCAAGTGCTTCTCTAATATCGGACCAACATCTACACGAGGAGATTGGCCGATGGTTACCACACCAAGTTTCTTCTTCATAAGCTTTACTTCCTTAAGGAGATATGATGAAACGAGGGACCTGTCCCCCTGTTCCAAGGGCTTTAGCACAAATGACAAGCCACAAAACGCCCGGTCGATACTTCCTTCCATTCTGGAACAACAGAGCGGCAAATATCCGTCGCAATCGGACACCGGGTATGGAACGTACAACCTGAGGGCGGATTCGCTGGATTCGGCACATCGCCAGACAGGATGATTTGGTTTTTCGGGGCCTCCGGATCAGGTACAGGAACTGCGGACATCAGAGCTTTTGTATAAGGATGAAAGGGCTCCTGAAACATTTCCTCCGTTGGGGCAAGCTCTACCATCCTCCCCAGATACATGACGCCGACTCGGTTACAGATAAATTTAATCACTGACAAGTCATGGGATATAAAAAGATAGGTTAAAGAAAATTTTTCTTGTAGATCTTGCAGTAAGTTAAGGACCTGAGACTGAATCGACACATCGAGAGCAGATACAGGCTCATCACAGACGATAAACTTGGGATTGAGAGCAAGCGCTCTAGCAATTCCGATTCTCTGCCGTTGACCTCCGGAAAATTCATGGGGGAAACGCTCCGCATGATAGGGCGATAGGCCGACCACTTCCATTAATTGAGCCACACGGTCTTTAATTTCAGCTTCACTAAGTTTCAAGTGCGTACGAAACGGTTCCTCTAGGGTTCTTTGCACTGTCCACTTCGGATCCAAAGAAGCAAACGGATCCTGAAAAACAATTTGCATATTCGTCCGGAAACGACGTAACTCCTCGGGGTTAAGCTTACGAATATCGACCCCTTCAAACAGGATTTCACCCTCAGTCGGCTCAAGCAAGCGTAGAATCGCTCGGCCCGTTGTGGACTTTCCACAGCCTGATTCCCCGACGATTCCAAGGGTCTCTCCCGCTTCTACCGTAAAGGTGACCCCGTCGACAGCCCTGACCGCTCCAACCTGTTTATTAAATACCCCTTTGGTAATAGGAAAATGTTTTTTTAGACCTTTTACTTCAAGTAAGGTACTCATCGGCTTCCCTCCTGACTGAGCAGACATCGGCACTGGTGTCCTGGTGCAACGAGGGTAAGTTCAGGTTGAGCCCCCTCACAGTGTGACCTCCGCTCGGAACAACGTGGAGCAAATCGACATCCCTTAGGCATTTCTAACGGATTAGGTACTTGTCCCGGGATAGAGGAAAGACGCTTTTCCTTCCCCGCAAGTGAGGGCAAAGATTTCAAGAGTCCTTTTGTATACGGATGTTGTGGATTCTTAAACAAATCCTTAACCAGGGCCTCTTCCACGACTTGTCCAGCATACATAACCACGACCCGTTCACACATCTCCGCAACCACACCGAGATCGTGGGTAATCAGAAGAATCGCGGTCTCATTTTCCTCCTGAAGTTTACGCATGAGATTAAGAATCTGAGCCTGGATCGTCACATCTAAAGCGGTAGTCGGTTCATCTGCGATTAAAACACTCGGGTTACAGGCCATCGCCATAGCAATCATAACCCGTTGACGCATCCCGCCGGATAGCTGGTGAGGATATTCCTTTGCTATCATTTCCGGTCTGGGAATTCCCACCCGTTTTAGAAGTTCAACTGCCTTGTCAGAAGCTTCTTTTTTTTCAAGTTTCAAGTGGAATCTTAAAGCCTCGACAATTTGATTCCCAATTTTGAAAACTGGATTTAACGAGGTCATCGGTTCCTGAAAAATCATGGCAATCCGATTTCCCCGCAAGGATTGCACTTCTTTCTCAGGCAGAGTAAGAAGATCCCGACCTTCAAATAATATCTTCCCGCCGGCGATCCGACTTGTATCTTTTGCAAGAAGCCGCATCACAGACAAAGAAGTGACACTCTTTCCACAACCTGATTCTCCGACGATTCCTAACGTTTCCCCACGATGCAGCGTGAAATCCACCCCATCGACCGCCCGAACCACTCCGTCCGGGGTGAGAAACTCCGTTTTCAAATCAGATACTTTGAGTAGCGGCTCCATTTTTTGTCCTCCTTACGAGCTTTCGTTGACACCACCGAGCGTTTGCAGATGGTTCATCGAGCCATAGAGTTCCTGAAGATGTGCAAATTCGCCTTCATTATAGAAGGAACATTTCTGTCGACCAAATTGTTTCGCCGTTTCTAAGGCAAAGCGTGCAGCTAAGGCTACATCGACTTCATGACTCGCACCCGTAGCGCATCCTGGTACTGCAGTCTGGGTCGTGATAGCAACCCCAACCACAGGGGCCTTCGTTGCCACAGCAGGCTGCAAAATACTATTTAAGTGATGAAGATCATTACCATAAGGAGTTATATCTTGAGTAGATAAGGCAAACGTCATCGCAGGTTGGCCCGAAACCGTTTGTAGTATATCGATTAAGTCTTCGCTGATACGGAGGATATATCCTTCCTTGACCGTTGGCGAGATCGCAATCCCTTTATGGTTAATGACACGATTTCCTTTGGTCGTATCAATCGAAAGAATAGCATCCATTTCTGGGACCACTTCATACTGGTTCATCGTCAAGATATCTACCGGCGAACCCATAAAGGGTACCGGGTCATGAGGTTGGGTCGGCGCATCAGGACAAATGTGAGTACAGATCAGAACATCCCCCTCCAAGAAGTCCCCCTTAACCTGCATCTCCACGAGTTTAGCCGCTAAAGCGATTGCCGCCGCAGCCCCATCCCCATCAGAAACATACCCGATTTGTTCTGGACGTGCACCGAGTCCACCCAGTCGGCCGATAACCCCAAGAGTCGGACTATTTCCGCCCTGGACTTTACCGTTCGTCCCCGGGATAAGGATTTTAACAAAATCTGTACTTCCTTCTTCCCCTCGAACGCGATCAACGAAAACTTGAACATCCTTTTTAGCGAGTAAATAATCTTTAACAACTTGCCCAGATACATATGAGCTATCCATCAAATCCATAACTTCGATAACTTGCTTTAACAAAAAAGCCGACCTCCCTTTTCATCGTGTCTTAGTCTCATCCTGTAATAATTCTTTGCCGCCACGGTCTACTTCTGTTCTTCATCTTTTATACCAAGATAGTCCAAAGCAGTTAAAGCATAGACCTTCGCGGATTCGATAAGATTCTGCACAGGCACTCGCTCGTTAAAGGAGTGAATTCCGGATAAGTCGGCTGGACCATACTGCAGAACAGGGATGCCATGGGTTCGGAAATGCCGAGCATCACTAGAAGCCCACTGCAGTACTCCATAGGCTTCTTCACCTGTCACTTCGCTGATATTTTCCACGAGAAGCTTCACGATATCCTCCGTCGGTGACGTCCAATTAGCATTGCCTTGGAAGCCATAAGGCCTAATTTCTACGTCAATCCCAACCTCAAGTAAAAGACGTTTTGCCTCAGCTAAAACATCGGTATATTCTAATCCAAAAGGCACCCGAGTATCCACCTGAACCGTGCAGCGATCTGCCACGATGTTGACTTTGGTTCCCCCATTGATGGTGCCGATATTCACGGAAACGTGGTCGATAACATCGCTAAAGTCTTTCGGCTCACGTTCTTTAATGTAAGCTTTCGTTAAATCGATTATCGCCTGAACATCAGCCGGAATATTCGGCTTCATTTCCCAAATTTTCTGTAGTGCTTCGATCCCTTTAGCTGCCTTAACAATTGCGCTTTCCCCATTTAAAGGAGATAAACTTCCATGGCCAGGAACACCTTGCACCGTAAACTCGAACCAGCAGCTTCCCTTCTGACCAATCGTTGGATTCAAACGAGAAGAAGGTTCAGCAATCACACAGGCCGTTCCTGTAATCAAGCCCTTATCCAAGACCCAGGGAACCCCCAAATGTCCTCCTGTTTCTTCATCAGGCACAACAAACAAAGAGAGTTTCCCATCCAGTGGAACTCCCAAACGAACCAAAGTACTGGTGGCGAAAAGTAAGCCAGCTAGCCCACCTTTCATGTCGCTTGCACCCCGACCATGTATATAACCATCTTTGACTAGCCCACTAAAAGGAGGATACTCCCATCGACTCAAATCTCCTGCAGGAACCACATCCGAATGGCCACAGTAGAGAAGATGTTTATCTCCTGAATTGCCAACTGAAGCTACGAGATTCCACTGCGTGTCAGAGGCCTGATGAATCGTCGTCTCTATCCCTGCTTCCTTGAGATAATCCATTATAAACTCACTGACCAGCCGTGAATCACCCGGGGGATTCTCACTCGGAATTTGAAGTAATTTTGAACAAAGTTGAATGAGTTCATCTTGATTACGTTCAATCTCTTCTCGTACTTTTGCTTTCCAGTCCATAATCCACACCTCATTTACATTGCTACAAGCTACCCCCGGTTAGTTGGAACCGGGGGTAGGAGAATGACTATAGATTCGTTATTGGTTTAGATCCCTTATTTCGCCAGAGGATAGAAACGAATAACTTCATCCGGGTAGTAGACATACCCTTTAAGATTCTTATTTAAACCGACAACACGGTTGTACTCATACATATAAACCCAAGGAGCTTCCGAAGTGATGATTTCTTGAGCTTGCTTGTAGAGGACTTCGCGCTTAGCTTGATCCGGCTCAGAGTTTGCTTGTTCCCATAGCTTATCGACTTGAGCATTTTGATAGTTACCATAGTTTGAAGTGCCTTTTCCGTATAAGAGGAAGCCGAGGTGGTAGCCCGGATCATTAACGAAGGAGGTCCATTTGGAGAGATAAGCCGCTAGATTTTTTTGTTTTTGCATTTCTAAGAATTGTGCACGAGCAACTTTTTGGATATTCATCGTGACACCAATTTTTTGAAGCTCTGACTGAATTAGAACGGCATCGTCTTCCCAATCTTGGAATCCGGAACCTAAAGTGAAGTCAAAGCTAAAGCCTTTCTCGTAGCCAGCTTCTTTCAAGAGTTGTTTTGCTTTTTCTAGATCATACTTGTAAACAAAGCCTGCATCAGTTGACCCGGGAGTATTACTAGGTACTGCACTCTTAAGTTGTTTCGCTTGATCATACATAACATCATGAAGGAGCTTGTCATAAGGGATAGCATAAGCAATCGCCTGACGCACTTTTACATTATCAAAAGGTTTTACCTTGCTGTTTAAAGCCATATAGAGAATTCGGTTACTCGGATCAGAACGAACAGTGAGTGCCTCATTTTTCTTTAATTCAGCAACATCTTTAGCAGGAATTTCAATGGCTAAATCGACATCACCCTTACCGAGTAAGAGAACACGGTTCGAAGCTTCCTTGATGAACTTCATGGTTACTTTATTCGTTTTTGGGGCCCCTTGCCAATAATCTGCATTAGCATTGAAGATTGCCTCGCTTGCAGGATCCCATTTCTCTAATTTGAAGGGTCCAGAGCCAGCTGCAGCGGTTTTTAGGTAATCGGCTCCTTTATCCTTCACAGCTTTCGAATCAATGATGGAGAAGGTGTACATCGCAATAATTTGCGTGAACATATGATTGGCTTCCTTGAGTTGAATCTCCACGGTCTTAGCATCTTTGGCAGTAACTTTCTCGATTTTCGTTAGCCCGTATAAGAAGCTACCTGACTTGGAATTTTTAACGTGATCATAGGACCACACGACATCCTCGGCAGTTACCGGGTTGCCACTTTGGAATTTAGCTTTCTCATTGAGGGTAAAGGTGTAGGTTTTGTTATCTGAGGAAACTTTCCATTCCTTAGCGAGCATCGGCTTGATTTCTTCCGTTTTAGCAATTTCTGCACCATTGACGGTTTTGGTCGCATAGGTTATCAACTGGTCATACGCTGCCAGAACGAGCGTATCCGAGGTGAGGTCATTCGCCTCAGCCGGATCCATTGTAGACCCTCCTTCAGAGTAAGCGACCACGATGTCTTTGCCTGTTTTAGGTGCATTGTTGGCGGCTTGATTTGCATTACTTCCACAACCGACTGTCGTAATGAGCAGCGCTGAGGCTAAGATTGCCGCAATCCATTTGACCTTTTTCATACTTCATCCCCCATCTCGTTTAATATGTTGCTTGTTGGTATATCATTTGCCAGTACGAATCCGCGGATCTAAGATGTCCCGTAATCCATCTCCCAGCAAATTAAACCCTAAGATTGATGTCGCAATCGCTAATCCGGGGAACGTGACAATCCACCATTCACCGGAAATAATGTACTCTCGCCCCTCCGAAATCATCGCTCCCCATTCAGAGATGGGTGGGCGAACACCCAATCCTAGAAAGCTAAGGCTTGCCGCGGTAAGAATCGCAAAGCCTAGACCCAGGGTTGCCCGAACGAGCAACGGAGCCAGCGCATTCGGGAAAATATGTTTAAGCAAAATCTCGCTGTTCTTAACCCCAATCGCTCGACCTGCTTCCACGAACTCCTTCTCACGCAGAGAAATTGTTTGTCCAAACATAAGCCGCGCAAATTCGGGAATCCCGACAATCCCTACTGCAATCATGGCACTCATTAACCCCGGTCCAATCGAAGCCGCAATGGCCATCGCCAATACAAGTGAAGGAAAGGCCAGTAACGTATCCATCACACGCATGATCGTATTCCCGAGTTTTCCTCCAAAATAAGCAGCTATTCCTCCTAAAGGCACACCGATGGAAAAGGAAATTCCTACTCCGATGATTCCCGTCCAAAGCGATATTCTAGCTGCATAGATTACCCTGCTAAAAATATCCCGCCCAAAATTATCCGTTCCAAACCAGTGACTCCCACTCGGGGCCTGGAGCTTAATAGCTGTATCAGTAGCATTCGGAGCATAGGGCGCAACGAGTGGAGCAAAAATCGCAGCTAACGTCCATAGTACGATGAAGAAAAGACCGATGAGGGCTAAACGATTCTTTAACAGATGTATCCAGATTGACTTTTTTGCCATGATCGTCCACCCTCCTTATTTATTCGTAACGAATTCTTGGATCGATAAGTCCATAGACCAAATCGACAAGCAAGTTAATAATCATAAATAAAATGGCACTTAAGAGCGTAAACGCTTGAATCGGAGCATAATCTGTGGCGAGGATAGATTCCGTGATATAACTTCCAATTCCAGGCCAAGCGAAAATCGTTTCCGTGATAACCGCACCCCCGATAAGATAACCGAACTGTAATCCCAAGACCGTCAAGGTCGGAATCAAGGCGTTGACTAAGGCATGTTTATACACAACCGTACTTTCACTCAGTCCTTTGGCTCGCGCAGTTCTGACGTAATCCAACCCGATGACTTCGAGCATACTCGATCGAGTCATCCGAGCCACGATGGCCATTGTTCCCGTACTTAAGCAAATAGCTGGTAGAATGATTTGCCTGAGTGATTGCTTTAAGGCCACCATATCTCCAGTGATGAGGCTATCGAGGATATAGAGTCCCGTGATATGGGTTGGCGGATAGACTCCCTGACTAATCCTTCCGAGCGGAGCAGGTGCCATCCCCAATTTAGCATAAAAGATATAGATGAGAACGAGACCCAACCAAAAGATTGGAATGGCTGCCCCCAGCAAGGAAAAAACTCTCGAAATGTGATCCACCCATGAATTCTTCTTTGTCGCCGATAACACCCCCACTGGGATCGCGATCAAGATTGCAAAGAACATACTAACAATAGTCAACTCTAAGGTTGCCGGAAATCGTGTCGTAAAATCCGATATAACGGTATGCCCTGTATGCCAAGCCGTTCCCAGATTCCCTTGAACCAGTTCTTTAGCATAATCTACAAACTGCATATAAAGCGGGTCATTCAAGCCCATCTCT
Source organism: Desulfitobacterium elongatum (assembly GCF_055378975.1). Lineage (NCBI taxonomy): Bacteria > Bacillati > Bacillota > Clostridia > Eubacteriales > Desulfitobacteriaceae > Desulfitobacterium > Desulfitobacterium elongatum. Next base: position 622,987 of record NZ_AP038772.1, on the reverse strand, counting down.
AACCGGATTTTTTCAACGACTTCAGGAGGAGCCTGTTCTCCCGCCAGCATAATAGCCGGATCCCCTGGCAAAACACGAGACAGGATGAACGTAATCAGAATGATTCCAATAAGGCCTGGAATTGCATAAATCAGTCGACGCACAACATAAGCAACCAAAATTACTCATCCCTTCTCCGAAGCTTTATAGTTCAGTTATTTCCGCAAATATATTATCTGCAATTTTATCGAATTCCTTGTTTGATTACTACGTCTTGATTTACAGAAAAGAAGAGGGTTATTTGTTCATCGTGGACAAATAACCCTCTTCTGTATACATCATACTTTGTTCATCAGATACCAAACCAGACAAAATAGATATTCAAAACGCTGTTTATCGGAGTCAAATTTAATATCCGCAATTTCCCGAATGCGTTCCAAGCGATACTTAACAGAATTACGGTGAATATATAAGAGTTCTGCTGTATTCTGAGTACTTCCACCCGCTTCAAGGTAGATAAAAAAAGTCTTTAAGAGCTCTGTTCCATGTTCTTGGTCATAGTCCAGTATACTTGCCAGTTTGCTTCTGAACAAAGAAGCGAGCCTCTCCTTGTCCGATATCTCCATTATGATATCATAGATCTCTACCTCCTCATAGCGAAGGCTCTGGGTGCTTACAAAAGTTCTTTGGCCGATGAACAAAGCCTTCTTAGCCTCTTGATAGCTTTTCGCAATCTCCCATAAAGGATAACTTTTCCCAATTCCTAGAATGAGCGTTTGTTGAGGGTGATTCCCTTGCTGAAGCCACGTTGCAAGACGCTCCTTCCAAGACCACGACCCCCCTTCCCCTCGCCGAGTCGGCAAGAACAAGATTCCTCTTCCACCTCGTACTTCGAGGTGAGGATGAGCCCCCTGCTTTTGACCCTCGGTCATAAATAGACTCACGAGTTCAGCACGTACCTTCTTGTTCAAGGAAATCTGAGCTTCCTCGGCAAATACTGCAACTTGCCACAATAGATTGGGATTAAGCCCTAGTTGTAGTCCTTTTTTCAGCGTGTTCGCTTTTGTCGGTGGAATATCAGAGAGCAACTCATCGATAAAATCCCCTTTTAACCTTTTTTCAGTCTCTTCGGCTGTTTTTCTCCGCATTAATTCAAGAGCAAAAACCAACCTTGCCTGATCGATACAAACCTGATCCATAGCACTTAAACCCTTCTTTTGAAGGAAGAATTTCCCTACAATCTCTTTGTCTACTACTATATTCCACTGCAGAGAATGCTCAAAATCGTGGTTGCTCCCACGAGGGGACACAACGATTGCTTCACCTACTGAGTCAACCACACGAACAGACGAATCTAACATCCCACAGACGGCATCAGCCACCGCTTGAATTCCCCTGTTCTCTAGAACCATCGCCGTAAGCTTCTTATAGATTCCTTCCGCTTGGCGTAAAAGAGCCGACTGCCGATTGAGAATCAATTCCATCACAGAATGTGTGATATCAATCGAGGGTGTTCCGACAGGTACGGCAATGACAGGAAGTTTCAACCTATCACTCGCCTCAATCATTTCCTCAGGTATTTGATGAATAAAGCGTTCCGGCTTAAAGACTAATGCTGCTGCACCCGCTGAGGCAAGGTCCTCCACCAACTTCGGTAACAGACTCGAATCCTCGCGAATCGAATAGGCAGTGGTCAGGAGAATCTCCCCCTGTCTTAACCACGGCTTAATTTCTGGAACTTCCATTATATCGATATAACGAACCAGTCGGTCCAGCCCATTCGCCCCACTTAAGACTCGAGAATCTTTTAAAATGGGAAGTTCTAAAACCTCTCTCACGTTAACGCCGGTCGAGTTCATCGAACCCCAACTCCTTAGTCGTTTTACTAATGATTATACATCAACCACCCAACCCGAATCCAATGACACTCTCCACACCTTCTGGAAAGCAACAGGCAAAGCGATTTTCTCCATATCCTTCGCATCTATCCAACGAAATTGGCCCGATGCTTCTGCACAAGCGTTCTCCCTAAAACACTCCACTCCCGTTAAATCGAGAACAATCCAGAAGACTCTCCAGCGTCGATGACTAAAGGTATGCACGAGCGGTCCAAACACTGGAACCTCCTGCTTGAACAACTCTTGTACTTCAGCATCATCGAAACGATTGGAAACTTGATTTTGATAAAGAGTAAACCACGGAAAACCCCTTTTTGTCTTCTCGCTAAATTCCTCACCCTGGCTCATATACTCCCCTTGAGTCAGATAGCTGGACACTTCCTCAGCTGCCAGCAAGGAATTCCCGACGTGTGCCAAGCTCTTCCCTTGAACCTTTTGAGTTTCGATCAATAGCTCCTCACCCGGAAACTCCCAGAGATCAGCCAAAAGCCCTTCAGAAGGGCGTTTCTTTAATAGAACCTTCCCATTACGAAGGAGAACAAGGGTCGGGCGAATTGCCTCAGAAATCTTTTCTTTACTCCGCTTCACAGGGAAAGACAGCGGTGTCCCCAACGCGAACCCTTGACACCCTTCTAACAGTGGGCATTCAGCGCATTTTGGAGACTTGGGAGTACACACCGTAGCTCCTAGCTCGATCATCGCCTGATTGAAATCCCCAGCATGTTCTACTGGCTGCCACCCCTTCAGGTATTCCAAAAAATAACGGCTCGTCTTCACCTTCTCGATAGCTTCTTCCCAAGCTAAAAAACGAGCGACCACCCGCTTCACGTTACCGTCAATGGCCGGGACGCACTCCCCGAAGGCGAAACTTGCAATCGCCCCAGCCGTATACTCCCCAACTCCAGGGACTTTTAAGAGGGACAGATAATCTTCTGGCACCCTTCCCTCTCCCTTTTCAAGGATAAAGCGAGCACCCTCCCACAGACGCCTCGCCCGAGAATAGTATCCAAGTCCGCGCCACAGCTCCAGTACCTCTTCCAGAGAAGCCTGGGCTAGAGAAGCAAGGTCCGGAAACCTTTCCAAGAAATTATAATAATACGGAATGACCGTTTTTACCTGAGTCTGCTGCAGCATCACCTCAGAAACCCAGATATGATACGGGTTACTCGTCCTACGCCAAGGCAAATCTCGCTTAAATTTCCAGTACCATTCTAGAAGCCTTTGTGGCCAACTATCAGTGCTAAGCTCTCGCTCATCAATTCGCTTCATCCAGTCCATTTCTCCTCCCGAGCAGGTCTCTCCTCATTATAAGGCATACCCCGAGACAGTGCTCTGGGTATTTTTGCAAAAGCCAATGAAGGCGAACAGCTGCATTCTCAGAAGCACAAAAAAATGTAGAGAATTTCCTCTGTTCAATTCCGAGAAGGGATACTTTTTCCCTTTCGGAACGACACAGGGGTCGTTCCCTACACTTACCATATGCAAATCTACAATTTTGCTACAGCCTTTTAGCTCTTCATCTTCGGATCAAGCATCTCACGAACGCCATCTCCGAAGAGATTAAAGCCAAGCACGACGATAAAAATTGCGAGTCCTGGCCAAATAGCCATCAGCGGTTGCACATTCAGGAATCCTTGAGAAATACTCAGCATGGAACCCCAGCTGGGTTGCTCCGGACTTGCTCCTATACCCAGATAAGAGAGTCCAGCTTCTGCTATGATTGCAGCAGCCATGGATAAAGTCATCTGAATAAGAATCGGCCCCATCGTATTAGGAAGGATATGCCCGAACATAATTCGTAGGTTACCCGCACCAATCGCTTTTGCAGCTTGGACGTACTCAAGGTTCTTTACCGTCATAACTTGTGCCCGAGTAATTCGGATGAAGGAAGGCAAGAAACCAATCCCAATCGCAATCATCGCGTTATAGAAGCCCCCACCAAGAGCAGAAGCCATCGCCAACGCTAAGATAAGCGAAGGAAACGCTTGAAAAGCATCGACAACCCGCATCACGACCCACTCATCCCAGAAGCCTCCGACATATCCAGTGATGAGTCCAATGGGCACCCCAATGACTACCGCAATCGCGACTGTAATTATGGCAGCCTGAATAGATAACCGCGCACCATAGACAATCCGTGAGAACGTATCCCGGCCGAGATCATCCGTTCCTAAGAGATGGGTACTACTCGGTTGCTCAAGCGTATGATTGTAATCTTGAGAATATACAGGGTCATAAGGAGCAATCCAAGGGGCGAAAAGTGCTGTGAGGATTAGAACTAAGACAATCAGCCCACCGAAGACAGCCAGCTTATTTTTCCTAAACCGCCGAAACATGACCCTCCATTGCCTTTCGCGTTTTGGAACGACTGAGGCATTAGAAGCAGTCACTTTCGTTGAAGTATTTGCTAGACTACTCATGCTCCTGCCCCCTTACCCACTTTGATACGCGGGTCGATCACGGTATAGAGGATATCCACAACCAGATTGACCACAACAACTAATAATGCTGAAACAAGAATTGCTCCTTGGACAGTCACAAAATCTCGGGTGTAGATCGAATCTACAATCAATTTACCATAACCAGGAATAGAGAAAATGCTTTCAGTAATAACAAGTCCTCCAAGGAGTCCTGCGATCATCAAACCGCTCGAAGTCAGAACAGGCACAAACGCATTCTTCAGAGCGTGGCTGAGAATGACGGTACGCTCCTTTAAGCCCTTTGAATAAGCAGTACGAACATAGTCTGCATCCATCACTTCAAGCAGACTACTTCTTACCATCCGCATGAGAATCGCGGCTTCACGTAACCCTGTCGCGACCATCGGCATAATCATGGCCTTCATATTCTCAGAAGGGTTATCCACGAACGGAACATACCCCGACGCGGGAAGCCACCCGAGCTTCACTGCGAAGAGGACGATGAACATCATTCCTAACCAGAAATGTGGGACAGACATCCCCCCCAAAGCAAAGGATGTACTAATATAGTCGACCCAGGTCCCCTGACGTGCAGCGGAAAAAATCCCTGCTGGAATCGCAATGATAAGCGCCACGAGAAACGTACCAAGGGTGAGCTCCAGAGTTGCAGGCAAGCGCTGCGCAATCAAGGCGGCCACTGGCGTGTGGTCGACTAAAGAGCGCCCCAGATTACCGTGGAGCACTCCACCTAACCAAGTAAGGTACTGAATGACAATCGGTTTATCGAGCCCTAACTCAGCACGCATCGCTGCAATGGCCTCAGGTGTAGCCTCTTGCCCCAGGATAACGGTCGCCGGATCTCCGGGTATAAGATGCATGAGGGAAAAAACCATTATTGTCACAAGGAGGATGACCGGAATCGCAAGCAATAAGCGCCTGAGTAAATATTTCATATCGAATGTGCTCCCTTAACTTGACTTGATGCAGTCGGAAGACCGACTGCATCAAGTCGTTTAAACTACTCCTTGGAGATTGTTGCAGTCCGAATTAAACCGTCTGAAACATAATTGAACCCTTGAACCTTCTTGGTCAGTCCTAAAACATTATTTTCAAAGTAGAAGTAGATATAGGGTAATTCATCATTGACGATTTTCATTGCATCGGTATAAATCGCTGTACGTTTCACAGGATCGAGTTCGATGCGAGCATCCTTCATAAGCTTGTCGACCTGAGGATTACTATAGCCGCCATAGTTCAAAGACGCCTTAGTGACTACATCATCATATATGTTTTGATCGGGATCAGGGCGTCCGCTCCACCCGAGAGCTACCGCTTCGAAGTTCCCCTTACTAGCCTGATCAAGCATGGCACCAAATTCGATCTTTTCAATGGTCATGTCGATACCCGCTTGCTTGAACATATTTTGTAGCATTTCAGCAATCCGTTGATTGTCCGGAGTGGTTCCCGTTTTGAACGTGAAGCTAAATCCATCCGGCTTACCGCCCTTAGCAAGAAGTTCTTTTGCTTTAGCGACATCCACTTTCGGAGCGACATCCGCTTTATTATGAGCGAAGTTTGCCGGCGGGAACGGTTGATGGGCCGGAGTAGCGGCACCGTTCTTAACGATCTTAATGATCGAGTCACGATCAATCAGGACATCTAATGCTTGACGGATATATTTGTTATCAAAAGGTGCTTTGTTTACATTCAGATAGAAACCAACATATCCTTGAGCAGGTTGATTAATGATAGTGTAGTTCGGGTCTTTACTAAAGTTTTCTATTTCCTTGGTCGGAAAACGCCAGTCGGTCATATCAATCTGGCCACTCTTCATGTTCATCGCAGATACATTAGCATCCGTAATAATCTTGTAGACGACTTGATCGAGATGAGGAAGCCCTTTTTGCCAATAGTTCGGGTTTTTCACGAGGGTAATCGTGGTTCCCTTTACACGCTCTTTAAACATAAACGGACCGGTACCAACGGGTTGGTTCATAAATTCTTGACTACCGGATTTTTTGACAGCTTCTGGGGAAACCATCATTCCAGCGCGGTCTGTCAAAACCGATAAGAACGGTGCATACGCTTGGGATAACTCAATCTTCACAGTGAGCGGATCAACGACAGTGACCGTTTTCACTGCACCAAGTTCGTTTTTACGAGGGGATGCAGCTTCCATGTTTCGGGCAAAGTTAAATTTAACCGCTTCAGCATTGAATTCTGTGCCATCATGGAATTTGACTCCTTCTTGGAGTTTGAAGGTGTAGATCTTACCATCATCGGATACGTTATATTCTTTAACGAGAACCGGCACTATTTTGCCATTTTTATCGAGATCGAAGAGTTTATCAAATAAGCTCTGGAACACATACCGATCATACACGGAACTTGAAAGGGAAGGGTCCAGCTTCGGGGCATCCGCACTCAGTGCGATATTTAATATACCCCCTTCTTTTGTAGCGGTCTTACCTCCTGTGGTTGCGGTGGTTGGGCTACTTCCTCCACTGCTTCCACAACCCGTTGTCACGAGCAGAAGTCCAACGAGTACCGCCGCCATAGTTGTTCTTATTTTCTTAAACATTTCTTTTCCTCCATTCACAACACACTAGTCCGCAAGTGTTACTCAACTGTCCGCTGACTGTTGTTGTTTCATATCCCTTGTTGTATAATAGGTTATCACCATTTTTTACAAGAATCAATAAGTTTTGGAACTTTTGGCAATTAAAAGTTTCATAAAAATTATAAATATAAAGTATTTTAACCCAGCAAAAAAAGAGGTGTTCATATGTCTAATTCTTCAAATTTACTTCAGGTTAACCGCCTGAAAACACAGTTCTTTTCAAATGGTCGAATTATCCCAGCAGTCGATGGAATAGATCTTTGTGTAAAACAAGGTGAGACTGTAGGAATTGTTGGGGAGTCGGGTTCGGGGAAAACCGTCACCTCTCTTACAGTGATGCGTCTCCTTCCTCGGACCGGTGTGAAAATTGCCGCAGGTGAGATCCTATTTAATGACAAAAACCTTCTCACTCTCACTGAAGAACAAATGCGCAGCATACGTGGAAACGAAATCGCCATGATCTTTCAGGAGCCGATGACCTCCCTGAATCCGGTCTATACAATCAATCAACAGCTGAGTGAGATGGTCATAATCCATCGGAAGTGCTCGAAGCAAGAAGCACGGGAACACTCTTTAAATATGCTCAAAAAAGTCAATATCCCACGTCCTGAGAAAATCCTGGATGAATACCCTCATCAACTCTCTGGCGGAATGCGTCAACGGGTCATGATCGCTATGGCCATGTCCTGCGACCCTGCCCTTCTCATCGCTGATGAGCCAACCACCGCTCTCGATGTGACGATTCAGGCGCAAATTCTAGATCTCATGCGTGAACTCCGTGAGATTCAAAAAACGTCTATTATGCTTATCACCCATGACCTCGGTGTCGTCGCTGAAATGTGTGACCGAGTCTACGTTATGTACGCAGGTCAAGTCGTCGAAGAAGCGGATATCTTCTCCCTCTTCGAAAACCCAGCTCACCCCTATACCCAAGGACTACTCAACTCCATGCCGAAGGCCAATCTTGATCTAGATCGACTGGAACCCATCCCTGGAAGCGTTCCACTCCCAGGCACGATCGAGCATGGCTGTCGCTTCGCTACGCGTTGCCAATATGTCGAGCAAAAATGTCTGGAAGAAGCACCACCTTTCGTAGAACTCCCGAACGGCCAAAAAAGCCGCTGCTGGAGAAATGCCCCATCGACTTTAAATGAGGTGAGTGCAAAATGAGTGCTTTACTAGAAGTAAAAAGTTTAAAAAAATACTTCCCGATTTCCTCTGGTGGGGTCATCAGTAAAACCGTTGGCTATGTCAAAGCCGTTGATGACGTCTCCTTTGAAATCCAGGAAGGAGAAACTCTCGGCCTTGTAGGAGAATCCGGCTGCGGTAAATCCACGACCGGACGCACCATCATCCGTCTTCTTGAACCCACAGGAGGCGAGGTTATCTTCAATAATAAGAAGCTTTCCGAACTTAAGGGAAATGAACTTCGTCAGATGCGTCAAGATCTCCAGATTGTCTTCCAGGATCCCTACGCCTCCCTTAATCCTCGTAAGACCATCGGAGCAACCCTCGAGGAACCCCTTCTTATCCAAGGCGTCCCGAAAGCTGCACGAAAAAAGCGAATGCTTACACTTTTGGAAATTGTCGGCCTAACCGAATACCATGCCGGTTCCTATCCCCACGAATTTTCCGGCGGACAACGCCAACGGGTCGGCATCGCTAGGGCACTCATTACAAATCCTAAGCTCGTCGTAGCAGACGAACCCGTCTCCGCACTCGACGTCTCGATCCAGTCCCAGATCCTCAACCTCATGAAGGATCTCCAAGAACAATTCAAGCTCACCTACCTCTTCATCTCCCACGACCTCTCCGTTGTCCGCCACGTCAGCGACCGCGTAGGAGTCATGTACCTAGGACGAATAGCAGAAATCGCCCCAAAAGCTGATCTATACAGCAACCCTCTCCATCCCTACACCCAAGCCCTCCTCTCAGCAGCACCAAACCTCAACCCCCGAGAAAGGCCAGATCGCATCATCCTTACCGGAGACATCCCCAGCCCCGCCAATCCACCCAGTGGCTGCGCCTTCCATACCCGCTGCCACCACTGCATGGATATCTGCAAAACTACCCGCCCAGCGGTCAAAGAAGTTTCCCCCGGCCATAAGGTCGCTTGCCACCTGGTGAAGTAAAATATCTCGAAAGAATCCTTTGAAATACTCGAAAGAATACCCAAGGATTCTGCTTTACAAAAGGGAACGCCTTTTAAGCGAGCAGGAAACCAAACTTCGTGAAAAGTACGCAGCGAAGACGGGTTGGAAACACGACGTTTCCAACCGGCCACGAGTCAGGAGACGATTTGGCCGGGGACCCGACGGAGCGAAGCACTTGAGCGACTAGTTTGGTCCGCACAGCTTACGTAGTGACCAATGTAAAGCAGAATCCTGGAGAATCTCCTAAGAAAGGACTTGAATTGCGTTGTCACTCTTTAACGAACTCGAAGAAATCATCTCCATCCCCGGCATCAGCGGCTACGAAGACCCCATCCGCACTTACCTCGCCGAAAAGGTCCAGGCCCTTGGCATCGCCCCACGAGTCGATGCCGTAGGAAACCTCATAGCTGAGATTGGTAGCGGCGAGAAAAATGTTGCCCTGATGGCTCACATGGATGAGCTCGGCCTCATCGTTTCATATGTCGAGCAAAACGGCTATGCCCGCTTCCGAAAAATTAATGGCATAGATGACCGAACACTCGCTGGGCGGGCCATGAATGCACTAACCGAAAACGGCGTGATTCCTGCCATCATTGGACTCAAACCACCCCATCTCATGACCGATAAATCCGAGCAAAGTAAAACGATCCCGAGTGAGAATCTTTATCTCGACTTTGGAACCCGCTCCCGCGAGGAGACCCAGGCTCTTGGAGTTGATATACTTACCCCGGTCGTTTTCCAAAAGCAATTCAACGTCCTCAATTACGATTACATCTCGGCCCGAGGACTTGATGACCGCTTTGGTTGCCTCGTCTTACTTAAAGTCCTTGAAGCCCTAAAAGAGGAAGCTCTCCCCTTCCGTATCACCTTCATCTGGACAGTAAAGGAAGAAATCGGACTCCATGGAGCCAAGGGAATCGCTGCTACGCTGAAGATTGATTATGCTATCGCAGTCGATGCCTATACTTGCGCTGATCTACCCGAAGTGCCCTTCCACTATGCCCCCGCTCGTTTAGGGGAAGGACCCGTCCTTCGCGTCGTAGATAACCTCGCGATGTCGGATACCTTCTTACGAAAGTTCTTCCAGGAAGTGTGTAAGAAGCACGGAATTCCACTTCAGGCCGCGATGACCGGGGGAGGAACAGACGGTTCTGCCCTTCAGCAGGCTGGAATCCCAATGCTTGCTGTCTCGGTTGCCTTACGCTATATGCACGCACCCGTAGAGATGATTCATCAGAAGGACTTCGAGCAGCTTGTAGAGATGCTTATCCTAGGCCTAAAAGAGTTTCCTAAGTTGTTTTAATATAAGAAACATTACCTTTATCCGTATGTGTGGGCATATGCATTGATAATGGAGACTACATCTATTTTTACAATTAGAAAAGATACAGGCGAAATTAAACGGCCTCAGTCCGATGGAATTTCGAACCAAGGCCGCTTTTAAATCGGTTTTATTTTTTTGCTGTCTACTTGACAGGGCGCAGTTCAGTTCGCTTGGCGAGACTCTTTTAATCAAAGTATTTTGGCCAAGCGGTAACCCTTTGTCACCTTCGTCCATATCCTATAGTAATTCATTAGATTTCCTTCTTATCCGGAGCCTAGGCTTCGGCTTTTTTATTGCATGTTGTGGCGCCTTGTAGCGCAGTTTCTGACTTCAACGATAGAGGGACGATATTCTTTATCCACTGATACCATGGGTTTAGACCACCACTCCCAGAAAATATCACTATCTGAATTAATTATATCCTTTAGCATAATCAAACCACCTACCTTGATTGTAAGATAACCATATAATTCCCCGAGACATGAAGATTGATCATGCCAGATATATCCAGACAGCTTGAGAATGATATCCTCACCAACAGCAGTACATTTTGTCATATAATAGACGTAATTCGACAAAACTTCTTATAGATTCGACGGTCAACCTTGAAGTACAATAGGATTCGTGAGTTACGATAGAAAGGAAGTTTGAGTTGCGGTGAACTGTCATTTACTCAACCCTATTGAAGAAATGCGTAAGGAGCTTAATCAATTAGGCAAATGCAAACCTCTTACGGATCCAGAGGTAATAAAACTAAGCCAGAAATTAGACAAGCTTTTGAATGAATATTATCTAGCAGCAAAGTGATTATAATGCTCTACCGAAAGGTAGGGCTTTTTATTGGGCGGTCTACTTAACCAATGTAAAACAGCCCTCATTTCTGTTGGGGCTGTTGTTATGCTCATTCGTTGTCTTTAGGTTGTTTGTTGCTGATTCAAATTATTATTTTGAATAACATAATTAAGACGTCCATTGAGCATTGAGACATGACGCTGTGCATCATCAGCAAGATCCTTAAACATTTCTTGAGCAGTTTGATCTTGAGTAGATAATGCAAATGTAGCGTAGGTACCTAGTGCTGATTGCGCCGCAGCTTTTGCTTTTTCTAAATCTTGTTGTACTGTCAAAGTATTCGCCTCCTGAGAGATATTAAAACCACAATATGTAGTATGGAAGAGTGAGTATTATTTTATAATGGTAATTAACTCCATATATTCTAGTAAATTAACAACATTATAAAGTTGTCCACGTGTAAGTAGTCCTTTGGAAGATGTAGAGAGCCCTCAGGTGGTACTGAGAGCTCTCTTTTATTCCAAAATAGATTGAGACCTGCATTCTCTAGCTTCGGTTTGTTCAACAGTTACCGAAATAGATAATGCATCTCCTACCCAAGTGTTTGCGGGTAGGATAAGGCGCGGAAGTTTAAAGGTCTGGCAGTTACTCGCCCTGATGACTACCCATTCACACCTTTTCCCTTCAAAGTGATCGATGATATACAAGTGATATTCTCCTTTCTTCAATAATCTCGTCAAGTAATCTTTATCTATTTCAGCATTTCTTAGATTTTTTCCTTCTTAGATAATCTAAATTCTTACGACATAAAGCAGAAGGAGCATCGCTACTACTTTAAAAAATAGTTTGCAACGCTCCCAGTTCTTCTTAACGCCTTATCAGAAATCTCACACGGAAGGTTGCTCCACCTTTCCCACTTTCCACTTCGATTCGCGCATCGTGACGAGCAGCGATTCCGTAACATATCGCAAGCCCAAGCCCGGTTCCCTCATTCTTAGTCGTCAAAAAGGGAGTGCCCAGCCGCTCGATTAACTCTGGACTAATGCCTGGACCTTGATCTCGAACCTCAAGAATGACCTCATTCTCCTTAGTATAGGTCCGAATTGTCAATGTGCCCCCTTCTTCCATTGCCTCAAGCCCATTACGAGACAGATTGAGAATGACCTGCCTCGTCTCCTTGTCATCAAGCAATAAATCCGGCAACTCCTCCATCTCAATTTGAAAACGCTTATTACTTGATACAGCACTCGCTTCGAGGAGGGGGGACATCGACTTTATGATTTCATTCAGGTTTTGACTTCTTCGCTCGGTTATCTTCGTTCGGCTAATGGATAGAAACTCCGTAAGAATCGAGTTCGCTCGATCTAGTTCAGCAATCATCAAGTCGTAGTACGACCTATTACCCGCATTTCCTTCCTTATCATAGAGCAGTTGCAGAAAGCCACGTACCGTTGTCATCGGGTTTCTAACCTCATGGCTGATACCTGCCGCCATCTCCCCAATCAGGTTCAGTCGCTCAAGGCGGGAAAGTTCCCGCTCCATTTGTTTGCTTGCGCCTATATCTCGCAAGATGGTTGAAATTCCAATGACGTTTCCCAGGTTATCTTTGATCGGAGACACGGTGAGTGAAACTTCTATAATTCGGCCATTCTTATGACGTCGTTCAGTTTCTAGGTGCGAAACTTTTTCACCCCTTAAAACTTTTGCGAATATTTCTGGTAGTTCATCATATCGATCCTCGTGGAAAATCATACTGATAGACTTCCCTACGATCTCCTCCTGCGTATACCCATACACCTGTTCCGCCGCCTGATTCCAGTACAGAACCGTCCCATCAGGAGCCATTCCGATGATACCATCATCCGTGGATTCCACGATTGAGGCCAACTGTGATACTTTTTCCTGATTGGAGTTTCTCTCTACTTCCTCTCGGGCCATAGCCTCTTGGAGCATCATAGTTTGGTGCTTGACCATCTCCTCTAGAAACTTCTGATGCTGAAAATCCCTGTGGTGAAGCCGATAAAGAGTTACAGCAAAAAACCAGGCCACCAAAGCAAGGATGGCCCCGTTGCCAGAGTGCCCCCTTACAAGTTCATAGTCTATCTGAAACCCCCGTAGACACCCCCAGAAGAGCGCATAGGAAATGAGATAGATTACAAGACTGACCCGAGGATTAAGATAGATTAGGGCAGAGATGCAGAACGATGCAAGAATATATACGGTAATCTGCTGATGGAGCAACTGATCGACTCCAGAGGTATACGCCCCAATACTCAAAACAGATAAGGAGGTAACCACAGTAAACCAAGCTTGCCAACGTTCCTTTTGTTCACTTGGGGAAGTACTCAAAAAAATTGATACTTGGATGAGAAGGCACATGACAACTCCCAGAGCCACATGTGACTGAAATAAAAGCTTGTATCCTTGATTAAGAGTCCAGAAGTCTTTTCGGTAGTTCAAATAATCACTAAACAAGAGAAATAAATTCGTCAGAAAGAGTAGAATAGCTAAATTTCGTGCCCGCTGGAAATTTAGCACAGCAAGGTGACTTTTAAATTCGCTCTTAAGGCCTTCGGCTAGGGATGATGATTTAAAAAGATCTAGCTGTTCCTGCTCAAATATCGATTCCTTCAAAGTCATACGTGATCTCCTTATACTTTAAGCGCTAGAAATCTGCCCTTAACCTTTCACAGTATTCCGAGATTACATTTCCACTATGCTTTTATGCTTCCTTACTCAAGGTTCTCACTATAAATTCCTTTCTCATTCTTCTAAAGTCAATGTCATAAGACCAAACTTTGTCATTATTCTCCAAATTATTAGGCAATTCCTCCTTTATATTTAAAAATTAACATATAAATTAAAATATACTTATTCGGATATTCAATATTAGAACTACCTAAAGAGGTAAATAAGCCACTTTAGACACTCTTTCGCTAGGTGTCTAAAGCGGCTTATTGAGGAATTTCTCGATAATCTAATTAAGAGAGTCGTTTGGCGAAGCCCTCCATAAATACCTCATATAATTTCTGAGCAATCGGGCCAGTTTTCCCCTTGCCAACGGGGATCCCATCTAATTCTCGAACCCCTAACACCTCGGCTCCAGTACTCGTCACCATGATTTCTTCAGCCCGACGTAACTCCTCTAAAGTTAAATCCCTTTCTATGACAAGTATCCCTGCTTCACGTGCCGTCTCGATCATAATAGCTCGAGTCACGCCAGGTAGAATGCTCCCATTCGTCGGTGGTGTCACGACTTGCCCATCAACGACAGCCACGACATTACTACTTGCAGCTTCGGTAACGAGTCCACCGCCAGGCTCCTCCCCACGAATAAAAATCGCTTCATAAGCCCCTTGCTCCTCAGCAGTTTGTTTCGCAAGTACATTAGGGAGTAGATTCAAGGTTTTGATATGGGGATGGGCCCAACGCTCATCTGCTACAGTGACGCAGGTTACGCCAACTTTTCGGACCTCCTCCGCAACAGACGACATCGGGGAAACAAAAAGAGTCACCATGGGCTCTGCCTTCGGAAGAAATGCATGCATTCTTGGCCCCACTCCCCGAGTCACCTGTAAATAAACCATCGCATCCGGAATTTCCGCCTTCTCCACACACTCCCGAATAATCGCAGAAAACTCCGCCTTCGTCTTTGGTGCTGGAATCCGAATCTCCTTCATACTCCGCTCAAAACGCTCCAGGTGCTCCTCTAAAGCGAAGAACTTCCCCCCTGTTACCTTGATTGCTTCATATACGCCATCACCAAAAAAGTACCCTCGATCCAAAAAAGGAACTTGAGCATCCTCTAAACTCGTAATTTTCCCATTGACCCATGCAATTCCCCTTAAGTCTGCCATAAAAACATCCCTCCCTCAACATACTTCAAGTTACCCTTATTATATAACAGTATACTCGATCTTCAAATACCCAATACAGCTGCCCTATGAAAGACCTGCAACGTAGCTTTTCGCGTAGAACGAAAGCCGTGGTAGGCTTTCGGCCTTAGCTGAACGACTTCTAGCGGAGGGGCGTAAAATCGAACGAAGCTTTCGAGGGCGAATCCCGTCATAGGGTTTCGGCCTTAGCAGCGGCGCCACAGGTTCACATGCAGTAAGCAGAAGGGTTTGGCAACGAAAGTGTCCAGTGGACATTTTCGCCCGAGGCGGCATTCCACAAATGATACTCATCCGCTGAAGGTGCTCCCTCGGAAGCGGGTGAGGCCTTCGTCCGAATGCTCCGCCGCATTCGAGCCCCGAAGCTAATGAGTGAAGTCTACGCAAAAAGCTACTCTAATTCAAAATCCTCCCTCGACAAATTATTATAAATCGGGCGAAGCGGACTATAATCCAGCGTCGCATTCCCAGAAAGATAAAGTGTACTCAAGCGAGTCAAACCCTTCAGAGGTATAAAATCCGAGATTAGATTCCCACTCACATCGAGAAACGTCAGATTGATGAGTCCTTTTAAAGAGGTGACCTGCTCCAGCTGATTGTCCTCGAGGTTTAAATACTTCAGATTCGTAAGCTTCTGCAGCGGAGCTAAGTCAGCACCAGTTAAGGCATTGTTTTGTAAATCGAGATGCTCTAGGTTTGTAAAGCTTGCCAATCCCGTGAGATCAGAGATTCCATACCCCTCCGCATCCAAAGAAGTAATCCTCAAGACATCTCGTTTATAGATGGGTTGGCTATAGTTATTCCTATCGATCTCCTCCCGTACAGCGTATTCTAACGCCGAATCCGTGAAGGTTATCGCGCTATCCTCCGAGACCTTAAGGCTCAGTGTAGCTTTTAAAGTAGACCCCTCAACAACCCCTTGGAAGGAATAGCTTCCGACTTTATTCATCGTGACAATATTCGAGCTCCAGGTCACAGGATATTGTTCCACCGAGTTATCACTCATCGTCACAGGGATAGAGTCTGGAAGATAATAAGAATCCCCTTGCACGATTTCTGCAGTTAAAGTTGCCACCTTGCTGGGAATTGGATCCACAATCAAGGTCAAGTAGACGGAATTTCCATATCCCTTGACCGTCCCCTCATACTGGTAGGTCCCAGCTCGAAGTGTCGAGACATAAGAAAGTCCCCAGATCACTGGCACTTCTTCCCATACCCCTGTGCTCACCTTCATCGTCACAGTCTTTGGAAGCTCATACTTTTGTTTTTCCTGTATCCTCACTGAGATATTTTTATAGGAAGAAAACTGGGCGGGGTACGTGGTTAGAGTGTATTCAGTGTCACGGCTAATAGCTCCTGTTCCCCCTAGCACTTTAAACTGACTAATCACATGATTCGAGATAAAGCTTCTAATAGGGTAGGGTATCGTATTCCCATTCAGAATGAACAAGGGATTTTTCCCCTTCTGAGCTAAGGCAGACGCCGCTAAAGCATCTGGGAAATCCGTCCCCGTAGCGACATAAGAAGTATCAAAATCAAGAGCGTCCGCAAAACGAGTGACCAAGCTAATATTCCGTTCATAAGCATCACTACCCGTTATCCACTCGCGGGTTGGAAACTTTTGAAGAACCTGCTCACTGAATTCCGTTCCTTCCCCAATGAAGATAGCTTTAGACAGTTTGCTTTTACTTAAGACACTCTTTTGGTTCGCAGTCAGATCCTCCGTCGGTACAAGTAGGATCGGCATCCCTTGGGCAGCGGCTATCGGGGCAGTGCTTAAAGCATCCTGAAAGGTCTCTCCCCCCAGCACGAAAACCCCTTGCCCCATGCCGACCTCCTGGGCAACTGCTAAAGCTGTATCATAACGATTTTCACCCGCTAGGCGCGTCGTGGTTATCCCCATGAGGTTCAATTGCTTGACCACATCGGTAGAGATG
Organism: Desulfitobacterium elongatum; assembly: GCF_055378975.1. NCBI lineage: Bacteria > Bacillati > Bacillota > Clostridia > Eubacteriales > Desulfitobacteriaceae > Desulfitobacterium > Desulfitobacterium elongatum. The sequence goes on along the minus strand of NZ_AP038772.1, from coordinate 605,971 downwards.
ACCCCCTCTCCACCAACGAGCACAACCTTTTTCACTTTCAGACGCTTTAACTCAGAGGCCGTTTCTGTCTGGAGACGCTGAGCTCCGGTCAGAAGAATCGGAGCACTATATTTCTTAGCGAGCGGTGCAGCACTTAGAGCATCCGGAAAATCTTCCCCATTCGTTAAAATGACTGTATCAACACCCTCCGACCACCCCTGTCTGCTCACATCGATCGCCGTTAGATAACGATCATTTCCCATAAGGCGAGAACTCGTAGCAGAAGCCAGTGCATTAGGGGCTTGGGTTAAAAGTAAAGTGCATAGGAAACTAAGTATCATGATATATTTCCAAGAACGTCTCAAGTGGTCCCCTCCTCCAAGCAATTTATTTATTAATTTCTAGAAAAATCGTGACATTCCTCCCTCAATCCAGAATTATCCTGCGTATACCTTTTTATAGGACATGCTGCACTACGGAACACTCTGTGGAATTTATCAAGATAGGAGGGCTAATAATGATTTCTTATGACTTCTTCACAACGGCAGTATTTTTCTCACTGCTTGGGTATGCCCTGTGCTATCTAGCTTTAGCTGACCAGCGTATGAAGCGCAAGTGCAAAAAGAATGATAATCCATTTTAATCTATAATCCCAAATCACCCCCTAGAGCTTAGTTCTAGGGGGTGATTCATTCTTTACTTATCCATTCTACTGGAAGGAAATCTATGGGTAAGCAAGGAATAGGAAATATTTCGACCATAGATCGAAATTTCATCCATTATGCCTTGCTGTCGTAAATCATCCACAATTTCATCTGCCAGCACACGTCCATCTTGGTCAGGAAATATCAAGGTTTTAATCATAATCTGATCCTCTTGAGTCTCGATCGTCTCGATAAGGGGATACCAACGAACCTTTTGAAAATGCTCTTCCACATACGGTTTTACTTGATCTCCAGCTATCCTCTGGTTTGGAGTCAGCGATGCCTCAATCGGAGCATGGAACAAATCATTAAAAAACAGGAGACCTAGAGAAGAAAGGATGAGGAACAAAAATCCTAGTCGTAATATTACAGCAACTGAAACATGATGCTTAATAGGAGGAGATTCTACACCTAACACGCACGTAAGCTCCTTATCTTTTTGATTGTGGATTAACCCCGTTAGTTTCCACTACTTTTCTAATACGTCACCTCATGATGTTTTAATTGGGTAGAATCTCGTACAGGGTAAAAAAAGAAAGAACCCAAGAGACAAGCTCTAAGGTTCTACTATTTCTACATTCCTCATCCGACTTTTCGAAGGCCATAATAGTCGTTTGACTGATAATACTCATTAAGTAAGCGGTCTAACTCTTGGCTCATCTGAACCACTTCGGGATCCACAAGGTCCTTCCCCTTAGACAGACCATACAACCGATAACGCAGCTCTTCAATTTGTTCCATTAATTTTTTCATATCACTCTACTACTTTCTATTCGATGGTAATCGCTTCAACGGGGCAACCATCTGCTGCTTCTTGTGCAGATTCTTCATCCCCTGCTGGAACGGGATTCGCAATCACAATAGCTAGACCCTCGTCATCCATGTCGAAAACACTTGGGCACACTGCAGCGCAGGCTCCACAACCGATACATTTCGCTCTGTCAACTTTTGCGATCATATCAAATCACTCCTTTAAAACTCTTTATACTTATCCTACCAGACAGGTAGCGCAGAAAGCTTGATTCGCTTCACACATTGAGTATGATTTACATCACACTTTTGGCACCTTTTTTGTAGTAACCGACCGAAGATTATTTTAATCGATAGTCTTAAATTAGTCTATCAAAAACAATGTCGAATTTTGCTAATCATGAAGGAAGAGACTTTAGTCCTAAATTGGATTTAGATTAAAAGAAATAACTAAAAGTAATTTAACATTGCTCGACTCATCTTTTAAAGCGAATTACACTTAAAACCTTTCAACAAAATAGGACCTTGGTCCTATGTAAATTAGGTCAATTTAGCAGGAATCCTAGGGAATATTGTAGAACATCTATGTTTATTACAAAGTAATATTAGTGTTTAAGTTGCTGTAATTGTATTCTATTTCACATAGAACAATAACTCTTTTTGAAAGGTGGGAAATCTATGGATTGGCGAAAGTTCAAAGAAAATACTCCTCTACTTGGCGCACTTCTCTATGCCTTTTTTGGAGGATTATGGATTCTCTTCTCTGACCGTTTACTTGAAATCCTAGAGCTTGAATCCTCTCTGGACTCTTGGCTTCAGACCGTTAAGGGTTGGGCCTTTGTGGGGGTTACATCTCTTTTATTTTATGGGCTAATGCACTTTGCTTTGCGTTCCCTCAAACAATCCGAACAGGCTCTTTGCCGCAGTTATTCCGATCTAGAGGCGACCCACGAAGAACTCGTCGCTACAGAGGAAGAACTTAAGCAACAATTCGATGAAATCCAAGAGCGTGAGGCCTATTACCGAGGCATCTATGAAGAGATTTCTAGCGGGATCTTAGTCCACGATCACTCAGGGCAGCTCATTCATTCCAATGATTCTTCGATCCGCCTCTTAAGGCTTGACCGTCAACTTCCCCAATACCGAATAGACGACCGAACTTTATATTACACAGAGCTTATCCCCTACCTAGCCCTCGAACAGTCTCTGAATCGGTCCCTTCTCATCGAAGTCATCAGTGAAAAAGAGCAAACGGCTTGGCTACTTGCCCATTCCAATACCATCATTAATGGAAGAACGAAGCAGATAGAAATCATCACAACCCTAGTCGATCGAACTGAAGACAAAAAAATTGAAATTGCTTCTTCTATTCTTAATGAAATGGATCAAGCAGTTCTCATGGAAACTCCTCTGGCTCAAATCGAACAGAGACTGTGTCAACGACTGGCTGCTCAATCTGATTTTGGCCTTGTTTGGGTCGGACGAAAGGAAGAGGACGGCTCAGTATCCACGAGCTCTCAGGCTGGAATCAAAGGGTTAGAACTCTTGAACATCCGCTGGGATGACTCAGAATTCGCACAAGGAGCTATCGGACGTGCCATAAGCCTTGGCGTTCCTCAGACCTTCACCATTGAGGGCAATTCCTTTTTTGCACCCTGGTCCGACTACTTTCACGTCCATCAGATTCATTCGGTAGCTTCCTTCCCTCTCATCCATGAGGGAGACATCTTTGGTGCTTTTGCCCTCTACTCCTATACTTCAGATTTATTCAGCCCCAAACTTATGGCTTTTTTCGAGCACTTTGCGACTCAGCTCGCCTTGCTTTTTAGCCAGGCTATAGATAGAGAAAAACTCAAAGTAAACGAAGCTCGCTACCGCGAAATTCTTGAACATATGAGTAATGCAGTTGCCGTATATGATGTAATCGATGAGGGCGAGGACTTTATCTTTAAGGAATTTAATTCCGCTGCTGAACGGACAGAGCAGTGTCTTCGGGAAGATGTTCTTGGAAAATCCCTTTACACTGTCTTTCCTTACGCCGAGTCTTTGGGCCTAGTAAAAGCCTTGAAAAACGTATGGCAAACTGGAAATTCCGAACAATTCTCTGCCTATTATGAGGAGAACAACATTAAGTTTTGGCGAGAAAATTATATCTACAAGCTTCCGACTGGAGAGTTAGTCTCCATCTTCAAGGATATCACCGATATGAAGCGGATCGAAGAGAAAATATGGCACCAGGCCCATCATGATACCCTAACCGATTTGCCGAACCGGTTACTCTTCAATGAACACTTGACTCTCGCCCTTGCTCACGCGAAACGCAAAAGAAGAAAATGCGCCATTATCTTCTTGGATTTGGACCGTTTCAAGCTTATCAATGATACCTTAGGCCATAGTAATGGGGATTTATTACTTCAATTAGTCGCTCAGCGTCTGCGGAAAGGGCTCTATGAGGGAGACACCATCGGGCGTCTAGGAGGAGATGAATTTCTGATCCTTCTCCCTGAGTTAGATCACGAAAAGGACGCCGCCACCGTTGCAGTGAAGATTCTCAACCTCTTTACTGAGCCTTTTTACCTCGATAATCATGAGGTGTTCGTTAGCTCAAGCCTTGGAATCAGCCTCTATCCTACCGACGGAGAAAACATTGAGACCCTCCTCAAACATGCTGATACCGCCATGTATCATGCCAAAGAGCAAGGACGCAATAATTATCAGTTCTTTACCCAAGAACTGAATGAGAAAACTCATGAACGTCTAACCATCGAAAACGATCTGCGTAAAGGATTGGAACGCAAGGAATTTGTTCTTCATTATCAGCCTTTAGTGAATCTCGTCAGTGGAGAGCTTGTCGGAGTCGAAGCACTAATACGCTGGCAATCCCCCCAGAGAGGGCTCGTATCTCCAGGAATTTTCATCCCCATCGCAGAGGAAACCGGCCTGATTGTTCCGATAGGAGAAAGAGTACTTCGAGAGGCCTGCCTTCAAAACCTTACTTGGCAACAAAAAGGCTTCCCACCCCATCGCATCGCCGTGAATATTTCCGCTCGTCAATTCCGCGAACCAGATTTTGTAGAAACCATCGCGCGGACGTTAGATGAGACCGGGATGGATCCACAATGGCTTGAACTAGAGATCACGGAAAGCATTGCCATGGAACGAGGAGAAACCACAATCCAGCAGTTAAAACAGCTCAGAGAACTCGGAATCCAAATCGCGATCGATGACTTTGGCACTGGATTTTCTTCGTTAAACTCTCTTCGACGACTCCCCCTCACTTCCCTAAAGATCGATCAGAGCTTTATCCGGGAGATAGGGAACGACTATAACGGAGAGGCCGTATTGCGTACAATTATTCGGCTAGCCAAAGATCTTCAGCTCAGAATCATCGCCGAAGGAGTCGAAGAACAAGAACAACTCGATTTCCTGAAAAGGGAAAGCTGTGATGAAATGCAGGGCTATCTCTTTAGTAGGCCATTACCTAGCAAAGAGATGGAGGAACGGTTCCTTTATCGATTGCATTCTTAATCAATCACGACAAATTGAAACATCAATATTACCATAATCCCAATTAGAACATCCATAGACGTTTCTAATTGGGATTATGTATTTTTAAAGCTTTCAATAATAGAGGCTGAAGCTTTCATGTCTTCAGCCTCTATATCTGTAGTATCAATTGACCTTGCCTTATAACGCGAGAGATCAAACCCACATTTAGGGCAAATCCATTGACCTATTGTCATCGCGGAATAAGAGAAATTCTCGCATTCAGGGCACAATTTTTTAATCAGTACGATCCCTCCTGTTCAAGAATTTTCACATCCATCTGTTCATATCTATCTAGCCGATTTGGAATTGTAGTTTTATTCGCGCTAATATTATATTCTCCAATTGCTTCTCGAAACAGATCTTCCACCGGAATCTGTAATTCTCGAGCCAGTCTAAGCCAGGTATTCGGAGTTCCTTTACGCACCCCCTTTTCTAATTGAACTAGATAACTGTACTTATAACCTGTCTTCTGAGCTAGTTGCTTTAGTGTGACTCCTTTTGTTAATCGCAACTCCCTTAAACTGTTCTTACTATTCACTCTTGCCCTCCTGCTTCCCTTAAAAAGTTTCCTTGGCAAGTACTAGCAAATTCTTTTATTATTGGAATTTGTCCAGCTTATGATGTTTAATCCTGTAAACATTATATCCTGATTGTTTAATTTTGTAAACAATTAGAGGAATAATGATTTGCTCCAAGAATGCATCCTATGTCTGTTCTATCCCTTTCCGGTAATAATAGTCGTAGTGTTTTTCAATGAAGTAATTGTCTTTCAAAGCATAGGGAGGGGAATCTGTGTTAGAATTAGGAAAAAAGATAAAAGAATTAAGAAAAAAGAGAAATTACAGCGCCAGAGAACTTTCCGAACGTTCGGGTGTCGCTCGCAGTCTAATCAGTCAGCTTGAAACCGGTAAACGTCAATCAACGAGTATGGATACCGTCTATCGATTAGCTAAAGCCCTCGATGTCCCTATATCTTCTATCTTTACCGAGGAATCTAGCGCGAGTCTCCCGACATCTTATAAGCAAGCCAATGATTTTTCTCATTTAGTCATTAATGAGGAAAGCCTACCTTATCTGCCTACTCTTCAAAAAGCCCAAAAGGCAGGCCTTACACCCGATCTTTTGAATGAGCTAATCGATTTGATTCTTCGTATGCGCTTGAACTAAGTCTCCTCTCCTAGACACAACAATAAAATGCCCTCTCATGGTAGAATCATTCTGATTCTACCATGAGAGGGCATCACCCCAGATAGGAAGTCTTGGTAGGCTACTTTCAGAGTTAGATCGGTCGCGGTGTTCGTCTGCAGAATATACTGAACCTCAGAGGCGAAACGCGAATTCGAGAAAAGAAGTTATAATGCGATAAAAAAGGAGCTCACAGCCCTATCAGGATGTTGAACTCCTTTTCTTTAGATTGCCAGAATCTTCTCTTCCTTACTCTTTTTAGCTTCTGTTGATCGTAGACTAGCAATATTCATGAGTTGTTCCATTGTATTCAGGGGATCATCAGCACGCTCTTCATGTCGCTGTCCCCCAATTACTCCTGCCGAAATACTTATCTCTATTCCATATGAAAAATCGTGCCTACCAATAATATCCGTCAAACTGTAAGCTAAGGCTGCTGCTTCGTCCAAGTGTGCTGGTAACAAAAGAGCAAATTCATCTCCTCCGAAACGGCACAAAAAGGCCTCCGAAGGAATATTTTCGCTTAACACTTTGCTCACTTCGACTAAAATAATGTCCCCTACTGTATGACCGTAAGTTTTATCAATTACACCAAAATTGTTTAAATCTAAAAAAATAATGCTGATTTCTTGCTTATTTCCTAGGAGTCGAACACCGTGATAGTATATGTAATCACTCTTATAAAGCCCGGTTAGCAAGTCAGTATGGGACGCTAAATGTATATCGAGCAGATTGCGGGATAGAATACCGGATAACAGTCCTTCCTCCTGAACCAATAACACATCCAATCCTGTATCTTCAAAAAGTTCTTTGGCCTCCCAAAGCGGCATTTCTGCAGGAATGATTACTGGTTCCTGGCACATAGCGTCGGCAACAATTCTATTGGGATGCGTTCTCAGTAAATCCTTGTATGTTATTACTCCAACCAGATTATCTGCGTCCATTACCGGACAACAACCATTTCCCGATTCCAATAGATATGACCTAATCTTGGACACTCCATCCAAAACATTAACCGCTGAAAATTCTTTAGAATAGATATTTGCAACTCGCTTCACGTTTATCATAAATCGATAGATTTGCTGACGTGCACAGTTATGTTGACATGGGCTTTAATAATCATGCTTGCGTCAACTATCCTTTCTCCCTCCTCAATAATAAATTGACTTAATTTTTCTTCCTCGATCATCTTGATAAGAGCATTGCGTACTACGATGGCCTCTATGACCGGGTGATTAACCTTAATGATTTTGTATTGATCTGGGCTAAGGACATCGACCATCCTTTTCACTGCCTCCGGACCGATAGGTGCATCTCGACCCACAATTAAAACGTCTTGCATGGGAGGCATTTCAAATTCAGTAAGGTGCATTTGAATCTCTGCTCTTTTGGGTTCTTTCACAATACCCACGGTAAGACCTCCATTTGAAAAATATATTTTAACCCTAGAATTAGTTTATCTCAAATAATCATTACCATTCTTAATAAAAAACACCGCCTGGCTGCGGTTCAACTCACAAACTCGTGAAGTGCAATTATGAATCACTCCAGACCAATTTTCAACACATTATTTGTATCATAATCCATAATCTACTATTTTTCAACTATTTCTGAAATTTTAATTCTTACCAGGAAGGCAGTTTGAATAATAGCCCCCACTAATTTTCATCTTAGCCGCATTTGGTCCAATCTCCGTTATAACCTCCCTTCTGTATTAAATTTCATATATAGACAATTTACGCTAAAGGCTTTATAATTTTTAAAACAATGGAAATATTTATCATACTATGAAGAGCAAAATTGTCGAAAGACAATGACGCAAAGCTAAAGGGTCTAATGCATTAGCAATGATAGCCAGCTGCCAGGAGATTTACTTCCTGGTATTTTATTTTTCTAATTGGTTACGTTTATTCCATTTACACCAAAGGTTTTGAACAAAGAATTAAACCACACTAAATTTGGAATGGATTCGCACGGGGTTAAACAGTTTGTATAACTGGGGGGTTAAACTTGAAGAAAATACTTGTGGCTGACGACGAAAGAGCCTTAAGGATGCTAATTACCGGAACATTGGAAATAGGTGACTTTTCAGTGGTTGAAGCCGATAATGGCATGGATGCTTGGAAAATAATTACCCAGGAAAGACTCGATCTTGTGATTCTAGATGTTATGATGCCGGGAATGACAGGTTATGAAGTTTGCCGATTGATCAAATCTACCCATGGACTGCAGAAAATTAAAGTAATAATCCTTACGGCTAAGGGACAGCAATCCGATAAAGAGGCAGCGCGGGAGGCACTTGCTGACTTTTATATCGCCAAACCGTTTAGCCCGGCCCAGCTGTTATCTATTGTGGAAGAGATTTTGGGAGATTAAAAAATATGAAGAGAAAAATCATATATAGAAACGTTTTAATGGCGGAACAACTGCGTAGGGAAAACGATGAACTGGCATACCTCAATGCTCAACTCATAAATAAACAAGCTGAGCTCCAGGAACAGAAAGCAATCGTCGAAGAACTCAATGCCCAATTAGAAAAGGAAAGCAACAAGAATCAAAAGCAAAAGGATACCCTGCAGGCGATCATCGACTCAATAGAGACCGGTATCGCCATGATTGATACTACTGGCAAAACAATCTTTATGAATAAGTTTTGGCGAAGGATCTTTCGTTACGATAATGGGAACGATGGTATGCATACTAGCTCGTGGGGCAATTTTGATGCCGACAGTTTAATCCGAAAGGTTGTTGCCGGGTCGACTAACGCCGAGCAAATACTAGCAAGGCTAAGTGAGTCGCTGGATAACTTTGATAAAAATTACCGAGAGGAATTAGAATATAGTGAATTTGCACATAGGTACTGCAGGATCTCTTCAGAACCTTGCCACTCCTCCGACAACCAAGCACTTGGACGGATTTTCCGTTTCCGAGATATTACTCGTTATAAGGAAATTGATTTACTCAAATCGGAATTGATCAGCACTGTGAGTCATGAACTGAGGACCCCAATGAGTAGTATTATGGGTTTTTCTGAACTGCTTTTGACTCGTCAGTTGTCACCGGAGCGTTCAAAGCAATACATTGAGATAATTCACGAACAAGCCGACCGATTAACAAAGCTCATTAGTGACTTCTTAGACATCCAGCGCATGGAAAGTGGCAAGCAAATCTTCGACAAGCAGCGCATCAATTTTGAAGAGGTCATTAGTCAAACAAGTGAATTATTTGGCAATACCGGAGAAAAACATAAGATTATTTTTAACTTCGACCAATTAGAACCCATTTTCATTTATGGTGATCGTGATAAATTGTTACAAGTAATGTCCAATCTATTGTCCAACGCCATTAAATATAGCCCCCGGGGAGGAGAAATTTCCATCAGAGTTCTAGTCCATGATGATATGCTTCAAGTCAGTATTACGGATCATGGTTTAGGGATACCTGAGGAAGCAAAAACAAAGCTTTTTGAAAAGTTCTTCAGAGTGAATAATAACGACCGCCGTGAAATTGGTGGGACAGGATTGGGGTTGGCCATTTGCAAGGAAATTATACAAGCTCATAATGGGATAATCTGGGTTGAGTCACTCTATGGCGTGGGAAGTACTTTCCATTTTACTCTTCCGATTGAGCAACCAGCTTCATCATGGTCTCAAAGCACCTTTATAATTAAAGAACACCCTATGATCAACGAATATGGAAAACATTCAATTCTGATTGTTGAAGATGATGAGAATTTAGCGAACCTAGTTGAAACAATTCTTAAAGAAGACGGTTTTACCATACATACTGTAAACAGTGGAGAAGAGGCCCTTAGATTAATTGATCAAGTTAATTACAAAATAATTATTTTGGATATCAAATTAGCCGGGAAGCTTACGGGATGGGATGTAGTAAAAGCACTTAAGGACAATAAGAAAACCAATCATATACCCGTAGTAATTTCCAGCATCTATGAAAACAATGGCGGATCTCTATCAAAAGATATAAGCGATTACCTTGTAAAACCATTTAAACCTGAACAACTTCTAAATGTCGTTCATAAGGTTATGAACGAGTCTGTCAAAGCCAAGATGTTTATGCACGGTGACGAAAGCTTAGATGAACATTTAGAAAAGATTTTAAGCCAGAATGGAATTAGAGTTAAAGAGATTAAAAGTAATGATAGCATTTTTATGATTACTTTGGAAGGTGACATTTACAATGGAACAAAGGAATGATGAATTACAGGAACTATTGAACAGGTCTCAACAGTTTTTCTTAGAAGATTTGCTGCCTAAGATTGAAAAAATAATCAGTTGGGTAAACATGCCTGCTAATCAATTATCTTCTGAAATGTTTGAGGAGATCTTACGACTGTTTCATTCATTAAATGGTACAGCCTCTACATTAGGGTTAGCACGGCTTTCGGAACTTGGTAAAGAGGGTGAAACATCGGTAAAGGATTTTATGACCGGTGATCACCCAAAAACAGGCTTTGCGGAGGTAATTACTACATCCCTTAATGAAATCCTGCATCTGCTTATTAGTACTCGGCCAAGCAGCAATGATGTGGTATCAGGTCAAAAATTTTTGAATTATACAAATATGCCCGAAGCAGGTAAGATCCTTTTAATTGATGATGATATCACTGTCCTAAATATACTCGAAAGCATTTTTACGAGCGAGGGATATACTGTATATATTTGCGATGATTCACAAACTGCGATGGATATTATTGCACTAAGCAAACCTGATCTTATATTATTGGATATATTAATGCCCAAGGTAGATGGATATGAGATTCTAGCTAGAATTAAGGAAAAACCCGATTACTCGGATATATGCGTAATTTTTCTGAGTGCAATGAATGATATTGAGACAAAAATAAAGGCAATGGTATCGGATATAGACGACTATATAACCAAACCTTTTAATCTCAGAGAAGTAATCTTACGAGTTGAGATGGTCCTAAGACGTGCAAAAAAATATAAAGAAAAACTCTTACTCGACAGTCTCACGGGTGCCTACTCGAGATATTATTTAAATGAACGTTTTAAAGACGAATTAGAAAGGTATAGGAGGAATAAAACCATCTTTTCAGTTGCTTTTATCGATTTAGACTTTTTTAAGCGTATAAACGATAATTACGGGCACATAACGGGTGATTTTGTACTCAAGCAATTTGCAGAATTCATAGGTATAAACATTAGAGAATGTGATTGTCTCTTCCGCTATGGAGGTGAAGAATTTATTCTTTTTTTGCCGGATACTAATGAGCAGCATGCTTTCCTTGCGGTTGACCGTTTACGGGAAGCTTTTACGAAAAAACCGATATGTTTTTCTGGAAATGATCTTTACATTACTTTTAGCTGTGGCATTAAGGAGGTTGACGAGAAGGTTAAATCGGTGAGTCAACTCCTCGGTATGGTTGATGAAGCAATGTATGCAGCTAAGAAAGCGGGAAGAAACAAAGTCGTCAAATATAGCGGCTTGAGTAATGAAACAAAAAAATCAAAGACGCTCCTTATTGTGGATGATGAAAGCACAATACTTAAATTATTAAGCGAACGTTTTTGTGGAGCTGGTTATAATGTGGTCCTTGCCTCTACCGGTCAGCAAGCGATTCAAATTGCTGGTGAGCAATTCATTGATGCCATCGTGTTAGATCTGATCCTTCCAGATGTAGATGGCCTAGAAATATGCCGCAAAATCAAAGAAAATCCTCTCTCAAGTAATACCCGAATCGTAATCTTATCTAAGAGATCTAGTGAAAGTGATATCATCGAAGGGTTTCATTGCGGGGCGGATGACTATGTAACCAAACCGTTTTCCATTGCTGAATTAGAAGCCCGGATAATACGTATCCTCAAATATTAGTGACCTTATTTTCTGATTGAAAGACGTACTGTCGAGTACGTTAGAAATACCACTCTCACACAGATAGATAAAATGCCCTCACACAGTAGAATCAAGATGCTCTACTATGTGAGGGCATTTTATCTAGGTGTTCTGTGGCCAATCTGGGAAAAATGCATTACCTTGGCTTAAGGGCATTTCCGCTTCCTTCTCAAATTCAACTTCTATATCCGTCTGATCGAGTGGCTTCGCCTGATACCGTGAGATATCAGTCCCACACGTTGGGCAAATCCATTTACCCTTCGTCAGGGCAGAATAAGAGAACTTCCTGCACACTGGGCATAATTTCTTATTCAGCGCGATCCCCCCTATCAACTATTTGCTCCATCTCCTATATTAACGGATGAATCTTAAGAATGTTCTCGGAAAAACGTTCATAACCTAAGTGAAATTTAACCTAAATCTTCCAAAACGTCAATAGAATTAGTCACTTTTCTACTCCATATACTCTTTCTGCCCACTGCCCGACTTATTTTGACTTTATTTCAGCCAGAATAACCTCGAGAGAAGTCGAAATAATCCTGATCAGACTTTGATGTTAGAGTACGACTTTTTTCTAGCCGATCTGTTCATTTCTTTACTCCTATAAGATCTAAATTTCACATACCAGTATACAAGAAGCCAAGGTACTCCACGCAAATCAAGTGGAGTCCCTCTGGCTTATGACCTTAACTATAGACTTCTACTATATGGCATTATGGCATTCACGCTTTAGCATTTCTCTCTTCTTTAGCTATCAGGATATTCAAATACTTAATCACCTTACCCGATTGTTGATCCAACTTCTTAAGACATCTTTGAGCCTTCTTCACGTCCCCTGCTTGGTAAGCCAAAGCTGCCTCATAGGCCATTTTATGCACGAGATGATGAGGCTCATCTAACGCTTTGAACTCAGCAGCATCTTTAAAGGGGTTATTCTCTAAGAAATACCACTTTCCTAACCGACAATTTTGGTGAGAGGTAACTTCTTCAGGCGTGACTTCCTCTATTCCCTTCAGCAAAGCCCCTTCCTGACTCACCCGCACGCGCCGCCTCAATCGCCGCATTAAGTGCGAGGAGATTCGTCTGGCTCGCAAGTCCTGTGATCGTTTCCGTAATCGTATCAATCTGTTTAGAAAGCGCACTTAAGGTCACCATAAGGTCTTCCGTTTCGAGGGTCTTGGCACGGATCGTAGCCATTCTTCCCACGGCATCTTCAACTGTCCCTTTCCCCCTCTCAGCAGTATCCAGCGTTGTCTGAGAATTCATGGCAGCAGATTGGCTTTGCTTCTTGGCAATTTGTGTTAGGGAGGAGAGCTCCAAGAGCACCTGAGAAGCCTCAAGAATGGATCCGTCATGCAGATCCCTTCCTGAGAGAATTCGAAAACGCGTGAAGCCAAACGAATCGTCGAATCGCTATTAAAATCCGTCTTGAAAGACCAAGGTACAATCTTTCGGCGATTCTTTTCTTTCAACCTTAAGCCTCCTGTCATTACGCAAAGGTAAAAGCTTACCTTCGTGACCGTTCGGTAACGAGGTAGTGTTGTTGTTTATTTTTAGGAGTTCTTACTTTTAAGTTCTTATTACCTTATCTTCTATTTTATTCTCAATAATTCCTGCTAAATTTCCCTATTTCCCAAGTTTTCTCTGTAATTCTCTATAACATGACTTTTAAAGCACGGGTTTTCTTGTATTATTTGCATATACTAGGTTTATTCTATTGCTAACTATCACGAATAACCCCGTTTCTTTAAGCATGGAATCAGAGATAGTTAGTTCCTCACTTTAATTGTATATTCTTGTTTAAAAGTTCGTAGGATTAATACGATAAAAGCAGGATTCTTTTAGAGTAAAGTCGAATTCGAGAAAAAAGGGGGTGCGAGCATGATTTTATTGATTTTCACCTTGCTAGTTGCGTTATTAGTGGCTATCTTTGCAGTCCAGAATGCTGCTCCAGTAGCAATCAATTTATTCTGGATCGTAGCTGAGGTACCCTTAGTCCTTGTTATTCTAGGTTCAGTGCTATCCGGCGCAATCATCGTCTTTTTAATCGCGATTTGGCGCGAGTTTAGAATCAAAAGAAAAGCCAAAGCTAAGCCTGAGATCAAAGCTGAAGTTAACCAGGAAGTTAAACCTGAGGGTAAACCCTGTGATGAAAATAAGGTTAAAGAGTAACTTTCTTGCCCCTATTCGATGATCTACCCTCCAAAAGTTAAGTCTTAAATTGATACAATATCTCAAAATCCAACTAATAATTGTACGGAAATCACAACTTATGGAACTTAAATATAGATTCGAATAATTAGTTTAGCCCCCAATTCGCCTACTATGAGCGAATTGGGGGCTTCTTTTTATAAATTTTCTATGTGTTTGCAGGTAATTTGGTGTGAATTTTGCATTATATTTCACTAGCAACAACTTAAGTTATTTTCCCCTTTTGTCAATTACGTAATCCGGGAAAGACACAGACTTAAGCTCTACTGCCTTATAGAAAAAGGTGAATTACGAGTAAAGGAGGTATCTCATGATCTTGCTGAAGATAGTCTAAAAAGGGCTAGTATAACGAGAAACTGATGACTCTTGGTTTGAGAATAATGTAGTGGAAATTGGAGGAAGAACGATGTCAAATAGCGATCATCCCTTTGCCAGTCCTAATCCAGCCGGATTGATGGTCTTAAGTTTTCTCTTAATCGGTGTTTTTTCGATATCCAGTGGTTATGCGTCTCATACATTAGCGGCTGCATTGATCCCTCTTGGTTTTGCCTCTGGACTTGTCCAATTTACGGTTGGTGTTATTGAACTTCGCAATGGACAGATTGTAGGCGGGAATATTATGTTAGGTTTCAGTCTCTTCTGTTTCATGACGATGTGGGCAGATCTCTTAAAACCGATGAATTTGATGCCGGCTAATACTGCAGATGTAACGGGATTTGTTTATACGCTCATGGCAATCTATATGATTTGCTTTACACTTCCATCTTTCTATAAAAACCTTGTGAACGTAGTTTTCATGATAACAACAGATATCTTCTTCTTAGGTACTGGGCTTTCTCAGCTTTTTGGAATCCCCGTATTTGCGACAATTGCCACTTGGTCTTTAGTTCCAATTGTAATAACGGCTATATGGCAAGCTGTAGGCGAAGTACTCAATACACAATTGGGACGCACAATCGTTAAATTTGGGCCACCGCTTTTAAGTGCACATCCTCCAATTACAGTAGTAAAAAGAGTTCAGAATTCTTGAAATAAGGACCTAAAAATACCTTCATCTCATATATTTTGTAGGTCAAAATGCGCAAAAAATGCAGGGAATAGCCCCCGTGAAATTCCGAAAAGGGAGAAATTTGCCCCTTTCGGAACGACACAGGGGCCGTTCCCTATGATTAACTGTTCAAATTTACAATTTTGCAACAGCCTCCGTCCGCCAATCTAAACGTATATACCCACAGGGCAGTTTTGATTACACAATGAGCATTCTCCACAATCCGTATCATCGGCTTGTTTTGACCCGGCTAAGAAACTTGCCAGGATCTGCGCTCTTTTCCCAGTGTAATGGTATCCCTTCTCTAATCCTTCAGCTTGATATTTTGGACAATCGACCAAACAACCTCCGCAGTGTAGGCATTTAAGCACCTCATACTCCTGGCTTTCAGCCGCTGCCAAGCGTCCATTATCCAGTAAGATGACATACACCTCTTTGGGGCCGTGCATACCCTGAACCATTTTAAACTCGATATCCGCTGTGCGGCTAGGACCATGGATGAAGGAAATATAGTTAAGGAGATCCCTTCCTAGCCCATACACACTAATCCCCCGGCATACGGCTAAGGCATCTTCGAGTGCAGGAACAATCTTATTAATTCCTATCACCACAATATGGTTATACGGAAGATTCGAGGTGAATCGTACATTCCCCTCACTTTCTAACAGGGCAAGGGTTCCATTTTGTCCAACAATCGCCTCCGCCCCTGTAATTCCATACTCTACATGCGCTACCTGCTCCTTGATTTCATCCTTAACCTGAGTTACCCATTCTCTATTCGGGATTGACGTATTGATGCTAGCAATCCAAGGATGTACGTCGATTTCAGTCCCGGCAACCCTCTCTCCCAGATCGGTATTCAGAACTTCAACCTGCTGCGATTTTAAATAATTTCTCAGAGCAATCTCGGTAAAAATAGGATTCTTACTCATGGCTACACGCTGATTTCCCGCTAGGATTTTTAGGATTTGCTCTTGTGCCTCCGCAGCATCTTTGGCAAAAATCACATGACAGCCTTTAGCCTTTAACGAGGAAGTTGCCTTCTCCACATGGGCTTTGAGGTTATTTGCTACCGTACTTTTGATTTCCTGTACTTGGTTAGCTAAATTAGGATACTCTCGAAGAAGTATTTCGCGGCGAGAACCGATTTGCTTTAAGATAGCTTGAACTTTCGTACTGCTCATACTTCTGATCTCCTTCCATAGGCTCGGCTTAGAATCTGGACTACATGAGAAACGTTTTGCTTCATCTCGTGCTGAGCAATCCCATCACGGAAATGCACCATACACCCGGGACAACTCGTAGCCAGTGTGGTGGCTTGGGTATCGGCAACGTTCTGTAATTTACCTTCATTAATTCGATGCGAAAGTTCATAGAAGCTTAAGCTAAAGGATCCGCCGAAACCACAGCACGCATCGGCATCCTGCATTTCCACATAATCGACTCCAGGAATCTTCTGAATAATTTCCCGTGGCTCCTTTTTTACTCCCATACTGCGGGCGAGGTGACAGGGATCATGATAGGTCACCTTTTCCAGGAGTTGTTGACTGGGAAGCTTTAACTCGATATCTTCGCTCAGAAACTCGTTAATATCTTTAACCTTCCTCGCGAGTTTCTTCACTTTATCCTGAATCTCTGGTGATTCCTCCGCAAAAAGCTTAGGATACTCTTCTTTATAAGCGACTGCACAGCTCGGGCAAACAAAAACCAAAGCATCCATATCAAAAGAACTATAGGTCTCGATGTTTTTCAAAGCCATCGCTTTGGCATGGGCCAGATCACCGCTTACAATGCTGGGGATTCCACAGCAAACATTTTCTTTGGCGAGTTTGACCTCGACATTGTTTTCTCCCAAGACATGAAGAAGAGCTTCACCAAGATCTGGTTCGGTATAATTCACAACACATCCAGGATAAAAACCTACTTTTTTAATCGGTTTAGCAATCGTTTTGGGATGCGCGGTTTCCTCAAAGGACTTTCCTGAGAATCGAGGAATCACGCGTTCTTTCGGTAAACCAAAGGACTCTAAAGACAAGCGGGAGGTCATCCCCATCTTCGACTCTTTTAAAGCCAGCTTCCCGAACGTAGTCGCTAGCTTGCTTACCGTCGGCAAGGCTTGAGGTTTGGTGAGCGTCGAGAAGATGAAATCTTTTTTCCAGCCTACCCCTTCTTTGGCCACTACCTTTTGGCGAAGCTTCCATAACATGTCCGGAGTCGACATCTGGACTGGGCATGCGGTTTGACACTTCTGACAACCGATGCAGAGCGATAAGCCATTTTCTTCGGATTTTGCCAGACCATCATGAAAGGCAGCAAAGACTATACCGCGTCCCCCCAGATACTTATACCCGTAGTTGCCGCCGACTTCCCCATAAACCGGGCAAAAATTCAGACAACTCCCACAGTTAATACAGTAAAGAGACTCTATAAATCCTGCTTCGATCGCTTCCTTACGACCGTTCTTCAATAAGACGATGTGCACCTCTTTTGGACCTTGACCCTGCACGAGCTCCTTAAGATCAGGATCAAGAGATTCGCTTACCCCGGAGATCACGGAAACATACGTCCCGATATCCTGACCCACGCCATAGACCGCTGCAGCCCGTACCACTTGCATGGCATCTTCGAGGGTGGATACTATTTTCTCCACGCCTGCAATCACAATGTGGACTTTAGGCATCATAGTCACAGCCCTGATATTACCTTCATTTTCAGTTACGAAAACACTTCCCGTATCAGCTGCAATCGCATTCGCTCCCGAGATACCCACATCCGCTTTAACTAAAAAATCACGGAGTCCTTTTCGGGCAGACACCACCAACGCTTCAGGAGTGCACTCTAACGTTGTTCCTGCCTCTTCCGAAAAAAGCTCAGTCACTTTTTCGATAGGAATATGGATAGCAGGTGCCAGAGAGTGACTCGCTTCACACTTAGCCAGCTGATTAATTCGGTCTCCGAGATCGGTTTCCACGACCGTCACGCCACGATCTTCGAGGTAATGCGAGATATTGATTTCTTTACCCGCATTCGACTTAGACTTAACCACCAATCCCTCGCTTGGAATTAGACTTGCGATATACTTCTGAGCATCTTCCGTCGTTTCTGCGAGATACACCTTACACCCTTTATTCTCCAAGGACTTCTGCGCTTTCGCGATCACCTCATCCAAATGATTCATACTGTATTCTTTGATACCACGCAACCGGTTGGAAAGCTCGGGATAATTCGGAACCATCTTAAGCATAGCCGGACGAATCACATCAAAAGCACGCAATCTTCCCTTCCGAGACTCCATATCATGAAGCCCTTCAGTGACCTTGTTCTTTACTATTTTATAGGTTTGATTACTCATGGTCTAACATCTCCTCTCTTGGATTATCAAAATACCGAAATCATAAAATGCAAAACATCAAAATGCCAAAAAATGTAGGGAATTGCCCCGTGCAATACCGAAAGAGGGATTTCCAACCTTTCGGAACGACACAGGGATCGTTCCCTACGTTCCCTACGTTCCCTCGATGGCCTCGCCACAACTAATCTTATCGAGGTACTACTTTACTAACAAGTCACGACCTAACTAACACTTGGGAATCTACCTTCGCTCCGCCCAGATAGGCTTCCACCACGCGAGGATTGCTAGCGACCTCTTGAGCCTTTCCGTGCAGGACGATCTTTCCTGTTTCTAGAACATAGGCATAGTGGGCAATCTTTAAGGCCTGACGAACATTTTGCTCAACGAGGAGAATAGTCGTACCTTCCTGATTAATCTCCTGAATAACCTTAAAGATATCAGCTACGACCAGAGGGGCTAAGCCCATAGAGGGTTCATCAAGCAATAGAAGCTTAGGTCTTGCCATAAGAGCACGGGCGATTGCAAGCATTTGCTGCTGCCCTCCGGAAAGGGTCCCCCCTAATTGCTGTTTACGTTCCTCTAAGATAGGGAAACGCTGAATAACCTTTTTTAAATCGGCTTGAACGTCGTTATCTTTTCTTTGGTAAGCTCCCATTTCCAAGTTCTCCAAGACCGTCATCCCGGATAATATGTTCCGGCCTTCTGGGACCAAAGACATTCCCTGGTTTACGATCTTATGCGGGGCTAAGCCCTGTATCTCCTGGCCTTGAAACTTAATGTGCCCGGCCTGAGGCTTGAGAAGCCCAACAAGAGATTTCATTGTGGTCGTTTTCCCAGCACCGTTCGCCCCGATAAGGGATACAATCGAGCCTTCGGGAACCTCTATATCAATCCCTTTGATTGCTTTAATACTGCCATAACTCGTTGTCAAACCGCTAATCCTCAGCATCTCTACGCCTCCTCCCGGCCCAAATAAGCCTCAATGACCGACGGGTTCTGCTGAATCTCAGCCGGATTACCTTCGGCAATCTTTTGTCCGAAGTTAATCACCACGAGTCGATCACAAACGTTCATTACCAGGTTCATGTCATGTTCGATCAAAATGACGGTCTTACCCGTCATTTGTATTTTCTTAATCAGAAGACTTAGGTCTTCGGTTTCACTCTCATTCATCCCCGCTGCAGGTTCATCGAGCAGGATTAAATCGGGTTCTGTGGCTAGCGCTCTGGCAATCTCCAAACGACGCTGCTGCCCATAGGGTAGCGAACCCGCAGGCGTATCTGTGACTTCTTCGATGCCAACCAACTTAAGTAGGTCCAGAGCGCGTTCTCTGGTCTTCTTCTCTTCCTTGCACTGGGCAGGAGTGCGCCATAATCCCGTCCATACTCCAGCCTTAGTTCGGCAATGTGCCCCGACCATGACATTATCCAAAGGACTTAAATGGCCAAATAAACGGATATTCTGGAAGGTCCGAGCTAAGCCTAATGCCGTAACCTTATACGGTCGTATTCCTAGCAAATTCTTACCCTTATAGGTGATCTTTCCCTCAGTGGGAGGGAATATCCCCGTGATGAGGTTAAAGAGCGTTGTCTTTCCTGCACCATTTGGACCAATAATCCCTAAGATTTCTCCCTCATTCACCTTAAAGCTGATATCGCTTAACGCATTCAAACCACCAAAGCTTTTACTGACTTGATCAAGGACTAACGTCATTGCTTAATCCTCCTTTTAAGCTTACCCTTCCAGAAACGAACAGTATCCTCACTAATGAGGCCCTGAGGCCGAAAGGCCATCATAGCAACCATAAGCGCTCCGTAAATCATCATTCGGTATTCTGAAGCCGAGCGTAACAGTTCAGGGAGCAAGGTGAGGAGTAAGGCCCCGATGATTGGACCAATAATTAAATCGCTTCCACCTAAGACAGCAAAAGTAAGGATTTCCACAGTACGATGGTAGGCAAAATCTTTCGGTCCGATAAAATAAGTTAAATGCGCAGATAGACCACCAGCAACTCCGGCGATAAAAGCCCCTAAAGCAAAGGCCAGTAGCTTGTAATAGGTCGTATTAATCCCCATGGCTTCGGCTGCTGGCTCATCCGCTTTAATAGCGGCAAACGCCCGCCCAACTCTCGACCTATTCAGTCTTACACAGAAAAAGAACAGAAAAGCGAGAACGAGGAGGAGAACAGCTAATACCAGCAAGTTACTGGTCTGCTGAGGGGTTAATCCTCCGATTCCCTCGGACAAACCCAAGGAAGAAAGCAATTTACCAAACTTTAATCCAAGGGTCGGAATTCCCGATATCCCTAAGGCACCATTCGTAATTTTTAAGTTTAAAATGATAACACGAACAACTTCTCCAAAGCCAAGCGTAGCAATCGCTAGGTAAATCCCCGTCAGTCGTAACGCTGGGAAGCCGATAATTATGGAAATAAGACTGGCGGCAAGACCACCGACTGGGACAGCCAAATAAACGGGTAAGCCTGCTTTTATAGTCAGGATCGCACCCGTATAGGCTCCAATGCTCATGAATCCGGCATTTCCCAGAGATAACTGCCCGGTCGATAGCGTCATATAAATGCTCACCCCGAGGATGGCATTGAGCAAGACGAACATCGCAATCTGAAGATAATATTGGTTCAATATAACTGCCATTTTAAAAACGCCCTCCTTGCCGCGACGAAGATCCAAAAAGTCCTTGAGGACGAATAAATAAGATCAGAATAATCATACCGAAGGCTATAGCATCTCGATAGGACGAGGCACCATAAGCAACTGTAAAGACTTCGGCGATCCCTAAAATCAGCCCTCCCACCATTGCTCCGGTGATATTGCCCATCCCGCCAAGAATCAGAACAGCGAGCCCTTTCAAGCCCATGCTCAAGCCCATCGTGGGTTCAATTGCATTAAAGGAGAGCCCAACCAGAACTCCGGCAACTCCACCTAACCCTGAAGCGAGGGCGACGGTTAACAAGATGATCTTATTCGTATTGATACCAAGCAGATTAGCTGTCTCGATGCTCTCCGCAGTTGTTCGGATGGCTTTACCCACCCGCGTTTTAGACAGCCAAAAACGAAGAATAACCATCAAACCAAAGGATATCGCCAGAATTACAACTTGGACGAGAGTAATCTGAACTGGACCCAGCTGCATCTGAACTCCGGATAAAGCTCCCGCAGAAAACGCCTGTGTTTGCGGTCCAAAAACCTTTAAAGCCAGATTTTCAAGAAAGATGGATACCCCGATCGTGCTAATTAAAGGAGCCAGATGAGAAACGGCCCGGCGTCTCAAGGGACGCAGGGCAAGCGTTTCCATAAGAATTCCTAGCAACGCACCGGCCACCATTGCACCAATCATAGCCACAAAGATATTTACCCCTAGATAGTTCACCATAATTAAGCCGATGAAGGCTCCGAACATAAATATCTCACCGTGAGCCATATTGATAATGTTTAGGACCCCCATGATTAGGGTATATCCCAAAGCAACTAATGAATACGTACTTCCTAATGTCAGACCATTGACCAATTGCTGCCAGAACAAGATCTTCACTCCTAAAGTTTATTTTAGTTCGGTAAACTGACCATCCTTAACGATCAAGACAGTAGCTTCCATCAACGGATTCCGTTTTTCATTAAAAGCAAACTTCCCGGTAACACCTTGGAAATCTTTAATGTTAGCGAGGCTGTCGCGCAATCTTTTGCGGTCTGTGGTTGTTCCGGCTTTTTCCAAAGCACTAGCGTAGATGTAAAGCGCATCATAAGCTTGAGCTGCAAACTGGTCAGGCACTTTGTTGTATTTTGCTTTATAGTCAGCTACAAACTTCTTAATCTTATCGTTTTCTTTACCAGGATACCAAGGGCTTGCAACGACTGCTCCATCTGCTGCTTTTCCGGCGATTTTGATTAACTCTGGAGAGTTAAAGCCATTCGTTCCGACGAAGGGAACCATAATCCCAATTTCTCTTGCTTTCTTTAAGACAAGAGCTGCTTCCTGATAGAGACTTGATACCATCACGGCATCTGGGTTTAATGAGGCAATCTTTGTCAACTGAGCGGAGTAATCTGTATCTTTATCTGCAAAGGTCTCAGTAGCGATAATTTCTACGCCAATCTCCTTAAGGGTTTTCTCAATGGTCTTATAACCAGACACTGCCCAGTCGTTATTGCTGGAATACATGACCGCTACTTTTTTCAAGTTATATTTCTCAACCGCCTTCTTGACGGCTTGCGGAACTGCCGATGACTCAGGCAAAGCATTCCGGAAGACAAATTCACCAAGCTCAGTTATTCCTTCGGCCGTGGTTGAAGTTCCCATGATTGGAACTCCTGATTGATTGGCAACCGGGCCAGCCGCAAACATTTCTCCACTTAAGGTTGGCCCAATAATTCCAACGACATTATCCTTATTGACTAGTTTATTAACCGCATTAATCGCTTCGGTATTGTTCCCACGTGAATCCTCATAGAGGAGTTCGATTTTAACCTTGCCTTGCGCATTGATTTCATCTTTAGCGAGATCCAAGCCTTCCTTAATGGCTTGACCATAGGCAGCTCCGCCTCCAGACATATAGGCGACGACACCGAGCTTAGCTACTCCTCCACCTTGTGAACCTGAACTTGCTGCGGGAGCTGAAGACCCTCCACATCCAGCTGTTGTTAGTAGCAGTGCTCCTATTAACATTCCAGTAAACAACTTTGTAATTCTCTTTTTCATTGTTATAAATACACCTTCCTTATTCTGATTGTGTTACATAATAGACTTATTATTCGTCGAATTTTATAGAAAACCTTCTTAATTTTTACTAATAGCAAAAATATTTACTAAATAAAAACGACCAACTTCTCGTTATTTGAGCTGTTGGTCGTTTTTATTTGTTTAAGAATTATTTCGCAGCATCTTTTAGAACCTTGCCTACAGCCTCTAATACTGCTTTACTAGACAATGTTGCTCCTGAAACAGTATCAACACCCTCAGTAGTTTGCTTTTTAATAATCTCAGGAATTAAACCATCTTCAACAGAGTCGATCATTGCGGGTGTTTCCTTATTATCGAGAACATTGATTTCCGATAGTTTTCCATTTGCAACCTTTACTTCTACTTTAACATCTCCGCCCTTACCTTTGCCCACAGCTGAATATGTCCCATCCTTATATTTCGCGCCACTTGAACATCCTACTACTGTAAATATGAGTACTACTGCTGCAAATAATATTAGTATTTTTTTCATCTTTTCCTCCTGTATTATATAGAATCAATTTACTGGACAATCCAACTAAATATTAACTGTGTTTTATTCAATACTCTATAAAGAGGGCAATGAAGCCCTCTTTGTAAAGATCACAAACTTTATTTACCTTTGATATAGATTTTATTATTTTCCTAAGGCATTATCACCTGCATACGCCCCACCCATACGTCCAGAAGTAAAGGCATAACCGATGCCATCTCCGTTACCGATGTAGGCATCACTGAATAATACACCCTCGGTTTCCAAACCTACTGCATATAATCCTTTGATCGGAATTTTTTTGGAATTCAATACTTGGAATTGTTTATTAACGCTTAACCCACCAACAGAAGCTAAGTTATTTATCTGGGCAGGAATAGCATAATACGGGCCTGCACCATAGGGGACTAATAATGAAGCAGCTTTGCCAAAATCAGTATCTTTTCCAGCCTTACAAGCCTGTTCATAATTATTAAATGTTTGGGTTAAGGTAGTCGGATCCATTCCTGCATTTATAGCTAATTCTTCAAGCGTAGCGCCTTTGAAGCCATCTCCGTTTGTTACCATAGACTCTAAAACCTTATCTGCATCAGTCCATGGATTATCTAATTTAAATTTATCCTTCCAAGCAAGATAGAATTCCGGAGGCATTGCCGGCAGGGCAGGAGCTTTAATTCCTTTCATCCCTTCCTTCACCAAGGCATCAACTTGAGATTTAGATACAATTGTATAGTGAACCTGTCCTTGGTAGATGCTCGTATTCGAAGCGGCATCTGGAACCATGACGGCAGATTCATCTCTGAATCTTGCACCTGAAGGACTAACGTTCATTAATGTAGGAAGATAATCCAGCATTAACGGGTAGCTCGCTTTATCCGGACTATATTGACCATTCAATTTATCCGTTGCTTTGCTTAAAGTCTGGTGAAACATTTGAATTCCAAAATTAACCGGTTTCTCAGCCCCAGCGTCCCAAGCCATCTTTAACCCTTCACCGACATTCTGGGAAAGTCCGCCGAGAATCGGGTCAAATCCAGATGCTTCTTTGACCATTTCTTTATTTCCGGCATAACCGCCTGTCGCCATAATGACATTCTTAGAGGCTATTTCCAGGGTAGTACCATCTTTCTTAGTTGCTACGACGCCGGTAACTTCACCTTTATCATTCTTCAAAAGTTTGGTTGCGGTTGTTTGAGTAAGAACCTTACCGCCAATCTTTTCTACCGAATTAGCCAACATTTTTTTCAAGAGGTCCTGACGTTGCTCATATGCAGGAAGCATATGCATCTGTTCACCGTGAAAATTAAGAAAGGTTGTTGGATATCCTTTGCTGGCTAACCAGTCATAGGTATCTCCTGAATTCGTGATATATTGTCTAAGATCTGCAGCATCAACTCTCCAGTGGTTCATAACGATCCAATCGGAAATAATCTTTTCTTCGTCAACCTTTAAATTATTTTGAAGAGCTACACTTGAGTTAATAAATTTACCTGCCCAGGAAATATTACTGGCTCCTCCGATAATTGCTGTTTTTTCAAGTAGAATTACATTGGCACCTTTGTCCGCCGCGGCTACTGCTGCGGATACGCCAGAAGCTCCTGCTCCAACGACGACAACATCAGTCTGCAATTTCTCTGTTTTTGCATTTGAACTTTGTGATACCTGTTTGGAGCAACCGACAATCATTGCGAGAACTAACAATACGCTAAGAGATATCGAGAGTATACTTTTAAATCGGGACTTCTTTTCCATTGATTTTCCTCCTTCTATATTATTTTCGTCTGTAACAAGATAACAATAAACTATGGTCCTGCACCAAGGTCAAGGACTTTTGTACCATCTTTAACAAACTACGAGAATAAAGTATAATGAAGTTAAATTATATTCATGTAATCTTTATTGAATAAAGGAGAATATGAATGAAATACACAATCGGAGAGTTTTCCGAGATACTCGGAATAACGGTAGATACTCTGAGACTATATGAAAAACGTGGTATTATAAAACCAATTAAAGACAAACAGAACAATTATCGATATTTCAACGATTTAGACGCTAGAAAACTACTAATGAGTAGATGGTACAGAAGCTTCCAGATTTCTTTGAATGATGTGGCTGATCTTGTCAACAATCCATCCTTAGAAAAAATAACTGCAAAGATCGAGGAGACCCAACTGGATCTAGAAAGAAAAATCAAGATGAACACATTACTTCTAAATAAAATCTTAGAAGTAAAAAAAGATATTACAGGAATAGATTCTTCCTTATATCAACTCAAAATAAAAAAATTACCCGGTATCTACCGCGTAAAACAAACAAACCAAAACATTTTACTAAAAAATAGTTCGCTGAAGGATGTTATAAACACTTGGATGAATAGTTTACCCTATTCATTTCGTTCTTTCAGGGTGGAAAAAAATGCTTTTTTTGAGGAAAACCGTTTAAACTGTACTTGGGGGCTAGCTATTTTTGAAGATGAAATGCAATATTTTGATCTTAAAATTGATGATACTACTGAATATGTCAGCGCTCAAACATATCTATCCACTGTTCTAACAACAACTGAGGAATTCCTATCGAAGTCCTCTATTCAATTCGCAATAGATTATTTAAAAGAACATAATTATACTGTGGTTGGAGATATTATTGGAAAATTAATTGTTACTGAAAAAGTTAATCTGCAAGATCAAACCTATATAGAGCTAAATATTCCGATCTATACTAATTAAGCGTAAGAAAATGAAGAGAGATTTCATTAAATAAGATTTCGGGATGCCCGTAAGCCAACTCCGAACAGATTTGAGGAATTGTGGTATACAGATTATCCTCTAAAAATAGAAAGAGATCCGATTCAAAAGGCGAATCGGATCTCTTTTACTGCTCGCTTGAGCACATTGTTTTTCGGTAGCCTCATTCAAATAAATGGCAGGCAACCCAGTGGTCGGGAGAAATTTCTTTGATTACCGGCGCCTCGAGTTTACAACGCTCAAGTTCCTTAAAGCAACGAGAACAGAAGCGACAGCCGGAGGGTGGATTAATCGGACTGGGAACGTCTCCCTCTAAGATGATGCGTTCCTTTTTCTTCTCCGGATTAATGATGGGGATTGCAGAAAGCAAAGCCTGGGTGTAAGGATGGAGAGGATTCGCGTAAAGCTCCCGTTTCGGTGCGATCTCCATCAGCTTCCCGAGATACATCACACCCACGCGGTCGCTGATGTGCTTAACGACGTTCAAACCATGAGCGATAAACAGGTAAGTCAGGCCGAACTCCTCTTTTAAATCGTCCAGCAAATTTAACACCTGAGCCTGAATGGAAACATCCAGTGCAGAAACCGGTTCATCACAGACGATGAGCTTGGGCTCCACTGCCAGAGCGCGGGCAATGCCCACACGCTGTCTCTGACCGCCGGAAAATTCGTGCGGATAGCGATTCCGTTGATGCTGCGCGAGACCCACACAGTTCAATAGATAGATGACCCGTTCTTCCACTTTATTCATCGGCAGAAGGTTATTGATGATGATGGGTTCAGCGATGATGTCGCCAATCGTCATCCTGGGGTTCAAAGAGGCGTAAGGATCCTGAAAAATCATCTGGATATCCTTGCAGTAGGAGCGACGCTGCGTTTCATTCAGCGCAGTCAATTCCTTGCCCTCGAAAAAAAGTTTACCCTTTGTGGGGCTGTAAAGATTAACGAGGATTTTACCCAGAGTGGTTTTCCCACAGCCGGATTCCCCGACCAGACCAAAGGCCTCCCCTTTGTGAATGGTAAAGGACACCTCGTCCACTGCTTTTAACACAGAAACAGGCTTGCCGAACATATTTGTCTCGACGGTGAAATGCTTGGAAAGGTTTTGAATGTCCATCAATACTTCGCTCATTTTGCACTCAATTCCCCTTCCTTGGTGTCGTTATATAAAAAGCAACGCACCTTATGTCCGTCAATCTCCTGTAGTTCTGGCATTTCCTTCGTGCATCGTTCCATGCAGCGGTCGCAGCGATCGGAGAAGGAACAGCCAGATGGCATATGCAAGGGATTAGGCACCATGCCCTTAATCATATATAATCGTTCATCACTGTCATCCTCGATTTGAGGAATGGAATTTAACAAACCGACGGTGTAGGGGTGCAGGGGATTCTTGAAAAGGCTCTTCACATCGGCTTCTTCAACAATCTTGCCGCAGTACATCACGATGACACGGTCGGCCGCTTCAGAAACCACGCCCAAATCATGCGTGATGAGCAAAACAGCCATGTTGAACTGTTGCCTCATATTATAAAGCAGCTCTAGAATCTGAGCCTGGATCGTCACGTCGAGTGCCGTGGTCGGTTCGTCAGCAATCAAAAGTTCAGGTTCGCAGGAAAGTGCCATCGCAATCATGACCCTTTGACGCATGCCGCCACTCATCTGGTGCGGATAGTCCTTGGCACGTTCCGCTGGAGAAGGTATCCCTACCGTATCCAGAATTCGAATCGTGCGTTTCAAGGCATCTTTCTTGGAGATCTTCATATGCGTCCTGATGTTTTCCATGATCTGATCTTTAATTCGCCAGACGGGGTTCAGAGACGTCATCGGTTCCTGGAAAATCATTGAAATCTTATTACCACGAATGTCTTGCAATTCTTTCTGGCTCATCTTCGTCAAATCCTGAGATTTGAAGGAAATCTCTCCCCCCGCAATCTTGCCGGGGTTCTGTAAAAGCCCCATGATAGAAAGGGAGGTCACACTTTTTCCGGAGCCAGATTCCCCGACAATGGCCAGAATTTCGCCCTTATCTATGGTAAAACTGATGTCATCGACGGCCCTAACCGTACCACGTTTCAGTTTGAATTCCGTTACTAAATTTTTCACTTCCAACAACATCGTATTCACCACCCTATTTTATTCTGGATTTCGGATCCAGCGCATCCCGGAGCCCGTCACCAAGCAGGTTAAACGCCAAGACGGTAAGGGTGATCGCAATACCGGGGAAAATCAAGGTGTAGGGCGCAGTGAAAATAAAACCCCTTGCCCGACCCAGCATATCACCCCACTCAGCAAAGGGTGGCTGAACGCCCAGACCCAAAAAGCCAAGTGCTGCGGTATCGAGCACAGCGGTGGATATACCAAGGGTGGCCCGAACAACAATCATGGAAATAA
This sequence comes from Desulfitobacterium elongatum, assembly GCF_055378975.1. Classification (NCBI taxonomy): domain Bacteria; kingdom Bacillati; phylum Bacillota; class Clostridia; order Eubacteriales; family Desulfitobacteriaceae; genus Desulfitobacterium; species Desulfitobacterium elongatum. Next base: position 576,948 of record NZ_AP038772.1, on the reverse strand, counting down.
TATTCGGTAAAATATGCTTATAAATAATACGGCTGTCCTTGTTGCCGATGACCTTTGCCGCCTGAACGTAATCATTTTCTTTGATAGACAGAATACTCCCCCGTACGATACGGGCATACTCTGGAATGGACACAAGCCCGATGGCAATAACCGCTTTGTCAAGTCCCTTGCCCAAGGCCGCCATAAAAGCGATAGCCAGCAAAATGGAGGGGATGGCCAGCATCATATCCATCATGCGCATGATGATCGTATCCGTCTTTCCGCCACGGTACCCCGCGAGGGCGCCTAACACAACCCCAATCGAAAGCGAGATGGCAACCGCACTAACACCAACAAACAGAGAGATCTTCGTACCGTCAAGGATTCGACTGAACAAGTCCCTCCCCAACTGGTCTGTTCCGAACCAGTGCTCGGCGTTTGGCTTTATAAAGCTTTTAGTCATATCCGAATAATTGGGATCATAAGGCAAGATCTGTTTCCCAAATAATTCGCTCACCCAGACAGCCACAGCAATCAGCACAAGAATTCCGATGATACACAAGCCGACGACAGCGGCCCTATTCTGCCTGAGAGTTTCCCACATTTCCTTCAGCTGCGATTCCGGTTTTTCCACGTATTCGGCAGCCTGTACCAGATTTTCATCTGACTTCGAGATATTATCTTTGTTCATACAAGCTACCCCTCTTTCTTAGAATATTTAATACGCGGATCGAGAAACGCATAGATTATGTCGACCAATAAATTCACCAGCACGAAAACCGTAGCAACAAGCAATACGACACCCTGGACCACAGGAAAGTCGGACTTCAGGATGCAGGCCACGGTATACGCGCCAATCCCTGGCCAGGAGAACACCGTTTCCGTCAGTACGGCACCGCCTAGAAGACTCCCTAACTGTAGACCGATAACAGTAACAATCGGAATCAATCCGTTACGAAAGGCATGCTTGCGAATGACTTTACTTTCGGAGATACCCTTAGCCCTTGCCGTACGGATATAATCCTGCTGCAAGGTATCCAGCATACTTGAACGAGTCATCCGGGCAATGATGGCCATAGAATACATCGCCAGGGCAACTGCTGGTAACACCAAATGCTGCAAGGCATCGAGAAAGGCCTCCCCATCGCCTGCTATCAGGCTGTCAATCAGATAAAATCCAGTCACAGTTGCTGGTTGCAGCAGCGGATCGATTCTTCCACTTGAGGGAAGCAAGTGCAAAGAGCCAGAAAAAAGAATAATCAGCAAGATACCGAGCCAAAAGATAGGCATTGAAACACCGATTAACGCCAGGAACATGCCAGCATTATCGAAAATGGAGTTCTTTTTTACTGCAGAAATGACTCCGATGAGAATCCCAAAAATCGAAGCCAAGATAATGGAAACCAAGGCCAACTCGATCGTGGCGGGGAAACGCGACATAATCTCTTTAAAGACGGGCGCCTTAGTATAGTAGGACATACCCAGGTCACCTGTAAAGGCACCCGTAATAAAATGAAAATATTGCAGGTAAATCGGATCGTTCAGCCCGTTCACTTGTCGCCACGCCTCGACCGCTTGCTGAGTTGCATGCTCACCCAAAACAATTGGAGCAGGGTCCGGTGAAAAGACGCGCATAATCAGAAAGACAATAATAGAAACACCAATCAGCACAGGAATTAACATCAAAATCCGTTTAATGATATATTTAAGCATTGGCAACACCTTTCAGCTCATGTGACATTTGGTGTATTTTTCCTTTTAGCACCAGAAAAAAGCAAAACCGGGAACCGATATAAAATACCGGTTCTCGGCAGCCTACCTTATTATTTGATACTTATTATTTTTTGGACACTCCTACCAATGGAGCAATACCCGTCATATGGAAGTAGAAATTTTGGACATTCGGTCTGTAAGCAACAAGTGTTTGAGCATGGGAAATCGGGAGCCATGCAGCGTCAGCCGCAGCAATCTTTTCGAGCTGGGTGTAAATCGCATTGCGCGCTGGGCCTGCAGGAGTTTTTATCCCATCGGCGATTAACTTGTTGAATTCGGCATTTTTATACATAGCGACATTCATACTGCGGTCTTCGTGAGCTAACAGGTACATAAAGTTGTCAGGATCCCCGTTATCCCCGATCCAACCATAGAAAGCGATATCATAATCGCCCGCTTTTATTTTTTGTTTATAAGTAGTCCAGTCAAAAGCGTCAATTTTGACGGTCACTCCAGCTTTGGAAAGGTAACCTTGAATGGCTTCGGCAAGAGCCTGACCGTTGGCGGAGTTATAGGGTCTTGGATTGGTATAGGTGATCATGTGTACGGAAGTTAAACCAGCTTCCTTCAATGCTTTAGCAGAGGCTGCAGCATCATAGGCTACTTGGGAAATACTCTTGTCATAACCTTCCATGAAAGTCGGGAGAATGGAGGTCGCAGGTTCGGAGTATCCTTGATACAGGCTCTTTACCATTTCAGGAACATTAATGGCTTGAGAAATTGCTTTCCGAACCTTAGGATCATTGAAAGGTGCTTTGGAGGTGTTGTAAGCCATGTAATTGATATTCATACCTGGAGCTTGGAAGATTTTGTTCTGTGCATCCGTGATCTGCTTAACCACTGTCGCATCGATACCATCAACGATATCAGCCTCACCGTTGTTCAGAGCAACGACACGTGCAGAGTTGTCTTTAATGAATTTAAAGATGACATTCTGGGTAAGAGCTTTGGTCCCCCAGTATTGATCATTGCGGACTAAAACAATGTTTTCGTCCTTCGCCCATTTTACGAATTTATAGGGGCCAGTTCCGACAGGTGCTTGGTTGACATTGTTGTTATTGTCTTTTAAAGCCTTGGGACTAACGATCGGTGCGCCCATGACCATAGCCAAATTGCTGAGGAAGGGAGTACTAGGTTCCGTTAAATTGATTTTAACGGTATTCTTATCCACGACCTCAACATTTTTTACTGAACCATAAACGAAAGGACCATAAGCCATATCCGCTGTAACCTGCGGAGGAATCTGACGATCGATATTAATCTTCACGGCCTCAGCATTAAAATCGGTGCCGTCATGGAACTTAACTCCTTCTTGGAGATGGAACGTATAGGAAAGACCATCTGGACTTACATCCCAGCTCTTAGCCAGGGAGGGTTCTACCTTTGTGGAATCCTTATTGTACTTTAAGAGCCCATCGTAGATATTGATCATGACCTTGGCTGACTCCCCATCGTCGACGAGGGCCGGATCCAGTCCTCTCGGCTCTGCGCCCTGCGCATAAATCAAGGTATCGTTAGCCTTTGATTTGGTGTCGCTACTTGCTGTATTCGTGCTTGCTTTACTGCCGCAACCAGCAACAGTAATACCGACTAAAAGCACGCTCAGGGCAAGAGCAATAATCTTTTTCCCTTTTTTCACTTTCTTCTCTCCTTTTTTCTAATCTAGAACACAGAAATAATTCTAACTTTGTGCTATCTCAATAGTACCATTCCATAAAATTCTGTCAATACATATTCTTACTAAAATAATCTTTTTCTGTATTGATTAATTAAATAATAAATCGGGCATATATCCTGCCCGATTGTGTCTTTCGTTTTAAAAATGACAATAAGCATTAACTACTTTGTCCCTTGCCGTTGCCTCCATATCCTTAGCCATATATAAGCTTGACCCGATTTCAACTTTTTGGTCTACGAAAGGGATAGGTTTTCCTAAAAAATATCCTTGAACACAATCTATCTCTAGTTCTTGTAAAATTGTCCATATTTCCTCATTCTCAACGTATTCAGCAATGGTCGCCTTACCAAGGGCATGAGCAACTGCATTGATGGCATGTACCAATGCATTATTAGTAGGACTAGCGTCGAGATTCCGAATAAAGGTTCCATCAATTTTAAGATAATCTACGGGCAACCTTTTTAGATGATTGAACGTCAGAAAGCCTACTCCGAAGTCATCTAAGGCGAACTTACACCCTATTTGTTTTAACCTCTGAATCCAATGTTCTGCATGATCTAAGTCCCTGATTGCTGCAGTTTCAGTGATTTCAAACCCAATTCGGAAAGGCTCAAGATTACTCTCTTTAATTCTACTCTCAATGAATTTCAGTAATTCTGTATCTCCAAGACTCGATGCCGAGATGTTTACGAAAACTGATACGTCAGGATGTTTCCCTAATATCTCAATCGCTGATTCAACAACCCAGCTATCGAATCTACCTCTGGGTAATCGTTGAGGTCAATATGATTCTTTTCAAAATAGGCCTCCATTTTTTGATAGGTAACATTATAATTGACGAGTTCCATCGAATTTTTATCTTGGATTTCATCGATTTTGCCGATACAAGGAGACAAGAATGCTATCTTATCGTCAATCCTTTTGTATTTTTTTAAGTAAATTGACGTGCACATCATAGGGCTTTGGATTGGGGCAAGGTACTTAATCAGTTCAGAGCGGTATGTTTGAATGTAGTTCACAATCACAGGGCAGGGTTGAGCAATAATTGAATCTAGTTTCTGCTCCTCAATGGTTTTTAGATAAGCCCAAGTCGTGATATCTGCACCGATCGACACATCGTAAACAAGCGTTACCCCTAAGGACTTTAAATAACCAAATAACCGTTTATAATTAGGAAAGTTATATCTGATAGAAGGAGCTGCAATGACAGAAATACCAATTCCCCGTGTTAAGTTAGCAAAAAACCTCTCAGTATCATCAGCAAAATCTCGGGCCTTATGATCACATACGTCTATACACGCCCCACAGTGAATGCATTTCAAATGGTCAGTTTTAACCCGATTTTCACCATTATCTAAGAACGCTACGTTTGCTTTGACCGGGCATTTAGCTATACATTTATTACAACCTACACATAGTTTTTTATTCGTAAGTAAAACTTCAACATTCATTGAAAAGCCCCTTATCCTTACTTACTCATATGTTCCTCTTGCAGTTTATTTCATTACCCATAAGCATCAGTTAAGCGTTTTGAATTGCAATACTATTCCCAATATTCGACACAGATTGCGCTAATCCTTCTTAATCCCGTATAATAAGCAAGGCTCCTGCTGATGGCAGGAACCTTGGCTGTTTTTGCAATTTCCTATGTCATGATTATTTCATCCCCTATTGACAAAATCATTTTACTATTCTAACATTAAGCCAACTGAATACATCATTTTTTAGGTGCCCGCAAGGGATAATAGGGAACCAGGTAGAAATCCTGGACGGACCCACCACTGTAATTAGATGTTGACGATGTGCATTTGCCACTGGGATAACTGGGAAGGCGTACATCTTAGTCTATAAGTCAGGAGACCTGCCTATAAAATATCGCGAAGATGGACAATGGTAAAGTTCTAGCTTTTTTATAAAGCTGGGACTTTTTTTTATAATTTTTTATGCTTTAGGAGCTGCCATGAAAACAATTGCAACGATCAAAATCGAGAAACTCGTATTTCCGCATGAAGAAAAACCAGCACTCAGAAATATTGACCTTGAAATTAATCAGGGAGATTTCATCGTCATTACAGGAGATGTAGCCTCTGGAAAATCGATTTTGCTGCACTCGATCACAGGCGCTATCCCTCACTACCATAGCGCGGAATTAACGGGGAAAGTCACTATCATGGGTCAAGATATCAAGGACATACCCCTCAATAAAATGTCCGACTATGTGGGATACATGATGCAGGAACCTCAAAACCAAATCATCAGTCTGGATGTATACGAGGATGTTGCCTTCGGCCTCGGGAACCTAGAAATCCCCCTGGAACAAATAGATCAGACGGTTAAAAACACTTTGGAATTTGTAGGTCTAACGGGCTATGAAAACAGACAGACCGCTTCGCTCTCAGGCGGGCAGGCCCAGCGTGTTGTTTTGGCCGGTGTCTTGGCTCTCAATGCCCCTATTTTGATTCTTGACCAACCAACCGCGGAACTGGATCCCTTGGGCCGCTTCGAGCTATATAAGCGGCTCGGTCAGTTAAATAAAATTCAGAATCTAACCCTTGTTTTGGTCATGGACCGAATTGAGGAAGTCCTTAACTATGCCAACAGAGTCTTCTATATGAGGGACGGCGAAATTTTCAAACAGTATTTGCCTGCGGAATATTACAAGGAACAAATTGAACATCGAAAAGGAAGGCTGAAATGCGCCACTTCCTTGACGAACAACGGTAAGCCGAGGGAAATCATAGCCGAAATTACAAATGTCTCCTACCAGTACAAAAATAATTTGCTCGGTTGTAAAGACATTCATTTAAAAATTCATAAGGGCGACTTCTTAGCCGTCATCGGATTAAATGGGTCCGGAAAATCAACCCTAGCCAAAATGCTCATCGGTCTATTAAAGCCTTCTCAGGGTGAGATTAAAGTTTTTAACCAACCTCTAAATAAAGAAAACCTTACAGAGATTCGTGCGCACATGGGCTTTCTGTTTCAAAACCCTGACTATCAGATTTTTGCAAGCACCCTGGAAGAAGAGGTTGGATTTTCACTGAAGTTAAGAGGTGAGCAAAATGAAATAATTGATCAAAAAATTGATGAGTGTCTAGGATTTGTGGGGCTGCTTGACTATAAGAAAATGCATCCCCAACGCTTAAGCCGCGGTCAGCGCCAGCTTTTGGCACTAGCCTCCATCCTCGTCAGTGATCCGGAATTCATCCTCGCCGATGAACCGACCTCGGGCCTTGACGAAAGCCAAGGATATATGATCATGGATAAACTAGCCGAGCTGTCCAAGAATGGCAAAACAATCCTGGTTATTACCCACGACCTAACCATGGCTAAAAACTATTCGAACCGGTTAGTTGCCCTGCATAACCATCGCCTTCAACTGGATATCTCAACAAATGATCTCAAGGAGCATCTTGATACGCTAAAAGACCTGGGGCTAAATTTCAAACCTGTTATTTCCTTTGAGGAGGGTTAGAATGGGACTTTCTTATGGCATTGAACAAAAGGAAAAACAAAATATAAAACTTATAAATACGTTGGATCCTCGGACAAAACTAGCCTGGTATGCCCTGATGATCTATTTTGCACTGAGTTTGGAAACTGCTATTCAGTTATGCCTTGTTTTATTAGTGGGACTTACGGCCTCTCTTATCTTAACGGGTTCCTTGAAGCAGTATAAGGTCATGATTGTAATCATGTTACTTTTGGGACTCCAGCTACTCATCCTTCAACTGCTCTTCTGCAGGGAAGGCGTTCTAATCTACCAATGGGGCATCTTCAAAATCTACAGTGAAGCAATCCCCCTCACGATTACCGGTCTACTGAAGGCCACCCTTATTGTCTTTGCAAGTATGCAGTTTTTTACATCCTCCTCACCCACTGACTTCACCTTAATGCTCATGAAATTCAAAATTCCCTACCGCTTTGCCATGTTGGTGGGACTGGGCGTCCGCTTCATCCCTCTAATGAAAGATGAATATATCTCCATCATCGATAGTCAGCGCACCAGAGGCCTTAAAATAGAAAGCGTCTGGGACAATATCAAAGGCATTATTCCAACCTTCCTGCCTTTTTTATACCGCGCTGTCAGACGTTCGACAGAGACAGCCTTAGCAATGGAGTTAAGAGGCTATGGTCGGAGCAAAACCCGAACCTTTTCTTCAAATCTATCGATTAAGAAGTACGATATCGCTTTAATCGTTACGATGTTATTGGTAATAACCCTCCATCTTGTTAGCAGGCTATTACCATTTATATAATCACAAAATTTTAGGAGGAGAGTTAAAAATGAAAGAAAGTTTATTCAGAACAGACACAAAAGCTTTAGTAGGCTCCGTCATCGTAGGGATCGTATTCCTGATTATGATGCAGGTAACAGGACGTATCGACGGTATTTTGGACCCTACCCTATTACTTTTTAATGGAACCTGCTGGGCCTTCTTTACTGGTCTCATCGTCTTAATGTACAAACAGCCGGCAGGTATTATCTCCGGTTTATTGGAAGCCATTGTAGCCATGGCAACAGCCTATTCCCCTCTCGCATTTTTCTTTATTTTCGCCAATACCATCGGCTCCATTTCCTATTCATTAATTGCAAGGAAGTTTTCCATGGAGAAATTAAGCCACCATATACTGGCTCAGATCGGGTGTAATGTTACCGGTAACTTTTGCGTTATGCTCGGATTGATTTATGTCATTCATCTCGACTGGAAGATCGCACTTTTAAGTTCATCACTAACCACCCTCGTAGCAACGATCGTTGCAAGCATCTTGACAAAAAGTGTTTACGGTGCCTTACAAAAATCATCCTTGCTCTAAGACGAAAAGGTATCTCTCCTGTCAACCGGAGCCTTTTAAAGACTTAGAATTATAGAGAGCCCAAATGAAGAGGCTGCTACGCAACGAACGTTTCTGTTCATGGTGTAGCAGCCTCTTCATTTGCTTTCTTTTATTAGCTCTACTGGTTATTCTATCAGTTCACACTTTTGAAGGACATCCCACGTTTTAATTGCAGTATAAAGATGAATCCGGGTTTGATAGGAAGAAAAATTTACATTGAGCAGTCTTTCAATTTTGAACATTCGATAATATACGGTATTCACATGGACATATAGTTTGGAAGCGGTTGTTGTCCAACTACACGCATTATCTAGTAGAATTCTCAGGGTACCAATAAAGTCAGTCCCAAATTGCTTGTCATGTTCAATTACTTTCCCCAAAATCTGCATACAGTAATTTCTGATACTATTAAGATCAAGAGAAAAAATGGGTGTGAAAACTCCTAATTGAGAAAAATATTGAATCGAATGTTTTTCGCCCACTAAATTAGATAAAGCTAAGGCAATGCATGCCTCCTGGTAGCTTTTGAGCAAATCTGAGGGTGGATAAACCTTGCCTAGACCGAGAGAAAAGCCAAAATTAAATTTTTCTTCAAGGGTCTGTTTGGTTGCTTCTAAGTTTTCTTGACCTGGCCAATTCGGGTCTATATCCATGGGGTTATCCACGGGATTACCTCTGTGAATAGTGATTAAGCGTTCGGGTGCTATGATAGAGCTCACATATTCTGTATTTTCTTTCTGCATAGTTGAATAGATATTCAAGCGTAAAGTATTCCAATTTAAGTCTGAGGATCCTTCCTCTACCTCTAATACCGAGACAAAGTAGTAATTGTTTGGATCCATAGTTGGTTCGTATAACTTAAGTTGTTCAGGGATATTGATATCTGCAGGGGTAAAGGAATTCGAAGACAAGCTTTGTTTAGGATCTTCCTCTTTTTTACTATTGAGTGAAAAATAATACTTTAACGCTAATTCCCCTTCTTTAATAACGATTAGAGAGGTATCAATCCTTTCCTTGGGGAGGTTTTCAACAATGACATACCCAATCGTTGAATTGTGCTGAATAGCATAATAAAGGCAAGACTTATACGGTTCATAATAGTAGTCCTCTGTAAATTCAGGAATATCAATAAAGAATCCCTTTTTATCATTAGCACTGCTCAGTAAATCAGGATAGCTAATTTGGCCTAGGGCATCTGTAATAATTACAGGGTACTCAATTTTTGTATGCAAATAAGATCTAAGAAAAGGTAACCCACCATCTAACATTTTTTCTAATAAATAATATGAGCTTTTTATATTAGTCGTTGACATAAAAGCATCATCCTCTTTAAACAGTTAGATATATATCACTTAAATTTGGGCTGATGGTATGATATCAACAGATTTTCCAGCAGCGATAGTCCCTGCAATTCGGCCAAAAGTAATACAACGTCCATGACCAATGCCAGGGCTAATGGTTGGATAGTCATTCGCAAAAAAGTCTCCAGCTGTAGATCCTGCTACATATAGATTTTTTATAGGGTTATTAAATTCATCTAAGACCTCGCAATTTTCATTCGTATGCAGGCCACCTAAAGCTGTCAAGATTGTACTCAAAAGTCTACCTGCATAAAACGGGGGTTTTATGATTGGGGTCAACAACTCCGGTCGTTTTCCATAATCTGGATCATCCTTCAAGCTAGCCAGTTCATTATAGCGGGCAATCGTAGCCTTGAATTGATCAACTGGAACTCTCATTTTTCGAGCCAACTCTTCGAGCGTATCCGCCGAGACAACCTTACCTGCTTTAAGATGCTCCTCTAAGAGAGCTTGCTCAGTTTCCATGTTCCATTCTTCACCGGCTAATCGAGTGACCTGGTCACAGAACAAACCTCCACTTTGTTTCATAGATAAAACTCTTTGCACATTTGCTAGGCCATCCGCATCATACACAGTCCAGGCAATTCCACCTGGCTGATACTCTTTCGTACAGCTTTTGGATTGGACATTGACGTCTTCATTCATGTAACGCTTGCCTTTGGCGTTAACGTGGAGAAAAAAATAGCTCATGGCTCCGGCCTCTAAATGAATCACAGCTGTATGGGGTTCCACTTTTTGCATGGCTCCACCCACCCACAGGGCTAATTTGTGACCGTCCCCCATATTTGAGGATTGAGGAAAATAGTATTGTGCATCAGCATTAAGGGCAGAAGGATTATATCGCTCTAGCATTTCTAGATTGGATGCATAATCCCCAGTGGTAATTATGACTCCTTTACTGGCATTGTATTGAGTATAGTGACCGGGCTTTCCAGTAATAACACCCGTAACCGGCCCATCGCCCTCTCGAATCAAGCGTACAGCTGGCATGTTATAATGAAGGGCTATTCCTCGATCTATTACTGTTTTTTCTAAGGTTTTGACTAGGTCATAATTATAGGAATCCTCTGGGTCTCCTGGGATATAAAAAATATGACTCACAGGATATTCTGTATAATAAGGTCCCTTATAATAGCCATCCCAAAGACTGACTTGCATACCGCCTGCTTCGGCTATGTCCGTAAGCCAATCCATACAGGCTCCACTTTTACGAGCGAAAAGCCAGAGCAAATCCTCATTAAGTTTTCCCTGAGCCCATCTAATCCACTCTTTGATGACTTGTCGATAATTTATATTAACACCTAATTTTTGTTGCAGTTTACTGCCGAAAGCAGCATTATGGTAGCCTCGTGCAGAAAATGTCCAGTTCTTTTCGATTAAAATGGGAGTAGCGCCAGCCTCCTGAGCCGCTAGGGCGGTAACCATTCCAGCAAGCCCTGCGCCGATGACCACAATATCAGTATTGATAGTGTTTATAATTTCGGAGCTAGGGATAGGAGCAGGTGGCTTCTCCCAACTCAGTTTGTTTTTCTTCATTAATAATCATCCCCAATGACATTCAAATGTTATGATTAATATTATATCATAACAGACTAATTTAACTATTTTATAGTTCATTTAAATTAAGGGAGCGTCAGTTACTGGACGCTCCCTTAAACGATTAGGAAGAACATATTTGACGACTACTTACATCTTTAATGAAGGGACCGTATCTATCGATTTCCCGGCAGCAATCAGTCCAGCCAAACGGCCGAAGGTGATACAGCGACCATGCCCGATACCCGGGCAAATCGTCGGATAGTCATTTGCAAAGAAGTCACCTGCAGCAGATCCGGCGACAAACAAGTTTTGAATCGGTTGATCGTTTTCATCTAAAACATTTAAGCCTGTGTTGGTGCGCAATCCCCCAACCATCGTCAGAATCGTACTGAGCAGTTTCCCTGCATAGAAAGGTGGTTTCAAAATCGGAGTCAATAACTCAGCACGTTTACCAAAGTCTTCATCATTTTTGGCCGTAACGACTTCATTATAGCGCTTGACGGTTGCCAAGAAGGTGTCCACCGGAACGTTCATTTTTTGTGCGAGCTCTTCTAGTGTATTAGCGGTAACGACTTTGCCGCTTTTCAGTTGTCCTTCCAAAATTTGCTGCTCTGCTGCCAAATCGTACTTTGCACCGATACGTTGGAACGTTTGCCCGTAGAACAAACCTCCAGCAATACCCGAATCAATTTGTTGTTTGACTTCAGATAATCCATCGGCATCATAAATAGTCCAGGCAACCCCGCCTGGCTCATAGGCTTTGGTGACGCTCTTGGACTGGGTGTTTACGTCTTCATTCTTGTAGCGTTTACCTAAACCGTTAATATGGAGAAAACCATAGCTGTTGGCACCGGCTTCTAAATGAATGACACCTGCATGTGGCTCCACTTTCTGCATGGCGCCGCCAGACCACATCGCCATTTTATGGGCATCCCCGGTATTGCATTTATTCGGGAAATAGATCTGAGCATCCATTTTTAGAGAATAAGGAGCATATTTTTCTCTCATTTCTTTGTCAGAAGCATAGTCACCAGTAGCAATGATAACCCCTTTACTAGCATTATACTGGGTATAGTTCCCTTTAGTCCCCGCGATAACCCCTTTGACCGGACCAGTGCCTTCGCGAATTAATTGAACTGCTGGAGTTTTATAGTGAATCTCAATCCCTTTTTCCTTAATGATGGATTCCAATTCGGGAAGCAGGACAGCGTTGCCAGCCCCTTCGACATTACCATTGGTGTAAACGAAATTCGTGCCTTCCTTATAAAAGAAGTGGGTCACTGGATATTCGGTATAATCCGGTCCTTTAAAATAGCCGTCCCATAGAGCACTTTTCAAGCCTCGGGGTTGCACCATATCCATTACCCAGTCATAACAGGCTCCACTTTTGTGAGCAAAAAGCCAGAGCATTTCCTCTTTGCAGCGACCTTGTGCCCAATAGATCCACCTTCTAACGACTTGACGGTAGTCAACCTTGATGCCCATTTCTTGCTGAAGCTTACTGTTAAAAGCGGTGATATGTCCGCCTCGAGCAGCTGTTGTTTCGTTTTTGTCGATGAGAATAACTTTGGCTCCAGCTTCGTGGGCCGATAAGGTTGCAACGGTACCTGCAAGTCCTGCGCCGATGACAAGAACATCAGTATCAATTGTTTTCTTAATTTCAGATGCGGGGATAGATGCCGGTTTGGTTTCCCAGCTCCATTTCTTACCCCCAGATTCAGCAGCAGGTGCCTGTGTAGTCGTAGTCTGAGCGGCTGGTGTTCCACAACCGGCTAAGATGCCACCCGTAGCGACTCCTACAGCAGCAAATGCACTACCCTTGAAAAAATCCCTCCGCGAAAGTCCCTTTTTTGATTTGTCTTCAGAGCTCATAAATCTTTACCCTTCCTTTCCTAATAGCGTGGTGCGACTATAGATGAGCTTGTGAAATGTGACGCTTGTCTGTAATGTACCATGGAAAAATGAAATAGACGAGTGTATGAGACTCCAAATATTTCTGTGTAAAATCAGAGTCCACTCCAGCATTGGAGTCGACTCCAAAAGTTAAAAGAAGAATAACCGCTAACATATTTAGAATTATTTTGTCGAAATTTATAATAATTTGTCCCTTTTCGATTCTTGAACTAGATTTTTGTTCCTTATATTTAATTTGTAAAAGGTTAATTGGAGCATGATATGAAAAAGTTTCAGAGTTCCCTCCAAGTGAATATAAGAACAAGTTATTGTAGAATTTAGTCATGTTATGGCTAAGCCATCAAAGGGGGGGTCATATTCAAGACAGTGGTAAATGAACAAAAAACAATCTCTAAGGGGTACTAGAAAAATGGAGGTATAGCGTTATGGGCCAAAAACTATCCACTACTAAAAAGCTCATCATGATACTAATAGTTGCTTTAGTGATCATCGGTGTAGGGTCAGTTACCCTAGTAAAGGGTAGCGTGAAGACAGAGGTTAATACATGGAATAATAGTAGTAATCTCTTAGCAAGTAAACATCATAATGTGGGTGTATCTTGCGAGCAATGTCACGGACAGGATCAACTCGGAATTGGCTTTAAGAAATTAACCGGTGGAAAGAGTGATAGTGTCTCTTCTCAGGAGTCATGCTTGAAATGCCATACTCGCGAAAAAATTAAGACTGCAACAAATTTCTCACATGGGAATCCTCATGATAACCACAATGGAGAACAAGATTGTCTTACTTGTCATCAAGTACATAAACAATCGACCCCTAGCTGCTTGGAATGCCACACCTTTGACTGGATAAACGAACTGGATGACGGTTGGGTTAAAGAAGTTAATAAAAAGGCTTTATTATAAGTTGCCGTAGCCCCCATATCCTTAGCCGTGCATAAGCTCGACGCTTTGATCATAAGAAAGAAGGCTTAGAAATGCCCCATGGGGCATTTCTAAGCCTTCTTTCTTTCTACTATAGACTCACCCGCTCTTCAAGTGCCAATCCATCTATTTGACCTCTCCTCATCCTACGCCGTTAGGCTATCTTTTGGTGTAAGCTGCTTCGGCGAAAGTCTCCACCGGAGACTTTCGTACTTCTAGGACGGCTATGGCTTTTGCAAGCTCCATAATACTTGTTGAAAGTTCATTGAGTTTCCCTTCGATCCGCACTAATAGATAAGCGCTGACCACGATGGGAAAGCCAAAATTCCCGACCAGTTTTAAAATTTCTTCCATGCCTTAACCCCCTTCCTTCTTTTTTACCCTCTTACGATCAGGAGGCGATAGAGTTTCCTCTACGCCTCCACCAACCTCCTTTAGAACTCACTCGTCCTTCTCGCTTACGCGATAGGAGCATCATAAAGGTCGTCCGTTGTAGTATTCACAATTTTGATATCGCTCTTCGAAATCATCGCTCCACCGGAACCTAAGAAGATATTCTTAGCAATAATCTGATCCATTACGGCTTCAATCTCTGCCGTGGTGATACCTACTTTCGGCTCTGGCAAGGTGAGACTTACTGTTCCACCAAGAGCGGTATTGAAGGTCATTCTCAAGACTTTTCTAGTCGTTGTTGCCATTCTATTCCCTCCTTTCCTCAAAGGTCCTTCCTTTTAAACTCAAGGAAACGTTCTTACTCTGACACGAGGTCGAATCGATTGTCGCGGCGCACGCCGGTTAGAGGATAATCCTGCAAAGCATAGAGTGCAGCTGCGACGTCATAGACATCCTGGTCTAAGGCAGCGACCAAGACATTAGGAAAACTCCGTTGGCGCACGATAGGAGCGCCTAATTCGTTCAGACCCACCTGATAACTTACGACCAATACCGAGTCTTTAGCGGTTGAGGTTACGGCCATCTTCAACACCTCCTTTCTTGATATCCACAGACGTTCTCCCATTAAAAAAAGCAGCCGGGCCTGCCGACTGCTTTGGACAAGGGGTATTCACGCATCTCCGGGCAGGAAGAGTGTGTGAACATGCTCCCCTGCCCGAGAACATCTGTTCTATACTTAGATTATCACCTTTGCTTAGGACATACTATGACAGGGTATGCCCTGTTCTAAACTATTTAGCGCCTGAGCATGTAACCTATGAACCTGACGATAACTATAATTCATCCGTTCAGCGATATCTTCCCAGGTCCTATAACTCAGGTATCTAAGTTCCAATAAAAGATGATACTCTGGCTGCTCGACGGAGTTAATCACCCCCATAATCTCGCGTTTCAGCTTCACAAGCCTGTCTATATCTGCATTGATCTCCTCTTCCAGATCGACCATCTTCACGATTGCATTCTCCATCGGGCTGTACTGCTGTATCCCGCCGACACACCTCCCTTGAGTGCTTGCAGTCGCTTTCTTCCCCAGATCCTTCAAGCATGCGACCTGCTCTAATTTACTACTGATTCTCTGGTCCAACCGAAAAGCCTGTGATAAATAATCTTTAGCCTTCATCGCTACTCCCTCCTCCTTCTCCCGAACTCGAGTCACTCCCTGTCAGTCCTCCATGCTTTCTCACATGGACAGGGCCTCCTTCAGCTTTTGCTATTCAAGGCCGATTATCTCACCTACGGCCTCCTATCATTTGTCACTATCGCCCTTTATTCGAACAGTTTTATCGATATATGAGTAATTCTGAATGTTTTGTTCGTAATCAGGGTAAAAAAATAGCTCATCCACCGTTACCCCGAAGAAATCAGCAATCCTCTTCGCTAAGGCAAAGCTGGGTGTTCGACGGCCATTTTCGATCATGTTGACATAATCCCCCGCTATTCTCAGTTCCAATCCTAACCCCTCTTGGGTGTACCCGCGATGCAGCCTCAATGCTTTAAAACCTTGGTTTTTCATATTCTCGCACCTCCTTAAATTTTGAACATTTCGTTCTGTGCCTATTCTAGCGAATATTTTCATTGTCGTCAATCGATATTTTTGTTCGTATTATTGACGTTAACCGAACGTTTTGTTATAATTCCATTAGATTCAGACGGAGGTGAACGAATATGTTGTTCGGTGAGAGACTTAGAAAGATGCGCGAGGATGCAGGTTTAACCCAGGCCGAACTTGGAAAGCGAATTGGCGTGTCCGATCGTGTGGTTGGCTATTACGAAGCCAATGTACGCTTCCCTAAAAAGCCAGAAACACTCCAGAAACTCTCTGAAGTGTTTAAGGTGTCCATTGATTCACTTGTCGGCAAGGATGGAGCCTTTGTACAAAAATCTGTCGAGCAATTCGGTTATACTGGAAGTCAACAAGCCAAGGAAGTATTGAATAATGTTCAAGCTCTCTTTGCTGGGGGCGAATTACCGGAGGAAGATCGGGATGAGTTTTTCCGAATGGTCTCCGAAATGTACTTCGAAGCGAAGCAAAATAACAAAAAATACGGGCGCAATAAATAGAACTTGCCGGATGGGGGAACCGTATGGACCACATCATCAAAAAAGCAGATGCGTTAGTAGAGCAATATAAGACACGAAACCCTTTTGAGATTGCCAATCATCTCAACATCACCGTGAAGTACGGAGAATTCTCGCAACTCAAGGGGTTTTATAACTATACCTACCGCAATCGTTTTATTGTTATTAACTCTCGCTTAAATGAAATTGAACAGAACATCACCTGTTCCCATGAATTAGGCCATGATCGACTGCACCGCAGGCAGGCTAAGCTCGGTCTAATGAAGGATTATCATATATTTAACGTCGCCGATCTTTGTGAACTCGAGGCAAACCTATTTGCTGCACAGCTGCTTATCGATGACGGCGACTTTTTGGACTGCGCCAATATGAAGTTCACTTCTGCGCAAATTGCTGCGGAATTAAATGTCCATGAAGAATTAGCCCTAATCAAAGGAACCATTCTGAACAGACAAGGGTATAACCTTAACATCCCTTATCTCCCCAGTTCTACGTATTTGGGTGAACAAAATTCACGTTCCTAATTACTAGGGAATTAACACGCTTTCCACCCTAAGACTTCTCAGTCATTCGATCCATATACCAACTCCGGCCGATTTCAAGACATACCAAAACAATCAAGACCAGTCCTATATACAAAGATCCGATGACAAAGTTCAAAAAGGATATCTCATCCACCGAGTTTACCCATAGTTTGCCAAGGAATAATCCCGGAATGAGAATCCAGCCGTGAATCCCTTCTTTAAATTGAGTGAATCGCCATAGACTAAAGCTTGCAACTAAAATAGCAGCACTTAGTCCAATAGTGATATATGCCCAGGTTTTAAGGGATAGATCGGGGGCCCATCCCAATACTATACAGGCCAAGCTATACATCGTAGAACATGAAAGCAAGATAGCAACTCCAAGCGCTCCAAGGATTACGTTTAAAAGGCACTTAACCATAACTCCCCCTTAGATTAATTTTGCTTTCTAAAACTTATTCATAGACGTCAAGGGCTATACCAGAAAGATTATTAGACCATACTTCATTTACGACCCCTACCGAGCGGGAACCGCGAGTCGAGTAAATTACTTATAAGTAGTCATGTATGTTATTATAGAACTTAAAAAGAAGGGTACTTGCTTATTGATCACCTAGTTTATGTAAATCAAAAAGGGTATTAATAGATAGGAGTGGGATCGTAAATGAAATTTTTGAGACTTTTACTTATTTTTGTTCCAATAAGTATCCTCGGAGAGTTTATCCACCTGTCAGGTACAGTAATGTTTGTTCTATCTGCATTAGCGATTATCCCCTTGGCTGGGCTAATGGGTGAAGCAACGGAGGAAATCACCTTTTACTCCGGACCTCGCATCGGGGGATTTCTTAATGCTACATTTGGTAATGCTACGGAGCTCATCATTGCTTTTTTCGCCTTGAAGGCAGGGCTTTTTGATGTAGTCAAAGCGTCAATTGCTGGTTCGGTAATCGGCAATATATTATTGGTGTTGGGTGCCAGCATGCTCTTAGGGGGAATCAAATATAAATCGCAGTCGTTCAATAAACAGGCGGTTGAAGTGACTTCAAGCATGTTGTTGTTTGCTGTCATTGGTTTAACCGTCCCGGCCATTTTTACACATACGGTACCTACTGAGTTTCTTAATACCCAGTACGAAGGACTAAGTGTTATCGTAGCGGTTATTATGTTCAGCATTTATCTATTGAGCCTATTCTTTTCCTTTCATACTCATAAGGATATTTATTCAGTTGATCACGAGGAGGAGAGCACTCCCAAATGGTCTCTTAAAAAGGCAATTTTTGTTTTAATAGTAACAACGGTACTTATTGGTTTAGAGAGTGAGTTTTTTGTTAGTGCTGTCGATCCGATGACGAAGGCTATTGGACTTAGTGAATTCTTTGTCGGAATCATTCTGATACCCATCATTGGTAATGCAGCAGAACATAGTACAGCCATCGTAATGGCTTACAAAAATAAAATGGATATAGCCGTTGAAATCGCTCTTGGTTCAAGCTTACAGATTATTCTTTTCGTGACACCCGTTTTAATTTTCCTCAGCTTGCTATTCACACCCATGAGTATCGTATTTAATGAGTTCGAACTGATCGCCCTTGTATTTGCGGTTCTCATTGCTAACAGAGTAGCTAATGATGGTGAGTCCAATTGGTTGGAAGGGGTTCAGCTTCTCGCAGTGTACTTAATCATGGCAGTTTCATTTTTCGTTCTTTGATCAAAAATGGAGTCAACACTTTTCTTGTGTTGACTCCTTTTTTTCCTAATGAACATACCCCTGTTCTTCTCGGTAATGCCGATGATCCACCTTATCTCCCGCATAGGTTCCTTCACAGGTATAGAGCGGTCGCGCCTTATGCCCCGTATGTAAGAGCTCATGCGCCTTTTCACTGTTCGGCTCGCCGAGGAATTCTTCGTAGAGCTTAAGCACATAGGGGTTCTCATGGGATTTCCGATACTCTTTCTGTTGATCCGCTTGGAACAAGCCTCTCGCTCTGGATTTACGAAGATCAATCTGTAGACTCCATTTATCAAGGTTTGAGTAGATGGGTTGTCCCCCTCCACCGACGCAGGCTCCCGGGCACGCCATGATTTCGATAAAGTCGTATTCGGCCTTCTTATTCCGAACCCTGTCACAAAGCTTACGCGCTTCCCCGATATTCCTGGCCACGGCCACACGAAGCGTCCGGTCCCCTAGTTGATATTCCGCCTCCCTTAGTTCATTGAAGGAGCGGATTTTTTCCAGTTCCTCATCGGAAAGTTCAGAGCCGTTAACCTTCTCACTCAAAGTACGTAGGGCTGCCTCCATGACTCCACCTGAAGCACCGAATATGACCCCTGCCCCACTCGAATACCCCATCGGTTGGTCAAATTCCTCATCTGGGAGATCTGCGAAGTTCATTCCACTCATGCGGATCATTCGAGCCAATTCCCTCGTAGTAAGTACCACGTCCACATCCTGTTGACCACTATCTCGATGCTCCGGTCTCGCCGCTTCAAACTTTTTGGCAATACACGGCATGACCGAGACACTAAAAATCTTCTTCGCTGGAATCCCTGCCTGCTTCGCATAATAGGTCTTAACTAAAGCACCAAAAATCTGCTGGGGGCTCTTCGTTGAAGACAAGTGAGGAATCAGTTCAGGATAAAAGTTCTCACAGAATTTAACCCAGCCGGGACAACAGGAGGTGAACTGCGGCAAGGGTCCTCCATGACCCTCCAAACGAGCTAAGAGCTCATGCCCCTCTTCCATGATACAGACATCGGCTCCAAAGCAATCATCAAACACCTTATTGAACCCTAATCGACGGAGCGCCGAAACCATTTTCCCGGCGACAAGCTCTCCTTGAGGCATTCCGAATTCTTCCCCTAAACTCACTCGAATCGAGGGAGCCGTCTGAATCACGACATGCAACTCAGGGTCTTGCAGGGCTCTCCACACTTTATCGGTATCATCCTTCTCATGAAGTGCAGCTGTTGGACAGACGAGTACACACTGTCCACAGGTAATGCAGGGAGTATCCTGGACACTATCATTATAGGCAGGGCCGGCCACGGAATCAAAGCCACGATGGAGCATATCATAGATGCTTACCGTGAGAACATCCCGACAGACGGTTACACAGCGGCGACAGCGGATACACTTGCTCGGTTCACGCACTAAGGAGGGAGAGAGATCATCGACGGCGAAAACACCTCGTTCCCCCTCCCATTGCAAACCATGAACATTCATCTCACGAGCTAGGGTTTGCAATTCACAATTTCCATTTCGGAAACAGGTCAGACAATCAAACGGATGATCAGATAAGAGAAGCTCGAGTACCTTTTTCCGAGCGTGCAAAACTCGGGGGGTATGTGTTCGGATTACCATACCCTCCGCTGCCGTTAAGGAACACGCAGCAATCAAGTTGTGATGCCCCTCGAGCTCGACCTGACAAATTCGACAGGAAGCTATGACGTTGACTTCTTTTAAATAGCATAACGTTGGGATATCGATCCCTAATTCCTGAGCCGCCTCAATCACTGTGGTCCCTTCCTCCACCTCGGTCGGCCTATCATCAATGGTCAAATGAACCATACTCTTTCTTCCTCCTTAGTGGGCAGCAGAGTGAGAGTGATCTAGATGAATTCGGGTGTCTGATCCCTTGGAGATTGCTTTAAAGGGGCACTTCGTCAAGCAAACCCCACATCGAGCACACGCCTCGGACTCGATAAAATGCTTCTGCTTTGGGGCTCCCTTAATGGCACCGGTTGGGCATTCCTTGCGGCATAATCCACAGGATTTACAGAGCTCGGGGTCTATACGATAAGAAAGTAAAGCCTGGCACACCCCCGCCGGGCAATGCTTATCATAGATATGCGCTTCGTATTCCTTTCTGAAGTATCGCAAGGTAGACAGTACGGGGTTGGGAGCGGATACGCCCAGCCCGCAAAGGGAATTTTCTTGAATTACTTTTGCTAGATCCTCTAGATCTATCAGGTCCTTTTCTGTTCCCTTCCCTTCCGTGATTCGGTTGAGGATTTCCAACATCCTTTTCGTTCCGATCCGACAAGGAGTACACTTGCCACACGACTCATCCCGCATAAAATCTATGTAGAAGCGCGCGACATCGACCATACAGCTGTCTTCATCCAGGACAATGAGCCCACCCGATCCCATCATAGAACCGACGTTAAGTAAGGAGTCATACTCCAAGGAAATATCTAAGTGTTCTTCAGTTAGGCATCCGCCAGAGGGCCCCCCTGTCTGAGCAGCCTTGAATTTTTTACCCTCCGGGATTCCTCCACCTAAGGTATAGATGACTTCCCTCAGAGTGGTCCCCATGGGTACCTCGATTAATCCGGTATTATGAATTTTACCAGCAAGAGCAAATACTTTGGTCCCCTTACTACGTTCTGTTCCAATTGAAGCGAACCAGTCACCGCCCTTGCGAAGGATTTGAGGAATGTTAGCTAAGGTTTCTACATTATTAATCAAGGTTGGTCTTCCCCAGAGTCCCTCGACTGCCGGAAAAGGTGGACGGGGGCGTGGTTCCCCTCTTAAACCCTGGATGGAACGGATTAAGGAAGTTTCTTCTCCGCAGACAAAAGCTCCCGCACCGAGTCGGATATCGAGATCAAAATAGAACTCCGTACCAAATAACCTTTTACCGAGCAGCCCCTTTTCCCTCGCTTGCTGAATTGCTATCTCTAAGCGTTTAATGGCCACAGGGTACTCCGCCCTGACGTAAATGTACCCCTGATTCGATCCAATGGCATAACCTGCGATACACATCGCCTCGATGACTGCATGAGGGTCCCCTTCCAGAATACTCCGATCCATGAAAGCTCCTGGGTCCCCTTCATCAGCGTTACAAACAACATATTTGGGTTTCCCTTGAGCCTTCTGGGCAAATTCCCATTTACGTCCCGTTGGAAACCCTCCACCCCCGCGTCCCCTTAAACCGGATTTTTTCACTTCCTCGATGACGGATTCCGGAGACATTTCCGTTAAGGCTTTTGCAAGTGCAAAATATCCATCTTGGGCTATGTATTCTTCGATATTTTCCGGATTAATCGATCCACAATGTTTTAAGACAATCCTCTTTTGTCCCTTGAAGAAAAGTATATCCTCAAATTCTTCAATCGGTTGCTCAGTTACTGGATCGCGGAAGAGTAACCGGTCAACGGTTTTACCCCCTCTAAGATGCTTTTCAACGATTTCTGGGATATCTTCCGAAGTGACCTTCGTATAGAAGACCCCCTCCGGATAAACGATCATAACCGGCCCTTGCATACAAAACCCAAAGCAGCCTGACTTGACAACCTTGACTTGTTCAGCCAAGCCCTTTGCTTTAATTTCCTTTTCCAGACTCCTTAACACTCCGATGCTCCCGCTGGAAAGGCAACCTGTTCCTTGACACACGAGCACATGATGGCGATAGTGCACTACGCTCACCTCTTACTATGAATAAATAGCCTGATCTTCGGGTAATACCCAGTTTCCAACGATCGTGTTATTGACGATATGATTAACCACAATCTGTCTTGCCCGATCCTCATCCACCCCATAATAAATGACCCGTGGTTCACCCGGTTTTTCCACGATCATTAAGGGCTCCCGGTCACAGATTCCCAGGCAACCCGTTTGCACAATCTCCCATTCTTCCAACCGTCGGTTGACCAGTTCCTCCTGGCTCGCTTGTAAGGTATTCCGCGCACCCGCTGCAATCCCGCACACCCCCATTCCAATGAGTATCCGGCCCTTCGGGATATTCAGTACCCGTGTACGAATCTCTTCGAGTTGAGATATTGAATCCATTATTCTAAGCCTCCTTGGACTTTGCATAGCGTTTGAGGATTTCCGGAATCATCGCCGGGGTCAATCGACCGTGAATATCCTCCCCAATAACCATAACCGGTGCCAAACCACAGGCTCCGATACAGCGTGAAACCTTAAGTCCAAATCTTTGATCCTCGGTCATTTGACCGACTTTGATACCCAGTTCTTTCTCTAATTCAGAAATGATGCTTGCAGCTCCCTTAACATAACAGGCGGTTCCCATACAAACCTCAATCGTATATTCCGCTTTCGGCTCCGTCACAAAGTAATGATAAAAGCTAACGACACCATATACTTCAGCTAAGGATTTCCCCAGACGTTTACCGATATGGATTTGAACTTCCCTCGGTAGATAGCCAAATACGTTTTGGGCATAGTGAAGTACGCGGATGAGCACCCCATCCTCATCTGAAACGCTGTCGATAAATTCATCCAGTTTCCGATAAAGTGGGTCCTGTTCCTTCGGCGTATCACAACTGGAATTCCCCTCAGGCCTCTCCTGAATTTCAGGTTCAAAACCTCTCAGCCCCTCCGATGGCTGTTTGATGCTTACCCTTTCGTTTCGCATAGTTGCCTCCGCTACTCAAAAATTCTGAGTTAGCTTAAACCATTTGACGATGTTTTATCCACGAGACTCTAAGCATATAAACGCTATAATAAAAGTGGAGCCAACAATAAATAAAACGCCTAAAACGCCAGGAAAAAAGTGAGCCACTTCTACTAAAAAACCCTGTATAGTTCAAAAGAGAAAGAGATCTGACGTACAGGGGGGAGAAAGGGTGTCAATAGAAGTGGGCATTGATAATACTGTTTTTAAAAGGTGGTTAAGTATGCTGTACATACTTGTCTTTTAAGGAACTATAGTTCAAATTAATGGTATAATGTGTTATAGAAGCCTTTGGTCCTAGTAAAGACTTAAAAAAGGAAGTGCTTATTCTGTATAGACTAGAATACCGCTTGCTCGACAAATCTAAAGGGTATCCCACACTCTACCATTACGAGAAGATTTCTCGTGAGGAGATATCCGTTCGTTTCCAATGTGACTACTTTATTAAAGATGGGATAGTGTATGAAAAGACGTCCACAGCCCTTGAACCCTTATTACTTTATGTTATCTATGTTCAGAGAAGCGTAGACGAGACCGCGAAAAACTACCCTGCCGTTCACCAGGGTCATATTTTAGTCGAAATTCGGGAATATTTAGAGCACACAAGCGAGTATCCTTTACTAACCTCCCTTCAATTCACAGACTATATGGATCTCATCTTACACCTTCAAGCAAACTATCTGACGATGAGTGGACTGGAATATGAAAAAACGTCGACTGAAATTGATGAAGATAGCAAAAGGTATGTCATCTATGTTACTCCGTCTAAATCATAGTTACTGAGATTAACGAAAGGATAGAGGAGCAATTTTAATGGACAAAAGTAAAAAACTCATGAGCGTATTTTTATCTTCCGCCTTGGCTGTGAGTCTCGTAGGATGTAGCGCGACTCAACCTAGAACCACAACCACCTATGATGAAAACGGAAATCCTGTCGAAGTAGTCCAGGAGCAACGGTCAGGCGGTGGGTTCTTTCCTTTCTTCATGCCTTTCTTTGGGGGTTTTGGGGGAAGAGGCGCCGGTATCACGAACAATCCTGGTTCGGCAATCCGTCCTAATACCGACATCCAACCGGGTGGAACTCAAGGAACTATACCCAATAGTGGTATTTCGAGCGGTGCCAAAGGCGGACTTGGCTCAAGCGGTGGCTCTATCGGAGGTTAAGCTTCATGGCTAAAAGTTATCAAGAAAAATCGGTTGAACTCTATGGGTCCATTAAAGAGGTTTTTGGCTGGCAAACGATGTATCAACAAGAATACGCCCTTGCCAGTATGCATTCCATAACCCGTGAGTTCCGAGAAGAAATCGCTTATGCTACGACCAAGCTCGGAAATCTTTATACCAAAGTTATTAACATCCTGCAACAAGCTAATGAAGAAGTCTTAGACATGCTAGGGATTCCTCCCGAAGCTTGGCCTACAATTAGAGTTCCTGTGTTTCAGCATATCGTCACTAGCATTGGTCGTTTTGACTTTGCCCAGACGAAGCAAGGGCTTAAGATGTTGGAGTTCAATTCGGATACGCCGACCAGTGTGGTCGAAGCCTTTTATGTGAATGCGCGAGCCTGTACGTATTATCATTCTCAAAACCCTAATGCCGGAATGGAAGCACACCTTACTCAGGCTTTTCAAGACATTGTCAAGAAATATATTGAATTGGGTTATCCCACGGAAACCATCGTATTTAGTTCCCTCGGTTGGCACGAGGAGGATCGAGGAACAACAGAGTACCTCCTGCACCAGTCTGGGCTCAATGCCAAGTTTGTCCCTTTAGAAGAGTTAAGAGTTTATGAGGATCGATTGTGTTATTGCAATCAAGAAGGTCTGTATACTCCCATCGATATTTGGTATCGACTTCATGCCTTAGAGAAATTAGCGGAGGAAAAAGATGAAGTCGATCAATACCCCACCGGTGCCCATGTTCTCGATTTAGTCTCGCGAAAGAAACTAGCTCTCATCAATCCCCCTTCTGCCTTTCTCGCGCAAAGTAAAGCGGTTCAGGCCTTGATCTGGAATCTGCATGAAGCAGGGGAATTTTTCGAACCTGAGGAACATGAAGTGATTGAAAAATATATGCTGCCTACTTATCTTGAGAACCGATTTCTCGATAAACGGCCGCATGTCAGCAAGCCACTTTTTGGGAGGGAAGGAGGTGCAATCCGCCTTTTCTCAAAGAATGGAGACCTGATCGCTCAGGATAACGAAGCGAATTATTGGGAACAGCCTATGGTCTATCAGGAGATGGTTGACTTAGAAGATATAGAGATAGAGACCCTTTCAGGTCTCTATAAAGGAAAAGCGCTGTGGGGATCCTTTCTAATCGGAGGTCAAGCTTCGGGAATCGGGTTAAGAGTTGGCGAACTAATTACCGGCAATCTTTCGTATTTTTTGCCTGTTGGTTATAAGTAATGGGAAAAGGAGATATGTTCATGTTATTGTTAAACTTTCTTGCTTATTTGGCAGTAACACTGCCCCTGGTTCTAATAGGTATTTTCCTATTCACTAAAACAACACCCTACCCAGAATTTAAATTGCTTTTCGAGGGTGACGAGTTGCATGATGTTAAAAAAGTTGCCGCATCAAAGGCCATATCTTTTGATTTAGGTGGTAAGATCATTGGCTTAGCCATTGTCCTTGGATCTGCGATTTACCATGCTAGCGGTCTCTGGGATCTTGTGGTTTGGGGAATCACGGCTATTCTATTTTTTATTGCTGTTTACTGGCTATTTGAGTTGCTCTCCCCAGGAGTATCCGTCCGCAAGGAAATCCCCGCAGGTAATATTGGCGTAGGCATCTTCTCCTTTTGCCTCTCCCTTTCAAGTGCCATTTTAATGGCAGCATTGATTAGCTATTAATAACTTGGCAGGCGTTCGATTAGTCCCATAATGTTCAAAGTGTTTCTAAATTTATTTTTGTTCAGATTCTAATAGCTAGATAAGTAAACAAACAATAATCCGAGAGCCGATTCGCCCCTAAGGCAAATCGACTCTCTTTATATCTACGGGTTATTCTATCTCATGAACTAACCACACAATTTTTGCCTTGACTTTTACCCTTATACAGAGCTTTGTCAGCTCTTTTAATTGTCCCCTCTATATCCTCTTCTTGACTATACTCCGCGACTCCAAACGTAATGGTTACTCTCAGGGTTATTTCCTTATACGTTATTTCTAAAGCTTCAATTCCGCTTCGAAGTTTCTCAGCCACAATGACTGCGCCTTCAAAATCCGTATCAGTGATAAGAAGCAAAAACTCCTCACCGCCCCATCGGGAAAGTATATCCCGCTCCCTTATTTTTGACTTCATAAAGTCTGACAAGCACTTTAAAACATAATCTCCGCATTCATGGCCATACTGATCCCATCTTTGCTCCTCTCGTAAAAAGTGTCTTACATTAGATGGAGTTCTAGGCCAGCGAGAAAGTGAATTGGTGTTCTACGTTATCGATGACATAGCCATCCTTTTCGAACAGCTCGCTGCAGGCAAGAACAACCTCGGGTTGATAGAGTTTCCCTGCATTTTCCTTAATTTCAGAGAGTGCTGCTTTAATCCCGAGAGCTGGCCGATAGGGGCGATGGGACATCATTGCTTCTACTACATCAGCAACGATTATAATCTGGGCTTCCAGTGAAATTTCTTCAGCCTTGAGTGCTCTTGGATAACCACTCCCGTTCAAGCGTTCGTGATGTTGATAGACCACTTCTGCGACGGGCTCTGGAAGTGCAACTTTTTGAAGCATCTCATATCCACTTAAGGGATGGTTTCGTATCATTTCCATCTCGAGATGACTTAGTTTCCCAGGCTTCGATAATATTTCAGCGGGTATTACAATTTTGCCGATATCATGGATATACCCGATGATCCTGAGTAAGTCGAGCGTTTCACGTTCGAGATTCATCTTCTTAGCAATTGCTGCAGCCAAATTTCCGACACTGCGTTGATGGCCTGCTGTATAGGGGTCTCGAAGATCCACCACTGAAGATAGAAGGTTAATTATACTTTGCATGGCACTCTGGAGGGCATGAGTTCTACTTTCAACACGTTCTTCAAGATTTTTTTGATAGAGCATGTTTTGCTTTTCGAGTTGAGCCTTTTCATCATAAAGTGCTTTAAGCTGTGCCGCTTTATGGACGGTTTGCAGTAAGGTTGCCTTGTTAATGGGCTTCGTGAGATAATCATTCGCGCCTCTTCGTATCGCGTTGATAGCGGTATCCACCGTTGGTTCCCCAGTCATAACAATCACTTGAATCGTCTGAGATCGTTCTCGTATTTTGCTGAGTAAATCAATCCCAGATTCGCGAGGCATGATGATATCTGTAATAACTACATCGAAATCCTTTTCCTGTAACTTTTGATACGCTTCCTTTGAGTTCACTGCAAAATCTGCTTGATAGCCTTCCATTCGTAAGAATTCGCATAAAGTGATGCGAATACTCTTTTCGTCATCTATGACCAAAATTCTACTCATGTAACCCCTCCTAAACTGAAAGAAATCCTTAAATGACCCAGCCGTTATCTACTGGTAAGTCCAGATACATCCGAGTATATGAGCCTTGCTTCGTATCTAGAGTAAGCCTCCCATGATGATCTTTAACAATTCCAAAACTTATGGATAAGCCCAAACCCGTTCCTTTATCTTTAGGTTTAGTTGAGAAAAAAGGTTCAAATATCTTTTCTTGCACTTCCACAGGGATCCCATTTCCATGATCTTCGATGGTAATGCGAAGCCAAGGTTGATGATCAAGCGTGAACTGGTTACAGGCGATGCGAATTATTTTATCTTCGTGATATTTCGGATATCTCTCATTCAAAGCATCTTTAGCATTGATTAATAAATTCATGATGATCTGCTGTATTTGCTGGCTTCGGCATTTTATTTCTGGCAATTCCTGTTCTAGATCGATATCCAATGTGATTTGATCTTTTCGGATAATTGTCCTTATTAATGAGAGCGTCTGGTCAATGATATCTTCAATCTTAGCATAGCTATGGGATTGTTTTTCTTGACGTGAAAACTGTAATAGGTTTTTTACTATCGTGGATACTCTCTCAGATTCATGGATTATTTCTTTGGCATATTCAGCATTCTGGGTATTGTGATCTATGGAGTCAAGAATGAGTTGTGCATAGTTGATAATCCCATAGATTGGGTTATTGATCTCATGCGCTACACCTCCAGCCAAAGTTCCGATAGCTTCTAGCTTTTGCTGCTGCCGAAGTTGGGCTTCAACCTCTCGCAGGGCATTCTCTGAGGCTACACGCTCTCTGATATCGTGAACGATCGAGTAGATCATCGTTCGGCCATCGAGCGGGATAGGGCCACTGAAAACCTCGACGTCAATAACCTGCCCCGTAGCTATCCTATGTTTAAATTGAAAATGGCTGCGTCTTTTGTCCGCTGATTTCTTCATCTCAACTTTGACCTCTTCGGGGGTCAAGGTGTTGATTTGCGAGATTTTCATTGACCTTATCTTTTGAATCGGCCATCCATAGAATTGGCTAGCGGCAAGATTTGCATCGATAATATCTCCGTTATCTGGATCAATAAGCAACATCGTAGCATGATTATTATCAAATAAGCTCTTATAGCGCTCTTCAGCGACAACAATTTGGATTAATGCCTCCTTACGTTCTTTCTGCTGGAGAAGAAGGAGACATAATAAAACAGTAGCCACCGGATATATAAGTAGGACAGGTAAACTAATCGCTTCCAACACCTGCTCTGACAAAGGCCACGGGAGTATAAACATACATAAGAGCATGACCACATGAATGCAGATGCCAAATAAATAGATATTTAACCAACGATAATGACTCTTATTCAACATGAAATGACGCCACAATAATCCTATAACAGCACAGGAAACTGTAACCGCCACACCAGCAAATACGCTTGCTCCGCCTCCGATAATTATCCGGTATATACTTATCATACTAGCGGCGATCACCGTTGGAAGGGGCCCAAAGGTTAAGGCAGTTACTCCGATTAGAATCGAGCGAGTGTCAAAAATAACGTCCGCCGAAAATCTAAAAGGCAGAGTCATTACCGCTACTCCTATTAATCCGATTAAACTCCCCTTAATAACTTGGGCTAGTCTCTTTCGTTTTGTAGGAATAAGGTAGCTTATTTCATAGACTATGCTTAGGGCAAGTAACAAAGCGGCATTTTTGATGATTTCCATCATAATTTCTACATACATTTGTTATCTCACCCCTACATAGAGTTTTCAACTTGCTTAATCAATCGTTAATAGAAATCATTCTTAATCCCAATTGTTTCTAATTATAGCATTTCCAATAAATATTTGGTAGATTTTTCTCGAATAAAACCCGATTTTGTAACAAAAAGAACAAAAAGGTTAGTCCTCTCTCCGTTTGACTGTAGTGCTTTTTTCTTATTAAAGCGTTGACAAGCTTTCCAATGCCATATATTCTACACATAGCATATATTCGACAGCAGGAAGAGACACAAAGTTTATACCTTTGTGTCTTTCATTTCAGGAGGAGTGGCATGAAAGATAGATATACCTTCTTAATTATCCCCCCCAATCATAAGCCAACTCGGCAATTTCAATTCTCACTTGAGGGTAAACGCATTCTAGTTTCCGGTGTCTTGACCCTTGGGGTCCTTATCGTTGGCCTATTTTCCTACAATCTTTATTTGTCTCATACTCTCCAAATCAAGAATGCTGAATTACAATCTGTGAATCAGCTTAAGTTAGCCAATCAGGAAAAAGATCAAAAGATCGAAGAGCTCAAAGAAGAATCCTTGCAAATGGCTCAAGATCTTTCATCGATTCGCGACCTTGAATTGAAACTCACGTCCATCCTGAAAGTTAATACTCCGACTTCATCCACTACGCCTACATCTACGACTTCCTCACAACTAAGCCGGGGGGGTGTCCAACAATCCTCTTCGACGCTTACTAGTGATCCGGGGCAAATTTCTAAGCAACGTACTCTATTAGAACAGTATTACAACTTAGCCCTACAAAAGGAAGATCAAATCAACCATACCCCGAGCATCCTCCCCCTTAACGGGGAACATGAAATCGCCTCTACCTTCGGTTACCGCCGCAATCCCTTTGGAGGCTGGACGAGTGAATTTCATAACGGAGTTGATTTTGCCTGTGATTATGGTACCGAGGTTCATGCGACAGCAGCGGGAGTAATCACCTTTGCGGGTTGGGATGCGGTTTACGGGCGAAAGGTTGAAATCGACCATGGATCAGGAATCGAAACCTTCTATGGTCATAATTCAAGCTTGCTCGTCAAAGTGGGAGACACCGTTCAAAAAGGTGACCTCATCGCCTATAGCGGGAACTCTGGTCGTAGTACAGGCTCCCATCTTCATTATGGAGCCCGTGATCATGGTAAATCGATAGATCCACTCCAATTTACAGATTTTACGAAGGAGCAATGAAGCATGTGGGGTAAAAATTCATCGAGTCCGAAAAGTTTAGCAAGTGCATTCCAGTCAGGAGGGGGAGAGACAACCTACATCGCTGCAGAAAGTGAATTCACAGGAAACATCACCCTCAAAGGGAATGCTCGAATTGATGGGCAGATTGAAGGAGTGGTCACTTTAACCGGTGATCTGGTGATTGGCCCAAGTGCTGTGATTAAGGCAACGATCCAAGCCAATACGATTAGCATATCCGGAGAGGTCCGTGGGGATATCACCGCAAGAGAAAGCCTCGAGCTGTGTTCGAGTGCTCGCTTATACGGGAATATCTATACTCAACAGCTGAAAATCGACCAAGGGGCTCAGTTTATCGGCTCAAGTCGGCTTTTAGGGGATGCTGTGGAAGAAAGTGCATTCGTGAGTGTTGCGGAAAGTAGCGTTGATCGTGTTGCCGTTGGCGCAGAAGAAACAACCGAAGGGCTTTTAGAAGAAGCCGATTGCGAGACTTCGGATCCTACCATTACAAATATCGCGTCACACACCAAGACAAATGGGGCCGTAAAACCTTCGAGATCAAAGCGGAGATAGAAATCAGAGAACCATAGAAACTTATAAAACTGAGAACCTCGCATCACCTAAAAAGTGAAAGCGAGGTTCTCTTCATGTGGAGTACCTTATCTCTTTGTTTCTACCTTATTCTACTATCTTCCTATCTCTCTATTATTACTACTTTTTGCCAAACATAATTTCTACCTTATTATACTCATTGCTCGGTTGATTCCCTGTAATCACGAGCTCAGCTTCTACGACGAAGTTCCCATGAGCATTTTGAATATCTCCCTCGAGATTCCACTTAGGCCAAGTAGAATTTCCGATTAAAACTGTATCACTGATTTTCTTCCCATTAACCTTGATATTCTCAAGTCTAACGTCTGAACCTGACTGACGATTGAGAAGCATAAACTGGATAGTATCAAAATCCGCATCTTGGATAGTATCATACTCTGCCCGATACTCATATTCCGCATTCAGTTCGACCCAAACCTCCCCCTCATCTGAATCATACCCGAAGCGCACCTTATTCCGCTCTTCCCAATCTCCATAGGGGGTTTCATCGTCAATTGTGGTCCCACGGTAGAAGTCGATATGTGTACGATTTGTTGTGCTTAGCTTTTCTTGATCATCCGTCAAATAAACTTCTGCAGTCCCCGCCAGGTTATTGAAATTCAAGAACCTAACCGCTCCAAACGTTTCATCTAAATCCAGGCTTGTAGAATGTAGATACACAGGCTCCGTTTCTTTTACTACATCTTCTAGACCATCTATAGTATACCTAAGTTGTTTAACAATATTTCCCCCACGATTACGCACGTTGATTACAACAGAATCTCCATTTGCTAAACCTTCGTTTCCACTAGCTACTTCATAATCGAAGACAGGGTTGTCATCAATAATCTTGATTATTTTCCCACTTCCATCAGTCCCTTGGAGTTCGACATCAAACCGACTCCACTTTGCATTCATCTGGCTGCTCTGGTAACCTTTTTCCTTCCCATTATTCTTACTCTTTTCCGCATCCTCAACCTGTTTGGCCAGGACGGCTGATGGGAGCACTAAGAGGGTAACCAAAGCAACAGCGAGCATACTTGAGATAAGCTTTTTCAACTGTTATACCTCCCTTTCTATTTGGACCATTGCCTCTCATAAAGTACTTCGCATAGCATTTATACTTTTGTAGGGTTTACCTTGACCTTATTCCGCACTTTACTGACAGTAGCACACTCCAAATAGCAATATTAGCGATTAGCTCCTCAAAAATGCGTAATCCCCTCCTGTTCTACGAATGTTTCTCCTTATCGGCGGAAGATTCCACCCTTCTCGATGAAACCAGAGAATATAACCCTCCTCCCCCGTGCGCTATTGTTTCCCTTTTAAAACGGGAACTAGCGTTTATCGTGTATTCCGGCAATTCCTCAGGACATGGGAGAAACTGTCATCTTGATTTATTCACCGAATAGAGGAAATTAGTTTTGTATGTTGAATTATTTGTTTAAATACAAAACATCAGCTTTTTGGGGGAAACATCGTTGAAAATCACGAAAATTGTATTATTAACACTTCTAGGAATCATTATTACCTCAGCTATCGCGCTTAAACTATATACGCGAGATGATCATTTGTTTAACAAAGGCGTGATTATCTCGGGTATCGAAGTGGGTGAATTAACAAAAGACCAGGCTCAAGAAAGGATCAACGAAGAAGTAAAAAAGTGGTTGACTCAGTCCGTCAAGTTAGACGTTAATGGAGAAGTGATTGAGCTCTCTCTTGAAAGCCTGGAAACTCATATAGACATTGAAGCACCCTTAAATGAGGCTTATGACCTTGGCAGAAAAGGCTCAATTTTTGATAAAGCCAAAAGTAAAATGAATGATTCAGATGAGGTACACTTTGACCTCGTTCCGACTTGGGATGACAAAAAACTTACAGATACGTTTACTGCGAACTTAGCCAAATATAATAAAGCACCGATTGATGCATCGTTTCATGTCAATGAACAGAATCGGATGCAGATTCAGAGTGAAACGCTGGGTCAAACTACTGAAATCGAACCTTTGGTTACTCAGGTTAAAAAAAGTAAAATCTTCCAAAGTCCCGACTCCATCAAAGTGAATCTTAAAGAAGTAAAGCCTTCCGTCACAGCTGCAGATCTGGAGACCAAGAAAATCGATGGTTTGCTAGCAAGTTAC
Source organism: Desulfitobacterium elongatum (assembly GCF_055378975.1). Taxonomy (NCBI): domain Bacteria; kingdom Bacillati; phylum Bacillota; class Clostridia; order Eubacteriales; family Desulfitobacteriaceae; genus Desulfitobacterium; species Desulfitobacterium elongatum. Next base: position 543,316 of record NZ_AP038772.1, on the reverse strand, counting down.
ACCACCAAATTTGACGCTTCACTCCTAGAACGCAGTGAGAATGTCCGTATCGCAGCCAAGGCTCTGGATGGAGCAGTTATACAACCTGGAGAAACGATTTCTTTTAACGGTATTGTCGGTCAAAGAACCGGGGAGAAGGGTTATCAAGACGCTTATGTTATTGTAAACGGAGAATTTGTTCCTGGACTAGGCGGCGGTATCTGTCAGGTTTCCAGTACGCTTTATAATGTAGGTCTTCTAGCTAATTTAAGCGTAAAGGAACGTTCGAATCATGAGTTAGCCATATCCTACGCGCCCTTAGGACAAGATGCAACTGTTGCTTATCCTGACTTGGATTTAAAGCTCAACAATGATACCGGAGGTTATCTTCTCATCCGTTCGAAAGTCGTCAAGAATGCATTGACCATCGAGCTTTATGGAAAAGTTAAACCGGGACAGGTAGTCCAGATTTCCAGTAAGATAGAGTCCGTAATTCCTCCCACTGAACAAACGATCCAAGATAGTTCACTCGCAAAGGGTGAACACGTTGTCAAGCAAATGGGGCAACCGGGATATATCGTGTCGGCCTTTCGAACGGTTAAACTCAATGGGACGATTATTAAAACCGAAGAACTCGGCAAAAGCAATTATAAACCCATGCCGCATATTATTGCCATTGGTCCATAAAATACACTTGGAGGAGGCTATTTACATGGATCAAACCATTCACACTGGAGTTAATATTGTCATAACACCTCGAGCTCTAGAGTATCTAGAGAAAAATAATGATAAGGACATCACGATTGATGAGATAGATATCAGTTCATGTTGTATCCCCGTCGTCGCTCCGCCTGATGTGCGCAAAGGGAGGCCAATGAAGCCTGAACGGTATCACGTGATAGAGAAAGATGGATTGAGCATATATTATTCGAAGGGGCTGCCACTCAGGCCTCAAGTTACTATTGATATCCAGGGATTTGGATTCATCAAGTTGCTTAAGATTGCGGACTGGGAAGTTAGATTCATAAGGGGCTGACAAGAAGCGCGTACATGACTTAAGCTTGTAGTTCCGATGGATTCCACGCGAACTTCATTGGAACTTGAAACAACGAGTGTTCCACCCCCAATTACCTTCAAGAAATAAACTCCAAGACAATTGCTAGTCATTTTTCGAAATGTCCTTAAACTTACCCATAATCGACAAACAAGCATCCCGATCACTAATTTTAAGTGATCGGGTTTTCTTGTACTAAGATTTATCCAGTGGTCCACTAATGAGTTAAAAAGAAATCTGACCACCCAGGAGGGCAATCAGATTTCTTTTGCAAATATGTTGAATTCTAAGCTTATTTCAGAGAAAATCCAGGCCCGTTCAAAATTTCTTCGGCCTTGTTTACGATCTCCGTGTACACTGCCCCCTGACCACCTAATACATAGAGTTTAGGATAGACAACCGGTGGAATGCTCACGGTCTGACCGTGCTCATTTGTTAGAGTTTGAGCTTGTTTATTATAATAAGATGCAATGTTCAGTGCCGCCTCGATTTCTAGAGGAAGTTCGTTAGGTTTCGTTAAATAGATAGGAGCCGACCCTAATGAACCCGCAAGAACTGCTCCAGCCAACGCATCAGGGTAATCCTCCCCCGTGGCTAAAAAGATAAACGGTTTGTTTTTTAACTGTATGCTCCACAGCGCATTTGAATCATAACGATTCGCTCCAGCAACTCCTAAAGCTCTCGAATAAATACTCCCGATATTTTTCACAATTTCTCCGAGCGCAACGACCGTCTTTTGTCGGTCACAGAATGCCTTCTGCTCGGTCGTCAATCCTGAATCAGAAACCAAAAGAATGGGACCTGCATCTGAAGTTGCAGCAGAGGCAATTGTAAGTGCATCATAGAAGTTGGAATCACTCACGAGAACGACTTCATTAAGTGGGTTGGAGACTTTCTCGGCGATGATAAGAGACGTTTCATTTCGATTTTGACCCCCGAGCTGATGAATTTTCTCCGGAGCAAAGCCCGCATCCTTCAACGCCTCGGTGAAGCTCAAGGGAATGACCCCCGTTCCCCCTAAAAGGTAGACTTCTCCTGAAAGCTTTACATGCGCTTTAATATACTCAAGTGTCTTCGAACTGGCTTCTGGAGTGCTATCCAAGAGTAAGATAGGTGCATCTTCTTGATTAGCAAGTGGTGCTCCAGCCAACGCGTCAGGATAGTTATTTCCCGAGGCAAGTACAACATTCTCGAACTTACCTCCAGTAGAGAATGAAATTCCATGTTGCTCGGCTAGTTCATCCGCGATTCGAGTCGCCGTTTCATACCGATCGAGACCTGATAAGCGTTCAACCGCCGTATTCATTTGAATTACGCCCGCTCCCATCACATTTGCTGGAAGACTTAAAAATAAGCTGACCGATAAACTGATCGTTACTATACCCGTTAGAATTTTTCTCATACAACTCTCTCCTTCGAAACCAAAAAGTTAGGTCCATCTCCCGCTCTTGAACGAGTTTGTTTTTGTGGATCCAATCCTAGGAATAATTCTAAAGGACTAGGTTTAAAAAATATCGAAATTAATGTCGAATTTTATCTAATAGTCTAAAGTTAGTACTCAAGTCCTATTCGTCTAGGACTTAAGGACTAACGAAAAAGAAAAGAACTCTACAATTAGGTAAATTAAAGGAGAACCCTCACCTTTGTTGAATTTAGACTTATTGAAAAGTCTATGAAAATTCAATTGAGATAAGCTACTTAGTAGAGGAGCAAATGCATGTCTAAAGTTAAGTTTAAAATTTTAACCCATGGGGGTAGTGCCGTAAATGAAGATTTAATTGGACACTATGAGAAAACGTTTTGGATAATGGATGGAGCCACACCACTTTCTAAATCCCATTTCTTGCCCAGTCCATCAGATGCCCAGTGGTTCGTTAAAGAACTTGATAGCGCATTAACATCGATCTTACATCAAGAAGATACCCCAGATTTAAAATCTCTTCTTAACCTAGCCCTAACTCAGGTAGAGCAGAGTGTCATAAATCTCGGCATAGACGTTACGAAGATGACCTTATTTGAGATACCCAGTTGCAGTTTAATTATGTTAAGGGTCAATTCGAATACGCTGGAGTATCTAACGTTAGGGGATTGCTCCCTGATATTCCACTATAGAGATCATTTGCTAGAAGTTAAAGACAAGACGGTCGTCGCCCTCGATCACAGTGTCCTTCAGAAGCTAAGAAGCCAAAGGCTGAAGGGTAATCTTGATCGCAATGAACTTGAATCCTATAGAATGTCCTTACTTCAAAAAAATCGTTCACTCATGAATTCAAGTGAAGGCTATTGGACTTGCACCTGGGACAGAAAAGGTGTAGCTCATGCGACTCTCGGCAGCCTTGATCTCGATAGTGATATGAACGTCCTCGGCTGTACCGATGGTTTCTCGAGGGTAGTCGATTTATATAACACCTGTAAATGGGATGATCTATTACTGCAGAAGTTGAGCCTTCAAAACGCCCTGGATTTAATTCGCGAGATAGAGTTCAAGGATAAAACCATGGATAAATTCGAGCGCCTAAAGATATCGGATGATGCTTCGGCTCTTCTTCTTTCAATTTCATTAGAGGATATTGGAGGTAGGTAAATGATGAAAGAAAACCCACACGATTCAGTACAAATCAAGACGGACATTCTCAATCGTTTCAGCCACTTACCCGACAAAAAGCCGAGAGAAACTGAAAGAGTGTTAACCAAAATTGCGGTTGAAGATTTCCCCCAGGAATCTAGTGTGTTTCTATCCCTGATCGAAGATGAGACCTCAGATTCCAAGACTCGCTTCTACGCCTTTTTTTCCTTAGCTACGATATATAGGCGTAATAAGGATATTACAAAATTCAAGGAACTAGATTATAACTTCGGCTCCCTCTTTAATACTATCCCTTTATACTGGCATCTTAAATCTCTATTATATCGGCAAAGTAAATCCACATATAAATTAGCCTTAGAAAATGCTGAAAAGGCTAAAGATACTCTCCCTGAACACCCCGGAGTCTTACATAGCTACGCTGAAATCGTCGCTCTTATGGCTGAAGATGAACAAGAACGTGGACGTGACTGTGAAACAAAAGAAAATTGTCTCGCTTTCGATCACTTAGATTCAGCAGTAGCCGCAATCGATCAAGCCTTAGAACTCGAAAGTGACTATGCGAAATTTTATTGTACAAAAGGAAGGCTATTAGCTCTCCAAGGTGAGTTCGATAAGGGGCAAAAAAGTATCTTAAAAGCGATTGACAAGGAAAATTCAAACGAAAAAGATTATGCCATACGGATCAATGAATATATGTATATCATGACTCGAATCGAAAGAGAGCAAATGCTTAAATTCTCAGAAAAGCAAATAGAAGAAGTCTCCGCACAAGCGGCTAAGTTAAAGGCTGATGCGGCTCGTTTACAGTTAGAATCTGAAAATCGCATAAAGGAGCTCAAATTGTCCTTAGAGGAAGTCAGAGCACAGAATCTCCAAATCTTAGGATTCTTTACAGCCATAATAAGTTTTACCATTGCTTCTATACAGATTCTTAACCAACAGACGTTTAAGGATGCATCACTTCTTATCGTCGTTTTAATTGGTGCCTTACTAACCGGTTATTCAGGTTTTTTTGCGTTAATGCCAACGAATCAAGTTTCCATGCGAAGAATACTAACAGTCGCCTTATCAGGGATAGCCTTGATTTTAGTCAGTGTCGCTGTATATTCCTTTACCTAGAAGCATGAACCACAAAGCGTCTCAGATAGAATGGGGGATCAGTAATGAATACAGAAGAGCCTAAGGGATTTACGATTCCTGCGTACGTTCTTTTTTCCTTTGAGGAAAAATATAAATCATTCTCCAAGCAGAATATCCGAACCACACTTAATATGGATAAGCCTTTTGGGTTACCCGATTGTAGCTCATTAGATGAAGTTGACCGCACAAATCATATGGATTACGTCTTGAAAAATTTATCAAGGACCTCTAAGGATTTCTCACAAGAGCTTCTTCCCTTTGTTCCCCAACTTCTTCACAAGGTTCAAGATAATGCCATCAAAAACGGTGCAATATTATTCAATGGTCGAGTGGTTAGATTAGAGCATTGGTCTCTAAAGAAGGATGGCCCGATGCCATTACTGATGCTCCAGTTCAGGCCCACTAATTGGTTTACGTTTGCTGTGACTAACTTTGCACTTAAAGAAAAGGTCGGTGAGCATACTGTAGATTCCTTATTAAATGAGGAACCTAAGAAGCTGCTCGGGGCAAAAAGAGCGAATAACATGGCCGTGAGTATCAATGTCATCGTAGAGCAAGGCAACGAAAGATATGTTATTATCTCACAACGGAGTAAAAAGAACGCGAATTACCCTGGTGTTTGGGGGCACACAGCAGGAGGAGATATGGACCCTGAGGCAGACTTTGACAATAATAACGAGATTGACCCCATCAAAGCAGTCGTTAGAGAGTTAAAAGAGGAAACGGGCTATGCCATCGAGGAAAATAAAGTACAAGTGCTTGCACTCATATTAAAAGCTGATCAACTCCAACCGATACTTATAACCCAAGTCATTACCGAGGAACCCTTAAGCCATATCATAGGGAGACAGAACACAGCAAATGCTGCTGATGCTTGGGAGGTCAGCGGAAAGTTCAAGACCTTAAGCTTCACTCCAGTGCATATAGCCGAGTTCTTCGCTCTTACCCCCAAGGAAGATTTAGCCCCAACACTGCTCACTGATTTGTACTTTTCACTGATTTATTTTTACGGCAAATTCCAGGTCGAAAAAGCCTTCGATCGGTGGGGCGGCATTAAGCCCTTTTCTGTATAGACCTATATCACAAAGTAGGTTGTATAAGAACACTGCAAAGCCTGACCACACGTGATCAGGCTTTTATTTCTATTTATGTTTCTGGTAAAATTAAGCAATACGCTAGGAAGAGGTAGAGAATTTTGAACAAGAATTCATTAAAGGATTATACGAATCACATCGAAGAAATCGTCAAAGAATATGAGAACGCTATAGAACGACAACTCGATGCGCAATACCAGGTAAACACTAAGTGGTCAGATCGTTTGGCAGACCGAATAGCCACTTTCGGTGGGAGTTGGCACTTCATAATCTTGTTCAGTTGTTTTCTAGCCTTATGGATTATAACAAACACCGTAATGGTTATCGGCCATTTTGATCCCCCACCCTTTATTCTCCTCAATCTTGTTTTATCCTTCACCGCTGCGTTCCAGGCCCCGATCATTATGATGAGCCAAAACCGACAAGCGGCGCGCGACAAAAATGAATCCTTGATAGACTTTGCGATTAACTTTAAGGCTGAAAAGGAAATTGATGATATGCAACAACATTTACATCGAATTGAAGCAGATATCGCAAAGATTAAGGAACTGTTAGAAAACAACTCTAACCTTAAATAGATCTTTAGTTTATACCTCTAAGTTTATTTTCAGCTTGATAAGCTATACTTAAGTCAATAGATTTTAAAGGGAGGCGAACCATGATACTCCATCCGTTTCGTATTCTAATTGCTGACGATGACCCTGCTATCCGGAAAATGATCAGTTTGGGCTTAAGCCAGGAGGGTTATACGGTTAAAACTGCAGATGATGGTCAGACAGCCTTAGAGATTATGCCAGATTTCGATCCACATGTCGTTATTTTGGATTTGATGATGCCCATACTTGATGGTTATGACCTATGCAAAGCTATACCGCGCATTTCAGACGCTTCGATGATCATGTTAACGGCCAAAAATACGTCTACAGATGCCGTAAAAGGCCTGAGGCAGGGGGCCCATGACTACATCGGAAAACCCTTCCACTTCGATGAATTGTTGGCAAGGATTGAAGTTCAACTCCGTCACCGGTTCCCTAACCTGACAGGACAACGGAATATAGGGGTATTTTGTATGGATGATTTTCATCATCTCATTCATTATCAAGACTCCCCTTTGGAGCTGTCGCGCACGGAATACAAGCTCTTGTCCTACTTCTTATGGAACCCGAACCGAGTATTAAGCAAATCGTCGATCCTAGATCATGTATGGGGATATGATTTTAGTGGCGAGGAAAATATTGTTGAAGTTTATATTCGTTATTTGCGGGATAAACTTGGAGACAAAAATCACACCATCATTCAAACCGTGCGGGGCGCAGGTTACCGACTGGTGAGTTCGTAACCATGAGAGATAAGCGTGATAGTCGTTCTCTACGCATTCGACTCTTAGTACGCATTTGGATTAGTTTGCTGCTGCTTGCTACCCTCATTGGGATAGTACAGTATCAGACCTTAAGTAGCTTTTTGTTAAAAGCACAAGAGCAAAGTGTACAGAGTCAGTTAGCTTCTTTTACCGCTCAGGAGCCTGTAAACTGGCTAACCGGTCGCCAATCCCCGCCTAAATCATACTCGGATCTGAGTTCGGGAATCGAAGTCTTTCTCTATACTAACGATGGCCAGCTCAAGGGAGTATTTGCGCGTAAAGAAGTCAACAATCAAGTGATTCAGAATCGGGACAGAATCATCCAAAATCAATTGGCTAAGCGGCCAATTGTCCCTAAACGATATGTATTGCGGCAAAAAAACGGAGACCGATTATTACTGCTCGTTAAACCCGTATTGCCCAATGAACCCACCAGCGCAAACACAGGCTCTAATCAGAAATCACCCCTTGGATATATGGTCGTTACATCATCATTGTCAACTGTAGATAATACCCTGACCAATCAAGTCAAGACTTCAGTAATTGCTGTTATTGTAGTACTTCTTCTAGGAAGTATTGCCTCATATTTTGTTTTGCGACGACCCTTGCAGCCGCTTCGAACCATCTCGCTAATTTCCGAGCGAATTGCTGCGGGGCGTTATGATTTAAGGATACCCGTTGACCCGAATAGCGCCAGTGAGATTAAATATCTGACCGAAGCATTGAACCATATGCTTGAAACTTTAGAGCATGCCCTGGTCAAAGAACGGGAGGCTAAGGAGGAAATGGGCCAGTTTATTGCAGATGCCTCTCACGAACTACGTACCCCCTTAACCTCAATCCGTGGTTTTCTCGAAATCTTGCTCAAAGGACACACCTCAGATACTGAAGCACTTCACTCTGCGCATGCAACCATGTTGACAGAAACCGAAAGGCTAATCGGCCTGACGGAGACTTTGCTTACTCTCAATCGTTTTAGTGCTACCTTGGTTGAGGCAAATGAAAAAATTCCCTCGTTACTTCCTGCGGATACCCTAAACACTCTAACTCCGCTATTACAATCACTAGCCTATCCTCGAACCTTGGACATTAATTGTACCGCTGACGAGCTCCCGCTCTCGTCTGAGGAGTTAAAGCATATTTTTTACAATCTCGTGCAAAATGCCGTCCAGCACACCAGCGATGTGGGTAAAATCAAGGTTACAATTGTCAGAGAAGACTCAATTTGCGTGCTCTCCGTGGCCGATGACGGTGAAGGTATCAACCCAGAGGATCTCCCCCATATTTTCCAACGCTTTTATCGTGGAAATCAGGCTCGCGATAAACGCAAAGGTCAAGGCGCGGGTCTCGGATTGGCGATTGTGGGTGACATTGTTAAACTACGCCATGGCACAATTCACGTAGACAGCATACCCGGACAAGGTACTGCTATTTGCATACGACTCCCTTATCCCGAAAAAGAAAAGTAATAATCTCAGGTTATTCTCAGTTTCCAACCCTATACTTAAATTAATCCAAAACGATTAACAATAATTTCAGAGGAGGAATGGATTTTTGCGGAAAAGAGTCTTCCTAATAACAGTGCTTTTATGTCTTACCTTAGCGGGTTGTGGTAAAACCGGAGCTTCATCGGCTTCTGTCAGCAGCAATCCGCCCAGTAATGCACAGACAAACAAGCTTCCCCAGGTAAATCCACAGGCCCAACAATTTGACACCAAGTCCTCTCAAGGGCAAAAACAAGTTAATCAAGAAGTGGACGCAAAGTTGCAGAACCTTGACAAAGCATTGAACGCTCTAGATTCCAGCTTAGGGAACATTGAATAGGCTAAAAATTTATTAAAAGGAGTATGATCATGAGAAAACAAATCATTGCCTTAATGACGGTTGGACTAATTCTGACTAGTGCCATTCCAGCCTTAGCCGAGACATCAACGACCAGCCCAACTTCATCTGCAAGCTCATCTAAGCTTTCCCCTCAGGAAAAAGCGGATCATAATACGGCTCGTTTACAAAAAGAGATATTGCGAATTCAAAATACTCAAGAGATGCAGCAGGCCTTAGGGCCGATTCGAGACCTGCAAAAACAAGAGGCAGACCTCCGATCTCAGATAAAAACAGTGAGGGATCAAATTCATCAGCAAATTAAAACAAACCGACAAGCCAAAAATTATGATGTTATCGTTACAGCCCTAAATGGTCTAATCGCGGCTCAAAGTGATATCTCTGCTTTGGAAACACTTGCCCAAACCTGCCAAGCGGATTGGCAACAATTGAAGAGCGATAAGCAAGCTAATAACGAGCAAGCAATTAGTACTGACCTACAGAAAATCCAAGCCGATATTCAAAACCGGATTAGTGCTATGCAGAAAGTATTGTCTGACCTACAGAACATAAGCCAAGCATTGAACACACCCGCTAGCAGTACACCCCAGACGGCACAACAAACAACAGTCCAGCAATAATTGATAGAAGTAAGCTTAAAAAGCAGATAGTGGTTTTTACATCTCTACAAAAACCACTATCTGTTTTTTCAACATTAATCGCATACTTGTTCTAGTTAATAATCATTCCAGATAACCTTCGCCAAGTCATAGCATCTCCTCCCCAATAGAGTTTGCATAGATGCTTTTCAAGATATACCTAGTATATTTAACTGGGGATAATTATATCTATTATCTATCGTCGGCTTACATTTTTTGTTTAAAAAAAGTGTCATTTGGCCTATTTACCCTCTTCCCTTTCTAGATATAACAATGACCAAGATATCTACCCAACCCAACCTCCTAGGCTGTTGAGTTTTAATTAATCCACTACGCACGAATGACACCTCCAAATAGTGGCTGGTAAGACATATCCATAGATTAACCAACCACCCCCTCTTTTAATTAAAAATAAAAAAAACCTGGGGAAAGCACACTAAAAATAGTGTACAGCCCAGGTTATTATATTTATATCTTTCGAGTAAACATACCTTATATCTACTTTATTTGTTATAATCAGTATAAATCTTTAATCTATTTAAATCGTATCGCTTCCAGAGAAGAAAGGAGTCTAATTAGTGGATCTTATTACCCAGTCTTTCTTGGTTCGCACCCTAAAGTTTATTGGCTTTTGGGTACTCATCGGCTTGACTATATGGATTATTGGCCATTTTATACATCTTTTTATTCCATTTATTCTCGCCTTCATCATGGTGGCAATGATTAGTCCTTTGAAGAATTATCTTATACGAAAACTTCGTTTCCCGGAGAGTTTGGCTGTTATCATGGCGATGATTATAGGCATAGGAGGATTAAGTTTACTCATCTTTATCCTAATATCTATAATCATTAGCGAGTTCCAAGACATCTATCTCAATTGGCCACATTATAATACAATTTTCCAAAATACCTTTTCAAATATGTTAACGAAAGCTCAAACACTCTATCTAAACCTCCCAGCAGAGTATATTTCAATGATTAAAGACACGGTTTCAAAACTCATGAATTCCGTCCCGCAATTATTAAGTCAAGGTCTTTCCTTTGCAATCACAATTCCTGAAGCAATTATCGTCATTGTAATTGCTATTGTGGCAACTTACTTTTTATCAATGGGAAGTCAACGATACATTATTGGCTTCCTAAAAATCTTTCCATCCGAGTGGAGGGAAAGCCTTAAGGAACTCGGTCATGATTTTTCGAAAGCCTTATCTGGATTTATCAAAGCGGAGCTCATCATTTTCGGCATTTCTCTGCTTATTTGTATCTCAACACTATTATTATTTAAAGCCAAGTATGCAATTGTACTTGGCACATTAGCTGGAATTTTTGGCATATTGCCTGTTCTAGGTGTAGGGATAGTCCTCATCCCGTGGTCGATACTATCTGCTATTGTTGGAAACAATGTTCTCGCAGTGGAACTTCTTATCCTTACTATTGTCGTTTCTGTCTTAAGGCATGTCATCGAACCCAAAATTCTAGGTGACAATGTAGGACTTGATCCACTGTTTGTTTTAGCGAGCATGTATATCGGTTTAGCAGCTACAGGAGTAATAGGATTAATTCTTGGCCCATTTATTTTGATTGCCTATAAATCATTGCAAAAAGCAGGGGTTTTCCGGAATCTTTAACTTATTTAAATCAAGAGGCGGTCACACAGCTCACTGATTTGTTCTTTTCACTGATTATTTTTACGGCAAATCCCAGGTCGAAAAAGCCTTTGATAGCTGGGGAGGGATTAAGCCCTTTTACGCTTAGCCTCTAAAAAGAGTTCTTCCAAATTGTAATTAAGCACAAAAACGTAGGGAACGGCCCAGTCGTTCCCTACATTTTTGTGCTTTTTGACCATATTAACGTGCTTTCAGTGATTTGGTCGACTTGATTTCTGAAAAACCATCATGACATTTCCGAGCTCTAGGGATTAAATTTATTCCTTGCTCTTTGACTTACCTTCATCTCCACGCTCTTTCGGTGCCTTTTCTTCCTTTTGCACTTGTTTCTCTAATTGCTTCTGTTCTTGTTCTTTTAACTCCTGTTGTTTTACTTCTTGCTGTCTTGGTTCCGCTTTTAATCCCTCTTTTTGCTCCTGCAGCGGGATCTCCTCGGCTTTAACTTTAGCTTTCAATTCCGTTCCATCATACTTCTCATTCTTCTGACTTAGGGCTTGACGACTCTCTTTACTCGTATTGGCCGTCGTATCCTTTGAAGTACTTGTCGTTAATGAATCTGCTGTTACTGCCATACTCCTTAACATCACACCCGAAGTTACTGCAACAGTCTCTTCTAAATCACCATTCTGAGGTTCAAGGGTTCCTTCAAGGGTTTCCAAAGCTTCTTGATCTTCCTCAGATAATTCGGTATCCTCTAAACCTTCAGCTGCCTTCTTAAGTTCTTTAGCAACCCTTAGCTGTTCTTTTTTCTCCATTTTAGCAATACTTTTTTCCATAGACTTTACTACGTTTAGTGCCACTTTCTGCGCGGCTTGGGGAGGAAGCTTATCTAATAGTCCACCCAAGGTTTGAATATTCTTGGCGTGAGACTCGCTGAGCGCGGTCTCAAGTTTCTGCATCGTTTCAGAATCTGTCTCAGTAAGTGTGGCTAAAAAAGCTTGAGCTTCAGTGACTTTTTCCGAGTATGCTTGAAGTGCAACTTCAGCCTCTTCAGTATCCCCATTCTTAATCAATGCATCAGCTTCTGCGATTCTCTCTAGGGCTTGCTCCTCTAGAAGTTTTGTTTTTTCCACGGGGTCAACCGTGAAGACGACTTGAAGTTTTTCGATAAGTGTCGTTAACCAGTAAAATGGAGAATCTGGAAGTGTCCCCGGTAAGACAACTTCTCCGTTCTCATCAAGTACTGGAGGAAGTTCGGTTTCAATTGCGGTATCACTATTTTCTGTAGCTTCTGGGACTGAAATAGGATCGGTGGTTTCGGTGCCTGGTATAACTTCTGTACCTCCAGCAGTTTCGGTAGCTGCACTTGCTTCGGTGACTTCCAACGATTCTGTACTAGAGGTGGTTTCTGTAAGTGCAGTTTCTGTGCTTACCGCGGTTGTATTTTGATCAGTAACTGTCTCGTCAGCTAGAACGACAGAGGCATTGAAAGAAAAAGCACAAAGGGCTAAGCCAAAAACAAAGGCTAAAGTCTTGATTTGTTTCTTCATCTTTATCCACTTCCTTATATAATTTTACTTCCGAAAAGCTTATCCAACCTTTCTCTCTTTCTGCATTATAGCACTTTACAAAATAACCCAACAAGGCTATTTCAGCGAATTAGGTCTAATGGCCTAGAAAAAAGGTACTTTCGCCCTTAGACCTGAATACAGGCTAGAAGGATATCTATCGAGTGTTGATATACCAGACAGACCCCGCTCACTGTTAAAAGTGAGCGGGGTCTGTCTGTTCATACATTATTCGGTTATCAATCTGTCGTCGTATAAGCCCTTACAGAATAACCGCTTGTGTCACTGCTGTTATGCGCTTGAACTTTGTAATAGTATGTCTTGTTTGCTGTGAGATTTGTGTTGGTATAGTATTCGTTGTATGCAGTAGCTATTTTCGTATAAGTTCCGGTGGACGATGTTGCTCTGTAAATATAGTACGAAGTCGCACCATCTACCTCATCCCAAGTTAGGTAGATTGAACTGGAACTTAAGGCAATTGCATCTAAATTCGTTGGTGTATCAAGCGAGATTTCGGAATCTGTCGTTACATAAGCAATTGATGAATAAGCACTTGTACCAGAGCTATTATGAGCCTGAATTTTATAATAATAGGTCGTATCGTCAGAGACATTAGTATCATAATAGTAAGAGGTGCTTACTGTATCAATCTTAGAGTAGGTTCCAGAGTAAGAGGTTGCCCGATAAATATAATAAGATGTGGCACTGGATACTGAATCCCAGTTAAGATAGATTTCATTCGAGCCCATGAAAGTAGCTGAAATATTATCGGGAGTAAATAGCGTAGATGAAGGTCCTAAAATTGACGACCCAAGACTTACAAGGATACTATCTGTTACAGCTCCAGTACCTCCCAAAGCAGTGATTTTATCCACATCTCGATTGCTCAAAAAATCTTTCGTTGCCTGACTCGTAACACTGCTAACGAGAAGAATAGGGGATTGATTTGCAGAGGCGAGTGCCGAACCCGCTAAAGCATCTGGAAAATCTTCTCCTGTTGCAATATACGAGGTGTCAAAATCCAAAGTGTTAATATAAGCTTTGACAATATTCAAGTTCGTTTCATAACGGTCATTTCCACTTAACCGTGTTGGTGAGGGAAGCTGATTGTAGACATAACTACTTATCACTCCATTACCACCTACGACGACCGTGCTTTGAATATTATTCTTTAGATAGGTTTTTACTACTCCAGATAGTTGATCTTTGGCAGTTAGCAGAATGGGAAATCCCTTCATTGAAGCAATCGGTGCGATAGATAGCGCATCTGGAAAATTATCTCCTGTAGCAATGATAGCTTGATTTACATAGCCCATTTTTTCAGCAACCTTGACTGAAGTCTCATAGCGATCATTCCCAGCAAGCCTGATAACGGTAATCCCCATATTCTTGATTGTTTGCTCAACAGTGGATGAGATAACGCCTGTTCCCCCGATGATAAATACTTCTTGAACGTTTAAATTCGTTAATGCATTTCTTGTTTGGCTTTCTAAATTATATCGTGAGGTCAATAAGACCGGGGAATCGTATTTTCCAGCTAGTGGTGTCCCACATAATGCGTCTGGGAAATCTTCCCCACTTGCAAGAACGGCATAGTAGGAACTGGTCCAACCCTCCTCTGCAATTTTAGCCGCTGTCTCGTAACGGTTTTGACCTGCTAATCGTCCAATATTATCCCCATAAGAACCATAGTAATTTGTGGTTGCATACTCACTATCGGAATAGTCACTTGTACCATAACTATTATAAGCCTTTACTTTGTAGTAATATCTTGTGTTTGCCGACAGGCCGGTATCTGTATAGTGTTGAGAACTAACAGTCGCGATTTTTGTATATGTCCCTGATAAAGAGGTCGCACGATAAACATAGTAAGAGGTTGCATTATCCACGGTATCCCAGTCAAGGTAAACTTCACTCGAACCATTGGTTGTGGCATTGAGATCATACGGTTCGCCAGGGATACTAGGGGTTACATAAGCAGATGCTCGTGTAGAATAGTCGCTTGATCCATAGCTATTATAGGCTATTACTTTGTAGTAATAGGTCTTGCCCGGGGTAAGATTTGTATTGGTATACGAGGTCGCTTTGACTGTAGCGATTTTAGTGTAGGTTCCTGAAGCTGAGGTTGCTCGGTAAACATAATATCCCGTTGCATCATTTGCAGTGTTCCAAGTTAAAGAAACAGAGTTGTTTCCAGAATCATCTGCATCGAGATTCGCCGGAATATCAGGAACTCCTGTCGGTGCTAAGGTTGTAGTTGAGGCCACCGGAGAGTAACTACTCAGTCCGCTGATATTATAGGCTTTAACTTTGTAGTAATAAGTTGTTGAGGCCAAGAGTCCTGTATCTGAATAGGAATTAGTGGTCACTGTTGCAACTTGGGTATAAGTCCCAGATAAAGAAGTTGCTCTGTAGATATAATAGGAAGATGCTCCACTAACTACACCCCAGTCTAGGTTAATTTCGCTGGAACTCCCTGCCGAAGCTGTAAGAGTAGCTGGTGCTGAGGGTATACTCGGCGCAGCTTGCGTTGTTGCAGAAGAGACTGAAGAGTAAGCACTCGTACCCTTGCTGTTGGTGGCTTGCACCATGTAGTAATAAGTACGGCTTGCTGTAAGCCCGGTATTATTGAATGAAGTATCTTGAACCGTAGCTATTCTTGTGTATGACCCTGTTGCGGAGGTTGCTCTGTAAACAATATATGAAGTTGCATCAGTAGTGGGATTCCAGGTTAATTTAATTTCATTATAACTTATTGCAGTTGCATTAAGATTCTCTGGAATACCCGGAACTTGCGTTGGAGCTAAGGTTATGGCTGAAACAACAGAAGAAAAGCCGCTGGAACCGCTGCTACTAGTAGCTTTCACCTTGTAATAATACTGTGTTGAGGCCAAAAGCCCCATATCTGAATAGTCATTAGTTGATACGACATTAACCTCGGTATATGTACCTGAAGAAGAACTTGCTCTTAAAACAGTATATGAGATTGCATCGGCGTTTGGGTCATTCGGATCAACCACTAAATCCCACTTCAAATCAATTTGATTAGAACTTATAGGCGTTGCCGTAAGATTAGTTGGCGCAGATGGAGCAGTCGCCGCTAAGGCATAACTAGGAAGCAACATTGATGCAATAACTAGATAGATTAATAAATGCAACTGAAATAGTTTAAGATTTTTCATCCTTTAAGCCTCCTTATAAACTTAAGGTATTTATAGTGAACTTAGGCACAAACTATACTATAATCATATATTATTTAAGAAAGATTTACCTAAAAAATATCTGAATTATATAATAAAAACAATGTCATAATTAGAGTACTTTTACCTTAATCGCAGGATTGTTAGTACCAAACAGGGTAGATTCAGGTGTCTGAACCCCTCAAGATTTGACAAAAAGAGATCAACTTGCCCCTTCCCTTCGCTCAAAGGTGCCCGGATCTCTTCAAATTTTCAGTGACTATTATATTTCAGGATGCTCGATACCTGCCCATGAAAAACTACTCGTTACGTCAACGTCGTTATCAGACGCAAATATCGTTGAATCAGATAATGAAACGATGGCTTGTGCACTAACTAAACCATAAACAATATGGTTCCAAATAGCAGAATAAAATGTCTTTGTTAGCCTAAATTTTTTCAGTACTCCAAACTTTTGCCCAGCTATAAGACTACCTAGAGAAAGTATTGCTACAAACGTACCCTTAATTAGATGATAATCTTTACTTGTTTTCTTTAAAATATATGTTAATAGAACTCCCCAAATTGAACCTATACCTAAATGGGCTATTTCGCCTAAAATAAAATTTTTCCTTTGTTTTGTTCTGAAAGGAGCTACAAATAATCCACCGGCTATGTATCCATATAACGTTTCGGTTTTTCCTGCCTTAAATATTAAGAAATTTGATATATCCATAAAGATTGCCCCAATTAAGCCTCCAAGAAGCCCAATAGTAATTGAATCCTTCATCTTCCCAATCTTCAGTACGGAAGATTGGGATTTCATTAATAATCTCAATCTCATTTTTTAGAACCCTCCTCTATCTTTATCTTTTATAGTATCCTAAAAGAGGGCGTCTTAATATTGAAATTATTTCTATTTTATGCAAATCAGTCTATTACGTAAGCGTCTAGTAAAACAGTGTATAGAAACTTTCCTAAAACTATGGGACAATCCTCTAAATTAAAGTTTTTAAAGTTTTTCAAGTTAAGTTGAAAAACTTTTAAAGGAGGTTTAGAGTTGGATACAAGGAAAGTTGCTAGTCAATATCGTTTAAATCAGTGGACTGAGATTGTGCGTCAATGCCGCAGTAGCGGACAGACAGTTGCTGTATGGTGTGCTGAGAATAACATTAATACAACAAGTTATTACTATTGGTTAAGGCGTATTCGCAAAGCTGCTTGTGAAGCTCTTCCATCACTTAGTGGAAACAATTTAATCGTTCCGGTAAACATTCCGGTCCATACGGTCGAAACTGACTCTCCGGATCAAGAATCATCGTCGGATATTGTTTTGCGAATGGGTACTGTTACATTGGAAATTTCCAATAACGCATCAGCAACGTTGATCGAAAATACGCTTAGGGCACTGCAACATGTTCGGTGATATCTCCAAAGCAGAGCAAATCTATATCGCTTGTGGGTATACCGACATGCGAAAATCGATTGATGGACTTGCAGCCGTAGTCCAGCAGAACTTCCAGTTAAACCCCTTCCAGAATAGTCTCTTTCTCTTCTGCGGTCGGCAACGTGATCGTATGAAAGCACTCTATTGGGAAGGTGATGGATTCGTTCTTCTGTATAAACGGTTAGAAAACGGAAGCTTTAAATGGCCGATGAATGCTGAAGCCGTTCGCAGTGTCACCTACCAAGAATTCAGATGGCTCCTAGAAGGGCTATCGATAGATCAACCCAAGGCCGTAAAAAAGTTGAATATAACGGCTTGTATTTAACAGCAAAAATGAGCGCAACGGATCAGGTAAAAACACTTGAAAATCGCATATCCGAACTGGAACAAGAAAATAAACTACTTCACGATACGGTTGAATATTTAAAGCGTAAGCTTTTTGGTAGAAGTTCAGAGAAGACATCAGTCCTTTCATTGGGACAGATGTCTCTTTTTGATGAAGCAGAAACTGAGCCTAATCCGGCGGCTCCAGAGCCTGACCTTAAGGAAGTACAGAGTTATCGTCGAAAGAAATTTAAAGGCCAACGGATGGAACTCTTGAAAGATATCCCCCACGAAAAACGTCTTTGTACGCTTGTTGAAGAAGACCGTTTTTGCGAAGCATGCAATACTACGCTTGTGTCGGTGGGCGAAGAGTTTATCCGTACAGAAATCGAGTACATACCTGCTCAGGTCAGAGTTATTGACATTTACCGCGAGACCTTCGAGTGTCGTACCTGTCGTAAGAATGGTCAGCCTTACATGGAGAAAGCACCAATGCCATATCCGGTAATTCAGCACTCAATGGCATCTCCTTCTACGGTTGCTTGGGTTATGCACCAGAAATTTGTAACTGTTTATGGCAAAATAGAAATGGTCCTTTCCATAGTTAGTTGAATTTTCGGCCTTTTTCAAGCCATAACAATTTCTTTTTTAACATTTCGAAACTATTACGGCCATACATTATACGCTTTATAACTTTAAGCTTATTTACACTGCCTTCAGCGAGTCCATTATTATATTCATATTTAATGGCATTTTTTACAGCTGTAATATCTCTGGTTATGCCATTTATAAATGAAGTTATTCCACGGATATTTAAGCCTGATGCCCTATGTATCCACTGTTCAAATTTGCCAATATTTTTATTCGACAATATTTCTTGCGAACGTCAAGAAAAAAGTGATTCTTTCCATAGTTAGTTGAATTAAGTGATGACTAGCGATATAAATGAATAGTGAGAAACATTTGAAACGAGGCTATTCGATGGATGAGTTTATTAAGTTATTAGATGGGAATTTAGAGTACGTCAGCCATGAGATAATTGACGATACGATTTTCATTCGAGTTGTTTCAATAAGGGAAACAGTTAACTGTCCTTTTTGTGGACAACCTTCATCAAAAATCCATTCTCATTATGCCAGAAGTTTTCAAGATTTACCGATGCAGAATAAGAAAGTCATTGTAATTCTTAGAAACAAAAAAATGTTCTGCCATAATCCAGAGTGTGAACATACAACATTCGCCGAGACGTTTGATTTCCTGCCGGCCAAGGCCAAGAAGACAAAGCGCCTGGAAGATGAAATAATTAATTTATCCATGAATGTAAGCTCTCTGACAGCATCTGCCCTATTGAAAACGAGTGTTGCGAAAGTAGGTAAAAGTACTATTTGCAATCTTTTAAAAAAAAGAAGCACCGATAATTGATAAGGAATCCATTACTTTGGTCTGTATAGATGACTTTGCAATTAGGAAAAGGGAATCTTATGGAACAATCATGGTTGATATCGAAACTCACCGAGTGATTGATCTAATTCCGTCAAGAGAATGCGATGATGTTGTAGAATGGTTAAAGACCTATCCAAATCTTAAAGTCATTTCAAGAGACGGTTCTATTACCTACCACAACGCTATAACAACAGCTCATCCCAAGGCTATACAGGTAAGTGATCGATTTCATCTACTTAAGAATTTAACTTCGTATTGTAAAGAGTTCCTTATGAAATATTTCAAAGCAAAAATAACCATTGAGTTGCCTGAAGAACCTCAAGTTGATGTGACGGAAACATTGGATATTGCTATAAAAAACAAAAAACTAACATTAGAAGAAAAGTCAAACCGAGCACTGTCAATGCTGGTAGAAGGTTGCGGTAAGACACAGATTTGCAAACAGTTGAATATGGATATTCGGACACTGGATAGATTGATGGGAATGAGCGAGGAAGAACGTAATCGGTATGTGAGGAGCATTATGGAACTTTCCCATGAGCAAAGAGTGTTAAAGAAGCAGGAATTGATAAATACAGTAAGGAATATGCATGTGAAAAAGTATTCTATTAGGTCAATTTCCGAAGAGCTACAATTATCTAGGCAGACGGTTTCAAGATATTTGGAAGAAGATGTAACAGCCATTCATGGAAGCTATAGTGTTAAGAGGAAAAGCATCTTAGATCCATACCTACGTGAAATAAATTTGCTAATGGATAAAGGCGTCTCCTCACCTGTAATTGAAACAGAAATCCGCCAAAAAGGTTATGCTGGTTCATCCTCTACACTAAGACATTATATGGCACGTATAAAGAAGCTGATTCAGAATACTTACATTGCCAATAAAAAGGTGCCAGGGAATATCGAATTAGTGGAACGTAAAACATTAATAAAACTATTGTTTAAGAAATTAGAGAAAATCAAAGGACTCGATACCGAATGTTTAGACAGAGTGAATAGGCAATATCCACGGTACAAGGAGATCATAGACATAGTTAATGAATTCAAAGAAATTATAAACGCTACAATAAAAGTGAGCCAAAAATAGATAAAACGCCAGGAAAAAAGTGAGCCACTTCTATTAAAAACCCTGTATAGTTCAGAAGAGAAAGAGAGCTGACGTACAGGGGGGAGAAAGGGTGTCAATAGAAGTGGAGATTTATGAAAAGATCCGCCACCTACATGAGCACGAAGGCAAGTCACAGAGGGAAATATCTAAAATACTCGGGATATCACGCAACACAGTCAAGAAATACTACGAGGGCACTCAGGTCCCATGGGAACGGCGAGGAGTAAGTGGTCGTCAGCGCTATGTGGTAACCGATGAGGTGATGGAATTCATCAAGAGCTGCTTAGCTAGCGATGAGGCTGAGAATGTCAAGAAACAAAAACACACCGCCAAGCGAATCTATGATCTTCTTGTGGACTTTATGGATTTCGAGGGTGGCGAAACAACGATACGAGAAATCGTAGCCGAACTTAAGGGTAAACAAGCGAAAGTTTTTATCCCCTTATCTTATGATCCAGGAGAAGCCATCCAGATAGACTGGGGTGAGGCAACGGTATATATCCAGGGCAAGAAAATGAAGATTAACTTATTCTGTATGCGAGAGTGTTACAGCGCAGATATGTACTGTAAAGCGTTTTACCGACAGAATGAAGAAAGCTTTCTTGAAGGCCAAATCAGTGGGTTCGACTATTTCGAAGGGGCTCCGAAACGGATGATCTTCGATAACGCCAAAGTAGCCGTCAAAGAAGGTTTTGGAGTCCATGCCAAAGCTCAAGATCGCTACAAAGCATTAGCCGCACACTATGCCTTTCAATGTGACTTCTGCAATATTGCATCTGGGCACGAAAAAGGCTTGGTCGAGGGGATGGTCGGATTAGTAAGGCGGAATATGCTGGTGCCTATACCCCGAGTGGAAAGCCTAGACGATCTTAACGCGGAGCTCCTACGAAGGTGCCTTAAATACCGTAATCATAAGATTGCCGGTAGAGAGCAAACCATCGGTGGGATGGCACTAACGACAAAGGTAAGGATGACCCAGTTACCCCGATATAGGTTTGATTCAAGCAAGAGCATCACCGCAAGAGTCAGTGAATTCTCGACCGTGAGATTCGATTACAACCACTACTCCGTACCGTTCAAGTATGTAGACAAAGAAGTGAGTGTAAAGGGCTATGGTAACGAGGTTGTGATGGTGTACCGGAATACTGAGATTGCCCAATATCCCCGTTGTTACGAAAGAGGACAAACGAAATACCGACTTGAACATTACATAGACCTTATTGAGAAACGGCCCCGAAGTGTTTTCAACGCTAAGCCAGTAAAGAATAATATATCCACTGAACTGATGGAGATCGGCAGACGGCTGTCTGGCCCCCGTGAAATGGTCAAACTTCTGCGACTCTGTATAGACTATGGGGAAGCCAAGGTCATGACAGTAATAAGCCGCTTAAAAAGTCCTACACTATCAGTCGAACAGATACAAGCCTATCTCCTTCAGGATACTCCCCACCCGGAGCGAATCTATCCCTCAATCGATATCAAGGTTTCAAAACCACAGTTTGACAAGTATGATGCCCTGATGAACAGGGGGGCTAGGGTATGAGTGGAGTAAATACTCACGAGATAAACCCCATTAAAGAGACGATCAAGCTTTATGCTAAGCAGCTTAGGACCCCAGCATTTGTGGGTTATGAAAACGTGGTCAGGCAGCTCTCCCCTGGCGATGGCTATGATAAATTTCTCTGCGAGACGATGAAGCTTGAAGTATTACAACGGCAGGCGGCTGGACAAACACGAAGAATCAAAAAGGCCGGGTTCCCCGTCATGAAAACGCTGGATGAATTTCATTATGAGAGACTTGAACACATCTCAGAATCCTTTATAGGGGAGCTCGCCTCTTGTGACTACATAAAGAAACGGCAAAATATTACTATGATCGGTACCCCAGGGGCTGGGAATTATCGAAAGAGTTTAGTTATGGAAAGAAATTAGCGTACATCCCCGTTATTACGAAGAATGTTCTTTGATTTCTTTCCATAAAAACTTCAGTAAAACCTCAGAATAGGCAATGAAATATTGTCTATCAGGAGGTAAGCTATGGAAACAAGAAAACCAATTGAGGTACTCGCTGCAGAGGTCATCGAGGAACTCAAGCAACTAAATTACGCATATAACACCATATGCGGGTTGCGTGCTTCATTCAAACGGATTCTGTACATTTGCGCAGAACAGAGGTGATATGAACTTCTCAGAAAATCTCGGAAAGGAGTATTTGAGAGAAAAATATGGATGTACAACGGATTACTATCTTCAAGCATTTCCTCAAAAAGCAAAACAGGCTATCCGGTCAATCCGACTTCTGGGCGATTATCAACTCCATGGTGTTATCATTCGCAGAATCATAAAGCGAAAGGGATTCGAAAAACCGCCGCAGTTTGAGGAAGTTTTAACAGCCTATGAGAAGGAATGCGAAAATAATGAATACTCCATGCGCGGAATGCGTACTAGACTGCAGCGCTTATTCTTTTTTGTGGATTATCTCTCACTACGCAGAGTAGCGGATATAAGAGAACTTACGCCAAAAATCATTTCGGATTATGTTATAAGCATTTGTCCAAAGCATGAAAAAAGTATGGCGGCCATACTTACTACACTGAGAGTGTTCTTGAGGTTTCTCTACCTAAACGGGTACACCGACATAGATTTGTCTCTCAGCGTGCCAAAGCAGAACAAATATAATTACCCAGCCGTACCATCAACATGGGATCCGGCTGAGGTAAAGCGTATGATTGAAGTTATTGATCGAGGAAGCTCTCTCGGAAAACGAGACTATGCCATCCTTATTCTTGTTGCAAAGCTCGGAATACGTGCTGGTGATATAAAGGCCTTGAAACTCTCGGATCTAAACTGGACTGACAAAACGATTACTATTACGCAAGAAAAAACAAAAGGTAAAGTTACCTATCCGATTCTTCACGACATAGGCTGGGCACTAATCGATTATCTTCAAAATGCACGACCTATTTGCGATGTGCCGTACTTGTTTGTTCGTCTACATGCCCCTTTTGAGGCCTTTGGCAAAAATGCAAATCTCCATAACATAATTACAAAATACACCCGTTTGGCCGGTATTAACGTTCCTCGCGGGGAACGGCACGGACTTCATTCTTTGAGGCACTCACTGGCTAGCGCCCTTTTGGAACAAGGTGCATCTCTTGCCATTATCTCTGAAATCCTGGGTCATGTTGATGCAAAGTCAACTTCGGTATATCTGCATACGGATCTGAATGGGTTAAAGGCCTGTGCGCTTGACCCTGAGGAGGTGTTCGCAGATGCCTGAAAGCAGACGGTTTCTGAGTTCACTAACCGTTCCAATTGAGAGCTACATCGCAGAAAAGCAAGCTGTTGGATACAAGTTCAAAAAAGGCGCTGAAATGCTGAAGAGTTTCGACTCCTTTGTGTGCAGTCAATACTTAAAAGAAACAGTGTTAACAAAGCAATTGGTTATGGTCTGGACCACCCGCAAGCCAAATGAGACGATCTCAACACAATGTGGCAGGATTTCATTGTTGCGTGGATTAGCGGAATATATGAATCGCATTGGTTACTCCGCGTATGTTTATCCCAAGTCAATGGTTACAGTTGATCGATATGCTTACATTCCCTATATATTTTCGAGTGATGAGATGAAAAGGATATTTGAGGTGTGCGACCATTATCCGCCTAATGACAGTACTCCCAATCGACATTTAGTCATGCCACTTTTACTCCGCATACTCTATGGATGTGGCCTTCGGATTTCTGAGGCGGTACATCTGACCCTACAGGATGTTGACCTTAATAAAGGCCTCTTGTATATTCGAAATACAAAGTTTAATAAAGAACGAATATTACCTATGGCGGAAAGCCTCACCGAACGGTGCCGGGAATATTGTGTAACCGTCGAAATTGGAAAGAAAGGGAACCCTTTTTTCTTCCCTTCTCCGTATGGCGGATATTATTCAGAGTCGACTATATACAAGCTCTTTAGAGATATTCTCCGGCAAGCGGGAATTTCACATTTGGGGAGGGGCAAAGGTCCTCGTATTCACGATCTGCGGCATGTCTTCGCAGTAAACTGCTTGAAAAAGTGGGTTCGAGAAGGAAAGGACCTTAACAATTGCCTTCCCTATCTCTCGGCCTACCTCGGTCATGAAGATTTACGTGGAAGCCAAAGATACCTGAGACTAACTGCCGATTTATATCCAGACATTACAAGTAAGATTGAAAAAACCTGTTCATACATCATCCCAGAGGTGGAGGTATTGTATGAAGCAGACTGATTTCGCAAAAACACTTGCGCGGTATCTGACTGATTTCCTGCCTGGACAGAGAAATGTTAGCCCTAACACGATTAAATCCTATCGCGATACCTTTAAACAATACCTAATGTTCATGCGAGAGGAACAGCGAATCAGGCCGGAAAGCATTTCGTTTGCTTGTGTAACTCCACTTAGCATTAAGAACTTTTTACAATGGCTCGAAACCTTCAAAAATGTAAGTACAAGTACCCGGAATCAGCGGTTGGCCGCTATTCACAGTTTCTTCAGATATGCCCAAACTGAATATCCGGAAATCTTATTTGAGAGTCAAAAGATCCTCGGCATACCGTTTAAAAAGAAACAGCAACAGACGATACCGCATCTCTCTATGGATCAGTTAGCTTATTTGTTCGAACAGCCTGATACGTCCACGAAAAGAGGTCGTCGTGATTTGGCCTTAATGGTCGTCCTATATGATGCAGGTGCTAGAGTGCAGGAATTGATCGATCTGAAGGTCTGCGAAGTGAGATTGGCGCAACCTCCAACGATTACCTTGACTGGTAAAGGCAACAAGAAAAGAATTGTTCCAATCTTGGCTAAAACCCGAAGTCTTCTTGAAGGTTATATGGTCGAAAACCACCTTCTCGAAAATGGGCGACAGCAAAGTCCTTTGTTTCATAACAGCAGGTACCAAGCTTTTACAAGACCAGGCATTACATATATTCTCGACAAATACTTTAAACAGGCTAAGCTCAACCATAGTGACGAGGCTTTTCCAAACCGGCTACATCCGCATATACTACGGCATTCAAAAGCACTTCATCTGTTGGAATCGGGTATAAACTTGATATATATTCGCGATTTGTTAGGACATGTTAGTGTGACCACAACTGAGATATATTTAAAATTCGATACTGAGCTTAAAAGAAAAGCTTTGGAAGCTGCATATCCCCAAGTGATGAGCGAGGACGCTCCTGCATGGGAGGAAAACAACGATATCCTTCATTGGTTACAGAACCTTTGTCGTCCCTGATTATTATGGAAGGAAATTAAAGAACATTCATTGCATTACTAAGGATGTACACTAATTTCTTTCCATAACTAGACTCTTTCGATAATTGCCTACACCAGGTGGTCCGATTAAGATTACGTTTTCATTTCGATTTAAAAAGTTGAGACTGGCCAACTCCATTATCTTGGTCTTATACCGGTAGTTATGAAAAGAAAAGTCGTAGTTCTCAAGGGTCTTATCGATGTCAAAACCGGCCGATTTCGTATTCCGTTCTACCATTCGCCGTAGTTTTCCATGTTCCTCATATCGAATGAGCTTGATCAAGAAGCTTTTGTAATCGAGTTTGTCTCTTTTAGCTTCCTCAATCAAATCATTGTAATTATTACGGATATCGACGAGCTTAAACTTTTTCAAAGTCCTGTGAATATGTTGATCCTCTGCGCTAATCGTAGGATTTACACTCAAAATTGACCACCTCCACCATAATAGGATAGATCTCTTATTAAATCAGGATTTGCTTCAGTGGTGGCAGCAACCTCTTTACCCAAACTCCCAAGCAAAATATCCACAGCCTTAACTTTTAGAGTTTCCTTTATACTGTCAATTTCATAGATATTGTGGTCAATACAGTATCCTAAGAGGAGTTCGAGGCTTTCGATGGTGTACAAATCCTGAAGCTTCAGAATTTGTCGCGCGTGGTAACTGGGCTGTTGGAGTCGTTTACTGGCCTTTTCTAAATACTCCGCACCTCTTGAAAAGGTTGCCGTAAATACACGTTTAACTTCGGGAATCGACTTTGGCGTTTTAACCGCAATTTCGGCGTAGTGTAAATCAAGTCTAGATATTGCAGAATTATTTCTTAGAAGATTATGAGATGCTATCCCATTGTTTTTTGAATCGTAGATCTCTAATCGGTAGCCATAGAAAATTTTAAAGTGAACAATCCTATCTACATACTTAACTGGAACGCTATATTTATTGCCATTTACGCTTATTAGTGAATCTAGACTAACTTTTCTTGTTTCTAAGTTTGTGAGGAAGAAATGCTTATCGGGTAATGGCAACAGGCATGGAACCGCTTCTTTAAAAGCCTCTTCTGGAATTCGTTTTGTTGTCCCGTGTTTCTGACGACACCAATCTTTAATAAATTCCTTTCCAGCTCTGTTTAATTCGATCATTGATGAAAAGGAGTTTCCTTTAATAAACTGCTCTTCGATGTAGTTAAAAGGTCTTTCCACTTTTCCCTTGGTTCGGGCTCGATACGGTGCGCAGGCATTGAGTTCTAACCCAAGATGAGCTGCCATTCTGAGAGCATCCAGATTATATTTGGTTTCTTTTCCTTCAACATTCTCAACAACGAGAGCTTTTGGGTTATCAATAATTAGTTCTTGAGTAACCCCTCCGAACTCGTTAAATAACTCTTGTATGACATCATAAATCGCATCTCCATCACAAGATAATGAGAAGTGTATCCTTTTATCTCTGCTATTGGCCATTACCAGGGAAAAACAGTACACTTTCGTGATGGCTTTATCGAGGACCACATCGTACTCAGCCCAATCAAATTGTGCTTGTTCTCCTGGTGGTGTCTCGATTCGTTGCGTTGCCTTGGGGTTAATTTGATGCTTATCGCCGTCTAATTTTTTCAAAAAGCGATATAAGGGACTAATACTTCCGGTATAACCGATCTTCTTTAATTCTCTGAATATCCGAGTTCCTATGTAATCGTATTGTGGACTTTGATACCATTCTTTAATGAGTTCTTGATAGGGATCAATCTTGCTAGCATAAATCGTTCTATTATACCGAGGTTCTTTATTGGCTTTTATTAGCTTCTTGACTGTATTCCTTGATATATGAAGTTGTTTTGCTATTTGTTGCTTTTTCACCCCATTCTTATATAGTTTCTTGACCGTTATCCAGTCTTGCACATCTCTCACCTCCGAATTTTCCTCCTTTCAACACCCTGAAAGAAGGATAATGTCTATTTCGAAAGTGGTCAATTCTATTCGTAAATCAGTGGTCAGTTTTAATTGTAAATCTATACCACTTTAGTGCTGTAAATTCAACTAAAGCTGGAAAGAACCTATTAGACGCTTACGTTTTACTAGACGCTTACCCTTATCGTGAGCGCTTACCATTCTCAATGATAGAAAGAGATTCGATTACCCTGGGGGCAATCGAATCTCTTTGTAACTATTGTCGAACCCTGAGGGGGTACGATCCCGGGGGAGATTCTCTGGGAAGTTCCCCCCGAGCCTAGGTCTGAGGTTGCTAATTAGTTTACAGCTGTGATTGTTCCTGCGACAGCTTCTGTAACAACAAAATCTTTATAAGTTGTGTTACCAGCTGCATCAGTTACTACAACTGATACGTGGAATGTATCAGTAACATCAGCAGGTGTGAGAGCTACTGTATATGCAGTTCCAGTTGCAAGCACATCAGCTTGAAGTGTAGCGGCTGCTGCTACAGTATACTTAATTGTAGCACCAGCTTCACCCGCTAATACAATCGTATTAGCAGTGAGTGTCGCTGTCGGAGCAGCAGGAGCTGCCTTATCAACTGCAAAAGTAGCACCTGCTGCACTCGTAGCGCAGACTGCTGTTACAGCATCAGAAGCAGAAACACCGCTTGTAGACTTGATCTTGGTGGAAGCAACAAATGTCATATTAGCTGTTCCATCATAATCACCATTTGTATTAGCTCCAATTGTAATCGCTAATCCATAGTTACCAACTTTAGCAATCGTAACCGGGATATTGCTAACAGGAGCAACTGTGGTGAAGCCTTTGATTTCACCAATGTTCACACCATCAAATGTCATTACACCATCGGCATCAACATCTGCTGTTGCTGTCAGAGTCGTCCAAGTAACATCCTTAACCGTCTTGAAGTCAATTGCACGATTGAAATTAACTGTAAAGGTGTCAGTTGCGAATGCTAAGGATACTGGAGCCATCGAATTTGTCGTAATACCTGTGGTATTAGCAGCTAAGTCGCCACCATTAGAACCTAAGGTATCAATGAAGTCTTCGCCAACAGTTTTGATAGTCGCATCAGCAGCAACGTCAAAGAAGTTGTCAGAACTACTAGCGAGTTGTAGGTAGACTGTCTTGGTATCAGTTGTACCAGATACAGTTCCAGCAGCGTAAGAAGATCCAACTGTGGAGAAGTCATTACCAGTCCATGTATTGTCTCCTTGGGTGATAACTAAGTCTCCTTTGAGGTTGGTAAAGCTAGCATTAGCAATAGTAGCATCAAAGCTCACAGCGATTACATCGTTAGAAACAATTACTGCACCGTCAAGTACAGGGCTGATTGCGTTTGTCGAAGCAGCTGGGGTCATGACATTGTCTGTAATTGCGATACCGTATAGGTCAGTAGATTCTGCTGGATTTAGATCAAGAACCTTGACGTAAACAGTTTCTCCAGCAGCGATTTCGTGATCAGCATCATCAATCGTCAAAAATACTGTCTTATTGGTATCATCGTCAGCATCTAATTCGGCAGTCACAACATCATAAGTGTTAGTGCCAATTACAAGTACGAAATCACTTGCTACTACTTCATCAAATCCAGGTAGGGAAGAAGCTAATGTCAGTTCAACTTCCGTAGAACTGTTAACTTTAACTGTTGTTCCAGCGGTATTGATATTTAATGCTGGTTGCTCTGCACCAATTGCGAGTGTGTCAGGTGTATACAAATTACCAGAAGAATCTGCTACTGTATATACCTTACTTGCATCAAAGTATCCAATATCAATTGAATCTGCAGCACTGAGGGTAATAGAGGACGGGAAGGTAATTCTTACTTTCTTACCACCATCAAGCACTGTAAGGTCTGTTCCAGCTGGAAGATCATTTCCGCGGAATTTGTAGTTGTCCTTATTATCTATTGCATAATCACCGGAAACAGCCATTTCCTCGTCAAATGCAATTACGATTGAATCATCCTGCCAAGTAGCTACTGCTGTAACATCACTTGGTTGCGTTGTATCTGTGATATTGAGAGTGTAAGTTTGAGCACTTGCCATCTCCGTACCAATTACATCTTCAACGCCTGAGACTTCTAGTGTGTACTTTCCACCAGACAGAGCATCGAATAAGAGAGTTACTTCATCATCTACTAATGTAGCAGAGTTGATGTCGATGACATCTCCATCTTCATCTTTTAAGACATAATTGTCTGTATCGTTTGCAGTATCCTCATCCATTGATGTAGAGAACTTAACTGTTAATTCAGAGTCACTCTCTACTGTAACACCAGTAACTTTAGGAGCTTCATTTGCAGCAACTGTTAACTCGGTTTTGTAGGTATTAACATCTACATTACCAGCTAATTTGTTACCAGAGAAATCTTCAACATTTTTAGCAAAGAAGTAGACTTTTCCAGTATCAAGTGCATTATCAGTGAAGCTGATTTCCCAAGTAGTGTCACTCACTTTAGAAATATCATCGCTGTACTTCGCAGTGTTTGACGCACTACCAGTTGTATTCCAGTAGAAATCTTTCTCCTGAATATTTCCGTCAGTAGAATTGATGTTCATACCTTCAGAGAATACAACTTGTACTTTAGACTGATCAATAACCTTAACGCTAGATACTGAAGGAGCTGCGAAGTCGTTTGTAACTGTGAATTCATACTCTGCAGGTGGTACTTTATAACCTGCATAGTCTTGAACTGCAGTCGCATTAGCCGGTTGAATCAATGTTAATGTGTGTTTACCAGCGGTAATCGCATTAACAAACTTCAGTGTCATAGTTTGACCAGATGTACCCATGGAAGCAGCTACATCAGCTACAGCAACAGGATCGCCATCTAATTCAAAGTTAGTATAGTCAGTAGCATCATTGACAACAGCATTTTTAACTGCTTCACTGAAGCTTACTGTAACATACTTACTTCCTTTTGCAACTACAGAGCTAATTACTGGTACTGTTGTATCCTTTGTTGAAATTTCGAAGGATGCTTCATCCATCTCAACTCCATCAACGGTTTTCACACCAGAAATAGTTACATCGTAGTCTTCAAAGTTGTCAAGACCAGCAACTGTTTCATCTGATTTATTGTTGATATACAGATTGACAGTTTTACCATCGGATTGTAACTCTGCAGCTACAACAGGGATTCCATCATAGTTTCCAGCAACTTCAGCAGAATCTTCATCTACTGCTTGGTTGAATACTACAACGACTTTTGCGAGGTTAATAGCACTTACACTCTCAACTGCTAATGTAGCAGGAGCTTGATAAGCAACTTTCCCAAGAACTGTATCGCTAACTGCACCAACGCCACCTAATGCAATTACTTGACTAGAAGAAGTCAGGTTATCATTAGCTGCGGTAACTGCTTGAGTAGCATCAGCAAGAACGATTGGGGATTTGGTCTTAGCAGCTAAAGGAGCACCAGCAAGTGCATCGACGAGGGATTCGCCGTTAGCAACATAGACTTTGTCATAGTTATAGGTCAATCCGTTAACAACTGCAGCGTTAGTAGCGTAGCGGTCAGCACCAGCAAGAGCTGTAGCGCCAGCAACGGTTACTTGGCCACCAACGGAGTAAGTCGGGGCAACAACTGTTTCGTTAGTAGGAATTGTACCGTCTGGATTAGCAATGACGATGGAATAGCCGTTTGCAGCAGCAAAAGAAGCAGCAGACAGTGCATCCGCTTTGCCGTCATAAGCAACAACAAAGGATCCATTGACTTTGCTCAATTTTGCTGTAACTTTAGCAGCAGTTTCCGTACGGTCAGCACCTTGAAGTTGCTCAACGGTTACGCCAGAAATAGCTTTTAAGGAAGCAACAGTTGCGTCACTTAAAGCACCGATTGCGTATACGTTTTTAGCTTTGAGATCAACAATTTTTTGTTGAACTTGAGCATCCAAAGCATCTTTGTAGGTTACGAGGATAGGAGCATTGAGTTGGCCAGCTAAAGGAGCTGCAGCCAAAGCATCAACGATGTTAGCATCGTCAGCAGAAACAACGATTACGCTGTCAGAACCTGCTGCCCAGCCATTGGCAGCAACTGCAATTGCAGTTGCAACGCGATCTGCGCCTGAGAGTCTAGTTGTAGCATCGGCAGCGAAAACGCTCATCGGTGCCATGGAGAGTACCATACCAGCGATAGCTAAAGATGCTAAAGCTTTTTTCGTCTTTTTCATGTAGTGAATTTCTCCTCTCTTTCATGTGGAACTAAAATTGTGTCTTCGGAGTTGCGGGTTTCATGTGTACTTTTTAATTAGAAACAGTATGTATGTTACCCGTATCCTCACCTAAGGTGAAAAAGTGTTTGATCTTCCACCCCCCTTAAATAAGCCGCAAATCTTTAGACATTGCGCAATATCTAAAGGCACCCCACCCCTTTTACGGGGGCGTCCCCCCCAGAGAGGCCTGAGCCTCGCGGGTGGCTTACCCTTTAGACGCATTGTAATGTAGAAACCTATATCAGTTTCTACACTCGTTATAACTATTCTGCAGAGGAAGTAATATTCCTGCTACTGCCCAAAAATATTTTATAATCTTTGGAAGCATAGCTATAACAAAATTGAATGCGAGATTAAGTATACCGAAAAAGCCTGACTTTTTCCATACCTTTCTATGGAATTCGGATTAAGAATTTATTAATTTTCCCTGAACCTTTCCTGAGTATGGCCTTAGAACCCTTGGTTAATCAGGACTCCGCGGTAAATCCCCATGGCTGCTTTCTTCTGAAAATCACTGGTTGCGACGAGCTTTTCTTCTGTTGGATTGGAAACAAAGCCCAGTTCAACCAGAATAGCAGGCATATTCGTATTTTTGATCACGTAAAAATTCGCACTTTTTACATTGCGATCTTGTAATCCCACCTGCTTAATGACTTCTTTCTGGACAGCGTTTGCTAAGGCTTTTGCCTTATCCATCTGTGGGTTATCCTCGGATATGTAGGTCGTTACTCCCCCAGCCTCTGGATTAGAAAAGGAATCATTATGTATACTGACGTAAATATCGGCCTTATTCTGATTCGCAATGTCTACGCGAGTTTGTAAATCTTTTAATTCTGTGTAGGCCTCACCGGAAGGAGGAGAGTCACTGGTTCGGGTCAAGATAACCTTTGCACCCGCTTGCCTTAGTAAATCAGCAGCGTAAAGGGCTGTCGGCAAGGTATTGTTCTTTTCATATGAACCGGTCGCACCGATGGCACCTGTATCTTTCCCGCCGTGGCCCGGATCGAGGACAACCGTTACTCCTGCTAGGAGATAGGGCGGGATAATTCTCCCCTCGACCATACCTTGAACTTGTTCGGAAAGAATGGCTTGACTTCCGACCATCACGACCCAAAGCTTATCGCCGGCATTCCCCATGGCGGAGTAGGTCATCACAGGGAGTTCATCCTTCTCAGACATAAAGAGAAAGGCATTTTGCTTCACTGCAAGCGCTCCAGCAACTAAGGCATCGGGAAAATTTTGGCCTGTAACGAGAAAAAGCTTCTGTAACGTGCCTGCCTGTGTCTGCCCTTTCAGTTTTTCTTGGGCAAACCATTGGACCCGCGCAGCAGTCTCATAACGGTCCTTGCCGGAAATTCGTGTAATGCCGCTTAACCCTTGAACGACTTCTGGAGATACCGCTCCTTCTCCACCGATGACATAGGTTTTGGCGACGGCTTCTCCCCCATTATTGAGCTTATAAGCACCGTAGGCTTCTAATGTATCCCGAGTAACTTCGGGAAGTTCATTTGAGTCTGTGAGTAGAATCGGAGTTTCTGTGAAACCTGCATACGGCCCGATGGCTAAAGCATCCGGGAAGTTTTGCCCATTTGTAAGAATGACTTGTCCATTTCCGCCCAGGCGCTCTGCGACCTGAACGGCAGTATCATAACGGTCTTTTCCCCCGATTCTTTCCCACGTTAGATTCGCGTTCTCAAGAGGGGTAGTAATTTCTTCTCCCATTACCCCGGCCCCACCGAGCAGGATGACATGCTTTGTTCCGAGGCGTTCTAGCTCCTTAAGAACGGTTGCATCGAGTTCTTCTGGGTAAGTAAGTAGGATCGGTGCATCAAGGCGCTTAGATAGGGGCACTGAGACCAGGGAGTCCGGAAAATCATCGGCTCTTGCGAGCAAGACCGTTTGGGCGTTCGTCCACCCTTCTTGGGAAATCCGAATGGCAGTTTCGATTCGTGTTGGTCCGTAGAGTCGTGTCACCTGGGCTGTTAATGGAGCTGCTTGCGTAATGGCTTGGCTCGTTAACCAAAAGCCTATGAATGCCGCAAGTAAGAAACCCCATTTAACTTTTCGTTGCCACACTGATATCCCTCCTTTTTCTTAGGTTTTCTTTATGGGTTTCGACATGGTTCAGGCAAATCCTGCAAAAATCTTCTGTCCTTGAGTGGGAAATCCTAACAGGGTTCTTATTACTTTACTGGATCAAAACCTGCACTTGTCTGATTATATCCTCTGGGACAATGCTATTCCCTCCGAAAACAAAGGAACTTTTCCCACTCCAGGGATCAATAACCTCACGTTGCTTAGCACTGGTTCCTTCGGGGGGAACAAGGACGATTCGCGAGTTATTAAGGGCTGCGACGACTCCTCCCGTTAAAGCATCCGGGAAGTTTTCTCCTGTAGCGAGAAAGACAAGGCTGCCCTCGGGAGGATACGCCTTAAGCACCGCTGCGGAAGTGGCATAGCGGTCGGTCCCAGAGAGGCGGGTAGGGCTGGGAAGGCTTCTGAAGATTACGGAGGAGATAACACCTTCTCCACCGATGATTTCCGTCTGACTCACGGAGAACTTCTTAAGAGTGGTGTCCGTCTCAGCGGGTATAGCGTTAGACTCTGTCAAAAGAATCGGGATTCCTCTTTGCGCTGCCACTGCGGCCATGGTGATGGCATCTGGATAATTGTTCCCATTTACAAGGACCGCTTCTCCGATCATGCCAAGCTCTTTGGCGATTCCCGAAGCGGTCGCGTAGCGATTTGCTCCTCCTATGCGTTGTACAGGGGCAAGCGCTTGAAGCCTGGCTTCCACGGATGTAGAGACAGCACCCGTCCCTCCTAAGAGGATAATCCTCTTAGGGTTAAGCCGCTTCAGCTCTTGCAGTACAGAATCTGGTAAAGCAGTGACCTCTGTCAGGAGAATCGGTGCATGATATTTATAGGCCAAGGGTGCTCCTGCTAAAGTGTCCGGGAAGTCATCGGAACGTGCGAAGAGGACGGTATCTGCCCCCGTCGAAAAATTGGCCTGTGAAATCTGCACAGCGGTCTGAATCCGGTCTTCTCCGGCAATCCGATTATCTTCAGGAAGGGCTTCGAAGCCGACCCGATAAATCCCAGGTTCTGAAATTCCTGCTGTAACCCCTTGAGACATCTCAGCTAATCCGATTCCCCCTCCTATCTTGAGCCAGCGTGATCCGGTCCAGTGATAAAGATAGGCTAATTGGTTATCGCCCTGCGATAGATTTTTGCTCCCTGAGACCTGATCCGACTTAAGTAAGACGGTTAAACTTAAGCTTTTCTGACTCAAGCTATCCCACTTAGCTAAGATTCCGTCCCCTGCCGAGATAATCTCTTGAGGAAAATCAGGTACTTCTTGGAGAGCAGTGAGTTGAACTGAGACACGTTTTTCTGGATCTGTTCCAAATGCTCTGGGCGGGATCGTTAATTTTGCCGTCGTGCTTGAGGCTTGTCCCGTTTCGCTTTGCACCCTTCCCCCTACCCAGGTTAAATTAGCCGGTGATGGAACATCTTCGAGCTTTTCTGCAAACCTCACCGCCCAATACGCATTGACTCGTCCAAAACCGTAGTCTGAATCACGTCCGGCTCCCCCGAGATCCAGGGCTGAATTCTCAAGGAGAATCTTTACTTGCTCTGCATTGAGTTCCGGATGAAGACCCCAGACGAGTGCAGCTGTACCAGACACAAAGGGAGAAGCCATGGAGGTCCCATCTGTCGAGGCATAGCCTGAACGATTCTGCCAATAATCACTGATGATATTCACTCCAGGGGCCGCTAATCCAGCCTGTGGCCCAGTTACGGAAAAGGAGGCCAGTTGATCTCTACTATCTGTTGCAGTAACGGCCAGAACTCCAGACTCAGCCGCTGGAAAGGTTATAGAAGCAACTGAACTACTTTCTTCTTTATTCCCTGCAGCTGCTATAAGCAAGGCTCCTTTCGCTTGAGCGTACTGAATCGCGTCTCTCAGAATATTGGTTTCCTCATTAGCCCCGATGCTTAAGTTAATGATCTGTGCCCCATGATTCGCCGCCCAGATGATTCCGTCTGCAACGACATCATCGGTTCCTTCTCCCAAGCGATTCATTGCTTTAATTGGCATAAGCTTCGCCTGATAAGCAACTCCGACGATTCCTTCTCCGTTTAGTCCTGCTGCAGCAATCCCAGCCACGTGCGTCCCATGCCCATTATTATCCTGTACGGCGGAGAG
The DNA here is from genome assembly GCF_055378975.1 of Desulfitobacterium elongatum. Lineage (NCBI taxonomy): Bacteria > Bacillati > Bacillota > Clostridia > Eubacteriales > Desulfitobacteriaceae > Desulfitobacterium > Desulfitobacterium elongatum. Next base: position 507,281 of record NZ_AP038772.1, on the reverse strand, counting down.
CCCCGTTTTTCCGGTGATAGCGTTATATCCTTCGACAAGATTATTCTTCAGATCAGGATGATTCACATCTACACCTGTATCAATGGTCGCGATTGTGATCCCTGCGCCTGTCGCACCAAGTCCCCAAGCCCTCTGAACCTCAGCCTTGCTTAGTCCCCACTGCTCTGAATAGTGAGAGTCTGTTACCTGTGGGCTTGTGACCTCTGCGGTCTTAATCTTCTGCGCGGGGTTTACGCTTAATACTCCCGGAGTTCTTCCGAGAGCTTTGATGGCTTCGTTCAATTGCCCGGAAGGTACAGCTAGCGTTATATAGTCAAGCGGTCCCTTCCGCAGGATTTCAGCATGGATGCTCTCGGCAATCTCCTCAGGTGATGTCCCTTGAGCAAGCTTTACAACGAATCGATTTGAAAGATCTGATATAAGCCCTGACTTCTCAGACGGATTAGCTTCCTCGGAGGTTATTAACTTCTCCGTTGATTCTATTTCCTCCTTGACATAGGCGGGATTCACTTGGGTTGCCGTGGCTACCTTATTCTCAGATACCTTGCTGTTTTCCCTCTCTTCATACCCGCTTGCTTCAAGCTGAGTGTGCTTAGGTACGGTACTCATACCGAAGAGCAGTGTTAGAATCACCCCTACGCTTATAACCCTCGCGTTCCTATTTATCATCTTAAGCATTTCCTCCCTTATCCCCATCAAAAGAGAACTTTGTTTTCGTATCATTAAATGTAGGCATTTTTGCCTTCCTTTTTTTTCTTGTATTTCTTTCGATCTAATTCCTTTAGAATTAAGACATCCTATCTTAATTTAAGATTTAAATTCGCCCCAGCAGGCTTATTTCCTTTTTCGACAAACTACTACTTGCTTTTTACAGCAAATTGGAAGGAATCTACCTAATTCTGGCGAAGTATGCAAAGATGCTACTATCAAAGTAAAGGAGATGGACATGCTGAAACGATTGAATACCCAATCTCGGCTCCCCAAAAAAGTCACAGCCACGCTTATTGCGACCTTAACTACTTTTACCCTTTTTTTCTCAAATTCCGTTCTTCCGGTAGGTCATACGAATGAGGTTTACGCGGATACACTTGCCCCTCAAGCCTTTCGTCTTGCTGGGACTTCGCGTTATGATACCGCCCTTCAGGTTTCCCAAGCGGGTTGGACACAAGCCGGTACGGTTGTTCTTGCCCGAGGGGATGATTTTCCGGATGCCCTTGCTGGTGCAGTCTTAGCTAAGAGTTCTCAAGCAAATGGTCCCCTTCTTCTGACTGAGACGGGGCAATTAACCGAGGGAGTCCTGGCTGAGATCCAACGTCTAAAAGCTACTAAAGTCTATATCTTGGGTGGAACAGGTGCCGTTTCCAGTGCAGTAGAAGCGACACTGACGAAAAACAACCTCACTGTCGAACGCTTAAAGGGCGAAGATCGCTATGAAACGGCTGCGAAAATCGCTTTAAAAGGAGTCCCCAGCTCGACTGAAGCTTTCCTTGCTGCTGGAGAGTCCTTCGCCGATGCCTTAAGTATCTCCTCCTATGCGGCTGCGAAGGGGATCCCCCTTCTCCTAACCGATGCAGGGAGTGTCCCTGAGGTAACCCTTAACGCACTTCAAACCCTTGGCGTAACGAAAATCACCCTAATTGGGGGAGAAGGGGTTATTGAACCCAAGGTAGAAACGCTTTTAAAAGAGAAATACACCGTAGGTCGCCTCGCAGGTCTTGACCGCTATGAAACAAATCTCAAGGTGTTAAATACATTGAGCTATTCCTCTGATTCCATCTATGTTGCCACAGGTGAGGACTTCCCGGATGCACTCGCTGGTGCAGTGCTCGCAGCAAAGCAAAACAACCCGATCGTCCTTGTCCCGAAACAGGATTTAAGTACGGATAGCATGGGCTATCTCAGTACCCGGCGCTTAGGCGGCTCCTCTTTCACGATGCTCGGAGGTTGGGGAGTGATAAGCTACGGTCTTGAAAGTATGATTCGAACGGGCTCTGTAAGCCCACGAATTTCTCTACAGTATTGGGATGGTTACTCAAGCCTCAACGCTTATATTCAACAGCTGTCCCGGATTCCAAACAAAACGACCGACTATGTGGACTACGTATCCCCAAACTGGAGAAAATCCATTAGTGCAGACGGTACACTTGAACTCGTGTGGGATAGTGCTTCACCTAACTACACCCAGTTGGTTAATATGGCACATGGACTTGGCTTAAAAGTTGTACCGCTGGTCAATGGAAGTGGCTCAGAAATAGACACCATGCTTAAAGATCCTGCTGCAAGAGAGAAGCTAATTGCTCAAATCATTTCCCTAGTTAAAAACACAAATTCAGACGGAGTTGTCGTTGATTTTGAGTTGCTAGATGATAGCGTAGAAAAAGATCTTACTGAGTTCATGAAGTCATTATATACTCAGCTAAAGCCTCAAAATAAAATTGTAATCATGGCCGTTATGGCACGAAGCTCATCTAGTCAATATTGGTTAGATGAATATAATTACCATGATTTATCACAATACGTCGATTATCTCCATGTAATGACCTATGATAATCACTATAGAACTTCCGCTCCCGGACCTATCGCACCCTTACCCTGGATTAGGCAAGTTCTCAATTATGTTAAAGGTGAGGGCGTCGATATGAAAAAGGTCTTGATGGGAATCCCTTACTATGGCCGAGATTGGGTCACTACAGGAAAAGATAAGGATGGAAATGATCTATATGATTCAACAGCTTATGGGTATTCCAAGGCTGTTGAAACCTTACAGCTATATAAAGCAGATATTTCTTACGAAAAATCAAACCCTGTGACCGATTCAGTGGGTACTCCTACGTTTAAATATACCGACAGCAAAGGTGTTGGGCATACAGTATATTTTGATGATAGCAAGAGCTGGAATGCTAAACTCTCTTTACTCGAAGAATTTGGACTTGCTGGAGTTGGCCCATGGGCAATGGGATGGGTAAATGACGATGATACCGCTAAGATTATTTATCCCATACTAAGACAACATCTACGTTAGGATTCTTCTGTCGATACTAACTTAGTTACCAGGAAAATGAAGAATCTAAATTACGAATAGAATGAAGAAACCTTAGCCTATCTGTTGGCTAAGGTTTCTTCATTGTTCCGAATTAAATTTTGTTGTTCTGGGCTTAATTTCAATCCCCTATTAGAACGGTGGCCTCAGACAATGATCGTGATCTCCGATGTTACGAAGCTGGCAGATCTCGTTTCCCTGTCCATCCTTAAGCCAACTGAAGGTAAAACGGATACTCATGTTCACACTAGCTTCCCATATCCCTTCTGTTCCTTCTATACGCTTAACTCTTAGTGATGGATGCCGCCAATCGTCTTCAAATTGTGCGATCTTATCCCCAAAAAGGAGTTGTGCTTGTTTTGGTATCTTTTTAAAAGCCCGTTTAAAGCGAGGAGTCCAATCAAAGATTATTGAATGCTCAATCGTCATCTTTCATTAGTTCCTCCATGAGTTCTTTTGCAGAATTAGCACGTTTTGTTAACCCTGCATCAATCTCAGCTTGAGCTTCGCGCTCCCCTGCTTGCCATTCTTCTGTCCAAAACCATTCCTGATTTGCGGGGATAACCTTTTTGGGTTCTAAAATTATTTTTCCGTCCTGTACGCAAAGCTCAAATAGATCACCATCCGATAAACGCAATTCCCGTGTTAAGTCTGCTCCAAGGGTAAGAACAGAGCGTTTTCCCAAACGTACTAAGCCGTATGATTTCCTTTTTGCTGCAGTTTGCATTCTTGTCCCTCCATCTGAAATTCAGAAGTTCTGTAAACATAGTATAACACGTTCGTTTGAATTCTAGTATAAAATTGTTTTTCATATAGAAGCCTCTCCCCTGCTAGCATAAGTACGTAGAAATGACCGAAGGCGCAAAGCCCTCGGTCATTTCTGTGTGTGCGAGATATGAAATGTAGAATCATTGAGTTTAGGAGTTCACAAATGCATCGATAGCCTTATTCACTTCCGCCCATCCCTTTAAACCGATGTGCCAAGGGTCCTGCATAAAATACTTTTCGTATTCTTTATCGGAAAAGTCGGCAATCTGAAAGCCATGATCTTGAATCATGCCACGAACTCTCTGATAGTAGGCCTTCCGCTCTCCGACTGGAAAATCAGCATAATCTGCCCATCTTCCATTGGCGGGAATGAGTACAAATAACGGCTCTGCCCCTTTATCTTCTAATATACGTAACAAAAGCTCAAAGTCTTGATACTCCTTTGAAGGGTAGAGCTTCAGATTCTTCCAGGAGCCCTTCTTTCCGTATTCTGCGTGGGAGGCATAGCTTGAATCAAGGATATTCAAGTCATTCGTGATGAGGTCTTGCCCTCGATGAACGGAACGATCGAGAAGTTTATCCCAAGCTACTCTAGGATCTGTCGGGGTAGATCCTTCTGGGTGTCCCTTTGCCTTTTGCTTCGCCTTTTGGAGAAGGGGCTGAACCTGCCTGGCATCCTGGATTTCCAGAGCTGCGAGCTTCACTTCGGCTAAGGGCCAGAGCCCCACTCTCTTCGCCGTAGAACCCCAGTCCTCCGACAGATAGGTTTCAAGGAGAAGCTTCAAATCTGGATAGTCCTTGATGACCTCTGGAACTTCAAGCACTCTCTGTGCGATTTCCTTCTTTATATCTCGAGGAAGCTTAGGATCTAAGATGACCTGATAGACATGAAGTGGTGAAGAGTTCATCGCTAAGCGTTCTGAGGCAAGTCCATTTTTTGCGGCAAACCAGTCGGGGGAGAAGGTAAAGACTAGCTTTTTCCCCTTTAGGCCATCTTGGGATGCAAGGTTTAAGACGTTGACTAAGGATTGGACAGACCCTCTGCCCACGATAAACGGGGTAAAGCCCGTTGGTTTGTTGGCAAATACTTTTGTAGGGTTAAACTCAAATCCGGTCCCGAGCTCAGAGGAGCCGTAGAAGGGCACAATTCCGTCGGTCCTAATCGCTTTGGATTGGAGTATGCTCCCGTACAGCACTTCAGGTTCAGGGTTGAGACCAACGGCCTCGATATTCTCAGGATCTTTTAACCAGACATTATCGATTATGCTTTCAGTAAGTGGCCTCATAAAAAAGACGGTTAACGCGAACAAAACAATCGCGATAACCATTGGGCCAAAGCGCCGTACTTTCACTTTTACTCCCCCGCAAGCTTACTTATCTCTATACACTTCATTCTTAGACCTAGTTTTCCTTATAGAACTCGTATAACTTCTGATCCACATCGACCCAGCCCTTCCAGGCAAGATGCCAGGGATCCCTTAGATAATAATCGTCGTACTCATGAGAGGAAAAATCCGCTACAGGATAACCTCCTTCCTTAATTAGAGTATCAAGCTTGGTATAACACTCTTCTCGTTCTGAGCGCTGTAAGCCAGTGTAATCATACCATCGCCCATTCATTGGGATGATTACAAATAAGGGCTTGACCTTTTTTTCCTTAAGCACCTGAATTAAAAGCGTCAAATCATCATACTCTGGTGAAGTGGACAGTGAATCATTCTTATCCGTATCCTTCTTTTCCTGAAGCTTGGGGAGAATATTGTCTTGATAGAAGGTATTATCCATACCGAAGGGGTTATTCGTCGTGGAATTCATCCCTTCGACCTGAGCTTCTTCACGGAGCTTGTCCCATGCCACGGGTTGGACAGAGGTGTCTTGAGAGGAATAGTCATTTATAGTTTTTTGCGAAAGTCTTCTTAGATGCCATTCCGTCTTAACGATGTCCCGGATTTCTAAAGCAGCGTATTCCATATGAGCAGGGACCCAATTCAAGGTACGATCCGCTTCAACCCTATAGCCCGATTCCAATTCATCTGATAGCAGCTTCTTAAGATGTGGATAATCAGTATAGGCTCCTGGAAACTTAAGAATTCGTTCCGCTATCTGACGCTTAAGCCTTGGCGAAAGCTTTGAATTATAAAGTATCTGATAGGCCTGCAGGGCTGAGAAATTTCCCTCAAAGAAGGATTGGGGTATACCCCCTTTTGCATACCATTGGGGGGTTAAAAAGATAGCAACCTTCTTCCCCTCTAAGTCCTTAAGGGAAGCAAAATTCAATACATGGATGATGGTCTGGGTTCCTCCCTTTCCGACCAGGAACGGAGTCACTCCTGTCTCAGGAGTTAGTACTTTAGCCGGGTGATAATCCTTAATCATAGACATCTCAGACGATCCATACATAGGGAGTACCCCTGGGGTACTAAAGGCCTTCTGCTGAAGGAGTAAACCTTGGAAGGTATCAAAATGTGGGTTGACTCCCATCGCCTTGACCACACCGGGCTTTAAATCAACGTTTTCTGTCCAAGCTTTCATACCTCGGATAAGAAAAGTGATACTAAGCACAAAAAGAAGGATCGTAAAAAGAAAAATGCAAAGCGGATGACTTAGGAAGTGACCCAATTTGCTTATTCTTTCCGAAACATACTTCTTCTCTGGTTTTATAATTTGAAGTTCGAGGGACATTGAAATCTCCCTCCTTTATTTTTTAAAATTTATTGTCTAAGTTTATCGAAATTTAGGGACACTTCTATATTACCGCGAATTCTTTAATAATCAACTGGAAAATTAAGAATGTTGTTAAACTACATAAAATTAAAGGATGCCTCTGGTGAACCTCATTTTGGTGGATTCACTCGAGACATCCTTTTTGTACGTTCAATCATGATAATAGTGCATCACTTAGCTATAAGTTTCATGAAAAAGTCTGGTCTTACCCGAGTCGACCGGAGAAAATGAGGAAGCCAAAGAAGACAAAGTGTGCGGTGACGACTGTAGCTAACGCATCCCAGACCCGACCTTCACCCCAGAAGTGTTTGCTCTTATTCTGCCGCTCTAACCAGTCATAGCCAATCATGATTGCCGCGTGATAGAAACCATAAGCAATATATTGAAGCTGGGTCCCATGCCAGATTCCCATGATACCAAATAAGAGAAGATAGCCGATATAAGCGGAGGCATAGCGATTCTTAAAGCGCTTTTTCTTAGCGGAATCTAGGACGAAACGCATGTAGATGTAATCTCGGAACCAGAAGGATAGTGACATATGCCAACGATTCCAAAAATCCTTAATGTTCTTCGAGAGGAACGGTTTGTTAAAGTTCTGAGGGGTCTTAATCCCAAGAAGGTAACTCGTTCCGACCGCAAAGGCACTATATCCAGCGAAGTCAAAGAAGAGATAAAAGCTATAGGCATACATATACTTAATCGTTGCGACAAATCCTGAGACTTGAGTTAAAGGCGCTAAGGCGTACTTATTAATGAGGTACGCGATGATGAACTTATAAAGCAACCCTCGGAAGATGAGATCAATTCCCTCACCAATTAAGCCTAAGTAGTCCGTTCTGGAAGGCGGCTTGGTTAAATCCTCGACGAAGCGCCGATAACGGTCGATTGGGCCAGAGGCTAGGGTGGGGAAGAATAAAATATAAAGCATAAAATCAAGGAATTTTACTTCTTTGATGAGACCATCGCGGATTTCAATCACGGTTCCAGTGGTCCGAAAGGTTAAATAAGAAATCCCTAAGAACCCGATGGGGGTGCTCAATATCCCAGTCGCGCTAAAAACCGGATTCAGCTTAACTAAGACAAGGGGTAAAATGCTGGCTAGAACTGCTAGCAGATACACTCGCTGAAGGGTTTTCTTATCCTTACCCTTTTCACTCTGCCTAAAGGCCAGAAAACCTCGGACGAGGATGTAGCCCCAAAGGAAATAGGTAACCACCTGAGCTAGCGCGATGACGGGCCGATAAACCACCCAGAGCATCAAAAGGGTAGCAACGATAAGCCATATGGCTCGGATTCGCCCGGAAACCCCTAAGAGTCCTAGAAGCACTGCAGTAACTAAGGGAACGAGCATCAAGGCGAAGAAGGAGAAATTCTCATAAGGAATCATCGGATCCCTCCCAGAAGAGCCCTTCGATCGACTTTACCGTTCGGGGTCATAGGCATGGTCTGAACATAGGTGAATCGTCTTGGAATCATGTAGTCTGGAAGGCTCTGACGTAGTGCTTCCTTGAGGGCTTGGGATGTCTTGAATTCTTCTGTCACGGTTTCTGTAGTTGTCAGGAAGGCTTGCAAGTATTCGACCTTGCCCTGCTTCTCGATGGGAAGAACAACGGCATTCTCTACCTCAGGAAGCTTTCTGAGATTCTCTTCTATGTCTCCAAGCTCAATTCGGTAACCATGCAGCTTGACCTGAAAATCTAACCGACCATAAAAGAAGAGCTGCTCACCCTTGAAGGCTCCTGCATCTCCTGTCCGGTAAGCTTGCCAAATTGTCCCGGCTTCATCCTGCCAGGAGAAGAAAGCTTTACGGGTTTGCTCCGGGTTATTGAGATACCCTATGCTGACGTTCGGGCCAGCAATGATGATTTCTCCCCGCTCTCCGTTTGGCAGGTTCTGTGGGGCATGTTTCAACTCAGCCTCCTGCATGGCTTGATCCAAGGCCTCTGAATCGCAAATGAGGACTTGGGCATCGGGCTTGGCTTGTCCGACGGGTAGCGGATTATAGGTCGCTAAAATATCTGGAGTGACCGTAACGGTCGTTACTGCCACAGTAGCTTCTGTCGGACCGTAGAGATTTTCAACCTTCGCTCCCGGGAACCGCTCGATAAGCTTCGCTGCTGTGTCATGGAGTAAGACCTCTCCACAAAAGAGAAAATGCTTCAGCTCTGGTAGGAGTGTCGCGTTAAAGCTTTTATCCATGAGGCAGATCTCCGCAAACGAAGGAGTAGAAACCCAAATGGTTACGCCTGAGCGTGAGAAAGACTGAAATGCCTCTCGAAGGTTGGCAATTTCCGCTTTATCTATGCTCCAGAGGGTTCCTCCGGTGCTTAAAGACATGTAAAGATCCATGACCGAGAGGTCAAACGAGAAAGGAGCTTGGTTTAGGAAGACTTCCTTCTTCGCGATCGGGTTATAGGCCGTATTGACCCAGTTTAAATAACTCTCAAGAGCCCCCAGGGTAATTTGAACCCCCTTAGGCGTGCCCGTACTTCCTGAGGTATAGATGATATAGTAGACATCCTCTTGACCCACCTGCCACTCCAGGGCTGGTGCTTGTCCAAGATATCTTCTATCAGACCGGTGGATCGATAGCTTTTCCTGAACGACTAATCCCTCTTTCCTTAACCCTTCAGGGACTTCCTGCGGGGAAAGAAGAAGCTTCGCTCCAGAGGCTTCAATAATCTGGCGTACCCTTTCAAGGGGAACTGTGGTATCCACGGGGACATAGGGATGCCCGGATTTAATACACGCCAAGAAGGCTACAAGCATTTCATTTTCTTTATGACCATAGACAACAATAGGAGAGTGGGCTTCCTGCTCTTCCCCTAATTTCTCATGAATCCATACTGCAAGTGCATCAGAGAACTGCTTTAACTCCGAATAGGTTAAAGCCTGCTCTCGGTGCTGATGAGCAATGCGTTGTGGGCACTCAACTGCCCACTGGTCGATGATTTCTCTTAGCATAATCGTCCCCACTCGCTTTTAGAAGTTGTTATAGATATAGGGTGCTGGTACGTGCTGTTTCTGAACAAAATAAAGAATGAAAAGTGCCATTAAAATGAAGTAGTAATAAAATACCCGTCCAAACCACCGAGCGGTCGGACTCCACTCTTTACCCTTTGTGATAAAACTTGTCCAATGCTTCATCGACGTACACCCATCCCTTCCACCCTAGATGCATGATATCTTGCAGAAAATAGGGTTCATATTCATGTCCGGAAAAATCCGCCACTTCAAAGCCGTTCTTTTGAATCATATCGTTAACCCGTGCATAATACGCTTTTCGCTCTTTTTGAGAAAAGGAGATATAGTCATACCACTTCCCATTAGTCGGAACAATGATAAAGAGAGCTTCCGCATCCTTTTCGTTAAGCACATCCATCAAGATTTGTAAATCTTGATACTCTGGTGAGGGGTAAAGACTTAATCCTTCAGAAGATCCCTTACTTTTCTTAAGGTCTGGGGCAATATACTTTGTATAATAAGAATCCATCACATGGAAGGAATTGTTTCTTGTAAGTTCTTTTCCCCGTTGCTCGGCTGCTTTCCGAAGCTTCGCCCAATCTAAGGAGCTTGTCCCCGCCTCCCAATTCACGTTTACGGTATCTGCATTTCGATTGACAACATCTTCTTTTAATAAAGGTAAAAATTGAGCCGTTTCCATCGCATCTCGAAGCACGAGTGCCTGGAGTTCAGTCCACCCCGCCACTCGATAGACCGCCGTATAGGGGGCCTCTACCCAGCTTCTAAGTCCGCTGTCTCCGTAATGACGAAGATTCCTCTCAAGCGTCGGGTAACTCTTCAACACTTCCGGGTACTCTAGCAAGCGGGCAATAATCTGTCCTCTGATCTGGGATGATAAGGTATCATCATAAAGTATCTGATAGGCCTGTAAGGGAGAAAAATTTTGCGCTAAATATTCGGTTGTGATCCCTTGAGGGACAAACCACTGTGAAGAAAGTATAACTGCAACCTTTTTCTCTTTCAGAGTATCCCCTTGAGCTGCCAAGCTTAGACTATGGACCAAGCTCTGGCTCCCACCCCGCCCAACCAGAAAAGGAACAAACCCCGTTGGTTTTCCATCAAAGACCTTCCAGGGATGGAATTCTGACTCAGCGGAAAACTCCGAAGATCCGTAGAGGGGCAAAATATCAGGAGTGGTCAGCGCTTTTTCTTGGAGAACCACTCCCTGAAAAGCGATCGGGGTTTGTGAGGATCCGGCTGCTTGCACGACACCTGGTCTAAAGTAGAATCGATCGAGAACTGCCCTAGTTATTGGTTCGAGAGAGGACAGGGTGAGAAAGAAGAGAATGAGTGCCACGATGACTGGCCCCAAACTTCGTCTGATCATTTGCCGAAGCGCTCCTCAAGGTACGCTATAATCTTATTTGGAGTAGACCACATCTCGCGATCTACTTCGGTGGGAGCGACATCGATATCTAGTTCCTCTTGAATCGCTACAAATAATTGGATTATCCCGAAGGAATCAAGTAAACCGTTAAAGAGCTCGATATCTGGATTCCTCTTGATTTCGTCTTCTCCGGTGATCTCTGCTAGTTGGTTTAGAATGACTTCGCGTATCATAGTGATCCTCCTAGTATTTAGTATTTTTTAGGGTCTTTTTATCTGGGTCGGCGGCGAGCTGCATTGCTCCGTTCATCTATAGGTTCAGAGCTCGAATGCGAGGGAGCATTCGGCCGTAGGCATCGCTAGTCGTCTTCGCTACCTCGCTGAACCTCTGGGTAATACCTGATGTGAACCGTAGCTCGGCTTCACGCTACGTCTCCGGCGCTCCCCTCGCTCTTCGGCCTAAAAGATTCTCTCCGCAATGCAGCTCGCCTGCTCATAGGCTCATTATGTACTTTTATGTGCCATATTGATTGCTTATAAGTTCTTCGTGCTATTAGTTCTTCGCTCTGTTAGTTCTTTATTATACTATCTAATTGCTCGTTTTTCGACTTATATGCATCTACGATTAATGAAAGTTAAAGACCATACTCTTTCATACATTGAGCTGGTCTGAATAACCTTAACATAATTGCCTAGTATCTCTAATTCCTAGTATGGCTTACGCATTTAGTATGCCCCTTTACCGGTAAGCACAACAAATACAGTTTTCCAAAGGATTTGGAGGTCAAGCCAAAAGCTCCAGCGATGAACATACTCTAAGTCGTATGACATTGTCTCAGCTAAGGTCAACTCGCTTCTTCCGTTAACTTGAGCTAGCCCTGTGACACCGGGTAAAAGATTCAATCGTCTGTGCTGCTCAGTGGTGTAGTGCTTCACGATATCCGGAACTTCGGGTCGTGGCCCAACTAAACTCATGTTCCCTATCAAGATATTCAAAAGCTGTGGCAGCTCATCAAAGCTCAGTTTACGTAAGAAGCGACCACTTGGTGTAATCCGTGGGTCATCTTTTTCCTGAAAGGTGAAATTCTCTAAGCTTTCTAACTTAGCCAACTTCGCTTTCATGATCTCATCTGCATTCGTCACCATCGTCCTGAATTTATAGATGGTATAGGGCTTGCCATGAAGACCGATACGGGTCTGCTTGAAGATGATTGGACCTGAGGAGTCCATCCGAATCCAGAGTGCGATAAAGAGGAGTAAGGGCGAGAGCAAGATGAGCAAGACGAAGGATACGAAGAGGTCAAGCACCCGCTTCGCTAGCAACTGCCAGCGTGAGTATGTGATAGGGTACTCTTTTCCTGGCTGACTTATGGATTCTCGTGCGGCTGAGTTCTGTACCATCTTGATCACCTCCTCGTACTTTAGATATGTTGGTATGATATATTCTAGACCCCTAGATTGAGTGTCTGACTTCTGATTCGATACTCAGGTATGTATCTTCAGTATGTATTAGGAGTGAGGCTGTGCGGTTATAATCTAACTCTCAGGTTCTGCGTCTCGTAGCAAGCTGGGCATGGTAGACTCGCTCCATCTGGGTCACATTATTTTTCCAGTCATAATGTTCGAGGATAAAATCCCGCCCGGCTCTCCCCATTCGACGTCTCTCTTCTGGATGTTCTATAAGATACTCCATCGCTTGGGCTAGGGAGTCCACGTTTTCGGGTTCTACCATGAGGCCTGTTACTTGATCTTTCACGACCTCCGGAAGTCCTCCGACTCGGCTTGCAATGATAGGACGCTCACAGGCGGAACCCTCCACTGCTGTGACTCCAAAGCTTTCCTTACGGGAGGGAACAACTACGACATCAAGGCTACGATAGAACTCCGCAACTTCAGAATTGGGGATGGCACCGATCCATTCGACCTTGTCTGCTATTCCCAGCCTCCCTGCGAGTGCCTGGAGCTTCCAAAGCTCGGGCCCTGCACCTGCGATCCGTAAAAGGGCACGTCCGGGCTCTTTCTCCTCTAAGAGAGCAAAGGCTTTTAAAAGAAGGTCTAAGCCGTAGACTGGCTGCAAATATTTCGCAACTCCAAAAACGATTTTTCCTGGCGAGGCAGTATCTTCGTTCTTCGGTGGGGAAAATAGTTCGACATCCACCCCGAAGGGGATCACTTCTATATCCTTTTTCTCTTCCAGATAGATTTCCATCTCCTCGGCCATAACATGACTCGTCGAGCAGAGAAAGTCGGCTTTACCTAGAATCCACTGGAGTAGATAGCGGTGGAACGCGGATTTGCGTGGGAAGGAGAAGATGTCACTTCCCCAGGCAGAAAGGATAAACGGGTGTTCTCCCGATAGTGCCCCAAGGAAACCAAAGCTGGTCGCATAGTGGGCATGCACCAAATCTGGTCGAAGCTCCCTAACTTTACTCTCCACCCAACGGATCCTCAGGATGAAGTCGATTTTCCCGCCTAAAGCTTTCGGTACGACATGGACTGGAACATTAGGAATCTCAGCAGGAAGAAAACTGATTAGCTCAACAGCCCATCCCCGGTGGGATAGCTCAATCGCCCATTTCTGGGTGTGGGGGCTTGCAGCGTTCGCGAGTAGACAGAGCTTCGGCATTTCAGTTTCCTCCTTTCGTGATTTTCTAAAGTCCTAGATCCTTCAGCCAACGCGAGACGATGGCTTTCCAAGAGTAATGCTTAATTACGAATTCCCGTCCTTTGACCCCCATTGCCTGACAGGACTCGGGGTCCTTCTTCAGATTAAGAATCGCTTGGACCAGGAGTTCAGGCTCTTCTGGCGGGATAACGACTCCTCCGCCGCTCTCTTCCACGATCCTTGCGCCTTCGCCTTCACCGACATAGATGATCGGTTTAGCGCTTGCGAGTCCTGGGAAGACCTTTGAGGGTCGAACCCCTTCAGAGAGCTTGTAACGCCTTAGGGTGGATAGGTTAAGACTCGATAAACTATAATAGCGATGCATCACGGTGATGGGCTGAAAATCAACCCAGCGCACATTGGAAAGCTGCTCCTCTCGGGCCATCTCCACTAAGCGTGGTTTTTCTGACCCGTCCCCGACAAAGAGGAACACAATGTCTGGTTCACTTTTCTCGAGGAGTTCCGCAGCTTGCAAGGCCACTTCTAAACCATGGGCATAACCCATCGTTCCTGCGTAGAGAATGACATATTTTCCTTGAAGCTTAAGCTTCTCTACGAGTTCTGCATCTGGCTCATGCGGTGTAAAGAGATCGGGGTCTACTCCGTTGGGGAGAAAGACCATCTTTCCCTCAGGGATTCCCCTACTTTTTAGAGAATCAATGATCCCTTCAGTCTGCGTGGAGATTTTCCAAGAGGACTTATACATCGTCCGCTCAAGGCTTTCCGCCATGGCTATCAACTGCTTATTCGTGACGAGTTCCAAGGAGACCGCGGATTCAGGCCAAAGGTCAGACACATTAAAAATAACCTTGGCTCCTTTGACCCACTTCGTAAACAGTGTGGTAAACCCGATAAAAAGCGGAGGGGATTCGACGAACACATAATCCGCTTTCCCGGCTTTTAAAACTCCGTAAAGGGCTGAGAAGACAAACGAGAAATAGTTCAGTAAACGCTTCCAGAACTTCCCGCGCTGGACAGGATAAATCCACGTTCGGTACAAGGGAATTCCATCAAGATCCTCTCGCATATAAAACTTTCCCTGATATTCGGGTGGAATCACGCCATTCGGATAGTTTGGAAAGGCTGTGACTACTTCAATCTGATGTCCCTGATCCCGGATGGCCTTGGCAACTTCAAACAAACGAACCTGGGCTGCTCCGGTCTCGGGCGGGAAATACTGGGTCAACATAAGAATACGCACACCAAGATCTCCTTTTACTGAAAAAGTGCTGCAAGCTGCTGGGCTAGATTCACACGGCTAAACTCGGAACAACGCTCTCTCGAACCGGTCTCGAAAACTTTCGAATCCTGAGCGAGCCACGCCTCATAATACACACTGATCGCCTGGGCAAGTCCTTCAGGATCCTCAAGGGTAACGACCCTTCCTAACTCACGCTCGCGGATAAGCTTCGCGGCGATTCCTTCAGGTAACAGCCCTAAGATGGGTTTTCCTATCCCAATGTAATCAAAGAGCTTCCCAGAATAAGCGATATCCACGCTCCGGTCAAACGTCATAAACTGTAGCTGAGCACCGGCTAGGTAATTAAGCACATCCTTATGCCGCATATAGGGTTTAAAAACAACGGTGTCCTGAAGACGGTTCTTCATTCGCTCCTCGTACTGAGGCGGGACGTACCCGATGAAAAGAGACTGGAAGTTACTTCTTGCCTCCAGATGCCTTGTTAAGAAACGCTCCACCCCTTCTGTGAAGGTCTCCATATCATAGTTTTCCGCGATAATTCCGGTGTGAATAAGAGTAAACTTTTCTTGCGGAATCTCGGTAATCTCCTGAAAATCTGCTGGATCAAAGCCATTGGTGATAGTAATCATCTTATAGGCATATTCCGGATAGCGATTCTTGTACATCTCCGTAAGTGCTGGAGTAACATTCAGGAGGTAGCTTGCGTTTTCCACCACTTTACGTTCTAGCCAGGCATCAAGGTTTTTCCGAAAAGGCAGCTCCTTCTGCATGGCTTTATTTCCGACCCACGGATCCCGGAAATCTGCAATCCAGGGTTTACGGTAAAATTTATGGACTAAAAGTGCTATCAGATGAACGGTATACGGGTAGGAGGATGAGAAAATATAATCCACCTGCTCCCGGCGTGCGACCTGCAAGGACTTGAGAAACCCAAAGGGGAGCCAGCGCACCTTGGAATCCGGGATGAAGAGGTAATTATCGATAAAGTCAAACACGCGTTGTTTGAGGGATCTTCGTGGTGGTTCGGAGGGTCCGGAGGGTCCGGAGGGTTCTTGAGTTACCGGGGTTGCTATGCTTGCGGAAGGTGCTTTGGTATCCTCCATTGCAACAATTGCACTCGCATCTTCCTTGGAATCCTCCTTGATATCTGCCTTAGATTCTTCCTTCGAATCTACCTCGGTTTTCTTTGAACCCCGAAGTGAAGCAATTTTTTCTAAGGCCTCCCGCAACCAAAGAGTCTCAAGACTTGAGGATCGGTAGACCTTCACCTCATGCGGGATTTCTTCGAGTAGACTCTCATCATAGGCAAAGTTATGTCCACTACTAACCGTGCTGACGACGGGTAGAATCCCAGACATGGGAAGGTACTTTACAAATTTTAAGGTTCTCTGCACTCCGCTTCCACCGAGAGGAGGAAAGAAGTATGCGATAACCAGTGCCTTTTTCATTCCAACTACCCTTTCTTTACACTCGGGACATAACTGCTTTGTTTTCGAATCGAGAGTTTATGCCGGATTTTGTAAGCGGTCGCAAGCCAATAACGGAGGCTACTTCTTCGAGCTTTTTCCCAACTCTCGGCCTGATGGGTAAAGCGTGAATCTCTTGTGAGTAAGGCCATTGCCTTAAGCTGCTGGATATGAAGCTTATGGTAAAAGATACTCGCGATATCTGCCACTGCAAAGGGATAAAGGTCATATCTAGACCAATTAAGAGAGGAAATATTATACTTGGCTAGACACTCTTTGAGGGTAAGTAGCCCTGTCTCATAGCGTTCTTTGGCCTCGGCACTTTGGCTAACGAGATAAAAATCCCAGAGCCCCCAGAGTGAGAAGATAAATCCATTGAGGACAAAAGAGGGGGGCTCGGAGGGGTATTCTTCGTAGTAATCGAGCCCATTCCACTGAGCGAGAATACCGCCTTCAGCCGAGGGGCGAAAAAATACTCCGAGTGCCTTTTTCCCGGACTCTAGATACACGTCCTTCTGAGTTTCCTGATAGGCTCTAGCAAGTACGGAAAGTGCCTGTCCTTGTGAGAGCGCGGAGAGCCATGGCTTTTTTAGATTATAGATACCTTTATCATGATCGTTCACCCAGCCCCAGCCCGCTGTTTTAAACTCGACTAAGTTCGTAACAAGCCAGTCTGCTGAACGAAGGAAACGCTCCCAATTAACCGGTTGCTTCTTGTTGATATATTCATCATAGTTACCCAAAGCATATTGAGAAATGGTGACAGGTAAGTAGGAGAGGTGCCCATCCATTTCAACCAGCGGAATCCCTTCGGCATCGAATTCCCCTGCATACTCTGCTTTGGCGGACATATCGACAGGGTATTTGCGGAGTACATCTGGATTAAGTTCGAGATTCACATTCATATCAGGGTGCCAGTAATCCGTTTTCCCGAGTACCATCCCACCATAGGCCTTGATCATCTGAAAAATATTCATTGCCTTATCGACACCCTCACTTTTTCCCTTGCGTTATCAGAGCTTGATAGAGTTCTTCCATCTCGCGCATGTTCTCTTCCCAGATGGCCTTTTCCTTGACACGCTGACGGTTGATCTCCTGCGCTTGAGTACGCAAATCTGAGTCCTCGAGCGCTCGAATCAACGCTTTCGCTAAAGCCCCAGCATCTTTCGAAGGAACTAATAGTCCGTTCACTTCCTGATCGATCCATTCCCGGTTCGCCGGTAATTCGGAGACGACCGGAAACGATCCGCAGGCCATGGTCTCAAGCAGAGAAACTGCTGTGGCATCCGAGGAAGGAACACTTACGGAAACTGCTGATTCATTCAGATAGCTTTGGACAGCAGCATGCGGTAATTGTCCAACGAACTGGATGTTCTTCTCAAGCTTTAAGGACTGAGCGAGGGTACGGAGATTCTGAGTCTCGGGACCTTCCCCTGCGATGATAAGCCGAGCTTCTGGTATACTCTGAACGACCTCAGCCATCGCTTGAATGACGATGTCGATATTATAAATACTTTGATGACCCCTTAGGCTTAAGATCTGATGCATCTTTTTATCGACACTTGGAAGCTGTTCAAACCAGTCTCGTGATACCCCCATCGTCACGGTCTTGAGGATTTTTTCCTGACCCTTGAGTAGCTCACGCATCCGCTGTGACATATACTCAGAGTCTGAGGTGAGCGCATCTGCATGTTTGAGAACTTGACTCACGATGACACGGAGAAAAGATGACTCTTGGGGAGCAACGAGGACATCCGAACCCCAAGCGGAAACGACCAAGGGGCTAAAGCCGCTGACCAATGCCAGAAGTCCAAAGCTCGTCGCATAGTGAGCGTGAAGAATATCTGGTTGAATCTCTTCGAGGAGTCGGCGGATTTTGCTCAGAGCCATAATATAGGCGATGCGCCCGCTTTGGCCTCGAGCTAAGAGATGTACCTTTGCTCCCTTAATCGTACAGGGACGAAACGAGATGACCTCCACCTGATATCCAGCTTCTACAAAATATTGAACCCAACGTTGCAGGTGGATACTTCCCGCATCCCCAAGAAAGCATACGCGCACTTTAGCTCACCTCCTCCACATCACGAATCGCTGTAAGATATCCAATTAAGATCCAAAGATAAGGATCTTCAAAAAATCGGCCTTCCCCTTGCGAGCTGATAAAAATCGCGGTTACTGCGAGTACTCCAAAGATCACTTGGTAAGACTTTGGTTGGTAGATCGAGTGCCGATATGCAAAGCGCTGAGATCGTAACACTCGAGGTAACCGAGAATACAGTAGTGCCAGAAAGGCTCCCCATATTCCTAATCCTATTGTTCCCAATTCCGCGGCGGTCGTAACCAAAGCGGTATGCGAAAGGCTTACATCATTCTGAATCAGATCTGTGAAGCGAGTCAACATAACCTGCTGGAAGCCGGATAACCCGACCCCGAGAACAGGATTCTCCTTAAACATTGCAATTCCTGAGGTAATTAGGTATTGGCGCTGAGTTAGAGCTGCTCCGAAATTCTGCTTGATTTCTAGTATCCGTTGTAAATACTCTGGATTCATGAAAATCCCGATACCCGCTAGGATCACTCCACCAAGGATTGAAACTATCACAGGCTTTCGGGGGATCAAAACCGCGAGAGCGAAGAAAACGACGAGCATGGCAAGCCACGCCGTTCGTGACCCCGTTCCCACAAGAGCAATTCCTTGGATAAGAAGAGCGACGCTTCCGACAAGCCGACCACTCCAGGGAGCCCCGAGCATCAAGATTACGGTCGCGAGAATTCCAATCATTAAAAACCGTGCATAGATATTCGCATCAACAAACGTTGCATTGGCTCGACCTGAAAGTTCGTAGATTTCGGAAAGGAAGATGTAGTTGTGACTAAGCACCTCATAAACTCCGATTAGGGCAAGTCCGGAGGACACTGCCGCAAAGGATAACGGTACGATGAAGTATCCATCCTGCCTTCGCACAAGGTCGACCACAGCGACTCCCAAGAGCCAAAGCAAGACCAACCGGGCGACACCGACCAGGGACTTCGTTGGATCCACTGACCAAAGCACGGAGATTGCTCCCCAGAGTATATACGCACTAAGGGCTAAGAATAACGGAGAACGTAGGGTATCGAGGAGACAGTCCCAAGTTTTCATCTCATATAACCCATTATTCCTTGTCCTGATCAAGGACCAGAGGAAATAGGCGAGAACGGCGAGCGTCAAGATCCGACCAAAATAAATCACTCCGACAAACTCGCCCAGCTTATCCAGAACTCCCAGGTGCGGAAACCACTCCCGAGAAATCTCAAGAGGTAAGGCAAGGATCAAAAGAGGTAAGAGAAGACGCGGATTTTTCCATCCCCATGCAACGGCCAGTAGGGTTATGACCAGTGTGATCCAGAGCAATGCCTTTTCCTCCTTCGCGGTTATACGTAGATTTTCCAGGTTGTTTCTTAGGTTAGCATCTCCAGGATTTTGCTTTACACTGGTCACTCGGTAAGCTGCGCGGACCAAACTAGTCACTCGAGTTCTCCGCTACGAGTGGTTCACCTTCAGCCGTTAAGCTATCTCTTGAGCGTGCGGCTTCGGGCGAAACCCTCCACCGGAGGCTTTCGTGGCCAAATCGGCTCCTGCCTCGTGGCCGGTTGGAAACGTCCATGTTTCCAATCCGTCTACGCTGCGTACTTTTCTCGAAGATCGGTTACCTGCTCACTTAGAAGGCGTTCCCTTGTGTAAAACAAAATCCTTGGGTATTCTTTCAAGTTTTCTTCAGAATTCTTATCTAAGATAATATTATTCCGGCTTAGGGAATCTTTTACTTTTTAAACCTTTTCAGGATATAGGCTTTAATCATCTCTACGTCTGAGCTCTTAATGAAGATGAGGTCGACCCAGCGGGCTTGGGTATAACGCGTGTAGAAGATAATCGTCATGAGGGTAAAGACCATATAGGAAAGACTTGTGGCGATGGAGGCTCCATTGATGCCGATCCTGGGAATCAGGAGAATATCTAACACCACTGTGACGATTCCGGAAATGATGGAGGAGTAGATATTTTTTGAGAGTAAGCCCACACCGGCTAAGAAGTTGGCCAGGATATTGGATACGGAGAAAATTGCAATCCCAGGCAATAGCCACAACAAGGCCCCATTTGCCTGTGCGAAGGCCTGACCGAACCAGAGGATAATTAAGGGCTTGCTGACCAGCGCTAGACCCACGGAGAAGCAGATAATTAGGGTTAAGCTCACGCGTGTGACTTGATTGGTGAAAATCACGAGTGACTTTTTATCTGTAGAGGAAGATACGACTGGAAAAACAACAGTCGCAATACTTCCAGACACTCCCCAGAGGGTTTCCCCTAAGACTACGGCGATTCCGTAGATCCCCACCTGATCAAGAGGTAAGTAATAATTGAGAATAAAGACGTCGAGCCGATAGTTTAAGCGCTGAATAATATTTCCAATCTGAGCCTTTACTCCATATCCAAACATATCCTTCATCAGGCCTTTATCCAATCGAGGAGTTCGGCGAGGCTTAAGGATGAGGAGATAGACTTGCCAGATGCATATCGCAACGGTTCCAACGAGCAAGGATAGAATGGCTGCTGTCGGGCTCACTACTATTAATAGAAAGACCACCAAGAGTGCTATGCTGAGGATCTTATCAATAACATTTATTCGATTGTATTCTACAATATCCTGCATTCCAAGCAGAATATTGATCATTGCCGATTTGAAATTAACCAAAGGTATCGTCAACAAGACTGCAATCATCTGCAGATTTGTGACACCCTCTAAAAACTTAAACTGATATTTCTGATGCAAGAAGTAAAAAGGCAGTAACGCTAAGACCCCTAAGAGGGAGACAAGAATATTATTTCCTATAATCTCATTTTGAGCATCTTTTCTTTTTCCTAAGAAATAGACATTAGAGGCTGCAAACCCCATACCCAGAATCAAGGTACCAAAGCTCAAAAAGTTATTCGCGACATCAACGACTCCTTTTCCCTCAGGACCCAGTACTCGGGAAAGAACCGTCGTATTGATAATTGAGAGAAAGAACAAAAGCAAGTTGCTTAAGAACGTGATCGTTACTGATTTTGTAAAACCCATTCGCTTTATTCTCCCTTTCAAGTGTTCATTAGGCTAGAATCTCTTCATAGATAGCCGATAAAGTTTTAGCTATTGCTTGGGGACTATACTTATCTTCCGCGTAGTGACGGATGACTTCAGGGTTATAACTTTCCAGAGTAGAGATGACTTGTTTAATCCCTTGGACAAGCTCCTCCGTGCTGCCGGGTTCTACTAAGACCCCAACCTCAGGTTGTAGGATGTCTTTTGGGCCTCCACAGGCTGTGGCAACGACGGGTTTCCCGCTTGCCATGGCTTCGATGAGGACGCAGCCGAAGGTTTCCTTGAGAGAAGAAACGACGAGTAGATCTGCTCGTTGATAAAATTCCGGCATGTGGTCTGGACTCACTCGCCCATAAAAGGTGCAAGACTCCTTGACTCCCAAATCTCCTGCTAGCTTTTCATAGTCTGCACGTTTAGGTCCATCCCCGACACAATGCAGGTGTAACTTTCTCCCTGAAGAGTTCTGAGGTGATTTACCTTTAAACTCAGCTAGCACTTTGGCAAAGGCAGGGAGAAGAAATTGCAGTCCTTTGACTTGGGTCTCTTCCATATTCCCGACGAATAGAAGGTTGATCTGATCGTTAATCGCGCTGGAACCTAAATCCAGTGTCCGACTTGAATTTAACAATAAGTCTGAATCTGCACCTGAACTTGAGTTCCCACACTTGAATCGATCGGTATCTACCACATTCGGTACCGGTTGAAGTTTAACCTCCCACCCGAAACCCTTTATCTGCTCAGCGAGTGATGAGCTTACGGGGAGCACTCGCGCCGCCTGCTCAAAAGCTGGGCGAAGTAGAATTCGGTGCTGCCACTTCTCAACATAGTCCTTGAGGTAAGACATGTGTTCTGTAATCACATAAGGAATTCGGTGGGATCGCGTGAAAAGATAGGCAATGATTCCCGCGGGATACCCGACATGAACATGGATAAGCTCTGGGTGAAATTTCCCGACAACTTCCTGAAGCTTTTTCTGAGCCGTGTGATAGCTTAGAAACCTCGCAAGATATCGATTGCCTTGCCCATAGGTGTTCGCCCGAAAGACTGTAAAGCCCTGTTCCTGGCTCACTTCCACTTGCTTGGATGCGATTTCCTCATCAAAGGGATAGAAAACAGCGACCGAGAGGCCAGCAGCTGCTAAGGCTCTGGCCTGTTCTCGGATGAAGATCCCCTTCATGGGGTTATTATTATTCGGATACCATCCCGCTAAGATTAAGATTCGCACCTAGACCCACCTAACTTTATATACTTAGATTTAAGTACTCATTATCGTCACTCTAAGGGTTCTTCTGACTCTCCTTCGAGAAATACCTTACGACGAAGAATAACAGAAACTGCTAGACCATAGAGTAGCCACATCTGAGGAAAGCTGATCACCGTGCTCGGCGCAAAGGCTGTCAAGATAAAACCACCCAACGCAGCAATTAGGCTCACGGTTAGATATGAGGTCAAACCATAGGCCGCTTTTTTGCGAGTCTCGATATAAATTCTGAGCAAATCCCAGAGCATATTGAGATAGATGAAGATAAAATAGAGGAAAATCCCTATTCCAAAGTCTCCGAGAACCTCAAACCATAGACTATGGGGATTCACCAACCCGTGTGTATTACCCTGTTTTTTCAGAAAGAGTCCGGTATTATTGACCCCAAATCCCTGAGGATGACCTTCTAGCGTGATTCCTTTCGTAATGTTAACCATCATCGTCCAGCGATCGTTAGCAGAACCTTCCTCTCCAAATTGGGCGAGGGGTAAGTTCTTGGGGACCCTGCTATGAAAGCCTAGGCGGCTCAAAAGCGGGGTGTCATTGAACTTTCCGTAATAAACACCTAAATCGGGAACAAAGGACAAGGTTTGAAACAGGATAATGGTCGATAACCCAATGACGAGAGCCTTACGAAACTTTTTCCACTCCTTCATCACAAGGAAGAGGAAAATGAATCCAACCATCGTCATAAGCATCACGATGTATCCGGTTCTCGAGGTGGAGAAAATCAAGTTCATGAGCGCCAGAAATTGCATTACCCAGAAAAGAATATTCTTACCTTTGTTGCGGTTATAGACGACGAAGGGAACAATAAACGACATGAGCATCACGAGAAACACTGCATAGTTATTGGGGTTATAGAAAAATACAGTTGGGATCGTCTTTAGGTACTCTACCCCTTTGACATACCACCCGTTGTCAAGATAGACATTTTTGATCGGCATGCGAAGCTTCGCCACTTCAAGCAAGCCAATGAAAAGGATAGGTATCGAGGTGTAAAGGAGAACTTTCAGGGTTTCTTTCACCTTTTCTCGATTCGGGTTAAACGTGTACACCGCAATCATGAAACAAATCATGATCGCATAGTTAATGATGTATTTGATTCCAGCACTACGGCTTTCCGCCCAAGCAAGGGATACAACCATATAGGCGATAAAAATCGAAAGGAAAAGCAAATAACGATTCGAGGCAAGCCGCTTAATACTCAACGAAGGGCGTTTTCTAATAAACGAGATAAACATACTGAGTGTCAGGATGAACAAGGCGATATGAAGGTAATAGATGTTGAACCGTCCCATGATGGGAAGGTTAAAAGCAAAGTCCATCACTGAAAACAGAAGAACAAAGTGATAAAGAAGCTCTGAGGGTGTCTCCCAGTGGATACGATTGATGATCAGGAGACCCATTACAAGGGCGTATAGATTCAAAAAAATGAGATTCGGACTTAATGCGACATTTCCTAGGATGAAGAGTGCAAACACTCCATTTACCCTAGACTTCTTCTCTTTCAAAAAAGACATACCTTAACCTCTCCCCCTAGCTCAGGGCCGCTTGGATTACGGAAGCAATTTCTTTTTGTTGTTCAAGGGTAAGCTCTGGATAGCAAGGTATCGCCATCGCCTCTTGGCAGGCCTTCTCTGCTACTGGGAAGTCTCCCTCTTTATAGCCAAGGTCACTGAAGGCGCGTTGGAGATGAAGCGGTACAGGATAATAAATCGCAGTCGCAATCCCCGCATTTTTCAAGGCTTCCATAATCTGATCCCGTTTTTCTGTGCGGAAAACATAGAGGTGATAGACTGGAGTTCCATTCGGGTCAACCCCTGGAAGAGTGATGGGCAGTTTCGCGAGGAGCTCATTATAGACATTTCCTTTTTCACGGCGTGCTTCATTCCATTGGTCAATATATTTAAATTTAACGCGAAGAATCGCCGCTTGCATCTCATCCATCCGGCTATTGAAGCCGATTTCATCATGATAATACTTTGTCTTACAGCCGTGGAAGCGAAGCATCCGCAGATGAGCTGCGAGGTGCTCGTCATCTGTGACAATCATCCCGGCATCCCCGTAAGCACCTAAGTTCTTCGTTGGGAAGAAACTAAAGGTTCCTGCATGCCCGATCGAAGCCGCTTTTTTCCCACGATACTCTGCGCCAATGGCCTGGGCGGAGTCTTCGATAACTTTGAGGTCGTGACGAGCAGCAATCTCCATGAGGCGATCCATATCCACCATCTGTCCAAAGATATGGACGGGGATAATGGCCTTGGTGCGAGGGGTAATTCTATCTTCAAGTTTGTTTAAGTCCATATTCAAGGTGACGGGATCGACGTCCACGAAGACAGGGGTTGCGCCGACGGAAGCGATGGTCTCTGCGGAGGCGAAGAAGGTAAAAGGCGAGGTGATAACTTCATCTCCAGGGCCAACTCCAAGTCCTTTCAAGGCGAGAACAAGCGCATCGGTGCCGTTACCTACGGCGATGGCTTCTTTAACACCGCAGTAGGCGGCGATTTCTGCTTCGAGAGCCTTCATTTCGGGTCCGAGAATGAATTTGGAGGAGTCGAGGACGTTAAGGATCGCTGTGTCGATTTCGGGTTTTATCGTTAGGTATTGGGCTTTCAGGTCTAAGAGTGGGATGGTCATCGGGCGTCTTCCTTTCCTTAGCTGAGATTTACTGAGGCTCTATCATCAGTGGGTTCTCCAGAATTTTACTCTGCACCGTTCACTCATTAAGCTGCGCGGATCAAACTATTCGCTCGAGTCCTCCGCTTCGACGGGTCCCCGGCTGAATCGGCATCCATGCCTTATTAGCCGGTTGGAAACGTCCATGTTTCCAACCCGTCTCCGCTGCGTACTCTTCGCGAAGTTTGATTACCGCTCGCTTAGAAGTCGTTCTCTCTCGCAGAGTAAAATTCTTGGGTGATTCCTCAAGGTTATAGCTTGGGTTAGTCTCTTAAGTCACTACTTGCAAGCCTTCCTGCAAAGTGAGTTACGATTACAGTACGCGAGGTTTCTTCGCGAGCAGCTACCGAACTTGGGCTAAACTGCACCCCAGATAGCGGGGCGGCCACATGGACGTGGACGCCGCCTATTGAGCAGGAGCGATTTTAGGCGGGAACCCCGCAGCTTTCACCAAGCAGTTTCGCCCATAGTTCGGTCTGCGAGCGTATTTCCGAGCATCTGTAACGCAACTCGACTTGCACGGGCCTACAACCCACAAAGCAATTGTTTATGGCAAAAGCTCTTCTTCAGGAACCGCCCGTAAGTCCTTCGCGGGGAAGCCTTTGACGACGCGTTTTTCGGTAGTGTCCTTAGTGACTAAGGCGCCGGCTGCAACGAAGGTTTCGGGGGCTACTTTGACGCCGGGGAGGAGAATCGATGCTCCTCCGACTCGGGCTCCTCTGCCGATGGTTGCTCCTTTGATGGACTTGAAGCGTTTTTCTGTGCGACCCATGTAGTTATCATTTGTGGTGGTAACCATAGGGGCGATGAAGACGCGCTCTTCGATTTCCATGTAAGCTGTTATATAGGATCCGGTCTGGATCTTGGTGAAGGCGCCGATTCGGGTGTCGTTTTCGACAGCTGCACCGCTTCCGATGACGACATTCTGTCCAATCGCGCAGCGTTCGCGAACTAAGGCACCGTCTCCGAGAAAGACTTTCTCCCCATAAGATGTTCCTGCGTAAAGAACGACTGAACAACCTATGGTAAAGCCATTCCCCATCTTCAGTGGGGGTAGGTCTGCTTGGGCTTTGACTGTACTGGTCGCGGCAGCTTTGGGGAAACGTCCGATTGATGAGCTGCTTCCGATGAATCCATCCTCTCCAAGTTCTGCTTGGAGATAGACGGAGGTGTGTTCGCCAATGCGAGTGCGGTTCCCGATTTTAGCTCCGGTGCCTATGCTCGCATGAGCAGAAAGTTGGCATTCTTCGCCGAGAGAAGCTCCTGCGGAGATCGTTACGTGATGTCCGAGGGTCGAACCTGCTCCAATTGTTGCGCCTTCTTCGAGGACGCAGCCTACGCCTAGTGTAACGTTTTCGCCAAGGGTGACGTTCTCGCCGATTACGCAGAAAGGTGCAAGGGTTACACTTGATGGAACGGTCGCTGTAGGGGCTATTATAGTATGTGCATTTTCAGTCGTCATTAGCTTGTCCTCATTTCTCCACGAGTGGGAACACAACAGGCTGCTTGGTCTCCTGGCACTTATAAATAGCCAAAATTATTTCAAGGGCTTTACGTCCTTCTTCTCCTGGGATGGCAGGGCTTCTGTCCTGACGAATAGCTTCGATCATGTCGCTGATAACTTCGCGATGCCCAAATCCATAGACGTCCGGGGGATCATTTTCCTGACTGGCAAAGATTTGTTTCTTCTCTTCTTCGCTAGCAGGAAACTCCCAGTTCTCGATTCGGTTGACGGCGATGCCACCGATGATAACAGAACCGGTTTCTCCAAAGACATTCAGAGTTTCTTCGATGTTTTTGGGGTAGATCGTGGATGCGGCCTCGATGATGCCGAGAGCTCCACTTTTGAATTTAATGACGGCTGTTCCGATGTCTTCCATCTCAATTTTGCGCATTGCTGTGCGTGTATATCCAAAAACAGACTCGACAGGTCCGAAAGTCCACTGTAAGAGGTCGATATTATGGATAGACTGGTTCATAAGTACGCCGCCGTCTTGGAGTTTCGTTCCCCGCCAAGGAGCTTGGGCGTAATAATTATCGTCGCGATTCCAGCGGACGGTTGCTTGTCCATGAGTGAGATTGCCAAAACGGCCTTCTTCTAGCGCTTTGTGCATGAGCTTCACAGATTTGTTGAAACGATTTTGGTGGATGACGGCCAGCTTAACTCCGGCTTCCTTACAGGTACGTATGAGTTCGTCCGCACTTTCTAGAGTCATAGCCATTGGCTTTTCCACCATGACATGTTTGCCGGCTTTCGCGGCAGCGATTCCGATCGGAGCATGCAAATTCGATTCTGTCGCAATCGTCACGACATCGAGATCTTCGTTGGCAAGCATTTCTTCATAAGAGGTATAGGGTTTTGCACCATATTTATCCGCAAACGCCTGAGCTTTTTCAGGAACTATATCGCATACTGCAACGAGTTCTGCTTCTTCAAGGGCGACGATGGATTCTGCATGTTTTGGAGCAATTCGCCCACATCCAATGACTGCAAATCTCATTTTCTTTTCCATTTTTTCACTCTCCATATTTATCCATAGTCTTACATCGTTCAAAGGGGAATCTAATCGATTCCCCTAAAATATCTTTTTTTAGTTTTTGATCAGATTTTAATGATCTTCTCACGGTTGTGCTCAACGTCTTTGGTCGCATTCCGGGTATCGACGACAAGAGTCGCATGATCAACAACGCGTTGATAATCAACCGCACTATGATCCGTGAGGATCAAGATGCAATCAGCGGCGGCTAAGGTCTCATCCGTGAGTTCTGTACTCTCTAAATGAATCGTGCTGCCACCATGGGGCTCGATAACTGAGATATACGGATCGTGATAGGAGATATCAGCTCCGTTCTTACGGAGAAGCTCCATAATCTTAAGTGCTGGAGATTCGCGGACATCGTCGATGTCTTTCTTATAAGCAACTCCGAGTACGAAAATCTTAGCATCCTTTAAGCTCTTGTTCTCATCGTTGAGAGCTCGGATGATTTTATTAATAACATGATAAGAAACTTCAACATTGATTTCCCCAGCAAGCTCAATGAAGCGAGTATGGAAATCATACTCACGTGCTTTCCATGTGAGATAGAAGGGGTCAATCGGGATGCAGTGTCCGCCGACGCCAGGACCTGGCCAGAAGGTTTGGATACCAAACGGTTTGGTTCCAGCAGCTTCTACGACTTCCCAGATATCGATACCCATGCGGTCACAAAGAAGCATGAGTTCATTAACGAGGGCAATGTTTACGGCACGATAGGTATTCTCAAAAACCTTCGTCAACTCTGCAGCTGCCGGAGAGGAAACTGGTACAACGTTAACAATCGTTTGGGCATAGAAAGTATATGCCACTTCGAGACAAACTGGAGTCATTCCTCCGACTACCTTTGAGGTGTTGTGGGTGCTGAAACGTTTATTCCCTGGATCAACACGCTCTGGTGAGAAGGCCAAGAAGAAGTCCTTACCTACTTTAAGTCCCTTTTTCTCAAGTAACGGAAGGATAACTTCCTCCGTAGTTCCCGGATAGGTTGTACTTTCCAAAGTAACAAGTTGACCAGGTCTTAGGTACTTTGCAATCTGCTCAGTGGAGGATTCGATATAGGAGATATCTGGGTCACGAGTGACGGTCAGGGGTGTTGGTACGCAGATAACGACGACATCGCACTCTGGAAGGCGATCAAAGTCTGTCGTGGCTGTTAGGGTTCCCTTTTGCGTAAGCTCTTGGAGCTCTTCATTCTTGACATCTCCGATATAGTTATCTCCGGCGTTGACACGTCCGACACGCGCAGCGTTAATATCAAAACCAATAACCTTAAACCCAACTTTTCCCTTCTCTACCGCTAAGGGGAGACCCACATAACCGAGTCCGATCACACCGACGGTTGCAGAATGAGCCAAAATCTTTTCTTTTAGAGTCTTAGCGAGAACATCTTCGCTGGTAATTACTTCTTTCATACGCAACATGGAATTTTTCCCCCTTATTGATTAGCAACCGCTTTGGGCGTTTGCTTTCTAAACGTAGGTACAACGGTTTGCAAGTGTTGAATAACTTCTTCTCGAGTAAGATAAGAACCTCGCTCCCGAATGAGATGAATGAGCTCCTCAAGCTGCTGAGTATTGATATCATTAGGCTTAGCGACAAAAATGCGTTTATGCTTTGTCGCCGAGGTTCCCTCTTCCGCTGTCAGGAGTTCTTCATAAAGTTTCTCACCGGGTCGCATTCCTGTAAACTTAATCTTAATATCAACTTCAGGCTCAAAGCCAGAAAGTCGAATTAAATCTCGGGCTAGGTCCACGATTTTGACGGGTTGACCCATATCGAGAATAAAGATTTCTCCGCCTTCGGCCATCGAGCCCGCTTGGATAACGAGCTGAGAGGCTTCCGGAATCGTCATGAAGAAGCGAACCATCTCCGGGTGTGTGACCGTGACCGGTCCACCCTTAGCGATCTGCTTCTTAAAGGTCGGAATAACACTTCCTCGACTACCGAGAACATTCCCGAACCGTACCGCTACAAACTTTGTATCGGAACGCTTGTCCAAACTTTGGATGACCATTTCGGCAGCCCGTTTCGTCGTTCCCATGACACTCGTCGGATTAACCGCTTTGTCGGTAGAAATTAGAACAAAGGTTTTGACTTTCGAGGCATCGGCCGCTTCTGCAAGATTGCTTGTTCCCATGATATTGTTTTTCATGGCTTCTTCAGGATTTTTCTCCATCAGTGGAACATGTTTATGTGCCGCTGCGTGAAAGACGACTCCTGGTTTGTAGCGTTGGAAAACAATCTGAACTTTATCCCGATCTTTCACATCAAGAATCTCTGTCGCGACATCCAGTCCCGGGTTGTCTGCGCGAAGTTCTTGCTCGATATCAAAAATACTATTCTCTCCATGCCCAACGATGACAAGCTTTGCTGGATTGAACCTTACAACCTGGCGGCAAAGCTCAGAGCCGATCGAGCCTCCACCCCCAGTGACGAGGACGGTTTCTCCGGTAAGATATCCTGCGACATCTTCGAGGTCGACTTTTACGGGTTCGCGCCCTAATAAATCTTCCACTTGGACTTGGCGGATTTCCTTCGTATCGACTTCTCCGCTCATGACATCAAAAACGCCCGGCATAATTTTTAATTCGACACCGGTTTTTTCACAGATTTGAACGATTTCACGAATGACATCTCCGGAAGCCGAGGGCATCGCGATAATGATCTCATCAATATTATGGTTTTTAACGACTCGCGGAATATCTTTGCGCGTACCTAGCACGGGGATTCCCATGAGTTGAAGTCTCTGCTTTTTCGCAGCATCATCAATATAACCTACAGGACGGCCCTCTCGATAATTTTTATTTTTAAGTTCTCGAGCTGCCATAACACCTGCATCGCCTGCACCAATAATCAAGACTTGATTCTGCGAACCGGGTACATGCGGCGTAAATACGTTTTCTTGAAGAATCCTCCACATGAAACGTGAGCCGCCAATCAAAAAAACGGTTGTAAACCAGAGCAAGGCGGAAACAGAATGTGGAAAACGCATCGGGGCTAGGAAATAAACGACTGCGACCGTGCCCGCCGTACCTACTGTGGCTGCGAAGACGATCGATAAAAGCTCTCCAGTGCTGGCATACTGCCATAACTTCTTATAAAGTCCAAAGACGTAGAAAACCGCCAAATAGATTACCGTGGCGGTCCATGCCGAGTGAGTAAGAGTCCAGATATATTCCTCTGGAATCGTTCCTTCGAATCGAATATAAAAACTTAAAAACGCTGCGAGATTCACGAGCACAGCGTCGATTGCCATAAGTAACAGAGTTCTTTTACGCCATAGCATGGTTTTATAATCCCTTCCTTAAAACGCTTAAGGGAATGGATGAAATCCCTTTAATTTCGTAGTTTTAAATCATCGTTCATCAGTTTACTATAGTTTCTTCAGTTTTACAACAAGGCATACACTTTTGTGCATACGGATATAAAGGCTTATTGGGTTGGGAATTCCTCAAATGGGGGTGTAGGGGCAGATCGCTAGGAATTCTGGGGTTATTCGCGTGAATTTAGTTGCTTTGAAGTGAAGTCTTCAGGATTTTACTTTACACCGTTTGCTCCGTAAGCTGCGTGGACCGATCTAATCGCTTAAGTTCTCCGCTCCATCGGGTCCACCTTCGCCGTTAAGTTATCTTTGTAGTAGGCGGCTTGGGCGAAACCCTCTACTGGAGGCTTTCGTGGCCAAATCGGCTCCCGATGGCACTGCTATCGCACTTGTTGCCTCTTGGCCGGTTGGAAACGTCCATGTTTCCAACCCGACTCCGCTGCGAACTTTTCGCGAAGATTGGTAGCCGCTCGCTTAGAAGCCGTTTTCTTCTGTAAAGCAAAATCCCTGGGTGGTTTCTCAGGCTTGACTTTTAGACAGCAAGTCCTTAAGCTCTTGCTCACGCTCGTCTGAGATGGCTCCGTCTCCCCCAAAGATATACGGCTGGGCTGTGGAATTCCAGGGGTGCTGATCGATTGCGGTCTTTAGGTTCGGATATTCTTCAAGGGAGCACTTGGGGAGAAGTATGACGGTAGACTTAAGACGGGCTGCTAGAGCAGCTCCTGCTAAGGCGTCGGGAAAATCCTCTCCTGTGGCAAAGCTTAATCCCTGGCTTTCTCCTGCGAAGGCTTTTGCGACGGCGGCCATGGTGTCATAGCGCGAAGCGCCGAATATACGGATAAGGCTTGAGGAGGAAAGGTTTAACTGAGCTTGGAGATTCGCCTGAACCGAGGGGGAAATTGCTCCTTCTCCGCCAATTAAGTACACTTTCTTCGGTTTCAGATCCTTGAGTGCTTTAAGGGTTTCTTCTGGTAAGGCTTTGGGCTCAGTGAGTAGAATAGGCATCTGCTTTGCTCCGGCTATCGAAGCGATGCTTAAGGCGTCTGGAAAGTCTTCACCTGTGGCAATGGCGACGGCCTCTACTGGATCTGATAGGCTTGAGACCAGTCCTGTTTGAGATACAGAAGAGATACGACTTGTTGGGCGAGCCGTTTCTAGTGCAATGCTCGCTGCAGTCTCATACCGATTGACACCGCTTAGACGAACTTGCTGGACGGTTCCCCACCCTAATTCTGTAAGCTTTGTTGTTATCTTAGTGCCAAGTGCCCCTTCTCCGCCAAGCAAGTATACTTTTTCTGGCTTTAACGTCTTTAGTGCATTTTGTACTCGGGCATCCAGTTCGTTACTGGGTGTAAGGAGTA
Organism: Desulfitobacterium elongatum; assembly: GCF_055378975.1. Taxonomy (NCBI): domain Bacteria; kingdom Bacillati; phylum Bacillota; class Clostridia; order Eubacteriales; family Desulfitobacteriaceae; genus Desulfitobacterium; species Desulfitobacterium elongatum. Next base: position 474,787 of record NZ_AP038772.1, on the reverse strand, counting down.
CGGGGGCTCCGAGCTTTGCCGCGAGTGGGACGCCTGATAAAGCATCCGGGAAATTATCTGCACGAGCAAGCACAACCGCAGGGGCACCATTGGACCAACCTTTTAAGGCTTGCTGAATGGCGGTATCAATCCGATCGCTTCCAGCGAGTCTTATAAATTCCAGCTCTTTAGGAGGTTGAGTAGGCTGTTCTGGATTACCGTAATGGATAGGTTGAGGAGTTGCCCAGACAACCGTCTTTGACGGTATCCCTTCCTTTGGCAATAAGGATGCTGGGATCTTCGTAATTTGGACAGGCAATATATAACGCGCTAAGAACCCATCTGGGTTGGCGCAAAGATTGATGACTTTATCCTGATAGGCAAGCACGGGCTGAGTAGCTTGTGAATTCGCTTCTAAAACATTCGGATTATTTCTGTCTGACCAGATATTATATGCCCAGAGGGCGAAATACCAGTTCTCGAGCTTGTTGCGATCTCCATCCCCGATCCTCGGTGTGAAGTTCCACTTCTCATTGAGAAGGTCTGCCCCCATCCTGATATTAAAATCAATGTCTGTCTTGAGCTTTTCAATCGTTTCTTTGTCATCATCTTTATAGGTTGCTACTTGCATAATCCCAATTGCAGGATGGGTTACGTTTGCTCCCAAAATCGGATTACCTTGGCTGTCGAATTGGCGCCAGGTACTCTCTTTAAAAGCAAGGACTTTGAGAAGGATGCTTGGGATATTTTTTTCCTTGGCAATCGCTTCAAACTTCAGATTTATTTCATCCAGTGAAGGATTCTTTAGAATCGTTGTGTTCGTTGGATTTGTTTGATTCGCTGGATCGGATACGGTTTGTGTCGTAGCTTTAAGTAAAGCGGGTTCCATTAGAATTTGAGTCGTCAGAAGTGTACAGAGCATGACACTCACCAAAGCATGTCTACGAACCACAGCATCTCCCCCTAATTAGTGTCGAATATAACATAGTTCAACACTTTCCTCGGAGTTTCCTGCCGAAAAAGATTAGCAATTTGTGTATATATGAAAAAACATGCCCTTGCTCGTTTTAAGGAACAAAGGCATGTTAATGAAATTCCGTTCTAATCATTTTACAATACGAACATGAGCCGTTTCTAATTGTAATCTGTCTACTTTCTTCTCAAGCCGATCTAGAGATTCAAAAATTCGGTTATTTATTTCATTTTGAGCTTCACGAGCATCAAACAAGGCACGAATTTGAACATTCGTTTCGTTTTCTAACGTAGTTCTAATCTGAGTTACCTGAGCACTTAACTCTCCTTGTCCTTCAGTTAACTTTGCCACTTGAGTCCATAACTTTTCTTGACCTCTTGAAAACTCATCTTGACGTCTTGATAACTCTTCTTGGCCCCTTGAAAACTCATCTTGACGTCTTGATAACTCTTCTTGGCCCCTTGAAAACTCATCTTGACGTCTTGATAACTCTTCTTGGCCTTTAGTAAGTTTTTCTAAACCTATTGTTAATCTTTCTTGACCTTCAACCAATTGGTTTAAAACGCTCAATATTTTTTCTTCCAACCCTTTTCCTCCTCTCCTTAAACATTAATTTCCCCGCTCAATCTATAGTCACGTCCATTTTATCAGATTCATTGAAGGAATGAAATAACAAAGAGGCACCCATTCCAATATTAGGAATGAATGCCTCCTTGAAATAATCCTTAATACTTCTTATTGAATCGGTGTCTCCCCAGTTATTAACCAGCGTGTGTTGTCCTTAATCAAATTTACGCGAACCTTAACTTGATGCTCTGTCTTATTACCGACGGGTGTTTGATCACCAATATTGTAGTCTTGAGCTACATAGTGATAGGCTGCAGTTAGGGTCGCTGCTGTCGCTGTGGCTGACTCCACTATGACCTGATCGAAGCGGATACCGCTGACTTCTATCCCCACGCCTTGAGCAATAAAGCCCTCTGCTTGCCGTGCATGTTTTTCGTACAAATCCCCTGTATAGGCCTTATTAAGCTTGGCGCGGAAACTCACCATTTCAGGGGATTTCCAAGCTTCAAAAAAGAATCCAATATCTTGCTTATAGTCTGTAACGACTTTTTGGGTGATTTCTGCCGATACTCCATTACTTTGTGTGTTCGGTAGAGTTACTGAATTCGGCTGAGTCGCTCCAGGAGTAATTAAATCTCCTTCACCAGAGGCCGAGCCTGGATAACTCTCTGAATCCAATCCCGAGGTTCCGAGAGCTGGATTTGTCCCGAGTGAATTCGGGTCATTTGAACCCAGTAGATTCCCTTCTGGTGTCTGCACATTCGAGCCTGAAGTATTCAAAGCATCCGGACTTTGAGGGTCAGAATCTTGCATGGTCCCTGTTACGGATTGGGAATCCTTATTTCCCAAAAAACTCACAAGGCGCGAATCCCCATTCACTGGGGTGATCGCTAAAGCATATCCCACCATTCCAATAACCAAACCTATCCCAAGAGCTATTGAACCAACTAGCCAGTTCATCTTACGCATAAACAAAAAATCTCCTTTACCGGTTTATATTCTCCCGATGGCTAAGCGCCACTACACTGTTCCAGCCAAAGCGGGAATAAGTGGCGCTAAGCCCCTGGGTAACTCAACTAAACTTCAGATACCTAAAGTAAGTTTCGTTTATATCTTGACCAGGTAAAAGAGATTTTAGACACAAGCTTAAAATGTTTTTACGACTTCATTACCTTCCTGTAAAGCAAGTAAGAATACCCCATAGGCAAAACAGTCAAGGCGAGAATGACTACAATAAACAAGGGAGAGGTCCAAGCTTTAGGAAGGAATCCGATGAGAAAAAGTACAATTCCTCCGACGATCCAGATTGGGCCGGCAAAGCGATGGGTCTTATACCACACCTCTTCACTTGCTAAGGTCCAAGGGGTGCGGATTCCTAAAGTATAGTTAAACTTAATCTTCCCAAAGTAATTCCCTAAGATGACAAAGAGAAGACCAATACCAGAGAAGGTCCAGCGCGGTAGAGTCTCTAGATAGCCTAAGGCGACACCCAGGGTTCCCCAGTAGAGTATGGACATAAATAAAATAATCGTTGCACCAATAATCCAGAAGACTCTACCCATCTGGGTGTAATTCGCCTTCTTGGGGTCGATTTTTGGGAGAACCCAGAAAAGAAGATAGATTCCTATAAGGGTTAGTGGTAATAAGAAAGCCCCTACAAAAGGTCCTGAATAACCATTGACTTCGCCCGCAGTATTCCAATGGGAGGGTACTCTTTCCGGTAAGTGTGGATATGCCCATATTCCAAGCAAGAGATTGATGAGGACAAGGATACCAGAAAAGACTTTGAAAACCATCCCTTGACTTTTATTTTTGTTTTCCATATGCATCCCCCTTAGCTTTCTTAGTACCTATGGTATCTTTGCTAGTTTTATCTAAGGCTTCAGGTTTACCATCACGTACTAAGTCATTGTCTTCTTCAGAATTCTCTTCTGGTTTATTGCCCTTAAACGCGAGAAACCAACCCATAATCTCCTCAAACACAGACGTGTTTAATGAATAGTAGATATTCTGACCTTGTCTTCGGTCACTGATCAGATCAGCCTGCTTCAGTAAGTTAAGATGATGTGAGATGCTCGGTTTTGTCATATCAAAATGATCGGCAATCTCCCCAGCAGTCAAGTCCCCTTCATGCAAAAACTTAAGGATTTGACGCCTCGTCTTATCCGAGAGGGCTTTAAAGGTTTCATTGAGTGGTGACATAAACAACCCCCTTAATCCTTAGATAATTAGACAACTATCTAAATGTATTATTAACTTTATTATAGCAATTCTCCATATAGTGTCAACTGAAAAAATCACTTTTTTATAGATATTTTCTTGACATTTTCTAGGAATTTTAAGGTATTCCATTGACATTTTTTAAAAAAATCCAGTAAGATTTTCTTAAAAAATAAGCTTTAAGACAAAAAGAAAAAGACCTGTCCCCTCGGGCAGATCTTTCTTCACTTACGCACGCAATTTTATTCAATTTCTTACCTGAAGCGAATCTACTTCACCGCTTCAACCTCTCTTGTTCATTAAGCTTCCTCCGACTTTAAGCGCTTAAAGTGGTCTAAGCTTCATTTGGAAAAACCTCTGTTTTTCCTTCGTCCCTATGGCATTCCTTTCTGTAGAAATGCAGCCTTCTCTTTACGCCGGCTGAAGCGCACTTGCGTTATCCTTCTTATCGATTCAGATCTCATCTGAATTCCTAACCCCTAAGGGGCCATTCTTAGCACGTTACCGCGTACCACAAGAAATCCGCTATATTCAATTGTATTCCAATTTCCAGACATCTATCTGAAGTGTACTGACTTAAAATGCTTGGACGGGTCTCCTGCCCCTGCGGTATCAAACTCAAACTTTCGTGGTGAATCAGCCGCGATTCCTGTCGTTAGCCTTGCTCTTTCTCAGCTATATTGCCTTCCTACAGTACTTTTAAAAAGAAGAGTTCTTTACCGCTTAGTGGCAAAGGGAGTTGCACCGTAGATCTTCGCACTTGCATCATTACGCATCAGATGCGCATCCAAATCATGGATTTCCTGGTGGAATTGCTCGATACGAACTTTATCCTTCGCATCAAACGCGTCTATTCCACGATTCAACAGCACTTCGATATAGCTGCTGAGTCCCGAGGCCTTATTGGCTCCGGCTTCGCTCTTTAATCGTTGATCCCACAGAGACTTGTGGAAGACAATGTACTTTTTAATGTCCTGTTCGTTCATCTGTGGCCCACCATTTGGTCCATATAAATATCCATCCACATACTGATGAATATTCCAGGCGGCCCCGTAAACGAGATTCTTAGCGTCTTGGCTCAACCCACTCTCGCCAAAAAATCCTGCGACAGATGGTGCCAAACTGATGTCTTTCGTGTCGGGCTCTTTATATTTCTTTGGCCCTGAGACATCTCCCTGTGGAGCGACGTTAATTCCTGGCGGATTCGTCACCGTTGCAGCCGGACTTACCCCTGATGTGGCTTGCCCAGGTGGACTACCTGTAGTGCCAGGGATTTGGGTGCCAGAGCCTTCAACCGGTGGTGTCTGAATAACGATTGGGTCTTTGTCAGCGACTGCCTTATTCATAAAAACCTTCCAGGCACTCGGTCCATAAATCCCACCGACTACGACCGCACCGGCCAAAACAAGGGTTCCTGCCAGAGTAAGGACTTTCTTTTGGTCGAACTCCATGAATCTCCCTCCTTCAAAAATGGAATATAGTTCTTTAATATATTACCAATTTCTAGGAGGAAAACGTGTCGCTTTTCCTGAATAGCTTGACCCATTTTCCGCTCTCAGCTTGTCCGATTTGTCATGGGGTCACTTAAGGCTACAGGTATTCGCGAAAAAAGAACAGCAAACCTCATTGCGGATTTGTATAAAATTCTAACTTACTTAAATTTATTATTTTGATAGACCTGAAGAGAAGAAAAAAAGCCAAGTTTCCTCAGCTTTTTTCTCATTTTGATTTATGAATTCTCGTGTTATTTTGGAAGGGCTCAGCGACTGAGCCGCGTTTTGAGATCCTCACCGAGCACTCCCGGTCCGCCTAAAATGACTTGCTTCAAAGCGGGGGTAGCATCTACATACTGCTTTGCCATGAGCCATTCCTGAGGACTAATCAGAAGAATGGGCGCATTCTGCTTTGCTGCAAGCACACTTCCGGCTAAGGCATCCGGGAAGTTCTCTCCATATGCAAAGAAGGTGCTATCTCCAGTTAGGTTAAAATGCCTCGCAATATTGATTGAAGTCTCATATCGGCTCGCTCCACCGATCCGAATCATTTGCTGGTCTCCTAATCCTGTTAGGCTTTGAACACGCGAACGAATTGCCGGAGAGACAGCCCCTTCTCCTCCAGCGATATAGACTTTGGAGGGAGATATTTTCAGGATCATCTTTTCCGCTTCATCAGGTAGTAGTGAGTCAGTCAGGATAATCGGATACCCTTTCGCAGCTGCGATGCTTGAGATACTCAGCGCATCGGCAAATCCATTCCCCGAAGCAATTACAATCGGAGTTCCCTTGGGTACTGCGAGTTCCTCATTGACGGCTTGATTCGTTGCATAACGGCTTGTTCCCCAGAGGCGTTTAATTTGATCTTCCCGATATCCCATTCCCTTAAAAGCTTTGATAAAACTCTCATCGACTGCACCTGGTCCTCCAAGGATTGTTAGACTACCACTTTTACTTAAGTGGTTCTGAATATAACTCAGGGTTTCCCTACTATCCTCTGGGCTTGACCCGACAAGGAGAATCGGGGCACTTCGTTTCATGGCGAGTACGCTTCCACTTAAAGCATCCGGGAAATTCAGACCGGACGCCAGCACGACCTGGTCCACTGTCCCAGAATGAAACTCTTCTGCGATTTTTACAGCTGTTTCATAACGATTTACCCCAGACAACCGATCACTGATATAACTTTTTCCACTGGGTTGAAGGATGATTTTCTCGGCCTCAGGCAAGGGGGTATTTTGATACAGGCCCGAGGGCTCTTGACCCAAAGCTTGCCACTCTCTAAAGGTAATGTTGTCCGATACTGTAAAAGCCACTCGATCATTACTCTTATAATAGCGATTATTATCAAAGGTATTCTGAAGAGAGGGCTGGTCTGAAATGGCGACACTGTATTTTACAGTATAGGAACCAAAGGCATTATCGTGGAAGGCATTTCCCGTAGCTTTTTCCAGAAGATAGACATCACTATCCAGATTACCATAGAAGATGTTACCCTCGACACTATTACTTGTCGCATGAGAACCGAGCACTAAGCCCCACTGGAGGTTACTATGCAGAACATTGTTCGTCAGTGTACAATAACTTCCCCCATTAGGCTCCCCATTCATCTGGATAGCCGCTCCAGCGTTATTGTGAATCGTGTTTGAATCAAAGGTCCAATGATGAGCTCCATATCCGATGTAGATTCCATGATCCTTCTGCGTTTTCTGATCTAAGCCTATGTTATAGATCTCTGAATTCCTCACTGTGACATAGCTCGTATCCTGATAGCCCATGATTCCCTCAGTTCCCGAGGTGCTTCCTACAGGTCCATCTAAATCATAGATAGTTAAGCGGTTTAAGTCGAAATGGTGACACTTGTCCTTGATATAAATTCCTGCTCCCATGTAACGGGTGAACTCGATTCCTTCGATGCGCCAATACGAGCAGTTGTTAAAGATAAAGCCAAGGTCAAGGGAATCCTTGCCGTCTAGTACAACTTTTTCTCCTGGATAGCTTTTCACCGTGAACCAAGCATCTGCCGATCCATTCTTATTGTATAGATCAATAAGCTCATTATATCGACCCTCTCGGAGAATTAGCGTATCTCCTGGTTTCATGATTCCGGTCGCATATTTAATCGTTTGAAACGGGCTTTCTAAGGTACCTAGCCCTGCCATTCCCCTATCCTGTCCATCGGGAGAGACATAGTAGGTTTGCCCTGTCGCCGCTTGTACTCCTAGAGGAATACTGGTGATGACCAAACCTAAAACAAGTGCAAACATTAAAATTAAGGATGAAATCTTCTTTGTTCTTTGCTGGAAATCTAATTTAAATCCCTGTTTCATTAAGGCCCTCCTATTTCCATATATTCTAAGTTTAATTTTTCATCGCACCCCATTGCCGTCAGAATACTCTTCTGAATAAGCCCAGATTTAGGGAACGGTCCTGACCGTTCCGAACAATCCGAAAAACCTCAAAGGCCCCATAGAGTTTATTCTTTTTCTTCACCTGAATTCCTGCTGATTCGATTCATTTCTGTATTATTAAACAAAAAAGCCGAGTTTCCTCGGCTCTAGTGTCTATATACTCTTTGTGCGGACTAGTTGTTTCCGTTCTTTACTAATTCGGTTAAGTAACTCAATAAATCGGCGGACAGATCTTCTCGGCGTAAGGCATATTCGATCGTGGCTTGAACGAATCCGAGTTTGTCTCCTACATCATAACGTCGTCCTTCAAATTCATAAGCGAGAATCTCTTGAAGCTTAGCAAGTTCACGCAGGCCATCTGTAAGCTGGATTTCTCCGCCTTTGCCTGGTGGAAGGGTCTCTAGGATATCGAAGATTACAGGATTGAGAATGTATCGCCCCATAATTGCGAGTCGGGTGCTTGGGGCATCCTCGGGTTGTGGCTTCTCGACTAAGTCGTGAGCACGATATAAACGCTCATCAAATTCGATCCCATCGACAATTCCATACTTTGAGGTGTCTTCAATCGGAACCTGCTGCACCCCAACGATACTCGCACCATGCCGCTCATAATGATTCATCATCTGCCTGAGACACGGCACCTCGGAGTGGATAACATCATCTCCCAAAAGCACAGCAAAGGGTTCATCCCCGATGAATTTGCGAGCACAATAAATGGCATGCCCTAAACCGAGGGCTTCCTTTTGGCGGACATAATAAATATCCACGAGGCGGGCGATGTCTTGGACCATATCAAGGAGGTCTTCCTTGGCACTCTTCATTAAAAACGTTTCTAATTCGATAGAGCGGTCAAAGTGATCTTCAATCGCTCGTTTGTTGCGCCCAGTGACAATGATAATATCTTCGATTCCGGAGTTTACTGCTTCCTCGACGATATACTGAATCGTCGGCTTATCCACGATAGGAAGCATTTCCTTCGGCTGAGCCTTGGTCGCCGGCAAAAATCGTGTTCCCAATCCGGCAGCGGGGATAATTGCTTTTCTAATTTTTCTCATACTCATATCTCTACTCCTTGTAACGCGGATGTTCTAATTATACCTTATTTTCCATAATCCTAGTAGATTTCCTTCCGCTTCATCCATAAAATTCCACCGGGAAGGGTGCATTTTCAGGCCTTCCTCACAAATACTATCACTGAAAACCTTTTCTTGCACGTCTCATGAGTAATCTTCATTTTTTAAAGATATGTAATAGGAGATAACCTTATGAATAGCGATATTATTTCCTTTCGTATTAATCGCATACTTCGCTTTTTCATCTATGGGTTTATTGGCTTAACCCTCGAGGTGACTTATACTGGGCTTGCTGCTTTGATTCGGGGAGATTGGAGCATGCCAGGCTTTACCTTTCTTGTGATGCTCCCTATATACGGTCTGGCCGTCTTTCTTGAACCGGTTCACGAAAAAATAAGACCTCTTCCCTGGTGGGAAAGAGGTCTCATCTATCTTTTTATCATCTGGGGAATCGAGTATACAAGCGGATTCCTCCTGCAGACTTTGCTGGGGAAATGCCCTTGGAACTATACGGATCCACTGAATATTCAGGGGTTTATCACCCTGAGAATGGCACCTGAGTGGTTCTTCGCTGGCTTAGGATTTGAATTTCTACATAATGTACTCAACCGCACGGAAGAGTTGTTAATTCTTAAATAATCATTGAGGAATAAGCATTGAGGCAAGATGTGTCGCCCTGGTGCCGTCAAGTTATAGCTTGAAATGCTCCATTTGCACGTGGAGCTTTTGAGCGAGTTGATCGAGAGTATCTGAAGAAGCATAGAGCTCTTCTACCGAAGCGTTTTGTTCTTCCGCCGCTGCAGCTGTGCTCTGGGTTCCAGCAGTAGTCGCCTGAGCAGTTTTTACGACTTTTTTAATAGCGATTTGCATCTCCATCCCATCCGTTTGTACTTGACGTACAGATTTTTCTATTTCTTGAGCGAGCTCCGCACTCTCTTCCACTGAGGTAAGAATCGAGCCAAACTGGGTAGAGATTTCACGCAGATAGGTACTTCCTTGGTTGACGCTTTGTACACTTGAATTCATTTCACGATGTGCATCTGAGGAAGCTCCCTGCATTTCCTGGACCCGTTGTGAGATATCGACGAGGCTAAGTTGAACCTGCTCAGCGAGTTTTCGCACCTCTTCTGCGACAACGGCAAATCCTCGGCCGTTCTCGCCGGCACGTGCCGCTTCAATCGCTGCGTTAAGGGCTAGCAGATTGGTCTGCTGAGCAATCTGATCGATAAGTTGAACCGTTTGAGCAATTTCCGAGGACTTTACATCCACGTTTTGAATGACCTGACTAAGGTTGGTTACGCGATGTTCAATATCTCCCATTTGCTTGACTACGATCTCTAAGGATGAGCTTCCTTCTCGGGCTAGACCAGCCGAACGTTGGGATGCTTTATTCACCTTTTCCGCTTGTAGTTGTGTTCGATTCATTTCTTCTATGACACGCGTCATTCTCTGATCATTTTCCGTCATTTCACGAACTTGTTCTTCCGAATCTGCAGCGATCTCACTTGCAGAGGTAGCCACTTGCTCTGCTGCTCGTGCGGATTGTTCTGCTCCGCTTCGCATTTCCTGTGAGGTCTGGGCAAGTTGGGCTGCCATATCACGAACTCCTTGGATGGTCTCGCGCAAGGATACCACCATGTTCCCGAAGGCGTTTTGAAGTTGTATTCCTTCTCGGTTCCAGGCCCTCCAGGAGGACTTTTTCTTGCTTTCAATAACTCCAGCCGCTATTTCACCTGCATCTTGTACAAGATTTTTCATCATTTTGGTGAGTGCCAGACTAAGCAGGGCTCCAATGATAATACTCACCACGACTGCCAAAACGGAGATAATAATCGAGACCTGTGAAGCCTTCTTGAAAATCCCCTGAGTTTCTACTGTGCTATGCCTATCTACAAGTTCAAGCTTAGCTTCCACCATTTGATCCAAAATTCCAAGGGCAGCTTGATTCAAAGCTCCTGCCTTATCAAACATATTCGCTACGGCGAGTTCATGCTCTCCATTGAGAGCGTAACTCACTGTGACGCTTGCTGAGGCTACATAATTGGCCCAGGCTCCCTTGAAGCCCTGCCAGGCCTCGTCTTCCTCAGCCGATCGAGGGATACTTTCGTACTTCAACATTAGCTCAGAGATGTTTTTTTCTTCATCCTTAATCTTTGAAACGTACTTCTGCTGCTCTTCAGGAGTACGAGCGGAGACGAGTAATATTACATTCCCCCGATAGGTCAAGGAATGCATACGAATATCGGCTAACGTGTTCATCGGAACAACGTCATCAGTGTAAACCTCTATGGATTGAGCATTCATTTGATACATTCCATAGATCCCAACTCCTCCGACCGCACCGGCTGCCAAAGCGATGAAAATCATAATAACTGTGACTTGAATCCCTAGACGAAATCGTTCTTGTCTCACGCGACCACTCCATTCTCTTTGTCCCAATCGCTTCTGGCGAGGTTCTTTTAACGTGTTATTGTATCTCTGCATTTTCTACAAAAAAAGTAAATTTCCTTCACGTTTTTCGTCTCATTAGAAATATTTTCCTCGGGATCCAAAATATCTTCACAAATCTTAGTAAACATCGCACAAATTCTTTGATTGCACTAAGATAAGGATAAAGAAAGAAGCGATAGAAAAAGAGCGTAAAGATATGATATGCTCCCCTTCCAGTAACAGATTTTAATCTCTCTACCTTACGGGGAGCATATCATTTATTCCCTAACGTTCTTTCCTTGGATTCTATTCAATTGACTCTAAAACTTATTTTTCTTTTGCTTGGGTCGCTTTTTCTAATACTTCATCCACCAGGCCATACTCTTTTGCTTCCTCTGCGGTCATGTAGCGATCCCGATCTGTGTCTGCTTCGAGACGTTCGAAGGTTTGCCCGGTACGCTCAGCTAAGATACGGTTCATGCGCTCTCTGACCTGGAGCAAATGCTTGGCATGAATCTCGATTTCCGTGGCCTGACCTGAAAGGCCATGCCCACCAATTAAAGGTTGGTGAATAAGGATTTCTGCATTCGGTAAAGCGGTCCGTTTTCCTTTGGTTCCGGCAGCGAGAAGGAAGGCTCCCATACTTGCCGCTAAGCCGACACAGATGGTGTGGACATCTGGACGGATATATTGCATGGTGTCATAGATAGCCATGCCCGCTGAAATCGATCCTCCTGGGCTATTAATATATAAGAAAATGTCTTTCTCGGGATCTTCTGCTTCCAAGAAAAGCATCTGTGCGACAATCAAATTCGCGACATCATCATCGACTGGTCCACCTAAGAAAATGATCCGGTCTTTTAATAGCCGTGAATAAATGTCGTAAGAACGCTCCCCGCGATTTGTTTGTTCGATAACCATTGGTACTAAGTAACCCATTATGAAACCCCCTTGTATTTTAGTGTATTCTTTCCTTTTGTTTCTGTAATATCCTTTCCCGATACTGTTATTTTAGTACAAAGGTCAGTTAAGGTCAAATAATAAATAACGACAAATGTGAAATTGATAAAGATTTTTAATGGAATATTAAAGGAATTTGCTGTTTTTCAGAGAAGTATATTAATTCCAATATAAGTTCCTGTACTATTCTTAAGGATACTGGGGGCTTTTTATGCGTTTGGTGCTTAGACCTGTTCAAACCATTTTTTCATCTGAGATACCAGTCATCCGCGATTATTTTGATGAAAAAGGAGTACTGCTCCTTTCCAAAGGTCAAAATCCTCGCTCCTTGGCTGACACACTTAATTCACGACAGGTTTATACCCTCCATTATGAATTAACGGAGAACCTAGACCCCGTTTCTTCTTACGATATCTGCCCTAAGGATTTAGTGGTTTCGGAACGAATCTGCCCCTGGATTCAAAGGATCTATGTCCAAGCCGAACTTATTGAAGCCGGTCTTTTTTCCAGTGGAATTCTTTATGTCAATCGATTAATCCAAGAGCTCGAGGAACATCCTCTGATTGCAGCCGATTTTGAGGCACTTCGGAGCTATGATAAATACACTTATATGCATTCAATCAATGTATCCCTTCTCTCTTATGCTATAGGAACGGTCATGAAATACACGGATGAGAAGTTAAGACATTTGGTCATAGGTGCATTGCTGCACGATATCGGGAAACTCACAGTTCCCGTCTCCATTATTAACAAGCCCATGGCACTGAGTGATGAAGAGTACCACATCATACAAACTCATCCAACACGTGGAGTACAACGAAGCTCTGACTTTTTCTTACCACGCAGTGTGCTTACAGCAATCTTAGAACATCATGAACGCTGGAACGGGAGTGGTTATCCGAATGGCCTATGCAAAAATGCTATCCATCCGTATTCCCAGATCGTGGCTGTCGCGGATGTCTTCGATGCTTTAATCACAGATCGTCCGTACCGTCCTGGTATTCCACCTTACCATGCCATCGAAATGCTTCTCAAGGGGTCTGGAACGAACTTCTCCCCGGATGTAATCACTGCTTTCCTTGATATGATTCAGATCTATCCTGAGAATTCTCTCGTCACGTTAAATAGTGGCGAATCCGGAATCGTCATCAAGTATTCTCTGCCCCACCCTACCCGCCCAATCATTCGCATCCTTTACGACTCAAACGGAAAACCTGTAGATAGTGAACAGATCATCGATTTGAATCAGGACCCACAGCACTATATTGATGTGGTGCGCTATGCTTGGGTAAGTTAGATAATTTTTCTAAATAAAAAAAATTTCATCTGTGAAAATAGGCCTTTTTTCTTTGTGAGAAAAGGTTTATTCTTTTATGTAGGTTATTGTCATAAAATGATATTAGGTAGTCATTTTATTTTTTCATGGAAGGGGAAATCAGATGAAGAGAGCCTTCTTACTCATGGGGATAATTATCCTGCTTCTATCTCTCGAAGCGGGTGCAAGCACAAAAACAACTGTTCTTGCCAACGACAAAAAAGAGGACCCTAAAGAATTTAGATTTCCTTACGCTGATCCGAAGAGTTCTCCACTCCATGACTCAAAAGACACTTCTTCTGCTGAAAAGAAAGAGGTTTCTCCTCAGCCCCTTAATCCACAGTTTACAGTAGGGCTATTTGATAATGCTCTTAAACCCTTAACGACACCAACCTATGATAACTCAGGACAGGCCGTCCATCCGAGTGTCATCGATTTTAAAGTAGAATATAACGTCGAGAGTTGGCGGGGATACCGCTATTGGATGGCGATGACCCCTTATCCTGATGGATATGATCGCTTCGAGAATCCTAGTCTTCTAGCAAGCGCTGATGGGGTTAAATGGGTGGTCCCTCAAGGCTTAACGAAACCCATCGACATCCTTCCCGGACAGACCAATTTTAATTCTGACCCGGTGCTTGTTTATGACCCCGATGAAAAGGCTCTTCTCATCTATTGGCGTGAGACACTCAAGGGAGAATATGACCGGATATGGAGGATTAAATATCTGTCCAATGGGAAGTTGGAACCCAAGACCTTAGTTCTTGAGGAAGCTTGGGGAAAACAAAAAAACAACCTTGCCCTTTCTCCTTCAGTCTGGCGTAAAAGCGCTAAGGAATGGCATCTTTGGACAGTATCAGGCACAGGTGCTATTCAGCTTTATGATTCTACTGATGGGATTAAGTGGAGCAACCGCCGGGAAATTCAATCCGCTTGGAAAGAGTGGAACGGTGGATTTATTCCCTGGCACCTAGAGGTAAAACCTAACCTTCCGAAAGGAAAGCTTGATATTATCATTAGCGGATGGCCAAAAGGTCAAAAGCTGACGGATATGGTATTAGTCTATGCTGAAAGCCAAGTCAGTGACTTAACCAAAATGACGTTCCCCCTTGAGAAACCCCTGTTGGTCAGTGGGTTAGCTAATCAGTGGGATGACGATTTTATCTATAAATCCACCTTTGTTCGTGAAGATAAGGACGGACAATCCAAGTATCATATTTGGTATTCGGCTCGTTCGATAACTGGGAAATGGCATATGGGTTATACAAGTGGAACTTTTGGCCTATAGTTGATTGGCAAGCTCTGGCTTAAGTGATCTCCGACCCGCTTTGCACATATATGAATTCTACGATTCGATTTGCTATGTCAGCTGTTAATTCCATGTCTTTTCAACTCCCTTTAATGTTGAAAGCGGAAATAGAAAACGGAAAACAAGCTGTAACTATGTATTTGAAGCTTTGAACGAGTGGATAATGCAGAATGTAGCGGTGCAAACACTGTGTGTCTACACCGCTACATTCCATATTTCATGTAAGGGGAAAGCGATCTTTCATCGCTTTAATCTTACACGAGTCAGTAATAATGAAGCAATAGGACTTAGGTCCTCTTTAACGAGCTGCTTCTTTAACGCTCTTTTTGCCTGCCTTATACGATTCAGCAAGAAGTTGAACGGTATGCACGACATCTTCCTTCAGACCCGCATTCTCAACGCCGCTGGCAAGCTGAAGCCTGCACGCCGGGCAACCGGTAACTACGGTATCTGTATGCGTTTGCGCGATGTCAGCGATCTTCTTATTGGAGATTTTTTCAGAGAGGTCAGGATGCACAATACTGAAGGATCCAGCCATTCCACAGCAGCGGCCAGGTTCTTTCATTTCGATGAATTCAAGGTCAGGGATGGAATTCAGAATCTCACGGGGTTCCTTATTTACCCCTTGACCACGGTTTAAGTGACAGGGGTCGTGATAGGTTACTTTCCGTTTGACGGGTCCCAAACCTTCTTTTTTGAAGGGAACTTTATGAATGAGGAACTCCGAGATATCATAGGTTTTGGCAGCCCATTTATCAGCCAGAGCCTTCATCTCCGGTTCGTCATCGAGAAGTTGAGGGAATACATGCTTCCAAGCTTCTCCGCAGGAAGAGCAGTTGGAAACGACCGCATCTGCGCCGAGCTTTTCGAAGGCCAGGAGGTTACGACGAGCCATGAACTTTGACGACTCGACATCACCGTTCACAGAGGCAGGAATACCACAGCACCCTTGGTCCTTCGGAACGACGACTTCACAGTTATTTTCTTTCAAGACTTCTACGACAGCTCTACCCATATCGGTATAGAAATAGTTGGTCATACAGCCGATATAGAAGGCCACACGCATTTTCGGGTGTTCAACCTTGGTGACTTCCGGAAGTTCATCCTTTAAGGGACGCTTTGCGAGATTAGGGAATACCTTTTCTTTCCCAAGTCCGATGTCGATGCGGAGACGAGCCCCTTTATCGCTTCCTTGGATTCGTTTCATGGCAAGCCCTTGGAACACGCTTCCTGCCTTCATCCCAAAGTCAAAGAGGCGGTTAGCTTTAATAGTATTAAACGCGATCTTCTTGATCGGGTGTAAGCCTTTTCTACGTACGGCTTCTGCGCGAGCAGCCAGGATGATCTTGTCAAACTTCACGCCACACGGGCAAATCGCGTTACAGGCCATACAGGTGGTGCAAAGCGAGAAACGATCAGCCAGCCCTTCGGTTAATTCTGTTTCTCCAGCCATAAGAAGCTCGATCAAGCTGATTTTACCACGAGCTACTGCGACTTCTCTGCGTGTCTCTTTATAAATCGGACAAACCGCTTGGCAGTTTCCGCATTTCATACATTTATTAAGTTCTTCACGAACGGAGTCTAGTGAACTGTAAATGCTCACCTTAGTCCCTCCTCACCATTTTACCAGGATTTATGAGATAGTTTGGATCACAGGCTTCTTTGATGTCGCGGAGTAATCTAACTCCAGCTTCCCCGAACTCCAAGGGGAGATACTTAGCTTTGGCCATACCGATACCATGTTCGCCGGAAAGTGTCCCACCTAAAGAGATGGCTACATTAAAGATTTCGTCGACAGCTTTTTCTACGCGCTCCATTTCCTCATGATTATTCACATCGGTGAGAATCGTGGGGTGGAGGTTACCGTCTCCGGCATGTCCGAAGGTTCCAATTAAGAGATCATACTTCGTGGCAATTTCACGAATGGCTTTGATCATGTGTGGAATCTTACTCCGGGGCACGGTAGCATCTTCAAGCACGGTGGTTGGTCGGCGTTGTGCAAGTGCAGGAAGAGCATTCCGACGAGCAAACCAAATCATATCCCGTTCTTTATCATCTTTAGCGATATTGACTTCGACAGCACCTTGTTCCTTGAGAATTTTTTCAACAAGTGCTGCCTCACGTTCAACGACTTCGTTATAGCCGTCAACTTCGCAGAGAAGAATAGCTTCTGCATCCACAGGAAGACCTGCATGGGCAAAGTTTTCAACTGTACGAATCGTGACATTGTCCATGATTTCAAGGGTAGCCGGAATAACTTTGTTACGGATAATTGCAGAAATGGCGTTCCCTGCTTTATCGATATCATCAAATACACCGAGAAGACTTTTCTTGGCCTCTGGAGCTGGGATAAGCTTAACGAGAATCTCAGTAATGATCCCAAGTGTTCCTTCTGCGCCAGTGAAAAGAGCAGTTAAATCATAGCCTGAGACGTTTTTAACGGTTTTGCCGCCCCATTTGATGATGTCGCCGTTAGCGCGGACAAGCTTCATTCCCATGACGTAATGCTTGGTTACACCATATTTTAAACCGCGTAAGCCACCCGAGGACTCAGATACTGAACCACCCATGGTAGCGGTTGTTACCGTTCCTGGATCGGGGGGATAGAAAAGTCCATGTTCTACGGCTGCATTATTCAAGTCTTGGATAATGACACCAGGTTGTACTGTGGCAGTAAGATTATCATCGTCTACTTCAATAATCCTGTTCATATTGAGCATAGACATAACAATTCCATTTTGAAGGGGAATCGTTCCACCGCTCAGATTCGTTCCTGATCCACGAGGATAAATCGGGAGACTATATTTATTAGCGATCTTTACGACCTCGGCAACCTCTTCTGTGCTGTTCGGAGTAATCACAACATCGGGGAGCTCATGCTTCATCGCCGCAGTAGCGTCATAGGAGTAGGTAAGTAGGTCTTCTCTTTCTGTGATGACATTTTCCTGCCCTAGGACTTGGATGAGTTCTTTCAAAGCTTCCGCTTTTAACATAATATAAATCCTCCTTAAAAGATGGAAATAAGGATAGTGGTCTGACCATCCTATGATACGTTGTCTGTCGAACTATTTAAATTATACGATAATTCATCTGAATTTTCTACCTTTGGGAAAAAAAGAACTTTTAAAACTTTCTGAATCCTTGTGAAGAATGGAACTTTTTTAACTCGGTGCTGATCCCCTTAAAATTCACAGAATGGAGTGTGCTATAATGAAAGACGAGGTCCAATTTCTCCAATCTGCTAAGGAGTATGCTATAATTGGAATTCAACAAGTAATTATGCGACAATGACAAATCTTTATTGAACTGAGGGATTATCATGGATATACGCCCCATAAAAAATAAACGTACCACAGAGATTATTCTCGAGCAGATTAAGTCACTCATCATAAGCGGCCAGCTTACCACGGGTGATCGACTTCTCACAGAGCATGAGCTTACGGAACGTTTCCAAGTCTCGCGGACCTCAGTTCGAGAGGCATTAGCAGCACTAAGCTTGACCGGAATTCTCGAGATCCGTCAAGGAGGAGGAATTTTTGTTAAAGCCTCTCCTTCGAATGCAGTGATCGAACCTTTAAGCTTTATCCTTCTTTTAGAAAAAGGCAAACTCCAAAATATCTTGGAAGTACGGAAAGCACTTGAAGTAGAAGCCGTCGGGCTTGCCACGGAACGACGAGATGAGGCGGATTTAGCTTACATAAAAGATCTTATCGAGCAAATGGAGAAGGATTTGCCTGAGGCTCGGCGGAGTGAAGAACTTGATCTAAAATTCCATCTAGCCTTAGCGAAAGCAAGTAAGAATCCCCTGATTGATCGCTTGATGAATACGGTGCAGGAGACTATGGGGCAGACCTTACAAGTGACTCGGGCTCTATGGTTGTCGGCTACGGAAGGAACGACCCGCCGGCTTTTTGAAGAACATCGGAGTATCTATGAGATGATTCGTGAGCAAAATGCTGAGAAGGCTCGTGAGTTGACTTATGAGCATCTTCGCAAGGTGGAGCTTGAGCTGGGGAAATATAGTCAGACGGATGAGGATGACGAGTAAAATAATATGAGTAAAGGCGGGCTTTCCCAATCAATTTTGGGAAAGTCCGCCTTCTCTTATGCTTGTGTGGTCACATTTGGTGTTGTAACCATCTTCCCTTTTTTCTTCCTTCTAAAGCGATCTCTTATATCCTCATTGATCGTGTAGATAACAGGTACGAGGAGCAAGGTTGAGACAGTGGAGAGCAAAAGTCCAAAGATAACGACGACGGCCATAGGAGCCATGGTCTCAGACCCTTCTCCAATGCCCAGTCCCATGGGGATGAGACCCAGGATTGTTGCTAGAGTGGTCATGAGGATTGGGCGTAGGCGAATCGGGCCTGCATTCTCGATGGCGTCTTCACGCCCTTCCCCTCGCTCTCGGCGTTTATTAATGTAATCAACAAGTACGATGGCGTTACTGACTACGATACCGATGAGGAGAATGAGCCCAATAAAGGCGGGAACGCTGATGGTGCTTCGGGTGATGAAGAGCCCGAGCATTCCGCCGGAGAAGCCCATGGGAAGCGAGAGAATGATGGTAAAGGGATGGATTAGCGATTCGAACTGAGAAGCAAGAATCATGTAGACGAGGAGGATAGCGAGGATTAAGGCCATGCCAAGGTCTTGGAAGGATTCTTGAAGTTCCTTATCCTGTCCACCCATCTCATAACTATACCCTTCTGGCATCTGATAAGAAGCCAGTTGACTCTGTATGTCTTTGGTGATGCTTGCAAGGTCACGATTCATGATCTGACTTGTGATATGCACCACACGGGTTTGTCCTGAACGTTCAATAGCAGTCGGACCGCGATCAAGCTTCACTTCTGCTACTTGGCTAAGAGGAACGCTGATGCCAAGCGGGGTAGAAATCGGGGTCTGTTCTAAGTTAGAGATTGATCTCTTAAAGGTATCATCCCCTGTCAGAACGACGTTGATTTCCTTACCTTCATAGCGATAGCGAGTGGAAGTAGTGCCAGAGATCGTTCCTTTAACAGCTTGAGAAATCTGGGCTGCAGTGAGCCCAAATTGTGATGCCTTTTGACGGTTGATCTGGATCTGGACCTCCGGTACGCCTTCACTCATGCTTGTTTTTACTTCCCGTGTACCTTCAACTGAGGTGACCATTTCCTTGAGATCATTACCGATCTGCTTCAATTGATCCAGTTCGTCTCCCTTAATCGTGATGTCGATAGGGTTTGTGGTTCCCATAGACATATTGTCTGTCACGCTAATCTTGATTTCAGCACCTGGGATGTCTTTGGTCAGGGCACGGAGTTCATCAGCGACTTGACCGATAGTACGTTCACGCTCAGCCAAAGGCACCAACTGCAATGAGACCGAACCGCTGTTGGCGGAACTGCTCTGCATAGAGAAGCCTCCTGACCCTCCTACTTGTGTGAAGACCGTCTTGACTTCTTTTATCTCTTCGAGTTTTTTTTCAATCTCAGTAATCACAGCATCTGTATCCTTGAGTTTTGCGCCATCTGGTAGTTTCACAGAGGCAGTAAGCTGACCAGAATCTGCTGCTGGCATAAACTCCGCTCCCAGGGTGAAAAGGGATGCCCCTGAAAGGAGAAAAATGAGAACAGAAACCCCAACTACTGTCTTTCGATGTCCGAGGGCATAATGGAGAAAACGCTTATAGCCTCCCTCGACACGCGAAAACATGCGATCAAAACCTCGACCGAAACTATCAAAAGCTCCTTTTAACCCTTTGCGACCTACAGGAATTTCCTCTGCCTTCATAATTTTCGCAGATAAGGTAGGAACCAAGGTCAGGGAAACTAAGAGGGAAGCACCCAAGGAGATACTTACTGTTAGCGCAAGCTCCCGAAAGAGGGTTGCGGTCAATCCCTGGACGAAGACAATAGGTAGGAATACTGCGACGGTGGTAAGGGTTGATGCCGTGATGGCCATTCCCACCTCAGAGACTCCTTTGATTGCTGCTTCAACTTTCGAATACCCCGACTTTCGATAGCGATAGATATTTTCGAGGGCCACGATGTTATCATCGACGAGACGTCCCATAGCAAGAGACAATCCACCTAAGGTCATCATATTAATGGAGATGCCCATGAAGTAGAGAGTAGCTAAGGTCGCCATAACGGCGATTGGAATCGCTGTGGCAGTAATAAACGTCGTGCGTAAATTATGGAAAAAGATAAAGAGAATGACTATAGCCAGAAAACCTCCGAGCAAGGCTTCCCTGAACACGGTGTTAATCGTCTGCTTAATGTAAACGGATTGGTCCATAACGGTATCGAAGATGAGATCCGGGTATTCTACCTTCAATTCCTCGACTGCCTGAGTAATATCGTCTGCTACAGCTACGGTATTTGTTCCGGACTGCTTCTGTACAGCGATACTGATACTTTGTGTCCCGTTTGTACGTGAAATCGCAGTGAGATCTGTATGTCCTAGCTCTACATCCGCAATATCCTTGAGTCGCACTTGCCCACCTGTAGAAAGCGGGATGAGAAGTTCTTTGATTTCAGCAACAGATTGGAATTCGCCCGTAGTACGGATGGTTAAGTCTTGATTTCCCTTTTGAACTTGACCCCCCGGAGCGTTGAGGTTCTCCGCTGCGAGAATCCCCGCTAGGGTACTAATGCTAAGACCATACCCCTGCATTTTCTCCTGATGAGTCTTAATTTCGATCTCATTGAGATAACCACCACTGACTGTGACAGAGGCTGCCCCCTTGACCCGTTCAAGCTGAGGCTTTACCTTATCTTCTGCAATCGCCTGCAATTCTGCAAGGTCAGCATTCTTCGCTGTTAAAGTAAGCTGCATGATTGGCATCATGGAAGGGTCAATTTTTAATACCATCGGGGAAGTGACTTCGCTCGGAAACATACGCTTGATCATATCGATTTTTTCCCGCATCTGCAGGGTCGCGAAGTTCATATCCGTACCCGTCTTAAAGGAAGCGATAACTGTCGAGCTTCCTTCAGTGGTTGTGGAGGTTACAGTGTCGATATTTTCAACTGTAGCTATTGCCCCTTCAACCGGGTTGGTGATGAGCTTCTCGATTTCTTGCGGACCTACTCCTGTGTACTGAGTCACGACTACTGCTATCGGGAGCTCAAACTTTGGAAAGAGGTCAATCGGTAGACGCGTCATAGAAATCGTTCCTAAAAGGATGACAATGAGTACCACCATGATAATCGTCACAGGGCGTTTGACGGAAACCTCGGCTAATTTCAAGATGCGCTACCCCCTACCACCTTGACTTTACTCCCTTGCTCCACGAGGGTTTGCCCCTTGATAATCACTTTATCTCCAACTTTTAACCCACTTACGATTTCTACTTCAGCTCCTGTATCGAGCCCTGGTACGACTTCTTTAGCTACTGCACGATCGTCCTCAACGACAAAAATTGTATTTTGACCGTTCTTAAGCACCAACGCCTCACTCTTTACAGTAAGAACATTCGCTTTGGTCTGTGTAGGAATCTCTACTTTGGCAAACATTCCTGGCTTAATTACGCCGTTTTCGTTCTCAATCGCTATTTTTACCGCATAGAGTTGAGTGCGGGAATCTGAAGAGGGCGCGATATTTAGGACTTTACCCTTAATTTCTTTATCTCCCGCAGAGGTGACTACGACTTTAGCCTCTTGCCCTACTTTAAGTGAATTCACGATATTCTCTGGCACACTTAAGGAGATGTTTAGCGCATCAAGCTTAGTGATGATCACCGCAGCCATAGCACTAGAGGCCATCTCTCCATATTTCACATTGACTGCAGAGACCGTTCCTTCGACAGGCGTGGTTACTACCATGTTATTTAGTGAATCTCGGGCCTGATCCAAGCTAACCTTAGCCTGATCCCACTGAATCTGAGCAAGTTCGAGAGGCTTCTCAGAAGCTTGGCTCTCTGCTGTTTCTAGCTGTACTTTAGAGATTGCTCCAGCATTATAGAGCTGCTTTTGGCGTTCTAAGTTCGCCTTGGCTAGGTCAATCTGCTCCTTCGTGCGAAGATAATTGGTCTCAGCGGTTCGAACCCCAATCGATGCCATATCGATTGACTTCTGTAAATCTGTCGTGTCTAGGGTAATGAGCACTGTTCCAGCCTGAACCTTATCCCCTACTTTCACATTGACAGCTGTAACTTTGCCCGGCATCTTAGGCACAAGGGAAACTTCCTGATCTGAGATCACCTTCCCACTGAAAGCAGTGGTCTCAACCAAGGTCTGCGCAGCAACAGGGCTAACTTCTACCGGGAAGTATTTTTCTTCAGTCACAGCTGCAGTATTCTTCGCACTACAACCAGAACTGAGAAGGACTAAGCCGATTACTAAAGTACCAGCTAGTATACGAAACCGTTGTCTCATTAATTTAACTCCTCCATCAAGGGCCGGGCCCTTTTTAACAACTTTTACTTTTACTTTTTACCGTGCCTTGCGTACACAAGACTAATGCCCTACCTTACTAGACCGGTAAGAATTACCTTGGCGATGCCATCATGGTTAATCTCCTCAAGGCTTACTCTATCCATGAAGATTTTCTTTGTAATGTACTGTTTGAGTCCTCCGGTGATTACCGCAGTGGCCATCTCAGGATCAATGTTAGCCCTGAGTTCAGAGGTTCGAATTGCGTTACGAACCTCGTCTTCTATAGTTTTTTGGATAAGGCCCCAGTCTTTCACCATTTTTGCTCTCATATCCTCTGGAAGGGACATACAGGACATTGAGGAATTTGCAATCGCTAAATACTTGCTCAAAAATTCAGCACAGAAGGAAGATAAGTTGCGTATTTTTGCTAGCATATTATCTCCCTCAGCAAGTGCCTTGGTAATCCCTTCAAGGTATTGATCCACACTGTAATGAATGAGCTCTAAGAACAAAGTGTTCTTACTTTCGAAATACTCATAAACTGTCCCTTTGCCGATACCCGCTTCTTTAGCGATATCCTCGATTTTCGCTCCTTCAAAGCCAGCTTCTGAGATTACTTTGACAGCAGCGTTAAATATGTCAATGCGCTTATCTCCTTTTGTTGCCAATGAGTTTACCTCCGATTTTACACTTAACTCAAGGTTTATTTTTCCTGCAGAAACTCCACTTAGGCTCCGGTAGTAAATTCCATTCCTTTTACCAACCAATCATATGTTAGATAGGCTTCAGTAAGAGCCTGTTGTGCTGTTCTATATTTTGAATAAGCAGTATCATAAGTATTTCTTGCAGTTTCCCAATCGATCTTCGACATTAGGCCCAAATTATATTTTAGTTGTGCCTGATTCCACTCCGTTTGCTTTGTAGAAAATCCATACCACTCATTGTCCAAAGTCGTTTGAGCATCTTTAACTGACCGATAAGTCTTATCAAAAGTTAGAGCCAATTTCATTTTTAGATCATCAAGTTGGATTTCGGCGTTATCCCGTTCGATTTCGGCTTTATCTTCCTTATGGCTGTTGGTAGCCTGGTCGGCTTCCTCATCTTTGAGCGCATAATCCATCTGTTTTAACCTAATATTATAGTTATTATGCAAAGCTGTCTCATAATCTTCGTCATAATCCATCACACGAATCTTTGTCCAGTCGATGCTTGGAAGAGCCCCCAATTCCAATGAGGTATCATACTCTTGCCCTAATGCTAGGTTGATACTCCCTTTAATATCCTCAAGCGATTTAGTCATGGTTATAATCCCGGTGTTAAGCGTCTTTAGGGTCGGTTCCATCGATGCTACATTTACCTGCGTGACTAATCCCAAGCTTTGTTGTAATTTTAGGATATCAAGATTCTTCTCTAGTAATACCTTTTGTGCCTTCATTTCATTTAATTGATCTTCGAGAGACTTATACGCTAAAAAGAACTTTTCAGTCTTATAAACTTCACCTTCACGACCCATTTGTGCACTGATTCTTACTTTAGTAGTGTTGAGACTCCTTAAGTCATCGAGATTATCTAACAAGTCATCGGAACCTGAAGAATCAGATGGAACAGGGGTTTGCAAATTTACGATATTCCATTTGTAAATATCAATGTAATGCTGATATAAGCCAGCATTGGCTGGATCATCTACAATTAATTGTTGATACTTTGGAATCTGTACAGTCTGATAAAATTCAATTTGCTTATTAACTTTCTCGATGGCATCATTTATCGATTTTTCTATCTCATATTCCTGATCATCAAAGGTTTCTTCCACCACTTCAATCGAATTATAATAGACTTTAACGGCTGGACTACGATCTTCAATCTCCTCCGAAATCTTTTCAAAATCAAGCTTGTGAAGCACCTCATCTTCGTCCGTCGCAAAAACTGGAATCGGCAATAAAAGCATGCTACCTATCAGCATCGTTGATATTGTCTTTTTCATAAAAGCTCTCCCCCTTAATTTGTATGGAATAAACATCTCTTGAACCTTTCTCAAATACATATGTGCTATCCAAAACTTATACGTCATGAATCTCCAAAAGTTTCATTACGTTTTTGAATTTTCTCTCGAACTCTATCCCTTCCCTTTCATCATGAAGAATTTGCCGTAAGACAATCGTGCTCTTTTACAGAACTGACCGTTCGGTCGGTTTATATTATATATATACACCGTAGTGTTTCCTGAGTCAATGATCAATTTTGCAGACTCTGTTCACTTCAATTTATAGCATCATAAGAAAACAAAAAGGACCCACTGCTGTGAAGTCCTTTGCTCTTTCATATGTTTAATTGCACTTCTTGTGATTCTATTGCATAATCGAAGATTTTCTACCTCAAAACCCCCAAAAGCGGTGTATACCCATAATTGAGTAAAACGAATAGCACGGCCCCGACCATTCCTCCGACGAGTGAGCCGTTAATGCGAATCCACTGAAGATCGTTTCCTGCTTTGTCCTCAATAAAGTGGTTCAGTCCCTCATCGTCAAGTCCCTCCAAAGTCTCCCGAACAATTTGCCCGATCACTGCATGTTCACTCTGAACTGCTCGTAGCAAAAGATCTTGGGAGAGCTTGTCGAGTATGCTTTGGATTTGAGTATCTTCTTTAAACTCAGACCACCACTTAACTAAAATCGGCTCGAGGAAATCGGATAATCCTTGACCCGAGGGGAGTTTCCCTTCTTGCAGTGAGGATAGAATTTGTTCCACTACGGGAAGAAGCACGTCATCAAGTTTCGTCTCAAGCATGAGGGTATTTTTCCAAAGTTCTATTGCATTGAGGGTATCTGCGTCCTCCTCCCAATTACGGAACCGCTCTCTGAAGATCTCTTTCAGACGTCCACGGAGCGGATGATGGGGATTCTGCAACTCTCTTAGATGTAAAATAAGCTCTACTTGTAGAGAATCTGCGGCTTCATCAAGATTAAGTCCATCCGTTACCTGAAAAATTCCGAGTAAGGTTTTCTGAAGCATCCCGCCGCCATTACCGACTTGTTCTTGCTGAATCTGTCCTAAGGACTGTAGGAGCTTGTCCCTTACTTTAGGCTGTGCTGCAAGTACTAAGCCCTCTTCAATTCTCTCATCCAGCCAATGCTGAAACTCCTTTTTTTCGAAAAGATTACTCGCTCCTGCTAAGAGCAGCTTCGCAATACCAGAATCGATAACTTTCCCCTTAATCCTACGCTCTAGCTCTGAGGTAGCCTTGGGGGCTGAACCCTCGCTGAGCCTATCTCTGAGGATCTGAACCAACTTTTCAGAAAGAAAATGAGCGCCTCCCGCTTTCTCGACATGACGAATCAGCCAGGGGGTTAGATGAAAGCCCTCAATCTTGTTACGGAGGAGTGCTTCACTGAGAAGCTCATTCTGCACCATCCCGGTGATTCCCTCAATCATCTTATCTCGGTTCCTCGATATCAGCGCGGTATGATAAGGCCAACCCAAGGGCTTACGAAACAGTGCTGTGACGGCAAACCAGTCAGCAATTCCCCCGACCAGTGATGCCTCACTGACAAAGAAAAAGAAGTAAATACCTTGATGAGAGGGCCAGAAATGCCTTAACCCAGCTGCAACCACGAAAATCAGGAAGACACTCCCAAGTACCATATTTGCTTTACGACGGTAATTCATGAATATCCCCCCTACAAAAGCCAATTCACGAGATAGATAAGCATACCAGCCAGACCTCCGACCACAGAACCGTTAATCCGAATCATCTGCAGATCTTCTCCCGTTTTTGATTCGATGAGCTCAACGAGCATCTCATCCGAGTATCGTTCGAGACCTTCTTGAACGATCTTCCCGATTCGTCCATGCTGCTTCTCAATCAGTGGAAGGAGCAGAGCTTGCACTTGGGCATTGAACTTTAGGCGTTCCTCTGGACTTTCCTTTAGTTTTGCAACCCAAGCTTCACCTTGGTTAAGAAGAAGCTGACTTATTTTCAAGGCACTCTCAGGTGCTTCAAAGGTCTGGGATAGAACGTTATGTAGGCTCTTCCTACCATACTCGAGAAACCTATCTATGACCTCTGAAAGGGAAGCTGAATTCGTTGAACAAAGCTCGTCCACTTTCTTCTTAAGCCAAGCAGGCACTTCATTCCGAGCTGAGAGCAGAAGGTAGTCTTCGATTTGGTCTTGAAGTTTACTTCCCAAGACAGAGGGTTCTGGTAAGAACATCGTGAGGAATTTACGTGAAGGATTCTCATTGACATAACGTGTGATTGATTTTTCTAACCAACGAACGAGCCAATTATGAACCTCTGGGCTTTGTGCCCAAACTCTTAAATATCTCATCACCGCTTCAATCGCGTTTCTTCCCTCGACACTCTCTAAAACCTGCTTGAGGAGATTCCCCACAAACGGAGTTAAGTTCTCATGGAGAAACTTCTCATCCCCTAAGACGTACTCCCACTCTTTTTCCAAACCTTCCACACCGAGTTGAAGATTCGGCAGGACCTGCTGCAATAAATGAGTCAAGGGGGCTTCAAAGCCTTGTCGGCCTTCCGCTTCCCATAACTTAAGCACGGGCGCAGAAAAGTCATAGGTCTGAAGCTTGTTTTTCAACGCTTCTTGGGATAAAAGCTCATTTTGCACCATATCGGTAAGTGCGCTATAAATTCGCTCCCTGTTCCGTGGAATAATCTCAGTCCGAAAGATCTTCCCGGGCCTGATCCCCAGCGGGCGACGAAACAGGGCATTGACGGCAAACCAATCCGCTAGTCCTCCGACTAAAGCTGCTGAACACCCGCTCGTCAAGAGCCCTCCCCAGAAAACCCCTTGGAAGGGATAGGCCATAAGTAGGCCCAAGGCTGAAAGTCCCAAAGCCCCATTGGCCTTACGATAGGTTCCTTTTTTTGTATGTATTCCGCTACTCATATCTCTCACCTAACATTATCAAAATTAATTTAAGGTATTACTAACGACAAACCCACGTTCAGCGGGGTTGCAGTTCTTTTAAGTATACCACTTGTTCTCTCGAAACTGTAGTTTTTACTATCCTTGGTTCACAATAGATGTCTTTCCTATCTCGCCATTTTCTTATCCCTTAACCTATTGAAAACAAAAAGGGCCTTCCAGTAAACTACTGAGAGCGCCCTGCTTCTTCAGACTCAATCTTGTTTAAGTCATATTTTTTCGAATCGATACTTCCCATTACTCTACGCTCTTTCCTGAAATACTTAGATACTCGGTGCTGGCATATCTGGCCCACTCACATGGTGTCGATGTCCTGCATCATAGCTCGTGTAAAAATCCCAATTATGAACGTGTTGACCGCCCACGATCTGAAGTGCCGGGCCAGAGGTCGACGTGTAATAATGAGAATGCCCCTGTTCATACATCACCCAGCTCTCGGAGTGATGAACATGCCCTCCTTCAGGCGTGAGTATCGCTGGGCCCGTAATATCCAGACATTGATGGGAGTGTCGATCATCACAGGAAGTATGAGTTACGCTACCATGGTTATGACTAAGGAACCCTTGATTCGTCATTTGCCTCCCTCCTTCTACTCATTATATGAGGAAGGCGTTCGCATGACTCTATTATTTGGCACGATCAAAATTCCTTAAATACTCATAGTATCACTATATCTAACTGTTCACCTTTTATAGCTTCCCATGATTTTCTTAAGCTTCTCCCAACCATAAACATAATGAAGCTGGATAAACATAACCCCAGGGTTAATCTTTCCCTTGCTTAACTGGAGTGCCCCCTCGTAAACCGTTGCTTGAGGAGTAAATCGTTCAACTTGCTTGAGGATTTGAGCACGTACTTCCTGACACCGGGCTACGGTCTTGCCCTGTGGCACTCCATGGGCAGGAAAATACTCTTTAGGTCCTAGCCCTTCTAAGACATCCAAGCTATTCATATAGCTCGGTAAGCCACTTACCACCTGTCCACTATCTAACCAAATTCCTGGGTAAGAAACCTGATCGGGTAAAAGCATATCGCCTGAGAAAAGGAGACTATTCTCCTCCTCATAAAAGGAGAGGTGCCCTGCAGTATGTCCTGGAGTGAAAATCGCTTTGAGACTTGTATTTCCTGCTCTTAAAACCTCCCCCGCCCCTATTTTCTCCACCTCATCCGGCAAAGAAGCAAGGAACCTTAGTCGATCATAAACTTTGAACATGGTTGAAAGCTCATCTCGGGGTACTCCCCACTCGAGCTCCGCCCATTGCTGGAACATATCAAACGTCTCTCCACGCGCAAAACCTGACCACTCTTCATAGTCCCGAGCTCCGATTAGGATGCGAGCCCCCTCTTGGGCCAAACTATCCGTTCCTCCAGCATGATCCACATGCCAATGTGTGGCAATGACTTGGTCCAGATGCTTAATTCCCAGTTGCTTTAACCCAGCCTGAATATCCTCATAGACTGCCGGTGTATTTGTTCCTGCATCGAGCAGTGTCGGAACCTCACCTCGAAAAATATATAGATTAACACTTGCGACATTCAGCGGGACAGAAATCTTAAGTAAGAAAATATCTGGACCAATTTCTCTTAATTCCATCACTCTTATCTCTCCTCCGTAATTACTCCAGCTTCCCCTCTACGTTTTTATATTAGACTTTCTCAAAATGAATAAGTATTCATTTGTAACTCATTATAACATATAGTAAACTGTAAGGAGATTTACATCCTCACAAAAGGAGACTTCTCTATGAATACTCATTCATCTACAACCCCACTTGCTCAGTCCACACAATCGCAAGCCACACTAACCCAACCTAAGATTTCGGTTCCGATTTCCCATCCTTTTCAAGTCGTCTGTTCGCGTTGCCAGAAAACCATCAGTTACTCTGGCAAGGACGGTGAAGTTTTTTCCACAGTTTGCGATGAGTGTGCAGGAGTTTGATCCTGATGATCTGACATGAGGATTACACCACATTAGTTAACATGCTTTCGAAGACTCGTAGACGGCCATGAATCACATGGCCGTCTCTTTATTATATAGTAGCTATTATAGTGCCCAAGGTAACACGAATCATGATACGTTATCTTTACTTCCCTATCCTAAGCTGTCCCTTCAGCAGGAGTTCCTTGAGATAGGTGGTATGGTGAAGGACTTCAAAGTTCCCTCCGAGTTGGGGGTAATTATTTGTTGTTTCTTCGCCATATATTGAGTTTTTGTGCTTCTTTGATTAGCTCCTCCCGAAAATCCGGAT
The DNA here is from genome assembly GCF_055378975.1 of Desulfitobacterium elongatum. Taxonomy (NCBI): domain Bacteria; kingdom Bacillati; phylum Bacillota; class Clostridia; order Eubacteriales; family Desulfitobacteriaceae; genus Desulfitobacterium; species Desulfitobacterium elongatum. The sequence continues at coordinate 444,496 of NZ_AP038772.1, read as the reverse complement.
GAGCGAGACTGATCAATCTTTCTGCACGCTGCCAGGTGGTAAGCCCCTTTAGGTTGGCCTTGCCGAATTCAGTCACGACATACTGAACCATCGGACGCGTATCCGTAACTACCGCACCCTCTGTCAAAAGGGGCCGGATTCGAGAGTGTTTTTTTCCATCAGAATCTGTAAAGGTAGACTCAATACAAATAAAGCTACGCCCACCTTTGGAGTTATAGGCAGCATCGACAAAATCGAGTTGTCCGCCCGCACCACTGATCATACGTGGGCCAATTGTTTCCGAACAGACCTGGCCAGATAAGTCGATTTCAAGTGCATTATTGATTGAAACTAAGTTATCATTCTTACTCGCGATGGTCCGATCATTCGTATAATCCACAGGGTAACCAGCGACTTGGGGGTTATTATCGATAAAGTCATAGAGTTTTTGAGTGCCCCCAGCAAAGGTGTAAACCATCCGCCCACGGTCGATCTGCTTTTTACGTCCGGAAATCCGTCCCGCTTCAAACATGTCCACATAGCTATCTACGAGCATCTCCGTATGCACGCCAAGATCCTTAAGGTCAGAGCTTGCAATCAGTGTACCTAAGGCATTTGGCATCGTACCGATACCAAGTTGGATGCAATCCCCATCCCGCAGATCTTCCACGACATATTGAGCAATCTGTTGATCGACTTCACCGGGTTCAGTCAGCGGAATTTGTGGCATACCCGTATGCCCACCCTCAACGATGTAATCAATCTCTGAGATGTGGAGGTAGTTTCCATATCCCCCATGGGCAATCGGCATATCTTCATTGACTTCGACGATAATCGTCTTCGCTTTATCCGCAGCTGCCCGATAATGAGAAATCGTCGGACCGAGATTGAAGTTTCCGTGTTTATCCATGGGACTCACTTGGACCATGAGAATGTCTACCCGATGGATGTTCTCTAAGATATACCGTGGGACTTCCGAATATCTCAAGGGAACATAAAATGCTCGGCCCATTTCATAGTACTTCCGATCAATGGCACTGAAGTGTACACAATCCCAAGTAAAATGTTCTCCCCTAGGATCCGCTTTAATGACAGCATGTGGGCGCATCGAAACTCCCGCTAAAAGCTGAATGTCCTGAAGCTCAGCGGCCCGCTTTGCTAAGGCCATATCCAATACTGGCAATGTATTGGCTGCGTAAGAATAAATGATCCAGTCTCCGCTCTTGACGACGCTCACCGCTTTTTCCGGAGTCGCTAATTTTTTTTGGTATTCTCCTACCCAATGAGACATGGTTTTTCCTCCCCGTCTTCTTGAATTTACGCCCCTCTACCCCTTAACAACCCTCTCCTCTTTTTCTTTATCTAGGTACTCTTGAAACTTAACAGACTACCATAGGATTTTGTGATGCAAGAGTGAACGGGTGTCAAACAAAATTCTTTAAGACTTGGAAGCTGACTTCAAGTGGAATTTTACCTCACTGGATATTTCCCTTTCTGTATCACCAGGCTCGCAATCTCTTGACGCAGACCAATCATGTCGACATTGGGACGACGCACAAGCTTACGCATCCCTGCAAGGACGGTGCTTAAGGAATCCCCTTTCTCTGCTGCACAGAGGACTTCCTTCGCGTGTTGCTCGAGGATATTCATTGCTCCAAAGGCACCCAGGGTCGCAGCCTTCTCGACAAAGGCCTTATGCTCCTCCGAAACGTCCATTTCCTGAACCTTTTGGGCACGGAGGACTCCACTCTCCATGGTATAGATCTGGAGAACCATTTCAGCGAGACCCATAAGAACATATTGGTTATCTTTAAGATCATTTCCTAAGTTTTGAGCGGCAAGGCCAGCAGCCATGAGGAAAAGCTTTTTCGCCTTCTGGGTCATTTGGGCAAGACCAGCTAATCCTTCTTCGACGGATCCTAACCCACCAGAAAGAAGGTCTTTGCTGACAGCCTTCGCAGCAACAAGAAGAGGAAGCTCTCCGGTCATCGCGCGTTTCAAAAGCGTACCGGGAACGAGTAAGCGGTTAATCTCATTCGTTCCTTCAAAGAGACGGTTAATTCGGGAATCCCGATACATGTGCTCGATCGGGTACTCTTTAATAAAGCCATAGCCACCGTGAATCTGGACGCCCTCATCAACGGAGAGATCAAGAACTTCTGAGGCCAATACTTTATTAAGGGAACATTCAATCGCGTACTCTTCGAGTGCTTTACCGGCTTCCTTACGACAGTCTCCGGTAAGATCCAGCCCGTTAAAACCTTCTTCCATAAGTCCTGCCGTACGATAAACTACACTCTCCGCCAGATAGGAATGGGTAGCGACTTCTGCGATCTTTGCTTGGATTGCACCAAAGGAACTTAAGGGTGCGCCGAATTGCTTGCGCTCTTCGGCATATTTTAGAGTTACTTCTAGAGCGAGCTGAGCACTTCCGAGGGCTGCTGCAGCGAGCTTAAAGCGTCCGACATTTAGAATGTTGAAAGCTACAACGTGACCACGTCCTACTTCTCCCACGACATTCTCGATCGGAACCTTGACATCCTCTAAAATCACCTGACAGGTAGACGAACCCTTAATCCCCATTTTCTTCTCTTCAGGTCCTAACGAAACTCCAGGCATTTCGCGCTCGACGATGAAGTTTGTGAGCTTGCCGTCCACCTTGGCGTAGACGAGGAAGACATCAGCAAAGCCTGCATTCGTGATAAACTGCTTGGTTCCATTGATGATATAATGCGTTCCTTCCGCATTCAGAACTGCAGTCGACTTTGCCCCAAGCGCATCTGAACCCGCACCTGGCTCGGTCAGGCAATAGGCTGCAATATTCTCCCCATTGGCAAGCCCAGGAAGGTACTTCTCCTTTTGCTCCGGAGTTCCAAAGTAAACAATAGGGAGGGTTCCGATTCCTGTATGCGCTGCAAAAGCTACAGCAAACGAAGCGCCGCGAGGGACTTCTTCTCCCACGACAACAGTTGCATACTTATCCATGCTTAAGCCGCCGAACTCCTCGGGGACTTCCAATCCGAGAAGTCCAAGTTCACCCGCCTGACGCATAAAGCTACGCATAAGACCGTCTTCTTGCTCCTCGAGCTCTTCAATTTTGGGAGCAATCTCTTTCTCAACGAAGTTGTGCGCCATCTTTTTAAGTTGCAAATGTTCCTCGTTCAATTCCTCCGGTACAAAGACCTGCTCTGGTGTTACTTCGGCTAGCAAAAAGCCGCCGCCTTTAAGGGCTAATTCCATAGTCTTTTCTCCTCTCTAATATCAAAGTAACTCATAAACCCCCGCTGCTCCCATTCCGCCACCAATGCACATGGTGACCATCCCGTACTTCAGACCGCGTCGTTTCATCTCATGCAGAAGGGTGGCAGTAAGTTTGGCTCCAGTACAGCCGAGTGGATGTCCGAAAGCAATCGCTCCGCCGTTCGGGTTCACTTTCGCAGGATCGATTCCTAAGGTTTTTACTACGGCTAAAGCCTGAGCTGCAAACGCTTCATTTAGTTCAAAGAGGTCAATCTGGTCCAAGGTTAGTCCCACTTGCTTGAGCACCTTGGGGATTGCTTTAATCGGTCCGATTCCCATGAGCTCGGGTTCCACTCCGGCGACTGCGAAGCCTCGCCATAGCGCAAGTGGCTTAAGTCCAAGCTCCTTTACTTTATCTTCCGACATGAGGAGAGTCGCTGCTGCTCCATCGCTGGTCTGGGATGAATTCCCTGCCGTAACCGTTCCGCCATTCAGAAAAGCGGGCTTGAGTTTTGCTAAGGTCTGTGCCGTGGTATCTGCACGAATCCCTTCATCTTGGCTAAACCATTTTTCTTCCTTGCTTCCAACTGAGAGAAGAATAGGGACAATTTCTTCATTAAAATGGCCGCTTGACTGTGCAGCACACGCCTTTTGGTGGCTCAGTGCGGCGAACTCATCTTGCTGCTCTCGGGTCACTTCGTATTTTCGGGCTACATTCTCTGCGGTAAGTCCCATGGATAGGTAGACTTCTGGCGCGTGCTCCATCATGTATGGATTCGGGGCAGGCTTACTCCCCCCCAGCGGAACAGCCGACATACTCTCCGCTCCGCCTGCAAGCATGACCTCAGCTTCACCGAGTCGAATCTTATCTGCAGCTAAGGATATAGCCTGAAGCCCGGAGGAACAGAATCGGTTGATCGTGAATCCGGGGACATCAAGAGGAAGTCCCGCACGAAGAGCCATGACACGGGCCATATTCATTCCTTGCTCCCCTTCTGGGAAGGAACACCCAATCACACAGTCATCGATTTCCGCAGGATTTAAGTTCGGCAGCTCTTTCAAGAGATCTTGGATAACAAATGCTCCAAGATCATCAGGGCGCATTTGGGCTAAGGAACCTTTAATGGCTCTTCCGACGGCGGTACGTTTCGCTTCAATGATCAATGCTTCTTTCATTTCTCTTCACCCCCTAATTCCTAAGTGGTTTATTTTTCGTAAGCATGTAGCGGATTCGATCTTGGGTCTTCTGCTCCCCAGCAAGGCTTAGGAATGCTTCTACCTCAAGGTCAAGGAGAACCTGCTCCTCCACTAGACTACCTGCGGGGCGATCCCCACCCGTCAGGGCGTAAGCGAGTTTTTTCGCTAAGTAGGCATCATATTCTGAGATGTAGCGTCCTTCCTTCATTCCGTATAAAGCTAACTCGAGAGTTGCTCTTACTCCAGAACCTGCTGTTTTTACCTTCTTAGGTAGGTTCGGACGGAAGTTTCGTGCCAGATCAATCACACGGGCTTTAGCATCGAGAAGGATATGATCGGAGTTCATGCTGTAACGATCATGATCGCGCATAAAGCCAATATTCCTCGCCATCTCCGCACTCGTGGATACTTGGGCCATCGCTACGGCTTCGAAACGCTTTGCGAAAAAGTAATCAGGTGCTGCAATTACACCAGGTAGGAGTCCTTCCATCGCCCGAACCGCCATTTCCTTTGTCCCGCCACCAGCTGGGATGAGGCCCACTCCAAGTTCGACTAGTCCCATATATGTCTCAGAAGAGGCTTGGATAGCATGCGAGTGAAGGCAAATCTCTGCGCCTCCCCCTAAAGTCATGCCAAAGGGTGCTGCCACGACAGGCTTCTTCGCGTACTTCAAAGCCATGGTTCCTCTTTGGAATTCTCGGATCATGAAGTTAAGCTCATCCCAATTCTCCTCTTCTGCTTCGAGTAGAACGAGCATTAGGTTTGCACCCACGCAGAAGTTCTTCCCCTGATTGCCGATGACAAGTCCTAAATAGTTTTTATCGACTTCTTCTAGGGACTTGTGAATCATATTGAGAATATCTGCACCCACAGAATTATTGGGAGAATGGAATTCGAGGCAAGCCACTCCGTCCCCCATATCCACAAGGCTTGCACCGGAGTTCCCAAAGACTTTCTTCCCTTGTTGATGTGCTTGCTTCAAGGAGTAAGAGTATGGACTTACTGGTTTTGCTTTGTATCCTTCAACTGTATAATAGGTGGTAAAACCATTTTCGGCTTTCTCATAGAATCGCTCTTTTCCTTCAGCTAGAAGCTTCTCTACGAGAGCAGGGAGTGTACCTCCTTCAGCGACAATTCTCTCAGCCGTTGATTTCACCCCTAGGAGATCCCACGTTTCAAACGGGCCCATCTCCCAGTTGAAGCCAAGCTTCATCCCCTCATCGATGGCTGTGATATCATCGGCAATTTCTGGCGCGACCTTTGCTGCATAAAGGAGAATGGATTTTAGAACATTCCAGGCAAATTGTGCTCCCTGGTCTTTCCCGCACACTAAAGCACGAAGTTTTTCTGAAGCCTTCCCAGCGGCCTTGGCTTTTTCGAGCGAGGGAAATTTGACGTTTTTCTTCGGCACATAGGTCATGGTGTTTGGGTCAAGAACTTGAACGTCTTTTCCTTGTGCCGTTTTTACCTTTTTGTAAAAACCTTGCTTACTCTTATCTCCTAGCCATCCATTTTGAAGCATGCCCTGAATGAATTCAGGTAGAATAAAGAGATCTCTCTCTTCCGGAACCCCGTCCGCGACGTTGTTCGCCACATGGACAAAGGTATCGAGCCCTACCATATCCACGGTACGGAAGGAAGCGGATTTGGGGCGTCCCATAACAGGACCTGTGAGTGCATCGACCTCATCAATCGTTAAACCCGTACGATGCATTTCTTGGAGGGTTGCTGCTAGCCCAAATACTCCGATTCGGTTGGCGATGAAATTCGGGGTATCTTTCGCGTAGACGACCCCTTTCCCAAGGACGCGCTCCCCGAACTCGGCCATGTACTTAAGAACTTCTGGATCTGTATTCGGTCCTGGAATTAATTCAAAGAGCTTCATATAACGTGGGGGATTAAAGAAATGTGTACCTAAGAAAGAACGAGTGAATTCCTCAGGTAGGCCTTCCACCATTGACTTTAGAGAAATCCCCGATGTATTTGAGCTAATAATTGTTCCCGGGCGGACAGAGGCTGCTACCTTTTTAAAGAGATCAACCTTAATATCAAGGCGTTCAACCACGACCTCTAAGACCCAGTCCACCTCATTTAAACGGGACATATCATCTATAAAATTTCCCACTTCAATGCGTTCCGCGAATTCTGGAACAAAGAGAGGGACAGGGTTCATTTTCAGAAGTTTAGCCTTGTTGGATTCTGCGATGCGATTTCGTACCTTATGGGATTCCAAGGTTAGCCCTGCCACCTCTTCCTCTGGCAATAGACTCGGAGGGACGATATCTAAGAGCAAACTTGGGATTCCAGCATTGGCCAGATGAGCTGCAATTGTGCTGCCCATGACCCCTGAGCCTAAGACCGCCACCTTATGAATAGGCATGTTCATCCTCCTTCTCTCTGAGAGCCCTCAGATCATCTCTGCTTAGACTCCAAAACTCTCCTTTGAAATAACACTTCATTATATGTCTGTAAATTATGAATATTCAGTTTTCTGAAATCAAAAAAAAGTCTTGCTTTGGTTTAAACAAGAAGACAGGTACCTTGTTTACACCTCATCTTAAATAACCTTTTTCGTCATCTGATGGTGCCGTGAGCGGCATGGGGGCTGCTATTCCCCGGTAATCTCAAGGCCCCTGCGAAAAGTTCTAAAATGCTTTCGGTATCCTTACTTAAGGTCCGTTCTGAGCGAGCCAAAACCCAGTCTGTGGTCGCCTCATCGATCGTGCCGAAGATCATCTGCCGTGCTATCCGGACATTCACAGAAGGACTCACTTCCTTCTTCTGGATTCCCTCTTGAATCACCCCCTCAAGCAGTCGGAAGTAATCCTTCAGGGGAGCAGAAATAGCAGAGCGCAAGTCTGAATTCGGTTGTCTTAACTCAACTTGGGTGACAATGGCTAAAGAGCGGTTGTTCTCCATATAGGCAAAATGCGTTTTGATAATTGCTCTAAGACACATCCGTGTATCCCGACACGCATCAAGTTCACTCCGCATGAGTTGGATGAAATCCCCCATTCGCTCCTCAAAGAGGCGAATCAGAATCTCCTCTTTACTTTTAAAGTAAAGATAAATCGTCCCATCAGCCACTCCTGCAATCCGTGCGATCTTCGAGACTTGACAGGGATGAAATCCAACTTCTGCAAATGCTTCAACAGCCGCATCTAAAATTCTTTGATACTTATCCTCACGGGAACTAGCCATAATACGTCATCCTTTACTATTACGTTTTGCTTTATATTAGACATTCTTTTCTCAAACTTGTCAACGCACGCTATCCTCATTTCTCCATGATCACCCCCTTTTTTCAACGCATAAACGTCAACTTTTCGTCAACTCTCCTCCAACATTTACACTTGTTAACTCTGCTTTTAGACTTATTCATTTACGCCAATTTTCTCTTAAACTCTTCCGTAAGCAGAGGTACAATCTCGAATAAATCTCCTACGATACCGTAATCTGCAACGGTAAAGATATTGGCCTCCGGGTCCTTGTTGATCGCGACAATCACCTTAGAGGAACCCATCCCTGCTAAGTGCTGTATCGCCCCAGAAATCCCACAGGCGATATAGAGAGTCGGAGAAACCGTCTTGCCCGTCTGGCCTATCTGATATTTATAGTCACGATACCCAGAATCGACTGCTGCACGAGATGTACCGACTGCCGCACCGAGAGTGTCAGCAAGCTCCTCTAAGATTTTGAAGTTTTCTGCGTTCTTGATCCCCCGTCCGCCTGATACGATAATATTAGCATCAGTTAACTCAGGACGACTGGAAGCCTGAAGAATCATTTCTTTGACTATGGCTTTAAGATCAGAAGCATCGATCACTGCCGAGATTTCTACTACCTCCGCTTGTCGTTCGGGCTTGGGTGGGGTCACACTAAAGCTATTAGGACGAATCGTCGCAAGGATCGGGAATGCTTCGGTGGCGACCTCAGAAAACGCTTTTCCGCCATAAATTGGACGCTTAAAGAGCAGTCCGTAGGTCGAATCCTTCTCGACAGCAACACAGTCTGATGCGCAGCCTACCCCTAGACGTTGAGCAAGACGTGGGGCTAGATCTCTTCCAATCGCGGTATTGCCAAGGAGCACGAGTTCTGGATCTTCTTCCCGAACAAGTCGATTTAGAACTGAGGTGTACGCGCCGGTCGTGTAAGCCTTCAGTGCAGCATCCTCAACAATGATGACTTTATCCGCTCCATAGGAGACAGCCGTGGCAGCTAAACTTTTCACCCCTTGCCCGAGTAATACTCCGATGACCGAGGCCCCAGACGAGTCGGCCAAACGACGCCCTTCACTCAATAGTTCTAAGGAGACTTTGCGAAGCTCTCCGTTGTACTGCTCAAGTACGATTAAAATTCCCTTGGGCATCCTTCTCATCCTTTCTTCTCTTATCTTATCTTCTGCCTTAATGCTAGATGACTTTTGCCTCATTCATCAAAGCCTGCACCAGCTCTGCTACCGCTTGGGCTGGCTCACCTTTGATCACACGGCCAGCTTGCCGAGGAGGAGCTGAACTTAAACGTACAATCTTCATCTTCGCACCCTGTGTTCCAGAAGCCTCTGCCGCAACTCCAAGATCTGCAAGGGTAAACGTTTTTAGCTCTTTTTTCTTGGCCTTCATAATCCCTGCTACGGAAGGATAGCGAGGCCAGTTTAGCCCTTTCTGAGCGGTAAGAACGGCGGGAAGTGTGACCTCCACTATTTCACTTCCTCCGTCAATATCACGGGTTGCGATAGCCGTCATTCCCTCCACCTTCAGGTCATTAATGCTCGTCACCGAGGGAATACCCAGAAGTTCAGCAAGTCGTGTACTCACTTGGCTCGAGCCATCATCGATCGCAATCCGTCCAGAAAGCAAAATATCAAAAGTAATCCCCTGAACTACTTTGGCTAATACCGCCGCTGTTACGAATTCGTCACTTCCTTCTAAGGCCGGATCCTGAATCGCGACTGCTTTATCGGCCCCCATCGCAAGCGCTGTCCGTAGCACTTCATTGACTTTGGCTCCACCCATACTTAGAACGGTCACTTCGCCCCCGAACTTTTCCTTGAGTCGAATCCCCTCTTCCACGGCAAATTCATCATAAGGATTCATGATGAGGTTCACTCCCGTAGAATCGATTTGGCCCTGAGAAGTAATCACGATCTTCGCTTCAGTGTCAAATGTTTGCTTTAGACAAACCAATATGTTCATCTCGATTCCCCTTTCTTGTTAGAATCTCCGTATGAATGAATACTCATTCATTTTCTTATCATTCATAATATCATCTTTCTTTCAAAAACGGAACCCTTATTATTTAAATATTTTATATTTAAATAATTTTCTGATTACTTTGAAAATGGTATTCTAACTTCTAGGTTTTCATGATATTCTAGTGGGTAATGAATGACTATTCATTTACAGGAGGTGTCGATATGAAGAATACTCTGCTCTTTTCTCCTCTTCAAATAGGAAGTATGAACCTGAGAAACCGAATTGTTATGCCAGCCATGCATCTTTGTTACTGTCCGACTGGGGAAGTAACCAATCAGTTGGTTGAGTTCTACCGACTACGGGCTCGAGGGGGAGCCGGACTGATTATTGTCGGTGGGTGCGGGATTGATAAGGTGGGAAACACCCTGGGGATGATTCAGGTCGATGAGGATCGCTTTTTACCAGGTCTTCAAACACTGGTTGAAGCTGTTCATGGCGAAAATTCTAAGATCATGGCACAGCTCTATCAATCGGGTCGCTATGCTTCTTCCGCCTTAACCGGACATCAACCGGTTGCTCCTTCTCCTCTTCCCTCGAAACTCAGCGGAGAAGTTCCCCATGAATTGACCCTTGATGAAATCCAGAAGATGATTAATTCCTTTGCACAAGCGGCCTCCCGAGTACAAGAGGCAGGGTTCGATGGGGTGGAAATTCTAGCAGGTACTGGATATCTTATTTCCGAGTTTCTCTCCCCTGTTACGAATCAGCGGACCGATGAATACGGAGGAGAACTGTCCAATCGAATGCGCTTCGCTCTCGACATCGTGGCTAAAATTCGAGAGTTAGTGGGACCAGATTATCCCCTTTTAGCACGAATAGCTGGAAATGACTTTGTTCCTGGGGGACATAGCAACAAAGAGGCACAAATCTTTGCCAGGGAGTTGGAGAAAGCTGGAGTGAATGCAATCAACGTAACTGGCGGCTGGCATGAAACCCTCGTTCCCCAGATCACGATGAATGTTCCCCCAGGAGCTTTCCGCTATCTCGCACGTGGGATTAAGAACGCCGTTTCCATTCCGGTGATTGCCTCGAATCGAATTACGACTCCCGAGCTCGCGGAAGATATTATCGCATCCGGGGACGCTGATCTTGTCGGGCTAGCGAGGCCCTTAATTGCTGATCCATTTTTCCCATTAAAGACTTATGTACTGGGACAAGAGGAACCTTTACTCCCTGATATCCAAGCTCCTTCTTTTGGCCCGATTCGACCTTGTATAGCCTGTAACCAAGGGTGCCTCGATCAAATCTTTCGTGGAAAGCCTGTTTCTTGCCTCGTTAATCCGGAGGCAGGCCGTGAAGCAGAACTTCATCTTAATCATAAAAACGTATCTGCTCGCGAAGGTCTTAAGTGCATCCTCGTTATTGGGGCTGGTCCTGCAGGGCTAGAGTTTGCGCGAGTGGCCAGCCTCCAGGGTCATCGTGTTACTGTTTGGGAAAAAGCCAACAAAGCCGGAGGACAACTAAGTCTCGCCGCAGCTCCTCCTGGTCGAAACGATTTCAACCGCTTTACCACTTATCTCTTAGAAATCTGTGAGGATCAAGGGGTTAAGGTTATTTATAATCAAATCGCTACCCCTGAAAACATCTTAGAAAGTGTCAAAAATGACGGTTTTACTCATATCGTTTTAGCTACCGGAGCGAAACCCTTGAACCCTCCCCTTCACGTTGAAGAGGGCACTTCTGCTATTCAAGCTTGGGATGTTCTCTCGGGTGAGGCTTCAACTGGAAATAAGGTTGTCATCGTAGGTGGAGGGGCAGTTGGCGTGGAAACAGCCCTCTATCTCGCAGAACAAGGGACTCTCGACTCAGAAACTCTGCGTTTTCTCTTAGTAAATCAGGCTGAAGCTCCCGAAACCCTGGGCAAACTCCTTTTCCAGGGAAGAAAACAAATCACCCTTGTCGAGATGGCCAAGGGAATCGGTCAGGATATTGGGCCAAGTACCCGCTGGTCCATGCTCGCAGATCTTAAGCGACACAAGGTAAAGATTTATACTCATACGAAGGTTCAAGGGGTACGTCGTGAGGGGGTTTGGGTTATGACTCCCGAAGGAGAAACCCTAATTTCGGGGGATACGACTGTACTCGCTATCGGCTCGACTCCAGATCAAGAACTCTTCAAGGAACTGCAAAGCAGACTCCCGCTTCAAGTGACACTTCACCTGATCGGAGATGCATCTAAGCCAGCGAAAGTCTTGGATGCCGTACATGCGGCGTATGCCGAAGCGACTAAACTCATCTAAGCTCCTCAGATCTTAAGTGATGCTTTTGGCAACCCCGCACATCACTTTACCCCACCTGTGTTGGGACCAAGAAATCTTCGTATATTTTGTAATATAAAGGAGCGATAGTGTTGATGAATTCTTATGTCGACTTCCTGATAGAAAAGAAGGGGGCTATTGCCCTTGTCACTTTGAATCGACCAGAAAAGGGAAACTCCTGGACTCAGGATACTTATCTGGAGATGGAACGTATTCAGTCCGAGCTCCATATGGACGATGAGGTGCGCGTGATTCTCTTTACGGGGGGAGGAGATAAATTCTTCTGTGCCGGAGCGGATCTCAGTCTTCTTTCCAAACTCAACTCCCACTTTATCTCACTTGAACTCCATCGCTTTCAAGGCGTGAATACACGATGGGACCGACATATCAAGCCTGTCATAATGGTGCTTAATGGGATCACCGTCGGTAGTGGTTTGGAGCTTGCCTTAAGCGGAGATATTCGAATCGCCTCCAGCAAGGCCACTTTTTCTATTAACGAGGTCCGTCTCGGGCTTAATCCTGATATGGGCGGAACCCAACGTCTAACTCGTGTCGTAGGGCCCAGCCAAGCCAAGCGTCTTATTCTGACAGCTGAGACCATTGATGCCCAGGAGGCTTTACGGATAGGGCTTGTCGATCTCGTTGTAGCCCCAGATGCCCTTATAGACGAGGCCCTCAAAATGGCAGAGCGCATCGCAAGCATGCCTCCCTTAGCGGTTCGCTTTGCAAAAAAGGCAATAAACTTAGCTGTGGATACTCCACTAGAAGCTGGGCTTATATACGAGGAGGTAGCCTCCACGTTTTGCATGGGAACTGAGGATAAAAAAGAGGCCGTGGCCTCAATATTGGAGAAGCGACAGCCTGAATTTTTTGGCCGATAGTCGTGCTTTAAATGTGCGTTCGCATCTTCTTCACGATGAAAATCCCTATTCCTAAGTCGATCAATACATCACCCAGACTGAACAGTTGTTTTCCAAGCCCTGGTATCGCTGCATAAAAAATATCCGCTAAGAATTTTAAGCGGGTTGCATCTGTCACAAGTCCATGGGTTCCGGTTCCTGCTTGAAGGAGCAGATGACTCTCCTCCGGAAGATACATAGGATCAACTGGCATAAGTCCCCCATTCAGACTAATCACTAAGGCATTCAGAGCAATCCCTATAGATACTATGTGGATACCTGGAAAAGATCGGTTTACCATGGTGAAGCCGAGGAGAAGTATATAGGAAAATGAATGTAAAAAAGGGATAAGCCAATAGAATCCAAGGTCGATGTTTGATTTTACGGACCAAAATACCACCGCTTGAAGCAAAGCTCCGAATATCAGCAACCCCACCTTTTTCATATGAACTTCAAGGAGAGGGTTTAGCTTTCCCCCTGTAAGAAAACCGATGAGAATCGCTAGAACAATAGACTCAAGGAGCATTCGTGTTCCCCCTTCTATACTGGAATTATGTGTTAGGTATTTTGTGCAAAATTTCGGCCTCCCAATGCGGGAGGCCTATCTGTAGTTCATATAAAGATAACTAATGCCTAAAGAATTGGTAAAAGGACAATCTAAACTGTTTGAACTTGATTAGAACACTGTAATTGAGGATTCTCGTCCTGAACAATCTTACAAAAGGCTTGAACGATTTGAGGATCCAACTGGGTTCCTGCAACTCGTCTTAACTCTACTAAAGCCTCCTCAGGAGGAATCTCCTTACGATAACTTCGACTCGAGGTCATTGCATCGTATGTATCTGCTACAGCTATAATCCGACTTTCTAAAGGGATGGCTTCACCCGCGATCCGTTCTGGATAACCTGTTCCATCATAACGTTCATGATGATATCGAACGACGGATCCTACATCAAACAGGAAATCAATCCCCTGGATAATATTTTGTCCGATAACCGGATGATTACGAATCATATCCCACTCAGAATCCTCGAGCTGCCCTTTTTTATTCAAGATATTCTCGCTGACCCCGATTTTACCAACGTCATGTAAAACTCCTGCATACTTGATAAACTCAAGCCGATCTTCGGGTAATCCTAGCACTTCTCCTAGCTTCACAGACCACTGCGCCACCCGGCTGGAATGACCGCTTGTATAGGGATCTTTTGCCTCTAACGCTTGAACAAGCGCCTCGACAGTGTTTAGGTAGTTTTTACGCATATCCACATAGAGCTGGAAGGAGTGACGGGCAATAAGTAAGGGCACAAATAATAGAATAATTCCGAGAGATCCATAATTCTTATATAACATGGACATGAGTAGTCCGAGTGGGGCTAATGCTAAGAAGCTAGGAATTAGGCTACGCATATTACCAGACCAAATAGCAAAAGGAGACTTCTTATTTAAAATGCCCAAAGCAATAGAAACAATCGTTACATTAGTAATAACATACGAGACTCCTGCTAATAGAAAATATGCTATTAATTTGATGTCTAAACTAAAAGCTGTTATCCCTAGTAACCGTAATGCAAGTAATGCGACCGTCATCGATACAACGAATTGGGAAGCATTAAAAATTCGTTTCCACAAAGGTGTCTTTAAAGCATCCAAGCCTACAACCAATAATCCACTTAAAGCAGCGGCAAGTAAAGAAACTCCTGGAGCCACGGAAGCCATCGCGGAGAGAAAAACTGCATAACTCACCGTTACATAACCACCAATCGGCATTGCAACAGGAAGTGACTCACTCGCTATGGCAAGAATCCCAAAAACGAGTAAATCAAACAGATTATTACGATCCCAATCTGTTTGAATCGTTACTATAAGAAGGGCTGCTAACGCCAGTAAACTTATTGTAACAAAAGTACGTCTAAATTCCTTAGGTAGATTCTTCATATAAACCCTCTTTATTAAATGGCCGACTTTAAAGCCATTAGATTCTGAAACTAGCGCCACCAGCGAAAACAAGCGTTACAAGAACTGCGATAGCCTTGAAAAGTTTGCTCATTACGGTAAACCCCCTTTAAATCTTTTTGAGATTCAGGTTTAAACCGCTTCGCTTCATTTTTCCGCTTCGCTCAATTGATGGAAAATGTGGCAATAGAATCTAATATGCTATAAGTCGGCCAAGATTCACATTATTAATAGAACCACAATTTCCGGTTCACTGCGTCCAAAGTCGCCTTTACGACGGCTTCCCGCTCATCATTTTTTACGATAGCACATCCGACTAGGGTTTGCTCCCCGACGGGTGTAATTAAACTAATCGCCACCTGAGCAACCTGATGTTTACCCAGACGGTTAATCATCACATCTTCCGTAGCGAAGACGAGCTTGTCCATCATAAAACCGGACAAAGCATTGATGGTGGCTTCGACAAAGAGCCGAAGTTTATTATAGGTCGTGGAGGTCCCGGTAGAGACCCCTTCCATGATCTCATCTTGTGCAGAGAGTTCGACCTTCACCTCTGCCATCGTATTGACAGTGCGCAAGGACACGCTGACGAGCTTAGGGCGTATTTGCTCCCCATGCTTAGCGTAGCTTTGCGGAGTTTCCTCTTCACTCTCCAACTGGACGACACTTACTTTTTTATGATCGATTTCTAAACCGAATTGTGCTGCTAACATAGATTCTATATCACGAACGATTTGTTTAGGATTACGCTTTGAGTTTGCTAGAACATGGATCTCTTCGATCTCCTCTGATGAATTACCTTTGATCCGGGTCGCTATAACAGACCGGATTTGTTTGATGGATTGCTCATAAGGTTCCCATATCGTCTCGTCTGACATAATTTCCTCCTGAAAGCATTGATTCTTTACCAGATTGTGTAATTCGACACCTGCTCCCTACATTCCTTCTCATCCTTAGCTTTTACTTCATCTTTCTTAACATATTTACAAAGCTTGTCCCCCCAAGTGATAGCTTGTTCTTTTCTCTTCGCAAATTGATGCCTATACGACAGCTAGTCTAGGTTATACGATAGCTTCCTGACCCACCGACCAAGGGAATGCATAAGCTCCATTCGAGAGATCCTATTCGACAAGAACTTTCCAAACTTTCGATAGACAAATCCGAAAAGCAGGTAAGGCACGCGCTGGCGGGGATGATCTGGGATTCTTCTCAAGATATTCCGAACTGAGTAGAACTCCTTATATATCCAGAGATACCCCTGGTAAAGCTCTTTTACAGACATATTCCTTGGCTCAAACACCACATGGGCCGTATTGTAGTGCCTTAGGTCCCTGTCGGTAATCCGTCCTTCTTCAAGGTAGCGCTTATACATTGCAGTACCTGGATAAGGGGTTAGGATGTGAGCCGTCATGGTCTCCACTTTATTTCTGACAAGCCAGTCTAGAGTATCTTGAAAGACTTCTGGGTAATCATGATCTAATCCAAAGACGAGACTTGCATTAATCATCATTCCCCGCTGATGGATTTCCTGAATCAATCGTTCGTATTGCTCTCGGTTGTTCTGATATTTATGAACACTGTTGATGGATTCTGGATTAATCGACTCAAGCCCGATGAACAGACTTTGACAATCACTTTCGGCCATCTCATCTAAGAGATCCAGATGATTCACGATGTTCGCGGTGACCGCTGCATTCCATTTGATTCTTAAAGGTTTAAGCGCATGAACTAACTCTTTAGCCCACTGAATATTTCCAATCAAATTATCATCGATGAACATAATATGGCGCGTATCTAAATGCTTGATTTCTTCGATAATCTTGTCAACGGGTCTGAATCGGTATTGATGGAATATATAATCCGAACTGTTGTAACAAAACTCGCATTGAAAGGGACAACCCCGGCTTGCGACGACGATATTGGTATAAAGATATGGAGTAGAATCAATAGCTTCCCAACGAGGCACTAGAATACTGGCTGGATCGACTGGTTCTGTAGATTGATAGAGGCCTTGAAGTCGGCCTTCGTCCGTATCTGCTAAGATCCGAGCCCATACCCCTTCTGCCTCCCCAACACATACAGCATCCGCATGCTCAAGGGCATCTTCAGGATTCGCGCTCACATGTATTCCTCCGAAAACCACAGAAACACCCCGACTTCGATACACTTTCGAAATTGGACTCATCCTCTCCGAATGCTTCAATTCTCCGCTCCATACTTCAGTCTTGGACCATTGTAAATTTGTAAGGTGGACTTTCGTATGTGTACAACCATTTTCTTTCATGCAGAATTCCTTTTACACGAAATATTTACATTCCTGAGTAATGCGACACAAATAAATAAAGATAATATTATCAATATCTATCATTCGACTAAAATGCTCTCTATGATATATGCTAACGCCTCGTGGTTTTCAACCATTGGCATATGGCATGAATTTTCAACGAATCTAAAGTCTATTTTTGCAACAATATCATCATCAAGGCACAAATCACTAATCCTATTGACATAGCATTTTTGCCCTCTATCTCCATATATTCCATAAACTTTAGAATTTATTTTCCTAATATAATCTGTATAATCAAACTCCTCTTGCAATGCCTTTTTTAAACTATCACTATAGTATCTTGCCTCTCCCTTTATCATAGAAATGATTTTCTCACCATATTGTTCCATATTGGAAGGAAGCATTAAGTTTCGATAAAAGTTTTTTGCAGGTTTCAAATTGGAATCGATAAAAATTACTTTGTCACATCTTAACTTGAAATCTGCAACCAATTCTAATCCAATAATTCCCCCCATACTATGTCCGAGAATAAAATCGAACTTCTCATTTCCATAAGTTGCATATATCCACTTAGTAACATCTGAAACGTTGTTTGCTTTTTCTGTAATATTATGTGGATATTCTACAAATGTAACATTATGTACTGTTAATTCACTTTTCAGTACATCCCACACATCAAGAGTGCAGTTTGCACCATACAAAATCAATCCTCGCATGAGAAAATCCCTCCCCAATTCATAATTCCTCTTTAACTTCATTTTATCTAGACTGTACACACTTGTAAAATATTACATCATAGCGGTTAGTGGTGTGAATTCAGATGTAAAAGCGGACGTGATTTTGGCTGTGTCATATTTAATGCGAAGTATTAGTAGTAAATTGATAGGCCTCCCTAGTTGAATTAAACCAGGGAGGCCTATTGCCAACCCCTTACGAGGTTGGCCATTTTTAAAATTCTTCTGTACTTAATTCAAAGCCTTCTAGAATTGCAGGGTCGTCGATCTCAATTAGTAGGTACTGTCGCCCATTCTTCTTGACTTGTTTAATGCGTTTTAGCTCCTCATGACGAATCCTAATTTGTGCGACGTTGCTTTTAATTTCAATCACCTTACTGCTTGGTAGCAGGTTGGTTGCCTTAAATTCATAATTGACCTTATCGGTATTTTCTAAAAATGCACTTTCCAGTTTATGCGTATCTTCAATTCCGCTTTTAACAAGAATTTGTTCAATGGCTTTGACGCCAAGAGTCGGAATCTCACCGTCTTCATTTGCATCAGTGATGTATTCACTTATCTGTTCATAAACATTGGCGATTACTTCAGGTTCAACCTGATCTCCGGTGACATTCTTGATAATCGTTAAAAACCGTTCTTTATCATCTTGGGCTGTTGAGATCACTTCGCAATTCAGAACATGGTGAATGAAGGCTTCACTGGGTTGATTATCTTTTTTGGTATAATAAATGACCTTATTGGTATCGGCATACCCATCACTCATGGAAGGAAACACAAATCCCTCTTCAGGTGATAAGGCATTGATATAGACATTCATCGGAATATCAACTCTAAAGTTCTTCTCCTCAAAATCAAACATTAAGGCCCGTTTGGGAATGGCCACCAAGTTGACAGTACCCATCACAAATTCAAAAGCATTCACCACATCATTTTTTGCCTCATCGTCTTGGCCCACTTCATTTTTTACAGGAATCCAAAATTCCCCGCGGGTAAATGAAATCATATAATCCGATTCGTAGGACTCACTGTGATCCATGATTTTTTGCACGATGTGCACAATCTGTTCTTTAAAATCCGAGTGCAGGGCGTCGAACAGCACCTTCTGCTCCGGATTTTCACCGAGTTTGTTGTCCGCAAAACTCAGTTCAAAAATCTTACTGTCCAGTTGACCTGTAATGAGCTTTTTAAACCCTTTCAGGTAAAACTCCTGTTTTAATTCGTCCATTTTCTCGAAGTATTCAGTCTCTACTCCGAGAATTTGTGCGCTATCTTTCTTAATATAAACGCTGCAAATTTCCTTTAATTTAAGTCCGTCATTGCCTGCCCTAAATTCTTTTCTTAGCTTGGCGAGATCATTTTTATCCATTCTTTATCCCCTTAGTTTTATATAAGTTTCTCAACGTCTTTGATATTAACATAGTTAGACAGGACAGTGAAAGACCAACCGGGGAAATCAGAATAAAGTATACCAGAAATAGTAGGATTTTGACTCCCTAACTTAGATATGACATATATTCAAATGCTGTTATTCCATATATGCTTTTAAAATGCTTATTTAAATGGGTTAAATCTACAAAACCACATTCTGCTACTGCCGAATAAACATCTTTGTTTTTTTCTATTAACTGCTTTGCAAGTTCTACCTTGCAGTTTAGAAAATATTGATAGGGCGAAATTCCAGTACCGGCTTTAAACATTCTGATAAACTGAAATTTTGAAATATCAAGTTCCCTGCAAATGTCATCAAGTCTTAGTACATTTTCCAGGCTGCAATGAATCATATCCTTTGCTTTTCTGATTAAATCATTATCCTTCCTGGAACTCATACAAAGATTGGGCTGAGTTAAGCTATCCGTAAGAGATAGAAGTAATTCATTGCACAATGCCTCATCTTTTCCGCTCAATATTGCACAAGAAAGGTTTAGTATTCTTTGTTGAAGCCTGTAATTATACACAATTGGAGAAGAAAAGCGGACCATATCCTTCTTTTCAAGAATCTCTAAAAACAGTTTCGGCTCAATATATACCATAACATAATCAATACCTGTCTTATCATGTGCCATACCGTCATGCGGCTGCTCCGGGTTAAAAAGCATGACACCATTTTGATATGACGACTGTAAACTTCCATCAAGGTTATACTGCTGAATACCTCGCAGTGTTACACCTAACGCATATTCCTTATGGGAGTGCTTTTTATATTTGAAATCAGTAAAGCTTGCTGACAACGCAGTAATACCTGTTGATTTTTTATATATAAATCTATCCATATGAATCACCTCTTAAATAGCTCAACTGCCCCAGATGCCATTATCGCAGAATAAACTAAAAATAATGCCATAATTACATTAACAGTCTTTTGATATTTCTGTAAAAATTCCTTGAACACTACACCGAAGAGAACCCATGTAACAAATGCACAAAATCCAATAATTGTTATAGAAGTAGCAAATACTGCAAGCGCAGGCGGAGCTGTATAGTATGGCATAACAAAGCTTGGAATTACAGTCATTGTAAACAGTACGACCTTTGGATTGACAAACTGCATAAGGAAGCCAGAAATAAAACTAGCAGTTTGGACCTCAGCCGACTCTGTTACATCCATTTTGAATATTTGATAGGCAAGATAGAGCATATAAAAGCTTCCGATTATCTGCATAACAATCAAAATCTTTGGTATTACTGCTACAAGTAGAGTATTCAATATAGCGGAAATACCAAGTAATAAACCAAAAGCAATTGTTGCTCCATATGCATACTCCATTGCCTTCTTTGACCCGAAATTATGCACTGTGGACAATATTTCAATATTTGTAGGTCCAGGTGTGAATGTAACAATGCAGCAGTATAACAAAAAAGACGTAATATTCATGAAGCACACCCCTTTGAAAGTATTTTCATAAATATACATCTTAAAATTCAAGGCATATAGTATATTATTGCAGAGTTACAGTTTTGTATTTCCTATTATAAGATAACTTAGGTTTATGTGAAATACCAATTATAGACTTCAAATGCCTTTTCATGAAATACAGTGATTTGCATCACAGGATTGAAACGCGGGACCTGTTCGTTTCTCCTCCCCCATCGAACTTTCACCGTCACGTTAAGCGCCATGCGTGACCGCACCAAAAAAGCAGGAGGCCAAAGCCTCCTGCTCTTAGTTTAGTTAGATTATTGACCCATGAACATTTTCATGTCGTCTTCTACGTTAGTGATTCCACCGATACCGAAATTCTCAACGAGAACATTGACTACATTCGGGGAGAGGAATCCTGGTAACGTGGGTCCGAGGTGAATGTTCTTCACTCCGAGGTGGAGAAGAGCAAGAAGTACGATGACTGCTTTTTGCTCATACCAAGCGATGTTGTAGGAGATAGGAAGATCATTGATATCATTTAATTCGAAGACTTCCTTTAACTTAAGGGCAGTCACTGCGAGAGAGTAGGAGTCGTTACATTGTCCAGCATCTAAGACTCTCGGAATTCCACCGATGTCGCCAAGGTTTAATTTGTTGTATTTGTATTTTGCGCAACCTGCAGTGAGGATGACCGTATCCGCCGGGAGGGCTTCTGCGAAGTTCGTATAGTAATCACGGCTCTTCATGCGTCCGTCACAACCTGCCATGACGAAGAAGCGTTTAATGGCTCCGGATTTCACTGCATCAACCACTTTGTCAGCAACGGCAAAGATTTGGTCATGGGCGAAACCACCGACGATTTCACCGGTTTCAATCTCAGTAGGAGCAGGTAACGTCTTAGCTAGTTCGATGATTTCAGAGAAGTCTTTTGCTTGACCTTCTTCACGCGCCGCGATGTGTTTTAGTCCTTCAAAGCCGACGACACCCGTAGTAAAGACGCGATCCTTGTAGGAATCTTTAGGAGGAACTAAGCAGTTGGTGGTGAGAAGAACCGGTCCATTGAAGGAATCGAATTCTTTATCTTGTTTCCACCAAGCGTTTCCATAGTTTCCAACGAAGTGAGCGTATTTCTTGAAGGCTGGGTAGTAGTGTGCTGGGAGCATTTCTCCGTGGGTATATACATCTACTCCAGTTCCCTCAGTTTGCTTCAAGAGTTCTTCGAGGTCTTTGAGATCATGACCACTGATAAGGATAGCAGGGTTATTACGAACACCGATATTAACCTTCGTTACTTCCGGGCTACCGTAAGTAGACGTATTCGCTTTATCGAGAAGAGCCATAACATCGACACCGTATTTTCCAGCCTCAAGAACAAGAGCCACGAGTTGGTCAGCACCAAGGGTATCATCGGTGGTAGCTTTCAAGCCTTTCATCATAAAGCTGAAGATGCTAGTATCTTCATAGCCAAGAGTGAAGGCATGCTCAGCGTAAGCCGCCATTCCTTTAAGTCCATAGATGAGAAGCTCACGAAGGGAACGAACGTCTTCATTCTCAGTCGCTAAAATGCCAACTTGTGCTGCTTTTTGATCAAAAGCTTCAGCTGAAACAGCCGTCCAAGTTGCAGAATCGTGAAGGTCAGCAGGGATTACTCCACCCGCTTCAACAATTTCTTTCTTTAACTGATTACGTAGGTCGAGACCTTCGCGGATAAGTGCTACAAAGCGTGCATTATCAAAGTTTGCATTCGTAATGGTCGCGAACAAACTCTCCATGACAAATTTGTCGATGTCTTGACGGACGACACCCAGTTCTCGAGCTTGAACACCGTAGATTGAAATCCCTCTTAGGACATAAATCAATAAGTCTTGAAGATTTGATACATCTTCAGTCTTGCCACACACACCTTTGATCGTGCAGCCGGTACCTTTAGCGGTTTCTTGACATTGAAAACAGAACATACTCATTTTTCGAATCCCCCTATTTTCTAATTTTTTATATTGTTTGTGATCCGTTTATTATTGGACGGTTCGAGACAATTGATTTTCTACACTTTCGACCGCCTGTGAATATATTAACTGAATGGGAACAATGAAACCGTGATTCCAGTATTTCTTTTTGTGTGATAAAACTCACACTTCTATTTCTTCAATAAATATTTTTCATTCCTGCAGGAAATATCTTGCTCACCCTAGTATATCTAAGGTAAAGAGAAGCCAAAGGAAAAGCTCGAGGAGGGATTGTATGTACGTTCGTAATCACATGATTCCTGCATCAAAAGTCATTACCCTTACAGAAAATCATACTCTTAAGGATGCTCTGGAGTTGATGTCCCTCCATGGACATGATGCTTTGCCAGTACTCCGTGGAAGCCAAGTCGTAGGGGTTATATCCAAACAACATATCTATAAGACTTTTTTCCTCAATGACTTCCCCTCAAAATCAGACTATCTTCAGGATACTAAAGTAAGCGAGCAAATGAAAACGGATTATCGAACGGTTAATCCTAACGATCTCTTAGAATATCCCCTACAAACCATGGCCAAGATGAAGATGCAATTTCTTTGCATCATTGACTCTAAGGGTAATTTGGCTGGCTTACTTACAAAGCAGCAACTCCTTGGAACCTTGGGTAACAGCCTTGGCTTAGGCAAACGGGGTATCCGGCTGGAAATCGTCCTCGACGATATAGAAGGACGACTTGCCACCCTCACAAAATTGATCTCCAAAGCCAAAGTCAACATTATTAGTATCATCATGGTTGATCCTTCTATCATGGATCTTCGGAAAATCGTCTTGCGTTTGGACACGAGGGATAAAGATTCAATCGTCGCCATCATCGAAAAAGCGGGATTCAAAGTACTTGATGCCAACGTACAGGACTAGCTCAAATCTTTAGGACTTTATTTAATAGAAACAAAACATATATAAACAAAACGATAAAGGCAAAGTGTGAACGGTCTAACCGTTCCCACTTTGCCTTTTTACTTTGCCTTTTTACTTTGCCTCTACACAACCTTATTTCAAGCGCGGATTAAAGAGCATAGACGGATCGAGCTTCGCATTTGAATTTGCTCCTTTTCTGTCTATCTACTTCACTATTTCTTGACCCAATACACACTGCCATCGTCTTCCCTGTCCATAAATCCATACTCGATAAAATACCTTCTTAGGGTGACAAAATCAGGGTAAGCTTGCTTTAGAATTTCATTAACCTCTTTTTCCGTGTACTTTTTACCACGCTCAAAGCGTTGGATTAAGTGGCGCAGAACGGCAATCTTCCTTTTTTCTTTCGTCGGAAAGGTAGCTAAGGGACCGGCTTCCCCCTCTTTGAAGTATCTTCGGATAATTTCTTGATACTCTTCGACCGTTAAGGCGAAGCGTTCATCGACCATCGTCGCAGAGTTATAGACGGGCACGAACTGTTCCTTTGAGGCCATCTTGTTCTCCTCCAATAGCTTCATAATCATGAAAAAAACCTTGGCTTGCTTTTCTCTTTGTTTCAAGGCAAACCGATGATTTCGAATCGTCGAGGTGCTCCCTCCACCAAGTTCTTTAGCAATTTGTTGGTCACTTAAACCTTGATAAAAATAGGTGAGCAATTGCTTTTGATGCTCTGTTAAGCCCGTTATTTTTTTATCCAAGCCTAAGAGATACTCGAACATTGAAGAATGTTCCTGGGAGAGATGTTCGCGAACCGCCTTTTCAGCGTCCAGCCACCGATTCTGGTCTGGATAAATGACTCCCTTCGTAAATCCCTTTCCGCAACGAAGACAGCGGTATTCTTCTGTATCCGAGCTATATACATATCCACGTTTTACTTCGTCGATAGATGCTTGCCAAAATAATGTCTCTAGGTCTTTCAATTGTATGCCCTCACTCTCGAGAATTGGTCAGACTTTTTGCACTGTTTTGCTTATATTATGCATCATATTATTAAGTCTGTCTAGTATATAAGTAGATTTTTTTATTTTTGTCTATTTTTTTGAGAACGAACAGCCGCAAAGCAGGAGGAGTGGCATAAAAAAGCTGCCTACAGACATCTTTCCCTGTCCATAGGCAGTTCATCGTATCAAATCATTGGCTCTTGTCTGTGCTCCGGCAGCATTAGCTAGGTGAAACAAGGGACCTGTCCCCCTGTTTCACCTGCCTTGCAGGCGTTAGTCACGCTTCTGTCTCATACCCATGAACACCTTCTCGGGTGTTATCGGGAGGCTCGTTACCCTCGCTCCTACGGCATTATACACAGCATCAGAAATTGCGGGAGCAGGGGTGTTAATGACGACTTCCCCAATCGATTTTGCACCAAAGGGGCCGGTTGGCTCATAGCTTGCTTCGAAAGAAACCCGAACGTTACCAATATCCTTTCGGCATGGAATCTTATACTGCATAAAATTATTTGTGCTCATGTTGCCTTTATCATCGTAGCGTACGTCTTCGTAGAGAGCCATCCCTATCCCTTGAACCAAGCCTCCTTCAGCTTGAATCTGAGCGAGCTTTGGATTAATGACCGTTCCACAGTCAATCACCGCGACGTAATCGATGAGTTCCACTTTACCTGTCAAGGGGTCGACTTCGACCTCGGCAAACCCTGCCATAAAGGGCGGAGGCGAAACAGGGCTACCGTAGGTTGCATTCCCTACAAGTTGATGTCTGCCTGAGCCCAAAACATTCAACTCGGCGATCTTCTCGAGTCGAATACTCGTCTTACCATCGAGGGTTGTCACGGCCTTTCCGTCGAATTCGACCGCTTCAGGATTCGCATCCATATACTTTGCACCCTGCTCAAGAATTTGCTTTTTCAAGTCTTCGGCTGCTTGAACGACCGCCATTCCTGTGACATAGGTCGTACTCGAAGCATAGGATCCTGGATCATAAGGAGAAGTATCTGTATCGCCCGCATAGACAACTATATTCTCCACCTTTGTCTCAAGAACTTCTGCGGCCATCTGGCTGAGAATGGTATCACTTCCAGTACCCATGTCAGTAGAGCCAATAAGCAGGTTGTAACTTCCCTCGGCATTAAGCCGGATTTCGGCTGAGGCTGTATCGATTCCAGCAATTCCCGAACCCTGCATGGTTACAGCCATCCCGATTCCACGGACTTTTCCATTCTCTAACTCTTGACGCGGGTATTTCTCATCCCAGCCAATGAGTTCCTTCCCTTTGCGGATACACTCATGTAAGGTCGAACTTTTTATTATTTTTCCATTATACACAAGCGAGGTCTCCCCCGCTTGAATCAAGTTTTTCAGCCGAATTTCTGCGGGATCCATCTTAAGCTCTGCGGCAAGCTTGTTTACACCTGTTTCCAAGGCCATGGTCCCCTGGGTTGCACCATACCCACGTAGAGCCCCTCCGGGCATCTTGTTGGTATAAACTACCTTGCCGGTGAACCGAACTGCACGGGTTTTGTTATAAAGAGACAGGGTCTTCTCTCCCACAACTCCTAAGGTCGTGGAAGCATGCTCTCCATGGGCCCCACCATCCGAGAGGACATCCAAATCGAAGACACGAATCATTCCATCCCGATCCGCACCTAAACGGACTTTCATCTTCATAGCATGACGGCTTGTTGTACTGTTAAACGTTTCTGTGCGGTCATAGATGATCTTCGAAGGTTTTCCTGTTTTCATCGTTACGATCGCTGTGAACACTTCACATGCCCCTGTTTGTTTTCCACCAAAACCCCCACCAATCCGCGGTTTAATCACTCGAATCCGACTTGCAGGGATTTGTAGAGCCCGTGAAAGTTGCCTCTGAACGTGGAAGGGAATCTGTGTGGAAGTAGTCACCACGAGTCGATTGGCATGATCGAGGTAACTAAAAGCGCGGTAGGTTTCCATCATCGCCTGGGCCTGAGCCTGAGTGAATATGGTTTCCTCAACGACAACCGCACACTTCTTTAACTCCTCCTCGACGTCTTCACCTGCTTCAACTTTTTGGTAAGAGATAACATTTCGTTCCTTTTGCATTCCAATCTCATAATTACAGTGAAGATCCTCCTCAGGATGAACAACGGAAGGATGCCCTTCAGCCTCTTCTAATTTCAAAACCGGCTCGAATACTTCATACTGCACTTTAATAAGTTTCATCGCTTTTAAAGCCGTTCGCTCGTCCACGGCAGCGATAATCGCGACCTCGTCCCCAACATAACGAACGATCTCATCGAGAATTAAACGGTCATAGGGAGAGGGTTCAGGATAGGATTGACCCGCTAAGGTGAAGCGAACATTGGGAACATCTTTATAGGTTAAAACACATTCTACTCCTTCGAGTGCTTCAGCACGAGTCGTATCGATCGACTTGATGCGCGCAAAAGCATGAGGGCTCCTTAAGATTTTAACCACCAAAGCATCAGCGACTGCTAAATCCTCTGTATACACGGGGCGCCCCGTGGCAATCGCTAACCCATCAATTTTTGAAATACCTGTTCCAACGACCTTCACGTTAAGCCACCCCCAGATACTTTTTAATGGCCCTAAGTTGGCCGAGATAACCGGTACACCGGCATAAATTTCCCGTCAAATAATGAATGATTTCTTCCTCTGTAGGATTATTTAACTCATTTCTCATCGCGAGCACGGTCATGATGAAGCCCGGGCTACAAAAACCGCATTGCTCTGCTCCCTCATCGACCAAGACCTTCGCAAACTCCTCGGCCTCCACCTTAAGTCCTTCCATCGTGGTAATTTCTTTCCCTTGAGCACGAAATGTTAAGGTCGAGCAGGAAAGCGTAGGTTTTCCATCCATCCAGACGGTACAAAGCCCGCAACAGGTCGTATTGCAACCCTTTCTAATACTCATAACTCCATGCGCTCTTAGAGTATCGGCAAGGAGTTCATCCTTTTCTGCTTCAAGCACTACTTTTTTGCCATTTAAGCTTACTTCGATTTGCATGCTAAGACCTCCGTAATCCCACGTTTAACTAAGACTTTGGTGATTGCTTTGCGATATTCTTCCGTTCCCCTGGCATTCGTGCCAAAGCTCAACTCCTCAATGACCTGATCTAAAATTGCCTCGAGAGCATCTTGTGTCCCCTTATCCATTCCTTCAATCTTAGCTCCTGACTGAGTTTCCGACTTGACTTTAGTAAGCACGCTAGAAAGTTGCTCAGAAGCTTTTGCTGCAAGCTGGGCTGTCCTTGGGCGAGCCCCGACGACGATTCTCCAAGCCTCACCAGTACAAGATACTGCTACGGTTAAGACCGGAAAATCGCTCGCCGAAATTCGGAGATCCTGATAGGAAGCTCTCCGCTCTTCCTTAGGAATCCGAATATGGGTAAGAATATCCTTCTCTAAGGGTCTTTGCAAAAATTCGCTAAGTGGCATACGTCCGGCCTTATAAAGATCAATCTCAGTATCCAAAGCTAAGAGAGCAGCGATGAGGTCTGAAAACCCATACTTAGAAAAAACCGAGCCTCCTACAGTCACACCATTTCGGAATTGCACGCCGATGATATTCCCCACGGCTTTGGGTAAAATCCCATCAAAGGCTTCCTTTAGTAAGGGATTGGTCTCTAAATCCCGAAAAGAGGTCATTGCGCCAATCTCGATAAAGCTCTCTCGTTCGGTTATTTGATTCAAATTTAACTTCGATAGGTCAATCCCTATCCCAATTCGCTTTGAACCTAATCGTAAAAAGGCACACCCGCCAAGTATCGAATTACTTCTTTGCTTTAGCAAAAGCTCGTAAGCTTCTTCTAGAGTCTCGGGTTGTACGATGTCTCGTAAAGTAAACACGCTTTCAGCCCCCCGCTTGATTTCATTTAATTAAAAAATGCTGTAGTTTTAAATGTTTCTTTTGTTTTTTGTTATGTTCTTCTTCTTGGTCTTGATCTTGATCTAGGTCTTGATCTTGATCTAGGTTTTGATCTTATTCTTAGCTTTGTCCTTGATCAAAGTCTTGGTCGTGTCCAAACTTTTGGTCTTGTTCTTGGCCTTCAACTAGGCTTATTTATTGAGATGAGAGTGTTGCCATTCTAAGATCCCCAGTAGGACAGATGCGCCGAGCATTCGCGCCTTATCTGAGATCGTCCAACAATATTCTTTTTTGAAACGAGGATCAATATCCCCTACTTTGACTCGATTTTCATTGTTTTCTGTGTTTTCTATGACTGTTCCTGTACGAAGAAGTCCTCGTAAAACTCCATCAAGAGTTGCGTGAACTGGAGTGAATTCTTGTCCATGTCGGATCTCTCCAAGCACCTCCCCAACTTCGACGACCTCTCCGATCTTACGCTTGGCCTCAAAAATGCCTGAAACAGGTGCATAAAGTACCCGTTCTCGCGTGTAGCCAAGTGTGGATCCAGGAATCCCCGTATTCGGTTCGGCCGAGCCTGAGGATATAAGACGTCCTAAATTATGCCCACGATTCGTTTCTACGACACAGTGAACATCCTTTCCAGCGCAAAAGCCTGGCCCCATCCCTATTGTTAGAGGCGCCATATCCCTAGTCGTACCTAAATTGCGCTTCGCCATAATGGAATCTACGAGAATATCTGGACGGATTCGAGGTAAATATTCAAGTACAGGGTCAACCAGAACCGGAAGCTTTCCCTCCCGCCAGGCCCTTTTACACTCCTCTGGGGAATCTAGCCGGATAGCCTCTATCCCTTCCACTACCCAAGACCCTTCATCAATTGCACTTCCGAAGCTGACTGGCCAACGAACCATCAGGGGTTTGGGGATTTCCGTCATCACAACTCGAAATCCTGCCTTATTTAGAGCCCAACCCACCCCTGTTGCTTGTTCTCCTGCCCCACGAATTAAGACGACAGGACGATGACCTGTATAACTCATAGTTTGCATATGTAGCAATTTGCCCCTTTTAATTTTATGATTGGATTGGTTCTAGGAAAACCTCCATCGTTCCACCACAGACCATCCCATCTTGTTCTGCGACTTCATGGGTTAAATTGACCTGGATCAGGAGGGGTTCTCCCTTTTCGATAGCTCGAAAGGCGTGGCTCCGGACTTCTGCTTCCCCACAGCCTCCCCCGATCGTGCCGATGGTCCGTCCATCTTGAAAAAAAAGGACTTGGGCACCCGCTTTCCGAGGCGTGGAACCCTTAGTTCCAATGATGGTAGCCAAGGCAGCCTTTTCTCCTTCTAAGCAGGAAATCGCTTCAATCACTTTTCTATCCAAGGTAGATCCCTCCCTGCCTCGATCTCTCCGCACGACCTGACTTTAAACCTTGGCTATAACCATAGCGATTAACCATGATAATCTCTGCCATGATACTGACCGCTATCTCTTCCGGAGTTTGTGCACCAATATCTAAACCGATCGGTGTATACACCTTATTAAGATCGTCTTCGGAGTACCCTTCTTCTCTCAGGTTCCCAAGGAGGGTCGCAACCTTACGCCGGCTTCCGATCATCCCAGTATAGGCCGTTTGGGGTTTCTTCAAGACTTCCTCTAAACAGGTCTGATCATGGCGATGCCCACGCGTCACGATGATCACGTAGGAATTCGCATCGAAGCTGATCTCTCGAATCGCACTCTTAAAGTCCTGACACAGAACCACATCCGCTTCCGGAAAACGTCCTGGATTGGCAAACGAAGGGCGGTCATCCACCACCGTTACTTCATAGTTCAAGAGTTTCCCCATCCGAACAAGGGGTAAGGCGATGTGTCCCCCGCCCAGGATAATGAGTCGAGCAATCGGAAAAATTGGATCAAGAAATATCTGGAGCTGAGCTTCTCGATAGTTCAATCGAAGAAGCCTTGCTTTATTCTCTGCAAGGACACCTTGAATCGGCTCCTTCATCAAGGATAATAGGTCTTTCGGAATATCTCCTTCGAGGAGTGACCCCTTATCATCAACTAGGAATTTCGTTCCTCGGGATAAATCCTCTGTACTTTCCGAAATGATCGTTCCAAAGATTCCAGAAGTTTTAGCTATCAGAAGGGAATTAAGCTTCTTATATATTTCTAAGTCCAAAGTTTTTCCCCCTCTCTTAAAGACCACTATGTTTTTCATAGTCTTCCATGGTATCGATATCGAGCATAAATCCTTCCTCGACGGGATACGTTGTCCAGCGATCACGATAGCTCTCGATAACACGTTTCCCCCCTTGTTCCCCTTGGAGCGCCAAAAGTTCGGGTAAATAGCGCACGTGGAAAAACACGGGTGACCCGGTTACTCCACCGACTTGCGGAACAAGAAAGTCTGGAGTCTTCTCTAAAAAGAACGTCGTAAGCTCTGCTAAAACGTGAGACTTTAGTCCGACTTGGTCTCCGGGAATAAAACAAATTCCTTCGACTGTATCCGGTAAGTCTGAAAGCCCTACGCGAATCGTATCTGCTAAGGGCTGAGCCCCTGGAACCTGAATCCACCTGAACTTATATTCTCGCGAACTGTCCAAAAAACCTTCTGCACACTTCGTGTTAGACTCCTCGAAATTCTGCGACCTCGATGCCTCAGGGCATGCTAACCTGGACTTATCTGAGCAAAAACCAGTGAAGGGCTTTCTGGCAACAACGACCACTTCATGCTGCATATCGAGTAACTTAAGCGAGTCGTTTAGCGTATGGAGAACATGCCCGAGGATTGTCGTATCCCCCCAAGGCATAGCCAGCTTGTCCTGCCCCATGCGGGAGGCTATCCCCGCTCCCATCACCACAAATCGTACCATCTAATCCTTCCCTCCTTTACATTGCCCGAAGCAATTCTTAGATGGAGTGGCTTAATATCCTGCTTCTCGACCTGAGAAAAATGATTGACTAAATGCTTTTCTAAACAATCTATTGTACGCTCTATATCAAAAGTATTCTTGAAATACTCTGGGTTGCCAACATCATATTCATTAAAAAGCACAATCCAAGAAAGTGCTTGATGCCTTGAGTAAAAAACAGGGGAGCTCAGTATGTATTCTGCTGCCGCTTCTCCCGACCAAGCCCTTCCCACTAAGTCAGGGCATTTCTCAGGTCTGTGGATCTCATCTTCCGTTAGGATTTTTCCCCATAACTCCCCATGGATCATTAAGATAGCGCATTGGCTCTCAAAGGGTATTTGTGGTTCGTGAGAGTCCCAGCACTTGAGTTTCTTTTCATGTGCTCCATCTCCTTCAATCACCCAAACGTTATTTTTCTGCGACTCTAGAGGCTCTCTGAGACGCAAGGCTTGATCAAGAATATCGACCGTCGGTCCAATCCATTTGCAATTTTTATCATCTTCATCCGCATACCAAAAACATGGATACTCACTCTCTATCGGCGGCGGAAGAACTGGACTTTTCCAAAGGGCTTTAAAAGGCATAGGATACACCTTTGTCGTCGTCGTGCCGATGACCTTTTTCCCTTGGGCATGAATTTCCGCTGTCAAAGATTGAAGGGCAGTGGTTTTTCCGCCTGCCCCAATCAAAGTGATTACCGAGGCCAATCGCGTCATATCCCATAAAGTTCCTGAGCTTTGTGCTATCATTCTTCAATCCCTCATTATCCACCCATAACTAACTCTAAAAAGTTAATCCTATCATGGCAGATTATCGGGCCCATATCAAGTCTGGCGTCTCTTAGTCATCTGGTAAAAAATCAA
The DNA here is from genome assembly GCF_055378975.1 of Desulfitobacterium elongatum. Lineage (NCBI taxonomy): Bacteria > Bacillati > Bacillota > Clostridia > Eubacteriales > Desulfitobacteriaceae > Desulfitobacterium > Desulfitobacterium elongatum. The sequence goes on along the minus strand of NZ_AP038772.1, from coordinate 412,295 downwards.
AGAAGGCCCCTTCTTTTGCCTGCCACTTCACACTTGAAGGAACCTTATTACTTCTGATGTACTGCGCACTCCCTTGAATGGAGTGCTTCAAGATTTTTGACGACGAAAGAGGATCCCTATACTTAAAGATCCATAAACTTAAGGACCCCTAAACCTAAAAAAGGTGGGGACGTCTCCCCACCTTTTGCTTGTTAAGCTACATCAATACTGGGATCTGGAACGACTTCCTTCACATCTTTACTACCCTGTCCATTGAAGAAAGCGTTTAAGATAATGGCTGCAATCGAGCCTAAGGTAATTCCACTATGCAGGAAGGTTTGACTCCAAGCTGGAAACATTTTAAAGAAGTCTGGAGCAACGAGGGGAATAAGGCCTATCCCAATACTGATTGCCACGATAAAAATATTGTTATTATTCTCGAAATCTACTTTAGCTAAGGTTTTGATTCCGCTAGCAGCCACGATTCCGAACATCGCAATTCCTGCTCCTCCGAGAACAGCATTAGGAAGAGAAGCAATAATCGTCGCAATCTTGGGGAAAAGTCCAAGCACTACTAAGATTAAACCAGATGTAGCAACGACAAAGCGACTTTTCACGCCAGTTAAACCGACAAGCCCTACATTTTGTGCAAAAGCTGTATAAGGGAAGGCATTGAAGATTCCACCGAGCATGGTTGCCAATCCATCCGCTCTTAAGCCGCGTGTTAAATCTTTTTCCCCAATCTCCTTACCGATAATTTCACCAATCGCTAAGAAATCTCCTGTGGATTCGACCATTACGACGACCATTACAAAAATCATGGAGAGGATTGCTCCGATTTCGAAAGTAGGAAGACCAAAGTAGAATGGGGTATCAATTCCAATCCAAGGAGCACTCGATACACCCGAAAAGTTTACAATTCCCAATGGAATTGCCACGATGAGTCCAACGAGTAATCCGAGAAGCACTCCGACATTTGCTATAAATCCTTTGAAATACTTATTGATAGCCAAGATGGTGATCATAACAACTGCTGCTACCAATAAATACGTCAGCGAACCATAATTCTTGTTACCTACTCCACCTGCTGCCCAGTTAACCCCTACCGGAAGAAGGGAAACCCCGATGATAGTAATGACGCTACCGGTGACTACAGGAGGGAAGAAACGAATGAGTTTACTGAAAAACGGTGCAATCAAGAGAGTAAAGAGTCCCGCAATGATGACAGCCCCGAATATTCCTGTCATACCTTGGCCCTTTGCAATCATAACCATAGGGGTAACTGCTGCAAACGTAACTCCTTGAATAACAGGAATTCGAATTCCGAACTTCCAAAAGCCCAGGGTTTGAATCAATGTAGCAATTCCGCAAGTAAATAAGTCCGCATTAATAAGAAAAGCTGTTTGTTCCTTCGTGAGCCCAGCGGCCCCTGCAATAATCAAGGGTACAGCGACTGCTCCGGCATACATAGCCAATACGTGCTGAAGTCCATAGAGAAGGAGTTGTCCGAAAGGTAATACTTCATCGACGGGATGTTTTGCTTGGTTTGCCATGGAAATAAGCCTCCTTTTTCACTTTCCTTAGATGTCTTCCGTTACGATCATTCTGTTACGTAAATTTCTAGCCGGCCTCATTTCTTGAGCAAAACAAAACCCAGACAGGTAGATTTCGACTCAAGAAAAAGTGAGTGAAACCTACCCGCCTGGGCTTTTATCCCTTCGGTGTAATCCAAAAGAAAAGAAAGAATTAAACTTTCTAATCCTCTAAATCTGTACCACTTGGACTTCATATTATATAGAAAATATTAATATGAATAATATGTTGCCCTAGGTACACTTTCGCTCATAGTCGGGCCATTTACGGTAGCCCGGTAGAAACATGCAGACCATATCTCTGCGCCTATATGAACAATATGAAGTTTTGACATGCTTCATTGTACAGAATGATTAGAGATTGGTCAAGAGTTTTTTTCGAACATTAATGGCAAAAGTTTAAGTTAAGTTCGATTCTTTAGTTGCCATTGTTCCTAGCCATATAAGACACTAGGTAAATCTGCAGCAACCACTTCTCATGAAATTCATTCAAAGACTAAAAGCTCGGGTTTATCGCCCGAGCTTCACATTTTTTGGTTATATTTTTACGGCCTTCTTGAATTGCCTCGATTATTACTACGATTCGTGCCCGATTTAGGTCTTGGGTACCAATCTCCAGATCTCGGTCCCGCTCCACTTCTCCGATTGTCTCTGGGATCTGGTCTGAAATTTCTCGTCCTTAAGGGCGCTTCTTGTGAGAGTTCGATGCTCCCTTGGTCTGGTTCTTTGGTCAGGAGCTTCAATGCTGCAGATAGCAAAGTCACTGAATCCGTTTCCTCAAGTAGATCTTCTGCCATGCCGCGGTATTTTTGGATATCTTCTTCCTCGATGACCCGCATCAGCTTTTCCACAGTAATTTGCTGTTGGCCTTTAAATGCCTCGATGAGTGACGGTACAGGCTTTCTTGCAATCTTGCGCTTTATGACTTGCTCGATCAAGTGAAGGTGGCCTATTTCCCTTGGGGTTACAAAGGTGATCGCTACTCCCGTCTTTCCTGCTCGTCCAGTACGACCAATGCGATGGACGTAGCTCTCTGGATCTTGGGGGATGTCGAAGTTGTATACATGTGAGACCCCACTGATGTCTAAGCCCCGGGCCGCTACATCGGTGGCGACTAATACTTCGATCGTGCCTTCCTTGAACTTGCGAAGGACACTATCCCTTCGATTCTGTGTTAAGTCTCCATGAATTCCTTCTGCTGAATAGCCGCGCTTACTTAGCGCTTCTGAAAGTTCATCAACCCGTCTCTTCGTGCGACCGAAGACGATCACTAGTTCTGTAGGATTAATATCCATCATCCGGCAGAGGACATCAAATTTTTGCTTCTCAGGAACCTCCAAATACATCTGCTCAATACTTGGCATCGTCACTTCTTTCGCTTCAACCCGGATAACCTCCGGCTCTTTCATGAACCGTTGGGCAAGATTCTGAATCTGCCTCGGCATAGTCGCAGAGAAAAGCAACGTCTGACGTTCTTCTGGAAGTTCTTGAAGAATGGTCTCGATATCTTCGACGAAACCCATATTCAACATTTCATCAGCTTCATCTAAAATGACCATTTTAACTTCATTTAAACGAATGGTCTTACGCCGCATGTGATCCATGAGTCTTCCAGGGGTTGCCACGATTATATGGGGTCTTTTCTTCAGGGCATTAATCTGCCAAGAGATATCCTGCCCTCCATAAATAGGCAAGGTACGAATCCCTTTGTCATGTCCGATTTTATTAAGCTCTTCGGCTACCTGAACCGCTAGCTCCCGGGTCGGTGCAAGCACAAGCCCATGAGGACGTTCATTCTCCCGCTGACATCCCTGAATAAGGGGAACTCCGAACGCAGCAGTCTTTCCAGTCCCGGTCTGAGCCTGTCCGATGAGATCCTTCCCCTGAAGGGCCAGTGGTATGGTCTTTTCCTGAATGGGAGTTGTCTCTTCAAAACCCATATGGCTTACAGAGCGAACTATCTGTTCGTCTATGCCTAATTCTTCAAATTTAATCACGATAAAATAACCTCTTTCTGTAAATGGACTAAAGAAATAGTATACCATAAATTACTAAAATAATGATACTTAATTAATATTTACTAATATTCGCTATAGCAATTTCTATAATAGCTTGCACATTTCTTTGTTTTTTCAAGCTTAATTTCCCCAAAAAACACAAAGAATATAAGAAAATAAGTCCCGGAAAACTCCGGGACTTAAGACACTTTCATCGTCTACTTCAAACTGCTTCTATGAAAGCTTAAATCTAGAGACTGCGAGCTGTAAATCCTCCGCCATTTTTGATAAAGATTGACTGGACGCTGCGATTTCTTCCATCGAGGCTGATTGTTCCTCCGTCGAGGCTGATACGGATTGAGCCTCATCTGCTGTTGCCTTACTTACTTGCTCAATCTCTTGGATAGCGCTGACAAATCGATTTCCGTTTTGTTCCATCCGTTGCATTCCATCCGTGATATCTTTAACCTGGTGATTTACTTCCTCAATCTTCACTGTGATCTCGTTAAAGGCTTGTCCTGCTGTGTTCACAACCTTGGTTCCTACCTGCACTTCTTTCGTTCCGACGCTCATTGCACTTACTGCTTCATCGGTATCCTTTTGAATCTCACTGATCAGGGTAGCGATTTGTTGGGCCGCATCTTGAGACTGCTCAGCAAGCTTGCGAACTTCTTCTGCGACCACAGCAAAGCCTCGACCCTGTTCCCCCGCTCGGGCAGCTTCTATCGCAGCATTTAGTGCCAAAAGGTTCGTTTGACTTGCCACTCCTGAAATCGTCGTGACAATCTGACCGATCTCTTGAGAGCGTGTCCCTAACTTCGCTACAACCTCCGAGGATCGAAGAACTGTCTTTTCAATGGTATTCATTTGCTGAATCGTCGAGTCAATGGCTTTCCCGCCATCTTGAGCTGCAGCCGCTGTCCGTTCGATCGCACGAGCCACCGTATTCGTAATTCCTGCAGCTTGCTCTATCTCAGCCGATAATTCTTCGACACTGAGGCGTGTACTATCTACTGCAGACTGCTGTTTTTCCGTTGCATAAGCAACTTCAGTGATAGCACTTGCGACTTGATTAACCGCTTGAGCGGATTGGTCTGCACTTGCAGTTAGCTGCTCAGCTGAAGCTGCAACCTGCTCGGAAATCTGATTCACCTGAGAAAGCAACTCTCTCAAATTATCTCCCATCGTATCAAACGAGTCAACGAGATTCCTTATCTCGTCCTTCCCACTGTAACTTAGAGTTTTTCGGGTTAGATCTCCGCTGGCAATAGCGTCAGCAACTTGAGCGACTTGTTTCAGGGGTCGGGAAATCACCCGTGAGAATCCTATTCCCAAACCGATCGCGATTAAAGCCACAATCCCCATCGTCCAATTCTGAGTCGTGTGGATTTTATCAGCGAGTACTACGTTATCGTTTTGGCGCATTCCCATCCGTTCGGTCAAAAAGGTTACAAAGCCCTTAACCCTATCCTCTGCAAGCTTGCTATCCGTCCCTGTAGCCGATAGATTGGTCAGAGCGTCTTGAAGTCCATGATTTTTATAAATCTCTATCGTCCGATCTGTCGAGTCATGATAGCGACTAATCGCCAGCCGCGTATCTTGAATCATCTGCTTCCCTTCCACCGTGATTAAGTTTTTACTCAGACTTGTAAATAAATCATTCATCTTTTTTCTTGAATCTTGGTATTGAGTGAGATAGGTCTCATCTCCGGTCAGTAGGTATCCCCGAACCATATAGCCTTGATTCTTTAGTTCCATATTCAGATCTTTAACCTCAAAGACCAAAGGAGCGCTTCGATTAACAATTCCCTCATATCCCACCTCAATTTCTTTGGTTTTTATTTGGGAATAGAAAATCAGACCAACAAACATGGCAATAACAAGTAAGAACATCAGGGCAATTTTTGTTCCAATGGTCATCTGCAGGGAAGTTTTTGATTTCATATCTTAATGGCCTCCCGATAATTATTAAAAAAAGACATTATCTTCTCTTTTGCTTATAAAGTCTTATTAAACCTTAAGCTTTCGACATAAATGAACAAAGTCCTCTTCGTGACTTCTCGCAACCAAAAAAACTGTTTAGTGATTGAATGATTCTCTCTTCTATTTCCATAAAATTATTTTACAACGTATTTCGGCAAACAGTCTTTCCTCTCACCTTTTGTCCAAGCATGCCATAAGCTGATAGAAATTGGACAATGGAGGAATGCGCATGCTCGATAAAACATCAAGAGAATACCTCCTTAAAAAACCTCAAGTCATTGGGGTAGGAAGGGGGTTCAAAGAGGTTGGCGGAAAACAAACTGAAGAAGAGGCAATTATCGTCCTCGTCAATAAAAAGCTTCCCTTTAAGAGTCTCCTAGCAGACCAACTTGTGCCGGAATCGTTGGATGGTGTGCATACTGATGTCATCGAAGTCGGAGAACTCAAGGCATATCCCAGACGAAAATCATCAGCTTCACCTGTAGCCTACCAAATCACTGAGGAAGTGGAGCGTACCTTACGTGTAAGACCTGCTCCCCCGGGAGTCAGTATCGGTCATTATCGGATTACTGCGGGTACGTTTGGTGCTGTGGTATATGATCAAAGAACGGGTGAACCCTTCATCCTCTCCAACAATCACGTCTTAGCCAATGAAACCAATGGAAGAGATGGCCGAGCGAGGATTGGGGACAGAATCCTCCAACCAGGCGCACTCGATGGAGGGGACAAAAAGAATAACGTCATTGGTACCCTAGCCAGGTATGTCAATCTAAAGGCATCACCCAAAACTAATGTAGTCGACTGTGCCCTCGCGAAACCGAGAAGTATGGACTTAATCCTTCCGGATATCTTGGGAATCGGTGAGATTCAAGGAGTAACCCTCCCTGCACTCAGAATGCCGGTACAAAAGTCGGGCCGTACTACGGGTCTCACAACCGGACAGATTCGAGCCCTCAATGTTACAGTAGATATAAGTTATGGTGCGGGAAAAGTCCTCCGTTTCGAAAAACAAATCCTTACTACCCCCATGTCGGAAGGCGGGGACAGTGGCTCATTAGTGTTCGATCTGAAGAATCAAGCCGTCGGTTTGCTCTTCGCAGGATCTTCCCAAAGTACCTTGCTCAACCCTATCGAGGAAGTTCTAGCTTTGTTAAATGTCAGGTTCTGATTCAGCGTACAAGCTCACCTACTCCAGCTAGAATTCCTTGGTCGACCTACACCTTTTAACTAGACGTCATACCATTATCAAAGATATCTACAAAGAACAAAGTGCCCCTAAGCCAGTTACAGGGCTTAGAGGCACTTTATCTTATGAAATTGATCAAATTCTTGTTTCTTTTTTTCGCTTACTTCGCACTCATATGATTCAGAAAAGCTTGGGTTCTCTGCTGTTTCGGGTCATCAATGACCTCTTCAGGAGTTCCCTGCTCAACGATTTCACCTTTATCCATGAAAATCACTCGATTCGCGACCTCTCGAGCGAAGCCCATCTCATGAGTCACGACGATCATAGTCATGTGCTCTTCAGCAAGCTGCCTCATCGCCTTAAGCACTTCTCCTGTGAGTTCCGGATCAAGTGCTGAGGTCGGCTCATCAAAAAGCATGATGTCAGGCTGCATAGCCAGTGCTCGCGCAATCGCCACGCGCTGCTTCTGACCGCCCGACAACCGAGAAGGATAACTGTCGAACTTATCTTCTAGTCCTACCTTCCGTAGGAGTTCCTTGGCCACCGGGATAATCTCTTCACGCTTGACTCCTTTAACTGTGATTGGAGCTTCAAGGACATTTTCTAGCACCGTAAGATGGGGAAATAAATTAAACTGTTGGAAGACCATACCCATCTTACGACAGATCATCCGGGCCTTCGCTTCTTCGGCATACTTAGGCTTACCTTCAGCACCCGTCGCGACAAGTTCATCCCCCTCGATATTAATCGTACCCCCATCAATCGTCTCGAGACGATTGAGGCAACGAAGAAAGGTGCTTTTCCCTGAACCAGAGGGTCCAATGATGGCAACCACTTCTCCTTTTTGGACTTCCAGGGAAACTCCTTTGAGGACTTCGAGTTTATCGAAGTTTTTGTGAATGTTAAGTGCACTAATCATTTTCATATTATCATTTCACTCCCTGTGAAGCTTACTCGTCATAGGCCGCATAACGCTTCTCAGCCTTTTGAAAGCCCCACGTGAGAACAAGCGTCATGACTAGATAGAATACCGCTGCTACGATGAAGGGCATCGTGTTGAAATCTCGCTGAACTAAAGCCCGCGTAGTACGGAGCAAATCATTCATCGCTAAGACATAAATAAGGGAGGTATCCTTGACGAGTGTAATCGTCTCGTTGCTCACAGGGGGTAATACCCTCTTGATAACCTGTGGCAAAACAATTCGGCGCATCAATTGACTATACGTCATCCCTAACGCCTTAGCACCCTCATATTGCCCTCGATCGATCGATTGAATCCCCGCACGGAAAATTTCTGCGAAATAGGCGGCGTAGTTCAAGACAAAGGCTAAAATGGCTGCTTGGAAATCCGTCAAGCTAACCCCGATACCCGGTATAAAGGGAAGTCCATAATATATGAATAAGAGCTGGAGCATGAGCGGGGTGCCACGGAATAACCAGATATACACTCCAATCCCTGACTTAAGCGCCCGAAATCTAGAGATTCGGCCGAGAGCAAGCATGAGCCCGAGCGGCAAAGATAGGATAATCGTGATTAAGAACATCTTCAGGGTAACCACCGTGCCGTCAAGCATGGGACCCAAAATCTCAAGAATATATTGCATTTGTTTCTCTCCTAGTAAATTCTTGGCCACTTACATAAGTAATCCACTCTATTTTCGGGGACGGTACACAATATTATATAATGGGTTCTTTCCATACTGCAATGCCTGCTTCTAGTAATGCACTTTATTTCTTCTACAGTTTTTCTTCACCTAAAATAGGTAAGGCCAATGGTGTAAACCATCAGCCTGTAAATTCTAAGATACTTGAATGAATTTACTTAACGATATCTTCTCCAAACCACTTCTTAGAGATCTCAGCGGATTTGCCTTCTTTTTTCATATCGTCGAGAGCCTTTTGCAGTTTCTCCAAAAGTTGTGTGTCGTCTTTCCTTAAGCCTACACCATACTCTTCAGCGCCGAAGTCATCTTTGATAATTGCGTACTCTCCAGGCTTTTTAGCGACATAATAACGACCAACAACCTCGTCGACTACGATCGCCTCGACCCGTCCTGCTTTGAGGTCGAGTAGTGCAGCTACATAGTCTGGATACTTCTTAAGTTCTTTAAAGCTTTTTGCTGTTGCAGCATCCGCATTGATGGCATCAAGACTAGAGCTTCCTTCTTGTGTACCCACGACTTTTCCTGCAAGGTCAGCTTTGGTCTTAATCGCAGAGTTCGGTTGGACAACGACGATTTGTCGATTCGCCAAATAAGGTTTAGTAAAGCTCAGGTTTTTCTTTCTATCTTCAGTAATGCTCAAACCATTCCAGATCGCATCAATTTTCTTGCTATTCAGCTCAACTTCTTTACTGTTCCAGTCAATGGGTTTGAACTCAACATCCATGTTCAAGCGTTTAGCCGCTTCTTTTGCCAGGTCGATGTCAAAGCCAACGAGTTCATTTTTTTCATCACGGAAACCCATAGGGGCGAAAGTGTCATCTAAGCCGATAACAATCTTTTGTGGAGCACTATTCGTTGCGCCACCCGTACTGGCAGTCCCTGCTTTGCCTGTGCTTCCACAGCCTACGAGTAATATTCCTGACATCACAACCGTCATTGCTAATGCAATAATCTTCTTCATACAAATAACAACTCCTTCATCTCTTCCGATTCATCATGATGCTATTTTACTTTAGTATGCTAAAGAGGTAAAGAAGTAAACATGCGCATTATTGCAGGAAAACAGTTATCTATCGAGCTAGTCCTTAGTTTATCAGCTGTTTTTACAGGTTTTTAAAATTCTTATATTCACCGTACTGGCGAGGTTACCCGATGAGATTAGCATACTCTGATTCTTGTGCAATCTTAGTGAAAGAGATATAAAATGTTGTTCCTTGTTCGCTTGTTTTATAGCTGATCTCTGCATTATGTCTACGTGCTATGCTATGACACATCGCTAATCCTATTCCGACCTTGTTCGCTTTGGTCGACACAAAAGGTTTGCCTATCTTGTTTAAAATGCTTTGTTCTATGCCTTTACCTTCATCTCGGATTTCTAATATCACAGCACTATCGACCAGATAGGTTTTGATACTTAATTGACCTGAGTCCATTGCATCTATACCATTGGTAGCAAGATTCAAGATAAGCATAGTAATCTCTTTTTCATCTAAAAGTAAAGGAGGCAATCTCTTCTCTTCTTCGATAACTATATGTATCCCTTTTTGATGAGAATATCTTTCTAATGTTGGAATCACTTGTTGTACCACATTATTTAGACAGCCTATATTAAGCCTATAGGCTTTATTCAAATCTAGATATAGAAAATTAGTAATGATCTCATTCGCTTTGTCGATCTCGCTAAGCATTAGTTCTAGATAATCCTTAAAAGAAGCAAATCTGACTTGCTCCGTTAATATTTGCAAGAACCCCTTAACTGTAGTTAACGGATTTCTAATCTCGTGAGCTATACCTGAAGCAACGTCACTAATAATATTCAGTTGTTCTTGTTTTACGAACTCTTTTAACATCCTACCTTCGACTTTTTCATCGATATCCATACAACTACCCACGTACCCAAGAAAGCGCTTTTTGCTATCAAAGGAGGGGGTTCCCGAATCATTGATCCATCTATACTGACCATCATATCTTTGAAGTCGATATTCCATGTTAAAGGAAACACGCTGATCAAAAGCCTCTGAAAATGTCCTTAAACATTTTTCTTTATCTTCAGGGTGCACACCCTCAAGCCATCCAAAGCCAACCTCTTCTTCCATGGTCTTTCCCCTGAAGCGTAACCAAGTGGTATTAAAGTAATCACATTCTTTTTGTAAGTTTGCTCTCCATACCATATTCGGAGATGATTCAACAATGGCTTCATACTGATTAGGATTGATTTTCATTGAATTCCCTCCCTATTAAAATAACGTCATACCGCTACTCATATAAGGTAGTACATCCATCCAGCCCCGATTTCCATTAAATAATCGCACTTCACATTGGCCCGTTAATTTCAAAGCAAATTGGGTTTGGATTCGACAATGATAGTATAATCTTTCAAATCCACGGCAAATTCCTTAAAGTAAAATGCTGATTAAATAATATTCTATAAATTTTGATAATTACCTCTATTTTTTAACGATTATAATTTATTTTTTACTGATTATAATAGCACCATTACAAAGGGGGACATTACAGTTAGAAAACCTAAAATTCCTTTATCAAAAAAGCTCAGTGCGCTATGGCACTAAGCTCTCTTTCTCCAGTTATTTATCTTATTATTATCGCCGGAAGGATGATCTTAAACTTTGTTCCAACCCCTGGTTTGCTTTCGACCTCAATTTCGCCCTCATGGTTTTGGATAATCCCGTAAGAAATCATTAAGCCAAGCCCGGTTCCCGAATCCTTGGTCGTGAAGAAGGGAGTTCCAAGCTTGTTTATCACCTCGGGCTCTATACCCTTCCCGTTATCTGCTACCGTGATAAAAATATATTCTACCTCATAGGCTGCTGTGATCATTATCTCGCCTTTATCTTCTGCTTCCATGGCTTCAATTGAATTTTTTATTAAATTAATCATTACTTGTTTTAGCTGATTCCTTACCCCTTTGACGAAGAGTAACCCTGGTTCAATCTCTAAGCGAAGCATCACATTTCGCATCCCTGCTTGGGGAGACATAAGATTCACCGTATCCTGAAGCAAGAGGGAGAGATCGACTTGACTTTTTTCCTCATGCGCCGGCTTAGCCAATACAACCATTTCTCCAACGATTTGTTCGATACGATCCAGTTCGTCTAAGATCGTCTCTATATAGAAGTGTGGAACTTCCGTCCCCTTTTTCAAATCGATAAGCTGAACAAAACCTTTAATTGAAGTTAATGGATTTCTTATCTCATGAGCCACTCCAGCTGCCAACTCTCCTACGACAGCCAGCTTTTCGGTCTGTTTAATTTTCTCTGCGTTCTTCATATCTCTCAATAAAAGAATGTAATGGATTAAAAAACCCACAAACATACCTACAATAAGCAGTACGAGAAGGTTCCGCCCAAGGGTCCTCTGCAACTTAATATCTAATTCTTGTAAGGGTTGAACCGTTATAGCAACCCAAGGAGCTTCCTTTAACTTGACAAAGGAATGCATTCTCCCTGGCTCGTTTGGTGCTTGATCAAAATACCCTCTTTCAAGCTTATCGACAAAGAGAAGCCTATAGAGAGGAGTTTGATGGAAGGAAAACGTCTCACGGTACTCCGCTAAGTGTGGATGACTCAGAATATCCCCTTTTAGACTAACCAATGAAACATATCCTTTGTCCCCCACTTGAATAATCGAAAGTCTTTTTTGTATTTCAAACAAGGGAATGGAGACCCCCGCAACTCCTGCTACCTGATTGTTCCGATAATACGGAACAGAAATCACAATAATTTCCGTACCCGTAATTGTACTGATGTAAGGCCCCCCTATGAAACTTTCCCCCTTCATCGCCTCCTTGAAGAATTCACGATCTAAAATGCTCTGATCCAGATATTCATCTGGATATTTCGCCACAAACTCTCCCTTTGAATTAGCCACCCAAAACAGCGAAGTCTCAGGGCGAGCCAAATCAAAATCCTGCATCATTTGTTTCGTTACTTCACTATCCTCATAGATGATTGATGGCGTTGCTGCAAGGTTTTCCAAAGCAGATTTATAACCATCAAGATATTCATTCAAGTAGCGTGCAGCATGATCAGCTGCCTGGTTATTCTTGGCGATCTCGGCCTGCTTTTCGTTACGAAAGTCTTCATAGAGTAAAGAGTAGCTTATAATTCCAAGGAGGATAAGGATGAGCAGAGCGATTAAGAAGATTGTAATTCGTTTATGATGTTGGGACAGTAAATTATTCAAAGGTGACCCCCCGAAGACTTCTGATCTTCATTTACTCGACGTAAATCAACAAATACCTACACGAATTAATTCGAGATTCAACTAAATCTTCCTTCCTTGTTTTTTTAAACTCAACCAAAAGCGACTTTCATCGCTTAGCACCCAATGGTTTACAACTCATTTAAGTTGAGTATATGTCTGAACATCGACGTCTTCTTACTGACGTGGAATAAAAAACGAGGTGCTCCATAGAACTCCTCGTTACCTTACCGAAAAACTATTAACTTGAAGAAAACAGTATTGAATACCATTAACAAAAACCATTAACAAGGCAATTGCTCTTGATTTTATCCAAGCAACATACGATCATTATCTAATTCTGTGCCGCTTCTCTTCTCAAACTGTTCAATGAGTTGATCGACTGTCATCTGGTCTCTTTCTTCTCCCTGAAGATCCAAGATAATTCTTCCTTCATGCATCATGATCGTCCGGGTACCAAACTCCAGGGAAGCTTTCATATTATGCGTAATCATTAACGTGCAAAGATTTTCTTCTGACACGATTTGACGTGTTAGCATCATGACCTTTTTAGCGATGGCTGGGTCAAGAGCTGCTGTGTGTTCATCGAGAAGGAGGATCTTTGGCTTGACTAGGGTTGCCATAAGAAGAGTGAGGGCTTGACGCTGTCCTCCAGAGAGAAGTCCGACCTTATGCTTCATCCGATTCTCGAGCCCTAGGTCTAGTACCTCCAGGCGTTCTCTTAGAAGGCGAAGTTCTTTCTGAGTCGCTCCAGGTCGCAAGCTGATTCGTTGTCCTTTAGCAAAAGCGATAGCTAGGTTCTGTTCGATGGTCATATCATAGGCAGTGCCTTTTAAGGGATCTTGGAAGACTCTACCGATATATTTCGAGCGTTTGTATTCTGGATAATAGGTGATGTCTACAGAATCGAGAGAGATTCGTCCTTCTTCCACCTCATACACTCCGGAAATACAGTTAAAGAGGGTGGACTTTCCTGCGCCATTTCCTCCGATGACGGTGACAAATTCACCCTCTTGGAGAGAAAGGTTGACCTGATCCAGTGCTCGCTTTTCATTGCTGCTTCCTTTGGCAAAGATTTTCCCGATTCCTTCTAATTTAAGCATTAGACCCTCACTCCTTTCAGTGCGCATTCCTTTTCATATCCGCTCGACCTGAATTGAACTTTCTCTTCATTACGGAAAACTGTTTATTAAGGACAGGCGTCGACATGGCTAAGGCAACAATCACAGCAGATACGAGCTTCAAATCGGTCGGTGGCATCCCCAGTTCTAGTGCAATGGCGATGATTAACCGATAGAGGATTGATCCGAGAATTACGGCAATTAACCTACGAATTAAGAAATTCGTCCCAAAAACGACTTCTCCAATAATGACGGAAGCGAGTCCAATGACGACCATCCCCACTCCCATTCCGACATCGACAAAGGATTGGTACTGGGCAATCATCGCTCCAGAAAGAGCTACAAATCCATTGGAGATGGCAAGCCCAATAAAGATCATTAAATCCGTGTTTACTCCTAAAGCTCTGACCATCTGATCGTTGTCCCCAGTCGCTCTCAGGAGAAAGCCAAGGCGGGTGTTCAAGAAGAGGTACAGCACCAGCAGGCAAAAAAGGATTAAGCCCAAAGAAATGATGAGCCGACTATATTCCCCACTAACAACCTTTTCGAAGTTACTGAACACCGTAGGTTTATTCAAGAGGGCAATATTTGCTTTCCCCCCTAAAATCTTTAAATTGATGGAGTACAGAGCGAGCATGGAAAGGATTCCAGCGAGAAGTGGCTGTATCTTCAGTTTGGTATGAAGAAAGGCCATGATACATCCCCCTCCACACCCTGCTATGAAAGCAAGCCCAAGGCCTAGATAGGGATGTCCGTTCATACTCATGATGACAGATACGGCAGCCCCCGAGACAAAGCTCCCGTCGACGGTCATATCTGGCATATTCAGCGTACGGAAGGATATGAAGACGCCAAGTGCCATGATTGCATAGATTATTCCGAGTTCGATGGAACCTTGAAAGGCTAGGATGCTCATTGGTCTTGTACTCCTTTAATTAGAAAATTTTCTGGGGATATGTGGGATATCGATGCTATCAGGTCGTGTAGCTTCTCGCACATCGTTCACTTAGCGCTCCAGGTCTGGCGAACTCGCTTCCGAGGGAGCACCTTCAGCGGATGAGTATCATTTGTGGAATGCCGCCTCGGGCGAAAATGTCCACTGGACACTTCCGTTGCCAAACCCTTTTGCTTACTGCATGTGAACCAGTGGCGCCGCTGCTAAGGCCGAAACCCTACGACGGGTCTCGCCCTCGAAAGCTCCATTCGCCTTAACGCCCTTCCGCCGCAAATCGTTCACTCTTGTGCGAGAAGCTACTCTATGTGGTCTTAGAATCTTTTAGCGTTATGCAAGATGTGACTTGAGAAACATACTAGAACAATAGCCCAAGAAACAACCCAAGGATTTTGCTTTACAGAAGTGAACGCCTTCTAAGCGAGCGGTAACCGATCTTCGAGAAAAGTACGCAGCGGAGACGGGTTGGAAACACGGACGTTTCCAACCGGCCACGAGGCAGGAGCCGATTTGGCCACGAAAGCCTCCGGTGGAGGGTTTCGCCCGAAGCCGCACGCTTAAGAGACAGCTTAACGGCTGAAGGTGAACCCGTCGGAGCGGAGAACTTGAGCGATTAGATCGGTCCGTGCAGCTTACGGAGTGAACGGAGTAAAGCAAAATCCTGGAGACCTCTAGCTCATATATCTTAGTTCTCAAACACCTGAGCCGCCTTCTTGACGATATCCGCTGGGAAGGTAATCCCGATCGTGTCTGCGGTCTTCTTGTTCAAATAGATATCCATATCGGTCATGGTTTTTACTGGGATGTCCCCAGCTTTCTTTCCGTTAAGAATATCGGCAGCCATGGTTGCAGTTTCTTTTCCGAGAATGGTGTAGTTAATTCCGTAGGTGGCGAGTCCTCCGTCTTTCACCATGGAATCTGCTCCGACGTAGACTGGGATTTTTGCTTTATTCGCGGTCTGAGTCACTAGCGGCATTGCGCTGGCTATCGTATTATCAATGGGAGAAAAGATGACATCCGCTTTGCCGAGAAGGGAATTCACGGCTTGCTGAACTTCTGAAGAATTCATGACTGTGGCTTCGACGACTTGCAGGTTATTTTTCTGGGCGTACTCCCTTAAATTTTTGATGACGGAGACTGAATTGGTTTCGCTGGAGTTATAGAGTGCCCCGACTGTTTTCATATTCGGAGTGATTTGCTTAGCTAACTCCATAATTTTTTCAGCGGATACCCGGTCTGAAGTTCCTGTGACATTCCCCGCGGGTTTTTCCAGGCTCGTTACGAGACCCGAGCCTACGGGATCGGTCGCAGCTGAGAAGACAATTGGAATTTCCTTGGTCTCACTCACGACGGCTTGGGCCGAGGGAGTCGCAATGGCAACAACAAGGTCATATTTATTCTTTACAAACTTCTGGGCAATCGTTTTTAAATTCGTCTGATCGCCTTGAGCATTCTGATAATCGATGGTTATATTTTCGCCATCTTTGAAGCCCTTCGCTGCCAACTCAGTGATGAAAGCGTCTTTAATGGTATTCAATGATGGATGCTCAACAATCTGGACAATTCCTACTTTCTTTTTTCCATCGGCTTTTCCCGTATTACTACCTGCATTCGTCCCACAACCGACTGTTGAAGCGATTAATGAAAGACTTAAAACTCCTGCAATCATTCCCGCTAATCTTTTTTTCATTGAAGATTCCTCCCACTCTCTTATCAAATTCTTTTGGATTAAGATTTGAGGGTTTCTTCCCTGCAATATTCCATCCATCCGCGGAAATGAATGGAAAGAGGCTCGTACCTAAATCAAAAACGCCTGCCCTTAAGCGTAAACTTAAGGACAGGCGTCAAACCTGCGGTACCACCTTAATTGATGCATGATATATAAAAGAAAACTCGTTCATGCATCCTCTCTTGCAGAGTGCCATCACACCCTTAGCCCAGTAACGCTGGCTATGCGTCGAAAGCTACTCATTTCTTTTCGCTCCGCCCTCAGAGGCCCATTTACACGCTCCGTTACCTGCCAGGCTTCCACCTACCCCGGCTCTCTTTGAGGCTGGTCTTGCGGTTTTACTTCCCCATCAACAGTTTAGACTATCATAACACTTTAGAGGTCTTATATCAATATAGTTTTTTACAATTGTTTATTATAGTTTCCCAGTTTTTCTTCTTTTCTTCCTGTAATATCCTTACATATTATCATTATGCAAAGAAATATCGTTTGGGATAAAGTGGGATGAAGAATTTAAGATGCCCACTGATATACTGAGTTCTTATGACTCTTAGCGATATACATCGCTTTATCGGCTCTAGAGATTAACTGATCCATGTTATCGGTAGAATCATGTTCATAACATGCAACGCCAAAGCTTCCAGTAACAGTAATCTTAGAACCCATGTATTCTATCTCTAACTCTTCAATGCTTTTTCTCATCCGTTCGGCGACCACAAGGGCATGTTCTGCGTCAGATTCGGGGAGACAGATGATAAATTCCTCTCCTCCATAACGACCGATGAAGTCATAGGTCCTGACATTCTGTTTTATACACTCGCTAAATTGCCGAAGGACGTAGTCACCTGCCAAATGACCAAATTGATCATTCACCCTCTTGAACAGATCGATATCCACAAGGATCATCGCCATCTGCCTTTCAGTTCGCTTAACGCGTTCTAACTCATCTTGCAGTCTTAAGATAAATGCCCTTCGATTCAAGCACCCTGTGAGATGGTCTGTGCAGGCTAGGATTTCCGCCTGATCTCTGGACTGTCTTAACTCTTCTTCCGCCTTTTTAGCAGACGTAATATCCTGAATTTGTGTAATATAATACTTAGGTCTACCTTCTTCATCCCGAACCATTGAAACGGTTGCTTCTGCCCAAATAATATGCCCTTCCTTGTGGATATACCTTTTGGTGGAACGAAAAGCGTCAATTTTTCCTTCGTACATTTTCTTTACATAAGGGGTATCCCCCTCCCGGTCGTCTGGGTGGATAAAATCCTTGTGAACCATGTCAAATAGCTCTTTTGTGGTATATCCGATTATATCTCCATATGCCTTATTAATTACAATGTAATTAAAGTCTGGGCTGACTACAGCCATTCCCATCGCCGTAGCTTCAAAAGCACTTCTGAAAATTCTAGTTTCTGAGTCAGCAATGTATAGCAAATTTTGATATTTGCGTTTAAGCCAGAAAACATACCCAGCAAGCAGGCAAGTCGCTAAGATGAATATCCATAAAAGCATAATATCAACACCTACTTTACAAAAATTTCAAACTTTAACATATATATTCTATTTAAGCCTCTATAATCCTTTAAAAAATAAGGAAGTTTTATTAAAATTGTTTTTTTCATGCACAACAAAAGCCCTTAGTTTTACCTCCGAACATGCTAAAAGAGCTACTCTCAAAAGAAGTAGCTCTCTCAATTTTGCACCTAATTATTTGATATTCTTAATGGCGGTTTCGGCAAATACCCTGGTCACGATTTTATCGTAGGGTGCGACCTTATCTAATACACCGGCATCTTGGAGCGCTTTTTGTAAGACATTAAGGTCCTTTTCCAGGAGAATAGGATCCTTTTTCCAGGTGTTTTGCTCTTGATAACGCTTTACTACCGTGGTGAGAATCTGATCATTGGCCTCTGGGAAGTGTGATTTGATGGCTTGAGCAACTTCTTCAGGAGTATGGGTAGCCACCCAGCGTTGGCCTTTATAGATTGCGTTAGTGAATTTCTGGATTGTGTTTGGGTTCTTCTCGATATAGCTCTTCTTTGCAAAGTAGGCTGTATAGGGAACTTCTCCACTGGATTTGCCTAAGGAAGCTACGATATAGGCCTTTCCTTCTTTCTCCATTTCGGAGGCTGTGGGTTCGAAGAGAATGACATAGTCTCCTTGCCCTCCAAGGAAGGCTCCAGGCATTGCTGCGAACTGCATGGTGGTGTCAATCTTAACATCTTTTCCTGGAACTAGACCGTTATTACGTAGGACGTACTGAAGAATAATCTCCGGCATTCCGCCTTTTCGTCCGCCGATGATGGTCTTCCCATTGACATCGCTCCACTTAAAATTCGGATTGGGCTGTCTTGCCATGAGGAAAGTCCCATCCCCGTTCGTCAATTGGGCAAAAACGATACTGTTATCTTCTTTCCCTTCATTATGCACATAGACACTTGCTTCTGGTCCAGCAAACCCAATCTCTACTTGATCAGTGAGTACAGCTGTCATGACTTTATCTGCGCCAGCACCGTTGAATAGTTCGACTTCAAGACCTTCTTCCTTGAAGAATCCTTTCGTTAGGGCGACATACTGAGGAGCGTAAAATATAGAGTGGGTAACTTCAGAAAGTTTAATTTTTGTTAGCTGCTCCGTCTTTCCACTTTGATTATTACACCCTGTCGTAACCAAAGAGATACCAAGAAGCGCCACGATAAGTAGAACTAAATACCGTTTCATATAGACCCTCCCTTTTTAATATTTAAAGAATATATGTGAATTTAACTTTTTCTTGATCGATGAGAGCTGAGCCATGGTCAATGGGCAGTTCTCTCTCCGCCTGGATTTTACTTATGGTTTTTCACAAGTAACTTTTCAAGATATACCACTCCCTGATACATCAGAGCTGCTGCTATGCCTAGAATTAGGACACTCGTCATTACTAGATCGAGCTTGAAGACTTGCCCGCCATAGACGATAAGATATCCTAAACCAGCCTTTGAGACTAGGAATTCTCCGACGATTACTCCCACCCAAGAGAGCCCCACATTGACTTTCAGGGCGTTTATTATATTGGGAAGAGTCGCCGGAAGAAGAACTTTTGTCAATACCTGAAATTTGGTCCCTCCAAAGGTCTGAACAAGTTTGATCTTCTCCACGTCGATCGACAAAAAACCGTTTAATACTTCAAGGATGGTTACTATTAAAGAGATCGCTAAGGTCATCACGATAATGGCTGCAGGACCAGCTCCGATCCAGACGATAAATATAGGTCCAAGAGCGATTTTGGGAAGGCTGTTAAGAACAACGAGATACGGTTCAGAAACCTTAGAGATAAATTCCGACCACCATAATACAATGGCCAGAAGCGTTCCCAAGAGCGTTCCAAGGACAAACCCAACGATAGTCTCAATACAGGTTACCGCAATGTGTTCGAAAAGTACCCCTTGTTCATAGAGCGTCCCTATCGTCTTAAGGATCCGTGAAGGCTGACTGGTGATAAAGGGATCCACAATTTTTGCCCTGGCAAAGATTTCCCATAGACCAAAGGCTAGGATTAAGATAAGGAGTTGAGTGAGTCTGACCTTTAGTTTTTCTAAGCGGACACCTCTCAGAAATTCCTGATGTTCTGGTGATATGGAAGGAATCTGTGGAGATTCCTTTTGATCTCTTTGATGTTTAGACATGGACATCTAGCTCCTTCCATATCTCCTGAAAATACGTTCTGAATTCTGGCGCTTCCCTGGAGCTTAAGGGGGTCCGTCCGTCCAGACTGACATGGATATCGTGAATGCTCTTTACTGTACCAGGCCTTCGGGTTAACACTACGACGCGATCTGCCATACTGATACTCTCCGCGATGTCATGCGTGACCATGATGGCGGTTTTATTTTCTTTCTTAATAATCTTGTAGATATCATCATTTACGGCAAGGCGCGTTTGATAGTCCAGTGCGGAAAATGCTTCATCCAGAAGGAGAATCTGAGGATTGGTGACGAGGGTGCGAATCAGGGCAGCCCTCTGTCTCATCCCTCCAGAAAGTTGGCTCGGGTATTTATCCCGAAATTCATAAAGACCATAGGTTTTCAAAAGTCGTTCTGCATATTCTTTAGCCTCAGGGGTAACTGATTTCTGGATCTCCAGGCCGAGTCGAATATTTTGAAAGATCGTCCTCCAATCAAATAAGTAATCCTTTTGTAGCATGTAGCCGATTTTTCTCGATGTTCCCGTGACGTCCTCTCCATCAACGAGAACATTTCCAGAGGTGGGTGGCAATAATCCGGAGATAATGGATAAGAGGGTTGATTTTCCACAACCACTTGGACCGACGATGCTGACAAATTCTCCTTCACGAACATTAAAATTGATATTCTCAAGAGCGACGATTTCCCCGTTTAAGGACTGATACTTCATTCCTAACCTATGTAGCTCTACAACATTCCTCAATGGCACTCCCCCCTTACCGCCTTCATCTGTAATAGTGTATTGGGCTAGGGAAGGATGGGTGAGTGATTGGGGAATAAAAATAGCCCTTGATCGTTTAAATGAATAAACGATCAAGGGCTACCAAGAATCACAAAAACCTCCAAAGTGCACAAACCAGTCTTACCTCTTCTAAATAAGTGTATTATAAGAATCGTCACCAAGCTGCAAGGGCCTCATTCAGATTACACTCTCATGACTTGAGCCAGCGGAGCACGAGGCATTTTCAATGTTTCTTGCACGCCCTTGTCAATCTTAATGATTTGATTTCCTAGAATCTCTGCTTCAAGGGCATCATGAGTAACGAGTATGAAAGGAATCTGCCACTGACTTTGTACTTTCAGTAATTCTTGTTGGAGGAGTGTCCGCGTATCAAGATCGAGAGCGGACAACGGTTCATCCAAGAGCATTAGCTCTGGTTCAGTCATTAATGCTCGGGCTAAGGCAACCCTTTGCTTTTCTCCGCCCGAGATTTGGCTTGGATAACGTTGCCGAAGATGTCCAATTTTAAGGATTTCTAAGATTTCTGAGACGCCCAGGGCTTTATGTGAAGCGCACTCTTCTTTCGGCTTTCCATAAAGGACATTCTTCTCGATGGTCATATGCGGAAAGAGAGCATAGTCCTGAAAAACGTACCCAATGCGGCGGTTTTTCACGGGTACATCAATTTTTCCTTGGGAGGAAAACACAGATTTATCATTGATCACGATTTCTCCCCAGGACGGGGTTTGAAGCCCCGCTATGCACTGGAGTATCGTTGTTTTCCCTGCTCCAGAGGGGCCGACAAGGACAAGGATATTATTCTCTATCGAGAAATTCACCTCGAGGTCATATGAAGGCAACTTTTTTCTGAGGTGTACCCTTACCATTACACCACCCCCTCATTTGAGTTACGCTTCTTCGAGCCCTTCCCCCAATGATTCAATCCAAAAATGACCAGGAAACTAAATAAGACCATAATCGAAACGAGTATCCAAGCTTCACGCGTCTGTCCACTTTCACTGGCAAAGTAGATCGCGAGAGGCATGGTTGAAGTCTTTCCAGGGATGTTCCCCGCAATCATCAGAGTTGCCCCGAATTCTCCTAGAGACCGAGCAAAAGCCAGAACAAAACCCGCGACAACCCCATTCCAAGCCAAAGGAATGGTGATTGTAAAGAACACCTTGAGTTCTCCTGCCCCTAGGGTACGTGCAGCCTTCTCCAATTTGTCGTCTACACTCTCGATAGCGGCCTTCACTGACTGATACATTAAGGGAAAGGAAACCACCGCAGCGGCAATAATAGCACCCCATATAGTAAACACAACTTTGAAATGAAAAAAATGCTCTAAGAATATACCCAAAGGTCCATTTTTACCAAAAGCATATAGCAAAGTAAACCCCACGACAGAGGGCGGGAGCACCAAAGGGAGAGTGAGGATGGATTCCACAATATTCTTGCCAACGAACTCACACTTTGCCATGAGGGTCGCTATAGGAATAGAAGAGCAGACGACAATAAGTACGGCTGCTCCTGCAACTTTTAAAGATAAAAGAATGGGGGAATAGTCAAAATCCATAAAAATCTCCTGAAAACTATTTTGTCATAGATGAAAAGCCATATTTGACAAAGATTTGTTGGGCCTCAGGACTTTGCAAATACTTAAGGAATTCCCCTGCCGCCGCCTTTTCCTTCGTTGCGGCAACAATTCCTGCAGGATAAACAATGGCCTTATGGCTATCAGCAGGGAACGCTGCGACCACTTTTACTTTTGTAGAACCTTGAGCATCCGATTTATAGACGATTCCCGCTTCTACGTTCCCAGTCTCTACGTAATTCAAAACTTGGGTTACATCTTTCGCCATGACGAACTTTGGATTTAGTGTATCCCAAAGCTTAAGATTTGTCAGTGATTCCTGTGCGTATTTCCCGGCGGGGACGGATTCAGGTGTTCCAATGCCGATTTTCTCAACACTTGGTTTGGTCAAATCTTGCACAGTAGTAACATCCTTGTTATCCTTCCCAGCGACAAGAACTAAGTCATTCCCAACGAGATTGACGATGCTTTCTTTGACGAGCAGATTTTTCTGGTCCAGAGTATCAACTTGTGATTTTCCTGCAGAAATAAAGAGATCCGCTGGAGCTCCTTGCTCAATCTGTTGTTGGAGGGTTCCAGAAGCCCCGAAATTGAAAGTTAACTTGATATTTGGGTTTTTCGCGTTATAAGCTTTTTGTAGTTCTGTCATTGAGTCCTTCAAGCTTGCGGCCGCCGATACGATGATTTCCGAAGATTTTGTTTGCGCGGTATTCGGTGCAGCATCTTTCGCATTGATACTCGTATTACTATTACCACAACCGACCAAAATCAGTGAAACGAGTAAACTTGAAATGAGAAATAATTTTGAAAATCTCTTCACACAATATCCTCCTTTTTATTGTAGCATAAGCCTTTTATTGATACAATTAGATTGAGTGGCAGTTAGTCTTCGTATAAGATCTACTCTCTCTTAATTCAGTTATATTAGTTTTTGTTAGCTATCTAATTGTTTACCTCTGCTCACCTCCATAATAAATCGCTTCTGCGAATATAAGCAAACATAAACTAACATAACTAAATTTAAGGTTATTGTATAATATGGTATAATCAATTGCAATAACAAAAACTAACTTAACTGAAAGAAGGTGAGATTTCTTTGTCAAATGATGTCTCTTATACGCCTGAGGAAGTGGCAAAGATCCTTAAAATTTCAAAGTTCACTGTTTATGAGATGATCAAACGCGGCGATCTCTGCGCTTATCATATTGGTCGCAAAGTTCGGGTCGAGAGTGCAGACCTTGAGAGTTATATTCAAAAGTCTAAAGGGGGGAGTTCTGGCCTTCCTCCGGAAGTCTCTCCAGCGGTAAATGTACCTGTAAATCGTTACTTCGAACAAGATCAAGGATTGGTCATCTGTGGACAAGACATTGTCTTAGATATTTTGACTCGTCACTTGGAAAGACAGTTTCCCCATATTCGTTTTCTGCGCCATTATATCGGGAGTCTTGACGGGTTAACCGCTCTTTACCGCGGGGTTGCCAATGTTGTGACCGCACATCTATGGGATAGTGATACCAATGAATATAACCTACCCTATGTTCGTCGATTATTACCGGGCCATCAAGCATGTATCATTAATCTGGTTTACCGCGCTGAGGGGTTTTATGTGGCTAAGGAAAACCCCAAGAAAATCCTTTCTTGGAGTGACCTGGCTCGATCTGATGTTCGTTTTGTCAATCGTGAACGCGGTTCAGGGGCAAGAGTATTACTTGACGAGCAACTGAGAGTTGTAGGAATCCCCCATCAAGAGGTTCAAGGCTATGCAGATGAAGAAATGACTCATGTCGCGGTCGCTAGTAGAGTGGCACGCGGTGAAGCGGACGTTGGCTTAGGAATTGAAAAGGCCGCCATGCAAGTCAGCAATATCGACTTCGTCCCTTTACAAAAGGAACGCTATGATTTAGTTGTACGCAAAGCGGATTTATCGAAACCCCATTTCCAGGCCTTATTGAGCATCTTAAAGTCGGCTGCCTTCCGAAATGAGGTTTCGGGGATTGGGGGATATGATATTTCGCATATGGGGGAAGTTATGGGAGAAGTGTGAAGCGTCTCTGTGGCCCTCAAGCTCATGACGAATGATCCTGAGCGATTAGATTGGTCCGCGCAGCTTACAGAGTACGAAAGTGTCCGGTGACGAAAGCTTCCGGTGGAAGGTTTCGCCCGAAGCCGCATGCCCAAAAAGGCTACTAAACGGCTGAAGGTCGGTTTCGCCCGAAGCCGACTGCTTAAAATGAATTCAATACGGCGAAGGTCCGATGTAAAGCAAAATCCTGGAGACATAACCTCTGGAAATTAGATATAAGCGGAGCCAGCCCCCTTTCAATAAGAGGACTGGCTCCATTTTTTACGTTATCGACTTAAGATTAGCATCTACATCCGAGTCCTAATCCGTTCAATCGCCTTCTCCGTATTCTCCCGTGTTCCAAAGGCGGTCAGACGGAAATACCCTTCTCCATTGGCTCCGAAGCCTGCACCTGGGGTACCTACCACATTGGCATCCTTCATAAGCTTATCGAAGAACTCCCAAGAACCCATATTGTCTGGAGTCTTCATCCAGATATAGGGTGCATTGATTCCACCGAAGACTTTGTAGCCGGCCTTTTCTAGCCCTTCTCGAATGATACGAGCATTTTCCATATAGTAATCGATGGTTTCCTTCACCTGTTTTTTGCCTTCTTCGGTGTAAATGGCTGCAGCAGCGGCTTGGACGGGATAGGAGACTCCATTAAATTTGGTGGCCTGTCTTCTCAGCCAGAGTTTATTCAAGCTATGAGCCTCACCGTTTGAGTCATATACTAAGATTTCCTTTGGCACCACTGTATAGGCACAACGAGTTCCAGTGAAACCAGCGGTCTTGGAAAAGCTACGGAATTCGACTGCGACTTCACGAGCCCCTTCTACTTCATAAATGCTATGGGGGACCCCTTCTTCACGTATGTAAGCTTCATAAGCAGAGTCGAATAGGATAATTGATTTGTTATCACGAGCATAGTCTACCCATATTTTCAGTTCTTCCTTGGTCAAGGTCATTCCGGTCGGATTATTAGGGAAGCACAGATAGATCATGTCGACCCGGCTTGTCGGCAAAGCTGGTTTGATTCCATTCTCTTCAGTACAGGGCAGATACACGATATCCCCATATTGCCCTTTCTCCGTATCAAACATTCCGGTTCGCCCAGCCATGACATTGCTATCGACATATACGGGATAGACCGGATCGGTTACTGCCATAATGTTCGATGTGCCAAATACCTCTTGAAAGTTTGCGGTATCGCTTTTTGCTCCATCACTGACAAACACTTCATCGAGTGCTAAGTCAACTCCGCGTGTTTTATAATCATTTTCGATAATCTTCTCGATGAGAAAATCATAGCCCTGCTCTGGGCCATACCCTCTAAAAGTCTCTGCTTTCCCCATCTCATCGACGGCCTTTTTCATGGCCTCGATAACTGCAGGTGGAAGCGGCCTCGTAACATCTCCGATTCCTAGGCGAATGATATCCGCGTCTGGATTCTCACTTTTAAATTGGTTTACCCTGCGGGCAATTTCTGAGAAAAGATAGCTACCGGGTAACTTTAAGTAATTCTCGTTCATTAGAGCCATAACTTTATGAATCTCCCTTCACAACTACATACTCATCTAACTCAATATGATATGAAAATTATATTTTTTAATTGACACTTTTGCAACTCTATAGGGAGAAGTATACAATCTACATGCCTTAGGCAAGGGTATATGGTATCGACTTACTAAGGGTTGATGGATGATCTACACCGATCTTACTCCGGTCACTTCAGCCGTGATAGCATCCAGTGCGATAAGGTCTTCAGGCCCTAATTCCTTTAGCGATGCCTTTCCCAAGGCACGCATTCCTTCTTGCATTTCCAGGACCATTGATTGCATTGCATTGGCGACACTCGTAGCAGCTTGATCAATATTCAACTTTGTCTTGCTCGGTGAATCGTAATAAACCAGCGTCGTAATTGGCTCCCAGGGGGTAACTTTCTGTGCTTGACCATGTGCTAAGGCAAAGAGAGGAACCGTAGCCATATAGATGGCATCCGCACCTAAGGCTAAAGCTTTAAGACATTGACCAGGAGTAAAATATCCTCCTGCTACGACCAAGCTAATCCGCTTGTTTTTTAAATACCGCTCCGCACGAACTAACGCGTTTAAGCTGGGTAACCCAAAATCATCTTGCTTAATGGGGGTCGTGGCATGGGCCCCTCCTTGGGCCCCATCAATCACAATGACATCGAAACCTAAGTCCACTGCCATAGCCAAATCTTCTTCGAGATTTCCAGTGGCCATAATCTTCAGTGCGATAGGAATCCCATTTGCCCTTTCACGCAAGTTTTTAATAAACTTAGGCCAGTCTTCTGGTTTCTGAAGCCCTGGGGGTGCTGGAAGGGCCTCTGTCGGTTGACCAGGAGGTAATCCTGCAAGCTGTTGTGCTCTTCCCTCCATTTCTGTAGCCTCTATAAACGCACTACCCAAATCAGCCCCTTGTCCCATTTGCACTTCCAACATATCCGCAGCAGCAATTTGCTCGGGGGTCCTCGCTCCCCATGACCAGCGACAAATTTGCACGATGTACTTATCGGCCTCCTTTGCCTCTTCAGGTAAAAGTGGGCCCTCTCCAGAACAAGTGGCCGTTTGTAATGTCTTTGCCGCTCTAGCCAAAGCGATCTTTGCTTCTTCACTGAGAGCCAGACCATAGGCCATAGCACTAATCATTAGTGGCATGCTTATTTTGAGCGGTTTTTTCGCATTAGGCCCAAGTGTAACACTCATGTCTACTGGGGTACTATTATGTAGAGAGAATTTCTTCATTTGTCTAGGTGCGAACATGAGGTTCTCGTAGCCAAGAAAATGTTTTGGGGTACCTAAGGGCCGCGTTATTATTTTTCCGCTCTCAGCCCGCAAGTTCACTTCTATAGCATTTAGGATCGAATAACGTTTCAAGGAAGGTAAAAACTCTGCTAGATTCTGAGTGTATTTCTCTGTCAAAAGTTTCTCGGCCGAGCTATTGACGACTTTCTTGACAATATAACGTATGATCGGTACCGCAAATAATAAGACTACTCCTAAGATAACTGCAATGACTAGTACAGGAACCCATAATTCTTTGGGGTTAGTTATCGTGATGTGCACTACGTGATCCTCCACGTTGAGATCCTATTACTTATAGGGTTTCTATTATTTCTCCACAAGACATCTATTATTTCTCCTCGTTATTCTGCTCAATCCGCTTGCGATTTTATCCCTCTCACATGAATGTCTCAATACTTTTAGTAAATAACTTAACAATTTGGGATTGAATTGTGTCCCACTGACTAGGCAAAAGAAGGACCCCATAGCACTATCGCAAGTGTATGAGGTCCTACATATTTTTTGAAACTTCTTTTGATTTTTCCGTAGAGGGTACGAATCCCCTCCCACCTCTGGGTGTGTGAAGCACTTTGTTCTGAAAGGAGAACAAGTTAAGCCTAGTTTCTTCTCAGTAGGTAGGCATGCATCTCTATAGCAATTCGTCTTCCTTCTCCCATGGCCTTGACTACCGTTGCTGGGCCATGAACAACGTCTCCCGCTGCAAAAACTCCTTCTCTAGTCGTCATCCCATGGTCATTACTGATGAGTAAACCATGCTTATCGACTTCAAAGCCTTCTGAGGTGGAGACAATTCGAGCAAAGGCTCTCTGACCGATTGCATAGATTACTTTATCGGCAGGTAAGACAAAGCTCTCCCCTGCTTTGACGCTAACGCGTCCATCCTCGGTAACTTCTGTGCTCGCACATCGTACTCCTGACACAAATTCTTCGCCTAAGATCTCAAGAGGGGCTGTGAAGGGACGAATTATGACCCCTTCGGCAATGGCCTCATCCCTCTCGACATCCCTTGCTGCCATTTGGTCCGTGCCGCGGCGGGCTAGGACGGTAACCTCGGCACCCAAACGACTTGAAGTGCGTGCTGCATCCATCGCCACGTTACCTGCTCCAATGACAACCACTTTCTCCCCACTCTCAATGGGTAATTCAACTTCAGGCAATTGTCCCAAATTATATAGATTCGTAGTCTGAAGGACGAAAAGTGCAGAAATTACTCCTTCTAGGTCTTCTCCATGTATGTTTAATTTTTGAGGTAATCCAGCCCCTGTTCCGATGAACACGGCTTGATACCCCTCAGCAAAAAGATCGTCCAAGAATAGATCAACGCCGATTAACGCATTTAATTTAAACTCGACACCTAGATTTTTAATCTTTTCAATCTCACGCCGAACCACATCCTTGGGCAATCGATATTCAGGTATACCGTGAAGAAGTACGCCACCCGGCTCTGCTTCTCCTTCAAAGATCGTGACGGCGTAACCTAATTGGGCGAGTTGAACGGCAGCCGCTAACCCTGCGGGACCAGAACCGATAACGGCGATCGCTCCCATCGTAGAGATTACTTTCGTAAACTCAACATTTTTCCCCCTGTCTGCTATGAATTGCTCAAGCTTCCCGATTCGAATCGCCTTCCCTTTTCGACCCAAGATACAGCTAGCTTCACACTGCTTCTCCTGAGGGCAAACACGTCCACAAACTGCAGGCAGGTAGCTGTGTCGATAAATTGCTTCTAGACCCAGGTTATAGTCTTCTTCTCTCAGAGCCTTAATAAATTGAGGTATGGCATTATTAACCGGACATCCTTGTCTGCACAGGGGCTTTTTACATTGAAGACAACGTGAGGCCTCTGCCAGAGCTTCTTCTTTGCTGAACCCCGACTCAAATTCGCTGTTATTTCTCACAATTATCCCCTCTGTCTAACTTATATAGTGGTTTCAAAAAATTATTTTTGATTATAACACACATCCAGCTGGAAAGAGCGTTTTAGTTTTCACGAGTCCCTTAATTTTCCACACTCAAACAAAAATCCATAGGAGGCATAACCGTTACTGTTATGCTCCTATGGATTTCAAGCTACTTACTCCATTACGGATGACTAGTGACTTTATCGCTATGACATGTGGTGCAATTTGCAAGACCTTGCTCATTATCCAATGTGCTGGTTGCTCCATTATGACAGGATAAGCAACTTGTGAACGAAGCATCTGGTTGATAAATCCCCTGGAATGTCCCTGCTTTCCAAGCGTTCAAGATTTCTGCTGCCTTTGCCGCGGTATCTGCTGCAACTTTTGCACAACGATCCTTCTTTTCGTCAGAACTTACTGCCTTGTTTGTAGTGTTACACCATAACGTTACCGATTGGTGACATAATGGGGAATTTGAAACAGTTTGTTTAACTTTGGTGTATTTCGCATACGCATCCATCAATTTACTCGGAAATGGATTTGTCGTATACCAACCAATCAATTCATTCCCTAAGGGATCGACCGCTGTTCCGGCCGCGAGATTCATCACATAAAGAGACCCATTCAAAGCGCCACAAAGCGTTCCCCAGTTAAAAGCTCCGCCTTTACCATACTTAAACATGTCTGCCGGTAATGTATCCCAAGGAGTCCCTACAGTTTCGTAAAGGGTATCTAAAAGAGCCTTTGATGATGCATACATGCACCCTCCAACCCAATAGTTGTCATAGGCTCTTTGTCTAATGACTGTCGTATCTAGAGTTACATAGGGCCACGGAAGGACCGGAGCAGCCGCCTGAACTTTTTGTGGATTGATTATACTACCGATGCCCGTTGATACAGCAGCTCCTGCAGCTAATAAACCCAGGTTTTTCAAAAAATTTCTTCGATCATAATTCTTTTGTTCTAAAGACATAATTCACACCTCCATTTTCACAGATTATATTTTATGGGTTGCCCGATCCGTATGACATTCTAGGCAATCAATTTGTCCTTGAACATTATCATAACGACTTGTCGGTCCGACATGGCAGGGCAAACAGCGTGCAAAGTCTGCATCCGGCTGATAAGCCGCTGCAAACGTGCCCGCTTTCCAAGCATTTAATAGCTCAGCCGCTCTTGCAGCGGTATCTCCAGCGAGTTTGGCACAACGATCTTTCTTTTCAACGCTATTTACGGTAGCACCTGCAGCATCACACCAGAGACTTACGGACTGATGACATAAAGGGGAATCACAAACCGTTGTCACTTGATTCGGGAAATGGCAATACGTTTCGTGAGCACTGCTCGGGAATGGGAATTTAGTATACCAGCCCAGAAGTTCTGGCCCGATCGTTTCTGCAGCGGTTCCTGCAGCTAATTCGATAACCGCCAGGGATCCATTCAAGGCACCACAAAGTGTTCCCCAGTTTAGCGCTCCACCTTTTCCGAACTTAAACATATCCGCGGGAATCGAATCCCAAGGAGCACCCACGGTTTCAACTAATGTATCCAATAATGCTTTAGCCGAGGCATACATACAACCACCCGTGAAGTAGTTATTATAACCCCTTTGTTTAACCAGATTTACATCCAGGGTTAGATAAGGAAACGGTAGGGGCGGGGTCTCTGCAGCAGCCACTTTAGGCTTAATTCCCGCTGTTACTCCTGCAGCAACAGCTCCGACGGCAAATGCCGCTGATCCAACTAAGAACTTCCTCCGTGATACAGTTTGCTTTTCCTCTGACATTTAATGAACACCTCCGATTTTTTAGATCTCTCATGATCAAGTGAACACATGGACAAGCACTCCCCTAAAACGCCTCCTTACTTATCAAAATTCCTGTTCCAATTATTTGAATTTGTTATATACAAGCTAATTATATCTTCCATATATATAAAAAATTTGTAATTCTATGTCGGCTATATGGAAAATCTTAGTTGATTTTCTTATAGGCCTATTCAAAAAAGTTATGACAATTCTTCAAAACCCTAATTAAAGGAAAACACCCCCTAAATCTTCAGAAGGTGTTTGAATAGGCTCACCGTTAATTGACTTTAAAAAGCTCGACCATCCTTCACTGATTCGCGTACGTGAACCTCGATGCTTAATAGAAATTCAAGTGGTTTGGCGGAGTCAGGGATATGTATCACCTGCAGTAGCACATTTTAAGTCCTATGTAGAAAGTAAGTTTTAGGCAAGCCAAAATAAGCGAGTAAAATCAACGGAAGTATCGCTGATTTTACTCGCTTAACTTTTTAGGAGCAGCTTAAAATTCTATTTTTTTAATCGAGTATCTCAGGATTGGCGACAAACTTCGGCCGTTCTCCCGCAAAGAAGCGGATGAGATTGGTAGCCACTGTCGTTGCCATATGGTAGTTGCTTTCTACCGTCGTTCCGCCAACATGCGGAGTAAGAATAACATTGGGTAATGAAAAAAGAGCTAGATCTTCGGCAGGAGGTTCAGGATCATATACATCTAAGCCAGCACCTGCAATTTTTCCTTCTTTTAGGGCCTCATATAAATCCTCTTGATTGACTAGCGCTCCACGCGCTGTATTCACAAAGTAAGCCGTAGGCTTCATCAATGAAAAAAGATGCCAATCAATAGAGCCTTTGGTTTGAGGATTTAAAGGAATATGAAGGGATAGGAAATCCGACTCGGAGAAAACCTCCTCAAGGTTGGTTGTTAACTTAATCCCTAATTTCTCTGCAAACTCTTGTTTTTCCTTGTCTTCTTTCCTAATCCAGGCGGTTACCTCCATGTCAAGTCCGAGTTTTAGGCGACGGGCGACCTCCTTGCCAATATTGCCAAAACCCACGATGCCGACTCGTTTTCCTCTTAATTCGTGTGTGAAAATGGTCGTCCGTGAATCATAATTCCCCTTTCGCATTTCTTCATGAAAAGAGATCAGGGATTTACCTAAAGCCATTATGAGCATTAAAGTATGCTCTGCAGTTGAGACTCCATTAATAGAAGGAGCATGCAAAACGGGGATTTTCTTCTCTGTAGCGTACTTTACGTCAATATTGTCAAGACCGACACCTGCACCACTTATTACTTTCACGTAAGGTGCGGCATCAATGACTTCACGTGTTATTTTTGCGGGAGCACGTAGAATGATACCCTCCACATCTTTCACCATTTCACATAGATGAGGGATATCGTAGCGATTTGTTTGGATCACCTCTGCCCCTTGGCGTAGTATCTTTTCCCCTTCTGGATGATACATGGGTAATATCTGAAGAATTTTTGGCTGACCCATTATTAGAACTCCTTTATATAAGAAGTATTAAGTCTACAAATCATTGCTGGATAGATACATGAAATAGCTAATAAATCAAGTTGAAAGCTGTCTGCCTAATAACTTGGCCTGCTCTAAATATGTTAGATTTTTTAAGACGTCCCCTTTATCTGGCAAATTGGGTGCGATAAAAATATCATTAAGGACATTAAAGCCGATTAAACGTAAACTATCTGCAACGATTTCTATAGACTGTGCATATTTATTAGGGTCTGGTTGTCCTTGTGTAACAATCAATGCACATTTTATTTTTCGAGGTAGACGGCTAGGGGTTCCCCCCCTGCCGTAGAACGGATATAAACGGTCGATAAATGTTTTGAGTTGTGCGGTAATTCCAGAGAAGTAGATAGGCGAAGCGATAACAATGGCGTCAGAACTCGCAATCTTATGATAGAGTGCCGTCATTTCATCCTTTTGAACACATAGACCCCTTCCGTCCTGTTGACACCACAAGCACCCTTTGCAACCATGAAAATCCAGCGCATCGACAAAAATATAGTCCGTTTCAGCTCCATGACAGGCAGCCTCCTCTAATACGGTCGTCACGAGTACTTCCGCATTCCCCTTCCTATGAGGACTTCCATTTACTCCAAGAATTTTCATCCTTTTACCTCCTAACATTGTCCTATGCTCTATCACTTCAAATCATAATTTCAATGAAACTGCCGGTTTATGCACATTCGACCAGCGTCTCATCTATTAATAATTCCGCCTCTGTGCACGCTTGAATTTCTTCGAGGGTTACACCTGGAGCGAGTTCCTTCAAGAGTAATCCGCTGGCTGTAACTTCCAGGAGCCCCATATCTGTCACAATCAGATTCACTTGATGTGCTGCTGTTAAGGGCAAAGTGCATTTTTTAAGAACTTTAGAACTTCCATCTTTGGCCGTATGATCCATAGCTACAATCACTTTCCGTGCTCCAACAACGAGATCCATTGCTCCACCCATCCCGGGAACCATCTTCCCCGGAATCATCCAATTCGCTAAATTTCCTTCCTGATCAACCTGTAAGGCCCCCAGGACAGTAGCATCCACATGTCCACCCCGAATAATAGCGAAAGACGTTGCACTATCAAAGCAACACCCACCTGGTAGGATGCTGGAATACTGTCCACCTGCATTGACGGTATCCGCATCCTCTTTTCCTTCTTCTGGTGAAGGACCCAGCCCCAAAAATCCGTTTTCCGATTGTAAAAGGATGGTCACCCCTTGGGGTAAGTAATTCGCAACTTTCGTTGGCATTCCAATTCCGAGATTTACGACATCACCAGTATGAAATTCCTGAGCTACTCTTTTAATTAACCACTCTAGGCGAGCTTCCTTATCCAACGTTTTTCACCTCCGCGCTTTGGGATAATACAAGGTAGTCTACAAAGATCCCCGGAGTCATCACTTCATCAGGGTCCAGCTCGCCGATTTCAACAATCTTTTCCACTTCTACGATAACTACCTCTGCAGCCGTCGCCATCAAGGGATTAAAGTTGCGTGCCGCCCGTCGATATACCAAATTCCCCGCCCGATCCGCTTTATGCGCTTTAAGTATAGCCACATCAGCCGAAAGGGGGACTTCAAGCAGGAATTCTCGACCATCGACACATACTTTCTGCTTACCCTCTTCTACGACCGTTCCGATTCCGGTTGGAGTTAGCACTCCCCCGAGTCCAGCTCCAGCGGCACGAATTCTCTCTGCAAGTGTACCCTGGGGTACTAAACTAACCTCTATATCCCCAGTATTCATTTGTCGTCCTGTTTCCTTATTGGTTCCGATATGAGAAGCAATGACTTTTCTCAGTCGGTGGTTCACAACCATTTGACTGAGCGGATCGCCTAGGATCCCTGTATCATTGGCGATCAACGTTAACTCTTTAAGATTTACCTCGGCCAACTCGCTGAGAATTTGACCAGGAGCACCAGAGCCTATGAAGCCTCCCACCATGATGCTCATCCCATCTTTAACTTTATCGACTGCTTCTTGAATCGATATGACTTCAATCATTGCTTTGACCCCCTCTTAGCGTTCAATAATTGTTGCAACGCCTTGTCCCCCACCGATACATAAGGTCGCCAAGCCGCGTTTCACGTTACGTTCCTTCATCGCATAAAGCAAGGTGACAAAGATTCGGGTTCCGCTCGCTCCAATCGGATGGCCTAACGCAATAGCCCCCCCGTTAACGTTTAATTTGACTGGATCAATTCCGAGTTCATTACCCACTGCAAGCGCTTGCGCAGCAAAGGCTTCGTTCGCTTCGATTAAATCGATTTCCGCCATGCCTAACCCAGCTTTTTGCATCGCTTTCTGACTTGCGGGTATAGGGCCGGTACCCATGATTTCTGGGGCTACTCCAGCTGAGGCATAGGACACAATATAAGCTAAGGGTTCAAGTCCAAGAGCAAGGGCCTTTTCTTCAGACATAACAACGACTGCCGCAGCACCGTCATTAATACCCGAGGCATTTCCTGCGGTGACCGTACCTTCTTTTTTAAAGGCTGGACGGAGCTTGGCTAGTTTCTCAAGTGTTGTGTCTGGTTTTGGATATTCATCCTGTGCCACCCAGACAGGATCACCCTTCCGCTGCGGAATAGGCATAGGTACGATCTCGGCAGTAAAGCGATTCTCTGCGATTGCGACACCTGCCTTTTGTTGACTTGTTGATGAAAATTCGTCCTGTTCATCACGACTGATATTGTATTTTTCAGCTACATTTTCTGCAGTAATACCCATGTGAATATCATTCATTGCACAGACCAAGCCATCGCTGATCATACTGTCAAGAATCGTCGTTGCCCCCATTTTATGCCCTGTTCTACCCTCTGGGAGGAGAAACGGGGCGCGGGACATATTCTCCATACCCCCTGCTACGATTATTTCCGCATCTCCCGCGATAATCGCTTGGGCAGCGAGGTTAATCGCCTTGAGTCCTGACCCACACAGCTTATTAATGGTCAGGGAAGGTACAGATTCCGGGATTCCTGCCTTTAGGGCAACTTGTCGAGCAGGATTCTGGCCAAGGCCCGCCTGCAAGACATTCCCCAGGATGACTTCATCCACTGTCGCGGGATCGAGGTTTACCCGCTTTAATGCTTCTTTCACGGCAACCGTTCCAAGTTCAATTGCTGAGATATCTTTAAACACTCCCATAAAACTACCGACAGGAGTCCGTACAGCACTAACGACGACGACTTTTCTTTTCATAAATATACTCCTTTTGCAAAAGTCCTTGAGGCTCTTAACACCTCAAGGACTTTTCTCGAACTATTCGCACTGTTTATAGCGCCTTGACGCATTTTACAATATTTAGTACTATTATAGATGATGATTTTTTCTTTTTTGCCTGAGAAATGCTTTTTCTAAAAGCTTTTTCTTAGGTATTTTTTTATTCTAATTCTTTTCCCGCTGTTTCAGGCAAGATAAGGGTAGCAAATATAGCTAGAACAAAAAGACCTGCTGAAGAATACATAAGGGCCTTTCCTACCCCAACTGACATAGCTAAAGCTCCTGCACCTGTGATTGCAAATGCTGAAACTCCACGACCTACATTGTAGCAGAGTCCCTGCCCTGAACCACGTAAGCGCGTCGGATACATCTCTGCCAAGACTGTACCAAAGCCGCCATAATAACCTACTGCAAAACATCCAACAAGAGCCATGAGTATGAAGAATACAGGGATATTACCTGAACCGATCATGATAAAGGTAGGAATAACGATAGCTGCACCTACAAAGTAGATAGCAAAACTCTTTTTCCGACCTATCTTATCACTAAGAAAACCGAACATTAGATATCCAATAATACTTCCCAGGTAATAGGGAATTGTATAGAGAGAAGCTTTAACCACCGAGAATCCAGCTCCGCCTTTTTCCACGGCTGTTCCTAAGAACATCGGAAGCCAAGAAGCCATCGGATAACTTGCACCTAGACCAATGATACAGAAAATCGTTCCAATGATCGTTACTTTTAATAGACTACCTTTGAAAAGATCACTCCAGGAGGTCTTGACAAGTGTCGAAGATGCGGACTGAGTTCCATTGTTTTTCCAAATTTCTGGTTCTTCAACATGCTTACGAACCCAGTAAACAAGAATAGCTGGTATGATTCCGATGAAGAACAACGGACGCCATCCATACGCTTGAATAATTGGGCCTGCAATCAGTGAAGCGAGTAATCCCCCAACAGCATATCCGGATTGCATGATTGACATTGCTTTTCCGCGATGCTCTTTGGGCCAGGTTTCAGAGATTAGTGCGGCTCCAGCTGACCATTCTCCACCCATCCCTAAACCTACAAGAAGACGGAATGCCATCAGTTGCCAGATATTTTGAGATAAACCACTAAGTCCTGTAGCAAGTGAATAGATGAGAACAGTAAGGGTTAAGGCCTTCATCCGTCCAAAACGGTCTGCAAACCGTCCAAAAACCATACCTCCAAGTGCTGAAGCAACCACGGTGAAGGAAGCGACTAATCCTGTGGTAGCCGTCGTTAATCCCCACTGCTTAATCAACGTAACAATCGTGAAGTTATAAAGCAAAAAGTCAAAAGCATCGAGTGCCCACCCGAGAAAGGCTGCAATTAGGGCATTCCATTGTTGTTTGTTAATATCTTTGTACCATGGTCGTTTAGTTTCAAATGTTACGGCCATTAAATAATCCTCCACTCTTTCTTAAGCTAAGTGATTTTTTAGTTCTTCTAGGACTGTACGCGCACCTTTTACTAAAAAGGCAACATCATTGTCATAGACCAGATAGCGAACGCCTGCTTCCAGTGCTCGTAAGGCCTGTTCTTGGTTCCCAACGAACGTTCCAGCCACCTTACCATTTTCCTGTGCTATTTTACAAAGTTTCTTCAAAGCTTCCTGCACAAGTGGGTGGTTCACTTGGCCAGGTACTCCAAGCGAATTACTGAGATCAGAAGGCCCTAAAAACAAGACGTCAATACCCTCTGTCGCTGCGATTTCTTCCAGATTCTCTACTGCTTCCTTGCTTTCAATCTGGACTATAACCAATTGTTTGGCGAGAGAATCTGTCATGTGCTTACTTTTATCTTTGATGGTATATTGTGCTGCACGTGTAGAAAACGAAAGTCCACGCATTCCCAAGGGACGATATCTTGCTGCCTCAACGACCTTTTTCGCCATTTCTGCATTATCGACTCCAGGAGCTTGTATCCCTTGGCTTCCAGCTTCAAGAACTCGTAGAATTGGGTTTTCCTCAATTCCCGGAACTCGAATAACCGTTGAAATTTCTGCAGCTTCTCCAGCTCTCATGAGATTCTCAGCTTGGCTATAATCAAGGGCCGAATGTTCCATATCTAGGATTACAAAATCAAAGCCAAGATACCCAAGAATTTCAGAGGCGACTGGACTTGAAAACTTACTAAACGTTCCAACAACCGTCTTGTTGGCTACCAGTTTTTCTTTGACCGTAATCATTCGTTGGCACTTCCATTTGCCACAGGCGTATCTACATAGTCCTCACGGCGAGGTACGAAAATATCAAGATTTAAGCAATCTTCACCATTCGTTACTTCTGCGTAATGAATAACATTGGGTGGAATAACAATGACATCTCCCTCACCGAGTTCAAAAACCTCTTCACCTACAGTAAATTTGGTTTCACCTTTTAAGATGATAGCGATTTGCTCATGTGGATGTTGGTGAGGTCTTGCTTCATGACCAGAGTTCAGCTTATTGAGACAAACTGTTCCCTTTTCAGCATGAACGACTTTACGAGCAACCCCTTCACGGACTTGTTCCCACATTAAATCGTTCATTTTTACGTGTTTAGTAACCATCTCTATTCCTCCTGTAGATTTATAAGTCAAGCAGATAGTTGGGATTAATTTGAGTCATCTGCACTAACTCCTGCTCCGTTATCCCATTTTGAAGTAACAGTTCGAAGAATTCAGCAGCCCCATCAAGTGGACTACCATTCTTTGCTTGGCCATAGTCAGAACCAATGGTCGTGTGCTCCACCCCGATAGCACGGATGGATTCAACGATTCCATTTACATCTAAGCAATAATAATTTGAGCTTGGAACGCTGACACAACCGGAAAGCTCCATGAAAGCTCCGAGTGAAGCCCAATACTTCATGTCTTCCAAGGTCGATCCGATCATGTACGTCGGATGGTTAACGAGGATGCGTTTAATTCCCAATTCGTGAGCCCGAACGATATAAGCATTGACTTCTTCCCGTGTTCCATGTCCTGTTGCTAGAATGACATCGGGGTGCTGTGCAATGACTTGAATGATTGCATCTGCTTCTGGTAACAGCTTTCCGTTCTGGTCGATAGTAACAATGGGATTCTCCGGTATATTGTGTTTCTTTCCCTCAGGGAATTTAAAACCATGTCCTTTGTGCTTTTCGATATGATTTAGACTCGAGACCGTAGGCATCCAGATTATCTTGGCTCCTAATGCAATCGCTACCTCGACTGCCTTTGCGTTCAAACCACCGATTGAGTTATTAACCGCCATGCCGCCGAAAATTCTCAGCCCAGATTTAAGTGGCAAATGTTTTTCTAACACATGTGCCAAGGGAGCTGTACAATACTGGTGATCCTTAATCACGATGGCTTTATAACCTGCTTCATCAGCGGCAAGTGCCATTTCTGCTGCATCAAGTTCCCGGGGGATATTTGATGGACCTGCATGAACATGTAAATCGAGATACCCTTTTAAAAAATCTCTTCCAACCATAAATGACCTTTCTCCTTTCTTTCTATGACCCTAAACGTTAACTTCTCTCCCCCTTTTTTTCAGATTTTAATTTATTTAAAAGCGCAGCAAAAGCATGCTTCTTTTGCGCTCTCAAAGCCTTTTCAGCCTCTTCAGCATTTCCTTTGCGCAAAGCATCAACCATCAGTTGATGTTCTTGATTCGATTTTTCTTTACGGTCAGGAATGAGTGTAAATACGGATCTGGAATATTGAGACCGATCCATCAGAGAAATGATCAGCTCGCAAAGCATTTCATTTCCAGATAATTGATAAAGCCTTTGGTGAAAGGCAGTATTTAATCGACTTACTTTTTTAATATCTGAATTCTGCAAAGCCAGATTTATCTCATCCACGATCTCTTGTAACTCGTCTACTTCGTTGGCCTTAGCATTTTGGGCCGCCAATCGAGTGGCGAATGCTTCCAACTCCGTTCGGATAGCAAATATCTCGCTCGCTTTTTGTATATTAACCGGGCTCACACGAGATCCTACATGAGGAACGTTTTCTACAAGCCCCTCGGATTCTAACTTCTTTAACGCTTCACGAACTGGAATATCACTTACCCCAAATTGCTTAGCAAGTTCTCTTGCTACTATTTTCTCGCCCTGTTCTATAAGTCCGTTGATGATATTTTCTTTTAGTTGTTCATAGACCATTTCGGTTTTTGTCGTATAACTTTTTCTTTCCGAGGTATCCATTTCATATCATGATCCTTTCAATGCTGATTATATATTATATATAATATATAATATATAATCAGTCAATACCTTTTTTAGAAAATTCCCTTTTTAGGGTTTCTGAGACAGGGGGACAGCTCAGTCTCTAAGCAGGTGGGAGATTTTTCATGTATACGGGCATAGAAAAACCCGAATAAAATGAACTCTTTTTAAGTAATCCATTATTCGGGTTACAGTTCAGTTCTATATAAAGGAGGGTTTTAGATTTACATACTTTGTGAAGAAGCTATACCCGAAGATTTTTTGACCATGTTTTGAAGAATTTTAGGTAATCCGATTAAGAGTATTACGATTAGGACTAAGAGGCCAGCGGTCAACCACCAACCACTTCCTCCCTCGAAGAGGTAAAGCTGTGTTCCTGCTTGGGGTAGCTCTTCCCCACCAAAAACGATGTTATATCGCAAGGCAAATACTCCGATCAGGCTGAGTAACCCAGAAATACCAAGTATTTTAGTAGAACGTTGGCTAAAGAGCAGTAGGATCAAGGGGAGAAACATGCCGATGACGAGTTGCACGATAATGAAAGACATCTGCTTCGTCCCGCTGAAAAGGTTTTGCACAACGGCTCGACCGGCATCATTTAGGGTGAGAACGGCTAACAAATGAAAGGCGATAAGAAGAATTTCGAGTACCACCATCCAGACTTTCACCGTGTGGATACCTTCCTCGCTACCCATAACTTCAAGTCCAACCGCCTTAGGGGCAAAGCCTTTGGTGA
This sequence comes from Desulfitobacterium elongatum, assembly GCF_055378975.1. Taxonomy (NCBI): domain Bacteria; kingdom Bacillati; phylum Bacillota; class Clostridia; order Eubacteriales; family Desulfitobacteriaceae; genus Desulfitobacterium; species Desulfitobacterium elongatum. The sequence goes on along the minus strand of NZ_AP038772.1, from coordinate 371,524 downwards.
GGCTGATTAGGCTTAAAGCAGCAACAGAACCCGAGATTAAGAAGAGCAAGGGGAGTAATGCGGAGTTCCATAGGGGATGACCCGGCACCACGGCGAGAAGGAATCCCGTGTAGAGACCGAGTGCTGCCGCGAAAACGACTCCAATTTTTCCCCATGTCTTCATCCGAGCATCTTCTTTCCAGAGATACCATGTGTAGATGAGGGAAGCGATCCCGTAAATTAGTAGAATGAAGGAGCCCCAACTCATGATGGACTGAAAATTAACTCGATAAAAAAGGCTTAAGGCACGAAAGGGTTGCCCCAGATCGAGGACTAACGCGAGGAGTCCGGGAACTAATGTCGCTAAAGCCATCGTCGAAGTAGGTTTAGCTAAGGGTTTAAATTTTTGGATTCCAAAAACGGGACCTAATGTTGAAAGAATAAATAATCCGGCACTCAGGCCCGCCAGGAAAAAGTAGAGTACAATTAACGGTCCAAAGGCTGCATGATGTTCAATCTGATAGATAAAGGTCATATCCATCCCCTCTTACCTCCTTTTGGCCAAGCTGGCATAATCAGCACCTGCAAGGGCACCATCTAATCCAATGTAGAATACGCTGGGTTTTGTCCCTAGATCAGGGTGCAGAACCTGATAGGAGTTTTCACTGAGCAACTGGCTTACTTCGCTCATCGGATCATTGAAATCCCCGAAGTACCGTGCATGGGCAATACAAGTACTGACACAAGCTGGCATGAGCCCTCCTTTGACTCGATCGAGACAAAGATTACACTTATCCGCTGTTCCTTTCTTCGGATGGATGTAACGAGCATCATAGGGACACGCAGAGATACAATAGCGGCAGCCGATGCATTTCTTCGAATCTACCACAACGACTCCGCCCTCATCCCGGTGTGTTGCTTTAACCGGACAGACCTGCTCACAAGGGGCGGACTCACATTGATTACATAAGCGTGGAAGTTTGACCCGGGTTACTGTGGGATATTCTCCTTTATCCGCTTCGACGACCCAAGAGCGAAAAAAACCTTCGGGGAGATTATTCTCCATTTTACAGGCGACCGTACAAGCGTGACAACCGACACAGAGCCTGAGATCAATCACCATTCCATAATGCGGTTTGGTTTCCGGCATTTGACTTTGCCCTCCTTAAATTTTCTCGATTCGATACGCCCCACCGTTTCGGCTTGGGATTCCGGTAGACATTTCGCTAAAGCCATAGATTCTGTCTTTAAAGGTCGGATCAATCAGACAGATTGCGTTTAGCAAAATCCCTGTACCAATTGTGGCATCGCCACCAAGTTTCTTGTCACCGACTTGATGAGCCCGTGCACCATACTCCCAGTGGCCGTAACCGAAAGCGACTCCGATCGTCCCGAGGGCAATTCCCGGACGGACTTTTAAGATTCCTGTGGCTTCTGCGCCAGTCGCTGATATGACTTTGACCTTATCTCCATCCGTAAGTCCAAAGCGCTTCGCTTCTTCTGTATTGATTTCCACATAGTTCGTTTTATTGAATTCACGTAATACTGAGTTTGCAAGCATAGTTGCACTCCGGAATTTCGCTTTATACGAGGCCCCTTTTAATGGCCATTTATCTTCGGGGAAAGCCTTACTGAGGAGGGTACCATCAGCAAAGGCTTCCGGGTTCCATCCGACGACGCCGGAAAAGGGTTTTCCTGTATAAGCGTTTTTAGCAGTAGCCAGGGCTTCACTATAGAGGTTAAAGCAACCAGGATTCGAATATTTGTAATTGTCCCCTACGAATCCTGAACCATGTCTTTCAAAACGACCGCCTCGGGACATTACATAAAGAACCTTTGCCCCTTCATCTGGTTTTAAACTCTTATCCCAACCTTTAGAAAGCTCCTCCAAGCCTTGAAGCTTGATCTCATCCTTGGTTATATCCGGAGCGGGTGTCTCATCGAAGGCAATATTGGCAATGGCTTTCAAGTAAAGATCTTCGGCGTTATTTAACGGATAGAGTGTATTGTCTGCGCCGGGAATCGCTTGATCGCCAAATCCAGGTAAGCCAACTTTTTTGGCCACATCAATAAGATAGTTTTCATAGCAAGCATGACGGCCTTCAGCGATTTGCGGAGTCATAGGTTTCACTACAGGCCAGCGAAGCGACGTTGCTCTACCGGCAAAGTTACTCCAGATTCCTGGGAGTCCCCAGCTTTCGTACTGTGTAGTATCCGGAATGATATAATCCGCCAGTACACTCATTTCCCCCATAAATGCGTCAATCGCAATAAAGAGAGGAACCCTTTCCACTTTTTTTAGTTCTTCAAGTACTTCTTTGCGGGCTGCTGCAGGGGTGGAAAGTAGTGGATTCGCCATCCAATTAATCAGGATCTTGGCTTGATAAGGATAGTTATTCACGATAGAGAAGATTGCTTGGTTATCAGAGGCGGACCCAAAGGTAAACCAGGGGAGCTTTGATGGGTAAGGGTTTTGCCCAGCAGCGACTTTCTTTTTGTATTCTGAAGTCTTTTCATAGTCAAACCCGGTTCGGCTAATCCGAGCCCCTTGGACGGGTTGGGCTCCAGGATATGTCGCGAGATTATATCTTGGACCCGGTGTAAAGCTCTTATACGAGGCTCCTCCAATCCCAGGGATGAGCCCACCTTTTTTATAAAAAGCTCCGACCAAGGCACAAAGTACATAGTGAACCCAGGCTCCATCCATGCCATTCGCAGCAGCGGTATTTCCCATACCGTCGACTCCCACTTTGGTTCCATGCGATGTAAACTCCTGAGCAATCTCGATGATGGTTTCGACTGGGATACCACAATCTTTAGCGAAGGCTGACAATTCTTGGCTGAATGCGATTTCTTTGATAATTAGGAAAGCTGTTTTAACCTTTACGGTTCTGCCTTCGGCCACTGTTAACTCTCCTTGGAACGTGATATCTCCTTCTTGAGAGTCTGTATAGATGGCCGGTTTGCCGCTCGCCTTGTCTATCGTAATGAAATAATCGGGTTTCTTTGCAGGTGCGGTTTGCTTTGGATCTGGTTCAGGTAGAGGTGGCGTGGTTAATCCCAGATCTTCCGCTCTAAGAAGCTTCCGGTTATTCGGGTGTGTCGGGTCATCGATGACTAGATGGCATGCATTCGTCCAGCTATTAAACCCCCTCTTCTTTGCAACCGCAAGATTTGGAGAAGAGAGATAACTTATATTATGAAGGTTGTTCTCAATGATCCAACGAATCATGGCGAGCCCAAAAGCTCCATCGGTTGCAGGTTTAATCGGAACCCACTTGCCACGTCCTCCTAAAGGTCCCAAGGCTCCACCATTCATCACCGGATCGACGACGACGAACTTGAGCTTTCCATGGGTTGCCCCCTCTGTGACTTGTCTCGCTAGGGATTGGAAAGGGGAACCACTGTGACCAGGGGATGTTCCGAGATAGATAATGAATTCAGCGTTACTTACATCTGGCTTAACTTGATTTCCGCTAGCTACCTGTCCCGCAGGTAATTTGGAGCCCCCTCATGAATAGGCATGACCGTAATTGTTAGGTGTTCCAAAAGCTCCCGCAAAACGCCCTGTGATCGTTCCTCTTCCATCGAAACGACCTCCGATAATCACAAGCTGATTGGACTTCGGACCAAGTTCAGGTTGATTTGGATCCAGTGGGGTTTGTCTATCGTAAACTTGTCTGAATCCCTCGATAGAAGCATTTTCACCTAAGTGTTTGAACAGGGCACCACCTTCAACGGTTTCCTTAACAGCTTCTTCCCAAGTTATGGGCTGCCATTTTCCCTCACCACGTTTACCCGCTCGTTTAAGAGGTACGGTGATACGATACGGGTCATAATGGGCAGAAAGGGTTGCATTTCCACGTGCGCAGAGAGTCCCCCTATTCATATGTCCACGATTTTTATACGTACTAAAGGCTAAATAAGCATCGGTTAGAGGCGCCTCAAAATCTAAGTGGGGTTCCGCATTATTTGGGTTATAAGGATTGCCACTTACTCTTAAGATTAGACCAGAGCGTTTATCGATCTTAACCCTGTTACCACAGGAGCTATAGCATCCTAAGCAAGCACTATTGCGCATCATGATGTCTGGGTTCGGTTTCACTGAACCTATTTTTGCATCGATTATCGCTTCAAGTTCCTGTCCATTGCCTGTGAGTGGGACGAATTCCTGAGTTCCGCCAGCAAGGCTCAATTTTTCTAGGCTTAAGCCTGTAGCTACAGCAGCACCAACAATAGTCGATAGTTTTAGAAAGGAGCGTCTTTTCATTTAATGCCTCACCTCTTTTTAAGTTTTAACGTTACAATAGGGATAGTTAAGCCGCCGTAAGAACTTTAAGAGCTTAGATTTCGGCACCTCCCCTCCTCTATGAGATTTCTTGATTCCTCAAGTTCACTGAGTATCCAGATATTTACTGCCTTTGCAGCTTGAGCATAGTAACCCGGTGCCATTTTCTCAAGAGCTAAGGTGAAATTCGGCCACCACGTTACAAGATGCTCCCGCAAAAACCGTGAACCCCACTCTTTCCATGATGCTGCCTCTTCATGATTTTGATTTTCCCATGCTTCTTTTTCAGCTCGAGAAATCATCGCCATAAAAGCAAGTTCGAACCCTGCATGGTCAGGAAACTGAATCTCTTTTAACGGCGCAAACATGTCTAGCTTTTTCGGAGTAAACCCAGTTGCCTTGTAGCATTGAGCAACATGATGTGCTTCTGGGCTATTTAGAGTTCCGTAAGGTCTAGTTTTTTCCGGTTTATAATTCAAGAGTACCGATTCGTACGGCGGAACATATTTACCCGACATAGGGACAAAAAAACAATCAAAGTACTCTTGACGAAGATTCTCTACATGAATGTTAAGTTGTTCAGGGATGATTTCTCCAAAGCGCTCAGGATTCTGCCCCATTTCTCTTAAAATGTTATAAAGGGCTTGGGATTGCTCAGGCCAAGTCACCGGATCGGGTTCCCGTAAGAAAATACAAGCCATAAATGAGTAAATGTTCTCCTTGGTTAAAGCAAGAAAGGCTTCTTCATTATCCATAACTAGGAATTCACCTCCAAAGGTTTGCTCAAAACGATTTGAGTTTAATGAGACACTGGATAACACTTCCGCATAGCAACAATTATGCCAGTTAGCACTTGTGGGATCGAGAACAAATAAAGGTGCATAAAGAAAACGATGTGTATCGATGCCCTGTTGGAAAAGAGCTCCGTTATTCCAGGGATCGGAGAACATAGCTACAAGGTATGGTAGGTTCTGTCTATAGGAACTATAAGGCTTGCAGCCAATGATGGATTTATAGCGCGATGCACAAAAAACCAACAGGGTCGGATTAAAAAGGTGAGACAAGGCGGGACAAGGCTGGATCTGATATTCGACATTGATGTGACTATCACACGGCCTGCTGTCCCCTTGTCTCACTATAATTAAGGAGGAGTTAACTTTGCTGACATCATTCTGTAATTTTAGAAAGCTTTCCCTGACCCAGTCGCACTTCTCCCTGTGATGCTATTAAATATTCCTGGTACGAAGAAAATAAGCACTGCGGTAACTACTAAAAGAACAACCGTTGAGATCCAAGCCCTTCCCCCTTCAAAGAGATAGAGGAGCGTGCCCGCTTGCGGAAGTTCTTCTCCGCCAAAAACGAAGTTATAGCGAAGAGCAAAGACCCCGATCAGACTTAAGAGACCGGAAAGTCCGAGCGCTGTACCAGAACGCTTACTCAAGAGAACGATAAGTAGTGGGAGAATCATACCGATGACAACCTGTATCAGCATAAAAGAAACGCCCTTCGTTCCACTAATAAAATTATGCACTACAGCGCGTCCAGCATCGTTTACCGTCAGAACGGCTAACAGATGAAAGGCTACAAGTAAGATCTCGAGGATGACCATCCAGATCTTCATTCCGTGCATGGCTTCTTCCGCACTCGCTCCTTCAATCTGAACAGTTTTCGGAAAAAAGCTCTGTGCTAAGCTCAGCAAACTCAGTGCTGCAACCCAGCCCGAAGCAAGGAACAGAACAGGGAGTAAAGCGGAATTCCATAAGGGACGACCAGGCACGACGGCAATCAGGAATCCAGTATACAACCCAAGTGCCACCGCGAAAACCGCACCCATCTTTCCCCAAAACTTCACTTTACTATCTTCTCTCCAAAGATAGTAGGCATAAAGCAATAGGGCCAATCCATAAATTAACAGGATAAACGAGCCCCAACTCATTACGGAAGACGGATTCAAGCGGAAAAAGAGCGTCAAGGCACGCAATGGCTGACCCAAATCTATGACTAGGGCTAAAAGCCCAGGGATGAGTGTTGCTAATGCCATCGCACAGGCGGGTTTCGCTAAGGGCTTAAGTTTTCCAAGTCCAAACACCGTGCTCAGACTCGAAATAAGGAAAAGCCCGGCACTGAGTCCTGCTAGAAAGAAATAGAGAACAACCAAGGGGCCAAAAGCAGCATGATGTTCAACCTGATAAATAAAGGTTAGATCCACCGCACTTACCTCCCTCTCACAAGGTTGGCGTAGTCTGCTCCAACGAGAGCTTCATCCAACCCGATATAATAAACGCTAGGTTTCGTGCCCAACTCAGGGCGAAGGACTTGACAGGAATTTCCGCTAATTAGTTTGGTAACCTCACTTTGGGGATCATTCAGATCCCCGAAGAAACGAGCATGGGCGATACAGGTGCTTACACAAGCGGGCATCAATCCAACCTTAATCCGGTCAAGACATAAATCGCACTTATCAGCTGTCCCTTTCTTCGGACTAACATACCGTGCATCATAGGGGCATGCGGACACACAGTACCGACAACCGATACACTTTTTCTCATCTACGATCACAACTCCACCCTGGTCACGATGGGTTGCCTTTACAGGACAAACGTGTTCACACGGTGCATTTTCACATTGATTGCACAGACGAGGTAACTTCACTCGGGTAACATTCGGAAAAGCACCCTTATCCGCTTCAACAACCCAAGAACGGAAAAAGCCTTCCGGAACACCGTTTTCCATCTTGCAGGTAACTGTACAGGCATGACATCCGACACAGCGTTTCAAATCAATGACCATACCATAATGCGCCTTTTGTTCTGGCATGATGTATCCTCCTCTCTTGGGCAATTAAAAAGCCTTGATCATAATCTTCGCTATCACTTTTGACCCACTGTTCAGCGACTTTCACTGCTTCGGCGTATTAGCCCGGTGCAATTTCGTGCATTGCAACTGCATTCTTAAGTGAGTCTATCTCTGGATCCATAGGAAAAGGATTCGTGTTATTCATCGAAGCACCGCCTATGCTTTTTCTATTCGGAATGCTCCTCCATTACGGCTCGGGCCCCCGGTTGACATTTCACTGAAGCCAAATACTCCCTTCACGGTGGGGTCAACAAGGCTTATCCCGCCGAGTAGTACACCTGAAGCGATACTCGGGTCTCCACCCGTTTTCTTGTCCCCAACTTGATGAGCACGGGAGCCGTACTCCCAGTGACCATACCCGAAAGCAACGGCCACTGTTCCGCGGGCAACCCCTTGACGAACTTGGAGAATTCCTACGGCTTCTCCGCCAGTCGCTGCAATTAGCTTCACTTTGTCTCCGTTTTTCAGCTTCAATCCTGCGGCATCCTCTGAATTGAGCTCAATGTAATTCGTCTTATTCAGATCACGGAGAAGGGTATTAGACAGCATGGAGATGCTACGGAACTTTGCTTTGTAGGAAACTCCTTTAAATGGCCAATCTTTCTCAGGATACTTCTCTTGTAGAGCTGTACCATCAGCAAACGTTTCCTCATTATAGACCAAGGTTCCTGAGAAGGGCTTACCTGTATAAGAATTCTTAGCTGTAGCCATCTTTTCGACGTAGACATTAAAACAGCCAGCAAAACCATATTTATGGTTATCACCCACGTATGCTTTCGTGCTATCTTCGAAGCGTCCACCTCGAGCCATCACATAGTGGACTTTTGGCCATTCTTCCGTACTGAGAGAACCTTGCCAAAACGTCGTCGCTGCTTCAAGGTCTTGCAGCTTCATCTCGGTGTCCGCAATGTTCGGTACCGCTTCTCCATCATAGGCCAAGTTTGCTGCACCTCTTAAGAAGTAGTCCTCTGGGCCATTTAATGGATAGAGTTTATTATCCGCGCCTGGAATCGCTTGATCCCCAAAACCAGGAATTCCAATTTTCTTCGCAACATCAATACAGTAATTTTCAAAGCAAGCAAATCGATTATTGGAAATTTTCCCAGTCATCGGTTCAACTACCGGCCAGCGTAAAGTTACAACCTTACCTGGGCAGTTTCCTTCACTATTTGCAAGTCCCCAGCTTTCATACGGTGTCGTATCTGGAACGATATAATCTGATACAGCGGTCGATTCCCCCATGAAGGCATCCATCGCGATAATCAGCGGAACACGCTCCACACTTTTGAGCCCCTCTAATACTTCCGCACGCGCTGCTGCTGGTGTGGTCATCAAAGGATTGGACATCCAGAACATTAAAATCTTAGCCTGATAGGGATAGCCATTGACAATCGAGAAAATTGCCTGATTATCTGAGCCGCTTCCTACCGGATGCCAAGGCATCTTCGAAGGATAGGGGTTTTCTCCTTTTGCCTTGCGGAGCCTGAACTCGGGGGTCTTTTCATAGGGGACACCCGCACGGCTTATATTGATCCCAGAAGTCTTAGGTTGGTTCGGGAAACTAGAGAGATTATATCGGGGACCCGCTGCAACTGACTTGTAGGCATTTCGTCGAGTGACCACGCCACCTTTTTTATTCATGCAGCCAATCATTAAAGTTAATAGGTATTGTGCCATCGAAGCGTCAAAGCCGGTCGTCGATGCCGTATTCCCCATCCCATCGACTCCTGCTTTTGTGCCATGAGCGGTGAACTCTTTGGCAACTTCGATTATCGTCGCCTCGGGAATTCCACAGATCTTCGAATATGCAGCTACATCCTGTTTAAAAATACTTTCCTTGAGAATTACGAAGGCTGTTTGAACCTTGATCGCTTTACCACTAACATCCGTGACCTCACCTTGGAAAAACAAATCCCCTTCGTTTGATTCGTTATGAAGCATGGGCTTCCCGGTCACTTTATCCATGACAACGAAATATTCTGGAGGAGTTGTAGGTGCTGCAGCCTTCGGATCCGCTTCGGGTGGTGGAGGGACGGTTAGCCCCAGATCTTGCGCTCTAAGTAGTTTTCTGTTGTTTGGGTGTTCCTGATCGGCGATCACGAGATGTGCGGCATTCGTCCAACTGTTAAAGCCTTTTTTCTTTGCAGCGGCAAGACTCGGAGAACTCAGGAAATCCACATTGATTCGCTTATTCTCGATCATCCAACGAAGCATTCCCATCACAAAAGCGCTATCCGTTGTCGGTTTAATAGGAATCCATTTTGCAGCATCCCCAATGGGACTGACTGCTCCTCCAACCATGACGGGATCCACAACGACAAATTTAAGCTTCCCAGAACTCGCTTGAATAGCAACTTGACGAGCAATCGTCTGCATAGGTTTACCACTATGACCAGGATAAGCACCGATATAAAGAATATATTCCGTGTTATCGACATCCGGTTTGAGGATATTTCCTCCAGCTATCGCCTGCGACGCAGGCGTCTTGGACCCCCCTCATGTGTAGCCATGAGAGAAGTTGTTCACACTTCCGAAGGCCCCCATAAAACGACCACCGAAGGCCGTCCTCCCGTCGCCCCGTCCACCGATCATAACGAGCTGATTCGACTTAGGTCCGAGTTCGAGTTGGGATGGATCCATCGGAGTTTTCACATCATATACTTGACGTAGTCCCTCAATGGCTTTTTCTCCATACTCTTTAAAGAGATCTCCACCGTCCACGGTTTCCTGAATCGCTTGTTCCCAGGTGGTGGGTTTCCATTTTCCCTCTCCTCGTTTTCCAGCGCGCTTTAGCGGAACCAAAATTCGATAAGGATCATAATGAGCATCAAGCGTAGCATTTCCCCGTGCACAAAGGGTTGCTCTTCCCGCATGTCCACGCTCCTTATACGTGCTGAACGCTAGATAACCCTCTGTAAGTGGTGCTTCGTAGGCTAGGGCGGGGCCTGCAGATTGAGGGTTATAGGGGTTTCCACTTACTCTGAGTATCTTGCCACTGCGTTTATCGATTTTGACTCGATTTCCACAGGAACTGTAGCATCCTAAACAAGCACTATGTCTCATTAGAATATTGGGATTTGGCTCGACTTGACCCGTTTTTAAATTAATTCGGGCTTCTACTTCTTGTCCAGAACCGGAAACAGGCGCAAACTCTGGTGGCTCACCGGCGAGGCTCAGCTTATCGATTCCTAAACCCGTTACTGCTGCAGCCCCGACGAAAGCTGTCATCTTAAAAAAGTCACGGCGCTTCATATCTTATTTCACCTCTTCTTTCTAAAATCGGTATATCGTATTCGCCCTACATGTGATAATAATTGCAAGTACCATGCCAAGATAGTTTTTATTCCTAAAGCCTGTGCAAATAAGCCAAAAAGCCCGGTTTTTTTCTAACCGAGCTTTCGTACTCTCCTCATTTTTACCATGTCATATTGACATTACCCTGTCGTTTTGGCAAAAGTTAGTCATTTTGGCTTCATAGTCCGTACTCTTCCATTTTTCGATACAATGTCCTCAGTCCAATCCCTAGAAGCTTAGCCGCTTGAGTCTTATTCCCTCCAGAATATTGTAAGACCCTTTGAATATGTCGTTTATCGACGGCCTGCAGGCTTAGATCCTCCTTATTTTCCGAAAAAACATCCTCTGGTGAACTAAGCTCCCCAACTTGAGATATCCCCACGTTTTTGGACAACACTTCTTTACGAAGACCTTTAATACTCGAACAAAAGAGATGCTCAGGCTCAATCCAAGGACCCTTTGCAAGAAGATAGCCTCGCTCAATAATGTTTGCAAGCTCTCGGACATTCCCTGGAAAATCATAATGTTCTAGTGCTTGAATGGACTCCTTGCTGAGTTCCTTTTCACTGCGTGAGCCCCTTTTGTTCTTTAAGAAATAGGTCGCAAGCATGGGGATGTCTTCTTTCCTCTCCCTCAACGGAGGGATCTCAATCGTAACGACATTCAAACGATAATAAAGGTCTTCCCTAAATCGTCCCTCTCGAACATCTTCCTCAAGATTTCGATTCGTCGCGGCGACCACCCGCACCTTCACTTTTCGTACTCGTGTCGATCCTACCCGCAAAAACTCCCCACTTTCTAAAAACCGCAGCAGCTTTGCTTGAACCAAAAGATCCATATCTCCAATCTCATCGAGAAACAGGGTCCCCCCGTCAGCCACCTCGACCAAACCCATTTTCGTTGAGTTCGCTCCAGTGAATGCACCCTTTTCATATCCAAAGAGTTCACTTTCTAGGAGTTGAGCCGGCAAAGCAGCCGAATTCAGTACCTGAAAAGGTTGATCCCGTCGTTCACCCCAAAAATGCAGGGCCCTTGCAACGAGTTCTTTCCCTGTCCCACTTTCCCCAAGAATCACGACAGAAGCATCACTATCCAAGACAAGGTGGATCATTTCTACAACTTTTTTCACTCCATCACTTTGGCCGATGATCGGGCCCGCTCCCGACAGTCGACGCAAAGCTTCAGACAAGCCTGCTGCCTGCTCTGCTAAGCGTCTTTTTTCTAATGCTTTATAGAGAGTAAACTCCAACTTTGCCGCATTGCAAGGTTTTGTGAGATAGTCATAGGCTCCGTCTTTCAAAGCTTCAATCGCACTCTCAATTGTTCCATACCCCGTAAGGATCACGGCTTCCAAGTTTGGATCAGCTGCCTTAGCAACATGCAAAAGCTCCAAGCCATCGCCATCGGGTAGACGTTGATCAAATAGTGCAAGATCAAAGTGATTCTTTTGAATCTCGATTAATGCTTGAGTCACTGTATGCACAACAGTTACATTAAAACCCTTGCGTGCAAACCGCTCCCCTAAAAGCTGAGCATAGGTTACTTCATCATCGGCTATGAGTAAGTTAATGTTTTCACTCATCCTTATCCCCTCTTCGCGGTATATAGACCCTGACAACTGTTCCGACACCCTGAGTACTTTCTATTTCAATTTTCCCTTGGGCTTTTTGAATTACTCCATAACAGACGGAAAGACCCAGTCCCGTCCCTTTCCCAACCGGTTTCGTCGTGAAAAAGGGTTCAAAAATCCGCGGAAGATGTTCTTCAGGAATTCCGATCCCACTATCTCTAATGGAAAACTTAATCCATTCACCTTCGCACTCAGTTCGGAGAGATAAAACACCCCCCTCTGGCATGGCATCCATCGCATTACAGATAAGGTTAAAAACGACTTGCTGAATCCCACTCCCATCTCCCCATAGAAACGGCAAATCCGTTGCATAGTTCTCCTCAAGCTCAATCTTTTGTTTTCGTAAGCGAAACTGGATGAGGCCCAAATTCTTTGGGATTAAGTCATTTAAGTTATAGAGAGACTCTATAGTTTCTTCATTCCTACTTTGGTGCGAGAACTCAAGGAGTTGACGCGTAATCCCAGAGCACCGTTCAGATTGTTCTGCAATGGTTTCCAGATAGCGTTTGAGCTCCATTTGCTCCGCAGACCCTAACTTCCCTCCATCCAGACGTTCCAGAAGTTCTTCCACCGATAAATAAATCGCCGCCAGCGGATTATTAATCTCATGAGCAACACCTGCTGCAAGCAGCCCCACTGTGACCATTTTATCCGCTTGACGCATTGCCATTTCCATCTGTTTTTTACGCTCTAGCTCTTCACTAAGATGATTAAAGGCGATAAGCACTTCCCCGATTTCATCTTCAACTTTAACAGGAAGGGTAATACCCCACTCCCCGTTGACGATTCTCCGGACTCCTTGTTTCAGGGCTTCTAACCGTCGACTAAAGCCAAGACCAAAAAACAAGCTAATTCCCAAGACCGTTATGATTAAACCCAACGTACTTAATTCAAACGTATTCTTGAGCTTAGCGAAGGAAGCATAGGCCTGTCGCTCAGGTTGTTCTAAAATAACCGCCCATTCTGTTCCTTTAACTGGGACATAGGCGCCTACGACATTTTCACCCGTGTACGAACGATAATTCCGTACCAGAGGTAACCCTTTTTCAGTGCCCTCCTTTAGCATCTCGCTCGAAGGAAGGCTTGGGCGTACATCTTGCTGCCTTAAGACTTGACTATAATCCTCATGCCCGATCAAACGCCCTTGCTCGTCAACGAGAAAAATGTACTCCTCTTTTCCTCCTGAAACGAGAGATATCCGCTCCATAATACTTCGAAGGCTGATCTTTGCGATGATTCCTCCCGAGATAGTATGCGTCTGATCAAAAAAAGGAATCACTAATTCAAAAGCAGGTTGGTTTCCTTCGTCCATATAAACATCGCCAATAAAAATCTTCTTGGATTGAAGATTCTCTAGCAAGTCAATACTCTCGGCTATTAAGGATTCCCCCGCCGTTACTCGAAGGCGTGACACATTTGCCAATTCATGCCCATTAGCATCAATGGCCGATATCTCATCAACATAAGGAAGGCTGGTTAGACAAGCGTAGAAAATCCGTTCCCGTTCTCTAAGACTTTCGTCAGCAAATGTCATGCCCTCTGTCTTTGATATAATAGAAAAGGTCCGTTCAGCCTCTTCAAGCATCGTACTAATATCTTTGGCGATACTTAAGGAGCCAAGGGCATGATGGTAGCGAACAGCAGACTCTAGATTTTCACGTGCGGCCTGAAGGTTGTATCCCCCCAGAATAAGCAAAGGCACAAGGGACATAATCGAAGCGAAAAGGAGAAGACGGAACTCAATGGTCTTAAGAAAGGGGAGTTTATTTAGCCACTTCTTCGAGTTATTCATCATGCGTTACTCCAATAATCCAAATCACTCATTCTACGTACTTATTCCACAAATTTCGTAACAGAAGTCAACCCCGCTGGGTCGAGGTGGAGCTGCAACTTCTTTGCCGTTTCCGGATTCACGATAAACTCAACCTTTGCTGGTGCTTCTACTGGGATGAGTGAAGCATTTTCCCCATGCAATACCTTAGCCACAAGTCGAGACGCTTGTAAACCTTGTTCGTAGTACGGCATTCCATAAGATGCCAGAAGACCATTAGCCGTTTGTTCTTCACTCACTCCCATGATCGGTATGCGCTTCTTAAGTGCTATTGGGCTTACCTCATCTGTAACTGCCTCAAGAAGTTGACTACAAAGAAACATCACCCCATCCACTTGTTGGATGTCTAACCCATTCATCACTTCAAGGATCTTCTCTCGACTTTCAACTGGAATCGCTTGAATTTCGAGCTTCAATCTTTGCGAAGCTTCATTTAGAAAATTCAGGGTCGGTTTAGCCGGAGTTATTCGAGGGTCATACATCACCGCGATATTCTTAACCCCCGGGAGTAGTCTTTGAAAATACTCCAAGCGCTTGCCCGATAAAATTAGATAATAATTTTCTACCCCTGTGATGTTTTTTCCGGGAGAATTATAACTCTCGATTAGCCCTATTTCTTTAGCCGACCCTACACCGACAAAGATAATCGGTATTTGTTTAGCTTGTGCTACCTTTTGAGCCGCTAAAGCTTCAGCTTCTCCCGTCACAAAGATAACATCTGGGTGTTCTTCCACCAATTCTTCCGCAAGCTGAGGAAGCGACTCATAGTTCAGAGCGGCATTTTTGATACTATAAAGAACGGTTTCTCCCTCAATAAATTGGTACTCCTCCAGTCCTTTTTTTACTCCCTCGACTTTAGGCATGCGGTAATCTGAAGAGATTAAAACCCCAATTGTTTTTTTTGACTCTACGGCATTAATTTTGGAGAATGAACTAATCGAAAAAACAAGTGTAATTGTTACTAAAAGAACAAAGACAATAATACTAGGTTTCTGAAGTGTAGATTTCATTTTTTCCACCCTTCCTAATTTGCTCTTTTTATAAAAACCCTTAATATCCACTACAGATTTTTAACTTTATTATACTAGAATTTTAATGGTTGTACCTAAAAATAAAAATTGAGTTGCTTGCAAACTCTTTTCAAAACAATTTAAAGTTTAGCCACTATGACAAAAAGTTAATCTCAAAAAACAAGCCGAGACTTGACATAAAGTTGACCTCGGCTTGTTTTATCAGTTAATAAAGAGTAATGAATATCTACTAAATTTAAGCTGGCACAATTAGAAAGAGAGCCCAATAATCGGACTCTCGTGAGTGAGTAATTGATTAACATTCTACTTAATATTTGGATCAAGCCTGTAAGGCTGTAGTAATTATGTTCAATGCCAACTGCAGAATGTGCAACTTGATGTTCTAACGAATCAATTCAAACTAACAGATACTTTTCTCTAACCTCGTCATTATCGCGTAACTCCTGTACCGTGCCCGAGAAACGAACTTGACCCTTCTCTAGAACATAACATTGATCCGCGATTCGTAAGGCAGATTTTAGATTTTGCTCCGCAATAAGGATGGATATTCCCGTCGCCTTTAGCTTAAGAATTTCTTCCTCTAACTCAGCTACAATCAACGGGGCTAATCCTTCTGTTGGTTCATCGAGAATCAGGAGTTCAGGGTTACCGAGCAGTGCTCTGGCGATTGCAAGCATTTGCTGCTCTCCGCCACTTAAGTATCCACCACGACGCCCTTCCATCGTTTTTAGCTTTGGAAAAAGCTCGTAAATCTTATCCAAAGTCCATATATTTCTAGCACCTTGTGGTGGTACCCGACTTGTCCTTCGTATACCCCCATCGGCTACTTCGAGGTTTTCACGCACGGTTAGATCAGCAAAGATTCTTCGATTATCTGGAACATAACAAATTCCAAGATCGACCCTTTTTCGGGTTGGAATACGGTGTATCTCCTTCCCGTTATATACTATTTGCCCGCTTTTCGGAGGAGTTAAGCCCATGATGCTTTTAATCGTGGTCGATTTCCCGACCCCGTTCCGTCCTAAAAGCGCCACCGCCTCCCCTGGTCTTACCTGAAGTGAGACCCCAAAAAGCACATGACTTTCACCATAATAGGTATGAATATCTTTAAGTTCTAACATGACACATATT
This sequence comes from Desulfitobacterium elongatum, assembly GCF_055378975.1. Taxonomy (NCBI): domain Bacteria; kingdom Bacillati; phylum Bacillota; class Clostridia; order Eubacteriales; family Desulfitobacteriaceae; genus Desulfitobacterium; species Desulfitobacterium elongatum. The sequence continues at coordinate 355,484 of NZ_AP038772.1, read as the reverse complement.
CCCCCAAGTAGGCTTCCTGTACGCTTTTATTCTGCTTAATTTCTTGTGGTAACCCTTGGGCAAGGGTTCGCCCTTGATGGAGCACCATGATTTTCTGTGCAACATCAAATACCAAATCCATGTCGTGCTCTGTTATAAGGATGGTTACCCCATGCTCCCGTGATAATTTCTTGACGAGGTCAACAATCTTCTGTGTCTCTTCCGGTGACATTCCAGCGGTTGGCTCATCAAGGAGCAATAGCTCCGGCTTACATGCAAAGGAAATCGCAATTTCTAAAACCTTCTGATCTCCATAAGAGAGATTCCCACAGGTCACCTCCGCAAAACTAGTAAGACCAAACTCCTTCAGAATTTGCCACGTTTCCTCTAGGGCAATTTTTGCTGCAGGAATAAACATTTTGCCCGACTTCCCTTGTTCAGCAAGTACTGCAGCCTGAATATTTTCAAACACAGTGAGTCGAGTGAATATATTAATCAGTTGAAAGGAGCGTGATACTCCTAACTTGCAAATCTTGTGAGGCGGCAAGTTCGTGATGGGCTGACCCTTAAACGTTACTTGTCCTGAGTCGACGGAAAGATGGCCCGTGATCAGGTTAAACAAGGTGGATTTTCCCGCACCATTTGGTCCGATGACAGCAACAATCTCACCTTTAGGCACGTGCAAATTCGCGTCAGCGATTGCCTGGAACCCAGCGAAGTTCTTGGTTAATTTCTCAACGCGCAGCATCTCATTTTTCCCCTCCTTTGCTCCCCGTGGCAGTATTTCGTGTGAATTTATGGAGCAAATCCTTCGCTAATCCGAGAATTCCTTGCGGAAGAAACAAGACGAGTAGGAGCAAGATTGAACCCAATACAAGCAGCCAATAGTCTGTGTACACTCCGATAACCATCGAGAGGAGGACTAAAATACCAGCACCCAAACTTGGGCCTAAGAAGGTACCTATTCCACCGATTAGGCACATAATTATGACCTCTGCTGACTTATTCCAATAAAGCATGGAAGGCGTAACAGACCGTTCAAGCAAAATAAAAATCACACCTGCTATACCTGCAAAAAAACCAGAGGTGACAAAAGCCACTAATTGGTGCTTGCGTACATTCACCCCAATTCCCTCTGCTCGGGTTGAATTATCCCTAGAGGCCTTCAAAATCAGACCAAAAGGTGATTTTATAAGAATATAAAGAACGAGTATGCAGACTGTAAACGTCAGAAAAGCAACATAGTACATGACGGTAGGGGAGCTCAGCGCCTCTGGAATCGGAATGGCATGAATCCCATCATCTCCACCCGTTAGTGTATTCCAGCGGTAGATAATAGCCCAAACAAGTTGCCCGAGGGCTAGGGTAAGCATTCCGAAGTACAAACCCCGTAAGCGAACGCAAAACCAACCGATGAAGAGGGAAATAATCGCGGCAACAATCGGTCCGGCGATAACTCCAACTAGAAAAGGCAATTGGGTCTTAGTTAGGACTATCGCAGCAGCATAAGCCCCGACGCCAAAGGGAACCGCGTGATGAAATTGCATCAGTCCACCGTACCCAAGAACATAATTTAGACTGGTTGCGAAAAGTGCAGTGATAAAGATACTGGTTAAAAGATAGTTAGCATAGGGAGATAAAATAAGCGGCGGCAACAAAAAGATTGCCCAGATTAACATAAGGAAGATGCGGTTATATCCGGTAAATTTCCCCTTACGGGTTGTCACATTTTCAATTAAGCTCGACATCATCTTTCACTTCCTACCATGCAGATTTAAGCAACCCAGCAGGACGAACAATAAGAATCACTCCGATTATTACATAAGGAATAACAATTGCTAGTCCAGGTATAAATAGAACTCCTAGGGCTTCCGCTAGCCCGATTAAAACTGAGCTAATCAGAGCACCCCAGATATTCCCTAAGCCTCCAGAGACGACAATTAAAAAGGCGTAGATATTAATATTTGCATCCATTCCCAGCGCGATGTTGGTCGTTGGAGCAATGAGCGCTCCCCCTAATCCTGCCAACCATCCCCCTAAGGCGAATACAAAAGCAAATACCCAGGTACTGTTTCGCCCTAAGACATCAACCATCTCTCGATCGGTCGCCGTGGCCCGGCAAAGTTTACCCAGACGAGTATGGGATAGGAAATACCATAAGCCCACAGCCACACAGGGGCCAATGATTAATAAAAACAAGTTATAGATTGGAAGTGCGACCTCGCCTAAATTAATAGCTCCATTCAGGATGGGGGGCATGGCAAAGGTCTTATAATCCGTTCCCCAAACCATTTTTACTAAATCTCCTAAAATAAGTATGAGTGAATAGGTTAAAAGCATCTGCATCAAATGATCTCTCTTATAAATAAAGCGCAGAAGCCCCCTTTCAATCACCAAACTTAGAAGGGCTACAATCAAAGGGGCGATAACGAGCGCTAGCCAAAATCCTCCTCCGGAGTTGCTAGCGAGAAGTGTCACACTATAGGCCAGATAGGCTCCTACCATATATAGCGTACCATGGGCAAAATTGTTGACTCGGAGTACTCCGAAAACTAAAGTAAGCCCTGACGCAACGATAAACAGAATCATCCCCCGGCTTAAACCAATCAGCATCTGACTTCCGATCGCTGCTAAACTCAATGTCATATCCATTCACTCCCATCTCAGAAGGCAAATTGACGGTACCTTGGTACCGTCAACAGGAACTTGATTATTTCTTCTCTCTTGTTTTCAGTACCTCTTCAACGGACGGCATTATTTGCTCCGCAGGTATAGAAACAATATCCTTTGCAATGACTTTATCCGATACTTTTGACGTCGTTCCATAGAACATCGGTTGCATCACTTGGTGGTCTTCTTTACGCAAGGTAACTTTACCCACCGGTGAATCTACCGTCATTCCTTCCAAGGCATCAACAATCTTTTCCTTATCCTTACTTCCTGCCTTTTCAACCGAATCGATTAGGAATTGCCCTGTCAAGTATCCGTAAAGTGCGAAGGCAGCCGGCTCTCGATTATAGGCCTTTCTAAACGCTTCCACAAAGGCCTTATTCTCTGCTGTGTCAGGGAAATATGAAAAGTAAGGATTTGTACCGAGTACTCCTTCAGGTGCTCCACTACCAAGTGGACTTAAAGATGCTGCATCAGTCGCAGTATGAATCCATACGGGGATTTCCTTGGCTAAGCCTGTCGTTTGAAGGGCTTTTAAGAAGGCAACCATATCAGCACCACCGGTTCCCACAACGACAGCATCCGGTTTAGCATTACGAATCGCGTTGATGTAAGGCGTAAAATCCGTTTCACCCACGCGCCACCAGGATTCTCCCTGTTTAACCACACTGGGGTTCGCTTGTTGCAAGTTAGTCCATAAACCATTCACTACGGAGCGACCATACTCATAGTCACTTCCTGCTAACCAGTAATTCTTGTAGGAAGTTTTAGCCATCTGGGCTGCCCCTGCTTTGCCGATAATCGCCGTGTTAGGAAGCATCCCGAAAACGTATCGATGGCCTGCTGATCCAGTAATTTTATCGCTCATGCCGCCCCATACCATAAAGGGAGTCTTGTTTTCTTTGGCGTACTGTGAGACCGCTAAACTTCCCGCACTATTGATGGTTCCAACCAGAACATCAACGCGCTGTTGCATGACAAGCTCTTTTGCCCAACTCGTTGCTTTATCCACCTTGAACTCGTCATCACGTGTTACAATCTCAACCTTTGGTCCGCCTTTAGCGGCTGCATCATTCACAGCAAGCTTAAATCCATCTAGGGCCTCCTTCGCATAGACCGCAGCCCCACCTGTATAGGAATCAATCACTCCAACCTTAATCGTGGTTTGAGCGCTTCCTCCTGTTGCCCCTTTTCCTTCTGTCGCTGTACTAGCCGCTCCGCATCCGTTAAGGATTAATGCAGACACCAGTGCTAAAACTACACCTAACTTCTTCACTACCGTTCCTCCATTCTACATTTACCTACTTTTTTAAACCCTAATACCTAAAATCTCTAAACTCCTGTGTTCTACCGTAACTACCATCCTCCCATCCTATCTCATGTAATTCTCTACCCTTCTCTGAAAAAGACCCGATGTAGGGAACGGACTTGACCGTTCCCTAGAACTCCGAATCCTTTTTCATCATCTGATGTGCCGTGAGCGGCATGAAGGTTACCCTTCTTATATGCTCCCGGTCTAGAGGCTTTCTAGTAAATGTCTAGATGCATGCTGTCTAGTAACAGATTTATTAGAATTGTGATTTATTATAACAGTAGATAGGTAAGGGGACAATACCATTTATTCTAAGTATTAGATTTTTTAGTTAAGATCAAGGGGTGATACGCGCCTTATTTTTTCTCCCTGGTCTTTAAAACCTCTTCGACAGATGGCATGATCTGATCAGCAGATAAAGAAACGATATCTTTCGCTATAAATTTATCAGAAGCTTTGGCTGTAGTTCCGTAAAACATGGGTAACATTACTTGATGGTCTTCTTTGCGCAAGGTAACTTTACCCACCGGTGAATCCACCGTCATTCCTTCTAAAGCATCAACAATCTTTTCTTTGTTCGCGCTCCCCGCCTTTTGAACTGCATCGACTAAAAATTGACCGCTTAAGTAACCATATAAGGCAAAGGAAGCTGGTTCACGATTATAGGCCTTCTTAAAGTTTTCCACGAACGCTTTGTTTTCCGCTGTATCCGGGAAGTATGAGAAATAGGGGTTTGTCCCTAGTACTCCCTCAGGTGCTTCACTGCCTAGTGGGCTTAACGAAGCTGCATCTGTCGAGACATGAATCCAAACTGGGATTTCCTTAGCTAAGCCAGTAGTTTGAAGCGCTTTCATGAACGCCACCAAATCTGCTCCCCCCGTCCCTACGACTACAGCATCTGGCTTCGCACTACGAATAGCGTTAATATACGGTGTGAAATCGGTTTCCCCCACTCTCCACCAGGATTCTCCTTGTTTAACGACACTGGGTTTCGCTTGTTGTAAGTTATTCCATAGACCATTCACTACGGCGTGACCATACTCATAGTCACTTCCAGCTAACCAGTAATTCTTGTAAGAAGTTTTCGCCATTTGGGCTGCCCCTGCCTTGCCGATAATGGCCGTGTTTGGAAGCATCCCGAAGACATAACGATGTCCAGCAGCTCCAGTAATTTTCTCGCTCATGCCCCCCCAGACCATAAAGGGGGTCTTATTTTCTTTTGCATACTGAGAGACCGCCAAGCTTCCCGCACTATTGATGGTCCCAGCTAACACGTCAACCCGCTGTTGTAGTACAAGCTCCTTTGCCCAACTGGCCGCTTTATCTACCTTGAACTCATCATCGCGAGTCACAACTTCAATCTTAGGACCACCTTTTGCCTCGGCCTCAGCAATTGCTAGCTTAAACCCTTCTAAGGCTTCTTTCGCATAGACTGCTGCTCCTCCGGTATAGGTATCGACCACTCCAACTTTAATTGTGGGCTGCGAACTACCCCCTGTGGCTCCTGTACCTGACTTTGCGGATCCACAACCCGTGAGAATAAGTGATAGAATAGTGATTGATACCCCAATACGAGTCCACCACTTTTTAGTGTATGTGGAATTACCCTGACCTAACTTTTTCATCTTAATTCCTCCGTTTAAATAAAATAAAAAACCTTCCATCCTCAAAAGGGACGAAAAGTTTCGCGGTACCACCCAAATTGGCTATAAATAGCCCACCTCAATCAGGTACAGGAATAGTAAGTCCAACCAAAATAAAAAGCACTTCATCCGTAAAGGGACGAAATGCTAGATTTCGCGGTACCACCCAATTTCAAAAGTGCGCTCTATAAAGGTGCAGGATATTATTCCGATACCTTTTCCCTTTTAACGGCGGGACCCCGGCTACGCCTACTTCTCTTTCAACGTAGCAACTCCGGAGAGAACTTCAATCAGCCATACCTTGAAGAAGTTCCCAGTCAGTGACTTCTTCTCCCTTGAAGGCTGGAGATGATCTACTTTTCTCCATCATCGTCGATTACTCATTCAACTGTTATATAGAATTTAGCATGACACTTGGCTGTACGTCAATAGTTAATTTTAAACTTCAGTAAAAGGGTAAAAAAACAGAGGGACAAGGTTTGTCTCCTTATCCCTCAAAAATCTTATTTGAAATAACGGTTGAGTAATCCTTGGAAGGCTTTACCGTGGCGAGCTTCATCTTTGCACATTTCATGAACGGTATCATGAATTGCATCGAGATTGAGTTTCTTCGCTAAAGTCGCAAGGTCTTTCTTTCCTTGGGTAGCTCCAAACTCTGCATCCAATCTCAATTGAAGGTTCTTCTTGGTGTCTGCATTAACGACTTCACCTAAAAGTTCAGCAAATTTAGCCGCATGTTCTGCTTCTTCAAAGGCAATCCGTTTGTAAGCTTCTGCGACTTCAGGATAGCCTTCACGGTCTGCTTGACGGCTCATTGCCAGATACATTCCAACCTCAGTGCACTCACCTGTGAAGTTAGCTCTTAATCCTTCAATAACTTCAGGGTCAACCCCTTGAGCGATTCCTACTTTATGCTCATCAGCCCACTGCATAACCCCTTCAACCTTCTCAGAAAACTTATCTTTAGGTGCCTTACATTGTGGGCAGTGTTCGGGAGCTTCATTTCCTTCATAGATGTAACCGCAGACGGCGCAAACAAATTTTTTCATTAAAAATCTCTCCTTTAAACTCTTTTACTTTTTATATTATGGGTTGGTGTGATATGCTCTTTACATGTTTTATTATATTATAATCATTCTAAATGTCAAGAGCCTTTTTTAATTTTCTTGAGCTTTATTTAGAAAAATAGTTAAAATACTCTGCCCCAAAGACTGGAATGTGGAAAGAATAAAGACCTTTGCTCTATCTTTACGATAATTCAAAGGTCTTTATGAATCAATACTAATTTTGACTTTTTAGAAGTGATCGGTTAAGCAGCCTAAGCACGCTAACCATTAACAGCCTCACTAAGGGATTTCTTAATCGCAATGACAATATTCGGTTTGGTCATACCAGAGCTTGGTAAGCCAATTTCCTCTGTGTCATATCCATATTTCTGACGAAGTTTTTCGAGTTCATCAAAGTGCAAGCATCCCATGACACAAGCGTCCACACAGGCCGGGTTTTCCCCTTTTTCTAGCAAGCTTAAACAACCATCGCACTTTCCTACTTTACCTTCTCCCGCTTTGTACTGAGGAGCGCCATAAGGGCAAGACCAAGTGCAAATGCGGCACCCTATACACTTGTCGTAGTCATGGACCACTATACCATCCTCTTGGCGTTTCTGCAGTGCACCTGTCGGGCAATCCTGCACGCATTTGGGATGATCACAGTGGTTACAACTTATAGAAAGGTGTAACTTTCTTGGCACAGGAGAATGCCCACTTTCCATATCATAGACCTGCCGGTAAAGGGGACCAAACCTCAGATTCTTTATAGCTTTGCAGGCATCCTGGCAAACTTTGCACCCGATACAATTTGCTTGCTCATAATAAAATCCTTTTTGCGTCAATTTTATCACCCCTTCGCCACTCTTTGCCTTATTATGTCATAGCGGACTTTGTACAAGGATACAAAAAAATTGGCTATCTTTTGTATTGATTCGCTAAGAATACCTTTCTGAGTAAGAGAAGACCTTTGCTTCATCATTATGATGAATACAAAGGTCTTCACGAATCAGTATTCAGTTTAAATTCGACTTAGCCACCAATAATAGGTGAAACTCCGCTAGCATAGAAGAGGTAACGGCCTATGAATTCGCCAACGAGCACTAGAATCAGGGCAAGATAGATTGTGCTGGACGAGAGCAATTTAGCCTTGGCGCCCCCTTTGTTCAGTGCGTAAAGCAGGAGTGCTACACCCAATACCGAGAGAAACCCTCTGCCTGCAAGCATACCCATGCTTCCCGTTAGAATCTGGGCTGAAGCTTCAGCAGTGGTCCCGCCAGCATTTAAACCTGAGATGAAAATGGGGAGATAGGCTAGTGGCAATACTACGGCTACTGCCCCAATATAACTCATACTTTTTAAAGTCTTGGTCAGTGTTGAGGAGAAAGTACTCCCCTTCATGCCATAAACAATCGCACTGGCTGCTCCTAAAGCCCCCATCGCCAAGGTTGCCCCGAAAAACGCAATATACGTATTCGTATTATCCCAGGCTGGACGAATCGAAGAACTATAGATATGCGACATACTGAAGATGGCTGCTAGACCTACCAGAGCAGTGATCCACCCTAAAGCGCTACTTTCTTTGCCTTTACGGGATAACCACCAAAAAGCAAACCAAAGGACAAAGAAACCACCCGCTGTCAAGATTTCACGGCTCAACCAAGAGGAACCCAGATTCAAGATTGAACGTGGAGCGCCTAAGGGATCACCCAAGTGGAATACAGAAAAGATTAAGGCTAGCAGGGTAACAGGACCCACTGCAGTAAACCCAAAGCTTAGGGCTTTCGAAACCTGGGAATCCTGATTTCCTAAGCTGGCTTTGACTATCATCAAGATGATGAACGTTCCCACAGCCAACTGACTTAATAGTGTGAAGGTCATGAGAGGCCATTCTTCGGCAAATATCATTTTTACTTACCTCCTTACTCTTAGCGATTGAGTTCTAACGCTTTTTGACGGTAATTACAATATTCGGAGTGGTCGTCCCGGAACTCGGTAGACCAGGTGCATCTGCATTCTTGCCATATTTCTGACGGAATTCTTCGATATCGCCAAAGTGAAGGCAACGCATCACACAAGCGTCGACACAGGCTGGGTTTTCCCCTTTAGCTACCAAGTCTGAACATCCGTCGCATTTACCAACTTTACCCTCATCCTCTTTGAATTGAGGAGCCTCGTAAGGGCAAGACCAGACGCAGAGGCGACAGCCTATACACTTGTCGCGGTCATGGGTCACGATGCCATCCTCTTTGCGCTTCTGAAGTGCACCTGTCGGGCAGTTCTCAACGCATTTAGGATGCTCACAGTGGTTACAACCAATGGAAAAATGTGACCTATGAGGATTGGGGAATTTCCCCGATTCTACATCATAGACCCGACGATAACGTGCTCCGACTTTCAAATTGTTTTTATCCTTGCAGGCGACCTGACAAACCTTACAACCGATACAACTCGTTTGGTCATAATAAAAGCCTTTTTGTGCCAATGTCATTCACTCCTTCCTATAGAACAATCCGTAGTGGCCATTTTGTATCTTCTTCAAGGGGTTCTCCCGTCCATTTCTCGACTTGGCAAATGGTCGAGTTCCAACCTCCGATGCCTTGCCCCGTTGGGATTGGACCCGTTAGCATGTTATCAGATCCAGCTTTATCCACTTGATTCTTCTCATCCATCTCAACCCAAGCACCGTGAGGTAGTGCGACAACACCAGGTGCCACCCATTCCACCAAGTGCGCAGGACGTAAGGTTTTACCGTGACTACTCTTGATTAGCACTGTTTCGCCTTCCTTAATTCCACGTTCCTCAGCGTCTTTCTTCGCTAAGAATACAGGGTTAGGCCAAGCTTCCCGTAGCCAGGGGATATTATCAAAAATACTATGGGAACGTCTGAGATAATGGGGATTGATGACTTGGAGCGGATATTCGCCTTTAACATTGGCTTTAAAGTCTTTAAAGGTTGCTTCATAGCCTTCAACTGCAGGATTATACGTTGGGATTGGCTTGATCTCAGTGAATCCTTTGCTCTTTACAAAATCCACCAGAGCTTGACAGTGAATTTCCAGCTTGCCACTGGCCGTCTTCAAAGGATTTGCGACAGGATCTTTAACAAACTTCTCATAAGCTATGAACCCAAGATTATCTCCTGGTTTCCGTTCGACTTGATAAACGCCTTTCTCTTTAAGTTCTTTGAACGTAATACGGCCTTGCTGAGGTTTTCCAGTGGCTCCGATTTCTTTGATATCGGCCTCGGTAAGCGTTACCAAAGGTTCCATCGTCTTACCATCGGCTGCAATCACCTTACACCCAGCAATCTGATTATAGAATTGTTGTTCAAAACTAATCGGTAGTATTTTCGTCGCATCAAGCCCAAGCCTTTTCGTAAGTTCTTGAGCAATCCACATTTCGCTCTTCGCTTCATGAAGGGGTTCGGTTACTTTACGCCAGAAAATAAGGGTTTCCCGGTTTGTAAACGATCCAAAGCCGCCAACCTTCTCCCACTCTGTGATGATGGGGAGTACGACATCAGAATACTTACTATTGGTCGTCAGAAAATGGCTGGCTGAAAGAACAAACTCGACTTTGCGATGTGCTTCAATGCCCTTGGCCTGTGCAGATCGCGTTTGGAGGTGAGATTCATAGCCATGATAGATCATTTGAATATTGACGTCTTTAACATTTTGATAGCCTGCAGTGTATTTACCATTTAAAATGGCTAACCACATTTCGATATCATTGATTGTTTCTTTAATCGGATTCGCAATGGCTGGTAAACCAGCTGCTCCCGCTGTAACAAGGCTAGTTCCACCATTTGCCGTGGCGTAGTGACAGCTTACTCCAGTCATGCATCCAGATTTACCAATGTTGCCTGTCATCGCGCCAAAGGTCATGAACATTTGCGGCCAAGAATCCGAATTTTGAATACGTGCTGCTCCCCAAGCGGTAAGCAAGGCTACGCGTTCGGTTTTCGCGATTTGAAGCGCCAATTCACGGATTTTAGCAGCAGACACACCACAGATTTTTTCCGCCCACTCTGGGGTTTTCGGTGTATTATCATTGGCCCCCAAAACATAGTCTTTAAAGTTGTCTTTGGAATCGGCTCCAGCCGGCATATGATCCTTGTCAAAACCTACGGTGTATTTACTGAGGAAATCCCAGTCAATCAGTGGGTTTGTGGTTGGGTTATCTTCTTTGAGCAACGTATAGGCCATACCTAGGAACATCGCATGGTCTGTTGCCGGATGCACAGGAATCCACTCTGCATCTAATAAATCAACCGTATCTGAGTACATTGGATCGATAAAGACAAACTTGGCTCCTGCCTTTTTGGCTTGCAGATAATGATACGTGGGATTACCACCAGCACTCCAAGAAGCATTGCCCCCTACAATGACGATGAGTTCTGATTTTCTCAGATCCATACGGTCGTTGATACTCTGCTCATAAAATCCCTCGGCCATGCCGAACTTTTCAGGTCCCCAACGCCAGGATCCCCAAGAGGACGTTCCCCAGGAGCCGATATAACCCCCTGCCAAAGAGAATGCACGTCCAAGGTCACCTGCATTAGAAGCAAAGATTCCACGATTTGTATATTTCCCACTAATCCGCTTGATCTCACTAGCTACGATATCCAAGGCCTCATCCCAAGAAATACGTACCCACTCATCCTTACCGCGCAATTCCTTCTTACCACCACCGGGTTCCCAGTTCTTTCGCTTCATGGGATATTTCAGGCGGTCCACTCCAAAGACTTGCATCCGTTGCGAACGACCGCGATTACAACCCCTTTGCTGTGGATAATCCGGTGTATCGGGATGGGTATCATCCGTCTTTTGACGAACTACCACTCCATCGACGACATAGGCCTTATTCGAACAACGTCCGCCACAATTGTGCCAACACGCTGCTGGAATCCATTCGCCTTCCTTATTTGCCATATTTGCTGCTACCGTAGTCGAGTCTACTTTGGCCAGTCCGCAGCCCGGAAGCGTAATCGCTGCAGCAGCACCTGCTGTAACGGTCGCCGTTAATCCAAGAAAAGACCTTCTGTTCAATGCATAATCCTTTGCCTTCACAATGAGATTTGCCACGTATGTTCACCTCCAGTTAATTTAAAACACCTTGTACTCTATATCTGAAAGCTCTTCAAGAGCCTCAAGATCCAAAACGAGATAACCCTTTACCTCCTCTTCATGTCCATTATTGCACAAAGCGATTTGTACGAAGGTACAAAATCAACATTCTTTTTTTGTATTATCTCACAAATCGACAATAAATCGTTTTTTCTGCATTCTTAAGTTAGAAACTTTGAACATTTAGAAAGCGCTAGTTTTATTTTATGAGTAGAAAATGGGGCTGATGCTTAACGAACCCGTCCGTTCGTTTTGCAACAGCCCCTTCACGAATCAATAGTTACTTCAAATACGACTTAGCCACCAATAATAGGAGAAACTCCGCTCGCATAGAAGAGGTAACGGCCCATAAATTCGCCTACAAGAACTAAGACCAAGGCCAGATAGATTGTACTAGCAGAAAGTGTTTTACTCTTGTCGCCCCCTTTATTCAAGGCATAAATCAGGAGTGCTACACCCAATACGGAGAGAATCCCTCGGCCTGCCAGCATACCCATGCTTCCCGTTAGAATCTGGGCTGAAGCTTCAGCAGTGGTCCCACCAGCATTTAAACCTGAGATGAAAATGGGGAGATAGGCTAGTGGCAATACTACGGCTGCAGCTCCAATATAGCTCATACTCTTTAAAGTCTTGGTAAGTGTCGTGGAGAAAGTACTCCCCTTCATACCATAAACAATCGCACTGGCTGCTCCTAAAGCCCCCATCGCCAAGGTTGCCCCGAAAAACGCAATATACGTATTCGTATTATCCCAGGCTGGACGAATTGAGGAACTGTAGATATGCGACATACTGAAGATGGCTGCTAGACCCACCAGAGCAGTGATCCACCCTAAAGCGCTACTTTCTTTGCCTTTACGGGATAACCACCAAAAAGCAAACCAAAGGACAAAGAAACCACCCGCTGTCAAGATTTCACGGCTCAACCAAGAGGAACCCAGATTCAAGATTGAGCGCGGAGCGCCTAAGGGATCACCCAAGTGGAATACAGAAAAGATTAAGGCTAACAACGTAACAGGACCCACTGCAGTAAACCCAAAGCTTAGGGCTTTCGAAACTTGGGAATCCTGATTTCCTAAGCTGGCTTTGACTATCATCAAGATAATGAACGTTCCCACAGCCAACTGACTTAATAGTGTGAAGGTCATGAGAGGCCATTCTTCGGCAAATATCATTTTTACTTACCTCCTAACTCTTAGCAATTTAGTTCTAACGCTTTTTGTCGGTAATTACAATATTCGGTTTGGTCGTCCCTGAACTCGGTAGACCTTGTACATCCGCATTTTTGCCGTATTTTTTACGCAGTTCCTCAATGTCCCCGAATTCGATAGCTCTCATCGGACATGTATCGACACATACCGGATTTTTACCTTGGTCCACCAAGTCTGCGCATCCGTCACATTTTCCGCTTTTACCCTGTTCTTTAAGGTATTGTGGCCGTCCATATGGACAAGACCAGGTGCAAAGTTTGCAACCGATGCATTTTTTCCGATCCTGAACGACCAAACCATCTTTTTCCCGTTTGTAAATGGCACCGGTTGGACAGTTCTCAGCACATTTCGGATGATCACAGTGATTACATCCTAAGGAAACGGAATAGCCCTTTACGTCTGGATACGTTCCATTTTCAAAATCAAATACTTTGCGGAACAGTTCCCCTACTTTCAGATCATTTTTATCTTTGCAGGCAATTTGGCATGCTTTACATCCTGAACAAGCCGTTAAATCATTATAGAAACCTTTTTGTCCCATCAGGTGTCACCTCCTAAAATATGATTCGTTGCTCCCACTCAGCATCTGGTTTTAACGCTTCGCCGTTGTATCTCTCAACATGAACAATCGTTGTATTCCAGGGTTCTTCCCCTTGTCCGCTTAAACGGGCTCCACAAAGGGTATTTGTTGCACCGGCTTTATCAATACCTGTTTTATCATCCATCTCTACCCAAGCTCCTTCACCAAGGGCTACCACACCTGGCATCATGGCTTCGGTGAGGGTAAGAGGCCGGATAACTTTTCCATAGGCACTCTCAATTAAGACGGTATCTCCATTTTTAAGACCAAGGCCTTCTCCATCTCTTTTATTCATCACGAAGTCCTGAGGATAGGCCTCTCTAAGCTGGGGAATATTATCGTATGTGGAATGGGAACGTCTTCCGTAGTGGATCGTAACAAGCTGGAAGGGATATTTCCCCTTCTCTTTGTTTTTGCTTTTCCAATCTTTAAACGTAGCTTCATAGCCATCGAGTGGCGGTTCATACTTCGCAATTGGCGGAATTGTCGTTAAGCCGTATGCTTTGATCTTATCTGATAAAGCTTGACAGTGGATTTCGAGTTTGCCGCTTTTAGTCGTAAGAGGGAAAGCTTTCGGATCTTTCACAAAATCTTCTCCCTGAACCACCGTGAGTTTGTCACTCGGAGTTCTCGGCACTTGGTAAACGCCCTGTTTAACCAAGTCATTGATAGCAATCTTTCCTTGTTGGGGCTTTCCTTTAACTCCCCATTCTTGAATGTCTTTATCCGTAATCGTGACCAGGGTCTCGTAATTTACTCCGTCTTCTTTAATTGCTTGCGCTCCGGCAATGCTGTTGAAAAATTGTTGCTTCCCGCTAATTGGATAAATTTCTTCATGATTAAGTCCAAGGCGTTTTGCAAGTTCACGATCCATCCACTCTTCTGTTTTTGCCTCAAAAAGCGGCTCCACTACTTTTGGAGTAACAAAGATCGCTTCCGGATTCCCTTGCAAGATTTTCCCGTCTTTTTCCCATTCTGTCGTTGCCGGTAAAACAATATCAGCATACTTTGAGATGCATGAAAGAACGATATCATTGGTTACGACAAAGTCTACTTTGCGGAAGGCTTTAACTCCCTTATTGATATCAGAGGATTGGTTTAGGAAATTATAGCCGTATCCATCACGGACCAGCCAAATCAAGCGAATATCGCAAGGAACTTTTCCCCGTCCGTTTGTTCCAGTGTATTCACCTTTCAAGATTGCATCATAGGTTTCACAATATGCCATACCATAGGCATTCGAATTTGTCGGGTTAGCCCATCGGTAGCCGTCGTAGGGTCCGTAGGTTGCATCTGGGAATAATGGATTTTTAGCAGCTGGAAGACCTGTTGCACCGGCTTTGACAAGGGTTTTACCGCCATAACTCTGATTTGCTGCATAGTTCATCGTCCAAACACCAGCACCCGGTTTTCCTACGTTTCCAGTCATCCAACCAACGGTAAGAAATGCCTGACAGTATTGCTGCCCTCTGTAGGTACGTGCAGGGGCAAAGGAGGAACAAAAAATCATCGGTTTGGTTGTGGCAATTTCTGTTGCGAACTCCCTGATAAGTTTGGCGTCCGTTCCGCAAATTTCTGAAGCCCATTCAGGAGTTTTGGGGATACCGTCATGGGTACCTAAAACATAATCTTTGAAATTTTCTTTAGGATCTGCACCTTCAGGCATATGATCCTTATCAAATCCTACGGTACACCGATCAAGGAAATCCTGATCTTGCAGATTTTTTTCAATCATATGATAAGCCATTCCTAATAGCAGCGCCGTATCTGTTCCCGGTCGGCAAGGAATATGCTTGTCAGCTAATGTTTTCACCGTTGGCGTCACAAAAGGATCAACTACGATAAATTTTGCCCCCGCTTTTTTCGCTTGCATGAGGTTGTAAGCCGGATTACCTAAGTTAGAACGGGCAGGGTTGGATCCCCACAAAACAATGAGTTTTGCATTTCTCCAGTCCAGTCTGTCGTTCGACTTCCATGAGAACATACCTGTCATAGTTTCTTGAGGGATTCCCCATGCACCCGATGAAGATGATCCCCATCTTGTAAGGCCTCCACCGTAGAAATTGAGGAGTCTGCTGGTACCAAGAATGGATTTATTTCCATACTGTTCTTTAATTCGCTTTAATTCTTTAGCGACAAGATCCAACGCCTCATCCCAGGAAATGCGTACCCATTCGTCTCTTCCCCGTAATTCCTTATTACCGCCACCGGGTTCCCAATTTTTCCGCTTCATTGGATATTTGATGCGATCTGCACCAAATACCTGGTGTCTTTGGGAACGTCCGCGATGGCAACCTCTCTGTTGCGGATAATCGGGAGAGTCGGTATGGGTATCATCAGTTTTTTGTCTGACGACAACTCCATCGACAACATAGGCTTTGTTCAAGCAACGTCCGCCGCAGTTATGCCAACAGGCGGCGGCAATCCACTCTCCTTCTTTATTCGCCAGATTTGCCGCTACCGTAGTCGAATCTACTTTTGTTAATCCGCAACCCGGAAGTGTTACTGCTGCGACAGCACCAGCTGATAAACCAAGAAAAGACCTTCTGTTCATCGCATAATTCTTTGCCTTCTCAATGAGATTAGCCACGTTAAGTCACCTCCAGTTAATTTAAGACGCTTCAAAATCCATATCTAAAAGCTCTTCGAGGGCTTCAAGATCTAAAGTGAGATACCCATTAAGAATCTTAGCCATTCCTTGATAGAAGGCCAGGTTAGCACTTGCAAGAATCTTTTGAGTTAGCTCAGGAACCCACTTCAGTAGATGGTCTTGCAAAAACGCCTTTTGATCTTCCAAGACTTCACTCAGCCCGGTAAAATCCTGTTGTTGCAAATATTTCAAGGATAGTTCGCTCAGTAGGTACATAAAATCCAGTTCTAAGCCTAAATGATCATCGGCTTCCTGACCGAAATGCTTAGGCAAGAATTGATATTTTAAATAAGCATGCCTAACCTTAAGGGTTTGTTCTTGAAAAAGGAGTCGTTCTTTGTTGAGATAGGCTGATTCCCAAAGAGGAGCCGGTAATTTATCCGGTCCAATAAACATCCGAGTATAATCCCAGTGCAAGTCATTGTACTCATTTTCACTTTTCAAATCATGTTCCTGCAAAAATGCAGCGATTTGAGCAATTCCCTCACGGATCTCTTCATTTTCCTCAGCAAAGGGAAATGCTGCAGTAAATTCTTTCTCCATAATGAGGTTCAAAAACGCTTTCGTGGGTTCTTCTAAAAAGGTTCTCCTCAACACATCATAAACAAAAACTCGCGTTTCTAATAAAGGTTGAGCTTTTAATCCGTTTTCTTGGTTCATTGGTAACACCCCCTTTTTCATGCCCATTATTGCACAAATCGTTTTGTACAAAGCTACAAATATTTTGTCGATTTTTTGTACAAAAAAATGAGCATATCACAATAAACTCTCAGTTCACTTGATATGCTCATTTAATGCTCCTTGTAGGTTTATTAAAATATGTTCGGTAAGAGGCCTTTAGCAATTCTTTAACCAATATCTCTTCTTAGGCCTAGCTGGATAAAAACGAATCGAAGGATTTGTGAGTCGAATATCCGGAAACCCTTCTACAGTAGCTACGGCATCCGTCCTTAAATCCTTGCTGAGATCCAACACTTGAAGAGCACCCGTGGGGCAAGCACTTACACAGGCGGGGAGTAAACCCGCTTTTTGACGAGTAACGCAGTAGTTGCATTTGCTCGTTTTGTTCTGTTCAGGATCGAATTGGGGAGCCCTATAGGGACAGGCTGAAACGCAAGTCTTGCACCCGGCACAACGGTTGGAATCAATCAGTACGACTCCATCCCGTTTTTTGACGTAGGCATGTTCAGGACAGACCCTGAAACATTCCGGACTAGAACAATGATTACAAGAAATGGACAGATTCGTCCCATCTCCGTTTTGTGTAACTCTCCGCCACTGTACCCCACAAGCTGTCTTATTTTCATTCTTGCAAGCTACTTCGCACGAACGGCAACCGATACAGCGATCGACATTAAAGAGAAAGCCTTTTGCGTTAAGCATTGTTCTCCACACCCCTCTCCCTATAGGAGCTTCTTCTTTACTTCTACCCATGTATCATAATAAGCCGCTCCCCGCGAACCTGAGTATTGAGTGCCCATATCTGCAGATTGCTTGGCCAATAATTTATTAACCGGATCTTTCCCCCCTTGGACCATGACCACGATCCCTTGGGGAACATGATCGCTCAACCTCACTCGCCGTTGACACGATCCCCAATCATTAAAAACCGTTACACTATCTTTTTCGTTTAAACCCCTGAGTACTGCATCGTGAGGATTCATCTCTACCACTTCTACTCCCTTGTCCTGGTTTAACCAAGATAGCGCCCTATATTGGGAATGTATCCGAAACAGGCTTTGAGGAGTAAGGAGGCGTAAGGGATAGGAAGAATTCTTCTCCTGCTCTTGAAACCTAGCCATAGCCGGGAGTTGATTTTTCTTCGCTGCAACCGAATAAAGCTCAAATTTACCGGTGCTCGTCTGAAAACCCTGTTCATGCCAAAGCACTTCTGAAGTCTTTAGTTTACGCGGTCCTTGAAGGAGTTCCTCCCACGTGGTTATCCCAAGCTTATCAAGGATTTCCGGTGTTAATTCAGCGGCTATCCAATCTAAAGCCGTGAGTTGGTAGGGAAAGCTAGAGAAATTTGGATGAAGCTTATTTAACATTTCCGTCAAATTTCGAGCAATCTCCAAATCGCTTTTGGCTTCAAAGAAAGGCGGAATTGCCTTTTGATTAATTGCCACCCATTGATGCCAGTAGCTCCGGTGCAGATCATAATCTTCAAAAGGGCTCGCCGCGGGCAAAACGATATCGGACTGAGCTGTTGTCTCATTCATAAACAAATCCACAGTAACTACAAGCTCTAATTGTTCTAGGAGTTTATGCCAATTCAGCAGATCTTGATCTTGACTTAAGGGATTTCGACTGGCAATCCATAGGAATTTTAAAGGGGGATCAGTTAGTGCTAAGGCCTCTTGGGCAAAGTGATTAATATCTAGAGTGCGCTCTATGATTGGATTCTGGTTCGCCGGTCTCGGGAAATTCATGAGCCCTGTCTTAAACAAGCCATTCACCCAATTATTATAGTAAAGCCCACCGCCCTTAAGCTGATGGTTACCACTCAGGGCGACTAAAGCGTCGATACAGCGGATATTTTGACCGCCATTGGAATACCTCTGAAGGCCAAACCCTACCCAAGTGGCACACGGTTTCTCCTTATAGGAGGCCGCTAACTCTCGAATTCCCTCTTGTGGTACTCCTGTAACCTTGCTTGCATCTTCAAGGGTCACCGCTTCCTGAAGATAACTCTGCAGGGATTCCCAGCCGAGGGTGTGTTCCTTGATATACTCTTGGTTAAACTGTCCCTCTTCCAGGAGAATTTTAGCGACTGCCATAGCCAAAAGCCCGTCTGTTCCAGGGGTAATCTGAAGATAGATATCCGCTTGGGCCCCCGAAGGAGTATACAGGGGATCAATGACTAGAAGCTTGGCTCCATTATCGCGTGCTTGATTGATAAAGTTCCATTGATGAATTGCAGTCTTTGCGGGGTTAACCCCCCAGAGAATAATTGTTTTTGATTCCACCATGTCCTCAGGATCTGGAATAGCAATCCGACCACGATTATACGCTACAGCATCACTCCCAGCCGCCAAACAAGCATCCCCATAGAGCTTGGTATGCGAGCCAAAGCCCCTAAACAACCCCTCTGTAGCATAATGAAGCAGTCCTAGATTTCCGGAATATTTATTATAGGTACAAGCCAAGGAGGAACCATAGCGCTGATGAAGCTCTAGAATCTTGCCTGCTATGATCTCCAGGGCCTCCTCCCAACTCAGCCGTTGCCAATTCCCTGATCCTCGCGGAAACTGCCTTAGTGGGTATCGTAAGCGCTGGGAATTATACACATATTCTGTATAAGCATACCCTTTAGCGCAGAGGCGACCTTGAGTGTACCCATGATGAGGATCACCCTCCACTTTGATTAATCGTCCATTCTGCACATGGGATAATAAGCCACACGTCTCATAACAATTACGTGGGCAGACATTATGGAAAATCTTAACCTCTTCTGTCATGGGACCTCCTCAACAACTAGAGCTTCTTTAAGTATTTTATCTTAAAGGCAACCATTAAAGACAAAATCGCATTGAAATCCTCCATATCAATCTGAAGAATTTCCTCGATTTTCTTAAGCCGATAGCGAAGGGTATTGGGATGCAAGAAAAGTGCATCAGCCGTTTTCTTCAAGTCACACCGATGAGCAACGTACTTTTCAAGGGTTTCCATCAAGTCATTCTTTTGCGACTTATCAAATCGCTCTAAATCCTCAAGCGTCTCCAGATAGAACTCCTGCAATTCCTTCTGTTCGTGGTTATAAAGAATTCGTTCTACCCCTAAGTCCATAAAGAAAGGAGTTTGATTATGCTCATGAAGTAAATATCCTAATTTCAAAGCAACTTTTGCCTCTTGGTAACTGCGAAACAGCTCTGTAGGATCAGCATAGCCCCTTCCGACCCCTACTCTCACAACCCGTTCGGCAAAACGCCCTTCTACCTGGGCTTTCATCTGCTTGAGGAACATATTCATATAGGCTTTATTAGCACGACGGCATTGGTCCTCCAAAGGTAATATCAGAACGATTTCTTCGTTTCTTTTCATTAAGATCGCCTTTTTATCCTGCTGTTGCAGCACGGATTGAGCAATATCCAAAATCATCTCTACTAAATGGTTATCAGCGGAATACTGTTCAAAACCTTCTATCTCGAATACTGTTACGACATGGGGCCACTTAAAATTCCAACCCCAAATTTCACCCATAGCAATAATATCCGAACGCTCTTCGATATTTCCATAGAGCAAATCGAAAAGAAAAGAATCTCTATATTGTCGTTTGGTCTCGAGCAACTCCTCTTGCTTCAGTAATTCTAGGACGCAAGCCATCCTCGCCTGTTGGCACAGAATCTTGATTTTATTCTCCACATCGGATCCCGGCTCGTAGATTAAAAGAAAGCCTAATTTCTTCGCGTAATTGCTGAGCTCGATAGCAAGTACTTCAATCTCTTGCTCCCCTGTGAAAACTGTAGCTCGACTAGAAATTGGATCGATTTTCGACGTTCTAAGCAGTTTTCCCTCGCTAAAATCCTCATTCATGACAGTAGAAGCAAGAATACGCTGAGAAGGATTTGTGATGAGCACTTCCTTTTTCAAAAGAGTCGCTATTTGCATGGCTAGTTCTCTAAGTCCGCCACCCGATACAAGCTTATTTAATAACTCATCCTGGAAATTAAGCAACTCATCGGTATGCATAACCCTCTCCCTCTCTTCCCTGTCCTTCTTACTCATATAATTCTATTATACGCTATACTTCACTAGATAAGTAATTTATTGTACTTACTCCTTGACCATTAACAGTAATTGTCAAGGTTATTCCAATTCTTACAATATTCCCTCTCAGCAAATCGCCACTTCAATGCCTCAATTGGCCAGCTCTGCTGAGAACATCCAAAAAGTTGCTCAGATTATCTAACTTGGACTAACACTTCAGCCCTATAGGTATAGCCAGCACTCCGAATTGAAGCGCTGGCTATTTGTTAATTACCCCAAATTTACATACCCTAACATTTCAGAAATAGCTTGGCTACAGTTAACCCTGCCACCGTTTCCCTCTATCATAATCAAGTCCGAGTTGATCTAGTATCTTCATGACATGATGATCGATCACGTCTTCTATACTCTGAGGATGATTATAAAAGGCCGGCATTGGCGGTACCATTCTTACTCCGAGCCTTGACAATTTAAGCATATTTTCTATATGGATTGCGCTTAGCGGAGTCTCACGGGGACTTAAGATTAGTTTTCTTCCTTCTTTAAGCATAACACCGGCTGTTCTGGAAATAAGATTATCGTCAAACCCATTGGCAATCGAACTCAAGGTTTTCATACTGCATGGTACAATAACCATTCCATCCGTAATGAAGGATCCGCTCGAGGTTCTTGCCCCTAAATTCTTATTATCATAGACAACTGTGGCTAAACTCTCCATATCTTCTAAGGAATAATCCGTTTCTATTCTCAAATTCTCTTTGGCCCAATCACTCATAATAAGATGAGTATTTACTTTACCTGTCTCTTTTAAGGCCCTCAGTAAATTCATGGCATATATCGTCCCAGTTGCCCCCGTAACTCCCACTACAATTTCCATCATTCTTCTCCTTACAGGTGTAGACCATTAATTTCATCTTTCCTACCCATTTTATAGTGAAAGACTTATTCCTGATTCTGATGCAAAAATCCTCCTTTTTCCCGAAAGTTCCAGTGGGACAATCGCACTTGTTTGCTATAGTTATCGCGTTCCTCTGGGTCCTTCAGAGCATAGTTTGTCAATATCCACAATTGTTTATCCTTTGCAGTCTTATTCTAAAAGATCAAAACGAGCTTCACCCACGTTGATACGTGATGCGAAGCTCGTTTTGACATCTGTTATTCTTTTCCGTTTTCATCGACTCATCTTTAATTCTTATTTCAAATGATCATAGATTACTTTATCAATAGAAATTGTCCCTGCACCTTTGATTGACAAGTAAAGGGCTATCATAAAGAGGGCAAAAACAAACTCAATGCCTTGAATAGCTCCATTCAAGAAGAAACCATTTGGCCAATGAACCATAAACATCGCTACTAAAACATTAATCGCAAGTACAAGTGCAGCTGGACGAGTGAATAAGCCAAGAATAATTGCTATTCCACCAAAAAACTCGACTAAAAAGGATAATCCAGCTAAAGGCGCCGAGATATGAAAGGTTTGAGCAAAGAAGCCGAGGGTGCCCTCCCATCCATATCCTCCATACCAACCTAGTACTTTTTGGGCTCCATGGGCAAAAAAGATAATTCCTAAGGCGAGACGCAAAATTAAGAGGCTATTGGATTGGGAAACTGCAAAGACTTTTTTTAGAAGACTGGTCTCAGTTGTGGTTTGATTATTATTCATTTAAAATTATCCGTCCCTTTTTTAAAGTTATAAGTTTGGTGGCGCCAACCTAACTTCACTTATTAAGACGGAAGATATCTCAATGGGATAGTAAAAAACATTCAAGTAATCTATTGAAAAATTTTCCTCCCAAGAAAAAACAGCTCCCATAAGTGCAAAAACTTACAGAAGCCGTTCCAGAACTAGAAGAAAAATCATGTTAACTCATGAATAAACAATCCGCTTCTAAGCTTAGGTTCAAACCAAGTTGACTTGGGTGGCATCAATTGATCGGCATCGGATACTTCAAACAACTCATTGATCGACGTTGGAAACATGGAGAAGGCAAGTTTCATATCACTGTTGGCTCTTTTTTCGAGTTCTTTGAGTCCTCTTATGCCGCCGACGAAATCTATTCTCTTATCTGTTCTTATGTCTTTAATATCGAGAACCGGTGTTAACAAATGATTTTGAAGCAAGGAAACATCGAGCCCCTCAACAGGATCCTCGGAAAGAATCTCCTCCTGTGCCGTTAACTTATACCACATTCCCTCCAAGTACATCCCAAAGGTAGCCTTTGCTATAGGTTTATACGGTTCCGAGCCCATTTCTTCTAGTAAAAAGGCTTTCGCTACTTCGCTTAAAAATTCGTCTTTACTATAGCCATTTAAATCTTTGACTACGCGGTTGTAGTCTAAAATCATCAATTGATCATGGGGAAAGAGTACAGAAAGGAAGAAGTTGAATTCCTCTTCTCCAGTATAATCTGGATTTTCTTCTCTTCGTTTCAATCCGACCTTAACAGCTGAAGCGGTTCTATGGTGCCCATCTGCGATATAGATGCTTTGGATATTTTTGAACCCTGTATAGACTGTTTCCAGGTCACTTTCCTTATCGATTTTCCACACGATATGCCTAACTCCATCAGGAGCTAGAAAATCGTATAAGGGAGTTCCCTTCTTTGCCCTCTCTACCACTTCATTAATGTCTTTTTGCGAACGATACGCTAGAAATATCGGTCCTGTTTGAGCGTTACAACGATCGACATGGTTTATTCTATCGATTTCTTTGTCTTCTCTCGTTTTTTCATGTTTCTTTATGACATTATCGAGGTAATCATCGATCGCTGCACATCCCACCAGACCCGTCTGGGAACGCCCCTCCATAATCAGTTCATAGACGTAGTAACAGTTCTTATCTTCCTTAATCAATATGCTCTCATTCATCATATCCTGCAGAAGGTCTCTTGCTTTCTCATAGACCTTCGTATCATAGGGATTAAAGTCTTTATCAAATTGTGTCTCTGCTCTATCAATTTTCAAAAAGGATAACGGTTCCTTCAATACTTCTTCCAAAGCTTCTTGACGATTATATACATCATAGGGAAGTGCTGCCACTTTACTTGCAACATCTTCTCTAGGTCTTACTGACTTAAAAGGTCTTATAGTAGCCATACTCTTCCTCCGCTCCATAAGGTTCTTGTGAAACGAGGGGACAGGCACCCGTTTCGCTTCTTGCTTGCATTTGGTTCTGTGAAATGAGGGACCTATCTCCTCGCCCCCTCTCGCTACTTGATAACTCTTACTCTTAGAACTCCCTCGATCTCACTCAGTTTCTTGATTATTTTAGGAGAAGACGGGCATTCGATATCAATCATCGTATAGGCCCACTGTCCTTTACTCTTGTTCATTAGGTCAGAAATATTAAAGTTCTCTTTCGCTAAAGTTGAGGTGAACTGGCCGAGCATGTTCGGGATGTTTTTATGATTAATGGCTATACGACCCGCTTGATTACATACTCCCATGTCACAGTTTGGATAGTTCACCGAATTTTTGATATTCCCATTTTCTAGATAGTCCATTACTTCCTGCACTGCCATAATCGCACAGTTATCTTCTGATTCACTCGTCGAAGCTCCTAAATGAGGAATGGTAATGACTCCCTCGACGCCGCACACCTTAGGATTCGGGAAATCTGTAACATATCGACCAACTTTTCCAGACTCCAAGGCTTCAATCATATCCTCATCGATGACCAACGAATCTCTGGAGAAGTTCAGTATTTTAACTCCCTCCTTCATCATCGCAAAGGTATCTTTATTAAATATTCCCTTGGTCGAGTCTGTTAAAGGCACGTGAACTGTAATAAAATCACAGTCTCTAAAGATCTCATCGACAGACTTGATCGGCTTAATAAATTTCGAAAGTTTCCAAGCGTGTTCCACAGAAATGAAGGGGTCATAGCCGTAAACTTCCATCTCAAGTTTATTGGCCGCATTAGCCACCAAAACTCCAATCGCTCCAAGCCCTATGACACCAAGCTTTTTGCCTTTAATTTCGGTCCCGGCGAACTTCGATTTATTTTTTTCAACGAGTTTTGCAACCTCTGGATCCTGTCCACATGAGTTCACCCAGTTAACTCCACCAACAATGTTACGTGCAGAGATAATCAATGCAGCGATGACCATTTCTTTTACCCCATTCGCATTAGCACCTGGAGTATTAAAGACGACAACTCCGTTTTCAGCACATTTATCCAGAGGAATATTATTGACTCCAGCACCTGCTCTAGCAATTGCCTCTAAGGTACGGGGCAATTCTAAATCATGAATACTCGCACTTCTAACAAGTACCGCATGTGCATCATTGAATCGATCAACCACTTCGTAATTGTCACTCAATAAGTCTAATCCCACATTGGCTATAGGATTTAAGCAATTTATCTTAAACATAATCACACCCACCCCTTAATTTTTCTACCTATTCTTTAGCAATTTTTATCTAACTCTTTTCGGTTTTCTCTAACTATTTTCTTCTTCAAATTTCTTCAGGAATTCGACTAAAGCCTTAACCCCTTCGATGGGCATCGCGTTGTAAATACTTGCTCTCAAACCACCCACAGTCCTGTGTCCCTTCAAGTTATCAAACCCAGCGGCTTTCGCTTCCTTGATACACTTTGCATCGAGCTCTTCCGAACCTGTGACAAAGGGGACATTCATTAAAGAACGATCCTTCTTCACAACAGTACCTCTAAACAGTTGGCTTGAATCGAGGAAATCATAGAGGATGGCAGCCTTTTCCTCATTTATTTTCTTCATGGCCTCGAGACCGCCTAGCTTCTGAAGCCACTTAAAGACTTTGCCACAAATATAGATTCCATAGGCTGGAGGGGTATTATACAAAGAATTATTGTCTGCATGAATTTTGTATTTCAACATCGTTGGAGTCCCAGGTAAGACATCCTCTGTAATTAAATCTTCACGAATGATGACCACAACCACCCCTGCAGGGCCAATATTCTTTTGAACGCCGGCGAAAATAAGACCATATTTCGTGACATCAACGGGTTCTGAGAGAATATCTGAGGACATATCAGCGACTAGAATCTTTTCCCCGGTATCCGGTAATTCATTAAACTTCGTTCCGTAAATTGTGTTATTGTGGCAGATATAAACATAATCAGCATCCTCAGAAATCTTGAGGTTCTTTAGATCTGGTATATACGAAAACGTCTTATCTTCAGAGGAAGCTATGACATTGATCTTTCCGTATAGTTTACCTTCAGAGATTGCCTTCTTCGCCCATTGTCCAGTGTTAATGTGATCGGCTACTCTATTCTTCATCAAGTTCATGGGAATCATAGCAAACTGCTGTGAGCCTCCACCTTGAAGAAATAAGACCTTGTAATTATCCGGTATATTCATCAGATCTCTAAGATCCTTTTCAGCTTCTGCGATAATGTTCTCGAAGGCTTTCGAGCGATGACTCATCTCCATAACGGACATGCCTGTACCGTTGTAGTCTAACATCTCCTCTGCTGCTTCTCTTAGCACCTCTTCTGGTAATACGGCTGGACCCGCGGAAAAATTATAGACTCTTGCCATGAAAATCTCCTACTTTCTCATACTATTTTTATTAAAAATGACTCATCGCTACTAAAATTTTGCTACTTAAATAGTCTTCTCTCGCCCGTAATTTCTGTAAGAACTTACGAAGCCACGTCTTTCTCAGTCGGACCTCGTACCATCGAATAGGTCATTCTCATAAAATACTCCTTTTTTAAAAATTTATTGTTAAAATGTATCAAACTGGATATCTAGGGAAAAACAAAACCCACCCCATCATTGGGGCGGGAATTCCGCGGTGCCACCCAAGTTTTAACCGATTAAAGGTACATGAAAACAGACGCTTAAAAATATAAAAACCCCTCATCCCAATTAGGGACGAGAGGTTATTCCCGCGTTGCCACCCATGTTGCCAAATCGGCCAACTTATGTCCGCGCTATCGGGCGGAACCCGTCACAATTCATCATTGGCCACTCCAGGATGGAATCCTTTAGCTTCGTAGACTGACTTGCACCAACCGTCAGCTCTCTAAACTATTGAGCTTGGGACTTCCCTTCATCGTGTTAAGTATTTTTCTAGGTTATTTAGATTCTAATCTATAACAGGTCATCCTGTCAAGACTATTTTTGGCGAGTAACTCAATTTGTTTGAGCTCGCTAATTAAGTTATCATGTTTTTATCTTTTAGTATTTTTTTATATTTAGCATCTAGATGTTTTAACTTTTTTGAAAAAGACTCAAAGTCAGAAATATAAAAAAGCCTTAGAGCTTTAACCTCCAAGGCTTTTTACGTTGTACTTTATCACATTAAATTAGGCTGCTTGCTTCTTATTACCAGTTTGTAGTAATTTTTGATTTTTCTTAAAACTAAGGTATCCGCTTACGCCAATCATTTCAGCATATTTTGCGAATTTCATTACTGCTAAGTCTGTCCAAACATAACCGAAATTATTATAGGATCCGGAAGCAAAGAACTGGAGATTCATGAATAACGCTACTAAACCACCCCAGAATACTTTAAAGCCTAGAATCATGACTAAACCAATTCCAATTTCACAAGCAACAACCATGACATCAGTAAGTGCAGGCATCATATTTACGAAGAAAATATTAGCAACCCAACCATACCAATGGGTGATACCCAGTGGATCAGGATGGCCGGCAGCCGCTAGATTATTAACCATTCCTTTAATTAAACCAATCGAATTGAGTTTTCCATCAGAAAGCCATGTTGTAGCTTTGCCTATTCCTGCTTCAACCCAAGCATACCCAAAAATCACTCTTGCTACTGTAAAGACAATCACTAATAGTGCTGTTTTCCAATCCTTCATCTCTGCTTTTAAAGCATCAAAATAAGATGTCATAATATAATTCCTCCCAATATAGTGTACTGAAAATAAGAAAACCCAAATTAAAAGACAAATTATAAGAGCACTTGACTAAGATAATGGGCCCTCAAATATCCCTCCTTTAAAATTTTAACATCTAGTTGTCTCATTATTTAATAACAGGACGTTGAGACAACATTTCGATAACATTATTTTTCATTGCAATAAGCATGCCAACACGAAAGCCCGATAAATACGCGCTTATTATATCGAAATTTGTAAACTAGTTAACGTTAGAATGTTAACTCGTTGTAAACCAGTTAACATAAGGCCGGGATTTATGTTAACACCTTAAAAAGCGTTAACTATTTTAACGTTTAGCAAAATCATATTATATTTACTCTCTTATTCCTCTTCCAAAATGTTTAAAGCCAGTATCACTCTTAAAAGAGAGTTACTGGCTCATAGTTTTCCTCAGTATTATTTACTTCCCCGCTTCTAGGTTTCCCTCTAGACCTATTTCAGCCGCGACGTTCTGCATGCCTTTGATGGTTTGCTCGATAACATAATCCAAGTCCATCTTTAGCCTTTCTGCACCGTCTTCTATGACTTCACGGCTGACTCCCTCAGCGAAGCTCTTCTGCTTCCATTTCTTTTTTACGGATTTTACAGTTAAGTCAAAAAGGCTTTTACTGGGTCTAAGAAGTGCCGTGGCAGAAATAAGACCTGTCAGTTCGTCAATGGTATAAAGCACCTTTTCAACATTTTCGATGGGTTCCACTTCGTTGACAAGTTTGTAACCATGGCTTTCTATGGCCCGAATATACTCTTCAGGTAAATGCCTTGGCTCGAGTATTTCCCTCGTTTTGTGACAATGCTGTTCAGGGTACATCTCAAAATCGATATCATGTAATAGTCCAATGATGCCCCATTTTTCAGTATCTTCATTATAGAGGGAGGCAAATTGGCGCATGACAGCTTCCACTGTTATGGCATGTCTTAAAAGAGTCTCACTCTTGACATATTCGCTTAGAAGTTGCCATGCGGCTTCCCGATCGTGTTCATAATCTGGCATTGAAATTCCTTCTTTCTCAATCTATTTTTAATCCTTTGAAATTTGATTGCTCTGGCTAAGATCACATTCCTCAATTTCGTGTTTTTATTTAATCAAGTTCATTAAGATTATAGGGAGTTTCCTGATAGACATAGTAATTGAGCCAGTTTGCAAAGAGCAAATTGGAGTGACTCCTCCACTTAACGATCGGTGGTTGTTTCGGATCATCCCCCGGATAATAGTTTTGAGGGATGTTGATAGGAAGACCTCCTGCTATATCTCGGTCGTACTCAGATTTCAAGGTCAGGGGATCATATTCTGAATGGCCTGTCACAAAAATTTGCCGACCACCTTTTGTGCCCACTATATAGACGCCAGACCCCTCGGATTCAGAGAGAATCTCTAGCTCAGCAACCTTTTCGATATCTTCCCTTCTTACTTCCGTATGCCTGGAATGGGGGACATAGAAAATATCGTCAAACCCTCTGAAGAGCCTAACATTCTTTCTGTTAATGGTATGGGGAAAAACGCCAAACATCTTGGCAGGAAGTGAATACTTTGGAACACTAAATTGATGGTACAATCCAGCTTGTGCTCCCCAGCAG
Organism: Desulfitobacterium elongatum; assembly: GCF_055378975.1. NCBI lineage: Bacteria > Bacillati > Bacillota > Clostridia > Eubacteriales > Desulfitobacteriaceae > Desulfitobacterium > Desulfitobacterium elongatum. The sequence goes on along the minus strand of NZ_AP038772.1, from coordinate 326,087 downwards.
ATGTACAGGGTCGAATAAACATGATGTTGGCTCCAGTCCATGATCTTCACTAACTCCGGCCAGAAATCAACCTCTTCAAAATCCATCTGCTCGATTGGCGCTCCAGTGACAATCATTCCGTCAAATTTCTTATCCTTAATGTTCTCAAAGGTATCATAGAATTTGACCAGATATTCTTCTGGAGTATTCTTGGAACGATGCGTTTCGGGATAAAGTAAGGTGATATCGACTTGTAACGGTGAATTGCTTAGAAGCCTCAATATTTGTGTTTCCGTGATAATTTTATTGGGCATGAGATTGAGAATCAGGATACTCAGTGGTCTAATATCCTGATGTGAAGCCCTTCCCTCATTCATGACAAAAATATCTTCATTATTTAATATTTCAGCAGCTGGTAAACCATCGGGTATGTTGATAGGCAAAGTGACTCTCCCCTTTCAAAACAAAAATCCTCATTCATACGAAAGAGGATTAATTTACACCATTTCCTCTCTCATCTATCAATGTATCCATTGCAGGAATTGGCACCGTTGTATTTTAAAAATACCGGTTGCCGGGTTTCATCGGGCCAGCCCCTCCACCACTCTTGATAAGAAGTTGATTCTATTCAATTATCGATATTAAAGAAAATAGCCATTGCTACTATATTATTACATTCTTTCATTTAAGTCAATCTGTCCTATAACAAAAGCAAAAACCGGACTCTTGACCCTTTCCCCTATCATTCGTTTGTGGCAACTGTTCGCTATGAAACAAATAAATCTCTACATATTATTACAGCACTTGGGACATCTATCTAAGACAAGGCATATTATGTACTATCTAACGAAGGGAGGTTGAAAGTATGGCAGTGGGGTTAGATGGAGTTATGCGTCATGGTGAGAAATTAGAAGGTATCGCAATCGTAGTTGTAATCATTCTTCTGCTTATTGCGATGGGAATTGCATTCTAAAAGAGTTCTAATCTGATGTGAGAGGAGGAGATCAATTTGTACGGCATGGGTTATGGTGGCGGATGTTGCAACCCAATTGTTATGGGCGGAGGTCAATGTGTTGGCGCAGCTATTATTGCCATTGCTATTTTGATCCTTATCGCCCTCGGCGTAATCTTCTAAATTAAGGATGCTTGGGCATCAATCTGAATAAGAGAAAGGAGATTGAGGTATGTTTGGTTTTAGGCGTTTTGGATTCTTTCCGTTTTTTTTCCCGTTTTTTCCCTTCTTTTTCCCATTTTTCTTCTTTGGTCACCGTCGGAGATTCTAACAACGAAAGGCCGGATATCCCGGCCTTTTTCTTTGCTATAACTCCTTTATATACGCAGTGCTGCCAAGTCAAACTTTGGTACGATTCCCTCTTGCATGGCCCGACTCAAGAGTGCAGTAATAGCCTCATATCCTTTTTCGCCTAAATCCTCGGAATACTCATTCACGTAAAGATTGATATGAGCGTTTGCCACTTCACTGGACAACTCTTGGGCGTGTTGTAGCACGTACTCCCGGGACTCCTGCGGATGGGCCCACGCATATTTAACTGATGCTCTGATCCATCCGGAGATAGCATCCAAATCCAAGGACCGACGAGCAATAATCGCTCCCAGTGGAATCGGTAAACCGGCATCTGACTCCCACCAGCTCCCTAAATCAGCCAAGAGCTTTAGACCATACTCAGGGTATGTAAAGCGTGCCTCATGAATGACTAGTCCTGCGTCAATTGCCCCATCGCGTACCGCAGGCATAATCTCGTCGAAGGGCATAACAACAATTTCACCTATGCCCCCTGGAACTTGCTGAGCTGCCCATAGCCTAAACAGTAAGTAGGCGGTGGATCGTTCACTGGGCACAGCTACACGTCGTCCCTTCAAGCCCGCTGGTCCCTTATCAGCAGCGCTTTCGTCTGAGGTCAGTACCAGTGGCCCACATCCTCTCCCCAAGGCGCCACCGCAAGGTAACAAAGCATATTCAGACAACACCCAGGGCAGTGCAGCGTACGAAATTTTTACCACGTCCGGGCCTTTTGAGCTGGCTGCCAAACTATTTGTTATATCTATATCTGCGTAAGTTACATCAAGTTTCGGTGCATCAGGAATGAGTCCGTGGACCCATGCGTGAAAAATGAACGTGTCGTTAGGACAAGGTGAAAAGGCAATTTTCATAGTAACTCCTCCAATACTGTATAAGCTTTTTCCAAAACATCGAATGCTTCTTTAATTCTCCAGGCGCTCCGATCCCTTGGCCCGACCTGGTTCGAGATAGCGCGGATTTCCAAGGCAGGTACTCCGAAAATCTGAGCAGCTAGAGCAACGCCGTACCCCTCCATCCCCTCGGCAGCAGCACCTGGCACGCGTCTACACATTTCTTCAGCACTCTCCGCTGTTCCAGTCACCGTAGATACTGTGATTATCGGACCGACGCTAACCGGGAGCTTTGCGGCACGCAAAGCCTCCGTCACCTGATCGACTAAGCTAGACTCTACTTCAACTTTGGTGGAGCCAAATTCTAATTCATCCAAAGACCTAAATCCTTCCGGCGTCTCTGCTCCGAGATCTGCCGAAACAATCTCATTGGCTAACACAAGGGAACCGACCTCAGCCCTGCCAATAAAACCCCCACCGATACCAGTACTTATAACCAACTCGTATTTAGTCGTCGCTAATACCTTCGCTGTATTCGCTGCAGCTGCCACGGGACCAACTCCTGCTAGCAAGACATCACACTTTTGATTAATCTGCAGTCTATCTAGTCCGCGTAATACTGCCTCCCTTTCTCCTGACACAGCCGTCATGATGAGAATACGTTTTTTATTGGCAACCCTAGTATTTTGTCCTTTTTTTGATGCCTTGTAGTCCATGCCCATATATTTATCCCCATCCTGCAATTCAGCTATCATTTGATTAAGTCTTTTTTGCACGGTTTCGGGTCTCTTGGCTCTTGTTATCCACCCTATATAGTCGTTTTGTTGATAGGGTGGTCGCATTTTATATTCTTCAATTAAATTATCTCTTAACAGAGCGTCTCTTATGAATTCTGGCATGGGATAGACACTTCGTTTTAATTTAGAATTATCCATTATTCTTTCTCCATACTCTTTGTCCGATATAAAAATCAAGTGAGTCCTCGGGACATCACTTGATTTTCATCGATACTGATGAGAAAAACAAGTGCACTCATTTTTTTAAAATATCTCTAATCCGACTGGGCAATGATCAGAGCCTGTAACCTCACTATATATAACGGCATTTTTCAACTGATCCTTCAACCCTTCTGATACACAGAAGTAATCGATTCGCCATCCCGCATTATTGGCTCTAGCATTAAACATATACGACCACCAGGTATAGGCTTCAGTCTTATCAGGATAAAAGTACCGAAACGTATCTACAAACCCATTGTTAATCACTTCAGTAAATTTGCTTCTTTCTTCATTCGAAAAACCAGCGTTTTTTCGATTTGAGCTCGGATTTTTTAGATCTATTTCATTATGGGCTACATTTAAATCCCCACAAAATATAACCGATTTTAAGCTATCTAACCCTTTTAGATAGTTTATAAAGTCTTCTTCCCATTTCATCCTATAGTCCAATCTAGCTAGTCCTCTTTGGGAATTCGGAGTATATACCGTCACAATATAGAAGTTCTCAAACTCCAAGGTTATGACTCTGCCTTCTTGGTCATGCTCCTCTTTGCCGATTCCATATACTATATTGATAGGTTCAATTTTTGAAAATATGGCTGTTCCTGAGTACCCTTTTTTCTGAGCAAAATTCCAGTACTGATAATAGCCATCAAGATTAAAGGAAATCTGTTCCTCCTGGACCTTTGTTTCCTGAAGACAAAAGATATCGGCATTTTCTTTTTCAAAGAAATCCAGAAAACCATTTTTTACACAAGCTCGTATCCCATTAACGTTCCATGATATTAATTTCATAAAGTATGAATCCTCCTCTTCACAATCACATCATAAAAAATTACCTTCCATGACTGTTGGATAAACCAGAATGAAAGATAATGTTGGAATTACCTCACGTTGAGAACTTTATGCAGTTGTATTCCCATCCGTAATCGACGTTCTGGATAACGATTGATCAAATCATATCCTTTACGAGCTGACTCAGGTCGCCCACTTTCTACCTGAAGAAAAATCCTTCCCTCAGGCATAGTGCGGTCAGTTATAGCCTCAATACTGAATTCATCATCTACTACATACTTCAACTCGTCTGCATGACAAGATAGGGCGAACCCACTACTTGGTTTTGGTGATACCGTAATCCAATCGATATCCCACTCCACTGGTATTGGGTTGGTACCATTTGTTTCTATCGCTACATATTTACCCATCCTATGTAACTCTTGTACTAATGGCCCAAGATCGTATAAGGTTGGTTCCCCACCAGTAATCACGATATGCCGATGTGGAGTTTGAATTTCATCCGCGATTTCTCTGGCAAACATCCATCGTGCTTTGGATATATCAAAGGAATAAGAGGTATCGCACCAACTACAACGTAGATTGCATCCAGCGACACGAATGAAAGTAGCTCCCTTTCCCATATGAAATCCTTCACCTTGAATACTCGTGAATATCTCGATGATTGGATAGCGTACGTTCATATCATTCATGACTTACTTCCACACAGGAATCTGGTGTCTCCCATAATTTAATTTTCTCCACTTTAACGCCAAAAGGTTGCAATTTATCGATTAAAACACCCATAAAATGAGCAGCTATATTCTCCGCTGTTGTCCTAAAGGGAAATACATCATTTAAAACTTTGTGGTCCACTTTGTCTATAACTTCTGCCTTCACAATTGCCTTAAGGTCAGAAAAGTCAATGACCATCCCTTCATCAGAACCGCTATCAATCAGCTTCCCATTTTCGCGTACAACGGTGACCTCCAATCTATACGTATGACCATGCATGGAGGAACACTTCCCTTTATGATTGGGCAAAAAATGGGCAGCATCAAAGCTAAAACTCTTTGTTACTTTTATTATTGTGCCTGTCATTTTCGAAGCCTCTTTCTCTTTTAATACGAATGGATTTCTCACCATGGACTTAGTGTACTTCAACATGCATAACAACACAAGAATGAAACAAAACGAACAAGTTAGTTGTGGTGAATCCACCAAAGAGTCCCTATGGACTCTTCACTTGCTAAGTAATTAGTGAAGACGTGCCGTTTCAATATGTACTCTCATTTCTTTCAATAAAACATCTAACTAATTTACCATCCGAGGGATTATAAAATTTTAATGAGCCATAATAACGTTGTGATAAGGGAGGTTGATAATATGACAGTTGCTTCTCAAGTTAAACAAACCCTAGCTAGCTTGAAAGGGGCCCAGGGAACCTTAAGAGTGTATAGCACACAAACGAGAGATGAAGAAACACGTTCTGTGTTTACGGAGGCCCTCGAAGAAACCCACTTCATTATTACAGATCTGGAAAACCGCTTGAAGACTCTTGAATTTGAAGAACCCCAGTATAAAGGGAACTAAGAAGGCAGGTATACCTATGCAAGAATGGGCACAGATATTTCTAAGATCAATCAGTTTATTTATTCTAGTCTGGGCAGCCGTAAGGCTATTGGGCAAAAGGAATATTACTCAGATCAATCCTTTTAATTTTATAGGCTATATCATAATTGCCATAACGGCCACATTAATGTCTTTAAATCTCGTCACTTTGTTTTATGGTTTTATTGTAATGTTTGTGTGGGTTACGCTTCCGGTAGCTTTGGACTATCTCGCAATCAAGAGCAAGGTTATGCACGAGCTAATTAACGGAAAAGAAGCCGTGCTTATCAAGCATGGCAAGGTTATGGAAGAAAACCTTTTGAGTGTGCGAATGACGGGAGAAGACCTGTTAGCAAAACTTCGTTCTAAAAACGCCTTTAATATGACCGATGTGGAATTTGCGGTGATGGAGACAAACGGTGAGATCAATCCTTACTTAAAGTCACACAAAAAGCCAGTAACCTCCTACGACCTTGGAAGAAAGGTCGCCCCTCAGGCTGAACCACAAACGGTTGCTTTGGATGGAAACATGTTGGAAGAACCTCTCGCCTCCTTAGGGCTTACCCCAGAGTGGCTAAATAGTGAACTCGACAAGATGGGCGTAGCCCTTGAGAATGTATTTCTCGGTCAGGTCGATTCCTCCGGCGATTTATACCTCGATCTCTTTGACGATTCTGTCGAACTCCCTCAACCCAAAGTCAAAGAAATGCTTTATGCTACTCTTGAAAAGAGCCAAGCTGACCTAGTAACGTTTACCTTTCAAACAGAGAACAAAGAAGCAAAGGCTATGTATTCAAAGAACTCGCAAAGACTTGAGGATCTCCTCAATAAATTACGTCCTTACTTATTGCATTAAGGGGTGCTGAAATGTCCAGTAAGAAGAAAAAGAAGCTCTCACCTACTCAGCAAGAATATCAACAATTCGCCCAAGAAAGAGAGCCAAAAAGGCCGATTCTTTATAACTGTGTTAAGGCTTTTTTCGTCGGAGGGATTATTTGTACGATAGGCCAAGCCTTATCCTTGTTCTTTGTTAAGTATTTTCATTTCTCTCAAGAGGCTGCAGGAAATCCTGCAACAGCAGTTCTTATCATCCTTACGGTTTTACTCACAGGTTTCGGTGTTTTCGACCATATTGCTCAGTTCGCAGGAGCGGGCACTGTTATTCCTATTACTGGCTTTGCCAATACCATCGCCTCAGCTGCTATTGAACACCAAACTGAAGGTTATGTTCTAGGAGTCGGCGGTAATATGTTCAAGCTGGCAGGTCCAGTCATTGTTTATGGTGTCTTCTCTGCTTTTGTCGTTTCTTTAGTCGTTATAAGTTTAAGAGCATTGGGTGTGATGTAAATGTTAAAAGGCCATCAGACTTGGGTTTTTGAGTCAAAACCTACCATTATCGCTTCCGCTGCGGTGGGTGGGCCCTATGAAGCAAAAGGTAACTTAGCTTCGGATTTTGATCTCCTGCATGGAGATATACGACTGGGACAAGATAGCTTCGAGAAAGCGGAACAAAAACTTCAAGAACAAGCCTGTGAGACAGCCATTAAAAAGGCCAAGATGAAAAAGGAAGATGTTCAGTTTTTATTCAGCGGGGATTTAATTAACCAGATTGTTCCTAGCAGTTTTACCGCTCGGACACTATCTGTCCCTTACCTTGGGCTTTACGGTGCCTGTTCTACTTCGATGGAAGGTTTATCTCTAGCCTCCCTCCTTATTGACAGTCAATTTGCTAAGAATGCCTTAGTCTGTGCATCTAGTCATAATGCCGCTTCAGAAAAACAGTATCGGTATCCAACGGAGTACGGATCCCAAAAACCACCAACAGCTCAGTGGACGATAACAGGCGCTGGCGCCGCTTTAGTTGCTGCTCAAGGCGAAGGTCCCAGAGTGACCGCATCAACGATTGGGCGTGTGATTGATATGGGACTTACGGATCCCTTCAATATGGGAGCGGCAATGGCACCCGCCGCAGTGGATACGATTGAAGCCCATTTCAGAGATTTAGATCGAGATCCGAGTTACTATGATCTTATCGCAACGGGGGACCTTGGAAGAGTGGGACATCGAATTGCAGGTGACTTACTAATAAAGCATGGCCTCAATATACCGAAAGAGATCTTTACAGATTGCGGAGTACTAATCTACAAAGAAGATCAACCGGTTGTCCTAGCCGGAGGAAGTGGATGCGGCTGCTGTGCTGTTACCACCTTTGGTCACTTTCTTAATCGTATGCGCAAGGGTGAGCTCCGAAAGATTTTAGTCATTGCCACAGGTGCTTTACTTTCCCCTATGTCCTACCAGCAGAAAGAAAGCATCCCTTGTATCGCCCATGCCGTAAGTATTGAGATCTAAAGGAGATGTTTTTTTATATGGAAAAATTTTTATGGGCTTTTATCGTGGGCGGCCTAATTTGTGTCATCGGGCAATTAATGCTTGACGGGCTTAAACTAACTCCGGCCCATACTACAAGTACCTTAGTCGTCGTGGGCGCTATTCTTGGCGGCTTGGGTCTTTATGAACCCCTCGTGAAATTTGCTGGTGCAGGGGCTACCGTACCTATCAGCAATTTTGGTAATGCGATAGTTAAGGGTGCTTTGAAGGAGTTCGAATCTTCTGGTCCGATCGGGGTTCTAACCGGTATCTTTTCGATTACCAGTGCCGGTGTCTCTGCTGCTATCATCTTTGGTTTCCTTGGGTCGCTCATTTTTAAACCTAAAGGTTAACCATCATTAATCACTCTATAAAGGAGGTGATAAAATGACCGTTGGAACACAAATGGAACAAGCTATCGCTACAGTTCAAAACGCAGCCGCTACGATGAAGACCTTCTCCTTAGAAACTCAGGATCAACAGGCAAAGCAAACGTTTGAACAACTCGCCCAATCCTTTGATTCTGCTCTAGCTGAGTTGCAAGGAAGAGAGCAATACATTCAGGGTCAGGAGCCCCAGTACAAACAACAATAATCTCCATCTATAAAAATGATAGTCATTAACAAAAAGAAGAGGAAAAGAGGAATCTCAAGAGTCTGAGATCCCTCTTTTCCTTTTTGCTCCTAGAACTAACTTGAGAGCCATAAACTAGGAAAGTTGAATATTTTACTAAAGCATTTGGATTCCTATACCAATTTATAGCCTAATGAGTATAAATGTTCGGGTTAAGTTTACGCATCTCCTCTAAACGATTCCATTGTTTTCGTAGTATTGATAATCGTTCGTCAATCGGCAGATTATTCCAATGCTTTTTATTTTATTGGCACATAACAATAGATTTAACTTACTAGTCTCATATTATTCCGTTATTATGAGTGGTGCAAATTTTAACTTTGACACCTCTTTTTAATGTTTATATTTGAGGTTTTAAGTTATAAATTGAAGTCCTTCCGAAGATACTAAGGCGTTAGAAAATAGCTTTTCGATATAGTAACGATAGCACCAGCGATTTTAGGGAGGAATTTAATGTGCTTAGGTATATAAAGAAAATATCAATCTTTCCTATAAGCCTTTTGTTACTTACGGCTTGCACCCTAGCTCTTAGTGTTTTTAGGATTGGGAATTCTGACAATAGCAAAATCATTCTTAGCTCTCAAACACAAAATGCCACAGATACGATTCTGGCAGAAGACTTTTCTTCCAAGATTCGGCCCGGTGACATTCTATTGATTCGAGGTAACACTTGGATCGATAAAGTAATCCAATCAGTTACTGGAAGTTCCTATACCCACGTGGCTGGTGTAGTAGAACCAGATAAAGCTATTGAGATCCTCCCATTTAAAAAAACCAGATACCAGAACCTTAGTATATATAACGGAAGAGCGGAAGTATTTACTTGTGACAATTTAACAAATGAACAACGCCAAATAATTGTTGATCACGTTGTTGGCGAATTAGGAACAAGATATGATTACAAGCTACTCCTCTGGGAAGCATCAAGATATTTATTAAATTGGGTATGGCCTTATAAAGCGGATGATACTAATCTATGCTCAACACTCTGGGCTAACGCCTACCGTAAGGCTGGAGTGGATTTATGTCCAAATCTCCCTTATCCATCACCTGGAGATTTAGGTATTTCGACGATACTAGAGAAGATTGACAGGTATTAAATTGAGGATTTGTTTCATTCTGAGAAGAAGAAGCTCGTTCTCGAAGAGATAACAATTAAACAAAACAAAAGCAAGCCTATCTTAGACCTTATCGGAAAAGGTTACCTCAGCTTAAGAAAACACAAAACTTGACATGAAACAGAAATATTAGAGACAACTTCCATTTTCGTTAATCAAACGGTAACTCAATGAAGACAACCTGAATATATTGGAATCAGGAAGTGTAAATAACTTGTATAATATCAAATCCCCCTCTTATTCTTATAGGCCTAGGTCTTGGCCAAATCTAAATTAAGGGGGATTATAATATGGGTCTGGGTTGTTTTCGGCCTTGCCATCCTTTTCTAAGTCAATCCTCCGTACCTTTCACTTGCAGAGTATTATTTGACAGTTTTCCCATCGGTGCCCGTTTAATTGTCGGCGAAGACTCGAGCTTCTGGAAAGGTACGTTCGGGGGGTTACAAGACGGTGTTGCAGTTCTAACTTCAGCTCAACAATTTTCGAATATTGGTACTCGTATCGATGGAGTTCGTCCTATTGTACGAATTCCGTGTAATCAAATTACCTTCGTTAGCACCTAATGCTCCGACAGACTATAGCCCCGGTTCAGCCCGGGGTTATAGTCCCCAAATTCTCTCTTTTCTTCTTATGGGGCCCTTATCACCCTACATTAATGCCCTCTCTCAATTCTTATGCCAGAAAAATCAGGGGGGGTGAAACATATGTCCACAATCCTTCCTTTATTAGCGTTGCCCTTAACTACTTTAATCGTCATAATTATGTTAATTCTAATGATTCTCCGATTATTAATGTGTTAATTGGAAAGGGTAGCTTGAATTAGCTGGAAGCGTATATTAAGGGCCAGGAATATCGAATTCCTGGCCTACCTTTTTCTTACTCTCCTCAACAAAGGGAAAAGCACCTTCCACAAATTTCCACAAATAAAAGTATCCAAACTGGAGAAAGTATCATTGGGAGGTGACAAAATGAAAAACCAAAATCAATTCGGCTCAGATGCACAAAAAGTGAAACAAGACATCCAGCGCGATTTACAATCTGCTAACCAGCAAGGTCAACTAGGCAGTACATTCGGAACACAACTTTCTAACCAATCAGAGGCACAAAAAGTAAGACAAGACATTCAAAGCGATCTGCAATCGGGTATGCAACAAGGTCAGCAAGGCAGTACATTCGGAACACAACTTTCTAATCAATCAGAGGCACAAAAAATCAAACAAGATATTCAAAGCGATCTACAATCGGGTAGCCAAAATCCATATAACGGATAATGGCGATATATAAAGCCTCTTCTTGAACTGAATCTTGAAATTCGTAAAGTGATAAAAAAGACCTCCTATGGAAGAAATAAAACTTATCATAGGAGGTCTTTTATAGGGTAATTATTAAAACTGTTGATTTTAATAATTTATCTCATTAGCTAACCAGGCCTTCTCTTCTTCGTTCAAATAAGGAGAGAGCTTTGTATAGACCGTTTTATTATAAGTTTCTAACCATTCTAGCTCACTTTGGGTTAGCATCGTTTGATCGACCCCATCTAAATCTATAGGACAATAGGTGATGGTTTCAAATCTCATGAACTGACCAAATTCCGTTTTTTCATCTTTGACTACGATCATCATGTTTTCTGTTCGAATGCCATGTTTGCCTTCTTTGTATATGCCTGGTTCATTCGTAAGAATCATACCTTCTGTGAGTTTTACACTATTAGGTACCTGACTCATTCTTTGTGGTCCTTCGTGAACATTTAAGAAAATCCCTACTCCATGTCCAGTTCCACATTTATAGTCCATACCGTATTTCCAGATCGGTTGTCTTGCTAAGATATCTATATTAGAACCTGTCGTGCCATATAAGAATTTAGCGGTAGCTAAGGCTATATGACTTTTTAATACTAATGTATAATCTCTTTTCTCTTCTTCTGAAAGCTTTCCGAGGACAATCGATCTTGTAATGTCAGTTGTTCCACTATAATATTGGCCGCCTGAATCTACGAGCAGCAGCCCTTCATTTTTCAGGGTGTAGGTGTTTTCTGGTTTTGCCGTAAAATGCATCATTGCAGCATGATCTTTATACCCTGCAATGGTATCAAAACTAAGACCCACACAAACTGGGTTTTGTCTCCGAAACTCCTCCAGCTTATCTCCTGCAGACAGCTCTGTTACGTTTTGCTTTCCAATAGAGTTTTTCAGCCACTTAATAAATCTTACCATGGCTACTCCATCATCAATCTGGCAGCTTCTTAGATTCTCAAGTTCAGTTATATTTTTTACAGCCTTTAACATTGTCGTAGGATTAGGACACTCAATTTTTGCAGCATCATTATTAATCGCGTTATATAGGCTGGCATTCGTCATATCGGGATCGAGCATGATGGAATCATTGTCCTTTAGATTCTGCAAAAGCTGTGCCGTTTCATAATAACTTTCTAACTTAATTCCTTCTGCCTCTAACTCTGCTTTAACAGCACTTGGAACCTTTGAAGCTTCAATACATAGATAACACGTATTTAAGGCTACGACGACATTGGCGATAGTCACGGGATTATTAGGAACATCGGCTCCCCTAATATTGAGAAGCCAAGCAATATCGTCTAAGGAAGTGAGCAAATGATGGTTTGCCCCTTTTGTCTTCATTTCCGCTCTTACTTGATTCAATTTTTCCATTCTAGAAAGTCCGGCAAACTGAATATCATGGACAAAAACTTCGTTTGCAGGCAAGGTTGGTCTGTCTTCCCATAGCTTACCCATTAAATCTTGATCTATTTTTAAGCTTATGCTTTTTGCTTTAAATTCCTTTTCCATTTCGTTAACGCTTTTTGCAGAAAAAACGTTACCATCAAAACCAACACAGCTTACTTCTTTAAGAACGGTTTTTAACCAATCCGTATACGAGGGTACTCCGGGATCTGCCATTCTAAATAAACGAATTCCGGAATTTTCGAGTTGTTTCTCAGCTTGAATATAGTATCTACCATCGGTCCAAAGGCCAGCGTCGTCTAAGGTAATCACTACCGTACCTGCTGAACCTGTAAATCCAGATATCCATTGTCTGCATTTAAAATGATCTGCCACATATTCACTGAGATGCGAATCAGCACTCGGAATGATATAGGCATCCATCTTATTTTCTTTCATTAAGTGTCTTAACTTTTCGATTCTCTCTTTGATTTCCATAACGTTTACCTCACTCCTACGATTTAATGCCCTACTCCATTATCCATGAAGTACGCATCATCCTTTTGTATCATTACATCGTTTACTTCTGACTATAGTCCTAAAACTTTCTCATAACAATAAAAAGGCTTTTCTTTTCCTAAAAAGTTCATTTCTCCAACAAAAGCATAATCACACTTCTGAAATAATCCTTGGACTTTAGTATTCAGCGAATAGGTATCTGTTTTCAGATAGTTTACACCGCTACTTCTAGCCAATTCGTCAGCAAGCCCTACAAGTTCTGTTCCGATACCGGCATTTCTATAGTCCGTACTTACTCCCATTCTATGAATGACCAAGGCCTCTTCGTTTGATGACCAATTTAGTCCTTCATATTCATTAGGTTCATCTTTATTAATACATATAAACCCAACCACTTCATTTTCTCTTACTGAAACAAAGAGTTCTCCTTTTTCGATATCGGCAGCAAAGTCTCTGGCTTGAGGGTAATTCTCATCCCATTGAAAGTTGTTATATGTGGCCATTTCTGTGATGATTTTCCCAACAATTTTCATGATGCTATCCAAATCATTGATCGTCGCTTTTCTAATCATGTATAAATCTCCTCAAAAAATATTTAAGTTTCTTCCAATTCTCTTGTATACTCTCCTGCGTTTTTGGCACGTCCATAAACAAGGTGCGTATATCAGATTTGACAACTCCCAAAAGCACACGGTAATATTTATATCTGTAAAGTAACCTTTACGGGATTAATAGCAAGCCAGCAGTTCGATTAACTGCTGGCCATAGAATTGGGCATAATACTTTTATGATTTCCAGCATAAGCAATCTCTTATTTGAAGGAATAAGTGTTGATTTGTTGAATTATAATTGTAATCTATTCCTTCCGCTTTTGCCTAGACAAGGTACGAATGGCATCAACAGCAACTTGCGTCTCTTCTTCAGTGTTGAAATGTGAGAAGGAAAACCGAACCGAGCCAGATAGGCTTAGCGCCTCATGTATCAACGGTGCGCAATGTGCCCCAGCACGCACAGCTATGTCATACTTCTCAAATAGAAGACTTGCTACTTCTGAGGAATCATATCCTTCGATAGTGAGAGAGACCACAGGTGTACGAAGGGGCGCATCCAGATCACCATAGAGCGTAACTCCAGGAGTATCCGCAAGCGAATGTGCAAACAGGCGTGATAATGTGTCTGCCTTGCTATGGATAGCTGATAGTCCAGTGGCTTGTATATAGTGTACGCCAGCCAAGAGACCGGCGATCCCATGAGCATTTTGCGTACCGGCTTCCAATGCATCGGGCAATTCATGGGGATGTTTAATGTCAAAGGAATGATGGCCGCTTCCTCCCACATACAGGGGTTCAGGCATGAAACCGTCTCCCAAACAAAGCCCGCCGGTGCCTTGTGGCCCGAAGAGCGATTTATGACCCGTAAAGCAAAGCGCCGATATGTTTTTCATATCGATAGGCAAAAGCCCCGCACTTTGTGCAGCATCTACGATGAAGTGCACGCCACGCTCTGCACATAATTCTCCGATAGATCGAATATCGAATACGTTGCCTGTGACATTAGAGGCATGTGCGAGTACCACTGCGCCAGTATCTGGTCGGATGGCAGCGGCAATTGCCTCTGTCGAAATGCATCCTTTACTGTCGCAAGGAACAACGGTATAATTTTCCCGTCGGTATATAGGCCTCAGTACCGCATTATGATCAGCGGCAGTTGTGACGATATGTCCATTGATGCCAGTTATAGCGATGTTTAAGGCGACAGTGGCATTGGGTGTGAATACGACGCGCATAGGATCACTTAACCCGAAGAGTGAGGCCAATGCTATTCGCGCTTCCATCAGCACACGAAGGGCATCAAGCGCCGGTGCATGTGCTCCGCGTGAAGCGTTGCCAAACGTATCCATGGCTTGCAAAACGGCCTTTTTGACGCTATCGGGTTTTTTTAGGGTAGTAGCGGCATTGTCCAGATAAATCATTTTTCCTCCCAATTCGAGCCTGTAATTTCACTTATATTAGTATAATTCAAATATTTATGTTAAGAAAGGGGTTTCTCATGCTAGATTTATTGTCAAGCTGTACCTCGGGCGGCTGTGGAGCTAAGATTGGCCCGGGCGAATTATCCAAAGTGTTATCTGGTCTTCCTGCTTTTGGCGACCCCAAACTCTTGGTTGGCTTTGATGCATCGGATGATGCTGCTGTTTATCAGTTAAATGATGACACTGCTATTGTTTCCACTGTCGATTTTTTTACACCAATGGTGAAAGATGCGCGCTTGTTTGGGCGTATCGCAGCGGCTAATGCCCTGAGCGACGTATATGCCATGGGGGGTATGCCTCTTTTTGCCCTAAATCTCGTCTGTTATCCGGAGCGCATGGAATTAGATGAATTAGGCGAAATATTAGCTGGTGGCGCGGAAAAGATACAAGAGGCAGGAGCCGTACTTTGTGGCGGACATTCCATCTATGACAAAGAGCCAAAATATGGACTGGCCGTCACCGGACGCATCGACCCCAAACGGCTCTGGCGTAATAATACACCTGCGCCTGGAGATCAGCTTATTCTCACAAAACCGCTTGGCGTAGGCATCGTCATGGCGGCGCTACGTGGGGAAATGGCCGATGATCAGGCTGTGCAGGCGGCACTCTCTTCCATGCAGAGACTCAACAAATACGCAGCGGAGAAAATGCATCGTTTTCCCATCAATGCCTGCACCGATATCACAGGATTCGGACTGTTAGCACATGCAAGGGAAATGGCAGGGAAAGATACTTCGTTGATCTTATATCCTTCGGAGCTACCGTATATCTCACAAGCTTATGCGTATGCTGAGGATTATCTTTTAACTGCGGCTGCACAACGTAACCGCAATTATATGCAGGGCTCTGTGGAACTTGGTGATACACCTTTTGCCTTACAGGAACTAATGCTGGATCCGCAGACCTCCGGTGGGCTGTTTCTCAGTGCGCCTAAATCCTGTGTGCAAGAGCTGTTGAGTGCCATTCAGGAAGTGGAACCACAGGCTGCGATCGTGGGTGAAGTACTTTCACCGCAAGAGCAACCCATTTTATTACGATAAGGGGGATTATTCATGACACATATTGATGCCACAGGGCAAGTCTGCCCAATACCTGTCATTCGTGCAAAAAAAGCGTTGAAGGAATTCGGAGACGCAGGCGGCGTTGTGACTGTTTTAGTCGATAACGACCTTTCAAGGCAAAATCTACAAAAGATGGCCACCGGTCTCGGTTATCAAAGCGAATATACTCAAAAAGAAAACAATATTATCGAAGTGACCATCGTCGCAGGTGAAGGCTGCGCCGTGGAGGAGCAAGTAACCGATGAAGCTTCGGGTCTCGTTGTCGCCATCAGCCGTGATACCATGGGAGAGGGCAGCGAAGAGCTAGGCCGCATACTTCTTAAGGGTTTCATCTTTGCTCTGAGAGAGCTTACCCCGCCACCTACACATATTTTGTTCTTCAACTCGGGGGCATATCTTACCAGCAAGGAATCCAACAGCTTGGAAGACCTTCTTGCCTTAGAGGCAGCAGGTACGCTTATTCAAACCTGTGGCACCTGTACCAATTATTACGAAATTACGGAGAAGTTAGGGGTTGGTGAGATCACTAACATGTACGGTATCGTAACCGCTATGGCCAGTGCAAAGCGACTCATTAACATCTAGGAGGCTGGCTTTCGTGTCATATATTCTTACTTTCCCTAACACTCATATGTCCATCTTTGCCGAAAAGGCGCTGTTGCAGGCTGGATATCCAGCAGGGGTGATGCCCTTGCCGTCCAGCATCAAGGCCGGATGCGGCATCGCGCTTCGAGTAGACGATTATATTGCCTCAATGACGCTCTTGAAGGAGAATAACATCGATGTCTCAGCTGTCTACCAAGTATCGGCAAATGTACAAGGTACAGTCTACAGCGAAGTAGTGCTATGAATACGCTTAACCAATAGTAAAGGACGTCCATAAATGGCGTCCTTTACTATTAGAACTATACTCTCGTGCTACTCGTAAACCACTGGTTTCCGAGCGAGTTGTTGATCCTTGGTCCTTCACCCAACTTCACAAGTAAGACAGGTACTTTTGATTGTTGAGAATTTTCATTAGAGTGATAATTAAATAGTTGTCGAAAGAGCAGGAAATGAATAGTTTGAAGCGAAATTCTAAAAATAAACTTGCCATATTAAAGGAGTGAATTTACTTTGCTGAAGAAAATCCTCATAGCTCTGGCATTTCTCGTCGTCATCGCTTCAATTGGCTGTTCTTCTGGAAGTGGAACTTCAAATCAAACATTAACTGTCGAAGATTTAGCCAAGAAGGAAAATTACGCCATAGGGGAATTTAACAAGGATTACCGTTTGGCTCCCAAGAATAAACAAAGCGTCACGGCGAATATGTCCATAAATCTTACGAGCATTAAATTCGAAAAAGAAAAGGCCTTAAGTGAAACGACTCTTCATAATGTAATCACCATCACCAATGCAGGCTCTTTAGATGATACAAAGAAAATTGCGAGTGAGGCACTCTTTTTCGAACTATATAATGAAAAGGGTAGGAAGATTGCTCCTGAAATTAAAATATACGTTATTGGTACCGGAGACGGAAAGAGTGAGATTATTATTCACTCAGAAAAAATGGTCCTTACAATGTTCAAATTTCTGGCTATTGGGCCAGTAGCGGATGCCAATGAAAAGGAATTACTGTTTGAGATACATCCTTGATGACGTTAGGCCCATTTGAAGCCTACTCATCACCAGAACATATAAAAAACCAGGGGTAGCCACTCATCAGGTTACCCCTATTATGTATGCACTTTATATCTAAAAGTCCCAATCCTAACTTTCATCTTATGAATTGATGGAAACAGAAGAATCTTATATTCTTTTTGCCGCGAAAAATGCCATATGGTTGGCATCATATAAATTTTTGCCGCCTGCGCAATCTCCTGCCAGTAGGACTCCCTGAGCATACTTTGAACAAAGCTGTGTGCCCAGCGACGTAGAAGGCTTGACACCTAGGGCGATGATAGTGGTATCGCAGGGTATTAGGGAGTGTTCTCCTGTTATGCCCTCTACAAATATGCCGTTTTCACTGAAGCTCATTATTTTTCGTTCACCCAAAAGCGTAATATTATACTCTGCTACATGAGAGAGCAGGTCTATACGTGGAAGAAACGGAATATCCCTGCAAAGTCGATTTGCAGGCAGCATATCCACTATAGTAACTTTCTTGCCTTGCATCGCTAGCGAAAGCGCGCATTCGACTCCAGCCACCCCGCCGCCACATACCACTACTTGCTCGCCTACACCTTCCTGGTTCCTTTCTACCTCAGAGAGCATTTTTACATTCTTGCCATCCACACCTGGAATATCTGGAATAAGATAATTTGAGCCCGTGGCAACGATAACAGCATCCGGATTCTCCATTTCTACCATTTCGGCAGTAACTTCAGTATTCAGAATTACTTTTGCACCACATTCCATGGTCGTCTGGCTATCCCAATCCAGATACTTTTTCATATACGTTTTGAACACAGGAGCCGCTGCATCAATTAGGAGACCTCCCAACCGGTTGCTCCGCTCAAATAGTGTAACCTCATGACCCTGCTGTCTTAGAGTTTGTGCTGCCATCATTCCAGCAGGCCCACCCCCAATTACCATTACACGCTTTTTAGCGGCAGGATAGGGAATAGCCCGTTCCATACTTTCAAAACCCAAAGCAGGATTTACTGTACAGTGAATTGCCTGCCCTAAAGCAGAGTTGTCTATGCAGCCGCGATGGCAGCGCAGGCATGGACGGACCTTAGTGCTTTGACCTGCAGCAGATTTTTTCAAAGCCTCAAAATCCGCAAGATGAGTCCGTGCCATTGCAACAATGTCTGCCTTACCTGAGGATATAATTTCCTCCGCTTCTTCGAGAGAGGTAATATTACCCACCACTGCTACAGGGACATGAAGTTCTCTTTTGGCTAAGGCAGCATATTCGACATTGAGCATTCTTGGTTTCATATATGTTGGTAGTGTGTAAATTGCGGAACGGTTATATATTATTCCTCGTGATATATGGATGATGTCGACATATTGCTGAGCTTCCTTCATAAACTCAAGCGATTCTTCAAATTCTAGCCCGCCGTCTGCCTCCTCACAGGCAGAGACACGAACTTCAATACAGAGCTCTGAACCTACTCTTTCTCTGACAGCTTTTAAGACCTCCAGGGGATAACGTCTCCTATTTTCAGGACTTCCGCCATACCCATCCGTTCGTTTATTGCTCAGTGGCGACAGGAACTGACCCAGTAGATTGTTGTGGGCACAATGAATCATTACCATGCCGAAACCTGCCCGTCTGCACCTGTCAGCACATTCTGAAAAACGCGCTTTGACATCCTCCATATCTTCCATGTCCATTTCTTTAAGATTCGATGTACAGCCTGAGAATGGAAGGGCAGACGGAGCGAGTGCCTGCTTTGTAATCAGATGATCCTTAGCGCCACGGCCTGCATGTGAGATTTCCACAGATAAAACGGCACCGCTATAAGAGGCTGCTTCGGCAAGCCTTGTCATTCCTGGTAGACAGCGCTCTGATGTAATATTCAACTCAGCCATGAAAGCCCCACCACGCTCATGGTCTACCTGGGTGTCACCTATAGTTACGTAAGCTACACCTGTCTCTGCTTGTCGGCGGATAAAATCCACCATGGCATCGGTTACATCCCCATCCATAGTACATTGATTGCAGACCATAGGAGAGAAGGCCAAACGATTTCTTAAAGTCAGCTTCCCAATGTTTAACGGCTTAAATAGATGGGGATATAATGTATTTTCCTTCATATTGTGCACCTCTTGCATTTATTACTACATTTATTAGACTCTTATAAATTAATCCAAAATACTTAGTTCAATTTTCTTGGGGATCTCCAGTTGTTTAAGCGCCCTTATTTACTTTTTAACAATGTTCTTCAAGTTGTCGGAATATCCTTCATATTTTTTCCAGTATTAGAAAACCAAATAACCAAAATCCCTTTTAACATAGCTTATACCCTTGTGAAAATGTTTCTTTTAATAAGCCCCTAGCCAGGTTACTCCTAAAAATAGAGCTAGGCACTTCAAGCCTAGCTCTTACTTTTTTATGTTACTTCCAGTCCTTTAAATCACTTATCCATAGAAATTACATTGTGCTATAACTGTAACTCTCGTTTTGATCTGTTTAATATTCTCAAATAATGGTTAGCTTCTCTTAATACATGATCTGCTAAGAGGGGAATAATTATTGATTTAATTTTGCAGATGAGTAACCCTTCTGTACCCGCTGCTTTAAAGTCCCTAAGCGCACGGGTTGCCGTGATAGTTTCCCGTGTTAGCTGGCTAAGAGTTTTTGTACCTTCTACTCTTCCCTGTGCTATATCCTCCAGTTTATTAAACTGGCCAGCAAAGTTATTTGCCTGAAGAATTAAGCCAGACTCAGTAGGGTCAAGTAAATGGCTAATAAACTCAGCGTGCTCAGCCATTTGCCTATTCCAAAACTTTTCCTCTTCCAGAGCTTCCTGAGCAAAATTAACGACCATGCGCTGTTGCAAGCGTTCTAATTGATGAATATAGAGTAGCGCTTCTCTCCGGATATGAATTAATAATAAAGGGAAATTGAAAGTGAACAATTTACATTGCAGCATCCCATCAAGTATATTGGTCTTAAATTGAACCAAAGTACTAGCTAAACCAATTGCTTTCTGATTTAAGACAGCGACTTGGGCCTCTAGGTGTGATTGGTTAATCCCTGCATTGGGGCACAGTCTGAGTTCTTCTGTCGTAATAATTGATTCGATGCTAATACCGGAAAGCTCCTCGGTAATTTGTTCTGCCCGTAGAGTTTTATCTGTTATCCATTCCCCGGAGTTTAATGTTTCCTCGCTAACTACCCCATTAGCTAAGATTAAAGCCTCTTGTAAGACTTCGGCAAATTTACACTTAAACATATCTGCCTGTTGCGCAAATGCGGCATCTTTTGCTACAAAACCAGCTTCCAGAAATATTGAGTGTTCCTTCATAATCCGCCCAAAAAAGAGGTGTAGTTCTAGTGATTCCCGGACAAAATCTCCTGGTTGTAACAGTGCGTTCAAACAAATCCCTCCTCGATGCTTCTTATGCTAAGTCGCATCATTGTATGAATCCAATTAATCCCACCACCTCAAAATGTTAAGAATCTCATGCGGTTGGATTCCTATCAGTAATCGACGTTCTGAATAACGATTTATTGCTTTTGACAGGAAGAAGGAAAAACTGCACCTCCTCTTGTCAGACATAAATACTTTATCACATGTCTAACATTTGGGGTGCAGTTCAGAAGGGTGAGGGCTGTCCAAAGTTATCGACTATAATTGCTTAGCAATACTGTTTAACTCTTCAGCCATCGAAGTTATTTCTTCTATGCTCGCTGTTATCTCTTCTGTAGCGGCCGCTTGTTCCTGACTTGAATGTAAGGAACTTTCGCTCTTTTCACTTACTATTGTTACGTTAGCTTTAATACTATCTGTTAGCTTCTTGATTTTAGGAACTGTGCTCTTTGACTGTTCGGAGAGTTTTCGGATTTCTTCTGCAACAACCCCAAAACCTCTACCAGCTTCACCAGCCCTAGCGGCTTCAATAGCAGCGTTCAACCCAAGCATTTTTGTTTCATCCGCAATTTCCTTAATAAATACTGACACTTCATTAATTTCATCTGAAAGACTAGTTATTCCTTTGATATCTTTATTAAGTTCCTGCTCATTTGTATGTATTTGTGTTGCTGAGGCGGCTAATTGCTCTAAAGCAGCAGAAATTCCAGAGAGACCGTTATCTAGATTTTCGGACATATCACGCAACTGAGCTGCTGTCTTTTTTGGTATAACCATCCCAAAAGTAGCCACAACTTCATTTTCATTGTCTTCATCAAATAATGGATAACTTGCAACAAAAAGCGGTATCCCATACCTACTGGCATCAACCTCTGCTACTGTCATTTGCTTGGTTTTAATGGCTTTAAATGCATTATCGTCTTCTTTCAATTCGTCCCCAATTTGGTTAACTGGCAAATCAAATACTTTAGAAGACTGTCTATGGATATACTTCTGCAAGTCAGTCATATACAATAGAACACCTTCTGGAAACATCTCTGCCAGAATTGGGGCAAAATGATCAAATGCAGCATCAATAGGATGCAAAAGTGGATAATAAGTAGAAAAAGCTCCTATAGCATCTCCAGATTCATCAACTATAGGAATGGAGGTTACTAAAAACCTCATTCCAAATAAAGATCTCGGGACTTTCTCTGTTATTATCTTTTTTTGAGAAGCCGCTCTGCAAGCACTGGTTTCACTCCTAACCCTTGAACCCACACTTAAAACATCAATATCAAAAACATCAGAAGCATTTTTCCAAATTACTTTATCTCCTTCAGTAATCATATACATGGGTCTATTATGTACTGCCTTTGCTTGTACTTCAGCAAACATTTTTAAAGCATTCGATTCATTTACAGAAAGCATAATGCCAACTCTCTTTCATATTAAATTAGAATCTCATTTTTTAATTCTAAAGCATTCAATAATAGGATTAACCGTTGATTGATTTTAGCAATTCCATAGATACTATTTGCTCCAATGGTGGCAATCTCTGTGCTAAGCGTTTCAATTGCTTGTTCGTTAATTTTTACTACCTCAGAAACATCGTCAACAATAATTCCTAAATTGATTCCTTCTAATTCAAGTATAAGAAGCCTATGATCAATACCATTCCCCGATTGCGCAAAGCAGAATTTTTTCTTAAGATCAATGACCGGTATTACTTTACCTCGTAAATTAATAACTCCTTCCATGAAAGCAGATGTATTGGGTATTTTGGTGATTTTTGGTATCCGGACTATTTCCTTTGTGCAGAAAATATCAATACCATATTCTTGTTCCCCTAAGGTAAAAATAACAAATTGATTAATACCCAAAGATATACCTCCTACTCTATTTTTTTATAGGCCTCAATAACGGAATTTTTGTTGTTTTTCAAACCACCATTGTTCCCACTTGGCAATAAAAAAGTCGCTCTAATAAAGAGTGACAAAAATTGGTTTCGGTAACCTGGCAACCATCAGCATAACCTGGAAGGCCCAATAGCTTTGCGTCCTTGGCTTTAGCCAAGTTTGCCTTTGTCACATATATCGATTATAAAATCCGAAAATATAAGAATTTGTATAATATTTCTACATCAAGGATTATAATCCTTCATAAATATCAAAATTGTTTAATGAAGCATGGTGACAATTACTAACTAAAGTGTTAGTAATATTTAATAAAGGTAGTAGATTAAACTTATGACTTTATAAGTTTATGTGAATAAGAAGGATGGCAATTTTAATATAGGTTTAGTAGGAACAAAGTTAGTCCACTATGTATCAACTCTAAAATGGTGTTGCCTTATTGCTGAAAACTTTGTCTGCTGATTTGTCAGACAAGGTACGAAAAATACCGGATATTTAGGGTGCTTAATAAGAAAAATGGTTTACTCCACATAAATAAACAAAACCCGCAAATCCAGTGATATCACTGCTTTGCGGGTTTTCCCAATTTCTTATTTGGTCGGAGCGACACGATTTGAACATGCGGACCCTTTAGAACCTTTTAGCAACCTCTTGAGCCTTAGCGATTGCATTGGCTTTTATTTCTTCCGCTTTATCAGGTGTTGCATTTGCACCTTCTACAATAATAGATTCCTTATCGGTAATTCCAATAAAAGAGAGTATCGTATTGATATATTTATCTCCCATTTCAAGCCCAACAGCAGGGCCACTGGAGTATACCCCTCCTCTAGCTTGGATGTGAACAGCTTTTTTATCAGTTAGTAATCCAACGGGTCCATTCTCTGTATATTTAAATGTCTTACCTGCAATACAAATGTTATCGATGTAAGCTTTCATCTTTGGAGGTACTGTGAAATTCCAAAATGGGGTAACAAATATATACTTATCCGCGGCTAAAAACTGCTCTAATAAAGCATTCATTGCAGATATTTTCTTCTGCTCAACTGGAGTTAATCCGTCAAATGAACTACCCTTTGCAAATTTATCCCATGCGCTAAATACATCTTCATCAATTAAGGGAATATCCATTTTGTATAGGTCTAAATTGATAATCTCGTCATTGGGATTAGCGTTTTTGTATTCCTCAATAAAGGTACTTCCTACTGATAAACTGAGGGACTGTTCCTGGGATTTTGGATTTGCTGTAATATACAATACTTTTGACATTGCTGTATTCTCCTTTTCATTGTTGAACATCTTTTTAATAAAATTGAACATTTTCACCCTACCTTTAAATAAATTGCAATCTAATAACCGTTGAATAGTTCTATAGTTAGGTGGCGCCAACCTTACTTTCATAGATTAAGACGAAACTGATTCGAAAAAGATAGTGATCGAGTCAGAATAAAAAGGCCCATTGAGATAAAATTAAAATAGAAAATCTGGGTAAGGTAAGAAGGAATATTTCCACAGTAGGAGTTTTGTTTAATTTACGTTTAAAATTTTACTCAATCCCGGTTGGGCTTAATTTAAAGGAACCCATATTTTCATAGCCGTTTCCATCAGCTAACGACTTACGAAGCATCGTACGGGCCTTGTGCAAACGCCACTTCACCAGTTCAACCGATATATTTAAAATTTCAGCTACCTCTTTGGTGGAGCACCCACTGATTTCCCTGAGTGTATAGACTTCACGTTGTTGGACAGGGAGTTGAGAGATTGCTTTAAAGAGGATTTTCTTCATTGCTGTTTTTTGACACTTCTGATCGGGGTCTTGGCTTACTGCAGTATTAACTTCGATTTCTTCAGTTGGATTTTCCTTACGCACACAAGTTTTACGCTGATAATCGATCGTGGTATTAACAGCTATACGATATAGCCATGTCGAGATTTTGGACTGACCATTAAACGATTGCCTCGACTGAAACGCTTTTAAAAATGTTTCTTGGGTTAAATCTTGCGCGGTATGATAATCACCTGTCATTCCGTATATTAAGTTGATGATTTTAGTTTCATTCTCATTAATAATCTGTTCAAGCGAAAACTCATTTTCAAGATCGTCAGGGCCATATATATTTTCTCTGATATGCATCTGTAAATCCTCCTTACTGAAGTAAATTGCACATGAACTAGACAAATTACACCAATGAAAGTTAGTTATTAAGTCCCATTAAAATATCTTGCTTCATCATCAAATTTCTGAACTCCTAAGTAGCGCCAATCAAACTTCATATATTAGGACGGATAATAGTTAAAAAAGATAGTGGATAAGGTCAATTGAATTACGGCAAAATTTTCAAGATCAGGTGAACATGTAATTTCATCGTCCAACTACCGTATAACCCCATATTTTACTCTAATAAATTTATTTGTAAATATTATGGTTTGAAGGACTGAACGGGAATTTTCTTCTGAACAGCAAAAAAAGCCTTGAGAATGTACAACTTATGTACCTCAAGGCTTTCACCATTTATTTTCTCAAAATTGGTGGGTTTGAAAACGTGTTTCCTTACTCTCTTTATGGTTGTGGGGAATTTACTTTCTTTTCAGACTTCTTATTTTCTTTTTTAGTTTTAGAACTTTTATCTCCCATTATAAATTCCTCCAATACTAGTTTAACTTCAGTATTCCAAAATATTTAATCTCTATACTAACTAAATAGAGATCATTTAAGTCAATGCCGATTATCCGCATAATACAACCGTAAGCACAAGCCTAGGCTGAAGCGCGCATCAGGGTCAGCCAGATCGTCATCCAATAATGATATTAACCGCTCGAGCCGGGACAGGAACGAATTTCGGCTAATGAACAAGCGAGCGGCTGCGCGGGAGTCGTTCCGTCCCTCATCCAGCCAGATGCGTAAAGTTTCCACATAGTCCACGGACGAGGTTTTGTTATATTCTATAACTCGCTGAAATCCGGGCGAAAACAGCAACTTTGCCGGCAATCCTCCAGTACAGTTGGCCAAGACATAACTATCCCAACAGTCGGTGAATGTCCTCACCCTCGAAGCGCCCGGGCTGGCAAACTTAATAGCGGCCTTACCTTCCTGATAATATTCCTTCAACTCAGTAAGATCGCAAAAACTGTCGCTGGCACCGGCAACGAAATCCATTTTCCCCAACCACGAGCTTACCTGCTGGTAAAAGTCCGTATTGCCCCAGCCGGCCTTTGTCTCATTGATAACCCCAATCAGAAAACCTTCATGGATAAAGGCAATCACCGCCGGTACCTCCACCTGGAAGCGACGCCGCAGATAAGCTCCATATTTCGTTAGATCCAGTGGCAGTTGGATGACTAGGCAGCGATAACTGTCCTTCGGCCCAGAATCTAATGCAGCCTCCAGTCTGGCAATTTCTCCTTCTTTGGTGGTGAGGCCAGAGAGCAAAGAGTATAGCAGTTTCATAAAAGATTTGTCTCCAACCTCAGAGGGGCGCAGCAACAGGGTCTTTACATAAGAACATAGTATCTCGAGCAGCTGCCGGTCATGATCCTGCAGTTCATGTTCGGTTGGATGTATACTTAACGCCCCAATATTTATTTTCCCATCAAAAATGTCTATAAAATAAAGCTCAAAAGAATCATCAAGCTTTTTTAGATTCTTTAAATCAAGCTTATAGCGATTGGCAGCAATTTTTTTACTCGCCGCTTTCAATACCGGAAGCGTGGTTTCTTGAGTAAATAACTGAAGCATTAAGCTATCGTCATTGATACGTTTTCCCCGGCTTGATGCAGCCAGGAGATTGATATTTTCGTCGGTAAGGCATAACAGGTTTTCTAGAACTAATGAACTGACATCCAGCAATTCTTGCAGGGTGCCATTTTTCTCCACTATCTTCACTAATTTATCTTCCCATTCCTGATACAACGAGAAAATATTTTGTACCTTATTATGTACTGTGACCAAGGGGATAGACGGGTCAATAACTATCAATCCGCATCCGCTTTTATTATAGTATTCGGGTGGTGAGCCGTTGCAGCAAATAATGCAGCACTCTTCAGTTTCCAGCCTTTCCGAGGGTAGGTTATCCGCTGTTGAGATATAGGTATGGTTCTTTTTTATGGCCATAGGATACTCGTATAGCAATGGCAGAGAAAGCTGTCCCAAGCCATGTTTGGCTGGTCTGCTCCGAATATTCCACATCTTAGATAATTGAAAAACA
The DNA here is from genome assembly GCF_055378975.1 of Desulfitobacterium elongatum. Taxonomy (NCBI): domain Bacteria; kingdom Bacillati; phylum Bacillota; class Clostridia; order Eubacteriales; family Desulfitobacteriaceae; genus Desulfitobacterium; species Desulfitobacterium elongatum. The sequence continues at coordinate 299,042 of NZ_AP038772.1, read as the reverse complement.
AGTATTTCAAATGTAGTCCGCATGCTCTCTTCTCCCTTTAATAATTTTTATTAATATTATAATCTTTCTCCCTACATTTTTATAGGATAATCGTTCTTAAAAACTCTAATTCCAGAGATACCTCAAATTTTGCTTTTGTCTTTATAATTTATATAGGTTAAATCTTTCAATCAGATTGTTTGATCAAATAAAATTTACTTAATAAGAAAGGTGGTCTGATTATGGGTATTCTGGAAGGAAGGACAGCGCTAGTGGTCGGAGCCAGTTCCGGCGTGGGTTATGGCTGCGCGTTGCGCTTTGCTGAGGAGGGTGCCAATGTACTGGCTTGCGCCAGGAGGCTGGAAAAATTGGAGAAGCTGGTCAAGGAAGCTGAGGGTATGGACGGCAAAATCGTACCAATGACCTGCGATATCTCCAAGCAGGAAGACCTGGACAAAGTGGTGGAAAAAACCATCGCAGAATTTGGCAAGGTAGAGATCTTAGCCTGCATTGCTCAGGGGGGAATGGACCATCCTACCAATCTACTCGACGCCAAACCTGAGCTTGCCCTCGAGAGCTATTTTACCGGCCCTCTCTATACCATGCTTTTAATGCAAAAATGCTTTCCCTACATGAAAGAGCAGAATTATGGGCGTATTATTACCTGTGCCTCCGGTTCCGCTGTTTCGGGCACGCCCGGTTTTGCCGGTTATGCTATGGCCAAGGGGGCAGTAATGTCACTGACCCGTTTTGCTGCCAAGGAATGGGGAAGATACGGCATTACTACCAACTGTTTTTTGCCGGTAATTAAGGCCGATGGTTTCGATACCAGTCCCCAGGGCCAGGCGGCGGCTGAACAGATAAAAAAGATAAGCCCGGTGGGTTATTTCGGAGACGCCTATAAGGATTGCAGCCCTATAGTCGCTTTTATGGCGAGCGAGGGCTCCCATTACATGAATGGGCAGTTTATCAGCATCTGCGGTGGCATCTCAATTATTGCTTAATAAGGTAAACACCCATCCTACTATCATCGAGCAGACGAAATGTTGTACTGCGCGGACTGAGGTGCAAAACTCTATTTCTGTACCTGCAACCATTTCAGCGAGAATAAAGACCATCTCGTCTGCTCCAATTACAAGAGCAACGCGGGGATTTGTCCGGAATACGCTATCTCTAAACATGGGTTAAATGGAATCATTTCGGCATAATAGGGGGGCCTTTCCCCCATTTTCAAAAACAAATGCGCAAAATGCCTCTCCCTTTCGCGTATTTGTTTATATTGCGTAAAAGTAAGACCCCCGTATGAAAAAGATCCCGTGAAACTCTCGTCCAGGGAACATAAAGCACACTGCAATATTCTAATAAAAACCGCTGAACCGCTTGATATCAGGCTGTTTCCGCTCTATCAACACCACTGTATCAACATGTATCTTGGCTGTAAAGTGATACTGATGTGCGGAATTAACGCTATTGCGTACAGGTTCGACCCCCTAGATTTAAATGAACCCAAAAAGTTAGACAAAATTTATTAGGCAACCATATTGGAATGAGTTAGATATTCAATCGGGCTCATTCCTTTTAGTTTGGTTTTAATTCTACGGTAATAATTGTATGAGAGTACTATACCAATCCATCGTTTTTTCAATTAGCCTTTACGAAACAAACTTTTACTCAAATTAGATTTCATAATATAATATAATATATAGATAATGATACGAGGAGATTTATGATGCAGAAATTTCTTTATTGGATAGCCACAATACTTCAAATTCTTTTCTTGGTTGTAGCTTATGGAATCCAAATATTCTCTATAAAAAAGATGGGGATGATGAGATACGTTGTATCGATCAATCATAAATGGGAAGAGTTATATTCCATACATAGATTGCAATATATCATAATTGGGATCTTAACCTTATTAGCTATCATTTTTATTATGAAAATTATAAAGATGAAAAAAGACGGTTCTGTTTTGGGTAAAATGACCTTACCAATGGCCATAATGCTCATAATTATTACAACAGCATTTACCCTTTTCACTTTAGCATTTTCAACAGAGACCTATCGCTCCTATTATTTCATAAGTCTTATACTAGCTATCGTCACACTGATACAAGATCTAAAAATTTTTATCTATTTAAAAAAATGAGTTTTCAAATTCAAGGACTACTAAAACTCGTAAAAAATGTCTGAAAGCTTTTTCGGCCGTCAGACATTTTGTCAATTTGAATTTATTTATATTTAGCTGCCGCTTCTTCTGGAGTAATCGCTTGTACTGGATTTTTTTCATCCATCTGCCATACGAACCATCCGCCATCATACAATTTTACATTTTTCCAACCGTTTTCATAGGCCATTAGCCAAGGAATCGTTGCTCTCCAACCTGTACCGCAATAGAAAGCAATATTTTTATCTTTTGTAATTCCCTGTTCTGCCCACATGGCTACTGCCTTATTAAAATCGATAAATGTTCCATCTTCATTGCGGTAGTCAGCTTCATCATGACCCCAGACAGCACCTTTTGGTTCGCCAGCTCTTTTGATATAGCTATATCCGCTTGTTTTACCTTCAAATTCATCCAAACTTCTAACACTTACTAATCTAAAATTATTATCATTTGCTAATTTATCCTGTACTTCATCAATAGATAACACATATTCTGGATGTGCCGGTATTTTTACACCAAAGTCTTTTGTAGTTACTTTAGCAGTTTCTATACCATCTTTTGTATCATACCCTGCTTTTGTCCAAGCATCCAGGCCACCATCAAGAACTTTTACATTTTCAACACCAGCCCAGATAAATACGAACGCAACTCGCGTAGCTCCTGAGTCAGCACCATAAATAATAACGTTAGTGTCTTTTGTTACTCCATATGTTTTCATTACTTTTGTAATTTCTTCGCCTGTTCTGATATTCCAGTACTTATCTTCTTCGATTTCATCTGTATTCAGATGAACTGCTCCTGGAATATGCGCTTTTGTGTATGCTTTATCGTCTTCTGCTTTGCCCCAAGCAGCCTCAATAATTAAGTAATTATCTGATTCTTTCTGTTTACCATCAATAACACTTTTTACCCAGTTTGCGGGTACGAATACCTTTTTCTGATCTACTGCCTTAACAGCTGATGTTTCAGCTGAGGGTTTATCAGAAGGTTTTTCTGAACTTGTTTTAGAAGCGCAGCCAGTTGCAACTACAGCAACCATTGCAACACAAAGAAAAATAGTAAACCATTTCTTTTTCATAGTAAATCTCCTTACAGAATAATACTTTTTTAATAATACGCTAGAGGGTCAACGGGGGAGATTGATTATTCTCGAGTTAAATACTAGCATTAATGCCTGCTTATTGTAAATATATTTATTATAGTTTACTTATATTATATATTCGTGATTATTTATGTGTAGTACCTGAGTTTGCATATGCTATGTCACTAATTGATGGCAAGTGGAAAATTTAGATAGCAACTGTTCAGTAAAAAAGGATTATATTAAATTTAGAATTCTTTCGTTAATCGTGTAATCAAGTACGCTGATGTCTCAATGGTACCAGGACTTATATCAATGAAGCTATAAACGAAATTTCTTTATAAAATGCAAAAAAACCTTGGGGCAGCACAAATGATTTATGTACCTCAAGGTTTTCGTAATTATCTTCAGTTCAATTCGAGGGTTCGATAGGTGGAGGTGAACCGATCCGTTTCGAAACACAATCAACTGAGAGGGGCTTAGGACTTTAACAAATTAGCCCCTTCCCTGAATCGAAGATGCTTCTTATTAATTAACATCTTCCAAATCGGTAGTCTTAATTGATTCATTGATAACGACCTTGTTGATTCCTGCTGAATAATATATAACGGTTAATATTGCTAACCAAATCGGTCCTACAAAAAGAGCTATTCTTGTATCAGGGTCAAACCACATGATTATTATAACGAAGAAAAGAAATATCAGTGCTATATAGCTTGCTATAGGGAATGCAAACATTGGGTACTTTAATTTCTTAATTTGATCTAGTGACAAACTTTTTCTGAAATTCATCTGAGATATAATTATTACTGCCCATGTCCAGATCGCGGCAAATGTTGCAATTGATGTTAAATAAGTGAATACTTTTTCAGGAAGCACATAGTTTAGAAGAACCCCTACTAGCATAACTGCTGCCGATACCCTTATAGCATTCGACGGAACTTGCCGTGAGCTGAGCTTTACAAAGGATTTTGGAGCCTCACCCTGCAGAGAAAGATTGTATAACATACGTCCAGTACTGAATATGCCGGAGTTGCAAGATGACATAGCTGCTGTAAGTACAACAAAATTAATTATTCCCGCTGCAGATTTTATACCAATCCCTGAGAATACCAGAACGAATGGGCTGCCACTAGTTCCGATTTCAGTCCAGGGAAAGATTGACATGATGACTGTCAGCGCACCAATGTAAAATACCAATATCCTCCATAAAACTTTGTCAATAGCCGATGGAATAACTATCTCCGGGTTCTGAGCTTCACCGGCTGTGACTCCTATCAGTTCTATTCCAAGGTAAGCAAATGATACCATAACCATTGCCATAATCGGACCTGTTATTCCTTTTGCAAAGAACCCGCCATGCGACCAAAGATTCGAAAAACCTATTGGCTGTCCGCCGTGGAAAATTCCAAAGACTATCATTAGTGTTCCGATAACTAGCATAGCTATAATCGTAACAACCTTTATAAGTGCAAACCAGAATTCAAACTCACCGTAGAATTTGACAGCAACCATATTGACGGCTGTCATTATTGCAAGAGCGGCAAGAGCGGGTAGCCACTGTGGCAGATCCGGGAACCAGAATTTCATGTAAACGCCAACTGCTGTTATTTCTGCCATACAAGTAACGATCCACATGAACCAATAAGTCCAACCCGTTAAATAACCTGAAAGAGGCCGGTAAACTTGTTTGCATATGCGGCAAATGATCCTGAAATTGGATGGGAAACAGCCAATTCTCCGAGTGCTCTCATAATGACGTACATCATGATTCCACCAAAAGCATATGCTAAAAGCAATGCTGGGCCGGCAGTATTGATTGCCTTAGATGATCCTAGGAACAGTCCTACCCCAATTGCCCCCCCAAGTGCAATCAGCTGAATGTGTCTTTCACTCAGGCCACGCTCAAGCCCTTCCTTATATTCGCCATTTTGTTTACTCATTTTTGTCTCCTTACCTCGCTAATTACTATTAATATGTCAATGTAATTTTTCGACAAAAAACTCTGTTTCCTCCAAAATACAGCAAGCTTTTCTAAGCATATACCATCATAATCTAACAACGCAATTGAAAAGATGTTGATTGAGTCCACGAAGCAGTAATTAAACCCTGAGTTTCATGTTAGTATCTCCATAAAACTGACTAGCATAGTCTTCGAATTTAGATTCCACCTCGCGGTGGACACCCTTGCCTTAAGCTAATGGTTGGTCGCTACATACCCCCATAAGGACTTTCACCGTCTAGTTAATCGCCATGCGTGGCGCACATGAAAAAAAGCCCTTGAATCAAGGGCTTAAGGGCTTTTAATTGTATCAAAGATTGAGTTATGTTTTGGTGGAGGCGAACCGTACCTATCCAAACCCACGAATATAAAAATTATTTTCATTAGAGCAAACCTAATTCCCTACCAAGATGACGGATTCCCTTTCAGTTATAACTACTATTCGAAGAAAACAAGGTTGTACAGGTGACAGAAGGCAGCTCTCCCCCAGTTTACGCTAGATGGCACAAATTTTTCCCCATTTATTAAGGGGCACGCTCCATCCGTTCCATTACCTTTAGTTAGTGAAAAAGCCAGAGGCAAATGCCCCTGGCTCTGTGGTAAGTGTATTAACTTGCTTTAGCGAGCCAATTAACGGAGTAATTGGAGAACACCTTGAGGTTGTTGGTTGGCTTGAGCCAGCATCGCTTGAGCAGCTTGTTGGAGAATGTTGTTCTTTTGGAAGTTCATCATCTCTTTGGCCATGTCTACATCGCGGATGCGAGACTCGGCAGCGGTCAAGTTTTCGGAAGAAGTTCCGAGGTTAGCGATAGTATGCTCTAAGCGGTTTTGGAAGGCACCTAATTTAGAGCGTTCTGCAGACACATTATTAATGGCTTCATCTAATACTTTAATAGCCGCTGTTGCTTTTGTTGCAGTTGATACATCTAATGCGTATTCAGTTCCCGTACTATCTGTTCCATTCGTTACTTCTTTACCATCTGTAGTTGCGCGATAAGAAGCAGTAATATCATTACCCTGACTATCTTTTACTGTCTTTGTAGCAGATGCAGTTGTACTAGAGATGTCTAATGCATCAGCACGCATATCATTCACGTCAACGGAGAACGTCTGTCCAGCATTTGCACCTACCTGCATTGTTAAAGAATTATCCACAGTAGCGTCTTCAACTTTAAGTTACATACCAAGCGTATCAAATTTACGAAGAACTATTGTCAGCACCTTGTTTTTTGCAACATTTGGTATCTTACCTCACTAAAAAACCAGCTCTCCTAGTTTATAGCCGGCAGGCAATTCCTCTTCATTTAAAAATTTGAAATTGTCATCACGCAGTATGGGCAAAAATACTTCGTAGGGTATCCTGGAAAACTCACAGGTATAATTACTGGATCCGACCCACCTGCCCTCATTGCCACTAAAATTCAAACCTCTGGCAAATTTCGTATAGTTTGAGCAATCATGAACTGCTAAATCCCAGCTTTCTTCAACGGCTATTTTCATGAATTTCAGAGTTAATTCCCTACTCCAAATCGGAGATATATAGCCATGTCTTAAAATATACATGTTTTCCCCGTGATAATTGTCTATGTTATTGGCATTTAAGTGCAATTCTGCGCAATTGATAAAATCGAGTTTTGTCTCTAAGATCGCTTGCTTCTTCTTGAAAAAAGTTTCGAAGAACTCAGGAGTCATTGGCGTTTCAATACCTACATTTTTAATGTATTTTTTCGCTATAGCAATAATTCTAATCACTTTGTCCGAACAATTTGAGGCACCCAGGTTGAAACGCAACTCGTCAAGACCGGCTTCACCTAAAGCTTTCAACGTCTCTTCCGTAGCTAAAGTGCCATTTGTATAGAGATGTTGATGAATCCCTGCATCACTGAATTTCTTTATAACCGGATAGTATTTTTCGATTTCCATGAATGGCTCTAAATAAACGTAGGAAATGCCCGTGGGCTTCTGTTGGATGGAAAGAAGTAAATCAATGTCCTTCTCATAAAATTTTGTGTCTCCGATTTCCCACATGCCTTCGCCAACCGGAGCAATATTATCCAGTTCTCCATAATGATAGCAGAACTTACACTCTAAGTTACATTTGTTCGTTTTCCTGATTGCACTCAAACCGGTTCCCAACAGACAAGAACGACATCCTTTGGGGAATTTGCTTTCATTTCCCACAAAAAAAGTTCTATTCTCCAAAGTTTTCAAGCCTCTGATTTCCGACATTAACATATCATTTCTATGATCGATCGCAGCCTCAATTTGTGCAAAGGTAGCGTAAATGATTTCTTGTTGTTTTGTCATAACTTCCTCATCCTCTGGCAATATTGAAAAGAATTCGAACCAAGTCAACGCATCTTTCTTTGAAATTTTCATAACATGTCCTCCTATAATTAATTCTACTAAGGATTCGATTCCTATCTTCCTTATGCTTTTTCACATAGTCTTCTTCAAAAGACATACGCACTCCACATGTGTTGTGGCAGTTGAATAATACGAATGCGCGGAATCCATCAGGTAATTGTTATACCTAAAAATAGCAGGGCTCCGAACTTAGAGGACGGGACCTCATTTAGGTTATAGGTTAAATTTTTTATCGAAATTTTATTAATTATACCATCAAGATTCCTCCGATGATATTTTTGAAGGCGACATCATGGAAATATTTTATTTTTAACTATTTCCAGTTGTCGTTTTGCATCCTTGTGATAATTCATCCAGACTTTTTCTTTTCTAACTCTTCTAAAGCCCTGGTTCACCAAATTATCATATAACATATTATATATTTTATTAAATGCCTATCTAAATCCCGCCTTAATCAAGGCTTTCATAACTATGCAAAACCCTTTATTATTCAAAAATAAAAGACAGCCCTTGCGGACTGTCCTAATCGCCTATGTAATGGTGGAGGCGAGGGGAATTGCACCCCTGTATCGAAGAGCCGCCACAAAAGCGTCTACGCGTGTAGCCTTCTATTTAACTTTCACCTCTTAGTCTCCAGAAGACGGGATACGTCCGAGGCTATCTCGATAATCTTAGCTAATGACTCCGAGAATTGTCATTAGAGCAGTCCTACTATTTTGACACCCTGACCCTTCATCGTAGGCGCAGAAGGCAGGATGCTAGCGGCAATTAAGCTGCTAGAGCGTAATTATCGTTGTTAACTATTAAGGTCCACCGTTTAACGAGACCAGGTGGAATCTCGACGCGCAACTCTTGCCACCGCTTCCCCGAGCGAGTCTAAAACGCCCCCTTGTTTTGTTTACATACATAGTATATCATTTTTTGTTTCAAATAACAGCGGAACATCTTAGTTTAGAATGTTTTCTTTAGGTTTTTTTGATATAAATTCCAAATTAAAAATATATAAAGTCTCTTTACTTGCCAAATATGTCTTGACAGATATGCAAATCCCTATATATAATTTTGTTATACCCATACCCCCATAGGGTACCTTTTTACTTGAGGGATAATGTAAAGGTCAATGAAAAAATGTTATTTACAAATGCTTGAGTTGCTTAGGAAAACGAATAAAGGATCGAGATTCCTACTAAAGAAAGGATATGTTTTTTATGCAAATAACTGTAAATGAAAGTAGATGCCCACAAAACCATACTTGCCCTGCGATTAATGTATGCCCAGTTGGTGCGATTATACAAAATGGATACAACGCTCCAACTATTGACCAAGATAAGTGTATTCAGTGTAAAAAATGTGTAATATATTGCCCGATGAGAGCGCTTCAGGAATCTGAGTGAAAAAATGGATTTATTAAATTGATCCGCCGTCGAACAAAAACACTAATGGGGGGGTATCTAGATGAGTGACAACATTTCACGCCGAACATTCTTTAAAAGGGTTACAGCAGCAAGTTTACTGAGCACCCTTGCAGCCACGGGATTGGATAAACCAGTTCAAGCTACAGAAACTAGGAGCGGTAAATTAGGAACTTTAATTGATCTAACGAAGTGTGATGGATGCAAGAACCTCGGATCTCCGCTTTGTGTTCAAGCCTGCAACAAGCATAATCAAGCCCGTTATCCTGAACCCGTAAAACCGATTAAAAATTATTGGCCACAGAAAAAATTTGAAGACTGGTCAGGCAAACGGGATCTTAAAACCCGCCTTACCCCTTACAACTGGACCTTTGTTGACCAAGTTAAAGTAGAGCATAACGGAACTGAACAGCAAGTCTTTCTTCCTCGCCGCTGCATGCACTGCGATAATCCAACCTGCATGGATCTTTGCCCATTTAGCGCCATCAGCAAAGATACATCTGGCGCCGTTTCCATCGATGATAGCGTATGTTTCGGTGGAGCAAAATGCCGCGATGTCTGTCCTTGGGGTATTCCGCAACGCCAGGCTGGTGTTGGTCTCTATCTCGATATTGCCCCAGACTTAGCCGGCGGTGGAGTAATGTATAAGTGTGATATGTGTACTGATCTTATAGCCCAGAACAAAGAACCTGCCTGTGTCAGTGCTTGCCCCAAGAGTGCCCTTACCATTGGCCCGAGAGAAGATATAAGAAATTTAACCTACAGTAAAGCGAAAGAAATCAACGGTTATGTCTATGGGGATAAAGAGAACGGTGGCACCTCAACCCTCTATATTTCAGCCGTCCCCTTTGAGAAAATCGATCAAGCAATTAAAGCTGATAAATCCAAAAAGAACGACACCTCACCAGGCCGTCCAAGCATGCCAGTTAACGTAGAGAATTACCTCTCCACCCAAAAAGGAATGTTTATGAGTGCGGTTATGGCCCCACTTGCAGGAGCAGCAGTTGCCGGCTTAACAGCTTATCGAACCCTAAAAGGGGATAAATTGAAAGGGAAGCGCACTAACTCTGCTGATCAGGGAGGGGAGATTCAAGATGACCAAAAATAAAAAAGATAAGATATTAAGGCAGACCCTGACCAACCGTTTTGTCCACTGGACGACTGCTCTTTCAATCTTTCTGCTAATTCTCACCGGTTTAGGCCAGCTCCCTCTTTATACCCGTTATAATGTTACTAAGCTCCCCGGCGCGGCATGGCTCAGCAATTATTTTACCACAGTTAATCTGCATTACTGGGGTGCCATTGCAATAATCTTCGTAACAACATTTCACATCGTTACTGCCGTTATTCGCAAAGAGTTCGATATCTTCCCCCGCAAAGGTGATATGAAGGAATCCTATCTAATCATTAAAGCCATGTTCACTAAAGGCAAAGAGCCCCCCTCTGATAAGTATCTGGCTGAACAACGCGTAGCCTATGTCTTTATCGGTGGAAGCCTCCTTTTGTTGATCCTTACCGGATTGATAAAAATCTATAAAAACCTTCCTGGGGTTGAATTACCCAATTCCCTTCTTTTTTGGAATACACAGTTGCACAATCTAGGTACAGTCTTGATTATCCTTGGCATTTTAGGACACTTAGTCGCATTTCTTATTAAAGAAAATCGTGCCTTACTCCCAGGGATGTTCACCGGATATATCAACCATGACTATGTGAAACACCGCCATAGCATATGGTATGCCAAACTCCTGAGCAATAGAGAAATCTCAGTGGATGAATCCATCGATTCTCCTAAAGACCTAGCTTTTCAACAAAATCATAAGCAAATAAATAATTCTATGTAAACTAGTTAAGAAGACCGCAACAAGCCTCGACACCACCAAGTTAATCGCCATGCGTGGCACACCATCAAAAGCCAGCAGTTTAGTTTAAACTGCTGGCTTAAGTAATTTCCTTTCATATGTACTAATGAATACGAAGTCTTCCCACTTTAAAAGATTATCCCTATGACCCTAGTCCAGCTCTTTCATACTTTAATCAAGGGCCACAAGATTACTCATCAACTTCCTTTCGTCTTTTTCAGATAAGATTCGCTCAAGGTTATTCCGTTTGATTATTACTACTGTTTGACTAGCTCTTTCGAGCGATTTTGGCTGTCATAAGTGTTCATTTTGCGAAATTTCTTTGACTTTCCAAAATATCTCTAGCATCCTAATCCATTCACGTGCGGCATAGGAAAGATAGCCATCTTTTCGCCATATTATCCCTAAATGCCAAGGAATTTCTGGCTCAATGAGAGGAAGAACTTTAACACAATTCAGCTCTTTACATATTGTCTCCGGTAGTAAAGCAATTCCTAAGTTAAAAGCGACCATCTCAACAACAAAATCCCATTGGGAGCTCTTCGATATCAGGTGTGGCTCGAATCCTAAATTTAGACACTCTTCTAAGATTCGGTCATGGAGCGTGAAATCCTCATGAAAATATACAAAATCTTCGTCTTTTAGCTCGGATAGGGTGACGAATTCCCTCTCTGCCAAGGGGTGAGAAGGATGCACAATTAACTTTAAGCTATCCTTTACAAATTGAAAAGTGTGAAACATCTCTTCATTCGTTGGTAAGACAGCAACCCCCATATCCAGATTCCCATTTGCCACTTCTGTTTCTACCTTTTTCGCTCCAACTTCAACAAGCTGAATCGTAACGTTTGGATACTTCTCATGAAACTGAACAATAACTTTAGGGAAAAAATTAGATCCTATCATTGGCGGTAGTCCTATACGGATATTTCCTTTTTCTAAATTTATCAAATCATTGATCTCAGTTGATAAACTCCGAAAGGACTTAACGATGCTCTGGGCTTGATTATAGAGAATCTTTCCTGCATCGGTTAATACGACTCGCTTCCCCGAGCGGTCAAATAGGACAATTCCAAACTCGTCCTCAATAGTTTTTATCGCCTTACTAATAGCGGGTTGACTGATATACAAAGTTTGTGCAGCCTTTGTAAAACTACAATAACGTGCTACTTCCATAAAGTATTCTAAATGACGTATATCCATCTCCAGTTCCTTCCTCTCAATCGATAACCAAAAGGAATGGCAGACATTCCTTTATTGTATTTTACCTTATTATGCTAATCATTGTACACTTTGATTAAAGGAGAGATGGATATGACTCAAGTAATTAAAGCAATCACTCAAATAATAATATTATTTCTAATTTCGCTAAGCATCAATAAAATTGTAGAATTCTTTAACTTAAAAATACCAGGAACCATTCTAGGCATTATTGTTGTCTTCTTCCTACTTCAAACAAAAATTATCCGTCTGGAATGGATTGAGGCTGGGGCAAACTGGCTTTTAGGTAACCTGATGCTTTTTCTCATCCCTTCGGCAGTAGGAATTATTCAATATACTCATCTACTTTCTGAGAATGGAATACGCTTAATGACTGTACTCGTTATCGGTTCTACTGTCGTCATGGTCTTAACTGGGTTGTTCGCTGAGAATATTTCAAAACATAAAGGAAAGGAGCAAAACACTCTATGATTTACACTGTATTTGGTTTCTTAATAACAATTGCTATTTATTGGATCGCAAAAGGAGTTTACCGCTCCTCAAAGAATAAAGCTTTACTCTCCCCACTTTTCTTAACCCCCATCTTCTTAGTTGCCTTTTTACTATGGAGTCATATCCCGTATGAATCCTATAATACGAGTGCACATTATCTAACTAAGACCCTTCAACCAGCAACCATTGCCCTTGCAATCCCTCTCTACAAGCACTTTAACGTACTGAAAAAGCATGCTTCTCAGATTCTTCTGAGCGTCGTCTTCGGATCCCTTATTGCCATTTCTTCCTCAGCTTATATTGCAGGATTGCTCGGCTTAAATACTCAAATGATTGATAGCCTAATTCCACGAACCGTAACTGCACCTATGGCCATGGATATTTCCCAAAGCATCGGCGGTGCACCGGCAATCACAGCCGTCTTTGCAATCCTCACAGGGATAATTGGCAGCCTCATCGGACCCTTCATTATCAATTCACTCAAAATTAAAGACTGCATCGCCCGCGGCGTGCTTCTTGGTACAAGTTCACATGCAGCAGGAACGACAAAAGCCTTTGAATTCGGTTCGATCTCAGGGACGATATCGAGTGTGTCTATGATCCTTACAGGATTTATTACGATATTTGCTGCTCCATTGATGGTGAACTTCTTGGCTAGATGAACGAAAATAAGATAAAAGCACTAATCACAAATCTATTACAATTGAAAAGTTAAAGAATACAAAGAGCGGGAAATAAATTCCCGCTCTTTGCATCTTAAATGCAAATGTCTAAAGTAAACTACGGGGATTCGTCAGGATTCTTAAAAAATGGTTAGCCTCCCTAAGCCCGTGGTCTCCCAACAGCGGAATGATTATCGATCTTATCTGACAGGCTAAATATAATGCCTTAGTTTTCGATAAACGGTTGAACGACCTAAACCCAATAAATCTGCTGCATCTTGTACATTGTTTTTTAACTTTCTTCATGGCGTCTTTGATTGCCTTGAGCTCAATCCTCTCCATGCCGGAAAGTTCATCAAGGGATTTTGTCTCCTCGTTCTCTCCTGCAATCTTTTTAGCCTATTGGGGTCAAAAAGTTCAATAAAAATAGGATTAATAAAATTCAAAAATATTTCTTGAAGATATATCTTTATGCCAAAAATATTTTGGTTAATATAATATACTCAACTTTCGCACCCCGGTTGTGCGAATAAAGCTTTGAAATAACTGGGCAATTCACTGATCCAATTTTGTAATTGACTAAGCGATTCGTTTTTCTCCGGCTTATTCGGCAGTAGATCGAGAACAAAAGCCATTAACTGACGTAATGCTGTTTTTAAGTCTAAGTCCATTACTTCATCGTCAAAAAGGTAAAACAATCCTCCCAGGGAGCGATCATCATTATTTTCTCTACGTTCTAACTCAAGGATAAGATAACGTGAAAAGACTATGGTGGTGTGGCTGATCATCATGTCGAAGTACCGCCCCTGGAATTGCGGAGCATGAGTAAACCAACATTCCATGAGAACGTAATCAGCTGAGAATCCAGCATTTAAAGCCCCTTCAAGCATTTGGACCGACAGCATCCGGTTTAGGTTTCATCGCCTCCAGACATCGTTTATAGCCGATTGTTAGTTTGTCCAAGTCTTCTTGCATTTCACAAAGACGGTTTTTAGCCTTAGCTGAACTCATCAACGTAAAATCGATGGGAGCAAAGCTGTAACCATCAGATCAACCCAACGTGAGTAAGTTATAGCCACGGATAAAACGGCCTGAAACGTGGTCAAAAATTCGAGCTAAGAGTTCAACCTTCTTACTCCGTTCCCGGCCCATGACTGAATCATCTACGATGAAAACACGGATACGTTGTGTGGAGGTGAGTTTTTCGAATCGGCTTACAACCTTAAACTGAGTAACTGATAGAAACGTCTCCAGTTATAACCGGATTCATTAAGAAACCGGTAAACCACATCTTTACCTGGAAGGGACTCTGCCCGGTTTCCTTCTAAAATAACCGAAACAGATTCCGACCTTGGCATATCAACTGGTTTACGCCTGGTTAATTTGGATTTCCCCCATAGGCTCCAAACTTCATATAGTTAAAATAAGCAAGATTCCCTTAATTCCTTGCCTCCCTGTCCGCTAAGATAATTTTTTTAACCAGACGTCTTCCAATTCATGTGTTATCTCCCCACAAAATTGCTTCCATGCAGTTTACACGTTTTTGTGTCCACGTTCAAGGATTTGATGATTCTTAAACCTTTCACCTGTCCACAATTCACCCTCACGGGGGGTGCATTTTTTAACGATAAGGGTGCAAAATAAGAAAAAGCACCACTTAAAACGATGCTAAAAATGCCCTGGAAAGCCGAAAAGCCCAGTATTACTGGACTTTTTAATGTACTTTAATTGTATCAATTATTGAGTACTTAGTTGGTGGAGGCGAACCGTTCGCTTTCAAAACCACAATCCATCGCAAGAATCTGAGGGTTCTGAACAGAGAACATACTCAAACTTGACCTGCTCATTACGAGCTATAAGAATACCATCCAGACTGTATTTTTAGGTAAGTAATAACCATTTGGATTACTTTTCCCCTGAACTTTAGTTTCAAAGTTATGGACAGTACGCGCGGGGGCCAGATTTAAGTGGCAAAAGAGCCAGCCGATGTAAGGGACATAACAATAAGACAGCTTCCCCTGCTCATTGAAGCCATATCCATTGACCCACCCAAGGGGTTTGGGCAAGTTAAAGCAAGGGATTTTTCTTTGTAACCCAGGCTGTTAGTTTTTAAAGATAATCTTTTTAGATAGTAAATTGCCTCACTTTAAAAACATAATAAACAGAGGAGATAATATCGCAGTAAGCGTGCCTGCTATCGATATAGCCAGGCTGCTCATAGATCCACCTTCTTTAAAGGCTCTTGCTGTGCCAACAGCAAGGCTCATAGTCCCTATTGCTATGCCCTTTGAAGCTAATATTATAAAAGAACTGTTTAATTATCATTTAAATCCTCCACTTGAATTTATCAATTATTCCCATGTCATTGCGGCTATCGGATAATCCCTGTTGCCTTTTTAGCCTTCTTTCAATGGTACATTGAAAATTGATTCGTTTAGGGTCTTGACATACATATTATCGAAGGACTTCTACCATTTAACTACAATAAGTCAAATTGGCTGTTGGAAAGTTATAAACTTTTCAACAGCCAATTTCTTCATCTTCTATTTCACTGTGACTTTATCATTATCAGGGTTCTTGAAAACATCTTCAACAAATTCATTACCTACGCCAGGACGCTCAGAAGGCATGATAAATCCATCGACAGGCTGATTGTTGTACAGGGTCATATTGTGATTAAAGTTATATCTGTTGAAAACATGATGTTCGTGGATGACAAAGTTGGGAATAACCGATTCAAGATGAACTGCTACATCTGTTGAAAATGGGCTGGCACATACATGGGCCTGAACACTGATGTCATAGGTATGAGCCATGTCGCAGATCTTTTTAGCTTCGGTTAAGCCACCGCAGTTGCCGATATCAGGCTGAATAACTTGAAGTGAGAGATTCTCAAAATAGGGGGCATACTGCCATCTTGAGTAAATTCTTTCGCCTGATGAGATCGGAATATTTACATTGTCATGGATGAATTTTGTCAACTTGGGAGTCGGTGTGTTGGGCTCTTCAAAATAGAAGATATTATACTTCTCAACAGCCTTACCCAGCTGTATAGCTGATTGAGCATCTGGATAGGAGTGATTCTCCATAATGATATCCACATTTGGTCCAACAGCATCGCGAACTGCTGCACATCTCTCCTCAACCAAATTAACATAATGAGGTTTCAATAATCTTGTTTGTTGTTCTGGGCCAATAGGGGTGCCGTCCTTTTCGACGTTGAAGAAGTCAACCTTTACACAATCATAACCTTCGGCTACTGCTCTCTTGGCTGCATCGTAATAGTCCTCGGTGCGGGAAATAAAGTCCCAAGAATCGATATTGTTTTGCCATCCACCCAATTGTAACTGGCTTGCATAGGAGCGAAGCTTTTCTCTCTTCTTACCGCCCAATAGTTTATAAAGAGGAACATTGAAGAATTTTCCTTTGATATCCCATAAGGCGATATCCAGGGCGCTGATACCGGCGAAAATTACTGGACCGCCATTTTGTCCCCAAAAGGTCGACTTATACATTTTTTCCCAAATAACTTCGTTATCGAGGGGATCCATACCGATTAACAGAGTTGCTAAATCTCTTATCATTCCAAAAGCGGCAGGCGCAGCGATTCCGTAGCTTAATGCGGCTTCGCCGTCTCCATAGATACCCTCATCAGTATAGATACGACAAATAATCGGGCGCCACAACGGGTTTATGGTCTTGATTTGAACTACATCTACGCTTGTGATTTTCATATACTCCACTCCTTCTTTTGTTTTAAAAATTTATACATTGAACTGCTTATTTAACAGTTACAATCTCAGCTTTCTTCTTGTTGTCTTAGTAACAAACAACTTCTGTTAATGTTCATCTGTCTGTTATATGCTGTATGTTGTTCGCTATGTATAAATTATATAACTATTTTCCATTTGGCACAATATACTTTTTAAAAAATTTTATTTTTAAAAGGACCCTGTATATCATGAAACCAGTGGGATTCATCTTGCTAAATAACAGAAGATCCTACTCAGAAAGTTTTATTTAATCATAAGATTTAATTCAGTGCACAAAAAATGCTCCTCTTGTGAATGGTAAACAGTTTGTAATTCTTACTGTCTACCATTCACAAGAGGAGCACATCATTATAAACTGACGTCAGTTTGCGAATAAATGTATCCTTATATAACTCGACGTGGTTAATTAAGCCGCCGATCATGATTTGAATGCCTGTAGCGTAGAACAGATAACCTCCCAAAAAGAAGCGAGAGAGTTATTTCTGTTAATAACAGAAGACGACCTTCCACTAAATAATTTAATTAAATCATAAGGGTTCATTCGAATCGATCATATTTAAATAGACTCTCTTACAATTGGCATAGTCCTTTTGTTTAACATATTTGTAAATTTGATCATGCATATTTACCTTATCAAAATCTAATGCTGTACCACCACTGGCTATAAAATTATTATAGACTTTTTCAAAAGTTAAAAGAATGTATTGGAAAATTAACTCACGAACAAGGTTAAAGCAATTAATATATAACGAATTATGGGACATTTTAAATATTTGATGATGAAAGTTCAAATCTGCGTTGGCAAAATCGATAAAATATTCTTTATCAAAGCTTCTATCGGTATAACTTTCGGTTAGTCTCTTCCCTATCTCTGAACATTCATCTGATAACTTTTTTAGAATGGCTAATTCCTTTTCGGTCCCTTTTTCAATTGCTAATCTTGCAGCTTCAACTTCAATTAGCTTTCTAAAATCTCTAATATCGCTTTCACGTTCAGGATGCAAAGTAAATTCTGCTACCTCGCTAATATATTTTCGAAAGTCAAAACTTAAAACAAAAGTTCCTTCCCCTACCCTTGTCTCAACAATACCAAGAATATTTAGCTTTTGTAATGCTCCACGAACAGTTAAACGATTGACTCCAAAAGCTTCCGCAAGTTCGTTTTCGGAAGGTAACTTATCACCTATTTGCCATTTTCCTGATACAATCCCTTCTTTAATAGCTATATAAACTTGCTCAGTCAGCGGAAGTCTTTTTAATTTCGTTTTGAGGTTTAAATTCTTTTCCATAATCTTTTACCATGCCTTCAATTCTATTACGTTGTATAGTTAGCGAACATCTAATCCATATGTCATTGTACCATATAAATCTGATTTTAAAAACGAAATATTTTAAATTATTTACTACTTTACCCAAACTAAATTTATTAAACATATTTTAAAATAAATCAACTCTTCCAGGGCGATACCAGAAGAGTTTAATAACCAGTAAAACACGCTATGGTTTTTACTTAATCGATGCTCGCTTGCTCCTGAAGATTATTTGCAAAAGAATAAGCACTAAAATATCAATCACTACAAAGGCGCCGTATGTGAATGCAGTCTTTTCAAACATTGCTCCCATTCCTTCAATTTTAACAAAAATGATTTACTACCTTATTTATTAGTCATCAGCACTAAATCATCCTGCACTTGCAAGCATATAGCCTAAATAGATCGCCCAGCAGATTAATGTCAATATCATAAATATCCGCTTGGGCTTTTGTTTTCTCTGCTTAGTCATTACTAAGGTAATAATTCCAAATACGATAAAGCCAACTAATGCAAGAGATGCCAAATCCATATGGGTGTCCTCCTTTTAGTATATATCCTTTTATATATCATTTAATAATGCGCCGCTTTTGATTTATAAAACACCCTTTATTGATTACCCAAGTTAAAGCTCTTATTATAAATGAATGATTTCAGCTTCAGTAGCGATATCATGTATCAAATCTACCATCATAACCTCTAACATAAAGGATAGGACACAATAAGGGACATAATTTATCTCCTATCGTGTCCTGACTACGTCTTGGATGTTAAAGCCGGTTGAATACTTATTTCACAGTTGCCTTTTCGCAATGAGTTAAGGCATATTCCGAGAACTCGTTTCCGATACCGGGGTCTTCAGTAACATAGAACTTATCGTTTACAGGTTGAGGATCTTTGACGCAAAGTACTTTATTCCAAGATTTCAAGTTGAATTCATGATGCTCATGAATCACAAAGTTTGGAATCACGGATTCTAAATGTAGTGCTGCTGAAGTGAGCAATGGACTGGAGCAAATGTGGATTTGAACGCTCACATCATAGGTATGTGCCATATCACAGACCATCTTGGTCTCGGTGATACCTCCACAGTTGCCAATATCCGGTTGAATCACATGTAATGAGGATTCTTCAAAGTACGGTAATTACTTTACTTAGACAACTGTCTAAGTCAGCTGCCTTATTTAAGAGTAACTATCTCTGCTTTCTTGAGAGCATCTTCTGAAAGTTCCTGACCAATACCTGGTAGATCAGGAGTTTCAAAATAACCGTTCTTCGGTTGATAGTCATATTTGCAAAGGGCGATATTTTCGGGCAACAATGCTGCTGCATGGTGCTCATGGATTAAGAAATTCGGGATAACTGCTTCAAGCTGCAGAGCTGCTGCTGTAGCAATCGGGCCACCGCAGATATGCATTTGGACGCCACAGTCATAGACATTTGCCATATCGCAGATTTTCTTACCTTCGGTGAGTCCGCCGCAGTTACCCAGATCCGGTTGAATGACATTCAAGGAGCGGTCTTCAAAGAAGGGTCTGTAACCCCATCTGCTGTAGATTCTTTCTCCACTGGCAATCGGAATTTTAACGTTTCTGTTTATTTGTTTCATGGACTCTGCGTTGAGGGGATGAACAGGCTCTTCATAGTAGAAACATCTGAATTGTTCGAGCTCTCTGCCAAGCTGGATTGCTGTATTGGTATCGGTTAAGGAGTGGAGCTCGATAATGATATCCATTTTTGGACCGCCAGCTTCACGAATGGCTGCTACCCGATCCACTGCAATCTTAAGCTGATCATACTGAAGGAGTCCATAGTTGCTCCATCCCATCCAGTTACCCTCGAGATCAAATCCAACAGGGTCAACCTTTATGCAGTCATAGCCTTCAGCCATAGCTTTCCTGGTTGCTTCGCCATATTCTTCAGGTTTTACTAAGGCTGCGCTCTTCGGACCCCAGTCAAATTGGATCTGACTGGCATAGGTCCGGAGCTTTTTATTGGTTTTTCCACCGAGCAATTGATATACTGGCACTCCCAAAGCCTTTCCTTTAATATCCCAGAGAGCGATATCAATGGCGCTTATCGCGGCAAATATTACAGTACCGCCACCCATTCCCCAGAAGGTCATTCTGAAGATTTTTTCCCAGATTTCTTCATTGTTCATGGGATCCATGCCAATGATCAATTTGCCAAAGTCGCGAGCCATGCCAAACTGAGCATGTTCTGCATTACCATAAGCAAGACCGATTTCACCGTATCCATAAATACCTTCGTCGGTATTGATTCTCACAACCGTTGGATTCCAAGGGGTTCCTTCTACAGCAGGTTTACCATTCGTCAATTTGATAACATCTACACTTGTGATTTTCATTCCTCTTACTCCTCGTATAATAATATTTGTTCCTAGCTCCTCGAGTCCTTTAGATTGGAACGGGGAGCTTTTAAATTGAACCCGTTTCAACTGGAAATTCCCTTAAGCAATAAGGTGCGCGCAGTATAACGCATACCCCATGCAGTCGTCGAAGGTGTGTGGGGCGTGCCGTTGTGGGAAAGCTCTTTTAACACTACCCCAAATTGCTTTTCCACATTAAGGCACACACGCATGCCTTACTTTAAGATTCTTAATCTCAGAAAAGTATTTAATTTTGCTGGCTTTACAGGCACAATGAAACCGTAAGGTTACATTCTGGGAAGGTATTTTACTCCTTGAGGCTTGACCTCTTGAAAAGTCTGACCCCCAGCCCACATCTTGAGCTTTTAACGCGAAGGTTGCGCAACTTGATGGTCCTCCTTTCGATAGTAGCAGGTCGTCTGGATCAAAGGTTCCTACAAGAAAGTGCTGATTCGGCGAGGTTGTTGAACGGTTGTGGTGCCTGGTGCCCAGCAGTAATTTTTACATACTTCCACTAGAAAGGGAGGTGATTTCTATGAGTTTATTTGTTGGCATTGATGTCAGTTCTAAAGATTTTAAAGTAAAAGTGATGAATGATCGGGGCGATGAAGTTTCCAAGCGTTTTCATGCTTCTAATGATCGTTTAGGTGTCGAATCTCTGGCTTCATACTTAGTTAATGCTTGTAAGACTAATTCCGAAGATCGCCTTGTTATTGGTATGGAGGCTACTTCTGTCTACAGCTGGCATATCCAGATGTTTTTGGCCGAAGAACCAAGCATCGCTCCCTTTAACCCACAAATCTATTCTTTTAATCCTAAAATCGTGAGCAAGTTTAAAGAATCCTATTTGGATTTGCCTAAGAACGATTGGGTTGATGCTTGGATTATTGCAGATCGTTTAAGATTTGGACGTCTTCCGGAGAATTGCCAAGTTGATTTTCGTTTCTTACCCCTTCAGAGATTAACCCGCTTTCGCTGTCACTTAGTAGAAACTATTACCCGGGAGAAAAATTACTTCTTAACGAACTTGTTTTTAAAATTTAGTACTTTAGCTCAAGGCGAGGTCTTTAGCAACACTTTTGGGGCTACTTCTGAATCCCTTATTCTTGAATTTTTCTCTCCTGAGGAAATTGCGGCTCGACCGCTTGATGAATTAATTGAGTTCCTCGTGGACAAAGGGAAAAGCAAGTTTAAGGATCCAGAAGGGACTGCTACTGCACTTAAGGAAGCAGCACGCAAAGCACATCGTCTTCGGGGTAATTTACTTCAACCCCTAAATCTGATTCTAGCGACAAGCTTCGAAACCATTAGAACGTTACAACTCCAACTCAAGAAAATTGATAAGGCAATTGAAGCTGAGCTTGAACATTTTCCTAACACCCTCACTTCTATTCCAGGTGTTGGTCCAGTCTTTACTGCTGGTATTATTGCTGAAATTGCTGATATTCGGCGCTTCCCTAATGAAGCTGCTTTAGCTAAATATGCAGGTCTAACTTGGAAAACTCATCAATCGGGTGATTTTACAGCCGATGACACCCCTTTAAGCAACTCTGGTAACCGCTACCTCCGGTCTTATTTTGTCCAAGCAGCTAATATGGTTCGGTTGAACGAGCCAGAGTACAAAGCTTTCTACTCTCGTAAATTCAATGAAAGTAAAACCCATCATCATCGCCGTGCTTTAGTGCTCACTGCACGTAAACTCGTACGTATGGTTGATGCTCTGCTACGCACTAACCAAATCTACCAGCCGAAAGGTAATTGGGGGTGAGAGCGATTCAATAGTCCAAAAGTCTAAATCCCATTTTTGTAACTTGTTTCCATATCGCTTTGGAAATGGGTAGATTTTTTATTGCCTTTTTTAGGACAACTGGCTACTAGAAAAGTTTGACCATATATTTTATGGTCTTGATATATTACCGAAGGACTTTTCCTGTACTCTTTTGAAAGAGTTTATTTAAGCAATCTTTTTGGAGTTTAATTAGCCACTAATTTAGGAATAAATTATTTAGCGAGTCCTTTAGCGGTTTTTGTGTTTTCTGCAGGTTCCTCATTTTTTTTGATCTTTAAGGTAATTACCAGTAAAAAAGCAATTGCGGCACATAAAATCTGAAACAAAAGTACACCAGTGGAACCAAGGGTAGAAGTTTTAATGTAACCAATAATAAGATTTCCGGCAAAGCCTGCGAAACTGGACAAGGAGTTGATGAGCGCCAAACCGATGGCCAGAGCTTCACCAGAGAGGTAGAGGGATGGTATAGCCCAGTAAGGACCATAGAACGCAAAGTTACCGATACCGGTCACTGCCAATGCGATAACTTTTACGGTAATGTTATCAGAGTAGGCAATTACAGAAAGTGCTAATACGAAAATTAACATTGGAATCGCGGTATGCCAAATTCTCTCATTCTTTTTATCGGAGCGTGGACCCCACCAGAGCATGAAAATCGCACCGGCAATTCCAGGCAGCATCATGAGCCAGCCTACTGTATTGTTACTGAAGGTGCTGGAAAACTCTTTAACAAGGGTTGGGGACCAGAAATTAAAGGTCTGAGTAGTAACTTGAATGAACATATAGATGAAACCTAAGCGCCAAATTGTAGGATATTTAAATACATCTCCAAGCTTGAAGTGTTCGGTTTCAGATTTATTTGTCATTTCACCGGCTAATTCACCCTTAACCCAAGCTTTTTCTTCCTGGTTAAGCCAAGCACAGTCTTCAGGACCATTTTTCAGGAATGCCCAAGTAATGACAGCACCGACTAAAGCAAGGAGACCTTCGATCATGAACACCCATCTCCAACCGGCATATCCAAACCAGTGGATATTTGTCATGATCTGAGTAGCAAACGGAGCTCCGATAGAAGAAGCGATAGGTGCAGCTAGGAAGAATATCGAAATGATGGATGCCCGATGTCTTTCAGGGTAAAAGAAGGTGAAATAGTACATCATGCCAGGGAAGAAACCAGCTTCCATAATCCCAAGTAAAACCCGGAGGATAGCAACATGGGTAAAGTTTTGGGCGAAGAACATTGCACAGGTTACGAGACCCCAAGTGAACATGATACGTCCCATCCATAGTCTGGCGCCTGTCCGGTGCATGAATATATTACTGGGGATTTCAAAGAAGAAATATCCGATAAAGAACATTGATGTCAAAGAACCGAAGGCTGCAGGGGAGATACTCAATGCTTTATTCATTTCAAGGGCAGCGAAACCAAGATTTCCTCTGTCAATAATGTTGATGATGTAGAGAAGTACACACAAGGGCATCAAGTGCAAAGTCATTTTGGATATTGCGCTTTTTTCAATAGCCGAAGCGTTCATAGATTAACCTCCCTTTAAATAATTTGTCGAATAATATAGAATTATAATATTCAATCCGCTTTTCTACCACCTCTTTTTTCTTTAACTTAAGTAGCAGGGTAATGTAATTTTTTTAATAATTAGGTCGGTTTGTCCCTCCTACTTAGTTTTGTCGATTTGTGCACATTGTACTTCGTACGTTGTTTGCTGTACGTTGTATGTTGTACGTTGTTCGCTAGCTTATGTAAATAATACACTAACCTTTCCCGTTTTGCAATATACTTTTATTCTTTTTCGAATATTTGACTTGTTGTATACAATTGGCAACTTTTGAAATAATGGTGCTACCTTTTTTGAGTTATCCCCTATTGAAATCGATCCAGTGCAGATAGGTTCTTCTGTTGAAGTTAAAACAACATCACCCAAATGGGTGATGTTGTTTACTATTTTACCTATTGTCTTATTTATTGGTAGGGCGATTTAGATTCAAATTGCGAATTCATAAGTTAAGTAGGCAACTCCGTTATTTCAAGCCTATCATAATCGAGACAGCCGTACCATAAAAAACATAGCGTGCCACGAATTCTCCTACAAACAGGAGTAGGAATCCAAGATAGATTTTTGACACAGGTAAAGTATTTACACTCTTCCCGGATTTACTAAAGCCAAGGTAAAGAAGAACTGCTCCAACGAGGGAAATAATTACCCCTAAGATGAGGGGTAACATGTAACTTCCAGACAAGAGCTGGGCAGACGTTTGTGCAGCCGATACACCCTTCTTCAAAGATGAGATGAAAACCGGAAGATAAAGCAGTGGTACAAGAACACTCACTCCGGCAGTTAGCGAAATATTTTTTAGAGAACCCGAAACCTCACCTGAAATTTGAGTTCCTTTGGCCCCATAAGCCATGAAGCTCAGTGCTCCAGCAGTTCCCATGGCAAAGGTTGCTCCATAAAAGGCCACAAAAGTATTTATATTCGCCCAAGCCGGACGAACCGAGTTCGTATAAATGCTAGCCATACTGTAAACTACGATTAATCCAACTAATGCGGTAACCCAAGCTAAGGCAGTTGCTGAGCTTCCCTTCTTCAAGGCGGAACGCGTGACTAACCACAGAACAAAGAAAGCTCCGGCGGTTAGGATTTCCCGGCTAAGCCAGGAAGACGCTAAATGATAGAGGGAACGATAAGCTCCTGTAGGAGTTCCAAGATGGAACAGGGAGCATACAAAGGCGAAAATCATGATCCACCCAACCTGTTTCATTCCGAACCCAGTTATTTTGTTCGCACTCTCGGTATTTTTTTGACTCAAGACTGTGCGAATAAGAAGTAATATTACAAAGCTTCCAACTGCCAATTGGCTAAATAACGTAAACATCATTAAAGGCCACTCTTCAGCAAACATTCTACCAGCCTCCTTTTCTTATTTTTTGTGCTATCTACTTCATAGCTTCCTTATGCGGTTTAATGGTTAGGGAAGGATGCGTAATCCCTGAATCTGGTAGTGATTTAATATCTGCGGTATTACCATATTTTTTACGCAATTCTTCGATATCACCAAATTCAAGAACTCTCATTTGACAAGCTGATACACAAGCAGGCTGTTCCCCTTTATCAATGAGATCCACACAGAAATTACACTTCCCAGCCTTCCCTTTGGCTTCAATATATTGGGGTGCTCCATAAGGGCAAGACCAAGTGCATAGCTTACAGCCAATACACTTCTCCACATCATGCATGACTATGCCATCTTTTTCCCTTTTGTACAGAGCACCTGTCGGACAGTTCTTAGCACATTTTGGTTCTGCACAGTGATTGCATCCTAACGAAAGATTATACACCCAAGGGTTAGGAAACTTCCCCCCCTCATATTGATGCACTTTCCGAAAAAATACTTCTACGTTCAAGTTGTTTTTATCCTTACAGGCGATTTGACAAGTTTTACACCCTGTGCAAGCCGCCATGTCATAGAAAAAGCCTAGTTGTGCCATTGCTTACACCTCCTTGAAAATGATTCTTTGGGGCCATTTGACATCAGGGTCAAGGGGTTTATTGTACTTCTCGACCTTAACATTACAAGAGTTATAGCCAGTATGACCCTGACCTGTAGGGATTGGACCATTTAAGATTCCGGTGCAGCCAGCCTTATCAACTCCCGCTTGCTCATCCATCTCAACCCATGCCCCTTCACCTAAGGCGACCGCCCCAGGCATAATGGTTTCTGTAACAAAAACAGGCCGGATTACGGAACCATGACGGCTGGTAATCTTTACGATATCATTATTCTTGATTCCTAATTGGGCAGCATCACTCGTATTCATCCTAAACTCTTGTGAGAAGGCTTCCCGTAACCAGGGCACATTGTCCAACGTGGAGTGGGAACGTCTAAAATAGTGAATCGTCATCAACTGGAAGGGATAACCGTCCTTTACTCCTTCTTCATATCCCTCACGCGGTGGTTCATACTTGGGGATCGGGGATTTTGAAGTAAAGCCTACATTGTCAATATGTTTTGCCAGAGCATCACAGTAGATTTCAAATTTACCGCTTGAAGTTGCTAATTTTTTTCCTACAGGATCAGCGAGATAGTCCTCAAAACTTGTGAATTCTAATTTATCACCGCGTGATCTCTGAACTTGGTAAATTCCTTTTTCCTTGAACTCTTTATAGGTTATACGGCCTGTCTGAGTTGTACCTTGGGCTCCTAGTTCTTTGATATCTTCTGCCGTCAGGGTTAACAATTTTTCATATCCGGAACCGTCAGGTTTAATTACGGTCGATCCTGCTAGCATATTATAAAGATATTGCTCTTCGGAAATCGGATTGATTGCCTTCGTCGGATCAATTCCTAATCGTTTAGCCAGCTCCGTGACAATCCACATATCGCTTTTTGCTTCATAAAGAGGCTTGATGACTTGTCGATGGTAAATAAGCATTTCACGGTTTCCAGTAAGTAAGCCCCCGAGCCTCTCCCATTGCGAGGTTACAGGCAAGACGACATCTGCATACTTGGAATCAGTGTGTAAAAACAAGTTTTGCGAAAGGATAAACTCAACCTTGTGATGGGCTTCGATTCCTTGTGTCGTAGCCGCTCTCTGGTTCAACGTTGCTCCAAACCAGTTCCAAATCATTTGGATATTAACGTCTTTCTGCTTTCCTTTGCTCACTGTGAACTTACCATTAAGAACTGCATTCCACATTTCACCGCTATTCATGCTGTTTGTTACAGGATTAGCGATTTTAGGCAGACCACTGGCACCCGGTTTAACCAAGTTCGGACCCGCATTCGTCGATGAATTGTGCATATTGGGACTGACGCCTGCACCAGGAATCCCCATATTTCCCGTCATTAAACCCAGTGTTATCATGGCATGGGGCAAATGTTCGCCATTATTGATTCGAGCAGGTGCCCCACCCGAAATGATGGCTGCAGGTTTTGTTGTAGCATATTCTTTTGCTAATTTTTTAATAAGGTCAGCGCTTACTCCGCAAATTTTTGAAGCCCATTCCGGTGTTTTGGGTGTTCCATCATACGTTCCTAACACATAATCTTTAAAGTTTTCCTTCGGGTCCGCTCCCTCAGGCATATGATCCGCATCAAAGCCAACGCAATAGGTATCCAGGAATTTTTGGTCGACCAAGTTATTCGTAAGAATATAGTGGGACATAGCTAAGATCAAGGTTGTATCGGTAGCAGGGCGAAGCGGAATCCACTCATCTGCCAGAACTCTAGCTGATTCTGAATAGATCGGATCAATAACTATAAACTTTGCTCCTGCTTTTTTGGCTTGTAAAAAGTTGTAGGCGGGAAGTCCTTGACTGGACTGGGCGGGATTGGCTCCCCAAAGGATAATCAATTTTGAATCCCGTAATCTGAACCGGTCATTTCCTGACATCGCTCCGGTATCCTGAATTCCTGTGACCTTTTGCCAAACGACAGGCCAGGATCCCCAGGAAACACTACCCCACCGTGTCGTACATCCGCCGTAGGCACTCAGAAGGCGTATCGGTTCCATATCTCCACCCGAACCACCAGGAGGCAAGAAAAAGGCTTCGTTACCATATTTTTCTTTAATCCTTTTAAGCTCAGAAGCAACAATATCCAGCGCTTCATCCCAGGAAATACGAACCCACTCGTCCTTACCCCGGAGCTCTTTTTTGCCGCCACCGGGTGCCCAGTTCTTACGCTTCATAGGATACTTCAGACGATCTGCACCCATGACCATTTTGCGATGAGAACGGCCACGTGCGCACCCTCTTTGTTGAGGATAATCCGGAGTATCCGGATGGGTATCATCCGTCTTCTGACGAACCACAACCCCATCAACGACAAGAGCCTTGTTAAGACAGCGTCCGCCGCAGTTATGCCAGCAGGCTGCCGTGATCCATTCTCCCTCTTTGCTAGCCAAAGCTGCGGTCATATCGGCATTCACTTTTTGCAAACCGCATCCGGGCAAAGTGACTGCAGCTGTTGCCCCTGCAACGACAGTTGCTGTTGCACCGAGAAAGGATCTTCTACTCATGGCGTAATCCCTTGCCTTCTCAATTAGATTTGCCACGTTTGTTCACCTCCAGTTAATTTAAGACACCTTGAAATCTATATCTAAAAGCTCTTCCAGAGCTTCAAGATCTATAGTGAGATAACCCTTGAGAATCTTGGCCATACCTGGATAAAAATCCAGCTCTGCACTGGCAAGGATTTTTTTCGTAAGCTCAGGAACCCATTTCAATAGATGCTCTATTAAAAAGGACTTTTGATCTTCTAAGACTTGCCTGATCTCTACATAATCCTCATTCTTTAGATTCACTAAACTCATTTCACTGAGTTGATACATGAAATCAAGCTCTAAGCCCAGATGATCATCTGCTTCTTGTTGAAAATACTTAGGGAGAAATTGATATTTCAAATACGCCTGCCTAACGAGGAGGGTTTGTTCTTGGAAAAGCAACCGATCCTTATGCAAGTAAGCAGATTCCCAGAGAGGAGCGGTTAATTTATCCGGTCCTATAAACATCCGTGTATAATCCCAATGCAAGGAATCGTACTCATTTTCACAACTTATGTCATGCTCTCTTAGGTAGTTTGCGACACGTTCTATACCTTCGCAAATCTCTTTGTCTTCTTCTATAAAGGGAAACGATTCAATAAATCCCTTCTGGTTAATGAAATGCAATAATTCCTTTGAGGGTTCTTGGAGAAAAACTCTCCTTAGCAGGTCATAAACGAAGATTCTTGTTTCTAATAAAGGTTGAATTTTCTCAAACTGATTTACACTGGTCAGATTGCATTGCCTCCTTTCTTACCCAAGAAAAACACATATTCTACGTTTATTTCTTTGAGTTATATGTGCTAAACTATTATCGGCTCTTAGCTTGATTGTTGTTGACCTATTTGCTCATCTGGTTGTATGATATTCGCTATGTGGAATTATACAACAACGAGTTCTTTAGTGCAATGAAAAATAAATTACAAATTTTACTTATATTTAAAGATGCAAGCTTTAAAATTATTCGATTGTTGTATTATTATTAAAAGGAGCACAACCTGTTTGAACAAGTTGTGCTCCTTTATTTTAAAGGATTCACTTTTAATTCGTACACACCATACCGATACCACAGTCCATCAAGCCCATAATATTCCTAAATCTTAAATAAGCTTGAGAGTGAAGAGAGGTAAAGCTTCAAGAATAACTGATGTTGGCTAACTTTTGTAGTCATCTCTAATTACATCAGGATCAATCATTTCCATATAAAGTTTCTTACACTTTTCAAAATCCTTATCCTTCATAGCTTTATAAATATCATCATGGTCAAATACTCTGAAATATTCGTCTACTAATCCTCCGCTTGAGATATATTTGTTATAATGTTTTTCCATAACCAAAAGGATATAGCGATGTATTGATTCCCGAGCTAAGTTAAAGCAGTTCAGATATAAAGAGTTATGGGACATCTTACAAATCTGACCATGAAAGTTTAAATCTGTGGTCACATACTCAACATAAAACTCTTTTTCAAAACTACCATCTCTGTAACTCTCGTTAAACTTTTGACTTATCTCTTTACATTCATCGGCTAGCCGTTTTAACTCAGCGAACTCTTCCTCGGTTCCCCTATCAATAGCTAATCTTACGCATTCAATTTCGACTAACTTTCGGAAATCTTTAATTTCACTCTCTTGCTCGGGTTGC
Organism: Desulfitobacterium elongatum; assembly: GCF_055378975.1. Lineage (NCBI taxonomy): Bacteria > Bacillati > Bacillota > Clostridia > Eubacteriales > Desulfitobacteriaceae > Desulfitobacterium > Desulfitobacterium elongatum. The sequence goes on along the minus strand of NZ_AP038772.1, from coordinate 268,834 downwards.
ATGGTGAACTCTGCCACTTCACTGATGTATTTACGAAAATTAAAGCTTAAGACATAGGTTCCTTCACCCACTCTGGTTTCCACGATGCCAAGAATGTTCAACTTCTGTAGGGCACCACGCACAGTTAAACGGTTTACTCCAAAAATCTCAGCAAGATCGTTTTCGGAAGGAAGCTTATCGCCCACATTCCATTTTTCCGATACGATGCCTTCCTTAATCGCTAGATAAACTTGTTCAGTAAGCGGAAGTCTTTTTAACTTCATTTTAGGGTCTGATACATTATCCGTAATTTTTTCGATGATCTTATCCATTATCCTTAACCTTACTTTCAATTCATTTTTAACGTTGTATAGTTAGCGAACACCGTATACCTACTTCTAGTATACCACATATATCTAATTAATAAAAAACGATTTCGGATCGTGTAGGTGTCAATTAATCATTGGCAATATTTTTTCCTGCAGTTTGATTATGATATTTATTAACACCACTCTTTTGGGATAGGGAACCACTCTGAGGTAAACTTGACTTGGGACCCCACGTCATATGTTTCAATGGGTCGAGGAATGGGGCTCATAAAGGTGTATTCCTTTGAGGTAATCCCATCCCTCTGATTAGAGTAGTATCTGCCGTCTACATATCAAACCTGCTTCAACTCGAGTTTGACACCTAGAAAGTTGTAATTATGAATTTCAAAGGTTTCAAAACTTTAAATTTGCGCGTACCACTACAATTCCCTATTTATGGGAACTGGTTTTACGCCTTCTGGACTCGCTCTGGAATCTTTGCCCCTACGGCTTTAAAGGCTATTGCAGCGGCTCCATGAACTTCAGTCCGGACTAAATGCTCTTAATCTTTTACCTTAAGTTTTACTCCCTGAACCTTTCTTAATGCGCGAATAACTTCGGTATAACCGTATTCGCTTTTGCTATGCAAAAGTTGCTTTTGAAATTTAATCTGCATCACGAGAAAAGAGATCTTCCGCTGCATCCACAATGGTAAGCTTATCGGAGAACTTCGCTAGAGAGCGAATCAGGTCGTCGAGTTTCCCATTTTGGAGATCCTCCTCTCTCCCCAAGTTGCAAAGGACTTTCTGACGAACCTTACCCTCTTCGCGACGGCTCTCACAGATTTGAAGGTAACGGCGTTCTGAGCCGTCCCGATTGTAGGCCGTTTTAATTCGCGCAAACATAGCAACACAATTATACCATTAAAATCTGGGTCGAGACAGTAATTATGTGGAAGTGTGCGGCACTACATTTCTATTATTGACGGATCATTTAACGAAACTTAAAGTTTAGAACTCGCATAGAAAGTCATAATTACAAATTGGAAGCAACAATTTTTTCGCTGCTGCTGTCAAACTCGAGGCTGAGATACGGTTAAAAATCTCCATCCTACTCTGTTAAATAGAAATGCCCTATATAGTAGACAGATCAGTCTACTATATAGGGCATTTCTTTGAATTCCAAAGTTTTTCTCAGTCAATGGTTCATTTCTTTAGTTGATCGATTGCCTTCTGAGCAGCAATACGCCCTGTGTAAATATCATTAGCAATTGATGAACCAGTAGAGGTATAAGTATCATCCAATAGATTACCTATCATTATTTCACCTGCAGCAAGTAGATTGGGGATAACAATACCTTGTGCATCAAGGACTTGACAATTTTCATTTACTTTAAGTCCGGTTATTGTGCCAATGGTGATAGGGGATATACGGAAAGCATAGAACGGTGCTTTTACTGCTGGAAGCATTTGTGCATTTTTAAGTTCAAATCCAGGATCGTTTCCTGCTTCTTTAGCCTTATTATATTCAGCAATTGTTGAAGTCAAATTTTTAATATCCATACCAAGTTTGCTACCAAGTTCTTCAATAGAATCGGCTTTTATACCAATTCCGTCAGTAACCGCTTTTTCTAGTAGCGCAACCGTCGTTTGATTTGAAGAATCGTGTATCGTATAAGCAAGCTTTTGAGGTTGCTCACTTATGGCTCGAGCAACTTTTGAGTAAAATCCTGCTTCGTTTGTAAAGCGTTTCCCATAAAGATTAATATAGAGAGCACCATTCGGAACAGAGGAAATATCAGCCGACTTTGTCTCCTCTTTAATGACTTTCATGACCCTTACGTTTCCAAGTACACCATTGCCAGTAAGCTGAGCACCTGCTTTTAATGCTATGTTTATGCCATCACCGGTACTCCCTACCCCTGAGATAGGATAAAAATCATCTGTTGTAGGAGTATACTTTTTGAGCATTTCGACATTACGATCAAACCCACCTGAAGCTAAAATAACTTTTTTTGCTTTAATGGTATAGGTTTCGGTGTTGCTCTCTACTACGACTCCGGCAACTTCTTTACCATTCATCACAAGTTCAGTTGCTTTCGATTCAAGACGTACATCTACACCATTTTTCTTAACCATTTTATCAAAGTTCTCTATGAGTCCCTTTCCACCGCCATTGACCTGTAAAACTTTCAGATTTGGATACTCTGGATTTGACACCCTAAATCCTTCAGTAGTATATGGCATACCAAGTTCTAATAGCTTATCTACAGTAGGACCAGATATATCAAGTACATTACTCAGTAATGGGTGATTTAAGTTGCCGTGAGAAATGGTTTCATAATGTTCCTCCATCCCTTTACGGTCAAGGCCTACTTTGTACTCTTTGTTAATTTTAGAATTAACAGACCACATAAGCGCAAGTGATCGAATTGAAGAGCCACCTGTAAATGGCATTTTTTCAAGCAGAATTACTTTGTCAACGCTTTGGGAAGCTTCTAAGGCAGCCATGTAACCAGCAGCACCAGCACCGACAACAACAACATTTGCTTCCTCACTGCGGCTTGGTTCTTTTTTTACAGCTTGCTGTGTACTCTTAACTTTATATTTCTCTACATCAACACCCGAAGCTACCAGAGCAGCTTCTACAGCACCCTTAATACCTTCACTTGAACGGGTTGCTCCCGATACTGTATCAATACTAACTGATTGGGTTTCTACAATCTTATTAGGAAGTGTTGCATATGCCTTATCACTTACTCCAGGTGTATCCTTATGGCTTAAAATTTTGACTGATTTAATAACTCCCTTATCAAGTACAATTTCTGCCTTAACTGGGCCACCTAAACCAGTCCCTTCACCAGTAAAAGTTCCAGATACGGCATTTTTTGATTCAGGTGAATTTGTGGTTTTTGTGCAACCAGAAGCGAGCAGCAATATGAACAGTGTAGTAACGATTGAAATTACTTTAAGAACCCTGCGGTTATTAAGCAAATAAATCCCTCCCTGTAAAGTTAGTACTTGTGTAGTCATGCACATATTTCTCCATACTATCACGGGCTACTACTCTTCGTGACAAAACCCTTGAAAATTAAAAGCCCAAATCCCCTCCTTTTTCCAGCAATAAAAAGTCGAAGAATTAAAATTTGATTTTTTTATAACTGATTTTAAATTCGGAACATGTTTCGTATTTATAATTTATAATATTCCTGCTTCATTGTCAATGAATTATCAATAATTTTGGTTAATAATAAAACGGTAGATAAGTTAAAATTCCCCCGCCTACTTATTTAATATAGTAAGCGGAGGAATCTCTAAGAAACGTGCTTTATCAAAAAAATAGTAAAAGTTTTACAAGAGATAAAATGCCTTTAAAATAATCTTCATTTCAGAAGTTACTGTAGATTTAAAATCAAACATTCCACTATTCTTACTCCAATCAAAACAATAGCCTTTTAGAATGATGGAAACAGTTCTTGCCATCTTAGCCGCTGATAAATCTTTTCTAAAAAAACTGTTATCTTGACCGTTTTGAAAAATGTCAATAAGTATTTGAGGTGGCGTTAAATCATAAGTAAGATATAACCCTCCTGGGTTGTTTAAATATAATTTGTTCACTGTACGTGCAAGATCGAACCCTTGCATTTGCCAATAGTCACAATATATCTCAACAAATCTTTCTAGTTGCATTCTGGCATCCGAAATTTCACGTAGTTTATCTGTTTCAGAACGGAAATAATAGTTTTGTTCTTTTATCTGTTCAAGTAGAAGTTCATCCTTACTATGGTATTTTCTATAAAATGATGCAATTGTCACATTTGCAATAGCACAAATATCCCGAATAGTTACATCTTCGTAACCTTTTTGAGAAATCAACATTCTTGCAGCATCCTTTATTCTAGCAATTTTCTCAGCATCATTTTGTGCTCGTTTACCCATAATTAGTAATCAATCCTTTTCTAATCACTATAGCCCCAAGTCTTCTGGTTTATTAATTTCAATATTTGATTTTATGCTTCGTTTCTTTATCTCCGTAAAATGCTATTTACAATGCTTTTATTAACTATACCACATCATCAGTAATAAGGTCATTCCCACCCAACCGCGGGAGCACCACCGAGCATCGACACAAGGAGACACAAGGAGACACAAGGAGACCCAAGGCTCTTTCTATTTCCATAAGCGTGAAGCTTGAAATAACTAACACTTTATGAACGCCCTCTTAATCGAAGAAATGGAAGATTCTGTAATACAACTATACGCGCAAAAGTGCGACCCCCAGGGGGCGAAAAACCGACGGATCCCTTGTCCTGGGAAACATAAAAGACAAAAAGAAAAAGGGGCTAAATGCCCCAAACCCAAACCCTTTTCGCAGAAGCTATAAATTTTTTGTTTTCTCGATGCAAAATTCCATTTATCTAATCTAATAAGGATAGAATTTTTGCGACCGACAGTTATAGCCACAATTCTAGCCTCTAACCCAATTCTGAGAGAGTTCACATCTGCAAAAAATCAGCTTGACTTAGCTTTTTCAAAATTTTATCGGTTACCACGCATGGCTTTGGATCTTTCTTAATAAATCGTACTGCATTCAGGCCGGTTATCTGCACAGGTAGGGTATTGTTTCCATCCTGTAAAACAGGGCAAATTGATAAATCGGCAACTTTAAGATTTTTGGTTCCAAAGACATTCAGATAACCATCAACAACTCCCTCCTGAATATTCCTTCCCATCCTGCACTGTCCACCAAAGTGGGCTGTATTACCATAAGAGGCCCTTACATAATTAGCAAGCTGTCTTCGTTTTTCTTGCTCATCTGTTAATTCGAATATACTTTCTGAAGGATATACAACTTTGTAAATACCTTGGGAATCAAGTTGACTAGCCCTTTTCATAATTTTATACACTTCAATATATTGGTCTATCATAAAATTCAAGTCATCAATATTAGCCAAAGGGTTAAGATCAAGAGACGGATAAGCCTCAGGGTCACTGTGTGCTACCATAATGGTACCTGTGCTTTTAGGGATAAGGTCATAAATACTAATGCTCATGACATTGCTGGGTTTATTGGGGTCAAAAGCCCAGTTGTTAGCAACTACTACTGGAGCAGGGACACTGGATGGTGTCACAGAACTATATAATTGGAGCCGTCGGCCTCCAGTTGGTCCTTCGCCTTTAAAAGCCCCTAACGGAAATGGCAGATCCGGGTCTGCATTTCTTAACGCCTGGAGGCGTGATGTTTCTACTTCTATTCCTATTCCGGCAATAAAATGTGTTACAAAATTGTAGCCAACATTTGGGCTCTCTACTAATGTTGATATGCCAGCTTTAGCTAAATCAGTAGATTTTCCTATTCCAGAACGCTGCAGAATGACAGAGGAAAAATTACCTGCTGATAAAATTACACCCTTTCTTGCATAAGCCTTCTGTGATACTCCGTCACGGACAAACCTAACACCAACTGCAATATTTTCCCCTTTTTTCTGGTAAAATATAATATTATCTACAGTAGTTTTCGCTAAAATTACCAAGTCCCTGCCATGAACTCCGTACTCATCAGGGTGAAATTCGTTACCTTGTGTTACAATTTCTTCATTTAAATATCCGGTTGCAGTAGAAGAACGAACAAACTTGCCATTTTCTTCTTTATTCAAAATCTGTGATTTGTAAAAAGTGCAATCTCTTACACCTGTATTATAGTCTTCAACAATAGGGATATTCAAAACATCTGATGTTGCTTTAGCCAAAACAGTTGTCAGGCCGTTCTTTGGAATCATTTGCTGTCTGACAAAAATCGGACCTTTTGTCCCACGCTCATCAGGATCTTGTGTGTTTCCTGTATAGGTTTCATTCTTTATAAATAAAGGCCTGAGACTGTCATAGCTCCATTGTTGGCCAAATTGTTTTCCTAGTTCATCATAATACTCTTTACTTCCGCGTACTGCGTACATTGCATTATGCTCAGAGCTTCCTCCAATTGTTCGGCCGCTTGATATTCTAAGTTGCCGATTGCCTATGACTGGCTGAAGTTTTGTAAGCATATTAAATGAAAGCTTATTATCAGCATTTAAGACACCGGATCCGGGGTTACTGCCGCTACTTTGCTCCTGCATCATATTCGTTCCTGCTTCAAGGACGAGTACACTAGTGCATCTGTCATCTGTTAATTCTTTTGCAATTATTCCTCCGGCAGTACCTGCACCAACAACGATATAATCATATATTTTTTTATCTGACATCTTATCATACCTTTCAATTGTATTAGGAGATTTATTACCCTAATACAATTTATGGTAATATGTAAAGCTTGGTTACATAATAATGCTAAACATTATGACCTTGTCTCGCTAAAATAGAAAACCTAAAACAAAAAATTCCCTTCAAACATTAATCCGAGGGAATATAACATACATCAATTTAAACTTAAAAAACTCTATACCCCTTACGTCAAGCTACTTCCGCTCTATCAACGCAACACACTCCACGTGCCTTGAGGATACAAAAAAGATGTATTATCAATCTGGTATGCCCTTGATGGTGGTGTACGAAACTTCCACTAATCTAAAATGCATTTTTCCAAGACAGGAAAATAGCTTTCTCATCAAAACCAAGTGGGCATTTAACTGGGTGAGAGACAAGTCTAGTTCAATGAAATTTATAACTTTTTTTTGTATTTTAATTTAGCTTCTCACCTGATTTACCTTATAACTTAAGTTTCGCACCCCGAAAGCTCGACTTACGTGGGACGAATATTTAAAATTCGACACTTTGTTTTTGCGGATTATTCCAACTCAGCATGCCTTTTCAATCCTTTTTAACTGATTTGTTAGAAAAGAATCCTCAAAAAGTTCTTTTATGTACTGATACTCACTGGAATTTTTAAATTCCAAAATGTCCACAAAACCATGCTCAGCCATCTCAGCGATGATCACTTGCAGTAACTCTTCAAATAAATCCCAGAGTCTTTGGGCCAAGTTTTTTTCGAGTAACTCGTCTTTAATCACATGAAATACCCCGCCTAATGACTCATACGCGTTTACTCGGCGAAAATAAGCCAGAAGGACGTAGAGAAGATAACAGGTTGACACATGGCCTATCTGGGCATCAAAATCTCTGGATTGACAAGACCCCAATTTCAGATGTTGCTTCGCTTCTTTGAAAAATACCTCAATGGTCCAGCGGATGGAATAGATCTCCATCATACTTAAAAAGGACAGCGATGTGTCTGTGGAAAGGAATAATCTCCATTCTTTTTGATAGGGGAAACGGCAAAAGTATAGTTTAACTTCGCCTATCCCTTCATAAGTCACCATAACCTCAAAATAGCGGGTATTCCGTTTACGACAGCGTTTTTCCTTCCTCTCTTTTTTCAATGTTTTGAGCAACTCCTGCGCATTCAACGATTTTTCATTATAGGTGTATTTCCGCCAGTCTTTCCGGACTCCACAGATGACATGCATGGATTGGTTGTCCAGTTTTCGAACGGTTTCAATAAATTCTTTACTGCTAAACCAGCTATCCACTAACACATACTTTGCTCTAAATCCCTTTTTAAGAGCACGTTTAAGCATATTCAAACCGTTTGTAATTTTGTCGATTTTGCACTCGCGAATCCGTTTGGCGCCACAAGATTTGGGATTTCGCTGCTTTTTAAACTGCTCTTTCCGGTGTCTTGCCTTTTTTAAGCGTTTTTCAGAGTGGAGGCTAAAGTCAAGGGGGATGGTGCTCTTTCCATCGAAAAAGCCAAGAGTCAAGTTTTTGAATCCTAATGTATTGCTTTTCCTACTCGTAACATGGTCGTGAACAATGGAGATTTGTTCGATTTTCTTTCCGGTTTTAGCCTCAGTTGTGTCGTCTAGGATAAAGGCTGAATTACTCGCCACTTCCTTGTTAGGATTCACCAATTGCTGGAACTGTTTGGCTACAGCAAGAAGCAACGATCTCCAAGGCATTCTTTCATCATTTTTAAGGCGGTAAATGGTATCCTTTTTCATTGCGGTAACCTTTTGGAATTCGCTCTTATACAAGGCGTTCACACTTTTCAGCAACATCAGGGGTAACACCATGATGAGCGTGATGACTTCCGAAGCACTATAGCCATCCTTTTTATTGAAGCCTACTTGGCAACAAAGTGTTTTGAACTTGAAAGTTTTCATCACATCGAATATGATGTTGTTAATTGAATAGCCATGTGTATTAAGAACGTTTTCAATTTCTTTGACAGGTTTCCGCATGATAACACCTCGTTTGGTAGTTTTTTGTCGTCAACAAAATTATACCAAAACCCAGTGTTCATGCGGAATTTTTATGTCTTTACCCCTATTTTTAGGGGTGCGAAACTTTAGTTATAAATGAATAGAGATGTATTTTTTACCAATCTGACGCCTGTCCGTTATTTTTATACAGACTCAGTATATTGACAACAACTTTGTATTTTAGGTAGAAATTGTTGAACGACCCCCATCTAATTTTAGTTCGTCGCTAGCATGAACAGTCTGAACATGCCATGGATCTTTCTTAAAGTAAAACATGAAGAAAGTAGAAAAGAACCCTGAGCCAATGCTCCATGTTTATGACAATGAATTTTAGCATAATTACACTCTCAGCCGCCACTTTCAAGCGTGCGATGATTCGAACTAGACCATACTTTCGCTTGCCTACTCCAAATCCACCTGCCACTTGGTTACGTTCACTCATATCCTAGACTTTAAGTTGTTCTTTTTTCTTGGTTTCACCAACTTTTGACCGTCTCTTAATGCTGGACCACTCAGGCGGATTCCATTTTTCCTGCAGTATACTCGGTTTTAGCGATTCCGAAAGATTTGATCCGCTTAAACCGCTTCAGGATAGTAGCCAAAGTGTATCTGGTAGTCTTTTCTCCAAATTCAGTAGATGCTTTGGCTTTTCCCCTTACAATTGTACGAATATAAGGTTGGCTGAATGGTTTTCGACGTATCCTCGGAACTGCCATATGAGAAACAGGCGGCTCTCAAAGATCTTGAGAATCTTTTGGTTCGTCCTTTTCGCTGTTCATGCCACCGCTTTCGAAATTGAACCATGAGCGTTAGGTCAAAGCGAGGTTTATCATCTTGATATCGTTCTAAGCCAATAAAGAACTGGAAAATGGGTTTTACATAATTTGCTCAACGGTCTCTCGATCTGAAAACCCACATTTTTCTTTGATGATGAGATCTCCCAGAGCCATGCGAAGAGGTTTGGCTTCGGTTCCTGTACTTAAAGAAAAAATCTTAGCATAGGTTTTCTCAATCTCTTCCCCGGAGATAAACTTAGATAACTTAACCCAACGGTTCTCAGTATTTAGGTTCCCTTTAAAGGGCAAAACAAAGTCTTCTATTTTTATTTGACCACTTGGTTGACGGTACATGGTCATCGTCATATTGTAACGTTTTTTGTCGTATTTCATTATTTCCTTAAATTGGGATTAGGCGTGAAGAACCTTGAAATCTTATTACTCCTAAATCTTTGGGTCTATTCTGTAAGACTTAGGTAAATACTATACTTTTTTCAAAGGCCCAACTTTTTAACATGTGTAGTTGGGCCTTTTCAGAGAGCATAACACTAGCTCATACAAGTAGCTGTGTCCAATTGAGGTGGAAAGAAATCATTTGGAAACGGTGTGAGAGTGGGATCCGTAAAAATCAGACATGAATTTTGATCATCAGGCACAAACTCTTCACATGGGGACGGTTCAGGGCAGAATCCAAACGCCGGTATAAGGAGTTGCACTATCCCGGTTATTTTGGTAATGATAAAACTACCAATCGCAAGTTCGACACTAGCATCTGAGAAGGTTGGATTCGTCAGGAGCTGAGTTCGTGTTTCAACAAGTAAACTTAATTCCAGCTCTGAGCGGCTTGGCGGAAGGTAAACTACTATATCCTTCTGAATGTCTGGCAAGTCTCCACTTAATTGGACGGATTCATTAAGGGCGTTTTTCAATACCAACACATAAGGAATTCGTACTGTAAATTGGGCCCTTGAGAAATTGGGACGGGAAGGAATCGGGGTGAAGATAGGACTGCCGACGATAACTCCATTTCCGAACTCTATACTCAAGAAGGTGAAGGGACCTCCTGTGGTAGGGAGCTCAACCGTAAAGGTCGGGAAACATTCCCGTTGTTGACACGAGAAGTATACTTTCTGAGCAACGATACAAACTGACTCCATAATTTCATTAACGTTTGTTTGAACAGGATTGCTTGTCGCACTACCTTGAACGGGAGGCCCGCTGGGATCTATCCGATAATTGAAGGTAACCTGAGCCTGATTAATGATGCTGAAGGGTGCTAATCCTGAAGCAATCTGTACTTCAAAACTTACTATCACAGAACTTCCAGGCGAAATGCTGCCTAAGTTAAAGCCAATAGCTGGATTCAGACTAGGCTGTACTAAGCCGCCAAAGGTCACACTTCCGGGAACAAAGTCAGTACCTGCCGGCGGCGCATCTGTAAAGAACACATCATTGCTGGTAATATTTCCTGTATTCGTTACAACCATGGTATAGGTCAGGATATCTCCTAGCGTTGCAGAAGCCTTATCCACGCTCTTGACCACGTTGACCAAGGCAACATTTACCTGGGTTGTAACCGGGTTGCTTACCGCTGTAGCACTAATCGGTGGCTCACCAAACTGATAGTTGACCATTGCATCATTCGTGATCAAAGGAGGGACCGGGAGTGAGGCTATCGTCACCTGATAAGCGACTGTCACCACTCCGCCGGGAGGAACCACATCATTGGGCGGACTGGCTGGGATGCTAAATCCTGCCGCAGGATTTAGCCCTGCTTGGGGCACTCCATTGATCGTGACCGTTCCTGGGATAAATGCTGTGCCCACTGGCGGTACATCCTGGAAGAACACATTGCTGGCCGGCACATTCCCCTGATTGGTGATCACGGAGGTATAGGTCAGGGTATCCCCTACGGTGGCAAACGCCTTATCCACGCTTTCTACTATCACTAGCTCCCCTGCATTCACCTGAGTTGTGACCTGATTACTTACGGCTGTGACAATAATCGGCGGCTCACCGAACCGATAGTTAACCGAGAAATTATTCGTGATCTGCGCGGGGACCGGAAGTGTGGCTATCGTCACCTGAAAGGTTACGGTCAGCACTCCGCCGGGAGGAATCACATCATTGGGAGGACTGGCTGGGATACTAAATCCTACCGTAGGATTTAGTCCTGGTTGAGGTACTCCATTGATTGTGACCGTTCCCGGGCTAAAGACAGTGCCTACCGGAGGTGCATCCCGGAAAAATACATTATTGGCCTCTGCATTCCCCTGATTAGTGACCACTGAAGTATAGGTCAGGGTATCTCCTACAATTGCAACCGCCTTATCCACGCTTTTGACAACCCCCAGCTCTCCTAACAGGACCTCGGTGGTGACTGGATTGCCGGTTGCTGTGCCATTTAACGGCGGCAAATTCGGATCAATCTGATATTGGTAGTCGATGGTTGACGTATTTGTTAACACCGGAAGTGCCGGTGGCACCGGTACTACGGTTACCGTGACCTGAAAGGTTACCGTGGCCATTGCTCCGGCGGCAATATCTCCGATTGAGAATCCCGGAGGAATTGGGTTGGCCAAGGGCCGTGAGATGCCGTTAACTGTGACACTGCCCGGGACAAAGCTTGTTCCGACCGGCGGGGTGTCCGTAAAGATCACATTCGACAAGGGGATGTTGCCGGTATTAGTAATTACGGTTGTATAAGTCAGGATATCTCCGGTAATGGCCGTAAGCTTATCGACGCTCTTGACCACATTGACCGAGGCTGCATTCACCTGAGTTGTGACCGTGTTGCTTACCGCCGAAACGATAACCGGCGGCTCACCGAACTGATAGTCTATCAAGGCATTATTCCTGATCTGCGGCGGTACCGTAAGTGCAGATATCGTCACCTGAAAGGTTACCGTCACCACTCCGCCGGGAGGAAGGACATCATTGGGAGGACTGGCTGGGATACTAAATCCTACCGTGGGATTTAGTCCTGCCTGAGGTACTCCATTGATCGTGACCGTTCCCGGGATAAAGACAGCGCCTGCCGAAGGGACATCCAAGAAGAATATATTACTGGCTTCAACATTGCCCTGATTCGTGATAACTATGGTATAGGTCAAGGTATCTCCTAGCGTGGCAAACGCCTGATCCACGCTTTTGACGATCCCCAGTTCCCCTGCGATAACCTCGGTTACGGCGGGATTGCTGGTGACTGTGCCATTTAACGGCGGTAAATTCGGATCAATCTGATACTGGTAGTCGATGGTTGACGTATTGCTTAACACGGGAAGCGTCGGCGGCACCGGTACTACGGTTACCGTGACCTGAAAGGTTACCGTAGCTGTTGCCCCTGCGGGAATATTGCCTATTATGAATCCCGGAGGAATGGGGTTGGCCGGGAGTTGTGGAACACCATTAACGGTGACACTGCCGGGGACAAAGCTGGTGCCGGCCGGCGGGGTGTCTGTGAAGATGACATTTAACAAGGGGACGTTGCCGGTATTGCTGATCACCGTTGTATACGTCAGAATATCTCCTGTGATAGCCGTAGCCTTATCCACGCTCTTGACCACGTTGACCAGGGCAACATTTACCTGGGTTGTGACCGGGTTGCTTGCCGCTGAAACAATAACCGGCGGCGTACCGAACTGGTAGTTTACCAAGGAATTATTGGTGATCTGCGGGGGGACGGGGAGTGACGATATCGTCACCTGAAAGGTTACGGTCACCACGCCTCCGGGGGGAAGGACATCATTGGGAGGATTCGCCGGAATACTAAAGCCCAGCGTAGGATTTAGTCCCGCTTGGGGTACTCCATTGATCGTGACGGTTCCCGGGATAAACGCAGTGCCCACCGGAGGTGCATCCAGGAAAAATATATTACTGGCCTCCACATTCCCCTGATTGGTGATCACTGAGGTATAGGTCAGGGTATATCCTACCGTGGCAAACGCCTGATCCACGCTTTTGACAATCCCCAGTTCTCCCAGGATAACTCTGGTTGAGACTGGATTACTGGTCATTGTGCCATTTAACGGCGGTAAATTCGGATCGATCTGGTACTGATAGTCGATGATTGACGTATTCGTTAACACCGGAAGTACCGGTGGGACGGGCATAACGGTTACCGTGACTTGAAAAGTTACCGTGACAGCCCCTCCTACGGGAATATCTCCGATTGAGAATCCCGGAGGAATCGGGTTCACCAAGGGCTGGGAGACACCGTTAACCGTAACACTGCCTGGGACAAAGCTGGTGCCAACCGGCGGGGTATCTGTGAAGATGACATTCAACAAGGGGATGTTGCCGGTATTGCTGATCAACGTTGTATACGTCAGGATGTCTCCTGTAATGGCTGTGAGCCTATCGACACTCTTGACCACGTCGACCGAGGCTGCATTGACCTGGGTTGTGACCGTGTTGCTTGCCGCCGTGACGATAACCGGCGGCTCACCAAACTGGTACTCTACCAAGGCATTATTCCTGATCTGCGGAGGAACCGGGAGTGAGGCTATCGTCACCTGAAAGGTTACCGTCACCACGCCTCCGGGGGGAAGGACATCATTGGGAGGAGCCGCCGGGATACTAAAGCCCAGCGTAGGATTTAGTCCTGCTTGGGGCACTCCATTAATTGTGACCGATCCCGGGCTAAAGACAGCGCCTGCCGAAGGGACATCCAAGAAAAATATATTACTGGCTTCAACATTGCCCTGATTAGTAATAACTATGGTATAGGTCAAGGTATCTCCTACCATGGCAAAGGCCTGATCCACGCTTTTGACGACCCCCAGTTCCCCTGCGATAACCTCGGTTACGGCGGGATTGCTGGTGGCTGTGCCATTTAACGGCGGTAAATTCGGATCGATTTGATACTGGTAGTCGATGGTTGACGTATTGCTTAACACGGGAAGTGCCGGCGGCACCGGTACAACGGTTACGAGAACTTGGAAGGTTACCGTGGCTGTTGCTCCGACGGCAATATCTCCGATCGAGAATCCCGGAGGAATGGGATTGGCCAAGGGCTGGGAGACACCGTTAACTGTGACACTGCCGGTGACAAAGCTGGTGCCCGCCGGTGGAGTGTCCGTGAAGATGACATTCAACAAAGGGATGTTGCCGCTATTGCCGATCACCGTTGTATAGGTCAGGATATCGCCGGTGATAGCCGTAGCTTTATCCACACTCTTGATCACGTTGACCTGCTCGGCATTCACTTGAGTCGTGACCGGATTGCTTTCCGCTGTGACGATAACCGGCGGATCGCCGAACTGATACTCAACCAAGGAATTATTCGTAATTTGCGGAGGAACCGGCAGGGCGGCTATCGTCACCTGAAAGGCTACGGTCACCACGCCTCCGGGAGGCAGGACATCGTTGGGAGGGGCAGCCGGAATACTAAATCCAACCGTAGGATTCAGTCCCGCTTGAGGCACTCCATTGATTGTGACAGTTCCCGGGCTAAAGGCAGTGCCCACTGGAGGGACATCGATGAAGAATATATTACTGGCCTCGACATTGCCTTGATTGGTGATCACCGAAGTATAGGTCAGGGTATCTCCCACAGTGGCAAATGCCTGATCCACACTTTTGACGACCTCAAGCTCCCCAACGATACCCTCTGTAACAAGTGTTACAACCGGATTGCTGGTATTTGTGCCGTTTAACGGCGGTAAATTCGGATCAATCTGATACTGGTAGTCGATGGTTGACGTATTCGTTAACACAGGAAATACCGGCGGGGTTGGTACAACGGTTACCGTGACTTGAAAGGTTACTGTGGCTGTTGCTCCTGCGGGAATATTGCCTATTATGAATCCCGGAGGAATCGGGTTCGCCAAGAGTTGCGGGATACCGTTAACGGTTACACTGCCGGAAACAAAGCTGGTGCCCACCGGCGGGGTATCCGTGAAAATCACATTCAGCAGAGGAATATTGCCGGTATTGCTGATTACCGTTGTATAGGTCAGGGTATCTCCAGTGATGGCCGTGGCCTGATCCACGCTCTTTACCACAGTGACAGAGGCTGTATTCACTTGGGTTGTGACCGGATTGCTTAGCGCTGTAACGATAATAGGCGACACACCGAACTGATAATTTACTATGGAATCATTGGTTAACAGGGGCGGCACCGGCAGGGCAGATATCGTGACCTGAAAGGCTACCGTCACCACTCCGCCGGGAGGAAGGACATCATTGGGAGGAGCCGCCGGGATACTAAAGCCTAGCGTGGGATCTAGTCCTGCTTGGGGTACTCCATTAATTGTAACGCTTCCCGGGATAAAAGCAGTGCCCACCGGAACGACATCGAGAAAGAAGATATTACCGGCCTCCACATTCCCCTGATTGGTGATCACTGAGGTATAGGTCAGGGTATCCCCAACCGTGGCAAAGGCCTGATCTACGCTTTTGACCACCGTAAGCTCCCCTAGGATGACCTCGGTTACCACCGGATTGCTGGTCATTGTGCCATTTAACGGCGGTAAGTTCGGATCGATCTGATACTGATAGTCGATGGTTGACGTATTGGTTAACACAGGAATTGCCGGTGGCACGGGTACAACGGTTACCAGAACCTGAAACGTTACCGTCGCTGTTGCTCCCGCAGGAATATCTCCGATTGAAAATCCCGGAGGAATGGGGCTGTCCAAGGGCTGTGAGACACCATTAACGGTTACACTGCCGGAAACAAAGCTCGTGCCCACCGGCGGGGTATCCGTGAAGATGACATTTAACAAGGGGACGTTGCCGTTATTGCTGATCACCGTCGTATAAGTCAGGATTTCTCCGGTGATGGCCGTGACCTTATCCACGCTCTTGACCACGTTGACCAGAGCTGCATTTACTTGGGTTGTGACCGGATTGCTTACCGCCGTGACGATTACCGGCGGCTCCCGAATTGGTACTCTACCAAGGAGTTATTCGTTATTTGCGGTGGAACCGGAAGTGCAGATATCGTCACTTGGAAGGTTACGGTCACCGCTCCCCCGGGAGGAAGGACGTCATTGGGAGGACCCGCCGGGATACTAAACCCAGCCGCAGGATCCAGGCCTGCTTGCGGTACTCCATTGATCGTGACGCTTCCGGGGACAAAGGCGGTGCCTGCCGGAGGTAAATCCAGGAAAAATATATTATTGGCCTCTACATTGCCTTGATTGGTGATCACTGAGGTATAGGTCAAGGTATCTCCTACGGTGGCAAACTCATGATCCACACTTTTGTCGACCCCAAGTTCTCCCAGGATGACTTCGGTTACCACAGGATTACTGGTCATTGTGCCATTTAACGGCGGTAAGTTCGGATCGATCTGATACTGATAATCGATGGTTGACGTATTCGTTAACACCGGAAGCGCCGGCGGCACAGGTACAACGGTTACGGTAACCTGGAAGTTTACGGTGACTGTTGCTCCCACAGCAATATCTCCGATTGGGAATCCCGGAGGGTTCGGGTTAGCTAGAGGCTGGGAGACGCCGTTAACCGTGACACTGCCGGGGACAAAGCTCGTGCCTGCCGGCGGAGTGTCCGTGAAGATCACGTTCAGCAAGGGGATGTTGCCATCATTGGTAATCACGGTCGTATACGTCAGGATGTCCCCTGTGATGGCCGTAGCCTGATCGACACTCTTGACCACATTGACGAGGGCTACATTCACTTGAGTTGTGACCGGATTGCTTGGGGCGGTGACAATAATGGGCGACTCCCCGAACTGGTAGTTTACTATCGATTCATTGGTTAACAGCGGCGGGACAGGCAGGACGGATATTGTCACCTGAAAGGCTACCGTCACTACTCCGCCCGGCGCAAGGACATCATTGGGAGGACTGGCCGGGATACTAAACCCAGCCGCAGGATCTAGTCCTGCCTGAGGCAATCCATTGATCGTGACGCTTCCGGGGATAAAGGCGGTGCCCACCGGAGGCGCATCCAGGAAAAATATATTACTGGCCTCGACATTCCCTTGATTGGTGATCACTGAGGTATAGGTCAGAGTATCCCCTACCGTGGCAAAGGCCTGATCCACGCTTTTGACAACCCCCAGCTCTCCTAAAATGACCTCGGTTATGACCGGATTGCTGGTTGCTGTGCCATTTAACGGCGGCAAATTCGGATCAATCTGATATTGGTAATCAATGGTTGAAGTATTAATCAACTCCGGAAGTGTCGGCGGCACAGGTATGACGGTTACAAGAACTTGAAAGGTTACCGTAACGGCTGCTCCGCTGGGGATATCTCCGATTGAAAATCCGGGGGGACTGGGATCGTCCAAGGGTTGCGAAACCCCGTTAAGAGTTACGCTGCCGGGAACAAAGCTTGAGCCTGCCGGCGGGGTGTCTGTGAAGATGACATTTAACAAGGGGATATTGCCGTTATTAGTGATCACAGTCGTATAAGTGAGGATATCTCCCGTGATAGCCGTAGCCTGATCGACGCTCTTGACCACACTGACCGAAGCCACATTTACTTGAGTTGTGACGGAATTGCTGCTTGCTGTTTCCGTCACAGGAGGCTGTCCTGGGTCAATCTGGTACTGGAAAGTCGCCGTTGACGTATTGATTAATTGGGCGGGTACAGGGAGTGAATTAACAATGACCTGGAACGTTACGGTGACTGTTGCTCCTGCCGCAAGATCGCCGATATTAAAACCAACACTGGGATCGACCCCGGGTTGAGCGACAGCGTTTACCGTTACACTGTTTGGCACAAACAGAGATCCCGCCGGAGGGATATCTTCAAAGAAAATGTTACTGGCTAATACATCGCCTGTATTCGTAATCACCGTAGTATAGGTCAGGGTATCCCCTATCGTTGCAAAAGCCTGATCCACACTTTTGACCATCGTCAGCTCTGCCACATTAACCTGCGTAGTCACTTGATTGCTGATTGCAGAACCGCTCAGAATCGGTCCTCCGACGCTGCTTTGATACTCGTAGTTCATGGCTGCCTGATTGACGATGGGGTTAGGGGTAGGCAAAGCCTCGATTAGCACCTGGAAGGTAACCGTTGCTGAACCGCTGACCGGAATGGTCCCGATATTTACCCCCACATTGGGGTCTGCGCCTAATACAGGCGCGCCATTCAGCGTAAAACTGCCGGGGACAAAGGTAGTGTCCGGGGGTTCTGTATCCGTAAATATAACGTTGGTTGCATCCGCTTGGCCATTGTTGGGAATGACGACAGTATAGGTCAAAGTATCTCCTACCGCTGCAAAGGCTTTATCCACACTTTTGACAGGCTGCAAGTTTGGAGCGTTGACATCGATCTGAATACCTATTGTGTTTGGCATGTAGAGATCCCCAGAAGTACTAAGTCGTAACACCGCGGTTGTTTGCGCGTTTGTCAGGTAAAGGGAAGCATCAACGTTTGTTATATCCCAGCCCTGTCGGCCTGCGACAGTATTTGTCAAGGTAAACGGATCTTGGTTTCTATCTCCGAACGTTCCCGTTGTATCAAGATTACCCGAATCGTTATTGATCTGAGAACCAAAAAAGTTAGTTACCGGGTTGTTAGGTCCCGAAAGTATTCCTAAAGTGCCAACAGACGGTCCAAAAAGTGCTTGGTCTCCAGCAATATTCGCATCCCCTTCCTGAGCGCTTAAAAGAATTCGTCCATTGACCGTGCCGACAACTGGGGTCTCGAATCCGCTTAAGGAGATATCTGTGCTGGTACCTATTTGAATTATTTCAGCACCTACAAATAAAACTAAATCGCGAGCAGGCAGGCTCGGATTTCCATAAACTACTGCCAAAGTCCAGCCGGCATGGTTTGAGTCAGAAGTTGATACAAATAATGGGTCAACAAGCCCAGGAACACTTCCAACAGAATATGTCCCGCTGCCTGACGCTTGGACGAGACTGGTTACATCGGCAGAACGCATATAGAAGCCTAATGTATTAACACCTACAACCGTTGTTGGCTGATTTGCTGTAGCCGGGTCGGGAGCAATAGTATTGTTTCCCAGCGGGGTGGTAAATGTAATGGAGTCGTTGAGTAGCCCACTGATATTTTGATCGCGTGTTAGGTAATTACCACCCCAAATGAGTTCAGCATAAAGGATTGTACTGCCAGGGGGAATAGTTAATATGGCCTGGGAACTGTTATCCAGATAGTCTAGGGTTGTCCCAACAGGGAAAGTTGGGACCTGTGATCCTGAAAGCGAAATAAATGCGCCGATGCTACCTTGGGTTCCAGCTTGATTAACATTTATCAATTGACTTAAACCCAGTGTATTTCCGGTAAAAGTTATTGCGCCATTAGTTGTTATTGAATATCTTGTGATAAAAGGCATATTTGACAGCTCCTTTTTAGTTACACCCGATCTTTTATTCCATACTATTTCCCGCAACTAATAAATGTCACAAAATATTCAATTTAATTTTAACTATTCTGTTTCGGTCCCTGTTGTGTTTTGACACTGACTGATAACCATCTCCTTGAGCATACCACTTTTTGTTTCCAATTTATTCAATTGAGCACCTAGGACAACCAACAGATAAGAAAGGAACTGCTCTGCCTTATATAGAATCAAGGAGCATTCCTGTAAGTAACAAAAAATGAGCTTTGAAAGCTAACTAACTTTGTTAGGAGGATCCTTGATGAGTCAACCTGAACAGAATCTTGACCGTAAATTTACTTATAAGACTATCTAACTTGGTCGGAAGAAGAACAGTGGGAGCTCATCAACTGAATTCCTTATAATATGACTCCCGCTCCATTGACACAACACCAGAAAATTGTTACTACGCTCATAGCTCAATTTTACAACGCTCTTAA
Source organism: Desulfitobacterium elongatum (assembly GCF_055378975.1). Classification (NCBI taxonomy): domain Bacteria; kingdom Bacillati; phylum Bacillota; class Clostridia; order Eubacteriales; family Desulfitobacteriaceae; genus Desulfitobacterium; species Desulfitobacterium elongatum. The sequence continues at coordinate 248,750 of NZ_AP038772.1, read as the reverse complement.
AGACAGTCCTTGCCAAGTTTTTGGCGCCCCTTTTGATGTAAGATTACCGGAACAAGAGAAAAAGAGCGACGATATCTTCACTGTTGTACAACCTGATCTAGCTATTATCTGTGATCGAACTAAGCTGGATCATCACGGATGTGTCGGTGGCCCAAATCAAGTAATTGAGGTAACATCCCAATCTACTCTGCGTAAAGACATTAAGGATAAGTTTTATCTCTATGAAAAAGCCGGTGTAAATCAATATTGGATAATCTACCCCGAACAAAAAACTGTCGTAGTTTTTAAATGGGACAAAGAAGGGAAATTCGGTCACCCCGACATCTATTGCGAAACTGAAATAATAGAATCTGAGATATCGAAGTCGATACGTATAGATTTATCTGAAGTATTTAAAGAGTATTGATTCAAAACGATTGCCGCCTAAAGGCCAGCGCTCCTGCTGAGACATTGTTAATCGTCCTGCTAGTCCGGAGTTTGTTAAATCGGGGTCGTCTTCAATTTTTCCTGTTGGTTCTACTAAATAAATTCTTTCTCTTCCTTCACCAATAGCAAGTTCAGCACCCCAAATTGCAGCATCTAATGTTGCAGACAAGAAAATGAATTCGCATTTTTTCTCTGCCCATAGTTTGAGTTGTAACCAACTTCAATCAGGTCCCCAATTTTTAAGTCTACCTTTGTTCCATGAAAATAAGTTTGAGCGAATGGCGTTGCCCCTTGTCCGCTTTGATTTTGTTCGTTATTTTTTCGTCCATTGTCATATTCCTCCCCTGTCTATTGTATTATTATCAACCATTTATCGCTCACTCCTAAAATATTTACCCATAGATACACCGGCTATGTGAGCCTTAACATGTCTACCTACTCAACCCCTTAAGTCCACGGAAACATATCCATTTCCATCAAAACCACAACATATAGTGTTGATATGATCGTGTTTATACACTATATTGTGGTGTGTTTTCTATTGAGGAGAACTACCGTCTCAACGTGCTGCGTTCAAGGGAACATGTCAATCGATCTTAATTCATACTTTTTAACGATTCCTATACTTTTTAACGAAAGGTAGGAATTTTCCTGAGGAGGGTGCATCTTTTAACAATTGGGTGCAAAAACAAAAAAACGCCTTCTTAAACAAGGCTAAATTTAGCCTAAAATGCAAAAAAGCCCAGTTATACTGGACTTTTATTTGTATCAATTATTGAGTGATTTTATTGTGGAGGCGAACCGTTCCATTTTGAAACCACAATTGAGCGGGATCGGCATAAATTATTTTATAAAACTCAAAGTCATTTCTTGTTAACTTAAATTCCAAGCTACTCCCGCTCTATCAATACGACTGTAACCTTTTATTACACCCTAATGTTCCATTCTTCAAATTCTATTGGGAATCAGAAAAGGCAGACACAAATCCGTATCTGCCTTGAGTTATAAAAGTTGCCTTAATCTGTGGAACGATCCTAATTAGTTTCTCGCGAATACATTCATGAGCGTGCTTGACGGAACAACCCCTTCGCCACCAAGCATATATTTCATCTTCATCTTGCTCTCTAGGTTGTTCCATGCCGGTGTCTTGCCTGCTTCATTACCTGATAAGAGAACGATGGGGGCATTCACTAGTCCAGCTAAAGCAGAACCGGATAGGGCATCAGGGAAATTCGTTCCTGTGGCAAAAAAGGTATTGGTGAAGTCGAAATTCAACGATGAGAGAACTTTGTAGTTTGTTTCATAGCGATCCTGCCCTGCAATACGTTTAGGGCTAGGAACTTGCTGCTCGATACTTTGTGCTAGAACCCCGGTTCCGCCAATAATATAGGAATTATTCACTCCAAGTGAGTGAATATAATCTAAAGAATCCTTTACTAATCCCTTTTGCTCGGAGAGAATGATGGGATCCCCGTTAGCTGCTGCATATGAGGCAATGGACAGCGCATCAGGAAAATTTTCACCGGAGACGACGAAGACATCTTTCGGTGCATCAAGGTACCTTGCAATTTCTAAAGACGTTTGATAACGGTCTTGCCCTGCAATACGTACACATTCTTTGCCTTTAGCGGTTAATTCGTCTTCAATTCCTTGAGATATTGCACCAGTGCCCCCAATGATAGCAATGGTACTGGGATTGAGGCGCTTAATTTCTTCCGCAGTAGCGGATGAAAGCTTATTGTGCTCAGTTAACAGGATCGGAGCTGCATACTGTTTAGCTAAAGGGGCTGCAGCTAAGGCATCCGGAAAATCTTCCGCTGTTGCTAACACCACCAAATCCGAAGAGGGCCAACCTTCTTGAGAAATCGTGACACTGGTCCCTATACGATCCGCTCCACCCAGACGATTAAACTCACTGCCGGTCTGAAATTGAAGTTTAATCTCTTGGCCATAATCCGTATTATTCACATCAGAGACAGCTCTTGCCGGAATAAGGGCGGTATAGGTGGTACTATACGCTAAATCCTCTTTGGGTAAGATGAGTAAGACATTGTCGCTAATATGAGTTGAGATGGGGATACTTTTGCCCGTTGAATCGGTTATAGAGATAGTATTATTATTCACCCCCGATTGGATGTTATGATTAAACTGCGCAGCAATCGGTGTATTAACGGGTAAATCACTGGAGTTATTCGTGGGATAAACGTCTTTTAAAGCAAAAGGGGCACTATTATCCACCGGGGTTGTCTTGATCCCATCAACTTCGCCGCCGTTTGACGGGATTGTTCCAGGTTCAATGGTATAGACCCTCAGCCCATTGTTACCGAGAACAAATAGCTGATTATCACGATAATAAAGGTTATCTACAGTTTCACCGTTCTTAAAGGTACCTAATTTGTGAAATACCCGACCGAGGTTATTATTGTTATAGTCATAAATTGTAATTATCCCATCTTGGCTGCTAGCGAATATGCGCTCATTCTGGACGTCAAAGGCAATGTCGATAAAGGCTGAGATCGTACTAACATGACTCAATATGCTATCAAAAATCTCCCCGCTCCCGTTAAAGACAAAGCGGCCATCTGGGGAAACCCGGAAGTTCGTTGCCATGGGATAATCTCCATGATACGGAGAATCAAACACTTTTTGGAATTGACCTTGGGAAACAACAGCCTTCTGCATATCACGGGGGGACGAATCCGTATCAACCGTATAAAAGCCGTTATCGATCGGATTAGGCTCAGCTAAGCTCCATGCTCTAAATGTCGTGCTTGCCCCTACCTTTTGTTTGGTAATCCTTGAGTAAGCCAAAATTGGCTGCCATTGATTCGATCCCGGCAAAACATAGATGAAGCCGTCATGGTCTACGTGTAGATCATAAGGATCCGTGTCTACATTAATCTGATCTTTAAACGTGAAACTATTAGCATCTATGATACCGATAGCGCCTGAGAGTTGACTTGTTGTCCAGTATTCATGTCCATGGGTCAAGGTAACATAGAGTTCATTATTATAGAAAGCTAACCTCTCTGGTTTTAATGAAAATTTCACTTCAGACATGGTGTTTGTTTCGTAGTTGAAGGCATAGACCGAATTTGAGTTATTGTTCGTCAGGTAGAGTACCGGACGGGTTGGATCAATAAGCGAATCCAACGGGGTGAGACCTAAGGAAAACATTTTAATGTCCGGGGTCACCGGTGTAAGTGCCGGCGCAACCCACCCATCATTCAATGTGGCTGCGGGATTCGTTTTGGGCAAACCGTCAGAAGGCATGTTATATATCTCTAAGAAATATTGGTTTTGCGCCAGTGTTGAGACCGAAATAAGGGTATTGTTTTGATAGAACAAGCGGCTGACATCTCCTAGAGTATAAAAAGAACCCGCGGCTTGGAAGCGGTTCGATTCATCAACAACCCCTTGATTATAATCATAAGCGATAACAAGCTTAGGATTCTCCCCGGTAAAGAAGCGATCATGCTCAGAATCAAAGGCCACATCAGAAAAGCTATTGTTAAGCTTAGTCACATGCTGAAGACTGTCAGAAAAAATGTGACCGGAGGAGTTAAAAACATACTTCCCATCGGGAGAAATTTGAATCCAACTCGTTAACGGAAAATCCCCATGATAAGGGGAATCCATATAGGTCTTGAATTGGCCTTGTGTTACCTCGAATTTGAACAGATCCAGCGGAGAAACATCTTTATCCACGGTGATAACGGTGTTGGTTTTAGGATTAAAACGACTTAGCATCATGGTAAAAACGCTCGTGGATTGGCTAATCTGCTTTTTGCTATTTCGATCATAACTTAAAACACTGCCCCATTGGCCTGACCCTGGGAAAACGTAAATAGAGCCGTCATTGTCGACAACGACGCTATAAGGATCCGTCGCCACTGGGATCGTGTCTTTAAGTGTTAAACTGTTCGGGTCGATAATGGCAATCGAGCCGTTTAGTGGTGTGTTATAATTAGAGTGTCCGTAAGTCATGGTTACATAAAGCTCATTATTTTGAAAAGCCATGCGTTCCGGGGCAAGACTGAGCGATAAACTCTTCATCTCTTTGGTTTGGTAATTAAAGGCGTAAACTTCCTTCTCCGCTACAGAGGTAAAATACAAAATGGGTTCTGTAGGATTAAGCAATGAATCAATCGGCACGAAATTAAGGGGAACGACCGTAGCTTGATCAAAGGCTGACGATGTTGTTGTATTGGCTAATGTAAACGAGGGCGTTAGCAAAAGAAAAGTCAAGAGAAGAACCAAAATCTTTTTGAAATTTTTGAGTGAGATTAAGCTCTGATGTCTACGATTGGTCATTTACGTCCTCATTTCTCTTTTTGTAGAATTCATACCTTCCTTAATATTAACAATTGGAAATGAGGTTGGCATCTCTAAAATTATGGTAATTTTCAAGTGACTAAAGTCCTAGGAACAAAAAGGCAGATACAAATTGCTTCTACCCAAATCATAAACATTTTATTTCTGCGTCAAAGTACGACCCCCTAAACAAAAAGTTTCCTCTGAACAAGCGTCCATGGAAACATAAAATACATTTAGAAAACTACTCCTAAACATTAAAACCGCAGATATCTAGCTACTTCTGCCCTATCAACACAACGGTCTCAACGCGAAAGTGTACCAGAACATATTGTACGAATTTATGTTTCCTCTGACTACTCTTCCGGTTCAAGGGAATATGTCCTTTTCGTCCAAAAATACTAAATATATCGTCGCCGCCACTCGCTTAACACTAAATTTATGGGTGTGTTTTCTTTGCAGGAGAATCACCGTCTTAACGTGTGTTTTGGCAGTTAAGTGATTCTAAAACGCATTAATATTGATTTTGCATAATAATGTACCCCCTAAAATAAGGGGGGCGCCTGCAGTTAAACCCTTTATACTTTCTCGCAAAATAGAGTTTAACCTAATTTCTATAAATTCATTTCGCTGTTGAGTGCACATTAAATCACTGTTAATACTTATACGTCCCTAAATTATTAAAAATGGGTTTCATCTATATCAATTTTAGATAAAGCTTCATTGATACTAGCTAATTCTTCCCCTGTTAATTGAATATTAGCAGCTCCCAAATTTTCTTCTAATCGATGCAATTTTGTTGTACCAGGAATTGGAACAATATAAGGCTTTTGTGCTAATTCCCACGCTAGAACAGTCTGTGCTGAAGTGGCATTTTTCCTCTCAGCTATTTGTGCAATTAAATCTAATAATACCTGATTGTGATCAATTACCTCAGGTTTAAATCTTCCCATGAAATTTCTAAAATCACCTTCTTGATATTTTGTATCTTTTGCATATTTTCCACTTAAGAAGCCATTTCCTAATGGACTGTAAGCTACAAATCCAATCCCTAGTTCTTCACAAACCTTAAACAACTCTTTTTCAGGTTCACGCCACATCATTGAATATTGATTTTCAATAGCAGTAACAGGGCAAACAGCATGAGCACGTCTCATATAATCCATTGGCGCGTTTGATAACCCCCAGTGTTTAATTTTACCCTCTGATATTAATTCTTTCATCACGGCTGCAACGATCTCCGGTTCTACTTTAGGATCAATACGGTGTTGATAGTATAAATCAATGCAGTTTACTTTTAAACGACTTAAAGATCCTTGTATTTGTTTTCTAATGGATTCCGGCCTGCTATCTAATACGTGAACTAGTCGTCCTTCTTTTAGTTCTGTTCCAGTAATTCCAAACTTAGTGGCAATAACAACTTTTCCTTTAAAAGGCTTTAGAGCATCACCTACTAGCTCTTCATTTGAATGTCCATAAACAACAGCAGTATCAAAAAAATTACACCCCAATGCTACTGATCTTTGAATCAGCTTAACCATATCATGGCGATCTACTGATGGGCCATAAGCATGATCCATTCCCATACAACCAAGTCCTATTTCTGAAACAACTAACCCTTGGTTACCGAATTTTCTAGTCTTCATATTCCTTCCTCAACTCCTATATTACAATAACGGATGTTTCCCTTGGCTTCTCCATTCACTTCACACACACTGGCAGAAGAAATTGCATCTACTTCACAGTTTTCTGCAACAGCAAAGTAGACAATCAGGACTTTTTTATTCTTCGATCTGACAATCTGCTTTCAGTACTATTAGTATTTGTTTCTGTCCTGGTACTACAGCCACTTAAAGATAAGATTTGCAGTATAGACAGGACAGCAATTATTTGTTTTTTATTGTATATTCTCATGCGTTTTTGCCTGCTTCATAGGCTTCCCGCATTGCTTTGTTCCCCTGAATGTCGCCAAGCTGCCATGCACCTGCTCCATAAATAACGCCTTTTACATGAGCCTTTGGCAGACAATCCGTAAATCCATGCAAACTGTCGATGGTACGCTCCATGGCGCTCTTACCCGCAGCCGCAGTGGCAATAAAATAGAAATCTTTATCCTTAATTTTGGTATAGCGTGGCAGTGTCCTATCAATCAGTGTTTTCATCTGACCGTCCATAGAATAAAAATAGACAGGAGTGGCTAGAACGATGACATCCGCATCGATCATCTGCTGAAGGATATCTGTCATATCATCCTTCTGACGCAAATACCGCTCTTTTGGCAAGCATAGTAGGCATTGCAGCTTCCTATCTTACAATCTCTTACATAAATCTTCGTCGCTGAATGACCAACCTCTTCTGCACCCTTTATAAACTGATCACATAACGTGTCTGAATTGCCGCCCTTTCGTGGGCTACCGGATAAAACTAATAGCTTTTTCATTGCTTTCTCCTTTCTCACACATAAACAAAATAATTATACAAAGCTCATGAAGCAATTTCCCTATTTTTTCCGAAAACCAAGCTTCTGAACCCACGAAACCACATCCTTTTCAGAGGATGCTACGCTGTTTCTGGATACAGTAAATCCATCTTTTACTACTGTGGCATTAGGCTGCAGGTCCGCAATAGTACTAATAGTACTAGCTAATCCGTTACCGCCATGTGTGGAAAAGGGAATGATAGTCTTACCGCTGAAATCATATTCTTCGAAGAAAGTGTACATCGGCTTAGGCATATCTGACCACCAGATTGGGTAACCAACAAAAATCACATCGTAATTGTCTAGTTTTTGAATATGTGTAGACAGTTTCGGTCTTGCATTTGCATCCTTTTCCTCTGCAGCCTGCTCCACAAGAGAGTCATGCCTTCTCGGATACTGTTTCACAGTTTCAATTGCAAATAAGTCGCCGCCGATAGTTTTCTGAATTGCTTGAGCAACAAACTGGGTATTGCCGATCACTTTACCATCCGCTGCCACGCGGCTGGCTCCTGCCACAGTATCTACACCGTCAGTTTCCGGCATAGTGAAATAGACTACCAAGATATTTTGGTTGCTAACCTCTGCATTAGGTGTTGTTTTATCTGTAGTCTTACTTTCCTTTGAGGGCTCTTTAGAAGACTCAGACGTAGTATTTGGAGCAGAAGACTGCGTACCGCTCGTTGAAGGGTTTTCTTTACTACCGCAGGCAGACAATGCAAAAATCATGATTATCGTCAGTATAAAAGAAATAACTTTTTTCATGCTTTTAACTCCTCTGTTATTAATAACATTCTTCTAAAATCTTCAATATTTCCTGATGGGTCATCCTCTTATAGCTTCCAGCAGAGATGTTGCAGGAGTTGGCAACCTGCTTTAGCATATCCTTATCCGTAATACCAAGCTCCCGTAGTGTCGTTGGCAAGCCAATTTCTTTGATGAAATCAGACAGCGCCTCAATACCCGCTCTTGCTAGCTCATCCTCCGTTTTGCCTTCTGCCTGGATATTCCATACATTTTGAGCAAAACATACAAACTTAGAAAGTCCATAGGAATAGATATGTTTATAATAGACCGGGCTTATGACCGCTAAACCGCAGCCGTGATTGCAATCCGTATATGCGCCAAGCTGATGCTCAATTTGATGCGCCTGAAAGTCAGCCTTTTTTCCCAGTTTGATGATTCGGTTTTCCGCCATAGTAGATGCCCACATGAGATTGCTCCGAGCCGTATAGTCCGACGGATTTTTCAGGGCAATTGGAAGATTGCGGATGACGCTTCTCATCAGCGCTTCGGAGATATCGTCCGAAACATTGTCCTCATTGGGATCGCTAAAATAGGTTTCCATGATGTGGCTTAAAATGTCAAAGCCGCCCGAAGCTGTTTGACTTGGGGACACGGTAAAGGTGTATTCGGGATTCATCATGGCGAATTTAGGATTACACTTTGGGTAGTCACGGCCAGTTTTCACCTTGACTTCTTCATTAGTAATCACCGCACCACCATTCATCTCGCTTCCGGTACCGGAAACGGTGACAATTACGCCGAGGGGTAAGGGCTCAAAATCCATAATGCCTGGTCTTGCCCAGAAATTCTCCCACACATCCTCCTGGCAAACAGCCGCCATAGAAACCGCTTTACAGCAATCCATCACGGAGCCACCGCCTACACCGAGAATGACATCCACCTGATTTTCTTTTACAAGCTTTGCACCCTCTAGCACCTTTTCATAGGTAGGGTTTGCCATAATATTTGCAAATTCAATGATATTTTTCCCTTCAGCTTCTAATATAGCGGTTACCTCGTCATAAACACCGTTCTTTTTAATGGAACCGCCGCCATAGGCCAGCAACACGTTATTTCCGTAACTGCTGAGTGCATCGGCAAGATACTCTTTTACGCAGCCTTTCCCGAAATAAACCTTTGTTGAGTTTTCAAGTACAAAATTATTCATAGTATGCAATACTCCTTTCGTTAATCAGACATTTGTTTTTCCCAAAACTGAACGGCATCGTTTAGCCATCCTTCCGCAGAAGTTCCAATGCCAAGTCCGAAGCCGTGACCGAGATTTGGGTATTCGTGATACTCCGTATTGATGCCAGCGCTTTTCAGAGCATTGATACGCCGCTGCATTATAGAAGGATTGGCAATTCCGTCACGCTCACCCACCACAGCGAATGTGGGAGGATCATCCGTTGTATAATCGGAGTGACCTGTATAAGCCATTATCACTGTACTTGGTTTTGGCAAGTCTGCACCGCCAAAGGCAACCGTGCCATAAGAGCCTATATACGCTGCCATCCTTGCACCTGCCGAGCTACCCCAAACGGAATAGTACTTTGTGCCGACTCTGAGTGATTCAGCGTTTTCAAAAATGTAGGAAATAGCTGCTGCAAGGTCTTTACAGGCAATATCCGCACCTCCAACACGGTATTGAATGACGAAAGCGTTGTATCCTTTTTTACTCAGCTCCAAAGCGTGGGGAAATCCCTCATGAATAGAGCCTACATAGGAAAAACCACCGCCTGGGCATATAATGGCAAAGGGCGCATTTGGCTCTCCACGGAAGAAGAAAAGCCCAGTATTTCCTTTGTCGGGTTCATCCTGCTTTTGACTTTCAGTATAGTAATCATAAAATATGGTTTCTCCACCTTTCACTTCATCCATCATATGATTAAGCACATTTACGGTGGTATCAGAATTTATATTGTTATGATAAGGCAGAAGCAAATCAATTTCGTTCAGCCTCATTTCTTTATCGGGCATCTCGTGTTCTGTCGGAAATAGAAACCGTCCAAAGCCTTGAAACGCCGGATGATTGATTTCATCGACGATAGCTGTCTCGGTATTCACATGAATAAATCCTCCCTCCGAATTTTCTTGACTGCTTATATCGGATGGCATCGGCTCACGTTTGGTCATACCGCTGCGCTCCATAAAGCCTGCAACAAACAGCAACAGTAACACGATGAGCACGCCAAAATATGCTTTTTTCATTAAGAGCTACCTCCGTCTTAACATTTTCCTTTTTATTCTCTTACATTATGAAGAGAATTGAGCTTATACAGAAGTCTCGATATGTTCCCGAGCATAAACCTTTAGGTTATAACTAAAAGTAAAAAGAGTTCATAGAACAATCTGCTCTATGAACTCTTGCTTGATATTTAATTTACAGATCTAATTCAAAAATCTGTGCAACAGCTCGAATAAATGAAAGGACTTGAGGTGATGGGTTTGGAGAATAGAGCAATCCGAAGGGAATGACATAATCCCACTGAACAGGCAGGATTTTCAGCAAGGGGTGAACATTTTCCCAATTTCCAATTGCCATCAAAACATCATTGCCGCTTTCGCATTGGTTGAATACGCTCACATCATAAAAAGGAAAATCGACAACATTGATTTGGGGATAGTTTTCCCAAATATTGTCCCGCAGTAAATCCACATAGCTGTTCCAGCCCCGCCGAATTAGCATCAGATTTTCACCGAACAAATCCGAAACAGTTAATTTACTTTTTACGGCAAGCCTATGGTGAATGGACACCGCACAGCAAATCGGCTCTTTGGAAAGTTCCAATGCTGCGCTGCCACGGTATTTTAAAGATGCTCCATCAAACAAACCTGCTACAAGATCGATATTCTGCCCCAAATTTTTTAAGATTTCCCTTGCGTTTTCCGGTGTATTCTCAAAGGGAACCAACTTAAACTTCAGCTCTGGGCAATGCTCGTGAATTTTAGGCCACAGCTCCATCAGGAATTGGGTCGGTGTCATAAGCGAAGTGCCGATGCGAATAATATTTTCATTGCTCTGCATCGCATTTCTCGCCCTGACAAGAGAGTCCTTAGAATACTGAATGAGGTATTTTGTGTCTTTGTATAGGGACTTTCCCGCTTCGGTCAAAGTAATCCCCCGGTGTGTACGGGCAATCAGCCTCAAATTCGAGTTGGACTCCAACAGATTGATTTGCTTGATCACTGCGGTTGGAGAAATATGCAGCTCCTCCGCAGCTTTGGAAAAGCTTCCTGAATCTGCGACCTGAATAAAAGTGTCTAACTGTGGATTGTACATGAAATATCATCACCTTCTCTCGTTTGATAGCCTATATAACATTCTACCACTTGAAGTTAACTCAAAGTCATATATAAAGTAAGAACTGCTTACATATCTGCTTCAACTGCAAGATGTATATTCTTATTTCAGTTTTAACCCTTAGGTTATCGAAGCTATGTACCGGATGAATTGGATAAGATATCTGCCGATGTCAGTGCGGTGGGAATGGTCTATTCCTTTTATGGAAGACTGAGTGTTGCATCTACAGATGTTGAAAAATTTAAGAGCTCGGATTTACCCCCTGCTTTTTTCGTTTATGGCACAAGAGATCCCTTTGTTAATGAATTTAAGGCATGTGTCAATGCCTTGACAGCAGGCAGGTGTCGCAGTTGGATCCCATGCTCTACAAGATTGGCCTCATGGTTTTGGTGTCGGAGATGGTAAGTGGATATTGGATTTTGACAAATGGCTGACACAAGTTTTTAAGAATTAGTCATCAAGACATAATCCGCCACATAGAACTACATAGTGTCTATGTGGGTGTAACATTAAGTAAAACAACAAAACTACTACAAGCAAACCATGTAGTAGTTTTGTTAATTTAATATTAGTAGTTCCCAAATTTTCTTCTAACCGGTGTATTCTGTTGTACCGGTAATTGGAACAATTTAAGGCTTTTGTGCTAATTCCCAAGTTAGAACAGTTTGCGCTGAAGTGGCATTTTTACTAGTACATCACAACTAATTCTATCTTGTTAAGCTTGTTAAATATTCAACTGTTTGTGGATCATAATGTGAGAAGAATAAACTTTCCCCTTTATCTAAAGCAGCAATCACATCCATATCTTCTTTTGACAATTCAAAATCAAATACATCGATATTTTGTATCATTCTTTCCTTACTAACTGATTTAGGAAGCACTGATACTCCTCTTTGAATAAGATATCTTAAAGCAACTTGTGCAATTGATTTGTTATATTTACCTCCAACTGCTTTTAATGTTTCATTAATAAATAAGTTATTTTTTCCTTCGGCAAAAGGTGCCCAAGCTTGAATCTGAATGCCATATTTTTTCATTACTTCTTGAGCCTTTACTTGTTGATTAAACACATGTGTTTCAACCTGATTGACTGTTGGAACAACTTCATTAAACTTTATTAGATCTATTAATCTATCTGGATAAAAGTTACTTACACCGATTGCTCTAATTTTTCCTTCTTTATATAGGTCTTCCATTGCACGATAAGTTCCATAATAATCATTAAAAGGTTGATGGATTAATAATAAATCTAAATAATCAAGCTGCAGTTTTTCCAATGATTCTTCAATAGATTTCTTTGCATTTTCATATCCAGCATTGGAAATCCAAACTTTTGTAGTAATAAATAATTCCTCTCTTGGAACACCGCATTTTTTAATAGCTTTTCCTACCGCTTCTTCATTGCCGTATGCCTGAGCAGTGTCGATTAAGCGATAACCTACCTCTATTGCATCTAGTACACATCTTTCACATTCTCCCTGATCTGCAATTTGGAATACTCCATATCCCAAGATTGGCATTTTGACACCATTGTTTAATTCTACATAATTCATACTAATTTCTCCTTTACTCTAATTTTATCCTTCTCTATGTCATCTGATTGAGCAGAAATATCTTTACACAGTTAGATTTCCTGCAGTAAAATTATTTTATTCCATTCGAGTAACTCGAAGTCAAGTATATAGTAAAAAAATTTTCGTCTTTGACGATGGGAAGAGGTAAAAATGTATACAGTAAAAGAGATTGCAAAGCTCCTTGATATGACGGAACATACGGTAAGGTATTATACAGATATGGGATTAGTTCCTTCTTTAAAACGTGATAAGAACGGAAACAGACTTTTTGATGAGGAGTCCAAGAACTGGCTGATTGGCATAAAGAATCTTAGAGGATCCGGTATGTCCATACAGGCGGTGAAGGATTATGTAAACCTGTGCCTGCAGGGTAAATCCACTTTAAAAATAAGATATGAAATTATTTTAGATCAAAAGAAGCAGCTAGAGGAACAGGTAAGGGAAATGAATGAAAGATACCAATATATTAAATATAAAGCAAAATGGTATGAGGACATCATGAATCATCGTATACCGGATAACAGTAATCCCGGAACATGGGATATTTCCAGTTCAGAATCGCAAGTGAAGAATTCTATATGTACGATTTCGGTTGAGCATGAAGCTTCATAAAACCTTTATTTATAGCATTCTTAATCTGGAGACATATTTTCTAACCTATACAAAATTTTTGTCTCGGTAAATAAATATTCGAATTTGACAAGAAATATTTTAGAAAACAGTATCATAATAAAAAGCCAGTCAAAGAGATACAACTCACTAAAATGTACCCTGTAGAGTAGACAATGATAAAAAGCTACTCTGCGGGGTATTTTGTTATAATCAAAAAAGTTGAAAATGTTGAAGAGGGATGCAGTCAGTGAGTAAAAAGATTTTTACCTTTACACCCAAATAAAAAACAGCCCTTTCGGACTGTTATTTCACTATGTATTAGTAGAGGCGAGGGGGATTGCACCCCTGTATCGAGGAGCCGTTGTTTATTTCTTGAGATGATAAGGTACTGTAGTAATTACTACTTTTCTTCTATAAAGCAAGAAAGTACGGATCAATAAGCTTGATTGGTTATGAAGAATATTGTGCCATCCCCTTTTGGGAATAAACTCCGGGATGAGAACAGTAACCTGATAGTTCGATTCACTCGCTTTATGCTCAATGGTATCTATAAATTTTGTAAGGGGTAAAACAAGACTTCTATGAAGTGATAACAAAGTGACTAGCCTGACACCGGTATTCCACTTCTCCCATTTTTCTTCAAACTTTTTTTCATCTTCCTTATCGAAAGAAACGTATACCGCAATGATATTTTTAGCCGCTAGCGATTTGGCATAGTTTAACGAGTTTTCTACAACGCGGGTAACCCCAGCAACGGGTATAATGATTATATTCCCTTCGATTGGGATAGTCGGTTCGCACGGTGAAACTCGCAGTTGATCTGCAACGGCTTCGTAGTGCTTGTGAATTCTTTGAAACCAGAAAATAATGATCGGTAAAAAAATCAAGACGGGCCATACCTGTGTAAATTTAGTTAAGAAGAAGATGATTGTCACCGTGAAACTAATAAAGGCCCCAACCGAATTAGCGATGAGTTTTGGCATCCATCCGTTGGGTTTTTCTCGAATCCATTTCACCATCATTCCTGTCTGGGACAAGGTAAAGGGTATAAACACGCCCACTGCATAAAGCGGAATAAGATGTTCTGTTTGTCCCTTAAAGGCAATGATGAGGATAATCGAAAAAAGTCCAAGTGAGATGATTCCATTAGAATATCCAAGGCGGTCTCCTCTAATGGTAAACATTCTTGGAATGAATTTATCGTTCGCAAGATTTACCGCAAGCAGAGGGAAAGCCGAATATCCTGTATTCGCCGCAAGGATCAATATTAACGCCGTCGTTCCTTGAATAAAGTAATAGATAAAATTCCGTCCGAATGTCGCCTCAGCGATTTGGGAGACGACGGTTGCCGATTTACTCGGAGCAATTCCATAATAATAGGCTAAAACTACGATTCCGGAAAATAGTAGAGCAAGTAAAGTCCCCATTGCCATCAAGGTCTTCGCCGCATTATTAGGTGCAGGGGCTTTAAAATTGGGGATTGCATTAGATATGGCTTCAACTCCTGTCAAAGCGGAACTCCCAGAGGCAAAGGCTTTTAGGAGTATAAATAAACTTACTCCTGCCACGGGTGCACCGATCGGTGAATGGAGTCCAGGTGACACTTGACCGGTAATGATATTATATAGCCCTACTCCTATCAATATAAATAAGGCGACAACAAACAAATAAACGGGGTAGGCTAAGATAGAAGCAGACTCTCTTATCCCTCTTAGATTGAGTATCGTAATAAAGATGACAAATAGAATGGCTATACCTACGTTATGAGCATGTAAGTTCGGAAAAGCAGATGTAAGTGCGTCTGTACCCGCAGACACACTCACTGCTACAGTTAAAATGTAGTCCACCAACAGGGATCCCCCTGCTATTAATCCATAATTGGTCCCTAAGTTATTCTTTGAAACCACATAAGCCCCACCGCCGTGTGGATAGGCAAAGATAATTTGCCTATACGATAAAATTAAAGCGATTAACAGGATTAATACCCCGATTGCTATCGGGATGGAATACCAAAAGGCTGCAGCACCCAAGGTAAATAAGACAATTAATATTTGCTCAGGACCATAGGCGACAGAGGATAACGCATCAGAAGAAAGAATCGCTAATGCCTTCTTTTTGTTAAGTTTCTGTTCTCCTAATTCCGTCGATTTTAAAGGACGCCCAAGCAAAAAACGTTTTATGGAAGATATCATCTGTTCTCTCCATCTAATTTAATATATAGCTATAGTCAGAATAACCATCAGCTATATATTTATAGCACCTATCACATAAAGACAGGATTCAGATTGATCATTTTCATATTAAGATTGTATAAAGAAATTCAAACATCCATTGAAGAATTTTACTGTAATTCCTCAACCATTCGATAGCCTACTCCAACCTCGGTGATGATATATTTGGGTTCTGCAGGATTCGTTTCAAGTTTTCTTCGGATATTTGCCATGTTGACACGAAGCGCTTGTATTTCGTTTGTATAGGGCCCCCATACGTCCTTTATTATATAATCGTGCGTAAGTACTTTACCTATATGTTTAGATAGTAACACGATAATCTTATATTCAATTGGAGTAAGGTGGATTTCCTTTCCTGCAAGCGATACAAGTCGTTTGCCATAATTGATTTCGAGATCTCCCACTGTTATTTTATCGATTTCGGAAGGACTTTTATTTGAACTCTTTTGACTGTGGCGAATCTCAGTTCTAATCCTGGCCAGCAGTTCTGAGGTTCCAAAGGGTTTTGTAATATAATCATCCGCCCCCAGATCGAGCGCTTCCACCTTTTCACGCTCATGTCCTCGAGCCGATACAATAACGACAGGTATAGCCGTCCACTGTCTGATCGTTTTCAATACTTCCATGCCATCCATGTCCGGCAAGCCCAAATCAAGTAAAATCAAGTCGGGACCATAAGAGGCCACCATTGAAATAGCCTCTTTGCCCTTTGCGGTTTTCATGACGTTATATTCATTTGAAGTTAATATAGCGGAAATAAAGTTACATATACCCTCATCATCTTCAACAACTAAAATTAAGGGTTTACTATTCATGGTTTACCCCCTCCTCCAACGGCAGTGCAAATTGAAAGACTGCGCCACCTTCCTTTTTGTTGGCAGCCTCCATTTTTCCGTGATGCGCCTTGATAATGGACATACAAATCGATAGACCAATTCCCATTCCTCTCGATGAATCTGAGCTTCGCTTCCCATTAGGGACATAGCTCTCGAATAGATAGGGGAAATCCTGCTCGGCAATTCCTACTCCCTTATCGATGACCTCAAATACTGCGTAATTCCCTATTTTTTTCGCTTCCACCTCGATTTCTAAATCCTCTGGTGAATGCTTAATTGCATTTTCAAGAAGATTGATAAGGACTTGTTCAATCAATTTTCCATCCATTGGAACCAACAAAAGTTTCTCGGGAACTTTCACAGATATTTTTCGCCTAGGAAACCGTTTCCGTATACGGCTAATGGCTTCAGCTATGATTTCCTCAGCAGCCTCAGGTGTTTTAGTGACATTCATTGTCCCTTCATTGATACGCGTTACTGAGAGGAGATTTTCCACCATGCGTATAAGCCATTGAGAATCCTCTCTTATATTAAATACCAGTTTATCATGTGTCTGTTTATCCAGGAATTCACCGTTTTCAAGAATGACAGAGCTCGCGCCTAAAATACCGGTGAGGGGAGTACGCAAGTCGTGGGAAATTGCTCGAAGCAGATTACTTCTCATCTTTTCCTTTTCTGACTCAATAAGTATTTTCTGCTGTTCATCGGATAAGTACTGACGTTCTAAGGCCATCGCAACCAGTGAAGTTATCATTTTTAATAATGCACGGTTATTTTGGCTAAGCTTACCTTTGGTACAAGAGAGACCAATCACTCCAAGAACGATGCCCTGTGAAATAATCGGAATATAAAAAGCTCCTGCACCCATGTGAGTATCCGTACCTGCTCCCGCACTCTTTTGATTGATAAATACCCAATGGACAACCACTCTTTCATTTTCCGACAGCATGAAGGAGGCCTCAGGATCTTCCGAGGATTGCATCAGGGAACCTGGTGAACTCTTTACAGGGTCTTGTGTGTAAAAGATTGCTGAACGATCAAAGAGTTTTGTAATATGTTCATTAGTCAGAGTTACTATATTCTCGAGTCCTCTGGTTTTCAGTAGCTTTTTATTGATTTCATACAATACCTCAGTACGACGCTCTCTTTCTACGGCAAGTCTCGCCTGTGTTTTAATCCGGACAGTTAAGGCACTTGTAATCAATGCAACAAAAAGCATAATTACAAAGGTAATAGGGTAACCCGCCTGTTTTGCATCGAAGGTAAAATAAGGGGGAGTAAAAAAGAAATTAAAAATAAGTACACTAATTGCGGAAGCCACAACACCGTAGGCATACCCCATCGTAATTCTTGATATAACCAGCACAGACAAAATACACACCATAATAACATTTTGATCCCCTATATCAAGGGCTCGAAGCCCCATTGATATCAAGGTCGTTACGATCAGAATTCCAATGGTCTTTAAGGTATCAGGCCATGATAAGAACAGGTTCTTCCTTATCTGTATCCTTCTTGGCTTTCGATAGGGCCTTGGCGCGATACTACCTGGAATGATATGGATTTCGATGCTCGGTAGCCTAGAAATGAGCTTATCCTCAAAATCCATATCAAATAAGCTTTTCAGTGTTTTTTTATTTCTACTTTTCCCTACTACGATATTTGTGATGCCGTAAAGTTTTGCATATTCCGCAACTACAGGAGCGACTTCATGTCCGTTGAGTGTTACAACTTTTGCCCCTAACCGCTCCGCCAGCTCCAAATTAGCCCGAATGCTTTTCTTCTCAGCATCGGTAAAATACTCATCTTCCATATTTTCTACATATACGGCTATCCATGGCGTATGAAAAGCTTCCGCGGTTCTTGCTGTCCAACGGATACATTTTGCAGAGGAGGGAGAGGAACTGACACAGACTAGAAATTTCATGGTGGCCATTTTTTCAGATTGATGTTGTTCCTTCTGATTATCATGGCTAATCCTGTCTGCGGCCTTGCGCATGGCCACCTCACGCAGAAGGCATAAACTTTCCTTCGCTAAGAAATGGTTTGTCACCGTTTCAGCTCTTTCTGAACGGTAGACTTTCCCTTCCTCGTAACGTCTTAACAGTTCGTCTGGTTCAATATCTATAAACTTAACCCGATCGGAGTGATCAAATAGATTATCTGGGATAGTTTCCTGTACATTAATTTTAGTGATATCCTGCATGATATCATTTAGACTTTCGATATGTTGAACATTCACTGTTGTATAGACATCAATCCCAGCATTGAGGAGTTCTTCTATATCCTGATATCGCTTTTTATTACGCACTCCGTAAGCATTCGAGTGCGCGAGTTCATCAACAACAATGAGTTCGGGCTTTCTGCTAAGGGCTGTATCTAAATCAAATTCTTTGATTCGAATATCTTCATGTTCAACAACCTTAGGTGGCAAGGTAGGCAATCCATCGAGCAATTGTATCGTTTCTGGACATGTATGAGGTTCCACATAACCAACTACAACGTCGATGCCGCTTTTTAGCTGTGACTGAGCATCATCAAGCATAGCATAGGTCTTACCTACACCAGCGGCATAGCCAAAGAAAATTTTTAGTTTTCCTGCCATAGTCTCACCCCCTTAAATTAGCTAAGTGTCTATAAAAATTCTAATGTGCTACTTTACTCTTAATGATTTGTTCCTGATATTCCTAAATTATATCTTATGATCCTTTAGCTGACTACTGTGAGCGCTATAGTTATTTTGCGAATGAAGGCAACTGTAGGAAGCGCTTTAAAATATTCTCCTTGACCCTATGACATCACTGTCATATTATTGACGTGACAATGATGTCATATCTTGTTTTTTTGTCCATACACTATTGGTGTACCCTTGCTTCCACTACACCATTTATTTAGTTTAGAAAGGAAGATCTTATATTGCCAACCCAAACTTTTTTTAATCTCCCCAGTGAAAAACGAGAGCGAATTATCGATGCAGCGCTACAAGAATTTGCAACCTATAGCTTTGATCAATCCAGCATTGCACGCATCATCGAAAGCGCTGGAATTCCGCGTGGGAGTTTCTATCAATACTTTGAGAACCTAAAAGACTTATATAAGTATATCTTCGATCTCGCCGGCGAAAGAAAGCTTCAATACTTCAGTGTGATGGTTCCCCATTTTCAAGGGGAAGGCTTTGAATTCTTTCAAACTCTACACGAGCTTTTCGCTGCCGGTATCCGATTTGCTCAGGAGAATCCAGAGCTCTTAGCCATAGGAAATAAATTTTATAAGGAAACCAATAGTGCTTTACGCGATGAAATCCTTGGCGAACAGCTTCCTAAAGCAAATAACATTTATGCAGAGATGATTCGAAAGGGCATCGAAAGTGGACAACTCGATCCAAAGATTGATCAAGCTGTGGCCACACTTTTTATGAATTCCTTGAACACCGCCTTTAGTGATTACTATCTGTCGCTCGGGCCTGAATCCCTCAACGCCTTCACCGATGAGAACACGCTTTTACCCATCGTCGATAAGATGCTCTATCTTCTTGCCAACGGGCTAAAGAACAAATCAAACTAAATCAGTCTATATCCAGGAGGTGACCCCTATGGGCATCCTGCTTGAAGGAAAAGGAATCGGCAAAATCTATCAAACCGGGGAGGTAGTGACTGAAGTTCTCAAAGGGATTGATTTCCAAGTCAATCAGGGAGAATTCATCGTCGTTCTCGGGCAAAGCGGCTCCGGAAAAACAACCCTTCTCAATATCATCGGTGGGATGACTCTACCCTCTTCGGGGGAGCTCTACTACAGGGATCAAGCGCTCCACGAAGCAGATGATGTCGAGCTTACCCTTTATCGGCGAAATGCTGTGGGCTTTGTCTTTCAACATTATAATCTCATGCCGAATCTCACGGCGTATGAAAACGTGAAACTGGCCTCTGAGATTGCAGAAAAGCCACTCTCCATCCACGATGTTCTGAACGATGTAGGGCTTGAAGCCTGGTCAGATCATTTCCCCTCCCAGCTCTCCGGCGGACAACAGCAACGGGTGGCAATAGCCCGAGCAATTGTGAAAAACCCAGAGCTTCTTCTTTGTGATGAGCCTACAGGGGCCTTAGACATTCAAACCGGAATCCAAGTCTTAAAAGTACTGCAGAAACTTAACCGAGATTACAAGAAAACCATCCTTATTATCACGCATAACGCGGAGATCTCGAAGATGGCCCATCGTGTATTTTATCTCAAAGATGGAGCTCTTGAGCGTGTCATAGTGAATGAACAGCCGCTCGAGCCGGAGGAAATCTCATGGTAGTTCTTCGTAAAAAGACGATTCGGGAAATCATAGAGAATAAAGGGGTATATATCGCTTGTATGGTGGTCATCGCTATTGGCCTCCTAACGTATACTTCGATGTCAATTGTCCTTGAGAACCTACAACGCGCGCAACAAGACTTTTATACCCAGACTCACTTTGCCGATGGATTCGTCAAGCTGACGAGCTATCCAGAGAGTAAAGTCCAAGCTCTAAAGAATCTCCCCGGGATTGATATCATCGAAGGGCGCATCGTGAAAGACGTACGTCTCTTTGAAGAGCAGTCTGATTCCAACCGTTACTTGCGTATGGTTTCCTTAAACCGCTCTAATCCACCAGAACTAAATCAAATTCAAATATTCAGTGGACGCCTTCCGGAAGATAATAAGTCTGAAATCCTTGTGGACCCAAAGTTCTTCGCGGCTAATAAGCTCACTCTCGGCGACACCTTAACCTTGATTCTCGAGGGGCAACGAGCAACCTTTACTATCGTTGGTACTGCACAAAGTCCTGAATTTATCTATACGATGCGTTCCGCCCAAGACCTTTATCCCGATCCTGCTACGTTTGGCATTTCATACATTCCTCTTAACTCCCTCAAATCCCTGGTTAAAGAATCAGGTCAGGTTAACGATATCGTCTTTGCGTTAGAACCTGGAGCGAGTTTTGAGGGTGTCAAGGACCAGCTACAAACAGAACTTAAACGCTACGGAGTGCAAAGCATCATTCCTCGTAAAGATCAAACCAGCCATGCCATCCTCACTAATGAGCTAAAATCCCTCAAAGGGACAACACAGACTCTCCCTACCGTTTTTCTCGGTGTTGCAACCATCATACTGTACACGATGCTTCGTCGCCTCATCGAACAACAGCGCGTTGCCATAGGAACGATGAAGGCCTTTGGATTTACGAACCGCGAAATCATTCTCCACTACCTTTCTTATCCTCTTTTCATCGGCAGCTTTGGCGGACTCCTCGGTGGGCTCTCTGGAATTGCCCTCTCTTTTCCTTTAACCTCCCTATACCAGGAATACTTCGCACTTCCTGGACTGAAAAGCACGTTCTCCATGAAATATCTTTTCTTTGGGATGGCTTTATCTCTAGCCTTTAGTTTACTGAGTGGAATCAAGGGGAGTCTCGACATCCTCCGCTTAGAACCTGCTGAGGCAATGCGCCCTGCTGCTCCTAGTTCAGCACGAAAAACAAGAATCGAGCAGATCACCTGGCTTTGGAGTAAACTCTCCTCTCAAGCCCAGATGGGCGTACGTAATGTCTTTCGCTCCCCTGTCCGAAGTATCTTTACAGTGGTTGGAATGGCTGTCGTGTATAGTTTGATGACCGTTACCTGGTCGATGCAGAACATGACGGATAAGCTGACTACTTTTCAGTTTGAACAAGTCCAGACCTACGATTTAAAAATCTCTCTAACCAGTCCCGCTTCCTCTCGATCAACACAATTCGCCTTGGCGCACGAGCCTGGCCTCTCTAAAGTAGAGCCCGTCTTAGAAATTCCAGCGTCCCTCAAAAATCAATGGCATAAAAAAGAAGTCGTAATCATGGGACTCACTAAAGAAGCCACACTGTATAACATTCTGGATAAAGAGGAGAAAAAGGTGCCTGTTCCCGAGAACGGAATCTTACTTTCCGAGCGCCTTGCTAACCTACTCCAAGTCAAAGCGGGAGATTCGCTCACACTTGAAAGTCCGCTGCGCAAAGACTTCGTTGATAATAGAGATCAAACCCTACTCGTTAAAGGAGTCGTTCCCCAGTACCTCGGTCTCAATGCTTTTATGAAAATCGGCTCGTTACAGAAGCTTCTTCAGCAAGGGGAAATTAGTACCTCCATGCTCATCAAGATGGATCCCGAGGGAGTGAGCGCTTTAAAAAGCAAATATCGCGATGCGAGCCAAGTTTCCTCGATTGAATCCGTGGCAGATAGTTCAGAGAAAATCCAAGAGATGATGGCCTCCTCAGGATTTACCATCTACTTCCTCGCCGTTCTCGCTGGAATCGCAGGCTTCGCCCTCATCTACAACTCAAGCATTATTTCCCTCTCGGAAAGACAACGAGAACTCGCCTCCCTGCGTGTTCTCGGGATGACCCCGAGGGAAGTCCTACGAGTGATTACCTCCGAGCAATGGACCTTGTGCTTGATGGGGATTGTACTTGGGATTCCCCTCACCTTTGGTCTCATGGCGGGTATGGCTCAGGCCTTAAGCACGGATCTTTACTCTATCCCAGCTGAGCTCCCACCTCTTGCTTTAATCGGGGGAGCCTTAGGAACTGCCTTATCCGTATGGATTGCTCAGACTCGAACTCAGCGAAAGATAAAGTCACTTCCGTTTGTGGAGATTCTTGCGACGAAGGAGTAGCACAAAAAAACAATTTGAGGAGGGATCCTAATGTCTGTCGAACGTCCAACCCCTTCCACACGGTTCAGATTTCATCTTCCATTCCTAAATAAGGATTCCAAGAAGTCCTCAGCTAAGGGCTCCAAGAAGAAAAGACGTATTATCTACGGGATCATTGCCGTTCTCGTCCTTGCAGCAGCTATTGTCCCAAGTCTGATGCCTCTTCAAGGAAATCTTCTTACTGTACATCCCGGGGAATTCACGAAAGGATTTACGGAGGAAGGTCAAGTCTTGGCTGCACAGGAGTGGCCCCTTTACAATGCTGTAGATGGGAAAGTAGCCTCCATCTTAGTTCAAAATGGAGACCGAGTGAGAAAAGGTCAAGAACTCTTAGTGATTGAAACCAGTGATCTAAATCACCAGTTGGATTCTCTTAAAGCTCAGCTTAAAAGCATCGAAGGTCAGCGTCTTCAAAACTACCGTAGTCCCTATGAGGCTTTGGTGAAGCAACAAACCTTACTCCTTGAACAAGCAGAGAAAGACATTCTGGCTCAGAATCAAAATCTTGAACGGATGAAAACGCTTTACGAGGCAGGTGCTCTCCCTCTCGTTCAATATGAGGAGGCGCAGCGCCAAGCCGATAAAGCCAAGAATTTCTTGGAACAACAAAAAAGCGCGCTTCGACTTCTTTATGAACAACAAACCCCTGCACCCGGAACCGATCTTTTCTTTGCAGGTCAAAAAGAAGCCGTAAATGCGCAAATTAGTCAACTCGAAGAGAAGATTCTGAAATCTAAAGTCACGGCTCCGCAGGACGGCTTAGTAAAGGATTTGACTTTCAAAGAAGGTGCACTTCTCCCGCAAGGTCAACTCTTACTTCATGTTTTTCAAGAACAAGGATATAAACTAGAAAGCTATGTCTTAGCCAGCGATGCTTTAGAGATAAAACCCGGGAATTCAGTTGAAATCGTTCAAGAAACCAGTAATGGTAAGAAGACTTTATCTGGGCAGGTGGAAAGAATCGATCCCTCAGCCGTTGAACGAATTTCTCCACTGGGCTTGAAAGAGAACCGGGTCAAGGTGACCCTCTCTCTGAAAAGCGAAGCCCCTGTCGTTTTAGGCAGTAGCATGGACGTAAAGTTCACCACCCAAAAAGAAAGCAACCAACTCCTGATCCCTAAAACCGCTCTATTCCCTTATCAAGAAGGTCAAGCGGTTTGGGTCGTGCATAATGGTAAGGCTGAAATTCAGCCGATCACCAAAGGAATGGAAAACGACCGTCAAGTGATTATCGCGGAAGGGCTTAAGGATGGAGATCAGCTTCTACTTGATACCGATCTCAAGGGTTTGAAGGAAGGAAAACGGATTAAATCTTAATTGAATCGTTCAAGCTCGCATTAAAATAAGCTAGCGAATCTGACCCAGATTTGCTAGCTTATTGTACTCTAAGCCTACTTACTCTTTGCATTCCCTATGCACTTCTCTTATAGAAATGAAGTACCGATTTTATTACTCTTTCCCGTTCTTTATCATAAGCTTCAAAAACCTTTAAGGCGCTCTCTACATCCTGATAAACCTTCCAATACTTACATATAAGGCAGGGTGCACCATTATTTTCGATAAAGGCGGTTACATCTTCGAGCGGATAACCTAAAAAAACTCCTAATTCATGAGGACAGTCTACCTCATATCTCGCCTTCAGATGATGCAAATTTTCCTCTACCTCAGATGAACCCTGATAGCCCTGTTCCAGCAGGAACTGTCTATTCTTCCAGAGGGATAAACACTCTGCCAACGCCTCATCCTGATAAAACAAGACAATGACCCGATCATCTTTCCTTCTTAATTCATAAAAGCGAACGCCTAGGCTAGTACATACTTCATCTTTATACCGATCCCAGAGTTCATACATATTCCTTGTCTGATTAACAAAGGTTATCAGCGAGGCTGGTTTTATACCCGCCAAAGTCGGCGCGATATCATAGTGTATCCTATACAAAAGATATTCTCTATCTTCAAATCCGTTTAATGCTTGATAGAAATCCCGAACTAAAATTTTGTCCACATTTGCTCCCTCCTTAGAAAAACCCTTTCTGTGTTCAGGTAGCTAGATTAACTTCCTCTAGTCTGCATAACTCGCGCTCTAGTGCAGTCAAACTGCTACTGTGACTGCAAATCAGGGGAATGTTTCGACTTTTCGCCAACTTCATAGCAACTTTGACCATGGCATGAGATACAGTTCCTGTAAACAAGACAATCCCATCGGGTTCACCCATTACTTTCTCAAAGCGTGTGGGCAATTGCGTATATACTTTTAAATTATGTCCTCGTTTAGATCCTATATGTATGTATTCCCCGTGCATTCGATCGAGCCCCCCAATGAGTAATATACTCATCGTCGCCACACTCCTATTGTGTATATTTGGGTACCATAAACGTTATCTTAATTTTTATTTTTCCCTTATTTTTAGTTTATTGTACCTTAAATGATAATGATTTTCAATATCATCTTTTCAGTTCGTATCCTTCCCTTCCTAATCTATATTATGCGAAAAGAGCGCCTTCGCCGCGCTCTTTTGAGGAATTTAACCCGCTAAAACTAACCCGCCATTGAACCACAGCCAGAGAATAAACCCAATTAACAGAATGAGCAAAAACCACAACATAGACAAACCCCCTCTTCCTGATACTCATAAAATTATGAAGGACTTGTTACTTTACAGTATGCGCATGTCCAAGAAAGGGTTAAAAAACTCTGGCTTTTTTTAGACTATCAGTATCAAAATGAGATAATCTTTCCAATATTGGTGAATGAAAGCGCGTACCCTCGATGAGATTAAAACGGAAAAGCCCTATTTCATCAGGCTTTAAGGAATCACAATATCTAGGCACGATTATTGCATATGATTTTACATGTAAAACAGGTCAGTAAGACAAATGACCAATATTTTACTTCAATCCATTGATAGAAAGGAGATTAGAAGGTAAGACAGAATTATAAAGAAATAAAAGAATGAGAGAGACATTAAATTATTGCAAAAGGGAGAGAAGTTTTTAAATGAAGAAATTTTTTATCAGGACACTCGTTCTTGTCATGTCACTCACCTTATTGACTGTAGGATGTGGTAAAAGCACTGCCCCTCAGCAGAATACAGCCTCGACTGATAAAAGCGACTTTGAAACCGTTCTCAAAAATGCTAAAGGTACGACCGTCAATTTCTATGGCTGGGGTGGGGACGAAAGGACGAACAAATGGATTAATACAGTTTGGGCCAAAAAGGTTAAGGACAACTATGATATTACCCTGAAACTTACTCCTGTGGACGACATCCAAACTACAATCTCTAAATTGGCTAATGAAAAGCAGGCGAATGTACAAAAAGGCTCGGTTGATTTACTTTGGATAAATGGAGAGAACTTTTACACCGCCAAAAAAAATGGATTGCTCTATGGTCCCTTCACACAATACTTACCCAACTACAAAAAAAATGTAGATCAGAATTCCAGCGATGTATTATTTGATTTTGGTTATGAAGTTAATGGTTATGAAGCCCCCTATGGTAAAGCTGGATTTGTGTTTATCAACGATTCGGCGAAAACTCCCGAAACTCCTAGAAACGCGCAGGAATTATTGGCTTATGCCAAGAAATACCCCGGGAAGGTTACTTATCCAGCGCCGCCTGACTTTACAGGAAGTGTGTTCGTTCGTCAGATTATCTACGATATCGTGGGTTATGATAAAGTGAAAAGTGCTGGCTCGGATAAACAAAAGATTAAAGAAGCCATTCAGCCTGCTTTAGATTATCTTACAGAGCTAAAACCTTACTTATGGAAAGAAGGTAAGACCTATCCAGCATCACTAAGCCAATTGGATAACATGTTCGCAGATGGGGAAGTCTTTTTTAATGTCTCGTATAACCCTAATGCCGTAGCTGGTATGATTAGTAAAGGCAAATACAAAGATACCGCTCGCGATTTTACGTTTGAAAAAGGGATGATTGGGAATACTCATTTTCTTGCGATTCCTGCCAATGCACCCAATAAAGACGGAGCCTTAGCTGTTATCAATGCTGTACTGAGTGCAGAATTGCAAGCCTCCAAATATGACGCAGCCAACTGGGGAGACTTGCCTGTACTTGACAATGCAAAACTAGACAGTAACGAGAAAGCACTATTTGACAAGATCCCGCTGGGCAAAGGTGTTATTCCGCTGACAACACTCATGAAAAATAGACAGCCTGAATTACCCGCCCAAGTGGTCCCTTTAATCGAGGAAATATGGCAAGCAGAAATCCCCAATAAATAACGAAGTGAATCAATAAAGGGCTTGCTAGTAAAGGATTTGACAATGAGCTATACAAAGATGAAACCTTATCTGATGATTTTACCAGTCGTGTTACTTCTCAGTGTTTTTATCCTGGGTCTGATCAATGGCTTGCTGGAAAGCTTTGGAATTATGCCAGCAGTTGGTTTGACCCGATTCACTCTTTCGTATTACCAAGAAGTATTAGCGAATGTAAATCTTACAACTTCATTATTCCTAAGCCTGTATATTTCTTTGGTCTCTTCTCTGATTGCTGTAGTCTTAGGAGTTCTCATTAGTGTTGCGGCTACAGCTTCGGGGTTGGTAAAAAGTAAGTTCTTCGAGATTGTTAAAATCCCTGTCATTATTCCGCATACGGTATCTGCTTTACTCATGATCAACTTGTTTTCTCAAAGTGGTATTGTTGCTCGGATCGCCTACCAGTTACAGCTTATTCAGGGGCAGGAAAGCTTTTTGCCCCTGATGTATGATCAACATTCGATTGGGATTATCTTGACTTACTTATGGAAAGAGATACCTTTCGTCGTTCTGGTGATTGTCACCATTATGGCGAATATCGATTTCACCTTAGGGGAAGCAGCGATTAACTTGGGAGCTTCCAAATGGAAGGTTTTCAAAACTATTACTCTTCCCCTTTGTTTCCCTTCCATCCTTACTTCCTTTATTATCATTTTCGCTTTTTCCTTTGGAGCTTATGAAATACCCTATCTCTTAGGGGCAACTGAGCCTAAAGCACTGCCGGTTCGGACCTATGTTGAATACACACACCCTGACCTTGAACATCGACCCTATGCGATGGTGCTTAACAGTATTATGATCGCCGTATCCGTAGGGATCACTTACTTTTACTATAAAATACTGTCACGAAATCTCTTGAAGACAGGTGTCCGCCATGACTAAAAAAACGCAAAAACCTCTTCTTAAGGGGATTGTCTACTTAAACTATCTCATTGTTTTATTTCCAATTCTTATCTTGATCATCTGGAGCTTTACGGGATTATGGCCTTGGCCCCATCTCCTTCCGGAGACTTTATCCATTCGAGCCCTCGAAGAATTGTTCGGTGGGTATTCCGGAGCGATTAAAGTTCTCTTTTCCAGTATCTTGCTTTCAATAGTCGTTGCCCTGATTGCTGTAATGATTAGTATTAGTACTGCGCGAGCGATTGTTTTCTATGATTTTTTTGGCCGGAATCTCCTGAGGTTCCTGGTTCTTATGCCGGTCATTGTTCCGGCGACTGCTTTCGCTATGGGCATTCATGTTTTTTTTATGAGAATTGGCTTAAGTGATACGGTGCTTGGTGTTATCTTGATCCATATTATTCTCTGTTTACCTTATACCGTAAGAATCATGATGGAAGTCACGGAAGCGACAGGGGATAAGCTGGAGGTGCAAGCTCGGGTTCTAGGTGCTTCTCCCCTTAAAGTTTTTACAAATATCACACTTCCCATAGCGATGCCAGGGATTTTATCCTCGATGTGTATGGCTTTTATCATATCCTTTAGTCAGTACTTCGTCACCTTGCTCATTGGTGGAGGAACGGTGGTTACGTATGCGATGTTTATGTTTCCCTATATTCAAGGTGGAGACAGAACCATCGCTTCGGCTTACAGCGTGGTATTTATTCTGGCCACTCTTATCGTCTTTATTTTATTGGATCGAACGGTTAAAAGGCACTACGATATTGAGGATGTTTTCTTTTTCAGCTAAAATAACTTAACGGGAGTTAGCTTGAAACTTTAAGGTTTACTCGCAAACAGTTGGAGAGGTTAAGATGGACTATTTTTCACTCAAGAATATCCAGGTGACACTGGGTGGCAAAAAAATATTAAAGGGAATCGATTTCGATGTACACCCGGGAGAGTTCGTAGCTCTTTTGGGTCCTTCTGGTTGCGGAAAAAGTACGTTATTGAAAACGACGGCGGGTCTGCTTGAACCTGATACAGGGGAAGTTTATATAGGTGGCAGACTAGCGAATAAGATAGCGCCTGAAAATCGTGGAACCGTGATTGTGTTCCAAGATCTAAGACTTTTTCCCCATATGAATGTCAGCGAGAATATCGAATTTGGTTTGAGAATGAAAGGAATCAGTAAGGAAATCAGACATCAGAAGATCCTCCACATTCTCGCTAAAGTCGGTCTAGCTGGTTATGAAAAAAGTAAAGTTCACGAACTTTCCGGAGGGCAACAGCAAAGAGTTGCTTTAGCCAGGGCACTCGTCACAGAGCCGGAGGTCCTTCTTTTAGATGAGCCATTTTCCAGCCTCGACGAAAATCTACGTCAAAAAATGCGGGAACTCGTTATTACACTCCACCGAGAGCTAGGCTTAACGACTATTTTGGTGACGCATGATCAAGAGGAAGCTTTAGTGATGTCCGATCGTATCGCAATCATGTTAGATGGGCAGATTTTGCAGTATGACACGCCAAAGTCAGTCTATGACCATCCCTCTTGCCCTGAAGTGGCCAACTATTTTGGCGAAATGAATTATATCGAAGGCTTTGTTACAGACGGGCATTTCACTTGTAGTTCTAATGACTCGCTTAGTACCTTCCAGGCCTCGTTAGAAGAGGGAAACTATTTACTCATGCTCAAGCCTAGCCAAATTAAGCCGATTAAAGGGCCTGGTCCTTGGAAAGTAACCTCAGTTGGTTACCTCGGTGAAACATATCATGTTCGGATTACCGACGGTATCTCAGATCTTTTAATCACGACGTCTGCTGATAGTGAGCTTCGAGTCGGAGATTTCCTATGTATCGAACCCGATTATGCAAAAGGAATTTTCTATAAGAACGAGCGGGAGGTAAGACCTATTAAGCATGTCCAAGGAGGGATCAAGGATGCTTGCTAAAGAATTGCTTGATCCTGTTAGAAGATATGTGAATCAAAAGGATTTTGGGTTAGCCTTAGGTCTGCAGACAAAGACAGAGATAACGGTTGAATTTCTCGCCCAGGGTGAATACAATCTGAACTATTTGTTACAGTCCGGGGAACAAGAGTTTGTCCTAAGAATTAATACCGGTAGCCAGATGAACTTGGAGAATCAGATTGCCTATGAGTTTAGAGCATTACACACATTAAGGAAGTCTAACGTCACTCCCCAAGCTTTTTATCTGGATGATACCCGACAAAAGATACCCTATGGACTGCTGGTTATGGAGTACTTACCAGGGAGACCTTTAAATTACCGCACAGACTTAGTTCAGGCTGCCCGAACGTTGGCCCGTGTTCATAGCTTGGAATTCAAGGACGAAAATATTGAATTTCTGGTGAAAGAACCTGGACCCTTTACGGGTATTTATAATGAAGCTTGCCGTTTATCGGAGAAATACTTTGCTTGCCCACGAGCGAATCCTCAAACCGCTCGTCGACTGGAGCACTATCTTACCAAAGCTGAGGAGCGAAAGCAGCAAGAAGAATACCTCTTAAAGGAACCCTGGCTACGGGTAATCAATACAGAAGTCAATTCTCATAACTTTATCGTCAATGCTCAGACAAAGTCCTGTTTTTTAATTGATTGGGAAAAACCCATTTATGGTGAACCCGCTCAAGATTTAAGCCATTTTTTGATCGAGACGACGACGTTCTGGAAAGGGAATTACGTACTCAGTCCAGAGGAAGAAGCTTTATTTCTTGAGGCCTATTTGCAGGAACTTCTACCTTGCCCACAGGCTAAGACATTAGTGGATCGAGTGGAGATGTTCAAATTCTTTAATTACTTGCGCGCGATTTCTTGGTGTGCAATGGCCTGGACGGAATATACCCAGCCGGGTCGACCTTTGAGCAACAGTGATACTTTTAAAAAAATCAAGCGATATATAGAACCGGATTTTTTAGACCGTATCATCGGATAATTTAGAGGTGAGGTTGAAATCATGAAAAAAGTCATCTTTGACTGCGATAATACCATGGGAGTTACCGATTGTGATGTTGATGATGGTCTAGCGTTAATTTATCTATTGGGCAAAGGCGTCGAGATAGGCGGTATTACGACGACGTATGGGAATAGCGATATCGAAACAGTCTACGCCAATACTTCGAAAATGCTCAAAGAACTGGGCCGATCGGATATACCCCTCTTAAAAGGCTGCGCTAATAGATATAACTTGAAGAGCGAAGCGGCAGATTTCATCGTCGAAACGGTCCAGGCCCATAAGGGTAATATCTCTATACTAGCGACAGGGTCCCTGACGAATCTGTATGCCGCTTATAACTTAGACAACACCATTTTTGATCAGGTATCTGAAGTTGTTCTGATGGGTGGGATTACGCAGGAATTAATAATCAGCGGCAAAGTTCTGGATGAACTCAATTTTGCCTGTGATCCTGTTGCCGCTGCCTGCGTTTTAAAAAATGCCAGAAATCTATCGATGATAACCGGCAACAATTGTCTTGAGGCCTTTTTTACAGACCAAGAATTTAAAAGTAGACTTGGTTCCAGTAATAGACCGATTGGACACTATATATCCCAAAAGTGTTCATACTGGTTCGAAAATATGATGGCTAGGTTCAATCTAGAAGGTTTTCACAACTGGGATGTCGTTGCCGCAGCGTATTTAGTGAACCCCTCCTTGTTTGAGGATGCTCTAACCAACGTAACCCCAAATCTAAAAAAACTTGAACGAGGTCTAATCACTAATAGTACTCAACAAGATGGGGTGACCAACCTAATCAATATACCTACAATTCATAATCTAACGACGTTCACTGATGATGTCTACGAGGCGTGGTTAAATTTTAATTTAACGAAATGAAATAATGGGGGTGTAACAAAACTAAAGTTTGTTACACCCCCATCTTATTTAAGCAATGTTTCGTTTCGGCTGCTACATCAAAGAGAGAATCTCTACTAAAATAGCTGCATCGATTTTTAATACTTGCTCCGTTAATGACGCCACCTGCGGATAAAAATACTGCGTTTTACCTTGCTGAATTTGCTCCGCAAAATCGCCAATCCAAACCAACAGATGTTCATCTAAAAAGGCTTTCTGATCAAGCAAGAGCTTCTTAATCTCCTCAGTCTTTTCTTCCTCGAAACAGCCTTGGGTCAATTCCGCCAAATGAGCCATGAAGTCCAGTTCTAACGCAAGATGATCATCGGCTTCATGAGGATAGTTAGCAGGTAAGAAGTTGTACCCCAAATATATGCGGCGCACATTCAACGTGCTTTCCTGAAAAATCGTACGTTCCTTAGTTAGATACACTGATTCCCAAGGGGGAGCGGGTAATTTATTGGGCCCAATCAATAAATACGTATATTCATCCTTCAGCTTATCCAACGTACCCTCTGCGTCATCTGCTAAACCCTCTCTTAACTGAGTCAATAACTCAAAGTAAGCATCAAAATGATGTTCATCTTCAGCAAGTAAGAGCAGCAACGCTTCCTGGGTATGCTGGCCTGCTACAATTTCCATCAATTCTGCGCTAGGTTCATCCCCAAATATCCGCTGTAATAATTTATACAAATAATAACGGTTGGCCAGCAGAATGGCTATACCCTCGTTTTGTGCGTTCATATCCTATACCACCTATCTCATATTTTACTTCGCGCCGAACTTATAACCCACTCCCCATACCGTCTGTAAGTATTTGGGTTTAGAGGGTTCATCCTCAATTTTTTCACGTATTTTGCGAATAAATACCGCAATACTTGTTAACTCGCCTACATAATCCTCGCCCCATACATAAGCGAGCAATTGTTCTCTCGTAAAAACATCTCCTGGATTAGCCGCCATATAGGCCAGAATTTTAAATTCTTTGGGGGTTAATTCCACGCGCTTACCCCTTAATTTTGCCTCATAACGATTGAAGAAGATTTCTAAATCTCCAACCTTACAGCTTTCCTTCTTCTCCGCGTTAGAGCCATATCCATCTTTTATGTTCCGACGGCGCAAAAGAGCCTCAATACGCAAAGACAATTCCAAGGAGCTAAAAGGTTTAACCAGATAATCGTCGGCTCCTGCCTTGAATCCTATGCTTTTATCCACGATATCCCCTTTGGCGGATAAGATAATGATAGGAACTGTGCTACCTTCTTTCCTTAATATACTGCAAACGTCAAAGCCATTAAGCTTGGGCATCATCACATCCAAGATGACTAAGTCAGGCTGTTCAGCTGCAAAGACTATCAAGGCCTCTGCCCCATCTGAAGCGCAACAAAAATCATAGCCGTTGCAGTCCTCGGTTACAATATGCTCAACCACGATACGGATACTCTCCTCATCATCAGCCACCATAATCTTCATCTAGCATCCCCCCTTTACGATCTCCCGCAGGAATACCGACCGTAAATAAGCTCCCTTGACCTAATTCGCTAACAACCCTAATCCATCCTCCGTGGAGCTCTGTCAGCTCCTTGGCCAAAGCCAAGCCCAAACCGCTGCCGTTATACTGCCGTTGAATAGAGGTATCGCTTTGCACAAACTTTTCAAAAATATAGGGTTGGTCTTCTTTGCGGATTCCTATACCATTATCTTGAACGTTAATTAAAACTTCATTTTTATCTCGATCATAAGCAACCCTGACTTTAATTTCGCCGCCCTTCGGCGTAAATTTCATGGCATTACTCACCAGGTTTTCGACAATTCGACGCAAACCTTCCCTATCGCCATCAATCAGTGGCACCTCCCGATGGACGATACTGGAATAGCGGATATCCTTCTTCTCAATCAAAGGTTCCATGACACTTTCCACGGCGTTAATCACATCAACAAGGTCAATGGGTTCTAGAATCAGTTCTTTTCTTCCTGCTTCTATGCGAGCCATTTCTAAGATATTATTGATCATGCTCAAGAGAATCTGACTGTTTCCTTTAATTTCCTGAACCACTCGTTGTTCCTTTTCGGTCTTCGGGCTTTTCCCTCGTTCCAGAACTTCAGCGAAGGCAATAATCGAAGTCAGGGGCGTTCGCAACTCATGGCTCATAATGGCAAGGAAGTCCGATTTATACTGATTATCCTCTTGTAATCGACGATTGGCCTCCTCCAGTTGGATACGCTGAGATTCCAATATATCTTTGGCTCGAGCTAAATCTTGAGTCCGTAGTTCAACCTTATTCTCAAGGTCATTGTATAAATTCTGCAACTCTTCGGTCATGACTTCAAAATGGTCGGCTAACTCCCGAATTTCTCCTTGGGCATCAATATCCTCTAAATCGACTTTCAAATCTCCGGTTTTGACGTGTTCCATAGCAACTTTTAATTGGCTTAAGGGTTTTGTAACCAGTTTAGACATGGCGTAAAATATGAGTAATACAAGAAATAAAGTGAGCAGAAAAATATAGGCCACTTGCTTAATCACATTAGAATGAATGTTTTCCGTATACATATCAATAGGCATCACGATACTAACAGCGCCAGCCAGGTCACCTGTTTTCCATCCTTCTTTGGGGAAACCCAAAATATCCAGCTCGCCGGCAGGGTCCCCGTGACATTCTAAACAATTCTTTTCAATACGCATAGGAGCGGTAAAGCGAAACGTATCTTTCCCTTCATACTCGGTTACCTTATAAAATTCCGTTACATTCTTATCTTTAGCAAATAGGGCCAAGGCCTCCAGTTCAAAGTCATCCGGAGTATCTGCCTTATTTCGCGGATTAAAATTAGTATAGCGTACAGTGTAGCCTGTTTTCTTACCAAACAATTTACCGATGCTCTTGCCCACAAGTGAACAATGTAAGCGTTTAAAATTGTATTCGCCATTGGCATCATAATTAATAATATCTTGATTGATAACCATGAACTCCCAAACAGCATTCATTTGCTGTGAAAGTACATAGGCCTTTTCATGCATTTCCTTTACGGCCTGCTTTTCTTGGGTGATACCAATCCAACCCACATTCATGAGCAGTGAAACAGCCAAAATACCCACCAACAATATGATAAATCGGGTTCTCAAGCGTACATTCCCCAACCCAATCACCTCCGGCCGTTTCGACAGATACTTACATTATAGCATTTATTCTGCTTTTCACATGGAAAACTTTCTAATCATAACATTAGCTGTTGTCGCGGTGATAACGATTCAAGTGATGAAACCCAGCTCCATCTGATAGCAGAAGCTGGGTTTCGATTAGGTAAGAGAAAGGAATGAAGATTTAAGTTAAGCCAATTCTAGCAGCAATCATGGCGGCATAGAACACATATCTTCCAATGAACTCACCGAGAATCAAAGCAGCACCGGCCAAGTAGATAATACCTGTTGTAGCTTTTGCCGCATCGGCTTTTTGAGTTGCAGGCCACATCAGAATTCCGGCTCCACCTAGAATAAGCAACCATTTAAAGCCGATGACAGCATTCATTCCGCTTAGCAGTTCAGCGCTGGCCTGTGCGGCCTGTCCACTTACACTTAAATCAATCGCATAAGGGACTGCTATGGCTGCCTGGATGATTACGACAGCTAAAACAATAAACCCGTAGATTCTTTTATCGATATTTCCTAACTCCTTTAAACTGGAAGTGATAAAGATTAGGGCACCTACGGCAATAGAAGTGGCGTAAAAATCGACGAAAGTGTTGGTTCCCTGCCAAACAGGAACAATGGTAGTGGTATAGACTTTAGCCATAGCAAAGACGGAGAAAATGCCAACTGCACTTCCAGCTCCTGCTAAAATCTTGCTCAAGCTTTGGTTATCAGATTTAAAGTATTGGGCAAATGCGTATAGTACAGCAATCCCCATGAAGATACTGACAGAAAGAACTTCATTGCTCAACCAGGAGCTTCCCAGGTTGGAGAGAGCATTCAAAGCGGAAAATGGTTTGCCCAAGTGAATCAAAGAGGCAAGGACCCCAATAATACTTAAGGCTGCTGTTGTGATACTCGCGACATTGAATATTTTCCCTTTATACAGTTGTTTACTGAGGGTCATAAACCACATGGTGCCAATGGCAGCCTGAAGGCAAAATGAAAAAATCAGTAATGGAGTTTCACCCATTTCTTAAGCCCCCTTTACTCGGGGATTTTGTTTAAATTCCCGAGGATTTTCTTCTAAAGCAGCCGTTCTGGGTTTGATAAGCAAAGAAGGATTGGTGATGGTTGAGCGAGGTAGAATAGGTAAATCACCAACTGTATCCTTGTATTTTGCTTTTAATTCGTCTAAATCTCCCCATTCTAGAACCCGCATGTTACATGCATCAACACACACTGGATTTTGACCTTGATCCCTTAAGTCCTTACAACTGTCACATTTTCTGATTATGTTTAATTTCTCTATATATTGAGGAACTGCATATGGACAATTCCACGTACAATATCGACATCCCACACACAATTCTTTGTCATGTTGTACGGTACCATCTTCAGCTATATGCATGGCCCGGGTAGGACATCCTTTTACACATTTCGGTTCTGCACAGTGATTACAGGTAGCGGAATATTGATAAAGCCCTACATTCGGGTATTTACCGGTTTCAAAGGTTCTGACGTGGCGAAAAAGAGTTCCAACATCTAAATCGTTTTTGTCCTTGCAAGCGGTCTGGCAAGCTTTGCAGCCAGTGCACAAGTTTTGATCATAATAAAATCCTAATTTACCCATTAAGAAATAACCTCCTCTCTGTTAAATCAACTTCAAAGGTCTTTTTACATCTGGAACAAAAGTTCCCGTCCATTTTTCTACCTTGACAAGACAAGAATTATACCCATTTAACCCAACGCCTGTCGGGGGAGCACCCAATAATGTACTTTCTGAACCACCAATATCAATTCCGGTAGCTTCATCTATTTGAGTCCAGCATCCATGATGAATCGCCATAACTCCTGGCATCATCCTTTCCGTGACATGTGCTCTCCTTAGCACTTTACCATATTTACTACTGACAACAACAGAATCTCCTTCTGACACGCCATTATCAGCAGCATCTTTGGTATTCATATAGATGGGGTTATCCCATGCTTCCAGCAACCAAGGGTTATTAGCAAAATTTGTATGACCTTTACTTAAATGATGGACCTGAACCACTTGATAAGGATATTCTCCTTTCACCTTCTTATTCCAATCAGAGAAGGAGTCTTGATATCCTTCTACAACAGGAATCCAAGTGGGAATAGGCCTTATTTTAGAGTAGGCCCTTCTATTATTATCGTTAGCAAGTTTTTTACAATGAATCTCTAATTTTCCGCTTTCTGAAGCCACAGGATGGGCTTCAGGATCATCGACAAAATCTTTAAAAGCAATATTCCCTAAAATATCACCAGGACTTCTCTTAACTTTGTATATTCCTTTTTCGATAAATTCCCTCAATGCGATTTGGCCCTGTTGAGGCTTGCCTTTTACACCCCACTCAGTAAGATCTGCTTCGGTGACTGTTACTAAGGGAACATATTTTTTTTGATCGACTTGAACTGTTGCCCCTGCAATTTGATTGAAGTAAACTTGTTTTTCACTAATCGGGAACAATATAGACTCCTCAATACCTAATCGTTTCATTAATTCGGTTGCAATCCAGCGGTCAGTCTTTGCTTCATAAAGAGGTTCATATACTTTTGAAGAGACAATCACGGCTTCTTTCGTACCCCAAGTACCAATATCACCTATATTTTCCCAAATTGTTGTTGCAGGCAGTATTAGATCGGCATATTGGGCGTTAAGAATAGGGAATAGAGCGACGGCTGCCACAAAATCTACTTTGCGATGAACTTCTATTCCTTTCATTACGTTAGGTGTTGTTTGTAAAGTATTACTACCCGTGTGAATAATTGCATGAATATCAATATTTCTTTCGACCGGTGCCAAATAAGCATCTTTGCCGCCAGTATATCTATATTTACCATCAAGTATACATTGCCAAAGTTCAGATGTATTAATTGAGTCATCTACCGGATTTTTTGGATTGGGTAAACCGGTCGCACCTACCGTCCAATGGAAAGGACCGCCATTTCCACCACATCTATGAGCAGAGTCTCCGGTCATGTGTCCGGATTTTCCAATATGTCCGGTCATTGCTCCAATTGTAATAAACAGTTGTGGCAAACTGTCTGCATTATTGGTTCTGGCTGAAGCCCAAGTAGTCAAAAAGGCTACTTTTTTATCTTTCCTTAGTTCACGAGCCAGATAACGAATTTTATTCGGTTCAACACCACAGATTTCCGAAGCCCATTCGGGAGTTTTTGGCTCATTATCATAAGTACCCAAGACATAATCTTTAAAGTTTTCTTTTGGATCCGCACCTTCAGGTACGCCTTCTGCATCAAAACCTATGGTACAACGTTTTAGAAAATCCCAATCGATCAAAGGATTAGTGATAGGGTCATCTTCGGTAATCAAAGTATGGGCTATACCTAACAGCATTGCTGCATCGGTACTAGGACGAATTGGTATCCATTCTGCACCCAAAGTAGCTGTACTGTCGGTATAGATGGGGTCAATAATAATAAATTTTGCCCCTGCTTTCTTCACCTGTAGATAAGAATGGTACATGGCACTGCCAGGCGAAGACCAAGCCGGATTCCCACCAAAAATAATCACAGTTTCGCAATTACGCATATCAAACCTATCATTAACAGGGTCAGGATTATAATACATGTAACCCATTCTAGGTGCAGTTGTGGCCCAGGAACCAAATGATGTAGTACCCCATCCTGTAACATGTCCGCCAAAGGCTTTTATCACATTACTAACTTCTCTATTGGCGGACAAGATGGAGCGATTGCCGTATTTCTCTTTTGTATTTTTAAGCTCACTGGCAAGGATATCCAAAGCTTCATCCCAGGAAATACGTACCCATTCATCTTTGCCGCGCAGTTCCTTTTTGCCGCCTCCAGGTTCCCAATTCTTACGCTTCATCGGGTATTTTAGTTTATCTGCAGCGAGCATGTGTTTCCTTAGAGCACGTCCGCGGTTACAAGCTCTATGCTGAAAGAAATCAGGACTATCTGGGTCCAGGTCATCGGTTTTTTGCCTAATTACAACCCCGTCCCTGACCAATACTTTATTTAAGCATCTACAGCCACAATCATAGATACAACCACCAGTAATCCATTTTTCTCCTTGGTTTACAGGAGCATCTACTGCTTTTAACGTGTTGCCACAACCGACTAAAGATAAGCTGGCAGCAGCTACTGAACTAGCTTTAATAAAGTTTCTGCGGCTAAGGTTTAAAGTGCCAATTCTGTCCATAAAATCAGCCATACGTGTTTTTAACCTCCCCGATTTATTAATAGTAAAAATCACTCAGAAAATAGTCCCATTTACCTCCTTATCATATTACTTCTCTAATAATACTTTTTCTGTCCATGCCTCTCTTGAATTGTAGGCAATATATAAGCTTATAATAAAATCTTTGTGTAAATACTAACAAATTAAAAAGACTAATTCTATTTTGAAATAATTTTATTTTTATTAATTTTTATTAATAACTACATTCTACTGCCAAGAAATTTACCCCAATGAGTAAACAAAGGGTCGGTTCTTCGCCTCAGGAAGCAGAAAAACCGACCCTTTGTCTCCATACAATACCGCAAGAAAATTAATTAACTTTCCAAGAATTTATATTATCCAGACGATCTAAAACTATATCTTAATATTTGGCGAAACTCAATTTTATAAATCCACTCTTAATCGTTGAAGACAACCCATCATTTCTGTACTCTGTTTTCCTTAATATAACGTTGGAAGTCCCAAGTTCTTAAAAATTGTTTAGCTGCCTCATATCCTGAATCATATAACTTACGGCTATCACTCTGACTGATATCAAATTGCGTGCTACTAATTCCTAAGGTAGGTATAGAGATTGATCGAATGTTTTCACTGTGGCATAAATAACGTCCATCATTTTCATCGAGCATTGTACTAATAATGTCTTGCAAATAAGAAACTATATTTGTTTCACCTGAGCCTGAAATTTTACCTGGATTCACAAGCTTAAATCCGAAGGTAGGCCAACGGGGCTTGCCTTTCACATCGAAAATCCAGATTGGGTAATTACTTAGAATTCCACCATCAACGATTAAGCTTGACTTTTCCTTATAGTAAAGTTTAACCGGTTTGAAGAAGAATGGGATACTCATACTCATTCGAACTGCTTTAGCGATTGGAAATTCTAAGGGATCTAATCCATAACGAAGCAAATCATCGGGTAATATGAGTAACTCTTTGAGTGTGATGTCTGAAGCAATAATTTTTAATTGGGATTCACCATAATTAAGATCTTTAAATGTGTTGACTCCTTTCTTCTTTAATAGGCTGGTGAACCAATCTTCGAAGGCATTTCCATTATAAATTGCTCGTTCAAAAAGAAGTCCTGCTAGTTTCCCCATCACTGGGACGGACTGGAGCATGGTCTTGTCAAGAAACATTCTATAATCTAACTCATTGAGCACCACTTTAAGCTCTTGGCCGGTATATCCTGCAGCCAGAAGGGCCGCGACGATGGCTCCAGCTGACGTTCCAGCAAGTTTTACCCATTCATATCCCTGCTCTTCAAGCTGGCAGATCGCACCGACAAATGCAATTCCCCTGACGCCACCACCCTCAAAAACTCCATCCACTTTCTTCATCAAATCACCCCCATACAACATATGGGGGTGTACAAGTTGTGCGAAACTTGGCGCCGCTAGTTTTTTGTCTTAACCGTTAATATGATTATTTTCTAACTTCAAAAGACGTTCTTTTACATCTAGGCCACCTGCATAACCCACCAACTTGCCATTTGCGCCGATAACTCGATGACAGGGGATAAAGATCATAATGGGGTTTCGGTTATTTGCCATGCCAACAGCGCGGGAAGCCTTTGGCCGTTCAATATTCTTTGCAACTTCTCCATAGCTGCAGGTTTCTCCATAGGGAATTTTCTGCAGTGCGTTCCAAACCGCTTTCTGAAATGTTGTCCCCTCGGGAGCTAGCGGAAGATCGAAATTTTTCCGCTTTCCAGCAAGGTATTCGTTTAGCTGTTTCGCCGCTTCAGCCAGCAGAGGGGTTTCCGTTCCCTGTGCTTCTGATTCATTGCTGCCAAAATCCATATAAGTAATCGCGGTTCCGTTTTCCTCTATTCTCATTTTGCCGATTTCTGTCTCATAGTAAAATACGTTTTTCATAAATTACCTCCCAGGCATAGTTTGCTTCATTTGTTCCGTTTCCTTATTTCATTTGAAGTAACCGAATCTGTCTTTCGCTATTTCACCCTCTAATTCTATCAGGAGATGAGTAAAATAAAAATAGCCCGTCTATCACTCATTTCTGAAAGATAGACGGGCTAAACGCTTCTACGTCAACTTACTCTTCTGCCTTCTTGTTTTCTTCACTTTGATTCATTGGAACCTCATCCTTTGAAGACTCTGCACACTGTCCGTGTTTAAAGGAGTGTTCTCCGTGACAACCGTGATAACCGTGGTGACCCCATTGCCCATGCCCCCCATGGCCATGATGAGCATGATGTTTGTGCATGGCTTTGAAGAACTGATGAATCGGAGAGTTACTACCAGGATGCTCGAAACCTGCTTGCTTAGCTTTTTCTCGGAAGTTTAAGAATGCCTCAAAGGCCTCCAACTTCGCTCTAAGCTTCTCTTTATCCCCCTTAAGGGTGACTGTGAAACCTTCTTCATTCTCTTCGAAGCTAAACTTGATGTTTTCTAAACTCATAAACACCTCTCCTTATTACTCATATGTGAATTTAAATGAACCTCACTTTTGATCATCAGGGATGAAAACGTGGTTTCCTAAATCCTGAAGATGAAGCATTTCTCATCGTACTGCTTCTTTGTCCACTTCTTTTCCGCCTCGTTGAGTTTGAGTTAGGTTTCAAAAATGAGACGAAGGCTAGAGCTGAAAGAAGTATCAGCGTCAAACCCACCTTATAATACGGACCTTCAAGTAAAATCGCACCTGAAATTAAAAAGCTGCTACTAAAGATCGCACGTACAATTCGACTTGCCTGATCTCTTTGGTTTTGCAAGAGATTGAGCTCAAAACTCTTGGACGGGTGAATTCTTATCTCACCGACTTCTAACCCAGTAATAAGTCGGTTTAATTTTTCGGGCAGTGTAACTACCTCGCCGAGTGTCTTCTTTGCTTGATTGAGAATAAACCCTTGAGCAAATCCCTCTGATCCAAATCCCGAGGCTTCCTCCGCTAACAACTCCTCCGCATAAGGGCGAAGTGTCTTTATTAGATCGAGCTGAGGATTCAGTCCATTACAAATTCCTATGATCGTCAAAAGCGACTTCCCTAAAAACAAGGTTCGCGCCGGAATCTGAAACGGTTGGGAATACATAAATTCTCTTAGTTCCAGTAGAAATTCCTCTGAATTGACGTTCTTCAGGTTTGGATCCTCAAAGACATTTGCCATGATGAGTTTGAGCCCTTTAGCTAAAGTCGTTTTATCCGCATGAGGTCGAAGGAAGCCAAGATTTTCAAAGATGATCACCATTTGTTCTGTATCTTTCTTAAATAAGGCTAAGACGAAGGCAATCAATTCTTCGCGCATGCCTTTCTCAATTCGACCCATCATTCCGAAATCTAAAAAAACGAGTGTTCCATCTTCTTTAACGAGCAAATTTCCGGGATGAGGATCTGCATGGAAAAATGCATCGGTCAGCAATTGTTGTACATAAGCAGAAATTAAGGTGTCCGCGATCTGTTCACGATCTAACCCGACCCTTTCTA
Organism: Desulfitobacterium elongatum; assembly: GCF_055378975.1. Classification (NCBI taxonomy): domain Bacteria; kingdom Bacillati; phylum Bacillota; class Clostridia; order Eubacteriales; family Desulfitobacteriaceae; genus Desulfitobacterium; species Desulfitobacterium elongatum. Next base: position 205,626 of record NZ_AP038772.1, on the reverse strand, counting down.
GAGCCTTATAATCGTTCACTTTATAGCCCGTGACATATTCCATCGTCAGTACTCGCTGAGTTGTATACTCCCAATACACCTCAGGTACGCTAACCCTCGAGTCTCCCGCAAAATTTTCGCGAAAGGCATCCGCATGTCGGCCCTCTTTGATATAGTCGAGTTCTTCGAGTGTCGTTTCAACAAACTCGTTATAGATCTGCTCCAAATCAACGGCTGCGCTAATTCTAGGATATCGTTTAGCGAAGGTCACTATAAACCTGAGCGCATCAAAGTCTGTTTGGATAATCGCCTCGACACCAGGGCGCAATATTTTTACGGCTACTTTATTATGGTCTTTAATCTCAGCAATGTGAACTTGCCCCAAAGAGGCAGAAGCAATAGGTTCTCGTGAAAAGTTCGTATAAACCTCAGCGATGGGGCAGCAATATTCCTCTTCAATCCGCTTGATGATTTCTTCTGTTCCAACCGGTTTGACAGCATCCTGTAACTTCGAAAGTTCACTTGTGTATTCCTCAGGTAAAACGTCCACCCTAGAACTGAAAAATTGCCCCAGTTTAATGAGAAGTCCACCCAGTTCTGTAGCCGTCTCTGTAAATAGGCTGGCCTGCTTCCGATAGATGGTCTTGGTCTGCCTCTGATATTTTTCTTCTGTAAGGAATCGTCTCTTCTTATTAACCCACCAAAGTTGAAATACAAATTGCAGAAACATGGAGATGATCTTGCGAAAGCGTTTATCCTTAAAAAACTTAATAATAATTGGCATCAATTTCCTCCCAAGTCTCAAGCTACTCCTGTTATGTTTGTCTAATAACTAGCCTTAATAATTGTTAAAAATTGTCGAAATCTCATTCTCAGATTGTAACGCTGTGACTTATTTCCCTTTAGTTTTATCCTGCTCTTTATTTTTATCCTGTTCTGAATCTTCCTGGGGAGAATTGAACATCTCCTCAAAGAATCTGGTTTTTCGAAACATCATTTCTGCGAATCTCGTCATGACATCGCCTTTGAATAAGATGACGACCCCTCTTCTCTTATTCCCTAAAACAACTAGTTTCTCTCCTGGTTCGATACCAATCTCTTCTCTGGCTTCGACCGGAATAACAACTTGTCCACGTTCTCCCATAACCGTCGAACCATAGAATTTACCATGATGCATCATACTTACCACCTCTACAAAGTATGATACATCATACTTTTCATACTTGCAAATTATTTTTTGAAACAAAAAACAGCTATCGAGTTTAAACTCTAGATAGCTGTTTTTTGTTTCAAATTCAATATTCTTTACTCTGGCCTCGAAAATGCCGCTCGATCTCTCGCTTAGCATCCCGATCCGCAATATCCTGACGTTTGTCATAATTCTTCTTACCTCGGCCGACACCAAGTTCGATCTTCGCCATCCCTCTTCTGAGATAAATCTTGGTCGGAATGAGCGTCAGGCCTTGAAGTTGAATTTTGCCTACTAACTTTATAATCTCTGAACGGTTTAAGAGAAGTTTACGTTTTCTTAAGGGATCATGGTTAAAACGATTCCCCTGTTCATACGGGCTAATGTGCATCTGATGAAGCCATACTTCCCCGTTCTCAATCCGAGCATAGCTATCCTTTAGATTGACACGCCCATTTCGAATGGACTTAATTTCTGTACCGGTCAGAATAATACCCGCTTCAAGCTTCTCTTCGATGAAGTAATCATGATAGGCTTTACGGTTATCGGATATGACCTTAATTCCTTCAGATGCCACAGTGACCCTCCTCCCTGTTCAGATTTTCAGTATAGCACAGTTTTTTTAATTTTCCCAGTTACAATTGGAAGAAAAACACAGCGGAAGCGTACGAAAAAATCGGGTGCCCATTACGGCTACCCGATTTTACTCGTGTGCATTTTAATGTCAATTGAATATTAACTTGTCTAAATTAAATAAAGTGGAACATGCCTTGAAGCATAATGAGGACAAAAACTGTACCTGTTTTTAGTAACGTAATGGCAAAGATATCTTTATAGGATTCTTTATGGGTTAGTCCTGCAATTCCCAAGAGGGTAATCACGGCTCCATTATGAGGTAAGGTATCCATCCCCCCCGAGGCCATAGATGCAACACGGTGGAGGAGTTGAGGATCTACCCCAGCTTTTAGCGCCCACTCCAAATATTGCTTCCCGAAGGTGTCTAGTGCAATGCTCATTCCACCAGAAGCAGAACCTGTAACACCTGAGAGCACGTTAACTGTTACAGCCTCGGAGAGAAGTGGGCTTCCACCTCCATTGATCCCCATCAGAGCATGGGCAATACTTTGGAAGCCGGGTAGAGATTTGATAACATTTCCGAAGCCAACTTCGGAGGCAGTGTTCATTACAGCTAACAAGGATCCAATTGCTCCGGCATTTAGCGCCTTTGCCACACTTCCTTTAATCCCTTTTGGATTGATAATGAGTGCGAGAACAATTCCAACAACTAAGGCAATCATAAGAGCCCAGTTATTCATGGAGCCTACAACACCTGTTTTAACCATATTATAAGGTGCTTGGGTCACCCAGGAGAGTATATCCCACTTGGGAAAGATCATCTTCTGGAGAATTAAAGTAACCAATAAGACGGATACAAGGGGTAAAGCTGAAAGCAGGGGACTGGGTAGATTCGTATCTTCAACAATCTCAGGTTCTTGTTTATGATTTGTTCCATAGCCTTCGCCTTTGGCTTGGGCAGAGCGCTTCCGCCATTCTAGATATGCAATCCCTCCGACAAGAACGATAATTGTACCCAGTGTTCCGAAGATAGGGGCAGCGTAAAGGTCAGTGTTAAAGAACTTCATCGGAATTGAGTTTTGAATTTGAGGTGTTCCAGGAAGTGCGTCCATGGTAAAGGTAAAAGCCCCTAAGGCAATCGTCGCAGGAAGCAATCTTTTCGGAATATCGGCTTCCTTAAAGATAGAAGCTGCAAACGGATAGACTGCAAAGGCCACAACGAAGAGGCTCACTCCACCATAGGTTAAGATGGCGGCAGATAATACGACCGCAAGCATAGCCTGACGTTTACCTAGTTTTTGAACGATAAAGCGTGCAATTGATTTTGCCGCTCCTGATTCTTCCATGACTTTTCCAAAGATAGCACCCAATAAGAAGAATGGGAAATAGATCTTAACATAGTTTGCTAAATTGGGTAAAAAGATTTCTGTATACGTTGGCATAATAGCCATTCCAGAAAATATCGCGGCCAATATGGCAAATATCGGAGCAAACAGAATGACAGAGAATCCTCGGTAGGCCATAAACATTAGTAGCGCAAGACTGAGGAGAATTCCAATTACCTCCATCTGATATACACCTCCATAATTTCTTCTCTACTTCTTTCCACCACGAATTTTATTTATTTCTCTACGACCATAGCAATCCCTTGACCTCCACCAATACAAAGGGTCGCTAGACCTCTTTTAACATTTTGTCGCTTCATCTCATGCAGAAGGGTTACGAGAATCCTGGCGCCACTTGCGCCGATCGGGTGCCCTAAGGCAATCGCCCCACCGTTTACATTCGTTTTTTCCGGCAGAAGTCCAAGATCTTGAATGACCGCTAAAGCTTGGGCTGCAAAGGCCTCATTCGCTTCGACTAAATCCATATCTTCGACCTTCAAGCCCGCTTTCTCGAGGGCTTTACGACTTGCCGGTATCGGTCCAGTTCCCATGAGCTTAGGATCAACCCCTGCTGAGGCCCAAGATTTGATCGTCGCCAAAGGCTCAATTCCTAATTCTAAGGCTTTTGCTTTGGACATGATGACAAACGCGGCTGCTCCATCATTGATTCCTGAAGCATTTCCAGCAGTCACGCTTCCCTCTTTTTTGAAGGCTGGACGTAGTTTCTCCAAAGCGTCATAAGTCAAACCAAAACGCGGGAACTCATCTTGCTCAAAGCGTACTGGTTCTCCCTTACGCTGTGGAATGAGAACCGGAACAATCTCTTCGGTGAATTTCCCCGACCGAATTGCCGCTTCGGCGCGATTTTGACTTTGGAGAGCATAATTGTCCTGTGCCTCCCGGGTTATTCCGTAGAGCTCAGCCACATTTTCAGCCGTCAAGCCCATGTGGATTCCATGAAAAGCATCAGTCAGTCCATCATAGACCATGCTGTCGATAATTTCACCATTTCCCATCCGGAACCCTTGACGTGCTTTAGGAAGAACGTAGGGAGCAGTCGACATACTCTCCATACCGCCAGCGACGATGATTTCAGCATCTCCAGCTAGTATTGCCTGAACCGCAGCGATGACAGACTTTAGACCGGATCCACAGAGTTTATTCAGAGTCCAAGAAGGAACTTCGTTTTTCAAGCCCGCTTTAATTGCTGCTTGACGTGCTGGATTCTGACCTTGTCCCCCTTGCAATACATTTCCTAGGATAACTTCATCGACTTGTTCGGGGTCAATTCCTGCTCGATGAATGGCTTCTTTAATCACCAAAGCACCCAAATCAGAGGCCTGCATTTGTCCTAAGGCTCCAGAAAAGGAGCCGATTGGAGTTCGAACTGCACTAGCGATAACAATTTCTTGCATGATAATCCTCCTTTCTTATTAATCCCATTTAGATGAAATAACCCCCGTTGATATCGAGAACCGCGCCTGTAATATAGGAAGAGGTATCAGCAGCCATAAATACTGCGGCTTCTGCGATCTCCGAAGGTTCTGCTAAGCGGCCTGCTGGAATCTTAGCGACGAGAGCGTTAATCACTTCTTCTGGATACTTCATCATCATATCCGTTTTGATATAGCCTGGGGCCAATGCATTACAGGTGATCCCCTTTGTGGTATTCTCTACGGCAGTAACTTTTGTCAGGCCGATCAAGCCAGACTTCGTCGTAGCATAATAGCCAGTTCCGAAAATACCCATGCGCGCTGTAAGGGAGGAGATGTTAACGATTCGACCATAACTGTTTTGTCTCATGCTCGGCAATACCGCTTTAGTGCAGAGGAAGGGGCCGGTGAGATTGACGTCCATGACTGCACTCCAGTTCTTTAGATCCCCTTTATGCACCAAACCATCTCGATTAATCCCAGCATTGTTCACGAGAATATCAATCCGGCCAAAGCGTTCAATCACTTTCTCGACCATGGTGTCAACTTCAGACTCTTTCGTTACGTCTGCTAAAAAAACCTCAGCCTCTACACCCATGACGCGGAGTTCTTCAACGGTCTCCTCTGCTTTTGTTGCATTAAAGGAGATATCGTTAATCGCAATTTTCGCACCTTCCCTGGCAAAAGCAATAGCGATTGCCTTTCCTAGTCCTTGACCACTACCTGTAACGAGTGCAACTCTGTCCTTTGTCATCATTTAGCAACATTCCTTTCAATCATCGTTGTTGGATCAAGCATGGGTTCATCCATGAAAATTCTGGCATCCATGATTTTCAAGTCCTGTGAAACGAGTGGGCGGAAGGCCATTTTTTCTAAAATATCCTTTTCCAAATCGACCCCAGGAGCAATCTCCGTCAAGACGAGTCCTTCGTCTTTCAATTCAAAGACTGCACGTTCTGTAACATAGAGGACCGTTTGTTTCTTCAGTTGAGCATATTGACCACTAAAGGTTACATGCTCTACCTTTTCAATCAGCTTTGGTATCACACCATCTTGGTCGATACTCAATTCCCCTTGACCCACGCTTACTTTCAAGCCATTCGCCATAAACGTGCCACAGAAAACTACCTTTTTAGCATTTTGCGAAATGTTTATAAATCCACCTGCTCCGGCTATCCTCGTTCCAAAACGGCTTACATTCACATTTCCAAACCTGTCCATTTGGGCCATCCCTAGAATGGTAATATCCAAGCCGCCTCCGTCATAGAAGTCAAATTGAGACGGTTGATCAACGATACATTCGGGATTAAAGCTTGCTCCGAAACTTGCTCCGCCTGCAGGAACACCACCGATGGCCCCCGCTTCGACGGTTAAAACAATCTCATCCAGAGTCCCCTCTTCCGAGGCTACGGCTGCAACTCCTTCTGGAACACCGATCCCCAAATTGGCGATTGCATCTGTAAAAAGTTCCAGATAGGCGCGTCGCGCAATAACTTTCCGTTCATTCAAGGGAATCGGGCTTAAATTACTGAGAGGTAGTTTTAGCTCCCCACTATAAGCCGGATTATATTGTTCACTGAAAGACTGCATGTGAAATTCCGGTTTACTTGCAACCACGATTGCATCGACCAGAATCCCAGGTATTTTGACGTTTCTGGGGTTAATACTTCCCCGCTCGACGACACGCTCAACTTGGACTATGACGATTCCTCCGCTATTTTTAACAGCCTGAGCCACCGCAAGCACCTCGATATCGAGTGCCTCTCTCTCAAGCGAAATATTACCATCTAAGTCTGCTGATGTTCCTCTTACCAAAGCTACGTCGATGGGGAAACTGTGATAGAAGAGATATTCTTTTCCTCTCAAGGGGAGAAGTTCAACTAGATCTTCGTGGGTTTTTTGATTGAGCTTACCTCCACCCTTACGTGGGTCTACAAAGGTTTCAAGCCCTACATGAGTGATGGTCCCAGGCTTACCCGCTGCGATATCACGAAAAAGGTGTGAGATAACCCCTTGAGGGAAATTATAGGCTTCGATCTTTTCTTCAACTGCGAGCTTCCCTAATTTCGGCGCAAGGTTCCAGTGCCCTCCAACGACTCTCTTTATAAGACCCTCGTGCGCTAGATGATTCATTCCTCGGTCTTTGCCGTCTCCTTGCCCGGCTGCATAGACAAGAGATAATTGCTTAGGGCTTCCAGTTTCCAAGAACCGCTTCTCTAGAGCAAAGGTCAATTCTTCAGGATGCCCGATACTCACGAATCCGTCAATTGCAACCATGCTTCCGTCCTTAATCAGAGCAACTGCTTCATCGGCTGTAAGAAACTGCTTCTTCAATTAAACCCCTCCTATCTGAGTTGCTTGGATAGATTACTTTTTTCGTTCAAAAGTACATATTTTTGACAAATAGTCGTAAGAATCAGCAATCTATTCCTTATTCAGAATATATAGCAAAATCTGTGCCAAGACATAAAAAAACCTAGAAGACTCATTCTTCTAGGCTCTCAGGAATTCTCTCTTTGTACTTTCAAATGCATGGTGTAGCGAATTAGCTACACGCCGAATGTAAATTACTGAGAATTCGTTGACTTGAATCGGCTTTGTATCTTTGATGCGATTTCGCTACATGTAGTGAAATCGCATCATAAGGAAAAGTTACTCCCATCCCGTTATCTCATACTTTTCCATTTTACGATATAAATTCGTTCTATGAATCCCTAAAATTTCTGCTGCTTTGGCTTTATTTCCTGAGGTTAATTCTAATGCCTTCGAAATAGCACTCCGTTCAGCTTCAGCAATTTCCAGTGCTAACGGTTGCAATGCTTTAAGCTGTTGCCCACCCTCAAGATCTTGTAGATACAAGGGTAGATCTCGGATGAATATTCTATGCCCTTCTGCTACATTTGACGCTCGTTCTAGTGCATTTTGTAATTCACGCACATTACCTGGCCATGAATAAAGATCAAATAGGTCTTTCACTCTTTTATCCAAAACCCGCGAAGCCGATCCCATCTCACGTTCTATTCTCTCTAATAGAAAATTACTTAAGAAAGGAATATCCCCTTCCCGTTCCCTTAAAGGAGGTATATTGATAGTGAATACGTTGAGCCGATAATACAGATCTCTACGAAATTCCCCGCTTGCTACCATCTTTTCTAAATCACGATGGGTTGCTGCAATCACCCTAATATCGAGTCGTTGAATCTGATTGCTCCCTACTCTTTCGACTTCCTTTTCTTGTAGAACTCGCAAAACCTTTGCCTGCATCGCTAAAGGCAGATCACCAATTTCATCTAAAAAAATTGTACCGCCATTGGCTGCTTCGAACTTGCCGATTTTCCCACCCTTTTTAGCCCCTGTGAAGGCCCCTTCTTCATACCCAAAGAGTTCTGACTCTAGCAGCTCTGCAGGAATCGCTCCACAATTTACACGCACAAAGGCGTTATTATGTCGGGGACTTGCTCCATGTATCGCATGAGCAAAAAGTTCCTTTCCTGTACCGCTCTCACCCAGCAATAAAACCGTAGATTTCCCAGAGGCTGCTTTCTCAGCTAATGCCTTTGCCCGAAGAATCGCAGGGCTACTCCCCATAATCGTGTTAAAGGTATAGCGGTGCTTTTGGTACAGTTGTAACTCTTTTTCATAGAACTTGATTTTGTTCTCCAATAAATCGAGCTTTTCCGTCAAGGTGCGTAATTCTTGAACATCACGAAACATTACTTTACCTACTGCACCCACTAGCACACCGTTTTCCCTTAAAGGCACTCTCATAACCAAAGCTTCCTTACCTTGGATACTCATTGGCTCACCAATCTCTGCTACTCCAGTTTGTGCCACGATATGCATTCGACTGTTCGGCAGAACTTCTGTACAGTGTTTTCCGATGGCCTCCTCCTGCTTTACGTTCAGAAAGCGACAGTAGGCTTGGGTAATTCGCGTAATGATTCCTTTCTGGTCCACCACCATAACTCCATCATAGGCATGTTCAAATATATTTTCTAATCCCTCAAGACGATTTTGTGTTCTCTCTAATTGGGTCACCAAGCTTTGCATATCATTTCCGTCGTGTTGACTCATTCCAGTCCCCCACTTCAAAAGACAGTTCTAATAGCTGTATTATACAGCAAACTTAAAAAACAAAAAACTCAGACTTTAATAATCTGAGTTAGATTCGTTTTAACTAAAATAAAAAGAAAGTCTGAAACGGGCGATCCTCTAGTCCAATCGAGGATCGCCCGTTTCCAGATCAGGTCAGTCATTTGTAAAGCATGGTAAGTGATACGCTATCCTTTAAGCAATCCTAGTCCTAAACCTAAATACTTTCTCCAGTCCTTTTGGAGAATGATTACCTCAAGAAGGGAGCAATAATCAGGGAGATTGTACCCATAACTTTAATCAAAGCATTCAGAGATGGGCCTGCAGTATCCTTGAAGGGGTCACCTACGGTGTCTCCAATAACTGCAGCAGCATGGGTCGGAGTTCCTTTTCCGCCATGATTTCCGGCTTCAATGAACTTCTTCGCATTATCCCAAGCTCCACCGGCATTTGCCATGAAGATTGCCATGAGTAGACCGGATACCGTTCCACCTGCTAGCATTCCACCCATAGCATCTTTACCAAGTCCAAAGCCGACTAGAAGTGGAGTCCCGACGGCCAAGAGTCCAGGAATGATCATCTGACGAATCGCGGCTTTCGTAGAGATGTCAACGCAAGCTCGATAGTCTGGTTTTCCTGTTCCTTCCATAAGGCCAGGAATCTCACGGAATTGACGACGAACTTCAGCAATCATTTCAAAGGCAGCTTTTCCTACCGCTTCCATAGCAAAGGCAGAGAAGAGGAACGGAAGAGCAGCGCCAATGAACAGTCCAATAATCGTCGTAGGGACAAGAATATCAATTTTCTCCAGATGCGCAAGCTCTGCGAAAGCATTGAAGAGTGCTAGGGCGGTTAGTGCTGCAGAACCGATTGCAAAACCCTTTGCAACAGCCGCAGTCGTATTTCCTACGGAATCGAGCTTATCTGTTGTCTTACGAACTTCAGGCTCAAGCTCGGCCATTTCAGCGATTCCACCCGCATTATCAGCAACGGGACCGAAGGAATCAATCGCAACAACCATACCTGCAGTTGAAAGCATAGCCATTGCAGCCATAGCGATACCAAAAATTCCGGCCACAGCAAAGGAGATATAGGTTGCAACACAAATTACGATAACAGGGAGTGCTGTACTCTTAAGACCCGTAGCCAAACCCTGAATGATATTCGTAGCAGCACCTGTCTCAGACGCTTTAGCAATCGCTTGTGCAGGGGCCTTCTGGTTTGAGGTATAGTATTCTGTCAACAAACCAATGAGGATATTGACGACCAAACCCGAGATAATAGCTATAAATATTTTATTCGGTGTGAGAGTCAACGTATCGCTAACCTTCAAGGAAGCGGGTAGCATCCAATGGACGATTCCATAAGAAGCAATAGCTGTTAAAAGGTTGGTTCCCCATAACCCTTTATTAAGTGCTGTTTGCGGATTTGCATTTTCTCCAGTCCGAACGAAAAAGCTTGCAATGATTGAGGAAAGGATTCCCGCTACCCCGATCATCAGCGGAAGCATTAATCCAGGCGCTCCACCTTGAACGTTTTGGAATGCGATTACACCTACAAGCATAGCCGCAATCGTCGAAGCTGCATAAGACTCGAAGAGGTCAGCTCCCATCCCTGCTGTATCTCCGACGTTATCTCCGACATTATCAGCGATTACAGCTGGGTTACGAGGATCGTCTTCGGGAATTCCCGCTTCAACTTTACCTACCAAGTCTGCTCCGACGTCTGCAGCTTTGGTGTAAATTCCTCCACCGACACGAGCGAACAACGCAATCGCACTCGCACCGAAGGCAAAGGAGTTAATAATCTCAGCATCTTTGAACCATAAGTACAGTGCAGCAACACCAATTAGTCCCAATCCATTAACAGAAAGACCCATAACGGCACCGGCCCGGAAAGAGACTCCCAACGCTTTATTCAAGCTTGTCCGAGCAGCTTCCGTCGTCCGAGCGTTAGCACGGGTTGTAATTCCCATTCCTACATAACCAGCGACTGCAGAAAGTACTGCACCAACCAGGAAGGATACTGCCGTCTGCCAATTCTTCAAGAACGTCAAAATAATAAAAATTATAATGACAAATGGGATAAGTGTTCTGTATTGACGATTGAGAAAGGCCATGGCCCCCTCTTGAATTGCAAGAGAAATCTCCTGCATCCGGGCATTTCCTGGGCTTTCTTTTAATACACTCTTTGCGAAGAAAAATGCAAATACAAGTCCCAGTAGTCCTGCCCCCACTGCCCAAAAGGGCATTGAAGCAAAATTCATGTCAAAAAACCTCCTAAGTCAAAATAATTAGTCAAAGATAATTATGCTTAGCCAAGGTGTCCCCGTCGTGCATTTATTCAGTTGCCCCGCGAACGCTTTTATTGATTGCGTAAGATGGAGTGTGATGCATTTGGAATAGATATTTAGACATTTTTTGTTTGCTTCGTCAATTGCGATGTAGACTATTACAACAAATGAGTATGTATAGTGCTAGGTTCAATAGATGTTTTGAATTATCGTATATACTCGGCTCTTTTCGATGGGATCTGAATAAAGACAAAAAAAGGGTACCCGACTTTTATTTTAAAAGCCAGGCAACCCCTAACGAGCTCAGCAGAAATACAACGGCTGAAGCGATGCTTAATTTGGAGAGAATCGCATCCATCCCTTTCTTCTTGCCAAAGAAGGCTTCACCGGCACCACCAATTGCGCCCAAACCCGCACTTGTCCCAGTTTGAAGCAAAATAGTCGCAATTAATCCTAAAGAGCTTAAAACCAAAAGTACTGTTAGAAAGATTACCATTACAGAATCACCTCCTTAAGATTCAAACTATTTTAGAAAACAATAAGAAATTAGTCAATATGCCTATTTTAGCATAGGAAAATGTTAAAAGGCAAGTAGAGACGGGTTGGAAACGTCCAGGTTTCCAACCCGTCTTCGCTGCGTTCGTTTAGCGAGCCAAGGATTCCCGTCCCCTGTAAACTCCCGTTTCACCGAGTTCTTCCTCGATACGCAGGAGTTCATTATATTTTGCTACGCGCTCTGTTCTTGCAGGAGCGCCAGTTTTGATCTGACCTGCATTGACAGCAACGGCGATATGGGACATGGTCACATCTTCGGTTTCTCCCGAGCGATGAGAAATCACGGTAGTGTATCCCGCACGCTTAGCCATTTCAATCGCATCGAGTGTTTCTGTCAACGTACCGATTTGGTTGAGCTTAATCAGAATGGAATTCGCACATTTCTCTTTGATCCCTCTTGCAAGCCGCTTAGGATTCGTTACAAAGAGGTCATCTCCAACCAGTTGGATTTTTTGTCCTAGTCTTTCGGTGAGTTTCTTCCAGCCTTCCCAATCTTCCTCGGAAAGTCCATCTTCAATCGATACAATCGGGTACTGTTTAATGAGGTCCTCATAGTACTCAATCATCTCATCTGAAGTCTTAGTCAAACCTTCTCCTTCAAGATGATACACCCCATCTTTGTAAAGTTCAGTTGCTGCAACATCAAGTGCGAGTGCAACATCTTCTCCAGGGTTATATCCTGCCCGTTGAATCGCGTCAACAATCGCTAGAAGAGCATCTGCATTGGATTCAAGACTTGGAGCAAAGCCACCTTCATCCCCGATGGCAGTCGCCAAGGATTTCTCCTTCAAAACAGCCTTCAAACTATGATACACTTCTGTTCCCATCCGTAGAGCCTCAGCAAAACTTTTTGCTCCAACCGGCATAATCATAAACTCTTGGATGTCCACATTATTATCAGCATGCTTGCCACCATTCAAGATGTTCATCATCGGAACTGGAAGTTCCTTCGCATTCACTCCACCCAGATATTGATAAAGAGGCAATCCGACAGACTCTGCTGCTGCTTTCGCACTGGCAAGGAAACTCCCAAGATCGCATTTGCACCGAGCTTACCTTTATTGTCCGTTCCGTCCAAAGCAATCAACTCTCGGTCAACCGCAGGTTGATCAAACGGATTAAATCCCTCGAGCTCAGAGGCAATCACTTCATTGACATTTTCGACCGCCTTTAGAACACCCTTACCAAAATAGCGGGTTTTGTCTCCATCACGAAGTTCCACTGCCTCAAAGGCACCCGTAGAAGCACCAGACGGGACCGCAGCTCTGCCCATTGAACCATCTTCTAAGGTTACTTCCACCTCAACTGTAGGATTCCCACGGGAATCCAAAATTTCCCGACCAAAAACTTCAGCAATATAACTCATTTATGTACCCTCCCTAAATAATTTCTTCATGCGCAATGAATAGCGCTATTACGTCGCGTGCCTTAGCTCGCGGGTAATCCACAAATACTTTTATAACAATCGTAACTGACCTAAAGAATCAACGACTTCCCCGTCATTTCTACAGGCTGTTGAATCCCCATAAGTTCTAACACGGTTGGAGCCACATCACGAAGTGCCCCATCTTCTCTTAATTTCCGATCTTTCAAATGGTCATCGACCAAGATAAACGGCACAGGATTCTTCGTATGAGCCGTTAAAGGCTGACCACTTTCCAAATCTATTTTAGCTTCTGCATTCCCATGATCCGCCGTAATGAGCACCGTTCCACCTTGTTTTAGGATTTCCGGAACAATCTTCCCGATACAATCATCTACGGCTTCAATCGCCTTAATGGATGCCGAGAATTCACCGGTATGCCCTACCATATCCGAGTTTGCGAAGTTCAAGATAATGATGTCGTTGGTTTCTGAATTCAATCGTTTCAGGAGTTCTTCAGTAATTTCTGGAGCACTCATCTCTGGTTTCGAGTCATAGGTAGCAACTTTCGGTGAAGGAATCAAGCAACGCTCTTCACCTGGGCAAGGGTCTTCTACCCCTCCATTAAGAAAGAACGTTACGTGGGCGTACTTTTCCGTCTCCGCGATCCGGAGTTGTCTCCTATGAAACTGTGCCAAAACTTCCCCAAGAGTATTCTCTAAGTTCTGTGGTGGGAAAGCAATGGGGGCTTGAATTCCAACTTCATACTCTGTCATACATACATAATGAATCTCTAATCGTTTCGATCGTTCGAAGGCGGTAAACTTCTCGTCCACGATAGCATGCGAGATCTCGCGGGCCCGATCTGAGCGGAAATTAAAGAAGATCACACTATCTCCATCCTGAATCCTGCCAATCGGGTTCCCCTCAGCATCAATAATTACCGTAGGCTCTATGAACTCATCCGTGATTCTAACATCATAGGATTTCTCAATCGCTGCAAAAGGGTTCGGTGCTTTGAGGCCTTCTCCGTCCACCAAGGCTCTATAGCCTTTTTCAACCCTCTCCCAGCGATGGTCACGATCCATGATGTAATAGCGCCCCATTACAGTGGCAACTTTCCCAAGTCCAACTTCTTCAAGCTTGGAATTCAGACGTGTCATATACTCTTTGGCACTTTGGGGAAGAACATCTCGACCATCTAAAAAAGCATGGATAAATACCTTCTTGACTCCAATTTCTTTCGCCTTGTCGAGCAGAGCAAAAAGATGATCAAGGTGGGAGTGGACCCCGCCATCCGATAGCAGTCCCATCAGATGAAGCGCACCTGATCCTTCTTTAACTCGATCCATAGCCTGACTCAAAATAGGATTCTGGGCAAATTCACCCGTCCGAATAGCTTTAGAAATTCGCGTTAACTCCTGGTAAACAACCCGTCCTGCCCCAATGTTTAAGTGTCCAACCTCGGAATTTCCCATCTGCCCTGCCGGCAACCCGACAGCTTCCCCTGAGGCATTGATTAAGGTATGTGGATAGTTCTGCAGAATGCGATCAAAATTCGGCTTTTGCGCCTGAGCAATTGCATTCCCTTTAAGTACTGGACTATATCCCCACCCATCAAGGATCATGAGCAAGAGAGGTTTCATAAAGCAGACACCGCATTTTGCACGAGTTTGGCAAATCCTTCGGGGTCTAAGCTTGCACCACCAACGAGTGCCCCATCCACATCAGGTTGAGCCATCAATTCCGCGATGTTATCGGCTTTAACGCTTCCTCCATAGAGGATGTTCACGTCATCAGCAACCGAACCGGCGATTCCTGCCAGATTCGAGCGTATCATGGCACACATTTCTTGAGCATCTTCGCTCGAGGCGGTCTTCCCTGACCCGATGGCCCAGATAGGCTCATAGGCAATAACAACGCGTTTCAAATCTTCTGGGGGAAGCTCAGCAAGGTCATTCATCACTTGTCCGCGAACAATGGCGAAGGCTCTACCTTCTTCGCGCATAGCCAGATTCTCTCCCACACAGAGAATGGGCGTCAATCCTGCTTTAAGGGCTGCCTTGACTTTCTTCGAAATTTCCTCATCGGTTTCTCGGAGGATCTCACGGCGCTCAGAGTGTCCGAGGATAACGTAAGTACAGGCAGCATCCACAAGCATCGAAGCGGAAATCTCACCTGTGTAGGCTCCATCCGGAGCATAGAACATATTCTGGGCTCCGATATGAATAACACTCTCCTCAAGTTCGACCTTGAGTGTGTTTAAGGCTGTGAAGGGTGCACAAACGACGACATCGACCTCAGTCACATCTCCGACCTTTTCCATGAGTTTAACAGCATAGTCTTGAGCTTCACGAACGGTTTTATTCATTTTCCAGTTCCCCGCGATAATGGGATGACGTATTGACATTGACCTGGCTCCCTTCATGAATAGTCTCATCTAAAACATCACTTAAAAAGTGTATTACTTATCTTTTAATGCTGCCACTCCTGGCAGGACCTTACCCTCCAAAAACTCTAGGGAAGCTCCTCCACCGGTAGAGATATGTGTCAGCTGATCCGCCACTCCCATCTTCTCAACGGCTGCGACAGAGTCTCCTCCGCCCACAATCGTGATTCCTGAGCACTTGGCTACGGCCTGTGCGACCTTCTCGGTCCCCTTGGCGAAATTGTCCATTTCAAAAACACCCATCGGACCGTTCCAGACAATGGTTCGCGCGGATTCAATATATCGGCTAAAAGCTTCTGCGCTTTCCGGCCCAATATCGAGAGCCATTTCATCTTCGGCAATCTCCT
Organism: Desulfitobacterium elongatum; assembly: GCF_055378975.1. Classification (NCBI taxonomy): domain Bacteria; kingdom Bacillati; phylum Bacillota; class Clostridia; order Eubacteriales; family Desulfitobacteriaceae; genus Desulfitobacterium; species Desulfitobacterium elongatum. Next base: position 189,965 of record NZ_AP038772.1, on the reverse strand, counting down.
TCACGGAAATCGTACGGAACTGAGCGTCTGCTTTAAACTCCTTAGCGACTACGGCATCTTGCGGTAAGATGAGCTCTACCTTAAGATCGCGAGCTTTGGCAAGCAGTTCCTTGGCTAGAGGGACTTTATCCTCTTCCACAAGGGACTTCCCGACATTATTATCTTGGGCCTTTAGGAAGGTATTCGCCATCCCACCCCCGATAATCAGGGCGTTGACTTTATTCAATAAGTTCTCAATGACGCCAATTTTATCACTGACCTTGGCACCTCCGATGATTGCTACAAAGGGACGGGCCGGTTCTTCCAAGGCTTTCCCCATAACTTCAACTTCTTTTTGCATGAGAAAACCAGCAACTGCTGGGATATAATGAGCGACTCCTTCAGTTGAGGCATGGGCCCGATGTGCTGTCCCAAAAGCATCATTAACGAAAATATCAGCCAATCTAGCAAGAGCTTTGGCAAATTCAGGATCATTCTTCTCTTCTTCGGGATGAAAGCGAACATTCTCCAAAAGGAGAACCTGTCCCTCTTGGAGCTGAGCCACCTCCCTCTCCACCTCAGGCCCCATACAGTCTGGAGCAATGGGAACAGCCTGTTCAAGAAGTTCCCCTAACCGGGTTGCGACTGGGGCAAGGGAGTATTTCGGATTCATCTGACCCTTAGGTCGCCCAAAATGCGAGGCAAGAATAACTTTTGCTCCCTCTCCCATCAAGTACTGGATTGTGGGTAAAGCTGCCCGTATCCGAGTGTCATCCGTAATATTTCGGCTATCATCCATAGGTACATTAAAATCAACGCGAACTAGGATACGCTTTCCCCGTACTGGGATATCCTTCACACTTTGTTTGTTCATTTTAACTCTCCTTCCTTTATTCTAAACACTAAACATTTAACAATTATGTATAGGAACAATATAGTAACCCAAGGAATATTGCTGCTACTCTATTTTTGGTAAAACCTTCCCCTGTTTCCGAACTTTAGTTTACCATGGATTATAATCCTTAGTATACCTTTCAAAGGAAAATCCTACTCTATTTTAGACAAGCCCCATAATCACTTGTGCAATGTTTACAGTGTGTTTATCCATTCGATAAAGCAAATTTACAGCATCGAGATTTCCCCAATAGACTGTTTGAGAGGGTTCCCCTTCTGGTAAATTACACTTTGCACCCTGTGCCAAAAGACCAAATTGCAAAGTGCGCTGCAGGCGAACAATTTCTGGGTGCTCACGAATAACTTCCCCTGCCAACTCCGTATCCCAAGTTTTTAACGACTGAATCATCCGATTATAGTTATTCAGTACGCTTTCATAAAGCTCCTTCATCTCATCCCAAATTTCATCGGCCTGGGCTGGATTCTGACGACGTAATCTTTGGATAAAGGGGGCTAAATCAAGAAGTACCTCCCCGATATATTGAAATTCCTTCAAGATGAATTGGGTATGGAGGATATCCTCCCGTTGTTCTCCAGAAGTGTCCTTCATTGACAACATCGACAAGAAGCGAGAAATAGTGTTGTAATACCCGTGAAATTCCTTCTCAACTGCCGATCCCTTACTGGGAAGCTCGGTTTTGTTCTCTTTAAAGACCGCCGGAATTTCTAACATAATCTGATCTCGTATTCTCTTTCCCAGCTCTCGGATTTCCAGACGAGTTTGAGTTATCGCAACCGTTGGCAGTTCAAGTGAAGCTTCGTCAATGAACAAAAAATGAACTTCTCCTTTTTTGTGGCGCCGCTCTGGTAAAATCTCGACAAGCATTTTAGCTATCCAGTTATTTAACGGCAAGAAGATAATAATCATGAACAGGGAGAATACCAAATGCGCATTAGCGACCTGCCGTTTCAAATCTCCACTGAGCCAAACCAGGAGATCGGCTACAGCCCCCAAAAAGGGGAAAATGAGAATGGTTCCGACAACTTTATACAACGTATTCGCCAAAGCTGCTCTTCGCGCATCTAGCTTTTGAGTTGCCAAGGAAGAAAAAAGGGTGGTCACTGTCCCTCCGATATGCGCTCCTAAAACCAGCGGAATTACAGCTCCCAAATTTACCAGCCCTTGATCTGCCAAGGAAATAACAATCGCTAAAGTCGCCGTACTACTCTGCATCATAGCAGTTAGGACAAGTCCGATTAAAATCCCCAGAAAAGGCTTAACTCCTAGCTGAGTTAGGAAATGCTGTACTTCTGGGACCTCCTTCAATGGAGCGGACGCCCCAGACATGTTTGCCATCCCCACAAAAATCAGCCCAAAACCGATCATAGCCTGTCCGAGATGCTTCAAAGAAGGAGAACTTACGAATAGATAAAGGATAAATCCAATGAAAATGAGCCCTAGAGCCACATTCAGCATTTTAAAAGCAATAAGTTGTATTGAAATGGAGGTGCCAAGGGCAGAGCCAAGGACAATCCCTAAGGCCTGCCCTAGCCTCATCATCCCGACATTGACAAACTCTACCACGAGAACGGTGGTCGCTGTGCTGCTCTGAAAAGCCACTGTCATGACGATACCAAAGAGCACAGCTAAATAACTTTTCTTAGTCAAGGATTGCAGGATTTCCTTTAGCCTATTGGCAGCGAACATCTGTAAGCCCGCCGAGGTCGTATGCACCCCATACATGAAAATCCCTAAACCTCCTAAGAACATGAATAGCGTACTCCAGTCGATGATTGAGCCCTCCCTTAGCCCTTAATTCTGCTTTCCTACTTTAATATATACAAGGGCTTCGGCAACATTTAGAATATGATCTCCAATGCGCTCCATCGTCCGAGCAAGAATAAGTGAAAAACCCAGATATCCAGTTTTTTCGATCTGACTCTCTGACACGAACCTCTTCTGAAGAGCTATATACGTTGAGTCCAAAAAGTCATCCAGGCGATCAAGCTCTTCAACCCTATCTTGCTCAAGTTGAAGAGATTCTATCGTCTTTTCACACATTAATTGTGTTTGTTCAGCCATCTGAAGGATTTCTTCCGGCTGCTTGATTTCTGAACTCAAGCCCGCTAATTCTGCTATATCACAAGCATAATCTGCAACTCGTTCAAGTTCCTGGGCCATTCGGTGATACCCGAGTAACCACCTCAGATCCTGAGTTCTTAATTGCTGGAGAGTCATGATTTCTAGAATCCGCTGAACGATGCGATCTCGCATCTGGTCGATCTGGTCATCTTCTTTCCGCCAATCAATAGTCCTCGCGGATTCCGGAGTAGCAAGTACTCTCAAGCCCTTCTCAAGCAAGGCACTTACCCCTTGCGCTAGCTCAACGATTGAGCTTCGAATTTCCATCAATGCACGATCATAGCCAGATAATCTGTAATTATTCATAGCTGCCACTCCTTAAAAAAAGCCACAAATTTCATGGGCTTAAACCCAAGTCCAAATTTGTGGCTAATCCACCTTTTCCCTGCAATGAACAGGCTAAAAAAGTTGATTTATTTTATTATATGGAAATGCGTTTAATTATGCTCATTACATTTTTATGGTTAATAGCGTTTCCGAATAGCCGTTGATGAGATTCCAAGTTCATCCCGATACTTTGCTACGGTTCGGCGCGAAATCTCCATTCCCTTTTCCTTTAATAGCTCAGAAAGTTTCTGATCTGAATAAGGATTTCTCGGGTTCTCTTTGGCGATTAAGTCCTTTAAGGCTTCTTTAATTCCTTCTGTAGTCATCCCATGCTCGGTTCCAAGACCTGAGGCAAAGAAGAACTTAAATTCGAAAATCCCACGTGGAGTTTGCACATATTTGTTAGCTGTTGCACGACTAACAGTAGATTCGTGAACTCCAACTTTCTCCGCAATATCCTTAAGAGTGAGAGGCTTCAAGTATCGTATTCCTCGTCTCAGAAAATCCTCCTGCCTCTCGACAATCGCATTCGCAACCTTATACAGGGTCATCCTTCTTTGTTCAATACTCCGAATAAGCCAGGCGGCCGCATTGAGTTTATGCTCTACAAACTTTCGTGTTTCTGACTCACTATCCTGACTTAACGCTTTACGATAGGCTTGATTAATCCCCAACCGCGGAACCGTGACATCATTTACGAGAATGATGAATTGACCCTCAATTTCCTCGATCACAACGTCAGGTACAATATACCGAATTTCCCCGGAACCTGAAAAACGTCGACCGGGCTTTGGATCAAGTTTTCGGACAAGGTCCGCTAGTTGTTGAACCTGGCATGGGGTAAGCTTCATGCGAGTAGCAATTCTCTGAAGCCGTCCAGCAGCAAGATCCTCCAAATACTTAAGAAACTCGGACATCTCAGGGGGACAGTCAGGAAGAAGGGGTAACTGAAGTCTCAGACATTCTTCTAAGCTCCTTGCCCCGACGCCGAGTGGGTCTAACCCCTGGATAATTGCCAGGGCTTTTTCCGCCTCGTCAAGGGCTATTTTTTGTTCCTGCGTTATCACTTCCAAGGTGACTGTCAGATAGCCATTATCATCCAAGTTTCCTACGATATATTCAAGGAGAGGTAGAGAGGCTGGAAGCTTCTGGACGTGGAGTTGTTCAAGTAAATGTTCCTGAAGTGTGGGAGCCGCTGTAAGAAAAGGCTCCATCCTATTATTCTGCCCCGCATCCGGATCATACTCACGGGTTATAGTCACTCGCTCTTCTTGATGCTGAAAGTATTCTTCCCAGTCCATGTCCCAGTTATTTTCGGGGCTGACCTCTTCTTTCTCTGGTTTGCTTCTGTCTTCATTCGGACTTTCCACGCTTTGCTCTGTAGCGTCCTCAACAACATCCAAAAGTGGATTTTCTAAAATCTGCTGATCGACATAATTGGTAAGCTCAAGGGCCGACAACTGCAGAATTGCAATGGCTTGACGCAGCTCTGGTGTCATGATTAACTTCTGTGTTTGTTCTAAGTTAAGGCCATAACTTAAACGCACGATATCCCTCCTCTCGCATCACTACTGTAACTCAACTCTTACCTTGCTGAAGCTTTTCTGCCAGTTCATCAATCTTACGCATCCTATGGTTCACTCCAGATTTACCAACTTTCGGCTGGAGCATCTCCCCAAGTTCCTTAAGACTTGCATCCGGAAACTCAAGGCGAAGCTCGGCGATTTCCCTTAAGGGTTCAGGAAGTGCCTGCAGTCCAATCGTCTTCGCCACACGTTGGATATTTTCCACTTGACGCACTGATGCATCCACCGTCTTATTAAGGTTTGCTGTCTCACAATTGACCAAGCGGTTCACCTGATTGCGCATATCCTTAAACACTCGAACGTTTTCGAATTCAAGTAAGGCATGATGAGCCCCGATAAAGCCCAGGAATTCAACGATATGCTCACTCTCTTTAATATAAACCACGTGCCAATTTTTACGCATACTGACCTTAGATCCCAGACGAAATTTGTTAAGAAGTTTACTGAGCGCTTCGGCGTGAATGGGATCATTGGTAATAATCTCTAAGTGATAGGTCCCCTCAGGATTATTGATCGACCCTCCCGCCAGAAAGGCGCCCCTCAGGTACGCTTTCTTATCACATCGGCTCTTCACCAGATCCTCTGGAATTCCTGGGAGAATCTCTCCTTCTTCATCTAAAATACCTAGCCGCTGCAGATCCACAATTCCCTTGGGATAAATCTTAACCATATAGGAGTTATTCTTTTTCAAACGTAATTTTCTCCGGACCACGATATCAACTGGTAATTCTAAGAGATTTTTTGCTAGGCGATAGACTTTTCGAGCGACAGGAGCACTCTCAGTGATGACGTTTAAAGCATAGGAATGATTCGAAATCTGTAGCGTGCCATCCATTCGAACAAGGGCTGCTAACTCAGCGAGATTGCAGCATTCTTTTTGTTCCGTAATACGAGCCAATTCTTCTTTGGTTACTGCACTAAAGGACATTCGCCCTCATCCTTTCTAGGGCTCTTCCCTCAACTTTTGATTCAGGAGATAGGAATCAACGAGCGCAATCCGTTCTCCCATGGGCTTCATCCGGAACAGTAGGCGTACCAATTCGCGAGCCAAACGCTTGGAATCATGGCGAATCGTTTCCCCCGCTTGCAAAAGCTCTGCTTCACCATATTTTACTCCTAACCATCCTACACTAACCGCCTCGCCCCGAACCGGATAGGACCCTTCTTCCTCGTAGCGCTTAAGTAGGTACTCAGGAATCTCTTGATTATTGGCCAGAACAACATCCACAAAGTCAGAACCGCAGTGATCCATAATCGCCTGCAAGTGGTCTGACACCTGGTAGCCATCTGTCTCTCCAGGTTCTGTCATAATGTTACAAACGTATACGCAGGGAGCTTCTACTTCCCTGATTTTCTCTCTTAGCCCATCCACAAGTAGATTTGGGAGGACACTGGTATATAGACTCCCTGGTCCCAAAACGATCAAATCAGCTTCTTCTAAAGCTCGTAAGGCCTCGGGGATCGGCTGGCTATCCCCCGGTTCAAGATACACTCGCTTAATTCGCCCCTGTGTATCCCGTACCGCCGTTTCCCCTTTTACAGAGGTTCCATCCGCTAAGTCGGCCACAAGCACCACTTGCTCTAAGGTAGAGGGATAGACATTTCCCCGAAGTGCAAAAACCTTACCTATGTGTTCCACACCTTTTTGAAAATCCCCGAAAGTATCTGCCATCCCTGCTAAAAACAGGTTTCCAAGGCTGTGTCCCTTTAAGGTCCCTGTTTCAAATCGATAGGAGAATAAATCGTCCATGATATTCTCAGTATCTGCTAAAGCGACGAGACAGTTCCGAATATCTCCTGGCGGAATGATTCCCATTTCATGCCGAAGTTTACCTGAACTTCCACCATCATCTGCTACTGTGACGATCGCGGTGAGATTGCAGGTATATTCCTTAAGACCCCTCAGAAGTGCGGACAGTCCAGTTCCCCCACCAATGACTACAATTTTCGGGCCACGCCGTAAATGCATTCGAGAATACATAACATCAACAATCTTGGATTCATTATCGGGCAAAAGCACGGAAATGATTGAGCGGAGTAACCGTTTAAACCCGATAACGATGGCTATAACTCCTAAGAAGCTGATAAACGCTCCCATGGGAACGGCCGTACTTGGGGCACTTCCGGTCAATCGATAGATACCTTCACGAAACTGAAGTTCCAAGTATCCAAGCGCTACCCCGTAATTCATAACTGAGAAGCCGGTGGCGAACAAAAAAATTCCGACGACCGCTAACAAAAACCAACGTTTTACCCCAAGATTGGGATAAAGCCATTTAAGGTTGTTAGATAGAAAACGGCCTAATCCCTTTTTCATTTCGTTTTATCACCCTTCCGGTTACGAACAGCATCTCGGTGTTTAACACTCATCGTGTACTGATGGTCATTTAAAAACACTCCGATACGTTCTGCAATTGCGACCGAACGATGCTGACCGCCCGTGCAACCCACTCCGATAACCAGATGCCTTTTTCCCTCTTTTACGTAGTAAGGGAGAATATACTCCAGCAGGATAAGATACTTATCAAGGAATTCTTGAGCAACAGGATTTTTGAAAATATACTCTTGAACCTGAGGATGCTCCCCTGTGAGAGGTCGTAAATCCTCAACATAAAAGGGGTTAGGCAAAAACCGAACATCAATAAGCAAATCTGCATCCAGCGGAATCCCATATTTAAAACCGAAGGAGACAACCGAGACAGCTAAGCGTCCTCGCCCAGGTTCGCCTCCGAAAAGTTCTGATACCTGTTGACGAAGTTGCTGTGAGGTAAGGCTTGAAGTATCAATGATTTTATGTGCTTCTCCCCGAATTTCAGCCAACTTTTGACGTTCCATTTGAATACCTTCGAGGATTCCCCCTTGCGGAGAGAGGGGGTGTCTTCGCCGCGATTCCTTATAGCGTCCGACGAGAATCCCGTCTGAGGCCTCTAGAAAGATTAATTCATACTGGAACCCTTCGGCCTGCAAATTCACCAGGGCTTCGGTCAAGGAAGAGAAGAACTCTCCCCCTCGCAAATCGCACACGATTGCGGCCTTTGAGACTTTACCCTGGGATTGACCACAGAGCTCCGCGAACTTTAGAATAAGCGAGGGTGGAAGATTATCTACACAAAAGTATCCTTGATCTTCAAGGCTTTGCAAAGCTTGAGTTTTTCCCGCTCCAGAGAGTCCTGTGATAACAAGCAGGCGTACATGTTTTGAATCTAATTCCAATGGGTTCACCCCCTTGTACTAATTATTTGTATGAGAGGTTGTCTGATTTTATGGCTACTTCTGACCGAGCACCTTTATGGCTTCTGCTTGTGCTCCAGCCAGAGCTGTTTCTGGAGCGATGCCGCTCAAAGCTTTTTGCCAGGCTTGGTCTTGAAGGGGGATGAGCTTCCATTCGAGGGCAGCTCCCTTTAAGGGCCAGGCTTTTTCTAGGCCTTGTCCAACCTGCTGAAGGACTCCTGACTGGGCTTCGGTACGCTTGTAGAAGGAAGTGCTGACTGGAAAACGGTTTCCAGCTTGTCCTAAGGCCCATTGGGTATCTGGGTTAAGGAGCTCTTCTTCAACTAGTCGAATCATAGGGCTTAGGGCTTCAGAGGATTTAATGGATGAGTTCGCAAGCCCAAGTGTTCTCCCGGTAAGGATTTGTCCCTGTCCTCCCGTTAATTGGGTTAGTAGAGCACTTCCCCAAGGGATAGTCGGTGCTAACCCCTTGGCTTGACCAGCCCAAGATATCGTGTAAGCGGCTTGTCCATTCACGAATTGAAGCCAGGCATTGGGATCAACGACTAAGAGTTTGGCATCTCGCCATGCCAAAAGTTGTTGGACAAAGATGAGGTTTGCTGGATCCTCCAAGGTTGGCTGTCCATTGCTCAATAACTTTCCTGCTTGGCCACTCCACCAGGGGGTTAAGGTTTTTGTATCGAGCGTGGGTAAGGCTAAGACTCCCTTGGTCGTTAGAAAACCTGCTAGGTTTGCTGGTGGCTGGGCCAAATCCGTCCGGTAGTAGAACAACGGAATATCCGTCACAACAGGCTGCGCATAATCCTTCTCTCCGTAGTGGAACTGTGAGACTACGCTAGGGAAAGAATCTGCGCTTCCAAGAACGGGTGCGAGTGCTCCTTGATGGAACAATGTCGTTAAAACCTCTCCGGAAGTTAGAAAGATCTCTGGTCCTTCCCCCCCTGCCTGTGCTTGATACGCCTGTTTAGCCAGTTTATCTTCTGGAAGGTATTCCAGCCGCACAATAACTTCGGGATGCCCATCCATGATTCGTTGGGCCTGTTTGCTCAGTGTTTCAGCTTCTGCTCCCTGCAAGGAATGCCAGAGTTCAATCACTGCGGGGGCAGCTCCACCAGGAAGCCCTTGAAGTGGATCCTTTCCACACCCTGTGAGCCCGAGAATAATAATTAATAGAATGCCGAAGAACTTAGTCATTTTCTGAATTCGCGAAACCGGACCCTTCCCCATTAAATCGCTCCTTTAGTGCTGGTTTAATAGCGGATAGACTTTTGTTTGCCCTTGAGCGTAGAAGAATAAAACCCACTGTGGATTTGGATACGTGAAATATTCTAGAGCGGTTGCCCGAGACCATTGTCTTCGGTCCATACTCCTAAATTCGGGAATCCTACTAGCCCAAGCCTCATCGTGCTGAAGCTGAAGTTTTCCCTTGGAATAATCTATAGGCAGCGATTCCGATGACTGAAGGAGATAATCGGGTACAACGCTAGGGCGTTCCCACAGGTAATAGTCAAATCTTAAGAGCTCCCTAAATCGGTCCATGGAATTTTCCTTAGGATTTACGTTACCCTCTGAATCCACCTTCCCCTTACTCTCTTCTATACTATCCGTCGCAATCAGGAACTCCCACAACTTCTCGAAAAGCGCTTTGCCCGACCAGTTCTGTCTGAACCAGCCTCGCTTATGCCAATACTCAGCAAACTCATAATAAAAATCGAAGGGAGTAGGGAATAATTCCAGCGCACAGGGCAAAATCGTTGAAAATCTCCCCGAGTTATAGTACTTGTCAAGGATTTCCTCCAAGCGATGAAGTTTGAGTAGCTCCTCATGACTTAGGACTTGAGTTTCGAGTATGATATAGGGAGGGTCAGGAGAATAGGTTAGACCATATTTCTCGCTTTTCTCACGGAGCCCTGAGCCCTTCAACACTTTAAGAAAGCCCAATTGAAGCATATCGGGTTGGACATTATATACATCATTAAACGAGGTGCGAAAACTTGTCCAGTCTTCTTCTGGTAACCCCGCGATTAAGTCTAGGTGAAGATGAGCTTTTCTCATAGCCTGGATTTCCTGTACAGAACTTGCCCATCGTTCGAAGTGCTGAGGGCGGGAGATGATCGCTAGCGTCTCAGGATTTGTCGACTGGACCCCGATTTCAAACTGAACGAGATCCTTTGGGTACTCTCTTAAGTACCGAATCCAATCCTCATCGAGTAATTCCCCTGCCATCTCACAATGAGCCCGAATTCCTGCATCAGGTGGGTAGTTCGCGGACTCTTCGCGAACGATATCTAATATCTTAAAGGAATGCTGCTTGTTCACATTAAACGTTCGGTCGACGAACTTAATCGTACGGGCCCCACATCGTAAGAGTTGGCTTAAAATCACGCGAAAGCTCTCTGGGTCGAGATAACGCACCCCTTGAAAGGTAGATGAGAGGCAGTACTGGCAATTGAAGGGGCACCCCCGAATCGTTTCAACATAGGCAAGTCGCCCCGTAAAGTCTTCGTCTCTGCTATAAGGATTTGGTACTTGTTCAAAGGAAAGCTGCCGGGAGGGAGAATTCACGCGGATTAAATCGGTCTCTCGCCAAGCTAAACCATCTACCCTCTCAAGCCCTGATCTATCTCTCCAGGCGCGCAGAAGTTCGAGAAATGTTATCTCTCCTTCCCCATATACGACTCCATCAAGTTCCGGGTGCTCCTTTAAAAATTGAGCAGCATCATAAGATACTTCGGGTCCTCCGACTACGATTCGTACCTTAGGGCATACCGGGCGCAACTGCCGAATGACGGCCATCGTTTCGCTGAGATTCCAGATATAACACGAAAAGCCAATGACATCCGCCTTGGCTTCAAAAATTTCTGCTTCAATCCGCTCAATCGGCTCGTTTATCGTGAATTCACGGAGTTCAACTTGAGGGAATTCAGCGATCACACTCTCTCGCAGATACCGTATCGCTAAATTGGTATGCACATATTTCGCATTAATGGCTACAAGCAAAATTCGCAAAAGGACCGACTCCTTTCACTCTTTAGTATAGCCGCATCTGGTGTCTATTGCAATTCTTGTGCCAGAATTTGTGCATAAATTCGCGTACTTGGAAAATTTACCACTCTCTGCAAAAGCACTGTGATAGTGTCACCCTTCGAAGGGGGCCTTGAATATACTGTTTATGATATTAAGAGCAACGTTTAGGGGTGAGCACTATGAGAGTTTTACAACGAGGATCCAGAGGAACAGATGTTGCAGACGTCCAAACTCGCTTAAGGGAACTCGGTTATATTCCTGGTCCTGTGGATGGAGTCTTCGGTCGTATGACAGAAGAAGCTGTCATAAGATTCCAAAGGGATCGTGGTCTGACCCCGGATGGAATTGTTGGTCCGAATACTTACAATGCTTTATTCCAACCGGAACCTCAACCGGGCTATATTCTTTATACGATAAAAGCGGGAGATACCTACTATAAGCTCTCTATAACGTATGGAGTATCAGTGAGCAGTATTATTGCGGCAAACCCTGGTGTAGATCCAAATCAATTGCGCATTGGCCAGCAAATTAAAATCCCAAAAAGACATTACGTTGCTGCTTGGGTTCCCTACTGGAAGCAGCAAGAAGCGATGACCGTCATCAGACAACATGCCGATATCATCACTACCCTCTCCCCCTTTTGGTATGAGGTAACCCCCACAGGAGATTTAATTGTATACCCCAATGGGGAGGAATCCTCCGTTATTCAATTCGCAAGGGATCGCAAAATTGAGTTAATACCTCTTATTGCCAATAGCTTTAATACCCAATTAATCTCCACAGTTCTGAACGACCCTACTATTCGGCGACAACACATCACGAACATCATAAATAAAGTTACCCAAATGAACTATGATGGAATTGAGATTGATTATGAGAATATTGCAGTTGCCGATAAGGATCTTTTTGTTCTTTTCTTACAAGAACTTAAAGCGGCTTTAACCTCCATTAATAAAAAACTCGTGGTCGCGATTCAGGCAAAGACAAGCGCAACTTCCTCCGGTAGCAGTGCTGGTCATGACTACCCTGGAATTGGTAGTGCCGTAGACAGAGTACGTCTTATGCTCTATGACTATAGTTGGGAGACCCCTGGTCCTATTGCTCCTGCGAGCTGGGTTAAGCAGGTTCTCGATTACGCAGTTTCTGTAATCCCTAGAAGGAAGCTTGAAGCAGGTCTTCCCACTTATGGTTATGATTGGGGCAATCAGAGAATTGGAATTTCCTATGACACCGCCATAAGCATTGCTCAGCGCTTTCAAGCTCAAATCATTGAGGATCCCCAAAATGGACCACATTTTAGTTATACGGACTCCAGTGGAGTAGTTCATCAAGTCTGGTTCACGAATGCGAGAAACTTCTCTTCGTTCATCGATTTAGTTAATCAATATAATATCCGAGGGATTTCCATCTGGTATCCGGGTGAGGATGACCCCGAGATTTATAATGTGATTAAGGAGAGGTTGGAGTAGGGTTTATACGAAGAAGGCACCTAAGGAAATTCCTCCGGTGCCTTCTTTGCTATAGTTCAATTCTGTATTAACTTTTAAATCCGCCTGGGAAAAGAATCGGCGCAACTTCAGGGGTTATAACTCCGAATTCATAGCCTTGCTGCTTAAGATAATGAATGATGCGCGGTAAGGCATCAGGCGTCGTAGTCTTTCCTGGGGCATCATGCATGAGGATGATGACTCGGTCTTTTCCAGGGACTTGTTCCATGACATTACGAACGATTTGATCTGCAGGTACGAGTGGAGCTGCCGCATCTCCAGTGCTCACATTCCAGTCATAAACGAGATAATCGGCTGCATCTACTGCGTTGTAATAGCGTACATGAAAGTTTCCTTGGGTCCCGCCGGGAGTTCGAATAATCTTGGGTCGAATTCCAATTAACTGATAGATCAAGTCCTCATTTTTCTTGATGTTCGCTAGATAGCCTTCTGGAGTTTTATATATTTCTGCATAGTTATGTGAATAGGTATGATTCCCAATAGCATTTCCTTGTTCGAAGGCCTGTTTCAAAAATCCGGGATATTGTTCGACTTGACGCCCGATAACAAAAAACGTCGCGTTAACTCCTTCATCCTTAAGCGTCTTCAGAATACAAGGGGTATTATTAGAGGGCCCATCATCTATCGTCAAGTATGCAATTTTTGCAGGCTCTGTCTTAAATATCCGTTGCTTCATAGCCAGTCCGGGAGCCGTTGGAGGGGTTCCGGATAATTCATAGAACGGGCGAATGGGTGTATTAGGAGGAGCAGGAAGAGGAGAGAGGGTTTGTTGAGGGGGTTGAGTCGATTGTGGATTAGAGTTAGAACCGATTTGAGAAGGATTTAGCGTCCCAGTTGTTTTTGAGGCATTATTCTGAGCGTCTGATCCAGTTGCCGTCAAGTTTTCTTCTCCTGTACTCTCTCCAGCCTTCTCTCCTGATTTAACATTAGGATTTTGCCCCTCGTGAGATGCATCCTTCAAGTTCTCAGAGCCCCCATCGGTTTGGGCGACTTGGGTCGATTTCGCTGTTTTAAGTGAAACCGAAGGAATTACGCTACACCCACTCAAAACAACCGTCCCTATGAGAAGTATCGTTAGCGCAAATCCTCTCATTAACTTTTCTTGCTTGTTCCACATTTTATACGCCCCTCTTCTTTTGCCATGACGAAACTTCATATATTACAAGATTATCCACCAAATATAGACGTAAACTATAATAAAATCTGTTACGATTTAAGACAATATCCTACCTGTAATTTATTCCAAAGGGCTGTAAAGAGTTAGAGGCTTCACTTAATTAACTTCTATAATCGAGGGCGCACATCGAGGCGTAATGACTTTCCTACCCCTTCAAGACATACTTTTCAATAGCTTGGGCTACACCGTCATCCTGATTTGAAGTCGTAACGACATCAGCTGCTTCCTTTACTTCCTGACGGGCATTTTCCATGGCTACTCCGAGCCCAGCACAGCGAATCATCTCAATATCGTTCAAATTATCTCCTATCGCCATGACATTCTCTTGGTTAATCCCTAAACGTTTTGCCAAAGCTGTTAGAGCAACTCCCTTATTGACTTCAGGATGGATCAACTCCAGGAAGTGCGGTTTGGAACGGGTAATGTGTACTTTTCCCGTAAACTCTTCATGGATTTTCTCACCCCAGGCTTCTAACTCCTTGTTCTCACCAAACAAAATAATCTTTTCTATTCCATCCTCTTCACGCTGAAGTAACTCGATAAGATTAGTTTCTTCGACGGGAACCCGTATAGCCTTTGCATATCCCATAGACCAATCATTCATTTTCTGAACAAAAACCTGATCCCTTCGATACACATGAAGATGGACCTCCTGATTCAGCAACCATCTTACAATCTCACGGGCCGTCTCTACTGGGATTACCTTTCGGTATAGGATTTCCCCGCTCAGGGCCTCTTGAATCATTGCCCCGTTATAAGTAATAATCGGTACATCTAACCCCAATTGTTCTACATATGGCAGAGCTGAAACGGGCATCCGCCCTGTAGCAAACGTGACATGAACGCCTTGTTCCCGTGCCTTGCGAATCGCTTGAATGACCCGTTCTGAAAGGGTACGATCATCTCGAAGTAAAGTATCATCCAAGTCCGTTGCGATCAATTGAATCGTCACAGTGTCTTCATCTCCTTACCTTGCGTTTATTCGACAAGTAGCGTGGCATTCCTCTAACAAAGGCTGCCAATTTGGCAGCCTCTATTTTTAGCTTAAATATTTCTTTAAAAATTGTCCCGTATAGGACTCGGGGAAGACTGCTACCTCTTCTGGAGTCCCGGCGATTAAGACCTGCCCCCCTTTGTTTCCACCTTCAGGGCCTAGGTCAATTAGATAATCAGCTGTTTTAATGACATCGAGATTATGCTCGATAACGAGAACGGTATCTCCTCCGTCAACAAGACGGTGCAGAACCTGGAGCAGACGATCGACATCGGCAGTGTGCAATCCGGTTGTCGGTTCATCCAGAATATAAATCGTTTTTCCAGTACTTCGACGACTTAACTCCGTTGCAAGCTTAATCCTCTGGGCTTCTCCACCGGATAAGGTCGTAGCCGGTTGTCCTAGCCGAATGTATCCAAGTCCGACATCTTGTAGTGTCTGCATCTTTCGAGCAATCCTTGGAACAACCTGGAAGAACTCAACCGCTTCATCGACGGTCATATCCAAGACTTCTGCAATACTTTTTCCTTTATATCTTACTTCGAGGGTCTCTCTATTATAACGTTGACCTCGACAAACTTCACAAGGAACATAGACGTCAGGTAAGAAGTGCATCTCGATTTTAATGATTCCATCCCCACGGCACGCTTCACAGCGTCCTCCTTTGACATTAAAGCTAAATCGGCCAGGAGCATAGCCACGCAGCTTAGCCTCTGTAGTCTGGGAAAAGAGTTCGCGGATAAAATCAAAGACTCCAGTATAGGTTGCTGGATTCGATCGGGGAGTCCGACCAATTGGCGATTGATCAATATCAATGACTTTATCAAGGTGTTCTAGGCCTTCGAGGCTCTTATGGAGGCCGGGCTTAACCCTTGTTGCGCCGTTCAGTCGACCTACGAGACCTTTGTATATAATCTCATTCACTAGAGTACTTTTTCCTGAGCCTGAAACTCCAGTGACTACTGTGAAGACTCCCAGCGGAACCCGTACATTGATATTTTTTAGGTTATTCTCTCTGGCGCCCTTAACCTCTAACCACTTCCCATTCAGCTTGCGCCGCTCGGTAGGAACCGGGATTTCTCTCCTGCCGCTAAGGTATTGCCCGGTTACAGAGTTCGGATTAGCTTTGATCTCCTCAAGCGTTCCCTCCGCAATAATTTGTCCTCCATGAGCACCAGCTCCCGGACCTATATCAATGATATGATCCGCTGCTATCATGGTATCTTCATCATGTTCGACCACTAGAAGGGTATTCCCTAAGTCTCGAAGCCTCTCTAAGGTCATCAGGAGTCGAGCATTATCCCGTTGATGAAGGCCAATACTAGGTTCATCCAGAACATAAAGAACCCCCATGAGACTCGATCCAATCTGTGTAGCCAAGCGAATGCGCTGAGCTTCCCCACCGGAAAGTGTTCCCGCAGCCCGATGAAGCGTGAGGTAATCCAAGCCCACATTGACGAGGAACCCTAGCCGCTCACGGACTTCTTTAAGAATCTGTTGGGCTATGATTTGTTCCTTTTCACTGAGCTCTACTCGATTCACGAACTCCAAGGCTTCTGTAATAGGCATCCGAGTGAGATCATCGATAGAAATCTCCCCAACTTTGACAGCTAAGGCTTCCGGCTTTAAACGCTTCCCCCCACAGGCTGGGCATGGGCGCTCACTCATGAAGTTTTCCATCTCCGCCCGCACATAGTCTGAGGTAGACTCCCTATGGCGTCGTTCAAAATAAGGGAGTAATCCCTCAAAGGGAGCACTATAGACTTTAGGTTGATCGAAAACATTCATATAGTGAAATTTTATAGGCTTATCTATCCCATAAAGAAGCCCTTTCCACTGTTCGTCTGTAAGTTGTTCTAGAGGGGTATCCATCGTAAATCCAAGAGCCTCACTGGCTGCTGACATCATCGCTGGATAATAACTCGATTGGGATTTAGCCCAAGGGGCTACAGCTCCCTCATTTAAAGATAACTTCTTGTTAGGAACGACCAGGTCTACATCGACTTCCAGATTTGCCCCCAAGCCTGTACAAGCAGGACAGGCTCCGAACGGACTGTTAAAGGAAAAAAGGCGAGGCGAGATTTCTTCAAGAGCAATCCCACAATCTGGGCAAGCAAAATTTTCACTGAAGAGAATTTCTTCCCCGTCGATGATATCCACGAGGACATTGCCTTCACTCAGTTTCAAGGCAGTTTCCAAGGAGTCAGCCAGACGGGCTGCACTCTCAGGCTTCAGAGCGATCCGATCGATGACTACCTCAATCGAATGCTTTTTGTTCTTCTCGAGCTTAATCTCTTCGCTCAAATCACGATTCTCGCCATCCACGCGAACACGTACATACCCTGCCTTACGAGCGTCTTCAAAAACCTTTACATGCTCTCCTTTTTTCCCCTTGACTAAGGGTGCAAGGATCTGAAGCTTTGTCCGTTCTGGATAGGTCATAATCTGATCAACCATTTGCTGAACAGTTTGTTGACTAATTTCGCGTCCACAGCGTGGGCAGTGTGGGTGTCCGATTCGGGCATAAAGCAAGCGCAAATAATCATAAACTTCCGTAACCGTTCCTACAGTGGAGCGAGGGTTACGGCTTGTTGTCTTCTGATCGATGGAAATAGCGGGGGATAGCCCCTCGATATAATCAACATCTGGCTTGTCCATCTGGCCCAAAAACTGGCGTGCATAGGAAGATAAGGACTCCACATAGCGACGCTGTCCTTCGGCATAAATGGTATCGAATGCTAAAGAGGACTTACCTGATCCGGATAGTCCTGTGACGACGACAAGTTTGTCTCTGGGGATGTCGACGTTGATGTTTTTCAGGTTATGGGCGCGGGCGCCGCGCACTTTGATGAATTCTTGGGTCATAAGTTCCTCCTCGATTAGATGGCGTAAAGTTTAAAATTTAATTTAAGAATTTGTCTCCAGGAATTTGCTTTACAACGTTCACTCTTTAAGCTGCGCGGACAAAACTAATCGCTCGAGTTCTCCGCTCCGATGGGTTCACCTTCGCCGTTAAGTTATCTTTGTAGCAGGCGGCTTGGGCGAAACCCTCCACTGGAGGCTTTCGTGGCCAAATCGTCTCCTGACTCGTGGCCGGTTGGAAACGTCGTGTTTCCAACCCATCTCCGCTACAAACTCTTCGTGAAGTTTTGTTTCCTGCTCGCTTAGAAGCCGTTTACTTTTGCAAAGCAAATTCCTTGGGTTGTTTCCAAAGTATTCTCCTGAAACTCTAAAAAGCAGGGCCAAACTTCAGCAAACATTTCTCGAATCATACTGCAAAATGAGTTACGAATACAGTAAGCGAGGTTTCTTCGCGAGCAGCCACCGAACTTGGGCTAAACTGCACCCCAGACAGCGGGGCGAGCCACACGATGTGGCTCGCCGCCTACTAAGCAGGAGCGATTTAGGCGGGTACCCCGCAGCTTGCATGAAGCAGTTTAGCCCTTAGTTCGGTCTGCGAGCGTATTTCCGAGCGTCTGTATCGCAACTCGACTTGCAGATACGGCCTTTCGAATCTAATGATATAAGCTTATTTTGCCTTTTTCTTCTGTGCTGGTGCTTTTCCTTTAGCGCTTGAAGCATCCTTCTTCCTGGGGCGACCTTGGGTCGGTCGCTTATATTTGTTTTCCTCGCCCTTGAGCTCGATAATGGCATCACGAATTTCTGCTGCGCGTTCGAAATCTGTTTCTCGGGCAGCCAGGCGCATTTCTTGCTCGAGGCCCTTGATAAGTTCTGCAAGTTCTTCAGGCGGAAGCTTGTTTCCATAGGCGGCTTTCTTCTCCGCGACTTTCGTCGCTTCAGGCACTTCATAAATCCGTTTTATGATGGTCTGCGGCGTAATCCCCAGCTTCTCATTGTGTTCCTGTTGGAGCGCCCGGCGACGGTTTGTTTCATCAATTGCAATTTTCATAGATCTGGTAATTTTATCGGCATACATAATTACTTTACCGTTTGAATTCCGCGCGGCACGACCAATGGTCTGTATGAGGGATCGATCGGAACGGAGGAAGCCCTCCTTATCCGCATCTAAAATTGCGACGAGTGAAACTTCTGGCAGGTCCAAGCCCTCCCGTAAGAGGTTGATTCCGACGATGACATCAATATCACCCAGACGTAATTCGCGAAGAATCTCGACACGTTCAAGTGTGGTGATATCTGAGTGGAGGTACTTCACTGCAATATTTAGATTTTTAAAGTAATCCGTCAGGTCCTCGGCCATTTTCTTTGTCAAGGTCGTAACAAGTACTCTTTCATGCCGCTCGATCCGTTGGAAGATTTCACTGATGAGATCATCAATTTGTCCTTTACTGGGTCGGACAATAATTTCTGGATCGAGCAGACCGGTCGGACGAATAATCTGTTCCACAATCTGTGGGCAGTGTTCAAGTTCATAGGGTCCGGGAGTTGCGGTGATATAGAGGCGTTGAGTGACAAGACGTTCATACTCGTCAAATTTC
Organism: Desulfitobacterium elongatum; assembly: GCF_055378975.1. Taxonomy (NCBI): domain Bacteria; kingdom Bacillati; phylum Bacillota; class Clostridia; order Eubacteriales; family Desulfitobacteriaceae; genus Desulfitobacterium; species Desulfitobacterium elongatum. Next base: position 170,642 of record NZ_AP038772.1, on the reverse strand, counting down.
AAAGGGCGATTATCAAGTGCTGAAGGTAGCCGGAAGCCGAAATCCACTAGGGTGGTTTTTCTCGACCGATCCCCCTCATACATTCCTCGGACTTGCGGCAGGGTTACATGGGATTCGTCAATCATCATTAAGAAGTCTTCAGGGAAATAATGAAGTAAGGTGTAGGGTGTTTCTCCAGCTTCGCGGAAGGTCAAATGCCGTGAATAGTTCTCGATTCCATTACAAAAGCCCATTTCTCGAAGCATTTCCAAATCATATCGTGTCCGTTGCTCCAAGCGCTGAGCCTCAAGAAGCTTATTTTCTTCTTTAAAGAGTTTAAGCCGCTCTTCTAGTTCTTGCTCAATGTTCTCTGCAGCGATCATCACTTTATCTCGGGCGGTAACATAGTGAGAGTTCGGGAAGATCGAGATATGTTTTCGCTCACCGAGGATCTCCCCTGTAAGAATATTGATTTCATAGATGTGTTCGATTTCGTCACCGAACATCTCTACCCGAATGGCATGCTCACTTGAACCGGCCGGATAAACCTCAACAACATCCCCTCTCACACGAAAGGTTCCTCGTTGAAAAGCTATATCATTACGGTCATACTGAATAGAAATCAGTTTCCGCAAGATATCATTGCGGTCAATCTCTTGCCCTTGACGTAAGGAGACGACGAGGTCACGATACTCATCAGGAGAACCCAAGCCGTAGATACAAGATACACTCGCTACAACAATGACATCTCGCCGTTCAAAGAGTGCAGCTGTCGCTGAGTGGCGCATTTTCTCGATTTCATCATTAATCGAGGAGTCTTTTTCAATATAGGTATCACTCGAAGGAACATAGGCCTCCGGCTGATAATAATCGTAGTAGCTCACGAAGTACTCGACTGCATTTTCAGGAAAGAACTCCTTAAACTCACTATAGAGCTGAGCTGCGAGTGTCTTATTATGGGCTAGAATCAGTGTGGGCCTCTGAACCTTTTCGATAATGTTCGCCATGGTAAAGGTCTTTCCCGAACCGGTTACCCCAAGTAAGGTCTGATGGCGTCTACCATCATTAATACTAGCGACCAGAGCATCAATCGCCTGCGGCTGATCCCCGGCGGGCTGATATGGGGCATGTAAGCTAAATTCCATGGGATGCTCCAATCTCCTTTCGATAATGCTGCTTTAGAAACTTCCGCACTTCAAATCATTCTAAACAGAATTATATCACTTATTTATCCGAAACAAAACAAAAAAGCCGAAAATATGTTCGGCTTTTTAGATTCTATTTTCTGGTAACCTTAAGAGGATTTGATACTTCCCTTCGTCTTGCTTATTTCTTTTCCTCTTTCTTATCTCCTTCGCTTGCCTTTTTTTCTTCGCCACCGCTATCTTTACTATCCTTACTTGCTTGTTGTCCTCCTTGCTTTGACTGTTGCATTTCTTGAAGGAGCATTTCCGGGGGAATCGTCCGAACTTGGTCGTTTGCATTCTTTTCAGTTCCGATAACTTTCCCTTGAGCGTCCAGATACTCCCGCGTGATTTCAGTACGGATTTTCTCTGTCACTTTACTTACACCTTGAGGCATATTCCCGCCCGTTTGCTGTTGCTGTTCTCCTCCTTGAGAAGAGGAACTTCCTTGTTTACTCTCATTCTGTGAACTACCCTGTTTGCTATCACTGCTCTGCGAGCTTCCTTGATTCTTTTGATTAGATCCCTGTTTGCTCTCACTTTGCTTCTGCGCCTCTTCCTGCTTCTGAGCCTCTGCGGCCTTTGTATAACTTTTTTGAACGACCGCTAAATTTTCAGGAGTCACGGTCTTTACAGGAACAATTTTCGCAGGGACTTCTCCCTGGTCACCCGTTAACGATGCGCTTATATCTAGGGCTTCATTTTTGACAATCTTTTGTGCCCACTGGAATGCATTCACGCCTTGAATGTAGGGTGCGGTATCAATATCGGCAATTTGTCCGCCTGACGCCATTCGTTGAAGGGATTGTATGTTGGCTTGGCCTCCGATTAATAGAATCTTCTTTTCGAGTTGCTGGGCCTTGAGAACTTCATACGCTTGAGCCGCTAGCTTTTCATTTTGGGCGCAAATGACTTGCACTTTGTCCGGATTCTTTTTCAGGTATTCAATCAATCCCTGCTTTGCAATAGATTCCGAACCTGATGGGTTTGAAATGGAGTGAACGGTAATCTTTGGATTCTTGTTCAGAACTCGTCTCAGCGCTGCTAAGGCTTCCTGAGCTGCGCTATCCCCAGGATCTCCTTGTAAAAAGACAACTTGTCCCTCATTGACTTTGTTTAGTATGGGCTGTGCCATCAACTCTCCAGCTTGATTGGGGTCTGGGAGAATTACCCCAGCCGCTTTGACTCCTGCGGGAACTTCATTTAAAGCCAGAATAGGGACCTTATCTTCTTGCGCACTTTGGAGAAATTCTTTATTCCCACCTTGGTAGATAAGAATCTTAGCGTCTTTTAAGGGAGATTCCTTTTTCTGGTCTTTAGAATTTCCGTTGCTTTTAGACTGTGAACCCGTTTTGCCTTCCGCCTGCTGCCCGCTTGCTGTATCCTGCGCAGAGAGGACTTTCACTTCCATGTCTTCCTTTTTTGCCATGTCTTCAATCCCACGGAGAATCAAAGCTTTATTCGGGTCCTCATCATTCAAGGCAACCGCAATAATCTGCTTCTGATTGTCTTGAGTAGATTTGCTGGAGGTTTTCTGCTTCTTGTTCCCCAGTAGGTCTTGTAGACTGCAACCCGTAAGGGTTAAGCTTAAAAGGATAACAAAAAAAACCAGGAGAATTCTTTTCATGGGACACGCTCCTTTCCAGGCTCGAATCCATATCTTAGTTTCCCCCTGATTTTATGAATTATCCGATGACTCATCGGTCCATAAGCTCCTGCTTCTCAATCCTGCTCAAGTCTTCAAATCGTTTTTTTAAGTTCAATGTCTCTTAAGATGGAATTCATTATTTCATCTCTTATTATATCCACTTGATTAAAATCAATGACATCCATATAAATTGATTTTAGAAGGCCTCTGAGGTTCTGAGCTTGAACTAAGGCCTCTTTTAAATCTTTGCTAAAGGGGCAACCCAGTCCTTGATCCTCTAAATGTTCAGGATCTCCCTGCCAGATCACGAGCTTACGTTCGGGAAAAATAATACCTAGAATCTCATCCGGATAAAGAGGATGCAGCACAATATCAATAACTTGCCCCAATTGCTCGGCTTCTTTAAGTACCCAATCCATAGCCTCACGGGCTTCTTCCCCATCGAATCGTATCTGATCATATTCCATTAAGTAATGGGGCGCAAGATTCAGCCATCCTTCACAATCCATTCCATGGAGGAAAAATGAATTGATAGCACTCTTCTGTAGCTTCTTTAGTGCATCTTGGGCCTTTGTCCAAGGTCCTTGAGCTTCTTTAAAAATGTCTGAGGCGTAGAGGCTGGGGAGCCAAGGTCTTCCCCCATCCCTGTTTAAATAGAGCCTTTCCCGTACTTTCTCTCCAAATTCTTCCGCCAGTATTTCTCCGATTCTTTGTTGAGCTTGATTGATTCCTCTCTCCAACTCAAGCACCGACTGGTGCTGTTTATCTAGATTACGTAGATTACAATAGGCGGAAAAGTCGATAAAGCGTTCGACCACTCCCGGTGCACGCCAGCGAAGTGGGGCGATTTCATAAAGATCGAGCATCGCCAAGTTAGAGCGACGAATTAACAGTCCGGCAATAGAATCCGGGTCTCGGGCTGAACGCAGAAAATCGACCTCATGGCCCCGATCCAGAAGTTCCAAACCCACCATTTTAATGAGAGTGGACTTTCCAGTTCCTGGGCCTCCCATGAGGACATAAGTACGGTTCCATTCTGACATCATATTCGGTAGGAGTGATATGTACCCGCGATTGGTAACCCCCTCAGCAAAGTAATGACGAACACCTGGTTTATTCCCCATGTTCCTACCCCCTGTTAAGTCTGCTCGCCGTGTAGTGTATGCAAGAGGCTCCGCGGGGGTTACGGTTGAACCTAAGAAATAATCAATGCGGTCTTATGTATGAGCAAGGACATTCCCTTAAATAAAAGGGGAACGGTTAAGACCGTTCCCAAGTATACCATTATTTAATTTCTTGAAGTATTGGGATAATCATCGGACGACGCTTTGTCTTGTCATAGAGATTTTTACTCACCACATCGCGGATCTGATTTTTTAAACTAGCCCAATCTCGGATGCCGTTTTGCTGACAACGAGTCATGGTTTTACGCGTGATTTCTTTAACCTCGTCAAGCATCAGCTCAGATTCTCTAACGTAGACGAATCCACGAGTGACGATATCAGGGCCAGACATGATAGTACCGGTAGCACCGTTTAGAGTCAGAACAATGATGAGAATTCCATCTTGCGAGAGCTGCTTTCGATCCCTCAAGACGATATTTCCTACATCGCCAACACCTAAGCCATCGATGAGGACTCGACCTGAAGGTACTTTATCCGCAATTCTTGCACCCTGACGTGTAAACTCGATGACATTCCCAATTTCCGCAATAAACGTATTTTCTTGGGGAATCCCAAGTTGTCCAGCTAGTTCTGCATGCTTCATTAGCATGCGATATTCTCCGTGTACAGGAATAAAGTATTGGGGTTTAACCATGCTAAGCATCAGCTTAAGTTCTTCTTGACCAGCATGTCCAGAAACATGCATCCCCGAAATCGTTTCATAGATTACCTTTGCTCCAAGCTTAAAGAGCATATCGATGTTACGAGCGATTGCCTTTTCATTGCCTGGAATCGGCGATGCCGAGATAATGACCGTGTCCCCAGGACTGATGGATATTTGACGATGGTCATGCTGAGCTATTCGTGTTAAGGCAGACATGGGTTCCCCTTGGCTCCCTGTTGTGAGGATGCATACTTCATCAACAGGCAAGTTAACGATCTCATCCACTTCGACCAACGTGCCTTCTGGAATATCCAGATACCCCAAATCAGAGGCGATAGCGACTACATTGACCATACTTCTTCCAACTACAGCCACTTTTCGATTGTATTTGTAGGCTGCCGTAATAGCTTGCTGAAGGCGATTGACATTCGACGCGAAGCTGGCGAAGATGATTCTCCCATCCGCACTCGCAAAGGCTTCATCGATATTTTGCCCGACGAACTTTTCGGATTTAGTAAATCCAGGGCGTTCTACATTCGTACTGTCGGACATCAAACAGAGTACTCCTCTGTCTCCCAGCTCAGAAAACTTGTGTACGTCAAGTATTGCCCCGCTCGCCGGAGTATGATCTAACTTAAAGTCTCCAGTATGAACGATGGTTCCCATCGGAGTATGAATGGCTAAACCAACGCTTCCGGGGATACTGTGACTTACATTGATAAATTCAACTTTGAATACACCAAGCTTCACAGTATCTCGAGGCGCAATCTCTTGAGTTGTGACTTGACCTAATTTCGCTTCGTTTAATTTGGTCTGAATTAAGCCAAGGGATAAGCGTGTTCCGTAGACAGGGACGTTTAAGTTTTTGAGTAAATAGGGAAGTGCTCCGATATGATCTTCATGTCCATGCGTGATCAGAATCCCGAGTACTAACTCTTTGTTTTCGATAAGATACGTCATGTCAGGAATGACGATGTCAATCCCAGGCATGTCGTCATCGGGGAAGGAAAGACCCGCATCAATAAGAAGTATCTGATTATTATACCGGATAACGGTCATATTTTTCCCGATTTCCCCTACTCCTCCAAGAGGAATAATTTGTAATTTGTTTTCTTTAGTCAAGATTTACCTCCTCGTGTATATCATGGTAGATCGCCATGTACATCTTTAATAGTTTTAATAGTAAGCCACCAATCTTCGTGCAGGTGACCATCAATTATTTGTTTTTTGCAGCAAGAAATAACGAGATAGCTACATATAAACACAAACGCCCCGGTGTTAATATGCATGCATCTCGTAGTAACCGACTCTCCGCTCAGAAACAATTAGTTTATTTATATCATAATTTATGAGCATATGCAAGTTATAGAGGTAGTTATAGAGGCGGTACACCTCTAGTGCCTTCCTCTATTTGGGTCGTAAATTGTTAAGAATAATTACTAGATCAATTAGAAGACCGCACACTTGCTTTTCAAAGCAAACGTGCGGTCTTGTTTCTCTTTTGCTTTTTATTTTGTCTTTTCTCTAAGCACCTGTAGTGCCTTAGTTAACTGTGGATCGAAATTCGTGGTAGTCGGTGAAATAGTGGCTTCTTCACCTTTCTTTAGTTCGACTTTGACATCGGGTTCAATTCCTTTTTTATGAATATCGACTTTATTAGGTGTTAAGTACTTTGCGGTGGTTAGTTTTACACTTGTCCCTTTGTCTAGCTGGTAGATCGTTTGGACGATTCCTTTACCAAAGGTTTTCACCCCAACAAGTGCTCCTGTCCCCCGATCTTTAATCGCTCCGGATACAATCTCTGCTGCAGAGGCACTTTCCTCATTCACAAGAACCACAAACGGCAGTCCAAGGTAGTTCCCTTCTGAGGCTTTGGTCAAGGTGTTTCCGTCTTTGTCCACGATATACACCACAGGCCCCGGTTGGACAAAATAGCTTGCAACGCCTACAGCGGATTCTAATTCTCCCCCATGATTATAGCGGAGATCTAAGATAACACCTTTATACTTCTTAATATCCATGCTATTGAAGACTTCATGAAGCTCCTGAGCGGTATTCGAAGAGAATTGTGTAATACTCACATAGGCAATGTCAGGATTTCCTGGTAAGGCTTGCCCTTCAACCGTCGGCACAGAAATTCGTTCCCGGGTCAGAGGAATTGTCACGCTCTGCTTCAAACTTTCCCGATAAACTACGAGAGTAACCTTCGTTCCCGGATCTCCGCGCATGAGAGAGACAGCCTTTTCTTGGTCGATGGTTGTGGCATCCACGGTATCGATCTTTAAGATAACATCCCCGGGTTGAAGCCCCGCCTTAGAGGCTGGAGTATTTTTAATGGGTCTTAATACTACAAGTTTCTGTGGGTCCTTCATGCTTAAGATAATTCCAACCCCTCCGAATTTCCCCTCGATCTGCTCCATGAGTTCTTGATTTTCTTGGGCATTCATATAGACCGAGTAGGGATCTCCAAGGGAATCTACAATTCCTTTTGTCGCTCCATCAAGGAGTTTATCAATCGGCGCCTTTTCTAAGTAATCACTTTGGATGAGTTGAACGACCCGGGCTAATCGCCCAACGTGTTCAAGATTGGTTACAACAAATCCTCCAACAATCACGGTAAAAAGCAGACTGACGATAATGAGAACCCATCCCAAGTTTTTCAGATACTCTTTCCAACTTCTCTCCTGCAAAATGATAACCCCTTCCTAAGTTGAGCCCTCGTCTCTTTCAACGTCCAGTACCCGATGGCAATCACCCATCTTTTAAACATCCTTGGGATATTATATGCTTATCCACTTCGGGAAATACTTACTAGAAAAATCGTAATGGATCCGTTGGCTCCCCATTCACCCGAACTTCAAAATGAAGATGGGGTCCAGTACTCCAACCGGTAGATCCAACATAAGCGACAATGTCTCCAGCACTTACAGTATCCCCGACAGAAACGTTCAGTTTGGAGTTATGCCCATAAAGAGAGGTATAGCCGCCTCCATGGTCAATAATTACGGCGTTTCCATAGGCACCATACCAGCCTGCCATGATAACGACGCCTGCACCTGCAGCCTGAACTTGTGTTCCAGTGGGTGCTGGAATATCCGTTCCTGTATGTAGACTTTTCTTGTGGGTAATCGGGTGGATTCGCCAGCCGTAAGAATCACTAATTTCTTTATAACCAGGAAGAGGATAGGTGCTAATCGTTCCATGGACTTTACCTGATGAATTAGCCGTTAATTTTCGAATTTTTTCTCCTAAGGCATTCGAATCAGCTTGCATCTTATCGATTTGCTCAAAGATTGCATCCTGAGCTTTCTTATTATTATTTAAGGCCACTTGATGCTGCTGTTTCTTCCCATCTAAATCTGCCTTTGCCTGTACCGCTTGGGCCTGCAGGCTCGCAGCTTGATCTCGGCGGGTCTGAAGTTCCTTTGTCTTCTCTTCAATTCGTTCTTTTTCCTTGGCAATGTCGGAAAGTATCTTCTGGTCATTCGCAACCAGCTTATTAAAATACTCTAAACGTGTAATGAAATCGCTCAAATCTTCCGATTGGAAAAGTATCTCGAGGTAGCTAATTTGTCCTTCTTGATAGATTTCCCGAACTCGTCGTCTCAGGACTTCCCGGCGATTATCGAGTTCTTTCTGGCGTTCTTTAAGCTCCTTCTCAGAGAGAGCAACATCCTGCTGAGCCTTGTTATAGGCCGTCTGCTTCTGAGTGAGCGTACTTTGAGCGACAGTAATCTGGGAAGCTAAATCCTGTATTTGATTCTTTAACTTATCTGCAGAATACGTAAGTTGATTCAACTGACCACGCGCCTGCTGCTCCTGCTGACGAAGTTGTTCCTGCTTCTGCATGGCGTCTTCAAGCTCTCCCGCTTGCAGAGGAATAACTGAACTCCCAATCAGGATGGTTGTGAGTAAAAGGGCAATTGGCCCTCGTTTTCGTAGCATCTTTTTCCCTCCAATATAAGAAAGTTAGGCTCACCGTTAAGCCCTCAAGAACTTCCGTAGGGAAATAACACTCCCTGCTGCACCAAGTCCCATGCCGGATAGAATAAGTATCCCCAGGACTCGCCAGATGAGGCTAGCTTCTTCCACGACGGGTATGAAGGTAAGAGTCGATCGGATATATTCTGCCAGCCAATTGTACCCAAACCCGACGATGAGAATGGCTAAAAGTCCTCCGACTAATCCTAAAAACATTCCTTCGATAAGGAAAGGCCAACGGATGAAGCCATTACTTGCCCCGACGAGCTTCATAATTTGAATCTCACGGCGACGGGAAAAGACATTCATTTTAATATTAAGTGAAATCAGTACCAGAGATGCTATGGCAAAAGCAAGGACGATAGAGATCCCGACCCAACGAAGCCAATTCGTGAATTTCAGAAGAGTTTCAACAATCTCTTTACCATAAACAACATTATCCACGCCAGAGAATCCCTTAATTGAATCCGCGATGCTATTCACTTGTTGCGGATCCGTGACCTGCACCGTAAATTTATCGGGGAAGGGATTTGTTTCTCCCAAATCAGAAACAATCGAGGTTGAACTCATGGATTTAGAGAACTCCTTCAGCGCTTGTTCCTTAGGGACAAGCTCGACTGTCGTAACTCCTGCTAACCCCTCGATCTCTTTCCCCAAAGTCTGTACTTCGGTAGAGTTCAGGCGATCTTGAGCAAAAACAGCTATTTCTAATTGGGATTCAAAATTCTCGGCTAAATTTGAGGCATTGAGTAAAAAGAAGACAGATGCCCCCAAAATCACAAGTGAGATCATCACGGTTAGGACAGAGGCTAAACTTAACCAGACGTTTCGACGAATCGAACTAAACACTTCACGGAAGATGTAATCCAAAGAATTAAGCGTCATATCCATACGCCCCCCGTTGCTCATCTCGCGCTACTTTTCCATCCTCAATCGCTATGACTCGTTTTTGCATTTGATCGACAATATCCCGAGCATGGGTCGCCATAACAACAGTCGTCCCCCTTCGGTTGATATTATGAAGCAGTTCCATGATATCCCAAGCGGTCTCAGGATCGAGATTTCCCGTGGGCTCATCAGCCACAAGTAAAGCGGGATTATTAACAATCGCGCGTGCCACAGAAACTCGTTGTTGCTCTCCTCCAGATAATTCATTAGGAAAAGCCTTTTCTTTCTTTCCTAGCCCCACAAGCTCGATTGCAGCCATTGTCCGTTTTTGGGCTTCTCGCCGTCCAACTCCGATAACTTCAAGAGCGAACGCTACATTTTCAAAAACCGTCTTGGTCGGGAGTAACCGAAAGTCCTGAAAGACTACCCCAATATTGCGGCGTAGCTGTGGAACCTCGCGCTCACGCATGCGAATCAAATTCTTGCCATTCATAGTTACTTGTCCACGGGTCGGCAGCTCCTCACGGTACAGTAATCGGATAAGTGTAGATTTTCCTGCTCCACTTGGCCCAACCAGAAAAACAAATTCTCCTTTGTCTATTTTCAGACTAATATCGACAAGGGCCCTGGCACCATTCGAATAAATCTTAGATACATTCGTCAATTGGATCATCTTTATCTTAATCCTCCTTGAATTACACGTGACAGCTCCCTTTTTTCCCAAACCTATAACTTTATTCGACATTAGGCATTGATTTCCTGTTAGTAAATTTTAGTCTCACCCAAAACTTCTTGCAAAAAAAATAAGTTGGCAGAATAGAAAAAGCCATGACTTGATCATTACTACCAAATCATGGACTCATGTTTTCTTTTTATCTTTAACTTTATCCTTCTCTGATCAGGACATCATTGCTGTCCCCGGGCAAATATTATAGCTATCCCTCATTCGTTTTACGAGAATGTAGCAGCTTGTGTAGCTTATCAATTACCTGATCCTTAAAAAGAACACCCAAGAAAAACAGCACTACAGCTGCAGCGGACAAGACAACCACCCTAAGGTAATTTTTCTCTTCTAAGTTCGCACCAATATAGGCGCAGACAAAAAGAGCAGGGAGCCTTGCTACTACGGCAATGCTTAAAAATTTCAAGGGTTTCACTGGAGTTAGTCCTGCGATATACGTCAAGATGTCCTTCGGAATCCCGGGCAGCAGAAACAAAATAAACATAATAATATCCGACTTTTGTCTTTCCAGCAAAGATTTAAACTTAACAAGCCTCTCCTCAGAGACAAAGGCTTTTACAAGCGGATATCCCAAGAGTCGAGAGGCAAAGAAGGCTATTACTGACCCCACAATTGCACCCAGGATCAGGTACAGAGCTCCTAGCCACTCTCCATAGATATAGCCTCCTGCAATTTGCACGACTTCCCCAGGAATGGCTGCAATTACCACCTGTAGAATCTGTACAGATATAAACACAAAAATCCCTGTATATCCGTAAGAGTGTATCACATCTCTAAATTTTGCCGGTTCACTTGCTAGCTTCGTTACCACTGGGGCATATTTCACAGTGACAAGCGCAAGAAAAACTATAAAGGCTGCCAGCAACACTATATTGAACACTGGGACCTTTCTATCATGATCGTTCATAGGTACTGCTCACTTCCTCTATAATCTGCCACCCTCCAAAGCCTTTTGTACGGAGGTATACTTAGCCTCAGCCTCATCTTCATCGACAAACCAGAGATATCCTTCGTCTTTACGTTCACAATTAAAGGTATGGATCAAACCACCCTCTAATATTCCCTTTCCCCAAGCTACAAAAAATTGAGCTGGAGAATTTACCGGGTTAACTCCTGTCCCAAAGAAAACGGGAATCCCGTTAATCTCTGTCTTCTCTAGAATATTGGCCCGAGCTGTACCACAGGGATTCTTCATTAGCTTTTCTCCTCTGCTCCTTGAAGATTCTCTAATTAGAAGAAATTTACGACTAGCTATCTTATTTTAACCCAGCTGATTTTTCGGTCAAAGACAAAACCCATTTTGTTAACAAGGTTGATTGAGTTGATATTGTTCGGTTCAACATTCAAGAATACGGGTTTATTTTCTTTTCTCTTTTCATATATCAGGGAACTCGTGATAGCTTTTCCATAACCCTTTCCCCTAAACTCCGGGAGAACATGTAGAAATCCTAACGCACCGTCATCATGTGTAAGTCCCCAGGCGACGAGAGCATTACTTTCTATAATCCCGGCTGATACGCCTCTTTCAATTTGATCCTTAATATATTCCCTTGATGTAAACGCTTGATAATCTGAGTGGTTGAATATGTAATCTACTAAGGACGTATCTAATGCACATGTTTTTCTTGTCGAAGGCACAATTTCATGATTATCGGGAAGCACGTAACGTAAGGTTGTTAATTCCCATTCGACTTCTGAGTCCTCCGAAATAATAGGTTTCATCCAATCTTCAACAGAAGCAAAATATCTTGTATCAATCTGATACTTTTCAAATATCTTGGTCAATTCACTGCTACTATGACTCGATATATACCCCCATAGGTGATCACTCTCCCCTAGTAGAAGGAATGTATCACCCACTTGAAACACTTTCTCAAGCGGATAGTTTTCGAAGAATCCCAGTACAGATATATTTCGTATGGGGTCCTTTGACAATCTATTAATCATTTCTGAGTACATCATTTAACCTCCGATTTGGCAAATTATATAACGCATATTCACTAAAGACCATTCATGCAACTGACTCAAAAAGCTTTCTTATCATTTCTATATAGATAATAATCATCCCTTCTTTTGATGTAACGGATGTATTTAAAAAAACAGAAGTAAGAGCCTGCCAAATGTACAATTGACAGGCTCTTACCCTTTTTAAGAATTTACGCTCAAGGACTGAAAAAATTATTTTCTTGTAATAACAGCTCTCACCGCTTCTACTACTTCTTTCTTCGTCAAGCCGTACTTCTCCAATAACTCAAGAGGTCGGCCGGATTCGCCGAAGGTATCTTTAAGTCCAACACGTACCATTGGAGTCGGTGCATTTTCTCCTAGAACTTCTGCGACAGCGCTACCTAATCCACCGATAATGTTGTGTTCTTCGGCTGTGACAACAGCTCCGGTTTTTTGAGCATAGGAAATTATAGTCTCTGCGTCGAGGGGCTTCACAGATGCGACGTTAACCACTGCCACCTTAATTCCTTCAGCCTCGAGTTCTTGTGCAGCCTCTAAAGCAGCTACAACCATGACCCCATTCGCGAAGACGACTACATCTGAGCCCTCTCGAACGACATTAGCCTTCCCGATTTCAAACGTGTAATTTTCGTCAAACAAGAGAGGAACATCGAGCCGTCCCATCCGAATATAGACCGGACCTTTATACTGAGCTGCAGCATAGATTACCTGACGGGTTTCTTCTCCATCCGCTGGCACTAGAACGGTCATATTCGGGAGAGCACGCATGATAGCAACGTCCTCAATCGCTTGGTGGGATCCGCCATCTTCCCCTACTGTTACACCAGCATGTGTGGCTGCGATTTTGACATTGAGCTTTGGATACGCGACGGAATTCCTAATTTGCTCGAATGCTCTCCCCGTAGCAAAGACAGCGAAAGTGCTTGCAAAGGGAATCTTACCCGCTGCAGCGAAACCAGCCGCTGTTCCGATAAGGTTAGCTTCCGCAATTCCCATATTGAAAAAGCGTTCTGGGTACTGCTTTGAAAAATCTGCTGTTTTCGTGGACTTGGAAAGATCTGCGTCTAAAACGACAATATCTTGATTCTCTTCTCCTAAGGCGACCAGAGCCTTCCCGTAGGCATCGCGTGTTGCTTGTTTAGCCAAGGTGAGCCGCCTCCTCTCTCAATTCTGTTAGAGCTTGTTCTGCTTGTTCTGCACTCGGTGCATTGCCATGCCAACTCGCTTGGTTTTCCATAAAGGAAATTCCTTTTCCCTTGATTGTCTTTGCAATGAGAATCGTTGGCTTTCCTTTGGTCGCTTTTGCTTCGGCAAAGGCAGCAAGTAGGCCTTCAATATCATGCCCGTCCACTTCAAGGACATTCCAACCAAACGCCCGCCATTTATCCGGAAGTGGATTGGAGGACATGACGCTATCGGTGGTCCCATCAATTTGCAGACCGTTAAAATCAAGAACGGCAGTCACGTTATCCAGTTTATAGTGAGCAGCTGCCATAGCTGCTTCCCAGACTTGCCCTTCAGCCATTTCCCCATCACCGAGTACAACGTAAACCCGGTAGTCCTTCTTGTCCAGCTTCCCAGCGAGAGCCATTCCATTCGCTGCGGAAAGTCCCTGGCCAAGTGAACCCGTAGACATGTCAACTCCTGGCGTTTTCTTCATATCGGGATGACCTTGTAGCATACGACCAGTTTGACGGAGTCCTAATAGCTCTTCCTTAGGGAAAAATCCTTTCTCCGCTAATGCCGCATATAGCACCGGTGCAGCATGCCCTTTTGCCAAGACAAAGCGGTCACGATCCGCCCAATGAGGTTCCTCTGGTCTCACCTTCATTTCATGGAAGTACAACACAGAAAGTACATCTGCAGAAGATAAACTTCCGCCCGGATGGCCTGACTTAGCCGGTAAAAGCATGGTAATGATGTCCTGGCGAATTTGATTAGCCTTGCGTTTCAGTTCAAGAACTGACAAGAGAATCCCTCCAATTCGTTTTTGCTTGGTAATTACATGAATATCTAGCTAAAAAGACTTCAACAGACCCGATAACGTAGCTTTTCGCGCAGAACGAAATCCGTCGTAGGATTTCGGCCTTAGCTGAACGACTTCTAGCGGATGGGCGGTACAGCGAACGGAGCTTTTCGAAGGTTAGCGGCGCCACCGGTTCACTTGCAGTAAGCAGAAAGGTTTTGCAACGAAAGTGTCCAGTGGACATTTTCGCCCGAGGCGGCATTCCACAAATGATACTCATCCGCTGAAGGTGCTCCTTCGGAAGCAAGTAAGCTAGCCCTGGAGCTAATGAGTGAACGCTGCGCGAAAAGCTACTTGCCCGAGCTTTCACGTTTCGTAGCTACTAAAAAATCCTATGTAAAGATAATTCCATGCGATAAGGCTTGGCTTTTACGCCAAGCCCTATTATTTACTGAACCGTCTTAGTCATTTGCAAATAAGCGGCAATGAATTCATCAATCTCTCCATCCATGACAGCGCCAGTATTTGCTGTCTCAACATTCGTCCGATGATCCTTCACCATGTTATAGGGATGGAAGACATAAGAGCGAATTTGGCTGCCCCAAGCAATTTCTTGCTGTTCGCCTCGGATCTCAGAAATTTCCTCTTTCTGCTGCTTGCGCTTCAATTCTAACAGCTTTGCCTGCAAGATACGCATGCAATAGGCCCGATTCTGAATCTGGGAACGCTCACTCTGAGATTGAACAACAATTCCAGTTGGCAAGTGAGTAATCCGTACTGCAGAGTCTGTCTTATTGACGTGCTGACCGCCTGCACCTCCAGAACGATAGGTATCCACCTTTAGGTCTTCGGGATTAATCGCTATCTCTTGATCATCCTCCGTGACTTCGGGAATAACGTCTACAGAGGCAAACGAGGTATGACGTCGACCCGAAGCATCAAATGGGGAAATCCGCACAAGGCGATGAACCCCTTTTTCCCCTTTGGAATAGCCGTAGGCATTTTCACCAGAATAAGATAAGGTCACACTTTTAATTCCTGCTTCATCACCTGGGAGCAAGTCCATCGTCTCCACTTTGTAGCCCTGACGCTCCCCATAACGGACATACATACGGTAAAGCATTGAAACCCAATCTTGTGCTTCCGTACCACCTGCCCCTGCATGGAGGGTCAGAATTGCATTGTTCCTGTCATACGGATCACTTAAGAGAATCTCTAACTCTAAACTATCTAAATGGTGTTGAAGCTTTTTGACTCCGTCTTCAATCTCCGGTTCAAGAGACTCATCGTTCTCTTCTACTGCCAATTGATAAAGAGTCATTTGATCTTCTAACTGTTTCTGTAACTCATAATACATCTTAACCTTACCTTGATTAAAGGAGAGCTCTTGCATCGTTTTCTGGGCTGATTCTGGATCATCCCAGAAATCCGGTCTCTGGAGTTCTATCTCCAAAAGGCTTACTTTATCCTCTCGCTGAGCGACGTCAAAGAGAAACCCTCAGATCTGCCAAGCGCACTTCTAAGCTTTCCAGCTCTTTCTTCCAATCGAATATCACTTAACGTTCACCGTCCCTATATCTATTTCAGTGGGACTTCAAATGGTCATAAAAAACTCCATTTAAAGTAAGTTTGCTTTATTACTCTTCTGCTCCACAGCATTTCTTATATTTCTTACCACTACCGCAAGGGCAGGGGTCATTGCGTCCAATCTGTGGACCCTCATTATGAACTGGACGAGCAGCTTGTTCCTCATCTCGGTTCGTGTGAACATGCTGAGGTTCTTCAGGTGCTTGCTCCGCAACTTGTGGAGTCACTCTCATCAAGTAACGAACAGTATCCTCTTGAATCATACTAATCATACCTTGGAACATATCATACGCTTCATGCTTATACTCAACCAACGGATTTTTCTGTCCGTAGGCGCGAAGACCAATTCCCTCACGCAGCATATCCATCGCGTCAAGATGATCCATCCACTTAGTATCCACGACTTGAAGCGTGACAGCCCGCTCGATTTCGCGCATAAGGTTTTCTCCGAAAGCATTCTCACGCGCGTCGTAGTGAGCATGAGCTTTATCGAGGAGCAATTCAACAACTTCTTCTTTGTTCATGTTTATAATTTGATCTGCAGTAATATCATGATTCGGCAAGAAGATGTTATCAATATACTCAAGGAAACTAGTCATATCCCACTCTTCCGTGTAAGGACTTTGAGCACTGAATATCTCTACGGTATCTGTGACGACCTTGTCCAACATCTCCAGAATACTATCGCGGAGGTTTTCACCCATGAGAACCTGGCGGCGTTGGGCATAAATAACTTCACGCTGCAGGTTCATGACATCGTCATAATCAAGGACGTTCTTACGAATCTCAAAGTTCCGGTTTTCTACCCGACGCTGAGCCGTTTCAATGGAGCGAGAAATCATCTTGGATGTAATCGGGATGCTATCATCCATACCCAGTTTATCCATGACTCCCATGATGTTCTCTGCACCAAAAAGACGCATAAGGTCATCTTCCAAAGAAATGAAGAACTGAGAAGATCCCGGGTCCCCTTGACGACCTGCACGACCACGCAGCTGATTATCAATCCGGCGGGATTCATGGCGCTCTGTTCCTATGATATGCAAACCACCCAAGGATGGTACCTCTTGACCGAGGATAATATCTGTACCCCGTCCGGCCATGTTCGTTGCAATCGTGACCATATCTTTCAAGCCTGCACCTGCGATGATCTCGGCCTCTTTCTCATGGAACTTCGCATTGAGGACCTGATGGGGCACTCCACGCCGTTCGAGCATTCCACTTAAGCGCTCTGACTTTTCAACAGAAACCGTTCCTACAAGTACGGGTTGTCCCTTTTTATGGCGCTCTATGATTTCCTCAACAACCGCCTTAAATTTACCTTCTTCAGTCCGGTAAACAACGTCAGGGATATCCTCACGAATCATAGGCATGTTGGTCGGAATCTCAACGACATCCAATTTATAGATTTTCTTAAACTCTGGTTCTTCAGTCATCGCCGTACCAGTCATCCCGGAAAGCTTTTCAAACATCCGGAAATAATTCTGGAAGGTAATCGTCGCCAGAGTTTGTGATTCCTTCTCAATCTTAACCTTTTCTTTCGCTTCGATGGCCTGATGTAGGCCCTCACTGTAACGACGTCCAAACATAAGTCGACCCGTAAATTCATCGACAATAATAACTTGACCATCTTTGACTACGTAATCCCGATCGCGTTTAAATAGACCATGGGCTTTGAGAGCTTGGTTTACGTGGTGAGACAGTTCAGTATGAATATCATCATAGAGGTTCTCAACCCCCATCATGGTTTCAACACGGCTAACCCCCTGCTCAGTGAGGGTAACCACACGATCCTTTTCATTTACATTATAATCTTCTTCAGGCTTCAAACGAGGAATCACCATAGCCACTCGGTAGTAAAGCTCGGTAGGCTTGTCCGCTTCACCCGAAATAATCAATGGAGTTCGTGCTTCATCAATTAAAATGGAGTCTACTTCATCGACAATCGCAAAGTGAAGTTCACGCTGAACGAGTCCATCTGGACGAGTAACCATGTTATCCCGAAGGTAGTCAAAGCCGAATTCATTGTTTGTTCCATACGTAATATCAGCAGCATAACCATCACGCCGCTGAGTATAGTTTAAGCCGTGTACAATGAGCCCTACAGATAACCCTAAGAACTGATGGATTCGTCCCATCATCTCGCTGTCACGCCGGGCAAGGTAATCATTCACGGTAACAATGTGAACGCCCCTACCGGTTAACGCGTTCAAATAGGCAGGTAGTGTGGCGACAAGCGTTTTACCTTCACCAGTACGCATCTCAGCAATCCGACCATCATGAAGAACCATTCCGCCTATGAGCTGAACATCATAATGTCTTTGTCCATTGACACGCAACGAGGCCTCTCGTACCACTGCAAATGCTTCGGGTAAGAGGCTATCTAGACTTTCCCCATTTTCAAGTCGTTGCTTGAATTCATCGGTCTTTGCACGCAACTCATCATCAGTCAGTGCCTTAATCTCTGGTTCAAGTGAATTAATCACTTCAACCTTTTTCTGATATTTCTTGATCTCACGGCCATTATCATCGAATAATTTATCTAAGAACCCCATTACTGATCCACCTTTCCATCCGTCCAAGGGTATCATCTCATTTTAGCATTCTCACTTACGTGGCGCAACTCCAATGCCACATTATAACATAAGAAATCCTTCACATATACACTAACAAAAATGGCCCACCTAAGTGGGCCATTCCAGTAATTTAGGATTTAAATATCGATTTGTTCGATCCTTCGATCAAACTTCAGGTTCGAGCAACCCATAGTCTCCATTTTTCCGCCGATAGACCACATTAATCTGTTGACTATCCATATTAGTGAAAGCGTAGAAATTATGTCCAACAAGATTCATCTGCATAATCGCCTCTTCAACGGACATTGGTTTAACCCCAAACTTCTTGTTCCGTACGATTTCTTCCTTATCATCGTCTGGAAGCGTAGGATGTTCGGTCTCATGATCCTTTAAGACTTTGCTACGCATCCGCTTGTTAATCCGAGTACGGTACTTATCAATTTGGCGTTCTAACTTTTCGATGACCAAATCAATCGACGCATACATATCAGCGCTTTCTTCTTCCCCACGGAGAATAATCCCGTGAATGGGTGCAGTTACCTCGACGCGATGGCGACCTTCTTCGACTAGCAGGGTTACTTTAACATCCATAAACTCATCGGAGTATTTCTCGAGTTTTCCTACCCTTTTCAAGACATACTCTTTTAGGGCATCGGTTACTTCCATTTGTTTACCGCGAATACTGATGTTCATAGTGAAACCCCCTTTTTATCTGCTTAAATATAATATTCCCGCTTTAAGACAAAAATCCTTCCACATTTTTCTCCTCTCTTGAACTTATTTTCCAGTGAATAAAAAAAGAGAATCGTTGTAAATTATTACAACAATTCTCTTTTTTATGCTCTTTTCCTTACTTGTAAATCCTGTAAGTAATGTATTGAATAATTTCGTTTGAACAATCTACGTTCTGCTATAAAGCAATGACTCCAGAATTCTTAAAGCAAACTATAGTCCGCTCGAGATTATCTGATACTCACGTTAGAAGCTTGTTCTCCACGGGGCCCTTGGATGATATCAAATTCAACACCCTGACCTTCTTCAAGTGTACGGAAACCGTCCCCCGAAATCGAAGAAAAATGCACAAATATATCCGCTCCATGCTCACCTTCGATAAATCCATACCCTTTTTGTTTACTGAACCACTTCACTTTACCCAACACTAAAAAACACCCTCCTTGATACTTGGCACCTACAGGGGGTTCCCTTTTTAGAAAACTATCCCCTAAGCCTCTTATGAGAGGATAACCAATGTATGGATATTTTAAACCTTATTTCCAGAAAAACTGTCCAGAAAGACCTAATGAAAAAGGCACCCGATAAGGTTCGAGTGCTTTATTAATTCCTTATAGAATTTTACTCAGAAAGGACTGAGTCCGAGGATTCTTAGGATTCCCAAAAAGCTCTTCTGGGGAGCCCTCCTCCATGATAACCCCTTCATCCATGAAGATTACACGATCCCCCACTTCACGAGCAAAGCCCATTTCATGAGTCACTACCACCATGGTCATTCCTTCCCGGGCGAGATCCTTCATAACTGCTAGAACTTCCCCGACCATTTCGGGGTCAAGGGCAGAGGTCGGTTCATCAAAGAGCATAATTTTCGGTTTCATAGCCAAAGCTCGAGCAATTGCGACCCGTTGCTGCTGTCCGCCGGAAAGGCGGTCGGGGTACTCATTAGCTTTATCCTCCAGCCCAACTTTTTGTAAAAGTGCAAGTCCCACTGATTCTGCTTCTTTCTTATTCGTCTTACGGACAATTTCTGGGGCAAGAATAACATTTTGTAATGCCGTCATATGGGGAAAAAGGTTAAAGCGTTGAAAGACCATTCCCACTTCCCGTCGAATGGCATTAACATTTGTGTCAGAATTCAGGGGGATTCCATCGACTATAATCTTACCTTGGGTCGTCTCCTCTAACTTATTTAGGCACCTTAGAAACGTACTCTTGCCTGATCCACTCGGGCCAATGACGACGACAACCTCTTTCTCTTCAATATGGCAATCTATTCCTCGAAGAACTTCAAGTTTGCCGAAGTTTTTATGCAAATTTTTAACGTGAATCACTCTTACCAAGTCTCCTCTCTGTATAATTCACGAATCGAGAAAGGACCAAGGTCATGACAAGGTAGAATAAGGCAACCTCCAAGTAAATCACGAAAGGCTGAACTGTCCGACCTACAATAATCTTTCCAGTATACATCAGATCCTCTAGGGCGATAATCGCAACAAGGGAAGAATCCTTTAGCAAGGCAATAAACTCATTTCCTAATGGAGGAATGACTCTCTTAAAGGCTTGAGGAAGAATGATGTAACGCATGGCCTGACCTTGTGTCATTCCTAAGGAACGAGCTGCTTCGGTCTGTCCTCTATCTATAGACTGAATCCCCGACCGGAAAATCTCTGCAATATATGCTCCTGAGTTAAGCCCCATTGCTGAGATTCCAGCGATAAACTGATAATTGTCAGGCGTTTGAAATCCTAAAAGCTGCGGAGCTGCAAAATAGACCATGAGGATTTGCACAAGGAGCGGTGTTCCTCTGAAAAAGTCTACATAGGCAATGGCAAATCCGCGAAATAAACGGTTACTGGATAAGCGCATTAAAGAAATGAACAAGCCAATAACTATCCCTATTAGCACGGCTCCGGCTGTAAGTTCTAGGGTTATGACTGTTCCTTTAAGTAAGGGCTTAAAGCTCTCAGCCATTAGTTCCCAACGAAGTGTCCCCACACCAAAATCCTCCTTTTATATCAATATCTCATTCTAAGTGCTCTTCCGATAATTATACATTTCATCGGAATTCTATTCAATACGCTTAAAAACTATGTTCTAAGAAGTTTGTCCCTGTTTCAGGATTTTTATCGAACGCTAAAGAAATATAGGCGCCCAGAAATTACTCTGAACGCCTAGATCAATTTTCTTTGAGAACTTGCTCACTTTATTCGAATTGAGGGGCATCCTCATTGAACCATTTCTTATAAATTTCATTATATTTCCCTGAAGACTTAAGGTTTTTCAAAGAAGCATTTAGTTTTGCCTGAAGTTCGGAGTTCCCCTTCTTGACAGCAATTCCATAATACTCTTTTGGGAAGTCTCCTTTGATGTATTCGATATTTGCGTTCGGATTTTGCTTAATAAAATAAAGTACAACAGGTGAGTCTGCAACCACTGCATCTAGTCCACCATTGATGAGATCATTCATAGCATCCGGAATGGCCTCGTACTTCTTTGGATTGATGTTCATTGCTTCCAAAACAGTCTGACCGGTTGTTGAATTCTGGACCCCGATACGCTTTCCTTTTAGGTCCTCAACGCTCTTAATGGGAGAGCCTTTCTTAACAGCAATCAATTGAGTAGCCATAAGATATTTATCGCTGAAGTCTAAACTTGCTTCACGTTCGGGTGTGATTGTCATAGCTGCAATCACTGCATCGTATTTACCAACTTGAAGCGAGGGCATCAACCCATCGAACGAAGAATTTTCGAATTGAGCAGTATACCCCATATCTGTAGCAATTGCCTTAATCAAGTCCACATCAAAACCAATCGGCTGATTCTGAGCATCCGTAAACTCAAACGGAGCAAAGGTAGGATCAGTCCCAATTTTAAGTACTTTAGCGCTATCTGTACTTCCACCTGTAGCCCCTTGGCCTGAAGTACTCGGAGCACTTGAACTACCACATCCTGTTAATGCAAAAGTTAGAACTACAATAGCTGCTAATGGCTTAAACCATTTCCTTTTCATGATCTTTTCTCCTTTTGTAATACTATTTCCATGGTCCTTAACTTTTGAAAAACTATATTATTTCTAAAAAGTATAAGTATGGAACGGAAGTAATTATACAGAGTAACGGAATATTATTCAACAGGTTTTTTTTAGCATGAACCTATGTAGATATTTTAAAGACTTTTAGAGAAAGGAAAAACGCCTAGCGAAGCTAGGCGTTCAAGACGTTTTCATTTTGATATTAGGGAAACTTTTAGAATTTGGGTGCGTTTTCGTTAAACCATTTCTTATAGATGTCGTTATATTTCCCGTTTTCTTTAAACTTTTTCAGAGTCGCATTGTATTTATCTGCGAGTTCCTTGTTTTCCTTTTTGAAGGCAGCTCCAAAATATTCTTTGGGGAAGTTTCCAGAAACGGCTTGGATATTCTTATCTGGGTTTTGCTTGTTAAAGTAGAGGATTACAGGAGCGTCTGCTACTACTGCATCTACTCCACCATTGATCATATCATTAATCGCATCACCCACGGTTTCGAACTTTTTAGGAGTGATTCCCAACCCTTCAACGACATCCTGACCCGTTGTTGCTTGTTGGACTGCTACCCTTTTACCTTTTAAATCAGCTTCAGATTTAATGCTTGAGCCTTTCTTCACGGCGATATACTGAGTGGATTCAAAATTCTTATCACTGAATAGCACAGATTTTGCACGGTCTTCTGTAATAGTCATCGCAGAGACAATAGCATCATATTTCCCGTTCGTGAGAGCTGCGATTAAACCATCGAAGGAAGCTGATTCGAAATCAACTTTGTACCCCATGTCTTTACCAATCTCAGTCATTAAATCGATATCAAATCCTGTGGGCTTCTGGTTAACATCCATAAATTCAAAAGGAGCATATTCAATTGCGGAACCAACTTTTAATACTTTCTCAGAGGGTGCTCCTCCACCCGTTGCAGCATTCCCTGCAGGAGCGGCAGTTTGTTGACCTCCACAACCCGTGAGGGCAAGTAAACTCATCATAACAACACTAACAATTCCAACGCGAAATAACTTTTTCATCTATCCCACATCTCCCTTTTTTCTCAAAGTTCCTCTTCTTTTGTTTGAAATCTGTATTTGAACCGTCTCGATGTTTATTATTATACATATGAATGTAATTTTATGCAATACCCTTCAATTAAAATTTTTAGAGGTTTTTTAAATACTATAATGTAATAAATAAAAGAGCACTGGGAAAATCCCAATGCTCTCTCTTATATTCTCGTTTAAATGATTAGCGAGCTACACGGTGGTTTTGGTAGCAATCGCGGCAGTAAACGGGACGATCAGAAGTTGGTTGAAATGGAACTTGAGTCTCTACGCCACACTCTGCACAAACAACAGTGTACATTTCGCGTTGACGAGGCTCAGCATTGTTCCGGCTTGCTTTGCGTGCATTGCGGCAATCGCGGCAACGTTGTGGCTCGTTCTCGAAACCTTTTTCAGCATAGAATTCTTGCTCTCCCACTGTGAAAGTGAAGGTAGTTCCGCAGTCTTTGCATACTAGCTCTTTGTCTTGAAACGCCATGAAGAAAATCCCCCATACATTAAAAAATAGTAACAGACTTACGCCTATCCGTTCCCTATTATACCATTGATTGGTTATACTGAACAGTCCTTTTTCGAGTCCCTTATTGAGCCTTTTTTCATGCTATTCCCTACTTTTTTTCAAGCCCTGCTGCCAAGGTTAAGCCAAAAACCTCTTTTGCCCCGCTTTGCTTTAGCTCTGTGGCGCAGGCTTCCAGTGTTGTACCGGTTGTAGTAACATCATCGATTATCCAGATTCTTGCGTCGCGAATTCTCCGAACATTATCATGTGAAGGGACATAAAATGCGCCTCTCAGATTTTGCAATCGTTCACTACGACTTAACCCCACTTGCGGAACATTTATACTGGTCCGCTCCAGCACTTCTAGCAATGGAATTCCTAGCTCCCAATGGAGGAGGGAGGCAATCCCCGCGGCTTGATTGAAGCCACGCTCGGCTATGCGTTCAAGATGCATGGGCACCGGAACTAGAAAGTTCGGGGGAGGAAGTTTATCTATTGCCCAAGTTGCTAAGGGCTGTGCTATCCTTTTCAACCGATAAGGCTGGGACTTAAACTTGACTACCTGAATGAACTCTCGCCAAGCTCCGGTATAGTGTCCCCAGGCAACGACTTTGTCGAGTCCCTTTGGTCCTCGTCCTTCTTCACAGTCTTTACATTCTATATGGTCTTGTAAAATTAACTTCCCACAGCGGATACATCGACCTAGTTCTGGATGGAAATAGTTCTGCTCGCAGAGTGGGCAGATTTCCTTGCCCTCGATGATTGGGGTGTCGCAGAGGAGGCAGTTTCTTTGCTTCTCGTATAGAAGGGACTGGGTGAGCTCTTTGAGGTCAGTCCAGAGGGTGGATGTACGGTTAAGGGGCATTTTGAGTGGCCTCCTTTCTCGGGTTCAGAAGTTAGCCTTGTAGTTTGTCTCCAGGATTTTGCTTCACAACGGTTACTCAGTAAGCTACACGGACCAATCTATACGCTCAAGTTCTCCGCTCCGTCGGGTCCACTTTCAGCCGTTAAGCTATCTCTTGAGCGTGCGGCTTCGGGCGAAACCCTCCACCGGAGGCTTTCGTCACCGGAGGCTTTCGTGGCTAAATCGTCTCCCGATAGTACTGCTATCGCACTTGTTGACTCATAGCCGGTTGGAAACGTCCATGTTTCCAACCCGACTCCGCTACGACCTTTTCGAGAAGATTGGTAGCCGCTCGCTTAAAAGGCGTTCCCTTATGTAAAGCAAAATCCTTAGGTAGTTTTTGAGATATTTGCTCTAGTCACAAATTTTACTTTGCTAGTCGATTAGCCCCTGCTTCATCGCCAGAGCATTCTGCTCCTCAATCCAGCGAATTGCCTTTTCAATCGCAGGTGTCTGCTTCTTGGCTAGAAAAAGTACGCTTCCTTCAGGATTTTCTTGCGTCCTACCTACTCGACCTGCCATTTGCACTAAGGCTCTTTCATCAAAAACCTCATGATTCGCTGCTAGAACGATGACTTGGGCATCGGGTACTGTTACCCCTCGTTCGAGAATGGAGGTACTTACGAAGAGGCGAAAGCCCTTCTTCCTTAGCCCTTCAATCTTTTCCCTTCGCTGCGGATCTGAACTATAGCTCCCTGAGATTCCCCACTGGGGGAACTCCTTATGTAGCAGGTCCACCAAGGGATCGACCCAGGATATTTTCGGGACAAAGAGAAGAACGGGCCCTGATTGTGCTAAATCATTGATCGAACGGGATAGTATTCCGATTTCCTTCCCTATTTTCAAGGGCTTTTCATGCTCAACATCCCAAGAAAATTTAATCCATTTTGGGACAGGGAGCGCCCTTCGGTGATGCCGCGCTGGAAGGCGAACCATTCTCATTTCCCCTTGCCTTACCTTCTCCAAGCTATCTGAGGACGGAGTTGCAGTGAGATAGACTATTTTTCCAGAGGGTTTTAAGGCTTGCTGAAGGCCCCAAGCCAAGGCCGTATTTCCGTGGTAGGGGAAAGCATCCATCTCATCTAGGAAAATGAGATCAAACGATTGATAGAAACGTAGAACTTGGTGTGTCGTTGCAAGCACGAATTTTGCCGATGCAAAGCGTTCCTGGCTTGTCCCAGTTAAGACACTTAGATCTAAGCCGGGGAAATCTCTCTTGAGTCTCGGTGCTACATCAAGTACTACATCTTGGCGTGGAGCGGCGAACAAGACTTTTAGTCCTTGGTTCAAGGCCCAAGCTGCCGCAGGAAAACACACCTCTGTTTTTCCTGCCCCACAGGCTGCCCAGAGTAAGATCTTTTTTTCATGCTTTTTACTTTCTAGCGAAACATCCTTTGAGACATAATCTAATACTTCCTGACTTGCCTGCTTTTGTGCTGAGCTAAGTTCCCAGTGTGGAGAAAAACCAATGGATTCATTCCTACACCCTGA
Source organism: Desulfitobacterium elongatum (assembly GCF_055378975.1). Taxonomy (NCBI): domain Bacteria; kingdom Bacillati; phylum Bacillota; class Clostridia; order Eubacteriales; family Desulfitobacteriaceae; genus Desulfitobacterium; species Desulfitobacterium elongatum. The sequence goes on along the minus strand of NZ_AP038772.1, from coordinate 144,588 downwards.
GATAGCTTGACTGCCATGGCTACTTAGTTTCTCGAGTGGTTCACGTTCACTAGAACAACTTCGGCTTGGATGACATCGGTAGAGCACTTGAAGTGAGCTCAAGGCACCAATGGACGCGCAGGAGGGGCAGGTTGCTGCTACACCATAAATACTTGGCCATTCCTCGATATGAGTCTCCCCACAGCGCTGACAGCTCCAACCGCTCCCTTCCTTATGTACAGCGGGAATCCATTCAGCTCTGCCGCGCCAGACTTGCTTCTCACAGAATTCGATAACTTCCGAGAAGGTAAGACCGCTCTCATTTCCTAATCGTTGCAGATCAACTTCAGAGAGTTGTCGCCCTTCAATGCGTATAGATAATTTTTCTTCCTTTTGAATTGTTCTTTTGTCATTCATTTTTGAGTCTGAAGTATTTACGCGCTCCCATCGCCAATTCTGGGCAGATAATCCAGGAGCACTCTGCAAGGCTTTGAGGATATCGTTTCTTTCTCTCTGTTTTCCGCTAAGCTTAGTAGGCTTAAGCAGATTCTGGGCAAATGCCAGCGGTAAGCCAGGCAATAAAACCTCGGAGTTCTCTCCATGCCTGTCCACTTCTACTATAGGGGATATATGAAGTTCTCCCTCACCCCTGCACACGATATAAAAAAGCATCGAATCCGCCCCTCCGACTTATGGATGAACCTTCCCCTTAACCCTTAGCCTATATTCATCCCCAACCATGTCATTACAAGGACAAAAGGTACTAGAAGAAGCCAGGCAACCCACGACCTCTTCCTCTTATAAACCATGTATGCAGCAGCGAATTGAAACAAAGGAAGTAACGCCATAAAGTACTGGAACCTTGGAGTTGCACTTAAATACAATGAAATCGGCAGAGCAAAAATCGCACCGAGTACTAACCAGCGGGCTCGTTTGCAGATAAGCCCTAAAACTGAGAGAAGGAAAGAGGTTATGATACCAGGCCACCCTACTAGACATCGCGCAAGGAAAGCCGCTATATTTTCTCCCTGAGTAGACTTTACTTTCTGAGTCGTTTGATTACCTATTTCCGTAAAGCGTGGCTTCTCCCCCTGCTTTGGATAAATTTGCAAGCTTTCCCCATTAGGCCTTTTTACATAGGCATTTACTTCATAGCCATTCCCCACAAACGAGAAGTCATTTTCTCGACCACCGGAATTGACATACCATTCAATGCTCGCTAGATCGGCTAGAAGTCCTGGAGTAGGTGAATTGCTGGGTAGAAGCTTCAAGGTCGCAAAGTCTCCACTATCTGCTTTGAAGATTCCCCATGCCTTTTTATACGAACTTCCTGTCTTCTTCAGTGAAAAGACTCCGAAATCGCTTACTGAAGGGTTTTCCTTATTCCACCCATACGTGAAATCGTCTGAGACGATAATTCTATCAGAATTCAATTTTCCACTGAGAACCTTTAAAACCTTCACCTCAAAGTCCTCATCCTTTTTCTCTATCAGTTGTCCGACGATCATGGCATCCTGATCCTCACGGAAGGACTCTACTTCATCGGCATGAAGCATCCGATAGAGTGCGTCTGCCGCCAATACCCCGCTTGGGGATCCTAGGAGCATGAGGACCAGGCATAGACCGAATGCTAATTTTCGCACATTTCGCCCCTCCTGTAATGCCTTAATGGAATCGTTTTATTTTAATCTCCCCTAAGCTAATCTAGAACCTTCTACTCTATTCTTCGAATATCCTCCTAAGACACTCCGTCCTTTTCCAAAAACCACATGAAATTTTGTGATTTGTAAGCCAGGCTATCCACACGCTCAATTTGCTTTAATGGAGATACTTTGAATTTCCTAAATCTTTTTTAGACTTTTCGGGTATCCTATTCAATGTTCCAGTTAAAAAGCTTGTCCAATAAAACAAAGGAGGAGTGCGAATTGTTGAAGAAGTTTGCTGTAAGTTTACTGACCTTAGCCTTTCTAACTTTCGGTGCTGGTGCTGCTTTCGGTGCAACTGCGCCCGATCCTGCCAAATTACAGGAACTCAAAGTTCTACACCAGCAAATGTATGATCTTCGCGTGCAAATGATTGACAAACGGGTCGAGGCTGGCCTTCTTGAAAAAGAAAAAGCCATCAAGATCAAAGAGTCAATGGAAAATCACAAGAAGAAAGCTGAAGAAGATATGGCTAATGGAAAGTATGACTTTGGGAAGAAACATGGTAAGGATTGCGACAAGAAAGCCGATCGCAATCATCAAACCACTCCCGACAAATAACCTTCACTAGGCACAAACTGACTTTGAAGAACTGAACACCTGTTTTTTAACTGGAAACATGTCCCTGAATCCCCCAGCTTTGGTTGGGGGATTCTGCTTTTCATTCTGCCTCACACTCTACCCTTTCACTGATATGCCATGTAAACTCAGAAAAGGAACGAGTCAAACAGCGAATATAGCGCATTTCCTCTTCAGATAGAGCGATGTCCTGTCCCTCTATTTCTATTTCGACATGAACCGGAGCTCCAAATTCCCGTTCAAGTTTGGGTAGTAGATGTCTTATAGAATATGCAAATTGCTCCTGCTCAAAGACTGAACTCCTAATAACAAACCGTACGATGGCCTGTGAGATATACCATTTCTTTTTCCAGTCTTGAATCTTCCCTTGAAATGCTTCCGGGATAGACCACTCCCAAGAATCTGAAAGTACCCAAAGCAAGGCCAAGATGGCACCTAAACCTGTAAGCTGTACACCCATGTTCTTCCCCCCTAACCTTAGACTATGTCAGGGGTTAACGAAGAGTAATTTGTCTCTTTCTTGCATACTCCGCTAAAAGCAAATTATACTCGGAGGGCTGAAAGCTCTCAGCCTCAGGCCATAGTTTTTTCTCAAATGCACTGATCTGATGAATAGCCGCAATCCTTCCTGGGACATTTTCTACCCAGCGATAAAGTTCTACCGCTTCCTCAAAGTTACTTACTTTACGCTTTTCAGCTTCTTCAAAGACAATTCCCTGAGCCCATTCGTACATACGCAGATCGAACTTTTCCCACGCCAGGATATTTTCTATCGCTACAAGACCGTTGCTTCCACTCTTCTCAATCTCAAGGCGTGCAGCTTCTTGGCGAATCTTCGGTTGGATTTGATCCCCCCGTTCAATCCACTGAGGATGTGCTGCCGTGGCAAGCAGTAAACCTCCGATTCCCAACAGAAGCGCACTCGATAAGAAGCTTATTCCCTTTTTCACTGGGGCGCCCAGCTTTTGTGTATAGTAAGATTCAATCGAGGTGGAGTTTTTTCTCCAGCTCCATTTTTTTAGTGTAGATGAAGAGAATATCCCGAAGAGGGTCCAGAATAATAAGCCTAGAGCGCCAAATAAAAAATCTGTGTCTAAAAGAGCGTGTATCGCTAAAAAGAGAAGTGCGCTAACCCCCCTGATAAAGGTCAAATTTTTCTCCGAGTTCTCACGTAATTTTCTCAGCACTTTTCCACTTAAACCAGCTAAAGCCCAAGCTCCCCACCCTCCAGCTAAGAGTATTCCCAGTATTCCTTGATGGAGTAAAATGCGGATTCCCAATGAATGAGGGTCTGTCGTCCAATAAGGGATGTTTTGAACGATTGGAAAAGCATACCACCCTCCAGCCCTTGGCAATCCTTTGTTAAGGACAGCGAGGTGTAAGCCATCACGAATATAAAGCAGTCGTTCCCCTAATGAAGTAGAAATTCCCCAATTAAACAAGTGCACCATCACTTGTTGATTCCAACGAAGGGTGAGGAGAACTCCAAGACTCAGTAGCAGAATGAGAAGAACACCCTCTTTACGCGCTCTAACTATGCCGAAATTTACCTTATTACCGCGTAAGAAACCCCACTCCCCAAGTCCTCTTAAGAATCCCCTAGGGAATCTTTGAAAACTCCTCTTTCCCCTTTCTAGGTTCTGCCTGCTTCGGGATTTCCACAAAAGGGCTTCCCTGAAGACCCAGATCAGTATAAATATTCCTACAGCACCTCGGGAACCGGTATTAAGAAGGGAAGTAAACATCAGGGCACGAATCCATTTTGATTGGGGCCCTAAAAGGAGTACTGCAGCACAATAAGCTGCTAAGGCATTCGGATACCCAAAAAAAGAGGCAAGACGCCCATCGACTAACGAAATGCCCCCTGGCCACAAACGACTAAACGCTGGAATCCAGCCAATAATCGCGATCAAAATCCCTATCCCCTCGATCCAGCGTAGGACATATCGGCTCTGCCCTTCTTGAAGGTTGGAGGATATACGATAAGCCATCCATAAGACGAGCCAGCGAACAGCATCCAACCAGCCTTCACTTACATTTATGGGATTCAGTAGCCCCACAAAGGTGAGAGCGATAAGCCCCGTGAACACTATATCCGTAAGGGAGATTTGGAACGTCGAGGAATTCTTAAGCGTCAAAGCATAAAAAATAACCATCCCTGCACCAAGGAGCAACCACTCCCGGGGATAAAACGTTCCATGTATAAGCACACTCAAAGTTAAGAAAAAAACCAGGGTTCGCACTTTGCTTTCCCTGGTTGTCTTACTTCTTTGTAAAGTTGTCCCCATCATCGGACTCTCATTACCCTTCTTGTTTGGGGCCTATCGCAAATTTGAGAATTCCGTCGGCGACCAAATCCTCTCCAACGTAAGCCTTCCCTTGCGCAACCCCGATTCCGCGTTTAAGCTTTTGTAGTTCAACTTCTAAGCGAAGCTGATCTCCAGGTATAACCTGCTTCCGAAAGCGGACCTCCTCAAGTGCAGCAAATAAGGCAATATGTCCTGCATATTCCGGCATTTTTAGGAGGACAACGGCTCCGACCTGGGCCAATGCCTCCATAATCAGAACTCCAGGCATCACTGGATAACCCGGGAAATGCCCTTGAAAGAAAGGCTCATTCCCGGATACATTTTTTAGGCCTACAGCACGTTTGCCTTCTTCCAGTTCAAGAATCCGATCCACTAATAAAAAAGGGTATCGATGAGGGATGATTTTCTGAATTTCCTTGCTGTCGAGCATTAAGACGACCTCCTCAATGTATCACTTGAATGTTTTCATACTTTTCCCTATTATGAGAACTAGATTATATCTATGACTCCTTAAAATGTATATCCTCCATGTATATTGTCCATGGAATAATAACTCATCCCGTAAGACTAAACATATGCCATCCTTGAAAACATTAGACCAAGTACTGAAATCGGGCAATAAATCCTTCGGACGAAGTTCCCTTAGCACCTGGTCCTAATTTGATCTCTTTGTAATTATACCCGAGTTTGAGCAAGAAGGGAAGAAAGTCCCGTGAAATCCTACAGTATTTTACAACTCATTGGTGGAGGAGAGATAGGAGGAGCTGAGCAGCACGTCTTAACCCTTCTCAAAGGAATTGATCCTGAGCATTTTTCTGTAGTCTCTGGCTGCCTAATCGACGGTCCCTTTGCTCAGCTCACTCGTGAAATGGAAATTCCCACCCTCCGATTCCCAATGAAGTATACCCTTGATCTATCGCCTCTCCCACACCTTATTCGAGAAGTGCGACGTCAAAACCTATCTCTCATTCATACCCACGGCTCACGTGCAAATCTTCTTGGACGTCTTGCTGGACGTTGGCTAAAGATTCCGGTCGTTAGTACTGTCCATAGTTCTTTGAAACAAGACTATCTCTCCCCCAAAGCAGCCTTCCTCGCACTTGCCTTGGACCGAATGACCCTTCCACTTACCTCCGGCATCATCACTGTTTCGGAAGCTCTAGCTTACGAAGTCGCTGATCGGGGAGGGGAAAACATTCGAACCATCTATAATGGAATCCAACCCCTTCTTCACTTGGAGGATCCTCACAATCGCGCAGATTTGCGACAGAGTTTTCGGCATTCATGGGGAATTCCCTTCGATGCCCTTATCCTTGGTACCATTGCACGTTTGCATCCCACCAAGGGTCTTAACTATCTTATTGAAGCTGCAAAACTACTCCAGATGCGCTTCCCTAAAGTCCACCTTCTGATTGTAGGAGATGGTCCCCTTCACTTGGAGCTTGAAGCTCAATTAAATTCCATCGGTCTTCCTTATACCCTAACGGGTTTTCTGCCTGATGCCTATCAGGCCCTTCCAGCCATGGACCTCTTTATTCTCCCTTCTATCAGCGAAGGGATGGGACTTGTTCTCCTTGAAGCCATGCAAGCCCATATTCCCATTGTTGCAAGTCAAGTGGGAGGCATACCTGAGGTCATCCGTGATGGTAAGGAAGGACTTCTCGTACCTCCCATGAATCCTGAAGCTCTCGCCGAGGCGTGCTTGCGAATCTTAGAGAATCCTGAGCTCTCGAGAAGCATGACAGAAGCTGGAGTAGAACGCTGGCAGGAATTCAGTGTCCATGAGATGTTACGACAAACACAAGCCTTCTATCGAGAGCTCTTACGTGATGAAACAAGGCTCTAGGCTTAGAGATGTTAAAGCCCTCCCGTTGTAGAAAATTCTACAACGGGAGGGCTTTAATCGTGAATCAACACTTCACATTCTTACAGCTTGTCCGCTCCTTAGCGGCGACTGCTCCTGTCACGGTTATCATCATTGCCCTTGCCGTTACTATTATCCATGTTTCTGTACTTGCCATTATCTTTGTCCTTGTCTTTAACTTTATCTTTGCTTTTATCGGAATCATTTTGATCATTGCCACGACTAGAATTCCAATCGTAATGAGCAGACTGCCCCGGGAAGCTAAGAATATTCTTTTCATCCCATGCTTTTTTCTCGTTATTTCCAGCGTCGTTGTTTTCAAAACCACGACTCGGCTGATCCGCTTTGTCCAGTTCTTGTTCCTGACTTTTTTCTACTTTAGGATCTGCGTTAGACGGAAGAGATTTCGCCTTATTTCTTTTGAGTTGATTCTCTTTTTTTATTTGTTCTTGAATCTCAGGCTTCTCGAGTAACCATGCACGTTCATCCGTCTTCTTAATAGCCTCTGGTTCAACTTTAACTCCCGCTTTTTCGGCTGTATTCACCAAGGCATATTCCCCTAGCGTTAAGCCTTTTTCCTGAGCTTGAACCTTTTCTTCAGCTGTCAGCTCGTAGACAGCCACTTGAGGAGAAATCCCCTTTGCGGCTCCCTCAACTTGTTTCGTTATCTCACCCTCATTGATCTCCTTCAAGGAAAGATCACTGTCTGCTTTTATAGGCGAATAGCCTACAAGCACCCAAGTATGGTCAGCATTCAGATAGTTCAAATTCACGGACTGCTCAATGATCTGTGAAAGGGCTTTCTCCCACGGCTCTCCTTTAAGCGGAAGTCCTGAGAGTAGTTGTTCAGCATCAGGGTTAAGAGATTCCAGCTCAAGCACCCTTCCCTTTTGATCCAAGGTAAGCTGAAGACTGGGGTTAATGTCTACAGAAAGCATAGCAACTGCGGTCCTGGGTTGATAAGCGTTCCACCCGAATACTCCCGTGAAAACCATAAGAAAAATTGCTGCGATACTTGCGACGATCCGCCAAATTGGCGTTTTTTGTACCGCGGGAATTTCGATTTCCTCTCCAATGACCACAGCGCCCTTATAGCGAAGCTTCTGAAACGCCCCATCTGAAGTGAGCACCGTCAGCAGTGTCCCATTTTTTTCTAAGACAACCGCTTTAAACCCACTCATCCCTCATCCCCCCTTTCACTCGGGAGCACATACTCCCTTAGATAGATATAATCATGCTGGTTTACAATGAGCAAGGCCACTGCCAAAATGAACTTCCTTCCCCGTTCAAGAACTTTAGGGTGAATTTGTGTCTTCAGAGTCAATGCTTGCATAGGGAGTTTCCCTGTCTTTTCGACTTGACTCCATAATTTCTTGTCAGAAGCAAGAGTGCGGGCAACCCTTAAAAGTGTTCCTCGGGTATCCCGATGTTTTGGGGATACCTCCACCAGTGCCTGAAAAGATAAGCCATATTTTTCAAGGGCCTTAGCGAATTCCTGAATTTCACCCGCCCGTTCTTGGTTCTGTTGCCGTTCTCTGAACTCATGAACTCCCACGTGAATCTCCACGGCTTGCCCTACCTCATCCTGATCCATCGGTAAAGCTTCCCGCAGACGCTGCTTTCGGTAATAATCAATTAAGCGTCGTTTGATAAGAAGTCGAGCATAGGCGAGAAAAGGAACCCCACGATCTTCTTCATAGTGTCCAATGGCTTCATTGAATGCGATCAAAGCCTCGGATAATTCCTCATCCCTACCCCATTCTAAGGCACGGCGGCACGTCTGAACGGAGACATGGCGAATAAAAGGCTGGGATTCCTGCAAGAAGTCCTCCCTGGCCTGTGGATCAAGCGTAATCTTCTCCCAGGACCATTTGAATTCCCACTCAGGCATTTTCCAACCTCCCATTCCTAAGTACGTTTTAGAGCGTAGCGTTTTAGTCGGTCTTGGTGAGCTTTTTTCGCTGGTAAATATTCCAGGTACTTTTTTCAGAATAATATCTCCAGGATTCTGTTTTACACCGGACCTTCGCCGTATTGAATTCATTTTAAGCAGTCGGCTTCGGGCGAAAATGTCCACGGACACTTTCGTACTCAGTAAGCTGCGCGGACCAATCTAACGCTCAAGTTCTCCGCTACTACGGGTACATCCTTCGCCGTTTAGAATCATCACAAGCTTGCGGCTTTGGCAAAACCCACCTTCAGCCGTTTAGCTATCTCTTGAGCATGCGGCTTCGGGCGAAACCCTCCACCGGAGGCTTTCGTCACTGGAGGCTTTCGTGGCCAAATCGGCTTCCCGATAGTCGTAGTAGACTATCGCACTTGTTTGCCTCGTGGCCGGTTGGAAACGTCCATGTTTCCAACCCGTCTCCGCTGCGTACTTTTCGCGAAGATTGGTTACCGCTGGCTTAGAAGCCGTTCACTCCTGCAAAACAAAATCCTTGGTTTGTTTTCTAAGTTTGCTTTGCAAGCCTAATTCTCCCGAGCGTCTGTAACATAACTCAACTAGCAAAGTACTCTACAAGGTACTTTTCTCAGAATTTATCAGCTCTACCGTGCTTTCCGTGACCTCACTTGCTCCTTACTGGACCGAATCACTGCCCAGGCAAAACGAGGCAGTACAAGTTGGCGTTTAAAGCGCTGTGGCTGCTTTACGAGGCGATAGAGCCACTCAAGGCGAATATCTTGGATCCACTTCGGAGCGCGTTTGTTAAACCCAGCAAGTGCGTCAAAGCTGCCTCCTACCCCCATGCTGACCGTTGCTAAATTCAAGTGGGAAAACATCCAGAATTCCTGCCGTGGTGCACCTAATCCTATTAGGAGTAGGTCCGGTTTGAAGTTACGAATTTTCTCCAGCAAGGCGGGTTCCTCTTCACGGCTAAAATAGCCATCCTCCGCTTGCCAGACAAAACCCCGATGTTTCTCTTCAACTTTCTGCGCTGCCAGTTCCGCGACTCCTGGCTTGCTCCCTAACAAAAATACCCGCCACCCTTTTTCTGCGGCCACGGGAAATAACGCTTCTACTAGATCGATTCCAGTAACCCTCTCGGCCACCGGGTAGCCTAAACGCTTCGCAGCCCACACGACTCCTACTCCATCAGGAGTAACAATCTGGGCAGAATTGATTAATTGCTTGAGCCGGGCATCTTTACCCGTAGCATAGATCAACTCAGGGTTTGCTGTAATCACTTGGATGTCTTGATGCTTTTCGATGGCATCTTGGATTTTTGTTACCGTCTGTTGCATGGATTCACGGTCAATCTTTACCCCAAGTATATCGACTCTCACCTTTGAGCCCTCCACATTAAGCAAATTTTTCATTAGGCAGTTGATCCGTATTCCCAAAAGCCCGCTAAGACTTTTTGCACATGCTAACTACCTTACTCAAGATGTTAGCGCTATTTTTCTCGATTAATAAGAAAGTCTTCTTAGACTTAGTCATCGGGTAGGTAAAAAGAAAGAAACCGAGGCGGGTGCTTATCCCGGCATTTTCAACCGGATATCAGCCTCTTTCCTCGGGCCTATGATCATCAAGCATATGGAACCAGATATCTATGCCAAAGACTTAAAAACTGTGATCTAATACCTTCCCTGTCCCTAAAGCGACACAGGAAATAGGATCATCCGCTAGAGTTACTGGCAAGCCTGTCTCTCGGGAAATTCGGGCATCGAAACCATAAACAAGTGATCCCCCACCTGTCATGACGATCCCTTTATTCAAAATATCTGCAGAAAGCTCAGGCGGCGTCCGCTCTAGGACTTCCTTGACCGCTCCGACAATCGCCTCAATCGATTCTTCGAGGGCAACATAACATTCCTTCGAATTCACATTAATTGTTTTGGGAAGCCCAGTTACGAGGTCTCTTCCGCGCACATCGATTTCGGCATGATCCGGACGACCCTCAGGAACAGCAGCTCCGACCGCTATTTTAACTTCTTCGGCGGTTCTCTCTCCGATCATCAAGTTATATTCGCGGCGAATATGCCGAATAATCGCTTCATCAAATTTATCTCCACCTACGCGCAAACTACGTTTGGTTACGATTCCTTCAAGGGAAAGTACCGCGATATCCGAGGTCCCTCCGCCGATATCCACGACCATGTTCCCCGTCGGCCCAGCGATGTCCAGTCCCGCTCCTAGCGCTGCTGCATAAGGTTCTTCAATAACCTTTACCTGTTTTGCTCCCGCTTGATAAGCCGCCTGTTTCACAGCGCGTTCTTCAACTTCTGTAACACCAGAAGGGATACATACAACAACACGGGTCTTAAAGAAGGGCCAACGCCGAGCGCCCGCTTTTTCTAAGAAATATTTGAGCATTAACTCCGTCGTTTGATAATCTGCAATGACGCCATCCCGCATCGGGCGAACGGCTACGATATTACCCGGAGTACGACCGAGCATCATCCGAGCTTCTTCTCCGACCGCGATCCGCTTATTCGTATTCTTATCAATCGCAACTACGGAGGGTTCGTGCATAACAATTCCTTTTCCCTTTACGTACACTAAAACACTCGCCGTCCCTAAATCAATTCCTAAATCAATCCCGAACATTCGTAGAGGTGCCCCTTTCTTTCTCTCTGGCTTGTCCAGCTTTCATGAACACGTCAGCCTTCACTCATAGCTCTCTGGAAAAACCAGTACGACTTAATCCCCTTAAAGCAAAAGTACAATCTCCCCTGCGGGAGATTATACATAATATACCACATTCTCTTATTCGCTAAAAATAGACTAATTCCTTTAAGTATTTACCCTTTTTTCTAAAGAAAACTTGGCTTGTGCTGAGTTCGCGAAGGCAGAAGCCTCGATAAGTCACAGTGCGACTTATCGCGCTTTAGCTGTTGCACTTATGCACCCTTATATTATGCTTCCCGATATGCGAAAATAATAACCTTTTCCCTAGTTCTCCTGATATTTTTTCCGAGTCGCCTCTCCACCGCGAATATGTCGCTCGGCTTTATTACTCTCGAGAATCTGCTTAACCTCCATTGCGAGCTTCTCATTGATTAGGGGCAATCGCTCCGTTACATCTTTATGCACAGTGGATTTACTGACGCCGAAAATATCAGCGGTTTGCCTTACTGTGGCGCTCGATTCCATGATGTAATTTCCAATATCGAGTACCCGCTTGCGAATGTATTCTTGCACGCTGAGCCCTCCTTCTGCACCAAAATTTTATACATTTATATGCACGGAAAATTTAAAAAAGACATCCTTAATAGATGTCTTTAACTGGTAAATGATGTATAAGGTACGACTCAATATCCCTTGTCTCAATTTCAGTTTCCCTTATCGGTTTCAAATTAAAATATAAAAATAGGTATGAGAGTCTTTCAATAACGAATACTAAGCCTATACTTTAATGTTCAACGCTTTTTAAAGGAGGTTCTCTAGTGGCAAAGAAAATGAAAACGATGGATGGGAACCAAGCCGCAGCTGAGGCATCTTATGCTCTAACTGAGGTTGCAACCATCTTCCCGATTACCCCCTCATCTCCTATGGCTGAGGGCGTCGACGAATGGGCGGCTCATGGTAAAAAGAACTTATTTGATCAGCCCGTGAGAGTTGTAGAGATGCAATCCGAATCGGGCGCAGCTGCCGCTACACATGGCTCCCTTCAAGCTGGAGCCTTAACGACGACCTACACAGCTTCCCAAGGATTATTACTCATGATTCCTGAAATGTACAAAATGGCTGGAAATCTAGTTCCAGCAGTCTTTCATGTTAGTGCTCGGGCCTTAGCAACACAGTCCCTATCCATCTTTGGAGATCATCAAGATATTAATGCAGCCCGTCAGACCGGTTTTGCTATGCTCTGCTCGGATGATGTTCAAGAAGCTATGGACCTAGGTTTTATAGCACATCTTTCAGCAATCAAATCACGGGTACCGTTCCTCCACTTTTTCGACGGGTTTAGAACCTCCCATGAAGTTCAGAAAATTGAGGTCACCCCTTATGAAGAGATCGCCAAACTCGTCGATTATGATGCAATTCAAGAGTTTAGAGACCGTGCCCTTAACCCAGAGCATCCCGTGCTAAGAGGAACCGCACAGAATCCAGATATTTATTTCCAAGGACGTGAGGTCTCTAACCCCTTCGTCGAAGCCATTCCTGATATCGTCGAGGATTATTTCAAAGAGTTTAAGAAAATATCTGGACGGGAATATCACCCCTTCCAGTATTACGGGGATCCTCAGGCTGAAAACATTATCGTTGCCATGGGATCGGTGTGCAATACGATAGAAGAGACCATCGATTTCCTAGGTCAAAAAGGGGAAAAATTAGGACTTCTTAAAGTTCACCTTTATCGTCCCTTCTGCTCAAAATATTTCTTCGACGTTCTTCCGAAGACCGTTAAGAAAATTGCAGTTCTCGACCGGACGAAGGAACCTGGCTCTACCGGTGAACCTCTTTACTTAGATATCGTACAGACGTTTAATCATGAAACTACACGACCGATTATTGTCGGTGGGCGTTATGGTCTGGGTTCAAAGGATACTACTCCATCTCAGATTTTGGCTGTTTATAAGAATCTAAAACAAGCTAAGCCCAAAGACCGCTTCACAATCGGAATCATCGACGATGTAAGCCACACTTCCTTGCCTTTGGATGAGATTATTGATACCTCTCCAGAAGGCACGATTCGTTGTAAGTTCTGGGGACTAGGCTCAGATGGTACAGTCGGTGCCAATAAGAGTGCCATTAAAATTATTGGGGATAACACGGACCTCAATGTTCAAGGGTACTTTGAATATGACAGTAAAAAGTCCGGCGGAACGACAATCTCCCACTTGCGCTTCGGTAAAAAGCCGATTAAGTCCTCTTACTTTGTCTTCGATGCCGACTACATCGCCTGCCACAATAAATCCTTTATCTATAATTATGATCTCTTAAAAGGTTTAAGGGAGAATGGAACCTTTGTCCTAAACTGCCCTTGGAAGCCTGAGGAAGTGGAAGATCACCTTCCAGCCTTGCTAAAGCGTTATATTGCCAAAAACAATATTAACTTCTATATCATCGATGCGATTTCCATCGCCGGGGAGATTGGGCTCGGTGGTCGGATTAACATGGTCATGCAGTCTGCTTTCTTTAAGCTTGCTAACGTGATTCCCGTCGAGGATGCTATCCGCTACCTGAAGGATTCCATTCAAAAAGTTTACGGCAAAAAGGGTTCCAATATCGTAGAGATGAATCAAAAAGCGGTCGATCGCGGGATCGAAGCCCTACATAAAGTGGAGGTTCCTGCTTCTTGGGCAGATGCCCCTGATGAAGCTATGCCGGTCAAAGAACTCCCTGACTTTATTAAAAACATTGAACGACCGATGGCCCGCCACGAAGGGGATGACCTTCCGACGAGTGCCTTCGTCGGGATTGAGGATGGGACTTTCCCACTCGGCGTCACGAAGTACGAGAAACGAGGAATTGCCGTCTATATTCCCGAATGGCAAATTGATAAATGTATCCAGTGTAACCAGTGCTCCTATGTCTGTCCCCATGCCACCATTCGACCCTTCCTCTTGGATGAGGATGAGTACACCAAAGCCCCTGATACCTTTAAGACGAAGAAGCCAACGGCTAAGAAACTCGAAGGCTACCATTATCGGATTCAGGTCTCTCCGCTCGATTGTACCGGGTGTGCCAACTGCGCAGATATCTGCCCAGCACCTGGCAAAGCTCTAGTTATGAAGCCTGCGGATCATGAGATTGAGATGGAATCGGAAAACTGGGAATTTGCGATGAATGTTACTGAAAAACGTGATCTCATGGATGTGAGAACACTTGTCGGTAGCCAGTTCGCCAGACCGCTGCTTGAGTTTAATGGAGCTTGCCCCGGCTGCGGCGAGACACCTTATGCAAAACTCATTACACAACTATACGGTGAACGGATGATTATTGCCAATGCAACAGGGTGTTCTTCCATCTGGGGAGGCAGTGCTCCCTCGATTCCTTATACCACCAATGCAGATGGCAAAGGACCAGCCTGGATGAACCCGCTCTTTGAGGATAATGCGGAGTTCGGGTACGGCATATATATTGGTTCGAGACAAATACGTGATAAAATTGCTCAACTAATGCAACAAGGCTTAGAGAGCTCCCTAGGTGATAATCTCAAAGAAGCCTTCCGTGATTGGATTGAAAATATGAATGATGGGGAAGGTTCAAAGCAGGCCTCAGCTCGTGTGCTCGTAGCGATGAAAAATGAAGATGTTGCTGGCAACCCGATTCTATCGGAGATTAAAGCGAAAAAAGATTATCTCATTAAACCTTCCGTCTGGGTCTTCGGCGGGGACGGCTTTGCGTATGACATCGGCTATAATGGTTTAGACCATGTCATTGCCAGTGGGGATGATGTCAACATCTTTATTATGGATACCGAAGTGTATTCCAACACCGGTGGTCAGTCCTCGAAAGCGACTCAGACAGCCGCTATCGCCAAGTTTGCGGCTGCTGGAAAGAAAGTCCGTAAAAAGGATCTCGGACTCATCGCCACGACCTATGGCTATGTTTACGTCGCCCAGATTGCTATGGGAGCTAATATGAATCAAACGATTAAAGCGATCACCGAAGCGGAAAGCTATCACGGTCCGTCCATCATTATCGCCTACGCTTCTTGTATCAACCACGGGATCAAATCCGGTATGGGTACGAGCATGATTGAGATGAAAAAAGCGGTCGATGCTGGCTATTGGCATCTCTGGCGTCATGACCCACGCCTTAAGGACCAAGGAAAGAACCCCTTTATCCTCGACTCCAAAGAACCCAAGGGGAGCTTCCAAGACTTCTTAAAGGGTGAAATTCGTTACTCCTCCCTCAAGACCGTCTTCCCTGAGCATGCCCAAGAGATGTTCGACGTGGCCGAGAAACATGCCCATGAAAAATATCAGACCTTAAAGCGCTTCTCGGAGATGCAATATTAAGTCAGAATGAGTGTTCTTGAGCTAAAAAAGTTATCCAAGGAGGTCTTCTTATGAACGAAGAAAATAAGTCGAAAGAAAAATTTCAAGCTAACCCTATAGAACGTCACGACACAGCTGCCTGGCGCGGGCATATCGAAAGTGCGAAGCCTGAATCGAATGTACCCATTCCAAGCGAAGAATCCGTACTTGAAGCCAAGGAATGGGTAGATACGAATTCCTTGTCCTAAGGGAGAATAGGTCTATATTGAGAGAAAGAGAGCGGGAACTTTAAAAATTCCCGCTCTCTTTCTCTTAGCATCCTGTCTAATTTGGATTGGAAAAATCCTGGCAATCCAATTTACAAGAAGGCCGAGCTGCTATGAGCCTACTCGACCTCTTTTTTTAGTCTCCCACACTCGGAATTTGTACTTGATCCCCATGCCAAACTTCATAATGAAGCTGCGGCTGATCCTTCACTCCATCCGCGCCAGGATAATATCCCACTTGTCCTATGGCCTGATTAACCTCTACCTGCTCTCCTTCTTTAACCCGGAGATTTTCGAGTCCACCATAGATTACGTTCCAGTCCTCTCCACAATCCACCTCAACTTTTTGGCCGAGAATGGGGTCAGGCCCTGCATAGATTACTTTACCTGATTGTTTTACTCGAATGACCGCTCCCTCCGCCTGAGCATAGTCTGTCCCGGCGTGAAAGAGGTAAGCCTGTAAGGATTCTGAGTAATAATTTCCTGCTGATTTAATCAGTACGCCCTGAACGGGGCTTGGAAAATCCTTTATAGTCTTTGCTTTTCCATTCTTAGAAGTATCGTTCTTAGAAGCATCCTCCTTTGAACGGAAATCATTCGTAGCACTTCCTTCACTTTTAATGCCGACAAGTGCTAATTCAGACTTAATTCTATATTCTTCCGACGTAAGCGAGTGGTTAGAGGCACTTGACACTTCTAATTCCTTAGCCTTCTCTACGTCTTCAGTGACTTGAGGATTCTCCTCATATGCTTGTCCAATGACCTCAGTACCCGTTGGCAGATTATCGACGTTTTTCTGCTCCCCAAAAAAGAACGAGCTGGCTCCAAAAAGTACAACTCCTAAAACCCAACAAATAATAACGGTTCTCCATCTCCATGAATTCATAAAAAAATCACCTCAAGAGATATCCTTACCCAGAGCAGCCGGGTTTAGACAACTAAGCGGTGATAAAGTAAACTCGTTTCTCATGAACCCTTACTTAAAGCCAATAACTTTGCTCCTGGATAATAATGCTCCAGGATTTCTTCAAAGGTCTTTCCGCTCTTGGCCAAATCATTGGCCCCATACTGGGACATTCCAACAGCATGCCCATTTCCATAGGTTCTGAGCTGAATTTCCTCTGGTTTAATGATCACCTCGAGATCTGTTGAGGCCAATCCGAGCAACGCCCGGAGCTGGGCTCCTGAATAATTCTTACCCATTACACGGACTGTCTTTGCCCTTCCCGCAGCAGTTTGGCTCAAGATTACAAAGTCAGTTCCCGTAAAGGCCTTCACCGTTCCGGAAATGCCTAATTTCTGATAAAGAGTATTCGGAGTAAAGGTGTAATTCTTGATATAACGATTCGGCTCTTTCTCCTCAGAATCAACATTTTGCAGATAAGGCCTGGCGGAGCTCCATACATCTTCTGCTCGCTCCGTTTGTTTCCGACCGGTACTACTATGATAAAAGGCATCGATATACTGTCCACTTGCTACGAGCACCTGACCCTTCGAACTTGTTACTGCCTTTTCTATACGCCCATGGTATCGCCAAAATCCAACCCATCCCCACTTGTCTCTCATCTGATTTTCTGATATCCAGGCTTGCGTATTCACCGTTGTATCTACATCAAATCCAGGATCAGGCACAGGATGTTGGCTTAACCGTTTAGCGGCAAAGGTACGGGCAGCTACTGCTTGAGCTTTGAGGGCTTCCGGTTCAAATTCAGCCGGCATTTCTGCAGCGACTACCCCGATGAGGTACTCCTCGAGGGGAAGTTGATCAACCTGGCCATTAGGCATTTTGATGCGTATCTGAAAGTCCTCGGTCGATCCTTTCTCGTCCTGCCAACGCAAGATAGTCCAGGGAATAAGTATGATGATAATCACCGTGAGTATCAAAATGGTGATCCCTTCTTTTTTCAAATGCACTCCTCCTCTCAATAGGTCAAGCCTTCGCTAAACACTATGCAGAAGAAATGGACAATATGCTGAAGAAAAAGCAGAGACTCCTGCTGTGTTTTATCAGCCTGAATCTCTGCTCATGAAATCTTGCTTTATGGAATTTGCTTTCAACCTTATACACTTTATATTCGTTACGTTAATGAAAACTGCAAGCTACTCTTGTCTCCGTATTTGAGCTCCGATTCGCGTCAATTTCTCGACGATATGTTCATAGCCACGGTCTATGTGATGAACACCCTGAATCTCTGTCTCCCCTTCAGACGTCAAAGCTGCAAGGATTAGGGCAGCACCTGCTCGTAGGTCTGTCGCGGTCACCGGAGCAGCATTTAAGCGATTGACTCCTTGGATGATTGCGCTTCGGCCCTCGATCTTAATATCTGCGCCCATACGTTTGAGCTCATCAACATGCATGAATCGATTCTCAAATACAGTCTCTGTAACTACTCCTGTGCCATTTGCGCGTGTTAGGAAGGCCAAGAACGGGGCCTGTAAGTCAGTAGGGAAGCCCGGGTGAACTTGGGTCTTAATATCAACCGCGTTGTACACCCCTTCACCGACCACTCGAATTCCATCATCTTCTTCACGGAAGTAAATTCCTGCTTCATCCATTTTAGCGAGCAAGGGCTTTAAATGATCCGCGATAACATTCTGGACAAAAATATCTCCTCCAGCAGCAGCGGCCATCAGAAGGTAACTCCCTGCTTCGATACGATCTGGAATGACTGTATGAATCGCTCCATGGAACTCTTGAACTCCTTCGATGCGAATGACACTTGTCCCCGCTCCACGAACTTTTCCGCCCATCTGATTCAAGAAGTTTGCCAGATCAATAATTTCCGGTTCTTGTGCTGCATTCTCAATAAATGTTGTTCCCTGTGCACCTGCTGCTGCCATCATAATGTTCTCAGTAGCTCCGACACTCGGAAAATCTAAATAAATCCGTGCTCCTCTCAGAACAGGTGCACTCACATCGAGGTAACCATGATCCATTCGAATCTCAGCGCCTAGGGCTTCTAACCCCTTGAGATGCCAATTGATTGGGCGAGAGCCAATAGCACAGCCCCCTGGATGAGAAATCCGAACTCTCCCAGTCCGTGCGAGTACTGGACCCATAGTAACAATTGAAGCTCGCATCTGGGAAACTAAGTCATGTGGTGCTTCAAAACTCGTAATTTCAGGTGTGTTTATAAATAACTGCGAACCCTCCCGCCGAACAGACGCTCCGAAAGCCCCAATCACCTGACACATAACAGTGACATCCAGCAAGTGCGGGGCATCATCTATGCGTACAGGTTCTGGAGAAAGCAGGCTGGCCGCAATGATAGGCAATACTGCATTTTTTGCTCCGCTGACGGTAATCGTTCCTTCTAAGGAACCACCGCCGGTAACGAATAGTTTACTCAAGTGCTGAGGCACCCCCTTTTTGTCTCAATTTTCTATGAATAGTCTTGGAAAATCATAGTTTGGTCAATTTCTATTCGACTAGCTTTTATTCTCCTTAGACACCCGAATTTCCTGCTTTTATTACAATTTTAGTCATACTAAAATTCTTCCAGTAATACAGGGATCGCAACAGCCGTTTTTCCCTTCCCGGCATTAGCCTGGCTTATCACCTGGATATTAACAAAATCTCCCCCGGCTCTCACCATTGGATATAGCTCCTTCATCTGTCCTGCGACAGAGATTGTGCTTTCCGACAAAGACCATTGTATCGGATTTATCCCTTGCTGAACAGAGTAATTTGCAATATCTATTCCTTCCGACACTTTTTCATCTAAATATACAACCCCTCCAAGCTCCTTTACTTGTTTTGAAAGCTTCTGGAACCATGGATAAAGCTCTTTTTCTTCTTCTGATTGGATGATCGTATATCCTGATAATGTGTAGGCACTTCCATTCGATGTATTTCTAAAAGACTCTTTCCACTCCCAGCCCTCTTGGGGAAGGCCCGTCCTTAAATTTACAGGTGGCGTTTCTACTTCAAACCATAAGACAACTCTCAATTCCGCTTCGCTGGCCTTTGTAAAGCCTGAATTAAGGAGTAAGGGGTTCGATTGATCTTTAAATAACTTGTTTGTTGGCGCAAGAACTCCATAGGTAAAAAGAGTGCACAAAAATAATACGGTCATCCAGAGTAATTTATAGGGGTAATGCTTCGTTATTTTATTTTCAATTCCATGAGCATCTGCGCTCATAACATCCCTCTATTCTACTTTTCTTTCTTATGACTAGTTTTGCCAAAGCCTTCAAAAGATAACGGTTATTTGTTCCAACTCGATGAAAAATTTACGCGCAAAAAAAAGGCTGTCTCCTAATGTAACTAAACCCTCGCGGGCGTAGTTTCAACTTAGAGACAACCTCTTTGTAATGAATAATAATGAGCAGATTTTACCAAGCAATATCCATAATTATCATGGAGTACTACTTATTCTGTGCGGCGTTGATTCGAGCCAAAGCACGATGGAGAGCTAATTCCGCGCGTTTAATATCTATATCCTGAGTCCTCTGATTCAAACGCTTTTCTGCTCTTTCCTTCGCCGCTATGGCACGTTGGAGATCAATTACTTCCCCCGGTTCAGCTGTATCCGCTAAAATCGTGACTTTGTTATCGGCTACTTCTACGAATCCACCTGAGGTCGAGATTCTATGAATCGTCCCATTTACCGTATAGCGTATGACACCGATATTCATCGCTGTAATCAGCGGTGTATGGTTCGGCAAAATTCCGATTTCACCGGTTTCCCCGGGTAATACCACAAATTCTGCTTCTTCCTTAAGCACATTGCCTTCCGGGGAAACGACACGGAGTGTAAACGTCCCTGCCATGTTTATGCCCCCAATGCTTTGGCTTTTTCGATTGCTTCTTCGATGGTACCCACCATATGAAAGGCTGCTTCCGGTAAGTTATCGTGTTTCCCTTCCACGATTTCTTTAAAGCCTCGTACAGTCTCTTTAACCGGAACATACTTACCCGGTGAGCCTGTGAAGACTTCAGCAACGTGGAACGGCTGGGAAAGGAAGCGCTCAATTCTACGGGCACGGGCCACGACTTGTTTCTCATCTTCTGAGAGCTCGTCCATACCAAGAATTGCAATAATATCTTGAAGTTCCTTATACCGCTGGAGAATCTGCTGTACGCTCCGAGCGACCTCATAGTGCTCTTCTCCCAAAATTTGCGGAGAGAGAATCCGTGAAGAGGAGTCCAGCGGGTCAACTGCTGGGTAAATCCCTTTCTCGGAAATAGCACGGTTTAATACTGTGGTCGCATCCAAGTGAGCAAATGCTGTGGCAGGTGCCGGGTCCGTCAAGTCGTCAGCCGGTACATAAATCGCTTGAACGGAGGTAATAGAACCATTCCGTGTAGAGGTAATCCGCTCCTGTAAAGCTCCCATCTCAGTTGCTAAAGTTGGCTGATACCCTACTGCAGAAGGCATACGTCCAAGGAGTGCTGAAACTTCAGAACCCGCTTGTGTGAAGCGGAAAATGTTATCGATGAAGAGAAGGACGTCTTGATTTTGAACATCACGGAAATACTCCGCCATGGTTAGTCCCGATAGGCCCACGCGAAGACGTGCACCTGGGGGCTCATTCATCTGTCCGAAAACCATGGCCATCTTATCGATAACTCCAGACTCTTTCATCTCGTTCCAAAGGTCATTCCCTTCACGGGTGCGCTCTCCAACCCCTGCGAAAACAGAAAGTCCACCATGCTCCATGGCGATGTTATTGATGAGCTCTTGAATGAGTACAGTTTTACCTACTCCTGCACCACCAAAGAGACCGACCTTTCCACCCTTTGAGTAAGGCGCAAGTAGGTCGATGACCTTAATCCCTGTTTCCAACATATTGGTCGAGGGGTCTTGGTCTACGAAGGCAGGAGCGGGTCTATGAATCGGATAGCTCGTATCCGCATGAACCTCTGGTCCATTATCAATTGCTTTCCCTAGGACGTTAAAAATCCGCCCTAAAGTTACCGGTCCGACGGGAACCGTAATGGGTGCCCCTGTATCGAGGGCTTGCATTCCCCGTTGTAGCCCATCCGTTGAGGACATAGAAACACAACGAACCGTATTATTTCCCAAGTGTTGAGCGACCTCGAGCGTGAGATCAAGTTCTTTCTCGGGTACAGTGACTTGAATTGCACTATAAATCTCCGGCAGTGCGTCGGAAGCGAACTCAACGTCAACTACCGGTCCCAGGATTTGCACAATCTTGCCGATATTCACAGGCGAGAAACCTCCTTTTTGCCTATTTCCGGTAGCCTATTCGAGGGCAGCTACTCCCCCAACTATTTCGGAAATTTCCTTTGTAATCGCTGCTTGACGCGCACGATTCATCTGTAACGTTAGCCGATCAATCAATTCTTTGGCATTATCCGTTGCAGAACCCATCGCCGTCATCTTTGCTCCCATCTCACTCGCCTTACCCTCTAACAATGTTCGAAAAACTTGCGTTTCGACATACTTAGGGAGTAACGTCGTGAGAATCTCCTCAGGAGTGGGCTCAAAAATGTATTCTTTACCAGGTGTTCCCTTCGGTTGCTCAATTGGTAAAAGCTTGATTTTTGTCGGACGCTGGGAAATCGCGGTGACGAATTCAGTATAAACCAGGTAGACTTCATCAAGCTCCCCATTTTCATAGAGACTAATGACTTCACTCGCGATCTCTTTGGCCTGGGCGTATGATGGATTATCCCCTAGACCAACAAACTCTGCTATCGTCTCTACTTTTCCACGCCGAAAGAAATCTCGTCCTTTACGTCCTACCGCAACGAGTTTCACCTCTCGTGTTTCTTCAGAAATCATTCCATTGGTCATCCGGATTAGGTTCGCATTATACCCACCACATAAGCCTCTGTCAGATGTGATGATGACATAGCCCACTCGTTGCACAGGCCGGTTTTCCAACAATGGATGTGTAACATCCACATGGGCCTGAGCAAGGCGAGCCAAGACTTCTTGCAATTGACGGGCATAAGGCCGGGCAGCGATGACCTTTTCCTGAGCTTTACGCAATTTCGCCGCAGCGACCATCTTCATGGCTTTTGTAATCTGCTGCATATTACGTACGCTACGAATCCGGCGACGTATATCGCGTACTCCTGCCACCTCGTTCACCTACCCCCTAATATTTTCCGCTGGATAAAGCTCAACTAAAGCCAATTTACTTTACCCCAAAAAACCTTGCTTGAATTCGTTGATTGCCTTTTCAATCTCAGCGTTCAACTCATCCGAAAGCGCCTTTTCCGTGCGGATTCTAGTGAGGAGATCGGATTTAACGGAGCGCATGAAACGCAGATACTCTTCTTCAAACTGACCAAGCTTGTCCACTTCAATGTCGTCTACGAGCCCTTTAACCGCGGCATAAATGACTACGACTTCCTCTTCAACCACCATCGGTTGATACTGGAGTTGCTTCAGAATTTCCATCGTCCGCTCTCCACGAGATAGCCGCATTTGGGTGATTTTATCTAGATCTGACCCGAACTGAGCGAAGGCCGCGAGCTCACGATACTGTGCAAGGTCCAAACGTAATTGTCCAGCAACTTGTTTCATGGCCTTAATCTGAGCCGCTCCCCCAACACGGGATACGGATATACCGACGTTAATAGCTGGTCGGAAACCTGAGTTAAACAAGTCAGTCTCTAAGAAAATCTGACCGTCCGTGATAGAAATCACGTTCGTTGGAATATATGCGGATACGTCCCCTGCCTGTGTCTCAATAATCGGAAGTGCCGTCATCGAACCGCTTCCAAGATCGGGGGATAATTTCGCAGCCCGCTCTAAGAGACGGGAGTGTAGATAGAAAACGTCACCAGGGTATGCTTCACGGCCTGGTGGGCGCTTCAGGAGCAAGGATAATTCACGATAGGCAGCCGCTTGTTTGGAGAGATCATCATAAATGATCAAAACATGCTTGCCATTATACATGAATTCTTCACCCATTGCGCAGCCCGAATACGGGGCAATGTAAAGCATTGGAGCAGGCTCAGATGCTGTCGCCGTAACGACAATGCTGTAATCCATTGCGCCATGGTCTTGAAGAGTTTTTACAACTCCAGCCACAGTAGAGGCCTTTTGACCAATAGCTACATAGATACAAATGACATCCTGGCCCTTTTGGTTGATAATCGTGTCGATTGCAACCGCAGTCTTACCGGTTTGACGGTCGCCGATGATAAGTTCCCGTTGACCCCGGCCAATGGGTACAATCGCGTCAATTGACTTTAGGCCCGTTTGCAAGGGCTCATGAACAGATTTCCGATAGACAACCCCTGGGGCATTAGACTCAATCGGACGGAACTTTTCGGTTTTGATTTCCCCTTTTCCGTCGACAGGTTGACCGAGTGCATTTACGACACGTCCAATCATGGCTTCCCCTACAGGGACCTCCACAATCCGTCCTGTACGCTTGACTTGGTCTCCTTCCTTAATTGAGGTAAAAGGCCCTAAAATAATGCAACCAATGTTATCTTCTTCTAGGTTCATGGCCATCCCGTAAATTCCGTTTGGAAACTCCAGGAGTTCTCCTGCCATTGCCTGTTCTAATCCATGAACACGGGCAATTCCATCTCCAACGGTGATTACAGTACCCACGTCCACGACTTCAATTGCACTGTCATATCGTTCGATCTGCTGTTTAATGATTGAACTGATTTCTTCTGGACGTAAATTCATCCTGTCTTTTCACCCCTATTTTCTGAGGTCTTTTCCATACCTTCTTAAGCGTGGCTAAGGCTTTGGCGAATACGCTGAAGCTTGTAAGCCACAGTTCCATCCATCACTCGGTCTCCAATCTGAACGAGCACTCCACCGATAAGCTCCGGGCGGACTTCCTTAACTAACCGTACTTCTTTCCCGGTCATCCGAGCTAACTCTTTTTGCAGACGCTCTTCTTGACTTTCGTTCAAGGGTGTGGCGCTAGCCACCTTCGCTTCTACAACATTCCGAGCTTTGTCGGTAAGCAAACTAAACTCCCGAGTGATGTCCGGGAGATAATTCTGGCGTCTCCGGTCAATAAGTAAGTAGAGGAAATTTCGCACGGTCACACTTAATTGTCCGGCGAACAGTTTTTCCATGAGCGACTTTTTTTCTGTCAGAGAAATATGCGGATGGTAAAGGAAATGAGCGACCTCAGTATTCTGTTCGATTAACTTCGTAAGATCCTGAAGTTCAGCCTCAATCGTATTCAAATCGCTTTGAACCCCGATTTCAAATAAGGCTTGGGCATACCGATGGGCTAGCGCTCCCTTTAACATGGCAATTCCCCTACTTCTTGAATAAATTGCTCAATCATATCTTCCTGGCCTTTAACATCCAGATTTTTGCGAATGATTTTCTCGGCAACAGCTACAGATAAGCCAGCAACTTGAGCTTGTACCTGGGCAACCGCACGATCACGTTCGCGTTCGATATCCATAAGAGCAGATTTCTTAATTTTCTCTGCTTCCTCATGGGCACCAGAAAGAACTTCAGCAGCTCGTTCTTCGCTTAACTTTGTCGCTTTTGCAATCACCTCTTGGGCTTCTTGACGAGCTTTACGCATCTCTTCTTGATATTCACGCTTTATTTGTTCCGCCTGTTGACGTTCCTTCTCGGCTTGTGCAATATTCGACTCAATAAGGCTGCGGCGTTCTTCCATGATATTCATGAGTGGATTCCAAGCATACCTTCTGAGAATATAAACAAGCAGTAAGAAAGATAAGGCCTGGGCGATCATCGTAAAATTAATGTTAATGGGATTCACAGTTTACCCCCCTCTCAAGTCTTGTCCACCTGTGAATGATTTTTTTCAAGGGGGAACTTCCGTTCCCCCTTGTTCCTGACGGGCTGGAACTAAAGACTCAAGCCCAATTTGGACGGATTATTTCGTGAACATAAGAAGTAGGGCAACGACCCAAGACAAAAGCGGCAATGCTTCAACCAAGCCGACGCCAATAAACATTGTTGATTGTAAAGTACTCTTTGCCTCTGGCTGACGAGCGATTCCCTCAATTGTCTTTGAAATAACACTCCCATTACCAAGTGAAGCTCCGAAGGCTGCTAATCCAGCAGCAATTCCTGCACCAAGTGCAGCTGCAGCAGATACGTCCACAGAGTTTCCTCCTTTCGTTTTTTCCATAAATTTTTAAGAATTATTCCCTCAGTGTACCCATTAGGTCCACCGAAAATCAGCATTGAAATTTTGGTTGGTTTGGCTTTAGTGATCTTCTGCGATCGCCTGAGCCACGTAGGCAGTAGTCAACACCGTGAATACATAGGATTGGATTGCCCCGATGAAAATACTAAATGCAAGCCAAATAGTATCAGGCAAGATACCCGGAAGTACCCATATTCCTGGGAGCATAAGAATTACCTTAAGCAAAATCTCACCCGCATAGATGTTTCCGAAAAGACGGAAAGCAAGTGTCATCGGCTTTGATATCAGGTCAATTAGATGAATAACCACAAACACCGGAAATGGTTCTACATAGTGCTTAAAATAATGGATTCCTTTATGCTTAATCCCCATGGCTAAAACGATAATAATCGTCATTAGAGCCAAGGCTAAGGTTGTGTTAATGTCTGCCGTTGGGGACATGAAGGAAGGTCCCTCGAAGATCTTGTCGAGCTCAGCGAAATGGACATTATGGAGAAGGTTGAAGGTCAAGTTAGGTATAAGCCCAAACATATTTGATGCAAAAACAAATAAAATCAGAGTTAATAAGTAGCCCAGTAACGGTTTGGCCTTTTCGTAATCCTCTACATTATCCGCAACAATCTTCCGGACAAAGTCGATAACCCACTCCAGTATGTTCTGACCCTTACCCGGTTTGCCGCTCGTAAGATTTCGCACAGCGAGAAGTACGAGAACAATGATTATGGCCATTACCATCCAGGTCATTATAAGTGTCTTCGCATTAAAGCTCATTCCCCATAGATGCCACATTACGGTTTCTTCATGCATTTCGTTTAAATTCCCCCCTTTCTATCTTTTACAATTTGCTTGGCGCCAAAAAAAAGAGAAACCACCAGTCCTAGAGCAATCCCTATCGCTAATGTAAACAGCCAGTCCGCTTGAAAACGTCCGACTGCGGCGACAACAAGTGTTATCATTCCTAAACGCGCGAAAAAACTCCGACGCATGCGTTTTATCGCAGTAAAAACTTCATCATCCACGCTGCGCAGAGTATCTCGATGTAACCATTGAGTATACACAAATCCTAACCAATATCCCAGAAGAGCACCCAGCAGATTTGATTTTCCTGTAAATGCAACTCCTAGAAGAAGGAGAGAAGTACCTATAAGCAGGGGAATAGAATTACTTTTTGTCATCCGAAACGCCAAACTTTCTTAGAGTAACGATCAAATAACTACCTCCTAGAACCAAACCCAGTAGCATTAAAAGAATTTGCAACCATGGCTGTGTACCCCAACGGTGATCCAAGAAACGTCCGAGAAAATATCCTCCTCCGACCAGACCAGCCAGGGTTGTTGCAATGCTGGTTCCGAAAGCCATCGCTTTGACTAATGTCATACGGTTTTCGCTCATTTACAGCTTTCCTCTTCGTCACCGGTTTTTGTAAAATAATGTCAAATTGTCTAGCTTTTTACCAGATTGTAGCCTTATTCAGTATAATAACATTATTTTGGTCATTCTAGCAACAACCAGACGAAATAAAGCTATCAGGAAATACAATAATGCCTCGTAGCGAATTATTTTCCACGGTTTAATTGTCCAAAGAATTCTTCCGTGATTTTCGCAATTCGCTCTGAAGCCTTCCCATCTCCATAGGGGTTAATCGCATGTGCCATTTTATGATAGGCATCCTGATCAGAAAGGAGATGGCTCAGTTTCTCAACGACCTTCTCATAAGAGGTTCCGACCAAGGATACGGTACCTGCCTCTACTGCTTCAGGACGCTCGGTCGTGTCCCGAACGACCAAAACAGGAATTCCTAACGAAGGAGCTTCCTCTTGAATCCCCCCCGAATCTGTCATAATGATACTCGCCTTTGCCATCAGGTTTACGAAAGGTTCGTAGTCCATGGGCTCAATTAAATGAACACGGGAATTATGCCCCAAGACCTCATTGACAACCTGACGAACAGAAGGATTCTTATGTACAGGAAAAACAACATAGGTATCTGGAAATTCTTCTAAGACCGACGCTAACCCTCGATAGATTTGACGCATCGGTTCTCCCAAGTTTTCACGCCGATGAGTCGTCACAAGAATCATCCGACTTCCTTGTTCTTTCATCAAAATCTGATGAAGCTCAGGATCGGAAAAAGTATACTCTGCGCGAACGGTGGCGAGTAGTGCATCGATCACGGTATTTCCAGTTACAAAAATTTTATTTTCTACTACCCCTTCACGCAGAAGGTTATTCTTTGCCGTTTCCGTCGGTGCAAAATGCAAGTCCGTCAAGGCTCCGGCCAATTTCCGATTCATCTCTTCCGGGAAAGGTGAGTATTTATTTCCAGTACGTAAACCTGCTTCAACGTGTCCTACCGGGATGTGGGCATAAAAAGCAGCTAAAGCGGCTACAAAGGTCGTTGTCGTATCTCCATGAACAAGGACGAGATCAGGCTTTGCTTGCTGGAATACTTCCTTTAGTCCGTTTAAGGCTCGGGTCGTAATATCTGTCAAGGTCTGTCCCGCTTGCATCAAGTTTAAGTCATAATCAGGTTCAATCTGAAACAACGTCAAAACCTGATCTAACATTTCTCTATGCTGCGCTGTCACTGCAACTTGACACTCCAAGGTACTTTTCTTGAATGCTTGAACTACCGGAGCCATTTTGATTGCTTCAGGGCGAGTTCCAAACACCACCATGACCTTTTGTTGTTCTTTCACCTTAAAATACTCTCCTTTTGCCAAGAAGGGCTAGGGGAACCCTAGCCCTCTGTAACATCGTTCGGAATGAGATGAACAAGTTCCAAATTAGCTTCTGTTGCCATTTCCAAAGCGAGTTTATCCGGATAGGTATAAGCGTAAAATACCCGCTTAATCCCTGCATTGATAATTAGCTTAGTACACAGGACACAGGGCTGAACGGTAGTGTAGATATCTGCCCCACTGATGGCTACCCCGTGCTTTGCAGCTTGCACCAAAGCATTTTGCTCGGCGTGAACTGCT
Organism: Desulfitobacterium elongatum; assembly: GCF_055378975.1. Classification (NCBI taxonomy): domain Bacteria; kingdom Bacillati; phylum Bacillota; class Clostridia; order Eubacteriales; family Desulfitobacteriaceae; genus Desulfitobacterium; species Desulfitobacterium elongatum. The sequence goes on along the minus strand of NZ_AP038772.1, from coordinate 115,929 downwards.
CTACAAATCTCAGTACGTTCACCTGAAGGTATGCCAAGTTGCTGTCTTAAGCAACCGGTCTGAACACAATGAGTAAGCCCGGAAGGACTTCCATTATAGCCTGTGCTCAAAATTTGCTTATCCTTAACGATGACCGCACCGACTTGACGCCGCAGACAGGTCGAGCGTCCTGCCACGACCTGCGCCATCTGCATGAAATACTCATCCCAGGTTGGTCGTTCCTTGTTCATCACTTTGTCCCGAATAACCGATCTCCAGCATCTCCCAAGCCAGGTATAATATATCCATGGTCATTCAAATGATCATCCACAGCTGCTACAAAAATGTCCACATCATTATGGATAGAGTGAACCGCTTCTATTCCTTCCGGCGCTGCAATTAAGCACATGAGCTTAATATTACGGGCTCCCCGCTCCTTCAAGAAGGTTATCGCGGCAGATGCCGAACCACCTGTAGCAAGCATCGGGTCTATCACGATTAAGTCACGCTCTTCTACATCGGTTGGGAGCTTGCAATAGTATTCAACCGGCTTGAGAGACTCTGGATCACGATAAAGCCCAATATGCCCGACCTTCGCAGTTGGAATCAGCCTTAACATTCCATCAATCATACCTAAGCCAGCACGTAAAATCGGAACTAGGCCAACTTTCCGGCCTGCTATCACCTTGGCCTTCATCGTCGCAACAGGAGTGTTCACTTCGACTTCCTGAAGCGGGAAATCCCGAGTGACTTCATATGCCATAAGCATCGCAACCTCTTCAACGAGTTCGCGAAAATCTTTTGAGCCTGTGTTTTCATCTCGGATAAGGGATAGCTTATGTTGAATCAGAGGATGATCAAGAACGTGTACTTGTGCCATGAATTAGTCAACTCCTAATCTAAATTTGGGTAGAGTGGAAACTCTTCACAGAGGCCAGCAACAATCGCTCTTGCTTTTGCTTCGCCGACTTCATTGCGCTCAGTTAGAGCCACATCAATAGCGTCCGCAATCCGATTCATCGCTTGTGTATCCATGCCGCGGCTGGTTACTGCCGGAGTTCCGATACGAATTCCGCTTGTCACGAAAGGACTGGCTGGATCAAAGGGAATTGTATTTTTGTTTACTGTAATACCTACCTCATCAAGAATATGCTCTGCTTCTTTTCCCGTCAATCCTTTTGTTCGGACATCCAAGAGCATGAGATGGTTATCTGTCCCGCCCGAGACTATGCGGAACCCTTTCTGAGCAAGCGCTTCAGCTAAGGCCTTAGCATTTTCGATAATATGCTTTTGATATTCCATAAAATCAGGTTTCAAGGCTTCACCGAAGGCCACCGCTTTCGCCGCAATCACATGCATGAGCGGCCCTCCCTGAATTCCAGGGAAAATAGCTTTATCAATTGCCTTAGCGAATTCTTCCTTACAGAGAATTAGTCCTCCACGGGGACCGCGAAGAGTTTTATGGGTTGTGGACGTGACAAAATGAGCATATGGAACTGGGTTCTGATGGAGACCCGCAGCGATTAACCCCGCAATATGTGCCATATCAACCATGAGATATGCACCAGCCTCATCGGCAATTTCACGCAATCTAATAAAATCGATTTGCCTAGGATAAGCACTCGCCCCGGCCACTATGAGTTTAGGTTTATGCTTAATCGCCAAACTCCGCACAGCATCATAATCGATTTGTTCAGTCTCCTGATCTACTCCATAAGCTACGAAATTATAGTACATCCCCGAAATATTGACCGGGCTACCATGCGTTAAGTGACCCCCATGAGATAAGTCCATTCCCAGGACTGTATCCCCCGGTTTGAGAATTGCAAAATACACAGCAGTATTCGCCTGTGCACCCGAATGGGGTTGAACATTAGCATGCTCAGCTCCAAAAAGCTTCTTCACCCGCTCGCGAGCTAAGTCCTCGACGATATCTACGTATTCACAACCGCCGTAATAACGCTTACCTGGATATCCTTCAGCGTACTTATTCGTTAAGACAGACCCTTGTGCGGCCATGACTGCTCGGCTAACGAAGTTTTCGGAGGCAATCAACTCAATCTTATTGCGTTGCCTCCCCTCCTCCTTAGCAATCGCTTCTGCTACCTCAGGATCTTGTGGGAGAACCCATTCCTTAATGTAATCCACGTTACCACTCCTACTCTTTCATTATCTTGGAAGCAAGGGGACGGTTCTCTTGCTTCGTTTATTACTTTTACTCCGGATAGCTTGCCCGTGAACCTCCGATTAGACGAGGACGTGTCCTTGCCATCGTCAAATGGGCTTGCCCTATTTCTTTTATGGGGAGTCGAATCGGCACAGCAACTGGACGCAAGTGCATCCCAATAAAAGTATCCCCAATATCAATTCCAGCATGCCCTCGAATCGTCTCTACCATAATGGGTTGTCCAAAGTTCTTCCACGCCAGAACAGACATCGCTCCACCTGCTTTTAATCCTGGCATAACCGTCACAGGTTCCAGGCCATACTTCTCCACACACTCTTCCTCTACGACTAAGGAGCGGTTAATGTGTTCGCACCCTTGAACAGCCAGGTAGACCCCCATCTGTCTAACACGCTCCAGTAAAGGGAGCAGAAGAATCTCCGCTACCTCTGTGTTGGTTCCCTTTCCGATATGCTGACCTAACACTTCACTTGTACTACAACCGAGAATTAAAATCTGCTTTGGCTTCAGATTGGCTTGAAGAAAAAATCCGTCTAAAACTTTTTCCCATACCTCTGCAATTTCACTTCGTCTTGTTTCCATAACTTCCTCCGCAACTCCAAATAAGCCCTAGATGTTCTCCCCTTTTTCAATGGAAGCAATGAGCTCAATTCGGCGTGCATGTCGTCCTCCGGCAAACGGTGTCTTGATAAAGATATCCACGATATCCAAGGCCAGCCCGACACCAGTTACTCTTCCACCAAGTGCTAGGATGTTCGCATTATTATGTTCACGTGCCATTCGAGCGGAATAAGTCTCCGTACAGACGACAGCGCGAATTCCTGGAACCTTATTCGCTGCAATAGAAATGCCCAGACCGGTCCCGCAAACAGTGATTCCCAAATCTGCTTTACCCGTCGTTACTGCATCTCCGACTAGGAAACCAAATCTTGGATAATCCACAGAGTCCTTCGAGTTCGTCCCTAAGTCAATTACTTCAATTCCTTGGCCTTCCAGATGAGTGCGAATCTCATTTTTGAGTTCGAAACCCCCGTGGTCAGCACCTAAAGCGATAATCAATGAAGCCACCTCCACTTATTTATTGCAATTTCTACATGAAATAGATAAAACCCTGCCTAATCATCGAAAAAAGAGTTTTCATATAACTTCAAAGACCGTATAGAAAATGCTTGGCTTACGCCAAGCTTACTCGCTCCACAAATTAGTTTATCTACTTTCACCAAGATTATCCAAATATTTCTTGATCTCGCGGATAAGAAATTCGATATCCTCAGCACTTTTCCGATAGACCTGAACAGAGCCGCCCCAGGGATCGATAATATCGTAATCCTCCACCTGTGTGCTCCAAACCCCCAGTCGCTTAATTTTTGAGTTAAACTCTGGGAACATCGCCAGAAGTCGCTTTTCTTGATCTGCTGTCATCGGAATAATCCAATCAGCTTCAGCCAGAATCTCCCGACTCACTCGGCGAGCCCGATGGGAAGTTAGATCAATTCCTTTCTCCCTTAACACCTCAAGTGCTTGTGAGCTAGCAGAATCACCCTCCCAGGCCGCAAGTCCCGCAGACTCGACTTGGATATTTGGGCTAACAATCTTCCGAGCTAACCCTTCTGCCATAGGACTTCGACACGTATTCCCCGTACAGACAAATAATAATCTCACAGTTCTACTCCTTATCAAAACAGCATCCTTAACCCAATAAGAACAAGGACCAAACCACCCATTGCTTCTGCCCGCTCACCCAGCCAGGTTCCAACAAATCGCCCAAGAACGAGGCCGCTTCCCATCATTATTCCTGCAACCGTTCCCATAATTAAAACAGTTAACCCAATCCGACTATCCACGGTACCCAAGGAGAACCCTACACTGAGCGCATCTAGGCTAACAGTGGCTGCTAGAGCATAGACCCCAATACCTTGTAAAGAGATCCCCGTTGGTAATTGTGAATGATTTATTGTCTTACGGGCTTTGGAAAGCGAAATATACTCTGGGCTAGGCCGCCAAACATGGAAAAGCATTCGTCCGCCTAACCATAACAGGACGAGCGCTCCAATCGCTCTGGCAAACTGCCCAATAACCATTCCTAAGGTTTGCCCTAAAAGGAGTCCTCCCAAAGGCATCAATACGTGGAAGACTGCAACAACGAAAGATAGCCTAAGTGTCATCCGTTTTCCGACGCCCACTAAGCCAATCGCAAGGGCGAGGGAAAAGGCATCCGCTCCCAGGGCGACCGACAAGGCTAAGATCCATGCAAGGTTCAATCCCCATTCCTCCTCCGAGGTTAGAATACAGTGTCTTTGTATTCTATGCTTCGGGAAGAGCTTGCATGACATACTATCTTGTCCTTTAGAAACGAAAAATGGGGTCGTGTAGCTTCTCGCACATCCGCTCACTTGGCGCTCCAGAGCTGGTTCACTCGCTTCCGGGGGAGCTCTGCCAAACCCTTCTGCTTACTGCATGTGAACCAGTGGCGCCGCTAACCCCCAAAAGCCTCGTTCACCTTCTCGCCCCTCCGCGCAAATCGTTCACTCCTGTGCAAGAAGCTACGCTATCGGGTCATGAATCCTTTATTAGGCAAAACTTTAAACTCTCACTATTCTCTGTCCTGAGGCCTTCTCCAGCCGATTCATGATCGCAAAGCCGAGGCCATTTTCATTGACCCCTTCAGCGAGAATAATATCCATACCGCGCTCATCACAGAGCCTTAAGCCTTCGTACAGACTCCCAGCGACCGTCTCTGGACTGTTCTCTGAACCAAGGACGAAAAGCAAATCTGGGAGCTTGCTATGCAAGTCATCTGCACTTTCTAATGTACAAAGGATTCCCACTTTTTTTAGACGTGAGTGCCCTTTAAGAATTTCATTCGTCATCCGACGTAAAATATTCTCCCGCTCTCCGATGAGAAGCATCAGTTCTCCCTTGGGTGCGTAGTGTCGATACTTCATCCCAGGCGCTTTTGGTGGCTGGTTCTCTGAGGGATGATCCACTGCAACTTCGCCGAGTACTTCTTGTAGCTGTTCCTTGGTGACTCCTCCTGGGCGGAGGATGGTTGGGGTTTTTCCCGTCAAGTCTAAGACTGTGGATTCAACTCCCACTGCACATACTCCGGCATCGAGAATAAGAGGGATTCGCCCACGCAGGTCCTTCCAGACATGAATCCCATTCGTTGGACTTGGCTTGCCAGAAAGATTCGCGCTAGGAGCCGCTATTGGAACCGCTGCCTCTTCAATCAAACGCAACGCGACCGGGTGTCTCGGCATTCGTACCGCTACTGTTCCTAATCCCCCACTGACCACATCAGGAACGAAGGCCGTCTTCTCGAGGACGAGTGTTAAAGGCCCTGGCCAAAATTTTTCAGCACAAAGTTCGGCTTCAGGACTCCACCGCTCCACTAAAGACTTTACCATGTCTAAATTGGCGACATGAACAATTAGCGGATTATCCTGTGGTCTGCCTTTGACTTGGAAAATTTCTTTGCAGGCTTGAGCATCCATCGCATTTGCACCGAGTCCATAGACGGTCTCCGTCGGCAAAGCGATGAGTTGTCCCTCTCGAATGAGCCTTGCCCCCTCCTGGATCAGCTCAGGCTCCGGATTTTCAGCATCAATGTATACACGTTTTGTCTCCATTTTTTCACCTCGCTAAAACAACTCGGTCTCTCCCTCCAAAATCTTGAAAGACCTGAGTATCAAACCCCTGCTGTCTAAAAAACTCTTCTACTGCCTTACCCTGTTGCCAACCAATCTCCAGCACAACTTTCCCACCGGGCTTTAGCAGAGATCGTGCCTCCTTGGCGAGGTCTCGATAAAAATCCAAGCCATCTTCTCCGGCTAAAAAAGCCATCTCTGGCTCCCGAAATATTTCCGGAGCCAGTTCAGCATATTCTTCTCTTCCAATATAAGGAGGATTACTGATAATGAAATTCCAAGTCTCTCCACGAATCGGGGCAAGAAAGTCCCCTTGACGCCACTCAATCTGAGCCCCAAGCCTTTTTGCATTGAGCTTGGCGACCTCGAGTGCATCAGAAGATAAATCCGTTCCGACAACCTTCGCTTCAGGCCAGTAATGGGCGATAGAAATGGCTAAGGCTCCGCTTCCAGTACATATATCTACGACTTGCGCTTTGATCCCTTCTTCGAGTGGTTGCCATTCTTCTTTCAACTCCAACAACCGTTCGATAAGAACCTCACTATCTGCCCTCGGAACAAGAACCCGTTGATCTACATAGAAATCAAGCCCCATAAATTCCTGATGTTTCAAGATATATTGAAGTGGTTCACGCTTCGATCTACGGGCTATCCCCTCACGATACTCCGTTTGCTGCTCTGAATTAAGAAGTTGCTCACGCTCCAGATAAAGTTGTTCCCGTCTTACATCGAGAACCTGTGCAAGCAGGAGATCAGCATCCCAACGGGGATTGTCTACTGCAGCAGCTTTTAATTCCTGCTCACCCCACTGCAAAGCATCTATGATTCGCATTAGTCCTCCGATTTAAGCCGTTCGGCTTGATCTGTGGTTATCAGGGCATTGATCACTTCGTCCAAATCACCTAGAAGAACCGATTCCAGACGATGTAGTGTTAGTCCGATTCGATGATCGGTTACCCGACCTTGGGGAAAATTATAGGTTCTAATCCGCTCACTTCGGTCTCCTGTCCCCACTTGACTCCGCCGCTCACTCGCCATTTCACCTGCTGCCTCATCTTGGGCTTTCTCAAGAAGCCGAGCACGTAGTACTCGAAGAGCCTTTTCCTTATTCTTCAATTGGGACTTTTCATCTTGACAGGATACTACGGTCCCCGTAGGAAGATGTGTGATCCGCACCGCCGATTGAGTGGTGTTTACCGATTGTCCTCCAGGTCCGCTCGAGCAGAAGATATCTATGCGAATATCATTCTGATTAATATTGACATCTACTTCTTCCGCCTCTGGAAGAACAGCTACTGTCGTTGTGGACGTATGAATCCGGCCACCCGATTCGGTCGCCGGGATTCGTTGTACCCGATGAACCCCACTCTCAAATTTCAGCTTGCTATAGGCTCCTTGTCCTTCAATAAGGAAGACAATTTCCTTAAAGCCCCCAATATCGGTATAGCTTGCACTCATAAGTTCTGTCCGCCATCCCTGACGTTCAGAATACTTCGTATACATCTTATAGAGATCTCCCGCAAAAAGAGCAGCTTCTTCTCCGCCTGCGCCGGCCCGAATTTCCATGATGACATTCTTCTCATCATTGGGATCCTTTGGCAAGAGGAGAATCTTCATGCGGTCCTCGAGCTCTTCACGATGTTCTATCAGCTCACTGCGTTCCAAGTCTGCCATTTCCTTCAATTCAGGTTCTAGCTTCTCTTGAAGGAGAGCCTCAGTATCTTCAAGGCTCTTCGATACCTCATTATACTCGCGAAAAGCCGCCACAATATCGGTCATACCCGCTTGCGCCTTGGCATATTTCTGCCACACTTCCTGGTTGCCGATCACTTCTGGGTCGCTTAATAGCTGGGTCAGCTCATCATAACGACGTTCAATTTCAATTAATTTATTTTGCATATTCTTAACACCTCAAATAATTTGGGTCAATTTAAATTGATTGGATAATCGGCAATTTCCAAAAGCATTTATTGGACCAAGGCTTAATCTCTTGCCGCTTCACTCGATTTCTCCATTGGGCAAACGCACAGCAAGCGCAGTTTTCTTTTGCCCCCGCAAATCTTTACCAAAGAAAAAAGCAGAGCGTGCGCTCTGCTTTTCCCCCAGCAACGACCGCAGGCCGTTGTTATTATTACATACCGTATTTCTTTTTGAAACGGTCCACACGTCCACCAGCATCTACAAAGCGTTGAACACCGGTATAGAAGGGATGGCACTTAGAACAAATCTCCACCTTAATATCTTTCTTAGTGCTGCCGGTCGGAATTACTTCACCGCAAGCGCAAGTGATAGTGGTTTGTTCATATTTCGGGTGTGTGTTTTCTTTCATGTCGTCACCTTCTTTCCCAACCGAATCGTCAACTCTTAACATTTTAGCACAGAGACTTCCTACAGGTCAAGAAAATTTCAAGATAAAAAATTCAAGATAAAATTCAAGCCACCTCGAAATAATTCTCTACGGAAGTTCGTGATGCCAAGTTAGACTTAATTGATCGATGCCATCTGTGGAAGATACTGATTCGGGTCCACCGTCTTTCCGTTAAGGCGGACTTCAAAATGTAAATGTGGGCCTGTGGTCTTTCCTGTATTCCCTGAAATCGCTATCGTTTCCCCAATATTTACAGATTCTCCGGCCTTAACAAGTAACTTCTGATTATGCCCGTATAACGTTTGGATCCCGTTTCCATGGTCTACCAACAAAGTTAGCCCGTACACTCCTATCCACCCGGCTTTAACGACCTTTCCAGTGCGAGCGGCTTTAATATCCGTTCCATTAGGAATGGCGATATCGATCCCATGATGATACTCTTTATACCCTCGCCAACCAAAATCTGAACTAATCCGTCCAGAAGCTGGCCAACGCCAAGAGACTGTCGTCCCACGAGATAAGGCAATATCTGTCACTGTATTTTCTCGAATTGTGAGTGTAACCCCCGGTTTTACTTTAACTGAAGGATTATCCTCCAGAATCTGCGCAGCCGTTGTTTGATATTTCTTAGCTAGGCCCTCGATACTTTGTCCTTGCTCTAACGTAACAACAGAAAAGTAGGCAACCGATTTTTCACCTTGCGAAAATGCAGGTATCGCACCTTCGTTAAACAAAAAAGCACACATGAGTAAAGCGGTACACCCCTGTACAAGCCGGGCGCGCCGCTTTCGCCCATGTTCTTGAATACTCATTTCTTGAAACCACCTCAGAGTTTTGATCAATCTAGAATACCTATTAGGTAAAGTCGAGCCACCTCTTTAAGGCATTCCTAGCTATTCTCTCCAAACTCCGGAAATAAAATACCTTAGACCCCTTTTATCGCATATTGGGGTTTCTTATCAAACCGGTGCTGTGCCTCGATAAAACGTACGGTTCCTGTCTTGCCTCGCATGACCACTGTATGAGTTGAGGCTCCCTGAGCACTGAAATGGACTCCACGAAGCAAAGGTCCCTCAGTAATCCCTGTTGCTGCGAAGAAAACGTCATCTGAGCAAACCAAATCATCCATCGTCAAGAGTTTATTTACATCTTTAATCCCTAGTACTTTGGCTCTTTCTATGTCTGCATCATTTTCCGGCCAGAGTCTTCCTTGCATTTCTCCGCCCAAACAGCGCAGAGCTGCCGCTGCTAGCACTCCTTCAGGAGCCCCACCAACCCCCATCATAATATCGATCCCGGTTCCCTCAATGGCACAAGCCACTGCTGGAGAGACATCTCCATCTGAAATAAGACGAATACGCGCCCCTAGCTCCCGAATCTCTTGAATCATCTTATGATGACGTGGGCGATCCAAAATCACGACAGTCAGATCATCCATGCTTTTTCCCAAGGCTTGAGCCACATTGGCTAAATTCTCCTGGACAGGCGCATCCAAATGAATCTTGCCCTTCGCTTTAGGACCAACAGCAATCTTATCCATGTACATATCAGGAGCGTGCAGGAGCCCACCCTTTTTGCTTATTGCCACGACGGCTATCGCCCCGGCTAAACCTTTGGCGGCACTATTTGTTCCTTCAAGTGGATCGACAGCCACATCGAGCTCTGGACTTTCTCCATTTCCTACCTGTTCTCCAATATAGAGCATTGGGGCTTCGTCCATTTCCCCTTCACCGATGACTACCGTGCCACTCATATGAATCGTATCAAAAACGGATCGCATCGCCTGCACTGCTGCATCATCAGCAGCTTCTTTATTTCCACGTCCTACCCAACGCGCTGAGGCCAAGGCTGCTGCCTCTGTGACTCGAGCAAATTCCATGGTTAATTCACGTTCCATTATTATATCCCCCTATAGCAATTTAACTTTATCAAACGTAACATTTTCGCAAAAACCATCCATATGTTCATCACAATTAACGTTATCAAACTTATTGTGCCATACCTTTTAGTGCGATGCAAGGTAAATATGTAGAACACATTACATAAACAAAAGCTCTTACAGACGAAGAGTCCTCCGTCCGTTAGAGCTTTCATGATTTCATTTTAAATCGCTAACTTGCCCGATGACTACCAGCCGTAAGACTCCCATCTTCTATAAGTGGGAGATAACGGCTGCTACGTCCCTGGATAAGTTCTTCTAAGCTTCAGCTGGAGTAAGTATTCCTCTTAGGCAAACTCCATCTGAAGCTAAGAATCACTTGATCCAAGCTTCTTCCAATCCGCCAGAAACCTTTCAATTCCTGCCTCGGTCAGAGGATGTTTGAAAAGTTGGCGAAGAACATTAAAGGGAACCGTTGCATAGTCCGCACCAAGCTTCGCTGCTTCTGTGACATGAACCGGGTGGCGAACACTCGCCGCAATAACCTTCGTGTCGAGTCCATGCACTCCGAAAATATCACAAATCTCATCAACGAGAAGGAGTCCATTTTCTCCGATATCATCTAAGCGCCCCAAAAATGGGCTTACATAAGTTGCTCCTGCACGAGCTGCTAGCAAAGCTTGCACCGCTGAGAAGATAAGCGTCACGTTGGTTTTGATCCCCTCTGCGCTCAACGTCTTAACCGCTTTCAGGCCTTCCTCCGTCATGGGAATCTTCACGACTATATTTGGGTGCATCGCTGCAAGTTCGCGAGCTTCCTTGAGCATACCCTCTTTATCAAGAGCGATAACTTCTGCACTGATTGGACCATCGACGACCTGAACCAATTCCTTTAAAAGCTGATGGAAGTCCTTTCCTTCTTTTGCAACCAAGCTTGGATTTGTAGTGACTCCCGCTATTACCCCCATACTCCACGCCTGAATGATTTCGTTCATGTTTGCCGAGTCTAGAAAAAATTGCATCTTCTATTCCTCCTTATGCTTTCCCATTGCTCCCAAAGATACGGATTTTTTCCCTAATAATCCCTATGGAAGCTTCTCGAGCAGGTCCAAGCATTTTGCGAGGATCAATTTCTTGTGGAGCATTTGCTAACGCTAAGCGAGCTGCGGCGACGAAGGCTTCACGAATATTCGTATCGATATTCACCTTGCAAACTCCGAGAGAGATCGCCTCACGGATCGCCTCCTCTGGTACTCCAGATGAGCCATGGAGGACAATCGGCGCTTCGATTCTTTTCCTGATTTCTTTAAGACGATCGAAGTCTAACTTTGGTACCCCTTTATACTGTCCATGAGCGGTTCCAATCGCGATGGCCAATGCATCCACGTGCGTCTCTTGGACAAATTGTTCTGCTTCAGCAGGATCAGTGAAAAGTGCTTCCCGCTCAGTTACTGTGATATCATCTTCTGTTCCACCGATTTTACCTAATTCCGCCTCTACAGAGACCCCGAGCGGACGTACAGCTTCGATTACTTTATTGGTCAAAGCAATATTCTCATCAAGGTGAAGCTTTGAGCCATCAATCATGACGGAGGTGAAACTATTTCTTACACATTGCATCACTTGAGCAAAGCTTGTTCCATGATCAAGATGAAGTGCGACCGGAACACTGGCTTTTTCCGCCGCTAACCTTGTCATTGCTGCAATATACTCTATACCAGCGTACTTTATTGCACCCTGACTTGCCTGAACAATTACAGGAGATTTCTCAGCCTCTGCTGCGGCCACGATAGCCTGAACAATTTCCATGTTATTGCAGTTAAAAGCTCCAACTGCGTATTTACCTTTTTGGGCATTGAGCAAAAGTTCAGCGACAGAAACCAAACTCATTTTCTTATTCCTCCTCATTTGCCGTAGCGAGATGCCCTCGCTGCGTACGATTTATCAACCATGTCTTATTTTCGTCCAAATTAACGGATGTCATGCCTTCAAATATTCGAATATTTTCAGCATTTTCACCGTAAATTATTCCGACTGCTTCACAATCTTCGCAGTAGAGCTCAATTCGATCGGGTAAAAGCTCAAAGGATAAGTTGTGATTCCCGCATTTACAGCCTAAAGCACCATCTTTTGCCAGACGATGCAAGTGATCCAATAGCCGTAACATGACCTCTGGATTTTCAAACTCTTCTTCATAGCCCAACTCAGCTGCAAGTTCAGCAATCGATTTCTCTCGCTCCTGGCAAGCTTGTGATACTTTTTGTTTAGGTCCGATAAATCCAGCGGAAGCCTCAACTTCTGGGCAAACCAAAGGCATCGCCGTTTTACCCCAGAGTGCTCCTCGTTTTAGACGCAGATAGTGAACTTGCCCACAAAAAGCGCAATGGAAAGATAAGTTAAAGTGTTTACGATCGCGGCTGGCTGCTGATAATAAAGGTTCACCACACCGGCAATATAAATTTTCTCGCCCCTTACCTGAAAATGCAAAAAGAGAAAGGGCTTGAAATTCTAATTCTCCACATTTTGGGCACTGGATCGCAACCGATGTATGGGTTGTCAGGATCAATTTTCCCACCTCTTTCTACCTGAACTATACTTCGTCAAATCTGAGGATTTTCCTGCCATACTTATTTTAAAAAGTTAAGAGGCTCCCATCCTACGGAAGCCTCTCAACGTTTAAGCCTAAACTTAATAGATAATATAAACTATATATCAGATTGTTTTAAATAACAGAAATCCAATAGCTTTTACCCTTCCAAAGCTTGTAGGGAAGGATCTTGACGTTACGTAATGTCATCTTCTGAATACAAAGCACCGGAACGGTCAAGACGTCCCCTATTCAAAGAATTATCCCTTGCAAGTTTGCTAGCACATTGAACGTCCTTTAACTTCGGACTTAGCCAGAATTTCACGAACCCGATCACGAAGCTCAAAAAGGTCAAATGGTTTACTCATGTAGTGCGTGACCCCCAGCTCATGAGCCTGCTCCATATTCTGGGCATCCCCATATGCAGTCATCATGATGACTCCAACTTCTTTATCGAACGTCCGGATCTGACGCAACGTATCAAGTCCGTTCATTTCCGGCATTTTCATATCCATCAAAATTATATTAGGTTGAAAGTCCTTTAAAATCTGGAGTGCCTCATTTCCATTTCCCGCCATCTCCACATGATGCCCCTCTTCTCGGAATGTCTCAAAAAGGAGTCGTCGTACTCCTAGCTGGTCGTCAACTACCAGTACATTCGCCATGCCATTCATCACCCTTTCAATCAAAGACATTATTTCACATATTCTGGATATAATGTGAAAATCCTTCTTCTACGACTCGCTTCGCGATTAATCTTTTTCCTTGCCAATATTGTCTGACAAGTCGTGGATTAGCGAGCGTACGCCGAAGTGGAAGAGTAACTTCATCTCCAACCTGACAGGGAGCCGTGCCGACATCAAGTACGGTCAGCTGCATGCCGATTTTGCCGGCAACAAGAATCGTACGTCCTTTAAAAGATACAGTTTCCTGTCCAAGATACACTCCGACTAAGGCCAGGAAATTTTTGATCACAATTTTAATGAAATCCCAAAAGCCCTGAGGAACAAAATGCGGCTGCACGCCGAAGCCATCAGCATACCCGACAGGAATCACGGCCAATTGGGTTTCCGATTTTGTTCGATAGATACTTTGATACCCAACAAAAGTCCCTTTAGGTACTTGACGAACATGCACAATTCGAGCTTTGGCCACCCATGGATCCTGAAGCTTCAACTTCCCAGCGAAACCAGGCGCTGGGAAATGCCCAATGAGGAGTGTCCCAATTCGAACAAAATCGTGATGCCATTCTGAGTAATCTAAAAAAGCAGCACTATTGCATATATGTTTCCACAGTCCACTGATTCCTAGGGAATCAAGCTTCTCAAACCCACGCAGAAAACAAGCATACTGTTCCTTAGTATAGGCTGCATCACGCTGAGCAGCCCTAGCAAGATGGGTAAACACTCCCACTGGAGTAATGTGGGAGGCCTCCCTCAAACTTTGGGCTAAATCCTCTAAATCTTTCTCAAAAAAACCCGTTCTGCCCATTCCCGTTTCCAATTTAAGGTGAATTCGCGCTTCGCTCTGTAAACGAGCCGCAGCCTCCTCACACTCTCTTAGCATACCAAAGTCAGATATAGTGAGCTGTAAGTCCGCTTGAATGGCCTCTTCCATCTGAGAAGCTGACGCAGGTCCTAAGACAAGAATCAGAGCATGGACTCCATGCTTGCGCAAAATCAGGCCTTCCTCCACCGTCGTAACCGCAAAGGCATCACACCCCTGCTCTACAAGCGTCAGAGCGACCTGAACAGCACCTAACCCATACCCATCTGCCTTGACGACAGCAAGCACCCTAGCGCCCGCGCTGAGATGTTTAACTACTTCTTGATAATTATTTGCCACCGCATCTAAGTCAATATCAATCCAAGCTCCGCTCATAAACTCCTCACCTCTTGTTCTACCCTTTCCGCGCCCTACGAATCTTCCCAATGATCCCTTTTACGACATCTGAATAAACAGGCTCTAAATGCGTCCAGAGGAAATAGATTAAAGGACGGTACACTAAATCCCATTCCCCAATAAACTCAGTGTATTCCCCATTAAATCCTTTTTTAAAGCGGTATAGCCCATAAAGCGGATTATCTTCAGTGAGATGTCCAGGTACTCCACGAAAATCATAAAGGGTACATCCCCGTGATTTTGCCCAACGAATCATCTCCCATTGAATTAGATAGTTAGGCATGACGTTTCGGTGTGCGTTAGATGAAGCTCCATAAAGATACCAAGCCTTTTCCCCGATGATCAAGGCAAGGGTTCCGGCGATAACTTCTCCTTCAAACTCTGCGATGAAAAGTTCCGCCATCCCGTTGGGATATAGGGTATCATACATATCTTCAAAATAGGAGTAGGATCTAACCAAGAAACGATCTCGCTCCGTAGTTTCCTTAAGTACACGGTAAAATTCAGGCAGGTCTGCCTTTGTTCCGATGCGAATCTTAACACCTTTTTTCTGTGCCAACTTAACATTATACCGCGTTTTTTGATGCATCTGAGCTAGTAAGGTTTCTTCATCGGGCGAGATATCCAACCGGAAAACATACTTTGGCTGAACCCCTTCGAAGCCTTTCCCCGATTCTGCAGAACGAAAACCCCTCGTCTTAAAATAGTTCTCCAAATCCTGCGCAGAGGAGGGAACATCTGGATCAACCTTCAAAAAGATCGCGCCCCGTTTGTTAGCAAGTTTTCTGACCTCTGTGAGAAGAACGTCGAATAACTCCTGATCCTGCCAATCGAGAACAGGTCCACGAGATGCATAAAATATCGGGGTGCCAATAACCGGTAGCTTCCGTTCCAAAATCGAGATCCCAGCTACAATTTCCCCCTCTTTTTCTAAAACCAACCGCCAAGGCTTCCAACCTGTGCGACTTTTCAGTTCTCCCCAACCCCAAGTTTGCAAGACATGCCCTTTAGGGTGACGAGCCATAAACGTATCAAAACGAGACTTTTCTGCTTCTTCGATTATTCGAGCCGTATAAGGCATCCCTTCAGCCTCCTGTAATTTCATTTCGATACCGTAATCCCTCTTTATAAAAAAACAGTAATCTTATTATAACAATCTGCATGAATTCCTTATTAAAGTTTTGCCATATATGTATAAACCCAAACGAATTCATCCGATTCTTATCAATATTAAAAGTATTCCATGGCCCGAAGCGAGCCATGGAAGTTTTCAAAACATTAATCTAAAGTGGCCTTCACAAAATCTCTGAAGAGAGGATGCGGACGATTGGGACGAGATTTAAACTCTGGATGATACTGGGAAGCCACAAACCACGGATGATCTGGATACTCTGAGACTTCGACTAAACGTCCATCAGGCGAGGTCCCTGAGAACTTGAGCCCTGCCGCTTCTAACTGTGAGCGATATTGGTTGTTTACCTCATAACGGTGACGATGCCGCTCATAAATCACAGTTTCCCGATAAGCTGCATTGACCTTGCTATCTTCAAGAAGTTTTACAGGCGAAGCTCCTAAACGCATGGTTCCGCCTTTATCTTCAATTTCCTTTTGTTCTGGTAGAATATCAATCACTGGATAGGGTGTATCGATATCAAACTCAGTACTATTCGCACCCTTCATACCGCAAACGTTCCGAGCAAATTCAATGACCGCAGTTTGCATCCCCAGACAAATCCCTAAGAAAGGAACCTTGTTCTCACGGGCATAGCGGATAGCCTCAATCTTTCCTTCGATCCCCCGATTACCAAAGCCACCAGGAACGAGAATTCCTGCCACTCCTTTAAGGAGTTCCTCAGCAGAGGTTTCCTCAATATGCTCCGAATTCACCCAACGGACTTTAACTTTAGCACCATGCTCTGTCCCTGCATGGCGGAGAGCCTCGGCCACACTCAAATAAGCATCAGGAAGCTCCACGTATTTACCCACAATTGCAATTTCCGTCACGCGGGAAGGAGTCTTAATCTTCTCGACCATGGCTTTCCATTCGGTCATATCTGCAGGAGGAGCCTCAAGTCCAAGACGACGAAGCACGATGTCATCGAGTCCTTCTTCCAGAATGTTGAGAGGAACTTCATAAATGCTTGAAGCATCCACAAGCTGAATAACTGCTTCTCGATCAACATCGCAGAATAGAGCGAGTTTCTCTTTCATTTCATCAGGAATATCGCGTTCAGTACGGCAGACCAAGATATTAGGCTGAATTCCAATCGCACGTAGTTCTTTCACCGAATGCTGAGTGGGTTTTGTTTTCAATTCACCCGAGGCAGCAAGGTAGGGAACAAGTGTCACATGAAGATAGAGCACGTTCTCTCTGCCGATATCACTTCGTATTTGACGGATCGCTTCAAGGAAAGGTAAGGATTCAATGTCCCCGACCGTTCCCCCAATTTCTGTAATAACTACATCTGGATGGGTTTCCCGAGCGACACGATAGATTCGTTCCTTAATCTCGTTCGTAATATGCGGGATGACCTGAACTGTTCCGCCCAGATAATCTCCTCTTCTTTCCTTGTTAAGAACCGACCAATAGATTTTACCCGTTGTCACGTTACTCGCTTTAGAAACTGGTACATCTATGAAACGCTCGTAATGGCCAAGATCCAAATCGGTCTCAGCTCCATCATCGGTTACAAAAACTTCTCCATGTTGGTAAGGGCTCATCGTTCCAGGGTCGATATTAATATAAGGATCAAACTTTTGGATTGCGACCTTAAGCCCCCTATTTTTCAGTAAGCATCCGAGAGCTGAAGCCGTGATCCCCTTCCCCAATGAGGATACAACGCCACCCGTGACAAAAATAAACTTCGTCATGTTTCCCTATCCTTTCTCAACCATTTTCTTTTTTTTACAAGCTTTAGGATTCCCGCACAGCAAAAAATGATGAAATACCAAATATTAAGCCGAACGTATACACATAAAAAAAGCTAGTCCGCAAGACGCACTAGCTTTATTTTTACCACTATTGTTTATTCTAGCCAGATTCTTATGGGCTGTCAAGGCTTCATTTTAAGAGTTCGAAGATTACCAGGATTCACCCTTCCGTTCCCCTTTTCTGGCTTGGCGCTCTTCTTTTTCAAAGGAATCTTCCTCAATGTCGCTCTCTACTTCTTCATCAATTTCTTCTTCGACATCTTCGAAAAGCAAATCTTTATCTGAATCCAAGATATTAGCTTCATCATCGGCCAATTCTTTATTCATTAAAGTAATGATGGGTAGCTTCTTACTTCCCTTGGTGGGAACCCAGACTCTTAGCCCCCATTCTCCGTTACCCAAATATGAAAAGCGAGTATCAAGGTTGATTTGAGTTAGAACCCCCGATATATACGTTGGATCCAGTGGGCGTTCCTGAGAGTTTAAAACTTCACTAATGAGATCGTAATAATACATGGGTCGGCCTTGTGCTGCAAGGATTTCGCAAGCAATATCTTCATCAGATGGTTTGAATTTCGGTGTTAAGGAATGGGTCAATATTCCACCGCCCTTCTTCAATCTCAGAATGTTAAGTCAGTATATTCGACCCATCCCTAAATATTTCCTGCTAATACCGAAGAAACTAACTAAAAGTTTACGAGCCTTTTTTGAAGAAGAGTAGACTTCATACCTGCTTTAAGCACCATCTGGAACCTTCTGTGGTCGTGTAGCTTCTCGCACATCCGTACCTTCGGGCGTAAATCTCCACCGGAGACTTACGTTCTTAGCGCTCCAGGGCTCGAATGCGGCGGAGCATTCGGACGAAGGCGCGAACTCGCTTCCGTAGGAGCTTCGCCAAACCTCAGGGTAATACCTGATGTGAACCAGGTGGCTACGCTATCCTACGAATGCCTCGTTCGCTTTATCGCCCCTCCGCCGCAAATCGTTCACTCCTGTGCGAGAAGCTACGCTTTCGGGTCTTTATAGTCTTTCTTAATAGATTGTTCAGAATAGATTTTTACATCCGCTCAGGTGCAGTTACACCCAGTATCCCTAGGACGTTTGCAAGCACTTGCTTGGTGGAGCGTACTAATCCTAGGCGTGCCTCTCTTAGTTCGCTATCCTCTACAAGTACTCTTTGACTGTTGTAGAAGGAATGGAAAAGTGCAGCTAAATCCATGACATAACGGGCTAAACGATGGGGCTCTGTCAGACGCGCCGCCACTTCAATCTCATTGGGTAGTTCAGCAATTTTCTTTAAGAGCTCTCGTTCTTCAGTGCTCTCTAGTCTTTTTAAGTTTGCTTCTCCAGGGATACCTTCGAAGGTATACCCTAATTCATTCGCCTGGCGGAGAATACTGCAGAGACGTGCATGAGCGTACTGTACATAATAGACTGGATTATCAGAGGATTCTGCTTTGGCTAAATCTAAATCAAACTCTACAGTAGAGTCTGGATCACGCATAATAAAGAAGAAGCGAGCTGCATCCTTACCGACTTCATCCATCAATTCGCGTAAGGTGATATATTGTCCAGAGCGCTTCGACATCCGAACGACTTCTCCGTTCTGAATGAGGCGTACGAGTTGCATTAAGATAATTTGTAAATTATCCGGATCATAGCCTAGAGCAGACATCGCGCCCTTCATCCGGGCAACGTGTCCATGATGGTCTGCACCCCAAATATTAATAACCCTTTCAAATCCCCGATCGAACTTGTTACGATGATAAGCTATATCAGCAGCGAAATAGGTCGGAGTACCATTGCTGCGTACGACAACTTCATCCTTCTCATCCCCGAACAAGGTGGACTTCAGCCATTGAGCTCCTTCCTTTTCGTAGATATATCCCTTTTTCTCGAGTTCCTCCATGGCTGCTTTGACCTCTCCAGAGTCATGAAGAGACTGTTCACTGAACCATACATCATAATGTACACCCATATCGGTGAGGGTCTCACGTATATTGGATAGCTTCTCTTCCAAAGCATAGCGAACGAGAAACTCTCGACGCAACTCAGGCTCTACATTAAGATATTTCTCCCCGACTTTGGCAATCAGGCCCTTGACCGTATCAACCAAGTCTTCCCCATGATATCCCCCTTCTGGGAAGGGGACATCCTGACCATATTGTTGAAGATACCTGGCTTCTAGAGATAAGGCGAAATTATGAATCTGATTTCCTGCATCGTTAATATAGAACTCTCGACTGACTTCATATCCTGCCATGGAGAGAAGGGAGGCTAGACTATCTCCGAGAGCCGCTCCACGAGCATTTCCCATATGGAGAAGACCTGTGGGGTTCGCACTGACGAATTCCACTTGGACTTTCTTCCCCTGACCCACGTTTACCTTTCCATAATCCTTTTCCATGGTTAGGACTTCTGGAATCACCCCTGTTAACCAGGTTGGATCTAATCTAAAATTGATAAAGCCGGGACCAGCAATTTCGCATGCAGTTACCCAAGTACCCTCTGTATCCAGGTGCTTAATAAGAATGGTCGCAATATCCCGAGGGGCTTTACGAGCCTGCTTGGTTAAGACCATAGCGAGATTTGTCGCAAAATCCCCATGCTGTTTTTCCCGTGGCTCTTCCAAAACGTAATTTGGTAGGCTATCGAAGCTTAGTTCACCAGCATTTTGTGCTGCTTCCGCAGCCTTTGCTAAATTAGCATAAAGGCTTTCTTTGATTGAAATGTACAGACTCATTGAGGAGCATCCTCCTTTATCATTATCCTTAATGTATTCTGACTTACCAAATCGTCATCAGCGAAAAGATTATATTTTAGAGTAATATGTCCTCCCTGCTCTGTCAAGTGAATCTCCATTTCTTGTGTATACACACCTAAGTAAAGGGAGCCGTGGGGAGTGACATAGACGGCATGGTTAAGAGTCGCTAACTCGAAGATTAGTTTATAATTCGCTGCTCCCATCCGATTGAGGATGACTTTCTCCGCTTCTATTTTGAGGCTTGTCGTGACCCCTGCCATCCCTGTCACTTCAGTCTCTCGGTAAATAATGTAATAGGTATCTTCCCGTTTGTGGAAAGTCCCTAGGGTCATAAAATCCATTCGGTCATCTTTTCCTTCAGAATATGCCTGTGTCCCTATGACCTGGATTATCGCTTGTTTCTGCACGAGACTCTCCTCTCTGACTTCCTCTCGCAAAATATAGTGGCTTCCATTTAAGCTTTCTTACATTAGCCATATTATCTTATTATATATTAATCTTCATCCTCTGTGTGATATAAAAGGTTGAATATAGAACAAGGTGGTAATGTTTTTCCATTACCACCTTTTAATATACCCAATTAAGAGTGAACGAAAACTACTGCAGATACTCTCCACGTGGGGTCTTGATAATACGCTGGATCTTTTCTTCTATTCCGTTTTCTGCATTAATATAAATCAAATATTCTTCTCCCTGGTAATCTCCTCGGAACTCATAGGCCATGACTTCACGATTCCCCATGACTGGAATAACGGCCATCCGAGTCTCTTTAACCTGGAAGCCTGTCCTAAGCTTTGTCCGCGCCTGATCTAGGGAGAGCTTCTTATTGAAGTTACGCTTTTGGTGATAGGCCCAATAGGGAGTAGAGTCGTACCCAATAATCTGACCGTTATCTAGTGAAACGGTCAAACGAATTTTATCGGGATAATAACGGATACCTTCGCTCTCGTCAACATATTCAAGCTGTAGATATCCGCCGAAATCCTCTGTCGAAGTGAGAACGAGCTTCCAGCCCAAAGCTTTAAGGGTCTCACCCACTTTGGTTTTTGCTTGATCAGCATCTAACGTTCGCTCGTTGAGCTCCCTTTGATCCCGGAATATCGTGACTACACCCCCACGTTTGCTGACCGTCATGAAGATATCCCCTTGCTTCCAGAGATATCCGCCCAAACCACCTTGAGTTACACCTGCAAACTCGGGGTTACTCCCTGGGTAACCTGTCTTATTTAGAAAATCTTTAGCTACTTCTAAGGCTTTATCTTTATTGGCCTCCTGAGAAGGAAGTCCTAAAGGCTCCTTGACTGAACGTGTTTCGTATTCCCCAGTATAAGAAAACGGAGGGAGCTTTTGAAGACTTGCATTTAACTGATCGAGACCGGAGCGAACTGAACTCGCCGGTCCATCTGCACCCTCCGCAGCTGCTTCTGCCTGTTCTATTTTCCAGAAGCTTAACCGTTGACGCCAATGAGATGCTTCACT
This sequence comes from Desulfitobacterium elongatum, assembly GCF_055378975.1. NCBI lineage: Bacteria > Bacillati > Bacillota > Clostridia > Eubacteriales > Desulfitobacteriaceae > Desulfitobacterium > Desulfitobacterium elongatum. The sequence goes on along the minus strand of NZ_AP038772.1, from coordinate 94,208 downwards.
CGTCCAGGCAAGGTTCTCGGTATCCACTCTCGTAACTAAATCTTGAACATTTTGGTTCACCAGCAGAAGTCGTTCATGAACATCTGCCAAGGTTTTTTCCTCTTCTGGAGTAGGATTATTCCCGACCGATACTCGGTAAGCAAGGCTTCTCGTGAAATCACCTGTACGATTTAGAAATTCTCCAACATAACTTAGTCCAGCTTGTTCTGCAGGGATTTGCGCTAAGTCCTTCATTGCCGATTGCGTCATGCTACCCGCTTGACTCAGGTAGAGCACCTTTTGACTCGGAGCCCCAGCAACACGGCCCTTCGCTAAATCTGTCTCTAACTGATCCAAGTGACTAGCGAAATCTTTGAAAGAACGCTGATATTGATTTTCATTAGTCAGCCGAAAATTCTCCGCTTGTCGGTACTCATTATACCCCCAACCCAATGAGAGGACAAAAGCGGCTCCTAAGACACCAAGCCAAAAATTCTTTCGCATTTAAATCCCCTCCTAGCGAGTGAAAATATGATTTCCGATTTGCATAATTTGTGGTCTTGACCAAATAAACTTATTCTTCGTCTTAGCCGGATTAAAGAAGAAGAGCGCTCCTCCTGTAGGATCTACCCCACTTGCTGCTTCCTGTGCTGCTTTTAAGGCTGAAGATGTCGGTGCCATATTAATCTGACCGTCAGCTACACTTGAGAAGGCCAAGGGTTGATAAATAATGTCTGCTACAGTGTTTGGAAAAGCTGGGTCCTTCATACGATTTAGGATAACTGCCGCAACAGCGACCTGCCCGACGTAAGGTTCCCCCCGTGCCTCTGCGCTAACACAACGTGCTAGGAGGTTAATATCTACGTTTTTAGGGCCAACCGATTTCCCGGATGCAGTTGTACTCGTACCTGTTAGACGCTTCAACTCGTTGATGGTTTGTGTTCCAGCGATCCCATCCACTTTTAGGCCGCGTTCTTTCTGAAAGCGTTGCACAGCGGCTTTGGTTTTCGCGCCGAATACCCCATCAGCTGTCCCGATGACATAGCCAAGTTGGGATAGGCGTTTTTGGAGTTCTGTTACCTCAGGGCCTCTTGCTCCTTGACCAAGTGTGCGATCTCCCAGGGCTCCATACGCGACGCCGGATACGACTAGGGCAATGATAAGAGTCAATACCCCTACCCACAGTCTCCTTCTTGACATCATATCCTCACCTCACTCTAAAGATTTCTTGATTAGTGTGGCTGAGGAGATGATAAATTATCCAAAAGAGATGGAATTTCTATCGAGCACTCTGACATCAAAAAAGCAGCCCTCAGGGCTGCTTTTCTCGCATTCATATTTGGATTTAATAGGACTACTCAAAATCTACTTCGCCAGTCCAGCCTGATACACGGCCTTAAACTTCTCTACTGCTCTAGAAGCGTCAGCCTTGATGCCCATCTCATTGAGCGTCTCTCCAACAAGCTCCATAGCTTTAACAAACATGTCCTCCGTAACATTTCCCATATGCCCAATCCGGAAAGCCTTTCCAGCTAGAGAAGCTAACGAGCCTGCAATAACCATCCCTTTTTCTGTAAGCTTAGAACGGAATTCTGCATCGTTGACCCCTTCAGGATAAAGAATGCAGCTTAAGGTGGGTGCTGCTATCTCTTCTGGGGCTAGAGCCTTCATCCCATACTCAGCTAGGCCTGCACGGACAGCCTTTCCCAAAGCATCATGACGTTTGAAACGAGTTTCTAAGCCTTCTGCCATGAGAATTTCCATTCCTTTTTCGAAGGCATAAATCATATTGACTGGGGGGGTTGCGTAGTATTTCCCAGGGTCATGCATAATCGGAATCCAACGCAAGATATCCACATAATAGGCTGTGACATTTTCCATGGCTTCACGTGCTTGCATCGCTTTAGGGCCAAAAGCTACGATAGCAAGGCCTGGTGGAACCCCAATCGCCTTCTGTGAACCGGTTAATACGACATCCATTTTATAGTCAGGATGTCCGTATTCCTTTTGCATATCTTCTTCTGTGGCTGCGGCTGCACAGACTCCATCCAAGATAAATAAGGCTCCTGATTTCTTAACCACAGGGACTAGTTCCTCAAGATTGGACATTACTCCCGTGGAGGTATCCACGTGAGTTACGGTAACGGCTTTATAAGTGCCTTCAGCGAGTTTCTTCTCGACTTCTGCAATCTCAATATGGTGCCCCCATTCGGCCTGGAGAACCTCAACATCGATCCCAAATGCCTTCGCCAGTGGCGTAAAGCGATCGCCGAAGTAACCATGACTAATAACAAGGAGTTTCTCACCAGGAGCAACCGTATTCACGATAGCCATTTCCATGGATAAGGTTCCTGATCCGGCAACCACGAAGACCTCCCCATCCGTGTTAAAAAGGCGTTTCGTTAACTCTAAACTATTCTTAAATCTTTTAACAAACCGCGGATCCGTATGGGCATAAGTTTCGTCAGATAATGCTTGATAAATCTCATCTATAACAGGCGTTGGGCCTGGAATGAGCAACATATCTTTGTTTGGCATTGATTTTTCCCCCTTATTCTTGACCCTTTTATTATTCCTACTCCGACAAAATATATGAACCTAGGAATCCTTTAATCTTCTCCTTATAATTCGGTTTTCCTGCTCTCTTCCTTAAGAACATTGTATACATTTTATAAATTTCGATTCCATCTTAAACGAAAAAGGTCCGCTAAGGACTTTTCTCGTATATTAACTGACCTTATTTAGAAACTTGCGCCACTTATCTCCCACTAAAGCAGAAGTCATCCTCACCGCTAAAAATATTCGGCTTGTTTGCGGTTTAACAAAGTAACTTCAACAGTTCAGTTGTCCTATTGAGCAGGCGGTAGGTATCAGATATAAGCAAAAACGCTTAATAGGTTTTACTCCATTAAGCGTTTTCTAAGATGCTTCTAAAGTCCCTTGACGACAAGCCCTCTCCCGGTAATCTTCCACCCAACATCGATCTTCGGATTGTACATATCATCGAGACTAAGCAAGGTCATGTGAACATATAACTTCATATCATTACCAATATCTATTTCTTTGTATTCACTCCACTCAGTTTCATTGGGTTGCCCCAACCTCACTGAAGGACGGCCAAACCTCTCCTGGCTATGTCCTTTTAATTTGGCTGTTGCCTTCCCACCGTTGGTAAAAATATACTTCTTAGCAGCAGTCGTAACTAACAGGTTCAAGATCAATCCCCCTTATTAGTGTTGAAATATCTTCGTAAATTCACTGTCCATACCTTGCCTTACTTACCAAGGGAGCTCCTTACTAAGCGAGACTTTCAAACGAAGGACGTGCAGAATTAGAAGTCTGCGTTCTTTACTGTTCTCGGGAAAGAAATGACATCTCGGATATTAGATATTCCCGTTAAATACATAATCACACGTTCAAAGCCTAAACCATATCCAGCATGGTGGGTTCCACCGTACTTGCGCAGATCTAAATACCACCAATAGTCCTCTTTACTAAGCCCGAGCTCATCCATTCTCTTCTCAAGGTAATCCAAACGTTCTTCACGTTGGCTTCCACCGATAATCTCCCCTACGCCTGGAACAAGAAGGTCCATCGCTGCAACGGTCTTGCCATCCTCGTTCAAGCGCATATAGAACGCCTTAATATCTTTCGGATAGTTGATGACAAAAACCGGTTTCTTAAAAATCTGCTCAGTTAAGTAGCGCTCATGCTCGGTCTGTAAGTCTGTACCCCATTCGACAGGGTACTCAAACCGATCCTTTTCCTTTTTGAGGATCTCAACAGCTTCCGTATAAGTCACCCGTGCAAATTCAGAGTTCACGATGTTATCCAGCCGATCAAGTAAGGTCTTATCGACGAACTCATTAAAGAAAGCAATTTCCTCCGGAGCATTCTCTAGGACATAGGTAATAATATATTTCATCATTTCTTCTGCGAGTTGCATGTTATCTTCCAAATCGGCAAAGGCTATTTCAGGTTCGATCATCCAGAATTCCGCAGCATGCCGTGCTGTATTTGAATTCTCAGCACGGAAGGTCGGCCCAAAGGTATAGACATTGCGGAACGCCATGCAATACGTTTCGGCATTAAGTTGTCCACTTACAGTAAGATTAGTCTCCCGTCCAAAGAAATCCTTTGAATAATCAACCTTACCTTCTTCCGTCCTTGGCAAGGCATCAACATCGAGGGTAGATACCCTGAACATTTCCCCTGCTCCTTCAGCATCACTGCCAGTAACAATCGGGGTGTGGACATAGACGAATTCCTTTTCCTGGAAGAACTTATGAATGGCGAACGCTACCATCGAGCGAAGCCTGAAAACAGCAGCAAAAGTATTCGTACGTGGCCGAAGATGAGCGATTGTACGAAGATATTCAAAAGAATGGCGTTTTTTCTGTAAGGGATAATCTGGAGTACATTGTCCTTCGACTTCAATCGACTGTGCCTTCAGTTCAAAGGGTTGCTTCGCTCCAGGGGATTCCACAAGAAGCCCTTTTACAATTATGGAACTCCCCGTTGTTACTTTGGCGATTTCCTCAAAATTCCCGAGGTTCTCCTCAAAAACAACTTGGATATTTTTAAAAAACGATCCATCATTCAGTTCGATAAACCCAAAGGTTTTTGAAACCCGTACCGTCCGAACCCATCCGGAGATTTGGATTTCTTGGTTCAGAAATGAGGGGGTGTCCCGATAAATCTTTTTGATCAATGTTGTCTGCATGGACAGAAAATCTCCCTTCTTAAAAACCTATATAACCATGGGAGTTTCCCCATGATTCATGCCTACTTAAAGTACATTATACTCTCTGACTCTTCAGTTTCCAAAAGTATATCGCCCAATGCTATTTCTTTAGCTCTCTCACGAGACTTGGCGGTTCCTTCCCCTCTAGTATCGCGCGCATATTCTGAGCAGCATGCATGGCCATATCTGCACGTGTCTTTACTGTGGCTGAGCCAAGATGAGGTAGGGTCACGACATTCGCTAATTTAAGCAGTGGGTTATCTGGATTTACTGGTTCCTGATTAAAGACATCCAAGCCTGCGCCCCAGATTTCTCTTTTCTCTAGGGCCTTGACTAAAGCCCCCTCATTCACTGTCTCCCCACGAGAAGCATTGATGAAAATTGCGCTCTTCTTCATGAGAGAAAATTGTTCTTTACCCATTATCCCTCGAGTTTCCTCCGTCAAAGGAGTCATTAAGACGACAAAATCCGACTCCCTTAACAACGTCTCTAAAGAGCAGTATTCTGCTTCTAATTTTTCATCTAAGTTAAGATTGGGAGTCCGGTTATGATACATAACCTTCATATGGAACCCATACTTCGCCCGATGAGCAATCGCTTCACCGATTCTCCCCATCCCGATAATTCCTATCGTGGAATGATGGACGTCCATCCCGAAACGTTCCTCAGTAATCTTTTCAGTCCACTCCCCCCTTTTCACATAGTGATCCAACTCAGAAATCCTTCGGGCCGTAGTAAGAATTAAACCGAAAACAAGATCGGCAACGGTTTCATCGAGAACCCCTGGGGTATTTGTTCCAAGTACCTGTCTTTCCTTCATCATTGGAAGGGCGAAATTATTGTATCCCACCGAGATATTACTTACTACTTTGAGCTTTGGCGCATGGTTCAAGAATTCTTCATCGACCCCACAATTTGCGAGCATTACCCCTTCACAATCTGCCACTTCTCGAAGGAGCACTGACCGTGGAACTGTCTCTTCAGATTCCCACATTTTTAAGTCGCAAATAGGAGCCAGATAGTCTATAACCTCATCAGGAACCTTTTTTGCTATATAAACTTTAGGTTTCATTCTCTGTCTCCCCTATACATACATTGTTTTCAAGCTTAATTCTACATTTTCAGTTGATAATCCTCTTTGCTTTTACCTTTTAGCCACCTATCTCCAAGGTCTATAGGGATTAAAGGCTAAATTTCAAGGAACCTACGGGTTAAAAACGATATTTAAAACACGTCTCAGTGTAAAATAGTCATCGGGCAGGAATAAATGACCCAAAATCAAAACCGCGTATACGATTTTTATTATGCTGAAAACTATAGTGCACAACTCGATTTTGACTGGCCAATTATACGAAAAAGAATACAATACACATTCGCAATAATTAAAGGAATTTTTACAATCTTAGAGAATAATCTTTGCGATAGACTACAATTATTCTTATTGAAAAATAAGAGAGGTGTGTTGTGCGGTAGAATGGTAGGACAGTAGGATGGCTAGAGTAATTGCGCACCTATAATTAAGTCTACAATCTAAACAAAGGCGTTTAGGAGGATAATTTAATGTCATATGTGCAAAAGGTTCTCGATCAAGCGATTAACCGCAACCCTGGTGAAGTTGAATTCCATCAAACATTAAAAGAAGTTTTAGTCTCTCTAGAGCCAGTGTTTGCAAAGCGTCCACAATACGAGAAAGCAGGGATCCTTGAAAGAATTGTTGAACCTGAGAGACAAATACTATTCCGGGTGCCCTGGGTTGATGACCAAGGAAATTTACAAGTAAACCGCGGTTTCCGCGTTCAGTTTAATAGTGCAATTGGACCTTACAAAGGGGGATTACGCTTTCACCCCTCAGTAAACTTAAGTATTATTAAATTTCTTGGCTTCGAGCAAATCTTTAAAAATTCTTTAACTGGTTTACCAATCGGTGGCGGCAAAGGTGGAAGTGACTTCGACCCGAAAGGCAAATCGGATCGCGAGGTTATGGTATTTTGCCAAAGCTTCATGAATGAACTTTATCGCCATATTGATGCGGACACAGATGTTCCCGCTGGAGATATTGGTGTCGGCGGACGCGAAGTCGGATACATGTTTGGTCAATACAAGAAAATTACGAATAAATATACCGGTATTCTGACCGGAAAAGGTCTCCCCTTTGGAGGAAGTTTAGCAAGAACTGAAGCTACTGGCTATGGTTTAGTCTATTTCATGGATCAGGCGTTAAAGGCTCAAGGAAAATCCTTTAGCGGAGCAACCACTGTTATTTCAGGATCCGGAAATGTAGCTATCTATGCTGCAGAAAAAGCTCAGGAATTAGGCGCAATCGTTGTTGCCATGAGTGATTCAAATGGATACATCTACGATTCTAAGGGTATCAACGTTGCAACAATTAAGCAACTTAAGGAAGTTGATCGCAAAAGAATCAGTGAATATGTCAATATTCACCCGACTGCAGAATACCATGAAGGATGCTCTGGTGTCTGGAATGTCATTTGTGATATTGCCCTCCCTTGTGCAACTCAAAACGAGATGACTGAAGAAGCTGCAAAAACTCTCATTGCTAATGGCTGCTATGCAATCGGAGAAGGTTCAAATATGTCTTCAACTCTTGAAGCAATTGAATATATCCTTAGCAGAAAAGTCTTGTTCGCACCGAGTAAAGCTGCCAATGCTGGTGGAGTTGCAGTCTCTGCTCTCGAAATGTCCCAAAATAGTATGCGTTATGCTTGGTCGTTTGAAGACGTTGATAATAAACTTAAAAATATAATGCTCAATATTTATAAAAATTCTAGCGAGGCTGCTAAAGAGTTTGGATATGAAGGGAACCTCGTTGTTGGAGCAAATATCGCCGGCTTCCTTAAAGTCGCAGATGCTATGTTGGCACAAGGAATTGTTTAAAAAATAAATCGTTAAGGTCATTCTAAATAGTTTTAAAGGACTAAGGTTATTACCTTAGTCCTTTCCTTTTCCAATAATTCCTTACCTCCTTCAAATGTTAGCTAAGAAAACCTTCATTATACCACCGCAAACCATTCCATCTTCGGCAGCAACATCATTGGTGAGATCTACAGTATGAATTCTAGAGGTTCCTTGATCCAAGACTCTCAAAGCAGCGAGACGCACTTCGGCCTCAGCACATCCCCCACCAATAGTCCCCACAGTGCGTCCATCAGCATAGAATAGCATCTGTGCCCCTGGCTTCCTTGGGGCTGAACCTTTGACTTCTATGATCGTAGCTAATACGACTCGCTCATCCAGTTGTTCCTCTTCAATTGTTACTAATCTCTCAATCACAGCATGGTCGATTTCTAGCTCTCCTGTTTTATGCTTAATATTCTCCTGAGTAAGTCTACGGCACTTCACCACTTCTGCCATAATGCTTAAGGCGATTTCTGCAGGGGTTTCTGCCCCGATATTTAGTCCTATTGGAGAGTGTAATTCATCCAGTAGGACTTGTTTAGTACCTCTCTCGATCAAGAAGTTCTTCATCGCCTGGACCCTTCGCTTACTTCCAATCATTCCAAGATAGGCTGCGGGCGAATTAATGACACTTTCTAAACACGTTTGATCATACCTATGACCTCGTGTCACGATAACAATATAGGTGTTTTCTTCAATAGGAAATGTACGGAGTGCCTGAGCAAAATCATCACAAATAACTTGAGTTGCCTGTGGAAATCGAGCAAAATTAGCAAATTCAGGTCGATCATCAACCACAGTAACCTTAAATCCCATCATATTTCCCAACTCGACCAGGTGTAGGGCAATATGACCACCCCCCAAAACGAGAAGTGTTGGAAGGGGGAGCAAGGGTTGAATGAATACATCGACTTTAACATGGCTTGAATCCTTTAAATTTATCTCAAGCTGTGCCCTTTCCGCTTTTATTGAGTGGCTCGGCAATCGTGGGATAATGCTATCTTCAAACTCTTTAGAGAAGTCCCCAAACATTTGATGTGTTTTGTCATCAAAAAATAATTTTCTACCCGATAATCCGCCAACTCCTCCTTCACCACCAAGAAACGTTAATAGGTAGCCACTCTTTTGTTCTTCAATAACTTGTTTAATCCGTTGCCAAAAATAGTCCATCTTACCCACCATTCCTTATCTCAAGCTTCTTGAAAGATAAAGTATTGCTTCCAAGACACCGCCGCCAATGGCTCTTATCTTATCTAAAAATTCATACCTTTCATAGTCATTGTAAACTTTCATGATTCGTAGTAAAGTATTTAAGTTCTTCTCGATAACATCCATGTTATCAAAATACTAGTTCATGAATAAGTCCTCCTTACCTAATGTGGTAATTTACCTAAATAGTATCGACTTATTCATTAGAGTTTATGGTAAATGGATATAAGGCTGCGACTTGATCTTCTTATAAATAAGCCCCAAATTGTCATCCCGTTTTTAATCGAAAGACAATTTGGGGCTCCCTTTAAGATGACTATAAAGGAACTAATTCACTAAGCTTGCTTTATTATACTTTAGGTAATATCATCAAGGGATTTACCTTTTGTTTCTTCCCCGAGGATTAGAACATCAAGTGCAACAATAACAAGTACTACTGTAAACATAACGAATACCGAGGTCGTAGGTAAATGCCATTTTCCAATCATACTTCCTACAACGATTGGAGCAAGAATACCACCGATACGTCCAAAACCTGCTGCCCAACCCGTACCAGTTGCACGAGCACGAGTAGGATACATTTCTGGAGTATAGGTGTATATTACACCCCAAGCGCCCAAGTTGAAGAAGGACATTAAGCAACCAAACGTCAGAATCGTTGCTGCTGTGTCGCCTTGTCCGAAGAAATAAGCGCAGACTGCAGTACCAAGAATATACACCGTCATGGTAGGCTTACGGCCAATTTTATCGACGAAGTATGCAGCACTGAAGTAACCAGGTACTTGCGCTAAAGTCATAGCCATTACGTAACTAAAGCTCTTTGTCAACGCGAAGCCTTTAAGTGCTAAGAGGGATGGCAACCAAGTAAAGATACCATAGTAAGAGAACACGACTCCAAACCACATGATCCAGAGAAATATCGTTCTGCGAAGAAGTGAACCCTTGAATAGATCTAGGGCAGACATTTTAGCAGCAGGTGCTGCAGGAGCAGGGGCAACTTCTTCTTTCTCAGCTTTTCCGGTGTATTTTACACCACATTGGGCTTCAACTCTAGCAACAGTAGCTTCAGCTTCTGCCTGTCTGCCTTTTGATTCCAAATAACGTGGGGACTCCGGAATAGCTTTCCAGAGATAGAAGATATATAGAGCAGGGAGAGCACCGATATAGAAAGCAACCTGCCAACCGAATCTAGGAATAACAACATATGAGATTAATGCTGCGATTAACCAACCAGCTGCCCAAAAGCTCTCTAGCAATACTAGGAATTTACCACGGTGTTTCGCAGGGGAAAATTCACTAACGAGAGTAACTGCTACAGGGAGCTGTCCACCAAGACCAAAACCTACTAAGAATCGGAAGAACAACAACGATCCATAACTCCAGGCAAGGCCACATAATCCAGTGGCAAGACTATACATAACGAGAGTAAAAGCAAAAACCTTTTTACGTCCAACAATATCAGCAATTGATCCACCTAAAACGGCGCCCAAAGCCATACCTACAAGGCCAATACTACCGATATAACCTACTTGTTCAGTAGACAAATTCCATGTCTTCATAAGAACAGGAAGAACGAAGGAAATGATACCGGTATCCATGGAATCAAACATCCAACCTAGTCCGGCTGTAATTAGTAGAATATAGTGGAATTTAGAAACTGGTAAGTTTTCTAGGCGTTTTGTTACACTCATTCAATAACCTCCTTATTATTACCATTACAAGGTATCTGGATACGATTATTAGTGCTTGATCTTACATTTTCTTTCACTTGTGGTTGGTTAGATTAATATTCAAGATGTCCTGTCTTTAGAAACTCTCCTTGACTGTACCTGACTCTACTGCTGTCAGGCTTCGTCAAAAGGTATTCGGCCTTACAAGTTTCTGTGATCATCTAGGTTACATGACCAAGCTACGCCGAATTGACCGTAGAAAGCTTTCCCTGGTGTACCACCCCCTTTAATATAATGCTTCATTCAGAGTCTATTTATTAAATCATGCTTAAATTGAGTTTTGCATGACCTAAGCAAGTTGATCAGCTAAATCCTTAAGTGTTTGTGACATGATGCCAATTTGCTGAGTTGAGGAAGCAATCTCCTCTGTTGTTGCAGCTTGTCCTTGATATAGTTCAGCAAGATTATTGATTTTATGAGATATATCGGAAAGTAGATTTTGGATTCCCGAGAGTGTCTCCGAAATCTGAAGTGTAGAGCCATTCGTCTCTGTTGCCATCTTCCGGATTTCCTCAGCGACAACGGCAAAACCCCTACCGGATTCACCGGCTCGGGCAGCTTCTATGGCGGCATTCAATCCTAGAATGTTTGAACGATTCGTAATTCGTTTTACCATACAAACAATATCGTCGATCCGACGGATTTCACTTTCCATGGAGCTTGCTTGAACTGCAACTTCCTCAGTTGTTGTGGCAAGTTGCTGCGAGTTTGCCGCTAGATTATCAGTAGCAGCGGATATTTGCTCCGAAGCAGCTGCAAGGTTATCCGCCATTTCACGGACATCTTCTTGATCATCAATGGGTGTACCCGTGAGAATTAAACCGACGATGATATTCCGCTCGTCTCTAAGAGGAACTCCCACTCCTGCGAAGGGGACACCGAAAACCGCTCTAGGTATTCGCTGAACTTGGCGGGTTCCTTCTCGCAATGCAATATCAGCAATACTCCCCGGCTTAATTGGATCTCCAGGCTTGATATTAAGGTTCAATCTTTCGGCAGGAACATTCAGAATATATTTTTCAGTATCAGCAACTGAAATGGTCATTTCTTTACTTCCTATAACAGCCAAATAGTTGATTAATTCTAACGCCGCGGCGATCACCGTGTGCTGTTCCATCTTGTTACTCCTTTTTAAGGATGCCCACTTGGTCTTAGCTTGAAAGACCTTCATCAATGCCACCACAAACTATACCCTCTCAGCAGCGATAGCGTTTGTAAGATCTACAGTTTGTCCATCTCGGAAAAATAGCATTCGTACACCTAGCTTTCTCGGCGTGGAGCCACCACTTCTGTTCGCTTTATTCTGCTACCTCTTTTCACCGAGTTAGTCGCCTGTTTAGATACATTAACGCTTCCAATACGCCTCCACCAACAGCCCTTGCCTTATCAGATATCGTGAAACAATGTTCCTTTTTAGCCCGGGCATCAACATCCCCTATTTTGGTCCCTTTAACTACCTCTAAGCCATCGTGCAAAATACCCCTTAAGACACCGCTAATTTTAGTCTTCACCACAGACTGTCCAACATGGGCTATGACCTCATCCTGTTCAACCAAATCCCCTATATGACGGTAAGCTCGGAAATTTCCTGAGTCTGCGGCGTAGATCACTCTTTCTTCTGCAAATCCATTAATCAAACCAGGAATCCCTGTATTTGGCGCTGCACTCCCTGTTAAAATTACCCGACCCAGATTATGCCCTCTTTCTGTTTCAATAACGGCATGTACGTCTTTATTGGCGGTGAAACCAGGGCCTACTCCTATCACGATAGGAGCATCGTTAATAGTTGTTCCAAGATTCCTTTTTGCTAAAATAGCATCAACAACAGCCAGCGGAGCTGCTTTATTGATAATTTCTCCTTGAGGATCGACAATGACAGGAATAATCCCGCTTGCCAAAACCTCAAATGCCTGTTCTTTACTATTTACTAGGGCAGCCTTAACGCCTTCTATTTCAATTTTTCCGAGATAAATCGCCTCAGCAAAGGAAACGGTTCGCCTAATGGCCATTGGTTGAGCAATTTCAGTGATAATTACCTTAAAGCCTGCTTGCCAGATTCTATGAATAACACCTGTAGCAAGATCGCCACCGCCTTTGACTACGACCAAATGAGCACTCATTGAACCGTCACACCCTTACCTTGGAAATTAGCCTATAACAAATTTAGCTTCAATTTCACGGATCTCAGGAAGACCAATCATTTTATTAAATTCAGGGAATGGGATCATTTGATCCATAAGATCTTCCGTTGTTCCTTTTGCTTTCAGTTCTTCCATCAAATTCTTCATTGCTTGAGCTGTAATATAGGTAGAAGCGGTTGGGAAGATAACCAGGTTGTAGCCGATGCTTTCTAATTCGTTAGCAGGCAACAATGGGGTACGTCCACCTTCAACCATATTAGCCAAGACAGGAACTTTGAAACTAGAAGTAATCATTTTCATTTCTTCTACGGATTCAGGGGATTCAATAAAGATGACGTCAGCTCCAGCTTCTTCATATGCTTTTCCACGGCGGATAGCTTCTTCAATCCCATGAATAGTACGGGCATCTGTACGAGCGATAATAACGAAATCAGGGTTTTGACGTGCTTCTACCGCAGCTTTAATCTTTCCGACCATTTCTTCCATCGGAATAACTTGTCTTCCAGTCATATGACCGCACTTTTTAGGCGCAACTTGGTCTTCAAGTTGAATAGCTGCTACGCCAGCCATCTCATATTGACGAACTGTACGCATAACATTTACAGAATTACCGAAACCTGTATCTCCATCGGCGATAACGGGAATATCCACAGCACTGGCAAAGTTATTAGCACGTGCTAACATCTCTGTCATGGTTAGGAGACCTACGTCCGGCGTACCTAAGTGGCTAGCTGCCTGACCATATCCAGTCATGTAAACTGCAGAAAAACCTGTTTTCTCGATAACCTTTGCAGTCAGTACATCATGAGCGCCTGGGGCAACAAGGATCTCTTTTGCTGCTAATAATTCTCTTAGTTTTTTACCTTTATTCATGTTGTTAACTCCTTCGTCTGCTTAATTTAGTTATTGATTACCATATATATTGTTATAAGCCAATTTTAAGGCTTCATTAGGAAACTCTTGTGCTAAAGCACCGATGGTGTATAGTAAATAACTCTTATCAATAATGTATTGAGGATCTTCAGGCAACAAAGAAATACCACGGTTAGCGAAGGCTTTCCTAAGAATCTCTTTACAATCTTCTTCCGATGAATGGGCAAAAATACCGCCGACAGCGACAACTTTCTGGACTTTTCTCAAATCACGTCCGACAGCAGTTCCTGGAGCGACACCCATAATTGCGTCGAAGCTCTGAGCTAAATACCCGGCGTGACGTTTGATGGCCACTTCAATGGCTGAGATAGCCATGGCTTTATCAAACAATTTTTCTTTATCAGTAACGCTGATATGCTCGGGATTCTTCTCCAAATTTTCCGTGTACGCGATCAGTTCATTGGCTAAATCTTCACCTTCTAAACCAATCTTTGCTAAAACGCCTATGGCACCAACTGTTTCTATGATTCCAGTAGCGCTAACCCGTAATCCCAGGTTACCCTCAACTGTCCGATAGGAGACCTGTTTTTCGTTAGAAATAACTAACCCTTTTTCCTCGTTACTCAATTCGGCCAGTTCCGGTACAACAGAATGAACATCCGTTGTTGCGCCACCAATATCGATAACCATAATGCTACCCAAACCCTCATTCTCAGTAGTCCCTAGAGCTAATACCTCTGTCCCCATAAGTACAGCCCCAGGTGTGGGCATGACGCTCTTATTCGAAACCATCTCTAGAAGACGTCCTAAGCCTTTTGCCTGAGTAATTTGACGGATAAACTCCCTATGAATCGCTTCCCGAGCTGGTTTGACCCTTAATTCGTGAATCGTTGGCATAACATTTTGTACTCTGATCGTACTGACGTCATGAGATTTTAAAAACGCTTCAACCTTAGGCTGGGCCTGAGCATTACAGGCAATGATGACAACGCCTCCACATTTGCTCTTGACAATAATATGAGCATTTTCTAGAACCGAGTCCTCATCGCCGCCATCTGTTCCACCAGCGAGAAGAATGATATCCGGTTTAATCTCGTGTAAGACCTCTTCCCGGAAATCAACAGGAGTCTCATGGGAGATAATCTCTAAGACTCTTGCTCCAGCACTCATGGCTACTTCTTTGGCCGCCTTTGCAGTAACACGCGGCATATATCCCATGGCGATCATTCTAAGTCCACCTGCAGCTGAACTAGTAGCCAAAACCTTACCCGGCGTAATATCTAACAGACCCATATTTTTAGCTAGGTTTTTTCGTGCGTTTATAAGCCCAATCTCAATATTTGAGACCGTTGTAGGTGCTTGTGATCGACCTATAAAGCTGAGAACTTTATTCTGTTTCTCAAACGCAGTCACTTTGGTATAAGTGCTTCCTACGTCGTAAACCAACAAATCAACATGTTGCATTTTTTCACCCCCTGGTATTTTTTAGACCAGGAGTTACTTCACGATATAACTGTAACCATCCATGATGCGGCGTGAAGTACGCCCAAAAGCTGCCCGTTTAACTTCTAAGGTTTTTCCGTTAGCTTCAACTTCTACTTCAATCTCAATAACCCCAGCCGGATGACCGATACGTACCAAAGAGTCATTAGAACGTGAAACTTCATTGACAATCGTTCCTGGAATTTTAGAGGCTGCACCTGTGCAAGTTGTCCCAGTACCTGCATAAGTCTTATGCATCACTTGCATAAACATAAGTCTGGAAACTAAATCAACGTTACTGGCTGAAATTGTGTTTCCTGTAGTAAAGTCAACATAATCATGTGGTTCACTGACAAAAGCGATCATAGGGAAAGCAGGGCTGCTTTGTAGCGCATCGTCCTCGCTATTAGCCATACCAATCATCGTAGTTGCTTTACCACGGATTTGCTCAAGAATCCCTAACATCTTTTTGTTGGCACCGATTTCAGCAGGTGTTTCAATCCCCGTCAGCCCTAAATCCTTAGCTTTCACAAACACCATGGGATTGGCAACGTCAACGATGGAGATCTCTAATTCACCAACTTCAGGTACATTGATGACATCGATTGCATTACCTGTTGGCAAAACTTTATTGGTAACAGCTCCAGCTGTACCTGCAAAATCAAGCATAATCTTAGCGCCGGTACCAGGAACACCGTCAATTTTATAGTCACCGACTACTTGAGATTTCCCATCTTTAACAGGCACTTCTGCTACGAGAATCTTCCCAGTGTTGGTGTTGTGAATACGAACTGTCGTAACAGGCTCTACAACACGAACCAAACCTTCGTCGATAGCGAAAGGGCCAACGCCAGCAGAGATATTTCCACAATTACCTGAGTAATCTACGAATGCTTTAGTAAAGCTGACTTGCCCGAAAGTATAATCAACGTCAGCATCTGAACGTGTAGCCGGTCCGATAATAGCCACCTTACTTGTTAATGGATCGGCTCCACCTAGGCCATCGATCTGTCTTACGTCTGGGCTTCCGAAAATCGAAAGAACTTCTTGATCTCTTTTTTTAGTGTCCGATGACAAATCATTCTCCATTAAGAAAATACCCTTACTCGTACCAGCCCGCAAAATAGCTGTGCGGATTCTATGTTGATCACTCATTTTACTTCTCCCCTTTACTCAAATCTCGCTTGAACCCATTTAATAGCATCTTCTGTATTCGTTCCTGGTCCAAAGAAGCCATCCACTCCAAGGAACCCTGTTCCTTCGCTTTTCATTTTTTCTTCAAACATAGCATGTTCTTCTTCTTTTTCCGCGATCCGGCCACCAGCCATAAGGACAACCTTATCACGAATACCGAGTTCTTTTAAACGTTGTTCTACCCTCGGGAATAACGTCGTTCCAAGTCCCAGAAGGTTACTAATACCAACAACATCAACTTTCGCCTCTGCCGCAACTTCTGCAACTGTTTCCGGAAGATTCATCCCCCGTAGATAGATAACTTCGTAGCCCGCTTGTTCGAAAGCTTCCCGAATGGTGTTAATTCCAACAACATGGGCATCCGCACCAACGGTTGCTAATAAGATCTTCTCTTTTTTCGTAACCGGAGCTTTTGCCTCAACCTTAACGTTTTCATCAGTAAAAGATAACTTCCCAACAGGAACTCCTACTGGACCATAGCCAGGAATGTAACGACGGATTCCGTCTTTATCGCGATGTGTTCTAACACCTCGTTTAAGATCCCAGCCACCAGCCCGTGGAGCATCAAGAATACCCGATTTACCGGCGGCAACAATGATATCAATGAGTTCCTCAGCACTATACTTCAACCAGAAATCAGGCCCGATTTCCTCAGGCTTAAGCTCTTCGGGAAGAGCAAACGCTGCGGTTAAGACTGCCATTGCTTCAGTAATAATTTCGTCTTTTCTCCGGTCAATGGCTGGATCGTTAATTTCATAAGAAGCTACATTCGTAAATACGTTATGTGTTGCCCAAATAGCCTTAGCCATGGAGACCCCTGTTGGAATGCCTACATTTTCAGCCGCCTTCGGTCGATAGAAATTGGCACCGCCTAATTTGGCACTAACAGCCATGCGGGCGAAGTGGGCTTGTTCGGCAATGAGGTCAGCAGGCGGATTTTGGAAAGTTTCTGGTACAACAATCAAGAACTCACTCCACATGACCTGCTTAAAGGCGCGCATGACGGCCAAATCAGCTAATACATTGATTCCGCCGACATTCATCTGAATCCCGCTAAGCGCCCTTGGCAAGCCAGCATGAACTGCTAAACCCTCAGCCAATAGACACATTGCTAATGCCATACCATCGGTCCCACCGATATTGTTAAGATGTTTATGAGAATCTGTCTGCACAAAGATGTTATTATCAGCGCAAATCTGTAGCGCTTTATAGCCATTGGTCACTTTCGTTTTATAATCGTGAATTCCGCGACCACCGAAATGAACATGGATAACCGGCCCAATATCCGTTCCATCAAAACCAGCAATCAGGGCATTGATGATGGATAAGTGTGGCGTATCCCCAGTCGCGTTAATACGAAGGGGATGTTTTGCGCCGCCGCCAAGCTGAACGAATTCCCGTTCTCCGGCAGGGGTAATTCCGCCTTTTCCTCTTGATTGTTCAATCAGATCAGCTCCCTTGAGCGGATCAATATGCCGGGTTGCCTCAGAGTGAACAAATTGGAAGAGAGAAGTCCCCAGTTCCTCAGCGACTTTATACATTTCATTGGACTCTTTATAAGTCTCCTCGGCACTATTTCTTCCTAAGATAGGATTCTGAACAGGAATACCCGTCTGAACTGCTTGGCGACCTAACTCTGCAATCCGATAACCGCTACGTTCAACCCCATTAACAATTCGAGGATAAGGGGCTGGCAGACCGGTAACGGTACCATCCGGACCTACTTTTGGCATTTCGACCCCGAATACTCTTTCGTAAGCCTGAACACCTTCATAGTCTTCGATAATAATTTTCTTAGTCTTTTCTTGCATTGAAGTCTTTTCCTCCTAATAGCCTTAACTTAAATAATCTAAGATAGTTGGAGTTGTTTGCGTACCTTGGCAATAAGTCCTCCGGCTTCTAACGTTTCTAAAACATTAGCTGAAAGAGGCTGCCCTTGTAATTTTTCTCCAGTCTCGACGATCGTTATTTCAGCTGTTTCCAGATCGACTTCGATTTCCTGTCCGGGTTTTACTTTATCCACTACATCTGCAATCAATACCGGCAAACCAATGTTAATAGAATTCCGTCTGAAAATCCGAGCAAACGATTTGGCAATAATAAGCCCAGTACCCGCGTCTTTTAAAGCAACGGGTGCTTGCTCCCGGCTTGAACCGCAACCAAAGTTCTCATCTGCGATGACAATATCACCAGGCAGTACTTTTTGGGCATAATCCGGGATTTCACTTCCGGCAAGAGCATGATCCTTTAACTTATCGATAGGGGCTGCCATAGCGTAGCCCGGTAAAATCTGATCTGTATCAACGTTAATGCCAAATTTCCAAACTCGGCCTCTAACCTTGCTATTCCAAGCCATTAGTCTACCTCCCCTAACTCGACAATCGTGCCCGGAGCGACGATTTCCCCTGCGATCGCACTTTCCGCAGCTAAACGCGGTGATGCAAGATAAACCATGCCATTCCGATGACCCATCCGTCCTGGGAAATTACGATTAGTAGTAGAAACAGCGACATCACCTTCGGCTAAGAGCCCCATATGCGCTCCGAAGCATGGACCGCATCCCGGACTAGTGACAATACCACCAGCTTGACGGATGATGCGTGTTATTCCTTGGTCTTCCATCTCCTGCGCAATGCTGGTGGAAGCAGGAATTGCCAATAATGTTACTGCATCGGCTACCTTACGATCCTTAAGAACTTCAGCAGCAATCTTCATGTCACTCAGACGCCCGTTCGTACAACTTCCAATCACAACCTGGGTTATTTTAGTCCCCACGATATCTGTAACCTTAGCAACATTACCCGGGTTTGGTGGACAAGCAACACTTGCTGGAATCTCCTCAGCCTTAAAGGTATATACTTCTTTAACTGGTCCAACAGGTTCATTCTCATCAGCAAAGTAGCTGATCATGGTACCCATTTCAATTCCCATGTTGGAAATAGTCATCTTGTCATCTAAGGTCATATTTTCAATAAGGCTACCTGAATAGATAACTGCTTTATCCGTGAAGCCCCCTGTCCCAAAATGTCCGATAAGGTGCAGGATAACATCTTTCGCATATACTCCAGGAGTGAGCTTACCTTCCAGTCGGAGCTCAAACGTCTCCGGAACTTCTAAATCAAGTGTTCCAGTAGCCATCGTTGCTGCTAACTCCGTGGCTCCTACTGGTATGGCTATAGCCCCATATGCTCCTGCTGTACAAGTATGCGAGTCAGCACCCATAAGAATTGAGCCTCTGTCTAAGCGGTGCTTTTCGGCTATGACCTGATGAATAACTCCGTCACATTTGTCATAAACCTTAACGCCATAGTCCTGAGAAAATCTTTTAAGGATATTATGAAGCGCTTTAACCTCAGGAGTAGCAGCCGGAATAATATGATCCACAACAAATACGACTTTCTGAGAGTCAAAGACCCGATTAACCCCGATTTTCTTAAACTGTTCAACAGCCATAGGGCCAGTAACGTCGTGAGCAATGACTAAGTCAACCTTAACGGTAATATCTTCGCCCGCTTGAACCTTCTCCAGCCCAGCTGCTTTGGCTAGGTACTTTTCTACTTGGTTCACTTTCCTTCTCCTCCAGAACTGACAGTCTTTAATAGTTAGTCAACAAGTACAATCCCAAGTCTTTGAGCCGCAAGGCGTGCTTCTTCTTTTGAAGGACTGGCATTCTTGAGAACCAGTCGCGCGCCACCTCGATTAAGAGCTTCAACCATGGCATTTTGTTCAGTTGCATAAATTGTAACCCTCTGCATCTGAGGTTCATCAACCTCAACAATATCAACCGTTATCTTTTTATCAAGTACACTTGCCATAACTTCACGATAGGCTTTGCCGTTGTCAGTGCTTGCTCCAAGAACAGCTCCCATAAGAATTCCTGGAACGTTAATACCACGACGAGCAAACAATTCTGGATATAACTCGATCTTAACACCAGTGATTTCACCTTTAGCTAACTCATGCGCAATCCGTCCAGTATTCGTAGGCGAGCCAACAGCTTGACTGCTACCGCCAACGACTGCATCTCCAAAAGGCTTCACAATCGAATTCGCCTTGCTGGCTAATGCTCGAGCTTCTTCAACAGCTAATTCCATAGTTTGTTTAATGGTAGCATGTTCACGTTCTTTTACTTGATCACTAATAAAGTGTTCCACTTCAAGATTTGTCTTGAAGAAAGGTTGCATATATTTAACAACTACTGGCACGATTTGTTTAGCAGAAACTGGGTGCACAGCAGCAGCCATTGAGATCATAACATCAACCGGAACATTAACAGGGATTGTCGTATGAAGTGCTAAGTTAGCAGCAAGGTTAGCAATGACAACGCCCCCACCGATATGGGTCGCGCAAAGTCCGGCGACCATAACCCTTGGTGTACATGGGTTACCAATCGTTGGAGAAAGCGCTAATACGACAGCCCTCTCCATAGCTTTTGGGCTTCCTTTACGCAGTTCTACTAAAGTGGCCGCAGTTGCCGCAGCACCTGCTCCAAACCCCTCCATATTACAGCCTGTAGAGGTCTTTCCTGCCCGGAAGATCGTCCCGACTTTGAGCATTACTGATACTGCCCTTGCCAATTCCTCTTTATCTTCGACAGTCTCCTGTAACGCAATGAATAAACCCGTATAAGTGCAAGAATCTCCCGTACCAGCACACGGTTGTAATCCGCAAGAATGATTACCTACTTGCGAGGCCAACGTATTTACCAGTATTTTGTTAATGAAATCATCCTCAAACAACCGATTTGCATAATTATCAGCTGCCAATTCTTGTGGAACCTTGCCGAGCAAGAAACTCGAGCCGGAGGTGATCCCTACTTTAGCTGCATACAGGTTATGAGCGAATGCGTTTAATACGGCATCCACAACCTCTTCTTTAGTCATTGAATTCTTGTGCATTGCTTCCGCGATGATGACATCACTGACACGTAAATCCAAATCAGTTGCAATATCTATTACTTCGCCCAAGGTTAAGCTACCAACTTGATATCCCTTTTCCTTAATGTGATCAACAATTTTTTTC
Organism: Desulfitobacterium elongatum; assembly: GCF_055378975.1. Lineage (NCBI taxonomy): Bacteria > Bacillati > Bacillota > Clostridia > Eubacteriales > Desulfitobacteriaceae > Desulfitobacterium > Desulfitobacterium elongatum. The sequence goes on along the minus strand of NZ_AP038772.1, from coordinate 72,918 downwards.
ATTTTGAGTCACCTCCGAATAAAAGTTCTAAGCTCTGACACTAATATCTAATAATTCTTCAAGCGGCTTGATAATAGCTGAAATATCTTCACGTCCTAACCCTGCAGCCCGTGCATTTTCATAAAGTTGCTGTGCAACGTTCGTCAACATCATTGGGACTTTTGCTTCTTTTGCAGTCTGTACCGCAAGCTCGAGATCCTTATACTGAAGGTCAATAGCGAATCCTGGAGCGAAGTTTCCTTTTAGTATGAAGTTCGGCATCTTAGCCGTCATTGCGTAGCTGTTACCAGAACTTACACTGATGATTTCAAATAAAGTCTTTGGATCAAGACCAATTTTAGTTCCTAGGGCAAACGCTTCAGCTGCTGCAGCCATATTTACCGCTAAAAGAAGATTATTGACAATCTTAACAGCGTCTCCATCGCCAACGCCGCCAACATGGTAGATCTTCTTACCCATAATCTCTAATAGAGGTTGGTAACGATCAACAAGTTCTTTTTCGCCACCTACCATAATGGTTAGCGTTCCTTCGGTAGCACCTTTTACACCGCCACTGACAGGTGCATCCATGTAACTAATACCCCGATCAGCAGAAAGCTTTGCAATTTTTTTTGTAAAACTAGGTGCAACACTGGACATATCGATAATAGCAAAACCAGGTTTAGCGCCGGCAAATACGCCTTTTTCACCAAGAAGAACCTGTTCAACAATTGCTCCATTAGGTAACATCGTGATAACGACTTCTACTTGTTCTGCAAGCTCCCGAGGGCTTTCTGCACGAAGTGCTCCATTTGCTACGAGCTCTTCAACAGCAGCTACACTAACATCATTAACTACGAGAGTATGCCCAGCTCGAATGATGTTCTGTGCCATTGGTTTGCCCATCGCGCCTACACCTATAAATCCTACTTTCATGACGTTCCTCCTAAATCTCTTCCCCATCAATATATGGATTTATGGCGTAGTGCTTTTTACCCTCAAGGTAGACCGCACTACGTCATAAATTCACTTATAAGCTAACGAAGTATAATAAACTCCTGTGAAGCTTCTTATCTTAATCCGTCTTCCCCTTTGATCTCTGCTACTTGTAAGCCGCCGATTCTTGGATGTGGACGTCCTGCGTCAGTTACAACGATTGCAACAACGATCTCATCTGCTCTCGGAGCATCAGGAAGTCTAACTTCCATAGCATCATAGTGTGTACGAACGAAAGCAGCATCTTTGTAATGAACAGGAACATCTAAGCCAGTTCCAACCCCACCGAGTTTTTTAGCTGAAGGAATAATTGCTTTTCCGCCTCCAACCTCTTCACGGAAAGGTTTGCCCATAAGAGGATGGAGAATGGCTGCTGCATGTTCCAGCTCTCCTTTTTCCCCAACAATAGCACCTTTACCATAGCTATTAGCTTCTTCTTTAGCAATACCGAGAGCTTTAACAGCTTTTTCAGCTAGCATTTGACCTAATTGTTCGCCAATTTTACTAAGCTCAGTTAGATCTTCAACGTATTTCCCTGCGAATGGGTTCTTGATAACCGCGGCAACAGAAGCTTTACGCGTTGGCTTAGCTAAAGCCTTTTCCCCATCCTTATGTGTTTCTTCAACGACGGTAACAATTTTACGGATTTCCATTTTCATTTACCTCCTTAGAATTCACTTGATAACATAAACCATCGGGGATCATAGCAACCAGATCATCTACAAAAATAACTGCCCCCAGGATAACACCTCTAGACTTTAATTCTTCGGCTTTTGCCAGAGCGTTCAAGAGCGCTAGGCGCTTGGTCTCGGCTTTAATATTCTCTACTTTGGTCGTAACCAAATGACCGGGGATGTCCGTATTTGGATCGAGTATTTCCGCTGGTACTCTTAAGATACCTAGGTCATCTGCATAGCAATGATTTGCTATAAGGGTTGCACAGCTATCAGCAACCCTGGCCGTGGAAGCTAATACTGTTACGGCGCTAGCAATTCCTTTAGTAAAACTTCTTCCACCTAAACCGCTTGTAGCAATTCCACCAATGCCATCCTCCGACGAGATCGGTAGAACATGAGTGAAGCTGGGGGCGCCAATACTCGGCGTAAGGCCCACCTTTGTTTCCTCATCCTCTATTAACCTCACTGCAATATCCCCACCATTATTAATCATGACCTTGGTAGCTCCCTTTGCGACTAACCAATCCGCTACCAGATCTGAGAATGTTCCAGCGACTGCAGCCATCGGAGTCAAAGTCTCATCTCCGGTTGCTTGTACTGATTCAACCATGAGTCTTAAAGGTAAAGGCCCTTCTGCAGTATGAGGATCATTTACTGTTTTGACATTCTTAGCCCTATCAATCACTTTGGCAAGGTCTTCTAGAATTGTTATTGCGTAATTAGCCGCTTCCTGTAATTCCTGGGTAAATGTTCTTGTTTTTGAACTTGCCACAAGCATCATTTGCATTGGTCCAAAGTTTAGGAATACCCGTTCGTCAGATAACACCGTAATCATGCCTGTTTCTCCCCGGCTTAGATTCGTATCAATTACTTCTTAAGTTCGTCTAACTTCTTAATAGCCTGGACGTGACCACCGATTTCCTTGTACTTGGCCAGAGGCATTGTATATTCTATGGGAGCAACAGTTGCTGGTGTTGGAACCCAGGTAAAGGCTTTCGGCACAATTTTTTCTACATCAACCATAAAGTTAATGCCGCCACCCGGAAGAACAAAGGCTTTAGCACCCCCGACAGTCATCTTAGCATCACCCTGATGCACAGCCTGTGTCACTTTAATAGGATTTACTGCTACCCCAGCGCGGGCACTGCCACCAGTTCCTCCCACATACAGAGCGGAAACTCTAGCGTCTTCACAGTTTGCAGCAATATCATCAACTGCAGCTTTTACCTCAGAAGTCATTGGGATCTCTTTGACAGCTCCGTCTTCTTCAACTTGGAAAAGCGCAGCTTTTTGTCCTGTCGTTTCTGTGACAAGTACTTTGATCCCTGGCTTAGCTATAGTCATATCTACTGATTTAATGGCATCTCTGGGGTTCTCGATATGAGTACCGCCCCAACCCTTACCATGTTCACCGAAATAGCGTCCGCGAGTACTTCTTCTGGCATTCGGAACGACACCGCTCCAACTCATACCCACCACTTCACCGGCGAGATGTTCGGATAAAAGTCCAACGACGTGATGGTCAAGAATGATAGCTTCATCTACAGCTTCCTTAAGTCTGGCGGCGAACATTCCGATTGTGGCACTGCCACAACCTACCCTCATTTTTGTATCCTCTACACCATTAATAATGGGAGGATAACCGACTTGAAGTTCTAATGTACTTCCTTCGTTAACTTTTAAAGTCACGCGTTCACCGTTAGAGATTTCTACAATCGTACGGGCAACAACGAAACCCTCATTACCCGTTAGGAGATTCGCACCACCGATTGAAAGCATTTTTGAACCATATTCTTCTGTGTCTACCATCCCTACAACTTTACCGTTGCGTTTGACCTTAGCTCCTTCTTCTCCGATAAAGAGATTGGTGTCAATCTTAACCTTAACACCGCTATAACTTAACGGGGCTTCAGTAACTACTGTTACAATTTCTACCCCATCTACAGTATCTTGAACAATATGCGGTGCTGGGCGGCAGCATGGATAGCTTGTTCCAGCGCCAACTGCAGTGATAAGCGGCCCACCTTCATAGGTATCCGTAACAAGTTGACGATTACGTACTAACTTACCCTCAACGTTGCGGTAACGTTGGCAGGCTCCAGAATATCCTTCTAAGATCTCACATTGAACTGGGCAAGATGTGCATTTTACTGCGTTCTCTTTAATTTCCGTATTTTTAGTAGCTGCTTTAAAAGGACATACCTTGGTACATACACCACAACTTGTACAACTTTGTTGGAGTACAGCCTTCTTATTTTCAAGAACTATCGCTTTGTTTGGACACTCTTTAGTACAAATCCCGCATCCTTTACATAACTCAAGATCAATTAAAACCGCCACTTGAACATCTCCTCTTATAACAAAAGCTATTGAATCGTATAGTTGTGGGCAGTTGGAGGGGTATTACGACTCTTACTCACTTTTATAACACCATCAACAATAACCATCGCAACACCCGGTAAGTCGCCCACTGCTAATGCTTCCATAGCATCCGATCCGATCGAACCCATTGGAGCATCCATAACGACCAAATCTGCATCTTTTCCTTCTTCGATCAAGCCTGTTTCCAAACCGAATACTCTGGCTGTATTACCGCTAGCCATTGCTACAACTTTTTCACCAGGAATATCAGACATGGAGGCAATCAGGCTCATTGTTCTTAAAATACCGAGTGGAATAATCCCTGTACCGGATGGAGAATCGTTACCAAAAATAACACGATGCAAAGCGTCTTTTTCAGCAAGTTTACGAACAACTAAATCACCAATTTTGGGGTTACCACATTGAACAATTTCAAGGGTAAGTTCCGTATTGTTAATTAATCTTTCGACTTCTTCAGGAGCAATTGCAGTAGGTCCGCCATTGATATGGGAAACCACCGTTGGTTCAACAGCCATGACATCTTCAGCAGTTACGGTTGAGCTTCCTGGAATCGAAGTACCACCACAGTGCATTGCTACTTTCATTCCGCGTTTTTTAGCCCACTCTACCATCGGTTTGGCATCTTCCGGTTTCTTGATACTGCCAAGACCGATTTCCCCCACTAACCATACGCCTTCTTTTGCCATCTCATCAAAATCGGCTTCAACTAAGCCTTTCTCTAGAATGACAGCGCCACCATGAACCTTAAGTCCAGTGGAACGCAAGTTGTTATAAGATTTATGAGCCAAAATCGCCAGTGCCTTTGTGCCAGCCGGATCTTTTGGCCTACCGGGAGTATGACACTCCCCAGCAGAGATAAACGTTGTTACGCCCCCGTGTACTGAACCATCAATATAATCCTGGGTTTTTTGACGAGGTGAATAATCTCCAAGCATGGTATGAACGTGAGAGTCTATTAAGCCAGGGGTTACTGTCATACCAGCGACATCAACCGTCTTGTCCAAGGTGAAACCTTTAAGAATTTCTGCATCTCCAATTTTAGCAATTTTCCCCTCTTGGACTACGATGGTGTTTGCACTACTGACAGGATTTTCAATGTCACCAGTAACTAATTTCCCAATGTTGGTAAGTGCTATAGTAGCCATAAAAATACCCCCTAAAAATTTTTTTTATCTCTATTTAATTGAGATAAAACTTTCTCCGGAGTTACAGGTAAATCCATAATACGGATTCCTATGGCGTCATAAACTGCATTAGCAATAGCGGCGGCCGTCGGAATAAGCGCTGGTTCACCAACCCCTTTTGCCCCAAAAGGACCACTTTCAACAGGATCTTCTATAATGATCGGATAAACCGTTGGAACATCCATGGCCGTGGGGATTGTGTAGGTTGCAAATGATGGGGTTTTGATTTTGCCTTCAGATTTCTTGACTTCTTCGTAAAGACCAAATCCTAAGCCCATAGTGCTTCCGCCTTCAATTTGACCCACAACTTGCATCGGATTAATCGCAGTTCCGACATCATGAGCTGCAAAGATGTTGATAACTTCTACTTGCCCTGTCTCAGTATCTACCTCAATTTCAACAACTTGAGTAGCGAAGGCATAAGCTCCATAGGGACTACCCATACCAGTCTCATCATCTAGACCGGTAGTATCAGGATTATACCATCCATGTCCTATTGTCATTTTTCCTTTGCCCCGACAACTGGCAATAATATCTTGTATCTTCTTAAAATTATCTTTATCACCGTTTACATAAACACGATGGTTTTTAACACAGATTTCTGAAGTATCAACCCCAAATAAATGGGCTGCTTCTTCAATTAGTACCTTTTTAGCTTCCCTAGCAGCACGTAAAGCAGCATTACCAGAAATATAAGTCTGGCGGCTTGCAGAAGTAGCACCACCATCGGGCGTAATCCCCGTATCAGCGGACGTTACATGAACATCATCGAAATTAACGCCTAACTCTTCAGCAACAATCTGTGCTATTGTTGTGTTTGAGCCCTGACCGATGTCAGCCGCACCTAACAAAAGGGTAACAGTTCCATCATCTAATAAATCAACAAAGGCCCCAGCAGGATTTGGTAAGCCAGTATTTCCTACTCCATACCACATGCAGCCAACACCAAAACCTCTTTTTTTCATCGATGCCCGCCTCCTCTCTAAAAAATCTCGCCTACGACTTCCTTAGCTTTTCCATAAGCTTTATTTATAGTTTCACTGATTCCAACCCCTGTTTTCAAAACCTGTCCAGTACCTGTCAAACTTCCAGGTCTCAGCGCGTTCAGTAGACGAACTTGAACAGGATTGATCCCAGCCTTTTCAGCAAGCATGTCCATTTGTTGTTCATGGGCAAATGCCACCTGAGGAACTCCGAAACCACGCATAGCCCCGGCAGTCGGATTGTTGGTGTAGACAGTATAAGCATCTACCTTCACGTTTGGAACCTCATAAGGACCTGTAGCATGGACAGCAGACCTCGTAATCGTTCCCGGGCCATAAGAAGCATAGGCACCTGTATCGCCAATGATAGTTGCATCAACCGCAAGAAGTTTACCATTCTTGTCAGCAGCCGTTTTGTAATAGATCACGCAGGGGTGTCGTTTGGTAGATGCAACCAAAGACTCTTCTCTAGAATAAACTAGTTTCACGGGTCGTTTCGTCCGTATAGACAAGAGAGCTATATACACCTGAACTGAAATATCCAGTTTTCCACCGAAGCCCCCTCCAGTGGTTGTTTGAATAATTCTTACTTTATTAACTGGTAAAGAAAGGTTACGAGAAACTTCTTTACGGTCAAAATGAGGATTCTGCGTAGAGACATTTAAGACCACGACATCCCGATCAAGGTAAGCAACTCCGGCTTCAGGTTCAATATAAGCGTGCTCTTGCATTTGGGTACGATAGACATTTTCTATCACAATATCTGCCTCTGCGAAAGCTTTCTCTACGTCCCCTTTACGGATTTTCCTCAATTGAACAATATTACCCTTTTCGTGGACCTTAGGAGCGTCTGGTTTCATCGCTTCTTCAGGGTCAAATACAGCTGGGATCTCTTCAAATTCAACCGTGATTAACGCCAAAGCTTGCTCAGCTATTTTTTCACTCTCAGCAGCAACCACTGCTAGAGGTTCTCCGATTTTACGAATTTTATCATGAGCCAAAACAGGCTCATCTTTAAGAATAATTCCGTGACTATTACTTCCAGGTACATCTTTAGCCGTAAGAACTGCATATACCCCCGGCAGTGATTCAGCTGCACTTGTATCTACACTTTTCAAAATAGCGTGTGGTACTTTACTACGAAGAATTTTTGCGTATAGCATTCCAGGTAGCTTTATATCAGCAGCAAATTGCGTTTTACCCAGAACCTTATCTAAGGCATCTTTTCTGATTACAGACTTTCCTACGACGTTGAATTCCTGCATATTTTCAACTCCTCTTTAAGCCTATTCCTTCTTCTGATTGGCAACCTTTTCGATAGCATTAGCAATCTTGGCATAACCAGTACAGCGACAAAGGTTTCCAGAAATCTCACGGATAATCTCTTCTCTTTCTGGATGGGGGTTCTTATCAAGCAAAGCTTTTGCTGACATAATCATTCCAGGAGTACAAAATCCGCATTGTACTGCACCCTCTTCTATAAAGGCTTGTTGAAGGGGATGAATGTGTTCGTAGTCACCTAATCCTTCAATTGTTACAATTTCTTTACCGTCAATTTGAGGAGCCAATACTAAACACGAATTCGCTGTTTTTCCATCGATAATCACTGTGCAAGCGCCACAATCACCTTCACCGCAGCCGATCTTTGTTCCGGTGAGCGATAACTCTTCCCGTAAAAAATCGACCAAACGCATGTCTGATTCGACTTGAGTCGTCTGATTTTCTCCATTTAAAACGTAACTTATCGTTACTTTTGACATATCATTTACCCCCAATCTAAATGCTAAGCGTGCTCAAGGCATTTTCGAGTGCCCGCTTAATCAACGTACCCGCTATCTCTTTACGATAGATCGCCGTCGAACGAACATCGTCAATGGGCTTAATCGTATTTGATACAACATCAGCAATTTCTAAAAGCAATTTTTCCGATATGACGTTTCCAATTAAATATTCTTCAGCAGTATGCACTCTAATCGGAGTAGCGGCTACAGAACCCAAAGCGAATCTAGCCTTAGTAACGATTTTAGTCTTCGGATGAACTTCAATAAATACTGCAGCATTAACTACCGAAATTGCCAAAGCCTTACGTTTACCAAGTTTTTCAAAACTACTGCTTTGATTAGCTTCTTGAGCTTCAAAAGATATTTTTATGATTAACTCCCCGGGTTTAAGCTTCGTACGACCCGGACCTACAAATAAGTCATTTAAGGGGATTTCTCTGGCCCCAGTCACGCTCGCTATCGTAATTGTTGCGTCATAAGCAATCAGTGCCGGTACTGTATCCGCTGCTGGGGAAGCGTTACCCATATTTCCCCCTACAGTTCCCTCATTGCGTATTTGTGGAGATCCAACTAATCCTGCAGCTTTAGCTAAAGCTGGAGCGTATTTCTTAATAATATCTGATTCAGCAAGTTGAGTATGGGTAGTTAAAGGACCAATGGTTATCTTTCCACCTTCGATTTTTATGCCTCTTAAATCATCTAAGGCCCCTAAATCCAGGATAACCGAAGGATGAATTATGTTTTCTTTAAGTTTAACCATTACGTCAGTTCCACCAGCTAAAAGACAATGGCTAGGATTCCCTAACATCAAGTCAAAGGTCTCTTCTAGAGAGCTTGGTCTAAAATACTCGAATTTACTCACCTTTGCTAGCGCCTCCCTTATTGAGTACCGAAATATGCCCTTTTATAGATTCCCCCATATCTTTCGGTGCCATGAGGAAAACTATTTTAGTTTCTTCTGTTGGTCACGCTCATATAATAAGCAAGATTCATGCCAACTCTAGTCAACTCGCCAAAAAAAGTAAGAAAGGCCTTAAAGCCTTATTTTATTGGGCATCCCTCATTCTACTTCATAACATTTATGTACAAATTTCGACACATAACATTGTAGTCCATTTCATTTGTGAAATGAAATACGATAGATTTTTTTAAATCCATTTCACAATAGGGTTAAAGTATAAGGCACCATTTCATTTATGAAACGATATATCATAAGTTTTCTTGGGATCCATTTCACAATAAGATTAAAGTAAAAGGTTTCATTTCATTTGCGAAACGATATGGCACAAGTTTTCTTGGGATCCATTTCACAAAGAAGTTAAATCGGGTTGGAGACCACTAATTATTGTATGAGCCTCCAACCTTCCACACCTACGTTCGTACCATTCGGTACACACTGGTTCCTACGTTTATGCTGTAACTTGTTTATAATACTGCCAGCGCAAAAGAAATGAACCATTTCATTTTAGAAATGGTTCATTTCTTTTATTCTCTTTCTAAGCTATCACTCAAGCCATACTCACACAATTTTCGCCAAAGTGTCGTTGTACTAATCCCTAAAAGTTGGGCTGCTTTAACTTTCTTATGCTTTACAACTTCTAGCGCTTCCTTAATTATTTTCTTCTCTGTCTCGCGCAAAGCGTCCCCAAGGTTAAGATTACCTGGTTTGATTTCGAGGACTAAAGACTCTTTCACCTGACTTGTAGTCTGCCGCAAATAGGATGGTAAGTCTTTAGGCAAAAGTTCTGGATCATCACGTCCGACCATATTCATAGCATGCTCGATACAGTTCTGAAGTTCTCGAATATTACCGGGCCATGCGTGATTTTGCAGAATTTTAATCGCCTCCGGGTTGATATCTTCAACGGATTTCATAAAAGAGGCATTATATTTCCTTATGAAATATCTTGCTAATAGAACAGTATCCCCCTGCCGTTCCTTCAGAGAGGGTATTTTAATCTGTACCACATTAAGGCGATAGAATAAATCCTGACGGAATTTCCCATCAGCTAATAAAACATTTAAATCTTTATTGGTAGAAGCAATAACGCGCACATCTATTTTAATAGGTTTCAAACCGCCGATACGCACTACTTCCCTCTCTTGTAATACCCTTAATAATTTTGTCTGTAAGCCCAGTTCCATCTCGCTGATCTCATCAAGGAAAATACTACCCCCATTCGCTTGTTCAAATGCACCAGGGCTTCCTCCTTTTTTAGCTCCCGTAAAAGCACCTTCTTCGTAGCCAAAGAGATTACTTTCGATAAGGGTTGCTGGTAAGGCCCCGCAGTTTAGGGCTACAAACTGTTTATTACGTCTAGAACTTGCATTATGAATAGATTGTGCAAACAGTTCTTTACCTGTTCCAGTTTCCCCGTATATTAATATTGAAGAAATTCCGTTTGCTACAAATTTGGCCATACTCTTTGTTTTAATTATAGAATCACTATCACCGATGATATCTTCAAAAGTATAGCGTGTATTTTGCAACTTCTTAACTTCTTCATATAATTTTTGCTGCTGATGCGCAGCATTTTCGTTATTAAAACCGAAACCGAATTTTTTGGTAATAGGAATACGTACCGCCATAGCTCCATTGATAGAAAAGGATTTACCAACCACTGGCTCTTGGGACTCCATAGCTTTAAGTGCCTGTCTACTAACCTTTTCTTTCATATGGGGACTTTCTGTGCCATCCGCATTATAACTAATAATACGTTTACCATGCTCATCAAAAAGGACTGCCTCACCACCAGCTACTTGTGCAATCATTGGCAATGCCCGCTTCAAGGACTCTTGAAACTTCTGCTCGCTTTTCAACCGTTCCACGTTACTACAAGTCAGGACAAAGCTACCTAAGGGTAAGGCCCAAGCATCAGCTAGATCAACAATTTGCGAAGAACCAACAAGCGGTCTCCCCTCTTTTGCTGCTTTTTTAGCCAGTTCATAGACCTCTCCCTTAAGATGACTGATTTCCTGACCATTATAGTCGAATGTCAATATTCTACAACCTTCGGAATCAGTTATAGCTGCATAGCCACCTGTTGTTTGGGCAAGTATAGGTAATAATTTGACGAGTTGTTCAAATTTTAGCTGCTGCATAAAAAAACCTCCAAGAAAGCTCAAAAAAGCACGATCTTTGTCATAATGATTAATTCGCAAATTACTTTCTTATCCCTTTTTTATTTATAAAAGAGTTTTGATGATCTTATATAAATGACCGAAATATTCATATCTTCTCTTACAAAACCGAAACTTTCATTCTGCATAAACAAAACTGAAGCATAACTATTTTACCCAATCCCTGACGAGCTATTAGCGTCGGTAATACGCAGTAAGTTAATTTTTTGGCTGCATTTATCGGCCCTTTCTAACAAATTTAACCAGCAACAAACTTAGCCTCTAATTCTCTAATTTCTGTTAGGCCCATATAACTATGTCCTAACTAAAAAAGCCAGAGAAAAAAGATATCCTGAACATTAGTGAATTCTCATGATATTAAATCTTTAATATTAAAATTGCATGGGATTACTAAATTTTTCGATAACAATTATCGAAACGACCGGAAAATCTTCAGGTATTCAAGTATAGTAGGTTAGTATAAAAAATAATGTTATATGGGAAAAGAGAACCGGGGCAGCTTGCCTCGGTTCTCTTATATTAGGTTCAAAACCTTTTCCTAGTCATACCTATTTCAAAGTAGTGAGGTGTAGAATAAAACCTTTGCACGGAAGCCTATACCCTAGTTTCCGCACCCCGAGCAATTCCCTGAACACCCACGGGGCAGTTGTTCCCTACAACGCGGGCAAACTAAGGCCAGCCCTTCTACAGAGTATCCACACCGCGGACATCTTGCGTTATGGCAACAAGATGAGTTACTCAGTGGCGTCGATTTCCCCTCTGCGTGAGTACTTAATTGCTCATCATTACTCTTCTTCGTCCAAAACATGTTATACCACCCCTTTTGCTGTTAAGGAGCTCCCTTCTTTATCCCTCATATTGCTTTTCTTCCGATAGGTTTTGAAAGTAAAAACTAGCACGAGAACGATTCCCCAAAATGCTACTGCCGTTAAAAGAACTTGCGCAGAGGTCGTAGTTCCAATCAGTTTCGATAACTGAGCAACGATCCCTCCCACGAGGAAGGCGATGACCCAAGTGCTCAACCACATGATAGCAGCATCTTTCTTAGAGCGTTCTTTAAACAAGACCATGATTGAGGCGATACAGGGAACGAATAGGGTAATCGTTATCAATGAAACAATCGTTTGGATTGAGGTTAGTGGGAGATCTGCTAAACCTGCTGCCCCGAAGTCACGTCGCACAATCCCCATAATAAACGCCGTAGCGGATTCCTTCGGCAAGCCAAGCCAATTCACGGTTAGAGGCATCAAGAGATTTTGCATGGCCACAAGTATACCACTTACTTGAAGTACACTAATCAAGAGCGCGCCGAAAGCAAAAAGGGGAAACGCTTCCATAATGAATTGATAAGACTTAATCCAAGTCTTTGTCAATACATTCTTCAAACGGGGCACGCGCAGAGGTGGTAGGTCAATCAGCAAGTCAGAAGATTTTCCTGGCAATAGGGTATTCATCGCGGTTCCAGCCAAAACTAAGATTGCAAAAATTACAGCCACATAGAGAACTGCATACGCTGGCCCTACAAAAGCAAGCATTCCAGCGATAACTCCTAGTTGGGCAGAGCAAGGAATTGTTAACCCCAATATAAAGGTGGCAATCCTCTTTTCACGCTCCGTACCGAGTAGACGCGTGGTAATCGTAGCCACAGTCACACAACCGAATCCAAGAATAAGGGGAATAACCGCCCGGCCGTTGAGTCCAATCCCACTGAGTACCCGGTCAACTAATGTCGCAATTCGTGGCAGATACCCCGAGTCTTCAAAAAGGGAAAGAAAGAAGTAGAACCCTACGACTAAAGGCAAGAGTAAGCCAAAGACATACGTAAAGGTCATCGTTAAAAGCCCAAATTCACCGATCAATATAGTTCCCAATACAGTACTTTCCGGAATAAAGTGCCCGACGACTGAACGAATGAAGGGTTCGAAGTATCCCACCATGACGGTCTCTTCTGTAAAGCCCACAACTGTTCCCGCCACAAAAACCCCGATGAGTTTATACATTAAGTATAAGGCAACCAGTAGGATTGGAATCCCGGTAAAAGGCTTAATCATAATCCGGTTCAAAAGTTGGCTAACGGCTACACTTTTATTTTCTTCACGGACAACTTCAGCCACTATCATATTGACCCGTTTGCGCCGCGTCTGGTAGACTTGTTCACGCAGATTCATCGGTTGAAGCTGATGACGTTCTGCTACAGCCGTATCCCCTTCAAGGATCAGAAGCGCTTCAGCCTGGGGCACTCCTTGTTGGGTTATTTCCTTAAGTTCCGTCTCAAGCGAAGCATCGATATGACCGGGTGTTGCGTCGAAGATTTTCTGTTTAAGTTCATTCATTCCCTTCCGCGTGATGGCTACGGTCGGGATGACTGGAATACCCAATAATTCGCTTAAGTGGTTGATATTGATTTTCAATCCCTGGGCTTCGGCCTCATCAACCATGTTCAAGGCAACGATAACTGGAATCCCTGTATCGATGACTTGTTGAGTTAAGAAAAGGTCCCGGTCCAGATACACCGCATTCACAACATTAACAATCACGTCAGCTGAAAGGATTACATCTCGGGCGACACGTTCCTCATCATTAAATGAAGAAATTCCATATACGCCTGGTGTGTCAATGACTACATCGTCTAGATAACGACCCGAGGAGATCTCAAGTGTTGTCCCCGGATAATTCGAGACATCAACATACATCCCTGTTAAGTTATTAAAAAATACTGATTTCCCTGCATTCGGATTTCCGGCCAAAACAATTCGCCGGGCTCCTTCTGGAGCATCGATCTGTACATTTGCTCCATGACAATGTGCCATTGTGTTTCATCTCCTCATTAAGAACCCGGTTCACAAATTTAAGCCGGTTAATCATTTTAGTGAAGGAACTCAATCGTTTAAAACGCTCAACGATTAGTGAGATTGACTCTTTAAGTTAACTTTTGTGACGTTAAATCTTGTACTAAACTTAGTTAATTGAGACTTGGATTCCTTGTGCTAGGCTACGCCCCATCGCAATAAGCTGGCGGTTCTTTCGGACAACTATAGGTCCTGCAGGCACAACTTCTTCGCAGACCAGCCATTCCCCAGTACCAATTCCAAAGCGGATTGCCTGAGCGCGAACCGAATCACTAGCAATGTCTGTTATGGTAAAGGATTGACCTCGTTTTACAGTATCAAGAGTCATAATTATCTCTCCTCCCATCAAATCCATTTGAAATCAGCTTTATGTTTGTGACTATTTTAAGTTTCTTATTGATAACGATTCTCGTTACTAACCATAGTATAATTCCAATGAGCTTATCTTGTCAATCTTAATTCATACTTTTTTTCTAGGAATTAATCCGAGGTGAATTAAACAGCAGAACATATGACTTTCTCTGGCTTGTACGACCTCCAAAATTAGGGCATCACCTTCTCATTAATGAACAAAAACTACAGGAGACTTGCTCCTGTAGTCGCTTGTTGAATAAAGGGAATTTACTTTCATTCCAGTAAAATTAAGGACTTAGAGATTGGAAAAATCAAGTGTAGCGAAGATATCTTCAATGGTTTCGGCCCGGCGGATGAGTTTCACGCTACCATCGGGTTTGAGTAATAACTCTGCATGACGTAGTTTCCCATTATAGTTAAAGCCCATGGCATGCCCGTGTGCGCCTGTGTCATGAATGACCACAATATCCCCGATATCCACTTGAGGAAGTTCGCGATCCACAGCGAATTTATCGTTATTCTCGCATAGCCCTCCTGTTACATCATAGACATGATCTTTTGCCCGGTTTTCCTTTCCCATTACGGTGATATGATGATAAGCTCCATAAATCCCCGGACGCATTAAATCCGCCATACTCGCATCAAGACCGACGTAATTTTTATAAATATCTTTCTTGTGCAGAACTTCAGTTACAAGATAACCATAAGGACCCGTAATCACTCGTCCACATTCCATAGATATTCTCAAAGGATCTAAACCGTTAGGAATAATCTTCTCTTCATATGCTTTTCTGATACCTTCGCTCAGATACTCTAGATTGACGGGTTCTTCTTCCGGACGGTAGGGAATTCCGATTCCTCCTCCGAAGTTTACGAATTCAAGTCGGATCCCGATTTTCTCCTTCAACTCAAGGGCCAAATCAAATATCATTTGTGCTGTTTCTATATAGTAATCTGGATTCAATTCGTTTGAAACGACCATCGTATGGAGTCCGAACCGTTGTGCACCCTTTTCTCTAACGATTTCATACGCTTGAAATAATTGTTCCTTTGTCAACCCATACTTTGAATCCTCAGGATTCCCAATGATGGAATTTCCCCCTGAACGAAGCGGGCCAGGATTATAGCGGAAAGAAATCAGCTCCGGTATTCCAGTGTGTTTCTCAAGATAATCAATATGGCTAATATCATCAAGGTTAATAATTGCCCATAGTTCCCTTGCTTTTTCATACTCCTCAGCGGGAGTATTATTCGAGGTAAACATTATGTTCTCCTCACAGATGTGTACCTTTTCAGCAAGGATCAACTCTGCGAGTGAACTGCAATCCGCTCCAAAACCTTCTTCTTGGAGAACCCTCAGAATATGAGGATTGGGGAGAGCCTTTACCGCAAAATACTCCTTAAATTCAGGAGCCCAGGAAAAAGCAGCATTGAGCCTCCGTGCATTATCACGGATGGCTTGTTCATCGTAGATATGAAAAGGTGTCCCATACTGTGCAATAATTTCTTTAATTTGTTCTTGGCTAAACGGTAATTCTCTCTCGGCCATAATCCGTTCCTCTCCTTACTTTGGTGAATGGTCGCGCCCCGTCTTTATTAAAAAGCGGTTACGAGCATGCTCGTAACCGCCATAAGGCAAAAGTATTGGCTTTTACCTTTTACTATACGAGATAGCACTCCACCGGATATCCGATGACAGTCTTGCATTTTTTCAATACAAGACCAGCTAAAGGTCCTTTGTCTACAACCTTCGCTTCGGCAGTGATTCCTTTCTTTATCCTTCATTGCTGACCTGCTCAGGATAATTACTCTTAATTCACCGCACCTCTATCATTCACTTTATGAATTATTTATCTATTATGCGACAAGTCATAGTCTATGTCAACATACCATCAAAAGTTTTCTTTTTGGAAGAAAAATCCTAAAGAAAATCCTTCTAAAATTCTTCGTGGAGTTTTTCTAATGGAGATTATCCTTGGACGTATTCTCAGCCAAGTTTTCCATGATCCCTTTATTATGAAGCACTTCTTCCACTTCTAAGGTGAGCTGTCCCCCTTTTTTAGTCTCTTTTGAGTTGGCCCCATAATTCATGCCCTTTGAGTCATTTGACACACTCACCACTCCAGCGGGTTCCCAAATCTGACGATTCAATTCTTTTCCGCTGTTCTTATCATCATCCATATTAGATATCCCTCCTTGTACTACAAACGCTTAAAAAACTTAAAAGTCGAAATCCCTAAATACTTCTCTGCTTTTAGAATGCCCTTTATCGTTAAAAAGATGTTCGCCATTCAAGACAAAAAGATTTTTACTGGCTCCCACACTGAGGTGATTCCTATAATAAAAAGCAAAGCATTATACAAGTTTCTTAAAGTTCGTTTCATTAATTCGTTTCCTTATCGGTTGCCCGACAATAAGACCCAAGAGAATTGGAAGAATCATGCTATAATTCCCTTTTCCTCAAACTGCAAGCCTTTTGACTTGACGGCGAACCTTGCTTTTCCTATAGTGAGTCTAAGATAGGAATTCTGGAAAGGATTTCACAGAAAGGATGTATTACTATGGCTCAAAAAACAAATGCGGCCCGGATTCTTGACCAGGCTGGAATTCCTTATAAACTCATTCCCTATGAAGTCGATGAGTCTGATCTTTCTGCAGTCAGCGTTGCGCAGAAAGTCGGTATGCCTCCAGAGCTGATCTATAAGACGCTTGTAGCCCGTGGAGATAAGACCGGAGTTTTGATTGCCTGCATTCCCGCTCATTATGAACTTAATCTGAAGTCCTTAGCACAAGTGAGTGGTAACAAAAAAGTAGAAGTGGTCCATCTCAAGGACGTCCAACCCCTTACCGGTTACATTAGAGGAGGAGTATCTCCTCTTGGAACCAAAAAGAAATATCCAGTCTACTTTCAAGAAGATATTCTAACCCAAGAAAAAATAGCCCTAAGTGCTGGAACACGGGGCCTACAGATCTTTGCCTTATCCCAGGATTTGCTCAGAGTAACTCAGGGAAAACCCGGCCCAATATCTAATCCCTCATAATGTATACCAAAAAAGGAATCCTCAAGGATTCCTTTTTTATGTCTTACCCAGTGTTCACGCTCATTTATTTACTCTCATCTGTTATACCTTGCCATCTATCGGGAGTCGCGATTTATCTTCTAGGTCATAGGCTTCACTATGGCAAAGGCGTTTCAGATCCAGACTTATAACACATCGTCTAATTCTTATCTCACTTAATACATATGATGTGAATCAAGTTGTATATAATATCGATAGACTAGCGTTTATAGACAACTGTTTCAAAGGAGAGAATTTCTATGAGCTTTAAGCTTCCCCATTTTATCCCGCCTGATCTCAATCGCGAACCTTTTGCAAGTGCTCCAAATGCCTTCCTCGCTGAAGTCCTTCAGGATGGAGTCGCCCCTGCGAATTTCCATGCAATGTCGATCTATCCCGAGTATTTTAAGATTAACGACCAATGGATTCTTGCCTCGCAGAGTCGAATGGACTGTGTCCCAGTTCTCCTTCAAGATGGTTCCATCCAAATCATTGAATTTCGCAATCTCAAAATGGGAGATCGTGTTGTTCTTGGACGAACAGAGGATGGGAGCGAAGGAATCTATGTCTATGCTGAAGGCTTTGCCTCGAAGGATGGCAATACCGATGTCTTTGCTTTCCGCTCCGGTCGTTCCCGTGAGACGGCCTATTCAAAAGATTATAATAATCTTTATGACTTATTGCGCCATGAAAAGGAGCAGGGCTATATTGTCTGGGTCTTGGGTCCTGCAGTCGTCTTTGATTACGATTCTCGGGCGGCACTCGCAGCTTTAATCGATAAAGGGTATGTGAATGCGATCCTTGCGGGAAACGCAATGGCTACCCACGACCTTGAGGCGAGCATCCTAGGGACCGCTCTAGGCCAAAATACCTACACCCAGGAATCCCAGCCCAATGGGCATTACAATCATCTCGATATAATTAACCTGGCTCGTAAGGCAGGCTCCTTGGGAAATCTTATAGATTCATCGAACGTTACTGAAGGTGTCGTTTATTCCGCCTTGAAAAGAAAAGTTCCTATAGTCTTAGCTGGCTCCATTCGCGATGATGGCCCACTTCCCCCTGTACTCCCCAATGTCTATGAAGCGCAAGATGAGATGCGAAAACATACTCGGAAAGCAACCACCTTAATTTGTCTGGCTACTCAACTCCATACCATAGCTGCGGGGAATATGACACCTGCATATACTGACAAAGACGGTGACATTCGCCCCGTCTATATCTACTCTATTGATGTCGCAGAATTTGCAGTGAATAAGCTCAGAGACCGTGGGTCTCTCGAAGTGACGACAATAGTTACGAATGTTCAGGATTTTCTTGTGAATTTAAATAATAATCTGAGTTAAGGTATGAAAGTTCTGGGGTCGTGTAGCTTCTTTAGGGTTTTTTAACGGTTCTTCAGCGTATACTCACAAAAAACTCCCTCGAAGAAATCTTCAAGAGAGTTTTTTATTTTTTCCAGTTTTTACTTAATAATGAAAGAGCTCTTCAGAGAAACAATGAGATTAAAGACAATTTTCTCTGGGGTCGTATATTTTGTATCCACATTGAAGTAGCCATGACGGAAGAACTGAAACTTTTCTTGTGGTCTGGCCTCTTTCAGATTCGGTTCGATAAATCCTTGGATGATTTCTAAAGAGTTCGGATTAATATAATCAAGGAACGATTTTCCTTCCTCTTCTTCCTGTTCATCCTGAATTAAAGAATCATAGAGTCGAAATTCAGCGGGTACTGCCTGAGTTGCTTCGACCCAATGAATCGTCCCCTTGACCTTACGGCCCGTGAACCCGGAGCCGCTTTTTGTCTCTGGATCATAGGTACACCGAATCTCTACCACATTCCCTGTTTCGTCTTTAATGACCTCTTCACACTTAATAAAGTAAGCATTCTTTAAGCGTACTTCATTGCCCGGGAAAAGTCTAAAGTATTTTGCAGGAGGATTCTCCATAAAGTCATCCTGCTCGATGTAGATTTCTCTAGAAAACGGAATTTGGCGTATTCCCATTTCTGGATTTTCTGGGTTATTCTCAGCATCTAACATTTCTACTTGCCCTACTGGGTAATTGGTGATCACAACTTTTAAGGGGTGTATCACTCCCATGGTCCGTGGAGCTTTTAGCTTTAAGTCCTCACGGATAAAGTGCTCGAGCATCTTTGCATCGACAACGCTGTCTGCCTTGGCAACCCCAATAGCTTGTGCAAAGTTCCGAATAGACTCCGGAGTATAGCCGCGACGACGCAGACCGGAAATGGTTGGCATGCGAGGGTCATCCCATCCATCCACAACCTTTTCATCGACAAGTTGCTTAAGCTTACGCTTACTCATAACTGTGTTAGTGATATTCAGCCGAGCAAATTCATACTGATGAGAAACATGCTCCATCTCACATTCACGGATAACCCAATCATACAAAGGACGATGATCTTCAAACTCTAGGGTACAGATTGAGTGAGTTATCCCTTCAATGGCATCCTCCAGAGGATGGGCATAGTCGTACATTGGGTAGATACACCACTTGTCCCCTGTATTATGATGAGTCGCATGGGCAATCCGATAAAGGATAGGATCACGCATATTAATATTTGGAGAGGACATATCTATTTTGGCACGGAGCACTTTTTCTCCATCTTTGAATTGTCCTTGACGCATCCGCTCAAAAAGCTCTAAATTCTCCTCAACGCTTCGATCCCGACAAGGGCTTTCCTTACCAGGCTCAGTCAGGGTCCCGCGATTTTTACGAATTTCCTCTGCAGAAAGATCACAAACATAGGCCTTCCCTTTATTAATCAAAAGAAGGGCTCGTTTATACATCTCATCGAAATAATTTGAGGCGAAAAAGAGGTTGTCCCAATCATAGCCTAACCACTTCACATCTTCTTTGATGGACTCTACATACTCCGTATCTTCCTTTACCGGATTCGTGTCATCAAAACGCAAATTTGTTTTTCCCTTGAATTCATCTCCTAAATCGAAATTTAGGCAAATTGATTTTGCGTGCCCGATATGTAAATATCCATTCGGCTCTGGAGGGAAGCGGGTTACGATATGATCAACCTTTCCCGTCTTGAAGTCCTCGAGGATAATATTGCGCAAGAAATTCGATGACTTATTTTCCTTTTCCACTGTTCTCAACCTTTCCTACCGAATTCGCACCCTTTGCTTGTGTATCTTCGATACGGTGTCAATTCATTTCTGATTAAAAAGATTTTATTCTACACCTTAGCTTAATTTCCCTCTTTTTTGGCCATAAGACATTATTCTTCAAAGAGTTTCTCGGAGAATCCAATCGCTGATTAAGTCTTGCCTATTAGTCTTACCAAATTCACTTCTCTTAACGCATCGCTTTTCATCCACTTCATTTAAGATAAGGTAAGAGTCAGGACACTGCTTTAGTTCCTGACTCGTTTGTCTCTCCGCCATTTCAGTTAGAGCTCATAGT
Organism: Desulfitobacterium elongatum; assembly: GCF_055378975.1. NCBI lineage: Bacteria > Bacillati > Bacillota > Clostridia > Eubacteriales > Desulfitobacteriaceae > Desulfitobacterium > Desulfitobacterium elongatum. Next base: position 52,093 of record NZ_AP038772.1, on the reverse strand, counting down.
CCCCTGCGGCTTCAGGTTGATATAAAATCTTTTCCACTTTTAACTTGACGATACCAGCTGGAACCTTCCAATCAAGTATATCTCCTTCTCGGAACCCAAGGATAGCTGTCCCTACAGGTGCCAATACTGATATTTTGTCTTCAAGCAAATCAGCATCCTCTGGATAGACAAGAGTATACATCGTTTCTTCCCCTGAGTCCAAATCCCTCAAGAGAACCTTCGAATTCATAGTTATGGCATCCGGTGGAATCTCTTCTGAGGATACGATATTCGCTTTTTCCAATTCATGTTCGAGATCTTTTAAATAGTCCTTATTCTTAGCCGATCCGAATTCCCTCTCTTTGTTAATGAGTTTAAGTAGACGTTCACGGTCAGCAGATGTGATGTCAATTATTCTAGCCATTTTGTCCTTATCCTTCCTTTTCTCAATAAACATAGAGCGACTATCGTTCGCTTGATAGCCGCTGTTTTATACCCTATTCGACTCTAAATGTGGGAATATGATGAGTCCATCTAGGTTTTATTATAGATTATTTTCCTAGATATGTAAATCCTTTACTCTCAAGGGTCCTCTCTTTCGAGATGAATTTGTCTAAACAGTAAATCTCTAGGGTAAGACCATATATTTTTGGAAAATCCAGTCTTTTTATCATTATTTTCGAAAAAACGGTATTGACATTTTAATTTACAATATGGTAAAATAATTATTTTGCATTGAATGTCAAAGCATGATATACTTAGATGTAATCAACGAGTCACATAGGAGGTGGGTTTATTGTTTCAAGTTGGCGATAAGGTTCTTTATCCTATGTATGGTGCAGGCGTAATTGAAGCCATCGAAGAAAAGGAAGTCCTAGGAAAAAACCGAATTTACTATTTCCTAAATATCCCTCACATCAGAATGAAAATAATGATCCCTATTGAAAAGGCAAATGATTTAGGCATTCGACAGGTCGTCAAACCCGATGTTCTACAAAATGTACTCGACGACTTGTATAATGGGGAAACCGACCCCTTAAGTGATGATAACCAGAGATATCGTCGAGATATGAATAAAAACAAGATAAAGTCAGGCGATATTTACAAAGGAACTGAGATCATCCGTGATTTAATGCGGAAAAGTAAAATTAAGAAGCTAGGTTCTGAAGATAAAACGATGTTGGAAAACGCCCTCCGAATTTTGACCAGCGAATTTATCCAAGTCAAAGAAGTTCCAAAGGAGCAAGCTATAGATATGTTGGATAAAGTCATCAATATCTAAGTTAGAGACCAACTCAATGTGAATTGATTGGTCTCTTTTTGTGTAACAAAGGGACGGCTCTAGTTCTCTCTTTCTGGAATTCGAAGACTCTTTTTGAAAGTATACATAATTCATAGCCAGCTTCCCAAGAATTCCCTTGAATAAAAGGGTAAGCGAAACTATAATATTAAATAATTAACTAAAAAACTGAATAATTACTGGATGATATCTACGGGAGAGTGGCTTATGGCTCGCCGAAGAAGTTAAACTTTCAGGCACTTGAATTTAAGTAAGACCGTAGATTGACAGAACTCTGGAGAGACCCAAATCGGGCGCCGAAGGGGCAATGTATTTTTTCGTAAATCTCTCAGGCAAAAGGACAGAGTATGAATGTTTATTAAGGGACAGCTTTTAAGCGATCTCTTCTTAGACTTATACTTACACTACAGAGTCAAATCCTTTACGATTTGGCTCTTTTTATAAATAAAAGCAGTCCCTCAAGAGACTGCAACAAAGAAGATTAGAGGAAATAAAGGAGGAGACAAAACGATGGAAGGCTTTCACAATTTTATTCTCTGGTTAAACAATTACCTCTGGGGCCCCCCAATGCTGATTCTACTTTTTGGTACGCACTTATTTTTAACGTTTCGAACACGCTTCATCCAAAAATACATCATCAAGGCAATTAAACTCTCTGTAACCAAGGACACATCTGCTGATGGGGATGTAAGTCAATTCGGTGCCCTTACCACAGCTTTGGCTGCAACCATTGGTACTGGTAATATCGTCGGTGTAGCTACCGCGGTTGCCTTGGGCGGTCCAGGCGCTGTACTATGGTGCTGGCTTACAGGAGTATTTGGTATCGCAACTAAGTACTCTGAGGCCCTACTGTCTGTCAAATATCGAGTCAAAACCTCTGATGGGACAATGCTCGGTGGACCCATGTATGCACTCGAAAACGGGCTGGGTCAGAAATGGCTTGCTGTGTTATTCTGTATCTTCACTTCGATTGCCGCCTTTGGGATTGGTAACATGGTTCAAGCCAATTCGATATCTACTATGGTCTATGATACTTTTACCGTTTCTCCCTATATCAGCGGTCTTATTATGGCAGTCCTCACTGGTGTCGTCATTATTGGTGGAGTTAAGTCCATTGCCAACGTGTGTGAGAAACTCGTTCCGTTCATGGCCATTTTTTATGTCCTTGGTTGTATTGTCATTTTAGCTATGAATTCTGCGTATGTAGCTCCTGCCATTTCTTTAATCTTCAAATCTGCCTTTACCCCTAGTGCAGCTGGTGGCGGCTTCATTGGAGCATCCGTAATGATGGCTGCACGCTACGGTATTGCTCGTGGCCTCTTCTCCAACGAGTCTGGATTAGGATCAGCCCCCATCGTAGCAGCCGCAGCTCAAACGAGAAACCCTGTTCGGCAGGCTCTGGTTTCTTCTACCGGAACCTTCTGGGATACTGTAGTTGTTTGCGCAATGACCGGTATCGTCGTAGTAAGCAGCATCATAAGAAATCCTGCGGCCGCAGAGGGCTTAAAAGGTGCTGCACTGACCAATATGGCCTTTGCTCAAATTCCTGTGGTTGGTCCGATTGTTCTTACTGTAGGGCTTTTAACCTTCGTATTCTCAACCATCCTGGGCTGGTCTTACTATGGTGAGAGAGCGATTGAATACTTATTTGGGAAAATAGCGATTATGCCTTACCGCATCCTCTGGGTCATCGCTGTATTCGTGGGTTCTACAATGAAACTTGCTTTGGTATGGGATATGGCTGATGCCATGAATGCCCTGATGGCGGTTCCAAACCTCGTAGCGCTACTCCTCTTAAGCGGAGTCATTGTATCAGAAACAAAGAAGTATCTCTGGGAAGAGCGTTTGGATGAGGTCTCAGACGAGCCTATTCGCCTCAGCGGAAAATAAAATTTACCATGCAGAATAGGAAGCACGACCTTATGCGGGTCGTGCTTTTATTTTGCCTTTGGCATTTCCTAGAATATCTATGAACATGAGGGTCTAAACGGGTTGAAAAGAGGGAACAGGTCCCTCTTTTCAACTTTTAAGCCCTGATAATCATTCTCTCCGAATAACCCGTCTCACAACAAATGGGGCTAACAATAAATTTTTTCTCAAGTTTTATAGGATCATAGGCCAATTTGGCCTTTCTTAACCCGAGTATTCCCAAATCCTCTTCTCGATTGATATACATGACATTGTGCAAATAATTTTCTGCGAAGGTTTTATTGATAAAGGCGTAGATACCTTTATATTTTGTATTCCCTTTTTCGATATGAATGACCGCCATTTTACTATTTACTATCTCTCCAAAAGTAAAGCCAGCGATTTTCCCATCGACATACACTGCCATACCAATAACTTCGAGGTCCTCAAGGTGGTTTAAGACGTCTCTGATCCCCTCAAGCTCACAAAGGAGCTGCCTACTTTTAACCTTCTGGTTCTCATACCATCGGCTTGCGAAACCCAAGCAATCATCGATAACTACCTGATCGTGAATATCCTTTACTTCGTAGCTATAGCTATTGATGAACTGATTGTAGTGATTTTTCCTTTTATGCAGCTTTTCTCCCGAAAGATGAATCAATCTCTCTGTTTCATAGATATAGTCGAAATTCTTAACATCTTCTAGGAACAAGATATTTGATCCATAAATCTCTGTCAACTGTTTCATAAAGGGTTCTTCAATATCCCTAAATAGAGCTTTGAATCCTGGATCTTCTTGTTTGATTTTGATCAGTTCTTCGATTATGCCGGACAATTTTTCCTCAGAAAAACCAATAGGCTGCATAAAGAACGATCCAATCTTTTCTTCAGTCTTTTTTAGAACGAGCGAATCGTCAATCACCGCATATTCTACATTACAATACTTTTTCCATAAGTAGAGTGTCAAAAAGGAATACTCATACGTTTTAAATGTATAATTTTTAAGGTACTTCTGGAATAAGGCTCTATCTTCAAGGCCTAACGCTTTAAATTTAATCATCTTTACCACCCATATTAACTCTTATCTATTCCATTTCAAAAATGGGATTAACCCAACAAAAGGTAATCTCTCACGTAGATTACCTTTTTATCTAAGTGTGTATCTATCACCTACCGTCTAGGGAGAATTTCCACCCAATAATTATCCGGGTCATTAATAAAGTATATTCCCATCTCCTTATTTTCGAAGCATATACATCCCATTTGTTTATGGTGTTCATAGGCCGCTTCGAAGTCATCAACGGTCAAAGCAATGTGGAATTCATTCTCTCCCAGATTATAAGCCTCTGCCCTATCTCTCAACCAGGTTAGCTCTAGCGTATGACTGGAAGAGCCATCCCCAAGATAGACAAGGATAAATTCTCCATCTTCTTGTTCAAGCCGTCTAACTTCTACAAGTCCTAACGCTTCTTTATAGAAGTTAAGACTCTTTTTAAGGTCAAGGACATTAATATTATTGTGGTCAAACTTAAATCTCATATACTATCGTCCTTTCTTAATTTACGCACTCAACGATATTTCTTTTACTCTTATTGTAGTAAAATTCTAAGAAGAAGACAAATAATAACGATTAATTATTGTATAATCCATTACGAGGTGATTTAGATGGAAAATTCAAACCTTAATTTTCAGTATATCTATCATAGCGGCTTTAGCGTCGAGACAGAGCAGAATTTATTCATATTCGACTACTATCAAGGCTCGGTTGATCTCAAGGATAAAAATATTTATGTCTTTTCCTCACATGTCCATTCAGACCATTATAACCCCCATTTCTTTGAATGGCAGAAAGAGCGACCCAATATCCAGTACATATTAAGTAGCGATATTGAGGGAGACCCTAGTATCCCTCAAAAGAAGGACAATATCACCTTCATATCTCCCTATGAGGAGATCAGCGTCAATGACATAACCATCAAAGCTTACAATTCTACGGATGAAGGTGTTTCGTTTCTAGTTCAGTCTGACAGAACTCATATTTTCCACGCTGGAGATCTGAATTGGTGGTACTGGAGCGGTGACCCTCAGGCGGAAATCGAGAAAGCTGAGAGAATGTTCAAAGACGAAATACTAAAGATCAAAGGTGAAGACATCGATATCGCCTTCTTCCCCGTTGATCCGAGATTGGAACAGTATGACTCAATAGGAGCAGAATACTTTATTCGAGAAATCAAACCACGAGTTCTTGTACCAATGCACTTTGGAGATGATTTTATTACACCGAGAAAATTTGCGGATAAAATGAAAGATTGCCCCACTCAAATCATTGAAATTACCCACAGAGGCCAAAAGTTCTCACTCTAATAAGGGATACTTAAATGTAGCTTAGTTACGCCTCCAGTTTAACTTTATACCCCATGGTAGATAAGTTCGGTGGAATTTGAGTCGTTGTATAATTCATACTTATAGGTGTCCCAGTGCCAGTTAGTATCGAATATGTCTTCAGCAGTGGTACCTGCTTCTAATTGAGTATGCCCCGCACTTTTGATGCAGGGCATACTCGTTTAGTGTTACTTATGATAAGGCTCACTCTTACTGATTTTCATCGCTCGGTAAATCTGCTCCAGGAGCATAAGCCGAATGAGGGGATGGGGAAAGGTTAACTGGGAGAAGGACCAGCGGTAATCGGCCCTTTGTCTAACCGTTTCTGATACTCCGAGCGAACCTCCGATAATGAATACGATACTGCTTTGACCGTTGACTGCAAGCTGATCTATATACTCAGAAAGGCCTATAGAAGAAAACTCTTTACCCTTGAGATCCAGTAAAATGACATAATCCTGAGACCCAATACCTTTTAGGATTCGTTCTCCTTCTTTCTGTTTAACGCGTTCTTCGTCGGCTAGTGAAAGCCGTTCTGGACAGGGTTCATCAGCTATCTCCATCATATCAAGACGGATGTAAGCACTTAACCTTTTTGTGTATTCCTTAATTCCATCCAGCAAAAACTTTTCACGAATTCTCCCAACTGCAATCACTTTTACTTGAAGCATTACACTACCTCATCACTCTAAATATATATAATTAGGCTTATGCCCGAAAGACACTGCCTTTCGGGTTGTTAGCTTTACTAAGGGAAAGCCCTAGTTGAATGTATTCGCTTAATCAGGTAATGGCTACAACAAGGGAGGATCATGAGATAGCCTCATACCCTCCCTTATCCTACTCACTCTATTAACTTCGAAATGTATTCAACCTGTATAATACCCATCGATACAGCGCCCATGGCGCTATGGCTTGATTTAAGTGATTACTGAGGCTTTAACTCTACCAAAGTAAGCTTAACATCTTTCGTCTCTCCATTCCGATAGTAGGAGACGGTAATGCTATCCCCCGATTTAAACTTAAACAATTCATGAGTCAGCTCTAAGGAACTCTTAACCGTTACTCCATTAATTTTCACCAATACGTCTCCGGCTCGAATTCCAGCCTTGTCGGCAGGGCCTCCTGCAGAGACTTGGGATACATAGGCTCCCGCTGGCCAGCCCTGTTGGGCAGCCCATTCCGGAGTGTAACGATTATCAATGGATACTAGAAGTCCTGGATGACTTGCATACCCTTTTTCGATAAGCTGCTGAATAATTGGGAGAGCATCTGTAATCGGGATTGCAAAGCCCATCCCCTCAAAACCAGGCTCTGCATTTTTCGCTGAGTTAATTCCAATGACCTGACCCTTATAGTTCACTAAGGGACCACCGCTATTCCCCGGGTTTATCGCAGCATCCGTCTGAATTAAGTTGAAGCTGGATTCTCCTTCAATCAGAAGGATACGATTCTTCGCTGAAACTACACCCTGCGTTACAGAACGGGCAAACTCTTGCCCACCGGGATTCCCGATGGCAACTACTGGTTCACCGACTTCGAGTTGATTCGAGTCCCCAAGTTGAGTCGCAGTAAGGTTATCGGCACTGATCTTAACCACGGCAAGGTCCGTACGAGCATCTTGACCGACTAAGGTCGCATCAACATTTCTACCATCTGCCAAGCTTACGACAAGCTTCTTAGCATCAGCAATAACGTGATAATTTGTGACGATATACCCATTCTTGGCATCGACGATAAAGCCAGAGCCACTTCCCGCTTCGGCTAGTCCTGCCGTCCCACCGAAAATTCGTCCGTGCTGCTGAAAGTTTCCTATGCCTACAACGGCTGGTCCAACTGTTTTAGACACCTCAACCACTGGAAAACCCGACGGGTTGGTAACATTAACCGGGGGGGTAGAAGCCCCTTGTCCCAAAATCACCTGATTCGTCTGAGGGCGGTTCCCATAAAAAGGTGGGACCAGTGCAACCGCAATTAACCCACCAAGAATAGCACTGATGAGAGAAATTGCAATAGTAGAGAATAAACGAGGTCTACGATCTCTCGAAGAGTGATTCGAATGATTAGGATCATTATAAAAACTCATACTTTTGAACCTCCTTGCCGCTTTAGTCTTCTCCCAAAATAATGAGTTCATGCGGAGTATAACGCGGTGCCACTCGCAATCGCAACTCTGGATTTTCCTTGGCGATCCGTGATCCTTTTAAGGCCCGAAGAATAGTCGCTAATGCCATCTCCGGGGTATTGTTCTCCTCGCTCAAATGGGCCAACACGACACGTTGAGTATTCTCAGTAATCCATTCTAGCAATCCTTCAGCTAACTGCTTATTTTCTAAGTGTCCGAAGTTCCCGCTAATTCGCTTCTTTAGATACCACGGATAACCACCCTGCCAAAGCATCTCGTGATCATGATTTGCCTCGACAACCAGTGCATCACAGCCCTTTAGATTCTGATGCATTTCTTCAGTGATAATTCCTGTATCTGTCGCAATTCCAATAACCTTTTTCCGAGCTGTGCCTGAGATATCAGTCTCTACTCTAAGCCCATAGCTCTCTTTGCTATCATGAGATGTTGGAAAAACTCGCAAGTTCAACCCCGCACATGAGAAAGAGTCCGTCACGATGACCCTTTGCTCTTCTGTAAGCTTTCCTACTGAGCGGTTCATCTCCCCCCAGATCTTTGCAGAGGCGTACACCGGAATCTTAAGTTTTCGTGCAACCGCTCCAATCCCCTTGATATGATCGGAATGTTCATGAGTAACGAAAATCCCTTCTATTTCTGAGGGAGATATGTCTAGCATCGAAAGGTTATGTAGTGTTGCTTTGAGGCTTATGCCACAATCGACAAGAAGACTTCTCTTCTCATGCCCCACGACAATTGAATTGCCGGAGCTACCACTTGCAAGAGTCGCTAAATGCATCTAAATCACCTCTTCCCCGCAACAAGTGTATTATAGCAAATCTAATTCCTTCAATAGATACTGTATTTGTGAACGTTTTGTTAAATTTTGCTTTTGAAAAAATAATAAGAAACACTAAGAAAAAAACTGAGGCTTATTTAGCCCCAGATGTTGATGAACCCGGATTATTGATACTTCCCGACTTTTCAAAAGAGGCTTGAAACTGCTCCTGTGCGGTACTAATGAGACCCTTGAGTCGTTCTGTATCATTCGGGGAAGGATTTGAAGTGGTTAAGGCCGTATTCCACTGAGCTATAGCTCCCATATAGTCATTCTTAGCACTCATAAGGAAAACCCCATAGTTCAGCAATGCATTAAGAAAGTCCGGCTTTTCCGCTAAAGCTTGTTTAAAGGTATTTTCAGCAACCTCATTTTCCCCTCCATAAAAGGCTGCGGTCGCCATATCCACTAAAATATTAACATCCTTTCGGGTCTTAATAACTTCTTGATATTCACCTACAGCTTGTTTGAAGATCGGTCCTGCTTGTTCAGGATTCTTCCCTCCCTGTGTCGCCACCGCTAAATCATAGTAGGCATTCGCGAGATTCAGACGCGAAGCAGTATCCTGAGGATTCGACTGAACAGCTTGGCTGAGACTATTTATTTGGCTTTGGAGACCTTGAGCTGTAGAATTAGCACTATTGGAATAGACGGCATTACTATTACTTGAATCGGAAAACAATAAAACAAATGAAGGAGCAATCATACTTATAGCTATTAAGGTCACAATCACAATTGCAAATGTTCTATGGTTTTTGCGCACGAGCTCATTCCTCCTACTTATTCTTCTATTCCTTATTTTAACATTTTCCTTAAAGTTAGTCCACCAACCATTTTCGCAATTGGCAATGCGCCTCATAATAAGGTGTGCTTTCTCCATAATCCGAACCCTTACCGCCGAGAAGCTGATTCACTCCAAAACCCTCCACTGTACCTCCCTCGGGTAATACAACAGTTTGAGGATGAATATCCTCAGATACCGATACCCAGGCTAAAAGCTGGCCATGTTCTGTCTCGACGAGAGCACGGTCCCCCGTTGAGAGATAGTACTTCTCTGCGACTTCCGGGTGAATGTAGAGATGGAAGCCCTCGGATTCATGGAATTGAGAATGAAGAGCATGGTGTGGGTGGGGAGTAAGAAGATGCCAGGGGTATTCCTGCCTTTCTAGCGTACTAGAACCACAATCTTCTTGGTGGAGATCGCTAGTATCTTGGAAATTATTGGGACCTTGGAGTATCCTGTTTCCTTGTTTATAAGCGGAAAGCATAGGATCCGCAACCCTGTCACCATATTCGGCTAGGGCTCGCTCAGATGCCAACTCAATTTTCCCGCTCGGCGTTTTAAAGTGTAAATCTCTCCAGGCTACTTCTGGGATATAGGGCGCACGAAGAGGAGCCCGGCGTAAGCCCTCGAGCGTGATTCCTTCGTCTTTTAGCGGAGATAGAACATACTCCAACCATTCTTCAGGAGTATACGGAAAATCTTTCTCTAGGCCTAACCTACGGGCTAGCTCTGTAAAGATCATCGGCTCTGACTTGGCCTCCCCTTGAGGCTCAACAACCTTTTGCGTAAGCTGAAGCATTGTACTCCAGGATGTAGCAACCAAGTCCTCATCTTCAAAGGGTGTAGTGACCGGCAAGATAAGGTCTGAATGTCGTGCTGTCTCAGTTAAGGTCGTATCTAACGTTACTTTAAACGGGATATTCCTCCATACCTCGCGCCAGAGATGCGAGTTCGGTTGTTGCACCAAAGGATTTGATCGCGTAACTACCGCGAGTTGAATGTGAGGATTCGCTTTGCTGAGTTCCTCAGCTAAAAAAGGATGAGGAAGAGTACGAGAAACATACCTGCTTTCATCAAGAAGAACTGAATTCAATTTGCCCCCATGATACTGATGGGCATAATGAACTCCGGCTCCTGACTTCCCGATATTCCCGGTGATGGCCATAAGGGCATCAATCGCTCGAATTGTGTTTCCTCCACCGGTGTAACGCTGCAATCCGTATCCTGGAAGTACGCTAACAGGACGTGCATGACTTATCAACCTCGCGAGTTCCTCTTGTCGTCCTTCAGAGACACCAGTGAGTTCCTCGACCTTCTTCGGAGTGAACTCTTTTACCCTTAGCGCGTACTCATCGATCCCTTGTACCGATCCCCGTACAAATTCCCAATCGATCCATCCTTCTCGTAGAATGATATGGGCGAGTCCCATGGCTAGAATGCCATCACTCCCCGGATGAACCTGGATATATTCCTGAGCCAAATCCGCGCTTTTCACTCGAACAGGGTTTATTACGACAATCGAGGCACCCTCTTTCTTTGCCTCAAGTAAATGGGGAATCACATGGATGTTTGTAACCGCGGGATCTCGTCCCCAAAGAAGTATGAGCTTCGAATGACGTAGATCCGTATAGTCACTCGAATATACTCCCCCAAAGTCAATTTCCTGAGCTCGGTATCCCGCTCCCCAACACATACTACCCCTTGGCTCAGTGACACCACCTAAAGCCTGAAAGAAACGTCGATCAAGCTCTCTTAAAACTCCATTATGTCCATAATCATAATGATGGAAAATACCCCATGAACCGACTTCTTTAACTGTCTCTTCGAGCTTTTGGGCGAAGAGAGCATAAGCCTCCCCCCAGGAGATCCTACGAAATGATCCCTTGTCCCTTAAGAGGGGAAAGCGTATACGTTCCGGGGAAAAGACCCGCTCAGCGAGGGCTTGGCCTTTAGAGCAGATAAACCCCTTGGTCAAGGGATGCTCTTTATCCCCGTGGACTTGCAAACCCTTCTCTTTGGTATATCGCACAAGAAAGCCGCAACTATCCGGGCAATTTAATGGACAAGCGGATCGCTGAACTATCACAGTTTTTCCCTCCATTTTATTATCTAATCCCCTCAGCAGAATTTGAATTCTATTCCAAACTCGAATTCATTCTTCCTTCTTTAATTTTCATGTATAAAGCAACTTCCAAACGTTTTTTCTGAAATTCACACCCCAACGCGTAAACTTGAGTCAATTCACCACTAAATGAATGATTGGCTGCATGACACCCTCCACTACAGGAAAAGCGAGCCCAGCACTCACGGCAAGAGGGTTTGTTATAGATATGCGCTGTTCTAAATTCTTCGATGATATTCGATTTCAGGCCGGGCGTTTCATCCCAAAGAGAACCCATCTTAAACTCTTCCTGTCCAACAAATTGATGGCAGGGATAGAGATCCCCTTCCGGTGAGATTGCAACGTATTCATGACCAGCTCCACAACCCGATAATCGTTTCGGTAAACAGGGGCCCTGCTCAAGAGACACGTTAAAATGGAAGAAGCTAAAATCTTCACCTTTACTACGTCGAAGGAGTAACTCTTCTCCCAGTCGGTCATAACTTTTGAGGATTTCCGAAAGATCCCCCTCTTGAAAAGCATAGGGCTCCGATGGCTTAGCAACGACTGGCTCAAGAGAAATCTGCTTCATACCTAAATCGAGTAAGTGCGTAACATCCTTGTCAAAATCTAAATTATGATGAGTATAGGTCCCCCGAGCATAATAATAGGTTCCTACAGCATAAGGCGAGCTTTCTGGCCGCTTCTGGGCAAACTGAAGCAAACGAGGGGTTACTTGATCATAGCTTCCCTTGCCATTAGCATACGGTCTCATCTTATCATGAATCTCAGGACGGCCATCGATACTCAAGACGACACTAATATCTTCTTGCTCTAGGAAGTTCTGGACCTCTTCCGTAAGGAGGACAGCATTTGTGGTCATGGTAAACTTAATACTTTTCCCTAGTTTTCTAGCTTCTTCTTTTCCATAAGAAACAAGTTCTTTAACGACCCCAAAATTAAGAAGGGGTTCTCCACCGAAAAAGTCCACTTCACAATGTTTCCGATGTGCGGAGGCCTTAAGAACGAAATCAATCGCCTTTTTACCCGTTTCTAAATCCATAAGCCCCCGATGTCCACCAAAAGCACCGGTTTCTGCAAAACAATAATTACAGCGAAGATTACAGTCATGAGCAACATGCAGACAGATTGCTTTGACGATAGGTTTCGCTGGATAAGCGGGATCCCTCTGTTCCGCTTCTTGTGAGAATAATATGCCTTCGGCTTGAAGCTCTTGCATTTCCTCAAGAACTTCAGACACTTCCTCACTCGAAACCTCGATACCCGCATCTTGGAGATTTTGACGTACATCTTCCACAGTCAACGTCTTTTCTTCCTCCTGGAGCTTTTCCATGCTCTGCACAAGAGCAAACGTCAAATCATCTAATACATGAAGAGATCCAGAATTCACATCATAAGCGATGTTTAAATCTCCTTGTCGGTAGGTATGGACATTCTTCTTTATCTTATATCCATTAAGTAACATGATGGATACCCTCTCTTTCACTCCGATTCTAAAGAAACAGAACCCGCCTGAATCAGGTGGGTTCTTTGATAACCTATGTAATAACGCTTAAATTGACTCAACTGGACTATTCAATGTGAGCACCCTAATCAAGTATGCTTATTTTACGCAGACTTGGTTACCAACAGTGCACGATGTTTTGCACGCCGATTGGCAAGAGGTTTGACACTCTCCACAACCACCTGTTTTAACGGTCTCACTTAAGTTCGCTTTAACAACGGTTTGAATGTGTTTTGCCATTCAAAAAACCTCCTCTCAAACACTTCAGAATCCATCCCTAATTATATCATGTGGTCAAGTTAGAACGCAAAGCTAAGTTTGTAACAAAAGCTACCTTAACGTACTCCTTGTTTGGGTTGGCTAAATATATAAAGTTGATCACCACTACTAGAATATCCCACAATATCTGCATCAACAGAAGGAACTTGAGGATTACTGACAAAAGCATACCATAAGCGGTAATCGCCGGACTCCGTTATTTTCGCTTCAGCTATTTCTCCCCAAGTTGTTTTGACTTCAATCCTGGATATACTGGGATTTTGAACCAAACCATAATACACATAAGATTTCGTCGTCTTACTACCTAAATCAGAATATCTCCAAGATAGCCCGTCTGGATAATTAACTAAAGGTCCTAGCTCGCTTCCGAGCCAGTTCCAACCGAACGTCTCCTTCTGAAACAAACCCGCCCCAAGTTCATCATTATTGATATAAAAAACTAAGCTAGCTTGATTCTGAACCTGTTGGGTATGGAGGACTTGCCAATCACCCGGTACCACCTTCCTAGCCTGTTGTACAGCCTCCTCAAGTGAGCCGCAGCCCGTAAGCGATAGCATCATTAGAAGCGCGACAAGTGCTAGTATTCTTTTAAAGTTCACAAAGTTTCCTCCGTAAAAATAGAATAAACCTCGGTTCATATCAACTCGATCTTAGATGTAGTGTAACTTATTTTTAAAAATATGACAATACTTCCCTAAAAAACAAGACCTCTGCTTGGAGCAAAGGCCTAGCTGTCATCATAAAATTGAAATGGTGCCTTAGGACGGAATCGAACCGCCGACACGAGGATTTTCAGTCCTCTGCTCTACCGACTGAGCTACCAAGGCACGGTAGAAAAAGTAATAATAATTTTGGTGACCCGTACGGGATTCGAACCCGTGTAGCCGCCGTGAAAGGGCGGTGTCTTAGGCCGCTTGACCAACGGGCCACAATGGTGAGCCATCCGCGACTCGAACGCGGGACACCCTGATTAAAAGTCAGGTGCTCTACCGACTGAGCTAATGGCTCAAAACTCACTCACGAATACGAATTCTACACGAATCTCTGCAACTTGTCAACATCTTTCGATGAAAACGACCAAAATCTAAAAATCTAAAAAAGTTCACCGCGAACAATGGTTTGCTCACGACCTGGTCCTACTGCAACAATCGTTACCTTAGTCTCCGTCAAACCTTCAATTCGTTGGATATACTCCTGCGCAGCCTTCGGCAAGTCTTCAAATCGTGTAACTCCCGTAATATCCTCTTGCCAGCCTTGCAGCTCTTCATATACAGGTTCACACGCATTAAATATCTTCTGACTTTGTGGAAATTCATAAATAACTTCACCGTTCACACGATAACCGACGCATACCTTAATCTTATCAAGACCCGATAGAACATCAAGTTTCATTAGAGCGAAGTCAGAAATACCGCTGACACGGACAGCATAGCGAGCAATAACAGCATCGAACCAACCGCAACGGCGGGCACGTCCTGTCGTTGTTCCAAATTCATGTCCTAGTTCGCGAATACGCTCGCCCATTTCATCGTGTAACTCTGTCGGGAACGGTCCTTCTCCTACTCTCGTCGTATAGGCTTTGACAACTCCTACGACGCGGTCGATTCGAGTTGGTCCCACACCTGCTCCAATGCAGGCTCCACCAGCAATCGGATGTGAGGAGGTAACATAGGGATAGGTTCCATGATCTAGATCAAGGAGCGTCCCTTGAGCGCCTTCAAATAAGACTTTTTCTCCAGCTTTAATTGCTCCATCAATAACAAGAGAACTATCGGCTACGAAGGCACGGATTCTATCGGCATACGCGCAATATTCCGCATAAATACTCTCGAAAGCCAAAGGCTCTGCACCATAGACTTTTGTTAAAAGATTATTTTTTTCTTTAAGATTCCGTTGAAGCTTTGCCGCAAATTCTTCAGAATCCAAAAGATCGATAATCCGTATGCCAATCCGTGAGGATTTGTCCATATAAGCAGGACCAATTCCACGCTTTGTCGTCCCAATCTTAAATTCTCCACGAGACTCTTCCTCTAAAGCATCCAGTAGACGGTGGTAGGGCATAATGACATGAGCATTCGAGCTGATTAGAAGTTTTCCTGTCTTTACCTTACGTTCTGCAAGGTAATCTAATTCTTCAAGTAAAACCTTCGGATCAACAACGACACCATTCCCAATGATACAGGTCTTATCCTGATAAAGAATACCAGAGGGAATAAGATGAAGCTTAAACTCCTCACCCTTCGCTACTACCGTATGTCCGGCATTATTTCCACCTTGATATCGGACAACCAAATCTGCCTTTTCAGCAAGAAAGTCTGTTACTTTTCCTTTACCTTCGTCTCCCCATTGAGATCCAATTAACACAACAGCTGCCATTCTTTATTCCCCCAATTTAATATTTCTATTCGAGCAAACCTAGTCTTCGGAAAACATCATCAATATGTTTGAGATGATAGCTCCAGTCAAACAAGACGCTGATTTCCTCTTGCTTAAGATAATTCATCACACTTTGATTCTCTTGAATGACTTCACGGAAATCTCGGCCCTCTTCCCAAGCTTTGAAAGCAGCTTGCTGAACCCATCTATAGGCCTCTTCGCGCATACATCCTTTTTCAACAAGTGCCAAGAGTACTCTTTGAGAGGAGGTTAGTCCATACGTTTTAAGCAAGTTTTTCTGCATTTGTTCAGAACGAATGGATAAACCCTTGATCACTCGAGTCATTTGTCTCAGCATATGATCTAATAAGATATTGCTATCCGGAAGAATCACTCTTTCTACGGAGGAGTGAGTCATATCGCGCTCATGCCATAAGGCCACATTCTCCATCGCCGCCAGCGCATTTCCTCGAAGCAAGCGTGACATTCCTGCCACCTGTTCGCTTGAAATTGGATTCCGCTTATGCGGCATAGCGGAAGACCCCTTCTGCCCCTCAGCAAAGGGTTCCTCAACCTCTCTGATATCAGTTCTCTGGAGGTTGCGAATTTCGGTCGCCATTTTCTCTAAAGTGCTTCCAATAAGGGCAAGAGTCGTTACATAATGGGCATGACGATCCCTCTGAAGGATCTGGTTACTGACTAAAGCCGCCTTTAGGCCGAGCTTTGCGCAGACGGCTTCTTCCACTTCAGGAGCAACATTGGCAAAGGTCCCGACCGCTCCGGATATTTTCCCCACCCGGATAGACTCAATTCCTTCTTTCAACCGCTCTATTTGGCGGTCAACTTCTGCCAACCACAGAGCAAGCTTTAAGCCAAACGTTATAGGTTCTGCATGAATCCCATGTGTTCGGCCAACCATAATGACATCTTTACTCTCAACCGCACGAAGGGCAAGTACTTCACGAAGTTCTAACAAGTCCTTTAGGAGGAGTTCGCCCGAATCTCTAAGAACTAAACTTAAGGCTGTATCCTTGACATCAGAGGAAGTTAGGCCTAGATGAAGATATTTACCAGCTTCTCCGATTTCCTCAACAACACCCTGCAAGAAAGCGATAAGATCATGACGAACTATGTTTTCGATCTCGGCGATTCGTTCTGGATTCACTTTAGCCCGCGTCTTAATTACCGTAAAAGCGTCTGCCGGAATCTCGCCCCGCTCAGCCATCACCTCGGCTACGGCCAATTCAACTTCCAACCAACGGTCATATTCATATCCCTCACGCCAATATTGGCCCATTTCGGGATGCGTGTATCGACTAATCAAAAATGTGCCCCCCTAATTCCTGATTATGGGTGGTATTCTTCCGAATGCTTATTCTTTCCTAGAACGTGAATATTCATTCTCAGACCAAATTTATCTTAGCAGTTATGCCCTTTCCTTGTCAACGAAAATTCGAACATTCATATTGTATACATTAACTAATATTCGACCTATCACCACTATATTCGTCCCGTCACTGCCGAAAAAAATGAGAAACAGATAAGAATAGATAGGATATAAAAGAAGCCTAAAGACATAGTAAAGAAAAATGTCTCTAGGCTTCTCATAATCCTTTGGATACTGCTTTAAGCAGAAAGATGCTGACGATCTAAATTTACGAACTTCGTGAACTCCTTCAGATATCCTAATTCAACCGCACCGACTGGACCGTTTCTGTGCTTGGCAATAATGATTTCTGCGATACCCTTTTTATCAGATTCTGGATTATAGTATTCATCACGATAAATAAAGGAGATGACATCGGCGTCGGCTTCAATCGCCCCAGATTCTAGCAAATCAGACATGATGGGACGCTTATCTTGACGTTGTTCCACACCCCGATTAAGCTGGGATAGGGCTATAACAGGGACACTAAGCTCCCGGGCAATTCCTTTTAATCCACGAGAAATTTGGGCGACCTCTTGCTGACGACTCTCCGAACGTCTTCCCAAGGACATCAACTGAAGATAATCGATAACAATGAGCCCTAAACCATGTTCCATTTTCAAGCGTCTTGCTTTAGAACGTAACTCGGCAAGAGAGATTGCTACTGTATCATCAATGAAAATCGATGCCTCTGAGAGGGGGCCTACGGCTCGGGTAAGTTTTGGCCAATCCGTATCCAACAAATCTCCTGTTCGAACGCGTTGTTGGTCGACCATCGCCTCCGAACAAAGCATCCGTTGGACAAGCTGCTCCTTCGACATTTCTAAACTAAACACTGCAACAGGCACATTAGCACGCACCGCAGCATTTTGCGCCATATTCAACACAAGAGCTGTTTTACCCATTGAAGGGCGGGCTGCAATAATGATGAGGTCCGAAGGTTGCCACCCTGAAGTCATCCGATCTAATTCTGCAAAATAGGTTGGAACTCCCGTCAAGCTCCCTTTATTGGCGTATAACAGTTCAATCTTCTCGAAGGTATTAAGCAAGATATTTCGAATTGGTTCAAAGCCCTCTTTGATTTGCCGTTGTGAGAGATCCATGATCATCTTTTCTGCTTCTTCAAGCAGAGATGTCGCTTCTTCTCCTGGCTCGTAACCTTTATCTGCAATCTTCCCAGCGGTTCGGATAAGCTGCCTTAAAAGAGACTTTTCCGAAACAACCCGCGCGTAATAATCGACATTCACTGCCGAAGGGACTGAGCGGGCCATCTGAGAGATCGTGGCGATTCCGCCGACTTGCTCCAGTCGCCCACTTTGTCGCAGGGTTTCTGCGACACTCACTAAATCGACCGGGTCACCCCGCTCAAAAAGATCGCGAATCGCTACGAAGATCAAGCGATGGTTGTCTCGATAGAAATCATCAGGTTGTAAAATTTCAAAAACGGAACTCCCCGCTTCTGGCTCAAGCATCAAGGCGCCTAAGACCGATTGTTCCGCCTCTAGACTCTGGGGAGGAACTTTGGACAGTTCCATTCTTTCTCCTCCTAAGTGTGTGGACTTTGGATATATCTCGTATCTAGATTAAAGTCTGGGTCGTGTAGCTTCTCGCACATCCGTTCACTTAGCACTCCAGGGCTGGCTCTCTCGCTCCCGTAGCAGCTTCGCCAAACCTCAGGGTAATACCTGAAGTGAACCAGGTGGCTACGCTACGCTACGGAAACCTCGTTCGCTTTATCGCCCCTCCGCCGCAAATCGTTCTCTCCTGTGCGAGAAGCTACTCTCACGGGTCTTAGATTAACGCAAAAAATTTCTCTAGGAATCTTTTACTTGTAAACCGCGTACTCGAGGGCTTCCTGGATGGTCTCAACAGGGATAACGGAGATTCCTTGGAGGCCGGAGGGTACATCAGCGAGGTTCTCTTTGGGAATGAGAACGGTTTTTACGCCTGCTTGTTTGGCGCCGAAGATTTTCTCGGCGATTCCTCCGACTGGGCGAACTTTTCCTTGAATTGAGATTTCTCCAGTCACGGCAATATTTTGGCGTAAGGGAATCTTCTTTAGTGCACTATAGATAGCTAAGGTCGTGGCACATCCAGCAGAAGGGCCATCGATATTTCCACCACCCACTACGTTGACATGGACATCGTAATTCCTCATATCCTCACCTGTTAAGGTACGGATGACCGCAGTCGCATTAAATACTGCGTCTCGGGCCATGCTTCCAGCGGTTTCATTAAAACGAATGGCTCCTTTACCCTCCTTATCGGGAAAGACAATCGTCTCAATTTCTAAGACAGAGCCGACAAAGCCAAGTACACCGAGTCCAAGAATTCGCCCCACTTCACCTGTTTCTTCTGCTTTACGAGATACATACGGCGTAAGACGACCAGAACGGAGTACTTCATATACTTCCTCACTTGTGACTATGATATCTTCCTTTTCAGGTTGACGAAAGCGAGCCAGACCATAGGCATCGGTTAAAATAGTATTGGCCTTTCGTCCTTCAATCACATAATTACTGATAATTTCAGGGACAGCTTCCTCCAGCCGTGTGTCCAACTTACTTGCTGCTTGTCGAACGATGTGTTGTATATCCATGGGCTCCAAAGGATTAAAGTAAACCTCAGCACTTCGTGATCGTAAAGCCGGGTTAATTTCCCTTGGATCCCGGGTCGTTGCCCCAATAAGCACAAAGTCGGCAGGAGCTCCTTCCTCGAAGAGCTTCTTTATATACTGAGGAATCTGTGGATCAGAGGAATCATAGTAAGAGGATTCAAAAAATACGCGTTTATCTTCCAAAACCTTAAGGAGCTTATTTAAGAGGAGAGAATCCAACTCCCCGATTTCGTCAATGAACAAAATTCCACCATGTGCATCGCTCACTAGGCCCAACTTAGGCTCTGGGATTCCTGTTTCAGCTAAATCCCGCTTTGCACCCTGATAAATCGGATCATGGACGGATCCTAACAAGGGATTCGTAACATCCCTCGGATCCCATCGTAAGGTGGTCCCATCCACTTCCACAAAGGGAGCCCCCTCCGCGAAGGGAGAATTCGGGTTTTGCTTTACGGCTTCCAGAGCGACACGAGCCGCAGAAGTCTTCCCAACTCCCGGTGGTCCATAGATTAAGAGATGTTGGGGATAAGGGGTTGCTAGCTTAGCCAGAAGGGATCTCATCGGCATCTGTTGGCCAATAACTTCCTCAACGGCCTGTGGGCGCAAGACCTCTGCTACAGAGTTTGCCAGCTTCACCTGATTCATTTTCTCGATATGTGCTAACTTCTTAAGCGTCTGAGCATTATCCGGGCTAGACGTCTCCTTAAGAACCTGCGTCTTAATCTCTTTTACATAATCTTCATGGCGTTCCTGCATTTTATCCGCTACAGCTTTGTCTAAGCGATCTTCGACTGAGCGGCGTGCAATAAGCTCTGCGATGTGATCTTCGATATCCATGAGAAGCTTTGGAATTTCTTCTAACGTAGGAAGTGGACTTTCCGTGGGATCATCTAAGACAATTTTTAGTAGGCCAGCCGTTCGTTCCTGTATATTGTCAGAACGTATAAGGCTTAAGGCCTCGAGGCGAGTTGCTTTCAAGACGAGCTTATCGCTTCCATAAAAATTGGCAAGCAAGCTATAGAGGGCATCTACTTCGTGATGCCATTTATTATTAAGCTTCCTATTATCATTTTCAATACCGTTATTTTGTGGCGTATCCTGATTTAACCACTTAGCTAAAAGCCCTTTCATAGGGGTCCCCTTTCACGAATGCCTGATCATGATGCTTTAACTTGAACTTGAAGTTGAGCTGTTACCTCTGGATGAAGCTTGACTTGAACTGAAAAGGTTCCTAGGGCCTTAATCGGGTCTTTTATCTCCAACTTGCGCTTATCAAGTTCAATTCCATGTTTCATTTTTAGTGCTTCCGCTATTTCTTTATTCGTTACAGATCCAAATAAACGTCCACCTTCTCCTGTCTTCGTGGAAACTTCGACGGTGATGGAACTTAGTTTTGCTGCAAGTGCTTGTGCCTCTTGCTTTTCCTTTTCCTTTTTGCGTTCTTCATTCGCTTTCTTCGAAGCTAAGTCATTTAGATTTCCTGAAGTTGCTTCTAGCGCTAACCCCTTTGGGAATAAGAAATTACGTGCATACCCATCAGAGACCTCAAAGATTTGCCCCTTTTTTCCAAGAGCCTTTACATCTGCTTTAAGAATAACTTTCATGTAAAAACCTCCATTCGCTCTGTTCTTTATGTTTTCAATCGTCCTTTTTAGCGATGTGTAAACGCCGAAAATCCAAAACTAGATCGAGTAAACCTAGTAACGTTAAACCAATGACTGTTACCTGAATATAGATTAAACTTGAAATGAGTAAGATGGCTTTCAGCAATCTCGATAACCCTGGTAATTTCAAGAAAAAAGCAAATATCGTACTGCCCATAACAAGAGCAACGACTCCATAGACGAGCATCAGATTGATTCCGAAACTTCTTAGGAAAAGCCACTGAAATTGATCCCCGATGAGATAACTCGCTACCGCTAGATTCATTCCCCACACAGCATACCAAGGCAACTTCCACTGCGTAAACGGACGGTATTCCCGACCTCGTCTCGGGAACCATCGTGCAAAGAAATAGTATACTGCCCCCCATTCAACTAACCCTGAAATCGCAGCTAGTCCTGGTGTAAGCAGAACAATATAACTAACTACCTGCTCCAGTAACGACCGAATCTCAGCTTCCGACAATCCCTGCTGCTGAAAGGTTTCGATCATGCCTGTTTGACGATATTGATCCACTACCGTCTGAATTAGACTCTGAATACTTTCTTGTGGAATTCCCTGGTGTAAAAAGGACAAGGCTGGAATTATACCCGCTAACCCTGCAGCAATCAAGCTCCAAAAAGCTGTCGCCCTTTGAGGAAAATTCGACTTCATAGCCCATAGCGTGACTAAGCCCGCCCAAGGCACGAAGCCAAAGCGATCAATCGATGGGAACCCATTAAGTATGAGAGCGATTCCATAACCGAGTACCAGTAGTAGGGCTGCAAACCGAAAGCCTTTTTCCTGTCCATTACGTCCATTATATCCAATCCAGAAAACAGAAAGCAGAAGAAGAACATCTAACATCCATCCCCAAGCTTCTTTCGATACTCCAACCCAAGGGCCAACCACTAAGGCAAGAATAGCTAAGAAATTCGAAGTTCTTTGGTCACTCACGTACATTCTAATGCTCCAATCTATTCTTCAGGGGCTAAATAGCTTAACAATAAGCTAATATCACCCCACTGAGTTTCTAACCTAAATTTATCATTCGTTTTCCAATCCTCTAACCGCTGTATAAGCGTACGATCTAACTTTGAAAAATCAAAGCCCATACGACGGGTCAATAAATAGCTCAATGCTACAGCATCCGCCAAGCCTTGGAGCATTTCTGTTTCCGATCCATTCACTGTCCCTTGTTGAAACGTCCACTGAGCTTTCAGCAACTCCACCTTGAGTTCTTCGATGGCTTTTAAACCTTTTACGACATCTACTTCAACCACGGGTGCCCCTCCCGTCTCAAATTTATCTCATCCGTTCAAAACAACCCTATCTAGAAATTGTTCGCTAACACTCTTCTTTTTTCCTGCAATTCTTTTTAAACAAAACTTGACTTTCGCCTGAAGACACTGTCTTCGCACGTGTTAGTCTTCCTTGCGAAAGACTTTGTTGCGTTATGCACCCTGAAAGATATCCTTACTGATGTGCTAAAGTAAAAAAAGGGAGCAGCTTGCTCCCTTTTCCTCTTAATCTACGATATAAGGCAACAACGCAATTGATCTAGCTCTTTTAATAGCTATTGTAACTTGACGTTGGTGCTTCGCACAGTTTCCGGAAATACGACGAGGCAAGATTTTGCCGCGCTCCGTGATATACTTGCGAACTTTGTGAGTCTCTTTATAATCGATAGACTCAACTTTATCGACACAGAAGCTGCATACCCGTTTTCTTGGGCGGCGTCCGCGTTCGCGCTTCATACAATTCACTCCCCTTCACATTCTAGAATGGGATATCGTCATCTAAGCTTACTTCATGACCATAAGTCCCCACTTCACTGGCGCCCGAGGATGTCCCATGACCAGAATTCCCGCCCTCTTTTGGGCTAAGAAAACGGACATTTTCAGCAATGACCTCGGTTACCCAACGCCGTTGCCCATCCTGAGCATCGTAGGTACGGATTTGAATCCGTCCATCGACAGCTGCCAATCTACCTTTTGCAAGGTAGTTTGCACATAACTCTGCCAGTTGCCTATAAACCACACATGGGATAAAATCCGCTTCCCGTTCACCGTTCGCACTCTTAAAGTTACGATCGACGGCTAGAGTAAAGCTTGCCACAGCAACTCCACTCGGGGTATAACGCAACTCGGGGTCTTTCGTTAAACGGCCAATCAAAACGACACGATTCAACATTGGAGCCCCTCCCTACTAATCTTCTTTCTTCGTGGTAAGAAAACGCACAACGGTATCGGAGATCTTCATGACCCTCTCTACCTCTTGTGCCGTACGGGCTTCACCATTAAAGTTCATCAGGACATAAAAACCTTCCCGATAATCATTAATCTCGTAAGCCAAGCGGCGTTTGCCCCATTTGTCAACAGTAACATCCGCTCCACCATTGTTATTCACAACTTCGGAGAACTTGTCCACTGTCGTGGCAATAGCCTCATCATCCAAATCAGGACGGATGATATAAAGTAATTCGTACGCTTTCATTATTGCACCTCCCCTCGGACTTGCGGCCCCCATGACAGGGGCAGGGATACGTAGTCACTTAAGACCACAAGATAGTCTATAAAGACTACCAATAAAAGATTATAGCACCTTAGTAAAAACTTTGCAAATGGAATGATTAAACATTAAACCGAAAATGAACGATATCTCCATCATTCATGATATATTCTTTTCCCTCTAATCGGACCAAGCCCTTTTCCTTTGCTCCATTCAAGCCACCATATTCTACAAAATCTTTGTACGCTACTACTTCTGCACGGATAAACCCGCGCTCGAAATCGGTATGAATCGTTCCAGCTGCTTGAGGTGCTTTAGTCCCTTGATGGATCTCCCAAGCTCTGACTTCAATCTGGCCAGCCGTGAAAAAGGTCATCAGACCTAACAAATGAAACGCTGCTCGGATAAGGCGGTCTAGCCCAGATTCCTGAAGTCCTAAGTCCTCAAGGAAGACCTTTTTCTCCTCTTCATCAAGTTCTGCAATCTCAGATTCTATCTTCGCACAGACAACGACAACCTCAGAGTTCTCAGCGGCAGCAATTTCCCGAACCTTTTGCACATAGGGATTCTGATCTGGATGGGCGATCTCCTCTTCGCTTACATTCGCTGCATAGAGGACCGGCTTCATACTTAAGAGGGGAAAGGCCTTCAGGATCTCCCGCTCTTCATCTGTAAAGTCCAAACTCCGAGCAGCAAGACCAGCATCTAAGGTCTCTTTTAGGCGATGAAGAAGCGCGACCTCAGTCTGAGCCTTCTTATCTCCAGATTTTAAAAGCTTTGCAGAGCGATCCAAACGTCTCTCGACACTTTCCATGTCTGCAAGGATCAATTCTAATTGGATGATATCAATGTCTCGTTTGGGATCCACGCTTCCTTCGACATGAATAACATTACTATCATCAAAACAACGAACAACATGTACGACGGCATCGACTTCACGGATATGGGATAAGAACTTATTTCCAAGTCCTTCACCCTTGCTCGCGCCCTTAACAAGCCCGGCGATATCCACGAACTCTACGGTTGCAGGAACAATCTTATCCGGATGGACCATATCTGAAAGGACTTGAAGACGATAATCAGGAACCTGAACCATCCCGATGTTAGGGTCAATGGTACAAAAAGGATAGTTCGCAGCTTCTGCTCCAGCTTGAGTTATCGCATTAAATAAGGTTGATTTTCCTACATTCGGTAAACCAACAATTCCAGCGTGTAATGTCATAAAAAAACCTCCAGATTAGCTTGTTCGATGGCTAGAGTGAAAACTCCACCCAAAGCAAGTTTCGTTTATCTCTACGATTATATTGGAATATACTACAAACCGCAAGCATCATTACAGCTTGATATGTACTCCTCACTTCGCAACTTTAAAAATAAAGGAAGCTCCAGCTTCTAATCCGGCACTTCCCTTACCCCTTAGACTCTTCTGTCGTATCAATCTTTTGTAAAATTTCCTTCAGTTGCCTTTCAAGCTTAACTCGAGGGATCCACGCCTGGTGTTGGCAGCCAAGACATTGAATTCTAAAATCCATTCCAGTACGCATAACCTTCCAGTCTGCACTTCCACAGGGATGGGGTTTTCGCAAGCGAATGATATCTCCTACTTGTAAAGGAATCATTTGAATCAACCTCCCTCTTCCTGTTCCGTCTTTTTCTCGGAGAGGACTAAATTAGACTGGGGGATTTGGATTCCGGCTTGTAAAAATGCCTTATGAATTCTTCTTCTAAGCTCCCTCTCAAGCCCCCATTGCTCATTGGGCACAGTGTAGCCGATAACGCGAAGGATGGCATTTCTCTCCCCGAATTGGGTAATCCCCTGCACAGTCGGCGGCTCCACTATTTTCTCGCCAAACTCTATAGCGACCTCTTCACAGACCGAACGCATTACTTCAATGGCTCGATCCAAATCTTCGTCATAGGGGATATGGACATCGACAAGAGCCCTCATCTTTCCCCGGCTATAATTCGTAACTGCTGAGATATTTCCATTGGGTATGATATGAAGTTCACCACCCCAATCCCTTAGACGAGTGGCGCGTAATCCAATTTCTTCAACCGTACCTGAAAATTCTCCAGCCTTAATATATTCTCCAACTGCAAATTGGTTCTCGAATAAAATAAAAAATCCACCAATGACATCTTTCACTAAACTTTGAGAACCAAAACCTAAGGCGACTCCTAAAACGCTCGCAGAGGCAAGCAAGGTTCCTGTATCAAAGTTAAATACTTTCTTCAATAGATGAACGATAACTGTAAAGGTAATGACATAGAAGGCAACGCTCCTTAACAAAGGAAAGAGAGTATTCGCTTTTTGTTCATTCAGAAGGAGCTTTCCTTTCTTCTGTATGAGCAATCGATGGAGAAAATAAATAATAGCTGAGTAACTTAATCGAGCAATTACCAGAACTTCCACGATGTAAATTGAAGTTTGAAGAAAAGAAACCCCTATGTCATGCCAATTCATTGTGCTCCACTGAATCGATGGATTCATATGCTCTACCCCATTTTATCTTGTCTTATAAACTTATAAAAGTATCCGATGCTGAAACCCTCAGCCACAAGTAACTAACAAGTCCCATAAAATTTTAGTGAACTTTTCTTAGTTCAGTTAGATTTGAAGCTCTGCCTGAAGAATATCTCCCTTTAGAGGCAATTAGAAAAAACTGCCTCTAAAGAGCTTTGGTTTAAGGATACCTCTTTGAAAGAGCCTTTATACTTTGTTTCTATAACTTGCCCTTAGTATAACTTTAAGTCCGGCAGTGTCATCCTCGTAAAATCTACTGGAAGGGTGATACCCTGATCCAGATTAAGACGCAAGACTTCCCCAAGATAGGAAAAAGTCTGAACTAAATAAGGATAAGATTCTGATCTCTGCAGCAACCCCCAAAGCGTATCCGCCCCTGCTAACGTGATGAATGGGGAAAGCAAGCCAACTAAAACTGCAAGGCCAACAAACGAACTTAGCCCTCCTAAGAAGAAGCCCCCTCCACGATTGATTGTCCCAGAAAAAAGTCCAAAGGGGCTTAAGATAAGAGAAGTAAGAATCCCGATAATAAGGATTATGAACGTATAGGTAAGCGCAAACGCGATCACTTTCAAAAGGTTATCTGTAACAATACCCGAAAGATTCTTGGCAATGGCTTGGATTGCAGTCTGGGTATACGCTTGGAAATCGGGTACAGTGCCGTTTCCGATTAAATCCCTTAATTCCTTCGGAAACATGGATAGAATCCTCTCCAAAGTCTGTTGTCCAGCCAATTGTGCTTTAGATTCAACAGAAGGCAGAATTAGCTTATAGACCACTGGCTCGAGCCAGTTTCTGATAGGGGTATTTTGATCGATCCAAGCAAGTACTTTAAGATATTCTTTGGCAGCAAGGATGAGGCCCAACAGGCTCCCTACTAAGCTTACAAGTCCAGAAATGAGTCCTTTTCGATATCCTTGTAGTGCCCCTAATAGAACAATACCTAGGATGAGAATATCGAAAATATTCATAAATTCCCCTCCATTTTTTGGCATCTACTTAAATGGTGATCATACATATATTCGGTTATTCGGTTCCTTCGAGAAAAATCCTGCAATCGAGGGCACTTCATGAAAAAGGGCAGCTTTGCTGCCCTGCTTTCCTCATTTGGCGGGAATGTGTGCGAATCGAACACACCTCGGAACGTTCTGCGTCCCGACACGCGGATTTGAAGTCCGGGGGCAGCACCAGCCACCATTCATCCCCATATCTTGCTACTTATTATACCAGACTCTTTCTGTGTTTAATAGCCTCAACGAGCGACCTGGTTCTTATCCTGTTTTTCCCGTCTATGAAAATGGTGGCAGGTCCCTTCCATAGCATCATACAGACGAGGATGCACCTCATCCTTAGACAGACTTAGCTTCATTAGACGAATGTTGGCTTGCTTCACTCCTTTAACGCATTCGAGAGCCAATTCCTCAAAATGAACACACCCTTTTTCTCCACCTACTGCTGAAATCACCTGTCTTCGAACATTACGACCCAAATCGATCCCCACTAAGTTTCCGGTATGATTTACCGTGCACAGGCAATCTTCATGAGGCGCACGGTGAAATTCTCCGTGAGAAGCTGTTACGATAGACTTTTCCATATCCACTGTCATGCTAAGTATGAGCTCATGATTGCTATCGATAAATACTCCGTCAACAATGACGTGTTGATCATCTATCTTCTTTACACTTACGGAAATTGTCCTGTTAAACAAATTCAAGGTGTACACCTCCTTACGAATCTTAACATTTGCATTCCTTATTATATTCTCGATTGACATTGATTTGAAAGACCAAAATAAGTAAAAAAAAGAAAATGCGCCCTGCTGGGCGCTGATAAAGGCTATCCTGGATATTTGTTTAAGGAGTCGAAACTTGGTCAATGGCTCAAATCATATCCTTTTTTAATCAAACTATCCTTCACTTCTTTAACCCGATCACCATTCAGACGTGCTAATATTTGTACTTTATTATTTCTCAAATGATACACCGCTAGACTCGCAATATTAACATCGTGCTCTTTCATAATTGATGCGAAATCGACCATGACTCCCACTTCGTCTTTTGTTTCAATCACA
The DNA here is from genome assembly GCF_055378975.1 of Desulfitobacterium elongatum. Classification (NCBI taxonomy): domain Bacteria; kingdom Bacillati; phylum Bacillota; class Clostridia; order Eubacteriales; family Desulfitobacteriaceae; genus Desulfitobacterium; species Desulfitobacterium elongatum. Next base: position 23,709 of record NZ_AP038772.1, on the reverse strand, counting down.
AAACGCTGACCTGGGCTTCTAAAACCCATGACATCTAAAAAGGCATCGAAAATATCTGTACCCGTGATAATTCCGACTAATTTACCTTGGTCCAGGACAGGCAGTGCTCCAATTCCATGCTCCCGCATCAATAATGCGGCATCTTCAATTTTCGTATCAGGAGTACAGGTAATTACTTTTTTAACTGCGACATCCCGAATTGGAGTTTTTGCTACTAAATAATTCAGTTCAAAAATACTGAGTGTTGTCGCTGGTGAAGGAGATACCTCTCTAAGATCCCCGTCAGTGACAATTCCGACGAGCTTGCCTTTTTCAACTACAGGTAAACGGTTGATCTTTTTCTCACGCATGAGAGCCATCGTATCCGCAATATTATCCTCTGGGCTCACAGTAAAAACCTGAGAAGTCATAAATTGGCTGACATACATACAATCACCCTTTCCTTTGAACACTCACAAAATTTCCTTATAGGGTATTCGACAGCATATATATTCTACAGTGGGATGAAAACTTCCTTTTTTGTCTGCGAACGAAGGCTTCCTTTATCCTCCAAGATACGCTTTACGCACTTCTTCACTCGCAGCCAATTCGTTAGCTGACCCAGAAAGTACAATTCTTCCTGTTTCTAAGACGTAGGCACGATGGGCAATCGATAAAGCCATATGTGCATTTTGTTCCACTAAGAGTATTGTTGTCCCCGTTTTATTAATCTCTTCAATAATAGAAAAGATTTGCTTTACGAGGATCGGTGCCAAACCCATTGAAGGTTCGTCAAGCAAAAGTAGCTTTGGACGAGACATGAGCGCTCTGCCCATGGCCAACATTTGTTGCTCTCCACCAGAGAGGGTTCCAGACAATTGACTTTTCCGTTCGTTTAATCGAGGAAATAACTCAAAAACCTTAGCCATATCTTTTTTAATTTCATCTTTATCTTTGCGAAGATAGGCTCCTAAATCTAAGTTTTCTGTAACTGTCATATTCGCAAATACTCGACGCCCTTCTGGAACTTGGGAAATCCCTTTGGCGACAATCTCCTGGGGTTGAACGGTTGTTATATCGGTTCCATTAAAGGAAAGCTTCCCTTGCTTCGGTCGAAGTAATCCGGAGATCGTTTTCAAGCTCGTACTTTTTCCTGCTCCATTCGATCCGATGAGAGTCACGATTTCCCCTTCGTTGACTTCCAATGATATTCCTTTGAGTGCATGAATTGCTCCATAATAAACATTGACATCCTGAAGTACAAGCATTAGACAACCTCCTCTCCCAGATAAGCTTCAATAACCTTAGGGTTACTCTTAATCTCAGCTGGAGTACCCTGGGCAATAATCGTACCATAGTCTAAGACATAAATCCGCTCACAGACTCCCATAACTAAAGACATGTCGTGCTCAATAAGAAGAATCGTTAAGTCAAATTTTTTACGTATAAAACGAATCAATTCCATAAGGTCATGTGTTTCTTGAGGATTCATGCCCGCTGCCGGCTCATCGAGAAGAAGTAATTTTGGTTTTGCAGCCAAGGCACGACCAATCTCAAGCCGTCGTTGTTCACCATAGGGTAAATTTCTCGCAATTTCGCTTGCTTTATCTTCAAGGTTAAATATACTTAGAATTTCCATGGCCTTGTCTTCCATTCTTTCTTCCTCACGATAGTAAGAGGGAAGACGGAGAATTGCACTTAACGACGAATATTTCGCGTGTTGATGGAAGGCTATCTTAACATTATCGATAACCGTTAAATCTCCGAAAAGACGAATATTTTGAAAGGTTCTAGCTATGCCTCGATGAGTAATCCGGTAAGGCTTTAATCCAGCTATACTTTTATCCTGGAAGATAATTTCTCCTTCGGATGGTTCATATACACCCGTAAGTAAGTTAAAGGCCGTGGTCTTTCCCGCCCCGTTCGGGCCAATAAGACCAATCAACTCTCCCTCTTCCAATTCAATATTTAGATTAGCAACCGCTTTGAGGCCACCAAAGGATCTAGAGAGATTACTTACTTTTAGAAGCGACATTTCTCTCACCCTTCTTTCCTAAAAAATTAAGGTTAAATTCTTTGGTACCCATAAGGCCTTTTGGTCTAAAAATCATTAGGGCAACAAGAAATACTGCGGTGATAACCAATCTCCATTCTTGTAAACCGGATAGAGCGGCAGAGGTAAAGGTCATAAAAACTGCTCCGATAACACTTCCGGTCAAGCTTCCCAGGCCACCCAACACCACCATCACCAAAATATCGAAGGATTTTAAGAAGTTAAAGGTTACCGGATGGACAAGATACATATAGTTTGCATAAATACCGCCGGCTAACCCTGCAAACATCGCTCCAATTGAGAAAGCTAAAACTTTATATTTCGTCGTATTAATTCCCATTGCTTCTGCAGCAATTTCGTTCTCTCGGACAGAAATACAGGCCCTTCCATGTGTAGAAGCTGTGAAATTTCGAATAACTAGAATGCTTAAAGCTGTGAGCCAGAAAGCCCAACTCCAATTAATCGTGCTCGGCACAGTAAATCCTGAAGCCCCACCGACATATTCAATATTGACAAAGACAACCCGCACGATTTCTCCAAGCCCTAAGGTCGCAATAGCTAGATAATCTCCTTTAAGTCGAAGTGTAGGTAAACCCACTAGAAACCCTGCAATACCTGCGGCAACTGCCCCCGCAATAAGAGCTAACAAAAGGGAACCTTGAAATTTAACCGTGACAATCGCCGAAATATAAGCTCCAATGGCCATGAATCCGGCATGTCCAATGGAGAATTGTCCAGTTATTCCATTAATTAAATTCAGGCTTACCGCTAGAATTATATAGATACAAGCTAAATTAAGATTGAGTGCAATATAGGGTGGTAGGATATCAGTAAGAATCAAGAATTGAACGATTCCGTAGATGAGAATTACGCATAAGGCTAGGATTATATTTTTTTTGTGGAACCAACCCTTCATCTTAATCACCTACACTTTCTCACGAACATTTTTTCCAAAGATACCGGTGGGTCTTATAACTAGAACAATAATTAGAATCAAGAATGCTACAGCATCACGCCACATGGAACCCCCGAATCCAGAAACGAGTGTTTCAACTAAGCCAAGAATCAAGCCTCCGACCATTGCACCAGGGATAATTCCAATTCCGCCGAGAACCGCCGCAACAAAGGCTTTAAGACCAGGCATAATACCCATTAAAGGGTCAATCTGATTAAAGTATACACCTAGAAGTACGCCGGCAGCAGCAGCCAAAGCAGAGCCAATCGCAAAGGTCGCTGATATTGTATTATTAACATTGATACCCATCAATAGGGCCGCATCTTTGTCATGGGAGACAGCACGCATTGCTTTCCCTACTTTTGTATATTTAACGATAAAAGTTAAAAGAATCATTAAGATAACTGAAGTAAGCAAGATTACGACATCGCCATATTTGAACATAATCCCACCAAGATTGTATACGGTTTCCGGAAATACGGGTGGGTAGGATCGAACTTGAGGTCCAAAAGCTATCATACCCGAATATTCCAAGAACAAAGAAATTCCAATCGCAGTGATGAGTGCAGCTATCTTCGTCGCATTTCGCAAGGGCTTATAGGCAATCCGCTCTATTATTACTCCTAACAATGCAGAACCGATCATAGCTAATAATAAAGCTGGAAAAAAAGGCAAATTGAGGCGAGTTGTTGCAAACCAGCCGATATAAGCACCAATCATCAGAACATCCCCATGAGCGAAGTTAATAAGTTGAATAATTCCATAGACCATCGTATATCCCAAGGCTATAAGTGCATAAATGCTCCCTAGAGAAACTCCATTGACTAGAAGTTGCAAAAATTGCTGTAGACTATCCATGATCTCCCCTCCTATCCTGGCTATTCACTGAAAAAGAAGGGGGCATTGCCCCCTTCTTTTGATTACTTTTTGACATCAACAACGAAGGTAAATTGGTTATCCGGGCATCACTTAACACTCGATTTATTTAGGATTAACCCGGCTCGCAAATACCCATTTGCCCTCTTTATACGTGAGGACAACTGCACTCTTACTGGGATTATGTGTTTTAGCATCCACAGTAATAACTCCGCTTACACCTTTTAGATCCTTAATTCCTTCCAAACCAACACGGATTTTGTCTCCGTCAGCAACACCAGCAGCTTCGATAGCCTTAATCATCATCGTTGCAGCATCATAGCCAAGTGCAGCAAATCCAGTAGGATCTTCGTTATACTTTGCTTTATACTGTTTCGTGAATTCCACTAAGGCTGGATCATCGGTCGCAACATGATCAGAGAAATAAACATTTGTCATATTGTTTGCACCGGCGATTTTTGTTGTTTCATCACCATTGAAGCCGTCTCCGCCAAAGATTGGAGCAGTAATTCCAGCTTCACGTGCTTGCTTGATGATGAGTCCAACCTCACCATAGTAGCCAGGAACATAAATTGCATCGGGATTTTTAGCTTTTACACGCCCTAAAATGGCTTTGAAATCTTTGTCTTTAGCTACATAGTTTTCTTTAGCTACGATTTCGCCGCCACCCTTTGTGAACCCATCCTCAAAGGACTTCCCTAAGCCTTTTGAATAGGGTTCACTATTATCGGTAATTAATGCGACCTTTTTAGCTTTAAGAGTCTCAAGAGCAAAGGACGCACCTACTTGACCTTGGAAGTCATCGATAAAGCAGGCTCTAAAAACATAAGGGTTAAGGGTTCCATTATTAACGGTCAGGTCTGCACCCGTTCCAGAAGGAGTAACAAGTGGAATCTTATTTTGAGCGCCTAGCGAGATAATTGCACGAATTTGACCTGAAGTCATGGGTCCAATAATTCCGGCAACCTTTTCTTGGGTAATTAGTTTGGTCGCTTGAGCTAAGGACTCTGTCGGATCCGTTTTATTATCGGCTTCAACAAGCTTGATTTGCTTTCCTAAAACTCCGCCTTTAGCATTTTGTTGCTCAATGGCAAGCTTCGCACCATTAAGCCCCGCTTTACCATATTGAGCCCCGCCGCCTGTTAGCTCAACTAATGCCCCAAGTTTAATCTCTCCGCCGCTACTGGGAGCAGCAGCACCATTGTTCTTCGCTGTTGTACCACAACCTGCGATTAAGGACAAACTGAGCACTGCAACTGTTGCCAACTTAACCATTTTCTTCACGTCTTTTCTCCCCCTACTTTTTATTTCTCTTCGAAAAACTCGACCTCTAAAAGTTCTAATTTTATGTACATTTTATATTTTATATATCAACATGTCAATAATAAAAACTGTTTCAGTACATTAATATTGGCAAATTTATTACATCAATCCACTGGATTATCTAGCTGTTGTAATACAACATTACCATAATTTACGTTTATCGCCTTGCCTCTTCGTAACCTTCTGCTGATCGAAGTGTTCCAGAAGGGGCACAGTGTATTTCCGCGAGGTTCCCCAAATCTCTCGAACCTCCCCTACCGTAACTTCACCTTTTTGCTCAAGCAAGTTAATAAGTTCTTTTCGCGCTTTTCCTACACACTCTTTAGTAAAGTACATTCCTTCTATACTTAACCATTCTCCGCTTTCAACAAGAAAAGCCGCATACTCTAGAGCCTCGCTCTTATTCACTCCACATTCCAATGCACCACTTTCTAACTCTGGCGCAGCTAAGGCAGCGCTTCTCCAACGCTTACGTAAGCAATCTAATCCTTTCTGAATGGCTTCTGGAAACTCAATCTTATCGAGAGTTTGTACTTTACTACCTATCAACTGATAGTAAGAACGCTTTGCTCCCTCTTCAAGGATATTTTGCCATCGCCGATGTGTCCACTTAACTCCTAACTTTGTCTTTAATTCTTCTCTTCCTATCCCTCCGCGGAGTGGAAAGGATTTCGAGTACTTTCTGATTTGGTCGAGTAGCTTATTTCTCCATAGTTCAACCGATTCTATTTGCCAATATAGAGGAGCCCCATCCTCTTCCCAGGCCACAATCCGCCCCTTTTCAAGAAGCTGTCCTAAATAATCCTTGACTTCTTGTTGCCCAAGATGGAAAATCCCTTCTATTTCCTTTAAGGAATGGGGCTCCACAAGCTCACGTTCAAGTAAAACATGAGGATCCCCTTGATCCTTCAAACGCAGCTGAGCAATCACTTGCTCTTTAAAGCGTTTTCTCTTGACCTCCGCTACACCCAGAACCTTTCCCCCAGCAATTGTAACAGCTGGAGAGTAAAAACGAATAACATAACGCTCATGAGATGCAATAACTACCGGTTCTTCTAGGAGAATCTGGGCATATCCCTCTTGCCCTGGTAGAATTTCCTCTTGCTCAAGGAGGTGAACCCTTCCAAGAACTTCTACTGCCCCAATATGGAATCTTACTCTTTGTCGTTGAACAAGTGGTTTATCCATCGACTTTAAGTTATAAATTTTTATATCGAGGATATTACCTACTGGATAGGCTCCTGGTGTGGTGACAACTGCACCTCTATCAATGTCTGCTACATCAACACCGGCTAGATTGATTGCAACACGTTGCCCTGCCTCAGCCTGCTCCACTTTTTCACTATGGACTTGAAGAGAACGAACCTTTGCTAAGGTATGCCCCGGCTCAACCGTAATCTCCTGACCTAAACGTACTGTTCCATTATGAAGTGTCCCTGTCACAACGGTTCCAAAACCTTGAACAGTAAAAACTCGATCGATCGGAAGCCGCACGGGTCCGCTCGTTGTTTTTGTCTGGACCTCATTAAGAACTCTATCTATCTCATCCTTCAGTTCCCCTATTCCCTCACCGGTATGTGCAGATACAGGATAGACTGGAGCATGCTCAAATACTGTCCCTTTAAGTCCCTCTCTGACTTCCTCCTGGATGAGTTCTAACCACTCTTCGTCGACTAAATCCTTCTTATTTAAAACGACAATTCCTCGAGAAATGCCAAGCAGGGTTAAAATATCCAAATGCTCTCGTGTTTGAGGCATAATCCCTTCATCTGCAGCAATGACAAGAAGAACCATATCCATGCCTGTCGCCCCTGCTAGCATCTGACGGATAAATCGTTCATGTCCAGGAACATCTACGATCCCTACATCTCTACCACTTGGCAATTTAAGATGAGCAAACCCAAGCTCGATTGAAATACCCCTTTGCTGCTCTTCCTTCAATCGATCCGTTTCTATCCCTGTCAGAGCCCGAATTAACTTTGTTTTACCATGATCAACATGACCTGCTGTGCCAATCAAATAATGATGCCTATCCATCATGCTATACTCCTTATTTCCTCAGGATTTACCGGACTTATTCCTACGAAAAAGCTGAATAAAACTTGGTTTCCACTTTAATTGCTTTTCTACAGCTCGCAGGTTCCGCTGTGGAATAGGATTCCCCGGATCCACCGCCAAGGCTTCTTGATAATAGGTACTCGCTCGCTCTAGATCTCCTTCTTTACGTGCAATATTCCCTAGGTTATTCCAAGCATGAGCAAGCTTTGGATCGATCTCTAGTGCCTTCAAGAAGTGGCCTTGAGCTCTCTCGTAATCCTCGAGTCTTGCATAAACCAGACCCAGTTTATTATGGCTCATTGCATCCCTAGGGTTATCGCTTAGACACTTTAAGAATGCCTCTTCCGCTTCTTTCATCTTTCCGGCTTCAAGATATTGGATTCCCTTTTGATAATCCTCGTTCATTACATCCTACCTTTGGCTTGTTTCACTTGTTTTCCTAACCATTCTGTCCAAGCCTGTATACCTTCACCTGTACGACACGAAATTTCGAAAATCTGTATTTCTGGATTGATTTTGCGAATATCGTTCTTCATGATATCCAAATCCGCTTCGACCAGTGGTAGAAGATCCATCTTGTTAAGAATCGCAACCTTCGAGTTCCGAAATATTACTGGGTATTTAGAAGGCTTATCGTCCCCTTCTACGACACTCAGTACAACAACCTTAAATTCTTCACCTAGATCGAAATCTGCTGGACAAACGAGGTTCCCCACATTTTCAATAATCATTAGATCGAGCTTTTCCCACTGGAATTCGGGTAAAACTTTTTCAACCATCTTTGAATCAAGATGGCAGCCTCCACCTGTATTAATCTGAACAACTGGAACATGATGTTCAGCGATTCTGTCCGCGTCCTTACTTGTAAAAATATCTCCTTCGATAACTGCAACGCCATATTGCTCTGTTACATGCAAGAGGGTACGTTCTAAAAGGGTCGTCTTTCCTGCACCAGGAGAACCCATGATATTAATCGCTAAACACTTATTTTTTTTAAAATGCTTTCTATTTACTTCAGCTTGTACATCATTGGACTGAAGCAGATTCGCCATGACCTCGATCTCACGCTGTGAACCCATTTATTCAACCTCCAGACTTTCAAGAAGCAATTCTTCTCCTTGGATAACTTCAATTCCCGTATGTTTACATTTTGGACAAAAAAATAAAAGCTCTTGTACTAAAAATTCCTCTCCACAGTTTTTACATCGACCGCGAACTGGAACAATCTCGACTAAGAGTTCAGCACCTTCACAGACGGTCCCCTTGGAGTAGGCTTCAAAGGCAAAAGTTAAGGCATCCGGCTCCGCATTGGTTAACTTCCCTATTTTCAGTTTGACTTGCGTAACCCTTTTTACGGTAAGTTGAGATAGAGTGGCTTCGATGACTTCAAAGACTCCACTCATGAGAGATATTTCATGCACCCAATCACTCCTCGCCATTCTTAAGTCTGACTTTTCTTTATCTTATCCCACAATATGCCTCACCGGCAAGGGCTAGCGTCTATCTTTTTCTCCAGGCCAAAAAGAGGACGGGTAGAAAAAATAATCCGAGATACCCGAAGAGTGGATATACTACTTTAACAATACTTGAAAAGCGAACTCCTGCTAATGGAAATACTAAAACTAATAAGAGGAGGGAGGCAACTCTATAGTCGATTTTGGCAACCTCAACAAGTCGTGTAACTAGACTAAATCCATTTCCAATCGCTGCCGTAAGCATAGCCAACCATAAAACGACGACATATAAAAAGGCTGGCCAGCTTCCCAACTTCCCTGCGACAGCAACCATAGGGATCTCCAATGTCTTAACTTCTGGATATCGTAATAATGCCACGCCAATAACCATTGCGAAAAGCCCGAGTGCCACTCCCCCCATAACTGCCCCTAGGCGTGCACCAGGTTTCTGAACGTCCTTTCCTAATGAGGCAAAAACCACCATTGCAAGTGTCAAATTAAAAGATACATATAGAATACCAGAAAAGGCCCAGTTCTGGATTAAAGGGTTGGAAGCGACTTGTATTCCTTCACCTTCGGTACCCGATCCGAGAATTACAGCTAAAAGTGCTATTCCAAGGCAGAATAAGAATTTCAGTGGAATAAGTACTGTATTGATCCAAAGTACTCCTTCCCCCTTAAACCATAAGGCAAGGCCAATGACTAATGCGGTGAGAATTACTCCAAGCCAAGAGGAGAGGCCAAAGTACTGCACAAAAAGTGCTCCCGCGCCAGACATCATGGCTATCATTCCCATAAACAAAAGGGCACTCATAAGTAAATTTACTCTATTGCCCCATTTGTTTCCGAGTAAGCAGAGGAAAAACTCTGAGTAGGACGATACCTTCCAGCGTTCTTGTAGATCTAACATGATCCATCCTAAAAGTGAAAACAGTGTTGCACTTATCACAATTCCGAATAAGCCTTGAATTCCAAAATTCGTAAAGAACTGTTGTATTTCCTGCCCCGATGCAAATCCTGCACCCATTACTGCGCCGATATAGGTAGCAGCAACCTGAAATATAATTTTCCCATTCATATTACTCCCCCCTGCCTCATCTTTATGGTCTTATTCCCATACTCATGCATAATTTCGGTTGGCAATGGGAATAATCTAGAAGAATGAACTTTTTCCGCGTTGGGAGTGGGGGGTAGGAATGAGTTTCTTATCGATCTTTACCGAATCTCAGAGATTAAAAGCCCATTTTGAAGATAAAAATGCAACTGAAATAATGGAAACACGCTTAGAAGAAGTCTTCCAGTCCGCTCGTCAACGGCCTTCTATTATCTTATGTATTGGGACGGATCGATCGACAGGTGATTCTCTTGGCCCCCTCATAGGGACATATCTCAGCCGGTTAGGACTTCCCAAGCTAACCGTCTTTGGGACCTTAGAGCAACCTGTACACGCCACAAACCTAACAGAAAATCTCCAATACATCCAGTGCACCTATAATGACCCCTTTATCATTGCAATCGATGCATGCCTTGGAAAGATGGATTCTATTGGTAACATTACCTTAGCGAATGGACCTTTAAAGCCCGGCGCTGGAGTACATAAAGACCTCCCCGCAGTCGGAGAGGTCCATTTAACAGGTATTGTTAATGTCGGAGGCTTCATGGAATATATGGTGTTGCAAAATACCCGTTTGAATTTGGTTTGGAAAATGGCCGAGACAATGAGTGGTTTATTATCGAAAGCCTACATCAAAACGAGAATATCCTAGACTTTTACTGTATCTTTTGCTTTTGTTATGACTTGTCTTTCTTCCTCTGATAAGTGATAGGTTGACTCGCCTTTAACTATGGGTTTTGCATATACTCTTGACTCTTCCCTGCTATTGATGGAGGATAATACCACTCCATCCCCCTCCTGATTGAGGAGGGCTAAGGCAAAGCTTAAATCACTTCCCATATTATCAAAAGCATTAAAACGAATAAGCTCTGCACGATCGACGGAAGAACGGAGTTTAACTTCGGTCTGCTCAATTCGTTTTTCACTCTGTGCCAATCCTTCGCGGATTTTCTTAACTTCAGCCAGATACTCACCTAGAAGTTCGTCTAATGAGTTACCTTTCATATAGGATTGCAATGCTAGATACGACTTCCGAAATTCTTTCAACTTATTGTTCATTGAAAATATGATTAGATAAGAAATAAGACATAGGCAACCTAATAAAGCGATTCCCCACCATGTTAACGGCATAATTTGTTCTAACGCATTCATCTTTTTCCTCCTGGTCACTTTTTACCTTATATATTTCTTTTAATTTAATATTAATAGTAATAGTAATCACTGTAATTATAAGGACTAAAAAAATCTTGCATATAGCATAGTCAACGGAATGGTCATAAAGATTCCCGGCAATAGGTTTCCCACTTTTATTTCTTTGATCTCCAGGATATTTAATCCAATTCCAACAATGAGTAGACCACCAGTAGCGCTCATTTCTGCAATGACAGGAGCTGATAGGAGTCCTTGAAGCAACGTGGCGGACAACGTAATTCCTCCTTGATAAAGGAATACTGGGATAGCAGAAACCAAAACGCCTATTCCCATCGAAGAGGCAAAAACAATGGCTGAAACTCCGTCTAACATTGCTTTTGCAAAGAGGATGTCATGCACCCCCTTAAGTCCGCTTTCTAAGGATCCCATAATGGCCATTGCACCCACACAGTAGATAAGACTCGCGGAGACAAATGCTTTAGTAAAGTTCCCTCCTTTTCCACCTTTAGCTAAAATTTTCTCAAGCGTTTGACCTAATTGCTGAAGCCGAAGTTCGATATCGATCCACTCACCAAGAATTCCACCAAGTACGAGGCTTGCGATAACAACCAATGAATTCTTTGATTGGAGAGCCATACTCAGTCCAATAAGAATAACAGCTAAACCAATTCCTTGAATGACTGTGTCCTTCATTTTTTCAGGTAGAGCCTTTCCGAACATCATACCTACAAGGCCCCCTACTATTATCGCAAGAGCATTAACTATTGTCCCGAGCACTCAATCACCAACCCTCTATTCTATTTTAACTAAGACTAGTACATTTCTACCAGATTAGTAACCTTTAGTTCGATGTTCTACATGGAACATCGCATTGACTTTATACCTTGTCCCAATGTTCTACATGGAACATCTCATCGACTTCATACCTTGTCCCAATGTTCTACGTGGAACATCTTATCGACTTCATACCTTGTCCCAATGTTCTACATGGAACATCTCATCGACTTCATACCTTGTCCCAATGTTCTACGTGGAACATCTTATCGACTTCATACCTTGTCCCAATGTTCTACATGGAACATCTCATCGACTTTATACCTTATCCCAATGTTCTACGTGGAACATCTTATCGACTTCATACCTTGTCCCATTGTTCTACGTGGAACATCTTATCGACTTTATACCTTATCCCAATGTTCTACGTGGAACATACAACAACACGAAAAGAACAGACGAAGCAAAATTGATTATAGCGCAGTGTAATTATTTATTCAATGCAATCATCATGAATTGAGAAAGATAATCTAAAAGAGTATAGAATTGTAAGGAAACAAGGGCAAGTTCTTAACCACTACTTGGGAGAGAGGTCGTTCTCAACAACCAATATTCAGTCGATCATGAAAAAGTGACTTAGCTCAAGTACAGCCTCTATTAAGAGTAGAGATTAATATAACTATTTGAGAATACACTATTTACTTAATGTTCCCATCAGAAAGCTAGTAAACACTCCCTACATATAAAAACTTATATTTATAGTCTGAAGACAACGAATGCTTTAAGACAAATAATAAACTCAAACAAAAAAATGTTCCATGTGGAACATTCTTTTGCTATTCAAGTTGTATATTCCATAATTCCAATAAGCGATTAAATTCTTCTTCCGAGAAATACTCTATCTCAATCTTTCCACGTCCCGAATCCCCTTTGACACGTACCTTAGTCTGAAAAGAAGTTCTTAACTTATCTTCAACTTGAACAAAGAGGGGGGAAGTCCTGTGTACTACACTCCGAGGTTCAGGTTTTTCCGTTAGTCTTAATAAAAGAGTCTCTAATTCGCGTACTGATAGATTTTCTTTTGCTACTTTCTCAGCGAGTAACACTTGAAGTGAGGAATCCTTTATCCCTAACAGAACCTTTGCATGTCCTAAGCTTACCCTACTTTCACGAATAAATTGAAGGACCCGATCAGGGAGTTGTATCACTCTTAATAAATTCGCAATAGTGGGTCGGCCTTTGCCAACACGCTCGGAAACCTGTTCCTGCGTCAAACCATATTCCTTCATTAATCGTGCGTAGGCCATACCCTCCTCAACAGGAGATAAGTTAGACCTCTGGATATTCTCTACTAATGCACGTTCAGCCATTTCCTGTTCTGTACAATTTTGAATGATACAAGGTATCTTTGTAAGCCCAGCCAGTTGGGCTGCACGATATCGTCTCTCACCGGCAACAATTATATAATCATCCTCAGTGGATTTAACCAAGATGGGTTGAAGTAAGCCATGGGCTTGAAGAGAAGAGGCGAGCTCTGACAAACTCTCGGGATCAAAGTCCTTTCTGGGTTGATCTGGGTTAGGTTTGATACGTACTAAATCAATCTCCTGAACTCCAGTGTTCTTGATACCAGACTCTGTTCCGATCAGTGCTTCTAAACCACGTCCAAGTGCCTTTTTAGACACGTTCTAAAACCTCCTTTGCCAAATCACGATACACCTCGGCACCTCTGGAACGCGTGTCATAAAGTACTATAGGCTTTCCATGACTCGGCGCTTCGCTAAGCCGAACATTACGGGGTATAATTGTAGAAAAAACCTTGTTCCTGAAGTATTTCTTTACTTCATCCACAACTTGAATTGCCAAATTCGTGCGTGCATCAAACATGGTTAACAAGGCGCCTATAATATTGAGGTTAGGGTTCATACTTTGCTTTACTCTATCTAAGGTATTCATCAGTAGAGTTAATCCTTCAAGTGCATAATATTCACACTGAACTGGAATAAGTACATCTGTAGCAGCTGTTAAAGCATTGAGAGTTAATAATCCGAGAGATGGCGGACAGTCGATAATAATAAAGTCATAATCCTCCTTGATTGTATCAAGTGCAGCAGAAAGCTTTCCTTCTCTATGCTCAAGTGTTACGAGCTCAATCTCAGCACCAGCAAGTTCGATACGTGCTGGGGCAATCGACAAATTTTTAATATCAGTTTTAAGAATGATATTCTTAATAGGTACGTCATTGATCAGAACGTCGTAGATACTCTGTGATAACTTATGCTTAAGTACTCCACAACCACTTGACGCATTTCCCTGTGGATCAAGGTCAAGAAGTAATATATTCTTACCTAATTCAACAAGACATGCGCTCAGATTTATTGCAGTCGTAGTTTTGGCTACTCCGCCCTTTTGATTTGCAATGGCAATTATTCTCCCCAATATACGCCCCCCCTTCTCTCACACTTGGTACCAGAGTCCATAAAACCATTTAACAAACACTACCTTCTTATAGTATCAAATCATACTTAATAAAACTAGGGCAATTTTGCCGTGAGCAGATCTACATCCAAAAATAATAAAAGTTGTAAACGACACAAGGGTGATTCTCTGCGCTTCCATAATACTCTACTGTTGCAAGCTAAATAAAAAAACGCCCAAAGGCGTTTTATATTGGAATTTCTCAAATAAGAGGCTTCTTAGCGGGAGTCCCTGCTTTTCGAGGGTAGTCTTTGGGTGTTTGAGCTACTTTCTCGATGATAACGATTGCACGGTGTTCAGCTTCAGTTCCCAGATTGAAACGCTCAATGCCATTGACCTTAGCACCAAGAACATTAAGAGCCTTTTTTGATTCGGTAACTTCATCGTCGACCTGTGTTCCCTTGGCAGCGAGAAAAAGTCCCTTTCTTTTTAATAGAGGAACAGCATATTCAAGCAATACGGGTAAACGCGCCACAGCACGCGAAGTTACTCGATCAAAACTTTCACGATACTTAGGGTCCCTCCCAAAGTCTTCAGCTCTAGCATGAACAGTATCGACTTTGAGTAGTTCTAACTGATCAATAACGACTTTAAGAAAGTCCAAACGCTTAGCTAGTGAGTCGACAAGAAAAAGCTGAAGCTCTGGATGAAGGATTTTCAGAGGTATTCCAGGGAAACCAGCACCTGTCCCAATATCAGCAAGTTTATGGGCTTTAACAAACTGACCTAAAGTTAATGAATCAAGAAAATGCTTGATTACAATCTCTTGTGGATCCGTAATGCTTGTAAGATTTACCTTCTCATTCCACTCGACTAATAAATCGGCATACATTGAAAACTGTTCGACTTGGGTATCATTGAGCTCAATCTTTAGTTTACTGAAGGTCATCTCTCGAAGTAGCTGTTTATGATTAGGTAACATTCAACTGGCCTCCTCTACGTCGCTGTTCCATATAGACAAGGAGAACAGAGATGTCTGCTGGGCTTACCCCCGTAATTCGTGAAGCTTGTCCCACATTAATAGGAAACACTTCTTTCAAGCGCTGTCTTCCTTCCGTAGATAATCCCTTGATGGCATCATAATTAATGTCCCGGGGGAGAACACGTTCCTCCATCTTTAAAGAGCGCTCAATCTCTAGCAGCTGTTTTTCTATATACCCAGAATACTTAGTCTCAATGGCTGCTTCTTCTATTGCTTCCTCTTCAAAAGCAGAGAGCTCAGGAAGGAGTATTTTTATTTCGGAAATCGTAATTTCTGGTCTTCTCATCAGTTCCTCAGCACTAATTCCTCCCCTCACTGGGGCGGAGTTAACAGAATCGAGCACATAAATAAGCATCTCATTAAGCGGTGAAAACGTAGTTTCTTTCCACAGCTCAAGAATCTGAGCAATTGCTTCTTTCTTTCTCTGGAAATAAACCCATCTCTCGTCACTTACGAGGCCGATTTCTCTTCCCTTCGCTGTCAATCTCAGATCTGCATTATCCTGTCTTAAAATTAGACGATACTCTGCCCTTGAAGTAAGTAAACGATAGGGTTCTTTAACTCCCTTATTGACGAGATCATCAACAAGAACACCTAAATAACCTTCAGAACGACGGACAATAAAAGGTTCTTCTCCCTTTACCCGTAATGCAGCATTGATACCAGCTAAGAGTCCCTGTGCTGCAGCTTCTTCATATCCAGAGGTTCCATTGAGCTGTCCTGCAGTAAAGAGACCCGGAATCTTCCGAACCTCTAGACTTAAAGAAAGTTGATGAGGCAATACATAGTCATATTCAATCGCATAACCAGGGCGTAGTAACATAACCTTCTCTAATCCAGGAATACTTCTTAAAATCTCAAGCTGAACTTCCTCAGGCATGCTGGTTGATAACCCAGCCACATAAAGTTCATCACTTTCCCAGCCCTCTGGTTCAAGGAATATCTGATGCGAAGGTCGATCTGCAAAGCGTACCACCTTGTCTTCAATGGATGGACAGTATCTTGGTCCTATTCCTTCTATTTCTCCTGAATAAAGAGGAGCCCTATATAAATTATCCAAAATAATTTTATGAGTCTGGGGCGTAGTGTAACCTAACCAACAGGGAGCCTGAGCCTCAGTATCTCTCCCCCAAAACATACTTTGCGTTGGCATAAATGAATAACGCCAAGGGACACTATCGCCCGGCTGAATCTTGAATTTTGAAAAGTCAACAGAACGACGATGAATCCGTGGAGGTGTCCCTGTCTTAAAACGACCAAGCTCTACACCAATACTTCTTAAGTCATCTGAAAGTGTCATTGCAGGTTGTTGACCATTAGGTCCCCCCTCATACATGGCAGCCCCAATGATAATTCTACCACGAAGGTATGTCCCACTCGTTAATACCACATTATCCGCTTCGAAACGAGCGCCCGTTCGCGTAACAACTCCACTCACTTTTCCCTCCTCGAGCTTAACGTGCTCGACGAGGGCCTGGTGAACTGTTAATTTTTCTTGAGATAATAAGACCTCCCTTATCCTTTGTTGATAGGCCAGCTTATCAGACTGAATCCTTAGTGCATGAACTGCAGGACCCTTTCCAGTGTTTAGCATTCGGACTTGGATCGAGGTTTCGTCGGCAGTAATACCCATCTGACCACCTAGTGCATCGATTTCCTTTACCAAATGTCCTTTAGCTGGGCCACCAACAGAAGGATTGCACGGCATGTGAGCCATTGTATCTAAGCTTAACGTGATTAAGAGGGTTTCACACCCCATACGTGCTGAAGCTAAGGCAGCCTCAGAGCCAGCATGTCCAGCCCCTACCACAATAACATCATATTTACCGGCGAAGTATTCCACGTAGTCCACGGTGTTACCTACTTTCCAATACAAAATCTAGAAAAAATATCATCAAGCAACGTTTCTTGAATATTATCCCCAGTCATTTCAGAGACTTCCTGAAGAGCTTGTCGAATATCAATCGACACAATATCCCAGGGTAATCCCCCGTGAACTGCAGTATGTGCACTCTGAAGAGCATGTAAAGATCGTTCTAAAGATGAAATTTGCCGAACATTCGAAAGTAGAGGTTCTTTAGCTCTTTCTTCATCACCTTGGTAAACTCGAATCTTGATCTCTTCTTCTAAATTTGTGAATCCTACATTTTCCTTTACGGAAAAAGGAATCCATACTCCAAGATTAGAAATATCAGGATTCATAGGTCTTTCACCTTCTGGAAATTTAGATATGAGATCCATTTTATTCATCAAAACAATAACTTTTTTCGGATTTTCTTTTAAAATTCGTTCCTCATCTAAAGAGAGCTTATTTCCTGCCTGAACGAGAAGTAGAATAAGGTCCGCCTTCTCAATAGCTTTCCAGGACCGCTTAATTCCAAGCTTCTCTACAAGATCCTCGCTTTCACGAATCCCAGCAGTATCGACTAACTGTAACAATATACCTCCAACATTCACTGACTCTCTGATTTCGTCGCGCGTGGTTCCCGGAATATCTGTAACTATAGCTCTCTCTTCCTTCATCAGGGCATTAAGCAGGCTAGACTTTCCAACATTGGGCTGACCAACAATGACTGTTAACATACCCTCACGAAGTATTTTCCCGGTCTTACTTCCCACCAATAATTCTTGGGCTAAGTCGATACCCCTGTCTATACGGGACAATAAACGTTCACGGTCCAAGCTCTCTACATCATCTTCCGGAAAATCAATCCCCGCTTCAATAAAAGCAAGTGTCTCTAATACGTGTTCTCGAAGATTAATGATTTTTTTAGATAAACTACCGCTCATTTGATGAAGTGCTAAATTCGCAGAAACATTGGTCTTTGCAGAAATTAAATCAATAATGGCTTCAGCTTGAACCAAATCAAGTTTTCCATTGAGGAAAGCCCGTTTTGAGAATTCACCAGGTTCAGCTAAACGCGCCCCTCTTCTCAAGCACTCTTCCAGAATTCTCTGCGCAACAAGCAAACCACCATGACAGTTGATTTCAATGACATCCTCACCGGTAAAAGAAGTAGGTGCAACCATTCTTCCAACCAATACCTCATCTAGAAGTTGCGTATCAGAATAAAAATGCCCCAAATGCAAGGTATAATTGCTTTTTTCTGCCCAACGTTTAGGATTACGAGGTACAAAACATTGTGTAATAATTCCATTCGATTGAGGCCCACTCAATCGTAACATATGAATACTTGCCTCACCCAAAGCAGTAGCTAAGGCAATAATAGTGTCTTCCACAGGGATTCGCTCCAATGCAATAAATTGTTAATCAAAACTAATTGAAGACCTCAAAAAAGAAAAAAGAGGGGTACCCCCCCTCAAGAAATCTCTTTAGTCCTTTTTAGAGAAATCACAACTTTACGATTTGGCTCCTCACCTTCGCTGAAGGTAGAAATCCGAGGATCATCTTGTAAAGCGGTATGAATAATCCTTCTTTCATGAGGATTCATGGGTTCTAAGACGACTCTATTTCCAGTACGTTTTACTTTTTCTGATAATCTCTTAGCGAGACGGGCTAAAGTTTCTTCTCGACGCTGACGATACCCCTCGACATCGATAATAACACGTACTTTTTCAGAGAGTTGTTTGGCTACAGCAAGATTCGTCAGATACTGAAGAGCTTCAAGAGTATCCCCTCTTCTACCGATTAAAATTCCAAGTTCTGCACCAGTAATATTGATAAGCCAGTGTTGCCCCCTTTGAGTCATCTCAAACTCTGCTGTTACACTCATGGAGGCACAAACTTTCTTTAAAAAGTCACAGGCCAATTCGCCAGGGTTATCTTCATAAGAAACACGAACTTTTGCGAGACGAGTACCGAGTAATCCGAAAAGACCCCTCTTCGTAGGTTCTTCTAAGACCTGAATCTCAACCCGATCTCTTTCAACTCCTAATTCCGCAAGACATGCTTCAATAGCATCTTCCACAGTTTTACCAGTATGCTCCGCAAATTTCATGGATATCCTCCCTCACGTACTCGACATTATGCAGCCTGTGCCTTTTCTTTATCTAATCTACGATTAATATACAGCTGCTGTAAAACAGAGACTATATTCATCGTTACCCAGTAGAGGGCAAGGCCAGAAGGTACAGTCGAACTAATATATCCCATAAATACAGGCATGATATAAAGCATTGTTTTCTGGGTAGGATCAGTCGTGCCGCTAGGACTTGTAATTTTAGTTTGTAAGAAAGTCGTTGCCGCAGCAAGAATAGCGAGGACATAATAGGGATCCTTTAACGTCAAATTAAACCACAAAAAATAGGCTTGACTCGGATCTGCAATATAATTACCAAAATTAAAGAGAGTACTATAAAGAGCCCAGAAGATAGGAAGTTGAATAACAATAGGAAGGCAGCCTCCAGCTGGGTTAACACTATGTTTTTTGTAAAGTTCCATTGTCTCAGCATTAAGCTTCTGGGGATCATTCTTATACTTTTTCTGTAATTCTTTAACCATGGGTTGAATCTCAACCGTTTTCCTCATGGATTTCATTTGCTTCCAAGTCAACGGAAAAATTATGGTCTTAATAATAACGGTTAAAAGTATAATCGCAACCCCATAATTTGCAATTCCCACAAGAGAAGTAAGCCCATACAACAATTTTAGAAAATCAGTCATCCATTGAACAATAATATTCACAAAAACCCTCCTTAAACTGGATCATGTCCACCGGGGTGAAACGGATGACATTTAGAAATCCGCACAAGAGACTTCCATCCTCCCTTAAAAACCCCGTACTTATATAATGATTGGATGGAATATTCGGAACACGTCGGATAAAAACGACAAGACGGCGGCTTCAAAGGAGAAATAAACCTTTGATACAACCGAATCAAGCCAATTAATAATTTTTTCATCATAAACCACTCTTATGGATTAATAATTTTAGCCTTTTTCAAGGTCTGTACCAAAGTATTTTCGACTTGTGAATAAGAAACTCCTTTTATAGAAGCCCGCGCGATACAAATAATTTGAGTATTCGCCTTAATCTCTAGGAGATGGAGTCGTATCACTTCGCGCATTAAACGTTTTGCTCTATTTCGAATAACTGCATTTCCTACTTTCTTAGAGGCAATAAATCCGAATTTAGAAGGGCCTTCCGTAATATATACGACTACATACTTACCAGAGAAACTTTTTCCTTGTGCAAAAACCTTCCGGTAAAGGGATTTTTCGCGCAATCTTAGAGTTCTCCGTAACATGGCTCCTCCAATATATATAAATCTAATTAATAGTTTTCCTCACCTTTAGAAATAATAAACGTGCCTTTTCAATGAAAATATCCGTATAGACAATAAAACAATGATATTGAAAAAGGCCACAAGATTGCGGCCTTAAGCTGATAATTTCTTCCGCCCTTTTAAGCGACGGCGTTTAAGCACGTTTCTTCCAGTTGCACTACTCATTCTGCTCAAAAAGCCATGAACTCTTTTATGGCGACGATTCTTCGGTTGATACGTTCTTTTCATTTGAAGTTGCACCTCCTTTGGGATAAAGACAATAAATCAGACACATCTCTTGAGATTATACTCTAAGATTTTTACCTCTGTCAAGCGGCCTTCATAATTCTTATGTGGATAACTTTAAAGGTATTAGAGTTATCCACCTGTGAATAAATTACCCAAACCCCTTAACTTCCTGTTGATAACCCAGTTAAAACTTGGTATTATGTTTTTACAGCGGTTGAAACCTGCTGTTTGACCTGTAAATTTTTATACACAGCCATATTTTGAATAAGTTATCCACAAATGTGTATAAGTTTGTGTATAACTTTTTTATTTCCATTATTTTTAAACATTTTCCAACAAGGGAGGTCCAATTAATGCCACCCCGATCACTTCAAGTCCTTTGGCAAGATACTCTTGCCAAATTAGAAAATGAACTTTCGAAACCTAGCTTTGAAACGTGGCTCAGCTCTACTCGCCTTCTTGATATCGAAGGAGACACCCTTATTATTGGTGTACCCAATGAATTTGCGAAGGATTGGTTAGAGAGTCGCTATGCTCCATTAATTCGTTCGACAGTTCAGTCTATCCTTGGCCAATCGATGAACCTACGCTTTAATATTTCCACTGTTCAAGAAACATTGCGCCAATTCCAAGAGCAACCCAAAATACCCCAAAACATAAAAATTGAAAACCAATCCAATACTTTGAATTCAAAGTATACCTTTGATACTTTTGTAATTGGTAACAGTAACCGATTTGCCCATGCTGCAGCCCTTGCTGTTGCTGAATCTCCAGCACTTTCTTATAACCCTCTTTTTATTTACGGGGGAGTTGGGTTAGGAAAAACCCATCTTATGCATGCTATAGGGAACTCTGTCATACAGCGCTCCCCCAGTACTCGTGTACTTTATGTATCCAGCGAGAAATTTACCAATGAACTTATAGAATCCATACGTGACAAGAATCCTATAGAATTTCGTAATCATTATCGTAATGTGGATATTTTACTGATCGACGATATCCAGTTCCTTGCTGGAAAAGAAGGAACTCAGGAGGAGTTTTTTCACACGTTTAATGCTCTTCATGATGCAAACAAACAAATTATTATTTCCTCGGACCGCCCTCCTAAGGAGATTCCTACCCTTGAGGATCGCTTAAGATCACGCTTTGAATGGGGTTTAATCACAGATATTCAAGCGCCTGATTTAGAAACCCGAATTGCTATTTTAAGAAAGAAAGCAAAAGTAGAAAATCTTCAAGTAGCAAATGAAGTCATGGTCTACATCGCGGATAAAATACAATCGAACATCCGGGAACTTGAAGGAGCTTTAATTCGAGTTATGGCTTATGCTTCCTTATCCTCAAGCCCTATTACTGTAGAAATTGCGGCTGAGGCTCTCAAAGATATTATTCCCGTTAATACTCCAAAGCAAATTAGTATAGAAATGATTCAACAAGCAGTATCGGAGTATTATCACCTTTCTTTAGGGGAATTTAAAGCAAAAAAAAGAACTCGTGCTGTTGCTTTTCCCAGGCAAATCGCTATGTATTTATCCAGAGAGCTCACAGATTATTCCTTACCCAAAATAGGGGATGAATTTGGGGGAAGAGACCATACTACAGTCATTCACGCTCATGAAAAAATTTCAGAAAACCGTCGCAAGGATCCACTGCTCGATAAAAGAATTAATGAGATCGTTCAACATATCCAATCTCATTAACTGAATTAAACGGAGTGTGAATAACTTGTTACTAATTCTAGGGATAAAATCTGAATAAATAAGCCCCTGTGAACATGTGGATAATATTTTATAATCTATTCACATGTTTTTACGCGTTCAAGATCTTAGCATCTCTCTTCTCATGGCATCTATCCACATAGAGACAAGCTATATTACTAAAACTACTAAATATATATCTTATTATTATTCTGCCAAAAGTATTCCACTGTTGATAAGTTTTTTTAGGAGGCTACCTTATGAAAGCATTTTGTTCAAAGGATGCATTATTGACCGGAGTAAATACAGTACAAAAAGCGGTATCGAGTAAAAACACCTTACCTGTATTACAAGGAGTACTCATTAGAGCAGAAGCACATTCTCTCATCTTTGAAGCTACAGATTTAGAAATAGGCATACGCTGCGTTGTACCCGCTCAGATCGAAGAAGAAGGAGTTATTGTTCTTCCAGCTCGTATCTTTTCTGATATTGTCCGTAAACTCCCTGATGGCACAATTGAGATCGAACAGCAAAATGACGTCATCAATATCCATTACAATGAATCAGATATTGCGCTAAGAGGCTTTGACCCTGAGGAATTTCCTCTGTTACCAGAGCTTTATGATGCCGTATCCTTTAATTTGCCCGTTTCTCTTTTCAAAACGATGATTAGGCAAACTGTTTTCGCCTGTTCAACAGAAGAGAATCGTCCCGTTTTTACGGGTACCCTTCTTCAGATAGAAGGATCGAACATAAGACTCATTGGAACAGATACACATCGTCTGGCATACCGAATTGCAGAGATACCTAACCAAGAGGATTTTAAGTTCAACGGAATTATCCCTTCAAAAACAATGTCTGAGATTTATCGTTTACTTAGAGATGAAGATGAGATATTAACGATTCGATTTAATCAATCTCAGGTTGTCTTTCAATTTGGATCCGTTCATCTATTATCTCGTCTGATTGAAGGACAATTTCCAAACTATAAGCAAGTCATACCTCAAACCTGCCAAAGCAAAGTGTTTCTTTCTTCTAAATTATTTCAGGAATCTGTAGAGAGAGCTTCTTTGCTTGCTCGGGATAGTAGCCATGCTAATATTATTCGGCTTTCCGTAGATTCAGAACGACTGTGGATTGATCAAGCTTCTGAGATAGGCAAAATCTCTGAACAAATGGAAATCAAAAAAGAAGGTATCGATGTAAAAATTTCTTTCAATGCGAAATTTTTACTTGATGTTTTAAAAGTTATTGATTCTGAAGAAATAGTGCTTGAATTATCTGGTCCTTATAGTCCTGGAATTATCAGACCCATCGATGAACCGAATTATCTTTATCT